>NZ_CP146486.1:3772500-5146454 GCF_041729275.1 Algoriphagus halophilus | reverse complement strand
TATAGCAAATAAAAGGGAGCATTAAAACTCCACTTTATTATTTTCTTGTTCAACATCAGCTAACCTTTTACTCGGATCAATTTCAATAGATTTAATGGAATTCATTTTTCTATCAATGGTAATTTTCTTGGAAATATTAGTCCAAGGCCAATCCTCTGTTAAGATCCTATTTGGAGCCCCTGCTTCAGGTGCTTTTTCTCCTCTCATGATCGCTAATGGTAAATAAACCATTTCCTGGCTTCCATCCTTATAGGTAATCACCAAGTCAATAGGCATTGGCATCAAACCGATTCTTTCTAAAATAATGTCTGTTTGATCTCCTTGTGGATTCACTTCTTTGATCCCGTAATTGATGGTTTTGGTCGTATAAACAAAGTATTCTTTATACCAATCCAGTTCCAAACCACTCTCTTTCTCCATCACCCTGATCAAATCATTCGCATTTGGATGCTTAAACTTCCAGGTATTCCAATACCGGTGCATTCCTCTATCTCGCACATCAGCTCCTATGATATAGCCCATTTGCTCCAGGAATACGGCACCTTTACTATAAGCTGCAGAACTATAGGCTGAATTTGTATGATAGTGATCTGAATGTGTACTCATAGGCTCTTCCTTACCAGATTTCACTAGTCTATAATAGCCAGAATAAGAACCTGCAAGAGGTTTTTCGGAAGGGCTATAGATTTCTGACATCGTTAAACTAGATGCATAACTGGTAAAACCTTCATCCATCCATGGGTATAAGGATTCGTTTGTAGCCAAAACGCCATGAAACCAGCTATGTGCTAACTCATGCGCCATTACTCCAACCAAGCCTCTTAAATTTCTTCCTCCAGTGATTAAAGTAGACATGGCATACTCCATCCCTCCGTCTCCACCTTGGATCACAGAAAATTGCTTATAAGGATACTGACCAAAATGCTCAGATAAAAAGTTAATTGCCTTTGGAGTATATTCCTTTAGCTTTTCCCAGTTCTCTGTAGTCTCTTCAGTTGGGATAAATAAATGGTGAACAGTGATCCCATTTTCCATTTCTACTTTTTCATGTCTATATTTTGGGTCGGCAGCCCACATGAAATCATGAACCATTGGCGCTTTGAAATGCCAAGTAAGTGTTTCTCCTGTAGGCTTTGGTACAGTTACGCCCTTATCCTCATATCCATGTCCGATTTGATTTGGATTTTGAAGATAACCGGTTCCTCCAAGGGTGTAAGATTTATCAATCGTGATTTTCACGTCAAAATCTCCCCAAATCCCATAAAATTCTCTACCTATATAAGGATTGGAGTGCCAGCCTTGCTCGTCATAATTAGCCATTTTAGGGTACCATTGTGACATGGAATACCTTACGCCTTCACTGCTATCTCTTCCAGAACGTCTAATTTGAATTGGTACCTGACCTACAAATGACATATTGAACTCTACTTCTGAATGGGGTAAAATGGGTTTTGGAAGCGTCACTTCCAGAATGGTTTCCACTTCCTCAAAATCTACTTTCATGCCATCCATGGTCAATGAATTGACATGAAGGTATCCAATTTCACTTGGAGAGAGCGCATTGATTCTATCCCCCACTCTTCTATCAGGATCAGAAATTGATCTTGATCTTTCATCCATCATACTTCCAGGCTGGAAAGCATTAAAGTACAAGTGGTAGAATACTTTGTAAAGGGTATCTGGTGAATTGTTGGTGTACTTGAGAATTTGGGTTCCTGAGTACTGATTGGTAGTGACATTCATATCCACTTCCATTTTGTAATCAACCGACTGCTGAAATCTTCCTGTTTGGGCAAATGCAGCAGTTCCTGTAATACAAAAAGAAAAAGCCCTATGAAAGGCTTATTCACAATGTTAAGCATAGGATTATTTTTTATCACAAATAAAATCAAAATGCATACCAGCCACAAACCACCGGTAAAAAATTGACCTTTTGTTTCTTTAAATCCCCATGAGTTTAAAACCGATACTATAATAATCAATGGATGTTATTTGGGATTTTACTTTATTTATTATCGATATAAACCAAAAACCAAACATGAGAAAAATTTACCTTTTGACTTTGGCGATTTTGCTGAGTCTTTCAGCTCATGCTCAAGAAGTAGATATGGACTTGTTTAAGTCTATGAAAGCAAGAAGCATTGGACCAGCAGCCATGAGTGGAAGAATTACAGCCATCGATGCCATTGATGACAATCCTTCCGTTATTTACGCTGGATCTGCCTCAGGAGGGCTATGGAAAAGCACTTCGGGAGGCGTGACTTGGAAGCCAATTTTTGACGATCAAAAAGTACATTCTATTGGTTCCATTTCCATTTATCAGAAAAATCCAAATATCATTTGGGTAGGTACTGGAGAAGGGAACCCCAGAAACTCTTTAAGTCTAGGAGGTGGAGTTTATCGCTCTATGGATGCAGGTGCCACATGGGAGCTTATGGGACTGGAAAACACCAAAGCCATTCACCGGATCATTGTACATCCAGATGACCCCAACACCGTTTACGTCGGAGCCATTGGATCTCCTTGGGGAGAGCAAGAAGACAGAGGACTATACAGGACTACTGATGGAGGTAAAACTTGGGAAAAAATTCTATACATAGATACCAAGACGGGTGTCGGTGAAATGATCATGGATCCGAATAATCCAAATAAGATTTTTGTCAATATGTGGCAACACAGAAGATACCCTTATTTCTTTGAATCTGGAGGTCCTTCTTCTGGGCTTTTCGTTACGTATGACGGAGGAGATAATTGGAAGGAACTAGATGAAAGCAATGGCTTACCCAAAGGTGATTTAGGAAGAATGGGGCTCGCCATTTCAGCTGCCAATAGTAGTAAGGTGTATGCTTTGGTGGAGTCCTCCAAAAATGCTCTTTATGTTTCAGAAGATGGTGGTGAAAATTTTAAAATGATCAATTCGGATGGTTCTATCGGGGATAGACCTTTTTATTATTTTGATATTCACGCGGATCCAAAAAATGAGAATAGGCTATACACCTTGTATTCAAGGGTGGGAATCACGGAAGATGGAGGTAAATCATTTACCCAATTACTTCAATACCAAGGAGTCCATCCAGATCACCATGCTTGGTACATCAACCCGAATGATCCCAAGATTCTTATTGATGGAAATGACGGTGGGCTAAACATTTCAAGGGATGGGGGCAAAACTTGGTTTTTTGCTGACAATCTTCCAGTAGGTCAATTTTACCATGTGAATGTTGACAATGAGTTGCCTTATTATATCTATGGAGGAATGCAAGATAATGGATCTTGGACCGGTCCTGCCTATGTTTGGAGAAGAGATGGTATTAGAAATAGCTATTGGCAAGAAGTTTCATTTGGAGATGGGTTTGATGTAGTTCCGCATCCTGCAAATTCTAGATTTGGATACACTATGTCGCAAGCAGGTAATGTTTCCAGATTCGATAAGGAAACCGGGCACAATAAAACCATTAGACCTACTCATCCCGATAAGGAAGTTTTCCTTCGATTCAATTGGAATGCAGCCATTGCACAGGATCCACATGATGAAAACACTGTCTATTATGGATCTCAATTTTTACATAAATCAACGGATAGTGGGGATACTTGGGAAATCATCTCACCTGATTTAACAACCAATGATAGCACCAAGCAAAGACAGCAGGAAACCGGTGGATTAACTTATGATATCACAGGCGCTGAAAACCATACGACTATCATTGCAATTGCTCCTAGCCCGGTGGATCCAAACGTGATCTGGGTAGGAACGGATGACGGCAATGTACAGGTCACCAAGGATGGTGGGGCTACCTGGACCAATGTTGCCAGTAAATTAACCGGACTTCCAAAAGCCTCTTGGATTCCTCAAATTCAAGCTTCTTCCTATGATGCCGACGAAGCTTGGGTAATTGCCAATAATTACAGGAATAATGACTTTTCAGCTTATGCCTACCATACATCAAATGGCGGAAGCTCTTTCACCAGAATTGCTGATGATTCCAAAGTCTCTGGATATGCCCTCTCAATTATCCAAGATCCTGTGGAACCCAACTTGGTATTCTTAGGAACTGAACTAGGACTATATGTCAGCTTTGACCAGGCAAAATCATGGAATAAATGGGAGCATGGTTATCCTAAAGCTGTTTCAACTTACGATATGGCCATTCAAGAAAGAGAAGCTGATTTGGTAATCGGCACATTTGGTAGAGCTTTTTATGTTTTGGATGATATCAGGCCACTGCGGATTTTTGCTGCCAATGGGGGATCTGCACCCGAAGCCAAAATTACCGCTGTTCCAGCTCCAGATGCTTATCAAGTAGAAATCCAGCAGCCAGCAGGTGAACGATTCCCCGCGGACGGGATTTTTGCAGGAGAAAACAGAGAAACCGGTGGACGTTTGAGCTTTATTATTCAAGACGATAAAGAAAAATTGGACACCGTAACTGTGTCAATTTTTAATGAAGCGGGTGAGCAAATCAGGACTTTAAAAACAGTTCCAAAAAATGGAGTCAATCGAATTATTTGGAATTTGGATAGAAAATCTTCTGTAGAAAACCAAGGTGGCTTTGGAGGTCGTAGAGGCAATAGAAGTGGATTTTACGAAGCTTCAGGAGGAGAAGCACTTCCTGGGACTTACAAAGTAGTATTCACCTATGGAGATCAAGAAGATGAAACCAGTATCAAGGTGTATTCTGACCCTAGAATAGACATGAACCTTGCCGACCTGAAAGCCAAGGATGAATTCCTTAAAAATTGGAAGCTTTAACCAATGAGGTTTCTGAATCATCCAAGAGATTAGATGAAGCCCAAAAGGTTATCGATAAAGTCATGACTCTCACCAAGGATGTTGATACAGAAGAAGCAAAAGAGTTAGCCAAAGCGGCCAAAGAAATTAAGAAAAAGCTTGATACTGCAAGAGAGGCCTACAATGGTCCCACCCGAGAAGGTCAGGGAATTATTAGAAACCTATACCCTACTACTATGACCATGGTATTTGCACCGAGAAGGTATGTTGGATCTTCCTATTCTGCACCAGGCGCCACAGAGGAACGATTGTACCTACAAGGTGTTGAAGCTGCTGCTGAGGCCAAATCCATCGTAGATGAATTTATCAATGGGGATTGGAAAGCCTTTGAAGAAAAAGTGAAAAACACTCAAATCGATTTATTCGAAAACATGAAATAAATTCATGAAGCCAAAAAAGCCAACCTAAACTAGGTTGGCTTTTTTTATGAAATAGAATCAGATATTTTAGATTTTCAACTCCTTTCAGCTCATGCTTGATCACCATAAAATTGGATGGAAAACGGCCGCAGGATTAGTCATTGCCAATATGATCGGCACGGGAGTTTTTACCAGTTTGGGTTTTCAATTGAATGAAGTCCAAAACACGTGGTCTATTTTCATCCTTTGGGTATTTGGCGGCATCATGGCACTCATTGGAGCATTGGTGTATTCCGAATTAGGAACCCACTTCAAAAGTCAGGAGGCGATTATATTTTTCTTTCGGAAACAATCCATCCATCTATCGGCTATTTATATGCTTGGGTTTCGCTTACAGTTGGGTTTTCTGCACCAATTGCCATTGCAGGAATAGCTATGAACGACTACTTGCGTCCTTTCTCAGGAAATAGCAACCTACCTGGTTTATTGACTATATTATTAATTCCAATTGCCCATGTCACTTCCATCAAAAGAAGCGGTCAAGTTCAAAACGTGCTTACTTTAATTAAAATTTTATTCATTGTTTCATTAATTCTGATCGGCTTCACTTTACCCTCCAAAAGTCTTTCCTCTTCTCTTGATTTTTCCAACTCATGGAGCTCGGAGATTTTCAGTCCTGGTTTTGCAGTCTCTTTAGTTTATGTATTCTATGCCTATACAGGTTGGAATTCTGCTGCCTATATTATTGAAGAAGTCCAAAGTCCCAAAAAGAATCTACCAAAGGCTTTGATCACCTCGACTATCTTGGTTTTGATCTTGTATGTTTTGTTCCAATTTGTATTGCTAAAACATGCTTCGCTTTCTGATTTGAAAGGAAACGTGGAAGTAGCTACGATCTCTTTTGAAAATTTATTGGGGCCTTTAGGCGCTATTTGGATCAGCTTTTTTATTGCAATTCAATTAATAGCCACCATCAGTGGATATACTTGGGTAGGCCCGAGGATTACCCACGCCATGGCTAAAGATTTCAGGCTTTGGAAACCCCTAGCTAAAGAAAATAAAAATGGGATTCCCATTATTGCAATTGGATTAAATACACTCATTAGCCTACTTTTATTTTTATCTGGTTCTTTCGAACAGGTATTGATTTATGCTGGTTTTGTGCTTCAATTGATGGGGACAATTACTGTTTATTCTTCCCTTAAAATTCAGGAAGGTTCTGGTTTTCGAACCCCCTTCAAACCGCTATTGCAATGGGTATACATCGTCTTTAGTCTTGCTATTAGTTGCTACCTATTTTGGGACAGGCCTTGGGAGAGTTTGGCAGGACTTGGAATAATGGGTTTGGGGTTATTCCTTTATTTACTTGATAAAAAAAGCCCGGCTTCAAGAGTCAAACAAGTAGGTAGAGGTACCTAACAAACCATAGATGTCAACAATTTTCTTTCCATGAAGCCGCGATAAGCCCAGGTATCTCCAGGTTTACGCAAGTGAAAACGGAATTAATTGCTTTTGAATGGTCGCCGACCAACAACCTGCCCTCGGTATTCTCTCACATTCCATACACCTGAATAGGATTGTTCTTGATAGTTTGAACCCATGGTGCTACCATCCGCTCAGGATGAGAAATAATTAAGATAATAAATTCCTTTTTATCTCTGTCCGAATTATATAATTTACTGGTATACTGACTCTTGTAATTGAAAAACAACTAGTTATTAAAGAAATCTTAAAAATACTTCAATTCATTATCAGAATAATTAATATTCCATGGCAAAATTCTTCATTCTCGGTATTTGTTTTAGCGAATGAAGAAATTAAAATAAATGAAGTGCCCATTCAATTAACAACCCAAAATCAACACATTGAAAATCAAGCACCTACTATTTTTTAGATCATTAAAGGAAAGTCTATTCCATAGGAATATCACATTCAATCCTCAACTTTTATTTCTGATGTTGATGCCATTATTGGCTTTTCGTTTCCGATCTAGCTATGCACAGAATGAATTTACAGAAGTCAGATTTGAACAGAAAGATGAATCCAAAAGATCGAAATATTTATTAAAAGGAACGATCACTCAAAATGAGACATCCGAGCCATTGGAAGGTGTTTCCATTCATATCGACGGAATCTTTGGTGGAAACAATACTGATTCGAAGGGGCAATATTCAATTTCACTTGATTCAGGAAAACACCGAATCGTTTTTCGGCAATTTGGAAAAAGACCAGCTCGATACATCGTTTTTCTATATGGAGATGGCCAATTGGACTTAGCGCTCACCGATCAAGATTTTGAATTGGAGGTATTTACGGTACAAGCAGAGGAGCGAGATAGAAACATCCGGGGAGCTATTACCGGTGTTACCAAAATGAACATCGATGAAATAAAATTAGTCCCGGCATTTTTAGGCGAGTCTGATGTATTTAATGTGCTTCAATCCATGCCGGGAGTGAATTCTGTAGGTGAAGGTTCTGCAGGCATGAATATTAGGGGTGGTCAAGCGGATCAAAATCTGATCATGATGAATGAAGCGATAGTGCTTAGTAACAGTCATGCTTTGGGCTTCCTATCCTCATTTAATGGTGATGTACTTCAAAACTTTACGCTGTTTAAAGGAACAGTCCCAAGCTACTTTGGAGGAAGGAGTGCGTCAGCATTGAACATTGAAATGAGAAAAGGTAGCAGAGAAAACTGGAAAGGAAATGTTTCCTTAGGAACCTCGATCAGCAAATTCCTGATAGAAGGGCCTATCGTCCCAGAAAAGACCTCTCTAATTTTTGCCTCCAGGTTATCCAACACCAATTGGATTTTGAACAAAGTAA
The DNA here is from genome assembly GCF_041729275.1 of Algoriphagus halophilus. GTDB lineage: Bacteria > Bacteroidota > Bacteroidia > Cytophagales > Cyclobacteriaceae > Algoriphagus > Algoriphagus halophilus_A. The sequence continues at coordinate 5,138,480 of NZ_CP146486.1, read as the reverse complement.
ATGAAGTGGATGTAAAAAATAGTAAGATTAACTTCCACGATTTTTATTTGGGAATTAATCACCAATTTTCTGAGAATAACAGCCTTGATTTTAACTTGCTAAATACTGGAGATTATTTCAGGTTTTCCAACCAGTTTGGTTTTGAATGGGATAATCTCGTGGGATCATTGACCAGCCGCAATCTTTTGACCGACAACTTCTCTCTGATAGGAATGGCAGCTTTTGGTTCATTCAACAATAGTTTTTTTGAACCCTCTCAAATAGACCCCTCAAAAATTGAAAATGGTCTTTACTACTACCAAGGAAAAATAACCGGGTTTTTAACGCTCGAAAAGGTGGACATTAACTTTGGTGCTGAGGCAATCCAATACACCATGAGACCAGAAACTCTTAATCCACTTACACCAGAATCAGGGATAGTGGCAGAATACAATCAGAAAGAGAGAGGATTGGAATTTGCTCCATTTGTATCTGCTGAATGGAATCCATCAGAAAACTTTTCTGTTTCAGGCGGAGTCAGATATTCAAATTATATTCAACAAGGGCCCGACTCAGTCTATAGATATCAAGAGGGAGTTCCAAGATCAAGGTTGACGATTGATGGAGTTGATTTCATAGAAAGTGGACAAGTAGTGAAGTACAATGGTCTTGAACCAAGGCTTTCCTTCCGTTGGACTTTAGGAAATTCTAGTTCTATAAAAGGCGGATATTCGGTTTTGAACCAATACCTACAGACCATCTCCAATGCTACGGGTCCAACACCAATAGACCTTTGGCAGCTGAGTACAACTTATATCCTTCCACAACGATCCTATAATGTTTCTTTGGGATACTTCCGAAACTTCAAAGAAGATATGTGGTCAACCTCTCTTGAGGGATTTTACCGGACGACAGACAATCAATTGGAATACCGGGATTTTGCTGATTTGTTTGTAAATCCGCACTTGGAAACCGAATTGATCCAAGGAGAAGGCAGAGCCTATGGTGCTGAAGTATTGATCCAAAAAACAGTGGTGGTATCACAGGTTGGCTTGCTTACACCTATACTAGATCCTTGATCAGAACCACCTCCGAATTTCCTCAAATTCAAGTCAATCAGGGCAACTGGTTTGCTACCAATTTTGACAAGCCTCATACCGTTTCACTAGTTACCAACATCCATTTCAGAAAGGGGAAAACTTTCAATATGAATTTCAATTTTTCATCGGGTAGGCCGGTTACTGGACTTACCTCTAACTATGTAGTAGGAGGGATTTTTGTTCCCAATTTTGGGAATAGAAATGAATTTAGGATCCCAAACTACTTTAGAATTGACTTTTCTTACCTAACCAATGGATTTGTAAGAAAATGGGATGACAAGATCAATTTTAGTGTCTACAACCTTACAGGTAGAAGGAATGCCTATTCGGTATTTTTCCAACGAGAAGGAAGATCACAAAGGTTGATTCCTTTTCAGGTTTCAATCTTGGGTTCAGTTTTCCCATCATTTACCTACACTGTTTCCTTTGGCAAATGACCTCACGCACAACTAAATACGTCCGACCCCTAGTGGTGTTTTCACTGATCTTCTTTCTGCTGTCTTCCTGTATTGAAAAACTTATTTTTTCGACGAAAATCAAGAAGTGCAATTAGTAATTTATGGGCTTTTGACCGATAACTATGAAAGACAAATAGTTTCAGTATCAAAAACATCTGCTGTAGGACTTGCACCAATGGGTGTTAGGGATGCTAGGGTTTCACTATTAACAGCATCAGGAGATAGGTATAGATACAATTCTACCGGATCAGGGGAGTATATATTAGAAGGATTTGCTGCAATAGAAGGAGAAAGTTATGCCCTTGAGGTGATTCTAGAGGATATAGTCTATATCTCAAAATATGAGAAGATGCCTGATCTTCTTGCAGATGATACTATCAGTTTTGAATTTAACAAAGAACCATTTAGGACGGAAACTCCAGAATCTGTTTTTACGGTTATTTCAGAAACGACGCTGCCTAGTTCCTCTGATCCGATCTATCTTAGGTGGACGGTTGAAGAAACTTATTTTTGGCCTTTGTTATATTTTCCAGGAACAGGATTTCCGCCTCCTCCTCCACCACCTTGTTTTATATCGGATGTGATCGAACCCAATAGAATTAATTTGTTTGATGGATCAGGTTCAAGTTCACGTAAAGGGAATTTTGTATTGGGGAAAAGGTTGGTAGACAATTCCTTCCTATACCCTTTCTTTGTGTCCGTTAGGCAACTTAGCATCAATCGGGAAGCCTATGAATATTGGGAAAAAATAAAAATCGTGATTAATAATCAAGGATCCTTATTTGATATCCCCCCTGCTCAAGTAATTGGAAACATTTCCAATGTTGAAGATCAGAATGAAATAGTCTTAGGATTTTTTGAAGTCGCCAAGACCAAAGTGACTAGGATTTATACCACACGGGCAGATGTACCCTTTTCTCTGGTCGACCCATGTCAGTATTTCCCAAGTATACCCGAAAATTCTTATCCCTCTGAATGCAAGTCCTGTGATGCGCGGGCTCAAGGAAGAAGATGGACAAACACTCCTCCTGATTGGTGGAAGTTTGATTGAAATTTTAGGGTTGGCATAGTACCACCGTATCTGAAGATGAAAAAGAACCTTTATTCAATATTTAAGCGACTTACTTGCCTATTTTCTTTGATTTTGGTAACAGTTTCTTGCATTGACAGACTTGATTTTTGGCAAGAAACTCAAGAGGGACAATTAATTATTTATGGATTGTTTACTGATATTGAAGACAAGCATTTGGTCAATATCAGTACCACGGCACCATTAAGTTTTCGTCCGAAAGGTGTTTCAAATGCAGCCGTTTATTTACTGACGGAGGACGAGGAAAAAATAGCCTATCTTAACAAAGGGAATGGTGTTTATGAATTGCAAGGCATATATGCAGCAGAAGGAAAAAGTTATGCAGTTGAAGTGATTTTGAATGGAACGACTTACAGGTCATCATTTCAAGAATTGCCTTCAGCTGTTGGGAAAGACGATCTCAGTTATGAAGTTGCATATGAACCCTTTAGATCTTCAGAGGATGAGTATGTTTTTAAAGTTTTTACCAAATCAGAGTTACCGGAAACAAAAGACCAACTATTCATTAGGTGGGTCGTAGAGGAAGCACACTATTGGCAGTTACTCTGGATTCCTCCTGCTACCCCTCCTCCTCCACCTTGCTTTATTTTTGACGTGATGGATCCTTCACGGGTCAATTTATTTGACGGAACAGTTACTTCAAATCGTCAAACTGAGCGTTTATTGGCTACCAGGAAAATTGACAATGCCTTTTTGTTCCCATATTTTGTGACTGTCAAACAGCTCAGCATTAACAGAGAGGCATTTCAGTATTGGGAAAAAATAAATATTGTCATCAACAACCAAGGATCTCTTTTTGATATACCTCCTGCTCCGGTAGTGGGAAACATCGTAAATACTGAAAATCCAAATGAGCTTATTCTTGGCTTTTTTGAAGTTGCAAAATCATCCATATCGAGGTTCTACGTGACCTCTGAGATTTCTCCTATTTACTTGCAGCCTATCTGCAATTTTATCCCCGGAAAACCCACCAATCAATATCCGTCTGAATGCCTTTCCTGTGAAGCGCGTGCTGGAGGCCGCGAATGGACAAGTATTACACCTGACTGGTGGGTTTATGATTGATCCCAGGGTGAAAAACGTAATACTATGCTAGGTCACTCAATTTATCCATTACTTAATCCGAAGAAATTTTGGAGGTAGTACAAGTACTTTTTAACGGAATACAGATTCTTATCTATTTTCATACAATTCTGTATAGTAATCCTGATAGGCTCCTGAAGTGACATGATCCAACCACTCTTGATTATTCAGGTACCAATCAATGGTAATCTCTATCCCTTCTTCGAATTGCAAACTAGGCTCCCATCCTAATTCTTCTTTGATTTTGGTGGCATCTATGGCATAACGATGATCATGGCCCGCCCGATCTTTTACAAAGGTGATTAGTTTTTCAGAGGTACCCTTCTCTCTTCCTAATTTTTCATCCATTTTTTGACAAAGCAATCTGACAATGTCAATATTTTTCCATTCGTTGAAACCACCGATATTATAGGTTTCTCCAGGTTTACCCTGATGAAAAACGGTATCAATTGCTCTTGCATGGTCAATTACAAATAACCAGTCCCTGATATTTTCTCCCTTTCCATACACCGGAAGAGGCTTGTTGTTCTTGATATTATGAATAACCAATGGGATCAATTTCTCCGGAAAGTGATTCGGACCATAATTATTGGAGCAATTGGAGATTACCGTATTCATTTGATAAGTATTGGCGTAGGCCCTTACAAAATGGTCTGAAGAAGCTTTTGACGCAGAATAAGGAGATTGAGGATCGTAGGGAGTAGATTCCAAAAAGAACCCACCGTCTTCCAAGGAACCATAAACCTCATCAGTGGAAACATGGTAAAATAAGTGATTTGCTAATTCTCCAGCCCAGGCTTTCTTGGCAGAGTTCAGCAAATTCACTGTTCCGAACACATTGGTTTTCACAAAGGCCAAAGGATCAGAGATAGAACGATCTACATGAGATTCAGCAGCTAAGTGAATTACATCGGTAATCCCATGTTTTGAAAAAACTTCGTCAAGGGTAGCAGCATCTTGGATATTTACTTTTTCAAAAAGTAATTGGAAGCCCCTTCTATTTCTTTCAGGTTTTCGAGATTTCCAGCATAGGTCAAAGCATCCAAATTTACAATAGTGTATTCGGGATACTTCGAGACAAAAAGTTTAACCACATGACTTCCTATAAAACCAGCACCGCCAGTGATCAAAATTGATTTTTTCATGATTAAGAATGTTATTTCTTATAATAATCTAGATACCATTTTGTAAATGCATTGACTCCATCCGTAATAGAGGTTTCTGGCTTGTACCCAGTATCTCTCACTAAATCGGATACATCTGCATGAGAGGCAGGAACATCCCCGGGTTGTAAAGGCAATAATTCCATTTCGGCCTTCTTACCCAGTCCATCTTCAATCGCATGGATATAGTCCATCAAGAGCACAGGAGAGGAATTTCCGATATTATATACTTTGAAAGGCGCTCTGCCACTTCCTGGATCGGGATTTTGAGGATCAAAGTCCGCATTTGGTGAAGCAGGTCTATCGGCCACCCGGATTACTCCTTCTACAATATCATCTATATAGGTAAAATCCCGCTTCATTTTTCCAAAATTAAAGACCTTAATAGGCTCTCCTTTTAGAATTGCCTCAGTAAATAGAAATAGGGCCATATCAGGTCGTCCCCAAGGTCCATACACTGTAAAGAATCGCAAACCTGTGGTTGGAATATTAAATAAATGACTGTAGGTATGAGCCATCAATTCATTGGATTTCTTGGAAGCAGCATATAAACTGATGGGATGATCAACAGAATCAGAAGTTGAAAAAGGAAGTTTTTCATTGGCCCCATATACCGAACTTGATGACGCATAAACCAAATGCTTGACAGGATGAAAACGGCAAGACTCCAAAATATTAAGGAAAGCAATGATATTACTCTCTATGTATACCTCAGGATGTGTCAGGGAATACCTCACTCCTGCTTGGGCAGCCAAATGAATCACCACATCAAACTTTTCCTGAGCAAAGAGCTGAAGTAGATCTTCTTTTTTAGATAAGTCTAATTTGATAAATCTATAGGTAGGTATATCCGAAGATTGAACCAATTTATTATTTGAAATTTCTTCTTTTTCAACCCCCATAGAAGCTAATCGCGCATACTTCAGATTTATGTCATAATAGTCATTGATGACATCAAGCCCCACAACTTCATCCCCTCTCTCCAACAATTTTTTTGCAACATGAAATCCAATAAATCCTGCAGTTCCGGTTACCAGGTACTTCATAAAAGAGTGTATTACGTGATTAAGGCCTAAATATACGTCATTCTGATGGACTGACCGCCCCTAGCAACTGCTGGTATCGATCAAAAATTTCTTGATGAACATTGGGTCTATTATAGTTGGCCTTAACTTCCTCATAAAGAGCGATCCCCAGTTGGGTCATTTTTTCTCTTTTCACAAACGCAAATTCCAAAGCCTCTTTTAAAACAGCCGCATCTTTTACAGGAAAAATTAATCCTGTCTTTTGCTGCGTGATCAAATCAGTATTTCCAATTATTCCAGAACAGATTACGGGTAGTTGCATTGCACCAGCTTCCAATAACACATTTGGAAATCCTTCCCTATGAGATGGATGTACTAAAACATCTGCCAGTGCCATATAATGGGCTACATGATCTGACCAGTCAATCTGCACTATTCTTGGATGGTCCGTGATCGTCTGAATGGTTTCAGGTGATAATGGATCCAGTTCTTGCTCATAACTTCCAAGCAGCACTAATTTTGATTGATTGACAATTTTTGAATTCGTAAAAGCAGCGACTAATTCTTCGATCCCTTTATCTTTGACCAACCTTCCAACAGACAAGATCACAAATTCATTTTCTCCAGGAAGAATTCTCATGGTAGCAGCCACTAAATGGTTTTCCTTTAAGGAATTCCGACTGAATTTAGTCAGGTCTACTCCATTTGATGAACCCTTACCAATGATGTGTATTTTATCCTCATCACATAGGTTTTCCTTTAAAATGAATTTCTTTAATCCATTGGAATTGGGCCAAACTTCGGTGGCATATTGGTACGTGTATTTTTCCACTTTTTCCAGAAGACCTTTTTTTCCTCCCTCTGCAGACATGAATGGAATTCCAGCCAAAGTATGGATTCGCACTTTGACCCCTGCTAATTTGGCTGCAATCATTCCCAAAATACCTGCCTTAGGAGTATGAGTGTGAACGATATCCGGTTTTTCAACCTTAAACAACTGATACAATTGCCACAAGCATTTGAGATCGTGAATGGGGGTGATTTTCCTGGTAAATGGAATCACTTCATGCCTGACTCCTTCATTCTTAAGTACCTGTGCAACTTCCCTCCCATCACTACTCACCATTACTACATCTAAGCCCTTCTCCTTCATAAACTTCATTTGCCCGGAGAGCAATAGTTTAAGTGAAATTGGTACAGTGGTGATTCGAATCAGCTTGGTCATGAAAAAGATTTGTAAAGGCGCAAAGGTAAGATATTCTAGTCTTTTGTGCCTTAAAAAACGCAAATGGTATTCCAAGAAATACACATCCTCCTAATCTCCTTCTTCTAGTTCAAATAATTCTTCTATTGGTACCACAAAAACTTTGGCAATTTTCAGGGACAGGACCGTAGATGGAACATATTTACCAGCCTCGATGCTGTTAATGGTTTGCCTTGATACATTAACCCGGTCTGCCAAATCCTGTTGGGTCATATTATTTCTTGCCCGCTCTACTTTGATTGTGTTTTTCATCTTGCGAACCCTACAAATCTGTTGTTTTCAAAATAATGCGGCATTAAGAGCTCTGTACATTTCATGAGTTATACTATAAAGCATCAATCTTTTGAGGCCATGTATTTTTGATATTGAAAAGCGGCATATACATAGGCATTTAAAAGAAACAGCACCAAATAAGCCGTAAATATTTCGGAGGTAATCCTATCATACCGCAGATAATTGATTAACATCAATGCCCCTAATCCCCATATCAGCCAGTAAAAGCCAGTTTGAAATGCTTGCAACCTAAAAGATTTAATCATTTCATCTTCTTCTTTTTCGCGTGATAGGTTCAATAATCCAAATCCTATGGCCCAAAAACCATAGATGATTTGTGACGAATCATCCGGACTGATGTCCATTCGTGATAAAGCCATTCCAATTACTAAAATGACTGGTAATGGGAAAAATATAAATGCCACTTTCTTCCATGCTGGAGAAAGTAATGGAACATGTAAGATGGATTTCTCTTTCATAAGTCAACTATTTTTTACCAAATGTAAAATAAACTTTACATTATGTCAAATAAAATTAACTTTTTCATTTGGGTAAAGTTTAAGAGATAAATATTCTTCCCAATAAAATTTTATCGCTGGGGATAAAACATGCCTTTTAATTAACTTTAATCCTCATTACTTCTTACTTATTTGAATTCTTATGATTTCTACTCAAAAAATTGCCATCATAGGCTGTGGTAATCTTGGTTCATCCATTGCCAATGGACTGCTTGAAAAAGATAGCTTTGATGCAAAAACCTAACTCTTACCAAACGAAATACCATCAGTTTATCTGACTTTGAGGCAAGAGGATCTCATGTTCATTCAGACAATTTTACCGCAGCTAAATATGCGGACATCATTTTATTAGGCGTGAAGCCTTATAATGTCCGCCCTATTCTACGTGAGATCAAAGAAGTTTTAAATCCAAAGAAGCAAATAATTATCTCTTTGGCCACCGGAATTAGTTTGGACGAAATGTATCAGGAGCTTGATCCAAAGATGGTGGCATTTAGAGCCATGCCAAATATTGCTGCAGACATTCAGGAATCCATTACCTGCGTTTGTCAAAAAGGTGCCAGTTCTGATCAAATAGCATTGGTAAAAGAATTATTTAACTCCATTGGTATTACCATCGATATCGATGAATCACTGATGGAAGCTTCCACTGTATTAGGAGCCTGTGGTATTGCTTATGTTTTACGGTTCATGCGCGCTATGATTCAGGGTGGAATTCAGATTGGATTTGATTCCAAAACTGCCAGCAGGATCGTTAATCAAACAGTAAAAGGAGCAGCTGAATTGATGATTCAACAAAATATTCATCCGGAGGAAGCCATTGATAAAGTCACTACTCCAAAAGGCTGTACCATCGTAGGACTAAATGAAATGGAACATCAAGGTTTTAGTTCAGCAATGGTAAGAGGGGTCATTGCTAGTTTTGAAAAAATCGAAAAAAATAGCTTCTTTTTTCATATTAAGAAAAATTCACGGAATAGTTAAGTTAAATCACTCAAAAACCCAATTACTTCAAAAAGAATAATTTAATTTTTGTTTTTCTTTTAAATCTTTTTACTAGTTTTGTCTCGGGTGATAAACAACTTTTGCTATTCCTTTTTAAGTGACACGATTTTTCAAGGAAGGACTGTTTGGTAATTTTTTCCTCCTTCCTTTTGTTTTAGTTAAAATTTAAAAAAATGCCTTCTGATTTTTAATCAGAAGGCATTTTAGTTTTTAAACTTGATTTTATTATTCGAAAATCTCTTTCAGCTTGCTTTCAAGACTTGGACCTCTTAAATCCTTCCCAATAATTTTACCATCTGGGTCAATTAAATACGTCGCTGGAATAGCGTTGATCTGATACAATTCTGCAGCTACAGAGTTGAAGTATTTTAAATCGGAAACTTGTGTCCAAGTTAATCCATCTTCAAAAATAGCATCTACCCAAGCTTCACGGGTTCTATCAAGAGAAACTCCAAAAACCTCAAATCCTTGATCCTTGTATTCATTATATAGTCTGACCACATTTGGGTTTTCTTCACGACATGGTTTACACCATCCAGCCCAAAAATCAATCATCACATATTTCCCTCTAAAATCAGATAATTTGACTATCTGACCTTCTGGGTTAGGCAATTCTATTTCTGGAGCAATTTGGCCCATAGAAAGCGCCCTCATCTCATCCAATTGCTGTTTTAATTGAATGATCATTTTGGTCTCTGGATACTTTTTATCCAATTCAGCTACCAGACTATCCAAAAACTGAAACTCATTTTTGGAATTCAAAAGACCAATAGCAGCTAATGAAGCAAAACTATCCCCCATGCTATTGATCACATCTTTCACCTGTTTGGCTTGGTTATCTTCCAACAGCAATGCATCTGACTGGATTCTTTTGATTGTTTCCGTATCATTATTACTCATGGCTTCATAATAAGCCTCATTCAGCTCATTTACTTTATTCTGATAATCAGCGATCAATCCATCAATTTTCTGCATTTCCTGACTGTCCTTTGAACCTGAAATTTGCAAACTTTCAGCATCTGAAAAGTCATAATTTACTTGTACATCCTCCTTGTACAACGCCAGTCTTACCGTTCTCTGGTCAAATAAATTCAATGCGAAAAAGGTGGGAACTTCCACGTCCACTGTGTATTCGAAAGATCCATCTGATTGGAGCGTTAAGGTATCTACCACCACAGGTCGACTTTCGGTAAAGCGGGAAAGAATAATCAAACCCTCCGGAGCATTTTCCACTTTTCCTTCAAGTGCTACTTTGCCGTCATTTTCTTCTTCAGCACTTCCGCAAGAAAGCATGGTGACACCTAGAACAAAGGCAACTAAGATTGAGGTATATTTCATGTTTTATTTTTGTAATAATTTAGTCAATAGCTTGGTAGCAACTTTTGGATCGGCCTTGCCTTGGGACTTTTTCATTACTTGTCCCATAAACATGCCCATCAGCCCTTTTTTACCGGACCTAAATTCTGCTACTTTACCCGAATTTTCTGCTAATACAGCCTCTACTATTGGCAATAAGGAGGATTCATCACTTTCCTGAATTAAGTTTAACTTTTGAGCAATCTCGATCGGATTTTCCTCTGAGGATTTAAGCATCTCAGGGTATATCTTTTGAGAAGCTACTGTGAAACTCACCTTGCCTGCATCGATCAATGCAATGAGTTCAGCAAGTGAATCAGTACTAATTGGAAAGTCTTTTATCTGTACTGACCCTTCATTCAAATAGGACTTTATCGGTCCCATCATCCAGTTAGACGCAGATTTATAATTTTTTGTTTTACTACACAGTTCATTAAACCATAGTGCCATTTCTTTCGACTCTGTCAAGAAACTCGCATCGTATTCAGGCAAACCAAATTGCTCTACAAATCGCTGGTGTAATTCCCTAGGAAGGTCAGGCATACTTTCTTTGATGGAACTCAACCATTCTTCAGAAACTACCACTGGGCTTAAATCCGGTTCAGGAAAATATCGATAATCATTCAAGTCCTCTTTGGTCCGCATACTCGCCGTTGTACCGGTAGCGGCATCAAATGTTCTGGTCTCAGAAATAACCTCCTCCCCTGCTTCCAGTAACTCAATGATACGATTATGCTCATGTTCTATGGCCCGGACCACATTTCTGAAAGAGTTCATGTTTTTCACTTCAACTTTCTTTCCATATTCTTTGGCCCCTTTTAGCATCACGGAAACATTGGCATCACAGCGAAGTGATCCCTCTTCCATATTCCCATCACAGATTTCAAGATATTTTACCAACTTCTTGATCTCTGACAAAAAAGCATAAGCTTCTTCCGGGCTTCTTAAATCGGGTTCTGAAACGATCTCAATCAGCGGAGTACCTGCTCGGTTAAAATCCACCAATGTATCAGGTTCACCTGCCAAGTGGATAGACTTACCAGCATCTTCCTCCAAATGGATTCGGTTCAATAAAACCTCTTTGGTTCTTCCATCCTCCAATTTGATCGGAACAGTCCCTCCTACACAAATAGGGCCTTTGTCCTGGGTGATCTGGAAACCTTTTGGAAGATCTGGATAGAAATAATTTTTTCTGGCAAAAACATTATGTCTGGTAATTTCACAATTACAGGCCAATCCCATTTTGATGGCAAATTCAATGGCCTTCTTATTTACTTTCGGCAAAGTACCAGGATGGCCTAAGGTAATCACGGATACCTGTGTATTTGGAGCTTTCCCATATTCAGAGGCATCAGAAGCAAACATTTTGCTATTCGTAAGAAGCTGGGAATGTACCTCCAGACCGATGACTAATTGATATTTATTCTTTATTTCTTCGCTAACCATTCGAGCGTTTTTTACTGTCTTTTAAAGGTACAATTCTTTGGCCTTGCTCACTACGTTTTCTAGACCAGTGAGATCTTTTCCTCCTGCAGTGGCAAAAAACGGCTGGCCACCGCCTCCTCCTTTGATCTCTTTTGCAAGTTCTCTTACAATTTGACCTGCATTCAGATCTTTTTCTTTCACCAAAGAATCTTCTATCATTACCGCTATCTGTGGTTTTCCATCGATGTCAGCTGCCAGAATAACGAATGCATTTTCTACTTCATTTTTCAGTTCGTACACCAGCTTTTTCAAGGAGTCAGCATTCGGTAAAGTAACTTTAGCGATCAGGGTATTAACTCCATCCACTTCTGTAAATTGCTTCAATAGTTCACCTTTTACCGCACCAGCTTTTTCTTGCTGCAAACTTTCTACCTCTTTCTTCAATTCATGTCTCTCTTGGATCAAGGATTCCAATGCTTTCTTCAAATCTTTTGGGTTTTTCAAAAGCTCCTGAAGTTCCTTCATCAGATGATCCTGCTGTCTCAAATTTGCTTCTGCAGCCTTTGCGGTTATTGCTTCTATCCTACGGACACCAGAAGCACTAGAGCCTTCAGAAACAATCTTAAACAAGCCGATTTGACTTGTATATGGAACATGTGTTCCACCACAAAGTTCCACAGAATAGCTTGGATCAAATGTGATTACTCTTACAAAGTCTCCATATTTTTCACCAAATAGTGCCGTAGCTCCCATTTTCTTGGCTTCCTCAATCGGTACATTTCGCTGCTCTACCAAGGGAATATTCTCCCGAATCTTGGCGTTTACGATTTCCTCCACTTGAGCTAGCTCCTCTTCGGTTACTTTACCGAAATGGGAAAAGTCAAATCTCAGTAATTGGTCATTTACCAAAGATCCCCTTTGTTGAATATGATCCCCAAGAACTTGCTTTAATGCAGATTGAAGTAAGTGGGTTGCGGTATGGTTATTCATGCTGAGTGTTCGCTTTTCACGATTTACTTCAGCTGAAAATTTAATGCTTGGATTAGTAGGTAATTTTTCAACGAAATGAACAATCAAGTCATTCTCTTTCTTCGTATCAATCACTCTGATCTTCTCTTCTTCAGAAACCAACCAACCTGTATCACCTACCTGCCCTCCACTTTCGGCGTAAAATGGCGTTTTGTCTAATACGATTTGGTACTTATCTCCCTTCTTATCCGAAACGACTCTGTATTTAATAATATGTGAATAGGTTTCCAGAAAATCATATCCTACAAACTCAACACCGGAATCCTCATGAACTAGCACCCAATCTCCTGTTTCAGATTCTGAAGCTGCACGGGATCTGGACTTTTGCTTTTCCATTTCCTCATTGAATCCCTTTTCATCCAAAGACAACCCATTTTCCCGAGCAATCAACGAGGTTAAATCCAAAGGAAATCCAAAGGTATCATATAGTTCGAATGCCGTTTTTCCAGGGATCACATGCTCATTCTTCTCCTTTAACTCCGCTTTAATTTGGTCTAGGATCTTCAGGCCATTATCCAAAGTGCGAAGGAAAGAAGCTTCTTCTTCGTAGATCACTTTAGAAATGAATTCTTGTTGCTGTTTTACTTCAGGGAAAATCTCTCCAAAGTTTTCAGAAATTAGGGTGGTTAACTCGTATAAGAAAGGTTCATGGAATCCCAAAAAGGTATATCCATAGCGGACCGCTCTCCTTAAAATTCTACGAATCACATAACCTGCCTTATTATTGGATGGTAATTGACCATCTGCAATCGTAAAGGCGATTGCCCGGATATGATCGACAATTACCCGAAATGCAATGTCAGTTTGTTCATCTTTACCATACACTTTTCCCGATTTCTTTTCCAATGCAGCCAAAAATGGTGCAAACAAATCGGTGTCATAATTGGAAGATTTTTGTTGAATGGCTCTCACTAATCGTTCAAAACCCATTCCTGTATCTACATGCTTGGCAGGAAGTTCTTTTAAACTACCATCAGCCAATCTATTGAATTGCATGAAAACCAAATTCCAGATTTCAATGACTTGTTCATGATCATTGTTGACCAAATCCTTACCTGCAATGGCGGCACGTTCCGCATCAGGTCTTAAATCAATATGGATTTCGGAGCAAGGACCACATGGACCTGTATCTCCCATTTCCCAAAAATTATCTTTTTGGAGCCCATGATGATTCGATCTTCAGGTACAATTTCTTTCCAAAAATCAAAAGCCTCTTGGTCCAAGCCCAAGTTATCTCCTTGATCTCCCTCAAAAACGGAAACATATAAGCGGTCTTTGGGAAGTTGGTACACCTCTGTCAACAGTTCCCATGCCCAAGCAATTGCTTCTTTTTTGAAATAATCTCCAAAAGACCAGTTTCCCAACATCTCAAACATGGTATGATGGTAGGTGTCCACCCCCACTTCTTCCAAATCATTATGTTTTCCGCTGACGCGAAGACATTTCTGAGAATTGGCCACACGGGAATAGTTGGCAACTTCATTGCCTAAAAAAGCATCTTTAAACTGGTTCATCCCGGCATTGGTAAACATCAACGTAGGATCGTTTTTAACTACAATCGGGGATGAAGGAACGTAATGATGTTGCTTGGATTGGAAAAACTCAATAAAGGTACTCCGTATTTTCTTTGCTTCCATGAAAGATTTTGAGGCAATTTATAACTCTATCTGGCTAAATAATAACCATTTTATCGGGTGACAAAATTAATAGAATTGGTGGTGTTACCTGCATCTGGCCTCAAAATCTTATGAATTCACTATGCATCTTTGGTAGAGTTCAAAAATTAGGTGTTTAAACCAACTTTTTCCCATTTTTAGGAATAGAAACCGAGGATTTGATTTCAATGGAAACATTTGATTTAATTTTCAATTCTCCATTTCCGAAGTTACTTTCATAAAAAAATCAATAAACTCAATTCCAAATCCATCTCAGACAAAATTCTGGGACCACTTTTATTTTAATTATGAGCTACCTCCAATTAATCACCTCCCCAACTCTTTTATTGGATGAAAAAATTTGCCGTGCCAATATTAAAAAATGGCAGATAAGGCAGCCCGTCATCACATGAAACTAGTGCCGCATTTTAAAACTGCACAATCCAAAGAAATCGGAAAATGGGCCAAGGATTATGGAATCACTGAAGTGACGGTTTCTTCCATAAAAATGGCTGAATATCTGAGTGGAGAAGGCTGGGAAAACATACATATTGCCTTCCCATTTAATCCACTGGAAACCCCTAAGCTTGATGAAATCGCCGAAAATCAATCCATTTCAGTACAAATCATCAACGCAAAAACGGCTCAGATTCTTTCTGAGCAACTCCATCATCCTGTTGGTTTTTTCATTGAAATTGATGCTGGTTATGGTAGAACAGGTGTAGAAGTGACTGATTTCGGTCTGATCGAAGAAATTTTGTTGATTGCCAAAAAATCGGATCAACTGAATTTTAAAGGATTTTACCTTCACCCTGGCCATAGTTACTACATGCCAGACATTTCAGCTATTTATGAGGAATCAAGGAATGCCCTTTCCATGCTAAAAACCAAATACAGCACAGAGTACCCTGACTTGGTTACACGCATAGGAGATACACCTGGCTGTGCCGTGATGGAAGACTTTGGTGATATTGATGAAATGGGACCGGGGAATTTTGTGTTTTACGATTTAATGCAGGCTAATCTTGGAGGTTGTGACAAGGAAGATATTGCTGTTTGTCTGGCCGTCCCTGTAGTGGATATCAAAAAGGACAGGAAGGAGATTTTGGTACACGGAGGAGGAGTTCATTTGGCAAAAGATGTTTTGATCGATCAGGACGGAAATAAAAACTTTGGTGAGGTAGTTTACTTAAACGAAGATGGATGGACGATTCCTGAAGACAGGTCTTACTTAAAAAGTATCTCCCAGGAACATGGCATCATCAAGGCCTCTGACGAATTATTGAGCAAGGTCAAGGTTGGAGATCTCCTTGGTATTCTTCCTGTCCATTCCTGTATGACTGCTGATGCCATGGGTGAATATTTGAGTCTGGAGGGAAAAACCGTAGACCATGCTGAAGGAGTTCATGAATAAAAATCTTAAATTTAAGAACTTCGAGTAATTAGAGCCCGGGAATTTCTCGGGCTTCATTTTTAGCAAATATTCCCTATCCATGATCCACCATATCAAATTATTAAAAACAGAAATCCTCTCTGATAATTGGTACAAACTTCAAAAAATAACCTTCCAATTCACCAAGAAAGATGGTACGGTCATCACCCAAAACCGTGAAGCCTATGACCGAGGCAATGGAGCCACTATTTTATTATATAATCAAGCGCAAAAAACGGTGATTTTGACCAGGCAATTTAGACTTCCTACCTACATCAATGGCAATGCAACAGGAATGATGATAGAAGCTTGCGCGGGATTATTGGATCAGGAAAATCCAGAGGATTGTATTAAAAGAGAAACGGAGGAAGAAACTGGATACCTAATCCAAGATGTTCAAAAGGTCTTTGAGGCCTACATGTCCCCAGGATCCGTCACTGAAATTTTATACTTTTTTATTGCAGCCTATACCAAGGACATGAAGGTGAGTGAAGGTGGAGGAGTAGATCATGAGGAAGAAAACATTGAAGTCCTTGAAATTCCTTTCGATCAAGCCATGAATATGGTTAATTTAGGAGAAATAAAAGATGCCAAAACCATCATGCTCCTTCAATACCTGAAACTACAACAGATCCTCTAAGCAGAATTAATCCAACAACTCGTAGTGGATATCCTCTCCTTTCTATTACAAGAAAACCTTGACCAATTAACTATGTACAAGCAACTAACCCTATCAAGAACATTTCCTCATTCTATCAAAAAAGTATACGAAACCTTTACTTCTTCCGACAATTTAATGAAATGGTGGGGTCCATCCGGATTTGAAATGGAAGTAAAAAAATTCGAATTTCATCCGGAAGGAGTTTTTCATTTCGTATTGAAAAGTGATGCCTTTGACATTTGGGCAAAATGGACCTTTTTAAACATTAAAGAACCATTTAAACTTCAGGTTATTAATTGTTTTTCAAATGAAGCAGGTGAAACTGTAAAGGCTCCCGAAATACCTTTTGGACCTGATTGGCCTTTGGAAATGATCATGGATTTAGAATTCTATGAACAAGAAGGGAAAACCCGAATTGATTTGGTTTCCTTTCCACACAATGCAACTGATGCAGGAAATAAAATTTTTCTGAGAGTATCTCCCAGATGCAAGAGGGATTCAATGGTACTTTTGACCAGCTGGAAAATCATTTAAAAACCACTTAAGCTTTAGAAATTAACCGAAAAATGGATTTAGGCTTATCCTGTGAGGCAGCATATTACCCGGACTTTATCAGTAAAGAAGAATCAACTGCAATTTTTAAGCACCTTATCCAAAACTTTGACCTAACCAATAGAATTGTAAAACTGGCAAGTGGAGTGTCCCTCCCAGTGAATTTCGGGAAAGTCATGTTCATGGATCAGAACCTTTTTAACGAAAACAAACTTCCCTCCCACATTTGGGGCAACATAGCAGTCTGGTCAAAAGAAATGCATGCCTTAAAGAAAAATTGAATTATTTACAGGCCATCAATTTCAGGTATGTGTTTGCATCTATTACCCAGATGGAAACTCTGGTGTGGGTTTCCATTCTGATTTTGTGGCCTTTGGGAACACGAATTATATCCCTTCCCTTAGTCTGGGAGAAGCGCGTGAATTTGTTCTTCGAAATAAAATGGATGGTCAGAAGAAAAGCATAGAATTAGAAGATGGAAGTTTGGTTATTATGGGTAATAACTGCCAGGAATTATATGAACATGCCCTTCCGGAGAACCCTAAGTATACAAACGCCCGGATCAATTTGACGTTCAGAAAATTTGGCGCTTAAAGAGTCCGCTTTTGTCCATTTTTAATGACTACAATTTAGTAATTTACATCGCTGACCTTATTCCTGAATAAAGGATGAAATTATTCCAATATAAATTTACTTGGTGGCTATTTGCCATTCTCTGTTTGGTAATTGGCATCTACCCTATCCTTTATTTCGTTTTCGGGCGTCAATTTGGAATATTAAACACCAAAGCCCCGGAACAATTACACAGCCTTTTCTGGAATGGAAATTTCTATTCCCATATCGTTTTTGGAGGGATAGCCCTTGCCATCGGATGGATTCAATTCAATCAAAAATTGCGGGATAAAAACCGAAAACTCCATAAAAGGATCGGGATGGCTTATGTTACTGCAGCTTTTATATCAAGTCTTAGCGGGATTTATGTAGCCATATATACTGCTGGGGGAATGGTAGCAAGTGGGGGATTTTTGGCTTTAGGATTCACTTGGTTAACAACCAGTCTAATGGGTTGGAAAACTGCCAAAACCAAAAATTTTGATGCACATGAAGACTGGATGATTTTTAGCTATGCGGCATGTTTCGCCGCTGTGACATTGCGTATTTATTTACCTATTTTAGAAAGCATCTTTGGAGAATTTATCCCAGCCTATAGAATTGTCGCATGGCTTTGCTGGGTTCCAAATATGCTGGTTGCCTATTGGATCGTTCGTAGCAGAAATAAAAAGCCGGGTATAGCATAATGGATTTTCTATATGCAAATCATTGCAGTTCAATATTTTATTTATTCTTATATTAATTGAAAATCTCAAGCTGCTGGAACCCCAACAGGGAATGCCCCAACTTCCTTTGAGGTGCGGAAAGAGTTTTGAATTTCTCCTAAGGTGCAGGAAGTCTCGATGGTTGCCACTGGTAATTCCTCGAAGCGAGTACCTACCAAATTGATTCAATATGAAAAATGCCCTGCTCATTTTCTTTCTCCTGCTCCCCTACATTTCTTTTTCGCAATCAGAAGAAAGAAACCTAACATTTGACTCCTTAGATTTTAAAATCATCCAACACGCGAGCTTGATCCTTCAGGATTCTTCTGTCTGGAATAAAAATGATGACCGGGAATGTGAGGATGATATTGAAAACAAAAGCTACAGTCTATTTTGTGCCCTTTTTAAAGCCTCTATGGACGTTACTGGTGAATATGTGCACCGTAGAGCGGGGATGCAACAGGTTCGGTTTACCTTGGAAAAGTACGAGGATGGCAGAGTAACTTCCCATCGTTTAATGGACTGGAACAATCACCCCAACACCACTTTTGAAGAAGTTAAGATGGTGTTGGAGGAAGCATTGGAAGTAGTCCAGACCCAACTGAAACAAGGCAATTAACTGAGTATCCTGTAATAATCATTGCTCATTTTTTTCAACTGATTCAATCTACTCCTTTACCTCCTATTGAAAACATGGGGCAAACCCATAGAAATAGTTTTAATAAGCTGTTTGAGAGAAATTTATGTCTCTTTTTTAGTATTTTTCATTTTGAAACAATAGATTTAAACCTGAAAATCATTTTGATTCAAACCCTTTTTATAACCTGAAACCATTTATTCCAATGAAAAAAATCTTTGGATTGCGATTTTGTTTACCCTTTTATTAGGAACGCAGTCCTATGCACAAGAAGCCTTATTTGGAACTCAGCAGATTACTTCTCCAGAAATCCACGAAGATGGATCCGTCACATTTAGATTCTTTGCCCCAGAAGCAGAGAAAATAGAAGTAACGGGGGACTTTCTTCCTACAGTCAAAGTCGAAACGCCGAGAGGCATGATGGATGCACCCGGTAAAGCGGAATTGCTAAAAGATGATAAAGGTGTTTGGTCTTTTACCTCCCAACCCCTATCACCGGAGCTTTACAATTACTCATTCATCATCGATGGTTTAAGATCGACAGACCCTAATAATCCATTTTTAATTCGAGACGTTGCTTCCATCACCAATATTTTTATCGTGGGTGAAGGACAAGCTTCCTTCTATAGAGTTAATGACATTCCTCATGGTACGGTTGCAAAAAGGTGGTACGACTCACCTGGATTGGGAATGGATAGAAGAATCACGATTTATACCCCTCCAGGATATGAACAGTCAAACGAGCAATTCCCAGTACTTTATTTACTACATGGTGCTGGAGGAGATGAAGAAGCTTGGGTCTCATTGGGAAGAACCGCCCAAATCATGGATAATTTGATTGCACAAGGAAAAGCTAAACCCATGATCGTGGTGATGCCTAATGGAAATGTCATTCAAGACGGAGCTTCAGGGGAAGGAAGTGACGGTTTCTACAAACCGCAGTTTATGGTTCCAAAAACTATGGATGGAACTTATGAAGACAACTTTATGGACATCATCAAGTTTGTGGAAGCCAATTACCAGGTAAAAGCAAATAAAGCCAATAGAGCAATTGCTGGCCTTTCAATGGGTGGGTTCCATACTTTGCATATTTCAAGACATTACCCAAATATGTTTGATTACATAGGGTTATTCTCTGCGGCCATCATGCCCCGGGAAGATGCTACAGGAAGAGTTTATTCAAATTTCGATGAAACTCTAAAAACCAAATGGATAATGGATACGAATTATATTGGATTGCCATTGGTAAAACTGATTTCCTGTATGATGCCAATAAAGAATTTAGAGCAAAACTTGATTCCATGAATATGCCTTATGAATATGTAGAGTCCGAAGGTGGTCATATTTGGAGAAACTGGAGAGTGTATTTAACGCAGTTTGCCCCTCAATTATTTAAATAATCAATAGCCTAGTGGAATTAAATTTCGCTAGGCTGTTTTTTTCTATTTAATCATGAATGGACCCATGAAAATCATTTCTTTCATTTTCTTAGTTGGCCTTTATACGGTTCAATCCTTTGCGCAAATGCCTGCAATGGGCAAGGTTGAATATGCAAGTATGCCAAGTGAAATTCTGGGAAAGGATCGGGAATTTGCCATCTATCTTCCTAAAAGCTATTCCACTGATCCAGATAAGGCTTATCCGGTACTCTACCTATTGCATGGTGGGGGTGGTGCACATATCGATTGGCCAGAAAAGGCAAATTTAGCTGAGGTGGCCAATCAAATCATTGATTTCAAAGATGCCGCTGAAATGATTATAGTCTGCCCGGAAGCAGGTAAAGACCACATGAATTATTTTAACCATCCGGAGTGGAAATACGAGGATTATTTCTTTCAAGAATTAATCCCCTATATAGAAAGTACCTATCGGGTGATTGGAGATAAGAATCATAGAGCCATCGCAGGTTTATCCATGGGAGGTGGAGGCACTTTGGTTTATGCCCAACACCACCCGGAAATGTTCGCTGCAGCCTATGCCATGGGCGGCTACTTGTATAGAATGGATTTATCCTTTGTCGATCCAAATGACCCAGCGGTAGAAAGGCTACAATCCCTGGTAGAGGAAAACAATACAGTCAAATTGCTTTTGGGATCCTCCGAGGAGCAAGTACACAAATTGAAAACAGTGGCTTGGTTTATTGATTGTGGAGATGATGATTTCACATTTACTCCAAACATGGAATTTGTAGCTGCCTTAAATGCGAAAGGAATCCCCTATCAGCTCCGGGTGCGAGATGGAGGGCATACCTGGGAATACTGGCATTCTGCTCTGTACCTGGCTTTACCTTTCGTGACCAACATTTTCAGAGAAGCCAGTAGTATGGCTTCCTATTAACCTAACATTGATAAACAACTCATTACAACCATAAAAACTCAAACAATGAAACATCGCTATTTTAAACCGGTCTTAGCTGCCCTCCTGTTCCTGGGTAGTCTATACTCCACAAGAGCTCAAGAAATCAGTGCCATGCAAGCCCCAAAAGTCGTTTCTCCTGAAGTGGCAAGGGATAATTCGGTTAGTTTTCGTGTATTTTCTCCAGAAGCCAATGCTGTAACTGTCTATGGAAGTTGGATGGGATTTGGAGAAAGGTTAGCCCTGACTAAAGGAGAAAATGGCGTGTGGTCAGTCACAATTGATCCCCTTGAGTCCACCATGTATCACTATAATTTCTTCATTGACGGAGTTTCTGCCATAGACCCGACCAATCCCCATGCCTTAAGAGATGGAACCCGATATGCAAGTCTGTTAATGGTGCCAGGTTCAGGGGCAGAAGTTTTTGAATTAAATGATGTTCCTCATGGATCTTTATCAAAGGTTTGGTACTCTTCTCCTACCTTGGAAAGCAATAGAAGAATGTATGTTTATACTCCTCCCGGGTACGAATCTAGCAACGAAAACTATCCGGTTCTATATTTACTTCATGGCGCTGGAGGTGATGAAGATGCATGGTCAGCACTGGGAAGGGCAAACGAAATTTTAGACAATTTAATTGCGGAGGGTAAAGCCAAACCCATGTTAATTGTCATGACAAATGGCAATGCTTGGCAAACAAGTACCTTAAGGAACAGGCCAGGAATTGAATCTGTAACTAGAGAAAACTACATGCAGTTTCAAGGGAAATTTGAAAAAAGCTTAGTGGAAGATGTTGTCCCTTACATTGAAAAGCACTACAGAGTAATCAAAAGTAAGGAAGGTAGAGCTTTAGCAGGGTTATCTATGGGTGGTGGTCACACCATTACCGCTTCTATTGAGTACTCAGGAACCTTTGGATACATTGGGGTATTTAGCAGTGGAATCTTTGATGCAAATGCCGATATGGAGGCGTTAGAGAAGAAATTCTTAGCCCTAAAGGAAAGCGGAGTATCGAAATATTGGGTTGGATGTGGAAAAACAGATTTTGTAATGGATTCAAACAAGAGGTTGCTGTCCATCTTGGATAAAACTGGCTTCGAACATGAATATCATGAAAGCGAGGGTGGTCACACCTGGGCAAACTGGAGAGATTACTTAAGTATGTTTGCTCCCATGTTATTTTAAATAATTCATTGAAAAAGCGAAGCTTCGGCTTCGCTTTTTTGAAATAATGATTAGTTAAGAGTTAGTCTTTTCCAAAAAATTAAATATCCAGGCCTTAACACTTTCCAACTATTGGTGTTGTATTATTCTAACTATCAAGCCCCTTATTTGCTATATTTAGTAATGGATTTGAATCATTTCGCTTCAGGATTGAAATAAAATTCACTCACCTTTTTAGCCTTAAATAAAAAACTATCCTATGAAAAAATTTACCTTCATTATGCTCGTATGCCTCTCCTTCTCGGGTTTATTAAAAGCACAATCTGGAATGGAGAATGTCACCATCACCTCAGAACAATTAGCTCCAAATATTTATGTGTTATTTGGGTCTGGAGGAAATATAGGACTAGCAGTCGGTGAAGATTATGCCTATATGATCGATGATCAATTTGGACAACTTTCAGAAAAAATTCTGACTGCGGTTAGAGGCATCACAGATAAACCGCTCAAGTATGTGGTCAATACACATTGGCATGGAGATCATACCGGAGGGAATGAAAATATGGCCAAACAAGGAGCGATTGTGATCGCAAATGAGGCTGTAAGAAGAAGAATGAGTCAACCTAGAGCAGGAGAGACGGTTTCAACCACTCCTTACCAAGCACTTCCTGAAATTACCTTTACTGATGAAATGACCATCCATCTTGATCCAAATAATACCATGATGATCTTCCACATGGAAAATGCGCACACGGATGGAGATTCTTTCATCTACTTTCCTGAAAGCAATGTCATTCATTTAGGAGACAATTTTCCAAACGGTGGGTATCCTTTTATTGACATCAATTCAAATGGTGATATTGAAGGTTTGATCACCAATTTAAACAGGGCTCTTTTTATAGTAAATGATCGTACCAAAATCATTCCTGGTCATGGAAAAGTCTCAGATCGAGCTACCTTAAAAGCATATAGAGATATGATTGATACCGTAAGAGAACGAGTAAAAGCTCAAAAAGACGCTGGTAAAGATCTTGATGAAATTCAGAAAATGGGACTTTCAAAGGAATGGGATGAAGCGTTTGGAAAGGGTTTTATTAATTCTGAGCGATTTATTGAATCCGTATTTAAAACGGTGGATTAAAAAAATTTAAAAGGGTAGATAGTTATAAAGCATTGTCGGATGGCGATGCTTTTTTGTTAAAAGAGGTTTTAAATTTTTTTAACCTTGAATTACCAATAACTAATTTTACCTTTTATCGTATTTTATATTTGTCTAAAATTATAAACAAATGAAACTGTTCTACTTAACTGGATTTTTTCTTGCTATTGCAATTTTTCAAGCCAAAGCTCAAGAAATAGGCAAAGAGTTCAAAATTGGAACTCCTTTGTATGATTTTAAAGGAAAATCTATCAACCCTTTTGAAAACCAAACTCCCTATTCCCAATTAAAATCTCTTGAAGAAAAAAATGGAAGAGTTATTCCTTTAAACCGTGAATTGAATCTGATTCAAGGATCCCCATTTCCTGAAAGAAGGATGCCAATGGCAGAGATGGAGTCCAATGACCCCATGCCAATGAAGTATGTAGAGTCAGATATTAACTATACCCTATTGATTAAACCATTGAAATAAAAGCTTGAAACAAATCTGTTGTTAAAATTTGAATTTTCTTCCATCTCGACCTCTAGTTTGATTCTATCCCCCTTTCTACTTTGCGGTAAACCATTTTTTAAATTCTGGGTTAATTCCATACCTAGAACATGGCTATTTCATGTTCATTTTGTATTTTAAAGTCAAACCCATCGTGACCTATGAAAGAAACTTTGAGAATCAGGAGTCTTTTTGAAAAACAGTACGATGGAAACCCTTGGTTGGGAGTAAATTTTACAAAAAGCTACAGCAACTAACTCCTGAAATGGCTGCTTATAAATTTTCTCCTAGGTCCAATTCCATCTGGGAAATTTTGAATCATATCATAGGTTGGAGAGAAGTAATCCTTCAAGGGATTCCTCAAAATGGATATATAAGTCCAGATCATAATTACCTTTACCCGGTGGAAAATCCCACAGCCTTGGAATGGGAACATACTTTGGTACGTTTGAAAGATTCGCAGGAAGATTGGTTGGAATTCTTAAAAAATCTTGAAAAATCAATTTTTGAACGGCCATTTGGTGACAAACAATTCAACCATTATGAACTCATTATGGGAATCCTTCACCATGACATCTACCACTTAGGTCAAATTTCATTATTGATCCGGTTGTTTAATGAGACCAATAACTAATTCCTTTCTCAATTTTTGAACACACCAAATTTAAAAATCAGTTTAACATAACTGATTTAATCAATTGATTAGTAGTCTTTTATAATTAAAAAAACTACTACCTACACCATCCCAAAGCAATTAGTTCCTCGGAATTATTCCCGTAATGCCCTACCTATCAGTTTCATGAAAAAGCATGATCTTTGATTGAAGTGCTTTTTTTGGTCATTCCCAATATGTTCAGCTTTTTAACCACCTCAATCATTGTAATTTATAGATCAAAAAAAACCCTAACCAGAATTCTGATTAGGGCTCAATTACCTGAGAAACAAAGATTATCTCACTACTTTTTGATAATCCGTCACAAGGTGTTCAATGAAAAACTCCATCATTCTATCCCGGTTGAGGGCAGTATGGCCTCCGTCAGGGGCAATTTGAACTTCAATACTTTTTCCGGCATTTTGGAATGCTTTAATCAGTTGGAGTGTGTTGGATGGATGTACATTGTTGTCTGCTGTTCCATAGAACAATAGCAACTCACCTTGTAGCTGATCTGCCATATCCATCAGACTAAATCTATTGTAACCTTCCAAGTTCGTCTCTAATGTACCCATAAAACGTTCGGTGTAGATGTTGTCATAATTTCTCCAATCCGTTACAGAAGAGTTTGCAACTGCAGCATGAATCAGTTCAGGGAATCTGAGTAGCATGGTAGCAGAGGTAGTCCCTCCGTAGGAAGTTCCATAAACCCCTACTCTATCTTTATCAAAGTAAGGTCTGTCATGAAGTGCTTTGATACCCTCCGCAAAATCATCCATTTCTACCAGGCCCAAGTTGCCATATAATTGGTCTAACAATTTCTTTCCTCTACCTCTAACGTTTCTTCCATCGATATTCAATACCAAGAAACCATATTCAGTCAATGGATCAGGGTATACAAAAGTCTCTCTAAATGCGTTAGTCGCAGGACCTCCATAATTACTTAAGATGACCGGATATTTTTTGGAAGGATCAAAGTCAGAAGGGAAATGAATCATTCCGTGGAGTTCAGTCACACCGTCTGCGGAGGTAAAAGTATACACTTCTACTTTTTTCAACCCCAATTCTTCAAACCTACTCATGTCACTCTTTGCCAATTCTGCCACTACTTTTCCTTTGGCATCTACTAAATTGGTAAAAGGTGCTACATCATGCGCTTGGGCGACATCCACAAAGTACTTTCCTCCTGGAGCAATCGATACAGTGTGGTTAAGAGTTGGATCTGTCAAGCGGATATCTTTGGTTCCATCGAGCTTTACTCGATGCAATTGCATCAACATATGGTTTTCACCGGAACGGGCCATATAATATAGAAGCCCTTTCTCCTCATCTACCTGAACGATAGTTGCGACCTCAAATGGATGGGAAGTGATCTCATTTACCAAAGTTCCGTCAAAATTATACAGGTAGTAGTTTTTAAAACCTGATCTTTCGGAAGCCCAAATAAAATGTTCCCCATCTTCCAACACTACCATTTCAGGGGTATTGACCACAAAACTTGGCAACCACTCTTCACGAATCACAGTTCTGCTTTTTCCCGTCTCAGGATCTGCAGCCCGAAGCTCCATGATATTTTGAAGCCTGTTGGTAGAATGGAAAAGCAACTCTTTCCCATCTGGAGTCCAGGACATTCCATAGATGTATGTTCCTAAATCACCATCATTGAAAGGCTTTCCATCTCTAATATCCAATTCTGTGATTTCTTTTGTCTCCAAATCATAAACCATCAAATCAACTGGAAGATTTGGTTCGCCTACTTTAGGATAAGCTTCTATTTCCAAAGAATCATATAGGCTCAATTGATCCAAGAGCACATAATATTTTTTCACATCTTTTTCTACAAATCTGTAGAAAGCGATTTTTTGCTATCTGGAGACCACCACATAGCCGTGTTCTGTCCCAACTCTTCTCCATAAACCCAGGTAGCAATTCCATATTTTACCTGATTTTCTTCATTGCCATCAGTCGTAATAGCCATTACATTGCTACCATCAGGATTGCTGATGTACATGTTTCTGTCCTTGGTAAAGGCTTTCAATTGACCATCTGGTGATTCGGCCGAATCATATTGTCTCCCTCTAGCTGGACCATTATATCGTCTTCTTGGGGTAGGTGTGGCTTCCCCTAGTTCAGTGGAAGTTTTAGATTTGATGGAGTACGAGAAGCGTTTGCCCTCTAAGGTATATTCAAATGCATTTCCTTCCTCGTTCCAATCTGCATTAAAGGCACCAGATTTTACGGAGCTATAAATTTGGGGAGCAACTTTTTGGTATTGCTCATAGCCAGGCATGCTTTTCAATTTATCCTGCGCCTGTGTCATCGAAATAGTAGTAGCAATTGCTACTGCCATTCCCAGGAAGAACTTATTCTTCATAAAATAATTTGGGTTAAATATTTCAACCCCAATGTTACTATTTTTATCCTAAAATAGGATCCATAATGATCAACGGAATCAGTTCCTGATCAAATAGATCATTTTTAAAATAAAACCTTGGAAGCACTACTGATTTTTAAAAGTTGCTCAATCAGTAGACAAAAATTGGTCTATTATACCCCTCCAAAAGAGGAAGTCCATTTTCTCCAATTTATGAGCGAACCAAAGGATTCAAATAAAATTCCCCATTTTTAGCTCTTGAAACAAAATCGCATGATGGATCTAAAAACTCCAATAAATCAAAGAATAGAATTATTAGATATTTTTCGTGGTTTTGCAGTTTTTGGAATCTTTGTGGTCAACATCGAAATCATGAATTGTGCATTCCCCAACCAGGAAACATTCAGTGCTCAATGGACCTCTCCTCTGGACGAATGGACAATCCGAATACTTCAGCTATTTTTTTATAGTAAATTCTTTCCAATTTTCACTTTTCTTTTTGGCTTAGGTATCTCGATGCAAGCCATCAAACTCAAGAAAAACGACAACTTGAAATTTCGCTTTTTTGCAAAAAGAATGTTGTTTCTATTTCTGCTCGGAATTGCTCATATGCTATTCCTTTGGGATGGAGATGTCATCCATCTTTACGCCTTGCTAGGATTATTGATCGTAGGAGTCATTCCTTTGAAAAACTCCTGGATTTTGGCTTTGAGTGTATTGGTTTTGCTATTTCCCTATTATGATCCAGTCGCAGTTTGGCTAATGGATTTGACTCATTTTGACCCAGAAAGTTTTTTACAAGGATATACCTCTGAGAAAATCACTTCCATTTTAAGAAAAGGTCCTTATTCAGAAAGCATTGTTTTTCGAATCCATAATTACCTAGCAAACCTTCCTTTGTTATTTGCTTATTTGGGACCATTGGCATTTTCCATGTTTTTATTGGGAGCTTATTTTGGAAAAAACAATCTTCAGAATCGGCTTGAGAACTTCATTGATCAATCTCAAAAACCAGTTTTTTGGGTGATTGTATTGAGTAACATTTATCGGTTAACCTTCCTTTTCATCCTGCCTAATACTGAAGTTTATAGGAATGAACTAATCAGGCCTTTCTTTTTCAAAACCATGTACTTATCCGACTTGGCTTTTGGGTTATTTTACCTTTGGTTACTTGCCTTTATCTGGTACAAAACGCCTTGGAAAAAACTGATTAGACCTTTTCAATATGCTGGAAAAATGGCCTTAACCAATTACCTGATGCAGAGTGTGTTTGGTTTAATACTCTTTTCAAATATTGGATTAGGTTGGTATGAAAAATTGAGCCCGTCACAGACTTTTTTGATAGCTACCACTCTATTCATCACTCAGCTGATATACAGTAAAATCTGGTTAACGTATTACCATTTTGGTCCATTTGAATGGCTTTGGAGGTGCTTTGCCTATGGAAAAATCTTTCGATTAAAAAAGTAATCCAATAGCAGGATATTTGCTACTTCTTTAGGTGTCATACAATACATTCACAGGGCAAGTCTCAATGCGCTATTTGTCCCCTAGGCTTTATTTTTTTATAGAAATCGATTCCGTGAATTCTTATACATAAGCAGATGATTGTCTACCAGTTCAGGTTAGCTATTAAAACTATAATTGCTATTTTAAGCCTTCTTTGCACGAATAGTTTGTGTAAGATCAATTAAACCAAATTACCATAAACCCAACAAGATGAAATCCAAGTATTGGAACCTATTAGTTATTGTGATAGTGGCCTTAACGGTTGCTTCCTACCTTCTTTTATTTTCAGAACATCAAATCGAACCTAGTTTGGGATCTGTCCCCTATGTATTTTGGACTGGCTTGTTGGTGACTATCCTGATTGTTTTTGCCACCTTTTTAGGCTCAAAATTATTTCCGCACGAAGACCCTAAGAAACCATGATTGGATGGTTGGTTTTCTTTTGGGATTTTCCTAGCCATGTTGGGATATGCTTCCTACAGGTCATATAGGAAAAATAGAACCTCGGATGATTTTATTTTCGCAGGATCTAACATTGGTACCATTTTAGGCTTTTTGACCTTTTCGGCAGCCTTATTTTCGGCATTTACCTTTATGGGTATGCCTGACTTCTTCCGAACTCATGGAGTAGGCGCTTGGATTTTTCTGGCCCTTTCGGATGCTTTAATGGTGTTTTTCTTGATTTGGTTTGGTTATGCTTTGCGAAAGAGAGCCACCATCAAGGGGTATAAAGGAGTGGCTGGGTTGATAAAATCTTGTTATGAAAATTCATTTGCCGGATATCTTGTCTTTGCGAGTGCCTTCCTATTTCTAATCCCTTATGTATCTATCCAAATCAGGGGAATCTCAATATTTCTGGACGCTGCTTTTCCAGATATGCTTCCCTATTGGTCCTGGTCGGCTGTCTTAGTTTTTATCATGTTGATTTATTCAGAAATAGGTGGACTAAAAGCTATTGTATACAGTGATGCAATCCAAGGAGTGATCATGTTGGCCGTAATATGGATCATTGGTTTGACCTGTTTGAGTTTAGCAGGAGGATTGGAAGACGGGATCGCAAAAGTGAGTGCGAGCAACCAAGAACTGTTATCCTTACCGGGACCCAATGGCCTTTTTTCCAGTCCATTTCTAATAGCATCAGCCATCGCCATTGTTCTAATTCCAGTTTCACAACCTCAATTCACCACGAGATTGGTGGTTATGAAAAGTTTAAAATCTGTCCATAGAATGGCCTATGCAGTAGGAATCTTTGCTATTTTGGTGATCCTACCTACTGCATTTATTGGCCTATATGGAGCCATCAACTATCCTGATGCAAGTACCGCTGATTTCCTAAGCCAGGCATTGTTATTCGATCAGGCAGTTCCAGTTGCAGCACTTGCCGTTGTAGGTTTATTCGCTGCTTGTCTTTCTACAACCAATGCCCAAATTTTTGCATTAGGCACGGAATTGAGAAGCCTATTGAATGGAACCGATCAGGCCAACATGCGAATAACAAAATTGTCCATATTGGCTTTTTCATTAATTGTCCTGGTATTTTCCACCTATATGAGTGATGAATTGGTTCTCTTGGCAAGAGTGAGTTTTGCAGGGACTTCCATGATCGCACCTGTGGTATTAGGAGCTGTGATTTTCAGCCAACCTCCCAAAGCACTGATTGGACTTTCTACAGTAGCACTGATCTTTTTCATCTTGTCTATAGTAAGAATTGTCCCAGACAACTATTTCGGCTATCCATTAGATTTTCTGATGTATATTATCCTGTTTGTGTTTACCACAACCCTCATGGTGAGTCACAAAAAAAACCTAAAACAACAAAATGAAGCTTGATTCAGAAATTCAAATACAAAACCTAAAAGCTCCTTTAGAAAAATTTTGGAAGCTTTCTGGTGAAAAAATCGAATTGATTGAAAAGTCCTTTGATCCAGCCAAAGGAGCACCGGTCTTTACAGAAAAAGGACAGTATGTGACCAGAGGATGGACTGAATGGACCCAAGGATTTCAATATGGTTCAGCAATTTTACAATTCGATGCCACTAGAGATGAAAAGTTCCTGAAAATTGGAAGGGAGAATACCCTTCATAAAATGGCTCCACACTTGACCCATACTGGGGTTCATGATCATGGTTTCAATAATGTCAGTACTTATGGAAACTTATTGAGGTTGATGAAGGAAGGTAAAATCCCTCAAAATGATTGGGAGCAGAATTTCTATGAATTAGCTTTAAAAGCCAGTGGTGCAGTCCAAGCCATGCGCTGGACCACTATTCCCGGTGGAGGTTTTATCTACTCTTTTAACGGCCCTCATTCATTATTTGTAGATACCATTCGCTCTTGCAGAGCTTTGGTGGTGTCCCATGCTTTGGGACATGTATTGCAAGGTGAAATGATCGGAGAATCTCTCTGATTCAGCGTGCCATTCAACACATCCTGAGTACCATCAACTACTCTATCTTTTATGGGAAAGGAAGAGATTCTTATGATGTTGCCGGCAGAACTGCCCATGAGATCATTTTCAATACCAACGATGGAAATTTCAGGTGTCCCAACTCCCAGCAAGGATACACAGGGTTCAGTACCTGGACCAGAGGATTGGCCTGGGCTATTTGCGGACTTGGAGAGACCTTAGAAATTCTAGATCTGATTGATGAGAGCGATTATGCAATCATTATTTCTAAAAAGGCGCTCGTGGAAGAGTTATTGGAAGCGGCAAAAGTTACCGCTGAATTTTACCTAAAAATACCCCCACTGATGGAATTCCCTACTGGGATACGGGTGCCCCTGGATTGGTGCATATGGGCGATTATTTAAATCAACCTTCCAATCCTTTCAACGAATTTGAACCTATTGATAGCTCTGCTGCCTGCATTGCAGCGCAAGGTCTTATCCGTATTGGAAATTTTATAAAAGACTCAGAACCTGAACTATATGACAAATATACGAAAGCAGGACTTCAAGTATCTCAATCTCTCTTTCAGTCTCCCTATTTGTCTGAAGAAAAATCTCATCAGGGATTGATTTTACATAGCATTTACCATCAACCGAATGGATGGGATTACCGACCTGATAAGAATAAAGCTCCCTATGGCGAATCATGTATGTGGGGGATTACCATGCCAGAGAACTTGCATTATTGATTCAAAGGACTTTGAATCAGGAAACGTATTATAGCTTTTTCAACTGTATTCAAACAATATGAGTGAAGGAAAATACAAACCAGAATATCCGAGAGTTGCTCAACTGAAAACAGCTGAAATTTTCCGGGATTATCTTAAAAAAGAAAATATAGACCTCGATTTTGTAGAGGAGTTAAGTCAGGGAAATAGCTCACCTTTTACCAAGCCTTACCAAACAAAGGCAGGGAATTCCATAGGCAATGCATTCTGTATCCTGCCCATGGAAGGTTGGGATGGTACCACGGATGGAAAACCCTCTGAATTGACCAAAAGAAGATGGAAAAACTTTGCGATCAGTGGGGCTAAATTACTTTGGGGATGCGAAGCAGTAGCTGTTAGACATGAAGGAAGAGCCAACCCTAACCAACTACTTTTGAATGATCAAAATCTAGGTGAGTTTGAAGAGCTGTACCAAATGGTTGAAAAAGAGCATCAAGGAGCATTTGGTAACACCAACGATTTATTGACTGGCCTTCAATTAACTCACAGTGGGAGGTTTTGCAAGCCTAACAGCAAAACCAAGATGGAACCAAAAATTCTCTATTCACACCCTATTTTAAATAAGAAATTTGGGTTGCCAGATGACTATCCAGTAATGACAGATGATGATATTTCCTCCTTGATTGACGATTATATCAGCGCATCTGTTAGGGCGCAAAAAGCTGGATTTAAGTTCGTGGATATCAAGCATTGCCATGGGTATTTAGGACATGAGTTTTTAAGTGCTTATGATCGTGAAGGGATTTATGGAAAATCTATCGAAAACAGAACTCGATTTTTAAGAGAAATCGTCGCAGGAATTCGTTCTGAGGCTCCTGGACTTGAAATCGGAGTCAGAATGAGCATTTTTGACTGGGTTCCTTTTCAAGTAGGGCCCGATGGAAAAGGAATTCCTTCCAGCCAAGGGAATTATGCATATGCCTTTGGCGGTGATTCCTCAGGAATTCATGAAGATTTAAGTGAGACATTTGAGTTTCTGGATGAATTAAAAAATTTGGGAATAGAATTAGTATGTACTACAGCAGGAAGCCCCTATTACAACCCCCATATTCAAAGACCTGCGATCTTCCCTCCATCCGATGGGTACAATCCTCCCGAGGATCCGTTACATGGAGTAGCAAGACAAATTAAAGCAACAGCTGCAATCAAAAAGGCTTACCCTGAATTTTATGTCATTGGATCCGCATATTCCTACCTTCAGGAATGGCTCCCAAATGTGGGAGAGTTTGTTTTAAATGCTAAAATGGCTGATTCCATTGGATTAGGAAGGATGGTGTTAAGCTATCCCGATTTACCAGCAGATATTTTGGCGGGAAATAACATGAAACGACCCAAGATTTGTAGAACGTTCTCAGATTGTACCACAGCCCCAAGAAATGGGATCATTTCAGGCTGCTACCCACTAGATCCGTTTTACAAAAAGATGGAAGAACATGATCAACTTAAAGCTGCAAAAAACAAATGAAACCAGTTGCATTAATTACAGGAGGTTCCCGAGGAATTGGGTTAGGCATTGCCAAAAAACTGGCTGAAGCTGGATATGACTTGGGAATCAATGGTGTAAGACCAGAGTCTGATGCCAAAGAAAACTTAGATACTTTAAAATCTCTGGGTTCAAATGTGGTATATCTACAAGGAAATATTGCAGAGAAATCCGATCGGGAGGCCATTGTCCAAGGAATGAAAAATAATTTCGGTAAAATTGATGTACTAGTCAACAATGCCGGAGTAGCCCCCAGAAACCGATGTGATGTTTTGGAGGTAACCGAAGAGGATTACGATCATTTAATGAACATCAATGAAAAAGGCACCTTTTTCTTGACACAAGAAATTGCCAAATGGATGTTGGAACTGAAAGGCTCTCATCCAGATTGGGAAGGATATATCATCAATATCACCTCGGTCTCAGCAGAATTGGCATCCCCTACAAGGGCTGCATATTGCATGTCCAAAGCCAGTTTATCCATGTTTTCCAAAACCATGGCAGTTCGAATGGCACCTCATGGAATTTCAGTTTATGAAATCCGACCTGGATTCGTGGATACAGACATGATTGAAAAAGTCCGTGCCACTTATTTGGAGTTGGTTAAGACCGGCGCAACCCTTGAACCTAGAATTGGCAAACCAGAAGATATAGGGAAAGTAGTAGCATCTTTGGTGAAAGGAGGACTCCCTTATTCAACAGGGCAAATCATCAATGTGGATGGAGGCTTAACAATCGAAAGAATGTAATCAATTTAAATTTATGGGGAAGGTTTTCCAAAATGGAATTCCTTCTTCAGTCACCCCTTCTATTCTTATTTTGATCTTACTCACCCCAGTTGGAACATAGATTTTAAAGCTTGAGCTAGTACCTTCTAGTTTGAAATTAGGGTTCCAATACAAAGATGGTTTGGGTACAACAGAACTATTTAATGAGGGCTCATTCAAAAATGAATTAACTTCAGCAAAACCACGTACAAGAAATTTCTGAAAGCCGGTACCATTAAATTTCTTATCACTTGTCGCTGAAAACCTTTCTCCTCTTTTTGTTTCAATCATGATGACCCCAGCAAATCCAGCCAAACCAAAAGAATTGGCATTGAGCGTATAAACTGCCATGGATATGACTTCATCAGTGATGATATTTTGAAGCACATCTTTGGCAGTTTCATCTTCATTATAAGCATATCT
Organism: Algoriphagus halophilus; assembly: GCF_041729275.1. Taxonomy (GTDB): domain Bacteria; phylum Bacteroidota; class Bacteroidia; order Cytophagales; family Cyclobacteriaceae; genus Algoriphagus; species Algoriphagus halophilus_A. The sequence continues at coordinate 5,103,907 of NZ_CP146486.1, read as the reverse complement.
TGCACCATCTAAAATTATCAGTGGCTCACCTTCCTCCAGTCCATAATTATAATTCCCCATAGCACCATTTCCGAACCGCATGCCAATTACTTGATCTAAGGTATTGCCAGGCCAATTGTCTAAGTCCTCTCGAGAATAAACCTGGTCTGGCTCCCCATATCCATAGAATCGATCCGCAAGGGATTCGATTTTCTCATCCTCGGCGACAAACTCCTCAAGGAGAATATAGTCTTCGTAAGAATCATAATACATTCGACGATCATTCACCTGATAGATGCTATACCTCAATCTTGGGAAAGACCCTCGAAAAAGGGGGCTGGTTTTTTCTTTAAGATGAATGCTTCCATACGCCTTACCCCTATCATCAAGAGCTGCGAACGAAAGGGTATCCATTTCAAAAAATACAATCCAGTGGCTCTAAAAAATCCGGTAGAATCTGTTTTTACTACCCCATAATCTGCCAAATCACCTCTTACAATGGTAATAGGATTGATATCCGGTTGACGTTTTTTATCTTTTTCAAAATTCCCGGAAATTGAAATTCCATATTCTATGTCGAATTTTGGAATCACTGAAAGGGGTTCTTTTCTTCTTGGTTCAACCAATCATAAGCTTCAATGAAATTCGATTGTCCTTTCATATCTGAAACAAGTTCTGGGTTGGTTGCAGAAATCATCATTTCAGCATTTACTAGTTCATCAAGGGCATCTTTCATCGAAAGCTCCACCTCCAAAACTTGTTGATTCGACTCAAAGTAGGTGGAATCCTTCATTTGAAATTCCAGATCACCCAAAAAATCAAACTGTTCGACATCTTGACTTTCAATATTAAGACCTTTGCTTAAAACAGGAAAAGCCCTCAAATAAAAATCTCTTTCAGGATAATTCCTCATCCATTCAGTATATGCCCTAATGAAATAATCTCCTTGTGGCAAGGAATCTGGTAAGGAAATTGAACCTGAAAACCCACCCTCTTCTATTGGATATTGATTTGATAAAACCATTTCAGATCCTTCGCTGATAAGATCAACATGTAACACTCTGCTAAGGGTATCCTGATAAAACTGGTTTTTATAAAGCATCTTTCCTCCAAACCAAACGGTTTCTCCCGGATAATAATAGGGTTTATTGGTCATCAGATAGGGAGACTCTCTTAAATTTTCCCATTTGTTAATCAGACTTTTGAGCAAATCCACTTCAGCGGCAAGATTTTCAAAAGTTTCAGGAGGAAAATAATCATGTGGAAGAGACCTTCCCATTCTAGGACGACCAATATAGCCCGAAAGAACAACCTGAGTAGGATGGATTGGAACTCCATTCCTATCAATATCAAAATACCCCAAAGGGGCTTCTACCCACCCAACTGGATGATAGACGTCCAGATAATAATCGTTTCTATAATTCTTTTTCAAAAAATGGACCTCCACTCTTTTTGGCCAAATGATTCTGAAATTCCCATTTCGAAGGGGTATTCTTCTTATGGAATCTTGGGAAATAGGCACAATGGATTCACCTAATTCTATGGTGTAAGTATTGGTGCGTCGACGATTCATTTGCTCAGGAAAGGTTTCGTAAAGATTAAATCCTTGTTCGGGTACTTGCTGTAGCAAAACAGCTCTCATTAAATGCTTAATCGATCCCAGATAGCTGGTTTGTTTATTTACAAGATATTCAGCTGATTGGGCACTATCTTTTGGAGTTTTATTTTCAAAAAATGCAAGACCAAAATACGTTGACTTAAAATTGTAAAACTTATAATCCTGCAAATAGTAAGTCACCCTATATCCCAATGCATTATTTTCCAATACCAAGGGTTCCTGAGCTGTAGCCCGAATGTAATTTGGACCTTTGTCGGGTTTAACTTTTTCAAATTCCAAAACCCAAGGATTGGTAATTTCTAATTTCCCAGCAATCGGATCATCAGGTAATGCTAAAAAGACATCTTGGAATCGCTTTAAATTTCTTTCCCAGGGTTTATCTCTACGACTTTTAAGCTCAATTTCAGATAATACGGATGCTAATGGATCCAAAGCAAAATCTACATTTTTTGTTTCTCCTTCTCCTATAGAAACCTCAATACTACTTGTGGAATAGCCAACAAATGAAGCAACTAATTGAAAGGTACCGGGCAAATCAGGTCTGCTCAAAGTGTAACTCCCATCCTCATTGGTTGTGGTACCAATCGTGGTATTATTGATAAAAACATTCGTAAACTGAAGTGGTTCTTGAGTCCTTGAATCAATTACTTTCCCCTTGATTGTTTGGGCATTCACCCGCACCATCAACAAGGCTAGAAAAAACAAAAATAAAACCTGTAAAGGCCTGAAAAACATGAATTTTTTTGGATTTAACTAATTCCAATATAGCATTTCAAATTTATTTTTAAAGCATAAAAAAAACCGCCGTAAATGGCGGTTTTGATTGTTAGTATCCTAAGGTTTTCAACATACTCTCCTCTGTTTGATCCTCTCTAAAGAGTCTGTGGGTGACATTTCCTTGTTCATCCCGATCGATTAACACATGTTTCGGAGCAGGAATCAAGCAATGTTGAATTCCCCATAACCTCCGAGAGATTCCTGATATGCTCCAGTGTGGAAGAAACCCAAATATTGTTTCTTACCATTATCTGGTTTCGGAAGATAAATATTGAATTGATGCGCTTCAGAATTATAATAATCCATACTATCACAAGTCAATCCACCCAAGTTGATATTATGATAGGTTTCATCCCAGTTATTGATCGCTAGCATGATGTATTTTTGATTCAAACCCCAACTGTCTGGCAATTGAGTAATGAAAGAGCCATCGATCATGTACCAGAGTTCCTTATCATTTTGGAGTTTTTCGTCCAAAACAGAATATAGAACAGCACCACTCTCTCCTACTGTAAATGAACCAAACTCAGTAAAAATATTTGGCTCTGTAGTATTGTTTTTGGCACACATCCATTTGATGTTTTTGACAATTTGATCAGCCATGTATTGGTAATCGTAATCGAAAAACACATTGGTCTTAATAGGCCAACCGCCACCAATATCCATGGTATCCAAAGTAGGCGCCACTTTTTTCAAATCCACATATTTTTGGATAAATCGTGTCAATTCCGACCAATAATAGGCAGTATCCTTAATTCCCGAATTGATGAAAAAATGAAGCATTTTCAAGCTAACCAAGGGATGATCCTTGATCTTTTCTTCATACAATCGAATAATATCATTGTACCTCACCCCTAATCTAGAAGTATAAAATCCAAACTTGGGTTCCTCATCAGCGGCTATTCTGATCCCCACTTGGAATGGGACTTTGACGTGTTCTAAGTAATAATCAATCTCACTTAAATTGTCGAGAATTGGAACACAATTCACAAAGCCATCATTGAGCAATTCAGAAATGTATTGTTTATATAATTCTCTTTTAAAGCCATTGCATATGATATAGGTGTCCTTGGTGATTTTACCTTTTGCATATAAGCTTCTTACCAAAGGGATATCAAAAGTCGAAGAAGTTTCTATATGAATATCATTCTTTAAGGCCTCATCCAATACGAAACTAAAATGAGAGGACTTGGTACAGTAGCAATAGGTATATTTCCCTTGGTAATCATGCGCCTTAATCGCATTATTAAAATAGGTCTTCGCTTTCTGAATGTTTTCAGAAATTTTCGGAAGATAAGTGAGCTTAAGAGGGGTACCATATTCATTGATGATATCCATCATATTTACTCCATTAAAAAATAATTCATTGTTTTCAACATGGAACTCTTTGGTAGGAAAATCAAAAGTCTGTTGAATTAAATCAATGTATCTATTCATTCTTGACGCATTTAAACCGTTTTAGTCGAGTACAAAAATTGTTCTTTCTTGGAGATATTCAAATGATAAAGGGACAAATCCAGATGGAAATGTCCCTTAAATTTATAAAATCCTGTATTTAATGTTTTTAATCTGCCAAAAGTGACGAATGAAGCAAGCTTTGTTCTGCTCTAAACCTTTGTCTATTTTCGATTATTTCTTTCAAAACCTTTTTGAACCTCACTTCTTTTCTAAGTAGAGAAAGCACATTGGAAATAAACTTTCCCACCTCAATTTCCTGCTTTGAATCGAATGAGAAGAAAATAGATTTTTCTTCATTGGAATGAGAAATTTCCAGTCCATTTGGTTTTCCTAAACTGAATATTCCTTTGAAAAGTGGATACAAAGAATCAAAGCCCTTTTCCAATTTGCACATACCCTGAATCCTATTTCCCGATCTTTGATTAAAGATCTTGACCATTTCCTGATGTCCAACGGAAATTTCTGAAAATTTTGATCTGCTTCCCAACGTAACCGACACTGGGCTAGAGGGAACTAATGGTTGATAGGATACTGCACTCATTTGTTTGTCAGTTTTAATTTCTAATGCTTCAAATGTAAAAGCTTTTTTATTATAATCCTATAATCCCTATTATTTTTATAGGGTTTATATGGTTAAAAATCACAAATAACTGTTTTACAGTTATTTAAATTTAAAATAATTTGGACTTTTGAATAATTTTTATCGCCTTTTCTAATTCCTCATCAGATTTTGCAAAGCAAAACCGAAGGATCTTATGATCATTTTTATTTTTAAAAAAGACAGAAATAGGAATACTGGCTACTCCAATCTCTTTGGTCCATCGAACAGCCAATTCAAAATCACTTTCCTTACTTAAATGACCATAGGAAACCTGTTGAAAGAAACTGCCTTGCGCAGGAGTAAAAAAGAGTTCAGTTTCCTTTAAGCCTTCACAAAACAAGTCTCGCTTCTTTTGATAAAAATCTGGAAGATCTAAATAGTGATGTTCATTCTCTAAATATTCAGCAAGGGCATATTGCATAGGGGTTGCTGTACTAAAAGTAACAAACTGGTGTACTTTTCTAAATTCTCTAGTCATTTCCTCAGGAGCCAGGCAATAGCCTATTTTCCAACCCGTCACATGAAAGGTCTTTCCAAATGACCCGCAAACAAAAGTTCGCTCTTTAAGTACCGGATGTGTCATCATGGACAAATGCTTCCTACCATCAAATGTAATATGCTCATACACCTCATCACTTATTACATAGATATCCTTATCTACAATAAGCTGGGCTAAATTTTCTAAATCTTCCTTGGTCCACATGTACCCAGAGGGATTATGGGGAGTATTGACCATGATCAATCTTGTTTTATCAGAGAGCGCATCTTTCACAGAATTCCAATGGATCGAAAAATCAGGAAGATTTAAGGGGACATACACTGGAATTCCACCACATAATTCTATGGCTGGTGCATAACAATCATAAGCAGGTTCCAACAGGATTACTTCATCTCCAGGTTTTACGATTGAGGTAACTGCAGAATAAATGGCGTCAGTTGCTCCAGAAACAATAGTTACCTCCGATTCTGAATCATAGTCAACCCCATAAACTTTCTTCGTTTTCTCCGCCAACCGCTCTCTCAATACGGGTACGCCACTCATAGGAGCATATTGGTTTTTTCCTTCCTTCATGTATTTGTAAACCAATTCAATTAAATGTGGATCACAATTGAAGCCAGGATAACCTTGGGATAAATTAATGGCTTGATAGTCCGATGCCATTTTGGACATAATGGTAAAAATCGTAGTACCAACTTCTGGAAGCTTGGATTGTATAGGCATGAGATGGTTTATTGTTTCAGGATTTCTCAATATCGTGATATTGTGCGAGATGAAAAGTCAATCTATTTAATTAAGCTTATTTTCTAAAGTTTCACATTCTAGCTTTTTAAAGTTGAATTCAAAAAGGTCAAAAATTTTTATCCCAATTTTCACTAGTTTTACGGGCTTGAAATCCCCAAATAACTTGAAATTAAAAGTAAATGAGAGATATTAAATTAGTAGAAGTTAGGTCAGAACTTGCTGCAGGAACCCGAGGTGCAAGTATGGGAATAGATGCCTTAAAAGTGGCTAGCCTAGACTTAAAATCAGACTTTTTCACTCAATTTGATCCCATTAACGTTCCTGACGCCAATAATTACCTTTGGAAAGGAAATAAATTTCCACATGCCAAATATGCTGATGGTGTGTATCAGGTTTTAAAAAATGTATACAGCACCATTGAATCTCTTAGAATGGAGAAAAAATTCCCTATCGTTCTTGCCGGTGATCATAGTACGGCTGCAGGCACCATTATGGGAATCAAAGCTGCTGACCCAAGCAAAAGATTGGGTGTTATTTGGATTGACGCACATGCAGATCTTCACACGCCATTCACTACCCCATCAGGAAACATGCATGGGATGCCTTTGGCAATGTGCGCGAGGATTGACAATAAAGAATGCCAGGTCAACGAACCCTCAGAAGAAACCTTAGTTTATTGGAATAAAATAAAAAATATTGGGGGAGAATTCCCGAAAATCGATCTCCAGGATATCGTATTTATCTCTGTCAGGGACACAGAAAAACCTGAAGATCATCTGATCCAAGAATATGGAATCAAAAACTTTAAGACAAGGGAAGTCAGAGAGCAAGGAGTAGCTGCCATTGCCAAGCAAGCTTTGGATGTTTTAAAAGATTGTGATCAGATTTATATCTCTTTCGATGTGGATAGCTTGGACAGTTCTATTTCTGTGGGAACAGGGACTCCGGTAGCGGATGGTCTCACTGTGGAAGAGGCTATTCAATTGAATGCCGAATTAATAAAAGACAAAAGAGTTTGCTGTTGGGAAATTGTAGAGGTAAACCCTACCCTAGACTCTGAAAATAGAATGGCCGAAAATGCTTTTGAAGTCTTAGAAACTACTACCAAGTCTTTGGTGGATAATTTCTAGATTTGCGATAGAATTTATAATGTTAAAAAACTCGAGATAGGATGATGGAATTTCCTTCATAAGAACAGTTCTCATCCTATGTTAACTTTGTGTAATGGAGTAACCTCAGTGGTTATTATTAAAAATGAATATACAGGAATCAATTATTAGCGGCATTCAGCTAGCTTTTCAGAATATTTACAATCATGATGTTTCAACGGAGCAATTAAGTTTGGCTCCCACCAGGAAAGAGTTTAAAGGAACTTATACGTTTGTGGTATTTCCCTATTTAAAAGTTACTCAATCAACTCCTGAAGCTACCGCAAATCAGATAGGAGAATATTTAAAAGCAAATGTTGCGGTAGTTTCTGGCTTCAATGTGGTCAAAGGATTCTTGAATCTTGAATTGAATCAGTTAATCTGGCTGGAAGTATTCAAGGAATTATATGACAATAAAGACCTTGGGCAATTACCTGCCAATGGACAGAAAGTGATGGTCGAATATTCCTCGCCCAACACGAATAAACCGTTGCATTTAGGGCATTTAAGAAATAATTTTTAGGGTTTTCAGTAGCAGAAATCCTAAAAGCAAATGGCTATGAAGTCACCAAAGCCAACTTGGTCAATGATCGTGGCATCCATATCTGTAAATCCATGGTCGCTTATCAGCACTGGGGGAATGGAGAGACTCCAGACTCTTCTGGATTAAAGGGTGATCACTTGGCAGGTAAATACTATGTGATTTTTGACAAAGAATACAAAAAAGAAATAGAAGGATTAGTTGCTTCCGGCCAATCTCCGGAGGATGCAAAAAAAATGCCCCCTTACTTTTAGAAGCTCAGGAGATGCTTAGAAAATGGGAAGCGAATGACGAAGAGGTAGTAGCTCTTTGGAAACAAATGAACTCCTGGGTTTATGATGGCTTTGCCAAGACCTATGAAAAAATGGGCGTCGATTTTGATAAATTTTATTACGAATCCGATACCTACCTTTTAGGGAAAGACATTGTGGAAGAAGGCCTTGAAAAAAGAGTCTTTTTCAAAAAAGAGAATGGTTCAGTTTGGGTAGACCTTACGGAGGAGGGCTTAGATGAAAAATTAGTCCTAAGAGGTGACGGAACTTCTGTGTACATCACCCAAGACATGGGAACTGCTGATTTGAAGTACAATGATTTCAAGTTGGACAAATCAGTCTATGTGGTAGGAAATGAACAAGATTACCATTTTGATGTGCTCTTCAAAATCATGAGAAAACTAGGGCGTCCTTATGGTGATGGATTATATCACTTGTCCTATGGAATGGTAGATCTACCTTCTGGAAAAATGAAATCCAGAGAAGGGACTGTTGTAGACGCAGATGATTTAATGCAGGAAATGGTGGATACAGCTGCACATCATACCAAAGAACTTGGAAAAATCGATGGGTTCAATGAGCAGCAAGCAGAGGAACTTTATGAGACCTTGGGTTTAGGAGCTTTGAAATATTTCTTATTGAAAGTAGACCCTAAGAAAAGGATGCTTTTCAACCCACAGGAATCCATTGAATTTCAAGGAAATACCGGACCATTCATTCAATATTCTCATGCAAGGATCAAATCTATATTAAGAAAAGCTGAGCAAATTGGGGTGGACTACCAAAATCCGGATTTTTCTGACATAACCTCTTTAGAAGAATCAGAATCAAGTTTGATATTTTTATTGGGAGAATTCCATAAGAAAATAAAAATGGCGGGAGAAGAGTACTCCCCTGCCGTGATTGCCCAGTATTTATTTGATTTAGCGAAGGAATACAATCGTTTTTACGCAGACCTTCCTATATTTCATGAAAACAATCATTCCATTCTTGCCTTCCGTGTAGCATTATCAGCATTAACTGCTGCAACAATCAAGAAAGGAATGAGTTTATTAGGTATCAATGTACCAGAAAGAATGTAATATGAAAAAACTAGTATTTTTATTCGCACTTGTCACTCTTTTCTCTTGTCAAAAGACCCTTGAAAGACCTGAAGTCCTGCAGGCTGGTTTTTTTACTACTACCTCTAAGACTATGGAAAGTACATTTTACGACTTTAAAATGAAAAATCTTGATGGCAAGGAAATTGACTTTAGCCAATACAAAGGTAAGAAGCTATTGATTGTCAATGTAGCCTCTAAATGCGGCTATACGCCTCAATATGCTGCACTTCAGGAATTAAATGAGAAATATGGGGACAAGGTCCAGGTGTTAGGCTTTCCTGCCAACAACTTCGGTGGTCAGAACCTGGTTCCAATGAAGAAATAAAGAGTTTTTGCTCTGAAAATTATGGCGTTACTTTCCCGGTATTTGAGAAAATTTCGGTAAAAGGATTTGACAAGCATCCTTTGTACCGTTGGTTGAGTGATGAGAAAATGAATGGTTGGAACAACCAAGAGCCTACCTGGAATTTTTGCAAATACCTAATCGATGAGAAAGGCGAACTTCTTAAATTCTTTCCTTCAGCCGTAACACCTTTGGACGAAGAAATTCTAACAGCTATTGGAGCTTAATTTGAATTTAGTTTAGTGAAAACAGCAATACAAACAAAAAAAGAAGCCTGGCTGCACGCAGTCAGGCTTCGTACTTTGCCATTAGCACTTGCCAGCATCTTTGCTGGATCGATTATCGCCGAATACATGGAAGTTTTCCGATGGGAAATTTTTGTTTTGGCTTCTTTTACCACCATATTCCTTCAAATCCTCTCAAACTTGGCCAATGATTATGGTGACACGGTCAATGGGGCTGATCATCATGAGAGACAAGGACCAGTCCGGGCCGTACAGTCTGGAATCATTTCTTTGGCAGAAATGAAAACGGCAATGTATCTGTTTGGGGTATTGTCTTTACTTTCAGGCCTCCTCCTATTATTTTTTGCTGTTCAGAGCTGGACCTTATTCTTCGTATTTCTAGGCTTGGGATTGGCTTCCATTTGGGCTGCTATTTCATACACTTCAGGAAGCAAGCCTTATGGCTATTTGGGTTTAGGGGATATTTCAGTCTTTCTGTTTTTTGGTTTATTAGGAGTAATAGGCACTTATTTTCTGCATAGTATAAACTTTGATGCCCATTCGATTTGGATTGGGCTATCCTTAGGGTTTTTCAGTACTACAGTACTTAATATCAATAACATTAGAGATATTGAATCCGACCAGAAAGCGGGTAAAAAGTCCATTCCAGTACGAATCGGTAGAAAAGCAGCTGTCATCTACAACTGGGTCTTGATCATCGCTGGATATATATCTCTTCTTGGGTTTTGCATATCTACTAATAGTTGGGGAAGCTGTTTGGCTTTTGTAGCCTTCCCTTTGATGTTTAAAATCGGAATGAATGTGGCAAGTGCTAAAAGTTCCGAGGAAACTGACCCCAATTTGAAGAAAATGGCTTTAGGAACCTTACTTTGGGTAATCCTGTTCGGGATTGGCTTACTTTTTTTATGAAAAGGAATGGATTTTCCTTATCCCCTTCTGATTTTTTAGCTAATTTGGGTAAACATTATCACTTTCCACTATGATCAAAGTACTCGTACCTTATGATTTTTCAGAACAGGCTGAAAATGCCCTGAATTTCACTACTGGACTCGCAGATAAAATTGAAGGAGTTCATGTTGAAGTCCTCCATGTTTTAGAAGTTCCTTATGTATCTAGTATCGGTACCATGGGAGGAGGAGAAGTGATTCCTGAAATGGAAAATCAAATTTTCTTCATTGAATTGATGGAGAGAAGGAAGAAACAAATCGCTGAATTAAAGGAAAAGTATGGCGGCAAAAATTTTGGATTTGACGCAAAACTCAAACTTGGAAATGCCTTCAAAAGTATTTCTGAATCCATCCTTGAGGAAAACCCTGATCTTGTAGTAATGGGATCAAAAGGCTCTTCTGGAGTGGAAGAGGTACTGATAGGAAGCAATACTGAAAAAGTAGTACGTACGGCTACCTGTCCTGTCATCACCATAAAATCCCCTATTGACCCCTCTTCTTTCAAGAAAGTAGTCTTTGCCAGTGATTTCAAAGAAGATACCGATGAAATTGCTCGAAGAATGAAAAACTTGAAGACATTATTCGATGCTGAACTATATTTTGTGATTGTAAACACTCCTGCGGATTTTGAAACTACCAGAGATTCCATCAAACGCATTAAAATGTTTGCCAATAAATATGGGTTTGAAGGTGCCAAAGCGGAAATCTATAACTCACTTTCGGAGGAATCCGGTATCATTGAATTTGCAGAAGATATTGATGCTGATTTGATCGCAATGGCTACCCATGGCCGCACTGGATTCTTACACTTGATTACCGGTAGCATCGCAGAAGATGTGGTAAACCATGCTAAACGCCCTGTTTGGACGTTAAAAGTAAAATAAGTAGCCAAAATTTAAATTGTAGCCTGTCCTAATGGGCGGGCTTTTTCATGTACCTATGGCAAAGCGAAATAACGACTGGAAGAAAAGAGATGGAGTAGTATACTCTACATCAGATGAGTTTGAATACCAAGAGGAAGGAAATGGGGAAATGGACACCCTGGCTCCTGCTCAGCAAAACCTCAAAGTAATGCTGGACAAGAAAGCTAGAGCAGGTAAAAAGGTAACGTTGGTAGATGGATTTATTGGAACAGAAGATGATTTGAAAGAACTCGGAAAGATGTTGAAGAATAAATGTGGAGTGGGTGGATCTGCAAAAGATGGGGAAATTCTGATTCAGGGCGATCACCGGGACAAAGTAGTCCAGATTCTTCAATCCTCAGGTTATAAAGCCAAAAAGTCTGGTGGATGATCAAACGATTCCGCTATAAGGAACAAAGCCCCGAATGATCGGGGCTTTTCTAGTTTTACTCATTAGGTGAATAACTTGGAATCTTAGGAATTCTACCTGCCTCCAGAATGGGTAAATTGGCTTCTGTAGGAATATATATCACCGTTTTATCTCCCAAATTCTTTTGTTGCCTCACCCATAAATATTGGATGTATTTTTCTGAAATTGAACCATTTTCAATTTTGATAGCTTCAGCAGCTCCCTTGGCCCGCTCTATTTCTGCTTGGGCATTCAGCTTTTCAGCCTCTAAGTTAGCCGCAGCCTCTTCAATCAAAATCCGTCTGTTTTGCTCAGCTTTGGCAAATTCTGCCCTTCCACTCATTTCCTGTTGCCAAACATTATACGTGGGACAACCCCACATCCCAAAACCTATCATGGCAAATAACATCCATGAAACGATGGTGCCAAAAAATATTGGCGTTCGTCTGTTTTCCATTTTATTACCGGGTTTTACCATGCCGCCCAAGGCAATTATCTATTGAAAGTTATAAGGAAATACAGTGAAGATGAATGAGACTTCCATCATTTATTTTTTATTATTTGGGAAAGTGGTGTTTCACTTTCAAAAACTGTTTTACAATTTGTCAGTTTCAATTCCATTCCTATATTTGCCAACGGAAATGAAAAACACCTCTCAAAATATCGCTTTTTCTACTACTGCGCATGCCGTGCAGCATCATTTCCATCATTCCTCCTGAGGAATATTTTTACATACCCGGTGAAGCCGATGATAGGGATTCCGCTTTTCACCAAAAATTATTTCAACCTTTTATTTCTTAGCGTAACTTGCCAACATGGAACAAATTATCCGTATTGCCGTGCAGAAAAGCGGCAGACTATCAGATGACTCTTTAGCACTTATCAAAGAGTGTGGAATCAAATTTTATAATGGAACTGGAAAGTTAAAATCCACTTCCACCAACTTTCCTATAGAATTCCTTTTTCTTAGAGATGATGACATCCCAGGCTATGTCGCCGATGGGGTCGCTGATCTAGGAATTGTGGGAGAAAATGAGCTGGTCGAAAAGGACAAAGATGTGCTCACTTTAAAAAAGCTAGGCTTTTCCAAATGCAGACTATCACTGGCAATTCCAAAAGGGCAGGATTATCCTGGACTGGAATTTTTCGAGGGTAAAAATATAGCTACCTCCTACCCTAAGATTCTTGGCGACTATTTGACCTCTAAAGGAATTAAGGCAGACATCCACGAGATCAGTGGTTCAGTTGAAATTGCACCGAGTATAGGTCTAGCAGAAGGTATTTGCGATATCGTAAGCTCAGGATCCACTTTGATGATGAATGGACTAAAAGAGGTAGAAGAAATTTTCAAATCTGAAGCCGTTCTAATTTCTAATCATGAGTTAAGTGAAGCAAAAAAGGCAATAGTAGATAAACTATTGTTTAGAATGAATGCTGTCCAGAAAGGTAAAATCAGCAAGTACGTACTGATGAATGTTCCCAATGAGTCAATTGATAAAATCATTAAATTGATCCCTGGGATGAGAAGTCCTACCATATTACCATTGGCACAAGAGGGATGGTCATCAGTACATTCTGTATTGAATGAAGACACATTTTGGGAACATATTGAAGAATTAAGGGCGGCAGGTGCAGAAGGAATCCTAGTGGTTCCTATAGAAAAAATGATTCTCTAAAACAGGTAAAGAACTTTCCAAAAAGAAATTCCAATTCATGAAAATTCTTAAAAATCCAGATCCGGAAACTTGGTCGAAAGAGCTGGCTCGCCCCGTTCAGAAAACGAAGCATATCAATAAAACGGTAAAACCTATTTTTAGAAAGGTTAAGCGTAATGGGGATAAAGCGCTTATAAAATTTGCCTTAGAGTATGATCATGTGCACCTAGATCAACTGCTTGCCTCTCAAGAAGAAATTAAAGCTGCTGAATTACTCCTTTCAGCAGAACTGAAGGAAGCTATTCAAGTGGCGAAAGGAAATATTGAACGATTTCACCAGGCACAGAAAAGTGAAGAATTAGTTGAGGAAGTAATGCCAGGAGTGGTATGCAAACGAAAAAGCATGCCTATTCAAAAAGTGGGGTTATATATTCCTGGCGGTACAGCTCCCCTATTTAGTACCGTTTTAATGCTAGGAGTCCCTGCCGTTATTGCTGGTTGCAAAGAAATCGTTTTATGTACTCCACCGGATCGTCATGGAGAAATCCATCCCGCCATCCTTTATACAGCAGACTTGATTGGAATTACCAAAATTATCAAGGCAGGAGGTGCACAGGCTGTAGCTGCCATGACCTTTGGTACCCATTCAGTGCCTAAAGTCGATAAGATTTTCGGACCTGGGAACCAGTATGTCACAGCAGCCAAACAATTGGCTACCAAATATGGAGTAGCAATTGACATGCCTGCTGGACCTTCAGAAGTACTTGTTTATGCAGATAAAACAGCGGTTCCCTCCTTCGTCGCAGCAGATTTACTTTCCCAAGCGGAACACGGGGTAGATAGCCAAGTGGTCTTGGTAACCAGTTCCGAGAAATTTGCCCATAAAGTCCTGAAAGAAATTGAGGTACAAGTGGAAGAATTACCCAGAAAAGACATTGCCTTGAAAGCGCTGAAAAATTCAAGAGCGGTCATTTTAAAGGATCAATCTGAGGCAGTGGAACTGATCAATGAATATGCTCCAGAGCACTTGATCATATCTATTGCCAATGAAGAGGAAGTAGTGGATGCCATTTACAATGCTGGCTCAATATTCATCGGAAATTTCACTCCTGAATCTGCAGGCGATTATGCTTCGGGCACCAATCACACCTTGCCCACCTATGGTTTTGCAAGAAACTATAGTGGAGTATCTCTTGATAGTTTCATCAAAAAGATGACCTACCAGAAGATCACGGAGGAAGGTCTCAAAAAATTAGGTCCTACCATTGAAGTGATGGCTGAAAATGAATTGTTAGATGCCCACAAAAATGCGGTTTCCATCCGTCTTAATTACCTGAAAAGCAAGAAAATATGAACTTTGACCTAACTAAACTACTTAGGCCTCATATTGCTGAATTACAGCCTTATACCTCTGCCCGGGATGAGTATACTGGGAAGATTGGCGTGTTTTTGGATGCCAATGAAAATCCATATGGCTCTATCACGGATCAAGACTATAACCGATATCCTGACCCTTACCAGCAAGAGTTAAAAGAGAAAATTTCAGAAATTAAGAAAGTAGATCCCTCCCAGATTTTCTTGGGAAATGGTTCTGATGAAGCGATTGACCTATTGTTTAGGGCATTTTGCAACCCTGGAAAAGATAATGTGATCCTGCTTCCTCCAACCTATGGAATGTATGAGGTAAGCGCATCTATTAATGATATCGAAACTAGGAAAGTTGCTCTTACCTCTGATTTTCAACTTCAACCTGAAAAGATTATTGGAGCTACGGACGAACACAGCAAAATTATTTTTGTGTGCTCTCCTAATAATCCCAGTGGAAATAAAGTAAAAAGGGAGGAAATTCAATTCTTGCTGAAAAATTTTAATGGAATTGTGGTCGTCGACGAAGCCTATATCGATTTCAATGACGATCCAAGCTTTACAACAGAATTAGAAGAATTCCCAAATCTCTTGGTTATCCAAACTTTCTCCAAAGCTTGGGGACTTGCTTCTCTGCGTTTAGGGATGGCCTTTGGTTCAAAAGAAATCATCCGGATACTCAACCGCATTAAGCCTCCATATAATATTTCTGGCCTTACCCAAGAAACAGTGTTGAAGGCAATGGATAAGTATGGGAAAGTCCAAAAAATGATTCAAGAGATTCTTAGCGAACGCGAATTTCTAAAGGAAGAATTGGGGCAACTTCCCTTCATCCAACACATTTTCCCCTCTCATGCCAATTTCTTATTGGTAAAAATGC
The DNA here is from genome assembly GCF_041729275.1 of Algoriphagus halophilus. GTDB lineage: Bacteria > Bacteroidota > Bacteroidia > Cytophagales > Cyclobacteriaceae > Algoriphagus > Algoriphagus halophilus_A. Next base: position 5,088,421 of record NZ_CP146486.1, on the reverse strand, counting down.
CTCATGCCACCGAAGTTTACAATGAGTTAATTGAGCAAAAAGTGATTGTCAGAAACCGGTCTAAGGTTCTATTGTGCGAAGATTGCTTGAGAATATCGGTAGGAACCAGAAGTGAAAATGAAGCTTTTATACAGGCCTTGAAAAAGGTGGCATCAAAAACAGTTTAAACCTATTTATTCCTTTCATGAAAAAGAAAGTATTATTTATAGATCGAGACGGAACGATCATCAAAGAACCACCAACCGATTTTCAAGTTGACAGTTTAGAAAAGCTTGAATTTTTACCAAAATCCATTTCTAATCTTAGGAAAATTGCTGAAGAAACGGACTATGAATTGGTGATGGTCACCAATCAAGATGGCTTAGGTACGGACTCATTTCCTGAAAACACCTTTTGGCCTGCACAATACAAGATGTTGAAAACCTTGGAGCAAGAAAACATCTTCTTTTCTGCAATCCACGTGGACCGAACTTTCGAACATGAAAATGCAGAGACAAGAAAGCCAAGAACTGGCCTGCTTCAAGAGTATTTTTCGGAAGAATATGACTTGGCAAACAGTTATGTGATAGGAGATCGGATCACAGATATTCAATTGGCGGTTAATTTGGGAGCAAAAGCTATTTATATAGGCGAAAACCATGAACAAGCAGCCTTAAGCACCAAGGATTGGGATCAAATTTATGCTTTCCTTAAAATGCCTCCCAGAACTGCAGAAATTAGAAGAACCACCTCTGAAACTGATATCCATATCAAACTTAATCTTGATGGATCAGGTCAATGTGATATTTCTACTGGCTTACATTTTTTTGACCACATGCTGGAACAACTGGGAAAACATGGAAGTACCGACTTAGAAATAAAAGTGAAAGGTGATCTTCATATCGATGAGCATCATACGATAGAAGATACCGCTTTAGCACTTGGGGAAGCCTATTTGAAAGCACTGGGCGATAAAAAAGGAATATACAGATATGGTTTTCTTCTTCCCATGGATGATGTACTTGCACAAGTAGCCATTGACTTCGGCGGAAGACCATGGATCGTTTGGGATGTTGAGTTTAAACGAGAAAAAGTGGGTGACATGCCCACAGAAATGGTCTATCATTTCTTTAAATCCTTTTCTGACACCTCCAAATGTAACTTGAATATAAAAGCGGAGGGGAATAACGAACACCATAAGATTGAGGCGATTTTTAAAGCGATGGCAAGAGCAATCAAAATGGCAGTCACCAGAGATGCTCGAAACATCAATCAATTGCCAAGCACCAAAGGAGTTCTTTAATACTCAAGCATTTAGGTCAAACTTTATTTCAAAGGATTAGGAAAAATTCACACTAAAAATTTTTTCTAATCCTATTTTTTGTTTCATTTAGTTATGAAACGATATTTACATATTTTGACTATTTTATTAGTAATAAATACGCTCAGTTCCTGTTCCAGTGATTTTCAAAAATTGAAAATTTATATCAAGACGAGGATTATGAAGCAGCAATAGAAGAGTTGGATAGTTATCTTTTCTTCCATGTCACCGACCTGAAGGCCTTTCATTTAAGAGCGAGAAGCTACGAGGAATTGGGCAATATCCCCATGGCAAAAAAAGATTATGAGCGAATCATAGCCATGGATGATGAATATGCCCAAGCCTATGCTGGTCTGGGGAAATTAATATTTGAAGAAGGGAATTATGACTTAGCAGAGTCTTATTTACTTCGTGCAGCCTCCTTAGATCCCAAGGACTTTGACATTATCTATTTGTTGGGAAGGGCACAGCTGATGACAGAAAAGTATGCGTCTGCAGAAAATTTCTTTAAAATGGCAATTGAACTCAATCCTGAATTCCCCAAGGTCTATTTCTACGAGGGAATGGCTCGTGCGATGCGAGGAGATGTGTTAGGCTGCGCAGTTTCCTTCAATAAGTATGTTCAGTACGAACCAGACCAAATTGTAGGAAGATATAATAGAGGATTTGCGTTGATGAGAGCCGGATATATAGGATATGCACTCGAAGACTTTGAAGAAATATTGAGGACAAACCCCAATCATGTGGAAGCCCTGGCGAAAAAGGATACTGCTTGGCAAAAATGGGAAATCCTGAAGGCTGCCAACTTTTACAGGAAGCCGCCTTCAAGGGAAGTGAGTATGCGCAGAATCAACAAGAAGTTTGTGTTTAACCCAACCTTTGGATCAAGGCATTTTTATAGTTTGTAATGGCCGAAGGATTGGAATCCAAAAACAAATAGGGTTCAATCAATTCTAGCTCCATTAAATAAAATTCACCATTGATTTCTACTCCATCCACTCTTGCATAGAGACTATCTGATGCAAATTGATCTACCAGAGTCTTTGCTGCCTTTCTCATGTTGCTACCTGGTGTGATGGATTTTATTGCTCCTCCAAAATAATGCTGCACCCGAAAATCTCCTGAAGCTGGAGTTTTCAGTACGGCATGTGAAAACTCCCCATTAAAAAACAACAAAGAATACTCTCCTACCTCTGCCACTTCTTTGACATAGGGTTGAATCAAGAAATCCTCATCTTGGGTTAATTGTTGGATTTTTCCTTCAAACATATCCCATTGAGAACTAGGAATTTTCATGGTGTTTTTTGCCCCCCACTTACCATGGGTTTGACTACCCAATCTCCTGCCCCCAAAGATTTATGAATTTCATCAAATGAAATCTTCGTTCCTTTTTTCAAAGTAAATCCTGAAATAACAGGAAACCCTTTCTCCTTTATCTGTGCTAAATAACCTTTGTTGGAATTCCATAAAACCGTATCTAAATCATTTAACACATTGATATTCAGTTTTTTAATATGATTAACCCAATTCAAAAACTCAGGATAATAATCAAAATAATCCCAGGTGGATTTGATTAAAAGGGTCTCATATTTACTCCAATCTACTTGTTTATCTGACCAAGGAACGATCTCATGTTGCATTTTCAACTCAGTTAAAATAGAGGAAAGGATCTTATCCTCATCAACTGTATTGGAATCATAAGAACCAATGGAGACGTAACTAACAATAGCGATCATGGAATAGTAATATTTTTCACGAAAATACACTTAAACCAAAATTATTTAGTTCATTTCTTCTTAAATCAAGCCTAAACCTTACTTTTGAGCTTTATTACCCCAACGATGCACCGGAAACTAGTAATTATCCCAACCTATAATGAGATTGAAAATATCCAGGAAATGATCCATTCTATCATGGGTCTGGAAGGGGATTTTGAGTTATTGATTATTGATGATGGCTCGCCCGATGGTACAGCCAAAGTGGTCAAAATCAATCAAATCAATTACCCAAAAAGATTACATCTGATCGAGAGAAAGGGGAAATTAGGCTTAGGTACAGCTTATTTAAAAGGTTTCGAATGGGCTCTTTCGAATGACTTCGATTTTATTTTTGAGATGGATTGTGATTTTTCGCATAATCCCTATGATTTAATTCGCTTGTATCTAGCCTGCCAAAACAGAGAATTTGATATGGCCATAGGATCCAGGTATATTACCGGAGTGAATGTGGTCAATTGGCCTATAGGAAGAGTTTTGATGTCCTATTTTGCCAGTGTTTATGTTAAATTCATTACAGGTTTGCCGATCAAAGATGCCACTGCCGGTTTTAAATGTTACCACAGATCCGTATTGGAAGGCATGAATTTAAAAGAGGTGAAATTCATTGGATATGCCTTCCAAATTGAAATGAAATTTACCGCCTGGAAACTAGGCTTCAAACTCATTGAAGTGCCGATCATCTTCACGGATCGTACCAAAGGCACTTCCAAAATGAGCTCAGGAATCTTTAAAGAAGCTGTTTTTGGAGTAATTTGGATGAAGATTAAAAGTATTTTTTCTCCCTACCGCCTTAATCAAAGCGAATCGATTTGATCGGGTCAACCCTCGAAATAACCATCACTGGAATAAAGAGTACCACAGCGGTGAGCACCGTAATACCCAAATTGATCAATAAAAATAAAGGCCAATTCCATTCTATGGGCACATAGGACATGTAATAACTGGCAGGGTCAAGGGGAATTAATTTGAATTTATCCTGTAATACCCCAAAGCCTAAGCCTATTGCATTTCCAATAAATAATCCTCTCAAAAGGATGTTAATCCCATTCCAGAAAAAGATTCGTTGAATCTGCTTATTTGCCGCTCCAATTGCTTTCAACAAGCCTATCATCTGGGTTCGCTCCATGATCAAAATAAAAAGGATTGCACCCATATTGAATATTGCCACAAAGGCTATCAATCCTACAAAGACGTAGACATTGGTGTCCAGAAGGGTCAACCAATCAAAAATCTCTAAGAATTTATTTTTGCTTGCTATCAGCTTCAAATCAAAATCCATGATCTGTTCCAGCTCTGGAGTATACTGATCTATATTTTTTGAATCATCCACAAAAACCTCAAGTCCCCCACTTGATCTTTCTCCCAACCATTCAGGTTTCTGATGGTCTGCAATTCTCCAATAATTATCTTATCGTCAAAATTCTCTAAATAGGTTTCAAAAATACCCACAACCTCTACCCTTCTAAACCTTGGAGGATCCTGGACAAAATACAGCGTCACTTTATCTCCAACTTTGAGTAATAGCTTATTTGCAATTACTTTACTCAGAATCACCTCATTACTGGTCCCCTCTTCAGGAATACGCAGCATTCGTCCTTCTTTCAAATATTTCTTAAAGGAAAGCGTATCAAAATCCTGCCCCACTCCTTTTACCAGAATTCCCTCTACTTCATTTTCTCCTTTGATCAGCGCAGCTTTATGTGCAAAAGATTCAATTCTCTGAACGAAAGGTAACTGGCCGTATTCTTGTGCAAACTCACTATTCAGAGAAAAGGGGGCCTCCTCAAAGGCATTGCTCATTGTAAAACGTTGCACCTGGTAATGCCCCGTAAACCCATATACTTTATCTGAGACAGTTTGTTGAAAACCTCCCAGAACCATAAAGGAAAGCAAAGAAACAGCCAAGCCAATTGCTAAACTACCCACTGCTATTTTATGGATAGTTGCTGAGAATCCTCCAGCTCTTTTAAAGCTGATTCTTTTAGCAATGAAATAGGAAAGGTTCAATGGACTGCTTTAATTTGTTGTAATTGACCGCAAAATAGCATGAACCAAACGAATCTCTTATCCTTTAGTCATATTTTGAGCATAATGCTCATTTTTTTCTTGGCACCCTTCCAATTAAGTGCCCAGCCTTCTCCTATACTTCCAGGTGCTGAACGACCTGAATTGTATTTAGAGCTTTTGAAAGGAAAATCAGTGGGAATTGTAGCCAATCAAACGAGTATCTTGCCTCAAGAAGGGAATAAGCACGTAGTGGATTACTTGTTGGAACAAGGAGTATCCGTAAAGAAAGTATTTGTGCCTGAACATGGATTTCGTGGCGATGTGGATGCTGGTGCCAAAGTGAATAGTTCTGTGGATTCCAAAACAGGCTTACCCATCGTATCCTTGTATGGAAACAACAAAAAGCCCACCGCCCAGCAGATTTCCGACTTAGATCTCATTATTTTTGATTTACAGGATGTGGGAGTTCGGTTTTACACCTATATCAGCACCATGCATTATGTGATGGAAGCAGCTGCTGAAAACGGAAAACAGGTGGTCATTTTTGATCGCCCCAATCCTAATGGAGATTACATTGATGGACCTGTTCTCAAAAAAGGCTTTGAAAGCTTCGTGGGAATGCATCCTATCCCTGTGGTTCACGGTCTAACTGTTGGGGAATTAGCTCAAATGATCAATGGAGAAAAATGGCTGAAAGGTGGGTTGATATGTGATCTTGAAGTGATTCCGGTTGCAAACTGGAACCATCAAACACCTTACAAATTACCGGTCAAACCCTCACCCAATTTACCAAATGACCTCTCAATTCGACTCTATCCAAGTACCTGTTTTTTTGAAGGCTCGATTTTCTCCTTGGGAAGAGGAACAGAATTCCCTTTTCAGGTGTATGGATATCCAGATAAAAAGATAGGAACATTCAGTTTTACCCCGGTAAGCATCCCTGGTATGTCTACGAATCCTCCCTATAAAGATCAGGTATGTTATGGAGTAGATCTTAGAAATGAATCTATGTCTCATCAGTTTACCCTTCAGTACATCATCGATGCCTTAGCCAAATCCGGAAAAGGCGAATCCTTTTTCAAAGGGTATTTCAACACACTTGCTGGAACTGATGAATTGAAGAAACAATTACTTGCTGGGAAAAGTGAAGAAGAAATCAAAGAAAGCTGGCAAGAAGACTTGAATAGTTATAAAATAAAAAGATCCAACTATTTGATTTACGAAGATTAGATCGCCTGGAAATCTTATTAAAAATTGATTTGAAATAGAAAATAAAAGTTGAGTCCCTTTTTTGAAATGAATAAGAACCTAAGAATAATTTACATGGGTACCCCGGAATTTGCAGTTCCGGCATTAGAAAAACTAGTAGATAATGGATGGAATGTAGTGGCTGTGATCACTGCTCCTGACAAACCAAAAGGAAGGGGTCAAAAGCTTATTCCTTCTCCGGTAAAGGAGTCTGCTTTGAAATATAACATCCCAGTGCTTCAACCTACCAACTTAAAGGACCCTTCTTTTCAGGAGGAATTAAGAAGCTATCAAGCGGACCTTCAAATTGTAGTTGCTTTTAGAATGCTTCCCGAATCTGTCTGGGATATGCCTCCTATAGGTACATTTAATTTACATGCCTCCTTATTGCCTAATTATAGAGGTGCAGCTCCTATTAACTGGGCGATCATCAATGGAGAAAAAGAAACAGGGGTTACTACATTTTTCTTAAAGCATGAAATTGATACCGGTAGCATCATTTTCCAGGAGAAGGTTCCAATACTTGAGGAGGATGACCTCGGGTCGGTTTATGAGAAATTAATGAATATAGGATCCGAATTAGTGCTTAAAACAGTAGAGGCGATTTCTAAGGATGAGGTTACTCCTTTACCTCAAGATGAATCACTTGCCAAGCATCACGCACCTAAAATTTTCAAAGAAACCGGTAAGATCGACTGGAATCAACCTGCTATTACTATTCATAATTTGGTAAGAGGATTATCTCCCTACCCTGGGGCTTGGACCGAATTAGATGGAAAAAATTGCAAAATTTACAAAACACATGTGGAAGACAGCAATTCCCAAAATCAATCACCTGGAACCCTTCTTTCAGATGGCAAAACCTATTTGAAATTTCATACAGGGAATGGTGTACTGGAGGTTTTAGAGCTGCAATTAGAAGGAAAAAAGAATGAAAACGGAAGATTTCTTAAGAGGATATAAGCTCTCCTAAAATTAAAAGCTTAATTCTTTTCATATCCCTTTGATTTTTAGGAAATTGAATTAAAATATTATGAAGTACAATTTTTAAATGCTAAACCATGAAATATTTTATAAAATCTATTTTCTTCTGCATTCTACTTTTCTTGGTATCCACTTCAAGTCAAGGACAATTCATCAATAAAATTAAAAAAGCTGCCAGCAGAGGGGCTGAAAAAGCAATTGAGAAAAAGTCGAAGAGGAGGCCAACAAAATGGTCCAAAAACAGCTAGAGAAGCAATTTGAAGGCATTTTTGGCGAGGACGGCGAATCTAGTAGCCCTGTTTCCATCGACATGAATGAAATCATGAAAGGATTGGGGGAAGAAGTCTCAACCGCAGAACGATATGATTTCTTTGGGCATGTGGTCATGGAAATGAAAGCCACCGATAAGAAAGGAAAAGAACAGGACCCCACCCTACTGAAGTCCTATCTGGCTAAGACCTCTGATTACACTGGAATGGAAATAACTGACCCCAAAAATGAAAAGTCGGTCATGACCATGGTGTATGATATCCCTAACCAAGCATCCATATTGCTCATGGATAATGATGGATCCAAAAACAGTTTTGCTTATAAAATTGATATCAATGAAGTGGTCAATGAATCCATGGAGGACATGGAAGACCCAATGGAAGATTCGGAGTTGGTGATAGAAAAGACTGGCAACACCAAAGACATACTTGGGTACCAGTGCGATGAATACCATGTAAAAAGTAAAGATGGAGAGGGCACCTATTGGGTAACTGAAGAACCAATTGGAGGCTATACTTCCTTTTGGGGTACCAACAGTCCTTTTGCCTCAGGAAAAGACCAGAGTAAATATGCTGAATACTTCAATGATTTTCCACAGGGAAATTTTATGGAAATGACATTTATTTCTGAAGATGACGGCACGAAAGTGGAATTAAAAGTAATCGAGATAAATGACTCAGAATCAAAATCATTCCTGATGAGTGATTACCCAAATGTGATGACCCAAGCATCTCAAAATTAAGTTTGGCCTTATTTTTTGTTTTTTCTCATGCCAAAGCCTAGTATCTTCAAGGAATTGATGAATTGATCTATGAGGATACTATTAATAGCTGCTGTTGCTAAAAATGGAGTAATCGGCAAAGAAAACGACTTAGTCTGGAGGATACCCACAGATTTCAAGCGATTTAAAGCACTCACCTCAGAAAATTATATTCTGATGGGAAGAAAAACCTTTGAATCTTTAGGAAAACCACTTCCGAATAGGACCCATTTGGTAATTACCAGAAACCCTCATTATACCGTTCCAGAAGGGCATCATGTGTTTAAAAATGTGGAAGATACCTTTACCTATTGTAACAAAATCGGAGTGAGTAAATTATATATCATAGGTGGTGGAGAAATCTATAAACAAACCATTTCATTAGCTGATGAGTTGGTCATTACTGAGGTAGATGCAAGTCCCGAAGGAGACACTTATTTTCCAAGAATCGACCCTGAAATATGGAAAATTGTCAGCAAGGAAGACCACCCTGCAGATGAAAAGAATGAATATCCTTTTTCATTTATTGATTACGAAAGAATAAAACCACTGATATGACAAAGCCTGTCATTTGGATTACAGGAGCATCTGCAGGAATAGGAGCTGCCACTGCCAAAAAATTTTCAAAAGAAGGGTATTCCGTCATTCTTTCCTCTAGAAAAGAAGAGGATTTAAAAAAGTAAAACGTGAATGTGACTACCCTGAAGATTGTGCCATTTTACCGTTGGACCTTGCAGATCCTGATAGCATGGGATCAAAAGTAGAAAAAGCGATTCAATGTTTCGGGGCTATAGATATCCTATTCCATAATGGAGGGATCAGTCAAAGATCCCTTGCCATGGAAACCAAGCTTGAGGTAGATCGTCAAATCATGGAAGTAAACTTTTTGGGACCATCGCATTGACCAAAGCAATCTTACCTTATTTCAAAAGTCAAAAATCAGGGCATTTTGCGATCACAAGCTCTTTGGTAGGAATCATTGGATCTCCCTATAGATCATCTTATTCTGCTTCCAAACATGCCCTTCATGGCTATTTTGATTCTTTACGGGCAGAACACCATGATGATCATATCACCGTTACTATCATTTGCCCAGGATTCATAAAAACAAATGTCTCAGTTAACGCGATAACTGCAGATGGAAAACCGTTGAACCAAATGGATGATGCCCAAGCCAATGGGATGAGCGCTGAAGCATGTGCCTCAAAAATATTTAAGGGAATCAAAAAAGAAAAGAAGAGCTATATATTGGAGGCAAAGAGGTCATGGCCATCTACCTCAAAAGATTTGTTCCAGGAATATTTTCAAAAATACTTCTAAAAGCCAAAGTCAGATAAACCCAGCAAACCACCTCGAATGAAGACTGTAAAAGCAGAAATTATAGCAATTGGAGATGAATTGCTATATGGTCAAATAGTTGATACGAATAGCCACTGGATTAGTCAGGAGTTAGATTTAATCGGTGTGAGAGTAGTCAGGCGAACCACTGTAGGTGATAATAGAGATGATATTTTAGAAGCATTTTCTAAGGCCGAACAGCGAGCAGATATTGTATTGATCACAGGAGGACTTGGCCCTACTCAGGATGATCTTACGAAGCCATTGATGGCTGAATATTTCAATTGCCCCATTGTAGAGTTTCCTGAAGCCGTAACAGCAGTTACTAGCTTCTTCCAACGAAGAGGCAGAGAAATTACCCCTTTGAATATTTTACAAGGACACCTCCCCTCTTGTTGTACCTACGTGCCTAATGAAGTAGGAACAGCACCGGGAATGTGGTTTGAAGAAAACCATACTTACTGGATGTCAATGCCTGGGGTTCCACATGAGATGAAAAAACTGATGACGGATTTCGTCATTCCTAAGCTCGCAGATCTCTTCGAACTTCCAGTAATTGTGCACCAAGTGATTAAAACCGTGGGAATAGGTGAAAGCTGGTTGGCGGACTTGATCAGGGATTGGGAAAATGCCTTGCCATCCCATATCAGATTAGCCTATTTGCCTTCTTTGGGTCATGTCAAACTAAGGCTGACTGGATTCGGTGATGATCAAATTCAACTTAAGAATGAAATCCAACATCAAATTGACCTGGTTTATCCACAAATCAAAGACTATATCTATGGTTACAATGATGAAACCTTAGAATCGGCAATTGGTAAGCTTTTGAAGAAAAGCAATAAAACCCTAGCTTTGGCTGAGAGCTGTACTGGTGGATATATTTCGCATTTAGTGACAAGTATTTCAGGAAGTAGTGCCTATTTTCAAGGTGCACTGGTCCCCTATCACAATCAGTTCAAGCATGAGATATTAGGAGTAAGTAATACCACTCTTGAAGAATTTGGTGCTGTAAGTGAGCAAACAGTTATTGAGATGTCCAAAGGAATTAAAAAGTTATTCCAATCTGACTTTGGCCTAGCTAGTAGTGGAATTGCCGGGCCAAATGGAGGAACTGAGGCAAAGCCTGTAGGAACCATATGGATTGCTTGCGCAGGAGATGGATTTGTAGAAACCAAAAAATTACAACTTACACAAGACAGGTTACTTAATGTCCAATTGACTGCTGTAGCTGTACTGAATTTACTGAGAGTTTGTTTTTCTAAGAAATAGCAAATAAAATTTTAATCAAAAGACTTGGGTTGATTGACAATAAAATTTAATTTTAAAAGTCGAATATATACCCAATTTAATTATTTTGAAGATTATGGCAAGTGTAGAAATGCTAATGCCCAAAATGGGCGAAAGTATCATAGAGGGAACCATCCTGAATTGGCTTAAAAAAGAAGGCGAAAAAATAGAACAGGATGAATCTGTTTTAGAGGTAGCCACTGATAAAGTAGATACCGAGGTCCCTTCTACGCATGCAGGAGTATTGAAAAAAATCTTGGTTAAAGAAGGAGATGTCGTAGCAGTAGGGGCTCCAATTGCTGTGATTGATACTGAAGGAGAAGTAGAAAACGTTGCTAAAGAAAAAAACCTAAGGAAGTCACCTCTAAAGAAGAATTACTTGCAGCAGCACCTGAGAATACCGCTTCTTTAATTTCTCCTGCGGCTGCCACTAATTCTCAGGAGGGAATATCGGATGATCGATTCTATTCCCCTCTTGTTCAGAGCATCGCAAAAGAGGAAGGAATTTCCAAAGAGGAATTAGCTACAGTCCCTGGCACAGGAAAAGATGGTCGTGTCACTAAAAATGACATGCTCCACTACCTTGAGAAAAGAAGTGATAACGGAAAAGCTTCCACGCAAGAAGTACCTTCTATTTCCCAACCGAAAGCCCAAGTAAGTATTTCTGCCTCCGATGAAATCATCGAAATGGACCGAATGAGGAAGATGATCGCTCAAAGAATGGTCGATTCCAAAAGAATTTCTGCCCATGTAACTTCATTTGTAGAAGCGGACATGACCAACATAGTCCTTTGGCGTGAAAAATAAAATGGCTTACAAAGCCAAATTTGGAGAGTCTATCACTTACACACCATTCTTTATTGAGGCTATATCCAAAGCGATTAGGGATTTCCCAATGATTAATATTTCTATTGAAGGTGATAAAATAATCAAGAAGAAAGACATCAATATCGGGATGGCAGTAGCATTACCAAGTGGTAATTTAATTGTACCGGTAATTAAGAAGGCAGACCAATTAAACTTGGTCGGAATCTCCAAACAGGTTAATGACTTGGCGAATAGAGCCCGTAACAACAAATTGAATGCAGATGACTTAAGTGGAGGAACCTATACGGTATCAAATGTGGGCTCTTTTGGAAATGTAATGGGAACTCCTATCATTATGCAACCTCAAGTAGCAATCATGGCAGTGGGAGCCATCGTCAAAAAACCTGCAGTAGTAGAAACCCCAACCGGTGATGTAATTGCAATACGACACAAAATGTTTTTATCCCACTCCTATGATCATCGTGTAGTTGATGGTTCTTTAGGAGGAATGTTTGTCAAACGAGTAGCTGACTATTTAGCAGACTTTGATCTTAACACATCATTATAAAACTAAGAAAACCAGGTAATGAACCTGGTTTTTTTATGCCTTAAGATTAGCCTTTTTAGTATAAAATAGTTCCAATTTTTTTGCCAAAGCCATTAGACGAATCGGTTTGGTCAAGTAATCATCCATTCCACTTTCTAAAGCTTTCTTTTGATCTTCATCAAAGACATTTGCAGATAACCCTATAATAAAAAGATTTTCTTTATCAGGAGTCTCTCTGATCCTCTTGGTAGCTTCTAGACCATTCATTACAGGCATTTGAACATCCATCAGGACTAGATCAAATTCATGATTCATGACCATATCTAAGGCATCTAAACCGTTTCTTGCAATTTCAAATGGGTAGCCCAACTGATCCAACATCAATTTCATCAATTGAAGATTTAAGTCATTATCCTCCGCCAGTAAGATTCTTAATGGATACTCTTCCCCCATTCCGAACCAGTTTTCTCTTTCATCAGTTGATAGTTTGATTTCCTCTGTGAATTCAGCATCTACTTTATTAAGTAAAACGGAGAAAGAGAAAGTGGAGCCCTCACCTACTTTGCTGGTAATGTTGAGTTCTCCTCCCATCAATTCAATGATTTTCTTTGCGATTGCCAATCCCAATCCTGTACCTTGAAAACTTCTGGTGCTTGAGCTTTCTACCTGAAAAAAAGGATCAGTCAACGAAGGAATTAATTCTTCCGGAATACCTATTCCGCTGTCCTTCACTTCAGTTTTCAAATAATAAAGATCTCCCTCAATTTGCTCAACATCCATGGACACAGATACTATTCCTCCCACAGGTGTAAACTTAACGGCATTTCCGACGAGATTGATAATCACCTGATTAATTCGACATAATCGGATTCAAACCGCTCGTATGCCTCAGAACTGATGTGCTTATGAAGTTTAATATTTTTCTTTTGGGCCAGTCCATAAAAAATTTGGATTTGTTTCTCAAGTTCCTCGGCTGGTTTGGCCGGAAAAAGATTGATATCAATTTTACCAGCTTCAATTTTAGAATAATCCAGAATGTCCTTGATTATTCCCAACAAAGAATTCCCCGAATTCTTGATGATCTCCAAATACTCTTTTTGGTCCTTGTTGAGTTGAGTCAACTCCAATAAATCAATGATTCCCAACAATCCATTCATAGGAGTCCTGATCTCGTGACTCATGTTGGCTAAGAATTCTGATTTGGCTCGGCTAGCTTCATCCGCAGCACTCATAGCTTCAATTAGGCCTTTTTCCCAAATCTTTTGACTGGTGATATCTTTTGCCACAGACATCATTCTATTTTCGTCTAAGGGGAAATACCTCAATTCAAAATACTTGGAACCATTCGGAAGCTCCAACTTCCTATTGACAGATTGAATAGTACCTGTATTTCTTGCGGTATCAAAAGCTTGAAGTGTCTCTTCTTTTGATCCTCTGGAATCAAATCAGCCAAATATTTTCCTAATGCAGTACCATCCCACCCTGGGATTTTATCCTTGACGTGAAAGTCGATGACCTTCCCTTTATTGTCATAAATAAAAATGATATCAGGAATATTTTCCAATACGGTTCTAAGTCGATTTTCACTTTGGACTAATTCCTGACTTGCTTCAAATTGGGAAGTTATATCAGTACAAATTCCCAAGCCGCCATTAAATCTACCGTTCTCATCAAAAATCAACTTTTCAAATATTTTTAGACGAATCTTTTTCTGATCTGGTCTGATGTAATCATACTCAAAATCCAGTACCGACTTCTTGGAATCCAAAACATGGCTTACTATTTCTTGAAGTTCATTTACCTCCCGGATGGAACTATTCGGCAAAAATGCCTTAATAAATTCTTCTTTGGGACTACCTAGGATTTCCTCCACTTCATCACTGACCCTGGTCATTTCCCCTTTATGATTATGGAAATAGACGAAGCCTTTTAGTTCTTTTAATAGTAGATTCTGCTGATCAAATAGTTCTGAAATTTCTTGAGAGCTTTTTTCAAGTTGATGCTGAGATTTTAAGTTGTTATTCAAGGAAAGAATAAAAAATACGATAGTCCCTAATAACAATAGTATCAAAACAAAAAACAGCCATAAATAGGTATTATAGACGCCTTCCGTCAGTTCCTCTGTTTCAATAAAAAATAACATGGAGGCATTTTCAAGGATACCTCCAAAATCAAATGGGTATTGGACTAACACTCCATTGAAAGGTTTGCCTTCCTGATTCAAAGTCACCTCATAAATCCCCTTTAAACCTATGGCTATATCATTTTTTATAGCCAGAATATCTTTATCTTGAAATTCAATAGGAGTGTTAAGAGCACTGGGACCTATATCAATCAATTGATCACCTATTAGTAAAAATTTTCCTCCTTCTGCATTTAAATAATAATTTGTAACAAAGCGACGGCTAAAATCCTCCAAGTTTAGGAGGAAAAGCATTTCTAAGCCCTCTGAATTACTCCTATATAGACTAGAATTTTCTTGAAACTTACTTCTTATAAACCCATCAAAAGGCTGAGAAATAAAATCATTCCTATCCGTCATCGTAAAAAATGAAGTGGACTCTGGAAAGTTTACCCAAACCGTATCCACTAACTCTGGATAATTATTCATTAATTTTCTAATTGCCATTGGAAGATCTAATTGAAAATCTTCCTCATCCAAATCTTCATCTTCCAGAAAAGAAAAAAGGCTACTTGCATCTTCTTCAAATCGAAAGATTTCTAATTCGAGTTCTCTTGCAGCTAACTCCGTTTGTTTGGTTAGGAATACTTTCCTAGATGCTAATTGAGCGTCCGAAATAGCAAAATAAAAACTAACGCCTAACGCAATGACTAATAGGACTAGAAAAATACCTAGAGCAGTTGTAAGTAAAAAACTAAGGTTATTTATCTTCCTAGTCCACATTTAGTATGGGTTTATTTCTATCAAATACCAATCTGTAAAATTAAATGGAATTGCTATTGCCTCTTTTAGGTCATTTTCGTTTTCAAACAAAAATGTCTTTTCTTTTTTAAATAAAAATTCTTGTCCCATTTCCCGCACTTGCCTACTCTTACTATTAAATAGATTAAAATCAGAAATTCGGAAATTGTCAGACTTAATCGTTTCTGTATACACGTGATTTTTTAATGGCGGAAAACTTAATGCTTCAATAGCAGTGGATTTGCCTGAAACAATATCCCCTATTCCATTGACTATCAATAGGTTTCCATCTTCCCGTTCCAAAAAACGATGTAACAACTCCTCCACGGTAATATCAATACCCAAGACAGCAAATAAATCATCTCCATCATAAACCGGGTAAACTAGAGACATAATCCAGCCTTTTCCTGCTGGATCAACATATACTTCAGGGAGCCAAATTGGTTCTTTTTCGGGATTGTGCTCCAAGTCTCCCTCGTAATAAAAATTAAAGGTAACCAAATCAATATCTGGATCCATTAAATTTTGCGCATCATATGGAGGGTAAACCCTCGAAACCTGCATAGGGGAATTAGTATATACTTGCGCAATAATTGGGTGCTTTTCATACACTGCTTTAAAAGCAGAATCTAGAATATTCGTAAACAACACCTCCTCCATGGACTTCTCCGGATCAGGAGATTTGGTAGATAGTATCAACTTACTAAGTTCTTCGCCCTGAACAGGTAAATTATTAGAAAAAGAGCCTTCAAAAGTATACCTGGATCTATCTGCAGTTTTCAAAAGAGAATCCCTATTAGCCAAAACATACTGGTAAAAATCTCCAAGACGAATGATTTCTTCATTCAAGGTCAGAAATTCCTCCTCCATGTTATTAACCAATTGGGTTAGCCTCTCGTCGACTGAAATTTTATCCGAAGCTCTTTGCCCTTCACAGGAAAAAAATGACAGGCAGATGATTAAAAAGAATCTTATTCCAATTTTCATAGGTAATACACTTAGTACGGAAATTATAAATTTTCCAACTGTGCACGAAAGGTTTTACCCATTTCTTCAAATCTAATTCTAACTTTTTCAAAAAAATCACCTTTCCAGAAGGCTTCTAACTCAGTTTCCTCCAAAATATCCATTTCACTCACCTTGAAGGTTTGCTCCAGAGGCCCGAGTTCATACTTGATGATATATTTATTGTTCCAGGAGAAAACACTGATGCGTATTTCCTCCTGAACAAATTCATTTACAACCCTCATGATGGTCTTTTGACAATATAAGAGTAAGTAATTTTAGGGTTGAGTGAAGAGGCTACCGAGCAATATTTATCCACTGAGAGCGCTACCACTTTTCCGAATTCCAATTCATTGGCATCAGGAGAAACCAAGGTAAAAGACAAATGGATATCCGTGTAAAAAGCAGGAACCCCATCATTCCTTAACCCTTCTACATCTACTGTAAATGATTCGATGGTTTTTCTTTTTTCTTCATCATGAGCACCGCATCTACTGAAGCACATCCCCCTAATGCAGAAAGAATTAGATCCATAGGAGACTGAGCTTGTTTTTCAGGTGCATCATACATATCAATCTGTACTACATTTCCCTGCGGATTAACTGCTTCGTACTCATAGTCCGCTTTCATGCGAACAGTTACATTTCTTTTTGACATGGTTTTTTTATTAAACTTTTCTTGCTTTCCTATTATCTTTTCCTTGAAGAATTGATTTACATGTTTCTTCTATATTGTCCTCCTACTTCATACAAAGCATGGGTTATTTGACCTAACGAACAGTATTTGACCGCTTCCATCAGTTCTGCAAAAATATTCTCATTTTTCACAGCCACTCTTTTTAACGATTGAAGATGCTCTTCAACAAGTTTCGGATGAGATTGATTCAAATTTTTCAATGTTGTAATCTGTGATTCTTTTTCCTCTTTTGTAGCTCGAATCACCTCTCCGGAGTAACTGTTGGAGAACCTTCCGCTGATAAGAAGGTGTTCACTCCAATAATTGGATACTCCCCTGTATGCTTCAACATTTCGTAATGAAGACTTTCCTCCTGAATCTTACCTCGCTGATACATCGTTTCCATGGCTCCCAATACCCCTCCACGCTCGGTAATTCTGTCAAATTCAAGATAAATCGCCTCTTCCACCAAATCTGTTAATTCTTCAATGATAAAAGCTCCCTGTAATGGATTTTCATTTTTGGCCAGACCTAGTTCTTTATTGATGATCAACTGGATCGCCATAGCTCTTCTTACAGAGGCCTCAGTAGGAGTAGTAATGGCTTCATCATAAGCATTGGTATGCAATGAATTACAGTTATCGTAGATCGCATATAGGGCTTGGAGCGTGGTTCGGATATCGTTAAAGTCAATTTCTTGAGCATGCAAAGACCTACCTGAAGTTTGTATATGATATTTGAGCATTTGAGAACGCTCATTTGCTCCATATTTCAATTTCATCGCCTTCGCCCATACTCTTCGAGCCACTCTTCCTATGACCGCATATTCAGGATCTATCCCATTGGAAAAGAAGAAGGATAAATTGGGAGCAAATTTATTTATATCCATCCCCCTACTCACATAATATTCTACATAGGTAAATCCATTGGAAAGGGTCAGTGCTAATTGGGTGATCGGGTTGGCCCCTGCTTCAGCGATATGATAACCTGATATAGAAACTGAATAGAAATTTCGGATACTATTTTCAATAAAATACTGCTGTACATCGCCCATCAACCTGAGGGAGAACTCAGTGGAGAATATACAGGTATTTTGAGCTTGGTCTTCTTTCAGAATATCTGCCTGAACAGTACCTCGAACTCTGGCAACTGTATCAGCTTTGATTGTAGCATATACCTGTTGTGGAAGTACCTGATCACCAGTAACACCCAAAAGCATCAAACCGAGTCCGTCGTTACCGTCTGGAATTTTTCCTTTATAAGAGGGTCTTTCTAAGCCTTTTTCTGGTAGATTTTCTCAATCTTTTGATTGACTTCCTTCTCAAGTCCATTTTCTTTGATATATACCTCACACTGTTGATCGATCGCAGCATTCATGAAAAAGGCAGTCATGGTTGCTGCAGGACCATTGATGGTCATTGACACCGAAGTCATGGGGTCTACCAAATTAAAACCCGAGTAAAGTTTCTTAGCATCATCCAGACAACATACATTTACTCCGGAATTACCAATTTTCCCATAAATATCTGGTCGATAATCAGGATCTTCTCCATACAAGGTTACCGAATCAAACGCTGTTGAAAGCCTCTTGGCAGGCATATCCTTTGACACATAGTGAAACCTTTTATTGGTTCTTTCAGGGCTTCCTTCCCCTGCAAACATCCTGGTCGGGTCTTCCCTTCTCGTTTAAAAGGAAAAACTCCAGCAGTGTAGGGAAATTTACCTGGCACATTTTCACGTAATCCCCACTTCAACAAATCTCCCCAGGCTTCATATTTTGGAAGTGAAATTTTAGGAATCTTTGATTCTGAAAGTGAGGTATAAAAAGTCTTTACCTTAATTTCTTTATCTCTGACTTTAAATACATAAAAGTCCTCCCCATACCTTGCTGCTTCCTGAGGCCACTCTTCTATCCACTTTTTGTTTTTTGGATCTAAGTTTAATTCTACCTGTGCATATACTTCTTCAAGTTCCTTTAACAAACGATCCTGATCCGCTACCTGAAGGGATTGAATTGCCTCCATGGATTTTTTGATACTAAAAAGCTGTTGGGCAATCTCTTTTGTTCTTCTACCCAGGAATCATAGTTTCGATTTGTTTCCGAAATCTCTGATAAGTAGCGGGTCCTTGCCGGTGGAATAATATAGATTTTTTCGGAGGTACCAGCAGATAATTCAAAATTGCTTTCCCAGCCTGAATGATCCTCATTAATCTTGGAAATCAACGATTTGTACAGTTGATTCATTCCTGGGTCATTAAATTGGGATGCAATGGTTCCAAAAACAGGAATATCTTCATCCTGGATGTCCCATAGGTTATGATTCCTTTTGAATTGTTTCTTTACATCACGGATAGCATCCAATGCCCCTCTCTTATCAAATTTGTTGAGCGCGATTACATCTGCAAAATCCAGCATATCAATTTTCTCCAATTGGGAAGCAGCTCCATATTCTGGAGTCATCACATACAGAGACAAATCTGAATGCTCAATAATTTCGGTATCTGATTGCCCAATTCCAGAAGTTTCCAGAATCACTAAATCAAATCCTGCTGCCTTTACCGTATCGACTGCATCCTGAACATATTTTGATAGTGCCAGATTAGATTGTCTGGTAGCCAAGGATCGCATATACACTCTTGGGTGATGAATGGCATTCATACGGATCCGATCACCTAGTAAGGCTCCGCCAGTTTTTCTTTTGGATGGATCAACTGAAATAATGGCTAATGTTTTGTCTTCAAAATCGATCAAAAACCTCCTTACCAGCTCATCTACTAAAGAAGACTTACCCGCGCCACCTGTTCCTGTAATTCCCAAAACAGGAGTTTTGGAATTTTGACTTTCAGCTCTTACCTGTTTTAATAAGGACTGTGACTTTTCAGGAAAATTCTCAAAGGCAGAAATGGCCCTACCTATGAAAGCTTTATAGGTTTTGTCTAAATCAAAACCCTCTTGAAAGCTATTCCCAATTGGAAAATCGGACTTTTCTACTAAATCATTGATCATCCCCTGGAGACCCATAGCCCGTCCATCATCAGGCGCATAAATTCTTGTAATTCCATAAGCATGAAGTTCTTGGATCTCTTCTGGAAGGATCGTCCCTCCTCCCCCTCCAAAAATCTTAATATGACCAGCTCCCTTTTCATGAATTAAATCATACATGTATTTAAAAAATTCCACATGCCCTCCTTGATAAGAGGTAATAGCAATTGCTTGCACATCTTCTTGGATGGCACAATCCACTATCTCCTGAACCGACCTATTATGCCCTAAATGAATCACTTCACATCCAGTAGATTGAATGATTCTCCTCATGATATTGATGGCTGCGTCATGACCATCAAACAAAGATGCGGCAGTAACTATTCGAATATGGTTTTTGGGTTTATAAATCTCGATGGATCCAGTCATAAAATCGGGTTTAATTCTTATTTTACTAATGAAAAAGGCTATTTCTTTAAACAAATAGCTTTTCTTTTTATGCCTGCGAATATACGTAAAAGCCCCAAGATGACCTTCAATTAAAGGATCATAAACAAAATATTATTTGGTCACCTATGATGAATAATCTATTGCAAACTGACCTATATCATCTTTTTTAAAACCATTGAAATCTAAATTTGCCTGAACCTAAAACCAGAATATATGTCTCTTTCCTATATAAGCCCTGAACAGGCTGTAAGCTTAATAGAAAGCCATCAGCGTGTATTTGTTCATGGTAGTGCTGCTACCCCCACTCGTTTGTTAAAAGCATTGGCAGAGCGAGGAAATGAATTAAGGAATGTTGAGATCGTTGCCATTACGACACTTGGGGAAATGCCATTGGTAAGGCCCGAATGCCATAAGGCTTTTTACATGAATTCCCTTTTTGTATCCGAAAACATCAGAAAGGCAGTCAATTCTGATCATGGAGGATATGTCCCTATTTTTTTAAGCGAAATTGGACATCTTTTCAGAAATAAAATCCTAGGAATTGATGTGGCATTAATTCAAGTTTCGGAACCTGATGCTCATGGATTCTGTACCCTTGGCACTTCAGTAGATATAGCAAAACCAGCCATAGAAACTGCCAGGATAATTATTGCCCAAGTCAATAAAAAATGCCAAGGACCCATGGAGATGGGCATATTCATATCTCAAAATTCTCAGCAGCCATTCACGTAGATGATGATTTGCCGGAAATCAATTATGCAAAAAAAATCACGGAAAGGGAGATTCAGATAGGGCACCATATTTCTTCCCTAATTGAAGACCGGTCTACCCTTCAAATGGGGATAGGTGCGATTCCTGATGCCGTATTGAATTCATTACACCACCATAAAGATTTGGGGGTACATACCGAGATGTTTTCTAATGGAATTTTGGAATTAATGAAGTCGGGAGCTGTCACCAATTCATTTAAGAAAAACATCCTGGAAAAGTAGTTTCCTCCTTTGCCGCAGGAACCAGAGAGCTATATGATGCCGTAAATGACAACCCTGAATTTTCTTTCCATGAAGCTGCATATGTAAATGATACTGCTGTCATTCGAAAAAACCCAAAGGTCATTTCCATCAATAGTTGTGTTGAATTGGATTTAACAGGACAGGTTTGCGCGGATTCTATTGGAAGTTACCATTATTCAGGAGTCGGTGGTCAAATGGATTTTATGAGAGGAGCGGCACTTTCTGTAGGTGGAAAACCTATCATGGCCTTACCTTCAACCACCAAAAAAGGGGATTCCAAAATTGTCCCGTTTTTGAAAGAAGGAGCAGGAGTCGTTACCACCCGTGCACATATGCAATACGTGGTCACAGAATTTGGAATTGCCAACCTCTATGGCAAAAACTTGAGGCAAAGAGCCTATGAGTTAATGCGAATTGCACACCCTGACCATCAGGAATCGCTGGAAAAAGCGATCGTTGAAAGGTTTGGGAGCTACATTTACCCTTTCCGGTAACAAGAGAAAAAATTTCATTTTTATTTCTTCGCCTTATGGTTAGTTTAGCTTAGCAATAACCCAAACTATTCATGTCTTCAAAAACTATGCATTCTTTGTCTCCATTACTGCTGCTTTAGGTGGATTTTTATTTGGATTTGACACGGCTGTAATTTCCGGAGCCGAGAGAGCTATTCAAGAAACCTGGAAATTAAGTGATTGGATGCATGGATTAGCAATTGCTTCCGCTCTCTACGGGACCGTAATAGGAGCCTTATTTGGAGGAATTCCCGCTGATAAATTTGGTAGACAAAAAAGCTTGCTTTGGATCGGTCTATTTTACCTGATTTCAGCAGTGGGTTCTGGTTTAGCATGGGATGTTACTTCTTTTACCTTTTTCCGATTTTTAGGTGGATTGGGAGTTGGCGCCTCCTCCGTGGTTGCCCCAATGTATATCTCTGAAATCGCACCTGCCAAGAACCGAGGTTTATTGGTGGCTCTATACCAGTTTAATATTGTCTTTGGAATCGTCATGGCCTATGTCTCCAATTACCTGATCGGTACGGCAGAGCTAGCACAGGACTGGCGATGGATGTTGAGTGCGGAAGCAATTCCTGCATTACTTTATTCCATTTTGATTTTCAGAATTCCAGAAAGCCCAAGGTGGTTAATTGGTAAAAGAAATGATGAAGTTCAAGCCAGAGAAATTTTGACAAGAACAGATCCTGAAGGAGTGGATGAAGCGATCCGGCTTGCCTTAGAGGAAGAACAGAAAATCAAACAAAAAGGAAGCTTTTCAGCCATCTTCAAAAAACGTTTTTTGCCTACCACACTGATGGCAATTATGATTGCCTTTTTCAACCAAGTGTCGGGAATTAATGCAATCATCTATTTCGCTCCCAGGATATTTGAAATGGCTGGAATTTCAACAGAGTCCGCTTTAATTTCTACCATTGGAATCGGAGTAGTAAATCTAATAGCAACCTTTCTAGGACTTTATTTGATAGATAGAATAGGTAGAAAAAGTTGATGTACATTGGTTCTGTGGGCTATATAGTGTCACTTTCTTTAATGGCATATAACTTTCTTGGCCCCGGAATTCCTACATTTTGGTTACCGATATTTGTATTTGCCTTCATCGCTTCGCATGCAGTCGGGCAAGGATCCGTCATTTGGGTGTTTATTTCGGAAATGTTCCCCAATGATTTAAGAGCTTATGGCCAATCAACTGGATCATTTACCCATTGGATCTTGGCCGCCGTAATTGCCAATGTATTTCCGTTTTTTGCAAATCAATTTGGTCCTGGATATATCTTCTCATTTTTTGCTGTCATGATGGTATGGCAATTATTGTGGGTAAGATTTAAGATGCCTGAAACAAAAGGAAGATCATTAGAAGAAATTCATCAAAACATTCACTAAGGTATGATCAATAAAGTAGTAGTATTTGGAGAAATGCTTTGGGATTGCCTTCCCCAAGGAGCAGTTCCAGGCGGTGCCCCCATGAACGTGGCGCTTAACCTTCATCAATTAGGTCTTGATTCCAAGCTGATCTCTGCGGTAGGAAAAGATGCTGACGGAGAGAAACTACTCGATTTTCTGAATTCTTTTCAGTTTCAGACTGGCCTTATCCAGCAAATTGAAGAATATGAAACATCCAAAGTGCTGGTGGATGATAGTGATCTTGAAAACATCAAATACGATATCGTATCACCTGTTGCCTGGGACTTTATTAAGTGGAATAAAAATATGGACAAAGCTGTAGCAGCATCAGATGCTTTTGTCTTTGGCACACTGGGAGTAAGAAATCCCGAAAGCCTTACTACGCTCTTGAAGCTTCTCCACCATGAAACGTTGCGTTTTTTTGATGCTAATTTACGTTCACCATATTATGATTTTGAAATCATTGAGACGCTATTGGGTTTTGCCGATGTATTAAAAATCAATGAAGATGAGATGGTGATTTTCGCGGACTTTTTCAATGTCAAACCTACCATTAAAGCGGTCTGTCAACATTTAGACCAGCATTTCCCAATGGATTTAATATGTGTGACTAAAGGATCAGCAGGTGCCTTAATATATAAAAAGGGTGAAATCATTGAACATGCAGGCTACCAAGTAAAAGTTGCAGATAGTATTGGGGCCGGTGATGCATTTTTAAGTGGATTTATCAAAGGCTACCTTGAACCTAAAACGCTGGCTGAAACACTTGATTTTGCTTGTAAATTAGGGGCTTTCGTAGCCTCCAAAAAAGGAGGAACTCCCAATTACTCCATTTCAGATCTTGATGTGATGTGAGGGATAATCTTCTAGTCACAAAAAAAGCTGGCTCTCACAAGTCAGCTTTACTTTTTTTGAGGTTTTAATTTACAAACCACTTTTGATCACCTCTGCAATTTCTGCCAGTTCTTCAGGAGTGAGTTTTAATTTTGGTCTGCCAAAATTAATGTCATCCATAGTTCTTAAAGGAACCAAGTGAACGTGAACGTGAGGCACTTCCAAACCAATAACCGCTACTCCTACTCTAGTACATTTAATGGTTTTATCTATGGCCTTGGCTACTTTTTGCGCAAAGACATGTAAGCCCGCCAACACTTCAGGGTCCAAATCAAAAATATAATCTACTTCCTGTTTTGGAATCACCAGAACATGTCCCCTAACCAAAGGCATAATATCCAGAAAAGCAATGTAATTCTCATCCTCAGCTACAATATGAGCGGGAATTTCTCTATTTATAATCTTGGTGAAAATTGAAGCCATAGTATTGAACAAAAAAATCCCGGATTACCGGGATAAATAGTTAATAAGTAATATCTAAAATTTCAAATTGGAGTATTCCTGCTGGTGCATTGATTTCTGCTACCTCTCCTTTTTCTTCCCAACCAATCCTTTTCCGAACGGAGAACCCAAAGAAATTTTCCCAGCTTTCAAATCAGCCTCTTCTTCAGATACTAAAGTATAAGAAACGGTCATTCCGTTTTTCACATTTTTAATTTTTACAGTACTAAGTATTCCCACTTTGGATGTATCCATTTGAGAATTATCGAATACGCGTGCATTTCCTACTACTGCTTCCAGCTTAGCAATCTTCAATTCCAAATGACCTTGCGCATCTTTGGCAGCATCATACTCTGCATTTTCACTCAAATCACCTTTATCTCTTGCTTCAGCAATTTGCTTAGCAATATCGGTACGACCTCTAGTCTTAAGATCTTGAAGTTCATCCTTCAATTTCTTCAATCCTTCTTCTGTGTAGTATTGTACTTTTCCCATAATTTTACTCAATTAGAAAGGCACCAAAAACAAAGTAACGGTCGCGTTTTGGTGACCGTTACTTTGTCAGATGTCTTTATTTGATGCTCAAAGATAATAAACCAATTGCTACAAAACAATTACAAGCATTGGCCAAAAATATCTTATAGAGTCTTTAAACAGCTATTTAAACGCTTTTGTTATCTTCTTTACTAAGACTTTATTTATTTTTTTATAAGACTCAAATGTCCAGCCAGCTACATGAGGACTAAAGAGCACATTTTCTCTAGAAGCAAGCTTTTCAAACTCTTCTTTCTGCTCCTCGGTGAACTTTTGAAATTTTTCATTTTCCAAAACATCCAACACTGCTCCCAACAAGATGCCGCGGTCCAAAGCTTCATTCAAGGTCTTAAAACTGATTACTTCACCCCTTGCTGTGTTGATCAGCCAAAAAGGACGTGCAAAACTTTCCAACTCTTGCAGGGTCAGGAAATTCCTGGTCTCTGGAGTCAAAGGAACATGAATACTTAAGATATCCGCTTCAGCCTTTAACTTTTCCCAAATCACCTCTTTCACTTCATTAGTTCCGAAGTTCAATTTATACTTATCGTAAGCATAGATATCCACTCCAAAACCTCTAAGTCTTTTAGCAAAAGATTTCCCCATATTGCCGTAACCCATGATCCCGACAGTTTTCCCCATCAACTCATGACCTCGATTTCCTTCACGATCCCAAATACCTTTTCTGACCTCAGCATCTGATTTTTTAATATTATTAAAAAGAGCCAACAACATGGCCAAGGCATGTTCAGCCACAGCATCTCGATTCCCTTTGGCTGCATGAAACAGTTTGATTCCTCTGTTGACCAAGTAATCCAAATCAATCTGGTCAAGCCCTGCCCCTGCCCTTCCAATGAATTTTAAATTGACTGCTTTCTTCAAAAGTGGTTGATCCATTGGTGTTTTAGATCGGATAATCAACCCGTCATATGCTGACACTTGATCCAGTATTTCCTCTCTGGTAATTTTTGGAGAATAAGTAACCTGATGACCTTTCTTTTCCAGCATAGAGACAATACTCTTATGCATTTTGTCAATTATCAATATTTTCATGGGTAGTATTAAATATGTAGTAGAGACATTGCTACTAAAAAATATACGGCAAGTCCCAGTAAGTCATTGGCTGTGGTGATAAAAGGCCCTGAAGCCAAGGCAGGATTTATTCCAACTTTATCCAGAAGGATTGGGGTAATTGTCCCCATAAAAGACGCCAATAAAACCACAGAGAATAGGGCTATGGATACAACCAAAGCAAATGAAACTTCATTTTGATAAAATAAAACAACCACTGCAAAGACAAAAGTGGCCAAAATCAAACCGTTGATAATCGCAACCGAAAGCACTTTTAGAAATCGCTTAGTAAAAGAATCATCAAAAGCTGATTTACTAGCGAGGGATTGAACTACCAAAGAAGAGGATTGAATTCCAACATTTCCTCCTGTCGCGGTGATCAGAGGAATGAAAAATGCCAAGGCCGTCACTTTATTCAAACCTTCTTCAAAAAACCTATAAATCCAGCTCCAAATAGCCCTCCTACAATCCCAATTAGCAGCCAGGGCAATCTCGCTTTGGTCAAACGGATCACACTATCATATTCATCTACCGTATCAGAAATACCTGTCATCGCCTGGATATCCTCTTCTGCTTCTTCCCTGATAATATCCAAAATATCATCAAAGGTAATTCTTCCCACGAGCTTGTTCTTCACATTGACAACGGGAACTGCTTCCAAGTCATACCTTCGCATGATTTCTGCCACTTCCTCTTGGTCCATGTAAGTGGGCACAGAAATTACCTCATCCTCGTAAATATCCTCAATTTTAGTCTGTTCTGATGCCAGGACAATTCTTTTCAAAGAAACCCTTCCTAGTAGCTGCTGCTTATTATCAACCACATAAATGGAGAAGATTTTATCCACATTTTCCGCTTGTCTTCTGATTTCATTGATGGTCTGAACCACATTCCAGTTTTTATTAGCTCGAATGTATTCCTTTGCCATAATACCACCTGCAGTATCCTCTTCATAGCGCAAAAGCTCTAGAATCTGCTCGGATTTTTGTCGATCTGTAAAATATCCGATGACCTCTTCCCTTTCCCGAAGAGAAAGCAAATTCAATATATCTGCCCCATCATCAGAGTCCATGCATTCGATTAAGCTGGCTATCTCAGGAACTTCCATTTCCTTCAATACTCTGGTCAAGGTATCTTCATCCAGCTCAATAAGAATATCTGCAGAAAACTGATTATCCAAAAGGCGAAGCACATAGATGGACTCCTCCATGGAAAGTTCCTCCAAAATGGCAGCCACATCAGCCACATTTGCTCCTTCCAAAGAATCTTGGATAAAGGCATTATTCTCCTCCTCTATCCCCTGTCTGAGGCTTTCTAAATACTCTTTCGAAAGTTCAAATTGCTTAATGATTTCCACGGGAAGCTTCTATTTGTTGTGCGATAAAAACAAAATCTGCCACGTCCAATTGCTCGGCACGCTTATCCATTAAAGGGTTGGTCTTTAAATCTTCCGGAAGCTGGAAGGATTTCAATGAATTCCTCAGTGTCTTCCTTCTATTTCCAAAACCTCCTTTTACCACCTGAAAAAATAATTTTTCATTACAGTCCAGGCTTTCCACTTCATTTCTAACCAAACGGATCACACCTGAGTTCACTCTCGGCGGAGGATCAAAAACTTCAGGAGGAACAGAAAAAAGGTATTCTATATCATAATATGCCTGAAGAAGCACAGACAAAATTCCGTAATCTTTATTCCCTTTTGGAGATGCAATTCTTTCTGCTACTTCTTTTTGGAGCATACAAACAACTTCTGTCACCTGATCTCTTACTTCCAGAACTTTAAAGAAAATCTGGGATGAAATATTATAAGGAAAGTTTCCTGCTATGGCATATTGATCCGGAATTACTTTTTGAAATTGTACTTCAAATAATCTCCATAAATAATTCTATCGCCAAGCTCAGGATATTTCTTATTTAAGTACTCTATTGACTCTTTATCAATATCAATTAGGTACAACTCCAGATCTGATTTTAGTAAATAATCTGTGAGCACACCCATTCCAGGTCCGATTTCCAAGACCTTGGTCACTCCTCCATGCCCTTTGACCGCCAAAGCTATTCGCTCTGCTATAATTAAATCGGTCAAAAAGTGCTGGCCAAGATGTTTTTTGGCTCTGACTTTTTCCATCGGTTAGCTCTGATTATTTTTTATAAATTGCAGCTTCAAAAATAAGATAATATTCCTAAAGGACTACAGTGTACTTTGGCATGCAATTAAAAGCCAATTATCGCAAAGCCCAAAATTATATGAACATAAGAAAGAGCAAACCCATCATAGGGATTAGTATCGGAGATATAAACGGAGTCGGGATTGAAGTAACGATCAAGGCCTTATCTGATAACCGTATCTTCAAAAACTTTACCCCACTCATTTATGGGCATGGCAAAGCAATCTCATTCTATAAGAAGATCCTGAGTATAGATGATTTTAATTTTGTTCAGATTAAATCCTTGAATGAGATTCAGCATAAGCGTGTCAATGTCATCAATGTCATGGAGGAATGCCCAGAAGTGATCCCTGGAGTGGAAACGCAAGAAGCTGGAAAGATGGCTATAGAGGCGATTTCTCAAGCCTTGGAGGATCTTAAAAATGGTCATATTCAAGCTTTGGTAACTGCTCCAGTCAATAAAAACAATATCAATTCAGAGGAATTGCATTTTGTGGGACATACTGAATTCATTACAGCTTCTGTTGGAGCGAAAGAAAGTTTGATGTTAATGGTTTCGGACACCCTTCGAGTGGGATTGGTTACAGGACATATTCCGTTGGCCCAAGTACCCCAAGCAGTGACCAAAGAAAAGATCATTCAAAAATCGAACTTGCTGTTAAACACCTTGGTAAAGGATTTCGGGATCACTAAACCAAAAATTGCAATTCTAGGATTGAATCCTCATGCTGGTGAGGATGGTTTACTGGGAAAAGAAGAGGAAGAAATCATCAAGCCTGCGATACGTGAATTGAAAGACCAAAATAAAATGGTGTTTGGGCCTTATCCTTCAGATGGATTCTTTGGAATGATGCACCAATCCAAATTTGACGGGGTTTTGGCCATGTACCACGATCAAGGCTTAATTCCTTTCAAATCTATTGCATTCAGTTCTGGAGTGAATTTCACTTCTGGCTTACCGATTATAAGAACTTCTCCTGATCACGGGACTGCCTATAATATAGCAGGCAAAAATGTGGCGGATGAAGGTTCGATGAGAGCGGCAATTTTCCTTGCATCGGACATTATTTCCCAGCATGAACAGGAAAATCAAGAGGGTTAGATAAAAAATTGGCTAGATTTCCGCAGCTAACCAAATATTATTTTACAATCTATTTTATCCTATTTAAATAATTCCCTAAATTTGCGGTCTTAAATCGAGAGGAGGAATCGTGAAATTCTGGAGAACCTTTGATATTGAGGTAATTAAGTTCGTTGAGGGGAGACACGAAATCGACTTCGAAATCGACGATTCGTTCTTTCAACATTTTGAGGACAATCATCTTGTCGAAAAAGGCAATTTGACCGTACGGGTCAATATGAAAAAAGGTGCCAATTTGATAGAAATGGATTTCCATATCCAAGGAAAATTCAGACTTACCTGTGACAGAAGTCTTGAGGAGTATGACCAGCCCTTAGATATTCATGAAACCATGATCTATAAATATGGCAGTGAAGAAGTAGAAATCAATGAAGATGTCATTATGATTACGAGGGACACTCCTTCAGTCAATGTGGCTCAATTGATCTATGAATTCATTTTGATCAACCTTCCTGCAAAAAAATCCATCCTGATTACCGTAATGAACTGGATGATGATGATTTTGAAGGAGAAGGTGGAATTGTCTATTTGGATGATGATTTTGACGAAGATGAACTTGAGGACAACTCAGAAGTAGAAACAAAAGAAATTGATCCCCGCTGGGCATCATTAAAAAATTTAAAAAACAAGGAATAATCATAAACCACATATAAAATGGCACATCCTAAACGAAAAATTTCGAAAACCAGAAGAGATAAAAGAAGAACTCATTATAAATTAGAGGCTCCTGGTTTGGCTAAATGCCCAACTACTGGCGAAATGCACTTGCCACACAGAGCATTCTGGTTGGACGGTAAATTGTACTACAAAGGACAAGTTATCATTGAAAAAGAGGTACTAGCTTAATTAGCTATTTTAGTAATATTAAAATCCATTCTTGATTTAAGAATGGATTTTTTGTTTTAATAGGAATTCAATTCCCTGTCTTTCAGTATATTGATAACCGTTGGTAGTTTTTGTTTTGGTGGTCAGAGACAATTATAATATTTTTGGCAATCCCCAAAGGAAGTACACCAACCTTTCAACCCATTTTAAGGAGTTTTATATTTGGGGCTCCTTACTATAACCAAAAAATAATGGACAAAATCAGAGCCATGGTAACCGGAGTTCAAGGATATGTTCCTGAATACCGTTTAACCAATAAAGAACTTGAAACTCTGGTAGATACCAACGACGAGTGGATTTACACAAGAACAGGCATTAAAGAGAGAAGAATCCTTAAAGGTGAAAACCAGGGTACTTCTGTCATGGCAGTAGAAGCAATCAAAGGTTTGCTGGAAAAAACCCAAACCGACCCTCTTGATATAGATTTGATCATTTGCGCTACCGTTACTCCTGATATGCCTTTCCCGGCAACAGCCAATATCATTGCCGACAAAGTCGGGGCAAAAAACAGTTTTAGCTTTGATATTTCAGCCGCTTGTTCCGGTTTCCTGTATGCCATGCAAGTAGGAAGTCAGTTTATCCAAACTGGTCAACATAAAAAAGTAATCGTGGTAGGGGCTGATAAAATGTCCTCTATAGTGAATTACGAAGACAGAACTACCTGTATTCTTTTTGGTGATGGTGCTGGAGCTATTTTACTGGAGCCGACTACTGATGAACTTGGAATAATGGATGCTTTGCTTCACGCTGATGGATCGGGAGCTCCGTACCTCAATATGAAAGCAGGAGGAAGTATGAAACCTGCCACCCATGAAACTGTAGACGCAAGAGAGCATTTTGCAGCCCAAGAAGGGTCTACGGTGTTCAAATTTGCAGTAACAAACATGGCTGATGTCAGTGCAGAAGTGATGGAGAGAAATAACCTTACCAGTGATGATGTTGCATGGTTGGTACCCCACCAGGCCAACAAGCGAATCATTGATGCAACCTCCAGCAGAATGGGCATCGGATCTGACAAAGTGATGATGAACATAGAAAAGTATGGCAACACTACTGCTGCAACCCTTCCACTGTGTCTTTGGGACTACGAAAGCCAATTGAAAAAAGGAGACAATTTAATTCTTGCTGCATTTGGCGGTGGTTTTACCTGGGGTGCACTTTATTTGAAATGGGCTTACGACCCTAAGTAAATTGATTAATTAATATAATAATTGAATATATGGCTAGTACTGCAGATTTTAAAAATGGGCTTTGCCTGGTGATGAACAATGAGATTTATTCCATTGTTGATTTCCAACACGTAAAACCTGGAAAAGGTGCTGCTTTTGTGAGAACAAAATTGAAAGGATTGACCAATGGCAAAACCTTGGATAAGACTTTTAATGCTGGTGAAAAAGTAGAAACTGCAAGAGTTGAAAAAAGACCTCATCAATTCTTATATAAGGATGATATGGGGTACCATTTTATGGACACCAACACCTTCGAGCAAATTCCTATTGAAGAGAAATTGATCGAAAGACCAGATTTATTGAAGGACGGACAAATGGTTGATATCCTTGTTCATGATGAAACTGAAACTCCTATTTCTGTGGAATTACCTCCATTCGTGGAATTAATGATTACTTATACAGAGCCAGGAATTAAAGGAGATACTGCAACCAATGCACTAAAACCGGCTACTCTGGAAACTGGAGCAACTGTAATGGTTCCTTTGTTTGTAGAACAGGATATCATGATTAAAGTGGATACCAGAGATGGATCTTATTCTGAAAGAGTAAAATAATTAACTTAGCTGAAATCAATACTGATTGAATTCAGCTATTTTTATTTAAACCCAATTCTGAACTGTCTAA
The DNA here is from genome assembly GCF_041729275.1 of Algoriphagus halophilus. Taxonomy (GTDB): domain Bacteria; phylum Bacteroidota; class Bacteroidia; order Cytophagales; family Cyclobacteriaceae; genus Algoriphagus; species Algoriphagus halophilus_A. The sequence continues at coordinate 5,056,143 of NZ_CP146486.1, read as the reverse complement.
GGACATTCTTTAAAAAACGAGACTATGAAACCTAAAGAGATTCAAGAGCTAATCGATTATATCTCAAATTCAGGCTTAGCTGAAGTAAAAATTAAAACGGATGAGTTTGAGTTGTCTATTAAAAAAGATTCATCCAATGTACGTGTAGTCGAGGCTGCTCCAGCACCTGCACCTGTGGCTGCTGCGCCTACGCCGGCTCCTGCTGCTGCACCGGCTCCTGCTGCTCCAGCTCCAGCTCCTGCAGAAAACTCTAATTTAGTTGAAATAAAATCGCCCATGATTGGTACATTTTATTTGACTCCTAATCCAGATTCACCTGCTTTTGTCAATGTGGGTGACACTGTAAAGCCTGGACAAACAGTTTGTATTATCGAAGCAATGAAACTTTTCAATGAAATTGAATCTGAAGTTTCAGGAAAAATTGTAAAAATCTTGGTTACTAATTCTACTCCGGTAGAGTATGATCAACCTTTATTCCTAGTAGATCCTGCTGGTTAATAATTTTTCCAACTAAACTATAAAACCGTGTTTAACAAGATACTTATCGCCAATAGAGGTGAAATAGCATTACGAGTGATCCGAACTTGCAAGGAAATGGGGATCAAAACGGTTGCTGTTTATTCTACTGCTGACAAAGACAGTCTTCATGTAAGATTTGCTGACGAAGCGGTTTGCATAGGCCCTGCTCCTAGTCGGGATTCTTATTTGAACATACCAAGAATCATTGCTGCTGCAGAAATCACCAATGCAGATGCCATTCATCCAGGCTATGGATTCCTTTCGGAAAATGCTGAGTTTTCCAGAATTTGTGAAGAATATGGCATTAAGTTCATCGGTGCCAGCCCTGAAATGATTGGCAAAATGGGTGACAAGGCAACTGCTAAAGCCACCATGAGAGAAGCAGGGGTACCAACTGTTCCAGGATCTGAAGGACTATTGGATTCCATAGAGCAAGGAATCAAGCTTGCAAATGAAATGGGTTACCCAGTAATTCTGAAAGCTACTGCCGGTGGTGGTGGAAGAGGAATGAGAATCGTCAAAGAAGAAAGCGGATTTAAAAAAGCTTGGGATGATGCAAGAATGGAATCAGGTGCTGCCTTCGGAAATGACGGTCTTTACTTGGAAAAATTCGTAGAAGAACCAAGACATATTGAAATTCAGGTGATCGGTGATAAAAATGGAAGAGCTTGTCACCTTTCCGAAAGAGATTGTTCAATTCAAAGAAGGCATCAAAAACTGGTAGAAGAAACTCCTTCTCCATTTATTACTGATGAATTACGGAAAGCCATGGGTGAAGCGGCGATCAAAGGAGCCGAAGCAATTGGTTATGAAGGAGCTGGAACCATCGAATTTTTGGTGGACAAAAACCGCAACTTCTACTTCATGGAGATGAACACCAGGATTCAAGTAGAACACCCAATTACTGAAGAAGTAACTGATTTTGATTTGATCAAAGAACAAATCAAGGTGGCTGCTGGAGACGTCATCAGTGGCAAAAACTACATTCCTAAACTTTATGCCATGGAATGTAGAATCAATGCAGAAGATCCTGCAAATGGATTCAGACCTAGCCCGGGTAGAATCCAAAACTTACATATCCCTGGAGGCCGAGGCGTAAGAGTGGATTCACATGTATATGCTGGATATGTAATCCCTCCTAACTATGATTCCATGATTGCAAAACTTATTGTAAGCGGTCAGTCCAGAGAAGAGGTAATTGTAAGGATGAAAAGAGCTTTGGAGGAATTTGTCATCGATGGCATTAAAACCACCATCCCATTCCACTTGGCCCTATTGGAAGACCCTGAGTTCAAAGCAGGTAATTTTACCACTAAATTCCTGGAAACATTTGATTTCTCTGTGATTAAAAAATAATCCAACCTTATACCAATTAAAAAGCTGTCCTGTAAATGGGCAGCTTTTTTTATTTTCAACAATGAACAAAGAGCGATTAAAAACCGTGTGTATTTAAATGTCTCAAGGCCACCAACAAAAAAGTTCCTGGTATTGCAATAAAAACTGCAAAAGTAAGCCAACCATTGACCTCTTTTACTTTGAGGACAGATATATCAGAAATTGGAATTCCTGATTCAAAAGGGACTCTTATCCTTAAACTATTTTTCCGAGTAAAAGATCCTTGAATTGAATCATTTCTGATTTCTTTAAAAGTAATTTCATAAGCAGTACTATCCGTGGTTAAAACAGACAAATGATCGCCCTCAGATAATCGCGAAAGTTGTCTTGGTTCAAAATACTTGCTCCTTTCTTCTACGGGTAGATTTGGCTTGATCCAATCTACCTTCTGATACGTTTTACATGAGGTTCCAACTAAAAACACCAACAAAAATATCCCAATTGGGCTCCTAACAAAAAATTGTCCAAATCGAGATTCCTTCATATTAGTTGTCATCTAAATAATCTTCTAGATCAGATACAGCTTGGTGAACTATCACTCCCCAATAAATAACCAAAGACATCACTGGCACCCCAATACCTACTCCCAAAGTTGTCCCCAAATTAAATTTTCTAACTCTTAACTCTTCTATTTCCGAAAATGCAATCCTTCTGGAGCTCGGAAATTCAAAAGTTTGATTTTCAAACTTCCAAAATAATCCTTGAATGGAATCATTTACCGATTCAGAATAGATCAAATAGTATTTTTTAGAATTACTGGCTATCACCATTAAGCTATCTCCTTCTTTGATTCTTGAAATCTGTCTAGGTTCAAAAAACACACTCCTTTCTTCTTTTTGAAGCTTGGGTTTGATCCAATCAATATTCTGATACGTCTTGCAATTAGAAAAGCAAAACACCAAAAGAATGAACATACAATATTTTGAAAATATAGGCCGCATATTTTTCCTTTGAATAAAGCTCGAAAAATGTCTCAAATACCTGAAATTTCTAGATTTGATATTTTTGTAATTCTTACTAAAAACAGGTTTTTTATTAGGCAAAAACACTAATTTCCAATACATTAGACAATAAAAAAATGGATTCAATTAATCTTTTTTTTATTAAAAATCATCGGACTTTTATAAAAATTTTTTATAACTTAATGCCGTTAAACTATCCCAAATGACCTTTAAGAAGTTACATATTTTGGCCTTATTGCCGGTTTTCGCAGTGTTTTTTTCCTGTCAGGAAAAGAATAAGGAGACTAACTCTTTGGCTAAAATTGATCAAGTCAGTTACAATTTCCATATCCGTCCCATCCTTTCAGATAAGTGTTTTGCTTGCCACGGCCCCGATGCAAACAAAAGGGAGGCAGATTTACGATTGGATACAGAAGAAGGAGCGTTTGCAGCTTTAAAAGAAAGCCCGGGCAAATTCGCTCTTGTTTCAGGAAAAATTGAAGAATCCGAAGTGTATCACCGGATCACTTCTGAAGATCCAGGTGAACTGATGCCTCCTCCAGAGTCTAACCTAGCATTGACTGAAAATGAAATTGCGCTCATTAAAAAATGGATTGAACAAGGAGCTCAATACGAACCACATTGGGCCTTTACAAGGGCAGAAAAACCTGTAGTTCCAGAAGAAACTGAATGGGCCAACAATGAAATAGACCAATTCATTTACCATAAATTGCTCGAGAAAGGGTTGGACCCGAATCCTAAGGCAGAACCCTTTGAATTGATCAAAAGAGCAAGTTTGGATCTGACAGGTTTACCTCCTAGCCCAGAAATATTGGATCGTTTTAAGGATTTTTCAGGGGAGTATACTTACGAAGATTTAATAGATGGACTCTTATCCGATCCTTCCTATGGGGAAAAACTTGCCGTACTTTGGATGGATATTTCCAGATATGCAGATAGTTATGGGTACCAAGATGATAATATTCGAACCCAATGGCCTTATCGGGATTGGGTGATCCATGCATTCAATGAAAACCTTCCCTATGATGATTTTATCACTTGGCAACTAGCCGGTGATCTATTGCCCAATGCCAACAAGGAACAAATTCTTGCAACGGCATTTAACCGAAATCATAAATACACCGAAGAAGGTGGCGTAATCGACGAGGAGTATAGAATAGAATACGTGTTAGATAAAACCAATACCTTCAGTAAGGGGATTTTAGGGATTACCATGGAATGTGCCCAATGCCATGACCATAAATACGACCCTTTCTCACAGAAGGATTATTACGAGTTTTTTGCCTTCTTCAACAATACTCCTGAAAAGGGATATGAAGGGGATGTTTCGGTTTCCAAACCTGCCAAAACTCCTATTTTATGGATGGATCATGAGGACCTTTCTGGGATCATGGACTTTATTAATTACCAAGACACCTCAAAACTTAGTGTTTCTGTGATGGGTGAATTGGAAGGAGAGGAAAAAAGAACCACTTATATTTTGGATAGAGGAGTTTATGATGCTCCATCCCTTCCAGTTTCTGCCTCTACTCCCTCCTCAATACTGGAATTTCCTGAGGATTTAGAGGCCAATAGACTTGGATTGGCAAAATGGACCGTAAATCGAGACAATCCTTTGACTGCCAGAGTTTTTGTCAATCTTATTTGGCAAGAAATCTTTGGGACGGGAATCGTAAAATCTGCCGGTGATTTTGGAATGCAAGGGGATTTACCAAGTCACCCTGAACTGCTCGACTGGTTGGCGGTGGACTTTATGGAAAATGGTTGGGATATCAAGCGGTTACTCAAACAAATTTTAAGTTCTGCCACCTATCAGCAATCTGCTGAAATCACAAAAGAACATTTAGCCGTTGACCCTGAAAACATCTATTTGGCTCGGGCTCCAAGACTACGGCTTACTGCAGAAAATATTCAAGATTTGGTGTTGGCAAGTAGCGGCCTCTTGCATCAGGAACTCGGAGGACCAAGCGTCAAACCATACCAACCTGAGGGTGTATGGGAAGCAGCATCTTCCGGAAGAGGTGTCTTGGCAACCTATGTCCAAGATACCGGTAAGAGCCTTTATAGAAGAGGCCTTTACAACTTTATCAAACTAACTGTTCCTCCTCCAAAAGCGATCATTTTTGATGCAAGTAATCGAGACCAATGCGAGGTGGGAAGAGGAAGGACCAATACTCCATTACAAGCCTTGGTGATGCTCAATGACCCAATGGTTTTGGAGGCATCGAGAGTACTTGCGATGAATCTTGGAACTCAATTTAACGAGGACTCAGAGGCCATAGAACATGCCTTTAAAAGAATCCTCTGTAGAGAGATGAAACCCGAGGAACAGGATTTATTGGAAGCTTATTTTGAAGATCAATTGGAGCGATTTGAGAATAACAAAGACCAGATAAAACCCACCTTGGAAGTTGGGGAATATCCTATTGACCCAAGTCAGGAAACCGCTAGAAATGCTGCCTTAATGCAAGTGATAGTCAGCTTATATAATTTGGAAGAAACGATTACAAAGATTTAAGATGGAAAAGGAACTATTAGAGCAAGGATTAAATCTTAATAGAAGAAAATTTTTGTCCAAGTTAAGCTTGGGAGTAGGAAGTGCGGCATTAGGATCACTTCTGATACCGGATTTATTCAAAGGAGGAAGTCCTGACGAGGAGGCAATTATGGCTGCCCTCCCCATTTTGCACCAAAAGCAAAACGGGTTATTTATTTATTCCAAAATGGGGCTCCTAGCCAATTGGAATCTTTTGACTACAAACCACTTCTAAACAAAAATATGGGTCAGGAACTTCCTGAGTCCATTCGGAAAGGGCAACGATTGACAGGAATGACCGCTGGGCAAAGTTCTTTCCCTTTAGTCGGTTCTTATTTCAAATTCAATCAATACGGTGAATCCAGGGCCTGGATTTCTGAAATATTCCCCCATACAGCAAGTGTGGTAGATGATATTTGTATCGTCAAATCCATGCATACCGAAGCCATCAACCACGATCCCGCTCTGACCTTTTTTCAAACTGGAGCTCAGGTAGGGAATAGACCTAGTATGGGCTCTTGGTTGAGCTATGGATTAGGAAGTGAAAATAGCAATCTACCCGCCTTTTGTGTACTACTTAGTAGAGGAAAAGGAAATGGTCAAGGAGTATATTCTAAACTTTGGAGTAATGGATTTTTAGATGCCACTCATCAGGGGTCCAATTTTCAAATTCAGAAGATCCTGTATTGTATTTAAAAGACCCCAAATCCATGTCCCGAGATGAGCGTAGAAAAATGCTCGATCAAATCTCTGCCATGAATGATTTAAGTTATAGAGAATTTAACGATCCTGCCATCAGTGCGAAAATCCAACAGTATGAGATGGCGTTCAGAATGCAAACAGCCGTACCTGAAATGACAGATGTTTCCAAAGAACCTGACAGCATCATTAAAATGTACGGGCCAGATTGCTTAGTCCGGGTACCTACGCAGCCAACTGTCTTTTGGCAAGAAAACTATCCGAAAGTGGCGTTCGGTTTGTACAATTATATCATCAAGGCTGGGACCAACATGGGGACTTACCAGACCAAATGGCCATGCAGGCCAAAGATGTAGACCAGGCTTCAGCTGCACTCATCAAGGATCTCAAGCAACGTGGTTTGTTAGATGAAACACTGGTGATCTGGGGAGGTGAATTTGGAAGAACCAATTATTGCCAAGGTAAAATACAGCCAAACAATTATGGCAGGGACCATCACCCTAGGGCCTTTTCCATCTGGATGGCTGGCGGCGGAGTTAAGTCAGGAATGGTATATGGGGAAACGGATGAATTTGGTTATAACATTACGGAAAACCCCGTTCATGTACATGACTTTCAAGCTACCATGCTCCATTTAATGGGGATAGACCATGAAAGGCTTACTTACAAACACTTGGGAAGGAGATATCGATTGACGGATGTTTCTGGAAAGGTTGTCAAAGATTTACTTGCCTAAACCCATATGCTTCAAACAAAACGATTTCAACAACTACTCGAAAACGCTCTTTTCGTTTGGTTAGGGTTGGCATTGATATTATCAATTGCAGGCACCCATTTATTGATTCCCGACTGGCTTCAGGTAATTGGAAGAGCTCATCCGCTTTTACTCCACTTTCCCATTGTTTTGATCCTGATGGGTATCGTGTTTTCTGGATTCCCAATATAAAAGAGGAAGTCAAAAAAGTCGGGACTTATTGCTTGTTAATAGGTAGTAATTTTGCAGGCATTACAGTAATCGCGGGTCTCATTCTAGCACAAGAAGATTATGAAGGCGCTGAACTCAACTGGCACCAATGGATGGGTATTGCTGCTTATATCCTTTCAGTATTTATCTATTTTCTGAGCCAAAAGAAAGGTCCAATTTTCAAACCGCTTTCTTTCTTATTAGCGGGAACAGTGGTGCTGACGGGACATTTTGGAGCCAATTTAACTCATGGTAGTGATTTCCTCCTGGCCCCTATCAAAACTGACGAAGTCCCTCAAGTTCAATTAGCGGATGCCCAAGTCTTTAGGGACATGGTTCAGCCCATATTGGAGGCCAAATGTCAAAGCTGTCATAAAGAAGGAAAAATAAAAGGAGAACTACGCTTGGATCATCTGGAGGGGATTCAAAAAGGTGGAAAATCCGGCCCATTCATATTACCCGGTGACGTGAATGAATCCATGTTGACCCAACGAATTCACCTTCCCAAAGAGGAAGAAGAGCATATGCCTCCTAAAAACAAGGAACAACTTACTGAGGAAGAGATTGAAATTCTTACAGCCTGGGTACTTCATGGAGCTGATTTTGATAAAAAAGTAGTGGAATTAGCTCCAGAAAACGAGCTATTTGTCTTTGCTTCAGAAAAATTCAGTAATACAAAAACTTATTCCTTCAAAGCAGCAGACCCTGAACTGATTGGGGAACTCAATAACTTTTTCAGGAAAGTAAATCCAATTTATCCAGAATCCCCGGCATTGGAAGTATCCTATTTTGGAATTTCAGCATTTGATCCAGAATCACTCTTAGATTTAAAAAAGGTAAAAGAACAAGTGGTAAAGCTCAACTTGAATAAAATGCCTTTGGAAAATGTAGACTTTTCATTTTTAAGTGACTTCAAAAACCTTGAAGAAATCCAATTGAATTTCGCGGACATTTCCAATTCACAAATCGAAAGTCTGACAAAGGCAGAAAACCTTCAAAGTTTAGCCATCTCCGGGAACCGTGTGGGAGATGAAGTCATTCCTAGTTTGTTGAAATTCAAAAACTTGAGAAGCATTTATGCTTGGCAAACAGATTTTAGCGAAGATGGGAAAAGGCAGTTGATGGATCAGTTAAAGGATGTCTCCATCGATTTTGGTTTTGATGCAACAGGCCTTGTGTATGAATTGAATGCTCCCAAATTGGTATTTGATGAAGTCCTATTTCAGGATAGCACTTTGCTGGAAATCAAACATCCTATAGGAACAGTCGACATTCGATATTCCTTAGATGGTTCCGAGCCTGATAGTATCCAAAGTCCAAAATATACCGAACCGCTTTGGATCAGCAATACCTCAAAAATTTCAGCAAGAGTATTTGCCAATGACTGGAAAGGAAGTGACACGGAAAGTATCCTCCTCTTCAAATCTGGAGTTCATCCATCAGAAATCGTATTGTTGAAGAACCCTGAAAAAAATATAGCGCAAATGGTGGGGCGACTTTAAAAGATCAAATCAAAGGAAAAAACAACCATACTACAGGAGAATGGCTCGGGTATCAGGATAATCCTGCAGATTTTGTGGTCAAATTTCCAAATGACAAAAAGATTTCTAGAATTGTTCTAAGTCTTCTTTATAACGAAAGTGCCTATATATTTCCTCCAAGCTTGGCAGAAATATGGGTAAAAAAAGGAGACAATTGGACGTTAGTAGAAAAGGAGGTTCCCACTCAAAGCGAAGAAATTAAGTTACCTAGATTAGAAGCTCTTGCTTTTGACCTTCCAAAAGAATCATTTGAAGAAATCCGAGTAAGGCTCACCCCTATTTCAAGGCTTCCTAAATGGCATCCAGGGGCAGGAGAAAAAGGTTGGGTGTTCATTGATGAGGTATTATTGGAAGAATAAAATCAAAAAAAGGCATCTCCTCCAGTTTCAAAAAAACGAAACCCCCAGCTATTTACTGGGGGTTTCGTTTTTATAACTCGGGTCCTTTTTATCGAGAAGCTATTTTATAGCTGATTCCATTGATGGTAATGGTTCCTGAAGATCTTGGAGCACCTCGGGTAGCATGTACAATTCCTGCCATGATTCCTGCTGACATAGAGGTTCCAGACATGATTTGATAGGCATTCTGCCCATTTTGATTTGGCCAAGCTGAAAAGATATTTGCTCCTGGCACAAAATAATCAACGCCAGAACCAAAGTTAGATGCCGCATACTTTCCTCCTAAAGCACCACAGCTGAAATCCAACGCTCCTACTGTAAAGATATTAGGTCCATTGATGCATCCTGGTAAATTTTGAGTGGCATTTCCATTGTTATTACCTGCAGACATTACCACAAACATTCCGCTATCAGCAATTGTCATAATAGCCGATGTTAATGCTGGGTTAGAGGTAGCACAGTTAGATACATCAAAACTACCCAAACTCATTAATACCACATCACCAGGTTGACCAAAGTTTGCAATATGATCCAGAGCTAAAAGGATCTTAGCCCAGCTACTTACTCCATTATTATCAAACACTTTAATTGGGATGATTTCTGCTCCTGAAGATACTCCAGTTGCAGATAAGCTTCCTGAACCTTTACCTGCAGCCAAACCAGCAACATGCGTTCCGTGTCCCAAAATATCATTAAATGGTTGACTATCTACAAAGCTTGTTGCAAGTCTGGAAGATTGATTTACATTCAAATCTCTATGGTTGGCATCCACTCCTGTATCTACCACCCAAATACTTTCTTTTCGGTTATTACTATCGGTTGAACCATTCACTAGGGCGATGGCACAACTAGCTTTATTTCCTTCATCATACAGCCAGGAAGATTCTATATCGTTTGACTGCATGATAGGCCTACCTTGCATAATTGGTCTACCCTGAGAATCAGGAGTGCTTTGCATAATCGGTCTACCTTGAATCTCAATGTCTTCGTCTACGCTTTCTACTTGTGGATCATTTAATAGACTCTCTCGCTCTTGGTCTGTCAAGGGTGCAACAAAGCCTACTTTTAGGTCAAAAAATTGGTTTTTCACATTTCTGATTCCTTTCCTATTAAGGAATTCCTGAAGCCTTATTTTTTTCTGATTTCTCTTGTCTTTGTTTAAATCAGATTGCCTGATTCTATCCGAATTGGTTGCGCGGTTTTCAAAAACTGGAACTTCAAAAGAAGCTTTCATCGTCACCACATAGGTTTTTTGACAATAACCTGTTAGGCAAATCATAAAAAATAGTAATGAAATCAATAACTTTTTCATAAGGTAGATGTTAAAACAATACAAAATCGGCTCCATTGAGTAATGCCAAAATACTCTTTTTATTGTTCAAAATACATTTTTATGGTAAATAAATTAGTGTACCTTGAATAATATCAAGAATCAGAATAAATTGATTGACAAATTCTGATTTGATTCAACAGAAATTGATATTTATGAAACTATCTAAAGAATGTTTTAAAAAATCTTTTAACAAGCCCATATAAATCACGTATTATTATTTCAAATACCACTTTATTTCGCTTAGTTTAATTAGCTGGGAAAAAGCAAACTGAAAAGCCCCCGACTTCTATAATTTTTTATGGATCAAGTTTTAAATAGGAAACATTCAATCGTCTACTTTTCTGATATTGTCGGATACACCCTTTTGATGGGGCAAGATGAAGATCATGCCTTCGAATTAATGAAGCAAAATTTGGTTCTTCACTCAGAGGTCTTCGAAAAGCATGGGGGTAAAATCATCAAAGAATTAGGTGATGGGATTTTGGCAATTTTTGAAAATGCTGAGGAAGCATTAGAAGCCAGTCTGGAAATACACAAAGAATGGAGTAAATCAAGTGAACTAGAACTTAGAATTGGTCTTCATTGCGGAGGTATTATCCTTGACCATGGAGACGTCTATGGAGATGCAGTCAATATTGCGTCCAGAATTCAAAGCATTGGGGTACCCTCCTGCGTTTTATTCTCCTCAGATGTATTGGCCAACCTCCCGGAACAAAACAAATTTACCCATGTTAATTTAGGCTTATTCCGACTAAAAAATGTCGCGAAAGAACTGGAGCTCCATGCGTTGACAAATCCACCTTTGGCAACCCCAAAAAGGGCGGATATGATTAAGAAGGTAAAGATTCAAGAGCGGGAACCCTGGAAATTCTGGGTAGCCTTGGCCTCTACCCTCACCATTCTTTTATTTTTAATTTATTCCCTATTGTGGAATAATTATACCTGGGAAAAAGAAAAGTCAGTGGCGGTTTTGCCATTTACGAACGTAGACCCCCGAACCCCTGAGGATGTTTTTTCCAAAGATATTACCCAAGAAATCATCAGTCAGGTTTCGGAAATAAATGACATAAAAGTCATCTCCTACCAATCTATTGAAAACATTACCAATCCCAATTTGGATTTAGACTCTCTCGCAAAAAAGCTAGAAGTAACCACCATTTTAAAGGGATCCATCCAATATTTAGGAGATAACACCAAGGTAAATGTTCAGTTGATAGATGTAGAGGAAAATAAGAATTTATGGACGGATTCATTTTCCAGAACAGGTGAAAATCTTCTTCAAATTCAAAGTGTCATCGCTAAGGAAATTTCGAGAGTCTTAGGTATTTCACTTTCAGCAAGGGAAGAAGCCGAAATAGGGAAAGTATTGACTTCAAGCCCTGATGCCTATGAATGGTTTTTAAAAGCAAAAGAACAATACTCGCAATACAAATTAGAAAACTTTGAAATGGCTGCTGATTACTATAAAAAAGCCATCGAAATTGATCCTAATTTTACCATGGCTTATGCTGGATTAGCAGACACCTATGCACAATACCCTGCATTCGGAAAAGACAAATCTTGGTATGACTCCAGTTTTGCAGTTAGTGAAATAGGACTACAGATAGAGCCTAACTCAGCAGAATTATATAAAAACAGAGGGAATTTATATTATTATTTAGGACAGATTAGAAATGCAAAACGTTCATTTGAAGCTGCTATTTCAATCAAACCAAATTACAGTGAGGCAATTGGGAATTTAGCTACCATAAATTTTAGCCAAGGGAATCTTGAAAAGGCATTGATTGGTCAAATAAAATCGGCCTCATTAAACCCATTGAACCCTATTTCATTCCAAATGGCTGGATGGACCTATAAAATTTTAGGCAACTTCACTGAAGCTAAAAAATGGTTAATGAAAGCGATTAATGTTTCAAATGATCCTTCCTCTTTCAGCTTATTGGCCTCCGTTTACATTGATGAAAACAACATTAATGAAGCTAAAAAGCTGATTGCACAAACCCTTACGGGATCTCCGAATTATGCGAATTATGAATCAGCCGGATTCATATCATTTTTTTCAAAAGATTTCGACAATGCAAAAATTTTCTATGAAAAATCCATCAACTCCTATGATCATTTTTATAATGACCATTACTATATAGTTCCAATCAATTATTCATTTCTTTTATTACGAGATGGTGAAAATCAAGCTGCTGACAGTTTATTGACTAATGCCATATCGATAAGGGAAAAGGCCTTAAAAAATGGGGAGGAAGATAATAACATCATGATTGAACTTGCATCAGCAATGGCGGTAAAAAAACAAAACTTGAGAGCATTGGAATATTTACAAAAAGCATATGACTTAGGTTGGAGGGATTTATTCTTCGTCGAAGACAACCCCATATTTTTTCATTTAAAGGGCGACTCAACTTACAACAAAATTATCAGCCAGGTAAAATCAGCCATCGAGCGAGAAAACACCTCATTGAAAGCAGCTACTTTAGATAGAACACGCTAATTATTGGTTATTGCGCTTTAGCAATCGAATAGGTGTTGCTGGATGGAGGCCCAACAATTTTATCAGTATCATCCGGAAGTCCCCGTTAGCATGGATGATTCCCGCTACCATTGCAGTGGACATGGAAGTTCCAGAAAGAACAGCATATAGATTATGGGGAAAAGTTGAAAACATAAACTCTCCTGGTGCAACAAAATCAATTGAAGGAATCCCTCGGCTTGAAAAAACAGAAAATGAGGAATTGTAGTCACCCGTCGTAAAATCATAGGTAGTTTTAATGGACCCAACAGTCATCACCATATCATTGAAATCAAAACATCCTGGAAAAAATCCTTCTGAACTTTCCCCGGTATTTCCAGATGCCATAACTACATATACACCATTCGAAGCTAGAATTTCAATTTGATTCAATAAATACCTTTTATTATTCGTACTGCTGGTAGGCATAGGCAAACACTTATTTGGGTTAGCATTTCCAGGTAACTTATCACCAAAACTCATTGAAATTATATCTCCAGGGCTTGATTTTAAAATGACGTGCTCCATTGCATCCAATACTTTTGACCAAACCCCTTCTCCGTACCAATTGATTACTTTTACTGAAACGATTGGAGCCCCAGGTGAAACCCCATTCATTCCCAAAACATTCGGATCTGACTGATGATGTGCTAAACCTGCTGCGATACCGGCACAGTGGGTCCCATGTCCCAAAATATCCATCAATGGGTTTGTTTCAGTATCTACAAAAGATTTTGAATATTCAGGATCCGTGATCACATTTAGATCTTGGTGATTCCCATCTACTCCAGTATCTACAATCCAAATTTTGTTAGTTGTATTTCCAACTTTCCCCTCTGGATTTACGAACTCTACATTGGTACTTGAATGCTTGATGGAATCGTATTGCCATTCCTCTTGCATCTTTGGCCTGATATTTTGCTCTACGGGCCCTTCCCCTTGCATTTTAGGCCTAATGTTTTGGATAGTAAAATCATTCTGAGCTGATTTTACCTTAGGATCATTTAGAATTTGCAATGCCTGTTCTTCTGTAATTTCACTGACTCTTGCCGCAGAAAAGCTTAGCACAAAAACATCCTCAGGAGTAATTTTTAGGTTAAAGGTTTCTGAAAAAAAATTCATTATTTCTCCCTTCTTCAGACCAATAAGATCTGGGGTAATTTCAATTTCCGATAATTTTAAGGAATTCTCAGGTATAATTGGTCGGAAGTGGTCCTCATCCAAATAAAACAAGTAGCTTCCTTCTATATATTGTGAAACATCCACTCCAATGGGATTTAGAGTATTCTCTACCTCAAAACCCTGAGTAATCTTTGGATCTTTTTGGCATGATCCTACTATTAGAAAAAGGGAAAACAATAAAAATGAATACCATCTCATAACAACAAAAATTTAACCTATTAAAAATCAACTCATTAAAAGTATTTTAAGTTAAAAAAATCAACGTTATTTAAAAATAATCCTATTTAAATATCACAATTACAAGTATTTAAACAGCATTTTACGGACTACAAAACCTTATTCTTTCTGAAGTTCTTCCCTATATAAATGGATATTTTCTTCAATGGAATCTTCTAATTCAGGCTCTTTAATATCCCTATATCGGGTCACTTCATCTAAAATAGTCTTGGCAACCAATACTCTGGCAGTTTCTTTATTATCAGCAGGAATAACATACCATGGGGCATGGGGCTTGGAAGTCCTATTGATCGCTTCTTGGTAATACTCTTGATATTTCTCCCAATAACCTCTTTCTTTCAAATCTCCCGGCGAGAATTTCCAATTATGTTTCTTCTTATCTAGTCTCCGAAGCAATCGTTGCCTTTGCTCCTCTTTACCTAAGTGCAAGAAAAACTTTAAGATGATCACTCCATTTTGGCTAATATGATTTTCAAAATTATTGATTTGCTCAAATCTATTTTCCCAAAAATCCGGGGTAATGTCTTCCACTGAGTTTATGCCGGGGATATTCTCTCCCAGAATGTATTCAGGATGCACTCGGGTTACCAATACGTTTTCATAATGCGTTCGATTAAATACAGCATATTTCCCCCGATCTGGTAAGGCGATATAATGTCTCCACAAATAATCATGCTTTAATTCATTGGAAGTAGGTGTTTTAAAACTGTGAACTACTACTCCACGAGGATTGAATTCTTTAAAAACCTCTCTGATTAAACTATCCTTCCCAGCGGTGTCCATCCCCTGCAAACAGATCAATACCGAATACTTGCTGTGTGCATACATGATGTCTTGATGTTCACTTAACTCCTCTCTAAACTCATTCAGCTTTTTTGATTTCTTCTTCTCTGAAGTTTCCAAATCATATGATGTTGAAATTTTATGAAGCTCAATAGGAGTAACCACTTTAAACTTTTCGGAATCTATATTTTTCATAAGGAGAATTTTAATTCAATAAAAAATTGGCTGAAGGCCTTAATCCAAGATAATATTTTAAATTGAGGCAGGAATACTTCCTCCATTTTTTAAGTTTAAACCCAAACGACCAAACCTTAATTATGACTTTAAAACAAGATACAGGAATCTTAAGCAATCGGTATCTAGCATTAGATGTTTTACGTGGCATGACCATCGCCTTTATGATCATTGTAAACACCGCCGGTGATTGGTCAAATTTGTATGCTCCATTAGCACATGCCAAATGGCATGGTTTCACCCTACCGACCTGGTTTTCCCAACATTTCTATTTGTAGTAGGTAATGCCATGAGCTTTTCCATGAAAAAACTACAGGACATGTCTGCCAAGAATTTCTTTAAAAAAGTAGGAAAGCGGGCGCTTTTGATCTTTTTAATAGGCTGGCTATTAAATGCATTCCCTTTTTATGAACTAACAGAGAACGGTGGGTTCAATTTTATCAAGCTTACCGAAGTGAGATTATTTGGGGTTCTTCAGAGAATTGCCCTTAGCTATTTCTTTGCGGCCATCGTCTTATATATTGGAGGAATTAGGCTAGGCTGGATTTTTAGCGCAATTGCCTTACTGGGCTATTGGGCCATCATGTATATTTTCGGGGATCCAGCAGATCCCTATGGATTGACAGGAAATGCTGCCATCCAATTGGACCTATCTTGGATTGGTGCGGAGAGAATGTATGGTGGAGAAGGAATTCCATTCGACCCGGAAGGAATTTTAAGTACGCTTCCAGCCATCGTGAATGTGATCGCTGGTTACCTCGTTGGGAAGTTGATCCAGAAACTGGGAAATAGCATGGAAACCATCAAAAAACTACTGATTGGTGGAGCGGTACTGATAGCTGCAGCATATATCTGGGACCTTGTTTTCCCGATCAACAAAAAGATTTGGACCAGCTCCTATGTATTATTGACCGTGGGAATTGACATGTTGATTTTGGCTGTATTGGTATACATGATCGAGTTGAAAAAGTAAATAACTGGACTTACTTTTTGAAGTTTTTGGAAGGAACCCATTGATATTGTATGTCGCATCCGGATTAGTAATCACTCTATTTGGAATGATCCCTATTGGGGAAGTCAGTTTAAGAGCCACTATTTATCAAAATTTGTATACCAGTTGGTTAAGCCCTAAAAATGCCTCGTCTTTTTTTGCATTCAGTTACATGCTCTTGATTTGGCTTCTAGGCCTCTGGATGGACAAGAAACGTATTTATATCAAGGTTTAAAGTAATTGCAACGAATTTGTATTCTATATTCTGAATTTTGTAAATTATCCCTGCTTTTTTATTAAACAGGGATTTTTTATGAAATTAAAAATTGGAGTTTACAATGTGGAATGGATGAGGGAACTCTTTGACCCTGAAGGAAATCCAACCACCACAGGAAAAGAGGGAGAACGAAGTCAGCAGTTAGCAGAGGTAATAGAAGCCATGAACCCTGATTTTTGGGTATTGTAGAAGGGCCAAACACCTTAGTCAACCTTTCCAAAACAGCTAGCCTCCAATTGGAGGCTTGGGTTCAAGAGTTTCTTCCTCAAAAAAACCTAAAAGGAATACACGGATTCCCCTCACCTGGTCAACAGGAATTATGTGCATTATATAATCCAGACAAAATAAACGTACTGTTTACCCCGGAGGTGAAAGAAGGAAAGAGATTTGATGAACCCTTCATAATGGACACCCTAAATAGACTAATCAAAGAGCAGTATAAGCACTATAGACCCCCGTTAGAGCTTAGCATTTTAGGATTAGATGACAGGCTATTTACGAGGGTAATTATTGCTCATACTAAATCTAAAGGAATCTTTGATATGGTAGACTATGCAAGGTTTGAACAAATTTCCCAGCGGGATCGCCTCAAGTTATTTGCAGAATGCATGTCCATTCGCCAGCGCTGTGATGAGTATTTGGAGAAAGGACAGCAAGTCATGGTCATGGGAGATATTAATGATGGATTTGAACTGGACTTTTACGAAAATAAGTTCAGCAAATCAGCGGTGGAACTCCTACTTGGAGATACCTGGCATCCAGAATTCATCCTAAAATCTGTTTTGCGAAAACCCAAATTAAATTCATATGGATGGACCCCCAATTCGAGTAGATTCAAAGACCGAATTACGGGAGACCAAGTCAATGTACTGATTGACCACATTTTAGTCAGTCAAGGAATCCAGGTGCTCCATGGAAAAGTATGGAATCCCTACCTGGAAAAAGAAGACAGTCTGATTCAAAGTGTGAAAACTCAATTGAAAAATGCTTCTGATCACTTTCCAATAGTATCTGAAATAGAATTTTAAAACCAAGTAAAATGGACCAAGCAGCACAAACTATGATTGATAACCTTCAAAAAAACACAGGAAAAAGCCTGGAAGAATGGGTATCAATTGTTAAAAAGGAAAATTTTTCCAAACATGGTGAAATCCTAAAGTTCTTAAAAAGTAATCATGGATTTACACATGGTTTTGCCAACCTAGTCGCCCACAAAACATTGAAATCCGATGCAGGATCTGCCAGTGGACTGGATGAACTGATTTCCAAACAATACAAAGGAAAAGAGCATCTATTACCGCTTTATGAAAAATTAAAGGCAGAAATTAAAACCTTTGGCAATGACCTAGAATTTGCACCAAAGAATGCCTATGTGAGCGTCAGGAGGAAGAAACAATTTGCTATGCTAATTCCTGCTACAAAAACCCGGTTTGACATTGGAATCAATTTAAAAGGCCAAGAACCCACAGGCATGCTTGAATTAGACACTAAATCTAGTGGAATGGTAAGCCATAGAATCATAGTCAATCCGGAAGAGCAATATTCAAAAGAAGTAATTAACTGGTTAAAAAAGGCTTACGATGCAGCTGGTTAAAAACCATTTATAAAATAAGATTACTATTTATCAATTTCTGAAGGGTTTCTCTAGAATTTAGGTCCTACCTTGATATCTACAAAACACGCTTAATTCATGCTTTCCTCATCTCATCCAAATCCCATTAAAAAGTATTTATTCTTGCTGGCTTTTGGGGCTTTGCTTAGTAATAGTGCATATTCTCAAATCACCGAAGAAACCTACCACAAAGCCGAATACTTTCTAAGTAACAATATTCAAAGGGAGGTTTACCACTTGGATGTAAACCCAAATTGGCTGGAGGGAAAAACCAGCTTTTGGCATTTAACCCATACCCAAGATGGAAAAAGGTTTTTCTTGACAGATATATTAGAAAAAAAGACAGTTGAGGCCTTTGATCATTCAAAGCTTGCAGCGTTACTTGAAGAGAAATCTGGTGAACCCATTGATGGTCGCAACCTCCCTTTTAATCGGATCTCTTTTAATAAAGACAATTCCTTGAGTTTTCAATGGCAAAACAAAACTTGGACCTACCAAAACGAAAATCTCGATTTTAAAAGAATAGAAGAGCAACCAACTAGGGACCGTTCCATTTCTCCAGATGGAAATTGGAAAGCATATACCAAAAATTTCAACTTATTTGTCGAAAATCTAGAAACCGGAGAAGAGATACAATTAAGCTTTGATGGTAAGAAAGATTATGAATATGCTTCCTTTTGGGGATGGTCTGATATGATCTATGGAGAAGATGGAGAAAGACCTGAACACTTTACGGTCAACTGGTCTCCTGATTCAAAAAGAATACAAACTCGAATAGTAGACCTGAGATTAGCTGAGAAAATGTTGCTTTTGGACAATAGCCAGGATGATAAGTTTCGTCCTCAGTTAAAAGGTTATTATCGAGGATCCCCAGGGGACACGACTGTGGTCACCTATACACCTGTTCTATTTGATTTAGAAACTAGAAAATCCACCAAATTCACAGAATTCACCTCTCCTCATTTTATTGGAATGTACTTCAATTGGAACCCGGATGGCAAGGAATTATTTGGGACTTATTTACATCGGGGCTTCAAAGCTTTTGACTTGATTGAGATCAATGCAGAAACAGCTGAAACCCGAAAAGTATATTCTGAATCCTCACCAACACATATCAACAATAACAATATCTTCCGAAGATTGGATAATGGGCAATTCATTCTAGGAACAGAAAAATCAGGCTGGAACCAGCTATACTTAATGGATTGGGAATCTGGAAAGTTGGTCAATAGAATTACCAATGGGGACTATGTAGTAAAAAATCTACTTTCAATTGATGAAGAAAACAAGGTTATCTATTTTGAAGCAGCAGGTGTAGATAAAGACGTAAACCCTTACTATTCCTTTGCTTATAAGGTCAATTTTGACGGAACTGGCCTGCAACTTTTAACGCCTGAGAATTCATTCCATGACATCTCATACGCTGGCGGAAGTAAATACTTTGTAGATAATTATTCTACAGTAAATCAGCCTACTGTTTCGGTTGTAAGGGAATTAGAAACCGGTAAAATCATCCATGAGATTTCAAAAGCGGATATCTCGAACCTTTTAAAAAGGGGCTATCAAAGCCCTAAACAGTTTACCGCCACTGCCAAGGATGGCAAAACTACCATTTATGGGATCTATTATTTGCCTACCACCTTTTCAGCGAAGAAAAAATATCCAATTGTAGATTATACCTACACCGGCCCACATACTGATATTACCCCGAAAACCTTTAGAGCAGGTCTCATAGGGCTTCAACAACCCATGGCTGAACTTGGATTTATTGTGGTCACTGTAGACGGACTTGGAACCCATGGAAGAGGAAAAGCCTTCAACGATGTTTCTTATAATAATCTCGGGGATGGCACGACAGACCATGTATTGGCCATTAAAGAGTTGGCTAGTAAAAATTCATTTATGGATATAGAAAAGGTGGGAATATTTGGTCATTCAGCAGGAGGTTATGATGCTGGAAGAGCCATGTTATTACATCCTGATTTCTATAAAGTTGGGGTTGCTTCCGCAGGAGACCATGATCATCGAATGGAAAAGGCCTGGTGGCCTGAAATGTATATGGGATATCCAATTGGGGATTTCTACCACGAGCAATCCAACGTGACCAATGCAGCAAATTTGAAAGGTCATTTATTACTTGCACATGGAGGAATCGATGAAAACGTCAACCCTTCTGCAACCTTTAAACTTGCGGAGGCCTTAATCAATGCAGGAAAGGATTTTGATCTGTTCATTTGGCCGAGCAGAAATCACAGCTTCGGTAGAACAAGCGGAGATTATTTCACGAAAAAACGCTGGGATTATTTTATTGAGCACTTACTAGGAGAGGAACCTATCAGGCATTACCAAATAAAAACTGATTAGAGTTCAACCACCTGAGGTTTCGAATTGGAATGATGGGTGATTCCATGGTTTCCAATTCGAACTCTCATTAAATGATGTAAAGTCTGATTATCCTTCGATTTCTTTTACCAATTCCTCATACCATGCTTCTCCATATTTTCGGATCAACGCATCTTTTAAGAATTTATAGATAGGCACTTTTAAACTTGACCCCAATTGGCAAGCAGGGTCACAAATATGCCAACGGTCGTAATTAAGTGCATCAAACTCATCGTATTTGGTTACGCGAATGGGATACATATGGCAACTAATCGGCTTTTTCCAGGATATTTTTCCATCCAAATATGCCTGTTCGATCCCGCATTTTAAAATCCCTCGCTCATCATATAATGCATAAGCGCACTCTCTATTATCTCCAATAGTAGGGGTTCCTTTATCGCCATCTTTATCTATCACCCAAGTTCCCTGGGCTTCAATGACCTTTCTCCCCTCTTCTGTGATATAATCTTTGACAATAGGATAAATATCCTCAATGATTTTAGTTTCCTCATCTTCTAATGGAGCTCCTGCATCTCCTTCCACACAACATGCACCTTTACAAGCTTCCAAGTCACAGACAAAAAAGTTCTCTTTTATATCATCAGAAAGAACTGCATTTCCTACTAAAATCATAACTGGTAAATTTTCTCATCAAAGGTAAGCAATGCAATGGAAAATGAGTTTAGGAATTTGGCTTTTGAACTTCCTTCTTTTTCACATACACGCCTTTTTTCAATCTTGCTATTAAATTTCCATGGGCATCTTTTACTTCACAAGGAAACTCGAAAACATGTTTTCCCTGCTCATCGACAATATTCCTCACATGATTAATCTCTTCCTCCCTCATTGAAAATATTGCAAATACTGTCCCCTTACCTGGTTTAACAAATTCTATATGAGCATATTTATCCCAAACAATATATTCTTTCCCAAGATTGGTCAGTAAAATAAACATAAAGAATGGGTCGCACATGGAGTATAAGGAGCCTCCAAATGCCGTCCCAATTAAATTTCTATTATACCAAGTAAGTTTCAATCTCACCTTAAACATTCGGAAATCCGGAGCATAGTCGACCACTTGGATGCCTGAAAAAAGATAGGGAGGATACCAATTGATGGCACGAATCAATTTTTAAATCCATAGCTTGAGTTCATTCCTAAAAGTTACAGGAATATAAACGAAAAGAACCGCTCAAATTTGAGCGGTTCAACCCAGCACTATGAAAATCAGCTATTTTATAGCTTATCAATCTACAAACCATCAAGATCTTGAATTGTTCAACAATTATTTAAAATAGAAGATGTTTCTTCAATGAAAATTTTATTACCAACCATTTAACAAAGAGATGAAACCCTTCTGGTATAAAATTCCGTACTTTACGTCGTGCAAGTCGTCTTGTCGCTGCCTTGATTAATATCAGGGAAGAGGAAAGTCCGGGCAACGTAGAGCTCCATACTTCCTAACGGGAAGGAAGCTGACTGGAGACAGTCAGTTTACAGAAAGTGCCGCAGAAAGTATACCGCCTATTTCCGATTCGTCGGATTGGGTAAGGGTGAAAAGGTGGAGTAAGAGCCCACCGCCTTGGCAGTGATGTCAAGGGCATGGCAAACCTTATGGGTTGAAAGATCAAATAGGCCTCGGGCAAAGTGCTGCTCGTACGATTCTCGTATTTACGGGATTCCGAGGTGGGTAGATCGATTGATCCTGACCGCAAGGTCAGGGCTAGATAAATGACAAGAATTCTTTCTGATTTTAATCAAAAGGAAACAGAACCCGGCTTATAGACTTGCACTTTTTTCTTTTATATTAGAGACATGTCAAAAATCTTGATTATTGATGACGAAAAAGTCATCCGCGCTACATTGCGCGAAATTCTAGAATACGAAAAGTTTGATGTATCTGAAGCACAAGATGGTGCAGAAGGACTTAAAAAATTAACTGAGGAAGACTTTGATTTGGTGCTTTGTGATGTCAAAATGCCAAAAATGGATGGTATAGAAGTGCTGGATCAAGCAAAAGCTTTGGACAAAGCTCCTCAGTTTATAATGATTTCTGCACACGGAAGTATTGAAACTGCAGTAGAAGCCACTAAAAAAGGTGCCTTTGACTTCATTCCAAAACCCCCTGATTTAAACAGACTATTACTTACTGTCCGTAATGCGCTGGATAAAAAGAATCTTGTCACAGAAACCAAAGTCTTAAAAAAGAAACTTTCCAAAAAACTGGATATGGTGGGAGAATCCCCCGCCATTAAACTGGTAAAAGAAACCATTGAAAAAGTAGCACCGACCGATGCTAGGGTTTTGATTACAGGACCAAATGGGACTGGAAAAGAATTAGTGGCACATTGGGTACATGCGAAGAGCAACAGATCTTCCAATCCATTTGTGGCAGTTAACTGTGCTGCTATTCCCTCAGAATTAATTGAAAGCGAACTATTTGGTCACGAGAAAGGAGCTTTTACTTCTGCACATAAACAGCGACAAGGTAAATTTGAACAGGCTCAAGGTGGCACTTTATTTTTAGATGAAATTGGAGACATGTCCCTCTCCGCTCAATCCAAAGTTTTAAGGGCCCTTCAAGAAAACCTGATCAACCGAGTAGGTAGTGACAAGGACATTAAAGTGGATGTGCGAGTATTAGCAGCAACCAATAAGGATTTAAAACAGGAAATCAAGGAAGGTAAATTCAGGGAAGATTTATACCATCGATTAAGTGTAATTCTGATTCAAGTTCCTGCCTTGAAAGATAGAAAAGAAGATATTCCACTACTTGTTGAGAAATTCCTCGGTGATATTGCCTCAGAAAATGGGGATGCAAGTAAAACTATTTCTGATAGTGCCCTGAAAAAATTACAGGAATTCCCTTGGACAGGGAATATCAGAGAACTTAGAAATGTGATTGAAAGGCTTGTAATTCTGGGTGAACCCGAGATAAGCCTGGAGGATATAAAAAAATATGCTGACTATTAGGGTCAGCATTTTTTTTAACTATTCGGTTTTTCAGTAGTAGGAGCTTTTGCGTAAGCTGGACAAGGTTTACTTGAGGCACATGCTCCAAGGGCCAATACTCCTACCAATAATGCGATTGTTGCTAATTTTTTCATAGTTGAGATTTTATGCTGGTCAAATATGTTTAATTATTCTTAAGATAGCAATTACTGAACCAGAAGATTACATCCCCTGATTTCACTATTATCAAACCTCCCCAATACTTGGAGGTATCCATTTTCATCAAAACTCCCCAAATCTTGGGTTTCCAAAAATGCACAAGAATGGAAATTTGCCAAATCAATGACATTTATCCCTCCTTGACTTTTTGAACTCCAAGAATACGGATCATTCACATCCCTTAACATAACGCGCATGGAGGTGGGCAAGGTATATTTCCCTCCCCTTTTGAATAAGCCTGAGACATCAATTCGGTCATTCCATATTCAGAGTGAATCATTTTTACTCCAAAATAGGGCTTCAATAACTCATGAACTTCCTCCCTTATCATTTCCTTTCTTCTTCCTTTCATTCCCCCAGTTTCCATAACAATCAAATTTTCCATTCTTGGAAACTCCTTCTCAGATTCAGCCAAATCCAGGAGTGCGAAGGTCACTCCCAAAAGCAATACTTTTTTATGGGAATGTTGAAGAAATCTTAGCTTGTCCAACAATTCATCTTGATTATATAAATAAAAACCAGAATGCTCAGATCCGCTTTGTTCAATAAAGAAATTGGCCATACTGACCAAACTACTACCTTTTCTTTCCAAATAAGCGGGAAGCAACGCCAAGACATGAAAATTGCTCAAATCCCCATATTCCTTTTCAAAAATTGATTGGGCATGATTCAAATACCAAGACTCGGACCAAAAATAATGTTTACTGGTAATCATACCTGTTGTTCCACTACTAGAAAAAAAGCCAAAAAACCGAGCTAAATCTCCTGAAACAATGGGATGATCTTTGAAAAACCGGATAGGTAAAAAAGGAATATCTTCCACTTGACTCACGTCTTTAACTTTGATGTGACGCGCATCAAGGTATTTTTTATAGATTTGGTTTTCCGATGCCTGAAACCGAAAAAGCGCTAATGCTGTAGAATCAAAGTCCTCAGATTTTAAATTCTTTATGACTTCTGAAAAACTTTTAAAATCCTGCATCGTTTTATATTTTGCAAAGTCCAATAATGGAACTGTTCAACTTGGATGTAAATTTACTTTCGCCCTATGCGTTTCAAAAACTATTCAGGAATATTCTTTTTAGCTGTAGCAAGTTTTTCTTGTGTCAACTCACCTGATAATTTCCCAAGTACACCTGAAATCGAATTTTCCTCCATTGAATATATCCCTACTGCTGGGCCAGATTCTCTGATCGTTTCCGTCAACTTTAAAGATGCTGAAGGAGACTTAGGACTTGGAGCTACAGAAATCAATCCGCCCTTTAATGCAGTGGAATACCAACGAAACAATGTAGGAGAATTAATCACATACTCTACACGGCCTCCCGAAGCTCCCACTTATAACCCAATTGATTGGGTGATTGATCCAATTATCAATAATGCTATTGTCAAAGACACCATTTGGGTAGTTCAAAACCCAAATCAATACAATATTTACGTAAAGTTCTTTGTGAAAAGAAATGGACAATACACAGAGTTTAAATGGCAAGACCCTCCTTTCTATACTACGTTTAATGGTCGCTTCCCAAGGATATTGAATAATGATCAAACTCAGGCTATTGAGGGAAATATTCGGTATGCCATGCTTTCCTCCGGTTGGCAATCCATCTTCCGAACGGATACTTTAAGGGTAGAACTTCAGATTCAGGACAGAGCGTTGAATAAAAGTAATGAAGTCACGAGTCCCGATGTCACGTTAAGCACCATCACAAAAGATTAAAAAAAGCCCTTCAGATCGAAGGGCTTCATTTTTTATAGTGCAGGGAATGATTTCGGATCTACCTCATTCATGACTGCATAAACTTTTTCGACTATATCCTCTAAACTTGGTTTTGAAAAATAATCTCCATCCGAAGAATAAGCAGGCCTATGTGCTTTTGCCGCTATGGTCAATGGCTCTGAATCCAAATAACGAAATACCTCTTGTCCTTCAATAACTTGCTGCATCATATAAGCTGAAGCACCTCCTGGTACATCCTCATCAGCAAAAATCACTCGATTAGTTTTCTTAATGGAATCACCTATTACCCCATGGGTATCAAATGGTAAAAGCGTCTGCACATCAATCACTTCTACATCTATTCCAAGTTCTATTAACTCACTGGCGGCCTCGAGTACAATTCTACACATCGAACCATAGGTAACAATCGTAATATCTTTTCCTTCTCTGAGAACCTCAGGTTTACCCAAAGGCACGGTATACTCCCCTAAATTGGAAGGCAATTTCTCTTTTAATCGATAGCCATTGAGACATTCTACCACAATAGCTGGCTCATCAGACTTCAATAAAGTAGCGTACATTCCAGCTGCTTGGGTCATGTCTCTTGGAACACATACCACCATTCCCCGAAGTGTTGACAATATCATTCCCATTGGAGAACCAGAATGCCAAACTCCCTCTAAACGATGCCCTCTTGTTCTAATGATTAATGGTGCTTTTTGACCTCCTTTGGTTCGATATTGAAGACAAGCCAAATCATCAGAAAGCATTTGTAGACCATATAACAAATAATCGATATACTGAATTTCTGCTACTGGTCTTAATCCTCTTAATGCCGTACCAATACCTTGGCCTACAATCGTTGCCTCTCTAATACTGGTATCGGACACTCTTAATTCACCATGCTTGGCTTGCAATCCCGCAAAAGCCTGGTTTACATCTCCTATTTTTCCTACATCTTCTCCAAAGGCAAAAAACTTAGGGTTATGTTCAAGTGTATAATCAAAAAACTTTTGAAGTACTTCTCTTCCATCTACCAGAATAGATTTTTCATCGTAGGCTGGTTTAATCTCCACTATATTCTGGACACTCCATTTTGACTCACTATACAAATGACTATTGTATCGATCATGATTCTTTTTTGTTTGTTCCTTATACCAAGATTTTAACTCATTCTTGGATTCATTGGAATCAAAACGCAGTGTTAAAAGCGCTTTTCTTACAGTGGAAATAACGTCTTTTCTGATTGGGTTAATCGTCCTAGAAAGCTCATCTGCCATCTGGGTTAAAATCACTTTTCTAGTACTATGCGCTGCAGCTCCTTTAATTAATGAGATTGCTTCTTGAAGTTCTGCCTTGATCTCTTTAGAAAATTCCTGCCATGCAGTTTCTTTTTGTTTTTTAACATCTGCTTTTACCTGAGCTTCAATCTTATCCAAGGTTTCAGGAGTGGCGATTTTTGAAGAAAGGATATACTCTCTGAATTTATCAATACAATCCCATTCCTTTTCCCATTTCAATCGCTCGGCAGATTTGTATCGCTCATGGGATCCCGAGGTAGAGTGTCCTTGAGGTTGAGTCATTTCTTCAACATGAATCAACACGGGAACATGATCCTCTCTTGCAATTTTGCCCGCATTGAAAAATGCTTGCATCAACCCTTCGTAATCCCATCCCTTCACATTAATTATCTCAAAGCCTTTCTGTGAATCAGTTCTTTCAAAACCAGACAGTGCTTCTGAAATACTGCCTTTCGTGGTATGATATTCTTGTGGCACGGAAATTCCGTAAGCATCATCCCAAATAGAAATTACCATGGGAACTTGCATCACACCGGCAGCATTAATCGCTTCAAAGAAAATTCCCTCGGATGTAGATGCGTTACCTATTGAACCCCAAGCCACCTCATTCCCATTGATGGATAAATCAGTAAAGTTTTTTAAACCTTTATTTTCTCTAAATAATTTGGATGCATAGGCTAATCCTAAAAGTTTTGGCATTTGGGCTGCTGTTGGAGAAATATCTGCAGCAGAATTATACATCTTGGTCAACTCCTTCCAGCTTCCATCTTCATGAAGGGAACGAGTCGCAAAATGACCATTCATTAACCTGCCTGCACTAGCAGGTTCCATTTCAACATTTGTATGGGCATATAACTGTGAAAAGTACTGCTGAACAGTCAATTCACCAATTGCCATCATAAAGGTCTGATCCCTATAATAACCAGATCGGAAATCGCCAATTTGGAAAGCCCGAGCCATGGCAATTTGAGCCAACTCTTTACCATCTCCAAAAATCCCAAACTTAGCTTTCCCCATAAATACTTCTTTCCTCCCTACCAGAGAGGCTTGCCTACTCAAAAGTGCAACCCTAAAGTCCTCAAGGATAGCATCTTTCGATAAGTCTGGAGATATTTCGGTTTTTCTTATGGGTTGTACTTCAGGCATAAACTATTTATCTAAAATTATTTTGGGCACAGTTTTACTTCTAATAAGGATACTCCAAAAATAGCCAATTCCATATTTTTTCCAAATTTCTAAGACATTATTTTTCCAACAAAAATTTGGATCAAACCTGTTTAATTAATAAAAAACAAAATATTATTCTATTCCTAAAAAAATAACAATTCAAAAATCTGTTTTTCAACAGTTTAAGTTCTAGAATATAGCAAATGAGGAACCTGAAAAAAATTTTCCAAATTAAACTTGTCTAAACGCTTTTCTTTAAAATTATTCTAACGATAAAAATTATTAACAATACAATGTTCTGATTTTTTAAAATTTTCCAAATCACACCAAATACTATTTGCTGGAGGACTTTTCAGTTTGTTTTTGCTTAGTATCTTTGTGGTAATATATACAAATCCAAATATATCTATCATGATTATAGGTGTTCCAAAGGAAATTAAAAACAACGAAAATCGAGTAGCACTCACTCCTGCAGGTGCAAAAGAATTGGTTAAAAGAGGCCACACTGTATACGTACAACATACAGCTGGTGAAGGATCTGGTTTTTCAGATGAATCCTATGTTGAAGCAGGAGCAAACATACTTCCTACCATCGAGGCAACGTATGAAATTGCCGAAATGATCATGAAGGTAAAAGAGCCTATTGAACCTGAATATAAGCTTATCAAAAAGGATCAATTATTATTTACCTATTTCCACTTTGCATCTTACGAGCCTTTAACCAAAGCAATGGTTGAAAGTGGTTCTGTTTGTCTTGCTTAT
Organism: Algoriphagus halophilus; assembly: GCF_041729275.1. Lineage (GTDB taxonomy): Bacteria > Bacteroidota > Bacteroidia > Cytophagales > Cyclobacteriaceae > Algoriphagus > Algoriphagus halophilus_A. Next base: position 5,027,456 of record NZ_CP146486.1, on the reverse strand, counting down.
GAAACAGTAGAAAAAGCAGATAGAAGCTTACCGCTATTAATTCCGATGTCAGAGGTGGCAGGCAGAATGGCTGTTCAAAAAGGAGCAAATTACCTTGAAAAACCTTTGAAAGGAAGAGGCATCCTATTAGGTGGCGTTCCTGGAGTTTTACCCGCTAAGGTCTTGATTTTAGGTGGCGGAATCGTGGGTACTCAAGCGGCTTGGATGGCTGCAGGATTAGGAGCTGATGTCACGATCATGGATGTATCACTTCCTAGAATGAGATATCTTGCTGATGTAATGCCAGCGAATGTTAAGACCATGATGTCGAATGAATACAACATTAGAAAAATGATCAAAAATCATGATTTGATCATTGGTGCTGTGTTGATCCCTGGTGCTAAAGCTCCTCATTTGATCACCAAAGACATGCTAAAAGAAATGCAACCAGGCACTGTACTTGTTGACGTGGCTGTAGATCAAGGTGGATGTATTGAAACTTGTAAGCCTACTACTCACCAAGATCCAACTTATATCATTGATGATGTTGTTCATTATTGTGTAGCAAACATGCCAGGAGCTGTACCTTATACCTCTACTCTTGCATTGACCAATGCTACACTTCCTTATGCCATTCAACTTGCAGATAAAGGATGGAAAAAAGCAGCTCAGGAAAACCCAGAATTGGTTCCTGGCCTAAATGTGATCAATGGCGATATTGTTTATCAGGCAGTAGCAGAAGCATTCGATATGGATTATACTCCAGTAGTTAAATACTTGGCTGATTAACTCTTACCTATATCCAATGAATCCCTCTTGTGAAAACAGGAGGGATTTTTTTATCAAAAAATTAATGGAGGCAAAAAATCCCCATTTATGTCCATGGGCTACACAGGAATTTAATTGAAAACCTCTTCCTTTCGCTCCATGAGGAGATGGCATGAATTTAAAGGTTAATTCATTGACTAATAACAAGTAATAACCTATCTCAAAAATGGACTCCGCAATCAATTCATCAGAAAACATCAGCCACAAACCTGAAAGAGGTTACCTAATAGACACCTTATTCCAAGGCTTTCTGATTTTGCTTCCTTTATCGATCGTATTGATCCTACTTTCTTTCTCATTCAATTTTATTTTCAAGATAGTTGCCCCAATTAGCTCTATTCTTGATCCTGGTACGGATGAACCTCATTGGTTGATAAACTTTCTATCTATTGGGATATTGGTGCTTTTTATATTTATCATAGGAGCGTTGATTCGTAACAAAGTAGGAAAGGTTTATTTTGCCCGCTTTGAAAAAAATACTTGACCAAAGTACCCCTGTATAGCCTAATCCATCAGACAGTCTATCAATTTGTGGGACTTAAAAAACTCCCATTTTCTGAAGTCGTATTAATAGATCCTTTCAATTCAGGAACGATGATGACCGGATTCATAACTGATCAAATCAATGATGAGTTATATACGATTTTTGTACCGACTGCCCCCAACCCTACCAACGGAAATATATACCATGTTCCGAAATCAAAAATCACTTTCTTGAATTCAAGTACTCAAGATGCGATGCGTACAATCATGGGAATGGGAACAGGGACTTGTGACCTGATTGCCTCCGCTGGAAAAAGCTTTGTCAGCTCCTGTTCTGAAGAATCCAAAAAACAGTTGGATCCGGATTTACCGACTGATTGAACCCTTTTGCAGACCTAAATAGTTGAATTTATTTAGCCAAAGGAATAGAGAGGGTTAGTCCAGAAGGCTGAAACGATACTTGTTCAAAAAATGCTGGCAACTCTTTGGAATGAGTGGCATGAAATGTATACATCAAAGCATCAAAGGTAAATAGGAAAGCACCTTGAAGTATAATTGATTTTCCGAAGCCCACGAATTTATCTTTTGAAAGCCTGAACCCACGTTCTTTCAAATACATCCCTCCTGCCATATACGCAATATCCAATGCGGCATTTACCAATAGAATCTTTTCTATACTTGCCTGTGATTTCATGGTTTCAAATAAATCGGTACTTGGTACTTCTCGTGTTGCCTGCCAATACCCAATACCCGCTATGATTAAATTGACCGAATTCCAATATAGATTCATCTGGTGAAATGCTTTCGTCTGACCGGATGTATGACTGGCTCCTATTCCTCCCCATACCATGTTGCCTAAAGCCCATGCTCCCAGAATGATCATTCCTGATTCATTGTATTGAATCCTAGTTTCATTATACAAACCTAAGGCGGGGATTTCCTGAGAAAATGCTTCTGAATGAATTAACAATACCATCGAAGCCAGGCAAAAAAAGTAGATGTTTTTCATGGTAAATAAACAGTAGAATAAAGTAGTTGTTCATTAAATACACAATAAATCCCAAGTCCACCCCTAGACCTTTATGTGATCATAAGCACAGACTGGAAGGAAGACTCAACTTAACTTAAGGAATTAAAATTAAATCATCATGAATTATTATCAATCCAAACAAGTAGTAGCGAAATCCATTCAGGAAGTTCGAGAACAAGTTGAAGAAAAACTTAAAAATGAGGGGTTTGGGATTTTGACAGAGATCGACATCCAGGCTACCATGAAAAAGAAATTGGATAAGTCCTACCCACCTTTCATAATTCTAGGAGCATGTAATCCTGTTTTTGCAGATAAAGTCCTGTCTATTGAACCCCAAATCGCCACATTACTACCCTGCAATGTGGTCATCCGAGAAGTAGAAAAAATATATTCGATGTATCTCTGATGGATCCATCAACTGCTATGAGCGTGGTGAAAAATCCAGAAATAGAAGGATTTGCCGAAGAGGTAAGGGAAAAATTAATGCGTGCCTTAAATGGCCTGAGCTAATTTTGAGTTTATCAGACATTCCAGGCATAGACCAACATTCGTAGTCCAAAGCCAATCATGATCACTCCGACTGCCTTATTCATGATTCGCATCATGTTTGGGGTCACCAAATGGGAAATCTTTTTAGCGATAAAAGATTTTAATAAATCAATCAGGAAAACTGTGCCTAAGATTCCGGAATAATAAAGCCAAATATCCCAGGTAGAAACGTTTTCCTTCAATTGAACAATGCTTGCAATTGAAATCCAAAACAATAAGACAAATGGGTTAACCCCATTAATGCTAAACCCTTTAATAAATGCTGATCTCTTTTTCACTTCAGGAATGTTTATCCCTCCTGAGTTGGGACGGTTTGTATTTTTCCGAATCAATGAAGACAACCCAAATCCTATTAAAATCAACCCTCCCACGTATCCTAATACTTCTTCAAAATAAGTAGCTTTTGCTAAAAACTTGATACCAAGGTAAGTGATCACTACATAAAAGGTATCACTACATAAAATCCCGAAAGCAAGAACAGATGCGTATCGGAACCCATGAGTTAAACTACTTTGGATAAGCGTAAAAAACACAGGCCCCACCATGACGGAAAGGAGTAATCCCATACTGATTCCCTCCATCAATGATGCAATCATGAAATGGCATTTTTAGATTTTAGAAATTCTAGCCAACTAGAAGCCTTCTCCCCTTTCAATACCCTTGGAAATTTATTCTGTCCACCTTCTTTTCCTTGTTCTTTCATCCATTCATAGAATAAAGTAGATGGCAAAATATCTACTATCACTTCTTTGAGTGCATGCCTTCTTTCCACAGCATAATCATCATTCAATTTCTTTAAATGTGAATCAAGTGCTTCCCTAAAAGCAGCAGGATCACTTTCCTCACTACTTCCTATAAACCAATGATGACCAAATAAATTATCATGAGGAACTCCTAAGACTGTAAACTCTCTTACATTGATATTCAAATCCTCAGAAGCTAATTCAATTGCTTTGTTCATATTATCTACAGACAAGTGTTCTCCGCAAAGGCTTAAATAATGCTTCGTTCTTCCAGTAATTATGATTTCAGATTCTTCTTTGGAAACAAACCTCACCACATCTCCAATTAAGTAACGCCAAGCTCCAGCACAGGTACTGATTAATAAAGCATAATCTTTTCCTTCTTCCACCTCGTCAATTTTCAATGTCATTGCATGTTCTTTGATAGTTCCTTCCTCATCAAAATTATCCTCAGTAAAAGGCACAAACTCATGGAATATACCATTATTCAACACCAACCTCATGGATTTTCTGTTTGGCAATGCTTGAAAGGCAATGAAACCTTCAGATGCCAAATAAGTTTCAATGTAAATGATAGGCTTAGCTAAAAGCTTCTCAAAACCTTTCTTAAATGGTTCGAACGATACTCCTCCATGGACAAAAATCTGCAGATTGGGCCATATATCATGAATAGACTTCAGTTGATACCGCTCTATTATTTTTTCAAGTAGGATTTGTAACCAAGCTGGCACCCCTACAATGATCCCTATGTCCCAATTAGGAGCTTTCTCAACGATTTGATCCAACTTGTCCCCCCAATTTTTATTTCTGGAAATTTCTTTTCCCGGTCTATAAAAGCGCTGAAACCAAATCGGAAGTTTACCGGCAGTAATCCCACTTAAATCTCCTGAAAAATAAGTACCATTGAATTCAAGATCCGTGCTTCCTCCCAACATCAAAATCCCTTTGGAGAACAAAGCATCTGGAAGATCATATTTGGATAAAGATAAAATTTGTCTGACTCCAGTTTTACGAATTGCTTTTACCATATCTCTGGTCACAGGAATAAACTTAGAAGTAGCTCCAGAAGTGCCACTACTCAAGGCGAAGTATTTAACTTTTCCAGGCCAAGTAACATTCAGCTTTCCTTCCTGCAACAAATGCCACCACTCGGCATGAATTTTATTGTAATCATAAATAGGAACTTGAGCTTTGTATAACTGGTAAAACTCATCCTCTCCTTTTTTGAAGCTTTTCAAAATAGAGGGGAAATCATATTTCGAAGAAATCAGAGTATGATTCGCTTTTATCAAAAGTTTTCGAAGTGTATTTTTCTGTAATTCAAGAGGTTTGGAATATTCTTGTTCCAAACTTTCTCTCAGACGAATGCCTCGTTTTAGTAAAGTACTGATGATCGCCATATCTTTGTTTTAGGCCTAGGGCAAAAAAGTGAAGTATAAAAATAGAAAATGGACATTAAAGCCAATCTCGAAACAGTAAAAAAACTTTTAAAAACCCTGATTGCTTATTGGTAGCAGTCAGCAAAACCAAGCCACTAGAAGACTTGAAAAAGGCATATGATTGTGGTATCAGGGATTTTGGAGAAAATAAAGTACAGGAGCTTCAAGCCAAACAACCGGAAATGCCAGAGGACACTCGATGGCATATGATTGGCCACCTTCAAAGCAATAAAGTAAAATACATCGCTCCCTATGTATACCTAATCCATGGAGTGGATTCCTTTAAACTTTTGAAAGAAATCAACAAACAAGGAAAAAAATAGACCGAATCATCCCGGTATTACTTCAGGTCCATATTGCGGATGAAGAGTCTAAGTTTGGTTTTGACAAAACCGAATTATTGGAAATGTTTCAAGATCCCAATTTTAAGGAGCTCACTCACGTACAAATAAAAGGCTTGATGGGAATGGCTACGTTTACTGAAGATGAATCCCAAATCAGAAAAGAATTCAAAGGGCTGAAGAACCTTTTTGAAGAGTTAAAAAATGAATCCCTTCCTGATTTTGTTCAAATGGAAGAAATTTCCATGGGAATGAGCGGAGATTATTTAATTGCACAAGAAGAAGGAAGTACGATGGTAATCGGGTCAGCGATATTTGGAGCGAGAAATTATCCTCATTAAAAAGTGAACTCAAGTTATCCCCTTCCCTTTTTGGAGAACCACAATAGAGGGGATTTCAATCAAGAAAAAGTGGAATTTTCAATACAATGAACGGAAGACAAATAATTATGATCGCTGCACTTTCTGGAGCACTTGCTGTAGGAATAGGTGCTTTCGGAGCACACGCTCTGCAGGAAACTTTAGTAAATAACGGAAGAAGTGCCACCTTTGAAACTGCTGTAAAATATCATTTTTACCATACGCTTTCTCTAGCATTTATGGGGTTGATTTTGATGGTTAAACCCAATTGGAAAAGTCTCACTTTCAGTATTTGGAGTATGATTTTAGGGATCATTATATTTCCTGGTTCACTTTATATTTTATCCTTAACTGGAATCACTTGGTGGGGAGCAATCACTCCTTTAGGTGGAGTCTTTTTTATTTTAGGTTGGTTAGGCCTCTTTTATTCAGCACTTAGAAATGACCAAATTGTTGTTGATTAACTATTTAAGCCTCGTCTTTGCATTCTTCTGTTTTGGTTTTAATTCATCCTATGCACAACTAAACAGAGACCAATACCTAAAACTCGAAGAAGCTGTTGGAGATCAAAGCTTCTTTGCCAATCATTTATCAGGGTTTGAATTATATGATTTGGACAGCCAAATCGTACTGTATGAAAGAAATAGCGAACAGCGATTTATTCCTGCCTCTACTGCCAAATTATTGACCTTATTCTCTAGCCTCATCATTTTAAATGACTCCACACAAACGTTAAGATACACTACCAGTAACGATACCATTCGGATTTGGGGATCCGGAGACCCGAGTTGGAACTACAAAGAATTATACCAACCAGACATCCGATCATTCATTGCACCTTTCAACACGGTGCTTTTTTCTGATGCAAACCAAGATTCCCCTGCTTTTGGCTATGGTTGGCAATGGGATGATTACTATTATGACTATTCTGCTGAGCGCAGTCCTCTTCCTATCTATGGCAATCTGGTTCAAGTAAAAAGTCAGGAAATCGGCCTATTGTAACACCAAGAAGATTTCAATCGGCAGTCCATTCTACCAATAAAACAATTCGGGAACTAGAAAGAGATTTTCATTCCAATAAATTCTTTTACAATCCCAATAACTTTAGGGGTTCGGAAGAATTTATTCCATTTATATCTTCGCCAGAATTGTTTGTGGAGTTAGCTTCTGAGGCTACTGGAAAAACCTGGATTTATCAGCCTGATTCATTACCTAAAGACCATTCAGAATGGAGAGCTGCCCCCTATTCCCAATATTGGAGGAGATGATGTTGGAAAGTGATAATTTTTTGGCCGAGCAACTGATGTGGATGGTTTCTGACCGACTTTTCCAAAGATTGGATACAGAAAGAGCGATTGAGTATATCTTGAAAACCTATCTTAATGATTTACCAGACGAACCTCAATGGGTAGATGGAAGTGGATTAAGTAGACACAATTTGGTGACCCCTCGATCTATGGTGGCGCTCTTTGAGAAAATCTATAGAATGGTCCCTGATGAACAGTTATTTGACTTGTTGCCTACAGGTGGAGTTTCCGGAACGATCAAAACAAGCTATCAAGCCCAAACACCCTATATTTTTGCCAAAACAGGCACCATGAGCAACCATCATAGTCTGGTAGGACTTATTAAGACTAAAAGTGGAAAACTGTACTGTTTTGCTTTCATGAACTCCAATTATCCTTATAAAGCCTCTGTAGTAAGAAGAGAAATGGAAAAAGTAATGGTGATGGTGAGAGACATGCTTTAGTTAGTAGGCAGATTCAGAGGGTAACTAGCAGGATTAGTACCCTTTGAGGTCTATTTCTTTCTCAAAGGTTTTTTCATTTTAACCCCAAAGGCCACCGAAACTCCTGTTTCAAAATCATATTTTAAGCTGAAGTTCTAATATCTCATTCCATTGGGGTTTTCTTTCGTAATCAAAGCGCATGATGAGAATTTGGGTATTATTCTTGTAAAACGGGTAGTGTACTAGAATGCTTGAAAACTAACTTGCAGCGCTACTCAGCAAATAAAAAACCGTATTTTCACACTTCGGATATAACACTTATCGAATGCAAAAACGAGAATTTCTCAAATCACTTGGACTACTTGCGGGTTCATTTTCCGCGTTTTCATTTTCATCCCCATCAGATAAAGAGTTCGCGAAGATTATTCTTCCAAAAGCGATAAAAAAAGGAGACACAGTGGGCTTGATTTCCCCTTCTGCCGCCACAGCTGACAGGATGCAATTTACTTTCGCTAAAGAAGCCCTGGAAGGATTAGGCTTTCAAGTCAAATTTGGAAAAATTTGATGAACCGAAGAGGACATCTTGCAGGCACAGATCAAGAGCGGGCGGATGATCTAAATGAGATGTTTGCAGATGATCACATAAAAGCCATAGTTAGCATTAGAGGAGGCTCTGGTGCAGCTAGAATATTACCACTAATCGATTATAAGCAGATTTCCCGTCATCCAAAACCACTTTTGGGATATTCTGATATTACTGCTTTGCACTGTGCCATTCACTCCCAAACAGGGTTAATCACATTTCATGGCCCAATGGGGTCTGGAAGCTGGAATAGTTTTAATGTAGAGCAGTTTCAAAAGTTATTCTTTGAACGGGAACAAATGACTTTTGAAAATATCCATCCTGAGACCGATGACTTAGTGGTAAAATCCAATAGAACACAAACACTAAAAGGCGGCATAGCAGAAGGCAGAATCTTAGGCGGAAACCTTACCGTTTTGACTGCAATTTCTGGTTCTGATTATTATCCTGACTTCAAGGATGCCATCCTGTTTATCGAAGATGTTGGAGAAGATCCCTACAGAATGGATAGAATGATGAGTACCTTAAAATTGAATGGAACCTTAGATAAAATAAAAGGCTTCATTTTTGGCCAATGCTCGGATTGCGAGCCTGGTGGAGGTTACGGATCCCTAACCCTAGACCAAGTGCTGGATGATTACATCCTCCCCTTAGACATTCCTGCTTACACAGGTGCAATGATTGGCCATATATCCAAGCAATTCATTGTCCCAGTGGGAGCAAAAGTATCTATGAATGCCGATCAAGGTACTTTTAAGCTATTGGAGAATATATTTGAAAATTAATATCCTATGAAGCTCTTAATAATAGCTCTTTTCATGAGTGGACTCTTGGCATGCAAAATGGGTGCGAAATCGCCTGAAAATGAAATTCAAATGACTACAAAAGAACCTCTTACGTATTTGGCCTTAGGTGATAGTTATACCATCGGGGAAGGTGTGGAAGAAAAAGACAGATATCCCAATCAGTTGGTCGACTTATTAAATGAAAATACCGAAAACACCTACTCCAAGCCAAAGATCATTGCCAAAACCGGTTGGACAGTGGATGAGTTGGAAGCAGGAATAAAAAACGAATTTATTGAAGGTCAAATGTACGACCTGGTTACACTTTCCATTGGTGTCAACAATCAATATAGAGGAAGGTCGGTCACGGAATATAAAAAGGAATTTGAACAGATGCTTTTAAAAGCGATTGGTTTTGCGGGAAATCTTCCAAATCATGTCTGGGTACTTTCTATTCCAGATTGGGGAGTTACCCCTTTGCAAGTGCCAATGACAAGGACTCCAAGAAAGTGGCACAGGAAATTGACGAATTTAACTCGGCCAAAAAACAAGTCTGTGAAAAATATGGCGTTAACTACATTGATATCACCGAAGAATACCGTCAAATCGGAGGAAAACCCGAGATGTTAGCAGGGGATCAATTGCATCCCAGTGGATTGGTTTACCAAAGCTGGGCAGAAAAACTATACCATTCTATATCCAATAGTTTATGATGAAATCACTAATCCTATGGTCGACCATCCTTTTGAGTATTGCTGGATGCCAACCTGAAGATGATCAGGTTGAGTTGTGGTGGGTCAATTCTTCAAAAGTAGACTGTATGGGAGTTGGGCCTATGAAATGCCTTCAAATTCAAAAGGGAAGTACTGTAGACCCGGAAGCTTGGAAGTTATTTTATGATCAAGTAGAAGGATTTGAGTATGAACCGGGCTACCTATATCAATTGCAAGTCAAAGTCTCTGAAAAATCAGCCCCTATTCCAGCTGATGCTTCTTCACTCCAATATGAATTAATCAAAGTGATTTCAAAGGAAAAAGACTCCTAAAAACCGGACTTTTAATACCCCCAAAACGAAAAATCAACTAGATCCCTTCTATTTGAATGATTACCAAACTAAGCATTTAGAGTGATGATGCGATTGGAGGTAAAAAACCAAAATTGCATTCATTGGTTTTAATTCTGGAACTTGGACTGAATTGGTTTGTTACAGAATATAAGATTAGACAATTCCCATTACATAGAATTACAGAAACAAAAACTTACCAAATTCCAGAGAATCAGCTTTCTTTGCTTGATGAACCCGGAGAAATGCTCTTTCTCTATTCAAGTTGTAGATTAATACCCTATGAAGATTATTTGCATTGGCCGAAATTATGTGGCCCATATAGAAGAGTTACAAAATGAAAGACCAACCAATCCGGTGGTGTTTCTAAAGCCAGAGACGGCAATATTAAAAAAAGGTGCACCTTTCTTTTATCCAGATTTTTCCCAAAACATTCACCATGAAGGAGAATTGGTTTTGAAAATAAATAAAGAGGGAAAGTATATTCAGAAAAAGTTTGCTCACCGATACTTTGATGAGATTGGTTTTGGAATTGACTTTACTGCACGAGACTTACAGGATCAATGCAAAGCAAAGGGCTTGCCTTGGGAAATCTCTAAAGCTTTCAACGGATCTGCCCCAATTGGAGATTTTATCCCAGTCTCTGAACTTCCTGATTTAAACAATATTGATTTCCACCTTACCATCAATGGAGAGGTACGCCAAAAAGGAAATACCAGCTTATTGCTTTTTGACTTTGGAACGATCATAGAGTATGTTTCTAAATTCTTTATGTTAAAGAAAGGTGACCTCATTTATACAGGCACACCTGCTGGAGTTGGACCTGTCAAACCAGGTGATCGATTGGAAGGGTTTATTGGAACAAAAAAATTGCTTGATTTTGAAGTTAAATAAGTACCTCATACTTCTTCTTTTAGTAGTTCAATCCATCTCTGTTTATTCTCAAGAGATTGACAAAGGATATTTTATATCTCCCATTAAACCTGGAGTTAGAAATTACCTTGCCGGAAACTTTGCAGAGTTGAGACCAAATCACTTTCACACTGGGCTTGACTTTAAAACCGGAGGCCAGGAGGGTGAGCCCATTCTTGCCGCAGCTGATGGATGGGTGCATAGAATTAAAGTTTCTTCATTTGGATACGGCAACGTGATTTACCTCAAGCATCCAAATGGCAAAATCACACTTTATGGCCATTTAAGGAATTTCAATAAAGAACTGAGCGATTACATGAGACAAAAAATGTATGAGGCTCAAGTAAATGAATTGGAGGTTTATCCCGAACCTGGAGAACTTCCTGTCAAAAAAGGAGAACGAATTGCAGATAGTGGAAACACAGGGGGATCAGGTGGCCCTCACCTCCATTTTGAAATTAGAGATAGCTTGGACAGAGCCATGGATCCATTACTCTTTGGTTTTCCTGAAATCGAAGATAACACTCCTCCTACCCCACAAAAAATCGCAATCGTCCCATTAAACGTAGACTCACGAGTGAATGGAAAATTTCAGCGAATTGAAGTCACACCTGTGTATTCAGATGGATCATATTCCTTGCCTTCTACTGTTAAAATAACTGGTAAAGTAGGATTGGAAATTCAAAGTTACGACCGTTTAGATGGGGCTAGTAACCGGAATGGCTTTGCGAATTTTGACATTTCAGATGAATCGGGATTGGTGTATTCATTGGTAGTAGACAAGGTAGACTTCAATTACACCCGACAATTTTTGCTACATACCCACCAAAACAAATTCACCAGGCTGTACAAACAGGATGAGTTGAAATTTGACTTTTTTAGTTCTAAAGATCCAGAGACAGGACATTTGGAATTAGAACCAGGTGTTAAGAAAACCTATGAACTGGCATTGACAGATGCTTATGGGAATACTCGGAAAATTTCCATCCCTCTTCAAGGCCAAGATTTAGAACATAATGTCAATGATGGTCCGGCTCCTTCAAGGGCAGTAGTTTCCTATTTTGGGAACATCCTCAAGATAAAAGCGCCCATTTCTCCAAATGGTGGACTTGCCAAATTTTATGTTGGCGCACATATTTTTGAAATGCTCCCTGCTTACCAGGACTCCCAAAGCAGGACCTATTTATGGGATATGAATTTTGGAATTCCAGAGGAAATCGATGTTTGCTCAGAAGTGGTAAATGTGGGAATTAATGCAAAAATACCAGCGGATTCAGAACAGCTTTTTGCGGATAAAAATGTAAAAATACGATTCACAGAAAGAACCTTGCTAGACGATCTATTCCTTCGAATCAACCAAACCGGAAGCCCTTCTTCTCCGAAGCTTGAAATCAACGAACCTTCAGAATATTTATGGAGTGATATGGAAGTTACTTGGAATGTACCGGGCTATACTGGAGATAAAGAGCGAGTACATGTATACTTGCAATCTTCCAATGGGAAGAAGTCATTTGTAGGAGGAGTTTGGGAAGGTCAATCAATCCGTTTTAAAACCAGAAATTTTGGTACTTTTGTTCTAGCCACCGACGAAGAAAAACCTACAATCACACCGATAAGAGTCAATTCTTCTGGATTGCGATTTACAATTCGAGACAATAATTCTGGAATTGACAGCTTTGAGGCCCATGTCAATGGCGAATGGCTATTGATGCGCTACGAATACAAACAAGCAGTCATCTGGTCGGAAAAGCTTACCAATGAAGCTTTAAAAGGTCCGGTTATTTTAAAAGTGAAGGACCAGGCAGGAAATGTATCCGAATGGAAAGGTACTTTATAAGTTAATTGTTTCATTCAAAAAGAAGAAAATATGAGTTTAGAAGTAGGCCAAATGGCACCCGATTTTGAAGCAAAAATAGAAACAGGAGAAACGATCAAACTCTCTGATTATAGAGGTAAAAAAGTAGTTCTCTATTTTTATCCAAAAGACAATACTCCTGGATGTACTGCACAGGCATGTAATTTAAGAGACAATTACGAAGCCTTACAGAAAGCAGGCTATGTCGTCTTGGGTATCAGTTCGGATGCTGAAAAATCTCATGCAAAATTCATAGAAAAACAATCTCTCCCATTTTCCTTAATCGCTGACCCGGACAAAACTGTTCATGAAGCTTATGGAACTTGGGTAGAAAAATCAATGTACGGCAGAAACTACATGGGCACAGCCCGAACTACCTTCATCATAGATGAAGAAGGAAAAATTGCCGAAATCATTGATAAAGTAAAAACAAAAGATCACACAGCTCAAATCTTAAAATAAACCTCCGTAATGGAAAAAAATCAACCGAACAGCTTCAAGAAGTAGCTTCCCAGGTGAGAAGGGATATCCTACGCATGGTCCATCAAGTACAATCTGGGCACCCAGGAGCATCATTAGGCTGCACTGAGTTTTTTACAGCCTTATATTTTGACCAAATGAAACATGACAACAGTTTCAAGATGGAAGGAAAAAATGAAGATTTATTCTTCTTATCCAACGGTCACATTTCACCAGTATGGTACAGTGTACTTTCTAGATCTGGTTATTTCCCAGTATCTGAACTAAGCACCTTTAGAAAATTGAATTCCAGATTACAAGGACATCCTGCTACTGAGGAACACCTTCCTGGAGTCAGAATCGCCTCTGGTTCATTAGGTCAAGGTCTTTCAGTTGCCATTGGTGCTGCTCAAGCAAAAAAATTGACGGAGATGATAGATTAGTCTATGTCTTAATGGGGGACGGCGAGCAGGAAGAAGGTCAAATCTGGGAAGCAGCCATGTATGCAGCTCACTGGAAAGTTGACAATATGATTGCTACAATTGATCTCAACAGACAACAAATTGACGGTCCTACAGAGAAAATCATGAATTTGATCGATCTAAGAGCAAAATATGAATCTTTTGGATGGACTGTAATCGATACCGAAAATGGGAATGACATGAAGTCTGTAGTAGAAGGATTAGAGAAAGCAAAAAGTCTGACAGGACAGGGAAAACCAGTATTAAACCTACTTCATACGGAGATGGGATTTGGAGTAGACTTTATGGTGGGTACACACAAATGGCATGGTATTGCTCCGAATGACGAACAGCTTGCAGATGCTTTGGCCCAGCTTCCAGAAACCCTGGGAGATTATTAATCAAAGCAATTTTTGACCTTCAATTCATAGAAAAATGGAAAAGACATTGGATTTAAAATTCAACTATACAGATAAAAAAGATACACGTTCTGGATTTGGTGATGGCTTATTGGAAGTTGGTCGCAAAAACCCGAACGTAGTGGGCCTTTGTGCTGACTTAATCGGTTCCTTAAAAATGGGAGCCTTTCAGAAGGAATTCCCTGAGAGATTCTTCCAAACGGGAATTGCGGAAGCCAATATGATGGGCATTGCTGCAGGGCTAAGTATTAGTGGAAAAATTCCTTTTACGGGAACATTCGCTAACTTCTCTACAGGAAGAGTCTATGATCAGATTCGTCAATCTATCGCCTATTCTGAGAAGAATGTAAAAATCTGTGCTTCTCATGCCGGTTTAACCTTAGGAGAAGACGGAGCAACGCACCAGATTTTAGAAGATTTGGGAATGATGAAAATGCTTCCAAATATGACGGTGATTAACCCATGTGATTACAATCAGACAAAAGCTGCCACCATGGCGATTGCTGAGCATGAAGGGCCGGTTTATTTGAGATTTGGACGCCCTGTATGGCCAATTTTCACCCCTGCTGATCAAAAATTTGAAATTGGTAAAGCTTGGAAAATGATCGATGGGAAAGATGTGACCATCTTTGCAACAGGACATTTGGTATGGGAAGCAGTCATCGCTGAAGCAATGCTTCGTGAAGAAGGCATTTCTGCTGAGGTAATCAACATTCATACAATCAAGCCTTTGGACGAAGAGGCAATTCTAGATTCTGTAGCAAAAACAGGTTGTGCCGTTTCAGCTGAAGAACATCAATACAATGGTGGTTTAGGTGACAGCATCGCACAAACCTTAATCAGAAACAATCCTGCTCCTTTGGAGTATGTGGGTGTGGATGATAGTTTTGGTGAATCAGGCACTCCTACTCAGCTACTTGAAAAATATGGTTTGAATGCCGATAATATTGTGAAAGCCGCAAAAAAAGCGTTAGCAAGAAAATAAGAAGAAAAGCAATTGTTGCTTTGAAAACCACAGTCATTTGACTGTGGTTTTTTTATTCTTTGATTCTTCCTTCTTCCATTTTTCCCTTGGCAACTGTTTTATGCTTTGAAAGCTCTTCCATATAAGCTTCTGCCTTTTGGAGGGCTTTATCCAACTGCGTTTCTAAATTATGCGAATTTGTATAGGTAAAATACTGCACATGCTCCAAGGCTAAGACGTCATGGAACATGGCATAAATGGAATCGTGTTTATCATCATGAATCCAAGCTATTACCGGATTTCTGAAATTTGAGGTAATTTTTGCAAGTTCGGCAGGTACTGAACTCCCTTCTAAATTGGCAATAACAAACTTGCTTAAGCCAGCCATTGTCACCACATTTTCTATAATACTTGTATTTTCGGAAGGGTTAAAATCAAAAATGACTGGGATAAAATTTCTTTTCCGAAGTTTATCGGCTACATCCCTAAGCAATTCCAATCCACCGTCTCTGAACTTACCAAGTAGCAAGACGGACTTTTGATTCAGTTGCTTTAAGGATTTGCCAAAACCACCATCCTGCTGAATAAAATAGATAAATTGAGCTAGCGCGATGTCATCCACAAAGGCAACTTGGCTATTGCCATTCAAATCTTTTCTTGAAAAATTATCTCTGTGAAGGAAAAGTTCTTTCTGCACTGTCTCATCACTGATACCAACTTCCCAAGCGGACACCCCATATACATTACAACCTTCTATCCTTGCTCCTGAGAAATCAGAGCCAATAAAAGTGGAATTGTTTAACACACAGTCTTTGAATTGGGCATTGGAAAAGTCTGTCCCAGAGCAATACGCTTTTCTGATCATACTCCCAGAAAAATCTGCCCCAGGAAATCGAGCATAACTTAAATCTGCTTCATAAATGTAGCAGTTTGTCATATCAGCATTGGGAAATCCGGCTCCTTCAAAAGTAGCTTTATGAAAGGAAGTGTTTGAAAAATTAAATGGCAGATTCTGATCTGAAGTAGCACGTTCACCCTTGGTCAATACTATGTCTGGGTCTTTTCTGGCGAAAAATGGAAAAATAAATTCTCCATCAAGATCAGGTTGAATCAAAGGATTATCCGCTCTCCATTTATTCCAAACCCTTGGACCTTGTAGAAAAGTCTCATAGTGTTCTTTATTTGCCATCAGTTTGAAAAATTGGTTGTTATTAAAATTACTAAATAATCCATCCTTTTGAAATTTAAAGTATCGTTAAAAAAGAAGCAGGCTATACCGAGAACACATTTTTGATAAAGCTGTTTTTTTCCTAGTCTTGAAGCTAAATATGAAAATTTCTACAATTATCACGGATGGGATTAAGCTTACCCCCATTCTGATCTCGGATCAAAGGAAGCTTTTTAATTTAATCCAGAAGGTGTATAAAGAAGCTTATCAGCATTTCTGGATAGACCATGGCAACTGGTATGTAGAATTATGTTATAATCAAGACAACCTTCAAAAAGAACTGTCCAGGTCAAGGAGTCATTACTTTTTTGTAGAGTGGAATGGGAAATCAGTCGGTATTCTGAAGTATGACTATCCTTTTTCTCCTAGAGAAATTGACATTCCAAATGCGTTGAAATTACACCGACTTTATCTGGATCAGTCCGTACATGGCAAAGGAATTGCTCCAATGCTCCTAACTCATGTTGAAAAAATCGCATTGGAAAACGGACTCGATTACATCTGGTTGGAAGCTATGATAGAAAAACCCCAAGCAAAACGATTTTATGAAAAAATGGGTTTTAAAGAAGTATTGACCTATCAATTGGAATTTGAACGATTACTTCCGAATTTAGAGGTATTCAAATCATGAAAAAGAAAGTAAGTAGGACAACATAAGCCTTTGCCAGCAGAACAAAAACCAACTTTATTTTTATGAAAAGACCCTTGTATTTTGAAATCCTCTCCTTTTTCCTATCCATGTTTATGATGGCTTCTTGTCAAAAGAAAACCACTGTCAACGAACCTATTTTAACAGCAGGAATGAACAACTTTCAGTTTGCAATGCAACAGGAAGAAGGAGAAGAATTGGTCGGTGTTTATTATATGCCCTCATGGAATACTTCGCCTGATCCATCTACAGACCGGGATAGTTTTTGGTCCTGTATTACGGGCAAAGAAAATTGTTCTAGCTTACAAAACCCAGGAATTTGGGGTCCAAAAGGTAGAATTTACAATAAAAAATATCCTTATGAAGGTCCCTATCTGGACAGAAAACCCATTGCTGAACTGAAAGGATTTTACAAACGAGATGATCCAGAAGTGATTAAAAAGCAATTGGAATATATGAAGAGCTATGGGATTGACTTTTTTGCCTACGATTGGTTTTACGGCCGCCATTATTATTACCACCTCTATTTTGGTCCCCAATCAAAAATATATTACCCTAAAGGTTGGAAAATTGACACCAACAGAGATGGACGAGTGGCCGTTCCGGGATTGGTTGAATGGGGTGATCAATTGAAAATAATGCTGGAAGTAAACGCGAAACTTCCAAAGGAAAAACAAATGAAATGGGCGATCAACTGGTGTGATGACAGCCACGAACGATGGATGCATTGGTTGGAAATTGGTTCTCCGGATGCCCGAGCTCGAAAGGCAAATTATGAAGGCGAAAAACCCGATAAAGAACTTTATTTAAAGGTTCATGAAAAGATCACACAGCTTTGGATCGATGAATATTTCAAGCGTGGTGATTATCTAAAAGAAAAAGACGGGAGACCCATTGTGTATTTCTATTTTCCTCAGGACGCAGAATCTAGGGCAGCTTTTTATGGATTAAAATTGAAGGATCTATTGGATTTGTCTCAAGCCACCGCCAAAAAGCAGGTTTTCCAGGCATCAAATTCATCGCTGTAACTGCGGGACCTATGCTGGAACGCGAAAGGGCCTATGGGCTTCCTACCAAATGGGTAGCTAAAAACCCCTCAAAACCTTGGGAAGGAGGATCCTACCAAAACAAACAGTTACTACAAGAATATGTCCCAAGGCTTAAAAGTATGGGGTTTGAGGGAATGACGGCCTATGTTTATCATAACTTTATGGAGAAGGATAATAAATCCTATGCTGATATGCGAGAGACCTACAAAGGACATTGGAACATGTGGAGCGAGAAATTTAAGGCAGACCCAGATTTCGAATACCAAGTTCCGGTAGCTATGGGATGGGATATGAGGCCTGCAGGAGGCACCTGGCCTCAACAAATTGGTATTCCCAGTGAACCTATAAAGGATCAAGTCCACAGCGATAAAAAATCATTTTTGGCAAAACTCATGGATGCTCAAAAAGTTTCAAAAAATACCGGTCCACTAATGGGAATACTGTTATGATATGCTGCTGGAATGAATATTTAGAGGGGAATTACATTGAACCCACCGAAGGACATGGATTTGATTACCTGGAGTCCATTCAAGAAGTGTTTGGAAAAAATAACCTATTCATTTCCCTAAATGAAAATCCTTCCATCTCATTTTTCAATAAAATGGATAAATAATACCAATCAATAGATTTAAATAAATCAAATAATTAATTTTTTTCCTATCATGAAAATCATTTGATTTGATTTTTGACAAAAGAAGTATGACCAACCCCGACTACCTGACCATTCAAATAGGAAATAAAATCAAAAGCATCCGGAAAGAAAATGGATGGAAACTTGGTGAGTTTGCCGAAAAATCCGGCCTAAGTATCGCCATGCTATCAAAAATTGAGAATGGTCGTGTCATACCTACCATCCCTTCCTTATTGCAGATTATTCAAACGCTAAATCTGAATGTAGCAGAGTTCTTTTCTGATTTGAAATCAAATGAAGAATTTAAAGGGTATATTTTTCGCAAACATTCAGAATATACCTCAGTCAATAAAGAAGAGGAGTCTATTGGATACAATTACCAATTGATCCTCAACTATCCGATTGAGAAATCTTCTATGGAAATCTCCTTATTGACATTGAATAGTCAAGCCAAGAGAAGCAGTGTTTCCACCTCGGGGTTTGAATATATTTATTTAATCAAGGGAAGTTTAAAATTCGAACTCGGCAAAGAGGTTTTTCATATGGAAGAAGGAGACTCCCTATTTTTTGATGGGAATATCCCACATGTTCCTAAAAATGAACAACCAAATGAGGCAGTTCTTTTGGTGGTGTATTTTATCACTATGAATTAACCGCCAATTCAGTTGCCAATTTTGTCTTCCTTTGAAGTAGGCCTAAGGTAATGATACATACAAGCAGCATCATGATACCTGCAAATTGGTTGAGGTCTCCCAAAAATTAACCCAAGTTACTTGAGAGTTACTGAATTCCTTAAATAATAACACGCCTACACTTCCTGTATACCCTAAGGCATCTGCGGTATAAAACAGAAAGCCTACATTTCCTTTAAATTTTAAAAGAGCCAAAAACCGTTCAAAAATCATACAGTGGAAGAGGATGTAAGGTAGGTACAGCCCAATTCCATTGATAATCATCCACCAAATTGGGGAGATCACCGCTGCTTCAAACAACCAGGTTACCACAACAATTGTAACACAACAGCTCATGCATAGATACATCCCCCATTTAAAGGCTTTTTATTATCCTGAATCAAAAAACCCACTGCTGCGATTATCAAAACAATGATCGCTACTGGTATTTCTGTAAGTGTAATCAATTCTGGTTGGCCTTCGGCACCTAATTCAGCCCAAAATTCTACCATAAAATTGTCCCTAAAGTCCCTGACTACCGTCAACAGCACATATACTACTACCAGGCCAGAAAAACCAATCCATGTTTCTTTAGGAAATCCAATCGCTGTTTTCTTTCCATAGGAACTCGCTCAGAACGTAATTCCAAATCTTCTGGAGTCCTGACCTGCGCCTTATTGAGCATTTTGATGGAAATCAAGAAGACCGGAAAAAACAAAAATGCAGTCAAGAACGGCATGATAAACTCTCCTACTCCTGTCAATTGCATTAACCATAATCCAACTGATTTTACAAATCCAGTAGAAAAAATAAAGGTTGCACTTAAAGCTGCAGCAAGCAGCTCCGTATTTTTCCTTCCTTCCAAATAGGAAAAACAAGACCAAACACAATTCCTAAAGGCAGCCCATTAAAAAAAGCGCAATTGGCTTCAGATTCATTGGTAAAATAGCGAATAACAAAAGCATGGCTACCCCAAAACTTACCAAGCCAAAAAGGAATTGGGAGCGCTTTTCGCTTTTCATCTCCGAAACGAGTTTAATACCCAAAAATTTTGACAACATGTAGCCCAATACCTGACTAATCACCAAAATTGTTTTGAAGTCAAATCCATAAAAATCCACCTCAGCATATTGCCCTGCTAAAAATGACTTACGTACTGCATACATCCCAGTATAACATAAAAAAGCACCCAACATGAGCCAAAATGTGGAGTAACGGCTGGTGGAAGGAAGGTTCAAGGATGTATTTTTTTCATTTCAAGAAAATAATAACTGATTATTCCGAATTCCTGGACTCCATTTAAAATTCAATCCAATTTTATCGGAAGTATAAGAAACTACGACCGAATTCTTTATATACAGCTGAAAAGTATGTTCATTTTATATTTAGAAGCCAAAATAGGCATAGGTCATGCGAAGCAACAAATGTAATCGGGTCATTTAAGAATAATTAAATTCTAATATTATTTGATTATTAATTTTTCTGAAACAGAAATTAATTTTCTTATTTGGAAAATAATTGATTTTCTTTGTTCTAGAATTAATACACTTCCAAAAAAGTAAAGAATCCATTTTCTGTAAAGTTTAAAACATGTGTAACCAAGAGGCCCTCGCCATGGTATTTCAAGAAATTGAAAAACCTTTCCATGCTCAACCAGTGAAGTTTCCTGAACTTAAAAAGGGGGAAGTATTAATTCAAATCACCTATGCCACCATTTGTACCAGTGATCTTCATACCTATTATGGTAGAAGAAAATCGCATACTCCCAGTGTTTTGGGACATGAAGTAATTGGAAAAGTGATCGACATCGCTCAAGGAGGAGTCAGGGATTATAGTGGAGCACTGCTTCAGTTGAATGATTTGGTTACCTGGTCAGTATACGCACATGATCACGATGGTAAAATGGCCCAAAAAGGTTTTCCTCAAAAGTCAGAAGGTCTTTTCAAATATGGCCATGAAGAAATCAAAGGGGAGAACGTATTGAGCGGTGGGTTTGCTAGCCATTGCCATTTAAGAGCTGGAACAGATATTTTTAGAATTCCTAAGGAAATATCTCCAAAAGAAGCTACTCCTTTAAATTGTACACACGCCACTATAGCAGGTGCAATTAGGCTTGCTGGAGATTTACACCACAAAAATGTATTGGTGATTGGAGCTGGAATGTTGGGAATCTCTGCTTGTGCTATGTCAAAATACGCAGGTGCCAAGCAGGTTTTTTCTATGGATATCCATACAGACCGAGTGGAAAACACATTTCAATTTGGCTGTGATCACGGCTTATATGCTCACTTTTCCAAAGAGGAAATGATACATCACATAAAACCTTATGGTGGAATTGATGTGGTGATAGATACCAGCGGCTCTGCGGAAGCAATGGAAAAAGGGTTGAGTATGTTAAACATTGGAGGTATTTCAATTTGGGTTGGAGCAGTGTATACTCAAAGAAACCTATCCTTTAGCGCAGAACATATTGTTCGAAACCTTTTATCAATCAAAGGTTTACATAATTATAAACCAGAAGACTTGGCCTATGCCATTCAGTTTCTAAGTGAAACCAATAAAAAATATCCTTTTGAGTCTTTGGTATCCAAAGATTTCCCCTTAACTCAATTGGATAAAGCATTTGAGATTGCCAATTCGGAGGGAAACTATAGAGTAGGAATTAAACCCATGTAAATAAGATCATTTAAAAAAAGTAAAATGAATAACAAACCTGAAATCCACATGGTCATTTTCGATATGGCAGGAACCACTGTCAACGAAGATAATGTAGTATACAAATCACTTCAAAAGGCCATCAACAACCTTGGACATAATTTTTCATTGGATACGGTCTTATTAAATGGAGGAGGTAAAGAAAAGCTTCAAGCTGTGAAAGACATTATGAAACCAGCTTATAGTTCTCAAGAGGAGCTAGAAAAGGATGCCCAAATCGCATTTGCTGAATTTCTCGAGATTCTTAAACAAGCATATGCTGATTTGGAAGTAAGCACTTATGAAGGGACTGAAGCCCTCTTTGAAGATCTTCGATCTAATGATATCAAAGTGGTGTTGAATACAGGGTACAATGAGAAAACAGCTACTTCATTGTTAGATAAACTTCAATGGAAAGAGGGAGAAACCTATGATCTTTTAGTTACCGCTGATGATGTACAAAACAGCAGACCTGCACCGGATATGATCTTTGTGGCGATGGAAAAGATGGGAATTGAGGATGCAAATAAAGTTGCCAAAATCGGAGATTCTATTGTGGATATTGAAGAGGGAAAATCTGCGGGATGTGGACTTACATTTGGAGTAACTACGGGAGCTCAGACAGCAATTCAATTGGAAACAGGCAATCCCGATTACATCATTAACTCTTTATTGGAAATCAAAGAATATATATCGCTCAAAAATCCAACTCATAAGTAGGGAGATCCGAAAAAATGAAAAGAAGAGAGTTTATTCATACTGCCGGAATCACCACCGTAAGCCTGTTTCTACCAAACCTATCTCAAGTTTTTGCAAAACAAGTGAAGGGGAAAACCCAAATTGGGGTCATCAGTGATTTACATCATGACATTATGCATAATGGTGAAGAACGGCTTTTGGAGTTTTTAGAGGCATCTAAGAAAAAGGATTTGGCAGCGATCATCCAAATGGGAGATTTTGCCTATCCTTCAAAAGAAAATATCGAGGTTATACAACTCTTTAACAAGGCTCATTCCTCCTCTTTGCATGTGATTGGTAATCATGATACAGATGGAGGCTTCACAAAAGAGCAATGTTTAGAGGTTTGGGATATGCCATCTCCTTATTATTCGAAAGTGATAAATGGTATATTGCTCATTGTGCTGGATGGAAATGAAAAAGGTTCTCCAAGTCATACAGGCGGCTATCCATCTTTTATTGGATCGCAACAATTGGAATGGCTTCAACAAGAATTGGAAAAAAGCCCCTATCCAGTTTTAATTGTATCTCACCAACCACTAGCTGGAGTAATAGCAGTAGATAATGAAATAGAGATTCAATCCATCCTTTCCAACTATTCTGAAAAAATTCTTCTTTGCATCAATGGGCATTCGCATATTGACCAGCATCTTGAAATTGAAGGAGTTAATTATGTACATATTAATTCTGCATCTTACTATTGGGTAGGAGGAAAATACAAACATGATAGCTACTCCGAATCCATTCATCAAGAACACCCTTATATTTCTTCCACTTGTCCTTACGAGCACAGTCTTTTCGCTTTTTTGACCATTGATATTGGGAACAAAAAAGTGATGATTGAAGGAAAAAAACCAAATGGGTTGGGAAATCACCGGATGACTTAGATTTTAAAATCGAAGAAAACCCTGAGTTGAATGAGTGGATCATGCCAAAAATTCAAAACAGAAAAATTCAATAATGAAGGCCTCTTTGATCAAATTCAAGGAGGCTTTTTTATTTTTCATCTTGATTCAAAAACTCCAATTGGTTGAATTGAAAACAATTTAAATCACACTCAGTCTAACTTTTTGAAAAAAAGTGAAGTTATATCCAAGAATTGACCTTAAATCCACTCAGCTTTTTTAGGTTGGAACTTCATAAACACAGGTATTAAAAACTTAATTTATTGGATTATAAGTAGAAATTACTAAACTTTATTGTCTATCAATTACTAAAAACATGTTAGATCAATTATTAAATTTAG
The DNA here is from genome assembly GCF_041729275.1 of Algoriphagus halophilus. Classification (GTDB taxonomy): domain Bacteria; phylum Bacteroidota; class Bacteroidia; order Cytophagales; family Cyclobacteriaceae; genus Algoriphagus; species Algoriphagus halophilus_A. Next base: position 5,003,569 of record NZ_CP146486.1, on the reverse strand, counting down.
CTGAAGGCCCATTAGAGGAAATGTTGGCAGGAATGAATCAACCTGACCCAAAATCTTCAGCTAGTGCACTAAAAGATTCTGTTTTGTCAAGTCTTCAAAAACAGGTGGCTTCCGGTGACCTCGACGCAGTTAAAGAAATGTTTTCTGGACAAGAAACAGCTCCTTCTTCTCCAATAGTCAATCAGCTGAAAGGAAATGTCACCGAAGGATTAATTGAGAAACTTGGAATTTCTAAAGAGCAAGCAATGAGCATTGCAGCTGCAGCCTTACCAATGATATTAAACTTTTTCAATAAAAGAGTAAATGATGCCCCTCAGGACAATCAGGATATTATGTCTTCAGTATTGGCTTCACTTCAAGGAAATTCAGGAAAAGTCAATCCTACTGAACTTTTGGGATCATTAATGGGAGGAAGCAAAAATGGAGGTGGCATGGATCTAGGAGGACTCATGGACTTAGGCAAAGGCCTTTTTAACTAAAAAAAATCAAAACTATACGGATTTCTATCAAGGTTAAACATCAAACTTTATAACTATGAATTTGAACAAATTATTAATTGCCTTTGCAATGGTAGCCTTTGTTGGCTTGAGTGCTCAGGCACAAGGGCTAAAAATCCCAAAAATGGATATGGCTTCCCAAGTTTTAGGCATTTTAAATGACACCAAGGGGCTCGATTTAAGCTCAGACCAGCAAAATAAACTGGAGGTCAACAATAAAAGCTTTGTAGATGACTTAATGAAAATAAATGGAAGTTCAGCATCTGATGATGATAAAAAGGCAAGCTTTCTCAATCTTAAGAATAGCCGAACCAAATTTTTGACTGATCTACTAGGGAGTGATTTATTTAAAAAATATTCAGGTAAAATACTCCAATCTATCAATCCACTCAAACCTAAATTAGGATTGGCAGCATTGGCATTTTAGGTAAACTCAAAAGAAAAAGAGGCTAGGTATCAATTAAACATCCTAGCCTCTTTACTATAATTCCATCTCCATCTTAATTCCATTTCTTTTTATTTAGGATTTTCATCAATTCCTCTGCTAAAAATTGTCCTTTCATTTGGATGGTTTCTCTGGGGGTATTATCACCTACTTCAAAGGTCATGGATTCGGCTTGATGGACGAAAAAGAAATAGGAATTGGAAGTTACGCTTCTTTGATTTCCTTCATTGGGACGGATATTGGGTATATAACCAGGAATTCTCTTGGATGATTTTTTGATCACTTTAGGGATTAATCCTGGGAAATTTCCTTCCAACTCCTCATTATTGGTATAAAAAATATCTTCCCAAGTGGAATGAAAATCTGCAGCAAAAACAAACTTCCCTCCCGTTTCTTTCACTTTATTATCCATAAAATCCGATAAGGCCTTTGTTTCAGGTTGATTGAAATTCACCCAGTCCCTATTTAAATCGATTCCCCCTAAATTATGTCTCCAATGACCATTGGCCACCCCATCTGGATTCATCTGGGGCATCACATATAAATTGTATTTTCTTCGAAACTTTCTGGCTTGGGGACTATCCTTGACCAGTTCTTCGATAAAAGCTTGCATCGCTAGAAATCCTGTCAATTCAGGAGGGTGTTGCATAGAAATGACCATTAACATTTCCATGTCATCCGCTTCCCCGATCTTCAATACTTCCAAAGTCCTTCCTTCTTTGCTTTTCCCAATTGTAATCTTAGAAACAAATTCTTTTTGTAAAAGGTCCTCTTTCCATTCTTGCACATGACCAGTCCCCATTCTGTCCTGAGCGGCAATCCACAAAGTATCTGGGGAGCTTCTAACTTTCAAGAATCCTAGTTCTGGTCTCCTTTCGTCTGTTTCAGGTAGAAAAAATCAGTAGAATCTACGTTGGCAAAACTAACTCCATCCCTACTGAATTTTGGAAAATAACGGTGAAACCCAATTCCTCCATAGGTAAACTGGATCCAAAATTCCTTGGACTCTTTTGACCATAGTTTGAACCCATACCAAGGGCTAGGATTGATCGGCTGGTTTTCCGGTAAAATCGTCACTTGAATTAACGTATCATTTATTCTCGTAACTCCATTTAGCCTTGCTCCTTCCAGTTCATTGGAGAAATATACCCCTTCTCCTGCCTCAAATTTTTGTTTGGTCTGGAAGGTGATCGGTTGATCAGTGGTTTCAATTATCTGAATAGGCCCTTGTCCCTCCCATTGAGAAACAGTTTTACAAGAGAAAAGAAGTCCCAAAGTAATTAGACTAATAAGGCCACTAAATTTGATAGTTTTCATGGGATTAGCTAAATGAATACAATTAGGTTTTGAAGATAGAATTTCCTTGTTGAAAACTATTCGGTTCCAAAGAGAATTAAAGAAAGTAAAACCTCCTTCAGATGACCTACAATTGATTTTTACCAAAACAAATTTTGAGATTGGCAAGAATTGAAATTTTTTACTTTTTGGACCTTGAGCCAATTTTAAAAAAGCACTGTAATATTATCAAAAGAAAATTATGGGGAGCTGGAAGGCAATTTTTTCAACTTCTTAAATCTTGATTCTTGGATGAGATAATCTCTTTTCCTTTTTTAATATTTTTTAGTTACATGCCTTCCTATCACTAAAATTAATTTTCACTAGATTTTTTTCCTAAACGGATTGTACAATTAAACTTCGGGCAGTTAAAATGTAACTTTTTAAATCACTACTGTCCGACTAAAATAGAATAATCGGACATTTGTTTTTCTTATGCTCTAATTTGGGGTTTTTGGTTGATTTTGAAAAGTGAAGCCCCCTAGGTTGGAAACAGGTTCATTTGGGTGGATTTAGCAAGGCTTTCCCCGAGTTCTTTTTCAGGGTTGTTGAGTAGTTTGTCAGGTGCACATTGGGCAGGTGGAATTCGATTGCCACCATGTTGAGAAAGCCCAGTTCCTTTTGAGCTGTTTACGGACAACTTCCATCAGTAGCAAGGAGATCAGCGCGCACCAGATTTGGATTTCGATCGTGCTTTGGGTTGTCTTCAAGAAGTATTTGAGCGGAAAGTTTTGTTTGAGTTTTTTGAACAGCAGCTCGATTTGCCATCGGTGCCTGTAAATAGCCGCTACGGCTGGGGCCGCATCCTTGGCTCCAGGTTGTTGGTCAGGGAAGATGAGCAGTTTTTGGTTTTTCTGGTCCCAGTAGGCGATTCTTCGGAGTTTGAGCGGATGTTTTTCCTTGTCCACGGTGTATTGGACCGTGATGGTTTCGTCCCTGAGGATTTCATGGTTTCGGTTCTCGGGCAGCCCATTTTCCTTCAGTTTTCGAACTTTGCATTATTCTTCATCCTGGACACAAAGAAAATCCCTGGTCCGCCGTCCAGAGAGACAAGTATATTGATGGTAGTCTGTACCCCTTGTCCATGACCAGATAAGAACCGCAGCTGGAGATACTTCAAAAGGTGTGATCGTGGCGGTTGTCGTAAATCGACCAGGCAGGGCATCAGTTCAGCCGCATGAATCATCACATGGGCTTTGATACCGCCTTTGCTCCTGCCGTCCTTTCGGGGTCTTCCGGCCACCTTGAGGATGTCTTTGAACAGGCTGATGACAGTCGAATCGACAATAAACAGCTTCTGGATCACTTCCATCTTGGAGTCGGCTGTCCCGCAAAACACCTCTGTATTTTTCAAAAAGAGGAAAGATAGAGCGCTTTGAACACCTCACTTGGTCTTCGCTTGTTCCCGTCAGAGATGGTGGATCTGCGGGGAGCTCTTGGGTATGCCGATATGTATCAACTTGTTCTGCCAGGCCAAAAGACCCGTGAAAGCTCCCTGAGCGAAGTGGCGCCACTGAAAAGAACAATACAACATCGTGACCAAATGTTGCCAGGTGTCAAAGCTTTTTGTAGTACCGATCCGATTGGTTTTTGGAAACAATTTTTGCAACAAGGCTCCGATCGATCAAAGAAAGAAGTTGAGAAAAATCGGCCGTCCGAAGAAATGTGTATTTTTTCACCCGCTGTTGTTTGAAGTTGTCGTAAACCTGAAATACAGCAAAGGGTAGGCTTTGGCAGAAGCAATTCTAAATTTTAAAAACGTTTCTCGGACAGGCTTTTTAATCAAGATTGGAATACTAATTTATTAAATACTAGATACTTTAGTTGTTTTGTGATATTTGTCCTAAATCCTTAATTATCAGAAAGTAATTAAATTATTTTTATATTATTAGAAGTTTTAATTATATATTAAGGAGGTGAAGAAAAGCTGCAATTATCAATCATATTTTAAGCATGTAGCCTCTTTTCAGTCAAACATTAAACCACCATTTCAACAATTTTTCATCAACCAATTAACTTTATGAAAAAACTTAAAAAATCCAGATTCCTGCCCTTTTTAATTGCTTTGGGCTTTTTATTTAATGCTTGCGAAAGCATCATCATTGAAGATGAACATGTAAATACCATGGCTTCTGAAGATGAATTAAACACCAGTCGTTTTAATCTAAATGAATTACCTGTAGTCACAGATTTTTCTAACTTAAGAGTAGGCGACTATACAGGCAGGTATCTTATCTTAACGAAAGGAGATCATCTACCTAAAAACATCGGGAAAAGTATTGCTGATGCAGGAGGAGAGATTGTGAAGTCTTACCCTGAAATTGGGGTTGCGGTGGCAATATCCAAATCTTCGGAATTTCTTATCAAAGCACGAAAGATTAGCAGTGTTGAATCGGTAACACCGGACTTTATTTTGCAGTACACCAAAGATCCTGAAGAGGTAAATGAACTAGAAGGACCTGTAGCACAAGGCGATCCCTTTGATTACCAAAGTGCATTTTTCGATGGTTTCCAATGGGCACCTGCATCAATCAACGCTCCTACCGCCTGGGACAATGGCTATACAGGTGAAGGTGTTAGAGTTGCTATTATCGATGGAGGTATCCATTCATCCCATCAAGATCTTGCCCCTAATCTGGACATGGCTAGTTCTGCTTCAACTGTTCCAGGACAACCTTGGAACTTTGATACTGGAACTTTTTGGCATGGAACCCACGTGGCTGGGATTGTAGCTTCTTCAGGGTTAGCTACTGTCGGAATTGCACCAAAAGCAACTCTTATCGGGGTTAAATCCCTTCACAGTGGTTCTGGAGCATTTGAATGGATTCTCGAAGGAATGGTTTATGCAGCTACTCCTCAATCTTGGGGGGAGCAGGAGCTCAGGTAATAAATATGAGTCTTGGAGCTACCATCGATTATAGAACTGATTGGAAGGATAAGGAATTCAGAGATGCCATTACAGAGTTACAAAAGATTTTTGATCGTGTGAGCCGTTATGCTTATCAACTTGGTGTAACCATTATTGTAGCTGCAGGAAATGATGGATTAAACTTAGATGACAATAATGAATTCACTGTGATCCCAGCACAAAATCAACATATCATTTCTGTAGGTTCTACCGGACCTACTGGTTGGCAATTAGGAGAATCCAATTTTACAGATCCAGCTTATTATACCAATTCCGGTAAATCTGGAGTGGACATTGCTGCTCCAGGGGTACTGTAGGTCTTGCTTTGATTGACGGGAATTTTTCGAATTGTCAATTGGACGGCACTTATCTATCTCTTGGTAGACCTTGCTATGTATTCGATATGGTATTTAGTACTGTCAGAGGAACTTCCAATGGATCTTACGGTTGGGCACAAGGTACTTCTATGGCAGCTCCTGCAGTAGCTGGAGTAGTTGCACTCATTATGGAATCAAATGGTGGAGCCATGAAACCTGGACAAGTGAAGACCACCCTATTCAGCTCTTCAACAGACCTTGGTAAGCCAGGAAATGATGAATATTATGGAGCAGGGTATGTCAATGCTGCCAAAGCCTTGGGATTAGAATAGTAAAAAATTAAAATTGACATTTGAAGCACTGAGAGCCATCTCAGTGCTTTTTTTGGTATTCATTCCTATTTTTTACCCTCCATTCCATCAACTTACCAATTCTTAAAAAGACTCATAAACACACTTTACTTCCCTAAAAATGATATTATGCAAAATATTAATTTACTTTTTTGCATTTACTACAAATTTTAATTCATTCTAGAAAATTTTGAATGATCGTTTATAGCTAAATTGTAAGTACTATTTATCAAAAGGAGATGAAATTACTTTTTCGAATAGATCTGACCATGGTTTTAGGGGGAGATTACCTCTCTTCTTTTTTTAACATCTTCTATATCATGGCTTTCTTAGCTGTAACCGCTATACTGATTTTAGAAGGGATTAAAATAAAAATACCTCTTGTTAGTTGGTTAATTGTGTTAGCATTCTCGAGGCTTTTTTTCATCATTGGTACTAAAGTCAATTCATATGGACCTTCTGAATGGATTCTCTTTTTTCAAAATCTAGCCCTACCTGAAGCGGAAGGAAAGGTTCTTTTGGGAGGAGTACTTTTGGGGCTGATCAGCTTTATAATTGGGATTAAGCTATTTAAAATCCCTTTTTCAAGTATTGATTCCTTTGCTTTTGCCTTTCCAGTTGGGTTGGCTTTACAACGGTTTGGATGTCTGCTATTAGGATGTTGCTATGGTACTCCCACTGCATTACCGGGGAAAAAGTATGGATTTGATAGCCCTCCACATGCACATTATTTTAATCTGCAAATTATTGAAGGACTAAACTCCCCTACTCCTAGCCTTCACCCTTTTCAGTTCTATGAAATCATAAATGGGATCGTAGTAATCCTAGTTTTAGTTTATTTAAAAAGGAAAATAAAGAAGCCCGGAAATTTATTTTTGATTTCTTTGAGTACCTGGGCTTTAATCAGGTTGTTTACAGAGTTTTTTAGGGATCCTAGTGCCCACGCCATGGGTGGAACACTAGTTTATGGGCTGAAAACCATGCAGTGGGTTTTACTTTTCATCTCTATTTTCACAACACTCATCATTATATATAGGGAAAGAAAACCCGAGCATTTGAACTTGCTCACAAAAAGCTACTATTCCAGTTTTTTTACCGCTGTCATTTTTTTAGGGATGACGGTAGTCATGACCTGGTCCTTAAGATTCTGGATGAGTTTCGCTGAAATGCTAGCCATGAACCTCATGCTTTTTCCCAGTATGGCCCTCGCTTCCGTTCATTATTTTAAAGTAAATACGGTTCCCCAATTTCGTTGGGGAGTGATTGCAAGTATGGTATTACCTATTTTTTTAATGAGTCAAACTTGGAACATATTACCTGAAGACAGTACTCAGGTAAAAAGCTATGATTTTATTAAAGGAGGCTATTCATCCGGAGATTATTTTTCAACCTCAGTTTATAAAGGTTCCTCTGGTGGCAATTCTGGGTGTGCAAATAACTATCAATATTCAGCATTTGAATCTACTTATTCCACAGGAGGCCTTGGAATAGGAAGAGCAAAAATCAGTGATAATGGAATATTGACTTATGGCATTAACCTATCCTATGGGCAGCTTACAGAAAAGAAACTGGATGCCGATCCCATTAGCTCTAAAAGCAAAACACTTTTCTCAGTAAACCCTTACGTAAAGAAAGATTGGAAATGGGTAGGATTGGGAGCTGGGCTTCACCTAGGAAGTATAGGATGGAATGCCTTTACAGAAAAGGAAGTTGAGAGACCCGATCCTTCCACCCTTATAGTAAACACACCAGTATTTATCCAATCCTATATGAGAATTGGACCAGAACGGATTCTATTCATTGATGGAGGAGTTTCCAATAGTCTTCCTAGCCCCTTTCCCGGGATGCGGTTTGAAGGAGCAATCGGATCAGGATTCGGGTTGCCCGCGGGAAATAAATTTAGAATTGGAACAAGTGACCTGGGAACTTTCATCCAAGCTCAGGCGATCATCGAAAGAAAGTATTTGTTCAATCTGACTTATCAATTTTCAGATGTCACCAATGGAGGATATCCAGGATACAACAACCCTCGAAACAGCCAGATTTTATTGAACTTCGAATACCGCTTTAATTTTAGAAAATAAAAACCCTCCAATAAATTGGAGGGTCATTTCTAAGTTTAACTTCTTTAAATTTTACACTTTCGGCAGTTCCCATCCATTGTGGTAATGCGCCTTGATCAATTGATTTGCTTCTGAATCCGTGAACTGATTTTTGGTAGCATCCCAATACACTTTCTTACCGGTCTTATAGGCAATATTTCCCATCTGCGCATTGATCGCGGCCACACTTCCTGTTTGAATGGCACAATGCAACAAACTCGGATCATTCGCCTTCACCGCTTCCACAAAATTGACAGCATGATGATCCAAGGCATTTCCTTCTCCTCGAGTATGAGGAACCTCAGCCACTTTTGGAACACGCTGTCCATCTTTATTCTCCGTTTCAGGAATCACTTTCCATCCTCCCCTATTCACCACCAAAGTTGCATTGTTTCCAATAAAAGCAATGCCCTCAGTAGTGCCATAATTACCTCCATCAATACCTGTGGCATGTTCCCAAAGCATATTGAATCCATCGTATTCATATACCGTTTGCAGGGTGTCAGGGGTTTCAGAAGCATCATCTGGGTATGCAAATTTCCCTCCAGAAGCCATCACCGATTTAGGTGCACTCACTCCCATCGCGTAAAGAGCAATATCAATTTCATGTACCCCCAATCTGTCATCAAGCCACCTGCATAGTCCCAAAACCAACGGAAATTGAAATGGAATCTATTGGGATTGAAAGGTCGATCTGGTGCAGGCCCCAACCACATCTTATAATCCACCCCAGCAGGGGCAGTTCCATTTGGCAACACTGGAACAGGTTTCATCCAACCCTGGTAGGCCCAACATTTAACCAATCGAATTTGGCCCAACTGGCCTGACTTTACATAATCTATTGCTTGTGCATATTGTGTTCCGGATCGCTGCCACTGTCCTACTTGCACCACTTTTCCATAACGCTCCTGAGCTTTTACCATCAGTTGACACTCTTCGATGGTATTCGCGATAGGTTTCTCTACATATACATTCTTTCCGGCAGAAACGGCATCCACCATATTCAGGCAATGCCAATGGTCTGGAGTCCCAATGATGACAATATCTATATCTGGATCTTCTAGCAACTTTCGATAATCCTTATAAAGCTTCGGACGGGTTCCACGAAGTTTAAAAACATCTTCACTTCTTCGGTCCAGCACACTTTGATCCACATCAGCAATTGCCACGCAATTGACTTCAGGTAATTTGAGATGGGCGTTCATATTGGACCAGCCCATTCCATTGGCACCGATCAATCCATAGTTCAATTGATCTGATGGTTTTACTTTTCGAGTATATCTTCCAAAATCTGCTGCGGTCAAGATCGTAGGCATGCTTAATCCTGCACCTACCAGAATGGAATTTTGAATAAATCGTCTTCTAGATGACATGGTTATTTGGTTTATTGAGTTTGGACAAAAAAAGGAGCAACATAAAAATATGCTGCTCCTTTAAAATGAATAATTAAAGCTTACGAACCCAGATATTTCTAAATCTTACTGGATTTCCATGGTCTTGCAATTTGATTGGCAATTCCTCTGGATGTGCTTTATAATTTGGAATACCAATGTATTCAGTTGGACCTTTTAAGGTAACATGGTTTTGAACCAAAACTCCATTCATTAACACGGTAACAGTAGCTGGAGAAGTGACGATCCCATCTTTGTTAAAGCGAGGTGCTTTAAAGATGATGTCATAGTAATTCCATTCACCAGGAGGTCTTAAAGCCATTGCCAAAGGAGCAAACTGCTTGTAAATACTACCTGCTTGACCATTGGTATAGGTTTTACTTTCGTAGCTATCCAATACTTGAACTTCATACAATCCCATCAAAAAGAAGCCTGAATTACCACGGCCTTGACCTTCCCCAACAATTTCGGTAGGTGCTGACCATTCTACATGATATTGTGCATCTCCAAAAGCAAGTTTGGATTGAATATCACCTTTTCCGCGAGTAACTACCAACTCACCATTTTCGATGGTCCATTCTGCCGGACTGGTCCCATCTTTTGCGCTTACAAAACCATTCAAGCTCGTTCCATCAAACAAAACGATGGCATCAGATGGTGGTGCAGTGTTATTGGCTCCAGGAGTAACTCTTGGAGGTACTGGAGTGTAAAATTCAGTTGCCTCTGGTCTCATTGGAGGCGGGGTTTTCTCTTGAGCACAAGCTAAAAAGCTGATACTAAATGCTGATAAGGTAAGCGCCAGGGTCAGCGATGTCTTTTTCATACAATAGATTATTTTAGGATAAATACTAAGGAGGATAATTTACTTCAAATTGACAGCAAACAAAAAACCATTGATGGATTTTTACCATTTTCCCTGAAATTCTATTCGATTTTAAAATAAATTGGACCTATGAAAAAACCACTACTTTCTTTATTTCTCGGGATATTTATGTGTTTGACCAGTCAGGCACAAGAAAATTACTTCTTTCCCGGTGAGACATTTGATCCGAATGTTCCATCCCCTTCTGAATTCCTTGGCTATAAAATCGGTGATTGGCATACGAGGTATGACCTAATAGTCAAATATTTCGAAAAGCTCGACGAACTCTCGGAGATGGCTTCCCTAAAAACCATCGGTTATACGCATGAGTTGCGCCCTAAAATCATATTAACCATTGCTTCGAAAGCCAATATGGCTAACCTGGAAGAAATTAGGTTAACCCAATTACAATTAGCTGACCCTTCACAACCGAAACCAGATGTCAGTTCCATGCCATCCATTATACACCAAGGATATGGAGTACATGGAAATGAACCTTCTTCTGCGGAAGCTGCGATGCTAACCGCCTACTGGCTATTAGCCTCTCAATCAGATTTAGCGAAAAACTTGAGGGATAATGCAGTGGTCCATTTTGACCCGACCGTAAATCCGGATGGTAGAGATCGTCATAGCCATTGGGCCAATACCAATAAAGGCTTCCCTCCTGTAGCTGATCCAATGGATAGAGAACATAATGAAGTTTGGCCTGGAGGCAGAACCAATCACTATTGGTTTGACTTGAACCGTGATTGGCTTCCATTGGCGCACCCAGAATCTCAGGCCAAAATTGCCTGGTATCATACTTGGTATCCTAATGTGACCACGGATTTTCATGAAATGGGAACAAATAGCACCTATTTCTTTGAACCTACCAAACCCTATGGAAGCGAAAACCCTGTGGTACCCAGAAAAAATTACGATGACATCAATACGAGATTTGCGAAGTATTTTTCAAAATACCTAGATGAAATCGGTAGCCTTTATTGGACCAAAGAAGTCTTTGACAACAGCTACCCAGGTTATGGAAGTACCTACCCTGATATCCATGGAGGTTTGGGACTAGTGTTTGAGCAAGCAAGTAGCCGTGGTCATTTGCAAAGTAGTCAAAGAGGTGACATTAGCTTTGAATTTACAATTCGAAACCATGTGAGAAGTTCCCTGGCCACTATGGAAGCTGCATTGGACAACAAAGATTTCATGCATGATTATTTAAGGGAGTTCTTCGAAACTGCAGTTTCTGAAGGAGCGAAAGACCCTGCCAAGAATTATGTTTTTGGAGATGAATTTGACGAGAATAGAAACAGAATGTTTGTCCAATTCTTAATGGATCATCAAATTAAAGTCTATGAAAACACTGATGACCTAAGTTTGGGCGGCTATGATTTCAAGAAAGGTAAATCCTGGGTCGTTCCTACTTCACAACCACAGTATAGAATGGTAAGAACTATGTTTGAAGAAGTCACCGAGTTTGCCGATTCTGTTTTTTATGATGCATCTACTTGGACCATGGCCCATGCCTATGGAATGCCTTACGCTGCAGGGCCTTCGGTGAAGCTAGGGGAACAAGTAACTAACAATACCCCTACTCCTTATGAATTTCCAGAAGGAAAAGCTTATGCCTATTTAATTGATTGGTCTGACTATTACGCGCCCAAAAATGCTTTTTGACTTACAAAAAGCAGGTGTCCATGTTGAAATTGTGAATAGACCTTTTACTTCCCAGACCCAAAATGGTCCAAGAGAATTTGGAGCTGGCACTTTAATGATTCCCATGGGATTCCAAAGTTTAAGTGAAAGTAATGTAACAGACGAATTGAAAACTTTATCCGTGGTAAATCATCAGCAGGTTTATGCCACGAGCACTGGTTTTAATCTGGAAGGAATTGATCTTGGTTCCAATTTAGTGGGTGCAGTCACCCAACCAAAAGTCATCATGGTGGTGGGAGATGGAGTTTCCAGTTATGAGGCTGGTGAAATCTGGTATTTATTGGACTCTGAGCTAGGAATGCCGATCACCAAAGTCAATTCAGATCAGATGGGAAGAGTAAATCTATTTGATTACAATACGCTTATCCTTCCATCTGGCAATTACAATTCTTTCTCAGAATCAGTAGTAAACCATCTAAAAGACTGGATTAATCGTGGAGGAACCGTGATTTCCATGAAAACCGCCAGTCTTTGGTTAAATCAAAAGGAAATTATCAAAGAAAGTATGGTAGCCCGTGGAGAAAGCACGGACCCAAAAGAGCTTCCATTTGCTGAAAGGTCTGCATTTGAAGGAGCAAAACAAGTGGGTGGAAGTATCTACATGGCCAGGTTGGATCTTACCCATCCCATCACATATGGCTACAATAGAGAAACGCTTCCTGTATATAGAAATAATTCCATCTTTGTTCAGCCTAGCAAAGACAAGTACCTCACTCCTGTTCGATATACCGAAAACCCATTACTTGGCGGGTATATATCTGATAAAAACTTGGAGTTGTTAAAGCAAAGTGCAAGTTTGATAATTTCTCCAGTTGGAAGAGGTCGAGTGATCAATTTCTTTGATTCCCCTAATTTCAGAGGCACTTGGTTTGGTACTAACAAGCTCTTTTTAAATGCAATTTTCTTCGGAGACAAGATGGATTAACACCATCGTCTACACCAATAAAAAGCCACCTTGAACATCAAGGTGGCTTTTTCATTTAAAATCACATGAAAAATCTACGAACTAATCGTAGATACGATTAAATTTTTTAACGGATATACGTCAGTGTAATGATACCTGCCAATTTTCCCATAGGAGAATCAAACTCCACCTCATGCTTGGTTACTAATTCCTCATCAGATAAAGAAACAATACTATACTTGGTTTCCTCATCTCCATTCATAGTCAGGATAAGCAGGTCTTCATCTTCAGATAACTTCCAAGTACCAGATCCATTCATATCACCTTGCCCGGCAAATATTTCAAAGTTTCCGTCCTCATTAAGGATTAACCTACCTCCTTCATGAAGTGCCCTACCACCTTCTATCATAGCGGTCATATCAGGGCCTTCCGTTTGCTCAAACTGAAATTCAGTACCTTTCCATACGCCCATTAAGTCTGTTTGACTCATGGCCAAATCACAGGAGAAAAGACCTACCATAAGCACCAGTAAAGGTAGCCCTAAGAAGAATCTCATCTTTTGATTGGATTTCGATTTTGTTTTGTTCATCATCATTATTCTTTTTTTGGTTTGAAATTGATTAAAGTTATTCATGAATTGAAGCCCACAATCTTTACTCAGCTGTTTCACTAACAGTCTAGAATAGGCAATCGTAGAGTAATTGGTAGTTACAGCTCGATCCGCTTGGAATTCATGAATTTCACGAAGTTGTTTTTCTAACAAATAAATGGCGGGATTAAACCAAAATACCGCTTTGATCAACTGAAGAAATAATACATCCCAAGTATGACCTTGTTGAACATGTACAGATTCATGGATCAAAATCTGATTGATTTCTCATCTCTTTCTGAGTATTCTGGCAGCATGATATAATTAAAGAAAGATGCAGGGATAAACTGTGAATTGATCACGAGAGTCATTTTTCCCACTACTACTTTCTTTGAACTAGCGATTATTAATAGCGTACTTAAAATGCCAGAAAATAGTTGAAGGAGTCTAAATAAAACACCGATCAGAAAAATGATAAAAGGAATGATTTTCCAATCAAAAGCAGAGGATTCCTCCACAGGAATTACTCCATTCGCTTGACCTTCCAGCCAAGTCAAAGATGAATTGAGTGGAATCAAGGTGGACGTACCCAAAAATTGAAAATCAAAAGAAAGTAAAGGTAAAACTACCGCCGCAACCAAAAGAGTCAATACCGTAATTCTTCCCAAAGAAAAGAACGTAAGGTCTTCAATCAACACTTTGTAGAACAGCACAATCAATGCAATACCAATGCTTCCTTTCAATAAATAGGTAAATAGAAATTCCATAACTATTATTTTTTCTCGTAGCCATCAATCATTTTTTGGAGCTCTTCCAGCTCTTTTTCAGACACCTTCTTTTCCTTGACTAAAAAAGAAAGCACGTTTTCCACAGATCCTCCAAAAAGTTTTTCAACAACGTATTAAAACTCTTCTTCCGATAATCACTTTCAGGAATCAAAATAAAGTACTCATTGGTTTTACCATAAGATTTATGTCCTAGATACCCCTTCTTTTCCAGGACCTTTACTGAAGATGCTAAGGTGGTATATGGAGGTTTGGGCTCAGGAAGCTGATCCAAAACATCTCGAACAATAGCTCGCTCTAGCTTCCAGAAAATACGCATAATCTGCTCTTCGTTGGCGGTTAATTCTTCCATGATTCCAAAGTAGAAAAGTTTTTTCACAAAACCTACGATTATTTCGTAATATCACGACATATTCGTAATTTTTAACAAAAAAAGCCTCTAGATTGATTTAGAGGCTTTTCATCAAATAAGAACCATCAACTAAAGCTTGTATTTCACTGGCAGTTGAATTTGTGTATTTACTTTTTTCCCATCTTTCTCACCAGGCGTCCAGCTTGGAAATGCTTTGACAACCCGAATTGCTTCTTCATCACAGCCAGCTCCTATACCTTTCAATATTTCTGTATTGGAAATAGAACCATCCTGTTGCACCACAAAAGAAACGATCACTACTCCTTCCACTCCTTTTTCCTTTGCTTGCTCTGGATATTTCAAATTCTCCATCATAAATGCCATCAAGCCAGACATCCCACCAGGGGGTTGAGGCATCACATCTACCTCCTGATGAACTTCTTGAGTTTGAGCCGTCCCTTCCTGCACACTCATGAAAAAATCATGAACATCATCAGGGTAGTCATAATAATTGGTTTTGCGTTAGTTTTCATTGTAATACTATTTAAGGGTTTTACATAATTAATTAGAGATTGGAATCTCAATTGCTTCCGGAGAATCCAATTTTACTTGGGATGGTTCTTTAGAGACTTCACCATTGCCTAGCATAAACCGGATCGGTAATCTCATTCTGGTATTGACAGCTCTGCCTCTCTGATTTCCTGGGGTCCAATCTGGACAGTTTTGGACTACACGCATCGCTTCCTCATCTGCACCTGCACCAATACCTCTTAAAATTTCTGCATTGGAGACAGATCCATCCTTATTCACCACAAACCTTACGATCACAGTACCCTCCACTCCCATTCTTCGTGCCTGTTCTGGGTAGGATAAATTATTGGCCAAGTACTCATTCCAACCTTCCATACCTCCTGGAGGATTTGGCATGGTTTCAACGATATCAAAAATCTCTCCTCCATCTTTTCCCACATCAGTGATTCTTGCCTTTAAATCTGTAATGCCTACCGCTGCTTTTTTTCTCCATTTAGGACAGGCCCTTCCAATTCCTCATCTACTTTGGCGAGATCACAGGAAAATGCAAAAAACAATAGCCCCAACACCGGCACTGCCCATAAAAAACGACTTTTCTCCTTGCTTTGGGATTTGGTTTTGTTCATCATGATAATTCTCTTTTTGGTTTGAAATTGGTTAAAGTTATTCATGAATTGCCACCCCCTACCGGCTGTTAACAATCTCAAAAGAAGCCTTGAATAATCAGATTGGGAATAGGACTCAGTCACTCCTTGATCGGCCTGAAATTCGTGTACTTCCCTGATAGAATTTTCATATATGTATATCAAAGGATTGAACCAGAAAACAGTTTTTGCTAGCTGTAGAAAAAGTAAATCCCAACTATGCTTCTTCTTGACATGAACCGATTCATGAAGAATAATCCGTTGCTGATCTTCATCATCCATATGAAACTCAGGCAGCAAAATGTATTGAAAAAAGGAGGCTGGGCTGAAATCTGGGTGCACTGCGATCATTTGATCCTGATAAAAAGTAAGTTGGATTTACCCAGTAAATTGAACGACTGAAAAAATCCCAAAATCAATCTAGATGCAGTAAATAATACACCTAGTAAATAAATCCCACCTATTAATTGAAGCCAATTTAGATCAAAAACACTTTGATTATTGGCTACCTGATCTCCTACCCAAACCAAGGGAAGGGTTACCTCTTGTATCACACCGTTGTTTTGAAACAGAGCAAAATCAATGGAAATAGCTGGGATCATCAACGAAATCGCCAACATTGAAAGAAGAAAACCTCTATTCAAAGAAAAGAACGTCAATTCACTCAACACCAATCTATAAAAGACCAATGAAGCAGAAAGACAAATACTCGCTTCGATTAAATAGGTTAATAAATCATTCATTTTTCTTAGGGTTTTCGTAGTCCTCAATTAGCTTTTGCAAATCTTGAATCTCATCATCAGAGATATTCTTTTCCTTCACCATAAAGGAAAGAAAGTTACTAACCGAACCTTCGAAGAAATTCTTGACAATTCTATTGATACTCTTTTTACTATACTCAGCTTGAGAGATGATTGGAAAAAACAAATGGGTGGTTCCATAGGTCTTATGACTGAGATACCCCTTCTTTTCCAATAATCTGATGGAAGAAGCCAAAGTAGTGTAAGGCGGTTTTGGTTCAGGCAATTCCTCCAAAACATCTCTGACCAAGGCATTTTCAAGCTTCCAAAAGATGCCCATGATCAATTCTTCGTTGTGGTTTAATTCATTCATGCAACTAATCTAAAATGAATTTTTTAAAAACCCTACGAAATTTTCATATATCTACGATTTTTTTGTTGAAATCCATTTAAAAATCTTTTTTAATCGGAATTTTCTATGCCTGAAAAGATTATTCTTCAATATATGTATGAGTTAAAACAAGCCTCTATCAAATTTAAAATCTAATTTTTTGTAGTTAATCCCTATAAAATATTATTTACCAATATTTTCTGTTAAATTATCTGAAGGTAAGAGCCTTTAGTATGGATAGTCACAGCAGTTTATCCATCCCATCCATACTTGGGGGACTCTACTTCAAAAAATTCTTCATGAAGCAAAAACCAGAAACTGACTCCATTTTATTTCTTGAATCCGTCGGCTGAAAAAGTTTATTGGTTTACTTCATGCAAGGGTGAGGGCGGCCATTTTTAGATACGCACTACAAACACTGAATAGATCCTTATTCTTCAACGAATCAAGACCATTCAATTGATAAGAGATGAGTGTAGATAAAGAATACTTACTTCAAAAATCAAAGGAAGAAATACTCAAGATATTCACTTCTGAGTACCCTTTGGAAAAGATTCCTGAGTTTATCGCGGAAGAAGTAAGTGGTTTTGGCACTACACAAGATGAACGAGCCCATAATTTTCAAGAATTCATGAACATGTTGGTGTTGCAATACCAACAATCCCAAGAAATGGGGATAGAAGTTTCTTTTGTAGAAAAGCCTTTTCACCATTGGCAAAATCCTTCTAAAGATCTTGCGCTTTTAGTTCAGGAATTTGATTTAACTGTCAAAAGTAAGGTAGGAGTGAATACTATTGACTTTAGGTTGAGTAGTCTTTTTGAATGGAAACAGGATTCCTGGAAACTCATCCATTGGCATGGAAGCACCCCTGTCAATGTAGAAAAAGATGCCTGGCATATGACGGAGTTGCAGAAAAAAACGATGAGTTGAAACAAAAAGTCGCCGAGCAAACACAAGACTTAATGTTGAAGAATGAGCAACTCCAAAAAGCAAAAGAACAGATCGAGGACACCTTAAAAGAGCTAAAAGAAACGCAGGACCTTCTGATTCAATCAGAAAAAATGGCCTCACTGGGAGAGTTGACCGCTGGGATTGCCCATGAGATCCAAAATCCTCTCAATTTCGTCAACAACTTCTCAGAATTAAGTAATGAATTACTTGAGGAAATTGTGGAAGAAATCGAAAATCAAGACTTTGAAGTAGTAAAGGCCATATGTCAGGACCTGAAAGGAAACTTGGAAAAAATCAACCATCATGGCAAAAGAGCCGACTCCATTGTCAAAGGAATGCTACAACATTCCCGAGCAAGTACAGGTCAAAAAGAATGGACCGACCTTAATGGCTTAGCCGATGAATATTTAAGACTGGCATACCATGGTTTACGGGCCAAAGACAAATCCTTCAATTCTGAATTGAAGATGGACCTTGATCCTAATTTGCCTAAAGTAGAAATCGTAGCCCAGGACTTTGGAAGAGTGTTATTAAATATGATTAATAACTCTTTTTATTCAGTTAATGAAAAAAAATCACAACTCGGAGAATCATTCCAACCTGTCGTATCCGTTTCCACACAAAAAGTGGGCGATCAAATTCAATTGAAAATCAGCGATAATGGAAATGGAATTCCTGAAGAAATAAGACATAAAATCTTCCAGCCTTTCTTTACTACTAAAGAAACTGGACAAGGAACTGGTTTAGGCCTAAGTCTAAGTTATGATATAATTAAAGCGCATGGAGGTACTATCAAGGTAGAGAGCAAAATAGGTGAAGGAACCTCCATCTTAATTGAAATTTCACAAAAGAAGGAATGAAATGAAGATGAATCATCAATCCTATATAAACTTTTTGTCAACTTGCTGTTTGCTGTTGTTTTTCGCATCATGCAAGCAAAGTTCAGAAGTTCCTTTTCCAGATAATCCATCAGGACTTTCCACGCCTGTCACCAAGCCTTTTTCCTTTCCTGAATTCGCACCTTTTGAATGGGAAAAAATCGAACAGGAGAACCTTCCTAAAATCTCAAAAATAAATTTCAGCTTAAGTAATTACCCTTCCCAACACTTTTCCATCCATGATTTCAAACCCCTTCTAGCCCCTATTTCCAAGAGTCCAATTAATTGGAAAAACCCTGAAGAAATTCAAATCAACCTAGATACTATTCAAACAGAAACCGTTCCCCATATCAGGTATTTGTTAGAGGAGCCCACCATCACCAAGCTAGGCTCCTTGACAAAATGGGAAAACACAACTTCAGGAATTTTAAGAATCGGACAATCAGAAGGACTTTTGGGAAACTCGGTATATGCCATACTTGACGATCTCCAAGGATCCATTTGGTTTTCCACAGAGAAAGGAATTCATCGGTTTACTGGAGACCAGTTTGAAAACTATAATTTCACCCAAAGAACATTGGATGGAAATCAGGATCAATTTCAGAAATGATTTTACTTTCTGATGGAAAAATTGCCATGATAGCCAATGGAACAGGATTGTATCTGTTGGATATACAAATCAAACTGGTTGAACAATATAAAATCGGCTCCGATTTCATTAGGTTAATGGAAGATGAAAAAGGACTTATTTGGTTTTCCAATACCCAAAGGGGAGTTTCATTCATTGATAGAAAAACCAAAACGATCAAGTTTTTAACTGCCTTGACAGAAAAGACCGGGATTTTTTCGGCAGGTCTATTTATGGATTCAAATCGAAATATTTGGATAGGTTTCATTGGAAAAATCGGCATACTAAACCCTCAAAGAAACGTCATTAGAATACTGGACGAACAAAGCGGATATGATATAAAATCAGTTGCTGCCAATTTCAAAGAAGATTCCAATGGAGTGGTTTGGATTGGGAATTTTTCTGATGAAGCCAAAGGAATCTCTTTAGAAAGTGAAGAGTTATGGACATTGGGCAACAAACAAGGGTATTTTGGACAAGGGAAGTCTTTTCAAATTGACTCAAAAGAAAGGTTGTGGATAGTAGACAATGACACCATTACCTTATATGACCCCCATAAAAACCTGATGAAAAAATTCCAACAGGAGCAGAAGTTAGAGGTGCTGGAATTCCTAGTGCTTCTTTACTGGATTCAAAAGGAAATCTCTGGGTAGGAACTACGTTGGTTGGAACCTTATTAATCAATCCTACAGGTATTCTTGCAGAGCATTTTGATAAATCAAATGGTCTGGCCAGCAATGACACCTGGGGTATGGCAGAAGATAAAAACGGAAAAATCTGGCTGGCTACTTATGAAGGAATCAATGTATATGATCCTGACCTAGAAAAACTTTACTTAATAAAATTCCCAAATGACTTACTCGTAAACAATTACAGATCAATAAGTAAACTCAAAAACGACAGATTGTTTATAGGAGGAATTAGAGGATATGTAATTATTGATTTAGAACAAAATAGTGCAGAACTATTTCAATTTAAAGCGGAGGTTTCTAGAATATTCTGGAAGGCTCATGAAAAAAATGATGGATCTATTTGGATGGGAACTCTCGATGGATTGATCAAATATGAACCGGCTGAAAATAGTTTTTACAAAATAGATGAATTCTCAGGGCTTTCTTCCAGTAGAATTTGGCTCATTGAAGAAGATAAAAACGGGAAACTCTGGTTAGGAAATGACTTAGGAATCAATGTATTGGATCCCTCAAATAATACCGTTACTTATTTAGGGAGGTTCAATGGTTTAACGAGTGATTATGTATCCATGCTTCTTCAAACGCCACAAAAGGAATTGGTTTTTGGAGGTGACAATGGATTTTCAATCCTTAATCTGGACTCCATGAGAATCACCAATGTTCTTCCTGAAAACGGAATGGTACCTCCTATTATGTATGATATGCTTGCCGTAGGTGAAGATATTTATGTAGGGTCTGAAAATGGAATTGTAAAAGTGGTTAGACCAACTTCCACAAACCCGGATAAACCATGGAAATTTACTAGGTTCGGTAAACCCGAAGAAGGTTTTCAACGATTATAACCAGTCAACTGCCATTTACACCTCTACCGGACAAATGTGGTGGGCAGCAGCGCCTATTCTTTCCGTGATAGAACAAAATGCTGAAATAGATACCATCAAACCGACTGTGAGTATCTCTTCGGTTAATGTGATGGGGGAAAGTCCCAAATTTGTAAACTCTTCCTATTTAAAAACCAGCTTTCCGACACAGATTCAATTTATAGTCCCGATCAATCTATTCTATATACCAAAAGCACCTTGCCTTTGGACTCAGGACTAATTAACCATGAAAAAATAAAATGGGACAGCTTAAACCTGGCAAGTGGTTTACCAATTGGCATGAAAGTGCCCTATGACCAAAACTCCTTTAATTTTTCATTCAACAATCCTGCCATCAAGGGCCGGGATAAAATTCTATACCGCTATGTATTGGAAGGAGCAGATGATTCTTGGTCTTCCCCATCTCCTATCAGCAACTCCAAAAACTATTATAATTTAGTTCCTGGAGAATATAAATTTAAAGTTGCAACAAGCGGATTCAATGGAGTTTGGAGTGATCCGGCATCCTTTGAGTTCACCATTCTTCCTCCTTGGTGGCAAACCTGGTGGGCTTATCTCCTATTTTTCACAATATTCTCAGGCTTGACATATACCATCGTGTATTTACGTTCGCAATGGCTTCAAAAAGAGAATAGAATTTTAGAGGAAAAGGTAAATCATCGGACTATTCAGCTGAAAGAAAAAATCGAGGAACTTAAAAACACACAAACCCAATTAATCCAGTCTGAGAAAATGGCCTCACTGGGTGAATTGACAGCTGGTATAGCGCATGAAATACAAAACCCACTGAACTTTGTAAATAATTTCTCAGAGGTAAATGCTGAGTTATTGGTTGAATTAAAAGAAGAAATGGATGCTGGCAACCAAGAGGAAGTTGCGGAACTCATCAAAGACATCATTGATAACGAAGAAAAAATAAACTTACATGGCAAAAGGGCCGATGCCATTGTAAAAGGCATGCTTCAACATAGCCGATCCAGTAATGGACAGAAGGACCCTACGGATATCAATGCTTTGGCGGATGAATACCTAAGGCTTTCCTACCATGGATTAAGAGCAAAAGACAAATCCTTCAATGCAAATATGGAAACGGATTTTGACCCAACTTTGCCTAAAATTAATGTGGTTGCTCAGGATGTAGGGCGAGTAATCCTCAACCTCATCACCAATGCCTTCCATGCAGCTTCCGAAAAGAAGCAAAAGTTAAATGGCAGCGAATTCATTCCCACTGTAAAAGTGACTACCAAAAATTATCAGGACCATATCGAGATCTTGATCAAAGACAATGGAAATGGTATTTCCGATTCAGTTAAACAAAAGATTTTCCAACCATTTTTCACGACTAAACCTACAGGCCAAGGTACAGGCCTGGGACTATCTCTCAGCTATGATATCATTAAATTTCATGGAGGGGAAATTCAAGTGGATTCGGAACTTGGTTCAGGAGCACAATTCAAACTTATTATTCCAAAACTTTAGATTATGAAAATTCTTGTTGTAGACGATGAAGTAGACGTGAAAACCTTATTTGAACAGCGGTTCAGAAAGGAAATTCGTTCTAAAGCAGTAGACTTTGTCTTCGCTTTTTCAGGAAAAGAGGCATTGCAGTACATTGATCAATTGAATCACGAAGCAATTCTAATTCTCTCTGATATCAACATGCCCGGCATGAGCGGCTTGGAGCTTTTGAAAGAGATTAAGCAAAAAGAGCTCGTCCCAAAGCCCATCGTCATGATGATATCAGCTTATGGAGACGAGCAAAATTACAATACCGCCAAAAGTTTGGGGGCTGATGAGTTTTTGACTAAACCTGTAGATTTTAAACTATTGAAAGAAAAACTTCAATTAAATTAAAACCTGGTTCCTTCATGTTTGGGCTACTTGTTTTTGAACCATCCCAAAAACATAAAATAGCTCAGAGGAAATCTGAATGGATCGTTCCCTATACTTTTGACGCTCTAGTTCAGTGTCGTCAAATAATTTTGGGTCCTCATATTTCAAAGGAAGCCTAACTTCTGCCCCAGGTATGAATGGACAATTTTTATCCGCATGGTCACAGGTCATTACGGCTGCAAAATCAATCTTTGGGTTGATTTCATCAGAGAAAATTTTCGAAAACGCAATGATAGCAGACCGGTCCTTGGCATATTTAATCTCGTAAGTAGGATTTGATCCAGGACTTGATTGAATTTCAAAGCCCATTTCTTTTAAAGAGTTAATAGCCCTTGGATTAAATGCGGTTATTTCCACACCCCTGAATAACTTCCAATATCAATCCCATAATAATCTGAAGCCACCTGAGCCCAAACTTGAGAGAACTGACTCCTCCGGCTATTATGAGTACATATAAAGTTCAAATTGACCGGATCTCCATTATTCAGCTTCTGAGTGATATACTGGATCAAAGGAGCTAACTCCAGTTTTCGGTTCTCATGAATAGGAGTTTGTTGAACCTCAGTAAGGGTTTGCACTAGTTTTGGATAAACCTCCATGACCTTAATTTAACAACAGCTTCCTTCTGGTGAACAAGAAATTGCTGCCTCTATGTCTTTTATTGATAATTCGGTACTTGATTTTGGAGCTCCACACGTTTCTTTGGCTAGACAGGTGGTCTGTTTACTAGTCAAATATATGTTTTCATCCCTGACTTGAACACCATATTTACCGATGGTATCGCCTTGGTATTCTACCTCAATCTCATGATCCTCTAAGCCCAAAGCTTGTATGGACAAATCAATGATATGTAAAAGCTTCTTGGCCCCTAATCTATGATTAAAATCCCCATCTTCCCAAAGCTGGAATGATACTGATTTCTCCTCCCTGATTTTTCCACCACAATCAATAAATTTCTTATTGATTTGGCCAATTTCAGTTACATGAAAATGGGAAGGAATCAGCTCACCATTCGGAAGAACAAACCTTAACTCTTCCAATCCTTTCAATTCTGCGGTTAACTCTGATAGTTTCATAGCTATTAATTGTAATATTACGATAAATAAATTCAAATTTTTTTCTCTCTCAATAAAAACTAACTAACACCACCTCTGCACACTATCTTTTGGGCGAACATGGTTTTGAAAATAGTTCATTAAAAAAGGAATACATGGACGTGGCTTTTTAATACATCGTAATATTACGATTAAACGATAAATAAAAAAAGGATTATTCCTTTTTTATAAAAATAGATTCGTTTAATACCGGAGAAACAAGAAAATAACCCAATACTTTTCCTTTGCCCGAATCCACCTTAAAATTGGTTTCAGGATTTTGTGGAGGGGGCTAAACAATCCTCCGTCATTGAATAACAACCCTACCAATTGCGTGAAATAATCATAGGTGTCTTTATTCATACGGAACAATTCAAGTCTCACCCTATCCCCTTCTTCAAAAGGATAATTCAACTCCAAGCCTTCTTCAAAAACTTCAATCCAAAGGTATCGTCAAACAATAGGTAATCATCCCGATCATTTCTTAAAGTGTCGTTTTCAATTACCCGAATCCTATAAAAATTATCTTCTTCAAAAGGGATCTTCCCATAAACTTTGATATAATATCCCTCATCCCTGAACAATCGTTCTTCTTGGTAGCTATAGGTCAAACTATCTAAAGTTGGCGCTTCTAGCATCAACCCTCTTGCGGAATACAATTCATCTTTCCATCTCACTTGTACTTCATAGGTCACTCCAACTTTTGCCACATAATTATCTGAAATAGGTTTATAACTTTTGGTTTCATTATTAAACCGAAAGGGAATCCGCTCTTGGGTTCCAGGCACCAATATGGATACCTCTGCTTCAGAAATGATGGTTATATCTGTCGTATCAAAATAGTTTTCAGCCAAGGAAACTTTCACTTCATTAAAAAATGGTCTATCAGTCCAAGTTGCTTCGATCACAGGCACAAGCTCATCCAAGGTAGTTAAAGGAAGTGTAACCTCTTCTTGACAAGAAAAAAGTCCAATTAATACTAGTAAGTAGCCTAACTTTTTCATCTTAAAATTGAAAGTTATAGGTGATGGATGGTAAAAAAGTGAATAAATAAGTCATGACAATCCCTTGCTCTTTGGACACTACGGGGCCATCCACATCAGGATCATAATTTATTTGGCCATTAAATAGCTCTCTGAATTCATAGGCAAAAGGATTCTTTCTTCCATACAAATTATAGATACTAAAATTCCAACTCCCTTTCCATTTCCTCCCTTTATCCGGGTTTTTCCACGTGATAGAAGCATCCATTCGATGATAATCAGGAAAACGATCTTTATTTCGGTATTCAGAATATAGAGGAATCACTTGATTGTCTACCTCATAGGTCCCTATAGGAAATGAAACCGCTTGTCCAGTAGTATACACAAAAGTTAAGCCTGCAGACCATGCAGGAGAAAACTCATGATTCAATACCAAAGTAACATCATTCGGTCTATCATATCGCGGGTTATATCGCTCCCCTAAACTTATTCCATCAATCTTCCTCCAGGTCCTTGAATAAGTATATGAAAGCCAACCTGTGGTCTTTCCTAATTTTTCTTACTAAAAATTCCACTCCATAAGCATAGCCATCTCCTGTCAGAATCTCCGTCTCAACCTGATCTGTAAAAAGCACAGAGGCCCCATTTTTTAGGTCAATAATATTTCTGATATCCTTGGCATAGGTTTCTACTGAAACCTCCCATTTGTTGTCTAAGAAATTCCTGTAAAACCCAATAGACACCTGATCTGATCTCAAAGGAGCCATATATTTCCCAGCTAATATCCATCGGTCAATAGGAAGCCCAGCTGAACTATTGGTCGCAATTTGTACGTATTGAAAATTTCGGTTGTAGGCAGCTTTGATTGAAAATTCATCGTTTACCAAATACCTAAAGGCTATTCTTGGCTCTAGTCCTTGATAGAAATGCATGGGTTTAAAACTAGCATATCCAATACTGTCCACTTCAGCTTCTTCATCTGGAATTCCACCTTCATAGAAGTAATCTACCCCCTTTCCTATCTGATGGTAAAATCCCCATCTCAATCCCAATTCAGCACTTAATTTAGGGCTTAACTCCTTTGTCATTCCTGCAAAGACACTAGTTAGAATTCCGTTTTTCGGATTGGTGGTGATTGGTTCAATGGCACTCCCACCTTTTGGATCTAAACCGATGGGTGCAAAATGGTAATATTGACTTTGAAATCCCCAATAGGATTGGAATCGGTCTGTTTTGTTCCAACTCCATTGTCCTTTCATCCCAGATTCCGAAAGCTTATTCCTCCAACTAAAACCATTATCGGGATCTTCAAAATCTACTTGATAATTATATCTGGAGTGGTATGCTTCTAAATCAAAGAAAGAATTCTCAGAAATGATATGTCCCCAGGCAGCCGAACTCACCCAATTTCTCCAGCCTAACCCGAACTGGTCATCCAACCCTAAAAAATCACTTCCTTCATAGCTGGAAAGCGTCAGTTTATCTTTGTCACCTAAGCGAAAGGCGAATTTGGCACTTAAATCATGAAAGTTTAATTTATTATTCCTTACATCCTCATTATTAGAGAGTTTTAAAAATAGGTCCGCATAAGTTCTCCTTCCCGATATCGCAAAAGTCGAATTCTCAGAAAAAAGTGGACCATCCAGCATCAATCGAGAAGAAATCGTTCCAATTCCTCCCTGCCCGTGAATTTGATCATTATTCCCTTCTTTTAAAGAAACATCCACCAAAGCGGAAAGACGCCCTCCATAACTAGCAGGCATATTGCCTTTGTATAAATCTACCTGATCTAACGCATCCGGACTAAAGACTGAAAAGAAACCAAAAAGTGGGAAGGGTTATAAACTGGGGCACCATCCACCTGAACCAAGTTTTGGTCTGCAGATCCACCACGTACAAATAATCCCGTGGTTCCTTCACCGGCAGTCTGGATTCCTGGAAGAAGTTGCAAACTCCTGAGCAAATCCACTTCTCCGAATAATGCAGGGATGTTCTTGATGGTTTCAATAGGAATCCTTGATTTCCCTGTTTCCAAGTTTCGGACCTGTTCATCAGGCCTTCTTTCTTGAATGATGATTTCATCCAAAGAAAGCTCTGAAGGTTTTAAGAAAAATCGAACATCTTTCCCTTCTTCAATTTTCGAAATAGTTCGGATTGACTGTTCATATCCAACATAGGACACCACTAATCTTGAAGGTAATTCCCGGCTTTTTAGTCGGAATTTTCCATTTAAATCAGTTACTACCCCAGAAGAAACATCTTCTTCCCAATATACGCTTGCTCCAATTAATGGCTCTGAATTACTCGCGTCCAGGACTTCTCCAATTAGTATAGAATTGTTTTGAGCCGAAAGCGTACCTGATATCCCAAATAGTACCCAGACAAATAAAAAAATGAAATCCTTACGGAAAAGCTGCATTCTTCGATCTTTAGTGCATTAACTTCATTCTTATACTAATAATTAAAATTAATGTTTGTTAATTTTCTCAATTCTTTAGGCATGCATCCGACCACTCGTTTATTAGCCGCTTTTAAAGTAAGGTTTATTTTATAATTTCAGGCCATGATTTGGGCATATCCCGACGTAAAACTCACACTCTTATTAGCCGGTATTTTTGGCTTGTTATATTTCGTTTACCTAACTAGGTATTGGTCAATCAATAAGCGGCTAGAAGTAGAAAAAAGAAGACTATTTACCAAAATGGTACTTAGGACTACTTATTTTGTTTTATTTCTTATTGCATTTGCAGGGCCCTCCATTGGTACTTCTACCAAAGAGATAAAGGAAGAAGGCAAAGATATATTCATTGCGGTGGACCTTTCTCAATCCATGAATGCCACTGACATCGGGCCTAGTAGACTTCAGCGAGTGAAATTTGAATTAAAAGAACTTACCAAAAGCTTTCCTTCAGACCGAATAGGATTGATTATATTTAGCTCAGAGGCATTTTTACAATGCCCTTTGACCTTTGACCAAAGCGTACTCCAACTTTATATTGATGGATTGAATACCGGCTTGGTTCCTAATTTTGGAACAGACCTAAACTCCCCACTTCGAATTGCCTTGGATCGTTTTGAAAAAGATGAAAGTCAAGAGGTAAAATCCAAATCAGTCATTTTGATTTCAGACGGTGAAAACTTTGGTGATGAATTGGAAGGCATAGGCAGTCAATTGAATGACCTAGGAGTGAAGGTATTTTCCCTGGGCATAGGAACGGAAGCAGGAAGCACCATCCCAAGAGGAAATGGCGTGGTAATCGATCCACAGACCGGAGAACCTGCCAGGTCCGTCCTCGAGAGAACTCCTCTCCAACAAATTGCTGCTGAAACAAACGGTCAGTATTTTGAGATTTCTGATCAAGTTCAGGAGATCGGTGAATTGATTAACAGTTTAGAGAGATTAGAAGGTGGAGTGACAGGCTCCAGAATTGTGGAAGCCTCAGCAAATAAGTATTTCTATTTTCTTCTTGCTGCATTAGCCCTATCTTTAATAGATATGATTTTACCCATAAAAACCATTAAGTTATAATGATGAGTTGGAGCAAAGTTTTATTGGCAACCTTGATGCTAATTCCTGCCTCCTGGACTCGGGTTTCACGCCTCAATACTGCTATTGAGGAAGCGGAAGAAAGTTACTCAAAGACGGAGTATGAACTTTCTGTTGAAAAGCATTTGGCTTTGATTGAAAACTTTCAATATGCTTCCCCAAATTTGGATTTTGATCTTGGATTAAGTTATCAATATTCTGAGAAGCCGGATGAAGCGGCTGCCTCTTTTGACAAGGCTTCAATCTCTCCCGATAAAACCATTTCTTCGTTTTCCTTCAATCAATCCGGAGTGCTACTTGGAAATAAGCAGGAATATGAGGCTGCATTAAATAAATTTCAGTCTGCATTGATCAAAGACCCCACCAATGAAGTGGCCCGTTATAATTATGAAATGTTGGCTCGCTGGTTGCAGAGAGATGAGGAGCGCAAAAATGAAGATCAAAATAAGCCCGAGCCATCCGAGTTTGCCAAACGCAAAAAGCAGAAGCCGATCGCTTAGTGGAACAATTTAGATTTAAAGATGCGTTGAACTTAATGAACGAGGCATTACAGCAAGATGAAACTGTTGCAGCCTATCAAGAGTTTATTAGTACCTTAACTGAAGTCACGGAAATCGATGAAAACTAGAATACTAACATTTCTTGGATTAATCTTCATGCTTACATGGTTTCCAGTAAGTGCACAGACTTCTGGTGATTATTTCAATAGAGCGGCAAGGTCTTATGTGAAAACGGAAAAAAAACAAGCCTTAAACACTGTAAATGAAGGACTTGGTAAGTATCCAGGAGACACAAAGCTTCAGGCTTTGAAAGAAAAACTGGAAAAAGAACAAGAGGAAGAACAGGATAAACAACAACAAAACCAAGACCCTCAGCAAAATCAGGATCAACAGCAAAAAGATGATAATCAGCAGGGAGAAGGAGAACAATCTGAACAGCAACAGCAAAAAGATCAAGGAGAAAAGACCCAGGAAGATCAAGCAAAAGAGGGACAGGAAGGAGAGCCATCCGAGCAAACAGAAGATGAGGTAGGCGAAAATGCCAACGATCAAATGGACGCCAATTTAGAGGATAGACAAAAGGCCATGGAAGAGTTTAAAGAAAAACTTAAAGCCATGAATTTGACTCCCGAACAAGCTGCCCAAATTTTGGAAAGTATGAATGCTGCAGAATTGCGTTACATTCAGCAGAATAAGAAAAAGCCAACTCAAAGACCAAAAAGAGGAATTCCGGATTGGTAAATCGACTAATGGCATAGACCTAATATTTCAATCCTTGGAACTGATCTTTCGTTTCCGATTTGCAGATTTTAATTGACTTTCAATTCCAATTAATTAGGCCATTCGAATCATTCTTATTCGTCCAATTTCCTCAGTTTATTCTTAGATTTATTAAAACCCAAATAGCATGTTTAAAGAAGTATTTATAGTTGCCGCAGTTCGAACTCCTTTAGGAAGTTTTGGTGGCAAATTAGCAGGTTTAACCGCAATTGAATTAGGTAGTACAGCTATTAAAGGCGCTTTGGCCAAATCAGGGGTAAGTTCCGAGGAGGTAAATGAGGTGTTTATGGGAAATGTGATTTCTGCTAATTTAGGACAGGCTCCTGCGCGGCAAGCAGCAATAGGGGCTGGAATTGGGTATGATGTTCCTTGCACCACGGTCAATAAAGTCTGCGCTTCAGGAATGAAAGCCGTCATGTTTGGAGCGCAGTCCATTATGCTTGGAATCAATGATGTAGTAGTAACTGGAGGAATGGAAAGCATGTCTAATGTTCCTTTTTATGTTCCTAAAGCTCGTTTTGGATACAAATATGGAAATGCCGAATTCGTAGATGGCTTGGTTAAAGACGGACTTTTCGAGGTTTACCATAAGTTCCCAATGGGCAATTGTGCTGATAATACTGCGCGTGAAATGAATATCAGCAGGGAAGAACAAGATGCCTATGCAATTCAATCCTATCAACGATCTGCAGACGCTTGGGCAAAAGGTTATTTCAAAGAGGAAGTGGTTCCTGTAGAGATGAAAGGTCGCAAGGGTGAGACAATCGTCATAGACGAAGACGAGGAATATAAAAATGTCATGTTTGACAAAATCCCTTCTCTGCGCCCTGTATTTGATAAAGAAGGCACCGTCACAGCAGCAAATGCCAGTACTATGAATGATGGAGCATCCGCATTGATTTTAGTAAGTAAAGAAAAATTAGAAACGCTTGGCCTTACTCCTATTGCTAAGATCCGAGGTTTTGCAGATGCTGCCAAAGACCCACTTTGGTTCACCACTGCACCAGCTTTGGCTATACCAAAGGCGCTCAAACATGCTGGTGTCTCAGAAGAGGAAGTAGATTATTATGAAATTAATGAAGCCTTCTCAGCAGTGGCATTGGCAAATCAAAAAGAATTGAACCTTAACAATGATCGACTGAATGTTTTTGGTGGGGCAGTTTCATTAGGTCATCCACTGGGTGCTTCCGGTGCTAGAATTATTGCTACCTTAAACTCTGTATTACACCAAAAAGCGGGGAAAATCGGAGTAGCAGGAATATGCAACGGAGGCGGAGGAGCATCAGCAATCGTTATTGAAAAACTCTAATCGTTGGAATTAGTCCTAGACATCTAATCGGAATAATTGAATATGGGAAAGAAATTTCCAGTCATCTTCTTCTTTTTATCATTACTCATCAATAGTTCCGTTTTTGGACAAGACACAGTAAGGACTTATTACAGTGGGGACTTCCCTACTCTTAAAGAAGTCTATATTAAAGTCAATGGAGTAGCTCAAGGTGTCGTCAAACGATACGATGAAGAGCGCAACCTGATTTTAATAGGACATCTAAAGGATGATAAAAAAGAGGGACTTTTTACGATTTGGACCCAAGAACAGGTGACACTACCCGAATCACTCAATTTGTAGATAATGAGCGATCAGGCCCAAGCAAAAGCTTTTATCTTAATGGACAAATCCGTCAGGAATTGACTTTTGAAGGGAATCAAATTGAAGGTTTAGTGACTTCCTATTTTGAAAATGGTCAAGTTCAGGACAAAACGGTATTCATGAACAATAAACCCAATGGTTTAAGTGAAAAATACTATGAATCTGGGGTTTTAGCCTCAAGAATATATTACCAGGACGGAACACTCGATGGTACCTATGAGGCATTTTACGAGGATGGAACACCTCAGATTACTGCCTATTATATTGAAGGAGATTTGGATGGCCGTGAAACCGTCTATTTTCCAAATGGAGAAATTGAAGCCATCCGAGATTATAAAAGAGGAGAGCTCCATGGTTCCTATGATCTCAACTATGAAACCGGAGAGCCTTTGCGAAGAAGCACCTATAAAAAAGGACTTTCAGAAGGCGAACTTGTCATTTATTATCAATCAGGTGAAATCAAGGAAAAAGGAATTTTCAAAAAAGGTGTCGCTTTAGAACCCTATAAAGAATACTATCCATCTGGGAAACTCAAAGCACAAAAGAATTTTGATTCACAGGGAAATATCATCAAAGAGGTCACCTATCATGAAAATGGACAGGTAAACTTTGAGCTGAACTACCTCAATGGAAATCTAGAAGGTGAAGTAAAAATATTTAGAGAGGATGGCTCACTCGAAGAAATTCGACGATATCAAAAGGGATTACTTTCAGGCAAGCAGGAGTTTTTTGATGAAAATGGAAATTTAATCCGGACTGAGGTTCATGAAAATAGAAACCAAAGATCATAAATAATAGAAATCGAAAGAGAAGAAAGCAAAAGCTTTTCTATTTTTGCCAAAACTGAATTCGCATGAGCAACGCTATCAAAGAAACTCAATTTAAATTTCCAGGACAGATTGGATTTTACAAGGGAAAAGTACGTGATGTATATATTTTTGAAAAAAAACTTGTAGTCGTAGCATCCGATAGAATTTCGGCCTTCGACGTAGTGTTGCCTAAACCCATCCCTTTCAAAGGTCAGGTATTAAACCAAATTGCCGCAAAATTCCTAAAAGCTACCTCTGATATCGTTCCTAATTGGGTAACTGCTACCCCAGATCCTAATGTGACGATTGGTAAAAAATGTGAGCCATTCAAAGTGGAGATGGTAATCAGAGGATACATGGCAGGACATGCAGCTAGGGAATACAAAGCTGGAAAAAGAACACTATGTGGAGTAGAGCTACCAGAAAATATGCGTGAAAACGATCCTTTTCCGGAACCCATAATTACTCCAACTACCAAAGCTTCTGAAGGTCATGACGAGGATATTTCTAAAGAGGCTATTCTGGAACAAGGAATCGTGAGTCCAGAGGATTATGCGGTACTTGAAAAATATACGCGAGCACTTTTCAAAAGAGGTCAAGAAATGGCCAATGCCATGGGATTGATTTTAGTAGACACCAAGTATGAATTTGGAAAGTTTGGAGACGAAATTTTACTGATTGATGAAATTCACACCCCCGATTCTTCCAGATATTTCTACGCAGAAGGCTATGAAGAGAATCAGGAAAAAGGACTTCCACAGAAACAATTGTCTAAAGAATTTGTGAGACAATGGTTGATTTCTAACGGATTTCAAGGCAAAGAAGGACAAACTGTTCCCGAAATGACAGATGAAATTGTAGATAGCATCTCTGATCGCTATATTGAGCTGTTTGAAAAAATCACCGGCGAATCATTCCAAAAAGCTGAGACCAGTCAAATTTCTAAAAGAATAGAAAAAGCAATACTTGCCCATTTGGGTTAATATTATAAATGTTATGAAATACTCAATAGATAAAAAAAAACAATACGTTGTCTTTTCCCCACAAGAAGAGAAGATCGATTCCTTGCTTGCTCCTGCATTAAAATCTGAGATTTTAACCATCCATGCGGAAGGCTATCCCCACATGGTGCTTGATCTCAGCGAGGTTAAATACGTAGACTCCAGTGGATTAAGTGCTCTACTTGTAGGGGATCGTGAATTTGGAAGAAACGGAGGAATTTTCGTTATCTCCGGAATCCAGGACCATGTCATGAAATTGTTGAAAATTTCTATGCTTGATAAAAAGCTCAACTTAGTAAGCACATTGGAAGAAGCTGGTGAAGCGATCTTCATGCATGAGATTGAAAGTGGTGAAGAAGAAGAGGAGGAAGATTGATTCCAGACTTTGATGTCACCATACTAGGAAACACTTCTTCCATTCCTGTACATGGAAGAAATCATACCTCTCAAGTAATCCGTTTTGGCCAGGAGCTTTTGCTCCTGGATTGCGGAGAGGGAACCCAAATGCAACTCAGGAAGTACAAAATCAAAACTTCCCGCATTAATCACATTTTTATTAGCCACCTGCATGGCGATCATTATTTGGGCTTAATAGGCCTAATCTCCTCCTATAATCTTTCGAAAAGAACCAGTCCATTGACCATTTATGGGCCTAAAGGACTAAACGAGATTATTACAACTCATTTCCGTTGGAATAATACCAAATTAGGATACCCTTTAACATTTGTCCAGACCTCAACTGGAGGAAGTAATATCTTGCTGGATACCCCATTATTTACCGTATCAAGCTTCCCATTAAAACATCGTCTTCCCACTACAGGATTTTTAATTACTGAAAAACCCGGTCTTAGAAGTTTAATCAAGAAAAACTGGAAGAAAATCCCATTCCTGTAGAGGCAATCCAATCCCTTAGATTGGGAAATGACTTTATGATGGAAAACGGGAACCTCATCCAAGTTTCGGAATATACTTACCCCTTGCATTCGATGAGGAAATATGCATTTTGTTCCGATACTATTTTTGATCCAAGTATTACCAAATTCCTGAATCAGGTGGATTTGCTTTACCATGAATCCACATTTTTGACCGCAGAGGTAGCTCGCGCTGCTGAAACATTCCATAGTACAAGCGCTCAAGCTGCTCAAATTGCTTCTTTATCCGGTGTAAAGCGCTTATTATTAGGACACTTTTCTTCCAGATATAAAGAGTTGGGTCAAATGCATCAAGAGGCGATACAAGTTTTTCCAAACAGTATCATTAGTGAAGAAGGTCAAACTTATCCTGTGAACCCAGACGTATGAATAAATCTCAAAACTCTAGAAAAACCAACCTATTTATCATCTTAGGAGGTATCTTTTTGACAAACGCCATTTTGGCTGAAATTATCGGGGTAAAGATTTTTTCCGGTGAAAAAACACTTGGTTTTGAACCAGTTAACTGGACCTTTTTTGGGGAATTTGTCCTTGACTTTAACTTGACAGCTGGAGCGATTATATGGCCAGTGGTATTTATCACCACGGACATCATCAATGAATATTTTGGAAAGAAAGGAGTAAGAAAAATCAGTTTTTTAACAGCAGGACTGATAGGATATGCATTTTTAGTCATCATGGTCGTTACAAGATTAGTACCCGCGGATTTTTGGTTAGAAGTAAATTCAGAAACGCCTTCAGGGGTTCCTTTTAACATTGATTATGCCTTCAATACCCTATTCAGGCAGGGAGGAGGAATTATCATCGGGTCATTGACCGCATTCTTATTGGGTCAATTAATCGACGTTTATGTATTTCAAAAATTAAGAGCTATTACTGGTGAAAAAATGATTTGGCTGCGAGCAACAGGTTCTACCTTTGTCTCTCAGTTTATTGACTCATTTGTAGTTCTTGGCATCGCATTTTATGTCTTTGGAAATTGGAGTTTAAGTCAAATTATTGCTGTAGGCATCATGAATTACATCTACAAATTCGTAGTTGCCTTGGTTTTGACTCCCTACTGTATTTGGGACACAGTTTGATTGATAATTATTTAGGAAAAGAATTAGCTGAGGAAATGACCACTGAGGCAGCAAAAGACAAGTCATTTATCTAAAAACCAAATTTATTTTGCTCTAAAGCTTGATCCTATAGCTGTATTTATAGAAATTTTTGAAGAAAGCTTTGTTTTCAAAATAATTTACTCTACTTTTGCACCGTCAATAAGACGAAGAACAATTTTTCTGAGCCGTGAAATCCTTACTGTCGCTTGTCTGGGATAATCACTAGGAGTACATGGCAAGAAAAGTAAGGAAACATCATGGAAAATACACTCAAGTTCTCTGACTTGGGAATTTCTGACGAAATTCTTAAGTCCGTGGAAGAGATGGGCTATACCCAACCTTCCCAAATTCAATCACAAGCTATTCCTTTCGTACTAGAAGGTAGAGATGTCATCGGACAAGCTCAAACCGGTACTGGAAAGACTGCAGCTTTTGCTATTCCAATTATTGATTTGGTAGATCCAGATCTAAATCACCCACAGGCTATCATCCTTTGCCCTACTCGTGAACTTGCAGTTCAAGTAGAAGGTGAAATCCAGAAGTTGGCTAAATTCCATAGAAGGATCAATTCTGTGGCGATCTATGGAGGTGAATCAATTGACAAGCAAATCAGAACCCTTAGAAAAGGAGTTCAGATC
Source organism: Algoriphagus halophilus (assembly GCF_041729275.1). Classification (GTDB taxonomy): domain Bacteria; phylum Bacteroidota; class Bacteroidia; order Cytophagales; family Cyclobacteriaceae; genus Algoriphagus; species Algoriphagus halophilus_A. Next base: position 4,967,757 of record NZ_CP146486.1, on the reverse strand, counting down.
GTAGTAGGTACTCCAGGTCGTGTACAAGATCACATCAACCGTGGTACTTTGAAATTGGATAACGCCGGAATCATCGTATTGGATGAAGCGGATGAAATGTTAGATATGGGCTTCAGAGATGATATTGAAGCAATTTTGCAGGAAATGCCTGAAGAAAGACAAACTGTTTTCTTCTCCGCTACCATGGCAAAGCCTATTCTAGATTTAACAAGAAAATATCAAAACAACCCTGAAATCATCAAGGTTGCTAAGAAAGAATTGACGGTAGATCGTATCGAGCAAGTGTTCTATGAAGTGAAACCTTCATTGAAATTGGAATTGATGGCTCGATTGATGACCGTAAATAACTATGCATTGAGCGTAGTATTCTGTAATACCAAAAGAATGACAGATGAGGCTACTGAATCTCTTGGTTCAAAAGGTATCCTTGCTGAAGCACTTCATGGAGATTTATCTCAAGCACAAAGAGATAAAGTAATGAACAAATTCCGTAAAGGTCTATGTACCGTTCTAGTTGCAACTGATGTTGCTGCAAGAGGAATTGATGTTGACAATGTGGAAGCGGTTTTCAATTACGATTTGCCATTGGACGATGAGTCTTATGTACACCGTATCGGAAGAACTGGACGTGCTGGAAAATCAGGTATTGCCATCAATTTTGTTACTGGAAGAAGAGATTTTGGAAAGATCAGAGATTTGGAAAGATTTACCAAAGCTACGATCACCAAGATGACTCCTCCGTCTGTTGCTGAATTGATTGAGTTGAAGAAGGCTCAATTTGTAAAAGACGTGCATAAAATATTGAGCAAAGAAGAGGATAATCAAATCTTCGAAGCTACTGTAGGTCAACTATTGACAGAAGGACTTTCTATCGAACAGATTGCCCTTGGTTTGATGAAACTTCAGATGGGAGATGTAGTGAAAGAAATGAGAGACCAGGACTTCAGCTTAAGCTCCTATGGAGACAGAAGAAGGGAAGGCGGCCGTGAAGGTGGTCGTGATGGAGGAAGAGATAGATTCGGACGTGGCGAAAGAGGTGATAGACGCGGTGGCGAAAGAGGAGAAAGAGGCGGAAGAAGAGAAGGTGGAAGAAGGCCTGAAAGAGTTAGAGATGCCAACATGGCTCGTTTATTCATCAATTTAGGTAAAAGAGATAGAATCCGTCCAAATGATATCGTAGGAGCAATTGCTGGTGAAGCCGGCGTTCCAGGAAGATCTATTGGAGGCATCGATATATATGACAACTTCTCCTTTGTGGATGTGCCTCAAAAAGATGCTGATCACGTGATCAAAGTAATGAAGCACAATACCATCAAAGGCAAGAACGTCAATATGGAAATTTCAAAAGGGTAAATTGGTTATAAGGTTATTTGGTTTAAAGCACATTTCTAATAAGAAATGTGCTTTTTTTGTTCATTGCCATCATAAAAAAGCGTTCAACCCTTTACAAGTTGAACGCTATAAATGCTTCTTTCAGAAAAAACCAGCGTCGAATCTACTCAGACTTAAGAATCACTGCCGGGTTTGCTTTGACCACTTTCCAAATTTGCGAAGCAACAGTAGTAAAGATCACGGCCAATAAAATGATTAGGGCAAACCCTAGAGGTATAATCCCCACTCCAGCATGGAAAGCAAAAAAACTATCCAAGAAAGATGAAATGAAGAAGACAGAGAAAACGCTTCCAATCACTGCGGCAATACCCCATATAATCAAATATCGCTTCAGTAATTTCTTGGATAGGTCCTCTATATTTGCTCCAAAAACCTTTCGGATACAATAATCTTTGATATGGGCAGTCATATTCAGGGATACCAAACCGAAAAGACCCAATAGCGCTAGGATGACAGAAAGTGTGGCTGAAAAGGAAATTAACTTCGCAACCCCATTCACATCTGCAATTTCTCGCTCGAATACCTCGGTCTGCAACTTCCCTTCAAATAGGCCTAACGGCACCGTTTCATGCCAAATTTTCTTAACCGATTCCATAGAACCTTCCGCTGAACCGGGATTCATTTTCAATGTCAAGTAATTAAACACTGAATTAGGGGAAGCGCGAATCGCCATGGGTTCAATGGCATTTTTGAAAAATGTGGTATGAAAATCCGCTACCACCCCAATGACATGGTATGTAGCACTATCGATGGCGACGGTTTGATCAAGCGGAAATTCCAATCCAAACTGGTCCAGAAAAGTTTGATTTACCAATAGTGATTCCTGAGTATCTGTAATCAGATCGGGATTAAACATCCGCCCTTGCTTCAATTCCAAATCCAGTAATTCAGGATAATTGGCCTCCGCATTCAGAAAGTTGACATGATACTTCTCATCTCCTATTTCCACCTCCTCCTCTCTAATCCAATTTCCCACGTAATCCTGGCTTCCACTTACTTCTAACACCGCCGAGAGCGCTGAAAGCTTGTTCTTAAGTGGTACATAATCTTTGGACTCCGGTACATTGACAATAATCTTATCCGCAGAACTGTATCCCCAATCTCGATTAGCATTGATATAATTGGTTTGCACAAAGGCTATCGCTGCCACCATACTGATAATAGCCAAGGTAAACTGGAAGGATAATAGCACACTGGTGAATACACTTTTGCTCCCAATTTTTTGATTGCCTTTTAAAATACCGATCGGTTTAAATGAGGATAAATAGGTGGCTGGATACAACCCTGTAATTAAAGTAATAGTTAACAACATGGACCCTAGAAATATCCAGATGTTTTTGTCTCGAAATAAATCGATTTGGAGGTTTTTGGAAGCGATATCATTGAATCCTGGTAGAAAAATAAACCCAGCCAGAAGGCATCCCAGAAAAATTGCAAAAAAGCAGATCAGGAGGTTTTCACTGAGAAACTGGAAAACCAATTGACTTCTCTTGCTTCCAATTACCTTTCGAACTCCCATCTCTTTTAGCCTTCTAGAAGCCATTAATACGGATAAATTAATATAATTAAATACCGCTAGCAAAAGGATAAAAAGTCCAATTGTGCCTAATAGAATCTGAGGGCCAATTCCCAAGAAATCCCTCACTCCTCTTTCTATTTTCCCGACATGATAAATAATATCCGGGTAAGCAATCAACCCCATACTGACATAAGGTTTTTCAGGGTTCACTTGATTTTGAATTTGGGTGAAACCCTCCAACTCGGACTCAATTCTTGAAAGATCTGCTCCTTCTTCCAATTGAATAAAGGTCCACAGTTCTTTGCTCCAAGCATCTTTCAAAGGAAGATCTGTGATTGTATCAGGATGAGATTCAAAATTGACAATGAGGTCAAAAGTAAACATATCCATGTCTTTCAAATCCTCCAAAACACCTCCAACTTTGAAGAGCTTTTCTTGCCCATTGATCACCAAGGATAGTTCCTGACCAATAGGATGCATATCACCAAATAATTTTTCCGATAGCTGATGGGTTAAAATCACCTGATCAGGCTCCTTCAAAGCTCCAGGATACCCGTATTCCATTCGGTATTTAAACATTTCCATATAGGAAGGGTCCACGTAAATGGACCGCTGATAAAAGCTCTCATTATCTTGAATCACTAATGGAAACTCATACAATACCTTCGTCTGGTTCTTTACTTGGTTTAGCGTATTCGGAATTAATTCAGAGACTGGTTCAGCAACAGTTCCATAAGTCACCAGTCCTTCAGCTTCTTCTGAAGTATATACCAGCTGATAAATTTCATCTTTGTTGGGTTGATTCAATCCCTTAAACCAAATGTTTGCAATAAACAAATAAGCTACTATACAGCAACCCACTGCACAGGACAATCCAAAAACAGAAATAAAGGTGGTACCTTTTTGCTTAAGAATATTTCTCCAACCGATTTTAAAATAACTTCTAATCATCACCGTGTTATTAGTTTTTAAATTCATGAATTTGCTGAACCCGATATTGCTCCATTTGAAAAAACTAAACACATGGAAAATAAATCTTAAGCGAGCGTAGGTCAGTCCTTTCTCTTCTAAATCCAGATAAAAATCTCATAGGCATCTCCTTGGATCTGCTCCAGTCGATTTGGGATACAATAAAACTCCAGAAATCTATCTGCTAGTTTTGGCGGATAATGGTAGCGCTTCTTATCCATGGGAAAAATCTAATGCTAATGGTGGTAACTGATCATACAGTCTATTCCTCATCATCTTCACTTCATTAATGGCAGCTCTACCATTTGCCGAAAGACTAAACAATCGCTTCCTTCTCCCTCCCCTTTCTTCAGTAGCTCCTCCCATATGAGATTTCACGAAACCCTTTTCCTCCAATCTATTTAAAACTGTATGGATCGCACTTATATTGACTTTCCTACCTGTTTGACTTTTGATTTCCTCAGCTACAGAAACTCCATAAGCTTCTTGATCCAAAATACCTACAACCAATAAGACAAGCTCTTCTAATTCCCCTAAATGATATCCTTTCATATCATGAATATTATATTTACAAATATGAATCTAATATATTTCATTCACATTTGTAAATTAAAATTGAAAATATTTTTTCCTCAGAAAATTAACTTTCTGAATTTCCTTTTTCATAGAAACCTTATTATCTAAATAGATATGCGATTAACTTTGATTCAATAGGTGCTTACTCAACTAATAAATTTTAATTTTGGTCATATGCAGCTCTTTTTTCAACAGGATATATTACCTCCTACCATATATCTGGAACCCGATGAATCCAAGCATCTGACCCGGGTACTTCGAAAATCCGTTGGAGATATCGTTCATGTCACAGATGGAGAAGGCAATTTGTATGAATGCAGGTTGACAGATGCCAATCCCAAAAAATCTATACTCCAGGTGATTTCCAGTGAGCAGGTTCCTGCGGATGACTTTTATATTCATCTTGCGGTTGCACCAACTAAAAGTCCTGATCGAATGGAATGGATGATTGAAAAGATTACGGAAATCGGTTTTCACGAAATGACTTTGCTTTCGACCATGAATTCAGAAAGGAGCTTTCTAAAGACTGAAAGGCTTCAAAAAAGATGATCTCAGCATGCAAACAAAGTTTAAAGTATCACACACCAAAAATCAACCAAACCATTGATATCAAGGATTTTATAACCTATCCTGAATGGAATGATTTTCAAAAACTCATCGCTTATGTAGATGAAAATCATGATCATCATTTGATGGACTTGGCAAAACCAAAAGGGAATTATTTAATTCTGATCGGGCCGGAAGGTGACTTTGACCCAAAGGAAATAGACCATGCATTTACACATGGATTTGAACCAGTATCTCTGGGAAAAAGCAGGTTAAAGACTGAGACCGCCGGTTTAGCAGCTGTACACATGCTACAAGTACTAAATCGTTAATTTTTTCGTTTTTTTTTAGAAACCTTAAAGCAATGCTTGAGCATTGTTTCGCATTTTGATTAATTTAGTGTTAAATAAATTTTTACTGTGCCGTACAAAGAGCGAGAAATAGAAAAGAAGTATTATTCCATAGGTGAGGTAGCCCAAATGTTTAAAGTGGCCCCTTCGCTTATTCGCTATTGGGAAGGTGAATTTGACATTATTCATCCTAAAAAGGATAAAAAAGGAAATCGCCGATATGTCAAAGATGATATCGAGAAAATAAGATACATCTATCATCTGGTCAAGGAAAAAGGCTATACCCTGCAAGGCGCTCAAGAAGTTATAAAATCTGGAAAAGAGCAAGGATTTGATAAGGTTGCAGCTGTTCAAAAGCTTCAGCAAATCAAAGATTTTTTAATCAATATCAGGGAAGAATTCAATGCAAAAACCGACAGATGAAGAGCTACTGTATTTTATAGCCCTTTGGTCAGCTCCTAAAATAGGACCTGGAATAATTAAAGCAATAATAGCCTATTCAGGCTCAGCAAAACGATTTTTGAAATACCGAAAGGAAAGGCTGCCAAAACACCTAGGGTTGGTGAAAAACTGTTGGAAATTAGAAATCAGAAGGAATCACTGCTTCGAAAGGCAGATGAATTGATCAATCTTTGCAAGCAAAAAGGGTATCAGATTCACACTTTGCTTCACTCCTCTTTTCCCCAAAGGCTTAAGCTCCATGAAGATTGTCCAGCACTTGTTTTCACACGAGGAACGCTCGACTTCAACCCTGAAAGGTCAGTAGGTATCGTAGGGACAAGAAGCGCTACCCCCTATGGTAAAACTGCCACCCGGAAAATCATTGAAGACTTGGCGATATATCAACCCACTATCATTTCTGGTTTGGCATATGGGATAGACATCGAAGCGCATAGAGCAGCACTTCAGGCAAATCTTCCAACCATTGCCATAATGGGATCTCCAATCAATCAAATTTATCCTTCTGTTCACAAAAAACAGCGGAAGCAATGCTAGATCGAGGAGGAATTGTAAGTGAATATGCTCCAGGCACTTCGATGGGGCCTGGTAATTTCCCCGCCAGAAACCGGATCATTGCTGGACTTTCGGATGCCTTGATTGTGGTCGAAGCAGCTGAGAGAGGCGGAGCATTGATTACAGCCGAAATTGCATTCTCTTATGACAAAGAAGTATTCGCTGTACCAGGTAATTTACAATCTCCTTATAGTGAAGGTTGTAATCAATTGATCAAAAAAATGAAGGCCAACATCTATACAGGCCCCAATGATATTGCAGAAGCATTGTTTTGGTCCAAACCCGGAGAAGAAATTTCAAAAAAGTGGTCTTGAATTTTTCTGATAGAGATCAGGAAGAAGTCAAAATTTTGAATTTATTAAAAGACCAAGGTGAATCAGAAATTGATTTGATCAGCTTGAAAACTGAAATTCCTCTAGGAATGCTTTCCTCCAAGTTACTTGCTTTAGAGTTTGAAGGAATTGTCAAGTCTCTACCTGGAAAGAAATATAAACTCCTTGCCTAAGAATTCTTGAGTTTACGTATTCGCTTTGGAAAATACCAAAGGTAAAATCCACTCAAGCTCATAAAAATCAATCCCAAAGAAGTCAACGTGGAATAGGTAAGTTTGGCTCCCTCCTCCCCGGTCCAATAATAATCAACAATACTTCCATCATGAACTTTTTCTATCCAATCAGAATGTCTGGTATCTACTGAAAGAACCGCTCCTGAATAACCATCTACCTGCACTTCTGAAAAATGGGTCTTAAAGGTCACCTTAGCAATGCCTTTATCCGGCCTGATATCGATTCGGTCCACCTCGATAGATTCGCCCAAACTATCCATGACCGTTTGTGCCACTGCAATCATCTCGGTAGGCGAGATCCAGTTCTCTTTTTGTTCAGATTGGGATTTTGTGGTAGGCGGTAATAACTCTACTTTCTTCTTCCAGGCTAATAAGATTGAAGTGATGCCAATGATAAAAAAGAAGATAATCAAAGGTATACCTAACCATCGGTGAAGAACCCGGTAGAGCCTTAGTGCTTTAACTTTTGATTGTATTTTATACGACATTTAAACTTCAGTAAAAACAAATTGAGTCAATTTCATGGCTTCTTTCAACTCCCATTTATTCAATTTTAAATCATGACCTGCTTTTTCAAGCGTTTCTACCATCACCTCTGTAGCCATATTTCCAACTAAGTCATCCTTTGCCATGGGACATCCCCCATAACCATTTAAAGCTCCATCAAAACGAGTACATCCCCCTTTTAATCCAGCTAATACTTTTTCACCAATGGTCTCTCTGGTACTATGTAAGTGCGCACCAAATTCAATGTTAGGAAAAGCCTGAATTTGAGTCTCAAATAGCTCCGTGATCAATGCCGGATTGGCGACTCCTATGGTATCTGAAAGAGAGATAATTTTTACCCCTAATTGGTCAAGACGTTCAACGAAGTTTAAAACCATTTCCGGAGAATACTCCTCTCCATAGGGATTTCCAAAGCCCATACTTAAATAGGTCACCAGGGTTTTCCCTTTTACCTCACAAAGATTTTGTATTTCCTCCAGTTCATTGAAAGCTTCCGATATGGATTTATTGGTATTTCTCTGCTGAAAAGTCTCAGAAATGGAGAGCGGGAAGCCCAAGTAATCTATTTCAGGAAAGTGCCCGGCATCTTCCGCTCCTCTTAAATTAGCCACAATGGCCAATAATTTTGATTTGGAATGATGCAAATCCAAGAGGCTCAATACCTCCTCGGTATCCTTCATTTGAGGAACTGCCTTGGGATTTACAAAGCTTCCAAAGTCAATGGTATCAAAGCCTACCTCAGATAATTGATTGATATAGGCCGCTTTGATAGCAGTATCAATAAAATGAGGGATACCCTGCATGGCATCACGTGGGCACTCGATTAATTTAATCATCCGTGAATTTAATAAAGTTCAAGAAGGCAAACCGTGAAAATTATTTGAAAGTCCCTTTCTTTTGAGTTGATGGTAGCTGAAAATGGCCTTCAACTAAATTTTCACTCCAACATGTTGAAGAAAGGGATAAAATGGGGAGATAATTCCATGAAAAATAATTCACAACCAATTGATAATCAGTACTAAAAAACGGAAAAACGGCCCCAAGAAACCTTAAAATGGCCATTTACAGCCCAATTCCCTTCCAACCTGATTTTTGGTCATGTGATTGCTTCAAACTAATCAAAACCAACCACAATTAACTATGAAAACTAAATCAACTTTATTATTTGGATCCATTTTGTTTTCTGTTTTAGCATGTCAAACAAAACAATATGATGAACAAGATAAGATTGAAGTCACCATCAATTTGGAAAATTATGTAGATAGTATTGAAACTGCCGTCAAAATTGTTCCGGTTCACAATTGGTCAGCAATCGATCAAAAGTATGATAGCCTAGACCATAAAGCAGAGATTATCTATAAAGACTTAAAAGCAGATGATCAACAAATAGAATTGATCGAAACACGATATGAAACCATCGTGGAAAAAGGTAAAACTGATCAGGAAATGTTTGAAGAAACTGCCGATATGCATATGAAAAACATAGAGGTCTGGTGGGAGAAAACCACAAGTGACGTGGAAGAAGGTACAGAAAAAACCATTGAAGATATGGAAGATGCCACTCAAGAAAGTTTGGATTGGCTCGAAAAAGACTTTGATAAGTTAAGTACAGAGTCGAAGAAAAAGTCGAAGAGATTCGAATAGGATTAGAGAAGGATTAATCACCAAGTCCCTCTAAAAAAAGACCCTTCCCAACTATAGGGAAGGGTTCTCTATTTTTAGTGAAAGAGCATTAAAAAATCTCTTTTGCAATTGCGTAAGTAGTACCGGCTTTACTCATGGTATAGAAATGCAAGGAAGGCACCTTTGCTTTTACTAATTCTTTACATTGTTCAATTGCCCATTCAATTCCTACCTCCCTCACTTCCGCATTGGTTTTACACTTTTCCAGTTCATCCATCAGCGGATCAGGAAGGTCTAAAAAGAAAGTCCTTGGCAACATGGTAATTTGACCTACCGTCGTAATTGGTTTAATACCTGGAATAATCGGCACGGTAATTCCTGCTTCTCGAACTTGATCCACAAACTCAAAATACTTTTGATTGTCAAAAAACATTTGAGTAACGATGTATTCGGCTCCTTTTTCTACTTTTTCTTTCAACCTTTTCAAGTCAAATTTCATAGAAGGTGCCTCAAAATGCTTTTCAGGATAGCCCGCTACTCCAACACAAAAATCAGTATGGAAACTCGTTTCAGTCTCTTCGTGCAAATACTTCCCATTATTCATTCGTACAATTTGCTCCACCAATTCACTGGCAAAGTGATGCCCGTCTGGTTCAGGAATAAACTTACCCTCTGTCTTTGGGGCATCCCCTCTAAGAGCCAAGACATTTTCTACCCCGATAAAATTCAAATCTATCAGTGCATTTTCTGTCTCTTCCTTATTGAAACCACCGCAAAGTAAGTGTGGAACAGCATCCACTTGGAATCTATTCATTATCGCAGCACAGATCCCCACTGTTCCAGGTCTCTTTTTCGTACTGATCTTTTCCAACAAGCCATTGGGATGCTTTTTATAAATATACTCTTCGCGATGATAGGTCACATCTACAAATGGAGGCTTAAACTCCATCAGTGGAGCGATTCCCTCCAGCAATTCTTTTAAGCTTTGCCCCTTCAAAGGGGGTAATATTTCAAAGGAAAAAAGCGTTTGATCTGCTTTTTTCAAGTGTTCCGTTATTTTCATATAGGTTGTGAGGCAAGATTTGTTTTGGGTTGATAAGCTAAGTTTGGAGACAGTAAACTTTCTGCTTCTTTCAGGGATATTCCTTTTCTCTGCGCATAACTGGCTACTTGATCTTCTCCTATTTTTCCCAATCCAAAATATTTACTATCCGGGTTGGCAAAATAAAATCCAGAAACTGAAGAAGTAGGATACATTGCATAGCTCGAAGTAAGTGTGATCCCGGCATTTTTCTCCATTTCAAGTAATCTGGAAATCTCCTCTTTTTCTGAATGCTCTGGACATGCAGGGTACCCAGGAGCTGGTCGTATTCCTTGGTATTCTTCTCGAATCAAAGAGTCATTGGAAAGCGCTTCTCCTTTCGAATATCCCCAATACTCTTTTCTTACTATTTCATGAAGGTATTCCGCACCAGCTTCTGCCAATCGATCAGCTAGAGCTTTAAACAGAATATCATTATAATCGTCTCCAGCTTTCTGAAATTCAGCTAGTTTCGCTTCCATTCCTGTTCCTGCCGTTACTGCGAAGCAACCCAAGTAATCTGTCTTCTCAGGATGGATATAGTCTGCTAAGGAACGATTGGGCACTCCTTTTCCTTTTTTACCTTGTTGTCTAAGAAAATGAAACTTGCCGATACTTTGCCCCTCTTTATTGAGTACTTGAATATCATCACCTGTTCGTTTTACAGGATATATCCCAATTACTGCATTTGCTGAAAGCCACTTTTCTTCAATTAGTTTATCCAACATTTGGTTGGCATCAGCCAATAACTTTTTGGCTTCTCCTCCCACTATCGGATCTTCTAAAATCTTCGGGTATCTACCACTTAGCATCCAAGTGCTAAAGAAAGGAGTCCAATCAATGTAATTTCGCAAAACATTGAGATCTAATTCTTTTAAAACAGTATTCCCTAGCTGGCTCGGCTCTACCGGAACAAAACTTTCCCAGTTTATTTCTACTGGATTGGCTTTTGCTTCTTCATAAGAAACCAACTGTTTTACAGCTTGCTTGGATTCATGCTCTACTCTCAATTGAGCGTATGTCTCCTTTATCTTTAATCTGTAGGCTTCTTTTGTCTCCTCCGAAATTGCTTCCCCCGCAATAGGTACGGATTTACTAGCGTCTGTCACATGAACAACAGTTCCACTATATACCGGATCGATCTTAACTGCGGTATGGATTCTAGAAGTCGTAGCTCCTCCAATTAACAAAGGAATTTTCAACCCTTGTCTTTCCATTTCAGAAGCCACATTGACCATTTCATCTAAAGAAGGGGTAATCAATCCACTCAAACCTATGATATCCACCTTATTTTTGATCGCTTCGTCAATGATTTTCTGTGCATCCACCATCACTCCCAAATCGATGATTTGGTAGCTATTACAAGCTAAGACAACACCAACGATATTTTTCCCAATATCATGCACATCTCCTTTGACTGTTGCCATCAAAATTTTCTTCAAGGAGCTTTCTTCTTGCCCCTCTTCTGGTAAAGGCATAAAAGGCTCCAAGTAAGCAACTGCCTTTTTCATCACTCTAGCAGACTTAACTACCTGAGGAAGAAACATTTTACCTTCTCCAAATAAATCGCCTACCACATTCATTCCATCCATCAATGGTCCTTCAATCACCTTTAATGGGTTCGTCAATTCCAATCTTGCAGCTTCAGTATCCTCGATAATAAAGTCTAATATTCCTTTGACCAATGCATGCTCGATTCTTTTGGCAACAGGGTCAGATCTCCAAGCTTCATTGACCACTTCTTTCTTGCCCGAAGTTTTTACAGTTTCAGCAAAATCCAACAATTGCTCAGTAGCATCTTCTCTTCGATCAAAAAGAACATCTTCTACTTTTTCAAGCAAGTCCTTAGGAATATCATCGTAGACTTCCAACATGGTTGGATTGACAATACCCATGTCCATCCCATGATGGATAGCATGGTACAAAAAGGCCGCATGCATGGCTTCCCTTACCGGGTTATTTCCTCGAAAAGAAAAACTGACGTTACTAACCCCTCCACTCACCTTGGCTCCCGGTAAGTTCTCTTTGATCCATTTAGTAGCTAAGAAAAAGTCCAAAGCATTTCTTCTATGCTCCTCCATTCCTGTTGCTACTGGAAATATATTAGGATCGAAAATGATGTCCTGGGGATTAAACTTGACTTGGTCCACCAGGATTTTATAACTCCGTTCGCAAATTTCAATTCTACGGTCATAAGTATCAGCCTGACCATCTTCGTCAAAGGCCATGACCACCACTGCCGCTCCAAATTTCTTGATTGTTTTTGCTTGGCTGATAAACTCCTCTTCCCCATTCTTCAGGGAAATAGAGTTTACGATCCCTTTTCCTTGAATACATTTTAATCCAGCCAAAATAATAGCCCATTTAGAGCTATCAATCATGATGGGAATTCTGCTGATTTCTGGTTCGGAGGCTATCAAATTTAAAAATCTGACCATGGCCATTTCTCCATCAAGCATCCCTTCATCCATACAGACATCCAAAACCTGCGCACCACCTCTTACTTGATCCAATGCTACTTCAAGTGCTTCATCATATTGACCATTTAAGATCAATCTTGCGAATTTTTTAGAACCTGTAATATTGGTTCTTTCACCTATGTTGACAAAGTTGATTTCGGGAGTCAAAACCAATGGTTCTAACCCAGATAATTTCATGTAATGATTCGTTTCCATCGCCTCAATCCAGGGTTTCTTCTACTTCTTGTTGTAATTTTCTTGGTTCGTAGCCTGCTGCAAGCTTTGCCAGTGCGGCAATATGCTCAGGAGTAGTCCCGCAGCAACCTCCTAAGACATTGAGCATGCCCTCTTTTAAAAAGTCTCTTACTTGATCAGCCATTTCATTCGCACCCTGATCATATGCTCCAAATTCATTGGGCAATCCCGCATTGGGATAAGCACTCACATAGAATGGCGCCTTTTGGGCTAATACTTTCAAATAAGGTCTTAATTCCTTTGCTCCCAACGCGCAATTCAAACCTACAGACAGCAAAGGAACGTGGGATACAGAAATCAAGAATGCCTCGGTGGTTTGGCCTGAAAGGGTTCTCCCGGAAGCATCTGTAATCGTTCCAGAAATCATGATTGGAATTCCTCCATCCCGAGGATCCAATGGAATTCCACGTTCTTCATAAACATCCTGGATTGCATAAAGTGCGGCTTTCGCATTCAGGGTATCAAAAATCGTTTCTACCAATAATATATCAGCACCTCCATCAAGCAATCCTCTGACCTGCTCTGCATAGGCTGCCGCAAGCTGGTCAAAGGTTATGGCTCGATATCCTGGATCATTGACGTCTGGAGATAGCGAGGCGGTTCGATTGGTAGGGCCGATTGCTCCTGCTACAAACCTTGGTTTGTCAGGAGTTTTAGCACTATATTCTTCAGCAACTTCACGGGCCAATTTTGCCGATTCAAAATTGATAGAATAGGCTAAATGAGGAAGATCATAGTCTTCTTGCGCAATAGTGGTCCCTGAAAAGGTATTGGTTTCTATTATATCTGCACCAGCATCTAAATACTCTGCATGAATTGCCTTGATGATATCTGGCCGGCTAAGAGACAATAAGTCATTATTGCCCTTCAAGGCCTTGGGATGATTAGCCAATTCAGGTGTTCTAAAATCTTCTTCTGTAAGGGTATAACGTTGGATCATGGTCCCCATCGCACCATCCAGAATTAGAATTCTTTTAGAAAATTGCTGAAGTAGAAGTTCGGTTCTGTTTTGCATCATTATTTTTTTATACAGCTAATCGAGCAAAACACGGAAAAAAGTACCTGGACTTATCCGCTCATCTGTTCCCGAAAATCGGGATGGGAGTTAGCACCTTGGCTACAGGTTGCTAAGACGTCTTAGGGCCCTTCCCTCGGTCTTTCTCGATAAGCAGACCAAAGGTAATATCATTTTACCAATAAAACAGATTGTCTGGTCAAATTTGCTAGGTGGATTAAATTTTATTGCTTTGCTATCAAGGCCTGATCCCAATTCCAAAACTCAAATAAGGAGCGGACATATATCCAGACATGTTAAAGTCTCCTAGTTTGTAATTAGCCAGTGGCAACTCATAGCCAAATGAACTTGTAAGAATCACATCAAATAGATTCCTTTTTCCTATAGGAACCCCATATTCCAGAAAAACTTCTGGTTTGGCCATCAAACCACTATTCTTCAGGTATCCATCAAAACGAGGCTTTTCAAAAGTTCTGGAAAATCCGGTTTTTCCTTTTGGGTATTCGTATATCGGATATTTCCATAACCAATTCCTCCCAATACCCCTAGAGACATATTTCTATATTGGATAAATTTCATCCCAAGATTCCCATATACCCGAAGACTATTCAAAGTATGGTTTCTGATATTGTCGCTGCCCCATTCATAGCTAAATTATAGACATCCGAACCATAAAGCAGATTTCCACTTTCCCCTAAAATTCGAAGTCCCCAATTGGAAGGAGTCCCATCCAAGGCATTAAAACCCGCTGCCTCCAACTGCTCATTAAATTCTGTTGGAGAAGTAAAATGAATTCCACTAATCATAGAGACTCCAATACTTGCATCCTTATAAAAGAAATTCCTATCCGGTAAGGTCAATCCGGCGCCTACCCTAATAAATGCACCACTTTGAGCATTGTCAAATGAAATTCCGTTAAGGTTCCATTTCCCCTCAAAAGGGCTAAATCCATATCCTAATTTCATCAAAACTTCCAAGGCTTCGTTTCTGCCAAGAATATCGAAATCATAACTCAGCTGAAAACCTATTTCCGTTAAAAATTCCCATAATGCTTGGTGCCTTTTTGGATATCCTTTTCTCTTAAGATATATCCCTGGGATGGATCATTCAAAAACTCTCCTAAATTCTCACTGGGATGTTGAGGTAACATCTGAAAATTCAAGAAACCTGCTCCCACCGACATATAATGAATGAGTTGAAATCTTGACTCTTCTATAAAGGCATATCCCACATTCAATAAGGCTCTGGAAGTTCTATAATATAATTTGTAGTCATCAAATTCACTTTTAGAACCTCTATTATGGTATAGTTCCATCCCGATGACAAAATCATTATACCTGACCTGATACCCCAAGCCAATGGTATTATACCTATTTCTAAGGCCTGTAAGCCCTCTTTCTTCCAGTAATTCATCGAATTGATTCAACTTCGCCCCAGAAGTACCTACCATGAAATAAAAAGAGGGTCTTTTAGTTACGAGTCTTTGGGCGGAAGCATAGAAGGAAATCCCAAAACACAGGATTAACAGAAATAATCTTGAAAAAAAGGCATTTAATCACGCTATTTGAAATAGGCCAACTGGCCTGAATCCTTACTAGGCAAAAGTAATGCTAAACCGACATTTCAGAGTGATCTTTACCACTTAGATGCAAAATTAATTTTTCGTAGAGTATCTCTGGGACAAATGGCTTTGGAATAAAATCATTAAATCCTATCTCTATTAACTGATCTTTCACCTCTTGAAGTGAAGTCGCTGTCAAGGCTAATATCGGAGTTTTTCGTTTCATTCCTTTCTGATAGGATCGTATAGATCGGGCTACTTCAAAGCCATCCAACACCGGCATTTGAAGATCCAATAAGACCAAATTAAAATCCTCTTCTTTAAATTTTTCGAGAGCTTCTTCCCCATCAGAAACGATGACTATCCTCCCAACATCCCATTTCTTAAGAAATTTTTGAATGAGAATTTGATTGACATAATTATCTTCTGCTACTAAAATAGAAGCTTCTTGAAGAGTCCTGCCAAAACCACCCAAAGACCCCTTATTTGATACCTGATGTAGTTTTCCTATTTGTAGTTTAGAAGTAAACCTAAAAATACTTCCTCCCCCTCTCTTGCGCTCACAGAAATTTCACCCCCAAATAATTCTACCAACCTTTTAACAATTGCTAATCCCAGACCAGTACCACCGTATTTTCTAGTGGTGGAAGAAGAAGCTTGTGTGAAAGCCTCAAAAATACTTTCCCTTTTATCTTCAGGTATACCAATCCCACTATCCTCAAACCTAAATTCTATCTCTGTAAATTCATGGTCCTTATGAATTTCTTCAAGCACTATTTTTACAAACCCATGTTCGGTAAATTTAATGGCATTGGATAAGAGGTTATTGATAATTTGACCTAACCTGATCGGGTCACTGACCACTTGATTTGGAAGGTTTGGATCAAATACACATTCTACTGTAACTGACTTTTCATGGGCTTGAAAACTATGAGAATGTACAATTCGAGAAACCACATTTTGAAGATCAAAAGGAACTGACTCCAACTCCACTTTACCGGAATCAATTTTATTGTAATCTAAAATATCATTAATCAGAGCCATTAAGTTCTCTGCAGAAAATTGCAAGGTTTTAAGATTCTCCAATTGATCAGGACGTGGGTTTCCTTCCACTAACAAATGTGAAAGTCCGATCACCGCATTCATTGGGGTACGGATTTCATGGCTCATCACGGATAAGAATTGAGACTTGATCTGTGAAGCCTGCTCAGCATTTTCCTTGGCTTTTAACAATTCTTTTTGAGCCTCTTTTAGCTTAGAAATATCTCTCGCAATCCCGGTATAATAATTCTCCTTTCCATCTTTGGTTTTAACCAGCTTTCCATTGGAATTGAAAACTTTGAATTCACCATTCTTATGCTTCAAACGAAATTCCAAGTATTGATTGACTGAAAGAAAATCCTCAGTGGTTTCGAGCATTTCTTGAAACTTACCCATGTCATCTGGGTTCAGAAATTCAAAAATTGACCTTCCAATTACCTCCTCTGCCTGGTAACCTAAAAACTGCTGCACATTCGGAGAAACGTATTTCAGATCAAATGACTCGGTCAAAGAGAAAATGATTTCAGTAGACTCTTCTACCAGGGTTCTGTACTTTTCTTCCGATTGTAAGAGATCAATTTTAGCTTGGTGTTCCTCCGTAATATCCCGAATTATACTCAAGACAAATTCCACCTCATCTCTGATAATGATAGGTCTAAATATTCTGGAATAATACCGACCGTTTATTTGAAGTTTAGATTCTATAATCTCTCTTTCATAATAAACCTTATCCAACAATTCATTCACTTCCTCATAAGAAGTAAGCTGCACATCCCATAAAAATTTTCCTTCAAAATCCTCACTTGACATTCCCCAATTCTCAAAATTGGTTCCTTCTGCCACGATGTATTTTCTCTCTTTATCCAGCAAGAAGATATTGGTACCAGGTATGTTGGAGGCCAAGATTCGGTATTGCCTATCTCGCTCTTCATTGATTACCTCAAGGTTTTTCCGATCATTGATATCTTGAAAAATTCCCTCATGCAAAATAATCTCTCCTGCATCATTTAGTACATCTTGCGTCTGATCTTCTACCCAGGTATATTTCCCATTGGCGTTCCTAAACCGATAAGCTCCCGAAAATGATTGGATCCCTTTCTCAGTTTTAATCGATTTTGCTTTCTCTCTAAATTGACGTGCATCCTCAGGGTACAATAAATCCAGTATAGACTTTTTTCTTTTAAAAGGGTCTTGGAATCATAGCCAAAGCGACTGATGTTTTCTGAGATATAAACCAATTCAAAATCATTGTTGGGGTCCGTCCTAAAAAGAATGGTTGGACTATTTTCAACAATCATTTGAGCCCTTCGAGCCAACTTTTCGGTTTCATATTTTTCAGTTAGATTTCTTAAGACAAATGAAAACCCAATTTTTTCATTTGTTTCCGAAAAATAGTCTGGATAGAAATATCAAATGGTTCTAATGGACGGTCAAGAATTTTAATGAACACTTCATTCTTCCATAAGGAAGATTCTCCCTTTTTTGTTAAAAATTCATTCAAACTCGCATCCTTGTCCTCGAATTTGAAATACTCTTTGATGCTTCCTGATATAGTTTGTTTCCCACTTTGTCCCAACAACCCTCTTGCAGCTTCATTTAAATAAATGAAATTAAGGGCTGGATCGGTCACAACAATGGGGTCGCTTACCTGCGCTAAAATTTGAGATTGAAGCAGTAGATTTTCCTCAGAGGCCCTTTTATGGGTAATATCTGTACAAAAACCTACCACTTCCACACGTTGATTGAAAAAGTGCTTCCTCGCATCTATTTCGTATTGGATCACCACCTTCTTCTTTTCAGGTGAGAGCATTACAAATTCCCCGAAGTAGATTTATGGGTGGCAACTGTTTCTTTCAGATTATGGATAAACCCCTGTCGGTACTCTTTTTCCATGCTGTAGATCAACTTGGAAAATTTTGCATAGGTTGGATTTTCCCCCATACCAAACATATGGGCTAAACCTCCTGAGAAATGAAAACTCTTTCTAGCAGGAATGTACCTCCAGGATCCTGACTTGGCCAGAAGCTCGGTGGTAGCAAGTAAGGTTTCATTTCTTTCTATTTTTCGAAGTAATTGGCCTCCCTGATAAGCTCCGGATAGAATATCCCCCAATTGCCTCAAAATTTGAAGTTCGTTTTCTTCTAAATAACTGGCTGAATTATCAATCTCAAGAACTAATACCCCTTTCAGTTTATGAGAGGAAATTATTGGAACTAAAATGAAAAAAGATTCCTCCGTGGATCGAACGAGTTTCACTTTTCCAAAATCCCCGGATTTTGTTGATTCTTTCACCAAGTCAACTATTGATACTAATTGGGCATCTGGAATGGAGTATTCACCTTCCTTTTCCCATTTACTTAATTCTTCGAATCCCTTATCCTCTGAATTTAAAAATAGGACAGTTGAATTTCGAGCGTTCAAAAATGGACTTAAAATCTCCAAGGACTCCTGAAAGTTCTTACTGAGATCTTTTGGGTTTCCATTCAACAGGCGAGAAGAAATTTTATTGATGATATTTTCTAGTTCAAAACGTCTTTGAAGGGATAGGTCGGTTTGAATATATTCCGTAATATCTCTAGCACTAAAAAGCACTCCTTTGATCTGAGGATGATGCTGAAGGTTTTTGGCAAAACTTTCTATGTAGACTTTTTACCATTCCCTTGGTGAACCCAAAAATCAATATTGACCTCTTGATCTGATTCCAATGCCTCCTCAAAACTCCCCTTTATAATTTCTATAATCCCTGCATCAATCAGTTCCCTAAAATTTTTCCCAAGGAGATCATTTGCATTAAATCCAAGTTTTTGACCGACCGTGGGCCCAACAAACTTATATCGCCCCTCCTTGTCTAAAACAGTGATTAAATCATGCGTATTTGTCAGAATGCTCTCCAGGTATTTTAAGCTGAAATCAGATTGGGTTTCTTGGGTAAAAGTGGAACGTACCCCTTTAACAATTATAAAACGATCTTGATAGCTGGACGGAAGCGGAGTAAAACTCCATTCAAACAGAAGATCTTCATCGTTTTTTGTTTGAAGAGACTTTAAAAATGTAATAGGTTCTAATTCATTCCCATCAAAATAACTTTTTAATAACCCAATAACTTCAGGATCTTGAACGAATTCCTTCCAATGTTCATTCAACGAATTAAAGTTGGATTTAAAGAACTCATTGAAAAAAATAATTTCCTCCGAATCGATCAAAAAAGCGGCTCCCTTAGTTGATCAAAAAAATTGGAAATATCAAATTGTTGAAACTTTGTCATACTTTTCTACTACTCATTTTATCATTAAGAGCTCCCCTTAATTCAAAAAATGTTAGCTAATATGGCTAAAAGAAGGCTTACAAACTAACCTCTAAATGACATACTTTCAATTTAACTATTAATTTTTGGCTATTACTAATTAGTCTTTTCCAACAAAAAATCAAAAAGAAAAACCTCCATCAGATTTAATTCGTGATAAAATGACAATTAATAAGTTTATAAATCAAAATTCAATCTATGATCATTTCAACCACCCCAAATCTTGAAGGCTATCAAATCACTGAGTATTTAGGTATTGTTTCTGGGGAAACAATCATTGGCGCCAATGTTTTTAAAGATTTTTTCGCAAGCATTACTGACATCGTTGGAGGAAGAGCATCTTCCTACGAGCAAGTATTACGTGAAGCAAAAGCTACTGCAACTTCAGAAATGGAAATGCAAGCTCGAGCTTTTGGGGCAAATGCAGTAGTAGGAATCGACTTGGATTATGAAACCATCAGGGATGGTATGCTCATGGTCACTGTCAGTGGTACAGCAGTAAAAACCACAAAATTGTAACATCAAGTCCTGAGATTTCAGGACTTTTTTATTTGCTGGGTAACTTTCTCGAGATTCGCTTTTTTGCAAACAAATTCACCCACAATAACCACTGGTGCTGATTTGCAAAAATCCATGCATTTGGTTTTAATCAACTTGCATTGACCTTTCAGTTCTGAAGACTTAAGCTCTTTGGCTATTTCCTTATTCAGAATTTTTGAACCTGCTTTTTTACAATCAGATCCCCCGCATACAAAAACAAGTTTTCTTTTGGATTCCATTTAACCTCCTGATACAGCCTGCATCATTAAACCACATAAATAAGCGCCATAAGTACCTGCAGCATATCCTAATACCGCAAGCAATACTCCTACTGGTGCTAACGAAGAATCGAAAGCTGAGGCGACAATCGGAGCTGAAGCTGCTCCTCCCACATTGGCCTGAGATCCAACTGCCACATAAAAAAAGGGGGCTTTGATGAAATAGGCGACAATCAGCATAATTAGGATATGAAAAAACATCCATAAAATTCCTATTAAAAATAAAATAGGTGAATCCAAGACTGCTCCCAAATCCATTTGCATCCCAATCGATGCTACCAAGATGTATAATAAAACACTGCCCATTCTAGAGGCTCCTGCCCCTTCCAAATTTCTAGCTTTGGTGAAAGAAAGTAGCAAGCCAACTGTTGTGGCAATCACCACAATCCAAAAGAAGGCTGAATCCAATGAATATTGGCTCAATTGAGGATAATTTTCTCCTATAAATGGAGCGATGGCATCGGCTATCAAATGGGAGAAACCAGTTACCCCAAATCCAACCCCAAGAATCAACATGGTATCAGCCAAATTGGGAATTTTCATGATCCCAGCCCTAAACTCTGCAATTTTATCTCGAAGCTCATAGATCGCAGAACTGTCCGCTTTAAACTTTTTGTCGAATACTTCTGGTTTAGCAGCCCAATACAACAAAACAGCCATCCATAGGTTGGCAACCAACACATCCACTGCAATCATCTGACTAAACAAAGAAGGGCTTGCTCCAAAAACTTCCAGCATGGCGGTCTGGTTTGCTCCCCCTCCAATCCAAGAACCAGCGATGGTCGCTAATCCCCGCCAAATCTCATCGGGTCCACTTCCTCCCAACAATTCTGGTTGGATAAAACCTACTGTTGCCAATGCTAGAGGTCCTCCTATCATAATTCCAAATGTACCTGCCAAAAACATAGTCAAAGCCTTTGGCCCTAACTTTAATATGCTTTTTAAATCAATGCTGATGGTAAAAAGTACCAATGAAGCAGGTAATAAATACCTACTCGCTACCCTATAAATCCCTGAACTTTCTCCCGAAATCCACCCAAATGAATTAAATAAGGCTGGTATAAAGTAACACAGCAAGACAGTAGGGACTACTTTATAAAACTTTCTAAAAAAACGATTCTCACTAGCAGATGTAGCAAATACAATAGCCAAAATAGCCATCAAAATTCCAAAAACTACTGCATCATTAGTAAATAAAGGGCTGTGTTCTTCCATGCTTCGAAATACGGAGTGATTTTCAATAATACCTATAATAAATTTGAGAAAAACACCGGCAGGCTATTTTCCTTTCTCTAAAATTTGAAGCAATTCCCCTAAAATCATGGCTGTAGCTCCCCAAACCACCTCTTGATCGATGTCAAAATAAGGCGTGTCTAATCTAAATGACTTACTGATTTCAAGGGTTTTCTGCTTTTTAACCACCGGGCTTGTCAAATGCCTCACCGTAGTTTGAATAATTCTTTCTACTTCCTTTTCCTCAGGTATAAAATTTGGCTTGAGGGTTGAAAATCCAATAACAGGAGTAACCAAAAAATTACTAGGAGCTATATAAAGGTCTGTCATGGTCCCGATTACTTCCACCTTTTCAGGGTTCACTCCCACCTCTTCAGATGCTTCTCTCAAAGCGGTATGGATCAAATCAGGATCTTCTTCTTCCATTTTACCCCCAGGTAATGCAATCTGTCCACTATGCACTCCCTCATAGACAGGCCTTTTGATCAATGGGAAAAAGCTTCTCCTTGATCTGGATAAAAAAGAAGAAGTACAGCACCTTTCCTGTGATTTTTGGGTCGTTCTGGGTTAAACCGCGCCATATTGATAGGCCTTGGGGACATGGCCAAATGAGCATCTATTCCTGGAAGTGGGTTTTTTAAACCAGATGTTAGAATTTCTATGACTTCGAGAAACTCCATTTCAACTCAGGTCAACTTTCTTAATCTTGTTATTTATATAGGACTCAGGAGCATATTCGGATGCCACCTTGTTCAACTGATACCGATGGAGTTGGTGAGTATCTAAATCAATAATCCAGGCCATGGGTCTAAATCCAGCCTCTTCTTGAAAATACCCAAACACGACAAAAGTGGTATTATTTAACCACAACCCTTCCTCAAACATACCAGATGGCCCCATAAATAGCAGACGTTCCTTCATCCCGTCCTCTCGATACCAAATTACTTCGGAATCAGGATTTAAAAATGGTGAATCCAATCCTTCTTGGGCTTCCACTTTGTAACTATATATATCCATCGTTCCATTCCCTTCAGGATGTGGGATTTGATAAGGAAAAAGAGGGTCTCCTGGTAAAATTGGATTTTTCTCTGGCATTTCCATTGGATCAATAGAATCTGTCTGAATTAAAGAAAAATCAATTCCCTCAAAATTTCCAATTTGTTCCATCCAATGAGCTTTCCAGTCGGACTTTTCACCAAGCCCAAATTCCAAGAAACTTCTCAACTTTCTTGATTCCTCCTCATCAACACTCATAGCAGGTATTGCCCCTTCAGTTTCAGAATCAGAACTTTCGCAGGAATAAAAAAAACCTGTTAAGGCCAATAATGCGAGGATTCGAAGTGTATACGAAATGGATACTTTCATAGAAATCTTGTAGCAGAAGTTGAAACTAATCTAGAGTTAGTAAAAAACAAAAAAGGCCTGGATAAAATCCTGGCCTTTTCCTGCTCTCAAACCTATTAAACCTATTGTAGATATTCAATTCATGAATACTTGCGAAAAGTAGAAAATGTTTTCATATCCTCCAAACAATCGATTGCGAAAGATTTTCAAAATTTTATTTCCTCCCCTATTTTTTATGTTAAAGGCCTAAAAATCAGGACAAATAATCTATTTCAAATCTAAAATATTTTTATCCTTAGTATCTTGTCCAAATCTATTTCGGCAATATTCTTTAAGCATGACAAAAAACCTTGTTAAACAGGTAGCACATAAAATTTTAGATGGGTTCAATACTTACATTCACTCTTTCAACGCTTACACCAGGTTAACTCCAACATATTTTAGTGAAAGAAATTGGAAAGCAATCCAACTCAATCATAAACAGCGACTTCGTTTATATAAGGATTTACTGTTTCCTTTAGCGGCTACTTGTAAAGCCTTAATGGGAGAAAAAGTACAGACCGAGTACTATGGGCAACAATCAAGTTTCATTACACCACCTTAATCGCTGACAAGCCCGAACTGGAAATCGCGGAAACCTTTTTTAATTCGGTGATCCGCAAAACCTTTGATAATATTTCCATTGACGAAGAACTCATGTTTGTGATGGAAGGCCATGACTTTTGTAGCATAAGAGAAAACTCAGATTTGATCCGAAATTACCCTGAAGGGTTAGGGTTGGATAAAATTATACGCCAGATATTAGATGACTTTGACTTTGGCGCTCCATTTATGGACAAAGAAAGGGACATTCAATTCCTGATTGAAGGAGTCCAAAAAGTAATTCTTACCCGCTACAACATAGATCCCGAAACCAGGACCCAAATTCTGAAGTCTGTTTTCTATAGAAATAAAGCAGCTTATTTAATAGGAAGGACCTTTGTCGGAAAGAAATGGATGCCTTTTATTATTCCAGTTCTCAATGGAAAAAAAGGGTTGTTTGTAGACACCCTGATTTTTGACCCAAACCTTATGAGTCATATGTTTAGCTTCACCAGATCCTATTTTATGGTAGAGGCAGAAGTTCCTTCTGAAATTGTTGCTTTTTTAAGTTCAGTAATTCCCCATAAAAAAATCCATGAATTGTATAATGCCATCGGATTTAACAAACATGGAAAAACCCTTTTTACAGGGATTTTCTACATCACCTTGGTCATAGTACGGATCAGTTTGTAATAGCACCTGGAATCAAAGGAATGGTTATGACGGTGTTCACCCTCCCATCCTTAAACATTGTTTTCAAATTGATCAAAGATCATTTTGAGCCTCCTAAAAATATGACACGTCAAGAAGTGAGGGAAAAGTACAAGCTTGTTTCCCTTCATGACCGTGTCGGAAGAATGGCTGACACCCATGAATTTGAATATTTTAAAATACCCAAAGATCGAATTAGCCCAGAATTGCTTACTGAACTTCGAAATACAACCAACTCCTTATTGAAGTTTACGGACACCCATTTGGTCCTTAAACATCTCTACACGGAGCGAAAAATGGAACCCTTAAACCTATACTTGGAACATTGTGATACGGAAGAAGGTAAAAAAGTGGTCGAAGATTATGGAAGAGCAATTTTACAACTGGCACAGGCCAATATTTTCCCTGGGGATATGATGACCAAGAACTTTGGTTTGACTAGGCAAAAAAGGGTTATTTTCTATGATTACGATGAAATTGAGTTTCTGACGGACATGAATTTCAGAGTCAAGCCGAAAGCGGAAACTTATGAACAAATCTATGCTCCTGAACCCTGGTACTCTATTGCCAAAAATGATGTATTCCCTGAAGATTTTAAAAGATGGATGATTGGAAGAAAAGATTTAAAGGAACATTTTTTAACCTACCATGAAGACTTATTTTCGCCTGAATATTGGCAAGAGGTACAAAAACGAATCATGAAAGGTGAGTTGATCCATGCCTTCCCTTACCCGGAAGAAATCCGTTTTAGACCTGAGCAAAGAATCTAATTTAACTACTCCTTCTAATTGCTATTAACCATGAATTTTCATATTCAACCCATCTCATCAAAAAGCCAAGGTCTAAAAGTCATCCCAGTCCAAGAAGACTTGCTGAATCAAACTCTTCAAGAAAATATAGGAATACCGGTCAACCCGTCCTTATTTTCAGGAAAAAAAGACAGTACTTTTTAGTGGAGTCCAAGCAGGATATACTTCTATT
Organism: Algoriphagus halophilus; assembly: GCF_041729275.1. GTDB lineage: Bacteria > Bacteroidota > Bacteroidia > Cytophagales > Cyclobacteriaceae > Algoriphagus > Algoriphagus halophilus_A. The sequence goes on along the minus strand of NZ_CP146486.1, from coordinate 4,942,311 downwards.
AATCGGTTTGGGAAAGCATGCTGAATCCTATGAGGTTGAAACCTGTTTTCGAAGAGTTTTGACAAAAAACAAGGAGTTGGTAAAGGATCAAATCATTTTAGAATTTCCGGATTCTTGCTCCAAACAATTAATTGAAAGTGCGTTGATAGGCTTTCAACTAGGATCTTATTCCATTGGATTTTATAAAAAGAAAAACCCAGGGATTACCAAGACCTACAAGTGGAAATAAAAACCAACCATCCTGAAATTGAACAAATTTTATCCAGGGCAGGAAAAATTGCCAAGGCAAAAATGGAAGGATTTAAATTGGTCGATTTGCCTCCCAATGTACTGACTCCTGAATACTTGGCTACCTGGGCAAAAGAATGGGCTAACATACCAAATTCGAAAACAATCATTTTTGATCAAAAGAAAGCAGAAGAAAGAGGCCTGAAAGCATTTTTAGCAGTGGGAAGAGGAAGTGCTAAACCACCTAAATTCATCATCATGGAATATCGTCATCCCAATGCGAAATTTCACTTAGGGCTAGTAGGGAAAGGTGTCACCTTTGATACCGGAGGGCTTAATATCAAAACCTCTGGAATGGTAGATATGAAATCTGACATGGGAGGAGCTGCAGGAGTTTTAGCTGCCTCTCAACTGATTGCCGATTTAAAGCTTGAAATAAACCTAACCACCATTGTTCCATCTGTGGAAAATGCAGTTGATAAAGAAGCATATCTACCCAGTGAAATCATCGGCTCACATTCGGGGTTAAACATAGAAGTAATAGATACAGATGCAGAAGGAAGATTGATCCTAGCTGATGGTCTATCCTACATGGTTTCAACTTATCAACCGGATCATCTATTGGATTTAGCAACCTTAACAGGAAGTGCCTTAGGAACTTTTGGATATGAGTGCGGGGCACTTTTTTCCAATAATGAAAAATTCTCTGCTCTCCTTCAGGAATCTGGATTGAGAAGCGGAGAAAAAATTTGGCCTCTTCCCATCTGGGATGCCTACAGATCTGAAATGGACAGCGAAATAGCAGACATTAAAAATTACCATGGCAAACCTTATGCAGGAGCTATTACGGCAGCAAAATTTCTGGAAGCTTTCATTCACGAGCACCCTTCCTGGGCCCATATCGATATCCCTGGGGTTTCATTTAAAGATTCAGAATTTGCAAAAACCAAAACCGGCACTGCATTCGGAATGGGATTAATTTTAGATTTTGTGGAAAAAAGATCAACGAAATCTAAACGCCTTAAAATTTCTCTTCTATTCCTAAGCCAAAAAGTGCAAAATCATATTTCACAGGATCCTTTGGATCAAATTCCCTCAACCTTTCAGTAAGCTCTATGGCAGTCAACCAATCGGTTTGTTTTCTGGTAATCAAACCTAACTTCCGTCCCACTCGGTCTACGTGGAGATCACAAGGACATATGAGTTGAGAAGGGTGAATCCGATTCCAAATCCCGAAATCTACTCCCAGATCATCCTTCCGAACCATCCAACGTAAATACATATTGATCCTTTTACATGCTGCTTTTCGAGCTGGAGTGGCTATATGCTTTCTGGTTCTTTGCGGAGCTTCTGGGAGATGGAAGAAAAAGTCATGAAATGATTTCAAAATAGGCTCCATAGCCTCATTCCCTTCTTTCCATCCTAACAAAAATGCTTCTTCGAGTGAGCGATGATTTTTATAAAACCAACTTAAAAAATGAATGAAATACAGGGTATCAATATCATTGAAGGTACGGTGTTTAAAGTTTAAAAACGGCTTCAAGTCCTGTTCCTGATGGTGGATTAAAAAGTCATAAGGGGCATGATCCATCATCTGAAACAGCTCCTTACACTTATTAATAATGGTCTTTCGCTGACCCCAAGCCAAAATAGCGGCAAAGAAACCAGTGATCTCGATATCCTCCTTTTTGGAATATTGATGGGGAATCGACACCGGATCATTTTCAATAAAACCAGCCTGGTTATATTGAACTACTTTTTCATCTAAAAATTCTTTCAGATTATGCATCAAAGGGCAACTTTCACTTCTCCTCCCTGCGTTCCGTCAAACCATTTGAAGGAAAGTTCATTGTCCACCTTTTCAGAAACATGCCAATCAAAACATTTAATATTCGTCAATGGCTTTAAGGAATCTGCATCAGGATTATAAAGACAAATATCAAAATCCGGTAAGTTCTTGGATTCCGTGCTATTCCATTTTTCAAGAAGAAAACCTTCTTCTAATATCCTGACTTTATTTCCAAACACATAATCACTTAAGACGGTAGGCACCCCATCTTTCCTTCTCAATTTGAAACCTGAGGGTCCGAACATAATTTGTTTGCAGAGTTTCGCTTCCAAAAGGTCGTTGGAAAAAGGTAGTGTTTCCCATTCCTCCTCTTTCAATACCACTTTGGATCCTTCTGGTTTCAAGCGTGTAAGGAATCTGGAGAGTAGTGAAAACAAATACGTTAGTCCAATAAAAAGTAACCCAAAGCTTGCCAAGATTGGATAGGAAATGACAAAAATGGCATTCCAGATAAAGCGGAATATGTGGTGGAAAATGAGTTGAGCCTTATTCATCAGCCACAAAATTAGCCCTCTATAAAGTATAATCAAAAAATATGGACCAAATGAGGAAAATTAAAAACCCCGACAAGGCCGGGGTACATTGATAAATTCTTTCCCTAAAAGACCTTATTAGTACATCACTTCCACAGGGAATCTTGGATTCACAGCTTTAAGTTGATCATAAGCAGCTTGAGATAACTTGATCACAAGTTTGCTATTATCTCCCGTCTCAGGAAGTGTACCCACCACTCTGGCAAAAATAGTTACGTCGTTTTCTTCATTTTTAATTCTCATGATCGTCCCAACAGGAGCCGTTCTATGGAGAACCAAATATTTTTTATGACCACCAGTCCCTTCGATCAATTCAGCTTGTCCAGTTTCCTTAATATTTTTAAAACCTCCGGAAGCATTATCTGGATTGGCAGGGATGTTCATTTCATCCGCATCGGAAACCACTCTTGGTGTCCCAACAATTGGCACTGTAGAAGGACCTACCTCTCCTCTACCCACCTTCAGGGTTTGTCCTACTCTAACATTATTGGAGGTTAATGCATTCCAGGTAATCAAATCTTCCACTCTTGCTTGGTATTGATTGGCAATGGAAAATAAGGTTTCACCAGATTTCACCTCATGGGACACCCATTCTCCAGGTGCAATAGGCACTGCATTTTCCTCCGCCTTTTTCTCTGCCACTTCTTTCACTTCAACTTTTTCAGGTGCAGGAGCTGGCTTTTCTGCTTCCTTTTCAACCACTTTTGGCTTTTCAGACTCCGTTTTTTTCACGGGAGCAGAAGTAGTAGTGTTGGAAGTAGTGACTACTGCAACTTCCGTCTTTGGGCTATCTTGAACAACTGGTTCAACTTTGGGTTGAGCTGCCGCCACAGGCTTTTTAATAATAAGCGCTTGCCCCACGCTTAAGTCATTTCCTTTCAACTCATTCCATTGCATCACCTCACTCACAGTCACTCCATATTTTTTGAAATGGAGAAAAGGGTCTCTCCAGGGACTACTTTATGAAGACTTGCCCCATCAGGAATTTCAGATTTAGCAATAAAAGGAACCCGAATCGTCTGACCAATCTTCAGTCCTTGTTTAAGGACCGCATTTGACTCAATAATTTCACTTACCGGAGCTGCATATCGTCTACTAATTCCGAAAAGAGTTTCTTTAGGCTCTACAGCATGAAGGATATAAGTCTTATCACCAACTCTCTCCACTCCTACTGAATCTATACTTGTCATTTCTGAAGCAATGGAAGCACTTGAAATCATTAGAAAACCTGAGAATATGGCTACATGGAATTTAGATCCGAAAATCATAATACGTGTTGGGATTGAATAATTGATGTATTCTAAATACAAGATTAATTTCGATTTGCAGTAGAAACAAGAATTATGCTAGAAAACAATAATCCTGTGATTAATCTTGAGAATACAAAGATGAGAGTTTTTTAAACCAAAGTTGTTAAAAACAGCAGTTTCCGCTGCCTTTTCGTATATTTTCCTTGCAATTGCGTACAAATCTATATGAAGACCCTAATTAGACATCTCTTTACCTTACTAGTGTTTTTTCCTTTGCTCTTGAAAGCTCAGGACCAAGCTGTAAATACCGTGTTTACATTTAAAATCGATGAGGATATTGACCCTGCCATGAATCGAAAAGTAAAGTTGGCACTAGAACAAGCAAAAGAAGCGTCTGCAGATCTTATCATCATTGAAATGGATACCTATGGAGGGGCAGTCAATGATGCCGATGATATCAGAACTATGATCTTGGAATCTTCCATCCCTATTTATGTTTTTATCAATAAGGATGCTGCGTCAGCTGGAGCTTTAATCTCCATTGCCAGTGATAAAATATTTATGGCCCCAGGGGAAGTATTGGGGCAGCCACCGTGGTAAATGGCATGGATGGAGCCGCTGCACCAGACAAATATCAATCCTACATGCGGTCCATGATGAGAAGTACGGCTGAAGCCAAGGGACGGGATCCAAAAATTGCGGAAGCCATGGTAGATGAGAATATAGAAATCGAGGGGATAAGTGAGGCTGGTTCTGTAGTTACTTTTTCTGTTTCTGAAGCAAAAAAATATGGGTTTTGTGATGGTGAGTATAGTTCCATAGACCAACTTATACAAGATCAAAACCTTTCAGAAGCCAACCTCATATCCTATCAAACCGACTTTACCGAGAAAATCATTGCCTTTTTTCTTAGTCCAGCGGTAAGTGGTTTTTTAATCCTCATCATCATAGGTGGAATCTATTTTGAATTGCAAACACCTGGAGTAGGTTTTCCTTTAGTAGCATCTTTGATTGCAGTCGTATTATATTTTACTCCCTATTACTTAAATGGCTTGGCCGACAATTGGGAAATCATCGTTTTTGTGGCGGGAATTATTCTCTTGGCGCTAGAGCTTTTTGTCATTCCTGGTTTTGGGATTTTTGGGATTCTGGGGATTACCTGTATCCTTTCCGGATTGGTATTGGGCATGCTCCCCAATGAAAACTTTGACTTTGAATTTGTCCCGGCCTCTGAATTATTTGCCGCCTTACTGACGGTGATCTTGGCGGCTATTGCATCTGTGGGGATCGTTTTTTGGCTCACTCCAAAAGTCAATGAATGGAAGGCATTCAGTGCCATTTCCCTAGCAGGAACCCAGCAAAAAAGCGATGGTTATACTTCCAGTTTCTATTCAGAGCGTTTACAAGGACAAAAAGGGATTGTACATTCCAGACTGCGACCTAGTGGAAGGGTGGAAATTGAAGGTGAAATTTATGATGCTTATTCCAGAGGGGAATTTATAGACAAGGGAGAGCCCATCATTGTCATTTCGACAGAAGGAACTTCTCTGAAAGTCAAAAAATCAGAGGCTTAAACTTTTTGGAATTCCTTAAGTTTGCACCATGAACCCATTTCAGTCTGTTTATGAAGAGATAGGAGAAGAAAAAATCCGTCATCTCTCCCACTTATTTTATCTAGAAGTTAAAAAAATGAAGCGTTAAGAAGCCTGTATCCTGAAAAGGATTTGGCTCCTGCCGAAGACCGTCTATTCTTATTTTTACTTCAGGTTTTCGGAGGACCTCAGACCTACTCCGAACAAAGAGGGCATCCAAGATTGAGGATGAGGCATCTCAATTGGAAGATCGACAGCAAAATGAGAAACCACTGGCTCAATGCCATGATGACTGCTTTAGATCAAATGGACCTAGATCCTAATGTCAAAGAGTTGATGCTGGGATACTTTATCAAAGTGGCCAACCACATGATCAATCATGAATAAGATTTTGAGAAGAATTTATTCAGGATATGCAGGGCTTCTTTTTATTCTGAGCTTTATTCTGATTTTCCCTTTTATACTGATCTGTATTTGGATTCCAGGTTTTAAAAAATTTGGAAGAAAAATCAATAGATATTGGGCCAGAGTATATTTCACTTTGATTTTTCTGCCTGTTAAAATCGAGAATAGAGCTAAAACAAAAAGGGGTCAACCTTATATCTTCGTAGCAAACCACTTCAGCTACTTAGACATTCCCATGATGGGGTTTATTCCCGGAGATGTACAGTTTGTGGGGAAAGCTTCTATCAGAAAAGCTCCATTATTTGGTTATTACTTCAAACAGCTACATATCGCTGTGGATCGTGAGCGACTTAAAAGCCGAGCGGAAACTATGAGAAGATCTATTGCTGCCATTGAACAAGGAAGTGGATTGATCATTTTCCCTGAAGGAGGTATTTACACTAAAAACCCACCTCAGATGATTCCTTTTAAAATCGGAGCATTCAAAATTTCCATATCCAAACAAATCCCCATTATCCCGGTCACTTTATCTTATAATCATATAATTTTGCCTGATGACGGTAAGTTATTGCTAAATTGGAGGCCTGCAAAAATGGTGATCCATGAAGTGATCTTACCTACTGAGGAAGACACTGAAGAAACCTTGAAACAAAAATGTTTTGATGTCATTCAGAATCAATTGAATTTAGATGCCGAAAACTTATGAGAATCGATAAAACCACCATCAAAAAAATCTCTCATTTAGCCAGATTGGAATTTGATGAAAACAGTGCTGAAAAAATGTCTCGTGACATGAGTCAGATTTTGGACTGGGTAGAACAGCTCAATGAAATAAACACTGACAATATAGAACCCTTAACCACGATGTCTTCCGAAGTAAATGATATGAGAGAAGATATCAGTGGCACACATTTAAATCATGAGGCCGCTTTAAAAAATGCTCCAAAAAGAGATGCAGAATACTTTAGAGTTCCGAAAGTATTAGAATAATGAGTCTAAAAAATTCAAATCAAGGCGATCAAATTACTAGTCTGTTTGCCCTCCTACTTCTGATAGCTGGAGGGCTTTTTGCACTTTACTATTTGGTATTGGATCCCATGCCTTATGAGGTGATAGAAAGCGCAACATTTTTGGACAGGATTGCCGTGCCATTTGATTGGGTTCAAATAGGGCCGCTTGCCTACCCCATCAACATTGACAACTTTTTGATTTTTCAGGAATTTCATTCCTTACCCATGGCAATTAATCCAATGGAGTCCTATTTCTTTTTTGGATTGGTCTTTCTAATTGCCTCCTCTTTTTTAACCATACTCTCGGGATTCAATAAAATGGCAATTGTAGCTGGAGGGATCGGTTGGATCGTATTGGTTACACTTTGTAATTTCAATGGGTTAAATATCGGGGGAGCAAGTGCTAATTTACCCTTGATTATTGTATTAGTGGGCTCTTTGGGTCCTGTGATTATTCTTCATATCTGGGGTCAAAATTTATCATTGATCCTTAAATGGTGTATCACTACCACCAGCTTTGGGCTGGCCATTTTTATCTTGGTTAAGCTTAGTCCCATTACCCAACCAATCCTATTTATATCAGAATATTCAACGGTTATGGCCTTGGGTTTATGTATTGCCTGGATATTTTGGAATGGACATAGTTTTGTTTCGGGAATCTATATTCTTCTGGCAAGAGCGAATAAGGATTTAGGCATGAAAATTTCGTACCAAATGGGAATTATTTCCATAGGATATCTTGCCTCACTTTTTTTATTGTTTATGGAGATGACAGGAGATTTAGTCACTCCATTTTTCGGGTTTTCTCCCCTATACCTATTGATTCCAGTCGGAGCATTGGGATGGGTATCTTTCAATTCCAAAATCAAGCAAATTCCGAATTTGGCCGCAGATGGAAAAACCCTAAAAATGCTCCATCTCTTAGGTTTTGGACTGACCTTATGGCTTTGCTGGAAACTTATCTTAAGCGGCAATCAACCGGGAGAAGAACTAGTAAAGCATTTATTTCTCTATAGCCAGATAGGATTTACGCTCTTCTTCATCGTATACCTTTTTAGTAACTTTTTGTCCATCATGGATTCTGGAAAGGCCATTGATGAAATTCTTTATAAACCGTATTCGCTCCCCTATTATCATCTTCGCATTGGGGGGCTAATGGCTATCTTGGTGCTGACCATCTACGCAGAAGGGATCATCTCGGTGCAGCTGAATGCCCTGACGAATAATATAATGGGAGATTATTATTACCAATCAGGTCAACAGCTGGAGGCAAGCATTCTCTATGAAAACTCCTGGGCTAAATACAGAAAAAACAACAAGGCAAAACACCTCACTGCACAGCTCCTGTTCGAATTAAACCAACCTACTTTGGCGAAGCAACATTTGGAAGAGAGTTTTGCAGAATATCCCCAAGTAGACAATATCATCCTTTTAAGTAATCGGTTACATCGGGAAGACAAACTGTTTGAATCGATCTTTTACTTAGAAAAAGGGCTGGACATTTTCCTTCCAATCCTTATTTAGCCAATAATCTCGCGCTTTTCTATGTCAAAATAAAGCAGGAAGAAAAAGCTGTGCAAACACTTGAGACACATGCTCAAAACCATCCTACCCTGCTATCTAATTTATCGGCTTTGCGGACAAAATTGGGTTATAAGGGTGAAATGAATGAAAATCCAACAGACTTAATTGGGCAAATCAATCAATTGGCATTAAACAATGCATCTGCCAATTTATCCGGTAATGAGCTAAAAAATGCCATCAAATCCGGATTAGAAAAAGAACAAAGCCCCATGCTCATCCATGCAGGCTGGAGAAATTTACTTTCGGATAGAGACCGATCCGACCCTGGCCATGAACTTACCTTTTTGGATAGCCTCAGTAAGCAGCCAGAAATGGTAGATTATTTAATGGATATTCAGGAAACAGCAGTCATCAGAAGTTTAGGTGCGGGAAGAATCTCTGAAGCAGTCAAAAATTTAAATGGGTTAGCGTTTAGAAACCCAGGTTCTGCAGGTTATTATTTAAATCTTTCTTCTCAAATATTAGCTCAAAACCTTGATTTCAAAAAGCAGCTAGAGAGTTGATTGTGGCGGAAGAAAAAGGCTTCAAGGCATTTCAACCCCACCATATTGCGATTTTGCTTCTCTCAGGATACAGTGGGAATGCCGAAGAAATCAAAAATGAATATCAAGTTATTTCGCCTGAATTTTTATTAGAATCAGCAGGAATCAGCAAAGCGTATTTTGACTTGATCAAAAACCTTCATGAATCATTACCTCAGAAGGTATTCTCTGAATGGAAATCATTCCCTGATTCTGAATTAAAATTGGATCTGTCTGTTAGACTCCTTAGTTACAAGGCCCATGGTTTGGAAGTAAATCAAATCCAAGAAGTCGGAGCCTATTTAGTAGACCATTTAGAAAACACGGAAGAATTAGCAAAATTCCTTACCGATCCAAATTGGCAAAAGGAGGAAAGCTTAACCTCTTTCACTCATTGGCTGGGCCTTGGCGAGGAATTAACGGCTAATCCTTATTTTACTCCTTTGGTCTTAGCTGCTGCAGAAAGGATTAATGATCCACTCACTCAATATGAATTATTGAATGATGTGTCCCAGTTTAATCATGACCCTTTATTATGGATCCGAAAAATCCAGGCTGCTAGAAGGGTTAATCTGGATAATTACGCGGATGATGCATTAGCAAAACTGAAAGAATGGGTATCTGATTCTGAACTGGAAAAACTTAATTTTTGAACTTAGCCATATATTTCACGTAATTTCACTAGTCTACTTTTAATTTTTTAACGCATATAATTTATCTTCAGCAAAAAATAGCATCCATGAGCAGAGTAATTGAAACCCATGAAATAAATAAAACCTATAAAATGGGAGCTGAAGTGATTCAGGCTCTTAAGTCTGTATCCATTACAGTAGACAAAGGTGAATATGTAGCATTTATGGGTCCCTCTGGATCGGGTAAATCTACCTTGATGAATATCATTGGATGTTTGGACACCCCTACTTCTGGCACCTATATTTTAAATAATAAAGATGCCAGTGATATGACAGAAAATGAACTGGCAGAGATTCGAAACAAAGAAATCGGATTTGTATTTCAGACTTTTAATCTTCTTCCACGAGCAACCTGTTTAGAAAACGTTGCCTTGCCATTGGTCTATGCCGGATATAGCAAAGAAGATAGAGAAGAATTAGCATTTCAAGCACTTTCCAATGTGGGACTTGGAGAAAGAACGAAACATAAACCTAATGAACTTTCAGGTGGTCAACGCCAACGTGTGGCAATCGCTAGAGCTTTGGTAAATAATCCAAGTATTATTTTAGCGGATGAACCCACAGGTAACCTAGATTCCAAAACCTCTTATGAAATCATGGAATTGTTTCATGAGTTACATGCCAAAGGAAATACCATCATCATGGTTACACACGAGGATGATATCGCCCATTATGCGCATAGAATTGTGAGATTAAGGGATGGACTGGTAGAAACTGACACAATAAATCCAAATCCTACACGTGGAGTTGCGATGCACACCTAATTATCCATTTTTTTACAAATAGATTCTTATTTTTGTCGGAAGATCAAATGATTGCCGATGAAAATCTATACAAAAACAGGAGACAAAGGAATCACCTCATTATTGGGGGTATTCGTGTCCCAAAATCTGATTTAAGAATAGATGCTTATGGGACAATCGATGAGTTAAATTCTTACCTTGGATTAGTTAGAGATCAACCCGTAAATCAAAAAAGAGGGGATCTTTTAAAAGAAATTCAGGATAGGTTATTTACCATTGGGTCAGATTTAGCCACTGTTCCAGGCAAGGAAAAAGTAAAAAAACCGGACCTTCATCTGGAGGATATTGCTCTTTTGGAAAAAGAGATGGATCTGATGGAAATGGAGCTTCCTCCTTTAAAAGCATTTATCTTACCGGGAGGACATCAAGCTGTTTCTTTTTGCCATTTGGCGAGAACAGTTTGTAGGAGAGCGGAACGGATCACCGTTGAATTAGCATCTTTCGAACAAGTTTCAGATTTGATAATTCAATATCTAAATAGACTTTCGGATTTTCTCTTTGTGTTGGGAAGAGCTATGAGTCAGGAATTAGGCGCTGAGGAAATTACCTGGAAGCCGCGAATTTAACATTGTATTTCACACTGGTTTGAACCAGTTAAAGGCATAACTTATGAAAACATCACTTGCCATCCCTGTAGAAGCTACCACCAGCTCTCGTTTACCCAAAACCGATTTCTCTAATCTGGTATTTGGTAAAACAATTAGTGACCACATGTTTGTGGCTGATTACAAAAATGGAGAATGGACAGATTTAAGAATTGAACCTTATGCTCCTTTGGTCCTGAGTCCTGCAAACGCTACCCTTCATTATGGACAGTCCATTTTTGAAGGTTTAAAAGCTTACAAAAATGACAAAGGTGAAGTCTTGGTATTTAGAGCGGATGCAAACTGGTCCAGAATGAATGAATCTGCCGAAAGAATGTGCATGCCAGCCATTCCAGAAGATATATTTATGGAAGGTTTAATTCAATTATTAGAACTTGACAAGGGTTGGGTTCCGGATGCAAAGGGTTCCTCTCTTTATATCAGGCCTTTTATGTTTGCCACAGATGACTACATCGGAGTAAAGCCTTCCGACACCTATAAATTCATCATTTTCACATGCCCTGTAGGCCATTATTATAGCAAGCCGGTAAGTGTCAAAGTGGAAACCCAATTTACCAGGGCAACTGAAGGGGGAACTGGTGCTGCAAAAACAGCTGGTAATTATGCTGCTTCTTTATATCCTGCCCAAAAAGCCCAGAAATCCGGTTATGACCAATTACTTTGGACGGATGGAAAAAGTCATAGTAAAATAGAGGAAAGTGGCACCATGAATGTCATGTTCAAAATCAATGGAACCTTGATCACTGCCCCTATTAACTCAGGCACCATTTTGAAGGGAATCACTAGAAATTCAGTGCTTCAATTGGCTAAAGACTGGGGTCAGCCTGTTGAAGAAAGATTCTTGACTGTATCTGAACTTGAAACGGCCTTGAAAGACGGAACTCTTGAGGAAGCTTTTGGTACAGGTACTGCCGCAACGATCGCACATATTGAAAGAATCAATGTGAACGGAACTGATTATATTTTACCTACAAAATCCTCTGATGCCTTTTCCAACAAAGTGCTCGCAGAATTAGATGGGATTAAATATGGGACTGTAGCAGATCCCCATGATTGGATCATCAAGATTTAAATGAAAGCGGGAATTATTAATTCCCGCTTTTTTTATTAAAAGACTTTAAAAAGTTCCTATTTTGACTTCGTAAATTAGTTATTTAGGCTAAATGAAAAAGCTGTTACTTTTTTCTTTCTTGATCACTTTATCCTTGCTGGTCCAAGCTCAGTCAAGAGATTTTATCCTTTTGAAACGTGGTGCGAATCAGAAATCCCAAATCCGTTATTATCCAGGAGAAGAAATCACCTATAAGAGCAAAAAAATAGGGTATTTTATTACGGATGTGATCGAAAAGGTCGATCAGGATTATATCTATATGACCGAAAATATCATCTCTCCCATGGATATAGAAGAGATTGATATCCGTAGAAAAGATAAACGAAATGGGACATTAAGAGCATTCAATTCCTTGATCCTAGGTGCAGGAATCATTTTGATCTCAGTAGATATGATCAACAGCCTTTACCATGACGGGGAGGTGACCGTGGACAAAGGAGTTGGAATCACCTCAGGTGTTTTACTGGCTACTGGACTGGCAATGTTGCCCTTGAGATACAAAACCTTCAAGCACCAAGGGAGAAATCATATTCAAATTATCCTGATGCGAATGGATTAATTGAAATCCATTAGTATTAACAGACTTTTTTTCGGAATTTTGCATCCTAAATTTTACACCTAGACAGATGACTTCAGAACAACTGAAAGACTTGAAAGCTCGCACCTCGGCTTTAAGGAGGTATCTTTGACTACGATCGTAAGAAAGCAGAAATAGAAGATTTTGAGGCTGTATCAGCCCAACCCGACTTTTGGAATAATCCGGAAGAAGCGGAAAAACCATGAAGCAGATCCAAGCAAGAAAAACTTGGACCACCGCTTTTGAGAACCTCAACAAAATAATGGAAGACCTGGATGTGCTCTATGAATTTTATAGTGCAGACGAGGTTTCAGAAGAGGAAATCAAAACAGAGTATGAAAAAGCCAAAAATGTGGTTGAAGAACTCGAATTGAAGAAAATGCTTTCTTCAGAGGAGGATCAACTCAACGCTGTATTGGAGATCAATCCTGGTGCCGGTGGAACAGAAAGTAATGATTGGGCTTCTATCCTCATGAGAATGTACATCATGTGGGGAGAGAAAAATGGTTACAAAGTCCGTGAAGTAGACGTACAACAAGGCGACGTAGCAGGTATTAAATCCTGTACTTTGGAATTTGAGGGACCGCTTGCCTATGGTTTCTTAAAATCAGAAACTGGTGTGCACCGCTTGGTACGTATCTCTCCTTTTGATTCAGGAGGACGTAGGCATACTTCTTTTGCCTCAGTATATGCCTATCCTGAAGTGGATGATTCCATTGAAATTGACATCAATCCGGCAGATATTGAATTGCATACTTCTAGATCAGGAGGAGCTGGAGGTCAGAACGTGAACAAAGTGGAAACCAAAGTTCAGCTGACTCACAAGCCTACTGGGATCGTCGTAGTTTGTCAAATTGAGCGTTCTCAATTAGCCAATAGAGAAAAGGCAATGCAGATGTTGAAATCAAGGTTGTTCCAATTGGAAGTGGAGAAAAGAAATGCAGAAATAGCAAAAATCGAATCTTCCAAGTTGCGCGTTGACTTTGGTTCTCAAATTAGAAACTATGTACTTCATCCATACAAACTTGTCAAGGATGCCCGAACAGGCTATGAAACCTCAGATACACAACACGTATTGGATGGTGGCCTAAACGAATTCATGAAAGCCTACCTGCTGGCTCAAAGTGAGGAAGAAGCGAATAAAAACTAATGAAAAGGCCAGATTAATTTCTGGCCTTTTTTGATCTTCAAAACCTAGATGAAATTAATCCCTTCCTTTTTTACGCTCCATTTTTTCTCCTTTGCCTGAGTTCGTTCCTGTTTTTCTCCTCATTCAACATGATCATTCCGGAGCTACCAAACTACCTGAGTTCCTTGGGAGGAGAGGAATACAAAGGATTGATAATCTCCTTATTTACGCTTTCGGCAGGCCTATCTAGACCTTTTAGTGGGAAACTTGCCGACAAAATCGGTAGGATTCCAGTCATGATTTTTGGGACCTCCATTTGCTTTATTGTTGGCCTATTATATCCCATTCTCAATTTTGTAGCTGGCTTTCTATTTCTTCGTTTTATCCATGGATTTTCAACCGGATTCAAACCAACAGGTACCTCAGCATATGTAGCCGACATTGTACCTTTTCAAAAAAGAGGAGAGGCGATGGGAATCCAATCCTTATTTGGATCTTTGGGAATGGCTGCTGGTCCAGCTATAGGCGGGTGGATTGCTACCCATTGGGAGCTAAATACGTTATTCTATACCTCTGCCTTTACTTCTATTTTTTCAATTTTAATCTTGATTAGATTAAAAGAGACCTTACCTGAAAAGGAAAAATTCTCCTTCAGCCTTTTCCGTTTAAAAAAGATGAACTCATCGAAAAACGAGTGTTGGTCCCTTCTACTATTCTTTTTCTATCTGTCTTTTCCTTCGGAGTAGTATTAACCATTATCCCAGATTTATCTAGTCATCTACAGATTGAAAACAAGGGATTATTCTTTGCGGTCTTTACCCTGTCCTCTTTGGGAATTCGCCTCTTGGCAGGAAGAGCCTCAGATAAATATGGGAGAATACCTGTGATGCGGGTTGCTTGCTTTCTGTTAATAGTTGCTATGCTTTCCATCGCATTTGTGCAGTCAAAAGCCGTATTAATGCTGTCAGGAGTTTTATATGGCGCAGCGGTTGGAATGTACAGTCCCACTACAGCTGCTTGGGTAGTTGATCTTTCACTGAATCATTATAGAGGTCGAGCTCTGGCTACCATGTATATTTTTCTAGAAGCGGGAATTGGCGTGGGAGCTTTGGTTTCAGGTTGGGTCTATGGAAACAATCCGGCAAACTTTCCATGGGTTTTCGTAGTCAGTGCCGGGATGGCTTTTTGGCATTCCTTTATCTCATGTTGATTAAAAAGGATACCTACCAAACCAAAGAGCCCGAATAGATTCGGGCTCTTTGGTTTTAATTTCCTAGATATCCAGTGGGTCTTGGAATGGCTAAAATCTTTTTTGTCGGCCATTGTAATAATTTACTTTGTCTCCATCAAAAAATGCCCCTTCTTCCAGCATGATTCGAACTTCTTTATTCCACTCTTTCACAAAAACCACTGCATTGAGTTCTATCGCATAGCCTGTATTGGCATGTAGCGGAAAATCTCCTGCTCCTGGAGTATCCCCTTGATTATCCCACATGCCAATGGTAGGGCCTGCCGAATGCCCATAATATCCAAGTGGGTGTGTATAAATACTCCCTTTGATCCCTTCAGCCTCCATCTGTTTTCTGGTCTCTCTCAAAATTTCATTGCCCGTTCTTCCGGAAACGTAATTCTGAGTCAACAAATCCTGCACCCTGTTTCCTTGTTCAAATGCCTTCTGCAAATATTCGGGAACTTCTGTTTCTCCCAATTTCAGAACATAAGCCATCTCCTGCGTATCTGTATTCAATCGTAGATAGGTGATCCCAAAATCTATATGGAGCAAATCCCCAGGCATGATGACCTGTGAAGCTGGTGTCGAGGCAAAAGATCGATTTGCATCCTGAGAAGCAGGGTCAGGACGCTGAATATCTACAGATGGGTGAAACCAGGTGTCCAGCTTCATGGATTTGATTTTTTCTCTATACCACCAAACTACGTCATCCGTAGTGGTTACACCTGGGGTTATCACTTGCTCAGATAACCCTTGTTGAACAATTTGATGTGCTATTTCTTGAATATGGCGATAGGTAGCCATTTCCGCAGGGGTTCTCGTTTCTAACCATCTTACGGCTAATGTCTGTGCGGAGACGATCTTTGATTTTAAGTTATCCGGCAAATATTCATGGAAGATCTGGTATTCATTCATGGTCAACCCATCTGCATGCCCATAATCCTTGGCATAATTCAGTCCAATGGCTTTTGGATTTTTCTCTTTGATTAAATCCATCAAAGCCTCCCATTGATCCGGTTGGAATTCTGGATCCCAAGCTCTTTTAAATGCTTTTCCCACATCATATCTGGCAACAGCATAGGTCTCCACTGACCCATTTGGTTCAGGTTGATACATCACTAAAATGGTTCTTCTACGCGCAGCCATCCAGGTGGCAGGAAGCAATTTTCGAATGACCGGATCTTCATTGTATTCTCGGGATATTACTACCCACATGTCTATTCCGGTTTCTGTCATCAACTCGGGTAATAGATTGGTGATTCTATCATCCAACCAACTATCAATAACCTGAGCTTGTTCCCTTTGGGTTAAAACAGCAAAATCTTGGGCATAGATACTTTGTGCACCTATCACTACCAGTAAAAGAGAGAGTATTTTTTTGATCATATTCAGATTTATTAATTCTTGAATATAATTCATTATTCAATTTAACCCTTCTTTCATTTGGTAAATGGTCAAACTACAGGGAGCGTTGGTTTTGATAGTTGAAATCTTTCTCTGCTTAATTTTCTAAACCTAAAGTAAAGCAAAAATGCGGTCACGCTTAAGCCTATTAAAAGTCCATACCAAATTCCCTTTGCTCCAAATCCAAATTCAAAAGCCAATAAATAGCCTAAAGGCAGACCCAAAATCCAATAAGCAATCAGGGTTACGTAAGTGGGAACTTTCACATCTTCCATCCCTCTCAATACCCCTAAACCAATTACTTGGGCCCCATCCGATAATTGAAACAGGCCTGCTATGACCAATAAGGAAGAGGACAAGGAAATCACTGCTGGATCATCAATATAAAGAGTAGGAAGGAAATTCCGGAACGTGATAAATACCATCGCGGTACCAGCCATGAAAATCATAGACATGGCATATACCACCATTCCTGCTTCTTTCATCGCTTTGAAATTTGCCCTTCCGATTTGATTGCTCACACGAATCATTCCTGCAGTGGACAAACCTGCCACCATCATATAACTTATAGAGGCCAAATTGATTGCAATCTGATGTCCTGCAAGTGCATTCACCCCCAGCCATCCCATCATGATTGCGGCTGTACTAAAAGCACTTACCTCAAAAATATATTGAAAGCCTGTGGGAATACCTACATTTAGAATTCGGCTAAACATGGGTAAACTCCATTTCTTTAAATTCATGGAAAGTTGAAAAACCTGATACCTTTTTGCTTTTAATACATACCAGCCCATCATCAATGGCATTAATATTCTAGATAGTAAGGTGGCCCACCCCGCTCCCATTAAGCCCATTTCCGGAGCACCAAGCTTACCGAATATCAATACCCAGTTCAGGAATACGTTGACAAGGTTACAAAAGATGGTGATGTACATCGCCTGCTTAGTCTGCGATAAGCCTTCTGCAAACTGTTTAAAGGTTTGAAAAACCATAAAAGGCAACAGAGATGCGGTGATCACAAACAGGTAAGGAATCGTCAAGGAAACTACCTCTTCTGGTTGATCTAGAAAGTGCAAGCCCTGCGCAAGAATCAAGACGATCGAGGTCAACAAGAAACTGGCAATAATATTGATCCAAAGCCCATGTTGAAACAAACGCGAGATTCGGTTGGGCTTCCCTTTACCTTCCGCAACTGACACCAAAGGGGTTATTCCCATTGAAACCCCCATTCCGAACATCAAAATCACGAAAAAGATGCTGTTTCCAAGTGATGCAGCTGCTAAGGGTAGTGCCCCAAGTCTTCCCACCATCATGGAATCTGCAACCCCAACGGAAACCTGTCCCAACTGACTCAACATCACCGGAAAAGCCAGGTTAAATGTAATTTTAAAATGATCCTTGATTGTCATGGCTTATAATCCCAAAATCCGGGCAACTTTAAGAACTCCTGCAATACTGATCCCATCGGTGATTTCACCATTCATCACCATGGTTACCAGATCCTTAAATGGTAATTTTTTAATCGCCAACACTTCCGTCTCCTCAAATTCCGTTAACCCCTCAGTAAGTTCTTCTGCTAAAAAACAAACCCTTCTTCATCTGTCACCGAATTGGAAGTATGGATACGCATTACTTCCGTCCATTTTTTGGCAGTAAGCCCGGTTTCCTCTTTCAACTCCCTTTTGGCACTTTCCAAAATATCAACTCCTATTGGTCCCCCACCCATGGGGATTTCCCACGAATATTCCTCTAAGGGGTAGCGATATTGACCTACGATCCAAGTATAGCCTTCCGAATCCAAAGGAATAATTCCAAGTGCTTTGTTTTTAAACTGCACTTTTCCATAGATCCCCAAATTCCCTGCTGGATTGATTACACGATGTTCTTCCACTTTAATCCAAGGATTTTGATAAATCTCTTTGACTTCTTCTGTTTTCCAAGGGTTTCCTTTCATTGTATTCAAAAAAAGGGTGACCAAAGCCACCCCAAAATTTTCCGTTTTAATTTAATTAAGCCGGGATTGGCAATACTTTAGAGTCTTTGAAAGTAGATAAAATCACCATAGACTGCATGGAATCTACTTCTTTGATCTCAGAAACTTTTTCAAGCATCAATTTTTGATAGGCTGTGATGTCTTTAGAAATGATTTTTAAAATAAAGTCTCCTGTACCGGTAATATGATGACACTCAATTACTTCAGGAATACCATTGATCTCTCTCATGAAAGCATCAATATTTCCTTTGTTATGTCCAATCAAACTAACAAGAACGAAGGTACTTACTCCTAAGCCAATTTTCTCTGGATCAAGTTTAGCGTGATAGCTTTTAATTATCCCAGACTGCTCTAACTTTTTCACTCGCTCCAAAGTTGGTGCAGGCGAAAGACCTATATCTTTTGATAGTTGAGCATTTGTGATTTTAGCATTCCCCTGAAGTATTTCTAAAATTCTTCTATCAATTTTATCAAATTTTATTCTTACGCTATTATCCATGATCTCTGGTTTTACAAAATTTTCTGTTGTGCAAAATTATAATATTTGCTTAAAATTTTAAAGTGATTTATGATAATTTAATACCGCAATTCGAAATTTTATTAAGAAATCGGTGGGTTTAAGCAAAGAATCCTTTCAAAATCCCTCGGTCTCTCAAAAAATTCAAATTATCTCCTGTATCACACACAACATTACGAGAGAATTTAATTTAAAGTTTATTCTTTTTTATAAAATCCCTAGCTTCCTGATGAGCGGGGTGTTTTCGCTTTGCGTAACGTTTAACTTCTTTAAAGTATTTTTTAGCTAAAGATTTATTTCCTGCCGCTGTCTCCATTTTCCCTAGTTGAACTAAAGCATGCAAATAGTAGCCACTTTCTTGTGACTCAGATTCCTCTCCATAAGAAATGGTTTGTAAATAATACTTCTTTGCTTCAGCCATATCTCCAATCCTCCTATAATATTCTGCTGCATAAAAGGATGCGTACCTCCCAGAATTTGCTTCATACCCCACTTGCCTGGCAGCAATCCTATCTAGGATTTCCAGGGATTGATCCAAGGATTCAGTCCAACGACCAACCGTATATAAATGCCTCGCATAGGAACGATGAAAATAAGGGTTATTTGGAAATTTGGAATGTAAGTACTCTGAAATCCGTAATGCTTCATAAGGTTTCTTCTCCTCAGAAGCATACAGCCTGAATAAAAAATACTGAGCCTCCACTCTAGTATAAAATGCATTTGTCGCCACTTGCTCCAATTGCTGGAGTCCTAATTCTTTACTTCCTTTTGGGAATAAAGCCATGACAGGTCGAAGCAATGGATAATGTTCTGGGATCCAAACTGAGAAATAATTGAAAAGAGCATCTCCCAATAGCAACTCTGGGTTGAATTCTTCCTCCCCTCTACTCAATTCCATGTATTTCAACGCGTTCTTTCCTCCCCAAGCCGCTTTGGTCCATTTCTTTCTTTCAGAATAGAGTCTACTTTGGAAACCATAACCCGCTGCCAAAAAAATGCAGCTTCTTTATTGGTTTCATCTTCCTCATAAATGGCTTCAGCCTTTTCAATTGCCCGATCTAAATACTGAATGAAGATATCGTCGTATTTCTCATTGGTAACATCTACTTCTATTCTCCACCAATAACCAAGAGCCATCAAAAAATCAGGCAAGGGATGATCCGGGTATTGGTACGCCAACACTGCGAAATCTCGTTCAGCTACAGGAAAATTGAAATCATACATGCTATTGATTGATTTGGTTATTCTAAACTGCAAACCTTTATCAAGAAGCAAATACCGGGACTGCTCTACCTTGAATGTATCGGCTAAGGTAGACTGGCTAAAGGCATTTACTTTGCTGAATAGCAAAACTGAAAATAGACTAAGGGCTATAATTTTTTTAAACATGTTTCAATGAATGACATTGCAAAATTAGATGGAATCCCAAACAATCTTTTAGATTTGGATGAGAATCATCAAAAAATGGCAAAACCACTTTCCATAGAAGCACAACGTCTTAAAGAGACAATAGATTTCGACAAAAGAATATATTTTTTCATTTTGGTAATTTTATTCTTATCCATTAGGTATTTAACCAATACGTTAATCCTGGAATCAATCCCAGATTATGATGCCTTGGAAAGCCGTGGAGACTTTATGATTTTCCATATTTTCAATGCCCTTAATTACATTTGGACACCTTTCGCGCTTCTTTGGAAGTTCACTGCCATCTCCTTTTTATTTTGGCTTGGAGCTTTTTCTTGGGATACAAAGTACCTTATAAAGAACTATGGAAATTTGCTTTAGTCGCTGAGGTAATTTTTATTTTCCCAGAACTGATTAGACTTCTTGTTTACCTAAACCCTTCCTCTTCCGTCACTTTTCAAGAAATTGACGAGTACCGTCCATTTTCACTATTATCCTTATTAGGGTCTGAAAATGTGGCTGCCCAATACCACTACGCTTTGGGAACCGTCAATATTTTTGAAATTTTTTATGGGATACTATGGCTTTATGGATTTCATATGATCAGTAATAGAGGGTTGGGAGAATGCTCGATTGTCGTACTTATTTCCTATTACTTTCCCCTGCTAATCTGGCTCATCTTTTATATTTTAGTTTACAAAGGATAAGGAATTTAAGGCTAAAAAAGTTCGATTAAAACAACCCATATACTTCTAGACATCAATGTATTACTTTCCATTTCTTTCTAGATGTCAAAGCGCTATCACTTTCTTAAACGATCATTACATCCTAGTTAATTCCAGCTGAAAACAAAAAAAGAGCCTAATTAGACTCTTTTTTTAATAATAACTATGATTAGTTAGACCAATTCAAATGGCCACAATAATAATCCCTGTTTAAGATTAATAACTTCTTTAAAACCCATTTCATTCATGATTGCACAGGCCATTCCACTTCTATTTCCACTTCTACAGTAAATCAAATACGTAATATCCTTCGATAGATTTTGAATTAGATTCATGAAATCACTTGAGGATACATCCAGATTAATTGCCCCTCTAATTTTTCCTCCTTCAAACTCACCAGCTGATCTTACGTCCACTACTATGGTATGAGGCATTATTGCTAAATCATGAAATTCACCGAAAGCAATTTCTCTATAGTTCTTGGACACAGTACTGGAAGAATTATTCATAGGATTAATTTTGGTGCAAAAGTGTTTTAAAACTTATTGACTATCAGTATCAAAAGTCACATAGGACTAAACTATACGAAGATTAGTTCTTTGGATATAATGTAAATTCCCATTCCAAGCACAAACCATCCAAATCCTTTTTTCAGTGCTTTTTCATTGATCTTTTTGGACAATGAGCTTCCGATAAAGATCCCAATGATAGACAATGCTGTAAAGATGATCAGCATCTTCCAATCGATGGTTTGATTAGCTACGTCTCCAAGAAATCCGATTAACGATTTGGCAGAAATAATTAGAAGAGAAGTCCCCACGGCCATTTTCATTGGTAATTTGGCAAGTATCACCAAGGCAGGAATGATCAAAAATCCTCCCCCGGCACCCACTATACCTGTCACCAGTCCAACTACCGACCCTTCTAATGCGATCATGGGGAAGTTGAACTTCACCTCTCCATTTCCTTCTTCTTTATTTGTCTTTTTTTCTTTGATCATTGAATAGGATGCTGCCAGCATGATGATCGAGAAAAACACCATAATCCCTACACTTTTAGCCAATTCAAACCCTCCAATAGAAAATAAGGGATCTGGCAAAGCTGGAACCAAGAATTTTCTTGTTAAAAAGACTGCAATAAATGAAGGGACTGCAAAAACCAAAGCGGTTTTATAATCCACCAAGTTCTTTTTCATATAGGTAAAGGAGCCTACCAATGAAGTACTACCCACCACAAATAGCGAATAAGCTGTCGCCAATACTGGTTCTACACCTAAGATATATACTAGTACAGGAACCGTTAATATTGATCCTCCTCCCCCAATAAGTCCTAGGGAGACCCCGATGATTACTGCGGATGCAAATCCTATAATATTTACTAAATCCATAATTTTTTATTCAGAATTAACACCACAAAAGTACGTTAGCCGGTAGCGGGAAGTAGTGACAAATGTTACACTTGATTGGAAAATAAAAATAAGTTCAGATAGCCAGGGAAAAGGGTGCAAACAGAAACTACAAAGAATGTGAAAAAGAAAATAATTCGAATAGGATCCCGAAGATCCATTTTTTGTAAATTATAAAAAAAACGGGTTACCATGAGAATTTTACTGCCTTTAGATTTTTCCGAAAACTCGAAAAAAACCTTTGACTTTGCGATCATCTTAGCAAAAAAGAAAAATGCAACGATTACCATCTTGCATGTCATTGAAGCAATTTATGATTTTGCTGCCCAAGCAGCTATAGTCATAGATGGTATGCATAGAGATGCTGAAAAATACATACAAGGGCTGATTGAAGATACTAAAAAAAGGAGTCCAGATGGACTATCTCATCAAAGAGGGAACGGTTTCTATCATGACTGCCAAAACAGCCGAAGAAATCAATGCAGATTTAATCGTCTTAGGAACGCATGGAGCAAGTGGGATTGAACAGAAATTATTTGGAAGCAAATCGGTTGAAGTTGTAAAAAATTCGGTCTGTCCTGTACTTTTGGTGCCCAGCGAGGCTAAAATCGAGCATATTGAAAAAGTTACTCTTGCCTTGGAGTTTGCAGAACATGAGGAGCCTTTTATAGAATGGGTAATCTCGTTAAGTAAGAACTGGAATTTACAATTAGAATTTCTTCATATTCAATTGCAAAGGAATTTTAAAGAAGAACTTTGCGTGCTCGGGTTAGAGGCTTTTGTAACAAAAAACTATCCAGAGATTCCTGTGAAGCTTCATACGTTTTATTCGGAAGACTTGATCAATGGCCTGGAACAATACCTTTCTAAAAATGATGACACCATTCTAGTCATGTGCCATCATCATAAAAACCTTTGGGAACAAATCCTCACGAAGAGTAAATCTTTACAAATGGCCTATCATACACATGTTCCTCTCCTTATCATGACTTGATTATTTACTAATCAACTCTTCAAAATCATCACGGATATAGATCACATTCCTACCCAGTTCAATCCACTTTTTCTTCTCCAATTGCTTTAATAATCTCGAAATTACTTCACGGGAGGTTCCCAATTCATTGGCGATTTCTTGATGTGTGGTATGAAGTTCATTGGCTTTATGTTGTTTCATTTTAGTCACAATATATCGCATCAAGCGTTCGTCCATTCGTTTGAAGGCCACAGCATCTAAAGCAACCAGCATTTCCTGAAATCTACTTTGGTAGGTATTGGACACAAAATCTTTCCATTGCCTGAATTCATCCGTCCATTGTTCATGAACTGCAATCGGAATTCCAACCAACGTGGTATCTTCTTCTACTATTGCTCTTATCTCACTTGGTTTTGAAGCTGCACAACAGGTCAATGACAAGGCACAGGTTTCACCGGCATCCAAATAATACAAAAACAGTTCTTTCCCTTCCTCGTCCATTCTTAGGATTTTGATAGATCCTTCCAACACTATGGGTACCATTTTTACGAATTGACCGGGTTCCATAAGAACCTTACCCGCTGCCAAATGAATAATTTGACCTTTATCCAAAATCGCTTGAAGCAGTTTGGGGTCTGTAAAATTGGGTAAGTACGATTTAAGCTCTTCTAGATTCATAATGCATAAAAATCAAATTTAAGAAGTAGTGGAAACCAATTAGGTGATAAAAATCACTTTTTATTGCTTTAATAAACATTTCAATAAAAAAAGCTCCTGAAAAAGTTCCAGGAGCTTTCAATGTTCCAGTCATCCATTAACAGGTCGGACAACAGACAAACGGAACTTTAGTAAGGGGTGAAGTCCTCAATATCCTAAAATGTCCCAAGCCCCTACTCAAAGGTCTAATGGTTGAAACTAAGTTAGTTGCGGCTTTTTTAGCTTTCAAACCCTCAGCAAACCTTCCTGACACCTCTCCTGATCTTTGACTTCTGGACTGATTCAAGTGGTCATGGATATTGGTAATATTCCCAAAAACCTCCACTACCAACACACTCAAAGGACTATCTTCAGGCAAGCCTAATTGCTTTAGCTTATCAGCAATATCCTGAGAGGTGACGACTGCAGTTCCCACAGGATGCTCATCTTTTATTGAGGCAATTAAATTTCCAGTTTTAATCAGGTTAGGATTGATGCTGACACTTCCTTTGGTATAATCACCAATGGTCGGTTTGAAATAAACCTGCTGTGTCAAGTCATTTATTTTTTCAATTCTTTTGGATCCGTATTCACTCTCACACCGATCTTCATCTCAATCTCACCTAATAAAATGTTTCTAAAATCCCTCCCATCGGCTTGGAAAACTTGCGCATATACCAATGTCCAAAGGCTGGTCCTAGGAGGTTTTGAAGTTACATTCTTACCATTATGCACTGCTTTCGCATACGGGGCGCTGACATATAAGTGATTTTTACTCCGGTTCAAAGAGCAAAGTAGCGTAGGGGCAGGATGTTGTACACCTGTTACCCTCAATGGCCTTCCAAACCTTCCTTGAGCAGTTGACCAAAGGTTATCTTCTCTATCTGGCCAATGACCATGTCCCACCCTGAATTCATAGGTAAAAAACCCAAACATTTCAGGACTTTCGGCATGCATTCCTGAGGGAATAGGAAGAATATAATGTCGATCACTATCACTAGCAGCGGTCATGGGTTGCATCGCAGCAATTCCTGCTTTATCATCACTTTGTCCCGGAATGATCTGTCTGGTTAATTCCGGATCCAAACTAATGGGTGCTTCTTCCGGAGGAACAAACTGATCCCCCTCATTACTGGCCAACAGTTGATCCGGAGCATTGCCCAATACACGACAATAATAGGTGTCATCAGGATTCTCCACAGGTTGATCAAATTCAACCCATAGATACCTTTTCCTCGCCTCAGAAGAGCTATAATCATCCGATCTTTCATAAGGGGAAAAGGCAATCCCTACACTGACTAATTTTGGGACTTGTGCAGGAGGTAAAACAGTAGGAAGCGTCAACTGATCCGTTTCAATGATGGCAGGTTCTGGATGCCCTGATTTTACATGGGGCTTGATTTTATATTCTGCCCAGATTTCATCTGGAAACCTTAGCTCACCATTGGGCCGTTTGAGCTCATTTTTGGGGTCTAGGGCATCAATGTAAATGATTCTCGTATAATTCCTATTGACACGATCAAAGCTATCTGCCTGCAAGGCTTCGAAGGAAACCGTATGCTTGATTTCAATATCTCCCAAATAAGTATTGACTCTTGTCTCAGACTCGGAATCCTTTCGGAATTTATAAGCCCTTTCGATCACAAACCCCACATCTTCCAGGGAATCCCAGGCCCAGTCTCTGTTGATCTTATAACTTAAGGTAGCAATCCAATGATTATATAAATCTGCTTTAGTAGCAAACGTAATAGAACTTCCGTCTGGCGCAAGGGTATGTCTGATCCTTGAATTACATCCAAAAGCAATTCGTTCTCCTTTAGGGGCCACCAAGGTTAAGCCTTTGGCCCTCACCCCCAAGGCATCGGCCAATCTTTCTACCACACCTGATTGCTGCTCTTCTGAATTCCTCCTTATCAAGGATTTATAAATATCACCTTTAACCGTGGGAACTGAATCAGGTTTTAAAAACAACGCCTGAACTGGAGCAATTGCTTCAAAAGGTTGCAATAAATCATCTTCAGTGCTAGGCTCTTTATACAACATAAACTGTTGGTTTTTACCATAGCGACTATCCTTATCCTCCTCTTCATCAATAAAGCCAAAATAACTTTCAGGAGCTCCTTCACTGACTGCCACTGCTCTCATGGATATCCGGATATGTCTTCCCGTCGGTAGGATCAACCCTTCCATTCCGTTGAGGTCGTCTATCAATAAATCATCCCTTAAAAACGGGTTGGCAGGCTCTCCTAAATTCAATACCGGAACATCTATGAATTCCATGGGAATAGTGAGTGCACCCTCAAAATCCTCAGGAAAAAACCTGTTTGTTTCATACAAGGTGATGAAACTATCATCTCCCTTTTGGCTTAACTGGGTATCCATTCTTAATGATTTTACCTCCACACGGATCTTGACATGCGTAACATCAGGATCAGGCAAAGCAGGCTTTAATCCATCCTCCTGGAATGGCAAGGCTTTCAAAAGTGCCACTGGATCCTGACCTATTGACTGGTATTTATTGGTAAAGACTACAGCAGGGTATTCCAACAATGGTCGCTGGATTGAAAAACTTGGATTCGGGTCAAATTGTGTTTCATCGTCATCCAACGCATTGAAATAAGTCCTTAGATTACTTCTGATCTCTATCGGTTTCTCAATTCTCAACATCGCAGGATTTACAAACCTCTTGAAAGAAACGCTGGTTTCGGGACTAGGTGCAGCATTTGGGTTCATCGTCCAAATTCGGACCTCCACCTGAAATATCAGTCATTCGAATCCTGAATTCATAGGTATTACCATATCGAAGCTGAGTGGTCAATGGAGTAGGAATCAAGGTCTTATTCTGCACTACTTTTTTATCCTGCACCTCATCTTGAATGCCCCCATTTTCCTCATGGTTTCTGTAGATTTCCAAGGCATCTTGATCCTCAGTTACCAAATTTTTTCCAATCCAATGGGCATAATACATCGGTAACCAATAATGGTCGCTGTTTGGACCACTGATTTTATTGGGATAGACTTGGTAGGGAAGCTCGGTTGAACTTGAGTCAAGTTGGCCTGAAAAAATATTTTCAGATTCATTGATTTCAATGCTATTCAAACTTTCCCAATCATTACCCGGGCTAGCTTGCCTTACATCTATATGGTATCCCATGACTCCTAAAGGAGCATCAATCCGTTCATTGGAACCCGGATCAGAAGGATTTTCAATCATTTGCCGCAAGTACCAAACAAGAATCTGTTCATCATCCCAACCCAGACGAATACCAGAATCGGATTGAGGAGGTAATTCATCTTGGGTTTCCTCCAATAAATTACCACTGACCGGTTGGTTGGCATGCACGATTTTAGCAAAGCCATCATTATAAGTCTGAGCCTCCATGAATAATTCATCCCAAGGCCCCAATGGCACAGGTTCACTTGCGTCAGATACTTTCTTATATAAAACAGGAAATAAAACCGGGGCAAATACAGGTCGGCTTTCTCCCATCGTTAGTGTTGGGATTTTTGCAGCATATCGCTTGATCAAAGGTCCATCAGCATGTTCAAGCAATCCGGCCTGGGCCTCTGCATAAGGGTTATTAACCATATCTGCATAGATATATCCCCCATCCTCAAACCAATCTGCCTGCACTTGAAGTTGTACCTCATAAATCATCCCGCAGGCCTTCGCCAAGAGGGGTTGTCTTAAAATATTGGCAAATACTTTTCCCCAACTTAACTCCGTCCTAGGTTGGTAATTGATTGTTGGAATTTTATCCCGAACGGCGCAATGGTATCCATCATCCGTCACGGCATTGGGGTGTCTAGGCTGGGTGAAATTGAAACGATCACGATAGGAAAACGGCAAGTATTTTTTAATACTATTTTCTACTGGTACCGGGGCGGGTAATTTATCCGTGTTATCCGTGATTGGTAAAGGCATGGCATCGGCCACTTTTTGAATAATATCTGCCTTATTGGAAGCCGGTATCACATTTACCGCTTGTACAATTGGAATTCTACTCGGAGCAGTCGCATTACTCAAAGGAAAATCTTCCGAACCTCTGACAATAGACAGACTAAACTCCGGTTGAAAATTTGCAAACCCTGGCACATTGGCTGGATTGGGGAGGCCGGTGGACCAAGTGGAAAAGGGGTTTGTATTCCTTGGCACTACGACAATGTTTAAAGTCAGCGTATTCCCATCAAACCGCTGAGGAAAAGTCATTAAGGATATCAATCTTTTAGGTTCCATAATTCGAGTTTTTAATAAAAAATTAGGCTATCTGTCGACTTTCTTGCCAAGTCTCTTCAAAGCTGATGTTAATGATGAAGCAAATACTTATGTCTAAACCAAAAGTCACCGAAGCAGTGCAATCTGTTCTCTCTGGGCTAGAAATTCTCTTTACAGTCCCGCTCGCTTCAATGTAAATGGTAACACTTACCACTCCACCCAACAGATTCGCATGTCCTTTGAAAAGCATGAAAGCAGTTACTTCAATGACATTGGCATCGGCATACATTTCGCAACCTACCATATAGGTGACGCTGACATTACCGACCACAGGAAGTCCTACAGAAATATTGGCTCCAAAACCAAATTTCATCATGAGGCTCGGGCCTATTTTGGTATCACAAGCGATTTTTACCTCTACAGAACCCACGGCATAAATCGTTGCTGCTCCAACAGTTACACACATGACTTCCAAGCCACCATTGAACTGGATAAATCCGCCCGCAGTAGGAAGTAATTGTTTAGGATCTGTGGTTACTTTTAAAGCTGCGTTGAAATAAACCCCAAGTGCCAAACCTGCTTCCAATCTTAATGGACATTGAGGTGAATTATATACGGAGTCTTCGGGGGAAGCGAATCAACGGAATTTCTTTGGATGCCTCAAACTTATATTCCCAGATTTCTCCAGCATTACTCATGGCTATTTGTAGACCTTTTCTCATGACTGCACCATAATCACCGGTGCTCAAGGCTGCCAACATCTGTAGCAATTCGATAACAGGTTCCAAGGCTGGGCTAAATTCCACTTCAGGTAATGGAATCCCATCCAAAGGTCCGGGATTATCCTTGTCTCCAGCATACCCTGTTTCTTTTCCCTTCCCAGCGTCAAAATTCCCCTTGATGGTTATCAATCGTTCAAATGACCCGAGGTCAACCACCATTCCAACATTATTTACCTTACTCTTCCAGGTGTCCGCTAAGTCATTTGCAAATGAATCGACATCGAAATTCAACTTGGAATCCACATACTGCTTATTTCCCGGGGCTCCTTGAGTCGCTTTGTATTCTATATAGATTTTCAATGAATCCATATTCACCAAATACAATGGGTCAAAATTGGGGACATCAAATGCCAATGCTTTATTCAGCGCTTGATTTGCTTCTCCTGATAAGAGTTTAAATCCTTTATCAACAATTTTCCCAGCTTCTTCTTTAGCCGTAATCTCCATCAACTCCAGTACTTTCCTTCCTCCATCAGTGGCCGCATTTTCAATAAATGCCTTGACCTTATTCCCTTGGTCATCCACTCCTTCCAACAAAGCCATGGCCTTCCCGTAATTGGAGTAAGCATCTCCCACGTTGGGGAAAATACTGCTTCCATTCATCAATTTGTATGCGTCTGAGAAGATCGGAGGAGTTTTACTCAATAACTTGGAAACTCCTTTCTTATAACTAGGAGTCAAAAAGAGTGCTTTTTGAGTGGAGGTACTTTGTAAGAACCCATAATTAAAAGTCGCTTCTACCGGGTCTCTTAAAATCTCCATAGGATGTGCCAACCGAAGCAGATTATTATTGACATCTGAATTGCTGACGACTTTTTCTGCTACCCATTTTCCGATTCGAATTAATGGGATGGGAACATGAGGAGGTAAAGGAGTCACTTCTCCGGTACCTGTTTCATGCTGCACCATACTCCAACTTCCATCTTTGGGAAGAATAACCGATCCCCTTGTAGAGGCGACAAAAATTGGATTCCCAAATTCATTTCCTGGTTTTTCTGAGGGTGAAATATCAAATCGATTGATTTGCATCAACTGACCTGTGCCACCTACATCCATCACACAATCCACATCCCCTCCGATCAAACCTCCTTGTAATCCCAACAAGGCATTGAGCTGCTTTGGGGTCAAGGGAATCCCTGGAGGGGACAACTGAACATATCCTAAGATCTTTTTAGCAGGAGTCCTTCCATTCTTATGCCCTTGCACCAAATTCTCAATCTCCACATCTGCATCGAAGTAAACTGCCACACATTTGACTTGTTGATCCAGGTAGCTTAAGCCATCTGAAGTATCACTGTTGACAATGACATCTCCACTTTCATTGATGTATTTTTTCCCAACTTGGATCTGATTGGAAGTCACAAAGTCCGCTACCGACCCATCTTCTTGAATATTGGAAATATTAAAAAGCCCCCTAAGTGTACCGGGGTGCAATTCATATCGCTCTTTCTCCTCCAATTTTCCAGGGAACGATTCGTCAATGTATTTAGCCCTAAAATCAAAAATCCCATCTGATTCAGGTTGCCAACCACTATCCGTTCTAAATACAAAGCCTGAACTTGTCCGAAAAATAGTGATGGTTCTTACCACACGAATCCCCCAAGGATACACGATGCTTTTCACTTGAATTACTTCGTGTCCTGTCCTTCCAAGCATCACATCAAATCTTGCTTGGCTTGTTTGGGCGATGGCAGCAGAAGGGCTCAGCCAATTACTAAACATACTGGCTCCATATCCTGAAAAATCAATTTTGCTTACCGGAACGCCCCTAGAAAGTAATTGGGTGGGATTGCCTTGGTTGACGAAGAATTCACCATTAAAAATCTCCGTAACACTTTGACCTAAAGTAGAAGCTCCAGTAGCTACACCATTCATCCCCAGCACATTATTTAACTGAACAGTAAATCCTGCAAACATGGGTGAGTCATTCATTTTAGGTTCAGAAGGATCCTTTTACCATAATTTCCAGCTGTTGCTCTGATTTGAATCCCTCCTTCCATTTGATTCGGGAAATTTGGCCGGACATTAGCCAATTCAGGCTTGATGGTCTCTTTGGCATTGGTATGACTCAACTCTGCCAAGGCTTTCATTCCAAATGAAAGGGTAAACTGTGCATCCACTGAAGTTTCCTTTTTCTGATATTTATCCAGGATAAATTCAACCAAAGGTTTTGGTGAAATGGCTATCCTTTCCGGATGATTATTCAAAATCCTAGTTGGACCCCCATCGTTGGGATAGTAGTTGAACAAAACCGGAGGATCTCCCGGCTTGGCTTTTCCCGGAGGAGTTAAATTGAAAATTGGTTCCCATGCTACCTGAGGCATCATGAATAAGCGGGTCATCGCTCCAGGAGCAATGACTTCCATTCCCTCCACAGAAATCAATTGACCAGATTGGGAAATCGTTGCTTCAGATTCTGAAACTGAATGAGCTATCCCCGTAGTTACCCGATCCCTTCTGGGGAATCCCATACTTACCCCCAACTGATTGGCATTTGAACTCACATCCAGTAAGGCAAAATACTCCGTATCATATGGCCTCATGAAGGGATCCAATTGATCTTCATAGGGAGGCAATCCATTATCACTTGCAGCAGCAGTATTCACGGCTTTTAAGGTACCTGCTACAGCCTCTGATTTCACTTGATTCATGGAAACCGTGCTTACAGCCATGGCAATATCCCCTTGACCGGAAGTAGAGGTATTGGCAGGACCAAAATGGAATTTGACTGCTACAGCATCTGATTTTTCATCTTGAGGTTCTTGACTGATTTGACAAACCAGCCAACTCTTGATCCCATCAATTCCTTTCCTTTTATCTCCGAATTGTCCTGCAAATAATCCTAGGTTGGCGACATAAGGATCAGGTAAAGTAGGCATGTAACTCAACATGCCAAACACCAAGAATGTCTGACTTTTAAGGATTTTTTTCCAGTCCTCTGAACACTCTCCGAATACCAAAGCTCCATTTACAGGAGATATGGTAAATAGGGCATTTTCCAGTGCGATAGCGATACTTTTAAAATCAGGAACTTTACTAAAGGGTAACTTATTGTCCCAAAGTATATTATCATCGAATAGGTAGATCAATTTCTTGGCATCGCTTCCTGCCAATATCAAAGCTGAATTTTTCGTTTTCACAGAAACAGGCAATCCATTGACTTGCAATGGCCTATCCACCTTGATTTCAGAATTGACCAAGCCGGCAATCATTTCAGTTCCTTCAGCCAGGGAATTATATAAAAACAGAGCATCCTTCTTAAGGCTCAAAGAGATGGATGTTCCATGTTCATTTAAATCGTCTTTCCAATGATCGATTTCCTGAAATGCTCCTTCCCCATTGGAAAACATATCTGTGATCCCGATTCTTCCTACATCCACCAATAGAAACGGATTCTCTAATAAGAGCTTCCTGGCCTGCAGTCCTTGCCATTTTAGTTTGATCCCTGATTGGAGAAGTTGAAGAATCCCTCCGGATCCTGCCACCTCCAAAGGGGCTGCGATATCTAACTCCGCAGCAGGAATTGCCCACCAAGAATC
The DNA here is from genome assembly GCF_041729275.1 of Algoriphagus halophilus. Taxonomy (GTDB): domain Bacteria; phylum Bacteroidota; class Bacteroidia; order Cytophagales; family Cyclobacteriaceae; genus Algoriphagus; species Algoriphagus halophilus_A. The sequence goes on along the minus strand of NZ_CP146486.1, from coordinate 4,909,534 downwards.
TTGAATAGGTGCACTTCCAGAAAATTCCACCATAGGACTTTTCTGCTTTTTTGGAGCAAATTCTGACTCCGAACAATCAAATGGGATGAGTAATCTTGAAAGTTGGGAATTATACTTTGGTACTTTATTAGACCTTTTGAAGGAAGCCTTTTCTCCATAAACAATACATTGAGCGTCACTTATTTCTTTTAATTGAATTTTGGAGGCACCTGTGAACGAAAAATTAAGTTTGGTAGGCGTATTGATCTTCGCCTCGAATGCATCTTTTCCATGTTTGCTTTTCGCATTGGCGGGATTCGGTGCCTGATCTAAATCCAGACTTACCTGGACAGAAGTAGTGGCAGCCAAAATAAGCTTCTCTCCTTGTAAAACAGGGTCTGCACTTAATTGAATTCTTCCGTCTTTCACCAAAAATCCTACATAGCGGGAATTTGGCGCATTGTTGGCAAGCATATCCGCACGCACATAAAAACTACCCGCCGCAACATCATAGTTTTTTGTGACCTCAATAGGAGCAGCATTGATCTTTTTTACTTTCGACTCCTTAAAAGTTGCTTTAAATAGAAGAACAGGAAGATTACTGTTTTGCTGATATATCCCTACTAACTTGGTAACCCTAAAAAATCAATTATTACTACCCTTCCATCCACCCTTTTCAAAGGTCCAATCGATTTGACCACCTTCGCACCTGCTGCCCATTTGGGCGTACTCGCCCTAATCTGTGTGCTTTTGACAGGAACTTCCCTTACAAATGCCTTCAAACGAGGATCGTCTTCCTTTACTGTTGCTTTATCAGCCTCTTTCCTAATGAGCTCAATCTTTTTCTTGGGAATTCTTTCCTGAAAAAAAGTTCGGAATTCTCAAAACTGAATGACTCTTCTTGAATTTCTTGGCTATCCTGAATCAGTAAAGATTTTGCCAATAGTGGTATTCCTTCATCCCATTGTTTTTTCTCTGAAGATTTTTCTGCATTCAAATGACCAAAAACATTGGACAATAGCGATTCCAGCTGGTCTTTTTCCATGATAAAAAGGATTAAAAGTAAGACTTAATGCATTTTTCAAGGGATAAAAAGAAAGGCTTAAAAAAATAAACACTCAGGAGTTAACCTCTTGAAAAACAGATTCTTAATTTAAAAATTTTACCCCAAAAATACCAGTTAAAACTCCTGTAATTTTGACCTATTTTTTAAGGTGTTGATTTGTACTACAAATTTTTAAAATGTGATAAATATCACCTTTTACTACACCATGCTTAGTTAAATTTATGAATATCAATTCACTAACCCATGAAGCATTATCAGATTTTAATTATAGGAGGGGGAACTGCAGGGATCACTGTGGCTGCTCAACTTAAGAGAAAAGATAAATCCTTATCGATGGCAATCATTGAACCATCTGAGAAACATTATTACCAACCCGCTTGGACCTTGGTAGGAGCAGGAACTTTTAATTTCAAAGATACCGAGCGAAGGGAAGCTGATTATATACCGAAAGGGGTAGATTGGATTAAAGATTATGCAACAGAAATTGACCCCAATAACCATTCAGTTTCCACTCAAGATTCAGGAAAGATCACCTATGAATATTTAGTAGTTGCTCCAGGTTTGGTCATGATGCCCGAACTGCTTCCCGGACTTCCTGAAGCGATGGAAAAGGGAATTGTTTGTAGTAATTATACCGACCCGGAGTACACCTGGGAGCAATTACAAAAATTTAAAGGCGGAAATGCGGTATTTACCCAGCCAACCACTCCTATCAAATGTGGTGGAGCTCCTCAAAAAATCATGTATTTAGCTGAAGAATATTTCCGTCGCTCCGGAGTAAGGGACAAAACCAATGTCATATTTGCAACTCCAGGAACAGTCATATTTGGAGTTCCTGATTTTGCCAATACGCTCAATCAAATAATACATGACCGGGAAATCATATTCAAGCCGTTTTATGCGCCTGTAAAGATTGATCCCGATAAAAAGGAAATCACGTTCAAATACATCAAACCGAAAGGAGATGCTTCCAAAGAAGTGGAAGGCAATACCATTGGTGAGGAATTGGTAGGAGAAGATGAAATTAAACTTGCATTTGACTTCCTTCACCTAGCCCCTCCTCAAGGAGCTCCAAAATTTATTAGGGATTCCATTGTCTCCATTCAAGAAGGTCCGAATAAAGGTTGGATAGATGTGGATAAGAATACTTTACAACATCTTCGGTTTCCGAATATCTTTTCCCTAGGTGATGTTGCAGCTTTACCAACAGCCAAAACAGGGGCCGCAATTCGAAAACAAGCCCCGGTCTTAGTTGAAAATTTGTTGAAATTGATCCATACCAATCATGTGGGATCAGCGTCTTACAACGGTTATTCTTCTTGTCCTTTGGTAACCGGATATTCCAAAATGGTACTTGCAGAATTTAAATATGACAATGTAAGGGACAGTGACCCTTTGATTTCAAAATTTGTAGATACCACTAAAGAGCAGTATTCGATGTGGCTCTTGAAGAAATACGGCCTACCTTTTATGTATTGGAATCTGATGCTTAAAGGAAAAGCTTAACGCAAAACGGTCTTAAAAAAGACCGGTTTTTTTCTATCATACCTTCCAAAACAACTTATTGCCATTTTACCCAAAGCAATATTTAATCTAAATCCTATCTTTTACTTTCATCTTCCGGTACCTATTATCCATTTATGAGGAAGATCTACTTATTATTAATTTCATTCATCTTTTTCTCCTGTACTCTTTCCTTCGGACAAGTGCTTACTGTTTACGAAAAAGCAGCAACCAAGTCATTCCAGGGGTTTTGGTGTTTGGAAATGAACCTTATTTAAGTGCCATCACGAATTCAAAAGGGCAGATTGACCTCGCTATTTTTTCTGAACAAGCAGAAATACATTTTCAGCTTTTAGGGTTTGAATCTGTATCTTTTTCAGTGGAAGATTTAAAAACTCAGACTATCAAGTTTTTTTAAGTCCCGGGTTAATACAGATGGAACAAGCAATCGTGACAGGTAGTAGATGGCGTCAAAGTAACCAAGATATTCCAGGCAAAATCACAGTTCTTAATAAGGATAACTTCCAATTGCGGTCCCCTTCCACTACCGCAGACTGGATAGGCAGCAATGGAGACGTTTTCATCCAAAAAATCAACAGGGCGGTGGTAGTCCCATGATCAGAGGTTTCTCTGCCAATCGTCTACTTTATGCCGTAGATGGAGTCCGGGTAAATACAGCCATATTTCGAGGCGGAAATCTCCATAATGTCATTTCTATAGACCCCTTGGCCATCCAAAATACCGAAGTGCTATTTGGTCCGGGCTCAGTCATGTTTGGAAGCGATGCGTTGGGAGGTGTCATGGCATTTGAAACATTGAAACCTAACTTTTCTGATTCTGGTCTTTCCATCAATGGAAATCTATTTGGCCGATTTGCCTCCTCCAATCATGAAAAGACATTTCATGGGGACATTTCTCTTGCGACAGAAAAATGGGCATTTTTAACCAGTGTATCCCATTTTGATTATGGGGATTTAAAAATGGGTAAACATGGCCCAGATGATTATTCAAGATCATGGTATGTCATTCCTTCAGCCGATGGGGATCTTGTTTTAGAAAACCCTGATCCATTAATTCAGAAAACAAGCGGGTATACCCAACTTAATTTAATGCAAAAAATCAGCTTTAATCCCTCCCATAAAACGGATTGGGAATATGGCTTTCATTACTCCCGTTGTCTTTCAGATATTCCTCGATATGATCGTTTAATTCAAGGTTCATTGGATAAGCCCAGGTATGCGATATGGAATTACGGCCCTCAAGTATGGATGATGAACCAATTGACGCTGAACCAGCTTGGAAATGGAAAGCTCTACGATCAAATGAGCATCAAATTGGCCCAACAATACTTCGAAGAAAGTCGCATCAACAGAAGGTTTAATAACTCCGGTTTATTTGACCGGGTTGAAAAAGTAAATGCATGGTCTCTGAATGCCGATTGGGTAAAAACATCAACCAAGAAAGCTTCTTAAGCTATGGAGTTGAAACGGTATACAATGGTGTAGCATCCACAGGAGTTGAAACCAACATTCAATCAGGAGAAACTATGTCTGCTTCTGCAAGGTACCCGACATCAGAATGGACGTCTTTGGCAGCTTATGGAACCTACCATGCACACCTTTCGGAAAAATTAAAACTTCAAACAGGGCTTCGTTACAATCAGGTTTTTCTTTCTGCGGACTTTGCTTCCAATGCAGCATTCTTCCCTCTCCCTTATCAAAAAACAAGTAACAATAACGGTGCTCTCACCGGTCTTTTGGGGTTAATTCTGAACCCTTCTTCTACCTGGACGGTTTCCCCTCAGGTATCCACTGGATTCAGAGCGCCGAATGTAGATGACCTTGGTAAATTTTTTGATTCGGAGCCAGGTGCAATCATAGTTCCAAACCCAGACTTAAAGCCAGAATACGTTTACAATGCCGAAATCAACCTCAATAAGCATTGGGGAAACTTCCTGAAAATTGACGCCTCTGTCTTTTATACTTACCTAGATCATGCTATGGTTAGAAGACCCTTTCAATTGAATGGACAAGACAGCATACCCTATGAAGGCGTGCCAAGTAAGGTTTTAGCGATTCAAAACGCTGCATCTGCCAAGATCTTTGGTATGCAGGCAGGTGTAGAATGGTCTCCTTCTCAAAACTGGCTAGTTTATTCAAAAATCAATTGGCAAAAAGGAAAAGAGGAGTTGGATGATGAAAGTACAAGCCCCTCCAGACATGCTGCTCCGTTATTTGGATTAACCCGATTGACCTATTCCAAAAACAAATTGAAAATTGAGTTTAGCACCATGTATAGCGGAGAAGTTGCATTTGAAGATATGCCAATGGATGAAATTGGAAAACCACATTTGTATGCATCAGATGAAAATGGCAACCCCTACTCTCCTTCCTGGACCACCTTCAATCTTCAGGGGACTTACCAACTTCTGAAATCCTTGGATCTCATGGCAGGAATTGAAAATATAGGAGATAAACGATATAGACCCTATAGTTCAGGTTTAGCGGCATCGGGAAGGAATTTTACCCTGTCTTTAAAAGCTTCTTTTTAAACTTATCCCATTGAAAATTTCCCATTTCCATTGAATTATAGATCTTTGATGATAATTCAACACAGAGGAAATGGGAACTTCTTTAAAAATTCCATCACGACCCTTCTTGTATTTTTGGTGTTGGCACTTTTGCCAATTTCCTGTGATGTGGTTTGTACAAATCCCTGTGGCTGTGGCCCTGCACCTCAAGTCAGAAGTTTTAATATCATTTCTTTTTCATCCGCAAGCTACAACTCAAATGGAGTTGAGGTATCCGATGAGCTTTTCCTACCTTATAATGAAGTTTATAAATCCATAAAAGTCGAGGAATTTGAATTTGTTTCCGAGGCCGCCCAAGTCTCCAAAGGCGCTTTTCCAGGACTGGTATATGCCTGTTCACCTGTTCCTCCTAAATCGACGAATGCATTGTTGTATTTGGAAATTTACAATTCCAATGAGGTGACACTTGGAGATGGAACTGTACTCCAAGTTGGCGAAATCCTCAATGATTATTTCGAAATAAGTTCTGATTTCACCGTTAGTCCAAAAAACATAGAAGATTTTTTCACCGAAAAACAAGAAATATACAGTTACGAACCCTTCAAACTTTACTTTACAAAAAACCCTGAAAAAGAGACAGTTATCACTTTCAGTGTTCGATTTTTTTTAGAAAACCAAGTAGAAAAAGTGTTAAATGAAGTCGTTTTAAGTATTAAGTAGGTTCACCCTTCGAAAAACTGACAAAAATCTTATTTATTTTTCTTTAGATTCATTCCAAATAGTTCTATTTTTGCGACATGGGTTATCACCCACTAAAACCTATGCATATTACCGCTGATACCATGACCGAATCCAGATCTGCTATTATTAGACAGATCTCCGCTTCACCGCTCAAAATTAATTTGATGGAACTTGGCTTTCTGCCCGGTAAAACCATAACCTTAAATCACGCAGCTCCTATGGGAGGACCCATGGCTTTCCAAATGGACGAAACCCTTTTGGCGCTCAGAAAATCTGAAGCGGCCTTGATTGAGGTTCAATTGCTATAACATTCATGTCTGAGTCAACTATTCGATCTACCACTCGAACTCCAAAAATAGCCTTAATAGGCAATCCTAATGTTGGAAAATCTACGATTTTCAACCAATTAACTGGTTTAAACCAAAAAATAGGCAACTATCCTGGAGTTACAGTTGACAAGAAAACCGGGTGGATGAATTATGAAGGTGCTACCTACGAAATTTTAGATCTTCCAGGTACCTACAGCCTTTATCCCAATTCCGAGGACGAAATTATTGCTCATCGAGTATTAAACCATATTGACAAAGAGAAAAGACCAGACTATGTGTTGATGGTCATAGATTCTTGTCAACTTTCAAGAGGATTATTTTTAGCTACCCAACTCATTGATTTGGGAGTTCAACTTGCAATCATATTGAACATGGCTGACTTAGCAGCTAAGAAAACCCGAAATCCGAAGTTATGAGATTTACAAATCTCTGGGAGTTCCTATTCTTAGCACAGATGCCAGGGGAATTAAAGGCCTTGAACAAATCAAGACCTTAATTCATGAGAAGAATTTCAGTGTAGACTCCTCTTACCTCGATATTTCTGAAGTAATTCCCCAGTCTTTAATTCAGCCAATTAAAGAGAAGTTTGATCTTAAAAATGACTATCGAGCTTATCAAATGCTTCGATTTGGTCCGAAAGACCGTTCCATCAATCCAGAAGATCGACTTTGGATTCAATCTTTGATTGCAGACCAAAAATTTGACCTTGAAAGTGCTCAGCTGGAAGAGACCACCTTGCGTTATAGAAAGATCACCAGTCTAGTAGAATCCTGTGTGGTTAAAAAAGAAGCAAAAAAACCTGCTTCGACTCTGGATAAAATTTTTCTACACCCTGTGTTTGGGTACGCGATCTTCATTGGCATTCTCCTGTTGATTTTCCAAACCATTTTCACTTGGGCTTCTGTCCCCATGGACTTGATCGATGGTTTATTTGCAGAAATCAGCGGGTGGGTAAACAGCGTTCTCCCTCCTGGCCCATTGACTAGTTTAATCTCAGAAGGGATCGTACCAGGGATTGGAGGAGTAGTCATCTTTATTCCCCAGATCGCCTTGTTATTTGGCTTTCTGGCAATTCTTGAGGATACAGGATACATGTCCCGTGTGGTATTCTTGATGGATAGATGGATGCGTCCATTTGGCCTACATGGCAAAAGTATAGTTCCACTTGTTTCGGGGTTGCATGCGCCATCCCTGGAGTAATGGCTGCTCGAAACATTGGAAATTGGAAGGAGAAAATCATCACGATTTTGGTAACTCCACTGATGAGTTGCTCTGCTCGGTTACCAGTTTACATTATCCTAATCGGATTGGTAGTGCCCAATGAAAACTTTGGGTTCATTAACCTTCAGGCCCTTACCCTTTTGGGACTTTATCTTTTGGGAATTTTGGGCGTTTTGGTTACTGCATTTTCTCTGAAATTGATTCTTAAATCTGAAGAGAAAAGCTTCTTGATGGTGGAATTACCAACCTATAGAACCCCTCGTTGGAAAGATGTACTACTTACCATGTACAACAAATCCAGAACCTTTGTCACGGAGGCTGGTAAGGTAATCTTGGCAATTTCTGTGGTCCTTTGGGTCTTAGCATCTTATGGACCTCCTTCCAAAATGGATGAAATCAGGACAGCTGGTGAAGAACGATTAGCACAAGCTCCAGAAGACCAACATGAGTTGATTGAATCAGAAATTTCTTCTCAACTGCTAGAGAGTTCCTTCATTGGAATTATGGGAAGGGAATTGAGCCGGTCATCAAACCTTTAGGCTATGATTGGAAAATTGGAATTGCCCTGATCACTTCCTTCGCTGCAAGAGAAGTCTTCGTATCCACTATTGCCACCATTTATAGTATTGGAGCGGATGTGGAAGATGAATTAACCATCCGGGAAAAGCTAAACCAGCAAATCAACCCGGCCACAGGAGACAAAGTATTCAATAAGGCAACTGCCTTTTCTTTAATGGTATTCTATGTATTTGCGATGCAATGTATGAGTACTGTTGCCGTGGTATACAGAGAAACCAAAGGTTGGAAATGGCCGTTAATTCAAACAGTGTATATGACTGTTTTGGCATACGTAGCCGCCCTAGTCACTTATAATATCTTTTCATAATATGGTACAGGAACTATTGGTTGGATTATTAGTGGTAGGAGCCCTCTTCTTTTTGGGAAGAAAATTCTTTGGAAAAACCAAAAAAGAGCCGGGCTGTGAAAAGTGCGCCAAAAACTAAACCCTTTCTTTCTTCGCCCAATTTTTAAGTTTTTTTGATACTTTTAAGCTCATGGGCAAAATAGCCAAGCAGAGTATTCAAACAGCACTTTTCTCATACATTGGAGTAGTCATCGGCTATTTTAATGTGTTATGGTTATTTCCGTATGCATTGGAAGCATCCCAATTAGGAACATTCCGAACCATTCAGGATTTAGGCTTATTGTTTGTTCCTTTTGCCCAGTTGGGCTTGGGACATGGGATTACCCGTTATTTTCCGAAGCTCAAATCAAATCATTCCGCTTTCCTAAGCTTTAGCATTCTGCTTGCGTTAGGTGGTTTCTTTTTAGTTTGCTCCTTATTCCTCCTTTTCAAAACTCAACTCATTGCCTTATTCGCAACCAATTCCCCGCAGGTAATCGACTTCCTGCAAGTGGTGTTATTGATCACGCTCTTCTCCCTTTTGAGTAGCATTTTTGACTCCTATGCCCGGTCTTATTTAAAAGTAGCAGTACCCACTTTTTTAGGGAAGTATTTTTAAGATTACTAACTGGAATCTTAGTAGGAACCTATTTTCTAGGTTGGATAGGATTTGAGTTTGTGATGTATGGACTCGTATTGGTATATGGGATTTCCACCTCAGGAGTATTGATTTATTTGCTCTGGCTAGGTGTTTTGAAGTTTGATTTTCGATGGAGCAATTTTCCAAAGGGATTTAGAAGTTCATTTCTAAGATTTAGTCTAATCACTTTTTGGCTACTGCAGCATCTACCCTCATCATGAAAATTGACAGCATCATGGTTAGCTCCATGGTGAGTTTGGAAGCGAATGCTATTTACACCATTGCATTTAGTATGGCTTTGGTGATAGAACTACCCAGAAGGGCCATTTCGCAGGTCGTCATGCCAGTGATCGCAGCCCATTTCACCAAAGGTAATTTTCAAGAAATTAATCTTCTCTACAAACAAGTTTCCAACCGACAGTTATACATCTGCCTCATATTGTTTATAGGGATTTGGGCCAATATTGACAGTTTATATTTTTTGATCCCGAATAAAGAAATTTATGAGGCTGGAAAGTATGTGGTGTTCCTTATTGGTTTGGGAAAACTATTTGACGTAGTATTTTCAGTCAATAGCGAGGTGCTGGTTTTTTCAAAATATTACAGATTCAATTTAGTGGCCACCATCCTCATGAGTATGACCATTATTGGACTTAATTATTGGTTGATCCCGATTTATGGTATTGAAGGTGCTGCAATTGCCTCTGCCTTGGTCATGCTTCTGTTTAATTTGGTGAAATATATCTTCCTAAAAATCAAACTACAATTTGATCCTTTCTCGTTAGAAACGCTTAAGATATTGGCAGTGGGAATAGCGGCCTATCTTCCGATGTATTTCCTAAAATTTGGACAAGGACCGATGTTGGAGATGGTCTTGACTTCAGGATGTGTATTGATTGGGTATCTGTTTTTTTCCTTTGTGTTTGGAGCAGGAAAAGAGGAATGGAGATGGATCCTAGAGAAAATGAAAAATAAAAAGTCCGGATCTTAGAGTGTTACAAACCTCCTAGTAGACAAGATTTGAGCTGCCTTGAAACCGCAAACTTCCACTGTTATCCTGACTCCGAAGAGACGAGGCCCCGTCCTGAAATTCAGAACAGAGGTGAGGCCTGTTTTTGGAGAGGGCTTCACTCGGTGATTTTGTTAATTGTGAAGTTTGAACATGTCGACGACCCGGACCGCTACAAATATACGGGATAAAAATGGGGAGGTTTAAATGAATCGGTTTTAATTCCCGAAACAATTGACAAACGGTAGTTTAAATTTTCTTTATTTTTTCAAAATTAGTTCTCTTCGAACCTAACAATCATATACTTGTGTACCGCCACAAGCATTTTTAAAATTGAAATAATGAAAATTTCAAAATTTTATTCTATAATTTCATTACACATTCTTTTGAAACCAACTAAATTTGTACTCTCAAAACCTTTTGGAGAATTATGTATCTGATAAAAAAGTTAATCGTCTGTCTTGATCAAAGTCCATTGGATCAAACGTTGGTTCAATACGCAGAATTTATCTCGAAAGTCAATCAGACCAAGAAAATTTATTTTGTGAATGTCATTAAGAACCTTACTGTTCCAAAAGAAGTCCTAGAAGAGTTCCCAAATCTTGTTGAAAACATGATCAATGAGAGAAAGGAAGCGATGGAAGCAGTCGTGAAAGAAAACTACAAGGATACCAAAGGGGTATCATTCAGTTATGTAGTAAAAGAAGGTTCTCTCTCCAAGAAAATCCTTAAGCTCGCAGAAGAGAAATCTGCGGATATGATTATTATAGGTAGAAAAATTAATCTACCAGGTACAGGGGTTGCGTCACTTAGACTGGCAAGAAGGGCAAGTTGTTCACTCCTGATTATTCCAGAAGGATCCCTCCCCAAATTAACCAAGCTTTTGGTGCCCAGTGATTTCTCAGAATACTCTAAGGATGCACTGGAAGAAGCCATAATGGTAGCCGATAAATTCGGAAAAGATAATCTGGAGATTATTTGCCAAAACGTATATTCAGTTCCTTCAGGCTATCATTATACAGGGAAGACATATGAAGAATTCTCCCAAATCATGCAGCTGCATGCTGAAATAAACTACAAGAAATTCATCAGAAAAATAGATACCAAAGGGATTAAGATCACTCCGATTTATACCAAGGATGACAATGATGACCCTGTGGAAGAAATCGTATCCAAGGCCCTGGAAATCAAAGCTGATGGCATCATCATCGGGGCTAAAGGAAGGACTGCTGCTACTGCCCTATTTATAGGAAGTATGGCCGAAAGATTAATCCAGTACAACGATAGTATGCCTCTTTTGGTGACAAGACCGAAAGGGAAAAATGCTGGAATTCTTGACTACATATTAGAAATCTAACATTCAAACCAACTTCTTTTTTAAACCTTCAGTAAGAAAAATCTACAACGATCTTGCTGGAGGTTTTTTTGTGAATAGCAGTTTAAAAACTAATTTTTGATATTCTATTAAACCTCGCTCGGCTTTTAGGGTCAAAGTCTTAATGATGAATACTAAAGATCAGGAAATCCTACATTTGATTCAAAGCCCTGTAAGCAGGGATATGGGTTTCCGGCAATTGATCCAGACGTATCAGAAAAAGGTATACCATGTCATCCGAAGAATGGTTTTGATTCATGAAGACGCGGATGATTTAACCCAAAACACCTTTATCAAGGCCTTACATCATATTGATAAATTTCAGGGACAATCGAGTCTATTCACCTGGCTTTATAGAATTGCAACCAATGAAACGTTGACATTTTTAGATAAGAAAAAAAGCGTTTTTTCTTATCTATGGATGATTATCAAGAAAAAATAGAATCCTATTTGAGCCACCCAGATCATTTTGATGGGGATCAAATACAGATGAAATTACAACGGGCAATGCAATCCCTCCCTGAAAAGCAACGACTGGTTTTCCAACTAAAAAACCAGGAAGATTTGACCTATGATCAAATCGCTGAAATAACCGGGACCAGCATAGGAGCTTTAAAAGCTAGCTACCACCATGCGGTAAAAAATTGAACAAAGCGTATTAGAAGAATAAACCATTGACCCAATTTTAAGTCTAATAATTAGTATGCAAACACTGCCAAAAATAAAAGATTTAAAGTCACCTGATGGATACTTTGAAAAGCTTCCAGATCAGATCTTATGGAAAGCCAACAAAAAGGAAAGTGATCCTTGGATGAAATGGGCTGCTTCTGTGATCTTGATCGCAGGGTTAGGAGTCTGGCAATACTCTAAAATGGATGCTACTTCAGAACAATTGATCATGGAGCAGGAAATCGATCTTTATATCGATAGTCAGTATTGGTCGGCAGAAGATGTACTCAGTATGTCAGACAACCCAGAGGAGATATTAAATGAAATTATTCAAGATGAAAATCCATTTATAGAGGATGCTTCATCCGAGCAGGAAGAAATCTGGTATTAAACATGAAAAAATATACACTAGTCCTATTATTCACCTTATTAGTTGGAGCTGTCTATGCCCAGAGAGGTGGAGAACGATATGATCCCGAGAAATTAAAAGCTGCAAAGGTGGCCTTTATTACCACGCGCTTGGATTTGAATTCAGAGCAAGCTGAAAAGTTTTGGCCCATCTACAATGAATTCAGTGATAAAAGAGAAGCCATGATTCGTCAAATGGCTGAACTTAATGATCGGAGAGATCAGCCGATCTCAGAGGAGGAGGCAAAAAGCAGAGTAGAGAAGCGATTTGAGCTTCAACAACAATTACTCAACGAAGAGAAAAAATTCGTGAGTAAGGCTTCCTCAGTCATCAGTTACAATCAACTATTTCTATTGAATGGTCTTTCAAGGGATTTTGCCCGGCATATATACCAAAGACAAAGACGGGAAGGACGATAAATAAAATAGCCCCAAACTAACAAGATGTAGGTTTGGGGCTTTTTATTGGAAGGATTACTTTTCCTTATTTTTCAGAAGGTCTCTAATTTCCTCTAGCAATACTTCAGATTTTGGAGGTGCTGGTGGCGGAGGTGGCGGTGCTGCAGCTTCTTTCTTTTTCATGTTGTTAATGGCTTTCACTGCCAGAAAAATCACAAAAGCAATGATGGTAAAGTCCACTACATTTTGAATAAAAGCTCCGTAATTTAAAGTGACAGCTGCAGTAACTACTTCCCCTGCATCATCTACGACCGCTTCTTTCAAAACAACAGCCAAATTCTTGAAATTGACCCCTCCTATCATCAAGCCTATCGGAGGCATGACAATATCATTTACAAAAGAGGTAACGATCTTTCCAAAGGCACCACCTATGATGACTGCAACGGCCAGATCGACCACATTGCCTTTGACGGCAAAGTCTTTGAATTCTTTAAGCATTCCCATATATAAAAGGTTAATGGTTGATAATTAGACTGAATATTTTAATTATTCTCCTTGTAAACAAGTACTTGAATAAAATACTAATCACTTTTTTTATTAGACCATCTTCTTTTCGGTGCATACTTATACAAAAATGGAACCTGCTACCCCATTTTTTCATTAACATTGCAGCTTAGTAAATCAAGATATGAAGTCACCCATTGCAGCCAAAAAGCCAGAGATTTTAGAAACTCATGGTCACCAACGAATAGACAATTACTTTTGGATGAGAGAACGGGAAAATCCAGCAGTAATTGAATACCTGAATGAGGAAAATGCCTTTCTAAAAGAAAACCTGAAGCATACAGAAGAATTTCAAAAAGCGCTTTTTGAAGAAATCAAAGGAAGGATCAAGGAAGATGATCAAAGTGTACCCTATTTTAAATCCGGATATTATTGGTATGCCCGATATGAAAAAGGGTCTGAATACCCCATCTATTGCAGAAAAGCCACTTCTTTAGATCATCCAGAAGAGATTCTATTGGATGTCAATAAACTTGCTGAAGGCAAGAGCTTCTACCAAGTGGGTGGCACCTCCAGTTCTCCAAACCAGCACCTATTGGCCTTTGCCGCAGATGAGGTAGGAAGAAGAATTTATACCATTTATTTCAAGGACCTAAGTACCGGTGAACTCCTCGAAGATACCATTCCCCATGTGACTGGAAACTTAACTTGGGCCTCAGATAATCAAACCATCTTCTACTCCAAGCAAGATCCAGAAACCCTACGTGCCCATCAAATATACCGACATGTTCTTGGCACTCCTGTAGAAGAGGATCGACTAGTATTTGAGGAAACAGACGAAGAGTTTTCTTGCCATGTAGTCAGTACCAAATCCGAAGAATACATCTTTATTCATTCAGAAAGCACCATTTCCTCTGAAATTCGATTTATTAAATCGGATCAGCCAAATGGAGATTTTCAATTACTGCAACCACGGATCCCACACCTGGAATACGCTGCAGATCATTATGACGATTATTTTTGGATCAGAACCAATGATCAAGCACAAAACTTCAAGGTGGTAAAAGCCCCCATCTCCTCTCCCTCTATAGAACATTGGGAAGATGTAATTCCCCATCGGGAGCATGTGCTATTGGAAGACTTCGAGTTATTTTCTCATTACCTGGTCACTCAGGAAAGAAGCAATGGCTTAGTACAGATAATGATAAAACCTTGGGATGGGAGTCCTGGACATCAGCTTGAATTTGACGATGAAACGTATACTGCCTGGATCAGTACCAATCCCGAATTCAACACGGAAACGCTCAGATTTGGATATAACTCCCTGGTATCCCCTTCAAGCATTTACGATTATCACATGGCTTTGCAGACTAAAACGCTTTTGAAGCAACAAGAAGTAGTCGGAGGCTATGACCAAAGCCACTATCATTCCGCCAGGATCTGGGCGAAAGCTCCTGATGGAGTCATGGTCCCTATTTCTCTTGTTTATAAAAAAGAGCTTTTAGACCAGACGGATCGAGTCCACTCTTATTGTATGCTTATGGTTCGTATGGTTTTAGTACGGAAGCCTATTTTTCATCTAGCAGATTAAGCCTTTTGGACAGAGGGTTTGTATTTGCGATAGCACACATTAGAGGTGGAGAAGATATGGGACGGCATTGGTACGAAGACGGAAAGATGCTGAAAAAGAAAAATACATTTACCGATTTCATAGCCTGTGCAGAACACCTGATTGAGGAGAAGTATACTTCTACTCCGCATTTATATGCCATGGGAGGAAGTGCGGGAGGTTTATTGATGGGAGCGGTAATGAACATGAGACCGGATCTTTTCCATGGACTCATCGCGAGTGTGCCATTTGTGGATGTGGTCTCTACTATGTTGGATGAAAGTATTCCATTAACTACCGGAGAGTTTCAGGAATGGGGAAATCCGAAAGACAAGGAATATTACGATTACATGCTATCCTATTCTCCTTATGATAATGTTTCGGCAAAAGATTATCCCAATTTATTGGTCACGTCTGGTCTTCATGATAGCCAGGTACAATATTGGGAGCCTACCAAATGGGTGGCAAAACTTCGTGAATTAAAGACCGATAATAACCTGTTGTTATTGCATACCAATATGGATGCTGGACATGGCGGAGCTTCAGGAAGATTTAATGCGCTCAAAGAATTGGCAATGGAATATACATTCCTGTTTCACTTGGAAAAAATTGTGCCTTAACCCTGAGAAAAAGAATTTCAAAAGAAGTCGCTAAAAGTTTAATATTTCACGTTTATTTAATTTCGTCAAAGTTGGAAAAAAGATTTTTTTCTAACTTTGGCTTCAAACCTGTTAATACCTGTACATGAAAATTGCCCTAATCGCCCATGACGGAAAGAAAGCCGACATGGTACATTTTTAAGTAGGTTTCGAGAAAAACTCGAAATGGTTGACGTACAACTTGTTGCTACGGGTACAACGGGATCTCACATCGAAAAATCTGGCTTTAACGTAGAGAAACTGCTATCTGGCCCAATTGGAGGTGATGCCCAAATAGCAGCCATGGCCGCCCAAAAGGAGTTAGATATGGTCATCTTTTTTAGAGACCCATTGGATAAGCATCCCCATGAACCTGATGTACAAATGCTGATGAGAATATGTGACGTGCACAATATTCCTTTGGCTACCAATCCTGCTTCTGCAGAACTAATGTTTAAAAGCCTTTAACCCAAACCTTTAATGGAACCTAAGACTATCAAGAAAATAGGCGTATTGACCTCCGGGGGCGACTCACCTGGAATGAACGCTGCAATAAGAGCTGCTGTAAGGGCAGGTTTTTACTATAACTTGGAGATGTATGGGATTTATCGTGGATACGAAGGTCTCATTCAAAATGACATAAAAAAACTTGATTCCAAATACATCACCCACGTTTTGGAACGAGGAGGCACTTTCTTGAAATCAGCCAGAAGTGCAGAATTCAGAACTCCAGAAGGAAGAAAAAAGCGTATGAGAATATCAAGTCTCATGGAATTGACGCCTTGGTAGTGATTGGTGGAGATGGGTCTTTAACAGGGGCGCACTTGTTTTTCCAAGAATTTGGAATCCCTTCCATTGGATTACCGGGCACGATAGACAATGACCTATCAGGAACGGATTCTACCATTGGTTTCGATACTGCCTGTAATACGGCCATTGAAGCGATTGACAAGATCAGAGATACTGCCACCTCCCATGACCGTCTATTCTTTGTGGAAGTAATGGGTAGAGATGCTGGATTTATTGCCATCAATGCGGGTATTGGTAGTGCTGCTGCCGCTATTTTGATTCCTGAAAAGAAGATGCCAATTGACCATTTGGTGGACAAATTAAAGATTAGATCCAAAGCCAAAAAATCCTCCAACATCGTGATTGTAGCAGAAGGTGGTAAAAGTGGTGGAGCAGGTGAAATCGCTGAAAAAGTAAAGAAATTCCTTCCATCTTATGACATCAAAGTGACCATCCTGGGTCACCTGCAAAGAGGGGGAGCCCCTTCTTCCTTTGACCGTTTGCTTGCATCCAAATTAGGGGTTGCAGCTGTTGAAGGTCTATTGCAAGGCAAATACGATGTCATGGCTGGTTTGATCAATAACAAGGTGGTTTACACGCCAATTAAAAAAGCAATTGTAGACGATAAATCGGTGGATGAGGAAGATTTTAGAATCGCAAAAATTCTTTCTACGTAAATAAATATGATAGGGACTCCAAAAGAGTCCCTTTTATTTTGATAGTACCACTGAGGCGTTTTTGCCAAGACTTAGCTCATTTCCTTTCCACTTTACGCTTCCCAATTCATAAACAACCGTTTGAAAATCATTTGGAATAGGCAATTGAACAGGCTTTTTCCCCACATTGTGAATCACCATTAAATTTTGGTCTCCCAACACCCTATTGAATGCCATGATTGATTTAGGGTAATTTTCTGTGGACTTTTCTAAACTTCCTATAGCCAAGGCTGGAGTAGAATTCCTTAAATGGATAAGTTCCTGATAGTGATGAAAATAACTGGATTCATCTTTCATTTGAATTGCAAGTGGCGTTACCGTTGAATCTGTAGAGTAAATGGGTTTGATCCAAGTTGCTCTTCCCTTATCCTCCGCTTGTCTTTCCCATAAAAATGGCTCTCGTATATGTTCGTCAGGCTTCAAACCCAACATCCCTATTTCCTCTCCATAATACAAGTAAGGAGCTCCTGGCATGCTCATCAAAATAGCGATTGCCTGTTTGTACTTTGCCTGATCTGATTTCAGCTCATTTAAGAGCCTGGGTTGGTCATGGTTGGAAGATATGGTTGCATCAATAAAATCTGAAGTAATACGTTCATAGTAGTCCAACACACTCTTTT
The DNA here is from genome assembly GCF_041729275.1 of Algoriphagus halophilus. Lineage (GTDB taxonomy): Bacteria > Bacteroidota > Bacteroidia > Cytophagales > Cyclobacteriaceae > Algoriphagus > Algoriphagus halophilus_A. The sequence goes on along the minus strand of NZ_CP146486.1, from coordinate 4,891,885 downwards.
CTTTGTCTACCAATAGTTTCCCATCTTCTTTATTCAGGGATTCAATCAAGGTATAATGAAAGTCAAAATTAAATAGGGCCGGCAATCCAGGAAGAAAAGGAGCCACCACCTCTTTTTGATCATACACCTCTCCTACCAAATACAAGTCTGGATTGATTTTGGTCATTTCAGACCTAAATTCTTTCCAGAATTCATGATTGTCTTTTGCCCGCTCATCCGGGTATATATGTTTGGCGGCATCTAGTCGAAAACCATCCACCCCTATTTCTTCCAACCAAAACTTCCCTATTTCAAAATCTCCTTCCTTACTTGTTCATTGTCGAAATTCAAATCCGGCATTCCACCATAAAAAAACCATAATAAAAATCCTCCCCATCTCCTGGATCATGCCACTGCCTGATATTGTCCGAATCCAACGTGACCTTTTTCTTTTCAATAAAGTCCGCGATCGTATCTTTTTGAGCCCAAACATAATAATCCCGATACGGGTTATCCCTGCCTTTTTTGATTCCAAAAACCAAGGATGTTCGCTACTGGTATGGTTGATAATCAAGTCAATCACCACCTTCAAATCCCTTTTATGAGCTTCCTCTAACAAGTTCTTAAAATCCCCTAAAGTCCCGTAATCGGGATGAATTGCCTTATAATCTGTCACATCATACTTATGGTAACTGGGAGAAGGCATGATCGGCATCAGCCAAATCGCATTGGCTCCCAAATCTGAAACATAGTCCAACTTTTGAGTGACCCCATTTAGGTCACCTATCCCATCTCCATTGGTATCAAAAAATGACTGGACAAAGATTTCATAAGTAATCCCTGCTTTTGGCCAATAATTCACAACATTTGGGGGAACTTGGGATTCACAAGATGTAAGTAGGGTTACTCCCATCAAGACGAGGATTATGTTGGATATTTTCATTGGAATAAGACATAAAAAAGTCACTTGAATTGAAGTGACTTTTTTGATGAATTCGATTAATTTCTTCCTACTGCATTTAGCATATCGAAAGCTAGCTCTAATCTTTTCACGAAGTTCTCTTCGCCTTTACGCAACCAATTTCTTGGATCGTAATATTTTTTATTCGGGCTATCAGCTCCTTCAGGATTCCCTAATTGAGTCTGAAGATATCCTTCATTCTTTTTGTAATAAGCAAGAATACCTTCCCAGAATGCCCATTGCATATCGGTATCGATATTCATTTTGATAGAACCATAGGAATTAGCCTCTCTGATTTCTTCTACAGAAGATCCAGAACCACCATGGAACACAAAATTCAATGGCTTACCAGTAGTTCCATATTTCTCATTGATGAAATCCTGAGAATTCTTCAAGATAATAGGCTTTAAACTCACATTACCAGGCTTGTAGACACCGTGAACATTTCCAAATGCCGCAGCGATGGTAAATAAATCACCGATTTTCTTCAGGTTTTCGTAGGCATAAGCCACTTCTTCTGGTTGAGTATAGAGTTTTGAAGAATCTATGTCGGTATTATCCACACCGTCCTCTTCACCACCAGTCACACCCAATTCAATTTCAATCGCCATATCCAGCTTGGCAAACTCTTTAAAGTACTTGCAAGAAATCTCAACGTTTTCTTCCAATGGCTCCTCCGAAAGGTCAAGCATATGTGAACTGAAAAGCGGTCTTTTATGGGTAGCATAGTATGCTTTTCCAGCTTCCAACATCCCGTCGATCCAGGGCAATAATTTTTTCGCAGCGTGATCTGTATGCAAAATGACAGGAACCCCATAAGCCTCAGCCATTTGGTGCACGTGATGAGCCCCGGAAACCCCACCGGCAATACTTGCCTTTTGGCCATCATTGCTTAGTCCTTTACCCGCAAAAAACTGTGCTCCACCATTCGAAAATTGAATGATCACAGGTGAGTTTACCTTTTTTGCTGTTTCCATCACCGCATTCACTGAATTGGTGTTAATTACATTGACAGCAGGCATTGCAAACTCATTCTCTTTGGCGTAAGCATAAAGATCTTTCAGTTCTTCACCGTATTTTACTCCAGGTTTAAATTTCATATCTGAATTAGGTTTGGTTATTTCATAAAAAAGTGTGTTTCCAGCACTTATTTGTCTTCAATCGGCTCAAAGATATAAATACCATCAATAATATCCCTTACATCTAAATCTAAATTGTCATATAGACCGAAGATTCAGCGATTTCCCCATCCCTTCTTTCAAATAGTAAAGTGTTTAAAGCTTCATTTTGAAAAAGAAGAAGGAAAATTCGGTTTTGAATGCGTGAGAAGTATAAACTCTAAAGGGCTGGTTCCATGAACCATGCTTTGATTTTTTCTTCTATAGCAGTAAATACAAGATGGATAGGAGGAGTCAACTTTCTTGAAAAACTGATTTTTGGGGAGACGGTCATTTACACCAAACTATTAGTTGGTTAAAATAATCCTTGCTGGACTTAGTAACCTTTCTATCCAAGACGGGCAAGCCACTCTTGATTAAATTTTCCATTTTTTGATGAGTCGAATCAATTTTAGGGTTGGCTTTTATACTTTTACCGAATCAAATTCTGATCCCCATGAAAACCTTAAGAATCACAGGAGTCCCCGAACACTTTAATCTGCCTTGGAAAAATGTAATCGCTAGACAACCATTTGCCTCCAAAGGGATTGAAGTGACATGGACAGATGAATCCAGAGGATCTGGTCAGATGAACAAAGCCATCCGAAATGGGGAAACAGAGGTAGCCTTAATTCTAACTGAAAGCTTTTTCCAAGATTTTGAAAATGGTAGTCCGGCAAAAATGGTGGGCTTTCATGTAAAGTCACCTTTGGTTTGGGGAATACATATTCATGGAAAATCCCCAATTAACCAATTATCGGAGATTCAGGAACCTTCTTTTTTAATAAGTAGAATGGGTTCCGGTTCCCAATTAATGTCCTATGTTTTGGCAAAAAGGGAAAATTGGGAGAAGGAAAGCCTATCCTTTTCCATTATTGGAAATTTACCTGGAGCATTGGAAGCGATGGTGCCCGAGAAGCCTGAAATGTTTTTATGGGAAAAATATACTACCAAACCATGGGTAGATTCTCATGAATTAAAACGAATTGGAGAAGTTTCAAGCCCTTGGCCATGTTTCGTTATGGTTGCATCCGACGAAGCTTTGGAGGCCTTCGGAGATGTTATACTACAACTCAGGGATTTGGTATATGAAGAATCAGCTCATCTTCAAGAGTCGAAGTCTACGGTTTCGGAAATTGCAGATCAATATGAATTGAATCCGGAAGATGTGAAGCAATGGTTAACCCAAACCGAATGGGCCACCAAAGGAGAAGTTTCTAAGCAGGAACTGCTGAAGGCCATGCAAAACATGGTTGACTTAGGGATATTGAAAAAGGAATTAAGCTTGGGAGATTTCCTTTTTAGCAGAGGTGTTCGAATCTTGGATTAAGTCTCCTTGAGGGATGTCTAAACAAATTCTTGTGCCTTCCCCCTCTTTGCTCTGGATGTAAATTTCGCCCCCATTCATTCGGACAAATTCCTTGCAAAGCTGAAGGCCAAGTCCAGAGCCTTTTTCCTGTTCAGTTCCCTTTTGGGAATCGGTGATTATGTAGTCTTTTCCTAAAATTTCTTTGATTTGGGATGCTTTAATACCAATCCCATGGTCTTGTACACACCATTTTACGAACTGACCTTTCGGTGAAGTAGTAATCTCCACAGTCCCATTCCTTTTTGAGAATTTCACTGCATTGTTTAAAATATTCCTTACCACCACTTCCATCAAATCCTGATCTGCATATACCAACTGGACTTTTTGCATCAAATTAGAAACTACTATTTCCTTTTCTTTGAGCTGAGGTTCGATTAGAGTCAGGTTAGAAGCTACCAAATCATATAAGCTGAAAGGCATTTTTTTAAGCTTAAAACCTTCCATCTGGGCCATGGACCACTTTAAGGTATTGTTCAGGGTAAAGTGAACCGAGTTAATATCTTTATTGAGCACTTTCAACAACTCCTCAAATTCCTCCTTGGTAAGCATTCCTTGAATCAATAAATCAACCACCGACTTCACTTGTCCTATTGGAGCCTTTAAATCATGGCCCAAAATAGAGAACAGTTTATTCTTGGTTTCATTGATTTTTTCAAGCTGAAGTGATTTCGCTTCTAGATCTATATTTTGATCCTTAATCTTTCTTTTTTGCTCCAAAAGGAAATCATTGTATTTCTTAATGTTTCTATTCAATAGGAAGAGCCATATCAAAAGACCTAATATCAATACAATGGCAATGGCAATGATGTAATAATTTCTTCTGATTAACTTTAATCTTTGCGCCTGATTTTCATTTTGCTCCTTTAATAGGTTTAGTTCGGATTTATCCAAATCCTCCTGGAACATCCCTTGAAGGAGCGCAATTCTATCCCTGTTGCCTTTATCCACTAAAGAATCATTTAAAACCACATAGGTACTTTGATGTTGATAGGCATTCCTTATATCCCCCTTTTCTTCATAGACCTGCGCTAAATATTTATGGTTTTTAGCCAACTCATCCAAGAACTTGTTCTCTTCTGAAACCTGGACGCCTTCAAGCAAAACTTTTTCTGCATCACTTAATTTACCTAGTTTCAAATAGGTTGCTCCCAGTCTGTGAGTCACACTTGCTTCGGTGGTTTTCACATGTTGAAGTCTTGCTTCATTGAGCGAATTTTCAAATATAGAAGCGGCACTATCGTAATTCCCGGTAGAATAATAAATATCACCGATGACGCGATTGGCGAATGCAGTCAAGTAAGGTGAGCCTGCCTTTCTATTAACTTCGATGGCATATTTGGCATAATATAATGCTGAATCCAGTTCATTTTTCTGACTGAAATTATAGGCCACATTGTTCAAACTTCGGATCTGAGTATAGAGGTCACCTTCCCTTTTACTTAGCAAGTATGCTTTTTTGAATTGTTCAATTGCCAGATCAAAATTCTGCTGCTCGTAATACAAGGCCCCCATGGAATTAAGAAGCCTCGCTGCGACTTTCATATTATCAACCTGAAGGGCTAACTCATACGCATCCTTTGAGAAATCAAAGGACTTTTGATATTGCCCCCTTCTATAATATATCCATCCGATATTTTCCTTAGCCAGACTTTCACCTGAGATATCTCCAATAGAATGCGCTAATCCTTCTGCTTCTAACGCATAATTAAAAGCGGACTCCTGTTCAGATTCTCTCAAATTGGTAGCGAGCAAGTTTAATGTTTCGACACGGGCTTTCCCCTCCGTATTTTTTAATACCGATTTTAAGCTATCAACATTTACTAATGATTGCGCTTTCCCCTCAAACGATAGTATGAGGACCATCATAAAAAAAAAAAATCTCCTAGCTTCCTTTTCACGCCTGAAATTATCAATCTTGACCCAGTCCTTCAATAAATAACGTGGTAGTCAATTTTACCCAATTTTTTAATTTCCCTATTTCTTCGCTGCCCAAAAATAAAAGAACTCAGAACTTTACCATCAGAATTCTGAAAAAATCATCTAAATAAATACTTTAAACCCCTTGATTTTCAAAGAAATCAAAGCTTATCCCAGTCCCATTCCTTATTGATCTGGCTGATCGAATGGTGTGCAGTTAAATCATACTGACAGGGTACAATGGACACATAATTATTGGCGATAGCCCATTCATCATTATCCTCACCCTTATCAAAATTCACGAAGTTGCCCGCCAACCAAAAGTACTTTCTGCCATTTGGATCATATCGCTCATCAAACTCCTCTTGCCACTTTGCATCCGCTTGCCTACATACTTTTATTCCTTTGATATCTTCATTCCTTTTAGGAGGGAAATTTACATTTAAAGCCACCCCTTTGGAAATTCCATTTTCCAAAACCTGTATGGCTATTTTTTCCACCCATTCCTCCACATGAGAAAAATCGGCATTGGAAGAGTAATCGCACAATGAAAAACCGATGGAAGGAAGTCCCTCTAAGGCCCCTTCAATAGCTGCTGACATGGTTCCGGAATATAAGACTGAAATAGAGGTATTTGAACCATGATTGATCCCACTTACTACCAAATCAGGAGTTCTATCTTTTAAAACATAATGCTTTGCCAGTTTCACACAGTCAGCAGGTGTACCACTGGATTTGTAGGCTTTTACATCTTCAAAGATTTCTTCTTCAGTCAGTCTCAATGTCTCACCAATGGTAATGGCATGCCCCATTCCTGATTGGGGACTGTCTGGCGCTACCACCACTACTTCACCCAACCTTTTCATCACTGATACTAAAACTCGTATTCCTTTGGAAGTGATCCCGTCGTCATTTGAGACAAGAATAAGTGGCTTAGGCATTAGTTTTTATTCAATTCGTTGTAATAGGCAGTAATCCTTAACAAATCCCCTCTCTTGTCATGTTCCAATCTGTTTTTTCTCATAAACAAATCTATTTCATCATCATAACCTGTGAGGTAATTATACAACTCTTTTTCTTCAGGTTGTATTTTTGGATTCTACCATTTTTAAAAAATAATAATTAAAGGCTAATCGGTATCCAGTCATGGTTTGAGGTCCCCAAAATGGGTTCATTCCCATCGCTCCGTATGCCCCCATACTTCTGGAATCTGTTGCAATGTACTCTCTACAAAGTAACGCGATATCATCACCCTGTGTAAGAACTTCAAAGAAGATAGGCGTTTCATAATCTCCATTTAAACTAAATGGGAGACTATAAAAGGTTCTAACACCTCCAAAAATCTCATCATATATTTCAAAGTTTGAGACATTGGATGCGGTCAAAGTTATAATACTCTCGCTTTTTAGTTGAACGAGGTTATTATCCAGATCGTATTTGATAAGTCCTGAAAAGGTCTGCCCGTCAGCCCCGTAAATATTTCCTTTATGCCAAACTTGGGAAGGAAATTGATTTTGAGCCATGACAGTCACAAGGCCAAAGAAAACTAAGCTCAGGGTGAAGATTGCTTTTTTCATTGTTATAGTCATGCCTTATTTAACGTAAATCTAAAATTTGGGTTAGAATTACTTTCTTTTCAAAACTTAATTTAACAACATTTTTATTTTAAAATGTTGTGTCCCATTTTATCTCTCTTGGTTTGTAGGTAACGCTCATTGTGAGGATTTGGTAATATTTCTATAGGGACTTGCTCCACAATTTCCAACCCATAGCCAATCAAACCCACTCTTTTTTGGGGATTATTAGAAATCAGCCGGATTTTACTAATATTTAAATCTCTCAATATTTGAGCTCCAACACCATAATCTCTGCTATCCATAGGGAGGCCTAAGGCCAAATTAGCCTGCACCGTATCCATTCCTTGTTCTTGAAGCTTATACGCCTTCAACTTATTGATCAAGCCGATACCTCTCCCCTCCTGATTCATATATAAAACCACTCCTTTTCCTTCTTTTTCTACCATATCCATGGCAGCATGTAATTGGGGACCACAATCACATCTACAAGAACCGAAAATATCACCTGTTACACAGGAAGAGTGTACCCTGACCAATACTGGTTCATCAGGTTCCCAAGATCCTTTGATCAGGGCCATATGGATTTCTTCTGTATTGGTCTGTTTGAATGCGATTAAATCGAAGTTTCCGAATTCAGTAGGCATTTCCACTCCGATTTCCCGCTTGATTAAGGATTCTTTCTTCAATCGGTACGCAATCAAATCCTTAATTGAAACAAGCTTGAGATTAAATTTTTTGGCAACTTCCACCAAATCATTCAACCTGGCCATGGTACCATCCTCATTCATGATTTCTACCAACACACCAGCTGGAGAAAAACCGGCTAACCTCGCAAAATCAATAGCGGCCTCGGTATGACCTGCTCTTCTTAATACTCCGCCTCGCTTAGCTTTCAATGGGAAAATATGACCTGGCTTACCTAATTCATTCGGATCAATGCTGTCATCTACTAATGCTTTGATGGTTTTTGCACGGTCTGAGGCTGAAATACCTGTGGTACATCCATGACCTATTAAGTCAACTGATACAGTGAAAGGTGTTTCAAATGCAGCTGTGTTTTGGCCCACCATCATATCCAAGCCAAGTTTTTCACATCTATCTTCAATTAGAGGCGCACAGATAAGTCCTCGCCCATGAGTCGCCATAAAATTGACGATCTCTGGAGTAATCTTTTCTGCAGCACATACAAAGTCTCCTTCATTCTCTCTATCCTCATCATCAACGACAATGATTACTTCACCATTTTTGATTGCTTCGATCGCATCTTCAATGGGATCTAATTGATAATTTTCCACAAGATTTGGGTTTGAATTCATATCGGAACTGCAAATTTACACGCTTTCCTAACAAAACAGGTTGCAACCAAAGAAAGTTTGGTTTTACCCAATGACAATTCCAAGTTCTTTATCTATTTCTAACTGAACCTTTTTTAACTCAAAATAGATTTTTTGCAATTCATCTATTTTCACATCTGCTTCTTGGTCTGATTCGGCTGATTTTATCTTTTGCTTCGCCTCTTCCATCATTTTTTGAACTACCCTCCGCTTCAACCTCAAGATGGATTTAAATCCAGTCAAGGACAGATTATCGGATTCGGTATTGATAAAAATCTGATGTCGTTCATGCCAATGATTGGAAACCTCATGTCTTGGGGTAACCAAGTCAATGATCTCCTGACGCATTTCTTCATCCTTTTGTCTGATAAAAAGTTCTACTGAAGGCACCTCCCCTCTCCTTAAAATCTGCCGATAGGTCAATAGTATCTTTTCATATACAGGTGTTTCAAACTCCAGATCCTGCGTTTCTGCCAGTAAATAATCGCAAAGATGAAGCTCTTCCTGATCCAGAGTTTCCCATCCATAATTAATGAGTAGGCGGACCATTTCTCGCTCCTGAACCTTTAAAATATCAGAAAAAGAAGTTTTCTCTTCCGTAGGAAGAAAATCTTCAAACCCAGTTTCAGGAATATGCGGATCTTGCTGCTGATTGTAATGGTCCTTTTGAGTTTTTAATAAGGACTTATTTAACTCCGTATGAATTACATCTTCTTCAACTTCCAATAAAGTTGCCGCTTCTTTCGCATATACGGACCTTATGATAGGATCAGGTATTTTCCCTATACTTTGGATCACCTCACGGATTACTTCTGCTTTCCGAATTGGATTTTTTACAAACTCGTCTTTATACAAGCCTATTTTAAAACCGATAAAGTCACGTGAATTTTGCTCCAAATAATCTTGGAAAGCCTGGCTCCCCACTTTTCTTGAATAACTATCTGGATCTTCCCCATCCGGGAACACCACCGCTTTCACATTTAATCCTCCTTCCAAAAGAAGATCAATGCCTCGGAGAGAAGCTTTGATCCCAGCAGAATCTCCATCATAGAGAACCGTCACTTGATCTGTAAATCGCTTGATGAGTTTGATTTGTCCGTCCGTCAAGGAAGTTCCAGAGGAAGCCACCACATTTTCTATCCCTGAAAGATGAAGAGATACCACATCTGTATAGCCCTCTACCAGATAGCAATTATCCTTTTCCCGAATGGCCTTCTTTGCCTGAAACATGCCATATAGCACATCACTTTTATGGTAAACCGCAGTTTCAGGGGAGTTGATGTATTTAGGCTGGTTTTTATCCTTTGTGAGAATTCTGGCTCCAAAACCAATGGGTTTCCCCCGATATTGTGAATGGTGAATGTTACCCTACCCCTAAATCGGTCATATACCCTACTGGCATCTCCCTCTTTTTGAAGGATGAGCCCGGCTTTCAATAAAATCTCCTCTTGGAATCCAGCCGATTTAGCAGCTTTCAACAAATGGTCCCATCCATCTAAGGCATAGCCCAGATCAAATTTCTCAATGATCGCTGGGGAGAATCCCCTTTCTTTAAAATAGCTAAGACCGATGGATTTTCCTTCTGGAGTTTGGAGGTTCTTTACAAAAAAATCTCTGGCAAAACCCAAAGCGATATACAGGCTTTCGCGTTCGCTTTGTGCTTGATCCTGCTCAGGGGTACGCTCTTGATCCTCCTCTACTTCAATCCCGTATTTACCTGCCAGGTGGCGGATCGCCTCTGTAAACCCAACTCCCTCTATATCCATCACAAACTGAATGGGATCTCCTGCTTTTCCACACCCAAAGCACTTATAAATCTGCTTAGCGGGAGAAATTGAAAAAGAGGGGCTCTTTTCATTATGGAAAGGGCAACAAGCCCACATATTCTGGCCTTTCTTTTTAAAGGCACATAATCTCCTACCACCTCAACGATGTCTACTCTTTCTTTTACTTTATCTGTGGTGAGCTTACTGATTCCCATGGGTTCATTTATACGACAAAGGTATCTTTCAATTTATTAAAAGGTGCGAAAATGTGCGAACTATTTACCAAATACCTAAGTTAATCGAGCATGAAGTAACTCTTTTGACTTTTCTAAGCCAGAGAGAGTCCCTAAATTGCAAAAAAATTCAACAATCATCCGATGCATTTATCTGCGGAAGCGATCCGAAAAACACTTTCCAGAGTACAAGATCCTGATTTAAAAAAGGATCTGGTCACTTTGGGAATGATTCAAAAAATAAATATTGAAGGCAACAAAGTCAGTTTTAACGTGGTATTGACCACTCCGGCTTGTCCTTTAAAAGAAGTAATCAAAAATAATTGTCTGGAGGAGTTAGTGGCGGACTTTGGAAAGGATATTGAGTGGGACATCTTTATGACCTCTCAAGTTACCACTGTGAGAGATGCCGCTCCAGTTCTTCCAAATGTTAAAAACATCATTGCCATTGCTTCAGGTAAAGGTGGGGTTGGAAAATCAACTACTTCTGTCAACCTTGCTGTAGCTTTGGCAGAATCAGGTGCAAAGGTGGGACTTATTGATGCGGATATTTCCGGACCTTCTATTCCTACCATGTTCAATGTGGAGGGAGAGCAACCCTCTGTCAAAAAAGTTGGGGAGAAAAATATCATCATTCCGATTACCCAATATGGAGTAAAGTTGATGTCCATTGGGTTTTTGACTCCTTTGGAAAGTGCTGTTGTATGGAGGGGCCTATGGCAAGTTCAGCATTAAGACAATTTATTTCAGATGTAGATTGGGGCGAGTTGGACTATTTATTGATTGATTTACCTCCTGGTACTTCCGATATTCATTTGACCATGGTGCAAACTGTTCCAGTCACAGGAGCAGTCATTGTTACCACTCCGCAAAAAGTTGCGCTGGCCGATGCAAGCAAAGGCTTATCCATGTTTAGACAGGCACAAATTAATGTTCCCGTTTTAGGTGTTGTTGAAAATATGGCTTATTTTACGCCAGAAGAATTACCCGATAATAAATATTATTTGTTTGGTAAAGAAGGTGGCAAGAGATTAGCTGCAAAATATGAAGTACCCCTTCTTGGTCAAATCCCAATAGTACAGAGTATAAGAGAAAGTGGGGATACGGGATATCCAGCTGTAATGAAAGATGGGTTGACAAAAGAAGCCTATATGGATCTTGCTGAAGAAGTAGCTAGGCAAGTAGCCATTAGAAATGCCTCAAATACTAAAACTGAGGTAGTAGAAATTAAAGGTTAAAAAAATGGAAGCAGAATTAAAAAGTAAAATAGAATTTGCCTTGGACACCATTCGACCCTATTTAGAGGCTGATGGAGGGAACGTGAGAATTGTAGAGGTAACCGATGATATGGTATTGAGAATTGAAATGATGGGATCTTGTGGTTCCTGCCCGATGTCCTCTATGACCTTAAAAGCTGGTGTCGAAGACGCAATCAAAAGAGCGATCCCTGAAATCACCAAGGTGGAAGCCATCAATCTGACTGTCGCCTAATATTTGAATCTGGATGAAAAAAGGTTTTCGCTTTTATTCAAAAGCCACTTTACTCCTTTGTGGAGCTATTTTTACGTTTTCAATATCATTCGCCCAGCAATTCAACATCGTTGATGTAACCGGTCAGACAAGTAACAATACCAATCATGCGCATACTGGAAAGTGTGCGCATGCTTTTTTAGAAGCCAAACAAGAAAAAGAACTCGGTTTTTTGGCACCAAACAATACTTTGAAAACTGGGTAGACCAAAAAATTGAGGCAAGAAAAGCCAACCCTCAGATTTCTGCCAGGGCCAATTCAGAACATCGATTGATTCCGGTAGTGGTGCATATTGTGCATAACGGACAGGCAGAAGGCGTAGGACCCAATGTACCTACCAGCCAAATTTTAGAGCAAATAAGAATATTAAATGAAGATTTCCGCCGCTTAAATGCGGATGCAGTCAATACTCCGTCAGAATTTTTACCTGTCGCGGCAGATGCTAACATTGAATTTGTTTTAGCAAAACAAGATCCCAATGGATTACCTACCGATGGAATCGTAAGAATTCAAGGTCCTAAAAACACTTATAATCCAGAAACTGACGCCACAATTATTGGGCAATTGTCCCAGTGGAATCCTGAAGAGTATTTGAACCTTTGGGTGGTTCCTTTGATCAATCCCTTTATAGGATATGCTTCCTTTCCTATCTCCGACTTACCAGGGCTAAATTCTCCGCCTACCTCAGCAATCACTGATGGGGTAACGATTGATTATCGTTTTTTTGGTGTTGGTGGGAGCGCTATATCCGCTTCTTTGGGAAGAACTGCTACGCATGAGGTCGGGCATTATTTTGGATTAAGACATATCTGGGGTGATGGTGGATGTGGAGTGGACGATTTCGTTGCGGACACCCCGGAGCAAGATGCCTCCAACAATACCTGTAGTCCCAACTTCACCCGCACGAGTTGTGGATCTATGGATATGATACAAAATTACATGGATTATACCCCTGATGCATGTATGAATTTATTTACGCAAGGTCAGGTGGAGCGATTCAATGTGGTATTGGAAAACAGTCCCAGAAGAGTGACCCTTGTGAACAATAGAGCCACTCAAGAGCCTGAATTACTCGATTTGGACCTCGCTATTTCCAAAATTATTTCTCCTTCAGAATACATCTGTTCCACCACGGTGAGCCCGATTATTGAAGTTTTAAATGCAGGAAACAATAGGCTTACTTCTGGAAGAATAGAGTTGAGAAGAAATGGAACGCTTCTGGAAAGCAAAAGAGTGGCCTTCGATTTAGAGACTGGTGAGTCTACCTTAGTAAGTTTCAATGAATTTAATATACAGACTTCTGGAACAATGGTTGAATTCAAGATCATAGAGGCAAATGATCAGCCTGATATGAATGAATCCAATAACATCAGAAGTTCTATGCCATTGATCCAAGAGGAAATCACGTTGCCTTATACGCTTGATTTGACGAATTTCCCTGGGCAATTTACTGTTGACAATCCGGATGAGAGCTTTACTTGGGAAAAAACCACCCGTTCAATTTCAGGTGTAAGTCAGTCTTTAGTTACTATATCCAATTACAATTATGAAGCACCTGGAGAATTAGACTATTTCATTTCTCCTTTGATTAATTTGGAAGAATACCCTAATGCTCAAATTGTATTTGAACTCGCCTACGCAAATTATGATCAATCCGGTTTCGAGGATCAATTGATTGTGGCCGTTTCCCAAGACTGTGGAAATAATTTTGATTTGGCGAACGCCTCCTATCAGAAATTTGGCCAAAGTCTGGAAACTGTAGAAGCTACCTTAGATGAATTCTTTGTATCTACCTCCTCCCAATTTAGAACTGAGATTGTCAATCTAAGTGAATACAGCGACCTGGGTACGATACGCTTCGCGTTTATCAATCAAAACTCCTACGGTAATAATCTATACATTCGAAACATCCGTATTCTACCGACAGAGCAATTCAAGTATGAACTGTCCATCAATGAAATGATTACCCCTTCCCCGATCGCAGACGGTGAACAGGATAATGAAATATACCTTCTTCAAAACAGTGGAAATCTACCGGTCTCTAGGTTTATCTTTTCCAAGAGTACAAATGATGGAGTAACACAGACTTTCTTGGCCAGTGGTTCCACTGTCGAGCCGGGTGAGAGCTTTACTTTATCTTCTCCAAAATCTACTGTTTCAGGCAAAAACAAAATTGAGATCGAAGTTAGGCAGCCAAATTTTGATCAAAACGGCGACAATTCAGATGACTTAACCCGTTATGTTATTGAAGATGATAATACCATCCTAACCCCTTGGAGACAGAATTTCAATAACTCATCCAGTATTACTCCGATCAATCAAACCATCAATCCAGAATCGGATCAGACTGCATGGGAGATTATCCCAATCAATTCTGGAGAAGGACCAAACAATGTGGCCAGGCTTCAAAATCAAGAAGAAGGAAATACCTACTGGTTGGGAACCTCTATATTTGATTTAAGCAGCAGAAAACAAGCCAGTGTATTCTTTGATTTAGCGGCAGGGGAAGTGAGTAGTACTACCACCTTCAATGTATTGGTAAGTACAGACGGAGGCCAGGACTTTTCCATCGCATACCAGATTACCGGATCAGAGATTTCTACTGTGTCTTCTGGAGAAGCCAATCCAAATTCAGTGAATGACTATGCCAGAAAATATGTCAACTTAACTGAATATGCGGGGTTGACAGATGCTAAAATTAGGCTGGCCTTTGTGGTAGCTGGTGGATCTAGCGAAGACAGTCCGATTTATCTGGACAATATTGAATTATTCCAAAGTGCCAACCCAGACCCTGTTATTCCTGGGGAAGGAATGAGTATACTCTACCCTAATCCTGCACGGGATATATTCAATATTGCATTTAATTTAGCTCAGTTTGAAGAGGTTAATATTCAAGTGATCTCTACCTCGGGTATGGTTGTCCAGGATTTAGATTACCCTGGCACCCTCAACCAAACGTATTCTTTTAGTACAGAATTATTTTCAAAGGGAGTATTCATCATCAAAATCACCAGCCCTACCATACAGGAAACCAGGCGTTTAATAATAAATTAACTTGTTTTCAGGCCGAAGTTTATTCTTCGGCTTATTTTTTGTCTGTGGTTAAGTTGGTTTTTGGGAATCTCTTCGTTGTAGGGTTTCAATTTCCCATGTATCTTTAGCTATCGTAACATTTCAAAATGAGTTCATTTAACTATTCCATAAAGAAAGTATTGATCAATCTATTTATTGTGATCGGGCTTTCTGTATTACTAGGTTACTTATTTCTGAAGCTTTACCTTCCTATGTACACCAATCATGGTGAAACTGTATCTGTTCCTGACTTGAGCGGATATACCTTTGAGGAAGGCAAAAGTATTTTAGAAGATGCAAGTTTAGAGTATGAGGTATCGGTAGACTCTGCTTTTAGCACAGACGAAAAACCTTTGGCAGTTCTCAAGCAATTTCCGGAAGCAAATTCACAGGTTAAAACTGGAAGAAAAATCTATTTAACCCTGAATGCCAGAAATGCACCAATGCTTAAAATGCCTAACTTGGTGAATACACCCCTTAAAAATGTGCAGGAAATCTTGGCAAACATGGGCTTAGAAAGAGGGGACATTGTGTATGTACCAGACATTGGTATCAATGTGGTATTGGAGCAAAAATATAGGGGTGTGGATGTACCTGAAGGATTCGAAATTCCAAAAGGGGCCAGAATTGACTTAGTAGTGGGTGACGGATTGGGAAATCAGATCTTAGAAGTCCCAAGTTTGACAGGAATGGACGAAATTGACGCAGAGTTTTTAATCTTAGGTTCTGGATTAAGAGTAGGAGATAAAAATTTTGCAGAAAACGATACCGTAGCACCTGGTAAAATCTTTATGCAAATTCCTCCCGCAGGAACTCAAGTAAAAACCGGAGAATTGATTGAGCTTTGGATCTCTAAAGAAAATTTTTAAATCAATGGGCAAAGGCCTATCCCTTATTTGTACATGTGCCTTCCTCCTATTTTTAGGCTTGGAATTAGAGTCTCATGCTCAAATTGTGGAGTTTGCCCCTATCCATCAAGTAAAAATCCCGAAAAATACTGCTGAACGTCAACAGTTAAGAATTCAAGATACACACACCATTCCTTTTTGGGATGACTTCTCTCAAGGATTGGACACCATGGTTTGGGAGGTAAACGGAGCTTCCTATACAGAAACTATCGGAATTAATGCGCCCTCTGTAGGACAAGTATTGTTTAATGGAGTGGATGCCAATGGAAAGCCCTATTCCCTCTCCCAAAGGGATATTGGTATTACTGATATATTGACCTCCAAGGTTTTTGATTTATCTGGCCAAAACTCCAACTCATTGTACTTGAGTTACTTTTGGCAAGCAGGTGGAAAAGCCGAATATCCCGACAGCAACGATCAGTTCTATTTACAGTTTTTAAATGAATCAGGAAATTGGGTCACTGTATGGAATCAATTTGGTGGAATTGAAGAAAACCAAACCATGTTCTCTCAAGAAATCATTCAGGTTGGACCTGAATATCAGCATGAGGCATTCCAGTTCCGATTCGTAGCGGATGGAAGACAAGTAGGCCCTTTTGATAGCTGGATTTTGGATTATGTGTATTTCAATGACGGTAGGTCAGCCACTGATTTGAACTACAAAGACAGAAGTCTAACCCAAATAAATCAGGTTCAATTAGGAGATTATGCTGCTTACCCATTCCCATTAATTGAAGGTAATCAGGAGGGTTTTTGGAGTAGAATTGAGAATCAGTTTTACAATTTAGAGAACAGGTTTAGAGCGATGGAATATACCATTCAGCTGCGGGATACTTTGACGAATAACATCTTGGCAATCAATCAAAATACCCCCTTTGACCCAGTACCTAATTCCAAAGAAAGAAGAAGCTTTACTAGCAATGAATTTGATGAAGCTCCTATCTCGAGTGGTGCATCTGCCCTAGAGTTCACGACTTCCCTTACTACTGGTGATGATTTGTATTTTGAGGTAGACGGAAATGACACGACATTTTTTCAGACCCTTGATTATCGTGTAAATGACACCGTTAAGAGCTATTTCCCTGTTCAAGACTATTTTTCTTATGATAGGGGGACCGCAGATTATGCTGCAGGCATCAATCAAAAATCAGGAATGCTAGCCGTGAAATATGATACTCCGGAGGAGGTCTTTTTAAAAGGGATTTCCATCAATTTCACGAATCCCAATCAGGCAAATCAAGCCATTGACATTCTAGTTTGGAAAGACTTAGATCAAGGACCTATTTATAGAAGAGAGGACTTGATACCTGTAAAAGAAGCCGGAGAGGAATTCTTGTACTATTCCTTGGACACGAATATTCAAGTATCCGGAGAATTCTACATTGGTTACGCCCAGTTTACCAACGATTTTATTCATGTAGGACTTGATAAATCCAATGACCAAGGAGACAAGTTATACTATAATGTCTTAGGAGCTTGGGAAGAAAATACGGAAGTTCAAGGAGCCATGATGATACGACCTCATGTCAGTGTGGATGCTCCCTTTGAAGAAAGCTCCGTTCCTGAAGCTAGATTGATAAAAGTCTTCCCAAATCCTGTGGAAACTATTCTGAATTTGGAGGGGAGTTACAGTGATTTACGGATATTTGATTCTTTTGGCAGGGAGATTTTTCTACAAAGAGAACGTAGTCAAGAAGGGGAAATTATTAATTTTACAGGACAACATCCTGGAATTTACGTAATCAATGTGGTTTCGGAAGATGGATCTCAATCAATAAGAATTTTAGTTAAATAGAAATATGGAAGATATATCTGTAGAAGACCTTAAAGCTAGGTTAGACAAAAACGAAAAATTTGTATTCATAGACGTTCGTGAAGAATGGGAATATGATGATGACAACCTTGGGGCTATGAATATACCCCTAGGAGATTTGCCTCATAGATTAGATGAAATCGATCAGTATAAAGATCAAGAGATTGTGGTGCATTGCAGATCTGGGGCCAGAAGTGGGAATGCCAAGAAGTTTTTGGAATCCAAAGGTTTCACAAAAGTTCGAAACGTACTTGGTGGAATAATGGCTTATAACAACCTTTAAAAAAAGCTCCCTTTGTGGAGCTTTTTTTATGAAAACATAAATGGTTTGGGTGAGAAGCTGATCAGGAAAATTAGGATTGCTATCCAACCAATAATTTTTCTCGAGGTGCTTATTTCTCTCAAACCCGAGACTTCTGGGTGCTTTAAGCCCATGATTCGTCCCAGCAGGAAGCCGAAAAACAACCAGCCTTGATAACCTTCCCATTCAGGTTTTACAAAAGCAATGGCATATTGAACAGCTGCCAAGCTTAACACAATCGTCAACTTGTTTTGGACCGTTAGCCCTGACTTGCTGTAGCAGATGTAAAGAAATGCCAGATAAAGAGGGATTCGAATCAACAAATCATCACCTGGCAAGTAAGGGGAAATAAACCCCAAACCGGCATATCCTATAAACCCAGTAAAGGCGATCAAAGAGACATATTGATGGGACTTTGGAAAAAGACCAAATATTACATGTCCTCCATCCAACTGGCCTATTGGCAGTAGATTAAGTGAAGTGAAAAACAAGGCCAAATATCCCGCAAACAGAAAAGGATAATGAATTACTTCTGCCATCTCCGGAAGTCTTTCTGGATCTGCAAAAACTTCCCCCAACCCAGAAAAAAGCAGGTTATTACCCAGTTCAAAATCGATGGCGTCCTCCCCATATCCTTGGAAGCTTTCATCAGCGTATTCAGGATGGATTTCATAAATATAATCCGCCGGAGGCAAAGTAGAAAAGCCGTAAATCAATACACCCAGCGCTACAACAAATCCAGCCAAAGGACCTGCCACACCAATATCAAAGAATTTCTTCCTACTGTTGACAAAGCCTTTCATCTTGATCACTGCTCCAAATGTTCCAATGGAGGGGATACCCATAAAACCAAGCCATACTGGAATAAAGAAGGGTAAACTACATCTTACTTTGTGATATAAAGAGGTAAAGAAGTGACCCAACTCATGAATCAATAAAATCCCAATAAAAGGGATGGAAAATGCCGTAGCCTTCCAAAAATCATCTAAGGTGAGGAAATGTTCCCCTGTCGCCAACACTGACTTACTCATCACCCATTCTCCCCCGCGAGAGTGGCTGTGATTAACGTGAGAATAAATAATAGACTGTGAACCAGAAGTTCCTTTTTGCTATACATGCTTTAAATAGTCAAATATGATTTGAGGTCCAGTCACATGGACAGCTTGGATACCAATGGATTTTGCTCCTTTGACATTTGCTTCCAAATCATCAAAGAAAACCACTCGTTCAGGTTTGGTTCCTAATTGTTCCACCATGCTAAGATAAATTTCTGGAGAAGGTTTTGACATTCCCATTTCATGGCTATAAAACACATGCTGAAACAGGGGATCAAAATTATCCAACTGAAAATCTTTTCTCAGCATGTTATAGACTGCTTCTATATGGATTTCATTGGTATTGCTTAAAATCCCCAATCTATATTTGTCCTTTAATTTTGAGATCAAATCAATTCGTTCGGCAGGGATATTTTTGAGCAGCGAGTTCCAGATATCATCTACCTTTTCATCATTCCAGTCTTTTTCGAAATAATCTCTCACCTCCTCTCTGAACTTTTCAGAATTAATTTCACCTTTTTCATATTTTTTATGAAACTCCGTCAAATAAAATTGATCCACCTTATCATGATGATAATCAGGCAATTCCTTTTTGATTAAATCCAAAGATTTTTGGTAGTCAATATCTACGATCACATTACCGAGATCAAAAATCAAAAAATCCGCATCAGGAACGTTTTTCATGCACTAATTAGGTTGTGAATTTGATTTCAAATATGTAACATTGCACTCCCAAAACCAAGGTTTAGGACAAATAGAACTCGCTATTACCTGCTTTGATTTTGAAGGGCCTATAGCTCATCCCGATAGCTATCGTGGAGGTTAGAGCTTTAGGTTAGTAAAAGTAATAATATTTAGGGCCTATAGCTCAGTTGGTTAGAGCACCTGACTCATAATCAGGTGGTCCCTGGTTCGAGCCCAGGTGGGCCCACTTAATAATCAGACACTTACGATAAAATTTCGTAAGTGTCTTTTTTATTTGCACACGATTTGCATCATTTCAGCATCTTAGAGTTATTTTTAGATATTAGAAAGGCTTACCTGTTATAAAAAATACTTTGTAAAATAAACTCCTATTTTTCTTTGTCTAGTTATTCTGTTTATAGAGATTAGGCTGAAGTCTTATTTTATGACTAAATTTATAGATACGTTTATATTGGGTACTTATGACAAAGAATACTGATTTTGAAGGAATATTACCAGAAAGAGTTTACAAGTATAGAATATGGTCTGACCCATACCACAAAAAAATCCTAACACATGATCAATTATTTTTTTCAAAGCAAGAAAAGCTAAACGATCCATTTGATGCCCTTTTTCCATTTCATTATCATGAAGACCAAATGACTGAGGAAAATGTAAAGCTAAAATTAGAACAGACTATTATGAACCTAAAACCGAATATTTCTAGAGCTGATCTTAATATTTTAGTTTCAAAAAGAATGGAAGAAGTTAATTTTCATAATAGTGATTATTGGATTGAGGCAATCCCAACCTTTAAAAAAATGGTAAATGAAAACATTGGGATCTGTTCTTTGGCAAGTCAATACAATAATCATGGATTATGGACTCATTATGGGAATTGTCATAAAGGCTTCTGTTTAGGCTTCGATAGTAACAACCTGTATAATTCAACTGGAGGTTTGATGGGAAATGTAATTTATTCTGACAATGAAAATATTGTTGACTTATTTGATGAAGGCCCTAATGGGTTAATAGTTGCGTTGATGTTAAAATCGCCACAACTTAATTTTGAGTCTGAAATTAGAATTGCGAAAGTAGGAATGGCTGGAAAACCCCATTTATATAAAAACGATTGTTTAAAGGAAGTGATTCTAGGGACGCACATATCAGATTACGATAAAGATCAAATAATAGCTGCAATTAAATCCTACCACCCAACTATAGAGGTTTATCAATTAAAGATGGAGTACAGTTCAAAAAAATTAGTTAAAGAAAGAATTGATTTGTGAATACTATTTAGGAACTATTTGCTTTCTCCTGCCTTTCTTCTCATGGACTTGTCCAAAAGGATAAAATCAATGAATTTTCAAATTCTGAGTTTCAAAAGAAGTTAAAGTAAATTATCATATTAAAATTAACACATTCTATCTTCATCTTAAAACTCTTCTTTTAATCTATCCTCAATTTCAGGAAAAACGACTGGCCCAAATAACTTCGTTAATTGAGGTAGGTCACGAGCTCTTGATTCAATTTGAACTTTTAAATTCCCAATAGATCTGAATGCCAAAATTTTATTCTTTTGATCAGTAGTATGGGTTCCATTAACAACATCTATAAGTTTCTGTTGAGCTTCAGAAGAAAGACCGATTGCTTTATGCGTGTATAAAAACTCTTTGCCAAGTAATTTTTGATACCCATTACTTCCAATATCAATCTTTGGCTCTGGGATTTCGAAATCTCCAATAGCATTAATTTCTACGTGATCTGTCCAGGAGTCAGAGGTAAAAAAGTCCAGCGACCTATCAAATACCGAAGAAACCTTTTCATTAAAAGATACAACTAATTCCCTTTTAGCTCTTGTCATCGCAACATAAAGCTTCGATATATCTCTGAACCATTCCTCTTTTGGCTGGTCTGGGTTAGGAATTATGCCTTCATTACAATTAATCAAAATCATTCTATCAAATTCAAAACCCTTTGTATTTTCAAGATCAGATAAAAATATTGAATTCATACTCAAATCCATTTTACCATCCAAAACTGGAATATTTAATGCACTTCCAATTTCCAACACATCATAATAAGAATATCCACAAATTGCAATACAACCTTTTTCATCCTTTTTCTCATCTAAAATACCTTTGAGGTAGGTTAATGAAAAATTAAATCCATTTGAAAGGGATGAGGTTTTACGTAAAAAAGGTTTAGGAGAAGAAAAGTTAGCATATTCGGGATGAAGAATTTCAAAATCCCCAGTAGTGTATGAGTCAATATCGACACTCTTATTAAAAACATCATAAGCTGCTGCAAGAATCTCTCTACTATTCCTATAATTTTTAGTTATTTTTAAATAGTTCTGGCCAGCAATTTTAATTCCCGCTAGGGTGATTTTATGATGCTTAGTATGGACCACCTGAGCTATATCTCCGCTTAAAAACAGATCATTTTCATTCTCTTCACAAAGTTTTCTAATGACTAATAACTCAATTGTCCCAAAATCTTGCATTTCATCAACAAGAACACATCTATAAGTAGAGTTTATTTTATCGAGATGTTTAAGAATTGATTGTGAAAGGCCTAAATAATCTGTCACACCTACAAAACTCATGTATTCTTCCCAAGAAGCTAAAGCTTTTAAAATATCTTCCCTACTATCTTTTCCTAATGGAATATGTCTGCCCTCTCTTTCAATCTCTAAATACTTTATTCTATCTTCAAGAGAAAATGCACTTCTTATCCAGTCAAATTCCTGCTTTATATACGACTGAGGGTAAACACCCCTACTTAGTAATGATTTATGAAGGTTAAAAAGGACTTCCGCATCATTATTATTGTTCTTACATTGATAAAAGGCTTCCCATTCATCTTCGATAGAATCGTTGTGCTTATGAACAAAATCATCATAAATCTTTTTATTCATTTCACTATCTGCATTTTCTATTAAAAAAAAACGGCAATATTCCCAAAAAGAAGTGACTTTAATTTGTGATTC
This sequence comes from Algoriphagus halophilus, assembly GCF_041729275.1. Classification (GTDB taxonomy): domain Bacteria; phylum Bacteroidota; class Bacteroidia; order Cytophagales; family Cyclobacteriaceae; genus Algoriphagus; species Algoriphagus halophilus_A. The sequence goes on along the minus strand of NZ_CP146486.1, from coordinate 4,869,237 downwards.
TAATTCTTCCTTGTCTGGTTGACAATCTAACAAAATACTTACTAGATTATTTATTAGGCTTGCTAAGGATCTGTTTAATGTAAGTACTAATATTTTTTCCCCAGGATATTTCTTAGCCAACCTTAAAGCTCTTTTCACTATTATAGCTGTTTTGCCTGAACCACTAACTCCCAGTAATCTCGCAGGACCTGAAAAATCCATTTCTACCACCCTTCTCTGTGCTGGATGCATAAATAACATCCATTCATGCCAACTCTTGTTATCCATTAATATTTTAAGATCCTCAGGCTCCATATCATCAAATCTTAGATACTCATCATTTGACTTGATTTTGCCAAGATCCTCATTGGGAAGGCTATCTAAAACTTTAATTTCATCTCTAAAATAAAGGATACGATTTTTGGCGCTATCTACATCACCTGCTCTCAATTGAATAAATGTATCAAATAGCAACTCCGATCTTTTCTTGTCACTTGCCAATTCACATGTTTCTAAAATATCATCTTCCTCTACTAGCGAATCAAACCCTTCAAAGATTTTCTTTAAAAGGTTTGGTAACCCTTCAAATAAGATTTCTAAATATTGGTTTCCTAATTTGGATACTAAAAGACCATTTGAATAATCAGATTCATTATTTACTCTTGTATCTGGACTTGTTATATCGTCTGAGACATAAAAATCTTTTAGTTCTCCACCTTCATCAACCCCAATATTGAAACCTTTGTGACCTTCAAGCCAACTATGGCACTCGTTGTGGTCTCCTAAAAATTTGATAAAACAAGTATTATCTTTTTGAACCGTGATTAACCGGCAAAACCCATTTAAATCATATTTTACAACGTTTTTAATTCTAGTTTCACCATGATTCGTGGTTTTCAAACTAGCTAATGGATTTTCAGATTTCAGGGCGATATCACCAAATACTCTTTTTACAGTTTCTGCTGCTTTCTGATAATGTCCTCCTCTTTTCATTAAACCAGCCAACTGCGTTTTAACTTTTTTATCAATAATAAAATCCATCTTCTTAATTTATTCGATTAACATTATTTTGAGAAAAATCTTTTTCTTTGTTATAAATCCGAAATTATTGTTCATCTCCCTACAATCATTTCGCTCTCAACATCATACCTATAATTCACAATCTTGCCATTGATAATCAATTCAATTGCTTGTTCTATTACCGGTAGTGGTGCAATAAACCACTCCCTTGGTGTGAATCGCCTGCCTCTTTCATCAAACACGTCAACATTCAAGCATGAAGAACCAAAGAAGGTATGTATCAATTGTTCGAACTTCTGAGTGTTCATGTTGAAACATTTCCAACCAGCTACATAGTCAACCTTTGCCATCAGATATGTTGGTTCTTGTTCTGCATTTTTTATCCGCTCATTCACATCATTCTTTGAAAAGCCTATTTTATAGAGGTTCCTTACGGATTTTATTTGTTCATCTTGACTTAGGGACCTTAAAACATAGATATACCCAGCATCTTGATCCTCTCCAGATATTTGACCGAAGTTTTCTGAAAAACCTTCGTTCACCTTCTCGAAGTTCTGGGTCACTGCTTTCCCATTCATCAATAGTACCTTATACAAGGATCTGTAAAGCATACTTGATTCTGTTCCGTTTTCAAAAATTGTTCTTGTTCTTCCATCCTTACGATATCTTGGCCCGCTACTGAATTCCTGAACACCTTCATCCAAATCTACACTCTCCAAATAAAGCAAGATTCCATTATTGACATAGAAGTCTCCAGCTCTCAGATTATCTTGCTTGAAAGGAACTAGTTTCCTTCTACCATGAGAAAGATCTACCTGGACAGATTTGAATAATTCCTCGTAGTTCTGAAAATCTTTACATGGCCTTCTCTTTGCTACATAATCCGTCTGGGCTCGTTCGTAGTCCTTGGGTGTATGATTGAATTCAAATAGACCAGAATCATCTCCCAATAAGTCTAATTGATCGTCAGAAAAGATGTCATCAATAGACTTAATCTTCTTAGGTTTAAAAAAGGTTTCTCTAGGCTCTGCTACCATTGGTTCTTCAGAGTCTTGCAACAACCCAAACTCATCCAATTCTTTAAGCATTTCAGCTTTTAAAGGATCTTCTCTGAACCCTTTCAATCTTGAATACAACTGATATTCAGAAATATCGCTTGTATTAGGAAGCGGCTCCCTATGATGAGTTTTATAAAATTGATTAATCTCATCAAATGAAGATTTCATTCGCTCATCGGATGTTCTAATTGATTGAGACCTGGGTTTGAAATTCAAAAGACCTAAGGGGTCATTCTCAAATATTTCATCTAATGTCTTATCCTTATCCATTAGCCATTCTTTTACGCTTTTCCTCTTTGAGATAAATTATGCATTCGGCCATTCTTTTCTCCATGGGATCATTGGAATGGATATGAGGTTCCCTTTCATAAGTCTTTACAAAGGCCTGAATTTTCGGCCATAGTATCTTGGCTTCTTCAAAATCCATCTTGATCCGTGTTGCATGAATTGTTTCTTGAATAACTTTCAACACCTTGCTGGTTACAGACTTTGATAGAACTTCAAACGCTTTTTGGAATGGGTTAACTTGATCAATCAAGTCAATGTGCAAATCGTCTAGATTAACGAACTGATCAGCCATCCTGATAAATCTTTGATCACCTTGTTCTTTAATCTCTGCTTTCTTAATTACTGAATCAGTAACAACATGCTGTCTTACTTCCTCCACCTCTTCTTCAGATAATTCGGGATATTTAATTCGAATGATTTTAGGAGTAAGTACCTTGTTGATCACTTCTGGCTCTACTACCTGCCCAGAGATTGCCTTCATGATTTGATCATCCTGTAAGATTGCAGCTTTCAAGTCGTTCAAATCTGATTCAATGATTTCCTTTACCCTCTTACTACTGGGCTCCTTTAACCCACGGATTTTTAATTCTCCTGGCTTTGCTTTGTCAGTATCTGAGCGTTTTGTTTTAAAGGACCAATTGGGTGCTAGAACCTGTTCCATTAATAGAGACGCTGTTATCGCTTTCAGCATATTATTAACTGATAGTTTTACCAAATCATCTGCAGCATCTGGCTGTGCAATCAAGTTTGTGAACTGTGCATGTGACTTGTTTTCACTGTCACGGGTAGCTCGGCCTATAATCTGTATGATCTCTGTTAAGGATCCCCGATAACCGACTGTTAGTGCGTGTTCGCAATATGGCCAGTCAAACCCTTCCTTAGCCATACCTAATGCAATGATTAAATCCATATCATCAACGGATTTGATATTGCGCAGATAGTTTACAATCTTATCTCGGTCCTTGGGCTGGTCCTCAACCAAATCAGCCACTTTAAGGATTTTCCCATCTTTTGCCCTTTTGAGAAAAATCACTCCTGTTTCTCGATCCTGTTTGATCACCTCTCCAATAGAATCTAAAATAAAACCAACCTCGTCATGTTTCATCTTCGTTGATTCTCCGGAGTTTACATTTGGAATGTGGAGGATGGTTTTTTTATCTGTATCAAGGATTTCACTGATAGCAGTAGTGTATCGACCTTGGTAAAAGTGATAGCCTATTCCCAATGATTTCAGATACTTATATCCATTGAGTTGCTGATAATAGTTGTAGGTGACTTTAGTGAACCTTGCTTCATCCTCAGGTGTCAAAATCGGGACAGAATCTCCTCTGAAATAGGATCCTGTCATAGCAACAATATGCGCAGTCGATTTATCCATGATTGCCCGAAGAAGATCCCCCAGACGGTTATTACCATCAGCAGAAACATGGTGAAATTCATCAATTGCAATAAGCGTATTATTGAATACTGATTCATCAAGTGTTTCACAAGCGAAACGCAAGGTTGCATGGGTACAGATTAGAATTTTTTCATGGGGTTTATTCATGAAATTATGAAATGCCTCTACTTTTCCTTTGCTGCCATCGCTTCCTGGAGTACAGAGGTTGTATTGATCATTCGGTTCCCAATCAGCAAAAAAACCGTGTGTCTTTAGATCGGTTTGTTCAAATGAACCACCAATGGATCGTTCTGGTACAGCTACAATGATTTTTTTAATTCCTTGATTAGTCAACTTATCTAATCCCAAAAACATTAATGCACGGGACTTACCTGAAGCAGGAGGAGCTTTCAAAAGGAGATATTGAGCATCACGGGCTTCAAATGCTTTGGCTTGCATATCACGCATTCCGTAAGTATTTGTAACTGTACTTTTCCCTGTTTGATGGTATTGAACTTCTACAATATTGGGCATTTAAAAATTATTTATTTCTTACTGATATTTTATTTTTTTCGTTTATTCTTCTTTTCGAATAGACTTCCTCTTGTCTGCTCTTCAGCAATCATCTTCTCATAGAGCTTGAATAAATATCCCAGTCGCTCCTCATCTGATTCAAATGGTTTGCTTCGGTAACAACGCTCGATCACTTCATCATTTGCTTTGTGTGCTCCCAGCAATCCTTCAGGCATTTTACTAGGGTCATAAAGCTGGGCAAGAGTTTTTTCAGAGTGCTTTTCTCGCTCTTCCAATATTCTTAATGATGATTGTGTTATTTCTTTTTTCATTTCCTCCGAAATCTTAGGGAAAGGGAAATTGTTATAAACTACGTCCTTTGAATATCTAAAACGTGTTTCCAATTTTCCACAAACTGCTTGGACCCAAACCATATGGATTTTAGAAGTTAGGACCCCGAAAAATAAAATTCTTTTGTTGGAACTATTAAACAACTATCATGAGCCTTATTACTTGAATCGAAATACCCTATCGGAATATAATTTCTATTTTCTGATGAATGTCTTGGGATCAAAATGAAATCCAGTCCCTTTGGCTGAGTAATCTGGGCAAATAAATGTGGAATCTCTGCCAGCTTTGGTCTAGAAGATTCTAATCTTACCTTTTTCAAATTTGAAACCACATCTTTAATTAGAGGTAATGATTCAATTTCTTTTTGGGTTAATTCTTCTAGCCAAAGACACCATCTTTCTTTTCCATTTAAAAATTCATCTGCTGAAATTAATTTGGAAAAGTATTTTCTAGCCAATGGCTCCCTTGTAAGAAATTTTTCCTTTTCATCGGGATTAAACAATAGTAATCCACCGTCAGCAGGCATATTTCCAAAATTCATTTCTGGTAAACCAGATAAGGAGTTATTCCTTGAATCAACATAGACCGTTCGTCCTGGAACTAAATAGGGGAAATTTTACTTGTAGTAATCTTTAAATCCTCAGTGAAAATATATTTTAATTTTTGACTCTCATTTTGAAGCCCTATTATCGCTACAGTTACTCCTGCGTTTTGTTTTGCATTATTTGACCATTTAAAATCTTTATGTGCAAATCCTATCTCTATTCCTTCATTTAATATTCTCTTCCAAGTCAGGGAAACTTGTTCCCCTTGACTTACAGAATTTGTTGATACAAATGCTGAGCTAGCAATAATTCCTTTGATAAATTTTGCTGATTTAAAAAACCATGCACTTATATAATCAAGAGATTTAAAATCTGATCCAAATACAATTTTCAAATCTTCTTTTTGAATATCCGTTTGCCTTCTTGATCCTAGATATGGAGGATTCCCCAAAATATAAATCTCTGAATCAGGATTTTTGGGACAGACCGTTTCCCAATCAATTCGACAGGCATTTCCTTGCACGATATTTCCAGATTCCTTTAGTGGAAGTGTTGGGCTAGTTTGCCCAAATTCCTTAAAGAATTCTACATTCATCTGATGCTCTGCCAGCCAGAGAGAAAGCTGAGCGATCTCATGTGCAAAGTCATCTAGTTCGATCCCATAGAAATTTGTTAGAGAAATCTGTGAAATGTAATCTCCCCCGAAATTCAGACTACCACTACCTGCCTTTCCGGTTAGCTTGGCTTTTTCTTTAAGAATTAGGATTTCCAGCTTACGAAGTTCTTTATATGCAATGATCAGGAAATTCCCACTCCCACATGCAGGATCAAAGATTTTGATTTTGCTTATGCGATTGAGCAGTTCATTAAGTTTTTTCACATTTCCATTTGCGACAAAAAACTCCTCGTAAAGCTCCGTCAGAAACAGTGGCTCTATTACCTTCATGATGTTAGGAACCGAGGTATAATGCATCCCTAGCCCCCCTATGTTCAGGCGTTATAACAGCCTGAATCATGGACCCAAATATATCTGGGTTGATCGCACTCCAATCAAGCTCCCCACTATCTATAATAACCTGACGTGATCTCCTAGTAAATATTGGATTTGGATGTTTATGTCGAAACAATCCACCATTCACATAAGGAAAATCATTCAAGTAATGAGGTAAATCTTTCCTATGATCCTTTGGAGTATTGAGAGCATCAAACAATCGATCCAAGTAAGAATTCAAATCACTTCCATCTATCTGCGTATGGGACGCAATGGCTCCAGTAAACTGTCCTTCCTTAAATATATTCGTGTCCTCTGCAAAGAAGCAGAATAGCAAACGAGAGAGAAAAACATTTAACCCATGGACAAATTCAGGAGAAGTGTCAGGATTGTCCTTTTTAATTTCATCATAAAGACGAGCCATTTTTTCGGCTGCTTTTACATCTGCCGGATTCTCCACGGCATATTGGGCCTTTTCCATTCCTGCCCAAGGCAGAAAAAAATCAATGTGTTTAGGCAGATTTGAAATCTCTGTGTCAAGCGTATCTAATGTTTTGGTGTCCCATGCCATCAGTTGATGATAATCTGTAACTATGACAAATCGCTGATCATTGACTGCTTGTTTTTTGAGTTCGGTCAATGCCAGATTTAACTCTTTGCCAAACACTTCCTTGAAAAGAACCTTCTTTTTCCAATTGACCACGCCTGGACCCTTGAAGAGATTCAGATTTCCATTCTGCAAGCGAGCAATTGATGCTTTAGGTGTACCATAAGCTAAAAGCAAGTCGTATATGAATGTTTCCTGATTGAAATCAGAAAACAGTTTTTGGAGATTTTTCTCTATTTGGGTGATTGTCATGTTTTAAAATAGTGCTATTCTCAGGATGTTTGAATCAAATCTTGTATAGATTCAATAGTTATGTGAGTATCGGTCAATTTGGAGGCGTTAATTTCGCCCGATTCAATTTTTGCATTAATAATTTTACAGCTTTTGCGAAGTCATGATAAAAATCCTCCAGAACCAATATCAATCGATTCTGATGGTCCATTGCAAGGTGCAAAACTTCTTCACCAAAAACAGAAGCCCGATCTGATAGTCGAATTTTGGTTTGATTTGGCCTAAACTGGTGAACCATAGTGCTTCTTAGGTCCTCAAAAACTTTATCTGAACAGACTCTCCCTCTCCGGTAAATTGATGGTATTCTTTTCTGAAAAATTTCAACCCCTATTAAATCGTTTTCTCGGAAGGTTCTTTCTTAGTAATTCCTGATTCATTTCAAAAGGATGCTTATCCTCACATGCACCAAGAAACTCTATCCCTTGAATTATTAGTAGAAATTTGATAAAAGAATTACCACCTGAATTAACAAGGTCGCCCATCTCCTGCAAAAATAATGTTTCTAAAAATCGAACGACCTCAACTGGTCGGTAACTAATTTTGGAAACTTGTTTCGATGAAATCTGAATTTGTTTCTTCTTTTGTTTTTTTCTCCCATTTTTAAAAAATCAGACTTTTTGCAAACTAGGAAATTAAGACAAATAAAAAAATATCCAACATAGGGTAATTTTTGGAATACTGAATCTTAATTACAATCAGTGGGTTAATCCTCAATAAGTAAAAATTGAGGTAAAAGGACTTAATTCTTATTCTTGGTTTAGTAACCATCTGTTTCTGAAATAAAATAAAACTCTCAAAGAATAAGTTCATAAAAAAATGCTGATTTTGTTTTCAACTACCTCATAAAGTCTCAGCCTATTTTACATGCTGGCATTTTTTATTTATACCATCCATAGTTTCAAAACAGCCAATGAGGTTAATATTAAAATCAGTCCTCCAATTACCCATATAGAAATTTTAATTGTCTTATTTTCAGCGTCAATTACCTGTCTTAATTCTTTTGTGTTCTTTGCAAACTCGATTTCAATAATCTGCTTGATTTGATTTCTCTCGATTTCAATCAGTCGCTTTATTTCTGATTTATTGTCGTCAAGTTTTATTTTTACTGTACTTTCAAATTCTTTGTAAAAGTCCTTGTTTTCTTTTCGTATTTGGTCGGTTTTTTCCTCAAAAAGTATTGTAAGCTCGGTCTTGTTCTGCTTATTGGTGTTTTCAATTTCCGCTAAACTTTTGGAAACTTTTTCCTGTAGTTTTTTTTGTAGCTCATTTATTTTGTCAAGTGCATTACTATTTTCTTCAAACTGCTTAATTATTGCATTGAAACTATCGGTGAGATGCTTTAGTTTTTTATGCTCCCGAAACTTCTTTAAGTTGCTCAACTTCCTGGTTGAAATCTTCAAGTGTTTGATTAAATTTCTGCAAGTTGCTCATTTAGCTTTCTATTAAGTTTTTTCAATTCAGTTAATTTCTCTGTATAAACGTCATTCAGCAAATAAGCCAAATCGTAATATTCCGCAAGCTCTTCCAACATTTCGGGAAAGTATCTTGAAATAGAATGGCTCAATTCCGTTTTTGTTCTTCAGTCAAGTGTTTGCCTAAAATTTTTAACCTGTTCAAAAAGTCTTTTTGCTGTAAATGAGTAAAAGTTCCTTTTACACTTGACAAAGCACTTTCAAAACGTTCCTTTCCGTCACTATCATCATTTTCGTCCAATGCTAAACGCACAAAACCACTTACAAAATTTAGTCCGGCACTATTGCGATAACTTTCCAAAAATCGGCTGATACTGTCTTTCAGTTTCTCAAATTCTGTTCTGTTTGGAAATTGATTATTTGTTGTTAAAACTTCAAACCATTGCTCATAATCTTTTGGATTTTCCGCAATATGTTGAAGAACAAAAGTTGTTTCTGTAAAAATGAAATAACTATCAATTCGTTGTTTAAAGCTTTCACTATCTTCAAACTCTAAACACCAATCGGAAAGCGTTTTGAGTGATTGTTTTCGGCTATAAGCAATGTTTTCAAAAGTCCAGTTCAGCAAGTACCAAATTGATTTTTCTAAAACCGTGTTTTGCTGAACTCTTTGCAATTCTTTTTTAACGTCGGTATTTGGCTCATATTTAGTTATGTAATAAGAAACACTTTTGATAATGTGATTTTCAGTTATGGAATTGAACTTAACTTCGAAATGATTTATGAAATTGGTTGTCCAATCGGAAACAATTCCTAGCAGACTTAAACGATAAATTGCTTTTTGTAGGATATCGCTATTGATATGCAATTTGGAATATGCGTCTTTCCAATAAATTCTTACCTGGGATTTTTCTTTGAAGAAATTTCTGATTACACCCAAAATGATTTCAAAATCCATTTCAATATCATTTTGACCTTGGACAAAAAGAAAAACCTGTTTAAATATATCTCTGCCACCAAAACCAACTTCATCGCTTATGGCCTTCATTTCTGAAAATGTTGTGTCTTTATGAAATAATCGCTCAACTCGTTCTTGGTCATGTGTTTCGGGAGAATGTAAAACGTAGCATTTGCCGACTTTATTAGTGTTTTCTTGTTTTCGTTTATCCCACCGTCCAGCTCTTCCTGCTTCTTGATAAAGTGCTTCCACAGAACTCGGTAATCCATAATGAAATGTGTAAAAAATGTTTTGCTTGTCAATACCCATTCCAAATGCTTTGGTAGCAACTAAAAGTTGATATTCATTGTTTTTAAATTTCTTTTGAATAGTTTCTCTGTGAATAGAAAAACTTTTTGAACTTAAAATCGGTATTTCTTTAAGTTTTACAAGCGAAGTGTTTGGACTGTTGCCATTTCTTATTTCAGTAAACCTATTTTGAAACAATATTTGGCTTAACTCCTTTTCTTCTAAATTTAAGTTTAGAGCTATAATTTTATTTTTAATTTCTTCTTTAAGTAGATCTCTATTATTTGCGATATCACTACTTACTTCAATCCAAATTTTTCTTGTTGGACAACTTCCTGCATACCAATTGACTTGATTTTGATAATCGGCATTTAGAGTATTTGATAATGAGTAACATCCATAGGCACCATTTACATTTGGTGTAAAAATTAAACCTGCTTTTTCGGTAGTTTCAAAAAAACTTTCTGTGTCTTTTAGTTCGTTAATTAGATTTTTTAGCTTATCAATTTTATTCCCATTATCATTAAGCACTTCAAACTGTAATTCTTTACGGCTGTAATCCAATAGCGATTTTATATTTTCATCTTCTAAACGCTGTTTCTGTCTTGAAAACTCAATTTTGATATCTTTTAAAACATTTACAGAGGCCGTTGCTGTTAAACCAATAAATTTGATTTTACCTTCCCCGTCTTCATCTTTCGGACTTAACTTGTCTATGGTTTTTGCCAAATTCAAATATGAAGTTCTGAAATCGTGTCCCCATTCTGAAAGGCAATGCACTTCGTCCACAACTGCGTATGCAATAGAAAAATTGGCTACAATCGCACTTATTTTTTCTCTAAAACTTGGTATTTGAAATTTCTCTGGAGAAATCCAAACAAACAAATATCGGCCTTGCTCAAAGTTGGTTTCGATTTCTTTCGTCTTTCGTCTGCTTCCAAATCACTTGTAATGAAACTTACGTTTGTTACAAGTGATTTTACCAAATTATCGTTTTGGTCATACATCAACGATTTGATTGGACAAACCACAAAATTTATGCTTGGTTGCAATAAACAAGGAAGTTGATAACACAAAGATTTTCCACCACCTGTAGGCAAAAGCCCGATTGTATCGTTTCGGTTTAGTGCATTTGAAATAATTGGAAATTGCCCTTCACGAAAACTTGGCTTATCAAAAATGTTTTCAAGAAAAACTCTAAATATGGTTTGTCTTCATCCGTTATATTGTAATTAATTGGCTCTGTTGTACTAACTCTGAAATAGTTTTTATCTTTTACAATGTCAAAATAATCTGTGCGTACAAAAATCACATCATTGCTGATTTTGTTTTCGTCTGTATACCGTTTGAATAACGAAAAGTCAATATTTATGGCTTTTGTTGTTGGGTGAAAATTAATTTTATCGTTAGTTATTTCAATATTGAAAATTGGCTTTTTGAGCTCATTCTTATTTTTAAGTTGCCAAATTTTATCAACCCAGATAAGCAAATCGTTTATTGCCAATTCTGAAAAACCGGGCAAATCTTCGTGAGTTAAAATGTTAAAATTCCAATCTTCGTCAAAAGTCAAATACTTGTGAGTAAGCAATTCAATGAGCAAAATCTGAAAACGGATTATTGCTGTAGGTAATAATTTCGTTTTAATTTCTTCTTCGCTTATCTGATTTTCTTCTATTTTCTCACAAGCATTTTTATAGAAGTTCAGAAGTCTTTCATAGCGTAAAAGATGATTTAAAATCGTTTCGACTTTTTCTGTATAAGTTCCGTTTCGCAGTTCTAGGGTGGTAATTCTTATGGTCGTAATTCCTTTACTCGCCAAATAGTTATCTCTGATGTTATCTGAAACTCTAGTAACTTCATCAAGTTTGTGTTGTTGTCCGTCAATTTCAATTACAAGTTTTGCTTGTGGTAAATAAAAATCAACTTGTTGATTGATAAAGTTTCTGTCATCTTCTCCTGTAATTTCGTTGATTTCGATTTCGGGAATGAGCAAAGACTGAACAAAAGAATATTCGCCAAACTCGTTAGGTATGATTTGCTCAAAAAAGTCTTTTGCAGGAAAGTAATTGCGTGCTCTATCTCCTTTAATTGTATCGTTCCAAATAGGTTTTTGCTTTGTCGCAATCAAAAGCGTTCTTCGAAGTTTTCAAGTCTATGAACTTCTCCTAGTTGAAATTGCAAATATTTTGAAAGGGTTGTCGGAAAACCACGCTGCAAAATGTTTTTTAAGACGTACAAAATAGGCAACAAATCATTATTTACCTGATTTGTTACAAGATTCTGAATTACAAAATTCGGATTTGTATAAGTGTAGTTTGCAGTGTATTTCTTCATCCAATATTCATTCGTTCATTTTTTGAAGTGACGTTTTTCAAGCTTACCTGCTACTTGGGAGGAGGCAAAGCACTAATCTTGTGGAGGCATAGGAGTTCTCCCCGCTATTAGTCAAACATTTCTAAATTGCTTTTCATCGATTTTGTATTAGGATTATCTGTCCCTAGACTAGAGGAGAATATGTCAAATGCTTTTTGAAATACTCTTTTGCTTTTGCCTTTAACCCAATGTTAAAGTAAATTTCTCCTAAATTTGCATATGTAGAAGCAGTACTTGGATCGTCTTCTCCAAAGTTTTTGAGATCGGATGCCAATGCGGATTCAAGGAGGTTCTTTGCTTCATCATACATACTCAAATCGAGGTATACTTTAGCTAAGTTGGATTTGTGAATAGCAGTTGATGGGTGATCTTCTCCAAAAATTTTGAGATCGGATGCCAATAAGGATTCAAGGAGGTTCTTTGCTTCACCAAGCATACCCAATTCGAAGTATACATTAGCTAAGTTGGATTTGCGAATAGCAATAGTTGGGTGATCTTCTCCAAAAATTTTGAGATCGGATGCCAATGCGGATTCAAGGAGGTTCTTTGCTTCGTCATACATTTTTAAATCGAGGTATACAATAGCTAAGTTGGATTTGCTAATACCAGTTGAAGGGTGATCTTCTCCAAAAATTTTGAGATCGGATGCCAATGCGGATTCAAGGAGATTCTTTGCTTTCTTATAGTCTCCTAAATAACGATATATATTTGAAAAGTTGGAGCGGACATTAGCAGTACTTGGATGGTCTTCCCCAAAGTTTTTGAGATCGGATGCCAATGCGGATTCAAGGAGGTTCTTTGCTTCATCATACATACCCAAATCGAGGTATACTTTAGCTAAGTTGGATTTGCGAATAGCAATAGTTGGATGGTCTTCTCCAAAGTTTTTGAGATCGGATGCCAATGCGGATTCAAGGAGATTCCTTGCTTTTTCATACATTCCTAAATCGAGGTATAAACTACCTAAGTTGGATTTGCGAATAGCAATAGTTGGATGGTCTTCTCCAAAGTTTTTGAGATCGGATGCCAATGCGGATTCAAGGAGATTCCTTGCTTTTTCATACATTCCTAAATCGAGGTATAAACTACCTAAGTTGGATTTGCGAATAGCAATAGTTGGATGGTCTTCTCCGAAGTTTTTGAGATCGGATGCCAATGCGGATTCAAGGAGATTCCTTGCTTTTTCATACATTCCTAAATCGAGGTATAAACTACCTAAGTTGGATTTGCGAATAGCAATAGTTGGATGGTCTTCTCCAAAGTTTTTGAGATCGGATGCCAATGCGGATTGAAGGAGATTCCTTGCTTTTCCATACATTCCTAAATCGAGGTATAAACTACCTAAGTTGGATTTGCGAATAGCAATAGTTGGGTGATCTTCTCCTAAATTTATGAGATCGGATGCCAATGCGGATTGAAGGAGGTACTTTGCTTCATCATACATACCCAAATCGAGGTATAAACTACCTAAGTTGGATAAAGTTGTTGCTGTTTGAAATTCTGCCTTTTTCTTATCGACAATTTCTAATGCTCTTTTAAAATAGTTGAGACTATTTTTTAAATCACCTTGGTCTTATAAATTAAACCTAAATTATTGAATGTGGTGGTGGCGTTTTCGTTAAAAAAATTATTTTTTTCGATAATTTCTATTGCTTCTAATGATTTATTTAAAGCCTCTTCATAATTTCCTGAAGCGACCAATTCTTTAACTATGCTATTTAATTGAAATAATTGTTTATTTGGATTTATTAATGCGGAAAGTTGGTCAAAAGCTCCTTTTTCATTTATATGGATTATTTTTTTATCTCTTAAAAAAACTGGTATTACATCAAGGTTTTTGTTTGTTAAAATTGGGATTATTTTTTTATTATCATATTTAATTGCTTCACTCAGCTCTGTTATATTCCAATTAGATAATCCTTTATCACCTATTAATATTAAAAAATATTCAGCTTCTTTTACCGCATTTTCGATAGCTTCTTGCCAATCTACACCTGGTGTCAGATTCCATAGGTCTAGCCACGTATTTATTCCTTCAGCTTCTAGCCAAGTAGCCAAGGATAAAACGAGTTCCTTGTCGTTTGAGGAATGAGATATAAATGCATTATATTTATCTTTCATCTTTCCTTTTAATTATTTGTTCTTTAATAAGCATTTTTTGAAACTCAATCTTTACAGATTCATCAATTAAGCTTTCATTAAACAAGGCATTAATTTCTTTTAGCTTATCTTTCAATTCAGATTTATAATTATTGGGTTGAGCATCAGTATACAGTCTGCCAGGAGGAAGCCCTTTTATACCGCAAACCAACTCATGAAAAGGCCGGCGTTCATCAATGTGAGTTAGGAACTTTACCCAAGTTCTGAGTTCTAAAAAATCTGTTACAAATTTGGAGTTGCCATTTGGAAGCAATAATGGAATAACCCTAAATGATTTGTCTTGCGTTTGTTTATTTAATGCTTTACTAACTTCTTCTTCGAACCACCCTTTTGGAGTACTACTTCCAATAACAATTATACAAGTTCTTGCTTTCTCTAACCCTTTTGACATTGCTTGCCTAAATGGTTCCCCTGGAATTAAGATCCATTTGTCAAGCCACACTCTTAAATCGTGATTATCTTCCAACTTATTTGCAATCTGTTCAACAACTTCTGCATCCTGATGAGAATGGCTCAAAAATGTATCATATGTTATCAAATCATTCATTTAGTCATTTATAGAATCTTAATATTGCCTAACACTTAATATCTAAACAACTGCATATATCAATTATAAATTTTAATTCGTGTTTGTTTTTTAATGTCAGAATCATAGATATCAAAATGATTTTTTCAACAACAAATGTTAAAATGCGATGTTATTGGATATTTTATTATTGGGATGAAATGACTTTAAATATTTACGATATCTAGATCAAACTTTAAGATCGGAATCAAAATCTTCAGTTGCAATACTCAGAACAGGGTAATTTTTAATATTCATCTTAAAAAATCGATCAAAATTTCAAATATGGCTGTGCAAGTTTATTAAATTTATCTGAAGGTTTAAATCCTTCTGATTTCAAATAAGACAAGAAATCCAAATAACATTCTGCTTCAGTTTTGTTTAATTCATTTGACTCCAAGAACCTTTTAAGGTTTATTTTGACATTGGATTCATCCAACTCAAATCCTAAATATGCCATTGAAACCAACCTTTTTTAATATCTCGAATATTTTTTTCAGCCCCAGATCTCTTCCAATAATTAATAAAATTTGCCCTATATTCCTCTGCGGATTCTAGCTTATAATTTCCTATAAAAAAAATATACTCAAAAAGAAGATTTATAGGATAGGCATTTCTTACTTCCAAACAATCAGAAATAAAGATTTGATTTACCTTCTCTCCCTGCACCCTCTCATCTTGTCTGCTATTTTCTACTGTCTTCTCTTTTTCTATAATCTTATCTTCTTTATTCTTATGGCATTCCTGCGGCAATGCCGTGGCATTACTTTGGGATTCTCGGTCTTTTTTTGCTTGCTTACCATCTGGGTGCCATCGTAGATTTGCTTTAACTCTTTGAACTTCTCTTTTCCTATCCATTTCCTTCATTCTGGATTTTAACGAAATGGAATAAAACATCCCATTCTCATCACGCTGAAAAAGCTTGTAACCACTTATTACCTGTTCAATCAAGTCTTGGCTGACTTGTAACACCATTGCAAGTCTCTTTGGCTTGAACTCTGCTTCATAATTTTCGGTATCCCTTAGGAATTCTATTATCGCCCAATAGATGCCATATCCTTCATACCCTAAATCTCCTCTCAAATCGATGATTTTCTCATCATTTCTGGCATTAGAATCGTGTCTAAACCAATATGCATCTTTCATATTATTCGCCCCTCCACAGCTTTAAAAAATTGATGTAAAAAACCATCAAAATTTTTACAGATTAGGTAAATCCCTCCTGCCTGCTCAATCCTTTGCTGATATTTCTTTTGAGCCTCACTCTGTTTATCATTACCAAGTTTGACTTCAACTTTTATGGACAAACCAAAAACAGTTATAGATACATCAGCGGTTCCCTCTGTAGAGGTGCCTCTAATCCATTCTACCGACCCAATTACTTTTTTTGCACCAGTTATTGGATCGTCATAATACTTCCTTTTGTCGACCTGTCTACCCATAGAATTGATTCGTTCTGCTATTCCACCTTGAAGTTTTATAAACTGTTGGATAGCTTTTATAAATCCACCCTCTTTGGAATCAGTAAAACGATATGATCTTACTGAAATAGCATGTTTTGGGATTAATGGACGGTCTTTATAAGCAAAATCAAGAACTCTTTTTGAAAGCTGTTTTAATGCAGGTTCGGAGGATTCTCTATCCCAATTAATCTTGTTATTTAGCTTAGACTTTGGATGTGCTATTTTTGAACTTTCGAGGTTTTCTTTCAGATTATTTGTGAATATCAATCCTTCAATAAAATCCTCTAATTGCTCCCTTGTTCGGTTTTCATTTTTATAAATACGCTCAGGAAATAAATAAAATTGACCGAATGATTGGGAAACGCCTAAATCAAGAATACACATTGCATATTCAATTGTTCCGTCAATATTAATACCCATTAGTTCTCCTATGAACCAATTTGTAAATCTGGATGAATCTAGTGAGACAAAAGCCCTTAATTCCCCTGATTTTGAAATACCTTTCAATATCCATTTGGGATTTTCTCCACGAATCATTTTTGATTTGATTTCATAGATTCCATATGGATAGAATTTCTGTCCAAGAAACTTACTAAAGAAACCATAATCTTTCCCAGACCCTTTAAATACTAAATCAAAGCTGATTTTTTCTGGAGTTGGCAAATCGTAGTCATCAAAATCACTCATGGCTACCTCCTTTCTTAATTCTTTTTAAAATAACTTTCTTCGCTTCCTCTTCCACATCAAATGGTCTCTTATTACCTTCTTTGATCCATTCGATCAGATCATTCTTCGAGAAATAAAGTCTACCAGCACGCTTAGAATGCGGAATAATTCCCCTGGAAACATAGGAGTAAATAGTTTGTTTCTTTAAATGCAGGAAATCTGATGTCTCATCTATAGAAAAAAGCTTATCTAAACTTTCATTAGAACTGCCTTCTATGACAAGACTTTTAAGGAGTTGGACCTCTCCGAATAGCTTATATAAAGCTTCCGGCATGTTGTTAAAATCTATCCAATTTTTTTCCATAGTGTTTTTTTCTTTGGTGATTGAATCAAAACTACCAGATGAAATACTTCTACTTGGATTTGCCGTAAAGTGCGTAAGTAAATACGTGAAGAGCGTAGAAAAAATCAATTTTTAGATTACTAAATCATAACAGACCAAACATGCTTTGAACAATCTGGTCTAAAATTCTTTATTGAAACCTCATTAAAAACATCTGTCTCAAATGCCTCTTTAAGTAAAGTTAAGTATGCATCTTTATTTTTATTATAAAGAGATTCGCTTGAACATTTGAGGTAAAATCCATAAAAAAGTTTGACTATTGCCATTTTTGCTCCATGGATCAATCGGATTTTGGGTATTGTTATCAACTCCTCAGTCTTGCAAAAGAACTCTTAATAAAATCATCAAAGTTTTCTTCCGATAGAAAAGGAGATTTTTCCTTTTTTTGAAAGGTTTTTTAGTTCGGAGAAAAATTCTACAATTTTATCAATTTCCATAGATGGAATAAACTTGTTCTCATAGTCTTTCCAATTGGGAGAGATATATTTATCAATTACTTCTACTTCGTAAGTGCCATCTTTTGGATTCTGTATTCTAGGCTTGCAAAACTCCTGGATATAATCTGTAAATGAGTAATTACTTGGAAGTCCAACTAGGTATTCTAAACCAACCCCTTTCTCTGAATAATCAAGAAAACTGGATAAAACTAATCCAAAAATAGAATCCCAATAATCACTCATTAGATAAGGCTCTGGATTTCGGCAGTAATCTTTTAATGCTTTTAAGAACTTTTTGAATTTCCTTTTCTCTCGTGTAGGTCTTTTACATTCTTCATTTTTAATCATAATGAGTACATCTCTGACTTCTTCTAAATCTGGAAATGCAGAAGTATCTCCCTCAAAAAGCCTAAGAAGCTTTTCATCAAGCTGCTTGAACTCTCTCATTATTTACCATAATTAGAATAGTAAGCATTTATCGATGCAAATAGTGAGTCTTTTTTAGAATTCACATTTAATTGCTTCTCCCTAATTAGTTCAAGTAGTTTATTTAATGAACCAATTTTGTCATGAAGTACGAGTTTAAACCCCCTATCATTTCGCACGATTTGTTTGATAGCAGGATGAAAAGAAGATCTAATTTCTGTTAGATTTTTAAGAGAAAAATCTTGATTTAAAAAATCTGTAGGTTTAGCAAATGCAATTGATGCAAGTTCTTTCAAAATTCTCTCTTGTGTAATTTCTAATTCATCCATAATTGGTTCTGATTTCCATTTGAGATAATTTGAAAGGTTAGCATTTGTTAACATTCTTGAAGCTTGAACCTTTGCTGATTTCTTACTATACCCAGCCTTTATCGCTGCCGAAGTAGCATTAAAACCATTAGCTAAATAAGCCTCTGCAAAAAGTATTTCCCTATCTGAAATGCTTATTTCTTGATCTCCTATTTTTATAATTTTTCTTTTCCCCATTTCAAATATTCTTCAATTCCGATAAACACTCTTGAAAATAAGCAATAATTGGATAGCATCAGTATCAAAAAACTAAATAATATTAAAGAAATAGTTGGATGTATTCAATATACTTCAATGCATGAAATCGGTAATTTTACCTAAAATATCCTTCTTAGTATCATCTTCAAATCCAGCAAAATAAAGCTGTGTAGTTTTTACATCTGAATGTCCAAGAGATTCGCCAACAAATTCCATGCTTGCATCATTTCTTATTGCTGAGGTAGCAAAGGAGTGCCTAGCCCAATAACTCGAAATTTCTCCAGTTATACCATTTGCATTTGCCATAATTTTCAAATGCTGATTTACAAAACGAATAAATTTTTTGTTTACTAAATACTTTTCTTCAGCAGACATTTCCTTTTTCAGAAATGGAAATATGTAATTCTCAGGATTCTTAGAGTCAGTTGAATATTTTTTAATCACAGATTTAGCAAATTCTGTGAGTGGTACTTGAATAGTTTTGCTATTTGCTTTCTTGGTCTTTTTTGTTTTCTCCCTTATAAATTCGATGAATTCACCGTTAATATTCTTCCATTTCAAGTGAATTATATCTTTCATATTAATCCCATTACATGCAAAAGAAAAAAACCAAAAATCACGGGCTTTTTGTTGTTCTTTCGTCTTTGGGATTGAATTAAATAAAAGTTTAAGTTGATCTCCATTTAAGGCTTTCTTCTTTCGGGTACTTGAAGGAATTTCATACTTTTTCCTACCAAATGGGTATATATCCCTATCTATAATTTTCTGGTCAATGGCTCTATTAAAAATAACCCTAAGCCCTCTCATATATATCCCGACAGTTGTTTGACTTTTACCTTGGATGTTAACCATCCATGATTCATAATCATTTAAAAATTTAACCGTTATTTCTTGGAACAAAAGTTTTGATGGTACTTTACCGCTTCTGCTTTTCAAAAATGATTTTAATGACCGCATACTCAAATCATAACTTGAAGCTGTGGCAATCCTCTCATATTCTTTAAGCTCTTTCACATAGGTTTCATATTGAAAAAAAGTATTTGCCTTCTCACCTGTTTTTACAATAAGAGATTCTTCAAAGGAATCAAATGTGAATATTTGTAACAGCTTCAATTTTTCCTTGTAAAAGATAAGTAGCTCATCCAAATCACTTTTTATAGATTTTTCCTCTTCCCTTAATCGCCTCCCTTTTTCAGGGAATTTAATTCTGTCAAAAGTTTTCTCATCCAAATCAAAGTCAGTAGAATAGAGTCTTACCTTTTTAGTAATACCGTCATAAACTCTAATTTTAACTGGGTACATACCATTTTGCTTTTTTCTCCTGGTATCCAAGTAATATGATATAGAAACTGGATCTTTTGCTTTATCTATTCTTCTAGCCATTCCAAGTATGATTTATTCAAAGATAAAATTTTGCACAATATTTGCACATAAAACAATCCATAAATTAATAAATAAAAAGATATTAAAACAGCTTAATTGCCTATTAAAAGAATATAAATCAACATTTTAAGTATAAGACAATAAAAATATAGATAAGCTAATTTCTGACTCATAATCAGGTGGTCCCTGGTTCGAGCCCAGGTGGGCCCACCAAGGTGGGTAAAATCAAATTCAAATGATTTTGCCCACTTTTTTTGCCCTTATCTTTTTGTTAACCAGATAGATAAGGTTGACTAATTCATTAATTCTATCGGTTCGATGTTCTTCCCCGTCAAAAGTGAGATTTTCCGGAAAGTTCGAACCAATTATCCTTCTTTTTTGACTTAAATCTCCTAAAGAAAAAGAAAATCAAGCTTTCCAGCGATTGGGACTGCTTTTGTGAAATTATTTATCAACTCCTTGTCTGAATTTGGTTCGATCCTTGTCAGTTTGGCTTCTGAGGATAATATCTGTTCCAACAATTCTCTTTTCACATCTTTATAATCCTCTGAAGTCAGGTCTTTTCCAAAAACAAATAGTCTAATAGGCATGAAATGGATACCAAATTTTAGGCCCTTTTCGGGGTTTACTGAAAGATTAATGGAGGTTTCTTTCAGTTCCCATTTTCTCCTCCAACTTTAGGACTTTTTTTCCTCTAGCTTTTGTACTAGGATATAGTCCTATTTTTTTGTGTTTTTAACTACCCCAAGCCAAAATGCGTTTTAATGTGGATTAAGTATAGTTGATGTTAGTTTTAAAGTTCTATTTGTGCTGCTTTTTTATCAATTAATGATTTGTATTCTACTTTCAAGTTTTCATTTAGGAAACTACCTTCAATGATTTTTTCCCACTTCGGAATTAGTTTTTTATACTTTTTGAATATGTTGTCTATTACTTTTGAGTCTATACCAGCACCCTTCATTGCAATTTCAAAATCTTTCTTTTTGATCTTTTTTTCTTCCCATTTAAATTCAAAGCAAGATCTTCATCATCTCCTTCAACTACTAATTCGGAGGCAACTAGATCATAAGCAGGGCAAAGGTCATATTCCGAATTCCTCTTCAGTAAAGAGAAATTTTTAAGGTGCATATCGTTGTTTCCTGTCAAAAAACTAAATAGCACTAATTCAAAAAATCCGTTACATCCAAACCTGGATTTGCTACATGCTTTTTTATTGCCTTTGCTATTTGCTCGTAAGAACCTTTGTACTTGTGCTCCGTCATTCGTTCAGTTATTTGGCACATGTCTTCCATATGAAGCTTGCTCCCTTTTTCCCTGTCAATTCTTCTTGTTAGGTAAGCTAATTGTCCGGATTTTAATCTGATAAGTGAATGTGCTACGGTTTTTAATTTACTGACTTCAGCCAAGTGCATTGTCAAATCTTCAATTTCTGGTACACTTGCGTATGTTTTTGTTTGGGGTTTTAAAATATATTCACCCCATAGACCTACAATTGTAAATCGCTCAGGTTCGGTTGAATTTCCCGCTATTCCAAGGGAAAGTTTCGGCTGGACACCTGTAACCGTTTTTTGACTTTTGATTACCTGCTCAGCTAACTCTAGGATTTGGTCTTCAGTAAAATTCAATTCAGGAGGAATAATTTTACCAAAGAATTTCTTGCTGCATTTTTGATGATACCCCCTTACGCCTGCCTCAGTTGTTAACTCTTCTGAATCAATTTCCTTATAGCAATAAAGACATTTATTCTCCATTTTCTTCCTGTGGTTCTATAGATACTGCCCCTATGCAATCCAGACAAGTTTTCAATAATATGCTCATTCTATCCCGTGGATCCAGTTTCCAGTTTTTTTGTGCGATATCCAATAACCACCCTTCTGGAATTAATCCATCAAAAAACGGAAATAGGATTTTACTTTCATATCGATCACTTGTAAGTGGGAACGTGACACTTATTGCTTCTGAGTCCGATCGGTTCAGATATGATTTTTCATATTGGAAATGATAACCATTTTCATCTTCCGTTAATTTCCCGGCCAATTTATTATGCATGTAAACTTTAGCGGTCTTCATTTCATGTGTTAGTATTAATTTTCAGTTGTCACATGGAAGTCTCCCATATTCCCTTTTTTTGTTGTCTTGGTCATTTCACTTAGGCTCGTTTCTTTCTGATGGTATAGGTCCTAGTTCATGACCAAATAATGATAAAACCTGATTGACTTTATCGATCATTAATGATTTCTTTCCTTGTTCTAGATCGCGCACAAATCGTAGTCCAACGCCAGCTTTAAACGACAGGTCTTCTTGTGTTAATCCCAGTTTTTTACGTCTTTCTTTTACAAATCGGCTCAGCTTTTCCATAATAATATTATACCCTTTCGGGTATAAATATAGTAATAAAAACAAAAAATATACCCAAACGGGTATAAAAATGATTTTCTTAACAAAAATATACCCGTGCAGGTATAATAAACAAGCTTAAAACAGAAATTATACCCGATTAGGTATAATCTAATTAGTAAAAACATTTTTGGGGATACAACATTTGACTTTTTGGAGCGAACATCTGTCCCCCGCTAAGAAAAACGAGATGCTAGCTTAAAATGAACACAAACTACTGAATGCCAAATGTAGCATACCCTTTGTCATGCACTGTACTGCCATTATTTTTCTTCAGGTTTATCTTTTAGTAAAACCAATCTCCTTGGTTCACGACTTTTAAGAATATTAACTATTCTGTTCTCAACCATTCCTGCTCTTTCATCTTTAGGATTGATTTCTTTACCGTGTTTAACGTCAATTGTTGTCATTATATTTACACAAGCAAAATTTTGTTCAATTCCCGTGTCTCTTTCTAATTTTTTAAATTCTTCTTCAGCTTTCTTTTTATAGCCGTAATATTTAAATGTTACCAGTAATCAAACAATGAAAAAAACACCATTCCTTATATTAATTTTAATTTTTCTGATTATTCAAAAAGGATACTCTTGTATTTGTTGGGAAAAAATTGATTCTAAACTTTTTAAAGGACTAATTGAAAGATCAGATTTTGTTTTTGTTGGTGAAGCAGTAAGAAATGTTGGATTTCACAATCAACGAAACAACCAACTTGACCAGGAAGGCATAGGTTACAATGTGCTGTTCAAAGTTGATTCAGTGATTAAAGGGAAGTTGAAATCTCAAGAAGTTATCATTGATCAGGACAACGATGGAAGTTGCGCTCAAACGTTTAAAATAGGTAAGAAATATATAGTTTTTGGGATTGATTATAGAAACCACTGGAGATACGAAGAAACAATAAAGGAAGAGATGGAATATAAAAAGGAGAGTTATGAGGATTTAACTCAGTTTGACTTTTATACATCACTAAGGAATGAATATCCAATAATTAACACTAATTACTGCTCCTCATTTTTAAAATAGAAACACATTTTGGAATTCTTAAAATAGGATACTACAGGTAATCGAGTAGACGGCCGTGAGCCATAAGCCCACGGTGCGCCTCTCACACCGTACGTACGGGTCTCGTATACGGCGGTTCATTGAATCTCGGGCTTTGATTTTGAGTAATAGTCCAGCATGCTTACTAACCCTTTCTTTTCAGTCTGGAAAGTGTAATCGTTGTTACCAGTATGGGACTCTGAGCTACAGCCCATCCTCCTTTTCTGGTTCTACTCCATGCGTAGGCATGGTCTTGATCCACTCCCAGTCTAATTAGGTTTTTGCGTTTTCGCTCAGGCTTTCCAGTCATGCCAAATGCAATATCTGAGTCTGTTCCTCAGCCACTCGTCGAGTTGTTTGAGCTTGGCTGAATGGCAGCCAGTCGATAATTGTTTACCCAGCCCATCCATACCTCTCTGAGTTTTTGAAGTCGCTCTTCAAAGCTGTATGGTAAGGTTTCTTGGTTATTCCTTTGAGCTTACGCTTCAGGTTTTCCCAGCTTTGCTTCTTCACTACCAGTTGAGTATTTACCCTTTTCCCCCTTTTTGTAGGTTGGCACGAAGCCATGACCTAGCAGCTCAAAGTCAGAGGGTCTTCGGATTCCGCTTTTCTCCCTGTTGATAGGCAAGTCCAGTCTGTTCTTCAGGAACATATAGACTTCATTTCCTACTTTTTGGGCAGCTGATTTTGACTGAGTATAGATACTAAAGTCATCGGCATAGCGGACAAATTTCAACCCTTTACTTTTGAGATACTTGTCCAGTTCGTCCAATAATATATTGGATAGAAGAGGACAGGGGACTTCCCTGTGGCATACCCTTTCGGCGTTTGTGCAGTTTCCGTTGATCTGGATTGGTGCTCTCAGCCATTTTCGGATCAGCCACAAAGTTATTGGGACATTTCACCCCTGTTGTAGATTAACTGAAGCAACTTGTAGTGTTGTACTTCATCAAAGACCTTTCGAATCAATGTCAACAATATCCTGATGACATCATTGATGTTTTCAGTGCTTGTGTTACTGCTCCGTGAAGGTTCTTTCCAGGTCGAAAACCGTGGCTCTCCTCTTCGAAAGTTAATTCGAATCGGGTGGCTAATTGCTGGCTAACTGCACAGGCGAGCCATCTATGCACTACGCATGGGACTCCGAGTAATCTGGTTTTTCCGTTACTCTTTGGGATTTCAACCCCTCTGATGGCTTTGGGTACGTACCTCCTTTTCAGGATGTCGGTTAATACAGCTGTCTTGCCTTGGTCGATAAACGACTTCAATTCGGTCACCTGCATACCGTCCACTCCCGATGAGCCTTTATTACCCACTACTTGACGGTAGGCTTTATAAGGTTTTTGGATTGAAGTACTTTTCCTATCATTACTTTGTTCTCCTTGTCCGCTTAGAATAGGCTATCTCGCATGTGCGGGATTCCTATCCGAATTAGGACGCGATTCAATGTTCAGTCCTTCATTATCCAGTGAGACCTCTGCAGTATTTACAGCTCGTTTCCGATAACTACTATGACCTCGGCTGACTTCTCTTGGACGTTCCAGACGTCTAGAGACCTCCCTCGGTAAGGTGAATATCCTTGTGCCTATCGCTGCTCTATCTACTATTTTGGCTTATCTCTGTTTCCAGAGCTTTGGACTTCGGCATGATGTGCTACCTCATCCATCCTCATAGCCTCAGTATAGAGTTCCTGTTCGTCAGTACAGACACCGCAGTCTGGCTTACTTCAGTGTATACCTCGCGGTAAACCACCTTGCCACTTGCTTGGCTTCGGGTAACGACTCCCGCGCTTAAGGGACTTTCACCCGTTGGAACGACCATCTTTTTGGTCTATATTCACCATTCAAGGCACACACATAACCTAAACTGCATTAAAACGCAGTTTAGCCGAACGTTGAGTAACATCCCTTCGGTCGTTTCTCAATGTCGGGGCTCCATCGTTTGAAATCCGCCCTTCGGGGCGGCTTCTCAATCGAGTAGACGGCCGTGAGCCATAAGCCCACGGTGCGCCTCTCACACCACCGGCACGTACGGGTCACCATGTATACGGCGGTTCATTGAATCTCGGGCTTTGATTTTGAGTAATAGTCCAGCATACTTACATAGCCCTTTCTTTTCCAGTCTGGGAAAGTGTAATCGTTGTTACCAGTATGGGACTCTGAGCTACAGCCCATCCTCCTTTTCTGGTTCTACTCCATGCGTAGGACATGGTCTTGATCCACTCCCAGTCTAATTAGGTTTTGCGTTTTCCTCAGGCTTTTCCAGTCATGCCAAATGCAATATCTGAGTCTGTTCCTCAGCCACTCGTCGAGTTGTTTGAGCTTGGCCTGAATACTGGCCAGTCGATAATTGTTTACCCAGCCCATCCATACCTCTCTGAGTTTTTTGAAGTCGCTCTTCAAAGCTGTATGGTAAGGATTTCTTGGTTATTCCTTTGAGCTTACGCTTCAGGTTTTCCCAGCTTTGCTTCTTCACTACCAGTTGGTATTGCCCTTCCCCCTTTTTGTAGGTTGGCACGAAGCCATGACCTAGCAGCTCAAAGTCAGAGGGTCTTCGGATTCCGCTTTTCTCCTGTTGATAGGCAAGTCCAGTCTGTTCTTCAGGAACATATAGACTTCATTTCCTACTTTTTGGGCAGCTGATTTTGACTGAGTATAGATACTAAAGTCATCGGCATAGCGGACAAATTTCAACCCTTTACTTTTGAGATACTTGTCCAGTTCGTCCAATAATATATTGGATAGAAGAGGACTAAGGGGACTTCCCTGTGGCATACCCTTTCGGCGTTTGTGCAGTTTTCCGTTGATCTGGATTGGTGCTCTCAGCCATTTTCGGATCAGCCACAAAGTTGTGGGACATTTCACCCTGTTGTAGATTAACTGAAGCAACTTGTAGTGTTGTACTTCATCAAGAACCTTTCAGATCAATGTCAACAATATCCTGATAGCCATCATTGATGTTTTTCAGTGCTTGTGTTACTGCTCCGTGAAGGTTCTTTCCAGGTCGAAAACCGTGGCTCTCCTCTTCGAAAGTTAATTCGAATCGGGTGGCTAATTGCTGGCTAACTGCCTGTTGAAGCCATCTATCCACTACGCATGGGACTCCGAGTAATCTGGTTTTTCCGTTACTCTTTGGGATTTCAACCCCTCTGATAACTTTAGTACGTACCTCCTTTTCAGGATGTCGGTTAATACAGCTGTCTTGCCTTGATCGATAAACGACTTCAATTCGGTCACCTGCACTTTGCGTCCTCCCGATGAGCCTTTATTACCCACTACTTGACGGTAGGCTTTATAAAGGTTTTTGGATTGAAGTACTTTTTTCTATCATTACTTTGTTCTCCTTGTCCGCTTAAGAATAGGCTATCTCGCATGTGCGGGATTCCTATCCGAATTAGGACGCGATTCAATGTTCAGTCCTTCATTATCCAGTGAGACCTCTGCGGTATTTACAGCTCGTTTCCGATAACTACTATGACCTCGGCTGACTTCTCTTGGACGTTCCAGACGTCTAGAGACCTCCCTCGGTAAGGTGGAATATCCTTGTGCCTATCGCTGCTCTATCTACTATTTTGGCTTATCTCTGTTTCAGAAACTTTGGACTTCGGCATGATGTGCTACCTCATCCATCCTCATAGCCTCAGTATAGAGTTCCTGTTCGTCAGTACAGACACCGCAGTCTGGCTTACTTCGGTGTATACCTCGCGGTAAACCACCTTGCCACTTGCTTGGCT
Source organism: Algoriphagus halophilus (assembly GCF_041729275.1). GTDB lineage: Bacteria > Bacteroidota > Bacteroidia > Cytophagales > Cyclobacteriaceae > Algoriphagus > Algoriphagus halophilus_A. The sequence continues at coordinate 4,841,945 of NZ_CP146486.1, read as the reverse complement.
TCGGGTAACGACTCCCGCGCTTAAAGGGACTTTCACCCGTTAAGACGACCATCTTTTTGGTCTATATTCACCATTCAAGGCACACACAATGGCTATACAGCCATTGAAACGGTGCATAGCCCCGACATTAACTCTGTTTCTTTAGGATACTTTTGTTTTAATTCAATGAGAGACTGTTCAATTATATTCATCACAGAAATTCCATAATCAACAGCTTCCTTTTCAGTTAGTATATAACCTTTGTGAATTACTGAATTTCTAAAAGAAACTTCTTTATTATGATTTAGGTAAAGAGCTCAAGAAAGAGGTAGCCTAGAGTTCTAAAAAATCACCTGAGCAAAATTATACAAGTTGTTTCTCCATACTGGCCAAGTATGACCTCCAGGATACTCTGAATAGGAATAATCCACCCCTATTTCGTCAAACTTTTTCATCATTATCTGGCAGTTCTGATAGGCGATATCCTGTTCTCCTCCCATAGCTATCCAAAATGACTTTAGATCCTGATTGATTTTAGAAGCATTTTCTTTCATAAAGGCATATTGGGCATCCACAATTTCTGTCTGCCTACCGGCTATCCAACCCGAACTAAAGACTCCCAAATAGGAGAACAAATCAGTGTTATTTACACCTGCATACAAGGTCTGTAATCCTCCCATGGAAAGTCCAGCTAATGCTCGATTGGCAGCACTGGACTTAGCCCTGTAATTTTTCTCCACGTAGGGAATCAAGCTTTCTTTGAGCTCCCGCTCAAATTGCCTTAGGCCATTTTCAGTAAACGCACTGGCTGGCATATTCCCATCTGCCATCACCACCAACATCTTTTTTGCCTTACCTTCCGAGATCAAATTATCTATTATAAGATCGGTCTTCCCTTGTCTTGCCCAACCTGTTTCATCCTCTCCTCCTCCATGATAGATATACAAAGTTGGATAGGTTTCCGCTGTATTCGTTTCGTATCCCGGTGGAGTATAGATGAAAAATTGCCTCCAGGATCTCAACGCTGTCGAAAAATATCTTACTCTTCTCACTTCCCCGTGTGGCACATTTTTTAATTGGTAGTATCCATCTCCTTTAAAAGGCACTTCAATGCCACTTGCAAACCTACCCATCCCATAAAATGCCTCACTGGATGGATCCACCACAGCCACTCCATCAATGATCAAGGAGTAATAATGAAAACCCTCACTCAAAGAATCGGTCATCACTTCCCATACTCCATCTTCTCCTTTGATCATATCATATTTCTTACCCAGATCCAATTGGATTTTTCAGCTTCAGGAGCTTTGATTCTGAACTTGGCTCTGTGATCAGGATAAATCTGAGGGTATTTGGAGTTTCTGATATTGGTAGCCGACGGGGTCCCTAAGGGACTATATTTATTGAATTTTGATTGATCTACTGGCTTAAATAATAGCTGGGAAAACATGTACAGCCCATTCTTCCAGACTTTAAAATCATGCCCTCCTGATTCCAAATAATAGATATGGGGAACCTCCTCTTGTACCAAATAATCGTGAGTTCTCTTGCTGAAACTAAGTAGTCCATCTTCATCCCCGCAGGAAATCCAAAGTACCTTCAATAATTCTTTGGCTTTTGCTGGGTCTGGAACCAAAACCTCAGGAGCTTTGGTATTGGGAGCGGAAGAAAATCCTCCCACCCAAGCGAACTTATCCAAATTCCCTAGGCCAAAATTCAGTGACTGCCCTCCCCCCATTGACAGACCTGCAATCGCTCGGTTTTCCCGATCAGTTAAAACAGGATATTTCTTTTCTATAAAAGGAATCAAATCATTCAACAAATCTTTTTCAAACCTAGCAAATGCCTCTACTTTTTCAGGAGCCATGATATTTCCTACAGCCCTATCATCCTTCATCGCTCGACCATTTGGCATGACTACAATCATGGGCTCCAGTTTCCCTTCCGCATACAGATTATCCAAAATCACTTCAGGATGCCCTCCTTTCAACCATTCTTTTTCATCACCTCCAATACCATGCAATAGGTATAAAACCGGATACTTGTCTCTTTTGGAATAACCTGGAGGTGTATAAACCAGCGCCTTTCTGGTCGTCCCAACCGTTTTGGATCGATATTGAATAGAATCAATCTTTCCATGGGGAATCTCAGCTTGAACTTGATCAAAGCCTGCAGGTGCTTCTTTTTCCAGAACTTGTCCTATTGTCGTGTTTCCAACAAGGCAAAACACAAAAATCAACTTGAAAAATCGTTTCATATGGTTTTAGGTTTATGGTTTGAACTAGGCCTAATTTATTAATTATTACTCTTTAAAAGCTCAGTCATCTTCTCACCATATCGCGAACCCAGTAATCGGTAACCAGCTGCTGAAAAATGCAATCCATCTTTGATCGCCTCACAATCCTGGGAAGAAATCACATAAGCATTCGGGATGACTTCAGGCAAGGTGCCTATGATCGGATTCATGCTAGCGCATTTTCCTCCCTCTTCAGCACTGACCAGTTCACCTGCCAATAGTGGCACCGAATTGGGTTCCAAACTTAAATCTGCCAATAAATTCGCATAGACCCCTGCGACCTTGGTAGGCCAGGTTTGATCTCCTGTATTGGATTCACCCTGATGCAGCAGGATCCCTTTGATGACCCCAGTTTCCTGGGCCAATTTCCCCAAATCAACCAACCTTTGATAGGGATTCCCATCGTATTGGGCGATCATTCCTTTCATCCAATCCGGTGCTGTAGCCGTGTAGGTTTTATAATTATCTTTATCAAATAATTCGATTTTACAGCCTCCAACTGAGACATTGATAATTCCGACCCGAATGCTATCAGGTAAATTTTCCACTAAAGTTCTCCCAAAGTAATCACCTGGGGTAATCCCTGTATTGCACCTGCTCAATGGAGGAACGGCAGGATACCATTTTCCTTTTTCTCGGCCCAGATCGGGGCAATCCACTGCTTGTAACAATTGAAAACGGGGATTTGCTATTGTATCCTGGGGTTCGAACCGGGCATTTCCTTCCATGTTGGACTGACCAAAACTCAGAAAAATGTAAAAATTCGGGTCTTGGGCAAAGCTTTGTTTACCGATAAAACAAAGTACCAAAGCAATTAAAGCTCTTGAAAACATGGGTTATAGATTTAAGGGGTTCATTCAATTCATCAGCAATACGTAGGTTTTTCCTGCTTCCGTGGCTAAATCATAGGAATAGCCTGGATTCAATTGAGGTTTTTCCAATTTAGCTTGATCAGAAATCACTGGAGCTGGAGTCTCTTCTACATAGTAAAAAGGGTTGGAATTTTCTCCTTTTGCCGGATTCAAAACTCCCTCTTTCACATGCATGGAATTGGGAACTCGCAAACGGAGGTTTCCACCCAAATAAGATCTCACGGACACCGTTTGTATTTTTCCATCCTTCCATTCCATGTCCACAATTTCAAAACCTCCTCTTGCTTTGATTCCAGAAATACTACCTTCAGGCCAGGCATCTGGAAGTGCGGGCAGCAAATGAACCTCTCCATTGGCACTTTGTACCAACATCTCTGTGATCCCTGAAGTACAGCCAAAATTCCCATCAATCTGAAAAGGTGGATGTGCATCAAAAAGGTTGTTATAAGAACCTCCACCTTCTCTGGTACCCTTTACTGGAGATAGTTGGTTTTGGATCAATGTATAGGCATGGTTCCCATCTAAGGCCCTGGCCCACCAGTTAACTTTCCAACCCATACTCCAACCTGTAGAGACATCTCCTCTATGAATCAGGGTAGTTTTGGAAGCCTGGTATAATTCAGGAGTTAGGAATGGAGATATCTGATTGGATGGGAAGAATCCATACAAATGAGAGATATGGCGGTGATGGTCATTAGGATCATCAATGTCCTCCAACCATTCCTGAAGCTGGCCATGCTTCCCGATATGCATTGGAGGAAGTTGCTTTCTCAACAGCTTCAAGCTATCCTGAAATGAGGCATCTTTATCCAAAATTTTTGCAGCTTGAATCGCCGTGCTAAAGACGTCAAATACAATTTGATTATCCATGGTCGTGCCTGCATCCAAAGAAGACCCTCCATGTGCTTGAGGGGCATTTTCCGGAGAGGTTCCTGGGTTGATGACCAACCAACCATTTCGAGGATCTTTCACCAAAAAGTCTGCATAAAACAGTGCAGCTCCCTTTAAGACTGGATAAATAGATGACAAAAATTCTTGATCACCGGTATACAGGTAATGTTCCCAAAGGTGCTGGCTGGTCCAACCTCCACCTCCATTCCAAATACCCCAAAATATGGCATCCACAGGCCCCGTAACTCTCCAAATATCTGTGTTATGATGAGCCATCCAACCTCTTGCTCCATACATCACTTTAGCCGTTTCCTGTCCAGTTTCTGCCATTTCCTGAACCATTTTTAGGAAGGGCTCATGCAATTCCGAAAGATTGGTTTTTTCCGCAGGCCAATAATTCATCTGTGCATTGATATTGATGGTATACTTGCTGTCCCAAGGCGGCATCATCTCTTTGTTCCAAATTCCTTGGAGATTGGCGGGTTGTCCACCAGGTTGGGAAGAAGAGATCAATAAGTATCTGCCATATTGGTAATACAGTGTTACCAACTGGGGATCACTGGTATTTCTAAAATTCTTTAAACGTTCGTCAGTAGGTAGCTTTGAAGCCCCTGAGTCACCCAAATCCAACTTTACCCGATTAAAATAATGCTGATAGGCCTCCCGCTGATCTTTCTGGATCGCTTCAAAACTCCTAGAAAAAGCTTTTTCCATATAGCCATTCGCTTTCTCATGTTCATCCCCTGAGAGGTCATCATATCGGATAAAATTGGAAGCAATGGAAATGTAAATCGTAGCCTCATCGGCATCCTTCACAACCAAAGCTGTATCCGTTTGGCTAAGCGTGCCACCTTTTGTTTGGATTTTAGCGATCCCCTCAAAATTGACTTTCCCCGGTACTCCCTCATGATCTGAGGTTGTTCCAGTCAGTACTAATTCATTTGAACCATTGGTCTTAACTCCAGATTTTTGATGCGGACTCGAAAATGTTGCGCTAAATGAAATCATACCCGGTTTATTGGCGCTTAACTTCACCGCAATAATCCGATCAGGAATCGAAGCTATGGCCTCCCGGGTGTAAGTCACCCCTTTGACAGTGTAGCTGGTTTTCGCAACCGCATGGGCAATATCTAACTCACGGTAATAATCCTCAAATTCTACATGATCTGCCATGGATATTTCTAGATTTCCCACAGGTTGAAACATCTGCCCATTAGATTTCTTAGTCTGGATCATTTTAGAAGCCAGCTGCTCTGCCTCTTTCTGTTTTCCCTCAAAAATCAATTCCCGGATCTCAGGAAGGGCATTCAATGCATCAGGATTGTCATTCCTATTGGGACTTCCCGACCAAACTGTATGCTCATTAAGTTGGAGGATTTCAGTGTCCACATTGCCATATACCATGGCGCCCAACCTTCCATTCCCAATAGGCAAGGCATCAGTCCACACTTTTCCAGCTGGCTGCTTGTACCATAGCTTCAGCTCTTGTTGAGAAAATGCTTGCGAGGAAATGAATAGTAAGACGTAAAAAATCAAATGTCTCATGAGAGTAGGTTTTGGGTTTGAAGTTGGTGTATTAGAAGAACTTTTGCTTTTAACTAATTGAATTTACGGATAATTATAATTCTCCCTCTAGCATTTCAATTTCACCATTAGAAGGGATAATGGTAAGTTTAAAGGTCAAATCGGAGCCTAGGGGGATTAATTGATCATAGGGAAGTTCTATCCAGATTCCTTCAAATGGCTCTAAGGAATGAACCTTTCCATCTGAGGTAAAAGCACTTTTTCCATCCTCAAAAACCTCTACCATCACTTTTGCTTTCTTGGATTTTATTTGGCCAAAATTCTCCACTTTCACCCGTACAATTCCTTTTTCTTTATCAATTTCAGGCTTTCTTGCCGAAAGGATTTCGGGATTGTAATTCACCCAAGGTAGTCTAGAAAAGCCGAACACCATGTCCCCGTTATTGTCCTTCCCGATCATCTTTCCAGCAAAATTATCCTCCTTGAATCCATTGCCTTTTCCCTCAAAAGAAATTTCCAAGTCATCCCCTTTAGCTTGAGAACTGACCGCCTTTGCTCCTCTTCCAAAATTGACTTCTTCGGATGCTCCAAAGCGTAAGGAGGCCAAATCCAAGTCTTGTTGAGGGTTAAAACCCGGTTCAGCCTTCACCAATACTTTGATAGATTTTGTCTTAGGAGTAATGGCTTTTTTATTCAACAGTTCCAGTTGCATTCCAACCTTCAGTGGAATCCCAATATTCTTGGAACTATGCCTATCATTGGGCTTATCTTCATTTTTCAAAGTGTCAATCACCGCAAAATTGGCTTGTACAGCTCTTCCCAATTCATCCTGAAAAATCTTGATGCGCTCATATTTAAACCAGTCTTCAATGGTCCCGTCTTCATAAGTGGTAATTCCAGGCATGTAGGCCTCTCCCGGATCTGTTTTCCAATGAACCCCATCTTTCGAACGCTGGTAAAAAGCTATTCTTCCCAACCAATCATTAACAATCAAATGATACTGAACATGGTCTTTCCAGATAACAGGATCTTCGAATCTACCGTCAACTGGAGGATAAACTCGCTCATTGGAAACCTGATTGAAGGTACTTACTCCATCTTTACTGAACCAAACTCCTCCTCCACGACAGACCATGAGATAGGAACCATCTTCACGATGAGCAAAAGTTAGATTGGAAAGCCCTTCAATGATTGGTCGGTCTCTCTGGTCAAAATCAAATTTGCGGTATTCCCAAGGACCGTCAAGAGATTCAGACACATAATATCCGTCGATCACATAGACCACAAAGTGTCCGTCCGCAGTTCGAAAGATTTCTGGGTTATGCCCCTTTCCAACTTCACCAATAACTTTAAAAGGCCCCATTGAGTGATCGGATACGGCATGTACCACGATCGATCTAGGCCATTCATGATGTCCCTTGGGAGAATCTTCCCTCCAGCGGCAGACGAATAAATGAAATTGACCATCTTCCCCTTTTAGAATGTTGCCACCCCAGTAGGACCATTCATTATCTTCAATTCCATTGTCCACATACCGAGGTTTGACCATAGCAGTGCCCCAAGTATCGGCAGTCAATTTTCCAATTGGTGGAATTGGTTGAAAAAGATCAATAAACTTAGCTCCTGGTACTAAGTTGTTCCACTCGGCAGGTCGTGGCCTTTCTTCAATTTGAGCAAAGCTTTCCTGAGTGTAAATAAGGAGAGCAGCAAAGAATACAATAATTTTACGCACTTGAATCGGGTTCATTTGGGATTTTTATATTGCTACCATGGCTTTGATAACTCCTGTTTTGGGGTCCAGCCATGATTTAAAATTGGACTTCACGCCCTCAAAGTTGACTCGATGGGTGATGTAATTTTTTACATTGATTTTTCCACTTGCCAAAGCTTCCAACACCTGCTCAAAATCAGCTTTGGTAGCATTTCGGCTGCTCATGAGTGTGGATTCTCTTTTATGAAAATCTGGATGAGAAAATGCTATTTCTCCTTTTTGCAAACCTACCAATACATAGGTGCCTCCATGAGCCATGTATTGAAAACCCTGATGAATTGCTGTAGAATTACCTGTCGCATCAATCACTACATCACAGAAATCCCCATTGGTCAATCCTTCAATTTCCTTTTTGTTTGCTCACTGGCTTTCAGGGTATGAGCGATGTTCAACATGTTTTTACAGAAATCAAGTCGTTGTTCATTGATGTCTAAAGCAATGACTTCTCCTCCCGCGATTTTCGCAAATTCCATCACCCCTAAACCGATGGGGCCGGCTCCTATGACCAGAACCCGGTCTCCGGGTTTCACTCCTGCTCTTCTTACGCCATGGGCACCAATGGCAAAAGGCTCTGCCATCGCCAGCTGATCCAACTGAAGTCCTTCCCTTTTGATCAAAGTGGAAATGGGCACAGACACATATTCTCTCATCCCCCCATCTTCATGAACTCCAAAAACACTGATTTTTTGACAACAATTGGTTTTTCCCTTTCTGCAGGCCACACAAGTTCCACAACTGAAATAAGGCATAATCGTCACCAGATCTCCTATCTGAAATTCGCTATTAGACTCAATTTCACAGACTTCACCAGCTAATTCATGGCCCAGTGTCCTTGGATAAGAAAAATAAGGTTGCGTTCCTTCAAAAGCGTGTAGATCTGTTCCGCAGATTCCAATACGCTTGATTTTGATAATCGCCTTCCCTTGGGAAAGAATTGGCTTTTGGGCATCCTTATATTCAAATTCCCCTGGAGTTTTACAGGATAATTCTTTCATCATCTTTTTATTAAATGGAGATTTTCGAATCTCTTTTTATCAATTGTTTTTCCTTTAGTTCCTTCCAAAAACCCGATTCAATAGGAGTTTGGCAATAGGCTGCATTCTTTTGAATCCGTTTCGTAGAAGTCGAGTTCAGGGCCAATGCAGATACTCCTGGAAAACGTAAGCCAAACTGTATACAAGCGTGTGCAGGATCAATGCCCCACGATGTGCAGAGCTCAAAAAACTAGACCTCCACTGATGTTGTTTCTGAAATGCTGGATTATCTGAACCGGCAAACTCGTAATCAAAATAGTCTCCTCCTACCAAAAACCCAGAGTGAAATACTGCTGAATTGATAATTCCTACCCCATCATATTTCATTTGCTCCATAAAATGCAATAATTCAGATGGATGACTATAGATCGTCATGCTATTGGCGATCATCACCCAGTCCAACTTGACTTGCTCATGGATTTTCCGGATCACTTGCCAGCTTTTAGATCCTATCCCAATGGCCTTCACTTTCCCAGCTTTCTTCAAATCAGCCAAGGCTCGATAAGCCTCTAAAATATCCTGAAACCGTATTTTATAATCAGCATCAGATCCTGCTTGAGCCAAATATTCATCCGGATCATGCACGGAAACCAATTGAGATTTAAATCCCCCCAAAAGTGTATTCCCCTCCTCAAAACAATTCAGAATACCATGATAACTGATATCCTGTACTGCGTCATATTCCAAATTCTTCCAAACATCTTTTTCAAAGGTTGGCTCAGCTCCTTTCAAAGGAGTCCTCCTCCACCCCAATTTATTGCTGATGATCACTTGATCTTTGGGTACATTTAGCTCATTCAATGCCTTACCCAATGACTCCAAGGCCAACCCTGCACCATATTTTCCAGCAGAGTCAAAGACCGTAAGACCTGGGAAACAATCCAGGGCAGTTTTCACCAATTCCAGTTTATCCGAAAAGGAACTGGACTGGTAAAGATTTCCCAGTGAACTGGTGCCAATTACCATCGATGGGACCTCAATTCCTGTTTTCCCTAATTGCATCCTAATTCAAAGAAGGTTTTCTTGTAAAGACTTATACGCATGAAATCCATTGAAATTCAATTTTCAATACAATATCAGAAATCCATTTAAGAGTTTTGTGGTCAAACGTTTGCCCAACCCTTCATGCTCATGATGCATGAGTTGGATTGACTCTTTTTGCTATTTTAGAAAGATTTTAAGTCTGAAATGAAAAAGAAAAGAGTAAGTATTACCGACATAGCCAAAGCTTTGAATGTGACCCCGTCTACGGTATCAAGAGCATTGAATGGAGGAGGAAAGGTAAGCGAAAAGAAAAAGCAGCAAATTCAGGCTTTAGCGAAAGAACTGGGATACAGACCGAATCCTATTGCGAGAAGTCTAGTCGAAAACAAAACCCAAACCATAGGCTTGATTATCCCTGAATTCACGCATCATTTTTATAGTAGGGTTTTGGCGGGAATAGAAAGTGTCACCTCAAAAGTGGGATATCAATTATTGATCTGCACTTCTAACGAGAAAAAGAGGCAGGAAATCAAATCCTTTCAAACCTTATTGGATGCCCGGGTGGATGGGATTTTGGCCACGATTTGTAAGAAAAACGATGAATTTGGTCATTTACAGGAAGTGTTGGAGAGTGGAACACCGCTTGTTTTGATGGATAGAATCTGTGAAGAAATTGAGACTTCCTATGTAATTTCAGATGATTTTGAAGGAGCGTTTCAAGCGGTGGACTTTCTACTACAAACCGGTTGTACCCAAATCATCCATATCAAAGGCCCAAAAGTACTTTCTACTTCTTTTAATCGATTCATGGGCTACAAAGAGGCTTTAAGGAAGCACCAGATACCCTATAATAAGGAGTTGATTTTCGAAGGAAATGATCCTGAATTGCCTGATAAGATCAGAGCATATATAAAAGCGAATCCCGTGGATGGGATTTTCGCTTACAGTGATTATTTGGCTTTTGAAGCTGTCAATGTTCTAAGGAATGAGGGAATTTCCATCCCCGACCAGGTTGCTATTGTAGGTTATGCCGATGAGCCTATTTCTACTTATGTGACTCCCCAATTGACCAGCGTCAACCAACGACCTTTTGATATGGGATCTATTGCGGCTGGTTTTTTATTGAATCAAATTCAGGCCCCCAATTCTCCGCTTGAATTCAAAAGCCTCAAAACTGAATTAGTAACCCGATCCTCTACTAAAAAAACCACAAGCTAGGTCTTGGGAATAAAGGACAAGGATCAAAAAATATTGGAAATCAGAACAGAAGCCCCCTCAAAATGTTGACCCTAAGCACCTTTTTTCGGGAACATTTTTCCCCAACATTACATGAATATCCTATATAAACCCTTCTTTTTAGGACTTCTAAGGCCATTTTTGCTTTGGCATTTGGATTGGACTTAGTTTAAAAAATTAGTAGAAACTAAACCACCAACACCATGAGTTCTTTATTATATCTGATAGCGGTAATCCTATTAATCGGCTGGATATTAGGCGTATTTATTTATAGCGTTTCCGGACTGATCCACATTTTATTAGTCTTGGCTGTAATAGCCATCCTATTTAGGTTAATAGGTGGTCGCTAATTGGATTTAGGTAATCGATTAAAAGAAAAAGGCAGAGAATCTCTGCCTTTTTCTTTCGTTCATAAAACCCAACATTGTTACCTCTAAAAATTAAATCTTGCAGATAGTAAATAGATCTGTGTTTCTCTTTTGGAATAAAACTCCTGTGAAAAAGCATTGGTAAGCGTATTCCCCGCAAATCTTCTCGTATCAAAAATATCCCGGGCACTAAACGTCAAGCTTCCCTTACCATCCAAGAATGATTTTTGTAAACTTCCGTCAAAGTAGTATTGTGCCAAATCTCTTCCTTGTGCTTCAATCTCAGGAGATTCATAATTACCGACCAACTGAAAGTTTATCCCTAACGGAAGCTTAAAGTCTTGAGTCAATTTAACATTCCAGGAAAATCCTGAATTGGTAAATTCCTCTCCGATATTAGAGCCATCTACGGCAATTTGAAAAAGTGTCAAACCTCCATTTACAGCATACCAATTTGTAATCTCATTCGTGGTGATCAATTCTACACCATAGGATTGTGAAGAAAGTAAATTGTCAGGCTGGGAGTATGATATTCCATCTTCAATGATGGTGATGAAATCTATTTGGCCATTCACTTTACGATAAAACAGATTAGTGGTAAAGCTGGATTTTTCGAAATTAGCCAAATGCCCTAATTCGAAAGAATTAATCATTTCAGGATCTAATTCAGGATTACCTCTTCTTACATTTAAACTATCCGTGATATCCGGAAAAGGATTCAATCTCCATGCTCTTGGCCTATCAATTCTTCTACTGTAGGTGACTTTTAAGGCATGCTGGTCATTCAAGTTATAAAGGGCCTGTACACTTGGAAACAGGTTAAAATAAGACTGTTTGTTGGTCTCATTAGTATTCTCCAGGTAGGTATCCACTTTGGTCAATTCCCCTCTTAAACCAACTGCATATTCAAACTTGGGATTGGTTTTGGAATAAACCATGTAACCCGCATGAATTTGATCTTTGTAGATAAAGCGGTTACTAATTGCAGGATCTAAAACAAAATCCTGGCTTGCCTCCTGAAATCTCAGGTATTGATAATCGTTATCAAATTTACGCAGGGTAGACTTCAATCCAGTCTCAAATTTCCCGGATTCAAATGGCCTAATATAATCTGCCTGAAACACAGAAATATTTCTAACCTCATCCGTAAATGCCCGCTCCTGCCCAGTTAAATTCCCAGGATCAGGAATCAAACTATTATTGAAGATCTCAATGTTTTGTGTTTTGTATTGATTTCGATACGAATGGCTAGCTGAGGCGCGTAACAAATGTCCCTTTTCTTTAAATGAGTGTTCAAAAATCAAGGCATTATCTAACCCATCATCCGTTTCATTTTCAGAATTTCGTCGGACATAGTCAAACTCCTTGCCTCCTCTCACTTGCTCCGCAAACAACGTATTGGTCTGCCAGTTCTCACTGGCTTGAAACACCCCTTCGTAACTCAAGACATTGTTACCAAAGTAATAGTCGGCTCCATAGTTCAGGTTATGCCCGATATCATGGTCCGTATTATTTGTATTCTGGATTAGAGACTCATCATCTTCAAAAAGAAAACGAGTGGATTCTCGCGTTCCTATACTTTTCCAATTGCGGTAATTATATCCAGCATAGGTATTCCATTTCAGGCTTCTATGGCTAATTCTGGCTCCCAGGTTTGTCCTATTTCTAGTTCCGTACGTAGCTTCTAAACCTCCATGTGTTCCCAGCTCAATTCCTTTTTTCAATACAATATCAATTACACCTGCCTCAGCTTCAGCATCATATCGAGCATTTGGGTTATTGATTATTTTGATTTCTTCAACTGCACTGGCAGGTAATTGATCTAAGTTTTGAGTAAGAGAGGAATTCCTGCCATTGATCAGGATATTGGTACCTGAACTTCCACGTAAAGAAATGGCCCCATCTTCACTTACAGAAATAGAAGGCGTATTCCTTAGCACATCCAATAAGGTACCTCCAGTATTGGCCAGGTTGTTATCAGGAGTGATGGTAAGCCCCTCCATGGTGGTCCGAACCGGCATTTTTGAAGTTTCTACTACTACTTCCTCCAAATTTTGGTTTTCACTTTTCAATTCAAGTGTACCTAAATCTTCAGTGCCTGAGACTTTTACATTCGGGATATTCAAATCAGAATACCCTAAGAAGAACGCTTTTAACGCATATTCTCCGGGATTTACTTGAAGTGAAAACCTTCCACTTTCATCTGTATCTCCAAAGGATTCAGGTGATGTGGAATCTTGTGAATCAAAAGAGCTACCTGAACAAAAGGCAAAGGCTTTTTGGATTCAGAATCTACCAATACCCCTGTCACCCTTGAATCTTGTCCAAAGGAACCGTGTGCTATACATGCAAAGCACAGGATAAAAAACAGGAAAAAATAGGAGTTTACTCTCATCATTAAATCAGTTGGTTTTTAAGTTTGATAGAAATTTACCAACTGATTCTGAATCAAATTTGAAGTTAATTAGCGAAAGCTGATTTTTGCACTGTGCACATTCCCTTCAGATGAAAAATGGAAATTCAAACCATAAGACTTACAAATTTGGGAGACGATTGCCAAACCCAAACCAATAGAATCTGATTTGTCACTCTCCTTTTCAAAGCGTTGCAAAAGAACTTCAGGGTCTTTCTTTAAAGGAGAACCAGAATTTTCTACCCACAAATAATCTGAATTGAGTTGAATTTTAATCCAGCCTTTTGCTTGATTGTGCTTGACAGCATTGCTAATTAGATTTTGAATCATTACATCAGCGGTAAATGGATGTATCACTACAGTAACTTCCGGATCAATTGATTGTTCAAGTTCCAATCCATTTCCCTCAATCAGTTCTTCAGTTAGTTCTATGTTTTTTAGCAAAACCTCCGAAAAATTGATTGCCTGAGGAGACTCAAATTCATTATTTTCCAATTTGGCCAGTAGGCTCAAGGATTTAACTATTCGTTGAATCCGTTCATTGTTTTGGTAGGCGGAATGAATCAATTCCGATTGTTTTTCAGTCATTCCCTCATTCATTAAATGTTCGAGTTTTCCTCGGATTACAGTAGTTGGAGTTTGAATTTCGTGGGAAATATTTTCTGAATATTCCTTAATCTGTCTATAGTCCTTCAACAACTTATTGGACATGCGCATCAAGAATTCATTTAGCTGATCAAATTCCTTAATGTTACTTTTCTCAAATACAAAGGGCTCGTTCGTTGCAAAATTGAAGTTTTGGATTTTCCTCAAGGACTTTTGAAAAGGGAGTAAAATCCGGTTGGAAATCCCCTTAAAAAGAATACAATAAATGCTAGCTGCAATAGAAACACTACTCCCATAGTAAATACCACGGTTTCCGTTATATCATCTGTTTCTACCACAATGTTGAAATAGGAAATCCTATAATGCTCTCCTCCGATTTTATAGGATTTACTAGCCTTCAGCTGCTTTACTTTTCTATCACTGGATTCGTGATAGGCTAAGGTATCCCTCAAATACAGTTCTTCAACAGGTCTCTCAATTGGAATCATATCAATCTTCAATTGGTCCGTGATCAGACTTTGAAAGGAGTTTCCTCTTCTAATCTGATCCGCTACTGAATCCACCTGTCGGTCCAATTCTCTCCCTGTCTCAAAATCAATCTCTGACTCAATTTTGAGGTAAATAAAGAATCCACTGATTAACAAGCCTGCCAAGGTCAAGATCAGATATAAAAAAGTAATAATGTTAATGAGCCTATATTGCATTTTCGTCAAATTTATACCCAATACCATAGACGGTTTTGAGGTAATCCTTCCCCTGCTTCTGTGATTTTTTTCCTTATGTTTTTGATGTGTTGGTAGACAAAATCGAAATTTGCCAAATTATCCGTGTAATCTCCCCATAAATGTTGGGCGATGGCCTGTTTTCCTAAAACCCGATTTTTGTTGGTGATCAAAAAGATCAACAGATCAAATTCCTTCTTGGTCAAGTCAAGTAATTTCTTGTTAACATAGGCTTCTGAAGTGCCATGATGAATTGAAATTTCATTGATTTCCAAAACATCGATCCCGTCCAGTTTTGCCCTTCTATAAATAGCCTTTAGGCGAGCTAACAATTCAGACAAGTGAAACGGTTTCGCCAAATAGTCGTCTGCCCCTAGATCCAACCCAAGGATTTTGTCATCTAAAGACCTTTTGCCGAAATGATCAAAACATTGGGAGTTTGCTTTGTTGATTTGATCAGTTTGAGTACTTGAAGTCCATCTCCATCGGGAAGCATGAGGTCCAGCAAAACACAATCATAACTATAAGAAAGCAATTTATCTTCTGCCTCAAATAAGGTACTTGCAGTTTCACAAAGAATCCCTTCTTGCTCTAAATACCTTACCACATTTTCGGTAAGTTCTGCATTGTCCTCCACCAATAAAATTTTCATAATTCAAATTCTTGAAACACTCTGAAGTAATTCTGAAGTTACACTTTAAATAAATGAAATACGGACCTGTCCAAACTACTCATATCCAACCACTTACTCTAAATGCACTTTTTTACGCTAAAATTATCCGCCATTTTTTTCGATTTATTTGATCTAGAAAATTGAAAAAAGGAATAATTCACTACATTTGCATCCGGTTCTGGGGGAAGAGTTTAAAAATTCTTTTTCGAATGGAATCGGGGTGTAGCGTAGCCCGGTATCGCGCCTCGTTTGGGACGAGGAGGTCGTAGGTTCGAATCCTGCCACCCCGACTTAAGAAGCCAACATAGAAATGTGTTGGCTTTTTTTGTGCCCTACACTGAACCGTTCATTTTTTTAAAATTTGGTCGCTTAACCTATTTCATCTAACTTAAAAAGAGAAACTTAACAGTATCCTTTACTCTATTTTCCTAATGAAAAAATCTATCCAAACTTTTCTCCTTTTGACTTTATTTTTCCATGAGGCTTGTTCACAAAGCACCTCTTCCAATCCCTCCACTCCAACTGGAAATTTAGCCGTAGTAGAGGCCTTTCCGGGTCTTTCTTTCACTAGACCCGTGGATTTTCAAAATGCAGGAGACAATACCAATCGTGTGTTCGTAGTAGAGCAACGAGGAGTAATTTCTGTCTTGCAAAACGAATCAACTGCCACTTCCAAATCATCCTTTCTCGACATTGAAGCTCAGGTGGATGATTCTGGAAACGAGGAAGGCCTATTGGGCTTGGCATTCCACCCTAATTATTCCAGTAATGGCTACTTTTATGTGAATTATACTGCATCCAACCCTAATAGAACAGTAATTTCCCGATTCTCTGTTTCTTCTGCAAACCCTAATCAAGCAGACCCAAGTAGCGAATTGGTGCTTTTGGAATTTGAACAACCCTATTCCAATCATAATGGAGGTCAAATCTCTTTTGGACCTGATGGCTTTTTGTATATAGCTGTAGGTGATGGAGGAAGTGGTGGTGATCCAAAAGGAAACGGACAAAATAGAAACACCTTACTTGGGACTATTTTAAGGATCGATGTAGATCAAACGGATGGAGCTGAGAACTATGCAATTCCAGCTGACAATCCTTTTATCAATAACAATCAGGGGTTCCGAGAAGAAATCTATGCCTATGGGCTACGAAACCCTTGGCGATTTAGCTTTGACTCGGAAAATGGCCAGCTTTGGGTGGGAGATGTAGGTCAAAATAGATACGAAGAAATTGACCTCATCAAAAAAGGAGGTAATTATGGATGGAATACCATGGAAGGGTTTCATTGCTTTAACTCCTCTAATTGCAATCAAGCGGGATTGGAATTGCCTGTTTGGGAATATGACCGCTCCAAAGGTGACATTTCAGTAACGGGTGGTTATGTTTATAGAGGCCCAAGCATCCAAGAATTAAAGGGCTTATATATCTATGCGGATTATGTCTCAGGCAGAATCTGGAGTTTGGATATCAGCAATCCATCCAGTCCCGTCAATACAGAACTTTTTGATACGGATTTTGCTATTTCTTCTTTTGGAGTGGACCAAAACCAAGAATTGTACATCTGTGGATTTGATGATAAGATTTACAAATTTAGCCACTAATGGAATAAACTTTCCCCCAAACAACCAGTAATACCTTCTGTTTTTTGATTTGGTTAAGATTTTTGGTATGATCAATTGATGGTTGAAAGATCAAAGGCTTTCATCATTGTTAATCACCAGGGGGTCCAATCCATGCCTTTTCAGAAGGTATCACCTGGATCAAATCGAAATCTTCATTAATAAATTTCCATGTCGAGATCAACAAGTATTTACGCCCACATTATTTTTTTGCTTTTACTATTTTGCCTCCAAAGGCCCAATCTTTTAGCACAAACTGAGTCTTTTACCTCAGACACGCTAATGGTTGGTGTAGCAGGTAGCCAGCCTTTCGTTTTTCCAATCAACTCCGATTCAGAAGGAATTGCGATCGAGATTTGGGAGGAATTAGCTGCCAAAAAAAATTGGGTTTTTACTTATCAATACTTTGATCAAGTGGAACATGCACTTTCCCAACTCAGTCAAAATAAGGTGGATGTGGTAGTGGGTCCTATCAGCATTACCTCAACTAGACTGGAAAATATGCGATTCTCCCAGCCATTTTACAATTCCAGTTTATCAATTGTATCCAGAAATGATGAGCTCTCTTTTTGGGGGAAAATCAATCCTTTTTTAGCCTTAAATTACTAATTGCTGTAGGAATATTTTTGTTCATTTTAGCCATTGTAGGAACTCTACTTTGGATTGCTGAAAGAAAAAACTCCCCCGATCAATTTCCCACAGACCCAGTAAATGGAATTGGAAACGGGATGTGGCTAGCTATCGTAACCATGAGCACGGTTGGATATGGTGACAAGGCTCCAGTCACTCTCTGGGGCAGAATAATTACCGGGACCTGGATTTTAACTTCTTTAATTTTTGCAACTTCCATGGTCGCAGGAATTGCCAGCACATTGACAATTAATTCCATGGGAACATCCACCATTCTTCGAATAGAAGAACTTTCTCAAAAAAAGGCAGGCACACTGTTGAATTCCCCTGCCGTCAACTTTTTAAAAGAAAATAAAGCCAAAGTCGTGGAGTCAAGTTCCCTTCAGGAGGCCATGGATAAATTACTTGCGAAGGAGGTAGATGCGGTTGTTTATGATAGACCTCAACTGCTTTATTACACGAAACAAAATCACCCTGAAAACCTGTACATTGCTAAGGCAGAATATTTCAAACAAGGTTATGGATTTGCATTCCCTGTTGAGTCCGACTTGATTTATGAGGTCAATAGAGCCCTTCTCGAACTTTCCGAAGATCAAGAAATCGAAAAAATCATCAATGGGTATTTAGATAAAGACGAGTAGCTGAACACAATTGAAATTTGCTTACGAAAGGATTAAATAATCGTATTAAATAATAAGCTTTTTTCAATTCTACATACTTTTCAAGGGCTTTCAATCAAGAATTAAGCCCATTTAAAACGATTCTTCTCAATTAATAAGGGATTTTTGCTTTCTTCGGGTTTAAAATAAACCCAAGCAATCGAGAACTTTATAGATTTAGAAGTATACAAATAAAAAATGAAAGAAATTGTAGAAGCAATTAATGCTGTAGTATGGAGTGATGCCTTAATTTTATTATGTCTTGGGGCAGGGATCTATTTTTCATTTGTGACCAAATTCCTTCAAGTCACTTATTTCAAGGAAATGATACAACTCCTTTTCAAAGGTGAATCCTCTGAAAAAGGAGTTTCTTCTTTTCAGGCCTTTGCCATCGCGATATCAGGAAGAGTAGGAACTGGTAATATTGCAGGTGTGGCGACTGCCATCGCCATGGGTGGACCTGGCGCGATTTTCTGGATGTGGGTGATTGCTTTTCTTGGTGCGGCTTCCGCATTTGTGGAATCTACTCTTGGACAGATTTATAAAGAAGTTGATAATGGGGAATATAGAGGTGGTCCTGCTTATTATATTGAAAAGGGATTAGGGTTAAAATGGTATGCCATGGTGTTTGCATTTGCAACCATCCTTGCTACTGCCCTATTTATGCCTGGGGTTCAAAGTAATAGTATTGCCTTAAGTGTAGAAAATGCTTTTGATATCCCTGTTTTATATACCGGAATCATTATCACTGCTTTCTTGGCATTAATTATCCTTGGAGGAGTGAAAAGAATCAGTAAAGTGGCAGAAGTGGTTATTCCATTTATGGCTGCTGCCTATATTTTAATGGCAGTAGTCATCATCTTGATGAATATAGCTGAAGTACCTTCCATCTTTGCCCTGATCATCAAATCCGCTTTGAACTTGGAAGCTGCCTTTTCTGGGGTTTTCGGGATGGCCATTGCATGGGGAGTAAAAAGAGGAATTTATTCCAATGAGGCAGGTCAAGGTACAGCACCGCATGCAGCAGCAGCTGCAGAGGTTTCGCATCCAGTGAAGCAAGGCTTGGTTCAATCATTTTCAGTTTATGTAGATACCATCTTCGTTTGTACTGCCACTGCTTTGATGATCTTGTTTACAGGCCAATACAATGTATTAAATCCTGAAGGTGGTTTCATTGTAGAAAACCTTCCTGGGGTTTCCTTTGGACCAGAATACACTCAGTTTGCAGTAGGAACTCACTTCCCCGCTTTAGGTAAAGGTTTCGTGGCTGTTTCCTTGCTATTCTTTGCCTTTACCACCATCATGGCATATTACTATATCGCTGAAACCAACCTGAGCTATTTAATCAGAAAGTCCAATAACAAATGGGCTATTTGGGTCCTTCGAGTAGCAATTCTTATCGCTACTTTTTATGGCTCTATCAAAACAGCTGCTCTAGCATGGACCATGGGTGATATCGGAGTTGGAATGATGGCTTGGCTTAACGTTATCGCAATACTTCTACTGAGAAAACCAGCAATGAAAGCATTTAAAGACTACAAAAAGCAGAAAAAAGAAGGGAAAGATCCAGTTTTTATTGCCAAGGATGCAGGTATAGATAATGCTGATTTCTGGAAATAGTATTTACACAGAGGTCAATGTAGAAAACACAAAAAATGAAAACCTTATTTTAAGGTGGTATATACTCAAGAGCCGACAAGTTAATTGTCGGCTTTTTTATTTGAGAAGGGAAGTCCAAAATCTAAAAAGCAATTGAGTAACTCTATTTCATTTCATTTATCCTTACCTAAAGGTTAGACTTACATAGAAAACACTGTCCCCATTGGCGGCAGTTTAACAAGGCCCACATGATGCACAACAAACCTAAAGGATTATAATTTTATCTTTAATACGAATGCTCACATAGTCTGGATGGGACCATTGAAACCATATTGAATCAAGAAATAGCTTTGGAAAACTATTAAAATCTCTTTTGCTATATTCAATAAACCCGTTCACAGAAATGAAAATTGAAAGATGAAGCAGTATGCAATTTTTGCTCTCCTTTTAATCAGTTTCAACTTGTCAGCACAAGTTGATAGTACTTGGAATCAAAAACCTCAGATCAACATTTTGGGTTTTGCTGATGTGTTTTATGTTTATGATTTTAATCGGCCACCAAGCACCGAAAGACAGCCATTTTTATTCAATCACAATCGACACAACGAGTTTAACTTGAATTTAGGATTGGTAAAATTTGGCGTAGAACACGTGAAATATCGCGCCAATTTCGCATTTCAAACTGGAACCTATGCGAATGATAATTATGCGGCAGAACCGGGGGTTTTAAAAAATATTTTTGAAGCAACTATTGGGATTTCCCTTAACAGGAAAAATAATTTATGGTTGGATGCGGGAGTGCTACCTTCCCATATTGGATTTGAAAGCGCAATTTCAACAGATAATATGACCTTAACCCGTTCCCTTTTGGCTGAAAATTCACCCTATTTTTTAACTGGGACAAAACTAACTTTCAACCCCAATCATAATTGGGAAATAGCAGCTCTCATGGTAAATGGTTGGCAGCGTATACAGCGATTGGAAGGAAATTCATTACCCAGTTTTGGATCCCAAATCACCTATAGCCCTTCAGAAAAAACATCCTTGAACTGGAGTACTTTTATCGGTACAGATGATCCCGATAGCACCAGAAGAATGCGGTATTTTAATGACTTCTATGGGCTTTTCCAATTGACAGAAAAGGTTCACCTGATTACTGCTTTTGATTTTGGTTTCCAGCAACATGAAAATGGAAGTTCTGATTATAATTTCTGGTTTAGTCCAATCATCATTAGCCAATATGTAATCAACAAGACCTGGAAAACGGCTATACGAGCAGAATACTACCAAGACAAATCAGGAGTCATCATTCCAACCAATACGTTCAATGGTTTCCTTACTACAGGAATTTCATTAAACATAGACTACTCTCCTGTTAAAAACGTGGTCGGTAGACTAGAAGGACGTTGGTTGCATAGTAAAGACAGTGTCTTTGAAACTAATACCAGTTTCTCCAATAATAACTTTATCATCGGGACCTCCATAGCAATTAAGTTTTCAGATACTATTAATAATTAACATTAGCTGTACCTGTTCCTTCCTCTCTGATATAAAAAAACCTCTCGATAAGCTACTTGTTACCGAGAGGTTTGATTCATTTTAAGCTGTACTAATTAATGATGTAAATGCGCATTTGGATCATAATTCGCTTCTAGCTCGGCTAAAGTCTTCTTGCCATAGGCAATTTTGGTAATCACCACATACAATACCGGTACGAAGAAAATAGCAAGGAAAGTCGCTGCCATCATTCCTCCAATTACCGTCCAACCAATAGTCTGTCTAGCCACGGCTCCCGCTCCATTTGAAATTGCCAGTGGAACTACCCCGAGGATAAATGCAAGAGAGGTCATAATGATAGGACGTAACCTCAATCTAACTGCATCCAAAGTAGCCTTGATCAATGGCATGCCAACATCTACCCTTTCTTTGGCAAATTCCACAATCAGGATGGCATTTTTTGCTGCCAGACCGATCAACGTGATCAGACCAATTTGGGCATAAACGTTATTATCTAGCTTTGGCAGGAAATGTAACGCAATGATGGCTCCAAACGCTCCCAATGGTAATGCCAAGAGTACTGAAAATGGTACGGACCAGCTTTCATATAAGGCAGCCAACAAAAGCGAAACCAACACGATGGCCAAGGCGAAAATCAAAATGGTCCTATTCCCTGAGGAAAGTTCTTCCCGGCTTAAACCAGAGAAATCATAGCCATAACCGGCTGGAAGCACTTCTGCTGCCACTTCCTCTAAAGCTGCTAAAGCCTGACCACTACTGTATCCTGGAGCTGCATTTCCATTGACTTCCGCAGAGCGGAACAAGTTATAATGAGAAATCACAGGTGCATTTTCTACGACCTCATAATTGATCAATGCACTCAAAGGAACGGATTCACCTCCCGTGCTTTTCACATAGTATTGTTCCAGGTTATTGATTCCTGCTCTATAAGCTGTATCGGCCTGTGCCACTACCCGGAAGTTCCTTCCGTATCTGGTAAAATCATTTACATAGGAACTACCCATGTAATTAGACATGGTAGTGAAAATTTCAGTCAATGGAACACCGAGCTTCTTCGCCTTCTCACGGTCTACAGTCACGTGGTATCCAGGCGTTTTGGCAGTAAAGAAACTATAAGCCATCGCAATCTCAGGTCGCTGATTGGCTGCTGCCAAGAACTTACCCAATGCAGCCTCAAATTCCTTGATATCTCCTGTACTGGACCGTTGTTCCAACATGAAGCTGAATCCCCCCGTTCTTCCTAAGCCAGGAATAGCCGGCGGTGGTACCACTACGATATTCCCTTCTGTGATCGCGGCAAATTTTTGATTCAAAGTCGCCAACATGCCCCCCAGCTGAAGAGAAGGCTCTGTTCGCTGATCCCATGGATCCATCTGAACAAAGAAAGTAGCTGCATTTGGTTTGAAAGAGAAGTTAATCACATTCAATCCACCAATACCAGTCACATGGTTAATCCCTTCTGTTTCAGCAAAAATATTGTTCATTTTCTGCATGACCTCCTGAGTACGGTTACTTGCAGCACCCTCTGGCAATTGCAGGGTCACATACAATCTACCCTCATCTTCAGTAGGTAAGAAACCTGTTGGTTTGGTCTGGAATAAGCCGAACGTTCCAACAAAAATACATACCAGTAGAATCAGCATAAGTGGTGCTTTTTGATCGCTCCTTTTACTCCAGAAGTATAAGATTGGGTGGTTCGATCAAACCATTGGTTAAACTTGTAGAAGAACTTATTCAACCCTTTCCCTTTTTCATTTACCTCGGAAGGCTTCAACAACAGCGTACATAAGGCGGGGGTCAAACTCAAGGCAACAAAGGCAGAAATCAACACCGAAATAGCAATGGTGATGGCAAATTGCTGATACATTCTACCTACAATTCCAGGAATAAATCCTACCGGAATAAACACTGCGGCCAAAATCAAGGCAATGGCAATTACAGGAGCAGTAATATCCTTCATTGCCAATCGAGTGGCCTCCTTGGCAGAAATCTTTTTGGAATCTATGTAATGCTGAACTGCTTCCACTACCACAATGGCATCATCCACCACTATACCAATTGCCAATACGAAGCCGAATAGTGTTAATGTATTGATCGTAAACCCAAGCAGAGGGAAAAATATAAAGGTACCAATGATGGATACTGGAATGGCCAGCACAGGAACTAAAGTAGCTCTCCAGCTCTGAAGGAATAAGAACACCACAATGACCACCAAAAGAAGAGCCTCTCCAAAGGTATGAAGCACCTCATCAATGGAAACTTCCACCACAGATACCGATTCAAATGGAACTGTGTATTTCATATCCGTAGGGAACGATTTCTGGAGTTCTTCCAACGCAGCATATACGCCTTCGGCAGTCTCAAGCGCGTTACTTCCTGGAGCCTGATAAATCAATAGAATGGCAGATTCTTCTCCATCCAAGGTGGAATACCTACCATAATCAAATTGACCTAGTTCAATTCTTGCCACGTCCTTTAAATACACCAAGGTTCCATCTTGAGGATTCGTTCTCAAGACGATGTCCTCAAATTCCTCCGCTCTTTCCAATCTACCATTGACAGTAATCGGATATTCAAAAGCTTGGGAATCAAATTGAGGCATACTTCCTACCGTACCAGCTGCCACTTGCAAGTTTTGTTCTTGGATCGCGGTAGTTACTTCTCTGGCAGAAATCCCATACTGAGCCAATTTATCCGGCTGAAGCCAAACACGCATACTAAAATCCTGTCCGATCGCGGTGATATCCCCCACTCCATTGACACGGAGCAAAGCATCTTTGATGAAAATATTGGCGTAATTGGATAAGAATTTACCATCATGAGTTCCATTCGGCGAAGTAATACTCAACACCATCATAATGGATGGATTTCTTTTTCGAACCACCACCCCGAGCCTACGAACTGCTTCAGGTAAAGCCGGTTCTGCGATAGAAACCCGGTTTTGCACATCCAAAGTGGCAATATCAATATCTGTCCCTACTTCAAACGTAACGTCCATTTGCATTTGGCCCGTACTGGTATTGTTGGAAGAGATATAAGCCATTCCAGGGGTACCATTCACTTGGGTTTCTATAGGGGTAGCTACGGTTTGCTCCACGGTCTTTGCATCTGCCCCTGTATAATTAGCCGATACCGAAACCACTGGTGGGGTGATATTGGGGTATTGGGTAACAGGAAGATTTAGGATGGCTAAGACCCCGACCATCACGAGGACAATGGAGATGACCATTGCGGTGACAGGCCGTTTTATAAATACGTCTGATATCATTAGTTAATTAATCAAGTCGTGTGAAAAGAATTTATTGTACTTGGGCCGATTGCTCTGCGATTTGCGCCCCTTCACGAAGATTTTGGATACCAGTTACGACAATTTTCGAACCTTCCTGCAATCCACCTCTAACGACGATTTCATTGCCAACCTGAGTCCCCAATTGAACCACTTGCTGTTTCACAGTATTATCAGTTTGAACTACGTACACAAAATACTCACCCATTTGCTCCGTCACGGATCTATACGGAATGGTAATCTGGTCGCCAATATCCTCATTGAGCACCCTTAAACTCACAGTCATTCCAGCGATCAAATCCTGATTGGGATTGGGGAAATTTACCCGAAGGTTGATGGTACCTGATTGACGGCCTACTGCACGATCCATGGTAGTCAACGTCCCTTGGAAAGGATAAATACTCCCATCACTCAATTCGATAGTCATGAGTGAATCTGGAGTATCAGTTGATTTCAACAGCCTGTTAAAACGCGGAATTTCTTTTTCATTGATCACAAAATTCAGGGCCATAGGATCAGTAGAAGAAAGCGTATTCAAAAGCGGTTGACCCGGAGAAACCTGAGCTCCTAAACGCACTTGGGAAATACCTACCCTACCATCAAATGGAGCTTTCAATACAGAATAGGAATAATCAGTTTTAGCAGATTCCAATTGGGCATTGGCAAAAGCCATTTGAGATTTGGCATCCAAAACGGCCGTCTGCGCATGATCCAATTGTTGCTTGGCAATCGCATCTTGTTCATCCAATCTTTTATACCGCTCCAGGTCTTTCTCCAGTTTATCAAGATTGGCTTTTGCGCTGGCAAGATTGGCTTCTGCTTGTTGAAGTGCTGCAGCAAACTTACTTCTGTCAATCTCATAGAGATTCTGCCCTTTCTTTACTTCTTGACCATCTTTGATGTAAATATTGGTGATGTAGCCACTGATTTGAGGTCGGATTTCCACTTCATTCAAAGGGACAAGGGTAGCTGGGTATATATCCATCCCAATTACAGGTTTTCTTTCCACTTGAACCGTTGTCACCGAAACTGCAGCAGCTGGAGGTGGACCTGCCTGCTGATTTGTACCACAGGAAAAAACTGCGAATAGCAGTGCTAAATAGGCAACGTTGCTAAAATTAGATTTCATTATATGTAGAATTATAGATTCGTTTTTTATATTATTCGATTAATCCCAGGGCTTTTTCTAGGTCGAGTTTGCTCTCCAAAACCTGGAAAATGGCATTTAAATGGTTGATCTGAGCAGTTCTTAAATCAGTTTCTGCCACTACCAAATCCACATAGGCCTTAATCCCCTCGTCATACTGCAATTTGATAATGTCATATACCTCCTCAGCCATTTTCATATTTTCACGGATATTTTCCCATGCATAAACATCGCTTTGGTAGGTAGTTAAGGCTACCTCGTACTCTGTCTTGATTTGATTACCTAGATTTTGCAAATCAATGGCACCTCGATCGACCTGAAGATCTGCTACTCGTACTCGATGATTTCTTTTTCCTCCTTGGAAGATTGGCAAGGATAAGGTCAAGCCTACTGTAGAGGTGGGATAAGCCTGATTATACAGATTGGAAAAATCCTGATTGAAATACAGCCAATTGTAATTATAGCTAGCAGACAATTGAGGCAAGTAATTCCACTTTTCATAGCTAAACTGGATTTCATTTAATGTCTGCTGAGTTTGCATCAATTGATACTCTACCCTGTTTTCCAAAACCAAAGGTTCAGAAGCGTCCATATAAATTTCGGAGAGCATCTCCTCTCGGTCAAAACTCACTGTAAACTCAAATTCCTCAGGACATCCCATCAACTGTTTTAGGTAGGCATACCTTGCATCAAAAGATGTTTGAACCCTATTTCTGACACTCATCTCATTGGATAAGGAAATACTGGCCCTTTGGTAATCGGTTTTGTCTACCAAACCTGATTCATACCTGTTTTTGGCATCCTTCAATTGCTTTTCCAACCTCCCAATGTTTTCATTCAATACATTGAGTTGCTCTTCCGCCAAAAGAATATCATAATACGCCTTACTTACTTCCACAATGGTTGAAATGCGAGTATTTTTAATGGCTTTGTCCAGCTGATCCCGATAGTATTTAGACGATTTGGAAGCAAACAATTGATCCCTATTAAATAGGGTTTGGTTCACTTGAAACATCAGATTGGAATTCCAAGGCTGGCCAAAAGTGATCAATTGGTCTCCGATCACAGAGGTCTGAAGTTTAATGTTATAATTTCCCGCTCCAGAAAGAGTTACCTGAGGATACCAATCTGCCAAACTTGCCTTGATTTCATGATCCCCAATCTCTTGATCAATTTGGGATTGCTTGATCATGGGACTATTCACCAAGGAATATTCTAAAATTTCCTCCAAGGTTAATTCTCCTTGAGGAATTGGTGGGTTCTCCTGTGCATAGCCAGATGTCGAAAAGAGTGAAACTCCGATACCGACAAGCAGAACATACTTTTTAAACATAGAATTGAAAATTGAATAAAATTGACTTCCTAAAAACTTTGGGTTTATCAGCTTTTTATACCCTCCCAAATGAGCTTGGAAATTTCCTCCAAGTCCACCTTGTTTCGGGCCAGTTTTGCTTTGAAGTTATTTTTGATCTTCACTACTGAATTGATATTCGAATTGACTAAAATGGCTAAGATCGTTGGGTTCATGTTTTTGATGGCATCCTGATCTATTCCAGACTGAAAAAATCCATAAGACCACTCATGCCATACATTGGGAAATTGCTGTGAACTCTCTGAATTAAAAGGAGAATTTAAAAATTGATCATAAAATCCGTGTTGCGCGGGATTCTGCTCAAAAAATCTCGTGTAGTTTTTCCAATAATTGAAGAACCTGCTTTTAAAATCCAAAGTCTCGTCATCTTTTTCCGAAACGTAGGTTTTGATGTTTTCGGAGACATATTCATAAATCCCCAAAATCAATTCTTCCTTACTTTCAAAATAGGTATAAATTGATCCAGCTGCCACACCGGCATTCTTCGCTACTTTACTAATAGGGCTACCATGAAAGCCTTGCTCATTGATCAATTCAAGAGCACTTTCAAGGATGCATTTTCTTTTGTTGAGTAAATTTTCCATAACTGAATGAACGTTCAATCACAGTTAAAGAAAATAAGTTCCAGAATCCCGAATTTTTTTTTATAGGATTGCAATAAAATAGTTCTCCCTAGTTCAGATTAATAATAAACCTATCAGCTATAAATCCTTCAACACCTCCAACAATGGTTTCCCAGAGGAACCAGAGGGGATTTTGATTTTCAAATAATTTGATAAAGTTAATGCAAGATCTACAGTTTCTACTTCTCGAAATATGATTTGATGCTTTAAACCATTTCCTGCAAAAATAAGAGGAACCTGAGTATCATATTTCCAGGGTGAACCATGAGTCGATGCAACAACCAATCCATCAAAATCATTGATATACCAATAGGGTTCCAACACAATGTAAATTTCCCCTGACCGCTTCGGGTTATAATTTCTCAAAACTGATCTATTCAGTTTTGTGTCAGCTACTTTTCCTTCTAATAAATCAATGGAAGGAATTGCAAAAGCTATACCTTCTTGATTTTGGAGCTCTCTCGCCAATGTTCTTGACACCTCATTTATATCCAATCCATACCTGTCAATAACTTCGTCGTTTAAATAGATGTAAGGATGATAAAAACCAGATATTACCTTTTCGTCTATATTAAATTTATTTTTTATAACCTGATGAATAGCCAAGGTATCTACTGAATTAATATCAAAATATCCCCCATCAACTCCATATGCTTTCATTCTACCGGGAGCATCAGGCCCACCATGATCTGCGGATAAAACAATAAGTACATTTTCAAGTCCAACTTGATCATTTACAAATTCTATAAGACTGGATAAGGTCCTATCCAATCTTATTAAATTATCTTCACTTTCAAGACTTGAAGGTCCAAATACATGCCCCACATAATCGGTGGAAGAAAAACTTACTGATAGATAATCCGTCACCTCATCTTGCCCCAATTTCTCTGCCTCAATTAATTCCTTGGCAAAATCCAAGGTCAATTCATCTCCAGCCGGACTAATGGTTAAAAATGTTGTAAAATACTTATTATTTAAATCTCCATACTGATGAGGGAATACAGTCCCATATCCAGGCAAATTTGTTTCATAGGGCATATCATCCTCTTCACCATATTTATAAGTGGATATAGGGTTTGTTAACTCCCAACTTTTCCCTTCAAATTCTTTAAAAAGGGCTTTTTCATTCCAATTGTTCACCCATTCAGGATAATTATCATAATAATAGGAACTGCTTACAAACTGTCCTTTCGCTTTACTGAACCAAAATGCTTTTCCAGCATGTCCTGCCATGGGTATCGCTCCTCGATCCTTAACTGAAACGCCAAAACTTTTGATTTTCCATTCGAACTCATGGAGAGCTCATCTGAAAAAGTTGTGGAACTTATTGCCAAAGGTGATCTTCCATCCGAAGAAGCAGCTGCCTGAGTAGGATCAATTTCTGTATTTTTATCCACTCCGCCCCCATCTCCAATCAAAGGGTATTTATAATCTTCCACATTATAAACAGTTCTTTTCTCTTCTTTATCGAACCATAAATTACCAATCATTCCATGATCTGAAGGGTCTGCTCCTGTCGCAAGTGTAGAGTGGCCTACCACAGTTTCTGTGTTAGCATGCCGATGGAAAGCATTTTCATAGACAATACCATGACTATAAAGATATTTAAATCCTCCCTCTGGCAATCTATCTAAAACGGTCTTAGGTAAATCTGCCCTCAATTGGTCTACAGTAATTTGTAAAATAAGTTTGGGTTTTGAGAATTCCTGTGCAAAAGAGCTTTTTAAACCCATTATAAAAGCCAGGATAATGATGGTATTCAGATATATATTCTTTTTTCTTTCCATGGCTCCTTTCTCTCATTTTTTAATCAGACTAATTCTTGCCTTTTGATTTAGTTATGTTCCGTTTGATCAACTTCCAAAAATTTTCGCTTTCTTCAGAAATGGTAATCTCATCTCCCAATAAAAATCCATAGGCTTTTAGATTCTCATTTTTTTCCAAGGTGATTTTCAAAACACCAACCAGCGGGATAAATAATATCATTCCGGATATTCCCCATACCCAACCTCCAATTAAAATTGCCAAAACCACCGCCAATGCATTGACTTTTACTTCAGACCCTACTACCAATGGAGTGATTAGGTTATTTTCAATCAATTGAATCCCCCATAACACAAAGAAGGTAATCAAGGGATAAGCCAATGAATCGGTGGTCAGAAAAACATACAAAATGGCAAATAAGGAACTGATAAATACCCCCACATAAGGGATTAAGTTCATCAAGGCTATAAATACAGCAAACAACAAAAAGTACTTAACCCCAATCAAATAGAAAAACACCCCTGACAACAGTGCGACAATTGCGGTTACTTTCAGCATTCCTGCCAAATAAAACTGAATTACTCTACCAGAATCCTTTGCCCAATTGATGATTTTTTCATTGGAGTCTTTGGATCTTCTTATCAAAAACTCCACAAAAAAGTCTTTGTAATACATCAATAAAAAAATATAAAGCGGGATAATTCCTATCAACACAATGGATTTTCCGGTTGCAAAAATGGTCTTATTCAGATTACCAAAATCAAATAGCCCCACCTTATCCAGCAAATCATTGGAATTTAACTCCACCCCAAAAAGTACTTGCAAATCAGCCAGATAGGTTTCTACCCGTGTATTAAAGACATTTCCAATTTCAGGAATATCGCTAATCAGTCCAATGACTTGGTTGAGTAACAAATAAAAAACACTCAAGGCCAATAAACTGACCACTAAAATACTACATAAAATCGCCAAGCCCCTTGGAATTCGTTTTTTCTCTATCCAATTGGACATAGGATTTAAGGCAAAAGCAAAAAACACTCCCCAAACTAAAGGCACGATTATAAATGAGCCTTCCTTAAGAAGGATGAAACCCAAGATCAATACGATCAGAAGGTTTGCAATATTTTGAAGATTTTCGTTTTTCATTTTGATAGATGAAAGATAAACAAAATCAACTCCCAAGAAAATGACTATTGTCATGATCAAGCCTCTTTTAATTTTAGAATTATCCCTATTTTGGAGGCCGAAATCACCCTAAAACCTATTTCACTATGAAGAAATTATTGCTCTTAATGACTTTCCTGCCTTCTTTGGTATTTGCCCAGACCACTGTGGATACCATCGAAGTGTATAGTCAAGCCATGAAGAAAACCCTAAAGGCCGCCGTAACCACCCCATCTGGATATTCAAAGGCTGAAAAACTTCCAGTTCTATATTTACTTCATGGAGGAAGCGGTGCTTTTGACGATTGGCATAAAAAGGTAACTGAAGCAGGAATCGTCAATAAAATGGCCGAACAATATAATTTGATCATTGTAACTCCTGGAGTAGGCCCTGCAAGCTATTATTATGATAGCCCCATGATGGATTCCGTTCAATACGAAACCTATATCACACAAGAGCTCATCCCTGAAATAGACAAAAACTACCCTACGCTAGCTAAAAAAGAATCCAGGGCAATTACCGGTTTGTCTATGGGAGGTCATGGAGCCATGATGCTCAGTGCCAAACATCCTGAACTATTCATTGCTGCGGGGAGCATGAGCGGAGTCATGAATATTGACACCCGATTATGGAAAGTCCCTGAGAGTTTTCAACAATTGAGACAAACCCAACAAAAGGCGATGCTTGGGAATGACCTGAACTATGAAGCTCCTTTTTCCACGTACACTGCTGTGGGACTTGTTGATAAAATGAAAGACAATGGAATCGCCTTGATTTTCGATATTGGTGTGGATGATTTCTTAATAGAGACGAATAGGCAAATGCATCAAATGCTATTAGAAAACGGAACTCCTCATGATTACACAGAAAGACCAGGAGCACATACCTGGGAATACTGGACCGAGGCACTTCCTTACCATCTCATGTTTATCTCTAAACATCTGAAATGGGAATAATTAGCCTTCTGGTTAAAAATCATTTAGCGATTATTCTTCAAAAATTGACCTAAATTTTGCTTTTTGCAGTTTCACTCGCCCTTGTACTATGTCAAATTTTGATTCTATCAGGCCATTTTACGATGCAGAAGCCAATGCTGCCATTCGAGAAATAGTGGATGACCCTATGCTGGAGGCCATGATGAATTTCACCTTTCCTTCAGATTCAAAAGAACATTGGAAAGACCTGATGTTGCATACCCATTCTTTAAGGGATTTTCAAATCAATTTTATTTACCCCGGAGTAAAAAAAGTGCTTGAAAAAGTTCTGATGGACTAAGTGTCGGCGGTTTCGAGCAATTGGAAGCCAATACCGCATATTTGTTTATCTCCAACCATCGGGACATTATTCTCGACACGTCTTTGCTCAATTCTTGTCTTTATGAGAATGGGTTGGTTTTAACCACCTCGGCTATTGGAGACAATTTGATCAAAAAGAAATTCTTGCACACACTTTCTAGACTCAATAGAAATTTTGCTATCAAAAGAGGACTTCAAGGAAGAGCTTTATTGGAAAGTTCTCAATTGGCTTCTGCTTATATTAAAAAGTCGTTGGTTCATGAAAACAGGTCTGTTTGGACTGCACAAAGAGAAGGAAGAACCAAAGATGGAAATGATGCAACCCACCGTGGCGTTTTGAAAATGCTTACGTTAGCCGAAGAAGGTAATGACCCTTTTGCTTACTTCGAAAAAATCAAAGTGGTGCCAATTTCCATTTCTTACGAATACGATCCAACAGACATCTTAAAAATGCCGGAGCTGCTGGCAAAGTCAAGAGATGAAAAATACATTAAGAGCGAAAATGAGGACTTCTTAAATCTTTTAAGAGGAATCATGGGTACCAAAAAGAGAATTCATATACAAGTCAATGGAATAATAGATCAGGAGATTGCTGAAATTTCCAAAACAGCGCTCAACCTAGGCGAAAAGCTTTCCCAATTAGCGGCAGTCATTGATCAAAAAATCTGGTCTGGATATAAACTTTGGCCAAGTAATTACATTGCTCATGATCTCTTGTATGGAGATGAAGAGTACCTCTCCTTTTATACTCAGGAAGAGAAAAATGCATTTGAAAAAAGGTTGGTCGAAAAAGTTGACACCAAGAACGCATTGATGGTTAAAAATTTCTTGGCCATGTATGCCAATCCGGTGAATAATCAAAAGAAAAGTCTGGAGTCAAACTCGGTTAGTTAAAACTGATTTTAACCGTAAACTCTGTCCCTTTTCCAACTTGGGATTGGATGTCCATTTCTCCATTGAGATCGTTTACTAACTTCCGCACCATTTTCACCCCAAATCCAAACCCCTTCTCTCCAGAAGTTCCAAGTTCGGTGACGGCTTCATTGGAAAGCAATTGATCAATCTTTTGCTGAGTCATTCCCATTCCCGAATCCCTTACTTTTATTACCAACATCATGTTATTGGATTCAAGAATTAAATCCAAAACGATATGTATGGAGCCGCTATCGGGAGTGAACTTAATCGAGTTTGAAATTAGGTTCCCAACAATCTGCATCAGTTTGGCCTTTGGGAAAGGCATATATTGATTTTCTTCATTCAAAATCACCTGAAGGTCAATTTTTTTAAGAATGGCCTGAGGAGTGAACATGTCTAAGATCTTTGCTCGAAAGGATTTTAAATTGAGCTGATAATCTTCAAGTTCCATGGTCCGGTGATGAGAAGCATCATAGTGCTGGCCTAGAATTTCATCAGCAAGATCCATCATGGATTTCCCACTCTTTTCGATCAAATCCATGTATTCCATTACTTCCTCCGGATCATTATCTTTCCCTTGGGTTTTGATAATTTCTGCAAGTCCCATAATCCCACCTAATGGTCCTCGGATATCATGGGCAAGCTTTCTTTGACTTTGATGAAGCTCCCATATTTGAACTTTTAAATCATGAACCTTGCTGTTTACTTTCAAGCGGTCCACAATTTGCCTAGCGATCATTTTAAGCAATTCTTTTTTTCCTGGCTAATCTGTTTCAACTCCACATCCATCACACAAAGTGATCCCAGATTATACCCTTCTGATGTTTTCAGCGGAACACCTAGGTAATAAGTCAGATTTGGGTTCTCTCTGACATACTTCTTTTCTTTAAAACGTTCATCTAGCCTTAAATCATCGACTTCAAATAATTCCCCTTCCTCATTCTCTAATGTGAATTGGCATACAGAATCTTCCCTCGGCATCTGAGTCAATTCTATTCCCACTGAGGCTATACTCCATTGGGTATAGGAATCAATCAAATTGACCAGAGAGACTTGCGTACCGGCCACAGTGGCGGCCATTTCGGTCAACCAATCAATCCCATGCTTTGCATCGTAATAATCTAAATCCAGGTTGCTTAAGGCCAAAAGCCTTTCTAACTCATTATCAAGAATTGATGATTGCTTGTCCATTGCACGAATTATATTAGTTAACCCATTGAAAACAGATCAAAATGCCCCATTTTCATACCTAGATTTATTACAACGCTTAATTTTCACATTGAAATGTCCCTGAAAAATAAACACTGCATTTTGACTTTACTATTTGTTTTGTTGGTTTGTTCTTTAACTTTTAGTCAAACCTCAAATAAGGTACCAATTGGAGAGATCAAAACTCCTTATGGAAAAATCTTAATTTCCCTTGCAGATCAAACTCCTAACCATCGTGATAGTTTTATTGAATTGGCAAATGCAGGCTATTGGGATACACTTACTTTCAACCGTGTCATACCCAACTTTGTCAATCAAGGTGGATGTCCTGATACAGAAGAAGGCTTTAATGATCCTGAATATTTACTTGCTCCGGAAATCACTCCAGAACTCACTCATGTTTATGGCGCTGTAGGTGCAGGAAGAGATGGAAATCCTGAAAAAATCAGTGCTCGCTGTCAATTTTACATCATTCAAAATCCGGAGGGAGTTCATCGCCTAGATGGAGATTACACCGTGTTCGGTCAGGTAGTCCAAGGAATGGATGTTGTGGAAACCATCGCTCATCTAGAAACTGATGACAAAGACGAACCATTAAAGCCTGTTACCATGAAAATTAAAATCAAATACCTATCTCCTTCTAAAATCGAAAAACTTAAAAATTCAAATCCATGAAACCCATCAAAATTTTAGTGGTTGGTTGCGGAAACATGGGAGCTTCACATGCCGCCGCTTACCACCAATTTCCTGAATTTGAAATTTGCGGATTGGTCGCCAGAGGAAACAGTAAAGAAAAGCTCAATCAAAAATTGCAAGCAGCCTATCCTCTCTTTGAAGATTTTGAATCTGCCTTAGAAAAAACTTCACCAGATGCGGTTTGCATCAGCACCTATCCAGACACCCATGAAAAATTTGCTTTGGCTGCACTGGAAGCTGGTTGCCATGTTTTTATAGAAAAACCATTGGCTGATTCTGTTTTGGGTTGTGAAAAGATCATTGCCAAAGCAAAGGAAAAGGACAAAAAGGTGGTCGTAGGATATATCTTGAGACATCATCCTTCTTGGATTAGGTTTATAGAAGAAGCCCAAAAAATGGGAAAACCCCTGGTGATGCGGATGAACTTGAACCAGCAAAGCCAAGGCTATATGTGGGAGGTCCACAAAAACCTGATGAAAAGCCTGAGTCCTATTGTGGATTGCGGAGTCCATTACATCGATGTGATGTGTCAAATGACTAGATCAAAACCAATCACTGTTTCTGCAATCGGTGCCCGATTAACCGATGACATAGCCGCTGATAATTACAATTATGGTCAGCTACAAATTCGATTTGAAGATGGTTCTGTCGGATGGTATGAAGCAGGTTGGGGGCCAATGGTCAGCGAGACAGCATTCTTTGTCAAAGATGTTTTTGGCCCGAATGGATCGGTTTCAATTACTGCCAAAGAAGCCGGATCATCCGGAAAATCTGATGATGTGGATAGCCATACCAAAACAGAATCCATTCGAGTCCACCATGCCGATATCAATTCTGAAAACAAGTTTACTAAAAAAGACGAATGGATTGACATGAAGGATGAACCTGGGCATCAGGAGCTTTGTAACCGAGAGCAATCTTTCTTTTTGAAATCTATTATGGATGACCTTAATTTGGATGATCATTTGGATGATGCCCTAAACAGTTTAAAGATCGCTTTTGCGTGCGATGAATCGGTAAAGACCGGTGAAACAGTAAAACTGTAGCTTAAAATCAAAAGTCGTTGCGGTTGGTAAAAAGCGACATTATCTTAATTTTTTTATACAAATCATGAAAAATAAAACCATAGTAATAACCGGGGGAGCCAGTGGTATAGGTCTGGCAATGGTGAAAAAATTTGCGTCTGAGGGAAGTTCCGTGTATTTCTTGGATCTCAACGACGCTGGAGAATCCATTAGTAAAGAACTTACTGCCGAGGGAAAATCTGCCACCTTTATCAAATGTAATTTAGCATCCTATTCAGAAACTGAGAATTCCATCAAAAGCATTCCTGGAAAAATTGATGTGCTGATAAACAATGCTGGAATTTCCCATATTGGAAAAGTTGAAAATACCTCTGAAGAAGACTTTGATAAAGTATTTCAAGTCAATGTAAAAGGCATGTTTAACTGTACCAAAGCGGCCTTACCTAAGTTAAAAGAAAATGGTGGTGGGTCTATTTTAAACATGGCTTCTGTAGCTGCGACCATTGGGATTCCGGATCGCTTCGCCTATTCCATGACCAAAGGAGCTGCCTATTCCATGACTTTAAGCATTGCCCGAGATTATGTAGCGGATGGAATTAGATGCAATTGCCTATCTCCGGGAAGAGTCCACACTCCATTTGTGGATGGATTTTTAGCTAAAAACTATCCGGGTCAGGAAAAGGAAATGTTTGAAAAACTTTCTGCCACCCAACCTATTGGAAGAATGGCTAGCCCAGAAGAAATTGCGAACCTAGCCTATTTTGTGAGTTCCGATGCCGGTAGCTTTATAACAGGCACCAATATTCCTATTGACGGAGGGTTCTTAGGACTTAAAATGTAAAATAAACTGAATTTACAATCTTGATTTAGGAATATAGGCTATTATCCAATCGACGATATGGCATTTGTTCATTACCCTAATTCTTGATAGTAATTCTACAAACTCAATTCAAAATACCTTTTACTAAATTCTAGACACTAGATTATGAAACTGATACGATTTGGAGACGCTGGTCAGGAAAAGCCAGGAATTATAGATGAAGAAGGAAACTACCTAGATTGTTCTGGCTTCCTCGAAGATTGGAACGAGCAATTCTTTGCCGAAAATGGGCTCGATCGATTGGATGCTTGGTTAGAAGCAAACCTCGAAACCTTAACTAAAATCCCTGAAGGTAGTAGAATTGCCTCTCCCGTTGCCAGACCTTCCAAAATTGTGTGCATTGGATTAAACTACAGGAAACATGCCATTGAATCAGGTATGCCAGTTCCCGAGGTACCAATCATCTTTATGAAAGCTACTTCCTCCCTATGCGGACCATTTGATCCAATTTATATTCCAAAGAATTCCGTTGCCACTGACTGGGAAGTTGAACTGGCGGTAGTGATTGGAAAAAGAGCCAAATATGTCAGTAAGGAAAATGCCATGGATTATGTAGCAGGTTATTGCTTACATAACGATGTCAGTGAAAGAGATTTTCAACTTCGACATGGTGGGCAGTGGGTTAAAGGAAAAAGTGCGGACAATTTTGCTCCACTAGGCCCCTTTATGGCTACCAAAACTGAGATTCCTGACCCTCATAATCTGAGACTTTGGTTGAAGCTTAACGGGGAAACGATTCAGGACAGCAATACTTCTGATTTGGTATTTGATATACCTACTCTCATCGAACACCTCAGTCAATACATGACTTTATTGCCAGGAGATGTAATCTCCAACCGAACCCCTGCAGGAGTTGGGTTAGGCTTTAACCCACCTAGATATTTGGCGGAGGGCGATGTAGTGGAGCTAGGAATCGATGGATTGGGCGTTTCCAAGCAAGTGGCAGTCAATGATCCGGAAGCATGAGAATAGATGCTCATCAGCATTTCTGGAAGTATAATCCACAAAAACATCAGTGGATCAATGAAGACATGAAGGTCATCCAGAAGAATTTTCTTCCGGATGACCTGATCCCTTTACTTTCCCAACATCAGCTCGATGGCTGTGTAGCTGTCCAGGCTGATGAGAGTTTTTATGAAACCGCATTTTTAATTGATTTAGCGGAGGAGTTCAATGAAATCAAAGCAGTGGTAGGTTGGGCCGATTTAGGTAGTGATGCCTTAGACAAAGATCTTGACCAGTTTTCCAAACACAAAAAGCTCAAAGGATACCGGGAAGTTTTGCAGGACAAACCGGTGGAATACATGCTTAGAAAAGAGTTTATCCGTGGAATTGAAAAAATAGGAAGGCGAGGATATACGTATGATATTTTGATCTTTCCTAATCAACTGGAGGCCACCCTGCAATTTTTAAAACGAAGTCCAGAGCAACCATTTGTCATTGACCATTTAGCTAAACCCAATATTAAGCTGGGAATCTGGAGAGAATGGAAAAAGGAACTGGCCCCTATCGCAGAGCGGGAATATGTTTCCTGCAAACTATCCGGCATGGTCACCGAGGCGGACTGGAAATCATGGAAACCCAATGATTTTGCAAATTACATGGAGATTGTTTTGGAGGCTTTTGGTCCCAAGAGATTGATGTTTGGTTCCGACTGGCCAGTATGTTTGGTCGCTGCAGAATATGAACAAGTATTTGAGTTGGTAGATCGTTTTACCGACAAGCTTTCACCTTCTGAGAGAAAAATTAATTATGGGTGAAAATGCAGTGGATTTTTACGGGATAAAAGAATAATATAGATTAATAAAACCCAAAATGGATTTAAATCTTAAAGATAAAGTCATCATCATCAGTGGTGGTGCCAAAGGAATTGGAGGAGCAATATCCAATGGATTGATTGACGAAGGAGCGATCCCGATCATTATTGACCCTTCCATTGAGGAAGGAGAGTTGATTTTAGAACGTGCCCCCATGAAAGCATTTCAAATTCCTATCAGACTCTTGGAAGCTAGTGATGCCGAAAAAGCGGTCAAGTTGACTATTGAGAAATTTGGAAGGATAGACGGTGTGGTGAATAACGCAGGCGCCAACGATAGCGTGGGCTTAGAAAATGGTTCCCCGGAAGCATTTGCCAATTCAGTTTCCAAAAACTTATTCCATTATTACCAGCTGGCCCATTATGCGCTTCCTCATCTGAAAAAAACGCAAGGAGCCATTGTCAATATCAGTAGTAAGACTGCGGTTACAGGCCAGGGAGGAACTTCCGGTTATACCGCTGCCAAAGGAGCGCAATTGTCCCTGACCCGAGAATGGGCAGTGGAATTACTGAAATATAAAATCAGGGTCAATGCGGTAATTCCTGCTGAGGTTTACACTCCCCTTTATCAAAACTGGATTCAGACTTTTGATAATCCAGAACAGAAGCTAGCTGATATTACTAAAAATATTCCTTTAGGAAATAGAATGACTAGTCCAGAGGAAATCGCTGCCATGAGCATTTTCTTACTTTCTGACAAAGCCTCCCATATGACAGGACAACACCTGTTTGTGGATGGAGGATATACCCACCTTGACCGATCTCTTTAATGAACAACCTAACCCAAAAACCTGCCCTAGTCCCCAAAAATTTAATTCTTCCATTTATTCTGATCACCTCCCTCTTTGCTTTATGGGGTTTTGCCAATGACATCACCAACCCAATGGTGGCTGCCTTTAAAAGAGTGTTGGAATTGAATAACACCCAGGCATCTTGGGTGCAGATGGCATTTTATGGAGGCTACTTTACCATGGCACTTCCTGCTGCCTTTTTTATTAAAAAATACTCCTACAAAACAGGTATTCTTCTAGGACTTGGGCTGTATGGATTCGGAGCCCTCCTATTTTACCCAGCTGCAGCTTGGGAAAGTTATGGTTTCTTCTTGGCCTCCTTATACATCTTGACCTTTGGTTTGGCTTTTTTGGAGACCACTGCCAACCCCTATATTTTGGCTATGGGGCCAGAGGCCACCGCTACCCAACGATTGAACTTAGCCCAGGCTTTTAACCCTATGGGAGCTTTGGCAGGCTTGTTTGTAGCCAAACAATTCATCCTAAATGCCCTCCAATCCAATGAAACAGATGCGGATGGAAATATCATCTTCACCACCTTGGATGAATCCGCCAAGGCCGTGATCAGAACTGCGGATTTGATGGTCATACGAAATCCTTATGTGATGCTTGGTTTGGTGGTTTTGGCCATTTTAGTCATCATTGCTTTAGCCAAAATGCCCGAAAGCAAAGACTCTGACAACCGTATAGACTTTAGCGCCACCATGAAAAGGTTATGGACTAAACGGAACTTTGTGGAAGGAACTTTTGCACAGATGTTTTATGTAGGTGCTCAGATCATGGTTTGGACCTATATCTACCAATACGCCGAAGTATTAGGGATTTCCAATGCTTCTGCAGTGAATTATGGGTACTCTGCTTTGGTGGTGTTTTTAATTGGAAGATGGATTTGTACCTACTTATTTAAGTTTTTTGCTCCGGCAAAGTTACTGGCCATATTCTCTGTATTAGCCATTCTATTTACTGCTGGAGCCATATTCCTTCCCGGAATGTTAGGTTTGTATAGCTTGGTAGCGATTTCCTTTGCCATGTCCTTGATGTTCCCAACCATTTATGGAATCGCTTTGGAAGGTCTTGGAGAAGACTCCAAGTTTGCTGCCGCCTTTTTAGTAATGGCAATTGTGGGAGGTGCCATCATGCCTACCTTACAAGGGATGATCATGGATATTGGAGGGGCAGGTTACGATGACACGCTAATTTTAGGGGTCCCTGAGGTCAATTTCTCCTTTATTTTGCCTTTAATCTGTTTTGTATTTGTAGGATTGTTTAGTGTTCGAGTAAAATCTTCTGCCCAATGAAAACCCAAACATTTGTACTCATCTGTGACCTGAAAAATGAAGAAGAAGCCATTCAAGCCTATGTAGCATGTCATAAAGCAGTGGCTCCAGAAATCATTGAGAGTATTCGGGTCGCTGGAGTTTTGCAAATGAGCATATACCGATGGCAGAACCGACTAACCATGATTTTGGTGGGTGACGAGAATTTCTCTTTCGAAAAGAAGGCAAAACTAGATGAGAGCAATCCAAAAGTGCAGGAATGGGAGACCTTCCTTGGACAATATCAGACCAATCTCCCAGGTACTCCGGCTAATTGGAGATGGGCGATTACGGAGAAAATTTTTGAGTTTAAAGCCTAATTCAGGTATTTGAATTCAAAAGCGGAAAGACTTTTCCCTTTCCTTCTTCTTTCTATCTTTGTGTAGAACAAAATTTACAACGGGGTGCCCAAAAGGCTGAGATGATACC
The DNA here is from genome assembly GCF_041729275.1 of Algoriphagus halophilus. GTDB lineage: Bacteria > Bacteroidota > Bacteroidia > Cytophagales > Cyclobacteriaceae > Algoriphagus > Algoriphagus halophilus_A. The sequence goes on along the minus strand of NZ_CP146486.1, from coordinate 4,800,823 downwards.
CGAAAACCTGATCTGGATAATGCCAGCGTAGGAATTGTGAACCTCCTTATTTTTCACTTTCTCTCCATTTCTGGGATTCATTCAGGTCTATGAACATAGGCGAATGAGTAAACTGATCAAACAAGAAAAATTTGAAGTAGCTCCTGATGGGCTTCGAAATTGGCAAGGCAGAAAAGAATGGTTTTTCAACCGGGATGATACCGACCATTACGAAGATTACTACGAGGGCCCTTATAAATTCCAGGAAGTCTGGCAAAAAAGACCTTGGAGGAACTCATCAAACAGGATCATCGGGTGAAAACCTTATTGGAATTTGGTTGCGGAACTACCCGATTTACCCGCTGGTGGCATGAAATCGGATTGGAAGCTACCGGAGGAGACATTTCTCCTTTTATGTTGGCACAAGGGGTGCAATTATTTGACGGAGACCTGGTGATGGCTGATTCACATCATATGCCTTTCAAGGATCATTCCTTTGATGCATTGGCTTTTGTCACCACCTTCGAATATTACAAAAACCCTATTCAGGTAATCCAAGAAGCGGTTCGAGTAGGAAAGTATGGGATCATTTTTGGAATGATGAACCGAAATACCCCCAAACTACTCCGACGTAAAGTCCAGCAGGTTTTCGGAAGAAACAATTATTATGTGACTGCCCATTTCTATACTCCCGCATCCCTGGAAGCATTGGTAGCAGAAGCCTTGCCTGATCGGAAATACAAAATCGAATGGAACGCCACTGGATTGCCAAAATGGTTCCCTAAAAACAATGGAAAATCCCCTATGGTGATTTCTTTGGGTTCCACGTTCAATTATTGGATGTCTAATGGGAGCTTTTGAGAATTCAGCGGGTAAAGTCAGCTCGGAGGTGTTTAAAGAAGATGTTTTAAACTTCTGTGGAGCTGGAAGAAAAGAGGTCATTCATGGGCCCAGGTTCGGAGTAGATACTGCCATGGTGGATATTGGAAATGGAGATGCATTGGCCATTTCGAGCGATCCTCTTTCATTGATCCCAAGTTTGGGAATGAAGGTTTCTGCCTGGCTTTCGGTACATTTATTGGCCAATGATATGAGTACAACAGGCTTCGGACCACAATATGCCCAGTTTGTGCTCAATTTACCACTAAGCTTAAGCAGGGAAGATTTCCAGGAATATTGGAAACATATTCATTCCCTTTGTGAGGAAATGGAGATCAGCATCACAGGTGGGCATACCGGGCAAATCCCAGGAATTGAATCTACCATTTCCGGAGGGGTACTTTCTTTTTGAAAGCTCCCAGAAACCAAATTCTAACTAGCTCATTAGCCAAAGCCGGAGATGCTATTATTCTCACCAAACATGCTGCTATTTCATCTACATCACTCTTGGCTATGTCCTTTCCGGAAACAGTTCAGTCTGCTTTGGGAAAAAGATCCAACAAACTGCGGCGGATAACTTCTGGAAACTTTCCGTATTGAAGGAAGCAAGATTGGCACATCAAACACTCACTCCACACCAAGAGCTACATGCCATGCATGATGTTACGGAGGGAGGGATTTTAGGTGCAATTCAGGAAATGGCCAATGCCTCTGGTTTGGGTTTCTCTGTAAATGCCGCCGATATACCTGTTCCTACGGAAGTTCAACAGGTGTCCGAACTTTTCGGGATCGACCCGCTTATTTCCATTGGAGCAGGATCTATGATTATGGCGGTTACCCCGGAAAGTGAAAATAAACTCATCAACCGATTAAAAGATGAAGGAATTCCGGCCGTATCCATTGGTACTTTCACAAATAGTCCTATGAATACCTTACTAGGTAAGTCCGGTGGATCATCAAATTTTGAATTCAATGGAATTGACCCTTATTGGGGAGCATTCTTCAAAGCTTTACAACAAGGTATGACATGAAAAAACTCGAAGGAATATACTTGGTTCTGGATCCAAATCAACCCTGGCTAGAATTACTTGAAAAACCCAACAAGCACTCAAAGGAGGGGTTCAACTACTTCAAATTTGGAATCACTGGCCTGAACAAGTTACCGAACAAGAAAAGATCAAATTCTGTCAGGACATCAAAAAAATTGCACAGACTTATCAAGTTCCAGTACTGATCAATGAGGATTGGAAATTAGCCCAAAAGTGCAATTTGGATGGGGTACATTTAGACAAAGTACCAGAAGAATTTGAGCTTATAAGGGAATCTTTAAAAAGTAAAATCATTGGACTAACTGTAAACAATCAAGAGGAACTGATCTTATGGGCGGAGCAAAATCAATTATCATACATCAGCTTTTGTTCAGTATTCCCTTCTTCCTCGGTTGATACCTGTGAGTTAGTTCACCCTGAAAGTATCCAGCAAGCCAGGAAATTGACTTCATTGCCGATCTTCCTTTCAGGCGGAATCAAACCAGAGAACCTGGAAAAACTTAGCCATTTCTCCTTCGAAGGAATTGCGGTTATTTCTGGAATCTTAAACGCTACAGACCCTGAAATGGCTGTCCAAACCTATCTCCAACAACTTAAATAGCATTTACATGAATCGAAAATTAGTAGATAAACTTTGTTGTCCTTTTGACAAAAGCGACTTAAAGATCCAAATCATCCAAGAAACTGATTATCAGGAAATCATAGAAGGATTACTCACTTGCGAATCCTGCCAACGGTATTTTCCGATCATCTATGGGATTCCCATTATGACTCCAGATGAATACCGGGAAAAAAGTTTGGAACTACCCAATTTGGAAAGATGGGGATTAGAAATGGATACAAAAACTAACTCTTTCAAAATAGCGGGACCAAAAACTACCAAAGAACTCAAATAAATGAGTATTTTAAACCCTCAAAACCAAATGGTTTGGAGAGTTCATCTTTCCAATTGAAGCCCAATAAATGAACCTATGAAATCACTATTTTTCGGTCTCTTACTCAGTATGACCTTTAGCAGTTCTTTTGCTCAAGAAATCGTTTTACCACTATGGGAAGGCACTCCACCCCTTCAAACGGATATGGGTTTGGAAGAAAAAGCCGTGGAGCAAGGAATTATTCGAATTGAAAATGTTCAGATTCCTCAGATTGAAGTCTTTTTACCAAGTAAGCAATCACGAACAGGACAAGCAGTAGTCATTTTTCCTGGAGGTGGATACCATATTCTAGCTTATGACTGGGAAGGAAGGGATTTTGCTAAATGGCTAAACACACAAGGAATAGTTGGAATTGTCGTTAAATACAGACTCCCCGATTCCAAATCATTGACAGATGGGAAGGAGGTTCCTTTGCTCGACGCACAAAGAGCTATTCGACTGGCAAGACATCATGCAAACGACTGGCAAATAGATCCAGAAAAAATCGGTGTCTTGGGATTCTCTGCTGGTGGACATTTAGCCTCGACGGTAAGTACCCAATATGAGCATGAGGTGGATAGACCAAAAGATGCGATCGATGAATTATCGGCACGTCCTGACTTTTCAATTTTAGCTTACCCGGTTATATCATTCAGGGATGCCAGTGCCCATTCAGGATCTAGAAGAAACTTAATCGGAGAAAACGCTCCACAAGAGTTGATCGATCGTTTTTCGGGTGAACTGAACGTCACAGAAGACACCCCTCCTACGTTCTTGGTTCATGCACAGGATGACAAAGGGGTTCCGATCGAAAACAGCTTTTTATATTACAAAGCCCTTCATGCCAAGGGAGTTCCTGCTTCACTGCATATCTATCCTACCGGTGGACATGGTTTCGGCTTTGGCCTAGGAAAAGGCCCTGTTTCTGGATGGAGAGAGGTGTTATTGGATTGGATGATTTCACTGAATAGTGAGGAGTGAGCAATAGTCAGTAGTCAGTAGTCAATGATCAGTAGTTAGTGGTCAGTGATCAATAGTCAGTAGTCAGTAGTCAGTGGTCAGTGATCGGATTATGTAACTTTGAGAAAAATCGTTTATTCGAATTTTGAAGCTCTTTATTTTGCGAAGGAACCAAATCATTTTATTCCCTAATCCTCAATTTTTACAACATCTCAATTTTAAAATTTCATGATTAAAGTTATCGCTTTCGACGCAGATGATACCCTTTGGGTTAATGAGCCATTTTTTCGGGAGGCTGAAGAAAAATTCACGGAGATGTTAGAGGATTTCATGCCTCAACACAGCTCTTTAAAAGAATTATATCATACTGAGATTGAAAACATTAACATCTATGGCTATGGTATCAAAGGCTTCATGCTATCCATGATTGAAACCGCCATTCGGGTATCTGAAAAGAACATTCCATTAACCATGATAGAACGAATCATGGATATTGGAAAAGAAATGATGGGTAAACCTGTGGAAATGCTACCCGAAGTGGAGCAGGTCTTAAAAGAACTGAGTTCGGATTATAGACTGGTAATGGCCACCAAAGGCGACTTGGTAGATCAGGAAAGGAAACTCAAGAAATCAGGTTTGGAGGCTTATTTCCATCATATAGAAATCATGAGCGAAAAAAGGAAACAGATTTCCTAAAGTTCATCAAGCATTTGGATGTTTATCCATCCGAATTTTTAATGGTGGGAAACAGCTTAAAATCAGATATTCTCCCTGTATTGAAACTCGGGGGTCATGCCATTCATATCCCATTTCATGTGACGTGGAAGCATGAAATGATCCACCATGAAATTGAACATGAACACTTTTATCAAGCCGAACAGATTTCAGATATTATTCCTTTGATCAAGGAAATGTGAATCAGTGGTTAGGAGTCAGTATTCGGTTGGCAGTGTTCAGTCATCAGTTTTCAAACTAACTTCTGACTTCATAATTCATACTTCCATTCTTCAATCCCCCTTCCCCTTTTAAAAGGCGGAGTTGGCTGTGCAATTCCGTGAATTTTTAGTTCTGAATACCGGGACTTGAACAATGTAAACTAACTTACAAAATTCTTCCTTCTAACTTCATAACCTATGTTTTAAGAAACTTACAAATAAAACCTAAAACATTAATTCTCATTTTAAACTCTACAATTTTTAATTTTACTATAGCCAAAAACCTACAACTTAGACCCTGCAACCTATATTCTCGCCTGGTAAGTATATAATTGATAATACCTTCCTTCCAAAGCAATCAATTCTTCGTGCTTCCCTCTTTCTACAATCTTGCCTTGTTCGATCACCAAAATCTGGTCTGCTTGTCTGATGGTACTCAATCGGTGTGCAATCACAAAGGTGGTTCTTCCCTTCATCAAGTCTTTTAAACTCGCTTGGATCAAAGTTTCTGATTCCGTATCCAAATTTGAAGTAGCCTCGTCCAAAATCAATATTCTTGGATCAGCCAAGATGGCTCGTGCAATGGCAATTCTTTGTCGTTGTCCACCGGAAAGCTTCACCCCTCGTTCTCCTATTAAAGTATCCAAACCATCCTCAAAACGATCTGTAAATTCCTGTACATGCGCTGCATGAACTGCCTGAAGCAATCGTTCCTCCGAAGCATCAGGTCTTGGGAACAGAATATTTTCCCGAATAGTCCCTTCAAAAAGGAAATCATCCTGTAAGACCACACCCAATTGGGTCCTGAAAGAGTCCAGCGTCACCGTAGCCAAATCATTTCCATCCAGGTAAATACTACCAGAGTCTGGAGTTAAGAACGTAGCTGCCAGTCCAGCAATAGTAGTCTTTCCTGAACCTGAAGTCCCTACCAAGGCAGTCACAGATCCAGCAGGTGCTTCAAAACTTACCTCTTTTACCACCTCTTTTCCTTCTTCATAAGAAAATGAAACTCGGTCAAAAACCATTTCTCCTTTAATTTTGGCCAAAGACAAAGTTCTTAGGTTATCGTCTGCCTCCAAAGGAGTATTCATGATTTCTTCAGTTCTATCTAATCCTGCAAAAGCTTCAGTCAACTGGCTTCCAATATTTGACATCTGAACAATCGGAGCAATCATAAATCCCAAGTAAAGGGTAAAAGCCAGAAAATCCCCAAATGTCAATTGCTCTTGCATGATCATATAACCGCCCAAACCCATGATCCCTGCGGAAGCTAGCCCAAGCAATAAGGCTCCTGCAGAAGTCACAAAGCTGGTAGCAGTCAAACTTGCCTTTACATTCAAAAACAACTCTTCCACCCCTCTGGCAAAGGTTTTGATTTCCTGTTGCTCGGCATTAAATCCTTTGATCACTCGTATTCCTCCCAAGGTTTCGGTAAGCCTTCCTGTCACCTGCGCATTAATCTTTCCTCTTTCCCTGAATATCGGCCGGATTCTTCCAAAGGCTTTTAAGGACACCAAACCGAAAATCACCACAGGAAGCAGCACAAACAAGGTCATTTTAGGAGATATGCTGATCAGTAAAAACAGCGAAATGATAGCCGTCAAGATCCCACCTACCATTTGGGCAAAGCCCGTTCCGACCAGGTTCCTCACTCCTTCCACATCCGACATGATTCTGGACACCAATTCTCCAGTTTTAGTATTATCAAAGAATCGGATAGGAAGTTTGATGATGTGACTTTGGACCTGGGACCTTAACTTGGCGATCAGGTTTTGTGCTTCCACGCTCAGGATTTGAGTCAGAGCATAAGAGGTGACCGACTGGATCACGATGGCCGTTACAACGGCAATAATCAACCATTTGAGCATGGTCAGGTCATTGCTGGGTATCACATCATCTATCAGGTATTTACTGGCTCCTGGGAGCACTAGGCTGGCGAGTCTACTGATAATGATCAAAAAAAGACCTAAAAATAAATGCTTTCTTCTGGGCCAGATGATGGTTTTAAATACCTGACCCATGGTCACTTTGCGTGCTGCTTTTTTAGCCATGAAATAGTGCGTTAAGATTGGTAAACCTGAATTCAGGGAATTCAGTTCAGCTTGTAATTTAAATCTAAGAACATAAATCTCGAATTAAGTACTCAAGGAATAACTAGAATATCTATCATATAATAATTAGTAGATGAACTAATTATTTAGAATAATTTCGCATATTTACCATATAGCTGTATATACGCAACTTTTGAATATTTTTTTAATGAATAAAGCAGTTGAAATTGAAGTAAAGGGGAGAAAGATTCTCTTGAAAATGCCAAAAAATGAAGCTGATATCAGCTTTGTGAGAGGCATTCTTTATTCACGATGGAATAAAGATCTTTTTCTTTGGGAAATCCCTCATTATCCTGGGAATCTGGAAAAACTGGATTCTTATTTTGGAAAGAGAATTAGTAAACTGACAAAAGATGGACTCCACCAACCCTCAACTATTTCCAGAGCGAACATTGAGAAAACTGCATTATTGGCGATAATCACCCAAAACAGAAGAATCAAACTCCTTTTTGGGTATTTTCCTACACTAATAAAACACATTAAAACTATCCCTTATGCAAAATGGGATAGCAAAAACAAATGGTGGACGGTACCCTATTCTGAACAATTTTTAGAAGAAATAAAAGTTCACAGTGCCCAAGCAGGTCTTTCATTAAGAATAGAAATGGAGCCTCCCAAAACAGGGATTGCCAAACTCAAGCCTGAGGAAGTCGCTCGATACAAACCTGCACCTAATTCCTATAAGGATAAGCTTTTAGAATTACGATACAGCGAAAACACCATTAAGACCTATATCCCTTTATTTGAGGAGTTTATCAATCATTTTCCAGCCGAAGACATGGATTCATTGAATGAGAAACATGTCATAGAGTTCTCAAGATTTCTGGTCACTGATCGAAAAGTATCCAGTTCTTATCAAAATCAAGCAATTAATGCCATCAAATTTTACTTTGAGAAAGTATTAGGTGGTAAAAGAAAGTTGTATTTTGTGGAACGTCCCAGAAGAGAAAAAACACTTCCTGTAGTCTGTAGTGAAGAAGAAATCAAAATGATTCTTAATCAAGTGAAAAACATCAAACATTTGGCAATATTGAGCACGATCTATTCAGCAGGACTAAGAATTGGAGAATTGATCAATCTTCCAATTTCTGCCATTGATTCCCAGCGAATGCAAATACGAATTGAGGAGGCTAAGGGCAAAAAAGATAGATATACGATCCTTTCCAAAAAACTATTGGATTTATTGAGGGAATATTTCAAGCAATATAAGCCGACATACTATTTATTTGAAGGACAAGAAAGTACAAACGACCGACCTATTAAATATTCTAGCCGAAGTATTCAGGCCATACTAAAAAGAGCAGTTAAACGTGCTGGAATCTCTAAAAATATTACAGCTCATACCTTAAGACATTCATTTGCAACCCATTTACTGGAAAATGGAACCGACTTGAGGTATATTCAATCACTTTTGGGACATAGTAGTTCAAAAACAACTGAAATCTATACCCATGTAACTACCAAGGGATTTAATCAGATTCAAAGTCCTCTGGACAATTTAGATATATAGAATATATGCGCAACTGGTTGCGTATACACAATCGTTGGCACCAATGTAAAATGACAAGAATTTTCTACATAATTATTATTTCAATTTTAGTTTCTAATTGCTCACAAAAGTTTCGTTCGACTGAATTAAAGGCCAACTTCAGTGGAGCTGAGATAAAAGACTTGCAAAAGCTGAAATCGTTTTTTCAGTCTCAAATGTGCGGTTCGACTGATGAGTTCAAGTCGTGCATTGACTCATTAATTCCATATTTAGGTGAATATGGTTACATGCCAATCCTAGAAAATGTAGAATTTGAAGAACAAAAGGAATTGTACTCAAACTTTGAATCCGACCTATTCTCAGAGATATGGAAATTCGGTAAAGCAAGAAACTTTCGTGAGAACAAGACTTACAAATATATAGGTCTTAACATAGAAGGGAAGTACGCTCTTTTCTTAAAAGACCTTTCAAAGCGAAACCCAGACTTGAAACAATATTATGAGAGTATAATGGGAGCTGGAGATTGGGAATCAATGGGTCTGCTCCAACAAAGAATTTACACGAATCCTGAATACTACGACTTGAAAGACCCCAGCATTCAAGTTCTGATATCCGTTCATTACCTAAGCCAAAATGATCAGCAAAAAGAAAAGAACCGTTGACAGAAAATTAAAATATAACACTGGTGCCAATCGAGTAGACGGCCGTGAGCCATAAGCCCACGTGCGCCTCTCACACCACCAGCGTACGGGTCTCGTATACGGCGGTTCACTGGGTTGTAGGTTGCGTTTTGAGTAATAGGGAAAGCATAGATTCGTAGCCTTTTCTTCTTAAGCGTGGCAGAGTGATTGTTGTAATCAATATCGGACTCTGGGCTACTGCCCATCCTCCTTTTCTGGTCTCCTTGAGTAAAGCATGATCTTGATCTACTCCCAATCTGATTAGGTTTTTACGTTTCCGCTCAGGCTTCTTCCAATCATGCCGAATCAATATCGGAGACGGTTTCTTAACCGTTCCTCATCAAGTGATTTCAGTTTGGCTGTGATACTGGCGAGACGATAATTGTTCACCCATCCGCGCCAGACTTCAGCCAGCTTTTTCAACCGTTCCTCCAAGCCGTATGGTTTTGTTTTCTTGGTGAGCTGCTTGAGCTTTCGTTTGAGTGATTCCCAACTATTCTTTTTCGCTACCAACTGGTATTTTCCTTTCACCCCTTTCTGGTATGTCGGAACAAATGGCATGTCCCAACATTTCGAAAGTTAGAGGGTCTGCACGGATACTTTTTCTCTTTGTTAATGGGTAGTTTAAGCTTGCCTTTTGAGAAAAGGCCAAAAATCTCGTTCCTTTTCTAGCTTTCTCTTTCACGTTTTGTGTAAGATGCAAAGTCATCAGCATATAAATATCATCAAAAGGTTTCTTCTTTCCAGTTCCTTGTCAATAAATCCAGAAGGATGTTGGACAAAAGCGGGCTGATAGGAGATCCTGTGGTACACCTTTCCTACGCCTGTGCAGTTTTCCGTTGATCTGGATGGGTGCACGTAGCCACTTTCTGATGAGACGGAGAGTTGTCGGACGTTTTGTTGGTAGATCAATTGGAGTAGCGTCGAGTGGTCAACCTCATCAAGGACCCTTCAGATCAATATCCACGATGTCCTGATAGCCATCATTGATGTTTATGGGGCTTGTCTTACCGCCTTATGGATGTTCTTTTCAGGGGCTGAACCCATAGCTGTGTTCCTCGAACGTGAGTTCGTATTTGGTCATCAGCACTTGGCTTACTGCTTGTTGAAGCCACCTGTCTACTACTGTGGGAACACCTAATAATCTGGTCTTTCCGTTACTCTTGAGGGATTTCACCCCTTTGATAGGTTTCAGTACATACGCATGGTTCAGAATGGATGTGGCAATCCCGCCCCTGTTGCCTTCAAGTAGGAAAGTAGTTCAGTCACATTCATGCCGTCCACACCTGCCGAACCCTTGTTCTGCACCACCTGTCGGTAGGCTTTATAAAAAGGTTCTTACGGTTGAGTACTTTTTTCTATCATCATTTACTTGATAACCCTGTCCGCTTAAGATAAGGCTATACCAAAACAGTACTCCTATCAATTTGGACGTAATCCAATGTTCAGTCCTTTACTACTTTTGTGAGACCTCCATAGTTCTTAGCTCAAGTTTCCTCATAGCTACTATGACTTCTGCTGACTTCTCTTAGATGTTCACGACAGCCAGAGATCTCCCCAGGTAAGAGCATATTCCTTCCCTCAATATCCACTGGATCTACCATCTAAGCACATGTTGGTTAACCAACCTTTGGACGTCAGTATGATGTGCTACCTCATCCATTAAATAGCCTCCGTATCCGGATTCCTGTTCGTTGGAACCAAGGTTTGCAGTCTCGCTTCCTTCAGTGAATGTCTCACGACAAACCACCTTGCGACTTGCTAATGCTTCGGGGCGTTACCCCCGCCCATAAGGGACTTTCACCCTCTGGAATAATTTGATATCTTCGATATCTGATGCCCATGCTGGGCACACACACAGCACCTACCCAAAAGTGGCGGTGCAATGGTTAAATCAAGCGTTGTGCTTCTATCAAAGTCTGTACTTGGTTGACAATGAAGTGCTTCGAAATCGCCACCTTCGGGTAGCTGCAAAACGTTATGTAGCATTGAAAAAATATGAGGCAGCTATTTCTACTTTTCTTACTTATTTCGATTGATGCTTGTTCACAGAACGAGCAAAATTTTTATGAAGATGAATTACTTCAAAGAATTCATTATGTAAATAATCCTAATTCAAATGACACTCTCTGCATTTCTGAAATAGAAAGAGCTAAAAAGGATATAGAAAATGGAAGGATTGTATTCACCCAAACTATAGGGTTTCTTTTCGGAGAAATTCGATATGAAAATGAGTTAAGGAAACTTTGCAAACAATATGGATTGGTATTCGATTTTGACTTAATAAGCGATGTAATTTATGAAGGTCAAACACAGGGTTGTTATGGGGATTTCATGGATAAAGTAATTATTGAAAAATATGGAGTAGGTTTCAAAGAAAAACTTCATGAAAAAGCTGATAGTCTTTTCATATTTCGAACTCAATCAGAAGATATACTTGTGAAATACTGGGATTGTGATGAAAGACCAAGACTACCAAAAGAAATAGAAAGAACCGGAGATTATTTAACAACTATAAAAGTAAATAATATCAACGTTGTGAAAAATAAATCTGAATTCGGAGGTTGGCCCTTTCTTGACCTAGGTTTTATAGTAGAAAAGGACAGCACAATATCAGACTTTTACATAAATAATTTTGTCCCTCAAATGGAAGAGAATGAGAAATATCGAGATGATTTATTCAAAATTGCAGTAAGGAAACTAAAAACTAGTTATTCTAGATGGATACCAGGGACAATCAAAGGTATTCCGGTTAAAACCGATAATATTGTTAGGATATTTTTTGAGAAAGAAGAGTAATCGCCACATAATCCGGTAGACGGCCGTGAGCCATAAGCCCACGGTGCGCCTCTCACACCACCGTACGTACGGGTCGTATACGGCGGTTCATTGAATCTCGGGCTTTGATTTTGAGTAATAGTCCAGCATACTTACATAGCCCTTTCTTTCAGTCTGGAAAGTGTAATCGTTGTTACCAGTATGGGACTCTGAGCTACAGCCCATCCTCCTTTTCTGGTTCTACTCCATGCGTAGGCATGGTCTTGATCCACTCCCAGTCCTAATTAGGTTTTTGCGTTTCGCTCAGGCTTTTTCCAGTCATGCCAAATGCAATATCCTGAGTCCTGTTCCTCAGCCACTCGTCGAGTTGTTTGAGCTTGGCCTGAATACTGGCCAGTCGATAATTGTTTACCCAGCCCATCCATACCTCTCTGAGTTTTTGAAGTCGCTCTTCAAGCTGTATGGTAAGGTTTTTCTTGGTTATTCCTTTGAGCTTACGCTTCAGGTTTTCCCAGCTTTGCTTCTTCACTACAGTTTGGTATTTACCCTTTTCCCCCTTTTTGTAGGTTGGCACGAAGCCGCGGCCACAACGCGGCTCCAAAGTCAGGGGTCTTCGGATTCCGCTTTTCTCCTGTTGATAGGCAAGTCCAGTCTGTTCTTCAGGGAACATATAGACTTCATTTCCTACTTTTTGGGCAGCTGATTTTGACTGATATAGATACTGAAGTCATCGGCATAGCGGACAAATTTCCAGCCCTTTATACACGGAATGCCTTCAGTTCGTCCAATAATATATTGGATAGAAGAGGACTAAGGGGGACTTCCCTGTGGCATACCCTTTCGGCGTTTGTGCAGTTTTCCGTTGATCTGGATTGGTGCTCTCAGCGTTTCGGATCAGCCACAAAGTTAAATGGGACATTTCACCCTGTTGTAGATTAACTGAAGCAACTTGTAGTGTTGTACTTCATCAAAAGAACATACCAGATCAATGTCAACAATATCTGATAGCCATCATTGATGTTTTTCAGTGCTTGTGTTACTGCTCCGTGAAGGTTCTTTCCAGGTCGAAAACCGTGGCTCTCCTCTTCGAAAGTTAATTCGAATCAGGTGGCTAATTGCTGGCTAACTGCCTGTTGAAGCCATCTATCCACTGCATAATAGGACTCCGAGTAATCTGGTTTTTCCGTTACTCTTTGGGATTTCAACCCCTCTGATAGCTTTAGGTACGTACCTCCTTTTCAGGATGTCGGTTAATACAGCTGTCTTGCCTTGGTCGATAAACGACTTCAATTCGGTCACCTGCATACCGTCCACTCCCGATGAGCCTTTATTACCCGCACTACTTGACGGTAGGCTTTATAAAGGTTTTTTGGATTGAAGTACTTTTTCTATCATTACTTTGTTCTCCCTTGTCCGCTTAAGAATAGGCTATCTCGCATGTGCGGGATTCCTATCGAATTAGGACGCGATTCAATGTTCAGTCCTTCATTATCCAGTGAGACCTCTGCAGTATTTACAGCTCGTTTCCGATAACTACTATGACCTCGGCTGACTTCTCTTGGACGTTCCAGACGTCTAGAGACCTCCTCGGTAAAAGGTGAATATCCTTGTGCCTATCGCTGCTCTATCTACTATTTTGGCTTATCTCTGTTTCCAGAGCTTTGGACTTCGGCATGATGTGCTACCTCATCCATCCTCATAGCCTCAGTATAGAGTTCCTGTTCGTCAGTACAGACACCGCAGTCTGAAAGCACTTCAGTGTATACCTCGCGGTAAACCACCTTGCCACTTGCTTGGCTTCGGGTAACGACTCCCGCGCTTAAGGGACTTTCACCCGTTGGAACGACCATCTTTTGGTCTATATTCACCATTCAAGGCACACACACCACATATGGCTTATGGCGGGTAAACGGCTGTCAGCAAGGTTTTCGCTTCGTAGCCAACTTTGGTTTCGGTGGACTGGAAAGTGCTTCGAAACCGCCACAAGCCATATGCAAACCGTTGTGTGCCATGAAGAAGATGAAATCATTGTTTAATGTACTAATTATAGCCACCCTATTTTCAGCATTTGCACAGAAGAATGATGATGAAGTGGAATTTGTCACTAACGAGAAACTTGAAAAACAGCTTAATATCCCAAAATTGAAGACCAGTGATAATGACATAGACTTAAGAATATTTTTTGGTAGAGGATTTACAAATGGAGGGTTGGTCTTGTGGATAAAGAAGAAAAAAGACTCTGAGTAGCATCAAGATATGATTATTTAATGAAGCTGAATAAGAATGAAGAAGTAACCACAAAAATTAAGAATTATGATATAGCTAATTTGAAACCTAATTCTGGCTGGGAATACTTATGGAAAGATTTAAAAGACTTAGGTATAATGGACCTTCCAAGTCAGGAAGAAATCAAAAAATAAATTAAGAAAAGAGGTTACTACAGTAAGAGGTAAAGTTATGAAGTCATTCATGTATTAGATAGTTCGGAGTTATGATCTAGATGTAAAAGAGGATGGAAGGATTGAGAATTATTCATTCTATGAACCATGGATATATGCAGAAAAATATCCTAATGTCAGTGAAGTAAGACAATACAGCGTCATTCAATTGTTGGAAAAAAGAATTTGGTGCTAATGAATGTACGGCCAGCAATCGAGTAGACGGCCGTGAGCCATAAGCCCACGGTGCGCCTCTCACACCACCGTACGTACGGGTCTCGTATACGGCAGTTCATTGATGAATCTCGGGCTTTGATTTTGAGTAATAGTCCAGCATACTTACCTTAGCCCTTTCTTTTCAGTCTGGAAAGTGTAATCGTTATTTACAGTATGGGACTCTGAGCTACAGCCCATCCTCCTTTCTGGTTCTACTCCATGCGTAGGCATGGTCTTGATCCACTCCCAGTCTAATTAGGTTTTGCGTTTTCGCTCAGGCTTTTTCAGTCATGCCAAATGCAATATCTGAGTCTGTTCCTCAGCCACTCGTCGAGTTGTTTGAGCTTGGCCTGAATACTGGCCAGTCGATAATTGTTTACCCAGCCCATCCATACCTCTCTGAGTTTTGAAGTCGCTCTTCAAAGCTGTATGGTAGGGTTTTTCTTAGTTTATTCCTTTGACTTACGCTTCAGGTTTTCCCAGCTTTGCTTCTTCACTACCAGTTGGTATTTACCCTTTTTCCCCCTTTTTGTAGGTTGGCACGAAGCCATGACCTAGCAGCTCAAAAGTCAGGGTCTTCGGATTCCTTTCTCCCTGTTGATAGGCAAGTCCAGTCTGTTCTTCAGGAACATATGAGCTTCATTTCCTACTTTTTGGGCAGCTGATTTTGACTGAGTATAGATACTAAAGTCATCGGCATAGCGGACAAATTTCAACCCTTTACTTTTGAGATACTTGTCCAGTTCGTCCAATAATATATTGGATAGAAGAGGATTGGGGGACTTCCCTGTGGCATACCCTTTCGGCGTTTGTGCAGTTTTCCGTTGATCTGGATTGGTGCTCTCAGCCATTTTCGGATCAGCCACAAAGTTGTGGGACATTTCACCCTGTTGTAGATTAACTGAGCAACTTGTAGTGTTGTACTTCATCAAAAACCTTTCAGATCAATGTCAACAATATCCTGATAGCCATCATTGATGTTTTCAGTGCTTGTGTTACTGCTCCGTGAAGGTTCTTTCCAGGTCGAAAACCGTGGCTCTCCTCTTCGAAAGTTAATTCGAATCGGGTGGCTAATTGCTGGCTAACTGCCTGTTGAAGCCATCTATCCACTACGCATGGGACTCCGAGTAATCTGGTTTTTCCGTTACTCTTTGGGATTTCAACCCCTCTGATAGCTTTAGGTACGTACCTCCTTTTCAGGATGTCGGTTAATACAGCTGTCTTGCCTTGGTCGATAAACGACTTCAATTCGGTCACCT
This sequence comes from Algoriphagus halophilus, assembly GCF_041729275.1. Classification (GTDB taxonomy): domain Bacteria; phylum Bacteroidota; class Bacteroidia; order Cytophagales; family Cyclobacteriaceae; genus Algoriphagus; species Algoriphagus halophilus_A. The sequence continues at coordinate 4,785,136 of NZ_CP146486.1, read as the reverse complement.
GCATACCGTCCACTCCCGATGACCTTTATTACCCACTACTTGACGGTAGGCTTTATAAAGGTTTTTTTGGATTGAAGTACTTTTTCTATCATTACTTTGTTCTCCTTGTCCGCTTAAGAATAGGCTATCTCGCATGTGCGGGATTCCTATCCGAATTAGGACGCGATTCAATGTTCAGTCCTTCATTATCCAGTGAGACCTCTGCGAGTATTTACAGCTCGTTTCCGATAACTACTATGACCTCGGCTGACTTCTCTTGGACGTTCCAGACGTCTAGAGACCTCCCTCGGTAAGGTGAATATCCTTGTGCCTATCGCTGCTCTATCTACTATTTTGGCTTATCTCTGTTTCCAGAGCTTTGGACTTCGGCATGATGTGCTACCTCATCCATCCTCATAGCCTCAGTATAGAGTTCCTGTTCGTCAGTACAGACACCGCAGTCTGGCTTACTTCAGTGTATACCTCGCGGTAAACCACCTTGCCACTTGCTTGGCCTGGTGTTAACGACTCCCGCGCTTAAGGGACTTTCACCCGTTGGAACGACCATCACGGGTCTATATTCACCATTCAAGGCACACAATGCGCATAATCCAAAGCGGTTAAAGTGTTAGACAATAGAAATGTGCTCTTAAGATTGATCAGATAAAAAATAAAATAATGCTCATAAAGCGCTGCTGATCATGCGCTTAGCGTTAGCAACAATATGTACCTCAACAGAACTATGATACCCTTCCAATGAACTTCATTTACAGCTTTTTAATTGTGATTAGTTCGTGGGGATTAGGAGCAATAGTGTCCCAATTATTTGAGAGAAGACTTAAGGACAAGTCGTTATTAACAAACACTCTCTCTATTGATAAAGAAATATACCGAAAAATTGGCGTTGACTTTTTTGAATTCCTTGTTACTAAAACAATTTACGGCAAGATGAATCGGACTATTAGGATTAATGGTATAAGTTGTTCTAACTTATTGATATCTAGACATGAAATGATAAAAAGTGAATTTGGACATTTCATTGGATTATTAAGTTCTCAACTAATTCTATTTATTGTTTTTGACTTAAGGTCTGAATTGATATTCTTTTTTTCCGGTACAGCATTCAACCTAATATTAAATCTCTATCCAATATTACTTCAACAGAAAAATAGAAGTCGAATTAACAAAATAATTGATAAATACTGTTGCTAACAATGGTAGCAGCAATAGTCGCTTAGGCCAACACACAAACCAAAACTACAGCTGCTAGCCGGACCGTTGAGAAACATCCCTTCGGTCGTTTCTCAATGTCGGGGCTCCACACCGTTTGGAAACCGCCCCGACATTGTGCCTCATGCAAAAAAAACAAGAGTAAAACTTACTTCTCAAAACAATACGAGAGTAATTTTTGATTATTTTTACCTCTGAATAAAATACAGGTGTAAAAATTACTCTCGATTATGAACAGCTTCGATAAAGCCAAACCATTTAACAATCTGCCTCTACTCCCACCAACAGCAGATCTAGAAACTAAAGAAATTCTTACAAAAACAATCAAAGCCAGCAGGGCTTTAGCTCAATTAAATGGCGCAATAAGAAACCTACCTAATCCTAGTTTATTTCTAGACACTCTTCATTTGCAGGAAGCAAAAGCTAGTTCTGAAATTGAGAATATCGTAACAACAAATGACGACTTGTATCAAGCCGTTGTGGCAGATAAAAAATTCGACAACCTAGCTACAAAAGAAGTAATTAGTTACAAAGAAGCTATTTGGTTAGGTTTTAAAAGACTTGAGGAAAAACCTTTTATCACAACAAACCTTTGTATCGAAATTGTTCAATGTATTAAACAAACTACAGCTGGAATAAGAACAACTCCTGGAACGACTCTCTCTAATTCAAAAGGCGATATTATCTACACACCACCATCAGGTGAAGAGGTAATTCGAGAAAAAATGGCAAATCTTGAAGCTTTCATCAATGAAAATCATACGTTAGACCCACTAATTAAAATGGCCATTTCACATTACCAATTTGAAGCCATACACCCTTTTTCGGACGGTAATGGAAGAACAGGTCGTATTCTTCTTTTACTTCAGCTAAAACTAGAGCAACTACTTGACATCCCTGCCCTTTTCTTAAGTGAGTACATCATAGAGAATAAAGACAAATACTACCAAGGTTTAAAGGCGATAACCGAGAAAAATAATTGGTCGAATTTTATTCTATACATGCTGGATATGGTAGAAAAAACTGCTATAAAAGGGTTAAATAGATTAGAATCCATAATTCAACTTATGGAAATAACAGGACTAGAAATAAAAGAAAAGCTTCCTAAAGTTTACTCCAAAGATTTAATTGAAGTCATTTTCAAACTGCCTTATACCAAAAGACAAAACCTAATTGATATGGACCTAGGAACACCAAAAACAGTCGGAAACTATCTAATGGCCTTAGAAGAAGAAGGATTTCTAACATCCATAAGAGTCGGTAAAGAAAAATTATATCTGAATAAGAAATTAATGAACATACTTGAAAATTAAAAAGCACGAAGGCATAACATCGTCTATAGCAAATGCTGGCCTTGAAACTAAAAAATGATATTTTGTACTTTCAATAACCATCCGGCTGGCGAGGGCGGAACGTTTTCAAAATGCCGCACTACCCATAGCCAGGAACGTTATGTTCCAAGGAAGAGGTAACGATAAAACCAAAAAATCCGACTTGGAAGACCTTCAGAAAACGTACGCTCGATTGGCGAGTGCGCTATTTGAGCAGTGTAAGATTATTTCACTAGACAACTACTAAAACAAACACATGCAACAGATCTCTTTTTGGCAAACATGGGTAGTGGCAGGCTTACTGATGGTGTTGCCTGCAATAGTTACAGCACAGGAAGGTGAGCTCACTCTTGATGACCTATTCGCAACGCCAAAACTGACAGGAACAACCCCGTCCCAACCCACATGGGCACCAAACAGCAAGCACTTCGCTTTTACTTGGAGTGAACCAGGAAATCCTGGGCGTGGCCTCTGGGTATTCGCAAGCGATGGGAAGAAAGTGCGCCTTAATTCCGATACGCCATCCCCATCAGTTCGCGATATTGCATGGACCGACGCGAACACAATCGTCAGCCTCCGAGGCAACAACTTATGGCAGACTTCGCTGAGCCAGGGAAACGACCTCCAATTTATGCCCGTCCAGGCAGATGCACATAACCTGTCGATATCGCCAAACGGCAAGCAAGCGGCGTATATACGGAACGGTGACCTTTGGCTTGCTGACTTCCCTTCCAAACAGAATCGCCAGCTCACCAAGATCGGCATCGCCAGTCTCTCGAGCTTACAGAAGGGGCGATACAGCCGAGCGGAACGTGAAATCGGTCCAGGCATCTGGAGTGGGCCAACTTACAAATGGTCCCCGGATGGCAAAACAATTGTATTTCACCTCGTTGACAGACGTGAGATGCGAAAGGTACCGTTCCCGGATTACCTCGCTGATGAAACGAATCCCAACGAAGTACGCAGAAGTTACCCGGGCGATCCAAATGAGATTCGTAGGGTTGGACTGCTCGATGTAGAAAGCGGGAACATTATATACCTCGATTTGCCAGATCCGCATGCTAACCAGGTCATCGACTTCAACTGGTCACCAAGCGGTGCACTGCTGGTGGATATCGCATCCGACACGGCGGTTGAACGTAAGTTGTTTGTAGTTGCACCCGGAGAAAGCCAAATGCACGAGATTTGGCGAGGTGTTCGAGAGAGCCGCATGTATACATCGTTTGGGTCTACCTGGCATCCAGATGGAAAGAAGGTTGTTTTCTTAAGCGATATGGGTGATCGCTACGGCCTGTACACGATCGATACCTCAACGCCTGGGGATCGTCCGCAGCTCCTGACTAATCCGTCCTACGATGTACTGTCCGCCCCAAGTATTGCTGGTGATGCACTGTTTTATCCAGGCAACGGCGTCAATCCCTACGAACAACACGTGTATCGCCTGAAGATGTCCGGTGGCGATCCAGAGCAGGTGACATGTCTTTCGGGCAGGAACGATGGCTACCCCTCACCGGATGGCCGGCACTTGGTGTTCATGCACAGCAATGACACATCACCGCCCGAGCTTTATGTGGTAAGCAGCGAGGGTGGTGACGCTACGCGAGTAACCAACTCTCCGTTGCCCGCCTTTACGGAGCGAACCTGGGCGGCTGCGGAATACGTTAGTTTCCCCAGTCTTGTAGATGAATACACGCTGCATGCCCGGATTCTGAAACCTACGAATATGCAGCCCGGTAAGAAGTATCCAGTGCTATTTGGGCCCGTGTATTCGAATACAGCGAGAAACCGCTGGGCCGGTAACTACAGCCTCGTGCAGCAACTGTTGGTCAAGAAGGGATATATTATCATGCAGGTGGATTCTCGAGGTAGCGACGGTTATGGTAGAGCATTCCGTGAAGAGTTCCTGCTGGGTTTTGCGGACCAGGACATTGAGGATTATGCAAGTGCCGTTGCCTACATGGAGTCACAGGATTATGTCGATCCCGAACGCATCGGTATTTGGGGCAGCAGTTACGGTGGCACACTTTCCGTTTATTCGCTATTGATGAAGCCGGGCTTATTCCAGGTAGGTGTTGCTGCAGCTGCGGCTGTTGACCCGCTGTTCTTTGGCACGGACGATGTTGCGATTGTTCGTACCCCACAGACACACCCGGAGATCTTCGAAAGAAAAGCACTCAAGTATGCATCAAATCTGCAGGATAAACTCCTGTTTATCCACGGTATGCAAGACCATGTGGTCCCCTTCAAGACAGTGACCGTGTTAGCTGAAGAACTGATTAAACAGGGCAAGGACTTCGACTTTGCGTTTGCACCGGGTGCAACACATGGATGGAGCCGTGAGCAAAATTACGATCGCTACCTGTTTGGTAAGATTATCGAATACTTTGACCGACACCTAGCCGTTCCGTCTAAGTAGATGCCTGCCAGCCGGCAGGCTGGTTTGTAGGTCTCTTGTTTCTTGGGGTTAAGGAACACCGGGTAACAAACGATATACCACATGCATCACCTTAATTACCTGACAGTGAAACGCAACTAAGAAAATTTACCGATATATGAAAGCCCAGAGGCATATGCCATATCTGGACGATAGCAAAAAATATTTCCAGATTTTTTAGTTAAAACAAAAACAAGCCACTGTAAGTACTATATTAAGTACTATATAAAACCAGTGGCATTTTTCTTAATCCTTGTCTATTTGTTGAAACCTAACTACAAACTATTTCATACCATGAAGCGCTTGTTTTTATTACTCTGCTTGACTATTGTCTCCGCCTATGAAGTCCTTGCGCAAACAACATTTGTACTCGAGCCCTCTCAAAGTATGATTATGACTGGAAAAGGACCTGGTCAAGACGCGACGATTAATCCTTACCGAGGACAGGATTGCTTTGCAATTGTTGAAAATATTGGGGACATGCAATTTTCAGTTAGAATTCAACAAGACGGAAAAATCATCAATGAAATCACCATTCTTAAAGGGGAATCAAAAAAGATCAAACTTTTAAAAGAACAAGAACTTTACCTGGACCCCAACCCCAAAGGAACTGCAAAAGCGAGTGTGGATTATGAAAAAATTAAGTGGTAAGTGAATGTTTATTGCAAGCGATATTTTTAAATCCTGTTAAAGTAGTGTCTATAAAATAAACATGATTTATCACGAGGATTTAAGTTGAACACCTCCAATTAGGTTTCTCAGCCCCTTCCCTATTTTTATTTATTACAATTCCATATTCCCTGTACCCCAAGGTTTTATGTGATTTTTAAAGTAAATTCATAGACATTAAAATCTCATAGCCATGTCTATCCGAATCGCCTCCAGTTGCAACCATTGCAACTCTTTTTCCGAATCCCACATGTGCAAAACACATGATTTGAAAGTCAGTGAAGAATACACATGTGACCAATTTTCTATTCTTCAGCAATTAAACAAATCCATGCATTGCAAAAGCTGCCAACGAATGAATCGGGCAGATTGCGAACATCCCGATTTGGCTGCTGATGGAATGCTATGTGCAAGTTGGGCTCCGAAGGTTTCTTGAACAAAAGAGGGCTTTTGAATGTTTTAGGCCCAAAGAAGCATAGGAAATTCCTTTTCCCGAAAAATTAAAAATGGGATTCTACTACTTGATCATAAAAGTGGATTGGGTAGCTTATGACCAAAATTAATAAATCCTGAATATCCCCCTCTCCGAATTCAAACATACCCTAGCCGGAAGCAAACTATTCCCCCTAATACGAGTATTATGCTCTCAACCTTAAATTATTTTAATAGTAAAATAGGATTCATTAACCACTAAATAATAAACTTACATCTAAGGTGTTCTGAAGGCTAAAAACAAAGCCTAAATAACAATTATAAACCACTCGCAAAGCTTCTCACCCCGAATGGAAAAATCAACCTTTGAAATTCCAAAAATGGATTGTCCTTCTGAGGAAAATTTAATCCGGATGAAGCTAGACGGATTAGCATGTATTAAACAATTGAAATTTGATATTCCTAACAGGAAATTAACTGTTTACCATCATGGAGGGACTGAAAAAATTGAAGGATCCATTTTGGATTTGAATTTGGGCGGGAATAGATTGAGTACTGAAAAAATAGAACAATTCGATTTTGAAGATATTACCCAACAGAAAAAATTACTCTGGGTAGTCCTTGCGATCAACTTTTCCTTTTTCATCATTGAACTTTCCACTGGTCTGATCTCAAAATCCATGGGATTGGTGGCAGATAGTCTGGATATGCTTGCCGATGCTTTTGTTTATGGAATCAGCCTCTTTGCTGTAGGAGGAACACTGGTTCGGAAAAAGAAAATTGCAAAGCTGGCAGGGTATTTTCAAATTCTTTTGGCTGCATTCGGATTCTTGGAAGTATTGAGAAGATTTTTGGAAATGAAAGCCTTCCCCACTTTACCACCATGATTTATATTTCTGTCATGGCATTGCTTGCAAATGGAATATGCCTCTATCTATTACAACAGTCAAAAGGGAAGGAAGAAGCGCATATGAAAGCCAGTATGATTTTCACTTCCAATGATGTCATCATCAATTTAGGAGTCATTATAGCTGGGTTTTTAGTGCATTGGCTAAACTCCAATAAGCCTGATTTAATTATTGGGAGCATCGTTTTTGTTTTGGTGGTGCAAGGAGCGCTCAGGATATTGAAATTAGGAAAATAAATCCCTGATCACATTTAGCTAATTCTTCAAATAATCTTCAAACCGAATTCACCCAAGTTTTAAAGGATTTTGGTAAATTAATTCGCTTTTACCTACTGGAATTAGTCTGTTGAATTTTGCCACTCCCGTTTGACTACGTTAGTAACTGAAATGACTCTGGAAGATCTAGGATATACCGAATCGCTGGCTGCTTATCAAAAACAGCATCATCTTGATTCTTTTTTGATTGGTAGAGTAATATCCGAACACAAAGAACGGTACCTAGTTAGGACGGCTGACTCGGAATATGACAGTGAAATTATCGGCAATTTAAGATTCACTGCCAATAGCAGGGCTGATTTCCCTGCTGTAGGGGACTGGGTGGCCATTTCTCCTTTCAATGAAAAGGATGCATTGATACACGCTGTATTTCCCAGAAAAACAATCATCGAACGACAGGCAGTTGGAAAACACGGGGAAAAACAAATTATTGCCACCAATATTGATTATGCTTTTATTGTTTTGGCTGTAGACCGGGATTTCAGCATCAATCGGATCGAACGATACCTCAGTATTTGCTATGCTGCCAAGGTAACTCCTAAGATCATCCTTACTAAAATAGATTTAATTGAGGATTCGGAGTTGCAATCCTTGGTTGCAAAAGTTCGGAATAGAATCACAGATGTTCCTTTGTTTACAATCAGTAATGAAAGTCTCATTGGTATCGAGGAGATTAAAAAGATCATTCAAAAAGGTAAATCCTATTGCTTACTGGGATCCTCTGGGGTTGGTAAATCCAGCCTATCCAATATCCTTTCAGGCAAACAATCCATGAAAACGGATGCCATCAGCACCAGTACCAACCGAGGAAAGCATGTGACCAGCCATAGGGAATTATTGATTTTAGAAAATGGAGGAATCCTGATTGATAATCCCGGTATGAGGGAAGTTGGAATGACAGATATCAGTGAAGGCTTAGATCAAACTTTTGAACAGATTATTGCCTTGGCTAAGGAATGTAAATTCAAGGATTGCACCCACACTAGTGAACTGGGTTGTAGCGTCCTAAACGCTTTGGAAAAAGGAGAATTGGATCAATCTTCCTATGAAAACTACCTCAAAATGGAGCGGGAAAAGGCCCATTTCGAATCCACCATAGCAGAAAAACGGAAGCGGGACAAGCATTTTGGAAAGATGATGAAGAACTTTAAAAAAGATCAGAACAAGTTTAAATAGCCAAAAACGCTCATTCCTAATTTTTATCCCACAAAAAAACCTCTCGGAAATCCGAGAGGTTATAGTTTGATTTAATTCGTATTAAACTCTTAATTACTTAGTCTTAGGCAATACATTGGAGATCAAAGAAATCTTCTCTATTGGCTCAGAAGCGTTGGAATAAATTCTAACAACTGAATTTTGCTTACCCATTTTTCCTGCTGAGTTAAAAGAGACTTTAATTTCAGCAGATGTACCTGGAGCAATCGGCTCCTTTGGCCAGCTAGGTACTGTACATCCACAAGTTGCCGCTACATTGGAAATGATCAAGGGAGCTTTTCCAGTGTTGGTTAATTCAAACGTATGTGAAACTTTATCACCTTGAGTAATATCTCCAAAGTCAATTGACTTTTCCTTAAAGGTAATTGCTGCTCCAGAAGCTTCTTGTGCATTGGCATGAAATACCAAGGCAAATGCAAAAAGGCTAAATAGAATCGCTATTTTTTTCATGGTTAATCTATTTTTTAGTTTCCAAATATTCAATTTTTTCGAATAGCATCAAACAACGAAATTGACTACTAATGGTTTTTTAAATTGAAAATACCTTGCCAAAAATGCTTGAACACCTCACTTTAATCTTCGCTTTCCGGTGATTTAACAAAAAATAGTGGATTAAAATTCACCAAATACAATTCCTCCGTAGCCCTGGTGACAGCTGTATACAACCACCTGGTAAAGTCCTTGTCTACCTGATCTTCTTTCAGATATCCTTGATCTACAAAAACCGCCTTCCACTGCCCTCCTTGGGCCTTATGACAGGTCAAAGCATAGGCAAACTTCACTTGCAAGGCATTTAAATAAGGATCCTTTCGAATGAGTTCCTGCCGTTCTACTTTGCTGGCGACATCTGCATAATCTTCTGAAACTTGCTGGTAAAGACTCCTATATTGATCTCGTGTCAAAGAGGGGCTCGGAGAATACAGGGTATCCAAGAGTACTTTTGCCTCAAAGTGAGGTTCATCTGGATAATCCAACAGCCGAAGTTCCAAGGTAGCAAACCTGAATCCATATAATTCTTCAAAGGATCTGATTTTCATCACTTCTGCCATGTCCCCATTGGCCAAGAAATTCACCCGATCCGAGTCAGCCATGTAGGTATAGTTATTTTTTACGATCATCAACAAATCACCGGTACTGATCTCATCTTCAAAAAATGTATCACTTTCCGGATGTATAGATTATACTGAACAGCTGCTTTATTGGATCGAGTGACGATGGTGGTGTTTTCCGTCCCGTATTTATCATAGGCATATCTTAACCCATCTTCCAGCCTTTCTCCAGTCATCTTGAAGGTATCCTTGAATCGATTGGTAGTAATCTGTATTTCCGGTTGCTCTTTTTTAATTGATCCCTCAGATTGGTCGCATTGTACAGAATACCAGATTCCAATTTCTGACGCATGACTTCTGTCAATTCAATTTGGTCTGCATTTAGACGGAAATGCCTAAGCAAATACCGGACTCTAAGGCAGGGCTATAATCACTTCCAACTGGTGGCAATTGTGCGGTATCCCCAACCAGGATCAATCGATTCCCGGTTCCTTGAAAGGTAAATCGGATCAGATCCCCCAATAAGGTCCCAGACATCCCTCCATCATCAGCAAGCATGGAAGATTCATCAATGATGAAAACAGTATCCTTATAGTAATTTTTCTGAAGAATAAAGCCCATTCCCAGGTTCCCGTCTTCTCCTTTGGGCTTATAGATGATTTTGTGAATGGTATAAGCAGCTCTATTGCTATAATTCCCCATCACTTTGGCCGCTCTTCCTGTTGGAGCAAGCAACAGGGCCCTCATATTCAATCGAGGTAAACTTTTCACCAAGGCTGAAATTACAGATGTCTTCCCTGTACCTGCATATCCCCGCAATACAAAGGTGGGTTTGGAACCGGAATCCATTAACAGGAACTGATCCATTTTCTTAAAAAAGCTGGATTGTCCCAATGTGGGAGGAAATGGGAAATTTTTGATCAATAAATCCGAAGGCTTCGGCAAGTGCTGATTATCTTTAGCCATAGAAACGAATGTAAATGTCAAAAGACGAAATCAGCAAAGAAATCGAGTCAAAATTTGGAAATCATTTACGAGTACGGGTAAATGGAATCCTAATCGAGGACAATAAATTATTAATGGTCAAACATTTGATGGGAAATGGAAAGATTTTGTGGTCTGTCCCAGGAGGTGGGATGCATTACGGAGAAAATGCAGCACAAAATCTCATCCGTGAATTCGAAGAAGAAACTGGCCTAAATGTTAAAATTACTAAATATTTGTTCGTTCATGAGTATTTAGACCCTCCATTACATGCCATGGAGCATTTTTTTAACGTAAAATCCACAGGAGGTTCTTTGAAACTCGGAGAAGATCCCGAACTTAGTAAGGAATTCCAGATTCTAAATGAATTGGCATGGATGAGCCTGGAAGATATCCGTTCACTGCCTCAGGACTCCCTTCATCAAATCTTTTGGCGAATAAATTCACTTGAAGACCTAGGTTTGTGGAAAGGATATTTTAATTTTGGAAATATTTCCATAAAATAGCACGTTTTAAAAACCTTCAACCTTACCTTGATTTAAAATTTAATCAAAATGAATCTAACGAAAGTATTATCCTTTGTCTTCCTTTTAGCTGCTCTAGGTCTTGGTTACCTTCTTTGGAAAGGCGTAGATGATGTAGTGGAAACTGAAAAGAGAATTGCTGCAACAGAAGCTGCCATTATCGAAAAGCTCCAAATGCTACGTGATGCTGAATTAGCATACCAAGCAGCCAACGGGAAATACGCAGACAACTGGGACTCCTTGAAGCAATTTATCAAGGAAGGTAAAATTTGGTTAGTACAAAGAACTGAAACTACTAAATTGTTAGAATACGGTAAAGAAGAAACCACCGTTACTTTTGACACCTTGGGTTCTGTTAATGTACTAGACTCTTTATTCAACGATAGAAAATACCCAGACTTCAACTTAGAAGCACTTGCGGTGGTTCCAGGTTCAGGCGGAAAGCAATTTGAATTCTTTGCAGACAAAATCGAAAGAAACAGTTATGAAGTGGCTGTATTCGAGATCAGAGACCCTGCTCCAATCAATCCTGAAAGAAGATTAAATAATAACGAAAAAGCCCTTAAAGTGGGTTCCAGAACTGACGCTTCTACTGAAGGAAACTGGAAATAATCCCTACGGATTTTGGAAAACAATCTAAAAGTATTCAAAAGTGATAAGTTTGATGTGGAAGACACAACGAGCTTATCACTTTTTTATATCCCAATTCCCTTGCTGTTTTTGCCAAGGATAACAATCAGGCGAATATTGGCATCCACTTTTACACTACGTTTAGTTGGGATAAATTAGATGGACTTCTTGTCTCCGACCCCTTATTGAAGTTAGACCTTCCCACCAAAATCTACCTTCATCAACCTGACTTTAGTTTGGTTCCGGGGGTTCTATTTCAACCTGGAAAAGAAGAAACTTACTTATCATTTATTGGAAATCTGGAAAAGGACAACTTTTACTTTTCCACGCCACTAGATAGCAATAACATTCAGCTGGTTTCTTATTTGAATGGAAAAGCGAAGAAATCCCTGGAAGCAAGATTTTCTGATTTAAGCTTTTATCACGGAGGTACTTCCTTTCTTTCCTACCTTTTCAAGGAGCGGTTCAATTTAATAGGACAAGAGATCCTGGTATGTGTGTTCGAACGATACATCTACTTGGCTGCATTCACTGATCAGGAACTAAGTGTGTTCAACATTTTTGAAATTCAAGATAAGGCAGATATCCTCAAATATGTGAGCATCCTTATCGACCAGCTTAATTTTGATAAGAATTATGTTCGCATCAGTTTATTTGGGGCAACCGAGCAGAATGGAATCACAGAAGATTGGGGAAAAAGTTATTTCCACCATTTCAGGTTGATGACTCCCCATTCCAATCAAAATTATCCTCACGGATTTAAACATTTGAAATCCAGAGGATTATTTGAAACTTACTGGCAATTCGATTAACCCATGAAAAAAGTAGCCATATTTCCAGGTTCATTTGACCCATTTACCATGGGACATCATGACATAGTAATCCGAAGTTTGAAACTTTTTGATGAAGTAATCATCGGAATTGGCTACAATTCCACCAAACAAAATCGCTACTTCGACATCGATGTGATGGTCAGCAAGATCGAAGATGTTTATAAAGGAATAGACTCGGTAAAAGTAATTGTTTACAATGAGCTGACTTCTACCCTAGCTAAAAAACATCATGCATCTTATTTGGTAAGAGGGCTTAGAAATACGACTGATTTTGAATATGAAAATACCATCAGTCAGATGAACCGGTATTTAAACGAAGACCTTGAAACCGTATTCTTGATTACTTCTCCTCCTTTCGCGGCAATCAGTTCAACAGTAATCCGGGAAGTACATCGTTATGGAGGAGATATTTCCGAATTCCTTCCTTACAAAATCTGAACCTTAGGGCGATTTTTTATGAATTGCTTAAACAGGTAGCGCATGGATGGATAGGAATTGACCAAGGCAATTTTGGCATCTGTTTCATAAAACCATCGAATATCATCAATGCCCTCCTCTTTTTGTGGTGCCATACCTTTATCATCCACACATTCCATTTCATACCAAAAAGTCTTTTTAAGTATGCTCTTTCTGTTCTGGGTATAAGTATGCCAAGTGTTGTATAAGTGTTTTTTGATTTCACTTTGATGGCGCATTCTTCTTCTACTTCACGTACAGCACATTGTTCAGGAGTCTCACCTTTCTCAAATTTTCCTTTAGGAAAGTCCCACTTTCCCAATCTATAAATTAATAGAACTTTTTCTTCTTGTTGGTCACCACCCCTCCCGCAGCTTTAATGATCATAAACCTACTTTTCACAAACTTTTTAGCGCAGATTTATCATTGGTCACCAAGGTAATGGAATCCAGATTTTTAAGCTTCCGTGTTCTCAGCACATATAATAACTTGATAACCAGATCATGTGAAGGCTCATGAAAAAGAATATCATCATTCCAAGAAACTTGGTTTAACAATTCATCTGGTTGGCGGTAAATCGACTCATAAGATTTCTTTGCATCCAACTCTTCATATGAAAGGAGTTCCAAAGGCTTGTCATTAACAAAAATTCTCATAGAAATACTGAGTCTTTAATTTACTGAATGAGCCAAAAATGCATAAAAAAATCAGCAGCAACAACCTTCCGCAAAGTTTATCACTTATTTTTGGGGTATGGAAATCTTAGACTCGAGTGTAGCTGCAGAAGTAGCTGATAAATTACTGGAAATACAAGCCATTCGCCTTCAACCAGAAAACCCATTTACTTGGGCTTCTGGATGGAAATCCCCTATCTATTGTGATAATCGACTGTCTTTATCTTTTCCAAAAGTCCGTAATCTGATCAAAGAACAATTGGTAAGAAGTGTGATGCATTATTTTCCAGAGGCAGAAGCCATTGCCGGTGTTGCCACTGCTGGTATTTCACAGGGCGCTTTAATTGCCAATGATCTAGAGCTTCCTTTCATTTATGTTCGCTCCAAGGCCAAAGGTCATGGAATGGAAAATATGATTGAAGGAAAAGTTACTCCAGGCCAAAAAGTAGTAGTAGTAGAAGATCTTGTTTCAACTGGAGGTAGTTCTTTAAAAGCAGTAGAAGACTTAAGGAAAGCTGGATTTGAAGTTCTTGGCATGGTTGCCATTTTCACTTATGGTTTCGATATAGCAGATCAGAATTTTAAAAATTCAAATACCAAGTTGATCTGTTTAAGCCATTACGAAGCTCTTCTTCCGAGAGCGATCTTAAAAATTATATTACGGATGAAACTTTAAAGTCCCTATCCGCCTGGAGAAAAGACCCAAGTAGTTGGACTCCCTAAATCATCCATAGCAATCCCTCATTATAGCAATTCAATAGTGAGGGATTTTTTATTGGTGGATAAAATCCAATAGGGCTTCTTCCAATATTAGATTTCCTTCACTTCAGAATTCTGGTGCTGAAGGTCGAGAAAGTTTTTGGTCAAATACAACCTCACCGTTCCTACAAGTAGGAATAATGCTAGTAGGCATACCAACAACCATTTACATGTCGTGATTATAGAAGCCCAAGATACCATAATGGGCTTTTCTACCGGATAGGAATCTAATATTTGAATAATCAGGATATTTTCAATCAAGTCAAAAAGTACTATTCCTAATGGAATGAGTAAAACCTTTGGTTTTTTCCAAACTAAAAACAGTAAACCGCTTGCAAGCATACCATAGACAAACATATAAGGGAAGTCCAATGCTAAAATCCCAACTCGGTATAAGTCCCTGTCTGGCTTAGAAAGATTTCCAATGGCTATATAAGCTTGTTCTACCGTGTAAGCAAATTTGAGATCTAAGGCATACTCGGAGGGTAGAAAATAATTCAATAAAAAATTGAATACTAAAAAGAGGAGCGTTAAAGATATCAAAACAGTCCTCCTACTAAGCGATAAAAAAATTGCTTTAGGAATCATAAAAAATGAATTTGGTAATGGAAATTTACAAAATAATATAATTTAAACCATTAAATGCTAGTTGTTTTTTTTAGGGTACCTCTGATAAATATTAGAAATTTTTATTCTTTTTCAAACCATGAGGCATACATAGGATAGTTTTTGGCAGTTCTATCAATGACCTCCTGCATAGCATCCCCTGTATCCTTCACTTTTTTGCAGGAATACCTGCATAAATTGAATTCGCCTCCACCACAGTTCCTGCCAAAACCACTGCTCCAGCAGCGATGACTGCACCGGAATGAACCACTGCCCCATCCATTACAATAGCTCCCATTCCAATTAACACTCGATCATGGATGGTACAGCCATGAACCACGGCATTATGAGCGATCGACACTTTATTTCCAATGATCGTAGGATACTTCTGATAGGTACAGTGGATTACCGCCCCATCTTGTATGTTGGAATCATCCCCAATTTCAATTTTATGAACATCTCCCCTGATAACTGCGTTAAACCAAACCGTGCAGTTTTTACCCATCATAACCTCACCTACTACCGTTGCATTAGGTGCGAGCCAACAATTTTCACCAAAAGACGGTTCTTTTGAATTCACTGGAATAATTAATGCCATCACGTATTTATAATTAGGTTTCACTCAAATCTAAGGAGATAAATTTTGGGACATAAAATTATTTATATGAAACTTTTCTAAAAATTTTGAGTTTACATGTATATACACATAAATTTGTAACGTATTCAACCCTTATCAAATAAAACAACCAATGAAAACTATTAAACTATCAGGATTATTTATTGCTACAGCATTGATCGCTTTCTCATGTAGCAAACCTGCAGACACCGTAGAGACTTCAGAAGCTCAAGAAGTTGCTGCAGCAGAAGGTAAAACTTTAGAAATTGTTCCAGATGCTACTACCATTGCTTGGAGAGGCTACAAGCCAGCTGGACAGCATTTCGGTAAAATCCCAGCAGTAGAAGGTACATTAGCTGTGAAGGGAGAAGAAATCACCGGTGGTAAATTTACTTTTGACATTACAGGTCTTAAGATCGAAGATATGGAAGAAACAGACGAGAGCTACGGTAAGCTTTATGGTCACTTGCAATCTGCAGATTTCTTTGATGCCGAAAACCATCCAAACGCTACGTTTGAAATTACTTCAGTAGAGCCATTCAATAGTGGTGACGTAATTGCAGATGTTGAGCAGTTTGAGACAGATAACACACCTCTTTCTTCTTCTGAACTTTCTCCAGAAAACCCAACTCACTGGATCAGCGGAAACTTGACCATGAGAGGAACTACCAAAAACATTAAATTCCCTGCAGCAGTAAGCTTGGAAAATGGTGCTGTAGTTGCGAAAGCTGGTTTTAACATCGATAGAACTGCCTGGGGACTTGCCTATGGTGATGAAGCTTCAGCTGTAGACAAAGCAAAGGACAAGTTTATCTACAATACTGTTTCTCTTTCTTTAGATGTGAAAGCTTCAGAATAATCAGTATTATTAAATTGATAAGAGGAATTCATAAGAATTCCTCTTTTTTTGTCCTTCCATGAATGAATACTCTTTTTCATATCGCCCTGAATTCCCAAACTGGAAACAAAAATTAATCTCTTGGGCAAATAACCACTTCGATTATTTAGCACTTTTTCAGGGAAACGGTTATGAATATCCTGAGGGGCCTTTCCAAGATTCTTTGTTTGTAGGCAATACCCAGTTGACAGAACAAGAACTTTGGGATGATCAAAGGAACATTACCAAAGTCGGAATCTTGGGGTATGATTTAAAAATCAAATTGAAAAGCTGGATAGTAAAAATCTTGCCCCCTTTAATTTACCTGACCTATGTTTTTTTACTCCAGAACTCAGTTTTTCATTTCAAGGTAATCTGATAAAAAGTAAAACAGCATTACCAAATACTTTTTGGAAACAGGTTGAAAACACCACTATTGAAGAAGGGAATACCTCTTGTTCATTCAAGAGACAAACTACAAAAGAGGAGTACATCGCTACTGTCAAGAAAATTCAAGAGTATATCATCGAAGGAGAAACTTATGAAATGAATTATTGTCAATCTTTTGAAGGATCTTTTGAACAATGGGACCCTTTGACTGCATTTTTCAGATTACAAGCCACTTCTCCTATGCCTTTTGCTTCCTTATTTAAAGCAAAACACCAATGGCTAGTTTCAGCCTCTCCCGAGAGGTTTATCAAAAGAAACCATCTCCGATTGATCGGACAACCCATAAAAGGCACGATCCGGAGAGGTGCCACCCTAGAAGAGGATCAATTAAATAAGGAAAGGTTACTGGCCAGCGAAAAAGAAAGGGCTGAAAATCTCATGATTACAGATTTGACCAGAAATGACCTATCTAAGGTTTCAGAAATTGGTTCTGTTCAAGTAGATGAATTATTTGGAGTCTATGCGCTTCCCAGGGTCTTCCAGATGATCACTACCGTGAGATCAACCCTAAAAAAGAAGCCACTTTGAAGGAAGTCATTCATGCGACATTCCCCATGGGTTCCATGACCGGCGCCCCTAAAATCAGAACAATGAAACTGATTGAACAATTGGAATCGTTTAAAAGGGGATGGTTTTCAGGTGCAATTGGGTGGATCAATGAATCAGGAGATTTTGATTTCTCGGTAGTAATACGAAGTATCATTGCAGACTTTGAGCACAAAAAACTCTATTTTGGAGTAGGAAGTGCCATTACCATCGACTCTGACCCCGTTCAAGAGTACGAGGAATGCGAACTTAAATCCCAAGCCATCAGAGAGGTGTTAAATGGAAGAAATCAGTCCTAATGCATACCGAAAAATCATTCATGTAGACATGGATGCGTTCTATGCTTCGGTCGAACAAATGGACCATCCTGAATGGAGGGGCAAACCATTAGTAGTAGGTGGAAACGAATCCCGGGGAGTCGTTGCAGCGGCAAGTTATGAAGCCAGAAAATTCGGTGTCTATTCTGCCATGGCATCCAGTATAGCAGCTAGAAAATGTCCCAATCTTATTTTTGCAAAACCTCGATTTGATCGGTACAAAGAGCTCTCCATGCAAATTAGAGAAGTGTTTTACGAATACACCGATCTGGTAGAACCCCTATCTCTGGATGAAGCATTTTTGGATGTCACAGAGAATAAAAAAGGCCTGACTTCAGCCATTCTTATCGCGAAACAAATACGGGCCAAAATCAAAGAAAAAACTGGGCTCAATGCCTCTGCAGGGGTCTCCTACAATAAATTCCTGGCCAAGATTGCCTCCGACCTTAACAAACCCAATGGTCAGGCGTATATCCTTCCGGAAGAGGCAGAAGCATTTCTGGAGAAACTTCCAATTGGTAAGTTTTTTGGCATCGGAAAAGTAACTGCTGAAAAAATGCGTAAAATCGGCATTCATAACGGGGCGGATCTAAAGCAGTTTTCATTACAGTTTCTGTCCAAAAAATTTGGGAAATCCGGACTTCACTACTTCAATATTGTTAGAGGTATCCACCTTTCTGAGGTTCAACCTCACCGGGTCCGAAAATCATTAAGTGCTGAGAACACCTTTGAAAAAGACTTAATTACCGATTCTGAATTGATTGAGGCAATGCATGCAATCTATTTGGAACTTGCAAAGAGGATAGAAAGAAGTGGAGTAAAAGGAAGGACGGTTACCTTAAAGATCAAATACGCAGACTTTTCCCAACAGACTAGAAGCAAGACCTTGGACCAATACCCTGAAAATGACACGATTTGGGAAATTGCCCAAGAGCTGCTTTTTCAAGAAAATCTTCCAAAGGCCATTCGATTGCTTGGACTGGGTATTTCAAACCTGAATATCACAGAAGAGCACCAACATTTTGGGGAGCAGCTTAAGATTCCTTTTTCCAAAAAGAGCTCCTCTTGAAGTACTTCCCCGCTTAGCAAAGAAAAAGAGCAAGATAATCTGCCATTTTGTCTGCATTTTATTAATTTCGCATCCCGAAAGTATTTCTATACATGGAAAATCTAATTAAAGACATTGACATCATCTCCGGTGAAGAAGCACAAGCATGTGACTTTAAAACCACGGTGGATGAGAATACTGGTAAATCCAGAAAACTATACATCGAGAGTTATGGTTGCCAAATGAATTTCTCTGATTCAGAGATTGTGGCTTCCATTATGAAAGAAAATGGGTTTGACACTACTTCTGACTTCAACCAAGCAGACGTGATCTTTCTAAATACTTGTTCGATTCGTGAAAAAGCTGAACAAACCGTCAGGAAGAGATTAACCGACTTCAATAAAGCTAAAAAAGCAAGCCGGAAATGACCATTGGCGTTTTAGGATGCATGGCAGAGCGGCTGAAAGAAAAACTTCTGGAAGAAGAGAAAATTGTGGACGTGGTGGTAGGACCGGATGCTTATCGAGATCTTCCTAACCTCATCGCTTCTGCTGAGGAAGGCAATAAAGGAGTCAATACCTTTCTGTCTCGAGAAGAAACTTACGCGGACATCGCTCCTGTCCGGCTAAATTCCAATGGAATTACCGCATTCATCTCCATTATGAGAGGTTGTGACAACATGTGTTCTTTTTGCGTGGTACCCTTTACCAGAGGAAGAGAGCGAAGCAGAGACCCTCATTCTATTGTAGCGGAAGCCCAGGATTTATTTGCAAAAGGATATAAGGAAGTAACCCTTCTTGGCCAAAACGTAGACAGTTATAAATGGTCTCCAGAGGAAAACAACAAAGCACGATTAAGCAAAAAAGAAGGAGAAGTTAGTACGGTCGTTAATTTTGCCAATTTATTGGAAATGGTGGCGCAGGTATCTCCTTATTTGCGAGTTAGATTTTCTACCTCTCACCCTAAAGACATTACGGATGAAGTACTTTATACCATGAAGAAGTACGATAACATTTGTAAATACATTCACCTTCCTGTACAGAGCGGCAATAGCCGAGTACTTGAATTGATGAATAGAACCTATGACCGGGAATGGTACTTAAACCGAGTACAAGCCATCCGAGATATCCTGGGAGAAGAGTGTGGAATTTCCTCTGATATGATCGCTGGTTTTTGTACAGAAACGGAAGAAGAGCATCAAGATACTTTGACCTTGATGGACTTGGTGAAGTATGACTTTAGTTATATGTTCTTCTATTCAGAAAGACCAGGAACTTTGGCTGCCAAGAAATATGAGGATGACATCCCCTTGGATTTGAAAAAGAGAAGACTATCTGAAATCATTTCTAAGCAGAGCCAACTTTCCTTGGAAAGAAACAAATTGGACATTGGAAAAGAACAGTTGATTTTGATCGAAGGGACTTCCAAAAATCTGACCAGGAATACCGCGGAAGAAATTCAGCCAATAAAGTGGTAATCATTCCAGCGGGAGACTACCAACCAGGTGATTACGTTTTAGTTAAAGTGACTGATTGTACCACTGCAACGCTGTTTGGAGAAATTATTACAGTGAACCCTACTCTTCAATGATTACAGATTCCGAAATACAAAGTGTCAAGCAGCGGTTTGGAATAATAGGCAATAGTCCTTTGCTGAATCATGCCATTCAAGTGGCGATGCAGGCTGCCCCTACGGACATGACTGTCTTGATTACGGGAGAAAGTGGAAGTGGGAAGGAAAGCTTTTCTAAGATTATCCATTCCTTAAGCCTCAGGAAACATGGGAAATTTATAGCAATCAACTGTGGAGCCATTCCGGAGGGTACCATTGATTCAGAATTGTTCGGACATGAAAAGGGATCTTTTACAGGTGCACATGAGGCAAGAAAAGGATATTTTGAAGTAACAGATGGCGGATCTATTTTCCTAGATGAAATAGGTGAAATGCCCCTTGGAACCCAAGCTCGCTTATTAAGAGTTCTGGAGAATGGGGAATTCATTAAGGTTGGCTCTTCTAAAGTACAAAAAACCAATGTACGGGTGATTACTGCTACTAATGTCAAACTGCTCAATGCAGTGGAAAAAGGGAAATTTAGAGAGGATCTGTATTACCGTTTAAATACAGTACCGATCTACGTTCCTCCACTCCGTGAACGCGGGGATGACATGGTGCTGTTATTTAGAAAGTTCACCTCAGACTTTTCTGAAAAATACCATGTAAAACCCATTTCTCTGGATTTGGATGCCCAAGCTTTATTAAAAAGATATCCATTTCCTGGCAACATCAGACAGTTAAAAAACCTTGCAGAGCAGATTTCCTTGTTGGAAGATTCCCGTGAGGTAGATGCAGAAACTTTGTCAAAGTATTTACCCACAGACAATTCTAGATTACCGATGACGTTAGGTAATCAGAGCAGCAAGTCTGAAACCACCGATTTCTCGGAAAGGGATTTACTTTATAAGGTTCTTTTTGATATGAAAAAGACATGAACGACCTTAAAAAGCTTGTTCTGGAATCCTATCAAAACGGTGGTTTGAGTCAAAGTATCATTCAAAAGCATCAAGGTTTATTTGAGGATATGGATAGTTCAGCGCCTAAAAATGAACCAACTGAAAGCAATCCAAATTATTCCGTTCCATTGGTTATTGCACCTCAAAAAACCAGAATGAACCTGACAGCAATTACGAGGACGATGTAATTGAGGATATTTACCATGAGGAAGATGATAATTCACTTTCTTTGGAAAGAAAAGAAAAAGAGATGATTCTAAAAGCCTTGCGGAAGCATAATAACAAAAGAAAATATGCTGCCAGCGACTTAGGGATTTCAGAACGAACCTTGTATAGGAAGATCAAGCAATATGAAATTGACCAGTAAATTACCAGTTCTTCTCATTTGCTGTTTATTCTTCGGATTACAGGCATGTTCGGTAAAATACAGCTTCACCGGAACAAATATCAATTACGACTTGGTAAAGACCTTTACTGTGGAGAATTTCTTCAACGATTCTGGAGGTGGCCCTGCCAATATGGAGCAGCTTTTCACTGAATCATTAAAAGAATATTAT
Source organism: Algoriphagus halophilus (assembly GCF_041729275.1). Lineage (GTDB taxonomy): Bacteria > Bacteroidota > Bacteroidia > Cytophagales > Cyclobacteriaceae > Algoriphagus > Algoriphagus halophilus_A. The sequence goes on along the minus strand of NZ_CP146486.1, from coordinate 4,763,227 downwards.
CAGCGAAATACTCAGCTGGAACTGGTGAGAAGTAACGGTGATTTACAATTTGCTGGAGCTATAAATCGTTATTCTCTTACTCCGCAGTCGGCGGTTTCCAGTAATGACCCTAACCTTCCAGATCGAGCCGGACAAATGAGGCTGACCATTGCGGTGGAAGTAGAATACATTAACCTGACCAACGAAGAGGAGAATTTGAGAAGAACATTTTCATTCTTCCAAGACTATGATCCCCGGACGACCACCTTGCTGGATGTTGAAAGCCAACTAGTTGAAGAAATATTTGAAAATATTATTCAGGATATCTTTACGGCAACGGTAGCTAACTGGTAAATTCCCTATATTAAACCTAAAATTAGGCAGATTGAACGCGGCACAGTTTATAGAATTAATCAATAAATCAGGAACTCCTAGCAGAAGTGACTTATTGTCTCTGAAAAAAATTCAGGAGAATTTCCCGTATTTCCAGATTCCTCATGTACTGGCTGCCCGTTATGAATATAGCAAAGATCCAAAAGCTCCCTCTGAATCTTTGGGATATGCTGCTATTACCAGTCCTAATCGTGTTTGGTTAAAGGAATTAATTGAGCGTGAGGTAGATGCCAGCCCAAGAAATTCCCAAAAAGAAGAACTCCTGCCTGAAGATGTCAAAACGTCCAAAGACCCGAATCAACGAACAAAATCCCTTTTACAGCTAGGAGAAAATCTAAAAGGTCAAAAGGTTGAAGCTGAAGCGGCAGAAAAGCCTAAAGCAAAACCTGTCCGGAAAAGGAGAAAATCTCCGAATGATGATTTGATCGAGACGATCAAGAAAAAGGAAAAAAGGAGATTCTCGATTCCAAGAAAAGAGAGCAAATTGACTTGATCAAAGCATTTGGCAAGAAAGAGATCAAACTTGCAACGATCAAAGAGATTGAAGCCAATCAAAATAATGAGAATCTTGCTGCAAGTAGCACGGAAATAAATGACGACTTATTATCTGAATCCTTTGCAAAGCTGTTGGTTAACCAAGGGAAAAAGGCCAAGGCAAAGAAAATTTATGAGAAATTGATGTTGAAATTTCCGGATAAAAGGTCTTACTTTGCGGACTTGATCGAAAAACTGAAAGAATAATCACTACTATATGTTTACTTTATTAATCACCGTAATCCTGATTTTGGCAGTGCTTTTAATACTTGTCATCTTAGGTCAAAACTCAAAAGGTGGCGTTGGAGCAGCTTTCGGCGGCAGTGCATCCCAAATCATGGGAGTTACTCGTACCGGAAATGTGCTAGAAAAAGCTACTTGGGTTTTAGCAGTTTCTATCTTGGTATTATCATTGGCATCTTCTGCTTTTTATTCAGGAAGCCAGCCAAATCAATTTTCTTCTCCTAACATTGAAAGTGCCAAGCAACAAGTTGTTGCCCCTGCATTTGGAGAAGATGAGAGCTTACTCCCTACTGAGTCAACTCCTGCTACAAGCGAAGACACAACTGGAAATAATTAATATTTTCGTCAACAAATGTTAAGTCTGCCTCAAAAAGGCAGACTTTTTTGTTTTAGGACTATAGAAATCGTAATTTCTAGCCTAGTCACCAAATTCTGGTCTTCGATGATTCGTTTTTGAGCTACCAGAATCATTCAATCACCCTATTCATTTTCGGATTATTTATGAATTCTAAACCGATAAGTATAGAAGACTTACATCTTGAAAATTGGCCTAATCTAATCCTTTGGGCTGCCCCAATTATGTTCTTACTTGTATTCATAGAGTGGGGAATCAGTGCCTATCAAAAAAAAGATGCCTATAGTACCAAAGATTTCTTCGCTGCTTCCACCATTGGGCTGGTCAATGTGGGGATCAGTGCATTGATAAAAGTAGCGACCTTTGGGTCTGCTTTATTCTTCTACAACATTTCTCCTTTTACCATCCCTTTAACCTGGTGGTCTTTTCCGCTATGTTTTGTAGCCATCGACTTTGCCAGGTACTGGGCTCACCGAGTAGCTCATGAGCAGCGCTTTTGGTGGGCAACTCATATTACCCATCACAATTCATCCAAATACAATTTATCTGTTTCGTTCAGGTTGGGCTGGACTCAACACATCAAAGTGATTTTCTTCTTCCCAGTTATGTTTATGGGATTTAATCCCTTTGTCTTCTTTATCTGTCACCAGATCGCTGTGTTGTACCAATTTTGGATTCATACAGAGTATATCAAGAAATTACCCAAAGTGATAGAGTTTATTTTTACCACTCCTTCCCATCACCGCGTTCATCATGCCAGTGACGAGCATTACTTGGACAAGAACTACGGCTCCACCTTTATTATTTGGGATAGGATGTTCGGAACCTTTATGCCTGAAGCAGAAAGGCCAACTTATGGGATTACTAAACCAGTCACCTCCTACAACCCTATATACCTGGTCTTTCATGAATGGGTAGACATCTTCAGGGACCTTAAAAAGGCCAATAACTTCCAAGAGGGCTGGAGAATCTTATTCGACAAACCTGGTGCTGAGGTTATTGCTTCCCGTGAAAAAGCAGAACTTCCAAAGCAAGAAAAAGCTACGCTTGAAGAAGAGGAGGTATTAGCTTAGTAACTTCATCCTTTGAAGGTCCCTTACTTGGCAACATGCTGTAAAAGCAATCTTTTACTGATAGGAATCAAGGTTTCCTCCATTGGGAAATCTTGAGCACTATGCACTCTCCAAGTTGCGGGGTTTGGAAGCTCCTTCACCTCACGGATCAATTGCAATTTAATCCTCTCCAAGGTATTGACAATGGTTTTTTGAAACACCCCAACGAGCCACATGCTTACGCTTCTAAACTTCTCTCCTGCTAGTTGAAGTAAGTTGGATTGATATTGGTAAGCATGGATGTCTGCTCTGTTTTCTTTGGAAACCAGGATAAATCCTTCTTGGGTGTAAATGGGCATAATTCCCACCGGCTCAAATTTGACCTGACTCTCCACATGCTAATAAATCTCTTTTCCTTTGTGAATTTGCTGAGAAAATAATGGGAGTGCGTATTCGGTGATATTTGCTATTTCCTGCATCAATTCGCCTTCATTTTCCCGTGGTTGATAATGGATTTTGGCGTTTTGGACATCGATTGATGAAATAGCTTTAGGAAAAAGACTTTTCATCTCTGATTTTCCCTTTTTCAAATCATCCAAAAGCCGATGGTGCTCAATCAGCTCCCCTAACACCGGGTAAAGCTTGGCTGCGTCAAATTGTTGATTGGTTTCCTGTAAGTATGCCAGAAGTTGATATTTCTTATACTCAAAATCAATTAATCCTTCGGCAATCCAGTTTTTTGGCAATGTCTTCATAGGATATAGGTTTACCAAAAAATACTAAAATCTGACATAAAAACTGACAGTTTTGGAAAAATTGACAGTTAATTTTTTGAAATCTGTCGCATTGAAGAAGGAAGCTACCTGACATTTACAGCCGATTTGTCAGCCTTTTTTAAATATCTGGTACTGGCACAGGAAGTGCTAATAGCCATATGCATTTTAATCTAACATTTAAACAAATACATAATATGTCAAACGTGAACATCAAACCTCTTGCAGATCGGGTTTTGGTACAACCAGCTGCAGCCGAAGAGAAAACCGCATCCGGACTTTATATCCCGGATACTGCTAAAGAAAAGCCTCAAAAAGGTACTGTAGTAGCAGTGGGTAATGGTAAAAAAGATGAGCCCTTGACTGTTTCAGTAGGAGACACCGTATTGTACGGAAAATACTCTGGTACTGAACTGAATGTAGATGGCAAAGATTTTCTTATCATGAGAGAGTCTGACATTTTCGCTATCCTTTAAGCAATCACCAAAACGTTAACCTAAAAAATCAAAAAATATGTCTAAAGAATTATTTTTCGACACAGATGCTAGAGATCGCCTGAAAAAAGGTGTTGACGCATTAGCTGACGCAGTAAAAACCACATTGGGACCAAAAGGTCGTAATGTAATTCTAGATAAGAAATTCGGTGCACCAACAATTACTAAAGATGGTGTTTCTGTTGCAAAAGAGATTGAGCTTGCTGAACCAATCGAAAACATGGGTGCTCAACTAGTTAAAGAAGTAGCTTCCAAGACTGCAGACAATGCGGGTGACGGTACTACTACTGCAACTGTATTAGCTCAGTCCATCTTCAACGTAGGTATCAAAAACGTTGCTGCTGGTGCTAACCCAATGGATTTGAAAAGAGGTATTGACAAAGCGGTTACTGCCGTTGTTGCCAAATTGAGAGAGAACTCTAAAGAAATCTCTACTTCTAAGGAAATTGCTCAAGTGGCTACCGTATCTGCCAACAATGACGAAGAAATCGGTAACATGATTTCTGACGCAATGGACAAAGTAGGTAAAGACGGTGTGATCACTGTTGAAGAAGCAAAAGGTACTGAAACTGAAGTTAAAACTGTAGAAGGTATGCAGTTTGACAGAGGTTACCTTTCTCCATACTTTGTGACCAACACAGAGAAAATGGAATCTGAATTGGAGCAGCCATACATCTTGATCTATGACAAGAAAATCTCTTCCATGAAGGAATTGCTTCCAGTTCTTGAGCCAGTAGCTCAGTCTGGTAAGCCTTTGGTGATCATTTCTGAAGATGTAGACGGAGAAGCTTTGGCAACTCTAGTTGTGAACAAAATCAGAGGTGCACTGAAAGTAGCTGCTGTGAAAGCTCCAGGTTTCGGTGACAGAAGAAAAGCCATGTTGGAAGATATCGCTATCTTAACTGGTGGTACTGTAATTTCTGAAGAAAGAGGCTTCAAGCTTGAAAACGCTACTGTTGACATGCTTGGTAGAGCTGAAAAAATCAACATTGACAAAGACAACACTACTATTGTAAACGGTGCTGGCGATGCCAACGCGATCAAAGGACGTGTTTCTGAAATCAAAGCTCAAATTGAGAAAACTACTTCCGATTACGACAGAGAGAAACTTCAAGAAAGATTAGCGAAGCTTTCTGGCGGTGTAGCAATCCTTTATATCGGTGCAGCTACTGAAGTAGAAATGAAAGAAAAGAAAGACCGTGTAGACGATGCATTGCATGCTACTAGAGCAGCCGTTCAAGAAGGTGTTGTTGTAGGTGGTGGTGTTGCTTTGATCAGAGCAAGCGAAGCACTAGCTGATCTTAAAGGTCTGAACGAAGATGAGGACACTGGTATCAATATCATCAGACAAGCAATCGAATCTCCATTGAGAACTATCGTATTGAACGCTGGTGGTGAGCCATCTGTGGTAATCAACAAGATCAGAGAAAACTCTGGAAACTTCGGTTACAATGCACGTACTGACAAATATGAAGATCTATTCTCTGTAGGTGTAATTGACCCTACTAAAGTGACTAGATTGGCACTTGAAAATGCAGCTTCTATTGCAGCATTGCTACTTACTACTGAGTGTGTAGTAGCTGACGTGAAAGAAGATGCTCCTGCAATGCCTCCAATGGGTGGCGGAGGAGGAATGGGTGGAATGATGTAATTCCAACCCCTCAAATAAGGAAGGAGACTGAATCAGTCTCCTTTTTTATTTATCTGAAAATTAGAGGCTAGTCATATTTAATTATAAAAAAGGGTCAAAATACTTTTTCTAGGATATGGAATAATTGTATTTTGCTGATAATACCCAACCGAATACTTTAAATCGTTCAATGATTCACTTCGACGCCATTTTTCTCGTGGATGATGACCCCATCAATAACCTGATCAATAATAGGTTATTAAGCAAAGTTGAAGTTTCGGAAAATATTGAGGAATTTCTTGAAGGGCAATTTGCTATTGAACGAGTCTCGGAAATCCCTTCACATAAAAAAATACTGATTTTTCTGGACATCAATATGCCGGTAATGAATGGCTGGGAGTTTCTGGAAATCTATCAAGAAAAATTCCCTGACAGGAACAATAAAATCGTCATACTTTCCAGCTCCATTGATTTTCAAGATCGGCAAAAAGCAGAAGAATATAGCATTGTCTCTGGCTTTCTTGAAAAGCCTCTTACGCTTGACAAAATCAAACTACAACTTACCCAATACGAAGAAGAAGGTTAATTGATCGCTGGATTCATTTCCAGCAGTTTTGGCCTCTTGTTTATTCCCTGAAAAGAAATTATTCAAAAGCTTAAGATAAAAGGCAATAGAAGCTATTCCATTGGTTTTTTTTATAGAAAAAATAACCAGCAACCTATTCCATTTTAACAGTTCATGGAAACAGGCTGCTGGATTCCATTTTTATTTTCTTAAAGTATCAGAAATAAAATCCTTTAGATCTGCTCTAAATTTGGCTGCGGAAGGCAAATGAGTGTACATCATATGTCCAGCTTCATAATAGGTCATTATAATTCTATCAGTGGCTGATTTTGGCAATCCTAAATGAGAAATAGAATGCTCTACCCCATAAAAAACTGTGGCTAAATCATAGTAACCATTCATGATCAACACTTTCATATTTGGATCTTTACTCAGCGCATCAGCCATATCAGGAAGGGTAGTAATCGCACCAGTTGTTCCCCAATATTGGTTTCCGCTATGGGACCAATCCCATTTAAACCCATCTTTACTATAGGCAGAAGGAGCATACATCAAATCCTTACTTACTCCCAAAGCTCCATGGAAGTAATCCAAGAACAAACTAGTATACGCTGGAGAAATCGCATCACTTTGAGGATCTGTAAAGGCAGACATTGACAATGGATCCAAATTGATCCCTTTATACCTGGAATCCAATCTACCTACTGTCATTCCTTCATCTCTTAGAAGTTCCTGAAAGGTCTCCCCTGCATTCAATTTTAGATCAGCTCTTTTCCAGATCTCCGCATCAATTCCCGTATAACCTTCCAGCTTTTGAGCAATGGAATTCTTCTCCGTATCAGAAATGGTATTGCCTTTAAATAAAGCGGGAGCATATTCATTTTCAGTAAACGCTCTAACTTCCTGTACAAAGGACTCTATATCTGCCCCTTTGTTGGTTATTTTATCATGATATCTTGCCGTTACAGCTACAGTGGGTAAATAAGCAATATTTGAAATATCCTCATTTGGAACAAAAAACAGAGTTCTCAAATCAAATACGGAAGAAACCATGATCACCCCGTTCAAAGCATATCCTTGGTTCAATAAATAGCTCATCACACCAGCATTTCTGAAAGTCCCATAGCTTTCTCCCAAAATATATTTGGGTGAATTCAACCGGTCATATTCCTTTAGAAATTGCATAATGAATAAGCTGACGCTTCTGATATCCTGATCTACTCCCCAGAAGTCCTTGCCCGTAGCATCACCGATCGGAACACTTAAACCTGTTCCCACAGGATCCATCATGACTACATCTGCTACATCCAATATGGAGAATTCATTATTGGTAAGCTCATAAGGGCCTGCTTGATTGTAATTTGGGTCGTCTAACACAATTCGTTTTGGACCCATAATCCCCATGTGAAGCCAATAGGAAGATGATCCTGGACCTCCATTGTATGAAAAGATAATCGGTCTATCTTTTTCAGGGTTTTCCTTAAAATAGGCGGTAAAACCAAATAGTGCGATCGGCTTATTTTGTTCATCCTTCAATTCAAAGGTTCCAGCCTTGGCATTTAAGTTAATGGTCTTGCCATCAATCGTAACAGACTGTTTGGATTCAAACACCTGTGCTTTTGGAGTCTCTTTTTCCGTTTCATGCTTTTCCTGGGCAAAAGCAAAACCGGTGACGAGAAATAGGATTAGTACTAATCTTATCTTCATGATTGTTTGATTTAGATTGGTTGATAGGATTTAATTTAAGACATAAAAAGCCCGAATACTCGGGCTTTTAATTATTGTTTGTAGACTTTTCCTTCTTTCATGACAAATACCACTTCATTCATCACAGCTATATCCTGCTCGGGATCTCCATTTACTGCAATGATATCAGCTATTTTACCTCCTTCGATAGAACCCAATTTATCTTCAATGTTCATGAATATTGCATTGGTAATGGTGGCAGCTTGAATCGCTTCCAAATTAGGCATTCCTGCCTCCACCATGTATATAAATTCGCGATAGTTGTCTCCATGTGGGTACACCCCAGCATCCGTCCCGAAAGCGATCTTGACGCCACTTTTATAGGCTTTAGCAAATGTATCTTGGATCTGAGGGCCTATTCTTCTTGCTTTTTCAGCCACAACTGGAGGATAATATCCTGGAACCTCAGCCAATTGAGCAGCAGTCATCCCTGCAGTAATAGTAGGCACATACCAAGTACCCTTCTCTTTCATAAGTGCCATGGTCTCTTCAGTCATCATGGTCCCATGTTCGATGGAGTGAACCCCAGCTTTCACTGCCCGTTGCATTCCTTCATCTCCATGCGCATGTGCTGCCACATGAATTCCAAAATCATTGGCAGTTTGAACAATGGCATCCAATTCGTCTTGTTGAAATTGTGGAGCCGAACCATCTCTAGCTACGGACAAAACACCACCGGTGGCAGTTACTTTGATGACATCAGAACCGTATTTCACGGCTTGGCGCACCGCTTTCCTTGCTTCATAGGGCCCATTAATTACCCCTTGATCTGGTCCTGGATCCCCCATTAAATCTCTTTTAACCCCATTCGTTGGATCTGCATGACCACCTGTCGGAGCAATGGATTTTCCAGCCGTGTAAATTCTAGGGCCATCTACTCTTCCAGTGGCAATGGCATTTCTCAAGGCTATATTCACGCCAGAACCTCCTAAATCTCGAACTGTGGTAAAACCAGCCATCAGTGTTTTTTCGGCAAAAGGGATCGCTTTGTAAGCAATATCAGCTTCATTGTCTCTAAAGCCATCCACATATCTTGTCGGACTTGTCTCTCCTTCAATATGCACGTGCATATCCATTAACCCGGGCATTACGGTACTGTTCTTCAAATCGATGGTTTGATCACTTGCCCCACCAGATTGGTATCCAGCACCAACAGACACAATTTTGTCTCCTTCTACTACAATGGTCTGCTCTGTCAGGATTTTCTTTGTTTTCACATCCACTAATTTCCCTGCGTGGATGTAAGTTTTTTGCGCAAAAACACCAAGGGATAGCATTAATGCTAACCCCGAAAGAACTAATTTTCTCATGGGTGAATGGTTGGTTGGTTAAATTCGGAAGCAGTTTAACAAAAAATCAGGAGAATGGCTCTCCAGTCTTCAATTGATAACATCGCTCATGTAAGTGAAAGCCCAATTTTTGATAAAAACCTTCAGCATCCTCTGCAGCAAACAGGATTAAACGGGCAGTAGGAGCAATTTCTCTTGTTTTAACAAGCATTCCCCTCCCAATCCCTTTTCCTTGATAAGCTTCAATCACTGCTAAATCTGCGATAAATGTCCTGTAACAGAAGTCTGAAATCCCTCTCATAAAACCAATCAGCTTTCCATCCTCTCTTGCAGTAACCCAAAGATTTGCACCTTTCACCATTTGAGCCAGTAATGGAGCATCATCCATGGGCCTACGCCTGGCCAAAGTAGAAGCCTCCAAAACATGGATAAATTCTTCCAATTGGATGATTTGCTCTTGTTGGATAGAAATCATTATCGCAATGAATTAAGTTAAAACGTCTTGTAAGTCTTTGCGTTTCCTAAAAGTAGCTTTCGCAAATGGGCAAAGAGGTAATACCTTGATCCCCTCCTTTCTTACATATTCAACCAAAGCCTCCAATAATTTCGCCCCTATGCCTTGTCCTTTTAGTGTTTCATCTACTTCTGTGTGTTCGATGATCATCTTTTTAGGCCCAGCCATAACATATACCATCTCAGCGAACCTTCTCACCCCTTCTTCCACAAAAAAAGATCCTTTTCTACCATCAAAGTGATGTTGTATTTCCATCGTTAATCTTTCAATTAGCTTTTTGTTTTGTCTTCAACCATGTCATCATAGATCTCATTATTGGGCTCCCAGAGCTCTATGCTATGTCCATCCGGATCCAAAATATGGACAAATTTCCCATAATCATAGGTTTCGATTTTATCTAAAATAGTGACGCCTTTTTTTTCAACTCCTCTACCAATTCCTCTAGATTTTCCACACAATAATTGATCATAAAATCTTTTTCCGAAGGTTTGAAATAGGTGGTATCGTCCTTCATGGGAGACCATTGTAAAAATTCTTTCTTTTCTGGGTTATCAGAACTCCTATATTCAAAAGTGGTCCCATAATCATCCGTATGCAGTCCCAAATGTTTTCTGTACCAATCTTTGGTTTTTGCTGGGTCTTTCACTTTGAAGAAAATACCCCCTACTCCTGTAACGCGCTTTTTCATCCTTATTTAGATTAGATTATTCTTTTCCTTTTACAATCAAAAACCAATCTCCCTCTAGCTCCAAGTACCCGTAATCGTAGCAATAGTAGTATTGATTTCCCTTTTTATTGGTGTACAAATGCGTGAAATATTTAAAATTGAAACCTGCTCTCATTAATTTATCCCTTGGTGATTTGGCCAAACTCTCTCCCTCTGGGATCAAACTTTCTAAAATATTCCGATTCTTTTTTGGGCATGATTAATATTCCGAATCAAATTGGTGGTGATTGCATTTTGCTGGTTGTTGTAATTATTCCTGCAGGAATCATCACAGAACTTCTTATCTACTCTACCTCGTATGGGCTCACCACAATTTAAACAGGTTCTTTTTTCCATGTATTGTTTAAAAAAGTAGACCTGAATCTACTAAATAAAAAGAAAAGTTTAGGCAATTACTTCAGGTGCCCGCTACAATACATTTTACAATTCTCCCCTGATAACCTCTTGCAATTTGGCAATATCCTCCTCGGTGTTGAAGACATTCACTGAAATCCTCAAATTTTCTCCTCTCGCAGATAAATAAACCTGATGTTCATCCAGTTTATTTTTCAGAGAAATCAGATCAAGTTTTTGGGGCAATTTGGGAGCAATCAAATGATAGGCTAAATAATCATCTTTTTCAACCACCCCTCCGATTTCTTCCATAAATTGTCTCAACTGCTGGTTTAACAGCCGAGCATATTCCTGAATTCCTTCAGGTTTCCACACTAGCAATTGACTCAAACTTGCTTTCAACATAGGCATCATAATGAAATTACTAGTTTCACCAACATTGAACCTACCTGCTCCGGCTTGGTATTGAGCTGCATAATCAGATAAAGAACTAAAATTTCGAGCATTAACCCGATTCATCCAGGATTCTTCCAAAGGAATTCCATCTTGAAATTTTTCCCCAATAAAGGCCAAGGCGATGGAATATGGACCAAGAAGCCATTTATAGGTTGCGCAAATCAAAGCATCTATTTTAAACTCTTTCACATCCATGGGCAGTGCCCCAACGGACTGAGTTCCATCCACAATAAAATAAGCCCCTACTTCCTGACACCTTTCTCCAATGGCTTTCAAGTCAAACTTTACCCCGCTCATCCAGTGAATAGAGGAAATTAAAATCACTGCAGTGTCCTGATTAATGCTGTCTAGAATTCGCTGGTTCCAAGAGGCGCCTTTTTGGCCATCGTTTGGATCAGGACCTATAATGACCAATTCTGCACCTTGTTCCTTGACCCAACGCTCCAAGGAAAAATACCCACTTGGAAACTCCTCTTTCACCACAATTGCTTTTTTGCCTTTTCCTCCTGGCACATTGTTCAAAACAGAAGTAAAGCCATAAGAGGTAGACGGAATTACAGCTACTTCATTGGCTTTACAATTTACCAATGAACCAAATGAGTTTCTCACTTCCATTACCCCATCAAAAAAATCATCTTGGGTAAACTCAAAAGGATTTCTTTGCTTGATAATAGATTGAATCCCTGCTTCTTCCGAACTCCCAAGTAATGGGGCACGGTAGGCATTGTTTAAATAGTGAACCCCAGGCTTAAGATTAAACAGGTGTTTTTGACAAGAAAGCATATATACTAAGAATTTATTTTTTACTCGATGAACAAGGATGAGAACCAATTTCCTATCAGCTCATTTTCTAGCTTTGAAATTCCAATTGAAGGTCATCAAAACTCTAACTTTCACAATTTTTTATACATGATATAGGTGTCTACCATCCCAAATTTTTGGTGTCTAAATCCATTGGGAGTCGTTCCTATGATCTCAAAACCAAAATTCTTCCAAAGGTGAATGGCGGCTTGATTGGTACTGATTACACTATTAAACTGAATGGCACGATAACCTTGTGCTTTCGCAAAGGCAAGTGAATGTTCACACAAAACGCTACCTAAACCTTTCCCTTGGTGATCAGGATGAACCATATAGCCACAATTGGCTATGTGATTCCCTAACCCCGTTTGATTCGGTTTAATGAAATACGTTGCTAGAATTTCCCCATTTTCATCTTCCAAAACGAAGGTTTTCATGTAGGAAGCAAACCAATACTCTTTCAATTTTTCTTGAGGGGTATTGGGATCAAAAACATAGGTATCCCCAGTTTTGATCACTTTTGAGAAAATCTCCCAAACTCTATTTTCATCTTGTGCGAAAGTTGATTGTCGAATGCTATTCACTTTGAATTGAAACATGTTGTCTAACAAATCTATCGAAAAAAGGGTTGGCTTTCAGTACCCCTCTTAAAACATAAAACTTATATAAGTCCACCGATCAAAAAATCTCGTAAGTTCGATTACTAATTGAACCATTTTAAAGGATTTGAAATTCCAATCATGTCTTATGAATTGAAGTTTTAAATGAATCAACTGTCAATTAAGAGACAAAAGGAATATTAAAAGAACCGAAATAGCCTTAAAAAGAAAAAACTCTTTAATTCAATTAAAATTAAGCTACCCCTCACCATGCAAAAAACATATTACGATCCTTCAGACTTAAAGAAATTTGGAAAAATCTCTGAATGGAATGAAGAGCTAGGAAGCAAATTTTTCGATTATTATAACAGCGTCTTTGAAGAAGGAGAGTTATCTGCAAGAGAAAAATCTTTGATTGCATTAGCGGTGGCCCATACCATCCAATGTCCCTATTGTATAGATGCATATACAGGAGATGGCCTTCAAAGAGGAATCACCAAAGGCGAGATGATGGAAGCACTGCATGTAGCCGGAGCCATCAGAGGAGGAGCCACGCTTGTTCATGGCGTGCAGATGATGAATAAAGTGAATAAACTGGAAATGTAAATGATGATTCAATCTCTAAATCGTAGGAAGAGTGACTTGGCAAAGGCGGAAAAGCAATTGGAGATTTTATCCCATGGTCCTTTTGCAGCAGGAGAACTTCCTGCTTTTCAACAAAAAATCGCCGCATCAGGACAATTCCCACTACGCCCAAAACCTCTGGAAATCCTGCAGATCAATGTGGGCTATATGTGTAACCAGGTTTGTAAACATTGCCATGTAGACGCGGGACCAGATCGAAAAGAAATAATGACCCGGGAAACCATGTCCCAATGCCTGGAAGTATTAAAAAGTACCTCAGCGCACACTCTAGACTTAACTGGTGGTGCCCCTGAGATGAATCCTGATTTTCGTTGGTTTGTAGAGGAAGCAAGTAAAATTGGGGTACAGGATTTTATCGTTAGATCCAATCTAACCATCCTCAGATCCAATAAAAAATACCATGATTTGCCTGAGTTTTTTAAGAACCATAAAATTCATGTAGTCAGCTCCATGCCTCATTGGACCAAAGGGAAAACAGACTCCCAACGGGGAAATGGCGTCTTTGAACTATCAATAGCGGCATTGAAAAGCCTGAATGAGGTAGGTTACGGAAAAGTAGGGACTGGCTTAAAATTAGATTTGGTTTATAATCCTTCAGGAGCATTTTTACCAGGGGATCAGGCAGCTTTGGAAGCTGATTTCAAAAAAGCCCTTTCAGAAGATTTTGGCATCGAATTCAACAACTTATTTGCCTTGGCCAATCTTCCCATCAGTAGGTTTTTGGACTATTTGATAGCATCCGATAATTACGAAGAGTACATGTATACCTTGGTAGAAGCCTATAATCCTGCTACCGTTGCCAATGTGATGTGTACCAACACGCTTTCGGTAAGTTGGGATGGATATTTATACGATTGCGATTTCAATCAAATGCTTCATCTTCCGGTAAAGAGTTCCATCAAACATATTTCAGATTACCAAGAAGGAATACTCCAGGACCGGGATATTGCCATCAGCCAACATTGCTATGGATGTACAGCCGGAGCCGGAAGTAGCTGTCAGGGTAGTGTGTCCTAAGAAAAGGCAGAGCTTTCTGCCTTTTCTCAATTATTTAATCCCTGAATCAATTCCTTTGCGATTAATTGATATCCTTCCTCATTGGGGTGCAAGCCATCTGTAAACAGCGATTCATTCAGCTCCCCTTCTGCGGTCAATAAGCCTTGACCGACTTCTATATAGGTCACATTGGCCAAATCTGCCATTTGAGAAATTTTCAGATTGAGGTGATTTACTTCCTCAACCATTCCTCTTCTTGGTAATATTCCTATCATGATCAGTTCGCTATTGGGCTGTCTTTCTTTTATTTCTTGGAGCAGGTTTGCCAGCCCTTTTACAATCTCCTCCTCACTGTTCAACCCAAGATTATTGGTTCCAATCATCAGGATAATCTTCTCGGCATCAAATCCATCCAGTTCATCATGGTAAATTCTCCAAAGGACATTTTCTATTCTATCCCAACCAAATCCAAAATTTCGTACTCCTGCTGGTTCAATGATTTCTTCCCAGGAAGTTCGTCCATTGACAGCCTTTGACATAGGTTCTCCTCCCCAAAAATTCACAATGGAATTACCAAAAGTAAGATTTCTGGATCTTGCTCTTGATTCATCCTCAAAATCTCCTGATGTCTCTCCTCCCATTTGTAAACTGCAATATCTCTACTTTGGCTAGTAGATACCGTAGTCGAAATGGGTCCTTTTTCTTCGCTCAAAATATCCAGGATCAATTTTTCATAAGCATTTGCATACTCAATCATTCCAAAGTCATTTGGATGAATAATATCTACAAATGAGTCAAATCCCAGGCCCAGTGCTTCTTTTTCTAACAAGAAAATTCCAGTGATCCCCTCTTCCTTCAATGCGAAAAAAGCTTTTTATATTGCTCATTGAGCCTTTTTACATGGTCGAAGTTTTTCATATTGGTCAATGCATCTGCATAGCCCACATGCTCTGTTAATATAATGGGTACATTGGGTCGTTTGGATTTCAATTGTTGGACCGCATCCAAAGTCAATTGATATACATCATGTTGATCTGGACTCAAGTTGGGTAAACAATCTAGGATATAAGCTTTGGCATCAATCTCAGTCAGCAGTTCAATAATTTCTGACTCCATCCTACCGTTCCCAGAAAATCCCAGGTTCAGTACAGGTCTTTCCAGCTTTCTTTCCAAAATATTGGTCCAGGCCATACCAGGTCTAGAAGCACAAGCTCCTTGACAGATGGACGTCCCATATGCCACAATTGGCTTTTCCCTTCTAACTGGTAAAGGCTCAAAAGTAGCTTCTTGCCCCACTCCTATTTCGAGTTCGGTTACTTCATTATAGAGAGGTAAAAACAATTGATATTCCCGGCCAAATTGTGCATACTTTGAACTGGTTTCATTGAGAACAAAAGTGTATTGCGATTCTTCTTTAATGGAATATTTACCCCAAATCCTCAGCCAATCTCCATCATACGATTTACTATACAAATCCAATCCACTCACTCCAGTCGCGGGCATATGTGGCATTGAGACCCCTCTTGAAACCTTGTACCTGACCGCAATGGTATCTGAATTACTCCAGAAGCGAATAGAAAGTCCAGCGGATTGCTTCGAAAGATTCCAAACTGCTTCCCTTACATCACTTTCGGACCTTGCAGGAAGCCTATGGTAAATAGAAGGAACTTCCTCAGCCCATGCTTGTCCTGCTATGACGGGAAATTCACTCTCCTCAGGGTTCCACCATTTCAGTGAGCTTTGCTGCTGTGAAAAGCCTTGGGCGCTTAGGAAAAAAATAAAGATCAGTATGCCTAATTTTCTCATAAAATATTGTTCACAATGTTACACGCTTAAAATGTGGATTTTTACTCAAGTAACTATCCTTTTTAAATGCTTAAAATGAAATAAAGTCAATCTTCCTTATGCATCATGAAGAAATTCGAACGAGGTTGAAAACTTAAATATAGGACTTATCAAAAAATCAATCATTCAAGCCTTTACCCCCAAGAATTTTAGGAATGAATTTTTCCACTCTGGTTTGTCGGGTTTTGGATTGTTTGGCTTGAGAAAAATATAACAAATATCCTCTTTTCCTGCCTGGAGTCAGCTTTTCAAAAGCACTCTTTAAAGAAGCATTCCCTTCTAATCTTTCTTTAAACTCTGAAACCATTTCAAATTCTGAGGTCTTCTTCATGGGCACCTCCAAACCTGCCTTTTCTATTTCTAAGGCCTCCATAACATAGTGCTTGATACTAGGCTTCCACTTTTTTATTTCCTCCAATGACGTAAACCTAAGTTGCCGAGCAGCCTGCACATGTTCTGTCTGCTGTACTAAAATCCCTTCTGAATCTTGGAGTAGGGCTCCTTTATGAAAAAGTAAGGCACAGTATTCCTTAAACCCATGAATCAATACGATATTAGTTCCTTTGAAAGTGTAACAAGGTTTCCCCCATTTAAGCTCTTCCTGCATTCCACATTCTTGCAGGATCTTTCTCATAAAAAGATATTCTTCCTGCCACTTGGAAGGTTTGTCGAAAAATAAATCGAGGCTTTTGATCATGAATTAAATGTAAAGTTCTAAAAATGAATTGTAAACCTAAATGACTAAAAATTAAAAAAGTCAGTGAAAAAATCTTCACTGACTTCTATTCTATACTTTAATAAGAAACAGCTATTCCACTTCATATTTAAAGACCAAGGCAGGAACCTCCGCTAATTTCTTTTGCAAGCTTTTTGGAATGGAAACAACCGTTTTCCCATTTTCTGTCTTCCACTTTAAGGAACCCTTTTCTCCCAAGACCTGGATTTTGCTTCCTTTCTTTGGAGGATTTACAGACCAGGATATACGTTCTCCTAGCTCCTCTCCTTCTTCCAAAGGCAACAGGGCAAAAGTTCTTTTTCTTTTCCTTGGGTGAAATAAAACTCTCCATCCTGAAATGATTCTATGGCTCTGGTATAATAAATCCCTTCTCCATTCACCTTTAGCCAGGCACCGATTTCTTCCAGTCTTTCAACTTGTTCGGGCAAGAATAATCCATTCGCTGTTGGTCCTACTCCCAATAGGAGATTTCCTCCCTTTGCCACAATTTCAATCAACAAATGAATGACTTTTCTAGATGGCTTGAATCGATCATTGGGTACATATCCCCAAGCGCCTCCAAGTGTGATACAGCTTTCCCAGGGATCTGGAGACATGGTAGCGGGAATACCTTGTTCCGGGGTTCTATAATTTTCAAATGGCCCATGTACCGTGCGGTCCACGATCAAAATTCCTTCTTGGTTTTTTCGTACCATCTCTGCCACTTTTGGCATATCGATTTCTTGGCTAAATTCTGGTATAGGAGCACCCCAACTTAATACTTCTTCATTTACTGTGGACTTAGGTCGAACCCATCCTCCATCTAGCCAAAGGATATCTATGTCCCCATAATTGGTGGTAATTTCATTGAGCTGGTTATGGGTAAATTGTACAAACTGGTTCCATCTCCAGGGATGTTTCCGGATATCGTAATTCACATTTCGGTCTGGAGTGGCTCTATAATCCCACCAAAAATATTGGGAATGCCAATCAGGCTTGGAAAAATAAGCTCCAATCATCATCTCCTTGGCTCTAAAAGCATCAAATACATGTTTAGCCACATCTGCTTTTGGGTTGGAACCAAAAGGACCATTGGTGATTTTGTAATCGGTGAATTGGGTATCAAACATATTGAATCCATCATGGTGCTTGGTGGTAAACACCACGTATTTCATACCTGCTTTGGCTGCTGCGTCAGCCCATTGTGAGGGATCAAATTCTGTAGGATTAAACTCCTCCTTTAGGCCCCAATACCATTTTTTATAATCTTCATAACTCTGAGTCGTGTCTTTTCTATTAATCCAATCTTCATTGACAATGCTCCAGGATTCTACAATCCCAGGCACCGCATAAATTCCCCAGTGAATTAAAATACCGAATTTCTGATCTCTCCAATGCTCCAACTTCTCAATTACTTTGGGGTCGGTAGGATATTGGTATTCGGAAGAGGTTGGATGTAATGTGTTTTGGGCATGTGCCCGGAAAGTGATCACCAGGGTAATCACTACCAGCCAAAATGATTTTTGGTTCATAGGTTTTAAAGGATATTCAAAAGAAAATAAAGGGTAAAATTACCGATGGCTAAAGGTAAAATGGAAAGTTAGGGAGCGCAAGAAGAATCCGCTTCAAGTTTCTTATTGCATACTTTTAAATTGAATTAATGATGATTTCTTTCGCTTCAATTGTCCATCACCGCTGCAATACCAATGGCATCTTCCCCTCCACCACTATAAAGTAAATACCATTTTCCGTCAACGTCCTGAAACAATTCCGAATCTCTTAATTGATTCACCTGATTTTCGGCTCCATTTTTTGAGGCCTGAACCGGTAAATTTACTCCTTCCCAATCTAATTCGGGGCGAAGCATTTCTTCATGAGGAAGGGTAGTTTTCCATTCCATCCAATTACCTCTCAAATCCATGGTGGTTCTAAAAATCCGCTCCGGCGCATCGCCTCTACTCGTGTACCAAACCTCTAAAGTATGTCCATCTTTCCTCATTCTAGTGGTAAAATGCCTGGGTGTAGAAACTTCCTTACGTGTTGAGTCAACTGTTTTTATGACTTTCAAATTCAAAAAGACAGGGTTTTCGGAAGTCTTCCCCTCTTCCCAAGCATCTTGCATAGGGCTGTTAGCCGTATTCCAAGGTTTATCCTTGGAAGGTGATTTCCAAATGACCCCATGATTGGTAAATCCGTAAAGTTCATCCTGGTATTCAAAAGTCTTCAAATAGGCATTTGCCAAAATTTGATTGACCATCCCAAAACCGGATGGTCCTCGTCCAACTCCTCCTATCAATTCTTCTTCAGAGATGCTCCCATTAAAATTTAATCCATCATGGGAAACCCCTATAAAGGTTTTTTGTGATTCTGTAGAAAAATTACTACTTCCTTTTCCATTGGAGGGAGCATGTATAAACAGGATGAATTGCTGATTTATGGAATCTAACAAAACATGGGGAGAAGCCACATGACCTTGCATTTTGGCTCCATTTACCCATTCCATTTTATCCTCTGGACCCAAATCCAATACTCCTTTTCCGGGAAAGCTTGGATCTTCCTGATTGCCTGCATTAAAAAGTGTATAGGGCCCCAAAACCGAACTTGACCATGCCATTCGGATGTAATTTCCCTGATGGTGGGAAAAATAAAGATAGTACTGAGCGGAAGGATCTGCACGCTGATCTTTTGTCAACCAATCCGGAATCCTAATCAAACTGGCTCCATTAATATTGTCCGCATCCGAATCGGTAATCCCTTGACGTCCAAACCAAGCTTTGTCGATGATGGCTTTCCCATCATTCAGTCGAACCACTTGTGTATGAATGCCCTTTTCTTGCGCAAAAATGGAGGATACAGATCCAAGCATGATTAGAAAAAGAAATTTCATAATCTTACTTTTATTACCCATCCTCCAAACATTGAAAAAGACGTTCATTTTTTTCATCTAGTTTTTCAAGAACCAATAATCGAACCTCAATAAACTCTGGCCCATTTATTTTCTTGGACTTCAGTGCAATTGAATGGACTCCTTCATCTAAATGAATTATTCCAAGTTCGAGGGGTCTAAAGTTCTTTTCATAAGACTCTTGCCTAGGATATCGATCGTATTCCACGGCTACAAATGGAGGATCGTGAGCTATCAAAACAGGAGCTTCCAATTGATTTTCTCCCTGTTCCAAGGAAATGATAGACCCCACTGCAGATTCCTTTGCGGTATAATAAATTGTTGCCTTGTAATTACCACTGGTTAAGACCTCAGCATCCCAGGTGATACTGTCCGACTCCGAAATCCAATTTGTGAAAAAAGAGGAATTTGGAAAGCGATTGGATCGTTGGATAGATCCATGTGCTATACCGTCTCTCGCTGGTAAATGGGTAAATGTACTTTTTGAATAGCCAATAGGAAATACTTCTCTCCTATTTCGATCCAACTCACTCAATACTTTGTTCTTCCAATTGGCCTTTGCCTCCACAAAAAGAGCTTGTAAAGAATCAGACGGATTTATGATGGGTTCCAATTGCCCAGGGTCATTTTTCAAATCAAATAGCCGATCTTCTTTATCCAAAAGATAGTCTTGGTTTCTCACACTGACGGCTCCATTCCAATGAGAAAAGATAAATCGTTCTTCCCAATCTTGATCCTCTCCCAACAGTAGAGGTTTTAAACTGACCCCATCCAATTTCTTGTTTTCCTTCATGGAAATCCCAGCCATATCAACCAAAGAAGGTAATACGTCGATGGTGGCAGCCACTTGATGGATTTTTTTGCCTGTAAATGATCCTTCCAAAAAACAATGAATGGGGAGCGTACTCCTCCTTCATCGGTATGGCCTTTTATCCCTTTCAACCCATCATTCCATCTCCAACCATTGGGTCCATTATCAGACATATAAATCACAATGGTGTTTTCAAGCTTTCCTAAACTATCCAGGCGATCTAAAATTCTTCCCACATTCCAATCGATATTTTCGCATAGCGCCCAAGCAGCACGTGTTTTATCTGGGCTTTCTGAATCTTGATACCTATGCGGAGGAATAGAATCATTTTTATAGCGTTCCCACCACAGATCCGGTACCTGCATTGGACTATGGGGCGTATTAAGTGCCAACCAAGCAAAGAAGGGTTGGTTGGATTCTTTCTCTATAAATTTTAATGTTTGATTGGTCAGGTCATCAATGATAAAGCCATCTCCTTGTACTACCTCTCCATTTCGTTCCAGCATGGGACTGAAATAGTTGCCCCAATGCCCGGAAGCGAAGCCATAATATTCCTCAAACCCACGATTGTTTGGATGATAGGGAGGTTGAGTGCCATTATGCCACTTCCCAAAAGCACCTGTTCTATACCCTTCAGATTGAAAAATCTCAGCAACCGTAGTTTCGTCTAAATCCAATCGCTCACCTCCCGAAGAAGTATCATATATTCCTCCTCTTGGATGGTATCTCCCAGTCAATAATTCTGCTCTGGTTGGAGAACAAACAGGACTGACATAAAAGCGGGTAAATTGAACCCCAGCTTCAGCCATTGCATCAATTCGGGGGTATGTACTGAGGGATTTCCATTTACACTTAAATCACCCCATCCCTGATCATCTGAAATGATTATCAAAATATTGGGTGGTGTTGGCAAGGTCTCTTCTTCCTTACAAGATGAAAATATCCAAAGAGGTACTCCAACTAGGCAAAAGAACCTAAATAATGGATAAAATTGATTTTTGAGACAGTTCATTCAAAAAGAAAATTGGGTTTAAGTCAATACCCTTCAATGTACAAATACTTTCTATTTTCTAACATAACCTTCCTAATTCCCGCTAACATATCTTTTGTTTCTATAAAGCAATCAATTACTTATCTTGAAGATTAAACTAGTTAGCAATGCCCCAGTACAAATTACGGATCAACGGCTTAGTCAAAGAGGTAGAAACCGATGGAGACACCCCTCTTCTTTATGTTTTAAGGGATGATTTGGAACTCAATGGACCCAAATTTGGATGTGGATTATCCCAATGTGGAGCCTGTATGGTATTAATCGATGGAGAAGCTACTACCTCTTGCATGCGACCGATATCCTCTTTGGGTAATGCTGAAATAATCACCTTGGAGGGATTAAGAGGGAAAAACGGAGAACTTCACCCAGTCCAGCAAGCTTTTGTCCAAGAGCAAGCTGCTCAATGCGGTTATTGTCTCAATGGAATGGTGATGGCATCTGTGGGCTTATTGAATCAAAATCCAACCCCCAATGAACAAGAAATCAGAGAAGGAATGCGGTTAAATCTATGTAGATGTAGCACTCATTCCAGAATCATTAAGGCCATCAAAACTGCAGCAAAAACCCAATAAGGATCAAAATGGAGCTCCCCAAAACATCAAGAAGGAAATTTTTAAGAACTATTGGATTTATCAGCGTGGGTTTCCCTTTGCTGAGTTCTTGTTTTGAGGAACAAGAAAAAGCCATGGCCAAGCGGATTGATTACAATGGGGATTTACCCGGAAGCATGAGAAATGCCAGAGCGGTCAATGCCTGGCTACAAGTATTGGAAGATGGAAGGGTATTGATCTATTCTGGAAAAGTTGAATTGGGCCAAGGAATCCGAATGGCGATTTGTCAAGTAGCAGCGGAAGAATTAGACCTGGATTTAGACCAAGTGGAAGTCCACTTGGCAGAAACTGGTGTTACGCCAGACGAAGGATACACCGCGGGTAGTGGGTCAGTTCCAAACAGTGCCATGTCTGTTCGTTATGCCGCAGCGACGGCAAGAAAAAACTATTGGAGCTTGCTAGTAGACAACTGAATGCACCAATAGAAAAGCTTTCATTTTCAAAAGGGAATGTAGGGTATCAAAACCAAAAATTAAATTTTGCTGAAATCCTTGATGGGGCTCAAATTGAAATGGAAGTAAGCAAACCAGTCCCAATAAAAGATGGCTCCTCTTACCAATACATTGGGAAAGCCATCCACAGAAAGGATATTCCCAAAATGGTCATTGGGGAAGAAATCTATGTGCAAGACCTTCGGTTTCCCGGGATGGTACATGCCCGTGTGTTACGACCTGCCAGCTATCAATCCTCTTTAACATCCATAGACCTAGATGGGCTTTCGTCTGAAGTATCGGGAGTTTTAAAAACTGTGGTAAAAGGGAATTTTGTAGGCGTCATTACTGAACGGGAGTATCAAGCAGTTAAAGCAGAGCGGTACCTTAAAAACCATTCGGAATGGACCTCTGAGACAGCTTTCCCTGAGGAAGAAAATTTATACAAGCATTTAAAGTCCATTGCTGAACCACCTGAGACCATCCGGGACCAAGGGGATGTTAGCAAAGCCTTTGCTGATAACCAGACCTATCAAGCAGAATATACCAAGCCTTATTTTCAACATGGGGCCATTGGTCCTGCTTGTGGCATCGCACTGTTCGATGGTGACATTTTACATATCTGGTCCCATAGTCAGGGAATATATCCCATGCGTAGCGCCATTGCCGCCATGCTGAAGATGGATCAATCAAAGATTCATGTGACTGGAATCCCTGGCGCAGGGTGTTTTGGACATAATGCGGCAGATGATGCAGCTGCAGATGCAGCCATTCTTGCCATTGAATACCCTGGAAAGCATGTCGGGTTCAGTGGTCTAGAACTGACGAACATACCTGGGAGCCCTATGGTACAGCCATGATCATGAAGATGGAGGCCAGTCTGGACCATCAAGGGAAAATCACCGCATGGAAATCTGAGGTGTGGACAGATACCCACAGTATGAGACCCAATCGGGATCCAGCAACCTTGTTGGATACCAGATATCTGGAGGATCCCATCCCCTTAACTCAAAGGGGATATTTAGGAGGAGGTCATCGTAATGCCGATCCCTACTATGCTTTTCCTAACATGCAGGTGAATGCCCATTTTTTTAATGGACCCTTGAGAGTATCCTCCTTGCGAAGCTTAGGCTCCTATGGGAATATTTTCGCTATTGAATCCTTTATGGATGAACTTGCAGAAAAAGCCAATAAAAATCCTTTTGCGTTCAGGATTGCTCATTTAAATGATGAAAGAGCCATCGCTGTAATTCAAAAATTACAGCAATTATGCAACACCGCCAGGGTCAATACTGGAGAAGGATTAGGGATGGCTTTTTCCAGGTATAAAAATAATACCGCCTATGCAGCAGTAGCGGCACATGTAAAAGTGGATCCAGCTGCAGGAATTCTCCAACTCAAAAAATTATGGGCGGTGGGAGACGTTGGCCAGATTATCAACTTAGATGGAATCACCAATCAATTTGAAGGTGGAATGATCCAGGCTGCTAGCTGGACCTTAAAGGAACAGGTTAATTTCAAGGGAGATCAAATTACCAGTAAAGACTGGATGAGCTATCCAATTTTCCGATTTGATGAAATTCCAGAAGTGGAAGTTGTGATGATTGACCATCCTGAGTTACCTGCAGAAGGAGGAGGAGAAGTTTCCATGCCTCCCACAGGAGCGGCTATTGCCAATGCAGTATATCAGGCATGTGGAAAACGTGTGTACGATCTTCCTATCCGAATTGAGAAGATCACCAGCTGATCTTTAAATCTATTTCAAAATACAAGACCATTTCCACAAATATTGATTTCCACAAATATTGATTTCCAATAAATAGATTTTTCCCTGTTCATATGGATATTCTGTGCAGTTAAAAAGGTGATTTTTTGCCAGTTATTTATTCTGAGATACCATTTGTATGGCTTCTATTTTTAAGAGATGTTATTCCAACTACGAAAACCAAAATCAACAATATCGAAAAAAGAGTGTCGTTGTCATGCTTTTCACAATCGTACATACATTGGTCACCTTCATGGAAATTGAAGATAAATCAGGAAAACTGTTCAACATGATGATGATTCCAAAATTCTCTGCATAATCCGCCAATCCTGCAATTATGGGTAGGAAGCAGAGGTAGATAAAAAAGGAATTTAATTTATTCAGTTTCTTTAATAAACACCCCATTAACAACCCATAACCTAAACCAAAGAGAAATGGATAAATCATATCCACTGGAAGTTGCGTCGTCAAATAAATCTGTCTTCCCTGCTCTCCTAAGGTCTCAAATAGCTTCTTGATATATTGGGGACTATATCCCAAGGGCATCATATCTAGGAGTTTCAGACCATTTGAATAAACCATTGTTTTTGGAATCGTAATCCACAACATGATGGCGTAAACCGTATTAGTTAAAATAAAAAGCAGAAGTACTTTCTTGCCAGAAACATTCCGATTGATGAGCTCCCTTAGTTCCCCCATGAATTGTTTGGTTTCGCAGGCATTAAAATAAAAAATTGAAAGGATTAAAATACGGATTTGTGTGCCAAAATAGAAGCTGCAAGAGGCAGTTTAGTACTTAAGTTCAACGTCAACTTCTAGAATCCTATTTACCGAAAAGTAGAGGCCACTCACCTTTTATAGAAATGATCAAATCGGTGGATTAACACTATTCAACCTTCACTACTAATTTCCCTTTTGCTTTATTATCTTCCATGTATTGATGGGCTTTTACAACTTCATCCAATTGAAATATCCTATCAATCCTTAATTGGATAGTTCCCCTTTCCACATCATCGATAAATTCCTGAAGCAGATTTTTAGAAAGATTATTGGATTCCCCCATATACACAGTAAGCCTACCTAGTGATGGAATATCCCCCATCGGAGTAAACTCTTTCATGGTCCATTCATTCCCTAATATTCCAGTCATACACACCATTCCTTTAGGCGCAATACATTTCAAAGAATCTTTTAAAGTCCTTGTTCCTATCAATTCCAGAACTTTATCTACACCCCTGGGATAAATCTTTCTGACTTGATCCTTTACAGTTCCTTCGTCCAAAATGACATGGTCCACCCCATTATCTAGCAGGGCCTGCCTCTTTTCGGAATCTCTAGTAGTAGATAGCACTGTCAACCCTTTTGCTTTGGCAAGTTGGCAGGCTAACATTCCAATAGATGAAGTGCCTCCTCGAATTAGAAGGGTTTCACCCTTTTTGATTTCAAGTGCTTGATGAAGAGATCCAGATACTGTCTGAAACATTTCTGGAATTGCTCCAAGGGTACCCCAATCCAAACTACTTGAAAAAGGGAAAATTATTTCTAAAGGCGCCAAGGTATATTCTGCATACCCCCTTCAAAAAATCTTCCCATCCCTCCCATGATTGCTGCCACTTGTTGTCCTTTTTCAAAGGTGTTTGAAGGATCTTCCTCCACTACTCCAACACATTCAATTCCTTGAATACGTGGAAATTCAACTCCTGGAGAATCACCACGTCTTGTAAATAACTCAGACCTATTCAGGCCAAAAGCTTTTACCTTAATTAAAACCCAACCTAGTTTTACTTGGGGTGTAGAGACCTCCTTAATTTCAATAACCTCAGGACTTCCGGCTTTGGTGGTGATCGCTGCTTTCATTTTTGTTTATTTCTTAGTGCAGTTTTGGTAGCCAAGCTCTTTTTAAAATTACTTTGGCCTCAAACTAGTTAGATTAAAACATTTCCAGAATGAATTTTCGATGGATTGCTCCGATTTCATTGATAATCACAACTCCAAATTCAGTCAATACTATTTCCTTTTTACTCAAAAAAAAGCTTCACAGCGGTCAGGCTACTAATTAACCCTAGTTGTTCAGATTTTTAAACACTTTCGGCTACTCGAATGCAGTATCCATTGATGTCAACAAATGTAAACTCTTTAAGTCCATAGGGTTGTTCCTGTAGCTGGTCAATTATATTGATATCCAGTTGTTTGAACTCGGTATAGATTTCTTCAATATTTGTTACAAACCACATGAGGTCTAGTCGATGGTTTTTGTTATTGATATCGTTTGTAAAGGTCTCATCTTCAGAAAAAATTAATCGTAGGTCATCTTTACGGATTCCTCCATCAAAATCCCCAAATGTCCATTCTTCTGTAAAGCCTAGCACATCACGATAATAGTCAAGTGTTTGCCGCAAATTTCTTACGGGTAACTGTGGAGAACATTTATAAAATCTTTTCATCTTGTTTTGTTTAAGGTAAAAACTGTGTTTCTAAAACCCCTAGCAGCTTTCAGAAAGTCTCTTAGTTGTACTCCTAAGTCAAATATTTGCCAACTCCGCAAAATTACTCTGTAGCCTAATTCAATTTTGAGCTTTGTTTTGCACAATTTGTTCAAAGTTCAAAATATCACGTTAGTAGTTGGAAGCAAAGAATTTATTCTTATTTGTTCTGATTCTGAAAAATGGTTCCCACTAAGCTCTAAAACCGCCAAGTTCGACCATCCATCTATTTGTTCCAAAAATAAAGTCAAATGCTCATCAGTATTTGATTCATACTTTTGAAAAATTCAGAAGTCAAATCTTCAGTAGAATTTTGCCCAATCCAGTTACAGTAAATAAAGTCAGACTTAATGGTAAAATAGTTTTTCTCATATTTAGATTTTGTTTTTTCAAACTTGAGGCTAACGTTGAGTATATGGCAAGTAGGGCAGTAGAAAGCAAAAAACTTTCAAGTTTGCACTGAGCCAAAACGTTGTATTTTGTTTTTAATTTATCCGTTCTTAAAAGCCAAATCAACGATTTGGCGGTGTTAGTAAATAGCACTAAGCTTTCCTAACCCACCAAACGCCCTATTTGCTTATAGTTCCATGATATAATCTGGTTCGTTTTTAAGGACAGAACCAAAAAGAATATATCATGGACACCATTCTCCTAAGTTATTCATTGGTATCGATGTGCACAAGCGACAATGGAGCGTTTGCATCTTTACAGCCAATTGCCATCATAAAACCTTCAGTCAGGCACCTGATCCCAAAGCCTTGAAGTCTTACTTGGATAAGTTTTCCAAAATATCAGGTCATCTGCTGTTATGAAGCCTGTAAGTTTGGTTTTTGGATCTATCGGGATCTAAAATCTTTTGGTTACCAATGTCTGGTGATCAACCCAGCAGATCTTCCCACGACCAATAAAGAAAGTAGTGAAAAAACTGATCCTGTAGACAGTCGTAAAATGGCCAAAGCTCTCCGTGCAGGACTGCTGAAGGAATCGTTCAACTCAGGAAACAGAAGGTGATCGGCAACTCTTCCGATATCGCAAAAGGCTCTGGGCAGACTTGGTCCGGGTGAAAAACAGGATCAAGGACAAACTCCCTTCAAAACGGCATTGAAACACCTCCTAAATACGATAATCCTTATTGGACAAAGGACTTTCTGGACTGGCTGACCATCGTAGAGCTCCTTCGGATAGCAGCAGACTGGTAATGGATTTATTACTCGACCAATTTGAATTTACCTACCGACACTTTTTAAAGGTCTCCATTTCTGTCCGTGCGCTTCAGCGAAAGGCAAAATACAAGGCAAACTCCAAGCTGCTGAGACAGATTCCTGAATAGGACCCTTGACAACAGTCCAGTTACTCACTGAGATTGAGGATATCCATCGCTTCAGGAATTTCAAAACACTTCAATAGCTATATCGGGCTCAAACCGATGGTCCATTCCAGCGGTGAATCAGACCGAAAAGGATACCTTGACTTATCGCCATCATCAGGGACTGAGAAGCTCACTGATCGAATGTGCCTGGACCACCGTCCAACGAGATCCGGTGATGCTGAGTCGATACGAGGAACTTATTGCAAAGACATACCGGCAAACGGGCCATAGTAATCATAGCAAGAAAACTCTTGTCAAGAATATATCATGTCTAAAACGGGTGAACCTTACCAGGTAGGATATTCAACTTAGTCCCTGGCAGAGACCATCGGAACAAGCCCTTCAAAAAGCTCCAGACCTCTCAACACTGTGTGAATCGAAAGAAGTCTGAATTCTATTATAGTATGGGGCTGGAGCACTTACTAAACTAACCGGAAACTGGGGCTCATATGTAAGAGACTCTAATGGAAGCATGGCTTGTATTTGATGATCGCAAGGTATGGACTGATACTACAGAAGTAAGGAACAAGGCGAGTGGACAATCCACCCGCAAGGCAGCGCTTTGTCCATTCTTGACTTCTTGCAATCAGTCCAAAAAGCAGGCGCCAATCAAGTCAAAGACAGCACAAACAAAGAAAAATGCTAGGAAATGAACTTTTGATTATTCATGGAAGCCGTTGTTAGCTTGCGTTTTTTATTTTTATTTCAGGTTCTAATTCTATTACTTCAGGAATAATAATGTCGTCACTGTTTAATTTCAATTCTTTTCTATCGATCCATTTTCCGTTTATATACTTTTTGATATAGATTATTTGTTCTTCTTTAATAATCTGGTGTCTAGGCGAAAGAGTGTCGCTGACAATTTCTAGATAGTCCATTTGTACTGCAAAGCCACCATAGAATCTAAATGAATAAATAGATTTTAATTGTTCATCAAAGCTTAAGTTCGGGAAGTATATTGAGTTAGATATCTTGTCAAGGCGCATATTTTTAGCGTTATACAAATACGCCATAGAAACATTATTACCACCTCGTCCTGGTCTAAGGTATTCGATTCTAAGGTCTTTGATTCCGTCCCCATTAATTTCAATCAGGTCGATTAGTGGTTCATCATTCATTTGTATCATTAAGGTATCTCTAAATATCACTATCCCTTGATTAACTAAGTCAATTTGCATAGTCTTCTCAAGCTCCGCTTTATTTAAATTTAAGTCGAAGACTTGTACTGTGATTTTTGAGTTTACTGGTCCTATTTGAGATTCAAACAAAAGTTTTCCATCATTCTCACGATTGTCAACGAAAGCAAATAAAGCTACAGTGATAGTTAATAATGTCAGTATGTGGATTTTCTTCATTTTTTAAATGCAAGCTAACGGTTTGGCTATGCGTAGTGTCCCGAAGGGCATTGCGTATAGGTCGTGTTGCCAAATGTTTTTCATTTCATCTCTATTCTTTTAGGAGTCACTGCTCCATCGGCAGAACGAAAATCGAATGTTACCAGATTTTCATTTTTTTCGATGTTTTCGAATAAATCTGTCAATCTCAAAACTTGATTCTCACTTACAGAATTATCAATTTGTTTAGGGGCAAATTCAAGTTTATTTTTTTATCTGTCAAATGATCTAATAAAATTAAAGAAGTGAATGTACTGTCGGAAAAATAAAGTAAGTAGTCTTTCTCTATGTCGCCCCAAACAAATTGCTCATGTGGGATTCTCTTTATTTCCTTCCCTGTCTCTTTGTTTATAAAAACCATGTCTGGTGATGCGCAACACCCACTAATCCATTCGTATTGAAACAAGAGGTAGTTTTTGTACTCCTTCAAAAACCCAAGCCCTGCTCTTTGACAACCATATACCGTTTCATTTTCACAAGATTTGAGAATCACTTTTTCCTTATTCTCAAATGTCAACCAAGAAGAATCACAGTTCCATTGCCAATAAAGTTGAGAGCCATTTTGAAAATTTTGAATTTCACATTTATATCGGTTCTCTTCTGCAATTTCCATACTGTCACAAGCGCACTCTAATTGTTGTGAAAACATTTGGAAGCTTGTTAGAAATAAAGCAAAAATAAAGATTGTCCTTTTCATTTTAATGTTTGGCAACACTTGTATATAGCTAACTAAGTTTTTTTCACTAAACCTACTAAACTTTTTTGAATTAGTAATCAATCCATACGGCCCCTAAGCCTTGATTATCCGACAACAAACGACTACAAACGGATACAAACGACTAACTCCCGGCTCCGTTCATTACCATTCCCCACCTTTGGCTTATCGATTTTCCTCTAGCGAAATCACAAATCAATTTTTCACAAAAAACAATACACATTATGAACACGCTAAGAAACAGAGTACAGTTGATCGGACGTCTAGGATCCAAAGTAGAAATCAAAAATCTTGATCGAAACAAAACCGTCGGAAAGGTATTTCTTGCAACCAATGAATACTACAAAAATCAAAAAGGTGAGCGAGTAGAAGAAACCACCTGGCATAACTTAGTTGCCTGGGGTAAGCAAGCAGAACTATTGGACAAGTATACTGACAAGGGTTCAGAGATCGCCATCGAAGGCAAACTCAGTAATCGCTCCTATGAAGACAAAGAAGGCAACAAGCGATATGTGACCGAAGTGATCGTTCAAAATATTTTGTTGATGGGGGATAGAAAATCCAGCGTTTCCGGCAATTCGGAGGAGACAGAAGATGATTTGCCGTTCTAAAATTGACTTCTGTTCTAAAACTAAAACCGGGAGAAGAATATTTTTTCCGGTTTATTATTTGAATTAGAAATAGGTCTGTGACGAAATAAAGTCGTTTCACTCCTGAAATACGCTTCGCTGAAATATTGTCTCTTATTCAGGCCGAGATATGCTTCGCTGAGATACGCTTTTAGCAAAATATCTTGGCTTTAGCCTTTTCTTCAATAATATCTACCCGAAGGGCTATCTTGATTTATTTAGCAACTGAAAGGAGCCTATTTCCATGTTATTTCTAAGTATTTCAAAGAGATATTCCATGAAATTTCTTGGCTTTAGCCATATCTTAAAATATCTGCCCGAAGGGCTATCTTAATTCACAAGATACGCTTCGCGAAATATAGCCTCCTACGGAAGCTGAAATACGCCTGCGGCGAAATAGAAACGCCCCTCTATTTCACCGAACGAAGTGAGGTCTATTTCTATTGTATTTCTACTATATTTCTTAATTCGTACTGCAACCTTCATACCTCGCATTTCAAACTCCACTTTTACCGATTTCTAAAATTCTGATAATATTCTAAAGTCTCACCAATGATCGTAGGTAAAGGATCCTTCGCAATGAACTCCAAAAACGAATTATCGAAGTTTAAATTCTTCTGATTTTTAATTATTCTCTTCCAGGTCATTTTAACTGCGGGCCCTGACCTCACCACAACTTTATCCTCTAGTTTAATAATTGGAAGCTCTTCACCCAAAGCCGTTAAACAAGCAAGATATGGGAAATTAACACCGGCAAAAATAGAAGCTGTTACACTGGCCCAAAACCGAGGGTTCATCTCAATTAACTTGGCCCGTTTCTCCACTTCGTCGTACCTTAAATCTATATGCACGATACCAGACCAATTGAATTTTTTGACCAGATCTTCCACAATTGCCAAAATCTCTTCCTGGTTCTTAAATTCCAATCCATAAGGCCAAGGATAATCTGCTGAATATTTGATGCTTCTCTGGATAGTATATGCAAGTATTTCCCCTTGCTTCCCTAATAAACTACAATCAATATCATACCCCTTGATGTAGTCCTGAACGATTAAGTCAATTTTATGATCAAACCCGGAATACCATTCCTCGAATTGATCATTGTTCTCAAAAATTTCAATTCCTTTTCCTCCCCATCCCACTCTTGGTTTTACAATGATGGGAAAGCTAATTTTTGAAATAACCTCTTCCAAGTTACCACCTGGACTAAAAAGTAAGGTTTCCGGATGAGCAATATTATTCTCTTTCAGCCATCGAGAAAGTAACCATTTATCATCTGCTATATCAAATGAGTGGATTTCAGGGGTGGTTATGTTCGCTATTACTTTGGCAAATGTTTCTTTTTTCAATGGTTAAACGGACAGCCCGAACTCCAACAGGCAGCAAAACATCCGCCTTTGTCCTTTTTATCGCTTCCATTATCCCAGCCAAATAATTTTCATTATCTCCAAAAGGAAAATGGATAAACTTCTTTACATAGCGGGAAAATCGAATGGGGGCATATTTGCGTTCAGATATCACAACTACATGGATATTCTTCACTTCTGCTAGACACCTGACGACAGAGAGGGCATTGGCTTCATCACCGTCTGGAATCAAGACAGAAAATGCGGGAGATTTGATCTTATTATTCATTAAGCTTAAATAAATCTCTTAAAAGAAATTACTCTCCTCCAAGAAAGAGTTTCAATTTGGTCCATAAAAAGTTAACCTAAAAGTCAATTAAACTTAATGATTTAATAATAGAATTAAAAGCAAGTAATTGATTTATTAATCGTAAAAAAGGTATTTTAAATACTTTTTATTGCTTTTTGAACCTAAACAGTTCTGCCAAAGAAAAAATTAAGCTCTAGTTTTTAAATGATCATAGGAGATTCGGGCGAAGTAAACAAACCAGCTGATGATGCCGATAAACTTAAGCCCATCTTCAAATAAGTAAACCTCTTTTAAAGTAAATCCAAGCGTCAGAATTACATCGGTAAATACAGATCCTGCCATGGAAATAAAAGCAATGAGGAATAATAAGTAATCTGATTCTTCAATGATTTCCCGGAATAGATATAATAGCGCTAATACACTCATACCGTAGAATAGATAGAGAAATTTTTCACTGATATGTAAAAAATATGGAATGATCACATCATGCATTAAAAACAGGTCATCTACCAAAAAGAACACGGATAAAATTCCCGAATAAAGGAAAAACCAGATCACTTTTTTCGGTTTTCCAAAGTCTTTAGCAAGTATTACTGAAAAGAAAAGGATAGCTGCTGTAAAACACCAAAATATCACTCCAATATTGGACAAAAGTCCTATATAAAATTCTACCTCTGCATTAGGTTCATGCCAAAGCGTTTGAATGGCATCTCTAGACAGGTATCCAAAACTGACCCCATTCATTTTCCCAACCGAAAACATTACCCATAAAAGAGCGATCACTGGGACAAAAATCTTGAGCAATAGAAAGATTGAATCCTTCTTAAAAAGTGTTTTAAAGGTTAAATAATTCAAAACAAAAAAGATTTAATAAAACAATACCTACAATTTAGTTCATCTAAACTTCATATTAATTACCACTTATAACCAAATTTAAAATTAAAGGTGCTTTTATCAAAATCTGAATTAAAAAGATACGATCCCATAAATATCGGCTCCTCTGATGGCCGTGATAAGCCTTAAGCGAGATAGAGTCGCTTTGCTCCTGAAATGCGCCCACGGCGAAATAGGCTTCGCGAAATAAACTCCCGATTACTTGTCTAGTTGAATACCCTATTTTTAAATCTTGTCCGAAAGGATACCATTATTTCGCAACTGAAAGGAGCCTATTTCCATTTTATTTCTAAGTATTTCAGGGACATCCCATGAAATTTCTTTGCTTTGGCCATATCTTAAAATATCTGCCCGAAGGGCTTTCTTAGTTCATTAGATATGCTTCGCGAAATATAGCCTCCTTTGGAGGCTGAAATACGCCTGCGGCGAAATAGATATGCCCTCCTTATTTCACCGAGTGAAGCGAGGTCTATTTCTATTGAATTTCCATTGTATTTCCCTTACAATTTCCCCAAAAAATTCTCGGCATTTGTAAGGTGTTCTTCTTTCTTTTCTTTGCCCATTCGCTCCCAGGAATAATAAAGCATAGAGATACGTGGATTGGATTTAAAAAGTCTTGATGTTCATGAATAAATCTCCAGAATAGTCCATCCCAAATCTTTTCCCATTCTCCTTTGGAATAATTACTCATTTTATTCAAGTAATTAGACCCTCCTATATAAGGTTTGGTTGCAAAAAGTCCCCCATCCGCAAATTGGCTCATTCCATAAACATTTGGCACCATGACCCAATCATAGGCATCAATAAACAACTCCATAAACCATCGGTATACCTCATCAGGGTCAAATTCACAGAGTAACATAAAGTTTCCCAAAATCATTAATCGCTCGATATGATGGCAATACCCAGTATTTAAAACCTTTTTGATGGTTTGATCCACGGGTTCTATGCCTGTGGTTCCATCATAAAAACTGGCAGGAATCCTTCGTTTAAATCCCCAGAAGTTCTTCGTTCTGGAATAACTTCCCTTACATTCATACATCCCACGAATAAATTCTCTCCAGCCTATAATCTGACGTACAAAGCCTTCTGTTGAGTTAATAGGCACCTTCTCTTTTTTTGAAAATTCCAGACTCTTTTCAATAACTTCAGTGGGTAACAATAACCCTACATTGATCAAGGGAGATAACGTGCTATGATTCAAAAATGACTCCTCTTTGACAATGGCATCTTCATAAGCCCCAAACTCGTGAAATCTGTTTTTCAAAAACTGATCCAACCATTCGGTAGCTTGTTTTCGGTCAATGGGATAAATAGGTTGTTTGCTTAATTTTCCAGGATTATCTCTAAAATGATTTTGCGTAAAATCCAATGCTTCTTTCCAATGTTCAGTGACATCAGGAAACGTTATTGCAGGTGGAGTTTTTCCTTTAGGATATTTCTTTCGATTCTCGGTGTCATAGGTCCAACTTCCACCTTCTGGCTCTTGATCCTTATCCAAAAGAATTCCTCTATCCTTTCGCTGTTGTTTGTAAAAAGAAGTTTGAAAAAAGATTTCTTATTCCCCTTGAAAAACGTTGATAGCTCTTCCTTTTTATTCAAGAAAGCAGGATTTTCATAAAAGATTAATTTACAGGACCTCGACATTTCCCTTACCCTTTTCTCCAACCAATTGTCAACTGGATCAATACAATGGATCTTTGTTATCTTTTTCTCATTAATTTCTTTACTAAATTTCCTGATATCTGAGAGTTCGGAATGGCTTTCAATATAATGGACAGTTAAACCCTCCTGTTCTAAAAATCTTGGTATGCTTTCATGGATGCCCTATGAAATGCCAATTTTTGTTGATGGAATCGGTATTGCTTAAAAAATAAAAACT
The DNA here is from genome assembly GCF_041729275.1 of Algoriphagus halophilus. Classification (GTDB taxonomy): domain Bacteria; phylum Bacteroidota; class Bacteroidia; order Cytophagales; family Cyclobacteriaceae; genus Algoriphagus; species Algoriphagus halophilus_A. Next base: position 4,727,947 of record NZ_CP146486.1, on the reverse strand, counting down.
CTTCTATCAAATAAATCTCATTTCCATTTTCCAATAAAGGACCCGTTGAGAAAAGTTGATGGGGAAAAATAAGATTAATGGCTTTTTCCATGGTGTTTGTTTCTTCTACATCGTTCACTGCAATAGTTTACTTCCTCCCAGTTTTTCTCCCATTTCTTTCTCCAAGAGAAGGGTCGTTGGCAGACTGGACAAATCTTGGTAGGCAAATCAGATTTTTTCATTCAAATTCAGGAATCTCATTTTCCTGCACATAAGGGAAACTATCTAACATATTCAGCCCGTAATAGGTATTTAAACCTGAAATCCCGACTCCCATATAGCTGGATAAATCCAATTGCCCCAGTGAATTGATGATATCATCCTGCATTACAATTAATTCTACCGAACCGATTACGAAAATGCATCCATTCGGCAATGGGATACTTTCGAGGTGTTTCATCCCAATTTTCACGGGACTTTCCTTGACGAAGGGGGCAAAAAAATCCCCGATATACTCTTGCTGCAACTTCATTCGATCAAATTCCGATTCTCCTCTTCCTAATTTAGCCGAGGTGAAATGTGCTTTTTGATAAAGGATTCCGAAACATGGTTGATGGTGTAATAACCAGTCTCCATGATATTCGGATAGGTATCTCTGGGGATTTCAGTTTGAGGTCTCATGATAAACCCCAGTTGTGCAGGACTGGATCCTAAATGAACCACCGAGGAAAATATCGCTACATTTTCTTGGTCGTCTACTGACTTAGTAGCAATTAAGTTTGCTGGTTTGATCCCGGAAATCGAGTTGATCAAGTTCAACCGATAATTCCGATCCATTTGGTCCAGTTCTTCTTTAGTTAACTGCATGTTTTCTTAGAATTATTAGGTATTACTTCACAAAATCAGCTTTTGGGAAATTTCCTTTTGCATCTCTTCCAGAAGGCAAAAAAGGAAGGAAAATACCCTTTAACGGAACTCATCCAATCTCTTGGCTCTTCTTTTCCTTGGTAATGGGAGTTGGTTGGATGCTCTTTGAAAATCAGGTTTTTAGGCTCCACAAGTTTCATCAAGTCAGCATATTCCCCTACGAACACCTTTATTCCGGAATGTTTTCACTGAGCCCCATCGCAAAGTCCAAGCATTTTTGTTGGATAGGATATTTTTCGAAAAAGGAAGGTTCCAAAAGGAGAACTCGCTGGACACTCTCTCCCTGATACCAATAAGGATCCAAATTGTAATAATTATAGACCAAGGTGTTGGATGAAGAATCTAATTGAGGATTTCCCGCCTCCGGTAATTTGAATTCTGTTTCAACATGTAGGGTATCTTTTAGAATGGAAGGGATTTCCATTCTATCAAAATCCGCATAATCCACATCCAAAAAAGTCCCTTCCTGAGCAGTTTGAAAATACTTATTAATGTTAGACTGATTTGCATAGTATTTCTTGCTGGAATTTGATCCTGCCACCCATTGCCAACTTAAATGGTTACTTGCCAAATCCCCATCCAACAAATGACTATATAGCCAACGGGCAGGTTCCAACCAATGACACTGGGCAAGATTGCAACAAATAGAAGCAACATACATTCGCATATGATTATGCATGTAACCGGTTTCATACAATTCGAGGATGGCTTGGTCCACAGCCTCTATCCCGGTTTTTGCCTGAATAACGGCTTCTGGGATTTTCCAATTTGACACGGGCATTTGTATCTGTTTTAAGTCCTGAAAAATCCCCTCTCTTTTAGAGATCCAGATTTGCTGCCAATAATCCCTCCAGGCCAATTCCTGTATCAATTTTTCTGTTTGAAATGCAGGAAGTTGAAGGGAATAACTATGATCCATTACCTGTTTCGTGGAAATTACTCCTCTGGAAATGTAAGGGCTCAAGCGGGTGACTGCTCCATCTTTGAAATTTCGGGTGGACGCATATTTTACAGGTTCAATTTCCTGAATCCGTTGCTCAATAGCTGTTAAATTAATAGGAAAAGAGTGCACTAGGTAATCTTGTTTAGGGAGATACTTCGTTGTCTGGAACATTTAAACCGGTTGATCTCCTCACTTCGTTTTTTCAAATGTTTTTGGCTGACCCCACTATTCACCCGCTTCCTCCACATTTTAAAAGAACTTTCTTTCAATTCTCTTCTCATGAGTTTAATTACCTGAGACTCAGAAAGTCCAAATTGGGATTCGATGGCTTCGAAGGGAGTTCTATCCTCCCAAGCCATTTCTATAACTCGGTCTAATTCTCTATCTGTCATATAAAATTCTTCTTCAAACTGGAATTGGTACGACCTAATTCCTTTGAATAAATTTCTACTTAGATAAAGCTGATCGGCCTGAAAAATGTTTGAAAGGATATTAAAATTATCGGCGCAAATTCTTCAAAAAAGAGGGGTCATGAGTTTTTTAGCACAGACTATAGTACCTATCAAATAGGAAAGAAATTTTGGACCAAGAGCCTCCAAAAATAGCAATGGTTAAGAATATTGTAACTTGAACTAGTTGTATGACATTCAAAAATCACTTATACCATATGCACAATTATTCATCTCTTGGTTTTTAATTTTACCTAGGGTTAGGTAAAGTTATGATGTACTCAAGTTCTGGTTGAGCAGAAATTTTATATTGTGTATTTATTATGATTGATCCTTTTAAATCGCTCGGAATATCTTTAATTATTTTTGGAGTAGTTAAGCCACTTTTATTAATCCCTATTTTTTCATCCTTATACACTTGTATTTCAGTAAGGATTAAGAGTTGAGAAAAACCCCTAATTCTTTTTTCGTCTAAAGTGGTTTGTCTCTTTTCAAATAAAATTTCTCCATTCAATTTACTTTCTATGGGATTTAATTGGAACATTGTTTCCTTACTCAGATCAAATATTTTTCCCTCTTTTTGATAGTGGTTAAGTTGAGTTTCTTCTTCGGAAATGCCTGCTTTTTTAAGACCGATAGACAGTTCAATTTTTTCAGGAATAAAGATGGTATCCCCATTAACCTGATTCATCAAATTTAAAAAGATTGAAACCTGCTGTTCCTTTGCTAAGGCATTTTGCATAGTTTCACTGATGATTATATCAGGTTTATCATTAAAATCTATTTGATATTTTGTCGCGTCTTCCCTTTCTAATTTTATGTTATAATCTTTCAATCCTAATTTTGAAATTACACCTTGAAGAATTTCAAAACTTAAGGGGTTTATTTCTAAAAATGTGTATTTGATTTCTTGTTTTGAATATCTAAAAATTATAGGAAGAATAAGTGTTGCAAATGGCCCAGTCCCTGCATATAGAATATGAAGAGGCTTTTGCTTTTTAATTTTTTCCTGAATGGCTTTATTTATTCCTCGAATAAATTGCCTGGTTCTAATCAAATCATCAAGACAAAGAGCCGCCCAAAAAGTCCCTAAGGCCCACCCATTATCAAACCCAATATCATTCCTTCCTTTTTCGATATCTATATTTTGCCCACATATCTTATTTAATAAGAGTTTATATTCTTTTGAAGCAATAGATAATTTGTGGTAATCAAGATTATCCTCAAAATATTCTGAAGTAATTCGAATTAGTTCCTTTTGTATGTCCATGGGTGGAAATAGGTGTTTTTTAAAAAATCTATCTAACGATTTTATATACGGAGCTTTACTTTACCTATTAAACCTACTAAACTTTTTTGACTAAGTAATCAATCCATACGGCCTCTACCCCTTGATTATCCGACAACAAACGACTACAAACGGATACAAACGACTAACACCCGACTCCGGTAACCACCATTCCCCACCTTTGGCTCATCGATTTTCCTCTAGCGAAATCACAAATCAATTTTTCACACAAAACAATACACATTATGAACACGCTAAGAAACAGGGTACAGTTGATCGGACGTCTAGGATCCAAAGTAGAAATCAAAAATCTGGACGGGAACAAAACCATCGGAAAGGTATTCCTAGCTACCAATGAATACTACAAAAACCAAAAAGGGGAACGAGTGGAAGAAACCACTTGGCACAACTTAGTTGCCTGGGGAAAGCAGGCAGAACTATTGGACAAGTATACTGACAAGGGTTCTGAAATCGCCATCGAAGGCAAACTCAGTAATCGCTCCTATGAAGACAAAGAAGGCAACAAGCGATATGTGACCGAAGTGATCGTCCAAAATATTTTGTTGATGGGGGATAGAAAATCCAGTGTTTCCGGCAATTCGGAGGAGACAGAAGATGATTTGCCGTTCTAAAATTGACTTTTTTTTGAAACAAAATCCGAGGGAAATTGAATCTCTCGGATTTTTTATTTTTACGATAAGCCGTTAAGCGGAGATATGCATTCGGCGAAATAGGCTTTTCGAAATACCTTAGTCAAAACTCTATTTCAATGTATTTCGCTTACCGCAGCTGGCGGTAAGCTTATTTCTACTGTATTTCTAGGTATTTCAGAGATATCCCATGAAATATCTTGGCTTTGGCCTTATCTTCAATAATATCTACCCGAAGGGCTATCTTGATTTATTTCGCGACTGAAAGGAGCCTATTTCCATTATATTTCTAGGTATTTCAGAGATATCCCATGAAATATCTTGGCTTTAGCCTTGTCTTCAATAATATCTGCATGAAAGGCTATCTTGATTTATTTCGCGATCCGCCACAGGCGGTGAGCCTATTTCAACAGTAGTTCTACCATACTTACCAGTTCCTACTGTAAACCTCTTTTCCCCGGCTGATAAGTTTCCTCTGCCCTGGCCTCAATATCTTCTCGATAGTAGGCTACTTCCTTGAATTCCACATCAGCATACCGCTGGGCCTGGTCATCAAAATGAGGAGAATTAGGATCAGAACTCTGACCTCCTGCCAACATGGACTTGGCCTTCACTTTCTCTCCAAATTCAACGACTGCCACAAAGCTATTGCCTCTATACCCATACAAGCGCTTGGTTTCCGGAGTAGATCTCGCTCCAAATGCAGCTAATGCTCCCCAAGTACCCGAAGCCAAACCAACCGGTACATAAGGCTTGTTATCATCAAATTTCAAGTCAATATCACCGGTTAAGCGCTGAAATCTATTGATTTCGGACCAGGGAGTATTCCAAGTTCCAAAATCAGCATTCATTTGCTCCAAAGTAGTCTTAAACGTTGCTATCAATTCAGTAGCAGTGGGAGTTGGCACTGCCCCCTACCCTCATTGAATTCCAGCAAATTGTTGATGTTTCCATGGTTTCGCATGAAATTCATTCCAAAGAAATGAGCAAGGGACATCGCCACAGATTCTTTGCTAGTTCGGTAGTCCCAATCCTCTAAAACTTTCATAGGTTCCGTCAATTCAGGGTCAGCAATCCCTTTTTGATCATACGCTTTCAATAGCATAGGAATCAATTTTTCAAATGCCGGCAAATAGGGATCATATGCCAAATCAATCAGTTTGTCAATGGTCAGATCTTTGGCACCAGTTAGTACTTTGACTGCATGCACCCCCTATAATTTTCCGATTCTGGAGCCATATAGGCAGGGTAATCCTCTTTCTTAGGACTATATTCTGCTGCCGCCGTAAATGGAGTCGAATTACAATTTTGGATCCATCCATTTGCTGGATTCAAGATCACAATACTTTCATCTACCGTATGTAATCCCAACCAATCTGTTTTGGGATCAGAGCCATCTACTGGTTTAGAGAAATCAAACTCTTCATTTCGCTTGGGAATAAAATTCCCATGGAAATAGGCAATATTTCCTTCCGCATCTGCAAATACTGTGTTATTGGAGGAGTTGGTTCGAATATTCATCATCTCCTTGAACTCAGCATGGTTATTCAACTTGGTTCGCGTAAAGCTCTGAGTCAAAGCATTCACGGGATCCCAATTGATTTTGGTCACCACCCACCGATCATCCAGTTTGTGAGTTACCGGCCCATGATGGGTACGGTACATGGTAAATGATTTTTCCTTTAATTCATTTCCCTCTTTATACTTCAATGTGATGGGTAGCTCAGATACATTCCTAGTTTCCTCTCCATACTTATAGGTCAATTTCCCTCCAGTTTCACTCACATCTTCCACAAATTCATCAATGAAGTCAACGCCAGTGGAAGTATGCATCCATCCGGTTTTCTCGTTAAAACCTTGATATACAAAAAACTGCCCCCAGGTTACCGCTCCATAAGCATTTAAGCCTTCTTTACTGACCACATGAATTTCAGGTCTGAAGTAAAATGAGGTATGCGGGTTGATTAACAACATGGCATTCCCAGATTCCGTCAGTTGGCCGGAAATCGCAAAACCATTGGAACCTTTAGGTTCTTCGGTTAAATCAACTGGGTCCAAACCACTCCCGAATTCATTCAAAGCCAAGGATTGATCATCTCCATAAAAAGCGGCAATCCTCCGAGTAGGAATCTGCTCGATATCTCCGCCTATGGAACCCTCTGAGAAAAACATGGGCATCCATGGCTCATAATGGGTAATCACCTGAGGAATGACTTCTGGATGTGTTGCCAAATAATAATTCACTCCATCAGCAAATGCAATGCATAATTCCTTTAGCCAATCGGGTGCAGCTTCATAAGCTGCTTTAGCCTCTGCTTCCGTCATGTATAAATTCGCACGCAAATCTGAATAGATTGCTTGCTCTCCTTCTAATTCCGCCAACCTTCCTGTTGCCCAGACATAGTTTCGTTCTACCCTTCTAAAATCATCCTCACATTGTGCATAAAGCATTCCAAATACTGCATCAGCATCGGTTTCTCCATAAATATGGGGTACTCCAAAATCATCTCGGATAATTTCCACTTTTTCGGCCGTGGACTCCCAGCGTTCTTGCTCTGTCAGTTCTTTGGGTTGGCAGGCAAATACCAGTAGTGGTAATGCCAAATAGAGTAATCTAAACTTCATCTGTTTTTTAATTTTGGGTGGTTTGACGGAAAACAATCCTTGTTGCCAAAATAAACTATTTGTTTTCAGTGGGCAACTCAATTTTTATCGATGCTGCTGATAATAATTTGGACTAAACTTTTCTTTAAAATCAGCAATTATCCTCTCTGGAATAGACAAACTTTCTTCATACCCTTTCAACATTTTTTGAACTTGCTCCACAGAACTTGCCCCAATAATCAAGGAACCTACTGCATCTGGACTCAGCCCAAATTTTATTAAAAAGGCTTCCGGAGAAAACCCAGAATCATGGATAAACTCTTTCATTTCTTCCACTTCTTTTTCAGACCTGTCCAAATAATCCTCAGAAGGCTTGTTGATCAACATGCCTTTGGCTAAGCTTCCTCGTACTAAAACCTTTGTTTCAGTTGAAGAAATCAAAGGAAAAGCAGCTTCCTCAGGCCTCCTGTCCAATGGAGAATATTGCATCATGATGGTGGCAGGTTTAGAATCCTGCAATACTTTTCGAATTACATTTGGGCGGATGGAAGAAATACCGAACTCGCGGATTTTACCTTGCCCTTTTAGTAGTTCAAATGCCTCCAAGGTTTCCTCCCAGGGGTCATCAATCGTGCCCCCATGCAACTGGTATAAATCTATAAAATCTGTTTGTAGCCTTTTTAAGCTTTTTTCAACCGCTTCTAAAATGTAGGATTTCCTTGGATTCCAATCCCAGCCACTCCCATCTGAACGCAATTGATTCCCGACTTTGGTGGCCAGTACCACTTGATTTCTTATGCCCTGAATAGACTTACCCACCATTTCTTCATTGAGCCCCTTCTGGTATAAATCTGCAGTGTCCAAAAGATTGACTCCCCCTGAAATAGCTGTATCTATTATTTTTTGGCTCAACCCATAATCTTCAGGAAGAGACATACATCCTAAACCAATTGAAGAAATTTGAACCTCAGAAGAAGAAAGCTTGATCATTTTCATAAAAAATTAATCTGTTTTTAACCTAAATATCTTGTTTGGTAATAAAGCCTATTTTTTTATGCTTTTAAAATCAACCTTTTTAAATATTCCTTCATTAATCCCTATTTTTGAAACCTTAAACCTATTAAAATGAAAAAGATCGCAGTTTTTACATCTGGTGGAGATAGTCCTGGCATGAATGCCTGTGTTAGAGCAGTTGTCCGAACAGCAATTTACAAGGGACTGGATGTGTACGGAATATATCGAGGATATGAAGGAATGATCGAAGGAGATATCAAAAAGATGTATTCTCATTCCGTTAGCAATATTATTCAACGAGGTGGAACAATTTTAAAATCTGCCAGATCCATGGAGTTTAAAACTCCCGAAGGCCGAAAGCAAGCCTATGAAAACTTGGTAGCCAATGGAATAGAAGGCATTGTAGCCATTGGTGGAGACGGGACTTTTACAGGTGCCAAAATATTTCAGGAAGAATACGGGATACCAACCGTAGGTTGCCCAGGCACGATCGATAATGACCTTTATGGAACGGATTATACTATCGGTTTTGATACTGCAGTCAATACCGCTTTAGAAGCTATTGATAAGATTCGTGATACAGCAGCGGCACACGACCGAATCTTTTTTATAGAAGTAATGGGAAGAGATGCTGGATTTATAGCAGTAGATTGTGGAATAGGTGGTGGAGCAGAATTCGTGATGGTTCCTGAAACCAAAACAGATCTAAACAAAGTGGTCAAAAGCATGAAAAACCTTCGCAAAAGCAAAACTTCCAGTATCGTGGTGGTTGCTGAAGGTGATGAGGAAGGCAATGCAGAGGTCATTATGAACAAAGTAAAAGAACGCATCAAGGATGAAAATAAAGATTTTAAAGTAACTACTTTGGGCCATATCCAACGTGGAGGTAGCCCAACAGCCAGGGACCGAGTATTAGGAAGCTTATGCGGGATGGCAGCTGTGGAAGGATTGCTTGCCGGAAAAATGAATTGCATGGCAGGCGTAATGAACCAGCAAATAGTTTATACACCATTTGCTGATTGCATCGGAAAAGAAAAGCCGTTAAGCAATGAGCATCTAAAATTGATGGAAATTTTAAGTATCTAATATGGGGTTCATTCCGATCTTCTTGACTTTGGGAGGCGCTTGCCTCCTATTTTTTCTTACTGTCCGCACTACCTTGCAAAGAAAACTAAATCTTCAACGGGAAATTTCTTCAAAATTGGGCATCAACCATCCGGAATTAGATATTTTTCTTGGCGAAATTGCCGACCCGGAAATCATATCCAAAAAATGGAAGGAAGTTCATGCTGATAAAAAAATCCCAAAGAAAACTTTAGAGCAAATTAAAGCACTCAAAATCAACAAGCTTCAATACAACCTGCTGATTAAAAAAGCACCCTATAATTGGGTTGCCAAAATCTCAGGTTATTCTGCTATTTGAGCATTGATATAAGCAATGATGTTTGACTCATCGGATGGATGAAACCAGGTGATTTCAGAATCTCTTCGAAACCATGTCAATTGTCTTTTGGCATATCTTCTAGAATTTCTTTTCAAAAGACGAATCGCTTCTTCTTTGTCATATTTCCCCTCTAAAAATCCGAAGATCTCTGAATAGCCAACTGTCTGTAAGGCATTTAAATGTCTTTTTTCAAATAAGCTTGCTGCCTCCTCAAATAACCCTGCTTCAATCATTAAGTCCATTCGGTCATCAATTCGTTGATACAACTCTTCCCTGTCTCTAGTAAGACCAATTTTAATGGTTTTGAAGTTGCGTTCTGCCTTTTTCTTTACCCGAAAAGTACTGAAGGGTTTACCTGTCCCACGAAATACCTCAATTGCTCTCATCAATCGCTGAGGATTATTGATATCCACTTGTTGAAAATATTCCGGATCGTTTTTTTCAACTTCATTTTGTAAAAACTCCAACCCTTTCTCTTCAAACTCCTCGATAACTTCCTTTCTAAATTCAGGATCGATTTCTGGCATTTCATCCAAACCATTGATCACCGCATCTGCGAAAAGTCCTGAACCTCCTGTCAGAATCAAAAATTGATGTTTGAAAAACAGTTTTTCTATCAAATTGATTGCGTCCTTTTCAAACATTTTGACATCGTAGGATGTTTCCACAGAAAGGCTATTAATAAAATGATGGGGAACCTGTTCTAACTCACTTATAGAAGGTTTAGCGGTCCCCAAATTTGTTTCTTTATAAAATTGACGGCTATCACAGGAGATGATTTCTGAATTAAATTTTTTGGCTAGATTTAGGCATAATTCAGTTTTTCCAACTGCAGTGGGGCCAACTACGAGTATCAAATAATTTTGTGTTGCCAATGGTTTCTTTGCTTAGGCGGAAATCTAAAATCCAAACTTACCAAATGAAAAGCAAAAGGGTACTTATTGTTGATGATAATGACCTCAATCGTAAACTTTTTGAGAATCTCATCGGGCAATTATGTTGTTTTAAAAGTGTGAAAAATGGTTTAGAAGCTTTAGACATTCTTAAAGTCGAAAATTTTGATTTGATTTTGATGGATATCCAAATGCCTCAAATGGACGGAATGACAGCTATGAAACAAATTAAAGTTTCAAAACTTTCTGAAAGTCCCATCATAGCCGTGACTGCATTCGCGGAATTGGAAGACAAAAACAATTTTCTAGACCAAGGATTTGATGATTTCATTGTAAAACCAATCCGGCCTAGAGAATTCATAGAAAGTATTAAAGATGCCTTAAACCGTAACACATCCCCTTCAAATACCAAAGACGAACCGATTTCAGAAACACTTTCTGATCTTGTCCTTGATGTCCAAGTGGTAAAGCAGCTCATGAAATATAATAGCACTGAGATTATAAAAAATGTATACTTGGACTTTTTGAATGAATGTGAAAAATTGGTAGAAGAGTCTCAAAATTCCTTTTCCACAAGTGATTTACAAGCTATTGAAGATCACCTACATATCATCAAAGGCAACAGCGGAACGCTGGGTGCTAATAAGATTTTCAAGCTTTCGCAAAAAGGAGAATTGCTCGCTAAAAATTCAAATTGGGGAGAAACAAAAAAATTCTTCAACAGTTGCAAAATGAAATTCTTATTTTCAGAGAATATTTAAATGAAGAAACTATTTTTGAGTCATGAGCGATACAAAAAAATCCTTGTCGGAGAAGACAGTTCAGTGATTATTAATTTGACAAAAAGTGTTCTTGCTTTTGAAAATTATCAAATGAAAGCTGCCAGAAATGGCAAGCAGGTGTTGGATATGCTTGACAAGGAAGATTTTGATTTAATACTGATGGATATTAGTATGCCTGTCATGGACGGTGCTTTGTGTACACAAAAAATCAGAAAGTTAGAGGATGAAAAAAATCCAAAATCCCCATCATTGCGATATCAGGCAATGTCCATAATTACACCATGGATGAATTACGCAAATTCGGATTTGATGATTTCATTCAAAAACCCCTGGACTTCGACAAAGTTCTTGCAACTGTAAAAAAACATTTGAATTAAAATGGCTGTCAAGTACACCAAACATTACCTGGATAAACTAGAAAATCTTTTTGCAGCATCAGACTACGTTCTGCGCTATGAAAAAGGCAACTTCAAATCAGGATATTGTGTACTTAGAGATACCAAAATCGTCATCATCAATAAATATTTCCCCATAGAAGGTAAAATCAATGCATTGATAGACATCATTGCAGAACTTGATTTCAATCCCCAAGACTTTTCAGAGAAAAGCAATCAAGATTTCCTTCGAGAATTAAGGCAAACCACATTAAAATTTTGAAAGCTATTTTCTTAGGTACAGGAACTTCACAGGGTGTACCTGTCATTGGCTGTACTTGTGAAGTTTGCAATTCATTGGATTTTCGGAACAAAAGATTCCGCTCATCCATCTATTTTGATTTAGGAGATCTAAGTCTTGTCGTGGATACAGGACCGGATTTCAGAAGTCAAATTCTTTCCGCTGGAATTGATCACTTGGACGCCGTTCTATTCACCCATGAGCATAAAGATCATACTGCTGGTTTGGATGACATCCGCCCTTTCAATTTTGCCCAGAAAAAAGACATGCCCATTTTTGCAAGAAAACCCGTCTTAGAGCAAATAAAACGAGAATTTGCCTATGTGTTTTCGAGTAAAAAATACCCTGGAGTCCCTCAAATTGAACCAGTTGAAATAACCGACCAGCCTTTTACGATTCAAGGTCATACCATCACTCCTATTCCAGTATTACATTATAAACTTCCAGTATTGGGATTTAGAATTGGGGACTTTACTTATATCACGGACACCAATTTCATTCCAGACGAGTCCAAAGAACTTATCAAAGGAAGTAAAGTCATTGTTCTCAATGCGCTTCAGAAAGAGTCACATATTTCACATTTCACTTTAAATGAAGCTATAGAAATGGCGAAAGAACTAGGGGCAGAAAATACTTATTTCACCCATATTTCACATAAACTGGGCTTACATAGTGAAGTAGAAAAAGATTTACCTCCGGGAATTGCTTTGGCCTACGATGGTCTTGAGGTAACTTTGCCCTAATGCACCTGAATTATCATTTTCTTAAATTCCTTTGCCCTGCACTCAATCATCGATTTCAAGGCCAAAAAATTGTGTCCTGCTTTTCCCAAAGTAAGGATGAGCTAATTATTGAAACGCTTGGTGAAAAAGGTGAATGTTGGATCAGGGCCCACCTGAAAACTCGACAGATTTACCTCAGCTTTCCGGATCAATTCCGTAGAGCAAAAGGAACAGCATCAATCTCTTCCCTGAACTATTGGAAGAAACCATCCTTTCCTGTGAAGTATTGGATTTTGAACGTTCTTTTATCATGAATCTTACTTCCGGTAAACTATTGTTGTTTAAGCTTCATGCAAACCGGAGTAATGTGATCTATTATGAGGATCAGGAGGAATTACCTACCAAGCTTTTCAGGAATGAGGTTCAGGAAGATAAAATATTGGATTGGAAAAGCCTGCCTGTTCATCAAGACCTAAGCAGATCAAGGTTTGATGAGTTGAACGGAAATGCATCCCAGTTCTTACCTACGCTCGGGAAAATCCCCAGAGCCTGGCTCAAAGAACGAGGGTATCCGGAGGCTGACCTTGACAAAAAATGGATTTTGATGGAAGAAATCATCGATATCCTAGAAGCCCCCTTTTGCTTTGGTGGAAAATTCCGATGGGGTACAACTGAGTTTATTGCCTGAAGAAAACCCATCATACCTATATTCAGATCCCATTGAAGCTGTCAACCAGCTTTTTATCTAGCTATCGTCAAAGGTAATTTTGAAAAGGAGAAAAATGAGCTATTGAAGAAGCTCAATGATCAACTCAAGAAAACCAATTCCTATCTAACTAAGGCTTCTGCCAAACTTGATGAGTTAAAAAACTCCCCTCCTCCTTCCCAATTGGCAGATGTCATTATGGCAAATCTTCATGAGTTTTCCTCTGATAAACAAGAGGTGGAGTTGATGGACTTTTACTCCGGCAAAATGGTCAAAGTGAGGTTAAAACCTCAGCAGAAACCACAAGATTATGCAGCCCAACTGTATAGAAAAAATAAAAACAGGAAATTGGAATGGCAGCAAATTGAAAAAACCATCGAAAATAAGGAAGCCTTCAAGATGGAGCTAGAAGAGCAACTGGTCAAACTTGAACAAATACATGAATTTAAAGGCTTAAAAACCTTCAAAAAGAATGAGGTTCCTGAAAAGTCCATACTTAAAACTACCACCTCTCTTCCATTTAAAACCTTCGAAGTAGAGGGCTTCCCTGTTTGGGTAGGCAAATCATCCAAAGACAATGACGAGATGCTCCGGGGCTTCGTCCATAAAGATGACATTTGGCTTCATGCCCGATTGGTTCCAGGTTCCCATGTGGTCGTTAAAATGAAAGGGCATCCTACCATCCCATCGGTGGTATTGGAAAGAGCCGCAGAACTTGCTGCATTTTATTCAAAACATAAAAATGAAACACTGGCACCTGTGATTTATACAGAAGCAAAATTTGTCAGAAAAGTAAAAGGTTCTCCAGCTGGCTCAGTAAAAGTGGATCGAGAAAAAGTGATCATGGTCAGTCCAAAAGGTCCTGACAATGAAATTTCAACCCCATAATCACCTGAAGTAATTATTGGTTGATCCAATCTTTAAAATCAGAGACACGCTCTCTGGCCACAATTGGGTCAAATTCGCTGCGAGTATTTAATGACAATACCAACCTGCCATTGAGATAAGGTTTAATTCCGGCCACATCATCCAAATTGATAATTGTAGATCTATTCACTCGATAAAATTTATTAGGGTCAAGCAACTTTTCCTGAAGCTCATTCAATGTTTTATCAATGATGTATTTTTGGGAGGACCCATGCTCCACCAAATAGGTTACCCCATTTTCAGAAAAGAAAAATGAAACTTTTTCTGTGGGAACAAAGGCAAATCGGGCTCCGATTTTTATCAAAAATCTCTTTTTGTAATTCTTTTTTTCAAAGGAAGAAACCAAACTTTCTACCAGTTGCCTATCCAAGTATTGGCTTGAGTCAAGGTTCATAAACCCATTTAATTTTTGAAATGTGTATGAAAGCCTTTTTCGGAAACAGGCTTTACTAAAAAATCGATGCAATTATATTCAAAGGCTTGGATTCAAATTTTTTTGATTTTGAAATCAACACTAACGGAATTTCAATTTTAATTCTAAAAAATCCTCCAAATTCCATTCCTTAAGCAAATCAAAGTCACAAAACACCAAATCAAACCATTGAAATGGATGCTGCTTTTTTAACATTTTCTGTTCTGTTGTAATGATTTCTAGAACCTTATAATTCGGATTTATTTTCTCTATGGAAAAAGACATCCGTTTAGCTAATCTTGAGTCTTTGGTTATTAAAAGTAGGTTCATGGGTAAGGAATGAGGTTTATTTCTCCATTCTTTCAATAAAAAATTAACTAGTAAGCCGGTCAATTGTTCAAAACAAAAAAACAGAGGAGCATATCTCCTCTGTTTAGATTAGTATTTACAAAGAATGAATTTTATAAAGTTGGTAAGAGTACCCCATCAATCACATGAACTACCCCGTTTTCGATGGCCACATCCGCTGCAACCACATTGTAAGTATTTCCGGATTTATCGGTTATCGAGACATTAGAACCTGACTTGGTCACTGTTAACATTTCACCTGCCAAGGTAGGTACTTCCTGTGAGCCAGATGCAAGATCAAAAGAAAATGCTGTCGTAGGAACCACATGAAACTGCAGGATTTTGGTAACAGCATCAATTCCCAAGGTGGCCACCACCTCTTCAAGGGAACCTAAATTTAAGGTTTCAAGTAAATCTACAAATGCCTGATTGGTAGGAGCAAAAACCGTAATGGATTCAGCATCCAATAATGCTCCTCCTAAATTGGCTGCTGTAACTGCATCTAATAACACAGTTAGGTCAGCATTTGTAGCAGCTTCCACAAGGTTAGGCAAAGAGAATTCAGGTAAAAGTACGCCATCAATTACATGAACAACCCCATTTTCAATAGCTACATCGGCCGCAACCACATTGGCTGTATTACCTAAGGCGTCAGTTACTGTTACGCCTCCAGCTCCAGAAGTCACTGTTAATTCTTGTCCAGCAACCGTTGTAAATGTATTGGAAGGCTCTAAATCAGTTGAAAAAGCCACAGCAGGCACTACATGAAAACCTAATATTGTTTGTAAATTTTCAATCCCACCTATTTTCGCAACTAACTGATTTAGATCAGAAACATTGTAAACTTCCAAGGCTGCTGCAAACGCATCGTTAGTAGGAGCAAATACTGTAATCGCATTTGCATCTAACAGTGCGTTACCAAGTCCTGCCGCAGTTACCGCATCTATTAATACAGTCAAATTAGCAGCCTGTGCTGCTTCAACAATGTTTGGCAACATTAAATCCGGAAACATTACCCCATTTAAAACATGTACCACACCATTAGCTACTTCAATATCTGCAGCAACTACCTGAGCCACTCTTCCCAATGGATCGGTCACAGAAACATTAGATCCACTTTTCTCCACAATAATGGTTTGTCCAGAAAGGGTAGTAAAAGAATTAGTTGAGGCTAAATCCGAAGAAAAAGCGACTGCTGGAACTACATGGAAACCTAGAACCTTTTCTAAATTTTCAAGGCCTCCAATTTTTAAAACTAATTCATTTAAATCTGAGGCACCAAACACATCCAGCGCAGCCGCAAAAGCTTCATTGGTAGGAGCAAATACTGTAATTGCCTCTGCAGATAATAAGCTTTCTGCCAAACCGTCAACTGCTGTAACCGCGCTGAGTAAAGTAGTCAATCCTGCGTCGGTAGCTGCTTCCACTAAAGAAGGTTTAGGAATTTCTATACTTGGGATTAAAACCCGATCTATCACATGAACCACCCCATTTTCTATTCTGACATCAGCTTGTACCACTCTAGAAGTATTTCCAGCAGCATCTATTACGGAAACCACGCCTGAAGAATTAGTTACTCTTAATCGTTGACCCGATACAGTGGTAAAAATATTTTCCTCAAATAAATTTTTTGAAAGGGCCATTGCAGGTACCACATGAAAACCCAAAACTGTTTCCAGATTTGCTGCTCCACCGATCTTTGCAACCAAATCATTTAAATCCGAAGCACCAAATTCATTCAATGCATTTGCAAAAGCATCATTGGTTGGAGCAAAAACTGTAATTTCAGATTGACTTTGTAATGTATTTGTTAACCCTGGAATCGCATTGACTGCCGAAACTAAGGTTGTCAAGCCAGCCTCTTGGGCAGCTTCTGTAAGAGTTGGATAAGGCAATGGTCCTTGATAATCTTCACTACAGGAAAGGATCATAAAAAACACTGATCCTAGTAATAGAAATTTGAAATAGTTAGTCATAGTTATTTAGGTTAGTTACTTGAATAACTATGACTTAGGGATTTAGATTTTTCAACCTTCTTGGATTGTAGCCTATCGAAGTTGAACTGTATATAATTAGTATTGAACTGTAAAATGATAGACCATTCAAAAGAGATGAAAACAAAAAAGCCCTCTTTTGGAGGGCTTTTTAAATCTTCATTTTCTTAGAAATTAACGAACCACATGAATTTTCAGCATATTGGTTCTTCCTTCTACTTTCAATGGCATACTTGCAGTATTGATGATGATGTCATCCGTATTCACATGACCATCCTCTTTCAGGGTGTTTTCAATATCTTCAAAAGTAGCATCCGTTGAAACCACTTTATCATAATAGTAAGCTCTCACGCCCCAAACTAATGACATTTGCGTAATCAATGATTTCTTGCTGGTAAACACAAAGATATTGGCCAATGGTCTGTGAGAAGCAATTCGGAATCCCGTGAATCCAGAAGAAGTAATCCCTACAATTGCTTTTGCTTTCACATTACGGGAAAGTCTGGAAGCCATCAAAATCAGGTTATTGCTTAGGAATGTCTCATCGTCCTCAGGAATCTTATACAAGTTATGGTAGATCTCTGCATTTGCCTCGAGATATCCGATGATGCTACTCATGGCCTTCACTGCATTGACTGGGTATTTTCCAGAAGCAGTTTCAGCAGAAAGCATTACTGCATCAGCGCCATCCAGCACAGCATTGGCGACGTCATTGGTTTCAGCCCTAGTAGGTCTTGGATTCACAATCATGCTCTCCATCATTTGGGTAGCAATGATTACTGGCTTGCAAGCTAATTTACATTTCTCAACAATTTTCTTTTGCCAAAGAGGAACAATTTCCATTGGAACTTCCACCCCAAGATCTCCTCTTGCTACCATGATGGCATCTGTAGCTTCGATGATGGAATCAATATTTTCAAGCGCTTCAGGCTTTTCAATTTTTGCAACAATTTTACAAACCTTACCTGCAGCTTGAATTCTTTCTCTCAAATCATCAATATCTTCAGCAGAGCGAACAAAAGACAAAGCAATCCAATCCACTTCTTGAGATAGACCAAACTGAAGATCTTCAATATCTTTCTCTGTTAAGGAAGGCGCACTTACTTTGGTATTTGGTAGGTTTATTCCTTTTCTAGATTTCAAAATACCACCGTGAATCACCGTACAGTTTACATTTTTACCATCCGTATCATTGACCACCACTTCTAGGTTACCGTCATCAATTAAAATTCTATCACCAGTAACCACATCATTTGGTAAATTTTGATAAACGGTGCTCACCAAGGTACTCGTACCTACTACAGGATCATTGGTAATCGTTATTTTTTCTCCTGGTTTGATTTCTACTCCGTTGTTTTCTACTTCACCTACTCTGATTTTAGGCCCTTGTAGATCCTGCAGGATACCCAGGTTCAAATTATTTTCTTTATTTACTTTTCGAATAATTTCAATTACTTCTTTATGGATTTCGTGGCTTCCATGAGAAAAATTTAGACGAAAAACATTCGCACCAGCTGCAGCAAGACTAGATATCGTCTCATAGTTATTAGATGCAGGGCCGATTGTTGCAAGAATTTTGGTCTTGTTAAATTGAGTATAGCTCATTGGAATATTAATAAGTTAACAGGTTCTCTTTTGATTTTAATTTTGAAATATCCAGTTTGACAACGTTTTGAACAAACGAATTTTTAGCCAATTGATCTACAAATGTATGAATACTCGTCTGAAAGGTATCATCTTGTACCAAAAGGAAATAATCCATAAATCGAAGCTCTGGAATAAGATAGGTGACTTGATGCTCATTATTTAAAGCCTTATTTTTCAAAAGCTGGATGTAACCATGTGGTAAAGAAAGGAAATATTGTGATATTTTCAGACTAGGAGCGGTAAGAAACTCTAATTCTAGATCTTCTTTCCGGACCAAGTTTAAATCTAGGTCACGATTGATCAGCCAGGCCATTTTATAGTCTTTTACAGGAGACTGTAGGCCAAGAAGCTCAAAATCATAGGTATGTTCAATTAGTAATTTTGCCTTCTTCATTTAGGAAGAAAATAGATGGAGACAAAGTTAAAAATTTAAACGCAACCTAACAGAAGAGTCATTTATAATAAAATTTACTTGGTTCTTTTCTTTGCCAATTAGGTATTAAATATATTTCTTTGCGAAGTGTTATTAACTAAACTGATCACAAAATGTCTGAAATTGCACAAAAAGTAAAAGCCATCATTGTTGACAAACTTGGCGTAGAAGAGTCTGAAGTGACTTTAGAAGCAAGCTTCACCAATGACCTAGGAGCTGATTCTCTGGACACCGTAGAATTGATCATGGAGTTCGAAAAAGAATTCAATATCTCGATTCCTGATGATCAAGCTGAGCAAATCGGTACGGTGGGACAGGCAGTTACCTATCTTGAGGCTAACGTTAAATAATAACCCATAAATTCATTTTATGAATTTAAAAAGAGTTGTTGTAACAGGTATTGGTGCCCTCACCCCAATAGGCAATACGGCAGAAGAATTCTGGACCGGATTGGTTAATGGGGTGAGCGGTGCTGCACCGATCACCAGATTCGACGCCTCTCTATTCAAAACTCAATTTGCCTGCGAAGTCAAAAATCTTGATCTCGAAAAGTTCATTGACAGAAAAGAGGCCCGAAAGATGGATCCTTTCACACAGTACGCAATGATCTCTGTAGAAGAGGCCATGAATGATGCAGGTTTCGATTTAGATTCCATAGATAAATCTCGTGCTGGTGTAATTTGGGGTTCAGGGATCGGAGGATTAAAGACATTTCAAGATGAAGTGACGGATTTTGCCAAAGGTGATGGTACTCCCCGCTTCAATCCTTTCTTTATTCCGAAGATGATTGCAGATATCAGTGCAGGATTTATTTCCATTAAATATGGTTTCAGAGGACCAAACTTTGTAACCGTATCTGCTTGTGCATCTGCAACAAATGCGCTTATTGATGCATTTAATTACATTCGATTAGGCAAAGCTGACATTTTTATCAGTGGAGGATCTGAAGCCGCGGTTACTGAAGCCGGAATAGGTGGATTTAACGCAATGAAAGCACTTTCACAAAGAAATGATTCTCCTGAGACAGCATCCAGACCTTTTGACAAAGACAGAGATGGGTTTGTATTAGGTGAAGGAGCTGGAGCCTTAATCTTAGAAGAATACGAACATGCCAAAGCAAGAGGGGCCAAAATCTACGCTGAATTAGTAGGTGGAGGTATGTCTGCTGATGCATATCATATCACAGCTCCCCATCCAGAAGGATTAGGTGCTAGTTCGGTTATGAAAATGGCCCTTGAAGATGCTGGCTTAGAGCCTGAAGCCATTGATTATATCAATGTGCACGGAACCTCTACTCCATTAGGTGATGTAGGTGAAACCAAAGCAATAGGAACTGTTTTTGGTGATCATGCTTACAAACTTAATATCAGCAGTACAAAATCAATGACGGGGCATTTGCTAGGTGCAGCAGGAGCTATTGAAGCAATCGCATCGATCCTTGCAATAAGAAATGGTATAGTTCCTCCTACGATCAATCACTTTACGGATGATGAAAGTTTTGATCCAGGATTGAATTTAACTTTCAATAAAGCCCAAAAGAGAGAAATAAATTACGCGTTGAGCAACACCTTTGGATTTGGCGGCCATAACTGTTCTGTCATTTTCAAAAAATATAATTGACCGAATTTGAAAATCCTTCAGAGACTCGGAATCAACACTCTCTTCTTTAGCAAAAAAGATAAAAGGCTTGCTGCCTCCATCAAAGTGATGTTGGGCAGCAGGCCTTTTAACATTGCGCTGTACAAACTGGCCTTAACTCCTTCTGGACTGGCAGAAGAAACCAAAAAGGATTCAAAATCTCCAATGAGAGACTTGAATATTTGGGTGATGCCATTTTAGGTGCAGTAGTAGCAGAATATTTATTCCAAAAATATCCGTATCGAGACGAAGGCTTTTTGACTGAAACACGATCCAAACTTGTTAACCGAGAATCATTAAATTCTACCGGAATAAAAATTGGATTAAAAAAAGTACTCAATCTGGAAATTGGAGACCGTACGTTCATTGGTAATAAATCTCTCTATGGAGATGTTTTAGAAGCCCTCCTAGGCGCAGTTTTCTTGGACAAGGGTTACCATTTTACCAAGAAATTTATTCTAAAAAGGATTTTACTTCATTTTGACCTGGAGGGAATGATCGCTACAGTCACCAATTATAAAAGTAAAATCATTGAATGGTCCCAAAAAGAAAGTAAGGCAATAGACTACAAGGTACTTCACGTACATGGGAACCAGCGATTCAAAGAATTCATCGTTGCACTAGAAGTGGATGGAGAAGAAGTAGCCCAAGGCAAAGGAAGTACCAAGAAGAAAGCAGAACAGGAAGCTTCAAAAAATGCCTGTGACTCGCTTAATATTACTTATTAGAAGTACATTTCATTTTCAATTCTAATCTACCATGTCCCCCATAAAAATTGCTTCTGGTACTGTCAATCAAACCCCTTTGGATTGGAAAGGTAATCTGGACAGGATTATTCGTGCAGTAAAGGAGGCAAAATCTGAACAGGCAGAAATTCTTTGCTTACCTGAATTGGCAATCACCGGCTATGGTAGTGAAGATTTGTTTTTAAGCTATTGGTTTCCCCCCCAAAAAGCACTAAAACAATTGGAATTATTAATTCCTGAATGTACTGACATTACCGTAGCTGTAGGTTTACCTATCAGAATTCAGGAGCACGTCTACAATTGTGTGGCGGTCATAGAAAATGCAATTTTAAAGGGCTTTGTAGCCAAACAATACCTTGCCATTGACGGAGTACATTACGAATTCAGATGGTTCACTCCCTGGCCAGCAAATGAGTTGATTGATTTTGAGTTTCAAGGTGAAAATTACCCTCTAGGAGATCAGATTTTTGAGCATAAAGGAATAAAATATGGATTCGAAATCTGTGAAGATGCCTGGAGAGGACCTATTCGCCCTGGGTATAGATTAGCCGAAAGAAATGTTGATTTAATATTCAACCCAAGTGCCAGCCATTTTGCCATGGGTAAAACCCGTGAACGCTACCAATTAATCCAAGAGAGTAGCAAAATCTTTGACTGCTATTACTGTTATGCAAACCTGCTAGGAAATGAGGCGGGAAGAATGATTTTCGATGGGGAGATGATGTTGGGAAAATCAGGTGAAATCCTTGGCAGAAATCAACTCTTATCCTTTCAGGATTTTCAGGTTAAAAGTTTTTACCTGGAACCCAAAAAACAGGACATCGCTCCAATTTTAGAAAAAGAAAAAGAATTTGTTCAAGCCGCTTCTCTTGCATTATTTGACTACCTCCGTAAGAGCAAAAGCAAAGGGTTTGTCCTTTCTTTAAGTGGAGGCGCAGATTCTTCTACCATTGCTATTCTGGTTTCTGAAATGGTCAAACGAGGAATACAGGACTTAGGGATCCGTCTTTTTTGCAAAAATTAAATTTGCCTCTTCCTCCAAAAGAGGAAAATGCCGACAAATTTTTGGTAGGTGAATTATTGACTACTGCATACCAAGGCACCAAAAACTCTTCGAATGATACCTTTCGAAGTGCCCAAACATTGGCACAAAGCATTGGAGCAAAGTTTTATCATTGGAGCATAGACGAGGAAGTAATCTCCTATACCAAAAAAATAGAGGAAGCCATCGGAAGACCACTTACTTGGGAGCAGGATGATATCACTCTACAAAATATTCAAGCGAGATCTAGGTCCCCTATTATCTGGATGCTGGCAAATATTAAGAACTCTCTCTTGCTTTCAACATCCAACCGAAGTGAAGGTGATGTGGGATATGCCACCATGGATGGGGATACAAGTGGAAGTATCTCTCCTATCGCAGCGGTTGACAAATATTTCATTTTGCATTGGCTCAATTGGGCTGAAAAAAACTTAAACCAGCCAGGCTTGCAACTGGTCAACTCCCTTCAACCTACGGCCGAACTTAGGCCTTTGGAAAGAACGCAGACGGATGAAAAAGATTTGATGCCATATGCCGTCATTGTGGAAATAGAAAAATTGGCCATACGAGACAAAAGATCTCCAATGGACATTTTTTAATACTTCATGAAGAACTTCAACTTGAAAGCAGCGTTTTGAAGGATTATATCAAAAAATTCTTTAGACTGTGGTCAAGAAACCAATGGAAAAGAGAACGATTGGCTCCTTCTTTTCATTTGGACGAATTCAATGTGGACCCAAAAACCTGGTATCGTTTTCCAATTTTATCTGGGGGATTTACCGAAGAACTTGAACAATTAGATCAACTTTAAATATGATTGAATCATTGCTGAATTATGTCGTTTGGGACCCGAACCCTGCTGTTTTCTCAGGATTTGAAAGACTCAGATGGTACAGTTTATTATTTGCCTTAGGCTTTATTATATCTCAACAGTTTATGGTCTACTTTTTCAAGAAAGAAGGTCAAAACGAATTGTTGGTGGACAAGCTTACCATCTATATGGTGTTGGCGACCATCATTGGAGCTAGACTGGGACATGTCCTGTTTTATGAGCCAGAAAAATACCTCAGTAATCCCATTGAAATACTTAAAGTTTGGGAAGGTGGCCTAGCCAGTCATGGTGCTGCTATTGCCATCTTATTTGCTCTTTGGTTATACGCCAAAAGAACTCGGGTCAAAGTTACCTTTGGGTAGTAGATAGAATTGTCATTGTTACAGCAATGACTGGAGCATTGATTCGTTTTGGAAACTTGATGAACTCCGAAATCGGAGGTAAAGATACAGGAACGGATGATGGTTTTGTATATGCTTGGGACGCCAAAGACATTATGAAGACCATGCGAGTTCCCATTGAATCCATTGAGGCTTATAAGCCTACAGATCGAGATTCTGAACTTCAAAACAATGGGATTGTCCCCGTTAATTTTGATATAGAAATCAATAAAGGAGGATATAGCCTAACAGATTTAGAATCCACTCTAAGAAGGGATTTAAAGTATGTTTTGACCCAATTTAAGTCCTCTCAAGAGTATTTAGCCGAACCAGAAGAAAGGCCGTTAGACCTAACCATTTCCGATAAAGGGGAATATTATTTGGCTACAGTAAAAACCTTTGGTAGAACAAAACATCCCACGCAGATTTACGAATCCATTTCTTACTTCGTCATCTTCTTGATTTTGTTGGGATTATGGAACAAGTATAAATCCAGGTTACCGGATGGACTTCTGCTAGGATTATTTCTGATTGCCGTATTTGGAATGCGCTTTGTTTGGGAATATTTCAAAGCGGTTCAGGTAGACTTTGAGGAAAATATGACGCTAAACATGGGGCAAATCCTAAGTATACCTTTAGTAATTATAGGAATCATACTCGTGGTACGTGCCCTAAGTAATGGGATCAAACCTGAAAAAAACTAAGGAACAGGATCATGTCCGTGACCTCCCCATGGATTACAACTTGCAATTCTCTTCAATCCAATCCAACCTCCCTTGAAGATCCCATATTTAAGGATTGCCTCTTTGGTATATTGGCTACAAGTAGGGGTATAACGACAACTTGAAGGAAACAACGGAGATATTGTGTATTGGTATACCAAAACGGGAAATATGGCTATCTTTCGAATTAATAATCTGAACTTCATCTGAATACTCAGTAAGATTTAATTACTAAACCAAAATTACTCAATCTGAATTCCCTCTTGCCCAATAAGATCATAAATTTCATTCCTGTAATGCTAGTTACACTGATTCTAAGCTTCGGTTTGGGAACTCAACGTGTTTATGCGCAGGTAGACACCTCATTTAGTCCGGCTAATTCAGGTACTCCGGAAAAAGTGAAGGTGAACAATATCTTTATAATTGGGAATGAAAAAACCAAAAAAGTATCATCCTACGGGAGCTGGACTTCACCACGGACTATTACTACGACTGGGATACATTTATAGAGATTATTCAGGCAGATCAAAAAAAGATCTATAACCTACGCTTATTTACCGAGGTAGAAATTACCCCCCTTTGACTGGAGAAGATGAGGCGGAAGTGGTAATCACTGTTAAAGAAAGATGGTACATACTTCCATCTATTATTTTCCAGTTGGCAGACAGAAACTTTGCAGAATGGTGGACCAACCAAGGACGAGATTTTTCCAGAGTAAACTTTGGCATGAGATTAAGCCATAATAATGTGGCCGGAAGAAATGAAAAATTGAAGTTTGCAGGCCAACTAGGGTTTACAAAAGCATTGGATATTCAATACAGTAAACCTTACATTGACAAAAATCAAAAGCATGGGTTAGCAGCTCAATTCACTTTTTACAACAATAAAACCCTTGCCATTAAATCTGAAAACAATCGACAGGTCTTTTATACCTCCCCAGAAGAAAATGTTTTAAGAAAAATATTGCTGCCGCAATCAGGTATACCTATCGAAGGAGTTTTTACAATTTCCATTTTGTAACCCTTGCCTTCAATCATACTTGGATAAACCCATCAGTTCTGGAAGAAAATCCGAATTACTTCCAGCATGGTTCCAATACCTTACGCTATTTATACCTGACTTATACTTTCCGTCATGATCGTAGGGACAATGTAGCCTATGCTACAGATGGAGAATTACTTGTCCTTTCAGCTACAAAATACGGAGTCTTCTATACCAAAGAACTAGATGAGATAGAAGTAAATCTTACTGCCAATAAATATTTTAAAATCAACGATAAATTCCATTTTAATACTGGATTAACGGCTAATTGGTTTCTCAGTGAAACCCAACCGTACACCTTAGTCAGAGGTATTGGATATAATCCGAATTTCATTAGAGGATATGAATTAAATGTCATAGAGGGTCAACAGCTTTATGTTCATAAAAATAGCTTCAGATGGAAGTTTTTTGACTATGATTTCGACATATCTAGAACTGTTCCTCTTGACCAATTCAGCACCATTCCCGTCAGGTTATACCTTAGTGCAAACTTTGACCATGGCTTTGTAAAAGATAGAAATGAAATTCCTGCAAATGCTCGACTGACCAACAAATACATCTTTGGGTATGGGCTGGGCATTGATTTAGTCGGTTTTTACGATGCAGTATTTAGGTTTGAATATTCTCTAAACAATACTGGTGGAGGCAACTTTTTCTTCAACTTTAAAACGCCTTTCTAATAAAATAATTTTTAGTTCTCATTTCAAAACGAATGAATTTTATTTAAATTAATAGTTCATTTAAGTTTTTGAGACATGAAGCTTGTATTTTTTTATGCTTCGCTGTTTTTGTTTGTTATTCAGCTTTTCCACAAACAGACCCCTTGACCCAAGCACATGGTGCCAGAAGTCAAGGCATGGGAAATCTTAAAGTAAATCTTCCCGACACTTGGTCCATATTCAACAACATAGGAGCATTGGATCGAATATCCCATTCACAAGTTGCTGTAGCTGCAGTCCAACGATATGGGCTGAAAGAACTCAGCACCTTGGATTTAGCTCTAGCCTTAAAATCCAATATTGGTTCAATTGGTATAGGAGTCTCTCGGTTTGGAGGAAAATTATTTAATCAGCAACTAATCGGAATGGGTTTTTCCCAAAAGCTGGGAATTGCCAGTTTTGGATTGAAATTAGATTGGTTTCAAACTCAAATTCAAGATTTTGGACATGCCAATTCCTTTATTTTTAGCTTAGGAGGAGTAGCAGACTTAGGACCCCAAGTCAAGATTGGAGCTTATTTTTCCAATTTAAACAGGTCTAAAATTAGCCATGAATATGATGACCGACACCCTACTCAATTAACATTGGGGATTACCTACCTACCCATTTCTAACCTTCATCTTCATTTAGAGGCTGAAAAGGATATCCTTTATAAACCAAATGTGAAAGCTGGATTGGAATATGGAATTCAAGACTGGCTTTTTCTAAGATGTGGAATAAACACCCAGCCATCTAAATTAAATTTTGGTTTGGGGGTAAAGCCTGGGAAATTCCAGTTTGATTATGCATTGGGGCAAACAAATGCACTGGGAAGTACCCATCAAGTAAGTTTTGGATATCTATGGAATTGAAAAGAGGTCAAATAGCATTATTTATTTGTCTCCTTTTAATGAGTTTTAAATCAATCTGCCAAAAACCTCCAAAGCCAACTATTGACCCCGAAAATTTGGTAGAAAGACTTTTTCCCGTTCAGGATGAGGACATGGACTATGAATCGATCTATGAAGTTTTATTTCAACTGTATTCTAACCCAATCAATATCAATAAGGCTAGCGCCGAAACGCTTCAGGCCAGCTATTTATTAAGCCCCAATCAAATTACTTCTATACTCTCCTACCGTGAAAAATTCGGACCTTTTTTATCTCTGTATGAATTGCAGGCAGTTCCGAATTTAGACCTTAACACCATCTCACAAATACTCCCTTTCATTACAATGGGTGAAACTGAGTCAAACTTTTCAAAAACCTTGTTAAAAGAATTTTTGAGGAAGAACAAGCCTACCTTTTGTTTCGGCACAGAAGGGTTTGGGAACCGAGACGAGGTTTCATCCCAATAGACAGTTCTGCTTCAGGACTGCCAAAGAAGCCATATTTAGGTGATCCAAACGACCTATATGTTCGCTTTAGAATACAACATGCTCGAGATTTTAGCCTTGGACTTACCCTTGACAAAGATTATGGTGAACAATTTACTTGGGATCCCCAAACCAAAAGATATGGTTTTAATTTTCTCTCTTTTCATTTCACAAAGTACTTCACCAAAAACTGGAAAACACTAAGTCTTGGTGATTTTCAAGTTCAATTTGGGCAAGGGCTTGTATTTGGAGCAGGATATTCCTTGGGAAAGGGATCAGAAACGGTTCCTACTGTCAGAAAAAGTAGTATTGGCATCCTACCCTACACCGCAGCCATGGAATTTGGATTTTTAGAGGGTTTGGTGCTACATATCAAAAGGGACCATGGGAGGCTTCTGTTATTACTTCCTTTGCCCCTAGAGATGGACGCTCTTCAATGACACATGACGATCTTGGAAATGAATTGGAATCGATTTCTACTTTAGGGCAAAGTGGGCTTCATAGAACTATCAGCGAACTTTCTACCAAATCCAGATTTAGAGAAGTAAACCTTGGAGGAAACATTCAATTTTCAAATCAGAATAGATTGCAAGTTGGTGGCAACTTTTTAGTAACAAGGTTTAATCAACCTTGGATCAAAAGCCCCTCCGTTTATAATCGATTTGATTTTTCAGGCAAAAGCAATTGGGTTGGAAGTTTGTATTTTAATTACAACTGGAGAAATTTCTTTCTTTTTGGAGAGTCTGGACTTTCTAAATCAGGCGGACAAGGAACTTTATTAGGATTTGTTAGCTCTCTGTCTAAGGAGCTCGATATTTCATTTGTTTGGAGAAATTACGACCGTGATTTCCATAGCTTTTATTCCAATTCGTTTTCGGAAGGCTCTAAACCTATGAATGAAAGAGGCGCTTATGTAGGGATTCAACTGAAACCTAATACAAAATGGAAATTGAATGCCTATTATGACTTTTTCAAATTCCCTTGGTTAAAATACCGTGTTTACGCTCCTTCTGATGGGTTTGAATGGCTGGCCCGATTTAGTTATTTCCCTTCCAAAAAGCTTCTGGCGTTCATCCAAATAAGGACAGAGCAAAAGGACCGGAATATTAATGATACTGGTGCTCCTAGTCTTCCTTATGTAGTTTTACCTATCAAAAAATCTAATGGCATGATAAGCCTGGAATTTCATCTTTCAGATAATTTATTTTTGAAATCAAGGATCTTGGCAAGTAGTGTAGACTTTAACTCTGAACACACAAATGGATTCATGATCCTCCAAGATATCCAATATGGGCAAGAAAGGTGGAAAATAACTGCAAGAGGAGCATTATTTGATACAGATAACTATGACAATAGGCAGTATGCATTTGAAAACAACGTCCTCTGGACATTTTCTATTCCTGCCTTTTCAGGCCAAGGAATGCGGTATTACTTACTTGGACAATACAAATTTAATTCTCAAATAACTGCTTACTTCAGATTTGCAAGAACCAGTTATACCGATCGTGAACAAATCAGCTCTGGTCTTCAAACTATTAATTCTTCCCATCAAACGGAGAGTACCTTTTTGATTAGATATATGATACATCGATAATTTTCCATCAATGGTGCAATGTTGAGGTAGTTTTTTTAATAATTTGTCAACAAACCACTAATCCATGAGAAAAACACTTTACACAACTATCATTGTACTCCTAAGCACCCTTTCGGTCTTTGCTCAAAATCTGGATCTGAGCAAATTCAAGAAAATGGAGGGCTTTGTTAATTTCTATTTAGATGAGGAAAATGGAAAGATCTATTTGGAAATTGACGATTTAGAAAAGGAATTTTTATATGTCAGTTCACTTACTGCCGGAGTAGGATCCAACGATCTGGGCTTGGATCGGGGCCAACTGGGACAAACTCGAATTGTGGAATTCAGAAAGACAGGAAATAAAATCTTTTTGGTTCAAAAGAATTATGATTATCGAGCTTATTCAGACAATCCTGCCGAAGTAAAATCCATCCGGGATGCCTTTGCGGAGTCCACTCTTTGGGGATTTGACGTGGCACAGGAAAATGACGGAAGTTTCATTGTGGAAGCCACCAAATTCTACATGGAAGACACCCATGGTGTTGGAAGCAGACTATCCAGAAGCCGTCAAGGAACCTTCCGTACCGATGCTAGCAGATCTAGTTTGTATTATCCTACCATCAAAAACTTCCCTAAAAACACGGAAGTAGAAGCGGTTATTACACTCACAGGACAAATTACAGGTAGAGAGCTAAGCTCTGTGACCCCTGGCTCAGATGCGGTAACAGTACGTCAAAGACACTCATTTATAGAACTTCCTGATTTAGACTATCAAAAGCGTGAATTTGACCCAAGAGGTGGTTTTAATGCCATTTCCTATATGGACTTTACTACTCCTATCACTGAACCAATAGTAAAGCGATTTATCACCAGACATCGATTGGAGAAAAAGATCCAACTGCTGCTGTTTCAGAAGTGGTGGAGCCCATCGTTTATTTTCTAGACCGAGGAACACCTGAGCCAGTTGCATCCGCATTAATTGAAGGCGGAAATTATTGGGCACAAGCTTTTGAAGCAGCAGGTTTTAAAAATGCCTATAGAGTTGAACTTGCTCCGGAAGGAATGGATCTTATGGACGTTCGATACAATGTAGTGCAGTGGGTTCATCGATCTACCAGAGGCTGGTCTTATGGAAGCAGCGTTAGAGACCCTCGAACTGGAGAGATCATCAAAGGCCATGTTTCTTTGGGATCACTTCGTGTGAGACAGGATTACTTAATTGCTCAAGGACTGATCCAGCCCTATGAAAATGGAACAGAGCCAGATCCTAAAATGCTAAAACTAGCTTTGGACCGATTAAGACAACTCTCTGCCCATGAAATTGGTCACACCTTGGGAATTTCCCATAGCTATGCAACATCTGCAGAAAACAGATCTTCTGTGATGGATTATCCTTATCCTGTAATTACCCAAAATGCCAATGGAGAATTAGATCTTTCTGTGGCATATGATCAAAAAATTGGAGAATGGGATAAGTGGGCAATTAAATTTGGATATGGTACTGTTCCTCCCGGCATGACTGAAGAAGAATACCTGGAAAAAACCCTCCAGGACACCTATTCAGCAGGCTATGAGTTTATTACTGATTCGGATTCCAGAGACCCAAGTGGAGCTCATCCTCGCTCCCACCTTTGGGATAACGGCGCTTCTTCTCCAGTAGAGTTGAAAAGAATGTTGGAATTGAGAGCGAATAAATTACAATCTTTTGGCTTGAATGCGATTCCAACTGGAACCCCAGAAGCCATGTTGGAGGAGGTTCTTGTACCTCTTTATTTAATGCATCGGTATCAAGTGGAGGCCACTACCAAGTTGGTAGGCGGCATGGATTACAACTACAAAGTAAAGGGAGACAATCAACCCAATCACAAATGGGTACCTGCCAAAGAGCAATTAGAAGCTCTTGATGCTTTGTTGCTGACTGTATCCCCAAGTCAATTGGCAGTCCCTCCACATATTCTTGCTTTGATCCCTCCAAGACCTTATGGGTATGGAAGAACCAGAGAAACTTTTGTTTCAAGAACCGGACCTATTTTTGACCCAATTGCACCAGCTGAAACAGTGGTTGACCTAACTTTCTCCTTCCTGTTGGATGATGCCAGAATGAATAGAGTTTATTTACAACACCTACAAGACAACAGCTTACCTAGCTACCAGTCTGTATTGGATCAAGTCAGTACACAAGTATTCTCCTCTACTATTCCTTCTGGGTTAGAGACGGAAATCAAGTTGATGACTGAAACAAAATTGGTGGACCATATGATTGCTTTAGCCAAAAATGGAAATGCTTCCAATACGGTAAGAGCGATCACCAGAGCACAATTAGATGAATTGGCCAATGGAAGTAAAAAGCTTTCAGCAAGAACATCTTCTGTACTGCTTTCTCAACATTCTGAATACCTCACTGAAAAAATCAATGCATTTTTAGAACTACCCGTTGAATTAACTGTACAGGAAACATTAAAAGCTCCTGATGGTTCTCCAATTGGTTCCGATTCTATGTCTTGCGATTTTGATTATTAAAAGGATACGAATTGACTAATCCTTAAAAAGCAGCCTTATAGGATAAGGCTGCTTTTTTAATTTTGTTACTAGCTAATTTGGTAAGTCATCTTTACTATCCCATTCCCCCGTTTTTCTATGATAGAATCGCTAAGTGATTTTGCATGAGCCAAGAACTCGAATGGTTTGAGATTGAGCCAATTGAAATGAAATTCCGGGATATTAAAGTGCAAAAAATATCATATCCTTTATGGATTGGAGAGAGCTTTACAGATCAAATTGGTAGATTAGAGGCTGAATTGAAAATGTCAGGTCATTTGATGGTTCCTACCGAAATCCATCAGATAAACCAAAATTATAGTTTCTAAGTATATGCAAAACCCATTATTGGCT
The DNA here is from genome assembly GCF_041729275.1 of Algoriphagus halophilus. Classification (GTDB taxonomy): domain Bacteria; phylum Bacteroidota; class Bacteroidia; order Cytophagales; family Cyclobacteriaceae; genus Algoriphagus; species Algoriphagus halophilus_A. The sequence continues at coordinate 4,696,171 of NZ_CP146486.1, read as the reverse complement.
CAATTTGCCACTCCATTCGATACAGCTCCATTTACTAAAATTAAAACAGAAGATTATCTTCCTGCCATTAAAACTGCCATTGAGGAAGCCAAATTAGAGATTGAAGGGATCAAAAAGGAGGATCAGCCAACTTTCGAAAACACGATAGCAGCATTAGATAGATCCGGCAAAAAGCTTGGAATTATCAGCGCTATATTTTTCAATTTAAATTCTGCAGAAACAAGCCCTGAATTACAAAAACTGGCTAGAGAAATATCCCCTCTTTTGACACAACATTCCAACGATATTTTGTTGGACCAGGTATTATTCCAAAAAGTAGCTTCAGTTTTTGATTCCAAATCAGCACTAACTTTGACACCTGAGCAAGGTATGCTTTTGGAAAAAACCTATAAATCCTTTGTAAGAAATGGTGCAAAATTAACATCCGAAGAAGGTGAGATTTTACGAAATATTGATCAAGAGTTAGCTCAGTTAAGTCTCAAGTTTGGTGAGAATGTGCTGGAAGAAACCAACAAATTCGTTCATTTTGAAACAGAAGAAAGTGCCTTGGAAGGCCTGCCAGAAGGAATAAAAGAGGCTGCTGCTCAAATTGCTGAAGAAAAAACAAGCCCGGCCAATGGGCATTCACCTTGGACTATCCAAGTTATATTCCTGCGATGACTTATGCGAAAAACAGGAAATTGAGAAAGCTTCTGTTCTTAGCATACAATACAAAATGTTCCAAAGGGGATGAATTGGATAATCAGCAAATCATCAAAGACATTTTGACCCTGAAAGAAAAGAGAGCAAAGCTATTGGGATATGCCAATCATGCGGAATTTATTTTAGAAGAGCGCATGGCAAAAAGCCCAAAAGAAGTAATCAATTTTTAGAATCACTTCTGGAGAAAGCAAGGCCAAAAGCAGAGAAAGAAGTAGAAGAATTGACCGCATTTGCCAAAAAACTAGACGGGATTTCTGAATTACAAAAATGGGATTTCGCTTACTATTCTGAATTATTAAAAAAAGAAAAATACGCGATTGACGATGAATTACTTAAGCCTTATTTCCAACTGGAAAAAGTTGTCTCAGGTGTTTTCAAAACTGCCAATAAATTATTTGGAATAGATTTTAAACAGAATCCAGAAATTCCGGTTTATCATCCTGATGTGAAAGCCTATGAAGTAACAGATAGATACGGAAAACATTTGGCTGTATATTATGCCGATTACTTCCCAAGACCCGGAAAGAGAAATGGTGCCTGGATGACCAGTTACCGTGGCCAAAGTATGCAGGGTGAAATAAACAATAGGCCTCATGTCTCCATTGTCTGCAACTTTACAAAGCCTACCAAAACCAAACCCAGTTTACTAACCTTCAATGAAGTAACCACGCTTTTCCATGAGTTTGGACATGCGCTTCACGGAATGCTTGCCAATACTACTTATGAATCTCTGTCCGGAACAAGTGTTTATTGGGATTTTGTTGAATTGCCTTCTCAGATTTTTGAAAACTGGTGTTACGAGAAAGAATGCCTTGACTTCTTTGCAGACCACTATGAAACAGGTGAAAAAATCCCATCGGACCTGATAGAAAAATTGAAAAAGGCAGCAAATTTTCAACAAGGTTATCAAACAGTTAGACAAATTAGCTTTGGATTGCTAGATATGGCATTTCATAGTGCTCCAGCATCTACGATTACTGACATTCCTGCCTTTGAACAGGAGGCCATGAAAAGGACTGATTTACTGCCTAAAGTTCCTGAGACCTTGATGGCAACTTCATTTTCTCATATTTTTCAGGGAGGATATTCAGCAGGATACTACAGCTACAAATGGGCTGAGGTTTTAGATGCAGATGCTTTTGACTTATTCTTGGAAAAAGGGGTTTTTGATGAGGTTACGGCAGCTTCTTTCCAAACGAATATTCTTTCAGCAGGTGGAAGCGAACATCCATCAGTTCTCTATAAAAGATTTAGAGGAAGAGAACCTAAAACAGATGCTTTATTAAAGCGGGCTGGTTTAATAGAATCCTAATTATGATTGAATAAATATTATTGAAAATCTCCTATATTAAGTAGAGATTAGGAACAACTAAAGTCACATAAATGAAAGAGAAAGGTTTTATTTTACCCCCTTATTTAAAAGCCCTGTCAGTGCTGATTTTCATCATTGTGTTGGTCTTTTTCCTTATTGTTGGCAAAAGTCTCCTAGTCCCCTTATTTATGGGAGGTTTTTTCGCAGTCCTTTTTACTCCCTTATCTAATTGGTTTGAAAAGAAAAAAATCCCCAGAACCGTTTCCTGTATACTTTCTTTATTGGTTAATATCGCGATGGTCGTAGGTTTTTTATCTTTTATAATCACCACGGTTTCTAATTTTACCAATGATTTTGACAATGTTTCTGAAAAGCTATCCAATTATGCGAAAGAAATTGATGATTGGACTTACAGCAATTTTGGGATAGACGAAAACCTGGAAGAGAAAGCAAGTGATGATTATATTAAAACCTTATTACAACAACATGGTGCAAACATTACCGGATTTGCGTTGAGAACAGTTGGTTCCCTTTCCGGCGCAGTTCTTATTCCTGTTTTCATGTTTTTCTTTCTCCTTTACAGGGATCACCTGACAGAAGTGATGATCCGGATTTATCGGGATAAAGACCCACAATTGGTGAAGATGAGAATTACTAGTCTCAGAAAACTGCTTCAAAACTACATTATTGGCGTGGTGAAGGTGATGGGAATTTTGGCTGTTCTAAATGTTACTGCATTTAGTGCCCTTGGTATCAAGCATGCTATTTTCTTTGGGATAATAGCTGCATTTCTAAACATCATCCCATATGTAGGTCCTTTTATAGGTGCCTTGATGCCTATGATTTATTCCTTTTTGACCAAGGATAGTCTTTTCTACCCCTTGGCAGTATTGGCATCTTACCAGATTATTCAGCTGATTGAGGGTAATTTCTTAACTCCAAAAATTGTTGGTGGTAATGTCAACTTGAATCCTTTCATCACGTTCTTAGGACTATTAATTGGTGGTTCCATTTGGGGGATTGCCGGAATGGTTTTGATTATACCTACCTTAGCAATTCTAAGGGAAATATTTGAATTAAGCGACCAGACTAGCCCATTTGCCTTACTATTAGGTGAAGAAGAAGATCATGCAAAAATTGAGCGTAAAGAAGAGGATAGCGATTAAATCCATTGTAATAATTGCCTTTTTAGGAATCTGTTCCTGCGACACCGTCGAGGATAAAAAAGGCAGGTTCCTATTGAAGGGGAATGAGAAAATTGAAGAAAACGATCCTAAATCAGCTATCTCTTTCTACGAAGAAGCCATCAAGCTAGATAGCAATTACGTTGACGCTTATTTCAACAAAGCGATGGCCCATTTAAAAATCAATCAACTTGATTTGGCCATTCATGCATTGGATGATGCGCTAAAACTCGATCCTTCCAATTTTGAAGGTTATTTCCAAAGAGGCTTGGCGTACTTGGACAATGGAGAGTTTTACAAAGCAAGAGAGGATGCAGAGAAACTCATTAGTTTAGATGATCAATCCTGGAAATCTTTTTCTTATCTGGCCTGGTGGAAGAGAAATTAAACAATTATCCAAAAGCACTGGCCTCTTTCGAAAAAGCAGTAAGCTTAGATCCTACCAATTCTGATTTATTGGTTAATCAAGCAACCCTACTTTATTATGAGAATAAGCCTGCTGAAGCCATGGAAATCTTGGACCAAGCGGAATTAGTAAATCCAATGGAACCTAATCTTCACAATTTGAGATCCATGATCTATTTTGATGAAGGAGATTACGAAAATGCATTAAATGCAGTGGATAAAGCGATCACCATCAATAATTCCCAAGCCTATTATTACAACAATAAAGGCCTATACTTGATGTATTTGGGGAAATTGGAAGAAGGTCTAGAGTTGGTCAACCAAAGTCTAAGAATGGATGACAATAATCCATTTGCCCTAAGAAATAAAGGAATCTATTATGTAATGAAAGGGGATAAAGTCACTGCTATGCAATTTTTGGCTGAGCTAAGTCAAAATTATCCAGACATGGATTTGGTAGCGGAATACATTCAAAAAGCTCAGGCACTATAGCTCTCTCCGGAAACGACTTCTTGTATTTTCTTCAAAAGCTCTGCCGCATCGATCGGTTTGGCAACAAATCCATCAAAGCCACAGTGATCTATCTTTTCCATGATCTCAAGCTTTGCGGCGGCAGTTAATGCAATTACAGGGATGGCAGAAAATGATTTGATGGCGGTGGTTGCATCGAACCCATCCATTACAGGCATCTGAATATCCATCAACACACAATCATAGTCTTTTGACTTGACAGCTTCCACGGCTTCCTGACCATTCAATACGCGTTCATAGTTGAAGCCCCACTTCTTTATAATTTTACCTAAGACCAATGCATTTACATCATTATCCTCTGCCATCAACAGATTTAATACCTTAGGATCCTTCTGTACTTCTTTAGCAGCGATTTGGGATAAAGGTTGATCTTCGGAAACCTCAAATTCTAATTCAAAAAAGAATCTACTCCCCTTACCTTCCTCGGATTCCAATTGGATCTTTCCTCCCATTAAACCCAATAATTTTCGAGTAATAGAAAGCCCAAGACCAGTACCTCCATACTTTGTGCTAAACGTAGGCTTCACCTGATCAAAATCATTGAAAATCTTTTCTTGATTCTCTTTGGCTATTCCGATCCCGCTGTCTTTCACCTCAAAATAGATTTTTACTTTTTCTGAATCTTGGCTTCTCAATAAAACTGATACGTCTACATCCCCTTCTTTTGTGAATTTCAAGGCATTTGTAATCAGGTTATTCAATATTTGGGACAACCTGGTTTTATCTCCCTTCAACCATTTATCCAATCCTTCCGAGGTGTGCAGGTTTAAATTATTTTTGCTGTCACGTGCATGAAAGGATAATCCCTTAATTATTTGATTGATCAGATTTTCAAAATGGAAAGGTGCTTTCTCAATCGTAAGTTTACCAGCTTCAATTTTTTGGAAATCAAGTAGATCATTGATCATTATAATCAAATTATCTACCGCAAAGTTTATGGTATTTAAAGCTGTTTTTTGGGAATCAGTAGGCTGTTCTTGGAGTAACGAGTAGGTGGAACCTGAAATGGCATTCAGAGGAGTTCTTAACTCATGACTAATCATGGACAAGAAATCAGATTTGATTTGACTAGCTTTTTCTGCGGTCTTCCTCGCTTCATCCAGCTTAGCTTCAAATTCTTTTTGGTTACTGATATCGGTCAGATATCCATACCAAACCATATCACCATTGGATAACAACTGAGGCCGGGCAGCTCCCAGCACCCAACGATATTCGTTATTCTCAGCATTGGTTTTGACCCTAAATTGGCATTGCCAAGGTTCTTGTTTACGTGCTGAGGCTACAGAACTCATGATCACCTGAGGCAAATCCATAGGATGTACTCTGGAAATGGCAGAGGAAATATCCTCAAAATCCTTAATCTCCTCCGGATTCAAACCAAGCACAGAACTGATTCCCTTCGAAAGGAATGAAAATTTCATTTTACCTTCCTTATCCAACAACATCTGATACAATCCACCAGGAACTTGCTCTGTTAGGTTCATCAAGAAGTTACTGCTTTCCTCCAGGTTTTTCTCTAGAGTTACTTTTTCGGAAATATTTCTAAAGGAGATACTAATCAAACTTCTTTCGGAAGTCAAAACCACTTTAGAAGCTACTTCTAAAGTCAATTGCTTGCCTTGCCCGTTGATTAACAAGGAAGAGAATCGTTGGGTATGTTTATTATTATCTTCTGTTTGGATCCAATCTTTCCAAAGTTCTGGATCATCAAACAAAACTCCGAGGTCAGACAGGTGGGTAATTTCCTTATCCATTCCAAAAAGTCGATTGACTTCTGCATTTGCTATGAATACTTCTCCATCTGGATAGACAACCATCGCTGGCTCAGGAGATTCCATCAAAAGTTGCTCCAGCGTCTTTGTGCGATTTGCCTGTTGTACTATTTCAAAATCGTCCCATAAAACACCTGCAAATTGGTCACTGCTGTCACTTACAGGAATTCCTTTAAGTTGAATATGTTTCCCTTCAAGACTTTTGATTGGTAATTCACATTCCAGTTCTCCTTGTACAGGCTCCTTTTGATCAAAGACAGCACTCCAAACGGACTTGAATTCCTGTATGGGTTCATGGAGGTCTATTCTATTCAAATCAATAACCTGAGGAAAGCCTAATAAGTTGGAGGCTGTTAAATCCAGATGAATGATTCGAGTACTTTTGTTATACCTCCAAGAGCCCGATTGAGCTTTGATGGGAGAGGCAATTTTCAATTCCTCGATTTGACTCAATACTTCTTCCTCTTTTACTCTGTCAGAAATATCCCGGCCTATAATAAAAAATCTGTCCGGCGTAAACTGGACAGAACATTCAATACTTTTATAAAGGCCCTGCTTACACTTTATCCTAACTTCAAAGAAAGCATTCCCTTCCTGACCGGCGTTTTCTTTCCAAGTAGACTTGATGAGATCCAAATCTTGAGGATGGATCAAGTTGCATAAACTGGTATTTAATAATCCTTCTACCTCGTACCCTAATACTGGTAATACAGATCCATTCACATAAGTAAAGTAATCATGTTGACCGATTGCAATGATATCAAGATTGGATTTAAAAACTGTTGCGCTTCTTGTTTACTTGGCAACCCATGTGTTTTTACCTCTTTCCCTTTGTAGAAAAGAAAATAATTAGAGCCGTTCTCATGGGGAAGCTCTAACCGAAAGCTGTAATCTTTGCCTCCATGTGAAAGAATCAGTTCTTCCTTAAAGATATAGGCATTGATATCCAAACCTAGACCGGCAAGGGTCTTTTCCTGGAGTGACTCCCCTATGAGCGTTTCAAATGATTCATTTGCATAGAAAATACTGTAGGGAAACGTATCATCAGCAAGAAACACCATTTCCGAAGATTCGTAAATGATTTTTTTAAAGGTGCTATTAATACCTCTTTCTTGCATTGAATAATTTATCGCTTTTTGGGTGTATGCCTTTTTTCAAAGCTGAGACTTGCTACAGTCTTATCTGCTGTAAACATACATCAATTTGCATTTCATAACAAATAAATCGTCTTATAAATACATTTTTTGCATAAAAGTTTTCATTTCAGAATCTGAAATCAAAATTCAAGGATAAATGGAAATAATTTAGTTTGAATAGAAGGGAAACAAGTAAAAACTAATTTCATAAGAGAAATTGAGCACAAAAAAAACCGCAACATAAAATGTTGCGGTTTCGAATATAAAGAGGTTCTCTTACTTGGCTTTTGCCTTAATCAAGTTTAATGCAGAACCTGCCTTAAACCAATCAATCTGAGCATCATTATAGCTATGGTTCGCAACAATTAGGTCTTTAGAACCATCAGCATGAACAAACTCAAGAGTCAAAGGCTTTTCTGGAGCAAATTGATCCAAGTCTAAGAAGTTGATGGTATCATCTTCCTGAACTTTATCATAATCTGCTTCATTTGCAAAAGTCAAGGCAAGCATACCTTGCTTCTTTAAGTTGGTTTCATGAATTCTCGCAAAAGATTTCACCAATACTGCTTTGACCCCAAGGTGTCTTGGTTCCATGGCCGCATGCTCTCTGGAAGAACCTTCCCCATAGTTATGGTCACCCACTACGATGGTTGGAACACCAGCTGCTTTGTAAGCTCTTTGAGTTGCAGGTACCGGACCATATTCACCAGTCAATTGATTTTTTACAGAGTTGGTCGCCTCATTGAATGCATTGACAGCACCAATCAAGCAATTGTCTGAAATATTATCTAAGTGACCTCTGAAACGCAACCAGGGACCAGCCATAGAAATATGGTCAGTAGTACATTTTCCGAAAGCTTTGATCAACAATTTTGCACCAGTGATATTCTTTCCATCCCATGGAGCAAATGGTTCCAACAACTGAAGACGATTGGAATCAGGCTTCACTACTACTTCCACTCCACTTCCATCTTCTGCTGGAGCTTGGTATCCATTATCTTCTACTGCAAAACCCTTTTCTGGAAGTTCATCACCTTTTGGTGGATCCAACTTCACTTCTACCCCGTCAGCATTGACCAGTGTATCTGTAAGTGGGTTAAAACCTAAGTCACCAGAAATAGCAATTGCAGCCACCATTTCAGGGGAAGTCACAAATGCATGGGTATTAGGATTTCCATCCGCACGTTTTGAGAAGTTTCTGTTAAAAGAGTGAACAATGGTGTTCTTTTCTTTTTTATCTGCCCCTGCTCTAGCCCATTGTCCAATACAAGGTCCACATGCATTCGTGAAGATCGTGGCATCTAAATCTGTAAAGATCTTCAATAGTCCATCACGGTCCGCTGTAAATCTTACTTGTTCAGAACCTGGGTTAATTCCAAATTCAGCTTTGGTTTTCAATTTTTTATCTACCGCCTGTTGAGCGATGGAAGAAGCTCTTGACAAATCTTCATAGGAGGAATTGGTACAAGAACCGATCAAACCCCACTCTACTTTGGTTGGCCATCCATTCTTTTCAGCTTCTGCACGGATCTGAGAAACTGGAGTTGCTCTATCTGGTGTAAATGGACCATTGATATGTGGTTCCAAAGTGGAAAGATCAATTTCAATTACTTGGTCAAAGTATTTCTCTGGGTTGGAATAAACCTCTTCATCTCCTGTCAAATGTTCTTTTACAGCATTCGCTAATTCGGCTACATCCGCACGATCCGTAGCTTTCAAGTAACGCTCCATAGACTCATCATAACCAAAAGTAGAAGTAGTTGCTCCGATCTCAGCACCCATGTTACAAATGGTACCTTTACCAGTAGCAGAAAGTGATTTCGCACCTTCTCCAAAGTATTCTACGATACAACCGGTTCCTCCTTTTACAGTCAAGATTCCAGCTACTTTCAAGATGACATCTTTGGCGGAAGTCCAACCATTCATTTTTCCGGTCAACTTCACACCTATAAGTTTAGGGAATTTCAATTCCCAAGCCATTCCAGCCATTACATCCACTGCATCAGCACCACCAACACCGATCGCTACCATTCCTAGTCCACCTGCATTTACAGTATGGGAATCTGTTCCAATCATCATTCCGCCAGGGAATGCATAATTTTCCAATACCACTTGGTGAATAATACCTGCTCCTGGCTTCCAGAACCCTATTCCATATTTATTGGAAACTGACTCCAAAAAGTTAAACACCTCACCACTGGCCGTAAGAGAGCTTTTCAAATCAGCTTTTGCTCCATTTTGTGCCAAGATCAAGTGATCACAGTGCGCAGTAGAAGGGACTGCCACTTTATCTTTTCCAGCTTGCATAAATTGCAATAGCGCCATTTGGGCAGTTGCATCTTGCATGGCAACTCTATCAGGAGCGAAATCTACATACGACTTCCCTCTTTCAAAGCTTTGTGTAGCATCTCCTTCCCAAAGGTGAGCATAAAGTATTTTCTCAGCTAAAGTAAGTGGCTTTCCCACCACCTTCCTGGCAGCTGCGATACGCTCAGGATACTTCGCATACACTGCCTTGATCATTTCTATATCAAATGCCATTTGTAAAGGTATTTTATGTTGTATTAAAAGGTTCTGTTTTATCGAAGGCAAATATAGAAATATAGCCCAATAATCGGTAGCCACAGACAAGCTGTAGACAGGGGTTTATCCTAATTTAAAACCATTATAAACCTTATTGATTCAATTAATGAATAATATAAAGGACAACAGTCAGATAAATAGTTCCAACCAGGCATAGTAAAAAGCAATATTTGAACATCTCCTTTGGCTTAACTCCCGTGATTGCCAACAATGGCAAAGCCCAAAAAGGCTGAAGTAAATTCGTCAGTTGATCTCCATAAGAAAAGGCCAAAATCAATTTTTCATAAGAGACTCCCAGTGCTTTTCCTGCTTCCATGAGTACCGGCCCTTGCACCGCCCATTGCCCACCTCCTGATGGAATCAACGCATTCACTAATCCCGCCGAAAAAAGGAGAATACAGGAAGATTGGCTGAGCTGGAAAAATCAACAATTTGATTTGAAAACTGAACCAATAGGCCTGATTGGGTCATTAGCCCTAATATCCCCGCATAAAACGGGAATTGAATAAAAATATCGGCTGAAACTTTTAATCCAGTGGTCACTGCTTTGGTAAATTGCTGGAATGACTTGTATACCAATAAAGTCAATCCAAAAAGAAAAAATTTACCAAGTTTAAGTTGATGGAGGCATTTTCGGGATTCGAACTTAAAAAATAATTGATCCCCAAAATCAATAACATCCCTCCTCCTAAAACACCACCGAGTTGATACGTTTTTCCCGGTTTGATGGGCTTCAAGGGTGTAGATTTAGTTTCCCCAAGGGCTGGAATAAAAAAATGATCACAAACCAATAGAACCCCAAGGAATACGATCATCAATCCAGCGGTAACCCCTATGTTGTAGCTGCTTAACACGGTTTGATCCATTCCAATTACCCCAATTTGGTCTACTAAAAAATGGGTTGGCTCAGCTACTTTCAATGGGGCGGATCCAGAAAGCCCTCCATGCCAAACTGCCATTCCCAAATATCCTGCGGAAGCCAATAAAGCGGCATTGGATTTCAATCCTTTTTCATCTAATGCAACACACATATAGCGAGCTAACAAAGCTCCTATGATCAAACCAAAGCCCCAGTTAAATAGACCTGCTAGCATGGTGATCAGACCAGTACTCAATACAGCTTGAGTAGAATTTGTAGGAATAGAAGCTGTTGCTTTTAAAAATCTATTCACTGGCTCAACTATGGCCAGGGCATATCCAAAGACCAATATCATCATCATTTGAACAGTAAAACCTAGCAGGCCAAAAAATCCTGATTGCCAATAATCCAGTGCAGAAAATAATTTTTCTCCAACCGTCTGATTTGGCTCTACTTCTGAAATTATTACCCAACTAAAACAAAAAATTGTCAGCCCAAAAACCAAAACAAAGGGGTTTGGAAAAAATTGTCGTTTATTAGATCTATTCAATTTTAAGATTGTTTTTTTAGTTTAAAATTAAAACTTAATATTATCCATTAATCACCACCAAAACCCAAAAAACCGCTGACAGATATTCCAGTGGACTCACAAGATGGAACTTGTACTAAATCCATTTTCAATTACCCTTCTTTTCTCAGGGGCCTTAGTAGGAATGCTATCCACATTTATAGCAATTAGACTAGGGGATTCTACCAGGTGGATAGCGCTGACCATGCTTTCTGTTTCCATTTGGGGATTATTTTATGGGCTGGAATTATCGAGCCATACAAAAGAAGCAATGCTATTGTTCATAAAATTCGAATACCTAGGAATTTTATCAACCCCTGCTTTTTGGCTGATTTTCTGTATGAAATATACAGGAATGAGATCCAAATTTTTAAAACTCATCTACTTTTTAATCGGAGCAATCCCGGTAATATCCTATGTAATTTTATTAACCAATGACTTCCATCACCTTCATTATGCCCATACTTCAGTAAATGATCAAGGTCCTTTTCCTGTTCTAGAGATTACTATTGGGCCTTGGTATTTGGTGAACATTTTTTATTCCTACGCTACATTTGTAATAGGTCTGATCATACTTTGGACACGATTTCATAATGCTGATCCTCTTTACAAAACTCAGACGAAATTCATTTTTGTAGCTGGCATAGTTCCCATCATCATCAACCTTTTTACCAGTTGGACATCATCCGGGTGTATTCAGAAATTGATTTGACCCCATATGCATTCTTGTTTACCTATCTGATTTTAGCTTTTGCAATCATTCGATTCAACTTATTTAGTATCAAACCTATTGCAAAAGAAAGAATTATCGAAACCATTACTCGAGGTGTGTTAGTCATCGATTCCAGTTTAAACATCGTGGATTTCAACCCTGCACTTAAAGCATTTTATAAAAACCCTGAGTCTATAAAGACAGGAGAAAATCTCAAACTGATTTTAAAAGATTATCAGGTTATTCTTGATTTAATTCAATCGAATGAAGCTAAAACCATTGAGGTTCAAGATGACACCTTTGATGAAAGGAAAGTGATCAGGATTGAATGCATCCCCATTTTGGAAAGAAAGTCATCTTTAAGTGGGTCTGTTTTACTCTTTGAGGACATTAGTGAAGAAGTATTAACAAAGGAAAAGTTGCATACACAGGCAAAGGAATTACGGCAACTTAACGACCTAAAGGATAAGTACTTTAGCATTATTTCACACGACCTTAAAGGTCCAATTTTTGGTGTTAAAGAGTTGATTCATCTTACTCAAAGTGGAATAATTTCTCAGGAAGAATTTATGGCCATGATGCCTGAAATTTCAAAAAACATGGAAAACGTGGCAATTCTTCTTGAAAACCTTTTGGCGTGGACCAGTTCTCAAATTCGAGGAGAATTCTTACAACTATCTGACTTTAATGTATATCCAGTATTGGTTCAACAAAAAAATCTCTTGGAAAGAATTGCGCAGGAGAAAGAAATAGAATTCATATTGGAAGGAGAATCAGAAGCTTGGGTGCTAGCAGATAAAAACATGATTGACCTGGTAATTCGAAATCTGCTCAACAATGCGGTGAAGTTTTCGGGGCTTCACGGAATCATCAAGATGTCCACTAAAATCACAGAGCAACACGTATCAATTAGCATTGAGGATAATGGATCAGGAATATCTGAAGAAAACCTTACGAAACTTCGAAACGGGATCTCTTTCACAACCAAAGGTCAGCACAATGAATCAGGTACTGGATTGGGACTTATTTTAGTAAATGAGTACATTTCCAAAAACCATGGCTCTTTGGATGTTCAATCAGAATTAGGAAAAGGAACCACTTTTGCATTCAACTCCCTATTGGAACAAAACCTTCCTAATTTAATCCGATTAAAAACTCCATGGTATCCACCTCATCAGCATAATCCCAAGGTTCAGGTTGTTGGGCGCAACCAAAAGAAACTCCACCACCCCAATAAGTAGAATCTGCGACAATACACTGAATTTTTTTTTTGATGGATTCCAATTTATTCAACAGGTCATTCTTAGAATCATAGATTTCATAATAAAGGACCGAAATAGGTGATACGAGCTCTATAGATTCTTTAAGAATCAGAAACCCATTGTCTAAATGAGGCTCATTATTGACGAGGTAGATGGATTTATTATACTCATAATTATTGTGATACTTATGGTGATTCGCGATGGAAGCGTATCCCTCTAAGGCATCCAATAAATCCCCAAGCTGATCTTTAGATTTCACAAAAATCTTGGAAACATTTCTACATCCCAGTCCAAAATATTTAAAAATATCTTTCCCTAAACTCTTTAAATCCTCCTGAGACTCTTCTCCTGAAAGAATCGCGATCGATGTTCGGTTTTGTCTGATTATACTAGGGTATTTTCCAAAGTAATAATTAAAATACCTAGCTGAATTATCACTTCCAGTTGCGATATAAGCATCTTTTCCTTTAAGCATTTCCTCCACAGAAATGAAGGACTCGAATTCTGGCTCAATCTGAATAAGTTGATTAATTACCCAATTCATCAATACGGTATCCGATGAACTTAATTTAACACAAGCCTTATTCCCAGAAATTAATACGGTCATCAAATCATGAAAAGCTACTAATGGAATATTTCCAGCCATCAGAATACCTACTGATTTTGGTTCCACTTCTTCTTTTATCTCATATTCACTAAGCCATTTTTTCAGCTTACCTTCTTGAAGCATGAATACTATTCCTTCCAGCGAGGAAGAAACTGATTCTTGAGTAAACCAATTATTACCATTTTGGGATCTCCAGTATAGCTCCTCTTTCGCCTCTTCATCCAAATCCTGAATGGTTCGTCCTAATTTGATAAATGCTTCTATTCTCTTGGATAAAATCATAAGGGTATTTTAAAACTGCGAATTTACCGATTTTAGGAGGAAGGAGCAGGAAAGAATGAATATAAATTCAAGTCCTTATCATTTTTTTATTGTCTCTTCAAGTCAGGCTTGTTACTTTTGGATTTAAATATTTGAGTTATGGCAATAATGATTACTGACGAATGCATCAACTGCGGTGCATGCGAGCCTGAATGTCCAAATACTGCAATCTATGAAGGTGGTGTAGAGTGGACTTGGGGAGGAGGAACATCTCTTAAAGAAGTAACCTTAGAAGACGGTACTGTTGTGGATGCAAATGAAGCGCAGGAACCTGTATCGGATGAATTTTATTACATCGTAACTGCTAAGTGTACAGAATGTAATGGTTTTCACGAAGAGCCTCAATGTGCGGCGGTATGTCCTGTGGATTGTTGCGTGGATGATCCTGATCATGTGGAGACAGAGGAAGAATTGCTTGCAAAAAAAGCATTAATGCATGGTGAATAAAGTAATAAGTTGGGATTTCATGGACTAATTTGAGCCCTGATTTTTAACTTATTACGCCTAAAATCGGCCAATTCTAGAAAAAAGGTACAAAATAGCTTTGATTTCTATCTCTGAATTGTCTTATCTTAGGTTGTATTTTATCTTTATCAAAAATTAATTAATAGAAGAACTGTGGAAGATCAAAGAGGTTACGACAGGGAAGAAATCTTTTCGAAAAAGTGAAGGCAGGAAAGAGAACCTACTTTTTCGATATCAAATCGACCCGTGCTAACGATTATTATCTAACGATTACAGAAAGTAAAAGAAGAGTTAACGGAGACTCTTTTTCTTACGAAAAGCATAAAATTTTCCTTTACAAAGAAGATTTTTTCAAATTCGTTGAAGCATTGAATGAGTCTGTAGACCATGTTAAAAATGAGCTACTGCCAGATGTTGATTTTGATCAATATGAAAAAGAGGAAGAAGAATCTTCCAATGAGTTAAAATGGGAATAGTAACTGTTTTACAAAAATTTTTTGTAGGACAGAAATAGTATATTAGAGGAGGCTTTTGCCTCCTTTTTATTTACCGGATATGCAGCGCTTTTTTATTTATCTGATTCTATTTATTGCCATCTTCCTACTATTTGGATGGTATTTTTCAAATATTACCCTATACCTGGTTATTTCTCTTATCCTGGCCGCACTACTTCGTCCGATGACGAACCAACTGAACGATTTTCACCTTTTGGGTCAACATATACCTAGGTGGATGGCCATCTTGGTTTCCTATTCATCCATTGTCCTGTTGTTGGTATTGTTGAGTTTTCTGTTTTTACCCCTTATCAATAACCAAATAATCATCCTGAGTGATCTGGATTTAAACACCATTTACCAGGAGGTTCGAAACCCTGTTTCAAAAATTGAAAATTTCCTGATCCGATATCAGCTTATCGAGAGTCAACCTGGCTATTTATTTGAAGAATTAAGGTCCCAATTATTAGAAACCATCAAAGGAATTGATTTTGGAGCCTTTATATCCAATGTATTAAACATTACCAGTAGTTTATTTATTGGTTTGATGGCTGTCTTATTTATCACCTTTTTCTTCCTTTTAGAAAATGGGCTTTTAAGAAGAAACTTGCTCAATTTAATCCCGAACCCTTATTTCGAATTATCTGTCGCCACGTTCACAAAGGTTGAAAAACTACTTTCCAATTATTTATCTGGGCTTTTACTCCAAATGCTGGCGATCTTTTCCATCGCGAGTTTTGGGCTTACTATAGTCGGGGTAGATTATGCCTTGACCATAGGCTTATTTGCAGCTGTAGCCAATCTTATTCCTTATGCAGGCCCTATCCTTGGTGCATCATTTGGAATTATCGTGGGGATATCAACTGGAGATTATACACAAAACCATGAACTGAATTTCCTTTTATTAAAAATTATTTCAGTTTTTGGGGTCGTACAAATGGCAGACAATGTATTCTTACAACCCATGATTTTTTCTAAATCTGTAAAAGCGCATCCCCTTGAAATTTTTGTTGTTATCTTTGCGGGTGCAAAAATCGCCGGGGTAACCGGGATGATTTTTGCCATCCCAGTTTATACCATATTTAGAGTATCTATCTTAGAATTCTATCAAGGGTATAAATCCTATAGAATCTTTAAAATTAAATAATTAATTAATGGCCTTACAATGTGGCATCGTAGGACTTCCAAACGTTGGAAAATCCACTTTATTTAATGCTCTTTCCAGTGCAAAAGCAGAAGCTGCTAACTTCCCTTTTGTACCATCGAACCTAATGTAGGAGTAGTCACAGTCCCTGATAATAGACTTAAAATATTAGAACAACTGGTCAATCCTCAAAAAGTACTCCCTACTGTCATCGAGTTTGTGGACATAGCTGGTCTTGTTAAAGGGGCTAGTAAAGGGGAAGGACTAGGAAATAAATTTCTTGCAAACATCCGTGAAGTAGATGCTGTCATTCACGTGATCAGATGTTTTGAGGACGAAAACATCGTCCATGTAGCAGGAAGTGTTGATCCGATTTTTGATAAAGAAGTGATCGACACGGAGCTTCAGTTGAAGGACCTGGAATCCATCGACAAGAAAATCTTAAAGACTGAGAAAATCGCCAAATCAGGGGATGCCAAAGCTAAAAAGAGTTAGAAACCCTGACACTTTTCAAAGAAGCCTTAACCTCTGGTAAAAATGCACGTTCAGTAGAAGTAGAGAAAGAAGACTTAGAGGCAGTTAAAGATCTACATTTATTGACTATCAAGCCTGTATTGTATGTCGCCAATGTGGATGAGAACAGCATTCTCACTGGTAACAAATACGTGGATCAGTTAAGAGAAAATGTAAAAGAAGAAAATGCGGAAGTAATCGTTCTTTGTGCAGCTATAGAATCTCAGATTGCAGAATTTGAAGATTTGGAAGAAAAAGACATTTTTAGGTGAATATGGTTTAGAAGAAAGTGGACTCAATAAACTAATAGCTGCCGCTTATTCGTTATTGAATCTAATCACCTACTTTACTGCCGGTGTTCAAGAAGTGAGGGCATGGACAATTGTCAAAGGTTGGAAAGCCCCACAAGCCGCAGGGGTAATCCATACGGATTTTGAAAGAGGTTTCATTAAAGCTGAAGTCATTAAACTAGCTGATTATCAACAATTCAAAACAGAGGCAGGGTGCCGTGAAAATGGAAAAATTTCCATAGAAGGAAAAGAATATGTGGTCAAAGATGGCGATATCATGCATTTTAGATTTAATGTTTAACATTTTCTTGAAAAAAATTGTAATTTTGCCTCTTAATCACCTAAAAACGTAAATATTTTAATTTATCTATTGTCTCAATTTATTTTTAAATCACCGTGAGAGTTAGACTTATATTTTCCCTAAAAAACAAAGGCTCCTATTTGCCTTTCCATCATCAGTATATCCTTGCCCAATTCCTAAAGGGACTGATCGTAAAAGGTGGACGAGAAGAATTTTACAATTACAACTTCTTTAACTTTTCTGGACTAAAAGGACAGACCAAAGTAAGCAGAAGCGGTCTTCACTATTATTCCAGTCTTGTCACTCTTGTACTATCTTCGCAAAGTGAGGATTTCATGGACTATCTACTAGAGCAAGTTTTTGCCACTCCTAAAGTGGAGCTTGGAAACTTAATCTTGGTCCCTGAGTATACTGAAATTGAAGTTGAACCAGAATTGGAAACTTCGAATAAGTTTGTTTGTATTTCACCTTTGGTACTGATCATCCCAGCATTCAATGAAGAAGCTGGTAAACGATTTATCAGTCCAGACAGTGATGAGTTCTCTGACCTATTGTACGAATCTACCTTGACTCGTATGGAGCGTTCTGGTTGGTATACTCCGGAACAAATGGAGTCTTTCTTCAAATTTCAAGTGGTTCCTGATATGGTTTATGTGAATAAACTGAAGGAACAACAAAAGAAATTTGCAAGGATCTATGCAGTGTACGACATGGATGTAAAATATGAAGTACGTGGTTACACCCTCCCATTTACTTTATATGCAGCTCCTGAAGTACAGGATTTCGTCTTCAAATGTGGTCTTGGTGCCTTTACCCATAAAGGTTTTGGCATGTTGGATTTGGCGACTCATCCTCCAGGGGCAAGAACAAAAACTTACAAATTCAAAAGAGAAGGCTTCGTCCCTTACAAGCCAAATGAGCGAGTAAGACAAAATGTAGCCCCTCCAGCAGAAGAGAATGATTCAGAAACTGAATCTGAAGATTAATATACTAAAGCTCCCATAACTTGGGAGCTTTTTTTATAACCTCCTTCGATTAGGCTGCAATACTGAATAGCCTACCAATTGATCATATCGTGATCCTAATGCTCTGAGGTACACAAAGACCTCATATACATTTTCCGTTTCAAAATGAGATCCCTCGAATGATTCCGTTACGAATACGCCATTCTTCAGGTAACCTAACTGATAATCGTACCAACCTTGTTTGAGCAATAAGGAGGTTCTATAGATTTGAAATTGCTCATCCCACTCAAATTTAGCTTCCGGAGCTTTCCCCCAATTGGTCAAAGATCCTAACAAATAGATGGGCTCAGTTCCTTTGGGAACATCCACATTAAAAGTCATATAGACATATTGACTTTCCAGTTCTGGGTCTCCTCCGGGCCGATCATTTGTATCCACAATATACTGTCCATTCAAATCTAAATATTGGGAGTATGCCTCATTCCGCCTTGGTTTATTTGCCAAGGATTCGCCAAAAACTGCATCCTCCTCTACTCTCATGGCACCAACATTCTGTCCAGTGGCTCTCATAAACCTGAGATCCACAAATCGAAACTCATTACTGGCATCAAATGCATTCCCTCCATCAAAATCCTCGTATCGGAGGGTTTTTGAGCTCTGGTTGATAAAAGTAGGCTTAGTCAGGTATTTGGCATTGTCCCAGCGTTGATTTTGCCTAATAATCACCTTCACCTGTGATTCGGGGTTCATAACCTCCACCTTTGAATAATTTACCACTGTGTTGATTTGCTGCTGCCCTCGGATATTGGCTGTTTGAGATGGAGGTACTATCCCCGCCCCTACTGTCAGCAAATCCTCATAAACCATAAATCGCTTGGTTAGGATCACATCATCCGGATCTCTTCTACGATAAACTTTGACCACATAATTCCCTGATTTGGTCACTTGGGGAATAAGAAACTTGTAATGGATATAGGGTATTCTAGTATTTATCGAATAATCATAATCTTGAATATTAAATTCATTAAAAGGAACCAGAAAGTCATTGTTTTTTAAATCTGACTGTTTCCAATCTGCATCACAATGAATCAAAGTTGCTGAATACAATTCAGGATCATAAGCCAAATCATCAAATAACAGAACAAGTTGTTTTCCTCCCAAAATTGAAACAACTGGGGCATCCAATTGGCTCCCAGTAGTCGGCCCCAAAGGAAATATTCTTACAGATTGAATATGGTCTTTATATACCTTATCCTCCACTTGGGCATTCACATAGGTACTAAAAACCAATAAAATCGCTAAAAATAAAACAGGGACATACTTCATGTTTTTCCTTTGGTATGTAATCATTAATTGTTAAGCCAGGACTTCCTGAAGAGCCGATATTTCATCTACCAATACCTCCCATTCTGAATTCAAATCATCCATTTTTCGATGAATAGACTGATGAAGATCCTGCACCTTTTTCAACTCATCTTCATTGGAATACAATGCCGGATCAGCCATTTTCAGCTCCACATCCGTTTTCTGAGACTCCAGCTTTTCTATTTCCTTTTCAATCCTAGAAAGATTTTCTTCTAACTTCTTCAACTCCTTTTTGGCCTGATTTATTTCATTTTGGCTTTGTGTGGGAGCAGGTTTTTCTTTCTTGGCTGGTTTGGGAGTATCAGCTTCTTTCTCCTCGACTTGCTGAGATTTCCAAAACTCATATTCCTCATAAGTTCCAGGGTACTCTTTTATCTCATAATTTTCAATATACCAAATCTTATTCGCCACCCCTTTAATAAAATGTCGATCGTGAGATACAGTGACAAATGTACCCTCATATTGCTGCAGTGCTTGAATTAGAATATTGACAGACTGAAAGTCCAGGTGATTGGTAGGTTCATCCAACAGCAAAAAGTTCGCTTCTGAAATCAGTGTTTTAGCCAAAGCCACTCTGGACTTCTCCCTCCGGAAAGGACTTTAATTTTCTTAAACACCTCCTCATTGGAAAACAAAAAGCAGCCTAAGACCCCACGAAGTTCCATTTCAGTTTTTGCGCTACCTGCTTGGGACATTTCCTGAATGATCTCATTGTCTAAAGTCAGCGCTTCTAGTTGATGTTGAGCAAAAAATGACTTGATGACATTATACCCTTCAGTCCTTCCAGTAATTCCTTTTTCTGAACCATCAATGATTCTTAGTAATGTTGATTTCCCTTTCCCATTTGCTCCAATCAAAGCAATCTTATCTCCTCTTTCAATTCGCGCTGAAGTATTTTTCAAAATAACATTATCTCCATAGGCTTTTGAGATGTTATCCAAGGTTACGACGTCCCTTCCCGATTGCTTTGAAAATTTAAACTTAAAGTTTACGGACACTTCGTCATTGACTACTTCATGCACACGTTCCATCCGATCCAAAGCCTTGATCCTAGATTGGACCTGATTGGATTTAGTGGCTTTTGCACGGAATCGCTCGATGAACTTTTCCGTTTGTTTGATCATTTGCTGCTGATTTTCATACGCATTCTGTTGAATCTCCATCCGCTCTTTCTTCTCCTCTTTATAGAAGGAGTAATTCCCAGAGTAAAGTGTTAACGTATGATTGGCTACTTCAACCGTACTGGTGATACAGTTGTCCAAAAAGGTTTGGTCGTGAGAAACCACTATCACTGCACCTTCATAAGTCTTCAAGTAGTTCTCTACCCATTGAATGGATGGTAAATCCAAGTGGTTGGTTGGCTCATCCAGCATTAATAAAGAAGGTTTTTCCAACAGGAGCTTGGCAAGCATCACACGCATTCTCCATCCTCCGGAAAATGTTCGAAGTGGCTTTTGAAGATCGGAGGTCTTAAAACCAATTCCCTCCAATACTTCTTCTGCCTTTGCTTTGATGGTATACCCTTCGTTTGCCTCAAAGCGGTCCTGCAAGGTCGCCAACCGATTCATGATTTCTTCCGAATAATCGGTTTCCATTTCTTTGAGAACTTGATCAATTTCATCTTGAAGATCCAAGGTCTCTTTAAATGCAGCCAAGGCCACATTTAAAATACTTTCATCCGATTGATAAGAAAGCAGATCCTGATTTAAAAACCCAATGGAACAATCTTTGGCTTTTTGGACTTCTCCTGATGTAGGTTGATAGTCTCCGGAAATAATTTTCAGAAGAGTAGATTTACCTGTACCATTCTGTCCTACCAGCCCAATTTTATCTTTTGGCTTGATATGAAGGTTGGCATTTTCGTATAAAGGACGTCCGCCTATGAAATAAGAGAGATTACTAATAGATAACATGCCCCAAAAATAAAGATTAACCCGTTCATATACCTTTGAAAGTTGAACATTCTGAAATTGTTTAGATTACTTAACTTGTAGAAAATAAAATATCATGAAAACCATTTCAACATTAACATTATCTGTGCTTTTGACAACAGCTTCTATGACGATGAGTTGTGAACAAAAGAAAGAAGTGAAAATTGAACCCATACAAACTGTAAATTCTGCCAATAAAAGAGATATTTCTCAGGCAACAGCGGAAGTACAATTGGATAAACTTACACTGCCTCCCAATTTTAAAATAGATGTTTGGGCTGCGGATATTCCAAATGCCAGAGCCATGACCATTACAGAGGAAGGGATTGTGTTTGTAGGAAACAGGCAAGAAGATAAAGTTTATGCCGTGATTGATGAGAATGGCGATGGCAAAGCTGATTCAAAATTCATCTTGGCAGAAGGTTTACAAATGCCAAATGGTGTAGCCTATAAAGATGGGGATTTGTATGTGGCTGAAGTAAGTCGAATTTTAAGATTCAAAGACATCAAAAATAATCTGGGCAATCCAAGTTATGAGGTGGTCTATGATGGTTTCCCAACAGAAACACATCATGGATGGAAATTCATTGCATTCGGGCCTGATGGTAAACTCTATGTGCCAGTGGGTGCCCCTTGTAATATTTGTGACCCAGAAGAGGATATTTTTGCAAGTATCACCCGTTTAGATGTCAATGCACCTAATCCAGAGCCGGAAGTTTATGCCCATGGAGTAAGAAATACGGTAGGGTTTGACTGGAATCCCCAAACAGGAAATATGTGGTTCACCGACAATGGAAGAGATATGATGGGGGATGATATTCCTAATTGCGAGCTCAATAAAATCACAGAAGCAGGTCAGCATTTTGGTTATCCTTATTGGCATGCAGGTGATGTCAAAGATCCAGAGTTTGGAGATGCCGGAGGTGCTCAATCTGACTACGTCGCTCCTGCCGCATTGATGGGCCCCCACAATGCGCCCCTAGGAATGCGTTTTTATGAAGCAGGTATGTTTCCCAGTAGCTATGACAACTCCATTTTTGTAGCAAAGCATGGTTCTTGGAACAGAAGCAAAAAATCAGGATATGTGGTCGCAGTGGAGAAATTAGACGGAAACTCCAAAGTAGTTGGAGAAGAGATCTTTATCCAAGGTTGGCTCGATGAAGCCAGTCAGGAAGCCTGGGGCAGGCCAGTCGATGTTCAGGAGCTTCCAGATGGAAGCATGCTGATCTCAGACGATATGGCGGGAGTTATTTATAGAGTCACCTACAACTCTGCAGAATAAACCAAAAAGGGAAGCAAATTGCTTCCCTTTTTTTATTTCAGCCAATCTGGCTTGGTCGTATCAATCTCTGCCTGCAATTGGTTCAACAGGTTATACAATCCAAAATAGGTGCGGTTGATATAGAGTCCATGTCTGGATCCTCTTGCCTGACGGGATTTCTTAAACATCTTATCATTGGAAATTCTATCTCCTAACTGAAAGATTTGTTCAAAGAATCCATCATCTGAAAAGTCAAAGCGATCCACATGAAATGGCTTCCCTAATAAAGAAATCATTTCCCTAAAGACTCCTTTGAAATACGCTTGTTCCTCTTTGGTATCCTTCTCAGATATAAATTCGAGATCAAAAAAGATTTGATCCAACTCCTGTGGTTTTATCAACAAATCCTTTTTAATCAATGCAAAATATCCTGAATAAAAATCTTCAGGTATCACTTTGACACATCCAAAATCAATGATTCCCAATTGATCCGAATCCTGAACAATGAAGTTGCCAGGGTGTGGGTCTGCATGTACTTGTTTGAGGTTATGTACTTGGTGGTGATAAAAATCCCACAAGGCTTGGCCGATTTTATTCCTGGCCTCCTGAGAAGGGTTTGTCTCCAACCACTCCTTCAAATGTTTCCCTTCAATCCAGTCCATGGTGATAATTCGGTCGGAACTATACTCATCGTAGTAATTAGGGAATTTGAGATTTGGAATATGAGCACATGCTGAAGAAATTTCTCGCGATCGCTGTACTTCCAAATGATAATCCGTTTCCTCCAAGAGCTTCTCCTCCACTTCTTCCATGTAATGATCCAGCTCTCGCTCATTCATGTTTAATAATCGAAGCGCAAATGGCCGAACCAGTTTCAAGTCTGATCCTACCGAATCTGCAATGCCTGGGTATTGGATTTTAACAGCCAAGGTTTGGCCATCTTTTGTCGCTTGATGAACCTGTCCAATAGAAGCTGCATTGACAGCTGATCTGGTAAATGTATCATACATCTGGTCAGGAGATTTCCCGAAATACTTCTGGAAAGTTTTTACCACCAAAGGATAAGAAAGTGGGGGAGCCGAATACTGAGCCATCGTAAATTTGTCTTGATATGCTCTTGGCAATAAATTCTTATCCATAGACATCATTTGAGCCACTTTCAAGGCTGAACCCTTCAATTGACTCAATGAATTATAAATATCCGAGGCATTATTCTGATGAAGCTCTTCTTTATCCAAACCAGGTCTCACTACCTTTTTTGCATAATGCTTCACATAATTCCCTCCTACTTTTGCGCCTGTAGAGATGAATTTTGCCGCTCTCTGAACTTTGGAAACTGGAATAGACTCCTGTTCGTTTAAATTTCCTGTCATGACTTATTTGGATTGATACATGAATTTTGCGAAATCAAGAAACGAGTCAAGAGCACTTTTACCCATTAAGTCAAAAGCTAAATTGACGGACTTTTCAATGGCTGCATCTGTTTTCTCAAACCTTGGTGACTGATCTTTCAACCAATACTGAAAAACGAACCAAAGTTGAATCCACATGGCCTCATCATATTTCTCGGAAATAAATGGGCGATTTGCAATTTCCTCCGTCTCTTTTCCCTCCAAAATGATCTCGTTGGCAAAATCTTTAAACTTCTCTTTGAATTCAGAGGCTTCTTTTGGTAATGAGGTAATTTGGGAAGAATTACTTCCATAAAGGCTAAGCAGGTAGGATCGGTTTTTTTCAAAACTTCAATCCAAGTAAATAGAAATCCCAAGAATTTTTCTCTCGCAGAGTATTCTTTAAACACCTCCTGAGCTTCAATTTGGGATAATGTCTCTTCAAACATCTCTACCCAAATAGCCGATTTAATGGCTTCAAATGAGGTGAAGTAGGTATAAAACTCCTCCTCTTTCATTTTTAAGTCCTTAGAAAATTTGAATACTGATTTCGGGGTTCCCCCATGTTCCAGGACATATTCCTTAAATACATCGGGGATAATTTTTTTAAAATCTTTTTTGTATTCTTTTTTGCTGCGGTCGTTGTCATAAGTTGTAGCTAATTATCTTATAGATAACCGACAAACAAGCCAACAGGTTTAAAATTAGGCACAAAAAAACCGGAGAATTCACTCCGGCCTCATTTTATAATTTTCAAGTGATCAAATTACTTTTTCAATCACCAAATTATGATTGGTATAAATACATACATCAGCAGCAATATTTAAGCTTTCTCTCACCATTTCTTCAGCTGACATGTGAGGGGCAAATTGTTTCATTGCTCTAGCGGCAGATTGGGCGTACATACTTCCCGAGCCTATGGTAGCGATTTCCATATCTGGCTCAATCACATCACCTGTTCCAGAGATAATCAAAATATCTTCTTTATCTGCCACAATCATCATTGCTTCCAACTTACTCAGCATCCGGTCCGTTCTCCACTCTTTAGCAAGTTCCACTGCTGCCCTTTTCATATTATTGCCAAAAGCACCCAATTTTTCTTCGAATTTTTCCAACAAGGTGAAAGCATCAGCAGTTGATCGGCAAAGCCAGTCACAATTTTGCCTCCTTGAAGTACTCTCAGTTTTTTTACTGTGCTTTTTGCAACGGTATTTCCTAGTGTAGCTTGGCCATCTGCACCGATCACTACTTCTCCATTATGGCGAATTGCTACGACTGTGGTTGATTTAATTCTTTCCATGATTCTCTATTCATTAACAAAGCGATGATTCAAAATGCTTCACTTGGAAAAATCACTTTCAAAGCAAATAGCATTTTTAAGGTTGCTTTCTGACAATAACCATACAAAAAGCAAAAAGTCCTGAAAACAGGACTTTTTGACAGGTATTTAGATTTTTATACTAAGATTCTTACAGGATCCTCAAGAAGATTCTTTAAGGTGATCAAGAATGCTGAACCAACTGAACCGTCCACAACTCTATGGTCACAAGACAAGGTCACTTTCATGACATTTCCAATTTGCATTTGACCATCTTTCACAACAACAGTTTCCTTAATTCCTCCAACTGCCAAAATACATGCGTCTGGTGGATTAATAATCGCAGTGAATTCTTCTATACCAAACATACCTAAGTTAGAAATAGTGAAGGTGTTTCCTTCCCAGTCCTTAGGTTGCAATTCTTTGTTTTTCGCTTTTCCTCCCAAAGATTTTGCTTGAGCAGAAATCTGAGATAACGATAAGTTGTCAGCAAATCTGATCACAGGAACTAATAATCCCTCTTCTACCGCCACTGCCATACCGATATGGATATGCTCGTTATATCTGATTTTATCGCCTAACCAACTTGAATTTACTTTTGGATGTTGACGTAAAGCTGCTGCAGTAGCTTTGATTACCATGTCATTGAATGAAATCTTGGTAGATGCAATTTCATTCATGCTCTTTCTAGCTTCTATCGCCTTATCCATGTTGATTTCCATGGTCAGATAGAAATGAGGAGCACCAAATTTACTTTCGGCAAGTCTCTTAGCAATTACTTTACGCATTTGAGAAACTTTTTCCTCTTTATAGCTTTCCTGTCCAATTGCAGGAGCCCCTGCACTTGCTGGTGCTGCTTGAGGAGCTGCAGCAGGAACGAAGTTTTCTACGTCTTTTTTGACAACTCTTCCTCCTTCACCAGATCCGCTCACTTGACGAATATCCAATCCTTTTTCTTCAGCAATCTTTTTAGCCAACGGAGAAGCTTTCACTCTTTCTCCATTTGCAGTAGTGGCTGCAGGTGCAGTAGAAGCAGGTGCAGATTTTGTTTCTGCGACTGGCTCTGCTTTTGGTGCAGGTGCGGATTCTTCTTTTGGTGCAGGCGCTGGTTCTGATGAACTTTGCTGTTGAGCTTTTAAAAGAGTTTCGAAGTCGGCACCTTTTTCTCCAATCACAGCGATTACTCCATCTACAGGCACGCTATCTCCAGCTTCTACCCCGATGTAAAGCAACGTTCCATCGTCATAGCTTTCCAGCTCCATGGTTGCTTTGTCTGTTTCCACTTCAGCGATGATCTCACCAGACTTAATTTCATCACCCACCTTTTTCAACCAAGAGGCAATCGTACCTTCTTGCATAGTGTCGGACATTTTAGGCATAGTGATAACCGTCGCATTAATATTGGAAGTATCAATGCTTTCGCTAGGAGCCTCAGCTTTTGCTGGTTCTGGAGCTTTTTCTTCAGATTTAGGAGCTTCCTCTTTTTTATCGGATGAACTATCAGCACCTTTCAAAAGGTGTTCATAATCTTCTCCTTTTTCACCTATCACAGCTATAACGCCATTGACAGGTACAGAATCTTTCTCTTTTACTCCTATATATAAAAGCACACCTTCGTCGTAGGATTCAAGCTCCATTGTTGCTTTATCAGTTTCAACCTCCGCCAGAATATCTCCTGGTTTAACAGTATCCCCTACTTTTTTCAACCATGCAGCGATCACACCTTCTTCCATGGTGTCGCTCATTTTAGGCATTCTAATAATTTCGGCCATGAGTTATTGCGCTCTATTCGTTTTTAAAGTGTCCAAAAATAGTTTTTATAATGTCTTTATTCAAATTTAAAACTAGTATTTTCCCCCTGCATTTCAGCCTTTATTTACCAATCCCCTGATATGCCTTTAATTACAGACAGCATTTACCAAAGACCAAGATGGCTTTTTAATCGCCATTTGGAAACTATTTATCCTGCCTTATTCAGGAAAGTGGAGCTAGAAAAGCCTATTCGTGAGAGAATTACTACCATAGATGGAGACTTTCTCGATTTAGATTGGTACAAACAAGGCAGCTCCCAATTGATAATCGTAAACCATGGCCTGGAAGGAAATAGTTCCCGTGCCTACATTCTGGGAATGTGTAAAATTTTTCTAAAAAATGGTTTTGACGTGCTTGCTTGGAATTATCGAGGCTGCGGTGAAGAACTCAATCAACAACCTATTTTCTACCATTCGGGTGCTACCTATGATTTAAATACAGTCATCAAGCATGTTGAAAATGACTATGATGAAATCTCTTTGGTTGGTTTTTCTTTGGGAGGAAATCTAATTTTAAAATATTTAGGTGAACAGGAATTTATCTCTGATAAAATACGAAAAGGAGTAGCTATTTCAGTTCCATTGCACTTAAGCAGTGCGAGTAAAAAAATCTCTTCCGTGGAAAACACCTTATATTCTAAGCGGTTTCTGAAAACCTTAAAAGAAAAGGTTATTCTGAAATCAAAGACCCATCCAAGTGAAATCCCTGTCCAAATGTTGAAAAACATAAAAACTTTGGCAGATTTTGATGATTATTTAACAGGACCACTTCATGGATTTGCCGATGCCGAAGAATATTATTTAATCAACTCCTCCCTCTATTTTTTAGAGCACATAAAAGTGCCCACACTCGTTCTAAACGCATTAAATGATCCTTTTCTTAGTGATTTATGCTACCCTTCCCAACTTGCTAAAAATCTGGACACTGTATACTTTGAATTCCCAAAACAAGGGGGCCATGTGGGTTTCACAGTAGCAAATTCTGAAAAACCTTATTATTCTGAGTCTCGGGCTGTTGAATTTATAACCAAGGATATCTAACTTCCAGCTTATTAATCAAGTTATATTCTATATGTGTGGACGTTATTCATTAAGCAAAAGTAAAATTGAATTGGAAGAGAGGTTCCAGGCTGAGATGCTTTCTGATTTTCATCCCAGATATAACATCGCCCCTACCCAGTTGGTACCAGTCATCACCTCGGCCAGCCCAAATGGTTTTTCTTATTTTTATTGGGGAATTACACCAGAATTTGGTAAAAACAAACCAGTCGCATTGAAATTGATCAATGCCAAATCCGAAACTGTAGATCAAAAAGTTTCCTTTAAAAGTTTTTTCCAAAAAAGACGATGTATAATTCCTGCCGACGGTTTTTATGAATGGAAAAAACTTGGAAAAAAAACAAAAATCCCTTACCGCTTTACCATGAGAGAAGGAGAATTGTTCTCCATGGCAGGCATTTGGGAAGAGTACGAATCTGTAAATGGAGAAACCCAACATACCTTCTTGATCTTGACTACCACCCCTAATGAGGTTGTTTCCGATGTGCATGATAGAATGCCTGTCATTTTGAATAAAGAAGGTGAAAAAAATGGTTGGATAGTTACTCTAAAGTGGATGAACTTAAAAGCCTTTTGAGCCAATATCTTCCGATTTCCTCTTGAGCTACACCGTCTCACCTTTGGTGAATTCTGTTCAGAATGACACCCCTGCCGTCATGCGAAAAACATCTCCGATGGACCAACATGGGAATTACACCTTGTTTGGCTAATTCTAAACTTTTTATTGTTCATCTGAGTATTTTGTAAGAGAGCGATCATATCCTCATATTTGAACTCATTTTTAATAAACCCAAGGAGAGATGAAGAAATCCAAAATTTTAGGAGTGGGACATTCCTTGCCTGAAAGGATTGTGACCAATACGGAATTATCAGGTATGATGGATACCAATAATGATTGGATTGTAGAACGGACGGGAATTGAACAAAGAAGATGGTTTACACCTGGAGTAGATACCGTTACCAGTTTATCCAAAGACGCTTCAATCATGGCATTGAAAAGAGCTGGATTAGAAGCAAAAGACATGGATTTCATCGTTTTTGCGACAGTTACACCCGATTATTATGTGCCTGGGAATGGGGTCCTGTTACAACGTGAACTGGGAATCCCGGGTATTGGAGCTTTAGACATCAGAAATGCCTGCTCAGGATTTATATATGCCTTGTCGGTAGCAGACCAATTTATCAAAACTGGCATGTACCGAAACATATTGGTAGTGGGAGCAGAAATTCAATCTTCAGGATTGGATAAAAGCAATGAAGGCAGGTCAAGCGCTGTGATTTTTGCTGATGGAGCTGGTGCTGTGGTTTTGAGTGCAACAGATCAAGATGATTCAGGCATTCTCTCCACACATTTACATGCGGACGGTAATTTTGCAGAGGAACTTTATTGCAAAGACCCAGGAAGTTCCAGAGAAGATCGTTATTCCAAAGAATTATTTGATTCCGGTAGTTTCTTTTTAAAGATGAATGGAAATGTGGTTTTCAAACACGCCATCGTCCGGTTCATTGAAGTGATCAATGAAGCCTTAGAAGCAAACGGTAAAACCAAAGAAGAAATAGATTTACTGGTCCCTCATCAAGCCAACTTGCGTATTAGCCAATACATCCAGCAAAAATTGGACTTCCCCGATGAAAAAGTGTTCAACAATATCATGTATTATGGAAATACCACTGGGGCAACCATTCCAATTGCCTTGAGTGAAGCTTGGGAACAAGGTAGAATAAAAGAGGGTGACTTGGTTTGTTTGGCAGCATTTGGTTCAGGTTTCACATGGGCATCTGCATTATTGACATGGTGACATGAATAAAACTGACCAACATCCTGACCTGGAGCTTTGGAAAGACCAACAGGTATTAAAAAGCTTCATCGACTTAAACTTCAATTTTGGGATATATTCTCCCAAGTGGCCGAGACAATTGCTGAAGGGGACTTGAGGGCAATTTGCCTGAAACATAAATCAAAAAAACTTTCCAGAGGAAATGACTTGTTGGGGATGCCTTATCATGTATTGGACATCATCCGAATTTCCGACCCTGAAACAGGTCTAAATATTCGAGTTTTAAACTGGTTTGGCCATGGGTTATTTTTGATAATTCTTGCCGGAGAGAAAAATTACCAAAAGATTTCATCGTTTCTTTACGAGAATAATTTTTATTTTGGAATTACAGAAAGTCCCTGGGATTACCCAGGATTAATTCTTGAAAACCAAAAAATAAAGTCCCAGTATCCTGAAATGATTGAGGCCGGAACTTTAAATGTCTGGATTAAAGAAATTGAAGTGGAAGGGAATAACCATGAAATCACCACAAAAATCGCGAAAGAAATAGATTTGATTGTCAATTACCTTTCTACGATTTAGTTAACAAAACAAACCTGAAATTTGAGATTGACGTAAACTTATCACAATCGATAAATCGATGATTTTATTTTCTTATTTTGAGTGATAACCTACAATTCACAATTTCCTGAAAGAATAGTATATATATGAAATTTATCCTGATTCTAGGTGCAACCTTATTTTCATTCTCTCTTTTTGCCCAACAATCTTCCATAGTGAAGCTTTACAGCCCTGATTCTACAATTATGGCAACAGGGGTGATAGAAGGCTCTAGCAAAGAAGGGCTGTGGAAATATTACAACCCTAAAACGAACCAAATACTTTCTGAAGGAAATTTTCAAAATGGACAAAAAGAGGGAACATGGACTTCCTATAATGCCAGAGGACTGAAAAAGTAGTGGCAGAATATAAGGATGGAAAGTTATTTGGCCCCGCCAAAGTTTATGATTTAGATGGAGCGTTGGTGACAGAAATGATTTTTCAAGACAGTGTTTTGGTTGGCCAATTCACTGAATATTATGGGAAGACAGGTAATCCCGATTATATTCCTTTCAAACAGGTCAAAAGAGAAGGCTCCTATGAAAACGGAATGAAAACGGGTCAGTGGGTTACTTACCATGAATTCGGTGAAACAGCCATAGTAGAATATTTCAAAGAAAACAAAAGAGAAGGCCCTTACCTAGAATATGATCCAGAAGGAATATTAATTATAGAAGCTACTTATAAAAATGGGCAGCTAGACGGAGAATTTAAACGCTACTTCTATCCAAATAGACCCATAGAAGAAGGCAAGTATTCCAACGGGGTAAAAGTTGGTACTTGGAAACGATATTACCCTGAAAACAATAGACTTGAAGCTGAAGAGACCTATGATCAATATGGGAAAAAGACAGGTGATTGGACCTATTATTATGAAAATGGCCGGATGGCTAGATGGGAAAAATATAAAAATGGGATTGCAGAGGGAACTTGGGAAGAATATTTCCCAAACAAAAGCCTTTCAAAAAGACAAACCTTTGAGTTAGGGATTCCTGTAGGAGAATATGTGGAATACCATAGTACCGGCGAACCTTCCGTTCTTGGAAATTATGCCTCAGGAATGAAGACAGGTCTCTGGAAAAGCTATTTTCCTGATGGGGAACTTTATTCCATAGGCGAATATAGAAATGATCAACAAAGTGGAGTATGGAAATACTTCAATAAAATCGGAATCTTGATAGCAGAAGGCAGCTTCAACTTGGGGCTGGAAGAAGGGCAATGGTTTTACTATTATGATGGAGGCCAGTTAAAGTCTGTAGGGACTTATAAACTAGGTAAAGAGGATGGGATTTGGGGTTTGTTCTATGATAATAAAAAACTTACCCAAGAGGAATTTTGGGAGTCCGGGAAATTGCTAAACATTGGAGAATATTATTCTTACGATGGCACAGAAACCTATGATAAAGGCACATTAAAGGACGGAAATGGCACTAGGATTACTTACTACGTAACAGGTAAAAAAGAATCTGAGGGAAGTTATAAGCAAGGAAAAGCTGAAGGAATTTGGACTTTTTACCATGAAAATGGTAGAAAAGCATCCGAAGGGACCATGAAAGATGGGAAGAAAGAGGGTACTTGGAGATATTACAATCCGTCTGGAAGATTGGAGGATTTGATTAATTATAAAGAAGATGAGGTAGTGGTTGAAAAAGAGGAAAATCAAGTAATCAGATTCAATTAACAAAAGGGTCAATAGACCAATTTCACCCAAGAAACATTTTAGATAATTCAAAATGTTTTTTACATGTAATATTTTGATGTTTAGATATTTATGTTTAAATTAATGAACTTTTAAAACTTGTCCGCTAGACATTTTTTTGACTACTAAGTTTATTTTAAGGGTGATTGAGCTACGGACTGACTTATTAAAAATTTTTTAGCCCGGTTTACCGGGCTTTTTTTAACTCTATACCCCTTCTTTTTTACCGGTATGAGAGTGGGAAAAATTGAGGAAGTGGAAATCTTTCATTCAATTCTTTTGCTGAAATCAACTTCTTCAAGGAATTAATTTCAATTCCCATAAAAAAGACAAACATGTTTCTATATTTTTTTAAATAAGTGCTTTTTTGAAATCAAAAAAATACCTTAATTAGAGATCAATTCAGACTTATGCATCTAATAAACCCGCAAGAAGTTATTGATAAGATGGACGGTGTCGTCGAAATCAAGAGCTATCTTAATAAGATTAAAATCATTAAAAACTTATACCTGAAAGGTGCAAACACTGCAAGTGAAATTTGTGCCGAAGTAGGGATCTCTCTTCCAACTGTCAATGCCTTGTTATCTGATTTGATGACTTCTGGGGAAGTAATCAAACACGGTAGAGCTGAATCCCAAGGAGGAAGAAAGCCTGATTTATACCGATTGGCTGAAGATGCCTTCTATGTATTGTCAGTAGATTTATCCAAGTTCCAAGCGAATTTTGCGCTTTATTCATGTAATCAAACGTTAGCCTATCCTAAAGAAAGCCATAAGATCACATTGGATAATGAAAAAGAGACTTTTGATCATCTATGTGATTTGATTGATTCTTACTTGAAAAGGACAGAAATCAAGCCTGAAAAAGTGATTGCCATTGGGATCTCTATGCCTGGTTTAGTGGACTCTGTAGGAGGCGTCAACTACACGTATCTAAGATTTGGGAAAAAGTCTCTCATTGAAAATCTTGAGGAACGGTTTTCCAAGAAAATATACATGGAGAATGATGCCCGGGCAATGACCTTGGCAGAGTTCAAATTTGGTTCAGATCATTCTCACAAAAATGTCCTAGGGATATTCGTGGGTTGGGGAATTGGCTTAGGAATAATTATTGATGGTAAATTGTATCAGGGTGCTTCTGGATTTGCCGGTGAATTTTCGCATTCTCCAATATTTGAATCACGCGATGTTACCTGCATTTGTGGGAAGAAAGGTTGTTTGGAAGCGGTTGCTTCAGGAACAGCAATCGTCAGAATGGCTGAAGATGCTATTAAACTAGACAAAGACAGTATTTTGGCTAGAATGGTGAGAGACCACAAAGGGGAACTCGAACCAGCTTTAGTAGTAGAAGCTGCTCTTGCAGGCGATCAAAGAGCGATCACCATTCTTTCAGAGGCAGGCCTTGATTTGGGTAGAGGTATTTCTATATTAATTCAGTTATTAAACCCTGAGTTAATCATCATTGGAGGTTCCGTGGCAGAGGCCAATCAATATTTGATTACGCCAATCCAACAAGCACTAAACATTTACAGTATGGCAAAATCCCGAGAAAAGTCCCAATTAGCACTCTATCAGTTAGGTGAAGATGTTGGACTTTTGGGAGGGGTTGCAGTTGTAAACGAAAAACTGTTTGAAGATGTCATCAATCGATTGAGTTAAAACTCTTCAAATTAACTACATGAATTTCCTATTTAAATCCAAGACAAGCATCATTGTTCTGGGGATTTTAGTCTATATCACTCAGGGAAATACGCTACTGGCACAAAGTGCTAACACTCCCCTTTTTGAAAAAATCTCAACTAAAAAAGCGGGAGTTACTTTTAAAAACCAATTAAAAGAAGACCAAAAAAACAATATCCTTCGCTATGAATACTTCTACAATGGAGGGGGTGTAGCTGTAGGTGACTTGGATAATGATGGTTTAGAAGACCTCTTTTTACAGGAAACATGAGTCCCAATAAAGTCTTCAAGAACTTGGGAAATTGGAAATTTGAGGACAAAACCAAGGCTGCGGGAGTTGCCGGTAAAGAGGTTTGGACCACTGGGGTCAGTATGGCAGATGTCAATGCGGATGGTCTGTTGGATATCTATGTTTGCTATTCGGGAAAAGGAAGTCCCGAATTCAGAAAAAACGAGCTTTGGATCAATCAGGGGGACTTTACTTTTAGTGAAGAAGCGGAAAAATATGGACTTGCTGACCCATCCAATAGTACTCAAGCTGTTTTCTTTGATTTTGATCGGGATGGTGATTTGGACATGTTTCTTCTCAATCACCACATAGAAGTAATCAACGAATTGGAGTTTAGTGAAGTCAAAAACATTCGGCACCCCTATGCCGGTGACAAACTCTATAGAAACGACCAGGGCAAGTTTGTTGATATCAGTGAACAGGCAGGTATCAAAGGTTCTGCATTAGGATTTGGCCTGGGTGTAGTGGTTTCTGATATTAACCAAGATGGATGGCCTGACCTATTAGTCACCAATGACTACATAGAGCCTGATTACCTATACATGAATCAGAAAGACGGGACATTTTCGGACCAAATGAAGGAGTATTTTCAGCACATATCCCATTTTTCTATGGGGGCTGATATCTCAGACATCAACAACGATGGGAATTTGGATATCTATACCTTGGATATGCTGCCAGAGGATAATGAACGGCAAAAACTATTGTATGGACCTGAAAATTATGAGCAATACGCATTGATGATCCAAGAGGGATTTTATCATCAAAATATGCGAAACATGCTTCAATTGAACCAAGGAGACGGAAACTTTGCTGAAATCGGTCAATTGGCAAATATTTCAAATAGTGATTGGAGTTGGTCCGCTTTGTTTTTTGATGCCACGAACAGTGGCAATAAAGACCTATTTATCAGCAATGGGTACTTTCGGGATTACACCAACCGAGACTTCTTGAAATACAAAGGAGATTATTATTTCCAACAGGCCATAGCCAAAGAAAAAGCTGATACGCTACACTTGGTCACTTCTATGACTTCCACCCCTGTGCATAATTATATTTTCGAGAACCAGGGAAACCTGGATTTCAAAGACCGGTCGGACGATTGGGGAATGGATGAAAAAGGGTTTTCTTCGGGAGCGGTATATGCGGATTTAGATAATGATGGAGATTTAGATTTGGTGGTAAGTAACTTAAATGATTTTGCCAGTTTATATGAAAATAAAAATGGCAAGTCGAACTGGATTCAACTATCACTTTCCTCGCAGGATCAAAATACCTTCGGCATCGGAGCAAAGGTTGAAATTAGTTCGAATACCCTAACCCAGACTTTTGAAGTCCAACCCGTTCGTGGGTTTCAATCTTCTGTAAGTCCCCGAATTCATGCAGGTATTGGAAATGATCAACAGATAGATAACATTGAGATCAGCTGGCCTGATGGTACCATTCAAACCATTCAGAATATTCAACCTAACCAGTTTATTAAAATAAACAAAGAAAGTACTTCCTCCACCAAAAGTGTAGAAACAACAGCTCCCCTCCTTTCTAAGATTTCAAATACCCCTCCTTACACCCCCACTCCTCCCAATTTTAATGACTTCAAACGTCAACCTTTAATGCTTACGATGGCAAGTTATATCCATCCCATCTTGGCAAGTGGGGACTTAAATAAGGATGGAAATCCTGAGGTTTTTGTGGGAGGAGAAAAAGGGAACCCAGGAAAAATATATTCCCTTTCTGAAGGGAAATGGACTGAATACGCTGGCTTCAGAAGCTCGACAGAATTTACAGATGCCGGGGCGATTTTTGAGGACTTTAACGGAGATGGAAATCAGGATTTATTCTTGGGAAGTGGAGGATACCATGATTACATAGGTTCTGATGATGCTTTAAACGATCGCTTATACCTCAATGATGGGACAGGTAAACTTGTTCGCCAATCCAGCTATCCTACCTATAAATTCAGTACTGGAACCGCTCAATCCATAGATATCAATGGAGATGGAGCAGCAGACCTTTTTGTCGGTGCTAAACTAATTCCCGGGAGGTATCCGATTATCCCTGCTAGTAAAGTCCTAATCAATGATGGGAAAGGGAATTTCACAGATCAAACATCTTCCTATTTGCCTGAGGAAGGGAAAATAGGAATGATCACGGGATCAGAAAAACTAGATCTGAATGCGGATGGAAAAATGGATTTGGTTCTCGTAGGTGAATTTCTACCTATTACTATTTTGATCAATACCGATTCCGGTTTTCAAAATCAAACATCTTCCTATTTCAACAATGAGCTTTCGGGTTGGTGGGGAAGTCTCAGCAAAGCAGATATGGATGGAGATGGGGATCTTGATTTGATCGCCGGAAACTTTGGTTTAAACTCTCAATTTGAAGCTAACGAAAACAAATCGTTGAGATTATATGCTTCAGATTTTGACCAAAATGGTTCCATAGATCCGATTTTAGAATGTTTTGTAGGAGATAGAATGTATCCATTTCCAAGTAGGGATGAATTATTGGATCAAATGGTCGGTATGAGAAGTCGGTTTACTGATTATGCATCCTACTCAAAAGCAACGATGCAGGATTTATTTTCTTCCAAAGAATTGGAGAGTGCACAAATACTTGAGGCCAATACCTTAGAGTCGGTTTATTTAGAAAATACTGGATCAGGTTTTATTGTTAAACCATTACCTAGAATTGCTCAATCTTTCCCCATTTATGCCATTCTGCCTATAGATGTCAATAAAGATGGGAATCAGGACCTCATTTTAGGAGGAAACCAATCTTTCACAAGGATACGAATTGGAGTGATCGACGCTGGCTTAGGTCTCGTCATGTTAGGAGATGGAAATGGAAACTTCCGTCCCTTATCTCCTGCTGAATCCGGTGTTTCCATCAAAGGTGACATCAAATCAATCTTGCATATCCAAACTGATTTAGGTACTCAAATCTTGGTAGGCGTCAACCAACAGCCTCTGCAAAGCTTTCAATTAAAATGAGATTACCAACAACACATATCTTTTTCAATTGCTTGGTTTCCTTTTGGTACTTGGAAATACTTTCGCAAGTTCAAAGGAAACGGATTGGCCTAAAACATTCGCAGAGGAGTATTTTCATATCACAGAAGTCATGGTGACAGATGTGGCAAGTCCTCCAGTGGCTGCAAGAATTTATGCTTATACAAGTTTGGCAGCCTATTTAGTAAGTAAAAGCCAAGGGGCTCAATTTCAACATCAGAGTTTATTAGAACACACCTATCTATCAGGGCACACTTGGAATATCAGCAACCATAAAATTCATTCTCCAGAATTTGCTGCCATACTGGCTTTCATGAAAGTTGGAAAAGCCATCATGCCATCTGGCTACTTGCTGGAAGGAAAACAACAGGATTGGATAGCTAAAGCGTTGAAGGCAAAGATCGTGAGCAAAAAAACCTTCAATCCCATATTGACTTAGCGACAGAAGTAGCGGATAAAGTAATGGAAGTAGCCAAGAAAGATGGGTATCTTCAACTCTCTACCCTAACTCGCTATACCCCTAAAAAAGGTGAAGGTTACTGGTATCCCACCCCACCGGCCTATATCGCAGCAATAGAACCAGAATGGAAAACCATCCGACCCTTTTTCATCCAGGATTTGGAAAAATTCAAACCGGCACCCATGGCTCCATTTGACATGTCAGAAGGAAGCTCTTTTCATAAGCAATTGATGGAGGTGTACAACACCACGAATGAGCTGGATGAGGAAAAATTCTCATCGCCAATTTTTGGGATTGTAATCCATTTAAGGTTGAATTTTCAGGCCATATGGCCATAGGTGTTAAAAAAATCTCACCCGGAGGTCATTGGATGGGGATTACAGGGATAGCAGCCCAAAAGGCTGAGTTGTCTTTTGTGGAAACCGCCTACATCCATGCATTGGTGGGAATGACTTTACATGATGCATTTATCTCCTGCTGGAAAGCCAAATATGACACCGATCGAATTTGCCCTGAAACGGTGATTAATCAAAAAATGGATCAACGTTGGAGACCCATCCTTCAAACTCCGCCATTTCCTGAATATACCTCTGGACATTCAGTAATCAGTCGAGCCTCTGCAGTAGTATTAACAGGCTATTTCGGAGATAACTTTGAATTTATAGACAGTTCAGAGACTTATTTTGGCTTGCCAGAAAGGCCATTTAAATCTTTTCTCCTAGCTTCTGAAGAAGCTGCAATTTCCAGATTATATGGAGGAATTCATTTTAGGGATGCCATAGAAGAAGGAGTGAAACAGGGAGAAAAAATTGGCGATATGATCTGGTCCAACCTTCAACAAAAATAATAGAATATTAGTACAACATGAGATTTAAAAACTCCATATACCTCTCTTTATTTACAGCTTTGGTCGGGTTTACTTCCTGCCAAAACAGAACATTAGAAACGGAAACACCGGAGACTCCAGACAAACCTAATATCGTATTGATTTTTGCAGACGATATGGGATATGGGGATTTGGGCGTATATGGAGCTACCCAGTGGAAAACCCCTCACCTTGATCAACTAGCTGCTGATGGTGTCCGATTCAATCAGTTTTATGTTCCCCACGCTGTTTGTTCTGCCTCCAGAGCAGCACTTATGACTGGCACCTACGCCAATCGATTAGAAATTTTCGGTGCTTTAGACCATACTGCAAAACATGGGTTGAACCCAGAGGAAACTACCATAGCAGAAATGCTAAAAGCCAACGGATATACAACGGGCATGGTGGGGAAATGGCATCTAGGACATCAGGCTCCCTTTTTACCAACCGAGCAAGGATTTGATTCTTATTATGGCTTACCCTATTCTAACGATATGTGGCCACATCATCCAGAAGTAAAGGATTATTACCCTCCGCTTCCTTTGTTTCAAAACGCAACAGTAATTGACACTTTGGACGATCAAAGTATGCTGACCACCAACTATACCGAGAAGGCTTTGGAATTTATTGAACAGAGTAAAGACCAGCCATTTTTCCTTTACCTCGCTCATAGCATGACACATGTGCCACTCTTCGTTTCAGATAAATTTAAAGGCAAGTCAGAACAAGGTTTATATGGAGATGTGATGATGGAGGTGGATTGGTCTGTGGGCCAGGTTAGAAAAAAATTGGAGGAATTAGGCCTGGCCGACAATACCATGATCATTTTCACTTCGGATAATGGCCCTTGGCTTTCCTATGGAGGTCATGCAGGCTTAACCGCAGGACTTCGTGAAGGAAAAGGAACTTCTTGGGATGGAGGCATCCGGGAACCAGGAATATTTGTATGGCCAAATCACTTTCCTGCCGGGAAAGTGGAAAACCAAGCCGCGATGACCATTGATATTCTTCCCACGCTGGCGGAAATTACCGGCTCAAAACTGCCTGATTTACCGATTGATGGAAGAAGTATTCTTCCAATGTTGGAGGGTCAAGAAATGGAACCAAAACCCTATTATGCCTATTACAACAGAAACGAACTACAGGCCGTGATCTATGGGAAATGGAAAATGGTTATGCCACATTCCTACCGCAGTATACCAGAAGGTACAGTCATGAGAAATGACGGGATTCCTGTAAAATACCACATGCTGAACCTGGAAAAAGCAGCACTTTTTGACCTGTCTTCCGATCCAAATGAAACAACAGATGTGGCTGCAGCAAACCCGGAAATAGTCGCTCAAATGAATCAATTTGCTGAACAAGCACGGGCGGATATGGGAGATGCCTTGACAGAATCAGGAGGAAGCAATTTGAGAAAACATGGTAGGATAGAAGAATAAATTTTAAAGCTGAAAATCAATTGCTAGTTCATTGATTTTCAGCTTTTCTTTCCTATTAATATTTCAAGACTCCTTCCCAATCCACCTCTTTAGAAAAAGGATTCAGCAACTCATCCAGAAGCACCGATACTTCTTTTCGATTGAGTTTCTTCTCAGAGGTGAAATTCCCTTCCAACCCTCTTCTTTTCCAAGCTTGTGCCAGTTCCAATAAGGGAGTATTGGGCTTCACAAGTTCCAGTATTTCCCGAAGTCTTTCTCCTGATAAATAATCCCCTGAAGCCCCCCAGTAATCCTTCAATTCCGGATATAAAGGCCTCATTCCATCTACCAATTCGTATTCAGTGACCAAACGCTCTGGGTAAAACCAAGTTTGGTTAGCCCAGAGATAAGGGACTCCCTCTCCTTTAAAAATTCCAGTAGCTCCGATTTTCTGCATGGCTACATAATGATCTTCCCTTGGGTTCATATCCAAAAAAGGCATGATGTAGGCATTTTGGGATAGCAACAAAGTCTGCACTTCCCTGATGGAAACCTCCCCCAGGGGTTTATTTTCTTTGATTGCTACAGCAGCCAACACTCCTGCAGCTTGTCCGATTCCTAACACCACCGGCTGAAGCCTAGTTGCTCCATTGACGATATTTGAAACAGAAATACTCTTCTCAGCAAGGATTAGAG
Source organism: Algoriphagus halophilus (assembly GCF_041729275.1). GTDB lineage: Bacteria > Bacteroidota > Bacteroidia > Cytophagales > Cyclobacteriaceae > Algoriphagus > Algoriphagus halophilus_A. The sequence goes on along the minus strand of NZ_CP146486.1, from coordinate 4,655,408 downwards.
AAGGGTGATTTTTCGGTATTAAAGCCCCTAAAGGAATCGTATAAGAAGGAACACGAATTTTGATGAAATCAATCGCGGGAGCATCTAAGTTCTTTTTGTGATGATGGTCAATGGTATAATCTCCTACTCCAATTCCCGTTCTGTATAATGGATTAGGTGCCTCATAGGGTGTTCTCACATAGGGTAAGGTGAAATCAACCAACCCCTCAAATCTCCTGGATTCCCGATGATAAGGGATCATAGGCAAATGATCCTTGGTCGGATATTCATCTTCTGCCATACCAAGATGTCTGTACCCTAATTCATGCTGTATGTAATAGATAAATCTTAAACTTGCTTGCTTGGCTTCTTCCATTGCAGCCCATCTTTCTTCCTCATTCATCTCCACCATATTTACATAATAATCATTCCCGCAATTGGGCCAATTGATCATGTATTTCCCATTAGGAAGTTTTCCATAGCTCATCATTTTATCACAATCCAAGGTAGGAGCTAGATCAGAGATGGGATCAGCATGGGCACAGGCACATGCAAACTCCTCTGGATCATAATTCTCGGGTTCTGGTATGGTCCGGTCCGCTCCCATTCCATAATCCTGTAAGGTCACTACATAGGTCAGATCCTGAATGATATCGTTACTTTTTTCAGGGGCAAAGCTTTCTCCAATTTCATCTCTTGCATCCATGCCCAAGCGATAAGGTATGCCTTGAGAGGCAGCCACATCCCCTAATTCTGTGGCATCGATAAGGATGGGAGCTGTACTATATAATATCTCCCCTTCTTTCACATAAGCAAGGTTCCAAACCCCTTGTTCATAAACTGCCTTTTGCCAATCACTCTCCAGTGAAATGGTTAAAGAAGGTACCGAGGCGGCCATACCTTGTAAAATTTCATTTCCTACTTTGGGCTCGAAAAGGGTATTACTCACCCAACCGGTAGCCAAATTCTTTTCCCCTCCATAATGCACCTCTAACCCAGCTTTAAATTCCCCCCAGATTCCTGAAGGCAACCGGTGGTTCCCATCAATTGCTGACACGCCTGCCGATGTCAACATGCCTCCCAACCAAGGGGTGGGTTCTATGATCAATGTGTTAATCCCCAATCGACCAGCTGCAATTCCAGCAGCCGTACCACTTGCCCCGCCTCCTACGATAATCAGATCATAAGAAGTTTGAGCAGTTGACTTTTGGTAGCAGCCAAAAAACAAGCATAACATCAAAAAAGGAAAAGTATAAAATTTCATAGGTGATTATTCAGTGTAAAACGGTAAGCAGGCACCAATCAAAGCAGCCTTTTCTCCAAGTTCAGAAATAGTAAAAGGAACAGAATATCCCATTGTTTCCAGATGGGATTGGGTAGATGGCAGGAAATAATCAGCAGCTAAACTGATTTTACCGCCCAATACCACTCCTTCTGAATGTAACCGGCTCAAGTAAGGAAACAAGAACTCGCCAAAGGCTTTACCGAAAGAAGTAAATACCTGATGGGAGACCTCTGGATCAAATTCTGGTGAAATCAGGTCTTTTACTCCTTCTATTTCAAGTCCAAACTTCGTCAAAGCAAAATTTTTGAACCAAGCTGTCCCTAAGTAATCCTCTGCGATTCCATCCCTAAATGGTGCGGTCCAAAGTTTGGCATCTTTCACGACATTCAAAACTTTTATCGCGGAACCAAGCCCTGTACCCAAGGTGATGCCTATTGAATTTTGAAATGCTCTTCCAGCCCCGGCAAAACTTTCTCCTATTAAAAACGCCTCGGCATCATTGGTGAATACTAGATTGGAAGGATGGATTTCCAAGCTTTCTGCAAGTAAATTCTTGACGGATTGCTGGTAAAGAGAGGCCATTTTGCCTTGGTCTTTGATTAAAGAAACCCCTTGCTGATAGTCATAAGGACCAGGCATGGCTATTCCAACTTGAAATTCTTTTGCATTTCCTGCAGCCTTCTTAATTATTTTAGTCCAATCGGAAATGATGGACTCTTGATCCCCAAAAGTATCTACATCAGCTTCGTGAACATCATAACAATCGGAAGTTCTATTTCCTAACTTAATTTTAGCTGCTGAAATATGGGAGCCTCCGATATCTACACCAATTTGTATCATCATCACCTAAAGATATTCTCTACGGATCATTTCTAAAAGCAGATTATTCCAGGATTCCCCATCAATTTGCAATTTCCAGAAAGCAGAAGCCGCTTTTGAATTTTATTAAAGTATATAAAGTGAAAGAGGTTTTGAACTTAATCAAAACCCCTTTCGGTAATCTATCTATGAAGATTTTTATTTGTTATTTATCCCACCACATTTTAGTGGTCCAAGTATCACCACCCATGTTAGAAATTGCATTAGCAAGACCTTCTGGGTTCGTAGTACTTTCAGAAGCAGGATAAACCTGTCTTGTTGGAATTTGGCCTCCTGAGAAATTTCCTGTGTAGTTTACAGGAGTCAGCTCTGGATATCCAGAACGCTTCCAATTGTTCCAAGACTCAACGAAATTTGCAAACAATCCAGTAGTTGCCCAGATTTGCTCATTGATCATTTTCAAAGAAGCCGAAGAACTGCTAGTATCCAATGGATTTGCCGCTGCATAAGCTGCCGCATCCCCAGCTGAAACAGTTCCTCCTCCAAATTTACCGATGGAAGTCAATGCTGCTTCAACTCCTGCAGCATAATAACTTGATGCAGAACCTGGAACATTAATACCTCTTGCTGCAGCATCAGCCAATAGCAATTGGATTTCAGCATAGGTCAGAATGAATACAGGAGCATTTCGATCTCTGTAAATGGCCGTTGGTCTTGAATAAGCACCAATTGGTGCTACGTCATCACCAGAACCAGTAGGGCCTGGATAATTTGGCTCATTTGAAACATCAGTACTTCCACCTCTCAAATCATAACCGTTAGGAAGTCCAATTTGTACAGCTGGGTCATTATTTCCAGCTGCGGCACTTCTATTTGCGGCAAGACCAGCAGCAGGTACCTCTGCAACAATTGGCAACCTAGGGTCATTGGTAGATTTTAGGAAATCAATTAAATTATCTGACCAGCGAACTTCATACACATCGTCAGTTACATTCAGTGCATTGGCACTAGAATTTGAATAGCCATTATTTTGATCTGAAACCAGTACAGCCTCATCAGCTGGAGATGTAAATACACCTCCTGAAACTGCCTTTGTAACATAGGTCTGGGCAGTTGAAGGATCCGCATCCACCAATCTCATGGCCATTCTTAACATAATGGAATAACCTAACTTTTTCCATTTCGCCAAATCACCTCCATAAAGCACATCATTTCTGATAGGATCACCTGAATCTGAAATGGAAGAAATGGCATTGTCTAGATCAGAAAGCATCGCTGTATAAGCAGCAGACTGTGAATCATAAGCAGGAGTTGTAATTCCATCCTCCGCCTGTAATGCCTCGCTGTAAGGAATATCCCCATAAATATCCGACACAAATGACAGTGTCAAGACTTTCCAAATGGTACCTACAGCCTGAAGATTATTAAATCCTTTTTCTTCAGCCAGTTTTTGCATTTGATACACTCTCGAAGCAGATGCATACCCATTATTCCAAACATTTTGGATATAACTGTTGGTACTACCTGATGCCACGTATTTATCGGCATTAGAATAATAATTGGCACCTCCTGTAGAAGTAGAAGCCATCACTTGTACCCACATACTCTGAAACAAGATGGCACCGGTATAACCAGTCATCATGTTTCCATAGTTATAAGAAACAGTTGGTAAAATCAGATTAGGATCAAAAACATTGGAACCTGCACTGTTTGGGTTGGTATTGATATCGGAAAAATCCCCATCACAACCAGCAGCTGTCAAGAGAAGGCCTGATAACAATATGCTATATATTTTTTTCATAATTAGTTCAGTTTAAAGTTCAGGTTGAAACCGAAAGATCTGGTACTTGGAAGAGAAGTACCTTCTATACCTGTGTAGTTGATATTGGAACCAAAGCTAGCCTCTGGATCAATATTCTTGGCTTTTCTCATCAAAATAGCCAAGTTTCTAGCCACAAAAGAGACATCTAATCCTTTGATGACTGGAGTATTTCCAAACCAAGAAGCTGGTAGAGAATAACCCAATGTCATTTGTCTCAATTTGATAAAGTCACCATCTACTACAGAAGTTCTAGTAATATTTTGAGCTAAAGCTTTATAGTAATCTTCAGCAGGAGCAGTTACTCCGCCATTGGTTACTCCTGACTCTCTACCTTCTAACGTCACTTTATTCAAACCTCTGAACGTAGAATAAAACTCAGTTGCTGATAACACTTTATTTCCATAGTTGTAATCAATCAAGAATGAGAATGAAATTCCTTTATAATTGAATTCGTTATTCCATCCACCATATAGAGTTGGAAGAACAGAACCCATATTGATCAATTCTCCTCTAACTGGAAGTCCAGCTTCATTCACCACAATACTACCATCCGGGTTGTATTGATAATCATATGCCCTAATTTGAGGACCAGGCTCACCTACTACATAGGCAGTCACAGCATTTCCTAGAGTAGCTCTATTTTGTCCCAAGTTTACAGGATTGTTGTTTTCATCTGTACTTAACACTTCATTTTTCACGCTAGTGATATTGAAAGAAGATGTCCAGGTGAAATCCGAAGTTTGGATCGGCTTACCAGTCAATAATACTTCCAACCCTTTGTTTTGAATAGATCCTGTTGCCACTACCGCACTATTAAAACCAGAAGCAATACTCAAGCTCGCATTCATAATTTCATTATTGGTAGTCTTGGTGTAATAAGCCAAATCCAATCCTAATCTGTTATTGAAGAAATTCATATCCAGACCAATTTCAAATTCATCTGTAGTGAAAGGCTTCAGGAATAAGTTAGGAAGCGAAGTTGGAGATGATCCAGCTGGAACTCCAGCATATGAATTCGCAGAAGAATAATAGAATTGATTGCTATAGGCAACTCCCGGATCACCACTGGTCACCGCATAAGAAACTCTCAACTTCCCGAAATCCATTGCTGAGATATTCAAGAATCTATCAAATAAGAACGCAGCAGAAACAGAAGGTGAGAAAATGCTATTGTCATCCGAAACAGGACTTGTTAGGGTACTATAAACATCGTAACGTCCTGTTGTAGACAAGGTCAAGAAATCTTTAATTCCGAAATCCAAAGAATAGAATCCTGAATGAACTTCTAATTCAGAGAAGGAGTACCCTCTTGAAAAGGCCTCTACGTTGAAAGGAGAATAAAGGTATGGTAATACAAACCGGCTACCACCAACACTTACAGATTCGAATTTATTTTTACGAATATTTCCTCCTAACAATGCATCTAAAACCAATCCCTCAGTCAGGTCAACTTTTGCCCCGAATAAACCATCTATGTTCAATTCTGATCTAGTAGATTGACCTCTGGAATTCAAATTACCCTGTAAGTTGGCAGTGTATGCCAATCCGTAAGGATCAATGCTATAGAAATCATCATTAGAAACATCATTTCCGATTCTGACCATTGCATAGATATTTTCAGTGAAACTATACTTGGTAGACAATGCAGAAATAGTTCTTTTTCTACCTAGATCATTGATTCCTTGGTTGACAATAAAATAAGGGTTTGTCACATAAATATCATCACTAAACACCGTTTCCGCACCATTGTCTGTATTATAACCGGGAGCAAAGATGCTTTGACTGATGTTTGGAGCTAGGAACAAGAAGTTATTAGGATTTTTAGGACCATCACTCAAAAATGGAATGTTATCAGATTTTTGATCAATGTAATTGATCATTGCAGTCACATTCAATTTATCAGTAATATTTTGATCCACATTTAAGTTCAAACTCAATCGATCCATTCCACTGTTTGGAACAATAGACTTAGAATCCAAATTGGATACCGACATTCTAAATGAACCATCAGAACCCAAACCTTTAGAAACTGAAACAGTATTGGTGAAATTGGACCCTGTTCTATAGAAATCCAAATATCCGTCATTGGTTGGAGTATATGGATATTGGTTTCCATCATATCCTATTACTGAACCACCCATTCTCTCACCCCAAGCTAATCTACCTGTTGTTTGAGCATCTGTAGCAGTAGTAGGTCTTTGGCCTCCTGTACCTTGACCATATTCATTTTGAAAATCTGTGAAATCCACCGGATTTTCTACCATGTAGTTTAGATTATAACTAGCGCTCCAATCTCCTCCTTTACTTCCGGATTTTGTAGTAATCAAAATGACCCCATTAGATGCTCTAGTTCCATACAAAGCAGAAGCTGCCTGACCTTTCAAAACAGTCATTGTTTCAATGTCATCCGGAGAAAGGTTTCCAATACCATCTCCATTATCGCTACCACCCCATTGTCCAGCACCACCTCTTTGGGTATTGTCCATTGGGACACCATTGATTACATATAGTGGAGATCCTGTTCCGTTGATACTAGGAGTACCTCTCAACGTAATTTTTGATGTTCCCCCAGGCCCAGAATTGGTACCTTTCACTACTAAACCCGCTACACGACCTGCAAGAGAGTTTGCGACGTTGGTTTCACGAGCTTTTGTCATGGTTTCACTACTTACTTCTGTAAGTGAATAACCTAACTTCTCCTTTTCTTTGCTGATACCCAATGCAGTAACTACTACTTCATTGAGTTCGCTTGCATCTTCTTCTAATGTGATGTTCAATTCGGTCCTGTTACCGACAGTAATTTCCTGAGTGGAATAGCCAATAAAAGAGAACACTAAAACTGTGCTTGGCTCCACCGAAATCGAGTACTCTCCATCCACATTGGTGGTGGTACCAGATTGATTGCTCTTGTTGAGAATTGTAACACCAGGCATGGGCAAGCCATCGGGGGCTGAAGTCACAACTCCTTTCAAGACCCTACTCTGCGCTTGAACGAATGCAATCGTACCAAGCATCAAAATCAGAGTGAAAGTAATTGATAAAACTTTTCTCATAGTTGGTAATTAATGGTTAGAAATAATTGAGTTTAAAATAAAGTGCTCGATATCAAGGCTTTAAATCTTTCCAAAAACAGCTAGGCAGGAAAATTGAAAAAACTCAAAGAATAGAAATTCATTTCTTTACAGCATAAGTAATTCTAAAATTGACACCAATCACTTTGTGTAGAGTAAAGCTATATATTTTAAAAAATATTCAAAAGTATTTAATTAATATTTTATATAAGATAAATTTATTTTTTCTATTTTTTTAAAAAAGTTAGTATAGTAAATAAGTTTTTTGCAGTATATAATTTGGCAAAATATTAGTTATGTGAAATTTTATTTGAATAATTCATAGAGTTTTCTGGATATTTAGTATAAAAAAAGCCTCTCAATGTAATTGAGAGGCTTTTTGATAAAATACTACCTGAAAAAATTAATTCACATCCCAGAAAATGGTGTTCATCAATTTATCCTCTGGCTGTACTACAGAATAGTTTTCCATATTGTAGGTCTGTTCTGATCCAGGATACATCCATCTTGATGGAGGTAAACTCTGCTGATTCGAGTTATCTTCCCAGAATTCAAGGTCCACTTTACCCAATCTTCTCAGTTCATGCCAGCTTTCATTTGGTTGAACCACATTAAAGTGCAACCATTTTTGCTCAGCAATTAACTTAAGCTTCTCCTCAGAAGAACCTGCCATTTCCCAAGAAACATCATTCATAGATAAGTAAGCATTGATTGATTCTTCAGTAGGAACAATCGGATCGTCTGATTCAGCATTATTACTGATACTTCTTAGGTATTCGTAGAAATCAACAGACTGGCGAATGGCTTCTTCATAATGAGACTTCGCCATCATGTCTTGATTTTCCTTCAAGTAATATTCAGCCGCCATTAAATGTACCTCAGCAGCAGTAATGATTAAACCTGGGAAATATTGATTTCTACTGATTGTAGAGTGATTGTAAATACTCAAGGTTTGTGTCAAGACCAATTCATTCTGTTCAGTAGGATTCATTAATGGATCCAACCCAAGATACTCACCTTCTGCATTCTCTCCTGGTTGGAATACGTAAGTTAATCTTGGATCTTCATTTCCTACCATATGATCCAAAATTGCTTTTCCAGCAATGTTACCATCCCAATCCTCCAAACCACTTTGGAAGTTATTGGCTGGCATCAAAGTTCCTAAAGTATGGATTCGGAAAAGGATATTGCTGTCATTATCTGACACAATTGGATACTGTCCTGGGTTTGACAAAATAGTACCAATTTCAGTTTTCGCTCTTGCGCTAAACTCACTTGTACCACTTACTCTGGTCAACATTCTCAATCTTAGAGAATTGATATATTTCAACCACTGATCTATATCGCCTCGGTTGATCAAGTCTTGCGTACTGAATTCAATTTCAATAGCAGGATTGATTTGTAGTGTACGTAATTCATCAGCAAATCCAGCCAAATCATCCAACATCTTGGTATAGATATCACTTGCTTTGTCGTAACCAGCATAAGATTTAGTATAGTCTCCACCATTAGTACTTAGCATACCAGCCTCAGACCATGGAATATCTCCATGCAAATCAACTACCTGCTGCGTATGGTCATAGAAGTACGTAGCTGCCGCAATCATGAAAACACGGTTATCCACTTTTTCCTCTTCAGACAAGGCATCATATACTTTTTCAAGCTCTCTGTACTGAGCTACAAAATTGTAGTAATTATTCCAACGGTCATTTACTGCCGCAGAACCTGGCACATATTGATTTTCAGTATTTACCCATCCTACTGCCTGAGTATATCTATTGGAAGTAATTCGCTTAATCACAAAGTAATCCCAATAGGTTGGCAATACGGACTGACGATTAGTATAAATCATTCCGGTAAACTGCTTACCCACTGAAGTTTCAGATAGCTTCGAAGGGTCCGTGTAGTTATCTTCAAAATCTGCTGTAGTACAACTCACCGAGAAGCCTACAAGCATTATATATAGTAATATTCTATTGATATTCATCTTCATCATGTTTTTATCTTATATCAATTATTAGAATCTAGCTCTTAACATAAAGCCCCAAGTTCTAGTAGCTGGGTTGGTACCCGCACTAGTCAACGTTTGAGTCCATCTAGATCCACCAGTCATAACTTCTGGGTCTAAATCCTTGATATTTCTATAAAGGAAAAACAAGTTTCTACCAAATACGGAAAGGTTCACGTTTGAAGCACCAATTTTAGAGGCAAGTTGAGCAGGAATAGTATAGCTCAAAGACAATTCTCTCATTTTCACATAATCATTGTCCTTGATATACAATTCATATCTTGACTGGCTATACTGAGGTCCACCCCAGTTGTAAGTGTTCCAATAGTAATATGCCTGAGAAATCACATTAGAGTTTGGAGAACCATCTGCGACCACTCCATCCATCACCATACCATCGTGATAAACAGTTTCACCATTTGGTCCTTGTGCTGCAGAATGGTCTACTTGGATTCCTTGTCCATCTTCATTAACATAATAAGCCAACCCACCGCTTGCTTCATCCATGTAGTTCAAACTCTTTTCAGTCAAACCACGGCTGATCATCCAGTTAATACCAGTTGGCATCACACTACCTCCAATTTGGAAGTCAACTACTGCAGAAAGAGCGAAGTTCTTGTAGTTTAATTCATTGATGAAACCACCTACTGCATCTGGCATGGCATTTCCAACCTGAATCCAGTTTTGATCATCGATTTTATATAAACCATTTGGTTGTACGATCTTATTACCATTTGCATCAGTTGCAATTGGTCTAGCATAGAAATCACCCATTGGTCTACCTACTACAGAGCGAAGTTGAGCCGCATTTCCATCATAATCCGCATGCAGCAACTCAGTGGCATTGTTGGCCAACTTTTCAACTTTGTTCATGTTTCTAGAAACATTCAATGTCATATTCCAACCAAAGTTCAAACTCTGCACGATCGCTCCATTCAATGAAAGTTCCACACCTGTATTTCTCAAAGTACCGATGTTTGTCAAAACAGAACTAGCTCCTGAAGTGGAAGGCAAGGTCAAAGGCAAGATTTGGTCTCTGATCTGAGCGTTGTAATAAGAAAGGTCTAAACCAAATCTGTTGTTGAAGAACCTAGTATCTAAACCAAATTCAAATTCATGCTTCTGCTCTGGTTTGATCCCATCGTTACCGAATGAGTTAGAAATAGTGGTATAAAGTACATTGGCTCCGCCTGGCTGCTGAACGCCCAAAGAATTCTGAGAGTATGCAATATTTGCTCTATAAATATCCGGATAGTTACCCACGATACCCCAAGAACCTCTCAACTTAGAGAATGTGATGAATTGAGGTAATTGAATAGCATCAGAAATTGCAAAACTGGTGTTAACAGAAGGGTAAACAAATGCATTGTTGTTAGGATTCATGGTAGAAATTCTATCTCTACGGATCGTACCTTCCACAAACCAAATGTTTTTATAATCGAAATTCACTGTTCCAAGGAATGCATCAATTACTCTGTAAGATCTATCAGATCCTGAGTTAGGGATGTTGGTGGAAGCCACAATATCAAACAGATTCTCAGTACTTAATCCACCGTTAGTACTTCTTGACACATTACTAAAGCTTTCTTTTCTAGCAGTATACCCACCCATTGCACTGAAGGTAATTTCGTCGGTAAGACTCTTGGTATACGTCAACATCAAATCCCCATAAAGAATGCTGAATAATTCAGTATTCATTCCAAAAGCACCTGAAGGACCAAAAGCTAAAGGACGAGTAGAGTAGTTACTAAACTCAGAATATCTATTGGTGAAGTCTGTAGAAACTCTAGCTCTTAGTTTCAAATCATCCGTAATCTGAAAGTGGTTGGTCAAACTTCCAATTACACGATTACTCAATTCGGAAGACAAGTTTTTATTTACTCTCCAAACATAATCTGCAATATCACCTCTAAAACCTGCACCTGTAATATTCTCATCAGGAGTTAAGCTTTGCCCATTTCCTGTTACAAATCTGTAACCACGGCTAGTTTGATATCTGTCCAAATACCACTCACCATTATCGAAACGAGTCATCATTCCACCGAAGTTATTGATCATTCGGTCAATTGAATAAGGACGGTTTTTGTGTTTTGATTGATGTAATTCACCATCAAATCCACTTTCCATCTTTTGTTCACATTATAGCTTGAATTCAAATTCATGATATTCTTGCTGTTTTTAGAATTCAAACTCAACGCTTCGTTGTCCTGACGGGTTAATGAAAGGCGGAAATTAGCTTTATCGGTACTATTAGAAATCGCTACGTTAATATTAGAACTTACTGGGCTATTGAATAAAGCCGCATAATTATCTTCTTGTGCTACATAAGGTCTAGATATACCATCCCAAGCCTGCATTGGCTGACCATCGAATCTTGGTCCATAGTTAGTGGTTGTATTCGGTACTGTACGAATTCCATCTTCCGTATAATTAAACCCATCTTCTGCTTGGCCTAAGTTCTGGATATGAGCAGGCATACCTGGTCCCCTTACGTTTTGATATCTTGGCAAATAGGCAATTTTATCTAGGCTGACATTCGCATTAAAGTCAACTTGCATTCCGTTTTTACCTGCGGTACCTTTTTTGGTAGTAATCAAAACAACACCATTCACCGCCTCTGAACCATAAAGTGCAGCTGCTGATGCACCTTTCAAGATGGAAATATTATCAATATCTGCTGGGTTTATGTCTAATAGGCCATTTCCTCTTAGTCTTTGGTCGCCCCAATAGTTGTTGTTCGTTACTTCTTCATTTCGGATTGGAACCCCATCCAAAACAATAAGTGGCTGGTTTTTACCAGTAATCGAGTTAATTCCTCGAATCTGAATATTCACTGCTGAGGTAGCTCCCCCCGCCCCTGTTTGGATTCTAACACCTGGAGCCTTACCATAAAGAGCAGATGCCACATTTGGATTACCTACTTTAATCAATTCATCAGCCTTGATCGTACTAGTGGCATAACCCAAGGATTTTTCACTTTTGTCCATACCAAAAGCGGTCACGACAAATTCGGAGAGTTCACTTGCATCCTCTTCCAAATTAATATTGATCTCAGATTGATTTCCGACAACGACTTCCTGAGAAGCAAAACCAATAAAAGAAAACACCAAAACTGAATTTGGTCCCACAGAAATGGAATACTCACCATCTATATTGGTGGTAGTACCCGTCTGGTTTGTCTTGTCCAGAATTGTAACACCCGGCATGGGTTCTCCATCCGGCGAAGCTGTCACAACTCCTTTCAAAACTCTTTTCTGAGCCTGTGCCATAGCCGAGACACAAAAGATCATAACCAGAGTCAAAGCAATTGATAAAACTTTTCTCATAGCAATTAATTAATGATTAGAAAATAAATGAGTTAATAGACAGACTAGGGAATACCTACTAATTATTTGGCCTTTATAACTAAAGATTACTTAAAAGTTCGTTTCCGGACGAAAGACAGTCAGAAACTTAAGAATCTTTTTAGTATACACTAGTCTGTGTGGTAAATCTATAAATTTCAAAATCCATTCAAAACAATTAGATAATATTTTTTAATGAAATAGGATATTTATTTAATTTTTTTACAAAAGTAAGTTCAAAATTAAATTATTTTGAGTTTTCCGGCTTTACAATAATCGATATTTCTTCTTGAACTAATAGCTATAATTAAAATTTCCTTCTTTAGATTATGAGTTAATAAATTTTTCCTAAAGGTAATTGCATAAAAAAAGCCTCTCAATTGAATGAGAGGCTTTTGTACTTTTTCGAGTCAAATATTATCTCAAAAACAGCATTTCTCTGTACTTCACTAATGGCCAAGACTCATCGTCTACCAATAATTCCAGCTTATCCACAGCATATCTGATTTTGTCGAAATAGGCTTCTTTTACTTCTGTCTGATATCCTTTCGCCATTTTCACAATATCTTCTTCTTTGTTGAGCTTCTTACGAGCTTCAATCATTGCAGTAATATTGGATTTCAAGGATTCAATGTGTTTAGAAACTTCTTTGATCGTTGCAACAGCAGCGGTATGATCCAAACCAAGTCCTTTCAAACCATTCGCATTCTCAATCATTTTATTTTGATAAAGAATAGCTGTAGGAATGATATGATTCAATGCTAGATCTCCCATCACTCTACCTTCGATCTGAACTCTCATAATGAAGTTCTCCAACATGATCTCATGACGCGCATGAAGTTCTATCTCATTCATGACGTTGTGTCTTTCGAATAGCTCTTTCGTAGCTTTCTTCTGATACACATCAAGCGCAACTGGAGTAGACTTCAAGTTAGACAATCCTCTTTTTCAGCTTCTTTAGCCCAAGCGTCTGAGTATCCATCACCTTCAAATCTTACCTTCTTACTATCCTTGATGTATTTTCTCAATACATTCACAATAGCAATTTTCTTCTCCTTACCAGCAGCCATCTCTTTCTCGATATCTTTATACATACCTTTCAAGACATCTGCCACGATTACGTTGAGCGCAGTCATCGGACCCGCTACGTTGGCCTGAGATCCTACTGCACGGAACTCAAATTTGTTTCCAGTAAATGCAAATGGAGAAGTTCTGTTTCTATCAGTGTTGTCAAGTATGATTTCAGGAATCTTGGAGATACCTAACTTCATATACATGTTGTCACCTTTCTCGATTTTGATATTTCCGTTTTTCTCAAGCTCATCTAATACCTCAGTAAGAGTAGCACCCAAGAAAACAGAAATAATTGCAGGAGGCGCTTCGTTGGCACCCAATCGATAATCATTACCTGCAGAAGCAATACTTGCTCTTAATAAATCTGAATGATCATATACTGCTTTGATAGTTGCTACCAAGAATGTCAAGACTGAAGGTTCTCTCTTGCAGAACTACTTGGCTGAAATAAGTTTACTCCAGTGTCAGTAATCAGTGACCAGTTATTGTGCTTTCCACTTCCATTGACACCTGCAAATGGTTTCTCATGGAACAACACCTTTAAATGATGCTTTTCAGCAACTTTATCCATCACATCCATCAATAATTGGTTGTGATCAGTCGCTTTATTGATCTCTTCAAACAATGGAGCTACCTCAAACTGACCAGGAGCCACCTCATTGTGACGAGTCATTACAGGAATACCAAGCTTATGAGACTCGATTTCAAAGTCAACCATAAAGTCCTTCACCCTAGTAGGGATCGTACCGAAATAATGATCATCTAATTGCTGACCTCTAGCAGGGCTATGTCCAAAAACGGTTCTACCAGCCATTACCAAGTCCGGTCTAGCAGCAAACAATGCTTTGTCTACTACAAAGTATTCTTGCTCTACTCCTAGAGAAGGGAATACTTTCTTCACATTTCTGTCAAATAATTGGCAGATCTGCACGGAAGCATCATTGATTGCTTCCATAGATTTTAATAAAGGAGTTTTGTAATCCAATGCCTCTCCCGTATAGGAAACAAAGATCGTTGGGATACAAAGTGTGTTTTCAAAAATAAAAATCGGAGAAGAAGGATCCCAAGCAGTGTATCCTCTTGCTTCAAAAGTAGATCTGATGCCTCCATTTGGGAAAGAAGAAGCATCTGGTTCTTGTTGAACTAAGGCACTACCTTTGAACTTTTCCAAACCGCCTAACGCATCGAAAAAGGAATCATGCTTCTCAGCAGTAGAACCTGTCAATGGCTGGAACCAGTGCGTATAATGTGTTACACCTTTCGCAAGAGCCCAAGTTTTCACTGCAGATGCAATTTCCTCAGCAGTTGAAACATCTATTTTTGTGCCTTTATCGATCGCTTCCATTACCTTTTTGTAAACGGATGGAGCCAAAGACACTTTCATTTGTGCAGTTCCAAAAACGTTTTCGCCAAAATAATCGGATATTTTGGTAGATGGTGCTTTTACAGCAGATCGCTGTCTAGCCTGCACCATTGACAAGGCTTGTTGTCTGAGTGTTGCCATTTCTACAAAGTGTGGTTTAAGATTATACTCACAAAAATAGAAAAATACTGACTCGAAAATGAAAATGACCAAAATTTGAGCTCATTTTTTGAAAAATTTACAGTTTTATCAAAAAACATGGTCTTTTTCACACCATTTCGTTCAAAAAAGTGATTTTCCGTTCTGAAATTAGAAAATTGAAAACAAGAGGAGATTAATTACCTTTGTATTCTCAAATAAGCTGGAGATTAATTGTGAAAAAGGTAGCATTTTATACACTTGGATGTAAACTCAACTTCTCGGAGACGTCTACTATTAGTAGACAGTTTGAAGACAAAGGGTATTTAAAGGTGGATTTTCAGGATAATCCTGACATTTTCATCATTAATACTTGCTCGGTAACCGAGAATGCAGATAAAAAATGTAAGAAGATTGTAAAAGAGGCTAAAAAGATCTCTCCTAATTCTTACGTGACAATCATTGGCTGCTATGCCCAATTAAAACCGAAAGAGATTTCGGAAATAAAAGGGGTGGATGCAGTCTTGGGTGCAGCAGAAAAATTCAGATTAATCGAACTATTGGATGATTTTGCAAAAGCCCAGGATACTAAAATCCTAGCCTCAGAAATCCAGGAAGCCACTACTTTCAACAATGCCTACTCTATTAATGATAGAACTCGGACGTTTTTGAAAGTTCAGGACGGCTGTAACTATGGATGTGCTTTCTGTACCATTCCATTAGCAAGAGGAAAAAGTAGAAGTAACACCATTAAAAGTGTTGTTGCCTCTGCAAAAGAAATAGCAGGAACGAAAGTGAAAGAAATCGTATTGACCGGAGTTAATATTGGTGACTTTGGAATAGTCGATGGAAAAAGAAATGAAAAATTCGCTGACCTAGTCTATGCGCTTGATGAAGTAGAAGGAATTAATCGATTTAGGATTTCTTCTATTGAGCCCAACCTACTCACCAATGAAATCATCAGTTTTGCAGCCCAGTCCAAAAGATTTGTACCCCATTTCCATATTCCATTGCAATCTGGTTCCAATACCATCTTAAGAAAAATGGGAAGACGATATCTTCGTGAATTATACGAAGACAGGGTCTCCAAGATCAAAACCTTGATGCCACATGCTTGTATTGGAGTAGATGTGATTGTAGGATTCCCAGGAGAAACAGACGAACTATTTCTAGAAACCTATAATTTTTTAAACGAGCTGGATATTTCATATTTGCATGTCTTTACCTACTCTGAACGTGCAAATACCAGGGCAGTAGAAATGGAAGGGGTCGTTCCGATGAAAAAAGAAACGAACGGTCCAAAATGCTCCGGATACTTTCTGAAAAGAAAAGAAGGAAGTTTTACGAAGAAAATCTGGGCAAAACGTTTACAGTACTATTTGAAGAGGATATTGAAAATGGGAAAATCCATGGATTTACCGAAAATTATATCCGGGTTTCTGCCAAATATGACCCCATGTTAGTCAATGAATTGAAAGTGGTTACTCTGGATAAAATCAACGAAGAAGGTACAGTCGAGGTGATTGAACCAGAATTCATTTACGAGAAACATTGAGTTGACTCCAGGGGTGCTCCGATTTCTGCTTTGAAAACAACTTCCTATCAAGTTCGTTATTAAAGTATGAATTCAACATTTAAACCAGACGGAAGAATAACTAGAAGGAAGTATTTGTGGATGTTCATGGTTTTCTATTTCATCAACATTCTATGCTTGTTATTAATATGGGATAGCTTCCAAACTCAATCATGGATGATATTTTATGGTGCTGGCGTAGCGCTTATAGCCTCGATCAGTATTTTGATGGTTCAAGCCATTAAAAGACTCCATGATATTGGATTAGATTGGAAATATGCCTTTTACTTATTAATCCCACCCCCAATCAATTTTATAGGTTTTATTTGGCTGGCCGCAAAAAAAGGTCAGAAAGGAGAAAATCAATATGGTCCAGATCCGAGAAAGACAGATATTGTTTGAGTTTGGACACATTTTATAATCAGAATTTTAATCAGAGCGGTAAGAACTAAAATTTCTTACCGTTTTTTGTTTTCCAATTCTTCACGAAATGAAAAAAGAGGGACATGCTTGATTCCAATTACATTTTTCTAAATTAAGCCAAGTTAATTTCATATTTGTGAGAAAGTCCGCCCCCCCAATTTAGTAATAGACGAGCCTTGGCTTGAAAAATACAGTGATAAGATTTCTCTTCGTTGGAGTAAATATCAATCAGCTATCCAAGAAATTGAAAATTTCTGTGGGGACATTTTGGAATATGGCAGCAACCATCAATTTTATGGGATTCATTTCGAGAGTTGGAGAAATGGTTGGGTCTATCGGGAATGGGCCCCTGCAGCAGAAGCACTTTATTTCTTTGGGGACTTTAACAATTGGGATCGTCAATCCCACCCGATGAAAAAAAATCCTCGTGGCGATTGGGAAATCTTCTTACCCTTTGATCAATATAAAGGTACGTTTGTACATGGTTCTAAGGTAAAAGTCCATGTTATTGGGGCCAATGGGGCTTTGGATAGAATCCCTGTATACATCACCCGGGTAATTCAAAATGAAGAAACACACGATTTTGCTGGTCAAGTGTGGTTTGATTCTCCCTTTCCCTGGGCTGATCAAGATTTTTCTTTAGCAGAAAGCAGGAAACAACCTTTAATATATGAGTGCCATGTAGGGATGGCACAAGAAAAACTTGGCGTAGGGACTTACCTGGAGTTTGAACAAAACATCCTTCCCAGGATCAAATCTGCCGGTTACAATACCATCCAGCTCATGGCCGTCATGGAGCACCCTTATTATGGGTCTTTTGGCTATCATGTATCTAATTTCTTTGCCCCTACCTCTCGCTTTGGGACACCTGAAGAATTAAAATCCCTGATCAATACAGCCCATAAGTTGGGAATTGCCGTGGTAATGGATATCGTTCATTCACATGCCGTAAAAAATGTAAATGAAGGAATCAATGAATTTGATGGAAGTGATCATCAATATTTTCATGCAGGCCCAAAAGGTTACCATGAAGGTTGGGACTCTAAGGTATTCAACTATTCCAAAAGAGAAGTCCAACAATTCCTCTTGAGTAATATCAGATATTGGATCGAAGAATTCCATATGGATGGTTTTCGCTTTGATGGTGTCACGTCCATCATGTATCTCCATCATGGATTATTCATGGATTTTGACAACATCGATTTATATTTTGATTCCAATGTGGATGATGATGCTATCCTTTACCTACAACTTGCAAATACACTAATCCATAAACTAAAACCTCAAAGTATTTCAATTGCAGAAGATGTCAGTGGCATGCCTGGATTGTCAAGAAAAATAGAAGATGGAGGAATAGGTTTTGACTTCAGAATGGCCATGGGTATTCCGGATTATTGGATTAAAACCTTAAAACATAAGCAGGATGAGGAATGGGATATGTTTGAGCTTTGGCACCAACTATCCAATCGCCCCATCAAAGAGAAATCTATCGCCTATGCCGAAAGTCATGATCAGGCGCTAGTGGGTGATAAATCACTGGCATTTTGGCTGATGGACAAGGAGATGTATTTCAGCATGTCTTTATTGCAGCAAAATTTAGTGGTAGATAGAGGGATCGCTCTACACAAATTGATTCGCATGATTACCCTTTCTTTGGGAGGAGAAGGATACCTTACATTTATAGGAAATGAATTTGGTCATCCTGAATGGGTAGATTTTCCAAGAGAAGGCAATAATTGGAGCTATCAATACGCCAGAAGACAATGGTCTTTGGCAGATGATCCTCTTCTTCGGTATGGGCAACTGGCTGCTTGGGACAAATCCATGATTCAATTGGCTAAAGACTTTCAGATTCTAGCTTCCCAACATGCTCAGCAATTACACCTGGACCCTGATAAAAAAATACTCGCATACGAACGGGCCGGGCTCATCTTTGTATTTTCCTTCCATCCAACGGAGTCGTTCTCTGGTTTTGCCATTCAAGTTCCCTGGCCTGGATCCTATCAATTGATTTTGGATTCGGATGAAAAGGAATTTGGGGGATTTGAAAGATTGGATACGAGCACCACCTTCCTGACCAATGAAAACCAGTGTGTATTGCTTTATATCCCTAACCGGACCATGATGGTATTGAAGCAAAAGGATTAGGAACCTAGACTCTAAAATGGAAAGATCAGTAAGGCATGTTGACTTACTGTATTAAAATCTCTCCAAACTCTATTCAATTCAGTATGGGTTTTTGCTGCCTCCAACCCTGAAAATGGGTAAAGTGCAGCATTATATTCCCTGCATTTATGGCTTAATTTTCTTGCGGATTTACTGAGCGATTTCAAATGCTTCTTGGAAATCCCACCTTGAAGTTTCAATTGCTCCCAGGATTTGTCCGTCTCATTAAAAAAATCACTTCTATACCTATCCAGCTTCTTTTTCTTCTTTTCCAGTATCTTTTGAAAATAGCTCACATGCTTTTGATCATATTTTCTATAATGATGCCGTTTCCAAAAGGATTCCTCTATTAAATCAATCAGATGCAGGGAAATCCCTAAGATATTTACCACCAGCGTGGCCTCTGCAAATTGCAAAAAAGGGAATTTGTAAATTGGATCTTCAAGAGTGGTTTTATCCGGCTTTATTTCAAATGCCCTATAGGCAGGCACCTTGATTTTTTCTGCTTTGAATGCATGACTACCTGTCGCTATCATTCCCATGTAATTCCATCCATCAAGAACCTCCACTTCATTTTTCTCTAACAAAAAGGCTTTGACCAAGGGGTTTCCTTCTTCATCCAAGATAGGTTCTCCATTTTCAAAAATTTCGCAATTCGCTGTGAAGTGGGTGGCGTGCAAAGCTCCTGATGCATAGGTCCAAGTTCCTGAAATCTCATATTCTTCATTTACAAAATCTGCTTTCCCTCCTACAAACCCACTCCCTGCCAGGCATAAGTCAAATGCTGGGAAAACGCTATTTCTCAATTTTCCATCCATGAAACCTACAAACCATCCCGCACCTGCGCATAAGGTGATCGTCCATCCTAAGCTACCATCCAAACTAGCAAGGCGCTCTTCTAATTGTAGGGCTTCTGGCAACGAATATCCCAATCCTCCTAGCTCTTTTGGCACAAATAGTTTGAACCATTTCTCTTGATAAATCGCCTCCAACCATTCATCAGGAAGGGTTCCTAATCTTTCAGCTTTAAGGGCGAGTTCGTGGCTAAATAGGGTTATATCCTTCATGCTTTTTCTAGTTCTTTTTTCCAATCTAAATACCCGAATATGGCTACCACGAAAAGAAATAAGGTTAAAAATGAAACCAAAATCAATTGTTTATGAAACAGCAATGGGATTGCCACTACGTTTGAAATATTCAGCCAAATCCAATTTTCAAGCTTTCGTTTAGCCAAAAGCCACATTCCTGCCCAAGCTGTTGAAGAAACAAAAGCATCTATCACAGGGACATCTGAATCGGTGAAGAAGCGAAGCACAAAATACAATAGGACCCATCCCCTAATGCTATGGACCAAGTAATTTTTTGATCTTTAAGACTACTTCTTGAAATTTGGCTGGCCCCGGAGCTACTTCTGTTTTTCCACATGGCCCAACCATAAATACTCATCACTAAATAATACCCGTGCAATAGCGTTTCTGCATACAGTTTCGCATGAATCAATAAAAAGGAGGAACATACTATACCGATGATTCCTGCCGGGTATAAAAGCACATTGTTTTTCCGAGCCAACAACACTTCTGTCACTCCAAAGCCCACAGCTACCCATTCGAGCAAACTCGTGTTCTTGATCTGCTGCAAAAGCAGATTCAATTCCATAAAATTTTCCATTTGAATAATTTGTTATGATTATTCAAAAAAGGGAGAACAATTCATCTTGTCCCTACGCCGGCACTACCCGGATCAGGTGCTCAGTAACCTCTTACTGATGGGTATGATCTCAGCCCGTAATTTAGGGCACCCCTTATTTGATGATGCTAATATAGAAAATAATCGTCTCTCAAGGACTTACTCATGGGATTATCTAATCCTTCCATTTTTCATCTCTCTTACGGCATGATCCACAGCCCTCGCAGTCAGAGCCATATAGGTGATGGAAGGATTTTGAGTACCGGTAGAAGTCATACAAGCACCATCGGTAACAAATACGTTGGGTGCCAAATGCATCTGATTATAACCATTCAATAGGGAGGTAGCTGTATCTTTTCCCATTCGAACCCCACCCATTTCATGGATATCCAATCCTGGAGCTTGCTTACTATCGGATTTCCGTATGTTGGTGCACCCAGCTTTCCTCAACATTTCTTCCCCTTGCTCATGGAAATCTTTCAAAATCATTTCATCATTGGCATCGTAACCCACATTGACTTTTAACAGAGGAATCCCCATTCATCCTGCTGATCTGTACTCAAACTCACTTGATTGGATTCTTTAGGAATCGTCTCACCTTGCATCATCATGTACACGGACCATGGTCCTGCTTTGGTATTTGCTGCTTTAAATTCCGCTCCTAAAGGAGCATCCGCATGACCAAATCCTGCTCTTCCAGCAGTATAAAAAGTCATGTAGCCCCTCATAAAATCCATTTCTTGCTTTTTCACATTCCTAAAATTTGGCATCATCACCGCTGTAGGCCTTCTCCCAAAATAATAGGAATCCTCATAGCCTTCATACTGAGCCCCAATCGATCCTCTATAATTATGAAACGCTATGTATTTGCCCAACACCCCTGAATCATTTCCCAAACCATTTGGAAATCGATTAGAGGTACTGTTCAATAGGATCAAATTAGAATTTAAAGCTGAGGCATTGACAAAAATCACTTTTGCAAAATACTCTATCACCTCTTTCGAGATCCGGTCCACTATTCTGACACCTGTTACTTTCTCTTGTTGATCATCATAAATCAAGGAATGAACCACAGAATCTGGCCTCATCGTAAGATTGCCTGTTTTGGCAGCAGCTGGTAAGGTAGAGGAATTGGAGCTAAAATACCCCCCAAAAGGACAACCTCGGTAACATTGATTCCTTGCCATGCATTGACCCCTTCCTTGTGCAAGATGAATACCTTTGGGTTCTGTCAGATGTGCACATCTACCAATGATTACATTTCTGTCTTTGTAGGCCTCTACAATCCTTTTTTGGATTTCCTTTTCTACACAATTCATTTCCCAGGCTTTCAAAAACTCCCCATCCGGCAAGGTATCCAAACCTTCATAACTACCGCTGATTCCCACAAAACGCTCTACATAGCTATACCAAGGATCAATATCAGGATATCGAATAGGCCAATCCACTGCAAATCCATCTCTTCCGGGTCCTTCAAAATCATAGTTACTCCAACGCTGTGTTTGTCTCGCCCAAATCAACGATTTGCCACCGACTTGGTATCCTCGTACCCAATCAAATGGTTTCTCCTGCACATAAGGGTGCTCGGAATCCTTCACAAAGAAATGTTCGGTATCTTCTTTATAAGCATAACAGCGGTTGACTACTGGGTTGGCAATTTTATCCTCTAATGGAATCTGATTTCTGTGGGGCATTTCCCAAGGAGCAGCTGTCATAGTAGGATAATCGGTTAAATGCTTGACCTCTCTCCCCCTTTCTAAAACAAGTGTTTTTAAACCTTTTTCACAAAGTTCCTTTGCTGCCCATCCACCACTGATTCCAGATCCAATAACGATCGCGTCAAATTGATTTGCTTTCATAATTGGAAAATAAAGGATTACCCTTCAATTCCATAATTGAATTCGATAATTGGTCAAAATCCTTTTCAAAAATAAACCTCCAAAATACCGGAGGTTTGATTGAGTCTTTCTCTTTTATTCTTATTCGTAACGAAGTGATTCTATAGGATCCATTTTACTTGCCTTCTTTGCCGGGATGTACCCAGATAAAAGTCCAACAATAATACAGATCAAGAAGGCCACAAACATCCATAACCAAGGAACCAAGAATCCTCCCACTCCAATCACCAAGGAAATTAAATTGCCAATTGCAATTCCTAAAATCACTCCCAAAATTCCACCTAAAATACAGATCATGATTGCCTCCAACAGAAACTGTTGACGGATTCTTAATGGGGTAGCTCCCAGCGCTTTTCTAACTCCAATTTCCGGGTTCTTTCCGTTACAGAAACCAGCATGATATTCATGAGTCCAATGGACGCTCCCAATAAGGTGATAAAACCGATTCCAAATCCTCCCATTCTTAAATATCCTGCTACTTCCTCTAAGCTCTCAGCAACTGATTGGCTCTTCGTCAAATCAAATGAATCTTCCATCGTCACACGGTCCTGGCGGATTTTCCTCATAATCTCAGTGGCTTGCCCCATATCGTATTCTATCTTGGTACCATCAGAACTTAAGGCTGTGATATTGTAATTGAAATTCCCGTTTCTATCCAATCTACTTGCATTTTCTATTGGAATAATCACCTGCCTATCAGCACCTTGATCTTGACCTACTCCTCCTTGCTCCTCTAATACCCCAACAATCACATATGGCCTACCAAAAACTGTAATCTTCTGATTAATTGATCCTCATTGGGCTCGAATAAAGTGGAAATAATCTCAGTACCTACCACACAAACATTGTTTCCATATTCCACTTCCAAATTACTGAAGTTCCTGCCGTTTTCTATCTTCATAGCTTTGATATTCAGATAGTTCTCATCACCACCAGTAATCCTTGAATTTGGGTCTGTTTTTTGGACCCTCTTTTTATTTCGGCAGCCCCAGCTACTCTGGTATAAACCGTAGCGCTACCAATAGCACTGTATTCAGACTTAAATGCTTGGGTTTCCCTGAACGTGATTTTCGGATAGGTCTTTTCCGTTACTCCCTGTTGAATGGCTCTACCACCTGAATATCCTTTGTTACGGATATCAAAGGAGTTGGCTCCAAGCCCTGAGAAACTTTCCGCAATTTGTGTCTTGATTCCGTCAATCGCCGTCAGCATCCCTACCAATGAGGAAATACCAATGGCAATGATCGCTCCGGTCAAAATGGTACGAAGCAAGTTTACTTTTACAGAATTAAGGGCTTCCCTAATATTTTCGATCAAATTCATATGTTGTCCGAATTGGAACAGATTTTACCACCTGCTTTAAAAATTATGATTAAGTATAACAATAATGATTGACAATGCTTATGGCTACCTAAATTTTAACCTTAAAATACCATTAATTGATTATTCTAAGGCTTTAATGGGTATCCAAATCAATTCAACGGAACTTTCTGAAAAAGGATCATAGTGCTCATCAAATGTTTCAAAATGAGCTCGATTATCCAATTCATATCCGGATTTAGGAAGCCATTCCTGATAAAATTTCTGCATGGTATGTTGGAAGTTGGAAACGGAGCCCGAATGTTCAAATACAGCATATTTCCCTCCCTCCAATCCGATTCGCTCAAACCCATCAAATCTATCAGAATCTACCTCAATAGCTGCGCATTTTTCAAATAGAGTAGCCATTGAAAAATTCCCCTCTTGCATGACTTTTCCATATCTATTGATGGAATAAAAAAGGTTAGGAAAAAGGTCTTTTTCCTTAAGAGTCCGTCTAAAGGGCCTCCAAAGTTTTGAAGTTTCTTTCTTCGAAATGGAGGTCACTATTTTTTGACCCACCAATTCCTTTGGCTGAATTTCTCTGATTTTTACTACCATTCTCAATGCATTCGATCTCCTCTAATCCCCAATTCTTTCAACACCTCCGCCTCAAATGTCAACCATTCCTGCCAGCGAGTATTTACCTTTTCGGGATCTTGGTATTTTCTAGCCAGTTCAATGAAAGTCACATAATGTCCTGCCTCAGAAATCATAAGTTCATAATAAAAACTTTGAAGCTCCGAATCTTCAATATTCTTGGACAATAACTTAAAACGCTCACAACTTCTGGCTTCAATTAATGCATTCAACAACAATACTTCTGTAAGTTGCTGCCATCGATTGCCTCCTTTCTTGACAAAACCTTGAAGACGGGTGACATATTCATCTTTCCGTGGCTCTCCGAATTTCAACCCTCTTTTACGAATTTGGTCCATGACACGCTCAAAATGGCCCCATTCCTCGGAAACTATTGGAGTCAAAGTATCCACTAGTTCAGGCAAATCAAAAAATCTCAAAATCAAACTGATACAGGAGGAAGCAGCCTTCTGTCCGCAATAGGCATGATCCGTCAATATGTCTTCAATCTGCATTTCCGCAATGTTGACCCAACGAGGATCAGTTGGCAACTTCAAATGAAGCATTTTCTCTCTGGTGCTTTCTTCCCAACTCATAATTAGTCAAATAAATACCAAGTGATTCCCAAGTCAATAAATGATTTATATCCAGTATAATCAGGGGTAACAAAATACCCTTCCTGGCTCATCAAACCACTATTAAGATGATTGTATTTCAACAATACCCGGGTTCTGTTAATTCTAAAATTCAAAAATATATCCGCTACTGGATAAGCATATACATTGAATGAATTCTGTAGGTAGAACTGTTGTGTAGAAGGAAAGTAAGCATCCGCAAAATAGTCAGACTTGTATCGAACATCAATCCCAAACTGAATAAATACGTGTTCATCAAACGCAGGACTATCAAAATAGAATTTACTATTGGCATAAAACTTCGGTATTCTAAAAGCATCACTTCCAGCTCCTGAAATCTGGGTGAATACCAATTCATTATCCCATCTGAATTTCTTTCCAATTTGGAAATTGGCCACCAATCCAGGCATTAACATAAATGCCTCTCCATTATTTTGAGTGGCCACCCTATCCTCATTGAAATAAATGTAATTATTAACTCTGTTGATGGTCAGACTGGGTCTTAACCTGATCTTATCAAAATTGATAATCAATTTCCCTTTGATTTGATCCACCCCAGTATTATCAAAATCATTTTCCCATTGATAATGATTCCCCATGTACACCTGCTGAACCGATGTAGGCTTGTATAAAGCTTTGGTATATTCCAGTTCTATCCAAGGAGAAACAAATAACCCATGGAGTTTATATGCCCCTGGCAGTAAATATTCTCCGTCAGCAGTCAAAGACCATTGGTCGGAAATTTTACCTACTAATTGCCCACCTAAGTAAACCTCATTGAATTTATCATCCTCCTCAAAAAACTTATTTTTCATCCTACCTGCCCTAAACTTCCCATAGGCATTGTAAAAAAAGCCTCCAAAGGTCCCTTTAAACCCGACTTCATTTCTCCACTCCGAAAATTCATTGAAATTCCTGGTTGTATCGGGCTGATTGAATCTTGTTTTCGGATAAAACAGGGAATCCGAGGTAGTCAGATCAGATTCAAAAGTCATGTCTTGACTTTTCTTGTCAAACACATGATAAATCTGCAAACCATCCTGGACCTTATACTCATGGTAAAAATGATAATCCTGTCTCAAGTCCCTCGCTTGTGAATTTCTTAACCACACTTTGGCATCTTCATAGGTGAAGTAAATAGAAGTACTATCCACTTCCGGAGGTATGATACCTCCTATTTCATTCACTTTATGTTTCATCCTGGAAAAATTTCCAAGGAACCAGTACTTCCCGTTTTCTGATCGATAGTTGGTATGCAAGGAATAGGAGGTCTGATCCACCATATTGTCATCTCTTGCAACTGGATTGAGCGTTTTTCGGGCTTTAATGGTATGAAACTCAAACCCCACATTCCAGCGTGGATTAATGTTTCTGGCAAAAGCCAAATCCAGCATATTCCGATGCCCTCCTCCGAAAAATGCGGACATTTCAGTGAAAGGGGATTTGGTATCGAAGTATTTATAATTTTCGGGGTTTCGGTAATACAAATCGTAGGCTGAGTACCCTGATCTTGTCCCAATTAATTCCGGTATCTGATAAAAAACTGGTTGAGAAGCACTTCCTATATTTCCTAGGTCCTGATATTTCCACCCTCCTTTTGACACTGGATCATAGTTATGAAAATTGGTCAACGAGGTGTCTTGGGGATAAAGAATTAAGTTGTTTCTCTTGATGTCTTTTTCGAAAAATAAAGGCTGGTTTTAGGCCCGTATACCTGTTTGGTGCTATCATCCAACAAAGGTCTCCTTCCATCTGTCTCTTCCTCTTCCTCTTGAGGATCAACCAATTCCCTTGTCCTTTGCTGGTTAGGATTGGTAGTCACTGGACGCTGAGCCATCAACTTTGTGGAAAGCCCAATTATCAACAATATAAGTAAACCGAAAACCCTGATTTTCACCTAATCTTTTTCTTTTAAAGAATTACCTGATCGATAAAACTTTTTAGTATCTGCTCATCTTCAGGTGAAAAAACCACCTGGATTGGCAGGACAAAAATCGGAATTTCTCTTAGAAATCCTGCTGGACAAGAAGATTTAACTTTTACTGCATCCTTTTCGGTGGTGATCAACACTGGTTTTTTGGAAGCATATTGCTGGTAAACCTGTTTCATCCGTTCAAAATCTTCTTGTTTGTAATCATGATGATCTGGGTAATTAAGCGTTTCTAGTAAATCATAATTGTTGGACACAAAGGATTTCAACTGCGAATCATCCGATATCCCGCTTACTAATATCACCGAATCCGAAAACTTATGCTCAGGTTGAAGTGTCACAGGTTGCCCGTAACCAATCGAACTAAATAAAATGGGAGCACTTGGGTTATAGGGTATGATTTTCTTTTTAACCCTACCTCTTTCTTGAGCATCCAATCCTCTTGGAGATTTGGTGACCACAATTAGATTGGCGCGTTTAGCTCCAGACCTACTTTCTCTCAACCTCCCCATCGGAAGTAAAAAATCAGAGAAAAACGGCTGATCATAGGTAGTCAAAAGAATATTCAAATCAGCCCGAAATGATCGATGCTGAAATGCATCATCCAGAAGCAATACTTCTGTATTTGGTTGTTTTTCTGCGATTTGAAAGGCTGCTTCAACTCGATCCTCCCCTACAAAAACAGAGATATCATTCCCATATTTTTCATAAATCTGAAATGGCTCATCTCCAATATCAGATGGAGTTAAATCAACCGATGCCTGCAAAAAACCTTGCGTTTTTCTTCCATAGCCTCTGCTTAAGGTAGCACTATTCTTTTTGGCCTTTAGATATTCAATTAGGTATTCCACCATGGGTGTTTTCCCCGTTCCCCCTACTCGGAGATTTCCCACCAAAATACTTGAGATGGGAGATCGACGACTTTTAAGCCATCCCCAATCAAAAAACGTATTCCGAATCCTGGTGATAAGGTCATAAAGCAAGGCAAATGGATAAAGCAAAAAAGCGTAAGGGCGCATTCCTAAGTTTTACTATTTTTGACCAAATAAACATAAAAATTATGGGATACAAGATTGGAGAATTGATTTCATGGCTAGAATCTTATGCTCCGCCCTCTTACCAAGAATCTTACGATAACGCCTCCTTGATTACGGGTAATCGAAACGATCTAGTGACGGGGGTGATTTGCTCTTTAGACTGTACTGAGGAGGTAGTGGATGAGGCAATATCCTTGGGAGCCAATTTAATTGTTGCCCATCACCCTATTGTTTTCAAAGGGTTAAAGAGCTTTACAGGAAGAAACTATGTGGAGCGAACGGTCATCAAAGCCATCAAAAATGACATCGCAATTTTTGCAATCCATACCAATTTGGATCATGTCTCCAACGGGGTCAATAAGAGAATCTGTGACCGACTTGGATTGATCAACACCAGGATTCTCCTGCCTAAAAAACAATTATTGAGCAAGTTGGAATTCTTCGTGCCCAGTGCTGAAAAAGAGCAAGTCTTGAAAGCCATTTATCAAGCCGGAGCTGGAAAAATTGGGGAATATTCAGATTGTTCTTTTCAAACAGAAGGAACTGGAACGTTTACTCCTTCTTCCAAAGCCAATCCTACAATCGGAAAACAAGGAAAACCCGAAACCTTGGAGGAAGTAAAAGTGGAAGTACTGGTTTCAAATCATTTAATCGGAAAAGTTCTAGGCCAGCTAAAATCCAGTCACCCATATGAGGAAGTTGCCTATTACTTGACCAGTATAGAGAATGAGCATCAGGATGTGGGAGCAGGTATGGTTGGGGAGTTGCCGGAACCTATGGAAGAAACTGACTTTTTAGATTATTTGAAAGAAAAAATGGACCTGAAGGTGGTCAAACACACCTCCTTTCTTCAGAAGGAAATAAAAAAAGTTGCCGTATGCGGTGGAGCTGGAATTTTTTTTTTAAATCAGGCAAAAAGGGCCAATGCGGACCTATTTATCACTTCTGATGTCAAATACCATGAGTTTTTTGATACAGAAGGGCAATTAATCCTCTGTGATATTGGACACTATGAGAGTGAAATTTTCACAAAAGAATTACTAGGAGAGCTATTGTCACAAAATTTTCCTAATATTGCACTCTATTTGACGAAAGTAGTTACAAATCCCACATCCTACCGATAGTACATGGAAAGTACAGTAGCACAAAAACTCGAGGCTATACATAACCTTCAACTTATTGATTCAAGACTTGATGCTCTTATCAAGGTAAGAGGCGCTCTACCTGAGGAAGTTCAAGACCTGGAAGACGAGATTGCTGGTTATGAAACCCGTTTGGAAAAGTTTAAAGCCGAGATTGAAGCATACGACGAGGAAATCAAACAACTCAAGGACAGCATTAAAGAATCTGAAAAACTGATCAAGAAGTATCAGGAGCAACAGATGAATGTGCGTAACAACCGTGAGTATGATGCCATCACCAAGGAGCTGGAATTGCAAGACTTGGAAATTCAGGTTTCAAAGAAAAAATCGCTGAAGCAGGAGTGAAAATTGATCAAAAGAAAGTTGATCTTGAAGAACTTACTGCAGTGATGAAAGATCGCCAAAAAGATCTTGATCAGAAAAACAGCGAATTATCCACCATTATTTCTGAAAGTGAATCCGAGGAAGCAAAATTAAATGCGGATAGAGAAAAAGCTTTGAAGAAAGTGGATGAGCGTTTGGTTAAATCTTACAATAAGATCAGAGCCAATGCAAAAAATGGATTAGCAGTAGTGCTCGTAAAAAGAGGTGCATGCGGAGGCTGTTTCAATACAGTTCCCCCTCAAAGACAAGCTGACATCAGAGAAAAGAAAAAATTAATCGTGTGTGAGCACTGTGGTAGAATCTTAGCCGGAGTAGAGGATGAGATCGAAGAACCAACACCAGTGAAAAAGAAGAGATCTAAAGCTTCTTAAATCACAGATTGAAATAAAAGAAACCCCGGAAATAAATTCATTTTCGGGGTTTTTATTTTTTTAGACCCAAGCTCTTGTTTCTTCAGGCATTATTTTAGTATCTTGGAAGGTATGAGAAGTTTAGGAACCCTACTAATTATCATGTTTATGTCTCTCTCATCCTTTGCAAAAAGTGATGATCCGAAGACATTTATGGTGATTTTCAAACAAAAAGAGCTTAAATCACTAAAAACTTCTATCCAAAAGATTGAGGATCAATTTTCTGATGCTTTTAAAACAAAAACCTATTCGGGGAATTCTGACCTCACTTTGGTGATTGAAGTCCCAAGCAGTGAAATTGATGAATGCAGCCTGGGAAGTTTTATTGTGGAAATTGGAGAGGGCCAGGAAATGCAACTTCAGGAAATCGCTTTTCGGCTTTTTGATTTGACGGAAGGGAAAGAAGAACTGCAAAGCTTCATTTCAGAATATGAGGAAGCCCAGCAGCTCAAAAAGAATGGTAAACTTGCTAAAGCAGATACTAAGCTTTAAGATGTTTTACATCATTCCTCTTTACTAGTTCAAACTCCCCATTTTCCTTTTCCTCCAGTAAATAGAGACAAAGGTTTTGATGCTCGAACTGATCCATATTTTTCAAATCTTCCTTTAAGATCAGACTTAAAAATATTCTCATCGCCCTTCCGTGCATACATACTAACACGTTTTCTCCAGGGTCTGCAATTATTCTTTCAATTCCTTTGATCATTCTAGCTGCCACAATGTTTGGACTTTCGCCACCCGCAATGGCATAATCCAAATTACCTACCCTCCATTGGTTGAGCATGTGTTCATAGTATTGATTCTCTTCCGTAGTCATTGGAGTTCCTTCATAGTCACCCCAAGAGATTTCATTCAACTCCGGTAAGGTGGTAGCCGGAATTCCCAGATCTATAAATTTTTGAATTGATTGCTTGGTTCGAATCAAGGCAGTATGGTATACCCGATCAAAAGGAACATCTTTATATGCCTCAAAAAACATCTTTCCCTGAGCTCTACCTGTTTCATTGATATCTGCATCTATCCCACTTCCCTGGACAACACCCCTCAAATTAAAATCAGTTTGCCCGTGCCTAACTAAGTAAATTTTTTTTCGATTCAAGATTCTCTATTTTTGTCTTCCCCCAAAGAAAACTCATTTACTTTAATTTTCATGGTATTTAAGCGAAAGCCTTCCCTTGATCAACTCAATAAACAAATTGAAAATACCATGGTAGAGTATTTGGGAATATTTTTCACGAATGCTACAGAAGATACTATTTCTGCCAAAATGCCCGTAGATCACCGAACAAAACAACCCATGGGTTTGTTGCATGGAGGAGCTAATGTGGTACTTGCCGAAACTTTGGGAAGTATATCAAGTTCCCTCACATTAGATTCGGAAAAGCAGTTTTGCGTGGGCTTGGAAATAAATGCCAATCATTTAAAATCTGTGAAAGACGGTTTTGTAACGGGTACAGCAAGTCCCATACATTTGGGTAAAAGCACACAGGTTTGGGAAATAAAAATCCGAAATGAGAAAAACCAGCTTTGCTGCATCAGTCGAATTACCATGGCTATTTTAGATAGAAAATAATGAATACTGAGGTTTCATATAATCATACCCAAACAGAAATTATTCAGCTTTTATTGCAGCTTGGATTAACTTCCGGAGGATCTTTTGCTATTTGGAGAAAACCAAAATCCAAAAAACTGGAAATGGTATTGGATGAAACCGCGTCTCCTCAGAAAGTAGAATTAAACCTAGAAGGATTGCCCCTGGGTTTATCGTTCATCCCTTTGCAGATCAAGAGGATAAAAAAGCATATTACATCAAGGCGAATCGGTATTTCAGCTTTGAACTAGACCAGGAATTTATACCTGAAGACTTACCAGAATGGGCAAAAATCCAACTGGAAGACCAACAAAAACTCAATGACGCAGAGCTTCGAAAACTACTTTTTGATCAAACCATCAATAACAAAATTATTACTTCAGGAATCAGTGAAGATAAATCCCATTTTCTCCAACTTGTAGAACGAGGGATAGAGGCCGTGAAAGAAAATAAACTGGAAAAGGTCGTTCCGGCTAGAACTAAGACCATTGATATCCCGGAGGATTTCAACCTAGCTTGCACTCTCCTGAGCTTGATGAATTCCTATCCCAATGCACTGATAAACTTTTTCCACATTCCACATTTAGGAACTTGGATGGGTGCTTCTCCAGAGGTATTAATTGAAACCAAAGGTGATATCTTTTATACCATGTCCTTGGCTGGGACCCAAAAAGCAACTGGGGACAACCCACTTAAATCTGTAGCTTGGACGCAAAAAGAGATTGAGGAGCAAGCATTAGTGAGCAGATATATAGTTTCTTGTTTTAAGAAGATACGACTTAGAGAATACGAGGAACACGGTCCTAAAACCGTCGTAGCAGGAGATTTATTACATCTCAAGACAGACTTTAGAATAGACATGGAAGCAACTGGCTTTCCGGAGCTTGGTTCCATCATGCTCAATTTACTACACCCCACTTCAGCAGTTTGTGGTATGCCAAGAAAAGAAGCTCATGACTTTTTGCAGGAATATGAGGATTTTGATCGCTCTTTCTATGCAGGATTCCTAGGACCGGTCAATGTTCAAGGACAAACTTCGGTTTTTGTCAATCTTCGTACTGCCTCTCTTTTTAGCAATAAAGCGATTTTATATTCTGGAGCAGGGGTTACTGAAGATTCAGTTCCTGAAAATGAATGGGAAGAAACTGAGTATAAGTGTGAAATCATTGGGAAATTTATCCAAAATCCAACAGCTTGATCCTCTCTCATATTATCGAATTGGTGGCTATTTGTGCTAAAAAAGGAATCAAGAATGTCATCTTGTCTCCTGGATCCAGATGTGCCCCTCTTACTTTGGCTTTTGCACGTCATCCGGATATTCATACGAGGACGATCTCTGATGAACGTTCAGCGGCATTTATTGCATTAGGAATGGCACAACAATTAGAAGAACCTGTGGCTTTGGTATGTACCAGTGGTTCTGCCGCCTTGAATTATTTCCCTGCTATCGCTGAAGCCTATTTTCAAAAATTCCTTTGCTCGTCATCACTGCTGATCGACCCAATGAATGGATTGATCAATACGACGGCCAAACAATATTCCAAGAGGGAGTTTATGGAAACCATGTGAAAGGAAGTTTCCAATTCCCAAATTCAATTGGAACAGAAGATGATTCCTGGCTAGCTGCGAGGTTGAGTAATGAAGCAATCAACCTTTCCAAAAAATTTCCTTGCGGTCCTGTTCACCTCAATATCCCTCTAAAGGAGCCTTTTTATCCTACTGATGGGGAATCTATCCAATTTCCTGAGAAACCTTGTATTTTCAACCAGCATTCCAGCAATGTGCAGCTATCAGATGAATCTTTTGCAAAACTCAAAAATCGCTTAGATGGTGTCCACAGAATACTTGTCATTGTAGGTCAACAGAGACCCAATCTGGAAATTCTAACTCTCCTCAATTCTTTATCAGACAGACATCAGGTAGTTTTTATTTCCGATTGCATCGGGAATATGCAATCCGATAAAAGTATCACCTTCCATGATCACTGGTTAGGCATCCCTCAACTAAGCAGCAATCTCGAGCCTGATCTGATTATTAGCTTTGGGAAGTCCATTATTTCCAAAGCGCTAAAGCTCTTCTTAAGATCAACAAAAGCTTCCCATTGGCATATTCAAGAAGATGGAAATGCAAAAGACACCTTTCAACGGCTTACCCGCATTCTGCCCACTCATCCAAAAGCCTTCTTCAAA
Source organism: Algoriphagus halophilus (assembly GCF_041729275.1). Classification (GTDB taxonomy): domain Bacteria; phylum Bacteroidota; class Bacteroidia; order Cytophagales; family Cyclobacteriaceae; genus Algoriphagus; species Algoriphagus halophilus_A. Next base: position 4,621,503 of record NZ_CP146486.1, on the reverse strand, counting down.
TGGCTTACTGAGAATTTGCAACCCCAAAACCTTGAATTTTATCAAGCTTGGCATTCATTTGAGTTAAAGGTTAAAAATGAATTGCCAAAAGTACTTAACCGAGTGGGTTTTGGCGAATACTCCGCCCTTCATGCAGCACTCCAAGCTATTCCAAAGCTATCCAAAATACATGCTGCAAATAGCATGTCTGTCCGTTATCTAAATTTTCTGGGAGCAAGAGAACAGGAAGTTTGTTGTAATCGTGGAACCAGTGGCATTGATGGATCAAGTTCTACTGCGGTAGGCTGTACATTCACCACGAAAGAGCTGGTTACGTTGGTAACTGGGGATTTGGCGTTCTTCTATGATCGTAATGCTTTCTGGCATAATTATGCCATGCCCAACCTAAGAATTATCCTGCTTAATAATCATGGAGGAGGAATATTTAGGATCATCAAAGGTCCTAATGAGCAACCTGAATTAGAGGAATTTTTGAAACTAAACAAAAATTATCCGCTCAACATTTAGCAACAGAATTTGGATTCTTCTATACCAAAGTGGTAAATGCCGAAGAACTAGATGCTACATTAATAGATTTTTACGAGGAATCTTTACATCCGAAAATAGTAGAGATTGAAACAGAAAGCAAGCATAACACACGCTTATTGAAAGCAATTAAAGATCAAATCTCCAAATCTTTAATGGAATGACGATGAGGTCTTACTCTTCTTGGAAAACCCGGATGTAATCGACTTTCATTTCTTGGGGAAAAACGGTGGTTCCATCTGGTCTTCCAGGCCAAATACCTCCCACTGCTACATTGAAAATGAAATACATTGGTTTATGGAATTCATCCAATCCTGCAGGAGTAATGTCAATCACATGGTATTGTTCACCATCCAATAACCAAATGATTTCCTCTTGATCCCAAATAATTGAAAAAACATGGTATTCATCATTGAATATCCCCGTTGAAAGTTTGGTGCTTCCTCCATAATTCGCATAGGATCCATTATTGTCCCAATGCACGGTTCCATGAACTGTTCGGTCACGGTCCTCAGTAGAACCTCCCACCATTTCCATGATATCTATTTCACCACATTTTGGCCAACTTACCTCATCAATATTTTCACCCAACATCCATAGTGCTGGCCACAATCCTTGGCCTTTTGGAAGTAAAGCTCGAATATCAATCCTCCCGTAAGTAAAAGACTGCTTACCTTTGGTGATCAATCGAGAAGAGGTATAATTCTTTGATCCGGCATTTTCATTTTTTGCAGTAATCACCAATTTACCGTCTTCCAGTGAGGTATTTTCCTTTTTGTAATATTCAAGCTCTTCGTTACCCCATCCACACAAGTCAGGACATCCATCTCCCAATTCAAACGTCCAATCATCTGAAATGGTAGTCCCATTAAATTCATCAGACCAAACAAGTTTAAACCCTTCATAAGAATCTGGACTAGTATACCCCGTATCCGGACCCAATCCCAAAGAAGCAGCATTCATATTGATCGTCTTGGTATTGACTACGAAATTTGACTCTGTGGTATGAGCATAAACAGTGATGTTATAATCACCTTTTTCAGTGTACGTAAAGTTTGCGGTATTTCCATCTACCCTTTTTGGTACTTCACCAGAAGTTCCAAAGTTCACTCTAAAGAAACTTGCATTGTCTGCAGAGAAAGTCGCTCTGACTTCTCCATCTCCTAGTTTTTCAACCTCGAGAACAAAGTTGGTAATTGTTTCGATTTGGTCATCTACCTCATCACCATTGGAACAAGCAATGAAAAGAAGAGGACATAAAAGCAATAAAAGAGACTTTTGGAATCTAAACATCCTGGAGGGCATTTTGGGTTTATGATCTTTTTATACTAAAAGTAATATTATCATAAAATGTTTAAAATCAGAAGGAAAAAGTGGGAGTCTGAACTCTTCCCACTTTTGGAATTAAATACATCAACAATCCGATTTGACCTAGCTCAGCCAAGGATAAAAAGATCAACCCAACTACTGCCCCTATCCAAGAGAAAATAAATACTCCTGAAACCAACGTAAGGCCTCCTATCACCATTCCCATGGAGGAAAAAGAGTTTTTATAGGCTATAAAGCCAAATCCCATCAATACATAACAAAAGCCGAATGAACTTATTTTTACCAAGTAATAATCTTCAAAACCAATGATGGATGAATTTATTGCCACCATGTCTGTCAGGTACCAAGCAGCTGAGATTACAATCATTATCCAAAAGCTGATTTTTAAAAGCTGATTTGGAAAGAGTTTAGAAACTTTAATCCAGCCTATTCCAAAAACCACATATCCCAAAATAGATAAAGATTTTGCAGCCATAAAGCCTAATTTTTTAAAAGAATATTCTCCCGTTACGTACTCTCCTTCCATTGAAATTTCAAAAATCGAAGCAAAGAAGTATAGAATTCCACCCGCCAATGCCAAATACAAAATAGTTGGAACAGCCTTCCCATTTTCTGCTTCTTTAAACTCTTGGTTTTCCTGAATCCCCAAAGCTTCAAACAAGGCTTTAATTGTATAACTCCTGGGAGTCACTTCACCTGCTTCAATGCGCTGGATCGTCCGTACATTAAGATTACACATTTCTACCAACTCTTCCTGAGTTAGTCCTTTCGCCTTCCTTATCTCGGAAATTTTTCTGCCAAGTTCTGGTTGTTTCATTGTAAATAATTTTTGATTAACCATGGCAATTTCTTCTTTTGAGTTGTGACATAGGCTGAAATAAGCTCGGTTTTCACCCGACATTTACCCGACATTCTGGATTTGGGCTAAAATAATAAATATTGAATACCACCATTAAATAGAAAACCATCCAGATAAACTATTTAAACTCTCAATCTTAAATCAAAGGCAATACCTGCTTCAAAGCTTGATTTCTATTTCCCGGCTTCCAGATTACTGACAGTTCTGAATATCGATTTGTATTGGGAATTTCCATAAATCTCACGGTTAGATCATAGCCTTCTTTTAGGGAGGTAGGAACTATCGCAATACCCAATCCATTTTCCACCAGTTTGAAAATAGTCAAAGCATGTACAGATTTATGACGGATTTTAGGAGAAAAGCCTGCATCCTTACATATCCCAATGATTTGCTCGTAATAGAAATTGCTGTAATCACTGGAAAACAGGATAAAGGATTCTTCCGAAAACTGTGAAATTGACTTGAATTGGCTTTCGGGAATTGGATGATCAATTGGGACTACCAGTGAAAAAGAATCTTTCATCACCGGTTTCATTTCCAAATTCTCTGCTACTGAAGCCAGTCTAACAAAGCCCAAATCCAACTTATCCTTTTGAATCATCTCCACTTGAGCCGAATTGCTTAGTTCTTCCAAGCTAGTGGTAATGAGCGGGTGATGCTGATTGATTTTGGCCAATAAGTCCGGTAATACTCGATTGGAAGCAGAGCCCAAAAGCCGATTCTCAACTCCCCTACCTTTCCCGAGTCAATCAATTTCAATTGACTCTTGGTAATCTCTAAGTGATTTAGAATAAAATCCACTTCCCCTTTCAAATAGGCCCCGGCAGCAGTCAGTTTTACATGCTTTTGATCTCTTTCCAGTAATTTGATCTGCAGCAAGTCCTCTAATTGTTTGATTTGCCTACTCAAGCCTGGTTGGGATATAAATAATTTTTCAGCCGCCTTCCTAAAGTTTAGCTCCTCTGCAACGGCTTTAAAATAAGTAAGGTGTCGTAATTCCATGATAACTCAAAGTTATCAATATATGATAAAAATGATATCAATAATTATCATATAAATAAAGTATTTTTGTCTAACCCTTTAGAATATAACCCAATACGAAATGAAGACTTTCCGATATGGCATTGATAGGCTTACTTCTTCTTTAGCTTTAAAACTCGCAAGAAAAGAGGTAAAAGGGATTTTGACTGAGGAGACCAAATCCAAAGTGATAAAATCCAGTGAAGCAGTTCAGCAAATTGCAAAGGGAGATAAAGCGGTTTATGGGATCAATACAGGATTTGGTCCACTATGTACCAGCAGGATCTCCGAGTCTGATACCCGAACTCTTCAGGAAAACCTTTTGAAAAGTCATGCAGTAGGACTCGGGGAACCCATTCCTGTAGAAATTTCCAAACTGATGCTAGTGTTGAAGGTGCAGGCGCTTTCACAGGGGTTTTCAGGCATCCAGCTGGCTACTATTGAGCGAATGCTTTGGATGTTGGAAAATGATATGATTCCTGTGGTACCGCTTCAGGGCTCGGTAGGAGCATCAGGAGATCTGGCTCCACTTTCCCATCTCTTCTTACCCTTGATTGGATATGGAAAAGTTCATTTGAAAGGAGCAATCATTTCAGCTGAAAAAGCCCTTCAATCCTATCACCTATCCCCCATACAACTTGGTCCAAAAGAAGGTTTGGCTCTCATCAATGGAACCCAATTTATTGCCGCATTCGGAGTGAAAGTGGTGGATCGATTGCATAATGTACTCACCCATGCTGATATGACAGGCGCCATGATGATTGAAGGATTGATGGGGTCCATTAAACCTTTTTCAGCAGAGCTTCATCAATTGAGACCTTACCCTGGAAATAAACACACTGCACAAACCATTTTACATCTACTCCATGAATCAGAGATCGTGAACTCACATGCGAATTGTGCCAGGGTCCAAGATCCGTATTCATTACGTTGCATGCCCCAGGTACATGGAGCTTCCAGAAATGCCTGGTTACATTTAAGGGATGCCATAGAGACTGAAATCAATTCCGTGACAGACAATCCCGTTGTACTGAATGCAGCACATACGATTAGCGGAGGGAACTTCCATGGGCAGCCCATTGCCTTACCTCTGGATTATGCTTGTCTGGCAGCTTCCGAAATAGGAAACATTGCAGATAGAAGAATTTACTTGTCCATAGAAGGAGATACGCCAGGCGTACCAAAATTACTTCTAAAAGAAACAGGCCTGAATTCAGGTTTGATGATTCCACAATACACTACGGCAGCCTTGGCTTCAGAAAACAAAGGGCTTTGCTTCCCTTCCAGTGCGGACAGTATCCCAACTTCCCTTGGACAAGAAGATCATGTGAGTATGGGATCTATCGGGGCAAGAAAAGCACTTCAGGTAATTGGGAATGTGGAAAAGATTCTTGGAGTGGAACTGTTTTATGCAGCGCAAGCCATGGATTTCCACGCTCCAATGAAATCAGGAAAGATCATGACCGCCATTTATGAGCATGTTCGTACCAAAATTTCTCCAGTGGTCTCTGACCGGGTGATGACCGAGGATATGGAAACTGCGATCGAACTGATTCAGAGTGGAGAGTTAGTGGAAATTGCGAAACAAGTTGCCATTAAAGAAGGCTTGGCATTTGAAACGGAATGGAGTGAATTGTTCACCTATTAAAAAAATTCATTATGAAGAAGCAAAAATTAATAGGTCCCTTTCATCAGTTGTTGACTCTGGATAAACTTCCCTTAAGGGGCCTCTTAAAGACGAAAGCTTGGAAATCGTTCAAGAGGCGGGGATCCTGATTCAGGATGATAAAATTCTAGAAGTTGGAAACTTTGAGGAGTTGAGATCAAAAATCACCTTGGACCAGACCGAACTCCATATTTTGGAAGGGGATTGCGTGGCAGTACCGGGTTGGATCGATTGTCATACCCACATCTGTTTTGGTGGAACCAGAGCCAGAGATTTTGCCATGAGAAATGCAGGGAAATCCTATTTGGAAATAGCCGAGGCGGGAGGAGGAATTTGGGATACTGTTACCCAAACAAGAAAACTAGACCTCATCCAACTTGCGGCGAGCACCACCAAAAATGCCAACCAGCACTTATTGGAAGGCGTGACCACCATTGAAGTAAAAAGCGGATATGGACTAAATCATGAGGAGGAGTTGAAAATGTTAAGGGCAATCAAAGAAGCGAATTCCAAACCCCCGCCGATTTGATTTCCACCTGCTTGGCAGCTCATATGAAACCAAGAGATTTTGAAGGCACGAATGCAGAATACCTGAAGCTAATTGGAGAGACCTTACTTCCTCAAATCAACATAGAACAGCTTTCTAATCGAGTCGATGCATTCATTGAAAAAAGCGCATTCTCTTCGGAGGAAATTGAACCCTATTTCCAAAAAGCTAAAGAATTTGGATTTGATATTACAGTCCATGCTGACCAATTCACGGTTGGAGGGTCTGAAGTCGCCGTAAAATTCCACTCAAAATCTGCCGATCATTTAGAGGCATCGGGAGAACATGAGATTTCTTTGCTTGCCCAATCTGATACCATCGCCGTAGCATTGCCTGGAGCAAGTTTAGGCCTTGGCTGTGATTTTACTCCTGCCAGAAAATTATTGGACCAAGGAGGTTCTTTGGCAATTGCTTCAGACTGGAATCCAGGCTCGGCTCCCATGGGAGATTTAATTACCCAAGCATCTATTCTTGCCACATTCCAAAAGTTAAGCACCGCAGAGGTCTTAGCCGGGATAACGGTACGAGCTGCAGCAACTTTAAACTTATCCGACAGAGGTATTTTAAAACCAGGAATGCTGGCAGACTTTTCCATTTACCCTAGCAGTAATTACCAGGAGATTCTTTACCATCAGGGAAAACTCAAACCTGCACAAGTTTGGAAAAGCGGTCACCGAGTGACTGCTTCAGTAAATTAATCAAAGCACCAAGACCACTCATTTAAGAAAGATTCTTCTTCAATTCAACACATTTAATTTGATCATTCAAATGACTTTCCAAGAGCAAATTTCACAAGGTATCCCTAGCGTTTTACCTTCCAAAAAGGTAAGAAGTGAACAAATCAGTCATGCCCCAAAAAGGAAGGATATTTTAACCGAAGAAGAGAAAAAACTCGCGCTCTCCAATGCGCTCAGGTATTTTCCCAAAGAATGGCATTTCGAGTTAGCAGAAGAATTTTTCGCCGAACTCCAGGAATTTGGGAGAATCTACATGTACCGATTCATGCCGGATTATGAAATGAAAGCAAGACCCATCCGTGAATATCCTGCCAAGTCAAATCAAGCTGCTGCGATGATGCTGATGATCCAAAATAATTTAGATCCAGCTGTCGCACAACATCCCGAGGAGTTGATCACCTACGGTGGAAACGGAGCTGTCTTTCAAAACTGGGCTCAATATTTACTGGTCATGAAATATTTATCGGAAATGACAGAAGAGCAAACACTCCATGTCTATTCCGGGCACCCGATGGGACTATTCCCTTCTTCCAAGGAAGCTCCAAGGGTGATTGTTACCAATGGAATGATGATTCCTAACTATTCAAAACCTGATGATTGGGAAAAATTCAATGCTCTAGGGGTTACACAATATGGACAAATGACTGCAGGCTCTTACATGTATATTGGTCCACAGGGAATCGTACATGGAACCACCATCACCGTGATGAATGCCTTCCGTAAAAAACTGGGTGCTGGCAAATCCCCAAAAGGGAAACTATTTTTGACTGCAGGCCTTGGAGGCATGAGCGGCGCACAGCCCAAAGCAGGAAATATCGCAGGATGTATTACCATCTGTGCAGAAGTCAATCCTGCTGCTGCCAAAAAAGGCATGAGCAAGGGTGGGTAGATGAGTTGGTCGAAAACCTGGATGAATTGGTTCTCAGAACCCAACTGGCCAAAGCCAATGAAGAAGTAGTTTCTATCGCCTACCTGGGCAATGTGGTAGATGTTTGGGAAAGATTTGATCAGGAAAATGTTTTTGTGGAAATAGGTTCGGATCAAACCTCATTACATAACCCTTGGGCTGGAGGTTACTATCCTGTAGGTTTATCTTTTGAGGAGTCTAATCGAATGATGGCCGAAGATCCTGAATTATTTAAAGAGAAGGTTCAGAAAACCTTGAGAAGACATGCCTCTTCTATCAATAACCATTCGAAAAAAGGAACCTACTTTTTGATTATGGAAATGCGTTTCTATTAGAAGCCTCCAGGGCTGGGGCTGATATCATGGCTGAGAACGGCATAGACTTCCGATATCCAAGTTACGTTCAGGATATCCTTGGACCGATGTGTTTTGATTATGGTTTTGGACCCTTTCGGTGGGTATGTACATCCGGGAACCCTGAAGACTTATCCAAAACAGATCAAATTGCAGCAAAAGTCCTAAAAGAAATCATGCAAAATTCCCCTGCATCCATACAGCAGCAAATGCAGGACAACATCACTTGGATCGAAGAGGCAGAAAATAATCGATTGGTAGTGGGTTCCCAGGCCAGGATTCTATATGCAGATGCAGAAGGAAGAGCAAAAATTGCGAAAGCGTTTAATGAAGCCATTGAATCCGGTGAAATCTCTGCTCCAATCGTACTTGGAAGAGATCACCATGATGTCAGCGGCACAGATTCTCCATATCGAGAAACCAGCAATATCTATGATGGGAGTAAGTTTACTGCGGATATGGCGATTCACAATGTGATTGGGGATAGTTTTAGAGGTGCTACTTGGGTCTCCATTCATAACGGAGGCGGTGTAGGTTGGGGGAAGTCATCAACGGTGGATTTGGGATGGTCCTCGATGGCTCGAAAGAAGCAGAAAGGAAATTGAATTCCATGCTTTTTTATGATGTCAATAATGGAATTGCCAGAAGAGCTTGGGCTAGGAATTCAGGTTCACTAGAAGCCATTCAAAGAGAAATGGAAAGGACCCCAAATTTAAAAGTAACCCTCCCAAATCTGGTAGATCCTATTATTTTGGATAAATTGCTATAAAAAAAGATGGGGCAAATTCACCAAAATCCAGAAACTTCCAATTGGTATGGTAGGAAATCCAATTCGATTGAATATTGGCATCAAGCCAGTATTTCAGTAAATGACCTCCAGTTGGATACCAATACCGAAAAGCCAAAAGTAGGAATCCTTGGTTATGCCAGCGAAGAAGGGGTCAATAGAAACCAAGGTAGGTTAGGAACGAAAGCAGGGCCAAAAGCCATCCGGAATATGATGGGGAGTCTAGCTTTTCACCTTCCCGAGCAAACCAGGGTTTTTGACTATGGTGATGTCATTACTCATAACTCGGACATGGAATCTAGCCATGACCTCATTTCTACAACCGTAGCCAAACTCTTGGAAACCAATCATTTTCCTGTTCTATTGGGCGGTGGGCATGATTTAGCACTGGCCCATGCAAGAGGCGTCTATCATTACCTCAAATCCAAGGGTGAAAAGCTGGGCATTATCAATTTGGATGCTCATTTCGACTTGAGACCATTAAACAATGGGAAAGGACATTCAGGATCCCCTTTCTTCCAACTTGCTGAGGAATTTAAAGATGATTTTCACTATCTGTGCTTAGGGATTCAGCGCTCCGTGAATCCAAAGTCACTTTTTGAAACTGCGGAAAGATCGAACTCACAATGGATGGTCATGGAGGATTTTCGGCTAAATAACTGGGAAGTCATCCAAGAGAAAATCTTATGGTTTTTGGATTCCAAAGATAAAATCTATCTCACGGTAGACATGGATGGCTTTGCTTCGGCCTATGCTCCAGGGGTCTCAGCACCATCCCCAATGGGATTCGAACCGGACTTTGCCTTCAAAGTATTCGAATTAATCACCAAAAGTAAGAAAGTCATATCCATGGATGTGGTAGAGCTCAACCCGAATTTTGACTTGGATCATGCCACTGCCAGACTTGCCGCAAGGTGTGCGGAATATGTAGTAAGAAAAGTATTTTCTTAAGTCCGAAAGACAGCATGTATTTTATTGGCAAAACCAAAAACATCCAAAATTAAAAAACCAACCAAAACCAATTTAACAGAACCAATAATATTTATCATCTAATTAAGACAAAGATCCAATTCTTATTTTTTTAAAATTTTTGTTTTCACTAAACTATTTTTTCCCCAAATTATAGGTACTCTTTTTATGTTTTCATTTTCATACAGGTCAAATACGTTCCTGTTCACATAAACCTTTCTAATTATGGAATTCGATTTTGAGAAAATTTTGGACATGGTATACCTCTATGCCCCTAAGGTTTTGGGTGCCATTTTAACCTTGCTCATCGGCTTTTGGATTGCAGGTATTTTCGCAGGAAAAATCAAAAAATCGCTGGCAAAAAGTAATGTTGACAAGTCGCTAGCCCCTTTTCTATCTTCCTTGATCGGCATCTCATTAAGGCTTTTAGTCATTTTGAGTGCAGCATCAATGTTTGGGTTTAACGTCACTTCATTCATTGCCATTTTTAGTGCATTAGCCTTTGCTATTGGCTTGGCTCTTCAAGGAAACCTTGGACACATGGCCGCGGGGATTCTAATTTTATTCTTTAGACCTTTCAAAGTAGGTGATTTCATCGTAACCAATGGTTACTCTGGAACGGTCCGGGAAATTCAGATTTTCAACACTATTCTCACCACACTGGACAACCGGGTCATTATCATACCCAATGGAGCGATATCCTCTAATCCTTTGGAAAATTTGACATCCAACCCAGAAAGAAAAGTACCGATGACATTTGGGATCAGCTATGAGGCTGATATTGATAAAGCGAGAAGTATCATCGAAAAAGTTGCTGCCAGTTGTGAATTTATAGATCATTCCCAACCAGTAGATATTCTTGTTTCGGAGTTAGGCGATTCCTCTGTAAACTTTGCCGTAAGACCTTGGTGCAAAACTGAAGATTACTGGAATGTCCATTTTTTCATGCAGGAGCATATTAAAAAATCCTTTGATGCAGCAAATATCGGAATTCCATTTCCTCAACGAGATGTTCATCATTATTATCCAGAAGGAAATAAAGGATGATTTTATTCCAATTTTAAATATTAATCAACCAAGACTGGACTTCGAGAGAAGATCCAGTCTTTTTTATTGCGGGTGGGAAACTCAGGTTTCCTAAACTAATTAGTTCAATTTTGAATAAACTGAGAATCTTCCAAATCTTAGAAGTTAGAATATTTGATTCACTCGGATAAACTCCTCTTTTTCCCCTGAAACCTTAATTGGATTAACTAAAGGACGCCCCATTCCTTCCCATTCTACTTTCATTTGATCGCCTGTTTGCAAATTAATTCCTACACCAAAACTAAATGAGCCTGTTCCAAAAAATGAACATGCCCTTGAAGTGGTAGACGATGATCTGGATATTTGAAATGATGATACTCCAAATTTGTCAAAGTATGGGCCATATTTTCCTCTCCTGTCTTAATAGCTGCCGACCATAGTTCTTCCTCTCCTCGAGAAATACTAACCTTCCCACTCAGGTTCGAAAAATCATCTTTAAGAACCAATTCAGGTCCAATAGAGCAGTTGCGTAATTTGGAAGGTGCCAAGTAGAGGTAATTTTTCTTTTCCATCACATGATCTGAAAACTCATTTCCAGTAGTAAAGCCAATTCGAACCGGCTGCCCTTTTCTGTCCACAAGGTAAATCCCAGCTATTTCTGGTTCCTCTCCACCATCATTTCCAAAAGCGGGAACTGTCAAAGGCTCCCCATTCGCTTTGAGAATAGAACCAGTTCCTTTATAAAACCATTCTGGCTGTACCCCTATTTTTCCATCTTCTGGCTTCCCTCCTTCAACTCCCCACTGATAAACAATCATACTGTCAGTTAAGGAATTTCCTGACTCGCTTAGATGCATGACATTCCTGTTCATTGCGCTGCTGAGATGCGTAAGACCTGTTCCTGACACGATACAGTGCGAAGGATTGTCAGGATTATCAAAAGAAGGGAGCAATTTCCACTCGCTTTTTCCAGAATAAATAGCATCGTAGTCAAGTTGTTCCTCAGAAATTAATTGATCCAAGAGAAAATGAATAGATACTTCTTTGTCCAGAGCCTGCAATGTCAATTGATATACACTTGTAACATCGTTCAACAAAATCAGATAAGGCTCTTTAACTACGCCAACTTTTCTTCCCATCTCGGGATGGATTAACTGTACTAGTCGTGTATACTCTTTCATTCTCAATTCAATTAAAATAGATACTTCAGAATCAATTCAAAAATCCCATTTACCTAGTTAGGCTAAGATACCCAAAATCAAAAAATCAGAAAAACAGGAAGTCAAAACTGGATATATAAAGGTAACAAAATGGCCAGATCCCTGATATGAATTTCCAAATGGCTCAATTAAAACAAATTATCTCCATTTAATAAAGAAACTAAATCCGATATATCATTAAATCTTAATTGAGTTTTTCAATTAGGTGCCATTAGCATGATGAAATAAGGGAACGAAGCAAATAATAGTAGGGCAACATCAGCTTTGTTGGGTGATAAAAGTCCATTCCCTGGCATTTTTTGACTGAATACCAAACTTCTTAGACTTCTCCCCGGTAATAGGGTTCATGATGAATTTGGAAAAATTCAGTTAATACCATTTAGAAATCCTTTGTCAGCTTCAGTAATTGGCCTCTTCACTTCTCCTTGACAATAAAAAGTAAGTATGCCAAGAACAAGAAATGGGAAGAAAAACATTTGCTTCATACAATTTTGAAATGATTTAACATACAGCAGCTTCCCATAAAATCTCCACTGGGTGTAAAGCTTTCCTTCCGGTTCCATCTGCAATCTGATGTCTGCATGAAGTACCGGGCGCAGCGATGATGGTTTCCGAATCAGCTTTTCTCACTGCTGGAAACAATACCAATTCTCCCACTTGCTGAGAAACTTCATAATGCTCTGCTTCATAACCAAAGCTTCCAGCCATCCCACAGCAACCACTAGGTATGGTCTCCACTGTATAATTCGCAGGAAGCGACAATATTTTTTGGGTCCAAAGTACCGATGAAAGTGCTTTTTGGTGACAATGCCCATGAAGCTTAATCTGCTTATTTTCGGAAGTAAAAGAATCCGATTTGATATTTCCAGCAGCTGCTTCCTGAGCCAAAAACTCATCGATTAACTTCACATGAAATTTTAACTTTTTGGCAGATTCTACCAACTCCTTCCCAACAAGGCGGGGGTATTCATCTCTAAAACTCAAAATTGCCGAAGGTTCCAGACCTATCAAAGGAGTAGTTCCATCAATCAAGTTGGCAAACACTTTCACATTGGCTTCTGCATGCTTTTTAGCTTTTGGTAATAATCCTTTCGAAATAGCAGATCGTCCACTTTCCTGATGATCTACGAGTTTCACATCATATCCCAGCTTTTTCAATAGTGAAATTGCTTTGATGCCAATTTGGGTATCATTATGATTAGTAAACTCATCCACAAAAAAATAGATGGATTTAATGGTTTGTTTTGCTCCTGGTAAAGCCTGATAATTCTTTTTGTACCACTTCCTGAGACTCTGATTGCTGATGGCAGGAAGATTTCGTGTGGGAGCAACCCCCAATACAGATTTCATCAATCCTCCCGTAAGACTGTTACTTAAAAAGAAATTAGCAATTCCAGGAACCAAGGATCCCAATTCATTCAGTTCATTGATATGGGCAAAAGCTTTAGACCGTAAAGGGACTCCATTAGCTTGTTGGTATTGATATTGAAATTCCGCTTTTAAGCTAGCCATGTCCACATTCGAAGGACATTCGGAGGTACAACCTTTACAAGAAAGACATAAGTCCATGGCTTCCTTGATTTCAGGATGATCAAAGGCATTTTCTTTTTTATCCATGGTCAAAAACTCCCTCAAGGTATTGGCCCGCCCTCGCGTGGTATCCCGCTCATTTCGGGTGGCCATATAACTGGGGCACATGGTGCCTCCCGATCCCGGTAATTTCCTGCAGTCACCTGAGCCATTGCATTTTTCTGCCATACGAAGGATCCCTCCTACATTGGAAAAGTCCATCAAAGTTGGATGCTCCGGAGTTTTAGAATCTGGCTCATATCGAAGGAATTTATTCATTGGAGCTGCATCCACTATTTTCCCAGGATTGAAAATATTTTGAGGATCCCAAGTGAATTTCAAACGGCGAAACAACTGGTAATTTTTCTCTCCTACCATCAAAGGAATAAAAGCAGCCCGAACCCTTCCATCTCCATGTTCCCCGCTCAGAGAGCCTTGGTACTTTTTCACTAACTCGGCAGACGCTTTTGAAATCTGATAGAACTCCTCCACATCTTTAGATTTTTTCAAATCCAAGATGGGCCTCAAGTGAATTTCCCCTGCTCCGGCATGGGCGTAATGAACTGGCTTTTGGTTAAAGCCTTCCATCATCTCATCCACTTCATCGATGTAATCCGCCAAATCCTCAATATCCACCGCAGTATCTTCAATACAAGCCACTGCTTTGGGATCCCCGGAATATTGGCCAATAATCCCAATCCTGCCGAACGCAATGCCCAAGCAGCAGAAACCATGGCTGGCTCGATAATAGGATAGGCATACCCGATCCCTTTTTGTTGAAAATCCTCCACTAACTTCCTCCCCTTTTCCATAGCTTCCTCCAATGTTTTACCTCGGAATTCTACCATTAAAAGCGCTTCAGGATCCCCTTCTACGAAATATCGATTTTTGGAATATTCAATACTCTCTTTGGTACAGTCCAAAATGATTTTATCCATCAATTCCACTGCAGTGGCCGGATGTTTCATGGCTGTTTGGGACGCAACCATACTTTCATGAATCGTCTCAAAATGAGCAGCCACCACAATTTCAATTGGGTCAGGCAGAGGATCTAAACTGATTTTGATCTCCGTTGTAAATGCCAAAGTCCCTTCCGATCCCGAAAGAAGTTTACAGAAATTAAACTGCTCTTCTCCTTCAAAAACTTCCGATTTGAGCAATTCATCCACTGCATATCCTGTATTTCTTCGATGGATGGATTTTTTTGGAAACTGGGCATGAATTTCTTCTCTTGCTGCTGGGTCGCTTAATTCCTCTTTAATTTTTTTATAAATAGCCCCTTCTAGCGTGTCCAGTTGGGTCTTTTGTGCAAATTCTTCCTTGCTCAATGCCTCAAATTTCACAGGATTGCCATCGCTTAGAATGGTATGCAGAGAAATCACTTTATCTCTGGTGACCCCATAGACAATGGAGGTAGTTCCAGAGGAATTATTCCCCACCATCCCACCAATCATTGCTCTGTTAGCGGTAGAAGTTATGGGACTAAAGAAAAGGCCATGAGGTTTTAAAAATCTATTGAGTTCATCTCTTACGACCCCAGGTTGCACTCTAACCCATTTTTCCTCCATATTAAGCTCCAAGATTTGCGTAAAGTGTTTGGACACATCCACGACTATTCCATTTCCTACACATTGACCGGACAGAGAGGTTCCTGCAGTTCGGGGTATTAAGGAAGTCCCATTCACAGAAGCAAATCGGATCAACTTCTGGATATCTGATTCAGTTTTGGGAAAAGCTACTGCCAATGGCATCTCTCGATAAACGGAAGCATCGGTAGCATAAAGGGTCTTTGTCAGAGAATCGAATTGCAAGGTTCCTTCCAATTGGGAAGAAAGCTCCTGCAGTAAAGGAAATAGGTTTGAACTCATGCCCAAAAATAACCCGATGAGATGGATTTAAAGAAAAGTTGGGAAAAGAATTTTTAATGATCAATGTACAATATGCAATGCTCAAATTTGAAAGCATAACAACTTGATGCTCTGAAGCTCTACACTTCTAAAAATTGAGGAGAATTCAAGCATCCTTTTTGAAAGTCTCTTTACTCTTAGCTATATCTCCATTTGGGAAAATCATTCTTAACTCTAGTTCATTTTCCCTCCCATTCAATTTTATTAAATAGTTGTAAGTATAAATTTTATCGTAATCAAAAATCCGAAGGGTATCTCAAATGATCAGCCACTTCCCCTTTTTTGAAACAACTTCCTTTTTCCTCGGATTAACATCGGTCCAATAAACTGTATCTTTCTTGAATTCATAATAAGCATTATTCAAATAAAGCTCGTTCACTTCAATTATCTCATCCTGCTGGGCTTTTGGTGTGGCCTTAAATGCTGCAGAATTCACCAAATTGTATTTTGCCTCTGCAAAGGTTAAAGTCCACTTAACCAATAGAGCACTAGGATCAAATAATAGGAACAGAAAAATAAAAATCTCATAGTTTTTTTAATTAAAAGTCACAATACCAACTCATTTAAAGTTAGTTATAACTTGAACAACTTAATAAAACATCGAAGAATAGTTAATTACTACAATTAACTAACTACTCAAACAACGTATTCCTTCATATTACCTTGAGAGAACTTTTAAAATTGAATTTGAAAATTGAAACTTTCCATCCTTTCTTTACAACAAACACTTAAACCAATTCATGTTTTTCTATCTCTCCCAATTCTTGAGTTTTTTGGCAATGCCTTTGACCATTATCTCTTTGCTCATTGTAGTTGGGGCAATTTATTTCCGACGAAAATGGGGCAAAAGGAGCCTTTGGGCTGGAATCCTATTGCTCTGGTTTTTCTCCAACCAATTTATTGCAAACCAAGCCATGTTGGCCTGGGAACCGGAATTCAAGGAATTCGATGAAGTGAAACCCCATGAATACGGAATTGTCCTGACCGGGGTCACCAACTTGAGTAAAACAGCATACGATCGAACATTCTTTAATAAAGGGGCAGATCGGATTACCCATGCCCTCCAACTTTACCGCATGGGTAAAATCAAAAAATCCTGATTACCGGTGGCCAGGGCTTGAATCCGGTCAACCCCCAATCAGAAGCAGAATTATTACAACGATTTCTGTTGATGACCGGAGTGCCACCTGAAGATGTATTAATGGAAGACAAAGCAAAAAACACCGCACAAAGTGCGCAGTTTACCAAAGCTTTTCTAGAGGAAAATAAAATCGATACCAATCAGGAGTTTTTACTGATCACCTCGGCATTTCATATGTTCCGCTCTAAAGGCTGTTTCGATAAAGTAGGATTGAAAACTGAAACTTTCCCCACTGATTATTACAGTTATGATGTAACATTCAGCTTTCCTACACTGGTTTACCCTAGCCCCTCTTCCCTCGAAAACTGGCACAAATTGGTGAAGGAATGGATGGGTATTACAGTCTATAAATTGGTAGGATATATCTAGGCTCAAAGGGAAGAGTCAAACCAAGAGCGTTTTCTTGATTCCTGATTTTAATTGCTCCTCCACCCCTACTTGAGCAGCAAACTCCTCCCAACGCCGGATGGCGGCAGTAACTTTAGCAATTTTCTCCTCGGGCTTTTTGATATTCATCTTTCGGGCTACCTCCAAAAAATCTGTTTCAGAAATCCCCTCTCTTTTTCCATTCACTGTTAATGACTGGGTACTTACCCACATGCTTCCAGGACGGTAGGCATGGCAAATATCATAAGCTGGAGACAATGTCCATTTTCCTTTCTGATCCATTAGGAATGCAAAATTCTTGGTATGGTCATCACAATTTCTTGCCAAAACATTAAATACCATTCGGATGAACATCTGCTCTGCTTCTGGATAGGTGCATCGAAGCATCCTCATGGTTTCAAACACCTGTTCGTAGCTAAACTCTCCTACCCTATTGAAATCAAAATGGCGGATACCACAGAGGCTTTGCATGTGGATCTTTTGACCGTCATTCGTTCGATCAAATCGCTTGGTCATAAAGTGAGCCCTTCCATTTTCTTCCAAGAGCTGACATTCGTTCATTTCTATTCCCGCTTCCAAAGCCATTAAATAATAGGCCATTTCTACCCTGCCATATCCTACTGTCACTCCAAATTGAGAATCATGCACACCGTCAAACTTGATAATCCAATAGGAAAACCCTTTGGGAGCTTTGACCTGCCCACTTTTTACGGCTCCCGTCTTGGGATTATAAGCAATGACTGCTTTTGCCCTAGCCCCTCCGGCAGAGGTCCCTATTTTTAGGATATCCGCTAAAGCTGACTGTTCCTGGCTACTGAGCTCCGATTCGAACCCTGCCCTTGCATTCAATATTTTTCCGGCAATTTGGACCAGACTGTCTACTTCTAGGTTCGTGGCCCTACGTACCTCTGTTCTCAAGGACGGCTTGATTTCCAAGGCGCCAACGCCTCGCTTTCCGATAAAACATAACTGCTCCACCGGGTTGAGACTATTTGCTGGTCGACCATTCTGTTGCAACCAGGTATTGATTAACTGGTTTCCGTATTTATCAGGAAGCATATCGGCCAATAATCCTGGCAGTCCCTTAAACGTATCGAATACATCTCCCCTGGATTTCCTTAATTCCGGAAATGAAAAAACCCTCCTTCCTTGGGCCAAAGGCATTTTGATTGGAGATAAATCCAAGCCCGAACGGAGGAAGTCTTGATTAAACTCAAAGCTCCCTACCTGCTGGCGTCCATCCCAAAGTACCGCCCCTGCCAATTGATCCCAAATCCATATTTCTGCTGCTACTACCATTCTGATGGAGGATTTTCTGCTGCTTTATCCGAATTACGAACTCGTTGCCGTTCATGCTTTTTTTGAAGCTTGATGTAGTCCATGGGACTGATGGTGTTTTTCAGTTCAAAAGCTTCCAACCATTGCAATTGATCCAATACACGTAGCACTTGAATCATGGTGATCAGATTGACCTTCTCCCCTCTCTCCAATAAGCTTAAGGTAGATCGACTGATCCCGGCTTCCGAGGAAAGCTGATCTTGGGATTTATTTTGAGCAATACGCTCCGCTTTTACAAAGTCTCCTATCTGCTGGAGAATCTGAATATCGGTTTTAGTTTTATAATCCATGACTTGAAAATCATTCACTAACCATAAATATAGAAAATAACGAATGATAAATCATACAAATTATATTTGATTTTTGAATGATAAATCATTCATAATAATTTAATAACGCACTTAACGAATGATTTATCATACAATTTATTTGAAAAATTCTTCTCTGCTCCATTTCCAATCCCATTTCCAGCCTTTTTGTTCCAATAAAATCGGATGATAGGTCATCGCTGCTTTCGCGGAGCTCGCATTAAAAAATCGTTGATCATCTGTGAGAATCGCCTTCCACTGACCATCACTTTCCTGTTGGATCAAATCCATCACGGAAGAAGGAACTGAATCCGTAAAAGAAGCATCTTGCTTCAACAAGCGTTTCTTCAAACTCCAGTCCACCTCAAAACCTACACGTTGAACCTCGGGAGCCTGAACTCCTGGGCTTTTCGCTTGTCCCTGAACAAAAAGTAAAAAGGTTCTCAACAAAGACAAACCGGGGTTTTGGAGATGAGAGGGTCGAAAATCGATTGGCTCCAGACTGCTGATGACGTGCATTTTTTTCCTGGCCCTACTGATGGCCACATTCAGGCGGTTTTCAGCACCAGACTTCCCGAGTAATCCGAAATTGGTTACCAACCTCCCTTCCCTGTTAGGAGCATAGCCCAAAGAAAGGATAACCTGGTCAAATTCATCTCCCTGTACATTTTCGATATTTCGAACCTTGATCCCTTTATCCTGCACCCCCAAACTCCAAAGTCCTTCCCGAATCAACTCCATCTGGAAATAATTGCCCGTCACCACCCCAACGGTGTCTTGAGGATAATTCAACACTACATCTTTTACTTTTTCCAATACCGCTTCGGCTTCCAGTCTATTGATTTGATTTTCCCATATACCTTCTACTTTTTCCCAGGTAAATGCTGCATGTTTGGATCTAACTGTAGCATAATCAGGCAAAGTTTCTAGTAGATTTTCATAGAAATGTGAATTGGAAAAATGGATTAATGCCGGATCCGTAGATCTGTAATGCCCTTTCAACTGTCGCTTTTCAAAAAATATCCAGCCAGTTCCAGCAATGATTCCGATTCAAAAGCCACTCCCTCCTCCTCTGAGTCCCATTTGACTTGGTAGAAATCAGAAGGCCTTAACTGCTTGGAATCCCCAGCAATTACTACCTGCTTTCCTCTTAGCATCGCCGGCAGCCCTCTCTCCACTTGGCATTGCGAGGCTTCATCAAATATTACCAAATCAAATATGCCTTGGGAAATATCCTGGGTTGGAAATACCGCTGAGACCGTTTCGGGACTGGCCAACCAACAAGGCAAGACACGGAATACCTCCTCTCCCAACTCACTGATCAATTTCCGAACTGGCCATTTTTGACGCTTCTTATTGACTTGATGTGCTAATTCCCGATAGGTTACCCGGTTCCCCAATCGATTAAACTCAAGACCGAACTCATATGCTCCCGAAGCCGGAGCAAAGCCACATCTTTGGCCATTGCTCTTTTTCCAAAATCGCAGTTTTCAGTTCCTGCATTTCATAGAATAGTTTCATGCCACCTGCCTCAACAAGAACTGGATTCCTTTTCTCGATTTCTGAAATCCAACTAGAATACCAGGCGCTCTCAAACACCTCAACCTGAAACTCAGTATCAACATTTGGATACTCCCTCTGTAAATTTTCGGCAATTTTCCTTTTCGATAGCTCCCAGTTTTCTAAAAATTGATCAAATGCCTTCAACTCGGATAATTCCTGAAATAAATTCGCATGAGGAACTTTCTGCCCGAACAAAACCTCTCCGATTTGCCAAGGAGAAAAATACATTTTCCAGGACAGCATTTGTTTTTCAAAGCTGTGGACCTTCCTCAGTACCTGTTTTAGAAAGATGGAAAGCTCTTCAGGCTTCTTTTCAAATTTTCTCCAATTGTGGAAGGATTCTAACACCGGAATAGTTATCCATAATTCTTCCCAATAGCGTAGTTCATTCAATTCCTTTTGGTGCTTTTCTAAACTTTCTAAGGAGAGGTTCAGTGTTGAAAAACCAGGAAGAGCAGTAATTTCAGATGCCATGTCGGCTAATTGATCCAATTCATTCAACAACACTCTTAGGTTTTGAAGATTGAATTTCAATCCATTTTGGTCTAACCAAGCAGCAATGTTTGCATACTTACCCTTTGCAAAATAAAGCATCCATCGATCCTTCCAATGTTGAAGCTTCTCTTTTAACATGACAGACTCCTCCATTACGGCAGGCAAATTTTCTGGCAGATTAAGGGAGAGGGAATCCAATCGGGTTTTTGATAATCTGGACCATTCCTGAATCTTTTTCAGTTCCTTTTTCCTTTTTGGAAATAGCATCAATTCCAATGCAAGTGATGGATTTCCCAACTGGTCGAAAACTTCAATCAATTGTTCCAGCTTATCTGAAATGGCATCATTCTCCAACATGTATTTCAGTAGCCCCTCCCAGTTTGTCTGATCAAAATGCGCTGGTATATTTTCCGTATCAAAATTTTCCAGTGATACCAAGATTTCCTGAACAGAAGCGAAATGTTGAGAATCAACATGAGCAAAAGAGTTTCTACGCTCCCAAAAGCTCGAGGTGAATTTTTCTGAATAGGATTTAAAAATTCGAAACTCTCTTTTAAATTGATTGGCTTCCTCCCAGTTCAATTGAAGCAGTCCAGTATCATGGCGCATTCTTGGGCTACCGGGACCTTCAGATTTCAAATACATGGCCTTGATGGGCAATCCCGCCTGACTACTATCCAGTAAACTCTCCCTTAAATCTTCAAATTTGGAAGAAAGTGATTCAATCGTTTTGGACCGAAGTGAAATTTCCCTCTCCAAATGCATGGAGTCAATCCCTCGGTTTAATTCCTGGTACTGTTCTATAGCATCAATCTGCTTTTTGATTTTTGCGAAGAGTCTTTTTTGATCGGCTCTATAATCATGGACCAAGGCCAAGAACTCTCCAAAACCTGCCTTTTGCATTCGCTCATACACCACATCCAATGCCGCTCGTTTTTGGGAAACCACCAATACTTTTTTTCCTCTGGAAATGTAATCTGAAACCAAATTCGCAATGAGTTGGGATTTCCCTGTTCCCGGAGGACCCTCTACCACCAGACTTTTCCCCTTCCGCACGGAATGTAATACCTGCTCCTGCGAAGAATCCAAAGGAAAAACCGGAAACAGGTTCGACTCCTTAGGATTAGACAATTCAGCACCCAATGCAAAGAACTCCTGAAACACCTGTTCTAAATCCCGGTTTCCATAATGCTCCAATAGGTATTCATATTCCTTAAACAGAAAACTTTCTTTTGCCCATATTGCCCAAGCAGAGCATAGTTTTTCAAACTGATTTTTCCATCCCTGAATTGATCTTGGTCCAAAGACTTCTGGGAATTTGGGAAAAGCTGAATCTTGTCTTCAAAAAGTGCAGAATGAAGTTGAATAGAGAATGTATCCTGGATCAATTTGGACAGGCCAGTTCTAAATTCCACAGGATCATTAGAAAGAGAGTTTAATTGTTCCTCCAGTTTTTCAACCTCCAATTCATGTTGGTAAGCCAGTTGATAAGCCAATAAAAATGCAGGATTGATCTGCCACTCGCCTTGAATGCGGAGGTTCCATTGTTCTTTTTCTTTCCGAATGGCTACCGGATGTATCAGTAATGGTGCTCTAAGCACCTGGCCATTCATTAGCTTGCCTTCTACAAAAAGCCAAGAAATAGCCAAGGTATGCTCCCCGGTTTCCTCTTGGGTCAACTGGTCACGAAACTGTAATTTGGAGAGTGCTTTGGAAAGTTGGTTGCTGGAAGTTTGTCGAGGGTCAGCTATTGGAATAAGAAAAATAGATTTCCTTCCTTGTATTGCTTTTCTTATGATCTCAAAGGCTGGTTCCCCATTTAGGAAATCAAATTCCTGAAGATCTAGAAATCCACTTCCCTCAACTTTGGGGATATACAGCGACTTGTTCTTTGAAGACAAGTCAGTCAATCTATTCAGGTAATTTTGAAAGATCGATTCCCCCATTTATTTAAAAGGCGAATCTGGTTCCTTGGCCATTTCCCTATAAACCATGCCATCCATGATTCCCGGAATCCACTTATTTAAAAATACGGCAAGTTTACCTTGGGTGGTTAAGACTAAATCCCTTTTCCGCTTTTTGGTAGCTTTCAAAATAGCATCTGCCACATCTTCTGGGGACATCATATTTGATTCATCTCTGGGTGATTCACCTTGAGAAGCCCCATGGGCCGTAAGTGCATTGTTACGAATATTGGAAGCAGTAAATCCCGGAGACGCAACCAAAACATGGACTCCGTTATGCATGACTTCCGTTCTAAGCGATTCAAAAAATCCATTCATCGCGTATTTACTAGCCGTATATGCAGTTCTGGCAGGAGTTCCTCTAAATCCATTAATGGAAGAAATCCCAACGATAGAACCTTTGTTTTCCATAATAGAAGGTAAACAATATTTTGTTGCGTAGATAGTTCCCCAAAAATTGGTATCCATCACCTTCTTAAACACATCCAAATCCAGATCCTGAAATAAGGCACGCATGGAAATCCCTGCATTATTGATCAAAATATCAATCCTACCATAGACCGCTAGTACTTCATCAGCCATTTTTTGGTTATCTGATTCAGAAGCAGCATCCGCCAAAATTGCCAAAACTTCAATTCCTGCTTCTTCGAGGATTTCTCTTTCAACCGCTAATTTCTCAGCATTTCTGCCTGTAATAGCAATTTTTGCGCCTTCTCGACCAAATGCATACGCGCAAGCAGCACCAATTCCTGAAGTTGCTCCTGTAATTACGACGACTTTTTCTTAAATTCCATGGGTTTACGATCTTACAAAGATAGTCAAAACAAAAAAATGAAAGGATCGTGCCACCTTTTAAACATGGATTTTCTTTGGCCCTATGTTTTTCCCTAATTTTGCGCCCATGTCGAGGAAAATGAAAAATAAAATTGTCACCAATCTTCAAATCGAACGAATTGCTTCGGAAGGTAAATGTGTGGGACATCATGATGGAAAAGTCGTGTTTGTATCCGGTGTTGCACCTGGAGATGTGGTAGATGTTAGAATTACGAAAGGAAAGAGTTCCTTTATGGAAGGAGAACCTGTTGCCTTCCATCAATATTCTAAAGATAGAATTGACCCTTTTTGTTCCCACTTCGGCACTTGCGGTGGCTGTAAATGGCAACATATTAATTATGACTTGCAAAAAACCTACAAACGACAACAGGTGCTGGACCAATTTCAGCGCATCGCAAAAGTAGCACTACCGGAAGTACTACCTACCCTAGGTTCCGAACAAATCCAATATTATAGGAATAAATTAGATTTTACCTTCAGTAATAAAAAATGGCTAACGCTGGAGCAAATCAGGTCAGAAGAAGATTTTGATCGAAATGCCTTAGGTTTTCATATCCCCAAAATGTTTGACAAGATCATAGATGTAGATCATTGTTATTTACAAGGTGGAATTTCCAATGATGTTAGAAATGAATTGAGAAGCTTTGCCCTGGAAAATAAGTTGTCATTCTATGATATCCGAAATCAGGTGGGATTGCTAAGAAACCTGATCATTCGTACCACCAGCACCGGACAAACCATGGTCATTGTGCAATTCGGGGAATCTGACCCTGAGTCAATTGATCAAGTAATGGATTTCCTGAAAAACAGATTTCCTGAAATCACCTCTTTGCTCTATGTAATCAATACAAAGGGAAATGAAACATTTCATGATTTAGAATTAGTGACTTTTGCCGGACTTCCCTATATCGAGGAAGAAATGGAAGGGTTAAAATTCCGAATCGGACCGAAATCTTTTTATCAAACCAATTCAGAACAAGCCTATGAACTCTATAAAGTAGCCAGAAACTTTGCCAGTTTGAAGGGAGATGAGGTAGTGTACGATTTATATACAGGCACAGGAACCATTGCCAATTTTGTAGCCAAAAAAGCGAAACAAGTGATCGGAGTGGAATACGTGGAAGCAGCAATTGAGGATGCCAAAATCAATTCTCAAATCAACGGCATTGAAAACACCCTGTTTTATGCGGGTGATATGAAGGATATCTTAAATGAAGAGTTCATTCAAAACCATGCTGCGCCGGATGTCATCATTACGGATCCTCCTAGGGCGGGAATGGATGAAAAAGTGGTTCAGATGCTGCTGCGCCTAGAAGCTCCAAAAGTGGTTTATGTATCGTGTAATCCTGCTACTCAGGCAAGGGATGTAGCACTTTTGGCTGAAAAATACGATGTCGTAAAAATCCAACCTGTAGATATGTTTCCACAAACCTACCATGTGGAAAATGTGATCTTGTTGACCAAACGAACTTCTTAAATTGGCTGATCTCCAATCCTGAACCGGCCCACAAAACCGGTGGATGGATGAATCGCATTCCTGGAATTTGTTGACTATGGTCCAAACCTGATATAAATCAAGTTTTCAAGCCCTAATTTTTCCAAAAAACTGGGTTAAATTTAAGTATGCCTCCATCAATCTGAAAGAGGTACACTCCTTTAACCCGAGTTTATCACATGTGGGAAAACTTTGATCTTTGGAAATTTTTGGCCGGACTTGGGCTATTTCTCTATGGGATGTCCCAATTGGAAAATGGTGTCAAAGAATTAGCCGGAAGAAGGTTCAAAGTTTTTATTAAAAAACACACGAAAAAAAGTTTAAGGCTATTCTGACCGGAACTGTGGTGACCGCCTTGTTACAAAGTAGTTCGGTGGTATCGCTCATGCTTCTTGCTTTTGTAGGGGCAGGAGTGATCAGCATGAAAAATGCGTTAGGCATCATCCTGGGCTCTAATCTGGGCACCACTTTTACCGGTTGGCTCGTAGCCACATTAGGATTCAAAGTAGACATCGAGCATTTCATCATGCCTTTTATAGCCTTAGGAGGTTTATTGGCTGTGCTTTTTCCGAAACGTCCTCAGCTCTTCAACACAGGTCTTTTAATTCTGGGATTGGCCTTTCTCTTTCTTGGCCTGTCCTTTATGAAGGATAGCATTTCATACTTAGCGGAAAATTTTGATATCAGCATCTTTGCAGATTATGGTCCCTTCGTGTTTTTATTAGTTGGGTTCTTCTTTACGGCTCTTATCCAATCCAGTTCCGCTACCATGGTAATCACTTTAAGTGCTTTGAATGCTGGAATCATTGAATTTCATGCAGCTGCAGCCTTGGTCATCGGTGCAGATTTAGGAACCACTATCACTGTATTATTGGGAGGTTTCCAAGGGACTGTTTCAAAGAAAAGAGTCGCTCTGGGCCATTTCTTATTTAATTTGGTCACAGATATCCTTGCGTTTCTGTGCATGGGAATGTTAATCTTATTTATTACCGATGTTCTTCATATTCAGGATAAATTATTTGGACTGGTAGTCTTCCACAGCCTGTTTAACCTTTTAGGGATCATCGTATTTTTCCCATTCTTGAAACAGTTTGCTGATTTCCTAAATCATAGGTTTTCAAGCGGAGACGAGCGAATTGGAAAATTCATCCATGACACACCTGTAGAGGATCCCGAAATCGCTTTAGAAGCTTTACGAAATGAAACCGGACACCTGATTCAATTGGTTCTTAATTTATGGAGGATGGCATTCCTCCAACGGGAAAACAAGGTTTCCAATCCAAAAAGCAGGAATTTTTTAAACCAAAAGAAAGCTTCAAGGACTATTATTACCAAATTAAGCAGCTCCATGGCGAAATGATTAACTTCTATGGTGATATTCAAAAGCAATCTTTGACAGAGGAGGAATCTCTGAAGCTCTCGAGAAGTATTTCAGCAACTGGAAATGCATTATATGCAGCAAAAGATATCAAAGACATTGAAATTGATCTTTCCAATTTCCGAAAGTCAGGCAACGGGACCCTCAATACTTTATATTCCCAATTCAATGAGGTGAGTCATATGATGATTAACCGGGCTGAACAATTCCTATTGTCGACAGAAGAAAGTTTATTTTTAGAAGACTTAGGAAAACTGATGCTGGACAACCAGAAGAATTATGATAAAATGTTGGAAATGGTCTATGATCATTCCAATAGGAAACATTTGGAAGAAGAAGAGATTGCCACGGTTTTAAATGTTAATAGAGAGCTGTACTCTTCTTGCAAATCCATTATTCTAGTGCTCAAAGATCAAAAGTTGAACCCAGAGCAGGCAGTTCAATTTGAAAGTCTACCTCCATTTAGATAATTTATTGCTATTTATTATTCAATAGTGCCCTGAGAAAATCTAGCTTTTAGTTTTTATAACCACAAACTTGACTCGTGATCAAACCAGCAAAACTTTCTATAGAAGAGCTGTTAAAAAGCTTCCAAGTGGATCCCTCTAAAGGACTGACCGAAGAAGAAGTTTTGAAAAGAAGGTCAATCCATGGTTTGAATCAGATTCAACCCCAAAAGCTCGCTCTGCTTGGAGCATTTTCATCGCTCAATTAAAGAACCTGATTGTAGGGTTATTAGTGGTTGCGGCACTCGTCTCTTTCTTTTTCGAAGATTATTATGAAATGATTGCCATACTGGCGGTGATCCTAATCAATGCTGTAATCGGCTTTATTTTGGAATCCCAAGCTAACCGATCCATGCATGCATTAAAGGCACTGGAGCAACCCACTTCAAAAGTTATTCGAGATGGTAAAGTAACTCAGATTCCATTTCAAGAATTGGTTCCAGGAGATTTACTGTCCGTGGAAGCAGGAGACTTAATTGGAGCGGATGCCCGGATTTTAAAAACCAATGCACTTGAAGTAAATGAATCTGCCCTTACCGGTGAGTCTTTGCCCACCATCAAACAAACTGCTGCGATTCCAGAAGAGGTTTCTATAGGAGATCAAAGTAACATGATCTTTAGAGGAACTTCCGTGACGAGAGGAAATGGATTGGCCATGGTGGTATTCATAGGAAAGGAAACTCAAATTGGAAATGTCTCTTCCATGATTGAAGAGGCACAAGAAGAAGAACTTCCCCTTAATAAAAAACTGAACAAGTTTAGCAAAACTTTAATCTGGTTGAGTTTTGCTATCATGATCCCTTTCGTCGGTATTGGACTTCTTCAATCCAAGGAACCCTATCTATTGATCGAAACAGCCATCGCCCTGGTTGTGGCAGCCATCCCAGAAGGATTACCCATTGTGGCGACCATTGCGCTTGCCAGCGGCATGCTTAGGCTTTCCAAAAGAAAGTGCTTGTCAGTAAACTGGCTGCGGTAGAAACACTGGGAAGCACCAACATCATTTTAACCGATAAAACTGGAACCCTGACGGAAAATCACTTAAAAGTACTGGAGACACTTCCAGAATTATCAACATTAAACCAATCCGAAAATTTACTGACCACCTTGGTTTTGTGTAACAATGCTGAGCTTAATGATCAAAATACAGATGTAGGAGATCCTGTTGAAATCGCATTACTGAAATGGGCGGAAGAAATTGAACCTAATTCAATTCATGAAATCAGGTCTATTTGGACCAAAACCAATGAACTCCCTTTTGAAAGTGAAACCAGAATCATGACCACTTTTCATCAAAAAGGAAAGGAGCTTCGTGTTTCATTAAAGGGGTCCACTGCAGAAGTACTTAAAAAATGTACGTTTTTTGAAGATCGGGGATTAATCAAAAACCTGGACGAAACCGGCATCCAATATTGGTTAGAGCAAACAGATCTGCTTTCGGCAAAAGGCTTGAAGGTCTTGGCAGCAGCTTTTCAGGTCGTTGAAGAATCAAGCTCAACTAAAGAAAACCATTTTATACTAGCTGGATTGGTAGGGCTTCAAGACCCTCCTAGACATGATGTGTTAGACTCCATCACTGAATTCAAAAACGCTGGGATCCGGGTAGTCATGGTTACTGGGGATCACCCTGAGACTTCTAAAGCGATTGCCAAAGAGATCGGATTAATAGATCAACATGATCAGATTGTTATTCAGGGAAAAGACCTATTATTTGATTCAGAAAAGGCCGCTGAGATTTTGGATCATTCTGTTTTCTCAAGAGTAAGCCCAGAACAAAAGCTTCAATTAGTAGAGTTTTATCAATCACACAATATGGTAGTAGCCATGACAGGAGATGGTGTGAACGATGCTCCTGCATTAAAAAAAGCTGACATAGGCATAGCCATGGGGCTCAGAGGGACCGAAGTTGCCAAGGAAGCTGCAGACATGATTTTACAAAATGATTCCTTCACCTCTATCACAGACGCCATCAAACAAGGTAGAATCATATTCAACAACATCAGAAACTTCGTTATTTTCCTACTTTCCTGTAACCTAAGTGAGATTCTAGTGGTGTCAAGTGCAGCATTTTTAAACAGGGGTTCTCCTTTACTTCCACTTCAAATTCTCTTTCTCAACATCGTCACAGACGTTTTCCCTGCCCTAGCCTTGGGAATGGGCCAAGGAACTAAAAAGATGTACTTCAGGAACCTAGAACCATCAATGAACCTATTTTGACAAAAGCTTATTGGAGGTCTTTGATAGTTTATTCACTGACCATCACGTTGAGTATTCTAGGAATATATGCCTATGCATCTTTTCAATTAGGACTAAGTGAAATTCAAACCAATAACGTAGCCTTTTTTACCCTGGCCTTTGCCCAACTGTTTCACCCCTTCAACCTGATCAAAAGAGGAGCACATATTTTCCAAAATAGCATTGTCAGAAATCCCCATCTATGGGCCTCTATCATCTTCTGTTCGGCGCTGTTAATAGGGGCTTGTTTGATCAGTCCCATCAACCAACTTTTGGAACTTTCATTGCCTTCCAAAGAGATGTGGTATCTCATTTTTATGGGTAGTTTATTACCCATCCCTTTGATTCATTTTTTAAAATTTTTGAAACTGATCAATTGAGTTTTTGGACAACCTATTTCTATAGAATGGAATCAAAAAGAAACAATCAAGCGGCGTTATTATCAAGAAAATTTTGGCTGAAAACCTCCCTGAAATTGAAGTAAAAAACTGCCCGATTTTCAGATCAAATCAAATGGTAATTTTCTTTCAATTTATTCAATTCAAATAAACATGGAAATTGAGTCAAAATTGTCCGTACTTTGTTCTCAAAGGTTATCCAAAAAAGAAGCAAAAATGGAATGAAAAAGCGGAGCCTTGGTTGAAAAATTTGTGAATAAAAGACTCGAATAAAAATGATTTCAGATTTCAACGATCCAGAATTAAGCGGAAAATATTTAGGTACCATTACTCAGGATTTTGTGAAAATTTCTGACACCTTAAAGGAAGCCTCCTATCAAGTACGCTCTAGAAAATTTTCGGATTATCCGATTTTCCCCATCTCAAAAGAGATGCAACCTATTGGTAAAATATTTTTAGGCAAGGCTGAAAAAGACTTGGATTGGAATTATTTCATCACTTATGTCGATGAGTTTGTTCAGCGGAAATTAATCTCTGAGGAGGCGCTTGAAGACTTTAAGAAAGCCTACAAAGACCCAGATGAGTTCTGCTGCCTATTTGTCATGGATGGGGCTTTTACCAGTTTTGTCTACGTACCTTACCCTAATGAATAGGCTATCTAAGTAGCATAAAAAAAGCTTTACCTTTAATTTAGGTAAAGCTTTTTTATTTACTGGATTTCAATACAATATACAAATCTATGTTAAGTCATAATTGACTACTTAAACTACGTAGAATCGTTAATTTTCAACACGAAGTTAATACTTAAGTAGTTTAGAAATGCTTCCAGCCCTGCGCCTTGATCTGAACCGCAGTTCCGCTCTTTGTAACCAGGTATTTTCCATCTGCTTCTTTTGTTATATGACCGATGAAATGGATATCTGGATGCTTTTCCAACTTCTTAAAATCCTTCTGATCGATGGTGAAAAGCAACTCATAATCTTCTCCCCCATTTAAGACACAGGTGATCGGATCCAAGTTCAATTCCACTGCAGTATCAAATGTTTGCTTATCGATAGGAAGCTTGTCTTCATAGATGGTTGCCCCTACCCCAGAGGCTTTGCATATATGGAAAATTTCGGAAGCAAGTCCATCCGAAATATCCATCATACTAGTGGGTACTACACCTAGCTCTCCTAGCTCATGTACGATGTCCATTCTGGCATCAGGTCTGAGTTGTCGGCCGGTAACAACGGTGTATTTTTCCAGGTCTGGTTTCATGTCCGGATTGGCCAAAAACACCTGCTTTTCCCGCTCTAAAATTTGAAGACCAACCAAGGCTGCACCAAGGTCTCCAGTGACACAGAGTATGTCATTTTCCTTGGCTCCGGAGCGGTAGGAAACCTGTTCCTTTTTGCCTCTCCAATGGCCGTAATTGAGATCGCCAAACCAGATCTGGAAGCGGTGGTATCCCCACCGATTAAGTCCACTCCATAATGGTCACATGCCGCATAAATTCCTTCATATAATGCCTCCACTGCTTCCAATGAAAAACGGTTGGAAAGTGCGATGCTGACGGTGATTTGTTTAGCGATCGCATTCATGGCAGCGATGTCCGAAACGTTCACTGCAACCGCCTTAAATCCCAAGTGAGGTAGCGGTGCATAGGAAAGGTCAAAATGTACTCCTTCCATCAACAAATCTGTGGAGACTACTTTTACATGGTCTCCAGCTTCAATCACCGCTGCATCATCTCCTATACCTTTGAGAGAGGATGAATTTTTGATAATGACTTTTTCGTTGAGATGGTCAATTAAACCAAATTCTCCCAATTCACTTATTTCTGTTCTTTTCTCTGACATAATCTTTGTACAAGGTACCGAGCCCAAAGTCCAATGCTTTTAAACCAAAACCATTGAGCTGATTATTGTTTACTTTTTAAATTTTATTGCTACACTGAAATCTCTTGGCAGAGTTCTACCAAAACACCATTGGTACTTCTAGGGTGCAAAAATACCACTAATTTATTGTCCGCACCTAGTTTTGGCGTTTCATTCAGGATTTCGAACCCTTCCGATTTCAACCTTTCAACCTCAGCATGAATGTCTTCCACATCAAATGCGATATGATGGACTCCCTCTGACTTCCGGTCAATAAACTTGGCGATAGGACTGTCCTCCCGAGTTGCCTGAAGCAATTCTACCTTCGTTTCTCCAACTTGGAAAAATGAGGTTTCAACCCCCTCACCTTCTACCCGCTCGGTCTTGAAATGCTCTTTTCCCAATAAGCGCGCAAAAAGTGCATTGGATTCTTGAAGATTGGAAACCGCAATACCTATATGTTCAATTTTCTTCATTTTTAAATTTCTTATATTTGCCATTGAATTATTTTCAAGTAGTTGATGTTGCCATCACTACTGAACCATTGAATATAAAGTAAAAGCATAAAGATATGATAATCGTTTCTGACAAAGCCAAAGAGCGAATCCTTCAACTCAAGAGAGAAGAGGGGCGCGAAGAAGGAGAGAACATCAGAGTTTCTGTCAAAGGTGGTGGCTGCTCAGGTTTGATGTATGACTTGGGTTTTGATGCCAATACCGTAGAAACTGATCATGTATTTGAAGATAAAGGAGTAAAAATCATCGTAGACCGAAAAAGCTTATTGTACCTTGCTGGGACTACCTTGGAATTTACAGATGGGTTAAATGGAAAGGGATTTCAGTTTATTAATCCAAATGCCTCCAGAACTTGTGGATGTGGAGAAAGCTTCTCCATTTAATTCATCAAATCGCTTAAAAAATAGAAAAGACAGCTTTTAAGGCTGTCTTTTTTTCATTTGTGGCGATTTACCTTTCCTTTTTCATTTTCCCATTCCCCAAAATCCACCTCATTCCTTACCTTTGCACACGTTAAATTTTACCCAAATTATGGAAGATCAAATCAAAAAAATTCAACTCAACGACCTACACATCGCCATTGGAGGCAAAATGGTACCGTTTGCAGGTTATAATATGCCCGTTCGATACAGTTCGGATAAGGAAGAACATCTTTGTGTACGGAATGGAGTGGGCGTTTTTGATGTATCTCATATGGGAGAGTTTATGGTCGAAGGACCAGAAGCCTTGAACTTGATTCAAAAAGTAACTTCAAATGATGCTTCCAAACTTGTCAATGGTCAAGCACAATATTCTTGCTTTCCAAATGAAACAGGTGGAATTGTAGATGATCTGATTGTCTACAAGTTTGAAGATGAAAAATACATGCTGGTGGTCAATGCTTCCAACATCGAAAAGGATTGGGCTTGGGTAAACAAGTTCAACACTATGGGAGCCCAATTGACCAATATTTCTGATGAGATTTCTCTTTTCGCCGTACAAGGACCTAAAGCCATCGAGGCAGTTCAAGCATTAACTCCGGTAAATCTTTCTGAAGTAAAATTTTACCATTTCACAGTTGGTGAATTTGCGGGGGTAAAGGATGTGATCATTTCTGGTACTGGATATACCGGAGCCGGCGGATTTGAAATCTATGTCAAGAATGAAGATGCTGAACACGTATGGAAAGCCATATTCGAAGCAGGAAAAGATTTTAACATCAAGCCTATCGGATTAGGCGCAAGAGATACCTTGAGATTAGAGATGGGATATTGCCTTTATGGTAATGACATCACAGATACTACCTCTCCCCTAGAAGCAGGCCTAGGTTGGATCACCAAATTCACCAAAGATTTCACCAATTCAGAGGCTTTAAAAGCCCAAAAAGAAGCAGGCGTCTCCAGAAAGCTGGTAGGTTTTGTGATGCAAGAAAGAGGAATTCCTAGAGGCCACTACCCTATTGTGGATGCTGGTGGGGAAACCATTGGAGAAGTAACATCAGGAACTCAATCCCCTAGTATGGAAGTGGGAATAGGTTTGGGATATGTCAAAACCGAATTCGCCAAACCTGGGACCGAAATTTTCATCCAAGTAAGAAATAAAAACCTGAAGGCATTGGTAGAGAAGCTGCCTTTATTGAAGACTCAATGAGAAAAGTAGAAATCTGCTTTAGCCCAGAATTAATTCATTTACATTCATTGCAAGGTAAAATCGTAGTGGTGGTCGATATTTTTCGTGCCACCTCCACCATGATTTCCGCATTGGCTAATGGAATTTCAGAGATTAAAACGTTTGCAGATTTGGAAGAATGCAGAAGTATGAAATCTCAAGGATACCTGATTGCCGGTGAAAGAAATGGGTTGACTGCACCAGGTTTTGAACTGGGAAATTCTCCTGTGGCCTATTTAAATGAAGCCTATTCGGGGAAAAAATTGGCGATGACCACTACCAATGGAACCTTGGCAATTTCCAAATCAGCTGAAGCTGATGAGGTTTTAATTGGTGCTTTCCCAAACCTCAGTGCCACCATTCAATACCTTCAGGGAAAAAAACAGGACGTTTTGATCCATTGTGCGGGTTGGAAAGGCATGTATAACCTAGAAGACTCTTTGTATGCCGGAGCCTTGGTAAAAAGCCTGGAATCAAGCCATGAGCCATCTGAGGACGGGGCCTTGGCAATGAAAGCATTATTTGAAAAAGAAGGCCATGATTTAAAGGGATTTTTATCAAAAGCCTCTCATGCCAAAAGACTTCAGAATCACAACATAGAATCAGACATCGATTTTTGTTTAACCCTTGATTTATTTTCCATGATTGGAAAAGTAGAAAATGGGACGTTAACCGGCAGTGAAATCTGAATCACTTAGCCAAAATCCCTCCATCAATCGTATAAGCAGCACCGGTAATCCAAGAAGCTTCATCAGACACCAAAAATAGAGCAAGCGATGCGATGTCTTCCGGCTTACCTAATCGCTTCATCAGTGTACTTTCTGCAGTTTGCTGAACAATCGTTTCCGGGTTTTCAAAAGCTTTTGCAGAATCCCAAATCAGGGGTATCCACAGGACCGGGACAAATGGTATTCACACGGATTTTCGGCCCATAATCCACCGCCATTACTTTTACTAAGGCCACTAGAGCCGCTTTACTAGCACAATACCCCGCATGGTTAGGGAAGCTTTTAAAAGCAGCAATAGAACTATTGGCCAATATAGTCCCCCCTCCAATCTTCAGCATCTCCGGAATTGCAAATCGGGATAAATAAAACACTGCATTCAAATTGGTAGCAAAGGTCTCTTGCCATTCTTCCAGAGAAACCTCAGTCACAGAACCTAATCCTAATTTTCCAGCATTGGTTACCACCATATCAAGTTGTCCGAATTGCTGGATTGCAGTTTGCACGAGCAACTCATTCACCTCTATTTTACCCACATCACCCTCCACAAAAACCGCCTTGCCCCCATGCAGTCTCAAATTTTTTTCCAGTTCTAACCCCACCTCTATATTCCTACCATTGATGACTAAAGATGCTCCTTCCGCAGAAAATCGTTCTGCCATGGCCTTCCCCATTCCACTGGTAGCTCCTGTGATGATCGCAGTTTCCCTTTTAACCTCATATTTTATAAATTTCTTTCGTTTGAAAAATAGACCAGATAAGTTCACAAAGCAAAAATTATGGAAGACAAAAGATGGCTTTCCTCTTTATCTTACAATTAGCTTTATTAATTATCGCAAGGAAATACCGGTTAAATAAACTAGATTTTAACTTGCTTAAACCTGATTTAACTTCCTTTTCAAACCATTATCAAACCCATGCCTCGCCTATTCACTTTCCTATTCCTTACTACTTTCTTTATCTCTGAACACCTGCTTGCTCAAGGTTCTCAGGACAAAAACCAAACATACTTTTTATCGCGATTGATGACCTTAGGTCTGAATTAGGTCATTATGGGAATACCCAGATTCAAACACCGAACCTTGATCAATTGGCTGCCTCAGCAGTCAGTTTCACCAATCATTTTGTGCAAGTACCCACCTGTGGTGCCTCCCGAGCAGCAATGCTGACGGGCATGCGCCCGAGGAGAACCGCAGAACTCAGTAACCTCATTATGCAAAATGAATTTTCCGGTAGAGCCGAAAATGAAATACCAGAGACATTTATCCATCACCTAAGAAGAAATGGGTACCATACGGTAGGTATTGGGAAAATCAGCCATTCTGCAGATGGATATGTGTATGAATACGAGGAAAAGGTCTCTACCAAAAAGGAATTACCCTATAGTTGGGATGAATTGCTATTTGATGCAGGAAAATGGGAAACAGGATGGAATGCGTTCTTCGCCTATGCTGATGGTGAAAACAGGCAAAGCATGAACAAGCAGGTAAAGCCGTATGAAGCTGGGGAAGTAGATGATCTAGGTTATCCAGATGGCTTGACCACGCAACTTGCACTTGGGAAACTCAGGGAATTAAAAGACCAGGACCAACCATTTTTTCTAGGAGTGGGATTATTCAAACCCCATCTTCCTTTTACTTCTCCCAAAAAGTATTGGGACTTATATGAGGAAAGCACCATCCCGATCGCAGGTAACCCCACCAAACCTCAACATGTTTCTGAAAGCAGTTTATTACCAAGTGGGGAATTCAATCAATATGCCTTGGGGGAAGAACACCCGGATTTGGAAACAGTGGCTTCCGAAGCTTATGCCAAAAAAATCAAACATGCCTATTATGCTGCCGCAAGCTATTCAGATGCACAGGTGGGATTGATATTGGACGAATTAAAAGCGTTGGACTTGGAAAAAAACACCATTGTCATCGTCTGGGGAGATCATGGATGGCATTTAGGGGAGCAACAGATCTGGGGAAAGCATACCCTTTTTGAAAATGCCTTAACTAGTGCTTTGATCATCAAAATCCCTGGAAAAGAAGAAAAAGCCAGA
Organism: Algoriphagus halophilus; assembly: GCF_041729275.1. Classification (GTDB taxonomy): domain Bacteria; phylum Bacteroidota; class Bacteroidia; order Cytophagales; family Cyclobacteriaceae; genus Algoriphagus; species Algoriphagus halophilus_A. Next base: position 4,585,247 of record NZ_CP146486.1, on the reverse strand, counting down.
CTTGAAAACAGTATTGTGGAATCGGTAGATATTTACCCTACCCTCCTAGAATTAACTGGAATTGACACACCCTATGATTTGGACGGAGAAAGTTTAGTTCCTTTGATTGAACAAGTAGCAACACCCATCGATCAAACCGCATATGGCTATTTCAAAAGAGGTATTACGGTAAGAAATGACCGGTACAGACTCACAAGGTATTTCCGAAACCAGGAGCCTATTATTGAGCTTTATGATCATGAAAATGACCCGTTAGAAACCATCAATGTTGCCGCTCAAAACCCCGACATTGTCCAAAAGCTCATGCCTTTACTGGAAAAAGGAAACACAGGGTTATATGAAAACCAAAACAGTGATCACTGACTTTTAATTTATTTTTTTAACTTATTAAAAACTTTTTAGTTATGGCATATCTTTTCTGGGGAGTTCTGAATTTGCTCGTGTTTTTTGGCTGGCTATGGGTTGGCTCTACTCTGCTTTTTAATAGAAAGAGTAATAAACCAATCGAAACAAGACTCTATTCTGTCGTATTCATTTTAGGTCTAGTGAGTATTCTGACAAGTAATTCAAAAAATGAGCATGGCAATCAGAAAAGCTACGATCTGCCAGCGACTATGGAACATTTGGAGCTAAAAAGGACATTCACTCACCACCTTGATATCACTATCATACGAGATAAAGCATCCAACCAACTATTGCCTCAATTCACCCATGCCCAATTAACTGGATTTGTGGCAGGATTAAATTGGCGTCTTTTGGGCTTAAATGAAGTTCAAAACCAACTTCAAATTAGTGGGGTGCTATCCTGGAAGTTAATGGGATTCGAATTGTACAATCAGCCTCAAACCTTTATCATCGCTACCGATGAAAAGAATTAAACGCTTTTCACTTCAATTTCTCGTTGTTCTTGTGTCGATCCATATCACGGATATTCTTCTTCTCTAAATTCTTTTTAAAGCTTCAGTCAAGTCTACTCCAGTCTGATTAGCCAGGCACATCAATACCCAAAGTATGTCTGCCATTTCATCTCCCAGGTCTTTTCCTTTATCTGATTCCTTGAAGGATTGTTCTCCATAGGTTCTGGCCATTATCCGAGCCAACTCCCCCACTTCCTCCATTAAAATGGTCATATTGGTCAATTCATTGAAGTACCGGACCCCTACCGTTTTGATCCAATGATCCACCTGTTCTTGAGCCTCCGAGAGCGTAATTTCTTTTTTCATTTGATTTTTCAATGGTTCCTGAAATAGTATCTTAAAAGTACCAAGCTTGTGAACAGTAGAAAACAAATCTGCTTTTTTATCTTGCTTTATCTTTCTTAATAATTATCCCCACTCCTATGTCTACCATGACAAGTGATTTATTAACTTTTACACTTTCTGTTTTCACAGGATTTTTTGCGATTATGAACCCAATTGCAAATGTCCCGATTTTCTCTTCCTTAGTTGAGGATGCAGACAAAGAGACTAAACGAAAGATCAGTAAGAAAGCTACTACTGTTGCCTTCCTGATAGTATTTATTTTCGTTTTGTTAGGGAAGTTCATTTTTGAGTTGTTTGGCATAACCATACCTGCCTTTAAGATTACAGGTGGGTTATTGATATTTTTTGTGGGCTTTGAGATGCTTCAGTCAAAAAATCTACCGTGAAGCATCTCAAAGAAACTGCTTTTGATGAGAATATTGCAATTTCTCCCTTGGCCATCCCCATCCTTGCAGGTCCTGGCACCATTGTAACTGCTATGAACTTCGTTTCTTCCGGCAATTTCATACATATAGGGATTGTAATTGCAGTTTTTGCCATGATGTGTATTTTGACCCATTGGGCCTTTCGATTAGGAGATAAACTGGTGCTTCGCGTGGGTAAGAATGTCATCACGGTCATCGGGAAAATCATGGGTTTAATCATTGCCATTATCGGAACCAGCATGATAATAGAAGGGATTAAAGTGGCATTCGACATCCAAGTATCAGGAATAAACTAATTTCAAAATCCAATGAAAGCACTGCTGTATGAATTGTTTCGGTCCACTCCAAAAATCACCAAGGTGAAAGACCCTACTCCCAGTTCAGACGGAGTAGTGATTGAAGTAAAGGCGACTGGACTTTGTCGATCTGATTGGCATGGGTGGATGGGGCATGATGAGGATATTAAACTACCCCATGTTCCGGGACATGAATTTTCAGGCATTATTTCAGCCATAGGTAAGGATGTAAAACACTGGAATATTGGTGACCGCGTCTCCGTTCCTTTTGTTTGCGCCTGTGGAACCTGCCCTGAATGTGCTTCAGGAAACCATCAAGTCTGCGATGCACAATTTCAACCTGGATTTACCCATTGGGGTTCCTTTGCTGAATATGTTGCCATCGATAGAGCAGATGTTAATTTGGTTGCTTTACCTGAACAGATTAGCTTCGAAACCGCAGCAAGCCTAGGCTGTAGATTTGCCACCTCCTTTAGGGCAGTAGTAGCACAGGCTAAAGTGACCGGCGGTCAATGGGTAGCCGTGCATGGATGCGGAGGTGTTGGACTTTCTGCAATTATGATTGCCAATGCCCTAGGAGCCAATGTAATCGCCATTGATATTGATGAGGAGAAATTGAAAATGGCAAAATCAATCGGTGTAGTTTACACCATCAATAGTCTGAGGGACCTGAACCCGGTGGAACAAATCATAGAGATCACAAAAGGAGGGGTACATGCGTCAATAGATGCATTGGGAAGCCCAACCACTTCTTTTAATTCCATTGCTAACCTGCGAAAAAGAGGAAAGCATATCCAAGTCGGCCTCATGCTGGGAGATGATAAACATGCTGCAGTCCCCATGAACCAAATACTTTCCAAGGAGCTGGAAATTTATGGGAGCCATGGCATGCAAGCTTATAAGTATCCGGAAATGTTGGAGATGATCTTGCAAAACAAAATGAACCCTGAATTATTGATCGGAAAGCATATCCGACTGGACCAAGCCATTGAGGAATTGACTGAAATGAATAAATTTAAAGGAACAGGCATGACCATCATCAATTCCTTTTAACTACCTCTCCTATGAATCCAAAGCCAAGTTCCATTGAAGAATACATTTCTTGGTTTCCCCAGAAATACAGGAGAAACTTCTCATCATTCGGGAAACCCTAAAAAAGCGGTCCCGGAGGCGACGGAGGTCATCAGCTACCACTTGCCCGCCATCAAAACAACCGAGGTATTGGTCTATTATGCAGCGATGAAAAATCATTTGGGGTATTATCCTACCAATCAACCCATAGAAGAATTCAAAAAGGAACTAGAAGGATTTCATACTTCAAAAGGAGCTATCCAAATTCCCTATTCTGCAGATTTGCCCCTAAAGCTGATTGCTGATATTGCCATCTTCAGGAAGGAAATGGCGAAGGAAAATGCTGAATTAAAAAAATGAAGAAAAAGCCCGGTAAAGGGTTACCCTAATACTTTTTGGACGGCACTCAACAGGGAATCTACCTCTGATTTCTGGTTATAAATATGTGTGGATATACGGATTGCATTGATTCCTCCCTCTGGTACGATCCTAATTCGAAATCCTTCTTGACTAATTTCACGATAGGCTACCTCGTAATCCTTGTTTTTGGGTTTGAAGGAAACCATACAAATCCTGGATTCAGGCTCTTTTGGAGTAATAATTTCTACCTGATTATTCATGTCTGACAAGCCATCATAAAGCTGCTGGTTCAGATCCCGGATCCTGGATTCTATTTTTCCCTACCGATTTCCTGATGAAAATTGATGGCGGCTAATACTCCTTTGATCATTGGTAAACTTTGGCTCCCATAATCATATCGATGAGCCGTGTTCACATATTCATTCAGCTCTAAGGGCACTTGATGCAGATCATATCCAGTTTCAGAATATGCCCCTACCTGAAATGCCTGCAATTGATCTAATAATTCTTCTCGAACATATAAAAATCCTGTCCCATTTGGCCCCAATACCCATTTATGATAACTGCTGGCATAAAAATCAACACCCAGCTCTTTTAAATTCAAGTCAAAGGTTCCCGCTCCATGGGCTCCATCAATTGCCGTGTAGATGCCTTTGCCTCTGGCAAAATCTGCGATCTCTTGAATAGGCATGACCAATCCAGTCGTACAGGTAACATGGGGAATGGCAATTACTTTTGTTTTGGGAGTAACCAGACTTTTAATCAAATCAAGATTTTCCTCCCGGGTTTTCCCTGGCTCAAAAGGTTTCAGTACAATCCCATGTAATTTTGCCCTATTCAACCAAGGAATGGCATTTCCTGCGTGTTCATGGTAGGTAATCAGCACTTCATCTCCCGCCTTTAACGGCAAACCCCAAACCATGATATTAATCCCTTCGGTCGTATTATGAGTCAATGAAATTTCCGATTCTTTGATTCCAACAAAATCTGCCAACTGGGCCCGTAAAGGAGAAATATGCCCATATTCCCCAGAAGTATTCGTTTGTTCAAATGAGTCTTGCAATGCGTCTAAAACAGCCTTAGGAGAAGGTCCAAATGTTCCATTATTCATATAAATGCGACTTTTAGTCAATGGAAATTGTACCCTCACTTGTTCCCAAAACTCTTCTCCTTGAAGAGCTGGGTTTAATCCATTTGCCTGAACCTCGCGAAAACCTACGAGTCCAGGAGCAATCACTCCGAGACCTAGTTGTTGCAAAAAGGATCTTCTACTCTTCATATTAGTTGGTTTTGAAATTCAAAAATAACATTTGATAGGGTTGATCAAATACTAATGAGCTTTAAATATAGAATAAAAATAATCTTTGATCTCCCCTCCTATTCATCAGATAGTAAAGAAACACACAAAATATCGACTTTCCTCCTTGGTAAGAACAATCCTGGAACCACTTCAAATTATCAGGGATTTATCCTTTCAAAACATCGAAAATAATTGCATTTTAAATCTTTATTCAATCCTATAACCCAAGATGCCACAATTCATTTTTATTCTTTTTTTTACTTTTTCTCAACTCTCAAGGTAGCGGAAGCACCTGAAATCTTAACCTCTGATCTTTATGCTAAGGAAAAAGAAAGAGTGGTTCGACTGGCAGAAAAATATGCCACATACAACCCCATTACGGTAACTGCTGAACAAAGCCCTAGAAGTGCAGGGGAATTCATGATTTTTATTCGGAAGGCGATTATTGGTGGCCGGACCCTTCCAACCCATCCGGGCCTTATATTCAACGCGACGGACTCACCAATCCAGATAATTTCACTGCCCACCGAGAAGCGATGATCCGGTTCAGTCAGATCTCCGGTGCATTGGCCTCTGCCTATTTGGTCACAAACGAAGCAAAATATGTACAAGCTTTAGCTCCTCACCTGAAAGCTTGGTTGATCGATGCAGAAACCAAAATGAACCCGAGCCTACTTTATGCCCAGGCGATCAAAGGGAAGGTGACAGGAAGAGGTATTGGCATCATTGACACCATTCATTTGATGGAAGTGGCAAAAGCAATCGAAGCTGTTGAAAATTCGGGAGTGATTCCAAAATCAGAGATTCAGCAAATGAAAGAATGGTTTGGGGCCTACCTTGAATGGATGACTACCCACCCCTATGGAATCGATGAACGAGATCATGGAAATAACCACAGTGTTTGTTGGGCCATGCAGGCAGCAGTCTTTGCCAAACTGGTAGGAAACCAGGAAGTCCTGGATTTCTGTAAGGAGATGTATAAAAAGGTACTGCTTCCAGATCAAATGGCCCCTGATGGAAGCTTTCCTTTAGAACTCAAGCGTACCAAACCTTATGGTTATTCCCTATTCACTTTGGATGCTATGGCTACGCTTTGCCAGGTATATGCAGAGGAGCAGGAGCCTCTAATCCAATATCAAACCGCTGATGGAAAGTCTTTGGAACAAGGAATCACATTTTTATTTCCCTATATAAAGGATAAAAACTCTTGGCCATTTCCACAAGATGTCATGTTTTGGGAGGAATGGCCCGTTCGGCATCCCTTTCTGTTGTTTGGCGGTATGGCTTTTGAAAAAGAGAACTATTTACAACTATGGAATCAACTGGAGGCGGACTTTGATACCCCGGAAGTGGTCCGAAATATGCCTGTGAGATTTCCTTTGTTATGGGTTTCTAAAAATAAATTGAACTGGAAGCACCCACTTCCCAATTCTAATGAACAACTTCAACAATTCATTTCCGAAGGATTTGTTAGCTACAAGGATTTTGGGGCGATCGGAGATGGGGAAACGGACGATATGGATGCGATCATCGCCACTCATGAGTTTGCCAATGAGCATGGCTTGAAGATAAAAGCAAATGACAATTCAACCTATTATGTGGGAGGAGCAGATAAAACCGCAATCATCCAAACAGATACTGACTTTGGTTCAGCCAGCTTTATCATTGATGATCGATCGGTCCAAAATCGTACCGCTCCGATTTTTCTGGTCAGTTCTAAGTTACAATCCTATCCATTGGACGGAATTTCCAACCTCAAAAGAAACCAAGAGAAATTGGAGGTCAAATTCCCTGCACCAAGCCTAATCACTGTTACCAACTCCAATAAAAAACAATACATCCGCTTTGGATTAAACCAGAACAATGGTGCTTCACAGACAGATATTTTTTAGTAGACACAGAAGGGAATGTGGATATGAATGCCCCCATTATCTGGGATTTTGAGGAAATTACTGATATCATGGTGTTGCCGATAGATGAAAATGTTCTCAGTATCAAAGGCGGTAAGTTCACTACCATCGCAAATCAGGAAGAATCCAAGTACAATTATTATAGCCGAAATATCTCCATCAAACGATCCAATGTGGTGGTCGATGGATTAGAGCACCGAGTGATTGGCGAAGGCGACCATGGTGCTCCTTATGGGGGATTCCTAAACATCAGTAACTGCGTGAATGTGACAGTCCAAAACACCATATTAACCGGTCATAAAACCTATCAAACCATTGGCAATGCCGGTAAACCCGTTTCCATGGGAAGTTATGATATTTCCGTCAGCCGAGCATTGAATGTTTCCTTTATTAACTGTAGTCAAACCAATGACATTGACGATCCCACTTATTGGGGAATCATGGGGTCTAATTATTGTAAAAATCTGTTGTATGACCATTGTACCCTCTCCCGATTTGATGCGCACATGGGGGTAGCTAATGCTACGATCCGTAATTCGACGATGGGACATATGGGAATCAATGCGATTGGAAGTGGGACCCTGCTTGTTGAAAACACCACTATTAGAGGAAGAAGTGTGATCAATTTGCGTTCTGATTATGGCAGCACTTGGCAAGGAGCATTCATCATTCGTGACTGTACCTTTATTCCAAATGGAGGTAAACCATACAGTGCCTCTCTGATTAATGGGTATAATTCTGGCCAGCATGACTTCGGTTATACCTGCTACATGCCTGAAAAAATCACATTTGAAAACCTGAAAATCGAAGACTCCAATCATCCAGAGGGTTATCAAGGTCCTGCCATTTTCCACAATTTTAATCCTGAAAATAGTGATGCTTCCTATCAGGAAAAGTTTCCCTATGTAATCACAAAAGAGGTCGTTTTAGATAATGTGACTACTTCAAGTGGGAAGGGATTGAGAGTAAGTGAAAATAAGGTAATGTTTAAGGGGGTATTAATTGAACGGAAGTGACATCTATTGATGCCTTAGCCCTAAAAACTATTCCAAAATCACCTACACTTAGTGTTAGAAACAAATTTGATTCTACATAAATATTCCCGATCAATTCGGACTTATAATGAAAAGTAAGGATTCAAAGAAAAACACTAAACTAACCTAAGGAATGTTGAAAGATTACCAGTAAGATTTATCACAACAGATTGTAATAAAAAAACATAAATATCTATAAATCAATAAGTTACATACAATTTAAGTGAGATCCCTCCATTTTCCTACGAAGAACTTTCTAGTTAAACAATAGGATCATATTTGTTGCATTTTAACAAATTTAATACTTAATTGGACGATGTCCTGTAATATCTAAGACACCTTTCTTTTTGTCTTAAATTTATTTTTAAAGGAAATAACACAAATATTAAATACTTAATTGTTTAGCTAATAATATAAGGACAGAGTAAAACTATTTAGGATAGATTGTTTTGTTATGTAAATCCTAATATCAAATAGCAATTAGATTTATGGATATAAATTACTCTTTAAAGAAAACTCCGATAGCAGTAATTGGTCTTTCTGCCATGTTTGCCGATGCTAAGAATATTGAAGAGTATTGGACCAATATTATCCAGTCAAAGGATAGTATTCAAGATGTTCCATCTAGTCGGTGGCTAATTGATGATTATTACGACGAAGATGTAAATGCACCTGATAAAACTTATTGCAAACGTGGAGGTTTTCTACCCGAAATAGATTTTAATCCAATGGAGTTTGGTTTGCCTCCTAATATATTGGAGGTAACCGATGTATCTCAATTATTAGGATTAGTAGCAGCTAGGGATGCTTTTGAGGATGCCGGCTATGGGAGAAGTAGCACAAAATTCACTAAAGAGCTTAAAGAGAAAACCGGTGTACTTTTAGGAGTTGGAGGCGGACAAAAACTAATTACCCCATTAGTTGCTCGATTGCAATACCCTATCTGGGAACGGGCTTTAAGGGCAAGTGGTATCGCCGAGAAGGATATCCCAATGATTGTGGCCAAGATGAAAAGTGCCTATGTGGGCTGGAATGAGAATGCCTTTCCAGGGCTTTTAGGGAATGTGATTTCTGGACGTATATCAAACCGTTTTGATTTGGGTGGGATTAATAGTGTGGTAGATGCTGCATGCGCAGCTTCTTTGAGTGCTATCAAGATGTCATTGAGTGAATTGGTAGAAGGGAGATGTGATATGATGCTGACTGGAGGTGTAGATACCGATAATTCTCCTTTCATGTATATGTCTTTTAGTAAAACTCCAGCATTTTCGAAATCAGGAAAGATTTCTCCTTTTAGCGAAAAAGCCGATGGGATGTTGATTGGAGAGGGTATTGGCATGTTGGTTTTGAAAAGGTTGGCAGATGCCGAAAAAGATGGTGATCAGATTTATTCAGTTATCAAAGGAGTTGGTGCTGCAAGTGATGGTCGTTTCAAATCAGTTTATGCGCCACGCCCTTCAGGGCAGGCTCTTGCGATGAGCCGGGCCTATGAAGATGCCGGTTACCCAGCAAATACTGTCGGGTTACTTGAAGCTCATGGAACAGGAACCAACGCAGGTGATGCAGCAGAGTTAACTTCTACTCAAGATGTATTTGGGTCTAACCATCCACCTGAGCCAACCATAGCTATTGGTTCAGTCAAGTCACAAATTGGACATACCAAAGCTGCTGCAGGTGCTGCAGGTATTATTAAAATGACTATGGCCTTATACCATAATGTCTTGCCTCCCAGTATTAATGTGGACTCGCCCAATAAAAATTTGAAAAGAAAGGGTTCTGCTATTTACCTTAACTCAGAAGCAAGACCATGGTTCAAAAATGGAAATCCACGTCGGGCAGGAGTAAGTGCTTTTGGTTTTGGTGGCATCAATTTGCATATAACCATGGAAGAGTATCAAGGTACTAGAAGCAAAAAATATCGTTTACATGAACCGAATAAAATTATCCTTTTCCAATCTTCTAATCCATCAGAATTACATAAGGTCGTAAATGAAAAATTGGCGCTACTAGTTGGTTCTGAAAGTGAAAAAGAATTTATTGAGCTTGCCAATCAATCTAAAAAGACGACCATTATCCCGCAGCATGCCCGCTTAGGTTTTGTGGCAAGGTCTAGTCAAGAATGTATTGAGATTTTGAAAGCCTCAATAAGCAGAGGGTTTGATTCCACAGCTTGGAATCACCCCAAAGGAGTTTTTTACCGTACCCAAGGCATAAATGTGGAAGAGACCAAAGTAGCTGCATTGTTTGCCGGACAAGGTTCGCAGTATGTGGGAATGGGTCGAGAACTGGCCAACACGTTTCCTTCAGTAGCCAGAACCTTTCAGAAAGCTGATCAATTATTTGAATCTTCTAATTCAAATCTATTGAGTAAAAAGATATTTCCAATTCCTGTTTTCACCGAAGAGGAAAGGGTGCAACAGCAAAAGGAACTAACCAAGACCCAGTTTGCTCAACCTGCTATTGGAGCATTGAGTATCGGACAATTTAAAATATTGAAAGAAGCAGGCTTCTCTCCAAATTTTACAGCTGGACACAGTTTTGGTGAATTAACAGCACTTTGGGCTGCCGGCGTTTTTGATGAAACAACTTTTTTAAAATTAGCGAAAACCCGTGGCGAGGCCATGGCCATTAATAATGTAGAGGAGGATTCGGGAACTATGTTGGCAGTAAAAGCTGATGTACAGCAAGTGACCGAAGCGATAAAGAACATTGAAGGTGTTAAGATCGCTAACATCAATTCTGATGACCAAGTGGTTTTAGGAGGGGGAACCCCCTCAATTAAAATAGCTGAGGAGCAATTGAAATCCAAAGGACTTTCTGTTATGCTATTACCAGTATCGGCAGCATTTCATACGGACTTTGTTAAACATGCACAGCTACCTTTTTCAAAATTTGTAGATCAGCAAAATTTTAATCCATCTAAAATCCCAGTTTATTCCAATACTACAGGTAGACCATACCCAGTAGAATTGAGTGAAATCAAGTCGATTTTAAAAAACCAAATAATCAATCCAGTTTTATTCAAAGATCAAATTGAGAACCTGTATCAGGCAGGGGTAAGAGTTTTTATCGAATTTGGTCCAAAAGGAATATTGACGAATTTGGTAACTAATATATTAAAGGGAAAAGAACATGTTGCAATTTCAATTAACGCCAACGATAAAAAAGACAGTGATCTTCTTTTTCGTCAAGCAATAGTTCAAATGCAGGTGCTAGGAATAGCCCTTTCTGATATTGATCCTTATAAAAAAAATATTCCCCAACCACCTGAAAAGTCAAAATTGACAGTGGCTTTAAGTGGCAATAATTTTATCTCTCCCAGTACGAAAAAGGCCTATTTCGACATGATGAACAATGATTTTCAGATATCTAAAAACGAAATCATAAAGGTGGAAAAGACTATGGAAAAAGATGAGTCGAAAATTATTAAAAATGAAAATACAGGTAATAGTCCTATTCAAAACCGTACTCAAGTTAATACGGGAAATGAAATTAATATCACCAATAAAGAGGTCTTTCAATTATTAAAATCCACCATCGATTCATTAAGTGTTAATCAGGCAAAATCAATGGAATTAATTGAGGGATACCTAAATGATCAAAGACATCAATCTCAAGCGCTGTTGAGTCTTTTTTCCCAATATCTTAATCTTTCGAATAGAAATGAACCAATGATTCAAGATCAGGTTCTTTCAAAAGAATTTGCAAAAGCTACTCCGCTGAACTCAGATAAAATCAATCATAAAAATGATATCAGTATTTCTGAAAATTTAAATAACGTAAAAAACTTTGCTGAAAATGGGGTGATTGAAGAGGGGGTAAAAAGTATAAAAAGACCAATCCTCTCTCCGAATGGTTCTACCAACAAAACATCAAAACACCTAGCTCAGGTAAACCCAACTTACTTCTCTACTAAATTATTGAATGTAGTGAGTGAAAAGACCGGCTATCCTATTGAAATGCTCGAACTTAATATGGACATGGAAGCTGACTTGGGAATTGACTCTATCAAACGAGTGGAAATATTTGGTGTGCTGACCAAGCAAAATCCTGAGATTTCGGGGATAAATCCCAAAGAATTGACCGAATTGAGAACTCTGGCTCAAATCGTTGATTTTGTTTCTTCTCATTTTAAAGGGAATCCAGAAACTAATCAGCCTGTTTCCGAAAAAAGTATATCCTCTCCCCCAACTACAGATAACACCCGTTCTTCAAATGAAGAGGTGGCCCCAAGCATTGGTAACGAAGTAGACCCCGGCCATTTTCAAAATACTTTGCTTCAAGTTGTAAGCGAGAAAACAGGCTACCCTGTAGAAATGCTCGAACTTAATATGGACATGGAAGCTGACCTGGGAATTGACTCTATCAAACGAGTGGAAATATTTGGTGTGCTGACCAAGCAAAATCCTGAGATTTCGGGGATAAATCCCAAAGAATTGACCGAATTGAGAACTCTGGCTCAAATCGTTGATTTTGTTTCTTCTCATTTTAAAGGGAATCCGAAACTAATCAGCCTGTTTCCGAAAAAAGTATATCCTCTCCCCCAACTACAGATAACACCCGTTCTTCAAATGAAGAGGTGGCCCCAAGCATTGGTAACGAAGTAGACCCCAGCCATTTTCAAAATACTTTGCTTCAAGTTGTAAGCGAGAAAACAGGCTACCCTGTAGAAATGCTCGAACTTAATATGGACATGGAAGCTGACCTGGGAATTGATTCTATCAAACGAGTGGAAATATTTGGTGTGCTGACCAAGCAAAATCCTGAGATTTCGGGGATTAATCCCAAAGAATTGACCGAATTGAGAACTCTAGCTCAAATCGTTGATTTTGTTTCTTCTCATTTTAAAGGGAATCCAAGAACAAATCAGCCTGTTTCCGAAAAAAGTGTATCCTCTCCCCCAACTACAGAAAACACCCGTTCTTCAAATGAAGAGGTGGCCCCAAGTATTGGTAACGAAGTAGACCCCGGCCATTTTCAAAATACTTTGCTTCAAGTTGTAAGCGAGAAAACAGGCTACCCAGCAGAAATGCTCGAACTTAATATGGACATGGAAGCTGACCTGGGAATTGATTCTATCAAACGAGTGGAAATATTTGGTGTGCTGACCAAGCAAAATCCTGAGATTTCGGGGATTAATCCCAAAGAATTGACCGAATTGAGAACATTAGAAGAAATTATTTCCTATGTGAGTTCAAACCAAAAAAAAAAGTTCCGGGATAATCAATTCTAAGGATAGATCCCAAAAGGCAGACCATCCCAAGAGGCAAACTTTTCAAACTTCAGGTTTTCATGATGTGAGGCGTTTTGAAGTAGGATTAAAATTTTTACCTCAGCCAGATTTATTAGAGTCCTCCATACCTCAATCACACGTGATATTACTAACCAATGATGGTTCAGAGTTGACACCACGGGTAATTGCTAAATTGGAAAAAAAAGAAGCCGAGTGGTAGTTCTTAACCTAAAAGGGATAAAGCATCCATTAACAGAGAACGCAATTTCTTTAGAGGATAGCAGTGACCTGGAAATTGGAAATGCCATTCGGAAAGTCCAGGAAAAATACGGTAAGATCGGAAGTTTTATACACCTTCACCCACATTTCGAATTTGAAAAAGGAAACTTTTCTCAACACTTTTTTATCGAAAGAGAGATAATAAAAACTTTATTTTTTGTCTCTAAGCATATTCAAAGTGATTTGAATGAGTTGGGAAAGGACCACAGGGTCAACTTCTTTTGTTGTACCCGATTAGATGGTCATTTGGGCAAAGCTAAGAGAGGAAATACATCGATTGTTGCAAGTGGCATCAGTGGTTTAGTAAAATGTCTGAATTTGGAATGGTCACCTGTTTTTTGCCGGGTAGTTGATATTCAGCCTGAATTATCAACAAGTCAAATTACCAACCAAATAATGGCTGAATACCAAGATGCCAATGTTTCCCTTGTAGAGGTGGCCTATTCGCTAGAAGGCAGAAAAACTACAATAACCATTCCTAGTGAAGTGCTGGAAAATCAAACCATCACAACTACAGTTAATAAAAATTCAGTCTTTTTAGTTAGTGGAGGCGCCAAAGGGGTGACGGCAAATTGTGTAATCGAAATGGCAAAAACCTTCAAATGTAAATTTATTTTGTTGGGTAGGTCAAGCCTAGATTTTAATATTCCTGAATATGCCAAAAAAGAAAGCAATGAAGTGGCTTTAAAACGCCTGATCATGGATGATCTAAAAGAAAAAAACGGAAAAGTCAGCCTTCAGGAAGTAAAAAGTTCTTTAACAACATTATATCTAAAAAAGAGATTGAAGGCACCCTATCTGCAATTCAAAATCTAGGAGGGGAAGTAATTTATATTCAGGGAGATGTTACAGATATGGCAAGTTTTAATCAAGGCTTAATAGCTGCTAGTAAAAAACTTGGAAAGGTAACAGGAATCATTCACGGAGCAGGAATACTGGCCGACAAATATATCCAAAACAAAACAGAGAGAGATTTTGAGGATGTTTTATCAGTTAAGCTGGATGGGTTGATGACTTTGATAAGCGCAGTAAACATTCATCAACTCGATCATTTGATTTTATTCTCTTCTGTGGCTGGATTTTACGGCAATGTAGGTCAAACGGATTACGCCATCTCCAATGAGATATTAAGTAAAGCAGCCTATTTGATTGGGGCAAATCATCCCAATACTCAAGTAACTGCTATAAATTGGGGGGCTTGGGATTCAGGTATGGTGAGCGGAGAATTGAAGGCCCAATTTGAAAAAGCTGGAATAAGTTTGGTCAACTCTGAAGGCGGTGCTGCCATGCTAGTCAACGAATTCAATATAGACTATATTAATCAACACCAGGTCATTATTGGGAGTACTTTACCTACGGCAGTCAGTCATTTAGGAGATTTGAAATCATATCGTATTCAACGGAAATTGAAGTTAGAGTATAATCCTTTTTTGAATCATCATAAAATTCAAAATATCCCTGTTTTGCCAGTAGTCAATGCGGTGGCCTGGATGGCCCAGTCTTGTGAAAGATTATATCCTGACTACGCTGTTTTTAAGATCGAAAACACCTCCTTGTTTAAAGGGATCATATTTGACGGCAAGGAGAAGGAAAATTATTTTCTGGAAATTAGGGAACTGAAAAAGGATGAAGAGATAATTGTTTTTGAAACTAAGGTCTATTCTGAAGGAAAAAAATTGCAGACCAATCATTATAGAGCCACAATTACATTAGTTAGCCGGAAATCATTTCCATCTCCACCAAAATTTATCCATCAATTAAGTGAAACCTATGAGACCTTGGAAGGTCACCTGTTGTATCAAGATGGCTCCTTGTTTCATGCTCCCTATTTTCAGGGAATAAAGCAAATTTTAGATTGTACCGAAAAACAAATTGTACTTTCCTGTGAAGCAACTGAAGTACCTTTGTCCGAGCAAGGCCAGTTTCCTACAGATTGTATCAATACGTTTTTTGCCGACATTCAATATCAGGGAATGTTGGTTTGGGTACAAAAATATTATGATGGAGCAAAGAGTCTTCCTTTACAAACGGATTGTGCAATGTTGTATCTACCTGTCCCATTTGGAAAAAATTGTTCGTTCACATTAAGATCCGAGAAGCAAACGAAGTGAAATTAAGTGCGGACTGCACTGTTTACGATGAGCTTGGCAACGTGTATATAAAAACGATAGGAGCAAGTGTAATCATATCAAGACAATTAGCATGGTAGAATAAAACCAAATTTACTGTAATAGAAACCCCACTAGTTTTTTAATTTTATATGACCAAGATTGCTATAATAGGAAGTTCTGCTCTTTTTCCAGGTGCCTCAACACCAATGGAATTTTGGGAAAATTTAATGTCAGAAAAGGACTTGACCAGTGAGGCAACCTCAGCAGATTTTGGATTTGACCCCAGTTTAGTTTTTCATCCTGAAAAAGGAATAGAGGATCGGTGCTACTCTATTAGAGGGGGTTATGTCAGAGACTTTATTTTTGATCCAAATGGGTTTGAATTACCGGCAGAATATCTGAGAAAGCAAGACAAACTTTTTCATTGGTCTTTGTACACAGCCAAGGAAGCATTGATTGATGCAGGTTATTATCAAAAGAAAGAGTATTTAGATAAGTGCGGTGTGATTTTGGGGAATTTATCCTTCCCCACCAATTCCTCTCATCAATTAATATCTGCTATTTATGCTGAAGCTATAGATGCTCATATTCAACCCTTATTGGATTGCCCCGAATTTAAAATTAAAGGGCACCAACAATCAACTCCTCCAAATAATACCTTAGAGCTCAATCCTTCTGAAATGCTAAGTAAGGCATTAGCTTTGGGCAAAACCCATTATTCCATGGATGCTGCTTGCGCTACATCACTTTATGCAATTAAGTTGGCATGTGATGAGTTGAAAACCGGTAAGGCCGATATGATGTTGGCAGGTGCGGTCAGTGCTTCAGACCAATTGTTTATTCATATGGGATTCTCCATTTTTCAGGCTTACTCACCTTTGGATAAAAAGTTTGTTCCATTCGATAAGGATACGGCTGGCTTGGTTTCTTCTGAAGGGGCAGGAATGGTTGTATTGAAGCGTTTGGAGGATGCTTTAAAAGATCACGATCAAATTATTGCTGTAATCGGGGGAATTGGCCTGTCAAATGACGGTAGAGGTAAATTCTTGCTTAGCCCTAATCCCAAGGGACAAAATTTAGCCTTTGAAAGAGCTTATAAGGATAATTATATTTCACCTGAAGACACTCAGTACATCGAATGCCATGCCACAGGCACCCCTTTAGGCGATAAAACAGAATTGAATTCGATTGCTACATTCTTTTCCAAACATCATAGTCAGCCATTATTAGGTTCAGTAAAATCCAATATGGGTCATTTATTGACAGCTGCAGGAATGACCGGCCTATTAAAAGTGATAATGGCTATGCAACATCAAGTGATTCCTCCTAATATCAAGCTGAGAAATCCAATTAAAGCGGATAACGACTGGCCAGGATCCGATGGAATGATTTTAAAACATACCTCTTGGGACCACATTAGAAAGCAGGCCGGCATCAACTCATTTGGTTTTGGTGGCACGAATGCGCATATGGTCGTACAAAATCATTTTACTGGGACCAAAATTGAAGATCAAGTAAGTAAAAGGGTAAAAATGCAATCAATGGCAGTGGTTGGAATGGAGGCTCTTTTCGGAAATTGTCAAAATTTGGATGAGTTCTATCACACAATTTATAATGGTGCACAGCATTTCGGTCCTCTGCCCAAGAATCGCTGGAAAGGGATTGAAGAGAATAGTAGCCTTTTAAAAAATTTGGTTTTGAAAATGGTAAAGCTCCTATAGGTGCATATATCGATCAGTTTGAAATTGATTTGCTAAGGTATAAAATTCAACCCAAAGAAGCCGAGCGGTTACAACCGCAACAAGCCTTGTTATTAAAAGCTGCGGATAATGCAATAAAAGATGCGGGATTGGACGAAAATAAGAATGTGGCTGTCCTGGTCGCCATGGACACTGAGTTGGCCATTCATCAATGTCTGGCTAGATGGGATGTGGAGTGGCAGATTGAAGATGCGCTGAAAAATACGGATCTGGATTTAGAAAAATCATCTATCTCAGAACTTATAGATATAACCAAGAAAGCGATTTATCATCGACAAGGGGCACCAACTCCCAGCGAGTTCACCAGTTTTATAGGTAATTTGATTGCTTGTAGGATTTCCTCATTATGGGATTTTTCAGGACCTGCTTTTACCGTTTCCTGTACCGAAAACTCGGTATTCAAAGCATTAGAAATTGCCCAGAATTTGTTGTCGCTCGGAGAGGTGGATGCTGTAGTAGTGGGCGCAGTAGATTTTGCCGGAGGGCTTGAGAATGTATTGCTAAGACAAAAGGAGAACCCTTCGAAACACACTATAAATCCTTCAACCCTATTTTCTACTAACAGTAATAATTGGTTGATTGGAGAAGGAGCTGGAGCAGTTGTTTTAAAGAAGCATAAATCAGATAGCTCTGATAAAGTCTATGCAGTGATCGATGAAATAGGCAGCTGGAAAACAGGAAATTCCATTGATTACCTGGAATTGGCTGCAACAGGAATTGTAACCCAAAATCAGTTCGAACAAAATCAACTCCTCAAGAAAAAACCGAAGAATTCTGTTGCTTTAGGAACGATAAAAGCGAATTTTGGAAATTGCTTTGCAGCTTCAGGGATGGCTAGTTTAATAAAAACAGCCTTATGCATGTACTACCGATTTATTCCTGGAATAGCTGATTGGTCTGCTCCCGAAAACAAGGCATTCCAGAAAACGAATTATTATTTTCCGACCGAGTCACGACCATGGATATTGGCAAAAGGGCAAAATGAAAGAAAAGCTTCTATCAATGGAGTTGGGGATATCCAGATACAATTATCTCTAGATCAAGGTAAGTCTTATCAAGGGTTTGGCTTTTTGCAAACCCAACTTCCTAACTTGTTTATCTTAACCGGCAACAGTGCAGAGCACTTGCTCAACCAGTTAGATTTACTAAATTCCCAAATACAGAATGGGCATGAACTCTTAACAATTGCTGCAACGTTACACGATACTTTTTGCCAACAAAAATCAAAATATACAATTGTTTTAGTAGCGAAGGATCAAATTTCCTTGCAAAAAGAGATTGAGGTTTTTCAAAAAAATTAACGCTTGCATTTAGCAAAAATCAAGATCTTAAAACACCGAGAGGAAGTTACTTTACGCCAAACCCACTTGGGCAATCAGGTAAGATAGCTTTTGTCTATCCTGGATCAGCAACTTCCTACGCTGGATTAGGAAAAGATTGCTTCCAACTATTTCCTGAATTAATCACTACCTATGAAACGCGGGTGGGTAATATTGATCGTTTTATCAATAGTGAATACATCTATCCAAGATTAAAGAACAAAGAAGAGTATTCCCCAAATATTTATACCAATGCTGTAGCAATGATGTCTTCAGGAGTCTTTTACTCGGCATTCTTTACTCATATTATTAAAAACTATTTCAAAGTGAAACCTGAGATTGCTTTTGGTTATAGTATGGGAGAATGTAGTAGTATGTGGTACTCTTTAGGAGTTTGGCATCCCAATGGGGCAGACAAGATAAGAGAACTCGATATTTTTAAAACCCGTCTAGCGGGCGACTTAGAGGTTTTGGCCGAGCAATGGCAAATCAGCAGTAAAGAAGCCAAACAACAATGGATAAGCTTGGTATTACTTGCTCCGGTCGAGAAAGTGAAAACTGTAATTAACGGAGTTGAAAAAGTATTCTTGACTTTCATTAATACACATGAGGAAGTGATTATTTCAGGTCACAAAGACACATGTGCTGAAATAGCACGGAAGCTAAACTGTCCTACCCTATCCATTCCATTTCAAAGTATTATCCATCACTATTTCTGTATACAGGAAAAAGAAGGATTACTTGAAATGCACCAATTTGAAATAGAGGATCGACCAGATATCAAATTTTATTCAAGTATTAGTCAGAGTACAATAACTCTATCTAGTGAAGAAATTGCAAAAAACTCTTTTGCGGTGTGTACTAATCAAGTGAATTTTCCAGAAACAATTGATACCGTCTATGACGCTGGTGCCAGGATTTTTATTGAAGTCGGAGCAAATGCTACTTGCACGAATTGGATTCAGAAAATCCTTAAAGGCAAATCGTTTCATGCAATTCCTTTTGACCAAAAAGGAAAATCTGACATTAATAATATAGTTTGTTTACTTGCCCAAATGTGTAGCCATGGAGTAAAAGTAGACTTGTCTTTACTCTTTCAAAAAGCTAAAGAATCAGGTACGCAGCGTGTGTTTATAAAGAAGATAATTCCAGGGGATACTCCATTAGGGGAACTATTTGGTCAGGAAAAGCTTCAATTGAAATTCAGTAGGGTACGAAGTAGATTTAGAAAAGCTTCGCCAAAAAGAACATTTTTATTGACTGAAAAGCAATCCGATGTTTTAGGCTATACAAAAAAGTCTTCAACAAAGACTCTAGAATATTCCTCCATTCCTTCTTCACATGAAATTCAATTTGTCTCCCCATATCATCTTGATGAAAAGGGAATTAAAATCCCCCAAAAACAAACAAATTTTAATCAACCCGAAAAAAAGAAACGAACATAAGTTTCAATAAGGTAAAAAATGAAATGGTAAAAGAAATAAAAAAAGGAAGCGTTGGCGAAAACGGTTTACGACTGCAAGATTTCAAGACTGGAGAACATGTAGAAGGAAAAGAAATTGTTTTTTCACAAAAAGATTTAGAAGAATTTGCGACTGGGAAAATATCCCATGTTTTTGGTCCTGATTATTCGATTATTGATACCTATAGACGTCGGGTAATGTTACCTATGGCTCCATATCTATTAGTGAGTCGAGTAACTAAAATAAATGCTAAGCTAGGAGAATATAAACCCTCCTCCATATCAACCGAATATGATATTCCTTATAATGCTTGGTACAGCACCGACTCCCAGATCCCTTCAGCTGTTTGTGTAGAATCGGGTCAATGTGATTTACTTTTGATCTCTTATTTGGGAATTGATTTGCAAAACAAAGGAAACTTGGTGTATCGGTTGCTGGATTGCACCTTAACATTTATGGATGATTTGCCCTTCGAAGGACAAACTTTACGTTATGATATTTCAATCAATTCCTTTGTAAGGCACGGTGATAATCTGCTGTTTTTCTTTAACTATCTCTGTTATGTTGAAAATAGGCTAGTATTAAAAATGGATGGGGGCTGTGCTGGTTTCTTTACCGATGAACAGTTAAAAGATGGAGCTGGGGTAGAATACTCAAAAAGTGAAATTGAGGCAAGGAAAAAATTTAAACGAAAATATTTTACACCTTTATTAACCACCAATAAATTCTCTTTTTCAAAACATGATCTCCAACACTTAATTGATGGGAACATAGAAAAATGCTTTGAAGACATTTCATATTTCGCCAATGGCCGTAATACATCTTTACGGATTCCCCCGAGAAGATCCTCATGCTTGATCGAATCACTTGGGTTGATTTAACAGGAGGTGTACATGGTTTGGGATACATTGTAGCTGAAAAAGATTTGCATCCGAATGATTGGTACTTCCCCTGTCACTTCAGGGATGATGAGGTGCTGGCAGGATCCCTCCAAGCGGAAGGAGGAGTAAATTTATTGCGCTTTTTCATATTGATGGTGGGCTTGCAAAGATTGACCAAAAATGCGCGTTTTCAGCCCATTTATGGGTTAGAACAAAAAGTTCGATGCCGGAAGCAAGTAACTCCTGGAGTCGACACGAAATTAATCTACAAGCTGGAGGTAAAAGAAATTGGATTATTTCCCAATCCTTATGTAATCGCTGATTTAGAAATTATATCTAATGAAGTGATCACAGTTCATTTTGAAAACCTAGGTTTAGAATTAAGGGAAAAAACTAATCCAAAATATCTCGATCCAAAAGTAGGTGTGAAAATTTCCCCAAGGTCAGCTAATGCATTAATGAATGAAAAAGACATCACTACATTTGCATTAGGGAATATGACAGATTGCTTTGGGCCTGACTTTGCCATTTACAATGGACGTAAAATGTCTCGCCAGCCGAATTCGGATTTACAATTGATTTCCAGAATATTGCATATTGAGGGAACTAAGGGGGATTTTTCAAAGGATATACCAATTATAGCAGAGTATGATGTTCCAATAGATGCTTGGTATTTCAAACAAAATTCTAACAATAGTATGCCTTACGCTATATTGATGGAAATTGCTTTGCAACCCTGCGGTTTATTAGGGGCATATTTAGGCAGCACATTACAGTTCCCCGATAAAGACCTATATCTCCGAAACCTTGATGGAGAAGGAGTTACATTTGACTTACCCATTGGAACCGACTTTAGGGGAAAACCATTACAAATAAAGCCATATTGGTTTCTTGTATTGATCACGGAGGAACTATCTTACAGCGGTACACTTTTGAGTTGTCGGTTGATGGAGAACTTTTTTTAAGGGAAATTCTTCTTTTGGATTTTTTACTTCTGATGCGTTATCATCACAAGTGGGATTGGACAAGGGAGAAAAAGTTCCTGCTTGGTATGTGACGGAGCGACTACAGGCCATGGATTATATGAAAATCAAATTAGACTCACTTTATGGAAGAATGAAGTTGTTTAAAGGGACAGAATCCAAACCACATTATCGCCTAGCAGGGGATCAATTAAACATGTTGGATGAATTGATTATAGCGAAGGAAAAAGGAAAATTCTCTAAAGGGTATATTCATGCCACCAAGTTCATTAAAGCATATGATTGGTTTTTCACTTGCCATTTCTATCAAGATCCTGTTATGCCTGGGTCATTGGGGGTAGAATCAATAATTCAGGCCATGCAGGTGTTTGCCTTACAGCAAGACTTGGGGAAAGACTTCCAGTCTCCAAGATTCGTACAAGTTCCCCATCACAAAACTGTGTGGAAATATAGGGGACAGATATTATCAACAGCAAAAGAGATGCATTTAGAGGTGCATATCAAGTCAATTGACAGGAAAGGTAACCAGCTGTTGATGGTGGCAGATGCTTTTTTATGGAATGATAAAATAAGAATTTATCAAGTAACGGATCTTGCTTTGGGGATTGAAGAGGCAATCGAAAAATAAATGAAGCCCATCAAAAAATAAAAATGATAAAGTTCACTGGAAAGGAATCTCAAATGTATTGGCAAGGCTCTCCTAGAGAAATCGATTTCGATTTAAAGGGAATGAAAGAGAAATTACTGCAAACTGACAAGCCCTGTTACCTAATGAAGGATTTCAATGGAAGAATTGGCATTAGCAATTCCGGTACTTTAGTCTCAGAAGGACGAGGATTGCAAGTCTTGGCAATGGTGAGTCCGATGACAGCAGATCAATTTGGTGATCCGACATTTCGACGTGATTATAATTTGAAATATGCCTACAAAACGGGGGCTATGGCCAATGGAATCGCCTCAGTAGATTTAGTAATATCCATCGCAAAAGCTAATATGATGGCTTCCTACGGAGCGGCGGGTCAAATTCCAGAAATAATAAGCAACGCAATTACTAAAATACAATCAAATTTAACGACCCAGTCCTTTGCAGTAAATTTAATTCATTCACCCTCGGAGCCAGCCTTGGAAAAAGCTGCTGTCGAGCTATTTCTACAAAAAGCTGTAAAAGTAGTTGAAGCATCGGCTTTTTTGGAATTGACCGAAAATATAGTGTATTATCGAGTAGTTGGATTGAGTCGAGACAATGAAAATAACATTGTCATAGGTAATAAAATTATCGCAAAGATTTCCAGGAAAGAAGTTGCGACGCTCTTTATGAATGCTCCCCCAGAAACACTTGTTCAAAAATTATTGGAGAAAGGGAAAATTTCTGCGGAACAATTAGAAATGTCAAAAATGGTTCCGATGGCAGATGATATTACCGTCGAGGCAGATTCTGGTGGACATACCGATAATCGCCCTTTAGTGGCTTTGTTGCCAATAATAATTCAGCTTCGAGATAAATTACAACGGCAAAATTCTTTCAATACCAAGATCAGGATCGGAGCCGCAGGTGGAATATCCACACCCGCCTCTGCTCTGGCGGCTTTTATGATGGGGGCAGCTTATGTGGTTACAGGCAGTGTGAACCAATCATGTGTGGAAGCAGGAACCTCTGAACATGTAAAGAAACTGTTGCAAGAAGTAGAGTCCACCGATGTGATGAGCGCACCCGCATCTGATATGTTTGAAATGGGCGTGGACTTGCAGGTCTTAAAACGCGGGACATTATTCGGGCCTAGGGCGAGAAAGTTATATAAATATTACGAAACGTATAAATCAATTGATCAAATTCCCATCGAGGAAAGAAAAATATTAGAAGAAAAAATTTTTAAAAGACCACTCGAAGAAATATGGCAATCTTGCATTGCTTTTTTCCAAGAAAGAGATCCAGAACAAATAGAGCGGGCCCATAATAATCCGCATCGGAAAATGGCATTAATATTTAGGTGGTACTTGGGGTTGTCTTCTAATTGGGCCAACTCCGGAACTCCAGATCGAGTGTTAGACTATCAAATTTGGTGTGGCCCATCTATGGGAGCTTTCAATGATTGGGTGAAAGGTTCTTATTTAGAAAACTTTCAGAATCGAAGAGTCGCCGATATAGCCGAGCAAATCATGGAAGGTGCTGCTTACTTATACAGAATTCAAAGTTTAAAATTCCAGGGAATTGAACTTCCAATGGAATTAAAAGAAGTAAAATTAAAGCAGTCTCAATCTGTTTATCATTCTTAAAGGGATGCAATTTTCCAATTAAAAATAGAGTTGTAATTCACACACCTCCTCCCACACAAAACCTATCAAGTTTTTAATTTCCAGTAAAACAATTTTTATCAGGCCAATTTTACAGTGTTTGGATATCTGACCTTTGACATTTAAAATCAATAATGGTAATTACTTGATTTTTTAAAAACACAACATTGGAACTTAGAGATATTAACCTCTAAATATATCGGACCGTTGTATTAACCATGATAAGGCGATCCTTGCAATGCCTTTAAGATTTCTGAAGAAGTATTTTCTGCATTCTCCGGACCAACGACACTAAAGTGCCCCCTGTAATTATTTTACTTTGCAGTTCATGACAAACCCCAGCCCAACCAAGTAATGGATCATCTTGCAGCATTTCCAGTAAAGTTCCCTTCATACCATCCTCTGAATTTGGAGCTCGAAGCTGGACAACATAAGTGCCCTTAAAACTCCCTGATTCTTTATCTCTACGTGCAGGTTTTAAAATATCTGTTTGGATTTGAGAGGCACTGAAAAGATCCCAAGCGATCTGAGCTTCTACTTCCTCGGCAGCCAGATCATCTTCTACTACCAATTGCCCAGATTCAACTGCCATCCTTCTTCCAACGGTGGCGGTAGTTTGAAAAGACATCTTATTTATTTCTAATGCTGAATATTGAGATTGATTTGGGGCTAATCCATCGACAAGAATAAGATTGCATTGCCCTAACTCCTGAGCTACCAATGCCCCAAATACACCACCAAGAGAATAGGCCAATAGATGCCATGGTCCAATTGGTTGTAACTCACGAATAATCTTCGTGAAATTCTTTGCTAACAAATCCATTGGAAGTTTTTGCTTGGCACTTTGATTCTCGAAAGCAATTAAAGTTTTTGATCTTAGGTGTTCGGCTAAGTGTACATAGGCAAATACGTGTCCACCTCCCGGAGGCATACAAAAGATCGTGTTTGAAGATTCAAAAGTTTTATTTGGAGAATCTCGAGAATCATTTAGGATCACATAAGGCTTACTTACCATCGCTTGTGTAAGTGTACGGGCACTCATTGCTGCAGCCAAAGATCTAATACTTGGAAAATTGAAAAAATCAGTCGGTGTGAATTTTTGCCCACTTCGCTCACTAAGCTCAAGCATTACTTGTACAGCTTGGATAGAATCTATCCCGAAATCCACAAAACTACTATCAATAGCTATCTCTTCTTTTTTAAATCAGCTACTTCTATAAGGGAGTCAATAATCATAGCAACAGCTGTCGCTGGATCTATAGGACCTATCCGTTGTGAAATATCTTCTTCCACATCTCTTATTTCTGAAGAAGATGATTTTAATGTCGCCGAATGATTTACATCTGTACTAAATTCATCTATTGGCCTTACTAATGAGAGTGACTGATCCAAGAATCTTTTACGTATTTCAACCCTTCTCAATTTTCCAGATGTTGTTTTTGGGAGAGAACCCTGCGCTACTAAACAAATGAAACGACAACGAGCGTCAACGGCATTACTTACTGCCTGGGTAATGGAAAAACCACTTGATCAAGCACCGATTCAGCACCTCTTTTTTTATAGACGCTCTCTCGTACCTCAACCACAACACAAATAGCTTCACTTCCCTCATATTCAACTCCAAATGCTGCTATACAACCTGCTCTAATCGCTGGATGGGCACTTGAAACGGCGTCTTCAATATCCATAGGAATGATATTTCTACCACCAACAATAATCAATTCTTTGACTCGCCCACATACATAAACCATATTATCATAAATAAATGCTAGATCACCGGTCCTGAGAAATGAAGAATAACTATCTGGTGATTTTGTATGTGAAGCAAATTTTTTAGCATGATCGGCAGAAGGTCTAATATGCCTATCTGCTACAGACGGGCCCTTAATCCATAATTCTCCCACAACTCCGGAAGGCACTACTTCCTCCGTTTCAAGGTCCGCTATTATCATACTTGTTCCATTAACAGTTGATATGGGAGGACCACACGCAATAATAGTTTTTGCATTGGGGTGATCTGGCCGCACTTCAATTACCCTATCATCGCCACTTAGGGAATTCTGATCAAAAGAGGTATAACGACTATCTCCATTTTGGCCACCTGATAGATATAATGTACACTCAGCCATTCCCATTATGTTCTTGAGATTCCAGTAACGAAAACCTAAAGACCCAAACCGTTCAACAAATTTAGAGTGAGTTGCAGGGCGACAAAGCTCAGCACCGGTAAAAATAGTTAGGTCATGTAAGTCTACCCCGGTTAAACTTTTTACATCAACACGTTTAACCATCAATTCTAGTGCAAAATTTGGAGCTGCAGTATTTGAAATTCGCTCTTCAGCACAGCTCTTAAACCAAAATTCAGGATGTGAAATCCATTTCATTGCTGAAAAATAGACAATTGTAGTACCAAGTATTGATGGTACACAAAAGCCGATAACCAGCATCAAGTCGTGCCACCAAGGCAGCCAGCAAAGCCCACGCTGAGGTGGAAAGACTCTACAATCCCGAGATGAGATAATGGCATTGTGAATGAGCATTCCATGAGTAATCACTACCCCTTTTGGGTCTTGTGTAGACCCACTGGTATATTGGACATAGGCAATATCTTCAGGGGTCGGAAATGGTCTTTTTTTACCACTCCCTTTCGGGCAGTATCTGTTCTTACCCACAGTAATCCTGCTGGCCAAGAATCTGATTTTGAGTTCTCTCCTCGAAAAATATTACGAATTGCTTTAATGGGACGATCAACTTGCGCCAGAACAAAATATTTTGAATCCGTTAAAGCTGCCACAGCTCCGGAATTCTCAACAATCCGATTGAATCGAGCAATCCCCTCTTTATCTCCCTGAATGGGAATAGGGGCGCTACGGGAACTGCAATAACACCCAACATCAAACAACCATAAAAAGCCATTGGAAAATGAAGGCTATCTGGCGGATAAACTAAAACAGCACGATCCCCTTTTTCAAACCTGACGCTTCTAGGAGGGACGCAACTTCGCTTGATGATTCCCACATCTCCTGAAATGACCATGCTTTTCTTTCCTTCTCCAAAGAAACAATCATTTCTCGGCTTCCATTTGCAGAGGCATGATGAGAAAAAGCATGAAGCATAGTGGGGAAATTGGCTTCAAGAGCTTCAAACCAATTTTTTATTCCTTGAATATCATTTTTACCATTTGGCAAAGGAACATTTGAAAAATTAGTTTCTTCTTCAGTATTTAAACTAAGCTCTTCAGCATCATTGTTTCGGCATACACGCTCAATAAATTCTTGAGTCCAGCCTGTAATACAATCTGTTAACTCAAAACCAGTTAACCCACCACCAAACCAAGTTCTATTTAATCCCTGTCTTGATTCAAGTTTGTCGTAAAAGCCCGCTGCGAAATCACCAGGAGCTACATGAGGCATATAGTCCCAACGCTGTAAAAAATTGGTTTCTCACCATCAGGGAAATTAGCCCCCATTGATTTTAATTTTAGTAGAGATGCCTCCAAGAAATCATTATCTGACTGGCCTGGTTTGGCATATCCCCACCAAGTTAAAACGTTTGTGTCCCGATGATAGTAAGTATAGGAGGCTACTGGTGATTGCTTTTCCGGATCATCAGTAACACAGAAACCATCCTTATTCAGCCCATCGGCTTTTATCATGCCTGTCATATAAGGCAAATACCGAATTTGATCAAGTAATTCTGATTCTTGGTCATCTCCTTTCAGAAATGCATTTGGCCTGTTACAGGCAACAAATAAGTGATCCCCTTCATATTGGGTTTTATTAGCGAGTTCTACTGTAATCTTATTTGCTGTCCTATCAACAGCGACCACTCTAGCATTACAACGTATATCAAGATTTTTTGCCAGCGCTCGTAACAGGCCCCCAAAGCCTCCTTTTGGTGTACCAGTTTGATTATCACTTTGTATTGAATGTTGGGAAGCCTCCGCAAACCTCATTAAATAAGCCGCGCTCATTTTTTTTGCCTGACCATAACCAGCTCCATAGAATAGTGGATAAACAAGATCCACTAGTGGTTTGGCCTGATTATGCCACCGCCTAATAGTTGCCGCATGGTCATTCAAACCAACAAACCCAAACTTATGGGTATCCATGTGTTCAAGAATGGCCTTGATTTGGGATTCTGATTCAATCAATTCAATCTTATCGGTTTGTTTTTTCGTACCAGATTCGCTTTTATATTTTTGATGTTTTCCTGTATAAGGTTCAATCTCAATACCAACTTGTTCTGCTAAATTTTTAACATGACCATCAAGTCGGACTATATGTGCCCCTACATTGTATAAATACCCATCAATTTCAAGACATTCACACTTCCCTGCACCAATTTCACCAGCCGCTTCGAGAACGGTTACTTTACATCCTCGTTTTTGTAACTCGTAGGCTGCAACTAAACCACCAATACCTCCGCCAACTACAATCACTTTTGATCCCGGCGTAATCGTTCTTGTTGTATAGTGGGATATCGGAACTGATACTGGTAATGATACATCACGTTTGGAAGCATAGCCTCGTAGGCCCATTGGATAGGCTAACAATAAAGGTAAAGGCGGTGCTTGGCCTGGCAAGTTTTGAATCTGCCAATTTAAGCTTGATACAATGTTTTGTAGAAAGGCCAATGCAAATCCCTGCATAAGAGCTTTGGCAGGACAATAAATTACTTTTGGTAATCCACCAGCCTCTTCGAGAGTTCCATCATTAAAAGGAGTTCCAGCGAATGTAGCACTAATTTGACGATGATCCAGTGGATCATCGCTCCATCTTTCCGGGTCAAATTTTGGGTGATGATTTTCACCGTAAACACTAAACTTAATCAAAGAACTATGGGGAGTTCACCATCATTAATTTTATAAGGACAACATTTTTCATCCGACTGATCAAGGGATACGGTCATAGTCGGGACAATAGGTGTCATATTAAACGCTTCTGTAATCAATTTTTGTTGAGCGGTTTCATCAGACAAAAGTTCTTGCCTCCAATCGGCATCTCCTTGTGTAGCTGTATTTTTTGTTCTTGAAAGTTCCACCAGTAAAACACAAAATGATTTCACTAGGGCAACGGTAGTTCCTAAACCGTGTATCAATGCATCGATCATCCCTTCCCGCGAAAGCCGTCCTGCTATCTCTTCCTTAATGTAGTACTCCACAAATGAACCGCTGTTATTGCGAGCTCTAGTGGCACGCTCTATACCTTCATTTATTTTTTAGACAAGTTTTTGTAGCCAGTACCGTTTTCACGGACACCAGGATGATAGAGAAAATCCCATACTAACTTGGCCTCAAGTCCCTGCGGTGCTTCTTCTCCAAATTGACTGTACCAACCTATGTCAAAGCATAATTCTCTGGCTGCGGTTTGAAAATCCAATTGTTGTTTGACAGTCCACCTAGAAATATGTTCCTGAATAATTGGTTTGACTTCATCAACTTGTCTTTCCTCCTTCACGTGATTCCTTATTGCAGCATAGATTTCAGGAATCATACGCCTGTCAGTCGATGTCTGATAAAGTATCCCATGTTTTTCTCGACTGGCTCGTTTGCGGTCATACATTAAATGACGGGCTTCTGGCCCTGTAATTATTACTGGCCTTTCTGCACCACCCAACCCAGAAGCTCTGAACATTGGACATTTTCCTGATTCTTTCCACACCCATGTATCATGGTCTTCCCGATTCTCAGGTGCACGACGCAATGGTACTCGCCTATTTTCTGATTTTTCAATTGACTCCTTAGAAACTTTATCTTTTTCCCTCATATCATTAAAAATACTTGACTCTCCATCCTTTTTATAAATAAAAGTAAGGTTGGAACTAACTGATTCTTTGCAACCTACAAGGAAGATACTAATATTTGGGATAAATAAAACCTATTTCATAGCTGGAAGTTCTTTCAATTAGTACTTGGGCTTTATCAATAAAATAAAAACAAATAATCTAGTTGACCGGTATAATCAGGCGATTCTGTTATGTCAAAAATCTACCATTCGAACAAGGTGAATTTTCGTTTTTAGTTGAAGAGCCAAGTAATAACAAGTAAAAATAAATCTTATTTAAAAATCCATTACTTAGATTCTACGGTATATTCCAACTCCTTGAATCCGACTTCTCCATTGGGAGTTAAGGCTTCAAGAATAATGAATTTTTTCCTGTGATATCAGAATTATAATACCTCAATTCCTCCTGCTCCATCTTTGATAATTCAATATTGTTTTTCCAAAACAACAAAGATCTGAGATCAGGTTTAATCAATTGTTCTTCAGTTAGAGTTGAGTAATCCATCTGTTCATATTCCCGCATCGCTGAAAAAACAGGTAAGGAGGTTTTCATCACTCCCTCAGTGGCATTTGCCCCAAATAGGCCTTTTCCTGCATGAGTGTATATGGCAATTACACTTCCAACTGGAGGAGCAGCCAAAGGATTTGCCCAAGGGAAAACCTCCAAAAGAGCTTGGCAAACCCTTTCGCATTTTTAATAATTTCAAAACTTTTTACTTCTGAGGGATCAATATTTTGAATCAGGTGATAATCATAATTCATAACAGGAATACCATCGACCACCACAAGCGTGAGCCCTCCACCATTTACTTTGGCATGTAAAAAACCTCCATTTATATTAATCCTGGTTACTGAAACCAATTCAGGATAATTAAAAAGTAATATACTATAAAGCCCATAAGACCATTTTTCTTCTTTGGATTCAATTTCATCTCCATCCACGACGCTGGTTGGTCTTCCAAATCTATTCATCACTTCCTGTCTCTGCGGAGTCATTAAATAATCTTCTACCGTAAACTCTTCCAATTCGATGAAATTATTTGAAAGGTTAAAAGCCCTATCCACCGTATCTTTTTTCTGCTCCTTGATAATTACATTGCGTTTGATGCTATCCAATCTCACGATTGATTCTCTTTGATCAAACGAAATAGGTGGCACCTCCTTATCATCAAGAAGAATTGAAAAATCTTTCTTTTGCCCCTTTTCATCTACTGTTTGGACTAATGCATTTATTTCAGTTCCAAACATATCTGGAAGCACGAAATTAAAGCGCCCCAAACTATCAGTTTGCTCCTGAAAAACACCGACCTGTTCCCCAAAAGTCATTAGGGTGACTTCTATTCTATTTATCGCTTTTTTCCTTAGAAAATTACCTTCTACCCTTCCTGAAACTCCAATAGTATATTCAGGGCTTACGTGCCCTTCTACCTCAAGTTGATGAAATTTATAATCGCTTGGCCTCTTTGTCATTAACCAAGTATCTAACTCCAGCGCATTTTCGGGCTGAATCAATGAGTCCTCGTTTGCCAAGGAATAGTTAAAGTCACTAAATAATAGGGTTCTCGCTATTAAACTCTGTTGCTCCTTCTTGTATAGTGCATATAATTGTTCATCCAGAACTTTGACAGATAAAGTCGCATCCCTATTT
This sequence comes from Algoriphagus halophilus, assembly GCF_041729275.1. Classification (GTDB taxonomy): domain Bacteria; phylum Bacteroidota; class Bacteroidia; order Cytophagales; family Cyclobacteriaceae; genus Algoriphagus; species Algoriphagus halophilus_A. The sequence goes on along the minus strand of NZ_CP146486.1, from coordinate 4,553,834 downwards.
CGGCCTTCTGAATCCAGAACAGCAACATTCAATTTTGTCAATTGACGCTGACTGTAACTTTTTAAATCTGTATTAGCCATTAGTTGAAGTCTATCCTGGGGTTTTGGATTAAAAATGTAACGGCTAGCCAGGACCTTTTTATCTTGATCGAACAACGTTAAGGAGGACACACCTTCTGGAATAGAATCAAGAGGGAATTTTAAAAACATTTTCCCTTCTGACAATACTCCTCTAGCATAAAAATATTCTACACCCCTGCTGGATAAACTAACAAAGCTGCAATCATTATCATGATAAGAAGAACTGATATCCAGCCTTAATTCATCATTCGTTATATAGGCAAACAGTACATCTCCTTTAAATTTTGTTTCTGGTAATTGGATGGTGAGTACCCCCTTTCTTGATTTTCTACAGGGATTTCGGCGAAGAATATTTTTGAAGTATCCCCTTTCAATAAAAAGCTTCCAATCCCTCTCTCGGTACTTTCAAATGTAGTTATTAGGTTTCCCTCTTGGTCTACAACTTTACCTTTGGTTTTTATTCCTTTCCCTTTCACATCCTTTGCATTAAAGGCCACTCTAGAATAAATCCCATGAACTAAACTCCCGCTCTCTGGAAAAAACTCAACCTCTGAAACCCCATCCTTTAATGCTACAGTTTTGGTATAACTCATACCATTATCTGTACGGATTCTCAAACTTACCACTTTGTCTTTTGGAGAAATGGGATAAGAAAGTTTATAGAGCTGATTTTCTGGTTTAATACTAAGAGAATCTGCTAATCCATCTATGTTCACAAAAACATCCAACTTTCCCTTGACTAGACTATCAATGGAAGCAGGGTCAAAAATTGCCTCTAGGATGGTGCTGCCTGATTCCTCTTCTACTAAAGTTAAATCATAAATGGGGTCATTATTACCAATTTCTTGGGAGGCATAAATATCCACATACTTTTCAGAGATAAAATCAGCCCCAAAATTTTCATTCCATTTGGTGTAGGCTCTTAGTAAATACCTCCCTGGCAAGTAAGACTGGTATAGGTCAAAAAATGCTTGTCCCAATCCATTTTCCAACTTTATCGTTTTCCTTTCTAGTATGATTTCATTGAAATCAATCAATTCAATATATAAAACCCCGCTAAGTTGACTAGGTGAATGATCTGATGCTTTGGTAACAATCGCATTCACCCAAAGCGTCTGATTGTTTAGATAAATGCTCCTATCAGTAGTAAGAAATATTTTTTCGGCAAGTGAAATAGGATAGCTTAGACTGGACTCCTGCCCAAAGGCCACATACGATCTTAGGAAGAATAACCCGACCAATAAAAAACAAAGGGTGTGTTTAAATTGTCCTCTTTTAAAAAAGCTGGTTTTAAACATTTCTGATCTTCCTGTTTTTCAATAGGATGGTAAAATATGATCGCTTTAGGAAAATAAAAAATAACCAAATTAATATTTTTAGGACCTCAATTCTAAGACTTTCCCTACTGCGTCCGGCACATCCTCTTCATAATGGCTGACGTAAATCAAGGAAATGGAACAGCCTTCGCAAACTCTTTGAACGGTCTCTTTAAAAGTCTTCTTTGGAATTCATCCATCCCCTGACTTGCCTCATCTAAAATCAACAATTGGGGTTGTTTGATCAATGCTCTGGCCAAAAGGGTCCATCGTTGATGTTCTAAGGACAATCTCTGGATGACTGTATGCTGAAGGGGTTCCAAATTGAAAAGCCTGATCCATTGATTGGCCAGTTCCTCCTGCTCGGGGCTGACTTTTTGAATAATCCCATGGTATCAAACAAACCAGACAAAATCACTTTTCTGCAAGTTTGATTGGCCGGGAAATACCGGCTCAATTCGGGCGCGACAAAACCAGTAGGCCGCTTCACATCCCAGATACTTTCTCCTGTCCCTCTTTTTCTTCCAAACAACCAGAAATTCTGCGAATAGGCTTGGGGATTCTCTCCAATCAGCAAACTGATCAAGGTGGATTTTCCAGAGCCATTCTTTCCTTTCAAGAGCCATTTTTCCCCTGCTTTCACCTCCCAGTTGACATCTTCTAGAATCACTTTGTCGCCATATTTAATACGGACATTCTGGAGTACTATTGGCGCCTTTAACAATTCTCTATCCTGTGGGAGAAGAGATTGAAGTAAGTCCCAATCCCAAGCAGGGATGTTAGTTTCCTTTCCTTCACATTGGTGGTAATCCTCCTTGGTCCAACTTCCCGCTAAACCTGATTTTGAGATTTTGGCTACATGGGTAATTCCATCCGGAATTTCATTCCCTGATGTGGTTAACAACACCTGGACACCGGATTTGCTGATCTCTTGGATAATTGCCCCAAACTCCTCTCGGCTTCTCACATCCAATCCTGTCATTGGCTGATCCATCAAATAAATATGGGGCTGGTGCATCAAGCCTAAGGCAATGGCCAGCCTCCTGGTTTCTCCATTGGAAAGCTTCAATAAAGACTTATCCAATAAGGCTTCTAGTCTCAGAAGTTTGGCCACATTTTCCAGGGTCCAGGGTCCAAGGACTTTAGGGGTTACTTCTAAAAGGTATTCCCTTACGGTTGCAGTTTCTTCAGATTCAGAAGAATTGAACCGTTGTTGAAAATAAAAATTCTGGATATGTGAGCGATTTTTAAACTCGTACTTCTGGGAGACATAGGCGATTAAGTCCCTAAAACTATGTACCTCCCCTGCTTCTGTTTTTTCCTGTACATAGGCCTTGGCAAATGGTCTTTGAACCTCTCCTTTAGAAATCACCGTGTTGCCCCTCAAGGTTTCTATAAAGGTGGTCAACTCCCAACCGGAATCTCCAATCACTGCCCAATTTTCACCTGTATTCCAGTTAAAACTTAAGTTTTCAAAAGCCTGCTGAGCTTTGTATAAAACAGTGGCTCCATGAATAGTTAGGATAGAATCGGACAAAATAGTATTTGTTAGAGGTTACTTTTCTAAAAATAAAAAGAAGGGATTAAACTTTGTTTTTGCTATCAATTTGAATGGTGACAGGCCCATCATTTACCAAGCTAACTTTCATATCAGCCCCAAACTCACCCGTCCCAATTTTCTTACCCAAATCAAACTCCAAAGTTTGAATGAGTTTTTCATATAAAGGGATCGCTACCTCTGGCCTTGCCGCTTTAATATAAGAGGGTCTATTCCCTTTTTTAGTACTGGCATGTAACGTGAATTGAGAAATCAATAATAGATCACCATTGACCTCTATCAGGCTTTTATTCATCACTCCGTTTTCATCAGGGAAAATCCTTAAGTTGATGATTTTCCTGGAAAGCCAGGAAATATCCTCCTGGTTGTCTTCATTCTCAATCCCTACCAACACCATCATCCCCGTTCCAATTGCTGATTTTATTGTTCCTTCAATTTTGACGGAAGCTTCAGAAACTCGCTGTATGACTACTATCATTTTGTTAGATCTTGCATTTGCCCCGAATTGATAATTTCCACATTCTGGGAGCTGGCTTGATTGGCCACCAATACCATTGCTTTTGCTACCTGAAAATCATAAATAGGTCGATAATTTTTAAGGACCTTAAGCCAAACCAATGGTTTCATGGCGATGGTTGCAAACCATTCTCCAAACCTGAATTCATTTCGATTGCCAAGAAGCAAAGAGGGTCTAAAAATTCCAAGAAATGAATAGTCCAATTGTTGTAAATCCTGCTCCACTTCTCCTTTTACCTTACTATAAAAAACGGATGATTCGGGATCAGCACTCAAAGCCGATACATATAAAAATTTAGAGGCTCCTAGATTTTTTGCCCATGTTGCAAATTCCAACACGATATCGTGATCGATTTGGTAAAAACGAGCTTTGGACCCTGCTTTTTTGATGGTAGTCCCTAGGCTTGAAAACGCATGAATCTCTGCTTTCTTTTCAAGTATCTCCTCTCTTACCAGCTGATACTCGCCGCCTAAAGAACTTGACATCAAAAGGTGCTCCCAGTCCCAGGTATTGATTTTTAACAAATCCCCCTCCAGCTGAACTAACTTCTCATGTTTAAGGGCCAACTTTCTTCTCCCTACGCTGATGACAAAGTCATATTTTTTGAACAGTTGATGCAATAACTGCATGCCAACCATTCCTGAAGTTCCTGAGATTAAAGCGATATTCATAAGGTTACATATTGTGCAATAGCTTCTTTTAGTTCTTGTTCTATTGCCTGATTTCTATCTCTTGCATACCAAAGATACGTTCCTTCGGAAAACTCTTTCGAGCTCAATCCTTGAGGGTCCTTTTTATAGGCAATCAATCGTTCCTGTAAATATTGAGGTCTTGGCCCCCAGGTAAATAGTTCCTCATTCAAATCCTGAGAGAGACCGATCAGCTTTGGAATAGACCTCGCACCATTGGTCAAATATTGATCCATCAATTCAGGGTTTTCATCTCTTAAAACCAATTTCAAGTTGATGAGCGGATTGAGGGCTGCCAATTTTGCAAAATACGGAATACTTTGGGAAGCATCTCCACACCAAGCCTCTGTCAATACCAACCAGGTTTGTGGCTCCTGAATCCCTTTTATCAAAGACTCCATCTCAGATGAAATTTTAGCAGTCTTGTCGACCCGTCTCATCCGCGCCACATTCATTTTTGTGTAATTGATATTGGCTTCCGAATGATTGGTTCCAGTGGTTTTCCCTTCTGCCAAAAGCTCATCAATCAGTTGGCGATATTCTTCATAAGTGAGCCCGGATTGGACCATTTCCTCAGAAATTATTGGGGTAGTTGGGTTAAGCATACTTTTGGAATTTGGGAACTAACAGCTCTGATCAAGCTTGAGTTCTCTCGTACTCCAAAAATTCTTCAATTTCATCTTTCACCTTGGCATAAATGGCCAATACCACCGACAAATCATCAGCAAATCCAAAAAATCCTAGAAAATCAGGTACTAAATCGATGGGGAAACAAAATAGACCAGGCCTAATAACAGCAATCCCAAGGTACTGGTCGCCAATTTATGTGAACCATAAAAATGGGCTTTGATCATTCTGATAAATACTCCCAGCGGCATCACCAACTTTACAAATCTGGAGTCCTTACCGACTTTCCCGATTTTTTTAATGGTATTAGACATCAACTCCTTAACCTGCTCTTCTTTTTTGACCAATACCTCCACCTGCTTTCCATACAGCTTTCGGGCTTTGTCAATCATTTCAGTAGCTTTTGATTTAAGGGTGGTCATAGGTTAAAAGTAAATATTGATCTCCGACTTTACTAATTTCAACGCATAGCTCACTGCATCGTTATTCTGTTCTAAAGACCGGGTGAAAATCGCTTTTGCCAAATCCATTCCACTTGCCTCTTTGTCTACGGACTGTCGGCTCTGATTGATCAGGGTATTCACGTTTTCCACGGCATTTTTTACAGCTTCCCAAGTCTGTTCCGAGAAATATACCTGTTGAGAGAAGTTATGGTTAAACTCTTCCCGCACTTCATGTAGCAATTGAGCATGAAGCTCACTTGCTGTGAGGGAGGCTGGATTTGATCTTCGGACCAAGTTATTCGGAGATATTCTTTCCAGCAACAAGCAAAGTCGTTCAGCTGCTTGCAAGCGAATAGGTAAAATGGTTTGTGAATTTTGGGTTTTTAATTCCACTATCATCTTCTCTCTTTCTTTGGAGAGAAAGGATACCACCACCAAATACATCCCATAAAGGACAATTCCGGCAGGTAAAAGAATTTTTAATAAATCTATCGCGTAATCCATAGTTGGCAATTTCCTTCGAATATCTATAAATAATTTCTGTCAAAAAACTTCAGAGATCGTAAATTTGAAACGAAAACGAACCAATTCCGCGCCAAAAACATTTGACTCACATGATTATTCCTGTCCAAATCACAGAAAAAGCTGAAGCTGAGATCAAAAACATCATAGCTCACAAAAATATTCCTGCAGATTATAGCCTAAGAGTAGGAGTCAAAGGTGGCGGTTGTGGAGGCATGTCCTATGCATTAGGTTTTGATAAAGCTAAATCAGATGATCAGCAATTTGAAATTGCAGGCATTCCTGTGCTGATTGAAAAAAGACATTTTATGTTTTTGATGGGAATGCAGATTGATTTTTTCGAAGGTGATGAAGCAAGGGGATTTACCTTTATCAATCCGGATATCCCAAAAAGACACGATCTCTAATTTTTTTTAATAAATTCATCAGCAAATGATCGCTGATGAAAACTCCTCTTTTAATTATTCTCTTCTGCCTGCTGGCATTTCCTATTTTTTCACAAGTCAAGCATTTGAAAGAAGGTGAAGAACCTGGAATTGGAAAGGTTGAAGACTTAGACTGGGTTGTAGGTTATTGGTCCGGTACAGGATTAGGGGAGAATGTGACGAAACCTGGATGCCTGCCATAGATGGAACCATGGTGGGTACGTTTCGATTCTGGCAAGATGGCAAATTGATCTTTAGTGAGTTTATGAATTTGATCCAGGATGGAGATACGTTTTATCTAAAACTCAAGCATTTCAACCCGGATCTTTCGGGTTGGGAGGAAAAAGATGAATGGACCATTTTTCCTTTGGTGGGGGTAGAAGAAAACACCATCTGGTTTCATGGGTTCACAATGAAACGTGAAGGGGATAAAATGGTCTTATATCTGGAAATCTCTGAAAATGGTGAAACTCAGCTGGTCGAATTTAATTACACCAAAAAATCACTTTAAAAGTCCTCAAAACCGGGCTTGATGTTATCCCAAAAAGCATCCAATGCAATGATTCTAGGTTTTAGAAAGGAGATAATTGGTGGCCAATCATCTTGATCCATGACATTTACTCCATTTAACACTTTTTCAATTTTGGATATTCGCTGACCAAATTCATTCTCAACCAACAATTTCCAATCCCATTCTTCTCCCAACTCCGCAGTCAACAACTTTTTAAAGACTTTAAATTGGTCAAAGAATAATTCCTGAAGCTCTTCATCTGAATGACAGATTTCTATACCCACAGAAGCAAAACCTTGTTCAGCCTTCATCCTGAAATAAATATCCTTGACACCGGTTTTATAATTGGGCCAATTGACCCTAAATCCCGAAGCTCCTCTAATAGGCTTCATATATTGACCGAAAGAAATCCAAAACTCTTTTCGGATTCGGGAGGTTTCTGCCCGACTATACATACTTAATAAGATTCGTGACTATCGGAGGGTAACACCAGAATGATCTGACCAGACTTTTCATAATCCGCATTCAAAGAATCCAATTGATCTTGCGTAACTGTATGGATATTGATGATCTCCAGGTCTGGAAAACGAGCATTCAAATACCATAAAATCCCCTCTCCATCTTTGGAATGGTAGGAACCGTTGACATGGAGGATTTTATCGCCTGAAGAGAGGGTGGAAAACAAGGATTCCGCCATCGTGGCATCCTTTAAGGCTTGTGCCTGAACCATAAAATCAGAATTCATCGGTCCCCCATGCATCATATCTTTCATAGCCACATAACCGGGCATGGTCATATCTATTTCAAAAGGTAAAGTAGCCATATAGCCTTTTGCTTCCTGATTTAAGCTATCCAAAACTGAAATACCGGATCTGCTCGTTAATGAGGCATATTTCCTAGGTACATTACTGGCTATGAAATGCAGGTGATGCTCTTTGGCAAACCTCATCAATGGGCGATAATCCGTTTGATAATTATTCCATAATTTGGCCTCTGCCTCAAAATTCTTTTCAGTCATTTTTCCGGCAAACCATTCATCAATATTCAATTGATCATCACGCTCAAAAAATTCCGCAGCCAAAACCAGCTCCGGATTGTTTGCCGTCATTTCTTTCAGTAATTGTAATTGAAGCCAATGGGCAAGGCTATTGTTATGCAATTCCCCAAAAATGTTACATCTGCTTTATTGGCCATCTTTACCACGTCTTTGAAATCCAGCTTCTTGCCTTTATTGGAAAAAAACTGATAGGCTTGCCCTTGACCAAAAGAGGTCAAACAGGATGCAACTAAAATGACTGTGATTAAAACTACTTTACGCATAATCTTCAGGGTAATTAATTTGTACAGCGGAATATTTAACTAATCCGCCGAGAGATGGATGATGTTTTTTTAAGGTCAATTGTATTTTCTTGACTTCTGGATACACTCTTAGGATATCCTCAATGATTAAATGTCCCAAATGTTCCAGTAACTTGACTTTGACATCCATCCTCTCTTTGATCAATTTGTAGAGCTTGGTATAATCTATGGTAGATTTCAAATCATCTTCAAGCATGGCCTTTTTGAAATCGGTATCCAATTCCAAGTCAAGGGTAAAACGATTTCCCAGTACATTTTCTTCAGGATATGCTCCATGATAAGCATGAAATTCTATCCCTTCCAACGATACTTTTCCCATTAGTCAAATTGGTCAAAAAATGATCCCGATCCTTTATCCGTGTCTTTTTTAGGAATCGCTTGTTCTTCTGGTAGGGAGGAAGGCTTTACCTCTGCTTTCTTTTGGATGGCAGCAGGCTCTTCTTCTTCCATTTGATCTATTTCTTCCTGGATCGGATCCTCTTTTATCTCCATGGATGCCTCTTTGATTTGGTCTTCTTCCACGACTGAATCAACTTCCTCCAAATCCATTTTCAGATCGGGTGTAGCATCATGCATTTCCAATTCTAAATCTTCTTCTATGACCTCCATTTCTGCAATTGGATCCTCATTTTCTGGTTCGGGAGTAAAAACCTCTTCCTCTTCAGGAGCCAGGTTCTCGATATTGGCAAAGGTAAATGCATTGGATCTACTCAATTCATCAATGGCTCTTTGGTATGCTTTGGCATCAATCCTGGAGAAATGTGCATCAGAAAGATCTATCTGATTCAACATATCCTGTGAAATTCTTCTCAAGCTTTTCACCAGTGCTTCGCGTTGTTCCACCAACCCATCGTAGGATCGAACAAGCCCTTGCATACTTTCTCGAAGCTCAACAATGGTTTCTTTCGCTTTGGCTTCAGCTGCACTGATAATGACAGCCGCTTGTTGCTGGGCATGAGCTTGTGCTTTCTCAGCATATTCATTGGCCTCAGCAATCGTCTTTTCCGAGTGTTCGTTCGCTTCAGATATGATCAAATCAGCTGCTTCATTCGCCTCCTCAATAATAGAAGCACCTGTATCCTCTGCTGTTTTCAAGGTCCTGAATAAAGAATCCTCTACATCTTTCAATCTTTTGGCTTCAGCTTCCGTATTTTGAAGCTTGGACTTTAATTCGATATTTTCCTGGTGAAGCTGGTCAACAACTTGGCTGACTTCTTCTAAAAACTGGGAAACTTCCTTTTTCAAAACCTCTAAATGCAGTTTCAAAGGATTGTTGCCTGATGGCGGCTGGTGTGATCTTCATGGGTTAGCTTGCTTCTATTTGCCAAATGGAAATTGTACGGTCATCAGATATAGATATTACCTGCCCTGAATAGGTACTCCAAAGTACTTTATTTATGGATGTGCCGTGTCCGGCATTTCTTGCTTTGTCAATTACTTTCAAGAGTTTTTTCTCTTTGGCATCCCAAACTTTAATGGATTTATCCATGGAACAGGACACCAGAAAATTCCCATCTTCTTTGAAAGATATATAATTAATGGCATACATATGTGCCACGATGGTTTCTTCCAACTGATAATTGTCTGTATTCCAAAACTTCAGTCTAGCATCCCTGGCTCCACTGACAAGACTGGCTTCATCTGGGGAATAAGAAAGTGCAAATACAGAGTTTTCGTGACCAATGAGGTTTGCAACGGGCTGGAAATCATCTCTCAAATCCAGCACTTTGATCGTATGATCACTAAGACCAATAGCCAAATGCTTTTTGACGGGAGAAATGGTCATGACCCGAATACTTTTGGAACTGAGTTTAACCCGCTTTTTCAAGGACTGACTGGGAATGTCAATAATGACCAAAATCCCGTCTCCTGTCCCCACATAGGCCTCATTTCCAAAAATCTTAATATCAAAAATCGCCTGATCAGTAAATTTCAATGACCATACTTCTTTATTTTCATTCAGGTCGATGACATGGATTCCCTCGAAGTTATGCCCAATGAAGAGCAAATTCCTCTCTTTATCTACTTCCATGGCATACACTGAATGCGGAAGTTTGGCGATCAATTTCCCATCTTTTGGATGATCAAGGTCCCACTCTACGACCATGCCATCTCCAGCACCTGTATAAAAGAAACTTGGATCACTTCCTTCTGTCAAAGCATAAATGCAGTCATTATGCCCTGTCAGCGTTTGTAATTTATTTACTTGAATTTTTGACATATATTGGACGATGACTTAGCGGTGCCCTATTGGCCTATGCAAACAAAAATAGAAAAAATTGATTCTTCCTCGGCTTTAGCCATCAAGATTATTGAGACGCATGATGTAGATAGTTTAGATTTCTTGAGTTTTAGAGAAAAACTATCCTATGCGAATATCTCCCACCCCGAAAAAAGGATGGAATGGGCTACAGCAAGAAGAGCCATTAAAGACGCGTTGGATACCTTGTATATCCCCTATCCTGGATTTTTTAAAGATGAACATGGTAAATCTCACTCCATGAATGGGAATGGGTTTGTCTCCCTTTCTCATACAGAAGGATTAGCGGGTGCTATTTTCCATAGGGATACTCCTGTGGGAATTGATATGGACATCATCCGTGAAAAAATCCTCCGGATTGGGTTTCGTTTTCTCGACCCGTCCGAACTGGATTTTCTGGAAAAGGATCCCTTACATTATACATTGGCTTGGTCAGCGAAAGAGTCAATTTTTAAATGTCAAGGCAGAAGAGGAGTCAGTTTTAGAGATAATATCCTCTTAGAACCATTTTCTCCCGATGCCACGGTCATTAAAGCCAGAATTAGAGAAACTGACTATTCGGATCACCATTATACGGTACATGCACGGGTGATCAATGATACCGTATTAACCTATACAATTTGGTAACTACCATGAAAAGAATTTACTCCATCCTATTTTTCCTTTACCTATCTACGGAATATGCTGTGGCTCAAGACATCAACAGCCTTAGCCTACAAGATGCAGTGACGGAAAAGCCTTTTTTACTTGAGAATGAAGTAAATCAAAAAGCATTGGTTTTGATTTTTCACAGTACTTCCTGCCCCTTTGTCAAAATGTATGAAGAAAGAATCATCGATATCCGAACAAGGTATCAGAACCAGGGAATTGATTTTGCGCTGGTGAATTCAGATCCAAATCCTGAAAACCAAAAAGCCTCTGATTTAAGAAAATTTATTGATGAGTCGGGGTTAAACATGTCCTATTTAATGGATATCAATCAGGATTGGATCAAATTTTTTCACATTACCAAAATCCCTGAAGTTGTAATCATCACTCCTAGTTCCGATGGATTAATTACTGCCTATAGAGGGGCCATTGACAATAATGCACAAGCAGCAGGATCTGTCACTGAAAAGTATTTGGAAAGAGCCATCAATCAAATCTTAAAAGGGGAACAGCCTAGCCCAGGCCAAGTCAGGGCCGTAGGATGCAACGTCAGAAGTTTCTAATCTGAGAGAATAGCAATCATTTCTTTCACCTCCTCCACTTTTTCCATCTCCCCCAATTTCTCAAAGGAGTTGCCAAGGTTCCTAAGGGTTCTTAATAAGATCTGTAAATAGGCACAGGGTTCGAAGTACTCCTCTTTAGGTTCTAACTTCAGGTGTTCCAAATAATTAAAAATATCCTGCTTGCTAAAGATCAGTCCCTTATTGAATGCGTTAATGTAAAATGTCAGGTCTTTTGTTTTATAGGTCAGTACAAAAAGATTGGGCAAGTTCACTCCATAGATTGGAAGGCCTAATTTTTTTCCAACCAATAAATATATCGCACAAAGACTGAGTGGATTTCCTCTTTTGGAATCCAATACCGAGGAAAGCATACTGTTGGCAGGAGAATGAAAATTCTTGGTATTGGCTGTAAACCGGAGTGTATTAAACAATACATTGTTGATGGTTCTGATTTGATCGTAGGGAGCCAAATCATTTTTAAAGGCTGTCCAAACTTCAAAGTAGATCTGGTGCATTTCAGCATTCAGCTTTTCATATTCCAAATCAGGATACTGGTAGGTATTGATGATCCATAACCCTGTCAACAAATCCCGATCTTCAGACTCTTTCCAATCCAACAACCTCTTTTTCAATAAAGAAAATTGAAGATCGTGAACCAGCTCCTCGATTTCCTTTTGAATTTCAGGATTGAAGCTTGTTTCCCATTTTTCTTCTAGAAATGGAATAATCTCCGTTCCCAAGGAAATTATTCGATCTCTCACATGATTTCTTACTTCAGAATCTGTGTCATCTAAAAGCGAAACCAAAGCGTTTAACTCTGCTGGAGTCAAGTTACTCATATGCAAATTTCTTGAAAGAATGGATGTTGTAATAATTTAATGAAATTGTCTTTAAGTTTGAATAACTCCTACGTTAAATCTCTCTGAAATTGGAGCATGATTGGCAGCTTCAATCCCCATGCTAATGACTTTTCTGGTTTCCTGGGGATCAATCACCCCATCCACCCAAAGTCTAGCTGCTGAATAATAAGGACTTAGCTCCTCATTATACTTTTCTGTAATCTCTTGGAGCAATTCTTTCTCATCCTCTCCACTAATTTCCTGCCCCTTCTTTTTTAGGGAAGCCACTTTGATTTGTAATAAGGTTTTTGCTGCTGAAGCCCCTGACATCACCGCCATTTGGGCTGTGGGCCAAGAATAAATCAAACGGGGATCGTACGCTTTCCCGCACATGGCATAATTGCCTGCCCCATATGAATTCCCTAGAATAATCGTGAACTTCGGCACCACGGAGTTCGCCATGGCATTCACCATTTTTGCACCATCCTTGATGATACCTCCATGTTCCGCTTTACTTCCTACCATAAATCCGCTCACATCCTGCAAGAATACCAACGGAATCTTGCGCTGATTGCAGTTCATGATAAACCTTGCCGCTTTATCAGCTGAGTCGGAATAAATCACCCCTCCCATCTGCATTTCTCCTTTGGCAGTTTTAACGATTTTGCGCTGGTTGGCAACAATTCCTACGGCCCATCCATCTATCCTGGCTGTTCCACAGATCAATGTTTTTCCATAATCCTTTTTATACTCATCCAGTTCTCCCCCATCTACCAAGCCTGAGATTACTTCGTGCATATCATAAGGTTTCACCCGTTCCAAGGGAAAAACCGAAAGGAGTTCATCTCCAGATAAAGCGGGACCTTTGGGCTCTTTTCTATCAAATCCAGCATGGGGATTCTCCCCTATTTTATCAAAAATAGCCCGGATCGCATCCAGGCACTCTTGGTCACTTTCATATTTATTGTCCGTTACCCCGGAAATTTCACAATGTGTAGTTGCTCCTCCTAAGGTCTCATTATCCACGGATTCCCCAATTGCGGCCTTTACCAAATAAGAACCTGCCAAAAAGATAGATCCTGTTTTATCCACAATCATGGCTTCATCAGACATAATCGGTAAATAAGCCCCTCCAGCCACACAACTTCCCATAATTGCCGCTATTTGAACGATGCCCATGGCGGACATTTTAGCATTGTTTCTAAACTGTCTTCCAAAATGCTCTTTATCGGGAAAAATCTCATTTTGCATGGGCAGAAATACTCCCGCACTATCCACCAAGTAAATGATAGGAAGATGGTTTACCATCGCAATTTCCTGAGCTCTTAAATTTTTTTGGCTGTCATCGGAAACCAGGCTCCTGCTTTGACAGTGGCATCATTTGCTACAATTACCACCATCCTCCCCTGAACATATCCTATCCCGGTAACCACGCCTGCAGAAGGACATCCCCCTCTTCTAAATACATCCCATCTGCTGCAAAAGCCCCAACTTCCAAAAATTCAGAACCTGCATCTATCAAATACTCAATTCTCTCCCGGGCGGTAAGCTTTCCTTTAGCATGTTCTTTTTCAATCCTTTTGACACCTCCGCCCAGTTTTACCTGTTCAGTTTTAGATTTTAATTGATCAAGAAGGAATTTAAAAGTAGGGGTTTCCATAGAGGTGTTTGACTTCATGATGAAATTTGGGTTTACAGTTTTCAAACTCAATTTTGAACCTAAGAGTTTGTTTGAATATAAACAAAAGCCCTTTTCCGAGTTGAAAAAGGGCTAAATGATTCGTGTGAATTCAGCTATTAATTAGCCTCTATCCCTTCTTTGTAATCCCGAATGGATCTAAAAATAGCTGAGGCCATGTATTCCTGTCCTTTTTGACTCATCAAGAATCGTTCTTCTTCACTGTTGGACAAGAAACCAAGTTCGATCAACACACTTGGCATGGATGGGGTCCAAAGCACATAAAAAGGACCTTGTTTTACCCCTCTGCTTTTTCTTCCTACCCGATTTTTAAATTGGGTCTCTACATGATCAGCAAGGGTGACCGAATTCTCAAAATGTACTTTTGACAACAAATTAAAAGTCATGTAAGACTCTGGTGATTTTGGATCAAAACCCTCATAATTTTCTTCGTAGTTATCCTCCAAGTAGATGACAGAGTTTTCTCTTTTTACAATGTCGAAGTTGGCATCAAAATGCTTCATCCCCATCACAAACGTCTCAGTACCGTAAGCAGAACGGTTAGGAGCAGAGTTTGAGTGGATGGAAACAAATAAGTCCGCCTTATTATTATTGGCTATGATCGGTCTTTCTTTCAATTCTGGAAAGCTATCGTCTTTTCTTGTGTAGATAACTTCCACATCTGGAAGGTATTCTTCTATATATTTACCTACTAATAGTGCGACAGCTAGATTAATATTCTTTTCTTTGGACCTTGAACCAAGATTCCCAGGGTCTTTACCACCGTGACCCGCATCGATAACAATCTTCTTCATGCGAAACGCTGGCATCATTGATTCGTTAGATATGAATCCTCCGAAGACAAATGGGATTAGGATAATTAAAGAGATAAGAATTTTTTGCTTTTGGACCGTTCCATGAGGGCAATAGAATTAACTTTACGCGAAATTTTACACAAATTAAACAAAGCGCAATCAACTGTGCAGGGATTTAGACTCCTTTTATTTTCACTATTCGGTTTATTGATTGCTCCAGTAATGGTAGCTGCACAACAACCTACTAGACAAACAGAGCGGAGGTTAGTGGTGCCTGACACCTTGGCTTCACCCCTGTTAGATACATTGCCAGAATCTAACCCTCCTGCATTAACCGACACTTTGCCATCTGATAGTTTGGCAAAAATTATGCCCACTGGGCCAATTACCTCAGATATTACCTATTATGCGGAAGATAGTATCGTATCTGACTTCACTGAAAACAAAGTTTACCTCTACAATAAAGCTTGGTTTGAGTATGGGCAGATGAAGCTTGAGGCAGATCTAATCGTCATAGATTGGAAAAACTCCATGCTTTACGCCTCAGGAGTGACGGATAGTTTAGGAAATATTACAGGCAATCCGTTTTTTAAAGATGGCCCCAGCGTCTATGAGATCAGAAAGGAGATGCGCTATAATTTTGCTACTCAAAAGGCCATTATCAAGGATGTTGTGACGGAGCAGCAGGATGGGGTTTTACGGGGAGAAACCATCAAAAAAACGGAGGACGGAAGCATCTACCTGAGTCATGGTTATTATACCACTTGTAAGTTAACAGAACCTCACTGGCATATCTCCTCCAACAAAATCAAATCCATTCAGGGAAAGCAAGTGGTATCAGGTCCATTTAACCTGTACTTCAATGGAATTCCCACGCCATTAGGGTTGCCTTTTGGGATTATTCCCGACACACCTGAAGAGAAAGCATCAGGGATAGTGTTCCCATCCTATGGTAGTGAGCAAGTCAGAGGACTTTATCTTAGAGATTTTGGGTATTACTTTGCAATCAATGACTACATCCACGCCCGATTTACAGGAGATATTTACTCCAAAGGGGTTGGGGTGCAAAGTCTCAAGCAGTATATAAAAAGCGCTACCGATATGGGGGGAGCTTTAATATTGACTTCCAGAAATTCGTCTCTCCCGAAACCGAATTAAATCCGGTCAATTACAATACTTTTAGAATCCAATGGAGTCATACCCCTGAATCGAGAGGGAATAGTAGATTTTCTGCCTCAGTTAATGCAGGAAGTACCAGTTATTTCAACAATGTGATCAATCAGAATAATTTCCAGAATAACATTACTTCTGAATTCACCTCTAATGTCGCCTATTCTAAGACTTTCACGGGCACCCCTTTTTCCATGTCTGCCAATATGAGGCATTCCCAGAGTGTGACCACTGGGGAAGTGCGGTTGGACCTCCCTTCTATTTCTGTCAATATGAATCGACAGAGTCCTTTTAGAAATGTGAAGTTTGAGCCCTTAAAAACCTTAAACATTGCCTGGAATTTTGCCTTGCAAAACTCCATCACCAACCGGGTAGATCAATCCTTTGGGGTACCCACTGACCTATCTACCGGGTCTGAACAGACTCAATACATTCCGTTCAACCTTGCAAATGCAAGTCTTTTATTGGACAATGCAAGTAATGGAGCAAGAAGTACCATTCCGATTTCCTCTAATTTCACCCTGTTTAAATACTTTACAGGTACCGCTTCCTTTAATTACCAGGAACTTTGGTACCTCAACAGAATCAATTATTACAATGCTTCTGAGCAACGGGTGGATAAAATTCTGGAAGATGGCTTCAACCGAATAGGTACGTATAGTTCTTCTTTTGCGCTCAACACCAACGTTTATGGTTTCTTCAATTTCAAAGGAAATGGGAAAATCCAAACAATCAGGCAGCACATCCAACCTTCCATTGGGTTTAGTTTTAGACCGGACTTTTCAGATCCAAGATTTGGATACTACCAAGAGGTTCAGATAAATGAAGAAGGGGATACTCGACTTTTATCCAGACATCAAGGATTTATCTATGGGGGCTGCAGTGGGCGAATCAAGGGCCATGACCTTTAATTTGAGAAATGTATTGGAAGCCAAAATCAAAACGGAATCAGATACAGCAGAGGCTACCACCAAAAAAATCCCATTATTGGAGACGCTCAACTTGAGCACGAGCTACAATTTCGCCGCTGATTCCTTTAACCTTGCCCCTTTTAGCATAAGCGCCAGAACAAGCTTTTTTGAAAGGAAACTTTCCGTCAATATGAGTACCACCTTGGATCCTTATGCCACTCGGACTTTCCTGAGCGGTACAGGAGAAGAAACGATCAGACGGATCAATGAATTTGCCTGGAACAATGGACAGGGAATTGGTACTATTCGAAATGCTTCCCTGAATATGAATATGTCCTTGAACCCCGGCGGAAATAAAACACCAGGAGAAGTAAGGGATGAAGTTACTTCCAATTTTATGCAGCAGGGAGGAGTTCTCAATGAATTTGTGGAGAGCGAAATTCAGATCGCTATCAGACCCTAGTCAATACATTGATTGGAATATCCCCTGGAACTTGAGTTTTGGCTATAATTTGAGTTATAGCAAACAGACCACAGGGACCACCAACATTACCCAAGGAATGAATTTGAATGGAGACTTTTCTTTGTCTGAGAAGTGGAAAATCAATTTCAATACAGGTATAGACTTACAAACACAAAAGATCACCCAGTCAATGATCGGGATTGCAAGGGACCTCCACTGTTGGCAAATGAATGTCAGCTGGATTCCATTTGGCCGATTTACTTCCTACAATATTGATATTCGGGTAAAATCAAGCATCCTTCAAGACTTAAAAGTGTCCAGAAGAAGATCTTTCTTTGATAGATAATTTAGCTGACATACAATCCCTTAAACTCTAGACCTACTTAAAGGCATTGTCATACACCTTGGCCCTCCAAGTCCTCTTGAAAGTTCAGAGGAAGGAATCTCCAATACATCGACTCCCAATTGTCTTAGTGCCCGATTAGTATGAATGTTTCTATTGTAGGAGATCACCCTTCTGGGTCCAATGGCAAATACATTGGCTCCATCGAACCATTGCTCACGGAGGGAATAATCGGGATTCCCATCAGCAGTGTGTAGGATTTCCAAATGTGGAATTTCACGCTCAAGGATGGTTAAAAGAGACTCATTCGACACCTCTCTTTTGATATGGACTTTATCGTCTTTTATTTCCTTCAATGTATAACAGGAAGTCTGCAATACCGAGTTGAGTGCATCAGGGTAGGTTAATACCAGGTTTTCATCCAAGATGGTGAAGACTGTATCTAAATGCATGTAATTCCGCTTATGAGGAAGATGCACTTCGTAAACCCGTTCTACTGTCCCTTCAGTCAACATGGCTTTGGCAGCATGGTAAATCGCTTTTTCATCGGTTCTCTCAGAATTCCCTATGGCCACTGCTTTTCCGGATAAGACGATGATATCTCCTCCCTCAATACTTGGAGGATTATCATGCCCCTGGATAGGATACAATCGATTGACATTATCCTTAAAGTCAGCATGGTTTTCAAATATCGTCCGCAACAAATCCGCTTCTCTTTGTCTTCCGTCCATTTTCATGCTTGAAAAAATAATTCCACCGGGAGTCAACGCCATGGGGTCTCGTTGAAAATACAAGTTGGGACATGGTGAAATCGCAAAGGCAGACTCCATCAGTTCACCAGAGTTTAGATTGGGTATTTTCTTTCTTAATTCGTGAATTTTTAACCCGGCAGTCAAAATTGAGGCACACTCCGCTGTAGAAAATCTTTCCAAAATATCTTCCGCCAGATGAACCAAGCCTGACTTTTTCAAAGACTCTCTCACCAACTTCAACAGGATATCCTCATCATATAATACCCGTATCAATAATTCCCGCAATTGATACACCTGGGCCCCTGTGGACTCCTTTATTAAGTTGGAGAAAGCATCATGTTCCTTTTGCAAGGCCTCTAAATAGGGAACATCCTCAAAAGTAAGAACTCCTTATTGTAGGGCGTCAACCGATCAATTTCCTTTCCTGGTCTATGCATCAATACAGCCCGAAGGGTTCCAAATTCTGAGTTTATTCTAAGATTCATATAATTACCGATTTGATATTTATAATAGGTATTTATTAATATTTTTCAAATAAAAATTATTAATTACAATAATTAATTAAACAAAATAAACCTTTCATTAATTAAATGAAAATAAGATTGTAAAAAAAATCATTGGGTATTCAATCTACAATTTTATTGGTGAATCATTTCAGGTACTATTGTTGAATCGATTCTAAAAAAAGAATAAAGACAAAAAGCATGAAACTCACTAAGTATAAAAATACAGTTTTAATCATTCTTTTTATGGGACTGATTTCTTCTGGTTGCGACACCATCAATCAATTGGGCGGGCAGTTCGGGTTAGGCACCCCTACTGAGGCAGAGATCAATTCAGGACTCAAACAAGCGTTGGAATATGGAACCAGCTATGCGACGGAACGACTCTCCAAGGAGGATGGGTATTTGGGAAATTTGGCTATTAAAATCGTTTTTCCAGAAGAAGCCCAAAAAGTGGAAAACACCTTGCGTTCCATTGGACTTGGCAACCTTTGTGACCAAGTAATTACCAGCGTCAATCGGGCTGCAGAAGATGCTGCCATTGAAGCCAAACCCATTTTTGTAGCAGCCATCAAAGACATGAGTATTACTGATGTGAAAAACATCTTGCTGGGAGAAAACGACGCAGCAACCACCTATTTTGAAAATAAGACCACAGGTTCATTGGAGGAAAAATTCAAACCCATCATCGAAACTAGTTTAAATAAAGTAGGTGCCACCAAATACTGGGGAGACGTGATAGGAAGGTATAACCAAGTTCCTTTAGTAAAACCCATAGAAGCCGATTTGTCCAAGTATGTCACTAAAAAAGCCATCGATGGACTTTTTTATGAAATAGCCAAAGAGGAATTGAAAATCCGTGAAAATGTCACTGCCAGAAGTACCTTATTGCTACAAAAAGTTTTTGGATATGCAGATAGTCAAACCCAAGGAGGTTAAACCACCTGATTAAAAATGTTTCCATGGAAAATGCGAATTTCCAATGCACAAAAAAACCGGGCCTTTCAGCCCGGTTTTACTTTTATCATTTGATCAAAGTAACTGTACGATCAAAAGATCTCCATCCTTTTGGACCCTAGCCACTTCTTTTTTGCTTAATCCTTTCATTGCCACATCCCATTTTTTATTACTCAGTCCTGCTTGCTCTTTTAGCTTACCCAAGTCAATCGGATGTTCTTTTTCAGCAAATCCAAAACCAGCTTCTCTTCCTCTGTCAACTCTACCGCTTTCTTTTCAGGTCTCATCTGAGGGAAGAACAATACTTCCTGGATGGTGGTATTGTTGGTCAAAAGCATGGTCAATCGATCGATTCCGATTCCTAATCCTGAGGTAGGAGGCATTCCGTATTCCAATGCACGGAGAAAATCCAAATCCATGGCCATGGCTTCATCATCTCCTCGTTCTGCCAATTTCAATTGATCCTCGAATCTTTCTCTTTGATCGATTGGATCATTCAATTCTGTATAGGCGTTGGCTATTTCCTTCCCATTTACGAATAATTCAAAACGCTCCACCAAGCCTGGTTCCGTTCTATGCTTCTTCGCCAATGGAGTCATTTCGATTGGGTAATCCGTGATATAGGTAGGCTGGATCAAGTTGGCTTCCACTTTCTCTCCAAAGATTTCATCCACCAATTTACCCTTACCCATGGTGTCATCGACTGCAATTCCCATTTCCGCACATACCTTTCTTAAACCTTGCTCATCCATTTGGCTGACGTCGATTCCAGCATATTCCTTGATGGAATCATACATGGACAACCTTCTATATGGTCCGGCAAAGTCAATTTCATTTTCCCCTACCTTGATTTTGGTCTTTCCATGAATGGACTCAGTCACCTGCTCGATCAACTCCTCTACCATTTCCATCATCCAGATGTAATCTTTATAGGCTACATAAATCTCCATGGAGGTAAATTCTGGATTATGCGTACGGTCCATACCTTCGTTTCGGAACATTTTACCAAACTCATATACACCATCGAATCCACCTACGATCAATCTTTTCAGATACAACTCATTTGCAATCCGCAAAAACAAAGGCATATCCAAGGTATTGTGATGCGTTTGAAAGGGCCTGGCTGCAGCACCTCCGTGGACAGCTTGTAGAATAGGCGTTTCCACTTCTAACCAACCATGATCGTCAAAATAACGACGCATCTGGGTGATGATTTTGGAACGTGTGATGAAGTTTTTTTCACCTCTGGATTCACTGTCAAATCCACATAACGTTGCCTATATCTTAATTCCGGATCGGTAAATCCATCATGGACATTTCCATCCTCATCTCTTTTTACCACAGGAAGTGGTTTTACTGATTTAGAAAGGACTTTCAGCTCTGTCACATGAAGAGAAATCTCACCGGTTTGGGTGGTAAAAATATATCCCTTCACTCCAATGAAGTCTCCAATACCCAGCAACTTTTTGAAAACTGAATTATAAAGAGTCTTATCATCACCCGGGCAGATGTCATCACGACGCACATAAATCTGAAGTCTTCCGGTGGAATCCTGAATTTCACCAAAAGATGCAGACCCCATGATTCTTCTACTCATCAGACGACCTGCAATCGAAATACTTTTGTAATCGTTTTTACGATTTTCATAATTTCGATGGATGTCGGCTGCAGTCACATTGATGGAAAAGCTTCCGCTGGGTAAGGATTGATTCCCAATTTCATCAATTCTTCCCGGTCTTTTCTTCTCTCTATTTCCTGTTCGCTCAAAAGTTGCATTTTTTATCTATCCTCTTTTATGATTCACTATTAATTTCAATTCCAATAGCCAATTATGCCACTGCTTTCCTACGCTTCATTTCCCGTTTGATCAATTCAAATTCACGGCTGCTTTGTCCAGCAATGCTGGAGTTTTCTGCGGCACGTCTGGTCAAATAAGGCATTACCTTCTCTACAGGACCATAAGGCACATATTTCACCACTCGATAACCGGCATTGGCCAGGTTGAAGGAAATATTATCACTCATTCCATAAAGCTGCGCAAAGAATACCTGATCAGATTTCGGATCAATATTGTATTTATCCATCAAAGCTGTCGCAAGAAGGTTACTATTCTCATTATGCGAACCGCACATCAGGAATACCCGCTCATGATTTGATATACAAAACTCCACTGCTGCATTGTAATCATGATCAGTTGCTTGCTTATTTGGCTGAATAGGACTTGGATACTTCAAGCGTTCCGCCCGCTCTCCTTCTTTCTCCATATAGGCCCCTCTCACCAATTTTGCTCCTAACAAATATCCTTTTTGTGCTGCAGTTTCTTTGGCCTTTTTCAACCTTCCGAGCATGTCATGGCGGTACATCTGATAGGTATTGTAAACTACACAACGCTCCTTGTTATACTTTTCCATGGCATCATAGGTCAGTTCATCCACTGTATCCTGAAACCAAGATTCTTCCGCATCAATCAAAATTTTCAATCCTAGATCATGTGCCGTTTTACAAAGCATATCCACTCTTGCTTTGGTCCTGTCATATGCCTCTTGCTCTTCAACTGTCAAGGGTTCGCCTGCCTGGATTTTGATCATAGGATGGTAATCACCCAAACCGGTAACTTTAATTACCCCAAAAGGCATATAATCTGTTTTGGCAGAAGCAACCATGGTTTGGCGAATTTCTTCCGTCGTCTTTTCGAAGCTTTCCTCATCCCCTTTTCCTTCCACTGAATAATCCAAAATGGCCTCAATACCATAGTTTGCCAAGGACTCACAGGCCTTGATGCTTTCCTGAATGGTCTCTCCACCACAGAAATGTCCAAACATGGTTTGTTTCATGATCCATTTGATCGGTAACTTTAATTTCAAAGCAAAATGGGTCAAGGCAATACCTATATCGGAAAGCGTTTTATTATTCAATAAAGAAAACACCAAGTGCGTTCTTTTTAGCTCTGCATCCGTTTTAGAAGCAAAGGCTATTTCCAGATTTTCGAAAGAAATAGTCGGTTTTGTAGGCATATTTCTAAATAAAGGTGCAAAGATATTAAAAAAACTACTTCAACTCGGCTTTTTGGTCAATAACAATCCTATAAACCAAGGAAAATTAGAAGGGTTCAGAATTTAATTTTGATTCTTGAATTGCAAGCAAATTTGTTCCTCAGGAAATCCGTGTTCCAGCATGGGATCATGTTCACCAAAAAATATCAAAGAATTTTAAAAACAATAATCAATTGAAATCAGAATAATCTTCCGATCCATACTATTAAGAAGTGGAAAAATAGGATTTTCAAGAAGTTTCTTCTATTTAATATCGACTTAACAGAAATAGCTTTAAAAATTAATTTTGATTTTAAAACCTACTGCCTTACATTTGGGCCATGTTAATAACAGCAGCGATCTATTTTACCTTCTTTTACTTTTACTTTCGAAGCCAAAATCGAATCGGTGCCGCCTATTGTCTAGCCAAAAACTAAAAGAACATAAACTAACAAAGAGCCCGATTCGAAAGAGTCGGGTTTTTCATTTAATGCTTAGCCGTATGAAAACGCACAAACAAATCAAAGACTGGGGCCTGGGACTAACAGGACCAATGATCATCGCCGGCCCTTGTAGCGCCGAGTCACCTGAACAAATCGAAAAGATTTGTCTGGAGATGAAGGAAGAAAATGTGATTCCTTCTATGTTCAGAGCTGGTATCTGGAAGCCAAGAACAAGACCGGGAAGCTTCGAAGGGATCGGAGAAGAAGGGTTGAAGTGGATGGAAATCGTTCGTCATCACCTGAATATTCCTATCACGGTAGAAGTGGGGAATGCTGCCCATGCCGAAATAGCACTAAGAAACAATGTAGACGTGGTATGGGTAGGTGCTAGAACCACGGTCAACCCATTTGCAGTACAGGAAATTGCAGATGCGTTGAAAGGATCTGATATCCCTGTAATGGTAAAAAACCCAATGAACCCTGACCTAGACCTATGGATGGGAGCTTTGGAAAGATTCCATGCGGTAGGTTTGACGAAACTGGCTGCGATCCACAGAGGTTTCTCTGATGCTTACGATAAGAGATTCCGTAACAAACCCAATTGGTCTATGCCAATCCATTTAAAGCGTGTTTGGACTGGAATGGAAGTAATCAATGACCCTTCCCACATTGTAGGTAAAAGAGATGGAATTCTAGAGATCTCCCAACGTGCCATCAACTTTGGATTGGATGGTTTGATGATTGAAACGCATCACGATCCTGATAATGCCTGGTCTGATGCCAAGCAACAAGTCACTCCAAAGAGACTAAAGGAAATTTTGAACGCCATCGATTTCAAAAGCCGTTGGTATCAGAACAACCAAGCGAAAAGCTAAACGACTTGAGAAGAGCAGTTGACCACCTTGATGATCAGCTGTTGGATATTCTTCAAGAGAGATTTGCAGTAATCGATCAAATTGGCGCACACAAGAGAGAGCACCATTTAACTGTATTTCAAGCAGATAGATGGAAAGATGTAATGGAGAGCAGAACTCAAAAGGGAGTACAACGTCAGCTAAGCGAAAAGTTTATGAAGGAGTTACTTTATTCTATTCATGAAGAATCCGTAAAGCGTCAAGAAAAACAACTTCGTGAATCTGAAGCTGTTAAGAAGTAAAAATAAAGGCTAAGCATTATCAGGTTTTGGGAGGGGTCTTCCTTCCAAAACCTTTTGCCTACCTACTAAAATACCCAATTAAATTCCGGTGGATCCAGTCATTTTCTCATCCTCTATTGCCTCAGATTTGGAAAAGGTGCTCCAAAGCATCTCTTTTTCACAACTTTTCGTCCTAACAGACCAGAACACTGAGCAGCATTGTTTACCCAAACTCCAATCCATTTTCCCTTCAAAATCCATCTTCAAGACGGTAGCTGCTGGAGAAACAAATAAAAATTTAAGTACCTGTTCAGAGATTTGGTCAGCAATGACTGAAGCTGCATTGGATAGAAAAGCATTATTTATCAACATCGGCGGTGGGGTAATCGGAGACATGGGAGGATTTTGCGCAAGCATCTACAAGCGTGGAATCCGTTTTATAAATATTCCAACTACTCTCCTATCTCAGGTGGATGCCAGTGTTGGAGGAAAATTGGGAGTAGACTTTGAAGGCCTAAAAAACCATTTAGGAACCTTCAATGAACCTGAAACAGTCATGATTTCCCCTGAGTTTCTGGAGACATTACCAGTGGAAGAACTTCGTTCTGGCTATGCCGAAATCATAAAGCATGGGCTGATTCAGGACAAGGCCTATTTTGAGCAGCTTCATGTAAATGATTGGAAAAACCAAGATTGGAAAGGGTTGATCCAACATTCCGTGGGTATCAAAAAACAAGTGGTTTTGGCAGACCCAAAAGAAGCTGGCCTCCGAAAAATATTGAATTATGGCCATACCATAGGTCATGCTTTTGAATCTCATTTTTTAGATACTGAGAAACACCTATTACATGGAGAAGCCATCGCAATCGGGATGATTTGTGAAGGTTATCTTTCTTTGAAAAAATTAAACCTGAGCCCAGAAGAGCTAGATACTATTAACCACACTTTCCTTTCTATTTATGGAAAGTTCTCTTTTGAGGATTCAGATTTGGCACCGATCCTGAACCTTTGCCTTCAAGACAAAAAAATGAAGGATCTGTACTGATGTTCTCCTTATTGGAAAAAATAGGAACATGCACCTTCAACATCCCGGTAACCAGGGATGAAATCGAAGAGGCAATCCTTTACTATAAAAACTTAGAACTCTCTTAAATCCTATTTCCGTGAGTACCGATATAAAAACTGTTTTGCAGTTAAACCAAAAAAGTAAATTCTCTTCCGCGACGATTCCACTTCCCTCTTCCAAAAGTGAATCCAACCGTGTATTGGTCATTGACGCGTTGACTGAAGGAACCAATAAAATCACTAACCTAGCGGAGGCCAGAGACACGCAAACTATGATCCGCTTACTTCGCAAAAACCCTCCGGTGTATGATGTATTGGATGCGGGTACCACCATGCGATTTTTAACAGCCTATGCTACCGTGACGAACCAAAACAAAGTCATGACGGGCACTCCCAGAATGTGCGAAAGACCGATTGGGATTTTGGTGGATGCATTAAGAAGTATTGGTGCTGAAATTCACTATTTAGGAGTAGAAGGTTATCCACCTTTGGCAATTCATGGGCAATCTGCTCAAACTGCCGACAAGGTAAAAATCAGGGGAGATGTATCCTCACAATATATTTCGGCGATGTTGATGATCGCTCCGATTCTACCCCAAGGGCTTGAGATTGAACTGGAAGGCAAGGTAGGGTCTAGAACTTACATAGAAATGACCCTGGAATTAATGGCTCAATTTGGCATTAACTACCAATGGAAAGACAATAAAATATCTGTGGCACATCAGCCTTACCAAGCTACTGCATTTGCCGTGGAGAGCGATTGGTCAGGAGCCAGCTATTGGTTCAGTTTGCTTGCCTGCGCAGATTCAGGGGCTTTATTCTTGGAAGGATTAAAAGAAAACAGTCTTCAGGGAGATTCCAAAATCGTGGAAATCATGGATCACCTTGGGATCAAAAGCACTTTTAAAGAGGGAGGGGTTTTATTACAAAAACAGCCCGTAAAAGGATTAGAAAAATGGGATTTCACGCATTGCCGGATCTCGCCCAGACAGTGGCAGTGACCTGCGCGATTCTTGGTCAAAATGCGGTCTTTACAGGACTGGAAAGCCTGAAAATCAAGGAAACAGACAGAATCTACGCACTTCAACAAGAATTGGCCAAATTCAATGCAGACCTAAAGGAAATCGAACCAGAAGTTTACCAGGTGATCCCTTCCATTACGATGCCCTCTGTAGTTGAAATTCATACCTACGATGATCATAGAATGGGAATGGCATTTATGCCCTTATTGACCAAAACCAAAGTTTTGATTGAAGATCCTGCAGTGGTAAACAAGTCCTATCCAAGCTTTTGGAAGCATTGTGAGATTTTGGGAATAGAAATGGAAACCAAATCCTAAGCCATGAAAATCTTAAATATCGCCATTCAAGGTGTTCCAGGTTCTTTTCACCATCAGGTGGCATTAACCAAATTCGGGGAGGAGACAGAAATTCTTTCTTTTAACACATTTGAGCCTGTTGCAAAATCAGTGGCCAATGGGGACGCTGACTTTGCGGTCATGGCTATTGAGAACTCTATTGCCGGGGCAATTTTCCCTAACTATGAATTGCTGGATAGATATGAATTAACAATCAGGGATGAATATTACTTACCCATTGCTCATCAGCTTATGGCCCTACCCGGTCAAACACTGAGAGCTATTAAAGAGGTGCGTTCCCACCCAATGGCTTTGCTCCAATGCAAAGCTTTTTTGCCGAACATCCGGATATAGAACTGAAAGAGGATATTGACACTGCCGCAGTTGCCAAGCAGATTTCTTCTGAAAATTGGGAAGGTATTGGTGCCATTGCATCCACCATTGCTGCAGATATTTATGGCCTCGAAATCTTGGCCAAAGACATCCAGACAGTAAAATCCAATTTCACCAGATTTTTCATTTTGCAAAAGCAAAAGAAAGTCTGGATTATGTTCCAAACAAAGCGTCTATCAAAGTGACCTTGAAAAATGAAAAAGGGGTGTTGGCAAAACTCCTGACGCTCATGAGCGAAAATGACTTGGATTTGAGTAAAATCCAGTCCGTTCCGGTGATCCATAAACCTTGGGAATATTCCTTCTTTATCGATACGGTATTTGAAAACCATGAGGTATTCAAATCCACCATGGAGGACATTCAGAAAAATTTTGGAGAAGTAAAAATCTTTGGTGAATACATAAGCAGAAAATAATGAAAGGATTTTCCGAGAAAATCGAAACTGTACAGGAATACTATTTTTCTGCCAAATTAAAGGAAGTGAATCAGATGATTGCCGATGGAAAGCCAATCATCAACTTAGGGATAGGAAGTCCAGACCTTGCCCCTGATAAAAAAGTAATTGAGGCATTAAAAAATACAGCTGACAACCCTCAAGCCCATGGATACCAAAGCTATCAAGGGATTCCAGAGTTAAGAATAGCATTTGCTGATTTTTATACCAGAGCGTATGGGGTCAACCTGCAACCTGACAAAGAAATCCTTCCTTTGATGGGTTCGAAAGAAGGAATCATGCACATCAGCATGACTTTCTTAAACCCAGGGGATGAGGTCTTGATTCCTAATCCTGGGTACCCCACCTATACTTCAGTCACCAATTTATTACAGGCAAAGCCAGTATTTTATTCGTTGGACCTGAATCAAAAAGGAAGGCCGGATTTTGAATCCATAGAGCGTAGAGACCTTAGCAAGGTGAAGCTGATGTGGATCAATTATCCGCATATGCCTACTGGAGCCCAAGGATCCTCTGAAATTCTTGAGGAACTGGTAGCCTTTGCCAAAAGGCATCAAATTGTATTACTTCATGATAATCCATACAGCCACATCCTGACTGAAAAGCCACTAAGCATTTTAAGCATCAACGGGGCGGAAGAAGTGGCTTTGGAATTAAATTCTTTGAGTAAAACATTCAATATGCCGGGTTGGAGAGTTGGGATGCTTGCAGGAAGAGCAGATTGGCTTCAAAAGATATTGAAAGTAAAAAGCAATATGGACTCCGGAATGTTTCTAGGTCTTCAAAAAGGAGCGATCGCTGCCTTGGGATTAGGAAAATCTTGGTTTGAAGATCTGGACGAATTGTACCAAAACAGGAGAAAGCTTGTATGGAAACTTGCGGATAAGTTAAGCCTTACTTATGCGCAAGATGCGGCAGGTTTATTCGTTTGGTGTAAAGTTCCCGAGGGAAAAACAGCTGAAGAAATAGTGGATTCTCTGCTATATGAAAAATACATCTTTGTTACTCCAGGTAAGATCTTTGGAACAGAGGGCGAAAATTACATCCGGTTTTCTCTGTGTATGCCTGAATTTAAAATTTTGGAAGCCATCAAACGCATTTAACCATAAACCATGAAATCGAGTAAGTCCTTCCTCTTCAATCTTAGAGATAGCTTTATTACTTGCGAGATTCCATCTGAACTATAAAATATTACTAAACAGATGAAAAAAATACACATCATTGGACTGGGACTTCTAGGAGGTTCTTTTGCATTGGGAGCAAAAAGAAACTAGCTGATTTGACGATTACTGGATATGATGCAAACCCACAACATCAAAAGGACGCCTTGACACTTGAGATTATTTCTGAAGCAAAGGAAACCCCAGATTCAGATACAGATTTGGTGATATTGGCAACCCCTGCCGATACACTAGGGGATTTATTGCTGGCCACTTTGGACCAAGTGGGTCCAACTACCCTGATCTTTGACGTAGGCTCTACTAAATCCAAACTAACAAGCTTGGTAGCTGAACATCCTAAAAGAGCTCAATATCTTGCGGCACACCCCATTGCAGGAACAGAATATTCTGGTCCAAAAGCAGCTTTTGATGACTTGTTGGACAGGAAAGTGATGATCATTTGTGAACTGGAAAAGACAGATTTACACTTGAAAGAAAAGGCGTATGAATTGTTTGAGGCATTGAATCTAAAGCTTCGTTTCATGGATCCAGAGGAACATGACCGTCATTTGGCCTTCGTTTCCCACCTATCTCATATTTCCTCCTTCATGCTTGGAGAAACGGTCCTACAAAAAATGGCCGATGAGAAAAACATCTTCGATATGGCAGGATCAGGGTTTGCCTCCACGGTTCGATTGGCAAAATCAAGCCCCGCCATGTGGGCGCCCATTTTCACGGAAAATCAAGAGAACATCTTGAGTGCTTTGGATAGTTATATCGCAAATCTTTCCTCATTCCGTGAAAAAATAGCTCAGAAAGATAAAGAGGGGCTGTTCAATGAGATGGATGAAATCAATAAAATCAGAGATATTCTAGACCTAGAAAAATAGGCTCTAAAGAACCACATGGAAAACCACGATTCATTCGTGGTTTTTTTATTGATATACTGTATGGATAAATCAGTAAATTCAATGATCTAAACTCAAAAGACCTATGAAACAGCTATTTCTCTTTACACTTTGTTTAATTTGTTCCGTTTCGTTTGCCCAAAACTCTTCCTGGGAAATTCTGGAAACTACCAATGAGGCCTCCCCAAGACACGAGAATTCGTTCGTCGAATGTGATGGTAAATTCTATGCTCTGGGAGGTAGAACAGATCGACCGGTGGAAGAATTTGACCCCAAAACGAAAACCTGGAAACAATTGGCGGATGTACCTATGAACTTCCACCATTTTCAGGCAATATCCTTTGACCATGAAATATATGTAATCGGTGCCTTTACAGGAGGTTATCCCCATGAAACCCCCATCCCAAATTTTCTGATTTTCAACCCCAAGAAAAACGAATGGCGTGAAGGCCCTGCTATTCCAAAAGATCGACTACGAGGCTCTTTAGGCGTATTTACAAGAAATGGAAAGATCTATTTGGCAAGCGGGATCATCGATGGACATTGGGATGGACATGTCACCTGGTTTGATGAATATGATCCTAAAACAGGAAAATGGACCATTCTTCCTGATGCCCCGAGAGCTAGAGATCATTTCAGTGCCACTTTAGTCGGTGACAGGGCTTATTTGGTAGGAGGAAGAAGATCTTCTGCAGTCATAGGGAAAGTACTGGACCTCACAGTGCCTGAAGTGGACTATTTTGATTTCAACACAAACACCTGGCATACCATAGATTCCACTCTTCCTACAGAACGAGCTGGAACATCCAATGTAGCGAATGGCCCCTACCTCGTCGTCATGAATGGAGAGAGTATTGCCCAAGAAGCTGCTCATGCAGAAGTGGAAATGCTGGACACCAGAGATGGTACTTGGACTAGCTTACCAGAACTTAATCAAGGAAGGCATGGCACAGGAGTGGTTTACCATAAAGGAAAGATTTATGTGGCTGCAGGTTCTGCCAATCGAGGAGGTGGGCCCGAGTTGAATAACATGGAAGTTTTGGAATGGAAATAAGTAGCCATCCACTGTCTTAAATTTCCTAAAACGGAAACTAATTCTTAGGTAAACCTCTTGCGATCTGCCTTTCTGGCCTATCATTTGAACTAGTACAACTAAATCAACATACTAAACCATGAAAAATTTATTTGCCCTATTATTCGGTTTACTTTTAACAATTCCGGTTTTAGCCCAAGAAAACATGAACATCCCTCTTATCGAGGTAGAGGGTTTTTCTGAACGGAAATTAGCACCTGATGAAGCGGTGTTTTCTATCCATTTGGAAGAAAAGTCCATGAAGGTGACAGATGCAACCGAAGTATTGAATACGAAAACAAAAAACTTGGCAAAAGCCTTAGAAAAGGCCAAGATCAAAGATTATAAATTGGTAGCAGACAACTTCTCCGTAACTATTAATCGCATTTATAGAAGTGGATATGCAAGAGATAGTGGGTATGTGGCTTCACAAAATCTAATGATTACGACCAGCAGTAAGAACGCAGATCTTCAGAAAATTGTAGAAGCGATCCAAGATTCAGGAGATATGAGTTTCAATCTGAATTTCCAAGTTTCTGAGGCAACTCAAAAATCCTTGGAAAATGAACTTCTTACGGAATCCTTAAAGAACGCTGAAAGCAGAGCCAGACTGGTCGCGGAAACCTTGGGAATCAAAAACATCAGGGTTCATCGAGTATCCATTAGCAGCGCTCCAAAGCCAGTTTATAAGATGCAGGCGATGAGAGCAAGTGCCGATGCTGGAAACGAGGCATTATTGGCTCCGGATTCCCAATCACTGCAGAAAACTGTCATGGTATATTATACCTACTGAATCAACACACCTAATCATTGAAAAAAGAGACACTGCCTAGTGTCTTTTTTTTGTTGTATTCACCTTTTTTACCTGTGCTTTAATGGATTCTTTCTAGTTTTAATGGTATGTTGGAATGGAAAGCCCCAGGCTGGAATCACGTCAAAAAAACACTGCCTAATTTAAATCCATGGAAGAGTTACAAACCCTCCTTCAACATGAATTTGGTTTTGAAAACCCAAAAATTGAAAAGCTAAATGGTTATTTTAATATCAACTATTTGGTTTCTGACCCCCATACTTCCTTTATCCTGAAAACTTATCCATTTGATCAGGAGCTGTTCGATACCCTGGAAGCAGAGACTCAAGTCCTCATCCACCTTCAGACCTTATCCAAAGACAAATATCCAAGACCAATTTCTTTTGCGAATGGAGAATTTCTCCAAGTGTTTAATTTAAACGGAAAAAACACGATAGGGAGGCTCCTCTCCTTTTTAAATGGTTCATTTTTAGGTGATACGCCAGCTTCTCCATCCCTTTTTGCAAGCATGGGAAGGTTTATGGGCGAATTAGACCGAAATCTTGAAGGCTTTTCAAATTACGTTTTAAAGGCAAGAACATTGGATTGGGATATCCAACATCTCAACCTTAACAAAAAGCTGATTACTGATATCCCTCTTCCCTCTGATCAAAATTTGGTTAGATACTTTTTCTTCAATTTGAAGAACACGTGACACCGGTTTTACCTGAATTGAGAAGGCAAATCATACATGGAGATGCCAATGAATGGAATGTGTTAACGGAAAACGGATCTGTTTCGGGAATCATTGACTTTGGAGATGTATGCTATTCCCCTTGATTAACGAAGTAGCCATAGCACTTTGCTACCTGATCTATGATCAGGAAAATCCTTTGGAATGGACACCGGATTTCCTGAAAGCCTATCATCAAACGAATCCTCTCCAGGAAAAGGAGATTGAGATTCTCTATTATCTGATCGCTGCGAGGCTTTGCATCAGCGTTTGCCAATCTGCACACGCAAGCAAAACTGATCCCAACAATCACTATGCTTCAGTGAGTGAAAAGTCAGCTTGGAGACTGCTCAAAAAGTGGGTTGGGATCAGCCCATTGGAAGCAAGTAATTTCTTTAAAAGGACACTAGGGCTTCCCTTACCAGACAGACCAACTGTAAAGGAAGCGCTACATAGAAGACATCAATCCATCAGTCCAATTCTTTCTGTAAGTTATAAAAACCCCATTCCAGTGATTGGCGCTGCATTTCAATACATGTATGATGCTGCTGGAAACACCATCCTCGATGCCTATAATAACATTCCACATGTGGGGCATTCCCACCCAAAAGTGGTGGAAGCAGGCCAGCGACAAATGGCAAAACTGAATACCAATACTAGATACCTATACGATCTCCTTCCCCAGTATGCTGAGCAATTGCTGGCTAAATTTCCTCCGTCCCTTAGCAAAGTTTATTTTGTCAATTCAGGAAGTGCTGCCAGTGATTTGGCTATGCGTTTGGCATTTGCGCATACCAGAAGTAAAAACATCATGGTCATGGAACATGGGTACCATGGAAACACACAGATTTCCATGGATATCAGTGACTATAAATTCTCCAATAAAAAAGGGTTTGGGCAAAAGCCCAATATTTTAAAAGCCCCCATTCCAGACACCTATCTAGGAAAATACCAATCCAATGATGGGAGCGCTGGTAAGCGATATGCTCAGGAAGCCATTTCTTTAATGGAAGAATTTCCTGAAGGAATTGGAGCATTTATCACAGAACCAATTGTCGGATGCGGTGGACAAGTCCCCTTGGCCAAAGGCTATTTAAAAGCGCTATATCCAGCAATCCGTAAACAGGGAGGAATCTGTATTAGTGACGAAGTTCAAACAGGTTTCGGGAGAATGGGAGATCATTTTTGGGGATATGAAGCTCAGGAGGTAGTTCCAGACATGGTGATTTTGGGGAAACCAATGGGGAATGGTCATCCTATGGGAGCGGTTGTAACTACTGAGGAAATAGCAGCTTCTTTTAGCAAGGGAGTTGAGTTTTTTAGTTCTTTCGGTGGAAATCCTGTATCCTGTGCCATTGGACTTTCTGTCTTAGAGGTAATTGAAGAGGAAAAGCTTCAAGAAAACGCAAGAATGGTAGGTAACTACTATACTGAACTTTTTAAATCCTTACAAGCAAGTCATGAATGCATAGGGGATGTTAGAGGGTCTGGGCTTTTCTTAGGAGTAGAAATCGTTGAACCAGGAACTAAAAATCCAGCTACTCAATTGGCAGCATGGATCAAAAACGAGCTGAGAGAAAGAAATATCCTAATCAGCACCGACGGACCTCATGACAATGTATTAAAAACAAAACCTCCTTTGTGCTTTTCCAAATCCAATGCAAAGGAAGTAGTAGATACTATTGAAGATATTTTGAAAGCAACGGTTTAAAATTCAACTTGGAAATTAATAACAGAGCATCCAACCTTGACATTCAAGGAGTCTGAATTCATTTTATCTTAGTTTTTCCATGAACGATCGTATCATCCAAAACAAACCGAAAATCCACCTTCAACTTGAAGCTAAATCTTCAGAGATTGGTTTTACTATGCCATCTGACCTTTACATAGGTTGCCTCTTAAAAACGTTGATTGCTAGTAAACCAAAAGGCAATTTCCTCGAGCTTGGAACCGGCATAGGATTATCACTTTCTTGGATGGTGGATGGGATGGATCCAGATTCAACCATTACTTCAGTAGATAACGATTCCCAATTAATTGAAATCGCAAAAGGATTTTTGGAAAGGATTCTAGAGTCAATTTGGTTATGGAGGATGGTGCCAAATGGATAGAGGAGTACCAGGGCCCTGGCTTTGACTTGATTTTTGCAGATGCCTGGCCTGGTAAATACAGTCATCTGGATGAGGTTTTTCCCTGCTCCAGGTGGGAGGAATCTACGTGATTGATGATATGGATGAGCAACCCAATTGGCCGAATGGACATGCTGAGAAAGCGCAGGATTTGGTGAAACAATTGGAATACCGAGAAGATTTTCATTTGTGCAAAATGAACTGGTCCACAGGGGTGATTCTAATGACTAAAATCAACTAGCCATTCACTTATAAAGCATTTCATTTCAAACAATCCTGTATATTAACTCTGTTAGAAGATAAAAAATCACATTTAAAGCCCTGACCTTCCATGAAAAACCTTTCTAAATGGATTTATTTGATAGGTATAGCCTCCACATTTTCATGTTCCCAACCTGATCCAATTGTGGGAACCTCGGAAATCACCAAATGGCCAGAAGATAAAAAAGGGGCCATTTCTGTCACCTATGATGATGGAATTATCAACCAATTCACGATTGCGAAACCGATCATGGATAGTTTGAACCTGCCTGCCACCTTTTATATCATCACCGGGAAAGTTCCTGGTTCTGGAAAAGGAAAATTTATCGGAAGAGATCCACAGGAAATCATTGCTGAAACGCGAGAATTCAAAACAGATTCCAGCAATTTCTTTGAGCGGGCTTCCCTGATCGCCTTCACGGGCACCACAGAAGCGGAAGACTATCATGCCAGAGTAGGATCAATGTTTGAGTCAGGAAGAGTAGAGGAAGCCTATGAACTGCTAGATGAAGGCTATGAAAAACTCCGAAATGGTAAAATGGTGAATACTGGTGAGGTTATTTTTCATAACAATGAAGAAGATACCACTACCTGGGAACAGTATAAGTCCTATGCTGCCCAAGGACATGAGATTGCCTCCCATACGGTGACCCATCCGAGATTAGCGGTATTGGATGAAGTGAATATGTTGTATGAACTGGAACAAAGCAAAGCCGATCTCCAAAAGTTCATCGGGGAAGAATCAATTTTTTCAGCAGAGGGACCCTATGGCACCGAAAACGAACGGGTCATGGAATATGCTTATGAAATATACCCTGCGCTGAGAAACAGGATGCCTGAATCTTGGCTAGAAGAAATAAACCGCGGTAGTGATGTTGTTCCGGGAGAATCACAAAAAGAATACGTACAATGGCAGCGTGGAATCCTAACCCGGCATTCGTTCGAAGACATGAAATCATGGATTGACACGACCCTGAATCATGACAATATCTGGTTGGTATTAGTGATACATGGAGTAGAAAATCTGGGCTGGGAGCCAAAGACGAAAGAGCAACTTGAGGAGTATTTTTCATTTATGAAATCCAAAGAAAACGAGCTTTGGATTGAAACGTTCCGAGATGTCACCAAATACATCCGAGCTCGGAAAAATACAGAAGTGGAAAGTTCAATGGAAAAGGATCAAATCAACATTGTTTTAAATTCAACGCTCGACCCTGAGATCTATTCCGTACCTCTAACCATCAAAACCTATATTCCAAATGAATGGAACCAAGCCTTTGCTAATGGACAGGAAAGCCTCCCTATTCAAGAGGACTCCAAGGGCAAATATGTGCTTTCCCATATCAGTCTAGGTGAATCAAGTGCTATTATCACCCATTAATCAAGCCGAAATCAAGCCGAGCAACCTTTCCGTTTTTGTCTGCATCTATTAGGGTAAGTACTGTTTTACACTTAACACCAATCAGATGAACGAGATTAAAAGACTGGAAAGAATGGTCAAATGGCAAGGATTAGGATTAATTGTATTACTTATCAGCATCGCTTTTTTATGGATAGATAGATTTTCCCATCCTGTTATCACTACACAGGGGATAGTGATTGTTGACGAGGAAGGAAATGATAGAATACTCATTGGGGCTCCAATTCCCACCTCCAAGGATCGAATTAGGGATGATTTGAAAAAGGTGGAAGCTGCCTATGCAGACTGGTTTCCTCCGGAAGCCAAATTCATGGAGAACTTTGAAAAAGAAGTGGATAATCGAGCCTTTGGCATATTGATGTTGGATGAACATGGGTACGATAAATTGGCTTTGGGGGATCATGTCCCTGACCCTTTTTTCGGCAAAAGGATTGGGCCTTCTTCAGGAATAGTCGTGAATGATTCCACAGGAACCGAGAGAACTGGATATGGTCTAATAAAAATGAAGGATCGATATAGAGTTTCTTTGGGATTTGATAGAAGCGATGGATATGAGGGAATGATATTGGGCTTAGACGACAAAGAGGGTGCTCAAATTAGTATTCAAAGCAGTGATTTTGAGGAGAACCTTCGACTAGGACAGAACCTGAAAAACAACGCCTTTGAAATTCTATACGAAAACAAGAAAGACAGCATCACCCAAATTTTCCCAAATAAGTAAAATCGATTATTTGAAACATCCTGTCAGATTTACCGGACAAGTAGTTCAGCGAGAATCTTTTACCATGCTTCACTCCATAGGTTCATTAGTAAAAGAAAACTAATTCCTCACTGAATATTTCATGAAAAACATCTGATTTTTAATAAATTATAACTCGAACTTTTAATAAACCCCGATAAACCAAACAGACCATGAAACAATTAAAAAAAGAGGATATCCAACAGGAAGTTTTTGATCTCTATGATGCCTATGCACACAACAAACTAGACCGAAGGACTTTTGTAGAAAAACTTTCGGCTTATGCCGTTGGAGGAGTTACGGTAGCCTCATTAATGAGTGCCATGATGCCTAATTATGTGGACACCCGAACCATATTACCAGATGATGAGCGCCTGGAATCTGAATACATTATGTACGACTCCCCCAAAGGAGGAGGCAAAATCAAAGGATTGCTCTCCACTCCTACCGGGATGACTGGCAAGGTTCCTGGAATCGTGGTAGTACATGAAAACAGGGGGTTGAATCCCTATATAGAAGATGTGGGAAGGAGATGTGCAGTGGCTGGTTTTATTTCCTTGGCCCCAGATGCCTTGACTCCTTTGGGAGGCTATCCCGGTAATGATGATGAAGGTAGAGCCATGCAATCCAAAAGGGATAGAAATGAAATGTTAGAGGACTTTATCGCTGCCTATGAAACCCTCAAAAACCACCCTGATTGTACAGGAGAAGTGGGAGTAGTAGGCTTCTGCTTTGGTGGTTGGATTTCCAATATGATGGCTGTAAGACTACCCGATTTGGGCGCTGCAGTCCCTTTTTATGGAGGACAACCCTCTGCGGAGGATGCCGCCAAGATCAAAGCTCCTCTGATGCTTCAATATGCCGGTTTGGATGAACGTGTCAATGCAGGATGGCCAGCCTATGAGGAAGTTTTGAAAGCAAACAATATTGAATACCAAGCTTTTGTTTACCCAGATGTAAATCACGGATTTCATAATAACACCACCCCGAGATATGACGAGGCTGCGGCGACTTTGGCTTGGGAAAGAACCATTGATTTTTTCAATAAAAAGCTCAAAAGTTAACGATTTTGATTCTAAAAAGGGGAGTGATTTGCTCCCCTTTTTTAATGCGATTTGATTAGTAAATCATGCCTAAATAAATCAAAAAGGTCAATATACCTAGGGCTAACCCCAGAATAAACACATTATAAGCATGTCTTAGGAGCATGTATTTTTTATTGAGGACTTTGGCCTGATAAAATAACGCGATAGACATTTGTTCCTGAATTTCTTTTTTGGAAGGTAGAATCCGGTTTACCTCACTCAAGTACTCTTCCATCGATAAATCCGCGCTTGAACCAAAAAACATAATACTGGATTTTGGGTCTATATTGGAGGTGGTTTTATTACCCATGATTTTCGGTTTTGCTGACTGAACTGCCAGGATCGTAGAAACAAAGCAGGTAAACAGAAGCAATAAAATGGGTAATAAAGTAATGGGTCGTTCTATTTCAATCTGATGAGAGATAGTCCCATACCCCATGATGGCCACTACAGATGAAATCACCAAAGCATTGATACTGATAATAATGTTTGCCTTGTTGTCAGCAATCTGAAGAAGGTTGCAATTATTCTTAAAAGTCACTCGAAAGAAAGTCTGATGCTCTCTATCCGTCTTTTCTTTTTTTAAAATGAGTTGTTCTTCCATAGTATATGAATGTACCACTGGAATTTACACAATAATTTAAAAGAAGAGGAACAAATCCCAGACCATAATTTTAACAATCAGCCTTTTAACCAACTAATAAACACCAATACAGGTTAAAAAATCAACAATCCTTGTGATCTCAAAATATCCCAAACTTCAGATTCTACCAACTCTTCGAAGTCTCCAAGTTGGCTTTCATAACTTTGACGGATAGGTTTCAGGGTCTTTAGGTTCTGGGAGTAGGAAACCTCGGAAAGCAAATTAAACACCCACTCGCCCAAAGCCATTGGCAATTCCATTGCGAAATCTTCTTTTTCCCTGAAAAAACCAAATCACAGGAATCCTCATCTTCCAAGGCAATCAATTCAGGTTGAGCCCCGATCCAGAGAATTCGTTGTTGATCCTTATAGGGAATATCAGGTTCACCTTGAATTGCTTTTGCGATATACTGAGGACCAATGCTTGTCTTTGGCATTTTCCTATCAAACCAATCTTGCAGGGGTATTTCAAAACCAATTCCATGCATGTAATTAAAAAGAGACTTTCTTAATCCATCTCCAAACTCCCCATGGTCAGCTCCTACAGGATCCACAAATTCCAATTCATTATTGGCAAAATCCCCCTCTTTCTCTCCCACCCGGGAAATACTAAAGGCCTTTGGGTTTAATCCTACGGGACTGTGGGCAGTCATCGCAAAGCGATGCCAAAATGCGGATTGCAATACTCCCATTTCAAAAAGTTGCCGGACCATTTCCAAGGAGTCCACCGTCTCTTGTGTGGTTTGGGTAGGAAATCCATACATCAAATAAGCATGAACCATAATTCCTGATTCTGTAAAATGATTACATACTTGGGCTACCTGGGACACTGTCACTCCTTTCTTAATCAAAGCAAGCAAGCGGTCTGAAGCGACTTCCAATCCACCAGATACTGCAATGCATCCAGAGGCTCTGAGCAAGCGGCAAAGATCTAAGGTAAAGCTACTTTCAAACCTGATATTGGTCCACCAGACTACTGTCAAGCCTCGCCTCAAGATTTCAATTGCCAAATCTCTCATCAAGGCAGGGGGTGCCGCCTCATCCACAAAATGGAACCCATTATTTCCCGTCTGGTCCATTATCTCTTCAATTCTATCCGCAAGAATGGAAGCAGTAATCGGTTCATATCTACCTATGTAATCCAGAGAGATGTCACAAAAAGTACACTTTCCCCAGTAACAGCCATGTGCCAAGGTCAACTTATTCCAACGCCCATCACTCCATAACCGATGCATGGGATTGGCCACTTCAATGACTGATAAATAATCCTGTAATTTCAAATCTGAATAATCAGGAGTTCCCACCTCACGCTGGGACACATCCTTCACAGAGGAATTATTCAGGAACACCACCTTACCATCTTCCCGAATAAATGTTCTCTTCAGCTCCTCCAAAGGTCTCTTCCCTTCCAAATGCGCTAACAATAGGCGCACAGGAGCTTCACCATCATCCAAGGTTATAAAATCGATGAAGTCAAAAATTCTTGGATCCTTTAATGATCTCAGCTCGGTATTTGGATACCCCTCCCATCCATACACTGATTTCGGGAAATCGGGATTTGATAAATTGACCACATTTCAGAGCTCCATAAAGGTTGCCAGGAAAAGGAACAGAAAAGGCAATGGAATCAGGCTGAACCTTTTTAATTTCCTCCCCAAGCAATTCTAGCATCATTTGGTCTATCAAGCCAGTTTCCTGATTCAATGCAACTTCCATCTCATCAAAATCACTTGCAGAAACAGCAAGTTTTTCTGCATACCGACTAAAACCAAAATTAGGATCAATGGCTTCTGTGATCAAATCTCCTAGATCTTCCAGGTATAAGGTGGCAAAATACCGGGCTTTATCACGTACCCCCAAGGTCCCAAATGCCCATTCCAAATCATCCAATTGTTCAAACCTACCTGCTTCCGGTAAATAATCTCCTTCCGAAATATGATATGCCAACGTGGGATTTTTATCCTGCAAAAAAGAGATGACTGCATCTATGGTTTGAAGGTAATTTGCCTGGAGCCTGACTATTCTGGCAGCATTGTCCGATAACTCCAAATCCTGCTGTTCAATCAAATCAAAAATCTTTTGAAGTCCTTTTTCGAAAACAAGGCTAAAATTACCTCCATCCCTAAATCCATTTGGTTGGAAGGAATCCCCAAGGTATTTAAATACCCTTTTAAATAGGCTGTCGCAGGATAAGGCGTATTTAGTTGGGTAAAGGGTGGTGTAATAAATAGAACTTTTGTGGCCACAGGTATTGAGTTAGGAAGGATCAAAGTTCGCAAAGAATCCTTGATTCCAAGTACTTCTTTCCAAAATAACCTAAACTCGGGAAAACCATTCCTGAGATAAGCCCTTAATTTTTGGTAGATTTAGGTATTCACAAAAATTAGAGATGAGAGACAATAAATTCAACATCGCAGTACTAATTGATGGCGATAATGCACAGGCTAAATTAATCAAAGAGATATTAGAAGAGGTTTCCAAATATGGAAAAGCCACCATACGACGTATTTATGGGGATTGGACTACCCCACAGATGAATAGCTGGAAAGAAATGATCAACCTTCATTCTTTCAACCCTATCCAAAAATTCTCCTATACCACAGGAAAAAACTCTACGGATAGCTCCCTGATCATTGATGCCATGGATATTCTACATAGCGATAGTGTGGATGGGTTTTGTATTGTGTCAAGTGATTCAGATTACACTGGGCTTGCCAAAAGAATCCGGGAAGAAGGATTATTTGTCATGGGAATCGGGCGTAGAATCACCCCCAAGGCCTTTGTCCAATCTTGCGAAATATTCACCTTTGCAGAAAATCTCGGTCCAGATACGGAAGAGGAGAAAAGCTCCTCCAGAAAGAGCGGAAAAACCTCATCCAATACCTCAAAACAAGGAAGTAATAGAGCAGAAGATTCCAAGAAAGAAGAGATTTTAAAAGAAGCTCCAACCTTGGACTTAAACCTAATAGATAAGGCTTTTGAGATTTCTTCGGACGAAGAAGAAGAAATTCACATTGCTAAAATCGGAGCCTCATTGAGAAAGATTGATCCAAGTTTTGATCCAAGATCTTATGGGTTTAGAAACCTTACCGAATTGTTCCGAAGCCTGAAAAAGTACCAAGTAATGAAAAATGAGGTGAATGGGCTGAATTATCCTTTGGTCAAATTGAAATAAGACCTCTTGGATTATGGAAGATCCCACCCTTATACATCAAGTTGAACAGTTCCTTTTAAGCTCTAATTCAAAATGGAATACTTCACAGGGAATCCTTCAATCCTTACAAATTGACACCATTTCTCCTTTGGAATTGGATGAAATTCTACTGAAAGCATATCAAAAAGTAGAGACCATCAATTTCGCTATTCCACATTACCTTCCAAGAAAAGCTTAGATGTGCTCTGGGGGCATATCGATAAGGTCAAAAAAAGAGAGGGAATGGATTTTATAAAGCAAGATAAAGAGCTCTTATTGGATGAACTGGACAGAAGCGCGGAAAAATGCATGTTTTTATCCCATAGCTTCAAAGATTCAGAAAAGGTAGTGGACCTGGCTAAAGCACTTGCCAAACAAGACCTGCATCTTTGGCTGGCAGAAACTGATTTACTGTACCATCAGCATATCAATTCGGAGGTAAAAACCGCCATTGAAAAGCTCCCTTTTTTCGGAGTCTTTTTATCGGAAAACATCTTTCATTCAGTCTGGTCTGCCAAAGAAATTGAATTTGCCCTGAACAACAAGAAACAGATCATCGGCTTTTTTCATGCAGAAACTTTGAAAAACCTCTATCCAATCAACTCAAAATCCTCCGTAGCCCAGGAACTATTCAGTAGATTTTTCGACAACCATCAAGAAGTGATATTTGTAAACTATCCTAGCGTGGAACAGGCCATTTCATTTCCATTGGGAGAATTTATGAAAATGGATGAATTGATAGCTTTGCTAAAATAAAAAAGGGCCCGATTGCTCAGGCCCTCCTAGATTTAAAGGTAAGAGCAATTATTTACTCTCTTTGATATATCCCCAGCCTTCTTGCTGCTTCTTGATGATCTCTAAAATTCCATCTGGAACAGTTCCTACACCCGGGATCAAACTGGAAGTGGGTAATTTATATCTGTCCAAACTCATTTGACAAACCTTAAACGTCACATTCTCTTTTTTTGCCAATTCCTCCAATTCTTTGGAAACCGAGGACTTATCTTTCAAAACCATGCCTAAAGCACTGCTATAGACCACCATCTCGAATTCAGAATCAGGGTATTGATTCGCCATCACAGAAATGTGCCTCATTGCTGATTGATGTACCCCTTCCTCCCCACTTGTCACGTCAAAAACGATTTTTACGGGAGGAGTTTGAGCATGAACAGCCATGGAAAGAATCAATCCAAACAGGAATAAAACGGACTTTCTCATCTTTTATAAACTTTAGCCTCCAGCAAATACA
Source organism: Algoriphagus halophilus (assembly GCF_041729275.1). Classification (GTDB taxonomy): domain Bacteria; phylum Bacteroidota; class Bacteroidia; order Cytophagales; family Cyclobacteriaceae; genus Algoriphagus; species Algoriphagus halophilus_A. The sequence continues at coordinate 4,510,625 of NZ_CP146486.1, read as the reverse complement.
TAAGCGCAGCCATGCTCTTGGGCTCTACCCAATGCCCAGACCCCTGAAGGAACTACTTGGATCCCAGGGTGTACTCCGCTGATCATATCTTTGTATACATCTTCCATTTGCAGGTTCATCTGACCTGCTATAGCCCCACTATACACCTGAAGTGCTAAATCACAGACACAAAACATAGCTCCTCTTGCTTGAAGGTCTTTGATTCCCTGAATTTGAGGCATTGGAAAATCACCTGGTTTTGGCTCATAATATGGATTTCTTAAGGAAGGAGCCCCCGTAGCAGGATCATTCACTTCAAATACAGCCCCTAATTTATACTTTGACCAAAGTCTATCATCTAATGCAAATGGAATGGCAGCGTGTCTAAGTACCGTCATGGCAGTAATGTCAGAATCAGGACTATCAGTTTGATTATTGGTTAAGTAAAATGCCCAATTCCAAATGATTGGGAACCCATCATGGGGTGTAGAACCATCATATACAATTCGATGCGAACCTTTGACCTTTTTAAACCATTCGTCAGCTTCATGCATCTTCTTCTTATTTTCTTCTAGTGGATTTGCAACTGCTGGATTCAATATTCCAGCTAATCCACCCACCGCAGAACCTAATGCGATTTTTTCAAGAAAACTTCTTCGAGAATTACTATTTGATTCTTTCATTTAAAAATTTATTAAGTTGAACTAACACACTTATTCAATTGAGGTAGCTAAAAAATTCTAACTGAATATACTATTAAAATAAAGAAATAGCAATTATTTATCTGAAAATGAACGACTTAAAACATAGGTTGAATTCGCTTTTTTACCTACATTTTACTAAAGCAGGTTTGAAAAGGTTTTTAACCGGTCTCTATGAAAAATCCAGTAAAAACACTACGCCTTTCTAAGAATAGCCATATTTTACCTTTCAGAAAAACAAGCATCATTTATTTAAGTTTAGTAGTAAAAGATATAAGATGAAAAAATATGTTTTTGCTTTTATTCTGGGGATTGGATTGAATTTTCAACATGTAGTTTTAGCTCAATCTTCTAAAAATGATACCCAAGTTTACCAATCCAAAGAACCGAGTTGGGATGGAACCGGAAAAGTTTATTTAGGAAGGGAAATCTCCCAAGTCATGGGATTTGCGGGTAAGGATTGGCTGGAAAGAGCGAGTAGAGAACGAGAAGAGGGAATTGCCGCTGCTTTAGAGAATCTACCCATCAATTCATCGAGTACAGTGGCAGATATTGGTGCAGGCTCAGGATATTATACTTTTCGTATCGCCCCACATGTTCCTCAAGGCAAAGTGTATGCTGTGGAAATTCAAAAAGATGCGATTGATTACATCAATGCAAAAAGTAAAGAACTAGACTTGAAAAATGTTGAGACAGTTCAAGGATCAGAAAAATCACCTAACCTTCCAAAAGGAGCTATAGACCTAGTGATCATGGTTGATGTGTACCATGAGTTATCCTATCCTCAGGAAATGCTGCAAAGTATTTATGAATCCTTATCTCCCAATGGCAAGGTCCTACTCCTTGAATACCGAGGAGAAGACCCTACTATCAACATTAAACCATTGCACAAAATGACCGAAAAACAAGTCACCAAAGAGATGAATGCCAATGGTTTTGAATTGGAGAAAAATGGAAAGTTCTTGCCCATCCAGCACTATCTCATTTACCAAAAGAAAAAATAAGTCAATCAAAAATCACTCGTTGGACGGCCCCAGGAGCTTTTTTATAAAAAACTTCATATTTTTTAAAAAGTAATTACCACTTTTCAGTTAAAACAGCGCCTATAGAATTACAACCAAAATTCTATTCGCCATGAAATTATTATTTCAAAAAAACAACAGGCATTTTTCTTAGCCATTTTTCTCTCTCTGATTTTTTCTTCCTGCGATTTTGGAGGTAAGGAAGAACCGATCAAAATTTCTCCAGATGCTGAAACTATTGGGGATTACCTAAGGAATCTACCGAATGATCCTGAAGAAATATTAAATGTCCAGCCCATTTCAGGATCCTCTCAAAGGACACAAGTCAATAGTAAAACGAGTACTTCTGGATATTCAGGAGGATTTACCGAATGTGTAACATTAACGTATGACCTTAAAAACAATTTTGAAAATATCGCCATCCTCCGTCCTACCAATGGGATTATTTATCCGGGTGCGTTAGTAATCGCAGATAAAGAAACCCTTGGAGGGCTTCCTACTCCAGCCGGAGTAGACAGGGCTCCCGTTTCTTTAAGACTAGATTTACCTGGCATAGGTGAAAATGGAAATATTACTGTCGACAATCCTACCAATACTTCTGTCCAAGCTAAAATCGATGAGGCGTTGGAATGGTGGAATGCAAATGCTTATCAGGAAGGATATGTCAATGCAGCAAATTCAAGTTATTCAGCCAGTACTTCCTACAGCTCCAGGCAATTAAGCATGGATGTGGGCCTGAATGTTGAATGGGCAAGAGGAGATGTCTCCACTCAATTTAGTTATGAATCCACAAAAACTGAACGTGTGGCAATGATGGTATTCAAACAGGTATTTTATTCCATCACCATGAACGAACCTTTCAATCCAGGTGAGGTTTTTGGACCTAAAGCTACCTTGGCCGATGTAGAACAAAAATTCAGTGCCTCTGCACCTCCAGCCTATGTTCAGGCGGTGAACTATGGTAGAATCATCATGTTTAGAATGGTATCTACTTCCTCTGCAACAGACATAGAATTAGAAGGGACTTTAAATTATGCCACTGGAGTAACCAGTAATGTTTCCGCCGAACTGGAATCCAAGTACAAAGAAATTCTAAATAAATCAACCATTACAGTAGTGACCATTGGGGGTAATGCTTCTGTGGCATCCAAGGCAGTGGAAGCTAAAAACTTTGGAGACCTCAATAGTATCATCACTGGGGACAATGCGGTGTATACTAGGGACAATCCTGGAGTTCCGATTTCTTACAAACTAACTTATTTGAAAGATAATAGCACTGCAAAATTGGGCTATACCACAGAATACGATGTAGAATCCTGCACTGATAAATTATATCCTTCTGCGGAAATCTCATTAAATAACAAAAATGGATTCCTTGGAGTCACGATGCGGTTTACCATCACCTACAAACAACGAACAAATGGGATAGAATATAACCGCACTATCAATAGTGGGGATATTAAAACCAATACTAAAAAGTAAAAACCGTACCAGCAGGTGCGTATGGAATACGGCTTACGATTGAATTCCTAGATGGTTTCAAATGGAAATTTCTAAGTGATAGAACCTTTTCAAAACCTACTCAAGCCTGTTATGAAAGCACCATGAACGCATTAAAAACTCAGGTATATGTAAAAGGCGTTTCTTGCTAATAAAACAAAAGGTTTAGGAATTATCCAATACCGCTTCTTTTGCTGCTAACAATTTGGAGGTCAGCTCCTCCAAGGTTGCAGGTGAAGTTTCTGGATTCGATTCTAATGATTCCAAGGCCATCTCCAAATATTCTATGGCGATAGAATAATCCCCACTAGCTAACAGGCATTCTCCCAGTGCTTGTTGGCTTTGGGCTATCTGGGGATGGCCTTTTGGATATCCTTCTTCCCTGATTTTTAACGCTTCTAAAAAGTAGTTTTTCGCCAGTTCATAATTTTTCTCCTGCATTTTTATCTTTCCCAACCCATTTAATGGAGAGGCTATTCTGGGATCTCCTTCCGGTAATAATTCTAGATAATGATCATGAGTTAACTGATAATTAATCGCTGCCTGATCAAATATCCCCGCTTCAAACTGAGCAGTTCCAAGGCTTCCTGTAAGTGCCCAAAAATAAAAATGGTTTTTCCCAACCAAAGAGTCTGTAATAACCAAAGTCTTATTATAAATAGGAATAGCATCCAAAGGTGATCCCATCCTTACTAGAGTCCGTGCATAATTAGCCATGCTTGCCATGGTTTCTACATGAAATTCCCCCAATATAGATTGACGCTGCTCAAGAGACTTTTCAATATAACCCAAGGCAATGGAATCTTGCTCCATAGATTGGTATAAGCTCCCTAGGTGATTATAGGTGTATGCAATTTCCAAATGCGGTTCATCGAACAATTCTTTCTTCATTTCAAGAGCTTGCAAAAGGTATTTCTCAGCTTTTGCATAGTCTCCTTTTTCCCTAGCATTTGCTCCTATCATATGTAGTTCAAAAGCCAATTCCACATGAGGTGATTCATATTCTCTTTTACTGATATCAAAAGCAGCTTGATAGGCAGAATCAGCTCGCTCAAATTCTCCAAAATCATACAATACATTCCCTAACTCCACTAAAGCATTTGACATATAGATACTTCGCAAATCACCGGCTTTTTTTAATCTAGCAATCGCATTCTCAGCGTATACCAAAGCTGAATCATAAACCCCTTTGACATAATACATGGCTGCCATTTGGGTTTCATTATCCGAAAGGGTTTCAGGAGAAATACCCGGTAAACTTAGGTTAATCTGCAAGGCCTTCTTGGACAACTCCTCCCCTTTTTGATAATCCCCTAAGTTAAAAAATGGGAGCCAAACGAGAAATCATGGAAGCATACAATTCAGGTTCATCGCCCAAATTTTTCTCCAGATTCTCATAGCCTTGATTCAATAATTGAATGGCTGTGATGGTATCAGCTCCCCCAATATTTGGATCGGCTGCCATAAACACATCCGATAGAAGGTCCGAGATTTGATTGGCTCTTTTTGCTTCTGATTGTGCAAAATTTCTTTCTTGACTCAACCGTATCGTGTAAAAAACACCACTACTGATTAAAAGCAAGGCAGCAACACCAATGGATACTACTGTATTTCTATTCCTTTTTAAATACTTCCCAGTTGCATAATTCCAACTTTTAGTTCGGGAGGAAATGGGGTAATCATATAAAAACGCCTGAAGGTCCCGCTTCATCACTTCTACCGAAGAAAACCTGTCTTCGGGGAGAAGTTGCGTTGCCTTTTCATAAATAGAATGAAGGTCAGAAATAAACCATCTTTTGGCATCCAGACCAGCATCAAAAAGTGCTGAATTCCCTTCTAGCTTGGCGGCTTTCAAAGCGACTGGCTCTTGGAAAAATTTTTGATAGGGGTGAATCCCACAGACCATTTCAAATAGGATAATTCCCAAAGAATAAATATCCGAGCTAACTCCAGCATTCTTCTTTTGAATCTGTTCTGGAGATGCATAAGCTAGCGTAAAACTACTTGCTGTCTCTTCTGAATCCTCCAAGATTCTGGAAACTCCAAAATCCAACAACTTCACCTGACTTTCCTCATTCACTATGATATTTTGAGGCTTTAAGTCCAAATGAACAATCAGGTTTTGATGTGCATATTGAACAGCTTTGCAGACTTGTAAAAACAGTTCCAATCTAGCTCTAAGACTCAATTTCCTTTCATCAATATATTCTAATAAAGATTTACCTGATACATATTCCATGGTGAAAAAAGGGCGTTCTGAATCAGTAAACCCACCATCATATAGCCTTGCAATGTTTGGGTGATTGAGTCTGGCAAGAATCTGTCGTTCTTTTTGAAAAAACTCTCTCATTCCTGAATCCATAATCAGCGGCCTCAGGATTTTGATTGCCACAGTCTGATCGAATTGACCATCATTTCTTTTTGCCAAAAAAACCGAGCCCATAGCCCCCGTTCCTATGATCGAATCAATACGAAATGCTCCCACATTTTCACCAAGGAGGTCTTGGTCATCGTCTAATTTGGAAAATATCTTCTGTGGTGACTCTGCGAAAATCCGATGACTGGATTGATCAGAATCAAGCAGGTCCAACAGGAGGGAATGCAGCTCCTTATCCTCTTGAAAAATGGTGGACAACAATTTTCTTTTCTCCTCTACAGTCGAATCCGTCAACTGATGAAAAAGTCTTTCTACTTCCTCCCACTTTCCCTTCATCATGGTCTAAAAAGTTTAATTCTTCAATTCATTGCTCAACCAAGCTTTTGCTAGCCTCCAGTCTCTTCTCACTGTATCAATAGATACTCCCATCATATCGGCTATTTCCTCATGTTTATATCCACCAAAAAGTGAAATTCAACCACCCGACAATGCCGGTGATTAATAGATTTTAATCTAGTCAATGCCTCATTGAGATGAAGTACCTCCTCAGGGGTTGTAATTACTGGGTTTGATATGGCTCCATACGTTAATTGGATTTGATCTCCTCCCCTTTTTAGCCGCTGTCTCTGTCTTGCATAATCGACTAAAAATCTACGCATAACGATCGCTGCAATTGCTAAAAAATGCCCTTTATCCTGAAAACCATTTTCGTGATTTTCCATTTTTAAATAGGCTTCATGCACCAATGCAGAAGTATCCAATGTATAGGCATGATGTTCAAACCTCAATTTATGATGGGCCAATTTACTTAGCTCCTCATAGCAACTCAGGAATTGATTTTTAATTAGTGTGTATTGTCCTTTTGGAGCAATAGAGGCGGAAGACTCCATAATCAATTACAAAATACTCAGTATGAATTATAAAAATACAGCTCTAAAATAAGCTATAGACTGAAAAGCTCCTAATCCTAAAGCCATATTATTCAGAGTATTACATGGCAAAATACGCATCCCTCCAGATTTTAAAGTCACCAATTAGCAAATGCTTCTTTCATTTAGCCTTCTATTTATCTATTTTCAAATCCAACCTGATACCTTATGAAAAAAATACTACTCCTTGCTGTATCCTTTATTTACTTTCAGAGTTTTGCCCAAGAATTAAAGAAAGCAGCGCTCAAAGATTTAACGGAGCAAAATTGGCAACATGGATTATCCTTATTGCAAGAAATTGTCAGTATGCCCAACGATGCATTTTATCCGGAGCAAATTGAGACAAACATTGCATGGAGTGAAAAGCAGTTTGGAGAAAGGGGCTGGACTACCGAACGACTTGCCACAGATGGAATTCCATTGCTACTGGTTGGAAAAAGTTCTCCAGGAGCTACCAAAACCATTCTTTTTTATTTCCATATGGATGGACAGGCTGTAGATAGAAGTAAATGGAATCAAGAGGATCCCTACTCTCCTGTGCTTAAATCTCAAAATGCTCATGGAGATTGGGAAATTATCCCCACCTCCAAGCTTCGACATGAGTATGATCCAAATTGGAGAATATTTGCCCGATCCACTTCGGATGACAAAGGACCAGTAGCCATGTTTCTTACCGCTTGGGATGGGTTGGCAAAAGAAAATATTGCGCCTGATTATAATGTAAAAATCATTTTGGACTTTGAAGAAGAACAAGGATCCCCAAAATTACCTGGAGCTGTTGTAAAATATAAAGAGAAATTAGCTGCGGATATGATGTTGATTTTAGATGGTCCAAGGCATATAAGCAATGAGCCTACATTAAGTTTTGGTGCGAGAGGTATTTCCGATTTGACTTTGACTACCTATGGACCAAAATTCCCACAACATAGCGGTCATTATGGGAATTATGCTCCGAATCCAGCCTTACTGCTTTCCCAATTATTAGCTTCGATGAAAGATGAAAATGGAAGAGTGTTGATCCCAGGCTATTACGATGGAATTGAATTGACAGCTGAAGAAAAAGAAATTCTATCGAAAGTTCCAGATGATGAAGAAGCCATCCAAAAAAGCTAGGAATAGGAAGAACTGACAACGTAGGACAAACTTATCAGGAAAGCATCCAATACCCTTCGCTGAATATCAGAGGATTAGCATCTGCATGGGTAGGAAATGAAGCTAGAACCATTGTTCCTGCAACTGCCGTCGCCGAGATTGATATTAGATTGGTTCCAGAGTCAGATCCAGAGCGATTGTTTGGATTGGTTAAAAACCACATCGAGGAACAAGGCTTCCATATCGTAACCAAAGATCCCAGTGATGAGGAAAGAATGAACTACCCAAAAATTGTCAAAGTTGATTTTTCAATATCCTACCAGGCATTCAGAACTCCTTTGGACTCTGAAGCAGGACAATGGCTCCGGGCTTCTATGAATCGGGCTTTTGGAAAAGAACCTGTTCAAATACGGATTTCTGGTGGTTCTATTCCAATTTCTCCTTTTGTGGATGCCTTAGGTATTCCCGCTGTAACCATTCCTACAGTGAATGCTGACAACAACCAACACAGTCCAAATGAAAATATCCGTCTAGGAAATTATAAAGAAGGAATCACCACAATCATGGCAATCCTAACCGAAAAAACCGTGGACTCCCTTCCAAAGAAGTGATGAAATATGGCCATCAATATTTAAATTGAAAATACAACAAATGTTCTGATCATGAACTGTACTATTTTTGTGGCAGGGGTTATTGTATTTTTTTCAATGGAAGGCCATGCTTATAGTCAAGAGCCCTCAACTAGAGATGAAGCCTTCAATTCACCCCATAACACTTCTATAAATGGCAATTCCAATAGGAATTCACTTGGAAAGGATTTACCAGGCCTCCAAAAGAAAAGGAATCGAGTAAAACGGACACGACTCCTGGATCCATTGGGGTAGTGGTTCAAGATGGGTTTATTGAGAAAATGAACAACTATCTTGTATTGAGGTTGAGTTTCGTCAATGATAACGAACGATTTTCCATTGATGCAGGCCCCACCGTCACGAACATATATCCAAATGGGAGCTCTAATTTAAGGCTTAACCTAAACTATTGATTTCTTTCAGCAGGTTTTAATTATATCCCAAGATTCATTTCCAGTAATGATGACGATATCCTAAAAGGCAAAACCACGGGGATTGGGTTTAATTTTAACCTCAATTTCACTCATTGGGTACAATCTTTTGCCTACACCAGAACCACTAGATATTATTTGGAAAACACCTCCGATTACGATCCCAATTGGCAAGAAGGAGATCCTTACATCCAATTCCCGAACTTACATTATAGGAGTATTCAGGGCGTTACGGGATATAATTTCAACCCACATTTTTCTACGAATGCTCTAATTTCGGGAACCGAACAGCAGCTTAAAAGCGCAGGCACTTTCTTACCTACTTTATTATACCGCTACTACATCGTGGACAACCGAGAAGAACTGACGGGCACTGCCTCCTCTCAAAAATCCAATAATCTTGAAATCATTGCCAATGCCGGTTATTATTACACCTATGTGTTTAATGAACAATTTTATGCATCTGCAGGTGCAGCATTAGGATATGGGCTACTTTCCTCTAAGGTTATTACTAGGACAGTTGATGAAAGATTTGAGGTGAGACAAAATAATGGAGTCTTCAAATGGGATGCCCGAGGAGCAATAGGATATAATGGAGAACGGTTTTTTCAGGATTCTACGTCACTGCAGAAAACAGGAGATTTAAACAACAGAATACTTCTGTCACCAATGCCAACTGGAGGTACATGCAGGTCCATGTGGGGTACCGATTATTTGCTCCCAAAAAACTGCGAGATACCGTAGATTCCCTGCCTATTTTAAATTAATTCAAGCCTTTTTAAAGCTGTACAAATAAGGGGCTTTGTGAGAGCCTCCGGTGTATAGTTTATCATGCCTTTGTAAGATACCAAGACTCAACATTTTGCGCTGGAAATTCGCTCTATTCAATTCTTCCCCTAAAATAGCTTCATAGACCTGTTGGAGCTCTTTCATTGTGAACTTATCTGGCAAGAGATTAAAGCTCAATAGCTTATGATCTAAATGAATTCTTAAATGCTCTAAGGCTTTTTCCACCAATTCCCGATGGTCCATCATCAATTCAGGTAATTGATCATAATCATACCAATCGATGGAATCAGAAAGGGCATCAGGAGTAGGGGTCACACTTTCATAATTGATCAAGGCATAATAACCAACTGTGATAAATCTTCCCAACATCCAATGGTCCTCCACCTGATGACCTTGCTCCTCCAAAATTCTACGCATGATTTCAGGCTTGAACCTTTGCATAGAGCCAAAGGTATGGAACTGTTCCAGGTAAATTTTATCTAAGCCAGTTCGCTCAGTAAGCCCCCTTTTTACAGCATCATCCAAAGGTTCATCCATTTTAACAAATCCTCCTGGAAGCGCATAGGTCTTCATATTATGGTATTCGAGAATAAGGATTTTCAGCTTTTCCCCTGAAAAGCCAAAAATGACGGAATCATAAGAAATGTGAGGGATGTATTCGTTGGTGGGTAATGACATGGGTTTTCTTTGAAAATCTAGGTTATCTATTGGATTTGTAAAAATAAGGAATTACCATTGTTTCACAACGATACAATAAACTCAATCCTATGAAATCTGCTTTCAAACTAGTTCAGATTTTTACGCTAGCACTTTTGGTTACTATTCCTTTCAAACTGAAAGCCCAAAACCTAAATGCATTTGCTGTGCAAACTAAAATAAAAAACGGAATTATAGAAGGGTCTTTTGATACCAAATCAGGGATTCAAAAATTCTTTGGTATCCCTTTCGCAAAACCACCAGTAGGCGAACTTCGATGGAAAGCCCCTCAGCCTCTTGACAATTGGTCAGGAATTAAAAAACCACCCAATTTGGACCCAGGGCAGTACAAGCTCCTGTATTTGGAGACATGGATTTTAAATCCGATGGTTTAAGCGAAGACTGTTTATACCTGAATGTGTGGACACCCGCTGATAGAAATACCAAAAACCTTCCGGTACTGGTTTATTTCTATGGAGGAGGCTATGTGGCTGGAGATGGCTCTGAACCTAGATACAATGGAGAAGCTATGGCCCAGAAGGGGATTGTGGTAGTCACAGTGAACTACCGATTGAACGTATTTGGCTTCTTGGCACATCCGGAACTAAGTGCTGAATCTCCTTACCAAGCATCCGGAAATTATGGACTCCTCGACCAAATGGCATCTTTGAAATGGGTTCAGGAAAATATTGAAGCATTCGGAGGGGATCCTAATCAAGTAACGATAGCAGGTGAATCTGCTGGATCTATCTCTGTAAGTTATCAAATGGCCTCCCCCTTTCCAAAGATTTAATCGATGGAGCCATTGGAGAAAGTGGAGCAGGAATTAATCCTACTTTGGCACCTGTTAGTTTAGCAGAAGCAGAACAAACTGGAGCTGAATTTGCTTCCAAAGCAGGGTATCAAAGCTTGGATGAATTACGAAATTTATCTACTAAAGAAGTGTATGAAATCTACAATGAATCCCAAAGATTTGGGTTCCCGGTAGTGCTTGATGGATATTTCTTACCTAATACTTTACCAGAAATATTTGAAGCTCAAGAACAGGCAATGGTTCCTTTGCTTGCCGGGTGGAACTCAGCAGAAATCCCCGGAATGGCTTTTATGAAAGGCAAACCCTATACCCCTGAAGCATTTATTGAAGTGGTAAAGCAAACTTACCCAAACGACCATGAAGAGGTTTTGAGGCTCCATCCGCATGGTGATATGAACGAAGTGGAATGGTCTGCTACACACTTGGCAGCAGATCGGTTTATTGCATACAGCACCTGGAAATGGTTAGACCTACATGCGAAAAATTCAAACCAACCGGTTTATAGGTATTTATATAGCAAACTTCGTCCACCTCTTAAGGACGCTAATTTATCACCTGGACTTGCGGGAGGAACAATCGAAGGGGGACCTAGGATGCCAGAACCTATCGGTGCTCCCCATGCCTGTGAAATTGAATATGCGATGGGTAACCTTCACTTGGTAGATGCGTATGCTTGGACAGCAGAGGACTACCAAGTATCTAAAACAATGATGGAATATTTTGCCAATTTCATTAAAACTGGAAATCCAAATGGAGAGGGACTTCCAACTTGGGATGTGGTAGTAGGTTCAGATGAAACCCCTGCCAGCATGATCATTGACGTGGAGGGTAAGCAAATAGAAGCACAAGATCAGGCGCGATATAAATTTCACGATAAATACTACGGAAACATTAACGATTAATCTATTCCCGTTTCCGAGTTGGGGAGTTCTAAAGACTCCCCTTTTATTTTTTAAAAACCTACCTTATTCCCTGCAATGACCATTTTGAGCGTTCCATAATCATATTTCCCATCAAAAAATGCTCTCAAATCACTCATGCTCTTTTGCTTTTCCAATTGGTCCCTGATTTCAGCTATGACATCTTGAGTTAGGCAATCCTCCAATTCTACCCTACCTGTTTCAATCCCATAAGCCAAATGACTTTTGATCGTAGATAGGGCTAATCCTCGTTCCTTAGAAATCTCCTGGATGGTTTTTCCTTCTTGAAAGAACTGGAAAGTCACCTCTTGAGAATCTCCTTTTTGCCTTTTGGGTTTTAAAGTCCCTTTCTTTTTACGGCCGGTTTTAGACTTTATATCTTTTATTTTATCTGCGGCATGCTCCTTGGCCATCAGGATAAATTGCCTTCTCAAGCTCAGCATCTCTTCTTCTAAATCCTCCATTCTTTCTGGAACACCTCCTCTTGAAATCACTTCAATCAACCTTCCTAGCTTACTGATTTCCAAGTATTTTCTTAACAAACTCTCTTCAATCGCCTCCAAGCCTTCCAAATACTTCTTAGTTCTGGAAAATTGCTCAGCCATTCCCATCTGAGAAATGATTTTTTCAAGGAATTAGCGATTAGGTTTCGGTAGTATTGACCTCCTTTTGAAATTCTTTCCTGGAGCTTTTCTGATTCTTTTTCCTGAAGTAAAAAGAGAAGCTGTCTCCTAAACTTTTCCGTATTTCCTACCTCTTTGGAAATGGTTTCAAAAACCTCGGGAACAGTTACTTGCATTTCAACATCCTCAAACTCCATACTGCTGTTTTGCTCTTTTTGGAAGCTTTCCAATTCCCTCAAAACAGGCACAAAATCAAAAGTTTGATCCACCAAACTCCCCAGGTAACGATATTGGTGCTGAAGCAACAAACCTGATAAGTCAGCTTGATTTCCGGCACTTTGAGAAAAGTTGACTACCTGGTGATCAGAATACACCAAGTTTGATTGGATTTTACTTCTTAACACCAAGCCTTCCAAGCTTCTTAGCCTGGATAGTGCCACATAAACCTGTCCAGGAGCAAAAGCTCTTCCTACATCAATGATAGCCTTGTCAAAGGTTAAGCCTTGGCTTTTATGAACAGTCACCGCCCAGGCCAATTTGATAGGGTATTGAGCGAATGTCCCCACCACCTCATCTTCCAATTCCTTGGTATCCGGATTGACCACGTATTTTTTATTTTCCCAAACTTCTTTCCTCAAGATGTATTCCTCATGGGTATCCTGCATTTCGACCAAAATCTCATTCTTTTTGAGATGTAGCACTTTGGCGATTTTACCATTGAAGTAGGATGCATTTCCAGAGCTGTCATTTTTCACGAACATGATCTGAGCTCCTTCCCTTAATTCAAGTTTTTGTGGAAGCGGAAATAAAGATTCGGGAAATCACCTTCCAGATCCGCCTCATAAAAACTGGAGGAACCGGTCAGATTCCCCATCTCTTTTTGATTGATTTGATCCGCTTTGTAATTATGGGTGGTGATGGTGATGTAATCCTCCAATTCACCGATTTCATCCGCTGTTTTATAATGTTTATTCAAAAGCTGAATATCTTCATGCGTCACCTGATTATCCCGTAAGTGGTTGAGCACATTGATAAACTGATCATCTTGTTGACGGAAAATCTTATCCAGTTCCAGGTATACCATCCCTGAATTCTGCAAGGCTTTGGCCTCAAAAAAATGCATGCTATTATAAAATCGATTGAGCACTTGCCATTCCTCATCTTTGACGATAGGAGGCAGTTGAAATAAGTCTCCGATCATTAATAGCTGGACTCCTCCAAAAGGCTCTTTAAAATTCCTTTTGACACTTTTCATCCTGTAATCGATGGCATCTAAGACATCTGCTCGAAGCATACTGACTTCATCGATCACCAATAGTTCCACTGCTTTTAATACACTTTTTCGGAGCTGATTCAAAGGGTGTCTTCTCCCTAAGGTATGCTGGGTATAGAATCCATATTGATCTGTAAAATTTCCCTCAGGTTCTCTCACAGGCAAAAAACTTCCTAATGGAAGCAAAAATTGTGAATGAATGGTCACTCCTTTGGCATGTAATGCAGCTATACCAGTTGGAGCCAAGATCACATGCCTTTTATGGGTACGCTTCGCCAGATCTCGTAAAAATGTGGTTTTCCCAGTTCCTGCCTTCCCTGTCAAGAATATCGGTGCATTGGTATTATTGACAAATTTTGCAGCAAACTCAAGTTTATCAGTGGACTGACTATTCATATAACTAAAATAATAAAAATGATGATTGGTGAAATAAGCCCGATTTTCTCTTTCTTCAAAATTTCCTTTTTAATTTCAGCCCACAATCTTTCAAGCAATGTATATACACCCTATTAATCGTTGGGAAAACGAGGAGGAAATAAGTTACCTAATCCAGCAGAATCCCTTTGCAACATTGGTATCCAAAGTAGATGGAAGACCATGGGCAACCCACCTCCCATTACTTTTAAGCAAAGACAAAAACGGAGATGCGGTCTTATCTGGACATGTGGCAAAAGCCAATCAACAATGGAAGCATTTGGGGGAAGAGGAAGTATTGGTTCTATTCCAAGGTCCACATGCCTACATATCCTCTTCCTGGTACAATCACGAAAATGTGCCTACATGGAATTATTTGGCTGTACACATCTATGGGAGTATCCGGATTATCGAGGGGGATGAGTTGATGGAACACCTCAAATCTCTCGTCCATACTTTTGAGGCAGGAAGGCCCAATCGAGTTAGCGTCGAAGGCATGAGCGAAAAATACCTCAACAGTCAATTGAAAGGGTTAATTGGGATAGAAATAAAAATCAATGAGGTACAAGCCAGTGCAAAACTTTCTCAAAATAGAGATGAAACCAATTACCAAAATATCATTAATCATCTAGAGGATAGTCAGTACACCTTAGATCAGGAGGTCGCAAAAGAGATGGTCAAACGAAAGAAAAAATAACAGGTATTCATTAAGCTAACCCTCCTCACCTTGCCTAATTAAGAAGCCTCAAAACCTGCTCAAACCAGAGCAGGTAGGATACCAAAAAACACCAAGGAGGAGGCCTCTTTATTTTTCCTCCCGCCTATAAATGTTCTGGCGATGCCGACTGGAACTATTTCTATCAATCCTTCCTTGGAGGATTCCCATATCAAATTAAAAGGACCTCTGTACACGTTTCTACTGGTACTATATCTGGCTGTTTTATAATTATTGGAGTTAGGAATATTTTCCTTTGAAGTAAATAAGTTGGCGGCTGAATTAATCAAAGTATTCAAGCCTTTTTTGGAATCATCGTCAGGAATCATTGCCAATTTCAACTCCCTATAATCGAAAGCAAGCGTATTTCTGGATGAATATTTCTGGGCATCCATGGTCAATCTTAACCCTAAAAGAATTCCAGAATCAACTTTGAATTTACCCATCTTGGCAAATAGCTCGTTGATAACTGGAAGATTAAATCCACTTATTGTTGCATCTAATTGAAACACGTCATTTCCATAGGGAACCTGAATGTTCATTTCCACATCAGCATGCCCTCTTAACTTAGCCCTGGAATTCAATGTCATGGTTTTACCTTGCTGTAATGAATCGGTAGTCAGCACGTTGTATAATTCGGCCGAAACATTTTCAAAAGACAAATCAGCCGGTTCGGTATTCCCTCCCCGATTTCTTGGTAAGAGATCTTGGAGTTTTGAATTCTGATCGTATCTAGTCTCAAAGGAAAGGGAATCTTCTCAATGATCCCTTCAAACATGGGCTTAACGGGTTCAGATGGCCTGGGCTTGTTTTTATCCCTAAGATCTATGAGTTCCAAACTGTCAATCGTCGCCAGCCCAGCAATCAGAGACAAATCCCCATAGATACTGCTCTTCGTATCAATATGAGTCAATTTTAATTCTTTTACTTCAAATTCAATCAAGTCCTTTTGAATGTCGGTTTGACTCAAAGCACCAAGCAAACCCGAATTATAGGTGAATCCAATCCCTTTAAAAACCATCGAATTTTCCTGTGAATGATAAGTTAGCTCCTCCACTTTTAGAAGTTGATCTGAGTTCACTGCGTATTGAATATTCTTAAGATTGGCTACGAGGCTTTCCAACGTGAATGGAATATCTTTTTTGATCAAAGCTGAATCAGATTGTAGATCTTTGATTTCTAAATTTAAATCGGTGAATTGCCCAACTCTAACCAAGCTATCCACATCCCTAAAAAATTCAGCATTGCCATTTTCAAGAATAAAATCCTTGATCTCCCCCTAGAAATAATGTCCTGAAACAATAATTGGAAAGCCATAGAACTCTCTTGGGCAGTTCCTTTTTTGTTTTTCTGAATCAATCGCAAGGAAGGCTCCTTAATTTTCAATTCCGAAATTTCTAGCTTTTTGTCAAAAATCACTTTCATCAAGTCCACTCCTGACATGGAAATATCTCTTAAGGAACCACTCACCTCTGTATTTACGGAATCTTTTAGAGGAACCAGTCTGATCCCATGCAAATCAACCTTACTTTGCAATAAATGGATATTGATATTTTCAATCAGTAAATCATAATCCCTATCCTCTTGTTCATTGAGGATTTCGGGAATTCTCTGGGAAAGCCAATTTTCCAATAAATGCGTTCCTGCTATACCTATTACAACAAGCAAAATAAGTGCTATCCCGAGTTTTCTCATTTAACTAACTTTATCCTGAATATAGTTGATTCTACAGGATATTTCTCTTATTGAATTCAATCAATTGATAAATACAAAATCAAGCCTCTTATATTATCAAAGCCTATTCTCAACCAGAATGGAATTCGATGAAAAATCAATTTCATCCTTTAAAATCAACCTTTCACCAAGGAAACTGGAGAATTTGATGTATTCCTTTTTACCTTTCAATTGAAAACCCAACCCTACATGAATTAATGAAAACTTTTTCTTTCTGCTTTCTTTTTGTCTGCTAAGCGGTGGTCTTGTTGCTCAGGACAAAAATGAACTAGTAAAAATTCTAACCTACAATATTTACCATGGTGAAAACCCTTTTAATCCAGGGCAACCTAACCTGGATGAAATTGCGGCATTGATCAAAGAACTTAACCCAGATATGGTAGCCATGCAGGAAGTGGACAGTATGACTACCCGAACCGCAAAAGTTTATGGCACGAAAGTAGATTTAGTACAGCAACTGGCGGAGTTAACTGGGTACCATGGCTATTTTGCAAAAGCAATGGATTTTGCAGAAGGGGCTATGGAGAAGGCTTGCTGATTAAAAATCCGGCTACTTTTGAAACTCAAAACTTGTCCATACCAGAAGGGGCGAACCCAGAGCCGCGGCATGGGCTATCATTACCTTAGACTCCGGAACTAAAATCGCATTTGCCGGCACCCACTTATGCCACCAATTTGAAAAAAACAGAATTGCCCAAGTTACGGAAGTGAGCAAAAAAGCTAAAAAAGAAAGCCTACCAACAATTTGGGTAGGAGATTTAAATTTTACACCTACTTCCGAAGAATATCGAAGTATCAAAGGAAATTGGAAAGACGCGGGTGCATTGCCTACCCCTATTCCCCCACCTATGGATCCAAGGAAGATGGAGCGAGAATAGACTATGTATGGTATAACTCGAGCAAATTTTCACTTTTATCCTACGAGGTATTGAATGTTCCTCATTCGGATCATTATCCAGTACTTGTCACATTACAACTGAAATAATATGAAAAAATCTATCAGCTTGGCACTGAGTTGCCTTACTCTTTTTGCCTGTAGTTCAGGCACCCAATCTTCAGTGGAAGAAGAAACTCCAAAACTTGAGTGGAGAGAGTTATTCAATGGAAAGGACCTGGACAATTGGATGATCAAAATCAGCAAGCATGAGTTGAATGACAACTTTGCCAATACATTTCGGGTAGAAGACGGAATGATGCAGGTACGCTATGATGGATACGATCAATTCGACCGGCAATATGGCCATATCTTCTATGATGAATCTTTCTCCAATTATGTCCTTCAAGTCCAATACCGATTTGTGGGAGAGCAAGCAACAGGAGGAGAAGGTTGGGCATGGAGGAACAGTGGAGCAATGCTGCACGGACAGGACCCCAGAACCATGCTGGTAGACCAAGACTTCCCTATTTCAATAGAAGCTCAATTTTTAGGAGGGAACGGGACAGATGAACGAAGCACCTGTAATCTCTGTACTCCTGGAACCAATGTAGTTTTGGCAGATTCGCTTTTCACGCCACATTGTATTAATTCCTCTTCAAAAACCTATGCAGGAGACCAATGGGTAACGGCCAACTTTATTGTGTTGAACGATTCTGTGGTTCACCATATGGTAGGGATGGATACGGTTTTCAGTTACAATAAACCCCAAATCGGCGGTGGCAATGTCTCACCTGTTGACCCTGCGGTAAAAATTGATGGACAGATGATCAAAGAAGGTTACATTTCTCTTCAAAGTGAAAGTCATCCCATTGATTTTAGAAAAGTATCCATTGTAGAATTAGATGAGTTGATAGGAAAAGATGAGCAATTAAATCAAGCCGTAATCAACCTACTTTCTGCTTCCAAAGAATAATTACCATCCTAAATGACGATAAAAAGACGTGACTTTATCAAGGCTGTCCCAGCTCTTGGTGCAGCCATAGGCCTTTCAAATCAGGTGAAAGGCCAATCAAACAGAATTCCCCTGGCATCCGACAGGAAAGTCTGGGCAGATTTATTATATAAAATATCCCATCCGGTTTTAGATGCCATGTCCCAAGGAAAGCTTACAGCATCCATGCCTGTGGAAATCCCTAAGGATGCCTACGGCGATCGGGACACAGTCACTTACTTAGAAGCCATAGGAAGGCTGCTTGCTGGCTTGGCTCCTTGGTTAGCGTTGGAGGAAATCGGTGGTGAGGAAGCTCAAATACAACAGGAATTGAGAGAAAAAGCCCTGCTGAGCATCAAACATGCAGTAGATCCGGATTCTCCTGATTACATCAATTGGACCAAAGGTGCTCAGCCCTTAGTAGATGGGGCATTTTTAGTCCATGGAATCATGCGCGCTCCAAAGCAACTTTGGGAGCCTTTGGAAGCGGAGACCAAGGCACGGTTGATCAAGGAGCTTCATGCTCAAAAGCTGGCCATCAAGCCATTCTATAATAATTGGATTCTTTTTGGTGCCATGATTGATGCCTTTTTGTTTTCTGTTGGAGAACAAGGGGATTTGATGAGAATGGATTTCGCCATTAAAAAACACATGGAATGGTACCTTGGAGACGGATGGTACGGAGATGGACCTAATTTCCACCTAGACTATTACAATTCCTACGTCATACAACCCATGCTCATCCAAGTATTAGAAGTAGCTGTAACCAAACAAAAAGCCTACGAGGCTGATTTGAAAGAAGCTAAAACACGAATGCAACGATTTGGGAGACAACTGGAATTGATGATCTCTCCGGAAGGAACGTACCCAGCTATTGGAAGATCTATTTGTTACAGATCTGGTGCATTCCAGCCTTTGGCAGAATTGGCCCTGAAGGAAATGCTTCCTGAAGAACTGAGCAACGGGCAGGTAAGAGCTGCTTTGACCCATGTATATACCCGGCTTTTTCGCCAAAGGGTACGTTTGATTCAAACAATTGGCTGCAATTGGGATTAGCAGGACACCAACCGGGCCTTGCAGAGCCCTATATCAGTACAGGTAGTTTATACCTTTGTTCACTTGGATTCCTACCCTTAGGTCTTCCTGCAAGTCATCCTTTCTGGACAGACCCAGCAGAGGACTGGACCAATAAAAAAATTTGGAAGGGAGAGGATCAAAAGAGAGACCATGCAATCTAACAACTGAACAGGGAAGAGGCCCTAGTTCGACTCCATACCATCATACAGGTTACTCAAAAGAAAAAATCACTCTTTTCCTTCGAACATTAAAAAAGCCCGATAAGTACTTATCGGGCTTCCAATTTTTATCCTCTTAATGTAATTGGCACTGGCTTGTTGGTTTTCCAACTTCCTCCAGTAAAGTCAGGCACATCAATGGAGTTAGAGCGATTGGCCACAGACCATTCACTCAATGGAGAAATACTACTCCAAAGCGCTGCATCATATACATCCTGATCCAAGGGCAAACCATTTCTCAAGCAGTCAATCAATCTCCAGTCCATGATGAAATCCATTCCTCCATGACCTCCAACTTGCTTGGCCAACTCTCCTACTTTTTGTACAATTTCCGGAGTGTATTTTGTTTCCAAATCTTTATACTCCTCATCATTCAACCAACCATGCCCTCTTGATACTTTAGGACTTGGGTATTTCTGTGCATAGCCTTCGGTACCAGATATGACATGAAGTCTTGAATAAGGTCTTGGACTGGTCACATCATGCTGAATCATGATGGTCTTTCCATTTTTGTCTTCACAACCGAGGTATTCATATTCCCTCTATAGCTTTTGGTAGCAAAATCAGAGAAGAAATTATCTTGGGCAGCCAATTCTTCCGCTTTCTCTTTCATCATAAAATCATTAGATGAAACAGAAGTTAAATAATCCATCTGATCACCCCGATTGATATTCAGGATTTGGCAAATAGGACCTAAACCATGGGTAGGGTATAAATTTCCATCTCGGTAATTTTCTTTCAATCTCCACATACCTTGGTATCCATTCTTATCGAAGTTAAGCGCAAGCAAATCATGGATATAGGCACCTTCTACGTGTAAAACCTCTCCGAAGTACCCTTCTCTTGCCATTTTCAAGGTCATTAATTCAAAGAAGTCATAGCAACAGTTTTCTAATTGCATACAGTGCTTTTTGGTACGCTCAGAAGTCTCCACCAATTGCCAGCATTCATCTAAAGTTCTTGCAATAGGCACCTCACAAGCCGCATGTTTGCCCGCTTCCATGGCATAAACAGCCATTGGAGTATGCCATTCCCACGGAGTAGCAATGTAAATCAAATCCAAATCCGGACGATCAAACATTTCTTTCCAGGAATAGACTTTCCCGGAATAACCATCTGGGTTATGAGATGTATCTTTTAATTGCTCCTTGGCCTTCTCCACTCTTTCTGGCATCAAGTCGCATAGGGCTTTAATTTCGACGCCTTCAATTTTACTCAAACGATTTACAGCACCAGGGCCTCTCATTCCCAAACCAACAATCCCTACTCTTACAGTCTCAATTTTAGGTGCAGCGTATCCAGACATATTGAATTTCTGAGCTCTTCCAGCATATTTTTGAATTTGTCCTGGCAGCTCATTGATGTTAGTTTCTGCAAAAGCAGATCCGGCTCCGATTAATCCTAAGCCTGCAAGACCAGAAGCTTTTAGGAATTCTCTTCGTTTGTTATTCTTCATGAATTGGTATTTTTTGGATTCAAATTTCAATAGTATGGTAAATATTGAAATTTTCAACTTTAAATTCTTTCAGACGGTGAATTTACATCATAAAAAAACCAGAATCTATTCATTCTGGTTTTAATATTTTTAGTATTTCTAAACAACTCTATTTTACCGAGTGATGATGGCATGTTTTGATTCCAACGATAGCATACAATGGACAATAGCTTACGATACTGGTAATGGCGAATACCAAAGCAACTATTAATGAAATAATCCCTAAAGTTCCTGAAACTATTCCAGAAAAGTATAGTAGTACTAAAACTGCTGCTACTACCAATCTAATTGCTCTATCGATTGTTCCCATGTTCTTTTTCATGATTTCCAAGGTTTGGTTGATTTTACGGTTCAGTTGAAAAGCGCTTTCAACACAATAAACCTAGCCTATTTTCCCTAAGAAATTCATGACTTATGTCACATAAAAGATTGATTTATCGGCAATTCCTCACTTTACATTTAATTGAATATCAAGTTTATACTAGTGGATTTAACCATATTATTAAAGTATATTCAACTATAGAAAGTAGGTCCTACCTATTTCATTAATTTAATTGGGTTTCCAATGAAACACGTGTAACAACTTATTTTCTATTCATAAAATGAGGGTACTCTTCATTCAATTTACTGAAATGAAACTTTTCAAAATTCTTCCTTGCTTTTTACTTTTCTCTTTTTCCATCCATGGAATCATGGCTAATCATCGTATAAACGCTGTTCCAAACGATACGATTTCCCTTGCCCAGGCTTATATGAACTTGTATTTAACTTCCACATATTATGATTCCATAGATGACGATCGGATTTTAAAAATTCTTGCTTTTGAGAAAGACGAAATTGACCGGATTGAAGACCGAACCTTCATTAGAACCTTTCAGCCTTTACACAGCTTTACTCAGTCCATTTGGTATCAAAACCAAGCAAAGCGGCTCTACCTCCATGATTCGAAACCAGATAGAAATACCTTAAGAAGAATTAAAAGTGTATTGGATCGGAGTATCAATTTTTACAACGCTGCCAAACTAAATGAATATTCCAGCTATTCAATTGAACAGCTTTCATTTTATGAAATCATCAATTTTGACTTAGATGCTGCAGATGATATCCGTTCAGAAATTTATCAAGTGAAAAACCAATACAATGCCTTATTCAATGAAAATATCTATACCGACTTTCAACGCATCTTTCTTAAAGCCAAAGAACGAAATAGGATTGAATTGGATTCGCTTACCTACTATGCTGGACTTTTCGAAATACCTCTGAGTATGTCCACTTTAAACAATACAATTGATTTCCCAAATGCACCTTCATTTAAAAGTTACTCGATTAACCCAGGTTACCGATTAGAAAATAGGCTGGAGTTAATTTCAAGATATTTACAGTTAAAATTTCTCGCTACCCAACGAACTAGACCCCCTGCCAATTTTAATACAGAAACCTTATATCATCATTATGATGAATTTATGGAGCTACTCAGTTTTGAAGAGGATGAGTTTATCAAAAAAGAGCTGACTCCAGAGGTGACGGCTTTGCTTTTTAGCCAACTAAAAAGGAGGTATCCATCTAGAAGGTCTGAAGGGATTAGGGACGAAAGTTTAGCTGCTATTTCTGCACCAAGTCCAGACCAAAACATCATGTACTTTTTCCCAAACCCAGCCCCTAAGTCATCTACCCATCAACTCATCAAAAACTTTAAGCCTGACTTACAGACTTTGAATCAGGTAGACTTATTTTTTAAATCAAAGATGCAAGAAGCAGGATTCGGAAGTAATCATCTCCATTACTATTACGATATGGACGGATATGCCATGACTACCAGCCTCGAAAAGTTCAATAAAGACGGTACCAAAGTCAGCTCAGATAAACGGTTCACAGAAAGCATGGGGGAGGATGGAAAATTTTCCTACTTTGAGATATTCAAGTCTATCTTTTTTGAGGTAGAGTCCGAATTCCGGATGTTCGCATTTGTAGTGGCCTCTAAGCCAGCTACACAGGGTGGCAACCTCATGACTACCAGTTTTGCTGAAGAAATCCTCCAAAACAGCTACCCAACTCTTCCTAATGACTTAAAGGTTAAAACGCTACCCACTAAAGACCTGACCATTCTGGTGTACCATTTTCACCAAAATGACATTGGGCAAGTACCTGAATTGGATTTAAATGGAAGTTGGGATGTACAAGATCACCTCAGAAGCGCGGGGATTCAAGCTCTCAATTAATACCTGAACATTAGCTGCCTTCAGGTGGGTTAGCTTTAAAATACTCCTCATAGGAAAAGTTTCTGGTAATCGTATCCCCTGCATTCAGTAATATCTCGATTTTCATAACTGGACAATATCCATACCCCAAATAGCCTATTGAAAATTGGGATGAAGGATCTCTTGAGATTCGAAGCCGGTCAATAAATCCGGGACAAAAATGATAATGGACCTCTTTGATCTCTTCTTTGCGGAAGGAAGGCACATCTAACCACATCGTGAAATTCCTGTTATTTCCACCTTTATTGGAAGGGCTTACCGATGCTTCTATAGAAATCAAACTATCCAAAGGATAGGTCCGCTCTTTATAAAGAATGTCCATCAAAGCAGAGTCGCTTACATTTTCATAATTTCTCCCACGCCCCTTCATTACTAATCTCAATAACTCTTCCGTTCGATCAAGATCTTTTTGTCTGGCTAAATCTCTTTCCAAATCTGCAATTTGAGACCTTCTATTGTTTATCTCCCTTATCACAAAAAATGAAATACTTATCAGTATAATGCTTGCGATTACTCCTATCCAAACCCTTCTTTCCCTTTTCTTTTTATTCAATTCTAACAGCTTATTCTTTGCTGCTAATTCTTTTTGTTCCCGGATGTATTGTTCACTTTTTTAATCCAATCTGTTTCCTCTTTGGTTTGCTTGAACTTCTCTAAATAGGGTTCAATAAACACCAGTTGTTTTTCGGAGAAATATTCTCTTGCCTCCTCTTTGATTGACACCTGACTTTTGATCAAGCGTTTGATCTCCAACAACGCTTTCTCCTCTACACTTCGTTTTTCAGCGATGGGCTTGGCTAAGGAATCATGCGCGATTTCAAAGGAGTCTATGCTCTCATTATAGCGGAGCATTCGACTATTGATAAAAGCCAAAAGGACTTCTTCCACCAACTTTTTATCAAAATCCGGTAATCGATCAAAAAGCTCTTTCTTGCTGATAGGCTCTTTGGTGCCTTCCAGGGTAGCAAAAGGAGATAAAATTTTCCAGGTGGTATCTACGTTTAACTTCGGGTATTTACCCTTCAATCCACTGGAAATAGAAGCAACCTGCTCTTCCAGGAAATTGCTTAGAATATCCCCGATCTCCCCCATTTCATTGACCTTTGCCAAGGTAAATTCCGCAGGCTTTTCTCTTTTTGATCCCCAGATATATTCAAATAAAGTTTATCTAAAAACACCTGTAAGAAGGGCAATTGGATTGTCAGGGATTTCTTTCCGCCTTTAATTTTTTGGAAAATAGCCTCAGCGACCGCATCTTCTTCACCTGTCTTGATGCTAATATTGGAACCTTCAAAAGCAGCCGCGCCTATAATCACCTGCTTCACTTTATCTAAATTCATAGGTTCTACTCGAAGCTTCTTCTGAAGAAGTTGTGGGATTTCACGTTCGAATTCCACCAAGTATCCCAAATACTCTTCCCGAATGGAAAAAATCATTTTAACAGGCTGGTAGGAATGCAAAATCCCTTTAATTGTTTCTAAAAACTCCTGTTGTTCGGATTTAGATCCCAGAATAAACAGTTCTTCAAACTGGTCAAATATCAGGTATATGGGTCTAAAGGATTTCTGATAGATTGCTTTTAAGGCTTTCCTGGTAGGCGTCAACTCCTCTCCATTCTTGTCCGTTACAGAATCCCAATCATCCACCCACGGTGCACCTTCCTCTTCTGCCTCTCCACCCGCGTTTTTCAAAATGGTTTTCAAGGAGCTGTTGATATTATTTCCCCGTCTGACCATCAAATCCAACCAGTCATGAGGTTGAAACTTGCCAGCTAGCCCACAGTTTATCAAACTGGTTTTACCGGTTCCTGAAGCCCCATAAACCAATACTACGGGAGACTGAAACACCATTTCATACAGGGTATTGATCTCCTCATCCCTTCCAAAAAATACGACCCTATCTTCTCTATCATAGGAATCCAGAAATTTGAAAGGATATTTTTTCATGAAATTATCTTTTAGAGAGTGCGGAAATCAAAATAAATCTTCGGTGGTTTCTTCTTCAATTCCGGTTAGGGTCTTCTTTGCATGATAAAACAAACTATAGACCTTATCGAAATTCATGTCTTTCCTATTTTCCTTTTTGGAAAGCCATCTATTCAAAGCATTTAAATCCTCCTCATCTGGCTTGGGGTTATTGGATTTATTAATCACCACATTGCTGTTATCCTCGATAAACTTGAAGTTCAGATTGCCATCGTCGTAGGTATTGCAATAAGAATAAAAACAAATTTTTGAACCTCCAGTCAAAGCAAGCCCATTATAGTCTATAATAAAGGGGTCCAGGTTAATATTCTTCCTGTAATTGTCTTTAAACAAAATCACCGCATGGGAAATCACAGGTGAAGACTCTCTTCTAACATTACTTTGGCTGGTATTATTCGCCTGACTTTCTCCTACTAAAAACGTATAATTATGCAGGTACAATCCCTCCTCGTCGTTTCGCTGTTGATTAAAATCGATCTCATTAATGGAAATCATTCTATACTCAGCCAGGAAGCTTAAATTTTCCAGAATTATGGACAAATTCTCCTCTGCCTCTAAACAGTCTTTTCCTGAAAGCTCTTTTCCTTTCGTTGATTTCTGAAGCTCCATCAATTGCTCGCAAGCTTGGTAAAAGGAAGTCCCCTCTTGTAGCTGGGGAAGAATTTCCAATGATTCAGAAATCAGGAATTCCAACTTATTGTCTTTGAAAGCTGTGATCAGGTGGTCCATTAGGTCCAAGAAAGCCATCAGGTCCTCTTCCGCGGCATTTTTAAAAAATTTAGCTATGGCTTCTTTTTGCTTCGGAGAAAATTCTGATTTCTTCTCTAAATGATGATCCCATAAGGTAGATATCAAAGAGTAGCAGATCAGTTGAAGGCTTCGCTTTGCGGCCAGTTGACAATTTTCAATATACCTTGTCAACTTACTCGTAGAGTAGAGCTCCTCTCCGATTGACATCAGTTTCCGGATTTGTACTCCAATCACCCCTACATACCCATTGATGATAATCCTTTTGGCTGTTCTAACGAGTTGTGGGTTTTCCTCCCAATCCCCATTGGCACTTAGGAAATCTGCAGCTTTCCTATTATGCTTTCCTATAGCCTCTAATAATCGTTTTGTTAATTCTTCATTGAAAACTACCTGATCAACTTGGGCTTCTTGCCCTCTTTCCCTGTTGGTTTTTGGATCTTTCCCTGAGCTCGTCTCCTCCTCATAATTTGCCAAAAACTTATCTAACTGATTCCTATATTGGTTTATCAGATTGTCAATATTGGTATACTCTGTGTAGAAATGGCCCAAGCCCCCAATTTTCTTTTTAAATGCCAACAGCGTATTGATCTCATCGGTTATAGAGCCAGTATTGATTTGGGCATTCTTAAAGTAAGTCCAAATCATTGGCTTCCCTTTTTCTTTAAAAACTTGGTATGCGGTATCAAATTCCTCCGCGGTATACTTCCCTACTTTGGTAAAAAACAAACACAAAACGATATCGCAGTTACGTATCGCTTCATTGTATTCATTTTGAAGCCTGGAGTCAGAAATAGCATCTAAAAAATTTTCCCATTGCACCAATTCCAAGTACAAGCCTTTCTTATGAAGAATATCATTTTGTCGGCTAATAAAATTCCTGAATTGATCCCTATCTTCTTTCAATTCTGAAGATGAAGCAATGAATATTCGGATCGTTTTCATAGAAAAATCAAATTATCTCAGGAATGGCAAATCACCATTTCACTTTGAAAATGTTCAATTATTCTAAAATACAGAATTTTATCAGAATTAAATTTTCAAAACCATACCCAACATAAATCGTGACCTCCGCCAGCAGGGAATTCTTAAGAATCTTGATCCTTAGTAAAGTACTTGGCCATTACCAATTCGGCCTTTTTCCCTTGAGGAGTAAAATCAGGTTCTCGATCATGCCTGTTGGGATACCACTTCCAAAAATACACTCCAGCCAACCAACTCTTGGGCCATGCTGATTCAAAAATGCCTCGTAACATAATGCTTGCGCCGTTTCCGAAAACTCAATTTCTTTTCGTTCATTGGGCCAAACCCAAGGCTCAATGGCAGCATCCACCGTATTACAATAGCCGATTTCGGTAAACAAAACTGGTTTTTGGTACTTTTTAACCACCTTTTCAACTTTCGGGAGCTGCCTTCCCCACCCTTCTTTTAATTCTTCAAGGCTAGGGTTGTGATCATCTGCTAAGGGGAAATAAGCCTGGATCCCAATATAGTCTAGCTTATCCCAAAAAGTAATGTGTTCAAACTCAGTGAAATTCGCTGCATAGACCAGCTTTCCAGAATAAACCTTTCTAATAGCTGCTATAATCTGCTCCCAATCTTCTGCCCTATCACTAGTCATCTCCAATTCAGTCCCAATGCAAAGCATGGGTATCTCCAACTCCTCTGCGAGCTGGGCATAATCTACAATAAATGCAGTGTAATTAGTGAACCAAGCTTCCCAATCGGCCTTATTTTTCATTTTAATCTCTCCCGGCCAACTTCCCCTCACCCAAAGATGAGGTTTCAGCATATTGGTGATTCCCAATACTTTGGAGGAATCATGGGTCACCTGAATTCCCTTACCTGATTCCCCCCACCATTGACGCTCTGCGTCCACCTCCCAACGAATCTCAGGACTATGGATATCACTTTGCCAACCAAATGGAGTTTGAGAAATGGCATTGGCTCCTATGGCTTTCAAAGCTCTTAACTCACTTCCATCCAAAGGAGATCTACTACCTACCCAACATACACCTTTCCACTTTTCTGAAACCACCAATATTTCCTCTTCCGGCATGCTCCACCACAGCATTCCAAAAGCTAGAAAAACCGCAAAAGAGCTTAACAAATACTTGCTATACCAAGGCTTCATGATTTTTTAATAAGTGTCTGGATCACAATATCTTCTTCTAAGGTACGATGTACAGGGCAACGATGCGAAATTTCTAAGAGTCTTTGTCGCTGATCTTCCCCTAAATCCCCTCCAATTCTATAATTCTGGTAAATCGACTGACTTTTGATTCCTTTTCATTTGGGTTTTTACTGTCATTCAGATGAACCTTGTCATGATTCAAGAAAACCGTCACTTCTTTCAAGTCCCATTTCTTCCTGGTAGCATACATTTTGAGTGTCATAGCTGTACAACTCCCCAAAGAGGCCATTAAAAAATCATAGGGATTAGGACCAAGATTATTCCCACCAACTTCCAAAGGCTCATCTGCAATCATATGATGATAAGGAGTTTTGATTTCTGTGGTATACCCTGGGCCAGATAACCTTACTTTTACTTGGTTTCCATCTGTCAGGTACTTTTCACCTTCTTTCTTATCTACTAAGACATATCGTTTGCTCCAACTTGAAATAAGTTCACCTACATACTGACTATCTTCTTTTTTGCTGATCATATGGTCAGAACCATCCAGGGATACAAAACTCTTCGGATGCCTTGCTGCATGATATAATTCAGAAGCATTATTGATCCCTACAATTTCATCCTGTGGGGAATGGACGATCAATAGTGATTTCTTGAGATTTTTCAAGAGATTTTCTAAAGGCTTCTGATTTAGGTCATCCACGAATTCTTTTGAAATTCGAAAAGGTCTTCCTCCAATCTTTACCTCCGCACTTCCTAATTTCTCTATTTGATCTAGACTTTCTGTAAAAAGATGGGTCACATGCTCAGGAAAAGCCGGGGCACCTATGGTCACCACGGCAGTAACTTTTGGTAGATCCAAACTTGCATACAGCACCGCTGCTCCACCAAGAGAATGGCCAACTAACATTTTTGGGGCTTGATAGGTATTCTCTAAGAAATCAGCAGCATCTTTTAAATCGGTGATATTTGAAGAGAAATTACTCTCTTCGAATTCTCCTTCGCTATTTCCTAAACCGGTAAAATCAAAGCTTAAAACCGCTATTCCTTGTTGAGAAAGGGCAATACTGATTCGCTTAACAGCAGAAAAGTTTTGAGAGCAGGTAAAACAATGAGCAAAAACTGCGTAGTAAATAGGCACCTGATCTAGCGGTTCATACAAATGAGCTGCCAGATCCAGGCCTTTCCTATTCTTAAATGTCAGTTTTTTTGGGTTCATTTCTAGCTTATTCCAACTTTCTCACTTCTATATTTTCAAGAATAATTTCAGAAAGCACTTCTAATTTACCATTTAGATACAACTCCTGCATATCCTCTACTGGGGTTTGTTCACTTTCTGGCTTTAGGTTTAGGTAATCTTGGAATCGAATCCCTCCCACTTCATTTACTTTTATCACGGACCTCATTCTCACTCCACCTCCATCAGTAAGGTAGTAATAGGCCATATAGTCCATCAAATAATCATCTTTACCTATCCAGTAAAGGAACTCATCTTCAAAATCCTCTCCACCTCCATCTTCAGAAAAGGTAACCTTGATCAGATGGTATTCTTCACCTTTAATCTCGGTAATTCCAAGATCGGTTTTGATTGCTGCCCGATCGTTTAAACCATAAGGTAAAAATGCAAAATAGGCAACCGAATTGACCGAACGAGTATATTTTCCTATCCACTCTGCATTTAAGGTATCTAATTCTACCCCATTTACTGTCCGGACAAATCCGTCATTATTTAAAACGTCTTTTACTTCTCCAGAAGGATGCGAAAATTCTCTGATGTATTCAAAGGATTCAGGAGTCTTATATATGGTATAGTGAATGTCTCTGAAATCAAACTCAATGATGGAGGACTGATACGCCTTTCCACCATGGGCTTCAATGGATTTATCGACTATTTTTTCGGCCTCGGTTCTCGGATCACAGGAGGATATCAGAACAATGGAAACTAAAATCAGCGGGTAAAAGAAAGATTTCATAATTGGGGATAAAGAGTGGTTACTTTTGTTGTTTCTCAAGGGTGATTTCAAAATCAGAATATTGGTATTCAGCTCGGACATAGAGTTTTTCGCCTTTTTCATTGATTCTATAGCTGGTTCTTTTTCCATAAAGAAGAAAAGGGCCGGCTTGTTCCATGGTATCATTTTCCACCAAACTACGATGGTCCTTTAATTGAACCTCATTTCCAAGCATTTGATAGCTTACCGGATCAAAATAATACCACCAAACATCCTCCTCAGGTCCGTAGTCTACACGAACTACTTCTGCGAGCTGGCCTGATGCCAATTCTTTTGACCTTCATAATACAAAGATGCTCCTTCATCTTCGAGTAATTTCCAAGGCTGCGCAATCACATAATAAGCCGCATCAAAATCTTTCTTTTTGGATTGAAGAAATCCTTGATTTTTAATGGAGTTCCCGCCCATGGTATAATTCATGGTAGACCCATTAAAAGTAGAAATATGTTCAATACTATCAGAAATCCAAGAAATGGATCCCTCCAAATAAGGCTTCATCCGAAGTTCAATCAATTGATCTGTTTCACTTTCAATCGATCCATCCTCCAGCAATAATCTGGTCCATTTTCTAAATTTCAATGTTTCCAGTTGGTCCCAAGCTTCTTGCCCACCATGTGCCTCTATCGCCTTTTCTAAAATTGATATCGCTTTTTGCTCTGGGCTCTTTGTACATGAGCCAAGCAAAAAAAGAGCGCAAACAATGAGGTAACATATTTTTTTCATGCTGAATCAATGGATAGGTTTTAAATTAAAGTTCTCCTTCTTGAAATCCCAAGTCAATCCAATACCAAGAATCAAATACTCCAAGAATAAAACCCAAGGATTTTCTATGAAATCAACCTGACTATACGCATGATAGGAAAGTATGGCTGAAAAAGTCCAGAATACCATGGATTTCATGTTGGTCAAAAGACTCAATCCAAACGCTGGGATGATATACCAAGGGTGAATAATAGGCTGGAGGAGTAAATATATTAAATAGATCAACACCCAGATTTCAGCCAGTTGACCCATTGACTCCGCTTTTTTCTTCCAAGAAATATAACTAATCCCCACCAAGGTAATTGCACTTAGAATTTTGGTCAATGTTGCGATGGTATTGTATCCTTTTATCCAAAAACCTACTTCTCGAAGAAGGTAATACACAGAGGCATTGAATTCAAATTTACCTTGATACAACTGTAAGCTGGTCAGAAGACTATTCCAGGAATTATTTAGTACCAAGGGC
Organism: Algoriphagus halophilus; assembly: GCF_041729275.1. Classification (GTDB taxonomy): domain Bacteria; phylum Bacteroidota; class Bacteroidia; order Cytophagales; family Cyclobacteriaceae; genus Algoriphagus; species Algoriphagus halophilus_A. Next base: position 4,478,965 of record NZ_CP146486.1, on the reverse strand, counting down.
AAAAAACAAATCCCAAAAACAATGATTCCTCCCATCCAAAAACCCAAAGACTTTCTGATTTTCTTTGTTCCCAGAAAGGAAGGAAGCAACATCAAAGGCAGGATTTTCAGACCGACAGCTAAAGACCAAAATGATCCAGAAGCCAAAAATTGCTGCTTTTTATAAGCCCAAAGCGAAAGAAGCAAGGCCAATAAGACCAATCCTTCAAAATGGAGGTTACCACTTAGTTCAAGAATTACAAAAGGGTTGAACCAATACAGAATCAATTTAGAATTCCCTCTCAATAAATTCCACAATAAAATAAACACCCCAACTTCAGAAAGGATCAAAAGTATCCTCAACCAATTAATTCCATTCAGCACATGTTGCTTAGAAAGATAGGAAGCTACCACAAACAGCAGTTGGTTCGTCGGAGGATACACAGAATAATAATTTGGAGAATTCATCAACCCGTAAAGACTTTCCAAATAATCGGTGGAATCCTCTACATGCGTTTCCATCCAATCTGAAGGCGTTTCCAAATAAGGGTTCTGATGAATTCTGATTAGCTCCCCATCCCAAAAAATCGAGCATAATCCTCAGACCATTGCGGTGTGGAATTGAACATGAGAAGCCTTAAAAACAGGCCGGCAACAAAAACTCCCAGCCAATTTATTCTACCATTAGAACTTCTATAAATTACAAGTAGGGCTGCAAAGCAACAGGAATAAATCAGGAAAATTAACCCAAAGGATTCACGGGGAATCTGACTCAAAAAATAAATTCCAATAGCCAAAATTAGCCATAATAAGAATTGCCAACCTCGTTTCAGATTGTCTTTCAAAGCCCAAGAGCCCTTCTCAGCTCCTCATCTTCTGATCCGTTTCTATTCCAATAATCAAGCATTTCCATGCTTTTTCTTGTTCCTATGGTTCGCTCAACTGCTCCATTTTCTTTGGTTTGGATTTCTTCCCAAGACAAAATCTCGAAGGGGAAGAATTTCTGATAACGGACGCTTACCTTCCTATTGATGGATTTATATTCTACTGTGATTTCTGCTTGGTTTCCTGAGACATCTCTTTTGGAAATGGAAGCTCGTTCTACTTTTAAAGGTACATGAGAAAATCTTTGGAAAATTAATGAAGGGATCAAGCGAACATCCCCCTCGGGAACAATAGATGGGTTAAGTCTAATCGTATTAAATAGTTCATCTTCTGCAGCACCATCCAAGCTCAATTCCTGGTCTCCCTCCGATTCAAAATAGGAGAACAGCCGAGCTTTATAGGATCCATTTTTCCAGTTTAATTGGGTAAAAGACTGTCCACACCATTCGGTGACAGATGCAGTAATTTTAAAGGCATTTTCTTCATCATATACTGGAGTAAAAGCTGAAAGCATGGTATGATAGGGATAAATCCCAGTCACAAATTCCCTGGTCATATTCATTTTCAGAACTTTTCGGGCATCTGCCCCTGCATCTTCAGGGTGATCCAGTTTCACTTGTTTTCTCCTTGAAAAGTCTTCTGTCACGAAAATCATCACTGCTTCCCCTTCACGCTTTTCTCCATAGCGGTATTGTTCCAAATCAAAGACATTAATTTCGGCCTTCCCTTGGTACCAGTAGTTGGAAAACTGATTCTCGTCCACTCCAGACCGGGGATTTACACCACAGCCGAAAAGCATGATGAAAGAAAAGAAAATTGCTAATTGTCTCATTTTAAACCAATTTACCAATATTTAAAAATCGTCCAAATTATTTTGTACCCTGCACCGATCACGCCTTTAACAGTTCCACTCACTTTGGAGACACCTATCCTTTTTCTATAATTCACAGGCCTTTCTGTATACCTCAGTCCTTTTTTATGCGCTTTGATTTGCATCTCTATGGTCCAACCAAAGTTTTGGTCTTCCATATTCAAGCTCAATAACTTCTTCCAGGCAATTGCCCTAAAGGGACCAAGGTCGGAATAATTCGCTTTTTGAATATAGCGCATCATCGTAGTGGCCAGCCAATTTCCAAAAACCTGAGGAAACGTCATAGATCCTGCTTCCTTTTGACCTTTCGCCCTGGAACCAATCACCATTTCTGCTTCATTCTCAATGATTGGCTTCACCAAACCCTCCATTTCCTCGGGATAGTCGCTGTAGTCCCCATCCAGAAACACCACGATGTCTGGTTGGATCTTTTGTTTTTCAATCCAGGCCATTGCGGTCAAACAGGCTTTTCCATATCCTTTTTGAGGTTCAAAAACCACTACGGCTCCTTCTTGTTCAGCAGCATCTTTGGTCCCATCATTGGAATTATTATTGGCGACTACCACATGCCTGACAAAATCCGAATATCACGGATTACATAGGGAATCGATTTTTCCTCATTGTAGGCAGGAATGATCACATCAATAATTACTGGATTATTGAAATCGTTAGGATTTACCAAGACTATAAGCTTTGAATGAGGTAATAAAAACCAAACTATATCCCAGAGCTAACATGAGATGGAAAGGGAGCATTTCATAAGTTCTCCATTGCATATGAAGGAAAACCATTCCCCAAAAGATCAGGGCGAACAACCCTTCGAAGTAAGTGGTAATCGGGATCCTGAAATTAATATAATTATTTGATTGAAGGCCTTGTTTTCCTCCTTCCAAATTAAATTTTGGTGTTCGGATAAAGGGGGATTTTTTTCCTGAAAGCCCTTCCCATACTGCCTGGGCATTGTGAAGTGCCAATCCCATAGAAACAGAAAGGAATAACGGAAGTTGCCAAAACACTTGTCCCAAGCTTTTGATGAAAGACCTTCTGGCATAGAAATAAGAGACCAAATACACTCCTGCGATAATTACGAAACCAATCATAAATACCCCTGCCAACTTGAATAGTTTTTCAGGAATCAAACCGGTCACCCCTGCCCACCAAACGCCAATGCTACTAAAACTCACCAGTAAGATCGCAATGAAAATGCTACTGTTGAAAAGATGAGCGAACGCATGAAATTTCACCCGAAAAGGAAGCGCCTGTGCCATCACCCCATGGATATGTTTGACCGCACATTCTGCCCCGCCTTTGGTCCATCTAAATTGCTGGGATTTCACAGCAGACATAATAGGCGGAAGCTCCGCTGGGGATTCAATTTCCGGTCGGTACACAAACTCCCATCCTTTTCGCTGAGCCCGATAACTAAGATCAAGATCTTCTGTCAGGGTATCATCATGCCAGTTTCCAGCATCAAGAATACAGCTCTTCCTCCAAATTCCACCGGTTCCGTTAAAGTTGATGAACGCTTGCTGATTATTTCTTCCCATTTGTTCGATGAGAAAATGTGCATCCAAGGCAAATGCCTGTAAGCGCGTCAACAAAGAATAATTTCGATTCAAATGGGTCCACCTTGTCTGGACCATCCCTATCTTTTCTGAACTGAAAAATGGCAAAGTCTTGCGCAAAAATCGGGATCAGGAACAAAATCCGCGTCAAAAATGGCGATAAATTCACCACTAGCCTTGTCCAGTCCATCTTTCAAAGCACCTGCTTTAAAACCTGCCCTATTGGTTCGGTGAATGTATTGGAAATTTATTTCGGGGTATTGTGCAATCTTTTTTTCAACAAGTCCGCTGTTTCATCGGTACTGTCGTCTAATACTTGGATTTCCAACAACTCTTTTGAGTAATTCAATTTGGAAGCAGCCTCAATCAGGCGCTCTACCACATAAAGTTCATTGAAAACAGGAAGCTGAACGGTTACTTTCGGCCAGTTTTCCATTTCCTTTACCGGGATGCTGGCCAACTTTTTCGGGCCTTCCAAAAATTCCAAAGAAGGTTGCCCTGGGCAAGACTATAAACAAATATGAATAGCATCCCCAGGATGTATGTTCCTATCAATAGGTAAAGAAAGATCATTTAGGCGTTCAACTTTATGGAATCATTTCCAATAATAATGGGCAATTCATTGATTCTGCCTTCTTCCGAATCGTTTTCCAGTTTTAACACCCCTCTTGGACAAACTGAAGAACAAACTCCGCAACCAACACAGCTGGATCGGACAATGTTTTGGCCTCTTTGTGCATACCATCTTACATCTATCCCCATTTCGCAATAGGTAGAGCAATTTCCGCAAGAAATACACTGTCCTCCATTGGTGGTAATTCTAAACCTGGATTTGAATCGTTGAACGATTCCCAAATAAGCGGCGAGAGGACATCCAAATCGGCACCACACTCTATTGCCCATAAAAGGGTAAAATCCGGTACCAACAACTCCTGCAAATGCTGATCCTATAGCAAAACCATAAAACGAATGTAACTGGTTCGTTACATTTCCCAAAAGAGAAAATCCTGAAAAGTAATTAGCAATAGTCAAAACTGTCATGACCACTGCCAAAACCAATACACTATGGATAATAACCCGTTCATATTTCCAGGCTTTTAAACGCTTGTCTGATAATTGTCTGTAGGGATCCCCAACTGTTTCAGCCAATCCACCACAACCACAAACCCAGGAACAATACCATCTTTTTCCAAAGAAATAGGTAAAAACAGGCACCCCTATAATGATCAACAAAATCCCCCAAATCAGCATAAACATACCAACACCGCCTCCACTAAGAAAGGCATCTATTTGGTAGTCATAAAAGAAATCATAATCCAGAGGCCAGATGTTTTTAAAATCAAAATAAGGTTGATTAAATAACACCAAGATTTCAGGTATCAAAAAAGCAAAGGCTGTTTGAAAAAACATGACCGAGGCAGTTCGGAGCTGTTGGTATTTATTCCCTCTATATTTTCGAAACATCCTGATTCCCATCACCAGGATTGCAAGGGTGTATATAAATCCGTAGAGGAACCATTGACTGGCCGGATGACCACTTAACATCTGGCTCAAGGGATCCACCATGGCCACTAAATTGACCAGATACGCTGGATACCAATACAAAATGATGTAAAAGAGAATTAAATAGGCGCCGGTTATCATCCCCATCCAGCCTCTATTTTTCATGGCAGAATGAAATACCCCATTATTCTTAACTCCCTCGGATTCGCCTTGATAGCTAGGAAGATTGTACATCAGTCCCCCTAAGACTGCTAATCCTACCGAAAGCAGTAAGAAGAGCATTGGGTTATCCTTAACAGGACTACTCAAAGCAGCTTTCGCCAAAGGAAAACTATAGTCATCCCAAATGACCTCATCCCACAAGGACTGGGATTTTAATTGGTCATTGTATTGATTGAAATACTCCTTGAAACTCCCTATAAATGAGAAGTTAGAACTGAATTCCTCTCCATATAGTGGAGCAAGAATTTCCACCATCTTTTCTTGGTGAATATCTTTTGTGTGTTCTATTACTTGGGTTTCAATCAGTCTGTAACTCCCCAAAAATGGAATGACGGTAAAGAGTCCTATCCCCACCAAAAACAATAGTATGCCTATTTTTTGAATCAATTTCATATGCTTGCTCCCAGAAGTTTTTGGATGAACGATCTCTTCCCTATTTTAATGGCTGTGCCGAATTGGGCATTATAGGCCTTTTGGATTTCCTGGATGTAAGGGGCAAAAACTCTGGGTCAAAATTGGCCTTCTCCAGCTGTGCAATCACCTGTTCACCCTTCCATCTTCCTTTAATGACTTTGTCAAAGAATTCATGTTTCAGACGAAACCCAAAATTATTTACACCTTGAATGGTACCATCTTTTAGCATTAACATCCGAAATGCAACCTTTCCAGATGAATGTTCCCAATAAAAGGAGTCAAATTCCTCCGTTGACCATTGGGGAGGAACAGTTCCATAAGTCTGGTACTCAATATCCAGGAACTTTGCAGAATTAAACCAAACGCCTGGTTGGTAGGGTGTAGGCTTTCCATGAAGGGTATAAGCCAAGGTCTCCCCATGCATTCTTCCGGTATACCACACCTGCTCCACCAATTTTCTATCCGGTGCAGGGGCTTGATGAAACTCTGCACAATCTCCAATTGCATAGACATTCGGGATATTGGTTTGAAAGAGCGAGTCTACTTTTACTCCTCTATTTACTTCCAGTTTACTTTCCCTTAGGAAATCAATATTAGGGGTCACTCCTGCGGTCAAGCCTACAAACTGACAGTAAATCTCTTCTCCAGATGAAGTAATCACCGATTTCACCCGTCCGTGCTGATCTGAAACAATTTCTTTTAATCCAGTTTCCAGCCTTAAATCAATATGATGTGCCTTCACATGCCTTCCTACCAAGTCCGACTCTTCTTTTGGTAATACATTATTCCAAAACCCTCCTTCCCGCACCAAAAACGTCACAGGAATCTTCCGATAGGCCAACATCTCAGCCATTTCTATTCCGATCAGCCCTCCGCCCACAATCACTGCTCTCTCCACACCATCCTTTGTCAAATCTTCCATGGACTCTAAGTCCTGCTTGGAGTAAAGCCCTTGCACACCTAACAAATCTTGCCCAGGCCAGCCAAATTTATTTGGTTTTGATCCCGTAGCGATCACCAACTCATCATAGCTTAACTCATTAGTCGATTGAAACATAAGTTTCTTGTTTTCAAAATCAACTTCCTTTACCCAGTCATGGAGTAATTCAATTCGATTTTTATTCCAAAACCAAGGCTCATAGGGTTGCGTGTGTTCAAACTTCATATGCCCCATGTAGACATACATCAAGGCTGTTCTTGAAAAAAAATACTTCGATTCCCCTGAAATTAAAGTAATACGGATCTGATCATCCAATTTCCTTAATTGGCGGGCACATGTGACTCCGGAAATTCCATTGCCAATAATCACAACGTGTCGGGTTTTACTCATTAATAGGGCTGGTTTTCTGAAGTTTGTTAACTATTATCTGAATCTAAAATCCTCGATTACTGTTTATTGAGATTCCAATCGTAATCTAAGTAACTGATTTTTGCATTCTTATCAATTTTCACTCGGCTGTATTGATTCAAAAATCAATTAAACTGCCATCATTTGTAAAATCTCCCTTAAACCAAGAAAAGATCGAGGAAATCTGGATAGAATTTTTGGTGATTTTATTTCTTACTCCATCGTTTATAAATGCGATGGCTTGTTTATTGAGTTGCTCTTCAAGTTTAGAAACGGTGAATGCCTCATTCAACAGTGGTGGGCATGATATAGAAGCACAGTTCACCGCAAAATGAATTCTTGGTTCCTCAAATTCTTTCCTTAAGATGCCATGTTCAATCTCATCCAGGTTGAACTCTTCTCCCCCTATCTCAAAGAATTTATAATGCCAGACATCGCTGATCATAGGGATTTTTAAAGCAGGCCCTAAGTCCCTGATACTATTGGTGGGGTAATTATCTACGATCAATTTAACAGTAAACCCATTATAGGCATTAATCCAATACACTAATTGCTCTTCTTTGGACCAAGTCGCTTTATTGGGCGGGTTATCACTTAAAGTCTGAAGGTAGGAGTTGAGTTTGGATTGGTCAGATACAAACCCCTCATAATCCACCATCCCCTTTGCATCCACATGTTTTTTTAAGAGTTCATCCCAAACTTGATGGTCAGGGACTTTAACTTCCTTTGAGGGGGTTAAGGGTCCTTCTAGTGATTTTTCATTACCATTCGATCCTTCCGAATTTGAACTTTGGCAGGCTAAGGAGAAAAATGCCATTCCCGCCAATAAATAGTTTTTAATGCTCTTCATGATGTCGTTTTTCATCTCATACGGTCCCTTCCAGTCAAAGATCAGTCAAAAAGTAGTTATGTCGTCCACCTGACAGATTTCCTTCAATAGACTTTCTCTCCTTTATTGAGCCAGATTCCCCAGCTTCTGGAATAGGTATGTACTTTTTGCGTAGCTTTTCCTAAATGATAAAGTGGAAGCCCCTCATTCGACCAATGGATAATTCCTCCATATAGGTTGTAGACTTCTTTGAAACCATTGGCCTTCAATTTTTCGCCAATATCCTGAGACCTAGCCCCTACCGTACAATACACTAATACTGGTTTTTCTTTATCCAAATCTTTCACATTGGCTAGTTCAAATGTATCATATCCTACCCAATGGGCACCCTTTAGGTGAGAAACTTCAAATTCTTTCTTCTCTCTAGCATCTACCACTTGAAATGCTGATAGATCTTTGATTTCAGATGGTTTTAACACCGGAAATTCGGGATCATAAAAGGAGCTTAATAATGCCTTATAGGCAATGGATTGAGCATTTGCACTTAGGGATAGAAACATCACCAAAGTGAATAGGAACATTTTTGGAAGATAAAATGGTATTCGTTTCGAGGCTGTCATAATTATGAAACTTAGGAGCATCCCCAAGGGTTCATATTATGCGTAAAAATCTGACAATCTAGCCAAACCTCTTCGGTCTTTAATGACGATACGCTTGCCTTCCAAAGCAATTAAATTGTCTTTCTTGAACTCGGAAAGTAAACGAATCACAGATTCGGTGGCAGTACCTACCATACTTGCAATCTCCTCCCTGCTTAAAACCAAATCAATTTTCTGGCTTTCTCCTCCTTCCACACCATAGCAGCTTCCCAATTGAAGCAGGACAAAAGCTAATCTTTCCCTGATACTTTTCTGTGTGGCATCTGTCAGTTTTTCTTCCATGACTCCAAGCTCATGGCTGAGTGCCTTCGTGATTCTTTAAAAACGGGGTATTGCTGAATAAGGTAGTCAAAAAGCCTCTTTCGGAATGAAACATATTTTGGCATCTTCAACAATCATGGCAGAGTTGGTATAATTCTCTTCCCCAAGCAGTGCAGAATAACCTAAGAAGTCCCCTTTCTGAGATAGGTGAATGATTTGTTCTTTTCCATTGGATGCAGTTTTATAAACTTTAACTACTCCCGAATTGATACAAAAAATACCCAATGGCTTAGTTCCTTCATAATAAAGGATCTGGCCTTTCTTATGAGAAATCAGATTTTTGTTATCCGAAATGGTGCAAACGTGCACCTCAGGTAAATCGGCAAAAAGAGATAATTTTCTACTTGCACAAAGCTCACAAGGCGTATTTCCAGATTGACCACTCATAATCGGCTAATTAATTGGGTGAAATTTATAAAAAGACTGACATAAATCATAAGAAACCCCTCTATTTTGGAGGTTCTGGAATGGATTTCAATTGATGAAATTTCTTGGATATTACATCCCATTCCAAACAAATGTGGTTCAATCCATTCGATATAATCAAAAATTTAGCTTTGATTTTTTGATGATAAAGGCATGCTTGCTCCATGGTTTTTTGCGTCAATTTCACCTTTGGTGCCTTACATTCTATGAGGAGAAAGGGATCGCCACCTTTGTCCCAAACGACCAAATCAGTTCTTTTTTGAAGTTTATTATAAACCAAGCCTTTTTCCAAAGCGATGAGACCTTTGGAATAGCCCAATTGATTTATTAGAAAGTTAATCCAATGCTGTCGAACCCATTCTTCTGGAGTTAATATCAAATACTTCTTTCGGAGACTATCAAAAATCCCTAATTTCCCATCCATTTCTTGAAGCTTTGGCTCAATGGGCGGAAGATTGAGATTTGGTAATTGAACACGATCCATTCTCTGATTCATAAACAAATATGTACATAAATCCTCAGTCAAAATTAAAGTTCTTTACAAAGTTCTTCACTACCTCTATCCTTAGCGGATTGTTTGTTTTGGCTTCTTGCCAATCCCCAAAAATCCAGGCAGACGTAATTTACTTTGATGGAACGATTTATACGGTCAACTCAGAATTCGAAATAAGCGAAGCGCTTGCGATCAAAGACGGAAAATTTCTTGCCATAGGATCCAGTGACGAAATCTTAGGAGGTTATGATGCGATAGAAAAGGTGGATCTTAAAGGAAAGTCCGTTTACCCAGGATTCATAGATGCCCACACCCACTTTAATAGATATGCTGATGGGCTAAGAGTGGTGGACTTAGTGGGGGCCAAAAGTTATGAGGAACTGATCCAACGAGTAAAAAACTATGCGGAGGCCAATCCAGATGAACCCTGGATTTTAGGACAAGGTTGGGATCAAAACCTATGGGAGGGGCAAGAGTTCCCCACCCGGGAAAAACTGGACGAGCTCTTCCCAAACACGCCAGTTCTCCTAACTAGAATTGATGGACACGCTGCTTTAGTTAATCAAAAAGCATTGTCAATGGGTGGAATCACTTCTCAGACAAAAATGCTTGGGGGAAGTGTGATCTTGGAAAATGGGAAACCAACGGGAGTACTAATAGACAATGCCATTGATTTAGTAAGTACCAAAATCCCAAAAACAACTGTGGAACAAGCCAGAAAAGCCTTACTGGCTGCTCAGGAAAATTGCTTTGCAGTTGGTCTTACCTCTGTGGTGGATGCTGGGCTAGATCGGGAAACCATTGAATTATACCAACAACTTCATCAGGATTCTGTATTGAAAATGAGGATTTATGCCATGGTCAATCCAACAGCGGAAAACATGGACTATTATTTTGATAAAGGAATCTATCAAGACGAGCATTTAACGGTAAGAAGTTTTAAAATTTATGGAGATGGGGCTTTAGGGTCTAGAGGGGCTGCTTTATTAAAACCTTATTCTGACAAACCGGATCAGACAGGATTTTTGCTAAGTACAGAGGATGATTTCAAAGATTTAGCTGCAAAAATGTATGAGCATGGATTCCAAATGAATACCCATTGCATTGGAGATTCAGCGAATAGAACCCTACTGAATATTTATGCGGATGTCTTAAAAGGAAAGAATGACTTACGCTGGAGAATTGAACATGCACAAGTAGTAAACCCTGAAGATGTATCCAAATTTGCCGAATACAGCATTATTCCGTCGGTGCAACCCACCCATGCCACTTCAGACATGTATTGGGCGGAACAACGTCTAGGTCCGGATCGAATCAAGCATGCCTATATTTTCAATGAGCTATTGGAACAAAATGGAATGATTGCACTAGGAAGTGATTTCCCTGTAGAATTCATCAATCCTCTTTATGGTTTTCATGCGGCGGTTGCCAGAAAAGATAAAAACAACTGGCCGGACGAGGGCTTTCAAATTGAAAACAAACTGACTAGAGAAGCTGCTTTAAAAGGAATGACCATTTGGCTGCCTATGCAAATTTTGAAGAAAATTTAAAGGGAAGTATTGAAGTTGGGAAATTAGCCGATTTGGTAATCATGGAAAAAGACATCATGGTCGAAGATGCTAAAAACCTGAGAGAGCTCCCCATAGATAGAACCGTCATCGGAGGAGAAGTCGTCTATCAAAACACTAAATAAGGAGCAATTTTATCAATCCATTCAGGCTTGAAAATTTTAATCGCTTTCAAGTCCTCAGTGGATTGATAGTCTCCATGTTGTTTTTTGTAAGCCAAAATAACTTTTGCTTCTGAATAGGAAATGTAAGGATGCTTGGCAAGATCTGTCTCTGTAGATTGGTTGATTTTCAGTTTTTGGGTGATCATTTCATCAAACTCAAAGTATTTCAAAAGTTCCTCGACTGTTTCCGGTTTTAACCCATAAACTTCTAATAGTTGGCCTTCATCATGAAAGCCACCAAGCTGTTCCCTATACTTGATAATTCTACTGGCAAATGCAGGACCGATCCCAGGAACGATTTGGAGCGTGGCAGAATCTGCTTGTGACAAAGGAATCTTGTTTAAATTTTGGAACTGTTGATCCTCGGCTTGTAATTTATTTTTTATAGTATCTTCTGGATTAAACACTGGATCAGGAGAGGAAACCAATTCTACTCCAGCCCTCCTTAAAGAATCTATTTTCCCCTGAAATTGAAGTTGATAGTCTTCTGCAGCCTGATCTCTTATATATCCGAATAGTGTAGGAATCAATAACAAAATGGTCAAAAAAGGAAGTAGAAATAAGAACCCTCTGGACTCTTTATTTGAAAAACCCAAATAGGATTTGAGCCAGTAAAAAATAGTGCCTTTCATATAAAAATTAGGATTGCCTGAAAGAATTGATTCTGTCTATGACGTATAATTTAAGAATATTGGCATCTTAATTCAAAATTCATGAAATTTGCAATATCTAGCTATTTGTTATTTAGATAGATTCCAAATTGGGATTTCGATAGGCAAAAAAGCCAATTACATGCCTATTGTATTTAAATTTGCGTTGTAAGACTTGTCCCTATGCAAATCAAGTTCAGAGCATTAAGTTTATCACATAAGACCGCACCCGTCCAGATTCGAGAGATTATCGCTCTCAGTGATCAGGAAATACAGCGAACATTATTGAAATTGAAGGATTTCTTCAGTTTGAATGATGTACTGATACTTTCTACCTGCAACAGAACTGAGGTGTATTACAGTCATGATCTTGACTTGAGTACAGAAATCATCAAATTGATTGGGCTTGAAAAAGGTCTTCCAGACGTAGTCAATTATTTAGAATATTTCCAGATCTACAATAATGATAGAGCAGCGATTGCTCATTTGTTCCGGGTTTCCATGGGATTGGAAGCACAGGTAGTGGGAGATATTCAGATTTCCAATCAGGTAAAAAGAGCGTATCAGGCATCTGCAGATTTAGAAATGGCAGGACCATTCCTTCATAGATTGATGCATACTGTCTTCTTTACCAACAAAAGAATTGTACAGGAAACTGGATTTAGAGAAGGTGCAGCATCTCTTTCTTACGCGGCGATTGAATTAATTGAAAGCCTGACCTCTAACACTTACCAGCCTAGAATTTTATTGATCGGAGTTGGAGAGATTGGAGAAGATGTTGCTAAAAACATGGTGTATCTTCCTAATGCTAAAGTGAAGGTCACCAATAGAACACTTTCCAAAGCAGAGGAAATTGCAGCGCCATTAGGTTTTGAAGTCATTCCTTTTGAGAATTGTTTCGAAGCCATGGAAGAGGCCGATGTGATCGTTTGTTCGATCATGAAAAACGAGCCTTTTATCACCAAGGAGCTAATCAAATCTTTCGACATTCCTAGTTACAAATTATTAGTAGATCTTTCCGTTCCTAGAAGTATAGAAACTAGTGTAGAGGATGTTCCAGGGGTGATCTTGTATAACGTGGATAATATTCGAAGTAAAACTTCAAAAGCTTTAGAAAAAAGACTTGCTGCTGTACCTCTTGTAGAAAGCATCATTGATGAAAGCATTGAAGAGTTTTACAATTGGAAAAAGAAATGATGGTTTCTCCTACCATCAATAAATTAAAGCAGACCCTCGAGCAAATCCGATTGGAGGAATTAAGCAGGTATTTGAAAAATGCAGATGAAAAAGAATATGCAGTGATTGACAAGATCACCAAAAGCATGATGCAGAAAATCCTGAAAGTACCTGTGGTTCAACTGAGAGCTGCCTGCCAACGAGATCAAGCAGAAGAAATGATCGAATTCATTTCTGATCTTTTTGATCTTGACCGGGAAAACAAAAAAGTAATTTACTAAACACATAAAGAGAAATGACCAAAGGATTGTAAAAACCTTTGGTCATTTTATATTTGAGCCCTATTCAAAATTTCTGCTCCATAACAAATGAAAGCAATCAAGTTTGTACTCGTTTTATTTATTATCACAATTTGCTCCAAGCAATCTACCTTTTCCCAAACTTGGGAGGTGTATGATGATGAGTACAGATTGCAAAAAGACTTCTTTACGATCATGTTGAACTGTTGAGTGAGACTGTCAGGATTGGTAAAAAAGACTCTGTTTTAAGTTTATTATCAGCTGACCTCACCCCTGCTGTTTCTCTACAGGGAACCGAAGTATACCAATATCTTGAACCATGGATTTTGGTAAAAGGGCCTGATGGGATAGGTGCTTTTCATGAGTACGGTCAGCAAGTACTTCCTTTAGAATACGAGGAGATTCAAACCTACTTCAACTTACTGCTAGCAAGAAAAGGGAATAAGTACTGGGTTTTTGAAAGAGGAAATGGAAAAACCACACCTTTGGGTACTTTGGATAGGGCTTTTTTACAAAGACGGGGATGCTAATTACCCAAATTGGAGACGAGTATTTTATCCCTTTGTCCAATGCCGGCCAAAAATCATTTCAGTTATTGGAAGAATCCGAAGGGGACTTCCTTCTGGCAAAAGAAGATACAGGGTATGGATTAATTAACCGGGAAGGTGATTATGTACTTGACCCCGTAATTGATGAACTGAAGCACAATAAAGGGAATTTCTATTTTGGTTTTGAGGACAATCAATTTTTATTGATCGAAGGAAATGAATTGAAAGCCAATGTTCGGTATAATTCTTATCATAGAATCACATTGGAAGATGGGTTAATGTTGGAGTACATCCATGGCAAGCTTCGTAGGGTTATGAAAGAGGGCGGAATTCTGTTGGACGCTGTAGGCATGGAAGAAGTAACAAGAATTGGCGAAGATCTCTACAACATTAGATTTAGAGATGGCAATTTAGGTTTGTTAGGCAAAGGAGGGTGGTTAGTTCGCCCGAACGCTCCCTTAGAAAAAATTCTGATGGGATCAAACGGTCTATTTCCAGCTTTGAAAGAAGGTTCTGTTGGCTTTGTCAATTCCATGGGAGAATGGGTCATTCAGCCACAATATGAAGATCTCACCCTTTTTCAGAATCTTTGGCAGGATTTAAAAAGGAGGAAAATGGGGGATCATTAAAGCCAACGGAGAAGTCTTAGGAAATTCATCTTGGGATGAAATAAAACCATTCAAAAAAGGTTTTTCAGTAGCTCGATCCAACAATCAATTTTATCTATTGAATGCTTATGGAGAGGTGGTCAATCAAGAAGCCTTTGATCAGGTACTTCGAACCAATGACGGGTATTTCATTGTAGAAAAAGCTAATAAATCAGGCATTCTGGATTCTACTGGCAAAGAATTAATCCCAATTGAATTTGATCGTGTACATCGTGCTCAAAGAGATTTAATCGTGGTTCAAAAAGAGGAAAAACCGGACTGCTCTCAGACTCAGGTGAGGTGCTTCTTCCATTGGCATTTGAAGATGTTTTAATTGATTCCGGCACTGGAAAAATATTAACTAAAAATCTTTATGAACCCGTAGTAGTCATTGAACCAGAAAGTACAGGAAGGAAAAAAAGCAAAAAGTAGTGTTCCAAAAATGCAAAAAGCCCCAATGAAAAAAATCTCATTGGGGCTTTTACTTTATTTGGAATTCTATTTATCCGATTTCCCTTTTCCAGAATCTTTTGAGTCCGTATCAGATTTTGCTATGGAGTCTCTCATGGAAGTATCAGATTTAATATTTTCCATTCGGTAATAATCCATTACCCCTAATTGTCCACTTCTGAAAGCCTCTGCTAAAGCCTTCGGAACCTCTGCCTCTGCTTCCACTACTTTCGCACGCATTTCTACGTTTTTGGCTTTCATCTCTTGCTCCAAAGCTACTGCCATAGCTCTTCTTTCTTCGGCTTTTGCCTCTGCAACTTTTAAGTCTGCCGATGCCTGATCGATTTGAAGTTTCGCCCCGATGTTGGTTCCTACGTCAATATCTGCAATATCAATGGAAAGAATTTCAAAGGCGGTTCCCGCATCGAGACCTCTCTCTAAAACAAGCTTGGAAATCTTATCGGGGTTTTCCAATACACTTTTATGATTGGAGGCAGATCCTATGGAAGTTACAATTCCTTCCCCTACCCTTGCCAAAATGGTCTCCTCTCCGGCACCACCTACCAATTGTGCAATATTGGCACGTACAGTCACTCTTGCTTTTGCAATCAATTGGATCCCATCTGCAGCCACAGCAGCTACATTTGGCGTATTGATCACTTTGGGATTCACGGAAATCTGAACAGCCTCGAAAACATCCCTTCCAGCCAAGTCAATCGCGGTTGCCTGTTTAAAAGATAGATTGATGTTGGCTTTATCCGCCGAAATCAAGGCTCTTATAACATTTGGCACATTTCCTCCAGCTAAATAATGCGTTTCCAAATCATTGGTGGTAAGCTCCAGACCGGCTTTCGTTGCAGTAATCAAAGAATTCACCACTACACTTGGTGGTACTTTTCTAATTCTCATTCCAACTAGTTCTAGTAACCCCACTCGAACGTTGGAAAACTGTGCGGTAATCCAAAGATTAACCGGTACAAAATATAGAAAGATGAAAAGTAAAATGATTCCTGCCACCGCAGCAACCAGGATAAACAATGAGCTATTTGGATCCATGTTATTTAACTAAAATTTGATTGTTTTCAATTTTCATAATGGTGATTTCTTTGCCTACTTCTATAAATCCAGACTCAGATTTCACTTCATAAACTTTCTCTTCTACCCCAAAAGATGCCTTTCCAAAAGGTTTTAAATCTGAGATCGCTTTTCCTGGCATTCCTACCTGCAATCCTTCCGTCCTTCCGTCAAAAGCACGGCCTTGGTTGGTCGTTTTGAGAGAAAACTTGTTCCATACTCCTGATCTAAAGCTGTAAACAATAGCCAGTAAATTTAAAATCACAGCAATTCCTGAGATCCACCATGCCGTCCCCGCATCAAAAGATACGAAGGCATAAATAATACCTGCAGCACTTACTATCAGCCCAAACACACCAACCACTGTGGTACCAGGAACAAAAAGGACTTCCGCAACCATCAAGATTAGGCCTATAAACAGTAAAGTGGATAAAATTAGTATAGTCATCACGCACTGAACTAGAATCCTAAAATACGAGAATCCTGATTAGTGTAGTCAATAAACATAAAAAAACCCGGAAAATTCCGGGTTTCTCATTAATAAGCTTTGGCGAAATATACTCTACCTTCAGAAGGCTTTCCTGTCAACACACAGGTTCCTGCTTCCTCTTTCCTATTTAATGGAATACACCTAATAGTCGCCTTGGTCAATTCCTTAATTTTATCTTCGGTCTCTGGAGTTCCATCCCAATGGGCAGAAACAAATCCTCCTTTATTCTCCAAGACTTCTTTAAATTCTTCCCAAGAATTTACTTCAGTCGTTTTTTCTTCCCTGAATTTATAAGCTTTAGAATAAATAGACTCTTGAATCTCATCCAGCATCCCCCGATTTTTTCAGCTATAGGTTGGGATGCCAATTCAAATTGAGATTTGGTCAGATTATCCCTACGGGCAATTTCAATCGTTCCGTTTTCCAAATCTCTAGGTCCAATGGCTATTCTTAAAGGAACCCCTTTTAATTCGTATTCGGCAAATTTAAAGCCTGGCTTATGCGTATCTCTATGATCATACTTCACGGAAATCCCTGATTTTCTCAACTCAGCCATGATTTCATTGGCCTTTTCTGAAATCGCTTCGAATTCCTCGTCTTTTCTATATATAGGAACAATCACTACCTGGATTGGAGCCAATTTTGGAGGCAACACCAATCCATTGTCATCAGAATGCGCCATAATCAATGCTCCCATTAATCGAGTACTTACCCCCCATGAAGTACCCCACACATAATCCAATCCACCTTCTTTGGTAGCAAATTTCACATCAAAAGCTTTCGCAAAGTTTTGTCCCAGGAAATGGGAGGTTCCTGCCTGCAATGCCTTTCCATCCTGCATCATCGCTTCAATACAAAGCGTATCATCTGCACCAGCAAATCGTTCATTCGCAGATTTTCTACCTCTCACCACTGGTAGTGCCATAAATTCCTCTGCGAACTGTGCATATACATTCATCATCTGCATGGTTTCTGCTTTTGCTTCTTCCGCAGTGGCATGTGCAGTATGTCCTTCCTGCCATAAAAACTCTGCTGTCCTCAAGAATAGCCTGGTTCTCATTTCCCATCTTACCACATTGGCCCACTGATTCACTAACAGAGGTAAATCACGGTAAGACTGAATCCAATTTTTATAGGTACTCCAAATCACGGTTTCAGAAGTAGGTCTAACGATCAGTTCTTCTTCCAACTTCGCTTCTGGATCCACAATCACCCCACTACCATCTTCCGCATTCTTTAATCTATAGTGTGTTACGACAGCGCATTCCTTGGCAAAACCTTCTACGTGGCTGGCTTCTTTACTTAAATAAGATTTCGGAATAAATAATGGGAAATAGGCATTGGTATGTCCAGTTTCTTTGAACATTCGATCCAATTCAGCCTGCATTTTTTCCCAAATAGAATAGCCATAAGGTTTGATTACCATACAGCCCCTTACTGCAGAATTCTCTGCCAAGTCAGCTTTTTTAACTAATTCGTTGTACCAAAGTGAATAATCTTCACTTCTCTTAGGTAGTCCTTTACTCATTATAATTGATTCAGATACTTTTTGTCCTTAATTTTGCTAAATTGAGCATGGCAAATATAAAGTAAAAAGTATAACCCTTCACTTTTAAGACCGTATAAGAAAGTAACAATCTAACTTCGACCATGAAGAAAATTTCATTATTAACATCATCTGTAATTCTGGGAGCCTTTGCGATCAGTGCTTGTAGTACAAATAGACTAGCTAGTACTGGAGGGGAACAGGATAATTTGTATTTCATGGCTTCAGACGCAAGAATTGCGACTGAATTTGCTGTGCAGAACAATAATCCTGAGTCTTTCGAAAGTTTAGGTTCTCTAAATACCGAAACCTATCAAGGTGAAAATTTCAGTACTCGAAACGTAAACCCTGAGTATATCGCGAGATATTCTGCTACAGAGGATACTGCATCCAATGACATGGTTTATTTTGACGAAGGAATTGCTTCCGCCGGAGAAGGTGACATTAATGCCTACGATGATTATAGAGTAAATAATTCAAATACCTCATCCTTCGGATCAGGTTTCAATCCATCTATTTCCTTTAGCCTTGGCTACATGGGAGGTTTTAGTCCCTGGGGAATGGGATTCTACGATCCATTCTACATGCCGGGAATGTTTCCATCCTATGGATTCAGACCAGGATTTAGTTTAGGTTTTGGAATCGGATTTGGTTTTGGCTCCATGTGGGGCTGGGGTCCTAGTTTAGGTCTTGGTTGGGGTTATCCAGGATTTGGTTATCCGATGTATGGATTTGGTTATCCAGTTTATGGATATCCAGGATATGGTTTCCCAGGATATGGTTACAATAGACCTATTTACATCTTACCTGGTGGTGAATACGGGGATAGAAGAGTAGTGAGAGGTTCTAGAGGAACCAGAGGAGCTGGTTTAGCAACTGCTAATTCAAGATCCAGAAGCTCTGCAATTCTTCCTAGCACATCAAGAGCACAAGCAAGAAGAGATGCAATCAATTCTCCTACCAATAGAAGTTTAGTTTCAGGAAATAGCACCAGATCTGCTTCCAGACAATTTAGCAGCTCTAAAAATGATTACTATACCAATGGTAGAACAAGAGTAGGAACTACTAGAAATGTAAGTTCTCCAGCGGTTACCAGAAGTGCTACAAGATCTAGAAGTGCAATGCCTTCAGCTAGACCAAGCTATTCTGGAACTAACTCTAGATCTTCTAATCCTTATTATAACAGCCCAAGTAGAAATTCAAGAACATACAGAAGCACTAGTCCTTCTTATAATAGATCAGCTAGTCCTTCCTACAATAGAAGCAATATTCCTGCAGGCAGAACTCCTTCTTATGGAACCTCTCCTTCAAGAATGTCTTCACCATCTAGAAATACAAATACTAGAACTTTTAGCACTCCAAGCAGAAGTTCAGGTAGCGGAATTAGTACTGGAGGTTCGAGAAGCAGCGGAGGCAGTGTCTCCCGTGGATCATCATCCAGAGGAGGAAGGGGAAATTAATTCCCCTCTTTTTTTGACCAAAATGTCACAATTTATTACCCCATCCGTTATCTATAAAACAAATTATTGATTCAATGAGGCTAACTCCCTTTATTTTCTTTGTCGTATTATTTTCATCCAATTTAGCATTAGGGCAAAGTGGATATTATGAAGATGCATATAGATTCAGCCACGTTAAACCAGCAGGTTCATCCAGAGTAATGGCTATTGGAGGAACACAATGGTCTCTTGGTGGAGATGTGTCCAATATTGCCGGAAACCCTGCAGGGTTAGGCTTTTTAGAACCTCTGAAGCTAGTATTTCTTTAGGATACTCGGATTGGAAAGTCAATTCCAATTATTTAAATCAACAAAAATCCTTTAACACCACGAATTTCAATCTTCCGAACCTAAGTTATGTAATGGCCAATCCAAAAGAAGGCTTAAGTCGAGGAGCATTTAAAGGTGGGGCATTCGGTATCAGCATTCAAAGAATCGCCAATTTCAATACAGAGTATGGATTCTTTTCAGATGAATTGGGAAATACTTCTATCATTGATTTTTACTTACAGGATGCAAATGGAATCCGTGAAAGTCAAATTGAATCCTTTGGATTGACAGGATTGGCATATTCTACCTATCAAATCAATCCTGTGTTTTTTGATGAGGATGGAAATGTAATTAATGACCCTAGTACCTATGATTCTTTTGTAACTGGCTTTCCTTTTCAAGATGAGAACATCAGACAAGAAGGAAGCTCCAACCAAATATCCTTCAGCTATGGAGCTAATTTTAACCATAAGGTATTTGTGGGCGGTTCTCTAGGAATAAGGAACTTGAATTTTACCTCCATTAAAACTTACAATGAAGAATTCCCTGATGGGCCATTAATTAACTCCTCACTTACGGAAAGACTTTTTATCAACGGTTCTGGAATTAACCTAAACCTTGGGTTGATTTACAAACCCATTGATTACTTGAACTTAGGATTTACCTTCCAAACACCTACTTGGTATGCCTTGAATGAGGAATATGAGGCGAGTATGTACGCCAACTATGACAACTACGAATATGAGCCTGAAGACATTGTCTTGGGAGAAGTAGATGCATTGTCAGATTATATTTTAGGATCCTACAACCTAAACACCCCTTTAAAGATCGGTGCAGGAGCTACTTTCTTCTTAGGAAAGAACGGGTTTATTTCTGCAGATGTGGACTTTGTAGATTACAGCAACGCTACCATTAAAAGTAGAGATTTTGATGAAGGACCTGACAACCAAGTAATCAGAACGCTTTATACCAGCACTTTAAACTATAGACTGGGAGCTGAAGTCCGATTGGATGTCTTAAGATTAAGAGGTGGATATGCTTATTATGGAGACCCAATTGCTAATTCGGACTTTGACCGTAGTACCAATCAAATCAGCGGCGGTGTTGGTGCCAAATTCAATAAGTTTAGCATTGACATGGCTTTGATTAGCCAAAAGTCTAATGGATTGTATTCCAGCTATCAGGTATTAGATGGACAAAACAATAACATTGGACCGGTAACCGAACTTGAAAACAGAATCTTTACAGGAATGCTAACACTAGGATTTAGTTTTTAATAAGCTGATCAATTCAGACATTAGAAGCTCAGCGGAAAACTCTTCTCCGCTGAGCTTTATTTTTGCCTGGTTATAAAAATATTCCCGGTCGGTGAGTAAGCTTTTTAGCTTCATTACAATTTCTTCCCTGTCTAAATCCTGAAACATAGGTCTGTTTTGGATTTTGGATACTCCTAACCTGTTTGAAATCTCCCCTATCGGTACATCTAAGTATACAGAAACTGCATGTTCATTGATCAGCTCCATGTTGTCATTGAAGCAAGGGCATCCACCTCCAGAAGCTAATACGTAGGATTCTTGGGCCTCCAATATTTTTTTCAATGATTCCGTTTCCCATTCCCTAAACTGCCCCTCTCCGTAAGATTTGAAAATTTCGGGGATTTTCATTTTATAATTTGCTTCAATCAATGAATCCAAATCATAGTATGGAAAATCCAATACTGATGCAAGTTGCCTTCCAAAGGTGCTTTTCCCTGAACCAGGCAATCCTACCAAAACAACTTTAAGCTCTTTTGTCATTTTACATAAAGATCAATTACCTCTTCTGCAGAAGGGGTATTGTTGTGATGATATTTACCTAATACTTCTCCATCTTTTAATACCATGATTCCGGGATTCGAACGAATAATTGTTTTCACAACAGTAGCATCTGCTTGAAGACCAGTGATACCCCATCCTCTTTCATTTATCAAAGAATTTATCTCTTCCTCCGTGGCTGCGGCTACAAAGACCACTTCTAAAGGAGAGCCATATAAACTTTGTACCAACTCATCGATCTCCTCCAAATTCGAATCATCCATTTTGGACATGCTACTCACTAAAACCACCACTTTGTTGCCGGTAAACATTTCAGAAGAATAATCCCCATTTTCATTCCAAACAGCAAAATCAGAGATTTTAGGAAGACTTTCAGGGTTCTTCAAGTTCATCTCCACAAACTCGTAGCTATCATCTGAAGGATATTGATCCATCACTACAGTTTGGCCATCTTTCTTCATCACATAGGAATACAACAAAGGAGCTGAAGGCTCCATCGCCTTCGGAATATTTACACCTACTTTATAGGCTCGAAAATCTATAAATGGAAGGTTCCTAATGGCTAGAATGGAAAGAATCAAAGAGGAAACAACGACTACTACCACTGTTACATTTGCCCATTTGGCTGAGCTTTTAGGCAAGTCTGCTTGAAATATGAATAATATAATAATCAAGACCAACAGGATAATATCCTTGTAGAATGATTCCCAAGGTGTCAATTTGATAGCATCCCCAAAACATCCACAATCAGTGACCTTATTGAAATAAGCTGAATAAAAAGTGAGAAATGTAAAAAACAAGATCATGAGACCCAATGCCCAAACTGTATACTTACTTTTCACCCCCAAAATCAACATCACTCCCAAGGCCACCTCTAACACCACTAAAAACACTCCTATTTCAAGAGCAAATGGTTCAAATACGGCAAAAAAGCCCGCAATATCATTTGAAAAAACATCAAAATATTCTTCCAGTTTAATGGAGGTACCCACTGGGTCATTCACTTTTATTAATCCTGAAAAATAAAAAGCCCTCCTACTAACAGACGAAGAACCCAAAGAAAGCCATCTTTAATCATGGTGATATCCTAGTTTAATCAAACAAAATACTGAGTAATTTATCATATCCTGGTAATTCGCTTCTATTCCTTCAGAAACTAAAGTTTGGCCCTCGTTGTCTTCAATTTGTTTAACACGCAAAAGCTTCATTAATACAATATCAGTCATGGAACTGACTCTCATTTCTCGCCAAGCCTCTCCATAATCATGGTTTTTGTTTTCCAACAAACCTTTGGTCTCACTGACCCACTTATCATAAACCGGTTCCAGATCCTCAAAAGGTATTTCCATGCGCTGGTCTTCAGAAAAACTGATTTGAAGCAAAGCGATGAGGCAATAGTTGATAATCCCCACAAACTCATCCACGATAGGATCATTTACTTTTTGACTCCCTTTCTCTTGAATGGAACGAATTCGCTGGGCTTTGATGAAAATTTGATCGGTGATAGAAGAAAGTCTTAAGATCCTCCAAGCCGTCCCATAATCAATGGTTTTCTTACGAAATAATTCTTTACAACGGCTGATAACTTGTGTATATTCGTTGCTAGTTAGCGTCTCCAAATTTTATTCTAGTTTAATGTTTCCTGTTACGGGAGTTTCTTCATTCGAAGATAGCGTATTTCCCCAAAAATATACATTTCAATTTAACGGACGGCTCCAAGTTTGGAATAGTCCAAAAATTATGGGTATATTAAATGTAACCCCTGATTCATTTTTTGGAAAAAGCAGAGCCAATTTTAGTTCAAATGACTTTGCTGGACAAGTTGAAAAACTGATTTCTGAAGGAGCTGACATTTTAGACATTGGCGGTTATAGTACAAGACCTGGGGCAGCAGAAGTTTCTGAGGAGGAAGAAATTAACAGGGTGGTACCTGCGGTAGAATGGATCTCTAAGAATTTTCCAGAAACCTTACTTTCCGTAGATACTTTTCGTGCAAATGTTGCCTATCAGGCAATCGGTTCTGGAGCCCATATCGTAAATGATATTTCATCAGGGGATTTGGACCCCGAAATGATACCGACGGTAGGAAAGTTAAAAGTTCCTTATATCGCGATGCATATGCGTGGAAATCCAGCGAATATGCATGAACTAACAAATTATTCTGATATTTTAGCGGAAATATTGAATTATTTCGCTGAAAAACAGGAACAATTTAAAAAGTTTGGCATTAAAGATGTAATAATTGATCCTGGCTTTGGATTTGCAAAAACGATTGAACAGAATTATTTTTGCTGAAAAATTTAAAGCAATTTCAACGTTTATCATGTCCTATTTTGGTAGGAATCTCTCGTAAGTCAATGATTTACAAAACCCTTGGAATTAATGCGGATGATGCATTAAATGGGACTACTGCTTTAAATATGTTTGCGCTTTGTCAAGGCGCAAACTTACTTAGAGTACATGACGTTAAAGAAGCAAAAGAAACATTAAAATTATACCACACACTTTACCCTTGACATTTTTATTTAAAATAGGATTTTTAGACATCTCTATCGTCAATATGATAGATATTGCGCTGGTAGCTGCACTATTATATCAGGTTTATAAATTATTGAAGGGTAGTGTGGCCATCAAAATATTTTTAGGCTTCCTATCCATTTACTTGATTTATCTATTGGTGAGAGCTTTGAGAATGGAGCTTCTTTCCGCCATTTTAGGTCAATTTATGGGAGTCGGTGTGATTGCAGCCATTATCATTTTCGCACCCGAAATCAGAAAATTCCTCCTGCTCATCGGCAGATCTTCTTTTCTCTCTGATGATAATATGTGGAAAGACCTCCTGTTCTTCTGGAGAAAACGAGAAAACTCAGTATTCAATATCAGCCCAATCATAGACGCTTCCAAAACCCTGGCCGGAAGTAATACCGGGGCATTGATGGTTATTTCAAAAAGCACTGAATTAAAATTCTATGCAGAAAGTGGGGATATATTGGATGCAGACCTTTCTAAACGCTTATTGATTTCTATTTTCAATAAATACAGTCCTCTTCATGATGGGGCAGTGATCATTTACAATGGTAAAATCAAAGCTGCTCGTTGTATTCTTCCAGTTACGGAAAGAGAAGTACCCGCTCAATTTGGATTAAGGCATAGAGCTGGTATAGGTATGTCCGAAGCAACAGACACTTTAATCCTGATCGTTTCTGAAGAAACTGGGCAATTATCCATGGCAAAAAATGGAAAAATTCTTCATAACATGTCTTTTCAAGAAGTCCGGGAAACCATCAACGACTACCTGAACAATGAGGATGTGGATGCTAGATTTGAAGATATTGAAGAATATGAATTGAAAAAAGACGAAAAATGGCCATGACCAGTAAGTCATCTTAAACCAAGGCAAGCGGAACAGTTTGCCTTTTCTTTTGGAAAACATACTGCAAAATACCAGCTAACGCTATTTTTGAAAGGTTGCTTGCCTGCTGGTTCGCGGGTCCAATCAAGAGAATTCAACATTGAATTTGCCTTTTATAAACTCTTATTGCCCCAGAAAAATTTATTCTGGGATTTTTCGTTAGAAAATTAAAGATTACTTTGTCCAAAAGCAGATTAAACGCCGTGCTAATACCACGGATAAAGACTAGCATTAGATTGGTTTAATCTTTGCTTCGATCTATTACTCGTCACCAAGAAAAAGTTAAAAAGCAATCAAGTTTACTTCACCTATGAAAAAACCGTCTTTCATTCACCTAGCCTTTTTTTCATACTTTTTTCGGCAGGTGCACTGGCAACGCAAGGCTATATGCCAGAGTTGAAACAGCAATTAAAAGACACCTATACTACTCTTACCACGATAGCCGCCCCGAAGGAAGAAAAGCCTGAAATGCCGGAAGCCATCGAGGTTGAATTGCCCGAACTTAGAGTAGTCCCTCCTGTTCCCAAGGAGGTTACCAAAGAATATGACAAACACCTGTTTGCAGCGGAGCATAATGGGTTTGGGTTAATTGAGGATGAAGATCATTTCAATAAACTTATTGAGGAAGAAAAACTAGTGCTGATCGATAAGGGAACTGGGTATGAGGTAATGAAATTAACGCATAGCCATCCTTACATAACCCCTTATTCTAAAGCAGTTTTAGAGGAAATTGGAGTGGCATTTCAAACCATTATGGAATCTGATAGCTATTTTACCCTTACCTCTGTTACCCGAACTCCCAAACAGCAAAAAAGCTTGAGAAGAAGAAACAGTAATGCAACCAATGGAAACAGCTCGCATTCCTATGGCGCATCATTTGATATTTCCTACATCCGATTCAATGGTAAGAAAAACTGGAGTAGAAAATCACAGAAAAAACTGGAACAGGTTTTAGAGGAATTTCAGAAAGCTGGAAAAATCTTTTACCTCAAAGAGAGAAAACAGCGATGCTACCATGTGACCGTAAGGTAATATCTTGTCAAGTATCCTATTTCAAAAAAGTAAGCCGGGAATCTTTCTTAGAAACCCGGCTTTTTATTGATACAGTACTCTTCAAAAGAGTCCAGAAAGTAAGCTTTGCTTACTTGATCACTCCCAATTCTTTTCCTACCTCCGTAAAGGCCGCAATTGCTTGATCCAAATGTTGCTTTTCATGACCTGCAGAAATCTGGACACGAATTCTAGCTTGCCCTTTAGGTACTACAGGATAATAGAAACCTATTACATAGATACCCTTTTCAGAAGTTTTTCAGCCATTTTTTGGGAAAGTACTGCATCATATAACATGACTGGTACGATTGGATGGGTACCCGGCTTAATATCGAATCCAGCAGTAGTCATTTTCTCACGGAAATAGGTGGTATTTTCTTCCAACTTATCTCTAAGCGCGGTCGTTTCGGTCAGCAAATCAAAGACTGCTATGGAAGCCCCGGTAATGGATGGAGCTAAGGTATTGGAAAACAAATATGGTCTGGATCTTTGTCTTAACAACTCAATAATCTCTTTTCTTCCAGAAGTAAATCCTCCAGATGCACCACCCAAGGCTTTACCTAAAGTCCCTGTAATGATGTCAATTTTGCCCATGACATGGCATTGCTCATGCACTCCTCTTCCGGTTTTTCCCATAAAACCTGTAGAATGACATTCATCAGACATCACCAAGGCTTCGTATTTTTCTGCCAAGGCAACTATCTTATCCAGTTGCGCGATGGTACCATCCATGGAGAATACTCCATCCGTCACAATTATTTTTTGCTTTGCTCCCTTCGCATCAGCATCCTTCAATTGAGCTTCAAGATCCTCCATGTCATTATGCTGATACCTAAATCTCATCGCCTTACATAATCTGACCCCATCTATGATGGAAGCGTGATTTAGGGCATCCGAAATAATGGCATCCTCTGGACCTAAAATAGGTTCGAATACCCCTCCATTTGCATCAAAAGCAGCCGCGTACAAAATGGTGTCTTCTGTACCCAAAAACTCGGAAATCTTCCTTTCCAATTCTTTATGAATGTCTTGGGTTCCACAAATAAATCGTACCGACGACATCCCGAAACCATGGGTATCGATCGCATCCTTGGCAGCTTCAATCACCTTGGGATGAGAAGAAAGCCCTAAATAATTATTGGCACAAAAATTCAATACTTTCTGTCCACCTGCTATCGTGATTTCTGCAGATTGTGGAGAGGTGATTATTCTTCCTTTTTAAATAGTCCAGCTTCCTCGATACCTTTTAGTTCTTCAACCAATTTGGGTTTTAATCTGTCGTACATTTGTAGTTATGAATTAATAGTTCAAATACTTTCTTTAGCCATCAATCAAAAAGTCCTGCAAGACTTTAGATTTTTCTTACTTTTGCCATCGCATTCCCAAATATAAACAAAAACCTAAAGCAGGGCTTTGGGTGATTTTTGAAAGAATTTAAAATGGAAAAAATCCTTGTAATCGGAGCTGCAGGACAACTTGGTTCCGAACTGACAAAATCTCTAAGCGACATGTATGGTGGTGAGCAAGTTATCGCCACGGACTTAAATGAAGCAGCAAAATCCAAGTTCGATTATTGCCGGTTTGAAGTGCTTGATATCATGGATCAGGAAGCTGCCAAAGATTTGATTAAAAAGGAGAATGTAAAGCAGATTTATCACCTAGCAGCAGTACTTTCCGCTACAGGGGAGAAAAAACCATTGTTTGCCTGGGATTTAAATATGGACAGCCTGCTTTTTGTGTTGGAAATGGCTCGAGAATTTAAACTGGAAAAAGTTTATTGGCCTTCTTCCATAGCAGTATTCGGTCCAAACACTCCCAAAATCAATACCCCACAGTATTGTGTAAAAGAACCCAATACCGTATATGGGATCTCTAAGCAGGCGGGCGAAAGATGGTGCGAGTATTATTTCCAAAAATACCATGTGGACGTAAGAAGCCTGAGATACCCAGGGTTGATTGGATACAAATCTTTACCGGGAGGTGGAACTACTGACTATGCAGTAGATATTTATCATAAAGCTATTGCAGGCGAAAAATTCAATTGCTTCCTGAGAGAAGACAGTTACCTTCCCATGATGTATATGCCTGATGCCATCAAAGCCACCTTGGACCTTATGCATGCCCCTTCTGAATCAGTTAAAATAAGGTCCAGCTATAACCTTTCTTCGATCAGCTTTGCTCCAAAAGACATCTACCAAAGTATTTTGAAGCATTATCCTAACTTTGAAATTGAATACAATCCAGATTTCAGACAAGCAATTGCCGATTCCTGGCCGGATAGCATCGATGACAGCCCAGCCCAAAACGACTGGGGTTGGAAACCTGACTATGACCTGGACAAGATGACCAAAGACATTTTGGAAAACCTTCCAAATTTTTCTTTTTAAGAAACTCAAAAGACTTGAAACATTCCTTTCAAGTCTTTTTTTTGGTCTATTTTGATATGAGTGTGGACTTGATTTTTGAAGTAGTTTTAAAATAACTATTTTTCGAATCAGTATTAAACCCATGTCAAACAATCGCATCATATTACTTCTTACTACAGCGGTCATCCTGACTGTAATGGGATTTCTTCTCTTTGGAAAAACCCAGGAAGTAGACTTTAGTACCCAAATCAAACCCATCTTGAACAAACACTGCATATCCTGCCATGGTGGGGTAAAAAAAGTGGTGGATTTAGTGTATTGTTTGAAAATGAGGCATTAGCAGTTACAGAATCTGGTCATCCTGCGATCATTCCTGGAGACCCAAACAACAGTGAATTAATTAAAAGACTGACGGAATCTGATCCTGAGCTTAGGATGCCCTATGAAAAAGCACCTCTTTCCCAAGAAGAAATTGATTTGCTTAAATCTTGGATTAAACAGGGTGCAAAATGGGGAAAACATTGGGCCTATGAACCGGTGCAGGAGCCTGCTGCCCAAGAAATCAAACTGGAAGCTGGCATCGGTTCGGAAAACACCATTTCAAATTCCAATCCAATCGACTTTTTTGTAGAGGAAAAGCTGGAAGAATTGAATTTGGAATTTTCTCAAGAAGAAAACCCCAACAAACTTTTAAGGAGGGTTTCCTTAGACATTACTGGCCTGCCTCCTTCCGATTCGTTGGTGGCACTTTATGAGAAAGAGAAGATTTCCTATGAGGAAGCAGTCGATTATTTATTGGAGCAACCTACATATGGAGAAAATTGGGCAAGCTGGTGGCTGGATTTGGCAAGATATGCGGATACCAAAGGATATGAGCGGGATGTATCAAGAACCCTTTGGCCTTTCCGGGACTATGTAATCAATTCGTTCAACAAGGATAAACCTTTCGATGAGTTTACCATTGAGCAATTGGCAGGTGATCTATTGCCTAACCCAACCACTGAGCAATTAACAGCTACTGCCTTCCACCGAAACACCATGAATAATGATGAAGGTGGAACGCAAGATGAGGAATTTCGGGTTTCGGCCGTGTTGGATCGACTAAATACCACCTATGAAGTATGGCAGAGTACCACCATGGCCTGTGTACAATGTCATAGCCATCCTTACGATCCTATCAGGCAGGAGGAGTTTTATGAATCTGCCGCTTTTTTCAATAATACCCGTGATGAAGACACCCATGACGAAGAGCCGAAACTCCGGTTTTATTCGGATGAGGAAAAAATGGATGTAGCGAATATTGTGAATTGGGTACAGGATTTACAAGGAGCTGAAGAGGCAAGAAAAAGAAAGGAATTCTTAACCTTTTTGAGCCAAAATATGAGGCCCATATCGCGACGGATTTTGACAAAGCTGAATTGATCGATACCAAATGGCTGGGTATGTGGCCTGGAGGTTCTGCTTATTTGAGAAATATTGATACGCAAGGGTCAGATCAATTACTAATGAATTATCGGACAGGAATTGATGGGAGTAAAATAACCATCCAAAAAGACGGTCCTGAAGGAGAAGTTCTGAGTACCTTCACTATTAATAAAACGAATGGCGAAATCATCTCAGCATTTCCTTTCAAACCAATTTATGGTATCAATGATTTATACATTTCGGTAGTTAGCCCAAATGCCAAACCCCAGCAAAATACTTCTGCCATAGTTTGGTTTGCATTTGTCCCTACCCTTCCGGGAAAAGAAAAAGAAGGATATAAACCCATTCAAGAAACCTGGGAAGACTTACTGAAATTCAAAGGAACGAAGCTTCCGATCCTGATCGAAAATCCGGATTACATGAAGCGGGAAACCCGAGTTTTCGAACGTGGGAATTGGTTGGTTCTTGGAGACAAGGTGAATCCCAACACCCCTGATGAGTTGAATCCATGGAAAGAGGAATGGCCCAAAAACAGACTGGGATTTGCGTATTGGTTGACGGATAAGGAAAACCCATTAACCTCCAGAACATTTGTAAATCGAATTTGGGATCAACTATTTGGAAGAGGTTTGGTCAGCACCTTAGAAGACATGGGCACACAGTCTGACCCTCCTTCCCATCCTGAACTTTTGGATTACCTGGCTTGGGTCACGATGAACGAATATGACTGGAGTATGAAAAAACTCATCCGGGAAATCGTCACTTCCAGAACCTACAGGCAAAGTTCGGTGGTTTCTCCGGCTCTTTATTCGATAGATCCTCAAAACAAATGGTATGCCCGAGGGCCTAGAGTGCGTTTGAGTGCAGAGCAAATTCGCGATCAATCCTTGGCAGTAGCTGGATTACTTTCCCCTAAGATGTTTGGGCCAAGCGTGAAACCTCCTCAACCGGAAGGAATTTGGCAGACCGTTTATAACGGAGAATCCTGGACGGAAGCAGAAGGAGAAGACAGATATAGAAGAGGAATATACACCTTCATCAAAAGAACAAGCCCCTACCCTTCTTTCATCACTTTTGATGCAGGAAGTCGGGAGGTGTGTCTAAGTAGAAGAATCGTCACCAATACCCCTCTCCAAGCCTTGGTGACGCTAAACGATCCAGTCTATTTAGAAGCTGCTGCAAATTTGGGTAAAATCATGAAGGCCAAAGATTCAAACCCTTCAAAAGCAATCGCATTTGGATATGAGCAATTGATGCTAACCCCTATAAGTGATCAAAAACTAGATGCCTTGACCACTTTGTATGAAAGCTCTTATCAAGAGTTTAAAAAAGATACAGCCTCCATGCATGCTTTTATAAAATTAGAGGATGTGGAGACAACCCCTGAGCTGGCAGCCATGGCCGTAGTGGCAAACGCATTATTGAATTTGGATGAATTTCTAACCAAACCTTAACATGAAACAAGTCGAAAAGTTAGTAAACGAGCTGACCCAGCAAAAGCTGGAAAGGCAAACCAGACGACATTTTCTAATGGATTGTGTTAGTAAAATGGGAGGTTTGGCACTCGCACCTTTGATGTTTGGTTGCAACACAGATACTGCCAAACAATCTGGTGGCCTTGATTTAAGCCAGCGGGATTTAAATCCATTAGCTCCATTACCTCCTCCTTATGGAGGGAAAGCCAAATCGATTATTTATCTACATATGGCAGGAGCCCCTTCGCAATTGGAGTTATTTGACTACAAGCCTGAATTGGCAAAATACCATAACCAACCCTGCCCGGAATCCCTATTAGAAGGAAGAACATTTGCATTTATCCGCGGGGTTCCGAATTTATTGGGACCTCAAGCCAACTTTGCACAACATGGAGAATCAGGTGCATGGGTATCTGACTTCTTACCCCACTTCTCCAAAGTGGTCGATGAGGTTGCTTTCTTAAAGGCAGTCCATACCGATCAATTCAATCATGGACCTGCCCAACTTTTCATGCAGACTGGAAGCCCAAGGCTAGGTCGTCCAAGTTTAGGTAGCTGGGTAACCTATGGACTAGGTACAGAAAATCAAAACTTACCCGGTTTTGTGGTATTGACCTCAGGAGGAAAAACCCCGATGCAGGAAAAAGCGTTTGGGGAAGTGGATTCCTTCCCTCCGTTTACCAAGGTGTTCAATGTAGATCCAAGGGCGATCCAGTACTTTACCTTCAAGACCCAGACGGAATGTCCAGGGACATGAAGAAGAACTTGATTTCTGCCATCAACAAGGTCAATAAAGAGGAATTCACAAATTATGGAGACCCTGAGATTCTAGCTAGAATCAATCAGTACGAGATGGCTTACCGGATGCAGATTGAGGTACCTGAGGTAATGAACATCAATGATGA
This sequence comes from Algoriphagus halophilus, assembly GCF_041729275.1. Lineage (GTDB taxonomy): Bacteria > Bacteroidota > Bacteroidia > Cytophagales > Cyclobacteriaceae > Algoriphagus > Algoriphagus halophilus_A. The sequence continues at coordinate 4,446,624 of NZ_CP146486.1, read as the reverse complement.
ACCTGAGTACATCCATGACCTGTATGGAACCAAACCCGGTACAGAGTCTTTTGCCAACAATTGCTTGTTGGCCAGAAAACTGGTGGAAAAGGGAGTTCGTTTTGTTCAGCTTTACGATTGGGGCTGGGATACGCATGGTACTGATCACGACGGTTCCATCGATATGGGGCTTAGAAATAAGTGTAGAGAGATTGATCGTCCCATGTCTGCACTTCTACTGGATCTAAAACAAAGAGGGTTACTGGAAGATACCTTGGTGGTATGGGGTGGTGAATTTGGGAGGACTCCCATGCAGGAAAACCGTGAAGGAAAAACCCAAAGCTTTTTGGGAAGAGATCACCATGGTGATGCCTTTACCATGTGGATGGCAGGCGGCGGAATCAAGAAAGGAGCCAGTTATGGACTGACCGATGACTTTGGGTTCTCTGGGATAGGTGAACAGGTATCCGTACATGATATTCATGCGACCATTCTGCATTTAATGGGTTTTGACCACGAGCAATTTACCTACGAATTCCAAGGAAGGCCTTTCAGACTAACTGATGTAGAAGGAGAATTAATAAGAAAAATTTTAGCATAAACATGCGATTGATCAATAAGATAATCCTGCTCCTGGTATTAGGATTATTCCCCTTACCCTATTGGCCCAACATCAACTGATGTTCTTCCAGACTGATTGGGGAAATGAGTTGCCTATGGATGAGTTTTTGGCCAAGGTAAAATCCGATGGATATGATGGTATTGAAGTTTGGATGCCAGGATCTGATGAAGCTAGAGCAACCCTAAAAGAAGGACTGGAAAAGTATCAACTCAAAGTCATTTTCCTCCACGGGACCAATAGAGGACTTCCATTTGAGGAGGCATTACAATCCTATGAAGCAGGATTGAAAGAGATATTATCCTGGAAACCAGTCAAGGTCAATAACCACACGGGAAATGATTTCTGGACTTCTGAACAAAATTTGGCATTTATAAAAGTAGCTGATGCTTATTCCAAAGAATCTGGAATTCCGATCATCCACGAAACCCATCGAGGAAGATTTTCCTATACCTTGCCTGCAGCTGTTGCCATGTTGGAGCGATTTCCTGATCTAAAATACACCTTGGATATCAGCCATTGGATGGTAGTGCACGAACGCTTGATCTCCAAAAACGATCCCAACCTTCAAAAAATCATGCCCGCTGTCCATCATATTCATGCTCGGGTGGGTTTTGCTGAAGGACCACAAATCAATAATCCAGCCGCTCCTGAATGGGAAAATGCAGTAAAGGTTCACCTGGATATTTGGGAAGAAATCATCCGGAATTCCAACGGTGAAATTTTTACCATTACCACGGAATTTGGTCCTCCACCGTATTTACCGACCATTCCATTTACCAATAAACCCATTGCAGATCAATGGGAAGCCAATGTATATATCATGAAAGCAATTCAAGCCCGTTTCGCACATGATTGATTTCATTTTACCGCTATTCGGAAGGTTTCATCCTATCCTTGTTCACCTTCCCATAGGCATATTGGCATTCGGGATCATCCTTGTTTTTCTTTCTAAAAAAGACTCCAATCAACACTTGGATGCGATCCGGCTTGCTTTTCTGTTAGGAGGAATCGCTGCAGTCCTTTCTTCGGTTTCAGGTTTTCTTCAATACCAATACGAAGGATTCACATGGGATACAGTCCAGTTTCACTTTATGCTAGGTTGGTCCACTGCGCTAGCTTCCTTTTGGCTCTTTTACGAAGTCAACAAGGAGTCCGTATTTCCAAAACATTTAAAATGGAAATCCACAGGGCTGTTTGGCCTGATGCTTCTTACTGGACATTTGGGAGGAAATATTACCCATGGAGAAGAATACCTTATTGAAGTGTTACCTCCGGAAGTCCAGGAACTCATGGGCGTAGATTTGCAGGCTGACCAAGGGTTGGTCATCCCCGAACAAGGATGGGAGCAATTGGCTTATTATGATCAGGTGGTGCAACCTATTATCAATCAGAATTGCAAAAGCTGCCATAACCCCAAAAATTTAAAAGGAGAGTTAGACCTGACCTCTTTCGAAGCGCTATTGAAAGGTGGGGAAGGAGGAAGTGTTTTAATGGCAGGGAATGCTGAGGAAAGCTCCTTGTACGCTCGGTTGATTCTACCCAAGGACGATGAGGACCATATGCCCCCTGAGGAAAAAAGACAACCTCAAAAAGAGGCCATAGAATTAATCAAAGCATGGATAGAGCTAGGAGGAACCAAAGAATCCAAACTTGGAGAATCCACTATTTCAGCAGAAACCCTGGAACCTTTCTTTCATCGGGTTGAAAAGCCGTTTTACCCAGAACAACTAGTAGAAGCCGCGTCGGCAGAAACCCTTGATCAATTAAAATCTGAGGGATTTTTTGCCGAACAGGTATCCGAAGAGTCGAACTGGTTGCTCATTTCATGTATCAATTTTCAAGACTTTAGCAATCAGGACTGGACTAAATTAACCCCTGTAAAAAACCAAATTGTTTACCTTGATTTGACAGGCACAGAAATTACAGACCCCATCCTGGACAGCATTTCCAGCCTTCCCAATTTGACTGTTTTGAAATTAAACCAAACAGGGATTTCAGGTTCTACCTTAGCTGCTTTAAATTCAAATCAGCATTTAAAAAATCTTTATCTGAATAACACGGCCATCAGTTTTGACCAACTGAATCTCCTCAATAATCATCCTTCTTTGGAAAAAGTGTTTGCCTTTGAAACACCCCTATCAGAAGCTGAAATCCCAAAGGACCTCAGCTTCTACCTAGAGAATGAGCTCTATCAACTTCCACCTCTCCCAACTGATACGATTGAGTATTAAGCCAACTGTTCACTGATCGCCTCTGGATCAAAGCCCAATGTCAAAGCTCCATTCGGATAGACGATGACAGGGCGTTTGATCATACTGGAGTGATCAATCAACAAAGCTATTGCTTTGGAAGCATCATTTAAGGACTCTTTGGTTTGATCATCCAATTTTCGGAAGGTCATTCCTTTCCTGTTGATCAATGAATCCAAATCCGTCTTGGTCAAGAAACTTTCTAATAATTCTTTGGAAGGTTTTTGTTTTTTGTAATCGAAAAACTCGTAGTCAACTCCCTTTTCCTGAAGAAAGTCAAATGCTTTTTTCATGGTATTACAATTCTTGATTCCGTATACTTTTACTGCCATGTTGCTTTTATTTTCAAACAAATTTAAGGGTTATGTCGAAAGCTGTATTAATTTGAACCTGATAGATTAACTTTCCTGAAAAAAACCATCGATTGAAAGACTCAAGAAAACTGGATCATTGCCTCAATTGCGGCAAAGAGCTCACGAATGCAGATAATTTCTGTTCATTTTGTGGGCAAGAAAACGTGGACCAGAGGGTTACCATTATCCGTTTTTTAAAAGATTTTATTTCCAATTATTTAAACTTCGAAACGGTCTTTTTCCAAACCCTACCGGTTTTCTTATTTCATCCCGGGAAGCTAACCAACACATTTAATGAAGGAAAAAGAAGAAAATATATTCATCCTATCCGCTTGTATTTAATCACTTCCCTATTTTATTTTTTCATTGTCTCCATGGTCATTCCAGCAGATCTAGTAGATCGGATCATGAGTGGAGAAATCACCGCAGAAGGGATTAATGAAGACAGTCAGGGATTAATGAAGATCAATTCGAGAGCGGGTAAAACATTTGATTCTCTCAAGAAAACAGGTAAACTGGATGAAGTAAAAGAACTTGGAATCACTATTGACTCCATGCAATTGAATGCCGAAAACCTGGAAAATATTGATCAGTTGGTTCAAGATTCCATAAAAAGCTCCCAAAATAGTTGGAAAAGCCTAAGGGCATTGTCCATTGATCCGGAAGTTTCGGACTCTACCTTTTCTGAGGCGTTATCCCAAACCTCCTTCAATGTTTCGGTTGGCCTGGATGTGCCTCAAAAAGGAGATTTATAGCCAATTCCAGTCTGTTCATTTCAAGTGCTGCCCAGAACCTTCCCTTGATGATGTTTTTATTATTGCCTTTCTTTGCTTTTCTCCTGTGGCTTTTAAACATCCGAAGTAAGAAATATTATGTAGAACATTTAATCCATGGACTTCATATTCATTCCTTTGCCTACCTTCTTTATGGATTGGCTATTCTATGGATGGCAAAATTACAAATAGCGATCCCATTGATTTTCTTATTGGCCTTTATCGGAGTCTCTACTTACACCTATGTATCCATGTTGAAGGTATCCGAACAAGGATGGTTTAAAACCCTACTAAAATTCTGGTTCCTGGGCCTATTTTATTTTACAGGCTTGGCTTTCGCGATGATTTTGGAGTTAGACATTTCCCTGAAAACCTTTTTAAAAAAGAAAACCTGCATGAAACAGGTTCCCAAAAAATAGAAGAAAAATGGGTTAAATATCAAGTTAAACTAAGCAACCTCTTCTTTAAAACTTATCAACTGGATCAAAGGTACGGGTTATGAATATGCAGCGAAATACCCATTATTGGGTATTTTTGGCAGGTTTTCTAAAAATTATTTTAGGATTGAAATAAAAAAACCGGCTCAAAGCCGGTCTCTATTAGTGCATCAGTTCAATCATGCTTTCCCGATGTGCCTGAAGAATTTTATGGATCAATTCATCCGATAAGGCAGTGGATAAAAACAAACTTTCAAATTGGGAAGGAGCTAGGTATACTCCTCTTTTCAACATGGCTTGGAAGTATTTCCCAAAAAGGGTCGTATCTGATTCCTTAGCGGTAGCAAAATCATACACTTCCTGATCTGTAAAGAACATAGAGTACATGCTTCCTAGCCTGTTGACCGTATAATTCAAACCAAGCTCCTTATTGATTGACATGATTCCACCAGAGATCAATTCACCAATATGATTCAATCTGGCATATTCTTCTGGATGCGTATTGAGATGATTCAACATGGCCAATCCAGCTGCCATGGCAATGGGGTTTCCAGACAATGTTCCTGCCTGGTAAACAGGTCCTGAAGGAGAAACAAATTCCATGATTTCTTTCTTACCACCATAAGCCCCTACTGGCATTCCTCCACCGATGATTTTACCCAAAGTAGTCATATCAGGAATTACTCCAAAAAGCTCCTGGGCTCCTCCTTTTGCCAATCTGAATCCGGTCATCACCTCATCAAAAATCAATACAATTCCTTCTCGAGTACAAATATCACGAAGGCCTTGAAGGTATCCGGCTTTAGGAAGACAAAGTCCCATATTTCCTGGCACTGGCTCTAAAATCAAGGCAGCAATTTCTCCCTTATTTGCAGCTACCAATGTTTCTATGGCTTCCAAATCATTGTATGGCGCCAACAAAGTGTCTTTGGCTGTTCCTTTTGTCACACCAGGGGAATCTGGATTCCCCATGGTCATGGCTCCAGATCCTGCTGAAATCAAAAATGAGTCTCCGTGTCCATGATAATTCCCTTCCATTTTGATAAACTTATCACGGCCAGTATAACCTCTGGCTACTCGGATTGCTGACATAGTCGCTTCAGTTCCCGAGTTTACCATTCGTACTTTCTCTACCGAAGGAACCATACTGACTATTAATTCAGCAATTTCAATTTCTTTGGCAGTTGGAGCTCCGAAGGAAGTACCATCTTCCATGGCTTTTAATACAGCTTCTTTAATCATGGGATGATTATGTCCCAAGATCATAGGCCCCCAGCTATTGATTAGTTCAATGAATTGGTTTCCATCTTCATCCATCAAATAGGCACCTTCTGCCTTCTTGATAAATAGAGGCTCTCCTCCCACTGCACGAAATGCCCTGACAGGAGAATTTACGCCTCCCGGAATGAATTGTTGAGCATGGGCAAACAGCCTTTTACTTTCTGAAATTTGCATGTATTACTGTAATGGTTTCAATTCCCCTTCTTCCATCTTGAATACAGGGACATATCGATTATTATTGCTATTCTGGAAATTAAATCCCCAAGTCACTTTACCTGTTTGGAAGGCGGACTGATCCAAATTCCTTCTCAAATCAAAGCCCTTGCTTGGACCCATATTTGAAGATAACCAAAACACCAATTCCCTCCCGATAGTTGCATTTAAGCTCGGATATACTAGGTTCTGGGCATAGAAATTATCCTTAAACTGCTGCATGGCTTCCGCATGGAACCTGGGTGTATTATTGGAAATAAAATGGAAGTTGGGAAACTCCAGCATTTCATAATCCGCAAAATTGAATCCCAACCAGGAATCCATTACCAAAAATGGCACTGAAGCATTCACCGATTCCATCAATCCAAAGGTAGGCTGGGCAATCGATGGATCATCCGTTAATAAAATGATTTGATCTACCTCCAATTCCACACTATCCATCCCTGTTCTAATGCCTTGTCGTTGTAGGAAGTCAATCACATTGCGGGGATTGACTTGCTGCTCATCGATGACTGAAAATCCTGCTGCAGTCAGCTGGTCTTTCAATAGAAGACCTGTTCTTTCATCCCGGGAACTTCCACTGTATCCAATCGCTACTTTCTTTCCCCAATCCTGCTTCTTCAATGCATCTACTACTCCTCTGGAAAGAGAGGCCACAGAAGGTCTAAAAAGGTAGCTATATTCCGTATTTTCAAATCGCTCTCCCAAATTAGAAAGTGGGTGAATCAATGGAATTTTGGAAGATTCAGCAAAAGAACTCACCAAATCCACTTCATCCTGATAGATAGGTCCAATGATTGCATCGGCTTTTGCCATGACCGGATCTTTCAAAAGCTCACTCAAATGATTCATATCGCGCTTGGAATCAAAGGTATGAAGCGTTACTTGCTTTCCTTCCTCTTGCAATCGATTGACTGCGAACTTGATTCCCTGAAATAACTCAAACACAAAACTGGAGGCCTCCACGGAAGAAGCAGGTGCATTTGGGGAACTTGTAAAAGGCAATATCACCACAAAATCCAGGACCATGTCTTTGACAGCATTTACTCCCTGCGCGTTTCCCTGAAGTTCATAATAGGCTGCTCTTTCCGTTGCTGACAAAATCGTCTGGCTTTCCAAAACCATTTTAAGGGCGGCAGTATATCCTTTATTCTCTTTGAATTCTTGCAGATTGGCTACCATAAAGCTGGCACTGGTCTGCTTGAGGTATTCGAAAGTTGCATTCTCTGCCAATTCCCTCACAGATTCTTTCTTGATTCCTTTGATGGTTTTCAAGGCCTCTTGATTTTGTTGGTTTTGGAAATAAGCCAAGGCCAATAAGTACTTAGATTCATCTGACTTTGTCCAAACCTTTTCGGATACCAAACGAAGGGCTGTGATAGCCTGCTCCGGCTGATTGGCACCCAAAGCTGCTTCACCAATATGGAATGCCGCATAATTGGAAAGGTTCCCGTATTTATCTGCATCCAAAAACTCTCGGAACAAAGGCATGGCCTCCCAGTAATTTTTGAATTCAGGAAATTTTGGGCCTTTTGATAATCCGCAGGAATATTTTGTGCAAAATTGACGGTGATTATGAAAAACGCGGAAAGTAATAAGAAATATTTTCTCATGTATTTGAAAGTGTATCGAACATCAAAACAGGGTTTGCAAATTTAACCCAATATTTTCAAACCCAAAGTTTAGGCCGAAAGCTAATCAAAATGAAAAACCCGAAGCTGTTACTTCGGGTTTTAACAATATATAATACAACCGTTTGTATTACAAGATCTTCGTGGCTCCAAAAACGCCCTAAGGGTTTATTCCCATTCGATCGTTGCCGGTGGCTTGGAAGAGATATCATAGACAACTCTATTTACCCCTTTGACACGGTTGATAATTTCATTGGAGATTTTGCCCAAAAACTCATACGGCAAGTGGATCAATCTGCAGTCATTCCATCTACGGAGCCTACTGCTCTCAATGCAACCACCTTTTCATAGGTTCTTTCGTCTCCCATTACCCCTACCGACTGAATGGGCAGCAACATTGCACCTGCTTGCCAAACCTGATCATACAAACCATGATCCTTCAGACCTTGAATAAAAATATGATCTACTTCCTGTAAGGTTTTAACTTTTTCAGCTGTGACATCTCCCAATATCCGGATTCCTAAACCTGGCCCTGGGAATGGGTGTCTACCAATAATTGTTTCCACAATTTCCAATGCCCTACCTACTTCACGAACCTCATCTTTGAACAAGGTATTCAATGGCTCTACTACAGAAAGCTTCATGAAATCGGGTAATCCTCCCACATTATGGTGAGATTTGATCGTTGCAGATGGACCTTTCACTGATACAGATTCAATCACATCCGGATAGATCGTTCCTTGCCCCAACCATTTTACCCCTTCGATTTTATGTGCTTCATCATCGAACACTTCGATGAAAACACGACCTATCGCTTTTCTTTTATCTTCTGGATCAGTTAATCCTTTCAAAGCATCGTAGAATCTCTGTTTGGAATCAACACCGATCACGTTCAGGCCCATATGCTTGTAAGAATCCAACACTTCTTCGAATTCATTCTTACGTAGCAATCCATTGTCTACAAAAACACAGGTCAATTGATCACCAATTGCCCGATGAATCAAGGTAGCAGCTACCGATGAATCTACGCCGCCTGAAAGTCCCATCACCACTTTATCAGATCCGATTTTCTCTTTCAATTCAGCAACTGTAGCATCGATAAATACATCAGAAGTCCAATCCTGCGCGCATCCACAGATACCAACCACGAAATTTCTAAGTAAGTTTTTGCCTTCTGTTGAGTGCGTTACTTCAGGGTGAAATTGAATTCCGTAGGTTTCTTCCTCCTTTACTTTGAATGCAGCTACTCGTACGGAGTCGGTACTTGCGATCACTTCAAAATTCTCGGGAAGCTCCTTGATTGTATCTCCATGAGACATCCACACCTGTGAACCATGACTCATTTCTTTCAACAAGTCAAAATGGGTATCAATATGACTTAAATTTGCCCTGCCGTATTCCCGGATTTCAGAAGGAAGAACTTCTCCTCCATATTTCTGAGCTAATAATTGGGAACCATAGCAAACGCCCAATAATGGTAATTTTCCCCTTAAAACATCCAAATCCAAATCAGGAGCACCTGCTTCCCTTACGGAGCAAGGAGAACCTGAAAGGATCACTCCTTTGACATCGGAAGTGATTTCTGGTACTTTATTATAGGGGTGGATTTCACAATAAACGTTCAGCTCTCTAACTCTTCGGGCGATGAGTTGTGTGTACTGAGAACCGAAATCAAGGATTAGGATTTGTTCTGCCATGCGCAAAGGTAAGCAGGTCAGGCAAATTGAGGAAATGATATGAAATATTTTACCGAATAATGTTTGGTTTATTTTTCTATCCTCCCCAAAACAATAGATCAAATTACTTCAGCGAGTAGGTTCTCAAACTAAAATCCATAAAATTTACGGCTTATTACGAATTGAGATTTTCCTTATGCAAAAGTCAGGCATCCTTTTTCTGCTCCTTTTTATCCTATCTGTTTCAGTCTTTTCCCAAAAGAGGAGCCTTCTTCAAACCACCAATTCCTATTTCGAATTGGTCAGACCCAAATTTGAAGGAAAAGAGGCTTATGAAACCGTTGCCTTCGTAGAAAAATATTGGAGGGTAGCAGGAAATACAGGGTTCAACAATACGGTGTACCGTATCTCCTCCAAATTGGAAGAAGCGGGGTATGTTTTAGAGGAAGATGCTACCAATGAAGATCGCTTGACCTACCGAATCGAAACCAGAAAATGGAAAGACCCACCTGGGAACCCCTGGATGGATCTGTTCAAATTATTGGGCAAGCGGAGAAACTGTTGGACTTTTCCACCAATCGGCATTTGATGTACCAATACTCTTCTTCCACTCCAAAAGAGGGGATTACGGCAGAAGTTATTTACGTTGAAAACAAAGAAGCCTTGAAAGGCCTGGATGTAGTAGGGAAAATCATATTTGCAGGCGAAGGAGGCTACCGTGCCTTTCAATCCGCTGTGAAAGAAGGCGGGGCATTGGGAATCTTCACCTATGATATGCCGGATTACCTTCAACCCAACAAGAACACCAAATCCATTCAGTTCAGAGGTCTTCGATATGATGCCAAAAAACCTGCTTGGGCAGTGGCGCTTTCCTACGAAGCCAAAGAAAAACTGAAAGCAGCATTAGAAAAAGGCCCTGTTTCTGTACATGTCAACATCCAAACCAAGATTTATGATTCGGAAGAACTGACTGTAGTTGCAAATGTAAAGGGTTCTGAGCTTCCAATGGAAAGTTTAGTCTTCTCGGCGCATATCCAAGAACCTGGTGCCAATGACAATGCTACCGGCGTTGGGACTCAATTGGAAATGGCGCAGATTACTGCAGATCTTTTCCAGAAGGGTGAATTGGATTTAAAGAGAACCCTGACCTTTTTATGGGGAGATGAAATTATTTCTACCCGTAGATACATTGAGGAAGAAGAAAAAGGGAACCAGAAATCAACTGGGGAATATCGTTGGATATGGTGGGTGAAAATACCGAGATCACCGGGGGAACCTTCCTGATCGAAAAATGCCTGATCCCAGTGCCATTTGGACCCGGGGAGAAGACCAACATTCAGAATGGGGCGGTAGGCCTTTGGAAAAAGAAGATATGAAACCCCATTACCTGAATGATTTCATGATTCATGTTTTTGAGGAGCAAGGCGCCTATGCAAATTGGGTAGTTAAAACCAACCCTTTTGAAGGAGGATCAGACCATACCCCATTTTTAAGAGCCGACATCCCGGGTTTATTACTTTGGCACTTTACCGACCAATTCTACCATACCGATCAGGATCGATTGGACAAAGTTTCCCAAAATACCATGGTCAATGTTGGGACTGCTGCTTTGGTCTCGGCCTACACGCTTTTGAATGGAGATAATCAAACAGCCGAGCAAATGGTCGAGTTAATCGCAGCCCGTGCACAGAAAAGATTAACCACGGAATATGAGTTGAGCAAATCTTCAATAGCAGCAGGAGGATCTATCAAAGAGGAACAAGAGATTCTCGATACCTGGTCAGATTACTATGTAAAAACCTTGGATACGGTAAAAGACCTTTTGACAGTAGATCATCCTGGCACGATCAAAAAATCTTGGATGCGCAGGAGGCCATGAAAAACCAATTGGGAGAGCTAACCTTTCAATAATCAGGGAACCAATATCTCCCTCCAAAAACCATCTAGAATCTGATTGATTCTACCTATTATTCATTTTTTTTGATTGGTAAATATCTATACAGGAAGCAACTTTCTTTACAAAAGAAAATTCCGTGAATAGTACCATTCGCCCTGAGAAATATGTATTTTTCATCATCCCTATCCCGCAATTGCGCAGGAAGGAAATCGCTTTTTTGATCAACCCATCAAATCAACCTATGAAAAAACTGGTCCTTGGAATAAGCCTTCTTTCTCTTCTCTTGATTTTTGACGCCTGTGATTCCAGCAACAAGGATTCTGATGAAAAAGTACTTCCGGATTTACTTTGTCAAAGTCAGATCTTCCGGCATTCGAAAAAAACTTAGACCATCAACGGTTGATTACTGCCTGGGGAGATCGACAAGGCGAGTCCATTCGAACCGGAGAACATATTTACAACAACATTTGCTTTAATTGCCATGGAAACCCAGACCAGGAAGGGTCCATGCCGAATGCTTTTAAGTTTTGGAAAGACGAATTTAAGGTGGGCAAAGATCCTTATTCCATCTACCAAACCCTGACCCGGGGCTATGGCTCCATGCCTCCACAAGTCAATTTGACCCCAGTGGAAAAATATGATCTCATCAATTACTTGAGAGAGACTTTTTGAAAGAGGAAAACCCGGGACAATTCGTTGAAGTAGATTCCACCTACTTGGCAAGCTTACCAGTCGGAACCAACATAGGTCCGGAACCCAAGGAATTCAAGCCTTGGGCAGAAATGGATTATGGCAATTTCTTGATCAACACCTATGAGTTGGCAGGTTTGGATGCCGCTCCAAGGGAGCGCTCTTCAGGCAAAGCTCCCTCCCCGATGAAAATCTGGTCAATTCAAATTTCGCATACAAAGGCATTGCTATCCGATTGGATCAAGGCCCTGGAGGAGTGGCGGCAGGAAAAGCCTGGATGATGTTTGACCATGACCTGATGCGTGTAGCCGGGGCTTGGACCGGAGAAGGTTTTATTGATTGGGAGGCAATTTTATTCAATGGTAGACACAATATCTCCCCAAGAACCATTGGTGAACTTCACTTTGAAAATCCAGTAGCACCCGGCTGGGCAAACCCCAAGACCGGAAGTTTTGAAGACCCCAGGTTTACAGCTCGGGACCAACGGAAGTTTGGCCCTTTGCCCAAGGAATGGACGCATTACGAAGGGCTTTATCAATATGGGGACCGGGTAGTTTTATCCTACACCGTGGGAAACGCCAAGCTTTTGGAGGCTTTTGGCTTGGAAACGCTGGAAAATCAGCCTGTTTTCACCAGAACACTCCACCTGACCCCTTCGGAAGAAACCCTAAAAATGAGAGTAGCGCCGAGCAGTACTGCAGTGGCCTTGACAGGAGAAGGTGCCAGTTTAAGCAAGGAAAATGGTTTCCATGTCTTGACTATTGAAAATGGGAAAACCATCCAATTAAAATTATGGATGGCCCAGGCAGGAAACGCTGGGCTACAGGAATTGGCCAACTCTGCTCCAAAACCGGAAGACTTAAGTAGCTTCACCAAAGGTGGGCCTGCCAGGTATCCTGAAAAGCTAAACACTGAAATTTTAAGGGGTGCGCAAGATGGACCATTTCAGGTAGACATCATGAACCCACCCTTTGATAGTCCCTGGAAAAATCAATTCAGGCTGAGCGGGCTGGACTTCTTCAAAGATCCCAACAAAGGGGTGATTTGTTCTACCGATGGAGACGTGTGGCTTGTAGAAGGGTTTTTGGAAGATTCCGGAAAGCTGAGCTGGAAGAGAATCGCTTCGGGACTATTCCAACCCCTGGGAATCAAGGTGGTCAATGAGGAAATCTTTGTAACATGTAGAGACCAACTGGTTCGACTTCAAGACTTGAACGGGGATCTAGAAACAGATTTCTACGAAAGTTTCAACAATGACCATATGGTCACCGATCACTTCCATGAATTTGCCATGGGACTTCAAGTGGATGAAGAGGGGAATTTTTATTATGCAAAGAGTGGTCGACATGCCAGGGAAGCCCTGACCCCCAACATGGGACCTTGATTAAGGTAAGCAAAGACGGACAAAATACGGAGATCATTGCCAGCGGATTTCGTGCTGCCAATGGCGTATGTCTCAATCCCGACGGGACCTTTATCGTAACGGATCAGGAAGGTCATTGGAATCCGATGAACCGAATCAATTGGGTCAAAGAAGGTGGTTTTTACGGCAATATGTTTGGCTACAACCCACCGAAAGACAGTACCGAGAGTGGCATGGAGCTTCCCTTGGTTTGGGTGGAAAGGGATATTGACCAATCTCCCTCTGAACTTCTCTGGGTAGACAGTGAAAAATGGGGGCCACTCAATGGAAAGCTTTTGAACCTCTCCTATGGCTATGGAAAAGTATTTGTGATTCCTTATGAAACCGTCGGAGAGCAAGTCCAGGGAGGAATCGTGGAATTACCTATTCCAAGATTCTCTACGGGAGTCATGCGAGGGAGATTCAACCCTGGTGATGGACAACTATACCTGTGTGGACTTTCTGCCTGGGGTTCTGCCCAACCCCAATTAGGTGGACTCTATAGAATTAGAAAAGTAGATCAACCGCTAGTTGTTCCTATTGGAATCAAAGCCACTCAAACAGGCATTGAATTAACATTTTCAGCCTCATTGGATGAGGAAAGTGTTCAGCAGATTTCAAACTACACAGTCAAAACCTGGGACTTGTTACGATCCAGAAACTATGGATCCAAGCATTACAATGAGAAGACCATCAACGTATCAAAAGTAGAATTGGACAAAGATGGAAAAACGGTTTTATTGAGCATCCCTGATATCCAACCTACTTGGGTCATGGAGATTCAGTACCAACTTCAAGATGAGGATGGAAAAGAATTCGTAGGTTCCATACAGAATACCATTCACCAACTGGGAAATTCTTCAGCTTTGTAAAACCATGAGTTAAGAAAACGGAAAGTTAGCAGCTTTTAAAGAATTGCTTTTGCTCCAATCGGCTTTCGATTTCTTTGGCAGTTTTGGTAATAGAAAGACCACCCAAATTGGTACATCTCAAAGTATTTGGGATGCTTTTGCCTACCGCATACATGGTTTCGATCACTTCGTCCAATGGAATCAAGTGATCGTAATTGGCCAAGGCCATATTAGCACAGGATAAGGCATTGGAGGCTGCCATCACGTTTTTATTGAGACAAGGGGCTTCTACTCGGTTTCCAATCGGATCACAGATCATTCCCAAAGAACTTTGCAAGGCCATGGAAGCGGCAGCAATACTTTGTTTCAAACTGGCCCCGGCCAAACTGACAATGGCAGCAGCAGCCATGGTAGAACCTGAACCGCATTCTGCCTGACATCCTCCTACTTCAGCAGCAAAGGTGGAATGCGCAGCGATAAATACTCCAATTAATCCAGCGACTAACAGGGCTTTATTGGTTTCTTCTTCTGAAAGCCCCAAGGAATCAGCAACACCCAATACTGCACCTGGCATGGCTCCACAGGATCCTGCTGTAGGGGCGGCGACGATGACGCCCATGGAACTCTTTACTTCCATAATGGCAGAAACGTACATGATAATCCGATTGAGCACATCCGCATCGATCAGCTTTTTCCCTTCCATCATGGATTTGAAATTCACCGATTGAGGTCCTAAAATCCGATCTTCAAACTCCGTCCCTTTCAGTCCGGTTTCAACTGCATTTTTTAGAATAATCCGAATAGAATTTGCTTTGGATAGCACCTCCTCCTCAGAGATATTTCCCCGCATGCTTTCGTATTTAAGTGCCAATTCCCACAAACTTAAATTCTTGTCTTCATTGTAGGCGAACATTTCATCACAGGTGATGAAGGGTACTTTAGGGTTTTTGCTTGCCAGAATAGGTAGTACCGGTTTGAGCTGTTTGATTTGGGAGACAGCATCCAGCTCTTTTAATTCTTCCAGAAGGGTAGTTTCTAAAAATGACAATCCGGTCAACATGACAAACTTCCCAGGTCCAGCAATGACATCAAAATCCTCCAACACCCCCGTTTGCTCCAAATAATGATTCACGATTGCTAAATCATTTGCGTAAATCAAAGTAACGTATTTATCTCCTGCCAAAGAGATCGGAACTCCATCAATTTCTATTACCTCAATCATTCCTCCTCCTGTAGAATTGGCAATGACTTGGTGTTGTTCCCAAGGGTTACTTAAGGTGATTTGATAGGTATTTGGATGTTTGGACTCCAGTTCTTTGATCGTTATTTTATATTGAATCCCTGCAGCTCCTAAATGAATTTCTGAATGGACTAACCGTTCATCGTCTGCTTCCCAGCCTAAAAAGCCACCAAACAAGCCCATATCCGAACCTTGATCCTTATGGGTAGTAGCCAATGAGCCATCGGGGTCAAAATCAATTTCTATGGTTGAAATACGGCCATCCATTAAGTCATGGCAAATCCTGCCAATTCGTAAAGCAGCTGCACAATGGGAACTGGATGGTCCTCTCATCACGGGACCAAGAACGTCGTTGAAAATGCTTGGGTAACTCATAGGGTCAATAATTAGCTAGTTCAATATATTGATTTTTAACCGATTAAGACAATAATCTAGAGACAGAAATGATCCCAGAAAAAATAGATTCCCTCAGTTTTTTATAACCAATTGGGTTGAATTGAGTTAGGTGAGTATGATCAACTTGAGATTATTCTTCATCATATTTTTATTCATGGTCATTTCCCCAAGCAATGCACAACGTCTTTCCTCTCATCAATGGAAGGATAGATTGGTAATTATTCAGTCCGAAAATGCTACCAATCCCTTATTCAAGAAACAAATAGAGGAATTTAAAAAAGGTCCTGAGGGATTGGAGGAACGGAAAATTGCAGTATACCTATCCGTTGCCGGGAAATACAAAATGGGACTAGAGGAAAGAGAGGATTGGAAAAAGGCTGGAAAAGATCTAGAAAAACTCAAAAATCCAACTTCCGAATTTGAGGTGATTCTGATGGGGTTGGATGGAGGAGTTAAACTCCGAAAAAATGAGCTACTTACTCGCGAAAGTCTATTTAGAACGATCGATCAAATGCCTATGCGGATGTCTGAAATCCGAAGAAAGAAGAAAGACAATCAGTTTTGAGAAAAGTGATCTAAGAATCTCCCTCCTGTGCTTTTCCAAATGCAATTTTAGGATTTTCGATCAACAGCAAATCCCAATCGGACTGCTTAAATCCTTTTTCATTTAATGCAGGCATAAGCTTTTCAAAAATATTGGTAAAGGGCTGAAAGTCTCCTCCATCTGGTTTGGATGGATCATACCATCCTGCATCATGGGAGATCAAGATATGTTCTAAAATACCATTTGATTTTGCAAAGGTCAGGCGATCCACGTACTCGTCCAGCCCCCAGCCTATTCCATCCAAACTGATCCATACCCCTAAATTGGCTGCTTCCAGGTAATTCTGAAAATCCTGTTCCGCCTGAGCATGCACCCAAATAAATCCAGAAGGATCAATGCCCATATTTTGTAAAATTTCAACTTCTTGCTTCGCTGTATTCCAGGTTCCCGTGTGGGAAGCTATCTGTAGGCCAGTTTGCACATGTGTTATGCCTGCCGCTCTTACCAACTTGGCATCTACCTCTCTTAAGGGTTCCTCTTCATTGACAGAAATCTTGATAAATCCCGGTTTGATTCCAGTAGAATCAATACCAGAATTAAATTCTGCGATCCAGCGGTCAGCAATCTGAGAGGCATTTTCCTGAAAGATAAAATCTGATAAATATTTCCCGCCTACGGCCCCGTAAAAGCCTGTATTGGTCACAATCCGGATTCCGGATTTTTCGCTAAGTTCTTTCAACAACAAGGGGTCTTTTGCCAGGTAAGAAGGCGTACAGTCAAAAATCGTTTTGACTCCAAATTGCTTTACTTCCAATAAATAGGGAAGCACTTTATTGATCACCGCTTCCCGATCATAGCGATTTGGAGAAACCGAATCTGTCCCAATAAAATCCACCAGCATATGCTCATGGATCAACGTCAAACCCATGGAGTCTATTGGAATTTGCCCTGTTACCGTATTGATTAGAGGATAGTCTGATCCTTCATCTGTCTCTTTTTCCTTACAAGAGGAGATTATTAAAAGCGGGAGGCATAAAGCGAAAAACATATTTCTCATAGCTCAATCAAATTTACTGTTCCGGATTAGTAATAAGGAACCTTTTTCAATGGATCTCAACTCCAAGTAAAAAAATCGGATTCTAAATCTTCCTAAAATACTTCGAAATTACTAATCCCGAAAAGCAAAAAAACAGTTGGGATTCATGTAAACTTGAGGGTTTCCTAAATATTATTTTTCGGAGGTCAATACCTGCCATTACTTCCAAGTCAATTAAAATGAATATTTTAGAATGTAAGGACTAATTAAAAAAGGTTTTCTACAAGATTTTACGAGAAAGGCTTACCATCATAAATGAGTTGGATGGTGATTTATGGATAGGAAGTACTGTGTTGGAATCCGCGGCAAAGTATCCATTAAAATACCACCATATTGAGTGTATTAAACCAGAAAAACATGAAAGACCCGCAATTTATTGGTGCTTGGGAACTACAAGAATGGACCATTGAGAAAGAAGATGGGAGTATAGAATTTCCCTATGGAGAGGATGCCATAGGGAAAATAAATTATGATGGCCATGGACAGATGTCAGTCATGATCATGAAAAACAATCGGCCATTAATGCTATCTGAGGACCCTCTTCAAAGTCAACCAAATGAAGTTCTTGCAGCGTTTAAGGGGTTTATTGCCTATTCGGGGAATTATGAGGTACACCCGCATTCTAATCAAGTAGTCCATCAAATAAAAATGAGTTCATTCCCGAATTGGGTCGGTCAAAATCAAATCAGAAAATTTGAGTTCAGGGATGACCAACTCATATTAAGTACTGATTTCATTGGTCCAAACAAGCATAAATTGGTGTGGCGTAAAATCCTAACTGTTCAAAATCCTAAATCCTGAACTTATTACCTCAATTCATAAAAATAAATCGTCTGCACATCCTTCTCTACTGCATCAGGATCTTCCCCAGGCAGATAGCTTGCGAAGATCACATCCCTGATGATATTCAGTTTTATGTCAAAATCCCCTTCCCAAAGCTTTTCCTTCCCCTTAAAGATTTGATACGTAGGTGTTGATTTATATAGATCCACCAATTCCATAAATTCCTTTCCTCCTATTACCTCTTTTGGAAGTGCTTCCACCTCCTCTTTTGGAGCGGCACTATAATAACTAGTCAATAAATAACCATTGGAAAAGGTGAAGTTAATATACTCTCCAGCTGCCAAGCTTTTAAAAACTCTTGGTTGCTTCCCAGTTCGGCAGGCTCAATCAGCTTGTAATTTTCCTCAGGATTTAAATCCAGTTGATCAACCAAGGTTAATTCCGGCAACTGGTACTCATAAAGCTCGGGAGAGTTGGGAAACAAGAGATAGAGTTTATTGGCATCAAACTGAACCAGCGGATCCAATTTGGCATAGTAGCCTGGTTTTTAGCCAATTGACTTTCTTTGGGAATAAATTCGGATTGTAGGACTTCATAGGTTTCAATGTCCCTTAGGGTAATAAAAGGATAAGCTATGCTATAATCTTCCTTTTTTATGATTTCTGGCCGGTCACTTGCCTCTATGGAAAAGGTGTATAAAATATCTCCATTCGTATCAAAACCGGGACTTCCCCTACGGTTCGTGTGACCAGCTCATAGTTATTCTCCCATTTCTCCTTTAACCTAAAGTCAAGGTCATACACATAAGTACCAGAAATGGTCTGAATCAAGAGTTCATTATCCTTCCCATACCTGGCAGCAACAAAATAACCAGCCTGCATGCTGTTCTTTCCATCTCCGGTCAAATTTGCGGATTCCAAAATTTCTCCATTGGGACTGATTCTTAGAAATTCGGAAGTCTTCCAATCATAAAATAAATACTCCGAATGGTCGGTTTTCACATCCACCAAGCTGGGCTTGGTCAGCCGATCAATCACCAAACTATCTACCACGACTAGTTCAGGAATGTTTTTGGTTTCGATCGTGTCGGTGGCTTTTTCGCTGCAAGACAACATTGCAGAAAGCAGGAATACCCAAAAAATTTGTTTCATCATAAGCTATTTCTAACAAAATAGGTATTTAAACCCTTAGTCAAAAAAGTTTGATGATTTTTAACTATTCTAGTTTCTAGGACCAAATCTTACACTCTATTGTTGATTAAAATGGCCTCAACTGGAAATCCTTTAATTCGAATGACAAATTATTGGGTAGTTTAGGGTATAAAAGCCAGACATTAATGAATAGACGCATTCATTTGGCTTGATAATGACAACTACTAACCCATGATCAATTTCTTTTGAAAAATTCGCCAAAATCTACTTTTAGAAGGTAAAACTAGAAAGTATATAAAATATGCTTTTGAAGAGATTGTGTTTGTGATGGTAGGGATTCTTTTAGCACTTCAGCTAAGGAATTGGAACAATCAGAGGACGGATTTCCAATCTGGTTCAAGCGCGAGAATAGGACTATTACCCATACGAATACCTTTCGAGATTGAAATCACGAAAAGCAAAAAAGCCAAAGACAGAAGCTGACTGGGTCCATTGGTAGAATTCAAATTAATCCTAAGGGAATATTCCTTATTTTAAAGTTCCCAAACAACACACAGACCATGAGCAAAGCATTACTTAGTTTTTTATCACTCCTTTTAATCTCTACCATTACCCTGGCCCAATCCTCGCTTGATGAGCAATTAAACAATCATCAGTTTCGGTTTATTGGTCCTGAAGGCAATCGTGCGATTGCGGTAATAGGCGAACCAGGTAATCCACAAGTTGCCTATATTGGCGCTGCTTCTGGGGGACTTTGGAAAACGGAAGACATGGGCATCAACTGGCGCCCCATTTTCGATGATCAGGATATATCCTCCGTAGCTGCGGTGGAACTGGCCCCTTCAGACCCCAATCAGGTGTGGGTAGGAACCGGAGAAACATTTATCATTAGACCAGCCCATGCCATGGGAAATGGGATTTACTTCTCTCCTGATGCAGGCAAAACCTGGGAACACAAAGGTTTAGAAAAACAGGTCGTATAGGCCGGGTTTTAGTTCATCCGACTAATCCTGAAATAGTTTATGCAGCCTCCTTGGGACACACCTATGGGCCCCAAAAAGAAAGAGGAATCTATCGTACCAAAGATGGTGGAGATACCTGGGAACATGTCCTATTCATTGATGAAGGAACCGGGGCTTCAGATTTAGCCATTGATCCCGAAAACCCTGATATTCTCTATGCTGCCATGTGGTCCATCCACATCAATACTTGGGGGCTCAACTCAGGTGGAGCAGGTAGTGGTATTTATAAATCCACTGACGGTGGGGATACCTGGGAACCCATGAGCAAGAATGGCTTGACCTTCGGAGCAGAGAGACCCGTAGGCAAGACTTCCGTAGCCATTTCACACAGCGACCCCAATGTGGTCTATGCACTTTTTGAGGCAGAAAGCCCTGAAGTATGGCGCTCTGAAGATAAGGGCTTGAGTTGGGAATTAATGAGCCAGGAACATGACTGGAACGAGCGTGCACCCTACTACACGCGACTCCGTGTTAACACAGGAGATCCCAATGAAATTTACTCCATGTCGGTACGTTTTGTCCATTCCTTAGACGGGGGTAAAACCAGAAATCCCAGACCGCCCCGTGGCGGAGGTGACAACCATGACATTTGGATTGACCCCACCGATCCGGACCGGATCATGGTAGCCCATGATGGAGGGGTAAGTATCAGTTTCAACCATGGAGCTTCTTTTCAACGGGTGGTATTGCCGATTGCACAGATGTACCATGTGGCGGTAGATGACCAGATCCCCTATAATGTTTTTGGAAATAGACAAGATGGTTGGTCTTATATGGGACCTAGCAATTCTTTGGCAGGATACATTCCTTTGGGACTTTGGAAAGGCGTTGGGGGTTGTGAAAGTGGCTTCGCCAAACCTGACCCGGTGGATAACCATATCATTTGGTCTGGCTGCTACGATGGTGGGTTGGAAAGGCATGATCTGAGAACCGGCTATTCCAGAGAGGTGCGCGTATGGCCAGAAGCAGGCTATGGTTGGGCTCCGGCAGACATGAAATACCGCTGGCATTGGAATTTTCCACTGGCACATTCTCCTCATACCAAGGGAAGAGTCTATGTGGGAAGCCAGTTTGTGCATAAGACAGATGATGAAGGCCAAAGTTGGCAAATCATATCACCTGATCTGACTTTGAACCTGAAAGACCATCAGCAAAACTCGGGAGGAGTAGCCACTGATAACCTCATGACTTTTGATGGGGCCACTCTTTTTGCCATTGAAGAATCGAAGTTGGAGGCGGATGTGATTTGGGTCGGGACAAATGATGGGCAAGTTCAATTGACCAAGGATGGCGGAAAAAATTGGACCAATTTGACCGCAAATATCCCGGATCTTCCAGAATGGGGAACCATCGCCAACATAGAGCCTTCTCGTTATGACAAGGCCACAGCCTATATCACGGTGGACCTACATCAAATGGGCGATTTTGATCCTTATATTTTCAAAACCACTGATTATGGACAAAGCTGGACCAGGATTTCCGAGGGTATTCCAAGCTCTGAATCAAGTTTTGTACATGTGGTCAAAGAAGACCCAAAAAGACCGGGATTACTCTTTGCCGGTATCGACAAAGGGATTTATGTCAGCTACGATGATGGACAAAGCTGGAGTCGTCTAAAACTCAACCTTCCCCTGCTCCTGTGTATTGGTTGGAGATCCAGGAACGTTTTGATGACTTGGTAGTGGGAACCTATGGTCGTGGTTATTACATTTTGGATGACCTTGCCGCTGTCAGAAATCTAGACAATATGCAAGAGGTCGCATTCTATGAAGTTCGGGATGCGTATCGCTTTAACGAGCGAGAAAACATCAAAACAGATGGGGCCAGCTTCAATTCAGGTCGAAACCCAAATTATGGGGCAAGTCTGAATTATCATTTGCCAGAAGCTTTTGTTGGGGATGCCAAAATTGAGATTAAAAATACCAATGGGGAATTGGTGCGTAGCTTGCCTGCCCGTACCAATGCCGGAGCCAACAGGGTGCAATGGGACTTACGCTATGAGCCTACTTACACTCCAAAACTTCGTGTGGCACCTCCAGGAAGGCCTTGGGTTCAACTCAATGGGGAAGGTTGGAGACCATTGGTGCAATGGGATTTAGACCTGATGGCAGGACAGTATGGCCCAAGGGTTGTGCCTGGCGAATATACCGCCAATTTGATTTTGTCAGATTCAACGGGTACAGAAGTAGCGAACACATCCACCACATTTATGGTCTTGAAAGATCCTTATGCTGAAGGCAGTATGGAAGATTTGCAAGCCCAAGTTGCTTTCTCTTTACAATTACGTGATGCCATGAATTTGGCCGTTAGTAATATCAATGCAGTTGAACAATTAAGAAAAGAATTGGACATCATTCTCGCTGAAGAGTCAGATCGGAAAACGCAGCAGGAGGCCTTACGATTAAAAACAGCAGCCGAAGAAGTAGCCTCCAAACTCTATGACATCCACCTGACAGGTGCACGTGAAGACGCCTTTCGATCCCCTATCAAGCTTTATGGTCGCTTGAGTGCATTGGCCAGTGATATCAATGCAAGTGGAATCGACTACCGTCCTACCAACCAGCAGGGTGAAGTTTATCAGGTTTTAGACGCACGATTACAAGTGGCCATTGAGCAATTTTCAGAACTGATCAACCATGACATTCAGGAGTTCAATAAAGCTTTGGAACGAAAAGACCGACGAATAGAAATTGAGAAAGTAAGTAAAAACTAGGTTTCATGTAAGCGAATAAGCGCATCCATGTCTTTTTCCTGATCAGCTCAAGCTGTTTTAGAATTTCTTCTACCCATTAACCATTGAGGTCTCCAACACCTCAATGGTTTTTTTAATGGCTCCAATTTTCTTTTATGAAGAGCTCCCATGAATACACCAATTTGGAATCAACTAAAAATGAGTATTTTAGAAAAACTCCGATTTAGCGGAATAAGTAGATTAACACATCGGGTATTCAATAACTAATTCAGATTAATCATCAGAACATATGAGAAAACACTTCTTTTTGGTGCTCAGCATACTACTTTGGATCATCATGGTCATTGGTTTTTCTGACAATTGGTTAACCGACGTCCATCAACCCAGTAACTCACAACCCAAATTTCTAATTCATGCTTTTTTGCATTTAGCTGGTTTACCCTGTTGGTCGTACAAAATGTACTCATCAGAAAAGGAAATGCGGCAACTCATATGAAAGTCGGAAAAATTGGCTTTCTGATTTACATCGGTTTTCTACTTAGCACCTTACCCCTCTACTTCAAGGAATTTGCACCATTATCGATCATGGTTTTTAGTCAGCTTGTTTTTGGATCAATCTTAATCGGATTGGCCTATTACAACAGAAGAAAAGACACCAATAAACACAAGGCCAATATCATGTTAGGCTCTTTCCTGCTCATCCAACCGGCCTGGGACCGTGCAGTGGGGCATCTGTTTGGAGATTTCGGTTTAACATGGATCTTGTTTTTTATCCTGGGCTATGGGCTATTTATCTGGTACCATAAAAAGCTCAAGTGGCAAATAGCGGTGGGGTTTTTGATTTGGGCAGCAGGCCTTGCCAATGTAATCAGTCATATGGGTTGAAAAACTCCTGTCTTCCTAGAACAGGGCAATGATCCAAATGAGGAATCTCAAATCATAAAAAAAACCGAGCCTAGGCCCGGTTTTGGTGTTGGTTTAGTACAATTAATATTACTTCTCTAAAGAGATATATTTTAAAAACTCATTTCGAGCTTGTTCGTCTTTTTCAAATTTGCCTGAAAAGAAAGATGTCACGGTGGAACTGTTCACATCCTGAACTCCTCTGGAACTTACACACATATGATTGGCATCCATGATAATTGCCACATCATCTGTCTTCAAAACCTCTTTCAATTCGTTCCCGATTTGCATCGTCAGCCTTTCTTGAACTTGTGGTCTCTTGGCAAAATATTGTACAATTCTATTGATTTTAGATAGGCCAATTACTTCTCCACCTGAAATATATGCTACATGAGCCTTACCATAAATCGGTACAAAATGATGTTCGCAGTGGGAATGGAAGGTGATATCTTTCTCCACCAACATCTCATTGTACTTGTACTTGTTTTCAAAAAGTTTGGCAACAGGCTTTTTTTGGATTCAAACCGCTGAAAACTTCTTTTACATACATTTTTGCGACACGATGAGGGGTCCCTTTCAAACTATCGTCAGTCAAATCCAAACCCATGATATGCATGATTTCACGGAAATGCTTTTCGATTAATTCGATCTTTAATTCATCATCCATCTCAAAAGCATCCTCTCTCAATGGTGTTTCTAAAGATGTCCCCACATGCTCTTCCCCAATTTCTTCAAATGAGGCGCTGGAAATATTAATTCCCATCGTATTCAACAAAGTTTCTTTCTGTTTCATAAAGTCGAATCTTTAATTCGAATTTCCGATCAATTTTATCCCTCAAAATATTCCAAATAACCACTGCAATGTTTTCGGCGGTTGGGTTAAGTTGACTGAATTCATCGGTATCCAGGTTTAAATTTTTATGATCAAATCTATTTAAGACATGCTCCTTGATCAAATCGCTGAGCACTTTCATATCATATACATACCCAGAAGTTGGGTCTACCTCCCCTTTCAAAGTCACCACTAATTCATAATTGTGACCATGATAATTGGGATTATTACACTTACCGAAAAAAGCCTTGTTTTGCTCATCTGACCATTCTGGATTGTGTAAACGGTGCGCGGCATTAAAATGCTCTTTTCTAAATACGGTAACTTTCATGCGTTGTTTGAACAGTGGAAATTTATTTTTTGTTTATCTTTTTCTAGATTTTTTTAAACATTATTAATAATTCCCTACTGATCAGGGCTTTAAATTTAAAATCAGCTGCAAAATTACAGAATAATATTTCGCTATAAAAGCCGTTGAGTAATCAAGCAACTTAATAACTGGAAGAACTTAGCAATAGGTTCCCATAAATAGTTGATCCAAATCAATAAAATCCTTTAAAGTTCTGAACCATTGGAACTTTTATTCCAGAAATCAACATTGTATCTTTGAAAAATCACCCGGATTAAATGATTTCAACCAATTTACTTATTCCCATTCTTTGGATTTTCAGTTACGTCCTTCCATTGGAAGAGCCAACATCGATTGAAAAAACCATGGTGTCTCCACCCCTTACTTTATACGAGCAGTTGGCTGAAACTTCAGTTGCGCTCCCCAATAAGGAAGTGTTCGATCTTGCCTTTAAGGGATGGAAGAAATTGAGTGGAGAGTTGAAATCGCAGGTAATTACCATCATTGATTTTAGTTTGCCATCCACAGAAAAGCGACTTTGGATCATTGATCCACAAAACAAAATGGTATTGCTGCATACGGTTGTTTCCCATGGGAGAAACTCCGGTAATCTGATGGCCAGCAAATTCTCCAACCAGCCAGAATCCTATCAAAGCAGCCTTGGCTTTTATAAAACCGCTGAAACTTATCATGGGAAACATGGCTATTCCCTTCGCCTGGATGGTTTGGAAAAAGGGTTTAATGATCAAGCCAGGAATCGAGCAATCGTGATCCATGGTGCTGATTATGCCCGAGAGGAATTTGCAAAGAACGTAGGGAGATTGGGAAGGAGCCTGGGTTGTCCAGCGCTTCCAACAGAAATCTCTTCAAAAGCCATTGACTTTATCAAAGGAGGCTCTCTTTTGTTTATTTATGGAAAAGATCCCAATTACCTCAAGACCTCTGCTTTGATTCAGTCTTCAGAGGTGCTTTCAGCTTCTTGATCAA
Organism: Algoriphagus halophilus; assembly: GCF_041729275.1. Classification (GTDB taxonomy): domain Bacteria; phylum Bacteroidota; class Bacteroidia; order Cytophagales; family Cyclobacteriaceae; genus Algoriphagus; species Algoriphagus halophilus_A. Next base: position 4,420,575 of record NZ_CP146486.1, on the reverse strand, counting down.
TTCCGTATCCCGATGGTAGATATCAGGTCTGAAATGAGCATTTCCCGACTCATCAGTCCAAAATGTCAAATACAGCAATAGTACAGGGATTTCTCTGTCCAGTTTTACCACTTCTTCTTGTTCCTTATGCATGGCCTCTTGGATTCGTTCCTTGGTCCATTTTTTATCTTTCAGCAAGGCTTCCGCAAAAAGGTCTGGGTACTGAATACGGATGCACCCATGGCTCAATGCTCTTGACTCTCTCGCAAAAAGACTTCTGGCGGGGGTGTCATGAATGTAGATGTTATAATCATTTGGGAACATGAATTTCACCAAGCCCAAGGAATTGGATCCTCCTGGCTTTTGTCTGATACGATATGGAAAATCAGCGCCCTCTTTTCCCGTCCAGTTTACTTGCTTTGGGTTCAGGACTTCTCCCGAGTTAGACACTACTTCCATATTTTTCTCCCTTAGATAATCTCCATTTTTTCGTACAGAAGGAATGATTTCATCATGCGTAATGGAAGGTGGAATGTTCCAATAGGGACTAAAAACGATGTAACTCATGGGAGCCGTAAATACCGGGGATTCATTGTATTCTTTCCCTACAATGACTTTAGCAGATAGCGTGGTATCCCCATTATTCATGTAGTCCAATTGGTAATTGGCAATATTCACCAAAACCAATTCTTCCTCCCATTTGATCTCAGGAATCCAACGCATCCTTTCAAGATTGACCGAGGCGATTTCAATCAGCTTTTCAGGAGAATCATTTAGGAAATCAGCGGTCAACTCCCCTATCGCTCCATCTGGATTCATTCCATTTTCCAATTGATAACTTTTCAAGCCTTTCCACATGGTAGAATCAAAAAGAAGGGGATCCTTCACCTCATACGCTCCCAGGTAACCCCAGAACTTCAATCGATCCCTTAAGCCAGGTACAGATGCATGCGTATCTCCAACTTTTAGAGAATGCTCGAAACTGACAGGCTTCCAGCTCAGCGTATCATCCTGGCTCTTCTCATATAGACTTTGAATTACTTCTCTTCCCTTCGTGTACATTTCTATTTCAGGATAAAGGGATGCCAGTGCTTTTTGGATGTCAAGACCATCCGCTACTTCTTCCAGCAAATCTTGGGAATTGATTTTCGATTCTTTTGCCGCTAATTTCCAATAGGAGCCCCTCGAATTTGGAGCGACTTTTCCCACCTCCAAGTCTTTGGAAAGCCTCAAAAATGCATCCGTCATCAGGAACTCCAAATCCACTAATTCTGGAGTGGACTTGGGTTTAAGAATCTTTCTTTTTCCTTCAATTTCTTCGAAAAACTCCTGAATCAAAATTTGATTGTAATCTTCTGGGTTAAGTCCATCGTATTTGACATGGTCAATTTCCTCAAGGAAATTTTCAGCAAGAGAATTGATTTTTCCATTCTCTGACCAGATTTCTTCAAAATCCCTTTCTGCATAAAAGGCCTTGATTTCTTCTGAGCTAAGTAGTGGTTCTCCTGCAATCTGAACAGCTTGTTTTTCATCGTAGGAAGAAAGTCTCATTTCTATTTCCTCCGTAAGATCCGACCTTCCCATTCTACCCACTATAAAAATGGCGGCAGCAATAAGAAATAAGGTTAAAATAATAATCAATGGTTTATTTTTCATAGTCAAGGTGGGTAGGTTGAGGTATTCCTATGCTCCTCAGTCCAATTAGAATGCTGGATTTTCAAAGCTTCATAAAGAATCGAAAAAGAAGGCCATATAGGTTCCAAATGAAGTTTTTGATTAAAAAAGAAAAATCCATTTGAAATGGATTCAAATGGATTCGCGAAATAAAATCCCTGTTTTGGGGAATCGGGACTCTCTTATTAGTCCAAACTGTTCTGCTTCAAAGCCGACAGTACTTTTTCGTCCCGATCATAAATATCCTCCCTAAAATGTGCCTCTCCCTTGGAGTCTGCCCAAAACGTAAGATAAACCAACACCACAGGGATTTTACGATTCAATTGGACGACTTGTTCCTGGGTCTGATGCATGGCAGTTTGTATATGCTCCATGGTCCAGGTTGGGTCATCTGCCAACAGGATCTTGGCAAAATCCTGGGGATTCCTTACTCGGATACATCCGTGACTTCGGGCTCGGTCATCCAGAGCGAAAAGAGACCGGGCATTGGTATCGTGGATATAAACGTTGTGTTTGTTGGGAAACATAAATTTCACCAAGCCCAAAGAGTTTCCTTCTCCGGGTTTCTGACGAACCAAATATGGGAATGACCTGGAATTCCAGTTAATGGTACTTGGATCTACCACCTTGCCTGAAGGCGTGATGACTTCCATGTTCTTTTCAGAAATGTAATTCGGGTTTCTCCTCACACTGGGAATGATTTCACTTTGGGTAATGGAATAGGGAATATTCCAATAAGGACTAAAAACGATGTAACTCATGTCTGCCATAAATATGGGGGATTCATGGTACTTCTTTCCTACTATCACCCGTTCGGAAAAAAGGGTGTCGAGATTTTTCAGGTAATCCAACTGGAAATTGGCAATATTCACCAGAATAAACTCTGCATTTTTTACCGTATCTGGAAGCCAACGCAGCCTTTCCATATTGACGATCGCCGTATTCAGCTGTTGCTGGGGACTATCATTAAATGCCAGGACTGTCTTCTTACCAATAATACCATCTATATCCAACCCGTGCGTTCCCTGAAAATCCTTGATTCCATCCATCATGATCGAGTCATAGAGTCTATCGTCTTGGAACTTATATTCCTCCAGTAAGCCCCAATAAATCAAACGTTCCCTTAATCGGGGAATCACTGAATTGGATTCTCCAACACGGATTGCCTTGTCAATTTTGACCTTTTTCCAATTCAACGTATCCTCTTTTACCTTTTCTACAAGCTCGCGGATGACTTCCCTCCCTTTCTTATAGATGCTGAATTTGGGATACAGAAGCTCCATGTTTCCATGAATATCATTTTGAGCCAAGGCTTGTTCCAACAAGACAGGATAGTTAAAAACGGGCTCTTTTCTGGCGATTTCCCAGTCCTCGCCAAACTTAGACGGATCAACCTTGCCGATCTCGAGGTTCCTAGCCAAGTGAAAAAAGGCATCGCTTAAGAAAATATCGAAATCTGCCAGATCTCCTGGTTCGTTTGGTACTCCATTGGCCTGGTTCGCTTCAAAAGTCCTGAAAAAGGACTCAATCCTACTTAAATGGTAATCCTCGGGCGTCAACCCATCAAATTCAGATTGAATAATCTCCAACCTCAAATCATAGGCTGCTTTTGTCAATAAACCATTTTGAGTCCATGCTTTTTCAAATGCCCGATGATTATAAAAGTCGATGATCTCGTCCGCAGTCAATAAGGAAATCTTACGGATTTCAATCTTATCTAGGGGTTCATCTGATTCCATTCTGAACCGGATCAGTCTACTCACCTCATCTTCAGATTGGGCATATAAAGAATCAATATGAACTATAAAAAAGAGGAGCAAAAAGGTAAATAATGGAATTTTCATAGATAATTATGATTTATTGGATTTGAAAGTCCTGATATTTTCTTCCTACTTCCCAAGCCTCCTTGAGCATCTCCAGGAAATCACCCATTCTGTGAAGGGGAATCAAATTCGGCCCGTCGCTCAATGCTTTAGCTGGATCTGGATGGGTTTCTATAAAGAAGCCATCAATCCCGGTGCCTGCTGCAGCCCTTGCCAAAATCGGCGCGAATTCCCGTTGCCCTCCGGATGTTCCTCCTTGACCTCCCGGTTGTTGAACTGAATGAGTAATGTCAAATACCACCGGGGCAAATTGCCTCATGATGGGCAGCCCCCTCATATCCACCACCAGGTTATGGTAGCCAAGGGAAAAACCTCTTTCGGTCAAGCACACGTTTTCATTGCCTGTAGACCGCACTTTGGTCACTGCGTATTGCATATCTTCCGGTGCCATGAACTGACCTCTCTTGATCTTCACTGCTTTTCCGGTTTCTCCGGCAGCCAATAATAAATCGGTTTGTCTACAAAGGAAGGCAGGTATTTGCAAAACATCTACTACCTCAGCTACTTCCTTTGCTTGGTAGCTTTCATGAATATCTGTAACCAAAGGAACGTCCAAAGCCTTGCCTACGCGTTGCAAAACTTCCAAGGACTTATCCATCCCAATACTTCGGAACGAACCTGAGGAAGTTCTATTAGCTTTATCAAATGAAGCCTTAAAAACATAGGAAAAGCCATGTTCTTCTGCCCAAGCTTTTACTTTGGTGCCAATTTCAAGGCAAATATCATAGCTTTCTACGGCACAAGGGCCTGAAAAAAGTACCGGTTTTTCTTCCCCTAAAATCACCTGATCGGTAATTTTCATGGGTTTAGTATTTCTAATCATGCTTCTTTAGTTGATAAACTCTCAATAATCGGGACCAATAGTCCTTTGGAATGTAAAATCAAATCGCCTACCTCTCTAAACACCCCTTCTCCACCTTTGCTTTGGGTCACCCAATGGGCAAATGGCTGTACATAGACCAAGGCATCTGCAGGACAAATGGCAAGTCCTACTTGGCTTAGTATGGGAACATCGATCAAATCATCCCCAATGTAAGCAACGGTCTCCATGTCTATTTCCATGGTTTCCAGGAGATCGTTTAGCTTTTTGCCTTTATCCTTCACTCCATGGTAATGAAAATCAAACTTCAATTCCTCGCATCGGTTCATCACTACTTGGGACTCCCTGCCAGTAATTGCTCCAACCAAAACACCGGATTTCCTCAAATGCTTGACAATCAACCCATCTTTTACATTGAATTTTTTGAATTCCAATCCTCTATCGTCATAGATAATACCCCCGTCTGTCATCACCCCATCTATATCCGAAATCAGGAGTTTGATCTTTTTGCCCGTTCCCAGATCTCTTCAGAAATTGAACTGAAATAGGATGCGATTATTTTTTCTGTTTCCATTGGATTGAATAAAGGTCTAATCTTCTTTGTTCTAAATTTCTTACACTTCCGGCTTTTCTTTGCTTGGTCAATAAATCCAAGTCTACATCTGCCACAATAATGGTTTCTTCATTTTCAGAAGCCTGCGCTACCACCGCATCATGAGGAAAGGAGAAATCAGATGGTGAAAAAATGGCTGCTTGAGAATACTGTATATCCATATTTTCCACCTTAGGAAGGTTTCCTACAGAACCCGTGATCGCCACATAACATTCATTTTCGATGGCCCGGGATTTGGCACAGGTATTTACCCGAAGGAAGGCATTTTTTGTATCCGTCCAGAAGGGCACAAATAGTATGTCCATCTCCTGTTCTGCCAAGATCCTACCCAATTCAGGGAATTCCACATCATAGCAAATCAGAATACCGATCCTTCCAGCGTCCGTATCAAACACATTGATTCCATTTCCTCCCTGAAGTCCCCAATAGGCTGCTTCATCAGGAGTGATATGGAGTTTGTATTGCTTGGCTTGCGTACCGTCCCTTCTACATAAGTAACTCACGTTCCTTAGTTTTTTGCCATCGTACTCGGGCATGGAACCGCCAATCACATTCACATTATAAGAAACTGCCAAGTCACTCATCCTGGAAACAATCTCATCGGTATAATCGGCCAGGTTACGGATAGCTTCAGAGGCATCCATGTCATTAAACTCTGCCAACAAAGGGGCATTAAAGAATTCAGGAAGCAAGCAAAAGTCTGATTTGTACCCTGATACCGTATCCACGAAAAACTCTACCTGTTGCATCAGGTCATCCACATTGGAAAAACGACGCATTTTCCATTGAACCAGACCCAATCTTACGATGGATTTCTTATTCCCGATCAGCTTTTCATCTTTCTCATAATAGATATTGATCCACTCCAAGAGGGTGGCATAGGCACGTGAATCAGTATCTTCAGGAAGGTATTTGGTAATTACTTTCCGAACGTGGAATTCATTGGCAAGCTGGAAAGACAACACCGGATCAAAAATCTCTTTATTCTTGACCAAATCGATGTATTTACGAGGGGTCATCTCATCCGCATAATTGGCATATCCGGGGATTCTACCTCCGGCAATAATAGACCTTAAGTTGAGGTTTTCACAGAGTTCCTTTCGTGCATCATACAGTCTACGTCCAATACGCATTCCACGGTATTCCTTATGCACAAACACATCGGTTCCATACAAGGTATCTCCCTCGTCGTTGTGGGTGTCAAACTTCCCATATCCCGTGATCTCATCATAGGTATGGTTATCACCGAACTGATTGTAGTCTACGATCAAACTCAAGGCTGCAGCCACCACTCTCCCATTGTCTTCAATACAAATCTGACCCTCTGGGAAAACTCGTAATTGATTTTTAAGTTCTTCTTTAGTCCAGGCACCCCTGGATTTTTATAAATCGAAACCATGATTTCCCGGATATCATCAAAATCCGAGAGCTTTATATTCCGTAGCCGAAGCCTATGTTCAAGTTCTTCTTTATTCTTACTCATACGTCAAAATTAATAAAATCCAATCATCCATTTTAAAAGCAAGACTAAATCACTCTTAAAACAAAATAGTATATTGAATTTTTAATCAGGTTTAAATATATATAGTTTAAGGCCCTTGTTCTCAATAATATTAAAGGCGAAATTTCGACAAAGTACCCGAATTATATGCAAGAAAATCTAAATCAAGTAGCAAAAGAAAAAGCTTCCTCATTTATAGAATGGTTTCAGGACCTCATGAATTACAGCCTTTTCAATTTGGGAGACTCTAAACTTACCATTGGATTAATCATTACCCTATCCATTTCATTCGTCGCGCTATTTGTGGTGACAGAATGGATCAGACGGTTTATGGTCCATAAGGTTCTGAAGCGATACCATATAGACGTAGGTACCAAGCAATCTATTGGGACCATGATCAAATATCTATTGATTCTGGGAGGGATCTTTTCCATCCTACAAACCAATGGGATTGATCTTAGTGCCTTTGGGATTTTGGCCGGTGCCTTGGGTGTGGGTATTGGTTTTGGTCTTCAGAATATCACCAACAATTTCATCAGTGGACTGATTATCCTATTTGAGCAACCCATCAAAGTCGGAGATCGAATTGAAGTGGGAGATGTAACAGGGGATGTAATCAAGATTTCTGCACGGTCCACTATGATTGTCACCAACGACAACATCACCATCATCGTTCCCAACAGTCAATTCATAGATAGTCAGGTAATCAACTGGTCCCACAATGAGCGAAAGATCCGTTTCAATTTCCCCGTCGGGGTTTCCTACAAGGAGAATCCAGAAAAAGTCAGGGAAATATTACTGGATGTCGCCAATGCCAATAAAGGGGTATTGACCACTCCGGAGCCAGATGTACTTTTTGAAGATTACGGGGACAGCAGTATCAACTTCAACTTAAGGGTTTGGACTTCTGAATATATCAATAGACCAAAAATCCTTAAAAGTCAGTTGTATTATGAAATCTTTAGAAGATTTGGTGAAGAAGGGATCGAAATTCCATTCCCTCAAAGGGATTTGCATCTTCGCTCCGGATTTGAAAATATGATTAAATAGCCTATTTTTCGTAAATAAACTCTTTTCATTCAGGAAAGCTTGGGGTTGAACATGAGAAAACTGTTATTCATAGGTCTGTTTATCTGCACTTGGTCAGCCGCCAATTCTCAGAGCTTTTACCGGTATCGTTTTGAAGAACCCTGGTCTATCGGAGCAAGTATAGGACCTACCCAATATTTTGGAGAGTTATATTCCTTTTGGAAATATCAGGAAGGAATCCAGCCAGATTGGAACGCCACCTTTTCGGTGAGAAGAACGATAGGAACGCACCTTCGAACAAGGTTGGAAGGCACTTATTACAAAATGTCCGGTGCGGATGAACCTTCAGATCCAAGAGCCTTCAGATTTCCCAGAAATCTAACCTTCCGAGCCAAAAACTGGGAAATATCCAGCATCTTCGAATACCATTGGCACCCGGTCAAAGTACCCAATATCCATAGACCACTTTGGAACCCCTATATTTTTGCAGGATTGGCATTGTCCACCAATAATCCTGAAACACAGCTAGATGGAGAGTGGGTGGATTTAAGGCCCTTACAACTCGAAAACAACCCCTACGAGCGTTACATCATCGCTTTCCCAATGGGACTGGGCCTTAAATACAAGTTAAATGTATACATGGACCTGACGTTTGAGGGGAATTATAGATTCACGCTCACCGACTATATGGATGATATTTCCGCCTATAATGTCAGTGAATTTTACCTGGATCTGGTGGAAGATTATGTAGATGGAAGCAATCCAGATCGCTTGAGGCTAGCCATTAGAAACCCTCAGTTTTTAGATGACAATGGGATGCCAGACGTAGATAAAATCCTAAAAAATGGGGGCAGAATCAGAAGAGGCTCTGGATTAAGACACCGTTTTGATGGGTATTTGACCATCAACATAGGATTGGAAATTCACTTATCCGAAGACATCTTCGAAAACTGGATCTTCCGGGATCGAATCTACGAGAAGCGATTTAGATTCTGGTAATTCAAAGCTTAATACTAAGCACAGCCAAATCACTTTGAAACACCAGCGTTTCAGTCGTTCCAATCTGATAATTCGGGATTTTTTCATGGTGACCGGAAACCAAAGCCATCAATCCTATTTTATGCAAATCACTGAATTTCTCTAGTCCGGTTTCAGGATCGGAATAATTAAACACGTGTTTATGGAAGGTGAGCTCCTCAAAGCCCTTCATAAAATGATTCATACGTTCCTCCACTTCAATCGAATTGGTAAAATGAGCGGGGGTATTGACAAAAACCAGATGCACACTGGCTCTAAAAAGTTTAACCAATGGCTTGATACGTTCAAATGCAGTTTTGGAAGCCGGGTCAAAATTTGAGGCAAAACCTACTTTCCGAAACCCATTCCCATCCAATAATTCCTTGACAGCAAGAACAGGATAGGGGAGTTTCTTAAGATTTTTTGAAGGGTACTCCCAATAAAATTCACTCCCCCATTCCCTTTTCCATAAGCTCCCAAGACAATCAAGTCGGTGGAATACTACTCTTTGCAACCTGAAGAATTGATTCAAATGGAACACCAATTTTCACGATAGGTTTGATCGGGGCTTTGGCAGGAGCAATATTTCTTAAATAGGAGGGCAAGACTTCCTTGGCTTCATTGTATTCATCCAGAACTTGAGAATGTTTGGCTTTTGCCTCTTCAGATAAAAATTCCCAATCCAATTCGGTAGGGACCACGGTAACACATAAAATTTCTGCACCTGACTTATGACTGATTTTATAAGCAGTCTGCAAAGCGGCAACAGCGTATGGTGAAAAATCGAAAGGAACGAGTATAGTCTTCATGGTTATTGGGGTTAATACTTAAACCTCAATATCCTTAAAAACCTATTAACTTATCCTAATGAAAATCAACGAGAAACATGATAAAAATCCTGTTTTCAAAAGCAGGCCTAGACCAGGTCTAACTCCATCTTCACATCACATCTACAATATTTACCCGCTTCTGGCACCGATTCATAAAAACCAAGTTTTTTGTAAATATGTAAGGCTGGCTGAAGTTTGGTACTACTATACAGGACCAGTTTCTTCCCTCCCATTTCTTTGGCCTTTTCAATAATGGCCTTACCCAATAACATACCTACGCCCTTTCCTTGGGCAACTGGCTTCACTCCCATTTTCACCATTTCAAAAATTCCATCTTCTGCTTTCGCAAGGCCTACAGTGCCCACAACTTCATCGCCCATCTTGGCAAAAATAATATCCCCTCCAGGTTGGATGATTACCTGCTCAGGATTTTCCAGCTGAGCAATATCAAAGGGTTCCAGCGTAAAATAATCTTCTACCCAAGCTTTGGTGATCGCTACAAAATCAGCTTTGTAATCAGGAGAATATGGAATTATGCTCAGATCGCTCATGGAAATAGGGTTTAAATAGGCTGTAAAAATAAGCAGAAACCCTTAGCTTAGGAATACTAAACATCAACCAACGCATGAAATTGAAACAATTAATCCTCGGATTGGCATTCATCTTTTGCCTTCCAATGATGGTACAGGCTCAAAATCCTGAAGCAAAAATCAAAGAATTAGGTCTTAACCTACCCGAAGTCGGTGTACCTATGGGGACTTACGTTAAATGGCGACAAGTAGGAAATGTGCTTTATCTTGCCGGAAATGGACCTGATGTGTACGGCAAAGTGGGGGCTGATCTAACCGTGGAAGAGGGGTATCAAGCTGCTAGAGAAACAGGCGTAGAAATTCTGGCTGTGCTCAAAGCTGCTACGGGCGGGGATCTGAGCCGAATCAAACAATTTGTAAAAGTATTGGGAATGGTCAATTCTGCTCCTGACTTCACCAAGCATCCTGCAGTCATCAATGGTTTTTCTGACTTGATGGTAGAAGTGTTTGGAGAAGCGGGGAAGCATGCAAGATCTGCCGTGGGTGTGGCAGCACTGCCCAATGATATTGCCGTAGAAATAGAGGTAATCGTCGAACTGAAAGACTAGGCTCAAAACAAGCTCTGTTGGACAGGAAAACCTTCCAACTCCAGCAGTGCTTGTTTTCTTTCCAAGCCTCCTGCATAGCCTGTCAGCTGACCATTCGTGCCGATAATCCTGTGGCAGGGAACAATCACCAAAATGGGATTGGCTCCAATAGCTGCTCCCACCGCACGAATCGCTGCTGGGTTTCCCAGTTTTTGGGACAATTTCATATAGGTAGTCGTTTGCCCGAAAGGGATTTCATTCACGGCCTGCCAAACACTTTTTGAAAATCTGTTCCTTTTAAATCCAAAGGAAGATCAAATACTTTTCTCTTGCCAGAGAGGTACTCATCCAGCTGATGTTTTACTTCCTTCACCATTCCTTCCAAGGATTCATCACTCACCGGATCCTCGGTAAACTGAAGTAAAGTGAGTTTCCCCTCATCTAGTTCGATGAGCATGTTTCCCAGGGTGGTGGCTATAATTGGCATGGACTAATCAGTGTTTTTTAAAAGAGGGTACATAAACGTATTTCAACTGCATTTCGCCGAACGGAATGAGACATATTTCCATTTCATTAGTGAAGACATCAACTCATCGCCAATCGATACCTCCAAATCTCCCTTACCTGTTCAATCTCCACCTCAAAAGGCGGGTAAATCGGATTGGCGGAACAAAGTAGCAACTTCTTTTCTTTTTGGATTCGATTGTACGCCAGTTTAAAAGTCACGCCATCCTGTTCGGTTACCACCACATAGCGTTCCCCATTTTTGATGGACAGCCAATCATCTACATATTCACATACGATCCAAGCTCCATCAGGGATGGGGAGCATAGAATCTCCATCTACCTGAAACACGCGATGCTTTTTATCCATGGGTAGAAATGGCAAGGCAAATCGAGGCAGTTCAGCAATGTATTCCGGATCGGCAAAACCGGCCAGGTAACTTGCTTTGGCACGTTGGGAAACCACTTCGATTAGCTCCCTCCCCTGTTCATCCACGGTCGTCGCCAAAACCCGAAGTTTTCTTCCTCTTAGAAACTGGTCTGTTTCCAGCAATTCACGAAGCTTATATTCCGAATAAGATGTCAAATCTTCCCGAAGCAAGATATCCACTGATACCCCCAGATGATCCGATAGCTTCACCAAGGTTTCCAAGGGAGGATTGACATTGAGCTCATAACCTGCCAGTTTAGACCTGGAAATCCCCAAGGCAGAGGCTAACATCTCTTGGGTGAGCGATTTTTTCTTTCTTAGAAACTTAATGTTGGCGTTTAAAGTCATAATTATATCTGAAATACAGTGGAAACACAATGGAAATAAGCCCGCAAGCGGGCGAAATACTAGACTAGCTATTATCTTTTAGTTGATTTTTAGCAGAATAAGTAGATTTAATCATGTTATTTAACCTGACTTGAACATCACGCCTGAGCTGATTGAATAATAAGAATTCTTGATCAGAAACAACACCTCTTTCAAAGCCCAAATCAATCCAATGTTCTACGCCTTCGGATAAAGATGCCCTTGAAATGTAATAGAATCTGGATTTTTCTGAAAAATGAAATCGAGCATATCCCTCGGCAATATTTGCTCCTACTGAATTAATAGCAGATAACATTTGATCGCCCCAAACCTTCTTTTCTTGAAAGCTCAACCGTTGATAAACAGTCCATTCACTAGTAGAAAGCTTTCGGGAAAGACGATAAACCTCTAGCTCATGAATTGGGATATAAGCTGATTTCTCATTCATATTTTATTTTTTAGCGAAGTATATTTTTTACGAAATAGATTTCGAATCAATTATTTCACCGACCGAAGGGAGGTGTATTTCCATTTTATTTCTATTGTATCCGCTACAGGCAAATCCTGCAAAGCATGTCTTTTGTTATTTGTCAATCTCCTTCAATCTTTCACTCCAAGTATCCAAATATAAAACTTTTGTTTAAATTATAAACATTAAAATGTCAATTTAATTAACAATGCAAATGGAAGGGAAGAGAAGCATCGTGCACATGGATTTGGATTCCTATTTTGTGTCGGTAGAACGGTTATTTGACAGTAGGCTCAACGGGAAGCCTATATTGATCGGGGGCTCAGGAGACCGTGGGGTCGTAGCTTCCTGTAGTTATGAAGCAAGAAAATTCGGGGTACACTCTGCCATGCCCATGCGTACTGCCAGGCAACTTTGTCCCGAGGCATTGATCATCCGAGGAGATTTCGAAAAGTACAGTCAAAAATCCCACGAGGTCACCGAGATCATCCGGGAGGAAGTCCCTTTGTTTGAAAAATCCTCCATCGATGAATTCTACATCGACCTTACGGGAATGGATCGCTTTTTCGGTTGCTTCAAGCTTTCGCAGCAAATCCGACAACGCATCATGAAAGAAACGGGACTGCCTATTTCCCTGGGACTCTCAGAAAACAAAACTGTCTCCAAAGTAGCTACGGGTGAAGCCAAACCCAATAATGAAAAACAGGTTCTTTTTGGGGAAGAAAAGCCCTTTCTCGCTCCTCTTTCGGTACGGAAAATCCCCATGATCGGAGAGAAAACCTCCCAAACGCTCTACAATATGGGCGTTCGGAAAGTGCATACCTTGCAGCAAATGCCAGCCGAACTCCTGCAGGCTACTTTTGGGAAAAATGGGAATATGATCTGGGAAAAGGCTAATGGCATCGACCGGTCTCCGGTAACTCCTTACTCTGAAGCCAAGTCCATCTCTACGGAAAACACCTTCGAACAGGACACCATTGATGTGAAAATGCTGGAAGCAACGCTCGTAGCCATGTGTGAGCAGCTCGCTGGAAAACTGCGTCAAAACCTACAGTTAACAGCCTGTGTGAGCGTCAAGATTCGCTATTCGGATTTTGATACCCACACCGTGCAGCAACGCATTCCCTATACTTCCGCAGACCATACGCTGATCCCACTGGTCAAGGAACTTTTCCGTAAGCTCTACAGCCGCCGCATGTTAATCCGCCTGATTGGAGTACGTTTCAGTTCGCTGGTTTATGGGAATTATCAGATCAAACTCTTTGAAGATACCCAGGAGCAAATCAACCTGTACCAGGCCATGGACAAAATCAATGGAAAGTTTGGAGAAAAAACCATCTGCCGAGCCGTAGGCATGGGCGTAGGAAGAAGAAGGTTTAATCCTTTTAATGGGATGGCTGTGTAAGGGAATTTAAAATGGAATCCATTGGAACTCTATTGCAGCTGGATTCAATCAGGGATTAATTTCTCTTTAAGAAAATCTATCTCAAAAAATCAATGTAATTCTCTCTATGGACGATCTGAAACTCGGTATTGGGATAAGCTTCCTCAAAACCTAAAGGAAGTTTAGCCTTCCGCTCAGGATTCCATTTTGCCTCAAATGAAAAAGTTTTCCTTCACGCTCCTCGAGCCAGTCAATTTCCTTTCCTGTAGTAGTCCGCCAAAAATAGACATTAGTAGCTATCCGATGGTAGCTCAGGTATTTCATCCGCTCACTGATTAAAAAATTCTCCCAAAGCGCCCCTTTATCCGTCCTTAATTCCAAAGAATTGAAATTATTTTGATGATACCCCAGAATTTCGAACTTCTTGGTTATTAATCTCACTTCGCTATTTTCTCACTCGCATATTCGAGAAGGAGTTCAATCGAAAAATAACAAATGCCTTTTCCAAAAGATCTAAATACTTCTCGGCGGTTTCCTTATCAATTCCCACGGTATTACCCAAGTCGTTAAACGTGACTTCTGATCCTACTTGAAGCGCTAAAGCAAGTAATAATTTCTGCAAAATTGCGGGCTTTCTTACTTCCTGCAAACTCAAAATATCTTTATACAAATAACTACTACTGATTTCCTGAAGTGCCTCTCGAGCATCGCTAGGGTGATTAATTACCTCTGGATAAAATCCAAATACCAGTCGCTTTTCCAAAAGTCGCAGTTCCTCACGAGGAGACGTATGTTCACAAAGTTCTTGGGTTGAAATCGGGTATAGTTGAAATTCCCGCTTTCGTCCTGTTAATGGCTCTTTAATTGAGTTTGCAAGCTCCAAGGCCGATGATCCAGAAGCTAGAACCTGAACTTCGGGGAATTCATCCGCCAAAATCTTAAGTGTAAGTCCGATATTTGATACTCGCTGTGCCTCATCTATCACGACTAACTTATAGTCTCCAATCAGAGATCGAAGTGAAGAAACCGTAGTGTCCTGAAGCCCCAATCGATCATCTGGATTATCGCAGTTGAGCCACAGTACAGCATCATTCGGAAAATTCAGAATCTGTTTCATTAACGTTGTTTTCCCTACCTGCCTCGGCCCGACAATCACTAATAGCTTACCTTTGTAGAGCCTCGTCCGTAATTCCGATTCAATTTGTCGAGTAATCATACTACAAAAATATATAAATCCTCGATTATAATCGAAAATAATCATGTATTTTTTCGATTATGATCTAAAAATGACAGAAAATTAATCTCAAATGGATAAATCCCACCTCTTCACCTCACCTAACTTGGGTTTTCGATCTTGGATAGACTCAGATTTAGAAGCTTTCAGTCAGATGAATGCTGATCCGGAAATCATGAAATACTTCGAAAAACCCTTATCGGTAGAAGAGTCTCAGGCCATGATGGAGCGGATGAACCGTCTGTTTGATGATAAAGGCTACTGCTATTTTGCGGTTGATTTATTGGCAACAGGAGAACTACTGGGAATGATCGGAATGGGATGGAAAACTTTTGAGGCGGAATTCACTCCATGTGTGGATATAGGATGGAGAATCCACAAAGAATTTTGGAACAGAGGGTTTACAACAGAAGGTGCTAAAAGATGCCTTGACTATGCAAAGGAGCTAGGATTAAAAGAAGTTCTTTCATTTGCCTCCTCTGACAACAAGGCTTCCATTCGGGTGATGCAAAAAATCGGAATGGAATATTGGCTGGATTTTGATCACCCGGACCTAAAAAAGTCAAAACATCTGAACCCTTGTAGTTTGTATCGGATAACACTTTGAAATATTTGGAAATACCATAGAAATAAACCTCCCTTCGGTCGGTGAAATACTGTACCAAGCTATTTCGCCGCATGCCTGCCGAAAGTAGGAAGGTATATCTCAGGAGCGAAGCGACTGTATCTCGCGAAGCGTATCTCTCTATTTTAAAAGATAGCTCTTCGAGCAGATATTAAATAAGATAGCCTAAAGCCAGATAGTGTTATTGAAATACTTGGAAATACAATGGGAATAAACCTCCCTTCGGTCGGTGAAATACTGAACCAAGCTATTTCGCCACCTGCCTGCCGAAGGTAGGAAGGCGTATTTCAGGAGCATAGCGACCCAATAAAAAAGATGCCACCTCCAATGGAAATGACATCTCACCACCCAACCCAACAATTCTGATTACGCCAAGAATAAAGACGCTATACCAAGTACCTGATCTTTGCTCAATGGCTCATCCCAGCCTTCGGAGACAGCTGCAGCATCAATCCCGGTCAATGAAGTCACATCCACTCCTCCCTGCATCACATTCTCTTCTCCGGCATAAATCGCCTGAGTAGCTGCTGGAAGGGAACCGATAGACCCATTGGTGATCCAACCTTTCACCGTATCCTGACCTTTTTTCGTTCTCAGTCTTCTGACCATCGAGGCATGTCTGGCCTCCACCGAATGAATGGAAAGCGCTGCCGTTAAGACCACATCTGATTCCATCACATTTCCAGCCTGCCCTTTATAGGCTCTTACACCTGTATCTTCAAATGCCTGCGAAAGCGCTAAGAAGGTGGGATAATCTGTAAATGGAGAAAAATACCCCCGGCAGTAAAGTCAAATTCCGGCTCTTCAACAGGCGTTCCCATCAACACATTCCCAATTACTTCCGTCAAGAAATTGACATGTGCCAACTCATGATCTCTGATTTTCAAGAAAATATTCTGGTCGGGCCCCCTCGATTACCCCAGACTCAATACCCATTTGATAGTACCGGTATTCCAGGTGTTCCAGCGTCAATGCATAATTGAGCACATCGATCAGACTGGCCGTATCTGCTTTGGCTACTTTTGGCAAGGCCGAAAGTACTCCCAATGGCACTGCAGCCATGGCTACTTTTTTACTGAGATCTCCAAACTGGCGGAACGCCTCTCTTCTGGAGAAAAATAGATCCTTTTCTTCCGGACTATTGGTGTCCGGACACATGGTATCAAG
The DNA here is from genome assembly GCF_041729275.1 of Algoriphagus halophilus. Classification (GTDB taxonomy): domain Bacteria; phylum Bacteroidota; class Bacteroidia; order Cytophagales; family Cyclobacteriaceae; genus Algoriphagus; species Algoriphagus halophilus_A. The sequence goes on along the minus strand of NZ_CP146486.1, from coordinate 4,403,934 downwards.
CAATTTTAATAAGTTCATATCTAATTGTGGTTAAGGTGAATATTAGCTAGGCAATTGACTAAAGTCGATCGGCGTCTTCACATAAGTAGATGCCGCTGTCAATACTTCCGTAAATCCCAAGGTTCGCTCCAGACCATTGGAGTCAATCAAATCATCTCCGGCAAAATCATCTGAACCTGGATTGATCAAGTCACGAATTGCAGCCGCATGTCTTGCTTCCACAGAAACTATCTTCCCTGCAATCAGTAAGTAGTCCACATTCTCGATAAACTGTCCAGCACCATTGTATGCTGCCACACCTAGATCTTCAAATGTCTTGGCTGCTCCCAAAACGGAAGTCCTGCTACTAAAATCAATGGAACTGAAATCCACTTCCAAGTCTGCTATTGCAGCGCTTCCCAATGCCGCTAAAAAGTCCCTGTGAGCCCTTTCATGCTTCTCCAGATCCCCCATAATGGTCTTTTCTTCTGCACTTGCATTGGCAAAATATCCCCCGGCAATTACATTGGCATAAAATGCCGCTTCTAACTGCTCCAATGCATAGGCATAATTCAAAATACCGATATCCCCGGAACCAAGGTTTACTCCCTCGTTCATCATAGGAGGCATCATATCTTCATCGTCATTACAGCCCATCAGCAGAAGTCCTGCCCCTGCAACTGACATCGTTCCAAACTTCAGAAAATTCCTTCTGTTGGTATTGGTCACCAGTCCTTTAGGCTTGATCAGTTCATTTTTCATTTTAATTGTGTTTAGGTTAATAATCCGGTTTTTGGTTTTCCATGGAAAAAAATGAAACCATATGACCAAAACAGATTCGGTCGGATGATTTGGAAGGAGTTACGAAGCGTTTTGGGTAACTGGATTTAACAGGCCGAAAAAAAGATGATTTTAGTCATTTCAACAATACTTTAGTCTTAAAAAAATACCAAAATCATTGTAAAATAATGCAATTTTATTTCTAAATTAGATAGACAGTATACTGACTGTCAATATTTTGCGACTGGACCCTTTAAAAGGGATAATTCAAATTTTTATTTACTCACATTTTTCAAACAATAACCCAAAAAACAATGAAAAATTATTTTCGTGGTTCGTATTGTGGGCTTGCAATGGTGCTCACAATGACAATTATTCTATCAAGCTGTATCACCGACGAAAGCAGTCTTGATCAACCTTTAGATCCAAACACCACGCTCGAAAGAGCAACAGATTATCCGGAAACATTTTCCTTGGAGAACCTCCGAATGGATTCTGAAACAAACAAAATGCTCGCAGGTCTTCGAGCCGCTACCGCTAAATACCATAGAATAGAAGTGGCAATGGAAGATGGATATGAGCAAGGTTCTGGATGCGTGGCTACTCCAGCGGGAGGCATGGGATACCATTATGTCAACTTCGCTGCGGTGGATGGAGAGTATGACCCTACCATGCCAGAAGCATTATTATATGAAATGGATAAAAATGGCCAAATGAAACTGGTAGGAGTAGAATTTGTGATCGTAGCGGATGCCTGGGATGCAGAAAATGAGATGATCCCTTATTTTGGAATGCAGGAATTTGATGAAGCTTTTCCTCCTGCTCCACTACCTTTCCGAAATTATCAACTCCATGTATGGGTTTGGAAACATAATCCAAATGGTATATTCACGATGTTTAATCCAAATGTTACTTGTGAATAAAACACCTGGCTCCCTTTTTGGGAGCTTTTTTTACCACTCCCCACCCAATCAAATCCTTAATGAATGGAAAACAAGAGAAAACCAATTTCGTTTTCCAATACGGAAAATTCATATTTTTTTATTCGAAAAAAATTAGCCCATACCGGGAATTTATTTTTTGAATTAAAACAGCATCGTATAAATCTGTATTCCAATAATTTACCAAAATGACCACTTAAAATTTTCAAACCTGTATTTTTTTTAATTTACCCCAAGTAAATTATATTTCCGTTCTGTAAAAGCAATTAAGTCCTAGATATCACCTAATGTCCTATTTAATTTTATTGATTTCCCTGATTTGGGCTACCCCCCTATTCAAGTGGAAAGTACCACTAAAATGGATTCAGAGGTGTTGTTGGATACACTGATCAGTAAAGGGGAAAAATACCTTTATGCAGAATGGGACAGTGCTTTCTATTACCTCAGCAAGGCAGATTCTCTTGCCCGCCTACTGGAAGATGACAATAAAGTTGGGAAGGTTGCCAATTTGTTTGGAACCTTGTACTACGTCGAAGGAGACTACGTAGAATCGATCAAGTATTACTCCTCTGCCAGCGAAATTTTCAACAAAACCCAAGATGAGTCCGGTCTGAACTACGCACTCAATGGCCGTGGGCTCATTTACTTAAGTCAAAATCAACTAGAGAGGGCCATTGATATATTTAACCGCTGCATAGAAATCAGCAAGAAACTTGGAGACACTTACGGAATAGGAAAGAATTACTTTAATAGAAGTATTGGAGAGTCCGACCTAGGGCAGTTTGACAAAGCCCATCAATCCATTGACTTGGCGCTGGAATACTTAAAAGATCATCAAGATCGAGTGATCTATACCATGACTCTTAATAGAGCTGGTAAGATTTATTTTGATGAGGGAAAACTCGAGGAATCCGAGAAATATTACAGACAAGTGCTGAACTACCCGGGGCAACTATCCAACTGGGCCTATACATTTGCTTATTCCGGTTTGGCGGAAATCGAAATAGCGAAGGGAAATCTTAGAAAAGCATTGGGATATGCTGAGATTTCCAAAGACTATGTATACAAAACAAGAGGGTATTGGGATAAAGGAAGGTTGTCAAAAGTATTATTGGCAATCTATGAGGAACTTGACCAATATGCCCTGGCATTAGAGCATGCCAAATTGTATAAAGCCTATTCAGACAGCTTATACAATGAAAGTAAAAATGCTGAAATCAGCCATCTTCAGCTACTTTTGGCAGATGCCGACAACCAGAACTTGCTTCAGGAAAAAGAGCTGGCCCAAAACAGTGCCCAGTTCAACAAAAAACTGACAATTATTTTGGTCATAGCTTTAATAGGCCTCATCATCGGCTTTATTTTATATGGAAGAGTGATCAAACAAAAAGAAAAAATAAATCAGGTTCTTCTGGAAAAGCAAAAGGAAATTCAAATTCAAAATGAAAAACTGGAAGCGATCAATGAAGAAAAAAATAAGCTGTTCTCCATCCTTTCCCATGACCTAAAAGCCCCTATCAATTCTGTCAAGCAACTGTTGGAATTGGAAGAGAATGGTCTTTTGGATGAGGATGAACAAAAAACTGTAAGGAAATTACTCATCAAACAAGTGTCAGACACAGATGAGATGCTCCGAAAACTCCTTCGTTGGTCTCATGCGCAGCTCGATGGAATCATCACCAAAAGAACTGCTACCGATCTTTCCGAAATCGTAAAAGAACAAGTGGGTCAATTGGATTATCAGACAGTTTCCAAAAACATCACCATCGATTTTTCATCGATTTTTGATCAAGCTCAGGTGCTAGTGGATCCCCAGCAGCTTCGCATCATTTTGCAAAACTGTCTTCAAAACTCCATCAAGTTCTCCAATTCCGATAGCCAAATCAAACTATGGAACTCTGTACAGGAAGAGGACGGATTCATCAACCTCCATATCAAAGATGACGGAATAGGGATCTCTGAAGAAAAATGAAAGAAATTTCTTCCCAGGTGGTCAGGGTTAAATCTACTGAAGGTACTCAAAAGGAAAAAGGAACAGGCTTAGGGCTGCTGTTGGTGAGACAGTTTATGGAAAAAAACCAAGGACATCTTCGGATTCATAGCAAACCCAATGAAGGAACAGAAATCATTCTTAGCTTTGAAAGAATAAATACCACAAAAGAACTAATCGAGTCTTAACCCAAATTCTTTCCCCTCCTCCTCATGAAAAAACTTTTTCTATTTCAACTGCTATTATGGTTGGCTATGCCTCTTTTTCCCAACAAATCACTACCCGGGAAATGGACCGGATCAACTGGATGGAATTTGCTGCGTTTGTCCCAGAAAAAATCAACACCGTATTGCTTCCTACAGGCACCTTGGAGCCCCATGGTGTAGTCAATAACGGAGCGGACAATACGGCTCCCTTTGCAATGGCCAAAGACATTGCCGGCGAACTCAATGCCATGATCGCCCCTACACTGAATTATGGAATCACAGGAAGCATGGCTGCCTACCCAGGCGCTTTCAAAATCAGTGAAGAAGCCTATGCCCCTTTCATCCGGGACATTTTGAAAGGTTTAGCCAGAAATGGCTTCAAAAACATCATCGTTCTCAACGGACATGGAGGTGGACAGACTGCCGTTTTACAAAAGTAGCGGAAGACATCTCCAATGAACTGGGGGTACGTACCCTGGTCGTCAATTGGTGGTCTTATGCCTCCGATGTGACCATGGAAGTTTTCAAAGAAGACGGTGGACATGCCGGTCTTAACGAAACCGCATACATCCAGGCCATTGATCCTACCTTGGTTCACAAAGAAAAATACAATACAGACATGGCAACTGCATATCCTAAAGCTGGAACCTATTCAGCAGTACCTTTCCCATCCAGCATTGGGCTGTACCAAGAAGGTCAAGGGTATCCTAATTTTGATGAGGCACAGGCCAAGGAATACTTCCAAAAAGTCAATGCAAAAATCGCTGGATTGATCAAGGAGACCATCCGAAAGTGGGACATGGCCGGCCTTTAACCTTAATCTTTGAATCATTTCAACCTTTACCCTCTAGCTTTTAGACTTTGTTTAGATGTCCTATTACGCTGACCAGCAATTCCAGAATCTAATTCCAGAAAATTTCCAAACCGGAGAATACGAAGGCTGCAGTTTTTCCCAATGCAATTTCGCGGGAATGAACCTGCAGGGGTTTAGTTTTGAGGATTGCAGTTTCACTAATTGTGACCTAAGCAATTGCAAGGTTCCTGGAGTTTCTTTTCGTGGCGTCAATTTTGATTCCTGTAAAATGCTGGGGATTCACTTCCAAAGCTGCAACCCTTTCCTGATCGAGTTTTCCTTCAAAAACTGTCAAATGGACTATTGCGGCTTTTACAATCTCCAGGTAAAAAAAACCATTTTCAATTCTTGCCGATTACTTGAAGCGGACTTCACGATGGCCAATTTGATTGGAAGCAGCTTCGCTGGGAGTGAGTTAAGTGGAGCCATTTTTGACCAAACTGTATTGGAAAAAGCCGATTTCCGGGAAGCTCAAAACTACCGCATCGACCCAGAACTCAACCGCATCAAAGGAGCCCGTTTTGATTTGGACGGACTTCCTGGTTTGCTGGGAAAATATGGGATTAAGATTGGATAACCCTCTCTCCAAACTCCACCGAAGTCAAATGCTTCGGTTTTTTTTCAAATATCAAGATTTGAAATGGCATGCGGTAAAACAGCTCCCAACAAGAAACTAAGCTTCATTTTAAATTGTAGCCGATTCCTTTTGAAAAACGTATATTTGAGAAAAGCCTATTTCAGATGAAAGTTTTATTAGACATAGAAGATCAAAAAGCTGATTTTATCATGGAGCTCTTGAAAAACTTTAAGTTTGTCAAAGCTGAGCCTATCTCTACCTATAAAGCTAATGTTTATAAAAATTTAAAACGTTCGGTGGAAGAATTAAATCTTGTCCAAGAAGGTAAAATCAAAGCCATCTCAGCAAAAGATTTATTGGATGAACTATGAAGTAGCTACCATACCTAATTTCGGTAAGGAGCTGAAGAAATAGGCAAAAAAGTATCCTTCTTTAAAAGAAGATTTTTCAAGCCTAATTCAGACCCTTCAAAAAAATCCTTTCCAGGGAACGCCATTAGGTAAAAACTGTTTTAAAATCAGAATGGCCATTTCTTCTAAGGGAAAAGGGAAGTCTGGAGGGGCAAGAATCATTACTTTTGTAAAAATCACCGAGACGACAGTCTTTCTACTTTCGATTTATGATAAATCGGGCAAAGAGACAATCAAGGATAGCGAATTGAAGGAGTTATTAAATCAAATTAATCTGTGATTTTCTAATCTGCCTTACATAGGCAATTATTTTTTTATAAAGTCGATCACCATTCTGGTCATATCAATCCTACTCATGAAAAAACCAGAATCGTCCAAATCTGCAAATTTCCAGCTTTTAATACTTATGATTGGATTGGCGATTCCTTTTGTGATCTTCTTATTGAAGTATCTCTGAGTAGAAATTCCCGACAATTCTCTACATCTTCTTGCTTTCGATCCTACTTTATGTTTACATTATAAACATTAAAATGTTAATAAAATTGACATTTAAAAAGAGCAATAGATATACTTGGAAATACAATTGAAATATACCTCCTTCGGTCGGTGAAATACTGAACCAAGCTATTTCACCACAGGCCTATTTCGGACGACGAAGGAGTCCTTATTTCGCTGCCTGCCTGCCGAAGGTAGGAAGGCATATCTCGCGCAAGCATATCTAGGGAGCATGCGACCTTATCTCAGCAAAGCTGTATTTCAGGAGCGCAGCGACTCTATTTCGCCGCAGGTCTATTTCAGCTTAGCTGGATCTCTAATATAAAAAAATAGCTCTTAGAGCAGATATAACTAAGATAGCCTAAAGGCAGATAGTGTTATTGAAATCCTTAGAAATACCATAGAAATACCATAGAAATAAACCTCCCTTCGGTCGGTGAAATACTGAACCAAGCTATTTCACCACAGGCCTATTTCGGACGACGAAGGAGTCTTTATTTCGCCGCCTGCCTGCCGAAGGTAGGAAGGCATATCTCGCGCAAGCATATCTAGGGAGAATGCGACCTTATCTCAGCGAAGCTGTATTTCAGGAGCGCAGCGACTCTATTTGGCCAAAGGCTTATTTCAGCGTAGCGTAATATTATAAAATCATGTTTATCAACTGTCATTCTCACTTCAGCTTCAAATACGGGACCTTATCCGTAGACGCACTCATCGGGGAAGCGAAAAGCAAACGTCTGGATGCGTTTGCCCTGACAGATATCAATTGCACCGCAGGAGTATTCCCCTTTATCCGAGCAGCCCAACGGGTGGGCATTCATCCCGTCATCGGGATTGACTTCCGAAATGGCACCCAACAACAATACATTGGCTTGGCCAGAAACCAGGAAGGCTTCTTCGAGCTCAACAGCCATCTTTCTGAGCACCTGGTACACAAAAAACCATTCGGGAAACGGGCTCCGGCTTTCGATCACAGCTTTATCATTTATCCCCTGCCCAAGCACTTTTTACCCTGCGGGAAAATGAATACATCGGAGTACACCCCACTCAACTCAATCAATTAATCTCCTCTCCTTGGTTCCAATACAAGGACCGTCTGGTCATGTTGCAACCCGCGACTTTTAGCTCCAAAATTGAGTTCAATGCCCATCGCCTCTTGCGAAGTATGGACCTCAACACCCTACTGAGTAAACTTCCTTTGGAGGAACAGGGAGACCCTGGTGACCGCTTCTATAGCTATGCCGATATGGTCGCCCGCTCCGAAGGTCATAGCTACTTGCTGGCCAATGCCCAAAAACTACTGGAGCACTGCCAGTTCTCCTTTTACTTTCAAGCGGTCAAAAACAAACGGGATATTCTAGGCTCCGATTGGGAAGATTACGATTTCCTACGCCAGGAAACCTTCAAGGGGGCGCTCTACCGCTATCCCGATCTGACACCCGAAATTTCCCAACGCATCGAAAAGGAACTGGAACTGATCCAGCAAAAGGCTTTCACCTCCTATTTCCTGATCAATTACGACATTGTGACCTTTGCCCAGCAGCGCAACTTCTACCATGTAGGCAGAGGATCCGGTGCCAATAGCATCGTGGCTTATTGCCTGGGGATCACCGATGTGGACCCCATCGAATTGGATCTATATTTTGAACGGTTCATCAACTTATACCGGGAAAATCCTCCCGATTTTGACATTGATTTTTCATGGAAAGACCGGGATGAGGTCACAGAGTATATTTTCAGAAAGTACAATCAAGGCAAACAGGAACATGTCAGTCTATTGGCAGCCTACAGTACCTTTCAATACAACTCCGTCTTCCGTGAACTCGGAAAGGTTTTTGGTCTCCCCAAAAGTGAAATCGAGTCCCTGATCCACTTCGCGGACAAACCTGGCTACCAGCCGGATCAGTTCGGAAAGCTGATCATGAAATACAGCCAAGTACTCCATGACATGCCTTCCCATCTGACCGTCCATGCCTGTGGAATCCTGATTTCCCACAAGCCCATCCATTATTATACCGCCACGGAAATGCCTCCCAAGGGATTTCCCCTTTCGCATGTGGACATGCATGTCGCCGAGGACATCGGACTGCATAAGTTTGACATCCTGAGCCAGCGCGGCCTCGGACATATCAAAAGTGCGATCGAGATCATCTACCAAAACCAAGGGGTGAAAGTGGACATCCGAAAGGTGGAAGAGTTTAAAAAGATCCCCTGATTCGTGAACATCTGCAGACAGGGCATACCATTGGTGCATTCTATGTGGAATCTCCTGCCATGCGTATGTTGTTGGCCAAGATGAAAGCCAATACCTACCTAGAACTCGTGGCTGCCAGCTCCATTATCCGCCCGGGAGTGGCAAGGTCAGGGATGATGCGTGAATACATTTTACGGCATGTGGATGAGGAGCGTCGCAAAATCGCCCATCCTGTTCTCGCTGACATCATGCCCGAAACTTACGGCATCATGGTCTATCAGGAAGATGTGATCAAGGTGGCGCATTACTTTGCCGGATTGAGCCTGGGCGAAGCTGATGTACTGCGAAGAGGTATGAGTGGGAAGTCCCGCTCCAAAGATGAGTTCCAGCGTGTGAAAGACCGGTTTTTCAGCAATTGCCGGGAGAAAGGCCATCCCGATCAAATCGCTGCCGAAGTCTGGCATCAGATCGAGAGTTTTGCGGGTTATTCCTTTGCAAAGGGACATTCCGCTTCTTTTGCGGTGGAAAGCTACCAAAGCCTCTACCTCAAAGCTTATTTTCCACTGGAGTTTATGGTGGGAGTAATCAATAATTTCGGAGGTTTTTATCACACGGAGTTTTACGTGCATGAACTCCGAATGAACGGGGCCGATATCCAAGCTCCCCACATCAACGAAAGTGAGTACCTGACCCGAATCATCGGGAAAATGGTTTATCTCGGATTCATCCACCTCAAGTACTTGGAGAAAGCTTCGGTAGAAAAAATCCTCACCGAACGCAGGCAAAATGGGCACTTCCTTGGACTGGCGGATTTCTGCGGACGGGTGGAAATCAGCCTGGAACAGCTACTCATTCTCATTCGGATCAATTGCTTCCGGTTCACCGGTAAAACCAAGCAGGAACTGCTTTGGGAAGCACATTTCATCTTGAATAAGCGCAAAGCGATTCCCGGCCCTACCGACCTTTTCAAGCAAAATTCGGATTCAATTTCCGTCAGCCTGCAGTACCGCAACTCGAGGAAATCGACATCCGACAGGAGATCGTAGACCAAATCGACATTCTGGAGTTTCCACTGGATTCTCCTTTTCACCTGATCAAAGATCAAAGCATTCGAGGCATTCGTGCTGCCGAACTCAAAAGCTATCTGGGTAAAACCGTGCAAATCGTTGGCTACCTGGTGACCGTCAAATACACCCGCACGGTTAAGGGGGAAGTTATGAACTTTGGCACCTTCATCGATCGAGAAGGGCAATGGATCGATACGGTACATTTCCCTCCCGTGGTCAAAAAATATCCTTTTAAGGGAAGGGCTATTTACCTGATCGAAGGGAAAGTCACCGCCGAATTTGACTTCTACAGCATCGAAGCTACCAGATGTGAACGATTGGAATATTGGAAGCAGGGGAATAGTTCAAGTCTTCGGACTTGGACTACATAAAAACACAGTCTCCAGACTGTAAACATCATTACGCAATCAATAACACATCAATCAATTTCTCTGGCAATCCCGCATAATTGACGGCACTGCTATACAAATAATCCTCTTGGGAAAGAACAATTCCGGCTTTTACGGGATTTTGATGAATATAATGAAGGCATCGGCTGACTTTTTCATTTGTATTCAATTCAATTGGATGATTATGCTGCTGCCAGACTTGATAGTGAGTATTATTTGGGTTTGCTCTCCCAGCATTGCCAAAATGCCATAGCAAAATATTTTTTCTACTTTCTGTATGACTAGCCTTTATCGCTTCTAAAATCTTAACAGAAGTAAATTTTTTTATATCTCTCATTAACCCTTCTATCGGTAACTCCCCATTCCGGCCAAGGATCAAATGAACGTGACTTGACATGATACAATAGGCACATAAATCAAGACCTTTAAATTTCTGACAATACCGAAGTGAATCCAAAAAGATATCTCTATACTCTCTACGAGTGAATAAATCTATCCACTCAATCACAGTGAAGGTTGCAAAATAAAGTTTGTCCTGATCTCTAATTTTATATTTTCTACTCATCGAAAAAACATCAACTAATCCATTAATTTAGTTAGTTTTTTTCCAAAAAACAGTCTATTACAGACAATGTCCAAGTCTGAAGACTTGAACCAAAAATCCTTTCAGGGGTTAGAAACAAACATTTGCCTGATTATCAGAAAAAAGTAGAGGGAAATACGATCTAAATAGGACAATTTACGTTATATTAAAAGACAAATTTCCTTTTCTGATCATGGCAAAAAAATCTTCCAAAGTCAATGAGCCTGCAGTAGCCTACGCTAAAACAGCAAACCTTTCTGCTTCTGACATTCTTCATGTCGCCGGCAATGCATTGGATGAGCCTTTAAGCCGTTTGGAGACTTTTAGAAATGGCTTGGAGAAAAAATCTTTTGATGCCCTCAAAGAAATGGCAGGTCTGGATTACAATACATTGGCCACTGCTTTGGGTGTTTCCTCCAAAACCCTTCAGCGAAAAGAAGTTTTTGACACCCTACAATCAGAAAAAATCTATCGCCTCGCAGAATTATATGCAATTGGGATCAATTACTTTGGCAGAGAAGGATTTAAAAGATGGATGGAGCGTCCACTATTTACGCTTGGAAACAGAAAACCATTGGAATTAATCGATCTGACCGAGGGAATTGATCTTCTGAAAACAGAAATCATGAGACTTCAGTATGGCATCGCCATTTGATCAACATGATTGTCTACCGAATAGCCTTAACCGAATACAACGATACCAGTGGCACAGGTGCTAAACTTTTTGGAGGCCGATGGAATCTCCCCGGTCATCCTGCTATTTATGCCGGATCAAGCATTTCTTCCTCGCTGTTGGAAAGACTGACGATCGACCCTGAGTTATTTTCTTCTGATCGTTTGATCAAGTACTCCGTCATGGAAATACAGATTCCTGAGGAACTGATTTTTCTCCAAAAATTGACGATCTCCCTTCCAACTGGAACCAACTCCCTCCTTCCAAAACTTCAAAGGAATTCGGAACCAAGCTATTAACTTCCAATACGTTGTGTTTTGCTGCCCCATCTGTAGTAGATCCAACTTCATTGAATTTTGTTATCAACCCGCTCTCGGAAAAATTCAATCTTGCTACTTTCAAAACCTACCCTTTACAACTCGACCAGAGAATTATTGAATGAGATGATCATCAAGACCAATCTACTTTCCTTCCTCCAGCACTTTTAACTTATAATAAATCACCTGATCCTCCTCCACTCCTAAATACACCTGATCCTTCTTCGCCAAAAGCTCACCATCTTCAGTTATTGCCCTGCTGAAAATCAACCCTTCCGGGACATCTATCCCATTTTGGATCAAATTGTTTTCTTCATCAAAAACTGCCGCATACGTTTGATTCATCTGATCTAAATTTGAAGCTGTTGGATCTAACTCCACCGTTTTTTCCGGAATCCCCTTCTTGTAAAAAACGATCGTCTTTTCTTCCAATCTATAGAGCTGTAAAATGGTAGCGGGCCGTTGATCACTCATAGAATATTGCATCGCCACCTCAAACTCTTCGGCCCTAGGTAAAACGGCATCTTTGACCTCCAAATCAACCGTCTTTTCAAGGACTATTTCCTCTCCAATTTCTTCATAGACAAAATATTTCAACTCATGATCAAAATGGAGATACCAGTTACCCCCCAATTTCTTGATCCTGGGAAACGGAAAGAAATAGTAATTCCCATCCGCATACATGGATGTTTGGGGAAACTCCATGGTGGTGCTTATCTCCTTGGAAACTGTGTCCATCACTTCCAAAAATGGGGCAGTATACAGATACTTTACAAATTCCACTTCTCCTCCCTTTCTCAGATCTTCAAAATTCACCGGCTTGAAGTAAGCAATTTGATCTCCCAATGAAGAAAAGGCAGGGTCTAATGCATTGTTATGGAAAATGTACTGATAAGGCAATAAAATGGACCTCTTAAACTCCCCATCCTTTCCTATAAAATGAAAACCACTGACCGAACTCAAAATATGCAAGATTTCATTTCTATAAGACAAAAGGAATATTCCTTGCATGGAATTGGGCCCTTCAAACGGGATGTTCAATGTAGATGCGATTTCTCCCTGAGAATCGATAAACAATAGCTCCTGATCATTTTTTGTCAAGGCCACACACTCCTGAGAAACCGAATCATAGTCTTGAATCCACAAATCCCCCAAATAATCGATCTGCAGAGAATCGGTGATTTCTACCTGAAAATTCAAATCAATATTTGTTACTTTATCCCCAGAGCTACAAGCTGATGTCAGGACTAAAACGAATAAAAATGGAATGTAAAATTGCTTCATACCTACCCTTAAAAACTTAGGCGATATAGAAGCTAGCACACTTTATCGCTTGTTAAAATAACTTACTAATTCTTAAAAGTTATTTACGGCAGTCCATTAAAACCTGGCTTTCAAAGGCTCGATCATTTCCTATAATGTCAAAAAATTCCTGAAGATAGGAACTGAAATTTCTGTAATCACCCTTATCCATCATTGCTTCATGAGCTTCTACCCTGGCCCAGATTTCTGGCTGCAATTCAAGAAATTCCTGCCTGATTGCCTGCATCAGGGACTCCTCCCTACAATATCCCCGATACAGTCGCTCTGTCACCATTTCAATATTCACCAAATTACTCACCTGGGAATAAGGAGGGTTCACGATGCCCGTCATATCAAAATCATAGGGCAACGGAACTACTGTTTTAGAGTCTAATTTCAGGATTTTCATATTGTGCTGGTACATGGTGGACCAATCTGTATTTCCAATCATTAACTGGAAATAATCATGACGCACAGCTGCAGAATCTTCGAGTAAGGTTCCAATGATTTTTTCCCATCCAGAATCTCTCCCCCAAACCGATCTGCTACATTGTCATCATCTTCTATGAAAAACCCAATCAGCTCCTCCTCCTCCTCTTTCTTATCATCCTCATTATCAAAATACACTTTCACCAATCTGGTCTGAAAAGCATAAGGGGTAATGGGTTCAAAAAGCTTGTAACAAAGGTATTCTTTGATAACATCACTATCCGCTCCATTTGCTTTGGAACAGGGTATCACCAATTTCAGATTCCTGTTTCCATCAAACACGGTTCCCTTGGCTTGTTTTTCTTCACTTTCACTCGGAGCGGAGGATAAAAACAATTATCTAATCTAAAATTCCCCCTCACCCGCATCTCAATATCCAAAGTTTCCCACTCTCCGGTTTCTTCATTTTTCAGCTGAAGACTGTGATCCATATAGGTAGAGTCATTCGTTTGTTTTCTCAGCTCTTTGAGGGAAAACTTCATTTTGATTTCCAGGGTTCTTGATCCGAAAACAAATCGATTTCCTCTTGGGAATATCCATTCAAGTGAAATAGCAACAGCCCTAAACAGGTCCCTATTCCATACATTAAACTTTTCATAGTCGACCAAATCTTTAAAAACAGCAAAAACCAACTTGATTTTCAAGCTGATTACTCATTCAAATCAAACATTTCCAATTTCACGTCATCTATTCCTATCTGATCAAATGGATTCTCCAATTGGATCTGAACATTATAAAGAGAGATCAAAATAAAAGTGGAAATCAATCCTCCTGCATATAAAATCCAAGGTGCGCTTACCGAACCTCCTTCCATTAAATTGTAATATGCGGATGGAATAAAAATAATAGGATACATATAAATGAATACCAGGCAATATGCCCTGATGGTAACTGGTGTTCTATGCTCTTTTATGGCAGCAGTATTCTCAATTCCAGAGAGCACATCTCGCATAAAACCTTGGATTTTCAAAGCAGCATTGTACTTCATGCGGGAGGATAGATCCTGAATATATTCAGTCAACTTATTTGCATCCGTCCTTACCTTATCCAGTGAAGTGGATTCTGGCCCCAAATATTCCCGTAAACTCTTCGAAATAGCCAGTATATCGGCTTTCACCAAGGCTTTTTCCTCTTCGTTGATTTTCCTCCCCCTTGTAAACAAGCATTTACTGTTATCAATCCTGCACGGAACTTTGCTAAATGTTCCAATGCCTTCTCTCTACGTCTAAAAGCACTTTTTATGGAAAAAACCAAAGGAAAAATAATGGCAATACTAATCATGGTCAGTCCAAAATTGAATTGGAAATTACTTTCCAAGGTAAAATGAGTCATTACCGCAGTGATTGCCAAAGCCACAAAAGTCCGCCAATTTATAACAACAAGGTACTTTTCCATGATAAAAATCCTGAGTTATACGGTGATAATATTTCAATCAAATTGAATTAGTTCAATTTAAAACTAAATTTTCCATCAATAATCCTGACAAAAATTTGAAAAACAATGAAATACAACTCCTTAATATAGGATTTTTTTAGTTTATTCTAGTCAAAAAAATATTCTTAAATTCCACTTCAGCACCTTCTGCCTGCAAGGCCACTTGCCCTCTGGTGGCAGTCGCTCCAAAGCCCTCATTGACCAAATCTCCATTGAGCCAAACGGTAATCGTGTCCTTGAAACACCTGATTTTTATATGGTTCCACTCACCCAAAGGCTTTTCTGAATCATCCGTCAAATTCACAATCCTTCTTTCTTTCCCTTCCGAAATCCCCCAATTCTCTTGAGACCCTCTCCTACTTTCCATTTCCTCCACCTTTATGTCCTGCTGTATACACCAAAAATCTCCCGCATTGCTATGCATCAATTGAACCTCAATGGATTTTGGAAACATCTCATACAATGCCCTGGGCTCAGAAGCATGAACCAGTATCCCACAATTCCCGGGCTCTCCGGCAAATCGGTAATCCAGTTCCAAGGTATAATCCCCATATTCCTGATCGGTAATTAAATGTCCTTCCGGTGTACCCAAGCTCACGAGCAATCCATTTCTAATAATAAAAGGAATCCTTAAACTGCTGTCCGCTTCCAAATCTGGAACATCCATATGCCAGCCGTCAAAATTAGTCCCGTTAAATAAGGGGATTGGTTCATTGGAAGGCTTGGTGCATTGAAAAAAACAAAGGATTGCCAATCCAATCGAAAAAACAGCGTATAAAAAATTCCTCATTTCATGTGATTTTAGAGTGGTCTACTTGCCAACGATATTGTATACAAATGCTCGGTATTTAATCAGGCCTACGAAAATTGCTCCTCCAAAAGCATTTCCCAGCAAAGCCAATCCTTGAAACATCAAATAATCCAAAAGCGAAATTTCCGGGGATTTCAACATTCCTGAAAACACCTCAATGCTTCCAATAATACTGTGGTGCAAACTCGTGAATGCCAAGACAGAGGTAATCAAAAAGATCATGACAATCCTACTGATGGTATCTTTGACCGAAGCCAGGAGCCAGGACAGCAGCCCCATCAACCAACCTGCGACGATTGCACTGACCAAGATCACCATCGGTTTCACTTCCAGGACATGCAAGGCAATGGTTACCACTACCTCTTTATCAAATATCCCCAACCTCGGACCTAGCCAATTGAGGAGTAGCGCAATGATATAGCCTCCTATTAAATTTCCACTGATCACCACTCCCCAAAGTTTGAGCATGGCCTCAATGGTTTGTTTTTTATTTAAAACAGGCAATGTCAATAAGGCCGTTTGTTCCGTAAATAGGATGCTTTGCCCCAAAACCACCAAGATAAACCCCAATGGATAGACCAAAGAAATCAGTTTAAAAATAGAACCTTCATCCATTTTACCCATTGCAAAAAAGAAAACGGTACATATCATCAGGTAGCTAAACCCAATCTCCAGACCAGCGGTAATTGAGCTCAAAAACAAACTACTTGGACTTTTTTCATAGGTTTCCAAGGCATCTGAAATCTGGTCTCTCAGGATCTCCCCATGTGACTTAGGGGCATCTTTCCCAGTTTTTTTGGTGGTCTGGATTTCCTTGTCTATTACTTTCTGCTTCTTTTTCTCTTCAGCAGCCAGCTTTTTTCTTCAGCAGCTAACTTCTTTTGTTCTGCAGCATATTTTTTTCTTCCTCGGTCATATTTCTAGGATTTTTCACCTGAGTGATTCATTTGCCAAAAGGAAAGGTCAGTTCAATTGTCTCCCCTCCCATATTCTCATAAACAACATATGAGCCATTCTTCGCGCATGCTCTTTGGCATAAGCTGCCACTTCTCCTTCAAAATACCGATCTATGGTGGTAAACCATAACTCCAGCCAATTCCCAAAATGTTGCTGTTCTATGCTGTGATCTACTGCGGCATCCACTTCCCGATGGACTTTGGTGGGGTTAAACTTGCCGGCCCCTGGACCGGTTTGCAGTAAAACCATCTCCCAAAAATCACTTAAATGGGTCAAATGATGCTCCCAGTCCTCCACAATCTGATTAAACACAGGACCCAAGGTTTCATGAACCCGTACCTGATCATAAAACCTACGAACCAGAAAGTCTACTTCTTTTCTACTGCGAATATCAATCTTATCCATTCTAATCTTTCAAAATTGGCGCTAACACCTGTAACTCCCCATCTATACTTCTGGAATCGGTAATCCCAAAATCTGACAGATCAAGGGGTAAATATGGATATTTTCAAAGGATTCAATGGTCAGCCCTTCCTTAATCTCAGGTCCATTGGCATAGAATATCCCATGCATTTGTTGGTAGGCAGGACTAAAACCATGGCCTCCGTAATAATCGGACTCTGCCCTAGCCATATTGGCTTTTACCCGGGCCAAGCCTTCTTGGTTACTGGCTATGTAAAATCCCAATTCAGGTAAAATCAAAATATCACCGATTCGATCTCCATACCGGGATAAATCCTGATAGTATTCTGATTCTTCCACATCCACCACTTTAAAAGGGCCTTCACGTTTGTTTAGTTTCTTCAATACCCTTTTTTTTTTTTGGGATTGTCAAGATACAAATGTGCCAAGGCTCCATTATTTACTACTTTCAAATCCAGCCCCTCTGTGATTTCATCCAACGCAAAGAAGTTTTTAAAGGGCACTTCCATCATGCCGTGGTCAGAAACAATAAAAATGTTGACGTCTAGGTCCAAATTTTTTACTCCTTCCATCAAGGTTCCTAAGGTGTGATCCAGCTGCTGCAATCTTTTATTTAATTTCTGGTCATTCAACGGCCCATAGGCATGACCTACATCATCCATATCCGAAAAATACATGGAAATCATCTGGGGCATTTCTTCTTCGGGAAGCTGTAACCACTCAATTACCTGGCTTACCCGCGTCAGGTTATCGACCCTTCCATCGTAATTAAAATAGTAGCTTGGCCTTACTCCCTGAACATCTGCTTCTGACCCCACAAAGAAATAACTTGCCGCTTTCATCCCATTTTGTTCGGCCAAGACCCAAAGTGGCGTTCCTCCATACCAAGACCCATCTGTTGAATAGGTAGGATTGTTATGATGGTATTCCTCGTCGCGATTCGGATCATAAAACCTATTGTCCACAATCCCATGGTGTTCCGGTCTCAACCCGGTAGCGATGGTGTAGTGATTCGGAAATGTTTTGGTAGGAAAAGAAGGAATTAAAGATTTAGCGGCTGTCCCTTCTGCAATAAATCTACTTAGGTTTTCAGGCTGAAACCGCTCCACATAATCATATCGGAATCCATCCAGGGAGATCAGAATCACCACTGGTTTTTTGGATTCCTGTGCCCAGGAATAGCAATGCAATCCCATCAAGGCTACTAAAAACAGAATGGTCTTTTTCATAAAAGTAATCTTTGCATGAAAATACTTTTGGATTGCATCGAAACCAAGGATCCATTTCGGATGGCTGCTGCTTTTTCATCCAGATTGGACCCCTTACCCCCTTCTTCTATAGATTAAGATTAGTCAAAAACTGTGGACTACTCCCCATTTTCGGGAATAATTTTCCATCCTAATTTCGCAAAAACAGCCAAAATCGCCCAGAATCGCAATGGCCTATGATTTGAACTGCTGCTGGTATCAAACAAAAAGATTATGAAAACGACCAACAAAATTATTTATACCGTAATGATCGCTTCCGTATCCCTGGGAGCTGTAAGTTGTAAGTCAAGTAATGCCGTCAAAGGTGGTGCAATAGGCGGTGCCGCCGGCGGTGTGCTTGGTGGTGTAATTGCTGGAAAAGACAATACAGCCACAGGTGTATTGATTGGTTCAGCAATCGGAGGTACCGCAGGTGCCATTATCGGAAACCAAATGGATAAGGCAGCTGAAGAACTTCAGAGAGATCTGGAAGGCGCTACCGTGGAACGAGTAGGTGAGGGAATTAAGATCACCTTTGATTCCGGATTGATGTTCGCAGTGGATAAATCTGATCTCAATGCCAACTCCAGAGAAAACTTGACCGAACTTTCTGAGACCTTGAAAAAATACGAGGACACCAATATCCTAGTGGAAGGTCACACAGATGCCACAGGTTCGGATGACTATAACCTAAACTTATCCAGGGAAAGGGCTTATTCTGTAGAAGATTACCTGACTGCCATGGGTATTGATCGATCCCGATTGGAAACTGCTGCATACGGAGAATCACAGCCGATTGCCACGAATGAAACCGAAGCTGGAAGGCAACAAAACCGAAGGGTGGAAGTGGCTATTTATGCCAATAAGAAAATGAAACGTATGGCTGAACGAGGTGAGTTGGGACAATAAGTCCTACCACCCTATTTATAGATCCGAAAGGCGACCCAATGGGTTGCCTTTCTTTTTATTGATTACTCGTATTGGCCAATTGCTCTTGGTAATACTTCATCCGTTCCTCATTCCCCACCGCTTTATTGAGCAGGTACAAATTGGAGAGCACAGATCTGCTAGACCCATATTGAAGGGATTTTTCAAATGCCTCAATGGCTTCCCGTTCTTTTCTCTGTACAATCAAGGCCGTCCCAAGGTTTGTATAGGCGGAGAACTGATCTTCATGACCGGCCTCTACTGCAGCCCTGAAATACTTTTCTGCATTCGCATAATTCCTGTCCTTCAAAAAGGAGATCGTACCTAAGTTGGTCAACACCACCGAATTGCCCGGATCAACATCATATGCTTTCAAAAACCTGGCTTTTGAAGCAAGGGTATCCTTGGACTCCAACAGGGCTTTTCCGTAAGCAGCATAATAGGAAGGATACTTTTCTGAGCCTCCAAAGTCCTCAAACGTTGCCTCTATTTCTGAATAATTCCGGACTGCTTCCGCATAATTTTTATTTTCAAAGGCAGTATTTCCCGCTCTCATCGTCAATAAAAAGGCGTTCTCTTCCACAGAAAAACCATCTTCTCCTGCGCCATAGGCTTTGGCCTTTTCCAAATCCCCCAATTCGGTATACAAATAAGCCAGGTTTCTATTGATTTCCGGATCCTCCTGAACCTCGAGGGCCTTTTCAAAAACTGCCACCGCATTCGCTTTCTCATTCAGACGGATGTAGGTCAATCCCAAGTTTTTATAGGTGGCATACAAATCAGGTTTCTTCGTCTGAAGGCTTTCCAGATACAGCCGCCTTGCCCGCTCATAGTCTCCTTGCTCAAAGGAAATTGCCGCCAATTTGAATTTGGCGAAATGGGAATCCGGTTGTTTTTCTATGCTTTGCTCCAGCACCACCAACGCTCTGGTGGTATCTCCCACTCCAAGTAAAGATTCTGCCAATGCAGCCAAATATTGGGAGACCGAGGCATCTTCTCCCAAAATCTCATAAGCCTGATCAAAATGCACCACCGATTCTGCATAGTAATCCCTGGCGGAATCCGGAGAAGTTGTTTTTAGTTTGGCGGCTTCCAAACGTAATTCCTCTGCATACATCACATGTGTTCTCCAACTTTTTGGAGCAGTTTCGATTCCTGAATAGGAAAGTGAAAGGCCGTCTTTCCATACTTTGGCGCGATCGATGGTCTTCCAGGAGAAAGCAAGTAAGAACGGCATTAAAATCAACAAGGAAATAAGAGGGGCCTTTTGGATTTGATAATGCTGCATGAGCATATAAAGTCCATATACCACCAAAAAACAGAATGCCAGAGAAGGGATGAACAGAAACCGCTCTCCGAGATTCGATCCAATGGTCAAAGAATCTGTTAAGTTGGCGAAAATCGAAAAAGTAGCCAGGTAAAAGAGAATCCCAAAACTGATCAATGACCGGGACTTCAGGCCTTTGACTGCCACAAAAATCAACCCGGCGAAGAATAGCAAACTGACCCAAACAAGAGGATTGGCAAAGGTTTGAACATCAATCTGGCTGAAGGAATAATCCCAGGAAAGTGGATGGGGAACTACCAGCAATTTTACATACTGTAGGTAAATAAATAGGTTGGTGGCCAGTCTTTCTCCGCCTGATACGCCATATAATACCGAATTGATTTTGGAATCATACATAGTGGCGGCTTCATCCAACACGATCGCCCGGCATACCAAATAAAGGATGACCGGAATCAAATAAGGAATCACAGATTTGATACTTGCTCCAAAGGAGCGTTTCTGAAAGAAGTAAGCGATTAAGCACACCAAAGCCATCAGGGTAATAGTCTCCTCTTTGGAAATCAGGGAAAGGAAAAATAAGCCTCCCACCAAAAATTGCTTAGGAAGAGTAAAGCTCCCTTCATTTTTGACCCAGTAAAGAATTGCCGAAAAAGCGAACAAGGAAGCTAATAAAGTATCCCTGCTTTTGACCGATGCCACCACTTCCGTATGGATGGGGTGGACTGCATACAGAAGTAAAACCAGCAAAGGGACAAAGATCGGAAGGGCCTTCTTTTGGGACAGGATCACCAATAGATTCCCCAAAATGACCAATAAGAAGAAATATAAAATCACATTGAGAATGTGACCGTTTGTGGCATTGAACTCCCCGAAAACCTGATATTCAATTGCAAAAGTCAGTAAAGTAAAAGGTCTGTAAATACTGGTATTTACGGGATTAATTGAAATAAAATTCATGGAACCGTATTGAAACAGTTCTGTCCATTCGGCTAATCCTTGTTGGGTGACACGATTGAAGTAGGCATAAATCCCGTCGTCTCCGGAATACCCATAATTAAAGGTATGAATGTATAATGCTGCCCCCAAAAGGGAAATGAAAAGTATCCAAAAAATGGGTTTTTGCTTCATCCTTACTAGATTCTTTAATTCGAAAAATAAGGATTAAATTCAATTTTGAGAATTTACCTTCTGATTAATGTTTACCTGTTGGATTCAGGTATCTTTTTTCATCAGCCAGTCCGTTTGAACCTCATCTCCGAATGGAAAAGGATGAGTCCCGAATTTTTTAAACCCCTGTTTTTCGTAAAACTGAATGGCATGTTTATTATGCTCCCAAACTCCCAACCACACATATTTCAGTGAGTTTTCCCGGGCAAAATCAAAGGCGTAGTCCAGTAACTGCTTCCCAAAACCCTGACCTTTGTATGCTTCCAATACATACAATCTGGCAATCTCCAAACTTTCTTCATCATGGATATCTGTTTGGGAAGGCACTTGATTGACTTTGGTATAGCCAATGATTTTCCCTTCTGACTTCGCGACAAAGAACTTGGAACAAGGGTTGATAAATTCCTTTTCAAATTGGGCGGGAGTGAATGCTTCATCCAAATAGGCGTAAACATTTTCAATTTTATTACCGGCAGTAAAAGCTTCTAAAAACGACTTCCTGGCCATAAGGACCAACTCCTCTAATTCATTGGCCGTTACTTCCTGAATATCCACGGGTTTCATGATGTTAGTTTTTGTTCAATATTTTCAATGCCTGATCGACCTGGTTATTGGGAAACTCTCCCAATATCGATCGGTATTCCCCGCTTGGATGGATCACCACAAAGCTTCTGCAGGGATAAGGGAATTAAAAAACTCCTGCTCAAAAACACCATCTGGATCGGGCATCCAGGAAATAATTCCTTGGTATTTCTCCAAGCCATGGGAGTTTTTGAAGAGGTAGTCCGGCTCGGAAGCATTTCTTTTCGCTGCCACCTTCATTAAATAATCATGGGTTTTCTTAAAATACTTTCGGTCATTGGCATTGTCCCCTGTGGAATTGCATTCATCTTTCCCCGGGTAAAAAATCACGATTAGTGATTTCCCTTCCTTCAACTCCTCTGATTTTCCTAGCTTTTCATAAAATGGTCCTGGCTCCACTTTTCCGAACGGCATACGATAGATGAGCATCATCACTTCCGGATCCTCACTGGGTACCCCAAAATAAGGACCGTTCAAAATCTTGTTTTGGAATTCATCTTTGGATACCGACCTGCCCAATTCATCGCGATACATAGTCTGGGCCTGAGAGGTCCAGCTTACGATTAGGATGATCAGGAAAAGAAAATACTTCATTCTAGCGTTTCTGTTCAAAGAAATAGACTACCAACATCTGGACAGGCACCTCCCCTTCATTCACGGGATTATGCTCCAGGCGGCCATCAAATAACAAGGAATCTCCGGCATTTAAAACAATTTCCTGATCGCGGAACACATATTTGACCGAGCCAGAAATGATGAATTTGTATTCAAAAGCCTCGGTCTGCACAAAATCCCTGGTGCTTCCCGGCTGGATTTCCAACAGGACAATGTCAATGGTGCTTTGCCCCATTTTCTTGGTAAAAATCCGAAAATACTCATAGCCACTGGCGGGTTCCTTTTCGAATCGATCGTAGTCGGATTTCCGCTGGACGATAATTTTTGTCTCCTGACTATACCGGCTTAACTCCGCAAAAAATGAATCCAGATCCACTTCCAAGGCCTGGATAATCTGGATCAATACTAAGAGGGAAGGGATAGTTCTGCTGTTCTCAATTTGGGAGATCAAGCCTTTGGTTACTCCTGCTCGATCTGCGATATCCTGTAGGGTGAGGTTTTTTTCTTTTCTGATGCTTTTGATCTTGTTACTGATCTGCACGATTACTTCATGCTCCATAAATTTTGGGTCTAAACAGCTGGAAAACTACTGATTTATTGCGTTCCAGAAAAAAATAACTACTTAAAAGGGTTTGAGGGCCATTAAAGTTGATCAACGACTTCCTCTCCCAATCCAAATGACAAGGTCATACCTGCCCCACCTACTCCATTGACAATGGTTACATATTGATCTATTTCCCTTACAAAATCAATGGATCCATCCGTCATTTTAGGGTAAATGCCATGCCAGGCCGAGCCGATTCTCCAATCCTTAAACTGGGCAAAGGATTTCAGGAAATTGATGATGAGCTCGTTGATATGGGTTTGGTCAAATGGACTCAAATTCAGGCCGTATTCATGGCTATCCCCGATGGTCAATTCCCCCAATCCATTTTGGGATACCATCACATGGATGCCCAATTCCAATAATTCCGGGAATTGCTGTTGGTACACTTCACGAAGCTTTGACAGTGAATCTGCTACTTCAAATCCTTTGTAATGGATAAAACTCAACCCCGCACACAAAGGGGGCCTATCCTCCAATTCTCCGGCTGCTGCACCAAGCGCATCATTTGCAATTTGCATTTGGTAATGGGGATTCCAGCAAATACTTCTGGATACAAGGTTTCAAAATCCGCTCCAGAACATACAAACACCTTGTCTGCAGACCAGGAAGTCTGTCCACTGTACACCGTATTCCCTTCAATTCTGGAAATAACTTTATTCCAAATAAACTCCACTCCAGGCAAGAAATCCAGGTATTTCGCAGTCTTAAACACCGCTTCCCTCGGGTCTACAATCATTTCTTCATCCGACCATAAAGCACCTTTCAACCCATCCAATTTAGTGGCTGGGCTTATTTTTTGGGTCTGCTCGGGGGTCAATGCCTCTGCGGACTTCCCTCCTTTCATGGCAGCCACATATTCCTCTACCACCTGCATTTCCAACTCCGTATAAGCCAAGTGGAGAGATCCTGTTTTCTCTGCAAAAACTCCGCCTTTTGGCTCATTTCGATCCAGATTTCACGGGCTCTCTTTGCCCGTTGATAGGCTGGTCCTTGGGCCTGTCCGATGGGCCATATCATTCCAAAATTCCGTACAGAGGCTCCCTGAGCCTGTGGATGCCGCTCTATGACGGTAACTTTCCACCCTTTGGCCTGCAAAGCACGGGTAACAGATAAGCCTACGATCCCGGCTCCAATGACGATTGCTGATGAAGTTGAACTCATATCCCTTAATTTATTAAAAATTCAGTGTTGATTCGATAATCATTTTTCTACTGCCAAAAAAAGGGAGCTTCGTGCAAGACACTTGCCCCCTTATTTTCAAAACCAACTCAATTATTGTTTAGCAAAATTAAACTTTTGTACAGTATCAAAACTATTTATAAGGTTAATTATTTATTAACTTAAGGGATGAAAATCAATTCTTCCACGGATTATTCAACCTATAGGGATTGAATAATCTAAAATTAATAGAGACTTGATTTAAACTTAACCTTTCAGATTTTGCAGGCAATCCTTCAACAGGTTATTTAGTATTTATAAACTAGAAAGACATGAAACCAACCTATTCAAACCAATCCAAAACCAAACGCATTGAACTGGTTTTTGACCTGTACCGGAAATATGGGGAAGAGGATTACATTGGGGAACCTGTATCACAGATCGAACATATGTGTCAATCTGCTCAGATTGCGGAAAAAGAGGGATACGATGAGGAGGTGATACTGGCGGCATTCTTTCATGATATCGGGCATCTTTGTGTGCACCTGGGCAATTTTGAATCCATGGATGGATATGGCATCAAAAGCCATGAGAAGATCGGGGGAGACTTTTTGAGAGACCTGGGATTTCCAGAGAAAGTAGCCAAACTGGTGGAAAACCATGTACAGGCAAAACGCTACCTCACGTATAAATTCCCGGAATACTTTGACAAATTATCCGAAGCCAGCAGAAAGACCTTGGAGTTTCAGGGAGGGAAAATGAATGCTTCCGAGGCAGCGGCATTTGAAAACGCCCCCTATTTGAAGTATCCCTAAAAATGAGGACCTGGGATGAAATGGCCAAGGAAGAACATGTCCCACTTCCGGATTTGGAGAACTATAAGAAAATGGCTGAGCGAATTCTAGCCTCTTAATTAATCCAGCTCACTTCTAAAATTCCCCCTATTTAAATCCCAACCTACCACTGATAAACCTTGGTTTAATTCGTCTTTTTCATTTCTCACAACATATTCATTTTGAGATATTAACGACTGAACCCCCTACTTTTTGTATCTTTTCTTCATAAATCAGTTTTTGGAAACAAATCGATTTTTAGAGTTTATTTCAGACTTAAGTTTATATCTAATGGAAAAGATGCAAGTAAAAATTCTGAGCTTTTTAATGGTATTTGGATTAGGGTTCTATTCCCATTCCTTCCTCTTCAAAGAGAGTACTAAAAGCAATTCCACGGTTCCTGCAAACCCGGTCCAACTTCAAGAAGAGAATTTGAAACTTGGTGCTTTTTCAATCAGTCTAAGTGTGAAAGACCTTGAATCTTCCAGAGTTTTTTATGAGAAATTAGGCTTTGAACAATTGGGTGGTGAAACGAGTAAAGATTACTTGATCATGA
Organism: Algoriphagus halophilus; assembly: GCF_041729275.1. Lineage (GTDB taxonomy): Bacteria > Bacteroidota > Bacteroidia > Cytophagales > Cyclobacteriaceae > Algoriphagus > Algoriphagus halophilus_A. The sequence continues at coordinate 4,378,084 of NZ_CP146486.1, read as the reverse complement.
AGAATGAAAACTGTCTAATTGGGCTTTTTCAAGGGATGTTTGAGGGAAATATATTGACTTTCAATCCGGGTTGGGATGAAAATGCCCAAAACATAGATGAATTTCATGATGTCAGAGAGATTCAAAAACACCTGAAGAGTGAAAATTTAGACTTGACCTCTGAGGCTGATGAAAACACCAGTGGCCCTGCGAGTTTAATGCTTTATGACCCAGATGGAAATTTGATTTTAATAGATCAGCACCGATAGTTTTTCAAAACCAAATCATAAAAATCAAGCGCCTATCGGAAGGTCATAATACTCCCAATAGACAGCGATTGCAAGAATTGAAAATCAACCACCTTCTTTAGACTACTTATCCTGCATCAAAAATTATAGAAAAATCCCACCAGAGACTTCTATCCGCTGACCATTGATCCAACGGGCATCTTCCGAACACAAGAAGGCAACAACTCCACCGATATCTTCTGCTTCTCCTACTCTACCCAAGGCAGTGGCAGCGGTTATCAAGGTTCTTTTCTTCTCATTATCCCGATTTTCTCCCCCACCAAACTCTGTGGCAATCGCTCCAGGTGCCACTACATTGGCAGTGATCTTTCTTCCGGCCAATTCCTTCGCCAAGTAGCGAGTCAAAACATCTACTCCACCTTTCATGGCTCCATATGCAGAGGAATTTGGCAAACTGAATCTTGCCAAGCCGGAGGAAATATTGATGATTTTACCTCCATCCGCCAAATACGGAACTGCCTTTTGGGTCAGGAAATACACCCCTTTTAAGTGGATATTCATCATCTCATCAAACATGGCTTCCGTGGTTTCCAGAAAGGGCACGTAAAGGCCTGTTCCTGCATTGTTGATCAGGAAGTCAAAGCTAGTGCGTTCCTTCTCGCTTTGCAGGTATTCAAAGAGGATGGTAAAAAATGCATCAAAGCTCTTGATATCACTGGTATCGAGTTGCAAAGCTTTCGCAGTTTGGCCTAATTTTTCAATTTCAGAAACTACCTCCTGGGCAGCAGCAAAATTGGTATGGTAGGTAATAATCAGGTCATTTCCTTTTTCTGCCAAACGAATGGCCATATCTCTACCCAATCCTCGGCTTCCCCGGTGACAAGGGCTATCTTATTTATATTCATTTTTCTGTTCTTTTTTGATTTTACAAATTTTAGAAGAAATCAGTTCGTGGATGATTCCAAAATACCCCCCGTAAAAGTTTCGTCTTTAAAATCAGGATTGATTCTCAATGAAAAATTCAGATTTAATGCGGTCAAAAAGGCAATCTCACACCGAAAATCAGGGGTTTTTATCCTGAATAAAATTCACATTTAAACCTCCCCTTCCTAACAGCCACAGGTTTTAAAAGAAAATAACTGAGAAATAGTAACTTTTAAAAGTATGAGCGAAATTAAAGGAAACTAGGTGAGATATCCTGAGTATATAATAAATTGGATTAGAACTACTTCTGTTGAAAAATTAACATTGGACCCATCAGATCAATTGAGCATGAAGAACAACAAAATACATGATCCCATGCATATTCCACTCGACCATCCAGAAAATGCTTTGTTCGACTATTACAGCGACCAGGACACCCACGTCTACCTCTGGGAAATGTACCAATATTGGATGCTGGAACTTTCACAACGAGATCAAACCCACCTGGACGTGAGCAATAGGCAGTACTTTTTTGAACTGATGGCAAGTCATATTCATCAAGACTCTATTTCTTTTCGTTCTTCCTTTCAGAAACAAGATTGTCCCCACTCCATTACTCCCAAAAGCCAGTCTCAAGAATCCTCCACAAAAAATAATTAAGGTTATGGTAGTGACGGGTTTGCTCTAGGTTTCCTTCGAGTTCGCTCCGTTGTGAAGTAAGAGATTAATTTGAGGAAATAGATCTCAAAGAAGCTGACTATTGGGGCTTTGGGAACCTTGGTATATCAGTAGTATTTTAAAGCCAGGAACTATAAGCCTTTTACGATTAATCAATGCCTACCCATCGTTAAGTATTTGCAACAAGTGAAAGCAACATGAGGTCCATTTCAAATTTTCAAAGAAAAATTTTAATCAGAGCAGAAGGATATCACCGAAACCCTTAATTTAGATTCAGCAATACCAAAAATACCCCTGTGGATAATGGGGTTATATATGCCATAGACTAAATGAACTTGGGTTTATAAGGGTTAGCCACCATTGAATAGAACAGTATGATGAGAATGAAAAACCTAATCCTTTTTATACTCCTAATAGCTTTAGGACTGCAAAGCTGCAACGTTGGGACGACTGGGACTTGGAAAGATGAGAACATTGAACAAAGTTTAAAAACTGAAATAGCAAGGTTGGATGAAAAAGTTTTGGAAGCTATTACGACCAATAATTCTGACCTTGTGAAATCAATAATGTCAGACAAGTTATTAGAAAAAATAGGTAAGGATATTGACCAATTGATAGAGCAAGCAGGCAACGTAATTACTACAACTGACTACAGAATTTTAAATCAATTTCTAGCAACTAATTCCACAACGGGGTTAGGTAATACCGTTATTTCAGGAGTAAACGGACTCAATGACTATTTCATTCTCTATCAAGCCTTAAATGAAGAAATGTTCATTTCACTTATTATTCCCAAAAACGGAATTGATGAATTCATTGTAACCAACATTTACGGTAAATATCCAGAAGGCTGGAAACTGAATATTATTCAATTGGGACAATACAAAGTCAACGGAAAAACTGCCCCCGAACTGTATTCAGAAGCAAAAGCTAAATATGAAAAAGGGTACCTGATGGACGCTGCAAATAATATGTTTCTGAGCTCAAATGTTTCAAATCCAGCCAATAAGTTTTGGCAATACCAAAAGGAAGATGAAATGAAGAAGTTTTATGAAAAGGTAATGACGGAAATAAACTCTGAATACAAATTCCCAATAACCATTGAAGCTATTGCCTCGAAACCTCAAATTCTAACAATCTATCCACAAGGAACCGCTGACGGATATTTCCCAATGATTGAATATTTGACAAATTTGGATCTAAAAGATACAGTTCAAACTAAAGCAGAATATGAAGAGGTGCATTCAGAGATTATAAAATCTTTTAAGGGGATTGATAAGGATAAGGACTACATTTTCTATAAAGCATTTAGTGAAATGCCAAATGGGAAAACACCTGTACCAACATATGGATTTGTAAAAGAATTAAAATAAAAAACGGTAGCTAACATAATTCTTTAGTACATGCCTTTCGGGACATACACCATACATAAGGCTGTTGTATAAAATATTCATATGGACGAATTCTCCTCATACATTTTTAAAGAAAACGAATTAAAGACTCACAACTTAAAAATCAGGAAAGAGAGACCTTATCTCATTGGTATCCTGATTTTTCTTGTTGAAAAGTTTTATATCTCCTGGATTCTGAGTACACATTTCACCTCATCATTCTAAGCTACGTGGTTTTGGCAATTGGAAAAATTACCCTGTCAGGACATCGAACCTCTATAGGACATAGACCAGTGAGTCTTAAATTGACGGCCGAATCTATTTATATAGGAAAGGAACGAATTGAGATAAGGGACAAGAAAGACATTGAAATTCGAGTGATAGGGTATAAAGGACAATTTATCGTTCAACAAAAAGCATTTTACCAGACTCACCATGGGAACGACAACCTAATGAGAATTCGGTTCGGCGATAAGACAACAGAATTTAAATTCGTACTAGAATCAGAGTCTCACAAGGACAAACTCCTTAAATTCTGCGAAGAAAATGGGTTTAGGATTTAAAAAAACTACAGTACGACGTGTTTTAGTCAACTGCCGCGTGTCGTATTAATTTAAGATTTATTTCTAGTATTTCTTTTCAGCAAGTGGAACAAAATGAAGCCTCAAAAGCCGTATACTCCAAAACACAAGCCCCCCTCTCCCCTTGTCGCAAACCCTCCTTTTTTTGACGGATTTTAGCCCAACTTTTTGTGAGTGAAGTGAATATATTTGAGTATCAACTTATAACCCAAAATTTATGGCACTGATTAATCCCTATATCAACTTTAATGGAAACTGCGAAGAATCATTTTATTTTTACCAATCGGTCTTTGGCGGGGAGTTCGCGATGATTATGCGGTTCAAGGATATGGCAAGTCCTGAGCAACCTGTTTCCGAACAAGAAGCCAATAAAATCATGCACATTGCCTTGCCCATCGGCGGTAATATCCTGATGGGAAATGATGTTCCTGAATTTATGGGTCCTGTGAATGAAGAAGAACACCGATCCAAAATCTCCATCAGTGCCGCAAGCAAAGAGGAAGCGGATCATTTATTTAATGGCTTATCTGCTGGAGGAACCGTGGAAGTCCCCATAGCCGACAGCCCCTGGGACTCTTACTTTGGCATGTTTCGCGATAAATATGGAATTGAATGGATGGTGGATTATGATCCTAAATTCCAAGGAAAGGCTTAATAGTGGATTTCTTCTTTTTAAACGAGACTGCTTCTCCCGTTTCTCGGGATCGCAGTGACGGTGCGCGGACAACCGTACAATAAAAAAGAATTAATAGACATTTGAACCGTCATTGCGCCTGTCCACCGAAGGTGGAAGAAGGAGGTACGACGACGTGGCAATCCCGAAAATAAAGCACTCAGACTTTTAACCGGGACTGCTTCTCCCGTTTCTCGGGATCGCAGTGACGGTACGCGGACAACTGGGCAAATAATTAGAAAGTTGATTTTTCCAGGCTTCGATATACGCGACTCATGTCACTCCAGTGCTACCAATGATAGATTGATTTAACGACACGAAAACCAAGTCAGTCCGAGCGTAGTCGAGGACCTTTCGATTTCGAGATTCTCCTTTCTCAAGTGCTCAAGGTGACCACTATATTGGTCCCAATACAAATCCCTGTCATATCCTTTTTGTATGTTCGAAGAATATTAAAGATTCAGCCTGACAGCGGGTATACCTGGAAGAGTCAATAACTATAGAGAGGGATATCCTAGTTGGAATTGAACTCAAAACACCTATTCAAGAACGATTTAATCATAAAAAAGCCTTAATTTTTAAGAGTAAACAGCACCTCTAAACTTTTTTTCCATGCTGGACCTCTATGGATTTCTAAAATCGAGCAATCACTATAAGAAAATTCAGATCCATGACCTGCTATTTATTGAATACAAATGCTTGGTCAATGAGGTAAAAGCGGGGATTTGGTCGGATGCAAATTACTTTGTCTTTGTCACCTCCGGTAAAAAAATGTGGCGGAGCATTTACAAGGATTATGTAGTGGAAGCAGGAGATTCCCTGTTTGTAAAAAAGGGAGCCAACCTGGTCCATCAATTTTTTGATGAGGATTACTGTGCCCTGATGGTATTTATTCCCGATGATTTTATCAAACAGTTTATCCAGCGCTTTTCTACCATCGCTGGAATGAACAAGCTTCAACACCAGGATGATACCGATGCGGTCATACGAATCCAATTGGATGCCTACCTGGAAGCGTATATCCAATCCCTTGCTGCTTTCCTGAGTTCTCCAAGCTATCCTGATAAAAACCTGTTGCACCTGAAGTTCGAGGAGTTGTTGTTGAATATTTTCACCAATCCCATCCATCGGACTTTAGCCCAATACCTGCTTTCGATCAACCGGGAACAAAGTGCCCAATTACAACAAATCATGGAACAGAACTTTGCCTACTGCCTGAACCTGGAACAATATGCCGACCTCTGCAGCATGAGTTTAAGTTCTTTTAAAAGAAACTTTCAAGAGGTCTACCATACCTCTCCAGGCAAATGGCTGGCCAACAAACGTTTGGATCTGGCTGCCCATTTATTGAAAACCACGGACAAACCCGCCAACCTCATCGGTTTTGAATCAGGCTTTGAGGAAGCATCCAGTTTCAACCGGTCTTTTAAATCAAAATTCAACATGACTCCCATCCAATACAGGGAGAGATCATAGGAAACCCCTCCTTCTACCCTTTTCGATTTCAACAGGTTAGATTGAACCGAATTGTCAATCGTCTGAACTTTTCTGCCTATCTGGGGTCTCTATCCGCTCTACATTTGCATAGTTACATTTTTAAAACCTAACCAAAAGAACAGTGGAAACTTTAGCAAAAACAGTAAACGGATTTGATCAGGAAGCAATTGCAGGTGTAGTAGCAGCATTACAGACCAACCCTGAAATCGGGAATTTTGAACTTCGTGCCACCAACCAATGGATTGATGGAGCCCATAACAGAAGTTATGTACAGGATTTTTATGGAGCAGGGCAAGAAGACACCAGCCGTACAGTACCTTTTATCTATGACAATGACGAACCTCCTGTCCTGTTGGGAACCAACAAAGGCGCCAATCCAGGAGAGGTCTTGCTGCATGGACTGCTGGGTTGTATGACTACTGCCATGGTTTTACTGGCAGCGGCCAGAGGCATCAAAATCGGAGCGGTTTCATCCCGAGTGGAAGGAGATATTGACATCAAAGGATTTCTGGGTATGGCACCACACGGGGTCAAAGGCTTTCAGCAAATCCGCGTGACCTTTGATATTGAGGGTGTGGATGAGGCCCAAAAGGAAGAACTGCTGACCCTGGCAAAGCAATCTCCTCTCTACAACTCCCTGATTCATCCCATGGATGTTCAGGTAGCATTAAAAGAGTAATGTGGATGTAGAGATGAAGTGGCCCAAAGTGTTAGAAAAGGATTACGTGAAATTGTAATCCTTTTTTTAATTGAATTTGATTTGTATCGATTTATGAATGTGCATTGGTCCGACATGGCAATCTCGGGATTAAAGCAATTACGTAACAAAACCGAGACTACTTCTTCCGATTCTCGGGATCGCAGTGACGGTAAGCGGACAACCGTACCATATAAAATGAACTAAGTGAAATTTGAACCGTCATTGCGCCTGTCCACCGAAGGTGGAAGGAGGAGGTACGACGACGCTGCAATCTCGAGCATTTATCCGGGTTTGATTACTTTTCTATGAAAACTGCTCCAAATCCTCTCCTAAATCTTTCCATTCTGGATTCATTGAATTTATTAATTCTTCCTTCTTTTTCCTACTTCCACTTTTGATCTGCTTTTCCCTAAAAATTGCTTCTTCAATCGAATGAAATGATTCAAAATAAACAAGCTTTACCAAATTGTATTTGAAGGTAAAAGACTTTCGGTTTAGGCCATATTTATGTTCATAAACTCTACGAATAAGGTCACTAGTAACACCTGTATACAGAACTGTATTTCTAGAATTTGTAATGATATAAACCGCACCTCCTTTTGGCATAGAAAAATATAGTTATTATTCATATGAAAAACAGGCACTTGCACAACCTATTCTTTACAATCTTAGATAAGCACGAAGTCTGTTTCCAAGTGGAAAAAATCTAGAATTCAATAAACTGGATTGCTTCTCCCGATTCTCGGGATCGCAATGACGGTACGCGAACACACGTACCATATAAAACGAACTAAGAGAAATTTGAACCGTCATTGCGCCTGTCCACCGAAGGTGGAAGGAGGAGGTACGACGACGTGGAAATCTCGAAGAATGAATTCAGTTAAGGAGAAACCCCATCAATAAAAATCAAGGCATAGAATATCGAGAATGCCACGTTCCTACGTCACTCGCAATGACGGTGCTATCCTTGCTCTTAAGGATTTGTAATCCTTTAGGAATAAGGTAGAAGACACATACTACTCCAACTAGTTTAATTGATCCTTGACCTTGACTTTTAAAACTAGGGAGTTAATTTGTGGGGAATTACATTGTCTGACTGATTATTCTGCTTTTCAACTATCTTTTTTTGATTCGATCTGCCAGATCTTAAGTCCAAAAATCACCTCTCATGACCAAGTCTCGATCCAAAAACTTACTACGAATCTTCTTGTTGGTAGGCACGGTAATCTCCTTGTTCTATGTGCCTTGGACCTGGTTATTTGCTTGGATGGCTCCCCTTTCAGACAATGTTCAAGAAGAAGTGAATCAGGGATTGGAATTAGGGTTTGAAGGAATCATCGTCTATGTAGATCAAGCGGGAAAGGAACCCCAATTCTATGCGGCCGGATGGCATGATCGAGACCAAAAATACCGGCCTATCCTCAAGCCTTGTTCAAGATCGCCAGCATCAGTAAACTGTACGATGCCGTTGCCATTGCCAAATTGGCCCATGCCCAACGTCTGTCTTTGGATCAATCCATTGCGGAATATTTTCCGGAGTATGCGGACCGGATTGAGCATGCGGATCAAATCACTTTGCGTATGCTGGTCCAACATCGAAGTGGCATCCCCAACTACACCAACCATCCCGGATTTTGGGAGAATCCCCTGACAGTTTTGAAGAAACCATGGATTTGATTTTGGACTTGCCTGCGGGGTTTGCCCCAGGAGAAGGTTATGAGTATTCCAACACGAATTATTTGTTGATTTCCAGAATCATTAAAAATGAGCTGGGCTATCCCAAATTCCAATTTATTCAGGAAGAAGTGCTCTCTCCTCTAGGACTAAAGCATACCTTTGGCTCCTTCCATGAGGTAAAGCTGGAGGACTTGATGAGTGGGTATTATGAGGGCATCGAAGAGGATATCAAAACCGCTGAATATGGTTCCATGGTAGCCTCTGCGGAGGATGTGGGGGTTTTTCTGCGGGCCTTAAATGACGGTTCTCTGTTTAAAGAGGGAGAACAGGAAATATATTCTTCCATCTATGTGTACGACCATACGGGACTGATTCCGGGTTACCAAAGTATTGCAAAATACCACCAAGACCTGGATGCAGTGGTGATTCAATTTACCAATACGACCAATTTCGAGGGAATGCACTGGAACCTCTCGGAATTGATTTACAGTCGGGTCCTCAAAATTATTAGGAGAGAGAACGGCGAATAATTCCTATCCACCTTTCTCTTTTTCTGTCTTAAAGGGAAATACCTCATCCAGTTCCCTTTCTTAGTTCTTGAACTGAAATGCATCCAATACTTCTCCCCTTTTCCAACTACTTCCAGATTCAAGGAATGCTGATCGAGTTCCAAAATCCCATAGTGATGCTTTTTGATCAGCTGATCCATTACGGGCGTTGGAGAATTTTCACCTTCAGGCTCCAAGCCTCCACCTGCTCCTCCTACAATGAGGAACTGAACGGAATGTCCTGAGAACTCCTTGCTCAGGCGTTCATAATCATGGGTATGTCCCGCAATGACCAAATCTACCTTGCCTTGATGGAAATAGGGTTCCAACAAATCCAGAACCGCTGCTTCCCCCTGATACCCCGGCCAACCTTGGGAATAGGGAGGCTGATGCAACACGATGATTTTCCAGGGAGCTGCATTCCATGCTTCGGAATCCATGGTTGCCTCCAACCATTCTCGTTGATCGGTACCTTCAGGAATGGAAACCGGGAAATTAACGTTAGGATCCAAACTGAGTATCGCCGCAGGTCCTAATTGGGACATTCCATAGCTGGGTTCCCCGGATTGTTGAATGTATTGCTGGCAGGAGCCTGGGTTCCAGGTCCTCGTAAAACCCATCGTAATCGTGATTTCCAGGTACCAGCAATTGGGCAGTCTTCATCCAACTCAGCTCTTGTAAAAACCTGGGAAAGGCCCAAGGTTCAGAACCATTGTTGACCAAATCTCCCGCCCCTATGCTCAAATCAGGCTTATGTGATTCAATACCCTGAGCGATCTCCTGGAAGGTATCCCAACCGCCTTGGGAATCTGCCCAAATGGCCAGTTTCACTGAATCACCGGCTTTGGGCTTTTGAAACTCATAGGGTCCGAACAATGAATTCCCTTGGGAGATCATAAAACGGACCTGCTCCTCCCCTCCAAATCATAGGTAAAAACTCCTTCATTGGACTGAATCAATTCCTTTCTTCCATCTTCAAAAATCAAACTTGCTCCTCTGGCCTCCTCCGAAATCCAACGGATAAAATATCCTCCCCTTGGATTGCTTAACAATACCGGTTCCGTGAGTAAAATGGGATAATCCACCAACAGATCCTGCTGTGCCTTTGAGTCCAATTTCTGTAAAAGCTGATCATCCACTATAGATTGGAACTTTGCCTGAAAGAGCAAGGAATCCAGGAGTTCTTTTTGACGGGATTCCCAGGAAGAAAAATCTGACTCACTGATCCAATAGACCTTTCTCAATCCACCTGACATGGCATTGTTCACACTGCGAATGATCAGTTCCGCATGTGGGGTTTCCTTCACTTGAAACAACTCCAACTTTTCTTCCCCTGGAATTCTTTCTCCATTGATCCAAAGTTGGGCCCCATCGTCTGAGTCAATTAGTAAATAGCCTTTCCTCAAATCGACTTGGGTCCGGTACCATAGGGAATGGTTGGGAAGATTCACCCGATGAGGTAATTGCAGCGGCTCTCCCTTTTCAAATTCCGGTAAACTTCGATCAATCCCGGGCAAAGAATCTGCTCCTAAAAACTCCCAGCCCTCTGTGATCAGGTGAAGTCCTTCGCTTGGGTACTGCTGTTCGAAAAGAGCTTTTACCAAATCTTCCTTTGCAAAAAATGCCTCTCCATAGGTGGGAGAAGCATTTTTGATGGATGGATTGGTACAGTTGGTGAATAATAGCATCAGTCCAACTAGGGCAATCAATATTCTCATTTGATCATTTCTTCAATTACTGGTGCTGCTTTCTCATCAGGGTATTCCAAACCCAATAATTTGAATACGGTTCTGGCTACCATGGCTGAATGCCACTGTCCATTGGTTTTCATTTCCCCAGTGGCCGGGGTATCCGGACCGATGGCTGCCAGCCAAATCTGTCCTGCTTCCGGAATTTGGGTGCCATGGCCTCTCCAACTGGTTTTGGTGATCCCCTCCCATGATCCACGCCAATGATCATCGTTGTCTTATCCTTGTATTGTGGATCCGATTGGATAAAATCCCAGATCTCCTTGATGTAGGCATCCGTTTGTTTGGCAGACCAGATATATTGGTCGTAGTGATTGCCATGCGCCCAATCATCTGTTTCTCCATATGATATATACAGCACTTTTGGCTTTTTGGTCTTTAAAGCGGACATCGCGTAGCTATGGGTAAAAGGATCCAATCTCACTCCTCCCCAAGGACCGCGGATTTCACTTTGCAGTTTGTTGGTCAGAATTTCTTCCGGGGTCAGATCATCTCCTTCTGCCACATCAAATCCGGCATTGACAGGAACACCACTGCGCTCCTCATTGACGATGTACGGAAACACATCCCAGGATCCAAAAGCCATTACCTTGCCTTTGTACTCAGGTAATTGATTCAGATATTCCAACAAGGTGACATTGGGATTGTTGATTTTATCATTACTGTTGATTCGCTCATCATCTGCGAAACCACTTAAAAACTCATTGTAGCCCGGATAGGAAAACCACATGTGATTGCTGTTGTCTACCTTATTTCCATAAGCCCGGTTGCCATAAATCTGCCCTTCTTTGCTTAAGGTATTCCAAAAAACGGCAGCAGCATTTCCCTTCTTTTCAATGGGTCCGTATCCCAAAAATCTTTCAGTAAAGAACCAGGAGATTCAATCATTCCAGTATCATCTACCAGTAATGAATCTGCTCCTTTAAATACTTCCTGCCATCTCATTCCGTCCAGGGTAATCAATACCACATGTTCAGTTTTGTAATCCTGGGCCATTCCTTCCAGAGAAAGTGCCAGCAGCATCACACAGCAGGTGAAGGTTATTTTGAGGTTTTTCATGATTTTGCGTGTTGTATGTTGTGAAAAAATCCGCCAAGCCGAATGGCTTGACGGATGAAATATTCGTTTAGAAGTTACCAATTAATCGACATCCCACCATACACGAGTGGTGATGGCATCTGGACCTTGTCTTTGAATTGCCGTTTCATAGTTGTCACCATTCAAGGCCTGAATGCTGGAAGGATACATAAACCTCACCGGAACGGTATTGATGTAGGCCGCAGGTCCTGGCTCAATTTTAGGATAATCTGTTCTTCTCCAGTCATACCAAGCTTCCAATCCAGTGAAGAACAGGGAAAGCCATTTCTGTGTCCCGATCTTGCTTAATTTCTCTTCCGTGGAACCCGTGTAGGCCACCTTAGGCTGGGTCAAATACGCTTCATCAAATACCAATAGATCCGCAATCTCAGGAAGATTCACGATTCTGTATCTGGATTCATAGTAGTTGAATGCAGCTTTCACCCCATTGTTGTAATACGTTGCGGCATCTCCTGAGATATACCCTTTTTCACTCGCTTCTGCCAGGATAAACTGCAGTTCGGCATAGCTTATCAAAATTGCCTGCGCTCCGATCGGATTTGCCAAGGAAGTACAGGCAGAACAAGACCATAACAAACCTACTCTGGAGATGAAGTTAGACCCCCTTTGGCAGGATCGCCTGATGGGCTATAAGCCAAAGCTTCTTCATCCGCCAATCCGTTAGGCACTCCTTGATAGTCGTCCACCTCTCCGATAATTCCTGCACACGGAATCATTGGTTGGTTGCGCATAGGCATACAATCTTGGATCGTTCAGCTCTTTCAAAACGGATTCCATATTCTCACTCAATCGATACTCATCAAAGGATCCTGATCTAGTCGTGTACAGGCCATGTTGATTGGGCACATCCTGTAAATACTGAAGTGCTGCCTGATCTTCAAAGCTGGTGAAAACAGGGTATTTGGTAGGATCCGAAAGAATGGTCTGCATGGCTTCAGATGGATCGATTCGATCTGAAAGTCTCATCAGGATTCTCAAACGAAGTGAATTCGCGAACTTCTTCCAGCTCATCACATCTCCTTCAAACAAGATATCTCCCTCTATCACTTCGTTGGTGGAACCCAACAACTCATTGGCCTCCTCTAATTCAGAAAGGATGTTGCTGTAGATTTGCTCTTGGGAGTCAAACACCGGATAGTTGATGCTTTCCTTTGCTTTGGTCGCTTCGGAGTAAGGTAGATCTCCATAGGCATCGGTCATAAAGGAGAACATGTGAGCCCTCATGATTTTCGCCACTGCCACGTAGTTGTTTTGATTTGCTTCCGTGGAAATGGAGATCATGTTGTTGATGTCCCTTAGCGAGTTGTAAAACGTGCTATACGGGTTGCCCTCAGGCCCCCAATTGTACCGGTCTTCATTGGTAAACTGGATTTTTGCAGTGTATTGCATGACCACATTGCCATAACCCCAGGCCTTACCGGAAATCTCATTGGTAGAGTTTCGAATAATGGTAGGCAGCAATAAGCTGGAGGAAACCGTCTCTGGACTGTTAGGATTCATGTTGATCTCTTCGAAATCTTTGTCACAGCTAGTCAGCGCCAAAGCGAAAGCCAATCCTAATCCTGCTATATAGTTACTATTAAATTTCATAATTGTCTGTCTTTGAATTTAGATTCGTTCAGTGGAATTAGAATTTCACATTCAAGTTAAAACCGATGCTTCTGGTAGAAGGGAACGCCATGTTTTCAACACCAGGCTGTAGCGTACCACCAGACATGGAAAGTGTTTCAGGGTCGAAATGTGGGTTCTCCGTCCAAAGGGCCAGGTTTCTGCCTACCAAGGAGATTTTCACATCCTGGATTGGCATTTTACCCAAAACAGATCTTGGAATCGTGTATCCGATGGTCACTTCTCTCAACTTCAAGAATGTCGCATCGTACTTGGCAGCCTCTACGTTATTTCGCTCGTAGTACCTGTTGTGCCAGTTACGAGAAGTCGTTTTGAAGGTGTTAGGGCTATAAGACCCATCTGCATTCTGAACTACTCCCGGGCTGATGATTCCGTTACCTTCCACTTCTAAATCGTAGCCATTTTCACGACCATACAGTGTTTCTTCCAATTGACCGGAAGTACTTCCGATGGTTTTTGTTCTGGACACGACAATTCCCCCATATCTGAAATCGAATAGGAAACCTAAACTGATCCCTTTATAGTTGAAATTGTTCTGTAGCCCCAACATCCAGTCAGGATTGTAATTTCCCTGAAGCTTCAATTCCGGATCACGTAGTGGGGTTCCAGTGGAATTATGGACAATCTGACCATAGTACTCAGAGTTTTCATCTTCTACTCTTTCAAAACCTACCCCATAGATATTTCCCATTCTCTCACCCACTCTGGCCTGGATGACCGCACCATTTCTGTCTGTAAGGGTATAAGCATCCAGCCCTTCCGTCAATTCCAATACTTTACCTCTGGTCCGGGTGAAGTTGGCTACGATGCTCCAGTTCAATCCTCTTTCAGAATTCAGGATGTTGGCATTGACTACTGCTTCAATCCCCTTGTTTTGGATCTCACCGGCATTGATGATTCTGGAAGCATAGCCTGTTGAGATATCCAATTCAATTGGAATAATCTGGTTTCTGGTCCTGTTGTCGAAATAGGTGAAGTCCAGGCCTACTCTACCTTTCAGGAATCTAATGTCTGCTCCTACTTCAAAGGCACCGGTTCTTTCCGGTTTCAGTTCTGCATTGGAAAGTCTGTTGGACTCTGATTTCGCCTGAACAGATCCCCAAGCGGTTTGTGAGCCGTAAACATTGGAAAGACTATATGGATCGGTATCATTCCCCACTTCCGCATAGGCTGCTCTCAATTTCAAGAACGAAATCGCTTCTGGCATGGTGACCATGTCTGAAATCACTGCACTTAAGGTAGCGGATGGATAGAAGTAACTGTTGTTATCTGCCGGCAAGGTACTGGACCAGTCATTTCTACCGGTTATATCCAGGAACAATACATTTTTGAAACCAATTTGACCGAAGCCATACAAGGAGTTGATTCTCTTTTCAGAAGTGTACTGGTTCACCTGAAGGTTTACCGCCGTGTTGGTGAAGTTGTAGATTCCCGGAATCAACAATTGAGGAGCCACAGTTTGTACGTATCTGTTTTCCTGACGCATGGAGTTACCGCCCAAAGCAATGCTGTAAGACCAAACTGGCTTGGTATGCTCTGTATAGGTCAACAAGAAATCGGAGTTTTGCTCAGAGAAGAAAACATCATCTTCCCTATAATTTCCTTTTGGAAAACGCTGTGTACTGAAAGCTCTCTTACGATCTCTCAATTCATTGTAGGTATCCAAACCTGTTCTCAACATTAAGTTGAGTTTATCGGTGAATTTGTAATTCACAGAGATGTTCCCATAGATTCTATCCTTTGACTGGCCGTTGGTATTTTCATACACATTGAAATACGGGTTGTCATGATAGTTGTAGTTGTAATTAAACTGCTGCTGACCTTCCAGTCCAGGCATCCAGTAATCTCTTAGGTTTCTGGTGTTGAGTTGACGACCATACCAGATCCACAGATACATCAGGTTTTCAGTACCATAACTGATGCTGGGACGGTTGCCACTGTTTGTTCTTTGGTAATTCACTACCGAATTCACCGTAAGTCTGTCGGTGATATTCATTCCCCCGTTCAAGGAAATGGTATTTCTTTTCAAATCGGTATTCGGCACGATCCCTTTTTGGTCGAGATTGGTCCAGGAAAGCCGGATGTTTGATTTTTCATTTGCCGCTGCCAAGGAAACATTATTGGAAAGTGTCACTCCCGTTTCAAAAAAGTCCTTGATGTTGTTTGGATTGGATACCCAAGGGGTTGGAGTAATGGTACTTCCCGGAGGGGCATTCAAGTCACCTCCTCTAAAGCCTTCTACAGATCTTGGAGAGTCAAACTGAGGGATCATCAAACCCGCATCCAATTCAGGACCCCAGCTTTCATCCACCCCATCCGCAATACCGGAACCCGCGCCATCTACAAATTCAAACTGTCCATTGTTCCCCTGCCCATATTTGTTTTGCCAATTTGGCAATACCAAAGGATTGTCAAAAGTGGTGTTGGAGTTGATGGTCACCCCAAGCCCTTTCTTGGATTTTCCTGTTTTCGTGGTGATCAAGATGGCACCATTTGCTGCTCTGGAACCATAAAGGGCCGCTGCAGCAGGTCCTTTCAATACGGTCATGGAAGCAATATCATCCGGGTTGATTTCACCCGCTGCATTCCCGTAATCGACTTCCTGGTTACCAGAACCGGAAGAACCAATGATGTTATTGGAAATCGGCACCCCGTCTACTACAAAAAGTGGTTGGTTGGCGTTGATATTCAAAGAGGATTCTCCCCGAATGGTCACCCTGGAAGACCCACCGATTCCTGAAGATCCATTGGTGATTTGCACGCCTGCCACTCTACCACTTAACGAATTGATCACATTAGTTTCTCTTGCCTCCGTAAACTTATCTCCGTCCACGGCCTGAACCGAGTAGCCCAGGGCTTTGGTTTCTCTTTCCACCCCAAGAGCGGTCACCACTACCTCGTTCAACGCAACACCTTCACTCAATGTCACATTGATTACGGTGGAATTTCCCACAGTTTCCTCCACTGTTTCAAAACCTACAAATGAGTAAACCAAGATTTCTCCTGAATTAGCCATAATTGAATAAGAACCGTCAATATCGGTTACCGTTCCGCGTGTCGTTCCCTTCACCAGCACGGAAGCTCCCGGCAAAGGCTCGTTTTTCTCGTCAATTACCTTCCCTGTGACCCTGGATTCCTGGGCAAAGGTGAGGCTCAGTGTGAAAAACAGCATTGCTGTCATCACTCCATACCAAATGCTTTTCTTAGCAATCATTTTAAAGTAGAGTTTTTAAATAGTGAGTTTTTATTGGTTAAAAATTTTACCAAAGCTAAACCTCCAATAAAAAAAGAGGTTAAAAGTGTTTTATCAAAAAGTTAATTAATTTATTGTTAAAATCACAAATTATTGTTCCAGTATTTTATAAATCAACAAAATACCTAGGATTATATTGATTAATATGAGATTTAATATGTAGTAATTGTTACTGATTTGTTATTAAAAAATATATAAATGCTAAACTTTTGATTGCATAAAAAAAGCCTCCCAACAGGAGGCTTCAAGTATTTATTTCCAGTGAAATGCGTCCTAGAATAAGTTGACAACAAATCGACTTATTATGAAAATGTAGGAATAGAATCTCCGAAGAGGAAAAGCGAAGTCAGAAGGATTATAACCTGGGCTTTAAATTATCACTGGTTTCGCGTGTAGAACAAGGTGAAATGACTTACAAACAAGTCTCCAGCGGTTGTATGGGATAAGGAAATCGACAGTTTCGGTTTGGTTGCGAAAACATGGTAGCTTGGATTGGTCCAATCCATCCATCCATTTTATGAATCCTGAAAAGAAAGAAGAAACCCCTGCCCAAAAGATCAAGCGACTTGAGAGAGAGCTGAAGACGAACGGTTAAAGAATTTGATTCTTAACAAGATGATCGATATTTCCGATCAGCAGTACGGGACAGCCATCAGAAAAAAGTTTTTTCCCCAAACCGTCTGGCGCCTCAGAGAAGAAAAACAAATAAGTATTTCCAATCTTGTAGGGTGTTTGGGATCAGTCGCCAAGCTTTATATCAGGCAGAAACAGAGCATTGAATCGAAAAGAAGAACTGTCCAAGATTAAACCGCTGTTATTGGAGAAGCGGATGAAGATGCCCTGTCTGGGCACCAGAAAACTGTATTATTTACTAGAGGATCAATTCAGGGAAATGGAGTCAAATTGGGTAGAGATGGCTCTTTTGCCTATTTAAGAGAGGAAAGATGTTGGTCAAACCCTTGAAAAGCTATACCAAGACCACTCATTCGAAACACTGGCTGAAAAGCATCCCAACCTGTTAAAGGAATCAAACCTACCAGAATGGAAGAGGTATTTGTCAGCGATATAACTTATGTAAGAAGAAGAGAGGACACATTATCTAAGTTTAGTTACGGATGTATGCATAAGGAAAAATCATGGGATATGAGCCCTAGTGATGATATGGCACAGCATGTGGTAAAGGCATTGCAAATGGCCATCAAAACACGGAAAACCAAATGGCCGTTGATTCATCACTCCGACAGAGGCTTACAATATTGTTCATCTTTATACCAGCAAACATTGCAGGAAGGAAAAAATCCAGACATCCATGACCGATGGATGTTGACTGCTATCAGGAATGTTTTGCTGAAAGGGTTAAGGAATATTGGAAACAGGAGCTTCTTGTGGAAACCTGTAATACTGGACAGGATCTGAAAAATATATTGAAGAGTCAGTAAATACTTACAATCAGGAGAGACCACATTTAAGCCTGAATATGAAAACTCCTGATCAAGTGACATCAAAAAACCGAGGAAGAAAATCAACCCTCGGTCTCAAATTTTATTAATTTAAACCTGTCAATCTATTTTAGGACGGGTCACCAGAGTTATCAGAGCATATTAAAAGCTCCTTTCACCAAAATTTTTGAATTTTCGTTCAGCTGTTGATTGGGATATATTTCCACCAATTGATCGTTTTGTCTTCCCAGTTGAACTTCTACTTTAGTAAGGACAAAGCCCTGGTCATTGGTCCCACTTTGAACCAATACGTAATTCTTCCCTTCTGATTCTACTACAGCAGCTACAGGTAAGGACCATCCTTCCTGAGGTGCTAACTGAACCCTGGCTTCCAAGTACATCCCTGGAACCAGCCGTTTCTCCTGACTCTCATCTACCAAATGTGCATGAACCGGAACAAAGCGTTGCTCGCTGATCGATTTTCCTACCACATACACTTTTGCTTCGAATTCATTCCCGGGTAGGTCCGGCAAGGTAAAAATCACTCCTTGTCCTTCCGTTACATGAACCGCATCTTTTTCGAAAATATTCAGCTCAATATGCATGTGCTCTGTACTGATCAGGGTGGCAGCTTTGGAAGCAGAAGGCAAAAACGCCCCTGGTACCGTAAATACGCTTTCCACAAATCCGGCAATGGGAGAAATAATCGGAACTTTTGCCTGAATGGTAGCCGGAGTAAGCTGATCGGTATTGACATGGATCATCGCCAGTTGCTTCTTCAGACTTTCTGATCTGGCCAGGGTACTTTGGTAATCTGACTCTGCTTTTAAATATCCCTTTTGGGAAGCTATTTTCTCTCCATAAAGGGTTTTTTGTCTTTCAAACTCCTGCTTCAGGTAATTCAGCTGACTGGTTGCCTCCAAATAGTCCTGCTGCAATTTCACAAACTCCGGACTTTCTAAGTAAAACAACACCTCTCCTTTCCGAACCTCTTGCCCTTCCATCAGTTTGAGACCGGAAACATATCCTCCAAAAAAGGGGGTGATATCCTGCATTCCCTCCACAGGGATTTTCACCTGACCTTGTACTTTCAGTTCCTCAGAAAATGTTTTTAAGACCATGTTCCCCCATTCCATGTTCATGGCATCGTACTGGGCCTGAGTCAGGATCACCTGTTCTGAATTCCCTCCTTCAGACTGGATTTCCACCCCACTGGAGCTGTCCTCTGTTTTGGAACTGCATTGGAACATTGCCCCTATGCAACACGCGATGATCATGCTTTTACAAATAGTTGATTTTATAGCTTCCATCAGTTGATGAGATAGTTTAATTCTAATACATTGATTTGGTAATTGTATCTGCTTTCTAGGTATTGAGCGTGATATTCATGGAGTTCTCCATCAGTTGAACAAATTGGAGAAAGTCTATCTCTCCTTCCTGAAAGGATCGGTTCGCCTGTTCCATCAATTGGGTAGCCAACTGCTCCCCCTCTTCCTGATAATATCGGATGACTTCTAAATTCTGGTCTACCTTATATTGAGTTTGGTTATACCGGGAGCTCAGTTTTTTCTCATAGTTCAGGGCTTCGAGCTCCATCATTTCCTTTCGGAACTTACTGGCTCTCACCTGGGACTTCTGTGCACCAAAAATAAAGGGACGGTAATCCCTCCCATGTAGGAAGGATAGATTTTTGAACCTGAATACACGTTGGTTCCTCGGGCATATTCCAAGGTGAGATCCGGAAGCAACTTCCTTTTCTCCACCTGCACCTGATGGTCGGCTTGCATCAATGCACTTTGGTAATAATTGACTCCGGGATGCGATTCCACATCCAATTCGGCCATTTCCAGATGAATCCCTGAATTCACTACCTTCAGGTCTCCCTCCCAGTTCAACAAAATCTTTAATCCTTCCAAGGCCACCTGAAAATTCTGTCCTGCTTCTGTGAGCTTCAACCCGATCTCACGCTGCTTTCCTGAGGCGGTTAATTTCTCTAGGTAATTGGTTTCACCCAATTCAAACCGTCTATCTGCCGCATTCGCAAATACCCGATACAGACTATCCAACTTTGCATAATGATTCTTCACCTCATCCCAGTGAACTGCCGTAACATAGGCTTTGCTGACTTCCCCACGTAGGCTCCGCTGCTGAATGGCCAATTGATTTTCCTGCATGGCTACCTGATCCTCTAGCACATTTTTCTGAGCTGTGTACAGGGAAGGGAAGGCAAAACTTTGGAGAAGCCCCCACTTGTTGTTGGCATAGCCATTTTCGGCGATGTCGTTTTCATCCCGAGAATAGAATACCTGCATCTTTGAGATATCCCATCCTGCTCCGGTGTTGACGGTAGCGGCTTCCAGCCCTTTACCGGCTGCTTGTAAGTTGAGGTTTTGCTCCAAAGCCATGTTCACCGCTTCATCCAAGGTCAATGTGAGCTCTTCCTGCTGCTCCTGGGCCATGGTAACGGCACTCAATGAAAGTAAGATCAACAGACTGAGTCCGGCCTTTTTTGCTCCTGAAACAGAAATCTTGACTCCCCCTTTAAATAAAACATACAGAACAGGCAATACCACCAAGGTCAAAACCGTGGCTGAAATCAAACCTCCTATCACTACAGTCGCCAAAGGTCTTTGTACCTCGGCACCGGCAGAACCTGAAACTGCCATGGGCAAAAATCCCAAAGCCGCTGCGGAGGCTGTCAACAACACGGGTCTCAAACGTTCTTTAGCGCCAATCAATACTAATTGTTTGATATCTGTATACTTTGATTCCATGGATTTAAAATGTTCTATTAACACAATCCCATTCAGGACAGCAATCCCAAACAGGGCTATAAAGCCGACTCCAGCGGAAATACTGAATGGCATATCTCTTACCCATAGAAGCAATACTCCTCCTATAGCTGAAAGCGGTATCGCTGAATAAATCATCATGGCATCCCTTGTAGAGGAGAAAGCAAAATATAAGAGCACAAAAATCAAGATCAGGGCGATTGGAACTGCTATCAACAAGCGGTTTCTCGCCTGTTGCAGGTTTTCAAACTGACCTCCATAATCCACGCGATAGCCTTCTGGAATCTCTATTTGGGTGCGGATGATTTCCTGAATATCATCCACTACGGACTGCAAATCCCTATTTCTTACATTGACCCCTACTACAATCCTTCTTTGGGTATCATCTCTGGAAATCTTGGCAGGTCCCTTGGTATAGGAAATCGTTGCCAATTCCCCTAAGGGAACACTTCCCCTCCAGGCAGTAAGATTGAAGCTTGTTCAATGTTTGAAATATCCTTCCTGAAATCTTTTCAAAACGAAGTACCAGGTCAAACTGCCGTTCTCCTTCAAACACCTTTCCTGCGGTAGCTCCGGCAAAGCCCATCGTCACGATGTCGTTCAATTCAGAGATATTCAATCCATACTTGGCAATCTTGCTGCGGTTGTACTCAATTTTCATCTGAGGCAAACCATCTACTTTTTCCACGATAATATCCGCGGCGCCTTCCACCCCTTGGATGGCAGCTTCTATTTCGTTTCCGGTTTTAAGCAACTGATCCAAATCATCCCCAAATACTTTGATCGCCAAATCAGCCCTTACCCCGGTAATCAGCTCATTAAACCGCATTTCAATGGGCTGGGTAAACTCATAATCCAAGCCTGGAATTACCTCCAAGGCCTCCTTGAACTTATCCGCCAATTCATCTTTGGTTTCTACCGTGGTCCATTCGGATGGAGGATGCAGGGTCACAATGACATCTGTTTCCTCCATTGACATAGGGTCTGTTGGGATCTCAGCAGCACCGATTCGAGTGACCACCTGGTTCACCTCCGGAAATTTCATCAAGATCTTTTCGATCTGGGTCATGGTCTCCACGGTATTGGTCAAAGAGGTACCTGTCTTCAACACTGGCTGAATGACAAAATCCCCTTCATCCAACGTTGGAACAAATTCAGATCCCATGGAAGAGAATAACAATACGGCCGCAATTAGCATGGCAGCGGCAGTGCTCAAAACAATTTTAGTGTTGTCCAAGGCCCATTTAATGGTAGGCTCATACACTTTATTGATCTGACGAATCAGAAGTGTGGAGATGTTTTTTGGTCCCGGAGGAGTGGATTTCAAAAACAAAGAAGAAACCACTGGTACATAGGTCAATCCAAGGATCATCGCACCGATCAAAGCAAAACTGAATACCTCTGCCATGGGACGGAACATTTTCCCTTCTACTCCGGAAAGGGAGAGAATAGGAATAAATACAATAATGATGATGATCTGACCAAAAATTGCGGAATGCATCATTTTAGATGCCCCGTTAAATGCCACCTGGTCCTTCTGTTTCTGGATTTCCGACTTGCTTAATCCAGCGAAATTCTGGTGTATCTGGGTAAACTTAAAAGCAATAAACTCTACGATGATCACCGCTCCATCGATGATTATCCCAAAGTCGATGGCCCCCAGACTCATCAGGTTGGCATCTACCCCAAAGATGTTCATCATGGAAAGTGCGAACAATAAACTCAAGGGAATAATGGAAGCCACCACCAAACCGGAGCGGATATTCCCCAAGAGAAGCACCACCACGAATACCACGATCAAACAACCTTCAATCAGGTTTTTGGAAATGGTAGAGGTTGTTCTACCCACCAATTCAGACCGATCCAAAAACCCGTTAATTTCAATTCCTTCCGGTAAGCTGGGCTGAATTTCTTCCAATCGCTCCTTTACCCTTTCTATGGTTCCTTTTGAATCCGCTCCTTTGAGCATCATCACCTGCCCCAACACTTTTTCTCCTTCTCCATTTCCGGTGATGGCCCCAAATCGATTGGCATGCCCAAATCCTACGGTGGCGATGTCCCGAATATAAACCGGGGTACCATCCCTGCTTTCTATGACGATATTTCCAATATCCTCCAGGCTTTCTACCAAGCCCTCTCCGCGGATAAAGAAACTCTCATTCGTTTTCTCTATGTATCCTCCACCTGCAATGGAATTGTTTTGTTCCAAAGCTTTAAACACCTCGGACAGGTCAATCTGCATCCCCTTCAATCGCTCCGGGTTGATAGAAACCTCATATTGCTTTAAAAAACCTCCCCAGGTATTCACTTCTACCACACCGGGAATTCCCGATAGCTGTCTTCTAACGATCCAATCCTGAATAGTTCTTAAATCCGTGGTGGTGTATTGATCTTCATAGCCCGGCTTCACATCCACCACGTACTGATAAATCTCTCCCAAACCCGTGGTGATGGGCCCCATGAAAGGCTGCCCAAATCCTTCAGGAATACTTTCTTGAGCGATTTTAATACGCTCGGCAATGAGTTGTCTTGGTAGATAAGTCCCTAAATCATCGTCAAAAACAATGGTCACTACTGAAAGCCCAAACTTGGAAACAGATCTGATTTCCTG
The DNA here is from genome assembly GCF_041729275.1 of Algoriphagus halophilus. Lineage (GTDB taxonomy): Bacteria > Bacteroidota > Bacteroidia > Cytophagales > Cyclobacteriaceae > Algoriphagus > Algoriphagus halophilus_A. Next base: position 4,354,618 of record NZ_CP146486.1, on the reverse strand, counting down.
CACTCCAGGCAAGTTGGCCATCTCCAATTCCACAGGATACGTCAGGTATTTCTCCACATCCTCCGTAGCCAGGTTTCTGGAAGTGGTAATCACCTGAACCTGGTTATTGGTTACATCCGGAACCGCTCCGATAGGCAATGAACTCAAAGAATAAACCCCAAAAGCAATCCATCCCGCGATGAACAGAAAAACGATGAGCTTATTATTTATGCTCCACTGGATAATTTTGTCTAACATCGAACACGCTAATTGTTAGTCAAAAATCCACAATTAATACTATAGACTTCTTTTTAAAACCTTAAGATTATCTTAAAAATGGGAAAAGGTCAGAAACCGAGACGAAAGGCACTTCCAGACCCTAATTCACTGGAAACACTGATTTCAATACCACTTTCCTGAGCGAGTTTTTTGACAATTGCCAGGCCTAGCCCGGTGCCGGGGATCAATTTTTCCAAAGCTGAGGGGTCTCTATAAAAAGGATCGAAGATCTTTTTGATCGATTCTTCTCCAATGCCATATCCCTGATCCTTTACAAAAATCAAGGGCTTTCCATTTTCGACTTGGATCTCTAAGTCAATGGGCCCGTCTGAATATTTAATGGCATTTTGGATCAAATTATTCAAAATCATCTGGAGTGACTTTTCACTGACCTGCACAAAAACAGGGATGGACTCCTCGGTTTGGAAGCGAACTTCCCGACCTGTTTCTTTTTCAATCTGAACCGCTACTTCTTCGACAAAGGACATAATTTCCACCTCGTCTTTCATCGATTCTCCACTTCTTTCCACCCTTGCCAAGGCCAACAGCTGATCAATCATGGCGGACATTCGATCGATACTTTCTAACGCAGTCTGGATTTTCTTCACATACTCTTCCGAAGTTCTTGGCTTTCTGATCAACACCTCCAAGGTCCCACGCATGACTGAAAGCGGGGTCCGTAATTCATGGGAAGCATCTGAAGTAAATTGCTTTTCACGGATCATGGACTGTTCCAATCGGTTGAGCAATTCATTGATGGATCGGGTCAATTGGCCTATTTCGTCTTCTTGGTCCAATACTGGTACCCGTTCGTTGAGATTACTCTGAGTGATCTGATTGGTCTTGGAAATAATCTTTTGAATAGGCTGTATGCTTTTTCCTGCCAGGTACCTCATGGTAAGAAACAGGGAGATCAGGATACCGGGATAGAGAATCAGCAAAATATTTCTAAGGTTATCCAACAACTCCCGGGCTTCCTCAAAGGAGGTAGCCAAGAGCATATATCCTTCCGGCTTCCCTTCGTGTTTCAGCAACATCTGTTTCTGGCGAACTTCCTGCCCCCCAATGTTGATGGTCCAAGCACCTTCTTTGGAACTCCAATTGGGATGAAATAATAGGCGGTTGGTCCCTAGATTTGGGGACTTATCCATGGAGTTCCCCTCCAAATCAACTATTTCAATGAATATGGGATTCAATTGGATCTCCTGATGCTCTTGTTCCTGCCATTCATCTTTGTGCATGAACTTGATTTCTCCATTGGCTAAAAAATCTGACCCACATGCTTATTGGATTCCATCTCCAGTTCCTGGTCGATGTTATCTACTACTGTAAAATCCACGACCAGGTAAATGATCCCAAAAACAACCATCACCAGCAATGCCGTGACCAAAGTCAATCTACGCGCTATTTTCTCTTTATAGGATGATTTCATTTTTCTTTAGCCATATAGCCCACTCCTCTTACAGTCTGTATATAGTCTTCATCCTTTTGAAGGTCTAGTTTCTTACGTAATGAATTGATAAATACATCAATTACTCCCGTGTTGTACTCGAAATGAATATCCCAGACACTTTCGATGATGCGGGTTCTCCGGCACACTTTGTTTTTGTTACGCAACAGATATTCCAATAAGGCAAACTCTTTCTGGGTCAATTGAACTTCTTCTCCATTCTTATAGACCTGGTGTCTATCTGTATATAATTCAATTGGACCCAATGTAAATTTCTCATGTTCTCCCACTTTTGATCTCAGCTGCACCCGTATTCTTTCTAGCAGTTCTTCAAAATGGAAGGGCTTTTTTATATAATCATTTGCACCGGATTGAAGTCCAAATATGGTCTCATCCACGGTGTCTTTTGCGGTTAGAAATAGAATCGGGGTACTCGGGAATTCTTTTCTAAACTGTTTGGTAATTTCAATTCCGCTGAATCCAGGAAGCATCCAATCCAGCAAAAGCAAATCATAATTTCCGGATAATGCCATCTCCAGCCCCACCTTCCCATTATCAGCCACATCCACCGCAAATGCCTCTTCCTCTAATCCCTGCTTTAAAAAGCTGGAAATCCCAGGTTCATCTTCTACTACCAGAATACGCATCCGCTATATGGTTTATTTCTAGATCTTTCCAATAATAGATCTATCAGGTAAATTTCCGGGTTAAATCTTCTCGGGACAAGACAATGCTCTTAAGATTCTCTTAAAAGTAGTAGAATGATTCAAAAAAAAAGCCCTTTCTATTAAGAAGGGGCTCAAAATATCAGGCCATTTCCACTGTTCGCGCTACAGGCTTTCTTTTTTTAGTGGGCTTCTTCTTCTTTTATTCAGCCAGATAAGCGTGCCTGTGATCGGTAAACTGGTAGCAATCAGACAAGCCAAAAACCAGATGAATTTCGTGAATTGTCCAAAAATCTCGCCTGTATGTAAAGATTTCACCGATCTTCCCACCTGCTGTCTCATTGGTAAATCTGAGAATAAATTAGCTTCTACCACTGCTAGCGTACCTGCATTAATTTTTAACTGATCTGCCCCTGCCCGAGCAAAAAATCCGCTTCTATACTTACTGACACTGATTGGTTCGTTGTCTTTTCCAGGCAAGGAAATCCTGTATACCCCTCATAGGGAAGAGCCTCATCAGTGGCTTCTAGTACTTCATCCAGGGTAAACTCTCCTGGGGTGAATGCCAAAGGTTCAGGTTTGGCACTTTCCTCTACTTTGGCATTAGGGTCTCTATAGGTATCCCAAGTTTTCTGCCAACCTTCCCTATACCATTGAAAAGACCAAAATGGTCCCGTCGCTCCCATGATCAATAAAAATATCAAGGAATAAAATGCCAGGGTATTATGCAGGTCATGATTGACTCTTTTCCAGTTTGCATTCCATTTTACTTTCAGACCTTGTCTCCAGTTTTTCACTTTTTTAGGGAACCAGATTACTATTCCAGTTAGCACCCCCAGGGTAAAAAGCAGCGTGGCAACTCCGTTGATAAACCTACCCAAATCTCGATTGGACATGCTCTCCATCATAGGCTCCTCTACCCGGTCCAACAACAACCATCTGTGAAGGCTAAACATATAGCCCATGAATTCAGAGGCTGCGGTTTTCACTCCAGAATCCCCCAGAATTTCACCTGTATATGGGTTTACATAATAAGTGGTCCCCCTGCCCTTTTCTTCCTCCTTTTTTAAGGTAAACTGAACACTACTTTCTGGATCCGTATTCCAATTGACTCCTACTACTTTTGATTCCAACTCGCTTTCCAACTTCAATTTCAATTCTTCTGCTGATTTCCTAGTCCCTGTTTCCTCCACTGAATAGAGTTCGGGATTTGCAGATTCTCTGATCTCAGTATTGTAAACATAGATCGTCCCACTTAAACAGACAGCTATTACAATGATGCCCGAAATCAACCCTGCATAAAGGTGGATTTCATTGAAAATATGTCTAACGGATTGCCAAAGAGTTGATTTCTTCATGAGGAGGTCAATGGATTAATGGTCTGACAGAAAGCTTCATTTATGGTTCGGCACAAAACTAACAATCCTAATTATTATTTAGACTAATTCCAATATAAAATATTCGATTTTTTTATCAGGCTTTGAAAAAGTGAAGCTTCGACCTCTAAATAGGTCCTGGAATTCTATAAACAAGCACTCTTTAAAGATATCAATCGGATAAAAAACCAAATAAAAGTTAATCAGAACATGGGTTAGACCCTGGATCAATTTTCTTGTGGTTTAGATGGAAGGACTAAGGACAGAATTGTTCCCCCTCCTTTTTTCTCTCCTCAAGATATTTTTAATTGATCCAACCCAAATGGTATTGGTTCGGTGAATATCTTTAACTTGGAATCCAAATATTTGAATGATGAAGAAAATAAGCCCATTGTTGTCAGCCCTTTTGTTTGTCCTGTGCTTTGCATGTCAACCCAATGATGAAAAACCTTTACCCGAAGTATCCCCAGAATACGAAGCCTTATTGGATGCACATGGAGACTGGTCAAAATGGATTCAAGCGAGAGCCATGAGTTTTTCTATGATCCACGAAACCAATTTGACACAAGAGAACTATTTCATCAACCTCGATTCCCGGAAAATCCGATTGGATGGGTTCAATTTTTCAATAGGGAAAGATGATACTGGTACCTGGGTTTCTCCAAGCAGGGACGCTTTTGGAGGACAGTCCATTGACTTTTACCATAATTTATATTTCTATTTTTATTCTATCCCCTACGTCTTCACAGATCCTGGAATCACAGTTTCTCAAGTAGAAAACAAAACCCTAAATGGGGTCTCCTATAAAACTTTACAGGCTAAAATGAGTCCGGAAAACGGGAAATCTCCCAATGATCAATATTTCATGCTACTGAATGAAGAAACGGGAAGGTTAGAGTATTTGCTTTATACGGTGACTTATTTTGGCAATCCTAACCCATCCTTTACCGCACTGAGGTATGAGGATTACCGAAACGCTGATGGCCTGGTATTTCCAAGGTACCTCACAGGTTTTACCATTGAAAACGATTCTACCAGAGGAATCCGCTATCAGGTAAGTTTTGCCGATATTTTATTACTAAATGAACCATTTGATGACTCCATTTTTGAAAAGCCGGAAAAAGGAGTGTATGCCGATTAATTTTCGACCAATTTTATTTGAACATCCGTACTCAGATGTGAGTCTCCTTTTCCTGTAAATGTACCTTGAACAGGTGAAGCCAGAGCTGGTTTGGCATGAGCTGCTAAGGGTATGTAATGGTGATCGGTTAGTAGGCCCAAACTGGGATCCAACCCTACCCAACCGGCTCCAGGCAGATTGACCTCCAACCAAGCGTGTAATTCATGCCCATCATTTAACTCGGGATTAAAGGCATATCCACTTACAAACTTGGTGGCAAGCCCCATGTTCCCAAGAATATTCATGAGCATCCAAGCCAAATCCCGACAGGACCCCTCTTTTCAGCAAAGGTGTATTGGGGAGACCAAAGGTCCATTTCATATCGTATGACATGTTCCCAGGCTGCTTTTACCCCTGCGGTAATTCGAACCAGAAAACCGATGAGGTCTTCATTCCCCTTCCAAAACTCCTGAATAAATGATTGGTATTCTGGAACCTGATCACTAAAAATAAAATAAGAAATCAATTCTTTTTCAGGACCTGAATAAATGAAGAAGGGCTGGGAAGAATGGGTATTCGATTGAACAAACTCATCATCTACCAAGAAGGCAAATGGGTTAAAACTCTGGATCTCCAAGGTCAGGGCACTCTCAATTTTTAAGCGGCTTGATAAATCATTAAACCAAACCAGTGAATAGAAATTACCGAAAAGATCCTGCCTCATACTTTGATTTACAGGATTGGGAGAAACCCTGAGAGCTGTTTTCAGGATATTGAAATGTGGACGTACCTGTGGGAACAAATAAAGTTTATGTACACCGATGTATACCTGACCTTCGTAGGTATAATCAGTGACATGGTTGACTTGAAGTCTCATTAAAATGTAGTGTAACCGTCTATAGAATTCGGAAGTCCAAGTGAATTTTTCACTCGCTACTTCCCCTAAAAAGTACCATTTCGGAGGCACTTCAATACGCAGATGGGTAGAAATTGAATTCGTGATTTCTATTCATTCACCTGACTCTGTACTAAGAGATTGTCTTTGATTTTAAAGAAGTTCTCATTGACATGATTGGAGATATGGTTGATCTTAATTTGGAGGTTATCCAAATATTCATGCAAACCGATGTTGATGATCTCGCTAACTTCTGCATATTCCAGTTTGGATCGTAATTCACCCATCGCTTTTTCCGCACTATTTTGATACCCACCGGACATGTTCCCAGAAATGGCTAAGAGACAGTTCTCGGCTTCTTTAATACAATAGTAAATGGACCTAGGGAAATACTTATTCAACACCATGAATTCAACTACTCCGGCAGGATCTATATTTCCATAGATTCTCCTGTAGGAGTTAAAACCTGTGACCGATTTCAACAATGCCATCCAATGCAAGAAATCCAAAGGAGTACCTACCTCTTCAGCGGAAGGTAACAAAATATGGTATTTCACATCCAGTATCCTGGAAGTCTGGTCAGCTCTTTCCAAGAATTGGCCTAATTGCCTAAAAAACCACCCTTCTGTCCTGGCAACTGTATTATCGGCAATCCCATAAATCAGGAGGATCTGGTTTTTAATTTGTTCAAAAAAGCTACGGGGTCTTCCTTTTTCCACATTTTCTTGACAGCCCCATGCTTGATCATATAATACAGCTCATTTACCTCCTCCCAGGTTTCTTTACTTAAACTATCTCGAATAATTCTCGCATTTTCCCGAGCGTTATAAATCGTATTGATCATGGAATTAGGATTTTTCTCATCAAAGGATAAGAAAAAAGCACCTGATCTCTGGAAAAGGTTTTATGGGTTTCCAAATAAAAATGTAAATCCCCAGTAGCAGCTATTAAAGGTTGCCATTGTTCTTTGAGATCAAGTGGCAAGTCCTGCATTAAATTAAAATTAACATCAATAAATCGAGCATAGTTTTCAGCTCTTTCTAGGTATCTACCTAGCCAATAAATATGATTTGCTACTCTACTCAGCATAATTTAATTAGTTATATAGTACCCAAGTATCTTTACTTCCTCCACCTTGTGAACTGTTTACTACAAGAGAACCTTTTTTAGGGCAACTCGGGTAAGTGCTCCAGGTATCACCTCAATATTTTCCCCATACAAAATATAGGGTCTCAAATCCACATGCCTCCCCACTACACCTTCGTCTGTCAAACTAGGAACAGTAGAGAGAGATAAGGTAGGTTGAGCGATATAATTTGAAGGATTGTTTTTAATCAAAGTTTTAAAGTGCTCATGCTCTTCTTTCGTGGCTTTTGGACCTATCAACATTCCATATCCACCTGCTGCGTTGGTCTCTTTAACGACCAATTCATGAATATTATCTAAGACATACTTTCGATCATCTTCCTCTCTACATAGGTAGGTAGGCACATTATTTAAAATAGGATCCTCATCTAGGTAATATTTTATAATCTTAGGAACATACGCATACACCGCTTTATCATCTGCCACTCCCGTACCAGGAGCATTTGCCAATCCAATATTTCCTGCTTTATAGGCTTCAAAAATCCCTGGAACGCCGAGCATAGATTCTGGATTGAAAACCATGGGGTCTAAAAATGTATCATCTATCCTTCTGTAGATTACATCAATTTGTTGAAGACCTTTGGTGGTCTGCATATACACTTTCTTGTTTTCAACAATTAGGTCCACACCACTCACCAGTTCAACCCCCATTTGGAGTGCTAAATATGAATGTTCGAAATAGGCTGAATTATAAATCCCTGGGGTCAACACGCCTACCACCGGTTTTTGCTTCCCACTGATATTTTGCAACATTTTTAGAAGCTTGGCGGGGTAATCGGAAACAGGCATCACCCCTTTATTATTAAATAATTCCGGGTATACCCTTTTGATAATCTCCCTGCTCTCCAACATGTAAGAAACCCCGGATGGACAACGGAGATTATCTTCCAGAATATAAAATTCCCCGCTTTTATCCCTCACCAAATCGGTACCTGTGATATGACACCAAATACCTTTTGGAGGAGTTAAGCCAATACAAGGTTTTAGATAATCCTTACTTTTTAAGATTAGCTCCGCAAACCACCCCATCTTTTAAGATCTTCTGATCATTGTATATGTCTTGAAGGAAAAGATTCAGTGCATATACCCTTTGTTTTAACCCAGCTTCTAACTTTTTCCACTCTTGATTCGAGATAATTCTTGGGATGATATCGAGGTGTAGAATTTTCTCCATCCCTTGGTTGTCATGGTATACATTGAAGGTCATCCCCATGGCCAATTGGGTTTTATTGGCTGAAAATTGAAGATGCTTCATTTTTTTTGAAGAAGCTTTATTCAAAAGTTGAAAAAGCCTTCGTAATGAGGCCTCACTTCACCTTCTGGAGTAAACATTTCGTCAAAATGCTCCCCTGCACTATATCCTTCTGTTTTCATTAAAAATTGGTTTTTTAAAATATGAGGTCAAATAAGATAGGTTAAAATAGATAAAAGTCAAATTTTCAAAACCTTTACGGGTAAATTTTTATCAAATTTGAACTTTAACTATAAATTATACAAAAAACAGGGTTATTTATTAATTCAATAATTTATTCAAAGTTTGTATTAAATATTTTATTAAATGCGAGGATTACCAACTTAGCCATTCCCTCAAAAACGTAATGAATGATATAATTTACGAAGTATTCTTAAGCCTTGCTATTAAATACACTTGATAAAAGCCTTATTTTACAGTATGAATAATGACAGTTTTAATTCAATCAGTCCAAGTTTTGCATCAAGGCTTACCTCTTGGAGTACTTGGAAGGATTTTCTTTTTATTGCCATCGGTACTTGTATGGCCAGCATTGGGCTAAAAGGATTTTTGCTCCCCAATGGTTTTTTTGATGGAGGAGCCATGGGCGTATCCCTATTATTGGAAATCCTCACCCCAGTCAATCTTTCTGTCTTAATTGTATTAGTCAATATTCCCTTTATCCTTTTGGGCGCAAGACAGTTTTCATGGCCATTTGCTATAAAGTCCAGCCTTGCCATCTTTGGTTTAGCACTCCTTGTACACTACATAGAAGTTCCCACCATCACAGCAGATAAATTATTGATCGCCGTATTTGGAGGATTTTTTCTGGGTAGTGGGATTGGCTTTGCCATTCGAGGTGGAGCAGTGATTGACGGAACCGAGGTTTTGGCCATTTCTATCAGTAGAAAATCAAGCTTAACCGTAGGGGATTTCATCTCCGTATTCAATGTCTTCCTATTTATCATAGCTGCTGTTTTTGTCAATATAGAAACAGCCATGTACTCCATGTTGACTTATTTCTCAGCTTCAAAAACAGTTGACTTTTTAATCAATGGTGTGGAAGAGTACCTAGGGGTAATGATTATGTCTCCCCAAACCGAAGAAATAAAATCCATGATTTCCCATGGATTGGGCAGAGGGGTGACGGCTTTGAAATCAGATGGGGGATATGGTGAAAAAGCCAATCTTTATCCCGAAAGAAAAGTTCTTTTCTGCGTCATCACCAGACTGGAAGTCACGCGATTGCTAACAGAAATTGAAAAAATAGATCCGAAAGCATTTGTGATTCAATACCCTATTAAAGATACCAAAGGAGGAATGATCAAAAAAGGCCATTGCATTAACAATGTTCAAAAAGGAATGATCAATAAACCAATTTCAAAGTCCCCAAGGTTTTCCCTTTTGGATAAAATATCTATTGGTTCATATTTCTCTTGGTTTTACTGATGATTGAGGCAAAAATCGCACAAAGTTCCTCCGCTTCTTTTAATAATATTTCCCTTTTTAATGTATCTCCGATTTGGGCATAGGTTTGAATTTTGAGGGAGGCACGTGATTCTTTCAATTCTTTTAAAACAATGCCATTTTTATGTATGAAATCTTTTTTGCTTTCCGCACCTTGAGCTTCTCCATAATTCAAACAGGCACCTGTAGATGACCTGATCAATTGATTACATAAATGATTTTCTGCAAAAGTAGGACCCAATGAATTACAATAATGGATAGATTCTCCCGCAAACCTTACTAACCTATCTTCTAAATCAAATTTCCTTTCCATACTTAAAAAAAAAGCCCAATTGAATTTAAATCAATTGGGCCATAACTAAAAACTAAATTTTAACTTTTCAACTTGAATTGTTCATTAACTTCTAATTGAAAATTAGGTTTGATCATTGAAAATTAAACTTGAAATTAAGAAATAGTCGATCCACTCGCAGTTCCTTCATGCGGAGTAAGTAACTTCAACTTACCATCTTTATCTTCAGCCATCAAAATCATACCTTCCGAATCAATCCCCATCATTTTTCTTGGGGCTAAATTGATCAGCATCGTTACTTGCTTACCCACCAGAAACTCAGGTTCAAAATGCTCTGAAACCCCGCTTAACACGGTTCTTTCACCCAATCCTGTATCAACTTTCAACTTCAATAGCTTTTTGGATTTAGGCATTTTTTCAGCAGCCAAGATGGTGACCACTCTCATATCTAATTTTGCAAAATCATCATAGGTGATGATTTCTTTCATTACTGGTACAGGGGCATTTGCTGCCTCATTTTCTTTTTTCGCGTCCATCAATTTTTGTATTTGTTTCTCCACTACTTCATCTTCAATTTTCTCAAATAACAGCCCCATCTCGCCCAATGTGGTCCCTGCTTTCAATAATTCAGCATCTCCAGCTTTACTCCAGTCACATTCTTTCATTCCAAACAAGTTGACCAGTTTGGAAGCGGTAAACGGTAAGAAAGGCTCGGATACAATGGCCAGATTCGCCGCAATGTTCAAGGCAATATTCAGAATGGTAGCTGTTCTGGCTTCATCTGTTTTAATCGTCTTCCAAGGTTCCGTATCAGCTAGGTATTTATTCCCTAAACGTGCTAAATCCCTGACCAAAGCAAGCGCTTCTCTAAATCTATATCTCTCGATAGAGGAAGCAATCTTTTCGGGAAGCCTGCCAATTCAGCCAACACTTCCTGATCATAGCCCGTCAATTCTCCCCTAGCTGGAATCGCTCCATCGAAATACTTTTTGGTAAGCACTACGGCACGATTCACAAAATTTCCATAAATCGCTACCAACTCAGAATTATTTCTTCCCTGAAAATCTTTCCAGGTAAAGTCATTGTCTTTGGTCTCAGGTGCATTGGCTGTCAGTACATACCTCAAGACATCCTGTTTACCTGGAAACTCTTTCAAATATTCATGAAGCCAAACAGCCCAGTTTCTGGAAGTAGAAATCTTCTCCCCTTCCAAATTCAAGAACTCGTTTGCAGGCACATTATCAGGAAGCACATAGCCTCCATGCGTTTTCAAAATCGCCGGGAAAATGATGCAATGGAACACGATGTTATCCTTTCCAATAAAATGCACCAGCTTGGTATCCTCGCCTTTCCAATAAGGCTCCCAATCTATTCCTTTCTCTTTTGCCCACTCTTTGGTGGAAGAGATATACCCAATTGGCGCATCGAACCACACATACAATACTTTCCCTTCTGCATCCTGTAAGGGCACTTTGATCCCCCAGTCCAAATCTCTGGTCATGGATCTTGCCTGCAGTCCATCCCCGGCTTCCAACCAGGAACGGCATTGGCCCAACACGTTATTTTTCCAATCCTCAGCATGCTCTTCCAAAATCCACTTTTTCAAAAAGTTTTGGTACCTGGCCAAATCCAGGAACCAATGCTTGGTCTCCTTTAAAACCGGCGTTCTTCCACTTAGCTTGGATTTAGGATTGATGAGCTCCGTTGGACTCAAAGAACTCCCACATTTCTCACACTGATCTCCATAGGCATGCTCATTCCCACACTTGGGACAAGTCCCCTCAATATATCGATCAGCCAGGAACTGCTTGGCCTCCTCATCATAGTATTGCTCCGTACTTTGCTCTAAAAACTCCCCTTTTTCATACAAATCCTTGAAAAAGCCTTGGGCGGTTTCATGATGAATAGGAGCAGAAGTCCGGGAATAGTGGTCAAAGCTTATTCCAAATTCCTGGAAACTCCCCTTCATGATTTCATGGTAATGATCCACGACTTGCTGCGGAGTCTTTCCTTCTTTTTTGGCCTTGATAGTGATAGCAACTCCGTGCTCATCCGAGCCGCAGATATAAGCCACATCTTTTCCTAAGCTTCGTAAATACCGAACATAGATATCGGATGGAATATAACATCCCGCCAAATGGCCAATATGTAAAGGTCCGTTGGCATAAGGAAGTGCTGAAGTGACAGTGTATCTTTTAAAGTTTTTATGGCTCATATCCTGAGAATAATTCGAATGCTAAATGGGTGAAATAAATTTCAATTCAATTATTTCTGGCCGCAAAGATAAGTAAAACGATTGAGGGAGAGGTCAGGCATTTGCAAATTCATTCCTTGCTTCCTCCGTGAGTATCCCATTATAAATAATCGAAATGGCCTGATCAAAGATTTCTGAGGGGATAGCTTCATTCCCTTTTGGATAGACTCCGGAAACTGGCCGATGAATTTAGGATCCAATAAGGATTGAACCGCCGATGCATAGAGCATGACGACCAGATTGATATTGATCCCAGGGTTCACTAAACCTTGCTCCACTCCTTGTTTAATTAATTTTTGAAATCTCAAGTAGGCAGATTCATTGATATAAATCTTCATTTCTTCCCAGATGTCATGGGCATGTTCACGCACATCTTCAAACAACTCTGGATTGATGGGAGCCAAGTGATTGGCAACCACTGTTAAAGTAGACTTTAATTTGAGTGGAAAAGAAATGTATTTGTTTTCCAAAATAGCCTCCACTTTGGAGCTCATCTTCAATTTCAATACTTCAAAAGAAGCCTCCAATAATTCCAGTTTCCCTGGATAATATTTATACAACGTTTTTTTACTGATACCCAAGCTTGCTGATATCTCATCCATCGTGGTATGACGGTACCCTTTTTCAAGAAAAAGTTTGTACGCCGCATCTAGAATTTTACCCTCTTGGCTATTTTTTTGCTCATGACTACACTTATCAACCCAAAGATAGAAATTCAATCTTAGGAGAAAATATTCTTAAAGAACCTATTGTTCCTAAGAATTCGAATTGATCTTTGCAGCGGCAAAATGTATTTTTAGGATTCCAATTTTCAGTCCCATTTATGAACCACCAAGAAGCAGCAGCAAAAATTGCTCAACTCACGCAAGAGATCAATCATCATAATAATCTGTATTATCAGGAAAGCAATCCTGAAATCTCTGATTATGAGTTCGATCAATTATTGGAAGAGCTGATCAAACTGGAAACTGAGTTCCCTGACTTGTTAGATCCTGACAGCCCCAGCCAGCGTGTAGGTGGTACCATTACCAAGGAGTTCCAGACGGTAGAACATGAAACTCGCATGCTTTCCTTGGGGAATACTTACTCTGTTGAAGAATTAATTGCCTTTGACGAACGTGTCATCAAAGGTCTGGGGCATTCTGATTTTGAGTATTTCTGTGAAATGAAATTCGACGGGGTGGCCATCAGCCTGGTGTATGAAAACGGACGCTTGCTCAGGGCAGTTACCCGAGGAGATGGATATCGTGGAGATGATGTCACTGCAAATGTTCGGACAATTAGAAATATTCCTCTCGAGGTGAAAGGCCAAAATATCCCTGCAAAATTTGAGGTCAGGGGAGAAATATTCCTACCCTTGAGAGAATTCCAAAAAATAAACGCGGCTCGTGATGAAGCTGGGGAAGCCTTGTTGGCAAACCCTAGAAATGCAGCTTCCGGAACCCTGAAAATGCAGGATTCTTCCGTAGTGGCAAAAAGAAGATTAAACTGTTATTTCTACCAATTGCTCGGAGATGATTTGAGTGTCAACACCCATTCAGAAGCTATTGCCCTCCTAGAACAATGGGGATTCAACGTGTCCCAGACCTATAGAAAAGTAGCCAACATACAGGAAGTGGTCCAATACATTAATGACTGGAAAGAAAAGCGATTTTCACTTCCTGTGGACACGGATGGGGTGGTTTTAAAAGTCAATAATTACGATCAGCGAGAGGAATTGGGCTTTACCGCTAAAAACCCTCGTTGGGCCATTGCTTATAAATACAAAGCAGAGAGTGCTGAATCTGAGCTTTTATCCATCACCTATCAAGTAGGAAGAACAGGGGCTATCACACCGGTAGCCAACCTATCTCCAGTAAGTTTAGCTGGAACAACCGTGAAACGGGCTTCCTTACATAATGCCAATGAAATTGAACGACTCGATTTACATGAGGGAGATTTTGTTTACGTAGAAAAAGGCGGAGAAATCATTCCCAAAATCACTGCAGTCAACTTTGATCGAAGGAAATCAGAAGCTAAACCCATCGCTTATATCACTCATTGCCCCGAATGTGGAACAGCCTTGGAGAGAAAAGAGGGAGAAGCAAAGCATTATTGTCCAAATGCCGAAACCTGTCCACCTCAGGTTTTAGGAAGAATAGAGCATTTTGTACATAAACGTGCCATGGATATCGATTCCATGGGTACCGAAAGAATCCGTGCGTTGATCGATCAGGGTTTCATCTCCAATCCGGCAGATATTTATGAGTTGGAACAGAAAAAACAGGACCTTTTGGGACTTGAAATGTCCCATGACCAATACGAAACAGAGGGAGATGGTTTATTGTATATCACGGTGGAAAAGGCTCTTTTTGCTTTGACAGAACAAATCTCTTTCAAACAGATTCATGACTTTTTATTGGAAAAAGCAGAGCTGCCATTGCAGGAAACCTTGAGGTCATTTCAGGAACAAATCAGGCTTTGGAAAAAGAAAGTTCCGGCCAACGTCGGAATGGTGGAGTACTTAATCAATCATTTGAAAGATCACGGCTTACCTAAGCTGGAAGATTATGTGCGGTAGGGTGCTGGAGATTTTACTGGGAAGAAGAGTGGATTTTGAAACCATTTTATCGACCTCTAAATTGGAAGGAACTGTTCATGGGATTTTACTGAAACTGAATTTAGATCTTTCCTCGGAAGTTCAAGATCGAATTAAAAAACTGAAAGCGAATACTTTTCAGGACGGTGTAATTTCTAACATGATGGAGGGGATCTCAGCATCGAAAAACCAACCTTTTGAAAAGGTATTGTTTGCTTTGGGAATTCGAAATATTGGGGAGAATACTGCTCAATTATTGGCAAGGCATTTTGGGTCCATTGAAAAATTAGAAGCTGCCACTACGGAGCAACTATTAGAGATCAATGGTGTAGGCGAAACATTGGTACATAGCATCCATGATTTCTTTGCTCAGCCCAAAAACCAAGAGATCATTACCCGGTTAAGAGCCTTTGGGTTAAAATTTGAAATTGAGCAGCATGAAGACCGCCAATTAGGGGATGCTTTAGCGGGTAAACGGATTTTGGCCAGTGGGAAACTTGTTCATTTTAAAAGAGATGAGATCAAAGATACTGTCATCGCTCATGGAGGCCAATACCTATCATCCGTTTCCAAAAATCTGGACTTTATCATAGAAGGAGCAGATATGGGGCCTAGTAAGAAGGAAAAAGCTGAAAAACTAGGTATTCCTATGATTTCAGAGGAAGAATTCCTTAAAATGATACAAGAATAATCCAAATATCAATTTTCTTAAGATCAATTCAAGTAAGCCCATTATCTTTAGGCTTCAAACCTATTTATTACAAATGAATCAATTTAAAGGAACAGGAGTAGCATTAGTCACACCATTTCATGATGATTGCTCTATTGACTTTACAGGATTAAAAAAGCTAATAGACCATGTCATAGATGGCGGGGTTGATTATTTAGTCGTTTTAGGAACGACCGGTGAATCCGCTACTTTGTTGCCTGCAGAGAGAAAACAAGTGCTTGCTGCTTGTTTGGAATACAATGCGGGGAGAGTTCCCGTAGTTTATGGAGTTGGTGGAAACAACACCCAATTGGTGTTGAATGAGATCATCAATACCGATTTTACCGGAATCTCTGCCATTCTCTCGGTGAGTCCTTTTTATAACAAACCAAGTCAAAGAGGGATCATTGCACATTATACTGCTATTGCGGATAACTGCCCTGTACCAGTGATTCTATATAACGTTCGGGAAGAACCATGTCAAATATGACAGCCGAAACAACATTACGTTTAGCTGACCATCCCAATATCATCGGAATGAAAGAGGCCAGCGGAAATCTGGAACAGTGTATGCAAATCGCAGCCTCTAAGCCCAAAGATTTTCTGTTGATTTCCGGGGATGACTTAATGACGAAAGCCATGTATAGTATCGGAGGTTCCGGAATCATTTCTGTTTTGGCAAATGCACTTCCTTCCACTTTTAAAGCGATTTGCCATGGTTCAGAAAAAGAAAGTTTAAAAGCTTCTTTTTCCCTTTTGGATTTCAATTCCTTGATGTACCAGGAAGGGAATCCCGTAGGAATTAAAAACCTATTGATGCATATGGGAATCTGTGGCGACCAGCTAAGACTTCCTATGTTGAGAGCAAGTCTTGAATTGAATCAGCAGATCAAAACGGTATACCAAAAATCCAACTAATCTGAATGCATAATGCACGATCCATCTCAGAATTAAACCAGCTGATCCAACAGGTAATCGACACTGAACTGGATCCGGTTTATTGGGTGGTGGGTGAAATCTCAGATTTTAGGCTTTCCCCTCAAGGTCATGCCTATTTTGAACTCGTAGAGAAATCCGGAAATAAAATCCAGGCAAAACTTCGAGCCAACCTATGGGCTTTCACCTATAGAAACATCGCTGCTAAATTCGAGTCTGTTACTGGTTCCAGTTTGAAAAATGGAATGAATATCCTGGCTCAGGTGGCCATTAATTTTCATCCACTGTATGGACTTAGCATCAATGTAAAGGACATTGACCCATCGTTCTCTTTAGGGGAAAGAGCCAGGTTGAGACAGGAAACGATCGACCGACTTACCAAGGAAGGAATGATCAATCTAAATAGCCAACTTGAGATGCCTCCGGTTATTCAAAAAATAGGTATTATCAGTAGTGCTACTGCAGCCGGGTATGGAGACTTCCTCAATCAACTTGTATCTAACCCGGGAGGCTACCATATTTATTACAAATTATTTCCCTCCCTGATGCAGGGGAATGACGCATCCGCCAACTTGATCCGGGCCATTGAGCTTGCAGAAGAGTCCAAAGACCGCTTAGGTCTGGAGGCAATCGTGATTATTAGAGGAGGTGGTGCCCAATTAGACTTGGATTGCTTTGACGACTATCAATTGGCTCTTAAAATTGCCCAATGTAGTTTACCGGTATTCACAGGGATTGGTCATGAACGGGATGAAACCATTGCTGATTTAGTGGCAAATACCAAGTTAAAAACACCCACCGCGGTGGCGGAGTTTTTACTTTCAGGATTCCGGGAATTTGACGAACTGCTTTCCTTGCAATTTCGAAGATTGGACCGGAGTACCAGAATACAGCTGCAAGAACAATTCACGGTGTTGCAGGGTTTAAGTCATCGAATCAATTCCAATTGCATGAACAGGCTCAGTAGGGAGACCGACAGGTTGAATGCGAACCTCAACCAAATTAAAAGTGCTTCCAAAAGTTTGATTCAATTGGAGAAGGTAAAACTCTCATCCTTGGAAAAGACGATCAAGCAAGAGGTGGAACATACCTTGGTTCAGGAATCCAATCGCGTGGAGAGACTATCAAAAACCCTTTCACAATTGGATCCAAAATCAATTTTGGAGAGAGGATATACCAAGACGGAAGTAAATTCAGTACCTGTTCAGTTAGTAGCTATCAAAGAAGGGGATCTGATGATCACCCACACATCAACCAAAAAATCAGTAGTACAATTACCCAAATTGAGGAGTAATGGCAGATATAAATTATACAGAAGCAATGAGCCGTCTAGAACAGATCTTGGTTCAATTAGAAGAAGGAAAAAAAGCATTGATGAATTATCTGAATTGGTAAAAGAGGCTTCAGAATTGGTAAAAGCATGCCGATTTAAGCTAAAATCCACGGAGGAAGAAATTCAAAAAGCCTTCGAAAACGAGTGATCAGATTACTCATTTAACAATAATTCTTCAATAATCCTGTAATGGATATGAATTATTTGAAAGGATTGGCATATTTGTTGACGAATTTGCAACAATCCTGAAACTTACATTAATGCATCAGGAATACCATCATGCAAAAATTACTTTCCATACCGTTTTTTATTTTATTTCTAATATTCTCCGAAACAGTAGAGGCTCAAAATTTCTATAAGGAAAAAATATCCAGAGATAATATCTTAAGTATTGGTATGGGCCCCTCTTTTGCCTATCTGGATAATGGAGGAGCATACAGAACTTTTAATTTCGAGATCAAACCATCTTTTTCCGCTTCTATCGCAAAAAGGTTGACTCCCATGATTGATCTGAGGGCAACCACTGGCATTCAATGGATTTCAAGTGGTGGCAATCCAAGTACGAAAGTTCGGGATTATTGGTATGAAAATAATGCTGCATTTACCGCAAAAGGAAGTGCCATCTATTTTGATATGATGCCAAGCATCAATCTTATTCCTTTTTCAAATCATATGAACCGAAGCTTTGCGAATCTTTATGGTGGATTTGGGTTGGGAGTCATGTACACGAGCACCAAACAAACCAAATCCTTTAACGAAGACGAGGTTCCGGAGAAATTCAATAAAACAACAGCTTACATCCCTGTTCGGGCTGGCTTAAGCTTCCAGTTAGGGGCCTATTCCGATATTGCGGCAGAAGGAACCATGCTACTCACCTTTGTGGATGATATAGACGGAAATGTGGGATTTAATAAATTTGGGGATCATTTATTTCAGGCCCAAATCGTGTATAGAAGATATCTTTACCCACGAATTGAAAAATAGAAAAGGAGCGATTAACGCTCCTTTTTTATTGACTGACTTTTCCTAGTGGTTGTAAAAATTTACGTGGAATACTTACCAGCATGTTTTGGTAGATACTTGGGATTCTGATTAAGAAATAATCCTTGTTTCCTTTTTCTATGACTTCTCCTGTCATATGTTGAAGTGCTCCTCCAATTACCTCTACTTTTTCTCCGGGCTCTATGACTGTTCCATCTGATTCCACTGCGACCCCCGTAGAAATAATTCTTTCAATGATATCCAACTCCTCATCTCTGATGGTGGCATGTTGCCCAGAGAAATGGACGAATTTTACTGCTCCTGGAACCTGTAGACATTCCCACAATTGATTCCTATTGGTTTTTACAAACACATACCCGTTAAACAAGGGTCTTTGAACTTTTTTCTTCCTATCTGACCACTGTCTAACCTCCTCTATAATTGGCAGATACACTTCTTTGCCATTTTCTCTTAATCTTTCTGCAACCTTCTTTTCGGAACGTGATGCTGTATACATCACATACCACTTCATCTCATTCATTTTAGTAATCTATTTGGGTATTTAAAATTAACATTTTTTAGCAGCAAAGGTCGAACCAAGCTGGACTTAAAATGAAAAAACCCCGGGATAGAACCCCGGAGGTTTTATAAAAAAACCACCAACCTTAAAACAATCATGCTTTAATCTTCTTTAACCGCATATTTAACTTGTCGGCCAAGAGATACATGACTGGTACAATTACTAACGTGAGGAAGGTCGCAAAGGTTAACCCAAAAATCACTGTCCAGGCCATTGGACCCCAGAAAGCTGCGTTATCTCCCCCTACATAGAATTGCGGATTAAAGTCACTTAATAATGTTCCAAAATTGATATTCATACCGATAGCCAAAGGAATCAAACCAAGTACCGTTGTGATCGCTGTAAGCAATACCGGTCTCAATCTTGTTTTTCCTGATTCCACGATACTTGCGATCATCAAGTTAAATGGCAAATGATCTTTTGGCCCCATCCCCAGCTCTTCTCTTTTTCTTTCTCTTACCAGGTTCGTGTAGTCGATCAATACAATGGCATTGTTTACCACAACCCCTGCGAGGGATATAATTCCAATACCTGTCATGATCACCACAAAGTCCATATTGAAAATCACCAGCCCCAAGAATACACCAATCGTACTCAATACTACTGAGGCCATGATAATGAACGGTGTGGTCACAGAATTGAACTGGGCCACGATGATTAAGAAGATCAAGGATACCGCGATCCCCAATGCTCCAATCAAGAACTCCATGGATTTCTGCTGTTCTTCTTGTTCACCAGTATATTTCACCGAAATCCCATCCGGCACATCATAATTTCTAAGGGCAGCTTGAATTTGAGCATTCACTTCAGTCGGGTTATATCCATCCAAAACGTTGGAATAAACCGTAATCGCTTTATCCAAATCTTTCCGTTTCACAGAACCATAGGTAGAACCATACTTGATCTCTGCGACTGCGGAAATAGGCACCTCCCGTTTAGTACCGAACTTATCTCTAAACCCAATCTTTTTATTGACCAAGGTATTGATGTCGTAACGGAAGCCTTCCTTAAGCCTCAACTGAATTGGATAGTCATCCTCTCCTTCTTTAAACTTCGATACTTCCAATCCAAAGAGTGCAGTTCTTAGGTCATTGGCAATTTCAGAAGTAGATAAACCAAACCTTCTAGCTTTCTCTCTGTCGATATTCAAGATCACTTCAGGGTTACCTAAGGAAAGGTCAGATTTAAGCTCTTCAATTCCTGCGATGTTGAGGTTGGTCAAGTATTCCCTGGTTTTGTTTACATATGCGATCAACTGGTCATAATCTTCCCCTACAAACTCAAGGTTCACTGCTTTTCCTGTAGGAGGACCATTTCGTTGCTTATCCACTGTGATTAGTACGCCCGGATATTTTTCAACCAGCTGACGAATCACTTCCATGGCTTCATTGGTATTGATTCCTTGCCTGTCAATATAATCCACAAAGCCGATGGTGATTTTTGCCTTGTGAGGAGTAGGTTGGTTACTTGGTCCTTCCAAAGGATCTCCTGTACCCTCACCTACCTGGCTAATGACAGACTCCAAAATGTCTTCATAATCAGCCAAAGCGACCATCAACTCGTCTTCCATTCCATCCACAAATTCATTGGTAGCCTCAATATCGGTACCGATAGGAAATTCAATGAATACATTGATTAACTGAGGCTGGTTATCTGGGAAGAACAATATTTTCGGAGCTCTGATGCCCAATAAAACCAAGGAAAAGAACAATAAGAGTACTGTACCTCCGAAAAATAGGTATGGTTTTTTACCATTAAGCGCATATTCCAAGGTCGACTCATAAATATTCTCCAACTTCAACAGTAATACCGTCTGGAACCATCGAATCGCTTTCCTCAAGACAAACACATTGAACAAGGTCAGCACACAGGCCACTAGAAGAAGCGTTCCAAATGCAGTGATTCCAACCAAATAAAATATGGTGGAAAGAATGAGAAATATCCCTGCAACTACAATTGATTTTTGCTTGGGTTTATCCTTGCTTACATCTTCCACTTTCATGTACAAGGCGGTCAATACAGGGTTGATCACCAAGGCAACAAACAAGGAAGAGGAAAGTACAATGATCAGGGTAATTGGTAAGAATTTCATGAACTCTCCTACCAAATCATCCCAGAATGCTAAAGGAAGAAATGCAGCTAAGGTGGTTGCTGTGGAGGTAATGATTGGCCAAGCCACTTCTCCTACCCCTTCTTTTGCAGCCTGTACAGCTGACTTTCCTTCGGACATCAGACGATAGATATTTTCAACCACCACAATCCCATTATCCACCAACATCCCTAGTGCCAATATCAGAGAGAATAGCACCATTAGATTAAGCGTAATCCCGAAGGCATTCAACACCAAGAAGGAAATAAACATGGAAAGAGGAATGGCAATTCCTACAAACAGTGCATTTCTGAAACCCAGGAAGAACATCAATACCAATACCACCAGGATCACCCCGAAAATAATGGAGTTCTCAAGGTCACTTACTTGAAGTCTCGTCTGCTTTGATTGATCATTGGTAATAGTAATCTCCAAATCTGGAGGGAATCTATTTGCTTTGGTTTGTTCAATGATCTCTTTGATTTTATCAGCAGCATACAATAGGTTTTCCCCACTCCTTTTGGTGACGTTGATGGTAACTACCGGAAGGTTTTTGCTACGTGCATAGCTGGTTCTTTCCTTATAGGTGTCTTTTACTTCCGCGACATCCCGTAGGTAAACAATCTTTTGGTTATCGGTTTTTACGATGATATTCTGAAGATCCATTGGATCACTGAATTCTCCATCTATTCTAAGTGTGCGCTGATAATCCCCAGAACGGATATTACCTCCTGAAATGGTCACATTTTCGGTTTGTACCGCTTGAGCAATGTCATTAAAACTCACGCCAACCGACTCCATTTTATAAGGATCTGCATTGATTTGGATTTCACGCTCCACTGTTCCAGCCAGATCTGCTTTGGATATTTCCGGAAGCTTCTCTATTTCATCTTCCAAATATTCCCCAAATTTCTTCAGTTCAGCCTCCGAATAATTTCCAGAGATATTCACATTCATGATCGGGAAATCAGAAGTATTGATTTCCAATACATTGGGATCCTGATCTAGATCTGTGGGAAGTTCGCTCTTTGACTTATCGACAGCATCCTTTACATCCTGGATGGCTTTGGAAATTTCTACTCCAGGGTTAAACTCAATAACAATGGAAGAAAAGTCCTGCACAGAGGTAGAATTAATATCCTTGATATCATTTAGGGACTTCAATTCTTTTTCGATAGGACGAGTAATCAAGTTCTCCATATCGACCGGAGAGTTACCTGGATACGGGGTTCCCACGTAAACTGTAGGAATCACAATTTCCGGGAAACTTTCCTTTGGCATATTTCTGTAGGCACTAAGTCCTAACACCGAGATAATTAAGGTAAGGATAACCACCGAAGTGGAATTGTCCACTGACAAACTGGACAGTCCAAACTCTCTCGTTTTTTGTGGTTTCTGTTGTTCTGCCATAATTACTGCTGTGCTATATTCACATTGAAATTATCTCCTACTTCTCGGAATCCTTTGTCCACTAAAACCTCTGAACCGGTAAGTCCAGTTAGGATCTCAGTCTCCTTATCAAATGTCTTTCCTCGCTCTACATATTTCTTGATAGCTTTTCCATTTTCCACGGTAAAGACATAATCCCCCCCTGTTATCACTTAAGATCAAATAGCTAGGTACTATCACTGCATCCGCACTTTGGTAATCCAAGATTTTCAACACAGAAATCATATTCGGTTTCACCAAATCAATATTTGGAAGAAAAACTTCCACCTTAAAGGTTCTGTTATTTGGATTGATGATCGCTCCTACAGAAGAAACTTTGGTTTGAAGTTCTTTATTGATGGAAGGGAAACTCACCTCCACAGAATCACCTTTGGAAAGCACACCTATGTAACTTTCTGAAATATCTGCCTCAATAAAGAGATCACTTTCCCCTACAAATTGGAACATTCCCATCCCTGGCTGTACCAATTCTCCCAATCTCACCTGAACTTCTTCGATTGTTCCAGTAAATGGAGCTCTAATAATGGCCTTATCAAGATTGGTTCGGGCAGAAGCCAGGTTTCTTTCCAATCCTTCTTTTCGGTTTTTTGCCTCTAGGTATTGAACCTCTGTTCCAATTTGCTGATTCCATAAACGCTCCTGTTTTTCAAACAGGGTAGTCGCCAACTCCAATGAGTTTTCCAACTCATCGATACTTCTCTCAATAGTCTCTGCATCTATTTTGGCCAATACCGTTCCTTTAGCAACCCGCATACCTTCCAATACTGGGATTTCCAATATTCTACCTGAAGTTTCGGAACTGATTACCACATTCTTTTTAGAGAGTACAGATCCTGTTACTTCAACATAATGATCAAATTCCCCCTTTTTAGCATTGGTGGTAGTTATAAGAATGGACTTTTGATTTTGACTTGCAAATTCAGGATCCATTTTCATCAATTCCTCCTCCAATAAGGCAATGGAGGTATTTAGCTCATTGGATTGATTTTTCAACTCTTCCAATTCTGCTCTTTTTGCAGCCAACTCATCTTTTGGTTCGCAGGAAAAAACCAAGAAAGTCAACCCTATCAGTGGTAAAAATTTATGTGATAATTTCATTGTGTATAAATAATATCGTTGTTACAAGTTTTGTTTGTGATAGTGGATCTACCACTTAATAATCCAATCCGTTTTTCAGAACTCCTAAAGCTTTTTCTAAGTCCACTTTAGAAACCAAGCCATCATAAAGAGCTCCTAAATAGTTGATTTCAGATTCTATCAAGGCAGCATCTGCTTCCACTACTTCCAAATTGGAACCTACTCCTTCATTGTATTTGATTTTAGAAATATCGTAGACCTCCTTGGCGAGTTCCATGCTTTCTCTTTGTACTGCTAGCACTTCCAAATCATTAGCTAGATTTTGCTTGGCTTGATACACTTCTAAAGCAATGTTTTGATTCAAATAAAACTTTTGATTTTCAAGCTGTTGCAATTGAATTCTATTTCGTTGAATTCGTGCACTTTTGGATAAACCATCAAAAATCGGAATGTTCATAGTCACCCCAACCATGGAAGAGCTAAACCAGTTGATGCTATTAAACAACCTACTAAAGGAATCCCCAGCACCAGACCTGGTGAAGTTTGCATTCAAATCGATCGTCGGCAAATACTGGGAAGTATTATACCTTAAATCCAACTGAGTCAATTCCAAGTTGGTATTGATCTGATCCATTTCTACTCGATGTCCTACTTCCATGGCCAATAAAGCCGCTAAATCTTCTTCTGGATTTAATTCTGCTAAAGTTTCGGTAATCACGATATCATAATTCCGAGGTAAGCCCAGTTGAATTTTTAATAGTTGTTTGGAGATATCATAGGCCGTAAGACTTTGCTTCAACTGAGAAAATGTATTGTTTCTTTGAACCTGAATTCTTGAAACTTCTATCTTCTCGGTAAAACCTGCCTCATTTAAAGCTCTGGTTTCCTCCAAGAGAGAATCAATCCGGCTTAAATTGGATTGGGAAAGTTTGATTCGCTCAGCATTGACCAAAACTCCAAAGTAGGCTTTCTTCACATTTTCAATGACATCATTCTCTACTTTGACCTTGTCAAATTCAGTCAAGGCCTTGTAAGTCTTGGCTGCACGTAAACCCACGAAGAAGGAGCCATCAAAAATCATTTGAGACAAGGTGAACCCCGCATTTCCAGAATAGCTAACCCCAAACCTAGCAGGAATTACATCGGATGGATTACTAGGATCTCCGAAAGGAGGCTCATTCGGTAAAAAGACCACCTGAACCAAAGGGTTGTAATTGATCCCTACTGAACCATTGATTTGTGGCAGACCCGAAGCAGTATTCTCTTTAATGGTGGTCTGTGAAATCATGACTTCCAGCTTGGCATTTTTTGAATCTGGATTATTCTCCAGCGCATATTCCAAAGTCTCCTTTAAATTAAGCTGAAGAACTTCTAAAGGAGGGGTCTCCTGTGCTAAAACTCCTGAACCAATTAGGCTTAACAAGCTCAGGATTACTAATTTAATCTTCTTCTTAAACATGTTGTTATTCTAAATAAAAGTCGGTTTGTAGTTCAAAATTCCTGTTGTATGTCTGGCTTACTTATGATTTAACCCAATACTTTCAAGGTAAGCCTTTCTTCCTTTTTCAGTAAAAATCCCTTGAAGAAAATGGTCCATCAATTCCATCTGTATATCCACCATCTTCACATCTTCTCCGCTGTAATTTGAAGGATCAAAAGCCGCATTGATTTGATTTACGCGCATCCTTGCCAAAATCCTTGTATTGATTTCTTCTCGAAAATACCCCAACTTTTTCCCTCTTTCTAAGACTTTGACGATGTTTGTCACAATAACATTGTCCCTAAAGCATTCGAACATTTTCCATGCATCCGGAAAATACCGTTGCACTTCTAAGATTGCCATTGGGTTCAAGTTGGCAATTCGCTCCCGGATCATTCTAGAGGTATAAACTAAATGTTCTATTACCCCGTCTTCATCGCTCATGATCGCTTCCAGCTTTTCTTGGTCTTCATTTAAGAGCATACCAAATGCTTCCTTTACCAACTCCTTTTTATCCTTAAATTCTTGGTAAATCGTCTTTTTGGAAACACCGGATAATCGTGCGATATCTTCCATCGTGATGGTTCTTACTCCAAAACGACTAAACTGTTCGACAGCAACCTCTAATATCTTCTTCCTCATTGAATATTATTCTTGATTTAAGCGAACGCAAAACTACGGAAACTTTCCACTTTCCAAAAGTTTCCTCAGTACTAAAAACGAACATTCTTTCGAGTTAACAAAAAAATAACATTGAAAACCGTACGATTACGAACATAAAAGCAGCTCTCCAACTTTTTCCTGACTCAAGCCAATGCCAGCAACCCTGAAATATTTTGTTTTCACTCAAGGAACTTTTTGGCTAAACGTTATCTATAATTCCATAGTTCAACTATTTTCAAACTTCGGTGATCCCACTGAATATTTCCAACCTCATCAAATAACCCTCTCCTAAATATTTCAATCTAAAGTCCAATTTCTTACCTTTGCAGCTTACTAGCCTAAGGACATGATATTCTTCTTCGAATCCCCTCAAAACCTTATCTACGCCGTACAAACTCCACAACCTTTCGCACCCGAAGACATCCAGAAATTAATCTGGCTTTTTGGAGAGGCCAAAGCACTGGAAACCAAACAGGTAGAAGGTAAATTCTCCGGCCCAAGAAAAGAAATGATTACACCCTGGTCCACCAATGCGGTGGAAATCACCCTAAATATGGGGATTCCGGGAATCATCAGAATTGAAGAGTTTTTCCCATTAAAAGAAGGGGATCAAATTGACCCCATGCTTCAAAAGTCTTACGATGGACTGGATCAGGATATCTTTGATATTCATTTAGAGCCTGAAAAAATTCAGGAAATCTCTGATATCGCTGCCTACAATAAAAAAGAAGGATTAGCGCTTAGCCAAGAAGAGGTTGATTACCTGGAGAACGTTGCCAAGCAGTTGGAAAGACCCCTGACTGACTCTGAAGTATTTGGTTTCAGTCAAGTGAACTCTGAACACTGCCGCCACAAAATCTTCAACGGAACCTTTATCATTGATGGAGAAGAGAAGCCTTTGACCTTATTTCAACTGATCAAAGAAACTTCCAAAAAGCATCCCAATAGAATTGCTTCTGCCTACAAGGACAACGTTGCTTTTGTGCAAGGACCAAAAGCGCAGCAATTTGCTCCAAAGACACAGGACAAAGCAGACTTTTTCGAAACAAGAGATATTGACACGGTCATTTCGCTGAAAGCAGAAACCCATAATTTCCCCACTACTGTAGAACCATTCAATGGAGCAGCTACCGGCGGAGGAGGTGAAATCCGAGATCGTATGGCAGGAGGAACAGCCTCTATTCCATTGGCCGGAACAGCGGTTTACATGACCTCTTACCCAAGAACTGAAGAAGGAAGAAGCTGGGAAAAGAACCTGGAAGCAAGACCATGGTTGTATCAATCTCCCATGGACATCTTGATCAAAGCTTCCAACGGAGCTTCCGATTTTGGAAATAAATTCGGTCAGCCTTTGATTTCTGGTTCTGTTCTAACTTTCGAACATGAAGAAGAGGGGAAGCAACATGGCTTTGATAAAGTAATCATGCTTGCCGGAGGTGTTGGCTTTACCAATGCCAAGTATACTAAAAAAGAAGAACCAAAAGCCGGTGATCTAATTGTGATCATGGGCGGTGATAATTATAGAATCGGAATGGGAGGATCTGCGGTATCTTCCCTAAATACCGGTGAACTTTCCAACGCCATCGAACTCAATGCGATTCAGAGATCTAACCCTGAAATGCAAAAGCGGGTGTCCAATGTGATCCGCGCCATGGCAGAGAATGAAAATAATCCAATCATTTCTATCCATGACCATGGAGCAGGTGGCCACTTAAATTGCCTATCTGAATTAGTGGAAAACACAGGAGGAACTATCCATATTGATAAGTTACCTGTAGGGGACCCTACCCTTTCAGCGAAGGAAATCGTGGGCAATGAGTCCCAAGAAAGAATGGGCTTGGTGATCGGAAAAAAGACATCGATACCCTTCATACCATTTCCGATAGAGAAAGAGCTCCTTTTTATGTAGTTGGAGAAACCACTGGAGACATGCATTTCAAATTTGAGAACCAGAAGACTGGAGAAAAGCCGGTAGACTGGAACTTGAGTTATATGTTTGGTTCCTCTCCCAAAACTATTCTAGAGGACACCACCAAGAAATCCGACTTTGCCGAAGCAAGCTATGATCCTGAACTGATTAAATCCTACATCAATGAGGTATTGCAGTTGGAAGCAGTGGCCTGTAAAGACTGGTTGACCAATAAAGTGGACCGATCCGTAACTGGTCGTGTTGCCACTCAACAAACTGTCGGCGCGATTCAACTTCCATTGAACGATGTCGCGGTAATGGCTTTGGACTTTACTGGTGAAAAAGGAATCGCCACTTCCATTGGACATGCTCCCGTAGCTGCTTTGGCAGATCCTGAAGCTGGAAGTAGGTTAGCCATCGCAGAAGCTCTTACAAATTTGATTTTTGCACCGATTCAAGATGGATTGGCTGGGATTTCCCTATCAGCGAACTGGATGTGGCCAGCGAAGAATGAAGGTGAAAATGATCGATTATACAGAGCTGTTGAAGCGGTTTCTAAATTTGCGATTGATTTAGGGGTCAATATTCCAACCGGAAAAGATTCCCTGTCCATGACACAAAAATATCCTGATGGAAAAGTAGTGTACTCTCCAGGAACTGTCATCATTTCTACAGTTGGGGAATGTATGGACGTGAAGAGATCTGTAAAGGCTGCAATTCAACCTGTCAAAGGAAGTAAGCTTTTGTATGTGGACTTCTCCCGAGAAGAAGCAAAACTTGCCGGATCCAGCTTCTATCAGGCACTTAATAAAATAGGAACCGAAACTCCTGACGTGAAGGATTCAGAACACTTTGCAAAAGCATTTGCTTCTGTTCAGGATCTCATAGATCAAGGATGGATTCTAGCGGGTCATGATATTTCTTCCGGGGATTGATCACTACCTTACTTGAAATGTGTTTCCCAAGCCCCGGAGTGGGTCTGAAAGTTCATCCTAACCGAATGAAAGAACAGGATTTGGTGAAAATGTTATTTGCTGAAAATCCTGGCGTAATTCTTCAGGTATCTGATGAGAATGCAGTAGAGGAGCTGTTGGTGGAAGATGATGTGGACTTCGTTGAACTTGCAAAAGTTACAGATACAGGTAAAGTTGAATTCAAAGGAACTGAACTTAGCTTAGAGGTAGCAGAGTTGAGAGATACTTGGTTCAAATCTTCCTACCTGTTGGATAGAAAGCAAAGTGGAGAAAAATTAGCAAAAGATCGCTTTGACAATTACAAAAATCAGATTCTTTCCTATGAATTTGCAGCAGGATGGAAAGGTGATTTCAATGCAGCTGGTTTAGATCCTTTCAGAAAAACCGTAGGCAAAGCGAAAGCGGCCATCATTCGTGAAAAAGGAGTGAATGGTGACCGGGAAATGGCTTATTCCTTATGGTTGGCGGGATTTGAGGTGAAGGACGTGCATATGACGGATTTGATTGCTGGAAGAGAAAACCTGGAAGATGTTCAAATGATTGTCTTTGTTGGAGGATTTTCTAATTCTGACGTGTTGGGTTCTGCCAAAGGCTGGGCCGGTGCATTCCTATACAATCCAAAAGCAAAGCAAGCCTTGGATAATTTCTATGCTAGACCTGACACCTTAAGTTTAGGGGTTTGTAACGGATGTCAGCTCATGATTGAATTAGGCTTGGTTACCTCTGATCATACAGATAAACCCAAAATGCTTCACAATGCATCCCATAAGTTCGAATCTACTTTCGTGAATGTAACCATTCCTGAAAATGATTCGGTGATGCTAGGTTCATTAAGCGGACAAAGGCTAGGTGTTTGGGTGGCACACGGTGAAGGTAAATTCCATTTACCTCAAGCGGAAAGCGATTATCACTTTGCCATGAAATACAGCTATGAAGCTTATCCTGGCAACCCTAATGGATCTGATTATGCCACAGCAGGCATCGCCTCTGCGGATGGACGTCACTTGGCCATCATGCCTCATATTGAACGAAGCTTAAAGCCTTGGAACTGGCCTTATTATCCTGCAGACAGAAAAGACGATTTTACTCCTTGGATGGATGCTTTTGTCAATGCTAGAAAATGGGTAGAAGAAAATTCAGAAAGTTAAAATCACAAAACTGAGAAAAACTTTTCCTTTTATAGGTTACGATTTTAAAGAATAAATATAAAGATAGCATTGGGTTTCGCTCGATGCTATTTTTGTTTCTTGTAGTTCCAAATCTTTTTAGAGTTTTTGATGAGCATTTTGGTTGATGTTCCCATCCAAAAACTCAAATTTTGTCCATCATTATTGTAGGTATGGATCATCCTAATAGGCAGTCAGATTTTTGTAGCAATAACAAGGACTGGGGCAGTTTATCCTCTTCGGTTTTTAACGGATATACTAAATATAAAATCTTTCAAACCAGAACTTCAGAATTAATAATTAGGCACAATGTGATCTTTGTCGTATAGCATTTTGTACTGATTCTTTAAGAAAATTCTTAAACTAAGGATGTGAGAAAAAATTCTAAGGATGAAAAGCATATTAATCGAGATCTTCCAAAGAACAATTCAATTTGAAATTCGATTATTTCCCTAGGCATAAGACGCCTAACACTGAATGGAGCCAAAAGAATTCCCCCGAAAATTAAACACCCTAAAAACCAGTTACATAACACACATATTAAATAATGTATTTTGAATCTAAGAAAAAATCAACTAACTAATTAAAATTAAAATAATAAAACTTTTATCTACTTAAATCAATAGGGATTCATAAAATTATCTAATTTTGTCAAAGATTTACGGAATATATTGGACAGCAAACACCTATCACCCAGTCACCTAGCAATCCAATATTCTATTCATTCTATTGCCATTTGAATATTACCAAACCAAATGAATCACACCCAAGAAAATCAAACCAGTTTATATACCAATTTAAGGAAACAAGCATTAGGAATTACAGCTGATCAAATTGAATCACCTTCATCCATTTCTGAATCAAAAGTATTTGGTGTCATGATAGACTGGGAGCTTGAAGAAGGACTCGCCAGTTTGGTAGCCTACCTATCTGGTGATGCGAGTATCTATTTTAGTCAAGGAGGAGGTATTATAGGGGGTGGAAATTTCGAAAACGTAAGGAATGAAGTTTTCTCTTTACTAGAAATGGCTCAGGGGTTGATTGAAAAGGCAACTAAAATCGAAGAAATTCCTTTTCCTGAAAAAGGGGCATGCAGAATTATGCTTTTTACCAAACAAGGATTCCACTGTCTTGAAGAAAAGTCTGAAGAGTTAAACTCTACTAATTCCAAATGGGGGTCATTTCTCTCACAAGCGAAGAAAGTACACCAAGCATTAGTTGAATTACAAAAAGATCAGGATATAAACTAGAAAAACTAGGGGATTATTCCTGGATTTACTGAAAAACAATGGAAAGCTATTTTTTAGAATCAGGTTTAATTCTGTTGGAGCGGTAGATTTCAATTACCATTTTTTTTAATCCCTATTTATTAAATTTTTGCTCGTTCATATTCTCCAACCATTGGTCTAAAAAATGGAGTGAAATGGCATGAAAAAACTATCTTCCGCAAATAGTATTTATTGGTTTCATCCATTTTCATTCACTAACTAATACCGTCCTAAGTGAGCAACACTAAATTGACTCGGCAAATGGGACTTTTGGCCTTGATTGCTACGGGAGTCTGTTCTATGCTTGGAGCTTCCATCAATGTGGTTCCTTTTATGATTCAAAGGAATGTTCCAGGAATAGGCCCTTACGTCTTACCTGCTTTTTTTTTTGCCGCTATTCCTGCCCTTTTTGCCGCTTTTGCCTATGGAATATTATCCTCCGCTATGCCGAGAGCTGGTGGTAGCTACATCTACGCAAGTCGTGGGCTCAACCCTTATTTGGGTTTCGTGGCTAGTTTTTCCCAATGGTTTGGGCTCTCCATAGTCATCGGAGTCATCTCCTATTTAACCATCCCATTTATTCGGGATATTTCCTCCAATTTTGGATGGAATGGCATTGCTGAAACTCTTGAGGTAGGCTGGGTTAGAGTTTCCCTTGCCTTAGGGATCATCTGGGGTTTTGTCCTGATCAATATCCAAGGAATAAAATCATACGAAAAAATCGTACTTCCTATGATGTTTTTGATGTTTGCCTTGGGAGGAATTGTAATCTTCTCAGGATTAATTTTTGACGCCAGTGATTTTTTGAGAGCATTACAAGAAAAGGAATCCAGAAACTTTGAGCCTACTCCCGTAGTGCCATTCGACTTGAAAGTGTTTCTATCTGCAGCCGCTTTACTTTTCTCTAGTTTCATAGGCTTTGACTCCATTGCTCAGGCTGGAGGAGAAGCTAAAAATCCAACTAAAAATCTTCCGAAAGCAATTGTATTGGCCATTGTGGGGGTGGGAGCATTTTACTTCCTGTTTTCGGCTTCAGTTTACCATATTGTCCCTTGGAGCTTTGTGGCGGAAGAAGCATTGAAAAAAGACATTTCAGCACCTGGCTTATTGAGCTATGTTTTGCCATCAGGCTGGGGAGTGGCTATCTTAGTTGGGGCTGCCATTGCTTTGATTAATGATTTACCAGCGATGTTGTTGTCTGTTTCCAGATTGATGTTTGCCTGGGCAGAAGACGGTATCTTTCCTGCTGCAATTTCTAAAGTTCATCTTCAAAATCACACACCCTATGTCGCCCTGTTAGTAGCAGGTTGCATGGCAAGTATTGGGGTTATAGGATCCCATTTTGCAGGTGACTTTTTTCTGGGAATTGATATTATGGTGACCTCCATGATGGTCAATTTCTTACTGATGTGTATCACCTTGGTTGCCATTCCAAGGATTAATCCCCAGCTAGCGAAAGAAATATCGGTGGTAAAAAACAGAAAAACCCAACTGTTAATAGCCTGGTCCGGGATTCTGACTTTATCAGCATTCCTGACCATCCACACCTATAAGGATTTAACATCAGAAACCACATCGTGGTATTTTCACTCCACTCCTATCTGGCTTATTGTCATGGGATTAGCAAGTATTATTTTTGCTTATAAGTGGAAGCAGTTGAAAAAACACGACCCTGATTTGACAAACACATTTTTGAAACTTCCTACTGAATAACACATGAATCCGAATATTGAATTAGCAGAAAATTTAAAGATTTCGAGGATCGTCACCGGCCTTTGGCAAATTGCAGATATGGAGCGTGATGGAAACACGTTGGATCCTGTCGCCACCTCAAAATACATGCAGGACTATGTTGATTCCGGATTTACTTCTTTTGATATGGCGGACCATTATGGTTCCAGTGAAATTATTGCGGGGACATTTAAGAACAGCCTTTCTGAAAAAGAAAAGATTCAACTGTTTACCAAATGGGTTCCGAAGCCAGGGAAAATCACCAGATCAGATGTTCGCAGCGCCATTCAAACTGCCCTTGACAGGATGCAACAAACCTCGATAGATTTGTTGCAATTCCATGCATGGTACTACCCTGACCCAAGCTGGCTTGATGGGCTATTCTATTTAAATGAACTGAAGGAAGAAGGACTGATCCAACACCTTGGGGTTACTAATTTTGATGCTGCCCATTTGAGAATTGCATGTGCCAGTGGAATCCCTATTGTAAGTAATCAAGTTTGCCATTCGGTAATTGACCAACGAGCTACGCTACAGATGAAACAGGTCTGTGATACGTATCATGTCAAATTATTGGCATTTGGTACTTTGGCCGGAGGCTTTTTAACGGACAGATGGGTAGGAAAAGCTGAACCCAGCAATTCTGAAATCAAAACCTGGTCTCAAATGAAATACAAGCGCTTCATAGATGCTGCCGGTGGCTGGGATGTGTTTCAACAATTATTACAAACCCTCAAGCAGGTAGCGGAGAAACATCAAGTATCAGTAGCCAACATTGCGGGGCGGTTTATTTTGGAGAACCCCAATGTTGCAGCCATCATCGTAGGTGCACGCTTGGGAGAGAGCGAACATATTGAAGACAATAAAAACCTGCTTGAAATCAATTTACAAGCGGAAGATCTTGAGCTTATCCAAGAAGCTCAAAGAAGTTTAACCCCCATACCCGGAGATTGTGGAGACGAATACAGAAAACCACCGTTCTTAACCGCTTCGGGAGATCTCAGTGACCATTTGGAAACCATCCCAAAGGCATTCACTCCTATTCAGAAAACAGCGCAACGCGAACAGATCTTCAGCGGAACAGAATGGGAAGAATATGCCGGCTATTGTAGGGCGGTAAAAGATGGAAATAGAGTTTATATTTCCGGCACTACCTCCACTCACGGCCCAGATCAAATAGGCGGCCTGGATCCAGCAGCCCAAACCCATTTTGTGATTGATAAAATTGAGGGAGTCCTTACCTCCTTTGGAGGTCCTTTGGAAGATGTGGTAAGGACTAGGATTTTTGTCAATGAAATTAAAGACTGGGAACCCGTGGCCCGAGCACATGGAGAACGGTTTAAAGGAATCAACCCAGCCAATACTTTGGTAGAAGCCAAATTAGTGGGTGAAGGTTACCTCGTAGAAATAGAAGCGGAGGCAATCATTTCCTCCGCTGATTAATTTGCTGCTAATCCAGGTTTACTTTCGATTCAAAGGTTTTCCATTCTATTCCCATAAATGAATCCACGGTTTTTGAATATTCTTCCACCAGTTCAGTAGCCTGATTCAAGATTTCCTGATGCTGAATAGAGGGTAGTTGAGTTTGAGCTGCCGCAATTTTTAATACCTCCTGGACTTTTGAGTAGGGAGAAGACTCAAAGGATTGCCAAGCTCCTACTTGTCTTTCGGGCCTAGGGGTTTGTCCCTGGGCCCGAAGAGCCTGGAGTTGTGCTTTCATGTTCTTAGCCAATTCTAAACTCGGATTCTTGTTTTCTCCTTCTTCTAATTTTTCAATCAGCTGGTCTACCACCTTTGTTTTTTCATCCATCAACCCTAAGACCTCTGCAAGCTTTTTCACCTGGACATCAATGGCTTTTCTATACTTGTACAGTTCCACATCTACCTTGGGATCCAGGTTAAATCTGGGATCAGGAATTACCTGGACAGCGGTGGAATCAAGATACTCCCCAAAGGAAAGTACTATCTTATATTCTCCTGGCAATACAGGAATGTCTCTTGAAAATTCATCGGTCCCTTTCGGTCTTAAAGAGGAAGAATGCTCATCCAATTTCCAAATCATATAGTTCAGCCCTTTTTCCAATTGAGAAGATTCCACCGTATTGATCAATCTATTTTCGGCATCATAAATCCTGGCAGTTACCGACCTGTTTTCCTCAGGGGTTTCTGACAAGTAAAAAGGAATCTTCGTTTGTTGGAACACTTTGTTCTCTCCTTCAAAAGTGGTATTAAAACCGCTCCAAATATTGCCTGGAGGATTGATAAACAAGCCTTTGACTTGGACCGCATCATTCATAGGCAACGCGGTAATTCCAGATTTAAGCCTACCTGAAGCAATTTCCCGAAGAGAAAGTAAATCATCTAGGATCCATATTGCTCTACCAAAAGTCCCGATGATCAGGGCAGATTCCGGTTCTTGAATTTTTAAATCCATGGTTGATACTGAGGGAAATCCATTTTGAAATTGCTCCCAACTTTCTCCTTCGTCGAAGCTTATCCATAATCCATGTTCGGTGCCAAGAAATACTAAATCAGACTCTTCTGGGTCTTGGATTACAGAAAGCGCATACCCTCTCACCTGATCTTCGTCTGCCATCCGTTGCCAGGTATTCCCAAAGTCTTTGGTTTGAAACAGATATGGCGTATAATCACCCTTTCTATAATTATTGACCACCATCCAAGCCGCCCCTTTTTCATACCTAGAAGCCTCCATTTGGGCAACCCAACCTTCTTCAGGCATTTCCTGGATATTGGACGTAAGATTTTTCCAGGTCTTTCCTGCATCAGTAGTCAACTGTACTTGACCATCATCGGTTCCTACCCAGATAATTTGGTCATTTAGGCTACTTGGAGCAATTGTTAAAATCGAATTGTAGCGCTCAGCTCCTGATACATCCAATGTCAATCCTCCATAGTCTGCCTTTTGATGGTCAGGATTATTGGTGGTCAAATCCGGTGAAATAATTTCCCAAGTGCGCCCTTTATCATGGGTCTTATGGACATATTGTGATCCATAATAGACAGAATTGGAATCAAAGGGATTCTTTGCAAACCCAGCATTCCAGTTAAACCGTAAACTAGTTGCTAAGTCCGGAGCCGGGGGTTGAATGCTGACATAGTAGCCGGTTATTTTATCATATCGATATAAATCACCGTTTTGAGAAGAGCCATAACCAAACCTTGAATTATCAAGGTCTGGAGCAATATCAAAACCATCTCCTCCCACGAGGTATTGCCAATACAAGGTCCTTATTCCTCCACGCTTCCAAGTATAAGCCGGGCCAGACCAATTGCCATTATCCTGCATTCCACCATAGACATTGTAAGGAACGTCATGGTCCACTCCCACATGATAAAATTGGGCGACTGGAATTGACTCAGGAAAATACCAGCTTTTCCCATGGTCATAGGTGATTCCTAATCCTCCATCGCCTCCAATAATAAAATGCTGTGCATCATTTGGATTGACCCAAAATGCGTGAAAATCGGCATGAATCCCTTTGGTTTCGTCAGCAGGGATCATGGGAACCGGATCAAATGATTTTCCTCCGTCATAACTCACCGACAAAGG
Organism: Algoriphagus halophilus; assembly: GCF_041729275.1. GTDB lineage: Bacteria > Bacteroidota > Bacteroidia > Cytophagales > Cyclobacteriaceae > Algoriphagus > Algoriphagus halophilus_A. The sequence goes on along the minus strand of NZ_CP146486.1, from coordinate 4,317,970 downwards.
CTGGTAAATATTATACAGCCTGTCGGGGTCTTCGGTGTCAATGGCTAAATCCTGAAAATAAAAGGGTCTGTTATTTGCAAACTTTGGATCATCATTAATCAACTGCCAGGTATTCCCTCCATTGTCACTCCTATAGATGGCATTTCTTTTCGCTTCTATTTTTGCATACATCCTTTGAGGATTGGACAGGGAAATTGCCAAGCCGATTCTTCCCAGCTCTCCAGCAGGTAATCCTTCATTTTCTCCTTGTTGCTGCCAGGTTACCCCTCCATCCTTGGTGACATAAAGACCTGAACCAGAACCGCCCGAAGTGAAATAATAGGGAGTTCGCTTATGTTCATAAAGTGCTGCAAAAAGTATGTTTGGGTTTTCAGGATGCATGACTAAATCAGCAATTCCCGATTGATGATTGGAAAACAAAATTTTCTCCCAAGTTTTCCCTCCGTCTGTAGTTTTATAAAGACCTCGATGTTCGTTGGCAGTGAATGGATCCCCCATCGCTCCTACATACACTGTATTGGCATCTTTAGGATCGATGATAATTCGATGAATGGTTTTGGTTTCCTCTAGCCCCATATGTTGCCAGGTCTTTCCACCATCTTGACTTTTAAAAACCCCCATACCTAAGTTCATGGAGTTTCTGGGATTCCCCTCTCCTGTACCTACCCAAATCACCTCCGGATTACTCTGTTGGATCGCCAAGGCTCCAATATTTTGTGTGGGTTGATCATCAAAAACTGGCTTCCAAGCCGAACCACCATTCTCAGATTTCCAAACCCCTCCTGAGGCTGCACCTACGTACATGATTTTTGGATTTGAAGTGACCACGCCTATAGTCGTAATTCTTCCACTCATATTGGCAGGCCCCACATTCCTGACATTCAAATTTTGAAGGCCAGAGAGGTCGGTAGATTGAGCAAAAATAGCATGGCCAATCACTACAAAAAGCAACAAAAAGGTAAGCTTAAACTTCATTTGGGACAGGTGACAGGTTTTAGTAATCTAGATGAAATCTTCTAAAAGGTATTGACATTTTCAACCTCCTTTTAGAGGAGTCAAGATAAAACAAAAATTAAAAAGGGTTCATTATCCTTTTTTGAAAACTCAATGGTCCATATGATTGGTAAAATCTTTGTCCTAGAAATGGAACTTGTCCTTTAACTTCTCGATTTAGGAAGTACCAATTCAAACATGGATATGCAAAGGGGGTTAAAAATCCAGAGTTTATACCACTAGAAAAGCGCTAATTCAATTGAGATGAAACAACTTATTGAGTCTTTGGGAAACACTTCAACCATGCCAGTTCTTTTTTAGGTCATGGAAGCCCCATGAATGCCATAGAAGAAAATGAATTTGTGAATGGTTTCAGGAAAGTATCCTCTGAAATAGAAATGCCCAAAGCCATTCTGGTAGTTTCTGCTCATTGGGAAACTCCCGGAACCCAAGTCACTGCGATGGATTTCCCTACTACAATCCATGATTTTGGTGGATTTCCAAAAGCGTTGTACGAGGTCCAATATCCAGCGCCAGGAAGTCCGGCTCTTGCCAAACAAACCCAACAACTGGTTAAAAGCACGGAGGTTCACCTGGATGATCAATGGGGGTTGGACCATGGAGCATGGTCAGTAATCCGGCATATGTATCCAGAAGCTAATGTCCCGATCATTCAAATGAGTATTGATTACAGAAAAAGCCCACAAGAACACTATCAACTGGCTCAGGAACTTCGAGCATTACGGAACAAAGGAGTGTTGATTGTGGGAAGTGGAAACCTAGTCCATAATTTACGAATGGTAGATTGGAGAAGACTGAACGAAAATTATGCCTTTGACTGGGCGGAGGAAGCAAGTCAAATAATGAGTGAATTTATCTTGAATAGGGATCATGAAAACCTAATTCAGTTTTCTAAACAAGGGAGAGCTTTTCAACTGTCAATTCCAACACCAGAACATTTTTTACCCTTATTATACACCCTCGGGTTGCAGGATAAAAATGAGGAGATTTCATTATTCAATGATAAACCCTTGGCAGGTTCATTGACCATGACCTCTGTTAAAATTGGGGCCTAAAATAGGACGAATGCTTTCCTGGGACGGATAATCAAAAGTTAGTTTTTAGGCTAGGGAAACCTTATCCAATCCAGGGGTCATTATCAATGCCCCTTACATTATTTTTTTGCATCCTCTTATTTTTTTGAATTCTTCTTGAAAGCAGCTAAATTTTAGTATCAAACTTTTTCAATTAATCTGAAATCAATGATTAATCAATCGATCTTTTTTGCCATTCACCCAGATGCCCCCAAAGACATGCGCATCTTTGGAGACAAGCTTAAAGCAGGGAAAACCAGAGGAAAAACTACCGCTACAGGATTTGAAACAAAAGCCCAAAGTCCCACTCCAGGTCTTCAAACACCTGAATTGATCAGCTCATATAAAGGGGTAATTGATACCATTCTTTTCGCTTTTCCTTCTGTCCCCCACTTTGGAGCCTCCGAAAGGACAGAGGCCTATCGGTCTGTCATCAAAGCGCTTCGTTTAGGAACCAAGTTTATCATAGTACATTATGAACAGGACCGAGACACCATTGAATCCTGGTTTAGCTCAGTAGGCCATGAATCCAATTTGATTTCCTGGGTTCCTATCCCTAGTTATGTGGACTTTACCGACTGGGCGGAAGATGCCTATTTGGCATTAAAGGACGCTTATGACGAAACTTATTATTTAATGGAACCTTGGGAATTCCCTCGTTCCGGAGATCAATTATTGGCAGACAGTATTGAAGAATACACCAACATCAATGCAAGCCAGGCACCGTTGATTTTTCAGGGTGGAAATTGCCTGGTTGCAGATGATTTCTGGATATTGGGAAAAGACTATTACCAGGACACCATTCATCAAATCCAAGATCAAACCCTACCTCTGAGAGTCAATACAGGCCAACAAATAGAAGAGCTGGTCCGTCAGAGTTTTTCTGATTTTTTGGATAAAAACAGACCGATGTTCGTGGCGGGGACTAAAAAAGAAATTCCAATATCAGCTTATGTTGGCAATAAAGAATCAGACGAATACATTCTGGATATTGTGGGAGTAGGAACCGGTCCATTCCAACCTATTTTTCATGTGGATATGTTCATCAGTTTGATTGGAAAGAATGAAGACGGGAAATTTGAAATCATGGTCGGCTCTCCCCAATTAGGCAACGAGCTCATGGGATTCCCTAACCGTCGTCATAATCTTCAAGAAGCCTATGATGAAATTGCCCGATCTTTTAAAAAGCAAGGGGTGATCGTTCACCGGACCCTTTGGTGCATTATCCTGAGTTCACAGGTAGAAAAATCCCAATTTCTTATTTGAGGGACCTCGCCGTCCAAAATCCAGATGACAAAGATATCAATAGCGCTTTGAAAGACCTCCTTTACCTTGGCGCCAGGGAAAATGATCTAGCCTCTGTCAGAAATTGGCATCATATCACTTCCAACAATTGCTTGGTAGAAAACAGTGAAAAGGTAGGCAAGCATGTCTATTTACCTACATTCGGTCATGGAGAATATGCTTCTCTAGCTGTTTTGGATGATCATATGGAGGCACTTTGGGAAAGTTTCGGCTTTACCGTACACCGTCTTGGAGACTTCAATAGCTTCGCTAAAAGGCAAGGCGTGGTGCATTGCATTTCTAAATATCTCAAGAGGGGAGATTAATATGAATCTCTCACTTTTAACAAAGAACGATTCTAGTGATGGCAACTAATTTGGATGTGTTAACCCGAATGGATTTCCTTATCAGGGACTGGAAAACCAAAAACGATGATCGGCAGGTTTTTTTAAGTTGTTACCGTCTCATGACAGGAAATATGTTTCAGGCGATAGAAATGGATGAGTTTCATGACACCAGTTGGATCATTACTCTCCTTCATCGATTTGCCAATTATTACTTTGATGCCTTGGAATGTTATGATTGCGGAAAAACCTCCCCAAAAATATGGCAAGAGGTGCATCACTGTACCGCCGAACTCAACTTACGCCAGGTTCAATATTTATTAATGGGAGTAAATGCGCATATCAATTATGACTTGGTATTGACGTTATTTGATCTCCTTAACCAAGAATGGCCCCATTTAAGCCGTGAAGAGCAGCAACTACGCTATGAGGACCATTGTAAGGTCAATGAAATAATTGCTGCTTCCATAGATCAAGTTCAGGATGAACTGATCAATCCCTCGGATCTTTTGATGGAATGGATGGATCATGTATTTGGTAACCTGGATGAATACCTCATATCTTCTCTGATTACCCATTGGAGAAAAGAAGTTTGGGATCAAGCTTGTGTGTTATTGGGAACGAAAGGAATAGAACACCGAGAAATTCTAAGAGCCAAACTAGAAAGGAGTGTATTAAAGCGAAATAGGATTCTTGCCATTGATTTTTAAGTGTGCCTTTTATTTCAACTACCTACTTGTTTTCGACCTGACTTCAAAATCCTTACCCGCAGCTTTATACCCACAAGGAAAAAACGTAACTTAAATAAGAATTTAATTTTTAGACTTTTAGAACATGAAAAAGACACTGCATGATCACCTTTCTTTTACCGGTGAACCCAAAAACATACTTTCTTTAGATGGAGGAGGAATCCGAGGCGCGTTGAGCTTGGGGTACCTCAAAAAGATCGAGACCATACTGCAAAATAAAAACGGCAAAGATTATCTCTTGTGTGATCATTTTGACTTAATCGGCGGTACTTCCACGGGCTCCATTATCGCTACTGCTTTGGCAATAGGAATGAAAGTAGACGAAATTAAAGATCTCTATATGGATCTAGGAGGGAAGATTTTCGGTAAAAAATATAGCTTTTGGAATCCCCTTCAAACCTGGAAATTCCTGAAGGCCAATTACGATTATACGGTGTTGGAAAAATCATTGAAAGGAGCTTTTGGAGACATCACCTTGGGTAGCGATCAAATCAAAACCGGTCTTTGTATTGTCGCTAAAAGAGCTGATACCAATAGCGTATGGCCCCTAATTAACCACCCTCAGGGGAAATTTTTTGACACCAGTTTGGGAAAAAATAAAAACATCCCGCTTTGGCAGGCGGTCAGAGCAAGTAGTGCCGCTCCCACCTATTTTGCACCGCAAATGATAGATGTAGGCGATGGGCAACAAGCGGCATTTGTGGATGGTGGAGTGAGTATGGCAAACAATCCGTCCATGACTTTACTAATGGTAGCTACTTTAAGAGGATTCCCATTCCATTGGGAAATGGGAGAGGATAAATTAAGTGTGGTTTCTGTAGGGACAGGTTATAGTGTATTCAAAAAACAAGTAGGTGAGATCAAAGAAGCCTGGATGAAAACCTGGGCCATGAATGTACCGGATATGCTGATGCAGGATGCGAGCTGGCAAAACCAGATTATGCTTCAATGGCTGTCCAACTCCCCTACTGCCCATTACATAGATATGGAAATTGAGACATTGAGAGATGATTACATCGGTGGCAAACCCATGATCAAATACCTTAGATACAATTTCCCCATCACCGAGAATGAACTCAATGGCTTAGCCTTGGGTAAAAATTACACGGAAAAAGATGTGGCAAGTCTCATAGAAATGAGCAATGCCGAAAACCGGGAAGAACTCTATAAAATCGGTGAAGCAGCAGCCAAAGACTCCGTGAAAGAGTATCACTTTGACTGACAATTTTCTTAATTCTCCATTAAAACCTGAATAACCTGTGCCACCCAATCTCCTTGAGAATGATATAACTCAAGGTTATTGGCGGTGGATTCTGTTTGCCAACTTTCATGAGCTGTAGCAATGGCATTGGATAAATAAGTGAATGCTTTCTCCTTATTATTTTGGAGAATGGCTAACTCCAACAAACTTGCATGAGGCCAATATCCATCAAAATTTGAAGGTGCTTTTCTCATTGACACTTTGTCTTTCTTGGATAGATAGGTCAAAACCGAGTATTCCACCACATTGGCAAAACCAGCTGAATCCTGGTCCCCTCTAACAAATTTCAATGTGGCCGCATTTATTCCTGGATAAAAATCACGTAAATCAGATTGAAAGCCCTCGGTATAGATTTCAATGGCCTTATCCAAGAAACCTTTGGCCAAAAATTCATTTTGACCTTTCGCTTCCATGTATTTATCCTTATAAATCCTGCCCAAAATCCCAAGCGTCTCACTATTTGAACCTTTATCACCCAAAATCGCAGTAAGTACATCAATGGCCTTATTTTTATTTCCTGAACGATTCAATGCAAACCCATACTGTTCTTGAACCATGACGGTAGTTCTTAAATGGTCCGGTAACGATTCGATATAGGTAACCATTTGCGGATAAGCATTTATTGACCGATAGGCCAACATGAAATTAATGGCTAAAGAAGCATCCCAATCCTCTTTATCAGGCAGGCTTTCTTCCAGCTTTGCCAATGCTGCTGGTTTATCCGGGTTGGATTTTGACTCAACTACCTCTTGGATTAACTCACTGACATCATTTTCCTGCTTCGCTTTTTCCCGGAGCATCTCTACTTTGTCAGAGGAGAGATTGTGTTTGAATTCTATTCCATCCAGCAATTGATAAACCGGACTATCCGTCACCTTACTTTTCCTAACGCCAGCGATATATTCCTTTAAAGCCTCTTTTTTACTTTCCAATTCAGAAATTTCATCCTCCACAATGGTATACGGGAAGCACCGGACATCCACCAAATCAAACGGGATCTTGGTACCGGTTTCAAAAATACTGAAGGTGGTATATGGCTTAGCAGTGTATCGGATCCCCAATTCATAAAAGACATTGGCATTGGCCGTTGTCAAATCAGCGATTGCAAAATCACATAAAATCAAACGCTCATACATGGGTTTATGGATAATTCCCCCCATCATTTCCTGATCAGCACGAATCGATTCCAATCCAGATTCTTCAATGACAGGCTTGATAAAATTTTCATATACCTGATCAAAATTGATGATCCTTCCAGTGGCATCCGGTTTTTTCCCAAATGGCATAATCACAAAACATAAAGGTTTCATAGCGCTATGGTTTCAAGTAAAATTTTATCTCAACTTCTGTTCTGAGTTATTCAGTGATTTTCGCCTCATTGATGGCCTTCAGAATACTATACCTCTTTTCTGCCCTTTTCTGAATGTTTACTTTTTCCCTGGAGGAATTCAGCCAGATGGCTATTTCCCCAATTCTCAATCTGATGACACTTGAATTCACACAGCTTTGAAGAAAAAATATCTGAATATGTAAGTTTTTCTCCCATAGGTAAAAGCCAAAAGGAGTTTTGATGACTGCCAAATCAGGATAACCTACCAGACCTTTGGCTTGTGAGGAAGTCACCCTTCCATAAACTGCGATAAAATGAATCACCCCGGATGACTTGTTACTTCCTATAATTTCTTTCTGTTCATATAAAAAAGGCCTCCCTAACTGGTTTCTGGCATCCGCTACCGACATGCTATCCGGCACGGCATAATAATTACAAATGGAATCCAAAAAAACAGGATTTCTATCCAATGATGTTTGCAAGGTTTCCTTCATTTCAAGAATTCGCTCCGGATAGGAAAGTTTGCTCCAATCCAAAGTTTCAGGTATACTCGAGGAACCTGCCACCACTCTTTTCTGGGTTTCGAATGATTTCTCCAAAGCTTTTAAGAGATACCTTTTGATCTGGATTAGGCACTTTTCTTTCAATTCCTCAAAGTCCCTGGCATCAATGGTTTCAAAATGTTTAAAGTCATTGGCCATATCATCTGCAAAACTTCGATTCCTTTCATAGGCTGGTCCTTTGGTAGGGAGTTTAAAAAACTGGCTGATATTCAAGCCAAAGGTCATATCAGAGAACTCCTGCAAGGCTGCCAAATACTCTTCATGACAAATCCCATTGGAAGAATCCAAATCTGCAATGGGCCAACCTGCTTCCCCATTGTAAAGGATAATGATCACATGGGAAGACCTCAAGGTCTCCATGCAGTTCTCAAAAGCATCCTTAGACAAAGTAGAATCAAAAGTCCCTTCATTGATGAGTACATCAAAAATTTGCTCTTGGAGGAATAATTCTTTCTCTAATTCAACTTGTAAAAACTTCCTTAGATCCTTGAGGGATTTACCCGAATCCAAATTGGAAAATGAAGAATTGACTCTACTGGAAAGAAAAACTTTGATCGTACTCATGGACAATGGTTAAAAAATCAACAGTGAAAACCTCCCCTAAATTTAACCATATCTGGATAAAATCCTTTGATACAACCCCTTGAATACTTGCTTCTTTTTTTATTAGAAAGTTGAATTCAATCAATTATTCAGATCTATTTTCCGTCACTTGATCCACCACCAATGCGATCGCTCCATCTCCAGTCACATTACAAGCAGTCCCAAAACTGTCCATCGCAATGTACAACGCGATCATTAATCCGATCATTTCCTCATTGAACCCGAGCATGGACTGAAGTACACCAATGGCAGCCATGATTGCTCCTCCCGGCACTCCTGGTGCTGCGACCATGGCAATTCCCAGCATAAAGATAAACCCGGCAAACATTCCAAAGTCATAAGGAAGTCCCTGTAAGATCATCAACGCCATCGCACAGGCAGTGATTTTCATAATACTTCCCGATAGATGAATGGTTGCACAAAGTGGGATGACAAAGCCTGCGATCTTCGGAGAAACTCCGTTTTTTCTGCTTGCTCCAAAGTCACTGGTATGGTGGCAGCGGAGGATTGCGTCCCCAAAGCCGTGAAATAAGCCGGCAACATGGTCAACAATAACTTCACGGGATTTTTCTTTACAATGGTTCCGGTAATCACATACTGCAAAATCAACAAGAAGATATGCATGGCAAAAATCACTCCGATGATATTCAGGAATACGGAGAGGATGGAGTACACCTGACCACTAAACGCCATGTTTGCAAAAATCCCCAAAATAAATAAGGGCAAGAGTGGAATAATCACATTTTCAATCACTTGCATGATGATCTTCTCAAAATCCTTCACTACCTTTTTCAAAGTGGAATTCTCTTGATAGGACAATCCCAAACCAATCACAAATGCCAAAACCAGGGAGGACATCACGTCAATCACCGCTGGAATAGTGATACTAAAATAAGGCACTAAATCATTCCCTTCCTCTGCTATTTCAGTGGCTTCGTTCACATGAGAAGCCAACAAAGATGGGAAAATGGTAGAGGAAGTAAAGTAGCTCATAAACCCGGAAAACAAGGTAGACCCATATGCAATGGCAGCAGTGAGCAATAAGAGTTTTCCGGCTCCTTTCCCCAGATCAGAAATTGCCGGCATGATTAATCCCAGAATGATTAAAGGAATGGCAAAATTCAGAAATTGACCAAAAAATGCATTGAAGGTGGCAAATATCCTATTGACAGATTCGGGTAAAAAGAGGCCAAACAGGATACCCAAAACAATGGCTATAAACACCTTAAATAATAAATTTGAAAATAAACTCTTCATTTTTTTTAGGGACTTTCTAAATTAAACCTGTAACAAGGCTTTATGATTAAGTCCGCTAAGATAAAGGAATAGGCTGGTAGATTGGAATGGAGGGGTCAATAATTAACCCTATTACATAGATGCAGAAAATCGATTCTTCCTATCTTGTAATCGGAACAAGCTATCCTATTTCTTGACTTGAATTTATTTACACTGATCTTCGCAGCCTTTCTTTTAGCCATGTTGGCTTGGGCTTTTTACTTTTCCAAATCAAAAAAGAGTGGATTAGAAATCCCTAAACTTTTCCCTTCAAATTGGAGAAGCTTTTTAGAGAATGAAGTGCAATTTTATTCCAAACTTCCTTCAGGAGAAAAACTTCGGTTTGAATCTGATGTATTAGAATTCTTGAAAAGAGTGAAGATTACAGGAGTAAAATGCGAAATCAATGATGAAGATCGTTTACTGGTAGCAAGTAGTGCAGTAATCCCCATTTTTGCATTTCCTGAATGGCAATACAATAGTCTTTGTGAAGTACTTTTGTATCCAGATTTATTTACTGAAAAATTTGACTTCACAGGTGACCACCGTTATACTTCAGGAATGGTAGGTAGTGGAGGAGCAATGAATAATGTAGTGATTTTTTCAAAACCAGCTCTTTGGCAGGGGTTCGATAATAAAAGCGATAAATCCAATGTAGGAATTCATGAGTTTGTCCATTTATTTGATAAACAGGATGGTAGTATTGACGGAATACCCAATATAATTATGAACCATCAAATGGTCTTACCATGGCTTCATATGATCAATTCAACAACTTCCGAAATTATTTCTGGAAAAAGTGATATCAATATCTACGGTGCAACCAACCGACAAGAATTCTTGGCTGTGGTAAGTGAGTATTTTTTCGAAAGGCCAAAGCTACTTAAAAAGAAGCATCCTGAATTATATCAAATACTTTCCCAAGTTTTTAAGACCGATTTAGCCAGCAAAATTTAAACACAACTGATTGATATACAATTTTTTACAGACTAATCCAATGCAGGATAGTTTTTGAAAAATATCTTCTTTATTTCAAGTTGTAATTGATTTTTATCCAATCTGTCCATTTCGATGCGAAAATTATTCCTTCTCTTTTTTATGTATTACTTCTCAAGTATAATAACTCAAGCCCAAGAGCCACCTAAGGAAGTTGCCGGGTTTCCAGTTAATTACGACGAGGAGGCAATTCCTCCTTACAGCCTTCCAGACCTGTTAACCTTGGAAAATGGTCAAACCGTAAAAGATGCCAACACCTGGACCAAAAAACGAAGACCTGAATTACTTCAAGCTGTAGCTGATTTACAATACGGTAATACCCCGCCAGCTCCTAAAAAAATCAACTACGAATATTATGAAGCTGAAGGAAAAGCCTTCAACGGGAAAGCAATTCGAAAACAAGTCAGAATTTACCTTACCGATAACAGCCAGGAGCATCCAATGGACCTTTTGATCTATCTGCCAAAAAATGCCACTAAAGCAACTCCCTTGTTTTTTGCGATTTCATTTACTGCCAATAACCAAGCTGTAGATGACCCTGAAATAAGAATTGGAGAGACATGGAATGGAGAAGGCCAAAAGGTGAGGGCAGATCAACCGAGTAGATTCCGGGCTACCAATGTGGAGCAGTTTATAGCTGCTGGCTATGGGTTTGCCACGGTGTACTATGGTGACATTGATCCCGATTTCAAAGACGGTTTTGACTATGGAATTCGAAAAGAGTTTCTAAAACCGGGTGAGACCAAACCTAAAAACGACGAATGGGGAACCATCTCAGCTTGGTCCTGGGGACTGAGTCGAGCCATGGACTATTTCGAAAAAGACCAACAAATAGATGAAAATCGAGTCGCTCTAATGGGTTTTCCAGATTGGGAAAAACGGTTCTGTGGACAGGGATACGGGATCCCCGATTCAAAATGATCATCGCGAGTTGTTCCGGAGAAGGTGGTGCCGCCATTGCCAGAAGGGATTATGGAGAAAACATCAAACATATGTCTGCACCATCCAGGTATGCATATCAGTTTGCTCCCAACTACCATGAATACTCCACTCATCTCGAAGATTTTCCTTTTGATGCCCATTCCTTGGTAGCTATGATTGCTCCTCGCCCGCTTTTACTCCAAACAGGAAGTACCGATTATTGGTCCGATCCCAAGGGGGAATTCATCGCTGCGCAAGAGGCGAGTAAAGTATACCAACTTTTCGGGGAAAACGGGCCAGAAGGAAATGAAATGCCTCCAGCGGGAGACACTTCTCTAATCCATAACAAGTTGGGATATTACATGCATGATGGAGGTCATGGGACAATCCCCTCTGACTATCCCGTTTTTATTCAGTTTATGAACGAATTCCTATAAATCAGTAGGAAATCGGTAGTTCTACCATGGTCTGATCCCAACCTATTCTCATGACTGCTTTGTTATTTCCTAAATCTTCAAAACGAATTGAGAAAGATTCGACCACTTGTTCACTGCTTTTGGATGGAACGGTAAAGCGGATAACATCTTTACTTTCATCATAGCTGAATGCTCCCCAATAATCCAAATCTGAATTCAAAATGATGGTCCATTCATTCTCTCCTGGAATTGCAAACATGGAATAGGTGCCTGCAGAAAGTGATTTGCCTCCCAAAGTCAAATCTTGAAAAGCTTTAAATTCCACCGCTTCATTCGCTCCAAGTCTCCATACTTTACCAAAGGGTACTATTCCTCCGAATACTACTCGTTCGGCTTTATTCGGTCTACTGTAGTAAGCTTTAGCGATCGCCTTTTCACCAGGCTTTCGGTCATGAGCAAAGTTGTCTGGCAAATAAGCTACGTCCATTGGACTTTTATCGGGGCCTCTAAATGTCTGTGCGTCGGATACAGATGCGATCCCTACAAGGAGTAAAATGGAAAGAATTAGGTTTTTCATCGATTCTATTTTATTTGGTTAAGAATAGTACCCAATATTAAAACAAAAAACCTTGAGAAAATGGATTCTATATGACAAAACCCATTTTACCTAAAAACTCTAACTCATTGATTTTTGGAAGCTTAGATAAATATGGATAAATTCAATAAGAATTATCTGAACAGCTTTTTTTAAGTTTTGACGCTTGGATTTTTGAAGGAATGTATTGCTCTATTCAAGCAGGCATAATTACCACTACCAAGGAAATTCAATCATGGTAGCATCTCCTGGCTTTTAGGCACCATCAAGTCAAGGGATGATTAGTTTATAAAAACTAGAGGTTCGTTTTTAAAATTTTTAAGCCCAAGATTATGGAAGAGCAAGAGTTGATTAAAAATAAATTTATAAGGACCCAAAAGGCATTAAGCCTTAAACCCACTTTAGGATTGGGAACCGGAGTATCGGTATCACGAATTACCAGAGGTTTATCCTGTGAAATCCGTGAAGGTGATTACGTATATCATACAGATATGCCAAGTCAAGTGGGCGGTAGTGAAACCGGTCCAACTCCAGGGGTTTTAGGAAGAGCTGCCCTGGGAAGTTGTCTCGCCATTGGGTATATGATGTGGGCCTCTAGAATGGATGTGCCAATTGATAGTCTAGAAGTTCATATTTCTGCAAGCTATGACGACGGAGGATTGTTTGATACGTCTGATTCTCCTCCCGGGTATGGTGTGGTAGAATATTTAGTAAAAGTAAAAGTCCAGCCAGTAAAGAGGAAGTGGAACAGGTACTAGACCAAGGAGATAAACACAGTCCCTATCTAGATGTGTTTTCAAGAGCACAACATTGTATTAGAAAAGTAGCATTTGAAACTAATTAACCCACTGTCATGCATCCTGATTTACAACGAAGAGTTCAAAGATACGGCTGGGACAAAGCCTCTGCTTACTATGAGGAAAGTTGGCAAAAGCAACTGAAGCCGGCTCATGATTTATTATTGGAAACAGCTCAAGTTCAACCTGGGGAATGTATTCTGGACATTGCAGCGGGAACTGGATTAATCACATTTCGCTTAGCAGAATTGACCGGTGAAGAAGGTTGTATTCTCGCTACCGATATCTCAGATGAAATGGTGAAAATCGGCTCCCAAAGAGCAAAAGCGAAAGGCTACCCTCATGTTGGTTTTAAAAGAATGGACACCGAGAATCTGGATGTAGAAGATTCCTCATTTGACCTAGTTACCTGCGCCTTGGGGATCATGTATTTTCCTGATCCAGACCATGCTTTAAAAGAGATGTATAGAGTATTAAAACCAGGAGGAAGGGCAGTAGTGGCTATTTGGGGGTCAAGAAAAAATGTGGTTGGGCAGAAATATTCCCAATTGTAGATGCAAGAGTCAGTTCAGATGTTTGCCCCATGTTTTTCAGTTTGGGAGAACAGGATGTAATCAAATTTCCCTTTGCAAAAGCTGGTTTTACCAATATCAACATCCAAAAATTGAAGTAAACCTACCCTACTCCAGTGATGAGGAGGCTTGCCAAGCATCTTTTATGGGCGGACCGGTAGCAATGGCCTATTCACGATTTGATGAACAGACCAAAGAAGAAGCACAAAAAGAATACATCGAGTCTATTCAGCCTTACAAAACAGCTACTGGGTATGACATACCTGGAGAATTTGTCGTGGCTATCGGAATAAAACCTCCTTCTGATTGAAATCCTTCAGATCAAGTTCATCAAACGGCTCCTGATACTAGATTTCATTTTGTCCCCATTTTTGGATTAATTCAAATATTATTTGTTTTTTGAACCTTTTAAGGCTTTTTCAGGAAGCCGAAAATTTTTCATTTCAACGGCATATACGTGAAAGCAGCAGTAAGGCGTCAGTATGGAGATCAAGATTCTATTACCATAGAAAACTTTCCGAACCCAATCCCCAAAGAGGATGAATTATTGATTCGGGTAAAAGCAAGCACCGTAAATAGAACAGATTGTGCCAACCTTACTGGTAAGCCCTTTATCATGAAATTGATGCTTGGCTTTTCCAAACCCAGAAAAATTATTTTGGGGACTGACTTTGCAGGAGAAGTGATGCAAACAGGCAGCCGGGTAAAATCCTTTAATCCTGGAGACCGGGTGTTCGGTTTTTTTGACATGGGATTGGGGTCTCAAGCAGAGCAGGTATGTGTCAAAGAAGATTTGGTCTACTCCATTCCTGAAAACATCGATTTTCCTTTAGCAGCTGCGGCCTTGGAGGGAGCTCATTATGCCTACTCCTTTATCCACTATGTGACGATTCAACCTGGTCAAACGATGCTGATCAATGGGGCCACTGGAGCAATTGGTTCTGCATTAGTGCAGTTTGCAAGAATGTTTGACATTCACATCACCGCCACTACCAATACTAAGAATATTGATTTAATCAAATCCCTCGGAGCTGATCAAATTATCGATTTTACCAAGGAGGATTTTACCCAAACTACCGAGAAATATGATTTTGTTTTTGACACGGTCGGTAAAAGCACCTTTGGCGCCTGTAAACCCATACTAAAAGAAAATGGCATTTACATTTCTTCTGAATTGGGACCTAATTCCCAAAATGTACTTTTCGCTCTTGCCACAAAATTCAGTAAGAATAAAAAAGTCATCTTCCCTATCCCCTTTAGTTTGAAGAAAACCATTCCTTATATGATCGATTTATTGGAAAAAGGAAAATTCAAACCGGTTATTGACCAAAACTTCACTTTGGGTGAAATCTCAGAAGCCTATAAATATGTGCTTTCTGGCCAGAAAACAGGAAATGTGATCATTCACCATTAGGACATTTCGTATTGAACAAAACTTGCCCATCTTAACTCCTATGAAACTCAGTCAAAGCTTTTTGAATCCATTCCTGATCGCTTCCCTGATCATTTTCATGTCCTGTAATGAAAATAAAAAAGTAGAAAAACAGTCGAATGAACTTGTCCTCTCTAAATCTAAATACCAAGATCAACTCTATGGTTTTTGGTTGGGAGAATGCATTGCCAACTGGACGGGCTTAGTGACCGAAATGGATAAAATCGGGAATATAGGAACCATAAAAACAGGAGATTTTTACACTAGAAATGATTGGGGCCAGCCTGACCAACCGAGTATTTGGGCAGAAGGGATCCCAAGTGATTTATCTCCGACCATTGACTTCGTATTTGCTGATGAAGACGAAATATGGGGATCCGATGACGATACGGATATTGAATATCTATATCAATTCCTTTTAGATCAACACCAGACTTCTTTTCTTTCAGGAGAACAAATAAGAGCAGGTTGGTTGAATCATATCAAATCAGAGGAAGAGAATTACTTGTGGGTATCCAATCAAAAGGCCTTCGATTTGATGCAAGAAGGTGTTATCCCCCCACAAACCAGTGATCCGGAATTGAATGAGCATTTTGAGATGATTGACGCTCAATTGACCACTGAAATCTTTGGTTTATTTGCTCCTGGGCGGCCGGATATTGCCAGGAAAATGGCAGAATTACCCATACAGACTACTGCCAGAAATGAAGCCGCTTGGATATCTGATTTTTATGTGACCATGTATTCCCTAGCTTCCCTGGAAGATACCACAATGAGTAGAAAAGACCGGGTATTTTGGATGGCAGAAGAAGCAAAACATGTCCTGCCTGAATCTTCGTATCCCTCTCAAATGTATGACTTTGTAAAATCAAAATACGAGTCGGGAATTCCTTGGGAGCAAGCGAGGGATTCTGTTTACTTCAGATACCAAGTTGAACAATTGGACGGATATGACATTACGTCCAGAAACCTCTATTGCAATGGTTGTTTTGCTGCAGGAATAAACTTTGCGTCGAGCTTAGTCAGTTTATTCTACGGAGAAGGCGATATAATTGAGACGATTAAAATTGGGGCTTTGGCAGGTTGGGATTCTGATAATCCCACCGCTACTTGGGGAGGTATGCTTGGTTTTATGATTGGAAAAGAAGGAATCGAAAAAGCATTTGGAAGGACCTTTTCTAATCAATTTAATATCCATCGAACGCGAATTAATTTTCCCAATGGGGGAATTGACACCTTTGAAAACATGGCAAAAACCGGCATATCCATAACTGAACGAGTGATTTTGAATGAAATGAATGGAAAAGTTGACACGAAAGAAAATACTTGGATTATTCCTTTAAAGTAGCTTTTCCCAACCTCTACATCACCCCTGTGTTGCACATTTAACAGGTAATTAATCTTTAACTCCGCCTCAAAATCAATTTCTTTTAAGAAATTAAGGAGTCCAAAGTCGAACCCACTATGCAAAGACGTCCATTTCTTCAGAAACTCACCTTATTTTCAACGGCGGTTTTATCTATTCCTCTGGATAGCTTAAGTAAAACCATTCAAAATGAGCCAAAGAAATTACGGTTTATTGTCGCTTCTGACGGGCATTTCGGTCAACCAAATACGGATTACATCCAAACCCATTCTGTATTGATGGAATCCATCAACAAAGAGGAACAAGTAGAATTTGTGGTGTTTAATGGGGACTTGGTTCATGACGACCCTAATTTTTTACCCCAGGTAAAAATGTATTATGACTCCCTAAAGTCCCCTTATTTTGTAACTCGTGGAAATCATGATCGCGTAGCAAATGGTGAATGGGAAAATATTTGGGGTTATCAAGAAAATCACTCCTTTCAAGCCAAAGATGATTCAGGGGTGATTTTACTAAACTGCTCCAATCAAGCTGGAGAATACCTTTGCGGAGATGTAACTTATTTGAAATCAAAATTAGAGGAGTATAGGACGCTATCTCATGTCTTTGTTTTCATCCATATATCACAAAATGACTGGACAAGACATGGGGTAAAATGTGATGAGTTGCTTGAAACGATTAGCAACTACTCAAATGTCAAAGCCGTATTTCATGGGCATGATCATGATGTGGATGGAATCATGATCAATCGGGGAAAACCATATCTTTGGGATGGTCATTTTGGAGGAAGCTGGGGCAACCCTTTCCATACCTATCGTGTAGTTGAAATTTTGGAAGATGGAAAAACCATCACCTACCTCAAAACCGTGAAAGACGGCACAGTCCTAAATGGTCATTCACTCTGATCCACTATTCAAAATATTCGAATTTAATTACTGAATGTCTTTACTAGAAAAATTCAACACGAACCTCAGAACATCAACTTTCAGGAAGTAATCCAATACATAGACGAACATTTTCAGTTCACTCCTACCCGATTCCAAAATGGATCTTTACTCAATGAATCCAACCAAAATAATGGGTCATGTAAAATCTTTTCTTTTGCGAAATTGATGAGTTTAAATCCTTCACAAACACTTCAATTATTTGGTGACTATTACCGAATAGATGTCTTAAAAAATCAAGAAGGGGTTGACCATCAAAATATCCGGAATTTCATGAAAACGGGTTGGGAAGGTATCTCTTTTGAAGGAGAGGCATTAACTCCCTTATAAAAAAGATCCGAAAACTTCCGGATCCTTTCACGATTCAAAAACCTATTAACTTATGCGCATTCCGCACTTCTGGGATGCTGCTTTCCCTGAAGATTTTTATACATCCAATTCCCCTTCAACTCCTACCTTCATGGGTTTACCTGTCACCAGGCCGAAGAGCATTTTGGCTCCTGCCAAACCAGCGCCATGCTTGGTATCCCAATAATGTCCTGCTTCCGGAGAAAATTGAATGATTGAAATTCTTGGATCGTCTTTGCCTTGGGGAAACCAATTTTTGGCGATTCCATCCCAAAGTTCATGAATCATCTTTTTATCCTGGGAAATTTTTGCCGTACCCCTGAGCTCTAAAAATTCCATGGAACTGGTTTTTGAAAGAAGAGTCTTGCTTTTGGATTATTGCTTATTTCGGCATTTTTAGCACTTTCTATAGAACTTAGAAACCAAAGTGTTCCATCCTCATCCGATTTTTGAATGCTCATCGGTCTTGCGGATTGGTTTTCGTCAAATGATACTTCAGTTTGAAAAAAACATAAGCCTGAAGAATCTACCATCTCTCGGATTTTACTCACCGCAGCCTTCCCACTAAGATTTTCCACATTTCTTTGTTTTGTTTCTTTTGTTGAAGTTTCCATATTATTTGTTTCATCTAATTCACCTAACTCGTTGCAAACCTCACTCCAAACAACGATAAAATACACGGAACAGAATACAAACAACTGACAAACAGTTATTTAAATAAATTCAATGACAATTAACCTGTCAATCCAACTAGGGTACCTTCAAACTATTTTGTCAATACTTACCCAATGTGAGGTAAAAACTTCCAACAGGATCATTCCTTGATTTATCGTATTTTTAAACAATCCTTGAAGAGTTGTATGAAAACAGGAAAACCGGCAAATTCGGCTGCAGGCCCTAAAGCAGTATATCATGCTATGAGCAAAGCTTTTGAAGCTATGAAGCTAGGCAAGACCTTTAAAATCCTTGGCGATTTAAATCAAAAAGGAGGGATTGACTGCCCAGGATGTGCATGGCCAGACCCTTCACATCGATCAAAACTTGGTGAATACTGTGAAAATGGAGTGAAAGCCATCGCAGAAGAAGCGATGGATGCTAATGCGGATGCCGCATTTTTTGCGCGTCATTCCATTGAAATGATGCGGGATCAAACGGATTACTGGTTGGGGCATCAAGGAAGGTTGACCCAACCGATGAGGATCAAAAAAGGCGAAGCTCATTATTCACCAGTTTCCTGGAATGAGCTATTTGATACCATTGCATCGAAACTCTCCGGCTTGGCATCGCCCAATGATGGAATCTTTTATACTTCGGGGAGAACCAGCAACGAGGCAGCATTTCTTTACCAACTTTTCGTTCGGATTTTTGGAACGAACAACATGCCCGATTGCTCCAATATGTGCCATGAATCCAGTGGGGTAGCCTTAAGCCATACTTTGGGGATAGGAAAGGGTTCGGTAAAACTGGAAGATTTTTACCAGTCGGAACTGATCTTGATAGTTGGACAAAACCCTGGGACGAACCATCCAAGAATGCTTTCAGCTCTAAAAAAAGCGAAAAGCCATGGTGCGAAAATAGTGGTCATCAATCCACTCAAGGAAGCAGGTCTTATCCGTTTTGAAGACCCTCAATCTGTTGCTGGAATGCTCGGAATTGGAAGCTCAATTGCTGACCTATACCTGCAAATTAGGATCAATGAGGATGTAGCCCTATTTCAAGCCCTTTCATTAAAACTTTTGGAATTGGCCAAAGACCGTCCAAACATCATCGATTCAGCATTTATAAATGAAAAAACAGATGGGTTTCAAGCCTTCAAATCCCACTTGGAAACTCAGGATTTCCAACAATTGATCGAGCGAACAGGCCTTCCAATGGATCAAATTGACCAATTAATCCAGCTCTTGACCGAACGCCATCAAATCATCGCCTGCTGGGCCATGGGACTAACACAACATGTCAATGCCGTGGATAATATCCAGGAAATTGTAAACCTATTGTTGTTGAAGGGCAGTATTGGGAAACCTGGGGCTGGCACTTGCCCTGTCCGGGGTCATAGCAATGTGCAGGGGATCGCACCATGGGAATCTGGGAGCGACCCAGTAAAGAGTTTTTAGAAAGCTTGGCCTCTACGTTTAATTTTGAACCACCAAGAGCACATGGAGTAGATGTGGTAGCTGCGATACAATTAATGCACGAAGAGCCTGGAAAAGTATTCATGGCCATGGGAGGGAATTTACTTTCGGCAGCCCCGGATACTGCTTATACCAAAACAGCGCTGGAAAATTGTGGCATGACGATTCATGTTTCCACCAAATTGAACCGTTCACACCTTTACCCTGGAGATATTGGTTTTATCCTTCCTTGTTTGGGTAGAACTGATATTATCCAGGAGCAATCTGGAATCCAGAAATTGACGGTTGAAAATTCCATGGGAATGGTGCACAGTACTCAGGGGAATCAAAAGCCTAGGTCGGAACATTTGCTTAGTGAGCCCCATATCATTTCGCAAATAGCTTCCCGAACGGTGGGAAATAAAATAGTCAACTGGGATTCACTGATCCAGGACTATGATCAAATCCGTGAATTAATCAGTAAGTCAGTGAAAGGATTCGAGTCCTTTAATGAGAAATTGAAAAACAATGCCGTTTTCGAACTTCCCAATGGCCCTAGAAAAGGAACGTTCACGAATGACATTGGTAAGGCTCGGTTTACTGTTAATTCATTGCCCGATTACCATCTGGAGGAAGATGAACTGATGATGATGACCATTCGGAGTCATGATCAATTCAATACCACGATTTACGGGATGGATGATCGGTATCGGGGTATTTATGGCATCCGGACGGTGGTGCTAATGAATAAATCCGACATTGCTACATTTGCACTAGACCTTCAGAAACCTGTTACATTATATAACTCTTACGGGCAGAAGACCCGGAAAGTAGTGGGATTGACCATTATTCCTTATGACATTCCCAGAAGATGTATTGCCACCTACTTTCCAGAATGCAATGAATTGGTTCCTCTTCAACTCAAAGCCCGAAAAAGTAATACGCCTGCCAGTAAATCCGTCAAAGTAAAAATCAGTCAGGCTTAAGCTTTCACAAATTAATTATCATATTTATTGATCAATTTAACATCAATCACCTCTATGAAATCCCCTCTTGTTGCTTTTCTGGCACTACTTCTTTTTCAATCTCAGCTTGCCAATCCAGTAGAAACACTGTGAAGCTTTCTTCTGAAGAAAAATCAAAAATCAAGGACTTTCAATCGCTCATTCCCAAAAAAGACAGCTTGTATCATGTTCTAATCGCGACTTCGGAAGGTGATATGATGGTCAAGCTTTACAATGAAACGCCAGTCCATAGAGATAACTTTATTCAAAAAGTGAAAGAGGGATATTATGATAATTTAGAATTTCATCGGGTCATCAACGATTTTATGATCCAGGGAGGGAGACCCAATCCCTCCCCTGACGGAAGTCCTCACCCCTATTCCAAAGAATTAATTCCCGCTGAGTTTCGGACAGACCAACACATTTATCATAGAAGAGGTGCATTGGCAGCTGCCAGAACAAATAACCCTGAAAAAGCCAGTAGTAGTACCCAATTTTACATAGTTCAAAGGAAACCCTATACCCTGCCCCAATTAGAAGAGCATGCAGAGGAAAGGGAACTGACTTTAAATGATTTCCAAAAAGAATTATACACTTCTATTGGCGGTACACCCCATTTAGATGGTGCCTATACAGTATATGGAGAGTTGGAAAAAGGTTTTGAGGTGCTGGATAAAATTGCCACCACTACCACCGATGAAAGGATCAGCCTACCACCGCCATCCGCATGAAAATGTACCTGCTTAACCAGCCAAAACAGCTTAAATAAAAAATTCCATAGCTTGGTTTTCTTTCAAAAATTTTAACTATAGGAAAATAATTTTTCTTTCAACCCTATTTCAGCTTAATTTTGACCCAGATAATTTCCTGACATGAAACTATTAAAACCCATCACTTTAATCCTTTGTGGTTTTCTGCTTTTCTCTTGTTCCCAAGAACCAAAAGCACCTTCAGAACCTAACTTTCTCTTCATTCTGGTAGATGATTTAGGGTACAATGATGTGGGATTTATGGGTAGTGAATTTTATGAGACTCCTCATCTTGACAAGCTCGCCTCCAAGGGAATGGTGTTCACCAATGGATACGCCAATAGTGCAGTTTGTAGTCCCTCCAGGGCAAGTTTAATGACTGGTAGATTCACTGTTGTGCATGGAATTATGACTCCACCAATTTAGACCCTTTGCGAGGAGGAAAAGGATACCAGTGGGAAGGTGGTATTCGTATTCCTTACCTGGTATACGTTCCTTGGCTTCAAAACAATGGCAACAAGAACGACACCCCCGTTACCGGAGTGGATTTCTTACCTACCCTATTGGATTACGCAGGTGTCAGTGAAATGCCAGAAGGACTTGATGGCACTAGTCTTCGACCTCTTCTTGAAGGGGGAACGTTGCAAGAGCGTGCTCTATATTGGCATTACCCACATTATGGCAACCAAGGTGGAGAGCCTAATTCTACCATCAGAAAAGGAGATTGGAAATTAATCCATTACTGGGAAGATGGTCATGAAGAATTGTATCATCTTAAAAATGACCTAAGCGAGGAACAGAATGTATTAGGCGAAAATCATGAGATCGCCGAAACATTATCCCAACAATTACTAGATTGGCTCCATGAGAGAAATGCCAATTTTGCCAAGCCTGACCCACTTTACAATCCAGATTCAGCTGCCATGGTAGCAGAACGATATAGGACCACCTTAATTCAACGATTGGAAGATCAGCGAAAAGCCATGCTTTCCAAAGATTTTCAGCCGAATAAAGATTGGTGGGGCAGTAAAACCATTGACTAAAAAAATCTATTTATATCAATCACACTTTTTCAATCAACCCAACATCACATGAAGTACCGTAAACTTGGAAATACCGATATGGAGGTTTCTATTCTAGGTTTTGGAGCCTCTCCCTAGGAAATGTTTTTGATGAATGCACCGAAAAAGACGGAGTGGAAACCGTTCATTATGCGATAGACCATGGGGTTAACTTCTTTGACGTATCTCCTTTTTATGGGCTCACTTTAGCAGAAAAGAGGCTGGGAACAGCCTTACAAGGAAAAAGGAACGAAGTTTATCTGGCCACCAAATGTGGTAGATATGGACTTCAGGATTTCGACTTCTCCAAAAACAGGATTCTAAAAAGTATCGATGAATCCCTAACCAGATTAAAAACAGATTATGTAGATCTGCTGCAGCTGCATGACATAGAGTTTGTCGATAAGCAGCAAATTTTAGAAGAAGCCATGCCTGCCATTGAAGAAATCAAAGCGAGCGGAAAAGCCAGGTACATTGGAATCACCGGTCTTCCTGTGCGGTACTTGGCCCAAATCGTCAGGGAAGTGGAAGTGGATACGGTTTTATCTTGGGCACACTACAATCTCTTGGAAGATGAAATAAACGATGAATTGGTGCCCCTTTCAAAAGAAAAAGGATTTGGCTTGATGAATGCAGCTCCTTTGATGCAACGAATACTTTCAGATGCCCCACTTCCTGAATGGCATCGATCCCCTGAGGAGGTAAAGGCCATGCAGCCCATTTTATTAGAATTATGCGCCAAATACGGGCTTCGCTTGAGTGATGTAGCCCTGAGGTATGCCATGGATCATCCTGATATTGCGACTACCATTGTAGGAATGAATCGCCTATCCCTTATCCAACAAAATGTAGCTGCCGTAGATTTTAACATCCCAAGTCAATTGCTAGAGGAAATCACACAGCTTTTGGCTCCGGTAAAAAACAAAATGTGGTTTGAAGGAAACCCAGAAAACAACCTATAAATACCTATTAGCATGAAAGCATTAGTCATTACAGAAGTTGGAAAAACAGAAGTTCAAGAAGTAGAAAAACCAGGTGTGGGAGCAGGGGAAGTGTTAGTGCGGGTAGGAATGGTTGGATTTTGTGGCGGAGACTTGAACAGTTTCAGAGGGCTTTTCCCCTTGCAGGAATACCCAAATATTTTAGGACATGAAGTTGGTGGCACTATAGAGGAAATCGGACCAGGAGTACCTCCTGAAATCAAAGAAGGCACCAATGTCACGATCTATCCTTATCAAAACTGTGGAACTTGTAAAGCATGTAGAAAAGGCAGGCCTAACTCCTGTAAAACCAATAAAACCATGGGGGTAAGACGTCCGGGTGCGATGACTAGGTACATTTCCGTGCCTTATCAGGACACTTTTTCTTCAGAAAAATTATCCCTTCGGGAACTTGCTTTGGCAGAACCTCTGACTGTGGGCTTCCATGCAGCAGAAAGGGGAAGAATTTCTGAAGAGGATATAGTCGCTGTACTGGGTTGCGGCATTGTGGGAATGGGGGCGATTGCTTCAGCAGTGGAAAGGGGAGCTCAAGTGATAGCCGTAGATCTGGACGATAAAAAATTGGAGATCGCCAAGAAGATTGGAGTCGCCCACACCATCAATCCAAGTAAAGAAGACCTACACGAAGCCCTTCAAAAGTATTCGAATAATGATGGCCCTGATGTCATCATTGAGGCGGTGGGAAGCCCCTCTACCTATAGAGCTGCCGTAGAAGAAGTAGCCTTTACAGGAAGAGTGGTCTGCATCGGATATGCAAAAAAGGATGTGGATTTTAACACCTCCCTATTTGTTCAAAAAGAAATAGAAATCCTTGGTTCCAGAAATTGTTTGGGTGACTTCCCTAGGGTCATTCAATACCTGGAAGAGAGAAAGTTTCCAGTTGATGAGGTCATCAGTAAAGTGGTTACCATAGACGAAGCCCCTCAAACCATGATAGACTGGGATGCAAATCCCGTGGGAATCACTAAAATTATGATTGACTTTGACCGAGAATACCATGATTAAATCTTGCGCAACAATCGCTCTTGTACCTGAAATCAATTATGGTCCCTGGATTTTTTGGAAGGATCTGGAAAAAGGGATGGAGAAAGCTGCTGAACTAGGCTTTGATGCCATTGAATTATTTACTCCTGCTTCTACTACTGTAGAATTTGATTTCTTACATGAGTTATTGACCAAATATCAATTAGCGTTAGCAGCGGTAGGTACCGGAGCCGGAAAAGTCATCCATGGGCTTACACTTACCGACCCGGATCCGGGGATTCGAAAAAAAGCAATTTCCTTTATTTCTGATATGATTGCCTTTGGGGCAACATTTGGCGCTCCTGCGATAATAGGTTCCATGCAAGGAAATGTCCTGCCGGGCAATGACCGAAACCAGACTTTATCCTGGTTAGCGGAGGGATTGGAAATTCTGGGAGAAAAGGCCCGAGAGCAACATACATTTTTGATTTATGAACCGCTCAACCGCTACGAAACCAATTTATTGAATACGATGAAAGCAGGGGTTGAATTTCTGGAAAAACTGGAAACGAAACAGGTAAAGCTCCTTGCTGATCTATTCCATATGAATATCGAGGAAGCGGATATTTCTAAAAGTATACTCGAAGCAAATGGACACATTGGCCATATTCACTTTGCCGATAGCAACCGAAAGCCAATTGGCTTGGGACATACGGAAATGGCCCCTATTGCAAAAGCAATCAAGGACATCCAATACTCAGGGTTTATTTCAGCAGAAGCATTCCCTGAACCAAGCCCTGATGAGGCTGCCATTCAAACCATTCAATCATTTAGAAAATTTTTCAGTTAACAACCACCCTCATGCAACGATTTTGTCTAACCCTGGATTTAATTGATGATCCGGAATCCATTCAAGAATACGAACAATATCATGCGCCAGGAAGTGCCTGGCCAGAAGTGACCCAACATGACATTGACTGTGGAATTACAAATATTGAAATTTTCAGGACTGGAAATCGAATGTTTATGATTCTGGAAACAGTGGATGAGTTCACATTTGAAGAAAAGGCTAAAATGGATGCTTCTAATCCTAAAATTGCGGAATGGGAAAACCTTATGTGGAAGTATCAACAGGCTATTCCATGGGCAAAACCCGGAGAAAAATGGGTGCTCATGAAACGCATTTTCAAATCAGGAGAATAAAACAGTGATGACAATTGGTTTACGAAAAATCAGCCCAGTAGTAGGGGTATTTTTGGTCATTCTAGGCTCAGTAGGATTTATCTTACCAACTGCAAAATCCCCAAAACAAGTATTGGTCATAGGGATTGATGGACTGAGTGTGGAAGGATTTCAAAAGGCTAAAACCCCAAATTTGGATAAATTATTTTCAGATGGCGTTTTGTCTCTTCAAACAAGAGCGGTCATGCCTTCGGTCACTTTACCTAACTGGACCAGTCATTTGACTTCTGGAGGACCTGAACAACATGGGGTCACTACTAATAATTGGACTTTGGAAGCACATGAATTGCCGCCACTGGAAACAGATGCTGATGGATATTATCCTTCTATTTTTAAGGCATTAAAGGATGAAAACCCAGAGATAAAAACAGCATACTATTATAATGGGGGAATCTGATCAATTCCATCAATCAGAAATACCTGGATGAAGTAGGATTTGAGGAAAACGACGGTTACCGGGAGAATTATGATAAAGCCTTAGCCTTTGCAACAGCTTCTAAAGACTCCCCTTTCTTGATTTTCCTGTATACCGTGCACATAGATCATGCTGGCCATACGAATGGCTGGATGTCGAAAGAATACATCAAAGCCATCGAAGAGGCAGATAAAGCAATTGGAGATTTGGTTAAAAAAATGAAATCAGAGGATGTTTTCAAGAACACGAATTTCTTTTTGATCACGGATCACGGAGGAAATGAAAAGGGCCATGGAGGACTCAGCAAAGAGGAAATGGAAGTTCCTTGGGCTGTAGTAGGTCCTTCTATTTTGAAAGATCAAAAATTCCAAATCCCCAATAGCAACGCCAATACTGCATCGGTGATAGCATCCATTTTTGGGATGAAAGAATTACAGGCTTCTGCCATTGGTAAAACTCCTGCAGGAATATTTAAGAAATAAATAAAAATCCCGCATACTTGTAATACCCGAATAACCTGTTCCAAAAAACATTACTAACTCACCAACTCTTAATTTATGAGATTATCGATTTTTGGCCTTTTGGCGTTGTTTCTTGTGTTTGGATGTAGCAGTTCTGAGACTTCGGAAAAACTTCCAAGAATTGCGATTGCTGGATTGGCAATTGAATCCAGTACCTTCTCCCTGCCCAAAGTGATGCTGCTGCATTTAGAACTCGTGTAGGAGAAGAAATATTCAGCTATTATCCTTTTTTGGGTTCGGGTTCAGTAGACAGAGAAAGGGCCGATTGGTTTCCTACGTTGAGAGGTCATGCCATTCCTGGAGGAATAGTAACGAGAGAAGCATACGATTCATTGGTCGGTGTCACCTTAGAAATGCTCCAGGAAAATTTACCCTATGATGGATTGTTTTTTGATATCCACGGAGCAATGAGTGTGGTGGGATTGGATGATCCGGAGGGAGACTTCATTGTGAAAGTCCGCGAAGTGGTGGGACCGGAAACTTTAATTTCCACTTCCATGGATTTACATGGAAATGTATCTCAAAGACTTGCGAAAAACACCGACTTGATCACCTGTTATAGAATGGCGCCTCATGAGGATGCCCTGGAATCCAAACAAAGAGCGGTAGAAAACCTGCTCGATCGATTGGAAAGTGGAAAAGGTAAACCTGCTTATAAAGCATGGATTCCTGTTCCCATTCTACTTCCAGGTGAAAAAACCAGTACCCGAATCGATCCCGAAAAAGCTTGTATGCCAAAATCCCAAGCCAAACAGAAAAAGAAGGAGTCATCGATGCGGCCATATGGATCGGTTATGCCTGGGCAGATGAACCAAGAAACCATGCCGTGGTTATGGTCACCGGTGATGATGAAAAAGAAGTTTCTGAATCCGCAGAATATTTGGCTAATAGCTTTTGGGAGGTTAGAAATGAATTTGAATTTGTTGCCCCAGTTGCCACGTTGGACGAAAGTTTAAAAATGGCCTTAGAAAGCGATAAAAAGCCCTATATGATTTCTGATATGGGCGATAACCCTACTGCTGGTGGTGCAGGGGACGTTACCTGGACGATTACGGAAGTTTTGAAAAGACCTGAATTCAAATCAGCAGATGGCCCTACTTTGATCTATGCATCCATTCCCGGGCCCGAATTCGTTGAAAAAGCAATGGAAGTGGGTGTGGGAGGAACAGTTGAAGGAACTGCCGGTGCAGCAGTAGATGACCGTTTTGCTCCACCTGTACCCTTAAAAGGTACCGTAGAATTCATCAAAGAAGGTGATCGGGCTGCAGAAGTAGAAGTAGTCGTGAGAATTGGTTCAGTCCATGTGATTGTCACTAAAAAACGTAAGCCTTATCATAATGAGAGTGACTTCACCGAATTGGGATTGAAGCCAAGGGAAGCCGATATCGTGATGGTGAAAATCGGGTATTTAGTTCCTGAACTTTATGATATGAGAGGTGATTGGGTCATGGCTTTGACTCCTGGGGGTGTGGACCAAGACCTAGAACGATTGGGATACAAGCGCATCAACAGACCCATGTTCCCTCTAGATAAAGATATGGAAAACCCAGACCTTAGTACTCGGTTCATTCCTGCCTCGGATCAATAAGGGTGATCTATTAAAAAATTATTTTAAAATGCTGTTCTCAAAAGGAGCAGCATTTTTTTATCTTCAAACCAGATACACCCCAAGATTACATGAAAAAACTAAGTTTAGTCCTCTTACTTTTTGGAATTGGATTTTCTGTTATGGCTCAGGAAAAGGGCCCAACTGATGAGGTTCAAATCCAGAATTTAGTCCAAGAATCATTCGATGTCTTGTTTTCTGCCTATGACCTCGATCAAATAGATCAGTTCTATACTCCTGATATTAAAATATTGGAAAATGGCGAAATCTGGGACATGGATATCATTAAAGGCATATTGACAAACGCTAAAAGCCGAAACTCCGCAATACGGACCAATAAATTTGAGTTTATAGAAACCCATGTGGATGGGGATATGGGATATACGGTCTATCATAATTACGCCACGTTTTTAAAAGAGGGAGAAGTAATTCGTGAGATACATTGGATTGAAAGTGTAGTTGCCCTCAAAACTGAAAATGGCTGGAGAATCAAAAATCTACATAGCTTCCCGGCCGCTGAAAAAAGTAATTGTATGAAAGCGCTACACTTAATTCTATTCTTCTTCCTGATAGGTTCTGGACAGGCTAATTCCCAAGAAACCAGTCCGATTTCAAAAGCAACAAAACAGGTATTGTTTTTAGGAAACAGCATTACCTATGCGGGACAATACATCACCTATGTAGAAACCTATTATCGCCTTAAACATCCAGAATCCTCCATAGAATGGATCAACTTGGGATTACCAAGCGAAACGGTATCCGGTCTATCTGAAGAAGGGCATGCAGGAGGTGCTTTCCCCCGCCCTGATTTGCATGAAAGATTATCCAGGGTGTTTAATCAGCTGAAACCCGATTTGGTCTTTGCCAATTATGGAATGAACGATGGAATTTATAAGCCTTTGGATGACCTTCGGTTCCAAAAATTCAAAGACGGTATCCATTGGCTTGCCCATGCTATTTCAACAATGGGAGCAAAAGGGGTCTTCCTGACTCCCCCTGTTTATGACCCTGCAAAAGGGGAAGCCTATGCAAATGTCTTGGACAACTATTCGGACTGGATGCTTAGCAAGCGCTATACGGATCATTGGGATGTCATTGATACGCACTGGCCCATGCGGAAATTCCTGGAAGGAAAAAGAAAGGAGGACCCAAGCTATTACCTAGCAAAAGACGGAATTCATCCCGGTCAAACGGGTCATTGGCTGATGGCCAGGGAAATCCTCTTTTTTCTAGGTGAAACAGAAGTCTCTGCTTTTGAAGAGTTCAGTGAGGCTATTGAAGATATGCCTAATTCCAGAGAACTTCTGGAGTTAATCTCCAACAAACAAGCAATTCAAAGGGATGCATGGCTAAGATCAACGGGACACTTAAGGCCTGGGTTAAACGAAGGGCTTCCTATGGAAGAAGCACAAAAAAGATATCTGAACTAGAAAAGCAGATTCAAAGCTTAGTAAATTAAGGGATGCAAAAAGGTAGGTTGGAAGCATTTAGTGACGGGGTATTGGCGATCGTCATTACCATCATGGTACTGGAAATCAAAGTCCCTCATGGTGACGAACTATCAGATTTAAAGCCCATTATTCCAGTGTTTTTAAGTTACATCCTTAGCTTTATTTACCTTGGAATTTACTGGAACAATCACCACCATTTGATGCATACTGTCAAGGAAGTTTCCGGTGGGATCCTTTGGGCAAACCTGCATCTTTTATTTTGGCTTTCTTTGGTCCCCTTTGTGACCGGCTGGATGGGGAAAACAATTTTGCTCCGATGACATTGGCCTTGTATGGGTGCATATTGCTTCTGGCAGCAATAGCCTATTTCATCCTTCAAAACAGAATCATTCATGTTCATGGAAAGGATTCTCTTTTAGCAAAAGCTCTTGGAACAGATTTGAAAGGATACTTATCTCCGGTCTTCTATATCCTTGGTATTATCTCCAGTTTTTTCATCCCTTGGCTTGCAGGGGCCTTTTATATCCTCGTGGCCTTCATGTGGCTCATCCCCGATAAGAGAATAGAAAGAATACTCCGAGAGGTAGAAAAAAGAAGACTGAAAGCATAGAATTCAATGAAAATCAACACAAAAATAGTTCTCTCCTCCAGTGCGGTGTTTTTAGGAATACTTGGTATTTCTTTAAGCTTCTTTCCTCAGGAACTCTCCCTATTCCTGAATCTCCAGGCAGCCTCTTTTCTTTTTTTGCAAGTCATGGGGGCACTGTATTTTGGTTTTGCCATGGTCAACTGGATGGTCAAAGGCAGCACGATTGGCGGAATTTACAATAGACCAATCGCAATCGGTAATTTCAGTCACTTCGCGATCGGTGCTTTGGCTTTACTTAAGTACGCTACTAAGGAGATGGATTCAATCCCTATCTTAATTTTTACAGCGGCTTATACTGTTTTTGCGATAATTTTTGGCCTAATTGTATTTACACATCCTTTAAACCGAACCTGATGGAAAACTTACATAAAACCTCATTCCAGTTTATCAGCGAACCTTCCGACGTGAATTTTGGAGGGAAAGTGCATGGGGGAATGGTGATGAAGTGGATTGACCAAGCCGCATATACCTGTGCCAGAACCTGGGCAGAGACCTATTGTGTCACTGTTTATGTGGGAGGAATTAGGTTCTATAAGCCAATCAATATAGGAGAAGTCATCAAGGTGGATGCTGCTGTAATCCATACTGGTAATTCCAGTATTCATATTATGGTGGAAATTTATTCCCGTGATTTCTCAGTACATGAGTTTGAAAAAAGACGCATTGTATTATCATTTTTGTTTCGGTAGATGAACATGGAAACCCTAAAAAAGTCAAGCCCTGGGTACCACAGACCGATCAAGAAAAGAAACTAGAAGAATATGCGACTAGGTTAAAAACGCTGAGGGAAACCATTCATAATGAAATGCGACCCTTCTTTAATGAATAATAAAACGATCAAGGCTCCGGAAAGGAGCCTTGATTGTTAATGTGCTTTTTCTTAAACAACTTAAGTGCTGTTTCAACTATTCCAAATGCCACAAAACCTATGATTAAGCCAATAAGAATCTCTTTGATGATCGAAGGCCAAGTTGGTAATAAATGGTGAAAATAGTCTATGTTATGAACGAAAATCCCTCCTGAAACCAAGATCAAGGCAATCGTGCCAATCACTCCCATACTTTTTATCACCTTAGGCAAAGCATTGACCAATACCTTCCCCACTTTATCGGAGAAACTATTCTCCTCCTCATTCAAAGCGATTAATTTATAGCCAAATTCATCCATTCTTACGATCAGCGCCACAATCCCATAAACTCCTACTGTAGCAATTAATGCAATGATAGACACCACTATAATTTGGTTTAAAATGGGTTTCCCTACTACTGTACCCAAGGCTATGATGATGATTTCTACAGAGAGAATAAAGTCAGTGACGATGGCAGACTTAATTTTCTCCTTTTCATGTTTCAGTATTTCTTCTTCTGTCAGATTTTCCGCTAAAGAAACCTCTTTATTGTGTGGATGAGGCATCAAATATTCATAGATTTTTTCAGCTCCTTCAAAAGCCAGATAAACCCCTCCGATCACCAGAATGACGGTAACGGCAATGGGAACAAAGGCACTTAATAAAAAGGCTACCGGTAGAATAATCAGTTTGTTCAGAAGGGAACCTTTGGTAATAGCCCATAAAACCGGAAGCTCTCGATCGGAGACAAAACCAGAGGCCTTCTCTGCATTGACAGCCAAATCATCCCCTAAAATTCCTGCCGTTTTTTTCGCAGCAACTTTACTCATCACTGAGACGTCGTCCATCAAAGTGGCTATATCATCCAGTAAAGCAAATAATCCTGAAGCCATCCTATTAACTAATCAAATTTGAAATTCCTCATTTAGCCTGTGAAGATAACGCTCCATCAAAGTCTTCCAAAAACTATTCTTTTATCTTTTCTAAAAATAAATCTTCAACGTAAAACTGCCAATCCGAAAATCTCTTGGCTTGATTCGCCAAATGCACATGATGATCTTGATCCAAAACGTAGTCATCCGGTTTATTCAATGCCCTGGTTTTGCCGTATACCTTTTCCAGTTCTGACTCAATGGAATTCCATTGCGCTTCCATTCCTGCTAATTCTGCCTTTGCAATGGCTCGCTCCTCTCCACTGGGATGGTCTAATTTCGCCAGGGTGACCAAGGCCTGATTGGTAAATTGAACTGCTTTTGCTACTTGTTCATAAGCCTCTAAGTTATATTGATTCCTTTTTGCTGCTTTTTTGGAAGCCTCTATTTTGGATAATACCTCCTCCACAATTTCAAGATTCTCAGTTGCTTTAGAAACTCTCTCTTGATACTTTTCTGTCCATGTTCCAGGGGTATCCAGGTCTGGTAATTCGATCACTGCTTCCTGTATAGGATCTTCTATTCTCCTCAATCTGTTCCGGTCTTTCCCATCCAATAAGGCATTCTTCCAAAAGGCCACGGGATCTTCCAGACTTTCTACAAAAGCAAATTCCTCGGAGGCCAGTTTGGGTCCAAACATTCGCTGTCTAAAAGCAGTATGAAGCTCATCATCTGATCTTTTCTCTCCAGACCAGGTGTATTCAGCAAAGGTCGCAATCCCCCGTTGATAGAGTTCAAATAACGGGGAGTCGTCATCCCATAAGGTCAATAGCAATCCATCTGCTTCATTGTCGATGGAGCTTAAAGCAAAATCACGAATGTTCGCGGTATTGCTATTTTCCAATGGCATTAAATTCCATCGGGTTTGACCTGCGGTCGCCCCCATTACCTTGAATCCATTTTCAGTAAACCACTTCATGGCTTGATCATTTCCCGGCGACTCAGGCATGCTGTAATTCCAACGCATGTACACGCAATTTTTCGGGAATAAATCCACAAACTTATTTAGGTTGATTTCATTCTTTGCCCAAATACTATCCACTTGGGCTGCGGTAAGGTTTGAATTATAAATTGAACTATATACACCTGCATTTTTCAATGGCATATCATCCCAAAAAATCGGGGTCAAACCTCTGTCTTCTGCGTACTTACTTACTTTATTCAACCAAATAAGCTGTAGCTCAAGTGGAGACTTTCCACTATTCCTTCCGGTAGTATGTACTTCATCTCCCCCCACGTGTAAATAAGTGGCATGGGGAAATGCTTTCAATGCATCGGTGTATAAATCAAATTGTACCTCATACGTTTTTTCATTTAAGGGGTTGAAGGCCCAATCGCTGGCAGGATCATCTCTTAACTCCTCGTATTCAGGATGTTTCAAAATAAAGGAAGCATGTCCCAAACCTTGGACCAGAGGTGAGATCCGTATATTTCTGGCCATGGCATAATCTGAAATTGCTTTCCATTCCGCAATGGAAAAGGCATCAGAAGAAGCGACAACCGGTTGAAGTTCATACCCTAATTTATCCTCTATTTCAATGATGATCCCATTATTTTTAAAGCGGCCAGCCTATCCATCAATTCATAGTAATACTCTTTCTGTTCCAAATGATGTTTGACATCCAGCTGGATGGCCCGATAGGCCAAGGCTGGTTCATCCAAGATTTCCACCCTAGGCAGATAGGCTTCTTGGTCCTCCGCATCTTGGGTGATCTGATCCAAGGTCATCAACCCATACCATAAACCTGACTCCGAGTTGGATTGAATAAGAATCTCATTGGAAGTGATCGAAAGTTGATACCCTTCATGCTTCAAATTCAATGAAGAATTCAATACCAATTCAATCGAACCGGCATCAACAGCCTCTAGTTTCCCTCCTGAAGTAAATTCATTTTTCGCTTTTTCCAAATCCCCTCTGATGGATGATGGATCTATCGAGGAAGCTCCATTGAAATCTGCACGGGCAGGAATGGGAAGAAGATTGAAATTTGCCTCAGTATTGAGTTTTGGTTGACAGGCAGCAACAGCTGCTAGTAGGAGAAATAAGTGGATTAATCTGGTAAACTTCATTTAGGGTTTATTTATTAAAGGGAAAAAGTTTTTCATTTCAAGAAACAAAAATATAGAAAAATTGCCCAGTTTACCTCTGACTTCCAATAAAAGCGCTTCATTTCCAACGATTTTTTAGAGAATTCAACTTGATCCCACACTAAATACATGATCGGCATTTTTATTGGGCATTTTTAGTTAATTTTTAGGTTGAACCTTTGGTAATAATTACCATCAACCCAAAATTAACCCAGTAAAACATGATTACCCTCCTGATTATTCTGGTGGCCTTGGCTTTTATTATGGTGGCCATCGTCAAATATGACATTCATCCTTTTCTTGCATTATTCGTGGGAGCCATTTTTTATGGATTATTATCAGGAATGTCCACTGACCTCATTTTAAAATCTATTTCTGATGGATTCGGTGGGGTTTTGGGAAGTATAGGCCTGTTGATTCTTTTAGGTGTCATGATCGGTACATTTTTGGAGAAAACAGGAGGTGCATTAGTAATCGCTCAAAAGATTTTATCATGGATTGGAGAGAAAAGGGTGATTTCTGCCATGATGTTTAGCGGATATATTCTGTCAATTCCTGTTTTTGGAGACAGTACCTTTATCATGATGAATCCCATCAGCAAATCTCTTTCTCTAAAGGGGAAAGTTCCTTATGCTGCCACTACGATCGCATTGGCTTTGGGTGCGACCGCCTCGCATTCCTTGGTCCCTCCTACTCCAGGACCTATTGCCACCGCTGGTATTTATGAAGCAGACTTAGGCATGGTGATTTTCTGGGGCTTTATCGTCAGTTTGATCACTTTGATCCCTAGTTATCTATTTGTAAAAAAAGTAGTCTCTAAATTTCCCTGGAACCAAAGTTTGCGGTTTCTAATCCTGAAAATGAATTAAAGAACACTCCTACTGCTTTTAAATCTTTCTTACCAATTATTATTCCCTTGGTGCTGATTGTGATGGCTTCTATCGCCAAATATCCAACCCAACCTTTTGGAAACAATCTCTTCACTGATATCATCCTATTTTTGGGAAGTCCAGTGATCGCATTGCTATTAGGAACTTTCTTATCCTTTACATTGCCCGCTAAATACGACAAGAAATTACTCAGTTCAAGTGGTTGGATTGGAGAGGCCATATTGATCGCTGCCCCAGTTATTTTGATCACAGGGGCCGGTGGAGTTTTTGGAAAAATGCTTCAAAATTCAGGAATTGGAGATTTGGTAAGCTCCAGTTTAAGCGGCGCAAGCTGGGAATATTCTTACCATTTCTGATCGCCTTTTCCTTGAAAACAGCCCAAGGTTCCTCCACAGTTGCCATGATTACCACTGCTTCCATCATCGCTCCACTTCTAGGTACTTTAGGATTAGATTCTGAAACGATGAGAGTTTTTGCAGTATTGGCCACGGGAGCAGGAGCTATGGCAGTTTCCCATGCGAATGATAGTTTTTTCTGGGCGGTCACCCAACTTTCGGGTTTGTCCATTAAACAGGGAAATCAATCCCATAGTCTCGGTACATTCATCATGTCCATCACCGCAATTTCAATGATCTATTTGATCTCATTGTTTGTAGCTTAAGGATAATACTTGGTTTGTATCAAATGACCATCAGTTCAAAACCTTTGCTCCTAACCTTCCTATTCTTTGGGTTTGGCTTATTTTCTCTTGATGCACAAATCTTAAAAAAGCCTATTCCAGATAAATTGGTCATCCTCACATTTGATGATGCTCCTGCAAGTCATTATTCGGTCGTAGCCCCCTCTTAAAAAAGTATGGCTTTGAAGGTACTTTTTTGTCTGCGAGTTCCCTCCTAATTCCAAAGACAGTACAATTTACATGAATTGGAGACAAATTCAGGCCTTGGACCAACTTGGATTTGAAATTGGTAACCATACACATACCCATGCCAATGTCAGCAAATTGACACAAGAGGAGTTCGATGCACAGCTCGCTTATATAGAGCATAAAAGCGATTCGTTGGGAATTCAAAAAATTACAAATTTTGCCTATCCGGGATATGGACTCAATGAAAAAGCCTTGAAGTATTTGAAAGAAAGGAATTATCACTTTGCCAGGGCTGGGGGAAGTAGAGCCTATGATCCATTGACAGATCATCCCTATTTAATTCCAAGTTGGGCAACAGAGGAATCCAATAAGACGGAAATTATTCAAGCTCTTGAACAAGCCAAAAATGGTCAAATCGTTGTGCTCACCATCCATGGCGTGCCAGACATAGAACATCCCTGGGTGAATACTCCCATAGAATTATTTCAGGAATACTTGGATTACCTGAAAGAACATGATTTCCAGGTGATCTCCATGACAGGTCTGGAAGAATATGTGGATTTTGAACAAGCCATGATTGAATTGAGCCCAGATTATTCCAAAAAACTCACTAATTAAAAAGGGCGAACGTTAAACGTCCGCCCCACTTTTAAGTGAATCAATTAACACGCTTGTTTTATTGGAGATCAAATCGATCTAGGTTCATCACCTTATCCCAAGCAGCTACAAAATCCTTGACGAATTTTTCACCTGAGTCTGAACAGCCATACACCTCTGCAATAGCTCTAAGCTCAGAATTTGATCCAAAGATCAAGTCAACTCTTGTACCTGTCCATTTAGGTTCGCCAGTAGTTCTGTCACTCCCTACAAATACCTGTTGAGCATCAGTCGTGCCATTCCAAGTATTCCTAAGATCTAACAGGTTCACGAAGAAATCATTTGTTAAAACTCCTGGCCTATCTGTAAATACGCCATGCTTAGCACCATTGTAGTTGGTATTCAATACTCGCATCCCTCCTACTAAAACAGTCATCTCCGGTGCAGTTAACGTCATTAATTGAGCTTTATCAATCAACATTTCTTCTGCCGAAGCTTTATGTTTTGGAGCATAGTAATTTCTGAAACCATCCGCTGCTGGCTCTAAGGCTTCAAATGACTCAATATCAGTTTGCTCTTGAGAAGCATCACCTCTTCCTGGAGTGAATGGAACTTTCACCTCATACCCAGCATCTTTTGCTGCTTTCTCTACACCTGCACAACCTGCCAATACAATGGTATCTGCAATAGAAATCTGCTTACCGCCTACTTGCTTGCTGTTGAACTCAGATTGGATGCTTTCCAATACTTCAAGAACTTTAGATAATTGGGCAGGATTATTTACTTCCCAATTTTTCTGAGGAGCAAGTCTCACTCTTGCACCATTTGCACCACCTCTTTTGTCAGAACCTCTAAACGTAGAAGCAGAAGCCCAAGCAGTGGATACCAATTCAGATACGGACAGACCAGATGCCAGAATTTTAGCTTTTAAATCTTCAACATCTGCTGCATCCACTAATTTATGTGTCACCGCAGGGATGGGATCTTGCCAAATCAACTCTTCAGTCGGAACTTCAGGACCCAGATACCTGGTTACTGGCCCCATATCTCTATGAGTTAATTTAAACCAAGCTCTTGCAAATGCATCTGCAAACTCATCCGGATTTTCGTAGAAATGTCTTGAAATTTTCTCGTATTCAGGATCCATTTTCAAAGCAATGTCTGTAGTCAGCATTGCTGGAGCATGTTTTTTAGCCGGATCAAACGCATCAGGGACTGTTCCTGCACCTGCACCATCTTTTGGAGTCCATTGATAAGCTCCTCCTGGGCTTTTGGTTAATTCCCAATCATAGCCAAACAGGTTCTCAAAATAATTATTGCTCCATTTTGTTGGGGTAGTAGTCCAGGTTACTTCGATACCGCTGGTGATGGTATCTTCCGCATTTCCTTTACCGAACGTATTCTTCCAGCCCATGCTCATTTCTTCGATGGAGGCACCCGCAGGTTTTGCTCCAACATATTTAGTGGGATCCGCAGCACCATGCGTTTTTCCAAAAGTATGACCACCTGCAATCAAGGCAACTGTTTCGTAATCATTCATAGCCATTCGACCAAATGTCTCACGAATATCCCTAGCTGCTCCTACTGGATCTGGCTGACCTTTTGGACCTTCAGGATTCACATAAATCAATCCCATGTGAGTAGCCCCCAAAGGATTCTCCAGGACACGGTCTCCGCTGTAGCGATCTTCATCACCCATCCATTGACCTTCTGATCCCCAGTAAACATCCTCCTCAGGCTCCCAAACATCCTCACGGCCTCCACCGAAACCAAATGTCTTTAATCCCATGGATTCCAAAGCACAGTTACCGGTCAAGATCATCAAATCTGCCCAGGAAAGCTTCTTCCCGTATTTCTGTTTAATTGGCCAAAGCAATAATCTGGCTTTATCAAGGTTCGCATTATCTGGCCAGCTATTCAAAGGAGCAAAGCGTTGTGTTCCAGAGCCTCCTCCTCCTCTACCATCTTGAATCCTATAAGTTCCTGCACTATGCCATGCCATTCGGATAAAGAATGGGCCATAATGACCAAAATCTGCTGGCCACCAATCCTGTGATGTTTCCATCAATTCAAAAATATCCTTCTTCACTTCCTTCAAATCAAGTGACTTGAATTCCTCTGCGTAATTGAAAGACCCTTCCATCGGATTTGATAAAGAAGAATGCTGACGAAGGATATTCAGCTTTAATTGATTTGGCCACCAATCTCGATTTCGCATTCCTCCACCAGCAACTTGTTTCATAGTACCGCCAGTAAAAGGACATTTTCCTGCTTTGTCGTTTACACCGTAACTACTTCCGTTTGATGAAGAATGATTATGAGGGTTATCCATATTATAATAGAGTTTTAGTTATTTACTTAGTTCAGCTAAGTTATCAAAAATTTTATTTATATAATTTAAATTTCCATAGATAATAACTATGGGTATTTCACTTACTCAATTGGTAAATTGACCGTAAGTAATTTAGTTAAAAAAGAACAAAAAAGTGGCTTCAAACCATGTACCTGACAAAAATCAGTAATCTCAATTCAAAGGGAGTTCGACGCCCAAATCTTCATGACACACACTGGAATTTCAAAACCAATTAAATGCACGGTAAGCACTTTATTTTGAGATTGGTAGAAAAAGATGGTATTTTCAACGGATGATGTTTTTATAGAAATGATTATCGATCGGATTCTTTTGACTTGTTCCACCTTTAACAATTAGTTATGTCTCCTCTACTCATAATTTTAGCCGTTGCAATAGCTATCGGCTTCATGCTGGTAAGTATTTTTAACCGCTTCGTCCGAAACAAAAACACCGTCAAAGATGCTTGGAGTAATATTGATGTGGCCTTGAAAAGAAGGTACGATCTGATTCCCAATTTGGTGGAAACCGTCAAAGGCTATGCTGCCCATGAGCAGGAAACCTTAGAAAAAGTAATCCAGGCAAGAAATGCTGCCATGGCGGTTCCATCCGGAGACATCAATCAGCAAATTGAAGCTGAAAATCAACTTCAGAAAACCCTGAGAAGTATTTTTGCATTGAGTGAAGCCTACCCGGATTTAAAAGCGAATTCCAACTTCCTTCAGCTCCAGGATAAACTCAATGAAATTGAAGAAAATCTAGAGCGAGCTAGAAGGTATTTCAACGGCACCGTAAGGGAGAACAACACTTATGGAGAAAGTTTTCCGGGTGTATTGTTTGCCGGTATTTTCAGTTACCAACATTTTGATTATTTCGAGGCAGAAGCAGAAAGCCGTGAGAACGTAAAAGTAGACTTTTCGAAGTAAGCTACTGGTAACCAATAGCATTTCAGAAAATCCTTTTTAGATATCATGAAGCCATGAAAAAATACTTTTTCTATTTTCTTTCATTCTATGTACCGCTGAACTCTATTCCCAGGGATTCACGGTTTCGGATTATTCGGTAGAAATCTTTATTAACAAGGAGGGGTATTTTGATGTCAAAGAGAAATACCAGCTAAATTTTGAAGTTCCAAAACATGGGATCTACCGTGATATCCAGGTATCCTATGATCTAAGAACAGAAGATGGAAGCCTTGAACAAAGAGATATCAAACTTAGCAATATCGAAGTTCCAGGTTATAAATATGAAGTAAGTTCGGGCTTTGAACAGCGGTTGAACGGCTCTGCGAGAATCAAAATTGGAGATGCAGACATCACCTTGGAAGGACCCCATATCTATGAAATAAACTATAGAGTGAAAAATGCTTTTCTCTACGAGGAGGCGAATACTCAATTTTATTGGAACATCAAACCAAGTAACTGGGTCCCGGATTTTCAATCCATAGATTTTAAAATCCATTTACCTGAAGGGGTGACCCTGAGCCCAGAGCAGGCCTTTGTGTATTCCGGAGCGTTGGGTAACACCCAGCCTAGTAATGACTTCCAAACAAACCTATCAGGAGGAATATTTTCAGGAATTAGCAATGAAGGTTATTCTTCAGCTGGAGGAGAAAGTGTCACGGTATTGTTAAAACTTCCTCCGTATAGCATTCAGGTCATCAAACCGTTTTGGCCATTCTGGACAGAATCTGGTTGGCTATTGATCCTTACCTTGGTGTTTTATGCATTTATCCGAATTTGGCTTAAACACGGAAAAGACGATCCGGTAACCACCACCACCAGCTACTACCCTCCGAAAGGAATGGACCCTGCCATGGTGGGTTATTTGATTGATGATTCCAGTGACAATTCAGACCTGATTTCGCTGATCCCCTATTGGGCGTCCAAGGGCTTCTTAAAAATTGAAGACATTGACAAAAAAGGTTGGTTTGCAAAGGATGACACGAAGCTCATCAAATTGGCCCCCTAAACCAAGGGGCTACCCTCTATGAAAGAGATCTTTTTAATGGACTCTTTTCCAAGTACGGGAACAATGACGAGGTACTTGTGAGTAGCCTCAAAGACAAGTTTTACAGTACCATGAATATGGCCAAGAGAAATCTGAAGGAATATGCCCAAAAATATTATGTCAATAAATCCAGAAAAGTGAGGAATTATACCATAGGAGGTTTGATTCTAACCCTATTTGTTTTAGTACCAACCTTTCTTTTTTCTGGGGAATACTTGCAGCTGTAGCCTCTATCATTTCTATCATCTTCTTATTGATCATGAGTCAGTTTTTAATCAAGAAAAATAAAGAAGGGACGCAGATACTATCCGAATTGAAAGGTTTTAAATCTTTCATAAAAGTTGCTGAGGAAAACAAATTGCGAATGTTGTTGAAGGAAGATCCGAACTATTTTGAAAGTACCATGAGTTATGCCCTTGCTTTTGGGCTCTTTGAAAAGTGGGCAAAAAAGTTTGATGATTACTTACATATTCCTCCCCCAACCTGGTACACTTCTAGCACTGGTAGAATGGTTTCTATGAATCATTTTTCCCAATCTTTCTCCAGCTCCATCAATTCTGCCAAATCAACAATGGTTAGTTCACCATCAAGTTCCGGGAGTTCTGGCGGTGGTGGCTCTTCTGGTGGTGGTTTCGGAGGCGGCGGCGGAGGTAGCTGGTAGGTTTACAAATAAATCTCCTGCCAATTTCTGAATCAGCATCGTATCATTTACCATTTATCACCTTCTCATTAGGTTCAATTACTTAAAATTCATCCCTTACTACCTCTTTAAATAGAATGTTAAAAGCATTACTAATAACCACGCTTATCCTTTTTTACTCTTGGAACCTTTCATTCCAGGAACCTCCAAAAATCCTAATCATTGGAGACTCCATTTCTATTGGCTATACCCCTTTTGTTGAACAGAAATTTGGGGATGCTGCCCTTGTGAAGCACAATCCTGGAAATGCACAGCATACTGGAACGGGACTGGAAAAGATTGAAGAATGGATTGGGGAGGAGGATTGGGACATCATCCAAATCAATTGGGGTTTATGGGACTTATGTTACCGACATCCTGACTCAAAAGTCTATGGAAACAGGGATAAAGTAAATGGAACGCTGACCTATTCCTTGGAGGATTATGAATCGAACTTACATTCTATTGTATCAAAAATCAGACAAATTTCTGATGCCAAATTAATTTTTGTAACCACTACTTATGTCCCGGAGAACGAAGCAGGAAGATTTAAGAAAGACCCTAAAAAATATAATAAAGTGGCTAAATCCGTCATGAAAAAGCAGGGCGTTTTGATCAATGACTTGTATAAACCTTCCATCAGAATTCATAAAAACTTTGGAATTGGGGATGATGACGTACATTATACTCCTGAAGGATACGAGCAATTAGGAGCTATTGTGTATGAATTCCTGAATAAAGAAATTCAATAAAGTAATTTTAGACAAACCTATTCCTTTTTGTCCTTTTGATTCAATCGATTCCCTTTTTGTAAAGCAATTAGCCCATACAATACGATGAAAAACAGTGTCTTTATAGCAACCAGTTTAGATGGGTTTATAGCCGGAAAAAATGATGAATTGGACTGGCTTTCAACTTTTCCAGAAATTGACCACGTCGACACCGGGTTTAATGATTTTACCTACCAAGTAGATGCTTTATTAATGGGGAAAAATACCTTTGAAATTGTAGCCGGTTTTGAAGGAGAATGGTTTTACAAGAAACCGGTATTCGTGTGGAGCAACTCCACCTCGGAATTACCTCTAAAATTCCATGGAAAAGCATTTCTGGTTCAAGGCACTTTGAAAGAAGTCCTTACACAGATCCATGAACAAGGTTTTAAAAACCTATATATTGATGGAGGGAAGACCATTCAAAGCTTTTTAAAGGAAGATTTGATAGATGAAATGATCATTACCACCATTCCAGTGCTTTTGGGAGGAGGTATCCCCCTCTTCGGGGATCTCCCAAAACCATTGGTTTTTACTTGTAAAAAAACCACCCTATTTTTAGATAAGGTGGTCCAAAATCATTTTGTAAGATTAAGGGAAACTACCTAGCGGTCCAGCCACCATCCACGGTTACCATGGAACCTACCATATAGTTACTGGCATCTGAGGCCAAGAAAATTGCCGCTCCTTGGATCTCCTTCAATTCTCCCCACCTGGCAAGAGCAGTAGCACCAATTATAAACTTTTTGCCTTCCTCCGTATCTGCAATTGGTAAATTCATCTCTGTTAAAAATGGCCCTGGGCAAATGGCATTCACATTGATAT
This sequence comes from Algoriphagus halophilus, assembly GCF_041729275.1. Lineage (GTDB taxonomy): Bacteria > Bacteroidota > Bacteroidia > Cytophagales > Cyclobacteriaceae > Algoriphagus > Algoriphagus halophilus_A. The sequence goes on along the minus strand of NZ_CP146486.1, from coordinate 4,274,458 downwards.
TAAATGGTGCAAACTCTAGTCCCAAAGCTCGAGTCATTTGAACCACTGCCCCTTTGCTAGAAGTATAAGGTGTCCTGTTTGCCAGTCCAACCAATCCCAAAGTACTCGCCAAATTGATGATGCTGCCACTTTTCGCTTCTTTCATATAGGGGGTTACCGCCCGGCAGCAAAGCCAAGTGCCAGTCACATTGATATCCATTACTTTCTGAAAATCTTCTAAGGTCAACTCATCGATGGCGCCTCTGATATTAATCCCTGCCGAATTGATCAATACATCTATTCTTCCAAAAGCTTCCATGGCGGCTTTTGCCATTGCAATGGTTTGATCTTCCTTTACCACATCCGCCTGAAAAGCGATCGCCTTCACTCCATATGTTTTGGAAATTTCATCTGCCGCAATTTGGCCTTCCTCCAGAGTCCTACTGACAAGCATCACATTTGCACCGGCACTCGCCAAACCCGCTGCCATCGCTTGCCCCAGTCCTTTGGACCCACCGGTAATGATTGCTGCACGTCCTGTCAGATCAAAAAGTTTAATTCCAGGTAATTCACTTACTGTAGTATTCATAGTTAACTATTAAAATATTTTGTTTTTCAATTTTGGTTTAGCCTATTCCTAAGCTTTTCTTACTGAAAGAAAGACAAGAAATGACATTTTTTCTTCAAATGCAAGCCTTTGCTCATCACTCAATCCCTCCACTTTGGGTAATTCCCCCGGGAAACTTTTTTCCCTTACTTCCATGATAGTTCTCGCGAGTTCTCTTGCAGGAACCTCTTGAAAGGTCTCCCAGTAATTACTTTCCATCACAGGAATTTCTAAAGGATTTCGAGTAATCATCTCTAGACTAAAATGGATGGATGGGTTGTATTTTTTACATAGTTCCACCCCTTTTTTAGGTCTACGATCCCCGTGCCCAAGGGAACCTCAGAAAGTAAAAACCCATGTTCATATTCTTGGACCCCCATATCTTTGACATGAGTAGAAAATGCCATGGGCGCCAAGGTTTCAATGACCCTCGTAGAGTCTTCTAATAACGCGACATTATTCCCAAAGTCCAACGTCACCCCTACCCACTCACTTCCCAAGTTTCGGATTATTTCTGCAAGTTCTGAAGCTTTCCAATCTTTGTGATTTTCTACTGCCAACTTCATTCGGTGCTTTCTTACAATTGGCTCAGCCAGAGACAATGCCATTAATGCCCCCGCTTTAAACTCCAAAAACTCCTTCTCAGAATGGAAATTCTCATACCTTCTACCATTTAAACAGACGGTTCGAAGGACTTCCGCTCCAGCTTCTTTGGCTGCCAATACTTCTTTTTCAAATATTGGAACCTGATCCGAAGTTTGCGGCAATCGAATGCTCCCTTCAAGATAGAGTCCACTTTTTTCTCTTTCCTCCCTTACTTTTTTTGCAAAATCACTCGCCCATCCATTGACACCTACTTGTACTCCTCCAGCTCCGATTTCTTTGCAATGATTGATCAAATCGATGGCATTTTCAAACGAAGGATAGGCCGGGCTTCCAGCTTTTGAATGCCATCGAGCTCCATAGGAATGAACTACCACACCCATGGGGATGCCGGCCATTTCCTCCGGGATTTCAGGGAATGAAAAATTCAGTGCAACAGCTCCCAAGCTTGCCGTTTTCAGGAAATCTCGTCTTCCTGAATCAAAATAACTTTGTACATTTTTCATAGGCTAAAGATTGGGTTTATCATGAATTGTGGAAGTTTCATTCTAGGTTTTCTATGTGTTGATTCAACTCCTCCGCAGACCAAGGATAGACTCTCCCTTGAGTTGTCAAACGCATCCCACCTACCGTCCTTCTTGAAATCGGAGGGGCTTGATTTCCCCACTCATTTCTAATGTAGGTCAAGATAGCAGCAATACTCGCGTCATCCATCGTAGAATGAGCTGGCATAACCGGTAGGATTTCTGGGGCATCGTATTTCTTCCCATCCACCTCAATAGGACCCTCCAAACCATGTAAGAGAATCAGGGAAAGGCGCTTTTCATCCCCTAAAACCCATTCAGAGTTCACCAATGGCGGCCCCATTCTATTTTCTCCTCTACCATCTGAGCCATGACAACTTGCACAACTGACCAAAAACTTCTGTCTTCCATCTGCAAATTGTTTTAAAGCAGAAGCATCTAAGGTACCAGCTACTGCCTCGACTTCATCAGGGTGAAATCCTGGCCAGGTGAACAAACTTTTCAGCATCCCCATCCTTTGGGAATCTATGGGTAAATCTGTTCGTTGGAAAATTGATGGTTCTGCCCTATAGGACACAAACCCTTTTTCAGGCGAATTGGCAGATTGGATAGCCAGTGAACTCAGGACTGTTTGTTCTTTCCAGCCCAATTCAGGTATATCCACCAGTGCCAAAAGCCCTTTGATTTCATTTTGATCTGCTTTTTTACGATGGAAGCGGTAAGCATTTCCAGAAATATTTCATGCGCTGGATTCAAATCATTCCAAGTGGCATCCTTCCAGATCGCTTGAAGAAAATCATATTCCCTGTTGGTCAGACTACTCATTGCTGCATCCCTGATCAACGCATCTTCTCCCTGCTTATACAACACTTCCAATAAGACTTGTCGAGCATCCTGATCTGACAGCGCGTAAGCACTTAATGCCATTTGTAAATCCGTGGATTTCCCGGCATTCTTTGACATCTCCATCATTTTTTCACCCAATCTTCTGCTAATTCCTTCCTCCTCTTTTGCCAGCTTGTCCAACATTCGAAGAGCTGCACTTTGTATCAACTCAGATTCATGGTCTAAAACTTCCAATAAAAATCCTTCATCCGCTTGTCCCATTCCTTCCAGTGTCCAAAGGGCATGAAAAGGTCCCAACTCATTAGAGGAGTTCAGGACCATCTCCTTTAATGCCGGAACCTGGCTTTTATCATTATTTTCCACCAATAATCGCTGTGCCATATCCCGGTACCAACCATCTGAATGGCCCAGGTAGGCTACTAATTCTGAATCCGATTTAGAAGAAAGTTTCTCCACTGTTTTAGGATCAGTATCGGCAGGAACTATTCTCCAAATTCTCCCCATATGAACAGGAGCATCTAGTTTTCTTTGAATAGTTTGCTCCCTTAAATACTCCGTCATATAATCCAGGTGTTGAATGATCCCGCGGTACATATCTACAATATATAGGGCACCATCAGGTCCAACATAACCGTTCACAGGTCGGAATCTTTCATCAGTAGAAGCCAAAAACTCCCTGCCTGGATTTGGATCCTGTGCTTCCAGGTAATTGCCATTTTCCTTTACCACATTTCTCTTTACCAAATTCCCTGCATTCTCCATGACGAAAATATTTCCTAAATATTCTTGGGGAAACAAAGCGCTTCTATATACTGTAGGAGCACATGCAGAAGTGAATTCCAAAAGCCTTCCTTCTTGGTCCAGGGTGCCAGGAATATAGCCTCTGTTTACTGCGAGGTTCGGCCGAATGGGATAAACCCTTCGATCAATTGTTAATCCATAATCAATCCCGGTAGAAGGGGTATGGTTGGGGTTGGTGAAAAGATAATTGGGAGGAACAAGATCTCCATGGAGCTGGGACCAATTGTAATTATAAATCAGTCTGCCTTTATCATCTTGAGAAATTCCCCACTGTCCTCTAAACTCAGTACTGTCACGAATCCATTCATCCCCTTTTAATCGATATCGCAATCTGGATTTAGCGCTGTAATACCAATTATCAACCGTTCTGAGTAATCCGTTATCTGTATGCTCTACTACTCCGTTTTGAGAATAGGTAGCATCCAATAAGATTTTAGTATCTGCTTTTAGATCTCCATCCAGATCTTCGGTGATCCAAAGTGCATTATTTTCAGCAACCAAGGCACCTCCTTTGAAAAGTCCTATTGACCTGGGCATTACCAAACTATCTAAATAAACAGTGGATTTATCCATCTCCCCATCCCCATCTTGATCTTCCAAAATAGAAATTCTACCAATGGGTTGGTCTTCGTCATTTCCTTCTATATCTACCATATAGCCCCGCATTTCTATTACCCACATCCGCCCATCTTCATCAAATTGTATGGATACTGGCTCCTGTACCATTGGTTCAGCAGCAACTAATTGGATTTTGAATCCAGGTTCTAATTGAAAAGTAGCTTGTTCCTCAGCAGGGCTTAAAGGAGGGGAAATGGCATTCAGATCCTCTTTCTGGGTACTTGTGCAGGCAAAAACCAGCAGCATCAAACCAACGATGCTTGGTAATCGGATACTCGACATATGTTTATTTTGGGTTATTTATTGCCTATTTATCCCATTGAAATACAATTTTATAAATAAGGCAGTTTTCCTAATTTGACACTTATTCAATTGATTCACAAGCCTATTTTACTAAGTGGTCTAATTATTTTTGGTATAACTTCAATTCCTATCTAAAACTATTCCCCATCCTTATGCTCAGCTTCAAGCCATTTTTAGTCATAATTTTGATGATCCTCTCGTCGATTTCGACCTACCTCATTACCAAGGGCTCCCTAATAAAAAACGAGTCCGATATCCTAATTTCTTCAGATTTGAGTTGGAATGGAACGAAAATTCCCGATTATCCTGAAGGGAAGCCCAAGATTTCTATCTTAAAAATCACCATACCTCCCGGTTCCTCGCTACCCAAACATATCCACCCAGTAATTAATGCGGGAGTATTAATCAAAGGGGAACTCTTTGTAGAAGATGAATTTGGAAATCAGTTAAATATGAAAGCTGGCGACCCCATCATTGAAGTCGTGAATACCGTGCATTATGGGGAGAACCGGGGAACTATCCCTGCTGAAATCATTATCTTTTACGCAGGAAGTGAAGGGTTGACCATTACAAAAATCATGGAAGATCAATAAGTGCAAAAAATTATCTCCTCTGACTATTCCGCTTGCCCGAATCTTTCATTCCTAAACGGAAAAGCAAACTTACTTTTTCTAACTCATTGCTTGATTTTCAAAATTTCCGGAACCTAATTATTTTTTTGTTAAAATATTTGACTGAATTTTACGAACTCAATAAGCCTTTTACCTGTTGGAAGTTAAAGATATTAGGGATTAAACCAATTTTTGTTGAAAAAACAGATTTCAAAAAAGGAATACTTCAAAATTGTCTTGGTTCTGGGAGCTCTTTGTACCATCAGCCCATTTTCCATAGACATGTATTTACCTGGATTTCCAGCTATGGCCAGGGAATTGGAGACTCCTATTGCCAATATCCAATTGTCCTTGACTGCGTATTTAGTGGGAATTGCAATCGGCCAATTGTTTTATGGTCCCCTACTGGATAAATATGGAAGAAAAAAACCGCTTTATGTAGGTCTGGGAATTTATGTATTGGCTTCTATTGGTTGTGCCTTATCGGACTCTGTTGAGAACCTAATACTTATGAGGTTCTTGCAAGCCATAGGGGGCTGTGCAGGCATGGTTGCTGCCCAGGCTATGGTTCGGGATATCTTTCCTGTGACAAAGACTGCTCAAGTTTTAGCTTTATTGACTTTGGTAATCGCGGTATCTCCAATGATTGCCCCTACTTTGGGAGGTTTTGTGACAGCTTATTACCATTGGCACTGGGTTTTCATTGTTTTGGCATTCCTTACCGTGATCATTTGGATGGCAGTAATTTGGGTGCTTCCAGATGGAGCTGAACCTGATACACAAGTTTCATTGAAGCCTAAACAGGTTTGGAAAAATTATATACAAGTACTTCAGAACAGACAATTCTTAGTCTATATGTCTATTGGTGGCTTGGCAGGTGCGGCTCCATTTGCCTACATCGCAGGTTCTGCTGATGTCTTTATGAATATTTATGGAGTAAGTGAAACTCAGTACGGGTGGATTTTTGCATTGTTGGCTTTTGCCATGATCGGATCCACACAATTGAACCACTTGTTGCTTCGTAAATTTAGCAGCCAACAAATCATCAACTTCTCCATGCATTATCAGGTGACAGTTGGATTACTATTGGTCTTGGGCATTTATTTTCAATGGTTAGAAGTTGGCCCGTTGCTAATGTTGATGTTTGTCTTCTTAACCGCACATGGACTGAACGGCCCAAATACCGCCGCGCTATCTTTGGCTCCATTTTCTAGAAATGCAGGAAGTGCTTCCGCGATTTTGGGAAGTATCCGGATGGCATTTGGTGGATTGGCTTCTGCCGGTGTCAGCTTTTTCCACGATGGCACTTCTCTTCCCATGGTGAGTGGAATGGCTACTTGTGCTGTAGCAGGATTCCTGGTACTGAAACTGGATCAAAATATCAATGGCAGTATCAGCAAGGTCTATAACAAAAAAGCGCTAGCGAGTTAGGAGCTTTACTTTTCTTGTTCTGATTCATTCCTGATTCCAATAAATTCTATCCAAGAACATCCTTACCTTTGTGCAAAATGAAGGATATGACTTTTACCGAACTTGGATTAAACAAGCAGTTGATCTCCGCGATAGAGAAAGCAAATTACCAGAAACCTTACCCAATTCAAGCAGAAGCGATTCCCGCATTTTTGAAGCGTCAGGATATATTGGGAATTGCTCCTACTGGTTCTGGAAAAACCGCTTCCTATATTTTGCCAATCTTACAAATCCTTCAACATAAAAAGGAACACAGAAGCAGAAATATTCCTGTTTTGGTACTTGTGCCCACCAGGGAATTGGCCTCCCAAGTGGCGCAAGTAGCGGATAATTTTTCAAGGTTTTTAGAAAGAAAGGTCAAAACTGTATCCGTATTTGGAGGTGTCTCCATCAATCCTCAGATGATGAAGATGAACGGAACAGATATTTTGGTTGCTACGCCTGGAAGATTATTGGATTTAATATCTCAAAATGCGCTGTCACTTTCAGAAGTAGAAATCTTGGTGCTGGATGAAATGGACAAGGTCTTGAATATGGGATTTCGTGAAGAAGTCAATCAGATCTTGTCTGAAATCCTCAAAAGAGGCAAAACATCCTGTTTTCTGCCACCATGGATGAGACATTGGAAGAAATGATCTCCTCCCTTCTTGAGGATCCTAAGCGCATTACTATCAAACCAGAGGTACTTGATGTGGATCTGATCAATCAATATGCCTATAGAGTCAGCGCTGAAAAGAAAGGTCCTTTATTAAGACATCTTATCAAAAATGGCAATTGGACTCAAATCCTGGTATTTACCTCTTCCATCCGAACTGCCAATAACGTAGTCCAAAAATTAGTGAAGAATGGCATCGATGCCATTGCATTTCATGGGGACAAAAGTCAAGGGGCCAGAATTGAAGCTTTGGCAAGGTTCAAGTCTGGGAAAACCCGGGTTTTGGTTGCTACGGACTTGGCCGGAAGGGGAATAGACATACAGTTTTTACCTTTGGTAATCAACTTTGAACTTCCACGTTCTCCAAAAGATTATGTACATCGAATAGGAAGAACCGGACGAGCCGGGGCCACAGGTGAAGCCATTTCATTGATCACGGAAGAAGATTTGCACCACTTTAAAATAATCCAGAAAAAGATGAAAAAGCATGTGCAATTAAGAAGCACCGATGACTTAGATCTTTAAATGCTATTTGATTTCCCATTTTTTTAGAGGATCTTTTGGGTAGAACAAGCCCTTTATAAAATGACCTCCGCCGCAAGAATAGCCAGTATTTTTCTTAGTTTTTTCATTGTCCATACGAATGCATTTTCCCAAAACACTCCCCCAAATATCATCCTAATCATTACAGATGATCAAGGTTATGGGGATTTTGGGTTTACTGGAAATCCACATATCTCTACTCCAACCCTCGACCAACTCGCCCAAGAAAGTGTAGAGTTTACAAATTTCTACGTATCTCCGGTTTGTGCCCCTACCCGATCCAGTCTTATGACCGGACGTTATTCCCTGCGTACAGGAATCAGAGACACCTATAATGGAGGTGCCATGATGGCTACTGAGGAACATACCATTGCGGAGCTACTAAAGAAAAAAACTATGTAACAGGCATTTTTGGCAAGTGGCATTTAGGAGACAACTACCCCATGCGTCCCAGTGATCAGGGATTCGATGAATCTTTGATACACTTATCAGGTGGTATGGGACAGGTGGGTGATTTCACAACCTATTATCAGGGCAACCGAAGCTACTTTGATCCAGTCCTTTGGCATAATAATCAACAACAATCCTATCAAGGTTATTGCTCTGACATCTTTGCCGAAGAGGCGATCAAGTTTATAGAGAACAATAAAGACCAACCATTTTTCACTTATCTCTCTTTTAATGCACCACATACCCCTTTGCAAGTACCCGATGAGTATTATCAAAAGTATAAAGACTTAGACCCCAGTGAAGGATTTGGAGAAGATGGCAAACCATTTTACCCGATGTCTGAATCCCAAAAAGAAGATGCCCGAAAAGTTTATGCCATGGTAGAAAACATCGATGACAATCTGAACAAGTTATTTAGCAAATTGGAAGAGTTGGAAATTGATGACCGAACGATTATCATCTTTTTAACAGATAATGGACCTCAACAACAACGATATGTAGTAGGACTTCGAGGACTCAAAGGGAATGTTTTTCAGGGAGGAGTACGAGCACCTCTCTTGATTCACTATCCTGAAAAATACCAGGGAAGTAAGAAGATAGATCAATTAACTGCTCATTTGGATATCTTACCTACCATTGCAGAAGTAGTTGGAATTGACTTACCCAACGATCGTAAAATCGATGGCAAGAGCTTAATCCCCTTGATGAATGGAGATGCAAGCAATTTTCAAAATCGAAGCTTTTTCTCGTATTGGACCCGTAAATATCCTGAGCGATATAATAACATCTCCATCCAAAAGTCAGGTTGGAAACTGGTTGGAAAAACTGATTATCAAGCTCCCATCGAAGAGTTTGAGTTATATAACTTGACGGAAGATCCGTTCGAACTTACCAATTTAATCTCCTCTCAAACTTCCAAAGGGAGGGAACTTAAGATTGAAATGGACGAATTGTATAAGGAATTGATTCAGGAACAACATTTGGTAAATCAACCCCTGATCCAGATTGGATTTGAGGAAGAGAACCCTGTATTTCTAAACCGGAATGATGCTGCGGGTCAAAGAGGTATCTGGGCACAGGAGGAGATTTATGGATATTGGAACGTGTTTTTAGCTTCTGGAACCTATGATTTTACATTCAAATTTGTCAAAGATGTTCCTTCTCAAGGCACCATGTACCTGGAAACAGGCCCTATAGTCAATCAAACAAAATTAGAATCGGAAGGAGCAATCACATTTATTGAAATGAAGGATATCCAGCTTCCTGAAATGAAAACCCAAATCATCCCTTTTTATCAAGTAAATGGAAAACAAATCTTCCCTTTTTGGGTAGAAATCCATAAAAAATAGGGACTGATCAATTACTGAATCCATGAAGGGGTCGATGCCTACAATCAAAAAATCAACCAATACTTATAATTCATTTTTAATAGATTCAATTTTTGGCTTATCTTTTTAAATCCTAACTATTGAAAAAAGAGAATCCATGCCGAAATCATCCAGTCCCGAAGTGCAAGAAAAATTACCAAGAAACTTAGGGCTTTGGGGAGTTTGGATGCTGGTAGTCAATGGACTCATTGGAGCTGGAATTTTTGGATTACCCTCGGGAGCAGCTCGATTAGCCGGAGAATACAGTGTATTCGTTTACGCATTTTGTGCCCTGTTAATGCTTCCGGTGATTCTATGTTTCGCCGAATTGGGAAGCTATTTCAAGGGAACCGGAGGACCAATCAAATATGGAAAACTGGCTTTTGGTTCGTTTATAGGTTTTCAAGGGGGTGGCTTTACTATTTGGCAAGATTGATTTCATTTGCCGCCAATACGGTTTTGTTAACAGATAGCATCGGTTACTTTTTACCTATAGCAGCTGAGGGATATGGAAGACTCATTTCACTTGCAATTACCTGTGGAGCATTAAGCCTGATCAACATCCTGGGATCTGTGGAATCCATCCGTTCTATGACCTTGTTTACAATCATCAAATTTTCTGTTTTGATTGGTTTAGTATTTGGAGGGTTTATTTTACTAGGTCCCGAGGTATTGCCAAATTTTGGCAGTCCCCTTCCAGATGGTTCCAATTTAGGGGCAGCAGCTTTATTACTGATATATGCCTTTGTTGGATTTGAAGGGGCAGTAGTCCCTGCAGGAGAAGCAAAAAGACCAGAAAGAGACATGCCTTTGGGGCTGATTTTGGGATTAGTTATCGTCGCCGTATTGTATATGTTGATCCAGTTGGTAACGCAGGCGGCTGTTCCTGATTTGGCAACTAGTAGCACCCCACTTTTGGATGCCTCTTCTTCTTTATTCGGGAGTGCAGGTGCCGTAATCTTAATGATTGGTGTTGCTACCTCAGTGATCGCAAATTTAATTGGGTCCATGTTTTCAGCAACGCGGATCACCTATGCGTTATCTCTTGAGAAATCTCTTCCCGAATGGTTCGGAACTGTACATGAAAAATACCTGACTCCTGCCAATTCTGTCTTGTTTTTTGGAATTGTTGCCTTTGCTCTGGCTGCTTTTGGAACATTTACATTTCTAGCTGCCATGACGGTCTTGTCAAGACTCTTTTTATTCATGATGAGTTGTGCAGCAATCCCTGTTTTACGTCCTAGATTTAAAGATCAAAGCCCCTTTATTCTTAAGGGTGGAATTCTAATTCCTATTCTTGGAATTTTAGCCTGTCTTTGGTTGATGATTCAAGTGAGCTGGACCTCCGTCTGGCTAACAGCAGTCTTGATTATCATTGGCTCCATTCTATATTGGTTAGGAAAAAGGCAACATAAAGTGGGATAATAACTCCGCTTAAAGTTACTTTTGCTCCATTCAAACGTAGCGCATGACCAAGCATTTAAGTAATAGTGGGCAGCCCCATTCAATTTCGACCCAGCGATGACAAATAAAAACCTTGCCATACGAACCGTGATTTTCAGTATGCTGGGAAATGTTGCCTTGGCTACGATTAAATTTTTAGCAGGAATTTTTGGCAATTCATATGCTTTAATTGCAGATGGAATTGAATCCGTGGTAGATGTATTTGCATCAATTTTGGTCTTGGTGGGGCTTCGATATGCCAATCGACCAGCGGATGAAAACCATCCCTATGGGCATGGTAAAGCAGAACCGCTGATCACCTTTTTAGTCGTTGCTTTTTTGATTATTTCGGCGGCTACCATTGCCTACCAAGCTATCCAACATATACGAATTCCTCATGCATTGCCTGAAAGTTTTACTTTATGGGTATTGGCTGCCATCATTATCTGGAAAGAATCCTCCTATCAAATTGTCATTAGGAGAAGCAAAAAAATAAATTCCGATTCCCTGAAAGCAGAGGCTTGGCACCATAGGAGTGATGCAATCACCTCCATCGCTGCATTTATTGGAATTTCAATCGCTTTATATTTTGGAGAAGGATTCGAAGTAGCAGACGATTACGCAGCCCTGGTAGCTGTAATTTTCATCGTTTACAATTGCTATAAAATCTTTAGACCGGCATTATCTGAGGTGATGGATGAAAATAATCACGAGGAATTGATAAAGAAAATCAGGGCAATAGCGATTGAAGTAAATGGGGTCAAAGGAACTGAAAAATGCTTCATCCGAAAAGCAGGAATGGATTACCATGTGGACCTACATGCCTTGGTGGATGGAGATTTAACGGTTAAAGAAGGACATAGAATCTCTCATTTATTGAAAGATAAACTTCAAAAAGAAATCCCTGAAATAGGACATCTACTGATACATATAGAACCCTATTAGGAAAGCAGTTTTTAAATGAATATGATGAAAAAATCCACCATTGAGGAAATAAGGGCCCGTTTTGATCAAGATGTAGAACGATTTTCAAATCTGGACACTGGACAACTCTCTACCATTGATGCACAGGTTTCACTTGAACTGATTACCGAGGCCGCCAAAAGAATCGTTCCCCATGCCAAGCATGTGCTCGACATTGGATGTGGTGCAGGAAACTATACCTTAAAAATGCTTTCCAAGCTTCCCCACCTCCATTGTACGTTGGTGGACTTGAGTTTACCTATGCTCCAAAAAGCGGAAGAAAGAGTCAAACTAGTGACTCAAGGAAAAGTAACATGCATTCAGGAAGACATTCGTCTTGCTAAACTGGATGATCACGGTTACGACATCATATTGGCAGGTGCAGTTCTACACCATTTACGAGATGATGAAGATTGGGAAAGCACCTTTACAAAACTGTATCATTTACTCAAGCCAGGGGGATGCTTGATGATATCAGACTTGATCACCCAAGAAAACTCCATTTTGAATGAGTACACTTGGGAACGATACGGAGATTATTTAGAGGCATTGGTGGATAAGGAATATCGTCAAAAAGTCCTTGCCTATGTAGACAAGGAAGATTCGCCCAGGTCCATGAGTTATCAATTGGAATTAATGAAAAAGGTAGGTTTTAGCAGTACCGAAATTCTACATAAAAATATGTGCTTCGGCGCTTTTGGAGGCATTAAATAAGCCACTAAAGCGGATACATTCCATCATTAAATTTATCACGGAAGCTTGTAAGCTTGTCTGGCGAGTAATTTCCAGCTTCCTTTCTCTTTGTGCCAAACTAACATCACCCCAATTTTGATGGGATTCACCTGGCCTCCTTCAATGACATCTGCCACCAAATAGTGGCGGACAATTCCAACGTTTTTTTCTACAAGTATCTCCTGGTCTTCAAATGAAATTGAACCAAAATCCGATTTCCCGGAAACAAGCGCATCGATGAATTGATCTTGATTTTCCAATAAGCCACTTGAATGGCCATAGGTCAGCGAAGCTGAACTTAAGGCTCTTAAAGCTACTTCAGTAGGATCAATCAAAGCAAGCCTCAGTTTTTCAACCTGGGATTCAAGGTCTTTTTCAGATTGGGCGTAGGAACAAAAACCACAAAGTAAAATGGCTAGGGTTAAAATAGATTTCATGGGTTTCAACTGGGTTAACTTTTCTGTCTTAAATTTCAATCAAAATAAGTGGCTGAATAGGTGGATATTCATTTGAATTATTGCTCTTTTTCTATCGGTTTTTGTGCCAATAGGACGCGAGAATGGAACCACTCACATTCATAAATGGCCCAAATACCGCCGGAGCAAGACCTACGGTGGCAATTTTCCCCATTTCTTTGGCAATTCCAGAGGCAAGTCCACCATTTTGCATTCCCACTTCAATGGCAATCGTTCTGCAATCCCGTTCACTTAGTTTGAACAAACGGCTTGACCAATATCCCAATAGATATCCTGCAAGGTTATGGAATATGACCATCACTATAAGCATTGGCCCAATATCCAATAAACTATCTCTTCCAGCCGCCACAATAACCACTAAAATCAACGCAATGGCAGCCATAGAAATAATTGGCATCAAATCATCCAACCATTTGGATTTACCACGAAGAAAATAATTGAATAGCAGTCCCGCACCAATGGGGATTATCACCATTTTTACAATGCTGAACATCATATCGACTACATCAATTGCCACAAACTCTCCTGCCAACCACCCCATCAGGAAGGGAGTTACAAATGGAGCCAAAAGGGTAGTAATTGATGTGACGGTGATGGAAAGGGCTAAATTTGCCTTGGCTAAAAAACTCATTACGTTGGAGGCCATGCCACTCGGAGAACAGCCAATAAGAATCATTCCTGCTGCGATTTCCGGGGGAATCCACTTAATTTAGCGAGCGTAAAGCCTATGAAAGGCATAATGGAAAATTGGCACAATACCCCAATCAGTACCCCTTTGGGCATTTTCACAACTCCCAAAAAATCTTTAATGCTCATGGAAGTCCCCATCCCAAACATAATGACCTGAATCAAAGGCACGATCAAGGCGCTAAATTTGAACCCTTGATATTCCAGGAAATATTGGGGGAAATAGAGCGCTAGTGCTACTGAGCCAAAGATCATCATGGAATAGGCATATCCCTTTAATTTTTCACTTCCCAAAAATGAAAGTGCACAAATAAAGAAAAAGCCGATCCATAAAAAGCTTGCATATTCTATTCCAAGGAACAAGCTGGTTCCAACAGCCCCAACAAATAGTGCGATTGAAAGAATTGAAAGAGATTTAGTGATTTTAGGGTTCAAAATGAAGGTATTTTGGGTGGATGCTCATGAAATTAACCCGGAAACAAGATTTGTGGCAAGTTTCCGGGTTTATCAATAGGTAAAATAGGAATCTTAGCTGTAAGTTCTATCATGAGAACGCTTTTCGTTCCACATGTCAGTAGGAGCAAAATAAGATTGATCTGAAGGATGTAAATGAGCTTTCACCACTTCCTCATTTAAATCAATCCCCAAACCAGGAGCGTCCAAAGGAACTGGGGCGTACCCTTTGTCAATCATTTTTCCTCCTCCGGTCATAGTGACCATATCTTCCCACCAAGGTACATCTACCGAATGGTGCTCTAAGGCAAGGAAATTCTGTGTGGCAGCTGCACAATGCACATTGGCCATAAAAGATACGGGAGTTCCTGCCTGGTGCATGGCCATGGAAATTCCTTTTCCTTCGGCATAGTCCGCAATTCGTTTGGTTTCCAAAAGACCTCCGGAAGAAGCCAGATCAGGGTGCACAATATCTACTGCATGATTGTCAATCAAATCTTTGAAGTGCTGAAGGAGATAAATATCTTCTCCTGTTGTAGTAGGAGTATTCAGAGCAGTGGTAATGGTCTTGTGTTGCTCCCACATTTGCCATGGCACCATATCCTCAAGCCAAGCAAGTCTGTATTGATCCAATGCTTGACCCAATCTGATACAATTGTTCAAATCGAAATGTCCATAATGATCAGTAGAAAGTGGTATTTCATAACCAACCATTCCCCTGACATGATCCACTATCTTGGCAAGTTCGTCCAAGCCTTTCTCTGTGATTTGGACCCCCGTAAAAGGATGGGCCGTGTTCGCGTAGGACATGTACCCTCCTTGCCACTGGCTTTTCCCTTGTTTGAAAATCTCTTGGTTGACAATACATCCGGGGATATCCATGATTTCACCAATGGAAACATCCATTTTTAGCCAGGTATAGCCTTGCTCCTCTGTTCTATATTTAATAAGCTTCATCTGCTCCTCTGGAGAACTTGCCTCAGGAGTGTCTGCATACAGCCTAATGGAATCTCGATATCTTCCACCTAACAACTGCCAAGCTGGAACATTATACGCTTTTCCGCAAAGATCCCACAAGGCCATCTCAACGCCACATACCCCTCCTGCCTGACGCGATTGACCACCAAATTGCTTGATGATCTTGAATATCTTTTCCACATTACATGGGTTTTCTCCCAAAATCCTACTCTTCAGCATCAAGGCATATTTTGGATCTGCTCCATCTCTCACTTCTCCAAGCCCATAAATTCCTTGGTTAGTATCTATTCTAAGAATAGCTGTACCGCCCATGACCGCCGTATGTGCATATCGTAAATCAGTAATTTTCAAATCAGAGGGTGCCGATGCCCTACGGACATTTTTGGTGGTTTCAGCCATGGTATCTTCGATACTCAGACCCATAAGAGCTGAAAGGCTCAGCCCTCCCAAAGCCGTCTTCTTCAAAAAATCTCTCCTATTATCCTTTGTCAGGGGGTTGTCAATTTCCGCTTGACGTTGGGCAATATATTGCTGCTCTCTGATTTTGTTCTTTTCAATGAGTTCTTTAAGGGTATTTTTCATGGTATGCAGGGTTATTGTTAATTCAATATGATAGAAGGCCAGTTAATGGTAACCAGCAAAAATGCCTGTTTAAAGGTGATAAGCCCTTTCAAGGCTTGGAGGTCAACAATTAGTAATTCCTCTCTTTTAGGTAATTGTCTAATTCCTCTTTCGTCATGGGGAGTTTTCCTGGATAGTTATTTAACCAATCCAAAAAATCCTTTTTGATTTCCTCGGTCCATTGGCTATCAATCTGTCCAGGAAGGTATTTTCCCTCCCGAAGCCTTTGATGTCCAAACTCATCTCTCAGCCCAGTCACTTCAGATGTTAGGACCAATTCCTCTACCAGGTAAGCTGGAATAAAAATCACTCCATATTTTTTGGCCAACACCACATCCCCTGGAAGCACGGTAGCACGACCAATCCTAATGGGGGTATTAATGGAAGTCAACATCATTTGTTGGATATAAGAGGGATCCTGTCCTTTGATCCAGGCATTGAATCCTTCAATTTCCGAAAGCCCCTCCTGATCGCGGACTGAACCATTGAATCACCCCTCTCTGAGATTTAGCAAAAATCGCATTTCCTAAATTGTCCCCAATCAAAGTCCCATCTGCAATTTTCCCATACCCATCTGCTACATAAACATCTCCGTTCACCAGGACATCTATCGGCCAGGAATTTGTCCCTCCTTTAGGGGACCTGCCTTCCTTTTCCACTCCTTGATCTTTTACTTGTTTTTCCAGGTCAGGTCTGAGAGGCATGTATTGAGCAGTGACTACCCGTCCAGTCATTGCCTCATTGGGAAGCATAATTTGCCAATCACCTTCGTATTGGTTTTGAAATCCCTTGTTTCTCAAAACACCCCAAGCTTCCTCGATCGAAATGTTTTTTAATCGTTCAAGAATAGAGTCAGATACTTTAGGTCTACCATCAGGAAATCGCTCTCCCGTCCATTGGGAAGTTAAAGCTTTAATATACTCAGGGGAAGCCCCGACATTTTGTGCTTTTGCTTTTCCTATTGGAAGCATCAGGATGCTACAAAGCACCAATGCCAAAGGATAGCTTTTTTGTAGAAATTTAAAATTCATTAGTCATTCTGGGTTACTTGTTAACATTCAATACTTCTAAAAAAGAGTTCGTGACTATTAAAAAAGGGGATCCCCGGAACCGCATGCTTTTTCATGCCTTCTTCGTTGATCTCTACTCCAATACCAGGCTTTTCAGAGAGTGTGATAAAGCTATTTTCGGTTCTTGGGCCATCGTAGGTCACGATATCTTTCCAAAGTTGATCCTTGTCCATGTAGATCTGCCATTCCATAATTTGAAAGTTTGGAACTGAAGCACAAACATGGCAGCTGGCCATCGCACCTAGGAAAGAGGCCACCATATGGGGTGAAAATGGCACATAGTACAGGTTGGCCAAATTTGCGATACGTTGGGCTTCTCCCAATCCACCCGCCTTTTGTAAATCAGGCATAATGATGTCTAGCGCACCATCTGACAACAGTTTGGTAAAGCCATAAGCCAGGTAGATATTCTCTCCGGCACAAATTGGAGTGCTGGTCTCTTGCGTAATGTGCTTATAAACTTCAGGGTTATCTGCAGGAACCGGTTCCTCTAACCACATCAGGTTCAAAGGCTCATACATTTTAGCCATTTTCAACCCTGTGACTGCATCGTACCTTCCATGCATGTCCACGCAAATATCAATATAGGGGCCTACCTCCTCCCTAACTGCTGCGATGGCATTGTACATTCTATCTATCTCAGCAGGGTTTGCGGTCCAATTGAATCGATCATATTTGTTTGGATCCCTACCGTTATCCACATCAAATTTTACGGCATTATAGCCACGGGAAACAGCATCCCTAGCCGCTGCTGCATAATCATCCGGCGTGGGGTTGGTTGAGGCATAAAGAGCAGTATCGCAATACACACGTATTTTATCCCGGAATTTTCCTCCTAATAATTGGTATACCGGAACATTGAATACCTTGCCTGTTATGTCCCAAAGAGCCGTTTCAATGGCAGTGAGGACAGCCACAAAAATCCCTGATTGGGCTCCTCCAAAAAAGAACCTTTTCGAAGTTGTTCAGCCAGCCGGTTGGGGTTTAAAGGATTTTGTCCTTTCAGTTGGTTTCCCAGTCTTTTGACTAGGTAATAAGTCCCCTGAATGGCATCCACCGCCTCACCACAACCCCAAACATCTTGGTTGGTATATATTTTCACATAAACAGCACCGCGGACATATCCACATTTGATGTCAGTGATTTTCAAATCGGAAGGATTGGAATATTGATTTTGTTTATGGACTGCTGCCTGCAAACCCTGGCCAAAATTGGTCAATAAGCCTGCACCGGTTAATCCCAAAGCAGCACCTTTTTGAAGGAAAGATCTACGTGATTTTTTGTTATTCATCATTGAAATGTAATTAGTACTTATAGGTTACCAGGTTCTTTTCTTTAGGATCTCTTGTATCTGTTCTCTTGCGATCGGTAAATCATCAATATGGTCATTTAACCATTGGGAAAAGTCTTTTTCAATCTCCTCAGACCATCTGGTATCTATTTGACCTGCTGTGTACTTCCCTTCTCTCAGCCGCTGATGGCCAAACATATCTCGTAATCGAACTACCTCTGAGGTAACCACCACTTTTTCGGCCAAATGAGCTGGAATAAAGGAAACTCCTCCATCTCTACCTAACACCACATCTCCGGCCATCACAGTAACTTGGTGAATTCTAGTTGGCTTATTGATACCAATCAGCATGGTATTTAAGTCACCGGGTTGATTGTGATGGGATGGGTGATAACTGGATACATAGGAAGTAAAAGAACCAATTTCCTTTAATCCCACGATGTCTCGGATTGCTCCATCATAAATAATCCCGTTTCCGGACTTGGCATAGATGGCATTTCCAACATTATCCCCAATGGTAGGACCGCCATTATGAATCCCAAACTGATCCACCACATAGACATCCCCTGGCACCAAAAGATCCACAGGCCATGAATTCTGACCACGTTTCCCCTCCTTTTTTCCACGCTCGTCAATCGCATCATGTATATCCGGTCGACCGGGCATGAAAGTGGCGGTCAAGGCCCTTCCAACCAAAACACTATCTGGGTTAATCATTAATCCCCAGCCATCTGCATATTGATATCGATACCCCTCGTTCTTCATCACAGCCCAAGCTTCATCATGGGTAACTTCTTTCATTCTTCTTAAAATGTCATCGGATACTTTTGGACGACCATCCTCAAATCGTTCTCCTGTCCACTTTTGAGTCAGAAAGAGCATCTCTTCTTTTGATATTTGTTGGGCAAATACTCCCAAAACCATCAGTAAAAATAGAGAAAGGGTGAGTGTAATTTTTTTGATCATAATTCGGAATAATTAAAATAAAACGGGGCTCAGTAAATCCCAAGCCCCGATTATTCTTAGTTGTCCCACCATACTTTGGTAGCAAGATTATCCGGCCCTTGAGATGCTATTGCAGCATTTACATTCTCTGAATTTACTGAAATTTCAGAATTAGGGTAAGTCAATCGATTAATAAAATCCACTTCTTTTCCTGGAAAAGGATTGGAATCCAAATTAGGAAAGCCTGATCTTCGGAAATTTGCAAATGCCTCAGGACCAATTAGAAAAGAGGAAACCCAATATTGGGTATTGATCTGCTCCAAGGCTTTAGAAGCATCAAATGGGTTGGCACTGATGTAGGCTTCGATGGCATCAGATGCAATTGCTGAATTTTCGTCTACCGTTCCCAACTGCTCCATATGAGCTCTAATTCCTGCATGATAATAGGAGGCTACCTCTCCAGTAGTAATCCACCCTCTGTGTCTTGCTTCGGCAAGCAACAAATTATTTTGGGAAGCAGTTACCAAGAAATTGGGGGCAGTATTTTTTGCCAACCTTCTCCTATCTGCCTGGGCAAATTCATAAAAGCTTGCCAATCCTAAATCTGAAGCTGCTTGGACTGCGCCCGCATTATCATTTCCCATGGGCATGCCTATATGCACACTGGCTTCATACGTCCCGTTTTCCGGCGTCTGTTCTGGTCCTGATTTAGCTCCTACATACGTAATGGCAATTGCAGAGAGTCTAGGATCATTAGTACTTCTCAAATATTCTACAAAGGGCTCCGTTAAGTAAAAATTCGAAGCTTCCGTAGAATTCAACAGGTTACCTATTGTATTGGTATAATTTGGATCATGCTTGATTACGGCATTTTCACTATTCGACAGGATGACTCCTGCCTGGAATGCCGATTGGACAATTTGTTGAGCTCTTGAGGGATCTACTTCGCTCAACCTCATCCCAGCACGGAGCAACAAGGAATTCCCAAAGCTTTTCCATTTATTCAAATCCCCTCCATATAAAATATCGGCACTTTCCACCCTTCCTGAGAGGTCCAAGGCTGCAGTAGCCTCTGAAAGCTCCTTGATAATATCCTCATAAATCACTTCCTGGGAATCATAAACCGGTAAATAGATTTGTTGAGAATATCCTTGTCCTCCCTCGAAATAAGGGATGCTGCCATAATCATCTGTCAATATCATAAAGGCAAATGCCTGAATGATCCTGGTCATCTGAAGCAGGTTTGCTCTTTCAGGCTGATCCTGAATCCTATTGATCACATCACGGGTATTTTTGATGACGTTTCGATAATAGCCTTGCCAAAGTTCTTGGGTGGCATTTCGGTTATCTTGATTGTAATTGGCCCCAGTCAGTACTCCTGAGTTTGGGGAGATAATCTGTTGGACCACTCCAATGTCGTAAATCAAACTTCCATTGGGGTAAGCGCAACCCACGATGGCCGCATTCAATTGGAATGCAGGATCAATGGAAGTTGCTGAAACTTTATTGGTATTCAGTTCATCGAAATTACTGTCACAAGAAGAAGCGAAAGCAAAAGCAACAAAGAACGATATATTAACTAGTAACTTTTTCATGTCTAGGGAGCTTAAAATTTGACATTAAGATTAAATCCTAACCCTCTGGTTGAGGGCAAACCTGTAGATTCCATGCCGACTAAATTATCAGACGAATACCCGAACGATTCAGGATCTATGTTATCCACCCATTTCTTTAACATGAGTACATTGTTCGCAACAAAATTGAGTTTCACAGATTTGAAAGGCTGATTTGCCGGCAAATGCTTCGTGAAATCATACCCTAAAGTGATTTGCCTCAGTTTCCAGTAGCCACCATCATAAATAACCGGCTCCACTAAAGCTTGAGATCGAACAACTTCCCAATAGGATTGTACAGGCGCCACAGCTGTATTGGTTTCTCCTGCTTCATTAACACCTTCTCCAACTACTCCGCTTTCTCTTCCTTCCAATGTCATTTTATGCAATCCATGTCGGACAGCGTTAAAATTGGTACCTGAAAGCATGATGTTACCCAACTTGAAATCAATCAAGAAGGAAAGCATTACTCCTTTATAATTGAAGGAGTTTGTAAACCCACCTACCCAATTTGGTAAAGCACTACCATAATTGACTAAATCGGATGTTCTTAGAGGGATTCCATTGGCACCAAATATTTTTCTTCCCTGATCATCTCTTCTGTATCCAAAACCTGCCACTTGGCCCATTTCCATCCCTACAATCTGTCGTAGTTCACCATTAAATACGTGGGTACCTACTGTGATTCTTTCCCCAGGTTCATCGGTCAACAGGCTCAATACTTTGGTTTTATTATAGGCCGCATTGACAGAAGCTTCCCAGATAAAGTCCTTGGTATCTACTGGCACCAACGTCAAAAGCATTTCTATTCCTTTATTCTCACTCTTTCCACTATTAATGGAGGTGTTTACAAATCCTGAAGCATCGGAGATTTGGGCCCTTACGATCTGATCAGTGGTAAGCTTTCTATATAAAGCCATATCCAAACTCAGTCTGCTTTGGAACATGCTTAACTCAAATCCCACCTCCGCTTCACCAATTCTCATTGGTCTTAAATTAGGGTTGGGGAGATTGGTTCCGGTGGGTCCACCTACAGGCTGCCCTCCAAAAAGGTTATTATTGATCCCATAGAATAAAACATTGGAATAGGCACCAACATCGGCATCACTACCTACTTCGGCATAGGCAGCTCTCAGCTTTCCGAAATTCAACCAACCCGTGGTGCTCAAATTTTCTGTAAAGACCCAGCTCGCAGAGACCGAAGGATACAGAATACTTCTATTCTCTTTGGAAAGGGTAGAGAACCAGTCATTTCTGACAGTTCCTGTTAAGAAGAATTTGTCCTGGAAAGAGAATTCAGCCGAACCGTATAATGAATTTACAGCACGTTCATTTAAATCATATAGAGGGTCTTTAGCTCTACCATTTTGGACAGTATATAGGTCCCGAACAACAAAGTCAGTTACCTGGACGCTGTTTAGGTCTGATCTTCTTTGCATATGGTTTCCACCGAAGTTCACATTTACGCCCAAGTCCCCAAATTTCTTAGTTGCATTGATCAGGAAATCGGTGTTGATTTCTCTAAATCTCCTTTGCTCCTGGGTATAAACACCATTGACAAACCCCGCAGGAGCCGGTGCTCTGGAAGCCTGACCCGTTGGAAAGTTATTGTAATCCTGGTCTCTGCTCCAATAGTCCTGCCCCACTCTTCCTTGAACAAACAGCCAATCTGTCAAATAATACTTCAGAGCCACGTTTCCAAAAATCCTATCCCTCCTGATGTTTTGAAATTGATCGGAAAGGGTAAAGTATGGATTCGTCCTATTCCGAATCTTGAATAGACCGCCTCGTTACCATTTGCATCGTATCGGTTATCCCGAAGCACATCCAATGGCATTGAGTTAGCCATATTATAAAGTGCGACAGGAATAGTGTTATCCTGTTGACCGATGTTTGGTGGGTTCTTATTTTCCTCGTAAGAGTAATTAAAGTTACCTCTGAAGCTAAACTTTGGACTCAAATTGTAAGCAAATCCCAAGTTGATGGTTTTCCGGTTAAACGTATTATTCGGCACAATACCTTTACTGTTTAGATCAGAAAATGAAAGGCTCATTCCTCCTTTTTCACCAGAAGTAGCCAATGTGATAGAATTCGTGATGTTCTGTCCATTCCTGAAAAATGTTTTTATTCTATCTCTTACTGGCTCATAAGGAACGGTCACCCCATCAAATAATACCTGGGTCATACCTGGTTGGAATTTCTCCCCAAATGACCATTGTCCAGAGGTAGGGTTTGGAGTAGTAGGTCTTACCCCTTGCTCTCCCTGACCGTATTCATACTGATAATCTGTAAAATCCAAAGGAGCTTCATTGGTATAATTCAAGTTGTAGGTGACTCCAATTCCTCTAGAATCATTTTTACTTTTGGTCGTGATCATGATTACCCCATCTTTTGCACGGGAACCATACAAGGCCGCAGCAGCTGCACCTTTTAAGATGGTCATGGATTCTACATCATCAGGGTTAATACTGGAAAGGCCGTCCCCACCATCAGAGGTATTTCCGCCTCCTCGAACTCCTATACTACTATCAGAAGCATTATTTCCAGGGTTTGAACCAAAATTGGTGTTATCAATAGGAACCCCATTGACTACAATTAATGGATTGTTTTGACCGGAAATGGAAGACTGACCTCTAATTCTGATTTTGGAAGTACCTCCAGGTCCGGAACCTAGTGCCGAAATACTCACCCCCGCCACTTTACCTTGCAGCGCATTCATGACATTGGGAGTTCTATTAATGGATAACTCATCCGAATGAACGGTAGATGTGGCATATCCCAAACTTTTTGCAGATTTTTCAATCCCCAATGCAGTGACAACCACCTCTTCAAGATTGCTTTCATCTACTTCCAATTGGACATCTATCACTGTTCGGTTGCCGACTACAATCTCTTGGTTGTTATATCCGACAAATGAAAAAACCAGAACAGAGTTTTCATTATCAACATTGATCGAATAATTTCCTTGAGCATCGGAGACTGTACCTACGGAAGTTCCCTTTAGAAGAATATTTACTCCGGGAAAAGCCATTCCGTTTTCATCGGTTACTTGGCCTCCAACTTCCACCATTCTTGTTTTTACAATACGGGAGGGATTGGTAATTGAATTGTTGGTAAAAATCGGCTCTTCCTTGATGGGGTCAGGTTTCTGTAAAACTTCTTTTCTGAGTTTTGATACAGTAGGTTTCTTTTCGGAAATAACATAGAAGTTTTTTCCTGCTTTTTCATAAGCTAAGCCGGAGCCCTCCAGCAATGACTTCAGTCCTTGCTCTACTGAAGTAAATGAGGAATTCTGCTTTTTGTACTTTTTGGATTGCACTAACTCGTCTTTGTAGGCAATCGAAACATTAAACTTTTGTTCTAATCTACTTAAACCTTCTTTAAGGTCTAGGTAATCCATACCGGAAGATCCGAGTGCTGAACTAATTCGTCCAGAAGCTACAAAATCTGTGGCTTGCGAAAAGGCAAGTAAAGAAAGGGAGCAACTGAAACACATGAGAAGTAAAAACTTTTTCATAGTTACAAGGGGTCAGGTTATTTTGAGAAAAATTCATTTTGGGTTATTTAATCAGGTACTTATTTTCTTCTTTGACTATTTCGATATTAAAAATCATCGAAACCTGTTTCATAAAATTTGCTGCATCAGAAAGGGGCATGGAACCAGAGGCCGTTATCTCCAATATTTCTTGATTTTGGATTTCAATTTGAATTCCATAATTGGTGTTGGCCATTTTGATGATTTCCTTCAAACTTGTCTCATCTAAGTGGAGCACATCATCTTTCCAGGAGGTATATAAAGAGGTATTGACTTCCTTTTTCTGGAATTTACTGTCCTTGAATTGAACCATTTCACCTGGTTTCATCAGGATTTTCCCTTCCTTTTCCTTCACAGGGAAACTCAGGGAAACCACTCCAGAGTTAAGTACTACTTCCGTTTCATCGGAGCGGTTATAGACATTAAACTCAGTGCCAAGGACTTCAATTCCTATTCCTTTGGAACTCCATACTTTGAAAGGCTGATGATCTTCCATATGCTTCACATCAAAAAAGCCTCTCCTTCAATCCATATCTCCCTTGCTGCTTTTTCTTCCCAGTTGTCATTAAAAGTAAGCTTGGAACTGGCATTGAGGATCACGGTAGAACTGTCAGGCAAAATGATTTCACGAGTCTCTCCAAACTCAGTAACATAGACTATTTCATTGGGCATTCTTACCCAATAGATGCCTATCACCATAAAAATGAGTGCTGCAGCGGCAGCATATGGCCAGAATATTCGCTTATTCTTGGAGGTTTCAAAAGGCTTTGGGTTTGGATCACTATTGGATTTTACGGAATTCCAAATGGCCTTTAACTCTTCATTTTCCAAGCTGAACTTTGACTCTTCCAGCGCAAGGACGGTAATCCTTGCTTCTTCTATCACCTCTAATTTGTTAGGATGAGCTTCTTTCCATTTCATCCAAAATTCATCCGATTCTGGGGTAGAATGGTTAACCCATTCTTTAAAAAATGGATCAAGGATAAAATCCTCAACAGAGAATTCCTGATAGTTTGGTTTCGGATAATTCAATTCAACTTATTTTAAATACATCTATAAGAGGATTGACTTATCCTTTTCTCATCATTTTTTTGAGTTTTTTTTTAAAAAATAAAAATAAAGGAGGCGAAGAGCCTGAAAGCATGGAAATCGGCCTCTATTTTTCTACTGTACCAATTTTAGAAATTAAGGACTGCAATGCTTTGGAAATCAGGTTATGTGCCGAGGGAACGGATATTCCCATCAAACTGGAAATCTGAACATAATTCAGATCATTAAAATATTTTAAAACGATAATCTCGCGCTGCTTTTAGGGATTCTTGAAAGCGCCAAATTCATTTTTTCCTTTTTCAGGGTGGCTATCTCCTGTTCAATAATGCGCTCTTCCACATACGATTCCGGCTGAAACTGTTCATGCTTCCCTTCCAAATCGGTGAAAATTTTCCGCTCCCTTTCTAAATTCTTTATCATCTGATTTCGAAAGGATTTTAATAGATAATATTTAACGGATTCAATTTCCGAGAGCGTTTCCCTTTTATTCCATAGATAGGTAAATAATTCTTGAATACAGTCTTTGACAAGTTCGCGGTGATGACACAGGTGCATGCCATAATTAAAAAGTGTATTTGCATAACGGTTGTACAAACTTGAAAAAGCGAGGTCATTTCCATTTCTTATGCTTCTCCAAAGCGCAAGATCGTCCGAATTAGATTTCCGGCTATTTGTGGAACTTTTTGAAAAATCTTGATTAAGACCTAACCCCATAATCGAAATTATATATTACAATATCGCGATTTTAAGGTAGTAAATTTTATAAATATATCAAACTAAGAATGTTTAAGCATATTTCAGCATCAAAAAGCAAACATAAAAATTAGCCCAATATCCCCGCTATAAAAAATCCTGCGTAAGTCCCAACTGCATTTCCCAAACTCCCCACCAAAATTCCTGGGATTAAGAGATCAGGTCTATTCAAACTTTCTGCTGCCGCTAAAGCGGTGGTATTCCCTCCCACATTTGCTTGGGATGCAACGGTCACCACATCCCAATCAATCTTTAACATACCTCCCAAACCATAAATCACTATCCCATGAACCAGCATCAAAATACTCACGAATAAAATGAACGTTCCTGCAAGATCCCCTATCCCAGCAAGTGTTTTAAAATCACATAGGGTCCCAATCACTCCTAAGAATAGTAAGATTAAAAAGAAGCCAATGGTATGCGTGCCTTGAATTCTTTGAATGAAAGAGAATTGGGCTAAAATTAAAGCCAGGGTCGTGAGGATAATAATCTCGGGAATTACTGGAAAGTAAAAACTTAAAAGCTTAGAAAAGGCCATGGCTAAGAAGGATAACCCAAATATTGCTGCCAAAGCTCCTATCGAGATGGATTCATGAGTTTTTATTTCCCCCAGCTCCCCACTAGGCGGCATGATTTTTTTCCTAGGAAAAAGTTTTTGAAGGTAGCGAGGCAAAAGCAAAGTAATTACAATCCAAGGTGTGCCTATTAAATTATCCACGACCGTCGTAGCTGCAAATAATTCAGCATGTTCATTTACTTGATAGGCAAGAGCCACTGCATTAAAATTAATACTCCCACCTATATAAGTCCCCGTATACATTCCTGCAATGGCATTGGCCAAAGGACCTATTTCTACCGCTGGCTGCACTAAAAACCAAGCGACTAACACCCCTATGATAGTTCCTAAAGCTCCAATCCCAAACATTAATAAAATGGGAAAACCGGCATTTTTAACGCTTTTCAAATCCACATCCAATAAGGCAATAAAAATGCCCATGGGTGCCAGATACATAAATACGCTATTATAAATTAGGTGCCCCGATGTGGCAGTAGGAATTATGCCTGAATTGGCAAAAACTGCACATATTAAAATCACCAAAATTGGAGTGCCTATAGTCCTCCCGACTTTATTTTTAGCCAACCAAACAGAAAGTAAAACAGCTATGCATAGCATTCCACTTACATAAATGGGGTCTTGTGTCCAACTCATTTTGGAAAATAGATAAAATATATTTTCCAAAATGAGTTGTCTTCAAAAAATACATAGGAAAGAAAATTTCACATTAATCAAACTTTTATTTTATTTCCTATTAATTATTGAAATATTACTATCAAGGCCTATATTGGATCTATTGTCTAATTATTATTTATCATGAAATTCATTTTTCAACTGGCAATTTTATTAGTTGTTGCGGTAGCTTGTACTCCCGGTGTAACTCCTCCAATTGCTTCAGAAATTTCCACTTCTACCTATACCCCAGGCAGGATTGTCTGGCATGATTTAGCTTCCCCAGACCCTCAGGTATCAGCTAATTTTTATAAGGCTGTATTTGATTGGGATGCCATTCCTTATGGAGATGGAGACAAAAAAGTATGGATTTTTAAAAAAGGCAACATCCCTGTTGGGCTGATGGCTTACTATAAAACGGAAAATAATACAGGTGAATGGATCGGTGCAATTTCTGTCCAAGATGTAGAATATGCCACCAGTGAAGCCAAAAACCAAGGTGCTAAAATTTTGAAAAAACCAATGCCGGTGGAAAACAGAGGAATGATTTCTTTCATCCAAGATCCACAAGGTGCTCACGTATCATTTATTAAATTATCCAATGGAGATCCTGAAATTAAACCGGCTGGCATAGGGACTTTTTTAGGACAAGAACTTTGGTCAAACGATCCTCAGAAATCTGGAGAATTTTATACCACTGTTGTAGGGTACACGAAATCCACCACTAAGGATGGGAACATTGATTACACTGTATTGAAATACGATGACCGTAATTGTGCAGGAATGCTCCAAAATCCATCTGCGGGAGTACGATCGCACTGGGTACCTTACATACGAGTAGCGGATGTGAACACCACCGTTGAAAAGGCTAAAAATGCAGGCGCCAAAGTATTGATAAGCCCAAATGCTGATATCAGAAATGGATCCGTTGCTTTGTTATTAGATCCAACAGGAGCTCCTCTTGCTGTTCAAGTTTATAACCCTTAACCCAAAGAAATCATGGTAAAAAAAATAGTAATCATGGGCTTATTGATCGGAGTGGCTTTTATTCTTCATAGCTGTTCGAATATGCATATGACTGGTGGAGTAGGAATGAGCTTTTCTGGAGGCCCATATGGGGTAAGAATGACTCCTTCTATCAATGTGGGAATGTATGGAGGTGGACCAAGATGGTAAACTTTTAAAAACATCTTGGTCAAACACAGACTTATTCACTTCATAACGAACGTTATTTAGAGGGAATTAAACTTAGGCAACCCATTTCCACCTAATCCAAGACCACTATTTTCAATGCCGTTTTCCAGCTCTATATCCATCCGATCAAAATCAGGAAAGGGAACTTTCATCCAACAATTCGGCTAGTTGAAAACTTAAATTTTTTCGGGAATATTGATCTATCGAAGCATTTGAACCACTTGCTCCTGAAGACTCAAATAATTTCCGAAGTCTTACTTGAATCCCCACATGGTCCGCGTGTGAAATCACTTCCCCGCTCCTACTGAAGCCAATATGTTAGAGGCATCTCCTTTTGGGTCTCCCAGTGCAATCACGGGGAGGTTAGTTGACAAGTATTCAAATAATTTACCTGGAATATTTCCCTGAGCATTTTTTGTATTGGTCAAAATCAACACCAGTGCGTCAGCCTTTTCATAAAAACCAAACACTTCCTCATGAGAAACATATCCAGCATAATGTACATGCTTTTTCAACCAGGAGTCCGCTTCAATTTGCTCTTGAACATGGCTACTTACTTTTCCCACAAAAGTGAATGAAACCTGGTCACTGACAGATTTGAATTCTTCTTTCATCGCATTCAATAGCGGCATTGGATTTCGAATGGAATCTATAATTCCGGAGTAGACCAAATTTAATCGATTGGACTCTTTTTCCTCCACCTGAAATCGTTCAGGGATATCAGCAGGATCAAATCCATTGGTTAGCAATTTAATTTCTCTCTGAGCAAGCTGATTCAAGTCTCGCTGAAAAGTAGGAGAAATTGTAGTGATGACATCTGCTTCTTTCAACACAGATCTTTCCATTTCAGCATGTTTTCTTCGAACCGTTGACTTCATGGGAAGTTTATCTAAAAATTCCCATTGAGACCAAGGGTCACGAAAATCAGCCAACCAAAACACTCCGGTTTTCCGCTTCAGGTCCCGACCAATTAAATGCATACTATGCGGGGGGCCAGTGGTAATAATCGCTTGGAATTGTCCTGAATTGACTAGGTCAATTAAAAATTTAACAGAGGGTTTGACCCAAAACACTCTTGGATCAGGCACCATCAAATTCGCTCTTAACCAGATAGCGGCTTTCTCAATCCACCCTTTCTCTTTCTGTTCCAAAAGCCTCCCTGGATGATTCTCTTTTTTACCACGGATCTTATCTAAAAGCTGGTAAGGCTCCCATATAGGGAATTTTAAAACCTCCAGGTGAGGAGAAACCTCATCCAGTAAAGTCTCATCTTTTAGATCAAAATCAGGGTTTTCAGGTGTAAAAATTACAGGTTCCCACCCAGCCTCAGGAAGGTACTTGGCAAATTTCAACCAACGCTGAACGCCACTACCTCCACTTGGAGGCCAATAATAAGTGATTATTAAAACTTTTTTGACATAAAAGTTGAAAAGATACAACGTAGCAATCTTTCAAAAAAGAAAAGGGAAATGGTTTCCCAAATCCCTTTTAAGCTAAGTTTCCAAGTTATTCTCCTTGTGCCAAGGAATATCCTCTTACCCCATCAAATGTATAGAGGTGCTCGGTCTTAATAAAATCAAACCCTAGATCCTGAATTTGCTTCAATAAAGCCAAGACCATGTCATGTGTAATCACATTTTGATCTGCTGTCTTAAACCTGCATCTCCAGTGGTCAGTACAGAATGTTTCTCTCATTCCTTCTGGGAAAACCTTCACCCCTCTATTGGTGATGAGCTGTAGTTGTAGACCATCTACATTGGCTTTTCTTAATCTTTCACCGATCACATTAAAATCCCTGTTATCCTCATCCCAATCAATGAAAACATCTACACCAATCAGCTCTTTCTTCGCTTTTTTCTTTGGAGAAAGCGTGATTTTCATTGGTTCAGTATCCTCTTTATCATAGACTACTGGAGTCATTTTAGTAGGCTTCTGTCCTAATCGATCGATTACTGCCTGCGCAAATTCCTTAGTCCCTACCTTTTTTGAGGATAATCCTTCCTGATAAATATCTCCAGTATGAATCCCATCTTCCAAGGTTTTCATCCAGGCATTTGAGATTTTTTCGGCCATTTCCGGCATGCCAATATGCACGAGCATCATCACCGCCCCATTCAATAATCCAGATGGATTTGCAATACCCATTCCTGCAATATCAGGAGCAGAACCATGAATTGCTTCAAACATCGCTACTTCCTCTCCTACATTTGCTGAGCCTCCCAAACCTACTGAACCCGTCACTTGGGCTGCAACATCTGAAATAATATCTCCATAGAGGTTCAGCGTCACAATCACATCAAAAATCTCCGGTCTTTCTGCGATCAAGGCTGTTCCGATATCAATGATTTTATGATCATTTTCGATTTCAGGATATTCCTTAGCTATCTCATCAAATTTCTTATGGAACAGACCATCGGCCAATTTCATGATATTATCCTTGGTCATACAGGTCACTTTCTTTCTGCCGTTTTTCTTAGCGTACTCAAAAGCATATCGGATGATTTTCTCAGATCCTGGCTCTGAAATCAACTTTAAAGTCTGATAAACTTCCTGTGTTTGTCTATGTTCAATCCCTGCATATAAATCTTCCTCATTCTCCCTGACGATAACCATGTCAGTTTTTGGGAAATGGGTGCGAACAAATGGAGAAAAAGCCCTGCATGGACGCACATTGGCAAAAAGTCCAAAGGACTTTCTTGTGGTCACATTTAAAGATTTGAAGCCTCCACCTTGAGGAGTGGTAATAGGTGATTTCAAGAACACCTTTGTTTCTCTCAATGACTCGAATGCACTAGGGTCCATTCCAGAAGATATACCTTTAAGGTATACTTGCTCACCTATTTCGATGACATCATACTCCAATGGTGCCCCGGCAGCCTCTAGGATAGACAAAGTTGCTTCCATGATTTCAGGTCCGATCCCGTCACCATAAGCCACTGTGATTTTTCTTTTTGCAGACATAGTATATATAATAGTGGATAGATTATACTGATTTTCCACAAAAGTAATAAAAATGGGCGAGGGAATTTTGGTGAATTTTAATTTAGATGAATCTATTGACCTAAAGCAAAAACCAAAGGAAAATTGAATACAAATCTTAAATTTTTCTAAGTCTCAAAATTTGGGATTGGCTACCCTGCTTGTATATTTGTTTTAAACAGACAAACGGTTTATGGCTGAATTCAATAATATTCTGACTGAGGTAAAAGAAGGCATTCTTTATTTAACAGTAAATAGAGAAGATAAGATGAATGCCCTAAACTTTGATACGCTTGAAGAATTGAAAGCGATTTTTGATGAAGTTGCCGATAGCAAATCTATCAAAGGGGTCATCATCACAGGAGCAGGGGAACGAGCTTTTGTTGCGGGTGCCGACATCAGTGAAATTGCTGAGCTGAACGAGGTAAATGCGCGAAAATTTGCCGAAAATGGTCAGGAGATTTTTAGTACAATAGAAAACCTTCACAAACCTGTAATTGCTGTTACCAACGGGTTTACCTTAGGCGGAGGATGTGAGCTAGCAATGGCCTGCCACATGAGAGTCGCTTCTGCCAATGCAAAATTTGGTCAACCTGAAGTCAATTTAGGAATCATTCCAGGATATGGAGGTACGCAGCGACTTACCATCTTGATCGGAAGAGGCAAAGCTAATGAATTGATGATGACAGGAGATATGATTGATGCCAATGAAGCCTTGAGTTTGGGATTGGTGAATCATGTTTTGCCTACTAAAGCAGATGCCATGGCAAAAGCCGAAGAGATTATTGAAAAGATAATTAGTAAGGCCCCGTTAGCAATCGGCATGATTATAGATTGTGTCAATGCAGCATTCTTATCGGACGAAAATGGATTTCAAACTGAAGCAAACTGCTTTGCCCGCTGCGTTAAATCTGGAGATTACAAAGAAGGAACGACTGCATTTCTTGAGAAAAGAAAACCAAATTTCCGAGGAGAGTAATCCCTATTCTCCCTTATGAGTAACTTAAAACAACTTGCCAGCCAGACTGCGATCTATGGTCTCAGCAGCATTTTAGGCAGGTCCATCAACTTTTTATTAATCATTGTTTATACCGCATACCTCAGTAAAGAGGATATGGGGGCATTTACAGGGATTTATGCATTAATAGGTTTCCTGAACATAGTATTCACCTATGGAATGGAGACTTCATTTTTAGATTTTCTACGGGAAAGAACCTGGATCCATCTAAAGTCTATTATACCACTCAATCTCTCTTAGTAACCAGTTCATTTGTCTTAGGATCCTCCCTTTACTTGGCTGCGCCAGTTTTGTCTGAATGGATGGAATACCCCGGGCAGGCATATCTTTTTAGATGGACCGCTTTGTTGTTGACATTTGATGCCATTTTGGCCATTCCCTTTGCCAAGCTTCGATTGGAGAATAAAGCCTTGATTTTTGCCAGTGCCAAAATCTTAAATATCCTGATGAATGTCGGGTTCAACCTGATTCTGATTGTCGCTTTCCCTTTTTTAATTACCGAAGGAATTGTCCCAGAAGGGTTTCTTGGCTACAGGTCGGAATGGGGAGTGGAATACATTCTTTTGGCAAACCTCTTTGCCAATGGACTTATTGTGCCTTTTGTTTGGTGGAAGGCTGGCATGTTTCGTTTCCAATTGGATTCATCCATCCTATTCCCTATGTGGAAGTACTCCATCCCCCTACTTTTCATGGGACTTGCAGGAGTCACCAACGAACTGATCTCAAGGCTTCTATTCGAATATTTATTACCAGAAAACTTCTACCCTGGACTCTCTACCCGTGAAGCAGCAGGAATCTTTGGAGCTAATTTCAAGTTGGCCATCTTGATGAATTTGGTCATACAGGCGTTTAAGTATGCGGCAGAACCATTTTTCTTCTTCAAAAAATCCAATGATCAGAACTCCCCACTGCTCTATGCCAAAGTAATGCACGCCTTCATCGTATTTTGTACCCTATTAATGATTGCCATTTCTGTCAATTTATATTGGATTGGGCCTTTGTTTTTGAGAAGCCCTGGTTATGAAGAGGGCTTGTTTATAGTTCCATCCTTATTAATGGGGTATTTACTATTGGGGATTTATTTTAACCTATCCATCTGGTTTAAAATTACCGATCAGACCAACTATAGTTTTTGGATCACCCTGGCCGGAGCGATGGCATCCATCGTGATCATTTGGTCTCTCTTGCCAATTTGGGGGTATTTTGGAGCGGCTCTAAGTACCCTGGGATGCTATTTGATCATGTGTGTGCTATGCTTTTTTTATGGCCAAAAATACTACCCGATCCCTTATCAAACTGGGAAAGATATTCTCTATTTGATGTTAGGATTTGCGATCAGTTATGGGGGTTTTTACTTGGAGATTGAACATTCCACAATAAATTTTATCCTTAAAAATAGCTTGATATTGATTTTTGGAGCCTCCATTTTTCTTTTAGAAAAAAGCAAATCATGCCCTATTTGAAGCGGGGCACAAAATAAATTGTTACTATTTCATCCGTTTTGGGGATCAATTTTGTTAAATACGTGGTTATCAAAAAACAAGTAGACAGAATGTCATTGGATTAGCATCCTATACCTAAAAACCTGTCAATTTGCATAAAAGGCATTATGTTTGTAATCTCAAGCCGAACCCCTACAATACGTGATTTTCAATAGATTCCTTATCATATCTCTCGCTCTGACAATGGCCTCTTCCCTAGGCTATTCGCAGGAAAAACTTTCAAAAAAAGAGCGGAAAGCCCAGGAAACTGAGGCTAAAACTACTCGATACTACATTGAGGGTGAGAAATACTTGGTGCTTGGCGAGTTGGATAAAGCCTATTTCTATCTACAGAAATCCCTGGAGTTTTCTCCGGAGGAACCAGCCATTCATTACAAAATTGCAGAAGTTCTGCTAAGAGGTAATAAACCGGAAAAAGCACTTCCTTATGCTGAAACGGCTGCAGACCTGGACATAGAAAATAAATATTATGCACTGATGGTGGCTGAGATATATACCAACCTCAAACAGCCGCTGAAGGCCGCAGAAATATTGGATCGATTAACTGCTGACGGAGAGCATAACCAACAGTACAATTTAGACCTGGCTTCCATTTATCTAAGTGCCGGAGAGTTTGACAAAGCTTTGGTAGTATTAGATAGAGCAGAAGAATACTATGGAGTAATGGAACCGGTTACCACGCAAAAGCAACGGATTTATTTAAGAAAGAACAACCTGGATAAAGCTATTGAAGAAGGTGAGCGCCTGATTGAAGCAAAGTCTGGTAATCCGGACTATGTGTTAAACTTAGTAGAGATTTTATATAACAACAACCGAAGTGACCAGGCTTTGGACTTGGTAAAAGGAGAGTTGGCGAAATTCCCTAATCAGCCAGAATTACATATGGCTGCTTATACCCTTCAAAAAGAAAAAGGACAAATAGAAGCTTCGGAAAAATCAATTATCACTGCTTTTTCCAACCCTGATTTAGACCCTCAAGTGGAGTCTAAGGCCTATGAGTCCTTGATCAATGAAATGCAGACCTCTGAAAGGGATTCCTTATTGAACACCCTAGAAGTTTTAATGCTTCAAAACCATCCCAATGATGCATCGGTTTTTGCAGCTATTGGAAAAAGAAGGATGAAAGAAGGTAAAAAAGAGGAAGGTATAGAGCACTTCAAAGCTTCTTTACAAATAGACCCCAAGAATGCAGAATTATTAGAACAAGTGATCACCAATTCCTTTGGTGAAAATGCTGATTTTGCTGAAGTGGAAAAATTCACAATCATGGGTGTGGATGAATTTCCAGAAAGACCAGAGTTTTGGTTTTATGATGGTGTGATTAAGAATGCCATGAAAAAAGATTCCTCGGCTATTAGTTCTTTGGAGAAATCTATGGAAATCAATGCAGGGAAAAATATCGGGTTGGATCAAGCTTCTTATGGAGCCTTGGGAAATGCCTACTATAATTTAGGAGAAAAAGATAAAGCCTTCGAAAACTTTGACATGGCCATCAAGCTCAACCCAAATGATGAGCAAGTACTGAATAATTACGCCTACTTTTTATCGTTAGAAAAGCGTGATTTGGATAAAGCCAAAAGCATGTCTGAAAAAGTTGTTAAAAGATTTCCAAACAATGGCACTTTCCTTGATACACATGCATGGGTACTGTTCCAAAGCGGAGACTACGAAGGCGCCAAAAAGTACATGGATCTTGCACTAGAAAATGAAACTGAGCCAAGTGGTGTGATGTTGGAACATTATGGAGATATTTTATACCATTTGGGAAAGAAATCTGAGGCCATCAGCTATTGGAAAAAAGCTGAAAACAGCCCAGAGGCTTCAGACAAACTTCCTCAAAAAATTAAAGAAGGAAAATACCATGAATAAGCTTTTTGCAGGATTTACAATTCTGTTGGCTATTGGATTTTTATCAAGCTGCGCAAAGAAAAATGTGGCTTACCAAAGCAACGGGAAGATGGAAGACTTTTCCCCTATTTACAATGACTACGATTTTTTATCTGCAAAAGCCAAAATAATCATTGAAGAAGCCTCAGGTAAAATCACTCGGGGCTCCATGAATTTAAGAGCAAAAAAAGATAGCGTCCTATGGTTTACCGTTTCTCCCGGATTGGGGATGGAAGCGGTCAGGGGCCTAATAACCCAGGATAAAATCCAAATCAAGGACCGAATAGGTAAAGAAGATATCAACCTCACCTTCACTGAATTTGAAACGATTTATGGATTGAAATTATCCCTGGATCTATTCCAAAATATACTTTGGGCAAACCCTCCTATTCCTTTTGATTACAAAGATCGATTGGTTCGGGTAGGGAAAGCATTTGAGCTAACCCAAATCCGGGACAAAGTGAGGTATTTCAGCAAGGTGGATGTCAACACCAGAAAAGTATCGGAATTGGTCAGCAATTCTTTAGACGACCGAGGGTCATTGTTGGCGAGCTTCCTAATTTTCAGGAAGTGGATTCACAGCCATTTCCCTTAGAAGTGCTTTATAAATTAGCTTATCAGCTGCCAGAGGGAAGTCAAAATACCATCATCAATTTGGAGTGGAATTCTATCGAGCCTCACGCAGATCCTTTAACCTTCCCATTCAGATTTTGATTTCGATGAATAGGAAAAATCTAATCATTTCTACCCTCCTCTTGGTTTTCATTTGCTGTCTTTCAGTGGATGTAGCAGCGCAGACAAAAAAGACAAGGGAGCAATTAGAAAGAGAAAAAGCGGAAGTTCAGGAGCGACTAAGGGAGTTTGATAAGATATTAAAGCAAACCACTGCTATTAAGAAGAACTCCATTGGAGAATTAAATGCAGTGACCCGAAAAGTTCAAACGCAATCCAGATTAGTCAATACCCTAGACCGAGAAATTAAATTATTGGATCAGGAGATTCAACAGACTGAATCAAAAATCAAAAAACTAAAACAGGAATTAATCGACCTGAAAGCCGAATATGCCAGAATGATCTACAATACCTCTAAACTCAATCGAGGTTTATCCATTGTATCATTCGTATTTAGTTCAGGCAGTTTCAACCAACTGTACATGAGGTTGAAATACTTAAAACAATATACTGATAACCGGAAACAGCAAGCTGAGCAGATTCAAGCAGTCAGTGTACAATTGGCAGAGGAACAAGTTTCTCTAGATCAGAAAAGGGCAGAAAAAGAAAAAGTGTTGGAAGAAGAAAGGCTTGAAAAGTTGGCCTTGGATAAAGCCAGAAAAGAGCAACAAGGTATCGTCAACAACCTGTCTAAAAAGGAAAAAGAGATTCAGAAGCAAATTGCAGCCACCAAAAAACAACAAGATCAATTGAACCGTATGATCAAGCAGGTGATCGAGGAGGAAATTAGACTTGCAGAGGCTGCAGCCAAAAAATCCAATAGCAACACTACTAAAAGTGCTGGAAGTAGTATGCCAATGACTCCGGAAGTTGCAGCATTATCAAGTTCCTTCGCTGGAAATAAAGGACGCTTACCTTGGCCGGTAGAAACCGGGTTTATTGCCCAGGGTTTTGGTACCTATCCACATCCTACCTTAAAAGGAATCACCATGGATAGTGACGGATTGGACATCCGGACTCAACCAAATTCCAATGTCCGATCGGTATTTGATGGTACGGTCACAAAAATTACGACCATGCCTGGTTTTGGTGGAACAGTCATCATCAAACATGGGGAATATTATACCATGTATAGTAAGCTTAAAACCATCTCTGTAAAATCAGGGCAATCTGTCAAAGCAAAAGACGTTATTGGTCAGGTAGCTACAGGACCTGATGGGCAAGCGGAGGTCCATTTCCAAACATGGAAAGGATTAAATGTAATGGATCCTGCCACCTGGATCACGTCCAAATAGTTTAAATTATCGTATATTTATAAAAAAAGACAACTCTGCACTGATTACTTTGCGTAAGCAGATGACAGTTATATCTTTGCAGGACATTTACCCTTAAACATAAATCATCATGACTACATTGGGTTTCATTCAAAATATGGGCGGAGGTTCGATTGTATTAATCGTACTTGTCGTTCTATTATTATTTGGTGCTAAAAGAATCCCTGAATTAGCACGCGGTTTAGGCCGTGGAATCAGAGAATTCAAAGACGCTACAAAAGACATTCAGAACGATCTTGAAGAAGGGCTGAAAGACAAAAAGAAATAATCCCGTAAGCCAATAGCATTGGAAAAATTCATTTCATTCGACGAAATCAAAAAATCGCTCGAAAAAAGAAACTGATTGTAGAGCAATCGTCAATCATTATCTTCAAAACATTAAGACGAAGGCGCACTTAAACGCCTTCGTCGAAGTTTACGAGCAATCTGCTTTAGCACAAGCTGATTTAGTCGATCAAAAGCTTTCTGAAGGAAAAGCCGGTAAACTTGCCGGGATGGTCATCGGCATCAAAGATGTACTTTGCTTGACCGGACATGAGGCCAATGCCTCTTCCAAAATCCTTCAGGGATTTGAATCTCAGTTTACTACAACCGCCATCCAGAGACTGATCGATGAAGATGCCATTATTATCGGCAGACTTAATTGTGATGAATTCGGGATGGGCAGCTCTAATGAGAATACTGCCCATGGCAAAGTCTTAAATGCACTGGACGAAAGCCGAGTTCCAGGAGGGTCCTCCGGAGGTTCTGCCGTCGCGGTCCAAGCAAATCTCTGTACAGCCTCTTTAGGTACTGACACAGGGGGATCTGTAAGGCAACCAGCAGCATTTACTGGAGTAATAGGGATGAAACCTACTTACTCAAGAATATCAAGATGGGGCTTGATAGCCTATGCATCTTCCTTTGATACCATAGGTACTTTCACCAAAACTGTGAAAGACAATGCCTTACTTTTAGAAATCATGGCTGGACATGATGAGTTTGACAGCACATCTTCCAGAAAACCGGTTCTTCCCTATAGTCAACTTCTTCATTTTGACAGAAAAGCTAAAGTTGCTTATTTGAAGGAAACCATCGAGTCTCCTTCCCTGCAAAAAGAAATCAAGGAGAATACACTTTCAGTTTTAGAGAAATTAAAATCTGAAGGACATGAAGTGAAGGAAGTGAACTTTCCATTATTAGACTATATTCTTCCCACTTATTATATCCTTACCACGGCAGAGGCTTCTTCCAACCTTTCGAGATTTGATGGCGTTAAATATGGGTACCGCACTCCTAATGCTCACAATCTGGAAAGCATGTACAAACTGAGCAGAAGCGAAGGATTTGGTGAAGAGGTCAAACGTAGAATAATGCTTGGAACATTTGTTTTAAGTGCGAGCTATTATGACGCCTATTTTACCAAAGCACAAAAGGTCAGAAGGTTAATAAAAGACTTTACTGAAAATCTTTTGAATGATTTTGATTATATTATAATGCCGACGACACCATCTACAGCGTTTAAGTTTGGCGAACATAGAGATGATCCAGTGGCCATGTACCTGGAAGATCTTTATACTGTTCAGGCATCTGTATCAGGTGTGCCCGCTATCTCTATTCCCAATGGAAAAGATTCCAAAGGCATGCCTATAGGATTACAGGTAATTTGCAACTCATTTAAAGAAGCTGAACTCTTTGCATTCAGCAATTATCTAAGTGCTTTAACCTCATAAGAAAATTTTTAATGATGAAAAAAACTGGAACAATCTATTCTTACTTGCGATTATTACTTGTTTGACTCCTTTGTCTCAGGCTTTTTCTCAGGACGATCAACTTGTTGCTGCGTCCTCATTTTCTGAAGATGAGGTAATTCCCAATTACCATTACGAATACATTCCTGATTTCACCTATGATGAGGTGGCGGATCGGATATCCAACATGGATACCGAAATGCCATTTGAATTGAATGACAAATTTTTTCATTCATCCAATATTTCACTGTTAGAAATAGAGATTACACCCGTATGGTCCTGGCCAGAAAGGATTTGTTTTTTGACATGTTTGATGAGACACTTAAAAAACATGAAATGCCATCCGAAATCAAATACCTCTCAATAATTGAATCAGGACTGGACCCTCAAATTAGATCCCGAGTGGGTGCTATTGGACTTTGGCAATTTATGCCTGCAACAGGTAGAATGTATGGCATGTATGTCAACAGTGAAATAGACGACAGAATGGACCCTGAAAAATCCACGGAAGCCGCAGCCAAATATTTAAAATCCTTGTATAGAATGTTTGGTGATTGGGAAGTAGCCATGGCTGCTTACAATTGCGGGCCAGGAAATGTCAGAAGAGCTATTCGAAGATCCGGAGGAAAGAAGACTTTCTGGGGTATTTACAATTACTTACCTAGAGAAACCAGAAGCTATGTTCCCCAAGTACAAGCAATGCTTTACATTTTAAACCATTTGGAGGAACACAATCTTCATTTGGAAGATCCTACTTATTACCAAGCCACCGAGAAAATACGCTTTGACAGAGCTCTTAACTTAACAAAACTGGCTGAATTAACGGACCTCTGCACCAAAGATTTAGAATCTCTAAACCCATCTCTAAAAAGAGGAAAAGTGTCCGATGTCAACAAAAGCATTGCCCTCAATCTACCTAAAGCCAAAGCTTCTTTTGTCAAACAAAACTTAGCTTGGTTGAGTGATTCCCTCAACAACACACCTACCACCTATCTGACAGATAATGGTAAGTTCATGTTAAAACCAATAGAGGATTTGGTAGAAGAACCAGAGTTGAATGCCATCACTTACAAAGTGAGATCGGGTGATGTCTTGGGTAAAATCGCTTCGAGACATGGGGTTACCGTCACCCAAATTAAATCATGGAATGGCCTCTATTCAAACCTAATTAGAGTTGGCCAGAACTTAACAATTTATTCCAGTAGCACACCAGCAGTGGCTGAAGTAAGAACCAATTCTTCTGGTCAGTTGCTTTACACGGTTCAACCAGGTGATTCTCTATGGATCATTTCAAGAAAACATGCAGGCCTAACCGTGGACCAATTAAAAAGGTTGAACAACCTTAACAGCAATAATATCAAACCTGGTCAAAAGCTGATTATTGGTTGAAAAAGCAATAGTTCAACTACTTAGCCAAGCTTTTTTTAACTCCTTTTAAATTTTTAAGTAAACCAGAATCCTTACATTTAGGTTTGATAAGTATCTTATTAACACAAATTCATCAGCATATGAGCGCTCTAAAATATATTTTCGGAATCCTTTGCATAGGCTTTTTGCTTACTGCCTGTGAAGGAGACCCCAACCGTGCCGACAGTACCAAACCCAAAGCTAGAGGAACTATAGGAGAAATAATTTTGGTCATCGATTCTGCCAAATGGGCTGGCCCTGTTGGAGATGAATTACGAGATATTTTTGAGGCAGATCTTCCAGGAATGATCAGGTCTGAATCAAGATTTAAAGTAAATCGGGTGGACCCAAGAGCGATGACCCGAATCCTTAAAATGTCTACCAACCTAATTTATGTTACCACATTTGATGACAAAGGGGCTGCCAGTCAAGTGATCAACTCCCAATTCTCAAAAGAGTCCAAAGAAAGAGCGGAAGCAGACCCAAGTCTCTATACATTGAGAATGGAAGATGAATATGCCATTGGCCAAGAAGTACTTTATCTTTTTGGAAATACGGAAGAGGAATTGGTCGCCAACCTTAAGAAAAACAAAGCCAGATTGATCAACCTGTTTGAAGTAAGGGAAAGAGGAAGGTTAGAGAAAATCATTCTTGCTAGAAAGAATACAGCTGCTTCCGCAGAAACGGAAAAGAATTTAGGAATTCAGGTAAATGTTCCAGCATCCTATCAAATTGCAAAAAGTAAACCTGGTTTCGTTTGGTTGAGACAACCTACTCCTACAGCGAATAGAGCAGACATTAGCCTGTTCTTTTATGAAACTGATTATACCAGTGAAGAGCAGACGTTCCCTGCCAATATTGTCAAACTAAGGGATGAAATCACAAGACAGGAGATATTTGGAGATCCTGAGGACCCAAATTCTTTTATGGTTTCCGAAAAACAAATCCCTCCTGCTTTCCGAAACATGGTTATAAATGATAATTTTACGACTGAAATTAGGGGCTCCTGGAAAACTAATAATTTGAGCATGGGAGGCACCTATCTTGGGTACATCATGGTCGACGAAAAGAAAGGGAAACTGTATTACATGGAGGGCTTCGTTTTCTACCCGAATGAGGTTCACAGAGATGCACTTCGTGAAATAGAGACCATTCTTCTAAACACAAATGTTAGTTGGACTGAGGAGCAGGGGTCCTGACCCAAACTAACTTAGAGCTTTTATGGCAATTAAAATCCGCAAAGAGGACGCACTCAATTATCACACCCAAGGAAAAGCAGGTAAAATTGAGGTAATCCCTACCAAGCCTTTATCCAGTCAGATGGATTTGGCTTTGGCTTATTCACCCGGGGTAGCTGAACCTTGTAAAGAAATCGCTACCGACAACGAAAAAGTTTATAAATACACTGCCAAAGGAAACTTGGTGGGCGTAATTTCCAATGGAACCGCAGTATTAGGATTAGGGGATATTGGTCCTGAGGCATCCAAACCAGTCATGGAAGGAAAAGGAGTCCTATTCAAGAAATTTGCTGGTATTGATGTTTTTGACATTGAAATCAATGAAAAAGATCCTAAAAAACTAATTCAGACCATCAAGTCTCTGGAGCCTACTTTTGGGGGAATCAACCTAGAAGATATCAAGGCACCTGAATGTTTTGAAATTGAGCAGACTTTAAAAAAGGAAATGAAAATACCGGTCATGCATGACGATCAGCATGGCACGGCGATAATTTCCGGAGCTGCATTACTCAATGCATTAGAACTGGTAGAAAAAAATATTAGTGATATCAAATTGGTGGTCAATGGAGCAGGTGCTGCTGCCATTTCCTGTACCAGATTTTACATTACACTAGGGATCAAAAAAGAAAATATCGTCCTATGTGATATCGAAGGAATCTTGAGATCCGATCGTCCTGACTTGGATGATATCAGAAGAGAGTTCGCCACAGACAGGGATATTTATACCATCAACGATGCATTGGTTGGTGCAGATGTGTTTTTGGGACTTTCTGCCGGGAATGTAATTTCCCAGGACCAATTGAAACTCATGGCAGCCAATCCGATCGTATTTGCCTTGGCCAATCCAGATCCTGAAATCGCTTATGACCTTGCCATAGATGCAAGAGAGGATTTAATCATGGCTACCGGAAGATCCGATCATCCCAATCAGGTAAATAATGTCCTAGGTTTCCCATACATTTTTAGAGGAGCACTCGATGTAAGAGCTACCGCTATTAATGAGGAAATGAAACTTGCAGCAGCTCATGCTATTGCCAAACTTGCCAAAGAGCCTGTTCCAGACATCGTGAACAAGGCGTATGGGGAAGATAAACTAGGTTTTGGAAGATTTTATTTGATTCCTAAACCTTTGGACCCTCGTCTCATAACCACGATTGCTCCAGCTGTTGCGAAAGCGGCAATGGATTCAGGAGTGGCTAAAAACCCAATTTTGGACTGGGAAACCTATGAGCTGGAACTTCAGGAAAGAATAGGCATTGATCAACGATTAATGTCTGTGGTCATCGCCAGAGCGAAGAAAGATCCTAAACGAGTCGTATTTGCTGAAGCGGACAACAGAAAAATCCTGAAGGCCGCACAGATCCTGAAAGACGAGAAGATTGCCATTCCTATACTTCTAGGGAATAAAGAACGTATTCTGACCCTCATCGAGGAAAACTCATTGGATTTACAAAATGTCACCATTATTGATCCAATGGAAGACAGTAAAAAACTTTCTCAGTTTGCGGATATCCTTTTTGCAAAACGACAAAGAAAAGGAATGACCTATGGCGATGCCTCCAGATTGGTCACTCAACGAAATTACTTTGGAGCAATGATGGTGGAAACAGGTTTAGCGGATGCATTTATTTCTGGTCTTACCAGAGATTATCCTAAAACTGTCCTTCCTTCTTTACATACCATTGGAGTCAGACCAGGCACTAAGCGTGTAGCAGGGATGTACATCATGAACACGAGTAAAGGACCTTATTTCTTTTCTGACGCCACGGTTAACTTGAATCCAACTGCTGAAGAATTGGTAGAAATA
This sequence comes from Algoriphagus halophilus, assembly GCF_041729275.1. Lineage (GTDB taxonomy): Bacteria > Bacteroidota > Bacteroidia > Cytophagales > Cyclobacteriaceae > Algoriphagus > Algoriphagus halophilus_A. The sequence continues at coordinate 4,230,475 of NZ_CP146486.1, read as the reverse complement.
ATAGGCTTGACCGCTGAGGCAGTGAAGTTCTTTAACATTGAACCAAGAATTGCCGTGCTTTCCTATTCCAATTTTGGTTCTGCCAAAGGAGATATTCCTGATAAAATGGCTAAAGCAACAGCCATGGCAAAGGAAAAATATCCTGACTTGATTATTGAAGGAGAAATGCAAGCCAATGTGGCCCTGAATGATGAAATACAAAAGGAGATGTATCCATTCTCTAAATTGATCAACAAAAAGGCGAACACCTTAATTTTCCCTGATTTAAGTTCCGGAAATATTGCTTACAAACTTTTGGCTGAATTAGGAAATTCTGAAGCGATTGGCCCAATTCTTTTGGGAATGAACAAGCCTGTTCATATACTTCAATTAGGTAGCTCCATTCGTGAAATTGTAAATATGGTAGCGGTAGCCGTTGTAGATGCTCAATCCAATGGAAAATCATGATAGACTATCTTAACGGGCGGCTGGTATTCAAAGACCCTACCTTTGTACTCATTGACATTGGAGGGATTGGATACCACGTCAAAATATCATTACAAACATACAGCGCCATTAAGGATGAGGAGCAAATCAAGCTCCTCACCTATCTCCATATAAAAGAAGATGCCCATACCTTGTATGGGTTTAAAGAAGAGGCAGAAAAAAGGCTCTTCCTATTATTGATCTCCATCAATGGCGTAGGTCCTAATACAGGCTTAATGATCTTATCTTCATTAAATACTAAAGAAATTGAACATGCAATTCTTTCTGGAGATGTGGCTACCATCCAGCATGTCAAAGGCATAGGAGCTAAGACTGCCCAACGTATCATATTGGAGTTGAAAGATAAAATAGGAAAGGATATGGGCTCAGATGCTGCTGCTACTCAAATTGGATTCCTAAGATCTGACAATAAAGTTCGAGAAGAAGCGTTAAAAGCCTTAATTACTCTTGGTTTCCCAAAAACAGCCGCTGAAAAAAACATCGCCGCTGTATTGAAAAAACCACTGGAGAAATTTCTTTAGAAGAATTAATTAAAGCATCTTTAAAGACACCATAATTTGAAGCTGCATTGAACTTTCGGAAGTTACTGACTTTTTGCAGGAGGAGGTATTTCGGTGGTTTGCCCAAATACTTCATCCTGTTTGGGTTTATTCTGGCCTTTTCTACTTCCCAGGCTCAACAAACCGTATCCGATAGCCTCCAAACGCGAATCGATTCTCTTAACTATAGGAGAATGGCTCCCTCATTTTTGCTTTGGCAAAATATGAGAACGAGTCCTCTATACCCCTACCGAAACCCTTTCTTAAGACCTGAATCTCCTTTTTTACCTACCCCACTTACCAATCAAAATGTTCAGGTTTTAGTAGACTCTACCTTAAGATATAATATCGTGGAAGAGCTAGACAGCACCAGGGTAGGAAATGAACAAGAATATGATTTTGAAGAGTTCTCAAAAATCCAGGAATACAAAGTAAGACAGGATTATTGGAGAAGTAGATCCAGAGGAGGAGATGGAGAAAGTGCCGTGGAAGGCCGCGGGTTAATCCCTCCATTGACTGTGAGTCCCTCATTTGATAGGATATTTGGAGGAAGTGAAATCAACATCGTTCCTACAGGATATGTCAATTTGGATTTTGGGGCAATTTTCAGAAGGATAGACAACCCTACCCTACCAATCCGTCAGCAGCAAAATGGAGGATTTAATTTTGATCAACAAATCCAAATGGCTGTCAATGGTTCCCTTGGAGAAAAAATGAAAATTGGGGCTAATTTCGATTCCAATAATTCCTTTGACTTCCAAAATCAATTGAAGTTGGAATATACGGGCTTCCAAGAAGACATCATTAAATCCATTGAAATAGGTAATGTGAGCATGCCTGTTCAGAACCGATTGATCCAGGGAGCCCAAAATTTATTTGGGGTCAAAACTCAAATGCAATTTGGAAAATTGGGTATCACAGCCGTAGCCTCCACCCAACGCGGTAGAAGAGACCAGTTAATCATTGATGCCAATGGTCAAGGAAGGTCTTTTGACATTCAAGCTTCTAAATATGATGAAAACAGGCACTTTTTCTTAGCCCATTTCTTTAGGGACAATTACGAAAGATGGCTTCGAGGACTTCCTCAAGTGCTTTCTGGCGTAAATGTCACCAGAATTGAAGTTTACATCATGAACAGGGCTTCCAATACCGAAACGTTAAGGAATTTTGCAGCATTCATGGATTTGGGAGAAGGACAAACCTTATTAAACCCATCCAACCCTGCCATTGGACCGGGAACTCCAGGCGCACCTGCCAGTAATGGTTCCAATAACCTTTTTAATAATATAGCGAATAACCCTGCCTTCAGGCCATTTGATACCGGTGCACGGGCAATGGAATCAAGTCTAAATATTAGAAAAGGGGTTGACTTTGAACAGATCAATGGATCCAGAAAACTAAGTCCAACCGAATATTATTTCAACCCTCAACTGGGTTATCTCTCTCTTCCGAAAACTTCAAAACGATGAAGTACTCGCTGTTTCTTATGAATACACTTACAATGGTCAGGTGTATAAGGTCGGTGAATTAACAGAGGACTATCAAAATCGTCAGGAAGATGAATTGATTTTCTTGAAGCTTTTACGGCCAGCCAGAATCAATCCAAGGGTTCCTTCTTGGGATTTGATGATGAAAAACGTCTATAATTTAAATGCGAATCAACTTTTAAGAGAAGGGTTCCAACTTCAGGTGATTTACCGTGATGATAGAACCGGTTTAGACAACCCTTCTCTTTTAGAAGGTGAAAATGTCAAAGACGTTCCTCTGATCAAGCTGACAGGCTTGGATAATTTAAATCCTCAAAATGACCCTGCCCCAGATGGAAATTTTGACTTTGTAGAAGGATTGACCATTCTTCCAGATCGAGGTTTACTTATATTCCCAGTACTTGAACCTTTCGGCTCTAACCTTGAGAAATATTTTCTGGACACAGAAATAGTACTCAAAGACAAATACGTCTATGATACCTTGTATCAGACAACCCAAGCTGATGCAGAATTGGTAACCCGACTCAATAAGTATTTTATCAAAGGACGGTTAACAGCAGGTTCTGCTTCAGAAATCCAACTCCCAGGGTTAAATATTTCACCTGGCTCCGTGATCGTTCAGGCAGGAAATATCCCCTTGACCGAAGGGGTAGATTTTACGGTAGATTACAATGTAGGCCGTGTGGTGATCATCAATGACGCGATCTTACAATCTGGAAAGCAAATATCCATCAGTTTTGAAAAGGCAGATTTGGTGTCCTTCCAGACTCGAAGTCTATTGGGTACTCGATTGGACTATGTGTTCAGTGACAAATTCAACTTAGGAGGTACTTTCTTGTATTTAAATGAACGGCCTAATGTCACCAGGATTGCCACTGGAAATGAAACCTTAAGAAATAGCCTTTGGGGTTTAGATGCCAGATTCTCGGATGAATCCCGTTGGCTTACGAAAATGGCAGATGCACTTCCTTTTACGGATACCAAAGAGACTTCTTTAGTCAATTTTAGTGGAGAGTTTGCCCATTTAATCCCTGGGACTTCCAATCAAGTAGATGGAGACCAGGCCTCCTACATAGATGATTTTGAGGCAGCAGTTACCCCGTTTAATCTAGGAGGTGCAGCTAACCAAAACTGGAAATTAGCCTCTACCCCACAAACTGATGACAATCGATTTGATCTGAGCGATCAAACGGAAGATTTACTAGGTGCAACTTATAGAAGAGCCCGACTTGCTTGGTATAATATTGATAACATCTTCTATCGGGAAAGTGGCCCAGGTGTACCCTCCAACATATCAAGGGAAGATCGTCGAAATCATTACGTCCGCCGGGTAGTCCCGCAAGAAATTTTCCCGCAGCAAGACCGAACGGTAATTATTACTCCTGAGCCTCTATTTGAACTCGCCTATTTCCCAAGTGAGCGGGGGATGTACAACTATAATCCTAATTTGACATTTGACGGATTGCTTCCAGACCCGGAGAAAAACTATGGCGGAGTAACCAGAGCAATTACTACAGAGGTAGACTTTGACCGGACCAATATCGAGTACGTCGAATTCTGGATGCTCGATCCATTTATTGAGGGCGAAAATGGGCGTGTCCTGGATGGGATATTCAATGAAAACAATACCACTGGCGGAAAGCTATTTCTGAATTTAGGAGACATATCAGAAGATGTGATGAAGGATGGTCGTCATGCTTTTGAAAATGGACTTCCTGCAGACGGAGATCCTTCCAAAACCTCCTCCAATGAATGGGGGCGAATCACCCGGGAACAATACCTTCTTCCTGCTTTTGACAACTCAGAATCCTCAAGGGAAAACCAAGATGTGGGATTGGATGGTCTGAAAAACTCAGATGAGGCTGGATTTTTCCAATCTAGATTCCTGGATCGTTTAAGTGTCTCCCAAGAAGCAAGGAATAGAATTAATCAAGATGTATCTGCAGATTTATTCCAATACTATCTAGACGAACAATTTGATCAGAACAATGTCAAGATTCTGGAACGATATAAGAAGTTTAATGGAATGGAAGGAAATACGCCGGTGACTGCCAGCCAAAACCTTCCCTATACCCCTTCTGGTTCCAACACCCCTGATAATGAAGACCTAAACACCGATAATACCATCAATGAACTCGAAAACTATTATGAATACGAGATTGACTTAAGACCTGGTAACCTGGTAGTAGGGCAAAATTACATCGTGGATAAGGTGACTCATAATGAGGGAGGCGAGAATGTTGATTGGTATTTATTCAGAATTCCAGTAAGACAACCTGATCGGGTTCAAGGGGATATTACCGGCTTTAAATCCATCCGTTGGATGAGAACCTATTTGACTGATTTTGAACAGCCGGTGGTATTGAGGATGGCCAATTTCCGAATGATTGGTAGTCAATGGAGGGTATTCCAAGAATCTCTTTTCGAAAGAGGCTTATTTGAAATTCCTGAGCCAGATGTATCCAATGTAACTGTCGATGTGGTAGGCATTGAGGAAAACAGTCAAGGAAGTGCCACTCAAAGTCCTTATGTATTACCTCCTGGAATTAACAGGGATCGAGATAACACGTCCACGGTAGAAAGAAGATTGAACGAGCAATCTTTAAGAATCTGTGTGGAAGATTTACCTGCAAAAGATGCGAGAGCAGTTTTCAGAAACATTACCCAGGATTTGGTGCAATTTGAAAGAATCAAAATGTTCTTCCATGCTGATAGCGAAGATGCATTGGATGGAGAATTTACCGGATTCTTAAGACTTGGAACAGACTACACCGACAACTATTATGAAATAGAAGTCCCTTTGACCATTACCCCTAAGGGAACGAGGGATCCTCGACAAATTTGGCCATTGGAAAATGAAATAGACATTGCCATTCAGGATATTGTCGGCGCTAAAGTGGAAAGAGATAATAGTCAGTCTCCATTAAACATACCCTATACGATCCAGGTGGACCAATACAAAGTAACTGTAGTGGGAAGACCTGAGTTAAGTTTGATTCAAGGTATGATGATCGGGGTCAGAAATCCGGGTGAATCGGGTGGTGCAAGCAAGAGCATTTGTGTTTGGGCCAATGAACTTCGCGTGACCGGATTCACCAAATCAAATGGATGGGCCGCAAATGCATTATTGAATGCAAAGATTGCAGATGTTGCCGTGGTGTCCGCTTCAATTAGACATAATTCTATAGGCTTTGGAGGTTTGGAAACGAGACTTTCTGAAAGATCTAGACAATCTACTACCCAGTATGATATTTCTACCAACATAGATGTGCATAAATTACTTCCTGCCCAATTGGGGGTAAGCATCCCTATGTATTTTAGTGTTGAAAATTCATCTACAAGACCAGAATATGATCCTTTAAACCCTGACGTGCCTTTTGAAGTGGCCTTGGGTAAATTTGAAACGGATGCAGAACGTGATGCTTATAGAAGCATCGCTTTGGATCAGTTAAACAGAAAGAACATAAGCTTTAACAATGTCCGGAAAATTAAAACGGATCCTGAATCTGTAAGTAGGTTCTATGACCTGAGTAACTTCTCATTTTCTTATGCTTATGGAACTGTAAAACAAACCAATGCCCAAATCCAGGATTACACCTTTAAGACCTATAAGGGAAATATTACTTATAGCTTTCAGCCAAAACCTTTGGTGATTGAGCCATTTAAAAACAGCACCTGGTTGGAATCTCCTAATTTGAGATTAATTAAGGACTTCAATCTGAATTTAGCCCCTACCCTTCTTCTGGCGAGATTGGACATAGACCGAAGATTCCTAAGATCTCAATATAGAAACGATCAATTGAGTACCTCTGGAGTGGACCCGCTTTTCCAAAAAGCTATTTCATGAACAGATTCTATACGGTCAACTGGGACCTCACCAGGAACCTAAGAGTAGATTATTCTGCCAGAGTGATGGCCGTAATCGATGAACCGGAAGGTGACTTGGATTCTGAAGCAAAGCAAGATTCTGTAAAAAGTAATTTCTGGAGATTTGGCAGAAGAACTAATTACAACCAAACGATTAACCTGAACTATACGATTCCTTTTGACAAGACTCCAATTTTGGATTGGATCAGGGCAGATTACAAATACACCGCCAATTATACTTGGCAAACTGGAGCGATCGGTCAAAAAGATACCTTGGGAAATGTGATTCAAAACACCAGGGATCAGTCCATCAATGGTAAGCTAGACTTGATCAAGCTTTACAACAAAAATAAAAAGTTAGCCGCTTTGAATGCTCCAAAGCGACCAACCATACCAGGAAGGAGCTCTGTAGAAGCGGAGGATACCATCGGAACACCATTTAGTAATAAGGTCCTCAAAATGCTGATGATGGTCAAGGAAATCACGTTTAATTATGGCGTGATCCAAGGTACTTTCTTACCAGGCTACTTACCAAATACCGGGTTGCTGGGAATGGACCGTGCTTTTGAAAATCCAGGATTAGCGTTCCTTTTTGGTAGTCAAGATCCAGCTATTCGTTACAGGTTAGCCAGTGCAGGTTACATGGCCCCAAGTTCGGAACTCACGCAACCATTCTCCCAAAACCGGGCTATGAATTTGAGGTTGGGTAGTTTAATTGAACCCTTTCAGGATTTTAGGATCACGTTGACTGCCACCAAAAGAGAAACAGGAAACTATCAAGAGATATTTAGAAATTCAGAGGATAACCCTGGAGAATATGTTTCAATTAGTCCAAATCGATTAGGTTCCTACAGTATTACCACGATCATGCTTGGAACCTCATTCTCAAGAGACGATTTCGAAAACAATTCCCCGCTTTTCACAGATTTTGAAACTAATCGTGCGATTGTAAAAAGCAGGTTGGATAGTGAAAATCCATCGGGAGGAGAATATTCCATCAATGGGCAAGATGTTTTAATACCTGCCTTCTTAGCTGCCTATCGGGGAAAGAACGCCTCTGACATGAAATTGAATCCTTTCCCAAAAACTCCATTGCCCAACTGGAGACTTGAATATAGAGGCCTTTCCAGACTCAAAGGACTAAGCGAGATATTTAGCAGCATCAATATTTTACATGGGTACACCTCTACCTATGATGCCAGTAATTTCTCCAACTCTCTTCAATACCAAGAAGGATTAGAGCTTTATAATAATTTACAAAGAATACCGAGACCCGATGTAACCAATGACGAGGGCCAATTTATCCCTATCTATGTATTAAATCAGGTAGTCATGGCAGAACGTTTTTCACCATTGATCGGGGTAGACTTATTGACCAAAGATCGATTGAATATTGCGGTCCAATACAATAAAGAAAGAAGCTTGGGATTAAACTTTTCAAACGCCCAAGTGACCGAGCAAAGAAGCAATGATTTTGGAATCAACATAGGCTATACCAAAGCAGGAGTAAAAATACCTTTCAAGATTCAAGGGCAGCAGAAAATTCTTAAAAATGACCTGACCTTTAGGTTGGACACCAAAGTGGTAGACACCAGACAAGTTCAGAGGAAAATTGAAGAAGGTAGCACCATCACCAACGGGAACTTAAATATTCAGATCAGGCCAACGATTGGATATTTGATCAATCAGAACCTAAGTGTAACTCTTTATTTTGATAGAACGATTAATGACCCGAGGGTTACTACTGCCTATAGAAGATCTTCTACAGCATTTGGCGGACAATTAAGATTTAATTTGTCACAATAGATTTTATTTAGCGCGATTCCTTTTAATTTTGGGACTCTTTACAAAAAATTTCAATTATGAATATTCCACAAGAATTAAAGTACACAAAAGACCACGAGTGGGTAAAAATCGAAGGTGATATTGCTACTATAGGAGTTACTGATTTTGCACAGTCAGAATTAGGTGATATCGTTTATGTGGAAGTTGAAACAGTTGGCGAAACGTTGGAAGCGGAAGAAGTATTCGGAACCGTAGAAGCAGTAAAAACTGTATCTGATTTGTTTATGCCTGTTGCTGGTGAAGTAACTGAACTAAACGAAAAACTTGCCGATGAACCGGAATTAGTAAATTCTGATCCCTATGGAGACGGATGGATGGTCAAGGTGAAAATTTCCGGTGAACTTCCTAGCCTTCTTTCTGCAGAAGAATATGCAGAATTAGTAGGAGCCTAATTCGTTGACTTTTGAGATTATTCTTGAGTTTAGCTTGGCTCATCACCATTTCAATCGCAATGCTGACTCCGGAGATAAATTTCCTGAGGTAGATGCGTTCGATTTCCAAGATAAATTTATTCACTTTATTTGCTTCAGTTTACTGAGTTTTCTGTGGTGTGGAGTGGGAATAAAGCCTCATGAAAGAGGAGTTTTAAGCAAAAGATTACTCATTAACTATTTGATTTTCGGGGTATTAGCCGGAATCATTTTGGAGTATCTGCAACAATTCATCCCCTTTCGTACGTATGATTATATAGACATGGCAGTGAATGAGATAGGTGGAATCGCAGGATTCTTTGCATATTTTAAGCTGTCCGTCGTAAAAAACAACTTGGAATAATCGTCCTAAATACTTAGACTTGTTATTCTAAAATAGAAAAAAATTAACCTGTATAAACCAATTCACCATGGAAGCAAAAAAGACTCCGAAGGCTGATCTAACCAAAAAGTCAGGAATGTTCCTGAACTTAGGTTTAGCGTTGGCTGTTGGCGCTACTCTTGCTGCATTTGAATGGAAGTCATTCGACGAAGGTGCTCTTAAGGACCTTGGCCAGGTGACTGACAATTTCGAAGAGCTGATTGATATTCCAATCACCGAGCAGCCACCGCCACCACCACCACCAGTAGAACAGCCAATCATTGAGGAAATCCCTGATGAAGTTGAAATCGAAGAAAAAATCGAAGTAAACTTTGATGTGGATGTGAAAGAAGAAACTGTCATCAAAGAAGTAGTAATTGCAGAAGCTCCAGTAGAGGAGAAAGCTGATGAAATCTTTGACGTAGTGGAAACTCAACCAAATCCTCCAGGTGGAATGTCAGGTTGGAATCAATACCTTAGTAAAAACTTGAAATACCCTACGCAAGCGAGAAGAATGGGTATTGAGGGTACTGTAATTGTGGTATTCGTTGTAAACACTGATGGATCTATTCAAGACGTTGATGTTTTGAGAGGTATCGGTGGAGGTTGTGACGAAGAAGCAGTTAGAGTAGTATCTGCAGCTCCTAAGTGGGAACCAGGTAAACAAAGAGGTAGACCAGTTCGTACTAGAATGAGACTTCCAATCAGATTTAAACTGAGCTAAAAAATAAGAGACCCGAGCAATCGGGTCTTTTTTTGTTCACATTTTTTCACCTTTTGATTTAGTTAATTTTTGTTATCCAGCTAGCTTCCTGCTTTTCAATGGGTTAAATTCTTAGGTATTAATTTTTACCTAAACAAAAACAAGCCATGGAAAACAAAAAGACCCCTAAAGCGGACATACGAAAAATGTCCGGGATGATTTTTAATCTGGGATTAATGCTCAGCGTAGCGGCAGTTTTGGTGGCCTTCGAATGGAAGGCTTACGAGGATTTCGAAATAAAGTCTCTTAGAACGGAAGACAACACTTGGGATCTGTTGGATATCCCCAATACGGTCCAAACACCTCCCACTCCCCTCCGGTTTTACAGCAACCAGAAATCGAATTGGTTCCTGATGAAGTTATCATAGAAAAGCTGGATGCTGTCATTGATTTTAGCCTAGAACAAGAACCTGCCCCAACAGAAATTGAATTTGAAGGCCCTCCCGTAGTAGAAGACCCAGATGTCATCAATGATTTTGTGGAGGTGCAAGCTTCTTTTAAAGGGGGAATGGACCAATGGTATGTCTATTTGAAAAATAATTTAAAATACCCCACCCAAGCCAGAAGAATGGGCATCGAAGGGACTGCAATCGTTCGATTTGTGGTCAATACCGATGGAAGCATACAAGATGTGGAACTTGTTCGGACAATTGGAGGGGCTGTGATGAGGTAGCAATGGAGGTTATAAAAAAATCCCCGAACTGGAATCCAGGTAGAATAAATGGAAAAGCGGTAAGATCTAGGATGACTATCCCCATCAAATTCAGACTTAATTAAAGAATTATTTAAACCCTGAGAAAGCTTACACCAAAAGTGTAGGCTTTCTTTTTTTATCTATAAATTGATTCTTCACAAAATGAACCCCCAATCTGCACCAGTTATGAAGAACTATGTATTCCTCTTGATGATTCTACTCCTGTTTTCCTGTACTCAAAAATATGACCTGCTTCTGATCAATGGGGAGATTTACGATGGACAGGGCACTGGTCCTTTTACTGGGGATATCGGTATAGTGGGAGATAAAATTGTTGCCATTGGAGATTTAGAAAATGCTAAATCTGCAGTGGTAATCGATGCTACTGGCCTTGCAATTTCTCCTGGCTTTATCGATATGCATACTCATTTAGAGCCTTTGATGGAGCTACCTATGGCTGAAAGCCTCTTAAGACAAGGAGCTACTTTCGCTTTGGGTGGTCCAGATGGGGGTGGACCCTGGCCTTTTGACAGCTATTTAGACAGTTTGGATCACATAGGGCTTGGTATTAATGTTGGGTACCTGGTTGGACATAACACCCTAAGAAAGCAGGTAATGGGAATGGAGGACAGAAAGCCCACCGAGGATGAACTAAACCTGATGAAATCTTATGTAAATGAAGGGATGAATGCAGGTGCTTTTGGAATTTCTACCGGTTTAAAATATTTGCCTGGTACATTTTCTGAACTGGAGGAAGTCGTTGAGTTGTCTAAGATGGCTAGTGCAAAAGGAGGAATCTATACCTCACATTTAAGGGAAGAGGGCTTAGGGTTAATTGATGCGGTAAAAGAAGCTTTGGTTATTTCACGAGAGGCCTCCATCCCGGTGGTATTAACCCATCATAAAGCTATTGGAGTAAAAATGTGGGGCCAAAGCTCCAAGACCCTTGCTATGGTCGACTCAGCAAGAAATGCAGGGCTGGATATCATGATGGACCAATACCCTTATGCAGCAAGTCACACAGGAATTAGCATTTTGATCCCTAGCTGGGCGTTGGAAGGAAATGAATTCGAAACCAGGGTCGCAGACCCTGTGCTAAAAGATAGTATCAAAGCAGGAATAATCTTCAATATTCTGAATGACCGAGGAGGAAGTGACCTAAGAAGGATACAGTTCTCAAGAGTATCTTGGAAAAAGGAATTAGAAGGAAAAACGCTTCAGGATTGGTTGGAAATGGAAGGGATGGAACCTTCAATGGATAATGGGGCAGAGTTAGTGATTCAGGCACAACTGAATGGTGGCACCGGGACTATTTACCATGCCATGGACGAAAAGGATGTGGAAAATATCATGAAACATCCTATGACCATGGTTGGGTCAGATGGAAGACTATCATCTCCTGGGGATGGACATCCCCATCCAAGAGCCTATGGAACCTTTCCTAGGATTCTCGGACACTATGTAAGGGAATTAAAGGTGCTTTCGCTTCCAGAGGCAATTCACAAAATGACAGGACTTTCAGCAAACCGTTTAGGGTTAAAAAATAGAGGGTTTATCAAAGAAGGGTATTTTGCAGACATCACGATTTTCGATCCAAAAACCGTCATTGATCAATCCACATTTACAGCACCCCATCAATATCCTGAAGGAATTGAATATGTCATTGTCAATGGAAAAATAGAGGTGAGTGAGGGGGAATTAACCGGTATTTCCAATGGTAGGGTAATTCGAAAAAACCAACCATAAAAAAGGGGCTTTACAGCCCCTCTTTTATAATACATTCATGGATTGCTCTTTTATTTTCTCAAGCTCATCCTTCATTAAAATCACGTATTTTTGGATACCAGCATCATTGGCCTTCGAACCAATCGTATTGATTTCCCTTCCGATCTCCTGGCTAATAAATCCCAGTTTTTTACCTTGATTTTTCTCTTCTAACATGATTTTGGAAAAATACTTCAGGTGTGTATCTAAACGGACCAGTTCTTCGGTAATATCTAGTTTTTCAAAATAATAAATGAGTTCCTGCTCAAATCGATTGGCATCAAAGGAATTTTCATCTAACCACTCGTTGAAATGATTTCTGATTTTCTGTTTGATCTTTTCTTTACGCTGCCCCTCCTCATTGATAATATGGGATAAGTTTAGCGCAATATTTTCAAGATTTCCCTGCAGTTTTTCTTGTAAGGAACCTCCCTCATCTTTTCTAAAATCATCACAGTTTTTCAATGCATCTGCCAATACCGTCTTAACTTGCTCCCACTCCTGTGCTTCATCTTTATCCTCTGTCGTCAGGTTATTGATGACGTTTGGAGCTTGGAGGGCCAATTTGAATATATCCTGAGAATTATCACCCACAGATTGAGCCATGGCTTTAAACTTTCCATAGAAGGTCTCAAAAAGTTCCTCGTTGATAGAAACCGGTAATTCTTTTGAGCTTTTGGATAAAAACTCAATAGACACGCTTACTTTTCCACGATCCAAAACTCCCTGTACCAGGTTTCTTATTTCATGTTCTTTATCTGAAAACTGTCTTGGACTTCGAATGGAAAGGTCCAAGAATTTTGAGTTGAGAGATTTGATCTCCACGTGGATCATAACCTTCTCATTCTCGAATCCGGCATTTCCAAAGCCGGTCATCGATTTGATCATAATTGATGTTGATGATTAGAAATTAATGCCCAAAGTTACATAGAACTTTAGATCTTCGTTTTTATAATTTCGAACAGGTTGGGCCACATCAAATTTTACATAATAATTCAGCAAAACGGTGCGAAGTCCAGCTCCATAGCTTTGTAACCAAGGATTATTGAAATTATTTAACGTGATGGTAAAAGGAGAACCTTCTGTATTTATTACTTCAGTGTTTTGATCATTTACCTTCTCCCATGGAGCAGAATCATTCCAAGCTGAGGCTATATCATAAAAGCCCACCAATTGGAAATTTCTAATGAAATTTGACGTAATGTTTCCTCTAGTTAGGTAAGAGAAAATAGGAACCCTTAGCTCAGTAGTGAATGAAATCACATTCCTTCCTCTAATTTCATCGTAATCATATCCTCTTAAGTCCACAAAATCGGCAAACAAAATATTGGAGTTTTCTACCCCAGCTGGGTTTCTGATCGGAGAAGCTTCTGGCCTATTGGATGGAGGTCTATAAAACTCATTGAACAACCAATTATCCATTCCTCCCACGATATAGGTTTGAGGGTTATTCCCCATAAAGGATCCTGCATACAATTTGGAAGCAAGGACAATATTTTTATGAATTCTTTGATAATTCCTTAAATCCAAATAAAAATTACCAAATGAACGGGAAGACTTATTTAAGGATTGGTATTGCATGTATCCTATTTTGCCTTTAAATCCAGCCTGGGAATACAAACCAATAGGTTCGGTCTTGTCAAAGACAAATTCGGCCTTTCCACCAATATAATTTACATCAAACCGATTTTGATCAGGATCTTGCCCAAGAATCAAAGAGTCAGAATTCAAGTTAAAATATTGGGTTTTGGCGACAAATGGTGCCAGGGTAAATCTTGCATTAACATTAAATGGATAAGAAAACCCTGCTTCCACCTTGGTAAGAACATACTTTTGAAAAGTGATATCTCCCTCAGATATACGAATGGTTTTTCGATCAAATCTACCTTTGAAATCTATTCTGCTTTTTAAGTATTCATATTCAAAGAAAATGTCTCCCCCAGATCGAAAATCCAACGTAGTCATCACTCCAGCATAAAATTTATGATTGTCTAGCAGATCAGTCATTCTACCTGTAAAACTAATTCCGAAACCTCTCAAGGGATCGACGACAAACCTTGTATTGATACTATTTGTCAAAAACTGGGGTTCCATTCGTCTTGGACCTGAAACTCTTTTCTGCAAGCTCTGCTTTCTAAAAGTTTCTAATAAACTAATCTTATTATCTCTCCCTTCTGAGCCTGTTCTCTCATTGGCAATCGTTGGGCTAGGAAGTGAATCAAATGTATAATTCTCTGTATTGATCCCATTTTTGGATTCAAATCTCAACCTATCCAAATTGATCGAAGTAGCGGTGCTTTTCTGTGTTGTATCTACTTTAACGGTAACAGTATCTTTCGCAACTGGTAATTCCAATGCGGGTTTTTCTTCAATTGATCCTGAGCTTTCTCTTCTAATAATCTTCTGGCGGCAATTCGTTCATTCAGCGATTTAGCCTGTTCAAGTTGGATTCTTGGAGTACTAGGAGTAAACTGATCGACGCCGGAATAATTTTCAATCTTTAAGAATACCTCTCTTCCATCTCTCACTGCATAGGCAATCTTGCTCATTCTACTGCTCACATCAAATACTTCAATACTCTTATTGAACCCAGAAATTTGATTAGCTACTTGAGATCCGACACCCAATCTCATTAGATTTTTTATCCCACTGAGATCACTCAAAAACACCACACTATTTCCATTCAATTTTCTAGGACGAATGTTTTTACTGTTGGTATTGGTGAGCTTTCTGGTCACAATGGTATCTCCTACTTCCATGAGATACAGATTATATGCATTTGGCAAACTACTCAAATCCATTTCCTTCACATCTACTGAATCGGATAATTCCGTGTAATTGGTAGAATAAATGATCGTGGAATCATTCAAAAATGTAGGCGTCAGCTCATCAAAAATATCATTGGTTAACCTTTTGCCAGCTCCCCTTGTATTTAAGGTATAGATATCGGATTTCCCGTTGGATATAGCAGAAAGCACCATATTTCTACCGGACTCATTGAAGTCCAAACTCAAAATCTGGGTAATATTCCTCAGAAATATTTTGTCCTGACTACTGCCATCAATTGACCTTAATCTTAATGTGGTAAAGCCTCTTTTAAATGAAGCAATAGCTAGATTTGCAGAATCCTTCCATGCAATTACTGGCGAAATTAAGTTAGGAGTCTGGTCTTTGTAAACGGCACCTCCCTGCAACAAGGTGCGTTCATTTCCAGAACTTACTTCCCTAATCTGAACTTTATATCGACCGCCATTATTGATCACATAGGCGACATTCAGGCCATCAGGGCTAAATTTAATATCACTTATAGTGCCCATTACTTTGGAAGAAGTAGCCGCAACTGCATTTGATCGGTCTACATCCTTGAAATTGGTAAATACCTGCTCATTGATGGTCTTATAATATTTGATCCATTCAGAAGTAAAAGTATCATAATTCAGACCTACCGTATTGGCAATACTATTTTCCTCATTTCTATTGATTCTTGAAAGATTCAAAATACTGGAAATGTATCTTCTGCCATATCTTTCGGCTATATAGTTCCAAATAGATTGTCCTACTAATGCTGCTTCATGTTGCTTTAATTTCAAGATTTTTGGATTTTCCTCCTCTTGCAGATAATGTCGGACAAAATCATCCATTTCTAAACTCCAGCCCTTTGCCAGATACAAGGCGATCCCATCAATATACCATTCCGGAAAAGCATTGACTAAATTGGACTGGAAAGCATCGGAAACTGAAGACCCATACAGCATCTCCTGAATGATCACCTTGGAAGTGGCATATAAAATATCTTCCTTAAATTGATCTACCTCACCTTTATAGGAAACTTCAGCAATCAGCCTGTTAAAATCCGTTTGACCTTCCTCATACAATTCCATTTTATTGAGGTCAAGATTACTTTGTAAAAGTTCTTCTGGAGAATTGTAGATATAGATCTTTGGTTTGGTATAGGCCACATAGCCTATCATTTGGGTTAGTCTATTAAACTCTTCCTCCAAAAATTCAATGGCCATTTTTGCATTTGCACCACCACGGTCATAGTAATACACCTCAAAGTTATTAGAGGTAAAATAGTACCATTCAAATTGCTGGTGCTGAACCCTGTTCTTCCCAAATCTCTCTTGATCAAATTGAGCAAAGACAAAAAATGAATTCAACCATAACCCAGCAAAAATCAATATTCGTAACAGGTGATATCGCATTCGTATTGCCGAAGATGTTTTTTTAAATATAATTAAAATACCTTGCTATGTCTACTTCTTTGGGTAGTGAAGCCTGCCCTTTCAAATAGTCACACATTAATTTACTAAAATAAGGGACCAAAGAAACACCCTTTGCTCCAAACCCATCAAATATGTAAACGCTTTGCTCCTTAGGATGTTTACCCAAAAATGGTTTTCTATCCCTAGTAGCTGGTCTAATACCCGTTTTATGGGAAATAATTTGCTCCACGGGCAATTTTACCAAGGCACCTAGTCGCTCTAATATTTCTGACTTGGCAGAATCTGTAGGTCCTTCGTCCAAATCATGTTTGGTATAAGTGGAACCTACCCTGTGAACCCCATTTCCAAGATGAACTCTGAACACCCCCTATTTACGATATAATCAGGGCAGAAGGCTTGTTTCAATTCCAATAGTTCCCCCTTCACTGGTGCAAACGGTAAATAGTTAAAGAATGAAGAATTCATCGCCCCCAAACCATTGCAAAATATGATGGCTTGATACTTGATGCCTTTGTATACCCAATGCCCCTCCTCTTTTCTCAATTCATGTTCTTCAAAATATTCTTTTTGAAGGTTCTCTGCAAAATACTTTTGCATGGCGTCGAGGAAAACATTTATTTTCAACCATCCCGATTGCTTGAGCAACACCCCTCCAAATGAATCATTCAACGAATCACTTTGGCTTTCGGTATAGATCTCCTTCAAATAAATTTGGAATCCTTCATCCGCACTATGCCCCATCCATTCATTCTGTTCTTCAATGGATAAAAAAGGCCTATAAATAGGTTGTTCCATCAAAAACGATTCGCCTGTAACTTCCTCCAGTCCCTTGTAAAACGAATGAAGTTCAGGAAATAAATAATCTGCATTCCAGGTCTTTACCATCTTTCTCCCTGTCACTGGATTAAATAGGCCAGCAGCTACCCTGCTTGACTGATTTCCTGAGGGTTGATCGATAATTCTTATACTTTTACCGGATTTTATCAAACGATATCCCAGCGCTGTTCCTGCTAGCCCTTGACCAATCAGTAAAAAATCAATTTCCATGGCTCAAATTAAAGGTATAATTCTTTATTTTGTTGCCTTAGTACAGACAAATCCTATGCTTTACATCAAGTCTTTTACATTTAATCCTTTCCAGGAAAACACCTACCTGCTTTATGATGAATCAGGACAAGGGGCTATTATAGATCCGGGGTGTTATGAAGATTCTGAAAAACAAGAGCTTGAGAATTTTATTCAACAAAATAACATCGCTGTAAAGCAAATCCTAAATACCCATTGTCATATTGACCATGTGTTAGGAAATACCTGGGCAAAACGTACTTTTGGCGTTCCTTTACTCATTCATGAAAAAGAAATCCCTGTAATCAAATCTGTGGAAGTGTACGCTCCTAATTATGGGTTTCATATGTATGAAGGAAGCGAACCGGATGGTTTTCTGGTGGAGGGAAATGAAATCAAAATTGGCGTTGAAACTTTGAAAATTTTATTTGTTCCAGGCCATGCGCCTGGACATGTGGTGTTTTACCATGAGGATTCAAAGCAGGCAATTGCTGGAGATACTCTTTTCAAAGGAAGTATAGGTAGAACAGACCTTCCTGGAGGAAACCACAACCAATTGATCAGTAAAATCAAATCGGTATTATTCAGACTACCAGAGGAAACGATCATTTACCCTGGCCATGGTCCACAGACTACCATAGGTTTTGAAAAAATCAACAACCCATTCGTGGGACAAAGAGCAATGCTTTGAATATCAAGTCACATATCCCTAACACGGTCACTCTTTTAAATTTACTATCCGGTCTAATTGGGATCGTGTGGGTTTTGGACGGAAATATTCTTTCTGGTGCCTGGTTTATCCTACTGGCTGCATTTCTTGATTTTATAGATGGATTTGCAGCCAGGCTCTTGAAAGTTCAGGGGGAATTGGGTAAACAGTTAGATTCATTGGCGGATCTGGTTTCATTCGGTGTACTTCCTGGCTTTATCCTTTTTGCAATGGCCAAAAGCACCAGTCAAATTGAATGGCTTCCATATGGTACTTTGATACTTCCCTTATTTTCCGCCCTGAGGTTGGCTAAATTTAATCTAGATGACCGGCAGTCAGACCGGTTTATTGGGGTCCCTACTCCTGCTGCAGCATTATTTGTGGCCACTTTACCTCATTTTGCTATCCAATGGACAAAGATTGGTACTGTGATTACCTCCCCATTTTTCTTGGTTGGAATTGCACTAACCTTATCCATCCTGTTGGTTTCTGAAATTCCTTTGATCGCACTGAAGTTCAAATCTTTCGCATTTTCTAAGAATATTTTCAGGTATGCGCTAATCACTCTCAGCATCCTTCTATTTGTTTGGTTGGGGCTTGCTGGTATCCCATTGATTATCCTTGCGTATATTGGGTTATCAGTGGTTGAAAATGCAACGAGTAGTGAATGAGACTTTTGATAAAAAAGCTAATAGTTATCCTAGCCATCAGCATCTCTTTTTCTTGGGATGTGTTTTCCCAAAGCCAATTCTATTCCATAAAAATAGCTGAATCGGGAATTTTTAAACTGGAGGAGGAAGACGCTAAAAAACTAGGAGCTAATTCATTGTCAGACATCGCCTTCTTTGGGTATCCAGGCATGCTCCCCCAACCACTTCAAGAAGAACAGTTAGCCAAACAAGAAATCCCAAGTTTCATCCAGAATGGAGTCCTTTATATCTATTTAGAAGGACCACATGTATTTGAGAAAGACGATCGCTCCCATTGGAACTATCAGCATCATCTATATGCAGATAGTTTAAGTTATTTAATTGGGGTTGGAAGCAGAACAAAAGACGTATCTGCCCAAGAACTTCCTGAATCACTATCAGGTCCACTATCGCTCTATCAATTGATTCCATTCAAAGGGGAAGAAAACAATATTCTGAATTCAGGAAGGACTTGGTATTCGGAAGCTATTTTACCCCAAAGCTCGAGAACTATCTCTGTTTTCCAAGAAGCAGGAAATTCAGATCATTGGAAATTATTTGGAACTTTAATGAGTAGTTCCACTACTCCTTCTTCCATTTCTATCCTGTTAGATGATCAGGAAGGGTATGAGGCTTCATTTGAAGCCATCCCCTCTACCACTTATGGAATCAAAGGAATTGAGGATCAGTTTTCTTTTGAATTTTCACCCATGGAGGGTCGACTGGATCGAATCCGCACCAGCTTCAAATCTGCAGATCAAAGTGCAACTGGATATTGGGATTATATATGTGTAGGAATCCCATTTTCAAGTCAAACCCTTAGCCAAGGAATTTATTATAATTGGAATTCCGAAAGCTTTTCCTTGGTTAAAGCCACCCAGTTTTCTTATTGGGATGTAAGTGATTTTTTTAGACCGCAACGCTTAGAGTTCGCACTCAATACTGAAGTGAAAACCGATAAACTCATCGTCTTTAACCCTGAAGAAGTACCTGCTTTAAGCCATTTTAAATCAATTAACAACGAGTTAAATGAATCCAATAATTCTGCGGAATTAATAATCATTGCACCCAAGATCTTTTCATTTTCAGCTGAAAAGCTAAAATCTCACAAAATCCAGCTCGGAATTCCTACTGAAGTAGTATGGATCGAGGAGATAGTCGATCATTTCGGATATGGTAACCGGGACCTGACAGCTATCCGGAATTTTATTGCCAGTAGGTATCATCATTCCAATTCCTTAAAAAATGTCTTGCTCTTTGGAAAAGGGACATTTGATTACAAAGGAAAATTGGGAGGACGGCCTAACCTCATCCCCACTTATTCAAGCCGAAATAGCCTAAACCCATTAACTACCTATAATTCTGACGATTACTTCGGGATGTTGGAAATTGGCCAAGGTAATTGGGGAGAAAGCTCAGAGGAAGATGAAATGATGCAAATTGGAGTGGGACGACTTCCAGTTATCAGCAAAGAAGAGGCATTAGCTGTGGTCAATAAAATAATTGACTATGAAAATAACCATGAACCAGGTTTTTGGAAACAGGGCATTTCGTTTTTAGTAGATGACGGTGATAACAACATTCATATGCGGGATGCTGAAAAGCACTCCCAGTATCTCGAAGAAAATTATCCCTTCATCCAACAAAAAAAACTTTACCTAGACAGCTATGAACAGGTAACAGAAGGGATAAACCAAAAGTCCCCTCAAGCAATTTCTGCTTTGGAAAAAACATTAGAAGAGGGAACCCTCATTCTCAATTTTATAGGGCATGGAAACGAGACCTCCTTGACTGCAGAAGAAGTATTTTCAGTTGCTGATATCAGGAATTGGCCCAAACAAAAGAATTTAGCTTTATGGGTCACCGCCACTTGTGAGTTCGGAAGGCAAGACAGTCCATTTTTTAGATCAGCGGCAGAAGAACTACTTATTGCTTCGGATAGAGGTGCCATCGGTATTTTGAGTACAGGGAGACCCGTATTTTCAAGTGTAAACTTCTCCGTCAATGAGGCCTTCATCCAAGAAGCATTTCAATCCAATTCTTCAGGATACCAGGATCTTGGTACTATTTTTAAAAACACTAAAAACAAGAGCTTGAAGGGGCCATTCAATAGAAATTTCTCCTTGATAGGTGATCCAAGCCTTAAATTGGTGAAACCTGAGCTAAAAGTGGATTTAATATCCATCGAGGATAAAGCAGGAAATACCCTAAGTTCACTTCTTTCAGGACAAGCTCTCATTTTAAAAAATGCGATCATTGATCCAGTGAGCGGAGCCAAACAAATTGGGTACAATGGAAACTTTCAAATTGAAATTTGGGGTAGGCAATCTGACAAAAAAAGCTTTGGAGATGAGAATCCACCTTTTTCTTACAATGAAACAGAGGTGATGCTATTCAGAGGGGAAGGAAGTGTTTTAAATGGAGAGCTCACAACTGAAATTTTTATTCCGAGGAACTTAGGTGAAAAAGAATACCCGGCCAGAATCAGAATTATCGCATTGGAAAGCGAATCTAACTTCGAGGCTTTTGGAACGGAATCGGTTCTCGCGATAGAATCAAACGAAACCGAATTAGATAGGGAAGGTCCTTCCATCCAACTACAATTAAATGGGTTAGACCCTGTTTCAAATTCTTTCCCTTCCAAATCACTTTTTGCTCATATTGACTTGGAGGATAGGAGCGGAATAGATATTTCTGGTCTCTTGCCTGAACGTCAACTTTCCGTGGAGATCAACGGGGGTGCCCCCATGTACTTAAACCGGGAGTTTATTGCCCGAAATAACAGGTTCGAAAGTGGGTACATCGAAATTTTATTGGAAGGATTTGTTGAAGGGAAAAATGAGATTCTGATTAATGCTTGGGATAATTTGGGAAATCAAAGTAACTTAAGTGTATCGTTTTTTGTGAAAGGAAGTAAACAGTTGAAAATCCTGAACCACAAAACGTATCCTAACCCCACGAATGAGGTTAGTAACTTTATTTTAGAGCACAATAGACCAGGTGAAAATTTTCAAATTACAATTTCTATATATCAAACTACAGGTCAGGCAATATTTACTGAATCACTTCGTTTGACCAAGGCATCCGCTAGGATTGATGATTTATCATGGATATTTTTACAAAACCAATCAAAATATCCCGCAAAAGGAACTTATATTTACAAATTAACGCTTCAATCTGAAACCGACAATTCAACGGCTACAGTTAGCGGTCAAATCGTTATTAAATGAAAATAATGGCCATTAGAAACAGGATAAACATACTCCTAATAGTTTTTACCCTGGCTAGTTTTACAACCTCTGCTCAAAACAGCAGCATCATATCAGGTCAAGATCCAACTAGGCGGGTAATCACTACAGCTGTGCCATTTTTAAATTTTGCACCTGACTCTCGGCATTCTGCCATGGGGGATGCTGGGGTGGCTACCTCTCCGGATGCTAATTCAGCTCACTGGAATTCTGGGAAACTTGCTTTTGTGGAAGATAAAACGGGCTTTTCATTATCCTATTCTCCTTGGCTTGGAAAGCTTGTAAATGATATGTCATTAAGTTATTTGACAGGCTTTGTGAAAATAGATGAGGTCTCTGCATTTGGATTCGAGTTGAGATACTTCAATATGGGCGATATAGAATTGACAGATGGAAGGGGAAATCCATTGGGTGAATTCAACCCTCGTGACATTGCGATTGGAGGTACTTATTCA
This sequence comes from Algoriphagus halophilus, assembly GCF_041729275.1. Classification (GTDB taxonomy): domain Bacteria; phylum Bacteroidota; class Bacteroidia; order Cytophagales; family Cyclobacteriaceae; genus Algoriphagus; species Algoriphagus halophilus_A. The sequence continues at coordinate 4,207,846 of NZ_CP146486.1, read as the reverse complement.
AGAAAACTTTCATCTAACCTCGCGTTGGGTATTTCTGCCAGATTTATCCATTCCAATCTTTCTGGAAACATTTCTTCTTCGGGAGGAAATGAAAGTAGACCAGGGATCAGCGTAGGTACAGATGTGGGTCTTTATTATCAAAAACCAATCTTTGCTGGTGCAAAAGAAGGCACCTGGTCCTGGGGTGTGAACATTTCCAATATTGGACCAAAAATCACCTACAATAGTGCAGATGATTTAGATTATATTCCTACTAACTTTCGAATTGGTACCGCTTATTCATTGGATTTAGATCCAATGAACACCCTAACTTTTGCATTGGATTTTAATAAGTTATTGGTTCCAACGCCCCCTTATTACGAAACCAATGAAGATGGCACATTGGTGACAGATGAAGATGGTAATTTGGTAATTGCCCAAGGAAAAGATCCCAACCGGCCTTTAATTTCAGGGATGTTTGGCTCGTTTGCAGATGCCCCCGGAGGCTTTTCTGAGGAAATTCAAGAAGTGACGGTCTCTTTTGGGGTAGAATATACCTATGCTGAAAAATTCAATTTAAGAACCGGTTACTTTTTTGAAAACCAAAGCAAAGGTGGTAGAAAATATTTCACCATGGGCTTGGGATTTGATTTAAAGAGAATAGGATTTGATTTCTCTTATTTAGTTCCTCAAAAGCAAAACCATCCATTAGCAGAAACGCTAAGATTCTCTCTTCTTTATACCATTCCGAATTAAAAATGCCATTAGATAGGTCCAAAGCTCCTGAATTTAGAATTCGGAGGATTTTGAACTTACTCCTCCATTTGAAACTAAGTTGGATAATGGTGCGAAGTTATTTTTCAATAATACTCCCAATCTGGATGTTGTAAAAATAGAAGTCATAGGAAAAGGGCGGAAAGCATCCCTCCCATTATCCCAGAATTTAATCCCTTCATTTACCTTGGTTCTCCTTCAGGAAGGACTCAAAGGAATGTCTGGTGAAGAGATCGCGGAATTCTTCGATTTTCACGCAAGCGAGGTCAACCCAATACTTTCTTTTTCCCATGAGGGATTGGGGTTGTTAACTACCAAAAAACACCTGGAAAAAGTCCTTCCTGTATTTATTGACTTATTTTCTGAAGCCACATTCCCTTTGGACTCATTAGAAAAGCGGAAGTCGCAAAAGAGGCTAGCCTTAAAACTGGAAAAAGAAAAAACTTCTGTAAGAGCCGGACAGCTTTTCAGAAAGGCTTTATTTGGACCGGAACATCCCTATGGATTAGAACCAAAAGCCTCCCATTTAGATGAAGTAACACCTGATCGATTAAAATTCTATTATGAGGAATTACTCTGGCAGGAAATAGAAATCTTTATAAGTGGGAATTTTTCAGAACAAGAATTAAATGGTCTAGAAATAGATCTTTCCAGAATCCCGAATAGGAAACCTACCGAGGAGCTTCTTTTCCCTGAAGTCATTACTAATTTTCAATGGATAGAATCACGTGATAATGCAGTACAAAGTAGCATTAGAATGGGAAACTTTTCCATCCCAAAATCACATCCTGATTTTATAGGACTCTCTGTGCTTAACACCATTTTAGGAGGTTATTTTGGATCTCGATTAATCAAAAATATACGGGAAGACAAAGGGCATACCTATGGAATATTTTCCAGTCTGGCAGAAATTGGTGACTTTGAATATTGGGTAATCTCAGCGGATGTACAAAAGGCTTTTTACCAAGAAGTAATCGATGAAATTTACTTTGAAATCAATAAACTGGTAGAAGAACCTGTTGCTAAAGATGAATTAGAGGTCGTTCGAAATTACATGATTGGGCAGATGTTGAGCCGTTTTAGCTCTGCTTTTGATGTCATGGACAGATTTAGGGCTGTTCATCACTCAGGCTTGGATTTATCTTATTATTTCGACAAACTTTCTTATCTAAAAACATTTCAATCTGAGGATTTACTCAAACTGTCTCAAAAGTATTACCAAAACAAAAAGCTAATAGAGGTAGTGGTGGGTTAACCGATTCTGGTATAAAGCCAGGATAAATCAAACTTAAACCTTGCCCAGAGTTTATAGATCAGTAAAGTTAAACTTTTCAGGTGAATCTCTTCTCCCAATGCAATAAAACCAGTTGCTACTTCAAAATTTGCAGACCATAAAGCGTGTTTAAGCTCGAATAAAATCCGCTTACCCAAGGCTTTCATTTCAGAAGGCGTTTCGTTCATATTTTTAATTTTCTTACAAACCATCAAGGTGCTTGGGAGCATTTTCGATTCATAAGGTATATACTGCCTGCTTGATAAGGAATTGGAAAGCTTTCGCTTCAGGACTCCCACATGATCCGAGAATACCAAGGGATATTTTCTGGCCAAGCGAACTTGGATGTCAAAATCCTCATAGGTCAAGTTTTCGTCATATCCTCCTTCTTTTAGCAGAATAGCCCGATCAAAAACAATGGTAGGCGAACAGATATAATAGCTTTGGACCAGAATTTCATAGATATGATTCACCTCTATTTCATGGACTAAGTCCCCTCCTGTCTTCCGATCATAAAATGTTTTAACCACTCCATCCTCATCCAAAATATAGGCATCCGAAAACACGAATGCCGCATCTCTTGAAAGCTCCAACATTTTTACCGACAAAGAGAGGTGATCTGGATATAGCACATCATCACCTGACAAATCCACTACATATTGACTGTTGGAGTTCTTAATCGCCTGGTTAAAAAGAGCCAGGTAAGATTGTGGTTCTTGATTAGAAATCAATTCCACCTTCAAGTTTCCTGCACTTTCCTTAATCCACTTTTCAATTACTTGTAGAGAGTCGTCCGTGCTCCCATTTTCAATAATGATCAATTCCTTTTGAGGGTAATCCTGCAATCGCACACTTTCCAAACATTCCTCTATCCAATCTTCATGATTGAAGCAGATACAGATCACAGAAACCAATTTACCTCTTCTCATACTTATAGATTTTTTACCCAGGTCTCTTTGTTTGAAATATCATTCGAGAATTTTGACTTAAAAAACATCAATGGATGGTTTATCTCATCTCCCAAATCCGAGGAGCCTAAATCGATCAATTTAACTTTCTCATCATTGGCCAATTTAAACAGATTTGCCAGCAATAATTCACCCCCATTTTTGATGGAAGAGTGAGGGTTAATTGCTGAAAGAAAATAATAGATGGAATCCGAAAATAGCTTTACTGCTAAACAGTGGGCCACAGGTTTTTCTGCCTCTAGAATGCTGATTAAAAAATATCGATCCGGATACTCTGATACTTGCATGATAATCCTGTTATCATCCAATTGAAATTCATAGCCCCGTTCTACGTTCCAATGACGGATTTCCTTCAAAAATTAAAATTGCCTATCGAATTAATGCTTGTAGAAATAGCCCGAGATTGAGTCTTTTTTTGATACCGAGCGTATTCCTGCTGAACCCATTTCTTTATTTTCTTCCTGCCCAAAAAGAATTGATGGCTCAAGATACTCGTTAACTCAAAACCTTGTTTTTGTAAAAGGTAAGCGATTAAATCATGGTTCTCTTCGTAGGGTTTGGGAGCACAAATAATTTCTATTTTTCTAACCCCTCTATTTTTCAAAGTATCCAGTACCATTTGAATAAAACATTCCAATGATTCTGTATGTAATTTTTCTAAAATAAATATCCCTCCAAAAGGGGTCATGGGTAGTGAACTTGCTACTAAGTTTGAATCAATTGAAAAAGTGATCCATGCTTTTCTCTTTCCTTTCTTTTCCCAGAAAAAATCTAATGCCACTACCTCCCCACTTCCTGAAATATTGGATAATAAATAATCCTTTTTGCATCTTTCAGAGGGTTGAACAATTAGTTCAAATTCTTTACTGATTTCTGTATTGATAGTTTTCAAAGTCTTGTTTATTCCTAATAAAATCATCTTCAGAAAACGCTTGATCACAGAGTCCAAGTAACACAGAACCTTTGGAGAAAATAACTGAAACCCAATTTAAAGGAGGAATGAACAACCCTTTTGAAGAAGACTCCAATTTAAATTTAAATAGTTCCCCGCTTACATGGGTCACCTCTACTTCTAAAACTCCAGCTAGGGCGATGATTACTTGAGATTCTTGATAATGCGCATGGTTACCTCTAGACTCCCCTGCTTTCACTTCCGATATCCAAAAGCATCGTTCTATTCCAGATGGAAAGAGCGTCCGATTATCCCAATAAGTTAATTTCCCTGTCTCTGATACATGACCTGGCAAGTCAATTAAGTAAGGTAATTTTTTTGCAATCAATTCTATCCTCTTTATGAAATCTCAATTAATTAAAATTAATAGAAATCAGACGGATTCAAGGTTACTGAATAGTTAAATTTCTAATTTAGCCATTCAATAATCTTCAAATACCATCTCAATCCGTATGCATTTAGAGGACTTAGATGATTCTTATTTAACCATCAAAAGGCCGAGCGAGGGACTTTACAAGGATCGAAGTAGTAAGTTCTTTTATTTTGCTTTTCCAGTCAGAAGTGAAGAGGAAATAAAAGACCATCTCGCTGAATTGAGAAAGACTTATTATGATGCCAGGCATCATTGCTATGCCTATGTGCTTGGCAAAGAAGCAACTACCTTTCGTGCTGTAGATGATGGAGAACCTAACCATTCTGCGGGAGACCCTATTTTAGGCCAGATCCGATCAAATAACCTGACCAATATCCTCATCGTGGTGGTCAGGTACTTTGGGGGCACAAAACTTGGCATGAGTGGCTTGATCCAGGCTTATAAGACTTCTGCAGCATTAGCGATCGAAGAAAATGAGATCATTGAAGAACAAGTTTTATCCTCGGTGAAAATCAAATTTTCTTATCCTGCGATGAATGAGGTCATGAAATTGGTGAAAACCCATGAATTGGAAATCATTCATCAGGAATTGATGCTGGACTGCAAAATGTCTCTGGAGTATAGAAAAGGAATTGAAGAGCAGTTATTAGAAAGTTTAGAAGAAATAGAGTCTCTAGAAATCATTTCTTAAAAAGAGGGTCCAAATAACCTTCCTTTTTTAATTTTTCAAAAATCTCCAAACAAGCCCATGCATCTGTGGCTGCATACCGTTTTTGCTTTTCAGTGAGTTCTTCAGCTTCCCAATTTGAAACTTGTTCTGCTTTGGAGATCCTGATTTTCAAGACCATCCCACAAAGATTTCTAACCCCTACATTATGGAATCCTACTTTCTTTAATTCATCATTCAAATCAAAAAAGATTGAGGATAAAAAGAATCCGTCAGTTTTGCCAGGCCTTTTAAATCATCATGGACGGCTGCTCCGACCTTTACAATGGATTCTTTTTCTAACACATTTCTCAAAGCATCTGGAAAGCTCCCAATATTATTTAACCTAAATAGGAACGCTTGAGTTGAAGTAGATAATTGAAGTAACGCGACCGGGTTAATCACCCCTCTTCGAAAAGCAGGCTTTGTTTCCGTATCAAAACCAATGATCCTTTGCTTTGCCAAAAATTCGGCAGCCTCTTCTACATCTTCTATATCATCGATTAAAAACATTTCCCCTTCAAACTGGCCTAGGGGCAACTGGTTAATCTCATCTTTACTTATCCTTAAAGGGATCATACTAAACTTCTTCTTTCTCGTAATACGTTATTCCAATTTTAAGATACCCATATAAAATGGTCATAAACGGGCTAATAATATTAAAAAAGCAAAAGGGTGCATACGTTAAGGTTGCCACGCCCAATACTGAAGCTTGAGTAGCGCCACAAGTATTCCAAGGCACCAATACGGAGGTTACTGTCGCTGAATCCTCCAAGGTTCGGCTTAGATTTTCGGGTTTAAGTCCCCTCTTCTTATATACATCGGCATACATTCTTCCAGGAACCAAAATCGCCAGATATTGATCAGAGGTAGTGATGTTAAAAAACACGCAGGTAGCTGCAGTAGAGGCAATCAAAGAACCTACTCGATGTACTTTTTTGATAATGGCCTCTGCCAATACTCTCAACATTCCGCTTTCTTCCATTATCCCTCCAAATACCATGGCGCAAACTATCAACCAAATGGTATTCAGCATTCCTGCCATTCCTCCCGTCACCAACAATTCATTGACGACATCATTACTGGTAACCACACTGATTTCTCCATACAGTGACATCATTACTGCTTTGAAACCTTGATAGGCATAAGATCCATCTTCAGCAGCAATCAAGGAAATGATTTGGGGTTGGAAGATCAAGGCAAAAACTCCCCTAACAAGGCTCCGGTTAGCAAGGCAGGAATTGCCGGCACTTTTTTATGATCATCCCTAATACCACCAAAGGAACAATAAACAACCAACCATTCACATTGAACCGTTCTAAAATTACGGCAGAGATTGCTTTCACATCCTCAACGGAGCCAACCGTTTCATAATTAAACCCAACCACTATAAAAATGATTAGGGTGATTGTAATAGAGGGTACTGTCGTTTTGGCCATGTACCTGATATGGGTAAATAAATCTGTACCAGCCATTGCAGGCGCCAAATTGGTGGTGTCTGACAAAGGAGACATTTTATCTCCAAAGTAAGCTCCGGATATAATCGCCCCGGCTATGATTCCTTCCTCAAAGCCAAGTGCCTTCCCTATTCCTAAGAGTGCTACACCTACTGTAGCAACAGTGGTCCAACTACTTCCCGTGGCAATAGATACGATAGCACTTACCACACAAGCTGCAAAAAGGAAAATGGTGGGGTTCAAAATCTGTAAACCATAATAAATCATGGCTGGAACAATTCCACTTAAAAGCCAAGTTCCTGCAAGTGCCCCTATCAAGAATAAAATTAATATACTTGACATGGCAGCACTGATGCTTTTTACAATCCCGTCTTGCAAGGTCTCCCACCTAAAGCCTAATCTAAAAATTGAAACCAAGGCAGCAACCGTGGCAGATAAAATCAGTACAATTTGATTGGAACCAGATAAACCATCCGTTCCAAAAACCTGGATATTTAAGACAAGTAATACTATTAAAAAAATTAAGGGGATAAGGGCGTCAAAAACCTTAGGGGCACGTATAGTTCCTTCCATTAACAGCTGGTATGTGAATTTAAGTGTTGAATCTAATCAAAAAATATCATTTTATTTTTTGGAAATCAGCTTTGCCAGCTCTTTTCCTACTTGCCAACCGATCGCAACCCCCATTCCTCCTAGCCTTACAGCAACACTTGCTTTTTTTCCTACCTGCTGAATAATAGGCGTTTTCTTTTCTCCAAAAGCCATGATCCCAGTCCATTCCTTTTCCCAGACAATTTCTTTTTCAGGAAAAATCACCTCATGTGCTAACTTATTGAGATGCGATTTTATTTTTTGATTGATTTCAAATGCGGTGGAATTCTCCCCTTCAAAATCTATGTTTCGAGCTCCTCCCAACAATAACCTTCCATCTACCTTTCGGAAATAAACATACCCTTTATCCATATGAAAACTACCTTTCCATGGAATTTCGAAAGTTAATGGTTCTGACACCATCACCAACCCTCTTCCTGGTTCCAAAGTAGTATCAGGTAACAATTGCTTGGTAAATGCATTGGTGCAGATCGCCAATTCCTTCCCTTTCATTTCAAATTGACCTTGATCCCAAGTATTCTCCACAGAGATTACTCCTGAATCCAACTCTATATTCTTGACATTCACTCCACTGATAATCCTAACTCCCCATTTACCCGCCAACCTCCACAAGCTAGTGAGGTACATTCCCGGATCAAGTTCACCTTCAAATTTATTTTGGATTACCATTTTCACTTTGGAAGAAAAACCCAATCGATCATGATTGGAAACGATGGAAAACACCTCCTTTTTAAATAGAGGTTGAAGCATTTTATTGATCTCGTCCATGCGATCCGCAGCTGGCAATTGGCTTTCCTCTAAGAGTTCAAACCCATTTGAAGCCTGATAATTTAAAGCCTTGTCCCCAAATTTTTTCCGAATTTGCTGCAGCCCCCGATACCTTTTTTTAACCAAACCCAATACCTCCGCTTGGGACATATTCTCCAAATCATCCAATATTTCCGTGAGGCTACCAAAACATGCAAAACCTGCGTTTTTTGAACTTGCCCCACTTGGGAATGCGCCTCTTTCAAGCACTGCTACTTTTGCTTTGGGATGTTTCTTTTGAAAGTGAATGGCAGTAGACAGCCCGACAAAACCGGCCCCAATCACGATCAAGTCGTATTTCAAAAATTTTTATTCTCCCAGTAGCTAAACATTTCTTTTTTCCTCCTTAAATGATCAATTGATTTATTAATTTGATGAAACTTGTTGATAAATACCCAAAATGCCATGAGAAAAATAGATGCATTATTGGAGGAATACGGCTTAAGCCATCAAAACCAAACCAATAAATTTATACATTGGATCTGCGTACCATCCATATTTTTCAGTATCGTAGGCCTGATCTATTCGATACCTTCCGAGAGCCTGCATGACTTTGCTCCGTTTTTAGAAGATTTTGCCAATTGGGCCACTTTGGCTTTGGCTGTGGTCTTGATTTATTATGTATCGCTTTCTCCTCCACTGGCCCTTGGGATGTTCTTCTTTTCTGCCATGTGTTTGGCTTTGGCTAATTTTCTCAGTTTGGAATTTCCTGGAAAATTATGGCTGATCAGTTTGGCAATTTTTGCGATTGCTTGGGTATTCCAGTTTTGGGGGCATAAAATCGAAGGGAAAAAACCATCTTTTCTCAAAGACATCCAATTCTTATTGATTGGTCCTGCATGGCTGATGCATTTCATCTACAAGAAAATTGGAATCGCCTATTGAATAGAATCTGTGGACTGAGAGTTGTGCGAATCCTCAAAAATCTCTTCCAAGCGTTTGAGGCTTTGTTGATTTTTCAAGGTGTATATACTTGCGAGAATAGACTTTTTCTCTCTTGCCGTTAATCTCCAGTTTAAAGATGCCCGCTGCATGGTTTCTTGGCTACCACTTAATTCCCCAGGCTGTACCTTTTCTGGTGCATATTCAAATTCGACTTTTTCCAGTTCAAAAGGCATTGACTCATCCATGTAATTAAACAACACTTCATTTTGAATCGTCTGCACGTTATCCCAATTCGAGTAAATATTTTTTAATGGAATGAATATTTTCTCCAAGATTTTGGAAGGATCCGTAGGGGAATTTCTGTGGATTTTTCAGAATCCCGAATGGTAATTAATACCACCCCGGAAGTGTTCTCAGAAATCCATTTTTGAAAAACGTAAATAAACCGAAGTGCATCTTGCACTCCAAAATTATCCGATAAGCCCGTGTCCATGGTCTCCATTTCAGGAATGGAAGGCAATTGGACATTTGGAGTAATAAAAGGGAACGTGGCACTCATTCTCAAGGCAGATAAAAAGCGAAGGTTTTCAGGATCATGATCATGAAAAAACCGAACAAAATCGATGGATTGCTTTTTTCATCTTTCCCACTTTTACCAAGAACTGAGGTTCCAAGATAGGACATGGAATTAGGAGAAATCACCAATTTTCTTCCATCATTGGTGATCAATGAGGTTACAGGAAGCATTGGGATTCGTGCAGATTGTTCAGGCTCTTTATAAGCAGAAATGGGTTTATCCAGTACCCCTTCTGTATTGAGGTTTAACTGATTTTCAAAGGCATAGCCTCTGTCCTTTAAATGCTTATATCCTCGGTATTCAAAGTATTGATTTCGAATTAATAAATCATTGACCAATAGGGTGAAAATGATAGGGTTTAAATTGTCCGCAGATATTTGATTCAGATATTTCGGATCCATTGGATCTACTGAAGAGTCCGATTGAGACCGAAGGTAAATCTCCCTAAAAAAGGCCTCTCCTATCACCCCTCCTGAGGCACCTGTAAATAACTCTGTATGTCGGATCACCTCACCCTGTTGAATAGTATAGATGGATTGAAGAACATGAAAAGTCCAAAGTGATGCTCTTTGTCCTCCACCACTTGCTGCGACAATTACCAGTTTTGGTTTCTCTTCCTCAGGGAATTTATTTTTCCAATTAGTCAAGGTTTTGATGGTTCTCGCTCGATCTTTGGCAACCGTATCCGGGTGTAAAAGTTGATTAAGCCTTTGTAGATTATACAGTTCCGGTTTGATTGAATAATTGATCCCGAATGCCTCATGGGGCCTATTTAAAAAAGAAAAATTGGAGAAATAGTTGACCAGAAACAATATAGCAATGACGGCTACAGTAGACCATTTTCTCAACCAGAAACTAACAGCCCCTACTAGCATCACAAGGATAGCCAATAACAGCGTCACACTCATTGCTGCAGGAAATTGAAGGATGGGATTCTCTTTAAATACCCCCAGAAACAATACAAACAGGATGAGAAATACCTGAATTAAAAATAGATTCAAGTGATTTTGATCGAATACCCTAAGCAATTTAGTCCCTTCAAATCTGGAGATATCCGGACGAACCTTTTCAAATTTCAAGTTCAAGTTTAGGTAGTACAATACCTTATCTTGTTTGGACTTCAGCTCCTTGTACTGACTGATGACATTGGCCCGTGTAAGCCGGACCTTTCTAAGCCGCTTATCCACTGAGCCCGCAAAAAGAATAAAAAGTCCTTATTGGTGAATGAGAAATACCCGAAGATCAATGCGTAGGACAATAAACTTCCCCAGTGAAGCCCAGGAAATAATGAAAAACAAACCATTCTGAAGGTAAATCATTCCCTAATTGAAATACAATAAATTTGATGCAATAAATGGAATAAAATATGGTAGGGACAATGGAGTTGTTTATGCAAAAATGAATAAAGGGTTTTGATAGTACCGCCAAAAATTTGAATTGGCTTCCATCCATGATATAGGTAGTCATATGGAACGCCATCGTCAACACCGCAAAACCAATCCCCATCATCATAAAGCTTACCCAAGATACCTGATGCAAATATTCTGGGTCTAGAAAAAGGAAGGGAATCCCTAACATGACCCCAAACTTTTCTAGGATAATCCCCAAGAGCACTACCCATATCAAAATAAGGGCAAGATTTTTTCTCAGATGAAGAAGTAAAAGTTGTACTGGAAAACTATACCAGATTTTTTCTCGCATACTTTACTATTTGTTTTCAATTTACAGCTTTTATCAAACCTGAACCAATTCCACAGGAAAAGGAAAACTAAAAATCCAGATTAAAAAAATACAGAATCTATATCATTTATTTTCAATCATTTAATCTAAAACCTAACTAAACAGAAAGTACTTTTAACATGAATCTTATGGTTGTTCAAATGATAAGATTTAGATTCACACTTCAAAATAATGAATGATGAGAACTTGGTTTTTGTGTAAAGTAAAATATGCGAAGGAGAATGAAGAAGGGTTGTTAAAAAACATCTCTGAACAGTATTTGGTAGATGCTGTTTCATTCACAGAAGCGGAAGCAATAATATATGACCGTCTGGGATCCCAAATTAGAGGAGATTTCCAAGTTACCAGTTTAAGCAAGAGTAACATTGTGGATGTCTTTTTCTTCGAGGACGCCGATATCTGGTATAAATGTAAAGTATCCTATCTAGTTTCTGATGGAGATAGCGGTAAGGAGAAAAAAGTCACTCAATACATGATTGTGACTGCTTCTGACGTCAAAGAAGCCTATGATAGAATTCAAGAAAGCTTAAGTAATATGTTGGTGAGCTTTAGAGTACCCGATATTGTGGAAAGCCCAATTGTAGAGGTTTTCCCATATGAGAAAGATGAGATAGCGGAACAATTGCCGGAAGGAAATTTCAAACCACTTTCTGAAGTTCAGGGAACTGAAGAATAAAAAATAAGGGCCTTGAAGTATCAAGGCCCTTTTTAATTTCAAGAAATTAAGGTCAATCCTCCACTTCTTCCACCTGCACTATTTCATACATATCTTTTCCATCTTCTTGGACAGGCATATAATACGTATCACCTATTTTGACATACGTTTGATCTCCGACTTTCACCTCTTCCCCTCCTTCGGGTAAAGCGTCCACCACTGCACCTGCTGGTGGTGGAACTACCGTATAGCCTCCATCACTTTTTTCATAAAAGGTTCCCCCATAATAATAATTGTTTACAGTCGGACTCACTTCCACCTCTTTTGATTCTTTAGGGATCACTTTTACAGTCGCCCCTTGAGGAGCTTCCACTACTACATATCCATCATCAGTTTCCACATAAAATACCCCTTCATCATAATTGTAATCCTGATTTTCAATGGATACTATGATCGCGGTAGTTGCTAAGGCTGCTACAAAAATCCCCATGGATGCCAAACTGGCCCCCAATAATAGGGTCTGTAGGGATGATAATAATAGGGTCTGAACCAACTAAACCCGAATCCACCCCAGATATAGGGAGGCCTAGGATAAGGTCTATATGGGGGTCTGTAGGGACGGTAATTCCGAACATGATTATTTCGGACATTGACATTGTTTCTATTGATGGTAATATTGTTGTTGATGGTATTTCGATTACCTCCTCGATTAGTTGAAGAGTTATTTCGAATATTGGACACCTTACTATCATTGTTCCTGTCCCTTGTTACTTTATTTGAACCTCCATTTAAGGTGGGCCGTGAACTGGAATTTTTTGGTCGAGTATTCTCCCGGGTATTCATAGAAGGCCGCGTAGAAGGTCTAGTTGTAGGTCTTGTAGCAGGCCTAGTGGAAGGCCTTGTGGAAGGTCTTGACGGGGGCCTACTCATCTGTCTAGATGGAGCTTGTCGCGTGGTCGCCGGTCTTGCACCAGCTCTACCCGCTCCTGCTCTCATTCTTTGCGCTTGGGCTATGTCGGAAATGAATATCATACCTATCAACCCAAAACCCAGGACCAAAATTTTAATGCTTAACTTTTCCATTGCTCAATTTCGTTAACTAGTTAATTCTGGCTCATCCAGGTAATTTGTTTTGCACTTGGTGGGGGAGAAAATTCAAATATGGAATCCGGATAATCTTGATTGATTTCCCAATCCGAGAAGTCCGTTTCATGCTGATTCGCATAAGGCCCATCAAAATAGGTAATGAGTGTTTTGATGGGCAGAAAATAAGAATCATCAGAAATCCATAGTTGTATTGTAATCGACTCATTGCTTCCAGCAATATGAAAAGCTCGCTTTCCGTCTACTTGAGCTATTCCCAAAAATTCCACATTATCCATCTGTTCAGTAAAATCTTTGGAAAAGCTGGGATATAAAAAGTCAGCAGTTGTTAATTCAATCCCAAAATCGGTATATAACCAATCAATGGTTTCGATCAGATTATCTGGAGCATCTGCCACGGTATAGATATTATTTTGATAGGAATAATAAGTGACCTGCTCCCCATTATAGGAATATAAATCCTCTTTGTTTTCCCCGTGAATCCGGGCCGAAAGTTTATTAGGCCCCTTAATTTTCACATCGGTACTTGAAAAAACCTTGATAAAAAAATCCTCTGCATATACTACATCCTTTGATACGCTGGATGTAAATCCCAAACTATTTAACTCTCCGAAAATGGAACTCATCCTATCTAAGATAATGACGGCAGTGGTATCTATGCTTTTCTCTTGGGCTTTAGCGATTTCAAAAACCAGTAAAAGCATAAGCCCAAAACATAACTTTTTCAACATATTACTTGATTTAAATATGAAAAATAAAATCAAGATAAAGATTCTTTTAATTAAATTCTATTATTCCAGTCATTCAAGCGCCGTAATTTGATGGGTGATCACAAATTGAATTAAATCTTCTACAGGTATAGCTGCACGCTGAGAAGCATCCTGAATATCCTCCCGACTCACTTGTGCGGCAAAAGTTTTATCCTTCAATCGCTTTTTGACTCCTTTGACTTCCATTCCCTCGTATCCTGTAGGACGCATCAAAGAATAAGCATGTACGAATCCACTTAATTCATCAAAAGCATATAACATTTTGTCCATTTCAGATTCAGGCTCTACCCCAAAATACCGAGGTCCATGAGAGGCAATGGCCCTTATCATTCCTGGATCTAAATTTCTGGACTCTAATTCTTCAATTATTTTCTTACAGTGCTGTTCGGGCCATTGATCCCAATCGGCATCATGAAGCAGGCCTGCCAAATACCAGAGATGTTGAACTTGATCCGGGTAGTTTTTACTTTCCGCAAATTTTTTCATTAAATGCCCTACTTGAAGCATATGAACTTTTAATTTTTCATTTTTCACCCATTCATCCAATAGAGCAAGTGCTTCCTCATTTGACATCGCATTCCCAGCATTTTGAGGATTTCCAAAACTATTTCTATTTAAATTCAACGACTCTTGATTCATTTCAAATATATTTTTTTGTATTTTAAATTATAATTTATGTAATTAGATGCAAAATTTGTTAATTTTATAAATGAACGAGGTCAAAGCTTTAGAACTATTAGCCCAAGCAGCCATCACTTCGGAGTATTTCATGCAGGTGACCATGGATAAGACTGGCTTAGTTCTAAGTTCTGATTCAGGCATTGGACCTATTCCATCACTTTTTGACAAAACCGAAAAACCAGTTCATTTTGCTGACTGTTTCCTCTCTTCAGATTGGATAAAGTATGAAAATAATAGAATAAAAGCTTGGCATCATCACCAGCAATCATTTCTGGTAGATCTTCAGAAAATTAACTATCCATCCGGAAATTTAATAAAAACCAAATGGGAGTTTTTTTTCATTTCAGAGGATTTTGGTACCTGTTTAGGAATTGGTCATCCTGTAGACCCCATTAAGCCATACAATATAAGGTTGGGAGATTTTATGGATAGTGATGAGTCTTCCTCTGAAATTATCGACACCCTTTTGGAAGATAAATTATTGGGGTTTTGGGAATTCAATCCTTTTGAAAAGGTAAATACCATCAGCTCTGGTCTAGCCCAAACCTTAGGGTACTCGGAAGAAGAAATAGAAACAAAAGGCAAAATTTCTTGGGAGAAACACATCCATCAGGAAGATTATCGATTATTAACTCAAGAACTAACCCTTCATTTTAAATCCCCAGGAAGTATCCCCTTTAAGAAAGAGTTTAGGTTAGTCTCTAAAAGAAATCAGACCATATGGGTAATCGCTTTCGGAAAAACCATCCAATGGACCATGGAAGGAATGCCTAAAAAAGTGCAAGGAATTATTTTGGATATTACAGAAAAGAAAAACAGGACCTTTGGATGAAGGAACACCAATATTTTTGAAAGAATTGGCATTCCAGCAATCCCACACCCTTCGTGCTAGAGTGGCCAATATCTTAGGACTAATTGATATTTTGGATATAGAACAGCAATCAATAGAATCCAAGCGCATATTGGACATCATCAAAAAAGAAACAGTTCAGCTTGATCAAGCGCTGAAAAAAAGCATCAAAGAGTCTGTGAATCAAAATAAAAATTTTGAAAAGGATTCAGACTCTCTTTCTTCTATTCAAAGTGACCTTAAAAGTTCCTGATTTTCCATTTGGATTTTAAATAGCCCCAAATCACTTTGGGGCTTAGTGCTTTTTTCCTCTTGATACTTCCATCATGTCCCACATTTCCTCAGGGATTTGGTCCAAATTATTAAATTCGCCTGCACCTTTTAGCCACTCACCCCCATCAATGGTGATTACCTCCCCATTGACATAAGACGAAAAATCAGAAACTAAATAAGCTGCTAAATTGGCCAACTCCTGATGTTCTCCCACTCTACCAACAGGCACTTTTTAGCGGGATCAAATTTCTTTACCAAATCACCAGGCAACAACCTACTCCAAGCTCCTTCTGTCGGAAATGGACCAGGAGCAATGGCATTGGAGCGGATTCCATACTTTGCCCATTCCACCGCCAAAGATCTAGTCAAAGCTAGAACTCCTGCTTTTGCAGCTGCTGAGGGAACAACATAACCGGAACCTGTCCAGGCATAAGTGGTCACAATATTTAAGAATATTCCTTTTTGCTTACGCTCAATCCAGCTTTTTCCTGCTGTTAAAGTCACTTGAGAGGTGCCTTTTAGTACAATATCCAACACGGTATTAAATGCGTTGGTTGACAACCTTTCTGTGGGGCTGATGAAATTTCCTGCGGCATTGTTTAAGACCACATCGATCTGCCCCAATTCTGACAATGCAGCAGTCCACATGGCTTCAACCTGTTCAATATCCCGGACATCACAAGCCAAAGGAATTACTTTCCCTCCTTTTTGAGACATCATTTCATTTGCAGTCTCCTGCAGTATCTCCAACTTTCTCGAAGTAATCACCAGATTCGCCCCCAGTTCCAAAAAATACTCCCCCATTGATTTCCCCAATCCAGTTCCTCCTCCTGTAATGAGAATATTCTTTCCTTTTAAGGCTCCTTCTTTGAGCATGCCATCTAAATAATTCATACTTATTTTGGATTCATTCCTACCCAAGATAGGCATTCGGCCTAGTAATTGAAAGGAAGAATTGTTCGCAAAAAGATTCTAATTTTACAGCAGTAGTTTACGCATGAAAAGATTCAACTTTTTCCTGATCCTTTTAAGTATCGCATTCGGTTCCTGCCAGGAAGATGCCGATAAAGTTATTCGCACAGATTTGCCCACGGAGGCCAATCAGCTTTTTGATCTCAGCACTGCTTGGAGCGAAAGTTTATACTTTGCTTTACTTTCATTTGATGAATACCAAGGGATGGATACGACCAATACACTACCAGGCTGCCCTGAATTATTGGTGGAAGAGGATACACGAAAAGTATGGTTGAATTTTGATACAGAAAACGAATGTCAACAGGCTAGAAATGATAAAAGATCTGGGAAAATCGTGCTAGAATATGCACTTTCAGAAAGTAACTCCGCCTCATGGGCTCTAGAGTATGACGATTATTCCTTCAATGGAAGTAGTATCAGAGGGATCCGGAACTTTAAAAAGGAAAGCTCCAATCAAATTATTGAAAACTTTAATCCCTTGACCATCACCTCAGAGAAAAAGCTTACACATGTCTTCTCGGGTGATATAAAACATTCAGGGGGTACGGCAGTTTCCAGTGGCATTGGCTTTATCTCCGGAGGAAACCTCCATGGAGTGAATCCGGCAGGAAGGGATTTCAACATCGAAATCCCATTTGATAGGTTGATGCTTTCTTCCTGCTTCCAGGAAAACAAATTGGTACCCGTAGCAGGCTCTGAAGTTTGGAGTATTAGCCGGGGAGCAACCAAAAATGTCACCTATCAACTGCAATATGAATTATTGGATTCCTGTAATGTAGCAGCAAATGTTATACTGCCAGATGGAAGATCCCTGCTCTTGAACCCATAAAAAAAGGCAGCCATAGGGCTGCCTTTTCATTTATATCAATCCTTGATTAATATCTGTAGTATTCAGGTTTGAATGGTCCTTCTACCGTCACACCGATATATTCAGCTTGTTCTTGAGAAAGAGTTTCAAGTTCAACTCCTAGTTTTGCCAAGTGCAAGGCTGCAACTTTTTCATCTAAATGCTTTGGAAGCACATATACTCCAGGCTTATAGTCTTCACTATTTTGCCATAATTCAAGCTGCGCCAAAGTCTGGTTAGTAAAGGAGTTTGACATCACGAAGGAAGGGTGTCCTGTGGCACAACCTAAATTCACCAATCTACCTTCAGCCAATACAATGATTTCTTTACCATCTAGATCATACAAGTCAACCTGAGGCTTAATGACATTTTTAGTGTGGCCATAATTCTTATTCAACCAAGCCATGTCAATTTCATTGTCAAAATGGCCGATGTTACAAACAATTGCCTTGTCCTTCATTCCTTTGAAATGCGCTTCAGAAAGAATGTCTTTGTTACCAGTAGCAGTAACAATGATGTCTGCTTCTTTCACAGCATCCACCATTTTCTTGACAGCATAACCATCCATTGCAGCTTGAAGCGCACAAATTGGGTCAATTTCGGTAACAATCACCCTTGCACCAGCACCTCTTAGAGAAGCAGCAGAACCTTTACCTACATCACCATATCCAGCCACAACAGCAACTTTTCCTGCCATCATCACATCAGTTGCTCTTCTAATCGCATCAACTAAAGATTCTTTGCAACCATACTTATTATCAAATTTAGACTTGGTAACAGAATCGTTTACGTTGATCGCAGGCATAGGAAGCGTACCATTCTTCATTCTTTCATATAATCTATGAACACCAGTAGTAGTCTCCTCAGAAAGACCTTTGATTCCAGCAACCAATTCAGGATACTGATCCAACACCATATTGGTCAAATCACCACCATCATCCAAAATCATATTTAGAGGCTTACGATCTTCACCAAAGAACAAGGTTTGCTCGATACACCAATCAAACTCTTCTTCAGTTAAGCCTTTCCAAGCATAAACGGAGATCCCTGCAGCAGCAATAGCAGCAGCTGCATGATCCTGTGTAGAAAAATATTACAAGAAGACCAAGTAACCTCTGCCCCTAACTCCACTAAGGTCTCTATCAATACTGCAGTTTGAATTGTCATGTGTAGACAACCTGCAATTCTCGCATTTTTCAATGGCTTGGATGCTCCAAATTCTTCGCGAAGAGCCATCAATCCTGGCATTTCAGCTTCCGCTAATTTGATTTCTTTTCTTCCCCACTCAGCTAAAGAAATATCTTTAACCTTGTACTTTACGTATTTTTCAGATTTAGTTTCTGACATAATATTGATAGTTAACGAATTAAATTCTTTTAAAAACTCGGGCAAAGGTACCGTTTAAAATTCGGATTCTAAAATTCTAACCCTATTCCAAAAACATCACTTCCTTCAAATCGAAGTTTTGAATTTCTCCAGAATCCAACCTTATAATTAGCTTACCGAATGAATCTATTCCAGTAATCTCTCCCCAAAACTTTTCTCCTTTCGACTCAAATGGAGCACGTTGTTCCCTTAGATACAAATGATTTAGATAGGCGTTTTTAATTTCCTTTTCCTTGCCACGCTTCAAAGACAAATAACTTTGCTCGATTCTAGTAATCAATACTCTGAAAAGCTCATTTAGGTCAAAAATGTTTTCAGTAATTTTAGCTAAAGAAGTAGCCTTGATGTTTAAGAATGATTTTTGATTGATGTTCAAGCCTACACCCACAATGGCATGCTCCCAAGAGTTTCCAGAAAAAGTGTTTTCTATTAAAATCCCTCCTATTTTCCCTTCCCCTGGAATTAAAACGTCATTTGGCCATTTCACTTTTACCACTGGCAAATAATCTTCTAAAAAATACGAACTCCATTCGCTATACTCATGTTCAATAAAAACTGGTCTGTTATATCCAAAAATCAGGTTTCAGAACTAAAGAGAACGTAAGATTCTTTCCTGCTTCAGATTCCCAAACATTCCCACGCTGGCCTTTACCTTTTGTCTGATGACCACAGATGATGATACTGCCTTCAGAAACCTGACGAAGCCTGACCATCTGTAATGCAATGTCATTGGTAGAGTGACAGTCTGGCAGGAAATGTACATCTTTCCCTAAAAAAATGGTGTTGGCAAGAATTTTATACATAAATTTTAGATTCACTGGAAAAAGCAGGATTTTCCAGCTCACAAAAATAAAACAATAATAATGACAGCAGAAGAGCTGAGCAAAGTAATCATTAAGGGAATGGAAGAAAAAAAGCTTCTGACATTATCTTGATGGACCTTAGACATATAAAGAATTCCGTTACCGATTTTTTTGTGATTTGCTCCGGCAATTCAGACACACAATTGGATGCAATTTCTGATTCTATAGAGGAACAAGTCATCAAAGCTGGTGATAAAGGACCTTGGAGAAATGAAGGAAAAAATAGCAGAAATTGGATTTTAATGGATTATGTGGACGTAGTTGCCCACATTTTTCTTAAAGACAAACGGGAGTTTTACGGCCTCGAAGATTTGTGGGGAGATGCAAAAGTTACACACATAGGCTAAAAACCCACAAACTTTACCCAACCTATTCCGTTTTACCTTAAGTTTACAGAATTACCCATTATGCGATGAGCGATAAAAATAAAAACAAAAAATTATTACCGAAGACACCTCAACAAAAGCCGAATTTTCAACTTTGGTTGATCATTGCGGCAGTTTTGGTATTACTAGGCCTTACTTGGATACAACAAAGGTCAGCAGTGATAGATATTACGCAGAAGAAATTTGAAGACATGTACTTGGCCGGAGATGTTTCTAAAGTCGTGATGGTCAAAAACATGGAAAGAGTCGACATCACCCTTAAGCCTTCTGTCTTATCTGAGCCTAAATATAAAAATGAATTGGAGTCCAACTCTACATTCTTTAATCCTTCTGGGCCACATTACTCGTTTCAAGTAGCTTCAGTAGATAAGTTTGCAAATGATTTTGACGCATTAAAAGAGCAAGCAGATCCTGCAAATAGAATTGATCTAGAGGTATCCACAGAGGAGAATTGGAGTAGTTACTTCAGTAGTTTCGGCTTCTTGATCCTGTTGTTCGTGTTCTTCTGGTTTATGATGAGAAGAATGGCAGGCCCATCCGGACCTGGAGGACAGATTTTCAATGTAGGAAAATCTAAAGCTCAATTGTTTGATGCCGAAAACAAAGTCAAAATCACTTTTGACAATGTGGCAGGCCTTGACGAAGCAAAAGAGGAAATTCAGGAAATTGTAGAATTCCTTAAAAACCCAGGGAAATTCACCAAACTAGGGGGTAAAATACCTAAAGGAGCATTGCTTGTAGGACCTCCGGGAACAGGTAAAACCTTACTGGCCAAAGCAGTTGCAGGTGAAGCAGCGGTACCTTTCTTTACCCTATCAGGATCTGATTTCGTAGAGATGTTCGTAGGAGTAGGAGCTGCTAGAGTAAGAGATTTGTTCAAGCAGGCAAAAGAAAAGGCTCCTTGTATCATCTTTATTGATGAAATCGATGCCATCGGTAGATCTAGAGGAAAAGGCCAAATGCCTGGTTCCAATGATGAGAGAGAAAACACCCTGAACTCCCTTTTGGTAGAAATGGATGGTTTTGGAACAGACTCTGGTGTAATCGTTTTGGCAGCTACCAACAGACCTGATGTATTGGATAGCGCGTTACTGAGAGCAGGAAGATTCGATAGACAAATCTCTATTGACAAACCAGATATTGTAGGTAGAGAAGCCATCTTTAAAGTGCATTTGAAGCCTATCAAAACCAGTCCGGATATTGATCCTAAAAAACTGGCAGCACAAACTCCAGGCTTTGCCGGTGCAGAAATTGCAAATGTTTGTAACGAAGCTGCCTTGATCGCAGCAAGAAGAAATAAATCTGCAGTGGATATGGAAGATTTCCAAGATGCCATTGACAGAACCATTGGTGGTCTTGAGAAAAGAAATAAGATCATTTCTCCTGAGGAGAAAAAATCGTCGCTTACCACGAAGCTGGACATGCTGTGGCTGGCTGGTTCTTGGAGCATGCTGACCCATTGGTAAAAGTAAGTATTGTACCAAGAGGTATTGCTGCACTAGGTTATGCACAGTATTTACCGAAAGAGCAGTTTTTATATCAAACTGACCAATTGATAGACGAAATGTGTATGACTTTGGGTGGAAGAGCAGCGGAAGAAATCATCTTTGGTAAAATCTCTACTGGAGCTTTGAGTGACTTGGAAAGAGTTACTAAAATGGCGTATTCAATCGTATCGGTTTATGGTATGAATGATAAGATTGGAAATGTATCATTCTATGATTCCAAAGGGGATAACTATAAAATGACCAAGCCTTATTCTGAAACTACCGCAGAAACGATTGATGAAGAGGTAAGACAACTGATCCAGAAAGCCTATACAAGAACGAAGGAATTACTGGAGCATAGAATCAAAGAATTGGAAATCTTGGCAAAGGAACTTCTTGAAAAAGAAATACTTTTCCAGGCTGATCTGGAGCGTTTGATTGGAAAAAGACCTTTTGAAACCGAGACTACCTACCAGGCTTATACCAATAAAAAAGAAAGTGCCCCTGTGCCTGTCATTGATCAACTAGAGGAACCTACCCTTGATCCTGATGAAAAAACAACAGATGAGGCTACTTCAGTCACGGAACCGAAGGAAGAAAAATAGTAAATTAAAAGCCCCTTCTGAAGGGGCTTTTTTTAATCCGCTTCCCGATTATCTTTATTTATGCAAGCAGCCAACCTAACCATCGAACCCAACGGAAAGAAGATCTTCTTTGCCTCGGATTTTCATTTAGGTGCCCCCAATTCACAGGTCAGCAAAACACGAGAACAAAAAATCATCCGATGGCTGGATAGCATACAGGATCAGGCATCTGCCATTTTTTTGGTAGGTGATATTTTTGATTTTTGGTTTGAATATGGGAAAGTGATTCCCAAAGGATTTATTCCATTCATTTCCAAGATTTCCCAATTACGAGACATGAATATTCCTGTGTATTTCTTTACTGGAAATCACGATCTATGGATGAAAGACTATTTTACAAAAGAATTGGGTATCCCTGTTTATCATAATCCTATCCAAATCAAGATAGGCTACAAGACCCTGATGGTTGGCCATGGTGACGGATTGGGACCAGGAGATAATTCCTATAAATTCCTGAAAAAGGTATTTGTTCATCCCTTATCCAAATGGCTATTTAGATGGCTCCATCCAGACATCGGAATTGCGATCGCGCATGCCTGGTCAGGACATAGCCGAATTAGCAATATTGAAAAGGATGAAAACCGCTTTTTGGGAGATGATGAATGGCTGTGGGCTTATTGCAAGGAAGTTGAAGCAGATTCTCACCATGACTATTACATCTTCGGCCACCGACATTTACCTCTGGAACTGAAAGTAGGAACCAACGCTACCTATTTCAATCTTGGGGAGTGGGTAAGTCAATATACTTTTCTTGAATTTGACGGCAATTCCAAGCCTGCTTTAAAAACATTTGAAGGATGAAAAACTGGCTTGTCTTTCTATTTCTATTTTCCCCCTTTCTTTCGTGGGGGCAGGAATTAGAAGAATTTGGCAAGCCACTTTCTGAAATTAGTATGAGGGATTTAGACTTGGTCTCCTTGGATACGAAGGACCAGATCTTTATTAGCAATAGTCGTGGCGATATTTTTCAATACAATGCTAAAGGGGAACGACTGAATCTATTTTCCCCTACAAGACAAGGAAGGCTTCATCAATTGGAAGCTGCTTGGACCGTAAATATTTTTAGTTTTTCTGCGGATCTTCAAGCGTATCGAATACTTGATCGATTTCTGAATCTTCTTTCTGAAAAAGGATTTTTTCAAACAGAAGTCCAGCTAGCCAAAGCCGCAACCTTAGGTAATAACAATATTATTTGGGTTTGGGATGAGTCTGATCTCAACCTGAAGATTTTAGACTATAGGAGAAATTTAATAACTCAATCCCAACCCTTGAACTTGATCCTAAACCTGGAGAATCTGAATGTTGTAGAAATCCGGGAGTTCAAAAACAGACTTTTCATGAATGTGAAAAATGAAGGAGTCTTCCTATTTGACAATCAAGGCAACTTTCTGAAAAAAATAAATCTAAAGACAGATCAACGACTTAGCTTTTATAAAGAACACTTATTTTGGCTGGAAGAAGGGAAAATCAAGGCTATTTCTCTTCTAAATCAAGAAGTTCGAGAGATGGCCAAAAGTCCGAATTCAAGGGGCTTGCAAATCCAAATGGGACAAGAAATCATTACCTTAATTTCTAAGGATAAAATTACCGTTTACCCCTTTCCGGAGAAGATCAAAAACTTGAATTAAAAACACCGAAGTAGTTTTACTTCGGTGTTTTTTAAAATTAGAATTTTAAGGTGTCCGGCAAATATTTGGAAGCCAAATCCTCATAATACGGTCTCAATTCCTTCACATTGGGAGGCACAGCTGCTTTGGAATACAAATCATAAGGATTGAATTTATTCACCCATTCAAACAATCGGTGATCGTCCTTATTCATTAAATGGCTATAGGCATTTTCCCGGTGCTGGGCATAAAAACTATGATATCTCAACATAGCCAAGCCCTCCTCAGGTAAATAGTCTTTCATGATTTGGTAAATGTATTCATCATGCCCCCAAGACATATGGACATTATCTAAACCACAATTAGGCTCGTATACTCCAAACTTGGTATTAAACTTAGGGTTGTGGTAATCTGGATTTTCCTTGAAAAATTCAGGGTAAACGATTTTGTCAGAATGTTTACAACCTACGGGAAAAGTATCGCCTACCACACACCATTGAGGTTCACCAAACAAGCAGAGTACTTTACCCAAATCATGTAAAAACCCTGTCAAAACAAACCAATCAGGATGCCCATCCGCACGTATAGCCTCCGAGGTCTGTAATAGATGTTGTGTTTGGTCCAAATCCGTATCTGGATCCGAATCATCCACCAAAGTATTTAGAAACTCTACGGCCTCCCAAAGCGTCATCTCCCTTTTATCGAATTTTAAAAACTCCTGTTCCTTCTCCAAAACAAAATCATAAGTCTGGTTCAGGTGATTGATTCGATAAAATTCCTTCACTGTTTCCCGCTGGGGATCTTCGTAATTTCTAAACTCCTCTTTCGCTTTTTCAGGCTTTCCATTTTCAGGATAACGTTGTAAAAGATCCTCTTCCCAGAGTTCTTCCATTTGATGTGGAGTTATATCTTTCATACTCTTAAAATTTTAATCTAATATAAAGAAATTCAACATGTTAATTACCTAACCAAATATAAATCAAGACTGTCAAGACCACTAAGATAAGTCCAAGCAGCTTTGCATATTTCCAGGGCTTCAATTCTATAGGACTGATATCAGAAGGTTTAAAGGTGTTGCTATTTGGAGAAAAATAGGAAACTGTAAACATGACTGCCATATTCAGCAGAAATTCAATTCCCCAAATATGGACAAAGTGAATATTCACTTCCAGAATGAATACTGTCAAAATATAAAAAGCAAGTCCGACAAATAATCCCGCTTTTGCTCCTAAGGCCGAAATCCTAGGCAAAAACAACCCCGCTATAATGACCGAGGCAATAGGGATGAAGAAGATCCCATTTAATTGCTGTAGCAATTGGTAAAGACCATCGGGAGCTCCAGCAACCAGTGGTGCTGCCATGATCGCGCATATCGCCAACACAATGGAAGTCAACTTACCTACCCACACCAATTCTTTTTCATTGGCTTCCAGCTTAATATGTCGCTTGTAAATGCCCAAACTGAATAAGGTAGCAGTACTATTTAATACACTGTTGAAGGTACTCAAAACGGCTCCCATCACCACTGCAGCAAAAAGCCTGTGAGCCCTACCGGAAGTACTTTTTGATCAGTTCCGGATAGATCATGTCCTGATTGTCATAAAGGCTATCTCCAAAATAGTAAAACCCAATCACGCCTGGTAAAATGATGATTAAGGGGATAAATAGCTTTAGCACACCAGTATACAACAACCCTTTTTGAGCCTCTGCCAAATTTTGGGCACCAAAGGCCCGTTGGATGATCGTTTGATTCATACACCAGAAATAAAGCTGATTGATCATCAAACCGGTAAATATCGTTTCAAAAGGAAGTACAGAGTCCTTTGCTCCTATTACATTGAACTTTTCAGGAGCAGCATGGTACACCTTACTCAGGCCAGCTATCATATTCCCCTCTCCTATATCCCACAGCGCAAACCCTAATACCAATAGTCCTCCCGCAAACAAGCCAATCCCATTGATGGAATCCGAAAATGCTACAGCTTTAAGTCCTCCAAAAATCGCATATATAGAACCAATCACTCCGATCGCAATGACGGTAACCCACAGGCCTTCTTGTTGACTGATTTGTAAGGTTTCGGATACATTAAAGATACTTTCAAGGTTGATGGCTCCTGTATACAACACAATAGGTAGAAGAGTCACTACAAAAGAGACGATCAGAAATAAGGCAACCAGCGTCCTTGTGATTTTGTCAAATCGGTATTCCAAATATTGAGGAATGGTTGTCAAGCCCATTCGGAGAAAACTTGGGATGAAGTACAGGGCTCCAATCACCAACGCAATGGCCGAAGTGACCTCCCAGGCGATGATAATAAATCCGTTCTTATAAGCAGATCCATTCATTCCTATGAGATGCTCCGTTGAAATATTGGTCAATAACATGGATCCGGCAATCACCACTCCGGTCAAACTTTTCCCGCCTAAAAAATATCCATCCTGGGTATCCAGATGATCTTTTCGGAGTTTATACCAAGAAAAAAACGCTACAAATGCCGTGAAGGCCAAAAAGGAAATTATGGTTAGGGTCATGCTAATTGGATTGGGTTAAACCAACGACTTAATATACTTGAGATAAATAAAAATTCAGGGAGTAATTACGAAATCGATTACGTCCTTCACTCCTTTTGATCAAGAATTTCTTAGAAAATGACCGAATCCTAAAAATCCAACTTTCATAATTTTTGTAACATTGTCAGTTGAAAAGATCATAAAGAATTCAATGAACCCGACCAATGCCCACTTTTAAAACTTTAGTATTTCTCCTTATAATCCTAGCAACTGCAAGTTTTACAGCTATAAATAATTCTGTTCTCAAGAATGAAACTATAAGGCTCCCATTAATAATTCATTCATCGGATCAAGACTTGAATAAAGCATTCAATTGGGCTCAGGAAAAAGCCCTGTCCTATGTACAAACTGGAAAGACCGGACCAATCAATGCTTGGGAAAATGGACCAGGAACTGATACTGTTAATTATCTTCCCTCCTATTGGGCAGGGTATCCCAAACGCACCGCTTTTTATTCTAGAGATTTCTGCCATCAATTAGAAGGAGCCCATTTCCTGGGATTAGAGGCTGAAAACTTCACCATGATGAAAGCCTTTGCGGCATCAGCCAATTCCAGTAAAAAGTGGTTTCCCTTATGGGCCATTAATTTCGATGGTTCTCCCTATACTATTGATTATAAATCGGATTCAAATTTTGTCAGAGAAGTTCCTGCTACCTTTGAACTGGTGGAAAAAGCTCATGAGTTATACTGCTGGACTGGAGATGACAGGTATATTCAGGATCCAAACTTATGGGAGTTCTATGAAAAATCAGTTTCGGAATTTATAGAACTTCATGATCAACAAATCCCTAATGGTATTGCCGAGGGTACGGGAAAAGGGATTTTTGATGGAGCTGCATCCTACAACGAACAAAAAGACCAACCACTAATCGAAGCAGGGGATGCATTAGCGAGCCAATACAAGGCCTACCTAGCTTTCGCACAATTTGCCCAACTAAAGGGTGATGAAAAGGTCTTTCATGAGTTTTCTCTCAAAGCTGAACAACTTAAAAACCTTTTTAATGAAAGCTGGGGAATCAAAAACACCCCGCTTTACAATAGAGGTTATTTAGCAAATGGAACTCCTGTGGATGGATGGGGAAAAGAAAATTCATGGTTTATGCCAATGAAAGGCATCACTGAGTTTGGTTCCGATAGAACCTTAAACTATTTGACATTCATTGATGAGCGATTGGAATCCAAAGCTGATATCCCTGATAATATTGAGGCAATCAGTTACATTCCGGAAATGTTCTTTCTCCACCACCAAAATGAATTGGGCTGGAAATGGCTGACTTACATTTTAGAAAAATTAGATCAGGAACATTCCTATTCCTCAGCTACGGGAAGAAATGGAGATTATCCAGAAGTATCTTATGTATTCATACGAAATGTGATTATAGACCTGCTTGGGGTTAAACCCAATGCAGCTAAAAATGAAGTCCGAACCTTATCTCACCTACCTACCGCATTGGAGTTTTTGGGAGTAGAAAATATCACATTGGGTAGTTCAAAGCTTGCCGTCCACCATGAGGGAATTACAAAAAGCACTCTTAACTATCAAACAGGCACCAACCCTTTAACATGGAATGCTGAGTTCTTAGGAACTCATCCAGAGTTGTTGGTGAATGGAAAGAAAGTGAAAGCCCAAACCTACCTAGAAGAGGGAGTCGTAAAATCAAGCGTTGTAGCTCAGCTTTCACCTGGAGAAGCGGTAACCATCCAAACAGTGAACTAAAAAAGGCCCATTTTATAATGGGCCTTTTCAAGATTTCATCTCTGGATTAACCGATTTTCATCAATTCAATGTCGAAAATCAAATCCTTCCCAGCCAACTGGTGATTTGCATCCAATGTGATTTTTTGTTCGTCTACATGAGTTACAATAACAGGCATTGGCTGACCATTTTGCCCCTGAAGAGTCAATTGCATTCCAACTTCTGGTTTGATGTCTGCTGGAACCTGCTCAATAGGAACATCGATCATCATATCATCTCTTTTTTCACCATAGGCCTCAGCTGCAGGTATAGTCACAGTTTTTTTATCGCCAACAGCCATTCCATCAACAGCTGCATCAAATCCTTGAATCATTTGACCTGCACCAAGAGTGAAACCTAGAGGTTCTCTGTTTACTGAAGAATCAAAAACACTTCCATCTTTCAACTTACCGGTGTAGTGCACTTGCACCGCATCGCCTTTTTAGCTTGCATGATATTTCATTTGGTTAAAGCACAAAGTTACATAAATCTTTTGGGCCTAAAAACCCGGACACTATTGTCCGAAAACAGTATAAAATCGTACATTTATGGACACTTCTATCAAAAAACAGGGTTTAAAGGCCAAAATCAGCCTTGGCACTATTTTCCCCTAGTATAGGCCAAACAATACACCAATGGAAAATCAAGATCTGGGAAGAATACTCATCATTGACGATAACGAAGATTTACTATTTGCAGCAAAAATGCTCTTAAAGAAGCATGCCAAAGAAGTATCCATAGAAAAAGACCCGCGAAGAATCCCTTTTTTGATCAATAACAATTCTTATGATGTCATTTTGCTGGACATGAATTTCCGGGAAGACACCACTTCCGGAAAAGAGGGATTTCATTGGTTGAAGCAAATCAAGGAAATTGACCCAAAGGCAGTGGTAATTCTCATTACTGCATTTGGAGATGTGGAAATGGCGGTACAAGCCTTGAAAGAGGGAGCAACGGACTTCATACTTAAGCCATGGCAAAATGAAAAACTATTGGCAACCTTATCCTCTGCGGTAAGGCTGAAAGAAAGCTACAACGAGGTAGAAAAGCTGAATAAGAAGCAGAAGCAACTTCAGTCTGATTTAAAAAAGCCCTATAGCGACATAATCGGGCAAAGTGCTTCCATGAAAAACATCTTTTCTATTATCGATAAAGTGGCCCAAACAGATGCCAACATATTGATTTTAGGAGAAAACGGTACAGGTAAGGAATTGATTGCCCGGGCAATTCACGACCGTTCACTGCGTAAAGATGAAATTTTTGTGGGGGTGGATATGGGTGCCATTACTGAAACGCTTTTTGAATCTGAACTATTTGGTCATAAAAGAGGTGCATTCACAGATGCAAAAGACGATAGAGCCGGTAGGTTTGAGGTGGCGGACAAAGGCACCTTGTTCCTCGATGAGATCGGGAACTTATCCATGCCATTACAATCCAAATTACTGACTGTACTACAAAAAGGGAAGTCACCAGGATAGGAACCAACAAAGCCATCCCGGTAGATATTCGGTTGATTTGCGCTACCAATATGCATGTACATGAAATGGTCATGGAAAACACCTTCCGCCAAGATTTATTATATAGAATAAATACGGTGGAAATTTTCCTTCCTCCCTTGCGTGAGAGACAAGACGATATTCCTGTCTTGGCAAATCATTTCCTGAAAAACTACAGTCAGAAATACCGTAAAAATTTCACCGGGTTCAATGAGTCTGCGATGGATTTACTTCAACGATACAACTGGCCAGGTAATATCCGAGAACTGCAGCATGCCATAGAAAGAGCCATCATCATGGCCGAAGGAGAAGAATTGGACTCCAGAGACTTCTTCTTCCTTTCTGCCAAACCTTCCTCGGATAAGGTTCCGGCAAACAATACTTTGAACCTCGATGATATGGAGAGAAGCACCATTCAGAGAGCAATAGACAAAAATGGAGGAAACATCTCCAAAGCAGCAAAAGAACTGGGCTTAACCCGAGCTTCTCTTTATAGAAGATTAGAAAAATATGGATTATAAAGTTGGCTTACTGGGTAGAATTGCCTTTCTAGCCGCTACTCTTTTCCTATTGGCATATACCATTTTCGATGAATGGGGAGTCTTTATGATCTCCCTTTTCTTGATTTTGGTAGTGATACAGATTATTTTCTTCCTAAAATACTCTGAAAGCTCGTTTAAGAAAGTCCGGGTATTCCTGGATAACATCAAACAGGATAAATATACACAACTCTACCCCGTCAAATTTGATGGGACTGAAACCGATGATCTTCACATTGAATTCAATGCCATACTGGCAAAACTAAAAGAGGATCAAGCAGAAAAAGAAGCACAATACCAGTATTTCAGATCTGTGTTCAAACACCTCAGCATCGGCCTGATCACTTATGGTGAAAATGGAAATATTCAAATCATCAATACCGCAGCCAAAAGAATTTTGGATCTAGAAGAGTTGAAAAACATCTCTCAAATAGAAGGAATAAATAAGGAGCTTCATTTAGCAATCCAAAACTTAAGGACTGGAGGTTCCGAATTAATTAAAATTGCCCATCCAGACGGAATCATGCAGTTATCGGTCTATGTGATAGAACTCTTGATGAGAGGTGAAAAATTCAAATTGGTTTCTTTACAAAACATTCAGTCTGAACTCGAAGAGAAAGAAATGGAGGCTTGGCAGAATCTTGTCAAGATTCTTACCCACGAGATCATGAATTCCATAGCTCCGATCTCTTCTTTGGCAGGAACTATCAAAGAAGAAATCGAGTCCAAGATGGATGATGTGAGCCAAGTTGGTCCTTCTGACATGGAGGATTACCTGATGGGAATCAGCACTATTGAAAAACGAAGCCAGGGGTTGATCAATTTTGTCTCTGACTTTAGGAGTTTGGCACATATCCCTACGCCTAAATTCAGCAGTATTGGTATTGCAAAACTATTTGACCAACTCGAAGTCTTGCTTGCACACCAATTAGAGAGCAAAAACATCACCTTACGAAAGGAACTCAATCCGCCTGAATTAATCCTTTTTGGAGATCAAACTCAAATCGAGCAGGTATTGATCAATCTTGCACAAAACGCCATACACGCGGTGGAGGATGCAGATATCAAAGTGATCACCTTCCGGGCATTTATTGATGAAGCCGGTAAAATCATTTTGGAAGTAAGTGATACCGGAAAAGGAATAGAAGAAGAGGCGTTGAGCAAAATCTTCATTCCATTCTTCACTACCAAAAAGAAAGGTTCAGGAATTGGCTTGAGTTTATCCAAGCAAATCATGCGTAGACACAAAGGCAATATACAAGTTCGATCTGCGATCGAGGAAGGGACCACATTCAAGCTGATCTTTAACGGGTAATCCAATAGTTAAATGAGTCGCAATAATTGGTTCTTATTTGGATTTGTACTGATCAAAATCTTGCTGCAATATCTCGTGATCGATTCTGGTTATGAACTACACCGCGATGAATTCCTGCATTTGGATCAAGCCCATCACCTGGACTGGGGCTATATTTCTGTTCCACCAGTCACTTCTTGGTTTTCTTATCTGATTTACCTGCTTGGTTACACAGAATTTTGGGTAAAGTTTATTCCTGCCTTTTTGGGTGCATTGACCATTGTGATTGTTTGGAAAACCATTGAAGGATTTGGAGGTAATCTCTTTGCATTGTCATTAGCTGCCATCGGCTTGATTTTCTCTGCATTAGTAAGGCTAAACATGCTTTTTCAACCCAATTCCTTCGATATTCTTGCATGGACTTTCATTCTATATTCCTTGGTCAACTTTTTCAAAACAGAAAAAACGACTTGGTTATATTGGATGGGAGTCGGTTTTGGGTTCGGGTTTCTAAACAAATACAATGTTGCTTTTCTCGCCATCGGGTTATTCATTGGTTTACTGGTTACGCCCGAAAGAAAGATCTTCAAAAACCACCATCTCTATGGTGGTCTAGGAGTAGCGACCCTGATTGCATTACCTAACATTTGGTGGCAATGGACCAATGATTTTCCAGTAATCTGGCATATGCGTATGCTCAGCAGGTATCAATTGGTGAATATAAACCGATTGGATTTTTTAACTGATCAACCCACCTTCTTTATCGGATCTCTATTTATCATCATTGCGGGATTGATTTCATTTTTCACGCAACCGCATTTCAAAAAATATAGATTTCTCTTTTTTACGCTCATTGCTACACTTTCGATATTTATCTATTTCCGCGCAAAGGCATATTATGCCATAGGCCTCTATCCTATTTATTTCTCCTTTGGAGCAATCTATTTATCCCAACTTCTAAAAGATGGGAAGAAACGCTACCTCAAGCCTGTTGCCTTAATCCTACCCATTGGAGTCTTTATAGCAATAGCCCCCTTGATCTTTCCAATTAGTACCCCAAAAACCTCAAATCTGTATATGAGAAGCACCCGGATTTGGGACTGACACGCTGGGAGGATGGAGAAACCTATGATCTACCTCAAGATTTTGCCGATATGTTGGGATGGAAAGAATTGGCAGAAAAAGTTGATCTCGCCTATTCCAAAGCCCCTAAGAATGAATATACAGTCATCATCTGTGACAATTATGGACAAGCTGGAGCTATAAACTTTTACAGCAAAACCAAAGGCTTGCAAGCGGTGACGATGAATGCGGATTATGTAAACTGGATTGACCTCAGTAAACCGATCAAACATGTAATCTTGGTCAGGGAATCGGATGACGGGATCAGTGAAAGAGAAAAATCCCTTTTTGAAAAATCAGAGCCCTTTGGCAGTATTTCTAATCCTAATTCACGAGAATTTGGAACGCTTGTCCATCTGCTAATTGGTGCTAAAACCGATGTCAATGAAATTCTGGCTGGTGAAATTGAGGAGAAAAGAGCTGAACTGAGAGAGTAGGTCAAAAAAATCCGTGCGATTTGAATCGCACGGATCAATAGATTTCATAATAAAAGGATCTTTGTTAATCCTTCAAGGTGACAGTTCTGGTTACTTCATTGAATCCACCTGGAATCATATTTCCTTCTGCATCCAATAATTCCAACTTGATTGTTGCCTCACCTTTAGGAAGTCCTTTAATGATATATGGAGCCCATTCTGTAATCATGAACTCTTGACCATTGATGGTTGCTCGTACTTTGTTTCCATCTTCAGACAAGGTTGTGTTCAATAAAAAGAAGTCCAACATTAAATTCTCAGTATCCGCTCCGCTATATTCTCCTTTTGGGCGGCTGTAAATTAGGGTAGGTTTCTCCAAATCTACTCCTTGATCATCTCCAGCGTCTCCAACAACGATCTTTTTAGCCACAAACGAATTGGCGTTTTTCACTGATTCGTGATAAGATCTGCTCAAGAATGCTACTAGGTAATGAGTTCCTTCGGATACTTCCTTTTAAATTCAGGCTCGTAATGTGCTGAATAAGGGTCGTTGTCCATAATGAAGTGAATATGTTGACCATTACCAGAGTTTGCCAATTGGGCAGCAACTCCATTTTTGTCCGTTTGTGCTCCTAACTCATAATCTCCCACTTCAAATGCAAAATCCACTTCTCCAGGGGCTGCAATGGTCAAATTGCTAGGTTTTGTCAATTTCAAAGATGAATTAGCATAAGCAGGAGAGTCCGTAAATTTTTCGATAGAAATGCTCGCGGGAGTACTCATTTCTGTCTCCTCCATCATCACTTCTTCATTTTCTGATTTTTGAGGCTGGCAACTTGCGGCAATTAATAATGCTGCAGCTGCTCCTACTATTCTAATGTTCATAATTTTCATTTTTGGTAGTTGTTTTAGATAAAAGTCACAAATGCTATTCCAGCAATTCATTGAATAAATCCTGGGTTTAAGATTAGATCTCATTTTCAAGGCTTTAAACAATAAGTGCTGAATTAACATTCATTTTAACGTGAAATTAGTCAAGAAGCCCTCCATATTCCAATTTTACGGGCTTTTTTAAAAGAATAACTTCCAGTTTGAAAATGATATTCCCCATAAAAAAAGGAAAAGGATTATCAACAATTAAGGGCTAACCTAATGAATTGAGAACTTCTTCCCCAAATCAGGGAATTCGATTCTCTCTACTTTTGAATTAAACAGTTTTTAGAAAAAAATGAAAACACTTTGTTTGATGATTTCCGTTTTCTGCGCGTTGGAGATGATCCAACTTGATGAAACCGAACTATACAGGACTGAAAGCTCAAATGCATCGAAAAAGGATTTTCATCTCTATTAATTAATGGGGCAGTCCAATATGGCCGGGAGAGCTTTCGTAGAGTCAATTCATACAATCAAGCATCCTCTGGTAATGATGTTTGATAAAAATCAACAATGGGTGTCTGCAATGAATATGGCTCGGTATCCGTAGTAGTACTGATAAAAAATCTGTGTTTTAGGGGATTCTTCCCTATTTCTGCTTTGGCCACCTTTATCCTCCCTAACCAAAAACAGAACATATGAAAAGTCTAACAATCATTTTCCTCCTACTTTTTATACATGCCTTCCCAAGCACTACGATCAATGACAAGGACCTAAAAGTCACTAGCTACAATAAGAAAAAGCAACATCAAAAAGCCCCAAAAAAGGTTTTTATTCGAAGCTTCAAGGGCCTTTTCGAAGTCTTTGAAGAGGCTTCGGCAAAGACCTCCGGATCAAAAAACGACCGTGCCAACCGAACTACATTTACCTCCGGCACCTATACCAAGATGGGAGTACAAATCTCAGGCGTAGATGTAGAGGATTTCCAAAAGATCATCGATGAGGCCTATCAATCCTTCCTCAATCAACTGACAAGTGAGGGCTTCGAAATCCTAAGCATTGATGAAGCGGAAAAAATTGATTTTTTCCAGGGATGGACTAAAGTATCCGGAGGAGCTTCCTCCGACGATCAAGCAGCTGGTTTTGTGATGATAACTCCAAAAGGCTTTGACTACTTAGTGAAGGGAGTGGCCAAAAGCGGCCGAGAAAAAGGTACTTTTCTAGACATGGCGCCCAAGATATCTAAAGAACTCGGAGATGTCTATGTAGCCGATGTCAATTTCATTTTTCCATTCGTAGAATTGGATGCAGATGCTTCGATGTGGACTAATAGCTCTTCGGTCAAAGCTAAAATAGGTTATAGAATCGAGCCGATAATAAATACTTCGGATGAGAATAGGCAAAATTCACTTACTGGACTTGTCAAAGGTTTTGGAAGTATGGGGGCCTCTGAAACTATCAGTTCTCAAGTACGCTTTATTTCGGGAAATGATATTGGAAACAATCCGTTTTTTGATGCCAAAGTGGAACTGAAGAAGGCAGTCTACTTTGAGGATGTCTTCAAGGACAAGAAAATCAAAGAAGTTACCCAAGCTCAATCTGATATGTTTTCAAAAACAGGCTACTCTACCTTGGTTATGGTATCGGGGGAGCAAAAAACTGTAGCCTCACATTTTGCAGAATGTGATCAGAAGAAATATGTAAGTGCTGCATCAGGAGCTATTCGGGATATGATGGATACCGGGATTTCAAACTTCGTTTCCATGACTCAAGATTAACCCATCCCTCCCACAAGATTGTTTTCCAAGGCAAATTTCAAAAGACCAACCAGCGTGTTGGTCTTTGTTTTTTGGTAGATATTTTTGCGATGAGTCTCTACTGTTCGCTCAGATATATGAAGCATTTCTCCAATCTGTTTGTTGGAAAATTCTTCAAAAATCAACTTTAAAACTTCCTTTTCTCTTTCGGAAAGGATACGTTCCTCTGTGGGGAATCTCATTCGCTGAATCAGGATTTTTTGAATCTCCCTACTAAAATACATACCACCCAAAGCTACTTCTCTCACTGCTTTTAACAATTCTTCGTGGGCAGCTTTCTTTAGCACATAACCTTCCGCTCCTGTGGCCAAAGCCTCTTTTACTCGATAGGTCTCCTCATGCATGCTTAGAAAAATCAGTTTGGTTTGAGGAAAATGCGACTTGACTTTTTGGGCAAAAGCAATTCCACCTTCTTTGGGAATAGAAATATCCGAAATGATCAAATCGGGAGCTTTCTTTACGATTTTTTCCCAAGCCTCCTCCACGGTAGTTGCCGTTTTAACTTCAGTAGCTTCGTCTTGATTTTGAATCAAAAATTTCAACCCATCCAAAAGAATGCGGTGATCATCTGCAAGAAGAATTTTCATTTTTTTTAAAGTATTTAATTGGCACGATGAACATACGGAAAAGTGACCAATAACTCGGTCCCCTGCCGTCCAGACTGGGTATATAGTTCCAATTTACCATTTAGCAACTCTGCTCGGGTACTGATGTTTTTCCAGCCGTTTCGCTTGCTGTGCCGAAAAATACTGGTTTCAAAACCTTGTCCATCGTCTAAGATTTGAAGTCTTGTCATCCCATGATTTTGGGATAATTTCAAGGTAATATTTTCCGCTTTAGCATACTTGAGCACATTATTAATCCATTCTTGACAGATACGGAAAAGATTGATTTCTTCCAATTTATCCATGCTATCGGAAAGAATTCCTGCTTCGATATGAAGCTTTACTTTTTGTCCCCCATTGATTCGGTGAGCCAAGTCCTCCAATGCTGCAATTAACCCAAAGCGGATCAAAGTGGCAGGCATCAAATCATAAACCACATTGCTTATTTCCTTTGACATTTCATCCAAAACCGAATCGGTGCGGCTGACCAGTTCGATTTTGAATTCCTCCTTTGTCTGATTGCTTTTAAGTTGAGAGACATACATACGAAGGGCCGAAATATATTGTCCAAATCCATCATGAAGATCTTGCGCCATACGGCGCCGCTCCTGTTCCTGAGATTCCAGCGAAGCTTGAATATAAGCTTCCTTAACTTTCAACTCCCGATCTTTGACGAGAAGTTCCTGCTTTCGCTTAGTCCGGTTTTGGTAATAGAAAAAGGCAACACCTATCAAAAGTATCAGTAGTCCTAGGGCTGCAAGAGCGAAATAATTTCGCTGAAGAGTCGCATTTTTTTCCAGAATCTCAGCGTTCTG
The DNA here is from genome assembly GCF_041729275.1 of Algoriphagus halophilus. GTDB lineage: Bacteria > Bacteroidota > Bacteroidia > Cytophagales > Cyclobacteriaceae > Algoriphagus > Algoriphagus halophilus_A. The sequence goes on along the minus strand of NZ_CP146486.1, from coordinate 4,170,931 downwards.
AAGTGCAATTTGGCTTTCCTTTTTCTCTAAATCATACTTCACTTGAAGATCGGTAAGAAGTTTGGCATTTTCTTCCTGAAAAACTTTCCGATTTAGTTCTTGATATTCCTCGAGATAAGCATTGCCTTTTTCAAAGTCCCCTTTTCTAAAATAGATTTTTGCCAGGGTATTTTTCAACGTCAGTGAATAGTTAACCAACTCAGGACTTTCAGTCAATATTGCAATACCTCGATTGGCAAATCCCAGAGCTCGTTCGGTTTGCCCCAATTCAATATGAGCCGCAGCGGCATTGCTGACTATGCTGAGTTCCATTTTGGGATCGGGAGTAAATCCATCTGCATTATCCAGAGCAATATCAAGCATCATTAAACCTTTAACATAATTTTTCTGCCCAATGTAAAGACTGCCGAGATTATCATGCACTCGGTGATAGAGTACTTTATTACCGGCGATTTTGGCATTCTCGATTGACTTTTGAAAGTATTTTTCAGCCTGGTCTTCTTCTCCCATTAGTTTGAAACAAATCCCCAAGTTAGCACAAGAGATCGCTATACCATTTGGGTCGTCAAGTCGCTCCCGAATCTCCAAAGCCTCCAAATGATACTTGATCGCTTGATCGTAGAGTTCGAGTTCTTGATTAGCCAAACCCAAATTGGAGATGCTGTGAACATAATTAGCCTCTTGAGCAGAGGGATCAATTCTGCTTAGCTCCAAGGATTTGGAAAAATACTCAATCGCCGCTTTGTAATCCGAGGAATTCAGGCGATTCATACCCAGATTGTTGTTGGAGCGCTGCTCGAGGGCTTTCCAACCTTGGTTTTTGCTTTCTTCTAAGATCTCAGAAAAGATTTTCAGGGAGCTGTCGGTCATTTGATTAACATCATAGTAGATGCCAAGATTTTGAAGGATTTCAAAGTAAATCCTAGATTTTCCAACTTCCTTTTCGGCTGATTTCAAAACTTCTTGAATCCTATCCTTGGCTTGATCCCCATCACTAAAAATCATCGAAAAAGTAAGCTGCTGAATCGCGCGGTAGCGAATCGAATCGGAAAGATTTTGATTATGGTAAACTTGTTCCAAACTATCAAGTTGGACTTGCTGTCTTCCCAAAGTTGGTAAAGCACCATAAAAAAGAAGTAAAAGGAAAGAAAATAGGCTATAACGAAACAAGAGCGAAAGATTTAATTATTCAAAGTAAGCCCTTCCCTACATTTTTCAAATTCTTTTTTGGATTAGGCTACTATTTTCTCCTACAAATAATTCGGTCTTTATTCTGTAATATCAATGAAACTAAAAAAGACTATAATTCAATTGAGACTAAACCCTTATTGCCACATGAAATTTTTAAAATACTTTCTATGACTGATCACAAATCCCCACTTTTGGGGATTACACCTCTCCTTCTTCTTCCTAATCTTGCTGAGGAAGATCTAATTTAAATGTTCCTATATGGATTGGAAATGTTTGGTGAACATCAAGCCGAACTATACTTCAAGCCTTTGGAAGAAAACTTTGGGAGGATTTCTTTCATAAGGTAGGGAGGGGGTAACACGGGGAATGAAGAGTCTGTGGCTGGGTATTCCCATAAATTCTTAGCCATGGTAGATTCTCTTAAAAAGGACTTGGGGATAAAATCAATTCCTAATGTAACAGGTAAAATAGGATATTTTTTTTATGAAAGGTCCCCATTGGCGGAGCAGTTAAATGGGGAGTTGACTAAGCTTGCTTCAGAAAATGCATGCATAAATCTGGTCAGTGCCCAAGGCCTAAATCATAAAGGGGATCAAACCCATTTTGACTCTGATTCCTATCATGAATTGGGACGTCGGTATGCTCAAAAAATGATTGAACTTCAAACCACTTGTACCGCGGTCATAAAATAAAAATAGTTAAATAATTAAAATTTTATTCTTTTCCTCAACTATTCATTTTCAGAATTGTTTATATTAATGAGGATCAAACCATTATCAATAAATGAATTTAACGGCTTTTTTAATTTTTCTTTTTTTATTCAGCATGTTGCCTTTGCACAAGATTTCAAGCCTTTGTTAGACCCAACAAATGCCTGTTCGTATGCAAACCCCAATAAGCCCGAGGGGTACAAAACAGGATATTTCTTTATTGTGGAAGAAATGCCAAGGCCAAAAAAACACTAAGCTCCATTGAGAAACTTCTCCAAAAGAAGGTGACACATCAAGACATTCCTACAGGACCAATCGTCTTTCAAACCCTAATAAACTGTGAAGGAATGGCAAGTGATTATCAATTATTATCCTGTAATTCCGAAACTGCCTTCGTGTGTAAACAAGTGCTGGAAATTTTTCAGAAAGAAATAGCATGGGATGCTGGAAAACAAAAAAATCGAAACGTGGATGTACTGATGAAAGTGGCCATAAAATTTGAAGAAGGCCAATTTAGAATCATATTGACCTAAAAAAGCCTGATTCTTCATGAATCAGGCTTTTTGGGATCTCTGGAAATTTTAGAGCTATTTTGTTTGGGCTTTTTCCCGTTGGAATTCCAACATATCCACAGGAGGCGGTGTATTATCTCCCAATAAATGCTGCACAAAATAATCTCCCATCCTCCAGAAGAAATACTCGGTCATATCACCGTAACCATGTCTTTGGCCAGGAAGCATTACAAAGTCAAAGCGCTTTCCTGCCTTGATTAAAGCATTCGCCATCCGAATGGTATTCGCTGGATGCACGTTGTTATCCACATCTCCGTGAGAAAGCATCAAGTGCCCTTTTAGATTTTTGGCAAGATCTGGGTTCTTCTCGATCTGGTAGACAAAAGTAGTATCCCCTTTAGGAGAAATTTGCTCTTTCACGCCATGGTGCTTTTCTGACCACCAACGATTATAAATATTGTTTTCATGATTTCCCGCTGAAGAAACAGCTACTTTGAAAATGTCAGGATAGACCAACATGGCAGCAGTGGACATGAATCCACCTCCTGAGTGACCATGGATTCCCACTTTGGATTTATCAATGAAATCATGTCGATCTGACAATTGTTCTATTGCAGCCTTTTTATCTGCTAAACCATAATCTCTCAAATCTCCATAACCATAGTTATGATACCATTTGGATCTTCCAGGATGCCCTCCTCTGTTACCAAGAGTGATCACGACAAAACCAAATTGAGCCAATCGATCTGTTCTGTCCAATCTTGCAGAAAAAGATTTGTTAACAGCCTCTGTCTGAGGACCAGGGTACACATATTCGATCAAAGGGTATTTGCGGGTTGAATCAAAATCAAAAGGCTTGTACATTACCCCATACAAATCGGTGATCCCATCATCTGCTTTAAAGGTAAATGGTTCTGGGAATTGATATCCTGCAGCAAACAATTGAGATAAATCCGCCGTTTCCAAATCCATCACTTTCGACCCATTTCTATCTTTCAATTCAGAAACTGGGGTAGTATTCACCCTCGAATAGGTGTTGACAAAATAGGTTCCGCCATCATTCATATCTGAAGAATGGTTGAAATCTCCTTTATTTAATAGGGTGATCGCACCTCCATCTAAACTCACGGAATACAAATGTTCATAGTAAGGATCCTCTCCTTTTTCTCTTCCATTCGCAATGAAGAACAATCTTCTTCCTTTATCATCTACTCGCTCCACCCGGTCGGTATGAAATACACCTGAAGTCAACTGTCTTTTCAAGGTCCCATCTTTTCCATAAAGGTAAAAATGCCCCCAGCCGTCACGCTCTGACCAGAAAATCAACTCCTCTCCTCCGTTCACCAATTCAGGACGGCTTAAGTCTATATAGGTATTGCTACGCTCTTCAATCACCACCTCTTTTTCTCCAGTTGCAAGGTTCCATCTCGCGATGTCTACTCTCTTTAGGTCCCTGGAAGTGATCCCAAAATAAAATTCATCTTCATCACCTAACCATGTTGCAGCTCTAAAATCATCATCTCTTGCATTTGCAGGAGCTGGAGTGGACCAAAGAGAAATCGTTTGATCTTTAAAAGTTCCTACAGGCAAATTCTTCAACTCTTCCGTATCAAAAGAATAATGGTATAAGTAGACAATAGATTGCTCCTTTTCCCCGGGCATGGCATATTTATAAGTCTCCAAAGTAGGGCGAGGATCTCTTGTATTATGAAGTACCCACAGGTCCTTTACTTTTCTATCATCAGACCGGGTAAATACAAATTGGGTAGAGGCTTCATTCCAAAGCACTCCTACTCGCTTTCTTTTATCTTTATTTTTCTCGACTTCCACATTGTCTTCTCCTCTGCCACTGAAGCCATAACCAAAGTCTTCCTCTCCATCAGTAGAGATTTGATGCTCCACAATAGTACTGTCTTTTTCATCTTTAACAGCCTTCAAGAAATTCTCTTTATCCATCCAAAATAGGTTATGATGCTTTGCAAATACCACTTTGGATGAATCAGGAGATATAGAAGCCCAAGACAACCTTTTTGGATCTTCTTCTGCATCGGTGATTTCTACCAATTGCTGATTACCGATATGGTATTCAAAAACAAAGGTTTTTTCTCTAGAGAATCTTTTGCGTTTTTATTTTTCTCCTTGATTTCAGCCCAGTCTTTTTTCAGGACTTCTTCAGTGCCTTTTATCTTGAACCGGATGGTGTTTTCATCCTCTAAAAACTTTAAATCATCTAAATCCAGGTGCTGCCCATCTACCGGATCTTTCATGATTTTGGTGATTTCCATGGCCAGTTTATCCTTGTCAAAAAGGCTGGATTTAGTTTTCCGTGCTGGGTCTACGATGTACCAGTTATTTCCTTCACTGGTTTTGTATTCATACCAAAACCGGTCGGACTTTTTCAACCAATGTGGAGACACAGCAGTTGAGAATACCATCTTCCTCATTTTTTCAGGCGAAAACCGAGCGGCCAATTCATAATTGCCTTGATAAACTTGTTCCTGGGCAATAGCGCCTGAGAGAATCAGGAATAACGTTGAAAAGAGTAATAGTTTCTTCATAGGGTTTACATTTGAACCAATAAATCTAGGGTGAAAGTGAATTTTTTATACCACCATTAGTATAATAATTGGGAGGGTCCCTCGTAGTTTTGAACAAATTATCCAGTTCATACCGATTTTTAATCTTGGCTTAATTTTATCATCACACTAAACTGGAAAGCCTTCATAATCATAGCTTTTTGATAAAACCAATTTCATTCTTAGTTGATTTTCGGTGTATACATTGAGATCAAAACAAGAAGTGTGAAAACCAAATTCAAAACAATCGTCGTTTCTGATGTGCATTTGGGAACGAAAGGCTCCAAAGCCAAAGAAATTTCCAGATTCTTAAAGATGTATGAATGTGAAAATCTAATCCTGAATGGTGATATAATCGATGGTTGGCAACTCAAAAAATCAGGCTCTTGGAAAAGGAAACACACACGATTTTTTTATAGAATTATAAAAATGATAGAAAACTCGGGTACAAAAGTTTTCTATCTCCGGGGAAATCACGATGATTTTTTAGATCAAATTTTACCTCTTCAAATTGGGAATCTCTCCATCCAACTAGACATGATTTATGAGAGTAATGGTAAAAAATACTTCATCACACATGGAGATGTTTTTGATAGCATTACTACAAATTTGAGGTGGATTGCCTACATAGGAGATGTGGGCTATACCTTTTGCTTTGGCTTAACCGGGTGGTCAACTATTACAGGTACAAAAGAGGCCTTCCTTATTTTTCCTTATCAAAATATGTCAAAGGAAAAGTGAAATCCGCCGTTTCCTACATTGATCAATACGAGGAAGAATTAGCCAAAATGGCGAAGGCTAAAGGTTGTGATGGAATCATTTGTGGACATATTCATAAAGCCGAAAACCGAATGATTGATGGGATAGAATACCTGAATTCGGGAGATTGGGTAGAAACCATGAGTGCATTGGCAGAGGACCATGAGGGGAATTGGCAATTGATTTATTACAATGAAATCAACTTCAAGTCCTCCGAAGACCATGTAATACTCCCTGTTCAAAATCCAACACACCAAATCATTCCATTCAAGGAGGTATCCTTTAACAAATCGGATGATCCAGATTTGGAAAATCCTTCATTTAGGTTGTAAAATGAAATTCTTATTCATCATCCAAGGGGAAGGCAGAGGACATTTGACCCAAGCAATTTCCTTTTCAAAAATGTTGGAGGTCCAAGGACATCAACTCACGGGAGTCATTGTTGGGAAAAGCAAAAGGAGGATTATCCCGGATTTTTTATTCAGCAGATTTCTGCAAAAATCCATCCCATAGAAAGTCCGAATTTTGAAACTGACAAAGGGGAAAAAAGAATTCTGATCGGAAAGACCATTACCAAAAACCTGAGGAAATCACCCGTGTATTTCAAAAGTCTCCAGCAGATAGATGAACTAGTTAAAACCACTGAACCAGACATCATCCTTAATTTTTACGATTTGCTTGGAGGATTATACAATGCTTTTTCCGTCCCAAAGCCCATTTCTGGGTAATCGGACACCAGTACCTGATGTATCATCCTTCCTTTAAATTTGCCAGGTCTGTTGCTTTTCAGAAAGAACTATTTCAGCTCAACACCTGGCTGACAGCTCTTGGAGCAGATAAAAAAATCGCGTTGGCATTCAAACCGTTATCCAAAATTCATGGACACAAACTGGTAATTGCGTTGCCCCCGCTTCTTCGGGAAGAAGTCAAGCACCTACAACCACGATCAGGCAATTTTATCTTGGCATACATGGTAAACCCCGGATATGCATCAGAAGTCATTTCTTTTGCCAAAAAATACCCACATCTGCGAATCAAGGCCTATTGGGATAAAAAGAAAGCGAAGGAAACTGAAAATCCACTTCCTAATCTATCCTTTCATAAAATCCATGACAGGCATTTTTTGGAAGATATGGCAGCATGTAGCGGATTGGTTTGTACCGCAGGTTTTGAATCTGTCTGTGAAGCATTGTTTCTGAAAAAACCGGTGATGGTAATCCCGGTTAAAGGCCAATACGAACAAGCTTGCAATGCACTAGATACGGTGGAATCAGGAGTAGGCATCTCCTCTAAAAATTTTGACTTTGGAAAACTTGAAGCGATGATTGCTTCCAATCAAAAAAAAGAGGATGAATTTCAGGAGTGGGCAGCCAAATGGAATGTCATCCTCAGTCAGATTTTGCCAAAAACAAAAATGACTGAGCCAGTAATTGAACTTACCCAGTCATTTTCATAACGTATTTTTTCTGTTAGCAACCGGCAAAGGCCCGTTGCTCCGGCGTCAGTTCATCTACAACCTTGAAAGTTAATTGGCCATTTTCATTCAAGGGAATGAAGGGATAGTTGACACGTTTAACCTGTCGTCTTTGGACTGGATTCATAGCCATATACTGTTCTTGCATGCCATTGTAAAGCTCATACATGTAAGCTCTCTCCTCTTGGGTTTTGTTGGAATATTTCCTCCCTTCCATTCTTATCCACTCATATTTGAGGTAGAGCTGATGATAGGCCTCCACCTTATCTTTAGTAGCAGGCGGAGGCGGAGGTAGTTGACTTTTTTCTTCAGCGGTCAAATTCTCAGCAAGTTTGTAATACACCTTACCATTGGCTTCCAGTTTAAGATAAGGAGCAAAAGGATGCGTAGGCCTTTTTACAGTGCCTTTCAGTTCCAGTGGAATCCTGAAATACAAACTTCCCAATTCGGAGAATTGCGCTTGTAACTTTTGCTGCTCGTCTTCAGATCGGCTTACAAAATGAGTTCCTTCGGTTCTATTTTTTTCGTATTGGTCATGAAGCTTTTTATAGTTTTGTATTGCACTTAATTCTTCCTCTTTCTCTTCTTTAGGAGGATAATCTTCATGTTCTCCCAGATAAAATATAGTTATTCCTTTAGTTGCTTTACCAAATCCTGACTTTTCACCAAAAGCGTTTTCAAAACCTTCTTCGGTGTATAGAGAAACTTGATGTGCTTGCGGAAATCTTTCAGATCGGGCATTGTTATGCACAAAACTATCTGTATAGTAGACAAAATCCGATGGATTTCTTTTATCCAAAACTTCGTTTTCTGAAACTTTACCATCAATCCAAATCGCAAATTCATTTTTATTTTTCCAGGACTCAAATTGCTGGTTGCTAGGCACTTGATAGACTGGCTTGCTCGGAGGATCCATTAAACCTGCTTTCAAATCTTCTGACAATTCATCATAGGTTTTTTCGATCTCTTCTCCATCTTTAGAGCGCAAAATGAAAGTGACATTCTTGTAAAACTCATCTTTAGATGACTTGCTTACCTGAAGTTCAGGCTTTTGGTAATTAATCTTTCGAAAATCACTTTCCCTTAAAATCCTTTGAAAATCCTGAATCACTCCCATTTTCACTGCTGAGTTGGCAATGATGTTAATAATGGATTTTTCCTTGTCTAGCTCTTCCAAAATTCCTGGTAACTGAGAAAGTTGATAATTTTTATCTTGATAAACGAAGCTTCCATCACTTTTTAACGTAAAGGATTGATCGATTTCATCGGAAGAAAGCACTTTATCTTGCTTCACTTTTTCCAGTTCTTGATGTGCTGTCACCTTCTCACTAAACACATATACTATCGCCCCTAATACCGGAATCAACACAAGAAGTTTGACCCCTTTAAAAATTGGATTGGATTTCTTCTTCATCATTTCTAATCTCTTTTTGGTTAAAGAAAAATTTAAACTGCTCACCAGAGAATTGTGAGTATTGGTAAGCGTCATGGAAAGTAAAAGACGCTGATAGGCTTGGATTGAAGTGGATTTTAAAGCTACCTGATCTGCTATAAATTCATGATTAAGACGGATTGACTGCTTGGCAAAATAAAGCCCAGGATGAAACCAGAGCGGAATCAACAACAATTCGATAAACAAAACATCCCAGCTGTGACCTTCCTTGACGTGAGTCAATTCATGCTGGAAAATCTCCTCAGAAAACTCACCTGATTCATAGGTATTCTTTGACACAAATATGTATTTCAGAAAGGAATAAGGAAGCGTATTTTCTTCCAGCAATACCACTGGATAACCTTTGAAACAAACCGTTACATTTCGATGGATTTGATTGAAGAGAATCCGGATATTCTGAAAAAACCGAATCAGGAAAATCAAGCTTACCAGCAAATAGGCTCCTAATAAAATCTCCGACCAAGGAAAAGTTTTAGACGTTTGAACCTTCACTGATGGGCTGTCAAATGTCTGTACAGGAAATTCGTATTCCGATTGGAATACCTGAGGTTCAAATGCGGTAGGTTCAGGTAGTACAATCGGCTCTTCTGACGCAACCTCCACTACATATAGAGGAATCAAAAAGGAAAACACTACCGCTCCCAACAAATAAAATCTGTTAAAGCGATGAAGCACTTCCTGCTGCAGGAATAGTTTGTGAAACAAAAGCAACAGTACTAAGCAAAGCATGGATTTTAACAGGTATTCCATCATTTCTTTTTGTTTAGTTTTCCATCAATAATTTCTTTTAATTCCTCCAGTTCGGCTTCTGTGAACTCTGCCTTCTTGGTAAAGAATGAAGCAAACTGTGCAGGAGAATCATTAAAAAAGTTTTTGATCAATCCTTTCATATGTTTGGAAAAATAATTCTCCTTGGAGACCAAAGGATAATATTCCCTGGATTTACCCTTGGTATTGTAGGCCACAAAGTCTTTGTCCTGCATCCTCTTTAATAAAGTAGAGATGGTAGTAGCTGCCGGTTTTGGGTCTGAGTACTCTTCCAACAAATCCTTCATAAATGCTTTTTTAAGCTTCCATAAATGATTCATTAATTCTTCTTCGGTGGGAGAGAGTTTCATAGGTTTATCTTTGATCTTCTACAAATGTAGAACATAATTTTAATTCTACAAATGTAGAACATAATTTATTTTTAAAGGATTGCCTGAAAATCAAGTAAAAGGCTTCATTTTTACGCCCTCAATAAAAGGAATGGCAGCTATAAACAGTATTCTGAATAGGATAATTTGAAGTAGGGAAATTGAATAATTCATGCATTTAATTGCCATTTAAAAAATAAACAACTGTTTCTTTAAACAGATAGTCGAATAATAGCCCATTATTCATATAAAATCATAATTTCGAATAATGCTCATTGGAGATTGATATGGTAGCTGAAAAATTACGTTTACAGGAAGATAGAGAGCGGATCAAGCATTGGAAGAAATGGGGCCCATATCTCACAGAAAGACAGTGGGGTACTGTTAGGGAAGATTACAGTCCTGATGGTTCAGCATGGGAAAATGTCACCCATGATGAAGCCAGAAGTAAAGCCTATCGCTGGGGAGAAGAAGGTATTGGAGGAATATCTGATTATAAGCAAAAGCTATGTTTAGCTTGGGGCTTCTGGAATGGCAAAGATCCATTTATTAAAGAAAGACTTTATGGGGTTACCGGAAATCAAGGGAATCATGGAGAGGATGTAAAGGAATTATATTATTACCTCGACTCTACCCCAACCCATAGTTATATGAAGATGCTTTATAAGTATCCTCAAGCCGAATTCCCTTACAAAGACCTTCTCGAAGAAAACCTAAAAAGAGGCAAAACTGATCCCGAGTATGAATTATTGGATACAGGGGTTTTTGACCAAGATGAATACTTCGATATTTTCATCGAATATGCTAAAAATGACGCTGAAGACATTGTAGCCACAGCTACCATCCATAACAGAGGTGCAGAAAAAGCATATATCTGTGTCATGCCTACGATTTGGCTTAGAAAAACATGGTTTACGGGGCATGAGCCCTTTTTGCCTAAACTGAGCAAGTTTAATGAAAACACAATTCGTGCATTCAGCCCGAAATCCGGAAATTATACCATTTCATTTGAAGGGGAGCCTGAGTTTAAGTTTTGTGATAATGAGACCAATCGGGAAAAAATATACCATATCGGAAATGAAAAAAAATTTCTCAAAGATGCGATCAACGACTATGTAGTCGATGGTGACTCCAAACACATCAATCCTGAAAACTTCGGTACCAAAGCCTCTGCAATTTACCATTTGGAAATTTCCCCAGGTGAAAGCAAAACCATCAAACTTCGTTTAATGCACCAGTTTTCTGAAGATGCCTTGTCTTTCTGTGATGACATCATGGAAAAAGCCAAAGCGGAAGCAGATGAATTTTATGAGGAATTGCAAGAAAGGGTAACAGACCCGGACCTAAAGCGGATTCAGCGTCAGGCTTATGCAGGAATGATGTGGTCCAAACAGTTTTATTATTATGATGTAGAACGTTGGCTAGAAGGAGATCCCGGAAGATATGTCCCTCCTATTTCACGAAAAAAGGAAGAAACAGCAACTGGAAACATCTGCAAAATTACGATATCATATCCATGCCGGATAAGTGGGAATACCCATGGTATGCGGCTTGGGATTTAGCATTTCACTGCATTCCTATCGCCAGGATTGATCCGGATTTTGCCAAAGATCAATTGCTCCTATTGCTGAATGAATGGTATATGCATCCGAATGGGCAAATACCTGCCTATGAGTGGAATTTCTCGGACGTTAACCCTCCTGTACATGCTTACGCTGTGCAGCGGGTCTTTCAAATCGATAAAAAAGCAAACGACGGGAAAGCGGACTACGAATTTCTTGAAAGGGCTTTACATAAATTAATGCTCAATTTCACCTGGTGGGTAAACCAAAAAGACAGTGATGGGCAAAACATATTCGAGGGTGGATTCCTGGGCTTAGATAATATTTCTGTATTCGATAGAAGTCACGCCCAGCGTTATCAAGGTAAATTAGAACAGGCGGATGCTACCTCATGGATGGCTATGTTTTCGTTGAACCTGCTGAGAATCAGCCTAGACCTCTGTGAGCACAATAAGGTTTACCAGTTTACCGCTACAAAATTCCTAGAGCACTTTCTATACATTGCAGGAGCGATGAACAACATTTCCTCTGAAAGTATTTCTCTATGGGATGATGAGGATAGTTTCTTTTATGATGTCTTTCATGTGCCGGGCAAAGAATCTAAGCGTATGAAAGTAAGGTCCATCGTAGGATTGATTCCTCTATTTGCAGTGGAACCCATCCGGGAAGATCTATTCAATAAATTACCTGAATTCAAACAACGTTTGGAATTCTTCCTTCGGGAAAAACCAAAATTGGCCGCCTTAGTATCTAGTTGGATTCAACCGGGTTTTAATAGACGAAGATTATTTTCATTATTGAGGGGTCATAGAATGAAAAGTATTCTTCATAAAATGCTCGATTCAGATGAATTCTTGAGTGAATACGGGATTCGATCGCTTTCAAAATATCACTTGGAACACCCGTATGCCATGAAAATTTCAGGAGACTTGCTTTCCGTCAAATATACTCCTGGAGAGTCTGATACGGTCATGTTTGGAGGCAACTCAAATTGGAGAGGCCCCATTTGGTTTCCAATCAACTTCCTAATCATAGAGTCCTTAAAGAAATTTGACTTCTACTACGGAGGAGATTTTTCGATTGAATATCCAACAGGTTCTGGAAGATATATGACCATGGACATCATCGCCAAAGAGCTTTCTTACCGATGTATGAAAATATTCATGCGTGATGAAAAGGGAAACCGGCCGGTTTATGGAAACATAGAGAAATTTCAAAAGGATCCTCACTTCAAAGATTATATTCTATTTTATGAATATTTCCATGGAGACTCTGGTCTAGGCCTAGGCGCCTCCCATCAAACAGGATGGACTGGATTGGTAGCAGAGATGATTCATAAATACTACAAAATAAGAGAAGATAAAGAGCATGACTCTAAAACCTTATTTAGAAGCTAATCGAATAGAAGCTGGATGTGATGAAGTAGGTAGAGGTTGTTTGGCAGGCCCTGTCGTAGCGGCTGCGGTAATCCTCCCTCAGGACTATTCCAATCGCTGGATCAATGATTCCAAAAAACTAGGGAAACGTCAGAGAGAAGATCTGATTGAAGAAATAAAAGGGAAGTCCTTGGCCTGGAAAATTGCCGAAGCATCTGTAGAGGAAATTGATCGAATCAACATTCTGAATGCCTCATTCCTGGCCATGACCAGGGCGGTGCAGGGGCTATCCATCCTTCCCCAACATCTTCTAATTGATGGAAACAGATTTAAATCGAAACTAACCTTGCCTTATACCTGTGTGATTAAAGGGGATGGTAAGTTTACCAGTATCGCCGCTGCATCCATTTTAGCCAAAGTGCACCGTGATCAATTCATGGAAAAGTTGGCAGAAGAATTCCCTCACTATGGATGGGAACGAAATGCAGGGTATCCTACCAAAGCCCACCGAACTGGAATAGAAGAACATGGGGATTGTATCTGGCATAGAAAAAGCTTTAGGCTCTTAAGTAACCAGATGAAAATGGAATTGTAAAAATTAATTTTAAAAAAAAGCAAGCCAAGAAATTGGCTTGCCTAAGTTTATAAAAAAGGAATTGAGGGTCTAATTTTCTTTTTCTTGATGATCCTTTCAAATACCAATTTCCCTGCTCCATTTCCATTGGAAGAAACAGGCTCTAACACAAGTCGATTTCCGTCAAACTCCATGATTTTTGCCTGTTTGCTATCTTCTCCTTCTAGGATCGTTATTACATGATCTTCACTGATTTCGATTTTGGCTTTTTCAATACAATCTCCTGGTTTACAAAATCTGTATATGCCAAACTATCTCCTTCCAGGAATTTATACACCGTATTTTCTAATCTGTAATTGATTTTTGTTTCCAAGTTTGCACGAAAGGCAGCACTCGAGCTCAGGTACTGAGGAGAAGTTTTGATCTTTTTGATTCCATCAAAATCAACAAGCTGCCATTCTCCAATAAGTTCTTGGTATTGAATCTGCGACCAGCCCAAAATAACTGACAATAACAGGGTGTAAATAAAAGAAAGGTTCATGCTTTCTTCAAGGCAATTATTTTGCCAAAAAATACAGGATGGAATCAGAAAGGCATTTGGGATCAATGCACTGCTTTACTGGCTAAAAATGGCAACCACTCTTCTGCTTGTCTTTCAGCATATTCGGATAGAAAGAAGGATAACGTAGGTCTAAAAGGTTGGTTTTTAAGCGTTAATCCAGCCTGCTCAGGAGATTTATCTCCCTTATTTACATTGCATCGATGACAGGCGGTCACCAAATTCATCCAGTTGGTTTTTCCACCTTTGGACCTAGGAATTACATGATCAATGGTCAGGTGCCTCTTACTTCCACAATATTGGCACTCTCCGTTATCTCTCCTAAACAAATTGGACCTATTTAGTAGTACCCCTCGATAGGGTATGTTTTTATAAGAAACCAAACGAATCACCGCAGGATATTCGAAACTTCGACTAACTGTCCGGATTTTGAGAAGCTCGTAAGTAGAAAGACAGTTGGCTTTTTCCATCAATACCAGAACTATGGCTTTTTGTACAGGAACTACCGCAACTGGAGAATGATCCAAGTTTAATACCAATACTCTTTTTTCCATGTTAACTTACTATTGAGTGGCCTTTCAAAACATATTGTTTACTCGAATTGTTTATCTGAATGCTTTCCCATTCATCGATATCAGAAATCCTCATTTTCCCATCCATCCAGAGTACTTCTTCTGCTCCTAAATACATGGACACTTGAGAAACTTTGGTTTCTAAATCTTTGAAAATAAACAAATCTCCCGGGATTACCTGCTCAGGATCAATCATTTTTCCCTGCATTTTATCTAAGGTCCATCGGTATCCAGCAGCAGCGTAGATTAGTTCAAACCCTTTTATTTCATCCAATCCAAAAATACTTCTTCCACCAGACTGGTAGGGTGCATTTAAGTATTTTAACGCAATTTCCAGTAATTCCTCTCGGCCTGCTTTGACAGCATGACTACGAACAGTTCCGGTAAATCCGATATGATCTTGCCAGTTAAACAATTCTATTTCTGAAAAATGAAGACGGCTGCCTGGTAGCAAGTATAAGTTGGATCCCAAATATTCGATTACTGCGATAGGACTGGTAACCACTTGAAAATCCTGACTTAGAAAATTCTGGTAATCGGAAGGTTGAATGGTTTTGATTGATTTGGAAGTAATCCATCCTTCCAATCCTGTATCCTCATGAAAAATTTTATACCAACTTTGATCAGGATTGATCGCTTTGACTTGATAACACTCCCCAAAAAGTAATTGGGAGATAAGCGCAGATTCAAAGGTAGGTTTTCTATAGAGCGGTAAAATGGTCTGGCGGCATATACCAAAGACATCAGTCAAAGGCCATTCGCTGGATTTCTCTTTTCGCATCTTTTTCTTTCAGGTCATGTCGTTTATCATGAAGCTTTTTGCCTCGACCCAAGGCAATTTCCATTTTTGCTAAACCTCGGTCGTTTATAAATATACGAACAGGAATGATAGTCAGGCCTTTTTCTTGAGACTTAGTTTCTAATTTTTCAAGTTCTTTCTTACTTAATAGCAACTTCCTATCTCTCACGGCTTCATGATTATAGCTAGCTGCCATTGAATAAGGAGCGATATGCATTTGGCGTACATACAATTCTCCTCTCAGGAATACGCAAAAAGCCTCTGTCAAAGACACCTTTCCTTCCCGGATTGATTTTATCTCCGTTCCTTTCAACACCATTCCACAAACAAATTTCTCGATGAATTCAAATTGAAAACTCGCTTTTTTGTTTTTGATGTTTACGATCTTATCAAATTTACTAGCCTTCGCCATTTTTAGATTTTCATTTTTGCCAGCGGGGTTACATCATACGATGAAAACTCTCCTGCTAGGTATTTGTAATACGCAGCTATGGCAATCATACCTGCATTGTCTGTACAGTATTCAAATTTAGGGATGTACAGATTCCAACCTTTTTTGGTAGCCAATTCTTGTAGTGTTGTTCTTAAGCCAGAATTTGCAGAAACTCCACCAGCAATAGCAATTTCAGTCACCCCATATTGCTTGACCGCTTCCTTCAGCTTAATCTGCAGCATTTCAATCAATGTCCATTGAATACTGGCACAAAGATCCGCTAAGTTCTCCTCTATAAATTTCGGATTAGATTGAAGCTGATCCCTTAGGAAGTACAATACCGCAGTTTTTATACCAGAAAAAGAGTAATTCAGGCCCGGCATCCGAGTCACCGGAAATTTAAAGGCTTTGGGATTTCCTTCCTTAGCATATTTATCGATCAAAGGTCCTCCAGGGTAAGGAAGCCCCAAAAGTTTGGCTGTCTTGTCAAATGCCTCCCCTACTGCATCATCCTGCGTCTCTCCTATCACCTCCATATCCAAATAATCCTTTACCAAAACCAACTGGGTATGCCCCCCACTCACGGTCAGACAAATGAAAGGAAAGTTAGGTTTTGGATCATCAATGAAGTGTGCCAAAATATGGGCTTGCATGTGATTGACCTCAATCAACGGGATATTTCTGGCAAAAGCCAACGCTTTGGCAAAGCTCACACCTACCAACAGTGAGCCCATCAATCCTGGACCTCTGGTAAAAGCTACAGCCGAAAGTTGATCCAAGCTGATCCCAGCAGATAAAACAGCCTCCTGTACCACAGGGATCAGGTTTTCCTGATGTGCACGAGAGGCAAGTTCGGGAACCACACCTCCATATTTTTCGTGGACGGATTGTGTAGCGACAATATTATTAAGTACTTTGCCGTCTACTATTACAGAGGCAGAAGTCTCGTCGCACGAGGATTCAATTGCTAGAATAAAGTTATCGTTTGTACTCATTGGAAAAGAACGCGAAAGTTACGGATTTTTTGCACAAAGCGTTTCGTATAATCCTTTGGCTAGTTTTTTCTGTCTTACTTCTACTCATATTTCTGGCGATAAGCCTTCAAGTTACCTTCATTCAAAATTGGGCCCTGGACAAAGTAACCAATTATATCAACGAAAGAAGTGACTTTAAAACGGATATTGGTAAAATCACTTTAAACTGGTGGGATGCTGTCAAATTACAGGATGTGAAAATCCTGGATCATAAAGACAGCTTGATGATTGGTTCGGAGACAATTGAAGTAGATTTTGATTTAAACTCATTATTATCTCCCGGAAATCCTTCGCTTCAAGAAGTCAGACTTTCCAGACCAGACTTACATTTAATTACCCATCCCGAAGACAGCTTGATGAATCTTAATCTCTGGGTCATACAAATGTCAGAGGTTTTTGGTTCGGAAGTAGCTCAGGAGGAGGAGCTAAATTCGAAATCGGAAATGTTCAAATTCGAAATGGAACAGTATACATTGAAAATCTTAGCTATGATCCCTTTGAAGTAGGCTTTGACTACAATCATTTAAAATTTGATGGAGTATTCTGTAATGCCGAAAATTTCTATGTGGAGGGAGGAGAAATAGGAGTCAATGTAAAAATGATCACTGGAGTTGAATCTTCTTCAGAACTGGAAATCAAAGAATTAAAAACTGATTTCAAGTTTTCTCCGAAATTCATGGAGTTTGCCAACCTCAGCTTAAAATCTGATAAATCGCATATCAAGGATTACCTCCGGTTCGATATGCTGTCTGATTCCGCCCTCTCCAATTTTGTGACTGATGTAAAGATCACGGCCAACATGGAAGAGTCGAAATTGAATCTTACGGATTTAAGAAAATTTGCTCCGACTCTCCCTCAAATAGAGGATGAAATTTATCTGATTGGAGAAGTAACTGGAACCATTGCAGATTTTAAATCTGAAGAGTTCCTAATTCGCTTAGGTGAAAAAACAGCTTTGTTTGGAGCATTTGAACTAGAAGGACTCCCGGATATTGAGGACACCTATATCAATCTTTCTCTTCAGAATTCCACGGCTTTAGCTAAGGATTTAGCTCCTTACGTAAGCGAGGAAGTTCAAAAACAAATTTTCAAATTCAATACCATCCGTTTCAATGCGGATTTTGCGGGGTATTTAAGAAGGTTCAGTACCTCCGGTGACTTTCAAACTACCATTGGAGATATTGAAGGAAGGATCAATTTTGACATGGTAGACAACATGCCTTCCGTGGTTTCTAGGGTTACCATCACCAACTTAGATTTAGGGATACTTGCGGAAGACCGTGAACAATTCCAGAAAGTCTCACTAGATGGGAACGTGACATTGAAGGGAAATTCCAGAGAAAACATTCTGATCGGCTTGGATGCCCAAATTGATAAAGTAGGGTTTAGAAATTACGAATACAGTAATATCACCACCGATGCCACCTATGGATTAAATCTGTTCAAGGGAAATCTGGACATAGAAGATCCTAACCTTAAAATGCAAGCAACGGGTCTACTTAATCTAAATGAATCGATCGATTCTGTTCGGATGCAAATTGATCTGGATACTGCCTTTTTGGCGAATATCAACTTAACCAACAAACTCAACTTCCTTAGCGGCCACCTCAATATTGACACCAAAGGAATCAATATTGATGACATCCAGGGAATTGCCCGGTTTACTGATATGGCTTTAGGGTTTGAAGACCGTTTTTTGGAATTAGGAGATTTCAATTTTCAATCTCTTTTTGCCGGTGGGACACGGACCATGTCCATCAATTCTGATTATCTGGTGGCAGCTGCTTCTGGACAGTTCAACTTGGAACAGATCTATCAAGATCTGAATGTTTTATTAGACCAATACTTTGCAATTATCATCAATGAACCCCAGCCAGTAGCGGATCTAGAGACAGTCTTTTCAGAAACTTACAATTTGGACCTGAACATCCGCATGTTCAATGTCAATCCGATTGTCCAGCTTTTTGAACCAGATCTCTCAGTTTCCCGAAACACAATTCTAGAAGGTGCTTTCTACCAAACTCCAGAAAATACTGTATTCAACTTTTTCACAAGTATTGATACTCTTAAATACCAAGACAAGACTGCTTTTGCGACAAATATTGATTTTAACACCTCTAAAATCATCAATAGCGAAGAGATTTTGGCCTCTTTTTATATTTATTCCAAAGCTCAACAGGTAGGCAAAAGCGTAGAGTTTTCCAACCTGGGTCTTGAAGCAATCTGGGATCAAAATAAGGTAGCGCTGGACTTTACCTTGGATCAAGATTCAACCCAAAGTTCTGCCAGAGTAAATGCCAATGCCCAGTTTTCAGCTCAGAACACCCAAATCAATTTTGCTCCTTCTTCCCTAAAAGTATTGGATAGGGAATGGAAGTTTGTTAACGATAACCTAATCACCTTGACTCCAGGAGAAATAGATTTTTCTAATGTGAAGATCTTCAATGAAGATCAGTTCATCGCATTAGAAGGAGTCATCTCTGAGGATCCTGCCAAAGAACTTCAACTCTCTATCAACCAAGTCAATGTAGACATATTAAATACTTTAGTGCCTCAAGAATTTGAAGGAACGGCAAATGGGATTCTTAAAGTAGAAGATGTGTATGAAGCCCCTCTGTTACAGGGTGACATCAGTATTGATAGCTTACGAATTAATTCATTTCTAATTGGAAACTTAAGAGGTACAGCCAATTTGAACGGAGAAAATCTGGCTTTAAATCTCTCCAATACCAGAAATGGAAAAAGACCATCGATATGAATGGAAGCATTGAATTGGAAAATCAAGACATCCATATCGATGCCGTTTTAAGTGAAACCAACTTACTCATTTTAGAGCCTTTTCTTTCCAAATATGTTTCACAAATGGGTGGAAGTGTGACAGGTAATTTTCAAATCAGAGGAACTACCAAAGATCCTGAAATTCTAGGAACAGGAATAGTAGACAGTGGAAGATTACGTATCAACTATCTGAATACCAATTACCAATTGAATGGAAGTATTGCATTTATTCCCAATCAAATAAATTTTAAAGACTTGATCCTTCAGGATGTGAATGGAAACGTGGCTAATCTGAAAGGAGGAATCAACCACAGCGGATTCAAGGATTTTTATTTAAACATCAATTCCAACCTCACCAACTTCCAGGTGCTCAATACCACTTCCCGTGACAATGAAACATTTTATGGAAATGCCTATGTAACAGGAACCATTGAATTTTTGGGGAGTACCACCAATTTAGACATCAATGCAAGAGCGACCAGCCAACCCAATACCCGCATTTTCATTCCTTTGACAGATGATAATCGAATAGCTCAGGAGGATTTTATACATATTATCAATATTCAGGACACCGTTCGGATCCGCGAAGTAAATGAAGAAATCAATCGATTGGACATTGAAAACATTCGGATGAATTTCATCCTGGATGTTACTCCGGATGCTTTGGCAGAAATCATCATTGACCCAAGAACAGAGGAAGGGATTTCTGGAAGGGGAAGAGGAGTATTGACCTTAAATGTGGATACTCAAGGGAATTTCTCCCTGACTGGTAACTATGAAATCACCGAAGGGAAATACAACTTCTCACTTTATAACATTGTAAAAAAACAGTTCAATATACGACCCGGAGGAAGAATCACATGGTATGGAGATCCTTATGAGGGGGTCATGAATTTAGTGGCCGAATATAAAGACAATGTATCCATTCAGCCTTTGCTAAATGCTACAACCACTACAGATCCAGACAACACCCAATCGAATAGAAGATACCCTGTCAAAGTGATCATGGATTTGGAAGGAGCTTTATTATCCCCTGATATCAATTTCGGGTTTGACTTTTCCCAATTTCCATCCAGTGGAGACATCCAAACGACCATTTCAGCCTTCCAGAATAGAATTGCAAATGATGAACAGGAAAAAAACCGGCAAGTGTTTTCCGTGATTATGAGCCGATCCTTCTCTCCGGAAGGCCAATTTTCAGGGGTGGCAAACATCTCCTCAAGTTTAGGCCAGTTACTTTCTTCCCAACTCAATGCATTTTTAGGACAAGTGGACAAAAATCTTGAAATAGATGTGGACTTAGCATCATTGGATGCCAACACACTGGAGACCTTCCAGTTATCTGTAGCCTACACCTTTTTGGATGGACGTTTGAGGGTTTCTCGAGATGGGGGTTTTACAAATAATCAAGGAATTGCAAATGCCGCTTCCATTATCGGGGACTGGCAAGCGGAGTATTTACTGACAGAAGACGGAGTCTATAGGATTCGGATTTTCAACAGAAATAATTTCAACGTATTTACCTCCTTATCTCTTTCGAAAAACGTGGCGACCTATGGAGTTTCTGTCTCCCAAAATGTCTCTTTCAACTCTTTTTCTGAGCTTTTGCAGAAATTGACCCGAAAGAAAGATGAAAAACTCCGAATCAATGACACGGATGATTTCCTTCGTTATAATTATGAAAATGGAGAAAATTGGACTCCGATCAATTTGGAGAATCTGGAAAATAGATTGGACTCTTTAGAGCGAATCCGCCAATCCATTCCCGTCCCTGACTCGATACCCGCCAAGAAAGATTCTCTAAACATTTTCATTCAAAACAAGCTTTTCAAATAAAGTTTAATCATGAAGAAAATTACCCTTTTTTGGTTCCGTAGAGATTTAAGATTAGAAGATAACACGGGGCTTTATTATGCCTTGCAACAAGAAACGGAAGTACTTCCCCTATTTATTTTTGACCGAAATATTTTAGATGATCTGGAGGATCAAGAGGACCCTCGGGTTTCTTTTATTTATGAACAAGTCCTTCAATTAAAAAAGGAACTGGAGGAAAAAGGGAGCACTCTTTTGATAAAATACGGGACTCCCGAACAGGCTTATGCTGAGATTTTTGAGAACTATCAGGTAGAGGCAATTTATACCAATCGGGATTATGAACCCTATGCCATCAAAAGGGATAAGACCATCGAAAAAATGGCCAAAGAGCATGGAACTACTTTTATGACGTTTAAAGATCAAGTGATTTTTGAACCTGGAGAAATACTCAATGGCTCAGGGGAATTTTACAAAGTCTTTACCCCTTTTAGCAAAGTCTGGCTTCAGAAATTTTCAGAAACCAAGGTAGAGCCACTCAACTATTTCCATTGGAAGAACTTATTGGAAACTAACCCCTTCAAAGGAGTCTCCTTGGAAGAAATGGGTTTTAAAAGTTCAGATCAAAATATTCCTAGCTCCAATCCAGATGAGGAAATCATCAAGCATTATGACCAAACTAGAAATTTCCCTGCCTTAGATGGCACTTCACGTTTGGGCATACATCTGAGGTTTGGAACCATTTCCGTTCGTAAGTTGGCCATAAAAGCAAAGGAACTCAATGAGACCTATCTCAATGAATTGATTTGGAGGAATTTTACATGATGATTTTGTTTTATAGTCCGCAGGTGGTGGACAAGGCTTTCAAACCAGCCTACGATCAGATACCTTGGAGAAACAATAAAGAAGAATTTGAAGCCTGGTGCCAGGGCAAAACTGGTTACCCAATTGTCGATGCTGGAATGCGCCAACTCAACCAAACTGGATATATGCACAACCGTGTCAGAATGATCGTTGCTTCTTTCTTGACCAAACATCTTTTGATTGATTGGAGATGGGGAAGCCTATTTTGCCAAGAAATTACTTGACTACGATTTGTCTGCAAATAATGGTGGATGGCAATGGGCAGCAGGTACGGGAACTGATGCTCAACCCTATTTCAGGATATTCAATCCTGCCTCCCAAACTGAGAAATTTGATAAAGAGTTGAAGTATGTGAAAAAATGGGTTCCAGAATTAGGAACTGAAAAGTACCCAAATCCAATTGTAGATCATAAATTCGCAAGACAAAGAGCGTTGGACACGTATAAACAAGCCTTGGATCGATGAATATTGGAGATAAAGTAAGATTAATCAAAGGGACGGAAGAAGGAATCATTCGAAAAATTTCATCCAGTGGAAGGGTAGAAATAGAAATTGAAGATGGCTTTATTATTCCTGCCTTAAAAAATGAAGTGGTTGTCATTCATGCCACAGAAAAAAGTTATTTCGGGGAACAGGAAAATAACGCAAAAGAACCAGAAGCCCCCTCCCGCTTTCAGGGCCAAAAGATCAAGGTTTGTACCTAGCCTTCATTCCTATCAATGACCAAAGTTTAAGTCTTTACCTAATAAATGATAGCAAGAAGCCCTATTTAGCACATGTTTCAGAAGTATTTGGTGATAACCACCGGACCTTGATGGCTGGAACCTTAGGAGTAGGTGAATCCAAAAAGTTTGATGATCGCCTCTTAAAAGAAATGGATGAATGGCCTTCTTTTTACTACGCTTTATTCCTATCCAAAACAAGTTGGAAACCGCGTTGCCAGCTTTTGAAAGGCAATTGAAAATGAAGCCAACTCAATTCTTTAAGCATTTAAGCAAGGCACCATTACTTGGAAAAAGTGCCTATGTATTTTCCTTGGAGCAAACCACCAAGGAGCTGGATATCCGGGCCTTGAATCAGGAACTGGAAAGCCTGCAACCTAAAGCGCAGGCAATTCCTACCAAAAAGCCGCCAAAATCAGTGGATTTACATATTGAGGAACTGACCCCAAATCCTCAAGGAATGAGCAATTCTGCCATGCTGAAGCTTCAATTAGAGGTGTTTGAAAAGAATTTGGATCAGGCAATAGCCAGTGGAATGGATGAAATCACTTTTATCCATGGGTTAGGAAATGGAGTTTTGAGAAAAGAAATTCATCGTCATTTGAGTCAATTAGGAAATATTAAGTACTTTCAAGACACGCAGAAAGACCAATGGGGTTACGGTGCCACCTTGGTGAAAATTTCCTAAATCATGCAGACGAAGGTCTCCCCGATTTTTCAAGTTTTTGAACGCCAGCATTCCGATGCAAAAGGTCTCTTTTTGGCATTGGGGAAGCAGATTAAATCCAAGAAAGCCATTGAATTACTTGCTAAAATGGAATTCATGGAGCTTTATTGTAACCTGCTAGGGAAAATCCACTTTGAAAAAGAAAGCTTGAAATTTGATATTTTTTCTCCTTTCAAGAAGTTTCAAAAAATCTCCGGAAGATTCATCATTTCAAATTGGTAGAAAGGAATATTCTGGATCGAGAAAAAAGACCAAGCAAACCTTTAACAGCTATCATCTTTATTTAGACAAGCAAAAAAAGAAACTCTACAATGAATCTTTCGATTTAGTGGTAGGGAGTACCTTAAAGAGTTGGGATGAACTTTACCAAAACGCGCAACAGGCGAGCAAAGGTCTGAAACCCTTAGCCATCAGCTCTGCGATTAACCAAATCATCCAAGAGGAACTCGATTTCATCAAGTTGGATCTAAAAGCCAGTTTGGACAGTAAAGCCCTCAAAGAAATATTTGATGCATTGAAGACCATCATCATGCTGGAAAATTTACTGATCCATTTAGGCTTCAACCCTATTTTTGTTCCTAGTATTCATGAAGAAATCAATTTGCTCAAGAATAGTCTAAAACCTTGGTACTCTAACCAATTGAGCTTGCAGTCGCTCACACATTTTTTAGCTGAAAAAGAAAATGTCTCCAAAAAATACCTGGATTGGACCAATGAATTAAAGGTTCAAAAGAAATTGCTTTCCTCTCAAGCGGAAAAACAAGCACACCTACTTTTTGATAAATTGGTCTAATGCTTATTTTGCTTGAAAGTTGTAAGTATACCATCATTTTCAGGAAGCAAGTAACCTGAATCTTTTCTCTTGTTCAACCCATTTTATATCGAAACACTAGGCCACTGATTATCCCTTATGGCTTCTGTCTTCTTTTTTAAATATGAATTCAATACACTGGGAACGTTTTTTACAAGACACTTCCAATTTAGACAAACCAGCTCAAGCCAAACAACTGATTTCAGAAGCAGAAATTGGTTCTATACAGGAGTTGATGAAGGAAGTGATAAGAGGATTCTTAGCGAAACAAGATATTCACATAGGCCTTAAAGTTTACATCAATAAGGAACTAAGACATGAATACCTCGAGAAAATGATTACTCATCCTCCTAGTAAAAATCAAACTATAGAACAATGGTCAAAAGAGATTTTTGGCGATCAAAAATTTGGAATGATCTTGATCGGTTTGGAAGAATACAGCAATGCTTTTGCTGAAAAAGCAGCGGAAATTGTAAGGCCGCTTTTGCAACAAGCTGGAATGCCTTTAAATGGACTTTCCTTTCTATTTTTTATGGGGAATTATGGTTTCACTCCCTTTGGGATTCATAAAGAATCAACAGGAGAAGATGGAATACTCTTTCATCTGGGTCCAGGCCTTAAAAACTTCTACACTTGGGACAATCCAAAATACAATGGAATTGCTCATAACTCGGAAGTATTCCACACTATTCAGGAGATGATGGATTCAGCTGAAGAATATCAATTGAAGCCCGGTGATGCCATGTTTATCCCCCACTATGTATACCATGTGGCTGACACACCCGATTTTTCAATGAGTTTCGTTTTGGACTATATCAATCCACCTGTAGATCAATTTGAAAACGAACTCTTACAACTCGCAGCAAAAGAAAACTTAAAGCTGCATGAAACTTACGGCACACCAGTCCAGCTAGAAGATTCCAAATCTTCTTTGTGGGATAGAATTGACGTTGAATCCATCAGAAAAAGCTGGAGATAGCCTTTGAACATAAAATCACTGCTCTAAAAAGTAACGGGGGGATTCGAAGAAAATCGAATCTTTACCAAAAGAAATTACCCATGTCAGGAAACTTCAGCATCCAAGGGAAATGGGTTTTCCCAATCCTATTAGAAGAATCCGAATCTGAACGAATTTTATTGTTTGCCCGGGGTCATTGCATCCCTATCAAAAAAACCCTGGACTATCCGTCTTGGTTGAAAAACTAAATTCAGGACAATGGTTGACTTTTGATACGATTCAAAAACTTTTATTAAGCCATTGGGACCTTATTGACATATATGGTTTTATCCAAGATTTATTGAATACAGAAGCAATACAATTGGATTCTAACGAAAACACGAAAAATAACTTACCGGAATAACTTAATTCCTTCATTATTACCTTGATTAAACAAGGGATAAAATTTACTATTGAGCCTATCGTTTTCATCAAAGCCTTTTTTTGAACAAAAAGGGTATATGTTCGAAATGGATCTGAAATCATTTTTTCACTAGGATACGCCAGTTATGAACTTCCACACTATTTTAACTGATCAAAAAATTCGGAAAGCAAACCAATGGACCAAAGTATTATTGGCAATCTATCTGCTAGTTTTGGTCTGGATTATATTATTGAAACTTGGAGTGCAGTTTTCTTATATGGAAAAGAGGAGTGTGAACCTCATTCCTTTTATAACACTCTATTTGAGCAAAATGGAAGTCCTGTTAAATGTGATAATATTTATTCCCCTTGGCACTTATACAGCTACATTGATGAAATCATGGAGTTTTTCAAAGCAGCTGTTTTCCTTTTTCCTTCTTAGCTTAATTTTTGAAAGCCTGCAGATCATTTTAAAAATCGGAACTTTTGACGTTACCGATCTAATCACCAATACCATGGGAGGATGGATTGGATACCTTTTATATCAAATAATTCTTCAGATTTTAAAGGATACTGGAAAAACTCAGCAAATCGTTAATTGGATTGCTAGTATAGGAACATTTTTAATGATCACCCTTCTAATCCTACTCAAGTTAAACATGCTACCGATCCGGTATCAATAAGAATTATCACACTTCGTCAACTATTTTGTTAATACAATTTTCTATATTTCTCAATCCTAATAAAGGATCATTAACAATTTCACACTTTTAATTCAAATGGGGATATTTAATACTTTCGTTAAAAAAAATATTAAACATGTTTATTTCGCTGGATGGGAAGTAGAGTTTAACAATGATGAACGGAGTCAAAAGTTCATAGAAACACAAGGAATTGATAAAAAAACTGCTTATTCCATTTTTTCAGCCATTGAATTGGAATTTGAGGATGGAAAATTAGTTCGGGCATTTGATATGGATGAAGGTGATAAACAATCAAGAGAACTCACAGAGAAAGAACTTGGCCAGCCTTTTTTTGATGCACCGGTACATTCCATATTTAATCTCGAAGAATCAAGCGATGGCAAAAGTTATTTAGGAGGGGAAACACCAAAAGAATTTAATATCCCAAAATTCGATTTTATAGCTCCTTTTCAATATATAGGAAAAGTTTCCAAGTCAGATGAACCTTTCCAATGGCTTCCTTTTGATCTCCATTTAACAGCTCCATTATTTTTGGAGCTGGATAAAATTTTTCTGGATTACACAGATCCAATGAACCCAAGGGTCCTGGATTTAGAGGAACTTGAGAAGACAGAAAGTCCATTCGGGAATTTAAAATCCGATTCTGAAATTGTATTTCAGAAAAAATATTTCAGAGGCCGAAAATCCAATTACATTGGAGATGATATGGAGGAATCCGTAATGGGGCATACTGGAGTTCCAAGCTGGATTCAATTTCCTGACATCCCATCTTGTCCCAAAACCAAAAAAACCATGAAGTTTGTTATGCAACTGAGAAGCACTACTGGTATTCAAACTGAGCGTAGTAATGTAGTCCCTTCAAATGATGGCCTTCAACATTATTTAGAAAAATTGAATTTTGCAGCAGATGGTGATCTTTTTGTTTTTTTTGAACCAGAAAGTAAGGTTGCCTGCTTTTTAATTCAAAATACTTAATTAATCTGAACAGTAATAGACAATTATATGAATCAATAATATGGAATCAGAAGAAAGATCAAATAGTTAATAATGAGAAAAAGCATATTCCTAATTATAGGATTTTTTAATTTTGCCTTCTGTTTTGGGCAGTCAGATTATGTGATTTTATCAGATCAAAAAAGAATAGATGAATTAATCTCCTCAAAAAAAATAGTAGAAAAGTCCGCAAAGACGGTGAATCTGACAAAAAAAGAAATCAATTTATTGGAAAAATTGCTGAAACAATCAATTGATAACTATAATGACAAACTTAGTGAAAGTTCGAAAAATTATGGCAGATCTGAGCAATTCATAGAATTGTATCAGATTAGAGAATTAAAAAATTACATGGTTCAATATGTTCCTTATTTAAATGATGAAGGGCAAAAAGAAGTTTGGATTAACGGATTTTGCAATCATGCTGAACCAAACTGGAAGACACAGATAATCTATTATTTAGATGGAGGAAATTGCGTTTTTAACATCCGTATTAACCTAACTACCAAGAAATGTTTATCAATTAAAATAAATAATATTTCTTAATACATTTCAAAAAAACCAGCCTTCACGGCTGGTTTCAATTTATATCATAGCACTTGATCAAATCTTCGACAAAGCATTAGCTAAATCCTGCTTGAGATCCTCTGCATCCTCCACGCCCACACTCAATCGGATTAAGGAGTCCACCAATCCAACTTTTTCGCGCTCTTCCTTAGGGATACTTGCATGGGTCATGGAAGCCGGATGGCCACATAGAGACTCCACTCCACCTAAAGATTCTGCCAAAGCGAACAGATGGAAGTTCTCCATGACGGTTATCGCATCTTCTTGCTTATTTCCCTTCAAAGTAAAGGAAATCATGCCACCAAAGTCACGCATTTGCTTTTTGGCAATTTCATGATTTGGATGATCTTCGAATCCAGGCCAGTAGACTTTTTCCACTTTAGGATGGTTTTTTAAATAGGCAGCAATGGTCTTTCCGTTTTGACTATGTCTCTCCATCCTTAGATGTAAGGTTTTAATTCCTCTAAGCACTAAGAAACAATCCTGAGGACCTGGAGTCGCCCCACAGGCATTTTGGATAAACACCAACTTGGATGCAAGTTCATCGTCATTCAACACCAAAGCGCCCATAACTACGTCAGAATGTCCTCCCAGGTATTTGGTCACGGAATGCATCACAATATCTGCTCCCTGATCCAAGGGATTTTGTAAGTAGGGAGAAGCAAAGGTATTGTCAACTGCTAGTAAAACTCCATGTTCCTTGGCAACTTTGGCTACCCCTGCCACATCAATAATATTCATCATGGGATTGGTCGGAGTTTCTACCCAGATCATCTTCGTGTTTTCATTGATATAAGTAGCGATGGATTTTGGATCGCCCATTGGCACAAAATGGAATTTGATCCCATACCGCTCAAATACTTTAGTAAATAAGCGATAGGTCCCTCCATACAGATCATTGGTAGAAATGATCTCATCTCCGGGATTGAATAATTTCACGACCGCATCGATCGCTCCCAATCCAGAGGAGAAACAGATCCCATGTTTTCCATTCTCTAAAGCAGCTAGATTGTCCTGTAGGGCAGTTCGGGTAGGATTATGGGTCCGTGAATATTCATAGCCCTGATGATCTCCTGGAGATCGCTGCACATAGGTGGATGTCTGATAAATTGGAGTCATGATCGCTCCTGTACTTGGATCTGGCGCTACTCCTGCGTGGATTGCTTTGGTTCCAAATTTCATATGCTTATGGGTTTAATTCTTATCAATTAGCTTTTAGGGAAATCTTTTTAATTGGTAGGGTGTTTTTGGCTTTTGCTCATTAAACTTGTAGGCTCTTGGAGGAAACATTTTCCTGAAGGCCAATCAAAGATGACAAAAAAGGGCAGTATTTTCAAAACTATTTCCTCCTACTTGGGAGACCATCCCACAGGAATCCTTTCCTGGCTTTGGGTGACTACAATGCCCTTTATTGGCAGTACTGTTTTTGCTGTGAATTATGATTTCCTTGAGCAATATAGTCTCAGTTCTGGAGTTGATTACATGATTTACACCTTGATCGGAGCAATGATCATGGGCCTAGCTTTACTACCCACCACATTGATCGCACTGGCTTCAGGATTTTATTTTGGCTGGGTTTCATTGCCTTTTTTAATTTTAGGATACTCCCTCGCTTCTGTAATAGGTTATGGTATTGGGAAATTCATCAATATGGAACTCACCGAGCAAGTCTTTAAGAAAAACCCTAAGTTTCATGCGGAAGTAGAAGCCCGAAAAGCCAAAGAAGGTTCCCTAGTGTTTTTTGTTCGTATCAGCCCTGTGGTCCCCTTTTCTATTTCCAATTTCCTCTTCGCTTCAATGAATGTGAGTCTGGCAAAAGTGCTGATTTTCGGAATTCCTGGTATGCTTACCCGAACGGTGATCGCTTTTACTGCCGGAGTATTGGCTAGCTCCTATCTGGCTGCTAAACAATCCATGAATTCTCCTCTACAATGGGGAATTGGCTTAGCATTGTTGATTATTGGAGGAATCGGTATTTATGGATATGTGAGAAAGAGGAAGAAGTAATCAGTGGGCAGTGTTCAGTATTCAGATTACAGTCCCAGTAAGCAGTTAAAATTAGTTTAGAAGTCCAAAAAAGGGAATATTATCCAATGAGCAGTTGCAGTTTTCAGTGATCACTTTATACCTGTCAAGTAAATCTGAAGGCTAAAGTCAGAAATCTCAAAACAGAAACGTTGACCGAATCAGGATCGACTCCCCTTGGAGAATGATAGCGAATGGTACTGAAATTGGAGATTAAAGGGGGTTAGGGGGATTTTTGAATAATCAAGTAAAGCAGGAGGCCGAGGACGATTTGTTTATATATGGCTAATCGCTTTCGGAATAATCAAAAATCTGACATACGGGAGCAGGAAAATCAACGCAACAAATACATCTTCCCATACCCCTTCTTAAAGGCTTTGTCCCCTGCAGTGGGTCGATGCTCCATGAACTGGCCATTTTTACGAACCAATACTCGATAGATGTACACCCCATTGGCCAATTGGTCTCCAAATTCATCTTTTCCATCCCAGGCATATTCAGTCAGGTTATTCCCGATACGAATTGGCCCCAATTCATTTTGTAATATTTCCCTTACCACTTTTCCTGTCACAGTCATAATCTGAATTTTGATCTCATCAGGCACCTCAGATCCAGTCACTGTAAATACAAACCTGACACTGGTACTGAAGGGATTTGGGTATGGATAAAAATTCGTAATCTGAGACTCATTGATCACTTCAAACGTAATTTCATAGGGCTGAGGAGAATCCTCATTTTGAATTTTCAAGGTATATAGCCCATCTTCCAAAGGACCTGGTAGGAAGGAAACTTTAAATCGGGAATCCTCAGACGCTGGAGTCCAAGTGAGGTTGGGGTTTGAAAAGTTGACCCTCGAAAATTCACAACCTTCACAGTTCTGCTTCAAGAAAATATCCATCCCCACTGTATCTTTCTTATACAATAAGGTCTGGTCATTCACCAGCTGTGCTGTCACCATCACAGTAGGAGAAACAATGTCTCCATCCATGATATAAATCCCATCGAAGTTCACATCCAATAAGGAGCTGGTTTCATCTGCCTCCACCAAAATATAGCTTTCAAAATCTATTTGGTTGTTTCTAAATGTCTGTTCCTGTTGAATTCTGGGGTTTGCAAAAACCACTAATTCATTTTCACCTGCCTTTCCAATGGAATTAAACTCAATACTAAACTCCATGGATTCTCCAGCTTTTAATGTGGGACACTTTAGTGAAACTCTCCACCTTTTTAGAATTCAGGTTAGTCCATTTCCAATCCACCTGAATCGAATCCAGGAAGTTGTATTTTGATACATTTTTGAAAATCAAATCCACCGTCGCTTGTTCACCTTCTTTCAAAGACAGTTGATCTCTGGAGTTTTTCACAATCAAAGCCCCTTCAGGAACTCCCGAATAATTCACTTGCCATCTGTCCAATTGAGCTGGAGCAGTAGATTCAGGATCATCCATCGCATACCGTAATCTCAAATAGGGATAGGTAGTGGAGTTGATAAAGTTAAGATCCATTTCCTGATCCAACACTTGGGCTAAGATCACTTCTTCCTGTCCATCTGCCTTGACCCCAATGATGTCGAAATAGGTATTATCCTCTTCATTGATCCAATTTCTGGCATTGACATGTTGGAAAAACCGCTCCCAATTGCTGGCTGGCCCCACTCTAGGGGTCAGAATTACCCCTGAAGTAATATACCCTTCCAGTTCCGTATCAAAAGAAAGAGTTTGTTGGTTGGGGGGAACTCCTGATTGGTATCTCCAATAATTTCTATTGCCTCACCTGGGGCCATCCCTTTTTGTCCATAAAGGATATAAGGATCTCCTGTATTCAGGTTTCTGAGAGTCGCTTCGTTAGCTCCAAATTCTTTTAATAAAGCATAGGCTTCATCTGGCCAGGCATCGAACGTCACATTTCCTACCGAGAAAATAACTACATAATCTCCATCTTTTACCCCATTCACATATTGCTCCAAAAAGGTCTGCCCTGGAGTCGTGATCCAAGAATTTTGAACACTCTGGATCACCTGAGGTACTCGACCGCAGGCCCTAGGATCCAAAATATCAAAACCCGGAACTGGAATAGATAAATAAGGAGTCAATGATTTTTGATCGAAGGCAACCATTCCCAAAGATCCATTGGGACAGAGTCGACTATTGGCATTATTGACATTGTCTATGATTTGAGGAACCTGATTTAGGTAGAACTGGGTGTTTTTATAGCTTAAAGTATCCACACCTGATCCCACCGTAAACACTTCAAAACCGAGCTTTTTATCCAAATACTTCCATTCTGTTCTTTGGCTATTCAACTCGAGGTTTGTCAACTGATTTTCTTCCAATTGGTCATTGGTGCGTTGGGTCCAACCTTTTGCTCCATTTGGAATCAAAGAAAAGCTGGAAGTGGTCCAGGAATCAGTTTCACCCAATTGAGGTTCCTGGAATTTCGTTCGCCAATAATAGGTAACAGAATCTTGATTCGACAACAAAGTTAATGGCCAATCTGCTAGTCCAGAAGTAGTAATCCTGATTTCTTTTCTATAAGATGAATTGAAATTCGCAGTCGAATCCAATTGAAGAATAATGGTTCGATCCTTTTTAGGATTTCCAGGAATTTGAGCTATTAAATTCACATTGGTTTCAGAAACAATTCCATAGTCCAATGGGAACAGATTCAACGTGCCGCTCAAAGGAATAAACTCCGTTATAGAAATGGAATTATTAGCAAAAGTCATTTCAGGGATAGATTTCGCCGGATTTACCTCCAAAGTAAAGGTGTTATCTCCTGCAGCATTCAGACCAATATTCGGAATCGAAAATTCCAAGGTATCTTTTCTGGAGATATAGGGTATTTCTTTCGGGTCATAGGCTATTTCCGTTCCGTCCGGAAGCTTACGCTTTATTCTAAAAGCAACAGAATCAGTATTCACTAGGCCAATATTCCGAATCACAAAAGTCAATTTGATACTATCGGATAAAGCATTTAGGGGGATTCATCAAAGCTTTCAAAGAATACTTCTGTTGCATCTAAAGAATAATCCGCTTTATCAGCAGGAAACATACGGGTGCCAGGGTCTCCAAGCAAAACCATTTGCTCCATATGGGAATAGCTTAGAGGAACCAGTCCAAAATTCTCCACAAAATCCACTTCTGCCAGTTGCTTGACCTCTCCTACTGTCTTGTAAATACTGGAACTATCCGCAAAAGCCCTGGAATAAAAGGCATTTGAATATCGATTGAGGATGACATCCACTCCCACAGAGGTATTGGCCATAATATTAGAAGCTCCTTTTTCAGGAGTAATGATCCAATCTTCCCCTTGTGTATAAGTGGTACCAAAAGCACTTCCATAATCACAACCATTGAAAAGCATCACAGGATACTTCCCTTTATTCTGATAATTCAAAGTAGGATCTGAGGCAAATCCAATTTCAATATCAATGACCGTCGGAGCCCCATGTCCAAAAAATGTCACCAAAGATCGACCTTCATTGAGATCGCCTGTAATGTCAATCAATTCAATAGTAGAATTAGAACGCTTTCTATAAGTGGTCACATTCCCTCCTAAATACAAGCCTTCGGCAATGGTTTTATATCCATTGAGGTAATTGAAATACCTGTTCAACTCAAACTCGGAAACCCCTCCACTCAGGTGAATCAATTCTTTTTGCCAAGGTGCTGTTACACCCAAAGCATCTTTTTCAATGGCTTTATCCAAATAATCCGCTAAATGCTGGGAGTTTTTGGCAGGGATTCTTCCCACAGCCATGGCGGGTGCATCCAAATTGGAAGGGTCCAAACCCACCACATAATTATTGTCAGAGATGGGATATCCTCCTGGAGGAATCAAATTTTGAAATGTAAAAGCACTAGGGTTATTTCTATAAAAATAGTTGACGCCTCCCTGTCTTGCTGTAGAATACATGGTCAAAGATCTTCCTGCCAACAATAGGTGACTTGGTTTGTGTACAGGGTAATAGGTTTTTAAAAATTCAAAAAGAGCAGTTGGAGATTCTTCTCCATATGCAAATTGATTGTACAAATCCTCTATAAAGACCGTCATGGTTTTAAAACCTCCACCCAAAGGGGAAGCCCTATGTGCTGCATAAGCTTGTAGTGGATTTTCATACTGATTGGCGGCCTCTTCCAAAATATGATGTCCCACCAGAATATAATCTGCTTCCTGAGTAAGGTAATTCTTAAACTGTACAGCTGCTAGTTTCGAAACCGGAAGAATCGTCTCCTCATTTTGAAGCCAAATTTTGCTGCTGTCGGATGATACTGAAGCTCGGAACCTGAGTTGATTCTGAATTAGAAAGCATTACTTTCTGAGGCCTCCGATAATCGGAAATTTCAAAAGCCTCGTAATTGCTATTCAATTGAGAAATGGAGATCTGTTGATTTCCAGGAGGTAACAAGAATAGTTTGGAAGGAAAATCTCCTTGCACCACTCTTTCCTGAAATACTACTTTGGTATATGCAACAGAAACATTGTCTGCTGCCTCCGTTCCAGAGGATTGCACACTGATCACAATACTTCCATCGCCGTTAAAATCCCCCATCGTCAGAGGTAAAGTCAATTGAGGGTATTCATATCCGTAGAAATTTTCGGTTTGTACCAAGCGTTGGGAAGCAGCGGTCGGCCCCACTGAAATCCTTGTGCTATGATTATGCAACGAACGTCCCACTAATCCAATTTCGAGCCTAGCAGGTCCAGAATTGCTGGGATTCCCTAAATCGGTCAATGTGAAACTTCGGGTATTCCCTTTGGTAATAATGGAACTCATCCATCCTTGCCCCTGATCATAAATGGACAGCCTAAAATCAAAAGCATATCCTACTCCTAAGGAATATTGCTCTCCATAGGCCATTACTTTTTCCGTCCCGAAACTGGTCAATTGAGCCAGGTTATTTTCAGGTGCCGGGCGTTCTGACATTCGAAGACCAAACTCTCCTGGAGTGATGGTCAGGAAAAAGGCAGTACTATCCGAGTGAGTATTGAAATAAGGGTTTGGGAGACGATCAAACTTGGTATACAGCAAAGAATCTAATGTTCCATCATTTCTTAAACCATAAAAGTCCAAGTAATCTTCTGAATCAAAACTTCCATCCTCTTGTCCAACCAAAGAAACAGCCACTTCTTTCCCACGATGGTAAAGCCGTATCGTTCTTGGATCAATTGCATTCACATTTACGCCATTCGCAGCTAGGACTTCAGGAGTGATTCTATAAATACCATCTTTTGCTGTCAGGATTTTATAATAGGTCTGGTTATAGGTATACCAATTAGATTGCTGGGCTTGAATAAGGTTGCTTAAGAATAATAAGCCAAGGAATAAGAAGCATGTTTTCAATTTATTCATCGATCCCATCCTTTAAATTTCCTGAATTCCGAGTCCAACTTTTCCAAACTTACTTTCACGCTAAAAACATGAGAATAAGGAGTTTCAGACACATTCCCAATATCCGATAGGGCATAGTCAATTTGGAACTTCTCATTTAAAACAACTCCTACCCCCATACTTGGTTGCATATTCAAGGATTCATTTCCTTCAAAATCTTTGATGTATTGAAAGTTCCCGATACCTGCCCTTAAATAAGCAATTCGCTGAAAACCAGCCTCAATCCCTAGCCTAGGATCAATACTAAATACCGAATTATGGATTAGGGTATTCCTGTTGCCATCAAACGTCATATCCAAATCCGCCACGGTCAATAAGCTGAAGTTTGAACCCAAGTTCCAATCATAGGCAATACTTCCAATGGCCCTTGGAAGGGTAAGCTCCACGGAGTTTATAGGGATTTCATTATCTGTCTGGGAATAGATATCACGTACCAACTCTGCATCATGAGACCAAGCATTAAAGGTGGTGGTAATATCTCTCACCATTAACCCTAAGGTCAATTTTTTATGAATGTAAATACCTCCTATATCTAAACCAAAGCCCCATGCCTGGGCAAACTTCCCTACATTTCGGTGAATGACTTTGGCATTTGCTCCCACTTTAAATTTATCAGAGAGATCCCGAGCATAACTTAACAACAAGGCATAATCTGCAACATTAAAAAATTGGATGTTGTTATAATTTAAGGCGCCATTTGCATCGTATAAAAATCTTGTATCTGGAATATCGTCCACTCCAAACCTAATTAATGAAATAGCTACTTGGCTTTCATTTTTGATCGGGGTAGAGAAACCCAGGTAATCGTATTGGGCCACACCGGCAAAATATTCGGAGTGCATTAAAGTAAATTCATATTTATGTTGAATCCCCATCAGGGCTGCGGGATTCCAATAGGCAGAAGTAACATCTCGCGAGGCTGCCACCTGGGCGCCTCCCATTCCCAAGGCCCTAGCTCCAACACCAATACTTAGAAATTCATTGGAATATTTAGGTGCAATAGATTGCGAAAAACCAGCCCTGATACTTACAAGCATCAGTGAAGGCAAGAAAATTAGAACACCTATTAAAAGTCTAGTGATTTTCACAAAACCAAAATAAAGTAAATATCTAAGCCGTTAATAGTACTTGGCTTTTTTCTTTTAAAGAATCGATACACTGTACGCCATCGTACATATTTCTGTTCACTATGTTGCAGTTTTTTCGGCAGAAATAAAATGTTACACTTTTTCTCATATTTTTTTCAAAGATTTTAAAAATTCAAAAAGTGCAAATAAACGCTCTATGGTAGGATTATTCCGGATTTGGTATACCAAACCAGCTTTCTATAGCAAGGAATTAGGTTATACAAGGTAGCTTAGAAAAGATTGGTATCATTTTTCTATCAATTGAGGAAACGGAAATCAAATTTTCCAAAAGCAAGGAAAAAAATCACCTTACTATGAATGTCGCCAACACACAGATTCAAATGCGCAAAGGGCTCTTAGAGTTTTGCGTTTTGCACATTATCTCTCGGGGTGAGGTATATACTTCAGACTTGATCGATGAACTTACCCAAGTTCAGATGATCGTAGTAGAAGGCACACTATATCCCCTACTCAACAGACTCAAGTCTGCTTCACTAGTTCAATACCGCTGGGTTGAATCTGAATCGGGACCTCCTCGAAAATATTATTCCATTACCGAGGAAGGTAAAGAATTTCTAGGTACGCTTTCAGAAACCTGGACTTCGTTAGTCAATTCCACGCAAGAAATCACCTCTAAGAATTGAACCTATGAAATTGAGAAGCACATTCCAGAATCTGTTGAAGTTCCTTACAGGCGGACATGTGGCAACCCTCTAAATTGAACAACACATGAAAAAGACAATAAGCATTAACATCAGTGGAATTCTCTTCCACATTGAAGAAGACGGATACGATACGCTTCGGAAATACCTCGATGCGATCAATAAGCATTTTTCTTCCTATAAAGACAATCATGAGATCATCTCCGATATCGAAAATCGGATCGCTGAGATTTTCTTGTCTAACCTCAAAAACAACAAACAGGTCATCACCGCAGAAAATGTGGACAAACTCATTGAAAAAATGGGGACCATAGCTGACTTCGCTACCGTGGAGGAAGAAAAATTGGAAGAGGAATATGAGCAGCAAGCCAACCCAAAAGATGAAGACTACTATAAATATGTCACTCCCCAACAAGGTGAAAAAGGAGGATATAAAAAATTAGTACGACTTGAAAACAAAAAGATTATTGGAGGTGTCTGTGCTGGTATCGCACAGTACTTTGCAATAGATCCCTTATGGACTAGGTTGATTGCGATCTTGGTATTGTTCAGTGGCAACATCCGATTAAACCCAGGTCTATTCGATATCATGCCATTTGACAACTTTAGGTTCAACTTCAGTTTTGGCTTCATTGCAGTGGTGGCTTATATCGTACTTTGGGTCATCTTACCTGTGTCATATGATGTAAAAGAGGATAAAAACATCAAAAAACTTTACCGAAACCCTGATGACAAAGTTTTAGGAGGAGTCGCTTCAGGGCTAGCTGCATACTTTGGAATAGAAGTAATTTGGACCAGACTTGCCTTTGTATTGCTGATTTTGGCCGGTGGATCCGGATTCTTAATCTACTTGGTACTATGGATTATCACCCCTGTGGCCAGTTCGATTACCGAACGAATCCAAATGAAAGGTGGTGAAATCACTCTGGACAATATAGATACGACTGTGAAGGAGAGCCAAAACCCCATCCCTCCTATTCCTGAATCAAATACCAGAAAGATTTTACTAACTCCATTTAGAATTATCGGACAAGTAATCGAAGCAATCGGAAAAGCGCTTGGACCAGTAGGTAGAGCAGTTTTAACGGTAATTCGGGTAATATTTGGACTCTTCGTTTTCTTCTTGGGTATTGTCATAACAATCGCTCCATTGATCGCCTTGGGTGTTTATTTTGGAATCTTCACCAATGACGACTATGTAATGGTAATGGATAATTTCCCAATAGAATTGTTCTCTAATCTAGTTCCTGTTTGGTTGGTAGTAGCAGCTTCTTTCTTATTGGTTATTCCTGGTATTATCTTACTACTATTAGGTTTAAGTGTCCTTGCTAAGAAAAGCATCATTGGCGGAAGATTCGGGTTGGTAGCCTTAGGTCTTTGGTTATTGTGTATTGGAATTTGCGGATTCCAGATTCCTAGGATTGTAGCACTGTTCAAATCTGAGAACTGGTTTAAGAGTGAAGAAGTATTGCCAGTTACTGCAGGTACGATGATTTTAAACCTAAACCCTATCAGTGAAGAAGCTACATTCAATCGAGTAAGCTTGAGATTGGAAGGAACTTCAGACTCTCTGGTAACTTTGACAAAAGATGCTTTCTCCAGAGGAAGGTCTAAAGCAGAGGCCATGGAAAATGCCGAGCAAATCGTTTACAACTATGCTGTAAGGGATTCTGTGGTAACCTTTGATGAAGGATTTGATGTCAATTCTCTTGGGACGTTTAGAGATCAAAAAGTAAACTTGGTACTTAATATCCCTTATGAAAAGCCTTTCATTATGGAAAGATCATTGTTGGAGATCATCAGAAACACCATCTATAGAAATGGTTATAGATCCTCTCAGGTAAATCAAAGAAATGTCTGGGTATTTAATGAGGCTGGACTGGTCTGCGTTACTTGTAGTGAAGAAAACGAGGACGAGGATGAGGATGACGCGGAAGAAATGTATCTGGATTCGCTTTCCAGAGCTCAATTGGACAGTATCAGTAAAGCGAAGTACTTACAAAAAGCAGATAGCGTTTCTCAATAAGTGCAACGGGTTCCAAAAACTCAGTTTTAAAATTAGGAGAGGTATCCAAATGGATGCCTCTTTTTTTTGTAACTTCTATTTTCAAAACCCAATAACAATGGATGTTACAGTAAAATTTTTGGGAGGAGCTGGGGCAGTCACCGGATCCAAATACCTAATTGACTTAGGAGAATTTGAATTTTTGGTGGATTGTGGACTATACCAAGGAAATCGAGCACTTCGAGACCGAAACTGGGATAAATTCCCTATGCCTCCCATGGAGATGGAAGCCATTGTACTTACTCATGCACATCTGGACCATATTGGCTATTTACCCAAATTAGTCAAGCAGGGTTTTTCAGGACCTATCTATTGCACAGAAGCAA
This sequence comes from Algoriphagus halophilus, assembly GCF_041729275.1. Taxonomy (GTDB): domain Bacteria; phylum Bacteroidota; class Bacteroidia; order Cytophagales; family Cyclobacteriaceae; genus Algoriphagus; species Algoriphagus halophilus_A. The sequence continues at coordinate 4,131,276 of NZ_CP146486.1, read as the reverse complement.
CCGCTGAATTAGCCAAAATCTTATTATTGGATTCAGGTAAGCTACAAGAAGAAGAAGCGGAATACGCAAGAAAAAGGGGTATTCAAAACATGACAATCCACAACCCCTCTATACACAAGAGGATGCAGAAGCCGTGTTCCCCAAATTGGTACCTCAGGAATTTGAAAGGCCTTTTTCGATCCACCCAGATGTAACGGTCACCTATTACCATGCTGGGCATATTTTAGGAGCATCTATTGTGAAAATAGTAGTAAAAGGGAAAGAACAGGAAAAGAAATTAGTGTTCTCAGGGGACTTAGGCAGATACCATGACCCTATTTTATACCCTCCTTCCCGAATACCAAAAGCTGACATTTTGTGGATTGAATCCACGTATGGTGATCGGGTAAGTCCTCCAGTCAAACCTGAGGAAGAATTGGGAAGGGCCATCAGAGACACCTTTGATCGAGGTGGATTGGTGATTATTCCGGCTTTTGCGGTGGGAAGAACCCAATTGGTCATGTATTATTTATTCCAGTTGATGGAAAAAGGGAAAATCCCTAAAGCCCCGATTTTCTTGGATTCTCCCATGGCCATCAATGCGACTAAACTATATCTGGACTTCAAAAGTGATCACCAACTATCTGCCGTTTTAGAAGAGGATGGTAATCACCCATTTGATCACCCCCAACTTCATTATTTCCAAAAACAAGAGCAGTCCCGTTCACTCAATGAATATCGAGGGAATGCCATTATTATTTCTGCGAGTGGGATGGCAACTGGAGGCAGGGTTCTTCACCACTTATTTCACCATTTACCTGATGAAAAGAACGGGGTGATATTTGTGGGGTACCAAGCGGAAGGCACCCGAGGAAGGAGATTATTGGATGGAGAACCTGAAATTCGGATTTATGGTCGAGAAGTTCCTGTTAAGGCCAAAATCTATCAAATCGATGGGCTCTCAGCACATGCAGACCAAAATGAATTGATGGACTGGGCAGAAGGATTTATCGAAAAACCCAAAATCGTATTCATTATTCATGGGGAGGAAAAAAGTGCCAGTATATTAGGACAGAAACTCCAAGAGGAAATGGGATGGAGAACCATCCTTCCTCAGTATTTGGAATCGTTTATGCTATTTGAAAATATTTAAAACCTAAATAGGGATTCCCCTTATTAAAATGAAAAAGCTAGTAAAAACACTCTCCTTTTTTCTACTATTACTGCTATTTTTCCAGTGTAAACCTTACCAACCTGAAGGTCAGGGCATCATAGGAACCATCACCTGGATAGAAGGGAATCAGATGCCTATGATCCAAGATGGAGAGGACCCCGAAAAAGGAGCAAAAAAGGTAGAGCGAACCCTCTATATTTTTCCATTGACTAATATTTCGGATGTAAAAGTAGAAGAAGGCTTAATCACTTCCATAGCTACCACCAAGATCAAAGAAGTAAAAACCGATGGTTCAGGAAAATATGCAGTAGCCCTAAGTCCAGGTAGGAACACGGTACTGACTGTAGAAGAAGATGGATTATTTGCAAGTATCTTCGATGGGGAGGGAAATATCCAACCAGTTACAGTGAAGGAAAATGAATGGACCTTATTGGACATCCTCATCAATTATAAGGCATATTATTAAAATATGGTTTTTAATTCCTAATTAACTAAGAAAGATTTAAAACCATAATTAATTATCAATCAATATTTTACGAGTATTTTTATAGAGAAATCAAAAAAATATTATTTTTTTTCACACACTGAAGCAACCATTCTTTTCAGCTTTGCATCTACCTAATTGAAAGCCACTAGTAATGTTCAGCAGAACCGATTTTTCTACCGAGACAAGAGTAATACAAGGATGCCTAAAAGGTGATCGGTCCGCCCAGCGGCACCTGTATGATTCGTATTCGGGGAAATTTCTGGCCATCTGCATCCGGTATTTAAAAGACCGGGAACATGCAGAAGATGTGATGATCGAGGGATTCATGAAAATTTTTGATAAGCTACCCCAGTTTCAGAACAAGGGAAGTTTCGAAGGTTGGATGAAACGAATCATCGTCACTCAGGCTCTCATGACATTGAGGAGTAACAGACACCTTATGATGGAAGTGAATATGGAAAATGAAGCAGAATTTCAGGATCAAAATTATGAACTCAATCATTTGGAGACTGAAGAGCTCATGGAAATGGTCCAAAGTTTACCAGTAGGATATAGAACTGTATTTAACCTGTATGCTATAGAAGGTTATTCCCACAAGGAAATAGCTGAATTACTTGGAATCAGCGAAAGCACCTCCAAATCGCAGCTCAACAGAGCACGAAATGTCTTAAAAGAAAAAATTGCCTGTCTAATACCAAACGAAAGGAGAAACAATGGCTAATTCATCACAAAAGTTGGACAAGATTTTCAAGGAAAAACTGGACCAACACGAAGTCAAACCCAGCGCATTAGCCTGGGAGAGATTAGAAAAAGAGCTTCCTAAAGAACCTAAATCCAATCAAGGATTCTGGTGGGCGGCGGCGGCTTCCGTGGTGATCTTACTATCTGCCGGATATTTCTTTTATCCTTCTGAAACTAAAGACAATTCCAATGACTTCCTGGCTACTAACCAAGAAATCATCTCTCCTGATAATTCAGACAACCGCAATTCAGAAACTACGATTCCTGATGAATTACCTACAGAAATTGAAGAAAAGCAGTCACCTGCTCCTGTAGAAATCAAGGAAGAACTTAAAGCAGAAATCACAAGTAACAAACCATCTAATAAAAAGCCGGTAATTACTGAAGCACCTACTCAAAATCTGATTGCGATGACTGAAACGCGAGAAGAGGAAACAGCAGTACCTGAAGTAATTATACCTGAAGAGAAGCCAGTGTTGAAACCAATGGTTGACCCAGAAATGGAGCTTCCTACTTTGGATATCACGAAAGCAGTAGCAGAGGAAAAGACAGAGACCGAAGAAGCCCCTGCATACAGTGTTAAAATTTTCTCCTCAGGACTGAAGGAAGAACCCAAAGACAAAAACTTGATTGCCGAAATTGGCAAAACAGTGAATGAAGTCGGCGGATTGTTGGGTAAAGTAGACCAGGGATTGGCAGACTTGCAAGATGCCAAAAACAACCTCTTTACCAATCTTACTTCAAAAAAGAACGAGCTGACAAATAAAAAATCGCCACAAGAAATCGAAATCAAATCATGAAAAAATATCTTTTATTATTCTGCCTGATGGCCCTGGTTCAAATTGGCATAGCCGGTACCATGCCATCAAACGACACCTACAAGACTGTGATGAGCGACAGTGTAGTTGTAGAGTTCGGAAAGTCCGGTAAAGTAGTCATCATCGTAGACAGCAAAGAGGACTTTGAAAAGCTAAAGCTGATGAATATCAACCAGATCATTCGAGAATTGGATCTGGAGGAAAATGAAGATTCAGGAGAATTGACCATCGTTGAAATCAAAAAGAAAGACGGTTCTACCAAAGAAGTAGTAAAAGTGAGAGAAGACTGGGAAGAAACCGAAGTCTATATTGGTGGAATGCGGATCCTAGTAGATGAGTCCGGGGCCAATACCAAAGTACGGGTTGAATCAGGAATGAAGAAAAATAATGACCCACCATTCCGTACCTACTTTAATGTAGACCTGGGGGTCAACAACTACCTGAATGGTGAAGGCAAATTCCCAACTTCTGACAATCCATATGCAGTAAAAGGTTGGGGGAGCTGGAATGTTGGAATCAACTGGATGGCTGCCCAGAGAATTTCTAAAGGTTTTTACTGGGATTTCGGACTTGGTTTCAACTTCTACAATTTCAAATTTGAAAATCGGGATTTCCAAGCTGTCAGAGGCGATGATATGATTGACTTTGTACAACGTACCGATGTGGATGGCTTTAAAAGCAAAATCTCTGCTTCCTACATCATGGCAATGACCATGCTTGAGCTGGACTTTGGAAAAATGAACAATAATGGAAGGAAAGGATTGAGAATCGCTGCTGGGCCTTATGCGGGCTATCGTTTAGGAGGACAATCCAAATATGTATACAGAGAATTGGGAGGTTCTGGCCGTAAAAAGGACAAACAAAACACAGGACTTTACTTGAATAATTTCCGGTATGGAATCAGGGGAGAACTAGGTATTGGTCGAGTTAAATTCTTCACCAATTATGACTTAAACACGCTTTTCCAAGATGAAAAAGGACCTGAGCTGAACCCTATCACTTTTGGTATAGTATTCTAATCAATAGGGCTTCGGCCCTATTTTCTAACCACTTTTGAAAATGAAAAACCAACTACTATTATTACTACTCTTCGTCTTTTCGATCAGTACTTCTTTTGCACAAAACAAACCTGACACAGTGATTTATACCAAAGACAAAGTCATTAACGTCTTTGGGAACTCCTGGAGATATTATAAAAATGATGACAACAAATGGATATTGGAAGTAGAAGAGGATGATGAGGTTAAAATCAAAGAACGATATAAATCCAGAAACCGAAACTTTAGAGCTGATTTTAATACTGAATTAGGGATCAATTTGGTGAATCCCACCGGAGAGATGCCCGATGTGAAACCTTGGGGCTCCTGGTATTATGCCATCAATTTTGAAGGAACTTATAAGCCTTCCAGAAACTTTCACCTTCTTTCAAGCATTGGAGTCAGCTGGTACAATTTCAAGCTGGAGGACAGAAGTCTGATCGCTGTGAAAAACCCAGATGGCATTGCTTGGGAGGAATTCGAAGGAGGCATCGGAACCAAATCAAAAATCTCTGCATCCTATGCAAACTTCACGTTGGTCCCAACTCTCTTAACCAATAACCATAAGTTAAGATTGGGATTAGGTGGATATGCAGGTTTTCGAATAGGTGGAAGAGGTAAGTTTGTATACGACGATGAAAATGGCAACAAACAAAAGCAGTTTGAAAAATCCAATATGTACATAGAAAACTTCCGCTATGGAGCCAGAGGGGAAGTAGGGGTTGGAGATATTACCCTCTTTTTCAACTATGATTTAAACAATCTATTTCAGGAAAATCTAGGCCCTGAAGTAAATGCAATGAGCTTTGGAATAACAATAAGATAATCAATTAAACTATGAAAAATTTCTTCAAAATAAGTCCCTTACTGATAGCCTTTCTTCTGTTTGCTACAGTAGGATTTGCCCAAAAAGTCCTTGTTGATGCCAATAAGTCCTACTCCAATATCAGCAAAATTGAAGTAAGTGGGGGTTGGCTTGATGTCTCCTATGATGGAGGCTCTGGCGCTGATGTAAAAGTGGAAGCCTATCTGGAGTCAAATGATGAAGACCAAGACATCATCTTTGTGACCGTAGGTGATGTATTGAAGATCTCTTATGAGCGTAGTAATAACAGCTCATGGGGGAATAATAGAAACAAAGGATTTATCAAAATCAATGGTCCTATGGCCATGGCACTGGATATTAAAAACAGTTCAGGCACCATCTCGGTGGATGGGGTGACTAATGATGAAACCATCCTTAGAGTTAGTTCTGGAAAAGTTTCTGCCTCTAACATCAATGGTGATCTGAGAGTGAAGGCCAGTTCAGGCTCTTTGTATATCGACGAAATTGATGGAGATGTGGAAGCAAGTGTGACCTCAGGAAATGCAGATATTACCCATGTTACAGGCAATGTAGATTATGGGTCTACTAGCGGTTCTTTGGAGGCGGATACGATTGGGGGAGAATTAAGTGCTTCCTTGACTTCGGGAAATGCCAAGCTAAGTAACATTGGATATTTAGGAGAGTTGAAGTTTACATCTGGAAATATCAGAGCTACTAACGCTGGTCTGAATGGGAACACCCGTTTTAATGGAACATCAGGTTCATTTAGAATTCAGACTCCATCTGATTTAAAATCTCTCAACTTCTCATTAAGAGCTTCCTCTGGAAATCTAAAAGTTGGAGGAATCAATACCGGTAGAAATCTAGAAATAGACAATGGTTCTTCTGATTGGGTCAAAGGATCTATTTCTTCCGGAAATATCATTATAGAAAACTAAACCAACTGCTATCAACTAAAACGCCAATCTTGTTTAGATTGGCGTTTTTTTATTACTCAGGTCTCGAGGCTTGATGAATTATATCCCGGTCCGCTTTTTTCAGTTTCATCAATCTCCCTAATCGATCGGGAGTAGGCTTTGCTAAGGAAAAGAACACCAAGGTTCCTGCAAAAAGAATTATAAAGTAAGGATTCCCGTAAAATAATAAGCCTAAGGTTGCCACCAATGAGCTGATGAATAAAATATAAAATCGCTCTTTTGTTGCCTTGGCATAAACCTTCACCTTATCAAGCAGCTCTTCCTTCTTAAAGGATTCTTTCAGTTTCCTATGAAACAATAAGTACTGGACCAGCAACAAGGCTGTACCAGCTCCAGACAAAATCCCGTTTAGAAAGTCTGGAAGTTCAGGGAGTCCCCAATCCAGGTTTCCGGAATTATAGTACAGGTAAATCATACCAAAAATCGGCAAAGCAATCAACATGAGGATCAACACCAACTGCTCCAGACTTTTGTAGATTTTCCGGATTTCTTCGATTTCCATAAGTAGATTGGAATTACTCTATACGAACTTTTACGTCGTCTGTCATAGGTCTTCCTACGCAGCAAAGAACGTAACCAGCTTCAATCTCATTTGGGCTTAGTCCCGAATCCTCATCCATCTTCACTTCGCCACTGATCAACTTGCCCCGACAAGCGGTGCAAAGACCACTTTGGCAACTGAAAGGCATATTTAAATTTTGATCCAACCCTGCTTCCAAAATGGTTTTATCCGGAGTAACTGTTACCAAATGCTCCTCTCCTTCCAATAACACCGTCACATCCCTAGTCAGGCCACCAGCAGTGGCTGCCGCCTCATGTGCTGCTTCAGCGGCCGCTGAGAAAAAGCTTTCTTTGTGGATTTTTTCACTAGGGACCTGTTGAGAAGAAAGAACCTCCAAGGTAGTCTCCAAAATCCCTTCTGGTCCACAAATAAAGTATTCTGTTTGAAATTCAGATTCAGACTCAGCTGTATTTACCAGTCCTTTTAAGGTTTCACTGGACAATCTACCTTTCAGCCCAGCCCAAGCTTCAGTAGGTTGGCTTAGATTATGGATGACTTTCAGGTGATCTGCATATTTATGCTCCAATTCATCCAATTCCTTTTTAAAAATAATATGATCTTCATGTCGACTGCAATACAATAAGGTCACCTTGGAATTGGGCTCATTGACCAAAACAGATTTCATAATTCCCATGATGGGGGTAATACCACTGCCCCCGCTACCAAAAAGAAATGCTTTTGATTTTTGGAATGAAAGTCCGTGGTAAAATTACCTAGTGGCTTGAGGACATTGATCGTTTTTCCTGGATGGATTTTCTCATTCAAAAAGTTAGAGAACAAACCACCAGGGACCCTTTTACAGAAATCCCAGGAAAAGGATCCAAATAAGGGGAAGTACACAGACTATAAGATCTTCGTTGTTCCTTACCCTCAAACTCCATCACCAAAGTCAGAAACTGACCTGGTTTGTACTCCAAATAGGGTTCAGGTTGTTCAAAATAAATACTAACAGTATCAGCTGTTTCTTTTACTACCTCCCTCACTTTCAAAGGCAGGAAAGTTTGTTTCTTTGCTACCTCTTTCTTTTTCTTAAATAAATTGAACATCCTTGAATTAAACTTTATAGGTATTTTTTAATTGACTGCAAAATTAACTTCTCCTCCCAAATAATTGCTTTGGATAAGGATAAATTCCAATGGTTAACCTGATTTCTTGACCTGAGGTTCGGAAAAATCCAACAAAACTTCTGAAATCAAGAGGTGAAGGTCAATGATTTGGAGGCAAAAAGCTAAATTGCAGCCTCCAAAAACAAACGGAATAGTCCAATGGAATTAAATGCGTTGACAGCGGTAACATCTGTAGATGGCCGTTATGCCGGCAAAACCGCCCCTTTAAGAGCTTATTTTTCAGAATTTGCACTTATCAAAAACCGAGTTCATGTAGAGGTTGAGTATTTCATAGCGCTTTGCGAATTGCCTTTACCACAACTCAAAGACTTTGACCATGCGTTGTTTTCAGACTTGAGACTGATTGTAGATCATTTCTCCATAGAAGATGCTGAAAAAATCAAAGCCACTGAACGAATCACCAACCATGATGTAAAAGCAGTGGAATATTTCCTTAAAGAGAAATTTGATGAATTGGGTCTGGAGGCTCAAAAGGAATTCATCCACTTTGGATTGACTTCCCAGGATATCAATAATACCTCTACCCCATTGATGCTTAAAACTGGGATGACAGAAGTCATCTACCCTCAATTGGAAGCGGTATTGCTCAAATTGGAAGAAAAAGCAGAGAAATGGAAGTCCATTCCTATGCTGGCAAAAACCCATGGACAACCAGCCTCTCCTACTCGATTGGGAAAAGAAATCAATGTATTTGTGGTGAGAATAGAAAAGCAATTAGAGTTGCTGAACCAAATTCCTTACACGGCTAAGTTTGGTGGTGCCACCGGTAATATGAATGCACACCAGGTAGCCTACCCGGAAGTGGCTTGGAATGATTTTGCCGTTCATTTTGTCAAAAACCACCTTGGATTAGTCCGTAGTTTCCCTACTACACAAATCGAGCATTACGATAACTTGGCAGCCCATTTTGATGGCTTAAAGCGAATCAACACTATTTTGCTTGACTTGGCAAAAGATATCTGGCAGTACGTAGCGATGAACTACTTTAAGCAAAAAATCAAAGCAGGGGAAATCGGCTCATCTGCGATGCCACATAAAGTAAACCCGATTGATTTTGAAAATGCAGAAGGGAACTTAGGAATTGCAAATGCACTTCTGGAACACCTGGCTGCCAAACTTCCTATCTCTAGACTTCAACGGGATTTGACGGACAGTACTGTTCTGAGAGTCATCGGTGTGCCATTGGCACATATGGTCATTGCTTTGGAATCTCTTGCCAAGGGACTGGATAAACTGGAATTGAATGAAGCAGCAATTCATGCAGACTTGGAAGATAACTGGGCTGTAGTGGCTGAAGCCATCCAAACTGTATTAAGAAGAGAGGCTTTCCCAAAACCTTATGAGGCTTTGAAAGACTTGACAAGAACGAATACCAAAATCACCGAAAGCTCCATTCGGGAGTTCATTTCGAATCTTCCAATTTCAGATGAATTAAAGGCTGAATTGAATCAGATCACTCCATTTAATTATACTGGAATTTAAACAAAACTTGATATAGCTAATCCTAAAAGCCGAGCCAGAAATGTCTCGGTTTTTTTATGGTTTAAATTTCAATTCCTTAAATTAAATCTTTCAACTCCTGCCTCATATGATCCATATTCACCGGACTGACTCCTCCAACTCTAACTTCCAAGAATTAGTCCGAAAATTAGACACCTACTTAGCCCGAATCGATGGAGAGGAAAATGCATTTTATGCGCAGTACAATAAAATAGACTTGCTTAAACATGCGGTCGTGATTTTGGAAGGTGAAATTCCCGTAGCATGTGGGGCCATCAAAGAATTGGACGCTGAATCCATGGAGGTAAAGCGAATGTACACTGATGTTTCAGCAAGAGGAAAAGGATATGCAAAAAGAATCCTTTCAGAATTAGAAAAATGGGCAAAGGAAATGGGATATAAATCCTGCGTATTGGAAACAGGAAAGCGTCAACCGGATGCAATTGCTCTTTATCAATCTTCCGGATACCAACTCATTCCGAATTATGGTCAATATCAAGGGGTTGAAAACAGTGTTTGTTTTCAAAAAATGCTATAAGGAGAATTGGAATTAAAGCCCCCATTTTAATCAATAGGAATGCCATGCATGAAGTACTAGAACAATTTTATTTGAATCAATCAGAACCCAACAAAAGTTGTTTTATGGCCTTGCGCAGCATCATTCTAAATTTGGATAAGGATGTGACAGAAACCTTAAAATATGGAATGCCTTGTTTCTGCTATCAAAAAAGATGTTTTGCTATTTATGGACAGATAAAAAGAAGAGTCTTCCCTATTTGCTCTTTGTGGAAGGAAATTTTCTCCACCATCCAAAATTAGAGAAAGGCACTCGATCAAGAATGAAGACCTTCACGGTAGATCCCAAAGAAGATTTACCCTTGGAAACAATTCGTCTGTTATTGACAGATGCCCTAGCTTTATATAAGTCTGGAAAAATAAAAACCAAATAGACTTCATTTCTTTTTGCCTAATTTAGATAAGTAGAAATTCAAGCGATTTTTTTTTAGTAAAAGCAAAGCCATGTACAACGTCATCATCACAGGATCCACGGGAATGATCGGAAAAGGAGCCCTTCTGGCCTGTTTGAACAGTGAGGAGATTCAGGAGGTGCTATTGATTAACAGGAGTTCAGTTGGGATGGAGTCTCCAAAAATCAAAGAATTACTACTGCAGGACTTTACTCAAGTCCACGAATATTCAGAGCAATTAAAAGGCTATGATGCCTGCTTCCACTGCATGGGTGTATCCGCGCTAGGCATGTCAGAAGATAAATACCACCAATTGACTTTTGGGGTTTCCAAATCCTTAGCTGACACCCTTTTTGAGTTAAATCCTGATCTTGTTTTTTGTTATGTTTCTGGCACAGGAACAGACTCTTCTGAAAATGGGCGCATTATGTGGGCAAGGGTCAAAGGGAAAACTGAGAATTATATTTTATCTCTCGGGTTTAAAAAAGCCTATATGTTTAGACCTGGCTTTGTTTTACCAGAAGATGGTATCAAGTCAAAAACCAAACTGTACAATACGATCTATGTGTTATTGACTCCCTTTTATTCTTGGATAAAGAATTCCAAAAACGTAACCACTACCAGAAAAATTGGAAAGGCCATGGTCCATGCCCTAACCAAAGAATTTTCCAAATCCCTCTTAGAAAACAAGGACATCAACAAACTTGCTGAATAAATACGCATTTCAGATCAAGAAAATTAAATTTATAGAACTATCTTAAAACGTAGTGATACTTTTATTAAAAACCATTACTCATGAATCTTTACAAACAAATTTTTGAGAATAACCAGAAATGGGTTGAATCTAAACTTGCAGTAGATGAAAATTATTTTCAAAACTTATCTAAAGGACAAAGTCCAGAAATATTATATATAGGTTGTAGTGATAGTAGGGTCACAGCAGAAGAAATGACTGGCATTGAACCAGGGCAAATGTTTGTACATAGAAACGTGGCGAATTTGGTTCCTAATAATGATGGAAACTCTGCTTCAGTGATAGAGTATGCTATTTCCCATTTAAAGGTTAGGCATATCGCTGTTTGTGGACATTATTTTTGCGGAGGGGTGAAAGCAGCCATGCAGGCCCAAGATTTGGGGATCTTGAACCCCTGGCTTAGAAATATTCGAGATGTATATAGAACTCACAGAGAGGAGTTAAATGATATTACCGATGAGGATGCTCGATACAAAAGACTGGTAGAACTTAACGTACAGGAACAATGTATCAATGTGGTAAAAATGGCTTCCTGGCAAAAAAGATTCATCACAGAAGGGCTGCCACATGTTCATGGATGGGTTTTCGACATCCAAACGGGCAAATTGATTGATCTAAATATTGATGTCCCCACAATAGTGAAAGGTATCCGGGAAATCTATGATTTAGGAACTACCGAAATTTGAGTCCCTGAAACAATTTTAATTTGCTTCTCCAGCCCAGGTTTGGGTAGCCATAGCGCTTTTAAGCCTTGGGCAAAAAATCTCTGCCATCATACAGCGAGCACTTCCTCCTCCTAATTTTTCAATGGTAGGAATAGAAGGACTGATGATGGTAGTGTACTTTTCAATCAATTGGATTTGCCCCACATTCAAGGAATCAAAAGCAGTCTGTGACATCACAGTAAATTTCTCTCCTCCGTCATTGGTCACTTCTAGCATATTTCCGGCAAAATTAAACTTCTGCTTAGCAGTGATGGGGATCACTTTTTTCCCTGCTTTGGTCAAGGCTTTTTGTACTGCCTGCTTTTCAGATGCTTTCGGAATACTATCCAAACATACCACCGCTAAATCCCTTCCCACATGCATCATCACATTCGTATGATAGATAGAACTTTTGACCCCATCAATTTCTTGGACTGAGTTAAACCCTACTAATTCATACCCCAAAATATCCGCAACATAATTAAGTGGAACCGGATGGGTCCGTTCAGAGTAGCAGGCAAAAATAGTTTTGCTATCATGGTCCAGAACCATGCTTCCCGTCCCTTCCAAAAATTGATTATCCTCTTCAAAAAAACTTAAATCCAAAATCTCTGAAATTTGATACCCCTTTTGAATGAGCATTTCCACCAAGTCCTTTCTTCTTTCCAAACGCCTATTTGGGGAATACATAGGGTATAGAATCAATTTGCCATCAGGATGCGTACTAAACCAATTGTTTGGAAATACTGCATCTGTTTTAATAGGTTTCTCAGTATCTTCCACCACCTCGACATTCACCCCTTGATCTCGTAGCAACGCTACAAATCCATCAAATTCTTGTTTAGCCAACTCCCTGATTTCACCTTTTCCACGCTGGTCCTTCTGCTGATAAAAATTGGTATTGGCAGTCTCCTCATTAAATCCAAAATTGGCCGGACGAACCATCAAGATATTTGGTGATGTTTGCATAGAAATTAATTTTTGGGATACCTGTAGAGCACGGGTTGAATGCCAAACCGAACTTCAGAAAGAGTAAAGAAGCTTTTTCCTTCTGGAGAAAAACCAATGGCTTCCCCTTGTGGTTCCGGAACATAAGGAACAATGACCGGAGCTCTGGATAATGCTTCCATCAATGACTCTCCCTTCTTTCTCTTCCAATAGAATACCTCAAGGTAGTTCTTTATTATGATTTGACTCCCATCTTGAGAAATATCCCCTGCTACCGAACTGGTAATAGGAAGCTTCATCAGTTCTTCCAATTCGGCACTTCCAGATTGAAATTTCTCTGCGGGAAGGCGGAACAAGGTGTTTTCTTTATCCCTTTTGGACAGGATAAAAATATCTCCAGAAACTGGGTCCACCATCAAAGTTTCTGCATCCATCGCTCCATTGGGATAGGTTAAATCGATTCGTTCTGGGGTTATTTTTACAGAGCCTCCCGAACGTATCGGTTCAGCAAATCTGTAAATTCTAATGGTTTCATATTGAGCTACATTATCTCCTATTTCTGCCACATAGACATTACTTTCTCCATATTTCCCTGGTCCTACAGCGATATCTTCCCAATCTCGATTAGTGGCTCCCAATAGCTCCACATCCCCTATTACGTTCCCCAAGGAATCAAGCATATAGACTTTTGGTTCACCTCCACTATCATTGTGTACATAGATAATTCCAGGTTGGCTTTTGCCAAAGGCCAACCCACTCACCTCATTCAGTATCCGGGCGTCAATTGTTTTGACAGGAATACCTACCGAAAAAACAGAATCTATGGAAGCATCTTGAGCAAACACCTGAAAAACAAAGGCAAGCCCTAGAATAGTAAAAAGGATGGATTTCATATTGTTAGCTTAGAAGAACCCAAAAATAGGGAAAATCAGCTCCCAAACTAGGCGTTGATAAGGCTCTACAGGGAGTTTAACGAATAGATAATACTCATCATTATTGATGGCACCCAGATAAAAATAAAGGGATGTCAGGAAGACAAAAAAATAGGCTGTCCCATCATTAATTTTCTATCCAAATATGAACGATTGGTAAATGATGAGACAGCCCATTTAAAATAAACTTAAACTTTAAATGGCAACTTGTAGATTCGTTGTCCATTCATCTGATACATGGCATTGGCAAGCGCAGGAATAAACGGTGGCACAGGAGGCTCTCCTACTCCGGTTGGTTTAATCTGGCTTTCTACGATATGGACATGTATTTTTTCGGGGCAGCAGGCATTCGAATAATTTGATAAGTATCGAAGTTATTTTGTTGCACCTGCCCATTTTCTAACGTGATTTCAGAAGTAGTGGCCAAACTGGTTGCAAATTGAGCACCTCCTCAAACTGAGATCGGATTCGATCTGTATTGACAGCTACCCCACAATCCACTACGTAATACACTTCTGGAATCAGAATTTTTCCATCTGCACCTTTTTCCAAAAGGACCACACAGCCTACATAGGTCAAGAAACTTTTATGTGCTGCAAAGCCCATTATTTTTCCTGCTGCTTTATTCGCATCCCAATTAGACTGTTCTCTCAAGGTCCGAATGACATTTTTCATTCGTCCAGTGTTCCAAGGATAATTCTCAATACTTTCCCCATAATTCCCATATTCTCCTCCTACCATCTCTGACTGGAAAGTGATATCCCGATCTTCTCCCAGGAGCTCGATTGCATTTTCCAATGGATCTTTCCCTCTCGCTTCTGCAATTTCATCCATCATCGTATGAATGGCAAAAGCATGGTGAATATTACTTACCGATCGAAGCCAGCCGACTCTTGTATTTCCAGTGGACTCATGCGTTTCCACTCGAATATTCGGAACATTGAAAGGAAAGTCAACACAGCCCAGGCCCATTTCACCGTCTGAAGGATGCAATTCCTCCTTACTACTGGTAGAACCAATTGCCGGGAAAACGGTATGGTGATTCCATCCCGTCAGGCCGCCACTAGAATCCAAGGTCGCAATAATCCGCTGGGCACTATGGGAATGAAAGAAGTCAAAATGAAGATCGTCATCACGTGTCCATTGTACCCGAACCGGCCCATTTGCTGCTTTGGAAATCAAGGCTGCTTCCACTACAAAGTCTGGCTTAGATTTCCTTCCAAAGCCTCCACCCAACAGTGTCACATTCACTTTGACCTGACTCACATCTACTCCTAATGCTCCTGCCACAGCTCCCCTTGCCCATTGCGGGTGTTGAGTTGGTGCCCACACTTCGCAGGATCCATCTGGTTTTACATGAGCGATGGCTGCTGGTGGCTCGATGGTAGCATGGGCATAAAACGGAGCCTCATAGGTGCGTTCTATTTTTCTGGATGCGGATCGGTTTGCCGAATCAAAATTCCCTCTTTCTCTTCTTACTTTTCCATTGCTCCGAGTACTTTGAAGCATTTCTACCAGCTGCTTTTTGGAACTATAATCTTTATTTTCTCCAAGCTCCCACTCTATTTCCAGCGCATCTCTCCCTTTGATAGCAGACCAGGTATTCTCAGCGATCACCGCAATTCCTTCTAAAGCCTTATCCAAACCAGGAGGATTTCCAGACCCTTCAATTTTTACTACTTGAACGACTCCTGGTACAGCCAATGCTTTTTCATCATTATAGGAAACCACTTTCGCGCCTATTACCGGGGTTCTTCGGACTACAGCAATTTTCATATCCGGAAGATCCACATCTGCCCCAAAAACCGCCTTGCCCATGGCAATATTCTTCAAATCGTAAATCGGCACATCCGTCCCGATCAATTTATAGCTGGAAAGTTCTCTCAGAGTAATGCTTTCCGGGTCCGGTACTGGGGTATCTTTTAATTTACCCGCTAAGTCCCCAAACGGGATTTCTTTCCCGTCCCCAATGACCTTCCCATCACGGGTATCACATTGAGAAGGGTCCACTCCCCAATCTGCAGCAGCGGCAGTGATCAGCATATGCCTGGCTGTGGCCCCTGCTTTTCGCATGGGTTCAAAAACATCCGAACAGAGAATGAACCATCGGTATTCTGATTTCCGTATTTCTCTTCATCCCCTTCCGCTTGAACAATTTTGATGGTGGACCAGTCTGCCCCAAGTTCATCAGCCACAATTTGTGGAAGGGACGTTCGAATACCTGTTCCCATCTCAGATCGGTGGGCGACTAAGGAAACTTGATTAGTTGAATCAATGGAGAGATAAACATTGGGTGCAAACGTCACCAATTCACCTTTTGGTCCTGAACATTGGAAGTTGACACCAAGGATAAGTCCCCCAGTAGCAAGGGACCCTAATTTCAAAAATCTCTTCGGGAGGGAACAAAAACCTTGCTTTTATCCTGCCCTTTTTTCTTTTGTATAAATGGAATATTTGGAAGCATGAGATTGGGTTTTATTTGGGTGTTTTATAAGGACTTAGATGCAGTAACAATCGCATCTTTGATGCGATTATAGGTACCACAACGACATAGGTTTCCAGCCATGGCTTGCTCGATTTCTTCCTCACTTGGACTAGCATTGGAATTCAGTAATGCAGCAGCATTCATGATCTGGCCCGATTGACAATAGCCACATTGCGGAACAATATGTTCTACCCAAGCCTTTTGAACAGGATGATCTCCATTTTCAGAGAGTCCTTCAATCGTAGTGATTTCACCTGTGCCTACTGCGGATATTGGCAGGGAACAAGATCGAACAGCATTACCATCCAAATGAACTGTGCAGGCACCGCAGAATGCTTGTCCACAACCAAATTTGGTTCCTTTCATTTTTAAAAGGTCACGAATCACCCAAAGTAGAGGCATATCCTCCACCGCCTCGACCTCCTTAGATTCGCCGTTAATTTTTAATGTGTAGTTTGGCATTTTTTATGGGTTAGGGGTTATTTCTTTTATTAAGTTAATGCTTCTGAACTCAAGCTCCTATTAAATTCCACTTTTCCCGATAAGGCCTGAATAACATTTGGTTAGCTTCGGAATGATTCTTAAACAATTCTTTTTTTGCGTTCCACTTTAGTTCTTCTTTAAGCTTAAAGGAAATCAAGGCCAAATGCATGGGCATGGTCATATTTCGGGCATATTCCAAATAGGATTCCGGTTGACTTCTGGATTTTACTGCATCTATAAAATTCTGCTGATGTCCTGGTGATCGAACAATGGTTTTCGGAATTTCAGGAATATCATCCATTACTTTTCCGTCAATTCTTATTTCCCTACTGCTATAGTCGCAAACCAGCGTTCCTTTTGTTCCTTCAAAATAAGCTCCTATCCCTTTCCCAGCCGCTCCCGGAACATCAGGAGGAACAGAAGTCCAATGCAAATCCAGTTTCTTGAATTTAAAATCGACATCAATCCACTTCGGAGTATCCCCAATTCCATCTGAAACTTCGCCATTTGCTGAGATCTTTTTTAGCCCGGTTGGAGCAATGGACCACCACACAATGTCTGCGATATGACACCAGAAATCCTGGAATACCCCGCCGGAATATTCCATAAAATAGCGATAGGAAAAATGACATTTCTCAGGAGCATACTCGGCATAGGGGCTGGACCTAGCCACATGTCCCAATTCAAATGGGATGGAGGAGCCTGAAAATTCAGTTTTTCAATCAAAGGGGCTCACCCGTTTTCCAAAGACGCACGGTTTTAATTTTACCCAAGACGCCAGATTGAATTATTTCAGCTACTCGGTGGTAATTATCACCGGCATGGATTTGGGTTCCCAGTTGAAAAATTCTTCCTGTATCTTTTTGGGAGGCCAACATCAAATCACCTTCCCTTTTAGCATAAGAAAGAGGTTTCTCACTGTAAACATCCTTACCCGCCTGAAAAGCTAAAATGGTAATCTGGGCATGCCAATGATCCGGTGTGGCAATGGTGACCGCATCTACATCTGATCTCTCCAGTACTTTTCGGAAATCCGAATACAATTGTGCTTTTGTATCAGGGTGAATCGCTTTCAATTTCACCAAAGCTTCCTGAGCATGGGTGTCATCAACATCACAAAGGGCTACTATTTCCACTTCAGGCAAATTGGCAAACCAGTTTAAATGATTCAAGCCCATTCCCCCTAATCCAATATGGGCTACTCTGACTTTATCGGAAGGTGCTGCTTTCGTCCCTTGGAATGGTAAAAATTGAAGTCCTAGCGTGGTCAATGCAGAATAGCGGACAAACTCTCTGCGATTCAATGATTTTTTCATGTAGTGAGATCTTGGGTAAAAATTAAAGCTATTTAAATTACTAAATAGGATTGGAATTCCTCTCCTGTCCCACAAAAACCTTTTTTGAAGATTTTTAAAAAAATAAGTAACTGATTGTGAAGCAAAAAAGTGAATGAGTGAAATATTAAGTAAGAGTTTTTTAGAAATGGGTTTGGAATAAATAATATAGCCCCCTACATTTGCAACACCAATTCGGAAAACGCTCCGAAAAGAAACACAAAATTCCTCCTTACTCATCCCGATAGCTATCGGGAGGTTAGAGCGGAATGACACAAAATTCCTCCTTAGCTCAGTTGGTTAGAGCATCTGACTGTTAATCAGAGGGTCCTTGGTTCGAGCCCAAGAGGAGGAGCAAAAGCCACTCAAAAATGAGTGGCTTTTTTCATTTTAAAACTCATTGCATTCTATTCGAGATATATTTATCTTAAAACTTTAATTGATATCTTGAAAACCACTGTTTACAATATTGACCGAATAGAACAGCTTATCCGTCAGTTCAGACTGGAGAAGGAAGAGTTCTTGGGTTTAGTGAGTGAAGGTTTAAAGAAAGAATTGGACTGGGAAGATATATTTAAGCCTGAAATTCAAATCAATCATCTGAAAAGGATTGATAAGATTTTTAACAAGGGTCTATCCTATTATTTGGATCCAACTCCTCCAGTACAATCAAAAGATTCTAGCATTTTCTTTCGAAAAGAAAAATTCGGTACAGACCTAAATCTAGCTTCTAAGAAAATTGTCAATCAATTTGAAGAACTGAAGCTCTCCCTATCAGGCTTGGCTAAACTATCTGATCTGAAAATGGATAGGGTTTTGCCTATTTATAACATAACTCAAGAAGCAAAAGCAGTTGCAGAGGAAGTCAGAAAAAACTATACCCTAAATTTAAAACCGACTCCAAAAAATTTCTAGAGTCTTTAATTTCGAAATTTGCTGAGTCAAATATTTTGGTTTTTGAATTTGTAGAGCATCCTTCTCTTAAGCAAAAGAGCAACATAGATGGGTTCTATTTACAGCCCAATGTCATTGTACTTAGAAGAAATCAAGATTATTTCAAGCGGGAGATTTTCACCCTAGCTCATGAATTAGGCCATTATCTTCTAAATCAAGAAGAGGTGGAATCCATGGATTATGATCACATGGCATCAGGAAAAAACATTTCAAAAGTTGAAACCTGGTGTAATAATTTTGCTTTCGCATTTTTGGCAGGAAACGAGTTACGCACACTAGACAGTCTTCCTGAAATAGATAAGTCCAATGATTATTCATTTGAAGAAATCAAAGCGATCTCCGACAAAACCCATTTAAGCTTCACAGCATTACTCACATATTTAGTGAGATCAAAAAAGATGAGTGGAGCAATATATGGCCGAATGAAAAGTGATCAAGAAGATTCCATTCAGGCCAAAAAAGATGCTGAGAAAAAGAAACGGGAGTTAGAAAAAGAAATGGGCAAGCAAAGTATACCAGGTCAGCCAAAACCTATCCAATCGCCTCTTTTTGTCTCAGCGATCCAAACTGCATTTTACGATGGGGTGATCAATGAATACGAGCTTTGCAAATCACTCCATCTCAAACCTGAGCAACTCGAAAAATATCTGAGATGATTGCAGTGATCGACACCAGTTCTTTATTGAGTTTGGTTCGGTACTATCAGTTGATTTAATTTTTCACAAAGAAAAAAGAATTCTTTTTCTAAATGATAATCTGCCACTTATCAAAAATAGATTTGTCACAATTTTACAATTTGTTACTTTTTATATTAATTTTGTGACACTTTTTAAATCAAACAAACACTATGGAACTCCAAAACATTATCGGCTCTAATCTTCAGGCATTCAGATCAAGGCTTGGCCTTACTCAGGATCAAATTGCAGAATTTCTGGAGGTAGATAGAAGTCTAATAGCTAAGTATGAAAATGGAACTAATGAAGTCACATATATTCATTTGAAAAATTTTCACACCTCTTCAATATTGATGTTGAAGATCTTTTGGAAGAGGATTCCGTGCGTCGTGAGGCCAATTTCGCATTCGCATTTAGAAGCAGTGGATTGGAAACTACTGATTTGAAATCAATAGCAGAATTCCAGCGTGTAGTTAAAAATTATTTGGAAATGGAAACTTTGCTGAATGAAACGAAATGATCTGCTTTTTTAGAATGTAAAGAAAAGGCTTCCCAATTCAGGAATCAATTTGGGTATGGTCCAGATGATCCAATTCATTTGAGAAGTTTCTTGCTGAAGAAAAATGTCATTTCCTTGTTCAAACCTCTTAGTGGGGGATTCTCTGGTATGGCAATGATTGCAGGTGGTAAAAAATTCATGATGGTAAATCACAGCCATACTTTAGGAAAACAACACTTCACAATTGCGCACGAACTCTACCATCTATTCGTACAAGAGGGTTTCACTTCTCAGAAATGTGTTACTGGCCTATTTTTTAAACAAAACGATCAAGAGGAGAAGAAAGCGGATCTCTTTGCTGCAAGCTTACTCCTACCAGAAATTGGGGTCACTTCTTTAATTCCAAAAGAGGAACGGAGAGGCATAATTTCAGACCAAACAATTTTCAAAATTCAGCAAGTGTATTCCGTTTCAGTAAAAGCAACCATTTTTCGATTGAAAGAATTGGGGTTTGTGGATGATAGCTATTTTGAAAAATATAAAACAGGATCAACTGAAAAAATAAGAAATCTCGGATATGATACCCGGCTTATGTATCCTGGAAATCAAAATTTAATCCTTGGAGATTATGCGGTGTTGGCGAAAGAACTTTTCAATCGGATAAAATCTCAGAGTCGAAATATTTCACCTACCTGAACGCAGTAAATATCGACCCACTTCAAAAACTGGAGAATGGGGAAGAGTAAAGTACCTATAGTAAAAATTTTAGTGGATGCCGATGTGCTAATCCACCTTTTCAAAGCTGAAAAGATCTCACTATTGAATGAACTCTACCCCAAAAGAGTTTATATCCTCGATATAGTTCTAAATGAATTGAAAGAAAACAGGACTATCCGAAATAACATAGACAGTATTTTACTTTTTTCTGGGATTCAAGAACTTCAATTCCCAACTTCTTCCAACCCAAAATTGCTACATGAATTTTTGGCCTTGAAAAAAGAAACAAAAGCTGACGATGGCGAATCTGCCTGCCTAGTTTACTGTAAACATCATTCAGACATCATCGCCAGCAGTAATACCAAAGATATCAAGCCCTACTGCGAGAAAAACGGAATGGCATATTTGACCACCTTGGATATCCTCTGCGTGGCCATTCACAAAGGTCATCTATCTGAAGTAGAGGCAAATCTCCTGATCAAAAAAATCACCCATAACAATGAAAGCCATCTTTGTTGCAAATCTATTGAGGAGCATAAGAGGCTTCATTTTGATTTGATGAAGGTCAGTTACTGATCTTTTCTATAATTTTCAATCCCTATATGTACTGGGGTACTTGGCATTTTTCCAGTTTTAACCCCTTTAACAACCTCATCCCTACTAAGACCAAACTTATTGCTTAAGTAATGGTAATGGGCCTGACCTCCATTCCAACTTTCTTTTCCAGCAAGAGATTTGTAAGTCACGTAGAAACAATGCCATTCATTCCCCTTATCCAAAAAATTAGCAACAATATTCTTTCTATGATTTATAACATTTTTTAATTCGCCCTCTTTTAGCACTGTCTCTCCAACTACTTCAACATTTTCTTCATCCTCACTTAATTCAAAAAGTAATGGAAGTTGTGTCTTTTCAATATTTTTGGGCAAACTTTCCGAAATATATCGGCTGAATGTAAAGCCAAATTCTGAATAAGCTAAAAATAGAAATTTTGCTAAAGAATTTGGAGACAGTGTTTTACCCTTTAGAATCTTTAACTGGCCTTTTTTGCTACTTGCAATAAGCAAATCAAGAAAATCCTTATTCAATGATTCATTAAGAATATGCTCAAGTCTTTCCTTCCAAATTTCATTCGCTTTTCTTGCAAATGCCTTATTCCTAATTTCTTCAGGAATATCTTTCAATTTTAAAGACATTGAATCTTTCAGCAAATAAAATGATGAGGCTAACGAACTCTCTTTAAAATATTTAACAGGATTCACAAATTCAACATCTTCATCAAAAAACAATCTATAAAAGCTTCCTTTGTCATCAGAATATATTTTTAACATCCTCATATCTAAAATTTCAACTCATACATATAAAACCTATATATCCTTCTCGATAAAATTAGAATCACCCAAACATAAACACTTACAAAAAACACGTAGTTTGTAATTCCTGTTTTATATAAAAAAGATTGGTATTTGTAAAGGAATACAAAATCAAGTGACACACCTAGTAAAATTCCAACAACAAAAATCAATATAGAAATTAACACAAGCAGAATTATCAAAGTAAAAAGTATGTCTGCAAACTCAATGTACCTCAATTTATTAAAAATATCTGACTGATTATATTTATCATTATCGGGAATAACAGGGTTACTTTTAAATAAATTAAAGGAAACCCTAATTCGTCAAAAATTTCGCTTATTTCATTTTTTTCTTCTTTGAAGCTTCAAACATTAAAAATGAAAAAGAAAAAGGATACCACTAAATAGTGCCACAAATGTTCCAATAATACTCAATAGGCTCAGATCAAACGAAGAAAAAAAACCAATTACTACTGAAATAAAAATTAAAATAGAAATCACAATCTGACTATTAATTGGAGTCAATTCGCTAATAATTCCATATGATTTTTTAAAAAACCCACTCTTTATTTTAATAAAAATTGACTTGTATAATTATTCTCACTTTGAAGAGTTTTAAGATAGTTTTTACAATATCTCCTTATCGAAACTAAGTCTGGTGTTTGTTTACCAGGCTCTTTTAGTGACTCATCCAAGACTAAGGAAGGAATAAAATTTTTATAATCACTTACAACTGCATGGGATCGGGAATTATCTCCTTTATAATATGCTTTAGGCTCAGATTCATAAGTTTTGTTTGCTCCTTTCACTTTAAGCTTCACAAAATCATTAATTCCATTTTTCAAATCCTTCAATCCTTTGAAGTATTTATTTGTATTTTGATTAATATTTTTTATTCTAACCTCTACCTGAATAGTTTTAGCATTTCCTACATGTGCGGAAAACTCTCCACCGGTATCCTTTGACTCATATGTACTCAAATAAGATAATTCTTGAACAATCGAATGTTCAAGAAAATCTTCTCTATCCCTGTTTGAAATACACATTTGCTCATCAAAAGTAAAACCTTTCGTTTTAAAGACCTTTTTAAGATGTTCCTTGACCAAAGAGTTAATTGTTGAACTTCCATAACTCTGGATCATAATTATTCCATAATTAACATCTGAAGGAAACCAAAAAGAAAGTAGAAAGGCAAGGAAGCTTGTAAGCTCCCCAAAAGTGGAGCCGATCAAAAGTTTACTTTTCACCGGTAAGCGAAGGTAAGTGAATACTCCAAATTGGTTCAAGACCCGAGCAAGGCAGTGTAGCTTGGGCCAACCGGTCTTGAGCCGCTTTCCGCATTCACTTTTGCGCTGCTTAACAGTTTGAAAAACAAAAGATATGTTGTTACATTTGGTTCTTTCGTAAGTCAACGGGAGTCCGATATCCAGAATTTTCATGGGGCCTTTCCGGTTATAATCTTCCATCCATTCCATCGCTTTTCCCTGACCTCATCCAGAGAATTAAATACATTGGAGCTAAGCAGTTCTTTTCTGACCGATCCGTTACAGCGTTCCACATAGCCGTTTTGCATCGGCTTGCCCGGCTGGATAAAGACCAGCTCAATGTTCTTCTCCCTACACCAGTGATCCAACAGACGGGAGATAAACTCGGATCATTGTCCACGCGGATCATTTTGGAAGGCGGACCGCTCAACAAGCTCGCTTACTCGGATTACCCGTTGTGCGGAAGTGAAAAAATCCACTTCCATAGCCAGCATTTCCCGGTTATAGTCATCCAGAATGTTAAAGACAAAGTGCCTGCCGCTCCAAAGGCTATCGCTCATGAAATCGATAGACCAGACTTGGTTGATCGATTCCGGCCTGTATAGGGCCTGTTTGATCCTTGCGGTAGCCGCTTCTTGTGTCTGCGTCTTGATGATGATCCATGGCAGAATAGATCGGTAGACCTTTTTATGGTTCCATAGATGGCCTTTTCTGCGAAAACCGGTAATGGGACTGCCAAAAGCCAATGGCAGGGTGTTTGGCTACCAGTTCTTCTTCCAGCGCCTGGATCACGGGCATATCGTTTTTTGGTTTGGGGTGATACTGAAGAATTACTTCGTGGCACACTAAGCGTTTTACACGCCTGACGTTGGCTCACTCCATGTTCTTCGACCATGAACTGAACCAGCATGCCTTTTTCGTCGGGCGTCAGAGCTTTTGCCACCGCATCGCTGAGAGCCTCATGCACCAGACTCAGATCGGCAAACATCCGCTTTAGGCGGGAATTCTCTTCCTGAAGTTCTTTCCAAGCTTTTGACCTCACTGGCTTCCATTCCGCCATAACGCTGCTTCCATTTATAAAAAGTGGCAGGTGTAACTTCCATTTCACGACAGATTTCTTCTACTTTTCTGCCAGCCTCATGAGCTTTTGATCGCTTTGACGATCTGCGTTTCTGTGATTCTCGATTTTTTCATAATAACCATTTAAAGTTGATAATTTCAATTCAACTTTCAAATGGCTTGACATAGGCTTACAAAGCCACATCATCTTTGGAAATCTTTGATTTCAATCTTTTTCTCTTTTGATCTTGCAAATTTTGTTCGATTCCCGTAATTCCACCTTCAAATATCCCATCTATTAAAAAATTGGCAGAATTCCTCTCAAGATTATCCCCAGGAGAATATGCTTTTGCTTCATCTTTGTCCTTCACAAATTCTGAATTAAAAGATTCAATATAAAATTTGTAAAATCGATTAAAAAGAGTGTTTTGAGAGATCTTCTTGTCTTTATTCTCTCTAAATGAATCAAAGAAATCTGAAAATTTGACTGCAGCTTTATTCTTTCCTTTTTCGTTATATTTTCTTAGAATAATAGAATAGGAATTTAATTTCAAAGTATGTCCTTTTGCCATCTTTATCTTTTTTTATTGATATAACTCCCCTCTCCTCCGCCACCATCCCAAGCTTTTCCTTCACTATTTCTTCCGCATCTGCCACCGTCACCTGCCCATTCATCAGCATCGGCAATAGCCAATCTCGAAGAGATGCTAGTTCTTGGTTTTGAACAGTTGTTTCATTTATTCTATTAGCTATTGTTTTATAAAATGACTCAAATTTATTTAGGAGGTTTGCTGGAGGTATTTCAGTTTTATACCATTTCATTCCATCTAAATTCAAATGAAGTACAATTGTTCCAGATGCAAACCACTTAATATAATTATGATAATGGTCTGTATTAAAAAGCATCATTAGATATGTCTTTGTTAATTTTTCATTAGGAATAACTTTAGCAACATCCATTGAGAAAACTAATTCTTTAAAGTAATTAGGAACTAAAATCGCTTTTCCAATAATATCAGCATTTCTTGTTACATCGGTAATAGCAATAAGTAGATCCCCCTCAAGAATCAAATTTTTATCCTGATATTTTCCTGAAAAATATTTTGTTCCATCTGATTTAAAAGTACCATCTAGGTTAAAAGAATTAAGATTAATCATTGGGATTCCGTCTGAACCAATTTCTGAACTCCTATAGGATATTCCTCTATTCACATCAAGCAATTCACCTAATTCTTTCACCTCCCACCCCTCTGGAATCTCCCTCTTCAACTCCTTATTCCAGACCATTTTCCCGCCAGAACTTTTATAAGGCTTGCCGTCTTTATCTGGAAAATCAAACTGCACAAACCAATACTCATAGATCAACTTCGCCATCGCCTCCAACTCAGCATTGATACGGTTGTTGAGCTCGATTTTATCGTCTAAAGCTGAAAGAAAAGAGGCGATTTTTTGTTGGGCCCCAATATCATGAATATCTAACTCCAAAGCCTTGAAATTTGTCGTAGCCTGAGCTAAAGCGGGAACCCCTACATGATTTTTAAAGGACAAAAGCTTCGCTTGGCCATACTTACTTTTCATTAGGTACGAAAAGTATATCGGATCTATTTCTTTTTTAAACCTAACTCTAAATTGACTTTGAGAAATTACATACTTTTCAAATTTAGAATCATAAGGAATATACGCTACTTGCCCTAGAGTTCCTCGATGGGTTATAACTATATCCCCTCGTCTTGCAATTGCTTTCCCGAAGGAATTCCCTTTCTCCTCCGAAACATATTTAAAGCCATCCTCTACAAGTTTGTGACTAGTTAAATTTGAGCCATTAAGGACAGGCATACCTTCATTAATGAAATTCTCGACCTTAATATCGGAACCGAAAGGCCCCATTGATATTTCCTCAATAAATTTTCCAAGCTTTATCTTACTCATACCTAAGCCCTTTCAATTGCTTTTGAATAACTCCATCTAATAGCTTTCCATCAGAAAACAATCCACTTAGTCTATCCTCAAAGCCACTTAGTTTTTCCTGAAACTCTTCTGCGGTGATATCCACATATTCTATTTTGACCTCAAAGTATTGCCCAGCCGAGAAGGAATAGTTTTTCTCCTGAACTTCATTTTTACTGACTACTACTGAAAGGTCTTCTACCGCTTCTTTTGAATTGAATACCTCAATAATCTGGCGCTCTTCATCTCTAGATAGTACTGTTCGCTGGTTTTTCCCCTCTTTTACAGTCTGCCCAAGCTTGGATGCATCCATGAGCACGATTTGCTCTGTTCCAGCTTTTTTGTCTATGATGATTACAGACACATTGGTTCCTGTACTGGCGAAAATATTGCTCGGCATACTGACCACACCTCGAAGCCATCCTTTATCGATCAATCGCTGCCGTATCTTTTTCTCTATCCCACTCTGAGCGGTAATAAATCCTGTAGGCACCACGATGGCTGCCTTTCCAGAATCATTTAAACTACCCATAATATGCTGGATAAATAGTAGGTAGATTGCCATAGACTCTTTCTTCGCCTTTGGCACCTTTGGAATGCCCGCAAAGAAGTTGTCTTTGAACCTATCCTTCTCCAGATCATCCCTGAAATCAGAAAAATCCAGCTTAAATGGAGGATTAGAAACGATATAATCAAAGGTCTGCTTTTCCCAATAAAAAGGTTGCGCAATGGTATTGGTCTTAATTACATTGGGGATACTATGCGTCAGATTATTCAGGATCAGATTCAGTCTCAGCATGGTACTGGACTTTTGGGAAATATCCTCTGAAAATATCGTACACTTATCCTCGCCGATTTGATGCGCCAAAGACATCAAAAGTGAGCCTGAGCCCACACTTGGATCATAGCATTTTCCTTTGCCTATATTTTCAGGATCTACCAGAATATTGGCAATGATCCTCGCTACAGCATTCGGAGTATAGTATTCCGCATATTTGCCTCCCGAATCGGAGTTGTAGTCTTTGATCAGATACTCAAAGATATCCTTAAAGAAATCGTACTTCTCCTCAAAGTAATCCTCAAAACTCTCCTCAAAACTAAATTCAAAGAGCTTATTGATCAAAGCCCTGCAAAAATCACCTCTCTGGGAAGAATCTGAGATATATTGGCTCAGTTCATCGAACAGTTTATCCTTTGCTCCGGAAAAAGATTTGATAGAGAAAATTCCTGAATTTTCCACAGAGATATCCCGCAGAGTGTCGTCAAAGGTTTTGCCGAAATCATCGGTGTTTTGGGTATTATGCAGATGCGCAATCAGTTGATGGGATTTCAATTTAGGCACATTCTCGTCCAGCAAATCCATCAACAATTCCTCATCTACCTCCTTACCAAGTTGTTGCTTTTTCTTCTTTACTTCATATCGGAATTTGTCGTTCAAGAATTTGTATAAAAACACCTGAGAGATAATCTTAAATTCATTGCCATCATTCCCCAAGCCGTAGTTGGCACAGACACTCTTCAGGTTATCGATGAGTTGCTTGGTTTTGGTGGTATAGGTAATATCCTGAGTCATTTTTTATATTCTAGCTTGGTACAATTGAAAATATTCCTTCGCGATCAGGGTACTGATATTTCTTCTTGTCCCGGTATCTAAATTTAATTTTTCATCCACTACGAATTTTTCTGAGACGAGACGCACTAAATAGCGATCAAACAATTCTTCATTGTGCAAATAGTCCTCCTGCCCTTCCAGCCTATCGTCCACCTCTTTTTTGACAAGCATTAAGGCTCTATGCAATTGCATCTCCTTGGCACTGAGACTTCCCTTTTCTGTCAGTCTTTTATGGATTCTGGCATATTTCTCATCATTGCCGTATTTGGCTTTGAGTAAAGCATTCTTTCGGTTCAGTTCTTTGGCCTGCTCATGGATTTTGCGAAGCAAAGGTAAGTTTTCTACCAGATCTGCCTGAGTGGTTTCGGTCAAATTTTTCTTCTTAAAAATCCGCTCTAATTCCTCTCTGAGGTTTACAAATACCGGGTCGTTTTGATCAAAATTATTTTGCAAAGCTTCCCTAGTCTTTCTCAATTGCTCCTTGAGTTCATCAGCTAACTTCAACTCTTCTTCCCCTACTTTGATAAACTGAAAAACGATCTCCTCCAAAGCTGCATTAAGCAAGTTTTGATTAGCTTCCTCGTTTCCAATATTTTCTATAAAGTTGAGATTGTCTAATCTATTTTGAGCTTCGATCAATAGGCGATTGAGCACCTCAAAGTCCACCAGTTCCCCAAGTCCCTCATAGCCCTGAAGGGCAATCAAATTTTTCAGCTCTTTGGCAGTGCGTAAGGCTTTGACCAAAGCCAGCAATTCTTTTTATCGGTAATTTGGCTGATCTGCTGGGAAAAGAGCTCACGATTTTCAGTATCAAAATGAAATAGAGTCTCCTGGATTCCATTAATCTCAGTTCGAATTTCCTCTTCAGTCTTGAATAAATTGGAATACATTTCCATTTCATCTCCCAATTGATCCTGAAGTTCCTCGAAATAAAGCCGATTTGTTCTGTCAAAAGCTGAGGAGATATCCGCAAAGTCAACTACATATCCATAGTGGTATTTTTTATAAGGTCGATTGACTCTTGTCAAAGTTTGCAACAAATTGTGATCTTGAATTACTCTTGCCAAATAGAGCTTCTTCAACCGCTTTGCATCAAAGCCAGTCAATAGCATGTTGTAAACAAACAGAATATCAACCCGCCCAAACTTATAGGCTTTGATCAAATCCTTTCGAATATTCTTGTCATTCTCATCGTGTAGGATCAAGGCAGCATTCAACTTTTTCCGCTTTCTTTTTCCGTAAGGAAGAGAGGGTTCAGCGGCCACAGGTAGATTTTCTACACTTATTTCCTGTTCTCCATATTGCTCCTCAAATAACTGAAACAACATTTTAGCTTGCTTGGAGGAATCACAGACCACCAATCCTCCCAGCGTCTCATCTTGCCAAAAATCTCTAAAGTCAATCAGATCTTTAGTAATGTAATCCAGCAAACCTTTTGCAAATTTCGGTTGGGCATAAACATCCGAAGCTTTAATATCACCTTTGAGAAGTTTGATCTCCTCCATCATCTCCTTCATCTCTAGCTTGAAACTTCCCTCGATTTCCTCTCGGATCAATCTCAACGTATAGCCATCAGCTATGGAGCGGTTGTAATAATACTTATGGATATAGTTACCAAACAACAATCGGGAATCATACTCTTTTGCTACTTCACGAAGCAATGGAGTTCCAGTCAAAGCAATGATAACTGCCTTTCGATCTGAATTGATCAAATTGGCTAGGTAATTTCCTTTTGGATTATAGCTTCGGTGTGCTTCATCCAGGAAGAATACCCTTTGGGTCTGTATATCGTAATCCGGTATTGCTACAGCAGTAGCATTCTCTGTGAATTTTTGAATATTGACTACCGTGATTTCAGGTTTACCACTATCATTGTGAAGAGCTCCAACGACCTGAAGATCCTTTATAAAATCCTGACGGGAATTCACTGGATTTACTTTCAGACCTCGATTTGAAAATTCAGCACTTGCTTGAATTAATAAATCAATCCGATCTACTATGAAGTAAAATTTAGGAATCACATTTTGCTTTTGATAGTAATCCCTCAGATGCTTCACATTAAAAAAGGCTAATGCAGTTTTTCCAGACCCCTGTGTATGCCAGATAATCCCTTTCTGTTTGCCTTCTTCCAGTCTTGCTGCAATGGCCTTGGTGGCAAAGATCTGGGGATAGCGCATGATATGCTTTTCTAATCCTTTTTCTTCCTCCACAT
Organism: Algoriphagus halophilus; assembly: GCF_041729275.1. Classification (GTDB taxonomy): domain Bacteria; phylum Bacteroidota; class Bacteroidia; order Cytophagales; family Cyclobacteriaceae; genus Algoriphagus; species Algoriphagus halophilus_A. The sequence goes on along the minus strand of NZ_CP146486.1, from coordinate 4,101,147 downwards.
AAGCAATGGCATAGCGCAAAATAAAAGCTAGTCGCTCTTTGCTAAACATGGAACTTAAAATCCTATTTGTAGGAGAATTTTCGCTTTTATTGGTCTTGAATTCGGGACTATGTTTTACAACTAGCAGATTGTTGTCTTTCAGGACAAAATTCTCTTGCTCTTCCGAAATATCTCCCAGTTTTTGTCTGACGGGGTAATCATCATCCTCCCTGAAATAATTGAATTTCAAATCCGAATATGCTGATGTGGCATAGAAAGCTCCAAATACAGGTTCTACAATTCCGTCTTCGTACTCCATGTTATTGGAGAATATCATCAACTGGGTAATATTCGCAAAACGTCTGAAATATTTGTTTTTAAAGCGGGAATTGATCCGGCTTCTTTCAGCAATCACACCCTCTTTGTTATGCGGCTTTTTTACTTCCACAAAAGCCAAAGGCATTCCATTGATTAAGACTGTGATATCAGGCCGAAATTCCTCTTCATTATTCTTACAAGTAAGCTCAGTAGTTACATGAAAACTATTATTATCAAAGTTTTTGAAGTCGATCAGTTTAATTCCAGAGGTAGCAGTTAGCCTTTGATAAAATTTTCTTCCCAAATCTTCATAATCTAGTTCCAAAGTCAATTCATCCAATAAGCGAATGATATCATCTTCCGATATCCCAGGATTGATTCGAAGTAGACTTTCAATAAAAATCGGTTCAAAAATATTGGTCTCTTCCCTTCGATTTTGCTGACTTTGAGGAATATAGACATATCCCAATCGTATAAAATGTAAAATCGCCGGGATTTTAACCCTAGAATCTTCGTTAAAAGCCATCTAAAATAAAACTGTAAAAAGTAAGAATTCATCAATATGGGGAATTCCAGCAATTTTGACAAGGTGATTTTAAACTAAAGGCTATAGGATATTCACACTTCCCGATATCAATCACTTTCATTAAAAAACTACCTCAACCAACGCCTGATTCCTCCAAACTTTAAGTTCTATTCTTCCTTTCCAAAGGTTCCCTTTCTCCAGTTTCCTAAGTGTTAACACCTTGTCCACTGGCTCTCCCCAGCACTCCAGAATCACATCTCCTACTTGCAGCGTATTTTGAACTCCTCCTTTGGGGACTTCCAAAACCAGCACTCCCGAAATTTCATTGACCCCAGCTGCCGATTGTTCGCCCAAGGTCTCCATATTCTTGACCTTAAACCCTCGCCACTCTTCAATTTCAGCCATTCCATCTAAGCGCTCTGTAAACAGATCCGGTATTTTTGGGGAATCAGCTAAATCCTGCAGCTTCTTAGAGGCTACTCCAAACTGATCCATTGGAAAGTTTTCAAAACCTATTGAGGATTGAACCGGAGATCCTTCTTCTATTCTAAAATCTCCTTCCTCCGGATTCATAAAATCAGGTTCTCCAAATTCTCCGCTTTGCTCTATTCCGAACTCCCTGCTTTTCATCAAATCCATTTCAGAGGTGAAAAAATTCTCATCTACCTTGTCTCCCCAGAAGTTTACCCCGATCTGCTTATGAGAAGTCATTACGATATTTCTTGTAAAAACATCATGGCTGTTTTCAAACCAAACATGGGGATGGAAACCATTATTCAAGGTGATATTATTATATACGGTTCTATAAAACCCTTCCCGAAGTTTTATCCCGCCACTTAAGCAAAGGTTGTTATAAATCTCGTAATTACTGGACCCATCGTCCAGATCAATATCCCAACCATGATCACAATGGAATCGGTTATTTCGTATGATGGTGGTTTTGATGGCATCCAACTTAATCCAATCCGGATGTCTCTCAACAAGCTCATTCATAGTACCTCGATTAGGATGCCAAAAGCGATCTCTTCCCCAAGAATTAAAGGCCCCATGATCCCCAGTTTCCATGACGGTGTTGAAGACATCATTGTATTCAATAATATGTCCGCCCCAAGCACCATCTCCTATATTAATTCCTGCCCTGGGAACATTGTATATGGTGTTGTGAATGATATGCAAATCCATTGCCATCTCAATCTGTACACCAGCCACCTGTTTTTCAATCAATCCTATATCCCTGATCAGATTATCCGCCACTAGTGAATTAGCAGGATACTCCTCTGTCTTTGGACCTGGAACAGTATCCATTTCCTTTTCTGGAACAAACTCATGGTAATTAAAAGAAGGTGAACGAACGGCCTCTGGATTGCCTACAAAACTGATTGCACTCCCTCCAATTTCTTCAATCAAATTCCCCCGGATGGAAGCCTTTCGGTTATAATTGCTTATAAAAACCGCATTCCCACCTAAATCCCGAAAAGTGTTTTTTTCAAGATGGATGTTTTCTGTTCCATCGAGCAGTATTGCACCATTTCGATATATGGTCCAATCACTCCGCATCAAGGGCTCTTCAGTCTTCATAAATGTAGGAGCAGTTTGGGTGAATAGAATATCTTTGATCTGGATGTGATGAACAGGATTACCTCCATTTCCTTTGAAAGAAATCAAGTTTTCCAGAACTCCAACTTCCACTTGTTGGATATCTTCAATGGCCTGTCCCTCTTCTGGAAAATAATACAACATGCCTTCTTCTCGATCTAAATACCATTCATGTGGGCTGTCCAATTCTTCGAAAATATTTTCCACAAATCGAAATTTGGAATGCAATCCACTTTCCCGGTTATTTTGCCAACCTCCTTCATAAATCAGGCTATCTTTCCCGACCTTACCGATAATTTCATAATGCATTCCTCCCCACCTTCCCTGATGCAGGGCATGGATAAATCCTCCCTCTGGGTCTCTCCAACTTGCAATCCGTTCCTTGGACAAGGCATCTTCTGCAAACCCATGGAAAGGTAGGATTTCTGCCTGGTAATTGGGATAACGAGCGCGAATCTGCTTTTTCCCATTTAGATAAAGGGAAGAAAATTCCAATCCTTTAGGGACTTTGGCCACCCAAAAAGACCCTTGATTTTTCCAGGTTAGGTCCAGCGATTTCCCTCCGCTAATAATTACCTTCTCCCCATTTTTTGCTTGAATTACATAGGGTGTATCCTCCGTACCGGATTCATTGGCATCAAAGACCAAAGGTTCTTCCAGGTAATAAGTCCCGCCATTGATTATTAAGGAAACTCCTTCATCTGGGTTTTCCGATTTTAACTTTTTGATCTGTTCCTTAGCATGCAAAATACTGGCAAAAGGCAATGCTTCTGTCCCAGGATTACTATCCTTTCCATCTGTAGCAACATAATACTGGGTTTGAGCAGTACTGAAATATTGAAAGGTAAAAAATAAAAAGATGGCAAAAGATGCCTTGATTAAAATCGTTCTCATAGGGGTTCGCTGAATATGCTGCAAAATATTCTGATTTACTCCGGCAACCAAAAACCCACTGAAATACAGTCTCAAATATCGAAAAAAATAGTACTCAAATTCATAAAATATTCCTCTAGACCTATTGCAACAAATCTGAATTTTTTACTAATTCGCTGGCTAATTTTAGACGTATAATATTTTAGTTCATCAAGTTTAAAGATGGTATAAGTAGGTTACTAAATGCTAAAAAGCAAATCAGCAAATAACTGATTATAAGTTGATTAAAGCTTAAAAATTTCTACTTCTCTAAAATGTTATTCTAAAATGAAAAAATTATTTACACTTTGTCAGTTGACAATCCTATTGATTTCTGTGGATGCTTTTTCACAGGAGTCACCTTCTCCTTTTTTAGCCAAATTTCTTATCGAAGGAGGTTTGGAATATGGAGGTGATGAAATTCTAAAAATCTTCTTTACAAATGGAGAAGATCAAGTCATGAGAGCCGGTCAAGGAGGTACTATTGCAGTCGGTGGACAGTTTGAATTTTCTGAAATAGACAAGTTACTTGTTCGAACAACCATTGGCTTCAAGTACAACACAACCGCAGCTGAAAATGCTAATATTAGGCTGACTAGAATTCCTTTAACCCTAGTTCCTTATTGGAAAATAAATAATAATTTTAGATTAGGTGTTGGTATAACTTCACACCAAGGGGTCAAATTTAAAGGGGATGGATTTGTCTCTGACATCCAATTCAAAAGTACTATTGGCCCAAGAGTTGAATTTGGTTACAAGTGGTTTGCATTAACCTATACTGCCATCAACTACAAAACACCCCTTGAAGAAACCTTTTCTGCAAGTTCAGTTGGCCTTTCTCTTTCTGCTGCACTACCTGAAAGAAGGTAATTCCATGCATATTATTTATACTGCTTTTTATCACCTTGCTTCAAATTCTGAAAAAAACTGAATAAAAAACACCCCCTCTATTGATGGATAAATGTTAGCAAAAAGCCTCATTTCGTCAGGATTTGAGGCTTTTTCATTATTATCTCTCTAGCACCTATCATTTTTTTTACTAGTTAAAATCACTTTTACTGGGAGAAAAAAGGTGAATGGAAAAAAGGTTATAGCAATTGCCTTTGATTCAATCCCTACTATCAAATATTGGACTAATCATTGCAAATCAATTATCTTCATTCCATCATTTACTTTGATTTGTTTATGCGAAGTCTATTTCTCGTTTTTTTTCTAATTTACTCACTTTTCACTAAAGCCCAAACCGTTTGCTCATTGGAGAGTCGGGAAAAACTAGAAGGTTTTTTGGATAAACTTTCAGAAAGTAAATATTCTAATAAATCGCCAAATGAGCTGAATATTGAGATCGGTCAATGGTTTTTAGAAACTCCTTATGTGGAGAAAACTTTAGAACTTCCCGGAAACGAAAAGCTTGTTGTTAATCTTACGGGTCTTGATTGTACCACATTCTTAGAGACGGTTGTAACTTTTACCAGATTAGCTGAAAACAGCGATTTTACCTTTGAAGCTTTTGAGCAAAAACTGGAAGAACTCCGCTACCGTGAAGGTAAAAACCAAGGCTACCCTTCTCGCCTTCACTATTTTTCGGATTGGATTTTTGATAACCAGGAGAAGGGAATCATCACTGATGTGACGGCAGAGGTGGGTGGCACACCTTATCCTAATCAGCCAACTTTTATGTCTGAAAACCCTCAATTTTATCCTCAGTTAAGTGATTCTAAAAACTTGGATGAAATCAAAATCACGGAAGCCATGATCCAAAAAGGGGTATTATTTTATTCCAAAAACCGAGATCAGCAGATTGGAGAAGGAAATCCAATCAGGGGATCTAATTGCTATCACGACTTCCATGTCAAATCTGGACGTTGTCCATACGGGTTTTGCAATTGAGAAAAACGGAAGAATCCATTTGCTGCATGCCAGCTCTAAAAATCAAGAAGTGGAGATTTCTGAGAAACCCCTCAGCGATTATTTGGCTGGGAATAAATCCCAATCAGGAATCATGGTAGCAAGATTGGTAGCCCCATGAAAAAAGCCCTCCCCTCTGAGATAAATCCCAGAAAGGAAGGGCGGGGGTGATTAGAGCAACTTTCTCACTCTACTTAAAGTTTTTAGATACTTTCATGGTGAAGTATTGAAATTTATATCCTGTTCCAGAAGAAGCAGCCACATTGGAAAACTGTCCATTGAGGCCTAAATCAAACCCATTAACTCTGTAATTCAGTTCTGCTTGGGCTCTGAATGAAGGGGCTAATGGTTGTTTTTCGATTTGTTGGAAACCTCCGGCAGCTTGTATTTTGAAAGCCATTTTAGAAACCAAAGGCATGGGTGTGCTATAATCCACAAATACCTCTGCACTCATAAAGCGATCCGGCGCGAAATACAAGGTGGTTTCAGAATTACGATAGCTCAAGGCAGAAAAGTTTACCCCTGTTTTTAGGGTAGGCTCTGTTCTTAGCAGTCGATAGATTGATCCAAAAAACTGGATTCTGGAATTCTGATCATTGAGCATCCCGTAACTTCCTTGAGAATAAAACCCGGTTTTCCCGCCAAACATCAGGTGGGTTACATACCCTAGGTTTTGACTTCTGATATTCTTGCCTAAGAGGTCTGCAGTGAAGTTCAACAGGTCGGACCCATAGGTGACCCCAAACATCCGGCGATCATTGGGCTGGAACTTGGTTTCAAATTTCCCGGTAATTCCCATGAAAGAATCTTCGGCCCCGGGTTTCACTTGCTGAACCATCATTTCACCACTACTCTGCCAAGCTTGACTCCAATTGATACTAGCAGCCCCCGCTAAAAAACTGGAATTGGTAACCTGCCCTTCGGGAGCTTTGACCTGACTTGCCCCAGCCCTAAATCCGATTTGTACTGGAGCGTTTCTTGGATTCTGCCAAAAAGCAGCCTGTTCAGTTCTTGTGTTTTTAGCTACGTCTGCAAAAAACCCGAGGGAGACTCCCACTGTTTGGACAGACCGATCACTGATCAATCCATTCAATTTCTGGAGTTGAGAAGCGGAAAGTTCAGTTTCGTATTTCTTAAGAATATGATCTGCTTTCTTCCATTGTTTCTTACCGATCAAAACCTCTGCATATTCTTGGATGTAAGGAGCTTTCGGAAATTGTTGGACCAGGGAATCGTAATAGGCTAGCCCATAGGAATAATTTCCTGCGGTGGTATACAATCTGGCTTTCATCACCAAGGATTGGTCCGGATCTACCAATTGCGTATTCTCAGAAAGGAAAGCTTCCGCTTCCTTGGTTTTGATATTCCAAAGAAGTGCATTGAAGTAATTAACCGTGGCACTTTTGTTTTTGGAATCTTGACTCCAAGCGGTAAATGCTGCTTCCAAAGCTTTGGAAGGCTTTTTACTCATGAACAAGGCGTAAGAAAGATTGATTTTGACAATGGTGGATTCAAAGTCCAATGGAATCAATTGATGGAATACCTCTACAGCTTTGGGAAAATCCTGGTTTTGCAAACAAAGATCTCCTTTGAATAACAGAATCTGTGCATCGGCTGGATGGTGAAGCAGGATGCTATCCAATTGACTAATCGCCTCCCCATATTTTTCTGCTGCTCTCAATTCACTTGCTTTCTGGATAAACTGTTCTCTAAGAGCTGGATCAAAAGGCTTTTCCTGTCCATTTGCGGCAATCGGAATAAAAATTAATCCCAAAAAGCCTATAAGTTTAAGAGGAGTATTGATATATTTCTTCAAACTCTTGCAAACATGGAAATACAGATCAGCAACTTTTCTATAACTGGAAACGAAAAACCCGCCTTGAAAGTGGAGGTGATCGGTGAGGCTAAAGGCAGTGCTACCGAATCCCTGAGAGGTAAATTGCCCGATATACTTTCGAATGAGGCTGATCTCGTCTATTTGGATATCCGAGGGTTGACTGATAATGACCTGGGTTTCGTCAACGAGGTAATTCACATTCATTACACGCTGGCCGAACAATCCAAAAATTGATTTTGCTTTATCAAAAGGGATCTGCTTTTGAACCCTGGATCAACACTTCCGGAATTGACAAATTCGTGGAGCTTGCGATCACGGTTTGAGCTTCTATTTCCTGCCAGTAGGTAGCCTATTGACGCGAAGATGACTCCATAAATAAAAGCCCCTACTCCCATCATAAATACATCCCAAAAGGAGATAAATTCAGGATAGAATAACATTCGGAATAGGACTGCCAAACCAAATCCTAGGAAGGTAATCTTCCAAAATCTACGTTTTTTGGCGTTTTTAAAGTCTAGTACAATCAAGACCTCTAACTGGGTTAGGGAATAAAGAACCCAAACCAGCCCAAGGAAGCTGAAGGCATACTGCAAGAAATCGTACATCGGAATCTCTAACAGTCCATCCCCTAATGTTTCTTGAAATACGGGAAATAGCTCCACCATCCATCCATCGTAATGCGTCATTCCATCCAAACTCAAATGGGTAAGGATCCCCAGAAGCATGGAGCACAAAATTCCTATCCAGTTTGTTTTCAGTGAGCTCAACCAATTCAATCCCAGGTATTGGATGGTTCTGGATTGAATCCACACGGGTGAAGCTTTAACTAATGGGATTTTAATCAGGCAATGAAAGATCAATGCCATCATAAACGCTACCGGTAGGTCAAAAAGCAAAATACCTTTCAGTGTATGCCCAATATTTTCATTTAATTTTAGCTGAAGGTAAAACTCCAAATCAGGCACGATACTCCCGATGACCAACCCTGTTTGAGAAAGGCGGTTGGAAGTATTTGAAAAAGGAAGAATTGCAGCTGGATGTGAAAACGTAAAGGGCATGATGATGGGATTAGGCTACTTGAGAAGATTGGAAATTGGAAACCAGCTCCGTCACCAATTCCTCAGTGACTGTAGTTTTGAGTAGATATTCTACGGAACCAAATTCCATGGCTGCAATCGCCACTTCCAGGTTTTCCAATGCTGTACAAAAGATCACTTCGATGCCAGGGTAGTACCCTTTCACTTCCTGAAGGATATCCAATCCATTGGAGTTTTCCATTTGGTAGTCTAAAAAACCAATGCTGGGTTGAGATGGATATTTTTTAGACAGCTTTGTCCATCTTCAAAGGTGTGGATTTTGGTAAACCCGATCTTCTGAAGAATCTGTTTTAAGACTTCAGTCCAAAAGGGATCGTCATCAACAATAAAGGCAGGTAAGATTTTAATATTTTTCATCTTTTTCTTGTTTCCTACCTCTTATTCCAATTTGAGACCAAAACAAAAAAGTGCCTTAGAACGACTCTAAGGCACTTTTTTAAAACTTCAATTCCTGTTTACGGAATTTAATTCCATATTTTGGAAACCCTTAATTTGGCTTTATTCCTTTCTTTTCTCCCAAATCCATGGAAACCCAATCAAGGACTTCTTTTAAATGCTTCATCAAATAATTCATTCTTTCAGAATTCTGTTGCTCCAAAACCTGAGTTTCAATTTCACTCAGTTCATCTGCCACTTCGTGAACTCTCAACATTTTTATGGAAGGCTTTATTTTGTGAATCAACTTCTTTACTTCTTCGAAATCGGATCTTTCAAATGCCTGAACAGCCTCATTCATGGAGTTCATCACATTGGTCTGAAATAAAAGGATCATCTTTTCCATAAACTCAACATTTCCCTTGGAAATAGCCTCCAGTTCTGTCAGTGAATAGCGCTCTAAGGGTTCCTTATGATCTTTCTCCAACGCTCTTTCAGCAATTGGCATCCCTTGAAACTGCTGGGAAATGAGATGTAATAATTGCTTTTCCTGAAATGGCTTGGCAAGAAAATCATTCATTCCTTGTGAAAGGTATTTTTCCCGATCACCTTTCATGGCAAAAGCCGTTAAGGCGATAATAGGAATAGCTAACTTCAATTCATTTCTTATCATGTGTGTAGCCATTATCCCGTCCATGACAGGCATTTGGACATCCATCAAAATCAAATCAAAGGAATTAGACTTTACCGCATCAATGGCCTCTTCTCCGTTGTTGGCGGTAAAAATTTCCATTTCATTCTGCTCCAAAATCGTGGATGCCACCAGCCGATTGAATTCATTGTCATCGACGACTAGAATTCTTTTTCCTTTAAGAAGTGACGGCTCTATGGAAATAGGTTGATCTTTCGGTAGGTCCCGCTCTTCTCCTTTTTTGAATTTTAAGACAACAGAGATGATGGACCCAACCCCTTTTTGTGATTCGATCTGCATTGCACCATCCATTAATTGAACCAGTTCTTTGGTAATACTTAGTCCCAGGCCTGTACCCCCATATTTTCTAGTGATGGTGGTATCTTCTTGCACATATTTCTCAAAATTGCTTTTCACAAATGATTCTTCCATGCCTATACCTGTATCAATCACCGTAAACTTCAGTTCTTGTTCATCCTTGGTTTCTGAAAGAAGATGGCATTGAAGGATAACTTTCCCTTATCTGTAAACTTGATGGCGTTAGAGAGGAGATTTAATAAGATTTGATTCACTCTTATTGGATCCCCAATTAATACCTCTTGGATTTTTGAGTCATAGTTTAAAACAGAAAACTCTAATCCCTTACTTTCCGCTTTGGAATTCATCATCCCAAAGACGTGTTCCACAATATTTTTTGGCCTAAACCCAATGGACTCTATGGTCATTTTACCAGCTTCCAATTTTGATAAATCCAAGATATCTTTGATAATTACCATCAGATGACTGGCAGAATTCTGAATCGCTTTGATGTATTTTTCCTGTTGGTCATTGAGATTGGTTTTAGCCAATTGCTCACCCATTCCCACAATAGCATTCATCGGGGTTCTGATCTCATGGCTCATGTTGGCAAAGAAGATTTCTTTGGCTCGTTTGGATTTTTCTGCTTCCTCCCGCTGTCGGATCAATTCTTCCTCCAACCTTTTTTGATCAGTGATATCCAGGTGGATTCCGATAGACCCTATCAATTCATTTTTATCATTATAATTTGGTGCACCACTGATAAACCACCATCGATATTCTCCATTAGGCTTTCGATATTTCAGCTCATAGGAGTCGGAAAGCCCTGTTTTCCTACTTTCAGATTTTTCTATTAGACGCTTTTTATCTGATTCATTTAGTAACAAGTCAATGGCTTTTCTCCCAATCAAATCCTCCAAATCCCAACCTGCCATATTACAAAATGTCTGGTTGGCATGCAGGACATGCTCCTCCAGATCCACCTCCAACAAACCAAGATTCATGTTGGAAATGATATTTCTAAATTTCTCCTCTTGCTGAAACAATCTCAATTCAGATTGCTTTCTTTTCTGTACATTGACCAGCATTTGAGCAAAAACAAACAACAACTCAATTTCTTTATTGGAGTAAGTATGTTGCTTTTTGACTGAATCAAATCCTACAAACCCCAGGAGATCATCCTTAAACATCATAGGAATGGCGATCAGGCTTTTGATGCCTTGAGGCTCTAAGATTTCATAGAGCCCATCCATGCCCTTGCTCTTTAGCAAGGAAACATCCTCTACAGAAAAAGGCTTCCCTTGAGAATGAACTTCATACCATTGTGGCACATATTCCAAAGGAACATCCTGGGTATTGTCAATTTCTTTGGAAACTCCTTCCGCACACCATTCATGCGTACAGGAGCAGGTAAACGCAGAAAGGTTATAGGAGAAAATATAGGCTCGATCCGCATCGACAAACTCCCCTATTCTTTGTAGGGATGCATCAATATTGGAGTCCACCTCATCCAAGTCAATATTGATGTAGGTAGAAGAAATATCAATGAGAATATTTTTGAGCTTTTCCTGATTTTCTAAGAGCGCTTCAGTTTTTTTACGCTCCGTGATATCTACCAAAATCCCATTCATTCGTACGGGCACTCCCTCCTCAACTATCAATTTACCCTTATTCTGAACCCATTTTAGTTTTTGGGAAGGGGTAATAATTCTATATTCTTTCGTGTATTCCTGATTTTCTTTAATTTCCTCGAGAATTTCATCTAAAATATGTAGATCCTCTGGATGGATCGATTTTTCCCACCAAGAGGTGTCTTTCATCAGGGTATCCATATCCAGTTCAAACAGATCCTCAGCGGAAGGGGTAAAGAAAATGCCTTTAAGATCTGGATAACTAACAGACCAAATCACATCCCGAAGTTCGTTCAAAACACTCCCCAGCTTTTTATTCAGGTTGATCAGTTCTTTCTCCGCGGCTTTTTGTTCGGTGATATCAGAATGGGTACCTATGATTTTTAAAGGAAGTCCATTTGAATCTTTCTCGATGACGATTCCTCTGTCCTTTACCCATTTAATGCTCCCATCTTCATGAAGCATTCGGTATTCCAACTGATGGGAAGAGATTTTTCCCAGCCTATAATTTTTGTCATTTTCATTTAATAAATGAAGATCAGGTTCATACACATGACCATACCAAACATCTTCCAAATTGGTAGATGGGTCAAATTTGAGGCCTAGGAAATTTTTTGCCTTATTCGAAAAACTGGTTATTCTGGTCTTGAAGTCGTGTTCCCAGACATTGTCACCAGAAAATTCCAATACTTGACGGAATGTTTGCTCAAATTCCTGTATTTTATTCTTGGATATCTTTTCTTCTGTCACATCCTCTACCAATGTGAAGTAATGTAAAAAGTCTCCTTTTTTATCTAAAATTACTTGACCATTCACCCTGGCCCAAAACCAAGTGCCATCTTTTCTATAGTGCTTTAATTCAACTTTAAAGGGTTCCTTTTTAAAAAAGGACTCCAGCATTCTCTTCAATTCTTCTTTTTGGGTTTCCTCCCCTTTTCCTAATTCAATCGGTGTTTTACCAATCACTTTCTCCCTCTCAAATCCAGTCTGACGAAGATATCCTTCATTGACATAGGTAATAATTCCCTCTTCATTGGTAAAAATGATCCCATCCAAATTGGCACTTGCCACGTAAGAGAGATTTTCTAGCCTTTCTTTTGAAGGGAAATGGTCCCGATCAGTTCCTTGAGATCAGCAGTCACCAATTCCTGATTTTTTATTAAATGCAGCAGGTCTACTAAAGGATCTAAAGGAGCAAAATCTGAGATAGATAAATCATTGGCAACCAATTCCTCTATAGAACTAAACCAAGGTGAACCAAAAAAAGAAGTAGCTCTTTCTCTTCGAAATATTCGAATTGCCCCGGAAAAGCGTTTCCTTTCCATTTTTCAGCTTCAATAAAAATGTTTTAGAGGAACTTTGAGACAAATATTCCACATCAAAATCAGTATCCTTAGGTCTGTTTATTAGAAATAAATCAATTGCTCTTTGTCCTCTTACATCACCTAGCATTTTCCATAGACCTGGACCTATAAATAAGATTTCACCTTCTTTTGACAGCGCAAAATGAAAGGGAAAAGTCCTGTCTAAATGACTTTTTTTGATTTCGATATGGAATTCATTGTTACTCACCAAGCAATTTTAAAAGCTTCATTGGGATGACCATTGTATTTACCAAATATATGAACAATGTCAACTTTAGTTTCAAATAACTTTCCTAAACCTGACAGCAATCCCATGACAAAACCCACTAACCCTTCTCTTTTGGAAAAATAATGTAACACCAATGAGTTTGATTCAATATCTTCCACCTTAAACTCTGGAGGAGTCAATTTGGGATAAATCAACATAATTCGATCATGGAAAAGTGGAAGATTAATCAAAAATTCCTTGAGATTAGCCCCTCCAGCCTTCATTAATCCTCCGTATTTTTCACTTCCGGTCTTGAGAATCCACCATTCTCCAAAAGCAAACAATACTTCATCTACTGTAATATTCAATTCCTCAGCAGCTGCTGTCGCCAATTGGTAGGTAATAGCATCATCATAAGGTTCTGTACTGATAAAATAATCAATATTTATCCCGCTTTTTAGCTTGATCCGTTCCCATTTCTCCTGTCCATAATTGGTGGTGATGAGCTCCTGAATCGACTTATTTACTAACCCATACATAGTTTAACAATTTTATAGGCATCTAATACAGAAAAACTAAGCCAATTCATGAAGCCCTACCAGGAGTTCATATGAACCTGTTTTAAACTAAAAAGTATTTCATTTTTCCGTTTTTTGGAATTTTCTTCCAGATTCTGGAATCATTCAGGATTAACCTCTCCCTCCTGGATCATTTTATAAATGGTGCTTTTTCCAATATCCAATGCTTTGGCAGTTTCTATGACATCCCCCTGATGCTTTTTCAGGTAATGATTGATGATATCGCAGGTATGCTGCCTCAAAGTCTTATTCTCCATCAAGAACATATTTTCCTTTTGAAGGGAAAAAAGCTGATGTCCTTTGCTTTGATTTCCTGCCCGTCAGCCATGACCGAGGCCAACTCAATCACCGCTTTTAGTTCCCGGATATTGCCAGGAAAAGGATATTTCAAAAGCTTTTCCTTGGCATCAGCTGCCAAAGAAAGTGAGGATAATTTATTGGTTTTAACAAAATCATCGATGAAATGCTTCGCCAAAATCAGTACATCAGACCCTCTGTCCCGTAACGGAGGAAGCTCAATCGGCAAGCCCATCACTCTAAAAATAGATCTTCCCGAAAATTCCCCTTTCTGACTTCTTCGGATAAATTTTTATGCGTAGCCGTGATTACTCTAACATCCAATTTTACGGCCTCATTCCCTCCCACCCTAGTAAGCTCTCGCTCCTGGAGTACTCGAAGCAATTTCGATTGGAGGTTTAAATCCATCTCTGCAATTTCATCCAGAAAGATGGTCCCCCTATTGCCTCTTCAAACTTTCCGGTTTTCCGGCTTACTGCTCCCGTAAAGGCCCCCTTTTCATAACCAAAGAGTTCACTTTCTATCAGGTCTTTTGGAATAGCAGCCATATTGACTGCCACAAAGCTTTTCTTTTTCCGATCACTATTATAATGAATGGCTTTGGCCACCACTTCTTTTCCGGTTCCTGTTTCTCCTGTAATTGAAACATTAATATTGGTCTTAACTGCTTTTTCAATCAGAGTAAAAACACCCTTCAACACAGGACTATTTCCCAAAATGGTCTTTTCAAAAGTGTACTTCTGACCCAACTCCTTTTTTAAAGTCTCTACCTCTTTCTTTAAGGATTGATTTTCCCTGATCTTGATGACACTGTTCCAAAGCAAATCTTTTGTTGCATCATCTTTTACCAAATAATCGCTTACTCCAGCTTTTAACAAGCCCACCGCCACACTGATATCTTCTTGAGAACTGATTACCACAACTGGAATCGTAGGATTGAACTCTTTGATTTTTTGAAACAGTTTATCCCCGGGCATATCGGGCAAAGAAAAATCAACCGTAATCAAATCAGGCTTCTCCTGAAGCTTCAATAAACAAGCCTTTGCGGTGGAAAAAAGATGTACCTCATAATCTGGGTTCAAGCTTAGGTGATACTCCAGAATCTGTCCATACCAGGGATCATCCTCAACGATAAATATTTTAAACTGGCTCATAGCATTTCAATAGTCCTTTAAGTTACAAAAAGGTTTAGAAAGAATACAATTTTTGGAATTTATTCCATTTTCTGGAAAGATACGCTTTCTTGAATTCAATAAAATACTGATTATCAATATTTTAACAGTTTGGTTTAAGGTTTGAATAATTGTTGGCACACCGAAAAACAACAAGGATGAAGACTTCACAGAATCAAATACAAAAAAATGGGATCACCGAAATGCTCCAAAGTGCATTGAATTATAAACCGGAGATTCAGCACCAATATGCAATTGTAGTTCCTTGCTACAATGAAGAAAAAGGTTTGCCTATCAGGAGTTCAAAACCTTTGCCCAAAAGCATCCAGAGGTTTTACTCTGTTTGGTGAATGATGGAAGTAAAGACAGAACGCTGGCAGTACTTAGAGGAATCCAGACCGATAGTCCCAGTAATATTGTGGTTTTTGATATGCCCCAAAACGGCGGTAAATCTGAAGCAGTGAGACAGGGGATGTTGTTTGTTCACCAAAATTATGACTCCAAGTTGATCGGTTTTCTAGATGCTGATCTAGCCACACATCCTGATGAATGGTTACAAATGGCTAAATACAAAGAAGCTCATCCAAAGTATGGCGCCATCGTGGGAAGTAGAATCCAGCGATTGGGTGCAGATATCAATCGGGATGACAGCAGATCATTTGTAAGTAACATGATCAAAAAAATCATCAAATTCCTCCTACGAGCCAACTTTCAAGACACTCAGTGTGGAGCTAAAATCTTCCAACGGAACCTGGTACCCTTTTTATTCAAAAATCAGTTTGAAACTCCTTGGCTTTTCGATGTAGAGATCTTTTTGAGACTTCAGCAAAAGTTCGGAAAAACCACCCTTCAAAAGGAGTATTGGAATACCCCCTACTTCAGTGGTCTGAGATTGGAGATTCCAGATTGAAACTGAAAGACACCATCAAAATACCATTACAATTACTAGGTCTTTATTATCACTACCAAATCAAAAGAAAACCAAAGAGCATCCTGACAAACAAACAGTTGAAAGTTGCTTTATCATCCAATTAATAAATCACACAACCCATGAAAAATCAAAATAACTACGTAGCCATCATGGCAGGAGGAGTCGGAAGCAGATTCTGGCCAATGAGTAAAACCAGCTATCCGAAGCAGTTTTTGGATATTTTGAACACTGGCAGAACCTTGATCCAATCCACCTATGACCGCTTTTCACCGTTCATCCCTGAAGAAAACATGTTTGTGGTTACCTCAGCCGAGTATGTTGAAATCGTCAAAGCGCAACTTCCTCAGTTGCCAGAAGAGAACATCGTAGCGGAACCTGAAAGAAAAACACAGCTGCCTGTGTGGCCTACATTTCCTTCAAGCTGAAGAAAATGAATCCCAATGCCAATATGATCGTGGCTCCTAGTGACCACTTGATCGGGGATTTGGAGCTGTTTACCAAAACCTGCAAAAAAGCGTTGGATTACACGGCCAATCATTATGCATTTGTGACGCTAGGTATCAAACCTAATCATCCCAACACTGGCTATGGCTATATTCAATTTGATCAAGAAAAGAGCGAATCCGGAGTTTTCAAAGTCAACAGATTTACAGAAAAACCAGATGTAGCTACTGCTAAGGAATTCCTTTCTGAAGGCAATTACTTGTGGAACTCTGGAATCTTCATCTGGAAAGCAGAGGATATCGTGGGTGCTTTTTGGGAGCATTTCCAATTTATGTACGATTTATTTCAAGAGAAAAATGCTGATCTGAACACCCCAAAAGAAGCTGATGCAATCCTTGAAATCTACGAAAAATGCCCTTCCACTTCCATTGATTATGCGATCATGGAAAAAGCCAACAATGTGTTTTTGATTCCATCTGACTTCACTTGGAATGACTTGGGCACTTGGAACAGCGCCTACGACAATTTCCAAAAAGACGAAGAAATGAATGCCAGTAATAGCAAAAGCACCATTCTGGTAGACAGTAAAGGTTGCTTGGTACATTCCAACGAACAGAAACTAATGGTGATTGGAGGTTTGGAAGACCTGATCATTGTGAATACGCCGGAAGCACTTCTAATCTGCAAGAAAGAAAATGAGCAGCAGATCAAAGAATACGTAGCCAAGGTGAAAGAAGTCAAAGGAGTTTTATACATCTAATCAAACCGATTTAAAAAGTGAAAAATCAAGACCACATGCTTTGGAGTGAATTTCTAGGGAAAAGGCTTCTTTTGGTAGCCTTATCCCTAGGGCTCCTGACTCATGGTATCATTGTGTATTTCACTTTGCCGCAAACTTATGATGCGTATGTACATATGTTTTTTGCGGATCATTATTCCAGATTCTGGTTTGAGCCTTGGGAATACCGTTGGTACACTGGTTTTCTGACCATCAGCTATCCGCCTTTGGTACATCAGTTGATTGCGCTGATCAGTAAAATCTTCCCGCTAAAAATCGCTTTCGCCATCTATGCCATCACCATCTTCGAAGCGTTGATTCTTGGGGTATATCGATTTACCAAGATGTTTTACTCCAAACAGACTGCGGGAGTAGCGGCGATCTTGGCGGTGGTGTTGAGCTCTTTGGTAGAAACTCTTCACGTGTACGGGCAAGTGCCTACCCTCACCGGTCTTGCCTTTTTGTTGAATGCACTTCCTTTCCTGTATCAATACCTCAAAACTTCAGACTGGAGGTATTTGATCATGGCACTTGCATTTATTGCGGTAACTGTAAGCTCTCACCATGTGACGGCCATCTTCGGAATGGTTTTTTTCATCGCTCCAGCAATGCTGATGGCCTTGGTAGATGGCAATCCTGAATTGGGCAAAAAAGTCTATTCGGAAAATTCATTCCCGGGCTTTGGTTCTTGCCTGGAAGAAAAAGAAAGAGATCCTCTTTTTGGATTCTCTACCATTTTCTTGGCCATTGCCTTAATCTTCCCTTACTGGTATTGGAGCCGCACAGACCCAATTACACAGGTCTCTATACCTCATGGATCAAGAGACAATTTTCTAGAAGAAACTAGCTCCGGATTGGTATTTTACATCATTCCTTTGTTATTGATCTTCGCGCTATTACCTGCGATTTCTTTCTTGATCACCAAAAAGAAAAGACATTTAGGCTGGGCAGTTTCCTTCTTTGCCTGTTTGCTATTGGGTAGCGGCGGCACCACTCCTTTGCCGAAAATGCTTTTAGGAGAAAATGCCTTCAATATCCTGACCTTGGACCGGTTCGGTTTCTGGGCATCCATCATTGCGATTCCTTACATCAGCCATTTTTTGGTTTCCTTCATCGGAGGATCCATCAAAAATTATTGGACTGGAAAATATGGAGAAACTTCCCATTTCCTGATTTCCGGATTAAGTGGATTTTCTTACTTACTCTTTATCATTTATATCTTCCACTTGGCAAGTTTCCGCCCTTTGCAACCTAAAGCGGTTGAAATTGAGCCTATCATCAACTTCTTGAACCGGGATGACCACATGCGTTGGAGATACCTGACTCTAGGTTTTGGTGACCAAATGGCCTGGCTTTCATCCAACACCCTGGCTGCGACAATCGATGGTAATTACCACTCTGCAAGAAGACTTCCTGAAATGACTTCCAGGGCTGTAGAGCGATTGGAAAACGCGAAATACCTGATGGAAGATGGAATGGCTTCCTTGAATGATTTCCTTACCCTGGCGGAAAAATACCAACTCAAATATGTGTTCAGCAATGATCGCTACTATGATCCGCTGCTTTTTTATTCAGGATGGAATCGGACTATCCGATTGGAAAACGGAATCATGGTTTGGGAAAAGGGAAATATTTCCACCATCCAACCCATCAAACCAACGGAGTTAAATCCAATACTGAAAAAACTATGGGGAATTCTACCTGTCAGTACCCTAATCGTGGCAATGGGATTAACTTTGGTCTATTTGTTCTACTTCAAAAAACCCAAAATGAATTGATCGCAGAGGAAGAAGTTTCCCTCTATCCCAAAACGATTATTCATACTTCTGCCTGGATTCCATTTATCCTCTTCAGCAGCTTTTTGATCTATCAGATCTACGAATTGCTGTTAATCGATGAGCAAAAAGACCCAGCAACCACCATATACTCTCATTTTAACCATTTGGATTTCCAGCGATTTGAGGACGCATTCCAGTTTTTCAAACCTGGACCCGCCTATAGTTTGGACCAATATCTACTTGAAAAATCAGTAAGTGACGGAGGTCTTCTGCCTTCTTTTGCCAAACTGGATCATTTGGAGATTGACACTTTGAAGCTGGAGGAGAATTCGGCAAAAATGAGGATTCATAGCACGTGGAGAACTTCATTGGGTCCAAGAGAAAAGGAGGAAGAAATGAACCTGGAAAAGATTGAAAACAAATGGTTCATCCTTCCCCCACAGTTTGAACTGGAAATTCCGGAAGAGCAGGTGATCACCTATACCTATACCCTATTTAAAAAAATGGGGAAACGCGTGGTCAGCAGTTTTCCAACTGTCAAAGACGATCGAATCAAAAAACCATTTGCAGGTTTTTATCAAGCAAACCTGGTTCAGGTGGGCGAAGAATTGAACCTCACTGGAGAATTGATCAATGCGGACAACATTCCGGTTACGCTCGCCTTGAAAGCCATACTCACCTATGAAAATGACAGCATAGCCAGCTTTTTCCCACAACGGAAAATCCATTACAACTTGGCTCCAAAAGCTTCCACTTGGTTTGAGATCCCTTTGGGTTTACAAGCGCTATCAGGAGATGCAAAAATCAAATCCATTTCATTGGAATTGGAAACTGACATCAGCGAGCGAGGCTATATCCGGGGAGGAGAACTTACTTACAAAGTTCTGTCAGAAAGCTCTCAAACTTCCCTTTTCGAAGCGGCTATGAAAAATCCTTTTACAAATGAAATCACTATCCCAGGAGTTTTGATTTCGGAAAAGGATTCTCTAGGTAGAATTGTTCAAGTGGATCTTTGGACTTATCCAAAATCTATCCGAAGTGGTCTGGAAGCTTCTTTTGAGATTCCTTTCCAAAAAATTGCAAGTAAATCCAACGTCTTAAACCAGATCCCAATTCAGTTAAAAATAAATGGTCAAGACCGTCAATTGCTTGAAAATCAAACTACATCCAAGGAAAGCATCAGCTTCTTGCCGCATTGCTTTTTGTCCCAAGAAATCTACTTACAATGAAAAGAACATCTTATATCCTCTTCTTGGTTTTGGTGCTTTTTGCTTGTCAACAAGAACCTGTGAGCCAACCTATAGTTTTAAACTCACAGGCTATCTATGTGGTCAACCAAGATAGTTTGACTTTTGAGGTTAAGGGAGAAAACTGGACTGCTTGGGTTCAAACTCCTGTTCAGGTATTCTATCCTGCATTGACCCAGCAAAACAGCCAATTGACTGTTCATCTTACTTCAAAAGAAGGTGTAATTGAAGGTCCGGCTTTTGTCACACTTCAGGCAGCAGCCCAGCAGTTTAATTTTCCGATTTATCTTAAAAACCCGGCTTCTAAAATTCAATTAGAGGATTTGAGAAGTCCCAAGACTGTCAACACGGATTCATCGATGATCCAACAGCAAATTTTGTATGCTTTTGACGGGTCTGGGAATCTGACAGAACTGGAGGAAGGTAAGTATTTCCAAGAAAACTACCTGGAATTAGCTCCGAAAACAGGCACATTTAAAGGAATTACCAGCACAGCTGTATCCAGTTTTTATGTGGATCCAGGAACAGTCAAAACGATTCCTTTGACCTATTTCTCAGATCCCATTAACCAAACGGTAACGATCAAGGCTGGCCCTTTACTGGATCAATTTGAAAACACTGTTTCCAATGGAACGCTCGTCATTTTCTCCTTGGAAAAAGCAGGAGAAAAGAAACTAATAGAAGGAGTAGTGCAGGATGCTTATAGTCAATTTACTCTTCCGGTATCGGAAACTAGAAATAGCAGTATCACTGCAAGAATTGCCCATATCACCTCTCAAACTTTAACGCTCGATTAATCATGACTAGATGGATATTCTTGGGCTTTTTGATCATCGTGGGAATCCTCCTTGCCTCTATGGCCAGGTTACAGGAAAAGAATGATGACATTCCTTATTTTCTTCGATATGATTCTCTGGCAGCCAACGCCAACCCAATCATAGAGCTAGAGGTGATTTCTACCCAAGTCCCTACAGAGGAGCAATTGGAAAAATTGAAACAGGACTATGCTGCGATCTGGGCTCATTTAAATCAGCTTTATCAGTACCCCAACCCAAAACCTAGCAAGGAACGATTTACGGAGCGATTCTACCTACATCTTGCAAAAAACTACCAAGAAGGAATTTCTGGCTCCATCCAACGAAAAGATATCAGCCATTCCATTCAGATACATACCTGGTCTAGAGACGGACTCTCTTGCAATATTCTGGACCAAAGTGCCGAATTCAACTTAACATTCCCTGATGGCTCGACAGAGACTCAAACCTCCAAAATTGCCCTGAGCCTATTATTTCAAGGAGACAACTGGAGACTGGATGCCATCCGATTTATAGACTAAAAAATTTAAAAAATACAATCATGAAATTAGCATTTATTACCCCTTACCCTCCAAGTCAAGTGACTTTAAACGAGTACGGTTATCATTTAACCAGAAGCTTTTTGGGCAAAAATGGGATTGAGAAAATCTACATCCTTACCAATAACCTAGAAGATAACGCTGATTATTCACGTTATGCAACCGAAGGTCTGGAAATCATTCCTTGCTGGGATTTCGACAGTTGGTTTACGGTATTGAACCTTCGCAAAAAACTGAAAGAACTTCAGCCAGATGCGGTGATTTTAAATCTCCAGTTCATGACGTTTGGAGCTGGAAAAATCCCGGCTGCTTTGGGCCTCTTGACTCCTTGGATGTGCAAATTGCTTGGCATTCCTTCCGTGACCATTCTTCATAACATCACCGAAACGGTGAACCTGGAGACGATTGGCATGGCAAATAGCAAATTGAAAGGAAAGCTTTTTCTATGGATCGGCGAGCAATTGACGAAATTCATCCTGAAATCGGATTTGGTGGGAGTGACCATCTCCCAGTATGTCACCATCCTAAAAGACAAATACAAAGCGAAAAACGTGATTCTACTTCCCCATGGGAATTTTGAGCTTCCTGAGCGGAATTATGTTCCTGAAGATTCCAAGGAAATTAACCTAATGGCATTTGGAAAATTTGGAACCTACAAGAAAGCAGAGGTCATGATTGATGCCATGGAAATTCTGCAGAAAAAATACCCTCACCTGAAATTCACCTCCACCGTGGCCGGTACCGATAACCCAAATGTGAAAGGATACATCGATGGTTTAAGAAGCAAATATGCTCACTTACCTAATGTGGAATATACTGGCTACATCCCTGAGGAAAAAGTATCTCAGATTTTCTGGGACAGTTCTTTTGTGATTTTTCCTTACACCACAACAACCGGTAGTTCAGGCATTCTTCATCAGGCCGGAAGCTATGGAAGGGCCTGTATTTTACCAAAAATCGATGACCTAGAGCGAGTTGTTGAGGAAGAGGGATACGGGGGAGCATATTTCGAAACCGATAATGCTGAAAGTTTAGCCAAAGCTGTTTCGCACCTCATTGATAATCCTGAAGAGAGAAAAAGCATTGAGGATCAGAATTATAAAGCAGCAAAAGGACTACCAATGGGAGAACTTGCGCAATGGTATTTAAGTCACATTCATAAGCTTTTGGAAAAAAGAAATGATCTCATTACTCAATAAAGGAATAGAAAGCTTTCTGAAGCTTTTCTATCCTATTTTCAAAAAATGGTTGGCATATGATGTCTATGCCTACCTGGCTGTGGGAGCGATCAATACAGCTTTAAACATTGTTCTATTTGCTGTTTTGTATGAGTTTATCCTCCCTAAAGCAGGCTGGCCAATCGGTGGATATAACATCGCTTCCTATACAATCGCCTTGTTTATCGCATTCTTGGCTACTATCCCCACAGGTTTTTGGCTGAGTAAAAATTTTGCTTTTAAAAGCGTTTCAACCGGAAGCAAGAAAACCGCCAAGCAACTATTCAAATACATCTTGGTGGTGGGTCAAGGACTGGGTAGCGATTACCTTATTCTTAAGGGTTTAATCCTATTTTTTAATATGGAGCCTACTGTAGCTAAAATCTTCTCGACTGCAATTGTTCTGACTGTTAATTTTCTTCTTCAAAAGTACTTCACATTCAAAAAATCTGAGGTTTAGTTTTCCAAAAAATGGAATATCAAATCAACTATTCCTAAATACGGAAAATTAAAATTTATTAAGTATTGATTTTCAGCTATTTATAATTTGGCTTCTGAATTGGCATATATCAATAGATTAACAATCAATGTCATGGTGAAAAAGATACTTTACTACATTCGCTTCCTCCTAATCTGGACAATACTAGTCTGTTTAAGTCATAATGCTTTAAGTCAGGAAGTCGATAATAAGAGATGCCCTCAGGTCTATAAACGAAATAATGGGAATGGGCAGCAAGTCACTGAGTTTGCCTCTAATATCAGCCCTGCAAGCATTTATTACTTAAGTGCCCTAACGAAATTTAACCAGGGAAATTTCACCTTTGGTTGGGGAGAGCCAATTTTATATCCGCCCGTAGTCACCAAATCTTGGATTACTACTACCTCAGGCGACAAATATTTGGACTGGGCATTTGGAAACAATACCACCGGAAGTCCATTCAACCCACCAGGGATCCCTTCAGGAATTGAAGTTCAATACACATTCTATCAAAATAACCTTCCTACGGCTGGTTTGATCACGATTGAATTTACGGATCCTCAAGACGGATTGCCACTTTGTACTTGTACTTACCCTTTAACCTCTGGCTCCTCCACAGAAGGTCCATTGATCAATCAGGAAAACTTACGTGTCAGCTCAGGAAGTGACGGCGGATTGGAAAGCAAAAGCTTGGGAACCGCAGTTGTCAATCAAGTTTTTGAGCGATTTTCAAATGGAATCGCCCCTTTGGATTATCGAAAAAAGAAGGTCTTCAAAATTTTAAAAAAGCCAAACTCAATGGCCTACAGCTCTCTTCCTTGATACCAGATGAGCAGGTTTTAGGTTCAGATTTTAAGGGATATATCACCAGTCCCAAGGAATTATTGGGGATGACAAATGCTGAAGAAGTAATCTCTGTAGACTATGTAACCGCCGGAAACAATCTGGCAACTTTCTTTGCCACCAGAACTTCTTCCCATGTCTACGAGCATTCCAAATACGTTTGCGATAGGCTTAAAGGTGCCGAAATCCTTTCTATCGACAGTGTGCAGGTGGGTAAATTCAACTTTATCCGAAGCTTATTGAAACCCATGTCTGGATTAAATGAATATGCGATTTCCTTTTCGGTTGGAATGAATGACAATTCCGATGAACTCCATTTACAATCTGCTTGGCTATTAGAAGAATACGAGAATGAAGAAAGCTTTTATAATTTCCAGTTTTGGAGTGCAGATGGGAAACTTCTTCAATCGATGATTGAAAACGTACTTGCTCAGTTGACCTCTTTTGGAAAACTAAGCCAGACCGTTTCCAAAACCAATCCAAAATTATTTGTAAGTAAAACAGAAAGAGATCTCTCCGATCCTAGCAAAGTTCACCTCACGATTTGGAACAGAACATTTCAAAATTCCGCTAAGCTTCAGCTTACCTCAAAGCCAAATGAAAATGCCGATACTCCAGAAATCAGTACACTAGAGGTTTCCATAAACCCGCTAGGATCCACTAGCTTAACTTTAGATATTCAGGATTATGCAGAGGTTGCCGTTGATCTTTTAAATGAAACCGGTAAAACCGACTATCTCTATCAGAGTGATGGTATCTGGGCACATTATCTTCCTCAGGGAGGACAGCTCCTTCAATACCAAATTCAGAATGAACCCAATAAGGATCATAAAACTGGAGAATACCCCATATTCAGAAATGTGGCATTTGCTTCCTCCGGTTCCGACTATGCCACCGTGTACAAAACCATTAAAGGGGGCGCGATCCCTGCAGATCTAAGCAATTATTCCTATTTGAATTTCAATGCTTCAGGAACTGGAAAAATGACGATTCGATTGGTCAAATCCTCCATCCAAAACTTCAATGCTCATTATAGCTATACCTTTGATTTGCAACAAGAATCTAAATCTTATAGCATTCCATTGGATCGCTTTAGTTCCACGGAATTAAAAGAGAAAGTAAATCTAAATGACTTGGTTATTCTATCTTTTACCGGAGAAAACCAAAAAGACATTGAAATAAACCTGGGTAACATTCGGTTTTCCAATGAAAAAGAAATTTCCCTTTCAAAGAGCAGGGAAATAAACGTATACCCCAATCCTTTTCAAGAGCAGACAAACATCCTCTTTGAATCTCAATTTGGAGGTCAAATGGAATTGGGAATTTATCAACTTGATTCTGGAAATCTGGTAGAACGCCACATCATTGAAACAAAAGCTGGTCAAAACCAACAACAACTTGAATTTGGAAGGGGAATAAAAAAAGGAATCTACATTCTAAAAATTTCATCCAATTTGGAATTACTGACTTCAAAATTACTGGTTCAATAAATGCGTTTTTACCTATGAAAGCATTTACTAAAACCTGTAAAAAGAATTTCATCTCGGTCCTTAAAAAATGACTTCAAGGCATCTGGGGCTAAAATCTATGATAACCCTTTAATTATAAACATATTACAAAACAATACTTTTCATTACTTTATAGTCCCGAATCGATAAATAATGGTTTTTAATTCTGCATTCATCAATTTATTCAGAATAAAAAATTAAAACCATTATTTTTGGGCCATGAATAAAACAGGTATGAAGTTCAAGTGGAAACTTGCCTTCTTGATTACAATTGCAGCACCGGTACTGGGCTTATTT
Source organism: Algoriphagus halophilus (assembly GCF_041729275.1). Lineage (GTDB taxonomy): Bacteria > Bacteroidota > Bacteroidia > Cytophagales > Cyclobacteriaceae > Algoriphagus > Algoriphagus halophilus_A. The sequence continues at coordinate 4,075,486 of NZ_CP146486.1, read as the reverse complement.
TGGAAGCATGCCAGCCCGGTATTAGAAAATTTTGGAACCGCAGAAGATTTAGTATTTGCAGACATCGCCTGGCTTTTGACGGCCTCCTGTCTGGTACTTTTGATGACCCCTGGTCTCTCTTTATTTTATGGGGGAATGGTTGGTAAGAAAAACCTGATTTCTACCATGCTACAAAGTTTTATTTCCCTTGGTGTCGTAACCATGCTCTGGGTGGTCGTGGGATTTAGCCTTGCATTTGGGGATCAATCGGCATTACCATTGGAGGTGACACCTATGGAATCATTGGGAATCCTTTCCAATATTTATTCTTTGATCAAGTGGCTGAATTGCCTCATAAAGCGCTGGGGAGCACCATTCCATTTATCCTCTTTGCGTTATTTCAGATGAAGTTTGCAGTGATTACTCCAGCAATCATCACAGGGTCTTTTGCAGAAAGAGTAAGGTTTATAGGCTACCTATTCTTCATTGGTATTTTCTGTCTTTTCGTATATGCGCCCCTATGCCATATGGTTTGGCATCCGAATGGACTCATCGGTTCCTATTTCGGAGTGTTGGATTTTGCCGGAGGAACTGTCGTGCATATCAGTGCAGGGATGGCCTCCCTGGCCGGAGCCTTGTTCTTAGGTAAAAGAAACAAACCCCATCATGAGCCTTCTAACATCACCTATGTATTGCTTGGAACCGGAATGCTTTGGTTTGGATGGTTTGGTTTCAATGCAGGTTCTTCGTTCGGGGCAAATGGAACTGCAGCCATTGCATTTGCCACGACGACCATCAGTTCCGCTACTGCGATGATGACCTGGGTTTTATTTGACAGAATACAAGGAAGAAAGATTTCAGCATTACAGGCTTGTATCGGTGCTGTGGTAGGATTGGTCGTCATCACCCCTGCTGCAGGTTACATCACGGTGCCGGAAAGCTTCTTCTTTGGAGCAGTGGGGGCGATCGTTTCAAACCTTGCAATGAATGCCAAATTCCTAAAGAAAATTGATGACACTTTGGACGTTTTTGCTTGCCATGGGATTGGAGGAATTATGGGGATGATTCTCACTGCCATTTTTGCTGGTAAAGAAGGTTCCAGCTTACTCCATGGAGGAATCGGAGTCTTTGCTTCTCACATGGTAGTTTTAATCGGAGTATGTGTATTCTCCTTCGGGATGGGCTATTTGATCTTCTTTGTACTCAATAAATTTGTCACACTCCGCGTTCGCGAGGAATACGAGGAAGTAGGTCTGGATATTTCTCAACATGGAGAATCCATCTAATAGATCAAACTAACATTAGAAAAGTGCCTCAGAGAATGTCTGAGGCACTTTTTTAATGCAAATTATTATGTTACTGACCTCCTTAAATCATCTTCCAAAATCATCCTGAAGGCGGACGATATCTTCTTCATCTGATGGATTTTCGGCATCTGTATGTTGCCAGATTTCAGCCACAACTCCCCAATCCTTCAAGCCAATCAGGCGATGACGTTCTCCTTGTTGAAGCTTGATTTTATCTCCTTTTGATAAATTCTTGATTTCGCTTTCTTCATCCGTCAAACTCGTTGCCACAGCTACTTCCCCTTCAATACATCTCCAAATTTCAGCTCTTCGGAAATGATATTGCCAGCTCAACCTTTTTTCAGGAGCTACCAACAATATTTTTGGACTCAGTTTTTCTGAAATCTTCAAGGCTTCAAAATTCTCCTCTGGAAAAAATTCTTTGGCAAATTGTGCTGCTTGAGATTCGTCAATTACTAAAAATCCACCCCAAGGCCTTTCTCTATCCTCTTTTACAATGGTAAAACCTAATTCGGCCATTAAGCCCTCTGCTTTTTCAAAAACTTCTTCTTTTACTCTCATTCAATTATTGATTTTCTGTAGATCACCTATTGATAAATTCCGAACGATTTCTAAAGGATTCACTACCTGATTCCTACAGTTCCCTCACACTTCTAGCTCTCCTTATTAATCACAAATTCACTTTCCAATACTAACTCGATTCAGTTTCAAAAATTATTTTAAAATCCTTAAAAAATTGGATCAAGAGATTCGGAAAAGCCAGTGGCTATTCACTGGAAGTTCTCGGATTTCTTTGGTTAATGCCCACTAAGATCGCATATCCAATGATTAAATTCAAAAGGTTTACTCACCAAATATGTAAGAATTTAAGGCCAAGCCTGTATCTCAAGGGATTTCATACTATCTTCCCGTTTCTTCATTAGCTAAAAAGAACTCTTTTGATTTTTCACTTTTGATCATGAAAAGCTAACCATTAATTAACCATTTATTTTCCGCCTTAAATCAGGCACCCAAGTAATTTTCCACCATGAAAGAATCAAGGAGAGAATTTCTCAAAAAGACGGCACTTTTAAGTGGAGCCGCGGGACTTTGGCAAGTATTACCAAGTTCTATAGAAAAAGCATTGGCTATCAGTCCTGACCCAGGCACTACTTTTGAAGATGCTGAGCATGTGGTCATGCTGATGCAGGAGAATCGATCATTTGACCATTGCTTTGGAACACTTCGAGGGGTAAGAGGCTACAATGACCCAAGAGCCATTTCCATTCCGGAAAACTTCCAGTTTGGATGCAAGCGGATAGTCAAGGCACCCACTTCCCTCCTTTCCGTTTGGACATTCAGGCCACTAAAGCTACTTGGATGCGTGACATTCCACATTCTTGGGAGGACCAAGTAGATGCTAGGAACCAAGGAAAATACAATGGTTGGATTGAAGCCAAAAGACCAGGAAGGGAAGAATTTAATGAAATCCCCTTGACTATGGGCTATTACACCAGAGAGGACATCCCATTCTACTATGCATTGGCGGATGCCTTTACCGTTTTTGACCAGCATTTTTGTGCAGCATTGACCGGGACCACTACGAATAGAAGTTATTTCTGGACCGGGAAAACCCATGGAGAAAAAGGGGATAAAGCCAAAGTTAGAAATGGAGAAGCAACCTACAGTAAGGAAGTAAATTGGACAACTTTCCCGGAAAGACTAGAACAACTGGGAATCTCCTGGAAAGTGTATCAAAATGAAATCAGCATTCCTTCCTTGGTAGGGGATTCCTCCTTATTGGCAAATTTCACTGACAATAACCTGGAATGGTTTTCTCAATACCATGTGTTTTTTAGCTCTGGATATTATGAGTTTCTGGAGAAGCAACAGCCCATCATTGAACAGGAATTGAGCAATTTCGAAAAGAACGGAATTCCCGAAGGTGCTGGAGAAGGTTATTTGGAAGAAATTGAGAAAAAGCGAGAAGAGCTAAAAATGGTAAAGGAACACTTGGTCAAATACCATCCAGACAATTTTGAAAAGCTCCCTGAATTTGAAAAAAGTATTCATCGCAAGGCATTTGCCAGAAACACAGGGGACAAGGATTTTCAAAAAATCGAACGGATCGATTATTCAGAAAATGGAGAAGAACGAACTGTTTCAGTTCCAAAAGGAGACATTCTCTATCAATTTAGAAAAGATGTGAAAGAGGGGAATTTGCCTGCTGTTACCTGGCTGGTCGCCCCTCAAAAATTCTCTGATCATCCCAGTGCCCCATGGTATGGTGCATGGTATGTATCTGAAGTCATGGATATCTTGACCCAGGATCCTGAAGTCTGGAAAAAAACCATTTTTATTTTGAATTATGACGAAAATGACGGCTATTTTGATCATCAGCCTCCTTTTGTAGTTCCAGACCCAAAGAATCCAGAAGAAGGCATTATTTCAAATGGTGTAAACACCGAGGGAGAATATGTCTACAAAGAAGAGGAAAAAACAGCGGGTTTTAAGGAGGAAGATTGCAGAACCAGCCCGGTTGGCTTAGGGTATAGAGTACCCCTAATCGTCGCTTCTCCTTGGTCTCGAGGTGGATATGTTAATTCTCAGGTATCAGACATTACCTCCACCATCCAGTTTTTGGAAAAGTTCCTAAGCAAAAAGTCAGGTAAAAAGGTTGAGGAGCCCAACATTTCTGAGTGGAGACGTATGGTTTCCGGGGATTTGACTTCTGCTTTTAGACCCTATCATGGGGAACCACTGGAAAAGTTAAAGCCCCTTGATCGAAATGAGTTGATGACTCAAATTCATAAAGCACAATTCAAGTCATTGCCGGATAATTTTATGGCTATTCCAGCTTCTGAAGCTAAAAATTGGGATACAGCTCGATTACAAAAAGAAGGAAGTCTCCCAGTTCAGGAAAAAGGAAGTAGACCCTCCAATCCTTTGAATTATGATCTTCGGGTCAACGGGAAACTCAGCGCTGATAAAAAATCTTTTCAAATCAGTTTTGAAGCCTCTCAAGCTCTCTTTGGAGAGAATTCATGGGGCGCCCCATTTCAAGTGTATGCACCCGGAAAATTCAAAAGCATGGATTCCAAAAATTGGGAAGAAGCACGAGTTTGGCAGTTTGCAGTGAAAGCTGGGGACCAACTGGAATATCTTTGGCCTTTGACTGATTTTGAAGACGGAAATTTCCATCTCAGGGTATATGGGCCTAATGGCTTTTACAGAGAGTTCAAAGGATCCTCGTCTTCATCCATTTTGGAAATTGACATGCAACCCATTCAAATGGGTGGATCCATCAGTAGATCTGTAATCTTACTATTGACCAGTCACTTAGGACCTTCTGCCATTCAAGTCGTAGAAAACAATTATCGAGAAGGAAATTATTCATTCTCATTGGCAACAGGAAAATCAATCCTCAAAGAATTGAATTTTGAATCTTCACAAGGATGGTACGATTTCACCATCAAAGCCGATGGACTGGAAAGCACCTTTGCCGGAAGATTGGAAAATGGAGAAGAAAGTATATCAGATCCGCTCATTTCCTGATTTAAAAACCACCAATACTTTCAAAAGCCTCGTAAGTCACGGGGCTTTTTTATTTGGGACTTGATTCTTTTATCTAGTGATCAATTTTTTACATTTGAAGGATGAAGATTTTATCGGTTTTAATGGCGCTGTTCTCTTTTTGGCTGACAGGCATGCCTTGTTGCAGCATGGAAAACAGTTGTGATTCTACCGAGGTCAACCTAGCATCAGACGTTGGCTCAGAGGAAGACTGCGAGGATCATCTGCCTTGTTCCCCATTCTATTCCTGTGGAACCTGTACTGGATTTTCCTCAGAAAAATTCTCCTTCCCAATTCTTCCCATTTCCGAAGAAATCAAATCCAAACCGATTCTTTTTTGGAAAGCCCCTATTTCAGAGCCACATAGCATGAGAATCGAAAAGCCACCGGGCGATCCAATCTCCTAACTCGCCTCGCTCAAACCGAGCACTTCTCGTCTAGTTACCATACGATCAATCAATCAATCATGCTAAAATATTTATTAGTAGGCATTTCCCTATTTATCTGTCACCTTGCCTATTCCCAAACCGACTACCGAGCTAAAATCAGTGATAAAGACTCGGGAGCTCCTTTAGTTGGAGCTACTATATTGTTAAAAGAACTATCTCTCGGAGCTGTTTCTGATGAAAATGGTTTGATCCTTCTTGAACAAGTACCAGATGGCACCTTTACCTTGGAAATTCGGTACCTGGGGTATGAAACCCTGCGAATCAAACGGACTTTTCCTGTAGGCCCTTCAGAGATGCCAGAAGAATTTTCTCTTGATCATTCTGAGGAAGAGATGGAAGAACTGATTGTTCAATCCAATCGGAGTTCCAGAGTCATAGAGGATGTTCCGACAAGGGTAGAAATCATTGCAGGAGAAGAACTCTCAGAAAAAGGAAACATGAAACCAGGAGATATCCGGATGCTTCTCAATGAAAGTACGGGAATTCAAACTCAGCAGACCTCCGCTACGAGTTACAACTCCAGCATTAGAATCCAAGGTTTGGATGGAAAATATACCCAACTATTGAGAGATGGGCTTCCCTTATATGCAGGGTATTCTTCTGGGTTGAGCCTGATGCAAATTGCCCCATTGGACTTAGCTCAAGTGGAAGTAATCAAAGGAGCCTCCTCTACCCTATATGGAGGAGGAGCCATCGCTGGATTGGTCAATTTGATTTCCAAAAGCCCTCAGGAAGAACCGAATTGTCCGTAATGCTTAATGGCACCTCCGCATTGGGATTAGATGCAAGTGCCTTTTACGCGGCAAAAAAAGGAAAAATAGGCACTACCATTTTCACCTCCTACAACAAAGGAACTGCTTATGATCCTGCAGATATCGGATTGACTGCCATCCCCCAATTCGACCGATGGACCATCAACCCAAAACTTTTCTGGGACATCCATCCCAATTCAAGCTTAACCCTGGGATTGAACTTAATGAAGGAGGATAGATTGGGAGGAAACTTAGATTTTATTAAAGGAGCGGAAGTGTCAAACCCGTATTATGAAAAGAACACCACAGATCGTGTCTCTACTAGCCTGAACTATGATCTTCAACTAAATGAAGCAACTCAATTTCAAGTAAAAAACAGTTACAGCTATTATGACAGAAGCATAGAAATTCCTGATTTCCTGTTTTCGGGAAAGCAATATTCTTCTTTCTCTGAAGTAAATATCAACACCAAAGGAAACCAATCAGAATGGATTGGAGGTCTGAATTTATGGACAGATCAATTCGTCCAAAAAGAAGGAAATGAGAACACTCCCCTTGATTACAATCTGAATACCTATGGGGCTTTTGTCCAAAACCTATGGAATGCATCGGAGCAATGGACTTTTGAAACAGGATTCAGGCTGGATTATCAGAAAGAGTATGGAGTATTTCCCTTACCGAAGCTCTCAGCCATGTACAAACCTACCGATGCACTCACATTTCGACTTGGCGGCGGGTTGGGATATAAATCCCCAACCGTATTTACAGAAGATGCCGAGCGGATTCATTTCCAATATATTTCCCCCATAAATCCGGATCTTTTAGAGGCAGAAAAATCATCTGGAGCCAACCTGGACCTCAATTATAAAGTCGCATTTGGAGAGGAACTATCTTTGGTAGCCAATACCCTTTTATTTTATACCCGCATTCAAAACCCACTCTTACTTACTCCAAAAGGGAATAATTATGAATTTCAACAGCCCACAGGAAACTTGGAGACCAAAGGCCTAGAACTTAACATGAAATGGAATTACAAGGATTTTAAACTATTTGTAGGATATACCTTTGCCGATGTTCATCAACAATACAATGATATTAAATCAACTTATCCCTTGGTGGCAAAACACCGGATCAACAATGTGTTGATGTATGAAAAGCATGAGAATTTTTGGATCGGACTGGAAGCATATTATTTCAGTCCTCAGCAACTGAATGATGGGGAAGAAGGAAAATCCTATTGGATTGTGGGGTTGATGAGTGAGAAAAAATTTGGAGAATCTTTTTCCATATTCCTGAATTTTGAAAATTTTCTGGATTCCCGCCAAACCCGGTTTGACACTATTTACACAGGCAGTATTTCCAATCCTGAATTCAGGGATATTTACGCCCCTGTGGATGGATTTGTGATCAATGGAGGAATCAAATTCAGACTCTTGTAAAATGTGAATCACCTATAACCTTAGATTAAAAATCCCTGGATTCCTCCAGGGATTTTTAAGTTCAAATTGCCATCACTAATCCACTTTTATGATTTTAACCGGCTCCAACAATCCTGATTCCATTAATGGGGAATCTGCCTGGTAAAATGGCATGGTGGTAAAAGTAGATGGATCGGCTTCCGGTTGCGCATCGCCAATGAGTCTATTGACCCAGGTATTGACTACCCTAATTTCTAATTGATTTTCTCCTTGCTTCAAAGCTTTAGTGATGTCCAGTTTGAATGGGGTTTTCCATACAATCCCCAGATTCTGTCCATTTAGGATTACTTCTGCGAGATACTTTACAGATCCCAAATCCAACTCATATTTTGCCTCACTCTCTTTTTCGGCAAGATTAAAAATGTTCGTATAATTAGCAGTTCCAGAATAGTATTTGATTTCTTGATCTTCATTGGTTGACCAGGAAGTCAAGGTCGAAAAATCTTTAACTAGTCCTCCAAAATCCACTTTCCAGGGTCCAGTCACTTTTTGAACCTCCGTTTCATTTTTCTCTGCAAAAGTGATTGAATTGACGGCCAAATCTCCTTCAAAAACGATGAAAAAAGCACCCCAAGACTCAAAATCCAATGGGATTTCAGTCCTTCCTCCTATTACCTCATAGGATAACCCTTCTGTTTCTCCTGTAATCGGGTTCCATTTTATAGGAAGTTTTCCCGAGGTTCTGACGCTAACCAAAGCTTGGGTTGGATCTACATTCCTGTTATTAAACCAATAAATATCTGCGGTAGCTGATTTTCGATGTCGGAAAAGAATTTCATGGTCTGTTCCGCTTACCCTTACATCAGGCTGGACGGGTGGTTGTAAATTCTCTCCTACATTTTCCAGCGCCCATATTTCATTGGCTAGCTGTTTGAAGACCTCTTCATTATCCGACAAACTGGGGGACTTAACAGGCTTTTTTCCGATGATTTTCACTCCTGCATCAGCTAAAGATTTTAGCTTTTCCAATACCGGCAAGGTCATTAATTTCGCACTTTCATCCAGCATCAACACTTCATAGGTGTTCCCACTTTTGGCTTTCAGCCTTCCTCCATCAGCAGTAATTGCCTCTTTCAAAACAGTAGAATTCACAAAGTCAAATTCGTACCCATTTGGAATAGTGGGCAGCTCCTCTCTAGCCAGCCAGGTGATATTGGTGTTCTCACCATAGTAATAAAGGATATCTGCTACATTCCTCCCTTGTTGAAGCATATAGGAACTCCTTCCCAAATAATCAATCCAAGGTTTGGCCATATCTGCCCAAGTCTCTTGTCTGGTAAAGTACTGACCAAATGGCCCCAAGGAAAATCCAGGCTTTTTATCATCCAAAGGCTGGTGAACGGAAGTATGAATTACAAAACGGTTGAGGCCTGAGGCCAATTCCAGATCAGCTGTCCTTTTCAAACGTTCAGGGTATTCCTGGAATGGCCTTCCTACTGAAGTCATGGATTCAGCTGCTACAAAAGGTTTTCCATAAATATTTGCCACGGAGGCGGATTCTCGTATGTCGGCCTCACTTCTTACTTCTTCATCTGACCCACCTGCCAAACTTCCAGGTGTCCACATGGCTGACATAGGAATATCCGCATGACGCTTTACATCCATTCCATCAGCCAAATAAATCCTCTTATTTTCATGGGATTCCGTATAGCGGCGCATCCCTCTTTTATGAAGCTCTTCCCCAATCACATCGTAGTGATGATCGGATATCATTTCCCCGATGGTTTTTCTAAAATCCCAGAGAAATTTCTCGCTATCTTCTCTACTGCTTACTAACATCCCTGTCAGTACAGGAACATAAGGCACCATGCTATATCCTCTTCTCTTCTCAAATTCAATAGGAAAGTCTGCTGTCCAAGTCATATGCCCTGCTTCATAACTATCCAAAATCATGTATTCCAATCCTTCAGGGCCTAACTTCCCACCTGTTGCATCTTCGTATAAATCCAAATAATGGTTGATATACCTTCGTACTGCTTCCTTGTCTAACTTATCCACTTCTAAACCGGTGGCTTCAGGAGATGCAGGATGATTTTGGCGGCCAGTAAGCGAGTAACCAAAGCGGATAATTTTCCATTTCCCAACAGGTGCATTCCAGATTAAGGAACCATCTGGCTTCATTTGAGAAGTAAGATTCATGATTTGGTTCTTTGGCAGTACTTCATCACTTGATAAGTTGACTTCCATTTCTGCCAACGCATAATCTTCAGTCCAAGGAGAAAACCCAGCCTTATCCTCCACCTAATCAATTCTGGATGTAGTGTACAATTGAAATTCTGCTACTTGAACCCCAGCAGGTTTGGGCTCTTCCATGGGTCCACCTGCCATCGCAGCAAATAAGTTGACTTCACCGGGTAAAGTTTCGAAACAGATTCTCCAATATTTAGCAGTAACGGGAGCAAATGAAACGGTATTGAAAGGAACGGTACTTCCCGAAACTTTGGCGATGGTCCTGAAATTCACACCATCTTCACTGACTTTGAGACTTCGGTTCTCCGGACCGCCATTGAATTCTGCTAAAGCACCATTCATTGCTCCAGAAACACTCATTGCTTTGAAAGTATGCGGCCGGTCGAATGCATATTGAATCCACATATCCTCTCCAACTTCCATGGGAGGCAAAAATCCACCCTCGCCAATTTGACCATCCAAAAGCAAGGTGGGGTCAAAGTCGCCCCCACTTCTGGTGATTTTAGGGTCTAACTCCTGAATTGATTTCTCATTTTCTGGAACTGGAAATGCCAGGACCAATGCATCTCGGTAAAACTTGGGTTCCTCACCTATAAAACCTCCAGAAATTCCTCCTCCTTCCAAGGGTGCATCCTGGTATTTCCCTGTCTGTGCAGAAGGTTGAGGCAATAAAACCTGAATGGATTCACCTCCTTTTACCAAGGTTTCTGTCCAGACATATTTTTTCATGGCATCTTCCGGAGCAACCCATGGACCTCCTGTGACCGACCAACCAGGAGAACCCGCAATGGCCATTTCCAGCCCTTTATCTCCTGCTAAATCAGTGGCATACTGGAATGCCTCCTTCCAGGCAGGAGTCATAAAAACTAACTTCTCCTCCACAACTACTGGCGTAAATAAGTTGGCATCAAAATTCTGAAAGCCTCCAATCCCCGTTTTCTCCATCCAATCCAAATCTTTCCTTATCCCCTCTTTTGTAATATTTCCATTCATCCAATGCCACCAAACCCTAGGTTTTGCTTCTTGGGGAGGTTGAAGAAAACTAGATTGTTGAATAGATGATTGTGAAAAAGCATAATTGGTCAATCCCACAAAAAATAGGATATAGTTTAGTTTCTTCATGGAAATTTTGGGTTTGAAGTTTACATAGTTGTAGAAACAATCATTAATGTAACAAAATGAAACAATACAACTATTCTGTACTATCCTTATTCCCAAATTTTTTCACAATTACCAAGTTTTAGATTACTACTGCATATTATTGGATTTCAATGAAGCTATGATTAGTTTTTGTTTTACAATCTTAATAAGTAATGAATTCAGCTTTTCTTTCTAAAAAAGGCACTGCGGCGGCCCAAAAACCCGCAAGGGTTGACATGGACCTTTATTTTGAAGCTATGAAAAACCGATTTCACGCTCAAGAGAATCCAGAAGGAGCATTTCCAATGAACGTGGCAGAGAATCACCTTTGTTGGGAATTGCTGAAAAATAGAATCCAAAAAGTAACAAGAGAAAAAACATTCCCAATTGGGTTGCTAGCTATGGGGATCCATCTGGTATTCCGAAATTTAAAGAGGCTACCGCCAATTTTTTATCCAAATTTTTAATTAAAGAGGAGGTCAATCCTGAATCTTTGGCTTTCTCGGTAGGAGCTACCTCCGTAATTGAAATGACCGCATTTTTACTGGGAGATCCGGGAGATACTGCAGTGATTCCTGCTCCAAGTTACCCCGTGTACACAGGGGATATTGGTGTTTTTCCTAGCATCCAGCGCTATGACCTACAAACGCACCAAAAAATGGAGGAACTCAATAATGGGATTCCTATTCATACCGATCAATTAGAACAAGCAAAACGTGAAATAGAAGCGGCCGGTAGCAGATTCAGGATGGTAATCTTAACTAGTCCTGACAATCCTACTGGAGCTATTTACACCGAGGAACAATTACGTCAACTTGCAGATTGGTGCATTTCACATCAAATCCATTTAGTGGTTAATGAAATTTATGGGCTCACTCCCATCAACCATCGGCACCCTGAAATAAAGGATGATTATCCGAACCCGATCCAATTTGTTTCCTTTGGTAAAATCATGGCTGAATATCATAGCCCTTTTCTTCATTTCTGGTATTCCTTTTCAAAAGATTTTGGAATATCTGGGTTTAGAGTAGGCCTGCTTCACTCTCTTAATGAAGACTTGATCAAAGCCTATAGAAATATCGGATTGAGTCATTCAATCTCTAACTACACTCAATGGGTGCTTGCAGAAGTATTAAATGATTTGGAATTCCTTGAACAGTATTTTTCTTCTTTCCAAAAAGCCCTAACCGAGTCCTACCTAATTGTAAGTCGTACGCTCAAGGAACTTAGTATCCCTTTCAATCCTTCCTATGGCAGTCTTTTTATTTGGATGGACTTATCTGAATTTCTAAACGAGAAATCTGATTCTGGGGAAGAAGAGTTATGGTTGGACATTTATCAACAAACAAAGATCTTATTAACTCCAACCCATGGGTTTGGTCATCAGCAAAAAGGTTTGTTTAGAATGGTAATCACTAGTTTTGATCACTCAGATCTAGAGATAGCAATGGGCAGAATAAAGGAATATGTTCTAAAGAAGAGAAATGGCTAATTCCAAGCAGTAGATAGGTAGATTTCTTATTCCCTGAACTAGTGAAGATTTGGATTAAGACAAAACCAAACCCTAAAAACCCATGAAAATTGCATTTTTTATCCTCGTTGCTTTACACGGAGCCATTCACTTGCTGGGGTTTGTGAAAGGAGTAGGTATCAAGGAAGTAAAGGAATTGACCTTACCTATTTCGAAATCCATGGGAGTCACTTGGTTGCTTGCTGCAATCCTACTTATTACTTATGGAATCCTTTACCTTATTCATTCAAAATATGCCTGGTTAGTTGGGCTCCTTGGAGTTTTGATTTCCCAAATCTTAATCATCTTATTTTGGAAAGACGCCAAGTTTGGGACCTTTCCTAACTTACTCATTTTATTGATCTCTCTTATGGCATGGGGGCAATGGCATTTTCAATCTAAGGTTGATCAAGAGACTCAGCGTCTTTTACGGGGTATTCATGACCAAGAGCATCAAAACCTCCAAGAAAATGACTTAAGTGAATTACCTACTCCAGTAAAAAAATGGCTTCGGAATTTAGGAGCTGTGGGAAGACCCTTAGTCCAAGTAGGTGAAGTGATGCAGAAAGCAGAAATGCGTATGAAGCCCGATCAAAAAAATTGGATGCAGGCAAGCGCAAAACAATATACACGGATGGACCTACCTTCTTTTATCTGGACAGTGGATGTGAAAATGAATCCCTTTTTAAAGATCCAGGGTAGAGATAAATTTGAAAACGGGCAAGGCCAAATGCTCATTAAATTGAACTCCCTTGTCAGCATCGTCAATGAAGCAGGAGAGAAATTGGACGAGGGCTCATTGCAGCGGTATTTGGGCGAAACCGTGTGGTTTCCTTCTCTGGCATTAAGTCCTTTTATTTCCTGGAAAATGATCGATGAGACTACAGCAAAAGCTTCCATGGAATTTCAAGGCACCAGCGGATCAGGCACTTTTTATTTCAATGATCAGGGAGATGTAGTACGGTTTTCTGCCATGAGATATATGGATACTAATGAAGAAGCTGAAAGAAAAGAGTGGATCATGGATATGTTAGATTATCAAGTATTTGAAGGCATCAAAGTACCTTCTAAAATGACTGCAACATGGAGACTGGATGAAGGTGATTGGACTTGGTTAAAACTGGAAGTGACAGACCTAAAATTCAATCGTCGGAATTAATCTTGGCTTTTAAGCATGAAAAAAATCGCTTTTATGACTTTGGTTTTTTTCTCCCCCAACCCATTTTCCACTCGGTGTCGCTTCAGTCACTTCCTGTTTTTCCTCGACTTCAAATTTGAAATGAAGTCCACAATGGCCAAAACCTAAGATTAGGCTTCAAAATTCTTCCCCATTTCTAATCAAAATTTCTTACCTTATTCTTGAACCACCTCCCCTACTATGAGTCGAAGATCCTTTATAAAAAAACCGCGCTGACAGGATTGGGATTATCTGCTTTTGGATGGCTAGATTCACATGCAGTTTCATTTTCCCAAAGCCTTCCCAAAGTAAACAGAAAGCGAATTGAAGATCGTATTCAGGCATTGGCGAAGTATGGACAGGATGAAAACGGACATGGTTATCGGGTGGCTTATACCCAAGGAGATATTGAAGGGAGAAAATGGTTGATGGACCTGATGGAAAAGGCAGGACTGAATCCCCGAATCGATGCAGGAGGGAATATTATAGGAAGTCGAAATGGAAAAAATCCAAATTTAAAGCCTATTGGTTTCGGTTCACATATAGACATGGTCCCTGATGGGGGAAATTACGACGGCACACTGGGATCATTAAGCGCTTTGGAAGTGATTGAAATTCTGAATGAAAACAAGATCATTACTGAGCATCCTTTGGAGGTCATCGTTTTTGGCAACGAGGAAGGCGGGCTGATCGGAAGTAAAGCCATGGTTGGCAAACTGACCCAAGAGGGACTTCAACAGGTCAGTCAAAGTGGTTTAGTAATGGGAGAAGGAATCCGGGCGATTGGAGGAAATCCTGAGGAAATAGGAAGTGCTAAGCGAAAAAAGGGGACTTTCATGCTTGGTTGGAATTACATATTGAACAAGGAGGAATCCTGGAAAGTGAAAATCTACAAATCGGGGTAGTAGAAGGAATTGTAGGGATTTTGGATTGTGAAATTACCGTAGAGGGATTTGCCAATCATGCAGGGACCACCCCCATGAAACTAAGGAAGGATGCGTTGTTAGCAGCTTCTAAATTAACTGTTGCAGTCAATGAAATCATCAACAGTGTTCCAGGAACACAAGTGGGCACAGTGGGAAAAATCGAAGCTTTACCAGGGGCCTACAATGTGGTACCCGGCAAGGTGATGATGGGTCTGGAAATTCGTGATTTATCATTTGAAAAAATTGAAATGCTGCTGGGTGAAATCCAAGTGCGGGCTCAGAAAATCGCAGAGGAAACAAAGACAACTATAACCTTTAGAAGAGAGCCCAGCTTCAATCTTCCTGCCTTGACAGATGCTTCAGTACAGCTAAAAATCCAGGAATCTGCCAATGCACTTGGTTTGAAAACCAAACACATGCAAAGTGGAGCGGGTCATGATACCCAGCAAATTTCCCTAATTGCTCCCGTAGGAATGATTTTCGTTCCCAGTGTGGGTGGAATCAGCCATTCGCCTAATGAATTCACCAAAGCTGAAGACATGGAGAATGGAGCCAATGTGCTTTTGCATTCCATTTTGGCTTTAGATAAGCAAGGGTAGAAAAAACCTCAAAGCTTATTTTTGAATCCAATCTTATTTCCTAGTTCCTTCTTTTTAAACAAGACTATTTTATGAAACTCATTACACTAGTAACGATAGCTATTTTTTCTGTGTCAATAGCTATGGCCCAAGAAAGCAAATCCAATTCGGAAGCAATTTATGTTGCATCTGAAGAGTTTAGAGCTCTCAATCTTCCATTTTCGCAAGCTGTTATATATGGTGACATTATTTATGTTTCAGGACAAATTGGAAATATAGGTCTTAAACTTGTTGAAGGAGGGATTGTAAGCTCCCCCGAAAATTGGGCCAGTCAAAAGTTTACTTTCACCCGATAAGCGAAGGTAAGTGAATACTCCAAGTGGTTCAAGACCAAGGCGAGCGGTTGGCTTGGGCCAACCAGGTCTTGAGCCGCTTTCCGCATTCACTTTTGCGCTGCTTAACGGTTTGAAAAGCAAAGATATGTTCATTTTAGTTCTTTCAATAAGTCAACGGGAGTCCGATATCCAAGTGCCTCATGGGGCCTTTCCCGGTTATAATCTTCCATCCATTCCATCGCTTTTCCCCTGACCTCATCCAGAGAATTAAATACATTGGAGCTAAGCAGTTCTTTTCTGACCGATCCGTTACAGCGTTCCACATAGCCGTTTTGCATCGGCTTGCCCGGCTGGATAAAGACCAGCTCAATGTTCTTCTCCTACACCAGTGATCCAACAGACAGGAGATAAACTCCGGTCCATTGTCCACGCGGATCATTTTGGGGAGGCCCCCGGACCAGCTCAACAAACTCCAACACTCGGATTACCCGTTGTGCCGGAAGTGAAAAATCCACTTCCATAGCCAGCATTTCCGGTTATAGTCATCCAGAATGTTAAAGACCGAAAGTGCCTGCCGCTCCAAGGCTATCGCTCATGAAGTCGATAGACCAGACTTGGTTGATCGATTCCGGCCTGTATAGGGCCTGTTTAATCCTTGCCGGTAGCCGCTTCTTGTGTCTGCGTCTGTGTTCAGTCCATGGCAGAATAGATCGGTAGACCTTTTTATGGTTCCATAGATGGCCTTTTTCTGCGAAGCCATTGTCGGACATGCCAAAGCCAATGGCAGGGTGTTTGGCTACCAGTTCTTCCAGCGCCTGGATCACGGGCATATCGTTTTTTGGTTTGGGGTGATACTGGAAAGTACTTCGGGGCACACTAAGCGTTTTACACACCTGACGTTTAGCTCACTCCATGTTCTTCGACCGCGAACTGAACCAGCATGCCTTTTTCGTCAGGCGTCAGAGCTTTTGCCACCGCATCGCGGGAAGCGCCTCATGCACCAGACTCAGATCGGCAAACATCCGCTTTAGGCGGGAATTCTCTTCCTGAAGTTCTTTCAGCTTTTTTTGACCTCACTGGCTTCCATTCCGCCATAACGCTGCTTCCATTTTATAAAAATTGGCAGGTGTAACTTCCATTTCGGCAAGTTTCTTCTACTTTTCTGCGGCCTCATGAGCTTTGATCGCTTTGACGATCTCGTTTCTGTGAATCTCGATTTTTTCATAATAACCATTTAAAGTTGATAATTTCAATTCAACTTTCAAATGGCCGACTTTGAGAGCTTACAGGATCATTCCAGAAGCTCAACAAACTATGTTGAACATTAAAAATATATTAGAAGAAAATGGTTCTTCGATGGATAATGTCATAAAATGCACATGCATGCTGGCTGATATGAACGAATGGCCCGTTTTGAATAATGAATACCTTAAATTTTTCCCTAATAACAAACCCGCAAGAAGCGCTTTTGGAACAAACGGATTAGCCCTTAATGCTCGAGTGGAAATAGAATGTATGGCTTATGTAAAAAGTAAATGATTTAAAATCGCCATTTTCGGATAGATAGTTTTTAAGAATAAGATGTTTTGGTTCTTTAATAAATGATTCTATCCATGGATAAGAAAAGGAGAAATATTATTCGAAGTCTGGTTTTTTCACCAATTGTAGCTGGCTCCCAAAACCTATTCGCAAGTTCAGAGGCAAAGCCTTTAACCCAAAACAGATTACAATACAGCCTAAATGCCTTTTCATTTAACTCCCAGTTAAGAAGTGGAGAAATGTCATTCTTTGATATGATGGAATTTGCTGCTGAAATCGGTATGAATGCGGTAGACTTAACTGGTTATTATTTTCCTTCCTATCCTGAAGTTCCGGAGGACACTGAACTATTTCAACTCAAAAGGAAAGCTCTTGAACTCGGACTGAATATCTCTTGGACAGGAGTCAGAAACAACTTTGTGAATCCTGATGCTACAGGAAGAGCTGCTGATCGAGAATTAATAAGAAAATGGCTATCAGTATCTTCCAGCCTAGGAGCATCAATAATGAGAGTCTTTACAGGAAATCAAACCTATGAAGGCTTTACCAAGGATGAAGTAAAAGATTGGTTGGTGGATGAATTTAAAACCTGCGCAGGTTACGGGGAGGAAAAAGGAGTAATCGTAGGTCTACAAAATCACAATGAGTTTTTATTTGATAGTAGTGAAGTAATTGACATCCTGAAAAGAGTGGACTCTGAGTGGTTTGGGTTGATTTTAGACATTGGAAGTTTACACTCGAAAGACCCTTACGCGGAAATCGAAAAACTAGCTCCCTATGCCAACTATTGGTTTATTAAGGAGCATGTTTTTCCAAATGGAACAAGGACTCCAGTGGATATGAATAAAATTGCCTTCATCATCAAAAACCAAGGGTATCAAGGATATGTGTCTTTCGAAAGCCTGAGTGAAGGGGATCCGAAACAACTCATTTCTTCTATGTTTAATTTATTTAAAAGAGCTTATGAAAAAATTTCCTAATGGGAATAAGCAAGCTTCCTACCCTAGCTACAAAATTCAAATTCAAGATAAAAACCAAAAAAGCGCTATTTTTTCTAACCTTACGCACTAATTAAATGACAAACAGAAGAAACTTTCTGAAGAAAGGATGCTTGGCTGCAGCCTCCACGGCCTTTACCTTCCCCCATTTTTCTCACGCCACAGAAAAAGAATTGAACCTATGGAAAAAACTTCCTCGGTTCAATGACGATGATTTTCTATGGAACTGGGTTCGAAATGAGTATTCAGTTTCTTCCACCATTGCCAATCTCAATAATGGAAGTGTTAGTCCTCAACCGAAGGTGGTCCAGGAAGTATTGGAACATTACACCCGAGAGTTCAATACGGTCCCTTCCATGTATATGTGGAGCGAAGGGGACACTTCCAATGCCGTACGAGAGCAATTGGCTGCATTGGCTGGATGTAGTCCTGAAGAAATAGCCGTAAACCGCAATACTACAGAGGCGCTTAATACGGTGATCTGGGGAATGAATTATAACAAAGGGGATGAAATCATTCTTACCGAACAGGATTACACTTCTGTGATGAATACTTGGCAAGAAGCGGAGGCTCGATATGGAGTGGTTTTAAAATGGCTTTCACTTGATTTGCCTGTTGAGGATGATGAAGAAATTGTGAATGCTTATACCCAAGCTGTCACGGACAAAACAAAGGTGGTTATGATCACCCATGTCAATAATATCAATGGAAATATATTGCCTGTAAAGAAAATCACGGCAGCTATAAAAGACATCAATCCGGCAATCAAAGTCTTGGTAGATGGAGCCCATGCCTTTGCCCATATTGATTTCAAGATTTCAGATTTAGGATGTGATTTTTATGGTACCAGTTTGCATAAATGGCTTTGTGCACCCTTTGGAACCGGTATGTTGTATGTCAAGAAATCTGAAATTCAAGGTCTTTGGCCTCTTTTCACCCATGTGGACCCACAAAGTGACAACATCAACAAATTCGCCACGTTTGGGACCAGGAATTTACCGGCTGAACTTTCCATTGCCAGGGCGATCGATTTTCATAAAGCCATTGGGATCGAAAGAAAAGAAGCCCGATTAAGATATTTGAAAGATTATTGGATCTCAAAAGTCCATGACATCCCAAATGTTGAAGTAAAAACTTCCATGAAACCTGAATTTGCCTGTGCTTAGGGTTCCTTCTCCTTAAAGAACATGCCTGATGGAGAAGTAGTCCAAAAACTACTGAAAAACTACCAGGTCCATGTCACTCAAAAAGGAGATAAAACAGGGAAGTTTCACGGTATGCGGGTAACCCCACATATCTATACAAAAACCGAAGAATTAGACAGATTGGTTAAAGGCATTCAGGAATTGTCGAGGGGCTAATTGGCTTTTAGTAGTCATGTAGGAATATTTTTTTGATTAACAGTCTATTTTTATTGTTTTTCAATAATTTTTTATTGTAATTACTCAAAAATTAAACTTTTATAACTATGTCAAAATCAAGCAGCTTCGTTTTTAAAGGCATGACCATCATAGCAGGGCTCATTTTCGTGGGTTTGTGTATCCAAGCTGGTGGAATTCTGACCAATTTTATTTTTCATTTTTATAATCCTAAAGTCCTTTCCAGGCTCTTTATCACATTGGATTTAACAGAAATGTATGAACGAAGTAAGTGGGCGTTCTATAGCATGTATGGCTTTGTACTGGCTATTTCGGCTCTTAAAGTCGTACTCTTTCTTAGAGTAGTACAGCTAACGACTCAACTGGATTTATCAAATCCTTTCACTTCATTCGTCTCCAAAAAATTACAAGAATCAGCTTTGATACCTTTTCTATTGGTCTATTAAGTTACCTAGCTATTAAATCTGGAAATTATTTTCAAAAACGAGGAATAATCACGGATACCTTAAATCCCTATTGGGAAGACAGCCAAGCCTTTATTCTGATGGCAGGTATTATTTACATCATTGCCGTGATATTCCAAAAAGGACTGGAATTACAGAAAGAAAACGAGCTAACTGTTTAAGAAATGCCCATTATTGTAAACTTGGACGTTATGATGGCCAAGAGAAAAATGTCATTAAATGAACTCTCTGAAAAAGTGGGTGTAACACTTTCAAATTTATCTATATTAAAAACCGGAAAAGCAAAAGCCATTCGCTTTAGTACGTTAGAGGCAATTTGTCAAGTTCTTGCATGTCAACCGGGAGATATTTTGGAATTTATCCCAGAAGAATGAGACTAGAGCTTCTCCAAAAATATTTAAAAAGCCACCTAAATTAGGTGGCTCCATTATTTTTTACCTTTCTATTTTTACCCTTACGATTATTTGTTTTCCAGGGCTTTCTCTTTTCTTGCCTTTATTTCCTGTATGGTTACTTTATCAATCCCATATACCCTGTCCTCTCCTGCATCTTCCATATATTGATCAATATACCCTTGGCTGACCTCCTCACTATCTTTGTATTTGGCTCGAAGCTCATCTAATTTTTGGTGTAATTCTGCACGGATCTCCGCATAAGCAGGATCATCATATACATTTTTAAGTTCCTGTGGATCCTTTTTTCGATCAATCAATTCCCATTCATCCGTGACATAATAATAGTGAATGAGTTTATAATCCTTGGTGATGACCGCATAGTGTCTGTTGACCATATGTTCAGCAGGATATTCATAGTAATGGTAATACACGGCATCCCGATCCCAATTCTCTAAATTACCAGTTAGTACTGGAACCATACTCTCACCCTGCATATCTGCAGGAGCCTCCACTCCTGCCACATCCAAAAAGGTCTGCGCAAAATCTAGGTTCTGAACCAACTCATCGGATTTGGTACCCGCTTTTACTTTGCCTGGCCAGGCAACCAACAAAGGGGTTTTGAATGACTCATCATAAATAAATCGTTTATCATACCACCCATGTTCTCCTAGGTAAAACCCTTGGTCGGAAGTATACACGATGATCGTGTTTTCCATTAGATCATTTGCCTCCAGATAATCCAAAAGCCTTCCTACATTTTCGTCTACCGCCTTGATTGTACCTAAATAATCCTGCATGTATCGCTGATATTTCCAACGCATTTTATCTTCCTCGCTCATACTTGGATAAGCTTGGATAAATTCTTCACTGATGGGTTCGTAATATTTCTTGAAGTTTTCTGCCTGCGAAGGGTTAAATCGATTCATTTGCCCAATAAATCGGCTGGTATCATATCCACCTACATCAGCAATTCCCATTTTCTTCAGCACCTCCGGAAATAGTTTATTGTCTCCAGACCATCCCATATGCTCCAGGATATTCATTTCTGCTTCTCCTGCAGGGGATGTTCTTCCAGAATAATCATCGAATAAGGTAGCAGGCTCTGGGAAGGTCTTATTGGTAAACTCTTCTAAGTGCCGCTCTGCCATATACCAAGCCCTGTGCGGGGCTTTATGCAAGTACATCAGTAAAAAAGGATCTTCTTTTTTACGTTCATTTTCCATCCAATCCAGGGTAAAGTCTGTAATGATATCCGTCACATACCCTTCCACTTTGATATTTCCCTCTTCCTTGGTGATGAATTCCGGGTTATAATAACTCCCCTGTCCCGGAAGGATTTTGAATTGGTCAAAACCTTTTGGGTTGTTCCCAAAGTGCAATTTCCCAAACATGGCTGTTTGGTAACCAGCCTTTTGTAACAATTGAGGAAATGTCACATTGGTGGTATCAAAAGGGAAATGGTTATCGATTTTCCCGTTCATATGGGAATGTTTCCCTGTTAAAATTGTCGCTCTGGAAGGAGCACAAATGGAGTTTGTGACAGATGCTTGGGTAAACAGCATCCCCATTTCTGCGATACGATCAATATTTGGTGTCTCGATCAGTTGATTATCATAGGCTGAAATAGCTTGGTAAGCATGATCATCAGACATGATAAATATGATATTGGGACGTTCTTGTTTTTGCTCCTCAGAACTCTGCTGGCAGGCTGTCAAAAGCGTGACTCCAATAGAGAATATTAAAATTGAACGGATGTATTTCATAGGGTTGGGTGAATGGATTATGTTTTAAAATCCCCCTTACCCCCTTTAGAAGGGGGAGTTAGTTAGAGGTATAATTGAAAATTTGAGTTTAACTGAATTGAAAGGTAGACTAAAGAGTTCCAAATTTCTAAAAGGTTTAATAAAGCTATTGCAATCTCCGAATTGCTTTTTTGTTTAACTGTTGACTGCTTACTGGCTATTCCTTTCGCTGGCTTCGTTTAAAATGACCAAGGTTGACCGTCGACTGTCGACCGTTGTCTGTAGACAGGTAAAGTGACTGCCTTCTGATTTGATACTGATCTTTGACCACCCTCTCCGCAAGCTTCGTTCGAAATGGCATGATTGACCCTGGTCGACTGTGGACTGTGGACAGTAGACTGATCACGGAACACTGCCAATTGAATACTAGTTATCTGTAGAAAGCTTTCTGTCCTTAAATATCTTATCCAGCAACTCTTTATTCTTCCCTCCTGCATAGGAATTATTTTCCTGGAGATAGTCTAAGTACTCATTGAGGTATTGCTGAGAGATTTCGGAGTTATCCCCATACTTTTCTCTCAGTCCGTCTAATTTCTCATGCAACTCAGCCTGAATTTCGGCATAGGCGGGATCACCGTAAACATTTTTCAACTCCATTGGATCATTGATACGATCTATTAATTCCCATTCATCCGCATCAAAATAATAGTGAACCAACTTATATTCCTTCGTCACGATCGCATAATGACGCTTCACCATATGGACAGAAGGGTATTCGTAATAATGGTAATACACTGCATCACGGGTCCATTTATCCGTTTCACCAGTCAAAAGCGGAAGTAAACTTTCACCCTGCATATCGCTTGGCGCTTGGATGCCAGCTGCTGCTAAAAAGGTTTGTGCAAAATCAAGATTTTGCACCATCTCATCTGATCTGGAACCTGGCGCTACTTTTCCAGGCCAAGCCACTAATAAAGGTGTTTTAAAAGATTCATCGTAGATAAATCGCTTGTCAAACCAACCATGCTCTCCCAGGTAAAAACCTTGATCAGAAGTATAAACGATAATTGTATTATCCATTAAATCATTGGCTTCCAAATAATCTAATACCCGACCAACGTTTTCATCTACGGCCTTAATGGTTCCCAAATAATCCTGCATATAGCGTTGGTACCTCCATTTCATTTTGTCCTCTTCAGTCATATTGGGATAAGCTTCCTTGAACTTCTCAATCATCTTATT
Organism: Algoriphagus halophilus; assembly: GCF_041729275.1. Lineage (GTDB taxonomy): Bacteria > Bacteroidota > Bacteroidia > Cytophagales > Cyclobacteriaceae > Algoriphagus > Algoriphagus halophilus_A. The sequence goes on along the minus strand of NZ_CP146486.1, from coordinate 4,052,354 downwards.
GTAGGATTCATCCCAAACTGCTCTTTGCTCAGGGTTCATTCTTCCAACTTCTCCTTCAAAAGCAGCCTTATCCCATCCTGAATTGGGTTCGATTCCCAGTTGGTCCATGACAGCAGGTGGGATTTTGGAATCCCCCGCCCAATGCATATCCTCCAGCAAATTCATTTCTGCCTCATGGGCGGCACGACCTCTACCAGAGTAATCATCAAACAAGGTAGGGGTTCTGGAAAGGTTCTTTGGGTAAATTCAGCTACATGCCTTCCAGCTGGCAACCATTCTCTATGAGGAGCTTTATGTAAGTAAAAAAGTAGGAAAGGATCATCTTTCTTTCGCTCATTTTCCAACCAATTCAATGTCATGTCGGTAATGATATCTGTCACGTAACCTTCTACTTGGATTGTTCCTTCGTCCTTGGTGATAAAGTCAGGGTTATAGTATTTACCTTGGCCAGGAAGTATCTTGAACTGGTCAAAACCTTTCGGATTATTTCCGAAGTGTAATTTTCCAAACATCGCAGTTTGATATCCCTCCTTTTGAAAGATTTGAGGGAATGTTACGTTCGTGGTATCAAAAGGGAAATGGTTGTCCACCTTGCCGTTGATATGTGAATGCTTCCCTGTTAAAATCGTTGCACGGGATGGTGCGCATATGGAATTGGTGACTGAGGCATTGGTAAACAACATCCCCATTTTAGCAATTCTGTCAATATTGGGCGTCTCTATGAGTTTATCATTATAGGCAGAGATTGCTTGATAGGCATGATCATCTGACATGATAAAAACGATGTTGGGCCGCTCTGCTTTTTCTTGGGATTGACTGCAACCTACAGCTCCAAAAAGAAGAATCAGTAATAAAATCGGCAAAGATGTTTTGCTCATTTTTTCAGGTTTATTGGATTGATTGGGAATATAATTTACCAAACTAGTTAAAAGTATAAAATCATCCGCATTTGAACCAATTCTATCGTGTTTCATTCAAAAAACTTAATGATATCATCATGCCTTTATAAAAAATTTTAGAGATCTTAGCCATAACAAGTAGCAGCTCCCCGTTTCATTCTTTCCTGATTTTTTAACCTTTTTTACCTATACGCGAATGGGAATTTGAATTAATTTTATTGCTATCACTACCATTATTTCCTGAGCATGCTCATCATTGAAAATTTCCAAAAGACTTATGATTCCGGCTTCCATATGGAGATCGATTATCTTGGATTTGAAAAAGGTATTCATTTGATCAAGGGGAAGAATGGCTCAGGGAAATCCACACTGCTCAAAGCAATTGCTGGAATCCATACTTTTCAAGGAGATATTGTTCTGGAAAACATTTCTCAAAAAAGCAGCCTATCCCCTACCGAAAACTGGTCAACTATTCGGAAGCCGAACCTCAATTCCCCGATTTCCTAAGCTTGGACGAGTTGATTTTATTCACATCTACTGTAACTCCCTTCAATCCCAACCAGGTAACAGAATTAAAAGAAATACTTGGCATTGGGGAGTATGCGAGCCAACCTATTGCATCTTACTCATCTGGTATGTTGAAAAAGACCGGGTTGATTCTGGCTTTTTTAGGTAAACCCCAACTGATCATATTGGACGAGCCTTTTACCACTATTGACTTGGATACTCAGAAAAGCCTCCAAAAATTAATACTCCGCAGATTAGAAGAATGTAGCTTTCTGATCACCTCCCACTTGGCTGATTTTGAAGAATTATTTGATTATTCCTCTACCACCAGCATGGAAAATGGGCATTTGATTGATCCTCATGAATAAGCTTTTTCAAAAATCCTTTACCATCCCTTTTTATAAGGCCAATATGGGTTTTTTCATCCTGACAACCTTAGTGTTTGGGGTGTTTATGGAAATGAGGCAGCACTTGATGATTGCCGAAAAGATCTTGGAAAGAACCGCTTGGTTTGTTTCTTTTCTTTGTTTGTGGGTGCTATTTTCTGCTTTCCAGTTCAGATTTTATCGTAAACTTATCCAAAGACCCAATTATTGGATTTTCTCCAGATTGGCGTTTTTGTCATTGTCAAAATATTGCAAACGGCTGATTCCAGTTTGGATTTCCAACCATCTATTTCCTTTATTTTATGCCTTAATCGTGCTCTACCAAGGCATCGTTTTGGGATTTTGGGAAAGATCAATTCTACTTCTGGTTTTTATCTTTTTAATAGGGTTTGCTCATCTCTACTTGGGGTTTATAGAAATAAAAAAATTTAAAATTGACAGTGGGGTGAGTGGTGAAAAAGTTAAAAGGAAGCGCCCTTTTATCGTTTGGTTTTATTTTCACCTTCAAGAAGAAAGACCATTACTATTACTCCTAAGTAAGCTTTTTAGTCTTTTTGTAATGAATGGATTTTTCTACACTTTCAATCAAGGAGGCTATGATGAAAGATGGCTACTATTCGGCATGTTAATTATCAGTTTTATTCACTTCCCATTATGGCTTGATAAATCTGAGTTCACCCATAGGGAATTAAGTATTTTCAATAACCTTCCTTTTTCTCTCGGATTCAAATTGAAAAATGAGCTTCGTACAACCTGTATTTTTATTCTTCCAGAAATAGGGTTAATGCTGTTTCAAGGCTTGGAAACATGGGGATTATGGAGATGTTTAATTTGGGCTATTTATTGGATAGGGTTGAATTTAGGATTGATTGCCATGTGCCGATTGAAATTACAAACCTCCCGATTTCAATCCCTCCCCACATGGAGTTTTTTGGAGCTTTTTAGCCATTATCTACAGCATTCCAGGACTACTCTTAGCATTAATCCCCTTGGCATTTTTTCTGCTACAGATCAGAAGGCCCTATTTAAATTAAAAGTCCTTATTGGAAAAAGTGGTGGATTGGGACCAGCTCAGTTAATTCTTTGAAATTCCTCATCATGGGAACACATGTCACCTTCGCAACCACCAGGGAATAATAGCACTTGATTATTCTCAATTACTTCATAAGGCCTGTTTCCAAAAAAGCTTGGGATTCAAACAATTCCTCTTTCGCTGCATAGCTTCCACTGGTTACATACATGGTAGTAAAATATTGAAAATCTGGGACAGAAACCCGTCCTTCCTCGATCAAAAAAGAGCCCTCTGCAAAAAATTGGTAACCCAGATCCACTTCAGATCCAGGCTCTCTTACAGTACCATAATAACTCATGCTTCCATCCGACTTAAACTCCAGGGTGGTAACGACATCCAAATCCCACTCCTCTGCAAAAAAGACTGTGACCATTTTCCAACAATTGGTTCATTGATATCATCCTCATCCTCAGAGCAGGAACTGAATGTAAAAAACAAAACTAAAAAAGGGAGAAAATACAGGTTTTTCATGAGTTAAACGTGGTTGTGTTTATGACTACGAACTATTAACGTATTTCGTTAACAAACTAGTTGAAATTTTCATCTATTTCAACCCTGTCCATTTCCCTTAATGTTCAACCTACTTCAAATAAATGGATTGCATAAACCTGATTTGTTCCAAATGTGGCAGACTGATCGGCCCTACATTGACTCCCAATTCCATCGCTTGAGGATTTCGATTGGAGTATACAGGCCATTCTGGCAAATCCCCTCCATTAGGGTTCCCTGTTTTTACAAAATTTACCCAATACTCCGACATAATGTTTTCCAATCTATCATCCACTGATTCAAAAGGTCTATCCCAGTATTTCAAAGTATGGAAAGCATAGCTAAATTCTGCGGAATGGAAGGCCCCATAATTCGGTTCTCCGGGAGGCACCCTTGTAAAATAGTAGAGATAAGAAGAGCCAGGTGCCAATTCAGACTGGATTTTTGCCCAAGTAGAATTTTGATACCCAAACATCAGCTCAGAAATCGTATTCCTGGTCTCATTTAACTCCTCCTCATTTTCTGCAGGAAATAGCCTGAGGTATTCCTCCTTTTTGCTACCATATTTCTCTTGAGCCTGTTCCTTAAATTGTGCTGGGTTTAAAAAGAACCTCCAAAAGAAACATGATCATCAGCATTCCATCCAGTCAATAATTGGATTGGATTAGCTTGACCCTTTTTAAAAGTCTCATCAAAATCAACTGGAATCACATAATCATCTTTGTAAGGCCAAAATGCCCCTCCGGCCTTCAAAAGGCTATCTGCAGGCATTTCCCGTAGATCTTCTATATTCTTGGCCCCTACTTTTGACATGAATTCTTCCCCAGTTTTTTCGGCAATTTCTTTGTTTACCCCCCTCTTCCACCTTCATAGTTAAACATGGCCCCACTTTGGGCGATTGCTTTGGAAAAAAGTCCTTTGGCCAATGGAGAACCTACCAAAGCATTGACGCTCATTGAACCGGCAGATTGCCCTGCTACTGTGACATTTTGAGGATCACCTCCAAATTGCTGGATATTTTGTTGAACCCACTGGAGTGCTGCGATTTGATCAAGAATTCCATAATTACCGGAGGTTCCACTTGCGGACTCTTTGGATAACTCAGGATGTGCCATAAAGCCTAATACCCCTAACCTGTAATTGATGGTCACTACGACTATTCCTTTTTTGCCAATTCTACCCCATCGTAGAGTGGAACGGTTCCAGATCCTCCTGAAAACCCACCCCCATGTACCCAAACCATTACCGGTCTATTTTCATCTGGCGATGCTGCTGCCGTCCAAACATTCAGATACAAGCAATCTTCTGAAATAGGTGCAGGTGGAATCAAAAACTCCGCTGACCATGCAAAAAATGGAACCGGAGGATTCTGAATCGAAGAAGGAGGATTATTTACACATTCCCGAATACCTTCCCATGGTGTAACTGGATGCGGGGATTTCCATCTCAACTCACCCACTGGAGGTGCTGCAAAAGGAACCCCCATAAATGTTTTGATGGAATCAGTACCTACCAATTTTCCGGAGATTTTCCCACCAGTCACTGTGACAGAATGAACATCAATGGATAGGGTTTCCTCTTTAGGAGAACAGGAAATTAGTAGAACTAAAAAAACTCCAAAGAGCAGGGCTGGATTGAGATTCATAGCTACAAAGGTTATTAGGGAAATTAAATATGAAAAATTATTGATTCATTTAGAAACAATAGGTTAAAAAAAGAATTAGCCCCTAATTGCCAATCAGCTATCCAAAAAGTGGGATTTTGATTAGTGATGACTTCTCATTTGGCCTATTTTAGCAGGTTCAAAAGAACTATTTGAACATGTCACTTCCTTTGCCATTCTTTTGCAAATCCTTTCTAAAAAATAATAGTCGCTTTTTTTGGAGGTCCATCTCCTTTTTCATTTTAATCACTATTGGATTTATAGAATTAGGATTAGCACAGAACAAAAAGAAACCGAACGTACTATTTATCATTTCAGATGATTTGACTACGACTGCTTTAGGGGCTTATGGAAATCCAATTGCACAAACGCCTGCCATTGATCAATTGGCAAAGGAAAGCATGATTTTCACCAAAGCTTACACCCAATATCCCGTATGCGGGCCCTCAAGAGCTTCTTTTATGTTTGGATATTATCCCAACGCCACCCAAACCTATGGCTATGTCAGTGGGAGGGAAAATGTAGGGCCAGAAAGACCCTCTATGGCCGAATTATTCAAACAAAACGGTTATTATACTGCTAGAGTAAGCAAAATCTACCACATGGGGGTACCGGGGGATATTGAAATAGGTTCAGATGGAAAAGACGATCCTGCTTCCTGGACTGAGAAATTCAATTCCCAAGGTCCAGAATGGACTGCACCTGGAAAAGCGGAATTGGTTCAAAACAACCCAGATGGAAGCATTGAAAGAAAAGGTGGCAATGTCATGACCATTGTGCAAGCCGATGGAGATGATTTGGCCCACTCGGATGGTAAAACAGCAGAAAAAGCTTCTGAACTAATCAGAAAACACAAAGAAGAGGCTTTCTTTTTGGCAGTTGGTTTTGTCCGGCCCCACGTTCCTTTTGTAGCTCCAGCCAATTATTTCACTCCTTTTCCTTATGAGGGAATCAAGCTACCTAGGCAGGTAGAAAATGACTGGGATGATATCCCGGAACGAGGTATAAATTATGTCACCAGTGTCAATTCAGAAATGAATGAGGTGCAAAAGCAAAAGCCATTGCGGCTTATTATGCCTCGGTATCTTATATGGATGCTCAAGTTGCAAAAGTATTGAACACCTTGAAAGAGGAAGGCCTGGAAGACCATACCATTGTGGTATTCACCTCTGATCATGGATTTCATTTAGACGAACATGAATTTTGGATGAAGGTTAGCCTTCATGAAGAATCTGTTCTAGTCCCGATGATGATCAAGGTTCCTGGAATGAAACCGGGCCAATCGGATTCCTTTGTAGAGCTATTAGACCTATACCCAACATTGGCAGATCTGGCTGGTCTTTCCTATCCTAAAGAAATCCAGGAAAAAACCTGAAACCAGTACTTCAAAACCCCAGAAAAAACGTGCGTGACTTTGCATTTTCTGTCACTCAAGGTGGGAAATCATTTTTGATTCGTACCGAAGACTATGCATATATCCAATACGATGAGGATGCAGGGTCTGGTATAGAGCTGTACGATATGAAAAGAGACGCTGAGCAATTTAATAATCTGGCCAATTCTCCAGAATATCTTCCTGAGGTCAAAAAATGCAATCCAAATTAGCCAACAAACTAAAAGAGGTCCGAGAGAACGACCTGAATATCCATTACCAAATTCAATAACCTTCATGCAGTCCCCTAAATTCTTTATCCTTTTAACTTTCCTTGCCTTAGCTTCATTCAATTGCAGTTATGCCCAGATAAGTATACAAGGGAAGCCTGTCCTTGCCAAACTTGAAAACAATGGGGTCAGTCAATTCTTAGATGGTCCCTCCGTTCTAAAACTGGAGAATTATTTTGTATGGGGAGGCTCTGTCGTGAAGGGAAAAGACGGGAATTACCATATGCTTTTTGCTTTATGGGAAAGTGGACCGGAAACAGATGTCTTTTCTACAAGTTGGCTTTTGGAAAGTAAAATTGGATATGCGGTATCAAGCTCTCCTGATCAAAATTTTCAGTTTAAAGGAATTGTTTTAAAAGGAGCAAGATATGATGGAAACCCAGATGCTTGGGATGCACAGGGAGTTCATAATCCGCACCTGAAAGAGTTTGAAGGAAGCTACTACCTTTACTATATAGGAGGAAATGATCCAGGAGAAGAAACTGCTCCAGATGTTGACAAGAGAAATAGAGTTCAACAAAGCCAACAGATGGGCGTGATTCAATTCGATTCCTTTGAAGACCTTTTGAAAGGAAAATTCGATCGCCCAAAAAAACCCTTATTAAGTCCTAGAACCCGTGTCAAGCCGGATCATGTGGTCAACCCTTCCCCGGCTGGAACGGTTGCAAAGCCAGATAATCTCATTGTAGTAAACCCTACTGTAGACTTCAACCCGAACACAGGTGAGTACTTGTTATTTTTCAAAGGCAACATCTATGAGCCAGAATGGAAAGGTGTTCATGGAGTGGCGACTGGGCCGACTCCACTGGGTCCTTTTAAAGCCAGAAACGAAGTTATTTTTGATATCAAAATGCCAGATGGCAGCTTTACCAGTAGCGAAGATCCTTATGTATGGTTTTCCAAAAAGCATCAGCTATTCTTTGCAATCGTCAAGGATTTCACCGGTCAACTCACTAATGGAGAGCAAAAATCCTTAGCCATCCTCCACTCAAAAGATGGGATTCAATGGACTCCCAATGAAAATCCATTATTCATGAAAAGAGAAGTCAAACTGGAGAATGGAAAAGTCATTTCATTGGATAGATTGGAACGTCCACAACTTTTGTTAAATGAAGAAGGTATTCCATTGGTCTTGTATTGTGCAGCTGCTGTGGATCCTTTGGGATCTAAAAACGATGGAAGCTCTTTCAATATTCAAATTCCATTAACCATCGAAAATTGAGTAATTTCAAATTTAATACGTACACTAAAAGATAGAAACAGTTCAAAAATGCGCTTCATCACAACTTCTAGCCTTCCTTTTTTATTCCTGTTTATGTTGATTCTTCCCTTCATCGGAAATGCTCAACAACCTAAACCCAATGTTCTTTTCATTTTTGCTGATGATCAACGAGCAGATGCCTTGGGCATCAATGGAAATCCATATATCCAAACCCCGACTATTGATCAGCTTGGGAGAGAAGGAAGCAGATTTTCCAACGCCTATGTCATGGGTGGTGTCCACGGTGCCATTTGCATGTCAAGTAGAGCCATGCTTTTCAGTGGCAAAAACTTATACAAAGTTCATGATCAGTTGAGTGGAGAACATACCATGACTATGAGCTTTGCGAGTGCCGGATATAGAACCTTTGGAACAGGTAAATGGCACAATGAAAAGGAAATGTTTGAGGCGAGTTTTCAAGAAGCCAAAAATGTTTACTTGGGAGGGATGGCCGATCATTATGATCTTCCATTGAGAGATTATGGAGCAGATGGTAAATTGGGTGAACCTACTCAAAAAGGGTATTCGACTGAGCAGTTTGCTCAAGCTGCTGTTGACTTTATTAAAGATCATGGGAAGAGAAATACGGATCAACCGTTCTTTTGCTATGTGGCATTTACTGCACCTCATGACCCCTATTCCCCGGAGGCAAATTACATCAACTTTTATCCTGACGGAACACTCCCACTTCCAGGGAACTACATGCCTTATCACCCATTCGAATTTGATCAGTTGACTGTAAGGGATGAAAATTTAACAGGGTGGCCAAGAAAACCCGAAGTCATTCAAATGATTTTGTCGGATTACTATGCCCTGGTAACTCATTTAGACAGGCAAATTGCCAAAATATTAAACGCACTGAAAGAGACGGGGCAGTACGATAATACCATTATTGTCTATGCTGCGGACAATGGATTAGCAGCAGGTAGCCATGGGCTATTGGGAAAGCAGAGTCTTTATGAGCATAGTTCCAAAGTTCCCTTGATCATCAAAGGCCCTGGAGTCCCCCAAGATCAAGAGTTGGATGCTTTTGCCTATATCCATGACTTATATCCTACTTTGGCTGACTTGGCAGGAATCCCTGATCCTCAAGACATCGATGGTATTAGCCTAGTTCCAGTCATCAAAGGTGAACAAGATGGAGTAAGAGATGCCCTTTACACTTCATATAAGCATACCGTAAGGGCGGTAAGAAATAAAAAATATAAGTTGATCAGATATCCTGAAAGAGATTATACGCAACTTTTTGATTTGGAAAATGATCCATTGGAAATCCACAACCTAGCGGAGCTTTCAGAATACCAGGATAAAAAAGCTGAAATGCTTCAATTGATGCAACAATGGCAAGAAAAGTTTCAAGATAAGATCAAGCTTACTGCAGATGTCATCAAACCAATGGGATATGATCCTGATACCTTGGTGAGAACGCCAGATAGATGGCAGCCAGAATATACTTTAAAACGATATTTTGAAGTGAAAGACAAGTGAAAATAAGATTGAGTTTTTCGTTCGATTTTGAATAAGACTATTGTCCATTATTGAACATAGACTTTTCTAAAAACACCTCCTCATTCAATGGGGAGGTGTTTTTTCTCTGATGGAACATATTTTGCAAACTTGAAGTAAACTATTCTATCAACACATGCTTAGCTTCTTACTTTGGTGCATATTATTTGTCCTATGCTGGCCATTAGCCATCATCGCACTAATTCTTTACCCCATCGTTTGGTTACTCTTATTACCCTTTAGATTACTAGGGTTTGCGGTAGACCTTTCATTTGACCTAGTCAGAAATATTTTCATGCTTCCTTTCAATCTGGTAGGAAGAAGGTAATATATGCTTATCTCTGGTGGTACTTCTGGACCAGACCCATGATTTTAGTAAACACTTCCGTGTTTTCATACACCCCTTGGAAATCACTGGAATGTGCACCATATGCAAAAATCGGAACCATGATTCCAGTATGGTCATCAGAATGAAAAGCTAATTCAAGAGTTGCATTTGCAATATCACCTTGGGGAATAGAAACACCTCCAGTTTCATGATCCGCAGTAATGATTACCAAGGTACCGGGATGCTCATCCGCAAATTGCAATACTTTCCCAATCGTTTGATCAAAATCCAACATTTCAGAAATTATGGTTGAAGCACTATTCGAATGGCCACCCGAATCAATATTCGCAGCTTCAATCATCAAGAAAAATGGAGCTTGTTTTTCCTCAAAAAATCGAAGGCAAAACCAGTACTCTTTTTTAAGTAATCCCCTCTTCCCTCTAGCATTTTTGGCAAAGAACCAGAAGCGGCAAAATAACCCACCCGATCCATACCTAGCGAGTTGAAGTCTTCAATCATTGTAAAACCTGCCTGATTTAAATGGTTGATTTCATTTGAAAAATTTTCACTTCCCCCACCTATAAATAGGTCTAATTTACTTTTTGATAGATAGGATGCGATTTGCTCTGAATCATCTCTTTCTGGATGATGCGCATAAAATGATGCGGGGTAGCACCCGTCAATTGATCAGTCGTGATGACCCCACTATTGAACCCATACTCTACCAAAATGTCCGGAATATTCACTAAAACCTCCCCATCAGGACCAAGCCCCAATGCTCTGTTATTGGTTTTTTGACCTGTAGCATAAGCAGTGGCACCTGCAGCAGAGTCTGTCGTAAAATCATCCGCAGCCTGAGTTTTAACTAATCCTATTTTTTTAAGATTGGTCAGGGTCAACGCATTTCCATTAGCAAATAGTGCAGAGGATATCTGCGCCAAACCATTCCCGTCTCCAATCATTAGAATAATATTCTGAACTGGTGCCTCCACTCCGTCCAACTGAAAATTTGGAGTGTAAGTGGGTTGAATAGACGGGTTCCGATAGACGGTAGAAGTTAAGTTTTTCAAATATTGTTGGGCTTCATAGGGATGATCGGTATTGATAAAATCAACCCCCATTTCGTAGAAAGCCTTCCAAGCTGTTTTAGAATCTGGTGTACCCCAAAATCTAACGGGCTTATGGAAGGAATGAACCAAGTCAATAAAATTCTGAAGCCCCACTCGTTGATCTTCCACCATCCTTCCTTTTCCATTCCAAATCGAAAATTGCCTAAAACTCAAACTCACCATTCCGATTTTGGACCAAGGAAGCTCCTGGGTTAATTCTTTACTTTGATAGTCAAAGAACATCCATTCTGGGTAGCTTGTATACGCTTCCACTTCAGGTCTATTTCCTGAAATGATCAATTTCAAGCCTTTTGGATGATCACTACTATAAGCCAGGTCCTGATAACCTTTCATGATCTCTTGCAACAACTCTAAGGTGGGCAAGGCAGATGTTTTCAGATCTACCAGTAAATGAAAGTTGATTTCCTCAATCACCCCATTTTGAAGTCCCTCTCTAATGGGATCCAAATATAAACTCTGGATGGTTTTTGAGGGATGGATACTTTCTTTTTCATGAGCTGCCATCAATTGACCATCCTGCAAAATCACATCTACTTCTATAGAGGATGCTCCGGCTCCAAAAGCTTCCCAAAAAGGCGCTTTTTGCAAGTAATCGTTATGAGAATGGATGTTAAAATCGGGTTCCTCTTGCGCTAAAACCGAAATGGAATAGGCAAAAAACAAAATGGTAAAAATCAAACTGGCTTTATTCATACTCAAAAATAGTTTTAATTTTCAGTTCAAAATCCTTAGAACTATTCTAATCACTGATCATAACAATCATATAAAACAGCTGTAATCTTATCATAATTTTCAAGATCAACTCACTCCAAGAAAAGAAAATTATAGTTTCGTCTAATCTTTTAAGAATAATCCCTATGACTCGATTTATTTCCTTTTTCACAGTACTCTTTTTAGTAATTCATTTTCAAGGCCACTCTCAGATTAACAGTATGGTGTTCAAGGGAGGCACAGAAGGACATAAAATTTATAGAATACCCGCAATCATTTCTTTACCCAACCAAGAACTTTTGGCTTTTGCGGAAGGGCGGGTCAATGGCAGTGATGATTATGGAGATGTGAACCTCGTATTAAAGCGAAGCAAGGATTTTGGAAAAACATGGTCTTCATTAGAAATTTTGGTGGACTATGATTCCTTACAGGCGGGGAATCCCGCTCCTGTGGTGGATAGATTTGATCCTAATTACCCTGAAGGGGTCCTGTATTTGTTTTATAATATAGGAAATAACCACGAATATGATATTCGGATGGGCCGAGGCGTAAGAGAAGTTTGGATGATGAAATCTTACGATCTTGGAAAAACCTGGGAGGAGCCCCAAAATATCACCCTTCAAACTCACAAACCGAATAATACTTCTTTCAATTCAGATTACAACTTACCAGAGGACTGGAGGCATTATGCAAATACTCCGGGACATGCATTTCAATTTCAGGAAGGCAAATACAAAGGAAGAATTTTTGTAGCTGCCAATCATTCAAAAGGTGATCCCCAAGAAGGTTTTTCTGAATACCAAGCCCATGGCTTTTTTACAGATGACCATGGCAAAACATTTGAAATTTCCGAGTCAGTCAAAATCCCTGGATCCAATGAATCCATCGCTGCCGAACTTCCTAATGATCGAATGATCATGAGTGTGAAAATCAAAAAGGAGACATCCGTCAGCGAATTCTTGCTTATTCATCGGATGGTGGAAAAACCTGGGATGAGGCATATTTTGAGGAACAGCTACCAGATCCTGTTTGCCAGGGATCCATCATTTCCATGAGGGATTCTAAAGGAACCTTTACTTTAATTCATTCCAATAATTCCGATCCGTCGCATCGAAATAACCTGAGCCTAAAATTCAGTGATGATTTGGGTAAAACCTGGTCTAAACCACTTTTAGTGGATGGTATAGAAGATCCCAGCAATTCTTCTTACACAGGATATAGTGATTTGGTAGAAATCAGCAATAATCTGGTAGGTATCATTTATGAGAAGAATGACTATACTGAAATAGTCTTTAAAACTTTTTCTTGGTAACGTTGATACCGTAATCTAATTTGATAATCTACTCTTTCAATTGGTTATAAATAGTAAGATATAATCTCCTAGTATTTTTGTAAATTATCCAAAACATACTAATCCGTAATTGAAATCTTGAGGGCTTTCATCATACTTGTTTTTTCACTCCTTATTTGCGTTCAGGTTAAAGCACAAGACAAAAAGGATAGTACGAAGACCTCTGTTTCAAAAAAAGCCCTGGAGGAAGGAATAAAACTGATTTCCAGGACCGGGAGTGATAGTGTCTTGCTCGAAGAAAGTGATGAACGTTTTCTACCCTACTCTGGAAATATCATCCGAAATATCTATGTGCAAAGTATTGGGTTTGAAAAATCCATCTATGGAAATGAAAAGCCCATTGTACAGAAAATAGGAAGGACTGCCAATAAACTTCATACCAATACCCGGGAAAAAACCATTCGGCAAAATTTATTCATACGGCCAAATGAGAAAATAAACCCTTATAAACTCGGAGACAATGAACGGCACTTACGAAATCAGGAATTTATTCTGGAATCAAGGTTCGTCATTACTCCAGTTGAAGAAACTGATTCGGTCGATATCACAATTGTCACCAGGGATGTATTCAGTATAGGGATGAACATAGGGGGAACCATCCCAACTGCACCTAAATTCACATTATATGACGCTAACTTGGATGGTCGAGGTCAAAGACTGGAAGTCACCATGCTATTTGACCCAGATAGAAAACCTAGGACAGGGTTTAGTACCTCTTTTAAAAAAACTAGCTTCCTAGGAAGTTTTGCTGATTTGGAAATCTTCTACACCCAACTGAATACTGGTTTTTCATATGGAGATGAAAGAGAATTCGCTACAGGGATTAAAATAGACCGTAAACTAGTATCCCCTTATTCCAGACTAGCCGGAGGAGGTCAATGGAGTAAAAACTGGTCCAGAAATGTCTATTCAAGACCTGACTCCGTATTTCTGGACTATCATTACAACTTAGCCGATTTTTGGATAGGCTATAACTTTGGCATCCATAAACCAATAGAAAAAAGAAGCCGTACTTTTTTAGCTGTTAGAGCATTTGACGGATACTTTATTACTAAGCCAGATCAAGAGGATTTTTATAAAGAAAATAATTATAACAATATCAATGGGGTCTTGGCGGCATTGACATTTTACAAGCGAGATTTCTATAAGACCCAATACATCTTTGGATTCGGAAGAACGAGGATGTTCCCTATGGCTATACCATCACTCCTACCCTAGGATGGGTTAGAAGACTGGGAGCCAATAAACCTTATGCAGCATTAGAACTCAATTACAAAGGTGTTTTTGAATCTGGAAGTTTTTACGAAATGGGTATCAATACAGGAACGTTCATGAAAAATTCCAGTCTTGAAGACGGGGTAATTTATTCCACCATATCTTACTTTACCAGGGTTTTTTCTTTGGGGAATTACAAGCTTAGAAATGCCGCTAGCTTAACTTACACGAAACTATTTAACAGGTATGCTAATAATTGGCTAGAGATATACTCTGCATTAATACCGGGGCTTCGAGTGAGAGAAATTGAGGCTGACGAACGATATTCTGTAAGAATCGAGTCAGCACTCTATACCCCATGGTCCTTGATTGGTTTCCGAATCGCTCCTTTTATTTCCCTCAATGCTGCTACCTTAAATTGCCAGACATGCATAAAATTCACCCACCAATTTTATGGTTTCAGTACAGGACTTAGAATTAGAAATGAAAACCTGATTTTTGGTACCATCGAATTAAGAGGCACCTATATTCCGGAGGATGAATTTGGAAGCTCTAAGTTTTCCTTCAAGCTACGCCAAAATCTCCGATTTAGAAAATCAGACAATTTTGTGAAAGCCCCTTCCTTCATTAATTATAATTATTAAGCCAAGAAAAATCCAAAAACTGATTTTTGTCATTGGATGGCTCATTGGGAAAGTTTAGGTTTCACCATTCTAAACAATATACCCATGAAAATCACATCACAAATTGGTCGCCTCTCCCTGTTTATCATTTATTTCTGGTTCGGAATCTTAAAGGTCTTTGGACTATCTCCCGCAGAGGCATTAGTTGAAAACCTCTTCCAAGAAACTCTCGGCACCTGGTTTGATTTCTCCTTGTTTTGCATGGGGTTTGGAATGTTTGAATGTTTGTTAGGCATTCTTTGGCTTTTCCCAAAACTCAGTAAAATAGCCTTATACCTGTTGTTCTTTCATATGGCTACTACTTTTCTTCCGGTATTGGTATTGACGGAGGAAATCTGGCAGACCTGGTTTACCCCCACCTTAGTTGGACAATACATCATTAAAAATCTCGCGTTGATCTCTTTAGGTCTATTTATTACCAAATCTTATGATCAGGAAAAAAGTGAGGAGTTGAAAAAGCCCATTTTGAAGATTTTAAGAAATCAAAAAGAACTGGCCTCCTAAAGGATAAAAAAAAAGCCCCCAATACCACAAGTCTTTGGGGGCAAAATCTTACACCAAGTTTTAAGCAAAATCAAACAATAGAGGGGATTCACCCCCTTTAGAAATTTTTATTTGTCCCATAGAAATTTTCTTCCCCGAATCAGCATCCAAGAGATTTACCGTAAAAGTATCTTCTGAAAATACTTTTGGCTTTAAACTAATTGAATTGAGTCGAATCGCATATTCGAGTTCTCCAGTGCTTTCATTCACTACCTGAAGCAGGGGATTTACTGCACCTTTTACCTGAACTTCTGGCAAATACCCGAATGCTTTTCTGGCATAATTATCTTCCTGACTGATCTCAATTGGCCAGCCTTCGTATTGACCAGATGGATTTGCTATTGGATCAACATTTCTTGGCCAGCATTCAATTTTTATTTTTCGATCAGCCTTATTGAACGTAATAATGCCATACCCTGTTCCCCGGTCATAAATTCTTGATGGTTCAAAGCCGGTTTTATAAGGATTTGCCACTGCATGAATCGTCATTTTATTCCCAAAACCATCTATAAAATCTCCAGTATTCTTATTTTTTCCAGGAATGGGTTGATGCTCAGCAGAAACTTGGGGCCACCATCTTCTTGGCCATAAGTTATTAAGAGCAGGACCGGCAAATGCATATCCTGAATCTCTAAATTCATCAACCCCATAATGAACGGTACTTGCCAAATGCTGGTCTCCCGCAATATGTAAAGCAAAGGCTTTGCGAATGGTCCTCAAGGCTTCATCCCTACCCTTTTGTGGCCAACCATTGGAATCCATATCAGAAGTTGGTGCATCTCCATCTACATACTCTCCTTTTTCTGGAATAGGCAATCTGGGCACAATTTCATCTATAATACTTCCTTCGGGTAAGGTCGCTACCGTACAGAAATTTGTCTGTGAACAAACCGCTTTCATTTGAATATTTGCTCCCCAATCCTCGGCCCATTTTTCAAGAAAATCCATTTGTCGTTTACCTAGGAGCTCTGCATCGATATCGTAATATTCTTTAATGTCAAATTCCGTATTTTGAATAAACCCGTTTTGAACTTTTGCCTCAGCAGGAAGGACATTTTTAGGTGCAGATTTGAATTTACGGTCCTCTAAAATCGCAAAACTCACTCCACCATAATTCCAGTCAGTATAGTATACGTTGATTCCTTGTTTGACAGGTCTTGGATCAAATGGATCTGGCAAATGGCTGGTTTGTGTGGCCTGGACCATATTTACCCACTGGGGTGACATTTTATAACCTCCTTGGTCTTGTGCTACATAACCCCAGCCTTCGTCGGTAGGAGCATGTTCACCTCCTTCTCCCCATACATTTCCATGATAGACATCATGATCATCTGGGATAAAAGCGGTAGGGATTCTTCTGAAAATATCCCGATAGGACCAACCAAACATGTACCATTTTCGAAGGTAATCTAAGCTTGATTTTTCAATACGGTCCGTTTGAATTCCAAAACCGCCAGTTCCCTCGTAAAACTGATCTCCAAGAAACAATGCCATGTTGGGTTGATGCTTGTTTACATGGTAAGAAACTTCTTGGTCAGGAAACCCATGATCGGCATTACAACTAAATACTGCCACCTTTAAATTTTCTTTGGCTTCTGGTTCTTTGGCGATTTCACCATAGTAATCAAAATCCTGAATTTTGTTTTTTAGAGGAATCTCCAAATGAACTCTAAAGGCAATCGTTTCATGGTGTCTCCATTCAGGAATCCTGAATTGGGCTATTCTCCCGAGTGGATCCATGTCTGCTTCCTGGAGTGTCTCCCATTGCATTCCATTCTTTATCTGCAAGGAGATGTTGACCCCTTCAATTTCTTCCACCGGAGCTAGCTGAGCCGTCATTTTCAACAATCCCTCATGCAAAGTATACTGAGCAAAACAAATGGGTCCAAATAGCTGGTCTGCATACTCTTCAATTTTATCCCCACTAAACATCCAGTCACCAATTGAAACCAGTGGATTTTCACTTCCTAAATCGGATGGACAATGAGCTACTAAAGCGATATTTCCCACTAAACTTGCTGATTCCAACTCAGAGTCAACGACTTTTACTTCCAGCTCATTTTGTTTGGCAAGCAATGTCAGGGTATACTTATTCCCTTGATATTCTGCTTTAAGGCTAAGCAAAATAGGTTGATTCAAATCTAAATTCTCATTGGAACGTTGCTCCCTTATAAACACTTTTCCTTCCCCATTCACTCCTAAGTCAAGTCCTTCCCCAAAAACTGCTGCTGATCGGTAGTCCGGGAATCTCCCTTTTGCTCCTAATCGGAAACCTACATACGCCTCAGGATGATTTATTAATTCAGAGTTCTCCCAATGGAGGGTAACCGCTTGATTAAAATCCCTAAGGTCTTCTCCTAATTGATGGGTTAAGATATGTAAGGCACGGTTTGGAGCAGAAATCACTGCACATGCTTTTCCATCCACTAATTCCCAATCTTGTAGCCTGTTCCCCCAAAATTCAGGGCCAATCCATTTCATAGTTGGCCAATTTTCCCAATTGCTTTTAAAAGCAGTTTTCGTGGGGCCTAACAGCCTGGTGATACCTGTAAATCCTTGCGGAAAAAATAAAGGTGTAATGGAGCTTAAGGCCATTGCCTTTACAGCAGATCTTCTTTTCATGGTTTATGGTTTTTCCCATTCATCCAATTCTCTCATGGATATATGGAAGGTTTTAGTTCACTATAATAAGACTACCCATACCGGAAATTATTCGAGAGGATCAGTAGTCCATATCTTCAAAAAGGAGGTAAAAATTAGAGGAATATTTCCAATCGACCCAATAATTGGAAATGGGATTTGTGAACTACTTTCAAGTTTCGAGAAATCTAGATTGTTCATCCCCGCATAAATCATTAGATTTTAGACCAATAACAAAAACCCAAACCTGCATGAGTATTTTTTTCCTACTGTCCGAAATTCACACATTTTTGCTTTCTTCCTGTTGCTGTTCATAACTTCATGTGAACAGCCTGTTGAAACAAAAACGACTCCCCCACAAAAAAACGAAAGCATCCTCAAAGAGTATGTGATGGCCGCTGATAGCACTTATGGATTTGAGGTGGTTCATACGGTCACTGGTACCGATTACGATTACCATGTTTTAAAAATGACCTCACAACATTGGTTGACGCCGGACCTGGTGGATAAAACTAAATGGTGGCATTGGATTTCAGTGGTGGTCCCAAGAGATACACCCTACGAAACTGGGATGATGTGGGTAGGCGGTGGAAGTACGAACACCAACATGCCTCTAGCCCCAGATGAACTTATTCTTGCCGCTGCTACTCAAACCAATTCAATAGTAGCACAGGTGCACAACATTCCATTTCAGCCCCTGACCTTTGCCAATGACAGTTTTGGAGAGCGGTATGAAGACGAGATTATTTCATACGGCTGGAAAAAGTTTCTGGAAGGAGGGGCAAAAGATGAAGATGCAATTTGGCTTGCCAGACTGCCCATGACCAAAGCAGTCAAACTGGCGATGGATGCTACCTCAGAACTTGTAAAAACCTATTATGATAAGAACCTCCAAAAATATGTGGTAGCTGGAGCTTCCAAGAGAGGCTGGACTACCTGGACTACTGGAGCTGTAGATGATCGGGTAGTAGCAATTGTCCCAATCGTAATAGATTTGCTAAATCTGGAACCCTCATTTAAACATCATTGGAGAAATTACGGTTTTTGGGCACCTGCGGTTAATGATTATGTAAGAGAGGGAGTAATGGAATGGATGGGGACACCTGAGTTTGACCGATTATTGGAAATCACAGAACCTTACTCATTCTTATCTGACCTGGATATGCCAAAGCTCTTAATCAATGCAGCTGGAGATCAGTTTTTCCAACCGGATAGTTGGGAATTTTATTGGAATGATTTAAAAGGAGAAAAACACCTGCAATACGTACCAAATTTTGGGCATGATTTGAGTAAATCAGATGCTTTCCCAAATATGATTTCTTTTTATTCTTCTGTTTTAAATCAACATACGAGACCAAGCTACCAATGGGCGATAGAAGATGAGTTTATTCGCTTTCAGGCAGACCCTAAGAACCAACCTATTTCTGTAAAAGTATGGACTGCTACCAATGAAGAGGCCCGAGATTTCAGAGTAGATGTTTTTGGTCCAAAATGGAGTTTTATTAACCTGGAGTCCAAAGAAGGGGGCTTTATGAATATCAAATGAAACAGCCAGATAATGGCTATCAAGCATATTTCATGGAGGTCACATTTGCAGGAGAAGCTCCCATGAAAGTAACCAGTGGAGTTGAAGTTTTACCTAGGGCTTATCCATTCGAAGACTTCATCCCTGAACAATTGACCAGTTCCAGTTCAAAATAAAACAAGATGCTCAAATCAATTTTAGTTGTCTCTCTCCTATTCCTTGTACAAAACCCAATTCTCATGGCACAGCAAAAAGTGAATGAAGATGAAAGTACAGTCCCTTCATTAAGTTTACCAGATCCTTTTGTCAGCGAACATGGAAAGCTCATCAACAATGTCTCAGATTGGGAAGGTATTAGAAGACCTGAAATTTTGAAAGCTTTTACCGATGAAGTCTATGGTGAGATCCCAACTGATTTCGATTCTATTTCCTATAAAGAAGTTTCAGAGAACCCCAACCCTTTTCCAGAAACTACCCTTTTTAAAGAGCTTTATATTTCTGTCAGTAGAAATGGAAAATCCCATACCATGCGTCTCAATGTGTTTTTTCCGAAGTCAACCAATACCCCTGCCCCCGTTATTCTTTTAATTAATCATCGAGCAAAATATAAGGACGGAAGAATCGCAGAAGATGGGTATTGGCCGGTAGAAGAATTGGTAAGCAGAGGATTTGCCACAGCATCTTTCCATGGCGAAACAGTAGCTCCAGATGATGCAGAAAGGTTCACTCAAGGGATTCTCTCCACCCTCTATCCGGAGGAGCTAGAAAACCCTGCAGGCATGCGAACATTTGGAGCCTGGGGTTGGGCAGCCATGAGAGCCATGGACTATTTTATGCAAAGACCTTTGATAGATGCAAAAAAGGCAACGATAGTAGGTCACTCTCGTTCTGGCAAAACTGCCTTATGGACTGGTGCCAATGATCCCAGATGGGCAGTGGTCATATCCAATGAATCCGGATGTGGGGGAGCAGCCCTTTCGCGTCGAAAATTTGGCGAAACTGTGAACATCATCAATCATTCATTTCCTCATTGGTTTAATGACAATTTCAAAAAGTACAATAACCAGGAAGAATTACTCCCTATAGATCAACATATGCTTGCCATGCTGATCGCACCTAGGGCAATTTATATTTCGAGTGCCAAAGGAGATCTTTGGGCCGATCCAAAAGGCGAATATCTTTCTATGCAAATTGGAAGTAGGATCTATACGGATATTTACAAACAATCAGTATCATTTCCAGAGGATTTTGAAAATGTGCAAACCCCAATTCACCAAGATCGTGCGGGCTATCATATCCGAGAAGGGGAGCATGGATTAACCTTGGAAGATTGGCAGCATTTCATGGATTTCATCGACCTGAATAGTAAATAAATTCAGGTGAGTACAAGATAGTTCTTTTAACTTTTTATTGCTTTTTGTTAGCTTAAACTCCAAATCAACCTCATTTAAATTATTCATTCATGCCATACCTCTTGAGCCTTTTTTTATTCACAACTTTTAGCTCCTTATTTTTTCCGAAGGAACGAATCGAGGTCAAAATTTTAAAGTCCGAATTCATCTATGAAACGGCTCCTTTTCCTTCTTGTCATGCCTCCACTTTGGTTGAAACGCCAGAGGGAATTCTCGCTTCTTGGTTTGGTGGACAATACGAGCGGCATCCTGATGTAAGTATTTATACTTCCATGCTCCAAGACAATACATGGAGTACTCCTGTACTAGTTGCAGACGGAATTGAAAATAAAGACTTTAGAAACCCAACTTGGAACCCTGTTTTATATAGAAATCCAGACAGCGGACAAATCGTACTTTTCTATAAAGAAGGGCCCAATCCAAGAGAATGGTGGGGCTTGTATAAAACCTCAGATGATGGCGGAAAAACCTGGTCAAAAGCAGTTCAGATTCCTCCAGGAATGCTCGGTCCCGTGAAAAACAAATCTGTTTTATTGCCAGATGGCACTTTACTTCATCCAAGCAGCTTTGAAACCAATGGCATTTGGAGTATGCATGTGGAAACCACAACAAAGGATGTACAAGACTGGAAAAAAATGAAATTGACAATGGAGATTTCCATGCCATCCAACCTACCATTTTATCTTATCCAAATGGCAAGCTCCAACTATTGGCCCGAACTCAGGAGCATGTAATTGGCACCACTTGGTCATTGGACGGGGTAAATCCTGGTCTACCGTAGAATCTACAGGCTTGGTTCATAACAACTCAGGAATTGATGCGGTAACCCTTCAAAATGGAGTTCAATTGTTATTGTGTAATCCTATCAAAGAAGGTAGAAATAAACTTTCATTGATGATGTCTCGCGATGGGATGAATTGGGAAGAAATCCATGTTTTAGAGGATCAACCAAAAGGTGAGTTTAGCTATCCTGCCATCATTCAAGCGAAAGATGGTACCGTACACTTGACTTATACCTATAATCGAGAGAAGGTTAAGTACGTTGCACTAACCCTTGAATAACTAACTCACAAATCTTTATCATGCCTATTCCAAAGCCATTTCGAGGGATTATCCCTCCTATGATCACTCCTCTCCATCCGGAGTTTTCGCTCGATGAAAAGAGTCTTTCTCTCCTTCTAGAGCATATGATTTCCGGTGGAATTCATGGCATTTTTATTTTAGGAACCACCGGTGAATTCCCAAGTATCAGTTCCAAAGTCAAGAAGAAGCTCATCGAGCAAACTTGCCAACAAGTAAATCATAGAATCCCAGTATTAGTAGGCATTACGGACTGCTCCTTTGAAGAAAGTTTGGGCTTAGCTGAAGTTGCAAAAAACGCTGGGGCTGATATTCTAGTAGCCACAAATCCCTTTTATATGAATGTCGGGCAAGATGAATTGGTCTACTATTTCTCCAAACTTGCTGACGACGTAGAGTTACCATTATACCTATATAATATGCCATCCCATACAGGAATTAAACTGGAATTAGAAACTGTAATGAGCTTATCCAAGCATCCGAATATTATAGGTATTAAAGATAGCTCTGGTGATTTAACCTATTTTGAAAGCCTCTGCGATAATTTTCGTGAGGATCCTGAATTTACGGTTTTGGTAGGACCTGAAGAGGTTCTTGTAGAGACTATGAACATGGGAGGCCATGGAGGAGTAACCGGAGGTGCCAATTTATTTCCTTCCTTGTATGTAAAACTCTTTGAGGCGATTGAATACCAAGATTTGGAAAAGATCAAGCTTTACAATGAGACAGTTCAGTTTTTAAGCAAAAACCTATATAGTCATGGCACCTACCAATCCAATTATTTGAAAGGACTAAAAGCTTCACTTTCATTTGAAGGATTGTGTCAGGGAATACTAGCCCTTCCTCTTTGTGCTTTTAATGAAGGGGAGAAAATTGCGTTAAAGAAAAAATATGAAACTGTAAAAACTGCTGTAAAAATGGCTTTATCTACCTGATTTACTTTTAGCCCAATCAACCTATGAATCTTCCCATTTTTGACTTAGTCGTTTTTTTAATCTACATGGTAGCAATCGTGGGTTTTGGTCTATCCTTCTCCTTTCGAAAAAGATCCGCATTGGACTTTACAACTGGCGGTGGAAGGCTTCCCTCTTGGGCAATAGGCATGTCAATATTTGCAACTTTTGTAAGTAGTATCAGTTTCTTGGCTTTACCAGGTAACGCCTATTTATCCAATTGGAATGGATTTGTTTTTAGTTTATCCATTCCTTTGGCGGCCCTGATTGCTGTCAAGTACTTTGTCCCACTTTACCGTAAACTAAATAGCGAATCAGCTTATTATTATTTAGAACAACGGTTTGGGCTTTGGGCAAGGATTTATGCTTCGATTTGCTATTTATTGACCCAACTGGCGAGAATGGGAACCATCCTATACCTCCTCGCTTTACCGATGAATGCCTTGTTTGGCTGGAGCATTCCAATGATTATCACTGTTACGGGAATATCCGTGATCATCTATTCCATGTCTGGTGGAATTGAAGCGGTAATCTGGACGGATGCCATTCAAGGAATCGTCTTAATTGCTGGTGCCTTGGCCTGTCTGCTGGTGATTTTTATTGATATCCCTGGAGGAGCCAACGAAGTATTTACTATTGCTGCTTCACAAAATAAATTCAGTTTAGGAAGTTTTGACCTGGACTTTACTACCTCGACCTTTTGGATGATCCTAGTCTATGGTCTATTTATCAACTTGCAGAATTTTGGAATAGACCAGAATTATGTACAACGGTACGTGAGTGCCAAAACTGAGAAGGAAGCCATTAAATCAACCTGGCTAGGGAGTCTGTTATATGTTCCTGTCTCTGCCATCTTCTTTTTATCGGAACTGCCTTATTTGCCTATTATCAGGCCCAACCGGAATTACTTCCCTCAGACATTTCAGGGGCAGCAAATTCAGACAAGGTCTTTCCATATTTTATCGTATCCCAATTACCAACTGGGATTACAGGCCTTTTGATTGCCTCTATTTTTGCTGCGGGGATGAGTTCTGTTTCCACCAGTGTAAATAGCTCTGCCACAGTTATACTTTCTGATCACTTTAAAAATACATTCACCCCAACCCCTCTGAAAAAACTTCCATGAGAGTGCTTTGGCTTGCATCCTTGATCATGGGAATTTTCAGTATTTTGGTAGGACTGGCATTCAATGGAGTAACCAGCGCATTAGATGCTTGGTGGGCTTTGGCTTCTATTTTCAGCGGAGGAATTCTGGGACTTTTCCTTCTTGGTTTTATGGTGAAAAAATGCAACAGCAGAAATGCTTCTATTGCTGTTTCGGTGGGTGTTTTAGTAATTATTTGGATGAGTTTATCCTCCTATATTCTATTAGGAGACCTTGCTCCATTTCAAAACCCTTTACATAGCAACATGACAATAGTCGTGGGAACGCTTACCATTTTTATCCTGGGTTTTATACTAGGTAGTAAAAAAGGCCGGACCACGATTGACCCGGCATTTTAAACTGATCCAAAACTTACCTTTCTACTACCATTATTTTCTGTGTCCCTAGGTGCACCTGTCCAAAACGATCAGTCGCTTGGACTTTTACAGTATGTTCTCCCGCTTCCAATCCATTTGGGATAGGTATCCTCCACAGGTGTTTACTCTGAGCAGGGTTGGATGGTCTTCTTCCGTCTAGAAGGGTTTCTGTCGTGTCCCACTGATACAAATCGATTAAGTAGGCAGGATCGTAATCTTCCACCCAGGACATCGGTCTCATTTCACCTCCATCAATGCCTATTAAGACCTCATCTCCTGTTGATCCCATGAAAAAATTGACAAAAATTCCAGCAGTAGTCCGCTTCCCTTTCTCCAATACCTTGGGTGCAAAAATTTCCATTTGATAGGCATTGGACTTTCCAGCTACTTGATAATTCACCTTGTATTGATTTCCCGTGAAATGAATAAATGCATATCCTTTGGGAGTGCCATCACGCATGGTGGAGACCGGAATTCCTTTTTCATTTAATACTCCTTTGTACCAATCACCTGAGGTAGTACCCACATTGTAATGATGATGTGGAGTGTCTTGCTTCCACCCCTCTACTTTGGTGAAGTAATCTTGCCTCTGAAGATGTGTGTGGGCAGATAAGGAAAGGGTATATGGGAAGTCTTCCAGCATATCGAAAATCGCTTGTCTATCCTGATCTCGGAAAGAGTCTCCTTGCTCGAACGGGATATGCATGGACATCACGATCAAATGGTCTTTAGGAACAAATTTCAAATCATTCCTTAAAAACTCTAACTGGTCTGCTCTCAATCCACCCCAATAACTTTGACCGTCTCTAGGGTCTGGCCAAAGGATATCATCAATCACCATGAAGTGGACTTTGCCAACATTAAAAGCATAGGTACTCGGTCCAAAATTCGCTTCAAAAGTTTCATCTGAGAGTTCGTCTGATGCTACATCATAGTTTTCATCATGATTTCCCATGACATTGTACCAAGGAACTCCCACCCTGGAAACCGCTTGAGAATACGGAGTAAATAGGGTCAAATCATCCCCTACCAAATCTCCCAAAGAAAGTCCGAATACCACATCCTCTATACCTGCCACTTCACTGACAATCCCTCGGTCAAAATAATCCACTTCCTCTAAGGTATAAGGTTGTGGATCTCCAAAGATCAATGCAGTAAACTCTTCTTTTTCCTCTGTTTTGGTCAAAGCAAAATTGATTTCTTTGGGAAGATCACCCGTGGGAGCCGAACCAGGATAGACCAATTCAGGGGAACCTGAAGGCTTATGGATGTAAAAATATTGGGGTCTATTCAAAGAATCCAAGGGAACACGATAACCCGAGGGCTTAATAACAAATAGTAATTGACCATCTTTTATAGGTATTTCATAATATCCATTTTCATCTGTTTGCACTACCTCCTTGCCATTGGATATACTGACTCCTGCTAGCCCCGCCTCTCGTCGTTGCTTCTTTCCGTTTCCATTTTCATCATTGAAAACATAACCTTTTGCCAATTCTTGAGGGAAGGCATGTATACTTAACAGCATGAGTACGGCAACAAACCCCAGTTTTAAAGTAAATGTCACTATTCGCATTATTCTATCAATTATTTCAACAAATCCTTGAAGTAAATCTGACTGCCAATCAGGCACCCCGACTGGTAAAACCCTAGATAACAAAAACTTATCACTCCACTATCCTGATCGATTCAGGAAAAGCCAGAATCTTATAAAATCAGAAAATCAATCTTTATACAGGGTTTTTCAAAAATAGATTGAATCTGGAGAAAGGATACTACCTAAAGATCAAGGATTTATTATCAGTATTTTAATTTCCATGGAATAAAAAAAGCTACCGGATCACTCCGGTAGCCCTAGGTATAGGTTTGAGAAAAAAATATTCTTACATCTCCTTCATTTCGGAGACTACTTTTGTAATGGTTTGTTTGGCATCCCCAAAAGCATCAGGCAGTTTGGATAACCAAAGAGTTCATTTTCTACTCCTGCATATCCCTTACCCATACTTCTTTTGCTGACAATCACAGTTCTTGCTTTGTCTGCATTCAAAATAGGCATCCCATAAATTGGGCTTTGAGGATTATTTCTGGCAGCAGGATTCACCACATCATTTGCTCCAACAATCAATACTAAGTCAGTATTTGGGAATTCATCATTAATGGATTCCATTTCGATTAATTTATCATAGGAAATATTGGCTTCCGCCAATAACACGTTCATATGACCTGGCATTCTCCCTGCCACGGGATGTATCGCAAATTTGAAGTCTATATTCCGCTTCTCACATTGTTCCATCAATTCCCGGATCACATGCTGGGCTTGTGCAACAGCCATCCCATATCCTGGAACAACAATCACAGAAGACACTGAATCAAACAGCATGGCTGTTTCTTCCACTCCTATTTCCTTGACGGTGATGGAAGGTCCATCTTCACCAGCGCTTGAAACAGTCTGACCAAAACCACCTAATAGGACATTGACCAATGACCTGTTCATCGCTTTACACATAATCTGTGTCAAAATGATTCCTGAAGCCCCTACCAAGGAGCCAGCCACGATCAGTACATTGTTATTTAAAATAAAACCTGTCGCACAGGCTGCCATTCCAGAATAGGAGTTCAAAAGTGAAATCACCACAGGCATGTCAGCTCCTCCAATTGGGATTACCGTCAGCACTCCTAATACGAGCGAAATCACGATCAATACAATGATTAACACTGGGTCTGTTTGATCAATTACGGTAAAGGTTGCCGCTGTCAAAAAACTTAGAAACAAGGCTAAGTTGAGTGGATGTTGCCCTTTGAAGGTAATGGGGGATCCTGAGATATTTCCATTCAGTTTCAAGAATGCAATAATAGATCCCGTAAAAGTCACTCCACCAATAAACACCGATACAATGATACTGATGACAGTTACCAGCTCAATGGACTCCAGATTTACGTTGGTTCGAAGGAAATAATCCGACAAGGCAACTGAGAAGGAAGCTAAGCCTCCAAATCCGTTGAATAGAGCTACCATCTCTGGCATCTTTGTCATTTCCACCTTATTGGCGTAATATAAACCAATCGCAGCACCTACGACAATGCAAGCAAAGATCTCTACAAAGGAAATGACTTGTATCTGTACCAAGGTGGCTAAAATTGCAATAAACATCCCCAAGGCAGATAAGCGGTTTCCCTGTCTGGCAGACTTGGTTTTGTTCAACATTTTAATTCCCAACACAAATAGAATGGAGGAAATCAAATAGGCTATTTGGATGGCAATACTCATTTCTTCTTGAACATTTTAAGCATTCGATCTGTCACAGTGTATCCTCCCACCACGTTGATGGTAGCTAGAACTAAAGCAATCATTCCCAACCATTTACTAAGTGTTACATAGCCCATTTCATTGCAGGCTAATAGCGCGCCCACAATCGTGATTCCCGAGATTGCATTCGATCCCGACATCAAGGGCGTATGGAGTGTGGGGGGAACTTTAGCGATTAGCTCAAATCCCAGAAAACTTGCCAAAACAAGAATATAAATCAGAATAATTAATGCTTCTGAGCTCATGATAAAAAGGGTTACTAGTTATTTAAGATTTTCTTGGTAAACTCATGGACAGTCTCACCCTTATAAGTGATTAATACTCCCTTGGTGATTTCTTCTTCCATATCTAGATTAAAGCCATCTTTATTAGCCAAGTGCAGTAAAAGCGTACTGATATTGGTTGCATAAAGTTGACTGGCATTGGTAGGTAATAAAGAGGGTAGATTTGATTCTCCAATGATGGTCACCCCATGCTTGACTACGGTCTTATCTTTCTCGGAAATCTCACAATTCCCACCAGACTCCACTGCCATATCTACGATCACAGATCCCTTTTTCATAGTCTTCACCATTTCTTCTGTCACAAGAATTGGTGATTTTTTACCCATGACCAAGGCAGTGGTAATCACCAGATCAGACTCTTTGATTTTAGATTGAATGAGTTCCTTTTGCTTTTTTAAAAACTCCTCTGAAACTTCAGCTGCATACCCTCCTTCTACTTTCACTGTTTCTGCTCCCTCCACCATCAAAAACCGCCCCCCAAAGACTCCACTTGCTCTTTGGTTTCAGGCCTTACATCACTTACTTCAACAATTGCCCCCAACCTTTTGGCAGTAGCAATGGCCTGTAAACCTGCTACACCAGCTCCAAAAATCAATACCTTAGAAGGAGTAATAGTACCTGAGGCGGTCATCATCAAAGGGAAGATTTTCCCAAGGTGATTGGCTCCCATGATTACTGATTTATATCCAGCCAAGTTGGCTTGAGAACTAAGGGAGTCCATTTTCTGGGCTCTTGAAATCCTAGGTACAGCATCCATCGAGAAGGAAGTGATGGATTTTTTATTCATCGCATCCAAGACATCAGGATGATTATAGGCATACATAATGGAAATACAGGTTGTGCCAGTTTGCATTTGATCAATCTCAGCAAGTGTAAAGAGATTGACTTTTAACAAAATATCTGATCCAAAAACCTCTTGAGCCTTTACTACTTTTGCCCCTGCAGAGATGTATTCTGCATCAGAAAAATTAGAAGCATTGCCTGCTCCCTCTTCCACTAACACTTCAAACTCTTTCTTTACCAATAATTTGATGACCTCTGGACTTAGAGCTACTCTATTTTCCCGCTCTTTTGTCTCTTTTAGTACTCCTATTTTCATTTTTGGCCTGTTGAATCTATTCTAAATGCTTTATCCATTCAATATATCCAAAGAAAGTCTGAAAATACCGCTTAGCCCACCTGCATTGTCCTGATTTCTTACACTTTTTTGATATTTTCTTTGGTCATTCTACATCCTCACCAAAGTCTATATTAAACTACAAAAACTACATTTATCAAAAATCAACTCAAAAACAACTGTATTTTAAACCTTGACTCTAAAATATCTTCCAAAAAATCTCCAGTATCGGTCATAATAAACCCTCTACTATAAAAATTGACAAACTTTTACATGAAAATTATCTTTACCGTTAATCCTTAAAGTATGGCAGTTTAAAGACAAACAGGATTCAACCTATTAGATAAATTTCTATTTTACATAAACTTATTTAACCTAATCAAAAACCCATGACACAGCACAAGAAAGATTCTGAAGGTCAAAGCCGAAGGGATTTTATTAAAAATGCAGCAATTGCATCCTCATTTTTTATTGTACCTAGACATGTTTTAGGAGGCGTTGGATTTACCTCTCCTTCTGACCAACTGAACCTTGCAGCTATAGGCGCAGGAGGAAAAGGTGCAAGTGATATCCGAAATGCGTCGGTAAATGGAAGAGAAAGAGTGGTTGCATTATGTGACGTTGATTTTTCAGGCTCCGCGAAAGCCTCTGTAGAAAGGTTTCCTGATGCGAAACTTTATGCCGATTTCAGAAAAATGCTGGATACAGAGAAAGACATAGATGCTGTAACCATCTCCACTCCTGACCACGTACACGGACCTGCTGCAAAATATGCGATGGAAAGAGGAAAGCATGTGTATGTACAAAAGCCTATGACCCACAACATCAAAGAAGCAAGAATGCTTACTGAGATGGCAAAGACCAAAAAGTAGTTACTCAAATGGGAAACCAAGGAGGTTCAAACCCGCTTCTTAATTTGGTTCAAGAATGGATTGATTCGGATAAAATAGGGAAGGTTTCCAAGGTGGAAGTTTGGACCAACCGTCCAGTATGGCCTCAAGGAGGAGCATTCCCAAAACCAGACCCAAGTGCCAAACCAAGTGCTCTGGATTGGGATCTTTGGTTAGGCCCCGCTCCTGAAATTCCTTATACTCCAGGATTGGCTCCATTTAGTTGGAGAGGCTGGTGGAATTATGGAACCGGAGCCCTTGGTGATGTAGGATGTCACTTAATAGATATTCCATTTAGAACCCTTGGCCTTCACTATCCTACTGATGCAGAATGTAGCGTAGGATCAGTATACAGCGGCATGTGGACCCCTGATTACCATCCTGATGGTTGCCCTGCATCCTCGTTCATCTCATTGAACTTTGCAGCAACTCCAAAAGTAAATCTCCAATCAATATGACTTGGATGGATGGTGGAATTCGACCAGCACACCCTGATATTATTCCTGCTGATCACGATATAGGAGGAGCAAATTCCGCCAATGGAGTATTGATCATAGGAGACAAAGGAATTATTTCTACCAATATTAATGATTCCTCACCACTCATGCCGAAGCTATACCTCAATGACGGAACCCAAGAATTTGGTCCTCAAACAGAACCCAATGATGAACCAGAATATGGACATCAAAGACTTTGGGTGGATGCTTGTAAAGCTGGTTTTGGAAGTACGGAACATAAAGGATTAACTTCTTCTTTTGATTATGCTGGCCCAATGACAGAAACTGTTTTAATGGGAAATCTTGCTATCAGAAGTTACATGTTAAGAAGGGAAAACAGCAAAGGTCAAATGGAGTTCTATGGACGTAAAAAATTGCTGTGGGATGGAGATAATTTGAGAATTACCAATTTCGAGGATGCCAATCAGTTTGTCACCAGAACTTACCGAGAAGGCTTTGGAATGGGTTAATTCAATTCCGTCATCATCTTTACTAGAAATTTCAAACCCAGTCATTCTTATTTTGGCTGGGTTTGTTTTTTTAAACTATAGTAAAGCAGAATCCAATAATTTCGCATCGGTATTAAAAATGGACACTTAGGTTTGTAGAAAATAACCTTTTCGGAGACTTGATTGGTTAAACTATGAACTCAAAGCCATTGAAAAATGGAACGGTATACTTCCAGAAGTAACGGGAGCAGGTGCAATTCCTTTCATTGGTGTAGGTGCTGCCAAAACGAATAAAACGCTAACCTTTAAGTTTTGAAAAAGCGTGTTTTGGGACAAAATTTCTAAAAACACGCTTTTTTTGGCTGGATTTTCTTGAATAAAATGCCCAATTATACTAAGTATGGGTATGGCCTTTTAAAAGCTGCTAGTAGCAGCAATTTGTTCTCCTGCTCCAAAAATATTCTCGTCCATTTTCGAACGTTTTTGTTCGCCTTGATAAATTAATAATAAGATTATCAGCTATTTCGCCAATTTAAAAAGCTTTTTGTTGGCATAGCTTTAGCCATAACATGGGAGAGAAAAATTTCCATTATGATTAAACATTACTTCATCTCAACGCTTCGGGGCATCAAGTTTCATCCATTTTATTCGTTGATCAGTATACTTGGTTTGAGTTTGGGCTTGGCTTCTTGCTTGTTGATTTTTTCTTACTGGGCTTTTGAAAAGAGTTTTGACAATTTCCATTCTGACTCAGAAAAAATATACAGAATCTATCAGGAAAAATCCTTGGAAAATGGTGGTTCCAGTTTTTCTGCAAGAATCTATTCAAAAGCAGGAGAAGAACTCAGAAATAGTTTCAGTAATACCGAGTCTGTCTTAAGAATCCATAAAGCAGGTCAAAATACCAGCATAAAAGCAGGTGAAAACCTAATCGCCCAAGATGGAATTATTGGAGCAGAAACCACTTTTTTCGATTTCTTTGATTTTTCATTCATTGCTGGTTCTGTAGAGCAGTGGAAAAATACCCCTCAGGCAATTATTTTAACAAAATCACTTTCAGAGAAATTGTTTGGGGAGACAAATCCCATCAATAGAAGTTTAATCATCAATGGGGTTTATGGAATTTATCAGGAAAACGGATACCAGGAATTCAAAAACTATACGGTAGCAGGAGTCATAGAAGATTTGCCTTCAAATACACACCTGGATTTTTCAGCATTGATCTCTTTAAACCTTTATCCCAATCCAGATCAAGAATTTTCAAACTGGGGGTCTGATTTTTATACCTATGTCAAAATTTCTTCCTCTAATCAGGCTTCTGAACTCAAGGCCTCTTTAAGTGCAATTGAAGAAAAGGGCTTCCCAGAAACAGGAATCAGTTTTCATGCTATGCCTTTGGAAGAAATACATCTTAAGTCAAATTTTATCAATGAATTTAAAGCCAATGGAAGCGAACCCGTTTTATTCCTTTTGGCGGCTCTGGCATTTTTGATTTTAGTAATCGCAGCATGTAATTACATCAATTTCGCAACTGCCAGGGTGATTTTGAGAAATAAAGAAATCGGTGTTAGAAAGATTTTTGGGCTGGAAAAAGGCATCTATTCAATCAATTATTTTTCGAGGCAATTTTCATCAACATCATCGCATTGGGGTTTGCAGTTTTATTAATAATTCTGATTAATCCGTTATTAATCAAAATAACCAGCATCGATCTTTTACAACAATTATTATTCTCCACCTCCTGGAGTCTAAAAGTGGGGATATTGGCCCTAGCCATCATTTTTTCTGGCATCTATCCTGCCTGGCTGGTGTCAAAAGGTTCCTTTCGGTCTATCACTTCGAAGTCCCAAGTTCAGCTTCGGATCCAGCGTCCTCTAGTCATTTTTCAATTTGCAATTTCTATTTTCGTCATAGGATTCACGCTACTGATTGCTTCCCAGTTAAGGTTCATGAAGAACTCGAACTCTGGGTTGGAATTAGAAAAAACCTTGGTACTTGCTGGTCCAAGTGTAGAAAGTGAAGGTGTCAACCTAGAGGAAAGAATGAATAGCTTTCAGAATGCACTTCTTGCAAACTCAAAGATTATTGGGTTGACAAGTGCGAATTTTATTCCTGGAAAACTTATTAGGGGACAAGCTGAAGGTTATGTAAGAAAATTAGGAAGTCCGGAAGAAGAAGCAAATACGTATTCATTTACTCAAATTGACGAAAATTTCATTTCCCAGTTCAAAATCGAAATTTTAGCTGGAAGAGATTTTGACGTACAAAGAAATGAAAAGCGATCCATTATCATAAATGAAGAGGCAGTAAGATTGTTGGGCTTCAATTCTCCGGAGGAGGCTATTGGTGAAAAAATACATTACAGGGTAAATTCAACACCAGAAATCATTGGAGTGGTAAAAAACTTCCATCAATTTTCACTTCAACAAGCCTATCAACCTATCATTTTTGAGCTTAGAGATCAACCTGATTTGTTTGTCTTTATCAAATACAAAGAAGCTTCGGAAGATGTTTTACTAAGTGAAATGAAAGATTATTGGAATGCTTCTTTTCCAGAGAACCCTTTCAGTTATTACTTCCTTGATGATTTTTATAACCAACAATACCAGCGGGATGAGAACTTTTTCCAGGTATTCCAGATCTTTTCAAGCTTGGCTATTTTAGTAGCTTCCTTGGGATTTTTCGGGTTAACTTATTTTCTCGCTTCCTCAAAAATTAAGGAGATTGGTGTAAGAAAAACCTTAGGAGCGGGATTTACGGACATCACAAAAATTCTTGGGAAAGGCACCTTTGGCTCACTCCTTTTTGCTGGGGTTTTCAGCATCCCATTCATTTATTTACTAGGAAATAAATGGCTTGAAAACTACGCTTTCCAGACCAAAATTACCTTTTGGATCTTATCTGCACCCGTAATTCTTTTTTCATTTCTTTCTATTTTGCTAATTCTAATTCAGTCCTTTAGAAGCTATTTAATCAATCCTATTGCTTCATTGCAAGAAGGAAGTAACGACACTCTTCAAAGATGATTTTCTAAAAAAAAGACTATATCAACTGTCCATCCATGAAGGCTAACCCCGAAATAATCATTACTATCATGTAATTTTCATGAAGAAGACACTACAAAAACCAATTATCATGAAAACACTTCAGCTACTTTTCATTCTCTCCTTCT
Organism: Algoriphagus halophilus; assembly: GCF_041729275.1. GTDB lineage: Bacteria > Bacteroidota > Bacteroidia > Cytophagales > Cyclobacteriaceae > Algoriphagus > Algoriphagus halophilus_A. Next base: position 4,018,101 of record NZ_CP146486.1, on the reverse strand, counting down.
TACTTGGAGGGCTTCAACAGGCATTTGGACAAATAGATCAAGAATTTCTGGTCAAGCAGTTAGAATATTCCCATACAAATGAAAACTGGTTTGCCCCAGTCAATATTGCTATGGATGATTTGAGCGCCAAAAATGCAAATTGGCATGATGACTCTGGAAATCATTCCATAGCTCAATTGGTTTCTCATTTGGTATTTTGGAATGAGCGGCTTTTAAAAGCAATGCAAGGAAAAGATGTAGCAGAATTTGATGGAAACAATGATATCACCTTCAGTGAAATATCTGAAGAGGACTGGAAAAACATGACTCAGAAATTGGATCAAATTCTTTCTGAAATAGAAGAAGAAACCAAAAAAATGAATGAAGAGCAATTTGCTGGCTGGAAAGAAACCTTGGCTAATATCGCTGCCCACAATGCCTATCATACTGGCCAAATAGTGTACATCCGGAAACAAAATGGTTGGTGGAGGTAGGCAATCTTCTTGATAAAAATAAAATTTTAACGAATTATCCTTTTAGACTATTGGTTACTAGAACTAGTCAGAAGTTAAATTTTATTTTTCAACCCATCTAAACCAAAAAAATGGACTTAGAACTCATCGATAAAAAGGTATTAATAAGTGGATCCACTGCAGGAATAGGATATGCAATTGCTGAACGATTTTTAAAAGAAGGGGCAGAAGTAATCATCAATGGTCGAACGAAAGAAAGTGTCAACACTTCCATTGAAAGCCTAAAAAATTCAACCAAAAGTGCGAAAATATCCGGAGTAGCTGCAGACTTTTCCAAAGTGGAAGATGTCAATCGATTAATTTCAACATTTCCAGAAATTGACATTTTGATTAACAATGCAGGGATTTTCGAACCTAAATCATTTGAAGAAATTCCTGATGAAGATTGGTTTCGTTTCTTTGAATTGAATGTCATGAGCGGCGTAAGACTCTCCCGGCATTACCTTCCAAAAATGCTTCAAAAAAACTGGGGGAGAATAATTTTCATATCCAGTGAATCCGGAGTATTTATTCCTGAAGAAATGATTCATTATGGCATGACCAAAACAGCTCAAATTAGTATAAGTAGAGGCTTAGCAGAATTAACCAAAGGGACGAATGTGACTGTAAATTCTATTCTACCAGGACCTACCAAATCTAAAGGAGTAGGAATCTTTATAGAGGATTTGGCAAAAAACAATAACACATCGACTGAGGAGGTAGAAAAAGATTTCTTCAAAAACATGAGGCCTACTTCCTTAATTCAACGGTTTGCAAGTGTGGAGGAAGTTGCCAATACTGTAGTTTATTTCTCCAGTCCTTTAGCCTCTGCGACCAATGGAGCCTCCATCCGCGTAGAAGGTGGATTGGTCAAGTCAATCTTATAAATAAAAAAATCTAATTCATTGAAGATCATATTTATATGATTTGTTTCTTGTCTTTATAATGTAACAGATTGTGGAAAACATTCCACATCCATAAAAAAAGGGTAGACGCGATAAATTGCGTCTACCCTTTTACTTCAGGTAAGGTTTAGTGGCTTATTGCCCACTAGTACCGTATTGATCAAAATTGAAATCTTCAAAGATTGCACCTACTTTATTTTTAATAGTAGATAGGTTATTCATGTCCTCTTTTTCAAGAGTTCCTGAAGCAAATCCTTGCCATATTTGATATCCTGTATTGGCATCAAGAAAATTGATGATAACAGTTCCTTCATCGACAGGTACCATTTCTGTTGTTTCAGACCTTGGTCCAAATCCTAAGTAATCCTGTCCATTGGTCATGACAGACTTCCTCAGTTCGGTATCATTTTCCAAAATGGAGAAATCAACAAGCATATCAGGGTTTAAAATATCCTTTTTAAAGCCTCTAGCCTCCATTTGAAGCTCTATGGCATCTTTTAGCTTCTTACGGTCAGATAGGTTATTATATACCAAAATCCCATCAGAAGCGACAATCATTTTATCTTCAGGGATAATTGCATCCTCAAAAATCCAATTATAGGTTTGATAATCGGTGACATCTGCAGTCTCTTTTTCTTGGGTCACTACTTTCATTCCTGAAGGTGAACAAGCAAATGCTGCAAATGCAATAATGGAAATCATTAAAATATTTAATCGGTTTTTCATGGCTCTTAGTTTTAAATTGAACAATCATGTAAAACCACAAACAGAAGTTTCTCTAAATGAGAATAACTTTTGTCTAGCATCTTTAAGTCGTACTAATACAAAAACAATTTTATTAACAGCTTGATACTGTTCTATCATTCTGCCTATGGCTGAATAGGTCATATATAGTGCGAATAGGATGCCAAGATATCAACCAAGCAATTAGTAATATGTGACGTAAAGCTTCTTGTCTTGATATGGAACTAAGAAAAATCACCTTCCATGATGAAAAAGTGGAGGATGAATACAGGAAATTGGTACCATTCATAAAAACAGGCTTCTATCAGGATAGCATAATTCCCTAAATCCATTAATTTCTAGTCTGAATCAGTGAACATGTTAAAGACAACAGGCAAACATATCATCTTTAGGCTGCTTGCATTCGCGTTGCTATTCCTTGCACTTCCAGTATTTAGCCAAGAAACAGCCCCTGCAGAATCAAGCCCTTTTTGGCTTTGGACATTTTTGGGAAGACTTCATCCAATGGTCGTGCACTTTCCAATAGCCCTTCTTCTATTCGCTGCAGCTTTGGAGATTTTTTCATTGAAAAATTACCAATCCAAATTTAGACCCGCGATTTCAGCTTTATTGATAGCTGGAGGAATCAGTGCTATCGCTTCTGCCATATTCGGACTTCTGCTTGCCTCCTCAGAAGGAACCAGTGGAGCAACCTTGGATCTTCACAAACAGGTGGGTTTGGTAACAGCTGGTCTGAGTGTCTTTCTTCTATTCTATCTTTACCGAATCCATAAAAACCGAAGCAAATCCAACGTCCGGACATTAAGAAGTGTATTATTCCTAACTACCATTGGTGTTTCTATTACGGGTCATTTCGGAGGTTCCTTGACACACGGAGAGGATTTTCTGACGGAAGTAATTCCCGGTAATGAAAGAAGTCAAAACATTGAAAAGTTAACCATTAACCTGGCTTCTTATCAATCTGAGCTTTCCCCTGAAAAGGAAATGAAATTGATAGGTGAAGTTCGAATGGTATTTGCACATAACTGTTATAAATGTCATAGTGGAGCAAAAATTGAAGGAGAGCTAAGGCTTGATGAAAAAGAATATGTTTTTAAAGGAGGTGAAAACGGAAAAGTCATTGTTCCTGGAAGTCCTTCTGAAAGTGAGCTGATTCGAAGAATCAATCTAAAAAAAGGTCATAAAGAGGTAATGCCGGCCAAAGGAACCCTTCTTAATGATCAAGAAAAAGCGCTTTTGGAATTGTGGATCCAAAAAGGAGCACCTTGGCCGGACGGTGCAGCTCAACAAAGTGTCTATAGAGTAGCAGAGTTGGCTCCTAGCTCTCCCGAATTACCCAACCCTTCCAATGGATTAAGCAATCCTATTGACCTATGGGTGAATCAATATTTTAACCAACATGGAATCAATTGGCCAGAAGAAGTTTCGGACCGAGTTTACTTAAGAAGGATTTACCTGGATGTGATAGGACTAATCCCTTCTCAGGCGGAATTTGAATCATTTGTCAAGGATAACCGTCCAAACAAAAGGAGTATTTGGCTTAATGAATTGTTGAATAGAGATCAGGATTATGCCACACATTGGCTAACCTTTTGGAACGATGCCTTAAGAAATGACTATACCGGAACTGGCTACATTACGAATGGCCGATATAACATCACCGATTGGCTGTATAAGTCTTTGGAAGAAAACAAGCCTTATGACTTGTTTGTCAAAGAGCTGTTAAACCCAAGCGAAAAATCAAAAGGTTTTATCGAGGGGATTAGATGGAGAGGCACGGTCAATGCAAGCCAGAGAACTGAATTGCAAGCTGCCCAAAATGTAGGACAGGTTATATTGGGACTGAATTTAAAATGCGCTTCCTGCCACGATTCATTTATCAGTGACTGGAAACTGGAAGAGTCTTATGCCTTTGCCAATATTTTTGCAGACTCTACTTTGGAAATCAGTAGATGCGAGCAGCCAACTGGCAAAATGGCCGACACCAGAATATTATGGGAAGAACGGGGGATATAGATTCTGCTGCCAGTCGATCTGAAAAACTAAAGCAGTTGGCAGAGAACTTAGTACAACCTGCCAATGGAAGAATGTACCGGACCATCGTAAACAGGATATGGAAGCAGATGATGGGAAGGGGAATCGTGGAACCCGTGGACGAAATGGACAATGAGCCTTGGAGTCAGGATTTATTGGATTGGCTTGCTTCAGACTTTGTAGAAAACGGATACAATATCAAGCGGTTAATTGCCCAAATAGGAAATTCAAAAATTTACCAAGCCAAATCCACAGGATACAAAACCGCGGATCAGCTCCTGGCTGAGGACTTTCAATTTGAAGGAATGGTACGGAGGAGGTTGACAGCAGAGCAATTCTCTGATGCTGTAAGCACTGTGGTGTACCCACTGTTTAAACCAGAGGAACAAAGATATAAGCCCTATGAACTGACGCCTGAAAGCGGGAGCTCAGTCAATTATGTTAGAGCAGCTTTAGTGGCAAATAATGATTTTTTGAAAGCTTTAGGAAGACCCAATAGAGAAATCGTCTCCACTAGCAGAGATTCTCAGGCAAGTTTACTGCAGGCTCTTGAGTTAACCAATGGAATCCTTTTGGACTCTGCATTGATTATGGGGGCAAAAAATTGGGAAGCAAACTATCCTAACACCGATCAACTTACTGAAGCGATCTATGAAAAAACATTAAATCGAAAACCTGAAGAAAAGGAATTAGAAGTGGCAAGAAAAGTCATGGGGAGCGACCCTCAAAAGGAACAAATACAAGATTTTCTATGGGCAGTTTTGCTATTGCCAGAATTCCAACTTATCTATTAAGCTCATATGAAAGAAGGATATAACAGAAGAGAATTTTTAAAAAAGACCAGTGCGGCCATGCTTTCTGCATTGGCAGCGGGTGCTCCTGTGAGCGGCTTGCTAAGTTCCTGCGGCAGCCCTACTATGAATGCTACAGCTGACTCTGTGATCTTATTATTCATGGCAGGAGGAATGGCCCATACGGAAACATTCGACCCCAAAAATTCACTCCTTTCCGAAAAGGAATGGAATCCAAAGAGGTACTCAGTACATTTCCAAGCATCCCTACAGCTTTGGATGGAATTCATTTTTCAGAGGGTTTGGAATCCATAGCCAAAGTCATGGATAAAGGAACTTTGATTCGTTCTTATGTTGCTGCGGATTTAGGACACATTCTTCACACAAGACATCAATACCATTTCCATACTTGTTATGAACCTCCTCAGTCCGTTGTGGTTCCCCATTTAGGTTCTTGGATAGCCAAAGAAAAAGGTGCGTTAAATCCAGTAATCCCTCCTTTTATCAATATCGGGCAACGATTTACAGTTGGTGAAGGGGAAGAACTCAAAGCCTTTCATAGTGCGGTTTTTGGGAAGTGAATTCGGGCCATTCCTTATTCCGGATCCAACTTCAGGATTGGACAGCGTAAGGCCACCTGTGGGGATGACCACTAAGCGTTTTGAGGCTAGAAACAAACTCTATGAGGATTTGCTTTCTGCTGGACCTCTGGGAGATTTTGGTAGTGATTATCAAAAAGAGTCTTTAAAAAGGTCTATGGAACAGGCATATATTTTATTAAACTCTCCAGAAGCTCAAGCATTTGACTTAAGTAAAGAACCTAAGGAAAGTTATGATAAATACAATACCAGTAAGTTCGGGCAAGGTTGCTTATTGGCTCGTCGACTGATAGATCAGGGAGCAAGATATATCACGGTAACCACTGAATACGAGCCATTTTTTGGTTGGGATACCCATGACAATGGTCATACCCGGTTAAAAGACATGAAGAAAATGATTGATTCTCCTATTGCACAATTGATCACTGATTTGGATGAAAGTGGAAAGCTGGATAGAACCTTGGTAATTGTAGCGAGTGAATTCAGTAGAGATATGCTAACCGAAGGCAGACCGGGTCTAAAGGTAAAAGATCAAGTAGAGGTTCCTGATATCATAGAGGATATGAAAAATTATGGAATGCATAGACACTTTACAGATGGCTGTTCCATCTTAATGTTCGGAGGAGGAATAAAGAAAGGTCATGTTTTTGGTAAAACTGCCGATGAAAGACCTTGCAAAAGCATAGAAAACCCTATTAAAATCGACAGTATTCATCAGACCATATATCATGCCTTGGGAATTTCTCCGGAAACCAATTACGAGATAGAAAGAAGACCATTTTACACTACTCCGGATGGTCATGGAAAGGTTGCATTTGATTTATTAAAGGAAAATCCAAAAGTCTAATTTTAGAAACTGAAATAAACAAAGGTCTCTTCGTATATTCAAAACATGAAATTTAAGGATTCAGAAGTTCGCTGGGGAGTCCTTGGCGTAGGTAATGTTTGCGAAGTAAAGTCTGCTCCAGCCATGAAAGTCATTCCAAACAGCAAGCTGGTAGCTGTCATGAGAAGGAATGAAGAAAAAGTTAAAGATTATGCATCAAGACACCAGGTATCAAAATGGTATACAAATGCTCAAGAGCTCATAAATGATCCTGAAGTCAATGCCATTTACATAGCCACTCCACCAAATGCCCATTTGGATTTGGTGAAACTAGCAGCCAAAGCGGGAAAACCCATCTATGTAGAAAAGCCAATGGCCAGAACTTATGCTGAATGCCAAGAAATGATTCAAATCTGCGAGTCAGAAAACGTATCACTTTTTGTGGCTTATTACAGAAGAGCCCTTCCTCACTTTGTAAAAATCAAACAAATTCTTGAAGAAGGCGGAATTGGTGAAATCCGAACGGTTCACATCAACTTAAAACAAGTACTGACCCCAACCATTGTAGCTAATTTAGACAACAATTGGAGAATAGACCCAGAAATAGCTGGGGGTGGTTACTTCTTTGATCTGGCTTCGCATCAATTGGATTTATTGGACTTCATTTTCGGATCAGTTACTAAAGCAACTGGTTTTTCTTCCAATCAGGGAGAAGCTTATGAAGCAGAAGATATTGTCACAGGAAGCTTTGTTTTTGAATCCGGAGTATTAGGAACAGGAAATTGGTGTTTCACTAGCTCCGAAAATTCAGAAATTGATGAGGTGATTATTTATGGCAATAAAGGAGCTATCCGGTTTGAAACTTTTGGGCAAGGGGAATTCACCCTTCAATTGGACAATCAGCCTATAGAAAAGTTCCACTTTGATTTACCCAAACATATTCAACAACCTTTGATTGAAACCATAGTCGGAGAATTATTGGGAACCTCCACCTGCCCAAGCACCGGCATAACTGGAGCTAGGACCAATTGGGTAATGGACCAATTAGTCAAGAACCGTATTTAAGATATTCCCTGTTTTCTAATTTATTTTTGTCCATTACCATTGGCTCAGCAATATATTCTTAAATAAATCTTAATATCTTAAACCTATTGGTTAAAATTCGGTCTAAAGAGTACCTTTTTACTACCTTTTACACTAGCTATGATCAAAAAATCTCTATTGGAATAGTTGTCGTCTTGATAGCAATTCAATTTATCCCCGTTGAAAAAAACATCAGTAATGATGATACTTATCATATCTCCAAATCATATGATATCCCAGACAATGTGAACACCATCCTAAAAATGCCTGTAACGATTGTCATTCAAACTTGACCACCTACCCTTGGTACAGTAATCTCCAACCTATAGGCCTGTGGTTAAATGGACATGTGAATGACGGGAAGCGACATCTAAATTTTTCGGAGTTTATCAACCGCCCGTTGGCCTATCAAAATCATAAACTAGAAGAAACCATTGAGATGGTGGAAGAAAATGAAATGCCTCTGCCATCTTACACCTACCTGGGCCTTCACCCAGAAGCAAAAATGACTTCAGAGGAAAGGGAAATTTTAATTGATTGGGCAAAAGATCAAATGGCGATGCTAAAAGCCACCTACCCCGCTGACAGTTTGGTGCGTCGTAGACCAACTCCACCTCCTGCACAATAGAGAAACACTTCAAACCTAGAAGCCATAAGCAAAAGTTTATGGCTTTTTTATTTTTTTCATTTTTTCTCTTTACCAAATAAATAATCACATCGAGGTTTTTGAAATAAAAACTTTCTAAAACAACGCCTAAAATCATCCCTCGTTTCACTAAAAATTATTCCACTCCTAGCAGAGTTATTTAATTTTTTTAATTAAGTGTAAAAATATGATTCTATTTTTAAGATTATCTTAAGAATATTTCGAAAACTTCCATTCAATTTCTCCCGTTCCTATGTCTTAATTGAATTTTTTTTGAAGAAGATTCAAAATTGGAACGATTTTAGATTTAGTATGCATGCATCCTTTTATAAAAAAATTGCATCTACTTAACCAAAGAAACTATGACGAACTAAAGACCAAGCTTTTTCCTGCTAAAAAACCTACCGACACCATTTCAACAAACTAAACCACAAAGCAATGAAACAGAAAAACTTAAAATTTGGACTCGCAAGCACGCTGGTGCTTTGGCTGGCAATCAGTTTATTTGCCCCCAAACGATCCATGGCAGAAACTCCATATGGTGTCTCATTTCAGGTTTTCTATGATGAATTAATGCCCTATGGAGATTGGGTAAAAGATGCCAATTATGGGTACATCTGGCTACCTGCCGTCAATCAGGATTTCCACCCTTATGGTACTAATGGACACTGGGTAATGACGGAATATGGAAACACTTGGGTTTCTTATTATGATTGGGGCTGGGCTCCTTTCCATTATGGTCGTTGGTATTTTGACGATTACTACCAAAGCTGGGCATGGATTCCTGGCTATGATTGGGGACCTGCTTGGGTCAACTGGAGAACTGGTGGAGGTCATTACGGTTGGGCCCCAATGGGACCTGGTGTTTCAATAAGTGTACGGGTTAATATTCCTAGCTTTCATTGGGTATTCTTGCCTTCTCATAGAATCTACCACCCCTATGCTTATAACTACTATGCACCACGAAAAACAAAAATCAAGATTTATAATAATACTACTGTAATCAACAATACGGTGGTCTATAACAACAACCGTTATGTTTCTGGACCAAATAGAAGGGAAGTAGAAAGAGTAACCAGAACTTCGGTGCCTGTTTATTCGGTAAGAGGAAGTAAAGCTCCAGGAAGAGCAGCTGTCTCTAGAAATAGCGTGGAGTTGTATCAACCTAATTTGAGTGCCTCGAGAGGAAGAACCGTTGAAGCCAGACCAAGTAGAGTGGCATCATCAGAGCAAGTGAAAACTCAAAGAGCGCAATCTAGAAACACCTATTCAAATTCGCCTTCCAGAAATGCTCGTGGTGGTAGTGCTCCTGCTACACGATCTGCTAGCCCTACAACAAGGTCTAATTCAGGAAATAGAAGCACCAACACCTCCCCAAGTAGGTCAGGTAATGGGTCAAGAAGTGCTGCCCCATCCACTAGAAATGGATCCTTTGAAAGTAAACCTTATAATCAAGATAGAACTACAAAAACCCAACAACCCACATCTCCACCTTCTAGAAGCAGAACTACACCATCTTCTCCAAACAGAACGTCAACAAGAGAGGGGAATGTAGGAAGAAGTACTCAATCAACTAATCGAACCCAACAGGCAAGGCCACAAAACAACAACAGAACTAGAACATCATCTTCTCCTACTGTTAGAGGCTCTAACGGAGGAAGCACAAAAGGAAGAGTTCCTCAACCTTCTCAATCTAGAAAATCCAGTCCTGCTGTGAGATCATCAAGTTCTAATCAAAGAGGTTCCACCAGTAGAAGCTCCTCTCAAGTGAAGAGCAGAACAAACACTTCCAGAAAATCATCTACTTCAGCTTCTACTCAAAGAAGCACTACCAGTAGGAAAAGAGGAAATAACATCTAACCCAAATAATCTGAATGAAAAATGCCTTGGATTCCAAGGCATTTTTTTATCCCTTTTCTAATCTGGTTGAATTAATACTTTTTGAGTAATTTGGAACATCAACCACCAATTCAACCATGAAATTCACCTATACCCTTCTCCTGATATTTTCAGGATTTTTCTGCTTTGCTCAGGAAATACAAAAGAATAACCTTCCTCTGAAATACCGAAATATCGGTCCATTTAGAGGTGGACGTTCCGTTACCGCAACGGGCGTAGTGGACGATCCTCTCACCTATTATATGGGCAATACTGGCGGAGGAATCTGGAAAACTACAGATGCTGGCCAGAGATGGGAAAACATTTCCGATGGATTTTTTACCACCTCATCAGTAGGCGCAATCGCTGTCTCGGAAAGTAATTCAAACATTATTTATGTAGGTATGGGCGAACATGCTCCAAGAGGTGTCATGACTTCCCATGGAGACGGGGTATACAAATCAACCGATGCAGGTAAAACCTGGAAAAAGCTTGGTCTTGAGGCGACTCAGCATATCTCTAGAATTCAAATTCACCCTACCAATCCTGATATTGTATATGTAGCAGCACAGGGCGCACTACATGCCCCTAATCCTGAAAGAGGAATCTACAAATCTGTAGATGGAGGTGAATCTTGGGAATTAGTCTTATTTGTGGATGAGAAAACGGGAGCCGTAGAATTATCTATGGACATGAATTACCCAGAAATATTATATGCTGCTATGTGGGAGCATCAGCGGGTTCCTTGGAAAGTAATCAGTGGCGGTCCAGGGTCTGGATTATACAAGTCAACTGATGCTGGAAAAACCTGGAAAAAAATCCACAAAGGACTTCCTGAAGAGAAGGGGAAAATGGCTATTTCAGTTTCCAGAGCCAATTCAGATAAAGTTTACGCACTGATAGAGTCCGATACCAATAAAGATCAAGGCGGGCTTTTTGTTTCTAATAATGCCGGGGAAAGCTGGAGTATGGTCAGTGGTGACAATAGATTGGTGCAAAGAGCATGGTACTATATTGAAGTTTTTGCTGACCCTATCGATGAACATACGGTTTATGTCATGAGCGCACCCGCTCTCAGATCTATTGATGGAGGAAAAACCTGGGAAAATCTCCCCAGTGCACATGGTGATTACCATGATCTCTGGATCAACCCCAAAAACTCTAAAAACATGGTGCTAGCCGATGATGGAGGTGCAGCCATTTCGTTTAATGGAGCAAAAACCTGGTCTACTCAGGAAAACATGCCTACAGCACAATTCTACCGGGTAAATGTGGACAATCAGTTTCCTTATAGAATCTATGGAGGACAGCAAGACAACACCTCTGTTGTGATCAACAGCATTGCTTTGGGAAGAGGAAACATTACCACCGAACATTGGAATTATTCTGCGGGAGGTGAAAGTGCATTTCTTGCTTTTGACCCGGATGACCCAAGGTATGTCTTAGGAGGTAGTTATCTGGGCACGATTGAAGTCCTGGATATGAAATCAAATGCGAGTACCAATATCATGATTGAACCCATCCAATACCTGGGTATGGAAGCAAGGGAGATGAAGTATCTGTTCAATTGGAATGCCCCGATTATCCGATCACAGCATGAGAACAATACGTTCTACCACGGAGCTCAATACGTTTTGAAAACTCAAGACATGGGCAACAGTTGGGAGGTCATATCCCCTGACTTAACGCGAAATATTGATGAAAAACAAGGAAATGGCGGAGGTCCTTACACCAATGAAGCCGTAGGTGCAGAAAACTATGGCACCCTTTCTTATATCAAAGAATCTCCACACGAAAAAGGATTTATCTGGACAGGCTCAGATGATGGATTGGTCTACTTAACCAAAGACAATGGAGAAACCTGGGAAAATGTGACACCAAAAGGACTCGAGGAATGTCTGATCAATGCGATTGAAGTTTCTCCTCATGATCCTGCCACGGCCTATATTGCGACCACCCGATACAAATTCGATGACAAGACACCTGGACTTTACAAAACCACTAATTACGGGAGATCCTGGACCAACATCAGTTCAAACATTCCTTATGGGGCATTTACCCGGGTAGTAAGAGAAGACTCTCAGGTAAAAGATTTACTTTATGCAGGTACGGAAACAGGCATGTATCTATCCCGAGATGGGGGTGCAAGCTGGGAATCTTTTCAATTGAATCTACCGGTTACTCCCATCACGGACCTCATCCAGGCCCATGGTGATTTAATTGTGGCTACCGCTGGAAGATCATTTTGGATTTTGGACGATTTAAACTTGGTGAGAGAAGCGAAAGAAACAGTGGATTCTCCATTCGTCTATTCCCCCGATGAAGTGATTCTGGGAAATTGGTATAGTAGAATGAATGGCAACATCGATAATTTTGATGGTACTGACGATTTTGCAGGAGTCAATCCAGCCAGTGGAATGGTCATCTACTACCATCTACCTGAAAGTATCACTGATTCCACTGAATTGAAAATGGAAATCCACGATTCAAAAGGTGAACTGGTCAGAACTTTTACTTCTAAAAAAGACGAAGATTTTAAGTCCTACGATGGTGGTCCATCTCCAGAGCCCACTCTTCCAGTAAAAAAAGGAATCAATCGATTTGTCTGGAATCTTAATTATCCAACGATGCCGGGCGTAGAGGATGCCTATATAGAAGCAGGGTATAGTGGACATACAGCCATCCCAGGAGAATACACCATTACGATTGCTTCGGAACTAGGAAATGCAGAATCCAAGGGGAAGATCTCTAAAAATCCACTTTATGAGATCTCCATGGACGAGTATGAAGAATACCATGAATTTATGTGGAGTATGGAGCAGGAACTGACCAAAATGCATCAGATGGTCAATAAAGAAATGGATTACCAGCTTCAATTAATTTCTTTCCTTGAAAAAATAAAAGACGATCAAACTTATTCCAGTCTTTATTCAACAGGTCAAGAATTACTAAAAGAATTGAAAGTTTGGGATGAATCCATGATCCAACGAAAATCCAAAGCTTACGATGATGTGGAAAATTTCCCAAATAAATTCACGGCCAATTACATGTATTTGATCAACCAAACCAATAGTTCCATCCCTAAAGTAAATAATGGCTCAAAGGAGAGAAGAGAAGAATTAGAAAAAGAATGGGAAGGTCTAGAAGCCGAAGGAAAGAGATTATTGGAAAAAGCCATTCCTGCCTTTAACAAACTCGTTCAAGAAGCTGGAATAGGTATTTTATTTGTAAACTAATTTGGATGAAACATCTATCAAACTCGCAGTCTCAGCCTGCGAGTTTTTTTTATTTCCCAAGAACCAAGTTCCGGATATTCGCCAAATAAAATTCGGGTTATTCTTTTTATCTATCTTTGCATTTCGTTTTCAAACACCACCTCTTTCTCAATCCAGATCTTTGAAAGAGATACTCAAACCTATTCCATGAAAAAGTACTTCAATTTATTTGATTTCAACCAACGAGTAGATTACAAAACAGAGGTTCTTTCCGGGCTTACTGTAGCCATGGCACTTATTCCGGAAGCCGTTGCATTTGCTTTTATAGCTGGCCTATCTCCATTGACTGGACTATATGCAGCATTTATGATGGGCTTTGTCACTTCTATCCTGGGAGGAAGACCAGGGATGATTTCTGGAGCTACTGGAGCTGTTGCTGTGGTCATTGTTTCATTGGCAGCATCTCATGGAGTAGAATATGTCTTTGCAGCAGTGGTATTAGCTGGAATTCTTCAAGTAGCTGCTGGAACCTTGAGGCTTGGTAAATTAATGCGTTTGGTACCTCATCCAGTAATTTTTGGATTTGTAAACGGTCTTGCCATTATCATTTTCATGTCACAATTAGACCAGTTCAAGGATGCTACTGGCAATTGGCTGACAGGATCTACCCTATACATCTTGATGGGGCTTGTTGCCTTAACCATGTTGATCATATGGGGGCTTCCTAAACTCACGAAAGCTATTCCAGCTTCATTGACAGCTATTTTGGTTGTATTTGGCTTAGTAACCGCCCTTCATATTGATACGAAGACGGTAGGTGATATGGCTGATATTAAAGGAGGCTTCCCCCTTTTCATTTACCTGCAGTCCCTCTGACTTTTGAGACCTTACAGATCATTTTCCCGTATGCGGCTATCGTAGCCGGCGTAGGCTTAATTGAGAGCTTGCTAACCCTAAACATCATTGATGAAATCACTGAAACCAGAGGTAGAGGAAATAAAGAAGCGGTGGCACAAGGAATTGCCAACATGCTTTCTGGGGTATTCTCAGGAATGGGAGGATGTGCCATGATTGGACAAAGTCTGATTAACATCTCCTCTGGAGCAAGAGCAAGATTGTCTGGAATCGTGGCTTCTGTTATGCTATTGGTATTTATTATGTTTGGCTCAAGCTTGATTGAGCAGGTTCCAATGGCCGCTTTAACAGGCTTGATGATTATGGTATCCATCGGAACATTTGAATGGGCCAGTTTAAAAACCTGGAATAAAATGCCTAAATCAGACGTATTCTTAATGATTTTGGTCACACTGGTAACCGCTGTTTTACACAACCTAGCCTTGGCGGTATTGGTAGGAGTGATCTTAGCAGCCCTATTCTTTGCCTGGGATAATGCCAAAAGAATTAGAGCAAGAAAATATATAGATGAAAATGGAGTAAAACATTATGAAATGTTTGGCCCACTATTTTTTGCCTCTACTACTGCTTTTGCGGATAAATTTGATGTAGCCAATGATCCTGAGGAGGTAATCATTGACTTTGCAGAAAGCAGGGTAGTCGACATGTCAGCAATTGAAGCCCTCAATAAAATCACAGAGAGGTACCAAAAAGCCGGAAAGAAGGTTCATTTAAAACACCTAAGCCCAGATTGCAGAAAACTACTTCAGAATGCCGATACTTTGATTGACATCAATGTCATCGAAGATCCAAATTATAAATTGGCGGTAGATGAAATCTAAAAAAAGGGTAGCAAATGATTTGCTACCCTTTTTGATGCCTATTCGATTGCTGAAAAGACCATTTGTCGGAATTTCCAGCTGGATTGATCTCCAGTTCCTCCTTGCGTTTGTTTCATTAAAATCCCTATCGTCTTGGTGACAGGGTCTGCAAAATATTGGGTATTGAAATATCCTCCCCAATCGAAAGTGCCCAAACTACCTATTCCTCCCTTTGCAACACCATTTTGATCCACCAGCCCGAAAGCCAAGCCATAATCTTTACCTCCGTCTCCCAACAAATCACCCACTTGGTTAGACATAATCGTTTGTATCGTGGTGGGGCTTAAAATCCTTACTCCATTATAGGTCCCACCATTCAAATACATTTGTAGAAATTTAGCATAATCCAATGCGGTGGATGACAGCCCTGCTCCTCCAGAAAAAAACGTTTTGGCACCAGTTTTAGGGTAATCAGGATCGTAAAAGGTAACTGGATAAGATTCCCATATCCCATTTACTTTACGATGGACAGTAACCAATCTTTTACCTTGGGCCTCATTTAGATAAAAACCAGTATCATCCATACCTAGTGGATCAAAAATTCTGGTCTTCAAAAACTGATCAAATGGCATTCCCGAAACTATTTCGATCAAATACCCCATCACATCCAATCCTTCACTGTAAGTATACTTGGTACCCGGATCATGATGAAGGGGAAGTTTTGCCAATTTCTTAATGTTATCACTGATTTTCACGGGTTCCGTGGTAAACAAATCCACAATTCCCGCCTTATGATAAATCATTCTCATCTGTTCATTCCCATCGATCACTCCATACCCCAACCCTGAAGTATGGGTCAATAAATCCCGAATTCTGATTTCTCTTGATGCAGGGCGCGAAGAGTAAGTGGTGTCACCATAGCTAAATCTCGTCAACACCTGTGGGTCTGCAAACTCTGGAATATAGCGAGAAATAGGATCATCCAAGCCAAATTTTCCCTCTTCCCAAAGCATCATAATTGCGGTAGAAGTAATGGCCTTGGACTGGGAGGCAATCCTAAAAATTTGGTCCTTAGACATGGGCGTTTTAGAAGGGACATCTGCCAATCCTTTTGCCTCATGGTAGACGATTTTCCCATCTTTCACAATCATGGCTACCAATCCGGGAACTTGATTTTTAGAGAGAGCCTCCTCTAACATCTGATCAATTCTCTCTATTCTCTCTTCAGAGATACCAGGAAGATCTTGGTTTCCTATAGGAGTTAATTCATTCCCTGTTTGAGAAAAAGCGTGGATTGAAATCAGTCCTGAAATCAATAGCCCACTTAAGAATGGAATGGTAATTTTCATGAAGTTCTGGGTTTAAAGGACCTTTAAAGTAAGAAAATCAAGCCAAAAACTTCTACACTCCAATAGTTTAGACAAAAAAACAGGCCGGTTTTCACCGGCCTGCCTTCACTTTCAATCTACAATCAATCTAACTCAACTTCGAAATAATATTCTGTACCGTCTTGGAACATACCCAGAACTACTACATCTTCTCCAGATTTATCATTCAGCACTTCTAGAAGTTGTTCAACGGATTTGATTCTCACTCGGCCCTCATCACTAATGATGGAAGTGATAATAAAACCAGGTCTTGCTCCCGCTTCTCTCCACTCAGACTCTCCTACCACACTGATCATTGCTCCTCCATCTATTCGCAAGCCTTCTTTTAATTGGCTTTTCAATTCTTCGAATACCATTCCTCCGAACTCATACGTCTTAGGAACTTCTTTCTTTATGATTTTGGTATCACCATCAAAGTTCTTCAGGGTAGCCTTGGTTTTATAGGTTTTACCATCTCTCAAGTATTCCACTTCAACTTCGTCTCCTGGGCGTTTTCTAGCAACCAGCTCCTGAAGGTTAGAAACGTTATTGGTTTCTCTTCCATCCACTCCGATGATAATGTCACCCTGTTTCAGGCCAGCTTCTGCTCCACCACTGTTTTCATTCACACCACTCACATATACTCCTTGATCTACACCGAAGTCTTTATCCAAGTACTCAGCAAGTTCGGGACTAACACTTTGAATGGTTACTCCTAACAAACCTCTTTGTACTGTGCCATACTTCATCAAATCATCCATTACTTTTTTCACCAAGGTACTTGGCACAGCAAATGAATAACCCGAGAAAGTTCCGGTTCTAGTAGCAATGGCAGTATTGATTCCAATCAACTCACCAGCAAGATTTACTAATGCACCACCCGAATTACCTGGGTTCACGACCGCATCTGTCTGTAAGAAAGATTCAATCTGCATATTATTTTCATCCTGCAGGATATTGATGTTCCTGGCTTTTGCAGAAATAATACCTGCAGTTACTGTAGAATTCAAGTTAAATGGATTTCCTACCGCTAGGACCCATTCACCGATTTTAGTCTGGTCAGAATCTCCAAATTTCACAAAAGGCAGGTTTTCACCTTCAATTTTCAATAATGCCAGATCAGTAGTTGGATCTGTACCCACCACTTTAGCTAAATACCTCTTATTATTTTCTAATGAAATATCCACTTTGGTGGCATTTTCAACCACGTGGTTATTGGTTACGATATATCCGTCTGGCGAAATAATGACACCAGATCCCGAACTCATTCCCTGTGGAGATCTTGGATTATCTCTTCCTTCAGGGCTAGGCAAACCAAAGAACTCCTGCAATGGATCTCTTTGTCCTCTACCTGGAGACTGAGTATAAGAAATCTGACTTGTAATGTGTACTACTGCTGGGGTGACTACTTCTGCTGATGCGACGAAATTAATACCATCTGGTATGGTAAATTCCTCTCCTGACAACAAGTTAACAAAGCTTGCTTGCTGCTTTTCATCAAAACTGTTGGCACTTTGGGGCTGCATCAAAAAGCCCACGCCTGCCAAGGCGACAATACCTCCGATTAGTGAGGCAAGGATAATTCCTATAAAGAATTGCTTTTTGCTCATATTGTTTTTCATTTTTTATACCTCCACAACGTTTGGTGTTGAAAATCGATCCAAAAACTGAACCTTTTAAACAGGTTTTCCACCCAAATTAACAAGAATTAACCGCATTAAGGGTCTATCTTAATTAAACTAAAAAAAATAAGAGCAGGTTTTCCCTGCTCTAAAATTATTTTACCTCAATCGCAGCTTTCACTACCTTTTTCTCCTTTTTAGGAAGAACCACAGTTAACAACCCGTTCTCATAAGTAGCAGAAACTTCTTCAGCTAGGATATCTTCAGGAACGAAAAAGGATCGGCTAAATCTTCCATAATTAGTCTCTAGGCTATGGTAATTTTTTCCTTCTTTCTTCTCTTCCATTTTTCTCTCACCAGAGATAGTCAATTTCCCGTCCAACAATTCAACTTGGAAATCTTTTTTGTCAATTCCCGGTACCGAAACTTGGATCTCGTAGGACTTATCGTCTTCTGAAATGTCCACCGCAGGGCTGAAATGTTTCAATGAACTTCCCATATTCTCGTTGAAAAACTTGTCCAACATCCCACTGAAGGTAGAGGGGAAATAGGGTTCCGCTTGGTTAAATCTTACTAGTTTCATTTTCTTTATTGGTTTAGATGATCCATGTAAATTTTATATACATCTATCAGTAAATTCTATTCCAACTCAAAAAAACCAGTCATTACGGCATAATAACACCGATTTCACTAGAAAAAACTGTCATTCTGACGGGATTTAAAATTCAATTTTCACCATAACTAATTTTGGATATGCAATCACTAAGCAGGAAATCCATATTATTTCTATATTGAATTTGAAACTTTTCTCTATGAAACGCCTCATTGCTCTATTACTATTTATAGTATGTTATCTCCCGATCTTACATGCGCAACAAAACTTATTGGTTTCAGACAGCATTAGTAATGAATTACTTTCCCAAGAAGTAACATTAGATAGTCTATTTATTACTTCGGATTCAACAAAAATCGGCGTAAAAACCAATATATCAGTTGGTTCAATTTTAACCCGGGTAATCAATAAAGCACAACAGCACGCTATTTCCTTAAGTGAAATAAAACTGGAGTTAGGCGACAACCTCGATACCACAGAAATCAGCAAAGAATTACCTACGATCAAAACCTTCACTGAAATGATCAAACAAAGTATTTCTGAGAATAAAAACTATATTAATCTAAGGTATTTAAAGGGTTTAGATAATCTAGTCAGAACAGTCAATGAAGAAAACCAAAAGCATGCAAATAATATCAATGAAAGAGTAAAGGTCTACAATGAAATTGGAAATAAACTTATTGAAATAAAAAGTGATAGCTTATTTAACCTATCACTAAAAGACACGACTCTTGCACCTATCATTAATTCTGAACTGAACTCTCTGAAAAAATCTTTAAGGAGTGTAGACAGTATTTTTCTCTATTCAGAAATCTCCTTGGTAAAGTTTCAAGCTAGTGCAAGTGAAAACGCCATTTCACTTATGGAAATGAGGCAGTTCATTACTGAAAACCAAAAACGGCTTGAAAAGGAAGCTTTAGGGAAAGAGATCAATTTTATTTGGGAACCTTCCAACTTCGAGAAATCCATCACTTTTATGGAGATAACCAAGCAGTCTAGTTTGGTCAATTTGCTTATAATTGTCCTTTATTTTGGGAGACATTATATATCTATTTTTCTTGTACTCGCCGTCATAGTTGCGGTATTTCTAAAAATTAAAAGGATTGTATCTAAAATTTCCAATGAAAATGAATTCGCTTCATTGATCTTGGACAGGGTAAAATATTTTAGAAAATACACGTTGGCTTCTACGATCATTTTGATCATGCCTTTCAGCTTAATTATTTTTAAAAATCCACCTCTTATTTTTGTTTCCATTCTCTCTCTTTTACTGGCAATTGGCTCGACGTTCCTGGTTAAGCAGCAATTTGGGAGTAAATTTCATCGCTATTGGTTAACTTTTTTCCCTGCATATATACTTATTGCTCTCAGTGGTCTTCAATGGAGAATAGCCTATCAAGAACGATGGTTTATCCTCCTCAATTCAATTTTATTTCTGGCGATGGGAATCCTCACTTTGAGAGATTTAAAACATAAAAACTTCACTGGTTCTATTTTCCTCAGAAGTGCTTCTATATTTCTTATCGTCTTTCAATTATGCAGTTTTATTCTTAATGTCTTTGGTAGGTTCAATCTCTCGAAAACCTTTGCTGTCACTGGGGTAATCAATTTTTATAGAGCTGTTGGTTTATTTCTATTTATCATGGTGACCATGGAGGCGGTTTACCTTTTTACAGAATACAATAAAAAAGGCTCCAATGGGTTCACCTCATTCTTTGATTTTCAAGACCTTCAAAAGAGAATGAAAGGCTTTTTGATCTTTTTCACATCCACCATCTGGTTGTATGGAGTAATTTGGCATTTGGGCTACTTTGATCATATCTATGAAGTAGTAAGTAGTTTTTTACTTGAGGACAGGGTTTTAGGTGATACCAATTTCCAATATGGAAGTATTCTACTATTCATCATCATTATTTACATCTCCATATTCTTAGCAAACAACATTGCCTATTTCGCTACCATGCAGGACCAAAAAACTTCTTTGACTAGAAAGCAGCGGTTAGGTAGCTCTGTCCTCCTTATTAGATTAGGGGTGCTATTAGTAGGTTTCTTTATTGGAGCCACTGCTGCCAAAATCCCCTTAGACAGCATCGCGATTGTATTAGGCGCCTTATCTGTAGGTATTGGTTTTGGTTTACAAACTATCATCAACAATTTGGTTTCCGGAATTATCCTGGCCTTTGAACGGCCCATTCAAATTGGAGATGAAATTGAAGTAGGAACCAATGCTGGAACAGTGAAAGATGTGGGGATTAGAGCTAGTAAAATCCGAGCCTATGATGGGTCTGAAATTGTCATTCCTAATGGAGATTTATTATCTCAAAGTCTTATTAACTGGACATTATCTGACAAGAAGAGAAGAGTAGAATTGATCATAGGAGTGGGATATGGCTCTGACATGAAATTGGTAAAGTCAGTGATCGAAGGAGTATTGGAACGGGACAAGGTCATGAAAGTACCCGCTCCACAAGTGCTGATGCAAACGTTCAATGACAATTCTGTAGATTTCAGAGTTTTATTTTGGGTAGAAAGCATGGATATCTGGATTCAAATGCGCGCAGAAGTCATGTCTGCAATATTTGAATCATTTGCAGAGAACAATATAGAAATCCCTTTCCCTCAGCGGGACTTGTATATCAAAAGTCTCCCAGAGATATGGAAAGAAAAAGTTTCTAAACCTGGAGATGGTTTGGAAAAACCTGATTCGGAAAATCCAGAAGAATAAAAAAAGCCCCTGAGAGGAATTCACAGGGGTTTCATAACACTATAATTTCAAAATCAGCAATTAAGCGATTTTTACATTAATTGCGTTTGGTCCTTTTTTGCCATCCTTGACATCGTAAGTCACTTTGTCGTTTTGAGCTACTTTGTCGATAAGCCCGGTTGCATGAACGAAGATTTCGCTTTGAGTTTCGTCATCAACGATAAATCCGAAACCCTTGGCTTCGTTGTAAAATTTTACTGTTCCGGTAAACATAATAAATTTTGATAAATTGTAATTGAAAGTACGCTAAATGTAAATATTACCTGAAAAAAAACAAAACAATCATTTTTTATTTGAGCAAATGAAGAAAATTATTTTGGTAAGACATGGAAAATCAGCATGGGATAAGCCATTTTTAGCAGATCACAACAGACCCTTAGCAGAACGTGGATTAAGGGATGTCCCCATGATGGCGGATAGATTAAAGGCCCGAAACATTGAACCTGACCTGTTTTTAAGCTCTTCAGCGACTCGGGCTATGGCTACCGCAGCGCTGACTGCTGAAGTTTTTGGGTATCCTAAAAAAAATATTCTTGCCGATGAACACCTGTATCACGCCAGTCCCGATAAAATCCTAAAAATTATTCATCATCAAAAGGACAGTCATCAAACGATCCTGCTTTTCGGACATAACCCTGGTCTCAACGAATTAATCTATTTGCTGGGTGGAAGGATTGACAACCTTCCTACATCGGGTCAATATGGCTTTACCTTTGACACAGATGAATGGGAAAAAGTCTCAAAAAAATGCGAAAGTTTGGTTTGTGGACTATCCTAAAATGAAGGTCAACTGATTTCAAACGTTCGAACATCCTGGATCACCTCATTAAACAGCTCTGTGTGATCAAATAAATACGCAATTTTTTCTGCTACTTCCTTTGGGCTAACCAGCTTACCTTCTTCTTTAAAGGCTTTGAATTTTTCAACTTCAGGAAAGTCAGATTCATTTGACTCTCTAATTTTTCCTTGCATCCCAGTATCAACAATCCCAGGAGCCAAACTATAAAAATGAAAATTTTTCGACTTGTTTTCCTTCGCTGCAACTAGTGTAAACATGGATAATGCAGCCTTGGTACTGCAATAGCCACTCCAACCTTCCACTACCCTACTTGCAGCCCCAGAGCTAATATTACAAACAATCTTTTCTGAATCTGTCTCCTTATACCTCTTGATAAAAGCATTTGTCAAATACATTGGCCCTAATAAATTCAGGTTTACTTGTACCCTCATCTCTTTTGGACCAAGATTGCCTATTGGTTTGATTTGACCAATCCAGCCCGCATTGTTCAAAAGAATAATCTTATCAAATTCAACTTGCGGAAAAATATCTGGCAATTGCCTTTCCAAAACGTCAAGCTCTGAAAGGTCCATACTGATTTGCTGAAGGTTGGGTGAATCGATATCTAACTTTGTCCTGGAAATCGCTATGATCTGAAAAGAATGATTCCCTAAGTAATGATCTAGGATGGCACGTCCTAAGCCCTGACTATGGCCTGTAATTATGAGTAGTGATTTTGACATAAAAAAAGGGCACTAAAATAATGCCCTTTTTTCACTTATAAGATGTATTGGGATAAGTCCCTGTTTTTCACCAAGGTGGTAAGACGTTCCTGAACCATTTCCTTTGTGATCATAATTCTTGAATTGGCTTCAATGGTATCAGGCACATCAAACAGAAAATCATTTAATAAATGACTCATTACTGTATGAAGCCTTCTAGCACCTATATTCTCAACTTCCTGATTGATCAAAAAAGCTAACCTCGCAATTTCTTCAATAGACTCATCATTGAATTCCAAAAACACATTTTCGGCCTCAAACAAAGCTTGGTATTGCTTAGTCAATGCATTTTTTGGTTCTCTAAGAATTCTAGAAAAATCTTCCTGTGTCAAACTTTGTAATTCTACCCTAATTGGGAATCTCCCCTGAAGCTCCGGAATGAGGTCTGAAGGTTTTGCTACGTGAAATGCTCCTGCAGCTATAAAAAGGATATGATCTGTATTGATCACCCCATATTTGGTATTTACAGAAGACCCTTCAACGATAGGTAACAAATCTCTTTGAACACCTTCTCTACTCACATCTGGACCTCCACCGTTTTTACCGGATTTTGAAGCAATCTTATCGATTTCGTCAATGAATATGATCCCATTGTTTTCTGCCAGCTTAATCGCTTCTTCTTTCACTTCATCAAAATCGATCAGCTTGGAAGCTTCTTCTTCCAACAATACTTTTCTCGCCTCAGAAATACTCAATTTTCTTTTTTGGTTTTCTTAGGCATCATTCCTGAAATCATGTCCTGAAGTCCAGCCATGCTGGCATCATCCATCATTCCATTCCCAATCATTCCTATTCCCACAGGAGAAGATGCCTTTACATTGATTTCAATCTTCCGATCATCCAATTCCCCATTTCTAAGCTTCTCACGAAAACGCTCTCGAGTCCTTTCATTTAATTCAGCATCATTGCTTGGCTCAGAGTCCGTATCAGCAGGAATCGAATTTCTCGTAAACCCAGCACTTTTTACAGGTGGAATCAATATATCCAAGATAAGTTCTTCTACTGCCTCAGCAGCTTTTACCTTCACCGCTTCATTTTTGACTTCCCTTACCAAGGCTACAGACTGTTCCACTAAGTCTCTTACCATGCTTTCCACATCTCGACCTACATAACCTACTTCCGTAAATTTAGAGGCCTCTACTTTTGTAAAAGGTGCATTGGCCACTTTTGCAAGTCTTCTAGCAATTTCCGTTTTACCCACACCGGTAGAACCGATCATGAGAATATTATTAGGCACGATATCCTTTTGAATTTCAGATTTCACCATCAAACGACGAATTCTGTTTCTCAAGGCAATCGCCACATTCCTTTTCGCATCGTGCTGACCTATAATATATTTATCCAACTCAGAGACTATTTGTCTAGGAGTAAGTGAAATGATATGCTCCATTTTCTTTCGTTAAAAGACTTGTCCTTGATTTAGCCTATTACAAAATCAAGATTTGGCAAGCCGTTGATTTTAGATATGGTTTTAAAAGAGCATGCATTGAATTCTATGCAACACTCTTCCATACTTTAAATTTATTTTTCTGGTTCGAGATTGAATTTTATTGCTCTATCCACTTTTGATTTCAATAAAGCAATTTCCAATACCTCATCGACACGCTCTACAAAATGAAATTCAATGCCTTTGACATATTGAGCATCAATTTCTTCAATATCTCTCCTATTCTTTTTACAAAGAATAATCTCTTTGATTCCAGCTCTTTTAGCTGCCAGGATTTTCTCCTTGATTCCTCCAACAGGCATCACTTTACCTATCAGGCTAATCTCCCCTGTCATTGCGACTTTGGCCTTCACTTTTCTTTGGGTGTAGACTGAAGCCATGGCTGTCAACATGGTAATCCCTGCCGAAGGTCCATCCTTAGGAACTGCACCAGCAGGAACGTGGATATGGAGGTCATACTGATCGAAGACCCGGTGATCTATCCCTAAATTTTCTGCTTGGGACTTCAAATAAGACAATGCGGTCATCGCTGACTCTTTCATTACATCTCCTAACTGACCAGAAAGTGTCAATTTACCCTTTCCTCTACTCAAGCTGGATTCAATAAATAGGATTTCACCTCCAACACTGGTCCATGCCAAGCCTGTAACTACCCCTGCGACTGAATTGTCTTGATAAATTTCTTTATCAAAAATTTCTGAACCTAAGATCTTTCTAACGGCTTCCTTGGTAATTTTGGTATCATACTCCTCTTCCATTGCGATGGATTTGGCAACATTTCTCACCACTTTACCAATCGCTCTTTCCAAGCCTCTTACTCCCGATTCACGGGTATAATCCTCAATGATTTTCACCAAAGCAGCTTTTTCAAAAGTCACTTGCTTGGACTTCAAACCATGTTCTTTCCTTTGTTTTGGTACCAAATGGCGTTTCGCTATCTCTACTTTCTCCTCTTGGGTATAACCGGTCACCTCGATGATCTCCATCCGGTCTCTCAAGGCAGGTTGAATACTTTCCAAAGAATTCGCCGTAGCTATGAATAATACCTTACTCAAGTCATATTCTACTTCTAGATAGTTATCTAAGAAGGTACTATTTTGCTCTGGATCCAACACCTCCAGAAATGCTGAAGAAGGATCTCCCCTGAAGTCTGAAGACAGTTTGTCAATTTCATCCAGCACATACACCGGATTAGAAATTTTCACCTTCTTCATATTTTGGATGATCTTACCAGGCATCGCTCCAACATAAGTTTTTCTATGTCCACGGATTTCAGCCTCATCATGAAGACCTCCTAGGGACATTCTAACGTATTTTCTTCCCAATGCTGCCGCAATGGATTTGCCTAATGAAGTTTTCCCTACTCCTGGAGGGCCGTATAAACATAAAATCGGTCCTTTTAAATCATTCTTCAGTTTAAGCACTGCCAAATATTCAATAATCCTTTCTTTGACTTTTTCCAGTCCGAAATGATCATTATCCAAAATAGCTTTGGCATGTTTGAGATCGAAGTTATCTTGGGTAAATTCATTCCAAGGTAACTCTACCATGGTCTCAGCATAATTGAGTGCAATGGGATATTCTGCAGCGGAAGGGTTGATTCTAAGGATTTTGTCCAATTCCTTTTCAAAATGTTTTTTCACCTCTTCCGGCCAATTTTTCAAAGCACCCCTCGCACGTAAATCTTCTACTTCTTTTTCGGGCCTTCTTCTCCCAACTCAGTTTGAAGCACTTTCATTTGTTGACGGAGAAAGTAATCCCGCTGCTGCTGATCAATATCTGTATGAACTTTCTTCTGGATCTCTGATTTCAACTCCAACATCTGGATGTCTTTCATCATAAACTCCAAAAGCAAAGTTGCCCTATCTACCCCATCATTGATTTCTAATAAGCGCTGTTTAGATTCAACAGGTGCATTGATATTAGAAGATAGGAAATGAGTCAAAAACGGGGTATTGTCTATATTATCCAACGCCACCTGAGCCTCTCTAGGGATCTCTGGATTGAGATGTAGAATCCGAGTTGCCGCATCTTTCAGGGATTCCTCCAATGCTTTGATCTTCTTTGAGCTTTTTGGGAAATTTTCATCCAGGTAATCCACTTTCGCCATGAAGTATGGATCATCTGTAATCTGTTCTTTGATCTTAAATCGTTTCTTGCCTTGAATGATAATGGTGGTATTTCCATCAGGAAGCACAATCATCTTAATGATCTTTGCAAGGGTTCCCACTTGGTAAATATCGTCCCATGAAGGATCATCATTGTTTGGATTGATTTGAGCGCAAACCCCAATCATTTTATCTCCTTTCTGGGCTTTTTTCACCAAACGAATCGATCGTTGCCTTCCTACGGTAATGGGTATTACCACACCAGGAAAGAGCACCGTATTTCGAACGGATAAGATCGGGAGATCCTCCCCATAAGATTCAGTTCCCTGCTCCTCATTTTCATCTTCGGTGATCAACTGTATCAGATCTCCCTCACCTGCAAATTCCCCTACCATTAAATTTTGAAACATGGACTTTTCGAATTGACTCATATAGACATTATGACAGACTGACTGTCAGGATTTAGCTAAAATAAAAGAAGAACCTTCCAATAGCGAAGGTTCTTCCTAAAAGGTCAAGGGGTATGCCAAAGGTTGAAATGGTCAAAATGGCAGACAGAAGTGATAGGAACATCCAAAATATGGATTTAAAATTCTGGTTAAATGAAATTGTGTATTACAACTAATAACTCCTCAAAGAAATGCCACTTTCAGATTTCGTTTTTAAAGAATCATAATTGTGGTAAATCAATAGGTACATAAAACAAAACCGGGCCAATTGACCCGGTTTGATAATTCTTTCAATTGTGGAAAATCACCCTCCTGTAAATAATTTCAGCACATCATTTCCAATGGCGAATACCATTAATGCCAAGAGGATAACCATCCCTACTTTTTGGGCATTTTCCAAAAACTTATCAGATGGAGCTCTTCCAGAAATCATTTCATACAATAAAAACATCACGTGTCCCCCATCCAAAGCCGGAATTGGCAATAGGTTCATAAAGGCTAACAACATGGAAATTAATCCAGTAATGGTCCAGAATTTGGTCCAATCCCAAGTATCTCCATAAATCTTTGCCATGCCGATCGGTCCACTTACATTTTTGGCAGACACTTCTCCTGTAAACATTTTACCCAAAGCTTTTGCATTGACAATCACTACTGTAAATGCACGCTCTGATCCTTTCATAAAGGCTTCTCCTAATCCATAACTTCTTCTTACTGGCTCTATTAATGCAGTTACCGCAATATCAATGGTTCCTCGATCAGTTACCTCAACACTGGTATGAGTAGTATCCCCATTGCGTAATAAAGTGATGTCGGCATTTTTACTTTTCGCATCAGCCAAGGCAGATTGTAACTCATCAAAATAAGTCACTTGCTTTCCATTGATTGCCAATATTTTATCCTCAGAGGTAATTCCAGCTTTCTCAGCAGCACCACCCTTATCAATCACTGACAATTGGAATGGATATCGGATGTCTACAAATTCATCAAGCGCTTCCTTTTTGTTGAATGAATTAATGAAACCACGAGGAATCTCGATTTTTAGTATCTCACCATTTCTATCCACTGTATAATACCCATTCTCTTCCAACAAGGCTGAACCACTACTTAAATCATTGATGCTGGTGTATGGCTGTCCGCTGAGATCTAGAATTTTATCTCCCGTTTTTAATCCAATGGATTGTGCAATTTCTCTGGCAACAATCCCATTTTCCACCACTTGATCTCTGGAGAAATAAGTTTCTCCATTATTATACACCATCACAAAAAATATGAGGACTCCGGTGATTACGTTGACGATAATCCCCCTAGCATCACAATCAATCGTTGCCAAGCGGGCTTGGATCTAAATTCCCATGGTTGAGGCTCTGCAGCCATCTGCTCTGTATCCATGGACTCATCTACCATCCCAGAGATTTTCACAAATCCTCCCAATGGAATAGCCCCTATGGAATATTCCGTTTCTCCCCATTGAAATCCAGCAATTTTTGGTGGAAATCCTATTGAAAATTTCTCCACTCTCATACCAAACATTTTGGCAGTGAGCAAGTGTCCCAACTCATGTAAACCTACTAGGATGGATAATCCCAGCACCAGTTGGCCCACCATTATTAATGTATCCATTATACTTTACGCTTAATTAATTGTTCTGTAATTTCTCTAGCCCTACGATCTGTCTCCACATAATCATCCAGATTCGGCTGTAAGATAAACTCTGTTTTGGAAAGTGTCTCCCCTATCAGGTCAGACATTTCCAAAAATCCTACCTCTTCTTTTAGAAATGCATCTACGGCCACCTCGTTTGCTGCATTCAAGATACAAGGAGCATTTCCTCCTTTTGCCAACGCGTCATAGGCCAATTGAAGATTTTGAAAAGTCTCAATATCCGGTTTCTCAAAGGTCAATTGAGGATAATTCATAAAATCAAATCGCTCAAAATCACTTTTCAATCTATCCGGGAAACTCAGGGCGAACTGTATGGGAATACGCATATCCGGCAAGCCGAGTTGCGCTTTTAATGATCCGTCTTCAAATTGTACCAAAGAATGTATGATACTTTGTGGATGTACAATCACTTCAATCTGATCAGTTCTCAGACCAAAAAGCCATTTTGCTTCAATTACCTCCAAGCCTTTATTCATCAATGAGGCAGAATCTATGGTGATCTTAGCCCCCATCTCCCAATTAGGATGCTTTAAAGCCTGCGCTTTGGTCACGGTTTCCAAAAATGTTCTGTCCTTTCCTCTAAATGGTCCTCCTGAAGCGGTAAGAATGATTTTCTCTATAGGATTATGAAACTCTCCTACCAAACATTGGAATATTGCAGAATGCTCGGAATCTACAGGATAGATATTTACCCTGTATTCTTTCGCTAAAGCTGTGATAATTTCTCCAGCAACCACCATGGTTTCCTTATTGGCCAGGGCAATTTGTTTCCCCGCTTTGATAGCATGGATCGTAGGTATCAAACCAGAATAGCCTACCAAAGCAGTCAAAACTACATCAATGGTTTCCATTTCCATCACCTGCGCAATTGCTTTTTGGCCGGCAAATACTTTGATATCCTTCGGAATTAATGCATCTCTTACCTGCGCATAATGGGCTTCGTTCCCAATCACCACAGCATTTGGATTAAACTCCAAAGCTTGCTGGATCAACAAACCTGCATTATTTTGAGCGGTAAGGACTTCGACTTGGAAGTCTGAAGAATGTTGGCGAATTACCTCCAAAGTTTGAGTTCCGATACTTCCGGTACTACCTAAGATGGCTACGCGCTTTTGTTCTGTCATTCAATTTGGGATTTTGAGCAATAAACCTTCGGATCGTATCGAACGTTTTCTCAATTAGCTGACAAAATTACAAGATGCCCAGACTTTTCCTTGTACATATCGTCAGTTTTTATTGGATGGGCTGATTTTTGCTCGATTTCGTTACAACTATCGCACCTTTTCTTAAAATATGTGAAGGCAGCTAACTGATTTTTCTTCATCTCGTCAACTTGATAAATGAAATTCTATGAAAAGTCTTATTAAAACAATTGGTTTACCTTTTCTCTCCGGATTAGCTGGTGCAGCAATTTGGACAACTCTCAGTTTTTCAGATTCCAAAGATCAGGTACTACCTACCCCATCTCCAAAGATGGAACAAATGAGTTTTGCTTCCGATTACTCACCCAATCGGACGCTACCAGACTCCCTCCTACATCATTTGTAGAGGCTTCCGAAAATAGTACTCAATCAGTCGTCTTTATCAAAAATTTCTCTGGTACAGATCCAAGACGTTACAGTATGTTTGATTATTTCTTTGGCTCAGGACCATCCCAACAGGTAAGCTCCGGTTCAGGAGTGATTATTTCTGACGATGGATACATAGTTACCAATAACCATGTCATAGACCGAGCAGAAACCATTGAAGTGATCCATCAAAAGAAAACTTATAAAGCCAGACTGGTCGGTACGGATAAAAATACAGACATCGCCGTTTTAAAAATTGATGCAGAAGGACTTCCTGCTATTAAAAGAGGAAAAAGCCGAGATCTGAAAATCGGGGAATGGGTGTTGGCTGTAGGAAATCCGTTCAATTTGACCTCTACCGTTACCGCCGGAATCGTATCTGCGAAGGAACGTCAGATCAATATTTTGGGAGGTGATTTTCCATTGGAAAGCTTTATACAAACTGATGCCCCTATTAACCCCGGTAACTCAGGGGAGCTTTGGTCAACGTGAATGGCGAGCTCGTAGGAATCAATACAGCCATTCTCTCCAGAACGGGGTCTTATACCGGATACGGCTTTGCAGTACCAGTAGATATTGCCATGAAAGTATCTAATGATCTGATTCAATATGGGGAAGTACAAAAAGCAATTCCAGGTATTGAAGCCGTGGAAATCACTCCCGAACTTGCAGAGGAAATGAATATCAAAACCTTGGATGGTGTGATCGTCACGCATGTAGTAAGAAACGGAGCAGCGGAAGAAGCTGGACTACAAAGAAGCGATGTGATTACGCAACTAGGAGATCAGGAAATCACCGGGATGGGTAGCTTTGAAGAAGCACTTTCCTATTATTACCCAGGGCAGAAATTACCAGTGACTTTTTTCCGAAATGGATCTCCAGAAACCGTTCAGTTAACACTCCAAAACCTGGAAGGTGGAAGTGGCATTATCAAAAGAGAATACTATAGCTCTGCCTTACTAGGCGCTAAATTGGAAGCCGTCAATACCATTGAAAAAGATAAAATGGGAATAGAATATGGCATTAAATTGACCGGAATGACCAGAGGCTACTTGAGGGATTTGGGACTTCGCGAAGGCTTCATTATTACTCAGATCAATCGTGAACCTGCCAGAGATCCAAAAATAGTAGGTAAGTTTTTAGAAGAATATAGTGGAAAACTTTTGCTGGAAGGGGTAGCTACCAGTGGTCAACCTTTTATGCAGAGCTATACCATCAGGTAATTGGGCGCTCCCTAGGGCAAAAAGATTATTTAAAATTCTCTTTATGCCTTAGGGAGCATCTCTTAAATTTAGTATCTTAATTAAAAGTAACGCCCATGAAGACCTTACCTCAAACTTGCGAGCAATGCTTAGAGGAATACCAAGTAGCTTTGGAAGACCTTCGCTCCTATATTCAAAGAGCCAGAAAAATCGGATTAAATGAATTCCAAGCGCGTGAGTTGATCATTAATTTTGAAGTGGCCCATGAGCTTGCCCTTAAAGTCATGACCAAATATTTTGAAAAACAAGGGAAAGGTCCCTTTTCCGGATCCCGAGACTTGACGGCTGAAGCCTTCCATGCAGATCTAATAGATGATGGAAAAGCCTGGCTAGATATTGTGATAGATAGGATACAGTATAATCCTGTTTATGCCATTGATACCCAAGATAAATTCTTGGATAACATTCAACATAAATACATTCATATGTTGGAGAAATTTGAGGATGTAATGAGTGACAAGCTCAACTAAAAAAACAAAGGCAGTGACTGAATCACTGCCTTTGTTTTTATTTGCTAGATATATTAATAAAAAAGGAATCCGGAAGGACCTCTTCCTACTTCAAAATTCCTGATTTCAGTACCTTCTTCATCATATACTGTTACCGAACCATTTCCTTGAAAACCATTGGAATTGGAGAGATAAAGCTCATTTCGAACTTGATCAAATCCTATCCCGTAAAATCCAGATCCAGTTATCCAATCTAGATCCAATTCGGGGCCCAATACAGAAACTCTGGATACCCCGTCCTCATAATCAGGCCATCCAGTACTGGTAATCAGGTAAAACACATGATCATTTCCAAAAGCAATTCTTCCTGTGGCATTGGCAACCGGAAGCGCATTGGTGGTGGCCTTAGTCAAATTATCCAAATGAAAAGATTGGAAATAAACCTCATCTGAACCGGTAGAATATAGCCAAAGGGTACCATTGTCCTCAAAGAACTGTGCTGGATGTCCATCCACCTCCAAAGTTTTGATCACTTCTTCTTTTTCGGCATCAATAATTTCAACTTTCCCTTCTTCGGAACCTGCCACAAACACATACTTCCCATAGGCAAATAGGTCCTCAGGCTTATTGGACACTTCAATTTTTTTGGAAACAACTCCTCCATTTAAACCATCCACTACCGCGACATATGAATCTGGAGTGGCATACGAGGCATCATATGGCCCATAATCAGAAATAAAGAGTTTACTCCCTACCACGGCCAGGGAACGAGGTTGGTCAAAACCCCTGATATCGCCCCGACACTTTTAAAAGTTCCAGCATCAACAATTTCTACTTTCCCTGTATTTGCTACTAAATACAAATTGTCATTTGCAGGAACCATATCTTCCAACAAACCTGCAAATGGTCTAAAATTTTCAGCTTCAAAAATTGTAGGTGTCAAGGTTTCTGTGCTTGGGTCCAAATGATAAACTTCTCCGTCATTTGTCCCAAAATTCCCTCATTCATAATTAAAATACCTTGTTCATAGGCCCCTAATGGTTGTTCGGGATCTGAATCATTACACGCAAAAAGAAGCAAACTGAGCGCAAAAGCTCCAAATAGTTGGTTGAATTTTAACTTCATAAGTTTATTGATAAATTAAATTGAAAAGACCTTCCCGGCATCGCACGGAGATAGAGCACTTGGTACTCAGTATTGAATAAATTATTGATTTGAAAGCTGATAGGCACTGAAATCTCTTTCCATTTGATATTTTGGAAAGCAAGACCTGCGTGGAACAATTGGTAAGAGGACATCAGTCGAGGATTATCCGCAGTGATGGCTCTCTCCCCCACATAAAAAGTCCCCAAGAAAGCAGAGAACCCATTTTTCAATAAGGTTAACTTTGCATTCGCTTGGTGTCTTGGTGTATAAGGAAGTTGCTTCCCGATAGCCGGGTCAGTCTCTCCAATTCCTTGAGTAGTAATGGCCCTGCTCCAGTTATAGGACCAATTTCCTATCCATTTCCAGCCATAAATTTCCCCGGAAACTTCTCCCAAATACTCTATTCCCTGGTTGCTGACATGCTTGATATTTTCAGGAGTCCAAACAGCCCCCTGTGGTAACCAGATAATCCAATTGTCCACACTCATTCTAAAGTAAGTCAAGCCATTTCGCCAGTTTACATTCCCTTCTCGCCTCCAATCCAAGCCTACTTCTCCGTTCCAGCTTTCTTCAGGCAATAAATCAGGATTCCCGCCAGGTTCCCAAAATCGATCATTGAGTGTAGGTACCTTGAAGCCTTTACCAATGGATGACTTTAGTAAGAGTTGTTGATGTTCCTTTTTCAATAGCTCCCAGTCCATTCCAAGGTTAGGAGTAAATGGGGCAAATTGATCTTGATATACAAATTCACGGAGGTTCAGTGAAAAGCTTAACCTGTCATTGAACTGGTAATTTGCCGATTGATAGGCTTCTATTCTCTGGTCACTGGTGCTGTAGGAACTCAAATCTGCTTGGATGTAGGTAAATCGAACGCCTGCTCTAATTGTCCACACATCGGAAAATGTCCTATCCCAATCTGTTCCCAGAAAGTATTGCCTCGTTTGACTAAGACTTCCATTGAATAGCAAATCATCTTTCACTAGACCAGTTTTGAAATCCCAAACTGATTGATTGCCAAACTTGTAATAATCCAAAACTGCTTTGAAACTTTTATCCTCCTGAAGATCATGGGAAGTGGATCCCATCACTGCTTGAATTTCCCTATCGGTTTGATTGTACCAAACTGCAGCTTTGAGTTGTGAATTATCGGTGACATTCCAGGCGAAATCCTGCACCAATCCTACTTGTTCAAATTGTGCATGATCCTGATTTACCTCAGGAGTTCCTATTTGCCCCAAGTCTTTGTAAGGAAAATTATTTTTTGAAAACTCCCTATAGATTCGGGTAGATGAACTGATCGTGGAATTGGAATACTCCCCTTCCAAATACGAATTGAATGTTCCAAAGCTTCCAAATTGTTGCGTTAAACCAACATGAAATCCATCCGAGAATTTGGGCTTGGTCTGCAAATGCAAACTTCCCCCGATGGCCTCATTCCCAAACAATGCTCCGGCATTCCCAAACTGCAAATTCACCTGATCAACAGCAGCAACAGGTAAAATAGACAAATCACTTTGCCCCAAGGATGGACTATTGATGGGGAGACCATTCCAAAATAAGGCAGTATGACCTGCAGAGGTCCCTCTGAAAGAGGGAGATGCCAGCATCCCTGCCCCGTATTGCCGCACAAATACGGGTGATTGTTCCTGAAGCAAATCAGCTAAGGATCTTCCTTGGTAAGTTTCAAGTTGGGATTTATCCCAATTTTGCAATTTTTGTCCATGAGCAAATCGATCAATGGCAGGGGCATAGATTTCTACTTCAGCCAATACCACTGTATCCTGGACAATCGGGTGTACCCCGAAAAATGAAACTACCCACAAAAACAAAATCATGCCTGATCGAAATAAACTGAATGTCTTTCGACTCGGGCTTGAAGAGAAAATAGAAGTAATGAATCTTTCCCAAATCAGCATACCTGTTTCGGGAATTGGTGCATCCTTCATTGCTTTTCCTCCGAAAGCACAGAATCATCGAAATGGCAGGTCTCCTGGCTTACCCAATTTTGCCTGCCTTCTCAGTCTTTACAGTAGAGACCAATGGCGAGGGTTGACAAAATCTTTTGTAGGGAAATTCCTACGTGGGCTTACAGTTGCGGGGACAGCTCCGGTATTTCACCGGATTCCCTTTTAATCCAAAATCCGACATCGAATTCAGGAACCTATTTCGGCTGCAAACATAGCGGGGTTTCTATTCAAAAAAAAGTAGTCTGAAATTCTTTTTTTGGAACTAGAAAAATCTGACACTTACTTTGGAACTTGAATTGCACCAAGCTCCAATGAATAAAATTTTTAAAATTTTCTTCTTAACCCTACTGATTATCAATGTCTTTTCTTGCCAAAGAAAAGAACAAATCCAAGAAATTGAAACTAAAAAAATCAGTCCTATTTATGCCAATGGATTCTCTTTGGAGCAAGGAGATGGATTTTGGATCGTGAAAGTTTTGAAGCCTTGGACGGGTGCTCAAGAAACTTTTTCCTATCTGATTCTAGAAGAAAATACATTACCTCCTATTGGGGATTTTGATGCAACCATTCAGCTTCCAATCCAAAAAGTAATTCTTACTTCTACGACTCAAATCCCACATTTGGATCTGCTCAATGAAACCAAAAAATTGATCGGTTTCCCCAACTTGGATTTGATTTCCTCGCCAATTACAAGAGACCGGATCAAAGAAGGTGAAATCATAGATTTAGGCGCTGGAGCCTCAGCCAATACTGAACTTATCATTGACACGGATCCAAATTGGATCATGGTCTCCACACTTGGGGATGATCTTCGCTATTTGGAGGTTCTGAAATCAGCTGGTATTCCTGCAGTCATCAATGGTGAATATGTGGAGCAACACCCCTTGGGAAGAGCTGAATGGATTAAATTTACTGGAATCCTCCTCGGAAAATATGAGGCCGCAAAAGCTCAATTCGAGCAAGTTGAACAATCCTACTTGGAAGCTGAAAAACTTGCAACATCCATCCCTGAATCAACAAAACCATCCGTCCTAAGTGGAGTAATGTACCAAGATATTTGGTATGCACCTGGAAGAGATAGTTGGGGGGCAAAAATCCTTGATAACGCTGGAGGGAAGTATGTTTTTGAAGATCAAGAAGGTACTGGTAGTGTACAACTTAACTATGAATTTGTATTGGATCAGGCCATAAAATGTACTTATTGGATTGGCACTGCTGATTTCTCATCCATTCAAGCAATGGGGGAAGCTGAACCGAGATACAAGGCATTTGAAGCATGGAAGTTAGGAAACGTATATTCCTACACTCATAAAAGAGGTGAAACAGGAGGGTTGGAATATTTTGAATTGGGTTATATGAGACCTGATTTAATCTTAAAAGATTTGATTAAAATCCTTCATCCTAAGTTACTTCCTGACTATGAGTTGTATTTTTATGAACAACTTCATGAAAAATAACCGGTCTGTTACATTTATTTTCGGGGCTTTTGCCTTCCTAGTTTGCTGCTTTCTATTGAATGTCAGTCTGGGATCAGTAAGTATTCCTGTTTCAGAGATTATTCAAGGTTTTTTTACCGGCGAATGGGAAAAGACATCTTATGAACAGATTATTCTCTACTACAGGTTGCCTAAGGCTATCCTTGCGATTTTAGCTGGAATTGGACTGAGTATCAGTGGACTGCAAATGCAAACTTTTTTAGAAATCCACTTGCAGGCCCCTATGTTTTAGAATCAGTTCAGGAGCTGGTTTAGGGGTTGCCATTTTGATTCTGGCAAGTTCCGCTTTCGGATTAGGATTGGGAACAGCGATCAGTCCTTGGGCAACAGTGATAGCCGGCACTCTAGGAGCCGCCTTGGTATTGGTTATCGTAAGTTTAGTTGCTTGGAGAATTAAAGACAGCATGACCCTATTGATTGTAGGCTTGATGTTTGGCTCTGCGGTATCAGCGATCATTTCTGTCCTTTCCTACTTTTCAGGTGCAGAAGCTTTGAAACTCTTTACCGTATGGTCCATGGGAAGCCTAGGCGGGTTGGTATGGAATCAAATTTTGGTCTTAGGCTTGGTGATTACCCTGGGAGTGATCCCCATGATTATTTCAATAAAATCCTATAATGCCATGCTCTTGGGAGAAAGTTATGCCAAAAGCATGGGAATCAACCCCACCCACTTCGCTGGTTGATGATTCTAAGTACAGGATTATTGGCTGGGAGTGTGACCGCATTTTGTGGTCCTATCGCTTTTATAGGAATTGCAGTACCTCATGTAGCCAGAATGATTTGGAAGACGGCAGATCACCGAATTCTATTTCCTGCTGCTGCATTGATGGGCGGTATTTTATTATTGATCTGTGATGCGATTGGTCAATTACCTGGCTCTGCCCAGACCCTACCCATTAATGCCGTAACTTCCTTAATCGGTGCACCGATCGTCATCAGCTTGGTATTGAGGAAAAACTTCAGTAAAGAATTCTGAGCATGAAGAAAAAGGCAGTAATCGGTAATAATCTTAGTTTGGGATACCAAAGAGGAGAGCTCAGAAAAGAAATTTTGAAGGGATTGAACTTCGAACTCTATTCTGGGCAACTTACCTGTTTATTAGGCCCTAATGGCGTAGGAAAATCCACTTTGGTCAAAGCGATCTTAAGGGAAGTTCTACCTTGGAAGGGGAGCATCCAACTTTTTGGGGAAAACGTTCAGGAGTATTCAAGTTCCAACTTGGCTAAAACCCTCTCGGTAGTTTTGACAGAACCAGTTTCTCCGGGCAATATGACTGTGGGACAATTGGTTGCTTTAGGGAGAATTCCACACACGGGATGGACTGGAAAGCTTTCCAAGAAAGATCAAGAAGCAGTCAAAAAAGCGTTGGCAGATACCAAAATCAGTTATTTGGAACAGGAACGTTTATCAGAAATCAGCGATGGTCAGCGACAGAAAGCCATGATAGCAAGAGCTTTGGCACAAAATGGTCAAATCATGATCCTGGATGAACCAACCGCTCATTTGGACCTGATCAACCGGTATGAAATCATGCATTTACTTCGGGAAATCTGCCAAAAACAGGAGAAAGCTATATTGGTGGTTACCCATGATTTGGAGATTGCCATGGAAACTGCCGACCAATTTTGGTTGCTAACCTGTGGTCTCCCTCTTATTTCAGGAATTCCAGAAGAATTGGTGCTATCAGGAGAAATCAACCAGCTTTTGCCTGGAGATAAATTTCATTTTGATCCAGAAAAAGGAAGAATTGAAAAAAAATAGGCTCCAGAAAATGGAAGATTGTGGGAGATCCAATTAGTAGCTTCTGGGTAGAAAAAGCGCTGGACAAATCTGGTATTCTTCCTGTATCTGAACCCATTTATGTAGAAAAATTCCCTTTCTCAATTCAATACAAAGGAATTCTGTATTCTTCCCTTTCAGATTTCTTGTCTTTTTTATTGGCATAAAAAACTTTTTAAATCCCTCAGATTTAATACTTTTGTCACTTATATCACAAACCCTATAAATTTTATAGAGAATTGTTTTAACAATTCAGAAAATTCATATATTTGTCATACTAATTATTTGTATGACACAAGAGCAATTTGCAAAGTATTCGTTTCTCCTCGATCGCACTGCGCGAAAGGTGAAACAATATGCGCAGCAACAGTTTAAATCAGGGGATTTTGATGTGACGGTGGACCAGTGGTTGGTATTGAAAAATCTTTCTGAAAATCAATTGCTTAGTCAAACCGAGTTGGCGCAACTGGTATTTAAAGACCACCCAACTCTAACTCGGATCATTGACTTGCTTTGTAAAAAAGGATATGTGGAGCGAATTCCGCATCCTCAAGACAGAAGAAGTTTCCAGCTGCATTTAACTGATGCAGGAGCTTCCAAAGTCACGGCTTTACGTCCTCAAATACTTGAAATCCGAGAAAAAGCATGGGAAAATCTTCATGAAACGGATTTTGAGGAGTTTAAAAGAATATTGAACACCATCTATAAAAACTTAGGCGGTCAAGAGATAGAAGAATAACTAGTTGTTATACTAATTATATTTATACGAACAAAAGCTTTCAATCTAGGGTTTACCCATAAAGTCAATATACCATGATTCACACAGACCTTTGTATCATAGGAGCCGGACCAGTTGGCCTTTTTGCAGTTTTCGAAGCAGGTTTGCTGAAAATGCGTTGCCATCTGATCGATGCATTGCCTCAGGTAGGCGGGCAGCTTTCTGAAATTTATCCTCAAAAACCTATTTATGATATTCCGGGATATCCTGAAGTAAAGGCTCAGGAATTGGTGGATAACTTGATGGAGCAAGCAAAGCCTTTCAAACCAACCTTTACCTTGGGGGAAAGAGTAGATCATTTGGACAAGCAAGAGGATGGTTCTTTCATAGTAACCACTTCAGATAAAACGCATGTCCATGCAAAGGTGATCATCATTGCAGGAGGTTTAGGATGTTTTGAACCAAGAAAGCCAGCATTGGAGAACTTGGAAACATTTGAAGGAAAAGGAATTACCTATATGGGAAAAACCCTGAAACTTTCAGAAATAAAAAGGTGGTTCTTGCGGGTGGTGGAGACTCTGCGTTGGATTGGGCCATTTATCTTTCCAATGTTGCCGAAAGAGTGACTTTGGTACATAGAAATGAAACATTCCGTGGTGCTCCTGATTCCGCAGCGAAGGTTTTTGACTTGGCCAATGAAGGTAAAATTGATTTGATTCTTTCTGCCAACTTAAAAAATGTAAGGTGGAAATGGTGTATTGAATTCTGTGACCCTTGAATCCAAAGCAAAAGAAGAAATCAAAATTGATGCTGATTATTTAATCCCTTTATTTGGATTGAGTCCTAAGTTAGGTCCAATAGCAGATTGGGGATTGAGCATTGATAAGAATGCAATCGAAGTGGATACCAGGGATTATTCTACCGGAGTGGAAAGAATCTATGCCATCGGGGATATCAATACCTACCCAGGAAAATTAAAATTGATCCTTTGCGGATTCCATGAGGCAGCAATCATGATGCATTCTGCCTTCAAATATGTATATCCAGATCAAAAATTGAGCTTCAAATACACCACAGTTAATGGTGTAAATACATTTTAATTGTAATTTCGAGCATGGTTAATTTCACAGTAGAAGATCATGACGGAAACCGTCAAGAAATAGAAGCTCCAGACGATATGGGCTTTAGCCTTATGGAAATCCTAAAGGCATCAGAATACCCTGTATTGGCAACCTGTGGTGGCATGGCACTTTGTGCTACCTGCCATATTGAAATACTGGAAGGAAAAGACGAATTAGGCGAAGCTACCGACATCAGAATTGGATCAGTTGGAAAACTTACCGGAATACTATCCTACCTCCAGACTAGCTTGTCAAATAAGAATTGGGGAAATCCTAGAAGGAGCTGTCATCAAACTTAGAGGTGAGGATCAATAAATAGCCCATCCTTAAATATTCTTAAAGCCACTCAGAAATGGGTGGCTTTTACTATTTTAGGGCATGATGAAATGGTTAGTTACAAGCATCTTATTCATAAGCCTCTCCTCATCATTTGCTTGCGATTGTGCCAATGTGAGATTTGATGAAGCATACAGAAGATCTTCCCATGTAGTTTCAGGAAAAATAATGGACATCTCTACCTTTGAAGAAAACCCCTCCCTCCTCAAGGTTCAATTTCAGGTGTATGAGAACTTTAAAGGTTCGAGTCTTTCTGAATTTTATATTCTAGACCCTAAAAAAGCAGGTGGAATGTGTCATGTTTACCTGAAAGAGGGACAGGAGATGTTGGTGTATTTGACTTCTATTGAAGACGAACTCCCTTCTTTTGGTTTGTGCTCCCGGGCTTTTACGCTTTCCGAATTAAAAGAAAGACCTAAGGAAATCGAAATCCTAAGAAAAGTTAGAGAATGCCAGATGAATTACACCTCTAGCTTCATTATTGAAACCTACAAAAATGAATTCTTTAAAAATTTTAGCCTATTAAAACCTTACCCAAACACACCCGGTATTGGGATATATGAGATAGAGATAGATCAATTAAATTTTTGGACAGATGCTCGTGTTATTGATGGATTCAATGATGAATTGGACCAAAAAATCCTCACCTCAATTAAAAAGTCAAAATGGATAGTGGATGACTATTACTCCGATCGCCCGATCCCCACGATTGTGAAATTTTTCCTAGTGATTGAAAATGAATTTTGGGAACCTACCAACTCATTTTACTTGTCTGTGTTATTTTAAACCTGTTTGTTTTTCTTCTTGTTGCCCCCCTTCCAACTCGAATAG
This sequence comes from Algoriphagus halophilus, assembly GCF_041729275.1. Classification (GTDB taxonomy): domain Bacteria; phylum Bacteroidota; class Bacteroidia; order Cytophagales; family Cyclobacteriaceae; genus Algoriphagus; species Algoriphagus halophilus_A. The sequence continues at coordinate 3,976,906 of NZ_CP146486.1, read as the reverse complement.
ATGATCATATTTTATCTATACCTAACTATTTCACCGTACTTAAGCCTTTATTTTCCGGAAGAAAATGTAGATTAGATTAAATTCAATCGAAATTTCTATGTGCCGAATTAGCCTATTATTCTTTTTAACATTCCTCAGTTTCAACGCTTTCTCACAAAACCACCCTCAATCCAAAGCGACATCACAAGAAATTTTAAATCTGATCAATTCCTACTCCAAATCTCGGGAGACCAAAGACACTGTACTTCTCAAAAAAATCCTGACCAAAGAAATCGACCAATTGGTTTCTTCGGGGGAATGGAGAACTGGAATCAACGAAGCCATTAAAGGAATGATGGCCAGTTCGACCAATAACCCAGGAACAAGGACCTTACATGTAGAGAGAATTCGATTTGTCGGAGATGAGATTGCCCTTGTAGATGCACGCTACGAAATCAAAAACCAAAATGAGTCCATCCGGAAAATGTGGAGTAGTTTTACCGTGGTCGACACTGGAAAAGGCTGGAAAATAGCAGCCATTCGAAATATGTTGCCAGCTGGAAATTGAAGCTTAATATGTAGCGGTTGGTCCCACATTTTCGTTACTGATTTTAAAATCATGTTTCTATGAAATCATTCATCATCCTTGTTCTAATTTTCCTCGGAGGCTGTCAGGTAGCTGATGAACAGCCCATACAAGTCGACTTTAATGATATGGATGAGATTTATGAGAAAATCATGGAGTTATCTGAATCAACGACTTGTTCCAATTTCACCAATTGGAAATTTACTGCGATTGGAAGTAAGCCTTGCGGTGGACCGACTGCTTACATTGCCTATCCTAATGATATCAACGAAAAAGAGTTTTTAGATCTCGTTGAGCGATATACCAAACTCCAGGCTGAATACAATCAAAAAAACAATATGGCCTCGGATTGCATGTATGTCATTCCTCCTACCCGAGTGGTCTGTGAAAATGGAAAACCGGTTTTTCAATATGATTAATCCGTTGAAATGGTATTGCTTCTATCTCCTTCATTGATCTGACCCATACTGATTCCTAGTGTTAATTCCAATTCGATAGAAGTCCCAATTTTATCTTCAATTTCCTCCGGATTTCCGTAAAATCAGCATCTTTCAACTCTCGGTCTGACAGGATCGTTACAGATAACCTCAAAGGCTGCATATTGATCACTTTCACATTTCGAAGTAATCCATGAGGAATTTCCTGTCCACTTAATTCTTGGATGATTCGATTTTCATTGACCATTTTTGTAAAACTCAAAGCCAATGGAGTAGCTATTGCAGCCAACAAGATCAAACTAATTACCAACCCTTTTTTCGCCAAACGAAATGGGCTGAATCCCAAGGTCAAAAATGTCAGAGCAGCTGAAACTACAATCCCTGCCAAGTTGGTCCCCAATAGCAACATGGCTCCAAAAAACACGTTCCAATCTGCCCATCCCAAGCCAATTCCTGCTACAGCCAGAGGAGGAACCAAAGCCACGGAAATAGCCACTCCTGCCAATGTTTTTGCAATTTCTTCTTTGCTATAGGCATAGGCACCTGCCATTCCAGATGCTACTGCAACTCCTAAATCCAATAAATTAGGTCGAATTCTGGCCAAAATTTGATCATTCAAAATTTGTAAAGGGGTCATCCAAGTAATGATCATGGAAAAGAGTAAACCTAACAAGACTCCCCAAAAAATAGTGACCAAACTATTCTTGATCAGCAATCCATCTTGACGAAGCATTCCCATGGACAAGGAAATAATCGGGGCCATCAAAGGCGCTAAAATCATTGCCCCAATGACCACAGGTGATGAATTTCCAAACAAACCAAATGTGGCAATCATGGTGGAGAGTACCATCAACACTAGGTAATTCCCGGTAGTTTGAGAGTTTTCCCTTAGGAGCTTGAACAACTCTTTAAATTCATCCGAAGTAGCATGTCGTACCCATGGCAAATACCCCCTAGTCAACTCATCCCTCAAACTACCCACAGGTAAGGTTTCTAGATTTTGTACCTCTCTCCCATTCCCTGTTTCTTCCTCTCTCACTTGTGCTCCAAGGAGAATCCGAACGGGATTTTCCATCACTTTTACGTTGATCTCTTTCCCTGACTTTTCTTCTCCATCAATCGCATAGGAGATTTCCTCTTCTGTGGTCAACTGTACTTCTTCTGCGGCAGCATACCCGACAAACCTTGGAAGCTTATTTCCTTTGATCGGGAAAAATAAATTTTGTAATCCAAAGCGAATCAAAGTGATCAAACTTTTGGGAACCAAAATCAAAACATGGATCAATTGATCATTCAATCCTGAATCTCTTACGATCCTCTTAAAAATCACATTGCTTTGACAATTCGCAACTGCCAGTATTCCCATGGCAGCAGTATCTACAGTTTTGTTTTCTTCTTTATTTGGGAAATTAATTTGAACTGCTTGAAGCTTCACCCTCCTGAAAAGCTTAATGAATTGATTCAGCCTATTTTTCAGACCTTCAAAAAAGCCATTGGATTTATCTCCATATAAAATGCTTAAAGACTCCCCTATCACCAAGGAATTCAAAACCAATTCATCATTGACTTGCATCAGGTCTATGGGACCAACATTTTCTGCCTCCTGAATTTCGGTCACAGCATCTTGCATGTTTTTATTGATCCCAAAACCTTTTTGCCCATGCACCAATTCAGGATGCGGAAGAAGTGCTAAGGCGATATCCGTTTGATTTAGCTGGGGAATAAGTTCCTTAAGTTGCGCATCCGAAATCAACCCGACCAAAATCTCTCCTTTACCAATAGACTTGACCTCTAGGTCTGGAAAGCTAATTTCTTTAGATGGCTGGGCTTCAAAAAGTTCCAAACATTTAGAAACCTCCTCCTTATCCAATTGATTATCAAATACAAAAATTAGTTTATTCATTTTCAAAAAGGTTTTCCACACTTTCAAGCTAGGCTACAAAGCTTAAGTTCTGAAAAATATCATGGGTTTTAGAAATTATTCATATAAATGATTGCCATAATCCTTCCAATCTACCTCAAAAACAAAGTAAGTATGCCATCCATCGAAAACATGAAAGAATTAATTTCACTCAATTTATATTTATATTCCAACTACCTAAAGCAGACACCTATGAAAAACACACTTTTACTGGTCCCGGCATTTTTAGTGGCGACACTTGTTTTTGCCCAAGAAAAAATCGATCTAAAAGCCATAGAAAAAATAAAAAATGAGGGGCTAAACAATTCACATGTAGAAAAAATTGCCTTCGAATTAGTAGACAAAGCAGGGCCTAGACTTAGTAATTCTGAAGGATATAAAAGAGCCACAGATTACGCGGTGGACCAGTTAACTGCTTGGGGTTTGGAAAATGCCAAAACTGAAGCATGGGGTGAATTCGGAAGAGGCTGGGAAATGGAAAAAAGCTATATAGCCATGACCAAACCTTACTATATGCCTTTCATTGCCATTCCTAAAGCCTGGACTGAAAGCACCAATGGAGAAGTCAGTGGTAAAGTAGTATTCCTTGATGCCAAAACCGAAGAGGATTTAGCTCAATACAAAGGAAAACTCCAAGGAGCAATCATTGCCATCAAACCCTCTGGAGACCAATCTCCCACTTTTGAAGCGGATGCAGTGCGATTTACTGAAGAGCAGTTGAATGCTATGGCTGCCCCGGTAAGCTCCGGTGGTGGTAGTCGTTACACTCCAGAACAAATTCAAGCATTGAGGGCTGCAAGAGCCTTCTCCTTGCGCATAAGCGAGTTTCTTAACCAGGAAGGCGCTGCATTGATCATCAAAGGTGTTAATGGCCGACACGGAACCCTTTTTACAAGCAGTCCTAGAGGTTATTTAAAAGACACTCCTGTAGGTGTACCTGAGTTGGAAACGGCCCCAGAAAATGTGAATTTATTGGCAAGGCTGGTAGAAAATGGAGTGGATGTAGAAGTAGAAGCAGAAATCAAATCGAGGTATCTTACAGATGACTTGCAAGGCTACAATGTCATTGCAGAAATCCCTGGCACCGACCCAACCTTGAAATCAGAATTGGTGATGTTGGGAGGCCATTTGGACTCTTGGCATGGTGCAAACGGTGCAACAGATAACGCGGCAGGTTGTATCGTGATGATGGAAGCTGTAAGAATTCTGAAAGCCACAGGATTACAACCAAGAAGAACCATCCGAATCGCACTTTGGGGAGGGGAAGAACAAGGTCTACATGGATCAAGAAATTATGTTCAAAATCATTTCGCTGACAGGGCTACAATGGAATTGAAACCAGATCATGAAAAACTTTCTGCTTATTACAATATTGACAATGGAACTGGCAAGATCAGAGGAATTTATTTGCAAGGAAATGAAGCTGTAGGTCCAATTTTCGATCAATGGTTTGAACCAGTAGATGACTTGATTGAAAATAGAACCATTACCATCCGAGATACCGGAGGTACAGACCATCAAAGTTTTGATGGAGTAGGTCTACCTGGATTTCAGTTTATTCAAGATCCTATTGAATACAGGACCAGGACTCATCATACCAACATGGATAATTTTGAGCGATTAGAGCTGAATGACTTGAAGCAAATGGCGGTCATTGTGGCTTCCTTTGTTTATAATACCGCTCAGAGGGATGAAAAACTTCCTAGGGAAGAACTCCCTAAAGTAGAGTAACCCAAACTCATCAAAGGCTCTGTGAACTATCAGGGCCTTTTATTTTTTGCCATTCAAAATTTAAAATACCTTCGTATTTGGTATAAAAAACACCCCATGTCTCTCAATAAAGCCATTTTCAACTGGAGCGGAGGGAAAGACTCCGCTCTTGCACTTTATAAAATCCTCCAAAAAAAAGAATTTGAAGTCCAAACATTACTGACTAGCATCAGCCAGAAATTTCAACGTATTTCCATGCATGGTGTCAGAAAAGAGCTCTTGGTGCAACAAGCTAAAAGCATTGGACTACCATTGACTATTATGGAAGTTCCTGAAATGCCCACCATGGAAAGTTATGAGACTGCCATGCGAAATACCCTTCAACCTTTGGTAGATCAGGGAGCTGAAGCAAGTATTTTTGGAGATATATTTTTAGAGGACTTACGATCCTATCGAGAAAATAAATTAACAGAAATCCGCCTAAAAGGAATCTTTCCGATTTGGAAGCAACCTACCCCTGATCTTATCAGAGAATTTATTGATTTAGGGTTCAAAACCGTCACCACCTGCGTCAATGAAAAATACTTAGATCAAAGTTTTGCTGGAAGAGTAATCGATGAAGATTTTTTAAAAGAGCTCCCAAAAAATGTCGACCCATGTGGAGAAAATGGGGAGTTTCACACCTTCGTTTTTGATGGCCCCCTATTTTCAAATCCCATTTCTTATTCCATCGGAGAGACAGTTTATCGGAAATATGAGGCTCCAAAAAAGATAATTCCAACGATTGTTTCCAGGACGATCACAAAAAGAAGATCCCTATGCTTATGGATTTTGGTTTACAGATTTGATTCCAATTTAGTTATCAAAATCAAGCAAAGGATTTAGTATTGTATCGTTTTGAAACAATGAATTTTATCAGTTAATTGGGCCTAGCAATTAACCCAATCAGATGAATTTCACTGCTCAAAAATCAGTTGACTCCAAACTATCTGACCCGGAAATAAAGATGAAAACTTTATATATATGTTAGCAGTTTGGGGGCTTATCACCATCGTATTACTCTTTCTTTTGGTAATTGGGAAGAAAGTTTCTCCGGTCATTGCACTTATCCTAATACCGGTGGCCACAGGTATTTTAGCAGGATTTTGGAAAGAATTGCCAAGCCTAATTGCAGATGGGCTTATCAACATAGCTCCAACTGGGCTGATGTTTATTTTTGCCATCTTGTTTTTCGGAATCTTAATGGATGCCGGAACTTTTGACCCCATCATTGATAGACTTCTGAATTTTGCAGGTAATGATCCTGTGAAAATTGCCATAGCCACTGCAATTTTGGCAATGCTCATTCATTTGGATGGTTCAGGTGCCGTAACTTTTTTAATTGCTGTTCCTGCCCTTACCCCCGTTTATGACCGAATGAACATGAGCAGATTAACCCTTGCCTCCATTGTGGCATTGTCGGCAGGAACTATGAATATTCTTCCTTGGGGAGGTCCCACTTTAAGAGCTGCTACCGCATTAAGCATACCAGTTACAGATCTATTTAATCCGATTTTAATTCCAGTTCTAGTGGGATTATGCACCGTCCTAGCCATTGCTTATAGATTCGGCTTACAGGAACGAAAAAAAATCACCCTGACTTCGCAAAATCCCCAAACAGAGAAAAAACAGAAAGAACGTCACCCAATCAAATACTTTTCTGGTTCAATATCCTAACTGTAATAGTGGCCATTGGAAGCATTATATTTAGCCTTGCACCTCCACATATCGTATTTATGATTGCATTTGCAATCACATTATTGGTCAACTATCCCAAAGTCTCAGACCAAAGAAAAACAATTGACAATCATGCAAAAGAAGCCATGTTAATGGCCAGCATCCTATTTGCAGCAGGTTGTTTTACAGGAATTTTGAAAGGCACAGGAATGATCGAAGCAATGGCTTCAGAAATAGTATATCTGATTCCATCTCAAGTAGGAAGAGAGATCCCCTTGATCACAGGGATTTTCGCTATGCCTGCAAGCTTACTCTTTGATCCAGACTCCTTTTATTTTGGCATATTACCTTTATTATCCACCACTGCAGAACATTTTCAAGCATCGGGTTTAGAAGTGGGAAGAGCCGCCATATTGGGTCAGATGACTACTGGTTTTGCAGTCAGCCCGCTTACAGGATCGACCTTTTTACTTATTGGTTTGGCAGGAGTGGAATTAGGGGAGCATCAGAAAAAACAATCCCCTGGGCATTTTTGATCACCTTGATCATGGTTTTCGTTTCAGTTCTGATAGGTGCTATAAGTATTTAATAATGGAAAAGGAAAAACTAAGAATCGGATGTGGAGCTGGATTTTCAGGAGACCGATTAGAACCTTCAGAAATTCTGGCCGAAAAAGGAAATCTGGATTATCTGGTATTGGAATGCCTGGCAGAACGGACTATTTCTCTGGCACAGAAAAGAAAAAAGAAAACCCTTTACTTGGATATGATCCCTTATTGGAAAGAAGAATCCAACGATTACTCCCAATTCTAATCAAAAAAAGGTCCGATTGATCACCAATATGGGTGCAGCAAATCCCTTAGAAGGAGGTAAAAAAATCATTGAAATCGCTGATCAACTTGGACTTAAGGTAAAAGTGGCCATTGTCCATGGGGATGATGTATTTAACCAATTGGATTTACATGAAAAAACCTTAGAATCTGGTGCATCTCTCTCTTCCTATCGCAACATCGTTTCCGCAAATGCTTATTTAGGAATTGACTCCATTCTACCAGCTTTGGAAACTGATGCCGACATTGTTCTTACAGGTAGAGTGGCTGACCCTTCTTTATTCCTTGCCCCTATGGTCAAAGAATTAGGTTGGGATAGGATGGATTCAACAATACTTGGCCAAGGGACTGTGTTGGGACATTTGATGGAATGTGCAGGTCAAATCACGGGAGGATACTTTGCCGATACCGTTTCCAAGCCTGTTCCAGATATGGATATTTTGGGACACCCTATTTTGGAAGTTTCAAAAGATGGAACTGGAATCATTAGCAAGGTACAAGGAACAGGAGGATTGATTTCTACCCAAACTGCAAAGGAACAATTGCTATATGAAGTATTGGATCCATATGCTTATTATACACCCGATGTAATTGCGGATTTCTCCAAGGTTCAAATTGAAGAAATTGGAACAAACCAAATCAGAATTTCTGGAGGGGATGGTAATCCTGCACCCGAAACCTTAAAGGTATCCGTAGGGTATGAAGCCGGATATTTAAGTGAAGGTGAAATTTCCTATGCAGGAGCCAATGCAAAAGAACGAGCATTTCTTGCTGGAGAAATTATCGAAAAAAGAATTTCAGGAGCATTTGATGAATTTCGAGTGGACTTCATAGGATTATCCTCTTTACACGGAACAGCACTTTCTAAGGATTCAGTCCCTTATGAGGTACGCTTGAGGGTTGCAGGAAAAACCCAAGATTCTACGCTATCCACCCTAGTGGGTGAAGAAGTGGAAGCCTTATATACCAATGGTCCAGCAGGCGGTGGCGGAGCAAGAAAAAATACCCATCAATTAATGGGTGTCGTTTCCGTACTCATGGAAAGGACTTTAATAACTCCCAAACTAACGCTGATTGAATCCAATTAACATGAAAACAAAACTCTCAAAAATCGCTCATGGAAGAGCCGGAGATAAAGGAAATACCTTGTTGCTTTCACTGATCCCCTATGATCCTCTCAATTTTGAAAAACTGGTCAATTATGTGACTATAGAACGTGTAAAAAATCATTTACACCATCAACTCAAAGGAGAGATCAAACGATTTGTTTTGCCGGAATTAAAGGCTATCCAATTCATTTGTCAGGATTCATTGGGGACTGGAGTAACTACCTCTATAGCAATGGACACCCACGGCAAATCTCTAAGTTATGCCTTGCTGGAAATGGAAATAGAATTCAATTGACCTCAAATTCAACCCCTTCTCGTTCACTCATTTCTCTCAAACGAGAAATACAATGATCCAATGATCGATAGTGATGATAAATTCCTTTCCAGATATTTCCCTTCCCCAACGTCTTTAATTCAGGTTGTTTATCTAACCCACCTGAGTACCAGTCTCCATGTTCATGGTCTATAAGGTAGGTATCGGTATATCCCCAGAGAGTTAAGAATTTCTGAAAATAGTCTTGGGGATCTTCCGGATATAATTCTGCCATTAAAAGAAGTGCATTCATCCCCTCTGCCTGTGCCCACCAATTTTTGGTATCATGAGTAATCCGGAACCCATCATTGAAATAATATCCCTCATCATAAAAGCCCCTACTTCATAATCCCATCCATTTTCCAGGGCATGATCAATCATCTTCTTGGCAATTCGATGGGTGGTTTCATCATGATCCCAACCCAAGGCCTCTGAAGCTTCAATCATTAAAAAGCCTGTTTCCACATCGTGACCAAAAGAAACATGATCGAGGGTATGATGATTCAAAATCACCTCATCTGTAGCATCTCTAAAGGTTACGGGAGTCCAATCCGGTAACAAGAATAAGGTCAAATATCCTTTTTCAGTCACTATCTGATCCCGGATCAATAATAACATCTCTTCCAATCTCTTTTTCAAAATTGGGTCTGGCCATACCTGGTACAATTCCGTAAATGCCTCCAAAATATGGATCGAGCTATTTTGGTCCTTATATCCCAATTCAGAGGTTGAAGGAGTAGAACTTGATCTAGAAATCGGGGCTCCATCTGGGGCTAAATGCTGGTAATACCCTCCATAGATAGAGTCATGGGCATGTAGGTCCAGCCATTGAAAAGCCTCCTGAGCCAACTCTAAAGCGGATTCATCCTTGGCAGCATCATAATAGGCCGCTAATGCAAAGATACCAAAGGCATTTCCATAGGCCGTTTTCATCGGGTCCCCAATTGGATTCCCCTGTTTGTCCACCAACCAATAAAACCCTCCATGTTCGGGGTCCCACATTTTATCTTTTAAAAATTCATACCCGTGTTTGGCTCCCTTCAAATAATAGGAAGTCTCTGGATACTTCTTGGAAGCTTTCGAGTTGGTCCAAACATGGCGGGATTGGGTCACAATCATTTTCTCCTGTTTTTCTCCAGGAATAAAATCGTAGGAAAAATTACTAAAGAACCCTCCATCGATGGTATCCATTGCTTGGGGATACCATTGATCCAAAACCTCTGTTTTGAGGTGCTGCTCCATTTGGTCTGCAAGGACTTCCTTAGGATTCTTGACACTTTCTTTTTCTTTACACGAAAACAGCATCAATAGGGAAGAAAAAGTAAGAAAAAGGAGGGTCTCATGAGGTTTTGGGACAATGAATTAGAATTTTCACTCTTCGGACAACTTTGTTAATACTTTGATGGCCGCATCTGACAACACAGTCCCAGGCCCAAAAACCGCTGCTACACCCGCATCAAAAAGAAATTGGTAATCTTTGGAAGGGATCACTCCTCCTGCTACCACCATAATGTCTGGTCTCCCCAATTCCTTCAAGGCATGAATTAACTGAGGAACCAAGGTTTTATGTCCGGCAGCCAAGGAAGACACTCCAACCACATGCACATCATTCTCTATGGCCTGTTCTGCCACCTCTTCTGGAGTTTGGAACAAAGGTCCGATATCCACATCAAATCCTAGATCAGCAAAACCGGTGGCAATGACCTTAGCTCCCCGATCATGTCCATCCTGTCCCATTTTCGCGACCATGATTCTTGGTCTTCTTCCTTCCTCTTCCGCAAATTTATCTGAGAGGGTAATGGCCTTTTGAAAAGACTCTTGATTTTTCACTTCTGCTGCATAAACTCCTGTGATTGATTTATTTTGAGCCTGATGTCTTCCATATACCTCTTCCATGGCCATGGAAATTTCTCCCAAAGTCGCTCTATTCCTAGCCGCATCTATAGCTAACTCCAGTAGATTTCCATTTCCTGATCTGGCACATTCAGTAATTGCCTGAAGACTTTTTTGGACCTCTTCTGGATCTCTTTCTGATTTTACTCGCTTAATTCTCGCTACCTGAGATTCTCTTACTGCTTGGTTATCTACATCCCTCACTTCAATCTCCGATTCATCCTCCACTTGAAACCGGTTGACACCTACAATGATGTCCTTCCCACTGTCAATTCTTGCTTGCTTTTTTGCCGCCGCTTCTTCAATTCTCAATTTTGGTAGTCCAGATTCAATCGCTTTTGCCATCCCCCCAATTTCTCCACCTCTTCGATCAATTCCCAAGCCCTCATTACCAATTGGTCAGTCAAATATTCCACATAATATGAACCTCCCCAAGGATCCACCACATGCGTAATTCCTAATTCTTCCTGCAAGACAAGTTGGGTATTACGTGCAATTCTTGCAGAAAAGTCGGTCGGCAAAGCAATGGCTTCATCCAAAGAATTCGTATGCAAAGATTGAGTATGCCCCATGACTGCACCCATTGCCTCCACCGCTGTTCTGGTCACATTGTTAAAAGGATCTTGCTCTGTCAAGGACCAACCTGAGGTTTGACAATGAGTCCTTAAAGCCAAGGATTTTGGAGACTTTGGATTAAACTTCTGGACAATTTTGGCCCACAATAGTCTTCCTGCTCTCATTTTGGCTATCTCCATGAAATAATTCATTCCTATGGCCCAAAAAATGAGAGTCTTGGCGCAAAATCATCTATATCCAAACCAGCTTTTACCCCTGTTTTCAAATATTCCCAACCATCTGCCAGGGTATAAGCCAACTCTAAATCTGCGGTTGCACCCGCTTCTTGCATATGATAACCAGAAATGGAAATGGAATTGAACTTGGGCATGTTTTCCGCTGTATATTCAAAAATATCAGCTATGATTTTCATCGAAGGTTGAGGAGGATAGATATAGGTATTCCGAACCATAAACTCCTTTAAAATATCATTTTGGATCGTCCCACTTAACTGGGCTGGTTTCACCCCTTGCTCCTCGGCAGCTACGATGTAAAATGCCAAAATCGGAATCACCGCACCATTCATCGTCATGGACACGGACATATGATCCAAAGGAATTTGATCAAAAAGAATTTTCATATCCTCCACAGTATCTATCGCTACTCCAGCTTTTCCAACATCTCCCACTACCCTCGGGTGATCTGAGTCATATCCCCTATGGGTTGGAAGATCAAATGCCACTGAAAGCCCTTTTTGCCCTGCAGCTAAATTTCTTCTGTAAAAAGCATTGGATTCCTCTGCTGTGCTAAAACCTGCATATTGACGTATGGTCCATGGTCTGATCGCATACATGGTACTATAAGGTCCTCTTAAATAAGGAGGAATACCTGCCGCAAAATGAATATGAGGGAGTTTCTGATTCGCTTGAGGATCAAATTCTGAAGGGACTTTGATTTGTTCAGGAGAATCCCAAACCTCTTCTTTTACCTGCGTTTTATCTCCTATGGATGGTTTTCTCTGCCAATTATTAAAATCAGGTCTCATGATTGGTCTAGGGTTTTCTTTTCTAATAAATAAGTAGCTCGGGAAGGCTTCAGTTCATGCGATTCCTCAACTATCTTCTCAAAGGATATTTTTCCAGCTGAATCATCTTTTTCCTCATATTTATTTGCCCCCACTTTTATTTTCTCCTGGGTTACATAAGATTCTTGAATTAAACTCCGCTCCTTTCTCACTATCGCCTGGATTTGCCGAGATTCGAAATTCTTCAGCCAACCTCCTTTTTCTTCAAAATTCCTTAATTCCTCCAAGATTTTTTTTCTAAGATTTTCTACCAGAGAATCTATATAATAAGACCCTGCGGCGGGATCCATCACTTTATCCAAATAGCTTTCTTCTTTCAGAATGGTGGAAACATTTCTGGCCATTCTTTTTCTAATTCGGAAGCCTTTTCTCCTAATGCTGGACGAACCCAAAGAGTATCTGCTCCTCCAAAGATGGCAGACATGGCTTCGTAGGTTTGTCTGATTAAGTTTGAATTTTGATCCATCAGGGATTTACTCCATGTACTACTGGAAATAATGAAATGTAGCGAAGCAGGAGATATTTCCTGCCCAAGGTTAAAAGCTAGCTCTTGCAATAAAATTCTAATAGCTTTCAGCTTGGCGATTTCTGGAAAAAACAACTCTCCCACACTACAGTATACTGCCATATTATCAAAAAGCATGGCGGTAGACACCGCTTCTTTAATAAATGCGTCCAGCATTTCTACCATCTCAGCCAACCCTAAGAAACTCTGCTGAATACCATTTGCTCCGGAATCCTCATACATGGAGAAATTCAAGGTCATGGGGTAAAAATCACGGAAAGCTGAAAGCTTTCCGATCATTTCAGCTCCTAGTTTTATATTTTCTTGAAAATCTCCATTCCGTTTCATTAAATCCGATGTAGGTGACCAAAGAATTGCACCTTGTAGCATTCCTGGCTTCACATGAAGAGATTCAATCCAATCCATAATCTGATTAAATAGCATTCTTGGTGAAGAAAGGGGCACAAAATATAGATGAATAAACTCCGTCATCACCCCTTTCAAAATTTCATGTAAGTTTTCCGTTCCTCGAAGGTGAATGATGATAGCATCTGCCCCTTGCTGTAAAACAGAAAGGATTTCTTGATTACAACCCTTATCATCAGTCGGATAAAAAGAAACGGCATTATTCCAGATTCTTGGAGAAAAGCCAGGTAATTTAGCTTCTTCGTGAAATCTGATCGATGGAATAGGTTTGGAGATATCCTCGGAACAGTAAAACGGGAGAACTTCCACATCATTCCACACTTTATGGATTAAGGTCTGTTCGAAATCCTTTCCTTTCAAGTCTTTTTTTACTTGCTCAACCCATTCCTCTTTCGTAACATCCAAAAAATTATTAAAAGATTCTTTTGTCATATTGGGTTTCTATTTTTTATTCTTACCAAAAATAACCAAATGTGTACGAAAGCCATAAATAGTAATTTAAATGAAAAAATAACTCTTACTTAAAAAGTTTAATTATTTGACTATCAGCTATAAATAAACCCTCAAAATTATGAAAACTCATAATAATTCCATTTTTGCCTATAAAATAGATTGAGTTTGGTTCAATTTTAGTGGCAAAATTTCATTTTGTTATTAATATTTCAATGGATAAAAAATCCATTATTTCAAGTCAAATCGAATTTTTTATTTACCTGATTTTTCTCCAAATTTGATGCCCCTGTTATCTCAGGGCCCATCAGATTTTCAGAAATCTTCTCTAATGAGTTCAGAAGCTAGCGCCGTTTGGAATGAATGTTTACGTGTTATCGAACAACACGTCAATGATCAGAGCTTTTCAACTTGGTTTAAGCCAATAAACCCAGTTAAACTCGAAGGAACAAATCTTACGATTCAGGTTCCTAGTCAGTTTTTTTACGAGTGGCTGGAAGATAATTATGTACAAGTTTTAAAGCTTGCCATTAAAACGACTTTAGGCCAGGGTGGAAGGTTGGAATATGCCGTGGTGGTAGATCGTGGAAATTCTGCCAATCAACCCTATGTGGTTTCTTACCCGCAGGGAAACAATGGCAAAAAAGGTGCTCCCAATCCCCCTGAAGAACAACGCACTCCATTTGAGATGAAATCTCTGGATGCGGAGGCCCTGACAAAAAGTAACTTAAATCCAAATTACACTTTCTCTGCTTACATAGAAGGGGATTGTAATAGGTTAGCTAGATCAGCAGGGTTTGCAGTAGCCACCAAACCTGGCATTACTTCTTTCAACCCCTTAATGGTATATGGTGGAGTTGGACTTGGTAAAACCCACCTTGTACAGGCTATCGGAAACGAAATCAAAAATGGCCCAGAGGACAAGTTTGTGCTATATGTTTCCTCTGAGAAATTTGTGAATCAATTCATGGATTCCATCAAGGACGGAAATGTGAAGAGTTTCACAAACTTTTACATGCAGGTGGATGTCTTGATCATTGATGACATTCAATTCTTAGCGGGTAAAGACAGAACACAGGAAATGTTCTTCCATATCTTTAACCACTTACACCAAAACAAGAAGCAAATCATCATGACCTCAGATTGTCCTCCACGGGATTTGAAAGGGTTGGAAGAACGATTACTTTCTCGTTTTAAATGGGGGCTGACCGCAGATCTTCAAATGCCTGATTTTGAAACCAGGGTAGCAATTATTCGAAGAAAAATGCAGTCTGAAGGAATTTCTATTCCAGATGACGTAGTAGAATACTTGGCTTATACAGTCGACACCAACGTACGTGAGCTGGAAGGAATTCTTATTTCATTGATTGCACATGCTTCTTTGAGTCGAGTGGAAATCAGCCTAGAGCTTGCCAAGACGGTGATGAAAAACATCATCAAAGACATAGAAACTGAGGTTGGGATTGATTATATCCAAAAAACAGTTTCTGAATATTATGGTATTGCGCTTGATGACCTCAAAGCAAAAACACGTAAAAAAGAAATTGTGGTGGCGAGACAGGTAGCCATGTATTTTTCTAAAGAATTCACCAACCACTCTTTAAAGTCTATTGGATATCATTTTGGAGGTAGAGACCATTCCACGGTAATCCATGCTGTACAAACAGTAAATGACTTAATGGAAACGGATAGCTCTTTCCGAAATGCAGTGAATGAATTAAAGAAAAAATTCAAAATGAGGTCCTATTAAAAAAGAGGATTTCACTTTTTTACCATTCCTTCCAATTCATCTAAACCAAACTCTAACTCTGTGTACCCTAAGGAATAGGGGCCTATTTCATATGGGATATATATGAGCTTCAGCTTGTCTCCTTCATACCCAAAGGCATTTGGAATAAAGAATCCAGTATCAGGCAAAAAGAAACGCCCATCATCCTTCAAAGCAACCCCCTCTTCTACTTGATGGTATTCCCTAAAAGCCTGTTCAGCTAATTCTAGAAATTTTTCTTGATCAAGGATTAATTGCTCCTCTGACAAAAGGGATCCAGAGTTCTTATCAAAATTAAAAAATTGACACTTGAATTTGGATGTGCTCCTCCAGTAAAATTGAATTCGGTAAATTTGATACTGACCAAACTATCCGACTCATACGTTTTCTCTGAGTCAATTTCAATCGTCCACCCCCTGGAGAATCAGGAAAATCCTGTTTGAACCTATTATAGGAGGCCACAAAGTCCTTTGCAGCTGTTTCCAAATCTGCAAAGGCGGTGTCTTGCCTAAAATAAGCCAACAAATGGCTAAGGACAGTCTTATTGATGTGAGTTCCTGCATCGGCCCCAACAGCTTCCTCCCAGCCAATTCTTACTTTTGCACAGGGCTCAGCAGAACAGGGTTCAGTGACAAATTCTTTCTTTGAAAAACTTAAACTTTGCCTTTCCTCCTTGGAAGGGTGACAGCTTATCAAAGCAAGAAGTATGATGATAGATAAAGCCTTCATGGGAAAAATCGTTAATCTTTAAAAAATAAATCCATCAATTCTCTTGCCAAAGAAAGTGGGCTCACTTCACCTGATTGGACTTTCACTTTTTCCGAAGCAAGTTTGGTTTGAATTTGGGAATTTTCCAGAAATCTGTGAATCAATAAAAACTGAAGACTCTCCTCCAGCCATTTCATCCGTTGTTCAGACCTATTTTTCTCCTTAAACCCAGATTCCAAAGTAATCGCTTCATAACTTGAAATCATGTCCCAGATCTTATCCAATCCAAAATTGGTAATGGAAGATGCGATAGAAACAGGAGGTGTCCAACCACTTTCACTAAGAGGAAATAAATGCAAGGCATTTTGATACGTGGATTTAGCTTTTTTTGCCAACACTAAATTATCCCCATCTGCTTTATTGATCACGATTCCATCAGCCATTTCCATAATTCCTTTTTTGATTCCCTGTAGCTCGTCACCTGCACCTGCTAAGACAAGCAATAGGAAGAAATCCACCATGTTTTTGACGGAAGTTTCTGACTGTCCTACTCCCACAGTTTCCACCAAAATCACATCATATCCAGCTGCTTCACATAAAAGCATGGCTTCCCTAGTCTTAGCTGCCACTCCCCCTAAGGTATCTCCAGCAGGGCTGGGCCGAATAAAGGCATTTTTATTCAAAGACAATTTTTCCATTCGGGTTTTATCTCCAAGGATGCTTCCCTTACTCTTTTGACTACTTGGGTCAATAGCCAGAACAGCAAGCTTTTTACCTTTTTCCAATAAAAGATTCCCAAAGGATTCTATAAATGTACTTTTCCCAACCCCTGGAACTCCCGTAATCCCGATACGGATTGATTTTCCTGTAGCTGGTAAAATATCCTGAACTAACTGAGAAGCTAATTTTTCATCTTGTTCCAGACTACTTTCCACCAAAGTGATGGCGCGGCTTAGTACCACCCTATCTCCTTTTAAAATCCGGATTTAAATGCTTCTAGGCTTAATCTTTTCTTCATTCTGGATATCCTTCTATAAATTTCACATCTCCCATGGGACCTTTTTCATAGGTGGCAATGAGGTAGGGAATATATCCAGAAGAAAAATAAGGAGGAGTTGGAGAAAGACTAATTTTCTGAGTTACTTCCTCAGAGAAAAAAAACCAGGGTCCTTCCATATTTGGTGTGCGGTTGAAAATCCCCAAATGCCCTCATCCATTCCTGGTCCGTATCCAAGGCTTTCACAGCAATAATCCGAACAACTGGTCCTGTATTATTCTCATTTCGATAATTGGAGATGGGAGTATATTTCCCTTCAAACTGTTCCAATCCAGGTTGAGTCAGACTTTCCATCCCGATCCAAAAAACAAGAACAAGGACCAATAAAGTCAATAAATAGAAAATCAATTTTGAGCTTTTCAAGAACTTAAGAGGGTTTACGAGGTTTAGACCTTAATTTAGCCGAAAATTCTGACAATGGGATTCGAGTACATAAAGGCTTTACACATCATTTTCGTAGTCACCTGGTTTGCAGGGCTTTTCTACATCGTTCGATTATTTATTTATCAGACGGAAGCAATGGAGCGACCGGAACAGGAACGTGCCATTCTAAAGCCTCAGCTTGACTTGATGGCTTCCAGACTTTGGTATATTATCACCTGGCCCTCAGCCATTCTCACGTTAATCTTTGGAACCTGGGTCCTAAGTTACCGAATGGGTTATTTAGAAATGGGATTCATGCATGCCAAATTAGCTTTTGTTCTTCTGCTCTATGGCTATCATTTTGGTTGCCATAAATTATTCAAAGAATTACAAGCTGGTAGAACTAGATGGAGCTCAACTCAGTTGAGGATATGGAATGAGGCATCTACCTTATTGCTGTTTGCAATAGTTTTCCTCATAGTTCTTAAAAATCTGCTCAGCATGGTTTGGGGTTTATTAGGTTTGATAGGCCTTGGAATCACCCTAATGATTGCCATCAGGATTTATAAAAAATACAGAAATAAAAATTCATGATCCCATGAAATTCAAAGTTAGCATCCCATTATTCACCATAATTGCCTTCAGTTTATGGCAATGCAATCCTGCACCTGTGGAAAACGAAGGACCATTACCAATCCTTGGTAATTTCCATGTCAATGAAATCGAAATCGAGGGAAAAATCCTGAAGGACACCGTGTATCATACCATAGCCGACTTTGAATTTGTGAATCAGGACGGAGACACCATTACCAATTCAGATGTGAATGGCAAAGTATATGTAGCTGATTTTTTCTTTACTACCTGCCCTACGATTTGTCCCATCATGAAAAAGGAGATGTTAAGGGTCTATGAACAATACAAAGACCACTCAAACTTCAAAATTTTGAGTCATTCTATTGACCCAAGACACGATACGCAGGAAGTTTTGAAAGACTATTCTGTCAAATTGGGGATTCCAGATGCAAGCACTTGGAATTTCTTGACAGGAGATTCCGAAAAGATCTTTGAAATAGGACAAACCAGCTACTTGACTACCGCCATGGAGGACCAAAATGAAGCCGGTGGCTTTTTGCACAGTGGTGCGTTTTTACTCATCGACCAAAAAGGTAGGATTAGAGGGGTGTACGATGGAACCAAAGAAGACCAAGTCACCAAATTAATGAATGATATCCCAAAAATTCTAGGAGAATGAAAGGATTGATTTTCCTGATGCTTCCAATTTTCTTCTTTGCTTGTGCTCCAAAATCATCCAATGAAGAAAATACGCTAGCCAAAATTTCAGATCCAGAAGTGATGAAATATGCAATTGCAGGAAAAACACTGTATGAAAATCATTGTGGAAACTGCCATCAGAGCAATGGAGAGGGATTAGGAAATTTAATTCCTCCTCTTAAGGATTCCGATTATTTCAAAGCAAGCATCCATAGAAGTGTTTGGATCATGAAATACGGACAAAAAGGAGAAATTACGGTCAATGGTAAAATTTACAATCAAGAGATGCCAGCAAGTCCTAGGTTGACCCCTTTGGAAATTTCTCAGATCAGCACCTATCTGTATAATATCTGGGGATTAGAAGAGGGGAAGATCACTTCATCTGATGTAGAAAAATACTTGAAAGCTAAGCCGGAATTTTAACTGGGAAGCATTTCATCAGCTTTGGTCAACACCTCTTTAAATTGAGCATTGACTTCCGAAATCTTGATCAGTTGTTCATCTAAAAAACCTTCACCTCTTCTGGCGTTCTATCTCCATCAGTTGCCTCATATTGATGCATCCAATCAAACATTCCATCGTATGCTGCATTCAAGTCCACTGCCAACACCTTTAATTCTTCAATTCGGGCGGTATCTGGATTTTCTTCTTCCAATCGATCAATTTCCTGATTAGCCTTTTTCTCAAGACTTTTTAACCTGCCCATCATCGGCATTACTTCATCATGAATCTCAATAATTTTTTCACGCATCATCAAATTTTGCTCCTGGATGCTAGGTCCACAGGAAGCTAGTACTACTAATAACATAAAAGTTAAAGAAGAAATATATCGAATCATGATTAGGGCAATTACTACACCAAAGGTACTATTTATTCTTTTTTAAATCTAAAAAGTTAAGAGGTTTTAAAAAGTTAAAAATATATCAAAGTATCCTGTAATTTTGAAGACCCTTAAAATCTATCCACATGAAACCATTTTGCTTTGCTGACGGCAATATCATCGATTCCTCAAAGGCGCAAATTCATCCCATGGACCTGGGATTAATCAGAGGCTATGGAATTTTTGATTTCTTTAGGTCAGTAAATTATACCCCTCTTTTTTAGAGCATTACCTTGATCGATTTATCGGCTCGGCAGAAAAAACATTTTTACCTCTTTCCTATTCCAGAGAAGATCTCAAGCAGATCATCAAAGAACTTACTGACAAAAACGACATGGAGCAAGGAGGTTTCAGAATGCTTCTAACGGGCGGCATCTCTGAAAACCATTTCTCTCCTGCAGAAGGAAAACTGTTCATCTTCCCAGAATCCTTAATATTCCCAAGCGAAGAGAAATATAATAAAGGCATCAAACTATTAAGCCTGAATTACATCCGGCCTATTGCCGACATCAAAACCACCAACTATGCCCTATCAGTCTGGGATAGTATGCGATGGAAAAAAGAAGGAGCAGAAGATGTTTTGTACCATCACAATGGCTATGTGAGTGAAAGCTCGAGAAGTAATTTTTTCATTGTCAAAAATGGCACGGTGATCACACCCGATCAAGATATTCTTCTCGGGATCACCAGAAAACATGTGCTTCAGTTAATAGACAAGGTAGAAATCAGACCTGTTACCCTGACAGAATCGATTGAGGCAGACGAAGCATTTATCACCAGTACCACCAAAGTTTTATTACCGGTTACCCAAATTGATGAACATACCATTGGAAATGGAAGACCTGGTCCAGTATCTATGGATATATTGAAAAAGTTCAGAATATTGGAAAAAGAGATGTCCCTGTAAAAAAGGGACATTTTTTATTCTGAAATCAATTGAGCATCCTTCAGGATATACATGAGTTTTTCTGGGTCATTCCCATTTAAAACCAATTTCCCTCTTACTTTTACTCGTTTTGAAGTGTATTTAATTGGGTCTGTTAACATCACCTCCATCACTGTTTCCGGGCCTCCTGAGCCACAGAAAAAACATTCCGCCAATGGAAGGCTGGATAAAATTATATGCTCTGGCTTAAACATCCCTTCAAAAGGAATAATATACCCGTCTGCTTCTACTACAGTACCCTCTAGTTTTTTGATTCGTCTGAAAAGACAGGGACATAAAGCTCTCCAAATTGATCTTCACTTATCTTATAAGAAACTTCGGAAAGACTTCGCCACACATTTTTCTCCTGCGCAAAAGAAGTCGCAGAAAAACACAAGAATAATCCTACAAAAACAAACCCTAATTTCTTCATCATTTTACCCTTCATTAATAATTATTACGCTAGTTAAGCCTTTGTAAGCTGCTTTGCAATACTTGTTTGATAAGCAGCAATTGCAGGAATGACAGAGGCTAATATACCCACCATTAACGCATAAGCTACTATCCAAAGTTCTGATTTTAAGAAAATCCATGGCTGAATACTCATCATTACGCCTGATTGATTTTGAGAAATCAGGAGAGCCAAGAAGCCATGTCCCATTAAAATCCCCAACACCGCTCCTAAAAAGGTAAGGATAAACCCTTCCAAAAAGATCAAAAGCAACAATTGTAAACGTGTGGCTCCAATGGCTCTTAAGATCGCCAAATCGTACTTTCTTTCTTTGAGGGAATTGTACAAAGCAATGAAAATCCCAAGGCCAGAAATCCCAATTAATACAAAAGCTAATCCCTTAAGCATGCTGACTCCCACTCCCAATAATTCAAAAAGCCGTGACATTTCAAAAGTAGGAGATGCTGCCTGCATGTTGGTCTGTGAATTCACAAATCGGGGAAGCTGAATGGCTGCCATCGGGTTTCGATATTGAACCAGAAGGGAGGTGATTTCTTTTCTTTCATCCCCTGCTGTCTTAGGAAGACCGTGCAAAGTAATCTCTGAATCAAGCATAGGCTCATGATCTTCAGCCTCACCTTCCTCTTCATGTGTATACCAAACTGATTCAATACTAGTCAAGATCAATCGATCGATCACATTCCCTTTGGGCCTTAAAATGCCTACAACTTTGAAATAATTAGCATCATGGTCATGGCTTCCTTCACTAATTCCGTGGCTTCCCATAAACTCATCCCCTGTATCCAATCCAAGCTTCAAGGCTGCCTCTGATCCAACTACCACTTCAAAAGGCCGGGTCCATGAGTTCCCGCTTTCAAAATCAACTTGATAAAGGTCCAGATAATCCAAATTGGTCCCTACAATTCGAAATCCTTGGTAATTATCGCCCAGGGCCAAAGGAATGGTACTTTTCACCAATCTGTTCCTGGTCAAAGACTGAGCGTCACTTAAAGAAATATTTCCGGTAGGAAAGTCGATATGATAAACGCTTGAAAGTATCAGCTGCAATGGGCTTCCCTTTGCTCCCACGACCAAATCAATCCCTTCAGCATCTTGATTCATTTTCTTTTCCAACTGATCTTGCATCAGTAAAAGAACTGCAATAATGGCAAGCCCCAAGGCCAACAACAATACATTCAACCCAGTGGAGAAAGGTCTAAAAGTCAAATATTTCCAACTCAGCTTGAACAAATTCATGAGGCCTTTACTTCCATAAAATTCGAAATATGATTTTTCACCCGCTGATCATGGGTCACGATAATCATGGCGGCTCCAATTTTACTGGATTGCTCTTTCAATAATTGAATGACCTTTTCTGTATTTTCATCATCCAAACTGGAGGTGGGCTCATCAGCCAGGATCAATTTTGGTTCATTCGCCAATGCTCTTGCGATGGAAACCCGCTGAGCCTCTCCTTCACTAAGTGTTAACACCGAGGCATTTTTTCTATGCGAAAGCCCTAAATCCTCTAATAGTTGCTCCAGCCTCTCATTCTTTTTCTTTCCAAAGAAATTAGCCATTCGAAGGTTATCCAACACTGAAAGTGGAGCTAATAAATGAGGTTTTTGAAATACGATTCCAATATTTTGCCCTCTAAACAAATCCAGTTTCTGCCCTGAAAAATCAGAAAAAGGTTGATTCGCTATCTGAATCTGGCCTTGTCGGCTTGGCTAAACCGGCCAATAAATTGAGCAAGGTAGTCTTCCCACTACCCGATTTTCCCAGCACCAATAAACTCTCTTTTTCATTTAACTGAATATCTTCAAAATAGAGTGTTTTTTGCCCTGGATAAGTAAAGGATAAATTCTTTGAACTTAGCAGCATATTATTCTACGGGGATGGACACATAAAATGTCGTCCCCTTATTTTCAACACTCTCAAAGGTAATCTCTCCTTTTAAAACCTCCACACATTTTTTGACAATGGACAGTCCAAGACCTGAACCTTCTATTATTCCTACATTATGTGCTCGGAAGAATCGGTCAAACAATTGACCTTGTTCCTTTTTAGGTATACCAATTCCATGATCTGTAAAGGATGCTTTTAATTGATTGTCTTCAAATTTCAGGGAGAAATTCACTACTTGCCCATCTTTTGAATACTTCACCGAGTTAGATAATAAATTCTCAAATACCTGATATAAAAGATCATAATCAGAAACAATAGTTTTGGGTAGTTCTCCAAGTGTAGTTTTAATAGTAACACCATTTTCAACCCCTGCTTTTACGGTATCCAGCACTTCTTTGACAAAAGCACCTAAAAACATCTTCTTTGGTTTATACTTCATCTTATCAGCATCCGCTTTCCCAAAGAACAAGACACTTGTAAGCAAATTATTCAATGCCCTTACCGAGTTTTCGATTTTGGAGGCATGTTTACTTATTTTCAGTTTGAAAGGATGATCTTTTTCCGCGTAGATCTGAAGTAGCTGAGCTGAACTCAATATGGAGGTAAGAGGTGTTTTAAATCCGTGGGAAACGTTGAGGACAATTCGGGATTTTAATTCATTGATTTCCCGTTCTTTTTCTAAAGCTTTGGTCAGTTCCTTATTGGCCTCATGAAGATCCGCTGTTCGTTGCCTTACTTTTTCCTCCAGTTCATTGTTGAGTTTTTGTAATTCCTTTTCTTTTCGGTCCTTGAAAATGGCCAGTTCGATCACCATATTCAATTCCCTGATATTAAAAGGCTTAATCACATAGGCACTGGGATTCGTTCCTACCACCTTGTTTAGTGTTTCTGCATCAGAGCTAGCACTTAAATAAACAACTGGGATATCATACTTTTCATTGACAATCTCGGTGGTTTTAATACCATCCAATTCACCAGCCAAATTGATGTCCATCATCACGATATCTGCGATATTTTCTTCTAAAATATCCAAGGCCTTTTCACCAGAATCAGCAATTCCAATGATATCATGATTATTTTTCTCAAGCGCTCTTTTTAGCAATAAAGCAGATACTGAATCATCTTCAACGATGAGGATTTTTAAACTAAACATTCGAATTAATAGGGGGCGTAAAACTAATCAAGTTTGAAAATACAAAAATTATTAATCTGGCAATGGGATTTCTAAGGTGACGGTGGTTCCAGTGTCTTTTGAACTCTGAATGGAGATTTCTCCATTGAGTAAGGAAACTAAGTTTTTGGTGATATTTAAACCTAATCCTGTCCCTTCATATAAACGCTGATTCCCCGTGCTTTCCTGCTCAAAAGGTTGAAACGCTTTCCTTAGAAACTCTTCAGACATCCCAACTCCTGTATCCTCAATGGACAATATCATATTATTTTTTCTCCTATCTACCGTCAATTTGATTTCTCCCTGATCCGTATATTTAATGGCATTACTGATCAAGTTATTCAAAATCATCTCTATAAATCGCTTATCAATTTTACCTATGAATGGGCTTTTTAGAAAAGAAGTCTTCAAAACCAATCCCTTTCTCAAGGCAAGATTTTTCAGAGGGGTCACGATAGTGGCCAAGTATGAATTAATATCTACTTGAGTATACACCACATTCATCTTATTAGCCTCTATCTTGGCAATGTCCAACAGGGATGTAATGGTGTTCAAAAGCCTTTCACCACTTTGTAATATGATATCCAATTGAGAAATGAGTTCAGTATCATCTTTTCTCATCATCATAATGTGTTCCGTCCCTCCCAAAATCCCATTCAGGGGTGTGCGTATTTCGTGGCTGATATTGGAGAGCATGCTGGTTTTATATCGATTGGCCTGCTCTGCTTTATCTTTGGCATCCCGTAATTTTTGTTCAATGGCCTTTTTAGAGGAAACATCCCTAAATACACTCAATATCAAATTCT
This sequence comes from Algoriphagus halophilus, assembly GCF_041729275.1. GTDB lineage: Bacteria > Bacteroidota > Bacteroidia > Cytophagales > Cyclobacteriaceae > Algoriphagus > Algoriphagus halophilus_A. Next base: position 3,952,083 of record NZ_CP146486.1, on the reverse strand, counting down.
TCCCTTCGAAGTTCTCTTGAATCAAGATAGAAAAGACTTCCATCTCCAGATCACCCGACTTCCAAGGAACCATACTTTCATAGGTAAACCCTTCATTCTTCCTTTTTAGTACCCGTTTTAAAAATGAGCTGATGTATTTCGTGAAATATTCGGGGTAACTGAAAAGATCAATTACTTGGGTGTTTTCAAGCTCGGATACTTCCATTTTTACAATTTGGGCAAAGCTTGGGTTAACAGTCACGATTTTTCTTCCATCAATCGTAAGCATCAAGCCATCTTTAGAACTTGTCCACACATTCTTAAACTGAACCTCAGCTATTTGTTTTTCCTTGGATTTTTGATCGAATGCAGATTTCAACACCCCTACTCTCTGGAACTGCCTAAAAAATGTACTAATCAAAATCCCTAAAGCAATCAGAAATAAAACCCAAAGCAAAATAAACCAGGTCTGAAGATAAATTGGTTTAAGAATAGAAAAAGGAGCAGAAGTCACCGTTTTAGAAAAATTCTCTCCTTCATAGGATGCTTTCAATTCAAGCTGATAATTCCCATAAGGTAAATTTGTAAAATATAATGCGGTGGATTTAGGATCTTTGATGATTGACCAATCATCTTCGGGATTTAAACGATAATACACCCATAGATCTTTGGTTTGATTAAATCCAATCGCCGAGTAATCCACCTCAAAGGAATTTTTCTCATAGGGAAACTCAAGTTCTTCATCTGGATCTAAGCGTTCCCCATCCAAAACTATTGAGTGGTAAATCACACTTGGTGATCCGCTGGAATTATAACTTTCATCTGAAAAAAACAAAGAAATCCCTTTCAATGTCCCTATCATAATTCTTCCTTGAGATGCTTCCAGCAAAGCTCCTCGGTTGATTTCATTTCCTATTAGTCCATTTTTCTCGTTGAAATGATTCAGAGTATTGTTTTCTATTAGAACACTCCATCATCTGTCCCCGCCCATAGTCTTTCATAGCTATCCTTCAACAAGGCATATACTGGCCTTGAAATAATCTGTCCATCAATTCTAAATGGCTTCATTTCTCCATCTTCTAGAATCTTTAGGCCAGATTCAGTAGCAAAAAGGATTCGATTGGGCTCTAGTTCCAAAAATCATAGCCATCACTCACCAACATCCGATCATTTTCATGAAATGATTTTTCATTGGAAGTTTGACTAGCTTTCATTACTACAATTCTTCCATCTGAAAGCTTCCCAGCTTTTCTCATGTAAAAAATCCTATTATTCAATAGAGCACTTACTTCCTCGCGGATATCATGATCATAAATTTTGGAAGAGGGGCTATGGATGGAAGAAATGTAAATATTACCAGGCCCTGTGATGATGAGTGAATCTCCTTCTACTTTCACAAAGGAAATATTTACACCAGGAGGAGGTTGTATCAAGCTTATTTTGCCTGACCGTATATTATATTTTCCAACTCCTCCCCAATTGGAAGAAAACCAAACGGTTCCCTGACCATCGTTATTAAAATTGACGATGCGCTGGGTCGGATTCCCATCAGGGTAAGGATCTCTATAGATCGTTTCTACGGCTAGACGGGAATACTTTTGGATCCCATTATTGAAACCAAACAAATATTCACCATTTCCTAGATTTCCAATGGCTGTTACTTCCTCTGCCAATAAATCTCCTTGCCCTATTCCATAATTCTGAAAAACCAGGCTATGGAAATTCACCAGTCCCCTACTAGTTCCTATCCATAATATTCCTTCCCTATCAATCATTCCTTTGTGGATCGCATATACTCTCAACTCACTTCTTAAATCAATCATTAAAGGATATCTGTATTTCTCAGAGTACTTGAATAATTGGGAATTGAAATGATAAAAGATGGCATCTTGATCGAAAAAAGATCATAAAAGTCCAAAGAGGAATATTCTTGTTCAGAAAAATTCTTGTCCAGTATTTTTCAGGAATAAGTGGACTCTTACCTTCTGCCAAATACTCTCTTCCCAAAAAATAATACATTTTCTGAGCCTCGTTCCATTTGACCAAAAATGGAGCAGATGGTAAAGAAATGCCTTCCAATTCCTTTGAAATCAACTCATCTCCCGAAAGAGTAAAAACTCCTTTTTCAAAAAACAACAGAATTTCACCTTCAATAATAAGAGCAGAACCTAATTGCCCTTCATTCTCAAATTTTCTTTCTACTTCATGGATGACTTTATTGGATGAATTCCATGCAATCAATTGGTATTTGGTGTCTAGAAAATACAGTGCTTCATTTCCCTTCCCTAAAGAAAAAGACTTATCCCTGAGCTGAATTTCGCATTAAATTCTACGGGTAGATCCACATACTCCCAGGTCCCGTACCCTCCTTTTATCAATTTTGGCAATCCATTGGAGTTGTAAAGCCATATCATTCCCTCTTCGTCAAGATGAATGGACATTCTATAATTGAATTCCTTTAAAATTGAGTCAGGTAATGAAAAAGTCTCAATTCCATCTGAATAATGAATCCCCATGGGTGTGGAAAACCACATTCTTCCCAAAGTATCCTGTTCCATTTGCAAAACATTTTGGACAGGGAGCTCCACGCCCTTTGGTTGAGAGTTGTATTTGAAATTCTGAGCTCTTCCCAGGAAGGTCAATCCAAAACAAATAAGAAGAGTAAGGAATATTCTCATTTAATAGGCGTAATTTGGGAGACTAAGATAAAAAAGAATTGCGTCGTCAAATTCACTAGATAATGTTCTTCATTTCTTTTGTCAGCGAGCCGATTCTTTTATTTTTGTGCCAAACTTTAGAAATCGCATCATGAGTGTACTAGTAAATAAAAATTCCAAGGTGATCGTACAAGGGTTCACCGGGTCGGAAGGCTCTTTTCACGCACAGCAAATGATCGAGTACGGAACAAACGTAGTCGGTGGTGTAACTCCGGGAAAAGGTGGATCTACCCATTTGGACAAACCTGTTTTTAACTCTGTAGAAGAAGCCGTTCAGAAGACTGGTGCTGATACATCCATCATTTTCGTACCACCAGCTTTTGCTGCAGACGCGATTATGGAAGCTGCTGATGCTGGGATCAAAGTAATCATCGCAATCACAGAAGGAATTCCTGTAGCCGATATGATGAAAGCTAAGCCTTACATCAAAGAAAGAGGAGCTGCCTTAATTGGACCAAACTGCCCAGGAGTGATTACTCCAGGAGAAGCTAAAGTGGGTATCATGCCAGGTTTTGTATTCAAAAAAGGTAGAATCGGCATTGTATCCAAGTCAGGTACTTTAACTTATGAAGCTGCTGATCAAGTCGCCAAAGCGGGATTAGGTGTTTCTACCGCTATTGGAATCGGTGGTGACCCTATCATCGGAACTTCTACCAAACAGGCTGTTCAGTTGCTAATGGAAGATCCTGAGACTGACGCAATCGTCATGATCGGTGAAATCGGGGGTAACTACGAAGCTGAAGCAGCAAAGTGGATCCGTGAAACTGGAAACAAAAAACCTGTAGTAGGATTTATCGCTGGTCAGACAGCACCTCCGGGAAGAAGAATGGGACACGCTGGTGCCATCATCGGTGGAGCAGATGATACCGCTGAGGCTAAAATGAGAATCATGAGAGAAAATGGAATCCACGTAGCAGAATCTCCAGCAGAGATCGGTGCTACCATGGCGAAAGCTTTGGGTGTAGATGCTTAATAAATGTATGATGTCCGATGTTTGATGTCGGATGTTTTAAAAGCCGCTTTGATTGAGTTCGGAGCGGTTTTTTTTTATTTCTGGAAATGACTTCCGTAGATTGACTAAGTGGTTTAACACTTCAGAAACTTAATCCTAAACTTATGCTTAGTCCAAAGGGATTAAATTCACCATTTTCAGCACCACCTTCTAAATTTTCAATAGAAAACGTAGGAGTATATCCTCCCGCAATAAAGAAACCTCCTTCAGGCTTTTGATACCTATATCCAATCCTTGGGACAAGTGTTTTACCCCAGTAGGGTTCTTCTCTGATATTGTTTGGAAAATCTTCATCAAAGAAATAGCGCCTATTTCTAATCGCAAAGAACCCTAACCCTAACTCTAAATGATGCTTTGATTTACCCCAAAAACCCGTTAACTCGAATGGTATGAATGGTGCCCAATAAGATGAAGTTGGTTCAGTTCTACTGTTGTATAGCAAAGAGAATCCTGCCCTAGCGGACAACTTGAGTTTACCTATTTGGTAAAATATCCGACCGTAGTTTAAGGAATAAGAAAAAGAAGGCCATAAAGTTTCTACAAAAACAGAATTTTTGGCAGTAAAAATTTCCGCTTTAGATTCTCTTTGCTCCTCCTCTTGAGCAACTAACTCATTTTTCGATAGCACTAAAACTGACATTAAGGTCAGAAGTAAAAATTTATAATATCTTGTCATCATGAACTCGGTTTTGGTTGAGATGAGAATTAAAATCTTTTTACAAACCGGATTATTTAACAATCTAGTTACCAATTCTTTTCCAAAAAAAAAGCTCCTTTCTATTTCGATTAAAAATGTAGGAATAAAACAATTTCTCTATAATACTAAGCTTTACGCCGACTTCTTTTTCCATCATTTTTTTTGAGTTGAGACTCTGATTCCAATCACTGCTCATTTCTTTCAATCTTCGAAATATAGGCTCTGTTAACATTGAGTTTTCGAACTAATTCGCTTTGAATCTCACTCCTTTTACTAACTCAGCAATTATAAACGCCCAAGATCTCTCTTCAATAGAACCTCTAGTCGCAGCACCAATTTTCCTTTACTTTCTGCAAAATGCTGATTGATGGTTTTTGTAGTTTTTATTTTCCAAACCTCTTTCATTGAGAAAATCTGAATCCAAAAGACACAACTTCAAACTAATCTATCCACCTTTAGGAATTAGGGTTCAGGTTTTCCAATTTTTCAATCTTTCAATATTTATATTTTCAATTTCTTACCTTTGCCGCTTCAATTCAGATAATTATGATTTCAGTAGATAATGTAGCCGTTGAACATAGCGGTTCTACACTCTTTAGTAATATTTCTTTTGCCATCAATGAGACCGACAAAATTGCCTTGATGGGGAAGAATGGAGCTGGGAAATCCACCCTACTCAAAATTATTGCCGGTCAATCCAAACCTACATCAGGATCTGTTTCAGCTCCGAAAGGATTTGTCGTGGCCTATTTGCCACAGCATTTGTTGACCTCGGATGATTGTACGGTGATGGAAGAAACTTCCAAAGCTTTCGCCAGCTATCTGAATATGAAAACTGAAATCGATCGGATCAATGAAGAACTGACAGTGAGAACCGATTACGAATCTGAGGAATATTACAAACTGATCGAGCAAGTTTCTGAATTGAGTGAGAAATTCTACGCGATCGAAGAAGTCAATTATGAAGCAGAAGTAGAGAAAGTTCTTTTAGGACTTGGATTTGTAAGGGAAGATTTCACTCGGCTAACTTCAGAATTTTCCGGAGGCTGGAGAATGAGAATTGAATTGGCCAAAATCCTTTTACAAAACCCAGATTTGATCCTTCTCGATGAGCCGACCAACCATTTGGATATTGAATCCATCCAATGGCTCGAGGAGTTCTTGATGAATAAAGCCAAAGCGGTAGTGGTAATTTCCCACGACCGGGCTTTTGTAGACAACATCACCACAAGAACCATAGAGGTAACCATGGGGCGTATTTACGATTACAAGGCGAAATACAGCCATTACCTAGAGTTAAGGAAAGAACGTCGTGAACAACAGCAAAAGCATTACGAAGAGCAGCAAAGAACCATTGCCGATATCCAAGCTTTCATAGATCGTTTCAAAGGCACCTATTCCAAAACTTTACAGGTTCAATCCAGGGTAAAAATGCTGGAAAAAATGGAAATCATTGAAGTGGACGAAGTGGATACTTCCGCCTTGAAACTTCGATTCCCTCCCTCTCCAAGATCTGGAAATTATCCGGTAATCGTAGACGAAATGAGTAAAAGCTATGGAGACCATGTCGTTTTTAAAAATGCTTCTATGACTATTGAACGAGGTCAAAAAGTATCCTTTGTCGGTAAAAATGGAGAGGGTAAATCAACCATGATCAAAGCGATCATGGGAGAAATAGACTTTGAAGGAAAATGTGAATTAGGCCACAATTCCATGATCGGCTACTTTGCCCAGAATCAGGCTTCCTTGCTGGATGAAACGCTTAGCATTTTCGAAACGATTGATCAAATCGCTGTAGGGGAAGTCAGAACGAAAGTAAAGGATATCCTGGGTGCTTTCATGTTCAAAGGAGATGACATCAACAAGAAAGTGAAGGTACTTTCCGGAGGTGAGAAAACACGTTTGGCCATGGTGAAGCTATTGCTGGAACCTGTCAACTTGCTGATTCTCGATGAACCCACCAACCATTTGGACATGAAAACCAAGGACATTATCAAAGATGCCTTAAAAGCATTTGACGGTACTTTGATTGTGGTTTCTCACGACCGTGATTTCTTGGATGGCTTGGTGACGAAGGTCTTTGAATTCGGAAATAAGCGCGTAAAAGAACACTTTGAAGACATCAATGGATTCTTAAGAAACAAAAAGATGGAGAACTTGAAAGAGGTAGAAAGATAAAAGATCTTAGGTTTTAGATTACAGTCAAGCGTAATTGATTCTATTTCTATCAGTTTTATTCCTTATAATAAAAATGCGAAGGTTTAAAGCCTCCGCATTTTTTGTTTTCCGTTAATTCAGGTTTAAAGCCCAAATACCCTGGGTAGCCAAAGTGATATTTCAGGGAATATCATAATCAAGGCCAAGGCTAAGATCATCGCAAAGAAAAACGGAAGTAGGGGCTTGATTACCTTCTGTATGGTAGTTTGGGCTATCCCTACTCCAATAAATAATACGGAGCCTACCGGTGGAGTACAAAGACCAATACAAAGGTTTAGCACCATCATAATACCAAAATGAACAGGGTCGATACCCAAAGAAGTAACAACCGGTAAAAATATAGGTGTGAAAATCAGTACTGCAGGAGTCATATCCATAAAAATCCCTACAAATAGAAGCAACACATTGATCATGATCAGGATCACGAAAATATTATCGCTCAGGGATAACAAGGAATTGGAAATGCTTTGAGGAATTTCCTCACTCGACATCACCCAAGACATGGCCATGGATGTAGCGATAAGCAACATCACTACCGCGGTAGTTTCAGCAGATTTCAACAATACAGCAGGTAGATCCTTTACTCCTATTTCCCTATAAATCATGGAAAGAGCTAAGCTATATACTACTGCAATGGCAGAGGCCTCGGTTGCTGTAAATACTCCTCCGATAATCCCACCAATCACCACAACCAACAAGAATAAACTTGGAATTGCTTTCCAGAAAGTGCTCAATAAATGCTTGAAAGAGCTAGCCTCTCCTGCAGGTAATTTTTTTATTTTGACCATCACCGCTGCAGTGATCATTAACAACAATCCCACCAATAAGCCTGGAAGATATCCTGCCACAAATAGAGCAGCAATGGACACCCCTCCTGAGGCCAAAGAATAGACGATCAACACATTGGATGGAGGTATGATCAATCCAGTTGTAGATGAGGTGATGTTTACAGCAGCTCCTAACTCTTTTGGATATCCTTCTTTTTCCATTCTTTTCCCCAGAATACCTCCCATAGATGATGCTGCCGCTACAGCTGAACCTGCAATGGCTCCCATCAACATGGCTGCAATGACATTCACATGAAGTAATCCTCCGGGAGTCTTCCTGTAAGGGCCTTTGCAAAATTTATCAAGCGATTGGCAATCCCTCCTCGATTCATGAGCTCTCCCGCCAAAATAAAAAATGGAATCGCCAGCAAGGAGAAACTATCCAGTCCAGTCCCCATTCGTTGGGCTACGGTGGTAATGGCAGGCATAGAAGCTACCGTTACCATTAAAGTAAACATGCTCGAAAGTCCCAGACTCCAAGCCACAGGAACACCAATTCCTAAAAAGAAAATAAATGATAATACCAGTACTAAAACGCTAAGAATTTCCATTATTCAGCTGTTTGGATAGAGTGGAACAATTGAATAATAAATACTACCTGGTAGTACGTGACTAACAACCCGCTAAATGGAATAATACCATATACATAGGCTAAGGGAATTTGAAGGGTAGCGGACTTTTGACCAAGAATAAAAGTGATGTATACCAAATTAGATCCGCCAATAACCATCACTACAATGGCAAATACCAGAATACACACACTGATCAGGATCATCAATTTATCCTGAGCTTTCTCTTTTAAATTCGTCAGAAGTATATCGATGGCTAAATGCTCGTTTTTACCTGCCACATAAGCTGCCCCAAGCATCCCTACCCAGATCATCATGTATCTAGAAAGTTCATCTGTAAAAGAGCTAGGGTCTTTAAAAATATACCTTGAAGTAACTTGCCAAGTCACATTGATCACCATCAAGGCCATCAAGATGACCAACAGATGCGAGATCAGTTTATCAAGTTTGGATTTTGTTTCTAATGAAAACATGTATAAAGAATCTTGGGTTAATTATTTCACATCTCTAATGGCCTGAACAATTTCATAAATTTCAGGCTGATCTATTTTCAATTGGTCATAAACACCTTCCACCGCTTTCCGGAAAGGCTCTTTATCAGGATAGGTAATGGTCACTCCTGCGGCTTCCAGTTCACGCATGGATTCTGCAGAGGATTCTTCCCAAAGTTTATATTCATAGGTCGCAGATTCGTCCGCTGCCTCCTGTACCCATTGTTGCTCTTCCTCAGTCAAATCTTCCCATACCTTGGTACTGATAATGACCACATCTGGTAAGGCTGTATGCTCATCCAGACTGTAATATTTACAAACTTCATAGTGCTTGGAAGTATAAAGGCTTGGAGGATTATTTTCCGCAGCATCCACGATCCCTTGTTGCAAAGCCGTATACAATTCCCCATAGGAAACCGGTGTAGGTGAACTTCCAAGTGCTTTTACCATATTGGATGCCGTCACACTCTCCATTACCCGTACTTTCAGACCAGCTAAGTCCTCAGGAGTTTCTACGGGTTTATCCTTGGTATAAAAACTTCTTTTCCCTGCATCGTAATAACATAATCCCCGAAGCCAAAACTCTTCTCCATCTAGGAGCAGTTGTTTACCAATGGGACCTTCCAACACTTTTCGCTGGTGCTCATCATCTCTAAATAAATAGGGCATTCCAAACACCTGCATGGTCGGAGCAAAGCCTTCCAAAGCAGCCGCAGATACTTTGGTCATACCCAAACTTCCAATTTGAAGCAGTTCGAGCAATTCCCTTTCGGAGCCTAACTGCTGGTTAGGATATACTTTGACCTTGATTTTTCCATTTGATTTTTCTCAATTTGTTTGGCCATAAACAGCATTGCCTCATGTACGGGATGGCTAACCACCTGGGCATGACCTAGTTTGATGATCTTAAATTTGAGCGGAGAGGAACAGGAAAACGGAAGAACTCCTAAAAAAATGGTGATTACTAAAATGGAGAGGGTTCTTTTCATGGGTTTATTTGAAATATAGGCATTTAACAATAATAACTTTTTCCTGACTCAGTTGCCCGATGATTTACGGAATCGATTTAAAAACCGGTATACAAGGGTAATTTCTTGTCTAAGCTTAAAAATGTCCTGAAAGAAAACTGAATTCTATTCTTTTTAGCTCCTTTCCTCAAAATCCCTGAATACTCTATCACCGAGATAGCAATACAATAATTTTTCATTCTTTTCTTTTACCAAAGAAACCTTATCTTTGCGCAATCGATTGCACAATATAAGCTATTAAACCCATGAACCATCGAATAGTACGAATTCATCCCAAAGACAATGTCCTTGTAGCCTTACAGGATTTAGCAGCAGGAGAACTTTATTCCATTGAAGGTGTAGAGGGAATCTTACAGGCACCGGTTTCCGCTAAACATAAATTCTCAATGGAGGACCTTCACCAAGGAGATTTGATTTATATGTATGGAGGTATCGTGGGCAAAGCGGTGGTAGATATTCCTTCAGGCCACCCCCTGACTACATCCAATGTCACCCATGAAGCTGAAAGCTTTGGGGGAAAAACGGAAGATTACCACTGGGAAGCACCTGATGTAAGTAAATTTCAAAATAGGACCTTTCAAGGTTTTCATCGAAGTGATGGACAGGTTGGAACGGGTAATTACTGGTTGGTTATTCCCTTGGTATTTTGTGAAAATCGAAATGTAGACACCATCAAAGAAGCTTTTTGGAAGAATTAGGATTTACCAAACCTAACCCATACAAGCAACTGGTCAAAGAAATGGCTTTGCACTACCAAGCGGGAGACCAAGCAGCAATCGCCAATCTTTCAGTTTCCACATTTACAGAAAGGAAAGATTTGAAATTATTTCCACAGATAGATGGCATTAAATTTCTAAATCATCAGGGAGGGTGTGGTGGAGTAAGACAGGATTCCGAGGCCCTTTGCACCTTACTGGCTGGATACATCAATAATCCTAACACCGCTGGAGCAACAGTCTTGAGCTTGGGATGTCAAAATGCACAGGCTTCCATCTTAGAACAGAAACTGAAAGAGATGAATCCTGATTTCCAAAAGCCATTGATCATGTTGGAGCAGCAAAAGGAAGGAACTGAGCAGCAATTATTGACCCATGCCATCAAAGAAACATTCCTAGGATTAGCTGAGGTAAATAAATTACGCAGGCAACCCGCTGCATTGAGTAAATTGACGGTGGGGTTAGAATGTGGCGGTTCAGATGGTTTTTCGGGTATTTCAGCCAATCCATCTGTGGGATATGCTGCGGATCTTATCGTCGCGCTTGGTGGAAAGGCAATTCTTTCTGAATTCCCCGAATTATGCGGAGTGGAACAAGAACTGATCAACCGATGCGTAACCCATGAAAGTGCAGAAAAATTTTCAGCATTAATGAAATCCTACGCTGCTGCGGCAGAGGCAGTAGGTTCCGGTTTTGACATGAATCCCTCTCCTGGAAACATCAAAGATGGATTGATCACGGATGCCATGAAATCTTCAGGAGCTGCAAAAAAGGCGGCACCTCTCCGGTTACAGATGTACTGGACTACGGAGAAATCGTCAGGAAACCAGGTCTAAATTTGCTTTGCACCCCTGGGAATGATGTGGAAAGCACTACTGCAATGGCTGGTTCTGGAGCCAATGTGATTCTTTTCACTACAGGTCTAGGCACTCCCACCGGAAATCCAATCACACCAGTGATCAAAGTATCCAGCAACCACCGCTTGGCTGAAAGGATGCCAGATATCATCGACGTCAACACGGGGCATGTGATTTCTGGAGAGAAATCCATTCAGCAAATGGGGGAGGAAATTTTAGAGCAGGTCATTGCTGTCGCAAGTGGAGAAATGACCAAAGCCCAGCACTTGGGGCAAGATGATTTTATTCCTTGGAAAAGAGGAGTATCCCTTTAACCTGCTTTGTCTTTGAAAGGGAATTCTACTTTTTGACCAGTTTTGGAAGATTGATACATGGCCCGAATCAACTCTACTGATTTTCTTGCAGTTTTCCCGTCTACTGTAGGTGTTGAGTTATTCTTGATGTCTTTTAAAAACAATTCCCATTGTTGAAGGTGCAATTGGTAACCAATGGCATTAGGATCTGAAGAACCTGAGCCTGAACCTGCCTCCCCTTTTATTTCTGAAGCTTCTTCTCCCTTGATATTCCAGGCAATGAGCTTACCTCCTTCCAGGATTGCACTTCCCTTGGTCCCAAAGATCTCTACTCGTTCTGGGTATCCCGGATACAAGGCGGTTGCAGAGGTTACATTCCCCAGGGCCCCATTTTTGAATTGAACCAAGCCCATTCCCAAATCTTCACCTTCAATCGGATAGAGGGTGGTTTGGACTTGCGCGTATACATGAGCCACATCCCCCATTAAATCCAACAGTAAATCAATGGTATGGATCCCCTGATTGATAAGGGCTCCTCCCCCATCGGCTTTCAACGTACCTTTCCACTTACTGGTGGCATAATAGGCATCATCCCTAAACCAATTGACATAGGCATTGCCTACCAACAATCTTCCGAATACCCCATTGACAACTGCCCTCTTTAGTTTGATGAAATCTTCCGCGAATCTATTTTGAAAAATTACAGCCAGCTGAACCCCACCTTCCTCACATGCTGCAATTAATTGATCGGCTCTCGGCAAGGTGATTTCAATAGGCTTCTCTACCATCACATGCTTTCCAGCCCTAGCTGCAGCTACTCCTGGCTCCAAATGAATTCCACTTGGAGTGCAAATGCAAACTATATCCAAATTCGGAAGGCCTAAAAATTCATCTAATTCGGTATATACAGGAGCTGAAAATAATTCCTTCGCTGCATGGGCACTGGAAGAGTTCGGATTAAAAAGTGCTACCAATTCCGCTCCTTTTAACTCTTCAATTGCCTGTGCATGTTTCACCGCGATGGATCCTGTACCTACTATTCCAATTCCGAATTTTTTCATTTTTGTAACTCATTTAAAATTTGACTCCAGACCTCCCTGTTGACAGGAATTCCTTCTACTCTATTTTTCTCTCTAGTTCTTAGGACATTCTCTCCCGGATACAAAACTTCCTTTCCTTCAAACACCTTGGAACTTTTGAGTTCATTAATAATCTCATTTCCTTTTTGATCGAACCAATCTTCTAATTCCAATTTCTTTGGATCAAAGCATAAAAATACCTGGGAAAGCCCTATTTCTTCACCGGATTGATCTACTTCATGCGTACTATCGCCACCAGAAAGTAAAGCGGCCAAGAGATCCAGAACCAAGGACAATCCTGCTCCTTTCCACATACCTGCCGGAAGTGCCATTTCATTTTCGATGATGGTCTTCGGATCATTAGTCAGATTCCCCTCCTAATCAAATCCAGCTGCATAGGAAGCTTTTTTCCTGCCATTGAAAACACAGAAAGTTTCCCATAGGCAAATTGGGACATGGCCATGTCCAACACCACTGGGCCTTCTGATCGGGGTATCCCTATCACTAATGGATTGTTCCCAAGCTTAGGTTCACTACCTCCCCAAGCGGGCATATTTGCTTTGGTATTGGTAAAGCAAATCCCAATTTTACCTGCCTTTACCGCCTGCCAACCAAAATTTCCCCCACGCATCCAATGGTTGGTGTTTTTTAAAGCGACGCAGCCTATCCCTAATTGCTCGGAAATCTTGATCGCCCTCTCCATGGCAAAGTCAGCATTTAGATTTCCTACTCCCAATTGACCATCCCAACGCTCAAACACCCCTAGATTGCTTTCTATTTCAGGTTCCTTTGTAGGATTTACATATCCTTTCCGAATAAATTCCAGAAGTTTCAAAAATCGATTTACGCCATGAGACCGAACCCCATCAAGATCCGTTTGAGCAAAAAGCAGTGCACATTTTTCAGCTCTTTGGGCATCAAAGCCATAGCGCTGCAGCACACTTTCCAATGTCTTTGACAGTTCCTCAAAACTTATATTCAGATCATTCATAGGTAGATGTAACAATTCTCCATTCTTAAGCTCGACTATTAAATCATGGGAGTGGCTCTTTTACATAATTGTAAACAGATGCCCCAAGGATCTCTCAGCATTACTAAATGGGATCCATCCGGTAATATATCATCTGAAAACTCTGTGGCCCCAGCTGCTATTAACCGGTTTTTATCCCCCGTAGGATCTTGGGACACTAAAGCAATATGGACCGCAAGGGGGTGTAATTTTTCAAATTCCAGGGTTTCCCCTTTTGGGTTATTGTAAAGTTCCAGCATGACGGTTCCGCTATCGTCTGCCAGAAAAATCATATTTGGAGCTTCCTCCATTTTCTTTTTTACTGTGAGACCTAAATGTTCTTCGTACCAAAGAGCAGTCGCTTTTGCATCGGGAACATTGATGGCAAAGTGTTCAAATTTCATGGATTGGTCTGATTTTTTTTATCAAGTTACTCATCAGAAATGAAAAGTTTGGCAGGAACAAGCTTCGAATCCCTACTCAAGGGATATTAATCGTTTAAAACCTTGCTTAAAAAGCCATCCATCAGATCAATGGTAGGTTGAAACCAGGGCTCATAAAGCAGAAAGAAAAACTGAATTCGAATAAAATTCATAGGAACGTATTTTGGGCAAATTAGTAATAGGGTAAAGACCTTTTCCTCATCAACTTAGTCTTTTAAAAACTTGACTAGCTCAGGAAGCTCTCTCTTTAATTCTTCCACTGCTAAATCGCATACCTTGAAAGCTCCTGTTGGAGACAAATGAGTATTATCTTCTTTTCCTTTAGGAAACGCTGAATAATCACCAGATCGGTAATGAAGGAATAACTCCTTGGATTTTTCTACTCCAAATTGATGGAGGAGCTCAACTGTTTTTGCATGCAAATCAAACAAAGGCACTTCATATTCCTCTGAAAACTCTCTTACTACTTCCGAATACCTACCATGAGTATCAATCAAGTCTCCATGTTCATCGAAGCTTCTTCTCGAAATGGGAGTCGCTAAAATGGGATTACCTCCTTTGCCTCTGACATCTTTAATGAATCGAATTAAATTATCCCGATAGGTAGAATCCGCAAAAGAATAGCGATCCTCAGAATTTATTTTCTGATCATTATGACCAAATTCAATGATCACATAATCTCCTTCCTGCAATCGTTCCATCACTACATCCCACCTGCCTTCATCCCTAAAACTTTTGGTACTTCTTCCATTCTTGGCGTGATTTTCAAAACGAATCCCCTCTTTGAAATACAAAGGAAATACCTGTCGCCAACCCTTTTCGGGATTACTTCCAGCATATGGTTTATCCGCCATGGTCGAGTCTCCGACCATAAAAAAGTAATCTCTTCTCTTGAAACTTTATCACTAATAATCACAGCAAAACCTAGTGAGAATAGAGAAAGTAGGATCACAAATAACTTCATCTTATTTCAATTTTACGGCAGAGGCTGGTAGACCATTTCCTTTTGAAATCTGATCTGGACTTGAAAAATCTGCTTGATCTAATTCAATTTGATCAGAATTGCCCAAGATCCGAACGGCTGGTTTTCCATTTTTCTCAAATTCATAACCACTAACAGTGACTCCTTGGCTATTGTAGATTGTCAGTGGTACTTCATCAGTACCCAAAACACGTACATTGATCAATTCAAGACCTGCCGCATCAATGGCCGTAATTCCATTTTTGGCCTCTAAAATAGCATTTTCCAATCTCACGTTTTCAAGCTTCATCTCAGGCAAACCCATAAAGAAAGCTGCTGTTTCCGAATTGGTCACCTGGATATTTTTCATGCTGATATTTCGAAAAACAGGAGTTTCCTCGGTTACTGGCATCATCTTCTCTTCTCTCGCCTCATCTTCTTCACTTTGATCTTCCTCAATGATGGGGCTATTCCCAGTATAAAACATATTAAACCCGATCGCTTCTGTTGGGATTCCAATCATATCTATATTGGAAATCCAGATATTTTCCACCACTCCTCCACGTCCACGGGTACTTTTGAATCTCAACCCTATGTCTGTGCCGATAAAAGTGCAGTTTGAAACATGAATGTTTTTCACTCCGCTGGACATTTCACTTCCCACTGTCACACCTCCATGTCCATGATAAACGATGTTATTTTTAATGATCACATTCTCTGTAGGAATTGCTCGGTCTCGACCATCTTGGTCTTTACCGGACTTGATGCAAATGGCATCATCTCCAACATCAAAGGTATTGTTATAAATCAGTGCATTTTTACAAGATTCCAGGTCCAAGCCATCCCCATTTTGAGAATACCAAGGATTTCGGACATTCAGGTTTCGAATAATTACATCCTCACTCATCAATGGATGGATATTCCAGGCTGGTGAATTCTGAAAAGTAGGACCATCCAATAAAACCCGTTTACTTTCCCGGATACTGATCATCACTGGACGGAGAAAATCTTTCATTTTTCCCAATTCCTTGCGATCAGTAATATCTGGCACATTGAAACTGCTACTAGCATTGTATCCATCCAAAAAAGACTGAGATGGAAACCAGTTTGACCCCTCTACAATCCCTCCTGATTTCACTAAGTTATTCCATTGGCTCTCCGTCATTTTCCCTTTTTTCACCGACCTCCAAGCATCTCCGCTTCCATCTATTGTCCCCTTTCCCGTAATCGCAATATTTTCTACGCGCTAAGCATTAATGGGTGATATACATCTGATGGTATTAAGGCCTTCAAAACTGGTTTCTACCAATGGATAGTCATCCTTATCCTTACTAAATATTATCAAGGCCCCATCTTCCAAATGTAGATTGATGTTACTCAGCAAGGTAATAGGACCAGTCAACCAAATCCCCCTAGGGACCATCACTTTTCCTCCTCCCAATCTTGCCACTTCTTCTATGGCAGCTTTGAAGGCATTTGAGTTTTTGGTTAAGCCATCTCCTACCGCTCCAAATTCCACAATGCTTTTCTCTAATTCAGGAAATCTGGTTTCTTTTACTTTAGGCATTTCAAACTCTACTCCATCATAGATCGATTGAATAGATTCCTGGGCAATTAAATCCTTTCTGATTACTAGGACCAGAAGGCTCAGAAAGCAAATACATTTTAATGGCTTCATATTTTGGGTCTTATTTTTTTGCTACTTTTTGTACTCCTGTTTTTTTGAATCAAAAAACCAAAAGCATGACATCACAGGTTACTTTTTCTGTTTTGAAACTTTATATTAAAGATCAATTCAGGGAATAGGTAGGCTTGAGTATCCTTAGGCAGAAACCTCGATTTTCATCAAAAACCAAGATCTACAAAATCTTGGAGAACT
Organism: Algoriphagus halophilus; assembly: GCF_041729275.1. Classification (GTDB taxonomy): domain Bacteria; phylum Bacteroidota; class Bacteroidia; order Cytophagales; family Cyclobacteriaceae; genus Algoriphagus; species Algoriphagus halophilus_A. The sequence goes on along the minus strand of NZ_CP146486.1, from coordinate 3,935,309 downwards.
CCCCATTACCCCTTTTGAACATAATCTTCTAATTATCAATTATTTACAAGAAAACCTGTTTAAAGATAACAATTGAATCTATTTTTGAGCAATCGATTGCATATTAAAAACTTTTGATTGGATTTAAAAATCAAAATTTAAATAATCACTTAGAAGCACATTCTATCAATCAGTTAGATAAACTATTTAACCAATTGTCAATAGTAATTTCAGTACGCACATCCAAGATTATTTGATTATATTGCGCAAACGATTACATTAATTCCCCAAATGAATACTGAAATAACCACCCGATACTCTTCCCACCCAGAAGATTTCAAAGCCTACCCAACTTCGGAAATCAGAAATAAATTTTTAATCGAAGATTTATTCAAGGCCGATAAAATCTCAGGGGTTTACACCATGGAAGATCGTCTAATTGTGGGAGGTATTCACCCGGTCCATTCCCCTATCCAATTAGAAGCAGTAGATCAATTAAAAGCAGAAAATTTCCTAGATCGAAGAGAAATAGGAATTATAAATATCGGAGCAAAGACCAAAATAGATATCGAGGGAACGTCCATAGAGCTGGACCATAAAGAAGCATTATACATTGGAAAAGGAGCGAAGGAAGTTGTTTTTCACCCTTCTCAATCGGGAGATACCTACTTATACTTTAATTCTGCTCCTGCCCATCAGGAGTATCCAACTCGGAAAATCACCAGAAAAGATGCTGAGGTCATGACCCTTGGCTCCCTTGAAAACTCCAATCATCGAACGATTTATAAACTGTTGGTCAATTCAGTTCTTGAAACCTGCCAACTTCAAATGGGAATGACAGAATTAAAGCCTGGGTCTGTTTGGAATACTATGCCTGCACACACCCATGACAGACGGATGGAGGCCTACTTCTATTTTGACCTAAGTGCGGAAAATGTGGTATCCCATTTTATGGGGCAAGCAGACGAGACAAGACATATTTGGTTAAAGAACCATCAAGCAATCATTTCACCGTCTTGGTCAATTCATAGTGGTGCGGGGACTTCCAATTATACCTTCATATGGGGAATGGCTGGAGAAAATATGGATTACACAGATATGGATGGAATCAAACCTGTGGATTTAAAATAGATATGAAGCCCAACTTCGATTTAAAAGGAAAAATAGCACTTGTCACTGGAGCCACTCATGGGTTGGGAATGGCCATGGCAAAGGCGTTGGCACTTAGCGGGGCAAAGTTGGTAGTCAATGGCCACACTCCTTCAAAAAGGAAATTGCCATTGAAAATTATACCAATGCCGGCATTCTAGTTCACCCGTACCTTTTCAATGTATCCGATGAAATCGCTGTGAATAATTCCATTTCAAAAATAGAGTCTGAAGTAGGGCATATAGATATTTTGGTCAATAATGCGGGGTTGATACAACGGACTCCTGCCTTGGAAATGAACCCTAGCGACTTTAGAAAAATTATTGATATTGATTTAGTCTCTCCTTTCATCGTTTCCCAAAGAGTAGCTAAATCTATGGTCAGCAGAAAGAAGGGAGGAAAGATCATCAACATTTGTTCGATGATGAGTGAATTGGGACGAGATACAGTTAGTGCCTATGCTTCAGCCAAAGGTGGCTTAAAAATGCTTACGCGCAACTTGGCTACCGAATGGGCAAAACACAACATTCAGGTCAATGGAATTGGTCCTGGCTATTTTGCAACAGAACAAACCGCTCCCATAAGAGTCAACGGACATCCTTTCAACGATTTTATTATCGACAGAACACCAGCAGGAAGATGGGGAAACCCTGAAGATCTCGGAGGCGTAGCGGTCTTCTTGGCTAGTGAAGCCAGCAATTTCATTAATGGCCAGGTCATCTATGTTGATGGAGGAATCTTGGCAACAATTGGAAAACCTCATGGAGAATAACCTATCATTTACCATGTCAAGAATCAATAGACCCAAACATCAGACTTGTAATGAAGAAACAAAAAGCAACGATTCATGATATTGCTGAGAAGCTGGAAATAACCGCCAGCACTGTATCTAGAGCCCTCAATAATCATCCTAGGATATCTGAGGCTACTAAAAGAAAGTGTTGAAAGTAGCGAAGCAACTCAATTATCAACCCAATCACATCGCATCCGCATTAAGGAGTGGAAAAAGTAGGCTCATTGGAGTAATCGTCCCAACAGCCAACCGGAATTTCTTCTCTTCTGTCATTCGAGGAATTGAAGAAATTGCGAATAATCTGGATTATAAAATTGTGATCTCCCAATCTTACGATGAGTTTGAAAAGGAGGCACAAACAGTAGAGACTTTACTGAACGCCAGAGTGGATGGTGTCATTGCTTCCATTGGCAAGACCACGGAGAATTTTGAACACTTCGAAAAAATCATTCAAAAAGGTATTCCATTGGTGCTTTTCGATCGGGTATCCAATGATTTGGAGGTTAGTCAAGTGGTCATAGATGATTTTTTGGGAGCCTACCAAACCGTAGAACACCTGATAAAAAATGGCGCTAGAAGAATCGTTCATTTTACCAGTTCACAAAGAATCAATATCTACAAAGAGAGGAAAAGGGGATATGAAGAAGCTTTGATGGATCATGGAATAAAACTTGATCCTGATTTAATCATAAACAGTAAAATGCAATTAGAAGATGGGAGGCAAATGACAGAGGAGCTACTTAACAATGGGGTTAAATTTGATGCGATCTTTTCTTCCTCCGATTATTCAATCATGGGGGCTATGCAGGTATTGAAAGAACATGGTTTTAAAATACCCCAAGACGTAAAATTAGCAGGTTTTGGAAATGAACCTTTTACTTCCTTTACAGAACCAGCCATCACTACGGTAGATCAAAAAGTATACCCATGGGTAAAATTACTGCTGAAACCTTTTTCGAATTATTGAATAATGACAAACCTGACCCCGTAGCAAAAAGAACCATTTTGAAACCCGAATTGATTATCAGAGGCTCCTCTTCTTAATCAACTGACTTCCTATTCTACAAGACAGAACAATAATCCCATATCCATAACTTAGCTTATACAAATTTTTCCACTTCTCTGAAATACGTCAAAAACAATGAAACAACTTTCAAAATCAGAAATCAATACCACAGAAAGACCAGTTAAAATTCTCCAGTACGGAAATGGAAATTTTCTCAGGGGGTTTACCGATTTCATGGTAGATGAGGCAAATGAGAAAGGAGTTTTTGACGGAAAAATTCAGGTAGTTCAGGTACATTCTCCGGTAGTTGATCCCAAAATGATTGCACAAGACTGTTTGTTTCATGTGGTTATTCGCGGGTTGAAAGATGGAAAAAAAGTAGATGAAGTAAAATTAATCACCTCTATTTCTGGAATCAGTAATCCGAATGAGGATTATAAATCCTACCTCCAATTGGGAGAAAACCCTGATTTACGTTTTATCATTTCAAATACTACGGAGGCAGGAATCCAGTTTGATCCCTCAGATGTAGACCCTAGCAAAATTCCAGACTCTTTTCCTGCCAAGGTTGCTGCGCTTTTATACCATCGATTTGAACATTTTAAAGGAGATCCAAGCAAGGGGCTGATTTTTATTCCTTGTGAACTAATAGAGACCAATGGAGGCAGTTTAAAAGAATGCATCGATCGGTATGCTACACTTTGGAAGCTTCCAAATGATTTTACCGAATGGCTATTTTCTTCTTGCATTTTTTGTAATACCCTGGTGGATAGAATTGTGCCAGGGTTCCCGAAAGACGCCATTAAAGAGATTCAGGACAAAACAGGGTTTGAAGATCAATTGACCGTAATGGCAGAGCCATTTCATCTTTGGGTAATTGAAGGCCCAGATCAGATAAAACAGGAATTTCCCTTACACTTGGCTGGTCTCGACGTGAAATTTGTCAAGGATTTGACTCCTTACCGAACCAGAAAGGTCAGGATCTTAAATGGTGGTCACACCTCTATGGTTCCCTTTGCCTACCTATCGGGAATCAGAACGGTACGCGAGGCGGTAGAAGATCCGGTAATGGGTCAATTCATGAAAGAGGCGATATTCAATGAAATCATTCCTTCCCTGGACATGCCTCAAGAGGAATTAGAGCAATTTGCCCATGATGTATTGGAACGATTTGCAAATCCATTTATTCATCATGAGCTTATTTCAATCGCTTTAAATTCCATCTCAAAATTTAAAGTCAGAGTCCTCCCTTCTCTATTGGAATATTATAAAAAACACAAAACCTGGCCTCCGATGCTCGTAAAATCCCTAGCTACATTGTTGGTGTTTTACAGAGGAAAAACTCTTGATGGGGAAAGTATTCCACTGAAAGATGACCCGAACATTTTAGAAACATTCAAGTCCGCCTGGGAGATGCCTTCCACCAAAGAGACCATTTTAAAATTACTTTCTTACGAAGACTTCTGGGGGCAGAATCTCCATGAATTGAAGGGCTTACCGGAACTTGTAATAAAGGAATCTGAAGCGCTACTTACTTCGTAATCCAAACCCGGGGATCTTGTCTCAACAAGCGGACAATGGCTCCATATAAATCTGGGTTATAACTAAAAAATTCATGGGGTCTTTCAAAGAAATTCTCTACAGCTACCGCAAAGAATTCATGTTCATTAATTCCTCCCTCCTTCCTGAAGAAAGAGGGTGAATTTTGAGCAAGGATTTCCAGCTCCTTTTCAGCTAGTCGGGAATATTCACGATAGGTTTCAGGATTAAAAAAGTCACTTTCCCCATTACTTTTGATCAAATTCTCCAGTTTCAAGGCATGGGCAATTTCATGGATCCCTAAATTTACCCCATCCTTTTCATCAGACATTCCTTCAAGAAAACTACTCCAGGAGACAACAATGACTCCCAATTTGGGATTTACCTCTCCTTTATGATAACTCTTGGAAATCGAGCTATAATACACATTGGGATAAATTAATATTCTTTTGAAATGAGGCAGTTTAATTTTTTTCCAGCCAAAAGTCACCATGACTATAGTAGCCCCGATCAACAATTCCATTTCCTGGCTGACCATATGGATACCTCCCCGGCCAATAAATTCTTTGGTGGTAAGTACCAGTTCTAACTTCTCACAAAACTCCTTTTTATGGACGGTAGAAAGCCTTGAAAAATAAGGAAATTTACTTTCTAGGATAAAAAGATCAGATGCTTCCAACTTGCGTTTAAAAAGCTTGTTCTTAAATCCTCAAAAAAACGAATCGTACTACCTAATTTATAGCCAATCATAATTTCAAAAAAAATGGCAGATACCCAAAGGTAACTGCCATATCATATATTAGCAACAGTTATTACCTCGCGTAATTCACTGCTCTCATTTCCCTGATCACGGTGATTTTAATCTGTCCAGGGTATTGCATTTCCTTCTCTATCTTTTGTGAAATATCAAATGACAGCTTACCCGCTGTAGAATCATCCACATTATCTGCATCTACCAACACGCGAAGTTCTCTTCCTGCCTGCATTGCAAAACATTTATTTACTCCGTCGAAACTTAAGGCAAGCTCTTCCAAATCTTTCAGACGCTTGATGTAACTATCCATTACTTCACGTCTTGCACCAGGTCTTGCGCCAGAGATAGCATCCGAAGCTTGAACGATTGGCGAGATCATGGAAGTCATTTCAATCTCATCGTGGTGTGCGCCTATCGCATTGCAAACCTCAGGGTGTTCCTTGTACCTCTTGGCGATTTCCATCCCCAAAACTGCGTGAGGAAGTTCTTGCTCCTCAGGCCACACTTTTCCAATATCATGAAGTAAACCTGCTCGCTTGGCCAGCTTGGCATTGAGTCCCATTTCAGCTGCCATCGTAGCAGATAATTTCGCCACTTCTCTAGAGTGCTGAAGCAGGTTCTGACCATAGGAGGAGCGGAATCTCATTCTTCCGACCATTTTGATCAACTCTGGGTGAAGACCATGCACTCCAAGATCGATACACGTTCTTTCTCCGATCTCCACAATTTCTTCCTCGATGTTTTTCTCGGTCTTAGCAACGACCTCTTCAATCCTTGCCGGATGGATTCTTCCATCCTGAACCAATCTATGAAGAGACAATCTCGCTACCTCTCTTCTAACTGGATCAAAGCCCGAAATAATGATCGCTTCTGGAGTATCATCTACGACTATCTCAACGCCGGTCGCCGATTCCAAAGCACGGATATTTCTACCTTCTCTACCAATGATTTTACCTTTGATATCATCACTTTCGATATTGAAAACAGACACACAGTTTTCTACTGCATGTTCAGTAGCAGTTCTTTGGATGGTATCCAATACAATCTTCTTGGCTTGCTTGGTTGCTGACAATTTCGCCTCATCCAAAATATCCTTGATCTGGGAAGACGCCTTCGTTTGAGCCTCTTCGGTCAGCATGGTCACCAATTGCTCTCGGGCTTCTTCCCGAGTCAAAGCTGCCACTTTTTCCAAGTCTGCGATTCGTTGATTAGTTACTTTTTCAAGCTCCTCTTTCTTCACTTTCACTGCATGGAGCTGAGCATTTAAATTCTCTTTTTGACTATCCAGTTCAGCTTCTTTTCTCTTTAATTGTTCCAGCTCCTTGGATACATGTTGTTCTCTCTGCTTGACCTTATTTTCATTGGTAATGATAATATTCTTCTTCGTATTTACCTCTTCATCAAATTCTGATTTGAGCTTCAAATACTTTTCTTTGGCTTCAAGAATTCGGTCTTTCTTAATGGCTTCGGCATTGATTTCTGCCTCTCTAAGCATGGATTTAACACGCTCTTTGGTCTCCTCTTCGAGTTTTTGGTTTTTATTTTTAATCAATAAACCCGCTATCGCGGCTCCTGCACCAAGCCCTACCAGGGCGGCTAGGATTATGTATAATATATCTCCCATAGGTTATTTATATATGAAATTCACCTGCGGAGAATCTAAAAATTCCTGAAATAAGTGGGCAACAAATAATTACAAGGCTTTGGTCAGCAAAGCATTCAAATGGGACAAGCTCGTGCGTATATGTTCACTATCTTCTGCATTCACTTCATTGGTTTCCAATGACTCTACCATACAGTCAAAAGCTACCATCGCTAGCAAATCCTGATTATCATCCAATCCAAACTCCTCCTTGTACCTTTTCAATTTTTCATTAATCAACTTGCCTGCATGCCTAATCTTGGCTTCATCCTCGATTTTGACGCGCATCGGATATTCTCTATCCCCAATTTTTACTTTTATGGCAAGTGTCTCCATATCACTCGGATAAGTAGGCGATTAAATGATCGATTTCTTGTATATAATTATTGATTAATTCACTCATTTCGGTGGAATCTCCTGAATTCACCGGTCGGCTATCCACAATGTTACTAATTTTAATTTTATTTTTAAAATATTCGATTTCCTGCTCTTTTTGACTCAATTCAGACTCCATTTCGGTCATTTTTGACCTCAATTGCTCATTTTCTTCAGTTAAAAGAATCAATTTCTTACTGGCTTGATGCACCAGTTTTTCTAATTTTTGCAGTTCGTCGTGGATCATTTTCTAAGTACGGATCAATGCACCTACTTCTTTTTCAAAGGCTTGAATCAATTTACTCATTGTTTTATCAATTACCTTATCGGTCAGGGTATTTTCCTGATCTTGTAGATGAAAACTCAATGCGTATGCCTTTTTACCCGCATCGATTTTATCACCTTGGTACACATCAAAAACGCCAATTCTTCTTAATAATTTTCCTCCGAACTTAATTCCTACGGATTTTACTTGATCAAAGGTTATCGATTTATCAATTACCAAGGATAAGTCTCTTCGCACTTCCGGGAATTTGGAGATCTCCTGGTATTTTTTGAGACCACTTGCTTTCTTGCACAATAAGTCCCAATCCAACTCTGCGAAGAACACTTCCTGTCTTACCTCCGCCAGCTTAAGAATTTTGTCATCCAATAGTCCAATGGTACCAATCTCTTTTTGGCCCAACATTAATTTCAGTCCATAGGCATAAGGAGCAGATTCCACCATGGAAACATCACCCACGCTGATATTCAGTTTTTCAAGGATTTTCTCTACTGTAGAATAAAGATCTGAAAAGCCAAATGGCCGAGTAGGCTCCAACCAACTTTCTGAGGATCTATTGCCAGATAGGAAGATGGATAATTTCCTTCCTTCCTGATACCCTTCTTCTGTTTTATGGTAAACCGTTCCAAATTCAAAAGTCTTTAAATCGGTCTGTCTTCTATTGATATTTCTAGCCAAGACTTCCAAGCCAGTAAAGAGCAAGGTTTGTCTCATTACCCCTAAATCCTCACTTAGCTTATTATAGATTTCCACACTTTTGGAAGCATCCAAAAAGCCGGACTTCTCCGCATAGCCTGGCTTCGTCAAACTATTGGTAATCATTTCAAAATACCCTTGAGCAGAGAGAATCTCGGTCATTCGGTATTGAAGTTTATTCAGATCCTTGACAGGGTGCTCAGCCAAATATTCCGTTTTTAAATTTTCGGAAAGCAACACCTGATGGAATCCATGAATCCTTAAGATTTCTTCAATGATATCTGCTTCACGCGTCACGTCTACACGGTAAGGCTTTGCGATCGCTGTAAAACCGGTCTCTGTTTCATTTTCCACCTTGATTTCCAAGCTTTCCAAAATAGACCTCACTTCAGACGGTTCAATCTTCTTACCGATCAAACGATTGACATGTCCATACTCCACCCCTATCATAAAATCCTGTATTGGATTAGGGTAAAGATCAATAATCTCGGAAGCTACTTTCCCTCCTGCTAATTCCTGAAGTAGTTTTACTGCCTGCTTCAATGCAAAAACCGGCATGTTTGGATCTGTTCCTCTTTCAAACCTGAAAGAAGCATCCGTCTTTAAGCCGTGGTACTGGCTTCCTTTTCGAACCACATCGGGAGAGAAATAGGCAGATTCCAAGAAAATAGAAGTAGTTGCATCAGAAACACCTGAACCTTCTCCTCCAAAAATCCCTGCGATACATAATCCCCCTTTCGGATCCTTGATCATCAACTCCTCTCCAGAAAGCTTGCGCTCTTTCTCATCCAAGGTAGTAAACTTGGTGTCTTTAGGAAGTTTGCCTACGATGATTTCACCCTGATCAATTTTCTCCGCATCAAATGCATGTAGCGGTTGACCTAAATCATGCAAGATGAAATTGGTGATATCCACTACGTTATTGATAGGTTCCAAATCAAGGGATTTCAGGAAATCCTGAAGCCATTGTGGAGATGGACCTACTTTTAAATCTGTAATCACCACTCCGGCATAGCGAGGGCAATCATCATAATTTTCTACTTTTACTGATATCTTTGGCCCTGAAGCTTCTACAGTTAGCTCAGGCTCTTCTGGAAGCTGGATTTTCTGTCCCAACAAAGCCTGAAGATCTCTTGCCACCCCTAAATGGGAAGCTGCATCAGCTCTATTTGGTGTCAGCCCAATTTCAAGCACTTGATCTTGGGAGATTTCCAAGTATTCAGAAGCTGGAGTTCCGTTTGCCAATTCAGTCTGCAACACCATGATGCCAGCATGACTGGTACCAATTCCCAATTCATCTTCTGCACAAATCATTCCTTCAGAAACCTGTCCACGGATTTTCGCCTTTCTTAAGGTCAATGGATCCCCTGATGTAGGATAAATGGTGGCACCTACTTTGGCTACGAGCACTTTTTGACCTTGAGCGACATTGGGTGCTCCACAAACGATTTGTACCGGATTTCCTTCCCCGATATCCACCGTAGTCAGACTCAGTTTGTCCGCATCGGGATGCTTTTCACAGGTAAGGAGTTCTCCGATCACAACACCTTCTAAAGCTCCTTTGATGGACTCAAATTCTTCCAGACCTTCTACCTCAAGCCCTGACCTGGTCAACAAAGCCGAAATTTCCTCCGGGCTTTCTGTGAGGTTTAGGTAATGCTTGAGTCTATTTATTGAAATTTTCATTGATTTAAAGCAATTGCTAACGAATCAAGGATTCGCTTGGATAAACAAAAGGGGTTCTAAAACCCCAATTTTCTCACAAAAATAAAAATTACTATAAGAAACCCCTATAAAAAATTAAGTTCTATTGCTAGGAAGGTAATTCAAAAACATAAATATTTTTGGTAATTAATCCTTGAACATAGATCCTTTGGGTGTATTTATCAAAATAAAAATCATAAGGTTGAAGATTATCATCAATTGTTCCAGTCTCAAATTTTAAAATTTTTTCTAGAACGCATTTTTCATTCGAAATTGAAAAAATCAATAAATGCCTTGTTTTGGATCTATCCAAACCAATCCTGTCTGTAAAAGATAAAAATAATTTTCCCTCTGAAAATTGAGTATTATCAATTAAAACTGGTACTAATTCAGAATTTCCTTGATTTTGACTCTTTTTTATGTCCATTTCTAATGAATCCAATGATCTCTTAATGGGCTCAAAAGAATCAATATGAAAGCTATTTAATAAACCACCTTTCTGGTTTCTTAAATCAATAATCCCTTGATTTAAATATATTTGGATAAGTTCTTCGTTCTCATTTAAAACTATATGTTGAATAAGTCTATTATTATCTGGCATTTCAGCACCTTTTTCAGCACCAAATCTCTCAATAACATTTCCATTAACATCTATTTTCACTATTGATTTTCCGGTTTCTGGATAGATCGAAAAATATGAATTCCCTGAATTATCCACCTCAAACCTTTTATTGTATGTCAATTCGGGCATTTTAAAGGAACTTAAAAATTCTCCTTTTGAAGTTTCAAAGATATTCAATCTATTATTTCCTCGGTCCAACACATATAATGAATCACCTTTTACTTTAGAAAAAGTAGGTGATTTAAGTGAGCCGGGACCACCTCCTTGTGATTTAATTAACTTAACAAGCTCTAAATCCTTGTTTGTGATGATTATAGAAGCATCATCTTTACTAATTATATAGACATGATTTTGATCCGTAGAAAAAGAAACATTTTTAAAAAATAATTCATTTCCAATTTGATCTAAAATAAATATAGGTTTTAGTCGAATTAATTCTGGTTCAGAAATACTTTCACTTGAACAAGCTGAATTGATAAATATTAAAGCAAAAAAGAATAGTAAATGCTCTCATAAGTCTTGATTTAAACTAAAAATATATTATGTTTTTTTTAACAAATCACCCAAAGTTGTTATTGTTCTTAATAAACATACATTAACAACTTTGAGTTTTTAATGGTTAGGTATTCCCCCATTTCTACAAGACGCTTCAGATTTTGCTCCACTAGCCCAAGTACAGCTTACATACCCATCGCCAGATTCGCAATATGAATCCGCAGAACAATATATAACCTGATTATCCGGACATGTAGCTTGAGCATCGCAAGCAAACAAATTTACACCAAGGAGGCTAGGAATAAGAAAAGCAGACTGAAAATAACTTTTTTCATAATGAATAAAATTTAGTTTAAAGAAATATTACATTCCTAGTTAAAAAAAAAAACGAACTGCAAAATTAATTAGCAAAAATATACGCAAGTTATTTCTCGTAATTTTTCTCACCAGCCTCAATTGCGATCTCCATGATGTTCTCACGAGGAGGAATAGGGCAAGCAAAATCAGGATTATAGGCACAATAGGGATTGTATGCCAAGTTAAAATCCAAGGTGATACTACTCTTTCCATCTTGTCTGGCATTGATGTATCGTCCTCCTCCATAAGTCTCAATACCACTGGTTTCATCTGCAAATGCCAAAAGAAGTTTCGCTTATCCGGCTCATCCATGGATTGCAAGAGCAGCAGCTTTTGAGGTTTCCCCGCCAATTCAAATTCCGCATAGGAATGCTCAATATATCGCTCCTTGGAACCATCTGTCAAAGGCACTTCGCGAACCTTTTTATTTTCTATGGGTACCATCAATGCTTTCACCTTATAAGTCGGATCGATGGGGTAAAAATTCAATTCGTTAAAATTCCGCTTTTGCTCCTCTGTCAAAGGAGAGTCGATGTTGAAGCGAATGAATTTAAATTGTCGCTCCCGCTCGGCTTCTATTTTTTCAATGTACGCTTCAGGACTTTCTGTCCCCGTCAAGGTATAGGCGATCGCAGCCACAATTACCGCAGCTACAAATAAGAATAAAATATTTTTTGGCTTCATGTGTTTAGTTTGGTCTACCCAAAGATGTCCTTGCAATTTGCTTTGGAATTGCCGCATGCCTTTTAACCCACCCAACAGGGCGAGGGTTTCAGCATGCAAGGCTTCATCCTTTTAGATCATTCCTTCATCGGCGAAGCTAAAGTAGCCAACATCTGTAAAAATAACATGATCCAATATGGGCAAATCCATTTCCCTTCCCACTTTGACCAGTCTTTCTGTCAATCTTTTGTCTTGTTCGGAGGGTTTGAGGTTGCCACTGGGATGGTTATGAACCAGAATCATGGATTGAGCCAAGTATTCCAAAGCCGCTTTAAAAACCAATTTGGTATCTACTACGGTTCCAGCAGTCCCTCCTTGAGAAATAAGATGTTTCTTTAGGACTTGGTTGGATCTACTTAGCAACACCAAGTAAAAATACTCGATCTGCTCATCCTGAAGATCAGGCTTCATCAATTCATAAATATCTTGAGAACAGGTGATTTTAGGCCGCTGGATGGGTTCAGAATCCTTTCTCCTTCTTCCCAGTTCTAGCGCAGCAATGATGGAAATGGCTTTTGCCTCTCCTATTCCTTTAAACTTCTTGAGGTCTTGAATGGTCAAGCGAGCCAATGAAAAGAGGTCGTCATTGACTTTGGATAAAATATGTCTGGATAAATCTACTGCACTCATGGAAGGTGTTCCAGATCCTATTAAAATCGCAATCAACTCGGCATCAGATAAGGCGGATTTGCCTTTGAGGAGTAATTTCTCACGGGGTCGATCTGCTTCAGCTAGTTGGGAAATTTTAATAGAGGAGTAATTTTCCATAATAACGTATAAAAAAGTTCAACTAAAAATACTAACTTAAAGACAATAAAAAAACCCTGACAAGCAGGGTTTTTTATAAAGATAAATCTTTATGGATTATCCAAGAGCGTTAACCAACTTGGCTAATCTTGATTTCTTATTATTAGCGTTGTTTTTGTGAATCACATTCTTCTTCGCCAATTTATCCAACATAGAAACTACTTTTTTGTAAAGCTCAGTTGCTTCAACTTTATCAGTAGTAGCTTTCAATCTTTTGATGAAAGTTCTAGTCGTTTTGGCTTGGTATCTGTTTCTCAAACGCTTCGCTTCGTTTGCACGAATTCTCTTAAGTGCTGATTTGTGATTTGCCATATCTAGTTATTATAAATAAATTCTTTACGTTCCCCTATTCCGAATTGGAGTGCAAAGTTATCAGAAATTATTTACACTGCCAATTTATTTCTCAGATTACTATAAATAGAAGCTGCTTCCAATTGAAAAAACTGGATAAAACGCCTATCCAGGCACAAATATAGGTGTTTTCAAAAGATTTAACACTGGAAACTTTTAAGATTTTTATTCCATGAGGCCCCTCTTTTTCCTTCTGATTTTACCATTTCTCTATAATTTCCCTCCTAATCCCTGGGGATTTTTCGCTCATTCGTTAATCAATCGAATGGCTGTTTATTCCCTGCCTCCCGAATTAATTCAGTTTTATAAACCTCACATTCAATTCATTAGTGAAAAAGCAGTCAATCCCGATCGAAGAAGGTACGCAGTCGAAGGCGAGGCAGAAAAACACTACATAGATCTTGACCGATTTGGAGATGATCCACTTGAAAAAATACCAGTATTCTGGTCCGATGCCGTAGAAAAATTTACGGAAGATAGCCTTAGAGCTCATGGAATTGGTCCATGGGCAGCTTATTTCACCTTTGTTCAGCTCACCCAAGCTTTTGAACACAAGGATTTAAATGGCATCCTGAGACTGTCTGCCGATTTGGGGCATTATTTAGCTGACTTGAACGTCCCATTACATACCACCCAAAACTACAATGGACAGCTCACAGGACAAGAAGGCATTCATGGGTTTTGGGAAAGTAGGATCCCCGAACTGATGAGTTCCGACTATGCGCTCTGGGTAGGAAAAGCAGAATACATTTCACAACCTCAGCAAGCCATCTGGGAAGCCATCGCTCAAGCTCATACACAAGTGGATTCGGTTTTAACGTTTGAAAAAACCCTTTCGGAAAACTTTGATCCTGATCGAAAATATGGATTTGAAGAACGGAACAGCCTGACTGTAAGAGTGTATTCAAAAGAATTCACCAAGACCTATGCCTTGGCTCTTGATCATCAAGTGGAACGACAAATGAAAAAGGCCATTAAGATGATCTCCGATTTTTGGTATACCGCCTGGATCAATGCCGGGCAACCGGACCTTAGCACACTAGAAGGCAATAAATCGGATGAGGAGATTTTTTTACCAAACCCAAAAGTCAAAGCTAGAAAGCATGATAATGAGTAGGTAGATAAGCAGGGGTCAGCTTGCCTGCCGAAGGTAGGTGGTCATGTGAATTGAATTTGACAAAGTAGAAAGATTTTCAAGGTAGGAAAGCAGAATAGAAATAAAATCAGAAGGCTGAATTATAAAATCTTAAACAACAAAATAATGGACAAAGATTTAAAAGTTAGGACAAAGAAATTTGCTTTAGAAATCATTCAATTAGTTTCCGAACTACCCAAAAACACTGTTGGATTCGAACTTGGCAAACAACTTGTTAGATCTGGAACATCAATAGGAGCCAATTATCGCTCTTCTCAAAGAGGTCGTTCTCGTGCTGAATTCATTTCTAAGCTATCAATTGTACAGGAGGAGGCTGATGAATCAATCTTTTGGTTAGAACTGATTTTGGAATCAGAGCTATTAAAAAGAGAACGAGTCCACTCAATCTACAAAGAGGCAAACGAACTCACCGCTATTTTTACTACTATGGTTATTAACGCCAAAAAGAACTCCTAACCAATATTTGATTAGCAAGATTTTCAGCTTTTAGACTTTAGCCTTCTGAATTCAAATTATGACTTCAAATAACGCTCAATCGCCCTTCCCAATCTTCTAAAAGTATCCTTAAATACTTCCTCGTTTTCCTCCAACAAAGTCACTCGAAATCCCCGTAAATCCGAACAGAAAGAAGAAATCGGCACCACACAGATTCGTTCGGATACCAATAAATAATACACAAATCGCTTATCCAGTGGCATTTCGGGATCGGTCAACCAACCTTCCAGCAAAGATTTTAACTTTGGATCTTCTATGGGCAAAGACTGCTGCGGGTTCAACAAAGCTTCATCGAAGACGATGGTATTATAAAAGGCTCCCTGAGTAGGATTGAATTTAATGCCTTGTATATCGCCTAATATTTCAGACATCCAATCACTTCTCTTTCCAATCTGGGCATTGGCTTCCTCTCTATATTTAAAGTATTCTGGATGGGACATGATTTTAGGGATCGCCAATTGGGGCAATATGGTAGAGCACACCTCTATCATTTTGGCATTCTCCAAAGTGGTACACAACTTGGAAAATTCCTTGGAAGACTCTCTATTATAAAACTCCATCCAACCGCATCTGGAACCAGGCCATGGGAATTCCTTGGAGATCCCTTTCAGAGAAATTGCTGGCCGACCTCCAATTACCTCCGCTAAAGAAACCGCTTTGATCCCATTGTAGGTGATGTTTTGATAAATCTCATCCGTGATCAAAAGCAGATTATACTCATCCGCAATTTTCACAAATGCTTCCAACACCTCTTTTGGGTACACCATACCCGTTGGATTATCCGGGTTGATGATCAAAATCCCAACGATAGAAGGATTATACCTCACTTTTAGATACAAGTCCTCCATATCCGGTAACCACTGGTTGTCCGGATCTAATTTATAGGTAATGGGAGCCGCATTGGCATGTGCTGCCTCTGCTGAACTATGTGTGGAATATGCTGGTGAAGGTCCAATGATTCTCGCAGTTGGAATGAGGAATTGGTACAGCTTGGCAATGGCATCTCCCAAGCCATTAAAAAACAAGATATCTTCGGCAGATATGGTCGTCCCTCCTTTTTCATTGTTGAGATCCGCCAAATAGGTTCGGGTCTCCAACACCCCTTTGGAATCGGCATATCCATAGGATTTATTCTCCTTGACCAAATCAGCCACAATGGCTTTCATCCACTCTGGAACTTGATTACTTTTCTGAATGGGATCCCCGATATTTTCCCAGGTCATGGGATAGCCCAAAGCTTCAATCTGCCGGGCTTTTTAACGATCCCCGGATTTCATAATTTAATTCTTCTGCTCCGGGTCTGAGGAGTAACTGTCTCATAGTTCAATAGGCTTGGTGCGGAATAAATCCGCCACAAAGAAACGAAAAAGGAAAAGAAAATTGCCAAATCGAGGGAAAGAAGAAATTATTTAAAAGAGATACTTGAAATGGGAGTTTTACAGTGTGCAGCTTGGTGATCAATCATCAATTTAAAATGGTCAATTGACAATTTCCAATGGAAAGAAAACTTTGATTCATCCAAAAGTATTGGAAACGAAAACATCTCCATAGACAAGTAGACAGTGATCAGTATTCAGCTGGCCTGCCGAAGGTAGGTGATCAATTTAAAATGGTCAATTGACAAATTCCAATGGAAAGAAAACTTTGATTCATCCAAAAGTATTGGAAACGAAAACAACTCCATAGACAGGTAGACAGTGATCAGTATTCAGTGATCAGTGATCAGTGAGCAGCTTGCCTGCCGAAGGTGGGTGAGCAATTTAAAATGGTCAATTGACAATTTCCAATGGAAAGAAAACTTTGATTCATCCAAAAGTATTGAAAACGAAAACAACTCCCCCTTGGAGAAAAAATTCGATTTAATTCCAATCCTTTTAACAAAGGGGGTTAGGGGGATTTTGAAGCCATTACTAATTATTAAATCAGTGGGCAGCTTGCCTGCCGAAGGTAGGTGAGCAATTTAAAATGGTCAATTGACAATGTTCAATAGAAAAAATACCTAATTCTGGCCCAAAAGTATTGGAAAGGAAAACAACTCCCCTTGGAGAAAAAATTCGATTTAATTCCAATCCTTTTAACAAAGGGGGTTAGGGGATTTTGAAGGTAATACAAATTATTAAATCAGTGAGCAGCTTGCCTGCCGAAAGTAGGTGATCAATTTAAAAATGGTCAATTGACAATGTTCAATAGAAAGAATACCTAAATCTGGCCCAAAAGTATTTTGAAACGAAAACAACTCCCCTTGGAGAAAAAATTCGATTTAATTCCAATCCTTTTAACAAAGGGGGTTAGGGGGATTTTGAAGCCATTACTAATTATTAAATCAGTGGGCAGCTTGCCTGCCGAAGGTAGGTGAGCAATTTAAAATGGTCAATTGACAATGTTCAATGGAATGAAAACTATTTTTTAAGCCAGAAAGGATTTTGAAGCCAATACAAATTATTAAATCGGTGGACAGTCGACTGTGTCAAAAATCCTAAAGTCAATAAGCGCTAAAGAACACCCCAAATTGCAGGGGAAGAGATCCCAGATAAATTAACCCATTCACCATCTCCTTTACAGTCGAATTTGCACCAACATCAAATAATTCCCAATTTTCGCAACCAGCATGGTAATTCCCTGCGTATCATGATTTAACTACATTTCTCTAGTCCAAAAAAAGGAACGTATTTAGCTCCTTTTCAACAGCCCCTATTTAAACTAACCCACGTGTTTCCTTTGATTATCCGAATTGCAATTGTCCTAGCCCTCTTCTTCCTGATCGATTGGTATTCCTTCCAAGCGTTCAAAACGGTGTTTCCAAACCAAGTTTGGGTGAAGGTCTTGTTTTGGGTCTTTTCTGTCTCCGTTTACATCTTTGTTACTTATGGTTTTTTATTCTTCGACCGAAGTAGCAATAATAATATCAACCTAGGGAGGATGGTATCCCTACTTGTGCTTTCTCTGATTCCAAAGTTGATTATTCTGGGTTTAATGTTTGGAGAGGACATCATCCGGTTTCTTACAGGTACTTTCCAGTCGGTTACCGGAACAAGAGAGGGCGACTTCTTGCCAGATCGACGGAAATTCATCAGTCAAACGGCGCTGGCACTTTCCGCCATTCCTTTTTGGGCATCCTACATGGAGTATTGATAGGGAAATACCGCTATCGCGTAGTAAATCACACCCTGGAATTTGAGGACCTGCCCGAAGAGTTTGACGGGTTCACCATCACTCAGATCTCGGACATTTATTCAGGCAGCTTTGATGATAAAAAGAAACTGGAATACGGAATAGACTTGATCAACCAGCAGGAATCCGATGTCATTTTATTTACGGGCGACTTGGTCAATAACCATGCACGTGAAATGGAACCTTGGGTGGATACTTTTAAGAAGCTTCAAGCTCCCATGGGCAAATACTCCATCCTGGGCAACCATGATTATGGGGATTACATGTCCTGGCCTAGTAAAGAAGCCAAAGAGGCAAATCTGAACCGATTGGCAGACATTCAGAAAGAACTGGGATTTCAGCTCTTACGGAATGAGAACGTCAAACTCCAAAAACCTGCTCGCAACGGAGCCGAAGGAGCCACAGCCAGCATCGATCTGATCGGCGTAGAAAACTGGGGAAAGGGATTCGCCCAATATGGAGACTTAGGAAAAGCCGTCTCCAACCTCAGCGAACAAAGTTTTAAAATCCTGATGAGCCATGACCCTTCCCATTTCGATGAGGAGGTAAAGAACTTTTCTCAGCTGATCCATCTGACCTTGAGTGGGCATACTCATGGGATGCAGTTTGGAATCGAGATTCCCGGCTTTATCAAATGGAGTCCAGCCTCCTTCCGTTATCCCAAATGGGCCGGTTTATATCAGGAGCTGGGTCGCTACTTGCATGTCAACCGTGGTTTTGGATTCTTAGCCTTCCCCGGACGTGTCGGCATCTGGCCAGAGATTACGGTGATTAAGTTGAAGAAAAAGTAATGATCAGCTTGCCTGCCGAAGGTAGGTGGTCAGTAGGCAGTGGTCACAAAAAACAAGTTTCTAATCAGTTTTAGGATTGATCAAATAGGAAGGTGGGTAGTGTGTGAGGAAGAGATTAAGAGAAGAGAGATTCAAAGAGAGAACGGCAATTTTAAAAAAAGATAGGCCTGCGGGCAGATAGGTCTCCCATTGGTCGACTAGATTGGAGTCTAAATTAGCCCCTTTGCCAACCTTTGAGGTTTTGAAAACCTCGATGGTTTAGTTTTTAAGCCAAGTATTCCAATTCAAAATCAAACGATAGAATATTCAATTCTTTTAAATGGAATTGATGGTATGAATATCCAAGGTCCCAATTTGACCATCAACCCATGGATGAAACCATGGGCATTAGATCAGCCCTAATTCACCTATAAATTGCATAAACATAGCCTCGGGTTTTAACCCGGGGCGAAGATTAGTATGATATCCCCATGATCATAGGAATGGCTTCAGCCATTTCAGCCTCCCTTATCAAGACCGTTTTTTATTATAAATTCTTCGTATTTCTTCTGGAACGAAATCTTTTGATGATGATTCTTCTGATTTCGAATGTATATATAAACCCTCTCCATAATGGATGCTGAAACAGAATATGCTGCATAACCGGTTTGCCATGCAAATTTCTCTGGGATCAAATCTTTTTGATTTATAAAATGAGAGCTGCTTCCTTTGATTTGCTTAATTACTTCAGAAATTGATTTCTGGGGATTGAGTAAAAATAACGCGTGAACGTGATCAAGCATTCCGTTTATAATCCGAACAGGACAACCCAGTTCTCGGAACTGATCTGATATAAAAGAATGAATTGCTTTTTCTATAGAAGGCGAAATTAATCCTCTTCTTTCCTTGGTGGCCCAAATAGCATGAATCCAAACATTATGAATAGAATGTGACATTTCAAAAATTTAAAAACCAAAAATTCAAACCATTAAAATGGTTTTTCTCATGGCTCGATATGAACATCAACCCACGGTTGAAACCGTGGGCAATGAATCAAATTCCTCTTATTTATCCCAAAACCTAAAAATCATCGTGCTTTTCAGGCCCCATTGATTTGTGAATGTTACCATGAAAAAGTTAAAATCCTTTGAATCTGTTTCGACATTATAATTCTCACAGAACAGATAAGTCGATTAATAATCCTGGGTACCAGAAAAACTATTTTAATCCAAACTGAAATCATCTTTAAGGTTCATAGAAATAAACCGCCGGGATAATCAGCACTGCATTGTATACTCCATGGAACAAAATAGCCCAAATCATGCCGTGTTTCAGCCGGATATAGCTTAATACCAATCCCACCCAAATTTGGATGGCTACCAAAAATGGAATGTAAAAGAAGTGTTGGCTAAAATCAAAATTCTTGAAATTAGTAATATGCATTAAACCGAATAATGCAGCCGATACATATACCACAAGTCTTTGAGGAGGGGGATTATGATTACTAACCGAAACCAGCAAATAGATCATATATCCAATAAAAATTAATGGAAACCATAATACACTCGCAAGCAGAAGTGATAGTATCAAGCTCCACCAAATGGAGGATTTCTTTAAATCCAAGTGAAGCCTAAAAATGGGTTCTTCTATAATAGGAGCGATTACTACTCCTAAAACGCCAAACAACCATTTGTTTTCCTTAAACAAATCCATCAAGCCATTTTCAAACTGATCCATTCCCATCCATTCTAATAGGAGTCCATAAGGAACCACGAACAGGATAACCAGGAACAACAGTCCAAAAAAGTCATAAAAAGATATGGGCTGAAAAGAAGCGGCTTTTTCAGGATGGATTATAAAATCCCTCAGTGAGTAAAAAATCTTCATATAGGTATTTAAAAATATTTCTTAAACTAAGGATTAAGGAGACAAATACCCAAAATTTTTAATAAATCCATTCAAAAAAATGAAGTAGACTATTAAGGAATGAATAAATTTAGAAAATACCAGTTAGATCCAATAAAGACCTTTTTAGAGAAAGAATTAGCTACTATTCTTTAACAAAGAAATTATAAATACATTTAATATTACTATAAAAATTAAGCTCCCCCGAAAAATTGGGCCAGTCAAAAGTTTACTTTTCACCCGATAAGCGAAGCGTAAGCGAATACTCCAAGTGTTCAAGACCAAAGGCGAGCGGTTGGCTTGGGCCAACCGGTCTTGAGCCGCTTCCGCATTCACTTTTGCGCATGCTTAACGGTTTGAAAAGCAAAAGATATGTTCATTTTAAGTTCTTTCAATAAGTCAACGGGGAGTCCGATATCCAAGTGCCTCATGGGGCCTTTCCCGGTTATAATCTTCCATCCATTCCATCGCTTTTTCCCTGACCTCATCCAGAGAATTAAATACATTGGAGCTAAGCAAGTCTTTTCCGACCGATCCGTTACAGCGTTCCACATAGCCGTTTTTGCATCGGCTTGCCCGGCTGGATAAAGACCAGCTCTGTTCTTCTCCTTACACCAGTGATCCAACAGACGGAGATAAACTCCAGGTCCATTGTCCACGCGGATCATTTTGGGGAGGCCCCGGACCAGCTCAACAAACTCCAACACTCGGATACCCATATTGTAGCCGAAGTGAAAAATCCACTTCCATAGCCAGCATTTCCCGGTTATAGTCATCCAGAATGTTAGAACCCGAAAGCCTGCCGCTCCAAAGGCTATCGCTCATGAAGTCGATAGACCAGACTTGGTTGATCGATTCCGGCCTGTATAGGGCCTGTTTAATCCTGCCGGTAGCCGCTTGTGTCTGCGTCTGATGTTCAGTCCCATGGCAGAATAGATCCGGTAGACCTTTTTATGGTTCCATAGATGGCCTTTTTCTGCGAAGCCGGTAATGGGACTGCCAAAAGCCAATGGCAGGGTGTTTGGCTACCAAGTTCTTCCAGCGCCTGGATCACGGGCATATCGTTTTTTGGTTTGGGGTGATACTGGAAAGTACTTCGGGGCACACTAAGCGTTTTACACGCCTGACGTTGGCTCACCTGACAAACTTTTCTCGACCATGAACTGAACCAGCATGCCTTTTTCGTCAGGCGTCGAGCTTTTGCCACCAGACCTTGAGAGCCTCATGCACCAGACTCCAGATCGGCAAACATCCGCTTTAGCAATTCTCTTCCTGAAGTCCTTTCCAGCTTTTGACCTCACTGGCTTCCATTCCGCCATAACGCTGCTTCCATTTATAAAAAGCGGTGTGTTCGTTTCACGACAGATTTCTTCTACTTTCTTGCCGGCCTCATGAGCTTTGATCGCTTTGACGATCTGCGTTTCTGTGAATCTCGATTTTTTCATAATAATCCATTTAAAGTTGATAATTTCAATTCAACTTTCAAATGGCCGACTTTTAGGGAAGCTTACAAAAAGACTAAAAGATTCTAAAAGTATTTACACGAGAAGAAATCTAATGCAAAATAAGCTTTCCAATAATCAGGAAAAAAAGTATGACACGAAAAAATATACAACATCTAAAACGCAAAATACTTGGAAGTATACTTTAAAAATATTTTTTTTAATAAAAACATATTAACAAAAGTATAGAAACAATATTTTTTTGACCTTCAGTTACAAAAACCTTGAGAAACAAATTACAAATAAATTTGAAGAGACTAATAAAAGTAAAATATAGTTTATAAAAAAAATCCATCACAATTTTTATTTTAGAATTAGATTTAACAATAATACAGTAAAGTTATGAAGAACATGTAGAATTATAGAATAAACCAAACCATATTTCCATCTAATCCTACAATAAATTAAGCCATTAACAAAATAAGGAATAACTGAAAAAAATAAACAAATAATAAAATCAGACGAATAATTAGAGCCCATATGTAAAAATGAAAAAACTAAAGAGGCCAAAATTGAATATGTCAAAATATCTTTAGAAATAATACCTGTAAAACAGTTTATCAATTTTGAATTAATGAATATAATACTAACCCCAATAATTACCATAATGAGATAAATCCATATATTCAACATCATAAAATAATTAATAAACTCGATAATTAAAATTATAATAAAAAAGAAAACCCTAATCTTTCTAAATTTTTATCATTCGTTAAAAAAGCTCTAAAACCAAATTCTTCAATAATCGGGAACAATAAACCTATTAGAAAAAATGACTCTATGATATTCCAAAATTTAAAACTTTTAAAGTAAACAACATTTTCTTTCATTAGAAAACCATATTCAACTAACTTATTGTTCACAATAAAAAATATAGTAAAAATAAAAAACCCTAAAAAATAAAAAAACAACAATCGTTTACACATATTATGAAATAATCAATAAACTAAATTATTAATAAATAAAATTGAAACATTAATTAATATGTGCAAAAAAATCGAGAGAAATAAACCACCTTTATACCTGACAAAAGAAAGAAATAATGCGCCAGGAAAATAGCAAATTACCGATAATAATATACTTATCTTCTCTGAATCATGCGAAATATTACTATAATGAACTACTGAAAATAAAATAGAACTAAAAAAACATAATAGAAAAATTAAAAAATTTGAGATGGCTTTTTCGTTCAAATGTTTATAAATATTCAAATAAAATATTACACCAAAGATCAAGTACAGTATTAATACGTATAAAATAAAGTTTTTTAAAATAATCAAACAAAAAATCATTTGAGGAACAATAAAAACCAATTGATCCTTTCTCCCACTCAAGTATCCTCTAAACAAAAACTCTTCAACTATTGGAACCAGTAATATAATTACAAAAATATCAAAATAACCATAATCAAAAAAATTACTATCAAACCCTTCCACCCCATATCTAATCATTATTGGGTCAGAAATTAAATAAGTATATAAAACCAAAATCACAAATAGAATAAACAATTTAATCAAAAAATGATAATTTAGTCTATCCTTCAACTCAATCTTAAAAAAGTTTGATTGAGAAAATTCAGATTTATTTAACTTTTGTCTCCTTATCAATTCAATAAAAACATTTTTAATAATATAAAAAGGAATTGGCTAGAGAATACTCTAGCCAAAAAAATCAAGGACATTTCGTAACTTCAGCAATAATGTACCCTGATGATGTTGCAGTAGGATTTATAGGCCCTCCACTCCCTAAATAGCCATACATGAAATGACCAATATATCTCCAAGCACAACCTACATCATATGAAAAACCTCCTCCAGTTATTTCTATTGAGTCTTTTAAATTTAATTCTTTCATATCTATCTTAATTTTATTCACAATCATTTTTGATTTCATACTCACCTTTAAGTCCTGCTTTAAAATTATCCCAATCATTAATTATCGCAATAGTAGTGGCTGCAATTAATCCTGCACCCACTGTTGCCCAAAAACCAAGTCCTCCTGAAATCTCTTTAATCTCATCAATACTCAACTCTTTAAACTTTTCCATAATAGTAAGAATTTAAAATTCTCAACCTTTCCCGGGCGTTGACCTTTCCCAAACCAGTAAAATCAAAAAGTTTTTAGCTAGCATATCTCTTATTCACTGATCTTATAACTAATTTAATAATATTCAGTGCTTAAAAACAGCACAGATAATTATTTTTTATCGTCTTTCCTCCAAAAACTTCTTGTTGATTTTTAATATTCAGTACTTCAAACTTGAATGCAATTTCTAACCTTTGTTCACTCGAATAAATAAAACTTCCAACCTTTCTTGAAAACCTGATTTTTAACCCATGATCTTCCATGTACTCTAAATAGACATATAGCTGCCTTCGGCTTATTCCAAGTCTTTTCGCAAGTTCATCCGGGCTCCCTGTTCTCTGCTCGTGAATTAATTTGTTTAGGATTTGAATACGCTCTATTTGTTTAATAAACTCCATGGTTTTCTTTTTAAAATGACTCTTTCTATTTCATTATTTCGAGTTGTTTCTTTATCATTTGAAAATATTTACCTTCTTTAGCTATTAGCTCGTTAGGAGTTCCTGACTCAACTAATTCGCCTTTTTCCAGAACAAATAGCTTATCAAATCCTTTAACTGTAGCTATCCTATGGGTGATTACAATGACAGTTTTACCTCGGTCAGCAAGTGATCGAATGAATTCTTGCACAAAATTTTCTGCTCCATTATCCAAAGATGCTGTTGCCTCATCCAAGATTAATATTTCTGGATCACGGTATAATGCTCGTGCGATTGCAATTCTTTGTTTTTGTCCCCCTGAAAGAGAAGCTCCATTTTCACCTAAGTAAGTGCCAAAACCATTTGGAAGTGATTCAATAAACTCCATCATTCCAAGATGATTACATATTTGTACTACTCTCTGCATATCAGGATGGTAATCTCCCAAGGCCACATTTTCGATAATATTTCCGGCAAATAGATCTACTCTTTGTGGTACAACAGACACTAGTAATCGGAGGCTCGAATTATCAATGAACTTAATATCATTTTCACCTATGTAAATATTCCCTGAATTAAGTGGGTAAATATTTTGTAAAAGAGAAACCAAAGTACTTTTGCCAGATCCGCTTTCACCAACAACTCCAGAAATTTTCCCTTTGGGGAATACTAGAGAAAGGTTTTTGAAAACTGTCACTCTTGATCCATATCGAAAAGAAACATTTTTGAAAATAATGTCTCCCAAATCCTCCTTTTTCAAAGGAAAAGTCTTTTCTGAGCTATCAACCTCTAAATCCATTATTTCAAATAATCGATCAGAGGCAATCAACGCATTTTGTATTATTTTATTCATTCCTATAATACTAGAAATGGGACCTGTTAAATAGCCAGTTAATGCATAGAATGACATTAATTCTCCAGGAGTAATTTGATTTTTCAAAACATATCCTGCCCCCACCCATAAAAGAATAATGGTAAAAATTTTGGACACAGAATCGGAGGAAACTCCTGTAAATAAATTATTTAACCCCGAATGATATACTGTCTGAAGAAGGTTTACAAACTTGGTCTCAGTTTTAATATTTGCATGGCTTTCTGCTCCAAATCTTTTAATTGTCCCAGCAGCTGTAATAGATTCTACAAGTTGTGATTCTAATTCAGCTGAATCCTCCATAAGTTTTCTTTCTACCTTTCTATTCAATTTGTTTGCTACAATATAAATTACTGTATAGAGGGGAACCAGAGCCAACATAATCAAGGCTAATTTCCAGTAAAAAGTAAACATCAAGGCAAATGAAAAAACGACAATAAATACATTTACTATAAAACCAATTGCTACATCATTAATAAATGCTCTAATTTTAACAGCATCATTTACCCGAGAGATTATTTCCCCTACTCGCATAGTATCAAAAAATCGTTGAGGAAGGCTTAGCAAATGTTTGTAATACCCCAAAATTAAACGCGCATCGATTCGTTGCCCTACTTTTAAAATAAATAGACTTTTAACACTCCCTATCACTATTTGGATTATTAAAAGTATAATCATAGTGACAGATAATAAGTTGAGTAGATTTAAATTCCTTCCTATGAAAACATGATCAATAATTTTTTGGACATAGATCGATGTTGAAAGACCTAACACGGTATATAAAACAGCCCCTATTAAAGATTGAATCATAATAGTTCTATGGGGCTTTATCAAAAACCAAAACCTACTCCAAGCACCTACCTTATGACAAGCTTCCATAAATCCTTGATTTGGCATAAGTAAGATTAACACACCAGTCCAAATCCCCTTAAAATCCTCCTTGGAAACCTTATGGATTTTACCATCTCCTGGATCCATATATTCTATAGACCTATTTGATACTTTATATAATACCACAAAGTGATGCAGCTTTTTTTACTATAACATGAGCTATTATGGGTAATGGAACATCCTTTATTGCTTCTAACTCTCCTCTGACTCCCTTTGCAGAAAATCCCATTTTATTTGCCGCCTCTATTAACCCTAAGATATTAGTACCTTTTTGATCCGTAGAAGCCATTTGACGGATTCTGGAAACAGGGATTTCTAGCTTGTAATAAGAAGCTACAGAAGCCAAGCAAGCAGCACCGCAGTCAGTCACATCTCGTTGTTTAATTTTTATGCCCATAGTTCAAAAATTAAAAGGATCTAGTTAACCATTGGGTTAAGCCAATCATCTACTTGGTCATATAACAATTGGAATAATGATCGATTAGCAACTACATATCTAGAATTAAATGTCATTCCTTTTTTAATTTTTGCTTGCTGACCACTTGGTAGTTTTAAAAAATCTGAATCTAAAGTACAAGTGACCATATAGGCCGCCCTACTTTCATTTAGCAATGTCAAATCATCTGAAATAGAATTAACACTTCCTTTTAGTACTCCCCATTCATTATAGTTATAGGCATCAACTTGAAATATTACTTCCTGACCTTTTTTAATAAATCCAATATCTGTTGGGGAGATAAAAGTCACTGCCATTAAGGTAGAGTCTGGAGAGATTTCTGCCAGTTTTTGATTTGGGTAAACAAAATCACCAATACTTAAATTGGAAACATTTAAAAGTGCACCAGAGACTCCTGCTACAATTTCATATTGATCTAATTCTTCCTTTGCAATTTCAAACTGGTTTTTCAACTGGTTTTTCTCATCCGAATACCTCCTTAGCTCTTGTTCCCATTCATTAAACTGGTTCTTTTGGATAAGTTCAAGCTGTGACTCAGCCTGTCTATATTGAACTTCTATTTCATCATAATCTACAAAAGCAATGGACTTATTTTCATAGAGAATTTTAGCCCTTTCAAAATCTCTTTTACGCTTTTTAAGCACTAAATCCTGATTTTGAATTTGTGTTTTGAATTTCAAATAAGAGGTTTGGTATATGCTTGTATTTAATTTGACATTAACAAGATTAGAAGCTGTTCCTAAGTCCAAAAGAAAATTGAGATCTTCAATAAAAGCATTTACTTCTGAAATTCTTTCTTCAAATCTATTCATCTGA
The DNA here is from genome assembly GCF_041729275.1 of Algoriphagus halophilus. Lineage (GTDB taxonomy): Bacteria > Bacteroidota > Bacteroidia > Cytophagales > Cyclobacteriaceae > Algoriphagus > Algoriphagus halophilus_A. Next base: position 3,907,499 of record NZ_CP146486.1, on the reverse strand, counting down.
AGGTCAATTTTATCCCCTCGAATAATAGCTAATACATCGCCTTTCTTTACTTTCTTATTCTCAAACATAGCTGAAAATTCCAGCCTTCCATTTACCGTAGTTATTACTGAATTCCTTTGAAAAGAAGATTGGAATGTTCCTCTTGATTGAATCGAAACATCAACAAAAACAAATGGAAGAGCCAGGAAAATTGAAATGATCAGGCATAGTAATATCACATATATCAATTGTGATTTGACACTGATTTTTGAATCATAAACCTCAATTGAGTTATGTATTATACTTTCGGGAAAAAGTCTTGTGTCCATCTTAAAAAAGTTTTAAAACCCGAATCAATAACTTGAAGAAATCACTTTTTTAGATTCTTCTTAAAAACAATATTTTCAAATATTCTTTGCCTCTCTCTTTAAATTAAGAATTCCTAAAACTTTAAATTAAAAGGATCATTTAAAGAACATTTTCAAACTTGTCTTACATAAAAACCTTCTCTTGAAAGAATATCCTTCTTAACATTATGAGTAGATTTACCATTTACAAAATAAGCTATACAGCAGCATCAAACTAATTTTAACACCGTTAAACTAATATTACAATAACTATAATTTTTAGTTAATAATCAATACTAAAACCAATTAAAAATCTGATTATTTTTCATTTATTTAATTAAACTTCCGTAAAAAGTCATAAAACAGTTAGATAAATGAAAATCAAATACAGAAAAAAGAATTTTGATTTAAAAAAAACAAAATCAATCCCCCGGATAATTCCGTTTCCTTGATAGCACCACCCTATTTTTCAAATCCTAGAGACATCCCCATCCCCTATTTACAACCTTTGACCCCAACACAGAGAGCTGCTTCTAAGCAGGAATTCCCCAAAATCCTTATCTTAATACAAACAAGCCAAACCACCTACAAATCAATCGCTTCGAATCAGCTATTTAGTAATAGCTAAAATCTTTTATGCTTAGCTATACCTACATCTTCGCCCATGATCCTGTTCTTTAAAAAAATCCGACATCAATTGCTTACGAATGGAAACACCGGAAAATACCTGAAATATGCCCTGGGTGAAATTGTGCTGGTGATGATAGGCATTCTGCTGGCCCTACAGGTGAATAATTGGAATCAGGACAGACTTAACCAGCAACTGAAGCAATCTTATATAGAAAACTTATTGGTGGATTTGCAAAAGGACATGCTCGCCATCGAAGAACAAAAGGAGATCAATACCTATACAGAACAAGAGGGGCAATACTTGGAAGCGTTTTTGGCTGATCAACTCACGGAAATAGATACTTTCCGGCTTACCCGCTCTATTATCATGACGGCATTCATTCCTAATCCCACCATTACCAACTCCACCTATAATGACCTGATCAATAGCAACCATTTTCACTTATTTCAAGATGCTCAGTTAAAAAGGCTATTGGACGACTATTACATCCCTAACAATTGGGCACTGCTATTTAATGAACGAATTCTTCAAACTGCCTGGTTTGATTACCGGGATGAAATGGTGAAATTCCATAGCCCATTGTTGTATCGGGATTTTTATGAGTTGGAAGATCCCGTGGAACTGGGTTATTCTCCAAAATACCAGATCGATTGGAAAGGCATCCAGCAGAATGCGTATTTAAAAACCCAAGTGGGAATGATTGTGGCCCCAAAAAGTTAGACACTTATTGGGGGCATTTTTATGCGAAAAAAAACACAAAACACAATTTTGAATTCAAACTTCGGGTAGTCCAAGAAGTTATCCATCACCGACACTCTATTAGTAGTATCTCAGAAAAAGAGTGTATCGATCATTCCTAAGTCAGACGTTGGGAAGCTTTTTACAGAAAGTTTGGAGCAGAAGGGCTGATGCCTATTTCTAGCCACTACACTGCAGACTTTAGGTTGGGGGTTGTTAGAACACTAAAGGTCGAATCCTTATCATTACTTCAAGCCTGTCTACGTTTCAAGGTTCCTAGCCAATCTATCGTACTCAACTGGATTCGGATTTACGATGCTTAGGGACCGGAAGGGTTGAAGGCGCTACGTAAAGGAAGACCTATCAAGATGCCTAGAAAGCCAAAACGTCCACTCACCCGAGAAGAGCAGCTTCTGGAAGAACTAGCTAGTCTGAAAGCCAAAAATGCTTATTTAAAAAGCTTCATGCCTTAGTTCAATCCGAAAAACAGAAAGAAGAAAAGCGCAAATCATCCAGGAACTAAGGCGCGGGCATGCGTTGAAGGAACTCCTCAAGCATGCTCGGATGGCGCGGAGCACCTTTTATTACCATCTCAAACAACTCCAGAAAATGGATAAGTACGCGACGGTCAAATTGGAGATTCGTAGTATTTATAAACAGAATAAAGGACGGTACGATTTCCGAAGAATCCGGGATGAACTTCAAAACTGGGGGTATACGATCAATCACAAGACTGTCTACTCCTTGATGTGCGAAATGGGTTTAAAAAATATTATTCGGGTTAAAAAGTATGTCTCCTACCGAGGAGAGCAGGGTAGAATAGCTGAAAATCTCCTTAACAGAGACTTTAAAGCTTACCGACCTGAACAGAAGTGGTTGACTGATATAACCGAGTTCAAAGTCCATGACAGAAAGCTTTATCTCTCTCCCATGATGGACCTGTATAATCGAGTGTTTATTTCCTTTACTCTTGCCGATAGACCTACTCTACAACCGGTCTTGGACATGGTCAAAAAGGCAACTGAGAAAAGACAAAAGATCTCAAACCTGGTGATCCAATCTGATCAGGGATGGCACTACCAATGCCCACAATACCAATGCCTGCTCCAGGAAAAAGGAATCAGGTTCAGAATGTCCAGAAAAGGAAACTACCAGGATAAAGCTGTTATCGAAAACTTCTTCGGAACGCTAAAGTCGGAATTATTTTACCTCAAAAAATATCAATCGATTCAAGAGCTTAAAAATGAAATCACCGAATACATTCATTATTATAATAACCACAGAATAAAATCAAGCTAAAACAGAAAAAGCCCGGTGCAATACCGAGCTTCTTCTCTAAAATTAAACCATTCTTAAACCGTCCAACTTTTGGGGGCTAGTTCAGAATCGGATGGATTATCCGATAGAGATTCTCTTGAAGGCAGAAACTGTCAAACCTTTGCTTACGCTGTCAAGGTATTGAGCAATAGTTTTGCTGCTATCTTTAACGAATACTTGGCTCAACAAAGTATTTTCTTTGTAGAACTTGTTCAATTTACCCATCGCAATTTTCTCAAGCATTTCTTCAGGCTTACCTTCAGCTCTAGCTTGCTCTTTACCTACTTCGATTTCTCTTTCGACAACAGAGGCATCTACTCCGTCTTTATCCAAGGCAACTGGGTTCATTGCAGCAATCTGCATAGAAACGTCTTTTCCAGCTTCTTCAACATCAGCACCAGAAGTGTTAACCAATCCTACCAATACACCTAATTTACCGTTAGAGTGAATGTAAGGAACTACTGCTTCAGCAGTGATCACCTCGTAATTAGAGATTTCGATTTTCTCACCGATTTTACCAGTCATCTCAACGATTTTCTCAGCAACAGTGATGTTTTCGAAAGGTAATGCATGGATTTCTTCGATAGAAGAAGCTCCAGCTGCAACAGCCATGTCAAGAAGTGTGTTAGCGAAAGCAACATACTCTTCGTTTTTGGCAACGAAGTCAGTTTCGCAAGTCAAAGAAAGCAAAGTTCCTTTAGTTCCGTCTTCGGATACGTTTGTTACAACTACACCTTCTTTAGTTTCACGATCAGCTCTAGAAGCTGATACTTTTTGACCTTTTTTTCTAAGGATGTCCACAGCTTTTTCAAAATCGCCTTCAGCTTCAGTCAAAGCTTTCTTGCAATCCATCATACCGGCACCGGTCATTTGTCTCAGTTTATTTACTTCTTGTGCAGTAATTGCCATTGTATTATCGGTTTAAATAGTAAACAGAATATTTTTATTGGAGAACCTTTCCTTACAAGAAGGGCGAAGGTTGTATTATTAATGTTTGACGATTAGATTGACTCTAATTGTCTTTTAAACAAAAAATTGAACATAGGCCGAAGCCACATGTTCAATTTTTTATATTTCAAATCAAGTGTGGATTATCCTTTAGTTTCAGTGTCCACAGCTTTTTTAGCTTCTTCCTCTTCAGAAAGTTTAGCTTCTTCTTTGTCCTTCTTTCTTTCGGAAAGACCTTCTTCGATAGCTGCACCAAACGCTTTCACTAGCAAGGATACGGATTTGAATGCATCGTCATTGGCAGGGATAGGGAAATCAACCTCGTTCGGGTTAGAGTTCGTATCAACCAATGCGAAAACAGGGATACCAAGCTTCTTTGCTTCAGCAATTGCAATGTGTTCTCTCTTGATGTCAACAATGAAAAGTGCTGCTGGAAGTCTGCTCAAGTCTGAGATACCACCAAGTACATCTTCCATTTTGTCTTTTTGACGGGAGATCATCAAGCGCTCTTTCTTAGCTAAGTTAGCATAAGACTCTTCCTTCATCAATTTGTCCAAACCGGACATTTTTTTCAATGATTTACGGATAGTAGCGAAGTTGGTCAACATACCACCTAACCATCTTTCGGTTACATAAGGCATGTTAAGACGCTGAGCTTCTTGTGCTACTAGGTCTTTAGCTTGTTTCTTAGTAGCTACGAACATCACTTTTTTGCCTGAGCGTACTACTTGCTTGATTGCGTTAGATGCTTCGTCGAGGCAAGCAAGCGTTTTATTTAGATCGATGATGTGGATACCATTTTTCTCCATGAAAATGTATGGAGCCATTCTTGGATCCCACTTTCTCGTCAAGTGTCCGAAGTGAACACCAGCATCTAGTAAGTCTTTATATTCTAATTTGGCCATAATAATATTTTTATAAAAGGAAGAACTTCCGGATTAACGTTTAGAGAACTGGAATTTTCTTCTTGCTTTTCTACGTCCTGGCTTCTTACGTTCAACCATTCTAGGGTCACGAGTCAAGAAACCTTCTTTTTTCAATGCTGGTCTGTGCTCTTCGTCAAATTGACATAAAGCTCTAGAGATAGCCATACGAGCAGCTTCCGCTTGCCCTTTGATGCCACCCCGTCTACATTGATCTTAATATCATAATTACCCTCCACGCCAACAAGAGCCAATGGCTGCTTCACAACGATCTGGTGAAGATCAAATGGGAAGTAAACTTCGATTGACTGATTGTTTACGGAGATTTGACCACTTCCTGGAGCCATGTAAATTCTGGCTACAGAGGTCTTTCTTCTACCGATTGTATTGATCATTTCCATGATTTAGCGATTAAAGAGTGATAGTTTTAGGCTGCTGTGCTTCGTGCGGATGTTCAGATCCGTTATACACGTACAAGTTGCCGTATAATTTTCTTCCTAATCTATTCTTAGGTAGCATGCCTCTTACAGCTTTCTCAACCAAGATAGAAGCAGACTTGTCCTTCAATAACCTCGGTGTAGAAATGCGTTGTCCTCCTGGGTATCCAGTGTGTCTCACATAAACTTTGGAGTTCCACTTATCACCAGTCAAACGGACTTTGTCTGCGTTGATTACGATGACATTGTCACCACAATCCACGTGAGGAGTAAAGCTTGGCTTTGTCTTACCTCTTAAGATTTTTGCGACCTCACTTGCCAATCTACCCAAAACTGCAGCTTGGGCATCCACTACGACCCATTGCTTTTCTACAGTCGCGGCATTGGCTGATACGGTCTTATAGCTCAAAGTATCCACTGTGTAACTGTTTAATTTTTAGCTTGTTAAATTTATTTCACCCTCAAAAAGGGACACAAAGATAGAAGTATTTTATTTTTCATGCAAAATATTTTGAATACTAAGTCCTAATTTTCATTGGCTTAGCCCAAAATCCCCTTCTAGAGATCGATTTTCCATACTTTTTATTTTGAATTAATTGGGTTAAGCGGTTTTAGCTAATTGTTTGACCAATACCTGAAAATCTTTCGGATAAGGTGCTTCAATTTTCAGCTTTTTACCATCCAATCCCTCAAATCCAATAGAAAAGGCATGGAGAGAAACCCGCTGCATGATAGGTAACTCTTCTGTGTCCTTCTTAAGATTGAATCGGCGCTTGAGTGAAGAAAGTAATAAAGGCTTGCCTCCATATAAAGTGTCCCCACATATTGGTGACTTCAGGTAAGCCAAATGAACACGGATCTGATGCAATCTGCCCGTGACAGGTTTGCATTCTACCAACGTATGCGCATAATATGTTTTCAACGTATTGAAATAGGTCTGCGCAGGCTTTCCATCTTTAGTGACTTTGGCGATTCCTTTTTTAGTAGCGGCCAGGTTTCGATCTACCAGTTCATTCTGGAAATCCTTTATCCCTTCCACTACCGCATGATAGACTTTGTCTACTTTTCTGTTTTCAAACTGAATAGCCAAATGCCTGTAGGCCTCCGGATTCTTGGCAATCACCAGGCAGCCTGACGTTTCCTTGTCCAGTCGGTGGCACAGTTGGGCATCGGGAGTGTGTGCCTTGGCAAGGTCAAGTATGTTCTGCGCTTCGTGCCTGTCGTCTAAGCTCGATAGGTACGGTGGTTTGTTGATTACCAGGTAATCCGCATTTTCAAACAGAATAAGTTTTTGAAAATCAATTTTCTTCATGGATTCTCCTGCCTCTTCAAAGAGGGTGCAAAAGTAGGTAAAAATCATTGTGAAGAAAAGTATTCAAAAGGATTTGAGTAACTTAAATTTAATGTTTCTTTCATTAATCCTTTAATTTGTATTTGGCTATAAAAAATAAGTTGTCTTCTATTTTCTTTTTTAATGCTGGATTAATTATCCTTTTAGAGATTTCTTGATCTAGTTCTTCATACCTATGAATACTAAATATTGTATTGTTTTTCATTCCTCTAAGTTGGAAGTAGGATAGCATTCCATCAATATTATTGACATATTCCCCTACCAGCCATGTCTTTTTATTTCGAATGTTATTTATAAAAAAATAAGAATACCCATCCTTTCGGATTTTACCGGACAAATAATCTCCATTAAACATAAGGTAATTTTGGTTAAATGCTTTTTCCCCTACATTATTTAGTGCTTCCACAGCCTCGTCAAATTTATCAAAATGTTTATTTTCTAATTTAAAGTCTCCTAGTTCAATTAAAATCTTCTTCTCTAAATTGTAGTTTTTGTCAAAAACATAAACCGTATCATTAAAGCTATGCGAAAAAGCTAATTTTTCATTTTTTCCGATTTGAAAAACATTTCGTTCAAAAAGGTAAGGTGTACTTATACCCTTAGGAAACGTGTGTTTTAATATTTGCTTTGATGTTTCTTGAACAGGATCTTCTAAAAATAGGATGCCTTCTTTATATCCCGTGCCAATTAATTCAGGTGCTGATACCTGTGGAATATAGATCAGAAATTTACCATCATCTAAAGGAATATGCTTATAATAAACTACATCTGTACGATGTTCGCCCAGGAAATTTCCTTTCAGGTCATAAAAAATGATTTTACTGACCAAGCTAACAGAAATTATCTGTTTTATTGGATCAAAACCAAAATCTGAGATATGAGTATATTCACCTGGTCCATCTCCATAATAATCAATGGATGAAAGAAAACTCCCTAATGTATCGTATATATTAATGCTTGGTCTAGTCGAAATATCCCCAGCAATAATAAGGTTATCGGTTAAAATCAATTTATCAATATTCCCTAAAAAATGAGGAGGTTGATCTTGGAGCGGAATATATTCAATTGTGGAAGCTATCTCACAAAGATTTTCAATTACATTCCCAAAATCAATTTGAATCCGCTCCAAGGAGTCATTGTCCGATTTTTGACAAGAAATCAATAATATGAATATGGACAAATAACTAAACCGCATATTAAGCTATTTGACAAGCCTCTTCACAAGGAACTTGATCCGAGATCACACAATAGGCTGTTCCAGTGAACCTGCATTTCTCCACAACACTTCTACACCCTTTTATATATTCCCCACAAATATCCGGTTGCTTATAAATCTGAGCATTTACAATTCCCGTTAGGCTCAAGGTGCCAAAAAACATAAAAGTTGAAATTAAATTCTTCATTGTAAACTATTTTTAGTGAAATGAAGTTTTTAAAAAAATAACTAAAATCCAAAGTGTATAATTAAAAACATTTTCATTGTAATGGTAATCAAGCCTTAACTATAGATACGGTTTCTTTTACTAAAGGAAGTGAAAAACTAAATATCGACCCCTTGCCCACCGTAGAGCTCACAGATATTTTGCTTTTATGTCCTTCAAGAATATGCTTGACAATTGCCAAGCCCAAACCGGTTCCACCCTCTTTTTTGGATCGACTTTTTCGACTCGGTAGAATCGCTCGAAGATACGCTTGAGGTCCTCAGGCGGGATTCCTTGTCCATCATCCTTGATGTCCACCTGAATACTGTTCTTGCTGGTCTTCAACGTTACCTTGACCTCTCCTTTATTATTATTGTATTTGACAGCATTGAAAATCAGGTTTTGGCAAACCCGATAAATTTTTTGCCTGTCAGCGGTCGTAGTGTAATTTTTGCCTTCCTCGTAATTGAATTTGATCTCCACATCTCTTTTGGAGGCTTTGTGTTCCAATTGATCGATTACTTCCAGGATGAGATCCTTTAAATCAAATTGGGTAAAGGTGAATTTAATCACTCCGCTTTCCATTTGGTTTAGAGTTAATAAATCCTGAACCAATACATCCAAGGAGTCCAAACTCTTTGCGGCACGCTTTAGAAATTTCATCCGCACCTGTTTATCGTCAATTGCACCATCCAATAACGTGAGGATGTATCCTTGGGTAGCAAAAATCGGAGTTTTTAATTCGTGGGAAATATCTGCAATGAACTCCCTTCGAAACTCCTCATTTTTTTGAAGCGTTTCGATTTCCTTCTGCTTGGTCAAGGCATAAGAGTTGATCACTTTATTGATTCTCCTTAAAGGAGATATGGAGGATTTCGAATACTTGTCGCTGATTTCGGAAAAATCCTTCTTTTGTATTTTTTCCAATAAGGAATAAATATTTCCGATTTCCTTAAAGACTAGAAATTCAAATGTAATATTGGTCAATAAATAGGCAACAGAGAAGGAGATTGCCCCAGCCACCAGCAAGATGGTGGTGTCGACTGCATTTAATAAGGATAGAAAAGCAACGACCATCGCAGAGATGGCCAATGCCAAAATTAACGCAATACCCCGGGAATTAGTTAGCATATTAGCCTAGGTCGAACTTGTATCCTACTCCTTTTACAGTAGTGATATAGTCCTCTCCAATTTTTTCTCTGACTTTTCGGATATGTACGTCGACGGTTCTCGCGAGAACAAACACATCTGCTCCCCAGATATTTTGAAGAAGTTCATCTCTACTAAAAACCATATTAGGGTTTTTAGCTAGGAAATACAATAATTCAAATTCCTTCTTCGGCAAGGTGATGGTTTTTCCCGATTTATCGATCGTATAACTTCCTCTATCAATAATCAAATCTTTGATTTTGATCTGAGTTTGTTCTTGTTCTTTTTGGATTCTCTCCTGAATAAGGCCGCAATCCTACTCATCAAGGCTCTTGGCTTTATAGGTTTGGTGATGTAGTCATCCGCTCCTACATCAAATGCAGCCACTTCTGAATATTCTTCCATTCGGGCAGTCAAGAAGATGACAAATGCATTTTTTAACTCGGGAATTTGACGGATCTGCAAACAGGTCTCCACGCCATCCTGCCCTGGCATCATGATGTCCAAAAGAATGACATCCGGTAAAAATTTGGAGGCCACTTTCACCGCCTTAATTCCATCTTCCGCAGTAGCCACTTCGTAGCCTTCTTTTTGCAAATTGTATTTTAGGATTTCTACAATGTCTGGCTCATCATCTACTACGAGAACTTTTATCTTTTGCTTATCGCTCATGCTAGCATTTCTTAATAATTCGCTTAAAAATAAGGAATATTTAAAGATTGAAGCCAAATAAAAAGCGGGATATGGTAGCGCTTTTTTAGGTTTCCAATGATTTATTCTGTTTTTAAAAGGAGAGGTTAAGCAAAGGTTAAGTGAATCTTACTTAATTGTTTCTTAATCCCTTTGCATTGATGATGTCAAAATTCAATGAACCTAAAAATAGATTGGCCTTAATTTTAACAGGGATTTTATTCTGATCCTTAGTAACCCATACTTTTACTGGATACTCTCCTCGAAACAATTTGTTTTTGGGGAGTTGGGGAGAGAATATATAAGTCTCTTTCTCACCAATTTCGGTTTCCAGCTTTTCAGTGCCCTCATATATTAACTTTATGTTATATATCTCTTTGTCAAAGAAACCTTTGATTAAAACCGTTTCTCAGGCTTGAGCTTTCTTAAATCCAGTGTTCTTAAATAGTAAAATCCGCTGACCAAATCCTGGACTGTTCCTGGCAAATCATATTCTTTCACGCTCTTGAGCGTCCTGTTGTCCTTTTCATAGAGTTCTACCAATGCTTTATTATTGGCTTGGTCAAAGTACACTTTTTCATGTTTCCTGTACTTTCCCTCTTCGATATGTCTATACGATACGGAAGGTTGAATGGTATTGGTATCCAAGTAGGTTCCCCAATTGTCATTGACTCTTCCGAAAATCGTTGCGGCTCCTTTGGTCTTTCCATACACATCTATTTTATAATGGGGACGGTTGTTTTGAGTTTGGGAACGTCTATTGATTTGCAACTTCGCATCCGCAAGATTCAGCCATCCATAGCTCACTTCAAAGTTGAGCTCTTCACCAAAAGTGAAGGCCTCATTTGATGGGTATTGTTGGGAAAATGAATTGGAACTCCACAGAATTAGGATCAAGAAAAAAATTCCGGATAGTTTTCTCATAAATTTTATTGACAATACCTGACAAAAATTAAGTTTTTCATAAGGTATTACGGAAAAAGCGTCGTTTGGTGAATAAAATTACGAATTTGCCCATCGAAAACAATGGCTGATCCTTCTTTGGTTATCGCATGTTGTTTAACTAAATTCACCTACAATAGATTCTTAAAATAAAACTCATGAGTAATAACGCAGAAAAACTAAAAGCGCTCCAACTTACCATTGATAAATTGGAGAAAACCTATGGAAAAGGTACTGTGATGAAGCTTAGCGACAACAAAGTACTGGATATTCCTGCTATTTCCACAGGCTCTCTTGGATTGGATATGGCACTAGGTGTAGGAGGGATTCCGCGTGGCCGAGTGATCGAAATTTATGGACCGGAATCTTCTGGTAAAACCACACTCACCATGCATTGTATCGCTGAAGCCCAAAAGGCCGGAGGTTTAGCTGCGTTTATTGATGCTGAACATGCATTCGACAAAACCTATGCCGAAAAATTGGGGATTGATACAGAAAACTTGTTGATTTCCCAACCTGACAACGGGGAACAAGCCTTGGAAATTGCCGAACATTTAATTCGTTCTGGCGCCATCGACATCATCGTAATTGACTCTGTAGCTGCCTTGGTTCCCAAGGGAGAACTGGAAGGAGACATGGGAGATTCCAAAATGGGATTGCAAGCTAGATTAATGTCTCAAGCCTTGAGAAAATTAACTGGCGCGATCAATAAAACAGGATGTTCCTGTATCTTCATTAACCAGCTGAGAGAGAAGATCGGGGTGATGTTTGGGAATCCTGAAACCACCACTGGGGGTAATGCATTGAAATTCTATGCCTCTGTCAGACTGGATATCCGTAGAATCGGCCAAATCAAAGAAAGCGCTGACAATATTTTAGGAAACCGTACTCGAGTGAAGGTGGTGAAAAACAAAGTGGCTCCTCCTTTCAAGGTCGTAGAATTTGATATCATGTATGGTCAAGGGATATCAAAAGTGGGAGAGATCATTGACCTGGGTGTAGAGTTCGATATTATTAAGAAGGCAGGATCCTGGTTCTCCTACAATGGGGAAAAGTTGGGACAGGGAAGAGATTCTGTGAAGAACCTTCTTTTGGATAATCCTGAGTTAATGGAAGAATTGGAAGTGAAAATTAAAGCAGCAGCAGGATTAGGAGCGGTCGCTGAAGAAATAAAAGAATAAGTGAATACTATTCGTGAAATGAAAAAGGGAAGCGTCAAGCTTCCCTTTTTTTGTCTTATAATTAATATTCTTATGTCGTTCTGATGGCTTCCACAGGATCCATTCTGGCAGCAAGTGTGGCTGGAACAATCCCGGAAACTACCCCAATAATGGAGGAGACACCCAGGCCAAGCACAATATTTTTAAAGGATAAAATCAGCTCCAAACTACCCAGCTGAATAAAGCTCAGGCCAAACACGATCAAGATTCCGGTGGCCCCTCCTATTAAACTTAGAAAGACCGATTCAAAAAGAAATTGGAATAGAATAAAGTAGTTTTTAGCACCCAAAGATTTTTGAATACCGATGATATTGGTTCGCTCCCTGACTGACACAAACATGATGTTGGCAATACCAAATCCTCCTACCAAGATGGAGAATCCTCCAATCACCCAGCCTGCAATAGAAATTACATCGAATATAGAGCCGATGGCATTTTGAATAAATTCGGTCTTATTCAAGGCGAAGTTATCCTCTTCAGTAGGTTTCAGGCCTCTTTTGGCTCTGACTAATCCTGTTAATTCATTTTCCAAGGCCACCAAACCGATATCATCTTCTTTTCCTTTTGCGGCTATGGTCGGTTCAATTCCATTTTTCCCTGTGTAAAACATTTTACTGAATGCTCCATACGGAATCACGCAAGCTTCGTCTTTGGATGGTGCATCAAAAAGTCCTTCGCCTTCCTCTTCAAAAACTCCAATGACGGTGAATTTGATTCCTTTGATCTTTATTTCCTTTCCTAAAATCGGGAGGTTTGGATACAGGGTGTTAGCAATTTTTCTACCTACGATGGCCAGGTTTCTGGAAGCGTTGATCTCAGACTCCAAGAAAAATCTTCCTTCCTCTAAAGGTAGGTCATAAACGTCAGGGTAGGTGTATTCCACTCCGGTCAACTGCATACCTTGATACGCGTTACTGCCTGCTTGAACGGTAGTGCTGGCAGATGCAGAAATAGTAACCGCTTCAGCGGATTTTAAACGCTCTTGAAGAAAACGATATTCCGAGAGGGTCCCGGAGGTCTTCGGAAATATTTCCACCAAGGATAGTCCTGAGGTCCGCTGGCAAAAGGAAAGCGATCCACCCGCATCACGTTGGTTCCCAAAAATGAAAAAGAAGATTTAATATTATTCTCTAAAGAATCTACTAGTGTAAATACAGCGATGATGGCAAAGATGCCGATCGTAACCCCTAATAGAGAGAGGATAGTTCTAGTGATATTGGCTTTTAAGGCAGTTACTGCGAACCGAAAACTCTCCCAAGTCAATTGGAAAAAGAGCATGTTTAATATAGTTGGTTAAAACAATTTGTTAAGATAGCTGAAATTGGGCATTATTGTTATTATCTTTGCATTTTTTAGAGTTAATCTAAAATAAACAAATCAAGCTCAGACTACTAAAGCTTTCCTATGAAATTATCGGATTTCAAATTTGACGTTCCAAAAAAACTGGTTTCCCTTTATCCAACTGAAAACAGAGACGAATCCCGTCTGATGGTATTGCACCGCGACACAGGGGAGATCGAACACAGAGTTTTCAAAGATATCGTAGAATACTTCGGTGAAGGTGATGTTTTCGTCACCAACGACACCAAAGTATTTCCTGCCAGGTTGTACGGAAACAAAGAAAAAACAGGTGCAGAAATCGAAGTTTTCTTATTGAGAGAACTGAATTCTGAACTGAGACTTTGGGATGTCCTAGTGGATCCTGCTCGAAAAATCAGAGTAGGAAATAAATTGTACTTTGGAGATTCTGACCTCGTGGCAGAAGTCATTGACAACACGACTTCCAGAGGAAGAACTATCCGTTTCCTTTTTGATGGGACGGAAGAAGAATTCCATAAGACCATTGATTCTTTAGGTGAAACTCCTTTGTTGAAAGAGTTTATCGAAAGAAAAGTAGAAGCAGAAGATAGAGAAAGATATCAAACTGTATTTGCAAAGAATGTAGGAGCAGTGGCAGCGCCTACTGCAGGTTTGCACTTTACCCCGCATTTATTGAAGAGATTAGAACTTCAAGGAGTAGACGTAACTCCAATTACCTTGCACGTGGGATTGGGTACTTTCCGTCAAGTTGATGTGGAAGATTTGACCAAGCATAAAATGGATTCAGAGAATTACAGCATCCCTGAGGAGACTGTAGCTTTGGTAAACAGGGCCTTGGATGAGAAAAAGCGAGTGGTGGCAGTAGGTACTACTTCTTTGAAGACGGTAGAATCCTCTGTAACTGCTAACGGTCGGTTGAAAGCTAGCGCAGGATGGACCGATAAATTCATCATTCCTCCTTACGAGTTCAAAATTGCAAATGCCCTGATCACTAACTTCCATTTACCTGAGTCTACCTTGTTGATGACTGCAGCAGCATTCGGAGGTTATGATTTGGTGATGAAAGCATATAAAGAAGCCATCAAGGAAAAATATCGCTTCTTCTCTTACGGAGATGCCATGTTGATCCTCTAATAAATTGAAAGCTCCCTCAGGGAGCTTTTTTTATTTCTTGATGGTTTGATAATTTGCAGTGAAAATCTAATCGGACAGATTTAGATATTTTTGTTACAAAATTCACAAAATGAACAAAGCAGCGGTTATTGTTGCTGGAGGTAAAGGCACCCGCATGGGAGCACCAATTTCCAAGCAATATTTGCCAATTGGAGGTGAGCCTGTATTGATGAGGACTCTTCGGGTTTTTCATGAGGTAGATCCCTCCATCAAATTGATTCTTGTCATTCCTGGTACCGATTTTTCTTATTGGGAAGCATTATGCGACCAATACCAATTCCAAATACCACACGAACTAGTTGCTGGTGGAAATTCAAGGTTTCAATCGGTACGAAATGGCTTGGATACCCTGACATGGGAAGAAGGGTTGGTAGCAATCCACGACGGGGTTCGTCCTTTTGTGAAAAAAGAGGTGATTGAACATTCCTTCCACGAAGCTCTGCAATCCGGAAGTGGCATCGCCGTCATTGCGCTGAAAGACTCCATTAGAAAGCTAGGAGATGATGGAAAGTCTTGTTACCAGGAAAGACAGGATTTTAGATTGGTGCAAACGCCTCAGACCTTCTTGCTTTCTAAAATCAAAAAGGCTTTTCAAGTGACTGAAATCCCTCAGTTTACCGACGATGCCACTGTTTACGAACACCAGGGCTGGCAAGTGTCTTTGATAGCAGGGAATTTGGAGAACATCAAAATCACCACTCCGGAAGATTTGGCCTACGGGGAATTTTTGCTTTCTCAGGGAAAAGCAAAATGACCTTAGCATTTTTACCGACTTTTTAGTGGCGCTTACCGACTCGTGACTTTATCTGACCTATTTGTCGTTTCCGGATTAAGAGCATAGAGATACATTTGATTATTAATTTTAATCAATGCACTCATGAAAAATTATTCTTCTCCACGCAACGACGGAGGCATCATATTCGGATTTGTTATCCTGATAATCGGTGTTCTTCTTTTACTTAAAAAAGTAGGTATTTTTATTCCTTCTTGGGTCCTCACTTGGCCGATGATATTAATCGCTATAGGTTTGTTTACCTTGATCAAGCACGAATTTAAAAGTCTTTTTGGTGGCTTTATGCTTTTTCTGGGTTCCTATTTCTTATTGAGAAATGAGTTTGGTTTTAGTCTCGCCTTAGACCGATATATTTTCCCAATCGCCTTAATTGTACTGGGAGTGTACCTGATTACCAAAAAGAAAAAAGAACAAGATTTGATTCGGGATATTCAGGCCAAATGGCAAGTCAATCAAAAGAAAAGCACGTTGGGGAGTTCCAATGAAGAGGTCGTAGAAGATCCTTCTGATCCCAAAACGGATACCGGAGCTGGAGCTAAATCAAGTTTTGGAAACATGTCCGGTACCTCCTTTTCGGATACGCTAAACATCGATGCCATCCTAAGCGGGGTCAATAAGCGAATCTTGACCAAGAACCTCAAAGGAGGTAAATTGACTGCTGCCTTCGGCGGGATTGATTTGGATTTGACTCAAGCGGATATTCAGGGACCGGTAACCATTCAGGTGGATGTTATTTTTGGAGGTATGAAATTGGTAGTACCGCCGCACTGGGATGTTAGATCGGAGGTTAGCAATATCGCTGCTGGCATTGACGATAAGCGTGTGTACAGAGATTCAATGATCGATCCGGAGAAAGTGCTGATCTTAAAAGGAACCGTGCTCTTCGGAGGTTTGGAAATCAAATCTTATTAATGAAATTCGGTCCAACTAAAGCAAAGAAATTTTGATTTTTAAGGCGTTTACAAAACCCCAGCTTATCAAATACATCATCTCAGGAACCGCCTTTGGTTGGTTTCTGGGATGCTTTTTTATTTTGAGAAACTTTGGAGTGGAAGCCAATCTTGCCTGGCCGGATGCGCTGGCGTATACTGGAGTGTTTTTGGCTGGGGTATTTGTACTGGAGATCATTTTTGGATTTTACATGCCCAAAGGAAAAAACAGTTGGTTGCTTTTCAGTATTCCCTTGGTATTGAGCTTAGTAGGAGTCCTGGTGCACAAGATGATTCTTCAAAGGCTCTTTAATGAAGAGGTATTTTATTTAGAGCTGCTTCAGGAGAGTTTTTACCTCCGTTGGGCATTTTTGGCCGTACCTGAAATTCTGGTAGCGGTTATTGCCTTAGTGATCTCCAAATTGGAGCTCCAGGAGGAAACGCAAAAAAGAGAAGCCACAATCAACCAACTTTCCAGGGAAGCTGAGTTGACTTCCATCAGGCAGCAATTGCAGCCGCATTTCTTGTTCAATAGTTTGAATTCCATTAGTGCCCTAGTGGTATCCCAACCTCAAAAAGCTAGGGAAATGGTACTCCAACTCTCCGATTTCTTGAGAGGGACCATTCGAAAAGATCATAAAGAATGGGTAAGTCTGGAAGAGGAGTTGGGTTACCTGAAAATGTACCTGGACATCGAGCGTGTCAGGTTCGGACATCGCTTGCATGTGGAGATCGATTCCGGAGAGCTCTCAGAGGAGTTAAGGCTTCCGCAGCTCTTAGTTCAGCCCTTGTTGGAAAACGCCATTAAACATGGTTTATATGGCCTTACAGGAGACGTGGATATTCAGGTCAAAGCTTTCAAGGAACAAAATTACCTGATGATCCAGATTGCCAACCCTTTTGATGAAGAAAGCACTCCCTCTTCAGGGGTGGGATTTGGATTGAGTTCAGTCAAGCGAAGGCTTGAATTACTTTTGGAAGAACGGATTTGCTGAAGACAGATTCCAATGCAGGGAGATTTACAGTAACGCTTAAAATTCCACAATTGAAATGATCAAAACACTAATCATAGATGATGAGCCATTAGCGGCTTCCATCGTACAGGAATATTTAAAAGCATTTCCACAGTTTGAAGTGTTGGAAATATGCCAGGATGGGTTTCAGGGATTAAAAGCTATTCAAACTCATCAACCGGATCTGATTTTTTTGGATGTTCAGATGCCTAAAATCACCGGCTTTGAAATGCTGGAATTGTTGGATGAACCACCGGTAGTCATATTTACCACTGCTTTTGATCAATATGCGCTCAAGGCATTTGATTCGAAAGCGATTGATTACTTACTGAAACCATTTTCCCAAACTCGGTTTAATCAGGCGATTGAGAAATACCTCAATCAATCCCCTGAGGTTTTACAAGAGGGGGTAAATCAACTGGCGGAGAAAAGCACACGATTGGTAGTGCGGGTTAAGAATGAAATCAAGATCATCCCGATCAAAGAGGTGCTGTATTTTGAAGCTGAAGACGATTACATCGCCATTCATGTGAAAGATGGGAAATACCTGAAAAAGATGACCATGAAATCCCTGGAAGAAGTATTGGATCCCTCCAAATTTTCAAGAGTACATAGGTCTTTTATGGTCAACTTAAATGAAGTGACCCAAATTGAACCCTATGAGCGGGAGAATTTCTTGGTTAAGCTCAGAAATGGGAAGCAAGTGCCAGTCAGTAAATCGGGTTATTCTCGACTTAGGCAGGTACTAGGATTATGAAAAGTAGAAAGCCCCAGGCTAGCCAGGGCTCTCGATTTAATATTCGTCCTCGTTAAAGAAGAAGTCGTCTTTGGTCGGATAATCAGGCCAAATTTCCTCAATTGTTTCATAAGGTTCGCCGTCATCTTCTAATTCCTGGAGGTTCTCGACCACTTCAAGTGGCGCGCCAGATCTGATGCCGTAATCAATTAACTCATCCTTGGTCGCAGGCCAGGGAGCATCTTCTAAATAAGAGGCAAGTTCAAGTGTCCAGTACATAGTGTTTATTTAATTAATAGGTGTTCCGGATTTTAATAGGGTTGCAAAATTATCTTTTTTTTGAAATATGTAATCAAGTACTGATTATTTAAAAGAAAGTTGTCTCAAAATATAATTTTTTACATCCACTTTTCTTTTCAGTCCTGAAAGTTTTTTTCGCATCATAATCTCAAAATCCTGAGTCTGAACGCGGAAATTATCAGAATTACTCTGTGCCGTGTCCAATTCAGTCTGATCTCTATGAAGCAGATCTTTTAATAAAGCAATTTTTATTTGTTTTTGTTCTTCTGCAGGTTTTTCGTCAAAACCCTCGTATTTACCGTGTACGAGTTTTTCCAAAAAAGCTTTCTCGAAAACGATATCCATGAAGAATTGGTATGATCTTGCCGTCAAATTCACTTCTTTCGGCTTTCTCATCGGAAGTTTCTTCCATTCTTCCTGAATTTTTTGGCTTGACCGATCAATTCATAGGTGGTTGGCTGACCTGCCAGCTTCTTGATTTCGTCTGTCAGCTGCTCCGCCTTTCGAATAATCTCTCTAGGGTGCATCGAAGGTCCTGGATTCAAGGTCCGCTTGTATCTGGAGAAAATTCGATTATTAAGTCTGGAAAATTCATCCCATAAAGGTTGACGTTTTTCAGCAGGGACTTTTCCGGATGCTTTCCATTCCTTTTGAATTTTTTTACTGATTTCAAAAGCTACTTTGGCATCTGGGAAATCATGCGCCTCTCTGGCTTGCACCACCAAGGCTTCATATACTTTGATATTTTCTTCCGCCTGTAGAGCCAATCCTTCGTAATAATGTCTTCTATTCTCGAAGAAATGCTGAACGGCATCATTGAATTTCATTTCAATCTCCTCTTCCAACTCTTTTTCCACCGGACCTGTTTTGATCCAACGCATTTTGAGATCCTTGTAAGCCTCAGTGGTTTCTCTCCAGTCCGTGTTGTCTTTCATTTCTTCCGCTTCCTGAATCAATGCTTTCTTCACTTCCAAGTTTTTGGAACGGTTGGCCTGGATAATTTCACTTAGGTATTCTTCTTCCTTATTGAGTTCCTCAATCAGCGGAATAAAATCGCCCAAGGCATCCGCTTGCATCAAGGAATCTCTCAGATGAATCAACTTCATCAAAAAAGAACCTTTGTTTTGGTTTTCTTGAATATCGGATTTTAGCTTTTCGACCTTCTCCTTGAGTTGATCGAATCTCGCTTCAAAATAGCTGATCGTGGAGGCTTCGTCTTCCTTAACCTCTCCAATCACTCTGTCATCCTGACCTAAAAATCCTTTTAAATAAACTTTGTTATCCTTTATATATCCATACGGATGCTCCATTGCTCTACAGTAGGTTAGGTGGTCGTTTCCAATTTTTGGCAAATTAATTAATTCAAAAGCACTTATCCTAAGAAAGGGGTTTTTTTGCCATCTTTACCATTTAGTGAATTTGTAACGCAAAATATACCACATGAGTGCAGAAAAATCATCTTTTCTATGGCTGGAGTCTCAAAAATCTATCCGCCGCAGAAAAAAGTATTAAAAGATATCTATCTCTCATTTTTTTATGGAGCCAAAATTGGGGTCCTCGGACTCAACGGTTCCGGTAAGTCTTCCTTGCTGAAAATCATCGCCGGGAAGGATAAAGAATACCAAGGTGAAGTAGTTTGGTCTCCAGGTTATTCCGTAGGAATGCTGGAGCAGGAACCTCAATTAGACCCTTCTAAGACTGTGAAAGAGGTGGTGGAAGAGGCTGTAGCCGAGACGATTGCTTTGCTAAAAGAATTTGAAGAGATCAATGAGAAGTTCATGGATCCTGCCTTGATGGAGGACCCGGATGCCATGGATAAACTGATCACCAAACAAGGAGAGGTACAGGAAAAACTGGATGCTGCCAACGCTTGGGAGCTCGATGTCATGCTGGACAAAGCCATGGATGCTTTGCGACTTCCTCCTAGTGATGCCAACGTAGCCAACCTTTCAGGTGGTAAAAAAGAAGAGTGGCACTATGTCGACTTTTATTACAGGAACCGGATGTCTTGTTACTTGACGAACCGACCAACCACCTGGATGCTGAATCGGTACACTGGTTGGAGCAACATTTACAGAATTACAAAGGAACGGTCATTGCCGTGACACACGACCGTTATTTCTTGGATAATGTGGCAGGATGGATTTTGGAACTGGACCGTGGGGAAGGTATTCCTTGGAAAGGCAATTACTCTTCTTGGTTGGACCAAAAACAAAACCGATTGAAGCAGGAAGAGAAAACAGAGTCCAAACGTCAGAAGACTTTGGAACGGGAGCTGGAATGGATCAGAATGACTCCGAAGGCCCGTCAGGCCAAAGGAAAGGCACGTTTGAGTGCCTATGATAAATTGGTAGGAGAGGAAGCCAAGGAGAAAGAAGCGAAACTGGAATTGTTTATCCCACCAGGACCACGTTTGGGTGCCAAAGTGATTGAGGTAAATGGTGTTTCTAAGGCCTATGGAGATAAACTCTTGTTCGAAAATCTGACTTTCGCTTTGCCACAAGGTGGGATTGTCGGAGTGATCGGCCCCAATGGTGCAGGTAAATCCACCCTTTTCAAATTGATTACAGGACAGGAGAAACCAGATGCCGGTAATTTCGAAGTAGGAGAGACTGTACAACTAGCGTATGTAGATCAGGGACACGATATTTTGGACCCTAATAAGACGGTTTATCAGACCATTTCTGAAGGAAATGAGCTGATGAAGCTAGGTAACAAGGAAGTGAATTCAAGAGCTTATGTATCTAAATTCAACTTCGGTGGAGGAGATCAAGAGAAGAAAGTGGGAGTACTTTCCGGTGGAGAGCGTAACCGGGTTCATTTGGCATTGACACTAAAAGAAGGCGGCAACTTGTTGTTACTCGATGAACCAACCAACGACTTGGATGTGAATACCCTGAGAGCTTTGGAAGAAGCTCTGGAGAACTTCGGAGGATGTGCCGTAGTCATTTCCCACGACCGTTGGTTCTTGGATAGAATCTGTACGCATATTCTGGCTTTTGAAGGAGATTCTGAAGTGGTATGGTTTGAAGGAAACTTCTCCGACTATGAGGAAAACAAGAAGAAACGACTGGGTGATGTGACGCCGAAGAGGATTCGATACAAAAATCTAAAATAAGAAGTCAGAAAGCTGAAAATAGTCGCAGTGTGCAGCTTGCCTACCGGAGGTAGGTCTAAGTGTTCAGTGTTCGGTTGCTAGCCTTTGGGCAGGAAGTTCAAGACTAACTTTACACAAAAAAACCTTTGAAGAGAATCCTATTTGAAGTCGAATTAGATCAGAGATAGGAAACTCCTCAAAGGTTTTTAACTTTTTTATGTTTAATAGCTTTAGACAAATGAAATCCCATGGGCTCCGCAGATTTTGGCCACTTTTTCAAAGTCAGGTGGACCTGCAGGTAGTTTTGCCAATTCCCTAAACATATGTTCTATTCCAGACGGAAAAGCACTTGTGATCATTTTGGCTTTTTCTGTTCCCACTACTTTCCAGGAATGAGGGATGTTTTTTGGGGCAAAAGCAATGTCTCCAGCTTCAAGTACAGAAACTTCTCCATCGACCATGATTTCAACCTGGCCTTTGATCACTCGAAAAATCTCATCTTCCTTGGTATGGATATGTGGAGGAATACCCACTCCAGGATCTACATCGTCTACCCATTCCACTATTTGATTTGCTGTTTCGCTTCCGATCAATTTATGGGTCTGAATATCTCCGAGTACGTTGAGCACTTCTCCTTTTTTATCCTTGATGATTTTTGGATCGAGCTTATCCGAATAAGCGTTTTTTTAGATCGAATATTGCTTTTAGAAATTCCTGGAATGATTGCCAGTCCAAGTCCTAAACCTGATGTTTTAATGAATTTTTTTCTGTCCATGGTTAAATTTTTTCGTTTGTAGTTTGGACAAAAATAGAATTCCTTAACCCCTAGGGTATTGTGAAAAACTCGGTAATCCTTTAGAATTTTACCCTAATCAACTTTTTCTGATCTGGGAGGGAGTGAGCCCCGTCATTTTTTTGAGATAGTAGCTAAAATAATCCGGTGATGAAAACCCTAGCTCATAGCCCACTTCTTTGATGGTTTTGTCTGTGAATTTCAGATTTTGCCTTGAACGCATGACCAACTGTTCATCAATCAGTTGTTTGGCATTGACTCCCAAAACTTCCTTTACACATTCGTTCAGGTATTTATCTGAAATATGGAGGGAGTTAGCATAATAACCCACCTCATGGTATTGGGTTACATTTCGGTCAATACTTTTTTTGAATTTATACACCAAAGCAGATTTTGCATTATTGTCGGTAATGACCGATTTGATATTGCATTTTCCATCACAGTATACAAAGAAGGTATTCAGCAAGGATAAAATGGCTTCCTCCCGATGTTTTAAGTTGGTACTGATCAATTCATCGAGCATTTCCAATATGGATTGTACTCTTAATTCGATGCCTGGAGAAAGGTTTATTTTGGGTATTTCATCTACATTAAAAAGCCTGACCTCTGTAATATGAAGATTTTTGAAAATAGGGTTATTCAAAATCTGTTTAGGAATTAATAGCACGTATCCTGAAAAGGCGGAAGTATCTTTTTTCAATATTTCCCAATCATAAGTTGGGTTGAGAAAAAAGATAGCATTAGACACATTTGTATAGACAGAATCATTGATTTTTATTCCCTTAACTCCATTTTTAATCCAGCAAACAGCATAACAATCATCTTTTTGACTGGATGTCATTTTGCCAAGTATGCCTGATATTTTTAAGTTTTCTAGTTTCACTTTTTTCTGAACCCCGGTGATTTAATTTGGTTTTACAAAATGGGTCAAAATTGAAGCTAGGCTAAGCAACAATAGTTTTGAAATTAAAATGTCCCTTTCATCCAAAATGTAGAACTTTTTAATGCTCAATAATAAGGATAGTCTTCCTACAGTCCAAGTACTTAGAAGGGTCCACAGTTGGATTTTAAAAATTAGTGATAAGTTCAGGATTACAAATCCTGAACAGCAAGGAATTGCAAGGATAACCTTTGAGGTCTTTGGAACCTCGAAGGTTTTATTTCAATTAGATAATCGCAGTTGGCAGCTTGCCTGCCGGAGGTAGGTTGGCAGTAGTGAAATCAGGTCAATTATTGGTTTTCGTAATTCCTTGGTAAAAACTATCTAGAAACAAAGAATTGTGAGTTTCATTCTTATAAAATTCAGTGGTCAAACTTACTTTCTGGTTCTTCTTTAGCTCTGATATGAATTCTTCAATTTTGCTTTTGTGGAATTCTGGGATAGGCTGATAGGTTAAATGAATTTTTACCTCCTTCTGTAAATTACTGTTTTTTAGTTTATGAATAACTTCTCCATTGCTAAACCAAATTGATGGGTCGTAAATATGAATCACTTCAAAAGGATGATTTAAGGATAAGATATATCCCCCAAAATAACCTCCATAAGAGTGACCAATCAACGTTTCGTAATTATTGGTGGGATAGTTGTTATTTACTTCAGGAATCAATTCATGAATAAAATAATCATAGAATTTCATGCCCTGTCCAGAATTTGAATCATTGTACCAAGTTGAATCAACTTTCTCACCATCATATTCAATTCTTGATTGACTAAAAGTTAGGTCTCGACCTCTTTTTTCTTCCCAGTCAATATGGGGAATACCAACGATGATTGAGTTTTGAATTTTCCCGTCTGCACCTAAATAAAAAGTGATGTTTCTTATTAAGTCAAACCTCCATTCAGCATCTAAGACATAGATGACAGGGTAGCTTAATGTATCTGAATAATTTAGCGGTAGGCTTATCCAATAGCTTCGTTCTTCTTGTAAGTATTCAGAATGTATTTTGTGCTCAATGGTTCTGTTGATACAGATCGTGTCTTGAGCCATCGAGAACTGAGAAATTAAAATCAATCCAAATACAAGTAATCCTTTCATATCGTTTTTTATTGTAGGCAACACGCGTGTAAACCTAATCATCTAAATCCTGTTCAAAGCTATCTACATGGTTTTCAATTGTATTCATTCAGTGTTTAATAATCCAAAATAAGGATTTCAATGTCTTCCATCTCTTTTTGATCCCAAGAGTTTTTGGTCACTAGGTTAGTGGTATATTGAATTAGTTCTCAGTGGTCAGTGTTCGGAAGTCAGTTTGCTTTCTGGGGGTAAGATGAACGTATTCAATTGAGAAGTTTCAACTCAAGGATCAATCTCCACTACCATTATTTCTGCTCTGCTGCATCGATCGGGTGCACGTTGAACGATAAAGGTTCTGTCGTTCGCTTTTAAAAAAGGAAGGGGCTCCTTTGGCCCCTCATTACTCATTTGATAGGATACGGTATCTAAAAGTAAGATGCCATCTGAACTGTCTAAGTATCGTATTTCAAAGGTGATTTTACTAATATCTTCCTCGCTGTTATTCACAATTTCAAATCGAGCATTGTTATTTTCAATCTCTATAAAATCCGCTTCGATTTTTTTACTGGAACATGCAACTAATAAGAGGATGGATAATAAAATTAATTTACTCTTCATTGCTGTTTTTCTTGTTTAGTACAGTTAGCAGGTTTTCAATACTGAGTCTCATTTTGGTGTTTTGGTCGGATCGGAAATAATAAGTCCGTAAAATAGAAAGCGCTCTATTGTTGAACAACCTGTATTGTTCTGATTTGAAGTCAAATAGCCAATTATTGAGGGTTTTGGATTCGTCGGATGGGAGATCATTAAACGAAAGAATATCTACCGCATTTTCAAATTCGAGATCACTTAAGACATATTTTTGGACCACTTCTTCCCTGTTTTTTTCATAAAAATCCTGCGTGGCTTTATATTCTAAAATGGCATTTTTTATCTCTTGGTTAAATAGCTCTAGGTTGCCCGTATTAATAATATCATCGATGGTATAGGCAATACTTTGGTAGAAATCACCGTAATAGTTCACTTTTTCCATTTCTTGAATGACTACCTCATATTCCTTATCTGGATTTTTGAAATAGGAGAGGTAATCATTGATGTCTTTCTGCATTTTCTGACATAAGGTATCTAGCTGATTAATCCTCATCAAATCAGCGTTCAGCTCTGCAATTAAGGTCACTTCGTAGTTTTTGGCTTTGCGATTTTGCTTAAAACTTTCATTTGCATTGTTGATCTGAAGTGCTATTAAAATTCCTATGACAACGAGTAGGATCTCCCCAAGGGCATATTTTAGGTATTTTCCCGTCTGACCCTTTACCAGCAAGTTTTGTCTAATTTTTCGGAAGAATTTTATCATTGATTATTCATTAGTAAAATGAAGCACTTCACTTGTATTAGCCGAGTTCAACTATTCCCTGGATGAACATGTCGGTGGGATGATAGTGGGTTAGTTGGTATTGAACTCAAAATAAGGATTTTAGGGGGTACTTCACGAACTGGCTCCAAAAGTTTTTGATTTCAAAATTTAGGATATCTTTCTAATTGATGAAAATGTCCTATTTCAAATTTGTAGGATGCTTGATTTGATTTAAGTTGACTGTGGGCAATGGACTTTAGTGACTAAGCTAGTTGACACCCCATTCATATGGTGGTGGTAATCCCAAAGAATAATCAAATGGTTGGTGAACTTCGTGGTTAAATGTTTAAGATGAAAAATATTGGGCTTTTAAAAACGCGAATTTAAAATCCTAGGATTTAGGTGCAGGATGGCATTCACGTGGTTTTCTCTACCAGATCAGCAGGTGCTAACCTTGAAAGCATAGCTTAGTTTATTTTGCTGTATAGAAACTGTAATTCGTGATAGTGACTACAGCATTTGGGGATAGACGATATGCCTTTCTTACCCATTGCTCTGCAAGAGCCCCTTGATCTTCATATCCACCATGACCTTTCACAATGGAAATGTCTTCATCTCTGTCATTGAAGTTCTGTGTTTCACCATTGTCTGTATAACTTCCTTGAACATTTAATTTCTTTTTTTGCCATGACTTCCTGATTTTTGCTGAATCACAGATTCCTGCCTGGATAGGTAAGGATCTCTCACTGATTTTCTTTGGAGGAGTAGATTAGTGGTGGATCTGTTATTTGCAATACTTTGTAAATCTTTCATATGAACCGTCTCAGGTCTGTTGTCTACCAGCTGAAGCGTGGAATCCGAATTGCTTGGATGAGAAGGTAATGGATTGGTTACCGTTTTTCTAGTAGAATTTGTATGTTTTTCTGTTTGCTCGGCGTGTGTTTGCATGATGTGATGGGTAGGTAAAAAATTTCCTTTTTAAAAATTGGTTGACGCAAAATATACTTCTCGGATGGAACTGTATTTTTCTGATTTACAAAAAGATAATAGTGCTTTCAAATACAAAATAAGAATTTAAGTGATATGATCCTTCGTTCATCTTGAAAGATTAGGGATTCAAGGGCTAAAATAGAGAGAGGATTCCGCTACTTTCCTCCATTAAGACTGGAAAATGGAAGTTTTTTAGAGTAATGATTTACTAAAATCTTCTCACCTCTTCCTTGATTAAACTTCGATTTACTGAATTTAAAGGTCCCTAATTTACATTTTGATCCACAAGGTTATAAATCATCAAAAGCAAAAGTTAAATCTAGTTTACTCAAATTTGAATTCTTACGCCGCAAGTTATAGGTGGGTATCAATACCATTCTTGCGAATAAACATTAATGTTCTATTTTTTTTATTTCCCAAAGAGCTTTAATGGCTTCTGCATTTCCTTCGTCATTTAATTCATTTTCTTTCTGGAGCATCTGATATCTTATTTCTAATTCATTTTGTACCGCTGTCACAAATTCTTTATCATCAGGTCTCCACTGCCATATCAAAGTTGCATTTATTAGTTTGTCTTGCGCTTCTTCAGCAGATTCAAACAAATTCACTTTATTTTCTTTAGGGAACCATGGGTCTACCTCTTTGCCAAGACTTCCCTCTTGAACTAGGACTGATCTATGTTTATTTAATTTTTCATTAGGTGGATTTATTTCATACTCATTATCTGTTTGAGGTTCATAACTGATAAGTACTGGTTCTTTTCCTTTTTCTACAAGGCTTAAAAAGGTGGATGCAGAGATATGGTCACAGGATCCTCCCCTGTTTTCTTTAAAACAAAATCTCTCCATACAATCTCAATTAAATTTCCAAAATCATTATTTATTTCTATTAATTCTTTAATGTCATCTAATTTCTCTTTTCTCAACACACCTCTATATTTTTCTCCGTTGATTGGTTGATATAAATTGTTGTCTTTTCCTACATGGGAACTGACAGACATTTGATTATCTCCCTCCTCAGTCATAAACTCTTTTCTATAAAGAGCATCTCTCGCCAACTCTTTCATATCTTGATTTTCTGGGGAATTGTCAACAGAGTTATTTGTTTTAAGTAACATTTGTTCCAATCGAGTGGCTCTGTGGAAACGTTTCTTTGCCTCTTCCGAACTCGAGGTCAAGTTGCCTGGACCATCAGGCAAATGATCTAATACTTCTCTAGCGCTTTCTTCTTCGGGATTAAACTGGACAGGTGCATTGCTCTTTAGTTGAGTTACTTGTTGTACAGGTTTATTGAATGCCAAAGTCATTGCGTTAGGGTAACGACTTACATTTTCGCTATGAAAAGATTGGGCTTCTGGCCCATACATTCTAAAGAAATACCTGGGATCTAAATCTGCAGGCGCATGGTCGTCAGCTTCTTCATTTCTTCTAACGTAGTTTTCCATCGTGATATAATCTGCTCCACTTCTGGCAATGACTGTTGCAAAATGATAAGGTGCTGGTTTATTGATCATTTTACCTGTGCGATAATCCATCACACTAAAATCACCACTTACATCTCCAATTGATTTTCCTATTGAAAAAATAGCCATGGCATCACCAGCATCTGGGGCAGCACTTTCATTAATCCCCAATTGATCAATGATTTCTTTGGAATTGGGTTTATTTAAAAATTCATTGGAATAATAGCCTCCAATTCTATCTTTCATGTCCTCCATTCTCGCTGTTAATTTCGATTCGCTCAAACCATCTTGATACCCTGTAATCTTATCTCTTGAATCTAAAGAGTGATCCCGTGTGATCTCCATTAATTTTTTCTTCGATAGGCTCGGATTGAAAGAATCGACTGAATCCGGAAGATTGCTCATATTCTTTTGCCTTTAAATAGGCAGGTAAAAAACTAGCTAGTCTACCCACTAGTTCTAACCCTAAATCTCCAGAAGGTGGATCCATAGTTTCGCTTCCGGGTTTGAATTTTCCTTGAAATCTATTTTGTCCCCCACCGCCTATTTTAGTAATAGCACATGCCGCATCATTACAATTTTCGGAATCTTTACATTGGTGCCTGTTTCCTGATTTTCAGTCCCGGCATGTTTAACAGGAATGATAAGACTTAATTGATGATCATTACCTTCTTGGTCTTGAACAGTGATCACTTGAGTCCCTTCTTCAAAAGAAATTGGTGAGTTAATCTTTGCCATCGCTTGATTAGCTTCATTTAAAATATCACTGTCTGCGTAGAAAAATTTGGCTTGTCGAGCTCCTTTGTCTGAATCTTCAATTGCCATTTTTCCTGTAACAGCCACTCGAACTTTACTTGAAGTTTTTGATTCTAGCTGGGCCCCAGTTCCGAATTGATTTAAAAATGTTTTTCCTCCTCCCTCCTTTTCACGAGATACTTGGGAAGTAAAACTACCATCAACTTCATTTTCAGGAATAAGGTATCGTTGAGTTGTGGTCTTTGGAAAAGAGGTGTTTTGCAAGGAAGAATTGGGAACTATAGACTGATTTTGAAATGCTTTTAATCCCATCTCATCTGCCTCTTTCTCTAAGCCAGCATCATCATTAATATTGACTTTTTCTTTCATTTGCATGGTCGGTTTTACCCTTCCTTGCTTTTGCTGTACCACATGCCATGCCTCGTGAGGCAAATGCTTTTCTTGCCCGGATGCTATATGAATATCTTTACCTTGAGCATAGGCATGAGCCTGTAGTTGAGCAGGTTTACTGGAATTGTAATGCACTCTCACATCATCCATAGTGAAACCTGAGAGATTTTCAATTCCCGATTTAAGAGAGTCAGGTAAGCCCGTCCTATTCTCTTTCTTCTGGATAGGAGGAGATTTGGGCGATAAATGATTGCCTTCCATCCTATGCAATGGAACAGATGCTTGAACCTGTAGGCTGGAATTCGCCATTTTTTTCAGTTTCCGTTGGGCTACTGCCTCCGACCGATTATCCACCCAGGGAAAAGCAGACTCAACCCCACTTTGTTGAGAAGAGACAGCATGCTTCACAGAATGAGTTGCCTTTCTTCCCGTAGCTTTGGGATTCTTTGGAGTTTGGTCAGCGTGCCTGTGCATGATGTGATGGTTAGGTAAAAAATTCATTTTAAAAATTGTAAAACATACAGCTCCGACTGAACTGTATTTTTCTGATTTACAAAAAGATAACAGCGCTTTCAAGTACAAAATAAGAATTTAAGTGAATTGATCCTTGAAATCATGCCTAGGTTTTTGATGGCTGCATACTTTTTCTAAATCGCTTGTAGTCAAATTTAGCTTTATAGGGCACCAAAAATGAAATGTAATCAGACGAGCATACCCGGTTTAAATTCTGACCAATTTAAAGCGGCAGTGATTGAATTGTTCCAGAAACTACCTATTCATGGAGCTTTCCTTAAGCAATTATCTGCCGCTCACATAAAAAAACTGTCTCCATGAAACCAGTATCAATTCTTCAGGTTAACATTGTAATCTACCAACCAAAAGCCACAGCTCTTTAACTCAGTGGCTTTCCGACTTTACCTAGTAAAAAAAATGTTAAGAAAGGCAATTTTCCTTTTGGCCCTCTTTCTATGTACAAGGGTTTCCATTGCACAGGATATCATTTTTAAGAAAATAGATGTTCCTATTGTGATTGATGGGGAGATCGATGAAATCTGGGCCGAAGCGGATTCTGCCTATAATTGGATGCAGCAATTTCCCTACGATTCCTCCTTGGCAGTGAATCAGACCGTTGCCAAGGTGCTGTACGATGATAAGAATGTGTATGTGCTTGGGATCATGTACAATGCCACAGATGACCGGTCCTATGTGACCCCCTCTCTCAGACGGGACTTTAGAGGGGCTGCCAATGATAATTTTACCGTGATTTTTGACACCTTTCAAGATAGAACGAATGCCTTTTCTTTCGGGATCAATCCCTTTGGGGTTCGAAGAGAGGGATTGGTGGTAAATGGAGGAAGTGGCCGCGAATCATTCAGTCTGGACTGGGACAATGTTTGGGGGGAGAGGCCAAGCCCCATCAAGGGTACTGGGTGGCTGAAATCGCCATTCCTTTGAATTCCCTACGATTTAATGAAGGACAAAAATTTTGGAATCTCAATTTTTACCGGGTAGATAGTGAAAGCGCAGAACGATCCACTTGGGCACCGATTCAACGGAATTTTAGTCTCTATAATTTAGCTTCATCCAGGGTAGCTGAGTGGGAACAACCAACCAAAAGAAGTGGTAAGAATCTCTCTTTTATACCCTTTGTATCGGGAAACTATGATCAAAATTTTGCGGAAGGGCTAGAGGCCAATACTGGGATGAGTGCGGGTTTCGATGTGAAATATGGCATTACCCCAGGACTGAATCTGGACCTCACCGTCAATCCTGATTTTTCTCAGGTGGAGGTAGACCAGCAAGTAACCAATTTGGACCGCTTTGAGATATTCTTTCCTGAAAGAAGGCAGTTTTTCCTGGAGAATGCAGACTTGTTTTCGGATTATGGCTTGAGAGATACACGGCCATTTTTTAGTAGAAGAATTGGAGTTTCCCGGGATGAAAATACCGGGCAGAACATTCAATCCCGTATTCCCCTGGGCTTGAGATTGAGCGGGAAAGTAAATGACAATCTTCGAGTGGGGGTCTTAAGTATGCAAGTGGCAGATAATCAAACGGCCCAATTGCCTTCTTACAATTACTCCATGATTTCCTTACAGCAAAAAGTCTTTTCTAGATCCAATATTTCGGCCTTTTTGGTCAATAAACAAACCTTTGAAGATCCTAAGGAATACAGCGATAGTTTATATAATGAATGGGACCGGACCTTTGGATTCGATTATAACCTGGCTTCGGCAGATAATAAAATCACAGGAAAGTTTTTCTACCATCAAAATATCAATCAAGTAAAGGTGGATAGCGCCTTTGCAACTGGGATGGAATTCCTATACAGTGTGCCGGAGTGGGAATTTAATATGCGAGCCCAGATGGTCGGAGCGAATTATGCCCCGAAGTAGGTTTTGTGCGACGGACGGATCTTCAACAACTCGCCATGACCTATCGAAAAAGGTTTTACCCCACGAGTGGAGGAGTCCAGCGACATGGTCCTGGCTTTGATGTGGATTTGAAAGGGAACCAAACCTATGGATTGCTCGACTGGGACGTGAATATTTTATATGATATCACTTGGCGCACCTCTGCTGAGTTCTCCGCTAGGCTACGAAGACAATACACCTACCTGTTTAGATCCTTTGATCCCAGTGGTACAGGTGGACTTCCTTTGGAGGCCAACACCGAATACACCAATAACCTGTTGATCGCGCGGTACCAGTCTGACGCAAGAAAAAAATATCCTTTGAGTTGAGCACCCGCTCAGGGGAATATTACAATGGGATGCGATGGAACCTCGAGGGTAGCATTCAGTGGCGCTACCAGCCATTGGGTTTTACCAGCATTGACTTTGCCTACAATGGCATCCGCTTGCCGGATCCCTATAACGATGCCAACCTCTTTTTGATCGGACCGCGCTTTGATTTTACCTTCAGCAAAAAACTCTTTTGGACCACCTTTGTCCAGTACAACAGTCAAATTGATAATGTAAACATCAATTCACGCTTGCAATGGCGTTTTGCACCGGTTTCAGATATCTTCTTGGTGTATACGGACAATTACCTGGCAGAAACACAGGAAGGATTTATTCAATTTGGCGGGTCCAAATCCCGTGCTTTGGTATTTAAGATGACCTATTGGTTGAATTTGTAGATCAGCATGGTAAAAACTCTCTCGCCTAAGTGAGTGCCTTCGCTCAGATTTTATTAACTGTTTTTGAAGACTAAAACTAGGAAGGAGGGGCTATATATAAAACCTTCGAGGTGTTGAAAACCTCAAAGGTTGTCCGTACCGCCTAGGTGAGTGCCTTCAGTCATATTTTTGTTTGCTGTTTGAGGAGACTTAAACCAGGGAGGAGGATTCTTAATTGGATTGACCTAAATAATCCACTACTTTCTGAGCTTTTTGAAGTAGTTCCTCCTGAAATTTTCGAATTTGCGGTCTATAGGCCACATCATAAATTTGAAGGGGATTTTTTATTTCATTAGACACCTGAATATTTTTTCTAAATAATTAGGGTAATAATAATATAATTGACCCAACTAACTAGGCAGTTAGCTGCTTTTGTCCAGAAGTTTTTTTATTTATTTAATTATTCTTTATGAAAAGTTTAAAAAAATCATTTTTGGATGTGCTTTGGGATTTGGCATTGCTTTTTTGCCATACCTGAAAGAGCAGAAGCTGAATGCACAAAACCTGGATATTATGGCGTAACCTATCCTTCCAAATATTGTGATCCACAAGGAATAGGAAGTTGTCTCGATCGCGAATGTCCACCAGAACAGTAAAAAATAGCAGGAGAAAATTCTCCTGCTTTTAATTTTCAATTCTTACTTCCGTCATTACAAGACAAAGAGTTGGTTTATGAAATTGACTTAAATACAGGGGAACCAAATTTTCTTGACTTTCATTTTCCAAAGGATTACATGCCTGAAGGAGTCAAACATTTTGAAGGATCAATCACCCATGGTGCCAATAAACATGTTTATTCTCTTTTGGAGACCATCGATTATTTTATGTAGATGAATTTGGAGATTCCTTGAAATTAAAAAATGGAAATAGTGAATTCCTTCCTGAAAAGTTCCCCTACTTCCCTCCTAATGCTGATGGCTTTACATATCGCAAATATTCTTAACTATAGTCCCCACTATGAATCTTTGGACATTGATCCCTACAGAAATGTATTTATCCGTTTTGCTTTTCATGAATTCGAGCCCGACGAGTCAATTGCCATAAACGATATGAGAAATTATTCCGGGCCATTTTCCATTCAGGTTTTTGACAGTGAATTGAACTTGATATCAGAAACTGCATTCGAAGCCAATCAGTATCATCCCTTCGATTATTTTATCACAGAAAATGGTATCTACCTTTCCATTAATCATCCTCTTAATCATAAGAATAAAGAAGATGAAATGAATTTTGAATTGCTGAAATTTGAGGAAATAACTCCATAAAAAAATCCCCTTCAATTAATTTTGAAGGGGATTTTTTATTTCTCCTTTTGAACTTAAGAGTTCATCAACTCCTCTATCTCCTCCGCCTCTACCGGAATATCTCCCATCAAGTCAAGATACCCATTCTCCTGAACTACAATATTGTTCTCCAATCGAATTCCCATTCCCTCGGCAGGAATATAAATTCCTGGCTCCACAGTAAAGACCATTCCTGGCTTGATCGGTCCATGCATCGTCCCTACATCATGCACATCTAATCCCAGATGATGGGAAGTCCCATGCATAAAATACTTTTTATAGGCTGGCCAATTTGGGTCTTGGTTTTTTACATCCGTCTGATCAATCAATCCCAATCCAATTAACTCGCTTTGCATGATCAACCCCACTTCCTTATGATAATCCTGTATATTTTGGCCAGGGATAAGCATACTGGAAGCTTGGTTCTTCACTCTTAAAACCGCATCATACACTGCTCTTTGTCTCTTGGTAAATCTTCCGTTCACAGGAATGGTACGCGTCATGTCTGCATTGTAGTTTCCATACTCCGCTCCCACATCCATTAAAATCAATTCACCATCCTTACACTCTTTGTTATTTTCCAAATAATGCAACACACAGGCACTACCGCCTGAGGCAATGATCGGTTCGTATGCAAAACCTTTGCTTCGATTTCTGACGAATTCATGCAGATACTCCGCCTCAATTTCATATTCAGTCACCCCAGGCTTTACAAAAGACAATATCCTTCTGAATCCTTTGTTGGTGATATCACAAGCAATCTGTAGCTGATCGATTTCCTCCTGCTCCTTCACCCCTCTTAATTCATGCATAATAGGGGCAGCTCGCTCGTATTCATGCAATGGAAATTGTTCCTTACAGGTCTTGATAAATCGGGCATCTCTGGTTTCGACCACCACACCTGCTCTCAGATGTTCATTGGTATTCAGGTACACCTGATCGGAGAGCGCCATGACTGTTCCGAAAATTTGATCAAAACTGGAAAGCCACTGGATATTTTGAATACCAGAAGCCGCTTCAGCCTCTTCTTTGGTATACTTATGACCTTCCCAAATAGCGATCAGCTCGCTGGTTTCTCGTAGGAACAAGACCTCTCTCATGGTTGGATTGGGACAATCAGGAGCCAATAATAAAATCGTTTCTTCCTGATCTATGCCGCAGAGATAAAATAGGTCGTTATTTTGACGAAATTTCATCGTCCCATCTGCATTGGTAGGCATGATGTCATTTGCATTGAAAATGGCTACACTGTTCTTTTTCAGTTTAGCTGCAAACTTGGCTCTATTTTTTATGTATAAACTCTGGGGTAATGGTTGATATTTCATAAATCCTTTCTGATTTTTTCAAAGCCGAAGTTACTAAAATCTGCTTCAAAAGGAGAGGAAAACAAGGCGGGAAACAAATTGATGCTTTTCTTTGTATTTTACCGAGAAGGTATTCAAAAATGGATTTAAACATTCAAGGAATTAAAGAACGGAATCCGGATCGTTCATCAGGAAGTCACACATACCCGATTGGTACATTGTGGCTTTATATTGAACATAGGCAGCAGAGATGAAACGAAAGAGCAGGAAGGCCTAGCCCACTTCTGGGAACACATGGCCTTCAAAGGAACCAAGAAAAGAAAAACATTCCATATCTTAAATAGACTGGAATCGCTGGGTGGGGAGTTAAATGCCTATACCACCAAAGAGAAAGTTTGCTTCTATGCTTCTACCTTGAAGGAGCATTATTCCAAAGCAGCAGATTTGCTTTATGACATCACTTTTAACAGTACCTTCCCTCAAAAACAGATAGAAAAGGAACGGCAGGTCATTTTAGAGGAAATGGCCATGTACCGGGATTCTCCAGAGGATTCTATTCAAGATGAACTGGACGAATTGGTATTTGAAAATCACTCTCTTGGAAGAAATATTCTGGGAAATGAGGAGACTGTAAGTAGTTTTTCACATTTGGACTTCATCGATTTTATTTCTACCCGACTGGATACCCATCAGGTCATATTTTCGGTAGTTGGCAATATTCCCTTCTCCAAAGTATTGAAATCCATAGAAGGTCCTTTAAATGAAATTCAGGAAAAGCGAAGCCTCTATGTGCGAAATGGCTTTCATAGCTACCTGCCAAAAACCAAAATCATTGAGCGTGAAATTTCTCAGTCTCTTTGTGCCATAGGCAGACCCGCGTATTCTTTACATGACCCTAATCGATACAAGCTGTTTTTACTTAACAATATTCTGGGTGGGCCCAGTATGAATAGCCGATTGAATTTGACTCTAAGAGAAAGATATGGCTATGTGTACAACATCGAGTCTACTTACTCTCCTTTTTCGGATACCGGTTTTTTGGAGTGTATTTCGGCACAGAAGAGAAAACCTTGAAAAAAGCCCAAAGTCTGGTCATGAAAGAAATGGCTACGCTTCAAAAGAAAAAACTTGGGAAAATTCAGCTTCAAATGGCCAAGGAACAAGCCATCGGGCAAATGGCCATGGCCGAAGAGAATTATGCAGGTTTGATGCTGGTATATGGAAAAAGCCTCCTAGATCATGACAAAGTAGACCCTTTGGAAAGTATCTTTGAAAAAATAAAGAACACGACAGCTGATGAACTTCAGGAGATTGCCAATGAGATTTTCAATCCTGAAAACATGAGTTTTCTAACGTATAAGCCCCAATAATCATGGAATTTATCTCCGATGACTTATTACAATATTGCGAAAACCACACCACTGAAGAGGATGTATTGCTTCAAAAAATCACCCGGGAGACTCAGCTGAAAGTCTTGAAACCGAGAATGCTTTCCGGTCAACTTCAAGGGAAAATGCTGGAACTATTTACCAAAATGATCAATCCAAAAATCGCTTTGGAAGTGGGGACCTATACCGGTTATTCCGCCATTTGTATTGCAAGGGGATTAAGTAAATCCAGCAAATTGATCACCATGGACATCAATGATGAATTGGAAACCATGGTCAGAGGATTTTTGAGGAAAGTGGCTTGGCAGATCAAATTGATTACCGGTTAGGCAATGCTTTGGACCTGCTTCCAAACGTGGATGGACCAATTGATATGGCTTTTATCGATGCCGATAAAATCAATAATGAAAAATACTACGAGCTGATTCTGGAGAAAATGAACACCGGAGGGATCATCATGGCTGACAATGTACTTTGGTCGGGAAAAGTATTGGTTGAAGAGGGAAAGAAAATCGATAAAGACACCCAGGCAATTCTGGACTTTAATGCCAAAATAACCCAGGATCCAAGGGTAGAAAATGTGCTATTACCAATACGGGATGGCATTATGATGGCGAGAAAATTATAGCATATTCAAAAAGGGAATCATTTTTGCTAAAAAGAGGCTGAGCACCAGATTAAAGCCTTTTTGGAATGAGTAAACATAAATTTTCAAGCCTTCTTTTCATCCTCACGCTCTTCAGTAGCTTTTCTTTGCTTGCGCAGATTCCGCAAGTACCTGCTGAATTGGAGTTTGCAGATTTAATTGTAAGAATTAATCCACAAGCGAGAAGGGAAATTCAACTGGATGTAGATGCTCAATATAGAAACCCCGAATATTTCAAAATCAAGCGGGAACGGGTCAATTTATATATGCCGATTATCGAAGATATACTCCGAGACAATCAAGTTCCTGAAGATTTAAAATACCTGGTAATCCAAGAAAGCTCCCTCATAGCCGATGCGGTTTCTACCTCCAACGCCGTTGGATTTTGGCAATTCAAACAGGGTACTGCAGAGGAAGTATTTCTTCGCGTGGACAATCAGATCGATGAACGAAAGAATATTGTTTCCTCTACCCGTGGTGCGGCTTTGTATTTAAAAAAGCATAACAACACTTTTGACAATTGGATGTGTGCTTTGGTTTCCTATCAAATGGGACTAGGTGGTGCAAAAGCCTATTTTGGAACAAGATATAATGGAAAGCGCGTGGTGGATGTAGACAGGAATACGCATTGGTATTTCAAAAAGTTCTTGGCCCATAAAATTGCCTTTGAAAACCAACTTGGTGTACTCACTTCGAATTCTAGAATGGTAGAAGTCCCTATTCAAGGTCCAACTACCCTAGCTGCCTTGGCCAAAAAATATGGAGTATCTGAGTCGCATTTAAAAGAATACAATAAATGGACCTCTAATGGTAAGATCCCAGGCGATAGAACCTATGGATTAGTATATATCCAGGATGGAACACTACCGGTACAACCTGCTATTATTAAAAGTAGTCCATCCAAAAACAGTTCTAACAGTAACAATTCGTTCGCCAATTCACCAGCTTATAAGCAGGCTAACTCCTATCCAAGGATCAGCGGCAATACGACAAAGGCGAGTCAGCCAGACCAGATCACCGTCAATGATATCGAAGGAGTTCTAGCCTCACAGACTACTACACAGAGTAACTTCACTGATAAGATTGGTAT
Organism: Algoriphagus halophilus; assembly: GCF_041729275.1. Lineage (GTDB taxonomy): Bacteria > Bacteroidota > Bacteroidia > Cytophagales > Cyclobacteriaceae > Algoriphagus > Algoriphagus halophilus_A. Next base: position 3,869,394 of record NZ_CP146486.1, on the reverse strand, counting down.
CAAGGAGAAGAAATTTAGAAGACTCAATGATCTTGATCCTGGAGAAAGAATTGAAGCGGGAGAATACTACTATACCAAGAAAAAGAAATCCAAAGCTGAAGTTGAGCACCATATAGTGATGCCTGGAGAAACACTTTGGAGCATCTCTCAAAAGTATGGAATCAAGCTTTCTTCTTTGAAATCTAAAAACCGCATCAGAAAAGATTCTGACCTGAAAGTAGGCATGGTATTGAATCTTCAAGATCACCGGAAACGTGGGGAGGATATACGGGTTGTCAATATCAAGAAAGCTCCTCCAGCCCAGAAGGCGGTAGTTGCCAGTAACTCAAGCTCCACGGGACCTTCAAAGCAAGAAAGAACCTCCACATCCAATTCAAGTTCCAAGGGAAAGATTACCCATGTGGTAAGCAAAGGTGACACGCTTTTTGCGATCAGTAAAAAATATGGGGTTACAGTCAATGACTTAAAATCCTGGAATAACATTGGCAGTCAAAACATCATTAGCATCGGTCAGAAATTGGTTATCTTCACGCCCTGATCCTATTATCTTCATTTTTGAATGCGTAATTACCTCCTTTTTATAGGATTTCTTTTGTTTGGAATGAGTCATCAGGTATTGGCTCAAGATCGTCTGATTATCCCTGATACAGTTCTGATCAATGGGGACACCTTATTAATGCTAGGCGACTCCTTGTTGGTAGAAGAACCCAAAAAGAAATTTTCTGGGAGACCGGAGGTAATTATAATTTGAACATCCAACAAGTGACAATAAGTAACTGGGCAGCGGGTGGAGCAAGCTCTTTTGCACTCAATTCTGGGATTTCCATTTTTGCGAATTATAAGAAAGATAAAAAGTCTGGGACACACAAGTCACCATTAACTTGGGGATGAATCGTCAAGATGATCGTGATTTTAAAACCGGAAAAGTAATGACAACTTTATTTTCGTCAGTAATTATGGACGGGAGCTTTCTGAAAAATTTTACCTCTCTACCCAATTGGATGCCCGAACGCAACTGCTGGCAGGGTATAAATATTCCAGACCCTCCGGAAGTGATCAGGATGTAAGAACCAAAATATCGGATTTACTCTCACCTGGCTATGTTCAATCTTCTACGGGTTTGAACTACAGAAGGACCTATTCAGATAAAAGCAAATTGTCCGTCATTCTATCTCCATTTACGGGTCGTTTTACGATTGTAATGGACGATTCATTGAGCCGTGCCGGAGCATTTGGGGTAGTTCCAGGAGAAAATGTACGTGCCGAGGCAGGTATGTCATTGGCAACTTCCGTGGCAGATATTCAGCTCATGGAAAATATTACCTGGAAAGCAGATCTCAACCTTTTCTCGAATTACGAACGGTTTGGAAACATGGTCGTGAATTTCAACTCCACCATTCGAATGAAAGTAAACAAGTACATTTCAACCAGGATGGAAACCAGAATTATCTACGATGAGGAGGTGTTTATCAAACAAGATGACGGCAGTTCCAAACAGGCAGTACAGCTCCAGAATTTGATAAATTTTGGGATTTCTCTAGATTTTTAGTAGTCTGTTTCCAAACCAAATCTTCTCTGAAACTCAGCTAATGCCGCATGCTTTTCCTTCAGGAATCGAAGCTTATCGGAACTGGTATAGAGTTTATTGGTAGCGGATTCCAGCTCCTCTTTTACCACTAATTTGATGGCCAGTTTACCCGCTCCAGTCAAGTCTCTGATTAAAGTCAATAATTCCGGCTTCATTTTCTGCGCAATTTCTTCCTGAACATGCCCCATGACTTCCAGACAAATTTCATGTCCTTCCATCTTGATTGGTTGGTTCAAAATCGCATGTTCCAATACTTTCCCTTCCAGCCTATAATGATCCAAAACCTTTGGCATAACCTCATCCAACATGGATTGAGTTAATTGGAGGGTATTCACTGGCTCCACTACTTTTGCCTCCGCTTTCCGCTGCTCATTTCTTTTTTCCTCATCCTTAGCTTTCTCCTCCAAAATCTTCTTGGTATGAGACAAGCTGGTAGGAATAGACATCGTCCTCTGAACAGGAACAGGCTTAGCTTTAGCTATTGAGGTAGAATTTGAATCGGAAGGAGCTACTTTAGGCTCTGATTTACTCAGACTTTTTTTGACTCCTCGGCAGCCAGAGTTGCCAATTTGAAGACCTGGGGCAGTTTGGCCATTTTCATCAATGCCAGTTCTACATGGAGGCGTTGATTTTTGGAGGTCTTATAATTGATATCGCATTGGTTGGCGATATTTAGAGCTGATAACAAAAAGGACACGGAAGTGGCTCCCGTCTGTTGTAAGTATCTTTCTTTTGCGCTTTCAGAAACCTGGATTAACTCAACGGTAGCGGGATCTTTTGCCACCAACAAATCTCTAAAGTGCTCACATAGACCAACAATGAAATTATGACCATCAAACCCCTTCTTTAGGATTTCATCAAAAATCAACAATGCCTTGGATAAATCTTCCTCAATCAAGGCATCAACTACTTTGAAATAGTAATCGTAATCGAGGATATGAAGATTGTCGATAGTTTCCAGGTAGGTGACTTTCTTGCCCGCAGAATAGGTGACGATCAAATCAAAAATAGACAAGGCATCACGGAGCGCACCATCCGCTTTGGTGGCTATCAATCTCAAAGCTTCTTCTTCGTAGTCTACCTGTTCCTTCTCTGCAATGTATTTTAGATGCTCAGCAATATGTTTGATCTGAATTCTGTTGAAATCAAAAATCTGGCATCGGGAAAGTATCGTGGGGATGATCTTATGCTTCTCTGTAGTAGCAAGAATGAAAATCGCATATTTCGGAGGCTCTTCCAAGGTCTTCAGAAAGGCATTAAAGGCCTGATTGGAAAGCATATGAACCTCATCAATAATATATACCTTGTATTGACCTTTTTGAGGCGCGTAGCGCACTTGGTCCACCAGGTTTCTAATATCATCTACCGAGTTGTTGGAGGCCGCATCCAGCTCATAAATATTAAAAGAACTGTTGTTTTTAAAAGAAACACAGGATTCACATTCACCGCATGCTTCCTGATCTGCCTGCCGATTTTCGCAGTTAATGGTTTTTGCCAAAATTCGGGCACAGGTAGTTTTACCTACACCACGAGGTCCACAAAAAGGAAAGCCTGAGCTAAGTGATTGTTTTTAATCGCATTTTGAAGAGTCGTGGTAATGTGCTGCTGCCCAACCACACTCTTGAAATCTGCTGGTCTGTATTTTCTTGCCGAAACGACGAAGTTTTCCATCACCGCAAGATATAAAAAACTCCATATTCGGGAAGCCTAAATGTATGTGATCTGCGACAATTTCTGATAAAATGTTGATTTCCAATTCAAGAATTTTAAAAAAGCCCGATTGGAGGAGGAGAAACAAAAAACTATGTACTCTTGGAACCAAAAATCTATTACTTTTGTCATCCTTAACAAATGGGGCTGACCGGTATTGACAGTAAGTGTAAAGATCGGGCTCGCATGCAGGCTGGAGTATGTACGGCCTTGAAAGATTCATACGAACTATAATTGGCGAAAATTCTTACGCCATGGCTGCCTAATCTACCCTCTTAGGATAGATCGCTTAAAGGGTTGAGTTACTAGAGTAATTCCCCAGCCACATCTCACCGTCCGTTATCTGGTCCGGACGGATTTGAGGTGTCGACTTGACCGGGTTGCGGCTTGTGATGCTATTAAGCAAGTCTAAGATCAATAGCTAAGCCGGAACAAGGTGTGTCATCCAGCATATTTCGGTCGAAAACCTAACAGGTGACTAAGCATGTAGACGGTACGGTGTTTCCTTATCTGGACGCGAGTTCGAATCTCGCCAGCTCCACAAAAAGCCTTTTGTAATCAATCGATTATGGAAGGCTTTTCCTTTTTAAATCTTAAAATGGCGACTATTTGACTTTTTTAACACTCCCCTTGCTAGGAGGAATTTGTAATTCCTTCCTACTATCTAAACCAATTTGCAATAGGTCAAGCCCGAATTGCAAATCCGAAAGTAAAGCCATGATTAATATCAAATACACTCCTAGCCAAAACTATTTTTTAAACCAATCCTATTCTACTCCTAGCGGGGTTAGACAAAAATTCCATAGCTAAAAATATTATGTTTGGATAAAACCCTTATCATGAAAACTATCTAAGGTTTCCAATCAGAAGGAGGGACAACTGTAGCTCCTTCCACAATCCTACAATCATCCGCTATGATAATATCTGGTTGGCGAAACTGTAAATCTTCTCTGTTAATATAAATCCTCTCTTTATATTCACCTGCAGCCATAAAGAACCCTAATACAATTTCATTTGGGTCGTCCAAACTGATCATATTCCCCCTAATATTTGCTGGAGGAGGATCAAATACAGACCCAGTGAGCTCTATTTGTTGTTTTACTAACCTCAAATAACGATAAGCATCGGCAGAAATACTCAACTGGTTGAGGTCAACCCTAAATGTGGAAATAAATCGAAGTCCATCATCTTTAATAAAAGCTGCCTTAAATCGAGTATTTAAACCATCAAAAAAGTCGTCATTGGTCAAAAAAACTTCATAATTACCAACTTCCTCCTCCAAATAACATGTATAACAACAAGGCTTTGGCTCAGGAGTTAGAGATTTCGGCGGATAATAAAGGTCTGGCCTGGTATTCAATTCGTATACAGCAGGATCATTTCTCCAAAAATAGTAGTTATTTTCTCCATCGGGATCTTTAAAATCCACATAAACACCTACTCCAGAATCATTTAACACCTCCCCCTCTACAGGAATCTCCTCTGCTTGAATTTGAAAATTTTCAATAGGCACAGCAATATTTACTTTTTCGGGAAATGAGGTATACCTATCTCCGTTCCTTAATTGAATATTTAAGGTATAGGTTCTACCAACTATCCCGGTAAAATTATCCGGACTTAGATAAGTTCCTCTTTCATTTAGGTTTTCAACAAAGTAAGTTATCTCTCCCAATTCGTCTCGAACAAATACAGATGCGCTTCGCTCTGGAAGTACAACACCTTCATAAATACTACCATAAGTAGAGCTCCTAGATAGTTTTACAGTATGTGGCCCCGGTCCACTTGTGATCATCCCTTCTATTGTCAACAGCTGTTCCCCTTCATCCACCTCTATTTCATAAGGTGTGATACATGCTGCCAATGGCAAGATAAAGAGCAGGTAAATAAATTTTTTAGCATCTTATTAAAACTTAATAGAGTAGCTGATACTTGGAAGAGGTACACCTAACACGGCAAGTTTTAACGCTTGTGGAGGTGCTCCTAACTCATCCAAAAAGAAGAGCGAGAATGGAATTTTACGTCCATACACATTCAATACTGAGAAAGCCCAATCCCCATCGAAGAATTTGCCCTTGCCTGGAAGTTTAAAGTTGACAGAAAGTTCCAATCTATGATTATCAGGGAATCGCTGTTCATTTCTTTTTTGAATTAAGCAAGATTGTTTCCTGAATAATCAAACTTGCCATCTGGGTAGGTAACTGGTCTACCAATGCTTCTTCTGTAATTTCATCTATGATCCGGCCTGTAAACCGTATTCCTATCAGTTGGCCTATATCTCTCCCAAATACCTCCCGCTTCACTTCAGTCTGAGCCCATCCCAACTGACTAACCAGTAAAAAGAAAATGAGTAAATGTTTTTTCATATGCTGAGATTAAAATCCGTTGGGGTCAAACTTGTACAAATTCATCGGGAAATTGCCGGGAATTATTCTCTCTGGGGTCCTCATGATGTATAGATATCCTCCATAAGAATAATGAGCTACAGTTACCTCAGCAGTGGAACCTGGTATATTTCGTTTTGCTTTCCACGACAAATCTGACATATTCAATTCCCATATTTCGGTAGTTCGTTGGTAGAGCCCCACATAAGCCTTGTCTCCAATTACTTGTCCCATTCCATAACCTTTTCCTATGTCACCAGGAAATACAGCAACCTTTCTCCAAGAAATTAAGTTGGGCTCAAATTCCCAGAGGATTTTATCCGAGTCTACCACATAGAACTTACTATCATAAACAAAAAAAGGATTTGTCTGAGAAAGCATGGTAGGTGTTGAAGTGATCCGAGTCCAAGTTTTTCCATTGGGATTATATTTTCTTACCCCGAAGAAATCAACGTCCAAACTTCCTATGACGTAGAGTTCCTCATTTATTTCAAAAGCAATTGACTCTCTTGAAACAAAACTTAGATCCTCTAGTGGTTCAAATCCACTATCAGTTATTTTAAAAAATGTGTTGTTATGTTTGTAACCAAGAGTATCTAAGTTAAGAGTCCCTCCTCCTAAAAATTTTCTGTCGAAAACCCATAGGATCTGTTAGGTCCATTATAAGGAACATCTAACCATTCACGGGATTCGAGGTCAAACTTCTTCATTCTTGGGTATAGCGCAAACAATGACATGTTTCCTAATCCTATCACTAATCTCCCTCCCTTGAATAATAGGCCGAACCAGCCAACCTAAAAGGATCCGGATAATTACTAATTAACTCATAGGCACCAGTTTTATATTCAAAAAGTGAGGGAATTCCAACTTCACATTTTGACTTAACAGTTTAATTGGCACATTTACTGCAATAGGAGGTGGGATTTTCAGATGAATTGTTGATTCATCAACAATAGATGTAATTGTAGCTTGAGTATCTCCAAAAAACACCTGAGTGTCTTTTGTGAAATTTGTACCTTTTAAAATAAAATCGTCTCCTTCGGTCCCAAAATCAGGACTGAAACTTTTAATAGTAGGAGTCAAAGTTTCTGTTTGGATAACATTCCCAAATTGAATCTCACCATCAATTTCAATAAATGCTTTCGCGTAATATGTTTTTGAATTTGTCAAACCATCGGTTTCACCAATAAATCTCCCTGGCCCTACTTTACTCCCCAGAGAAATAATAATTGGTGATGAAAAATTTCATCGCCTGAAATATAAAAACCATGATCAATTAATTCTATTTGTTGGTTGGTAATCAACCTTCCCAACATTCTAAGTTTTTCACTACTCGAGTAAAGAATCTGCTCAGTGATTATTACTGTTGTATCAGGTTCAACTTGTCTACATGCATTTAAGGACACCAAAAAACCGAAAAGAATAACCAATATAATTTTTTGCATAAAACTTAATTGACACAAAGAAATTTTCAAAAAACTCAAATTATTAGTTCAATAAATATAAAAATATTTAACTAACCAACTAACCAATTAAATCCAAAATACCCTTATGTTTTATATAGATCCAAAGTTTTAACTTATGAAAATCATCCATAGGCATCTACAATTTGAGAGTAACCAAAGAAATAAAACCGACTATTGAGTGAATAGACCATACAATATGATCCCCCTCAATATAACATGACCTCCTTAAAAATCTTACAACAGAGATCTCTCGTATTTCTATTTGAAGAATGATTTGCCTTTGTGCTTCGCTATGATTCTCAGGCAAGTGGAACCGAAATCTATGGGGTCGAATTGTTTGAAAAAGGGAAGGTGGTTTTCACCACTATTTTCTATTCAATTTTTTACCGATGGAAAACGGTAAAACACTAATTGAGGATTTTTTTCTATTGCATTTTCCTTATCCCTAAGAATGGAGTAATACACATTTCCTTTAAATAGCTTTGGAATCATTTCATCTGTCATCTCTTGGTCAAATAATTGCCTTATATGACTTAGAGGACGATTGTTTTCCAAATCAATTACTATAAAATAGGAACGATGATCATATAAAACACGTAAAAATGCATTTTTATCGGACATCACCATTTGGCTTACTACCAATTGAATTGTGTTGTCAAATCCAATAAAATGAAGTAGGTATTCTGGAGTCAATCGCCCCTCTTTTATTTTAAAAATCGTATCCTTCTCGTTATGCGATGACATGTCTCCCCGAAAGACTGGCATATAAAATAAATTTGCGTTGTTTACCCGACTTATTATCCTAGGAATTGGATGGATAATAGTGAATTTTGAATGATAGCCGTAAAGTGGCTTTTCCCAGTTTTTAATTTCAAAGGTTTTGGGTTCAATAGAGCTTATCAACACCTGACGAGGTTGCTCTTTTGTGCCATTGATTGTCTCCTGAACAACCAGTAGAGTATCACTATCCTTATAAAAAGAGATCGGATGCCCAGGAAGTTTACTGCTTGTTGATTCAAATTTCCCTTTGGGGTTATAGGAAATCACGGTCATTTTTTGCCAATCTGCCACCAAGACAACATTCTCCTTTTCGTCTAAGTGAATCGCATATGGCATTATATATTCATCTGGCCCCTCTCCCATCTCCCCGATTTTCCCGAGAAACCTACCATTGTAGTCAAATTTTAATGGACCCTGTTTTCTGTCTAAGAGAACAAAGAAATCTTGCGAAAAGGCCAAATCTTGGACCGAAGTAAGAGATGGATTTCCAGGAATCTCAAGATTTATAGTGTCAAGTAATTCAATGATAAATTCCGGTGAATCACCCTTCAAAAAATCCATCTTGATTTCAATTGTTTTTGTAGATTGAAGTGAATCTGGAGAATCTTTGTTTCCACAATTTTGAAATTGGAAAGATGAAATGAAAAAAAGAATTCTAATACTATATTTCATGATCGAGATTATTGAATACTACGCACCTGTTCGGTCCCATAGATAGACATATTTAAATTCATCCTTTTTTCTACTCTCTATATCCCCTTATTGTCTTATTCATTAAGCAAATCCAAATACCCCACAATCAAAGACAAATATCTCTTGAATTCCTTAATGTAATTTTGTTTAGACTTTTCATCTTTCGATTGGGAAATCTCGATGGCGTAAACTTTTGCACGAATATTGGCTCTCAAGCACTTATAATAATTGAACAATTTTTCTTCCTGACCAGAAATGGACGTCCCTTGTTGCTCAAAATAGGTAGTCAAAAAACCTTCGACAAGTCTTCTCTTCCCCAACTTTCCAAATCCATACAGAGGAAAGCCACCTCATACAGCACATCAATCTGTCGGAAATCCTCCCTAAACTCTATGCAATCAAAAATGACGGGGCTTTCCATCAAAAAAACATTGCCTCCATGCAAATCCCCATGAACATCCCTCACAAACCCTTCTTCTATTCGCTGTTTTAAAAGTTCCGAATTACTTTCCAAAAACAAGTCGCTCAACCTAACTGCCCTATGTAATTGCTCTTTGAGTTCATCATAATTAGGGAGCTCTTCCAATACTTTTTCTATACTCAAAATATCATTGAAGGTCTCTTTCGATTTTTGCAAGTCAAAAGACCGATGAATCACTCGGGCTCTTTTGTGGAAACTCCCCACCTGATGGGCTAATTTTTCTATGGCTTCTGAAGACACCTCTGCTTTCTCCAAAAGTCGGTCCATCCGCATTCCCTCATCCATCCTCTTCATCACCACAGCAAAATCCCGAGGCAATCCTTTTTCCCCGCCAATGGACCAATGGTCTTCTTCAAAATAAATTGGTTCCACTCCCAAGTAGATATCAGTAAACCTTGCATTGAGATTCACTTCCATTTCGCAGTAATGTTTCCGCTTTTGCAAACTGGAAAAATCAACAAAAGACAAGTGAACAGGCTTTTTGATTTTAAAAGCATGGTCTCCGGATAGGATGACCCAAGAAATATGAGTCTCTATCAATTTTCCCTTTAAGGCCAGCCCTTTGAAAGAGCCCAATTGCGATAAGCTTTTGATTTCGGAAGAATTCATTGATCAGGATTAATATAGTCCATCGCCTGCCGAAGCATTGATTCCAGATTTGATTCTCTGGAAGTAATAGCAATGAAAGGCGGACGGACAGGATCAAAATTCTCTTTCAACTTCAAGTACACCTCATAGTTTGCCTCACTGTTTTTCTTGGCTTTTCCAGCCTTTTTTTTACCAGTGATTCACTTGCTTCCACCAAAATGGTACTTAAAGGAACTTCATATCTAGATGAAAGTTGATAAATCAACTCTCGATATTCCTCCAATTGAAAGGTAGCATCCATTACCACCGATTTCTCATCCTTGACCAACAACTCTGTACGTTGACACAGTTCTCGGTACACCTCCATTTTATCCTCCCTCGTATAGCTCCCCATTTTATGAAGTTCTTTTCGGATCACATCATTTTCCAAATGGACTGCCTTAAGCCGTTCTGAAAGTTTAGAAGCAAAATAGCTTTTCCGGAACCGGGAAGTCCCAAGACCATAATCAACAACATATCTCCTACTTATTTTTCTAACTCCTGAATTATTTTCCCTATATGTAAAAAGAAGGAATCTAGACTAATTTAAAAAAGAAGCTGCCTAAACCGCTTTTCCAACTGGTTCTCTTACTCCAAGTTGAAATCGCAAGGTTTTTAGCAGCCTCTATAAATCCTTAACTTCTATTACTTACTGATGACTAATTTGATTGGGAAGAAAGCCATTGCATAATAGTCACGGGAACTCCATCTACTTTCACGGGACTACCATCAAAATCTGTTTGGCTCTTATTTGCATGTGAATAAATCCATGACCAGTGCCCCGGATAATGGTAATCCTCTCCTCCTAATAAGCCTGTGATATCTACCACATGGTCATATAAAGTCAAGTGAACATCTTTTGCTCCAGCTTTGATTAGTTTATCATACACTGGTAATACAGTCTGATCCGCGACAGTGGTCGAATCATCTTTGGAGTGCACAAACCAGATCGGTACATTTTTGATACTTTTAGCTTGTTCATCTGATAAATAAGCTGCCCGATAGGCTAAAGCGCTGATATACCCTCCAGCAAAGTAATCAGGGTATTCCAAGATCAATTTCAAACTCATATACCCCCCATTACTACATCCACCTACATAAATCCGATCCGTATCTACATTGGGGTTTTTCGCTACAAAATCATCAAATAAACCCTTCAACGCCTCAAAGTAAATATCATCTACCTGACCACTAGTAGAACCATCCCCGCTATCCATCCAACGAGTAGGTGTTTGTGGAACCAACACATAAGCCCCATCAAAATATTGTTGAATTTCCGGAGATGCATAATTGGCAGCCCGATTTCCTAGCAATGGAATGGTGGTATCTGTCCCTCCTTCACCTCCTCCATGTAACCAAATAATCAATGGAGCCTTATCTTGATCGGTATCCGGTGTAAATGAGGCATAGGTTAGTTCGACATTGGAATGAGTGAATGTACCATTCAAATCAAATTCATCGATCAAGGGCATGATCCGGTCACTTTCTTTGTTCCAGACTTCCAAGGTCTCTGTATTGGTAATTAACAATTGGTAGTCTACCCAGACGTTGCCATGACCACGCATGTATTGAAAGGGTGAACTCACACGAATAGTAGGAGCTACTGCCAGATTCAATGTGACATAACTTCCGCCCTCCTGCCTGTTTCCTTGACCATCCGAAGGATAAGCAGATAATACCGTTCTCTCTCCTCCAGAAGGATTAATAGGACCTTCTGAAAGTTCAGAACTTCTTGTAGCGTAAACATGGTAAACTGATGGATCTACACTTAAATCAGTGCTGCCTTTGGACAAAATCACTTTGTTTACCGCCGGACCCCAGTCAAAGCCTTCTACGACAAGATTATAGGTATTTTGTGCCATCACCTGAAAGGAGGCTAGCACCATACAAAGAATTAGAAATAAGGGTTTATTGTTCATGATTTATTGGTATTTACAGAATCTTCAATTTAAAAATCTATCCTATTCATTTACTGATAATTATATAAACGTGATGATTTTTTTATGGAATCACTATATAAAGCTCATTTGTAAACCACTTTTAAGACTGAAAAAAATAAAGTGGTTTACAAAATCAGCTAATTTGAGATAGGGATCATTCTTCTTTTTCATATTGGGAAAATGACTTGTTATTGATGAAGTAAAAACCTTTTCTAGCAAAGCAAAAACCACATTACTCGCCTCGTTAAATAAAAAAACAAAAATAATTACCCCAAATAGTTTGAAGATTCTCAATAAAATACAGAATTTTATAAAAAAATGTTAAGCATTGAACTAAACCAAAATAAAATTTGATTTAGTACCATTGATTCAAAAGCCTTTTAAATTTTATATTGGATTGAGAGGAAAATTTGAATCGTTAACAGGATTTAACTGAAGTTTTCTTGACTGGGAGAAAAACTTTATTTATTTCGCACCCTGATGACAAAGTTGATTACAAGAATTGTACTTTCATTTTGCATCCTACTTTCAAGCGGGTATAGTCAACTATACGCCCATGAAATGGAGGAGGGTCATCAGTTTGTTCAGGAAGAAAATTTTTCCAGGTTAGAAAATTCTCACATAGCCCAAAGCAACTCCGAACAAGTCCCAATCATTCAAATTCACGAGTCCGGTAAAATCAAGTTAGATCCTACTGAAATCGAGGAGGAAGATGACATCCTTTTTTCATTTAAAAAGTATGTAGAAAATAGCAATTACTTTATTGCTATTTTTTGCACCTAATTCTCGGATTTTTATTCCGGTTTATTCAAAGACGCTTATTCCTTAGTAAGCATTTCTACCTTGTATCGTCCTATAGGATGCACCTCATCAACCAGGTGTTTACTATATGATACTACTTTTTAAGTAGGCTATATAATCCATAGCTCTTCTTACCCTACCCTTCTTGTGTTGCTTCAATTTCCAAAATGAAGGACGCAATCCCGTGTATCAATTCTTTACACGTTTCTAAAATCCAAGAATAAATACCGTTTAACATCTATTTTATGAAATCGAGAATTATCATGCTCGCAGGCTTGTGTGCATTACTATTCCACACAGGCTGTAACTCTCACGGAGAGGAGCACCATGAAGCAGAAACTACCTTTCAGGTAACCAGTCCATTACCCATGGACACAACTATCACCAAACAATATGTGTCTCAGGTCCATTCGATCCAGCACATTGAGCTTAGAGCTCTTGAAAGAGGCTACTTACAAAAAATCTATGTAGATGAAGGTCAGTTTGTGAAAAAAGGCACCTTGCTTTTCAAAATCATGCCGAATGTCTACGAAGCAGAGCTTGCAAGAGCAAAAGCTGAAGCTGAATTTGCAAGAATTGAATATGAAAACACCAAGTCTTTGGCAGACAGAAATATCGTTGCCCCCAATGAATTAGCTATGGCTAAAGCACAGGTGGATAAAGCCAATGCCGAACGACTTTTGGCAGAAACACATTTACAGTTTACTGAAATCAGAGCTCCATTTGACGGAATTATTGACAAGTTCCTTGTCAGAGAAGGCAGTTTGCTAGAAGAAGGAGAGTTATTGACCAACTTCTCCGACAACAGTAAAATGTGGATTTATTACAACGTGCCTGAAGCGGAATACCTAGATTATAAAGCTCAGGTCAAATCCAATGAAAAAGTGCAAGTGGCCTTCCAAATGGCCAACCACAAAATGTTTGAATACCCAGGAGTAGTGGAAACTATTGAAGCGGATTTCAACAATGAAACTGGTAACATCGCTTTTAGAGCGACTTTTCCGAATCCTGATGGGTTGTTAAGACATGGGGAAACTGGAAACATCCAAATGACAATCCCTCTCGAAGGGACCTTATTAATCCCTCAAAAGGCAACCTTCGAAGTGTTGGATAAGAAGTATGTATTTGTCATTGATGAAGATCATGTAATCCACTCTAGAGAAATCGAAATCTCTGCAGAGTTACCACACATTTATGCAGTAGTAGGAGGATTAGAGCCTACAGACAAAATACTTTTGGAAGGTCTTCGACTAATAAAAGAAAACGAAGAAATCCAGTATGATTTTCTGGAACCGAAATCAGTGATTTCGAGTCTGGATCTTTATGCCGAGTAATTCCAATCCTAAAACAACAAACTGATGTTTACAAAATTCATAAAAAGACCAGTTTTAGCGATTGTAATCTCCATTATCATTGTGTTTGTAGGTTCTCTGGCCATGAAGCAGATGCCTATTTCACAGTTTCCGGAAATCGCTCCAACAACGGTAAGTATATTTATTGCCTATCCAGGTTCCAGTGCTGACGTGCTGGTAAAGTCCACGCTTATTACGCTTGAAAACTCCATCAATGGGGTACAAGGCATGCGATACATGGCCACAGATGCAACTAGTGCGGGTGAGGCAACCATTAACGTAATCTTCGAACCAGGCACCGACCCCAACCAGGCCGTCATACGAGTCAAGACCAGAGTGGATCAGGTTATGCCTCTCCTACCAGAATTGGTTCAGCGAGAAGGTGTGATTATCACTCCTATCCAGCCAAGTATGTTGATGTACGTCAACCTTTTCTCGACGAGTGAAAGCATGGATGAAAAATTCTTGTACAACTATGCCAACGTGAATATGATTCCGGAGATCAACCGGATCAAAGGGGTAGCAAGGTCTCAAATTTTGGGCAGTAGAACTTATGCCATGCGGGTTTGGTTAAATCCAGACCGTATGCGTGCCTACAACCTTTCTGTAGAAGATGTCATGGAAGCGATGCAAGAGCAAAGTATCGTAGGACGCCCAGGAAGAATCGGTCAAAGTTCCGGTATCGCAGCCCAGTCTCTTGAATATGTTTTGACCTACAAGGGCCGTTTCAATACCTCTGAACAATACGATAACATCATCATCCGGGCAAACCCTGATGGTGAAAGCATCAAACTCAAAGACATCGCTAGAACTGAATTAGGAAGTGAATTCTTTGATATTTATTCCAACCTAGACGGTCATCCTTCCGCGGCGATTGTATTGAAGCAAAACTATGGCAGTAATGCCAGTGATGTAATCGCAGAGGTGAAAGCAAGACTGGAAGCCATGAAAGAATCCTTCCCTCCAGGAATGGATTATCAAATCAGTTATGACGTTTCTCAATTCCTAGATGCATCTATCGAACAGGTAGTTCATACATTACGCGACGCATTTATCCTTGTAGCCCTCGTAGTATTTATTTTCCTAGGGGACTGGAGGTCTACATTAATTCCTATTCTAGCTGTACCGGTTTCGCTGGTTGGAGCTTTCTTTGTGATCCAATTCTTTGGTCTCTCGATCAACTTGGTCACTTTATTTGCTCTGGTGTTGGCAATTGGTATTGTGGTCGATGATGCGATCGTAGTGGTGGAAGCCGTACACGCCAAAATGGAGGATTTCCCTCACCTGACTCCCTACCAGGCTGTAAAAAGAGTGTTGGGAGAAATCAGTGGAGCCATCATCGCCATTACTGCGGTTATGGTTTCAGTATTCCTTCCAATTTCCTTCATGTCAGGCCCAGTAGGCACCTTCTATCGGCAGTTCTCTATCACCATGGCCAGTTCCATTGTGATTTCAGCGGTGATCGCATTAACCTTGACTCCTGTACTTTGCGCCATGCTGCTCAAAAATCACCATGGACATGAAAGAAAGCAGAACTTCTTGACCAAATCACTGGATAGCTTTAACAGCGTTTTCGATAAGTTGACAGGTAAATATGTTGGACTTTTGAAATCCATGGTGAGCAGAAGGTGGCTAACCTTTGGAATCCTTCTACTATTCGGAGCTGGAATTTTCTTCGAAAACCAGATTCTTCCAGCAGGATTTATTCCTAGTGAAGACCAGGGAACCATATATGCAATTATCCAGACACCTCCAGGAGCAACTTTGGAAAGAACCAATCAGGTTTCTCAAAAGCTTCAAAAGATTTGCGAGGAAATCGATGGAGTAGAATCTGTTTCTTCATTGGCAGGATATGAGATCATGACAGAGGGTCGTGGCTCCAATGCCGGTACTTGTTTGATCAACTTGAAGCCTTGGGGTGAGCGTAAGCACACGGTGAAAGAAATCATGGAAGAACTAGAAGAAGAATCTAAGGGGCTTGGTGCAATTGTAGAGTTCTTCGAACCACCAGCTATTCCGGGTTTCGGTTCATCTGGCGGTTTCTCCATGAGATTATTGGATCAAACTACCAATACAGATTATCAGGAGTTTGATAAGATCAACAAAGACTTCATGGATCACCTAAGAGAACGTAAAGAGATCACTGGTCTATTTACGTTCTTCGCGGCCAACTATCCACAATACGAATTGGAGATAGACAATAATAAAGCCATGCAGAAAGGGGTATCCATTGGTAAGGCCATGGAGAACTTAAACATTCTGATTGGAAGTACCTACGAACAAGGTTTTATCCGATTTGGCCGATTCTTCAAAGTTTATGTGCAATCTGATCCAAGCTTCAGACGATTACCTTCTGATGTTCTGAATCTCTTTGTTAAAAATGAAGCAGGCGAAATGGTGCCTTATTCTGCCTTCATGACGATGAAGAAAACACAAGGTCCTAATGAGGTTACCCGTTTCAACATGTATAACTCGGCAGCAATCAGAGGTCTTCCGGCTCCAGGCTATACTACGGCTGATGCCATTCAAGCCATTCGTGAAGTGGCCGCTGAAACTTTACCGAGAGGATATGATATTGCATGGGAAGGCTTGTCTTATGATGAAGCTAGCAGAGGTAACGAAGCACTCTATGTATTTATCATCGTACTTGTGTTTGTTTACTTCGTTTTAGCAGCACAATACGAAAGCTTTATTATTCCGCTTGCCGTAGTTTTCTCTTTACCTGTCGGGGTTTTTGGATCCTTCTTCTTGCTAAAGATGATGGGACTTGACAATGATATTTATGCCCAGATTGGTTTGATCATGTTAGTGGGGCTGTTGGGTAAAAACGCGGTATTGATTGTAGAATTTGCTGTACAAAAGAGACAGGAAGGTGCGACCATCCTTGCGGCAGCAATAGAAGGTGCTAAGGTTCGATTTAGACCTATCCTCATGACTTCCTTTGCCTTTATTGCTGGATTGGTTCCATTGATACTAGCAACCGGAGCAGGTGCAATTGGAAACAGAACCATCGGTGCTTCTGCCATGGGAGGAATGCTCTTCGGTACCATATTCGGGGTAATCATTGTCCCTGGCCTTTATTACATTTTCGGGTCTTTGGCAGATGGCCGTCATTTAATCAAGAATGAAGACGAAAGTCCCTTATCCGAACAAACTCACCACAAACATGCTTAAAAGAATCCTTTATATAAGTCTTGGAGTAGCAAGCCTTTCCTTTGCGGTGACCTCTTGTAAGACTCAAGAATTGGCCGAAAAAGCCATAAATGATACAGTTCCAGAAAGCTATAATGGCTCTCAGGACACTACGAATACCGCTACTTTGGATTGGAAGGAATACTTTTCCGACCCATACCTTCGAACCCTGATTGATACGGCCCTGAGCAAGAATCAGGAGTTGAATATTACCTTGCAGGAGATACAGATTGCTCAAAATGAAGTCCGTGTCCGAAAGGGTGAAATTTTACCCTCTGTGAATATCGGAGTAGGTGCAGGTGTGGATAAAGTGGGTCGGTACACCAGTCAAGGGGCCAATGATGCCAATACTGAAATCAAACCTGGGGAAGAAATGCCAGATCCGTTGCAAGATTATGTGGTCGGTGCATTTGCCACCTGGGAAGTGGATATTTGGAAAAAGCTCAGAAATGCAAAAAAATCAGCCTTGACTCGATATCTAGGTAGTGTAGAGGGTAAAAATTTCATGGTTACCAACTTGATCGCTGAAATTGCCAATTCTTACTACGAACTACTGGCGTTGGATAATCAATTGGAGATTGTTCAACAGAACATCGAGATCCAAAACAATGCCTTGGAAATTGTCAAGTATCAGAAAAATGCTGCGAGAGTCACCGAACTCGCAGTAAAACGATTTGAAGCACAAGTGCTAGATACCAGAAGTCTTCAATACGACATTCAGCAGCAAATTATAGAAACTGAAAATCGGATCAATTTCTTGGTAGGTAGATTCCCTCAAAGAGTGGAAAGAGATCACCGTGTTTTCACCGACTTGGTCCCTGAAATGGTTCATGCGGGGATTCCTTCTCAGTTATTACAAAACAGACCGGATATCAGACAAGCAGAGCTTGAATTGGCAGCATCGAAGATTGACATTCAAGTGGCCAAAGCAGACTTCTATCCTAAATTGGAGATTTCTGCTGGATTAGGTTTTAATGCATTCAATCCCTCTTATTTGTTCACCACTCCTCAATCCCTGATCTATTCGCTCGCGGGTGAGTTGGTAGCTCCATTGATCAATCGAAATGCGATCAAAGCCAGGTACCTCACTGCCAATGCCATGCAGATTCAGGCGATTTATAATTACGAGCAAACGATTTTGAATGCATACATCGAAGTAGCAAATCAACTTTCCAACATTGACAACTTAGAAAAAACCTATGATTTGAAAACGCAACAAGTAAATGCGTTGACTCAATCTATAGATATTTCCAATGACCTGTTTAAATCAGCAAGAGCTGATTACATGGAAGTGTTATTGACACAGAGAGATGCCTTAGAATCAAGATTTGATCTGATAGAAACCAAAATGAAACAAATGCATGCCAAAGTGAATATATATCAAGCACTTGGCGGCGGTTGGTACTAGTTAAAGTTGAATAAAGGTTGAATTGCTATCCTTAGCAGTGAGTATGGGATAGCTTACAGAAAAGCCCCTCAGGATGTTCCTAAGGGGCTTTCTTTTCGAATATGTATTCTAAATCAACCTGTGAAATACGCTTCTAATTCAGACATCATCGCTGATTTTTCCCTCAAATCATTGATGATTTTTCCCTTTTCCAACAAGACGATACGATCGCAAATTTCCGTCACATGGTTCAAATCATGACTGGAAATCAAGAATGTCACTTGTGAATTTTCCTTTTCCTGAAGCACTAATTTCTTTAATCTGATTTGCGAACTCGGATCTAGGTTTTCAAAAGGTTCATCCAAAAACACATATTGAGGATTTCCCATCAAAGCAGCAGCTATTCCTACCTTCTTCAAATTTCCTTTGGACAAATCTCGTATGTATTTCTTTTTTCCAATGATTTCTTCATTAAACAGATCCGTGAACTTGGCTAAGTGGTTTTGGAGATCGGCCTCCGACATTCCATAAATTTTTCTTAGCGTCTCAAAGTATTCATCTGGAGTTAAGTAGGCCAAGAGCATATGCTCATCTAAAAACGCACCTGTCACACTTTTCCAAGCTTCACTTTTACTCACATCCTCTTCGTCAATCGTTACATATCCTGTAGTGGCGCGAACCAAGTCCAACATGATCCTAAACAAGGTGGTTTTACCAGCTCCATTATTACCTACCAATCCAAAACATTCCGACTTAGGAATTTCTAAACTTGGAACATCCAGGACAACCGCTTCTTTATATCGTTTTTTAAGGTCTTTTACTTGAATCATAACTCTTGACGGAATGAAGATGAAATCTCGTATTTATGGGAGAGAACTCGATTAATATTGATTTGGGATAATTTTTTAAATGATAGAATGCCAATGATTCCAATGGTAGCCAATGCAGCTAGGCCTGCATATTCATTGACCCACAAAGCAAAAGGCAAGTATACCGCGTAAGGGGCTAACATCATCGGTATGATCATCAAAAACTGAGCAGCACCCACCCCTTCGTAATTGAACATGGCTCCTTTATTTAAATCCATTGGTTTAGGTTTCCATAGGGCTAAATAGACAATTAAATGAATCAACACCCCTGCATTAAAAAGCCATGTAGCCAAATGGATCAATAAAAACTTCCACCCAAAATACACATAGGGCACTGACAATAAGAAACAAAGGCAAGAAACGGCAATGAGCAATAAATACTTGCCTCGGATCAGCGCCGCTATTCCATCCTTTTGATTGATGAAAAAATCAAAATTTCCGGAGTTCCAGCTTAAAAACAACTGCCCATATTGAATCATAAATATCCCGGTGATAAATACCCCCACAAAAATAAAGATGAAGCTAAAGCCTCCTCCCTCTGTCTGGTATTGGGGATTATTATAGAAAATCATTCCGTACAACAAAAAGAAGGCACTGAGCATTAAAAATGTCCTACTCTTCTTATGACGGATAATTAATTTCCATTCTAGATTTGCCATCTCTCCGGCCAAGCCGAATCTTGAAAAGAAACCAAAGCTTCTATTGGCGAATTTAACTTCCTCCTCTTTGGATAAATCTTCTAGATAAGCATTGTTTAGATAAAATGTATAGGCAATGTAATAGAGCCCCACACAAAAGGTCGTGCTAATAATCAAAGGAACTATACTCCTAAGCGACCAAGTGAAAAATGGAGCCACCAAATCCCCTAGATTAAACCAGCCCATATAGGTAGATCCTCCACCAAGCAATAAAACTGCGAAAACGATAAATACTCCAATCAGGCTATCTTCAAACCGTTGCTTAAACCAAAGCATAAACCAATGAAGTGACCAGCTGATCATTAAGATATTACCTATCCAGAAGATCAAAGAAGCCATCCCCATTGAAGGCAATATCACTTGAATTCCAAATGGTAGAAAAAGTAATAACGCAATCACACTGATAGGTGAGATAAAGGACCTCACCAGCAGCATGTGCATAATCTTCCTTTTACCAATCGGTAAATGCAAGAGGCTTTCCAGTTCGATTACTGGGAGATTCTGCAGGAAATAACGATACATAAACTCCGTCAAAAAGAAAAAGATCAGCCCTGAACAGAGGACCTCTAATGGATCTTGCCCTTCAGCTATTACTCCAAGGATTTTTTGTAAGAAAATCCCTGCCATCAAAATATAACTGAGTAAGAGTAATGCAAGAAAAGCCAGAAATATGGTGATCAATAAGCTCTTGGCAAAAGAGGTAGATCGGACACTCTTTAAGAATTGTAGCCTTATTAATTCAAAAATCATTTAAATGGTAGTTGGTAATTCTTTCTAAATTTGCTTCAAAATAATCAATCAACATAAATTTTTGTTGTTTGAATAAACAATATAGTTAATTGATGGGATTACTAAATGAATTAGGTTTTTTGAAGCTGTAGAGGCAAGAAGGTCGGTGAGAATTTTTGATCAAGAAAGCCCATTCGATCACCAAATAGTCAAAAAATGCTTGGAAGCAGCTATCCTCTCTCCAAACAGCTCCAATCTACAACTCTATCAATTTATCCGTATCCCGGAAACCTCTTCTATTAAAGCTCCACTGGCCAACCTATGCATGCGCCAAAAGGCAGCAGTCACCGCCAGAGAATTGGTGGTAGTGGTGACCCGAAGAGATCTTTGGAAGTCTAGAGCTGATGCCAATTACAATTACATCAAGACCACGGTTCAAAACCAATCTGAAAAGAAACAAAAACAGGCATTGAGTTATTATGGAAACTTAATTCCCAAACTATATTCCCGTTTTCCTGGCTGGACTACCATCAAAAAAATTATTGCTTGGTGGGTAGGTTTAAAAAGACCGATGGTCCGTGAAGTCAGCGAAACGGACGTACGAATCTCCGTTCATAAGTCCGCTGCTTTAGCCTCTATGACTTTTATGTTGGGGATGAAAGCCTCCGGCTATGACACTTGCCCGATGGAAGGCTATGACTCCAAACGAGTATCGAAACTTCTAAATCTTCCCAAAGGATCCGAAATCTGCATGATTATAGGTTGCGGCAAAGGACTTCCAGAAGGAATTTATGGAAAACGATTTAGATTGGATTCAAAAAACCTTATTTATGATTTATGATATAAGACATAAGATTTAATGTAGCTGAAGAACTGGTCAAATCTATTTAAGTCAGAAAGCTCAAGTGAGAAATCTGAAAATAAAATCCAAAACTAAATTCTAATTTTTAAGATATTAATCAAATGCTGTTTTTGTAAATTCGGTTATGGATCGAGATTTAAAAGAAAGAACCAAAAAGTTTGCTTTAGAAATTATAAAACTAGTTTCCGATTTACCCAAAACTACCGTAGGGTTCGAATTAGGAAATCATCTTATTCGTTCTGGAACTTCCATTAAAGCAAATTACAGATCATCTCAAAGAGGAAGATCAAGGGCGGAATTTATTTCAAAACTATCAGTGGTACAGGAAGAAGCTGATAAAACTATTTTTTAGCTAGAATTGATATCCGAGTCTAATTTGCTTTTAGAAGATCGAATTAAACCAATTTTAAAAGAGGCGAATGAATTGACAGCAATTATTACAACTATGCTTATAAATTCAAAGAAGAATTCGAATTAGCTTTTCAGATTTCTCACTTCAAACTTCTGACTTTAGTATCCATATTTCCCCTTCCACTTACTTCCCAGATACCTTCTCAGTTCATTCTCACGGGCATTTTCTCCAGGTTCATATAATTTGGTTCCTTTGATTTCATCAGGCATGAATTCCTGCTCCACAAAGTTGCCAGGGTAATCGTGGGAATATTTATATGCCTTCCCGTAATTCAGATCTTTCATCAACTTGGTAGGTGCATTTCTCAAATGGAGTGGAACAGTCAAATCTCCTTTTTCACGCACCAAAGACTGCGCTTGGTTGATGGCCATGTAGGCGGCATTGCTTTTGGGGGAGCTGGCCAAGTAGGTCACGCATTGCGATAGAATTATTCGGGATTCGGGGTACCCGATTAATTTGACCGCCTCAAAACAATTGGTCGCCAACAGCAAGGCATTAGGATTGGCATTACCTATATCCTCCGACGCCAAAATCACCAATCTCCTAGCAATAAATTTCACATCTTCCCCTCCTTCGATCATTCGAGCCAACCAATACACGGCTGCATTTGGATCTGAACCTCGGATTGATTTGATAAAAGCAGAAATTATATCGTAATGTTGCTCACCGGATTTATCATACAAAGCCACTTTTTGCTGTGCAATTTGCATCACTTTTTCATCTGTGATCACGCAAGGATCTTCGTTGATCCCATCAATGACTATTTCTAACAGATTTAGCAACTTTCTTCCATCCCCACCAGAGATTCTCAACAAGGCATCCGTCTCTTTCAACTGTACATCCAGTTTCTTCAGCTCCAAATCCCTTTCCAAAGCCTGATGGATCATCGCCTCCAGTTCTGGTTTCCCCAAGGAATTAAGGGTAAATACTTGACACCTTGATAAAAGAGCAGCATTGACCTCAAAGGAAGGATTCTCTGTAGTTGCACCTATTAAGCGGATAATCCCTTTTTCCACAGCTCCTAATAGCGCATCTTGCTGGGATTTATTAAAGCGATGGATTTCATCGATAAAAAGCACCACTCCCATTTGAAACTTTGCTTTTTCAATCACCTCACGGATATCCTTGACCCCAGAGCTAATCGCTGAAAGCGTATAAAATGGCGCCTTGATTTCATTGGCAATGATATTGGCAACGGTCGTTTTTCCAACCCCTGGAGGGCCCCATAAGATCAATGAAGGGACATTTCCCGACTTGATGGCTTTATATAAAAATGAATTTGGTGAAGACAAGTGCTCTTGACCGATTAGATCTTCCAAGCGGATTGGGCGCATTCGCTCTGCCAGTGGTGTATTATTCATTTGTTGGAATCTAGATTCTATCGGCAAGATACAGAGAAATGAAAAAAGGGACCGCAAAGCCCCCTTTTATGACAAAAACTGTCTTCGAATTATAATTCCCCAATTCGTTTTCCAAACTCTTCCAAGTGATCATCCCCAAAATCATGGTGGGTAACAAACCGGACTAAGTCTGGACCGAATTTAACCGCTTTAATGTGCTTCTCTCCCAACTTCTCCAAAAAGAACTCTGGTGTGATTCCATCCAACCTGGCAATAGCGATATTGGTAGCAACTGGCAATACTTCAGGAACAAAGGATTTTTTCAATAACATTTCTCCTAAAGCTTTTGCTCTTCCGTGATCCTCTTTCAAACGCGCTACTTGATGATCCAAAGCATAGATTCCTGCAGCTGCCAGAAATCCTGCCTGTCGCATTCCTCCGCCCATCACTTTCCGTACTTTTCTTGCTCGCTTTATATCGGTTTTTGAGCCGAGTAGAAGAGAGCCTACGGGACAACCCAAGCCTTTACTCAAACAAATGGATATCGTATCAAACTGGCTACCCCAGTCTTTTGGATTGTCTCCGGTTTCTACCAATGCATTGAACAATCTCGCTCCATCCAAATGCAATTTCAACCCATACTCTTCACAAACCTTTTTGATCGGGATGACTTCTTCCAATTCATAAATACTACCTCCTCCTTTATTCATCGTGTTCTCCAGAGAAACCATGGTGGTCTCAGGAGCATGGATATCATCTGGGTTAATAGAGGCTGCCACTTGAGAGGCGGTAATTTTACCTAGATTCCCTTCCAATAATTTGACGGAAGCCAAAGAGTTTGACATAATCCCCCTCCCTCATACAAATAGATGTGGGAATATTTATGACAGATTACCTCAGTTTGAATTCGGGTATGAAGACGTATTGCTATCTGGTTGGTCATGGTACCGGAAGGGCAGAAAATCGCAGCTTCCATCCCAAAAAGACTCGCAATTTTCTCTTCCAGAGCCGAAACCGTAGGATCTTCTCCAAAGACATCATCTCCTACAGGAGCTGAAAACATGGCTTCTTTCATACCCTTAGTAGGCTTTGTGACAGTGTCACTACGTAGGTCAATGATCATTTTATGAAATACTTAGATTTAGAACTTTGCGATGGAGTCATAGTTTTAATAGCCTCTGCAGCTTCAATGGGTCTATCAGTTGCCAAGATATCTGCGCCATTTTGCACAAAACTAGCATAGATTTGATCTCCTCGACTAACTGCACTTTGATCCAAGTTGCCCAACACTCCCAATATGGTAAAAACTCCTCTCTGGTGGAGAGCCTGGTTAAATTCCCTAGGCCTTTCGGCCAAACCTGTAAAGGCAATTACACGGGTCCAGGGAATTCCTGTCTCTTCTAACCTTTTGATTTCTTCTTCATTTCTGATGGTTATAGAAAGCATTAAATCCGGAGCCATAGAATGCAATTTCTTCGCAGCCGGAAAGGTATAGGTGATCAAAGCTGCATGTCCTTCAGAATCTGTACTGCGAACCTCCTCAATGATCTTTTCGAAAGGAACAGATCGCTTGATATCTACGGTCAATAACGCTTTCCCCTTAGACCAGGTTAATGCCGCTTCTAAAGTCGGTACCCGAAAGCTAGTCAACTGCCCATTTTCATCTTCCAAAAGAGGGATTGAATATATTCATAGGTTACCTCCTCCACCTTGCCCGTTCCGTTGGTGGTTCGGTCCAAGTCGTCATCATGCATCAATACCAATACCGAATCCTTGGTCATTGCCACATCCAGTTCGATGATGGATGGAGTATAATTCAAGACATTTTCAAATGTTTCAATGGCATTCTCAGGAAATCCAGGATAGGGTCCACCTCTATGAGCCGAAACCATAGGAATCCGATCAGAAGTCCAAGTATAAAAATCGTAGGCAGTCCCTACTCCTTCCAAATCGATGTAAAACCCATCTACAGTCGCATTGGTGGTATTTTGTTCCACAGTTGCGGTTTCAACCGTTGATTTAGAATTACAACCAGGTAATCCAACAAGCCACAGAAAAGTTAAAAGAAGGCTATTTCTCATCTTTTTTTGTCTCTTTTTTAAAGATAAAATCCAACCCACTACTTCGGTTGTTAAAAACTTCTTCCATATCCTTCAATTCCAAATTCAATGCCTTGGTAGAAATCTGAATTTCTATTAATGATAAAGCCAAAGCAATCAATAATGACCCCATACTACCTACAAACACCCAGTTGGCCGCTTCTATAATTCCATGGAACAATAAATACATACAGACGATGCATAATAAAAAGCTAAATACTCCAAAGAGCTGCATATTCTTGATCAATGTCAATCGCTTCCTTAAGTTATGGATTTGATCCACGATCATTTCCTTGTCAGGTGCATCCATGTAGTTCTTTGAAGGCCTCGAATCAAACTGGCTATTGCTAAAAAACGATTGGTAAATGCCAACATGAGTAAGGTAATGGCTGAAAAAAGTAAGGCGGGTGTAGAAAGTTGAAGTTCCATAGGCCTAAATTAGCTTACTAAAGATCAATCAAAAACCTTTAAATGAAAAAAAACCTGTCCTTTTCGAACAGGCTCTTTTTCAAATCTTCTTTTACTTACTTATGCCACCTCACCTAGCTATGCCACCTCACCTAGCACTACCAATTTTTCAAGGGTTGGTGATTCGGAACCACCTTTCGGTTCAATGGTAATAGCAAATGCTCCGGCTTGTGCCACCGCTTCCATTTGTTGTAGGGTGAATTTTTCTCCTGGATTTACCAAACCAATCCCGATCGGCCCATCATCTCCTATGGCCCACAATTGATAATCGTATTCCTCACTAAGAGAATTAAGGTTATTGACTGCTACAAAGACTTCCTGGGCATTCTGGTCCCAGAAAACATCTACTTTCGCGTCTTTTTGCATGTCAAAACCTTCGCCTTTCATCTCTACCCGTTTGTAATCTCCGGCAACAATTTTATCCAGTTGGGTTTCCTTCCGTTCAAACTCCATCTTCACCTGGTTCAAATTGTCAGCCATCACGCTTTGTTCCTGAAGCAATGCAGTAAACTGCTCGTCTTTTTCATAGAACTTATTCGCATAAAATATAGCTGCACCTACTGCCAATACTGCCACTACAGAAGCTGCTGCTGCATAGGCTTTCCAAAGGGAAAGTCTAACTACTTTGGCAACTTTAGGTTCTTCTACTTCCGTAGTGGTCTCTTTAGTCGATCTAAACTCCGGTTCCAAACTGGCAAAGATTTTATCTTTTACCGCTTTGGAAGGTTGGGTCCCGGTCAACTCATCGAAGGCAAACATGGTCTGCTCTAGTTCTTCCAGTTCTTTTTGATCTCCGGATGCAATTTCGCAAAGGTCAGAACCTCCTCACGCTCGCGCTCATTGAGCTCTCCTAAGAGGAATAGCTCTAATTTGCCTGATGCTATGTATGATTGAATATCCACTAGATTCTGTCTAAATTCTTTTTCAAAACTTGTAATGAAGCCCTTACTCTGGACTTGACGGTGCCGAGAGGAATTTCAAATTCCTCGGAAACTTCCGAATGTGTATATCCTTTGAAATAAATATACTCAATAATGAAGCGCTGATCTTCATTAAGCTCGTCCATTAACTCGCGGACACCGATTCCATCCGTCATTGCCTCTGTCCCTGATTTGCTTTCTAATCCATATACGAAGTCATCAATTGCGTTGGTCTTACTAGATTGAGAAATTTCCTTGGACCTCAACTTATCAATCGCCGAATTCCTGCAAATATTTGCCATCCACGTGTATAAACGGCCTTTTGACTCGTCGTAGCGATCTATTTTTTGGTGATTTTGACAAATGCGTCATGAAAAACCTCTTCGGCTATATCGGAATCATGGACTATTCTGGATATGACTGCAAAAAGCGCACGGGAATATTTCTCATAGAGGTATTCCGTAGTTTTTTTGTCTTTCGCCCTGAGTCCGGATATTAATTGTTCTTCCTCCAAAAGTTGGTTGTTTACAATGGGTTTACCCTAAAGTAAAACACAAGACCGAATGTTTTCAGTCTTGTGCCTTTTATTTTCAAAAATGTGGGTTTTTACAAGTGAATCACCTCATCATATGCAGCAGCAGCAGCTTCCATAATCGCCTCTGACATGGTTGGGTGAGGATGAACTGTTTTAATCAACTCATGCCCTGTAGTTTCCAGTTTACGGATGGCTACGATTTCGGCAATCATTTCAGTAACGTTGGCTCCGATCATGTGCGCTCCAAGTAATTCTCCATATTTCTTATCGAATACCAATTTCACAAAACCGTCTTTTGCTCCAGCAGCAGAAGCTTTACCAGATGCTGAGAAAGGAAATTTACCAATTCTTAAGTCATACCCGGCTTCTTTGGCTTTCGCTTCCGTCATCCCTACTGAGGCGATTTCTGGAGAGCAATAGGTACATCCTGGGATATTGCCATAATCCAATGGTTCAGGAGAATGTCCTGCGATTTTCTCAACACAGATAATTCCTTCTGCGGAAGCAACGTGTGCCAAAGCAGGCCCCGGAATCACGTCACCGATGGCATAATAACCCGGCATATTGGTTTTGTAGTATTCATCTACCTTGATCTTACCTTTATCTACCAAAATACCTACATCTTCCAAACCGATGTTTTCAAGGTTTGAAACGACACCAGCGGCAGAAAGCACGATGTCACACTCTAAAGTTTCCTCACCTTTTGCGGTTTTCACGGTCACTTTACAGCCTGATCCTTTGGTATCCACCGCAGTCACTTCTGAAGATGTCATGATGGTCATACCTGCCTTCTTATAGATTTTTTCCAAAGCCTTGGATACCTCTGCATCTTCCACAGGAACAATTCTATCCAGGTACTCCACAATGGTTACTTCAGTACCAATGGAAGCATAGAAATAAGCAAATTCCACTCCGATTGCTCCAGAACCCACAACTACCATTTTCTTTGGCTGCTTCTCCAAGGTCATTGCCTTTCTGTAACCGATGATTTTTTTATCGTCGATTTTCATAGAAGGAAGCTCTCTTGATCTTGCTCCTGTCGCAATGATAATATTGTCTGCAGAATAGACTGTCTTCTTATCCTCTTTGTCAGTAACTTCAACTTTCTTGCCTGGCTGGATTTTACCCCATCCAGAAATCACTTCGATTTTATTCTTCTTCATCAGGAAGGTCACGCCTTTGCTCATTCCATCAGCTACACCTCTACTTCGCTTCACCATTCCTTCAAAATCAGCTTTGGCCTCCTTTACAGTAATGCCATAATCAGCTGAATGGTTGATGTATTCAAATACCTGAGCGCTTTTCAGCAATGCTTTCGTAGGAATACAACCCCAATTAAGGCAAATACCACCTAGTTCAGCCGCCTCTACTACAGCAGTTTTCAAACCGAGCTGGGAAGCACGAATAGCAGCAACGTAGCCACCTGGCCCACTACCCACCACGATCAAGTCAAATTTGGTCGAAGACATATCTAAATATTGTTTTATAACGAATTGAAACTATGCAAAAATAGACCTTTTGGCTTCAGAAAAAAATTTGCAGCCCTTCACAAAAACGCAAATGATTTCGTAAATCCTGTAGCAAAAGCCAGGTGAAAATACAGAATTTCATCAAAGTCGACTTTTGTCCAATTTTATTTTACAAAAACAATTTTTGAGAAAAAATACGAAGGGAGAAAGCCGATTTCCAAAAGGCTTTACTTTTCAAATCGGAAACTTTCAGTTTTTTTCTAATTTTGACAAAACAAAATTTTAGAATCAATGGGATTACTTTCCGGAAAAACTGCTTTGATCACCGGTGCCTCTAAAGGGATCGGAAGAGCCATTGCGATCAAATATGCTCAGGAAGGCGCCAACGTAGCCTTCACTTTTTTGTCCAGTGTAGAAAAAGGCCAGGCGCTAGAAGGCGAATTGGCAGCTTTTGGTATCAAAGCGAAAGGATATCGCTCGGATGCATCAGACTTCAAAGCTGCAGAGGAATTAGTTAACAGTGTAGTAGCTGATTTCGGTGGACTGGATATTTTGATCAATAATGCTGGAATCACCAGAGATAACTTATTGATGAGAATGACAGAAGAGTCTTGGGATGAGATCATGAATGTAAACTTGAAATCCTGCTTCAATACGGTGAAGGCTGCGACCCGAACTATGATGAAAGCTAAAGCAGGCTCTATTATCAACATGACTTCTGTGGTAGGTGCCAAAGGAAATGCAGGTCAGGCTAATTATGCTGCATCCAAAGCAGGAATCATCGGTTTCTCCAAGTCAGTAGCTTTGGAATTAGGCTCCAGAAATATCCGTTGCAATGCCATTGCTCCAGGTTTTATCGAAACTGAGATGACAGAAGTTTTGGATGAAAAAACAGTACAAGGCTGGAGAGATGCCATCCCAATGAAAAGAGGTGGTAAACCAGAAGAAATTGCAGATGCTTGCGTATTCTTGGGTTCTGACATGAGTACTTATATTTCAGGTCAAGTGCTTCATGTGAATGGAGCAATGTATACCTAAATCGGAATTATGAAATAGGAAGCATGCAATTTGAAATAGGGACGGCTGAGGAAACTCAGCCGTTTTTTTGTTTCCGATTTTCATACAAAAAGAACTAGAAGCTAGACCTCTTTTCCTGAAACACCACATGGAACCATGTAATTTTTGCCCCCTTCTTATTAGGGAACCCTTCTTATTTCAAGAAATTGATAATTAATTGACTATCAAAACAATCCGATGATACACTAGGTTACGTACATACTTTTATCAATTAACTAACCTAAATAATCATCTTATGAAAATGTCTTTTCAAAAACTCGCATTGCTATCTTTTTTAGCATTTTTCGCATTTGCCTGCCAAAACTTTCAGGAGGAGACTCCAACCTTGAATCAACTTGGAGATGATAATTCATCCGCTTTCGCATCTGAATCAGATCTTAACGCCAGAAAAGGGCAGCTCGCTGAATTCGGGGCCTTTCTAATAGGGTCTGAAGAAGTTCCTTTAGTAAGTTCTCCTGGATCTGGTGCTGCCAAAATCTCTCAAATTGATGAAAGCACTTTAAAATTTGAACTTAGAGTAGCCAATACCTCTAATATTGCAGCTGCTCACCTTCATTATGCAGCTGCCGGCACCAATGGACCTGTCGTGGTTGCTTTACTTACCACTCCAATTCCTGGTCTTTCCAATGGATTGATTGCTGAAGGCATGATCGATGCGTCCAAATTAGTTGGGCCATTAGCTGGAATGTCAATAGCTGATTTAACAGCCGAATTTGAATCAGGAAATATCTATGTCAATTTACATACCTCCGGTAATCCCAGCGGCGAACTTCGAGGACAGGTAAGTATGGTAGAAGCCAGTGATAATAAAAATTATGGCACCAAATTAAGCGGAGCTAATGAAGTGCCCGCTGCAATGACAGACGCCACAGGGGTTGCAAAATTTAATTTTTCCAACGACGGAAGTGCCTTATCCTTCCAAGTAAATGTTGATGGCATTGAAGACGTACGGTTTGCTCATATTCATTTAGCAAAAGCTGGATCAATGGAGGAGTAGTATATACTTTAAGGATGGATAAAGTGGTGGGTCCTGTTTCTGGAGTCTATGCAAAGGGCGAAATAATGCCTGCTTACTTCTCTGGTCAAATGCTAGGAGGAGATTTAGAAATCCTAAGAGAGGCTTTCAGAACTGGAAATGCATATGTCAATGTTCATTCTGACGATTTCCCTGGTGGGGAGTTAAGAGGACAAGTGAACTAAGTTGTTTAAATTCACCCCACCGACTAAGGCCAGCAATCGCTGGCCTTTTTTATTGATTTCAGGGATTCGAAAGACAAAACACCTACAAGATCAATCAGCAAACCTACTCAGGTCAATTTTATAAAATTCATATACATCCTCTGAGGCTTGTTCGGGCTTGTTGATAAAAAGACCTTCTGAGGTTAGGAACCAGTTTTCAACTTCCAGCTCAGTTTCAAATTCGAAAAAGTACTCACCCATTGGTTCCCAATCACCTGAGTAAATGCTTAAAACATAATGTTTGGTACGCTCAAATTTAGATTCTCCCATACCTGACTCATTGATTTTTGAACCACGAATGATTAGGTCTCTTTTTTCATCGTAAATTAAAAACAAGTGCTTAGAAGCTTCCTTTGGCAAAGCCCATACGGTAAATTGATTTCCCCAAGGTATAATCTCACTTGGCATATACTTGAACTTTTGCTTACTTGGAGGAGCTATTTTCTTAACCAATTTCAAATCCTTAAGGACATAAATTGTATCAGAATAAGGCCAACCTAATAAATATTGTCCTCTAGATTTATCAAAATCCCCAAACAACTGCGTTGCTGTCATATCACCCTCAAATTGATCATAGCCTCCTGGTATAGAAAACTCGCTTGACATAACCTTTCCAGTCTCAATATTTATCTGACTTAACCATCTTTTAAACTCTAATGGAAATGCCGTCCTCATTTCCCCAGGCTTAGTCTCTGGCCCCAGATTAACCCAATAAGTCGGGTTTTGACCAATTTGGAGATATGGCGAATTGAATTGCATAAGTCCATTTTCGGCTTGAACATGTGCATCTGCCATCATATTATTTGATTCTCTTAAACTGGATTTAACATGATTAACTTTGTTTCCAATAGAATCAAAAACACCAATCTCTCCTAAATCACTGATACCAATAATTTTATTTGGAGAATCAATATAACTAAACCAAGCTCCTTTGAGAGAATTAGGTCCATCCGAGGGGATCTGAATTTGATAAATCTTTTCACCAGACTTAGTATCTACGAAATTTATTGCCCTCCCATTAAATTTGATTGCTCCTGATGAATAAACAAGCCATTCCTCACCCTCATTTCCGATTGACTTTACACTATAAAAACTTTTTGTCTGATTGTCTTTTTTCAAAGCAAAATCTTCCAAAAGCAACTCCTCAAGCTGACCTTGATAAATATCTTCCGAAATTTTATCAGCACAAGAGCTCGCTATAAGTAATATTAGAGTTAGAGATAGTTTATTCATTTACGAAAATTTAATAGATAAACTAAATCTAATGAAACGATCTGAACTAAAAAAGCCTCAGAAATAAATCTGAGGCTTTTGAAACCTTTGAGGTATTTTTCATCTCGAAGGTTTTGTGTGTTAATGAAAGGTAAGTAGGACCTTCGAGGTTTTGAAAACCTCAAAGGTCAAAAGAATCAATCCTCTCCCAAGAATGGGTACTTGTAGTCTTCTGGAGAAACGAAGGTTTCTTTGATGGTCCGAGGAGAAACCCAACGAAGTAAGTTGATCATGGAACCAGCCTTATCATTGGTTCCGGAAGCTCGGCTTCCTCCAAATGGTTGCTGTCCTACCACTGCACCGGTTGGCTTGTCATTGATATAGAAGTTACCAGCAGCATTTTTTAATTTTGTGGTCGCCAATTCAATCGCATAGCGATCCTGAGAGAATACGGCTCCTGTCAAAGCATAAGGTCCTGTTTGATCAACCAATTCCAAGGTTTCTTCAAAGTTCTCAGCATTGTATACATAAATGGTCAAAACCGGGCCAAAGATCTCCTCACACATGGTGGTATACATCGGATCCTGAGTCACAATGACAGTTGGCTCGATAAAATAACCTTTTGACTTGTCGTAATTCCCACCTGCAATGATTTCTACTCCTGGGGCTTCTTTTGCTTTCGCAATGTAACCGGAGATTTTATCGAAAGCTTTTTCGTCGATTACCGCATTGATAAAATTGGTGAAGTCTTCCGTACCTCCCATCTTCATGGATGCTAAATCTTCCAACATATACCCTTTTACTTCATCCCAAATATTGGATGGGATATAAGCTCTGGAAGCAGCGGAACATTTCTGTCCTTGGTATTCAAATGCGCCTCTCACTAAACCAACAGCCACTGCTTTAGGAATCGCTGATTTATGAGCAATCACAAAGTCTTTTCCACCGGTCTCACCAACAATTCTTGGGTAAGATTTAAATTTATTGATATTGGCTCCAATTTCTTTCCAAATGTGTTGGAATACGCCTGTGGAACCTGTGAAGTGGATACCCGCGAAATCTGGATGTTTAAAAATAATATCTCCTGCCACTGGACCGTCTACATAGATCAGGTTGATCACACCATCCGGCACTCCTGCTTCTTTGAACACCTCCATCAACACATTGGCAGAATAAATTTGGGTGTAAGCAGGTTTCCATACGATGGTATTTCCCATCATTGCAGCGGATGCTGGCAAGTTACCGGCAATAGCGGTGAAGTTGAAAGGAGTCAAGGCAAAAATAAACCCTTCTAAAGGTCTTTGTTCCAATCTATTCCAAACTCCATTTCCTGAAACTGGTGGTTGCTGAGCATAAATCTCAGTCATGTATTTCACATTGAAACGCAAGAAGTCAATAAACTCACATGCTGCATCAATTTCAGCCTGCATGGCATTTTTGGATTGGCCCAACATAGTCGCAGCATTGATTTTAGCTCTATATGGACCAGCAATTAGGTCAGCAGCTTTTAAGAAAATAGCAGCTCTTTGTTCCCAAGCCATATTTTCCCAAGCATGCTTGGCTCCCAACGCAGCATTGATTGCCTGCTCTACATGGGAAGCATCTCCTTCGTGGAAATGACCTAACACATGTTGATGGTCATGAGGGGAGACATAGGATGTTTATTTCCTGTTCTTACCTCTTCTGAACCGATATACATGGGTACATCAACTTGCGTCGCTCTTGCCTTCGCTAAAGCTGCTTGCAATTCTTTTCTTTCGGGCTTCCGGGTGCATATGCTTTTACCGGTTCGTTAACCGGAGTGGGTACATTGAAAAAACCTTTGAGCATGATATCTGGGGTTATGATTTTCTGATGTTGGCAAAGATAACCAACCGAATTTTATTGACTAGTGATTTTGATAACAAAAGCATTATAAGATGCTTTCTAGTTCCCGGAGATGTGAAATCGTATAGGTTGGCTTCAATTCTATTGCTTTTCCTTCTGGATTGAAATACACTTGATCTATGGATGCATTCTGGGCTCCCAAAATATCTGAATTGGGATTATCCCCGATCATGATGCATTGTTCCGGATCCGTACCAAGAGTCTCCATCGCATGATAAAAAATCCTTGGATCTGGCTTTTTATGGCCCGTTGTCTCTGAAGTGACAATCAGGTCAAAATATTGATCCAATCCGGAGGCTTTCATTTTCTTTGCTTGAGACTCATTGAAACCATTGGTAATCACGTGAAGGGGATACTTTTTTTGAGGTAGGTCAATATCTCTTTTGAATAAGGAAATACATGTGGTTTGGAGGATGTACGATGCATGAAATCCTCCTCAAAAGGGATAGGCACCGAGTCTTCATGTGCACCAGCATGTGAAAAAATGCGTTTAAACCGCTCAATCCTAAGATTATACTTGTCTATTTTTCCCACATTGTACAAATCCCATAACTGGAAATTGACATGATGGAATGAACTGAAGAAAGTCTCATAAGTTGGAATGCCCAGTTCTTTCAGTTTATAAATTTCATATAATTCGGAAAGGGATTCTGAGACATTCCGATCATAATCCCAAAGGGTATGATCCAGATCAAAGAATATATGTTGGTAAGTCTTCAAGGTAATTATCTTCTGTATTGATTATTCTGAATTTTATTTATTGCAAGTTCCCTGTTGGATTTGAGGATTTCGAATGTTTCCTGATCTTTTATCAAACTGGAGTCTTTTTGAATAAACTTAAAAACCGCCTGAAAGATTTCGAGGTATTCCTCCAGGATGTAATAAAACATCCATTGATCTACTCTCCTACTTCCAAGCAAGCCTGCATTCTTTAAATAAATTAAGTGCCTACTTGTTTTCGTTTGGGTGAAATCCAAGATATGTTCCAAGTCAGAAATGGATAATTCCTTGTTCAACATTAATAAATGGATGATTCTCACCCTAGACTCCTCAGAAAGTGCTTTAAATATTCGGAGTCCATAGTTTAAACTGATATTTTTAAGTCTCATTTAGTAAGTTTTAACTCAGTTTATGCTTATTAAATAAAATTTCAGGCGAAATTAGGGTATAATCGCGTCCGATTTACCAACCTTTCGTCGTTCAATTAGTTAATTTATTTGTGAATAATTCAATAATCATCAGATCCACTTTCATTTTCCTACTGGGATTTATTTTTTCAGTTCAGTTTGCTTCTGCCCAAGATCAGCAAGAAAAGAAGGTTATTCAGCTATCTGGAATTATCTTAAATGCGGATAGTACCGATGCGGTAGCCGGTGTAAACGTATACGTGCCAAAGAAAGGAAGGGGTACAAGTAGTGGTCGGTTTGGTTATTTCTCCATGCCTGTGTTGGAAGGTGATAGTGTAGTGTTCAGCTTCATCGGGTTGAAACGTCAGACATTCAAAGTTCCTGAGTCAGTTGAAAATGATAGAATCAGCCTGATTTTAACAATGGAGGTGGATGAAATCGCACTGGCTGAGGTGGAAGTTT
The DNA here is from genome assembly GCF_041729275.1 of Algoriphagus halophilus. Classification (GTDB taxonomy): domain Bacteria; phylum Bacteroidota; class Bacteroidia; order Cytophagales; family Cyclobacteriaceae; genus Algoriphagus; species Algoriphagus halophilus_A. The sequence goes on along the minus strand of NZ_CP146486.1, from coordinate 3,833,591 downwards.
TACCTTACCCCACCGAAGAGGAATTTAAGCAGGCGGTAATTGCGATGAATGTGGTAGATCCAATGTCGATCAGTAGAGCCAACATGAGCCCTGAGATGCTACTTCGTTGGGCTGAAAGCATGCCTGCTTCAGGAGGAGAGAATTTTAGATACTTCCAGCAAGGCCAAGTACTTCAGAATCAGGATTTGTATGGACCTAGACCCCTTAGGCTTCTGGATCCATTTGCTTGGGGTCAATTTATCCGATCCATTAAGAGAGGTGATTTGAAAAAGAAGGATTAATCAATTAGATTATACTTTCGTGAAATAAGGCTCCCGCAAAGGCGCAAAGGCGCTATTTTTTCTTGGCTTAATATATTTTTATGAATGAAAATGATCTTTCAAAAATCATAGTTGACACCGCTTTTAAAATCTATAAAAAGCTTGGCCCAGGTTTATTAGAATCAGTTTATGAAGGAATATTTGCCTATGAATTAAGACAAAAAGAATTACTTGTGGAAACTCAAGTAACTATTCCTGTTTTATGGGACAACATCAAATTCGATCAAGGGTATAGGGCAGACATCATCGTCAACAAGAAAGTATTAATAGAACTTAAGTCAATAGAAAAGCTAATGCCTGTCCATGCGAAACAAGTTCGTACCTATCTAAGACTAACTGACTTGAAATTAGGGATGTTGATAAACTTCAATGAAAATCAACTTACGGATGGAATTAAGAGAGTTGTAAACGGACTTAAGGTTAATCTAAAGAAGTTGCGACTTTGCAGCTTTGCGGGAAACCGAATGAATTTTATTTCAATTCTGGCAAGACCCACTCTTCCAACACGCTTGGAATTTTCATCATTTGCTCTATTGCTGCCACCGTTCTAGGAGCATCTCCTGACAAATTAACCGGTCCTTCTTTGGTCACTAAAATATCATCTTCAATTCTCACCGCTATCCCCCACCATTTGGGGTCACAATCCGAACCATCAGGTATATAAATCCCCGGTTCTACCGTAATAATCGCCCCCTCTTTTAACGGACCTCTTGCCCCTCGATCATGCACGTCTAATCCTACGTGATGGCTGGTTCCGTGAGGAAAATAAGTATGCCTTTGTCCTGCTTTAATAATTCCAAGCTCGACCAATCCCTCATCAATGATTCGCCTGGTTTCAGTGCCTATTGTTGCAAAATCCACTCCGATCTTACTAAGAGCGATCCCTGCATCCTGAGATTTCAATACCAACTCGTAAATGGCTTTTTCTTCTTCATTGAAGGTCCCATTTACGGGGATGGTCCTGGTAACATCTGCGGTATATCCTTTCCATTCTGCCCCAAGATCCATTAACAATAATCTATCGCTGATATGCTCCATGTCATTTTCAATGTAATGGAGAATACATCCGTTATTTCCAGCACCCACAATAGAGGGATATCCTACATCTTCTGCACCATATCTTTTATAGATGAATTCATGAATCCCTTGAATCTCTCGCTCTGACATACCAGGTTTAGCGGCTTTCATCACCTCTATTTGGCCTATGGCTGAAATCCTGGCAGCTGCTCTCATTAACTCTTGCTCCTCCACTGTCTTCACTTCACGGAGACCTTCCATGATTTCCGTCAATAGAAATAAATCCACTTTTTGTTGAGGTAGCTTCCCTTTCACTTCCATTCTTTGTTCCGGAGAGTCCGCATTCACAAAATCTTTTAAAACTGGATCATCCTCTACTTCCGGATATCGTTGTTTCGCACGGTTGATGATTTGTACCACATTTGCTGCATTATCTGTGTTGCTTGCCCTAATCATTTCATACATCTGAAGGTTAATCGGAGCAACTTCCTTTGGGTAACCAGAAGAAGTTTTAAAAGAAGCTACCATCTTTTTCAAATCCGCATTGGCACTACTCCCTTCTATATCATCAGATAAATCAAAGGACAAAATTTTATCAAATGAGGAAAAATCTATTTGTTGGTCCCCAGTAAACTCTTCGAACAAATAAACCTGTTCAAAGCCCAATTTCTCTTTTACTCCTTCCACTCCCAGTCTCTTTCCATTCCACATCTCTGACATAGGGTCTCTTGGCTGAACGTAGATCATTTCATCGCTCAAAATCCCATTCAGTTCCCTCTTCTCACTAAAAATCACCAAAACTGCATTGGGCTCCCTCAATCCTGTCAAGTAATAAAAATCGGTATTGGGATGATAAATATAATCGACATCATTGGACCTGTTCTTCACCGGATTATTAAAGATAACGGCAGCTGAATTAGCAGGCATTTTACTTCTTAGAATTGCTCTTCTTTCTTTGTGCCAGTCACTGCTGAGGGCATCCTCAAAATAAGATTGGGCATGAATACTGAGTGAAAAGAGGAAAACCGAAAGAAGGACGAAAATATTTTTCATTGTTAATAAAATTGAGACACCTAATCTCACATGTTTTCTCCATTTAACAAAGTCAGCACACACAGATTAAAGCATATGCTTATCTTTAGGTTCAAATTTTACAGATTATGAAAAAATCGGGATTTTACTTTTCCTTACAGTGTTGGCTCTTGGGCCCATTTTGGCACAAACCAAAACTGAAAAGCCTAAACTAATTGTAGGAATCATTGTCGACCAGATGCGTCAGGAATATTTGTACAGGTTTGCTGACCGATACAAAGAAGGTGGGTTTAAACGCCTAATGAACGATGGATTTATGATGAAAAACGGTCATTACAACTACATCCCTACCTACACTGGACCTGGACATGCTTCCGTTTATACAGGAACTACCCCTGCCACGCACGGGATCATCAGTAACAGCTGGTATGTCAGAAGTCTAAAAGGATCTCTATACTGCGCTGAAGATTCAACAGTAACTGCGGTCGGAGGTTCTACCGCAAGTGGTCAAATCAGTCCAAGAAATTTATTGACTACGACTATTACAGATGAATTAAGGTATGCCACTAATAAAAGGTCTAAAGTAGTGGGAGTTGCCATTAAGGACAGAGGGGCAAGTTTACCCGCAGGTCACCTAGGAGACGCCTATTGGTATGATAGCGGAACAGGCGAATTTATGACTTCCACCTATTACTATGATTCTTTACCTGATTGGGTTCAGAATTTCAATGAGAAAAAATTAGCTGAAAAGTATTTAAGCCAAACTTGGAATACACTTTATCCTATTGAGACTTATACTCAAAGTATTGCTGATAACAACGACTTTGAAGCACCATTTGCTGGAAAAGACACTCCAACTTTTCCATATGTTCTAGACTCTCTTAAACAGGGCAATGGTGAGTTGGGGCTGATTGCCTCTACGCCATTTGGGAATACTTTAACACTAGACTTTGCCATCGCGGCAATGGAAGGTGAAGATCTTGGTAACCGTGGGGAGACAGACTTTTTAGCATTGAGTTTCTCTTCTCCTGACTACATAGGTCACCGATTCGGGCCTATGTCCAAAGAGGTGGAGGATAATTATCTTAGACTTGACTTAGAGTTTGAGCGATTGCTAAACTACCTAGACGAAAAATACGGAGAAGGTGAATACCTTGTATTTCTTACTGCTGACCATGCTGTGGCAGACGTAGCTACACATATGATCAGTGAAAACATCCCCGCAGGCAATCTCAACAACAGCTATATCTATGCACAGCTCAAGGGATACACTCAACTTACTTTTGGCGAAGGAGATTGGATAGAAAACCTTTCAAATGAACAAGTATTCTTGAATCATGAATTGATCAGGGAAAAAGGCATGAATCTAAAAGATATGCAAGATGACCTAGCTAATTTCTTGTTAAGATTCCGTGGTATTAAAGAAGTCTATACTGCATATGCCATGAAAAATTCAGAGTTCACTACTGGAAGAGCAGGCAGGTTACAGATGGGGTATAATCAAAAATCTTCGGGTGATCTTTTGATTACTCTGGAGCCGGGCTGGTTAACAGGTGGAGCCAAAGGGACCTCTCATGGCACAGGCTATAGCTATGATACCAACGTACCTATGGTATTTTATGGTTGGAATATCCCGGCTGGTGAAACTTCTCGGTACGTGACCATCACCGATATTGCTCCTACCCTTTCCATGATGTTAGACATCAAACTACCAAATGGCACGACAGGGAACCCGATTACCGAAATAACTGACCAAAAATAAACTAAAAAAAGGCCTGAATTCATAATTCAGGCCTTTTTTTCACTTATTCGGTCCAACTCATCGGATAGTTTTTATCTACAAATTCCACGGCTTCGGTGGTAATTTGCAGAGACTTAAACGTATCCAACATGACTGCATATTCCTCCGTGGCTTTGGCACCAATGGATTTTTCTACTGTACCAGGATGAGGACCATGCGGTAAACCACCCATATGGATGGTAAATGAACCCCGATCAATTCCTTTTCTACTCATAAATTCCCCCTCTGCATAATACAACACCTCATCAGAGTCAATATTGGAGTGATTATATGGGGCAGGGATTGCCAATGGATGGTAATCGAAAAGCCTTGGCACAAAGGAACATATCACAAATCCCCATGCCTGGAAAGTCTGATGAACCGGTGGCGGTTGATGAATTCTTCCGGTAATGGGTTCGAAATCGAAAATTGAAAGTGCATAGGGATATAAGTAACCATCCCACCCCACGATATCCAATGGACTGTGGCCATAGGTATAGGGGTAAAGCATCCCTTGTTTTTTATTTGAACCAGGTAATCTCCCTTTTCACGCTCAATATGCAATTCCTCGGGAGTACGAATATCCCGTTCACAATAAGGAGAATGTTCTAACAACTGCCCTACTTCATTTCTATATCTTTTGACTGTCTCAATTGGGCCATGCGACTCTATAACTAGAAGCCTTAATGGTCCTTCTTCATTAAATTCAAATCGATAAATAGTAGTTCTTGGAATGACAATATAATCCCCTTTCCTCACAGGTAATTTGCCAAATTGAGAATACAACACTCCTTCTCCATCATGAACATAGATTAATTCATCTCCATCTGCATTCTTGAAAAAGAAATCCATCTTGCGTTTTCTAGGAGTACAAATTCCCATCATTACATCAGAATTCATCATAAGCATTTTCCTGGCGCTTAGGTAATCCTCCCCTGTAATTTCCACCCCAGAGGTCTTTAGATGGGTTTGACTTAAACCGTGCTCTTTGACCGGCTCCCAAGAATATTTTCTAGGCTTCCCTATGGACTTTACTTCATTGGGATTAAAAATATGGTACAAATTGGAGTAGATCCCTGAAAAACCTTTTGAGCTTACTAACTCCTCTTTGTAAAGGCTTCCATCGGGCTGTCTGAATTGAGTATGTCTTTTGGGCGGAATCTCTCCCAATCGATAATAATATGCCATTTTTTATTTGGGTTTATAGACTAGCTAAATTACGAATATTGTGTTTACAATGATGAAACATGCAAATGAGATTTATCCTTCCATTAAAACATTACTTAATCATTTAAGTTTTTGTATTTTCCCGTAATCAATAAACCCATGAGAAAAATCCCTTTCATAATCCTTCTTATTTGGAGTTATCAGGTGCAAGCCCAGAAAGCAAAATTACTTTGGTCTGATGAATTTGATCAAGATGGGTTGCCCAATCCTAAAAATTGGAGTTATAATGTTGGAGATCATGGATGGGGCAATGATGAATTAGAATATTACACGGAGGCAAATCTGGATAATGCGAGAGTAGAAAATGGTGTTTTAATTATTGAAGCAATCAAAGACCCTTCCTATCCAAAAGGATATACTTCAGCAAGATTGGTCACCAAAGGTAAAGCCTCTTGGAAATATGGCTATATAGAAGTCAAAGCTAAACTTCCAACAGGCAGGGGAACCTGGCCGGCCATCTGGATGCTGGCAGAAAAAAACATCCATGGGGGTTGGCCGGCAAATGGTGAAATTGACATCATGGAACATGTAGGATATGATCGGGGAAAGTGCATGGAACCGTTCATACAGAAGCATTTAACCATAAAATCGGCACCCAAAAAGGAAATTACTTGATGGTTGCTGATTTCGATTCTGAGTTCCATCTTTACGCCATCAATTGGACAAAAGAGAAAATCGATTTCTATATTGATCAACAACTCTATTTCTCATTTGAGAATTCTGGGGAGATTACAAGGAATGGCCTTTTGATCAACCCTTTCATTTGATTCTAAATATTGCTGTTGGTGGCGGATGGGGAGGTCAACAAGGAATTGACCCTACAATCTGGCCTCAGAAAATGGAGATTGATTATGTTCGGGTTTATAATAAGACCCCCTCAATTAAAAGTTTGAATTAAAAAATAGATTATGATTAACCCTGGTTTGAAAAAAGAAGATTTCAGGCAATAGCTATTATCTCGGTTCTTTTGCTTTTGATTTATGGTAAAAACTTAACTGAGAGGCAAGCTTTTAAAAGTATTAGCAAAACTTTTACAGAGGTTTATCAGGACCGCTTAGTAGTGGAAGGATATATTTTTGAAATATCAGATCGTCTTTTCTCCATACAAAAGTTGATCGACCACTGTAATCTTGATTACGACTACACTCGGGTAATCAATGAAATACAAGGTCATGAAGAAGGAATCATGGAGTTAATTGTGGATTTTGAACAAACCAATTTGACAGTTGAAGAATCTGATTATTTAATGGATTTCAAAAGAATAATAGAAAATGATCTAAATATCAAAAACTACGATCTTTTGTATACAGATTCCTCAGGAGTAAATGAAAAGCAGGTAAAATTATATGATAAAAAAATTGCCTTGGCTAAACAAGACCTGGAGAACTTGAGCAAAATCCAGATGAGTGAAGGGGAAAAATTAATCAGCAAAGCAAAAGTCCAAATTAACCGTTCCCAAATTTGGGCTCAATTCGAAGTTGCTTTGCTGATCATTCTAATTATTGTGATTTATATCTTCTTATTTAAAAGACCTAGTACCAATCAAGAAACGTTTTCTTAATTAATACATAAAGGTGTTTTGCAGGTAGGCAGCGTTTTTCTCTGCTGCTTCCATCGGAGTAGTATTTACAAAACGCTCTTGTTCTATAATAAAATATTCCATCCCCAGCGTTTTGGAATCTTTTACTATTTCTCCATAAGGGATTTCTCCTGAGCCAAATAAAACGCCTCTTTCTTCTCCATTTCCCTGATCAGCTTCTGCATCTTTTAAGTGGCATAACTTAAATCTTCCAGGGTATTTAGCCAGGTATTCTGCAGGATTTACTCCTGCCACATATACCCAATACATATCCATTTCAAAATCTACCAAAGCAGGGTCCGTGTTATCCATTAACACATCTTGGGGAAGTACTCCTTCCAACATTTCAAATGTATAATCATGGTTGTGATAGGCAAACTTCAACCCATGCGATTTTAAAGTCTCTCCCGCTTGATTAAATTTCTCTGCCATCATTTTATACTCATCAATGGTTTTCTGGGCCCCAATCCATGGGCAAATCAAATACTCCAAACCAGCCTCTTTGGCTTCTTCTGCTTGGGTATCTAGATTTTCAAAAACATTGGCATGGGAGGCTACCATTTGCACTCCAAGATCCGTAGTCAGGGTTTTAAATTCTGCTGGCTTCATCCCCCACAACACTCCTTTCCCTCCGTCAAAACCTTCAAATTGGGAATATCCAAAACTAGCCAATGCAGTCATGGTTGCTTTCGCGTCCGCTGCCATTTCGTCCTTTACGGAATAGAGCTGGATTCCAAAAGACTCCAGTTTTGATTTGGTCTCTTCAGGAGTTTCTAAGGCTACATTTTCTTCTTTTTTTGAGGGGGAACAAAACTGTAAAGGCATGAAGGCAGAGCCCACACCAAGCATTGCTCCCATTTTAATGAATTTTCTTCTAGGGTTGTTCATCATGTAAAAAGCCTGCCCCTTTTCTGGAGCAGGCATGATTGGAATTGTTTAAATATTATATCGCGTATGCTTTATCTCCTGGGTTATAAGGAATACAAGGATCGTATCTTCCAGGAACTTCAACATAATTCAATGCTTGGGTAGCACCAATTTCTGAAGTGAAATAACCTAGTACAGTTAGATCCTTCAACATGTAGATAATTTCAGGTTTTCTATCCCCACTGGCTTTGGCTGCTTCATACATCTTATTCAAATAAGCTGTTCTCTCCTCCGCAGTGGCCTCTACAAATGCTTTACCATATTCAGCTTTAAACTCTTTATTGATAGTATTTAATCCATCGACAAAAGTTTTCTGTTGGGTTGCATCATAACAATCCTTCACCATCATTACCATAAAGGAACCAATACCCACGGCTTTAGCGCCTGGAGTATCTGTGGTAGGGATAATGGTATCTCCAAGTTCATCGAGGAAAGCAATATCCTCTGGCATGAAATCAAGTCCTTCGATTTGATGCTCAGGAGTACAACCTGTGAGGATGGCGGTAGCACCTACCATTGTTCCTCCCATCATTAGGACAACGCTTTTCAATGCGTCTCTTCTATTCATAGTCATAGTTTCCGTCGTTTAAATTAGAGATTTCCTTTTTTCAATTCATCTACTGCAAATGCAGCCGCTCTGGCAGTCAAAGCCATGTAAGTAAGCGATGGGTTTACTGCGGCAGCTGAAGTCATACAAGCTCCATCAGTGACAAACACATTCTTCGCTTCCCATACCTGATTGTTTCCATTCAGTACAGAGGTTTTAGGATCTCTTCCCATTCTGGCAGTACCCATTTCGTGGATACCTTGACCGAAGGTATATCCTGCATCCCATTGGTTTACATTCTTAAATCCAGCAACTTCCAACATTTCAGCTGCATCAGCCATCATATCCTTACGCATTTTAAGTTCATTATCCTTAATCTCTGCATTCATGACCAAGGCTTCCATTCCCCACTTATCTTTCACTGTATCACTTAATTTGATGGTATTTTCATGATAAGGTAGAATTTCACCAAATGCGGTAATACCCATTGACCATGGTCCTGGTTTAGTAAGTGCTTCTTTTAATGGAGCTCCAAAATTGATTTCAGCTACATCCCTGCTCCAGCCACTTCGGCTAGCTCCTCCTTGATAACCAAAGCCTCTTAAGTAATCCCGCTTGTCTCCATTGACATTTCGGAATCTAGGTATATAAAGTCCAGTAGGCCTTCTTCCAAAGTAATATTTATCATCATACCCTTCCATCGTACCACTTGCACCAAGACGGAAATGGTGATCCATTACGTTATGCCCAAGCTCTCCGGAGCTACTTCCTAATCCTCCTGGCCAGATATCTGTAGCCGTTCTCATCAAGATCGCGGTGGAGTTAAATGCAGATGCACATAAGAACACCACTTTTGCATCATACTCGATGGTTTGATTGGTCTCTGCATCCAAAACCTCTACTCCAGTTGCTTTCTGAGTATCTTTATCATAGATCAATCTTCTTACAATTGACCATGGCCTTAAGGTTAAATTGCCAGTAGCATCTGCGGCTGGTAAAGTAGATGCCTGAGTACTAAAATAACCACCAAAAGGACAACCCAAAGAACACTTGTTTCTGTATTGACAGCCTGGTCTTCCGGGAAGTGGCTGGGTAATATTGGCAGGGCGGCCAATAGTCCAAGTTCTGGCTCCTTTATAATGTTCTTTAATTTTCGCAGCGGCATCTTTTTCGACACAGTTCATTGGCATAGGAGGCATAAATTCACCATCAGGCAATACATCTAAACCATCCTTAGAACCGGAAACTCCAGCAAACTTCTCTACATAGGAATACCAAGGTGCAATATCTTTGTACCGAATCGGCCAATCCACTGCAATTCCTTCTTTAGCATTTCCTTCAAAATCCAGGTCTGACCATCTGTAGGATTGTCTTCCCCAAAGGAGCGAACGACCTCCCACTTGATATCCTCTGAACCAGGTAAATGGCTTTTCCTCCACATAAGGAGATTCATCTTCATGCGCCCACCAATCCAAATTCAATTCATTCAGAACATAGTCCCTTCTCAAGTTTGGATGGTTTTCCAACTGCTCTTGAGTTCTTCTACCTCTATGTGGCACCTCCCAAGGTGGTAGGGTAGCCGATTTATAATCCTTAACATGTTCTACCATGGGACCTCGCTCCAATAGGAGCACCTTGAGGCCCTTTTCAGTAAGCTCTTTTGCAGCCCAACCTCCACTTATCCCGGAGCCAACTACAATTGCATCATATGCTTGATTTGCCATAAATATGGTTTTTGTTAGTTATTTGGTTTATACATCACAGATTGCAACTCCCTCTGCAAGGGAGGCCATTTTATCTTCTTTTTTGGGTATGAATTCATGTGAAACATATCCGTCAAAGCCAGTTTCATAGATGGCTCTCATTACTGCTGGGTAATTTATTTCCTGATCATCACCAAGTTCATTCCTACCAGGATTTCCTGCGGTATGATAATGACCAAAATATTGATGATAATCTCTAATGTTTCTGATCAAATCTCCCTCATCTATCTGCATGTGGTAAATGTCAAACAACAATTTAAAATTAGGACTATCCAATCTTTTACATAACTCTACTCCAAAAGCAGATTTGTCGCAGAGGTAATCTTTATGATTTATTTTACTGTTTAACAATTCCATTTGGATCATTACCCCATGCTTTTCCGCTAATGGCAAGATTCTTTCCAATCCTTTTTGACAATTTTTTAAACCGGTTTCATCATCCATCCCTCTTCTGTTACCAGAAAAACAAATTAGATTTTTATAACCTGCTTCTGCCACCATTGGAATCATTTTGGTATAATTCTCCACCAATTGGTCATGGTATTTTTCTTCTCCAAACCCTTCCGTCAAACTTATTTCAGCACCATTACACATGGATGAATCCAAGCCATGTTTCTTTAGGGTATCCCATCCGTTTGGTCCTATTAGGTCCACACCTTTGATTCCAATTTTCTTTACTTCTACACAAAAATCTTCTAAACTATAATCACGAAAACACCAATGACATACTCCGTGATTGATATTTCCTTTTAAAGCTTTGGGCTCTTGTTTCATTTCAAAGGATGATAGGGAGCCAAATGCGGCACCACCCAGAATTATTTTTGAAAGAATCTCTTCTTCCGTTGTCAATAGGTTTGGTCATTTTGAATTATTGTAAGGGTTGAACTCGCTCTTTCTTAAAAAGTGCCATGAAAAGTAACAAAACCATTACAGAAATACCAGAAGGAATCAACCAAATTGACTTCCAATCGTGATTCCCCGCCAAATCTGCATAATTCTCAGAAATCAAACCAGCAATCCAAAACCCTATCAGCATCCCAACACCATATGTAGCCAATGTAATCATCCCTTGAGCTGAGGATTTGTATTTTTCCCCTGCATGGGAGTCGGTATAAATCTGTCCACTTACAAAAAAGAAATCATAACAAATCCCATGTAAAGCAATCCCAATTAACAACATCCAAACTCCTGATTCTGCATCCCCAAAGGCAAATAAGAAATACCTTACAGCCCAGGCAAACATACCCAACATCAAGGTTTTTTCACTCCAAACTTGGAGAAGAAAAAGGGAAGAGCCAACATAAACAAGACCTCAGAAACCTGACCTAATGCCATTTTTCCTGTAGAGTTTTCTAAACCAATCTCAGTTAAAAATGGACTTGTATTCTGATAATAAAATGCCAGGGGGATGCAAATCAGAATAGAACAAACAAAGAAGATTGCAAAATTCTTATGCTTCAACAGGGACAAAGCGTCTAATCCTAAGGCCTTTGAAATCTCAAATGGACCCGAGTCTTTTCCTTTCGGAGGTGTTTTTGGGAGTGAAAAACTATAAACTCCTAGAAGAATTGACATTGCCGAAGCCATTAAAAAGGTGTTTCCAAGCATACCCTGGCTCAATCCTTCTTGGCTATCCCAACCTAAAAAACTGATCATAAAGCCTGCCGTAATCCATCCTACGGTACCCCAAACTCGAATGACAGAAAACTCTTTTTCAGGGTTGGACATTTGATTAAATGAGATGGAATTTACCAACGCTAAAGTTGGCATAAACAATATCATATAGCCCAAGAGAATCGGGAAAAAGAGGCCAAAGTCACTGGTCTTGTAAAGCCAAAACATCAATATTCCTCCAAGAATATGAATGAGCCCTAAGATTTTCTCTGCATTGAAATACCTGTCGGCAATCATTCCAACAATAAAGGGAGCAATGATGGCTCCGAATGATTGGGTAGAAAAAGCTAATGAAATCTCCGAGTCTTTTGCCTGTAAATTCGTTCCTAGGAAAGTTCCTAATGTCACAAACCATGCCCCCCAAATAAAAAATTCTAAAAACATCATAAAAGAAAGCTGAAACTTGGTCTTGAGTATCATTTGAGAAAGTTTGGGGATAAACGGGTTGATTCTATTTGAAAGGGAATTTTAAAGTTTTGGCAATTTGCTGTATTTTAAGCCCCCGATTGATAAATCAAACATCGGGTTAAAATGGGGATTATTAACAGCCATTCATAACTCGATGAGGCAATTAATCAATTAATGGATCGCCTCAATTAAAGTATCAAGGAATTTCAGCATTTAATCAATTATTTCAAAAAGTTAAACCCTCAAATAAACGCTCTTTTACCCATGTCAACAACAAAAAAACTTAAACTTGGATTAGTCGGAGGAGGCCCCGGATCATTTATTGGTGCTATTCATTTAAATGGAGCATTGATGGACGGAATGTTTGAACTTGCCGCAGGTGCATTCAGTTCAGACCCTGAAAAGTCCAGGATTCGTGGAGAGGAATTAATGCTTCCTTCCAATCGGGTGTATGGGAGTTATGATGAGATGTTTGAAAAGGAGTTAGAACTTCCTGAATCTGAAAGAATTGATGTGGTATGTATTGTCACTCCTAACAATGTGCATTTTGACCCAACTGTAAAAGCACTGAAACATGGATTCCATGTCGCTCTAGATAAACCCTTGACTTTAAATTACCAAGAAGCTAAGGAGCTTTATAAGGCAGTTAAAGCTTCTGACAAATTTTTCCTGCTTACCCACACGTATTCTGGATATCCAATGATCAAACAAGCCAAGCAAATGATTGCAGAAGGCCAAATTGGAGAAGTAAGAAAAGTATATGTGGAATATCCACAAGGATGGCTTTGGAAATTGCTTGAATCAGAAGAAAACAAACAAGCTGCCTGGAGAACAGACCCAACAAAAAATGGATTAGCAGGTTGTATGGGTGATATCGGAACGCATGCGTTCCATATGGCTGAATACATTACTGGACTAAAAGTCAGTCAACTTTGTGCAGACCTATACATTAAAGTTGAGGGCAGACCAATTGATGATGATGGAGTTGTTTTGATGAGATTTGAAAACGGAGCTTCTGGGGTGTTGATGGCTTCACAGACCGATACGGGAGCAGAAAATAATTTAAAAGTTCGTATCTATGGGGAAAAAGGCGGTTTAGAATGGGAACAAGAGCTTAACAACTCTCTTCTTGTTCGTTGGCCAGACCAACCGGATCAATTCTATAGGGCTGGCACAGGCTATTTAGGATCTTTGGCGAATGAAAATACCCGAACTCCAGCAGGTCATCCTGAGGGATATGTCGAAGCCTTTGCTAACTTGTACCGAAATTTCGCTAGATGCATTTATGCTCAACAGAAAGGAGAAACTCCTAAACCTGAATGGGAGGATTTCCCAGGAATAGAAGACGGAATCAGAGGAATGGCCTTCATTGATCATGTTTTAAAAAGCAATAAATCAGATCAAAAATGGACTCCATTCATCGTTGAAAAATAAAATTAAGTAAACTCAAAAATTCAAACCTTCACCCAAGTCTTTCTTCATAAAACATCCTGACTTGGAAAAAAACCAAATTTGATAATGAAAACTATAAAAGGACCCGCCATTTTTCTTGCACAATTTGCAGACGACAAGGCTCCATTTAACAATCTTGAAAACATTTGTAACTGGGTAGCAGGCCTAGGATACAAAGGCGTTCAAATCCCTACTTGGGATAGTCGTTTAATCGATCTTCAAAAAGCTGCTGAAAGTAAAACTTATGCCGAAGAGGTAAAAGGAATCGTTGAGGATGCAGGAATGCAAATCACAGAACTATCTACTCACCTTCAAGGACAATTGGTGGCAGTTCATCCTGCTTACAATGAATTATTTGATGGTTTTGCACCAGCAGAGTTAAAAGGAAATCTTCAAGGGAAGACTGAATGGGCAATCCAACAGTTGAAGTATGCAGCGAAAGCTTCCCAAAACATGGGATTAACGGCTCACGCAACTTTCAGTGGAGCCTTAATGTGGCATACCGTTTACCCTTGGCCTCAAAGACCAGCTGGATTGGTCGACACAGGCTTTGGAGAGCTCGCAAAAAGATGGACTCCAATTTTGGATGAGTTTGATGCAAACGGCGTGGACGTTTGTTATGAGCTTCACCCAGGAGAAGACCTTCATGACGGAGTGACTTTTGAAATGTTCTTAGACAAAGTCAATGGACATAAAAGAGCTAATATCCTCTATGACCCAAGTCACTTTGTCCTGCAATGTTTAGACTATCTGCAATTCATTGATTTTTACCATGAAAGAATCAAAATGTTTCATGTGAAAGATGCTGAATTTAATCCTACCGGTAAGCAAGGTGTCTATGGAGGTTTCCAAGGTTGGGTAGAGAGAGCTGGACGTTTCCGTTCTTTAGGAGATGGACAAGTGGATTTTGCTGGTATCTTTAGCAAACTTTCTCAATACGATTTTGATGGATGGGCCGTTCTCGAGTGGGAATGTGCAATCAAACACCCTGAGCAAGGAGCTGCCGAGGGAGCACCATTTATCGATTCACATATTATCAGAGTTACAGAAAAAGCATTTGATGATTTCGCAGGTGTAGGAGCCGACGAAGCATTTAATAAGAAAATTTTAGGAATTTAAATACTCATATTAATTATATAAAAATGAAAATCACAAAACCGTTAAACCTTGGACTTGCCGCATTGGCAGGATTGGCATTTGCTTGTGGTGGTGGAGAAAAGTCAACTGAAACTTCAACTACTGCAGTTACTGAAACAAAACCAGCTGAGCCGGCACAAGAAATGAGCCTGGAAGATAAGTACAAGGATGACCCTATCTACGTCAAAGGAATCGCGAAGGTCAAAGCTTCTGATTGTACCTCTTGCCATATGGTTGAAAGAAAAATTGTTGGTCCTTCTTATGCAGATGTCGCAGCAAAATACGAGAGCACTGATGAAAATATCACCATGCTTGCTGAAAAAGTAATTGCTGGCGGTGTAGGCACTTGGGGAGAAGTTCCAATGCCTCCTCACCCTAATTTGAGTCTTGAGGATGCAAAAGACATGGTTGCTTATGTTCTTTTGCTAAAATAATTCAAGAATGAAGAAAACCTATTTAGCAATTGCTGCACTTGCAGGAATCTTAGCCTCTTGTTCAGGAGAAAAAACTGTAGAAACCGAAGCTATAGAGACAACTGAAGCTCAAGAAGAAACATCTGAATGGATTTCCTTATCCGACGGTGCCACCTTTGATGGCTGGCATAAATATGGAGGAGGAGAAGTTGGGAAAGCCTGGAAAATTGATGAAGAAGGAGCGATATACCTAGACGCAGTCAACAAAGATGGCTGGCAAACTGGAGATGGTGGTGACATCGTAACGGATGAGGAGTATGATAATTTCCACTTCAAATACGACTGGAAAATAGCTCAGAATGGAAATAGTGGCGTCATGTTTTATGTTCATGAGGCACCAGAATACCAGTATCCTTGGAACACAGGTCCAGAAATGCAGGTGTTGGACAACGAAGGGCATCCAGATGCTAAGATCATTAGCCATAGAGCAGGTGATTTATATGACTTAATCGTAAGTAGCGAAGAGACTGTCAAACCATATGGTGAATGGAATCACGCTGAAATTATTGCTGATCATGGCAAACTTGAGCTAATCCTCAATGGAACAACTGTGGTAAGCACTACCCTTTGGACTCCGGAGTGGGAAGCACTCATTGCTGACAGTAAATTCAAAGATATGCCAGGCTTTGGCACTTTTAAGAAAGGACGAATAGCCTTGCAAGATCATGGAGACCTTGTTTATTTCAAGAACCTCCTAATCAAAAAGCTATAACCTAAAAAAGCTCCCAAATTAAGTTTGGGAGCTTTTTTTATAACCTAGTCACGTTATCCTTTTTGATGTATGCTTTTTGATTTTTCCATTCCACTTCATACCAAATATCTTTACTGGATTTAATTTTTACTCGGTGACCAGGCTCTACTCGATCCACCAGTTCCCCGCCAGCTGTAGGCTTAGAAACAATCATGGTGGGACTTTGGGTAATTAATGCTGTTTTCGGAGCCTTCAAAAAGTTATTCGCAACAAAAATCAAAACGATCAATAGTAGCGAAGGCCAGTAAGCTCTGGATCCTGAAGCCCCTTTATTATTGGTCCATAATAAAATTAGGGATATCAGTAGGAATACACTCAATAGCCCCACCATGATTTCCTGATACTCCACTAAAAACAAAATAAATCGCTCGGAATCACTTACCTCATAGCCTACTAGGTTACTCTGTCCTGTCAGGCTTTTGATCTTAGTAATGGTCTGTGTGTTTGGACTAAGATCGTAATATTTACTCAGATAAAGTGTGGCATGTTCTTTATCTCCTATCCCCTCAGAAATGAAGGACATTTTCAGTAACATCGCAGGGGAATAAATTCCTAGTTGGTAGTTTTCCTGGTAAATTTCCATCGCTTCCTTGTAACTTCTTTGTTGAAACAAAGAATCTGCTATTTCTATACCTTTCACATCTGCCTGACAATTAAAGCTTTGCAAAAGGAAGATAAAAAATATGAAAAGTTTTGTGAGAAAGATTGAATTAGGGTTTGGCATTTATAAATCAGTAGCTTAAATTTGCAGTCCAATTACGACAATGATCTGGCAAAAAGCAAGGCTAGGGAGTCAATTTGAAAGTATAAAAATCACATTTTGGTGGTTAAAATTTCTGAAATAATTCAGACAACATGATTCCGTAGCTCAGCTGGTAGAGCAATACACTTTTAATGTATGGGTCCTGGGTTCGAGCCCCAGCGGGATCACTTCTAATTGAAATCAATGGGTAGGGCGAGAAGCCTGTCCCGATAAGCAAAGCGATATCGGGAAGCCCCAGCGGGATCACTTGATTTAACTTGCAAGGAGTTAAAACGTATTTGAGTTCATAAAAAAGTTTCGGGGTGTAGCGTAGCCCGGTATCGCGCCACATTTGGGATGTGGAGGTCGTAGGTTCGAATCCTGCCACCCCGACTTTATTTACCTTTAATTATCATTTGATAATTAAATTTTATCCAGGTCCTGTAGCTCAACTGGATAGAGCAACTGCCTTCTAAGCAGTAGGTTTCAGGTTCGAGTCCTGACAGGATCACTTTATAAGCGGAATCACGTTCCGCTTTTTATTTATAGATATTACAAGCATTTGTTGCCATGATTTCATCAGGTACCAATAAAAATGATTCCGTAGCTCAGCTGGTAGAGCAATACACTTTTAATGTATGGGTCCTGGGTTCGAGCCCCAGCGGGATCACTTGATTTGAAAACAATGGGTAAGGCGAGAAGCCTGTCCCGATAAGCAAAGCGATATCGGGAAGCCCCAGCGGGATCACTCTAAAAATCTAGTCGCTTTGGCTAGATTTTTTTGGTTAAATCAACATTTTCCAGGTCTTGTAGCTCAACTGGATAGAGCAACTGCCTTCTAAGCAGTAGGTTTCAGGTTCGAGTCCTGACAGGATCACAAGCAAGCAATCTTTAGGATTGCTTTTTTTGTTTCCAGCCTAACCAAATCGTCACTTGGTTCATGGATTTTCTCTTGCGAATTCATGGATTTATGTAGAATGTTGGATTATGAAAAATTTGCTGGCATTTCTACCTTTGATCCTATTTCTTTCTTCCTGCTCCCAAACGGTTTCAGACGAACACTTTTACGATCCGGGGATATCTCTGGAACTGGCAAAATATAGAAAGCAGCAGATATCAGACCTGCAATACACTTTGGATTTCTCTATCCCCAATGGAAAAGACGCTCCTATCCAATCAGAATTACAGTTAAGTCTATCCCTTTCTAATCTTGAGCATCCGCTGATTCTGGACTTTAATGAAAAGTCAGAAAACATCCAATCTATTTCAGTTAATGGAAATAGCAGTCCAATTGTTCATCAACAGGAGCATATAATAATTGATCCCAAATTCCTAAAATCAGGCATCAATCAAATCACCATTGAGTTTATTGCTGGAAACCTTTCTCTGAACCGAAATGAGGATTTTCTCTATACATTATTAGTACCTGACAGGGCTAGTACCTTATATCCCTGTTTCGACCAGCCAGACTTAAAAGGAAGGTACACGTTAAGCATTACAGCCCCCAAGGAATGGGAAGTACTTGCAGGCGCTCCAGAGGTTAATAGTGCTCAAGAAGGAGCTTATATTAGACATGAGTTTAGCCCTACAGACCTAATGAGCACTTACCTATTCTCCTTCGTGGCAGGTGAGTTCAAAACCGCTAATACCTCGGAAGCTTTTCCCCAAAAGATGCTATACAGGGAAACCAATCCTGAAAAAATTGAGTCAAGTATTCCAGAAGTATTTGAGCTCCATCGTAAATCCAAAGAGTTTCTAGAGGAGTATACTGCTTATCCTTTCCCTTTTCAAAAGTTAGATTTCGCCACCATCCCTATTTTCCAATATGGAGGAATGGAACATGTTGGAGCAATCCAATACAGGGAGTCGGCTTTATTTCTGGATGGGAATGCCACCGACTCTGAATTGCTCAGCCGGGCAAAATTAATTGGTCACGAAACCGCGCATATGTGGTTTGGGGATTTGGTTTCCATCGAGTGGTTTAATGATGTTTGGATGAAAGAAGTATTTGCCGGATTCATGGCAGGAAAAATAGCAAACCCTAACTACCCCAAAATAAACCACGATCTGGCATTTTTGACTTCAAACTATCCCGCAGCATACGGAGAAGACAGAACAGCAGGAACCAATCCTATTAGGCAAAATTTGCCAAACCTGAAAGATGCGGGTTCTCTTTATGGCAGTATCATCTATAGCAAAGCTCCTATTATGATGAGACAGCTCGAAACAGCCATGGGAGAAGAAGCATTTCAAAAAGGAATTCAAGCCTATATTAAATCCTTTGCCAATGGCAATGCCAATTGGAATGACCTCGTCAGTTTATTAGACCAAGAGACTCCCTTAGACCTTCAAAAATGGAGTGACATTTGGGTGAATCAATCAGGGAGACCGCTTATCACAGAACAAATTTCCTTTGCCCAGGACGGCACTATTTCCAATCTTTCCATTTCTCAACAAGCGGAGGATGGATCCAATAAACTTTGGCCCCAGTTGTTTGACATTACCTTAGTTTACCCAGATCGTCAAATAACTATTCCGGTTTCCATTGAAGGTAAAAACTTGGTAATTGAGGAAGCTAAAGGTCTTGAAAAACCTGAGACCATCCTATATAACAGCAACGGTCTTGGCTATGGAGTATTCCCTCTTGACCAGAAAGCCACCTTTCGATATGCTCAGCTTCAAGATGAAGTCATGAGAGCCCATGCATATATCAACCTTTATGAAAACACCCTATTAGGAAATATACCTGCTGAAAATGCCTTAAATGTCATAAGAGAAGGGATAGCAAGGGAGCAAAATGAAATCCTAATGAGATTATTGTCCGCCGAAGCTAACAGTCTCTTCTGGACCTACCTACCTGAAAACTCTAGAACACAGATTTTATCTGAATTTGAAAGCCAAATCTGGGACCTTTTACAATCAGACTTAGACTCCAACATCAAAAAAAGCTTATTCACATTATATAGTGGAATTGCATATTCTAAATTAGGGACTGAAAAACTTTATAGTATTTGGCATCAGGATCAAGAGATTCAAAACTTAAAGTTGAACCCAGACAACTATACAAGTTTGGCGATGACGTTGGCACTATATAAGCATCCAGATTCAGAGGCTATTTTAGAAGAGGAGAGGGCTAGAATTTCCAATCCAGATAAACTCAACCGATTTGACTTTTTGAGACCTGCTTTATCCCAAAATCCGGAAGAAAGGGATCAGTTATTTGAGACTTTTAAAGATGCAAAAAACCGAGAAAAAGAATCATGGGTTCTGGCTGCTTGTGGGTACATCCATCACCCATTACACCAAGAACATAGTGTAAAGTACGTCCCTCTCTCTTTAGGACTATTGGAGGAAATTCAGAAAACTGGTGATATATTTTTCCCAAAAGGTGGATCAGCAGTACTGTGGGCCAATACAATTCTGAGCAAGCTGCAAATGATGTTAAAAACTTTCTAAATGAACACCCAGACTTTAATCCTATTTTAAAAAATAAAATCCTTCAGGCAACCGACGATCTAATGCGTGTGCAGAAAATTGCTGGCAAGAAGTAGCGATTAAAAATCCAGGGATCCAGGTGCTTAAAATGCCCGTTTTGCCTGATTTTCTTTTTCGCTTCTTCCAAGGCTTTGATGGCAGGAATCATTCTCTTGAAATGCCTGATTAAATAATCTACTCGTAAGCTTTCCGAAGGCATCACTAATAACTCAAGCTCCTCTTCCAACTTTAAACCTACTTTGTGAGCATAGGTAAAAGAAGTGGTGGTCTCTGGATCAACTTCTACTTGATGATTTAATAAATAAAGCATCTCTTTTAGGTAAAATAGAAATTCGAAGTATTGGACATTTGTGAGATTAGGGTCATCTACAAGGTATTCCACCTCACCTCCTGCGTACAACTTATCTTCCATTGGATTTTGAAAATCTTTGATTTTAAAAGCCTTCAATCCAATGGTTCTTATATCCAGTCTCCCATCATCATAACGATGATGAATTGCCTCTAGCTTTACTTCTGTGCCAAAGCCTGTTAATTTATCATTATAAACACAAATCCCAAAAGTCTGATCATGCTCACTGATATCGGAAATCAGTTGCCTATACCTAGGTTCAAAAATATGAAGATTGAGTTCTTCACCGGGAAATGCAACTAACTTTAAGGGAAATAAGGGCATTATCATAGCTTTCCTTTTTTAGGATAAACGCAACAAAACACCTAGATAGTTTTATTCTAAAAGTATTTTAACAAAAAAGCCGGTCTAGGACCGGCTCTTATAATTATTTAGAAGCAATGAATGCTAACAAGTCAACAACTTTATTGGAATAACCCCATTCGTTGTCATACCAAGAAACAACTTTCACGAAAGTGTCAGAAAGCTGGATACCAGCTCCTGCATCGAATATAGAAGTTCTTGAATCACCAATAAAGTCATTGGAAACTACTTGATCTTCAGTGTAACCTAAAACTCCTTTCATAGTAGTTTCAGATGCTTCTTTCATTTTCGCACAGATTTCCTCATAGGTAGCAGCTTTCTTCAATCTAACAGTCAAATCCACCACAGAAACATCTGGAGTTGGAACTCTAAATGCCATACCTGTCAACTTACCGTTCAATTCAGGGATTACTTTACCTACTGCTTTAGCAGCACCAGTAGAGGAAGGAATAATGTTTTGACCTGCTCCACGTCCACCTCTCCAGTCTTTTGCAGAAGGTCCATCTACAGTTTTCTGAGTTGCAGTAGTCGCATGGACGGTAGTCATCAAACCTTCTTCAATTCCGAAGTTGTCATTCAATACTTTTGCGATTGGAGCAAGACAGTTTGTGGTACAAGATGCATTGGATACGAATACCATATCAGAATTGTAGGCATCCTCATTTACACCCATTACAAACATAGGAGTATCATCTTTAGAAGGAGCTGACATGATTACTTTCTTTGCACCGGCATCAATATGGCCTTGGGCAGTTTCTTTGGTCAAGAATAAACCAGTAGATTCTACTACATAATCTGCACCTACTTCATCCCACTTAAGGTTGGCAGGGCTTCTCTCAGAGGTCACTCTGATTGCATTACCATTTACTACCAATTTACCATCTACTACTTCTACAGTACCTTTGAATTGGCCATGAGTGGAGTCATACTTCAGCATGTATGCCATGTAATCCACATCAATCAGGTCATTGATACCTACTACCTGGATATCATCTCTTTCCTGGGCCACTCTAAAAACTAGTCGACCGATTCTTCCGAATCCATTAATTCCAACTTTAATTTTGCTCATAATTTATATTGATTAGCGTATAGGTTTGATTTTTCAAACATTCCCCCTCAGGCATGCCTCTTTTGGCTAAAAGTGGCTGAGGGAGGGCTAAGTTATTATAAATAATTGGCTAGCCCAAACAGATTGCTTACCAAGGAAAACAGAAAGCCCACATTTTGAAAATCAATCGATTTCGGAGCCACAATTATTTTTACAAAACAGGTAGAAAAACCCACTATT
This sequence comes from Algoriphagus halophilus, assembly GCF_041729275.1. Taxonomy (GTDB): domain Bacteria; phylum Bacteroidota; class Bacteroidia; order Cytophagales; family Cyclobacteriaceae; genus Algoriphagus; species Algoriphagus halophilus_A. The sequence continues at coordinate 3,811,267 of NZ_CP146486.1, read as the reverse complement.
GGAAGAATTGGCTATTTTCGGGTAAAGACTTCCCATTATGTTTGCAAAAGCCATCCAAGAAGTAGCTGGATTTACAAGAGCCATTCACTCTATTTCTAGAAATTTCAATTCCCATCAAGTTCAACGTGGCTCTGCCACCTTATTTTTTGTCAATGAGCAAGGATATGCATTGACCTGCAAACACGTAGCTCAATGGCTTTCGCAAGCAGACCAGATCAACAAGGTATATACCCAGTATTTAAAAGGGAATCATGATGGTCAACAAACCAAGCAATTGGCCTATCAACTGGGGTTAGCCAATGATAAAACCGCCGAAATGAGAGTAACTTTTGTGGACTGTGTAGACCACATCAAAAACTTGAAAATCCACACTCATCCCGAATACGATTTGGCTTTGATCAAATTTGACGGATTTGATAAAAAATTATTCACAAACACTCCACAGTTTTTAAAAGATACTCAATCGATACACCCCGGAGAAATGCTCTGCAGGTTAGGCTTTCCTTTTCCAGAGTTTTCCAATTTCCAGCTCAACTTGGAACAAAACATTTTGGAATGGATTAGTACCGGGAATGCGCGATCACCCCGATTTCCTATTGAAGGTATGGTCACCCGGTTTTTGGGAGACAATCAAGGGAAAGTTTATGGAATTGAAATGAGCACTCCTGGGCTAAGAGGACAAAGTGGGGGACCACTTTTTGACAAAGAGGGAAGGATCATTGGTATGCAAAGCCGTACCAAACATTTACACCTGGGATTTGATATTGAGGACAAATCTATCCTTGTACGCGGAAAAGAAAAGAAAATTAATGATTACTCTTTTATCCATTTAGGAGAATGTATTCATGTGGCTGTCATCAAGGAATTTCTCAAGAAGCATCAGGTCAATTTCGAGGAGGGATAAAAAAAGCCCCGATTAAGTATAATCAGGGCTGTTAATTTTGAGTTAGAAAGCTTATAAGCTCTCAAGTACTGCATTAAAGGTTGCACTTGGCCTCATTGCAGCCGAAGTCAAGGCCTCATCGGGCTTGAAATATCCTCCAATTTCATTTGGAGAACCTTGACTTCCATTAAGCTCTGCTACAATCTGTTCTTCGCTTTCAGTCATCTTTTGAGCAAAAGGAGTAAACTTTGCTTTCAATTCCTTATCCTTATCCTGAGCTGCTAGAGCCTGAGCCCAATATAGCGCCAAATAGAAATGACTTCCTCTGTTATCCAGCTTACCTACAACTCTTGCAGGAGACTTATCATTTTCCAAGAATTTACCAGTAGCTGCATCTAAGGTTTCACCAAGTAATAAAGCTTTATCATTATGGAATGTTCTACCCAAATGCTCTAAAGAAACCGCTAATGCCAAGAACTCTCCTAAAGAGTCCCATCTTAAATGGCCTTCTTTCACAAATTGTTCTACGTGCTTTGGAGCGGATCCTCCAGCACCAGTTTCAAACAAACCTCCACCATTCATCAATGGAACTATGGAAAGCATTTTTGCACTGGTTCCAACTTCCAAAATAGGGAACAAATCTGTCAAGTAATCCCTCAACACATTTCCTGTTACAGAAATTGTATCCAATCCTTCCTTGATTCTGGCCAAAGAGAAGTTGGTAGCCTCCACTGGAGACATAATATGAATTTCCAGACCATTGGTATCATGATCCAGCAAATAGGTATTTACTTTTTTGATCAACTCTTGATCATGTCCTCTTTTGGATCTAACCAAAATACCGCTGGTGTGTCAGATAATCTCGCTCTGGTCACAGCAAGTTTTACCCAATCCTGAATTGGAGCATCTTTTGTCTGGCACATTCTCCAGATATCTCCAGCTTCCACTGGATGGGAAAGGATTACCACTCCATTTTCGTCCTTTACTTCTACTGTTCCAGCTGTAGAGATCTCAAAAGTTTTGTCATGAGAACCATATTCTTCTGCTTTTTGAGCCATTAAACCCACATTTGGAACGCTCCCCATAGTAGAAGGATCGAATGCCCCATGTTGCTTACAGAAATCAATGGTTGCCTGATATACCCCTGCATAACTTCTATCTGGGATAATTGCCTTGGTATCTTGGGATTTCCCTTCCTTATTCCACATTTGCCCTGAAGTACGGATCATGGCAGGCATAGAAGCATCAATGATTACATCACTAGGTACATGCAAGTTGGTAATTCCTCTGTCAGAATTTACCATCGCCAAATCCGGGCTATCCGCATAACAAGCATCAATATCAGCTAAAATTTCAGCTTTCTTAGCTTCAGGAAGCTTTTCAATATTTGCTAGCAAATCGCCAAAACCATTATTCACATCTACACCAAGCTCCGCAAAAGTAGTAGAATGCTTCTCGAATACCGGTTCAAAGAATACTTTCACAGCATGCCCAAAAATGATAGGATCGGACACCTTCATCATGGTTGCCTTCATATGGATAGAAAACAATACCCCTTTCGCTTTCGCATCGGCTTTCGCTTTCTTTAAAAAGGCTTTCAAAGCAGACACACTCAAAGTAGAGGCATCGATTACTTCTCCTTCTTGTAGTTTGAGACCCGATTTCAAGACCTCGGTACTACCGTCATTCTTTTTAAGTTCAATGGAAACAGTAGCTGCTTGAGTCATGGTATGGGATTTTTCACTTCCGTAAAAATCTCCCTCTTCCATACTATCCACATGGGATTTTGAATCCGCAGACCACTTGCCCATGGAATGTGGGTGTTTCTTCGCATAGGCTTTTACAGCCTGTGGAGCTCTCCTATCTGAGTTGCCCTCTCTTAATACTGGGTTTACTGCAGAACCTTTGATCTTATCGTATTTACCTTTGATGGTCTTTTCTTCTTCTGTTTTTGGCTCTTCGGGATAATCTGGAAGTGCATATCCTTTGGCTTGCAATTCCTTAATTGCCGCTTTCAATTGTGGGACTGAAGCAGAAATATTTGGAAGCTTGACAATATTCGCTTCCGGAGTTTTGGCAATAGCTCCCAATTCTGCCAAGGCATCTTTCATTTGTTGCTCTGGCTTTAGGTATTCTGGAAAGTTTGCGATAATTCTTCCCGAAAGCGAGATATCTCTTGTTTCTACCTGCACCCCAGCAGAGCTAGTAAATGCTTGAACAATTGGAAGTAAAGAATACGTTGCTAGGGCTGGTGCCTCATCTGTTAGCGTATAAAGGATTTTTGGAGTCTGGTTACTCATGGTTTGATCAGGATTCTTAAAAAGATTGGAAAGACCTTGCTACAGCTCCATGAATTTCATTTTGCTTCAATTTCTCTTGATATCAAGAAAACATAGACAGGGTCAGAAAATTTTGCGGCTAAATTACAGAAAATATCCTTGTTTCAAATCCAGTTCATACTATGAGATGGACCCTTTGTCAAAGCAATTTACCGAATTGTGAATTTATCGGCGTCTCTCCACGCAGGAAATTTCTCCCGGTATCTCTCTAATTCATCGGCATCTAGCTGAAAAGTTTGGATTTCTTCGGACTCTCCCAAATGGGTAATTATCTCTCCCTTGAAATCATAACAAGCAGAATGTCCCAGGTAATCAATTCCATTCCCATCCCGCCCTACTCGATTTACACCTGCCACATAACTGAGATTCTCTATCGCTCTTGCAGGCAATAATGCATCCCATGCAGAAGTCCTCGCTCCAGGCCAAGAGGCTACATAAAAAAGAAAGTCATAGGAAGCTCCCTCTTCTGTCCAAACATTCCTGGAGTAAACTGGAAACCGGAGATCATAACAAATCTGAGGACAGACTTTCCAACCTTTTAAGTTAAAAATAGGTAGGTTCTTTTCGGAAGAGAACGTTTCATCCTCTTTGGCCATTCGAAATAAATGCTTCTTATCGTAAGTGGAGATCTCTCCCTCGGGAGTTACCCAAAGAAGACGATTGAAATAATTTCCCTTATCTGAAATAATAGCACTCCCTGTAATAACTGCACCTGATTGAGCTGCCATCTGTTTCATCCATTTACAAATGGATAAGTTCATGGGTTCGGCTAATTCAGACGCATCCATACTGAATCCAGTAGGAAACATTTCTGGAAGAATTATTAAATCTGTACCGGTAGGAATCCCCCAGAGTTTTTCTTCTAGCATGGCCATATTGGCTGTTTTGTCTTTCCAAAACAAGTCCGTCTGTACCAGCGCTATGGATAATTGGGGGATCGGCTCATTTGAGCGGGTATATCATTCTGTAATCAGTCGATACTTTTCCTTTGCTGACATCAATCAACTTTGATTTCATCAAACGCTTTTTCAAGCCTTTTAGGTAATCTACAAACAAAATCCCCTCTAAGTGATCGTATTCATGCTGGATCACTCTGGCAGTCATTCCCGAAAACTCTTCCTCTTTCAAGTTCCAGTTTTCATCAAAGTATTCTATGGTCAACTTTTCAGGTCTGGTGATTTCAGCCCTAACTTCGGGAATACTCAAGCAGCCCTCTTCAAAACTATAATCATCACCATATTCATCTAAAATAATGGGATTGATAAACGCTCTTCTAATCCCAACTTCCTCATCTTCTTCGTCGAGCATCAGAGAACTATCAATCACAAAGAGTCGGACTCCTTGATTAATCTGTGGAGCTGCTAATCCTACACCACTGGCATTATCCATAGTAGCAAACATATCCTTGATCAAGGAATCAAGCTCTGTTCCCTCATTAATTTCTTCCGCCTCTTTCTTCAAAATGGGATTCCCGTATGCAACTATTGGGTAAATCATTGTCTTTCTAAATACGATTGTAAAATAATCGCTGCACTCACCTTATCCAGGTTGCCAGCTTTTTCACGACGATCTTTCTTTTTACTTCCCATGGCTATCATACTTTGCATGGCCATTTTAGAAGTAAATCGCTCGTCCATTAATTCAATTTTTTGGTTTGGAAAGCTTTTTTCCAATTGTTCTTTCATTGCCAACACCCTAGGTGTCATCTCATTATCCTGCCCATTTAAGCGGGTAGGCAAACCTAACACCAAAGTATCCACTTCCTCTTTGGTAATATAGGTTTTGATATAGTCCAACAACTTGGAGGTCTCTATGGTTTCCAAGGGGTTTGCTAACATCTTAAGCGGATCTGTAACAGCCAAACCAGTTCGTTTGGTTCCTAAATCAATTGCTAGAATTCTTGGCATCAGTTGGTCCTTATTTTATTTCGGATTTTTCTAAGTGCCTCTCTTTCTAATTGAATGGCTTTTGGAAACAGTAACTCATCTTCAATTTGGGCATGAATGGTAAGCTCTCGCTCAAAATTTTGAAGCTCGTGATACAATACCTTCATGGTTAGGGGCGCATTTTCAGGTAACGAATAATCTTGGGTTAATTTCCTGATCCCCTTCATTTCATCATCATGAACCTCATGCATTTCTGCTAGTAAATGGATCGGATCCTTCTCCAACACTTTGATTGCATCCACAATACTGTAATTACCTTCCTCTACATCCTGTAAAAGCTTGATCCGGTTAAATAAACCGCTCTCTTCTTCATGAATATGATGAATGAAGTCTTCTACAAATAAGGGGAACATAATTCTCAAATCGGCAATCAGAGAGGAATATTCAGGTTCAGGAGTAATCCCTGAAATGATATTGGCCAAAAAAGGCAACTCCTGTCTTACAAAAGTAATGCTTTCGCTTCAAATAGGCGACAAGAACTTCAATTGGGTTGAGGTATAATTCTTCATTGGTAGGCTCCTTTCTCAAAGCCCATTCCTCCAATTCCGTAATTAATTGGTTTGGATGTACTCTATGCTTTTTGCAGACCGCCTCTAATGACTGTGTTTGATACTGATAGAAGCTAATCCCGAAATAATGCAACACAGCTGCAAAAACATAGTTTTCAGAGACCAAATCACCTACTAAAGCTTTATTAAATCCATTTTCAGCTCCCATGTCACAAAAATAATTTTTTTTAACAGAAAAAAGGGGAATAATTTGGATCATTATCATCCCCCCTCGTATAAACATTCGTTAACTTTATCAAAAGTCACTTTCAAAACACTAGCTTATTATGCTAGTTTATAAATCAATAGCAATAAATTAAAGAAAGGCATAGACGTGAGCGATACTAAAAACACGAAAGCGCAAATAAGACTTCCAATCATATTGGCACTGGCTATTTCGGCTGGAATCTGGATTGGGGCCACTTTTGCCGAACCCAAGAGTAATCAAAATGACCTGAGAGCTGCCCTATATAAGCTTCAGGAGATCATGACATATATCAATCGAGATTATGTAGATAGTGTAAACACCAATGAGCTGGTAGAGTATGGGATTACAAAGATGCTTGAAAACCTGGATCCCCATTCAAGCTACATCCCTGCCCGAGACGCATCTTTGGCTCAATCCCAATTGGATGGAGAATTTGATGGGATTGGAGTTGAATTCGGGATCATTAGAGATACTATTTATGTGGTCGCTCCTTTGACCGGTGGTCCTTCAGAGGCACTTGGCATCCAATCTGGAGATCAGATTATAAATGTGGATGGTAAAACAGTTGCAGGTATTGGAGTAACCAATCGAGATGTTTTTGACCTTCTTAGAGGACCAAAAGGGTCAAAAGTCACCATTGATATCAAAAGAAAAAATCAGAGTGAATTAATTCCTTATGAAATCACTCGAGATAAAATCCCACAGTACAGCATCAATGCTTCTTACATGGTCAATGATGAAGTGGGCTATATCAAAGTAACACGATTTGCAGCTACTACCTATGATGAGTTCAGAACTTCTATCGAAGATCTAAAGTCTAAAGGAATGCAAAAATTGATCATTGACCTTCAAGGTAACCCTGGAGGTTATATGGGAGCTGCTATTAACATGGCCGACGAGTTACTAGGCCAAAGAGCCTTGATCGTATCTCAAGAAGGAAAAGTAGATCAATACAGCCAAAAAGCCTTCGCATACAAACCAGGTCTCTTTGAAGAAGGCCCAGTCATCGTCTTAATCAACGAAGGAAGTGCTTCTGCATCTGAAATTCTTGCCGGAGCAATTCAGGATAATGATAGAGGTCTGATCGTGGGTAGAAGATCCTTCGGTAAAGGATTAGTCCAATTGCCAATAGATCTTTCAGATGGAGCTGAATTGAGACTGACCATTGCTAGGTATTATACCCCTTCTGGTCGATCCATCCAAAAGCCTTATGGCGCCAATTACGAAGACTATGAAAAAGACTTCGTAAAGAGGTTCGAACACGGAGAATTCTTCTCTGCAGATAGTATTACGTTCAACGATAGTTTGAAATATGAAACTGCCAAAGGTAGAACTGTTTACGGGGGCGGAGGAATCATGCCTGATTATTTTGTTCCGTTGGACACTACTCAAAACAGTATTTACATCAATAGATTATTCAACTCAGACTCCAATAGAGAATTTGTGCTGGAATATGCCAATGACCATAAGGATCAATTTGCAAACATGTCGGTAGAAGAATACAGAAATGAATTCGAAGTGAGTGATTCCATGTTGAAAGACCTTATTTCTATCGGAGAGAAAAACAAAGTTAAGTTTGACCAAGAAGACTTTAATAAATCAAAAGACTATTTGAAGATTTTGGTAAAAGCTCACTTAGGAAGACAGTTGTATGATGATAGCGCCTTCTATATGGTTGTCAACGATATCAATGAAGTTTATATGCAAGCCTTAAAGCTTTTTGACCAAGCAGAAAAAATAGCCTTGGCCAAAGACTTAAGCAATGTAGAAGAATAAGGGCCTATCCAGCCAATTAAAGAGCAATTCGAAAGGGTTGCTCTTTTTTTATATCAAATTTTCCTTTCAAACCTTTCATAAATGTATGACATTGAATTTCAGTATCACTTTAAACATTTTAGCCTCAACTAATCAATAAGCTAATGAAAGCCCTTTTAACCTTCCTATTATTTTCTGGAATCATCCTGACCTCACATTCGCAGATCAAAGTCAATCATATTGCGGTTCATGTTTCAGAGTTAGAGGCCAGCAAAAAATTTTATGAAAACATCGTTGGTCTCAAAGAAATTGAAGAACCTTTTAAAGATGGTCTTCACGCTTGGTATGACATCGGCAGTGGAGCCGCACTTCACATCATTGAAGCTCCAAATACTCCTACGGAAATCTCCAAAGTCAATCATCTTTGTTTCAGTATGGAAGACATGGATTCTTTTATTCAAACGTTGAAAGACACGAATTACCCCTTTGAAAGCTGGGTTGGCGAAAAAGGGAAGGTAACGATCCGAGTGGATGGAATCAGACAAATTTATATTCAGGATCCTGATGGAATGTGGTTGGAGATCAACGATGATTATTGATCCAAAGAGGAAAGCAAAAAAATAGCCCGATTCATCATAATCGGGCTATTTTTTTAGTTATCGTAAATCTCCTGAGGCCAGCTATCATTGCCCAAGTTGACATCTGGAAGAATCTTATCAGGATCCAATATTACAGATTTCACTTTCTTATCTGTTTTGATGATATGGTTCCAAGTGTCACCTCTTTGCCAAATCTCCACTGGTAAAGTAAACCGCTCTGTTGAGTCATCTTCATAGGTCACCTCAAACAAAACAGGCATAGGAATATCTCCTTTGTTGGAAATGCTCAACAAATAATTTCCTGAATAAGGGAACACACCATTGATTCCTAAATCAATATTTCCGTTTCCATAAAACCAGCCTTGCCAGAACCAAGAAAGGTTTTCACCACCTACATTTTCCATGTGATTAAAGAAATCAGAAGGTTGTGGGTGTTTATAAGCCCAAGTTTTAATATAGGATTTGAACGCATTGTCAAATCGCTCTGGACCCAAAATATATTCTCTTAACACGATCAAGCCAATAGCAGGCTTATTATAGGCCACCATTCCTAAATTGGAAGTATTTGCTACATCTGGGTAGGTATCAATTCCTTCTCTGGTTTCGCTATTGAAATAATTCAACGACCTTCTGGTTTGCTGTAATCTAGAAGGATATTCTCCATTGTTGAAAGCCAAGGTACTGTAGTGGTTGATAAAGGTATTGAAACCCTCATCCATCCAAGCATATCGTCTTTCATTTGAACCTACGATCATTGGGAACCAGTTATGACCAAATTCGTGGTCAGTCACGCCCCAAAGACCTCTACCTTTGGATCTAAAATGACAGAAATTCAAGCCAGGGTATTCCATTCCTCCAATTTCTGCAGCTACATTGGTGGCCGTAGCGTAAGGGAACTCAAACCAAGTTTCAGAATAGTATTCAATGGAGGCCTTGGAATACTCAGTAGATCTTGACCAAGCCTCTATTCCATCCGATTCTTTTGGATAAACTGATTGTGCCAATATCTTTTTCCCGCTTGGGAGGTTGATCTTGGCTGCGTCCCAGATAAAGGCTTTAGAAGAAGCAAAGGCTATGTCTCTGCTGTTTTCAATAGCAAAATGCCAAGTCACCATTCCTTCTTGCTTAGGTCTTGTTAGTTCGGTATTTCCGATTTCTTCGGGAGAAACCAAATATACTGTTTCATCGCTTTCTTTTGCTTTTGCATAACGATCCTGAAGCTCCTTACTCAATACCTCTTTTGGATTCAACAACTCCCCAGATCCAACCACAATGTGGTCATAAGGCACGGTGATTTTATAGTCAAAAGCACCATATTCCAAATAGAACTCACCTGCTCCAAGATAAGGCTCTACATTCCATCCTTCGATTTGATCAAATACAGCAACTTTAGGATACCATTGAGCCAATGCGTAGATGGTTCCATCCTCCACATCCAATCTCCCCATTCTATCCATTCCCTTCTCAGGGATTTTGAAAGAAAAATTCATTGAAACGGTAGCTTTTCCTCCTTTTGCTGGAATAGGCTCCGCAAACCAAACTTGCATTCTGGTATCAGAAATAATGTGCTTATTGGAAACTGCTCCTTTGGAACCCACTTTAGCGGACACATTGCTGATATCAAATCCTCCATCAGTATCTCCATTGTACCTATTTCCCTGAATCGGTGTAGTCAAGGTTCCTCTTGAATCTTCCCTAAACCGATTTTGCTCCAATTGCATCCAGATAAAATCCAGGTTCTCTGGGCTATTGTTGGTATAGGTCAGGGTTACTTGCCCTGTAAGGGTATGAGCCTGATCATCCAAAGTAGCCTCAATTTGGTAATCAGCCGCATTTTGCCAGTACCCAACGCCTGGTTTGCCAGATGCCGTTCTTGAGTAGGTTCCTCTTCGGTCCATAAACTCTCCAAAAACACGTTGATTATTTTCTTTTACCTCTTGGGCAAATGAATTGGACACTTCTGCAAAACCGATTCCGGCCAGAAGAAGTGATAATATTAGTTTTCTTTTCATACTACTTGTCAAATAATAGGCACCAAAAATAAGGATATCCTTTGGAACACCCAGTTTCTTTTACACTAGCATTTCAGCATTAACTAAATTTCACAATTATTCTAGGGTTGGATTTAGACTTTTTTAACCATTTCTTTGGGCTGGATTTTTAAAAATTCATATGAAAAAAACACTATTATGTATTACTAGTTTTGGCTTGTTCTTCCAATTAAAAGCCCAAACTGACACCACAACCCAAAATCTTGAAACAGTTATCATTCAAGAAAATCGTATTCAAATTCCCTTTTCTAAGCAGAGTAGAAACATAGCGTTGGTTGATAAGCAAGCGATAGAAACTACTCCTGCCAGGAGTTTGCAAGAAATTTTATCGTTTGTACCAGGGGTAGACGTGAGGCAAAGAGGCGTAACTGGAGTACAAGCGGACATTGGCATTCGGGGCGGTTCTTTCGCACAAACCCTTATGCTGTTGAACGGGATTAAATTATCCGACCCTCAAACTGGGCATCATATGATGAATATCCCCGTCCCTTTGGTGAATATAGATCGTGTGGAAGTATTGAAAGGGCCAGGATCAAGAATCTTTGGACAAAATGCCTATGCCGGTGCAATCAATGTAATTACCAGCCTAACTGATGAGCGTTATCTGAGAGTGAAAGGTTACGCAGGTGATTTTGGTATGAAAGGGATCAATTTTGCGGGTTCTTTGCCGACTGGCAACTACAAGCAAAACCTTTCTATCTCCTATGATGACTCCAATGGATATCAATACAACACAGACTATCAAGTCAGCAATGTCTTTTACGAGGGTGGAATTGAGATAAACAATCGAAACGCCCTGAGAGGAATGATTGCCTATACTGACAGGACATTTGGGGCAAATAGTTTTTACTCCAGTTCTTTTCCAGATCAATGGGAAAGTATCCAAACTACTTTGGCTTCCTTAAGTCATACCCTTAGTCTATCTAACTTCTATTTGAATACAAGAGCGTACTACCGATACAATGCGGATGAATATAGATTGAGAAGAAATGAACCTGAATTTTATCAAAACAATCATACCTCCGACGTTTTTGCCTTGGAAGCCAATGGCAATTTTCAAACAAAGTTCGGGACTACTGGATTTGGGATTGAGACTAGAACAGAAAAACTAGAAAGCAATAACCTAGGTAATCGTGAAAGAACTTTGAGCGGAATTTTCTTGGAACAATTAATCAACCTGGGTTCTAAAGTAGATGTTAGAGCGGGCATATACTCCAATTATAACACAGGATATGGATGGAAACACTTCCCTGGGGCAGAAATTGGTTTTCAGGCCAACCAAGAAATCTGTTTCTATACTGGATACGGAATTAGCTATAGGATTCCTACATTCACAGACCTCTATTATGTTGGACCTACGAATATCGGAAATGAGCAACTTACTCCCGAGGAAGCACAAAACTTTGAAATCGGGGCAAAATGGGCAAAGTCTGGATTCAGAGCTGAACTGGTATATTTCTTAAGAAATACCGACAATTTGATCGAATGGACCAGGCCGGATGAAGCAACCCCATGGCAGCCACAAAATTTTAATAAGGTGAAATTTAATGGTATAGAAGCTTCTTTATACTATCGCGTCAATCCTAGTGCTACCACTATTCAGGTAAAGGAATTCAACTTTTCATACAACTATATCCATGCAGATTTAATCCAGCAGCCTGGTGTAGAAACCAGGTATGCCTTTACTGCTTTAAAGAATCAATTGATCGGAGGGGTATTGGTAGGAATAGGAAAAAAACTGGAATGGAACACCAAAATGCGATACATAGAAAGGATGAATCAGGATCCTTACTTCTTGATGGACATGAGGGTAGACTATAATCGGATTGGAAAAATAGGGCTATTTGCCGAAGCATCTAATCTAACAAACACCGAATACATCGAAGCAGCCACCATACAAATGCCGGGAAGATGGTTTCGAGCCGGGTTTATGTTGAATTTGGACTCTGGCAATTAAGGGTTGTCTACAAAAATAATTTTTGCTCTCATTATCAAGCAATTATTTAGAGAGCTTAAAAAAAAGCAACCCAATATTTGCTACAAATAAATTTCAAACTACCTTTGCATTCCCTTTCGAAAGGAAAGGAATACAAAGATGGGAGTTTAGCTCAGTTGGTTCAGAGCATCTGCCTTACAAGCAGAGGGTCGGGGGTTCGAATCCCTCAACTCCCACATCTTAAATTCAGCTCAAATAAAGCATTGTTCATTTCTTGGGAGTTTAGCTCAGTTGGTTCAGAGCATCTGCCTTACAAGCAGAGGGTCGGGGGTTCGAATCCCTCAACTCCCACATTAGCCTCAGAGTTTTCTGGGGCTTTTTTTTGTTCTAACCCAATACCGTATCAGTATTAAAATGCCTTTTTCAGGGATCAATAAATCCTATTGCCTTACCTTTCTATAAACTAGTTTACAATACACTCTCGCACTAAGAACATAAAATATTTACTAGAAAATGAGAGTTCATTTAATGGGTCGGGGTTCGCCCTCGATAGTTATCGGGGCCCTCAACTCCCACATTAGCCTCAGAGTTTTCTGGGGCTTTTTTTTGTTCTAACCCATTACTGTCTTAGTATCAAAAAGCCTTTTTCAGGGATCAATAAATCCTATTGCCTTACCTTTCTATAAACTAGTTTACAATACACTCTCGCACTAAGAACATAAAATATTTACTAGAAAATGAGAGTTCATTTAATGGGTCGGGGTTCGCCCTCGATAGTTACGGGGCCCTCAACTCCCACATTAGCCTCAGAGTTTTCTGGGGCTTTTTTTGTTCTAACCCATTACTGTCTTAGTATCAAAAAGCCTTTTTCATCTTATTATAACCCCTCCTTTTGCCTAGGAGACTAAATTTCTAATACTTTTTTTGTCATATAAATACCAATATATCTGACTAACTAAACCAACCTCTTTTTTTAAATGAAGCAGTATACAGGACTCCTCATCTTTCTAATTTTAATAATTGCAAGTAAATCAAATGCGCAAGACATACAGGATCAATTATTAGGAAAATGGAAACTCACCAAAGACGAAGGCTACTTGTTCTTCATTAACTCACCAGACGCTCAATCCAGACCAGAAGACGAAATGGAAAAGTTTTACGAGCTCATGGACAGACTTCACGATCAGAGCTACAAAAATTTTTACGCCAGAGATTCTATGACCAACACTATTTTGGATCGAACCGAAATCATCCAGGAAAAGTCTATCTGGAATATTCGTGAAGCAGACTCTGTAATTACTTGGCAATCAAAATTTGCCCCTAAAGTTCTTCAGGCAAAAATCATGAAAATCAACGATAAAGAACTCGTCCTAGTCTACCTTAATAGAGACCAAACCCTAGGTAGATTCAAAACACACTATGAAAAAGTAGAAAAGAATTAAATAAAAAAGGTCAATGAATTGCTCCATTGACCTTTTTCCAGATTCTTAAATATCAAATTTTATCCCTTGTGCTAAAGGAAGTTCCGAAGAATAATTAATCGTATTGGTTTGTCTTCGCATATAGGCCTTCCATGCATCTGAACCAGATTCTCTCCCTCCACCAGTCTCTTTTTCACCTCCAAAAGCTCCGCCTATTTCCGCTCCTGAAGTACCTATATTGACATTAGCTATCCCGCAATCAGATCCAGCCACAGACAAGAAGGCTTCAGCTTCCCGCATATTTAAAGTCATGATTGCTGAGGACAAGCCTTGCGGCACCCCATTTTGGATGGCAATTGCCTCCTCAATGGTTTCATATTTGATTAAATATAGAATTGGAGCAAAAGTCTCATGTTGCACAATCTGGTAATGATTTTCAGCTTCATAGATTGCAGGTTTCACATAGCATCCAGACTCATAGCCTTCCCCTTTCAGCACACCACCTTCTACCACAACCTTCCCTCCTTCTTCCATCACTTTTTTGGTTGCTGCCAGATACATATTAACAGCATCCTGATCAATTAATGGACCCACATGATTTTTTTCATCCAGGGGTTTCCAATTACTAGTTTTGAATAGGCACTTGCTAACCTGTTTTTTACCTCCTCAAATACAGAGGAATGTATGATTAATCTTCGGGTAGAAGTACAACGTTGCCCAGCTGTCCCAACGGCCCCAAACAAGGCTCCTCTGATCGCCATATCAATATCAGCTTCCGCGGTAATGATGATCGCATTATTACCTCCTAATTCCAACAAAGACCTTCCTAATCTGCTCCCTACAGCTTGACCAACCAATTTCCCCATTCGGGTAGAACCAGTCGCGGAAACCAAAGGAACCCTAGGATCATGAGAGATCATTTCTCCAACTTTGTAATCCCCTATAATCAAGGAACAAATTCCTTCAGGCATTCCATGTTTTGCAAATACAGCAGAGGCGATTTTTTGACAGGCAATTCCTGACAAAGGTGCTTTTTCAGAAGGCTTCCAAAGACATACATCCCCGCAAACCCATGCCAATGCAGCATTCCAGGACCAAACAGCTACCGGGAAATTGAAGGCGGAAATAATCCCTACAATCCCTAGTGGATGCCATTGTTCATACATGCGATGACCTGGACGTTCAGAGTGCATGGTCAATCCATAAAGTTGTCTGGAAAGTCCTACCGCAAAATCGCAGATATCAATCATCTCCTGAACCTCTCCTAACCCTTCCTGGTAGGATTTCCCCATTTCGTATGATACCAATTTTCCCAGATCGGCCTTTACCTCTCTTAATGCATTTCCAATCTCCCTAACAATTTCCCCTCTTTGCGGGGCAGGAACTTTCCTCCATTGGATAAAAGCCTTTTGCGCTTCTTCAATCAGAGAATCATAACTATCCTTATTTGCCAATTGAACTTCGGCAATCAATTTACCGTCAGCGGGTGAATATGAAGAAATATACTTTTCTCCTGAATCCAGCCAATTTACACCTGTAGATGCACCAAGATTTTTGGGTTGAATCCCTAGCTTCTTTAAAGATTCTTGGATTCCAAAATGATCAGTCATAATTTGGGTTGTTTATTTAATGCTTTCAAAGCTAAAAATATTTGAAGGAATCATTATCGAACCTGCTCTTTAATTCAGCCCCAAGATGGACAGGAGGTTGATTTTTCTGAACCCTCTATCAAATTTATCGCTAGTATTAATTTTATAAATGAGATTGATTCGATAGTTCCCAGTATTGATTGAATTATTATAGTCAGCCACTTTCACTAAATCGGACTGCTTGTAAACATAGTTTGCATTGATGGAAAACCTGTCATTATTATATCCGAAAAACCCTCTCAAATAATAGGTTGGGACTAGCCCCCAACTTTTTGCCTTATCTTGATTTTCCCATTCAGAGAATCCCAAACTTAGGTTTGCTGAAGCCACTCCCGTAAGAAAGAAACCTCCTCCGAAAACCAAGGTTCCTGCTAAGCCTGCATTTGGTCCTCCTTGGAAATACCTGGATTTTCCAAAATTGTATTTCGCGTCTATCTGCTCAGTGGTAGGGATCAAAAGAGAATCTCCTTCAATTGACCCGCCGTAAGCTTCAAAACCTACAAATGGAGAAAAAGCTGATCTTTTTTGGATATCCTCTTGGGTAAAAGATGCTTGAAGAGACAACTTCTCTCCAAAAAACAGGTAATTTACATTTAGCCCAACCGTGATTAACCTCATATCTCTCCTTGGATAAGGTTCCGTTGAATTTTGAAGGAATTCCGGGTCTATTGAATACCCTTTATAAAACTGACCTAAAAAATCAATAATGAAATTTTTAGGATAGGTATGTGCTTGTAAATCCAGGTATTTAGGCCAATTCTTATATCGGTTAGGATTCATGAAACCTAATGGTGCTGCTACATTAATGGTGACTCCTTGGTAGGTGAATCCCAACCCCAAATTTAATCCTGAATTAGGCTTATAGCGATAACCTCGATCCCTCCGGGAACATTCACCACCAAGTCAGTATATTTTTGGGAGGTATAAAGCCGAAAGAGCATTTTCTTAGACGCACGCTCTACATAGCTAGAATCATAACCAGGTTTCTTTTCCTGAGCGGTGACAGCTAAAACAGGAACAAGACTGAAAAATAAGTAAATGAAGTATTTAGGAAATCGAACCATCCAAATGAATTATTCCTAAAAGTTCTATTTAATTTTGAAAAAAAAATCCAGATCGTAATCCGGATTTTTGAAAACTGATAGAGTTCTGAAAATGGAATTCTATTCGAATTCAAAGTCTTAAAAAATCAAATAATAGAGAAAAGTTGTTTAATCACCGCTATAAATTTATCATATTCATTTAATTAAACAAATTATTGTTTGGATTTTTTAGTTTATTCAAATAAAAAAAGGCTTTAACTTTGATTAATAGCATAATTAACAATTTGATTTTACTGAACGCCAACCTTTCTCTTTTACTACAATCAAAGCCCTATGAGTACCCCATCCCCTCTTGTTTCAATTATTATCCCTTGCTACAACCAAGCTGAATATTTGAAAGAGACAGTTTTATCAGCCCTGGCGTCAGATTATTCTCCTTTAGAAATAATTATTATTAATGACGGATCAACGGATGGAAGTGAGGAAATCGCCAAAAACCTAGCTTCAAAACATGAATTGGTAAGTTATATTCATCAAAAAAATCAAGGAGTTGAGATAGCTAGAAATACCGGTATCAAAGCTTCCTCTGGAACGTATATTCTACCCTTAGATGGAGATGACCTAATTTCAACCAATTACATCAGTGAAGCAGTAAAAGTTTTAGAAAACAATCCTCAAGTAAAAGTAGTGTATTGTGAAGCAATGAAATTCGGCCCAAAGGGCAAAAATATTGGAAACTGAAATCATTTGACATCAATGCTCTAGCAAGAGACAATATGATTTTTGTTTCCGCACTATATAGAAGAAAAGACTGGGAATTGATTGGAGGATATGCAGAGGATTATAATCTCGGAAGGGCCGATTGGGAGTTTTGGATCAACATGCTTAAAGATGGAGGGGAAGTTGTCCAACTGCCATTCATTGGCTTCTATTATCGACTCACGGGAGGAATAAATAGCCTGAGAAAGCGTACCGGTTCTGATGAAGCAAAAAGGAAAAGAATCGCATATCTCAATGCCAAATACCCTGAATTCTTTGAGCGGGAATTAAATGGCCCATTACGTTTTCAAAGGACCTGGTCAAAACCCTACAACACCCTTTTAAAATTCTTTGGAAAACTTTAATCAGATCTTATCCAAGCCTTTCCAGAATTTCAAAAAGTAGTACTTCAAAGGATTGGTATATTTCAATTGTTTCCAAGGCCTGCTCGCATGAGGTCTATGCCATACAGGAGAATCCATCAGGACGTAATTCTCAAAATCCAGCTCAATAGATTTTTTGATATAAAGGTATCATACCAATCTTTGGCCTCATCCAATTCAGTAAAATCAAACGCTTCCAAAAAAGGAAGTGAAAAAAGAGTACAACAAAAACTTAGGCTTCGATGAGTTGAAATAACCTGCTCTTTCACCCCTTTGAATTTCAAATAAGGGAAATTCACAATCCCTTGTTCATCTACAGTCACGGAACCTACCAAACCGGATTTCGGATGAGTCGCTTGAAATCTCAATAAACTTTCAATGGTAGTTGGTTTTACCACCACATCCGATTCTATCACTAACACTGGTAATTCCTCCTCAAGCCCCATCTTTTGGGCCATTTGCAAAACCAACTTGTAATTCGGAGAAGGATGATCGGTGAGGTCTTCTATGTGGATCAAATCATAACCAATTTCAGCTCGTTCCTCCTCGAGTTTCATTTTCGTTTCTTCGGTACTGAAATCATTAAAAATCACATGCTTTACAGGAACAGATGAAGCTGCAATAGCTCTTGCAGTATCCAATGTGGTTTCAATGGAATTTTTAACGGGGGTGATGACAATCGCGTTGACCATAAAAAAGATTTGTTCAAAATTACGGCTTTCTGACAAGGCAAAAAAATAACCCTGAAATTCTTCAGGGTTAATATTTCTAGATTCAAATTCTTAAGCTAGTTCTCCCAGAGCCTTTTTCATTCTTCCCAAGGCCTCTTTTAACTCCTCTTCTGAAGCAGCATAGGACAATCTTACGCAGGAAGGTGCACCGAAAGCAGCGCCAGTTACCAATGATACATTGGCTACCTCCAATAAATACAAACAAAGGTCATCTGCATTATTGATGGTTTTACCATGAGCGGATTTACCAAAGAAGGCTGTAACATCAGGGAAGAAATAGAATGCGCCTTCAGGTACATGTGTTTTGATTCCTGGAATCTCTTTCAATAATCCCATCACCAATTCTCTTCTTTTGAAATAAGCTTCCGCCATTTCTTTTGATGGAGTCTGATCCCCAGCGATTCCCGCCAAAGCAGCTCTTTGAGCGATACCAGTTCCTCCTGAGGTAAACTGACCTTGGATTTTTTCGACAGCTTTTGCCATAAACAGAGGAGCGCAGATATACCCCACTCTCCAGCCTGTCATTGCATATCCCTTGGAGAAACCATTCACTGTGATTGTTCTTTCAAACATTCCAGGGAAAGAAGCAATACTGTAATTTCTACCCACGAAGTTGATCAATTCATAAATTTCGTCAGCGATCACCATGATATTATCATGCTTCAAAATCACTTCAGAAATTGCTTCTAATTCTTCTTTACTGAATACTGATCCAGTTGGATTACAAGGAGAAGAGTAAATCACTGCCTTGGTTTTTGGAGTGATCGCTTCTTCTAATTGTGCGGCAGTAGCCTTAAAATTGTTTTCAAGAGTTCCTTCAATCAATACCGGAACACCACCAGCCAATTTGATAATCTCTGCATAACTTACCCAATAAGGAGAAAAAATCACTACTTCATCTCCTTCATTGATCATACACATGAAGACATTAGCAATAGAGTGCTTCGCACCGGTAGATACTACTATATTTTCTGCTTTTGCTTGAGAGATTTCATTCTCTTCTCTTAATTTCTTTGCGATAGCCTCTCTCAAATCCTGATAACCTGCCACAGGAGGATAGGAGAAATATTTTCCCTCATCGATCGCATCTTTGGCTGCTTCTTGGATGTGCTTAGGTGTTTTAAAATCTGGTTCACCGAGGCTCAATCCAATGATGTCAATGCCTTGGGACTTCAGCTCTCTGGCTTTCTTTGCCATTGCCAGTGTAGCTGATTCTTCCATATTAATAATCCGATCTGATAGAATAGAATTCATTATTTTCTGTGGTTTATTCAAAATCCCTCAAAAATAGAGAGAAGATTATAAAATCTAAACAATTGTCTGCTTTTGATAATGAAATGTTATTTTTGAAATGAAATACTCGGGAGGAAATTCCGTTTTCTGCATATAATGAGCAAGTTTTCTTTTCTTCTTCTATTCTTCCTTTTACTCAGTAAAGTAGCCTGGACTCAAAATAATGATTCCATCACAGATCCTGACTCTTCAGGCGTAGTCAACTCCAGTCTATTGCCTACCACGATGCCTCTTCTTCTATTTGATGAAAACAAAGAAAAAGAAGAGAAAAAGGAAAAGAAGAAAAAGGAACGTAAAAACATCTGGTTTGGAATTAAAACCAGAAGAGGGTATGCCAAGAGAGAAATTAGAGGCCAGGAAATTTATGAGTACTTCAATTACACCGAAGACTTTAGAAGACCGGACCCTTATATCCGAGATGTATATTGGTTCGATACCCAAGAAAGAAGCATCCGTACTTCTGGATATGAGGAAGGAAAAGGTTATTTATTGCATGGACCTTACGAGCGAACCATCAATGAGACGGTGGTAGAAAGTGGCATGTTCTACTATGGGACAAAGCATAAAACCTGGATGCTATTCGACTCTAACAATGTGCTTCAAGACAAAAACCATTATACGGAAGGCTGGCCAAAAGAATCTAGAATCTCTTATTATGAATCCAGCTCAAGAACCGTCGAAGAAATCATCCCGATTCAGTATGGCTTGGAGGAAGGAAATTATTTCTATTTCTACGACGACAAACAAGTTGCCGTAACTGGGGAATATCAATACGGAGAAAAAGTGGGACTTTGGACAGAATATTGGGACACTGGAAATACGAAAGCGATTCGAAAGCGAGAAATCCAATATCAGGAGGAGCCCTATACAAAAAATTTCCGCCCTTATATTCGTGCAGAATGGGATAAGGACGGAAACTTGGTTTATAGAAAAGAGATGTAATCCCTTATTTTTCTCTATATCTAAATTGCTGACCACCTACAGAAGCTTCATACATTAACCCTCCTTTGGCTCTGGTAAATACCGCCACACCATCAATGTATTCTGCATTTAAAGAAGCACCGGATGCAGCTGCCACAGCAGAAACCTGTGCCGCCATTTCAATCTTACCTTCTTTAAATCGATCAAACTCTTCCTCAGATTCAAAAAAAACTACTTCACTATAAGCCTGCCCACCTGCTTGAAATCCAATAGTCACCTGAGTCATTCTAGCATATCCGATCATTTCTCCCTGTTCAAAAGCAACCCCGTTTCCTGCAGCTCCTCCTACTCCTAGTCCCCCTTTACCCACATTTGGCAAAATAATATAGGCATAAGATTGATCGAAAAATTCCTGCATGTCGGGATCATCTTTTAAAAAGGCAGCTTTTGCTTCTTCACTATCTTCAATAATCTTCTTGTCTTTGTCATTTTGGGCAAAAGCAACACATGCTAAAAATGACATACTGAGGGTGAATACTAACTTTTTCATTTTTCTAACTAATAGATGGTTTGTTTTCAATAAAAGGCATCTTCAAAATGCTTGAAGTTTATTTCGCCTGATTTGTTCCTGTAAACGCCAATAATGTCAAATCGGATATCAAAATTCCAATTATTATCATGTATATACTGATCCGCAGCCTTGATGATTAACTTCCTTTTGGTGTAGTCTACAAACTCCTCTGCATAACCAAAACCAGTGCCAGAGCGATATTTCACTTCTACAAAAACCAACAGCTTTTGATAAGAAAGAATTAAATCTATTTCTGCATAACCATGGCGGAAATTCATCTCTTTCAATTCATATCCTTTTGAAATGAGCCATTGAGCTGCGAGCTCCTCCGCCATTCTCCCTGATTTATTGTGTTCTGCCATCTTGAATAATTGCTTAATTTTGAAAAAATATTGAAAGACAGGTTCAAAAATGGTTTTAAGGAAAACCAATTAAACTACTAGATGAACGAAATTATTAATAAAAAGGTAAAATTCCGAGACTTAGGGTTGATGGATTACCAGGAGGCCTGGGATTTTCAAGAATCAATATTTGCAAAAACGGTTGCCCAAAAAATTGAAAACCGGAAATCTTCAGTAGATCAACAGACACCCACAGAAAACTATGTGTTTTTTGTTGAACATCCTCATGTCTATACATTAGGAAAAAGTGGTAAAGAGGAAAATTTATTATTAGATCAGAAAGGTCTTGAAGAAAAAAAGCTACCTATTATAAGATCAATCGAGGTGGAGATATCACCTACCATGGCCCGGGGCAGCTTGTAGGATACCCTATTCTGGACTTGGATAATTTTTTTACTGACATCCATAAATACTTGAGGCTGTTAGAAGAAGCCATCATTCTGACTCTGAAAGAATACCAAATAGAGGCAGGAAGAATTGAAGGATTAACGGGAGTCTGGATTGACTATATAGAACAAAAGAATCCAAGAAAGATATGTGCCTTGGGAGTAAAGTCCAGTCGATGGGTGACAATGCATGGGTTCGCTTTCAATGTCAACCCAGATCTAAGTTATTTTGGAAACATCATTCCTTGTGGGATTGATGATAAAGCAGTAACCTCTTTGAGCCAAGAATTAGGAAGAGAGGTTAATCTTCAAGAAGTAAAAGAAAAAGTTAAAAATCATCTCATTAATCTTTTTGAGATGGAATTAGTAGATTAATACATGAAAAAGGATATCGATTTTCATCCGGTTACAGGGGTAAAACTTGCTATTGCTAAACAAGAGACCCCTAATGGGGTAGAATGGGGCGTTTATATTTTCAATCTGAATTTGATAGAATTGAAAACCATCATGATTACATCCAAAGGATATGGGATATTAGATGGAGAGAAAAGACAAACTTCTACTTTGCGTCATATAATTGAGGAGTTGGGGCCAGAAGAAATGGCCAAGATTGAACCGATTGATCCCGCAGTCTTTTCGTTGACCAATGAATTTTGGGTGAGTTATTA
The DNA here is from genome assembly GCF_041729275.1 of Algoriphagus halophilus. Lineage (GTDB taxonomy): Bacteria > Bacteroidota > Bacteroidia > Cytophagales > Cyclobacteriaceae > Algoriphagus > Algoriphagus halophilus_A. Next base: position 3,788,776 of record NZ_CP146486.1, on the reverse strand, counting down.
CATCCTTGATCAAATTTTTGATAAAAAGTTTATATTTACTCCAGGTAGCTTTGATCCTGCCAACATTCAAATGATCCCTGAGTTAGGTTTAGAAGGGATTCTTCACGCATAACTCCAACGTTTATGGCTAACTTTTTTGATCAATTAGGGGACATCCTATTTCTAGACATAGAAACTGCATCTCTTACAGAAAAATTTGAAGACCTGAGTTCGAGGTTGCAGGACGAATGGATCAAGAAAGAAAAACTAATCCAGAACGAACATGGAAAAGTAGAGCCAGGAGCCTTATACTTTGATAAAGCTGGAATTCATGCTGAATTTGGCCAGGTGATATGTATAGGAGTAGGGTATTTTCAGTGGAAAAAAAGGACAAGAAGCTCATTTTTAGATCTAAAGTTTTTGCAAATCCTGACGAACGGGAACTTCTTTTGTCATTTAATAGCTTATTAGGGAAGAAAAATGGATTCTTTGTGCACATAATGGTAAAGAGTTTGATTACCCTTACCTTTGCAGGAGAATGCTGGTACAAGGAGTTTCCTTGCCTGAACCCTTACAAATAGCAGGAAAAAAGCCCTGGGAAATTAGGCATTTGGATACTTTAGAACTTTGGAAGTTTGGTGATTACAAACATTACACCCGACTGGAACTTTTAGCTGCAGTTTTTGGCATCCCCACTTCCAAAGAAGACTTGGATGGCAGCCAGGTCAACACCACTTTTCATTTAGAAAAAGACATTAACCGAATCAAGAAGTACTGTCGCAAAGACGTTGAAGTTACTGCCCGCGTTTATTTAGCCATGCATCCACAATTAGACGAGATGGAGCTAGAAATGGTACACTTAGAAGATTCACCAAAAGATCATAAAGATTAATGCAAAAAGGCATGATAATCTTTATACATTGGATTAACACAACAACCCCGACACATGGGAAGAAAATCAGACAGAAAAAATCAAAAAATAAGAAAAGAGGACATAGCAACGATACGGCAAATTTAACGAGACGTATCGTCCAATTTTTAGACTCCAATTATGGAGAAGAGTTCAACTCGAAACAGATTATCAAAAAATTAGAAATACGGGATTCCCTCAGTAAGGGAGCGGTAGATTCTGTGCTTTCCAAACTGTTAGAGAGTGGTCATGTCTCAAAAAACCCTCGTAACTATTATTCCTCTACCAAAGACCCAAACTTTATAATAGGCACAGTTGATTATGTCAACCCGAGATTTGCCTTTGTAATTCCAGATGATCCCACTCAAAACGAGGGAGACATTCTAGTCAAAGAAGCTGATATGAAGCAAGCTCTTGATGGAGACAAAGTGAGAGTCATGGTCAAGCCCCTAAAAGGGAAATTCGGAAAATCCGAGGGTAAAATATTAGAGATCATTGAGAGAGACCGGGATGAATTTGTGGGTAGAGTAGAAATATCTCCTCGATTCGCTTTTGTGGTTCCGGATTTCGGAAAAAAATGCACAAAGACATTTTTGTGCACAGAGGGGATCTTTTAGGAGCAGAACATAATCAAAAGGTAGTTGTCAAACTCACCGAATGGAGAGATGGTGACAAAAACCCAACCGGTAAAGTTACAAGAGTTTTAGGACAGGCAGGCTTGCACGAAGTGGAAATCCATTCCATAATGGCAGAATTTGGTCTTCCCTTTGAATACCCTCAGGAGCCAGATGCAGAGGCTAATGCCATATCAGATAAAATCACAGCAAAGGAAATCAAAGCAAGAAAGGATTTTAGGGATATTCCCACTTTCACCATTGACCCAGCCGATGCCAAAGATTTCGATGATGCCATATCTTATCAAGTGCTCCCTAATGGCAATTTAGAAGTAGGAGTGCATATCGCTGATGTCACGCATTATGTTCGCCCCAAAACTGCTTTGGAAAAAGAGGCATACAATAGAGCTACTTCTGTTTATTTGGTAGACAGAACGATTCCAATGCTTCCTGAAAGACTAAGTAATGGCTTGTGCTCTTTAAGACCCAACGAAGATAAACTTACCTTCTCTTGTGTATTTGAAATGGACAGAGATGCCAATGTTATTAAACATTGGATAGGTAGAACAGTTATTCATTCCGATCGAAGATTTGCTTACGAAGAGGCACAAGAAAATATCGACTCTCAATCCGGTGATTTCTTTAATGAATTGACGCTCTTAAACAACTTGGCAAAAAAAGTTCGTAAAAGAAGGTTTGATCACGGCGCTGTGAATTTTGAAACCGTTGAAGTGAAATTTAAACTGGATGAAAAAGGAACCCCTTTAGGCCTGATTGTCAAAGAGCGGAAAGATATTCACAAACTGATTGAGGAATTCATGTTGTTGGCAAATAAATATGTAGCAGAATTTATCTTTAAAAAAGGTAAAGGAACTGATACCTTTGTTTACCGGACCCATGATTCCCGGACATGGAGCGCTTGGATACTTTCTCAGGATTTGCCAAACGATTTGGGCATGAATTCGACATTGAGAACGAGCGAAAAATCTCCACGGCATTGAATAAGTTAATGGATGAGATTCAAGGTAAGCCTGAGCAAAATGTACTCGAACAACTTGCTATAAGAAGCATGGCAAAAGCAAAATATACCACTGAGCCAAAAGGGCACTTTGGGTTAGCGTTTGCACATTATACACACTTCACCTCACCCATAAGGAGATATCCCGACATGATGGTCCACCGATTATTGGATCATTATCTTCAGGGAGGAAGTCTCCAGATGCAGAAGAATGGGAGCAAAAATGCGTTCACTCTTCCGAAAGAGAAAAGAGGGCAGCAGATGCTGAAAGAGCATCTATCAAGTACAAGCAAGTAGAGTATATGTCCCTTGCTGAAGAAAAGGATTATGAAGGAATCGTGAGTGGAGTGACTGAATGGGGGTTTTGTGGAGATTTCGGAAACGAAATGTGAAGGGATGATTCGTGTACAAGACATGGATGATGACTATTATGATTTCGATCAGAAAAATATGAGATTGATCGGATCAAAAACAAAGAAAATGATCACTCTGGGTGACAAAGTGAAGGTCAGAGTAGTGAACACGGATATAGACCGTAGAACAATAGATTTGGAATTTGCAGACAATGAAGGAAAAAAGCCACGCGGCCGAGCTATTAGATAAATTAGAGACTTTTTTAAAGTCACAACGTTTTGGAGAATCACCCAAAGAGCTTTACGAACCTTTAGAATACATCTTAAGCCTTGGAGGAAAGAGAATTAGGCCTTTATTAAGTCTGATGGCCTATGGGATGTATAAAAATGATCCTGGATCGATCCTGAAACAAGCTTCTGCCATTGAAGTTTTCCATAACTTCACCCTGATGCATGACGACATCATGGACCAAGCCCCGCTCCGAAGAGGAAAGGATACGGTCCATGAAAAATGGAATGCCAATACCGCGATTCTTTCTGGAGATGTCATGTTGGTAAGAGCATATGACTTGCTTTGGAAACCCCTCCTAGCCTTTTACACGAAGTAATTCAGCTGTTTAATAAGACCGCAGCGGAAGTTTGTGAAGGACAGCAATTCGATATGAATTTCGAAAGTATTTCAAACGTAAAGGTTGCGGAATACATCAATATGATCCGCCTTAAAACCGCAGTACTTTTGGGATGTGCCTTGAAAATGGGAGCATTGTTAGGTGGAGCAAATGAGTCAGAAGCCAATAAACTGTATGATTTCGGAGTGAATATCGGGATAGGCTTCCAACTCAAAGATGACTTACTGGATGTGTACGCCGACCAAGCCAAATTTGGCAAGCAGGTAGGAGGAGATATCATCTCCAACAAAAAGACTTTTTACTCATCAAAGCCTTGGAATTGGCTTCTGGTAAAGATGCCAAGGAATTGGCTTATTGGTTGTCTCTGGAGGAGTTTGATAAAGAAGAGAAAGTAAAGGCAGTGAAAGGCATTTACCATCAACTTGGAATTAAGTCCATCGCAGAGGATGAAATGAATCGTTATTTCCAAGCTGGGTTTGATTTATTTGATTCCATCAAATGCAATCATTCCTCCTACTTTGAAGAACTCAAGCAGATCACCGAAGATCTAATTCACAGAGAAAAATAAGCATGAATTTATCTATCACAGTGGTCCTGATTATGATCACGGTTGCAACCAGCATGATTGGTTTTAATAAACCAGAGTTTATCAACCGATGGATGTTTGTCCCCTATTTGATAAAGAACAGAAAACAATGGGACCGATTTATCACTTCTGGATTTATCCATAAGGATTACATGCACCTACTATTCAATATGTTCACTTTCTTATTTTTTGGAGGTTTTGTGGAACAGTTTCTGGCCTATCAATTTGGTGGCATGACAGGTGGAATTATATTTGTCCTTTTCTATTTAATAGGAATCATTGTTTCTGACATCCCTACCTATTTAAAAAATCAAGACAACAGCTACTATAGGGCTCTGGGAGCTTCTGGAGGGACTGCGGCCACGGTGTTTGCAAGTATCATCATTATGCCTTTAGCAGACATCTGTTTGTTTGGGATTTTATGTCTTCCTGGGTTTATTCTAGGTGGAATCTTCTTAATCTACTCCTACGTGAAAGGAAAAAATTCAGATGATGCGATCAATCATGACGCCCACCTGTATGGAGCTATTTTCGGGATCTTATTTATATTAATTATTTCACCCGAGAGTCTTTTACAATTTATAGCACAAATCAAGTCGTATAGACCATTTTAAAAAAGCTCCCGATAAAAATCGGGAGCTTTTTCATTTATTTCTTGATATCCAGTTTGGTCCTCATTTCATCAATATTGAAAATTTTGGAGATTTGGTTTTGTTCCAATTCCTTGAAGCGAGCTAACTGAACATTGATTTTCTCAGTCAATTCTTCCTTCACCTCATACGACTGGTCCGTAGGGGCCCAATCTCCATTTCCAACTACCGAGCTCAAATGAGCCAGTTTGTTATTCAATCTGATCGGGAAGTTCAAGGGATCCTGACGACTTTGATTTTGAGTCTGATACAAGGTTTTTTCAATTTCATCCATTTCCTCCTTGATCAATTCTAAGTTGGCAGGTTTCGTCTCTAAGCTATCCATTTCAGTTCTGTATTGACGGATCAATTTAATTACTCGATGGGTCTCTGTCAGTTTATCTCTGACATCCAATAAATAGTCATATTGTGCGACCAAATCCTGCTGTGAAGATTCATATCTTGGATCAGCGAGCACTTTGAATGTCTTTTCTTGGGATTCCCCGTCCAAGGTCATTTTTACTTTATAGGTACCAGGAACAACTTTTGGGCCTCTTAAATTTCCACCCCACATAATCAATCCTTCAAATCCTTCCGCATCTTCTACACGAAGGTTCCAGTTAAATTCATTGCTACCGGCTTTGACTTTCAAGGTATCACCATTAATTCCTTTTGTAGAGAATGCTCTCAAAGGAATATCATTCGCGTCAAAGAATTCGATTTTTAACTCTTCTTTTGGTTCTTCCTTGATGTAGTAATAAACCAGTACCCCTCCTGCTCTATTCGTTCCCGCAGTGGCGCTTTTTCTACTCACACCATCTATTCTATAAGAATCCTGTGGCTTGAATAAAGTCAAGGAACTGTTTTCCATTCCTGGCTCAGCTTGATGCAGCACGGTCAAATCATCAATAATCCAAAACGAACGACCCTGGGTAGCAGCAATCAAATTATTCTCTTTGATCGCCAAATCTGTAATCGGAACAATCGGAAGATTTAATTGTAGTGAATGCCAAGAGGCCCCATCATCTTTGGAGTAATACATGCCTGTTTCTGTACCTGCGTAGAGCATACCTCTTTTTACAGGATCTGCTCTTACTACTCTGGTGAAATGCTCAGGATCAATTCCATTGGTGATTTTTGTCCAGGTCTTACCATAATCCTTGGTCTTATAAAGGTATGGTTCATAATTTCCACTCTTGTAACCAGTAGCTGCAAAATAAGCTTCAGCAGGATCATAAGGACTCGCTTCAATACTATTAATTTGCAACCACTCTGGCATTTCTGATGGAGTTACATTCTGCCAAGTAACACCATTATCTTGAGTAACGTGTACCAACCCATCATCAGAACCAGCCCATAGAACTCCTTCTTTTACTGGAGATTCTGCAGCCGTAAAGATGGTTGCATAATATTCTACAGAAGTATTATCCTTCGTAATTGGTCCTCCCGAAGGACCTAACTTACTTTTATCATTTCTAGTTAAATCCGGCGAGAACACTTCCCAACTTTGCCCCTCATTAGTGGATCGATGGAATTGGTTACTGGTTGTGTAAAGCAGTTTAGGATTATGAGGAGAAAAGAAAATAGGAAAATTCCATTGGAAGCGGTACTTCATATCTTCAGCTCCATGTCCCATTGGGTTATTTGGATACACATTGACAGTTCTGGAGGTACCATTGTCATGATTCTCCCTAGTCAAATAACCACCATAAGATCCACCATATACAATATCATTGTTCAAAGGATCAGGTGCAATCCAACCACTTTCACCTCCAGCAGTAGGCTCCCAATCTGCTTCCGTAATGGCTCTTCCATCATTTCTATGTGCAATCCTTACTGTCGAATTATCTTGCTGTGCTCCATAGATTCTGTATGGAAAACTATTGTCCGTTGTCACTCGATAGAACTGTGAAGTAGGCTGATTCATCAAGGATGACCAGGTAGTCCCTCCATCTTCTGTAACTTGAGCACCTCCATCATCCGCTATAATCATCCGTTGATTATTTTCCGAATCTATCCAAAGATCATGGTGATCACCATGAGGAGCATTGGCACTTTCAAAAGTCTTACCTCCATCTGTAGATTTATGGTAGCTCACATTCAACACATAAACTGTTTCCTCGTCTTGAGGGTCAGCAAAAATTCTGGTGTAATACCAAGCTCTTTGTCTTAGGTTTCGATCTTCATTAGTTTTCTCCCAAGACTCTCCTCCATCTTTGGAAACAAAGACACCCCCATTTTCATTTTCAATAATGGCGTAGATTCTATCTGAATTGACGGGGGAAATAGATACCCCCATAATTCCAAGTAATCTTCTTCTGGAAAGCCTTCTTTCTTGGTCATGTCTTCCCAAGTCTGACCTCCATCTGTTGATTTAAACATTTTAGAGTTTGGCCCACCGCTTTCTAAACTATATGGAGTTCTTTTAATGTCCCAAGTAGTCGCAAAAAGGACTTCAGGATTATTGGGATCCATCACCAAATCTACAGCTCCTGCTACATCCGAAGCGAAAAGAACCTGGTTCCAGGTTTTACCTCCATCCGTCGTTTTATAGACTCCGCGAGTGGCATCAGGCTTAAAAATATCTCCCAGCACTACAGCATAAACTACATCTGGATTTTCTGGATGAATTCGCATTCGAGAGATAAATCTGCTTTTATCCAACCCTGCTCTTTCCCAGGTTTTTCCTGCATCAACACTTTTCCAAACTCCATAGCCAAAAGAAACATTTCCACGTACGGTTTTTTCACCACCGCCTGCGTAAACCACACTTGTATCACTTTTTGAAACTGCTACAGCTCCCATAGATCCTCCAAAGAAACCATCAGATACAGGCTTCCAAGTAGCACCTGAGTCTACAGTCTTCCAAATACCTCCTCCTGTGGATGCGAAATAATAAGTGTGGTCGCTCCCTTCTACTCCGGTAACCCCGTCAGATCTGCCTCCTCGATGAGGTCCAACCAGCCTCCATTCTAAGGCCTCGTATATTTCGGTTTTAGGGATTTCCTGAGCAGAAGAAACTGCTGCTATTCCCATCAGAATACATAGTATTCCGTAACGTATTAGTTTAATCATAAGAATTAATTTGGTGGTTTCAAGTCAAAAAATAGGAAAAGTCTTTGGAACAACATTCAAAAAAATGACTGTCGGCAGAATAAAAAAATGAAGGCATAAAAAAAGCCCCAACTTTCGAAGGGGCTTTCATTATCTATTAGATGATTTTAAGCTTCTGCAGGTAATACACTTACATAAGACTTACCATCAAACTTTTTCTTGAATGTTACAACTCCATCAGAAAGAGCGAACAAGGTATGGTCTTTACCAACACCAACATTCTCTCCAGCATGATGCTTTGTACCTCTTTGTCTAATAATGATGTTTCCAGCAATTACTTGCTCACCACCAAATTTCTTCACACCCAATCTTTTGGAATGTGACTCTCTACCGTTTTTGGAACTACCGACGCCTTTTTTGTGTGCCATGGTTTTATTCTTTTATGTTTTCAGAGAGAAAACTTATAGTACAATATTTTCGATCAAAACTTTAGTGAAGTCTTGTCTGTGACCGTTCTTTCTTTTGTAGCCTTTACGACGCTTCTTTTTGAAGACGATGACTTTATCACCTTTTACATGATCTAGGATTTTCCCAGATACCTTGGCTCCTTCTAATAAGGGAGCTCCTACAGACACAGAGCCGTCAGCTTCTGCTAACAAGACTTGGTCAAATTCCACGGAAGCGCCAGCTTCACCTTCCAGCTTTGGAGCGAAGACGAACTGATCTTTTGTTACTTTGAACTGCTTTCCTGCGATGTTTACAATTGCGTACATGAGTATTTTGAATTCTTAGTCGAAATCGGAGTGCAAATATAAGGAAGATGATTGGAACAAAAAAACAATGCAGAAAAATATCTAAAGTCTTGTACCTTCGTCTTGTCAAGTAGGATTCGCTTAAAATAAACTGATCTATTTTGAATAAAAAATTCCTTCTAAATTTTCTTTCCCATTTGACATAAAATTGAACTGACTCTCGGGCTATTGATTGATTATCAATTGATTATTTTTCTTTTTTGAAAAGAATATTTTTTGACCAACGTTCAAAATCAAGCTTGAATTTTGGTAAAAAAAACTTTTTAAACTTTCTCAAAAAATTTTAAAGCGCCATTTTCGGCCATTATAGCTTATCTTTTACTTTATATACCTAATTATATTTCATTGTTACACTGTATTTTAAACAGTTTTTGACCAACGGTCAATATTAACCTTTAAGTAGGTCTTTAGGGGTTTTATTTGTCCGATTTGGTTCACATATTTGTTCATGGGCTGTACTGAAAGGGCAGCTTTTCCTATCAAAAGGGAGTTTTAACTAATACATAGAAAACCCAAACAGCTTAATTAGGGATTCAAATTTACAGAGAACGATGCAGCAAGAACCAATTTTATCAGAGAACAAAAACCGATTCGTGTTATTTCCAATTCAGCATGCCGACATCTGGCAGTTTTATAAAAAAGCTGAAGCAAGTTTTTGGACAGCAGAAGAAATTGATTTAGGCCAAGATATGGTAGACTGGAAAAGTCTGAATGATGGTGAAAGACATTTCATCTCCCATGTACTTGCATTCTTTGCCGCGAGTGATGGAATTGTCAATGAGAATTTGGCCGAACACTTTGTAGCTGAAGTACAATATACTGAAGCTAAGTTTTTCTATGGATTTCAAATCGCCATGGAAAACATCCACTCTGAAACTTATAGTCTCCTTATTGATACCTATATTAAAGATGCCGCTGAAAGAGATAAACTTTTGAATGCAATCGAACATATAGATTGTGTGAAGAAAAAGCAGACTGGGCTCTTCGATGGATTGATAATGGATCCTTCCAGGAAAGACTGATTGCCTTTGCCGCTGTGGAAGGTATTTTCTTCTCAGGCTCTTTCTGCTCTATATTCTGGTTGAAAAAAAGAGGTTTGATGCCAGGCCTTACTTTTTCCAATGAATTGATCTCAAGAGATGAAGGACTACACTGCGATTTTGCTTGTCACCTCTACACGGAGCATGTGGTAAATCAATTGCCAAAAGAGACAGTAAAAGAAATCATCATTGATGCAGTGACCATCGAAAAAGAATTTGTAACCGATGCGCTCCCGGTAAGACTAATCGGTATGAATGCGGACTTAATGTGTCAATATATAGAGTTTGTTGCTGATAGATTATTAATGGAACTAGGCTGTGAAAAAGTTTGGAACAGTACTAATCCGTTTGACTTTATGGACATGATTTCCCTTCAAGGTAAAACCAATTTCTTTGAGAAGAGGGTTGGAGATTACCAAAAAGCCGGGGTGATGAAATCCACTGAAGCACCAGATTCATCCCCAAGATTCTCCATTGGTGAGGACTTTTAATAATATCAATCTACCTACCCTAAATCTCCAAAGTATATGTTAGTAATTAAAAGAGACGGAAGAAGAGAGTCCGTTAGATTTGACAAAATCACGACTCGGATCGAAAACCTATGTTATGAATTAGACCCAAAATTCATACAGCCAATTGAGGTAGCAAAAAAAGTAATTGATGGATTGTACGATGGCGTAACCACTACTGAGCTAGATAACCTTGCAGCAGAAGTTTGTGCATCTCTAACCGTTAAGCACCCTGATTATGCAATTCTAGCGGCTAGAATTGCTATTTCAAACCTTCATAAAACCACCAGTCAGTCTTTCTCTAATACCATGAAGAGATTGTACACTTATATCAATCCAAAGACTGGTGAAAACGCATCTTTAATTGATCCGGAAGTTTACGGTATTATTAAAAAGAATGCAGCAAAACTAGATGCAGCCATTGACTACAAAAGGGATTTCGGGTATGATTATTTCGGATATAAAACTTTGGAGAGAAGTTATCTGATCCGTCTAGATGGCAAAGTGGTAGAAAGACCTCAACATATGCTGATGAGAGTGGCTGTAGGTATTCATAAAGGGGATATGGATTCTGTATTGGAAACCTATAACCTACTTTCTGAAAAGTGGTTTACGCATGCGACCCCTACTCTTTTCAATGCAGGTACACCTAAGCCTCAACTCTCTTCTTGTTTCTTATTGACAATGAAGGATGATAGCATTGATGGTATTTATGATACCTTAAAGCAATGTGCTAAAATCTCCCAGTCGGCAGGTGGAATTGGTCTATCTATTCACCATGTAAGAGCAAAAGGCTCCTATATCAAAGGAACCAATGGGGTTTCCAATGGAATTGTCCCTATGCTAAGAAACTTTGACATGACTGCCCGATATGTAGATCAAGGTGGAGGAAAGAGAAAAGGTAGCTTTGCTATTTATTTGGAGCCTTGGCATGCTGATGTAAAGGATTTCTTAGAATTGAAAAGAAACCATGGTAAAGAGGAAATGAGAGCGAGAGATTTATTCTATGCGCTTTGGATTCCAGATTTATTCATGAAAAGAGTAGAGCAAAATGAAAGCTGGTCTCTATTCTGTCCAAATGAAGCACCGGGATTATCTGAGTGCCATGGTGAAGAGTTCGAAAGACTTTACGAAAAGTATGAAAAAGAAGGTAGAGCTCGTGAGACCATCAAGGCTCAGGAACTTTGGTTCGAAATCCTAGAATCACAAATTGAGACTGGAACCCCATACATGCTTTATAAAGATGCTGCCAATGGAAAATCAAACCAGAAGAATCTAGGAACTATCAAGTCTTCCAACCTTTGTACTGAAATCATTGAATATACTGCTCCAGATGAAGTAGCAGTTTGTAATTTGGCTTCTTTGGCTCTTCCAAAATTTGTAAGGACAGGACCTGATGGAAAACTATTCTTTGACCATCAGAAATTGTATGAAATTACAAAGGTCGCTACCAGAAACCTAAACAAGGTAATTGATGTAAACTATTACCCTGTTGAAGAAGCAAGACGATCTAATTTTAGACATAGACCAATTGGTTTAGGTGTGCAAGGTTTAGCGGATGCATTCATCATGTTGAGAATGCCATTTGAATCAGCGGAAGCTAAAGGTCTAAACGAAGACATCTTCGAAACGATCTATTATGCAGCAGTAGAAACTTCCATGGAACTAGCTACCGTAGAAGGAACCTATGAAACATATGAAGGATCACCAGCTTCTAAAGGAATTCTACAGTTTGATATGTGGGGGGTAACTCCAAAATCAGGCCGTTGGAATTGGGATTCGTTGAAGGAGAAAGTAAAGAAAAACGGGATGAGAAATTCCTTGTTAGTAGCTCCAATGCCAACTGCTTCTACCTCTCAAATATTAGGTAATAACGAATGCTTTGAGCCGTACACTACCAATATTTACACAAGAAGAACCCTTTCCGGAGAATTCATCGTGGTAAACAAGCACTTAATGAAAGATTTGATTCAATTGGGTCTATGGAATGACACCATGAGAAACAGATTGATTTCTACCAATGGTTCTGTTCAATCTCTTCCTGGAGTACCTCAGAATATCAAAGATCTTTATAAAACCGTTTGGGAGATTTCTCAGAAAGTGGTGATTGATATGGCAGCTGATAGAGGAGCATATATCTGTCAATCTCAAAGTATGAATGTCTTCCTTCAGGATCCGAATTTTGGGAAACTTACATCCATGCATTTCTATGCTTGGAAGAAAGGTCTAAAAACCGGTATGTACTATTTGAGATCTCAAGCTGCAGCAAGTGCTATTAAGTTCACCTTGGATAAAACGAATTTGGAACCAAAAGCAGAAAAAGCACAGCAGGTAGAAATTGATTCAAAAACACAAAAACAAGATGCTATTTCTTGTTCATTAGATGATCCGGAAGGATGCGAAATGTGTGGAAGTTAAAATATTTAGAGTTCGTTAAATGATAAAATGCGTTTGATTATATCAAACGCTTTTTTTATTCCCAATTAAAATTAAAGAAATGGACCTATCTCTTATAGAACAAAAGCTTACCTCATTGAATGAGGAAAGTCAAGCAGAATTTGGAATGATGACTGCCCAGCATATGGTAGAGCACCTCACGATCACTCTTAAATTGGCATCTGGAAGAATTGCCTATCCTCCTTTCACTCCCAGTGAACAACAATTGGAATGGAAGCAAGCTTTATTGTTTACTCCCATGGAATTTCCAAAGGGGATTAAGGCACCTGGAATTAAAACACATGAATTAATGCCTTTAAAGTATCCCTCCTTACAGGAAGCAAAAATCCAGTTGTTCAAAGCGATCAGGGAATACAATACATTTTTTGAAGAAAACCCTGATGGATTGACGAATCATCCCCGTTTTGGAATGATGAATCACCAGGAATGGGAATTATTTCACCCGAAGCATTTTAAGCACCACTTAGGCCAATTTAATTGTTGGTAAGAAAGAGAGTCCATCCTCCTAGGTAAACTTCTTAAACAAGTCGAAAACACTTCTAAAAATGGTCTGCGATCCGGATCCATTCACTATTATTTAAATAAGGTCATTGGATAGAAAGAATCCATGACAGAAGGCCTGGGCATAAACTAAAAAGCCAGCAATCTGGCTGGCAAGAAGACAGGGGACCTTAGGATCGGTTTTGTTTCTTGGGGGCCTAAAAACACAAAAGCCCTTCGGACAGATCCAAAGGGCTTGAATAATGTGGCGGCCCCCGATTGTTATCGTGGGCTTCTCTCCCGGGTGTGGTATCCTTGGTGTAGCAGAGCTAACCCGACAAGGCGATCGGGATGGGAAGAGGTAATCCTTATTTGCAAGTATGCAGTGGTCAGTGGTCAGGCTTCAGTCCTGATCCCGTTGCTTCTACTATATTCAGCTCTTGATTCATTGCTCCTGATACCTGATGCCTATGCACATTCATGGCTCTGTGCAGGAGTTGAAAACCCCTGAAAACACAAAAGCCCTTCGGAGTGATCCAAAGGGCTTGAATAATGTGGCGGTGACCTACTCTCCCGGGTGTAACCCCAGTACCATCGGCGCTGCAGGGCTTAACTTCTCTGTTCGGGATGGGAAGAGGGGACTCCTGCGCTAGGCCGCCTAATCTGTAAGTATACAGTCATCAGTGATCTGTGATCAGCTTTTCCTGTATCTAATATCTTAAGTTCTTCTTCGGTAGTAGGTAATTCATACTTGATACTTCCTACTTCTGACTTTAATAACATGTCTTGGCAGAAACTGTAACAAACAGTGTATTTTTGGGCAATTAGTACTACTCAGCTATGACATTACTGCCTTTACACCTGTAGCCTATCAACGCCAATGTCTTCCTGACGGCCCTATTTGGAAGTCTCATCTTGAGGGAGTTTCCGCACTTAGATGCTTTCAGCGCTTATCTCTTCCCGACGTAGCTACCCCCCCCCCCCCCCCCCCCCCCCCCCCCCCCCCCCCATCTGGCATCACAACCGCACCAGCGGGTCAGTCCAACCCGGTCCTCTCGTACCAAGGTCAGGTCCTCGCAAACTTCCCACGCCCGCAACAGATAGGGACTGAACTGTCTCACGACGTTCTGAACCCAGCTCGCGTGCCACTTCAATGGGCGAACAGCCCAACCCCGGGACCTCCAGCCCCAGGATGCGACGAGCCGACATCGAGGTGCCAAACCTCCCCGTCGATATGAGCCTTTGGGGGAGATCAGCCTGTTATCCCCAGCGTACCTTTTATCCTTTGAGCGACGGCCCTTCCATTCAGAACCGCCGATCACTATACCCGTGTTTCCACCCTGCCTGGCTTGTCGGCCTTACAGTCAAGCTCCCTTATGCTATTGCACCTCGCGGTTACCAAGCGTACTGAGGGGAACCTTTGGAAGCCTCCGTTATCCTTTTGGAGGCGACCACCCCAGTCAAACTACCCACCAAGCAATGTCCCCATTCGGGGTTAGATACCAAACAAACAAAGGGTGGTATTTCAACAGTGACTCCACGAATCCTGGCGAACCCGCTTCATAGTCTCCCACCTATCCTACACATCATTTGTCCAGTACCAATGCTAAGCTGCAGCGTGCAGTGCATGGGGTCTTTCCGTCCCGCGTTGCGGTACGCGGCATCTTCACCGCGACTACAATTTCACCGAGCTCATGGCTGAGACAGTGCCCAGATCGTTACACCATTCGTGCAGGTCGGAACTTACCCGACAAGGAATTTCGCTACCTTAGGACCGTTATAAAGTTACGGGCTGCCGTTTACTGGGGCTTCATCTCAGGAGCTTCTCTCTGCGATAACTCCCCCTCTTAACCCTTCCAGCACCGGCAGGTGTCAGGCCTTATACTTAGTCGTTAACCTTTGCAAAGCCATGTGTTTTTGTTAAACAGTCGCCGCCTTTCACTGCGGCCCCGATTGTCGGGGCGCCCCTTCTCCCGAAGTTACAGGGCTATTTTGCCGAGTTCTGAATATGATTCATCGCCGAGCACCTTTAGGATACTCTCCTCGACCACCTGTGTCGGTTTGCGGTACGGGTAACGGTTACCGCCATCGCCAGTTTTTCTGCCCTTAGGATCACTATCCGATTGTCCGTAAACGCTCGGTACTATCAGCTTCGGCTAAACCCACGCATTTAACTATGGGTCCAATACCTACTACCTTTAACGCGGTATTCCGTCACCGCGCGGGATCTTTCATCACCTGTCGCTCCATCACCTGTATAATAAAGGGCGAATATTAACCCATTTGCCATCGACTACCCCTTCGGGTCTGGCCTTTAGGTCCCCGACTAACCCTGATCCGATTAGCGTTGATCAGGAAACTCTTGGCTCCTACGGTGTGCGGGTTTCTCGCCCGCATTATCGTTACTTATGCCTACATTTGCTTTTCCGGGTGCCTCACCAGCTGACGCTGTAGCTTCACCGCCGTTGAATGCCTCACCACCGTCCGCCGGTGGCGGACAATCCTTCGCTTCTTCGGTACTATGTTTGATGCCCGATTATTATCGACGCTCTGTCGTCGACCAGTAGAGCTGTTACGCACTCTTTAAAGGAATAGCTGCTTCCAAGCTAACCTCCTGGCTGTCTCTGCAACTGGACCACCTTTGTTCAACTTAACATAGATTTGGGACCTTAGCGGAAGGTCTGGTTCTTTCCCGGACTGGGACTCAGCACCCCAGCCCTCACTGCCGGTTCTGTATGACGGCATTCGGAGTTCGTCAGGATTTGGTAGGATTTGACTTCCCCTAGTCCTATCGGTGGCTCTACCTCCGTCATACAATTCCCGACGCTGTCCTAAAAACATTTCGGGGAGTACGAGCTATTTCTCAGTTTGATTAAGCCTTTCACCCCTACCCACAGCCCATCCGAAACTTTTCAACGTTTATCGGTTCGGTCCCCCGTATTGTGTGTTACCACAACTTCAACCCGGCCATGGGTAGATCACTAAGTTTCGCGTCTACCCCCACCGACTCAAGCGCCCTTTCAGACTCGTTTTCTGCCCGGTACGGTACTGAATACCTTACCTCGCTGATGAGAGCACCAGGCTCATTATGCAAAGGCACGCCGTCACCACATCGCGTGGCTCCGACCGCTTGTAAGCGCACGGTTTCAGGTTCTATTTCACCTCCTATTCGGAGTACTTTTCACCTTTCCCTCACGGTACTAGTT
>NZ_CP146486.1:1485000-3770000 GCF_041729275.1 Algoriphagus halophilus | reverse complement strand
AAGGAGTGCAAAAGGTAAGAAGCTTTTTTTAATCCGCATAACCTCTTTGAAAAAATTTTTAAATTATTTTTCGCCTTTGCTTTTTATTTCAATTTCCGTTGAGTCTTTTCTCAATTGGGAGTGCAAACATAGCGCTGTTTCCCTAAATTCACAAGCATTGAACCCAAGAAAAATTCAAACTTTTACAATATTTTTTGCAGTGAATTAAAAATCAGGACTTTGCTTTTTTATAAAGCGGAACCGTGCTACAAGGCTCCCCATACATAATGGTCTTTGCCCTGCTTTGAACCAAGGAAACAATCCGCCCATAAGCAAAAAGTGGAATAGGAAAATCGGAACAACCTTTTACAATTACGGGCTTATCCTGAAACCTATCTAAGTCCAACTCTCCCAAACATTTTTCAGAAATCATCACTTCCAAAGCATCTAAGTCTCCAACTGCATATCCTTTTGAAACCGGAGTCAGGTAGGTAGACACTAACATAAATGCCCAATTTGGAACAATTGCATCCGCCGAACAGAGTATGGCAACCCACTTATCCTGATACTGGGACCAATCCAGCTCCTTCAGCGCGGCACGAAATTCCTTTTCTCTTAAAACCAATTCTTGATACAAAAAGGCTTTAAGTCAAAAATCACGCGCTCTTCCCGAGGATAAAACTCTTCCAAATCCAAAGACACAATTGTACTTTGTGCTACCCTGTTTACAATTTCACTCATGACATTAACAATGGATTCTTTTTTGACTTCAACACTTTAAATTCTTTCAAATAGTTTGGAACAAAATAAGCCAGATCTTCCAGCTCATTCTTTTGAAACTTTTCCCAAGCTATTTCTCCCACTTGTTTGGCCGAAATTCTATTCTCTAAAAAGACTGCATTGGGATGAGAAATCACCTCCTTTACCTTAGCAACAGCATCTCCTATAAAATATACTGGAGCTCTTTCTAAATATTTTTTAAAAGAAGACTCATCAATTACTTCGGCATCCAACTTTTCAATAGAATTCATCTCGGCATCAAACACCTCCCTATATACCTCCATCCTCCGAGCATCCAACATAGAAATCACCACTGCTGAGGAATCCAGATCATTCATGGCTCCTCTAGCCAAAGCTGCCAGGGTATTTACTCCTATTAAAGATTTGTTACCTGCAAAACATAAACCTTTTGCAGTAGACACTCCAATTCTTAATCCCGTATACGACCCAGGCCCTTCTGACACTGCCACTGCGTTTACTTCTTCAAGTTTCACCTGGCAGGTCTCCAATAATCCTTCTATCAAACCTAAGAGGCGCTCAGAATGTGCTCCAGGTAAATCTACTTCTTTCAGTCCTTGCAACACGCCATCCGCATGCAAGGCAACCGAACAAACAGGAGTCGATGTTTCTATGGATAAAATCAAAGCCATCATTACTTCGCCGAAGCAGTCAAGGTCTGCTGGTACTTTTCAGGAATGGACAGAAAATTTACAGCCTCTTTCACTGCAGGATCATCATTCAAGCTCGCTTCAATCATTCCCTCTTGGAAATAATAACGCGATACAATTTCCTCAGTCAAAATCTTTCTGATTTCCTTTTGATGATTGATTAAGTCCTGCTCTTTGCTATGGTGCACTTTCGTATTTATGGCTTCTATCTGGGCTTTAATTTCATCATAGTAAGTCTCCTTTTCTGCCAACTCAATTAAATCCTCGACCGATTTTTCCAGATAAGTTGTATAATCATACTCTTTACCATCTAGCCATTTCACAAACTGCTCATATTCTTCATCAGATATTGAAAAGTCTGAGGGGTTTGAAATCTCTGGATGAGAACGGGCGTATTGGGTAGCATAATCAAATATGTGACTTCTTGCTACTAGGCTATATGAAATAGGAGCATATTTCACTTTTTCAATTAACTCATCTGGCTCAATACCTGCTCCGTCCAATACTACCCTGCCATTTTTGGTCTTAAACTCTTTTCTCAAAGAATCAGGCACAGTAGTAATCTCCCCATTTTCCCTTGTTTGAGCATAGTCTATTGCCTGTATACATCTTCCACTTGGAATATAATATTTGGCAGTAGTGATTTTCATTTGGGAATTATAAGAAAGCGGTATGGTGGTTTGCACTAACCCCTTACCAAATGATTTTCTCCCGATCAACACTGCTCTATCATAATCCTGTAGCGCTCCTGCTACGATTTCTGAAGCGGAAGCGGAATTTTCATTTATCAACACCACCAATGGAATATCCTTATCCAACGGAGTCTTATTGGTTTTATAGGTGTAGTTTACGTTCTCAAGCTTACCTATTGTCTTTACGATGTCTTTCCCTTTTGGAATAAATAAGTTGACAATTTCTGCGGCCTCATTCACCAAACCTCCTGGATTGTCTCTCAAATCTAAAATCAAACGATCTACGCCTTGACCTTTCAAATCCAACAATGCATTTCTTACCTCGTTAGAAGCATTGGTAGTGAAATCAGATAACTTAATATATCCTGTGTGCTCATCCACCTTCCCATAAAAAGGCACATTCTTGATCACAATTTTTCTTCTGGTCAGATTAAAATTCAGGGTATCATCTCCTCTTTTAACTTGCACGAATACTTCTGTATTGGCCGGCCCTTTTAATAAAGATGAAACTTCGGAAGTAGGGATATCCGATACTGCTACAGTATCCACCTTCAGCAATTGATCAGCAATTTTCATCCCTACAGACTGAGCAGGAAAACCTGTATAGGGCATAATGACAATATTCCCTTCTCCTCTATTGCCGATCAAAGCGCCAACTCCTCCATATTCGCCGGTAGTCATCATTCTGAAATCATCGGATTCCTCTTCAGGAATATATGTCGTATAAGGATCCAACTCCTCCAACATCGCATTGATACCAATAGTCACTAGCTCATCTGGATCAATTTCATCCACGTAATAAGAATCCAATTCCCGAACCATGGTAGCGAAAATATCTATGTTCTTTGCGATCGCAAACAACTTATCGTTCTTGGTTGTAAATGCAAAAATCCTGAAAGGACAATTGCACCCAATAAGAATACGAGTAATGATTTTTTAAGCGTTTTATTCATGTCCTGAATGGTTAGCGTTTAGCTCTTTGACTAATCTGTGAAGTATTAGGATGGTTTTAGCTTGGATATCGTGGAATCCCATATCCTTGGGACCTACATATATCAATCCTAAAATTAATGCTTTATTATCTAAAGTCGAAAGCAGGTGTTTATTCAGCCTGTAGGCTTCTTTCATCCTTCTTTTGATGAAATTCCTATCTACGGCCTTTTTGATTTTCTTCTTGGAAACGGAGAAAAGTACCTTTGGGGTTCCATGTTCCCCCTGCTTTTTAACAAAAAATTGGACTTTAAATGGGAATAAAAAAAGAGGAACCTTCGTTAAAAAGTTCCTTGATTTCTTTTTCGGCATAAAGCCGTTCGCTTTTTGGAAGTTTATAATTCATCACAAGGAGTAAAACCGTATGTGAACATACGAAAACTACCTCAAAGAATTACTTCTTCAATGTCTTTTCAGATGACACAGATAATTTGTGTCTTCCTTTTGCTCTTCTGGCTTTCAATACTCTTCTACCGTTAGCAGAAGACATTCTTTCTCTAAAGCCGTGCTTATTTTTTCTTTTTCTGCGAGAAGGCTGGAATGTTCTTTTCATGATCGAATATCTTTATCTATTTGCTTCCTGAATATCCTCTCTGAGGAATAGGTCTCAAAAAGGACTGCAAAGATAAGTAGCATTTTTTGAAATACAAACCTACCCTATACATTTGTTAGACTCTAACCAGGTAATTATGTGCAAATATACAATAAGTTGTCCCAATCCAGCCTCCCAGTTTATATTAATTCAACTTGAAGTTAAAGCCCATTCAAGTCAAACTATTGAGCTTCAACTGCCCGCATGGCGCGCAGGGCGGTATCAACTGGCCAATTATGCGCAATACGTTCGAAGTTTTCAAATCAAAAATCAGAATCAAGAAAACATCCAATTTCAAAAACTGAGTAAAGATTGTTGGGCCTTTCAATCCGAAAAAATCATACTTACCTCGTGGAATATGAATTTTTCTGCGCAAGAATGGATGCAGGTGGGGCCTGGGTGGATGAAGAGCAAGTATATCTCAATTTCATAAACAGTTGTTTTGAAGTAAAAAGCCATGCACAAAACCTCATTGAATTAGAGTTAAACCTACCATCCTTTCAAAAAATCGTATGTACCATACCTAAAAACAAAGAAGGAAAACGGATCGCTGAAAACTTCCAAATGCTAGTAGATTCTACCCTATTGGCATCGAATAATGTGCAACATTGGACTTATGTAAGCACTGGTTCATTATTCCATATTTGGATTCAAGGAACCATTCATTTTGACATCAAGGCTTTCCTGGACAATTTTCAAAAATTCACAGATACCCAAATCAAGGATTTCGGTGAATTCCCCGAATCACAGTACCATTTTATTTTTCAATTGCTCCCCTATAAACATTATCATGGGGTAGAACACCAGAAAGGAACCGTTATTACGTTAGGCCCTGCAAAAGATCTTGTAGAAAATCTGAAAATGGAAGATCTTTTAGGAGTCAGTTCTCATGAGCTTTATCATGCTTGGAATGTCTGTAGAATCCGTCCAAAAGAACTTTTACCCTACGACTTTTCGAAGGAAACTTATACCCAAGCCGGTTGGCTCTTAGAAGGAATTACCACCTATATGGGTGATTTATACCTGCTGAAATCAGGAGTATATTCCCTGGAGGTATTTTTGAAACAGATTGAAAGCACCTTACAAAGGGAGGTCAACAACTTGGGTTGGAAGAATCAAAATATCCTAGAATCCAGCTTTGATCTATGGCTAGATGGCTATCAACCAGGAATCCCCGACCGAAAAGTAAACATCTATACACACGGAAGCTTGATCTGTTTTTGTTTGGATTTACTGCTGATCGAGGGGGAAGCAGTTTTCCTCAAGTCATGAAATTGGCTTGGCAACAATTCGGAAAACCAAGAAAAGGGTACAGTCAACCTGAATTTTGGAACTTAATCCTAAGCCAAACTTCAAAACCGGAAGTTTTCAAAACTTTCTATGAACGTTATATCTCTGGAAACGAGGATCTATTATCATACTTCTCAGAAAAAATCACCTGTTTAGGAATAGAATATGTCCAAAGACCAAATCCAGACCACTTGGCCGGAAAACTAGGGGTTTTAACCAACGACCATAAAATCGTCAAAGTCCATCCAGAGTCTCCGGCATTTGATAAACTGATGATAGGAGATCAAATTTCATTTGAAGAATCAGTATCTCACCTTGAAGTTAAGGTTGAACGTACGAATGGAAATCAATATGAATTCACATTTGAGTCTACGGAGAGGTATTTTCCTCAAATCAATTTAGCTATAGCTGAAGAGACTGATATCAGAAAAAATGGATGAACTAAAAAAAGGGCCGAATTGATTCGGCCCTTTTTTTAATTAATTAAAAGTCAGTCTCAGTCAGCGGAGGATTGATTTGCAAAGTTTCAATTTTAGCTTCCAAAGGCACTGGAAGCATTGGCGATTTCATCGTCCAGGACATCGGTATTAATACACCATTCTTTTCTTGGTAGTCGGAATAGAATGTATCACCGGCTTTTTCATTTTCATTTTTGATTTTCAAACCAGAATCCACAGAATAATAGTTGATCACTTTGGCTCCAGATGGATTTGATATGATCACTTTATATGCAGGAGTACCATCCACATCCTTCACACCATCCAATTGGATAGCATATCCCATTGCAGCATAATGTAGTTCAGGAATAAAAAAGGCATTCATTTTCGCTTCTTCATATTGTTCATCTGTCATTTCTATCGTTTGACCCTGAGCAGAGATAGAGCCTTTTCCATCCATCATGGTAGAACTTTGCATGACATTACCCATCACCATGGTTTTTTGGCCAAATCTCATATTGGCATCATCAAAAGTCATCGCTATTTGTACTGCATTGCCCATGACATCTGCAGCCATCACTAATTTTGCCGCTTTGATTTGGGAAACTGCCTCTTCTCCTCCAATAGCAGAAATATAGTTTTCCAACACTTTTTCAGCAGTCATGCTGGCATCAGCCATCTCAATTTCTTTGGCTGGATCTCCCATGTTATCATACATCCTTACTTCTCCAAACTGAGCAAGTTTGTCTTTAATCTCGGAACCATTCCCTACGGCTGTGATATACATTTTATCGGGCTGAATTAAATCCACCGCTGCTTTATTGATATCCTCCACCGTGTAGGAGTTCATTTTTTGAAGGTAGGTTGCATAATAATCTTTTGGAAGATTATAACGCTCTGTGTTCAATGCAAAATTGGCAATGGTCGAAGGACTCTCCAATGAACGGCCAAAGGAGCCTGCCAAATTAGACTTCGCTTTTTCCAATTCCTCTTCTGTAACCCCACTTTTAACCAACCTATCCAATTCATAAATAAATTGTACCACAGCGGAGTCCGTTACCTCTGTCCTTACAGCAGCATTCGCAGAAATCTCCCCGATTAATTTATCTGAGGAAATAGAGGAATAAGCACCATATGTATAGCCCTTATCCTCTCTTAGGTTCATAAATAGTCTAGAGGAAGATCCGCCTCCCAAAATCTGGTTTACCAGTCTACTTGAAATGTAATTCTCATCTCCGATTTTCAAATTCACAGGCTGTACTATATTGATATTAGTTTGTACAGAGGAACTTCTATCCACTAACCCTACCACATTTTCTTCCGGTCTTTCTGGCGTCTTATAAGTAAATGTTGGAACATCTCCTGGCTCCCATTTTGCAAAAAACTCATTCACTACTTTTTCAGCTTCAGCCTTATCCATATCTCCTACAATAGCCAAATAGGCAATATTGGGCTTGAAGAAAGTTTCGTAGTATTTCTTAATATCCTCAACAGTAATATTATTGATGGTTTCTTCAGTGGTCACTTCACCATATGGGTGATCTTTACCATATATCATAGCATTGACCAACCTTGAAGAAATAGCACCAGGATCATCTTTGCTGGTTGCCAAGGCAGTAAGGGATTGTTTTTTTAATTTATCAAGTTCCTCCTGTGGAAAAACTGGATTATAAAGCACATCGGCCATTAATTCCAAAATTTTTGACTGATGCTTTTTCAAGGAAGATGCAAAAATAGAAGTAGAACCTGCTGACAAACTTCCACCAATAAAGTCGACTTCCTCATCCAACTGGTCTTTGGTTCTTGTGGTCGTACCTCCCGTCATCATATCTCCCACAAAACCCGTAAGCCCGGCCTTGTCCCCTTCCAATAAAGGATCTCTTTCTAATACCAGTGTAAATGCTACTCGAGGAAGTTTATCATTTTGAACGACGAAGACTTTTAGTCCATTGTTCAAAGTGAAGGTTTCAGCCTCTCCTATTTTAATCTCCGGCGCAGGTCCTGATTTAGGAAATTGGCTTCTATCTAGCTGAGCAAAACTCACCGCAGCTATCATAAAACTTAATACAAAAGATATTGCTATTTTTTTCATGTCAATTGGAGTAATTAGGTGAAACAATTATTGAGCTGGTTGTTGAGCCTTTGGCAGATAATACAAAACCACTCTTCCCTTTAGGTCCAGATACTCCTTCGCTACACGTTGAATATCTTCTTTCGTCACCTTACTGTAAGCATCCATCACTTTGTTGATATAATTAGCATCTCCATAAATGGCATGTGCCTCTGCAAGATTTTCCGCAATACCTGCCATGGAAGAATTACTACTTACAATATTGTTTTCCATAATATTTTTCAGCTTCGTGAAATCCTGGTCGCTTAATCCTTCTTCTTGAACTTGTAAAATCAATTTATCTATTTCCGACTCTAGGTCTTTAGGTTCCACTCCCATATTCGCAATGCTATACATGATGAAAATTCCACCATCTTCCAATTCCAAAGGAATTGCAGCTACTACCAACGCTTTTTGTTGCTTATCCACCAACTCTTTGGTCATCAAAGAAGAGGCTCCTCCAGTCAAATAGGTAGATAGCATAGATAATGCATAGGAATCTTCATCTGTCTTAGGAGGAAGATTATAAGCTTGAATTACTGCTGGAATCTGAATATTGTCATAAATCACATCTCGGATTTCTTCTGTCTTCTTCGGCTCTTTTACATTAGGCCTATAAATCTCTTTCTTTCCCATAGGGATTTCTGAGAAATACTTTCTCACCCAGTCCTCTGTCTGTTTGTAATCAATATCCCCTGCAATGGTTAATATGGCATTATTAGGAACATAAAAATCTTTGTAAAACTGTTGGAATTCCTCAATGGAAGCAGCATTCAAATGCTCCATAGATCCAATTGGTGCCCATTGGTAAGGGTGCTTGGAATAGGCCCTTTTCAAGGTTTCTGGAAGAATCGTACCGTATGGTTGGTTCTCATATCGCTGCCGTCTTTCTTCCTTTACAACTTCACGTTGAGTCTCTACTCCTGTCTCATCCACTTTTGAATGAAGCATTCGCTCACTTTCCATATATAAAGCGAGTTCCAGTTCATTGGAAGGTAAAGATTCATAGTAATACGTAATATCATTGGATGTGTAGGCATTCAAGGTTCCTCCTCTTCCTTGGATGATATTCATATATTGGCCACGCTCGATGTTTTCAGATCCTTCAAACATGAGGTGTTCAAAGAAGTGAGCAAAGCCTGTTCGTTCTGGATTTTCATTTTTGGATCCTACATGATACAAAACGGAAGTCACCACAATAGGTGTACTTTGATCCTGATGCATGATCACGTGCAATCCATTCTCTAAATCAAATTCTTTGAATTCAATTTTGTTTTGGGCAAAAGCAGGAATACTCAGAATTCCGGCCAACATGCCTAAAGCGGTAAATTTTCTCATTGTAAAAAGATGGGGTTATTAAATTCTGTGTATTGTTTCAATCGAGTTTTAATTAAAAAGGTTTAAATGTTCAAATGCGAACACTAAAATGGATATTTTCTTGTCAGGGCTCCCTAATTTAAAACATTCTACTAAAAAATAAGATATAGTTGAATTCTTGAAACATCTGGTGTTAAAGAATAATAAAAAAACCGGGTCAAAAAACATAACCCGGTCTGTATTTTCAAGGATTCAAGCGATTCAGAATATCCTTTGCTTGATGCCATTCAAGTCTTGGACCAAATTGGCTTACAATTTTTGAGCTGGCCATAGAAGCTAATTTACCAGAGGAAGCATAACTATGTCCATTGGTAATACCATACATAAATGCCCCCGCAAACATATCTCCGGCTCCATTGGTATCTATTGCCGTAGTTTCATAGGGTTCAATATCAATGAAGGTATCACCGTCAAAAATCATGGCTCCATTTTTACCTTGGGTAATCACAAAGTGTTTAGCCACTTTTTTCAACTCTTCCCTGGCTTCCAAAAGATTATCCTTCCCCGTAAAAATCATGGCTTCTTCTTCATTGGTGAAAAGCATATCTACACTCGCACCAATCACCTCAGTCATAGGCTCTTTAAAATACTTGACCATAGCAGGATCAGAAAAAGTCAAAGCCACCTTCACACCATTTTCCTCCGCGATTTTCTTAGCATGTTTCATCGCTTGCTTTCCATTTTCGGAAGTGATCAAATAACCTTCTATATAAAGGTATTTCGATCTTTAATTGCCGATTCATTCACATCCTCTTTCGAATAAGTCTGCGTAATGCCCAAGAAGGTGTTCATCGTACGCTCCGCGTCTTCCGTAACCATCACCAAACATTTCCCTGTGATCCCTTCCACTAGATTGCTTTCATTGAGGTTATGGTTGACCCCCGCATTTTTCATGTCATTCATATAAAAATGCCCCAACTCATCATTGGCGACTTTGCATGAATAATAACTCTTTCCGCCAAATTGACTAATTGCGATCACTGTATTACCAGCAGATCCTCCACATTGCTTTTTTGCTTGTTGGGTGTCAATTACCTGCATGAGTTCATTTTGTCTATCCTCATCCACCAGGGTCATCAATCCTTTTTCCACCCCATTGGCTTCAAAAAATTGGTCGGTTACCTTAAACTCAATATCTACTAAGGCATTTCCTATGCCCGTCACGTCGTATTTCTTCATTATTATAGTTGGAAAGTTTTTTTGAATTTCAAGTTTGATGAGCTTCTACAGTCAAAGCTCACGAGTTGCTTTTCTTTTTGATTCCTAGAGGCAATCAATCAAATATCTTATGTCGTTCAAATGGCTTTGTTCTATCAAACAAATATCGATAAGTATGATGTGTTTTATAGATTTCAGCCAATAACTGTTCACAAACACGCATCATCTTAGGGTTGAAGTCACCTATCCAATTCATCTCAATGGTCTTATAAGGGAATGAAGGCTGATTGCTCATTTTATCATAAGCAATGATCATCGCACTTTCTACCCCTTTACCTTGATGTTCTGGAACTACTCCAAATACCAAACCCAGCATTTTATTGGGTGGAGAGAATGTTTTATACCAAAGGAATTTCAATTTTCCCAGTAAATCCATTTTCCCGTTAACATGTTTAAAAATCTGGTTGATTTCAGGAATTTGGATGAACATTGAAACCGGTTCTCCTTTGTAAAATCCAAAATAGATCAACTTGGGATCTAAAATAGGTTTCATTTTAGAGAACATCAGTTGTGTTTCTTTTAAAGCAAGGGTCTTTCCCATATGTCGAGCCCAAGCTTTATTATACACTGTGTTAAAGTATTCGGGGGCTTTTTCCTGAAGCTCCTTCCCCTTAATGTATCTGAATTCATAATCTGGATCCGCAATGATCTGGTTGGCCCTTTTGATCATTTTATCATCAAAACCAAGATTCTGAACTGGCCTCATATAGGTGTATTGCTTGAAATAAATCTGAAAGCCGTAATTCTCAAAAATTCCTGATAATAGGCAAAATTCCAAGGCATGTTATAGTTTGGTTCAGAAAATCCATCCACCAAAAGCCCCCACCATTTATCTCGCTCCCCAAAATTGATCGGCCCATCCATGGCTTCCATTCCTTCACTTTCCAACCAAGCTTTTGCTGTGTCAAAAAGTAAAAATGCAGCCTCTTGGTTTTGAATACATTCGAAAAATCCCAAACCACCTGTAGGCTGTTTTTCTTTCATCTTTGGATTGATGAAAGCGGCAACCCTTCCTATAGTATGCCCTTTTTCATCCTCCAAAAGCCACCTTTTAGCTTTAGCTCCTTTCCTAAATAGTTTGTTTGTTTCAGGATGAAAAAGTCCTTCAATATCAGCATCCAGTGGCCTAATCCAGTTTTTTTCGTTTTTATAAAGCCTTACAGCCATCGCAATAAATTCCTTTTGATGGGCTGCAGTGGTTACTTCGATTAACTTCATTCAGGTGATTTTAGTCTGCTAAATTAGCTAGATCAGGTGAAAGGGCAAAAAATCAAATGTCATACTGCTTTTGGAGAAGTAGTATAACCTGACTCGCAGTCTTGCTTCTCCAGAAGAAGGAACAAATGAATCAAGAACCAAATCCAACTAAAATCGACACCCATATATGTTTTAAAAGCTGCTTCAGGAGAACCATCAAATCGCGAAAATAATCACTATCAATAAACAGTTCTCAAGGGAGCAAACATTGAGAACTTGCTATAAGCCGTCCCGAGAGCATCATTACCATTTTTTAGGATTGAATGATTGGTTCGAAGAGCCTCTGCTGTATTAGTACCAGTTACAAATTTTGATTCTGGTTTATATACTATTTGATCAATGATTTCACCTTCAAAACTGTAGAAGTTCCAAGTTCCTATTCGTTCCGATGATTCGATTCTTCCTGAGGAGGAAAGTCTATCTGAACCAGGGAAATAGAAGCTCCACCTTCCATTTATTTCTCCTTTCGACACTTTTCCTTTCGCTTTAATAAAGCCTTGATCATCATAAAAAATAAGTTGCCCGTTCCCCTTCTTGACCAAATATTCATTTTTAAGCCCTGCTCCTTGCTGGAGTGCTATTACAGAAATAAGCTTTCCTCCTTTATAATTTTCAACTTGCACTTGGTTTCCTGCGGTATCGCTCACTAACCACCTTCCTTCTTTCAGGCCTTTTTCATAATTCCCCTTCCTGTAATATCCTATCATAACCTCTAATTCCTCAATCCATTCCCCATTCCGAACCCCTCTTCAAGATTTCCACGGAATTCAATGTTTTTATCAGGATCAAAGGATACCCATTCCCCTGTTGGAACATCATCTTGAAAGGTTCCCTTTTCCTTTAGTTCACCATCCTGAAAAAATGATTGATAGACTCCTTCTTTTTTGCCATTTGAGAAAGAAAGTTTCGACTCTATCCGCCCATCTGAATCATAATAAACTGCTTCACCCTCAGCCAATCCTTCAACATAGGAAATAGATGATTTCACTTGACCATTCTCATAATACTCATGCCACTCCCCTTCCTTTTTTCCTCTTTCCAATCTCCCGGCGTATTCCAGCTCGCCATTTTCATAAAATTCCTTGAATTCCTTTGTCAATACTCCATTTTCAAATATGCCAAGGGTTTTAATCGCTCCACTAGGATAATTTTCCTGAAAAATCCCATCAGGGACATCATTTATAAAATTGATTACATAAGCAGGCATCTCCTGATTGAAATATTTTTGAAGACATCAGGATCCGCTTCGTTAAAATTAGAATCATTGGATAAAACTGGGTTGGCTTTGGAATAAACTTTCCATTCTCCTGATTTTTTCCCTCGACCAGATTACCTACTCCAATGAGATTATCATTCCCGAAATAAAAATATGCTTGCTCCTCTGGAGTCTGTAATAAGAAACTCAAAAGGATGGAAAGAACTATGTTTACCATGGGGATAAGGTTTTAAAAAGATTTAAATTAAAAAACTCTTTTCAGTATTTAAAACACCTTAATGTTAATAAGTTACGACATTTCTCTATGAAGGTTTTCTACTACACGTTATGCTGCTTCTACAAAACCAAGGCTAAAATGAAGCTAAAACCAAATCCAAATGATTATTTCTCTTATTACTGTGATCCCACCTAATGTCATTAAGCAGTAGATAATAGTATTTCTCTTGAATTTATGCCCGTAATTAAACTTGTGAAAGCCCACTTTATCTGGAAGAATAACCTTTCGGTATAAATAAACACCTATTCCAATTAGGATTAATCCGACTAAAATCAACATAATTTATTTTTCCTGCTGCTTTTGGAGAAAATTACAATTTAACTAAAAACTAAAAATGCTGCTTCTAGAGAAGCAGCATAACAATTATTACCCCGTTTTTTAGGAAGCGGGATTCTGCCTATTCGACTACATCTCCATACAAATCAAACTCTGTCGCCTCGTTGATTTTCACATGGACAAAATCTCCCACTCGGCAATAATGTTTCGATGCATCGATCAGGACTTCATTATCCACTTCTACTGAATCATATTCTGTACGGCCTACGAAATGCCCGCCTTCTTTCTTATCTATTAGAACTTTGAACGTCTTTCCGACTTTATCCTGATTCAATTCAAAAGATATTTGCTCCTGAATCTCCATCAGGTGGTTTGCCCGCTCTTGCTTCACTTCCTGCGGAATATTATCCTCCATAGAGAAGGCATGCGTATTCTCTTCATGAGAATAGGTAAAGACTCCTAAGCGTTCAAATTTCATTCGCTCGACAAAATCCACCATTTCTTGGTATTCTTTCTCTCCCTCTCCTGGATGGCCAGCAATTAGGGTAGTTCGAATTGCGATATCAGGAAGAATATCACGAATACTATGAATCAAATCCTCTTGCTTCTGACGTGTGGTACCTCTGCGCATGGCTTTCAATACCTCTGTAGAGCCATGTTGAAGCGGAATATCTAGGTAATTACAAATATTATCACGCTCTTTCATCACTTCGATGACGTCCATCGGGAAGCCTGTTGGATAGGCATAATGAAGTCGAATCCAATCAATACCATTCACATCAGAAAGCCTGCGCATCAATTCTGCTAGATTTCTCTTTTTATACAGATCCAAACCATAATAGGTTGAATCCTGTGCTATCAGTAGTAATTCCTTTGTGCCTCCAGCCGCTTTGTGCTCCGCCTCTTTTACTAATTCCTCAATCGGTCTTGAAATATGACCACCACGCATTAATGGAATCGCGCAAAAAGAACACGGTCTATCACAGCCTTCAGAAATCTTCATGTAGGCATAATGAGACGAATGAGTCAATAATCTCTCCCCTACCAATTCATGCTTGTAATCTGCTTTGAACTTCTTCAATATGGCTGGAAGATCACGGGTTCCAAAAAATGCATCCACTTGAGGAATCTCTTTCTCCAAATCATCTTTGTAGCGCTGAGAAAGACATCCCGTTACATATACTTTATCCACTAAGCCTTGCTCTTTGGCATCGACATACTGTAAAATCGTATCAATCGACTCCTGCTTTGCATTGTCAATAAACCCACAGGTGTTGATGATGACAATATTATTATCATCGGCATTGGATTCATGACTTGCATTGATCCCATTCCCTTTGAGTTGGGTGAGTAGCACTTCCGAATCTACCAGATTCTTGGAGCAACCCATGGTAATGATATTAACCTTGTCTTTTTTAAGAGTTCTAGCTTTCACGGATTTCCTTCATTTTTGAAGCTGCAAAGGTAGGCAAAAAAGTAGCTCTGTACTTTTTTGAATTTAAAATTTAAGAATTTGAGCAATCAAATGAACTTAAGCTTGAAGCACTTAACTTGTAAGAAGTCCAGGGTACTGATTTTTAATTATCTATTTTAAATTCATTCAATACCCTGTGATCTCTTTGAGTAGCTCAAAAATTCTTTTTCCGTTCGGAGTTGATTCCCCAATCAACTGGTACGCTTTGGTAACCTGCTTCAAATCCCTCATCCTTCATCCGATAATCAAAAATCCCCAAGAAGCATAAGCAGCGGTAGCAGCGGTAAAGTTGTTCAGTTCCTGATCAAATTCAAAATGATCATCTTCATTGTATACAATAGGCTGGTTGGCATACCCCTTTACCTTTCTTGTGGCTTCCACTTGGGCGGTAATGTTTTTAGGATCTTTCACCCCATTCCCATGAAGCAAAATAAAATCGGCTGACTGGACCACATTTTCTTTTGGCACCGTACCTCCCCCATAACTGGTACTCACTAGTAATCGGCGTCCATTCCACCTCCTATTTTTCACCAAATCAATCAATTCATGAACTCGGTCGGGCTGTAGGATTTCATGGTCATACCTGACATTGCATTCATTATTGACTTCAATTAACACATTTTGATAGCCTTTTTCAAAATCCAGTCCACCGCATTTTCCACGGCATGAATTACCGCTTGTTCATCCTGAAGACCTTCATCCTGACCGAAGTAAAATAATCCCACAATGGGTACCATTTCCAGTTCATCGGCTTTGTCCAGTATTTTTTCCAATCGATTGAAATAGGCTTCTCTTAATTCTCCTTTTTCCGTAAATGCCGAATTGATCCAAGGTTGGTTTTGCGAATACCCAAATGGACTCCCCCTGTAGATTGATCGTAAAGGAAAGAAGACCATAGGATTTCCAAATGGGCATCTGTTCTACGAACTCCCGAGTATTTCTATCCGGATCCCAAATTTGAGTATCAGGATATTCCCAGTTTTCGATGGTTTCTGGATTGAGGTCATCAAATACTCCTTGAACCATTCTTGAGTTCATCAGTAAGCCTTCTATTTTATTTCCTTTCCAAACTCTTCCTGGATAGGTGGGCTGATCATTGATCAAAAATTGATTTCCTTTTATTTCCACCTTGGTATTCCTCGTTGACTGAGCAAAAGAACAAACTGAGAAAATGGACAATAAAAAGATGCTAAGTAGGGTCAGGTTGATTCTCATGGATTTAAGATAATTCAAAAATGCAAAGTCCGCAACAATGCTTCTGAGCGGGATTTATCCTTATGTTATCTGTTATCACTTTATTCTACAGCTCAAATTCAGGAATTTACCCAATAATCACTATTAAAACCGCCCCAATATTACCCATAAATTACGGATTTAACTTTTTGATAAAAGAACCTTAACGCATCATTTCGTAGTAGGAGAAATCCATTTCCTAATTTTGAAACATACAGCAAACACTTTTTAACTCCTTGCATTTATTTTTTATGCCCCGAATAATTTTCGGGGCATTTTTTATGCAAATGCTTGGAAAGAAACTTTGGTGAATTCATGCCATCCTGTACCTTAGATAGGAAATCCAATGACCATGGAAACAGCAACCAATCAAGCACCTTGCCTGACTTTTGACAAGAAAAACTATTCTGACGAATTTCTCCTTTCACTCTATGAATCTTTAATCAAACCTAGAAGGATTGAAGAAAAAATGCTCATTCTTCTTCGCCAAGGAAAAATCTCCAAATGGTTTAGTGGCTGGGGACAAGAAGCTATTTCTATAGGGGCTGTCCATGCACTTGATTCTCAGGAGTTCATTTTGCCCATGCACCGAAACTTGGGTATTTTTACTGGGAGAGACATCCCTTTGGAAAGACTATTCGCCCAATTTCAAGGGAAGCTTTCTGGCTTTACTAAGGGGCGTGATCGTTCCTTTCACTTTGGAAGCTTAGATCATCACATCGTAGGTATGATTTCTCATTTAGGGCCTCAAATGGCGATTGCCGATGGAATTGCGCTGGCGCATAAGCTCTCGGATGAACCGAAAGTCACCCTCGTGTTTACAGGAGATGGAGCAAGTTCGGAAGGTGATTTTCATGAAGGCTTGAATGTAGCTGCAGTATGGAAACTCCCGGTCATCTTCTTGGTAGAACATAATGGATATGGATTATCAACGCCGAGCGAAGAGCAGTTTGCCTTTAAGAATTTTACTGAAAAGGGACCAGGTTATGGAATGGAGGCCATTCGAGTACAGGGAAATAATGTTTTGGAAGTTTACGACACCATCCTAAAGCTTGCGGAGGATATACGGAAAAACCCAAGACCAATTTTAGTAGAAGCAATCACTTTCCGGATGCGTGGGCATGAAGAGGCCTCTGGAACCAAATATGTCCCCTCTCAACTGATGGAGAATTGGAGCAAATTGGATCCGGTAGAAAATTACGAAAACTATCTCGAGGAAACTGGAATCCTATCTGAGAAGGTCAAAGATCAAATCAATAAAAAAGTAAAAAAGGAGATCAACGATGCACTGGAAATCGCTTTTGAAGAAGCTCCGATTTCGCCTTCTTTGGAATTTGAATTACAGGATGTCTATGCTCCCTTTATTCAAGAAGTTGTAAATCCTAAAAAAGGAGCTCCTACCTCCGAAAAAGATTGGTTGATGCGATCAGTGACAGTCTTCGTGAATCCATGATAAAATTCCCAAAACTAATTTTAATGGGTCAAGATATTGGAGAATATGGAGGTGTTTTCAAAATCACAGATGGTTTTAAAAAGAGTTTGGAGCAGAACGTGTCAGAAACACACCTTTGTGCGAAAGCGCTATTATTGGAGCAGGCTTAGGATTGGCTATCAATGGATACAAAGCCATGGTGGAAATGCAGTTTGCGGACTTTGTCTCTGTAGGATTCAACCAAATTGTCAACAATTTGGCAAAAATACATTACCGATGGGGGCAACAAGCGGATGTGGTAGTCCGAATGCCTACAGGCGCAGGAATGGCGGCAGGGCCATTTCATAGCCAATCCAATGAAGCTTGGTTTTTTCATACACCTGGCTTAAAGATCGTGTACCCTTCCAATCCATACGATGCCAAAGGTCTACTCAATGCTGCTTTCGAAGACCCAAATCCATATTTGTATTTTGAGCATAAAGGACTTTACCGATCCATCAGTGAATCCATACCTGATGAGTATTATACAGTAGAAATTGGAAAAGCGAACCTTATCAAGAAAGGAGACCAAGTTTCTATTATTACTTATGGTATGGGGGTCCATTGGGCAACAGCAGCCGTTTCTGAACTAGAAATAGATGCAGATATTTTAGACCTCAGAACGCTTTTGCCTTGGGATAAAGAAGCAGTGAGAGAAACTGTAAAAAAGACAGGCAAAGTAATCTTCTTGCAGGAAGATTGTTTGACGGGTGGCATAGGAGCAGAGATTTGTGCATGGATTTCTGAGCATTGTTTCACCTATTTAGATGCCCCAGTTATGCGGGAGGGAAGCTTGGATACTCCTGTTCCTTTTTCTCCTAATCTTGAAAAACAGTTTTTGCCAGTAGAGAGATTTAGGAAAAAATTAAATGACCTGATTACATTTTAGTTGAATTCCCTTTTCTAGTTCGTTGAATCTAAGGATATTTATCTTTTTGAGCAATTATTCTATGATGTCCAGTCGGTTTTTAAAAGCAATTATAATGATGGGTGTTCTTTGTGTTTATTCAAAGACCCAAGCACAGTCATTTATTGGAAGTCAGATCGATAATCGAGCAGGAATTCAATCTGTTATTTTTAATCCTGCCAATGTAGCCGGCTCCAAAATGGGCTTAGACATCAATATTTTATCAGGAAGTGGTTTTGTTGGGAGTGATTACCTGAATGTCAATTTTAGTGACATTGAAAAATTCAAAGATGGTTTTTATTTAGAAACCGATGTCTCCACTTCTCCTC
Source organism: Algoriphagus halophilus (assembly GCF_041729275.1). Lineage (GTDB taxonomy): Bacteria > Bacteroidota > Bacteroidia > Cytophagales > Cyclobacteriaceae > Algoriphagus > Algoriphagus halophilus_A. The sequence goes on along the minus strand of NZ_CP146486.1, from coordinate 3,751,427 downwards.
AGGATGACAACAATTTTTTGGAAACATTGACCTTCTTGGCCCCTCATTTCAATTGAATATCGGAAAAAGTGGAAAAAATAGTATTGCGTTAACCACTAGGGCACGAGCATTTTTCAACCTCCATAATATTGGTGGAGATTTATATAAAATCAGTACTACAGGCGAAACTGAAGAAAGCTTTAACGTAGATATGAATAATCTTTCAGGGATTGTTCATGCTTGGGGTGAAATTGGAGGTACTTATGGGAGAATAATTTGGGAAGATAAAAATCATCTTTTAAAGGGGGGAATTACTTTAAAGTACCTCTTTGGTGCAGGTGGAATTTATGGAAGTAGTAATACACTAAGTGCGCAATTCGAAGCAGGTGTAAGGTCATTGACAACTTCGGGCAACATGAATTTTGGATACACCGCAGGATTTGATTCAGAGGAGACAAGTTTTTCTGAAATCACTTCAGGCTTTGGAGCGGATATTGGATTTGTTTATGAATTTCGAAAAGGTGAAAATAATGGTATAAAAGTTCTCCATACAAACTGAAAATAGGAGCATCTGTTTCAGATTTAGGTAATATTAAGTATGAAACCTCCCTCGTTTTTTGTATAATTTAAATGCCACCATCAACGCAATTGAATTTGAAAACAAGAGCCTTGAGCAAGTGTTGGAGGATAATTTTTCCAGCGTTGAAACATTAGATAAAGTAAAATTAAGTTTACCCACCGCCCTTCAGGTATTTGGGGACTATGCAATAAACAATAAATTTTATGTCAGTGCCCATGGCTCCATCGCCATTTTAAAAGATGGTGAAATCCCAGTCAGCAAAATCATCAACACATTAACGATTACTCCTCGATTTGAAGCCAAATGGTTAAGTGTGTATTCACCTATAGGTTTTCGAGAATACAATTCCCAAGTATCGTGGGGACTTGGATTGAGAGCAGGTCCGGTAATTTTGGGGTCGGGCTCAATTTTTACCAATTTAATGAGTAAGACTTCCAGTAGTACAGACCTCTATATAGGTTTAAAAGTCCCTCTTTACAAGAAACAGTAACGAAGATTTTAAATTGCATTCAAATTTGAGATCTCAATAATTCAAGAAACTTCCTATCCAACTTTTCTCCAAACCAATCTTCATACTCCACATCTTCCCTTCCGGAATTTATCACACCAAAAGCGCCTGAGAATTCCCAAATCCCAAAACCAATCTGGTTTTCACCTAATACGGTCAACACATCTCCAAACCAACTGAGAAAAACATCATGGGGTGTTTTGTTATAGCCTCCACATTCCCCACAATGGACACCAATTCCCTGTTCGATCAGTGATTTCCAAGGCGCATAGTATTCCCGAATTGAATCAATCGTCCACACTTTATCCCCTTGGTTTAATGGCCAATCTACCGGTGGAACATTTTCTGGGTCCTTATACACCCAACTTGCTTTATAATGGGAAATAGGAAAGGGATGATATCCCCGGCAACTTTGTGCCAAACCTAAATCCCCAAGTTCCGGTACGGCAATTCCTCCTCCCCCATTCCCGTCTGCAATTACTAATCGTGATCTTTTTACAGATTGTATAGTTGCTAAAGCCGCTTCTGCTACTCTATGATAATCCTCCACATTGACGGGACCACCGGGACTATGTTGATCATTGGGATCTTCACGCTGAAATGGCTCGTTAACCAAATCAAAACTTAACTTCTTTTTGGATATCCCTCGATATCGTTTAGCCCACATTTCCCAGTGAGCACAAAATGCATCCAATGCTTCTTGATCCTTCCAGAGATTAAAGGGTTCCACAAATCCTGCATTGATGCAAAACCCAGGTGCTCTATGAAGATTCAAACTAACATGCAAACCATGATCAAGGCACCTTTCCACTAGTTCGTCTACTTTTTCCAAGCGGCTTTCATCAAAATTTAAAACTTCATCCGGGCGAATTGCTCTGCTCCTATCAATGGATAAATAGCTGGGGTAAGAAATAGGAATCCGTACAAAATCAAAACCCCAATCTGCAATCCATTGAATATATTCTGGTTTGGTAGGCCTTCCACGATCCGGGTGATCTGAAAAGAAGTCCAAAAGGTTGAACCCTTTCCATGCTGGAAGTTTATTTTTTGGTTTGGTCATTTCTGCTATTGCCTGCATAGGGACTCCACCCATTAAACCAATACCAGAACCTATGGCCATGGATTTTTTAAAAAGTCTCTTCGGGAATCTGAGCTGTACATACCTTGAATTGTTATTGGAAACTTAAGATACTAAAGTCCATTTAAGTACTTATCAAATCAAAAAACATAGTTCTGATTTTGAGTAATTTAAACAAACCGACTACTATGTTCCGTATTAATCCCTATGCGAAAAACATTACTTATCCTCTTCTTTTTAATTAGTAGTACAAGTTTAAAAGCTCAATTTTTCATTGGTGGAGTTCATTTGAATGGTGGTTTCCCTACTTCAAAACTGAAGTCAGAGGTGGACCGAGTGATGTTTCCTTCTATTTCAGGTATAGTCCTTTATGAGTTTTACAATCAGCCTTTTCAAGCAGGATTCGAACTGGGATATGGAGTTTATGGCTCTAAACTAGAAAAAGGGATGACCTTTATCCTGGTTTTAATGATGAATTCAGGCTAAGGAGAAATAACAATTATTTATCAGGAATGGCAGTTTTCCGATTTCTACCCTCAACAAGCAGCAAACTTACCCCTTACCTAGAAATACAAGTCGGTGCGAATTACCTTTACTCTAGATTCAAAATCCGCCCTTCTCTTTTGAGGAAAAAGTTGAAGTAGGTAAGGATATGGAAGATTGGGGACTTGGCTATAAAGTTGGAGGAGGCCTTCTTATACCAATTCCCGGCTCAGAATTTATAAAACTTGATTTCAGAATCAATTATCAGGATGGGGAATCCATGAGGTTTCTTACCAAAGGAGATACAGAATATATCCCTACAAAAGGAAATGGAGAGTTTGAATACCATACTCGCTATAGTCCACTTCAGCTCATCAATGCATCAATCGGGGTCGTAGTATATGATGCTTTCCGGTAATATGATGGGAGTTAAGTTTATTTTTAACCTTGCTTTGGCTGGAATTTCCTCCTTCTATTTCTCTACCACCTTCATTTTATAAAATAAATTGTAATCTCGCTCAATTTCACCATCTGCCGCTTTGACTAGCACAGTCCCATCGGGAAGGCCCAAGTTGATCGTTCCTTCTTGAGGCTCCTCATTAATCACACCTACCTGTTTTCCATTTTTGATTAGGATATACTTTGGATTTCTAAACAAATCCATAGCCTCTTTAAATTCAGGGTCACTATAATAATTTTCGCCAGCTCTAGCTTTGATCCCATTCAAAACATCTTCTGGAATGGCTGTATTGAAAGATACCAACTGGTATTCTCCCAAATTTCTAACATTATCAAATCCAGGGTAGGTCAAGTCATCTTGGTCCGCATGAATTTCTGCATCTTCACGTGCCGGGTGAATCAATTCAATGCTATTTTGGAACTCCAAACCACTGGTGTTCACCTTAAAAAAACTCAATTGATTGCCTTTTGTAGGAACTACGAATGCAGTATGTGATTTGGGGTCTGAGGCAATACTTGGCAAACTATTCCCTACCCATATTTTTTCCTGCCTTGGCTTCCAACCTTCCGTAAAAAGGTTAATTCTTTGAATAGAGTCTTGATTCAAATTTATAAGAAACCCCGTAGTTGCTCTTTCATAAAATGCGGATCCAATTTTATTTCCGTTAATCTCACCGGCATCATAGGCATTGATTTCTTCTCCTAATAAATACGGTTCTCCATTTATGGTTAGCGCGTCAAAAGTTTGTCTATAAAAGTTGATTACCAACGCATTGATTCCTACCGCAGCACCTGTATGAACTTTTACTTTTTGAAAATCAAAGTCATACTGATGAAAATCCATCGTCGGAGAAAACTCCTTAAAAACATAGCCATTTGAGCCTAAAAATTGGCCGTCTGTGAAAGCCCCAACCTGATTTGGCCCTTCTCCTCCCAAATCGGCTGTTTGAAGAATTTCTCCTTTGGAATCGACCACATATACTTTCCCTTCACGCTGGTTTTTAAGCAAGAAACGATCACTTTCCTGATCATAATCCAATGCAACTAAAACTTCCAATGCATCAACCATTACAGAGTCTACTACTTCAAACCGAAATTCACGAAGGTAATTTTCTTCCGTAATCGTTTCTTCCTCAGATGACCCCGAACAAGAAAAAAATAGAAAAAGGAAAACAAAGTGTAGAATGGCAAATTGATTTTTCATATAAAAAACTGTAAAGTAGCATGTACTAGTTAGTCTCAAAAAAAGAAAAATATAGGACATACTAATGAATTAATTTTTAAGGAAATTCAAATTACCTGGACAAACATTATCATTTGTCATTATTTTAACTTTTCATTTTAATACAACCTCCTTGAACACTACCCGTCATTTCGATCGTCAAGCTTTGGCCATCTCATTGATCTCTAGAATCTTAATCTTTTTAATTTTTATAATGCTTTTTCCATTAGCCTTAATAGGGCAATCTCAAGCAATCAAAACCGGAGCAGAACAAACAGATCTATATGTCCCATACTTAAAAGGAAAAAGAGTGGCGATCATGGCGAATCAAACGGCCATTATTGGAAAAACCCACTTGGTCGATACTTTGATGAGCTTGGGGGTGAAAGTGGTAAAGGTATTTGGACCGGAACATGGATTTAGAGGCAATGTCAGTGCTGGAGCTAAGGTGAGTGATGAAATAGATCAGGAAACTGGTATTCCGATCATTTCTCTCTATGGCAAGAAAAACAAACCTTCCAAAGAGGATTTGGCTGATGTGGATATTATGATCTATGATTTACAGGATGTTGGAGTAAGGTTCTATACCAATATCAACGCCCTTTCCCGGTTAATGGAGGCTTGTTCAGAAAATGGAAAGGAACTCATGATTTTGGATCGCCCGAACCCCAATGCCTATCTTATTGACGGCCCTATTTTGGATATGAAGTATAAGTCAGGAATTGGGATGTTCCCTCTTCCCATGTCTCATGGGTTGACGGTAGCTGAATTTGCTCAAATGGCAAATGGAGAAGGCTGGTTGACCAATGGTGTTCAATGCAAATTAAAAATCATCAAGGTTGCCAATTATAATCATGACATGGAATATACTCTTCCCGTGCCACCTTCACCGAATTTGAATACCCAGCAAGCCGTACTTTTATATCCCTCTACCTGTATGTTTGAGGGGGTCTACCTGAATCACGGAAGAGGAACGTATTTCCCTTTCACTGTATTAGGTAGCCCGGAATTAAAAGGGATTTATGAATTTTCCTACACCCCTACTGGAATCAAAGGAATGGCTGAAACGCCCTTATTCATGGATCAAGTCTGTTATGGGATTGATTTGAGAAAAGTAGATACAGATGAATTAAGAAAAAGAGGACAAATCAATCTAACCTGGATTATGGACCTTTATAAGATCCATCCCCATAAAGAGAAATTCTTTGATTCCAGTCTTAGCAATCAAATGGGCACCATAGAAAAATTAATCGGGTCAGGCCTTTTTCGTCAACAGATTATTTCAGGTGCTTCTGAAGAAGAAATCAGAGCCAGTTGGGAACCGGGTTTAAGTAACTATAAAAAGATGAGAAAAGGCTATTTGTTATATCCTTGATGCGGCCCTTTTTTACTTTTTTATTTCCTTTTCCAGAATTTTCCAATTTTAAACCTTGGCCTTTTCTTTTTGGGCTGTGCTTCTACTTCATCCGAAGCAATTTTCTTACTATTTCGAATGGGTATGGACCGTTTCCAAAGCAATACTGGTAGCACCCAAAACACACCCAACATACTAAATGTAAGTCCGCCGATTGTTCCGATAGCTAATGAGAACCAGAAGATCTCATTCTGACCTTCAATGACAAATGGAATCAATCCAAAACAAGTGGACAATACAGTCAATAAGATCGGAATGGCTTTTCCCGCAACAGACTTCAGCACGTTTCTATTGTAAAGCCCCTTTTGCCTATTGTTTAAATCATTGATCACAAATATCCCTGCATTTACAGCCAGTCCTCCCAGCATAACAAAGGCGGCATATCCCCCTTGATCAAAATAGAAATCGAAGAGAGAAAATATTAAAAACAACCCTATAAAACTGATCGGTATGATTACAATGATGTAAATGGGTTGTTTCAGATTTTCAAAGAGCACTGAGCAAATCATAAAGATTCCGATAATCAAAAAGCCCAAAAGGCTATACTTTCGCTTTTCCCTTTCAAAACTGAAGTATCTACTATCCTTTTTAGCCTCATACCCAATAGGCATGACTTGTTTCATTTCCTCAAGCACCTCTTCCAAATACTCATCCCCAAATTTGTATGAGCCCATATATTCAAAGGGAACAATTCGGACATACTGCCTGTCCACTTTGTTTAGGGCGCTGGTGGTCGTTTCTTTTTCAAGGGTTCCGAAATCGGATATTTTTAAAATTTTATTTTCACCGCTAATCAATCCTTTATTCTCCAAATCGAATCGGCTAAAGGAAGGGGATTCTTTTTCCCGTACCAATAAGGGATAATTCTTATTCTCTATGGTAAGAAGTCCATTTGCACCTTGGGGTTTAGAAAGCTCTTGTAGCGCATTGATTATTTCATATTGATTAGTACCTCCCAAGGCTATTTGGTTCTGATCTAGGCGAAGGACAAACTCCTCTGTCTTTTGTTCATAATATCGTCGTTCATTGGTATTGACTTCTTGGATTCGTTTATGAGCAAGTAATTTCTCTGCCAATACATTTGCTTGCCGCTCTAATTCATCAAAATTATACCCCTTCATCTCCACCGTAAATGAAGGAATTTGCTCTCCTCCAGGGCCTGTATAAAAGCCTTGACCTACTCCATAAATCTGCCAATTTGCCCCACTCCAATCAGTTGATTTCACGGTTAACTTCCCTTTTAGCTGATAGGGAAGTGCTCCATTTTCATAGGCTTCTTTAAATGTAATTTGGATATTGGCTCTTTGTCCTGACTGTACTGAAGTCACAAACTTATCGATTCCTTCCACCCCTTTGAGGTAGGATTCGAATTCCCTCATGATGAAATCCATTTGCTCCAGCGTATTCCCAAAAGGGAGTCTTGCAGAAACATACAACCTGGTTTTTGCAGGTTCCCGATAGCTGGATTTTTCATAAGTACCACGAACAAACATTCGAAGAGATCCTCCTAAAGCTTTATCTACATAAGGTCTGATTTCTTCCTGATAAAAGGTATTTCCTATTGTCTTGTTATACCATTCATGCTCATCCCATTTTGCGGGGAGAAAAAGATGGGCGTTCCAAATAACAAAATGATCCCAAAAACAAAGGTCTTCCTATAATGGGCTGTCCATGCAATTCCCGATTGGTACCAGCGAAGGTATTTTACTCGATCCCTCAATTTTGGAATGGTCAACCTTCTTCCTTCTTTAACCTTTTCCTTAAAAAGAAGCTGATAAAATGCCGGAGTAAAAAATAATGCAATCAGTAAGGAAATTCCCAACATTACTGAAACAGCTATTGAAAATTCCGTGAGGTTATTCCTGTCTTCTTCGGGTAAAAAGAAGACGATCATCAAGGCCAAAATGGTGGTTAGAGATGCTGCTAATAAGGCTAAAAAGACTTTTCGATTTCTATGCTTATGCAAATGATCAATCATAATGATCGCATTATCCACGATCAGTCCAAAGCTAATGGTCAATCCTGCAATTGTATACAAATGAATATCCACTTTCAAAAAGTAAAGAATCATCGCTGACAAACTGATATTAGCTACAATCCCCACAAATAAGATGGACAAGTACTTGAGATTTCTGTTGATCAAAAAAATGAAAATGATCAATATCAAGATAGATAGACCTGATCTTTTGTAGATTTTGTTGAGCTCTTTTTCCAGATATTCGGTATCATCAGTTTCCATCCTCACCTCAAAACCTGGAGGCAATAAGGTCTTTGCATCTTCAAGAGAATTCTTTAGGTTTTGAGCCAAGAGCACCTTATTCACTCCCTCCCGACTGGAAATGGACAGGGTTACTGAATTATTCCCATTAATCCGGTAATAACTCATGGGTTCAGATTCCTCCAAGGTCAATTTTGCGACATCTCTTAGGTAAACATCCTTTCCATCTACTTGATGCACTCGAAGGTTCTCCAACTGGTCAAGTTCCTTCAGGGACCTGTCTACTTGAACGAACAGCGTTTCCCCTTTGGAGTTGATGACTGATCCTGGATAATTTCTTCCAAAGGCCTGATTAATAGAGTTTCTTAATTGACTGCCAGAAATTCCGTAGGCCTGCAATTTTTGGATGTTAAAAGTAATATACACCTGCAAATCATTCGCTCCACTGACCGTCACTTCCTCCACCTCTTCAAATTTGGTCAAAGCCGGTTTTAATACATCCTCTGTTATTTTCTTGATTTCAAAAGAAGCAAATGGACCATTGACACTGTAAGTCAAAATGGGAGATTTCTCCTCATCTCTCTGCTCTCCGCTTTGATATACCAAAGGATATCCCACTAATGGATCCAATTGGGGATACACCTGTCGGATGATGGATGACACCTCAAACTTCTTCATTTCCATATCGGATTTTTTATCAAAATCCAATTGAATAAACCCTGAGTTATAGTTAGATACGGAAGTGATTTTCTTTAATTCAGAGAGCCTGGAAAGTGCTCCTTCCAAAGGGGACGTCGCTAATTTCTCTACAATTTCGGGGGTGCATTTCGGACATTAAATCGTACTGATAAAACAGGAGCCCGTTCTCTGGGAACCAAATCCACAGATAATAAAGGCACCACGGCAAAGCCCATGATGGAAAGCAACACAAATACGATGATGATCCTAAATGGGGTCATGCGTTTACCGTTTTCTTCTTTTTAGGCACAAAAAACCAATAAGCCAAAGGCACAAAATATAGGGCAGTAATAGTCCCGATAGTCAAGCCTCCGATTACTGCAAAAACCAATGGTCTTTGTAAATCGGCTCCCAAACCACTGCTAAATACAATAGGGATCAAGGCCAGAATTGTCGTAATCGAAGTCATCATAATCGGTTTCAACCTGATCTGACCTGCCTCATGCAAGGCTTTTTCCAGACTTTCCTCTTCCGTTAAGGAATCATCCGCATGATAGTTTGCTCGAAGCCTATTGATGGTATCAATCTTTAAAATGGCATCATTGACCATAATGCCCAACATCACCACTAAGCCTATGGCGGACATAACATTTAAAGATCCTCCAAAAACCCAAAGCACAAAAACGCCCCTCCTATGCCCAAAGGCAACGTAAATACCACGATAAGTGGTTGAATAAAGCTTTCAAATTGTGCTGCCAAAATAAAATACAGTAGCAACACAGAAATCAACAATATTGAAATCAACTGGATAAGGTTTTCTCTATCCTTAAAATACTGCCCAGCCATTTCAATACTCAAGTTCTTTTGCACTCCCCATTGGAAAATCGAACTTTGAAGCCGTTCGGGATTAGCTCCATTTAGATACACAGACTGATAAATCCCTCCTTTGCCTGCAGTTACATATTTATAATGATCCTCGTATTCATATTCTATGAACTCTCCTAAGGTATAGGAAGCACTGTCAGATGCTGAAATTCTCGTAGTTCTAAGCAAGTCCTCAAATCGTGCATTGGGCTCTTTAAGTTTAATAGGAGTGATTTCACCAAATCGTTTGATATCTGTGATCGTGTAACTTCCGAAAAGCTTGGAAATTTGATCCTGGACAGAACTCACTGGAATCTGATAGATAGCTAACTTATCTGCTCGAAGTGTAAACACGACAGAGGATTCTTTTTGCAAACCTGGACCTCTTTCCCAATTTTCTGTTGGGAACTGACTAAGCCATGGATCCATCTTCGTTTCTTCTACCGGCTTTTTGGATGCAAGATCTTTCCATCGTACCTCATAGTAGGGTAGACTTGAATTAAAAAGCTGATCAAAGGCGTTGGGAGCATCCCCCAATGTAAAAGTTGCTACCGGATAGTTTTCTTTAAGAAAAGTCCTTAAAGACTCCATTTGATTGGACTTGGATTCCTGATCGGGAAATAAGAAATAAAGAAATGCTTGTTGGATAGAGTTTTCCCCATCAAATAACAAAAACTGACGAACGCCGATATCTGACTCCACCTGTTCATACTTCCCATTGAGTTGCTTGACCATGGTTAATACCCTATCTCTGTTCTCTATGGCGGAAATGGGTTCATTCCAATCTACTTCCAGTGTTGCATCCAATTTTTCAATTTCAGGCAAACCTTCAGTTTCTAACATCTGACTGATTCCCAATCCAAGGGGTATCAATATGGCAAAAAACAGAAATGCCAATTTTCGGTTTTTTGTAATCCGACGATACCCTGATTCATAGACTTTTAAAACCCCACGGAAGAAAGGTCCTTCTTCTTTATCCATCGCTTTCTTGCTCCTACCGAACAGAAAAAGGTAGAGCATGGGCAACAGAATAAATGCAACAGCCAAGGATACCGAAAGGATCGCCGTAACCGCTACCGCCTGGTCAAAAAACAAGGCTCCAGAAATTCCACTTAGAAATACCAAGGGAACAAATACCGCCAATGTGGTCATCACCGAACTGATCAAGGCTCCCATCACTTCATTTACACCATCCACACAGGCGTCAAAAATCGACAATCCAGCATCTCTTTTTCTAGTAATGTTATCAAGCACGATGATGGCATTATCAATCAACATCCCAATTCCAAGCGCAAGTCCGGACAATGAAATGATATTGATGGAAAGGTCAAAAAAGTAGAATACCAAAAAGCTAATGACCAAGGAAGAGGGCAAACTCACTCCAATAATCAGCGGCAATCGATAATCCTTCATAAATAAAAACAATACCGCAAATGCAAATATCCCCCAAAAAGCAAACTGGTTTCCAAATTGGAAATAGCTGCATTGAGAAGATTGGATTGATCTTGAGTCAGCTCAAAATTTACCTGGGGATAATCCGTTCTAAAAAGCTCCAATGCAGCTTTCAATTCCGGCATTAGTTCATTCATCTTGGCAGACGCCTGTTTATGAACTGTAATGACCAATCCCTCCTGCTCCCCATATAAATGGTAGCCAAGCATTTCCTTGGTTTCATACTTCACTTCTGCCAATTTCCCTAAAGGGATAATGGCTCCAGAGGGCGCTCTTACTGGTAATTGTTCAATATCTGAAGGTGAATTCACACGGGTGGCTAGCCGTAAATAGTACCTAAACTGTCCATCTTTTACTGAAATCCCACTGAGATCTGAATTTCCAGAACTAATCGCCTGGGTTAAATTTTCCTGAGTCAATCCCAAGGAGTTTAATACATCGGCATTCGGGGAAACGGTGATGATCCGCTCCTTCTTGCCATTGATATCCACCAAAGAAACCCCAGGCAATTGCTCGATCCGCTTTTTTAGCACATTTTCGGAAAGAAGGCTGACTTCCACTTCATCAATCCCTTCTTTTGGAATGACTTGTACCCGAGCCACAGGAATATCTGATGTATTAATCCGAATCACCTCAGGTCGTCCCAAATCCTGCGGAAAACTATTTGTCAGGCGATCAATCTTCTCATTGACATCAATGTAAGCCAATTCCATTCGAGTGCTATAATCAAATGTCAACCGAATTGTTCCCACTTCTGAACCCGCTTTGGAGTCCATATCTTCCAAGCCATTTAAAGTCACCATCCCCTCTCGAATAGGGCGAAGAACATTTTGTTCGATGGCTTCTGGAGATGCATTGGGATAATTCACTTTGACCACGATTTGTGGCACATCTATCGGCGGTAATAAAGAAATAGGAAGAAGGCGTAAGGCAATAATCGAAAACACGATCAAAGCCATAAAAGTCATAAAAACAGCAATAGGCCTGGCCAATAAAAATCTAACCATGGCTTAATCTTTTACAATTTGGACAGGTGCCTGATGTGCCAGCTGTAGATTATTTGAGGTGATCACCGTGCTATTGGGCTCCAAGCCTTCTAAAATTTCTACTTCCTCTCCATTGTCTTTCCCTACTTCCACATAGTTCCATTTGGATTCTTCATTTTCAATAGAGAAAACTACAGCCCTTCCAGACCGATAAACTAACGCATCTTTGGGTACTACCAAGCTATTATTTTGAGGAGCACGAATGATTGCCCGGGCATTCATGCCGGGTAATAAATTTGCGGTAGAGTTGATCGCTACAGAAACTTGAACCAATCCATTTTCATCCACTTTTGGATTGATTCCTATCACTCGGCCTTCAATGGTATTTTGTGAATTGGAGATAGAGTATACTTCCGCTTTTTGATTAGGGCTGATTAGAGAAATATCTGATTCCAGGACTTTAACTTTTAAAATCATCTGCTTGCTGCCCAAAATCTCACAAAGTTCCTGATTGGCACCGACCAAGCTTCCTTCTTTGAATTTTAGATCCGCTATCTTCCCTGAAATGGGCGCTTTCAATTCACATCTAGCTCTATTCAACATGGCTTCTTTCAATTCTACCTCTGCCATAAATAGACCGCTCTTTGCTTTCAGCTGTTCCTCAATTGCATTTTTTTGTGCTTCGTCTCCGGAATTAAAAATAGTCTCATAGCCCAATTTCATGGACTCATATTCTGCGTTAGCATTTCGAAGAGAAATTTCGGCTTTATCCAATCTCAACTGAGCTTCAGTAGGATCCAAACGAGCGATCACTTCACCCTTTTCGACTGACTGGCCTTCTGTCACATTTAATTCGATCAAAAAACCAGCTTGTTCGATCACAGCTGTTACCTGGCTTGCTGCCTCTAATTTGCCAATGGCATTGATGAGGTAATCAAAGCTTTTCACTTCCGCTATTGCCACACGAACTTCGGTGGCTGCAACTTCATTTCGAAAAGATTCTGTGGGAGCTTCTTCGACTTTTTCTTCGTCGTTTTTACATGAAAAAAATGAAAGCGCTAAAAAACCAAGGAGAATACATCTAAACTTTATCATGGAGCTAAATAATTTCGAATTTAATAAACTAAGAAATTATTCAATCTCAAAGATTTTTTCAAAAGGGGCTGTTAATAAATGTCAATTCAGGGAGTTTTAACCAATCTGGACTTGGCTTAGTATAATTTATTGCAAAGGCAATGGGCCGAAGGCGAATCCTTAAAGGCTTCTCTTCTCCATAATAATCGATGAGAGTCTCAATCACCTCGGGCTCAATCACTTCTAATTTTACCATCGTAATACCATCATGAATCATATCCAGTTCACTTGCCGCTGCCCGTGAAAGATCGATAATCCTCTTGGAGTATTTAGGAAGTCGGTCATTTATTTTAACCCTTACCGAAGTACCCGTATCCATTCGAGTCACTTTCAATACCGTTCCAAAGGGTAAGGTTTTATGAGCTGCTGTCAGGCTGTCCATATGAAAAATCTCCCCATTTGAAGTCTTTCTTAGATGAAACCGTTTACCATAAAAGCTAGCCACTCCCTCTTGAATCAAGAGAGAATCTCCTTGGGTAGAAGCCTCTGCAAAAGAAACAGCCAAGAGACCAAAAACCAGCAACATCCACTTTCTTAGGTAGTCAAATTTCATCGAAAGGTGCTAGTCAATAAAAATGCCAATTGCTGTCATTGATTTTATTTAGTTTGCAAGCAGCACTACATAAGATTAACTTAGTTTTTTCTTTTTCCAATCATCCATGATCAAAATCTTACATACAGCCGATTGGCATCTAGGCAAAAGACTTCAGGAGTTCTCTAGAATTGATGAACAAAAGCTCGTTTTAGAAGAAATTATCCAAATCGCAGATCAGGAACATGTAGACTTGGTACTCTTGGCTGGGGATATCTTCGACACCTTTAACCCCAACCATGAAGCAGTTGAATTACTCTATAAAACACTTCGAAAACTTTCTAAAAACGGAGATAGGCCGGTCATTGCCATTTCTGGAAATCATGACAGCACCCAATTTGTAGAAGCGCCAGATCCTTTGGCAAGAGAACTAGGTATCCTGTTTTACTCCAGATATGACAGCATTATTCCTACAGGTATTTTAGATTCCGGAATTGAAATTACCCAGTCCACTTCAGGCTTTCTGGAGTTAAAGCTACCTAAATTTGAATTTCCAATCCGGCTTGTTTTGGCTCCTTATGCCAATGAGTCTTTATTGAAAACATATTTGGGGGAAGGGGACAGAGAGGAGGAATTCAGGCAAATCCTTCAGAATAAATGGCAGGACATTGCAAATTCCTATTGTGATGAAATGGGGGTAAACCTATTTGTCGGTCATTTCTTTTTTATGAAGGAAGGCGAAAAACCCGAAGCCGAACCAGAATCAGAAAGACCCATTCTTCATGTAGGAGGAACTCAGGCTCTATATACCAAAAACATCCCCTCCCAGATTCAATATGCAGCCTTGGGACATCTGCACCGCTATCATGCTATAAGCAAAGATCCAACACCAGTCGTTTATGCCAGTTCACCATTAGCCTATTCCTTTAGTGAGGCTGATCAAGAAAAGAAAGTGGTGATTTTGAAAGCACTACCCAACCAGCAGGTTCAATACAAAGCGATTGGGCTGACCCAAGGACGACCTTTGTACAGAAAAACATTTGAAAACCTTCCAGACACCATTTCTTGGCTGGAGGCAAATCCTTATTGTTTTGTAGAAATAACCTATATCACTCAGCACTCCATTGATGCAGCCACCAGAAAAGCCATAATGAAGTCACACGATGGTATTGTCAACCTGATACCCCAGATCAAAAATCCATCAGGTCAAGAGAATTATAGTTTGAAAGTAGAGGATCTGGGAAAAGACATGAGTAGTTTATTTCAGCTTTTTTATCAAAGTGAAAAAGGACAAGAGCCTAATGAGGAATTGATGGAGATTTTTAGAGAAGTCATCAGCCAAAACAACGAATTATGATCCCCATTAAACTGGAAATACAAGGACTTTACTCCTATAAAGAAAAGCAAACCATAGAGTTTGCTCAGTTGACAGCAGCGGGATTATTTGGGATTTTTGGTGCGGTTGGCAGTGGCAAGTCCTCTATTTTGGAAGCAATTCTTCTAGCTCTTTATGGAAGTACTGAAAGGCTTTCAGATCGAGGAGAGAAAAACTCCATGCTCAATCTTCAAAGTGAAGCCTTATTGATCAATTTTGAGTTTCAGTCTGGAAAGAACAATACACAAAGCTATTTAGGAAGGTATTCAGCTAAAAGAAACCCAAAAAGATTCGAGGAAGTAAAACCCGCCGAACATACGTTTTATGAGAAGGTAGCAGGAAACTGGGAACCGATTTCATTAAGAGCCGAGGAAATTATCGGCATGAAAAAAGAGCATTTCAAGCAGACGGTGATCATCCCTCAGGGAAAGTTTAGGGAATTTATTGACCTGACTCCTGGCCCTAGAGCGGAAATGATGAAAGAGTTGTTTGGTTTAGAACGATTTGATCTTTCAGCTAAAACAGGATCGCTGTTAAAGGCGGTTCGGGAAGAAAAAATCAGATTAGTAACCCAGCTCTCGGGATTGGAAAGTTACACTTCTGAAATTCTCAAAGAAAAATCAGCCCTCCATCAAACCCAGAAAAAAGAAGCGGATGAACTGACTCATAAACTTCAACAAGAGGAAACAAAACTAAAACTAGAGGAGGCAATTCAACAAAAGGCTTTGCAACTTTTGCAGTTTGAACAAACCTATCAGGAGCTTTTGCTTAGAAAACCTGAGATCGAGGAAAAGAGAAAGTTACATAAGGAATTTATCACTGCTAAGACCTACATCAAACCCATTTGGAACCAGATTCAGGATACCAAAAAGGAACTGGAGAAATACACTACCAGTTTCATCGATTGTGAACGATTTAAAACTCGTTACGAAGGAGAAATTGAGGAATTGGAGGAACAAGAGACCAAGCTAAAAAAGAAAAACCAAGAAAGGCCTCAAAGGGAAGCCAAAATTAGAGACTTAAAAAAAGTTCTGGAAATCAAACAGCTTCAGGTTAGACTGGAAGAGGCAAACCAAAAACTGGAAACCTTGAAACCAAACATTGAAAGTAGGCGTGCATCCCAGGATCAATTAGAATCCCAAATTTCCGCATTGGAGAAACAAGCTGAAACACTGGCAAGTCCAGAGGTAAGTGAGTTGTCCGAACTCCAAACTGCTTCAAGAGATTGGGCGTCTTGGGAAGAAGATAAAAAGAACCTAATTCAGGATCGAGATCAACTGAAGGAGGAAATCACTTCCGTTGAAAACGACTTAAAGCAAATCCTATCTCGAATACCTTCCTCTGAAAATAATCTTGAGACTTGGCAAAAAAGCCAAAAGAAATTAATCCTGGAATTGGAAAGTCAGCGGGACAAGATTCTTCAAAAACAAGGATTGACTGCTCATGCACATATGTTGGAAGATGGAAGCCCCTGTCCACTTTGTGGATCATTGGAGCATCCAAACCCATTGAAAACCGAGACTGAGAAGGCAGAGCTTAAACTTAAAAACGAGGAAATAAACCAAGAAAAAACAAGCTGGAGACGATACTCACCTTAATCCAAAAGGAGAAAGAGAATCAAATCCATTTAGGAAATCACCAAAAAACATTCATTTCAAAGAGGGCGAATTGGAGAAACTCAATCAATCTTTGAAGGGTATTCACCGTTTGATTTCAAATTATGGAATCAAAAACGAAAAAGAGTTAAAAGCCAAAGTGGATTCCATGGTCCAAGCGGGAAAGGCCAAGGAAAAAATGCTTTCTGAAATTAAATCTCAGCGTCAATCTTGGAACGAAAAGAGAATGGAATTGGGTGAAATTGAAAAAGCCTTTCAAACGGCTCAACTCAATCAAAATACGGTTTATTCAGCAATTTCTTCAAAAAAGAAGAGATCAAAGATCCCACTTTTTGTAAGCCTTTCTTTAGTAAACAAGTAGAAGAAATTTATTCCACCATCGAAAATGTTGAGCAGGATATTGAGAGAGCTCTTCAACTTTTGGATGGAAAGCAAAAGGCTCTTCGGGAAAAACGGGAAGCTCAAGCCTCCAATCTAAGTAGCCTGAAGAATTTTAAGTTGCTCAAAGAAGAAGCCGCTTCCAAACTGGAAAAACTCCACCTAGAGTTTGAAAGGCTAAAAGAAAGTCATGGTTTTCGGGATGATGAAGCATTGATACGGTTGTTTGAGCATTCATTGGATGCAGAAAAAGTAGATTTAGAAATTCGAAGTTTCGATCAAAAAATCGCAATTACTGAAGACCGAGTCAAAGAACTTAGGGCAGAAAAAGGAGTGCTGGAATTTGAAGAAGAAAGCTTCTTGAACTTAAAGAATTCTGTTCTAGAATTAAAATCCAAAGTAGAAGCTGCACAGAACAGCTTGTTGCTATTGTCGGAAGAAATTAAAACCATAGAGGCCCAACTCGAGAACAAGAAGTCCTTGTTAGAGACTTTTGGAAAATTAGAAAACCGGGAAAGCAGCTTAAAAGAGTTAGAAAAATTATTCAAGGGCAGCGGTTTCGTAAAATTTGTCAGCTCCATTTACCTCAAGGAGCTTTGCAATACTGCCAATGTGAGATTCATGAAACTCTGTAAAAACAGTATGAGTTTAGAAATAGATGATGACAATACATTTTGGGTGATTGATTACCTCAACGGCGGGAAAAGAAGGCTACTTAAAACTCTCTCTGGTGGCCAGACATTTCAGGCTTCCTTATGCTTGGCATTGGCATTGGCAGAAAAAGTAAAGGCCTTAAACCAAGCAGATCAAAGTTTCTTTTTCTTGGATGAAGGCTTTGGTGCATTGGATAGAAATGCATTACGGGTGGTTTTCGAAACCTTGAAATCTTTGCGGCATGAAAACAGAATTGTGGGGATTATTTCCCATGTGGAAGAATTGCAACAAGAGATTGGAGTGTATGCCCAAGTAGAACTGGACCCAGAAAACGGTTCGCAGGTAACCTATTCGTATTAAAAAAATTCCCCGTCAGAGTCGGGGATTTTTTCCATAAGAAAATCACATTAAAATATTTTTATTGACCCATTCAATCTCTTCTTGACGAATTGTATGTTCTGGATCATCAAAGAGCAAGGTTTTAACATCTGCTCCCATTTTTGTCATTAATTCTGCCGATTCTTTTATTCGAGTAGCAGGAACATGAAAGTCTCGATCACTACTCCCAATAAAGATCGGGGTTCCTTGGAAATCACCTTTGTACTTTTCAGGAAGTAACTTCTCTCCGATTAGGCCACCGGTAAAGGCAATCACCCCTCCTAACTTTTGGGCATTTCTGGATGCAAATTCTAAACTCAAACATGCACCTTGGGAAAAGCCGATCAGGTAAATATTCTCAGGTTTAATACCTGCTGAAATTATCTGATCCCAGGAAAACTGCAAGGTAGAAATTGATTTTTCAAGAGCTGTCCTGTTCTGTAGGTCTGGAGCCATAAAACTATAAGGGTACCAAGTATTTCCTTCAGCCTGGGGAGCCAACAAAGCAAAATCATCTAAGTTTAGGTAATTACTAAGTGACAATATACTTGAGGCAGACGCTCCTCTACCATGAATTAATATGGCAGCTTTTTGGGCTTTCCCTATTGGCAATCCTGCATTTTTTACCTCAGGCATAATCCTCCGTTTTTAAAGTGACCGGAATTAAATTCTTCTCAATTTCTTTTCTACTTGGCTCAGCCCATTCAGGTAATTTGATCAATTCTCCCAAATGTGCTTCGTCCTCATCTATTGCGAAGCCTGGCTCATCCGTCGCTACCTCAAATAAAACTCCTCCTGGTTCTCTGAAATAGATGGAGTTGAAGTAATTTCTATCTTTCACCTCAGTCACCTGATATCCATTATCCATTAGAATCCTCTGAACTTCCAATTGGGTTGATTTATTCGCAGTTCGGAAAGCAATATGATGGACCGTTCCAGCACTTTGCATACCTCTGTGCCCATTAGGATTCACCACGATATCTACGATATCTCCTGGTTTTCCTTCTGTTCCATATCGATATCGATCACCTTCTTGACCTATAAAATGGTAATCCATGTGATTGGTCAAAAGTTGTGCTGTCAGTTCATTGGACCGAAGATTCAAGGTAGCTCCATAAAAGCCCTTGATACTATGTTCCAAAGGGATTTGACCATAGGTCCATCCAGCTCTATCGTCTTGGTCATTTGCTATCAGTTCTATTCCCATGCTATCATGGTCTTCAAACCTGATTAATTCATGACCAAACCGGGTTAATTTATCAGAAACCGGAATCCCAAACTTTTTCAACCTTTCTATCCAATAATCTAAGGAACCTTTTGGAATTGAAAATGCAGTATAGGTCAATTCACCTGTTCCTTTCACTCCTTTTCTAGCTCCCGTAAAAGGAAAAGTAGTGAACACCGTACCAGGCTGCCCCAGCTCATCTCCAAAATAGAAATGATATACATCAGGCGCATCAAAATTGATGGTCTTCTTCACCAATCTCAATCCTAAAATACCAGAGTAAAAATCAATATTGGCTTGAGGATTTCCAGCGATTGCTGTGATATGGTGTATTCCGCTGATTAATGGTTTCATGGTTGTATTGGGTAAAGTTTATAAAATCGAGCTAAAAGGGCAAAACCTTTTAGCTCGATCATTGGTGGTAGTTATTAAATGGCTTAGTCAGCCAAAACTTCTTTCTCTTGCTTAACAAGCTGTACGCTAAGGATCAATTTTACTTGGTCACTCACGACAACAGATCCAGCCTCAGTCACAGCAGACCAAGCTAGCCCAAATTCTTTTCTATTAACTTTTCCTTCAATTTCAAATCCAGCTTTAGTTTGTCCGTAAGGATCTCCAGCTACTCCTCCAAAATCAACATCCAGTTCTACTTGCTTGGTAGTTTCTCTCATCGTTAAGTCACCAATCAATTTATACTCTCCATCCACTTGGGAGATTTTTCCAGCAAATGTCAATTTAGGATGATTTTCGGCATCAAAGAAATCTGCAGACTTCAAATGATTGTCACGATCAGTTTGGTTAGTATCAATGCTGTCGATATCAGCTGAGAAAGAAACCGTTGCTCCTTCAAAATTATCAGATGCACTTTCTGCACTTCCTTCAAACTTTCTAAAATATCCTGTCACTGTTGAAATCACCAAGTGTTTTACTTTGAATGAAACTTCAGAGTGTGTAGGGTCGATAATCCATTTAGTAGTTGCCATAATTGTTTTTGTTTAAGTTGTTGTATTATTTTTAGGTTATCACATTATATGTCTATACATATATATAATCAAATTTTTTAGCCACGCAATTTATCCAGCAATTCATTTAGCTTATTCACTTCATCCAAATTCAAATGAACAAAGTCTATATTGCCTTTTTCCACTCGAATTTGTAATTCAGCAAGTAGTTCCAAACCCTTTTCTGTAATCAAAACATCTACCTGTCTTCGATCATTTGGACACTCGGAACGTTTTACTAAACCTTTTACTTTCAATTTTTCAACTAATCTGGAGGCGTTTGACATCTTATTCAACATTCTGTCCTGAATTGATGAAACCGTTGTAGGCACTCCATTTTGGCCTCTTAAAATCCTCAATACATTGTATTGCTCGGGTGAAATACCATATGGCTTGAATAGCGCATTTTGACTAGTTACCAAATAACTATGGGTATACAATAAATTCACTACAGCCTTATTGAAAGGATCTTTAAACTCTTTCTGCTGTATTGCTTCTTCTATCTTCACCATTTCTTTGCAATTGTATTTAATGTATATACATGTAAATGTATCAAAAGGTTTCAAAAATTCAAAAAAATATTTCGAATTGGATTGTTTTCTTCAAAAAACAAGCTCTATTGGCTGTATTAAGGGATTTCTAGGCGGGTGCTAAAAAATTATTTTTTCGAATTAACTATTTTCAATTAACCAATCCCCAATCAACCTATTAACCTCTCTGGGCTTTTCGATACAGCTGCTATGCCCAGCCCCAGGTATTCGGTGCAACTTTGCATTAGCAATCCCCATCTGAATAAACTTCGCCTTAACAGGTTTGGTGGCAATATCCTCATCCCCTACAATTACCATAGTGGGGCAAGAAATAAATTTGAGTTCCTCTTCAATTCCATTTCTATAAATCACTCCATCAACGGGTCCAGTGATGGATCTTTTGTTAGACGTCATTTCTTTCTTCCAGAATTCCACTTTGTCCTTATTCAAAGGATTGGTAAGCCAGCTTTCTGCAAACATAATGGGCATTACCTTGTTTGCCACTGGGCCAAGGACTCCAAACCACTTCACTATTCCATTCAGGGTCTTGTATTTGGGTATATTTTCAACCGGCTCTGAATTGGCTGAAGTTTCCATCAATATCAAACTTTTCACTATTTCCGGATGCCTTGCAGCTAATCTCATTCCCACGAATCCTCCCATGGATAATCCTGCAAAATGCACTGGTCCCTTACATAGAGATTTTATTAATAAAAATGCATCATTGGTTAAGGTATCCATATCATAAGGACCTTTAACTTCGCTCTCCCCCTGCCCTCTATGATCATAGGAAATCACCCTAAACCTTGCACTTAAAAACTCTATTTGCTCTGCAAACATTTTATGGCTCCAAAGGAGTCCATGTGAAAAAACAATGGTCTCGTCTCCTACGCCTTGATCAGAATAAAATAAAGTGACTTCATTTACTTTAATATGGGGCATCGTTTTTAGTATTAAAAATGAACCGGGATATACTGTAATTGATATAACAGCATACCCCGGGACTAGGTTTTACAAATTTTTGATTACCAGTCCAATCCTGGTTGATGAATTGGTGTACTTCCTTCTTCAGCTTTTGCCTTATCCACCATATTTTTCACATCTTCCAACAGCTTTTTGGCATCATAAACAATCCCATCTTTGACAGTGTACTTCACTCCGCCTACTCTAATTGCTATGTTGTTTTCATCGATTCTAATGGCACCAGTTCCATAAAGGACCTTCAAATTTTGAAGTGGATTCTCTTCTACAATTACGAAATCAGCTAATTTCCCAACTTCCACCGTACCGATTTCCTTCTCCATTCCCATTAATTCAGCACCATACATAGTAGCTGATCGGATCACCTCCAGTGGATGGAAGCCTGCTTCCTGAAGCAACTCCAACTCTCGGATATAAGCAAATCCATACAATTGGTAAATAAATCCAGAATCAGATCCTGCAGTAACTCTGCCTCCACGGTTTTTGTATTCATTTACAAAGGTCATCCAAAGCCTATAGTTCTTCTTCCATTGGATTTCCATGGCAGTGGTCCAATCAAACCAATAAGAGCCATGGGATTGTCTGCTAGGTTCGTAAAATTTCCAAAGAGAAGGAAGTGTATAGGTCTCATGCCATTCTGCTCTCTGAGCTCGCATTAAATCACGGTTCGCTTCATAAATATTGAAGGTAGGGTCTAATGTAAAATCCAACTCCAACAGTTCATTCATCACGTTATTCCAATGCTCCGAATACGGTTCAGCAGCCTGTTCCCAAAGCTTCCCAGCTTCAGAAAATCTATGCTGCTCATTTTGATAGTTATATTCAACAGGGAAATCCTGAACTGTCCTATCAGAAAACAATGCCTCAGGAAGTCCATACCAATGTTCCATGGAAGTAAGTCCAGCTCTAGCAGAATTTAAAACATTCCATCTTGCTACATCCACTTGTGCATGGTGCATGGCAGATCGTAATCCAATTCTTTTATTCTCGGAAATTGCAGCTTGCATTACTTCTGGTTTTGCCCCAAAAAATTTAATCCCATCAGCACCTTTTGCTTTATTGGAATTCACCCATGCTTTCGCTTCTTCTGCGTTTGTGATTGTACTTTCAGCTCCTTGACCAAATGCAGTATATGCCAAAATCCTAGGTGCGGTAATCTCGTTCGCTGCCGATTTTTCTTTTTGGTCCAACACCCAATCCAAACCATTCCCTGTAGAAGGGTCTCGAATGGTGGTGATCCCGTGGGCAAGCCAAAGTTTAAATACATATTCCGCAGGCGTACCTTGCCCCCTTCCGCCAATATGCGCATGAGAGTCCACAAAACCTGGCATTAAATAATGACCTTCCAAGTCATATTCTTTATCGTTCTCTCCAGCTTTTGGCCTCCTGTTTTCATTAATTGGTAGGCCTGGATAACCAACAACTTGGATTTGAGCAATCCTATTTTTC
This sequence comes from Algoriphagus halophilus, assembly GCF_041729275.1. Classification (GTDB taxonomy): domain Bacteria; phylum Bacteroidota; class Bacteroidia; order Cytophagales; family Cyclobacteriaceae; genus Algoriphagus; species Algoriphagus halophilus_A. The sequence continues at coordinate 3,728,253 of NZ_CP146486.1, read as the reverse complement.
TCTACCACAATATCGACCGGGCCAATTGGAGGTGCCCCAGTTCCGTCTATTAAGGTGACCCCGCGTAAAATAAGGCGACCATATTGTCCGTCACCCTCTGTCCGTTCTGGAGCAGGTTCAATTTGTGCATAAACTGATGCCGAGATCATGGCCCAGAAAAATGCAATTAGTAGTAAAGATTTTTTCATGGTTGATGGTTTAATTAATAACGAGCAATAAGATAATGCAAAATGCAAGAACAAAAAATCAGTTTTAGATGAACAGCTTTATACTAAAAAAAGCCTTTTGGTTTCCCAAAAGGCTTTTTCTATAAACTTCCTCTTACTTAAAGATCTTTGAATTTTTCCATGATCTCTTCAGAAATTCCAGTGAACGAATATCCTCCATCATGAAACAGGTTCTGCATCGTTACCATTCTAGTCAAATCTGAGAACATGGTTACAATATAATCTGCACAGCTTTCTGCTGAAGCATTTCCTAATGGAGACAAAGCATCCGCAAAATTATAGAAAGAGTCAAAACCTCCAATTCCTGTACCTGCAGTGGTTTTGGTAGGAGATTGGGAAATGGTATTGACACGAACATTTTTCAATTTTCCGAATCTATAACCATAACCTCTAGCTATACTTTCTAGAAGAGATTTGGCATCTGCCATATCTGTATAGAAAGGAAAAACTCTTTGTGCTGCAATGTAAGAGAGCCCCACGATGGAACCCCATTCCTTCATTACATCCATTTTTTCCGCTACATGCATCATCTTATGGAAAGAAATGGCAGAAACATCATAAGACTTCATCGCCCAATCATAATTCAAATCACCATAAGAGCGACCTTTTCTAATATTAGGAGACATTCCGATAGAATGTAAAATAAAGTCAAAGTCACCTCCCAAATATTCTTTTGCCTCGGTATAGAGCTTCTCAATATCTTCTACACTAGTGGCATCAGCGGGAATAACAATGGTATCACATTCTTTTGCGAGATCATTGATGGCACCCATTCTCATAGCAATTGGTGCATTGGTCAATACAAATCGAGCTCCCTGTTCTTTAGCTTTAAGAGCAGTCTTCCATGCAATGGAATTCTCGTCTAGGGCACCAGTGATGATACCTAGCTTTCCTTTCAGCAAATTTTCTGGCATATATACTATTGGATTAATTTCAAAAATATGCGTAAAAATAGAGAAAATTTGGCATTCAGTCCCTACTGTATAGCGCTTACTATCTCTTATACCCTTAATAGTTCCTTGGCACTCTTCAACGCAGAGTCACTCGGATTCGCCCCACCAATCATCTTGGCAAGCTCCAAAACTCTTTCATCAGCACTTAATTCCTTGATTTTACTGATGGTTTTATGAGAAGAATTATCCTTGTAAACGAAATAATGAACATCGCCTTTTCCTGCCACTTGAGGCAAATGGGTAATACAAATCACTTGGTGTTTCCCAGAAATTTCTTTCATCATTCTGACCATCTGTAGGGCAACCTCACCTGATATCCCTGTATCAATTTCATCAAAGATTAAAGTAGGCATCGCCATTTTATCCGCCATTAAGTATTTAATGGCAAATAATAATCTTGAAAACTCTCCTCCTGAGGCAACTTTTTTAAGAGGTTGTAAGGAAGTCCCTTTATTTGCGGAAAACAATAACTCGACCTCATCCATCCCATTGGAAGTTGGAGCGATCGAGTTTAACTCGACTTGTAGCTTTGAATTTTCCATTCCCAACTCCACCAAAAGTGCTTCCATCTTTTTTGAAATGTAGCAAAGCAAGCACCTCTCTTTTTGGTTAATGCTTTTCCTGATTTCAGAACAGCTTCTTCCGCCAACTTTAAATTATTCTTAGCAGCCTCTAATGTCTCGTCCAAATTTTGAAATTGGAAGACCTTATCTGCAAGTTCTCTTTCCAATGCCATCAAATCCTCTACAGTAGGAAGGCCATGCTTCTTTTGAAGCTGATAAATCTTACTTAGCCTATCTCTTGTTTCCTCCAGTCGGTCAAAATCTACTTCCACCCCAGCTTCTTCATCACTTAGGGTTTCTGATAAATCCTTCAAATCAATGAAAAGGCTTTGGAATCGTTCTTTTAGTGGAGCAAACTTGTGAGCTAGCTTTTCCAAAGATTCCAATCCATGTTTCACCTGTGTCAATCCCTGAATAATCCCGAACTGCTCATCTTCAAAAAGATTTAGCATTTCATTGATTTTCATTTTGATTTCCTCTGCATTCTCAAGTACCTCTTGGCTGGATTCCAGTTCATCCTGCTCCCCTTCCTCAAGGCTCAAGCTACTTAGCTCCTCTAATTGAAATTGGTTAAAATCAGCCTCTTTCTGTAACTCTTGTGCTTTATATTGAATCTCCTGAAATTCCTTTTGAAGCTTCTTAAACTTTTTAAAGTCCTCCTGGTAAGAATTTAATTCCGCTTGACTCTGGGAAAAGGCATCAATCAAACTGAGTTGATAAGATCCAGAACCTAGCTGTAAGGTGTCATGCTGGGAATGCACATCCATTAGATTCGAACCCAGAGATTTCAGAGAATCGAGAAGAACTGGCGTATCATTAATAAAGGAACGGGATTTTCCACTGGGGCTGATTTCCCTTCTGATAATGCAGGTGGATTCATAATCTAAATCCTGCTGCTCAAAAAATTCATTTAGCCCATATTCTCCAATTTCAAATACCCCTTCCACGATACATTTCTTGTCTTCAAAAAGAAGGACTTTGGTGTCGGCCCTATTTCCTAAAAGGAGCCCCACAGCACCAAGCATGATGGATTTACCTGCACCAGTCTCCCCAGTAATCATATTTAATCCACTGCTGGGTTTCATCAGCAGTTGGTCTATGAGGGCATAATTTTGAATACTCAGTGATGTAAGCATGGGTAATTATTGGGAAAAGCACAAAGTTATAAATCGCGATTAGCTTTTCGTCAACTCATTGTATTTTCTGGCATTATTGGGATCCACTTCCAATAAAAGCTCCACTAATTCTGTTCGGATTTCCAGGGAAGCATTTTTAAATACTTGGGCAATCTCATCCCCCTTGGCATCCATAAAGGTAATTGTCAATATTCCGTTCGGCTGGGCCTTGTTCGCTTCGGCTACCAAACGAATTGCCTCCAACATATTTTCATAAGCTTTTTCAGGCTCAATTTGTAAAATATCTAATCCTTGACGGTGATATAAATAATAAGCCTCACGTATTGGAGCATAAACAGAGGAAGTGTACAAATCATTGATCAACCAATACCTGTTTCTTCTATCTGTTGGGCTTTGAACCCAGCCTGGCCTACCGGATTGTTGGGCATTGTTTACAATATCATTTGCTACTTCAAAGAAATCCTCGCCTCCTTTGCTCGAAAAACTATCATAGTCTATCCCTAAGGCGATGTGCGCATAATAGCCTAACAAAGAGCTGATATTATTCAGAAAATTAAACCGATTAAATTCCAGGGGTTGAGATTCTATGTATTCGAAATTCCAATTTCTGTCCGCAAAATTAAAAAGCAGACTTTCGTAATTCGTCCCATAAATGGGACGAACAGTCTGAATCTGGACCGTCGCATTATACACTCCTACTTGTGGTACATCGTTGATGGTAATCAATAAATTTCCTTTAATACGTTCCTCTGGTCGAAATTCATCCGTGGTCCAGGACCTCCCATTTAAGAATTGCTCGAAACTGGTTTTCATAGTATTGAAAACCGTTGTATTCTGGATTCTTGCCCGGTCACTATTGATGATGACGGTAAAATTGAGTTCTTGAGAGAAGCCTAAATGGCTCAAAAAAATTAAAAACAAACCTAATGTCGCTTTCTTCATAGATTTAAAAATAATGAAATATTCAAGTTCACACCCCAATTGGAACCAATTTGATCTGATCCAAAATCAATTCAGCAATTTTAGCCTTGGTATCTACTTCTGAACTTACTGAATGACCAGAAGACTGATAAATATGAACTTTATTGGTATCTACTTTAAATCCTGCACCAGTCTCCCTCATTGAATTTAAAACGATAAGATCAAAGTTTTTCTTATCCAGTTTTGCCTTTGCATTTTCAGACTCATTTTGAGTTTCCAAAGCAAAGCCAATATGTAATTGTCCCGGGTGCTTCAACTTCCCTAGTTCAAAGGCTATATCTACATTCTTCACCATTTTCAAGGACAAATCTGCTTCACTCTTTTTGATTTTCTCGGGAGCTACTTCAGCGGGTGCATAATCAGCTACTGCAGCTGCAAACACACAAATATCCATTAAACCATGAAGCTTATGAGCAGCATGATACATTTCCTTGGCTGACTTCACATCAGTCCAATGAAACTCAGATTTATCAACATTCAAGGAGATAGGTCCTGAGATCACATAAACTTCTGCTCCTCTAGCCTGAAAGGCTTTAGCCAAGGCATAACCCATTTTACCGCTGGAGTGATTACTGATAAATCGAACAGGATCCATAGCCTCCTGTGTAGGCCCCATGGTAATCAACACTTTTTTGTTTTGGTAATCTGATTGAGTATGAAAAAATTGCACGACCTGATCCAAGATCGATTCTGGCTCCATCATTCTCCCTTGCCCGGATAAACCACTTGCTAATTCGCCAATTTCAGATGCTAGCAAATGATTCCCAAAAGAAACCAGCTTCTCCAAATTATGGCGAACAGCTGGTGCTGATACATATCCAAGTCCATCGCAGGTGCAATCATGACAGGACACCTAGCGGAAAGGTAGGTTGCAGTAAGTAAATTGTCGCAAAGCCCATTTGCAAACTTGGCAATTGTATTGGCGCTGATTGGTGCCACTAAAAGTAAATCCGCCCACAAACCCAACTCCACGTGGTTATTCCATTCTCCGGTCTCATCCTTTTGAAATTCGACTAAAACGGGATTTTTGGAAAGGGTTGCTAAAGTCAGTGGGGTAATAAAATCAAGAGCAGAAGTGCTCATAATTATTTGCACTTCTGCTCCAGACTTGATTAATAAACGAGTAAGATGGGCTGATTTGTAAGCGGCAATACTACCGGTTACTCCCAATATTATTTTCTTACCCTTGAGGTCCATAAGAATTACTCTCCTGCTTCTTCAGAAGGGTATCTAAAGTATACCTTATCTTCCATAAACTCTTCCATAGCTATGGTAGAAGGCTTAGGCATTCTTTCGTAAAACTTAGAAATTTCAATCTGCTCTTTATTTTCGAAAACTTCTTCTAGATTGTCTACTGTAGATGCAAACTCAGAAAGCTTATTATTCAACTCTTCTTTCAAAGAAGAAGAAATTTGTTTAGCTCTTTGACCTACAATATGAAGAGACTCATAAAGGTTTCCAGTCTTATCTGCGATTTTATCCAAATCACGAGTAATAATTGACGGATTAATTGCCATATTTTGATCTATTTAAGTTTCGTTTAATTATTATTATCAATTGTACCTAGAGTAGCTTTTCTCTCTGCCTCTTGAGCCGCTGCTCTTTCAGCTACACGCTTCTTCAAATCTAGGTGATCTTGCATTTCTTCTCTTGCTTCTTCCTCAAAGGTCTTAACTTCTGCAGTGTATCCACTTTGCGGATATTTCCTATAGAAATCCCCTGCAAATCTTAACGCATCAGTCAATCGTTCTTCCTTCTTCAGGTACGCAGAATTTTTTGCATACTCTGTGGACACCTCTACTAATTTGTAAGCCAACTCTTCATTGTACTTACTTTCTGGGTAGTCTTTGGCGAAATTCTGAAAGTTCACGATGCAAGCTCTAAGAAAATCTCCCGGGTACAAACCATCTTTCAGTCTGTAGTACATGGAAGATTCCTGATATGCCTTTTCTTCAAATCTTGTTTCCAAATCACTCAACATTTCCATGGCTCTTTCATAACTGGAAGATCCTGGAAATCTTGTTACAAATTGTTGGATTGCGGAAACAGCCTCTTGACTACTTTGTTGATCCAGATTATAATCAGGAGCATCAAGGTACAAAGAATAAGCATGCATAAATAATGCTTCTTCTGCCAAAGGGCTTCTATTGTAGGTTCTAAAGAAGTTATTAAAGTAACCAGCAGCTTCAATATACCTTTTTGTCTTAAAATGACAGTTGGCATAATTGTAATCAGCTAATTCGGCTTTTTCGCTTCCTCTAATTACAGGTAAAACCTTATCATAAAGGATGATCGCTTTATTATATTCTCCTTCTTGGTAATACTTATTGGCTCCTTCGTATAATTCCTCCCAGTTTGTGCTTTTTCAAGCTTGTTGAAAGGACCACAGGCACTTACTGCAATTAATATTACTAGAACGATAATGTTGTGTACGCGCATTTTCATTTTCAAGACCGCAAATATACGGGATAATTATTCGGATTCAAATGGTAACTGAAAGAGAGATTGCTTCTTACTTCTTGACAACGAGCTTCTTGGTCACAATATTTTTATTGTCCACAAAAAGCGTGTAGAAATAAACGCCAGGATTGAAATCAGAAATGTTGATCACCAAAGAATTTCTTTCGGGGTCCAACTGATATTCAGCGACTGGATTCCCAATAAAGCTATTTATAGCGATTTTTGCCTGAACATTAGGATATTTTAACTGGTAATCCAATTGGGCGATTCGGTTACTTGGATTCGGATAAATATCACTTAATGTTAATTCTTTGTAATCGAATTCATCCACTTTTTTATTGGGATTGGAAACATCGTAACGTGCCTCTACTACAAATGACTCCCTGATATTTTCAAGATTCACGAAGTTTAGATCGAAATTCCCTTTAGTCTCCACAATCCCCATATCAAAATCCAGATACAAATCTGTCATCACTTCCCCAGGAGCCAGGGTAATCTTTATTTTCGCCAAATCCTTTTTGGGGTCAAAACATTCATCCCCAATACAAATTTTCACATGTTGGGAAGACCCGATGTTTCCATTAATATTTTTCAGAAAGTATGTTTTGGATTGATTTGATTCGTTTTGAAGAATTACCGTTTTTCGTTGGGTTGTGCTTAAATCTCCGGTAAACCCTAAGTTTTCACTCAACACGCGAGTTTGCTGTGCTCCCGCAAATAGCGGAAACATTAGGCAAAGCCACATAAAAAGTTTGAGGAAATTATTCATGTAAAGTTCTAATCAATAAGCGACAGTTCTGTTTTCACAGTATTCAATATACGCACAAAATTAGTTCGATGTTAATCAGAACACAGAAAAAATGGGTTAATTCTTGTTAACCTTGATAAAATTTTTTCTAGGATTGTACGTTAGCGCTTTTTATTGGACTTTTCTTTTGTTCAAAAACCCGCTTTACAGGCATTGCTCCTCGCTTTTTTAGCTCTTCCTCTATCTCTTCATCGGTTGGCATTCTGATTTCTACTTGAGGGACATTAAATAAATTTTTCAAATCAGGATCAATCTCAACTGGAGTCCTCCACTTCATAATTGCATCCATATCCGGCCTTTCTTCAAACCTCCAATTAAACCCTGAAAGCTTGGAATTGTCCTCGTCTAAATTTTGAAATGGGATAAACCTCCCATCAGGTTTAATGCCATAATTGACTGTCTGAATTGCTCCTTCATTAAATCCCAACTTGATGGTAGCGCTTTTCGTCATATTGACACCTTGAGAAGCAGTGTCAGCTTCCAATACAAAGTAAAGCGACTCCCCATTCCCATCGATATCCATTTTCGAAATTTGCCCTTCACTAAAATAACCCATCATCTTCCTTCCTTTCATTTGATTGAAATTCAGGATTGTATCCTGGGTGATAATGAATGCATTGTCCTTCAGATAAACCCTATCCAAATTTTCATTGACGATATAAAAAGTCATGCTATCGGAAGAAATCTGACTTTTCTGGTTCCACATGACGGGATCATTAAAAAGTTGAATAGAGGAATCATTGTAATTGTATACCAAGGAGTCAGCTTTTCCCGAAAGGTCTTGCTTTACAATATTGACCGAATTGAAAGCCAGTAAAAATTTTGCTGAATCCAACTCATTGTCTTGTGAAATCAACGAATCTGCAGTCATGAACAAGGTGTCTTGTTCGAAATATTTTCTGACCAAGGCATTCCCATACACTAAACTATATTTTCTATCTTCCCAATATTTCCCTACATCCCCAAAGACCTCCACATTCCTTTCTTTATTGAATACCCTAACATCATTTTTACCCTCATAGTAAGCTAGGTTTTCATCATAAAAAAGCTCTATGGCTTTGACCCTACTGGTTTCCGTCTCCACCACTCCATCAAAAAATTGAAATTGTTTATTTTGGGTATCATAAAAACTTCCATTCTGTGCGTCCAGCGTATTCCCTTCTTTAGAGATTAAATTTGTCAAGCCTTTTGTCTCTGCTGATTTGGGAATGGTTAGGTATACCAGATCATTGGTTTTCATGGTATAATCAGGGTTTACCAGAACCACATCATCCTCAAAAGTGATCCGTTCTATACTTACTTCATAACGTCCCTTTTCACTAGTCAACACATTCACAGAATCTACCACTTTACCCTCATTAAAGTAGTAAGCTATATTCAATTCCCGGTCGTAATCCAGGTAATCGGTGTACAGGGTGGTTTCTTGATTTGTAAAAACCACGTTGTCTCTGAGCTTGGCCAATTTTTTATTTCCGTCATATTCGGCATATGCACTGGTAGTCCTGATTGGGTCCTCTTGATCCACTATCCGTACATTTCCAAACAATCTTGCCTGATTGGTTGCTCTATAAAAATAGGCAGAGTCACAATAAATCAGCGAGTTTTGATGCCTCATCTCCACATCCCCAATTAACCTTTCAAATCCGCTCTCCCCGATCAACTCTCCAGCTTTATTGATTTCCAAGGTAGATGAACCTTGAGCTGAGGCTTGCCTTACCAAAAGGAGAACGAAGGATAGGATCAGATAAAGACGAGGGTGTAGACTATTCATAAATTCTAAGATGTCGGCAAAATTAGCAGAAAATGATATTTTTGATCAATGATCGAAGCTTTTATCCAGCATATCAAGAAGAAGTCCCTATTGGACACCGAAAAGAACTATCTATTAGCCTGCAGTGGCGGATTAGATAGTGTATGTCTTGGAACCTTGATGTATCACGCAAAGATTCCCTTTGAAGTGGCTCATGTGAATTTTCATTTACGAGGTTCTGAAAGTGATGGGGATGAGGTATTTGTAAAAGAGCTAGCTGCCTCTTGGGGAAAGAAGTTTCATATTCATCATGCACAAACTGCCCAAACGGTAGAAGAAAAACACATTTCCACCCAAATGGCCGCAAGGGAAATTCGATATGATTGGTTTGAAGAAATCCGGAAAACAAGAAATCTGGATGGAATTGTATTGGCGCATCATAAAGATGATCAAATAGAAACGATCTTTTTAAACTTGACCAGAGGTACCGGCATAGAAGGGGTATACGGAATGGCAGACAAAAGAGGTTGGCTGATTCGCCCTTTACTTCCATTTTCAAGAGACCAAATCAAGGAGTTTGCAGCAAAAAATCCCATCCACTGGAGAGAGGATAGTTCTAATAACAAGACAGATTACAAAAGAAATAAACTTCGATTGGTAGCCTTACCGGCATTGTATGAAACCACCGAAAACACCAAAGAAAATCTACTGACAAGTTCCGAACGACTTAAGGATACCGGAAAGGCATTTTCAGGACTTTTTGATTTATGGAAGTCTAAAAGCATTCAGGAGAAAGAAGATCTTCAAATCCTTCAGTTCCAAGATTTTCTTCACATGGAAGGTGCGACCACCTTGCTCTATTTTTGGTTGAGGTCGTATGGATTCAATTCAGATCAAGCCAAAGAAATATTTGAAACCTGCACCTATCAAGAGTCAGGAAAAATCTTTACCTCTACAGATTATCTCATCAATATAGATAGGCAACAAATCATCCTTTCTCCTAAAGCCCAGATTTTTGATGAAATTGAACTCACGAAAAATGACTTAGGATTTACTCTGCCTGAGGGGAATTACGAGATGCTCAAATTGGAAGATGTTTCAGAAATAGATCGAAATAAAGCCAATGCAATGTTGGATTTGGACCAATTGGAATTCCCATTAACCATTCGTAATTGGAATGAAGGAGATAAGTTTATTCCATTGGGGATGAAAAACAGCAAAAAAATCAGTGATTTTTTGATAGATTTGAAAATACCCTTGGTGCAGAAGCAAAGGACAAAAGTCTTAGTTTCCGGAGGGAAAATTGCCTGGATCCTCGGCTTAAGAATTGCGGAATGGGCAAAATGCACTGCTGCTACTAGAAAAACTTTATACCTGAAAAAACGGTGATATGAGAAATCCATTTTCCAAGACCTACTCGCCTGAAGATCATGAGATGTTTGATTTCCTTTCCCAGATCAAGTTTTTCGAAAGCATGAAAAACAAGGAGATGGCAAGGTTTCTTCCAGCCATGCATCACCGCACCTACAAAAGGGATGAAGTAGTTTTTTCAGTAAAGACCCCAGTCAGGCTTTATACTTAGTCAAAAGAGGACAAATCACCTTGACCATTGACGTCAGGGATACATTTGAAACAATCTTGGAAATCAATAAGGGTGAGGCATTTGGAGAAAACTCCTTATTAGAAAATGTAAAAAGGACTTACACTGCCATTATTGTTTCTGAAGAAGCGGATTTGATAGTGATTCCATATTATGCAATCCAAGAAATCTTTTCCAGCAATCCTAAGATCAAGGCAAAGATGATGACCTCTTTAGCTGAATATTATAACGAAAATAATCAGCGGCTTTTCAGATCCTACAGAGAATCCTTTGGGTTTTTCAGTCTCCGTCAGATGTTTGAATAAGACATCTTATCTAATTCCTCATTCATTCATCAAAAATCTGCCTTTCAAGGTAAAGTATTCACTTCCTTGTTTCTATTCCTAGGCATAGTTTAATAACTTAGCGACGCTTTTTTTAAGGCAGTAATAAAAATAAAATCAATATAATCTCATGAGCAAAGTAACCGTAGTAGGGGCAGGTAACGTGGGTGCTACCTGTGCCGATGTATTGGCTTATCGCGAAATCGCAGAAGAAATAGTTCTAGTTGACATCAAAGAAGGTGTTGCTGAAGGCAAAGCCCTTGACATTTGGCAGAAAGCTCCAATCAATCAGTATGACAGCCGTACTGTAGGAAGCACAAATGATTACAGCAAAACAGCTAACTCTGATGTAGTCGTGATTACCTCTGGTCTTCCTCGTAAACCTGGAATGACTCGTGACGACTTAATTGAAACCAATGCTGGAATCGTTAAGTCCGTAACAGAAAATGTTATAAAATATTCTCCAGATGCAATCATCATTGTGGTATCCAACCCACTTGACGTGATGACTTACCAAGCTCATCTTTCTTCTAAATTACCAAGAACGAGAGTAATGGGTATGGCTGGAATTTTGGATACCGCTAGATACAGAGCGTTTATTGCTTCTGAATTGAATGTTTCTCCAAAAGAAATCCAAGCAATTCTAATGGGTGGACATGGTGATACAATGGTTCCACTTCCAAGATACACCACAGTAGCTGGTATTCCTGTGACTGAATTGATCGACGCAGAGAAATTGGATGCGATTATCGAAAGAACCAAATTCGGTGGTGGTGAATTAGTAAAATTAATGGGTACTTCTGCTTGGTATGCTCCAGGTTCAGCAGCTGCTCAAATGGTGGAAGCTATCTTGAAAAATCAAAGAAGAGTATTCCCTGTTTGTATCAAACTGGAAGGTGAATATGGAATCGACGATTGCTACCTTGGTGTACCTGTCATATTAGGTAAAAATGGCATCGAGAAAGTTCTTGAACTTGACTTGAATGAGGAGGAGAAAGCATTGCTAGAGACTTCTAGAGGTCATGTAAAAGAAGTAATGGAAGTTTTAAATAAGTTAGGCAAGTAATCCTACTTGTTTGATAGATAGAGACCTAAGAGTTTAGAGTTTGTACTCTGAATTCTTAGGTCTAATTTTTGTGATCTACTTTCTGAATCAGACAAAGAATCGTGAAAATCTGGAAAAGCCTTCTTGTACTATTATTTGTGATCCTTTTAGCAGGAGGAGGTTTTTGGGTTTATCAACAATATTTTTCAGCCCGAAAAGTCAATAGTTTAGACCTAATCAGTCAAGATGCTGTTTTTGTGTTTGATACCTACCAAGGTGCAGAAACATGGAATTCTCTGGTGAATGATCCTGCCTGGGGGATCTTCAAAACCTTTCCTGCATTTGAAAAATTATCCAGTCAACTGATCACCTTGGATAGTCTTACTGGTGAAAGCGGTCAAATCGCCAAATTAGTACAAAAAGAACAACTATCTATTAGCCTCCATGCTACTGGCATCGAAAACTTCGAGTTACTATATACCTTAAACCTAAGTCCATCGAAAACCTCTGGACTTCTCGAAGACTTTAAATCAAAAATCCCTGAGGGATCAAGGTTTCAGACCCGAATGTATTCTGATCAGGAAGTGGTAGAATATTATAACCAAGAAAATAACCGAGTTTGGTCTATTGCCATTTTAGGAGATCTGGTAGCATTTTCTTCCTCTTCCTTTCTGGTAGAGCAAGCGATTAGATATTACCTAAATGAAAATCAGGAAGGCTTTTCAAAATTAATTCAAAACACTGAATTAGATCGAAACTCACCAGGAAGACTTTTATTATCCGGAAAAGGAATGGCTTCCTTACTTAAGGGAGTGGCTGGAGATAGAGAAAATCAAGCCATTTCAAATTTAGAAATCATGAATGCGGCCTTGGCTTTAAATCTCTCTTTCAAGGAGGGCCTACTTGAATTCACCGGACCGGTTTTTTATCCAGACCCTATTAATTTTACGCCTTCTATTCGAGCCAACTTAACAGCGATAGAGTCCCTGATTTCAAACAGTACGCTGTCTTTAACTCAATACAATCTAGAAAGCATTTTTGAAACTCAAAAAATAGAAAATAGAGCATTCCCTTTTAGGTCCACTCTGGTAGGAGAAATCCAAAGAACACTGACGGACCGAGGTTTTTTTGATAATTTTTCGGGTGAACTTTATTTGCTGGATTTAGAGAAGTTTGGCGGATCTGACCAAAATCTAGCTTTACTTGCTAGAACTGTGGATGCAGCACCAGCCTTGTCCCTCCTTAAAGATTTTCAAAAATCTGAAAGTGAAGAAAACTCCGACTTCTACTTAGATTATGAAATCTTGTTTGTTCCTGAAGAAGAGTTTCCTGCTCACTTATTTCAAGGAAAATTCCATGGTTTTGGACAAACATTTATCACTTCAGTAAATGACATTTTGATCTTTGCTAATTCCCAGCAGGCAATGAAATTGATATTGGATGATTTTACTTCCAACAACACCTGGAGAAATTCTTCCAATGCACCTGACGCCAAATCAGAATTGAATTCCGCTTCTGGGTTTTCAAGAATTTACCTGATCGATGAGATATGGTCCAAATGGACTAAATATTCTAATCCTTCTTGGAGTTCTTTTTTACAAAGGTATACCAGCAGCTTCCGCTCTTTTCCTTGGATTTCCCTTCATATCAACAAACTCCCTGATAGAACAGAAGCTACCTTAAGGTTTCCATACAAGAGCGATTATACTCCTGAAATCAAGCAATCAGGCGCCATTAGCCTACAGCCTAATAAAAGTATTGTACTTGATCAAAAACTGATTTACGGTCCTGCTACTGTTATTAATTACCAAGACAATACCCAAGATATATTAGTGCAAGATGAAAATAACGTCATGCACCTATTCAACGAAATCGGTGAAGAAGTCTATTCTTATCCTTTAGACGGACCTATCGTTTCGGATATCTTTCAGGTGGACTATTACAAAAACGGAAAACTTCAGATTCTTTTAGCCACCAAAAACAAAATTTACGGAATAGACCGCCTTGGCAACCTACTGCCTCGGTACCCATTTAGCTTGGGCAACCAGTGGATCTCGCATCTAAATTTGGTAGACTATTCAAATACTAAAGAATACCGCTATTTTATTAGTACAGAAGAAGGAAACCTTTTCCTTTTAGACAAAACCGGTCAACAATTAGATGGCTGGAACCCATTAACAATACAGGAAAAAACCACAGGAGCACCTGCTCATTACAGAATCCCAGGAAAAGGTGATTATATGGCTGCACTCAGTGAAAAAGGAAACCTGTTTATTTTCAACAGAAGAGGTGAAAAACTGGCAGCAAGCCCATTGAAACTTGGTGATGCCATTAAATCCCGAGGCATAGTTTGGAGAGATCCAAGTTCAAGATCATTCAAATTTGTTACCGTCACTTCCAATGGGGAAATAATCCACTCCAATTTTGATGGGGAAATTGGCTATAGGAACCAGTTGATCAAGGATGATCGGGATAGTGAATTCATGTTGGTCCCAGATCAAAAGGAAAATGATTTTGTCTTTATTTCTAGACAATACAATGAAGTTACCGTTCTTGATAAATCAGAAAAACAACTAATGAATATTCGGGTTTCAGGTGATGATTTAATCTATCAATACTTTGATTTTGGGGCTGACAGACAGATTTTTGCATTGACTGACCTTACACAAGAATTCTGTTATTTATATGATATGGAAGGTAATCTAATGACTACCATGCCACTGGAAAGTAGCAGTTCAGTTCAAATCACCTACCAATCGTCAAAAGGTCAATACCTGATCAGAACGATCAGCGGATCCAGGATTACAGAATTTTTACTTTCAGATTAAGCTCTTTTGAAAAGCTTGGGCTAGGAATAATGAATGGCTAACTTGCAAAAAATCTCAAAACATGATTAAAAAGTATTTCTTGTTACTCTGGATATCTTTCCTGGCATCCACTTATTCATTTGGCCAGTTAATAACGGAGCAAAAAGATTTGATGGAAGTTTCCGATGAGGTGAACTTAAGCTCCCCTTATCATACGACTTTGACTTTTTTTACAATTTGGAAGAGGAAAACTTTCATCCAGATAAAGCCGCCAAAACCCTTAATCTGAAAGGTGCTGAAACTTTAAACGGAAACCAACTTAGCGTAAAGCTGAAGCAGATTTTTGAGGGAAAAGGGTCATCATCAGAACTAGTAGCATCCCTAATGAGCAAAACTATAGAGACACCTTATCCGGTTCAGATCAGATCTTTTACTTTGACAGGACAAAACTACCAGGGGCTTTTTAGAGAAAACAGGCAATCAATGGATGTTTTCTTCCTTCACGGTAGGCCAAATCAATAGCCTACATAGAGAAACTTATCCTTATGGAACTGCTAAATTATTAGACTTACTTCCAAAAATTGGGAATGAAGAATATTTAGGATTTCACCTGTGGCAATTGGTCGGATTCCTAATCTTAATATTCCTGGTATTTCTCAGCCATTTGGTGTTCACATTTTTAGTCGACAAGGGACTACTGTATGTTCTAAAACGCCTGGGGTATGGGTATATCGGTGAAAACTACCTCTTGCCCATCGCGAGGATTACCAGTTTCTATTTTATCGTGCTTTTGTTGGCGCTATTCCTTCCAGTATTACAGTTGCCTACTGAAATATGGGCATGGATTATTGTGATCATCAATACCCTAAAACCTCTCTTAATCACCGTAATTTTCTACAAAATTGTAGATGTAATCGCTGCCTATTTCTCAAAACTGGCAGAAAGGACAGAGTCTACTCTTGATGATCAATTAGTGCCTTTGATCAGAAAGACCCTAAAGGCTTTTGTGATTATCATTGGTACGCTCTTCGTTTTAAAAGAAGGTCTCAACCTTGACATCATTCCATTCCTAACAGGACTTTCTATTGGTGGTGTGGCCATTGCTTTGGCTGCTCAGGATACCATAAAGAACTTCTTTGGTTCGGTGATGATCTTTTTGGATAGGCCTTTTCAGGTAGGTGATTGGATTACTTCAGGTGACTTAGATGGAACGGTAGAAGAAGTTGGGTTTAGATCTACTCGAGTAAGGACCTTCCGTAATTCTGTAATGTATATTCCCAATGGAAAAATTGCAGATGCCACGATAGACAACCATGGTTTACGACAGTACAGACGTTTCTATACAACCATTACAATCACCTATGACACCCCTCCTGAATTAGTAGAGGAATTTGTAAAAGGGCTTCGTGCGATCGTCACCTCTCATCCGAAAACAAGAAAAGACACCTTCCATGTCTATTTCAACAACTTGTCCTCTTTTAGTTTGGACATTATGTTTTACATTTTCTTTGAAGTTCCTACATGGGCCGAGGAATTAGAATGCAGACATGAAATATTAATTCAGATAATGAAGCTTGCTGAAACCTTGGAGGTAAGATTTGCATTCCCTACTCAGACTGTTCATATGGAAACCTTTCCAGAGAAAAAGAGTCTTTCTCCTGATTACGATTCAGACATCAAGAGTTACCAGGCAAAACTCGGTCAGTTCATGCAAAAGGAATTGAGAAAAAAGAAAATTAAATCTAATTCTACCGATCAATTGACTTCAAGCACTTTTGTGTAAGTGCCCTGATCGGTCTTGATAGTAACTAGAAAACTTCCTTTTAATTCAGGAATAACTATTTCTACCTCTTCATTGGAGCTTGAAAGTTGAGGGACTTCGGACCAATAAAGAACCGTCCGCCAATCCATCATTTCATTTGCTTCATTGGAAGGCTCAAACAAACTTATGGCTGAAGTTATTTTTGGTTGAATCCCTGCATACTCTAACAAAATACCATTAGTTGGAATTGGGTAACCTCCAAAATCATTCTTGTAGGAAGAAAAGCTCATCACCCCTGGAAATTCCTCCTCATTCAAATAAAAGGTCCTCGATAAAATCTCCAATGTTTTAAATCCTTTTGGATCAAAAGCAGCGAGTTGATCAGAGTCAAATACTGGCATGGCATCAACCAACATGAGTGGATTGGAATCAAAAGCAAATGATCTGATTTCATTAATTGATCTAAATTCTTTCTTTTTTTGTACGGTTTTTACTGAGATTTCTGGAACATATTCTTTTATAACTGTCTCCACAGTTTCAAAACGGGTATAATCGTCCAGCTGATAAACCCGATCCTCCACAAATCCAGTCACTACCGGTGCATCTGAAGAATTAAACTCATGAGAAAAATACCCCTCAACTTGGCCACCTTTTAGCAATTCCATTAAGTAGGATTCATCTGAAGGAGTAATTTCCAAAACTGGAAACTCAAAACTTTTCTTGAAATGAGTTCTAGGCGCTGGAGATACAATCGTGAAATCCAGCAAGCTCTTATTTCCATTGGCTTGGGCTACCAAATAATCCCAGTTCTGCATTCCTCCTGCATCAAAAAACATCCTTCCATCAGGATCAGGCCTATCTGTAAATAAAGCAGATTTGTTTCCGTGTACAGAGATATAATAGAGCTGAGTAGTATCTACTTGATCCAGTTCTACTTTGGCTTCGATTATATGTCCAAACAGCTCTGGAACCATCAATTTTGGCTCTATGGATTCATATATTTCAGAAGACTTTAATTGACGTTGGATTGATAAAAATGGATTAATCACCGCCACACTCACCTCTCTTACGTTTTCATTACCTTCTAACTTGACCGAAATTTTTCGTCTAGGACTCATCTCATTCGATGAGAGGCGTATCCGATCCCCGCCCTTAGTTTGAAATAACATAGATTCTGATCTTTTCTCCACCACTGCGGGAGGAGCTAATCTATTAAATACAGTGACCAACTGCTGAGACATTCCGGAGTCTAAATCCTGGTAAGGGCTAACTCTTGTAAAAACCCTAAGTAAATAATGATCGGAAGGTAAATTTTGCGGGAGCTTTAAAAAATTAAAGCTTGTTCCTTTCTCCAATGGCATTTTGGCTATTGCGACGGATTCATTGTATCGGTTGAGCAATTCCGCATAAATAATTTGTGATTCTACCTCTTCATTTCCTTTCTCCACTTTACTAGATACCCAAATTCTTTCTCCCCCGAAGTAAATGTTTTTTGGAATTGAAAAATGAACCTGTTCTCTTCCTGATTGGGCATAAATTTTTACCGATCCTAGGGCGAACCATAGTACCAGAATAATCCCTATTTTGACTATTTTCAACTTATTCATCCCAAAAATCTGGCTTAACATTGGTTCCTCTCAAGGTACAATCCGTGCATCTTCGTTCTGCTTTTCTAAAACCAATTGGATCATAACAATTTTCACAAAAAATCGGAATTGCTGGTGTATACCCCCTGACATAAACGCAGACTCATATTCCTCAACAAGAATCGTATCCTGCTCTGCGATGCAACCAAAGTACTCAGGAACATCTAATCTAGGCCAAGGTAGAATATCTTGAAACCCAATAAACAATCTTCTTTGCTTTACTGTGCCTAAACTTAAATATCCTACTACTGGGGCATTTGGGTTTTGATCATTCTTAATATTCCCACCGATATTCGAAGGCAAAGGGCTAAAGATGGAACCCAAGTCATCGGTATTTTTTCTCATGATTTCCCAAAAATCAGAAGCGCCTTTGTCCAAAGCCTTTTGGGAAATCAAAATGCTATACCTCACTGTTAATCGTTCATCCCCGTCGGAATCTGATTGATCGTTTGTCTGAACACAAACTGATCCTCAAAGCGAGAAGAGGTTTCCAAAATCAAATCAGCATTCCTCAATTCTCGATAGCATAAATCTGTTCTTAAATCATTGGATGCCAAAACTACTGTTTTCAATTCAGGATCATATCGATAGGCAGTTGTGAGTTTAGGACGGAAAGCATAAGTCTCTTCAAAGGTCCAAAGAAAATCATCCGCATTCTCATCCCCTTTGGTAGTGAGAAATACCTCCACTCCTTGTTCATATTTATCAAATCCCACATCAATAATCTCTGGGGTCAAAATCGGTTTAATCCATTCAGAAGAATAACTATTCCCGTCAGTGGTAAAGATTCTCAGCCTATAATTTCTATCTTCAGGAATATCATAGGCAAATTCAAAAGTCCCCTCTCCCAAGGAGTTTAAGGGAAACTGTTCTCCTCCTTCTGACTCTAAAAACACCTCTCCAGAAGGAAAAACAATCTGGTTGGAATCTTCATCTGATTGAATATTCCTAGTGTAGCTTAAATTCAACAAGCTTGGCAACCCTTCCGTATCCAAATACCCCTCTACCACCAAAACTTTGATGTCCGTAGGCTCAATTTCAGGATCGTAGGGTTCTCTACACCCCACCACGAGCATTAATAAAACCAGAATTATATGGATATTATTTTTCATCAAAACCTGAAATTATAAGTGATAAATGGAATTGGTTTTGCGAAAATAGAAAGCTGATATCCTCTCAATTTTCCACCTTCTGGTACATAATACACCGAATACGGATTACTTCTTCCTAACAGGTTATACACGCCAAATGACCAAGACGCATGTGCCAGTTTATTTACCTTATGGTTTCCCTCCAAATTGACTGAAAAATCCATCCTGAAATAGTCAGGTATTCTGTAGGCATTTCTTTCGGAGAAATATACTCGCTCTGAACCTGCGTAATCAAATTTGGAAATTGGCAAGGTGATCGGTCTTCCTGTACTATAATTTAGATTTAGGGAAGTATTGATCCTTTTGCTTAACTCATAATTTGCTACCAAAACCAAATGATGGGGTTGATCAAAATTGCTAGAGTAAAAATCTCCATTATTTATTTTTTCCACACTTGGTTCATCAGAGGTCCTTAACAATGACCTAGCATAGGTATAAGCCAATGTACCTTTTAAATCACCGGTATTTTTCTTTAAAAGAAACTCCACCCCATAAGCTTTACCATTGGAATTCAAGACGTCCTGTTCGACGGAATGATTAAAGACAATTTTAGCTCCGGACCTATAATCCAATAAATTATTCATATATCGATAGTACACTTCTGTGGAGAATTCCAGCTTATTATTTAGTAGATTTCTATAATAGCCAACTGAGCCCTGACCTCCTGTTTGCGGCTTAATAAAAGGATCACTTAATTTCCAGGAATCAGTCGGGGATATAGCAGAAGAATTGGACAACAAATGAATATTTTGTCTCATGGTGTTAATGCCTAGCTTAACCGAAGATCTGTTGTCCAAGATATACCTAGCTGAAACCCGAAACTCAGGACCATGGTATGTTTTTACATTTTCTCCACTTCCATAGGTCTTTTCTCCAATCACATTGCTTTCGGTGATAGGTGCTCCCTCAACATATTCATTGATGCTCAAAGGCCCCAGCAACTGATAGAACATGTACCTACCGCCATAACTCAGTGATAGCTTTTCATTGACAGTAAATTCATCCCCAAAATAGACGGAAAGCTCTCTCGCATTCTCTGCTTCTAATTCATCTAATATGACGATAGACTCTTCTCCATATGGTTGATTGATTCCTGGATTAATGGAGAACTGAATCGCATGGATCCCATATTTTAAAATATGGCTTTCATTCTTCCTGGACTCGAAGTCGGCCTTTAAATACAATTGATTGATATCGAAGCTGTAATCAAAGGCGTTTAATGGATTGTCCTGTCCAATAATTCCAAAATCATATCGATCCGTACCAATCGTAAATCGACCTTCCAGATGATCATTAAAATAATGTCTCCACCCTAGAGAAAGGTTTAAATTCTGATAGGAATAGGTAGTATCTGGGTCAAACCTAAAATCATCTTGACTGATATACCCTGTAAATTCTATGAAATTCTTATCGTTTACTTCATGCTGGATATTAGCATTGATATCATAGAAAGAAATTTTGCTATCATTGAAATCGGCTTCCTCTTCCAATAGTTTCAATGCCCAATCAGAATATGTTGTTCTCCCTCCTAGGATAAAAGTCGTTTTCTCATTTATTGGACCCTCCAAGCTTAACCTACTGGTCAATATTCCAATCCCTCCAGAGCCACCAATTTTATCTTTTCGACCGTATTTGGGATCCACTTGCAGGACAGAAGAAAGCCTCCCTCCATAGTTTACTGGAATGGAGCCTTTGTATAATTCCACTCCTGACACCACATCAGCATTGAAGGCAGAAAAGAATCCAAATGCATGAGTTGGATTAAAAATCGTAGAATTCCCATAAAGTATTAGATTTTGATCTGCAGCGCCACCACGAACATTAAAACCGGTAGTAGCTTCACCTACTGTATTTACGCCTGGCATCGTCAACACCCCTCTTAACACATCCACTTCTCCCATCACTGCTGGCAAACGCTTGACATCAGCAATGCTAATGGATTGAACTCCCATATCTAATTTATTGATATTGGATAATGCTCCTGAACTGACAACCACCTCATCTAAAGAAAGAATGGTTTCTTCAATACTCATGTTTAGCACCCCATCCCCTTTCAGGTCAATTTGCCTTTGCTCTTGAAATCCTCCGATATTTTGTACCCATATGGTATGTCGACCCTTTGGCAAAGTAAGTTGGTACTTCCCATTTCTATCCGTGGCAACTTGGGTAAAATCAACTTTTTCAAGAACAATTGCCCCGTTCATAGGGTTTCCAGATTCAATACTGGTTACTACACCAGAAAGTGTGGCTGTGCTGGATTCAGGATTATCAGTAGCCTTCCCTATTACAAATAATTTATTCTTATCGAATTCACCTAAAGAATCGCCAGCATTGACTATACGATCTTGTCGGTCTTGGATATTAAAGTATTCACTAGGAAAATCTATCAAAATCCGACTGCCTTTTGTTACCCAAATCCTGTTTGAACGATCAATGGAATAAGTTAATCCAGTATTCAAAAAAATTTCATCTAGAACCAACCGAACCTCTGTATCGGTAACCTGAAGGTTAATTTGAATATCTGTTACATCTGCCTTCTTATAATAAAATGTATAAGGGGTCTCTGCTTCTATTTTCTCTACAAATGTGTCAAAGGACATTCCCAAATATATTCCCGTCAATTTTACAGCTTGATTTGTTTGGGACTGGACATTCCATGAAATAAAAAGTATCAAAAGGGCAAAGTAGATTTTCTTCATTTAAGCAATACATTAAAACCTTCTGACTTATTTTCTCTTAAGTTCGCCAATTCAAGAATATATCGTTCCTTCTCCAAGGCAAAAAACAAGTCCTTTGCTTTCATATATTTTTTCACTTCTTTTTTTTGAAGTCCTAGACTTTGTATGGCTTGTTTTTTCTTTCTAATAGACACAAAATCATCATTGTACCAATAAAAGTATTCCTGATCCTCCACGTATTTATAAGGATATTTCCCTACTTCCTTGGTGGGTTCTATGGTTTTATAATGTTTGATGAGCACTTTAACTTTGCCATCTTTCAAAACTTGATAAAATCCATTCCTGTGATAGGTATATTTTTCATTTCCTTCAAACCTTCTAAAAGATGATCTTGATCTAACTGAAACTCTTGAATCTTTTCAGCTTTGATCAATATTTTTTGTTTATAAATAGGGTGAAAAGTCACCACTTCATCTGCTGTCTCATCATAGAGCAGTTGCACATCAGTATAGTTGATTTGATTGATGGATAATACTCCCTCTTCAAAATTCCTTCTCTCAAAATAAGGATGTCCCTCATAATTCAGTGGAGATTCTCCATATTGTCCTCCTGTTATTAATTCTTGGAAATAGGGCAGTTGCTCTTTATACAGTGAAATAAATGATTGTGTCTGGGCAGAAATTTTTGCAGCCCACATAAAAAGTAAGACGAATGGAATAAAAAATTTTATTTTTAGCATAAGTTCAATACGATACTAAATCCAATTAGATTCTATTTTGTAGGGAATCTAACAGACGGTAAAAAGGAAAGATAAACGGATTAATTAAAGAATTAAAGATAAGCCTAAAATGAATAGACGAAACCTTCTCAAAACCTTGGCCCTTGCACCAGCAGTTCTATCCACCACTGCAACCCAGGCTAAAACCGATAAAATCAAAAAACAACATTTAACTATTGTTTAAACACGAGTACTATACGTGGTCAAAAATTAAGTTTAAAAGAAACCATTGAGACTTCGGCAAGAGCTGGGTTTGAAGGGATAGAAATATGGATATCAGATATTGAAGGTTATTTGAAGGAAGGAAACAGTCTTTCATCGTTGAATTCTCTTTTAAAAGATTCTAAGCAGATTGCTTTTAATGCCATTGGTTTTGCTCCTTGGATGGCTCAGGATGCCGAAAAATCCAAACAAGGTTTTCTACAAATGGAGAAAGAAATGAATATGCTTTCTGAACTCGGTTGTACCAGAGTAGCTGCTCCTGCTATCGGCGCTGAGGGAACCATTGACGTGCAGCAATCTGCTGAAAAATATGCTCAATTAATTGAATTGGGTAGAAAAACAGGAGTTATGCCTCAATTAGAATTCTGGGGAGCATTCGGACCTTTTCATAACCTAAGCCAATGCCTTTCTGTAGCAGCAGCTGCCAATGATCCTGATGCTAAAATATTACCTGATGTATATCACTTGTATAGAGGTGGCTCTGGCTATAACGGATTGAAGTTACTTGGACCTGATGCTTTTGATATAATCCATGTCAATGACATTCCATCTGGAAAAGCAAGGGAAGAATTGCAGGATAAAGACCGAGTGTATCCTGGGGACGGAATAGCCCCTTATTCGGAAATTTATTCCACTTTAGATTCAATGGGGGTACTAAAATTCTTTCCTTGGAACTATTCAACCCCAGCTATTATCAACAAGATGCTTTACTTGTTGCCAAAACAGGATTAGAAAAGACCAAAAAAATCTTTGGTTAACCAAACAAGTCCGAGCTTAGATAACGATCTCCCCGGTCACAGGTAATACAAACGATTACTCCTTCTTCCAAGGTTTTAGATAGTTCGATGGCGGCGTGTAATGCGCCACCACTACTCATACCAGCTAAGATCGCCTCTTCTTTGGCCATTCTTCTGGTCATTTCAGTGGCTTGATCTTGACTTACATCGATTACCTGATCCACTCTAGAGGAATCAAATATAGCTGGCAAAAATTCTGGAGACCATCTTCTGATCCCAGGTATACTGGATCCATCTGTGGGTTGGGTTCCTACAATTTGTACCTTGGGATTTTGCTCTTTTAGATACATAGAAACTCCCATGATAGTGCCAGTAGTCCCCATTGCCGAAACAAAATGGGTGATTTTCCCTTGGGTATCCTTCCAGATTTCAGGCCCAGTGGTTTTATAATGTGCTAGGTAATTATCCTTGTTCCCAAATTGATTCAGCATATAATATCCTTCTTCCACGCTCATTTTTTCAGCAAGAGTTCTGGAATACTCAATGGTTTGAGCAGCTGGAGTCAAGATTACACGAGCTCCATACGCTTCCATAGAAAGTACTCGTTCTCGAGTCGAGTTATCAGGCATTATCAAAGTCATTTCCAGGCCCATCACCTTGGCAATCATTGCCAAAGCAATCCCTGTATTTCCACTGGTGGCCTCTACTAGCTTATCTCCTTTTTTGATATCTCCTCGATCCAATGCCGATTTGATCATATTGTAAGCCGCACGATCCTTCACGCTCCCTCCGGGGTTTTGTCCTTCCAGCTTACATAAGATTTTTACTTTGGGGTTAGTTGGAATAGCCTGAAGCTCTATTAAAGGGGTATTTCCTACTAATTCAAATAACTTCATTGTTATCATTTTTGAAGACATACATATCTGTCACTTCACTGCCAGTATGGTACATCTGGGTCTGGTAATATACTTTGCTTCCTGCTGGAACGCTTTTAGTAAGCCACACATTTCCACCAATTACACTATTTGCTCCAATAATAGTTTTCCCTCCTAAAATTGTGGCTCCAGAATAAATAATTACATGATCTTCGATGGTGGGATGCCGTTTCTTATCCGCATCTTCCTTATTCACGCTCAGTGCTCCTAAAGTAACTCCTTGGTAAATCTTCACATGATCACCAATAATGGTGGTTTCTCCTATCACCACTCCAGTACCATGGTCAATGCAGAAGTGTTGCCCAATGGTTGCTCCAGGGTGAATTTCTATCCCAGTTTTGCTATGGGCATACTCAGTAATCATCCTAGGGATCAAGGAAACTCCTAATTTGTGTAATAGGTTAGCAATTCTATAAGCTGCTATGGCATAAAAACCCGGGTAGCTTCTTAAGATTTCCGTTCTGGATTTTGCTGCAGGATCACCTACGTATATGGCATCTACATCTTCATGGAGATAATCATAAACAGTATTTAAAGACCTGAAAAAATTCATGAGCAATCTGGTCTCCATCTCCAGAATGCAAATTATTGTTTCTAGATAAAATGGATGCCAAAGACCTTTCCAGGATCGAAAATTTGGCAGCGATTTCAATCTCTTCTTTGAACCTTGTATGGGCAAATTCTGGAAACAAAAGGCCCAATAACTCTCTGAAAAATTCCTGAATTGCCTTTGGAGATGGACAATCAGAGCACTTTTTATTAGCCTCGAAAATTTTTGAAATGAAGGATTCCATAGAATTTGATTTAGTCCACTTGTTTAGAGTACAAAACCAACCCTAATTACATAAGGTTCACCATAGGGTGACCTTAAGTTGTCATGAAGGACATTATAAAGAAAAGTAAAGTTTGCTCCTCCTCTTGGACCAAAAGGTGCAAAGTATCCTCCTCCTAAGAAAAGAGAGTTTGCCCAAATTCTTTCAAAGCGGTCTTGGAGAATATTATAATTATCAAAATTGATAGATTCAAATTCTGCCTGAGTGAAAATATTTGGCAGCACATTATATCTTGAAAATACTCTTCCACCATACGATGAGGTTTCTCCTCCAATGTATCTTTTATCATTAAAATACTGATAGGTAACTCCAACCCCAGATGAAAATCTAGGAGTGATCATCACTCCAACTAAGGGAGATAAGTCAAGTAGGGTAACTGAACCAAACTGCATCCCGAAATTACCTCCAAAGTATAATCTATCTTTGAAAGGAATGGAGTCTTGATATATTTCACGCTGGGCACTGGCAGCAAAATGCAATGAAAAAACCAGAATAAATGCGAGCAGTATTTTATTTTTCAACAATGACATAGAGATCTTCAGTCTTCTTTTTCATGAGATATTTTTCACGTGCAAACTTCTCTAAAAGTTCAGGATTACTCATTAACTCCTCACGTTCCGCTTTAATTATCTCTTTTCTTTCTTGATAAAACTCCTTTTGCTCGTTCAATTCATTCAGCTTTCCGCTCAACCTGAATTGATTAACCACATTGTTAGAATCGATAAAAAACATCCAAAAAATAAAAAAGAGCATTCCGAGCACATAAAAATTTTTCGTGTATTTGAAATATTTACTCATGGTCTAATTTATTGAAGAATTATTTTTAACAAGGTACAAAAATGATGCAAAAAAAAAGCAGTCCCCAAGAGGACTGCTTTCTGTAGTTTATAGAATACTTATTTCTTTTTAGGGAAATATGCTGTATCAGCAAGCAATTCTTCGATTCTCAACAACTGATTGTATTTCGCCATTCTATCAGAACGGGAAGCTGAACCAGTTTTGATTTGACCGCAATTACAAGCTACTGCCAAGTCCGCAATGGTAGAATCTTCAGTTTCACCAGATCTATGGGACATTACCGCAGTAAACCCTGCTTTATGAGCCAAATCAATTGCGTCTAAAGTTTCTGTCAATGTACCAATTTGATTTACTTTGATCAAGATAGAGTTTGCAGATTTTTCTTCAATACCACGCTTCAAGAACTTCACGTTGGTTACAAATAAATCGTCCCCTACCAACTGAACTTTATCTCCAATTTTAGCAGTCAACATGGCCCATCCTTCCCAATCTTCCTCGGCACATCCATCTTCTATAGAATCAATTGGATATTTCTCAGTCAATTCAGCCAAATAATCCACTTGCTCAGCTCTAGATCTAGCTTTTCCAGTATCTCCCTCGAATTTTTTATAGTTGTAAACACCATCTTCAAAGAATTCAGAAGATGCGCAATCAAGTGCAATGGTAATATCAGACCCCGCTTTGTAGCCCGCTTTTTCGATCGCATCCAAGATACAGCCTAGTGCTTCTTCAGTACCTCCCGAGAAATTTGGAGCAAATCCACCTTCATCCCCTACTGCAGTACTCAAACCTTTGTCGTGAAGAATCTTCTTTAAATTATGGAAGATCTCAGCACCCATTCTCATCGCTTCAGAGAAGGTTGGAGCTCCTACAGGACGAATCATGAACTCCTGAAATGCAATAGGAGCATCAGAGTGAGATCCACCATTGATGATGTTCATCATTGGAACAGGAAGAGTTTTGGCATTTACTCCGCCTACATATCTGAACAAAGGAATCCCTAAATCGTCAGCTGCAGCTTTAGCTACGGCCAAGGAAACTCCCAGGATCGCATTTGCACCTAGTTTTGATTTCGTATCAGTTCCATCCAATTTGATCATCAAATTATCGATACCTCTTTGATCAAAAACTGATTCTCCGATCAATTCAGATTGGATAATTTCATTCACATTTTCGACTGCTTTCAAAACACCTTTTCCAAGGTATTTACTTTTGTCGCCGTCACGAAGCTCTACGGCCTCATTAACTCCCGTAGAAGCACCACTTGGTACTGCTGCACGGCCAAAAGCACCAGAGTCTGTAAGTACATCTACTTCAATAGTAGGGTTTCCTCTGGAATCTAAAATTTGTCTCGCATGAATTGCTTGTATCAACGTCATAGTATAAAAGGTTATTGAGATTTAATTTTTGTTTATTAAAGAAATAAAGTCGTCAAAAAGGTAGCGCGAATCATGAGGTCCTGGAGAGGACTCTGGGTGATATTGCACGGAAAAAGCCGGCTTATTTTTAAGTCTGATTCCTGCTACGGTATTGTCATTCAAATGAACGTGCGTGATTTCCACTTCTGGATTACTCTCAGAGTCTTCTCTGGATATATTAAATCCATGATTTTGAGAAGTAATTTCACTTTTCCCTGTATTCAGGTTTTTAATAGGGTGGTTTAGACCTCTATGTCCATGGTGCATTTTATAGGTGGAAATCCCTACTGACTCTGCCAAGATTTGATGTCCCAAACAAATTCCAAAAACAGGTTTTCCAGTATTTAGAATATCTTTTGTGGTTTCCACTGCATATTCCATTACAGCAGGATCACCAGGCCCATTAGAAAGGAAATAGGCATTAGGTTTCCAGGCTTCCATTTCTTCCAATTTAGTCTTGGCTGGGAATACTTTGCAGTAAACACCACGATCAGAAAGATTTCTTAGAATGTTTTTCTTGATTCCAAAGTCGAGGCAGGCTACTTTGATTTCGGAGTTTTCATCCCCAACAAAATAGGGCTCTTGGGTACAAACTTGAGAGGAAAGCTCTAAACCATCCATATTAGGCACTTTCTCCAATTCAGCCTGTAAACCTTCTAGGTCTCCTTCAAATTCTGAACTGATAATCGCATTCATCGCTCCTTTGGAACGAAGGTGTCTTACCAATTTTCTGGTATCTACGTCTGCGATTCCAGTGATTTTATTTTCAACGAGGTAGTCCTGTAAAGAACCAGAAGCATCAATTCTTGAATAGATATCAGAGAAATTATTGACTACAATCCCCGCTACTGTTGGGAAATCGGATTCAACCTCTGAATCTATCACCCCGTAATTTCCTATATGCGGAGTGGTAGTAACCACAATCTGTCCAGTATAGGATGGATCGGTGTAAATCTCCTGATATCCAGTCATACCAGTGTTAAAGCAAATTTCGCCGCCATTGGTACCGGCGTTTCCGATAAGTGTGCCATGGAACACTGTTCCGTCTGCTAAGAGTAAAGTCGCTTTTTGTCTAATCATTTTCTAGAAAGTTGCCCAAAGTTAAAGATTTATTGGTAAGGAAAATAAATGGATGGGGTATAAAAAAAGGATTGAACGAAAGTCCAATCCTTTTTTATTGTCAAAGTCGTTGATCAACTTATTTTTCTTCAGTTTCACCTTCAGTTGCATCAGCAGAAGCTTCTGGAGCCTTTGGCTCTTCAGATTTAGCTTCAACAGCTGGAGTAGCAGGAGCATCAGCAGCAGATTTACCAGAACCTCTACGAGATCTTCTAGTAGTCTTCTTAGCTGGTTTCGCATCCTTCAACATTAATTCGTTGAAGTCAACTAGCTCAATGATACACATCTCAGCATTATCGCCTAGACGGAATCCAGTTTTGATAATACGAGTATATCCTCCTGGACGTGTACCAACTTTAGAACTGATTTCACCGAAAAGAGCGATGATAGCATCTTTGCTTTTCAGGTAAGAGAATGCAATTCTTCTGTTATGAGTAGTGTCTTCTTTGGCTCTTGAAACCAATGGCTCCACATATTTCTTCAATTCTTTAGCCTTGGCAAGCGTAGTTGAAATACGCTTGTGAAGAATCAGGGAAGTAGCCATGTTGGAAAGCATAGCCTTCCTGTGAGCGGCTTTCCTACCAAGGTGGTTAAATTTCTTACCGTGTCTCATCGTTATTTATTCTTCATCAAGTTTATACTTAGAAATATCCATCCCGAAGGTCAGACCTTTCTCTTGGATAAGTTGCTCAAGCTCTGCGAGAGATTTC
The DNA here is from genome assembly GCF_041729275.1 of Algoriphagus halophilus. Taxonomy (GTDB): domain Bacteria; phylum Bacteroidota; class Bacteroidia; order Cytophagales; family Cyclobacteriaceae; genus Algoriphagus; species Algoriphagus halophilus_A. Next base: position 3,698,813 of record NZ_CP146486.1, on the reverse strand, counting down.
TTACCAAAGTTTCTGAATTTCATCATATCCGAAATTTCAAGTTTGGCAAGATCTCCAAGAGTCTTCACATCAGCAGCTTTCAGACAGTTGAATGCACGAACAGAAAGATCTAGATCGCCCAAAGATGTCTTCAACAATTTTCTCATGTGCAAGAACTCCTCGTCAATTGGCTCTGGTTCAGCAACTCCTGTAGAGTCAAGTACCATAGTTTGATCAGAGAACAACATAAAGTGTTGGATCAGGATTTTAGCAGACTCCTGAAGTGCTTTTTCCGGGTGGATAGAGCCATCAGTAGATACTTCCAAGATCAACTTTTCAAAGTCAGTTTTCTGTTCAACACGGGTATTCTCAACGCTGTACTTTACATTCTTGATAGGAGTAAAGATCGCATCGATGGCAATTTGCCCGAATACCTGCTCTTTTGGTTTGGATTCTTCAGCTGGTAGATATCCTCTTCCTTTTTCGACCATGATCTCAATCTCAAAGTTTTTAGACTCGTCGATGTGACAAATCACCAAATCTGGATTTAAGATTTCGAAAGAAGAAGTGAACTTAGCAATGTCCCCTGCAGTGAACACAGACTGATTTTTGATTTCCACAGTGATTTTACCATCGAAAGCCTCATGAACTTTCTTGAATCTCACCTGCTTTAAATTCAAAATAATATCGGTCACGTCTTCAACAACACCTTCGATGGTAGAAAACTCATGCACCACTCCAGGAATCTTAATGGATGTGATGGCATAACCCTCCAGCGAAGAAAGCAAAATTCTTCTTAGGGCGTTACCGATAGTAACTCCATAGCCTTTTTCTAGTGGTTTGAAAGTAAACAAGCCATGGAAGTCATCGGCCTTTTCCATCACCACTTTTTCGGGCATTTGAAATGCTAGTATGGACATATATCTTGTTCTTTTTTAAAAGCTGAAAATAGTAAAATTACTTAGAGTAAAGTTCGACAATGAGTTGTTCCTTGACATTCTCAGGAATATCATCTCTGGAAGGCACACTGACGAATTTGCCGGACAATGAAGCGCTATCCCACTCTAACCAGGAATATTTATTAGCACCTCTACCAGCCAAACTATTGGTAATAGCTTCCAAAGACTTAGATCTCTCTCTAACGGAAACAATATCACCAGGCTTCAAAGAATAGGAAGGAATATTTACTACTTCACCATTAACAAGCACATGCTTATGAGAAACCAATTGTCTGGCGCCTCTTCTAGTTGGAGCAATTCCCATTCTATATACGGTGTTATCCAATCTAGCTTCTAGAAGCTGAAGAAGGTTTTCACCTGTAATTCCAGATTTTCTGGAAGCAATATCAAACATCTTAGCGAATTGTCTTTCCAACACTCCGTAGATGTATTTCGCTTTTTGTTTTTCAGCAAGCTGAATAGCATATTCTGATTGCTTCTTTCTTCTACCTCTACCATGTTGTCCTGGAGGATAGTTTTTCTTTTGAAGCGCTTTGCTATGCCCTTCGATAGGCTCGCCAAACTTTCTGGCGATCTTTGCTTTAGGACCTGTATATCTAGCCATTCTATTACAAATTTAAAATTAAACTCTTCTACGCTTTGGAGGACGACAACCATTATGCGGCATAGGAGTTACGTCTGTGATAGTCGTTACATCCAATCCTACATTTTGCAATGTTCTGATCGCTGATTCACGACCAGATCCTGGACCTTTTACAAAAACTTCGATTTTTCTCAAACCTAAGTCATAAGCCACTTGTCCGCAGTTTTGCGCAGCCATCTGTGCAGCGTAAGGAGTATTTTTCTTTGAACCTCTGAAACCCATTTTACCGGCAGAAGCCCAAGAGATTACTTGACCTGCATTATTGGTAATAGAGATGATGATATTGTTGAAGGAAGCTCTGATGTGAACTTGTCCTACAGCTTCTACCTTAACAACTCTTTTTTACCTTTTGCTTTATCGTTTCTTTTCTGAGCCATAATCTAATCAGGTTTTATTTAGTTGCCTTTTTCTTGTTAGCAACTGTCTTTCTCTTACCCTTCCTTGTTCTGGCGTTGTTCTTGGTATGCTGACCACGAACTGGAAGTCCTTTTCTGTGTCTCAAACCTCTGTAACAACCAATATCCATTAGTCGCTTGATGTTCAATTGGATCTCTGATTTCAGAACACCTTCGGTTCTGAATTCTTCGGCAATAATGTTACGGATGGCGGTTGACTCATCGTCATCCCACTCACCTGCTTTTTTGTCGAAGGAGATACCGGCCTTGCTCAGGATCGCCTTGGCGGAGCTTCTTCCAATTCCGAAGATATATGTAAGCCCGATTTCGCCACGCTTATTGTCTGGTATGTCTACACCTGCAATTCTAGCCATAATCTTAACCTTGTCTTTGTTTAAACTTAGGATTCTTCTTGTTGATGACGTAAAGTTTTCCGTTTCTTCTTATCAACTTACAGTCAGCACTTCTCTTCTTAATAGATGCCTTTACTTTCATATCAGTCTATTTATAACGATATACAATTCTACCTTTTGATAAATCATAGGGAGACAACTCTAATTTTACACGATCTCCAGGAAGAATTTTGATGTAGTTCATTCTCATCTTTCCAGAAATATGCGCAATCAACTGATGTCCATTTTCTAGTTCCACTTTAAACATTGCATTAGACAATGCTTCGATAATGGTACCGTCTTGTTCTATAGATGTCTGTTTAGCCATATTAGAATTTGAAATTCTCTTCTATGTATTTATGGGTTGTCAAAACCTCTGTTTTATCTTCAAATATTGCCACTGTGTGCTCATAGTGGGCGGAAGGCTTCCGATCTGCAGTGCGGATCGTCCAACCATCTCTCTCTTGTACAATATTTCGTGTACCCAGATTCACCATAGGCTCAATTGCAATCACCATTCCTGCTTTTAGCAGGGGACCACTTCCTTTTTTGCCATAATTAGGAACTTCCGGGGATTCGTGAAGATTACGACCGATTCCATGTCCGACTAATTCTCGGACTACTGTGTAGCCCTTGGCTTCCACAAACTTTTGGATCGTATTTCCTACATCACCCAACCTGTTTCCAAAAACAGCTTTTTCAATACCTAGATATAATGAATCTTTGGTGGCCTTAAGTAATGCCAAGACAGAAGGAGAGACCTCACCAATAGGATACGTATAAGCGGAATCGCTATGAAAACCTTGGTGAAAGACTCCACAATCTACTGAGATTATATCGCCATCTTTCAATTCATAATCGCTGGGAAATCCATGAACAACTACTTCATTCACAGAAATACATAGAGCAGCAGGGAAACCATTGTATCCTTTAAAAGAAGGAACTCCTTGGTGATCTCTAATATACTCTTCAGCTATTTTATCTAAGAATGAGGTCTTTACCCCTTCCTTGACATACTTTGCTACTTCCCCATGGGCTCTGCCAAGTATGTCGGCACTTTCTTTAATTATATCAACTTCTTCTGAAGTCTTATAATGAATCATATTAAGCTACTTGGTAATTAGAAGGATTATTCTTCATATTACCGCTTTTCATCATTCCTTCGTAATGACGCATTAACAAATAGCTTTCAATTTGTCTCAAGGTATCTAGGATTACACCCACCATAATCAATAGTGAAGTACCTCCATAGAATTGAGCAAACTCTCCACCTACTCCTGCAATAATTGCCAAGGCAGGTAAAATCGCTACAGCTGCAAGCAAAATGGATCCTGGTAACGTGATTTTAGAGATGATACCATCAATAAACTCAGAGGTTGGAGCACCTGGCTTAATACCTGGTACAAATCCACCGTTTCTCTTCATGTCTTCAGCTATCTGCTCTGGATTAACCGTGATGGCAGTATAGAAGAAAGTGAAGATGATAATCAAGGATGCGAAAAGCAGATTATATTGCCAAGAAGTAAAGTCACTGAACGTATTACCAATGTAATTCGCAACATCACTTTCCGAAGCCCAGATCTGAGCGATCAAAGCAGGAAGGAACATCAACGATTGTGCAAAGATAATAGGCATTACTCCAGAAGCATTCACCTTGATAGGAATATATTGTCTCTGGCCGCCGTAAACTTTACCTCCTACTACTTGCTTCGCATATTGAACAGGGATTCTTCTTGTCGCTTCTGTCAGAGCAACTACTCCGACTACGATAAAGAATAATACGACTGCTTCAATAATCAAAAGCAACATGCCAGAAGTCCCTTTTTCTAAGGTTTCCGCGATGATCGCACCGGGGAACCTAGAAATGATACCAATCATGATTAGCATAGAGATACCGTTTCCGATACCTTTTTCAGTAATTTTCTCTCCCAACCACATACAGAACATGGTACCAGCAGATAATAATACTAAAGAACTAAACATGAAAAGGGATGTACTAACCATCACAGCACCGGTTGGAAGAATAGTGGCACTTACGTAACCAATACCCTGCGCGATGGTAATCAAGATGGTTAATACTCGAGTAATCTGGTTGATTCTTTTTCTTCCAGACTCCCCTTCTTTCTGCATTTTTGAAAGTAAGGTACTCCGACAGTCAATAGCTGCAACACAATTGAAGCAGAAATATATGGCATAATGCCTAGTCCAAAGATGGAGGCATTACTAAATGCACCACCTAGGAAAGTATCTATCAATCCAAAAATCCCTTCTGGAGCATCACCCAAACGAGCTGGGTCTACACCAGGAAGAACGATAAAGGATCCCAATCTGAAGATAATTAGGAACCCGACTGTATTCAGGATCCTAACTCTCAGATCTTCGATAGAGAAAATATTCTTAACCGTCGAAATAAACTTTTTCATTTACTTAAATCTTGTTTACAGAACCACCGTTTTTCTCAATAGCTGCAGTTGCAGAAGCAGAGAAATGATGAGCAGTTACGTCTAATTTGGCCTTCAATTCACCTCCACCGAGGATTTTGATTTTGTCATTCTTAGAAGCTACTCCATGAGCTACTAGAGCCTCCATGTCGATCGCTGCTAAGTTGTACTCCTCAGCAAGAACTTGCAAGGTATCCAAATTTACTGGTTTGAACTCAACCTTATTCAAGCTTTTGAAGCCAAATTTAGGAACTCTTCTTTGAAGTGGCATTTGACCACCTTCAAATCCAGCCTTAGACTTATATCCAGATCTGGATTTAGCACCTTTATGACCTCTTGTAGAAGTTCCACCTCTACCGGAACCTGTACCTCTACCGATTCTTTTACGAGTTTTTGTAGACCCTTCTGCTGGTTTTAATGTATGCAGTTTCATAATTAAGCTTCCTCCACTTTTACAAGGTGATTAACTTTATTAACCATACCAGCGATCTGTGGAGTATTTTCAACTACTACAGATTTACTGATTCTTCCTAGACCCAAAGCAGTAATGGTAGCTTTTTGATCCTTCGGACGGTCGATAGTACTTTTAGTTTGTGTGATTTTGATCTTTCCCATGATGATTATCCGTTAAAGACTTTAGACATTTTCACACCTCTTTGCTGAGATACAGCAATCGCATCTCTTAATTGAGTCAAAGCATCAATTGTTGCTTTCACCACGTTGTGAGGATTTGAAGATCCTTTAGATTTTGCCAATACGTCAGTAACGCCAGCACTTTCTAAAACAGCACGCATCGCACCACCAGCGATAACACCGGTACCTGCCGCAGCTGGTTTGATCAATACAAAACCTCCACCAAACTTACCAATTTGCTCATGAGGGATGGTTCCTTTCAAAACTGGTACTTTCACCAAGTTTTTCTTAGCATCTTCAATGCCTTTAGTGATCGCGTCAGTTACTTCGTTAGCTTTACCTAAACCGTAACCAACTACACCAGCACCGTCACCTACGACAACTATTGCAGAAAAAGAGAATCTTCTACCACCTTTCACCACTTTGGCTACTCTGTTAATAGCAACTACCTTTTCTTTAAGTTCTGTATCTGTAGCCCTAATAGGCTTTTTTCTTAGTTGAGACATAGTTGATTAAAATTTAAGGCCTCCTTCTCTTGCTCCATCAGCCAAAGCTTTCACTTTGCCATGGTACAAATAGCCGTTTCTATCGAATACTACTTCGCTAACTCCGTTTGCAACAGCTCTTTCAGCTAATTTCTTACCTACCTCAGTAGCAATTGCAATGTTGGTGTTCTCTTTCGCTCCCAATTCTTTGGAAGATGCCTGAGCCAATGTTTGACCTTTAAGGTCATCCACAAGCTGGGCATACATGCCAGTATTACTTTTGAAAACTGACAAACGAGGTCTGGAATCAGTACCAGAAATCTTTCTTCTGATACCCTGCTTGATTCTAAGTCTTCTGGAATTCTTATTAAATGCCATAACCTATTATTTTTTACCGGCAGTTTTACCAGCCTTACGTCTAATTTGTTCACCCACGAAGCGCACACCTTTACCTTTGTAAGGCTCAACTTTACGAAGTCCTTTGATTTTGGCAGCAACTTGTCCGATCAATTCCTTGTCAATTGCCTCCAAAGTAATGATCGGGTTTTTACCTTTAGGAGTCTCTGTCTTTACACTCACCTCAGAAGGCAATGCAAAGAAGATGTTGTGAGAATAACCAAGGGAAAGTTCTAACACTTGTCCTTGATTCGTAGCCTTGTAACCTACACCAACAAGCTCCAAGTCTTTTTGTAACCTTCAGATACACCAATGACCATGTTATTGATCAAAGATCTGTAAAGTCCGTGCATAGACTTGTGTCTTTTGGAATCGGTAGGTCTGGAAACGACAACTGAATTGTCTTCCACTTTTACCTCAATATCGGGATTCACATCCTGAGTGAGTGTACCTTTTGGACCTTTAACAGTGACCAGCCCGTGAGCTGACACGTCTACAGTAACACCGCCAGGTAGATTTATTGGTTTTTTACCTATTCTAGACATGATAGTAAATTAATATACGTAGCAAAGTACTTCGCCTCCAACGCCTTCAACGCGGGCTTCTTTGTCAGTCATTACACCTTTAGAGGTGGAAATAATGGCGATACCTAAACCATTGATTACTCTTGGAAGAGAGTCATGCTTAGCATATTTTCTCAAACCTGGAGTACTTACTCTTGTTAGATTAACAATTGCATTTTGCTTGGTAGTAGGATTGAATTTCAAAGCGATTTTGATAGTTCCCTGAGGACCATTCTCTTCGAATTTGTAATTCTGGATATATCCTTTGTCGTGCAATACTTTTGTAATCTCCTTCTTAATGTTAGAAGCAGGTATCTCTACGATTCGGTGAGAAGCCTTGATGGCGTTTCTCAACCTAGTCAGATAATCAGCTATTGGATCAGTCATGATGTTTTATAAGTCTAGCTCCACCCTAATTGGGCGTGCAAAGTTACGAATTGATTTTTAGAATAAAAACTACTGTCGTTATTTTACCAGCTGGACTTAGTCACTCCAGGAATTTTGCCTGAAGAGGCCATTTCCCTGAAGGTTACCCTGTTGATACCAAATTTTCTCATGTAGCCTTTTGGACGACCAGTTAGTTTACATCTATTGTGAAGTCTAACCGGGGAAGCGTTCTTTGGCAATTTGTCAAGTGCTTCATAATCACCAGCTGCTTTCAGCTCAGCTCTTTTTTAGCATACTTGGCTACCAGACGTTCTCTTTTTCTCTCACGAGCTTTGATGGACTCTTTTGCCATGACTATTCTTCTTTATTTTTGTTAACGAAAGGCATTCCGAAAGCCTTCAACAATGCGAAGCTTTCCTCATCTGTTTTAGCAGAAGTCACAAAAGTGATATCCATACCAGAGATTCTGTTCACCTTTTCGATGCTGATCTCAGGGAAGATAATTTGTTCTGTTACACCTAAAGTGTAGTTCCCTCTACCATCGAATCCTTTGTCAGAAATACCTTTGAAGTCTCTTACACGAGGAAGAGCAACAGTCATCAATCTGTCAAGGAATTCATACATTTTTTGACCTCTTAAAGTCACTTTAGCTCCGATAGGCATTCCTTCTCTTAGCTTAAAGTTAGACACAGAAGTCTTTGCTTTAGTAGCAACTGCTCTTTGACCAGTGATTAAAGAAAGCTCTTCAACACCTTGGTCTACCAATTTCTTATCAGCTACTGCAGCACCGATACCTTTATTCAAAACAATTTTTGAAAGCTTAGGTACCTGCATCACAGAAGAATATTGGAATTTTTCTTTCAAAGCAGGGACGATGTCGTCCACATATTTTTGTTTGATTCTTGGATTAGCCATTGATCACCTCCCCAGTTTTCTTAGAGTATCTCACTAATTTCCCATTTTCACCAGCTTTACGACCAGTTCTGGTAGCTTCACCAGTTTTAGGATCTACAAGCATCAAGTTACTAATGTGCAAAGCAGCTTCTTTCTTCTCGATACCACCTTGTGGTTTTGCAGCAGTTGGCTTTACGTGTTTGGTGATCATGTTGATTCCTTCTACGAAAGCTTTTCTTTTTGCTGTATCTACAGAAAGTACTTTGCCTGATTTGCCTTTGTCATCCCCAGCAATCACTTTCACAGTGTCACCAGTTTTGATATGCAGCTTAGGCTGCTTATTGAATTTTCTTTCCATGATTACAATACTTCAGGGGCCAAAGAAACGATTTTCATAAACTGCTTCTCTCTCAATTCTCTAGCAACTGGGCCGAAAATACGAGTGCCTCTAGGCTCATCGTTGTTGTTCAACAATACAGCAGCGTTGTCCTCAAATCGGATATAAGAACCGTCTTTTCTTCTTACTTCTTTTCTGGTTCGCACGATTACCGCTCTTGAAACGGTACCTTTTTTCATGTTGCTGGAAGATAGGGCTGACTTTACAGTCACGACTACTTTATCACCAATAGAAGCATAACGCTTCTTGGTTCCTCCCAATACACGGATCACCAATACCTCTTTGGCACCGGAATTGTCCGCCACACTTAGTCTGGATTCTTGTTGTATCATGATTATTTAGCCCTTTCAATAATTTCAACTACTCTCCAACGTTTGTTCTTACTCAGCGGACGAGTTTCACTGATTTTAACGAGGTCACCTGGGTTACACTCGTTTTTCTCGTCATGAGCCATAAATTTGGTTGTTTTAGCAACAAACTTACCGTACATGGCATGCTTTACGCGACGCTCAACTGCAACGGTAATGGACTTGTCCATCTTGTTACTTACCACTTTACCAACTCTTTCTTTTCGAAGATTTCTCTCAATCGTAGCCATTTCTTTTTCTGTTAGCTAGTTATTTGGCAGCCAATGCAGTCTTCAATCTTGCGATCAGACGCTTGGTCTCGCGGATTCTATTAGGATTCTCTATAGGAGATATCGTGTGCGCAAACTTAAGTTTGGTCAGATTCCCCTTCTCTGCGACAATTCGCTCGGCGATTTCACTTGCGGAAAGTGATTGGATCTCAGTATTTTTCATTGTCATTCTATTCTACGTAGTCTCTACGAACGATAAAATTGGTACTTACTGGTAGCTTCTGTTGAGCTAATCTTAACGCCTCTTTAGCAGTCTCCAGGCTCACGCCTGTAGCTTCGAAAAGGATCGTTCCTGGTTTGATAACAGCTACCCAATATTCTGGAGCACCTTTACCCTTACCCATACGAACCTCTGCGGGCTTCTTAGTAACTGGTTTGTCAGGAAAAATTCTGATCCAAACCTGTCCTTCTCTTTTCATGGCTCTTGTCATCGCGATACGAGCTGCCTCGATCTGACGAGAAGTAATCCATCCTGCTTCCAGGGATTTGATGCCAAAGTTGCCGAAAGAAAGCGTATGCCCTCTTTGTGCAATGCCTTTGACACGGCCCTTTTGCATTTTCCTATATTTAGTTCTTTTTGGCTGTAACATGCGTTCTCACTTAGTCGGTGAAAATTAGTTATTTCTTTTTCTGCGTCTTGGACCGTCGTTTCTCTTAGGACCTGAATGACGAGAACCTTTCGGCTCGTTTGCAGCTCCCTGATTTGGAGAAAGGTCTCTTTTACCGTACACTTCACCTTTGAAGATCCATACTTTGATTCCGATGATTCCGTACACAGTTAGTGCTTCAGAAAGTGCGTAATCAATGTCTGCTCTCAATGTATGAAGAGGAATTCTTCCTTCTTTGTACATTTCGGATCTTGCCATCTCGGCTCCACCCAGACGACCAGAAAGTTTTACTTTGATTCCTTCTGCTCCCACTCTCATGGATGCTGCAATGGCTTGTTTCATTGCTCTTCTGAAGGAAATTCTAGCTTGAAGTTGCTGAGCGATAGATTCACCTACCAATTTCGCGTCCAATTCAGGTCGCTTAATTTCGAAGATATTGATTTGAATATCTTTGCTAGTGATCTTCTTAAGTTCTTCTTTCAGCTTATCTACTTCGGCTCCACCTTTACCAATTACAACACCTGGTCTGGCAGTATGAATGGTAAGCGTGATTCTCTTAAGCGTACGCTCAATGATCACCTTAGCAATCCCACCTTTAGGAATTCTGGCAAGGACGTACTTACGGATTTGCTGATCTTCGTATAGTTTTTCAGCGAAGTCTTTCCCACCATACCAGTTGGAATCCCAGCCTTTGACTACACCAAGTCTAAATCCTATTGGGTTGATCTTTTGTCCCATAGTCTGTTCTTAATTTGCCTTTTCGTTTGTTTCTACTACATCAGCGGTAACATCACCTGCGTCGAATGAATCGATCACGAGAGTTACATGATTTGATCTCTTGCGGATTCTGTGGCCTCTACCTTGAGGAGCTGGTCTCAATCTTTTGAGAGATCTGCCTTCGTCCACCATGATGGTTTTCACAAACAAATCAGCTTCTTCAAGTTTAGCGTCAGGATTCTTTGCCTGCCAGTTGGCAACGGCAGAAAGCAATAACTTTTCCAATTTCAAAGCTCCGTGATTTGGAGTAAACTTTAAAATACTAAGTGCATTCCCAACTCTCTTGCCTCTGACAAGGTCAGCCACAAGGCGCATCTTACGCGGAGAAGTAGGAACATTATTTAATCTTGCGATAGCTTCCATGATTATCTCTTTCCTTTATCTTTTTTGGCAATGTGGCCTCTGAAATTTCTGGTTGGAGCAAATTCACCTAACTTATGACCTACCATGTTGTCAGTCACAAATACAGGGATGAATTTATTTCCATTATGCACTGCGAAGGTATGTCCTACGAAGTCTGGAGAAATCATAGATCTTCTTGACCAAGTCTTGATGACAGATTTCTTGCCGGACTCGTTCATAACATCCACTTTCTTCACCAGGTGATGTTCGATATAAGGACCTTTTTTTAATGAACGTGCCATAATTATTTAGATCTTTTGCTGATGATGAACTTGTTTGAATACTTCTTAGGTGATCTGGTTTTCTTACCTTTAGACAGAAGACCCTTTCTAGATCTTGGATGTCCACCGGAAGAACGACCTTCACCACCACCCATAGGGTGATCTACTGGGTTCATCGCAACACCTCTAGTACGAGGTCTTACACCTAACCATCTCTTACGACCAGCTTTTCCAAGAACTACGTTCATGTGATCTGCATTGGAAACAGTACCGATAGTTGCCATACAAACACCAAGAACTAGTCTCATTTCACCGGAAGGAAGTTTGATAGTCACGTACTTACCCTCACGGGCAACGATCTGTGCATATCCACCAGCACTTCTGGCCATTACTCCACCTTTACCTGGCTTCAATTCTACATTATGTACAATTGTACCAAGAGGAATGTTAGCCAATGGCATCGCATTTCCTACTTCTGGAGCAACTTGCTCACCGGAAATCACTGTTTGTCCTACTGTCAAACCTTCCGGGGCGATAATGTAGGCCTTTGCACCGTCTGCGTAATATAGCAGGGCAAGACGTGCAGTTCTGTTTGGATCATACTCAATCGCCTTTACGGTCGCAGGTACACCAAACTTATTTCTTTGGAAGTCTACTATTCTTAGTCTTCTCTTATGACCACCACCAATGTAACGGGCAGTCATTTTGCCTTCATTATTTCTTCCGCCTGATTTCTTCAAAGGAGCAAGAAGAGACTTCTCTGGCTTTGACTTTGTAATCTCGTCAAAAGCTGGAGCTACTCTGAATCTTGTCCCTGGAGTAACAGGCTTCAATTTTTTAATTGCCATGATATTGATTCAATTAAATTTCTCCGTAAAAATCAATTACCTGTCCATCAGCTACTTCAACAATCGCTTTCTTGAAAGCATTGGTAAAGCCTGATACCACTTTGTTTTTGGTGTATCTAGTCTTATGCTTTGCAGCATATCTCATGGTTCTGATAGAAACCACATCCACACCATATGTTTTTTCAACTGCATTCTTAATCTCTGGCTTTTTCGCAGTTTTCTCTACGATAAATCCATAAACTCCTTTTTCGTTCATGGCAGAGACTTTCTCAGTAATTAAAGGCTGCTTTAGAATATCCATTGTCTTATTTCGATAAAATGGTTTCCAACATACTTACAGAACCTTCACAAATCACTAAGTGGTCAGCGTTAAGAACCTGGTAAGTATTTACATCATTTACAGTCACAACTTTTGACTTAGGTAAGTTTCTGCTGGACAAGTATACATTCTTGTTTTCTTCTGGAAGAACAACCAATGTTTTCTTATCTGCTAAAGACAAACCGTTCATCAAAGCTAAATAGCTCTTAGTCTTTGGAGCCTCAAAAGAAAGATTTTCCAATACGACCAAGCTATTGTCTTTCACTTTATAAGCAAGTGCAGACTTTCTAGCCAACTGCTTTAATTTTTTATTCAACTTGAAGGAATAGTTTCTTGGCTTAGGACCAAATACTCTACCTCCACCTCTGAAAAGCGGGGACTTCAAAGATCCAGCTCTAGCACTACCAGTACCTTTTTGCTTTTTGATCTTTTTAGTAGAACCAGCGATTTCATTTCTTTCCTTTGACTTGTGAGTACCTTGTCTTTGGTTCGCCAAGTACTGTTTCACGTCCAAATAGATCGCGTGATCATTTGGCTCAATTCCGAAGATTTCATCAGAAAGGTTTACCTTTCTTCCAGTATCTTCTCCTTTATGATTTATTACTGCTAATTCCATGGACTTATTTCTCTAGAATAACGAAAGAATTTTTAGGACCTGGTACTGAACCAGAAACCAACAGCAGGTTTTGCTCAGGATAAATCTTCAACACTCTTAGGTTGATTACCTTCACTCTATCACCGCCGGTTCTTCCTGCCATACGCATTCCCTTGAATACTCTTGATGGCCAAGAACAAGCACCAATGGAACCTGGGTGTCTTTGTCTGTTGTGCTGACCGTGAGTTTGTCCACCCACACCACCAAAACCGTGACGTTTTACTACACCTTGGAATCCTTTACCTTTAGAAGTACCGATCGCATCTACGAAGTCACCTTCGACAAACACTTCACCAGCCTTCACAGTAGCCCCTAGATCTACCTGGCCTTCAAATTCGACCCGAATTCTCTGAACTCAACAACTTTTTGCTTTGGCGTAGTACCGGCCTTTTTAAAGTGACCGATCAATGGCTTTGGCGTATTTTTCTCTTTACGCTCGCCATATGCCAACTGCACTGCGTTGTACCCGTCTGTTTCAACGTTTTTTACTTGCGTCACTACGCAAGGACCAGCTTCTATTAGCGTGCATGCGACATTACGTCCATCGGCACTGAAAATGCTAGTCATTCCTACTTTTTTACCTATAATACCAGACATCTATAATAAGATAATTTGATAATTCACAAGCGCTTATACGCATGAGCCCTTTTAAAGGACTGCAAAGTTACTGAAATAAAATTCTGCAACAAATGCCAACTCGTATATTTTCAAACATTTAGCAACATTTTTACTACTGCTAAACAAAAGAAAGCACTTTAGAATCGTCGAAATGGTGAATATATAAAAAGACCTGCGCGTGAACGCAGGCCTTTTTTATGAAATATTTAAGAGCAGATCAAACTTTGATCTCTACATCAACTCCACTTGGTAGCTCGATTTTCATCAAAGCATCAACAGTTTTAGAGCTGTTAGAGTAGATATCAACCAATCTCTTGTAAGTACAAAGTTGGTATTGATCTCTCGCTTTTTTACTTACGTGTGGAGACTTCAACACCGTGAACTTCTCCTTCTTAGTAGGCAATGGAATAGGTCCCACTACTACTGCGCCAGTGGCTTTTACAGCCTTTACGATTTTCTCTGATGACTTATCCACCAGGCTGTGATCGTATGATTTTAGTTTTATTCTGATTTTCTGATTCATCGCAAATATTGATTAGTCTTTCTGACCTTTTACGTTAGCAATTACGCCCTCTGCTATGTTATTAGGCACAGGCTCATAGTGAGAGAATGTCAAGGAAGCAGTAGCTCTACCAGAAGAAATTGTTCTTAGGTCAGTGATGTAGCCAAACAATTCAGACAATGGTACAGATGCTTTGATTACTGAGGAAGTACCTTTGGTATCCATTCCTTTCATCAAACCTCTTCTTCTGTTCAAATCACCGGTAATAGGACCAGTGTATTCGTCAGGAGAAACTACATCTACAGACATGATAGGCTCCAATAATTGAGGCTTACATTTCTTAGCTGCTTCTTTGAAACCTATTCTAGCTGCCAATTCAAAAGAAAGAGCATCAGAATCGACATCGTGGAAAGATCCGTGGAACAATCTAACTTTCATAGACTCTACTGGGTAACCAGCAAGAGGTCCATTCTTCATAGATTCCGTAAAACCTTTCTGGATCGCTGGAATAAATTCTTTTGGAATTACACCACCTACGATACCATTGACAAACTCAAGTCCTGGCTTCACCTCTCCAGTTTCTGGATCAGGATCTTTAGGTCCAAGTTCGAACACGATATCCGCAAATTTACCTTTACCACCTGACTGCTTCTTGTAAACTTCTTTGTGCTCAACAGAACCAAACAAAGCTTCTTTGTAAGCAACCTGAGGAGCACCTTGGTTGATTTCAACCTTAAATTCTCTCTTCAGACGGTCGATAATAATATCTAAGTGAAGCTCACCCATACCTCTCAAGATGGTCTGACCAGTTTCGTGATCAGTATTTACTTGAAGTGTAGGATCCTCTTCTACAAGCTTAGCAATCGCCATACCCAATTTATCTACGTCAGCTTGAGTCTTAGGCTCAATTGCATAACCGATAACTGGCTCTGGGAAAATCATAGACTCAAGAACAACCTTGCGGCTTTCAGAACATAGAGTATCTCCTGTCTTGATGTCTTTAAATCCAACTACAGCTCCAATATCCCCAGCTCTTAACGCATCGATTTGGTTTTGCTTGTTGGCATGCATCTGGAACACACGTGAAATACGCTCTTTGTTTCCAGAACGGCTATTGAATACATAAGATCCAGAATCCAAAATACCAGAGTATGCTCTTACGAAACATAATCTACCCACGAATGGGTCAGTTGCGATTTTGAATGCCAAGCCAGCAAATGGCTCATCTTCATTTGGAGCGATTCTAACATCTTTCTCCTCATCATTCAAATCGTGAGCAATGATATCATCCTTGTCCAATGGAGATGGAAGCAATTCCATTACCAAGTCAAGCATGGTCTGAACACCTTTGTTTTTGAAAGAAGATCCACAAACCATAGGAACAATTTTCATGTCGATGGTTGCTTGTCTCAATGCAGAAAGAATTTCTTCTTCTGTGATAGAGTCTGGATCATCAAAGAATTTCTCCATCAAAGACTCGTCGTACTCAGCAACAGCTTCAAGTAAATGCTCTCTCCACTTCTCTACATCTTCCAACATGTCTTCTGGAATAGGAACTTCCTCAAAGGTCATTCCCATATCTTCCTCATTCCATACAATGGCTCTGTTGTTGATCAAATCAACAACACCTTTGAATTTGTCTTCAGCTCCGATAGGAATCTGCAATGGCACTGCATAGCTACCAAGCATTTCCTTCACTTGCTTACAAACCTCAAGGAAGTTTGCGCCAGCACGGTCCATTTTGTTAACGAATCCGATACGAGCGACTTTATAATTATCAGCTAATCGCCAGTTAGTCTCAGACTGTGGTTCAACACCATCCACAGCACTGAATAGGAAAACTAAACCATCCAATACTCTTAAGGAACGGTTTACTTCTACAGTAAAGTCAACGTGTCCAGGAGTATCAATGATGTTAATTTGATATTTTTGATCTCTGTAGTTCCAGAATACGGTAGTAGCAGCAGAAGTAATAGTAATACCTCTCTCCTGCTCCTGCGCCATCCAGTCCATCGTAGCAGCACCATCATGCACCTCTCCGATTTTGTGGGATACCCCAGAGTAAAAAGAATTCGCTCAGTAGTAGTTGTCTTACCAGCATCGATGTGAGCAGCAATACCGATGTTTCTGGTATATTTTAAATCTCTTTTAGCCATCCTAATTAAAATCTAAAGTGGGAGAATGCTTTGTTAGCCTCGGCCATTCTGTGTGTATCATCTTTTTTCTTCACTCCGGCACCCTCGCCTTTGGAAGCAGCTATGATCTCACCAGCAAGTCTGTCCATCATTGTTTTCTCTCCTCTTCTTCTAGCATAAGTGATCATCCACTTAATACCTAGAGAGAGCTTTCTTTCCGGACGAACTTCCATTGGAACCTGGAACGTAGCACCACCAACTCTACGACTCTTCACCTCTACGGATGGAGCAATATTGTTAAGCGCTTTTTCCAAACTTCAAGACCATTCTCACCTACTTTTTCCTCAACTTTTTCTACTGCATCGTAGAAAATTCTGTAAGCAATACTCTTCTTCCCATCTACCATTAGACAGTTCACAAACTTGGTAACCAAGGTATCATTGAACTTAGGATCAGGAAGAATATATCTCTTCTTTGGTTTCGCTTTTCTCATTTTTTCTAAATGTTATAAAGTATTATTTCTTTGCCGGGGCTTTTCCTGCCTTCGGTCTTTTAGCACCATACTTAGAGCGACCTTGTTTACGGTCCTTAACTCCTGCGGTATCAAGTGCACCACGGATGATGTGATATCTTACACCTGGTAGATCTTTCACACGACCACCTCTAATCAATACGATTGAGTGCTCTTGTAGATTGTGACCTTCCCCTGGAATGTAAGCATTCACTTCTTTTCCATTTGTCAATCTCACCCTCGCCACTTTTCTCATTGCTGAGTTAGGCTTCTTAGGGGTTGTAGTGTATACCCTGGTACAAACACCTCTTCGCTGAGGACATGCATCCAAAGCTCTTGATTTTGATTTGGTCTCCAGTGTAGTTCTACCTTTTCTTACTAACTGTTGAATAGTAGGCATTAACTGATAAAATTTAGTTTTCCTGTAAACTGTTAAATTTTGGACTGCAAAGGTAACCAAAGTAATAAGATGAACAAAATTAAGTAGTTATATTTTTGTTACGCCTCACCTGGAGTACCAAAGCTGATCGGGAATTGTGGGGCTCCCCCACCCTGATTTATTTTCCCAAAAGCATCTTCATACTTGTCAATATTGTCTTTTAAAGCTGCTAATAAACGTTTTGCATGCTCCGGAGTCACAATAATTCTAGATTTCACTTTTGCTTTTGGAACTCCTGGCATTAATCGGATAAAATCAATCACAAATTCAGAATTGGAGTGTGCGATCATCGCCAAATTTGCATAAACTCCTTCAGCTACTTCCTCCGATAGTTCTACATTGATCTGTTGATCAGGTCTTTTCCCTTTTTCGTCTTGCATTATTGATGGATTAAAAAAGGCCTGTACGAATACAGGCCTTTTGTTAGTTATTAATTCATACCATTATAGAATGGCTTCGCTTGATTTCTTAGTGGATACATGATCCATGCTATCAGAAAGCTTATCGTATTCCTCTTTGGAACCAACGATGATGTTCTGGATTCTTCTTTGTCCAGTACCCGCTGGGATCAAGTGTCCAACCAATACGTTCTCTTTCAATCCTAACAATTCATCACGCTTACCTCTGATGGCTGCCTCAGAAAGAACTTTGGTAGTTTCCTGGAATGAAGCAGCAGAAAGGAAGCTTTCTGTACCCAAAGAAGCGGCAGTAATACCTTGTAAGGTTGGCTTAGAAACTGCAGTTTCAGCATCTCTAACTTGTACCAACTTAAGATCCTTACGCTTCAAGCTTGAGTTCTCGTCTCTCAATCTTCTAGCGGTAATAATCATACCTGGCTTCAAAGTAGAAGAATCACCTGCGTCCATTACCACTTTCTTGTCAAGGATATTATCATTTTCCTCTCTGAATGCCCACTTGTCCACTACTTGGTTTTGAAGGAACCCAGTGTCACCAGCATCCAAGATCTCAACTTTCTGCATCATTTGAGATACGATCACCTCAATATGCTTGTCATTGATTTTTACACCTTGAAGTCTATATACTTCCTGAATTTCATTTACCAAATATTCCTGAACAGCTGTAGGGCCCTTGATCGCCAAGATATCATTTGGAGTAATTGCTCCATCTGATAAAGGCTCACCTGCACGGATAAAGTCATTCTCCTGAACCAAGATATGCTTAGAAAGAGATACCATGTATTTCTTAATCACTCCATCTTTAGATTCGATCAAAATCTCTCTGTTACCACGCTTGATACCACCATAGGTTACTACTCCGTCGATTTCAGAAACTACTGCTGGGTTAGATGGGTTTCTAGCCTCAAACAATTCTGTTACTCTTGGTAGACCACCGGTAATATCTCTTGTTTTACCAACAGATCTTGGGATTTTAACCAACACCTGACCAGCTTTGACTTTCTCGCCAATTTCTACTGCCAAGTGCGCTCCCACAGGAATATTGTAAGACTTAGACTCATCACCATAGTTTACAATGATCGCAGGGTTTTTGGTTCTATCCTTAGTATCGATAATTACTTTTTCACGGAAACCAGTTTGATCATCGGCTACCTCTTTGTAAGTAATTCCTTCAACGATTGCCTCAAAGTCGATGGAACCATCGTATTCTGAAAGGATTACCGCATTGTATGGATCCCACTTACATAGTGCGCCATTTTTGCTGATCTTCTGACCATCCTTCACTTCTAATAATGCACCATAAGGAACATGGTTAGAAACTAAAGTTTTGCCAGACTTAGGATCGTTGATTTTTATCTCTCCGGATCTACCCATTACTACTGTTACAGGTTCTCCATCCTTGTTGGTAGTTTCCAACGTTCTCAACTCCTCATCAAACTCAACAATACCTTCAAATTTAGCCGTGATGCTCGCTTCAACAGCCATGTTAGATGCAGTACCACCTACGTGGAACGTTCTCAATGTCAACTGAGTACCTGGTTCACCGATAGACTGTGCAGCGATTACACCCACAGACTCACCGGATTGTACCATATAACCCGTTGCAAGGTTTCTACCATAACACTTAGAACAAACACCTCTACGGGTTTCACAAGTCAATACGGATCTGATTTCAACCTCTTCAATCGCAGACTCATCCACTTTAGCAGCGATTTCATCTGTAATTTCAATTCCTGCAGGGATGATCAACTCATCCGTAACAGGATCATATACATCGTGAACAGAAACTCTACCTAGGATTCTTTCAGATAATGGCTCGACGATCTCATCATTGTCTTTCAATGGAAGAACATTCAAACCTCTCAAAGTACCGCAGTCCTCTTCAGTCACAATCATATCCTGAGCAACGTCTACCAAACGACGAGTTAAGTAACCCGCATCGGCAGTTTTCAATGCAGTATCGGCAAGACCTTTACGTGCACCGTGCGTAGAGATAAAGTATTCCAATACATCCAATCCTTCCTTAAAGTTGGAAAGAATAGGGTTTTCAATAATCTCTCCTACTGAACCTTGCAAGTTTTTCTGTGGCTTAGCCATTAGACCTCTCATACCACCTAGCTGACGGATTTGCTCTCTAGAACCACGGGCTCCTGAGTGCATCATCATGTAGATCGCATTGAAACCTTGCTTATCCTCTTCCATCTGCTTCATTAGATTATTAGTCAAATGAGAGTTGGTACGAGTCCAGATATCAATTACTTGGTTGTAACGTTCGTTATCAGTGATCAGACCCATCAAGTAGTTATTCCAAACCTGATCTACCTCTTCCTTAGCTTTGGTGATCATTGGTTCTTTTTCTTCTGGGATAATTACATCATTTAGTCCCATTGACAAACCACCTTGGTAAGCACTTTGGAAACCTAGATGCTTGATATCATCCAAGAATTTAGCTGTACGTGCGATACCACATACTTTGACTACCTGAGCAATGATCTGCTGTAGTTTTTTCTTGGTAAGAAGCTCATTTACATAACCTACTTCCTCAGGAACAAACTGGTTGAAGATCAATCTTCCAGCAACCGTATCGATGATTTCTTCTACGATAGAGCCATCTGGCTTACGAACATTCACCTTACACTTGATGTTCGCGTGCTTGGAAATCACTTGTTCGTTTAATGCAATTACTACTTCCTCTGTGCTGTAGAAGGTCATTCCCTCACCAGGAACCGGCTCTTCTGGAGTAGATTTCTTGCCTTTCGTTACATAATATAGACCCAAAACCATATCCTGAGATGGTACAGTAATAGGAGCACCATTAGCAGGGTTAAGGATGTTATGTGCTGAAAGCATTAAAGTAGAAGCTTCCAAAATTGCTTCATGGCCAAGCGGTACGTGAACGGCCATCTGGTCACCGTCAAAATCGGCGTTGAATGCAGTACATACCAATGGGTGAAGCTGGATAGCTTTTCCTTCGATCAATTTAGGCTGGAATGCTTGGATACCTAGTCTGTGAAGAGTAGGAGCACGGTTTAGAAGAACAGGGTGTCCTTTCAATACATTTTCCAAGATGTCCCATACCACTGGATCTTTACGATCCACAATTTTCTTGGCAGATTTTACAGTCTTTACAATCCCTCTTTCAATCAGTTTTCTGATGATAAATGGTTTGAAAAGCTCGGCTGCCATATTTTTGGAAGACCACACTCGTGAAGCTTTAATTCAGGACCTACCACGATCACGGATCGACCTGAATAATCCACACGCTTACCGAGTAAGTTTTGACGGAAACGACCTTGCTTACCTTTCAACATATCAGAAAGGGATTTCAAAGCACGGTTACCATCAGATCTTACCGCATTTACTTTTCTAGAGTTATCGAACAAAGAATCGACAGCTTCTTGAAGCATTCTCTTCTCGTTTCTCAAAATAACCTCAGGAGCTTTGATATCGATCAATCTCTTCAATCGGTTATTTCTGATAATTACTCTTCTATAAAGGTCATTCAAATCAGAAGTAGCGAATCTTCCACCATCCAAAGGAACCAAAGGTCTCAATTCTGGAGGGATCACTGGAACCATTCTTACTACCATCCATTCTGGACGGTTTTCAATTCTGGTTCTTGCATCACGGAATGCTTCTACTACCTTCAATCTCTTCAATGCTTCTGCTTTTCTCTGCTGAGAAGTATCAGTTGCAGCTTGGTGACGAAGTGCATAAGAAAGATCATCCAACTCAATTCTAGCCAATAACATTTCCAAAGCTTCAGCACCCATTTTGGCGATGAATTTATTTGGATCGTCATCATCTAGCATGTGATTTTCCTTAGGAAGCTTATCCATGATATCCAGGTACTCATCCTCAGTTAGGAAATCCAAGTATTGAATTCCGTCCTCAGCTTTGATCCCTGGTTGTACTACAGCATAACGCTCATAATACACAATCTGATCAAGCTTCTTAGTCGGTAGACCAAGAAGATAACCGATTTTATTAGGAAGAGATTTGAAATACCAAATGTGAGCAACTGGTACTACCAGCTCGATGTGCCCCATTCTCTCTCTTCTTACTTTCTTTTCTGTAACCTCTACACCGCAACGGTCACAGATAATACCTTTATACCTGATGCGCTTATACTTGCCACAATGACATTCCCAGTCTTTGACAGGACCAAAGATTCTCTCACAGAACAAACCACCCATTTCTGGTTTGTAAGTTCTATAGTTGATAGTCTCTGGCTGTGTCACTTCACCGTTTGAACTATCCAGAATAGATTCTGGAGAAGCCAAACTAACGGTGACTCTGGAAAAGTCGATGTTAAGTTTTTTATTTTTTCTGAACGCCATAGTTTTTTGAAAGATATGTAAAGGGCTCTTGCGAGCCCTAATGAGCTAAATTAATCCAGGGTAATTTCAAGAGCCAAACCTCTCAATTCATGAACCAATACATTGAATGATTCTGGAATGTTAGGTTTAGGAAGGTTTTCACCCTTCACTATCGCTTCGTAAGCTTTAGCTCTACCGATTACGTCATCTGATTTAACAGTCAGGATTTCCTGAAGTACATGGGATGCACCGAATGCTTCCAGTGCCCACACTTCCATTTCTCCGAAACGCTGACCACCGAATTGTGCTTTACCACCCAGTGGCTGTTGCGTAATCAAAGAGTATGGACCAATAGAACGCGCGTGCATCTTATCATCCACCAAGTGACCCAGTTTAAGCATGTAAGCCACACCTACGGTTACTGGTTGATCAAATTTCACACCGGATAGACCATCATATAGGTACGTACGTCCGTATGCTGGTACGCCTGCTTCTTCCAACTCTGCAGAAACCTCTTCCATAGAAGCTCCATCGAAAATCGGAGTAGCATATTTCTTACCCAATACCTGACCTGCCCAAGCAAGTACAGTTTCGAAGATCTGACCAATGTTCATACGAGATGGTACACCTAGAGGGTTCAATACGATATCCATTGGAGTTCCGTCCTCTAGGAATGGCATATCTTCGTCTCTTACGATTCTAGCGACAATACCTTTGTTTCCGTGACGACCAGCCATCTTATCCCCTACTTTCAATTTACGCTTCTTAGCCACGTAAACCTTAGCAAGCTGAACAATACCTGCAGGAAGTTCATCTCCAACTTCAAGAGTAAATCGATCTCTCTTGAATAGACCTGAAATCTCGTTTCTGGAATTGGTATAGTTTTTCACCAATTTCACAATCAGATCATTGGTATGTGGATCATCGGTCCAATCATCCAAAATGATATCCGAAATCAAGTTTGCTTCTTCTGGAACGTTATAGTTACTTTCGTCTCTATAAGGGTTCTTCGCAGGGAACAAGTTGTTTTCGATATTCTTCAGATTAAATTTAACACCCTTGCTGATGATCTCATCTCCAAACTTGTGTTTCACGCCCAAAGATGTTTTACCATCCAATAGCGTAACCAATTTATTGATCATTCGAGCTCTGATACCCAATAGATCTTTGGAGTATTTTGCTTTCAGTTTTTCAACCTCAGCTTTTGCTTTTGCTCTAACTTCTTTATCCTTTTTAGGACGAGAGAACAATTTGGTTTCGATAACCACACCATTAAGAGATGGAGAAGCTTTCAAAGATGCATCTTTTACATCACCAGCTTTATCCCCAAATATTGCTCTCAATAGTTTTTCTTCTGGAGTTGGATCAGTTTCGCCTTTTGGAGTGATCTTACCGATGATAATATCACCTTCTTTCACTTCCGCACCAATTCTGATCACACCATTCTCATCCAAGTGCTTCACAGCCTCTTCAGATACGTTAGGAATTTCAGAAGTTAATTCTTCTTCCCCACGCTTCGTATCTCTTACTTCTAGTTGGAATTCTTCAACGTGGATAGAGGTAAAGATATCTTCACGAACAACTCGCTCAGAAATTACAATCGCATCCTCAAAGTTATATCCTTGCCATGGCATGTAAGCCACCTTCAAGTTCTTACCTAGAGCAAGCTCACCTTCGTTCGTCGAATAACCTTCTACAAGAACCTGGCCTTTCACTACTTTCTGACCTTTCAACACCAATGGAGTCAAGTTGATCGTAGTATCCTGGTTGGTTCTTCTGAACTTAATCAGATCGTAAGATTTATATTCGTCTGTAAAGTTTACTAATAGTTCATCATCAGATAGGTCGTATTTGATGGTGATTTTCTTAGCATCTACATAGTCTACTACACCGTCTGCTTCTGCAATAATCAAGGATCTTGAATCTACAGCAGCTTTTGCCTCAAGACCAGTACCTACAATAGGAGATTCTGCTTTCAATAATGGAACTGCCTGACGCTGCATGTTAGATCCCATCAAGGCTCTGTTTGCATCATCATGCTCCAAGAAAGGAATCAAAGAAGCAGCTACTGACACAATTTGGTTTGGAGCAACGTCCATATAGCTGATTTCAGTTGGTTCAAGAACCGGGAAATCACCTTCAAATCTTGCCTTTACTTTTTCATTGATGAAATTACCTTTCTCATCCAAAGGTGCATTTGCCTGTGCAATGTTATTGTCATCTTCTTCTTCAGCGGTAAGGAATACGATGTCATCCTTATCCATGCTTACTTTCCCTTCTTTCACCTTTCTATAAGGAGTTTCCAAGAAGCCCATGGAGTTCACCTTAGCATGAACGCAAAGAGAAGAAATCAAACCAATGTTTGGACCTTCTGGAGTTTCAATAGTACAAAGACGACCATAGTGAGTATAGTGAACGTCACGTACCTCGAAACCTGCTCTTTCTCTAGACAGACCCCCTGGACCCAATGCAGAAAGTCTTCTCTTGTGAGTCAACTCCGCCAATGGATTGGTTTGATCCATGAACTGAGAAAGTTGGTTGGTACCAAAGAATGAGTTAATCACAGAAGAAAGCGTACGTGCATTGATCAAGTCGACTGGTTTGAAGTCTTCATTGTCACGAACGTTCATTCTTTCACGAATGGTTCTAGCCATTCTAGCAAGACCTACACCGAACTGGCTATAAAGCTGTTCACCTACAGTTCTTACTCTTCTGTTACTCAAGTGGTCAATATCATCGACTACTGCTTTAGAGTTGATCAATCCAATTAGATATTTCACAATTGAAATGATATCCTCTTTAGTCAAGACAATCTTTTCAGATTCAATGTCAAGACCTAATTTTTTGTTGATTCTATAACGACCAACTTCACCTAAATCATAACGCTTGTCAGAGAAGAATAAGCTATGAATTACTTCTCTTGCAGTCGCCTCATCAGGTGCTTCAGTGTTTCTCAACTGACGATAGATAACTTCTACTGCTTCTTTTTCAGAGTTAGAGTTATCTTTCTGTAATGTATTATAAACGATAGAGAAATCGGCGATATTTACATCTTCCCTATGAAGGATGATGCTTTTCGATCCCGAATCCAAAATCATAGAAATATCTTCATCCGTAAGTACGGTATCACGCTCTAGCAATACCTCATTTCGATCGATGGATACTACTTCACCAGTATCTTCATCCACGAAATCTTCTACCCAAGTTCTAAGAACTCTCGCGGCCAATTTTCTACCTGCTGCCTTTTTCAGCGCATTTTTAGTGGCTGAAACTTCCTCAGATAATCCGAATAAATCCAAGATATCTTTATCAGAACCATAGCCAATTGCTCTAAGCAACGTGGTAACAGGGAATTTCTTCTTACGATCAATGTATGCATACATGACATTGTTGATGTCTGTAGCAAACTCGATCCAGGAACCTTTGAAAGGAATGATTCTAGCTGAATATAACTTCGTACCATTTGTATGTTTGCTTTGTGCAAAGAATACACCTGGAGATCTATGCAACTGAGAAACGATTACTCGTTCCGCCCCATTGATGACGAAGGAACCTTTCTCCGTCATATACGGAAGGTTTCCTAAGAATACTTCTTGCTCAATGGTTTCGAAATCCTCATTATCCTCATCGTGACAAAGAAGTCTAAGTTTTGCCTTTAAAGGGACAGAATATGTCAAACCTCTATCAATACACTCTCCTACACTATACTTAGGAGGGTCTACTGCGTAATCGATGAATTCCAAAGTGAAATTTTCTCTGGAATCACTGATCGGGAAGTTTTCGGCAAATACTTTAAATAACCCATCTGCCCGGCGCTTTTCTGCAGGAGTATCCAATTGAAAAAAGTCTTTAAAAGACTGCAACTGAATATCTAGAAAATCCGGATAGTCTTTGACCACCTTAATGGAGGAGAAACTTTTCCTTTCGGTTTGATTCTTGATAGCCAAGGTAGTATATGTTTATAGTGAAATTAAATAACGAAATGCGACAATTTTCGCTTAAAATAATGCAATTTTATACCTGTGCATAAACAGGAAAAGACCTGACTAATTTAGTCAGGTCTTATGGCTAAACCATAACCTATTGGCTCTGGCTTAGCAAATTATTTGATCTCTACTTCAGCACCAGCTTCTTCCAAAGACTTCTTCAAGCCTTCAGCTTCATCCTTAGCGATACCTTCTTTCAAGGCTTTAGGAGCAGAATCAACTAGGTCTTTTGCATCTTTCAATCCAAGTCCTGTCAATTCTTTTACCAATTTAACTACTGCCAATTTAGATGCACCAGCAGATTTCAAGATAACGTCGAATGAAGTTTTCTCTTCTTCTGCAGCAGCTTCTCCTCCACCAGCACCACCAGCTACAACTGCTACACCAGCAGCAGCAGGTTCGATTCCGTACTGATCTTTAAGGATATCTGTCAATTCTTTAACTTCTTTTACAGTCAAGTTCACCAACTGATCTGCAAGTTGCGTAAGATCTGCCATTGTATTTGAAATTTATTTTTTGTGTTTTTTTTAAATATTAATTTTTTGGTCCTTATGCTTCTTCTTTGTCAGCTAGGGTCTTAAGCACACCTGTAAGGTTGTTCTGACCACTTTGCAAAGCAGAGATAAGATTCATAGCTGGAGATTGTAGCAATCCGAGTAGGTCGCCCAAAAGCTCCTGCTTTGATTTAAGTTTAGACAACATTTCAAGGTTCTCTTCACCGATAATGATATCGGTTTCAATAGCAGCACCTTTAAAAACTGGTCTAGTTTCTTTTTTACCTATTTTCTTTCTGAAATCCAGCAATACTTTTGCTGGCAAATTACTTGTCTCTTTCGAGAAAATAATTCCAGAGAATCCTTTAAGAGCTTTGTCACTTAATGGAGAATAATCTGCATCAAGGTTTTCAAGCGCTTTTTGAATCAGCGTATTTTTGTATACTTTGTACTCAACACCTTTTTCAAAACAAGTTCTTCTGAACGCATTCACTTGAGCAACGGAAAAACCTGATGCATCTGTGATGTAGAAGAAAGGGTTTTCTCTGAATTTCTCGGTAAGACCGTCGATTATTACTTTCTTTTCGTCTCTAGTCATGATTAAATACCTTGAATACTACCCTTGTCCACTGCGATTCCAGGAGACATTGTACTTGATAAATGAATACTTTTGAAGTATGTACCTTTAGATGAGCTAGGCTTAAGCTTAGAGATAGTAAGCACCAATTCTCTTACATTGTCCTGAATTTTTTCAGGTGTAAAAGATGCTTTACCAACGCTAGCATGGATAATTCCAAATTTATCAACTTTGAAATCGATCTTACCAGCCTTCACCTCTTTAACAGCTTTAGCTACATCCAAAGTAACTGTTCCGGATTTTGGGTTAGGCATCAAACCTCTTGGTCCTAATACTCTACCCAATCTACCTACCTTCGCCATTACGTTAGGCATTGTGATGATGACATCAATGTCAGTCCATCCACCTTCGATTTTAGCGATGTAGTCATCCAAGCCCACATAATCTGCACCCGCTTCAGTTGCTTCTGCCGCCTTGTCTGGAGTACAAAGTACCAATACTTTGATATCCTTACCAGTACCATGCGGAAGGGCTACGACGCCTCTTACCATTTGATCCGCTTTTCTAGGATCCACACCCAAACGAATGTCTAGATCGATAGAAGAATCAAATTTGGTATTGGTAATTTCCTTAACGATAGAAGAAGCTGCCTCAAGAGAGTACACTTGGCTTGGGTCATATTTAGAAAGAGCTTCTTTTTGCTTTTTTGTTAACTTAGCCATTGTTTTTTATTTATACTTCCCAAGGGGCTTGTCCAGATACTGTGATACCCATGCTTCTAGCTGTACCAGCTATCATTTTCATAGCTGACTCTACTTTGAAAGCATTTAGGTCAGGCATTTTAACCTCTGCAATTTCTTTTACCTGATCCCAGGTAACCGAACCCACTTTCTTACGGTTAGGTTCTGCAGAACCGCCTTT
Organism: Algoriphagus halophilus; assembly: GCF_041729275.1. Classification (GTDB taxonomy): domain Bacteria; phylum Bacteroidota; class Bacteroidia; order Cytophagales; family Cyclobacteriaceae; genus Algoriphagus; species Algoriphagus halophilus_A. Next base: position 3,670,864 of record NZ_CP146486.1, on the reverse strand, counting down.
CAATTTCGCTGCCTCTAACAACATATTTGCTGCAGGAGGAGTTTTTACAACGAATTCAAAAGACTTATCCGAGAAAATTGTAATCAATACAGGTAGCACTTGACCCATTTTATCTTGGGTACGTGCATTGTATTGCTTACAAAACTCCATAATGTTCAAACCCTTGGAACCAAGAGCTGGACCTACTGGAGGCGACGGGTTAGCCTGGCCACCTTTCACTTGTAGTTTTAAATAACCAGTGATTTCCTTAGCCATTGCTTAGTCTTGTTTTTCTACTTGTATAAAGTTTAACTCTACCCGAGTATTTCTTCCGAAGATCTTGACCATAACATTCAATTTCTTCTTCTCATCAAATATCTCCTCTATTGTCCCGGTAAATCCACTGAATGGGCCGTCCATTACCTTCACGGCTTCTCCTACTATAAATGGCGTATCCAGTTTCTCTGCAAACTCATCAATCTCCTCAACCTTACCTAAAATACGGTTGACTTCTGATTGGCGTAATGGTTCAGGGGTTTTGGAAGCTCCCCCTGGTTTGATCCTAAGAAACCGATAACACCCGGGATACTCGTTATTACGTGATTGGCCTCACCATTAGATAGATCTGCATTGACTAAAACGTATCCGGGAAAGAAATTTCTTTCTCTGACACGCTTCTTGCCATTTCGCATCTCATATACCTTCTCGGAAGGTATCAGCACTTCAGGAATAAATTCGTCAATCTTCTGTCTGGAAATTTCATTATCCAGATAGGTTTTTGTCTTCTTTTCCTGCCCAGCTACTACCCTGAGTACGTACCACTTATGTTCAGCCATTCTGTAATGTCAATTCAATTAAAATAAATCATAAAACCATGTCATGATGTTTTCGAACCCTAAGTCTACTACCCCGATGAACAAGGCAAAGATCAAAGAAGCTACTAGCACCAACACTGCACTATTTTGAAGAAATGAGTACTTAGGCCAAGTGACCTTGTTTTTCATTTCATCATACGACTCCAGAACAAAGTTTTTTAGATTCATATTGTAATACTTACTGGCACGGGCAGAGAGATTCGAACTCCCATCAACGGTTTTGGAGACCGCTATTCTGCCATTGAACTATGCCCGTGTGAATGAACGCCCCGCTAATGGGAACGCAAAATTAGGTATTGTTGACTAAAGAAACAAATGCGATCCCAAAAATATTCAGGATCGCATCGTTTTTATTAGATCAGAAATTGATTAGTCAAGGATTTCAGTAACCTGACCAGCACCTACTGTTCTACCACCCTCACGGATCGCAAAACGAAGTCCTTTTTCAAGAGCAACTGCATTAAGCAAGTTCACCTCGATAGTCACGTTATCACCTGGCATAACCATTTCAACGTTTTCTGGAAGTTTAATCTCACCAGTTACGTCAGTAGTTCTTAAGTAGAACTGAGGTCTGTATTTGTTGAAGAATGGAGTATGACGTCCACCTTCTTCTTTTGACAATACGTAAACTTCAGCTTTGAAGTGTGCGTGAGGAGTCACAGAACCTGGCTTACAGATAATCATACCTCTCTTGATTTGAGCTTTTTCAATACCTCTCAACAAAAGACCTACGTTATCACCAGCTTCACCTCTGTCTAGGATCTTACGGAACATCTCAACACCAGTAACTGTAGACTTAAGTCCTTCAGCACCCATACCGATGATGTCAACTGGATCACCAGAGTTGATTACACCTCTTTCAATTCTACCGGTAGCAACAGTACCACGACCAGTGATCGAGAACACGTCTTCTACAGGCATCAAGAAATCTTTATCTACAGCACGCTCAGGAAGAGGAATGTACTCGTCTACAGCGTCCATCAATTGCATTACAGTATCAACCCACTTATCTTCACCGTTCAATGCACCAAGTGCAGAACCAGCGATTACTGGGATGTTATCTCCGTCGAACTCGTAGAAAGAAAGAAGTTCTCTAACTTCCATTTCTACTAACTCAAGAAGCTCAGGATCGTCAACCATGTCTACCTTGTTCATGAAAACAACAAGAGCAGGAACACCAACCTGACGAGCCAATAGGATGTGCTCTCTAGTTTGAGGCATTGGTCCATCAGTCGCTGCTACCACTAGGATAGCACCGTCCATCTGTGCTGCACCAGTTACCATGTTTTTAACGTAATCGGCGTGACCAGGACAATCTACGTGAGCGTAGTGTCTTTTTGCAGTTTGATATTCTACGTGAGAGGTGTTAATGGTAATACCTCTTTCTTTTTCTTCTGGAGCGTTGTCTATAGAAGAGAAGTCTCTTAATTCAGATAGACCCTTACTAGCCAAAACGGTAGTGATGGCAGCAGTCAAAGTGGTCTTTCCATGATCTACGTGACCAATCGTACCGATATTAACGTGCGGCTTGGAACGGTCGAATTGTGCTTTTGCCATGCGTGAAAATCCTCAGTTTAAGTTTAAAGATATGTTTAGATATAATAATTAAAGCCGTATGAGCCAACGACGGGATTTGAACCCGTGACCCCTTCCTTACCAAGGAAGTACTCTACCCCTGAGCTACGTCGGCTTGAGCCCGATACTTTCCCGAAGAAAAGTATAGAGCGGGAGACGAGGCTCGAACCCGCGACCTGCAGCTTGGAAGGCTGCCGCTCTACCAACTGAGCTACTCCCGCTTTTATTCCGGCTAAGCCGAATTTCTTTTAAGCCCTGCAAAACTAGGAAAAAATTTTGCATTCGGCAATTGTGGGGGAAACAGGATTCGAACCTGTGAAGACATAAGTCAACGGATTTACAGTCCGTCCCAGTTGGCCGCTTTGGTATTCCCCCAACTATTCGTCACTTTTTAAAGTCTTTTTCGATGACCTATCTATCGTAACGGATGGCAAAATTATAGCCTTTTATTAAAGTTTCAAAGGATGTATTTCAAATTTCATGAGATTTTATTCACTATTTCTACAAACAACTTAAAATCAGTGAATTAATTTTTCACAATTAGTGCCTCCATGAAGTAATCATAGTAACTTTTCAATTCGGGATCTTTCTCTTGTGCCGCGATTTCAGATATTGCTTCTACCACCTGGGCATCATCAGAAAATGCTAAGATCGCCTGAAATGCTCCTAATCGAATGAAATTTTGTGCATCATCCTTCATGATTTTTTTAAATTTTCTACAGCAAGGTCTTTGCCCTCTTCTGGAAACCTGCTAAAATATTCCCCATAGTACCCCAAAAAGAAATACAAACCCTCTCCAGAGAGCTGGTTTATTTTTTCATGAAACCAAATCCCCTCCCTAACACAGGCTTGGTAATGAAGTATTCCGATACCGGAATCACATATCGGAAATTGGTCTCTTTCGAAAACCGTTCAATCAATTCTTCATCCAATTCCTGCCCCTCTAGGTTGGTCAGTCCCATCAAGGCAGAACTAGACACTAATACCGATGGTTCCTCCACCAATTTCAAGAACATGGCCTGATATTTCTCATTGTCATAGGCTGCCAAAACATCAATAGCCCCTGCTTTCACCGAATTTTTGGCATTCCCATCTATCAATGCAACAAGCTCATTTTCCAATCCATCTACCTCTTCAATCCATTCCGTATGACTTTGTAATAGACTTAAAGCAAGCTCCCTTACTGACCAAAAATCATCTTTTATGGCTTTTGGCAATAATAGTTTAAGCTCCTCGGCTGCATCATTCGTGGCTAAGCTATCCAGTGCCTCGTATCGAGCAATTCCCAACTTGGAAGTTTCATACTGGTGAGACCATTGGTCTGAAGAAACTACTTGATTCTTCTTGATCAAAAGATCTTTCCCTTCATCAAAAAAGACCAAGTCTGTAGGATTCCCGTTCTCTAAAGCGAATTGTTGAAATGCCTCTTTCAGCATAAATTTCTTTGCTTTTCTTTCCATTCCATCGTACCAGCTTATTTCAAAAGGTAACTGATAAAGTGGGTTTTCTTCCAAATCCTGTATTTGGGTAATAGAAATCAAAATGTTTTCCGGAATAGAATAATCAATTTTCACAAAGAGCTCTGGATGACCTTTATCTAAAAACCACTGGTTAAAAAACCAATTCAAATCCTCCCCTGCTACTTCTTCAAAAGCCTGTCGCAAATCATGCACTTCAACATTGGAAAATGCATGTTTCTGCAAATACCTTTGGAGAGCCTCAAAAAAGACCTCATCCCCCACATATTTCCTAAGCATATGGATAATCACTCCTGCCTTGGCATAACTATGAGAGTCAAACATATCTTCAGAATCCTCATAGTAATGCCTGATCAAATTCACTTGTTTGGTTGCCGATTCCGCAAAATAGGTTTCCATTTCAGCAACGAGTTTGAGGGAGGCTTGGTCAATACCATACTTGTGTTCATTCCACAAAAACTCACTGTAATTTGCAAATCCTTCATTCAGAGGTAGGTTTGCCCAGGATTCGGTGGTGACATAATCCCCAAACCATTGGTGAAACAGCTCATGTGCAATGATGTAATCCCATTCTGAGTCCAAGGCTTCTTTTTCATTCAGCCTTAACTCTTCCATAAAGATGGAAACCGTGGTATTTTCCATTGCTCCGGAAACGAAATCCCGTACCACAACTTGGTCATATTTAGGCCAAGGATAGCGAACACCTAGCTTTTCTGAGAAAAAGCCAAGCATCTCTGGGGTATTTTTGAATACCATTTTGGCTCCTTCCTCGTAGCCCTTTTCTACATAATACCCTAATGGAACCCCTTCCCAAGTAGCTTGTACTTTTCCAAAATCACCGATGGCAAATGCGGCCAAATAAGGGGAGTGAGGCAACTTCATTTCCCAATAATCTAGATGAAAGCCATTCCCTAAATCCTCCTGATTAACTAGTTCTCCATTTCCTATGGACACCATGGAATCTGGCACTGTCAATTTAAAAAGTTGGGTCATTTTTTCATTAGGTTGATCCAATGTTGGAAACCATTTGGAATTATGCATGGTCTCGCCTTGGGTCCAAATCATCGTTGGCTTTTCGGGATCCACGTTCAAGGGGTCAATAAAATAAAGGCCTTTGGTGTCAGTAATGGCCTGACTTCCCTCCCCTGAGTTCTTCTCTGGGAAAGCTTTATATGCCATCGCTATGGCAAAGGTATCTTCCTTCGTCATCAGCTGCGGAAGTGGAATTTTCAGTTCCTGGGAATCGTAGTAATACCCTAGAGATGCGCTATCTCCCTTATACACTAAATAGACTTTCCCTAACTCAAAATCCTGAGCATCTAAAATCAACTCTTTTTGTGGCTTAAATAACGGTTTGAATGTCAATACCGCCTTTCCCAAAACGAACTGATTTTGATAATCAAAATCTAGCTCCAAATCCGTATGGATCAAGTCAAAATCCCGCTTTCTCTCTCCCTTGTAATTTGCTAGTTGAGACTCTTTCTCTTGGACTAATTTGATGATCCCGGCAGTATCCAGCGGAATTATTGCCGTAGGTTCGGCTATTACTTCCTGTTCAGGGGACTCTTCTTCTGTTTTTGTAATATTCTCTGCTGATTTACAGGAATAAGCAAATAAAACCAGAATCCCTAGGCCAGGGAATAAGGACTTTTGCAAAATATCTTTTGCCTTAGCTAGCATTTGTTTCATATTTGGGAAAAAGAAAGACCGCTTTTTGTTCGGAAATAATAAATTCAAGCGCCAAATTAACAGGAATGTTTTCAGTAACTATCCAAAATGAGACCTATTCGGTAGAAAAAACCGATGAATCCACTTTCGTAAATGATAAATCCTTGGATTGGGATTTGGAATGGATATCCGATAGAAAAATACATCTTATACATAAGCACCAATCCATAGAGGCTGAATTGGTTTCCTTGGATAAAGAGACCAAAACCCTTCAAATCAGATTGGAAGGAAAAACGGCTACGCTACAACTCAAGGACCGATTTGATCTTTTACTTGAGAAAATGGGGATGAATAACCTGAATTCTGGAGCAGCCAAGGACATTAAAGCTCCCATGCCAGGATTAATTCTGGAATTAAAAGTAAAGGCCGGAGATGAAGTGAAAAAAGGAGATGTCGTTTTAATTCTAGAGGCCATGAAAATGGAAAATATCATCAAAGCTCCTGGGGACGGCATTATTAAATCCATCAAAGTTAATCTCAAGCAAAGTGTTGAAAAAACCAAGTCCTGATACAATTTTGATCAAAAAAAGAATTTAGGAAAAGCCAAAATTGAGATTTGCCCTAGCATAATGAGATGAAGGAATTATATTTGTCGGATTATTTAATCTAGTACTACTTTATTCAGCAACTCCTTTGCAAATAAATCCACTTATGAAATACAAAAGAATACTGCTCAAACTAAGCGGAGAAGCACTAATGGGCGACAAGAATTACGGCATCGACCCTGTTAGACTTCAGCAATACACCCAAGAGATCATGAAAGTCAAAGATATGGGGGTGGAAATTGCTATCGTGATTGGTGGGGGCAACATCTTCAGAGGAGTTCAAGCTGCTCAATCAGGTATCGATCGCGTCCAAGGAGATTACATGGGGATGTTAGCCACCTTGATCAATGCAATGGCTCTTCAAAGTGCTTTGGAAAAAGCAGGTCTCTTCACTAGGTTGATGTCTGGAATAAAAATTGAAAGTGTTTGTGAACCATTCATTCGAAGAAGAGCAATCCGACACCTGGAAAAGGGACGTATTGTCATCTTTGGTGCTGGAATTGGAAATCCTTACTTTACCACAGATTCCACAGCCAGTTTAAGAGCGATTGAGGTAGAGGCAGATGTGGTCTTAAAGGGTACAAGAGTAGACGGCGTTTATACTGCTGACCCTGAAAAAGATGCTACGGCAACCAAATACAAAACTATATCCTTCCACGAAGTGTATGAAAAGAACTTAAATGTCATGGATATGACTGCTTTCACACTTTGTCAGGAAAACAACCTTCCAATTATTGTATTTGATATGAATAAGGCAGGTAATTTGAGTAAACTAGTAGAAGGTGAAGAAGTTGGAACATTGATCACAACCCTTTAAGCTTAAGATTATGGAAGAAATTGATTTATTCTTAGACGAAGCAAAAGAATTGATGCAGAAAGCAGTGGACCATACTGCTTCAGAATTATTAAAAATTAGAGCAGGAAAGGCAATGCCTAATATCTTGGACGGAATTATGGTCCAATATTATGGAGCGCCTACCCCTTTGTCTCAGGTTGCTTCGATCAACACTCCGGATGCAAGAACACTTAGCATTAAACCTTGGGAAAAGAATTTAATCGGAGAAATAGAAAAAGCAATTATTAACTCAGACTTGGGACTTGCCCCTCAAAACAATGGAGAGATCGTTATTCTGACTATTCCTGCATTAACGGAGGAAAGAAGAATCAGCTTGGTAAAACAAGCTAAAAATGAGTGTGAAAATGGTAAAATTTCCATTAGAACGGTCAGAAAAGACACCAATGACTCCTTGAAAAAACTTCAAAAAGACGGTGCATCTGAAGACGAAATCAAAAGAGCTGAAGAAGTAGTTCAGAAGCTAACAGATCAATATGCTGCAAAAATTGATGACTTACTTGTTAAGAAAGAAGCTGATATTATGAAAGTTTGATCATTCCTAAACATTAAAAAAAACGCTCTGAAAATGAATTTCAGAGCGTTTTTTTTGCTTTATTTTTCTCAGTTAATTCAATAAAACCAATAAAATACTCCTCTTAAAGTTAAAAATTACCCATCCTAAAATAGATCACCTATTCGGAAAACTAAGACTTGATTCAAGCCAATTCAATCAGAAAAATGCTTCTTGATAAATCAACGTCAATTCACTTGGATAAAGGTGGCAATACCAAATCGAACTCCTCCTCTTAGGAAATTTCCGTTCTCAAATCCAGCTCCCATTTCCAATCTGAAGATTCTGAATAAATTATCCAAAGAGTAACCGGCCTCCCAATAACTTGGTGAATTTTCAGTCTTTAAATAGTTAAAAAAGAGATTTTCCCTCACCCCTGAAAACCGGAGCATAGGCAATTGAGTCAACAGAAATTTTCGGAATTGATAATGGAAAATCCCTGAAACGTAGGAGGTATTGGTGCTGTACTTGTAGTAATCCATAAATCGGTAATTTGAAGCAGGTCCAAAATTCGAAAATATAGTTCTGTTACCTCCAAAATGCTGGTAGTCCTGAAAATAGACTTGCTTATTACTCAAGAATGCCCCTGCAGAAACATTAAAGTCCAACTTTCCACTCACGCCAAATTCAAAAAAGTGCTCTATCCCTAACTCCAAATGATCAAAATCAGCAGCAGTCTCAGCATTTAACAATCCTCCCAGAGCTTTTGTATAATTGAAATTGATCAAAGGAGATCGATTGGTAATTGGATATTTACGACCATTTCTAATTCCATATTTTACACCCGGTCTCCAGGCAATAGACGCATTGAACTTTAGTATTTCATGATCAGTAAAGGCCATTTCATCGACCTCCACATTTTCTGGCCGGTTGCTGGTATAGGTTCTCTCTTCTTTGTTGTACCAGCTATAATTGGAATTATTAAAAAGTTCTCCTCTTTCTGCGTAGGTTAAGTTAGCTCGGTAGGTAAATCCATAATTGACCCGATGAGCCCAGTAAACCCTGGCAAAATCCTGTTCATAAAGCTTCATGTAATTCTGACGAAACAATAGAGAATAAAAAGCATTTACCTGTTCATTGATAGGCTCTCCCCATTGAATTGATAAATATATCTTCCCCCTTCAACCCCAAAAGTAGTTCCTGAGATAGGTTTTGTGGTAGACCATCGAAAGTCCACTTTTCCATAAAATCGATTACTTGAAATACCATATCGCAACTCCGGCTCAATATTGAAGCTTTTCCGGATTCGATTGATTGAGTCGGCAAGTTTCTCCTCTTGATATTTTCGGTAAAACATTCCCATACCGAACTTAAAACCTTCCACTGTGTTAAATGATATCTTGGTCCAATTTTGCTTAAATCCGATCGAAACGCCTTTCCCAAAACTGTAAGAGGCCCCATTCATGAAATCCAAGGGTTTATACTTCCTTCTCGCTTTTTTTGCCACCGAATCCACCTCACTGACTTTTGCAGCTTCTATGACTGCCAGACTATCATCTCTTTTATACCCTTCTATTTCTTTCTCGGTCAGAGGAACTGGTCTGATGCTATCCCAATAAGATAAATCACGTTTTTTCGCAAGAGAATCTATGCTAAAATAACTTTCCCGGATCACATCAGGCTCATCCCGCTCTTTCAGCGATTCTTTTTCATATTCATTGATCAGCTTTCTATATTCTTTTCGAGTAGTGGGTTGCTCTTTGGCCAGTTGCTCCAAGGCAGATTCCGTTTTTTGAAGTCAGCCACATCTTCGGTTACCTCTTGTACTTTTTCGTCTATAATCTCTGGAACATAGGCCAAATCAGGGTTTAAGGTGACTTCATATTCTCTTGTAGATGCCAGGTATTTGAATTCCCCTTCAAATCCGAAAAACTTCCCACCAAATCGATAAGTATGCGTTAAAGGCATCCAGACATTTTCAGCCACAGGAGCATATTGTTGAGTGGCCTGAATATCAAAACCCAAAAGGGAGGTTTTTAAATTGAGGGAATGGATGGCCCAAAGGTCCTCTATGATATAGATATATCCCTCAAATACCCGTTCTCCTCTGGACCTTGGGGTAACCTTGATTTTATTCACTAGTACATCCTGATCAAAGAAACTCCCTTCATATGTGAATCGATAATAAGTGAATGCGGACCTTGACAAGGGTGAAATAATATCATTGATTTTTTCCTGATAAAAACTTGTTTGGATGTAGGGCGCAGGGGAAGTAGATTGATTATCCCCATTGGTTCTAATAGAAATCACTTTTTCCTCCACTTTATTAGGTTGGGTGAAGGTAATTCTTGAAACTGATTCACTGGTATAAGCTTCATTGAGTTTCAGACCTTCTTTTTCCAAAGTCTTCTTAAGGAAAAAGGGAGCATCAGTAAGCTGGCCAGTACCTTTCAGGTAAACCGTCATACTATATTGCTGCAATTGTAAACGGTGGAATTTTGCTTTGGAAATGGCTTTCCTCATAATGGTCAAAGCTGGATCTTCCTGCCCCGCCCTAACTTCCACTTCGCTTAGGGTGTAAACTTGTGGTTCTAGTACAAAATCCAGATCTACCCATTGCTCTCCCACCTCTACTGCTTTCAATTGGGACTTATAGCCTAAGAATTGGATCAGAACGTCATATACTCCGGGATCCAATTTATATTCATACCTCCCATCTTGATTGGTAGGAACACCGTCTCCCAAATTTCGAATATACACGGAAGCATATGGTAAGAGTTCACCTTCCGAAGAAACGACTTTGCCCCGTATTCCTTGAGCCAAAACAGAACCTCCAACAACTACCGAAATCAGTAATAAAAAAACAGATTGAATAAAAATTTTATAGTCGGGTCGCATAAATATTCATATGGCAATAAATATACCTGATTATCAAAGGTTAAAATAACCTATTAATATGATTTAAGAATTAAACGCTTTTAATCATTACCTCCCTTTTATTTGGACAAGTCCTTAGTAGTAAAAAGGAGAATTTAATGGATAGATTGTACTTTTTGGAATAATCGTGTCAAAGATCAAAAACAATCTAACTTCAAAAGAACTACAAAATTTAGTTCGAAGAAAGGCCCTTTTGAAGGGACCTCAATTTTATAAAAAAATTACTCGAAAGGTTTTGCTTCATCGATCTGAACTACCTCAAGGGCACCATCATTTTTAGCATAAATCAACCAAGTGAATGCGTTGACAGACACTTTCTTAATCCCTCTTACGTCGCCACGGATTTTAAGTCGGTTTTGGGTATCAGTCTTGAAATTCCCAAGAGAGTCTCCCATTATAACCTGCCCCCAACTCCCTTGATAGGCTCCATAATAAGGAGATGCGCCCGTTTTGTTCCCTCCTAATACCAAATCCAGGTATCCGTCCTGATTCACGTCTAACACTTCAATCGCCTCAATTGGAGAAAATTGAGCTTCGGCAGGCAATTTCTGTAAACGAAAATCCAGACCATTTTGATTTACCAATACTATGGATTCAAAAAGATGGGCTTCAAGGTATTTCGCCTCTTTCGTATTCAAATAAGTCAACAACTCTTCAACATCCTTCCCTGCAAAATCCCGGTAGCGTAAAAACTTCTTTTGAGGCTTGGCATTTGTTTTACAAGTTCATCTTTGGTAGCTACAGTATAATATTCCCCATCCACTGGATAAGAAATAATCTGTTCCGAAGTCCCATTCTGGTCAAAATCATTGACAATCATTTTTACTGGCTGTTCTTGGGATGCTTTCAACCGGCTATTCAAACCCAAATTCCCTACCACCAGATCGGGATAACCATCTCCATTTAGATCTTCAGCAGCAATGGAGTTCCACCAGCCCTTTGATTTTTCCAAACCAAATAAATTAGTTTCATTATTCAATTTACCTCCTCGATTCATGAAGATGGTAATTGGAATCCATTCTCCTACCACAATCAAATCCAGGTTTCCATCAAGGTCTAAATCTTGCCATACTGCATCTTTCACCATTCCTATGAATTCCAAATCTGGAGCAAATTCCTTCGTTCGGTTTGCATAGTTATTTCCTCCTTGATTTTGTAGTAAGTAACTTCTAGGAGTATATCCATATTTCCCTGCCACATTTCTTCCCCCAATCATCAAATCCTCCATTCCGTCCCCGTTAAAGTCAGCCACTTTTACCACCGAGACTTGGGCATTGGGTTCCAAGGATAATTGTACTTTTTGATCAAAAATCCCTTTTCCGTCATTAAGATATATTCTAGTAGACTCGCCCTGATCATTTGGGAGTTGGATATTCCCTCCCCTTCCTACCAATAAATCCAAAAAACCATCTCCATTACTGTCAAAAAAAACCGCACTTACGTCCTCCAAAATCGAATCTTCTTCCAACAAGGGCTGATCCACTTGATCAAACCGACCTTGTTTGCTTTGAATAAAAACAGCTCCAGGCTGTCCCGAAGCTCCTCCAACAAAAACATCCTCCCGACCATCTCCATTTAAATCACCTATCGCTAAAGCTGGCCCCTCCTGAGACAATTTATGTGGTAGCAAAGGCTCTGTATTAAAATCATTAAACTCATTTTCAATGTGTTGGAAATCAATACCGGTAGACTCTTTATCCAAAATTCTTAAAAGTGATTCTTTCGTGTTTGTGGCTGGAGTGGAAGGATCGGTCGCATCTGATTCATTCAAAACAAGAGTAGTATTGGCTTTGACATTATTGATTGTTTCTGATTTTCCGCTCGACCAAATCACTTTTAAAGAATCCAGGTACTGCACACCATCCAAACCAAAATGGACCTCAGGAGCGATGGATGACTGAAATCCTCTGCTTGTAAAATTTTCCTGAACTTGGATCTTATTTTTATAGTATAACTCAACTCTTGCCCCAATTCCAAACTTGTTTAAACCCAGACCATCAAACCTCACTTTTAAATAATTTACGGTTTTACTACTGTCAGAAAAATGCCCTAATCTATTTTCATAAATTCCAGCAGGTTGATTGATATTATTAATTACCAAATCTAAATCCCCATCATTATCTAAGTCTGCATAGATGGCTCCATTAGAGATCCCATTCCCAGAAAGCCCCCATTCTTGTGAAACATCCTTGAATGTTAGGTCTCCATTATTTCTAAAAATAAAATTACCGACATCGCCAGGAGGCATTTTTCCTGCAAGGTCAAGATCACTGATATTCGGCTTGTTTTGTAAACCCTCTTCTATTTCTGGATTGGTGACAAAATTCATATAATCCAGGTCATTGGGTCGACGAACTATTCCATTGGTAACAAATAAATCTTTCCAGCCATCATTATCATAATCACCAAATAATGCTGCCCAACTCCAATCTGTAGCGTATACGCCGGAGTATTGCCCAATTTCCGAAAATGTACCATTGGCATTATTTAATTGAAGACTATTTCTAGACACTTGCCTTTCAAATCCAAACCCTAATTTGAGTTGGTATACTTCTTCGCTATCTTCTCCAGCTGACATTTTTTGAATGATTTCATCCCTAGGCAACATGTCCATGGTGATAAAATCAATCCACCCATCATTATTAAAATCTGAAAAATCACTCCCCATCGAGAACCTACTGCTGTAGTTGACACCAGAAGAAATTTGTTCTTTGAAGGTTCCATCCTTTTGGTTGATATACAGGTAGTCATTCTCATTAAAATCATTTGACACATAGATATCAGGCCATCTATCATTATTGATATCAGAAATCCCAATTCCCAATCCATATCCGATCTTACTGGAGAAAATTCCTGCTTGTGGTGTAATTCCTGTAAACTTCTTTTCTCCACTTTCTAGGTTGTTTCGATACAGCCTATCTCCAGCCAACCCATCGTCAAAATACCTAGATTCAGCCCCTCCATAACTCCTCTCCGTATGTACTGCATGGTTGAGCAAGTACATATCCAAATCACCATCCTTGTCGAAATCAAAAAATGCGGCTTGCGTGCTAAAACCTTGGAAAGCCAAACCATATTCTTCAGCACTTTCTGTAAAAGTCAAGTCACCATTGTTGATATATAGCTCATTTCTCCCTACCACTGTTTTCCAATTCCCCAACCTAGAAACGTAAATATCCAATAGTCCATCTCCGTTGATATCGGCCATAGTAACCCCCGTTTTCCAAGGTCCCTCAGATGCCAGTCCTGCTTTCAGGGTTATATCTTCAAAAACAATCCCCCTTTATTCAAATAAAGTTTATTGGGTCCCTGATTAGAAGAAAAATAGAGATCAATCAGCCCATCATTATTAATATCTCCTGCAGCTACTCCACCACCATTGTAAAAATACAGGTATTCAATAATATTAAACTCCTCTGTTTCATTCAGGGTATTGGTAAAATCAACACCTGTTTTTTGAGGAGGAAGACTTTCAAAAAGTGATTGCTGTTCCTGTAAATCAGGTTTTTTGAACATGAAGTCAGAATAATGAGCGTAAAAATCAAAAAATGAAAATAGGCATTTTTCATGGGGTATAATTTGTATCGTCAACCACTTGGAATGCCCTAGCCAAATTTTACTTACATAGGACAATCTACAGACAATTGCTTCACAACTTGAGCTATTATTGGCTTAATTCGATGGAATTTGTTCTTGGGACTGGCTATTTTCAAATTCTTCATTAAGTCTCTTTTCTACCTTCAAATCAGTAAAAACTGCTTGAACAAATTGTTCATCTTTGACAAACAAATTAATTCTTCTTTTCCCATCAATTTTATAATATACTTTCCCTTGGGTAGGATGATTGAGTAATTGGAAATCATCACCGTAGGTCATTTTGTATTTTTCCAAAACTTTAGGAAGGAGGTTTTCAGCCCAATACTGCCTGTTCCAAGGTGCCCAGGCCACATAGGAATAGATTACTGGCATTTCAAATATCTTTTCGTCAATGAAGGTTGGGAAAAACCGCATGCTGACTTCACTATCATATTCATCCACAATTCTATACTCTACATTGGTAGATCCCCCTGGTCCTTGAGTGATTTTTTGCTGTTTGTTTAAGTCGGTACAGTGATCAAAAAGTCCTTTTGGGGCATTCCTAAATAAAAGCCTAAAAACAAACTATCGGTTTCCGATATATTTTCCTCAGAAGAATTAAAGAATGAAGAATCACAACTCTGAATGAGTAAGATGAGAATTAAAGTGGAGAATACTTTGGTTAAATATCTAGGCATTGATAAATCGGTAATAAGCAACTAAGGAACTTTTTCCAAGCAAGTGGTTTACTGGGGGAAGAAATTAAATGAATTTGAATCTATGATACAATCTTTTTTTAAGCAAACTTGGTTAACAAGCTTTTAAAAAAAGCAAGCTGAAACCTCAGCCTGCTTTTTAGTCTATATCAAATACTGATTAATTATACCCTGGATTTTGTTGTAATTTTGGATTCGCAAGTATTTGTGGCTGTGGAATTGGGAACAACTCCAAGTAACTTCCTGGAGAGTGTACTTGCTTAGGTCTGTTCATTCCTTCAAAAGGCCACCAAGCTTCTCCATACTTTTTGAATCGGATTAAATCCTGTCTTCTTGTCATTTCAACAAACATTTCTCTACCTCTTTCCTCAAACAGGTTTTCTTCGGTCAGTGTAGTAAATGGATCTAGGTTACCAGCTCTGGCTCTAATTTGATTCACCAAGGCTAATGCCTCTGTGGTTTCTCCCATTCTAAACTTGGCTTCAGCAAGTGAAAGGATAGCATCAGATAGTCTGAAAATCACAAAGTCATTGCTCATGTTATTAGTGCCTCCCATTTCAAATTCATATTTCGCAATTCGGGCTCCTGCTTGACGCAACCCTCCAGGGGAAATTTCATTAAGGTAAGGCATGAAGGTAAGCGGTGGGCCATTTGGATCCCCGTTTCTTCCTGTTGGATCTGTTGGCTCAACTCCTGGATCTTCCAATACTGTTCCATCTGATCTGAATTGAGGTCCAACCAAGAAATTACTTAATCTTCCGTCTATTGTTCCTGTAGATTGTTCCAAAGCCAATCCTTTCCATACAGGACCTTGAGTACCTGGATTTTTATCAGGATCAACATATGAGTTATAAAACTCTTCAACTGTTTGATAGCCATTCCAAGGCTGTTGGGTAAGATTGAAGGTAGATTGACTTACAATATGCAATGTCATCATTACCCAGTTAAAACCACCTGCGAAAACCTTGTCATAAGGATATACAAAGATATTTTCAGTGGATTGACTGTTGTTGATTACAAAATTGTTACTGTAATTTGGCATCAAACTGTAAACACCACTGTTAATAATTTCGGAAGCATCTGCCGCAGCAAGAGCCCATTGAGGAGTACCTGTATATACCTCTGCATTGAGGTAAAGCTTCATTCTAATCATTAAAGCACTCCATTTGGTCATCCTTCCATAAGTTGTACCATCTTTGGCAACTGGAAGCAGTGGAATGATTTCATTGAGTTCACTCAACACAAAATCATAAACTTCTTGCCGAGGTTTGGTACTAGGAGCTTCCACATCAGTGAAGTCTGTTACGATTGGGATATTTCCAAAAGCATCCAGAGCCCAGTAATAATAAAGCGCTCGTAAGGCCCTGAGTTCAGCTATAAACGCTTCAGAATTAGGATTATCCAGTGTTTCAAAAGAAAAGATCAATCGATTACAAGTATTGATTCCTCCAAAAGGAAATTCCAAGAATTTTGAAAGAATGGATTATCGCTTTTGAATTCATGCTGGTGTAATTGCAAAAGAACTCCTCCGTCAAACCAGTCACCTCCTTTGTGAGAAACAACAATTTCGTCTGAAGCGATTTCATTGATGGACCAAAGTCCGGAGTGGTTACCCAGCCCTCCTAGGGATGTATATGCTTGTCCAAGTGCAGAAATAAACTCTTCATTTGTTTGGAAAAAGTTATCAGCTGTAACAGCACTATATACTTCTTCATCTAAGTCTACGCAGGATGAAGCGAAGTAACTCATTCCCAGGCCAATCAAGAAGTATCGAATATTTATTATTTTTTTCATGATATCTTATTTTTAGCTTAGAAACTTAGATTAAGGCCTAGAGTAGTGATTGTAGTGGTGAAATAAGTTGCCCTTCTTTCAATACCCGGTGCAAGAGGATCATTGTTTTGCTCTGAATCTCCATACCTTACCTCAGGATCTACACCGGTATATCCGGTAAACATGAAGGGGTTCTGTACTGAAACATAAGCCCTAATCCTTCCGACTGCCTTACCTGGCTGTACATTGAAGTTATAGCCAAGGGTTGCATTGTCTAACACCACAAAATCAGCTTTTTCAACGTGGGTGCTGTTATATTCTGCTTTGGTAATATTCGGATCAAAATATTTAGTATTTACAATATTCCAGTTTTGAACAGTTGTACTTTCAGTGTTTTCATAGAAACCTCTGTAGCTGTTGATCAGGTAATGACCAAATGATCCTCTAAAGAAGAAGTTCAAATCCCAATTCTTATAAGTTAAGGAGTTATTGAAACCAAAATTTAAAGTAGGATATGCGGTACCTAATTGAGTTCTGTCATCGTTACAGTTACAATAAACAGGGTTCCCTTCATCATCTACAGCTGTGCCATCAATCACTTTCATGATCGGACTTCCATCATCGCTAACACCTACCTGAATTGGACCCCAAATTTGTCCTAAAGGTCCATTTTCTTGAATTCGGATCAATTGTGTTAGGTTTTGACCTGGAGATCCAAAATTAGAGCGGTAATTAACTTCTCCGAAACTCAAATCTCCTGCAGACAAGCTTCTAAGATTTGTCTTTAAAGTGGAGAAATTGACTCCTGTAGTCCATCTGAAATCAGCATTTTGAATGGCTCTAAAATTTAACATCACCTCCAAACCTGAATTGGACATTTCACCGATGTTCAATTGGGTGGTAGGGAAAAGGTTTGGTGGTACTGGTACATTGATTGGTAAGATCATACCTGTTGTCACTCTGGTATAATAGTCAATCGCACCATCTAACTTGTTATTTAAAATCACAAAGTCCAATCCTACATTGTACTCATCCTTTGTCTCCCAAGACAAATCTGGGTTGGCATTGGATACCGGTCCATATGATGGCACAAATTGACCATTATAGAAGAAGTTACCCTGACGGCCAAATCTTAACAAGGATAAATAGGACTCTCCTGGCTGTGTACCAGTTCTACCATAACTGGCTCTGAATTTCATCGAACTAACACCGGTAAGATCTACCAAATTTGCGATGTTTACACCCACACTGACTGCTGGAAACAAACCCCATTTGTTGTTAGCTCCAAATCTAGTGGAACCTTCATATCTGGCACTTAGAGATAGCAGGTAAGTATCATCATAATTGAAGTTAGCCCGTCCAAAGAATGCCACCAATTTGTTTGAGTTGGCATAACTTGAAACTGTCGCCAATCCATTGGCAAAGTCAAGTGCCGCCCCGATGTTATTATAAGTAAATGCGTCTGTTAAGAAATTACCCGCTTGAGTAAAATCACCCTGGTTAAAGAATTCTTGGTAAGAATATCCTGCCAAGAAAGCCATTCCAAGTTGATTTACGTTTTCGTAATAATTCAATGTCGCTTCGAATAGATCATTTAGCCTCTCATTATTTTGAATTGTGGCCAAACCATTTCTACCGAATCCTCCTCCGAATTTAGCTGTCTTTGGGGAATAAGACCCTCTCCAATCAGTTTCTCTCTGAGTAGAATAAAATAATGCTCCGCTAAACTTACTTGTGAAATTGTATTCTCCACGGATACTGGCTAAAAGTCTGTTATCTCGACCATCTGCTATGTTTTGCTCTGCGATAGATACAGGATTGAACCAGTCAAAAATATCTCTCTCTGAATAGCCTCCAAAATCAGGACTTTGTGGATTAGGATCTAAAACTGGAAGCGTAGGATTGCTTATGATCGCATATCTAAAAGCATTTTCGTTACCAAATTCTCTTTTGACTTGTGTATTGGAAATATTCACAGTAAATGTTGCCTTGTCTTTTAAGGCTCTTTGGGTCAAACTCAACCTGGCATTTAATTGGTCAAAACCAGAATTAATACCCACACCGTCCACATTTCGGGAGTTGATAGAAACTCGGTAGCTGGTGCTTTCATTACCACCTCCAAGTGAAAGGTTGTTAATAAAACTAAGTCCAGTATTTGTTACTTCATCTAACCAGTTGGTACTTCCTCCAAGGTCTCGGGAGTTAGGTATCGCTTTGTATTCTTCTGCATTCATGACACTAATAGTCCTAGCTACATTTTCGACAGCTACGCTACTATTAAATTCCACGACTGATCTACCCTTTCTACCTTTTTTAGTAGTTACCAAGATTACACCAGCAGATCCTCTGGTACCGTAAATAGCTGCAGCAGATCCATCCTTCAATACATCCATGGACTCGATATCATTAGGATCTACTGTGCTCAAGGAGGCTCCAATAACCCCATCGATAACTACAAGTGGAGAAGCATTTTCTCCAATTGAGGAGATTCCTCTTAATCGTACATTAAATCCGGAGTTAGGATTTCCTCCTGGTCTGGCAATGTTTAGACCAGCGACTTTTCCTTGGAGCAATTGTGCGGGGTCATTCACTGTACCTTGATTAAAATCCTCCGATTTGACGCTAGTTACCGCACTGGTAATCTCTTTCTTTTCTTGGGTACCATACCCCACAACTACCACCTCTGTAAGCGCTTGTATGTTTTCAGCTAGTGCAACATCGATAACAGTCCGGTTTCCTACCTCCTCCTCAACGGTGGTATAACCGATAAATGAGATTCGTAAAATATCAGTTGGACTAGCCTCGATTGAATAGCTCCCATCTAAATCTGTCACCACTCCAGTCGTGGTACCACTTATCAGAATACTTACACCCGGGATTCCCTCCCCAGTGGCAGCATCTGTTACTTTTCCTGTTACCCTAGTCTGCTGTGCATATGTCACCTGACATATGCATAAAGCAAAAGACAAGAATAACATGAAAACCAGTTTTACTTGTTTTTTCATGTGATTTTAGGTTATGGTTAATTGTTTGATAGCTCTTTTAGCAATCCTTATTTTATGTTTTACCTCCCTATTCTAGAAATTTTCCCTGAAATAAATAAGTAAAACAAATTGGTTTTCTGGTGGGCATCTTACCCTCAGACCAAAGGCCTGAAAGCAATTAATTTTGGTTTTATGAAATCAAAAAAGAATTCTGAATTCAAAAAAACTAAATCATTTAAAATCAAAACCTGGGGAAAATTTCCGCTTTAAAACAAAGCTTTTGGCAATTTTTTATTGAAGTTTTGAGTTCACATGCCTTGAAGCAATTTTAAAAATAATTTCGCATATCTAAAACAAAACAAAAGATAATTGTAAAAATATTTAATCGACAATAGAACCGTCCTAAATACCCTTTTAAAAAAAATTTAACAATCTTGATTTCATTTATAAATAAGTTTAAAATAGTTAGTCTTCTTAACTAGAATAAATTAGTCAAGGGCCTCGAAAATAAAGTAGTGAAAAAACTAAAATTGTTTCTTCCAATGTTCATACCCTTTCTAGACCAGTTGTTTTGATGTCTGAATTAACTTCAAAAAACAAAATCACAACACTCAGAACTCCCCAACTAATTATTGGCATTGGGAATAATTCTGACATTGTATTTAAAAGTATTGAAGGCTAAAATAGCTCTTCATCTTTTTCCAAGGATTAGAAGTTGATTTTACTAACCTGTTATTAATCTTCTAAAAATTTTCTTATCGAGTAAAATGTTACTCTCGCTTTGGCAAAATCAAACAAACTGGTAGATTCATGAAAAACTAAAGCAATCAAGCAAATAAGTCCAGGTAATTAAAAATGAATTTCTAACCTGATCCAACACTTAAGTAAGCAATAGAATCTGAGTTCTTTTAAAAAGGACCGTTTCTTTTGTTCACTTCCCGCTTTCTAACCATTGTCAATGAAGCAAAAAGCCCTCCTTATTATTTTATTTATTTCCTGCATTTCTTGCCAAAAGGAAGAGAAAAGTAATGACGTACTTTTCCAACTGCTTTCAGAGGAAGATTCAGGGATATCTTTCAGAAATGATCTTACTTACACCGAAAAAGTAAACCCATATACTTTTCGTAATTTTTACAACGGAGCAGGAGTAGCATTAGGCGATATAAATAATGATGGTTTGATTGATATTTTCCTGGCTGGAAATCAAACTTCAAACAGGCTTTACCTGAACCAAGGGAATCTTAAATTTAAAGACATAACTGACCAAGCTGGGCTAAATTCAACTGGGTATTGGACTACAGGGGTAAGTATGGCTGATGTAAACGGGGATGGTTTATTGGACCTTTACATTTGCAAATCGGGCCCTCCAGGTGGAGATAAACGCCATAATGAACTTTTTATCAATAATAATAACCTTACTTTTTCAGAAAAATCAGAAGAGTACGGAATTGCTGAAAAAGGACTGAGCCAGCATGCTGTTTTCTTTGATTTTGACAAAGATGGAGATTTGGACATGTACCTCCTCAGTAATTCGGCAAGATCCATTGGCATTTATGACCTAAGGGTCGGTCAGCGTGAAATCCGTGATCCCGAAGGAGGAAATAAGTTATTCAGAAACGATGGAGATATCTTCACTGATGTATCTGAAGAGGCTGGAATATTCGGGAGTAATATCGGCTATGGTCTCGGAGTCACAGTTGCCGACTTGAACGATGATAATTGGCCAGATTTGTACGTTTCCAATGATTTTTTTGAACGGGACTATCTTTACCTGAACAATCAGGATGGGACATTTTCTGAAGTCCTCCCAGATCTTCTGCCTGAGATCAGCCTGGGAAGTATGGGAGCTGATATTGCCGATCTGGACAATGATACACGGCCTGATATTTTTGTCACAGAAATGCTTCCAAAGGAACTTTCCCGGGTCAAAACAAAAACTCCTTTTGAAGAATGGGACAAATTCCAATCTAATATCAAAGCTGGATACCACCAACAATTCACGAGAAATACCCTTCAGAGAAACTTGGGATTCAGACCTGGAACTCAAATCCCCATTTTTGCAGAAGTCAGTCGAATGGCCGGATTAGAAGCGACTGACTGGAGTTGGGGAGCCTTGATTTTCGACATGGACAATGACGGATTGAAGGATATATTAGTGACCAATGGAATTGTGAAAGATTTGACTGACTTTGATTTTGTAGATTTCTATGTCAACAACCAGGAGAAAATTCAAGGTTTTCAGAAAGACTCCATCCTTTTGACCAAAATGATTGATGCATTTCCTTCTACCCCCCAGCAAAACTTTCTCTTTAAAAATCAAGGCAACTGGAACTTTGAAAACCTTGCTCAAAATTTGGGTTTAGATCAGCTTACTTTCAGCACTGGATCAGCTTATGGGGATTTAGATAATGACGGAGATCTTGACTTAGTGATAAATAATTTAAATGACCGAGCTTTCATTTACCGAAATACCAGTTCCGACAAAAATAACGGCAACTACCTAAGCATAGAGCTAGGTCAGGAATTTGGTACCAAAATCATCGCCTATGCATCCGATCAAAAATTCATTCAGGAGTTTCAACCTGTCAAAGGGTACATGTCTTCGGTTGATCCTCGGATGCATTTTGGATTGGGTACCATTGAAAAACTCGATTCACTAGAAATTTTCTGGCCAGACGGCAAAATCCAAATTATCAGAGATGTTCAAGCCAATCAGGCACTGAAACTTACCCCAAAAGAGGGGGACAAAATCAATCCGAACCTAGAGGAAAATCCAGGAACGCTATTCATTCAAAAAGACACAAAAATTCCATTTCAGCATCAGGAGAGCAACTTTATTGATTTTGACCGTGATCGCTTACGATTTTGGATGATCAGCAATGAGGGACCAAAATCTGCAAAAGCAGATGTGAATGGAGATGGTTTGGATGATATTTTCATTCCAGGGGCAAAAGAACAACCCTCTGTTTTGCTGATCCAAAATTCAAAAGGGCAATTTATATCCCATCAAGAAGAACTCTTTGGTTCGGATGCAATTTCCGAAGATGTAACTGCTCATTTTTTTGATGCTAACGGTGATGGAAAGCCTGACTTACTAGTAGGAAGTGGAGGAATCGAGTTTGGTGATAATTCACCAGCTTATTCGGACCGACTTTATCTGAATGATGGGACTGGAAACTTCCAAAAGTCCCCTCAATTCTTTTCCTCAAACCCAACCGCCTTTTTGCTTTCTCTAGATTTTGATGAAGACGGAGATAAGGATTTGATCGTGGGTAGCCGAGCAATACCATTTGGATATGGAATCCCGACGGGCTTGGAAGTATGGGAGAATGACGGAACAGGAAGTTTTAAGCAAATTTCTCAAAGTCTAAACCCTGAACTTTCCAAAATAGGAATGCTGACTAGTGGAGATTTGGCAGATTTGGATGGTGATGGGAAACTTGAAATCATTGTGGCCGGAGAATGGATGTCCATTCGGATATTTAGTTTTGAGGGAAATAAATTAATTGAAAAAACTACCGATTTTGGTTTTGAAAATTCAAGTGGTCTTTGGAATTGCGTATTTGTATCAGATGTCAATATGGATGGCCATCCTGATATTCTAGCTGGAAATCATGGCTTAAACTCCCGACTTCATAGCGATAGTAACTCTCAACTCCGAATGATCCTGAATGACTTTGATCAAAATGGAACCTTGGATCAAATTCTTTCCCAATTTGAAAATCAAAGGACAATCCCTTGGGTGCTCAAGCCTGCTTTACTACGTCAACTACCCTCTTTGAGAAAACAGTTATTGACTTACGAATCCTACCAAAACAAGTCTTTAGAAGATCTTTTCCCCGAAGCTATTTGGGCTAATTCCTTAATTTTAACAGCCGGTACTCTTGAAACTAGCTTATGGCTAAATGACGGAGAAGGTAATTTCAAGATAACTGATTTACCTCCTGAAATTCAATCTGCTCCTGTCTATTCCATCACTTCTATAACTAGAGAATCCGGAAAGCCTTTGTTGATTATTGGAGGAAATCAAAGTAGAATCAAACCAGAATTGGGCAGTCAGATGGGAAGCTATGGCTGGGTATTGAAACCAAATGGAAAAAATGAATGGAAAACCTTAATCCCGGAAGAAAGCGGTTTATTTATCCCTGGTGAAATCCGGGATTTTCTTCAAATCAATCTTGAAAATAGACCAAATTTAGTAGTATTACGAAATAATGATGTGCCACTGGTTTTTGAATTTCGCGATTAGTCCCACCGTTTATTTCCCCCATTTCTTTTTCCAATTTGATTTTGGAAGACTTAGTAGAAAAAACTTAAAATTGGATTAAAGTATGGAATTGGAAACCTGTTGGCATTGGAAAAAATGTTCAATCGCCAACAAACCTAGAGCTTCAAAAACTTCACTCTGATGTATGTCTTGAGAATTTTGATTTCTCATCAGAGAAAAATAACAAAGGATAATAGTATTTCATGAGGAATCATATTGCAAGTCTTATTCTAGTAGTCTCACTTTTTTCCTGTAAGGAAGAAACGGAAAAAAAGCTACCCTTTTTCAGGAAATTGACAGGACGAGTTCAGGGGTTGATTTCCGAAATGACTTAAGCTTTAGTGAAGATTTCAATATTTTCACCTACCGGAACTACTATAATGGCGGTGGAGTGGCTATAGGTGATATCAACAACGATGGGCTAGTTGACCTGTACTTCACGGCTAACTTAGGACCCAACAAACTTTATCTCAATAAAGGAGAATTCAAGTTTGAAGACATCACAGAACAAGCTGGAGTGGCAGGAGCTCGTGCATGGAGCACCGGGGTCTCTATGGCTGATGTAGACGGAGATGGATATTTGGATATTTATGTTTGCAACTCAGGTGACATTTCCGGAGACAACAAACAAAACGAACTTTTTATCAATCAGGGAGATGGGACCTTTAAAGAAATGGCCGAGGTTTATGGATTGGCAGATCAAGGATTTTCTACCCATGCAGTATTTTTTGATTATGATAAAGATGGGGATCTGGATGTCTATTTACTGAATAATTCTTACCAAGCGATCGGTACTTTCAACAAGATGCAGAACGAAAGGATCAAACGGGACAATGTTGGAGGTGATAAACTCTATCGGAATGATGATGGAAAATTCCAAGATGTATCCGAAGAAGCTGGCATTTATGGGTCCGTTATCGGTTTTGGTCTGGGTATTACCATCGGGGATGTCAATCAGGACACCTGGCCTGACATTTTCATTTCCAATGATTTCTTCGAAAAGGACTACCTCTATATTAACAATCAAGATGGCACCTTCACCGAATCATTGGAAAAGTCCATGCGATCTATCAGCGCTGCATCCATGGGGGCGGACATAGCCGATATCAATGGGGACGGACTTTTGGACATTTTTGTGACTGACATGCTACCAGAATCACAAACCCGGCTAAAGCAGGTCACTACTTTTGAGAATTGGGATAAATACCAATTCAACAAAACCTACGGGTATCACTATCAGCTTTCCCGCAATATGCTCCACCTTAACAATGGGGATGGTACATTCAGCGAAATAGGGAGACTCAGTAATGTAGAGGCTACAGATTGGAGTTGGGGAGCACTGATATTTGACATGGACAATGATGGATTAAGGGATGTTTTTGTAGCGAATGGCATCTATCAAGACATAACTGACCTTGATTATTTAAATTTCATTGACGACGATAAAACCAAAAGTCAAATCATTTCTCAGGAAGGAGTCAATTTTAAAGCATTAGTCGACCCCATACCAATCAATCCCATACCAAATTATGCCTTCCGTAATTTGGGTGAATTGAAATTTGAAAATAAAGCTGAGGAATGGGGACTTGGTAAAGCAATCCATTCAAATGGTGCTGCATACGGAGACTTAAACAACGACGGTACGCTGGATTTGGTGGTAAACAATGTCAATCAACCTTCCCAGATCTTTAAAAATCAGGGGAAATCCATCAACCCAACTCATCACTTTATTCAAATTCAACTGGAGGGAAAAGGAAAAACACCCATGCCATAGGAACACAAATCCGTCTGAAAGCAGAAGGAGAAATATACTATGCAGAACAAATGCCCAACCGGGGTTTTCAATCCTCAGTAGACCCGAAAATCACCATAGGTTTAGGGGAGTTGACCAATCTTGAATCTATTGAAATTCTTTGGCCTGATGGAAAATACACAGAACTAAAAAATCAAGCTGTCGATCAGTTGCTCAAATTGAATTGGGAAGATGCGGGAGAAATACCCTCTGAAAAATCCTTCTTTGAAAAGCCTAACAATCAACTATTCCATAAAATTGAAAACCCGGGTTTAAGCTTCGTTCATGAAGAAAATGCATTCGTGGACTTTGATCGGGACCGACTCACTTATATCATGTATTCCACCGAAGGACCGGCATTTGCGAAAGCCGATGTAAACGGTGATGGGCTGGAGGATCTTTTTGGAGGAGCTAAAACCTTCTCAGCGAAACTCTTTCTCGCTTCCTCTTCCGGAAAATACTATGAAAGTCCGCAAGATGCATTTGTAAAAGATATACAATCCGAGGATACCGATGCGGTATTTTTTGATGCAGATGGAGATGGTGACATGGACTTGATGGTAACATCTGGAGGCAATGAATCTGGTTTTGGATCGATAGATCTGGCTGATCGGCTTTACATAAATGATGGAAAAGGAAATTTCGATAAGAATTCTTCGGCCGGATTTGCTACCGTTTTTGGGAGCAGCAGTTCCGTCAAACCAATCGACATCAACAAAGACGGTGCAATAGATCTATTTGTAGGGGGAAGGCTGGTTCCTTTCACTTATGGCGCATATGCGAGCAGTCAACTGTGGATCAATGACGGAAAGGGAAATTTCACAGAGGAGTCGACTACCCGCGCCCCTATCCTCAAAGATCTTGGAATGATAACCGATGCCACCGTGCTTGATTGGGATCAGGATGGAAACGAGGATTTGGTTTTAGTTGGGGAATGGACTGCTCCAATCTTCCTGAAAAACAACAATGGCAGACTAGAAAAATCGAAATGCCAGAACTTGAGACCTTAAAAGGATGGTATCGAGCAGTGGAAGTAGCAGATTTGAATCACGATGGATTTCCAGATTTAATTCTAGGAAACAATGGACTGAATTCAAGATTTAAAATCACTTCTGATTCACCGGTAAAAATGTTTCTAAATGATTTTGATCAAAATGGATCTGTCGAACAAATTTTTACACAAGAAGTGGGAGGAGTGCAAGTTCCTTATACTTTAAAACATGAACTAGAGCGTCAAATTCCTTCGGTCAAAAAGAAATACATACGCTATAGTAATTACAATAATGAATCCTTAACTGATATTTTCCCCTCTGAAATTGTCAATCAGTCCATTATCAATGAAGTAAACAACTTAGAATCCGGAGTGCTTATGAATGAGGGAAACGGAAACTTTTCCTGGAAACCATTTCCTGTCCTAGCTCAACGTTCCTACGTTTTTGCAATTGCGGTTTTAGATTTGAATGAGGATGGAAATTTGGATTTGATTTTGGGAGGAAACCTATCCCAGGCCAAACCGGAAGTAGGTAAATATGATGCCAGCTATGGTGAGGTCTTATTAGGTAAAGGTGATGGAACCTTTGATTATTGGAAAAATGCAGCACATGGTCTCAAACTAGATGGGGATATCCGAGCTTTTGGACTTCTTGAAAACAAAAAACTACTGGTAGTAAAAAATAGTGCTGAGGCGGAGATTTGGGATTTCGAGTGATGCCCATCAAAAATCCCGATCAGTTTTTGCCTTCTTTCTTAATTGATTTTCTCCAGAAAAACAGTGTGTCTATCAACTGCTTTTAGGATTTTAGGAAAAAATAACGTGCTTTATAATCAAACATGGAAATACCAAAATGGAACTTGGAGCAGAATAATATCGTTTTTTTGAGAACCGAGTCAGTTAGAAATCAGAAGAATAGCTCCAATTCAGGTGCAAAGTGAGAAGTATTTATTGGCTCCTTCTAATTCAGGTAAAGTTTATTGGGATAAAACCTAAGCCTTTCCATTTGCTTAATCCCTTATTTCCAATAGTTTTGCCATCTAAATACGATTGAGGAATTTATAAAAAACTTGAGCTTGGCTCCTGATTACCTTAAATTTGTACCCCAACATTCCCAATTAGAAAATCACATAATGCGCTTATTTAAAACCATACTTGGCCTAGGCCTGCTCTTTAGCATGCTTTCATGTCAAAAACAAGTCGATTATTCCAATGCCATTACTGATGGCCATTATTTAATCAAAGCACAGGATAGGATTACTGAGGTCATAATTCATGATATCTTTTCACCCCCAGTGGCTGCAAGGATTTATTCCTATTCAAGCTTGGCTGCCTATGAGGTTGCTGCAGCTACCGATCCTAATTACGTTTCCTTATTAGGGCAGCTAAATGGATCAGAAAAACCACCTTTACCCCTTCTGAGGAGGTGTACCTGCCGCTTGCTTCCCTTGCAGCATATTACCATGTTGGTACCGGTTTAATTTTCTCTGAAGATATGATGAACGAGCATAGAGATGCAGCCTATGCTGAACTGAAGGAAAAAGGAATTCCTGACGATGTATTTGAAGCATCTATTGCTTTTGGCAAAGAAGTGGGTGATGTAATCAAAGCCTATTCTTCTAAAGACAATTATCATCAGAGTCGTTCATTCCCCAAATTTACCGTAACAGGAGAAATTGGAACTTGGGAACCTACTCCTCCTGCTTACATGGAGGCAATTGAGCCTCATTGGAATAAAATCAGAACATTTGTATTGGATTCCGCAGCCCAGTTTAAGCCACTTGCTCCACCTTCGTTTTCAAGTGAACCAGGGTCGGAGTTTTATAATGCTGCAAAAGAGGTATATGATGCAGCTGTTACGGCAGATGAAGACAAAAAAACATTGCTTTATTCTGGGATTGCAATCCTTATAAAATGAATGTCAAGGGACATGTCATGTTTGCTGAGAAAAAAATCACTCCAGGAGGTCACTGGATGAGCATTGCTGGTATAGCCAGCAAAGCGGCAGGAAGAGATTGGAAAGGTACCGCAGAAACTTTTGCCTTGACTGGAATTGCCCTAAATGAGGCATTTATTTCCTGTTGGGATGAAAAATATCGCAGCAACTTGATCAGACCTGAAACTTACATCAATCAATACATCGATGAGGAATGGGTGCCGATTTTACAGACCCCTCCTTTCCCAGAACACACTAGTGGGCATAGCGTAGCATCCTCAGCTGCTGGATATACCTTAGGTCAATTATTCGGGGATGAGTTTCATTTAGTTGACAGTTCAGAAGTGGCTTACGGTCTACCTATCAGAGAATATGATTCTTTCAGTCAAGCCTATAAAGAGGCTGCTATCAGCCGTTTTTATGGAGGCATACACTATATGCCGGCCATTGATTATGGGGTAACTCAAGGCCTTTCTGTTGGGGAATTTATCTGGAATAATATCAGTACTAAACCCGAAAGATTAGCACAATCCAACTGAGAAACAGCAGTCCAAAACAGGCTGCTTTTTTTATGCTTTTTTGTATTTGAAAGGTTAATAAAAACCAAAGAAACCGTTAAGAATAGGCCTTTTAGCCCTGTTTTTGTTTTAAATCACAGGTATTATCCCTATCTTCTCGGATAGGCCTTTTAGGATGTAAAATTCTTTTCATTCTCGCTTTTCAACTTAAAACCACCCATGGCAAAAACCATAATTGTATCCAACAGATTGCCCATTAGTTTGCGACACCGCAATGGCAAATTCGAATTCAAACCTAGTGCTGGAGGACTTGCAACAGGACTTGACTCCATATACAAATCAGGGGAAAATATCTGGATTGGCTGGCCTGGCAATACGGTAGATGATGCCGAACAACGAGCAGAAATCATTCTTGAACTCCATGAGCTAAAAATGGCTCCTGTATTTCTTTCAAAGAAGGATGTAGAACAGTTTTACGAGGGGTTTAGTAATGAGACACTTTGGCCAGCTTTTCATTATTTTACTCAATACATGGTGTATAACCCAGATCATTGGGAAGCCTATGTCAGAGTAAACCAGAAGTTTTGTGACGCCATTGTAAAAAAGCGGATCCCGACGATACTATCTGGGTTCACGATTATCAATTGATGTTACTCCCTCAAATGTTGCGGGAAATACTTCCCGATGCTACCATCGCATTTTTTCAACACATCCCATTCCCTTCTTATGAAATTATCCGAATGATTCCATGGAGGAGAGAACTGCTGGAAGGAGTTTGTGGAGCAGATTTGATTGGCTTCCATACTTATGATGATATGCGTCACTTTTTAAGTGCTGTAGGCAGAATTACCGGTATGTCGGGGGAAAGCGGCTACATCCAAGCAGAGAATCGAATTATCAATGTGGATTCTTTCCCGATGGGAATTGATTACCACAAATTTGCCAAGCAAGCCAAAAGTCGAAAAACACAAAATATAGTTAAGGACTTCCGGGAGAAAGTCGGAGATCAGACTCTACTATTGACCATTGACCGTTTGGATTATTCCAAAGGAATTCCCCAAAGGATTCATGTGTTCGATCAGCTTTTGAAACAACATAAAGAACTTCGAGGGAAAGTTTCCATGATTATGATAGTAGTACCTTCCAGAGACCGGGTTCAATCTTATAAAGAGCTGAAAGAAGAAATTGACTTACTGGTAGGAAGAATCAACAGTGAATATTCCACGTTAGATTGGGTACCTGTTCACTATTTTTATAGAAGTTTCCCATTTGAAGAATTAAGTGCTTTTTATAGCATGTCTGACATCGCATTGGTCACTCCATTAAGAGATGGAATGAACCTCGTTTGTAAAGAGTTCGTGGCCAGTAAAAATGATGAAAAGGGAGTACTCATCCTATCTGAAATGGCTGGAGCATCCAAGGAATTACAAGATGCCATCCTGGTCAATCCAAATGACAGACAAGGGGTAGTGGACGCCATCTACCAGGCACTTTCCATGAGTGAAGAAGAGCAAAAGCTTCGAATTAGCACCATGCAGGAAAGTCTCAAGAAATACGATGTATTCCAATGGGTGAAGGTATTCATGGATCGAATCGAACATGTCAAAGCAAAGCAGGCTGAGCTTACCTCTAAAGATGTGGATGCCAAAGTGATGAACGAAATTCAGTCCAGCTTTAAGAAGGCAAAATCACCGATTTTCTTTTTAGACTATGATGGTACCTTGACTGGGTTCAAATCCAATCCTCAAGATGCCGTTCCTGATGCAGAATTAAAAAGTCTGGTTAAAGAACTTAGTGGAAAAGCCCAAGTAGTCATCATATCTGGTCGAGATAAAGACACCTTAGGAAAATGGTTTAAAGGTCAACAGATTGACATGATCGCCGAACATGGAGTTTGGGTTCATAGAAAAGATCATTCCCAAGACTGGGAATTATATGCAGAAGTGGATGATAGCTGGAAAGATGATATCCGATCAGTGATGGAATACTACGTTCTAAGAACTCCTGGAGCATTTATTGAAGAAAAACACCACTCGCTGGTATGGCATTATAGAAAAGTAGAAAGTGGACTGGGAGATTTGAGAATGCGCGAACTATTCAGTCACTTGAAGTACATGGCCAGAGGTCATAATCTGCAGGTATTGGAAGGAAATATGGTCCTAGAAATTAAACGACCGGACATTAACAAAGGAAGAGCTGCCAACTCATTGATGAAAGGGCATGAGTTTGACTTTATTTTGGCGATTGGAGATGACTGGACCGATGAGGACACGTTCAAAGCAATGCCAAAAAATGCCTATTCTATTAGAGTAGGTTATGCTTATACACAGGCAAATTATAATATCAAATCCGTGAAACAAGTCAGGCAGCTACTCCATAAACTGGCTGAAAGTTAAGTAACATAAAAAAATGCCTGTATCGAAAGTTACAGGTATTTTTTATATAAATTTTTTAGAACACGGATATCAAAATCCGTGAGTTCACTATCCACTTCATCTTGCACAAAATGTAGCTTAAATGATTGAATGGCTAATGCGGGATCACTTACATCATATCCAATAATTCTTAGCGCTATAATAGGATCAAATGCATCTTGAGGTAAAGAATCCGTAGTTTCTAATTCAATAAGATCTACCCCATTAATCGGGTCAATTGCAGGCTGGACCACTTCTTCATCGTACCAAAACCCATATCCTTCTTCAGCTAGTAGTTTCCAAGGAAAATACCTGTTAGGATCCACTTTTCTGGAAGGGGCGATATCCGAATGCCCGATAAAGTTGGCTGTAGGAATTCCATACTTCCATTTTAATCGCTTACAAAGCACTAATAGACTTTTGATTTGCTCCTCAGAGAAGGGTTCAAAACCATTATTATCCAATTCAATCCCAATGGATACTGAATTCAAATCAGTAACGCTCCCCCATTTACCTCTCCCTGCATGCCATGAACGGAGATAATCATTCAACATCTGAACGATCGTTCCATCTTTCCCGATCACATAATGTGAACTCACCTGCGTGCTGGTTTTTGTGAAAGTTGAAATCGTCTGCTCTAAAGAATCCTGAGCCGTATGGTGAATGATCACAAAATTGGGCCTTCTGATGCTGAAATTGGTAGTACCCACCCACTCATCAGTGATACTGAGGGTATCATAATCCAGTTCTTTTTTTGTGGGAGGAATGATTCGATAGGCTTCAGCTACCTCTTTGACACTCTTTCGATGCTCTTTATTAATCTTCTTATAGGGATTAGAGGCACAGGAAGTAACCAGAAATAACAACCCTATCAAAAAGATGGTCCACAAGGTTTCAGCAAACTTCATTTTCAATATGTTTTCAACAAAACAATCCATTAGAAATAATTTAACGGGCAATATCCATAGTATTTGATAAAAGAGCCAGCAAGATTATATCAACGCATCCGAAAACATCCATTTTAATTTTTAGTTGTCAAACCCATCAATTTATTAATCTATTGATCAAGCACTTAGAAAAACAAATTCTAAGAGCTAGAAAAAATGGAAAAGGATTAAAACTAAGTTTTTATCTTTGCCGAAAATTAAACCAATTAGTATGAAAAATTTATTCTTTGTTGCCATTGCAACTATGCTTTTTTCTAGTTGTGCCTTGCATAATTCCTACACCGGAAAC
This sequence comes from Algoriphagus halophilus, assembly GCF_041729275.1. Taxonomy (GTDB): domain Bacteria; phylum Bacteroidota; class Bacteroidia; order Cytophagales; family Cyclobacteriaceae; genus Algoriphagus; species Algoriphagus halophilus_A. The sequence goes on along the minus strand of NZ_CP146486.1, from coordinate 3,638,198 downwards.
CTAAATGCCCACCAAACTAATGTGGTCCTTTCTGAAAGCAATTATGTAGTGAAAGATCAGGTTACAGGAAAGGCTGAAGCAACTTATGTTTTGGGAATTGGAGGTATTGGAAAAAAATCATTGTTCAATGCGGCTCGACAGGACATGTATATGAACGCAGATCTCAATGGCAAATCCAGAGCCCTTATCAACGAGACTTTTGAAACCAAAACTTCCTTCTTTCTGATCGTTTGGAAAAAACAAATCACGACTTCCGCTCATGTGATTGAGTTTAAGTAAAATCAAAAAATCCCGCAAGATCTGATGTTCTGCGGGATTTGTTTTACAAGAAGTTTGGTCTATCCAGTTTTTTACCAATTCGGAATGCTGCGTTCATCAAGCCTACATGGGAATATGCTTGAGGGAAATTTCCCCATTGGCTTCCTGTTTTCTGATCTACATCCTCAGAAAATAGGTTTAAATGATTGCAATACTTGGTCAAGGTCTCAAAACCTTCCTCTGCTTCACTGATTCTTCCCACACATGCCAAAGCTTCTATATACCAAAATGCACAAATGAGGAAAGTTGTCTCTGGCACACCAAAGTCATCCATATGCTTGTAGCGGTAGAACAAGAAATCCTTGGCCAGTAATTCCTCTTCCAAAGCTTTCAGGTGATCATTTGCACGCTCCAAATCATCCCCAAAATACCCCATAGTTATCAATTGTAAAGTAGACGCATCCATGTAAGTTGACCCTACTGCTTGTGCATAGGCTTTTCTTTCCGGCAAGTAACAGGACTCGATTTTTTTGATGGCCTCATCTCGAAGATTGATGGCCTTTTGGTACATGTCATCACTTTTCAATCGGATACCGATTTTAGCCGCAGCACAAGCTCCAGCCCAGTGGAATAAAAAGGTATAGCAATGCTCTTGCGCTAAATTTCTAAACTCCCAAAGTCCTGCATCCTTCTCATGCATGGTTGCCTCAATCTTATTGAGCAAGTTCATGATCATAGGTTTGGAAGAACTTCTTTCCTCTTCGGTAAATCGTTGATCAGAATACAAAGGAAGTAAGGATACCAACACCTGCCCATACAAGTCATTTTGGATGTGAGTATAAGCCTGATTACCAAACCGGACAGGTTTATTCCCTAAATACCCATCCAAATTGGAGATTTCTTCTGTCAATAAGGAATCCCCTGTTATGGAATATAAAGGTTGGTATCTACCACCTTCTACAGGTCTCAGATTATGAATAAACTCAAAATATTTTTCCAACTCCTCAAAGTGCCCCAAACTATTGAAACAGGTCAGAGTATAATAGGTGTCACGAATCCAGCAATAGCGATAATCCCAGTTTCGGGTAGAATTCGGAGATTCAGGTAAACTTGTGGTAGAAGCAGCTATAATTGCCCCCGTATCTTCATATTGGTGAATTTTCAGAATTAGTGCAGAACGTAAAACTAACTTCTGATGGAAATTTGGAATACTGGTGGATTTGACCCATTCCTGCCAATATGCTGCAGTAGCATGCAAAAACCGTTCAGAAGTTGTTTCGATAGGAGCCTCTAAGGGTCTTCCATACGTCAAAACCAAGTAAACTGGACGATGGATCGCAAATGCCTTGTCATCCACAATGTATGACATGGGAGCATTAGTAGTCAGTCTAAGCTCCTGATCAATGCCCATATACCGTATATGATTACTTCCTATACTTGGAGTCAAAGCCATATTCCCATAATCTGTCACTGGCTCACAGGTGATTTTAATCCTTGGAGATCCTGAGAGACATTCCACTTTCCGGATGAGCATCAATGGTTTATAGTACCGGTCAAAGTTTTTGAACCTTGGAGCAAAATCTGTGACCTTATAGCTGTTTTCTCCATAAGTCACAGTCGTTTCCAGAATATTCGTATTCTCCAAGTACGTTTGAGAAGTTTCAAAATTTTCAGACTCTGGTAAAATGGTGAATTTCCCACCTTTTTCCCTGTCCAACATGCCTCCGAAAATAAAATCAGAATCAAATCTTGGAAGACACAACCAACTGATATTGGTATCTTGTTCTACATGAGCGATATAAGCACAGTTACCGATCAGCCCACTGCCATACGTATGTTTTTGCATTAACTTGTCTTTGAAAGAAAGAAAAAAGTCGGTTTCTGGGTTTCTTCTAAAGAAAATAAAAAGTAAGCCCTATTGCAAGGGTTTATGCGATTAAGAACAGTATTCTATAAATACAGTTTCTTATCCCGAATATATTCTGCTACCCCATCCGGCAGCAAGTATTTAACAGATTTGCCTTCCAGAATTGATTTTCGGATAAAAGTTGCGGAGATATCCAGTAAAGGAGCGTCCACCATTTTGATGTTGGGATGGTCTATGGTCTTCAGCTCTCCAGGTCTGGGATACACAAAAATCTCGTGATTATCCAGAATCATCTGATAGTTTTTCCAACGCCTGAGCTGGGTCAAATTATCAGAACCCAAAAATAAACAGAACTGATGCTGTGGATATTGATCTGTTAGGTAAGCCAGGGTGTCGATCGTATAGCTAGGCTTTGGCATAGAGAACTCTACATCTGAAGCTCTGAAATGAAAATTATCCTGAATTGCCAATTCCACCATTTTCAAGCGGTCAAATTCATGAATCAAGGACTGCCTTTTCTTTAGGGGATTCTGGGGACTGACCACAAACCAAACCTGATCTAAGTCTGTTTGATCGTGCAAGGTATCTGCGATGATCAGGTGACCAATATGAATGGGATTGAAGGAGCCGAAATAGAGTCCGATTTTCAAAATTCTACTTGGCTATAAAATCTCTAACTAATTTTTCCGCCTCCGCGGAAGAAACCGCAAAATCATCATTGATGATTGTCACGTCAAATTGAGGCTCAAATTTCATCTCGAATTCCGCTTTGAAAATTCTTCTGGAAAGAGATTCTTCAGATTCAGTACCTCGATCATTCAAACGAGTCTTGAGAACTTCCAGGGAAGGGACTTTTACGAATATCGCCAAGGCCTGATCTCCAAAATACTTTTTCAAAGCCAACCCACCTTTTACATCTACGTCAAAAATTACGGTTTTCCCAGCATCCCAGATCCGTTGGATTTCTTCTTTGAGGGTGCCATAAAAATTACCCGCATATACTTCTTCCCATTCAATGAAGTCTCCGTTATCGATGTGCTGCTTGAATTGTTCTTGGGATAAAAAATAGTAGTCTTTGCCATGTACTTCGTGTCTTCCTCGTTTATCTCGAGTACAGGCTGAAATAGAAAATCCCAAAGTAGGGATCTTTTGAATTAAGTGTTTGACTAACGAAGTTTTGCCCGAACCTGAGGGAGCGGAAAAAATAATAGCCTTTCCTTGAGTCATATTTATTTGATCTCTTGAATTTTTTGGCGGATACAATCAGCTAATTCGGTAGGAACTTCTTGCTTAGTGCATTTGGTCTTCAGCACATCACGGATTGCTTGTTCTAAATGAAAGTGTTCAAAACAAGGTTGACACTTGGCCAACTTCTCTTTAAGTACTTCTTTGGAATTGTCCATTTCACCATCTAGAATACTTTCTAACAGCTGAAAGCACCTACTGGTATCATCGCACTTTAACTTTCGCGACTCAGATGTTTCTTCATTCATATCCATGCTAAATCTTCTTTAAATTTCCTCCTCGTCTGTGTCATAACCCATATTCTGGGCATAGCCCTTAAGCTTTTCTTTGAGTAAATTTCTTGCTCTATGAAGCCTTGATCTCACAGTTCCTATCGGAATATCCAAAATCTTGGCCATTTCTTCATATGTAAATCCTTCTAGGTCACAAAGGATTATAACAGTACGAAAATCCACTGCAAGGCTATTCAATGCATTGGAGATCTCATCTCCCAGCATTCCTTTAACTGATTCTGCCCTGAGATCAGTAGTACTTTGGTAATCAACATCATCTGAGTTGTAATAAGTTTCAACTTCCTGATAATCTACCTTGGCAGGTTGCTTACTTTTTTTACGGTACTCATTGATGAAGCTGTTTTTTAGGATTCGAAACAACCAGGCCTTCGCGTTGGTTCCTTGCTCAAAGGAATTGATAAAACGGTAGGCTTTTAAGTAAGTATCCTGCACCAAGTCTTTGGCATCATCCTCATCAAAGGTGAGTCGATAAGCAAAATTATACATGGAGTCTATGTTGGGCATAAACTCTCCATCAAAGATGGCATTTTTTTGCTCTTGAGAATATTTTCTGCGCTGAACTTCCGACATAAGTCTCAAAAGTAATGATTGAGGTATATTATAACTAGAAAATAAGAATAATTCGAACGTATATTGCATAAAATACGTTCTAAAACCTTCTCTAAAAATTCGGTATTTCCAATTTAATTAAGGATGTTTTTATTAAGGCTTTTTTCACGATTACCATTACCAGTCCTCTATTTGTTCTCAGATGTCCTATATCTAATAGCGCGTTTCATCATCAGGTATCGTAAAAAAGTAATTGATGAAAATTTGAAATTTGCCTTTCCGGAAAAATCCGAGAGAGAGAGAAAAGACATTCGAAACAAATTCTATCGAAATTTCACCGACGCATTTTTTGCTGAAACATTCAAAATGTTGACCATTTCTGAAAAAGAACTGAAGAAACGTTTTCACGTAGTCAACCAAGAATTAGTAGATGCTCCTGTATTAGGTGGTAAAAGTTCTTTGATGATGGCTGGGCATATCTTCAATTGGGAAATGGCCATTTTGGGAGTTGCTTCCAATACTCAGGTCATGGCTGAAACCATTTATTTGAAGCTAAACAATGCCTTTTTCAATAAAATGATGCTTGAGATCAGAACCAGATTGGGGGTGTCATGACCGAAAAGAAAGATTTTAGAAAAAGTATGATTCAAATGCGTAAAAACCCTAGAATCGTCCATCTAGCGGCAGACCAAAGACCCCCGGTTTCTGAAAGCAGGTACCAACGGGAATTTTTAAATAGACCGGCTCTATTTTTCGAAGGGGGAGAATTTATGGCCAAAAATATGGAGTTACCAGTGTTTTTTGGAACCATCACCAAAATCAATAGAGGGCACTATACATTTGAATTTTCAAATTTGGCAAGTCCCCCTTTGCTGATCACGCTCCTCATAGCATTACAGATGAATTTTGTAAAAGACTGGAAGAAAACATTCGGGCTCAACCAGATCTTTATTTGTGGAGTCATAAGAGATGGAAGCTTTAAATGGTCCTACGCATCTTGGAATTTTCATTAGAAGCCTTTTTGCTTAAGGACTAAAATAGTTTTCATGATTTCCTTTATTTTGCCGATTATTTTGGGAAATAAACCCAATAACCTAAGGCATTTATATGATCTTTATCAAACTTGTTTCACACTTTCATTTATCGATCCTTTACCTGTTTTCTGACTTCTTTTATTTCATTGCTAGATATTTACTCAAGTACAGAAAGACAGTCATAGACGAAAACCTCAAACACGCTTTCCCAGAAAAGACTGAAAAGGAAAGGAATAAGATTAGGAATCAATTTTACAGAAATTTCACAGATTCCTTTGCTGAGACAATCAAATTATTAACGATTTCAAAAAGCGAATTTGAAAAGAGGTTTGAAATGATCAACACCCACTTTCTTGATGAATCCGTATCAACTGGGACTTCAGTATTATTGGTATCAGGCCATTTATTCAATTGGGAAATGGGAGTAGCTGGAATTAATCTCGCTACCAAGTCTCAAGTGGAAACAGTCTACCTCAAAGTGAACAATCCATTTTTTAATCAATTAATCCATACAATTCGGACACATTTTGGCGGAATTGTAACAGAAAAGAAGGCATTTCGAAGAACCATGCTTACCTTACAGAATTCCCACAGAATCGTATTATTAGGATCTGATCAAAGGCCTCCAAATTCAGAGAAAAGATACAAAAGAGATTTCTTAAATAGACCTGCAGTTTTCTTTGAAGGAGCCGAATTTCTTTCCAAAAAGATGGACCTTCATGTCATCTATGGAAAAATGACAAAGAAAAAAAGGGGGTATTATCGCTATGAAATGGTCAAACTGAGCGAACCTCCTTATAATTCACACAAATCGCACAGCATTACTGATCAGTTTTGCACGATGCTTGAAGAAAACATAAAATTGCAACCAGATCTCTATCTGTGGAGCCATAAGAGATGGAAAATCTCTTGATTATGGTATATATTATTGAGTTGATTTAGAATGGATTACCTAGAAAGTTTAAACCCACCCCAACGAGAAGCTGTAGAACATACCGATGGCCCTGTAATGATTATTGCAGGAGCTGGATCGGGTAAAACTAGGGTACTCACTTATAGAATCGCACATTTGATTTACGCCAAAGGTGTAGATGCATTCAATATTCTGTCTTTAACTTTTACCAACAAGGCCGCAAGTGAGATGAAACACCGCATCGAATCCTTGGCCGGCTTGGAAGCAAGAAATACCTGGATGGGAACCTTCCACTCGGTTTTTGCAAAAATCCTCCGGGTAGAATCGGAAAAAATTGGATACCCTTCCAATTTCACTATCTATGATACAGATGATTCCAAATCTTTGATCCGATCCATTGTCAAAGGAATGCATCTAGATGATAAAGTGTATAAAGCCAATACAGTTCTATCCCGAATTTCAGGGGCTAAAAACCGACTTATCTCCTGGCAAGCATATCAAAACGATCCCTTTGTCAAAGCGGATGATGAGGCTGCGATGAAGCCCAAAATGGGTGAAATTTATCAACGCTACCAAGAACGCTTGTTCAAAGCTGGAGCCATGGATTTTGACGACTTGCTTTTCAATACCAACATCCTGTTCAGGGATCATTTGGACGTATTGAACAAGTACCAACAGCGTTTCAAATACATCATGGTGGATGAGTTTCAGGATACCAACGTTTCACAGTACCTGATTACCAAAAAGCTCGCTGCGGTACACCAAAACATCTGCGTAGTAGGTGACGATGCTCAAAGTATTTATGCGTTCAGAGGAGCCGACATTCAAAACATTCTAAATTTTGAAAAGGACTATCCAGACCTTTTTGTGGTGAAACTGGAGCAAAATTATCGTTCCACAAAAACCATCGTGGAAGCTGCAAACTCCATCATCGATAAAAATAAAGCCCAGCTGAAAAAGTGGTCTGGACTTCTAATCCAGATGGAGATCAAATCGAATTGATCAAAGCCAGTTCGGATAATGAGGAGGGGCGGATCGTGGCCAACACGATTTTCGAAGAAAAGAACAACAAAAAGCTCAGCAATAATGACTTCGCTATTTTGTATCGAACCAACTCCCAGTCTCGTTCGATAGAAGAGGCATTGAGAAAGATGAATCTGACCTACAAAATTGTTGGAGGGCTCTCTTTCTACCAACGTAAAGAGATCAAGGATTTGATGGCATATATGAGGTTCACCGTTAACCCTGCAGATGAAGAAGCCTTCAAACGAGTCATCAATTATCCTAAACGAGGAGTCGGAGATACTTCGGTAGAGAAAATGTTGGTAGCAGCTTATGAGCATGATATTCCTTTATGGGAAGTAGTCACGAATGCACATAGCTTTTTACCAGGAAGGGCTGGCAATGCAGTTGACAATTTTGCCACCTTGATCAAGGCTTTTCAAATTGACGTGGAGCGCAAAGATGCCTACGAAGCGGCAAATAATATTGCCAAGCAAAGCGGCTTACTTCGGGAGCTTTACGAGGATAAAACCATTGAAGGGCTCAATCGATACGAAAACGTTCAGGAACTCCTGAACGCCATCAAGGAATATGTAGATAATCCTGAAAATGAGGATAAGAGTTTAGGAGCCTTTTTACAGGAGATTGCCTTACTTACCGACAACGATCAGGACAAGGACCAAACAGAGGCAATTACTCTAATGACCATCCACTCCTCCAAAGGACTGGAATTTAAGCAAGTATTTGTGGTGGGATTAGAGGAAGACCTATTTCCTTCCCAAATGATGATGCAAAGCAGAGAGGATTTGGAAGAGGAAAGAAGATTATTTTACGTGGCTACCACAAGAGCCATGGATAAATTATACTTTACCTATGCCTTGACACGTTACAGATTTGGCAGGTTGTTAAATTGTGAGCCTAGCCGGTTTTAGAAGAGGTAGATCCCAATTGCATCAAAGTCAACAAAAGTATGGCCAGTAGAGATATGCCGGGAGCTTTTAGAAGAGAAGGATTACCGGGTAGAACAACTAATACTGAGGCTAGTTCTGGCTTCATTGGAATCAAGAAAAAGCCAGAATCGAGAGTTCCCGGTGGCATGAAGGTACATACCCCCAGCCCTGATTTTAAACCCTCCAATACCAATAACCTAAGAGCAGAACAACTGGTGGAACATCCCAAATTTGGTTTTGGGAAAGTTCAAAAAATTGAGACTGAAGGACTTAATAGAAAAGCAAGGATTCAATTCGAACATTTTGGAGAGAAGACTTTATTACTTAGCTTTGCGAAGCTCAGAATTATAGACTAATCACCTGCCCTCCTGACATTTGGTAATTTTTTGTTACCTTTTACTATGCAAAAAAGGGAGGCCACATGGAGCAACTTGAACCTGACAAACAAAGACTTATTTTGAAAGAATACGGCAAAAACGTTCAACGCCTGGTTGATCATATCACAGGCATTGAAGACCGCGATAAGCGCACCGCTAGTGCTTACACCGCTATTGAAATCATCAAGCAACTGAACCCTCCATTGAAGCAGGAGAATGATCAGAAGCTTTGGGATGATTTATACATCATGTCTGATTTCAAATTGGATGTTGACAGTCCTTTTCCAATGCCTGAAAAAGAACTTTTAGGAAAAAAACCGAGCCAATTGGCTATCCAAAAGGTGAAATTAAGTTCAAGCATTACGGAAGGAACATAGAAAAACTCATTGAAAATGCCATTCAAATAGAGAATGACGAAGAGCAGGAAGCTGCCATCATCTTTATTGGGCAATTGATGAGAAGTTTCCATTCTACTTGGAACAGAGACAATTTTGATGATGCCATCATCCTGGATGACATTAAAACCTTGTCAAAAGGAAAGCTTCACATTGACTTGGAGAAGGTTAAAGAAAACGGATTGTTTGAATCCAATACCCGAAGAGATTTCAAACTTCCAACACAAAACGAACACAACCATAAAAACAAGCGCTCGCATTCCAACAAGCGTCGCAACAACAACCACAACAAAAAACGTAGAAATTAATGGCTTCATTTCGGGTTAAGGGGAAATCATCTTAAAGGTGAGATTATCCCGCAAGGCGCAAAAAACGAAGCTTTGCAAATCCTTTGTGCTGTCCTACTCACATCCGAGGAGGTCACCATACATAAAATCCCAAATATTCGAGATGTCAATAAACTGATCGAATTGCTGGGTGACATGGGTGTCAAAGTGACCAAATTAGGTCCAGAATCCTATTCTTTTAAAGCTGATCAGGTCAACTTGGATTACCTGGAAACGGAAGAGTTTTTGAAAAAAGCTTCCTCTCTCCGTGGTTCCGTTATGATTTTGGGTCCTTTGTTGGCTCGATTTGGAACTGGAAAACTTTCCAAACCCGGAGGAGATAAAATTGGAAGAAGAAGAATGGACACTCACTTTTTGGCTTTCAAAAGCTGGGTGCAAAATTCCGATACGATGCCAAAAATGAAATTTTCCATATCGATGGCAAAGGTTTAAAAGGCTGTTACATGTTATTGGATGAAGCTTCCGTAACCGGAACGGCCAATATTGTCATGGCTGCAGTTATGGCAGAAGGCACCACCACTATTTACAATGCTGCCTGCGAACCTTACCTACAGCAACTTTGCGACATGCTGAACCGCATGGGAGCAAAAATCACAGGAGTTGGCTCCAATTTACTGACTATCGAAGGAGTAGCAAAACTTGGAGGTACTGAACATAAAATGCTTCCTGATATGATTGAAATTGGGTCTTTCATTGGCTTAGCAGCTATGACTCAATCTGAAATCACGATCAAAGATGCACAGGTTCATCGATTAGGCATTATCCCTGAGACGTTTCGAAGAATGGGAATTAAGTTGGAAATCAAAGGAGATGACATCTTTATTCCAGCCCAAAAACATTATGAAATCGAAACCTTTATAGACGGATCCATCCTGACCGTGGCCGATGCCATTTGGCCGGGATTTACTCCAGATTTGTTGAGCATAGTTTTGGTTACCGCTACCCAAGCAAAAGGAACCGTATTGGTACACCAAAAAATGTTTGAAAGCCGTTTATTCTTCGTGGATAAATTGATTGATATGGGGGCACAGATTATTCTTTGTGATCCACATAGAGCAACAGTCATTGGTTTGGATAGGAAATACCCATTGAGAGGAATCAGAATGACTTCCCCGGATATAAGAGCGGGTGTTTCCCTGTTGATTGCAGCATTGTCTGCCACTGGAACTTCCATTATCGATAACATCGAACAAATCGATAGAGGATATCAGCATATTGACGAGCGATTAAATGCCCTTGGCGCAGAAATCGAACGAATCCCATAAAACCCTAACCATCCGGCAATGTCCGGATGGAGCTGTTTTACTAAATACGACTGTTTTGACTTTGATGGAGGAAATTTATATCAAAAGAAATCCACCTTTGAATCTTCAACCTGAGGATGAAATGGTATTTAAGGATTCTTACGAGTGCAGGTATAAAATGAGCCCGATTCTGCATTTAGAAAATTCATTTATCCTTCAAGACACCGTATTTTCTCCCACCCACATGAGTTTTTATGCCAGTCATACGCATGTAAACTCACTCGGCTTTCTCCCTTTGGGAAAAAGAGTGGCCCATTGTATGTTGAAAAAATGGAGGAAAGTACCCCATGGTATCTGGATCAAAGATGAATGGAGTGCGGATTATCTACATTGGATGACGGATTGCCTTCCTAGGCTTTGGATAGGCTTAAATACCGGCATTTCAGACCGGGTGATTTTGAACGATTCCTATCGGCACCTCCCCTATGTTTCCCAAAGCTTGGAAATCCTGAAAATCAAGCCAACCTATTACCAATCCAATGAAAATCTATATGTAGAAGATTTGGTTTTGACGCCAAGAACTTCTCCCTTCCCTAATTTCAATGTGGAACTTACTCAGCTGAGCCGAGAAAAGCTGAGCTGTAAACAGCCTAAAGAAGCCTTTAAAAAAGTCTTTTTAAGTACCAAATACGCTCCCAAAGGTAAAGCCTTGAATGAGGTAGACGTAGAACTCTTGATGAGAAAGCAAGGCTTTGAGATAGTCTACGCAGAAAAACTGAGCCTCAAGGAACAAATCTTTTTAATGTCAGAAACCAAAACCTTGGTTGCACTCCATGGAACTGGCCTGACCAATATGCTTTTTCTCCCAGAGACCAGTCAGGTTTTGGAACTGAGAAATCAGGATAGCAGTAATTCCTTGTGTTACTATAATCTGGCAAATGCACTGGGACTGGATTATTATTACACTCAAAATCAAGGAGATACTGGCAATTCAGATTCAGAAGATATGACCGTAAATCTGGATGCATTGACCCAAGTCATTCACCAGCTAAAAGATTAATTTCCCATCATTCTTCTTAAGCCCTAATCCTTCTCGAAATTTTTGGTAAATTCTAGCCTCAATTGCCAAAATAACCTATGAAGAAGAAAAACTCCGCAGCCAAGAATGGTACGGTAGAACCGGAAAAGACGGTTTCATTTATAGATCTTGGATGAAAAACCAAGGTTTTCCTCATCACCTATTCGAAGGCGACAAGCCTGTGATCGGAATTTGTAATACCTGGTCAGAGCTCACTCCCTGCAATGCCCATTTTAGAGACCTTGCTGAAGCCCTTAAAAGAGGAATCTGGGAAGCAGGAGGATTTCCTTTGGAATTCCCGGTGATGTCCTTGGGAGAGTGTTCCATCAAACCCACTGCCATGCTGTTTAGAAATTTGGCCAGCATGGATGTAGAAGAAAGTATCCGAGCCAATCCAATGGACGGAGTGGTATTGATGTGTGGATGTGATAAAACAACCCCATCCCTAGTCATGGGAGCAGCTTCTGTGGATATCCCTGCATTGGTGGTATCAGGAGGCCCGATGCTGGTTGGCAGGTTTAAAGGAAAGAAAATCGGGACATCAGACGTATGGCGTTTTGCGGAAGAATTTAAAACAGGAAAAATCACTCAAGAGGAATTAATAGAGGCAGAAGCGGCCATGTCCAGATCTGTGGGACATTGTGCTCCAATGGGAACGGCCTCCACCATGGCAGCCATGGTAGAATCTCTAGGTTTGGCTTTACCGGATAATGCCACCATTCCTGCTGCTGATTCCAGAAGAAAAGTCTTGGCCCATATGGCAGGGATGCGCATCGTGGAAATGGTCAACGAAGATTTGAAAATGAGTAAAATCCTGACCAGAAAATCCTTTGAAAATGCCATCATGGTCAATGCGGCCTTGGGAGGATCTACCAATTTTATCCTTCACCTGACCGCCATTGCCAAAAGAATTGGAGTGGAATTGGATCTGACGGATTTTGATCATTTTTCTTCTAAAATTCCATTAATCGCCAACGTTCAACCTTCGGGCGAGCATTGGGTAGAGGACCTGTTCTATGCAGGCGGATTGCCAGCGGTCATGAAAGAACTGGAAAAGCATTTGCATACAGATGCCTTGACAATCAATGGCAAAACCATAGGAGAAAATATCCACAACGCGGAATGCTATGATCGGGATTTGATCGGTACCATGCAGAAACCAATCAAACCGGATTCTGGAATCGCAGTATTGAAAGGAAATCTTTGTCCCAATGGAGCGGTAATCAAGCCTTCGGCTGCCAGTCCTCATTTATTGACCCATACTGGAAAAGCCGTTGTTTTTGAAAGCATCGATGAATACAAGGCAAAAATTGATGACCCTGAATTGGACATTGATGAAAACTCCATCATGGTCATGAAAAATGTGGGCCCAAAAGGCTACCCAGGCATGCCGGAAGTAGGAAATATGACCTTGCCAAGAAAAGTATTGGACAAAGGCATTAAAGATATGGTTCGGATTTCTGACGGTCGAATGAGCGGAACCGGATATGGTACGGTCGTGCTGCACGTTTCTCCTGAATCCGCCATAGGTGGACCACTTGCATTGGTAAAAACCGGAGATTTAATCGAATTGAATGTTCCTGCGAGAACTTTGAATTTGTTGATTTCTGAGGAGGAGTTTGAAAAGAGAAGAGCCGAGTTTAAACCCTCCCAGCTTCCATACGACCGAGGATATGTCAACCTATTCCTAGATAAAGTGAACCAAGCCCATGAAGGGGTTGATTTTGATTTCCTTCAAGGAAGTTCGGGCTCTGAAGTCAAGCGAGATTCACATTAATGTTGCGTGATGAGTAAACACAAAACCGCCATTATTACAGGAGCTGGGCAAGGAATCGGACTTGCAATTGCCGAGAAACTTGCCGCTCAATCTGTTAATTTAATCCTAAATGATTTAGAGGAAGGATTAATCAAAGATGCATGCGACCAGATTTCGAAAACCCATGGCGTGAAAGCGATCCCTGTTGCTGGAGATTCCAGTGATCAGGAAACGATCAATAACATGATCCGTGAAGCGGTTACTAATTTCGGTTCCTTGGATATTGTGGTTGCTAATGCGGGAATTACCCTCTTTGGAAATTTTTTGGAATATACCAGAGAAGACTTTATGGAGGTGACCAGAGTCAATCAGGCAGGAACGTTCTTTCTGACCCAAGCAGCGGCAAAAGTGATGAAAAGCCAGGCCAGAGGTGGTTCCATCTTATTGACTTCTTCCGTGACGGCCCATCAAAGTCATGAGAATTTAGCAGCTTATGCCATGAGTAAAGCAGCCATAGAAATGCTTGCCAAAAACCTGGTATTGGAGCTGGCTCCTTTTGGAATCCGGGTGAACACCATCGCTCCTGGTGCTACCATAACGAACAGAACCGCTTTGGATCCGGACTATGAAGCGACTTGGTCAAAACTAACGCCATTGGGTAAACCTGCTTCTCCAGAAGACATTGCAGATGCAGCAGGCTTCTTGGTTTCCGATGCCTCCAGGCATATTACTGGGCAAACTTTAGTGGTAGATGGAGGATGGACCAGTATTAGTCCCTCTCCTTACGATTGATATTTCATTGGTCATTGCCTTCCTACCGTCATTGCGAGGAGGAACGACAAAGCAATCTCGTCCTGTATAGCTAGATTGCCGCGTTCTCCTTCGTCGTCCTCGCAAAGACGGTACTATCAAGTTAGATTCCCTAATCCTCGCTCTGTGGTTACACAGGCCACAGAAAAAAATATTTATACCTCAGAACCCGGTTTCACAACATATTTTACTTCTTAAAATAACAATCCTAATGAATTCATAGTATATTATATGCTTTGAAAAACAACCTACCATGAAACAACTCAGCTTTGTAATACTACTAGTATGGGCCCTGAGCTCTTGTCAACCTAAGGAAACCATACCCGATACCCTACCCATGAAAGTGGCCATGGCCTATGGCTTTGATCAAATGCATCAGGTTAATACCATTGGATTCACTTGGAACGTACAGAGGGACTCAGTGAATGTTCTCTCACGATCTTATGTCTGGAATAGAAAAGATCAAACCTTAGATTATACCGATCCTGATACTACGTATTCGTATAGCTTGTTGACAGATTCACTTCCTCCTGCTGACAGAGCTTTTATCAATGATAAATACTGGGCGATGATGCCTTTCCAATTGGGCTGGGATTCTGGCTATACCTTTGAGACAGAAGAAGGTGTAAGCACGCCTTTGAAGGGAACCAATTCCACCAAATTAACAATCATTTATAACTCCAATGATGGCTATACTCCTGGAGATGCGTATGATCTATATCTGGATGAGAACAATAAAATCCTAGAGTGGACTTTCCGAAGAGGAAACGGGGAACAAGGAGCTACTTGGACTTGGGAAAATGAGAAACAAATAGGACCTCTGACCTTCGCTCAAGATCATATGGGAGCCAATGGCAAACGCTTTATCTGGATCTCCAATATCTCTGTTAATTAAGATCTGAAAAATTGAATTCAAGCCGTTTGAACTCCCTCAGACGGCTTTTTTTATGCTCAAAAAAAAGACTATTTCGATGAGATTATTGAAATACTTCATTTTAAACAACCTCTTTTTTCCGAAATAAAAATAACTTCTGAACAACTCGACGAAATTCTTAATTTAGTTCTCGTTACATCAAAACACATTGTGGATATTGCAGATATATAGGCAATAGCTTTTTGGAGTTGCGTATATACAAGTGTTGAACTAAACCGACTTTGTCGGTAGTTTTTTAATCGATCAATCCCCTGTAAATCAGGTTGTACCATTTAATTTTATCCATGTTTCATTTTAATTTTTAAAAACATGGAAAAAAAGCCTCCGTCAGCGCATGTATGAAGCGATGCGTTTGCGGAATTATTCGGACAGGACGATCAAGTCCTACCTAAGTTGTATTTCATTGGTCAGCAGGAATCTGTCCAAAAGTCCTGATCTGATCAGTTCGGAGGAACTGAAGGGTTATTTGCTCAAGAGGATCGACAGTGAGGGCTTTCTCCCTCCAGTACCAATTTAATCATCAGTGCATTTAGGATATTGACCATGGAGGTTCTGGGAAGTGACTGGGAACAGCTAAAAATCCGACGTCCCAAAAAGCCCAAGCCCATACCGGTTGTTTTTTCGAAGGAAGAGATCTGCCGGATATTGGATGTCCTGAAGAACCGGAAGCATTATTGTCTGGTGGCCTTGACCTATGGGTCTGGGCTTCGGTTAAGTGAAGTGGTCCATTTAAGACCCGATGATCTTGACAGTGACCGAATGCAGATTCGGGTGAGATCAGGAAAAGGCAACAAGGGGAGGTACACGCTTCTTCCCCGGGAATTATTGGGCAGACTCCGGGACTATTACCGTGTCTATCGTCCGAAGGAGTTTTTGTTTGAGGGGAGGTTTGCCGGAAAACCCTACAGCTTTACCAGTGCCCAGACGGTACTTAGAGCGGCGATGGTGAAAGCCCATATCACCAAGGATGCTTCCTTCCATACCCTGCGCCATTCCTTTGCCACACACCTGCTGGAATCGGGTGTGAATGTGCGTATGATCCAGGAACTGTTGGGACACCGTTCCCTGCAGACCACTACGGTCTATCTCCACGTGTGCAAGTTTGAGCCTTCCCAAATAGAAAGTCCATTGGACAGACTTTAAATGGAAACGGTAAACAAACGGTCCTCTGGCCCCGAGCTGGCAGACGTTTTCAGGAACTGTCAGCAGGATTATCTTTCCCGGCACCGTCTCACTGCTGACCAGCACAAAGCATTCCGGGCAATAGTCACCTGTAGGACCAGTATCCAAGGCAGTCATCGGTTGATCTGTGAGGATTGTGATCACATCAAAACCTGTTACAACAGCTGCAGGAACAGGCACTGCCCCAAATGCCAGTATGTGCGGCAGTTGCTGTGGGTGGAAAGGCTTAAGTCGAGGCTTCTGCCTGTGCGGTATTTTCATGTGGTGTTCACGGTCCCCCAGGTGTTGCGCCCCCTGTTCTATCTGAACCAGAAGAAGTGCTATGACCTGTTGTTCGCATCCTCTGCCGAGGCGGTCAGGAAAACAGGTGCAAACCCCTCATTTTTGGGAGTCCAAACAGGGAACTTATCAGTACTGCATACCTGGGGTCAGTCTTTGACTTACCATCCCCACATCCATATGCTCATCCCTGCAGGAGGAGTGGATCAGGATGGGATGGAGTGGGTTTACTCGCACCGGAAGTTTTTCGTTCCCGTCAAGGCACTGTCATCTGTGTTCCGGGGCCTGCTTTTTTCCGGTCTGGAAAAACACCTGAACAATGGAGAACTCACACTGCCTGATCTGGAAAGGGAGCTTTATGAGGACAGAAAAGCACTCAGAAAGCTACTCTATGAAAAGAACTGGCATGTCTATATCAAAAAGACCTTTCAGGGAGCGGGGCAGGTAGTCAGTTACCTGGGAAGATATACGCATCGGGTGGCCATCAGCAACAGCAGGATCCAAGAGGTTGACAAAACATCTGTGAAGTTCCGATACAAAGATTACAGGACCAACAGGATTGGATTGATGGAGCTGTCCACCACAGAGTTTATCCGAAGGTTTCTTCAACACATCCTTCCCACCGGCTTTTACAAGATCCGGTATTACGGGATCCTTTCCCCGGCAACAAGTAGCAGGATAGACTGCTTTGCCTTGCTGAAAAGCCGGAAAAAGAGTCGGAGTACCTTGGATATAGTACCTACGAATTGTTGGTGGGTATTTTGGGAGAAGAAATGTTCAGATGCCCCTGTTGCAGAAAAGGAAGGATGGTTTATGTGGTGCCAAGCATACATCAGAACAGTTCTTAAATAAAGTAGGCATGCAAGTTCTTTGAATAGCTTCAAACTGTTATCTTGGGTACAGAACTCCCGGGGAATCCTATGCCTGATTGAATCGCTGACAAGGGAAAAAGAAGATACCTGGAGCCCAGGACCAAAAGAATAAAAACAAAAAAAGAGACAAACCCCAAAAACCTGTGAAGATCAATGCCCATAAGAAGGTCGGCTTGGTCCAACACGGTTTTAACCACATCCGGTTGACGTTAACTAGTGTGGTTAATTTTTTGGCGGAATGTGTTTAAAACTCTTTACGTTGGCAGCAAGCTAAAAAATGAAGAAACCAATAAACATTGAGGCAAAGACGAAATTCTCGACTCTGATTATTTTAATCTTGGGCGGAATTGGATTTGGTTTTCTTTCATACTATCTGACTTCAAAATCTCTTGAAGCAGAATATCCACAAATCGCAGGACTTGTCCTCGGATTATTTTTGGGGCATTTGGACTGCTCTCATTTCTCTCAATTTGGCAACTTAAAAAATATGACTTTGACGGTGATAAGCTGATTGTAAAATCAATTTTTAATACTCCAAAAAAAGTCATATACGTAAGGGACATTAAAAGCTACAATGAAATTGAGAAAGAAAATAAGTCAGGTAAATGGAAAGACCTCACGATATTCACAGATAGACAAAAGGAAAAAATTTCGTCTTCTACTATTTCAAATTATTATCAACTTAAATCCGCATTAACAAAAGGACTTGAAAGAAATGAATATTCAGAAAGTCTTTGGTCTTATAATGTCAACAAACGATTTGGTATTGGTTTTATAATCATTGGACTTTTATTTTCTATCGGCATGTTGAAAGTTTATTCGAAGAAAGATTTAGAAATCCAACCTGAACAACTTACAAGTTTAAAAGCAACCATTACAGAGACTCCAGAAATTGAAAGGCGTAAAAGTTCGAGATGGATTAATTTGAAGCTTGAAGAATATCCTAAGTTTAATTTCAAAATTTCAGGTATTCGATTCCATGCTGCTAACTCAAGTGCAATTGTGGCTGAAATTAAAGCTTTCGACCAAATTGAGTTAGACATACTGAAAGATACTTATGACAAGAAAATAAGTCAGACTAAGGATTTGACCTTTATCGATAAGACGGTTAATTACAATCAAATCACTGTTAACGGATTAAGAAAAGAAGGCAAATCATATTTGCGTCTCGAAAACATAAATAAAGAACAGAAGGATGATTCTACAGGATACGGATTTTGGATACTTTTTACAGCAGGAATCGGAATAACTTTGAGTGGAATATATTTAATTACAAGAAAAAAGCCAGCTACCAATCCGAGTAGACGGCCGTGAGCCATAAGCCCACGGTTCGCCTCACACCACCGCGTACGGGTCTCGTATACGGCGGTTCACTGAATCTCAGGTTTTGATTTAGAGTAATAGTCAGCATACTTGATAACCTTTTCTTCTCAGCCTTGAAAGTGTGATTGTCGTCACCAGTATTGAGACTTTGAGCCACAGCCCGCACCCACCTTTTCTGGTTCTGCTCCATGCATAAGCATGGTCTAGATCCACTCCCAGTCTGATTAGATTTTTACGTTTTCGCTCAGGCTTTCCAGTCATGCCAGATGCAATATCTGAGTCCGGTTCCTCAGCCACTCGTCGAGTTGTTTGAGCTTGGCCTGAATACTGGCCAATCGGTAATTGTTTATCCAGCCCATCCATACCTCTCTTAATTTTTGGAGTCGCTCTTCAGAAGCTATATAGCGGAGTTTTCTTGGTGATTCCTTTGAGCTTACGTTTCAGGTTTTCCCAGCTCTGCTTCTTCACTACCAGTTGGTATTTGCCCTTTTCTCCCTTTTTGTAGATAGGCACGAAGCCATGACCTAAGAGCTCAAAGTCGGAGGGTCTCCGGATTCCGCTTTTCTCCTGTTGATAGGCAAGTCAGTTTGTTCTTCAGGAACAGGTAAACTTCGTTTTCCTACTTTTGGGCAGCTGCTTTGGACTGAGTATAGATACTAAAGTCATCAGCAGCGGACGGAATTTCAATCCTTGCTTTTGAGATACTTGTCGGATTTATCCAACAATATATTGGACAGCAATGGACTGAGGGCTTCCCTGTGGCACACCTTTTCTGCGCTTGTGCAGCTTTCCGTTGATCTGGATCGGTGCTCTCAGCCATTTTTCGGATCGGCCACACACGAGGTTATTAAGGACATTTCACCTGTTGTAGATTAACTGAGTAGCTTGTAGTGTTGTACCTCATCGAAGAATCCTTTCAGATCGATATCAACAATATCTGATAGCCATCATTGATGTGTTTCAGCGCTTGTGTTACTGCTCCGTGAAGGTTCTTTTCCGACCAAAACCGCTCTAATCGCTGAAAGTTAGTTCGAATCGACTGGCCAGTTGCTGGCTAACCGCCTGTTGAAACCCATCTGTCCACTACGCATGGGACTCCGAGTAATCTGGTTTTTCCGTTACTCTTGGGGATTTCGACCCCTCTGATAGCTTTTGGTACATGCCTCCCTGGGATGTCGGTTAATACAGCTGTCCTGTGTTTGTCGATAAACGACTTCAGTTCGATTACCTGCATACCGTCCACTCCCGATGAGCCTTTATTACCCACTACTTGACGGTAGGCTTTATAAAGGTTTTTGGATTGTAGTACTTTCGCTATCATTACTTTGTTCTCCTTGTCCGTTTAAGAATAGGCTATTCCGCTTGTGCGGGATTCCTATCCGAATTAGGACGCGATTCAATGTTCAGTCCTTCATTGTATCAGTGAGACCTCTGTAGTGTTTACAGCTCGTTTCCGATAACTACTATGACTTCTGCTGACTTCTCTTGGACGTTCCAGACGTCTAGAGATAGCCTCCCTCGGTAAGGTGAATATCCTTGTGTCTATCGCTGCCACATCTACTATTTTGGTGGTGATTCCTGATTACTCAGGATTTTGGACTTCGGCAGCATGTGTTACCTCATCCACCTCATAGCCTCAGTATGTGGTTCCTGTTGTCAGTACAGACACGGCAGTCTGGCTTACTTCACTGCATGCCTCATGGCAAACCAGCTTGCCACTTGCTTGGCTTCGGGTAACGACTCCCGCGCTTAAGGGACTTTCACCCGTTGGAACGACCATCTTTTTGGTCTATATTCACCATTCAAGGCACACATCGAGTAGACGGCCGTGAGCCATAAGCCCACGGTGCGCCTCTCACACCACCGTACGTACGGGTCTCGTATACGGCAGTTCATGCAGATCTCGGGCTTTGATTTGCGAGTAATAGTCAGCATACTTACATAGCCCTTTCTTTTCGGTCTGGAAAGTGTAATCGTTGTTACAGTAGGACTCTGAGCTACAGCCCATCCTCCTTTTCTGGTTCTACTCATGCGTAGGCATGATCTTCCGATCCACTCCCAGTCTAATTAGGTTTTTGCGTTTTCGCTCAGGCTTTTTCAAGTCATGCCAAATGCAATATCTGGAGTCTTCCTCAGCCACTCGTCGAGTTGTTTGAGCTTGGCCTGAATACTGGCCAGTCGATAATTGTTTACCCAGCCCATCCATACCTCTCTGAGTTTTTGGAAGTCGCTCTTCAAAGCTGTATGGTAAGGTTTTCTTGGTTATTCCTTTGAGCTTACGCGCTTCAGGTTTTCCCAGCTTTGCTTCTTCACTACCAGTTGAGTATTTACCCTTTTCCCCCTTTTTGTAGGTTGGCACGAAGCCATGACCTAGCAGCTCAAAGTCAGAGGGTCTTCGGATTCCGCTTTTCTCCTGATAGGCAAGTCCAGTCTGTTCTTCAGGAACATGACTTCATTTCCTACTTTTGGGCAGCTGATTTTGACTGAAGTATAGATACTAAAGTCATCGGCATAGCGGACAAATTTCCAGCCTTTACTTTTGAGATACTTGTCCAGTTCGTCCAATAATATATTGGATAGAAGAGGACTAAGGGGACTTCCCTGTGGCATACCCTTTCGGCGTTTGTGCAGGTTCCGTTGATCTGGATTGGTGCTCTCAGCCCATTTTTCGGATCAACCACAAAGTTGTGGGACATTTCACCTGTTGTAGATTAACTGAAGCAACTTGTAGTGTTGTACTTCATCAAAAGAACCTTTCAGATCAATGTCAACAATATCCTGATATGCATCATTGATGTTTTCAGTGCTTGTGTTACTGCTCCGTGAAGGTTTCTTTCCAGGTCGAAAACCGTGGCTCTCCTCTTCGAAAGTTAATTCGAATCGGGTGGCTAATTGCTGGCTAACTGCCTGTTGAAGCCATCTATCCATACGCATGGGACTCCGAGTAATCTGGTTTTCGGTGTGCTCTTTAAGGATTTCAGCCCCTCTGATAGCTTTAGGTACGTACACTCCTTTTCAGGATGTCGGTTAATACGGCTATCTTGTAGTCGATAAACGACTTCAATTCGGTCACCTGCATACCGTCCACTCCCGATGAGCCTTTATTACCCACTACTTGACGGTAGGCTATAAGGTTTTTGAGTTGAGTACTTTTTCTATCATTACTTTGTTCTCCTTGTCCGCTTAAGAATAGGCTATCTCGCATGTGCGGGATTCCTATCCGAATTAGGACGCGATTCAATGTTCAGTCCTTCATTTATCGGTGAGACCTCTGCAGTATTTACAGCTCGTTTCCGATAACTACTATGACCTCGGCTGACTTCTCTTGGACGTTCCAGACGTCAGACCTCCACTCGGTAAGGTGAATATCCTTGTGCCTATCGCTGCTCTATCTACTATTTTGGCTTATCTCTGTTTCCAGAGCTTTGGACTTCGGCATGATGTGCTACCTCATCCATCCTCATAGCCTCAGTATGGGATTCCTGTTCGTCAGTACAGACACCGCAGTCTGGCTTACTTCAGTGTATACCTCGCGGTAAACCACCTTGCCACTTGCTTGGCTTCGGGTAACGACTCCCGCGCTTAAGGGACTTTCACCCGTTGGAACGACCATCTTTTTGGTCTATATTCACCATTCAGGCACACATCCGAGTAGACGGCCGTGAGCCATAAGCCCGCGAGCGCGCGCCTCTCACACCACCGTACGTACGGGTCGTATACGGCAGTTCATTGGGTATCTCGGGCTTTGATTTTGAGTAATAGTCAGCATACTTGCATAGCCCTTTCTTTTTCAGTCTGGAAAGTGTAATCGTTGTTACCAGTATGTACAAGGACTCTGAGCTACAGCCCATCCTCCTTTCTGGTTCTACTCCATGCGTAAGGCATGGTCTTGATCCACTCCCAGTCTAATTAGGTTTTTGCGTTTCGCTCAGGCTTTTCCAGTCATGCGAATGCAATATCTGAGTCTGTTCTCAGCCACTCGTCGAGTTGTTTGAGCTTGGCCTGAATACTGGCCGATCACATTAATTGTTTACCCAGCCCATCCATACCTCTCTGAGTTTTTTGAAGTCAGCTCTTCAAAGCTGTATGGTAAGGTTTTCTTGGTTATTCCTTTGAGCTTACGCTTCAGGTTTTCCCAGCTTTGCTTCTTCACTACCAGTTGGTATTTACCCTTTTCCCCCTTTTTTGTAGGTTGGCACGAAGCCATGACCTAGCAGCTCAAAGTCAGAGGGTCTTCGGATTCCGCTTTTCTCCCTGTTGATAGGCTGGAAGTCCAGTCTGTTCTTCCAGGAACATATAGACTTCATTTCCTGCCTTTTTGGGCAGCTGATTTTGACTGAGTATAGATACTAAAGTCATCGGCATAGCGGACAAATTTCAACCCTTTACTTTTGAGATACTTGTCCAGTTCGTCCAATAATATATTGGATAGAGGACTAAGGGACTTCCCTGTGGCATACCCACTTTCGGCATTTGTGCAGTTTTCCGTTGATCTGGATTGGTGCTCTCAGCCATTTTCGGATCAGCCACAAGTTGTGGGACATTTCACCCTGTTGTAGATTAACTGAAGCAACTTGTAGTGTTGTACTTCATCAAAAACCTTTCAGATCAATGTCAACAATATCCTGATAGCCATCATTGATGTTTTCAGTGCTTGTGTTACTGCTCCGTGAAGGTTCTTTCCAGGTCGAAAACCGTGGCTCTCCTCTTCGAAAGTTAATTCGAATCGGGTGGCTAATTGCTGGCTAACTGCCTGTTGAAGCCATCTATCCACTACGCATGGGACTCCGAGTAATCTGGTTTTTCCGTTACTCTTTGGGATTTCAACCCCTCTGATAACTTTAGGTACGTACCTCCTTTTCAGGATGTCGGTTAATACAGCTGTCTTGCCTTGGTCGATAAACGACTTCAATTCGGTCACCTGCATACCGTCCACTCCCGATGAGCCTTTATTACCCACTACTTTGACGGTAGGCTTTATAAAGGTTTTGGATTAGTACTTTTCTATCATTACTTTGTTCTCCTTGTCCGCTTAAGAATAGGCTATCTCGCATGTGCGGGATTCCTATCCAGATTAGGACGCGATTCAATGTTCAGTCCTTCATTATCAGTGAGACCTCTGCGATATTTACAGCTCGTTTCCGATAACTACTATGACCTCGGCTGACTTCTCTCTTGGACGTTCCAGACGTCTAGAGACCTCCCTCGGTAAGGTGGTCATCGCGTACTATCGCTGCTCTATCTACTATTTTGGCTTATCTCTGTTTCCAGAGCTTTGGACTTCGGCATGATGTGCTACCTCATCCATCCTCATAGCCAGTATAGAGTTCCTGTTCGTCAGTACAGACACCGCAGTCTGGCTTACTTCAGTGTATACCTCGCGGTAAACCACCTTGCCACTTGCTTGGCTTCAGGGTAACGACTCCGCGCTTAAGGGACTTTCACCCGTTGGAACGACCATCTTTTGGTCTATATTCACCATTCAAGGCACACATCGAGTAGACGGCCGTGAGCCATAAGCCCGCAGTGCGCCTCACACCACCGTACGTACGGGTCTCGTATACGGCGGTTCATTGAATCTCGGGCTTTGATTTTGAGTAATAGTCCAGCATACTTACATAGCCCTTTCTTTTCAGTCTGGAAAGTGTAATCGTTGTTACCAGTATGGGACTCTGAGCTACAGCCCATCCTCCTTTTCTGGTTCTACTCCATGCGTAGGCATGGTCTTGATCCACTCCCAGTCTAATTAGGTTTTGCGTTTTCGCTCAGGCTTTTTCCAGTCATGCCAAATGCAATATCTGAGTCTGTTCCTCAGCCACTCGTCGAGTTGTTTGAGCTTGGCCTGAATACTGGCCAGTCGATAGTGTTTACCCAGCCCATCCATACCTCTCTGAGTTTTTGAAGTCGAGCTCTTCAAAGCTGTATGGTAAGGTTTTCTTGGTTATTCCTTTGAGCTTACGCTTCAGGTTTTCCCAGCTTTGCTTCTACCAGTTGGTATTTACCCTTTTCCCTTTTGTAGGTTGGCACGAAATACCGCTGACCTAGCGAAAGCTCAAAGTCAGAGGGTCTTCGGATTCCGCTTTTTCTCCACTGTTGATAGGCAAGTCCAGTCTGTTCTTCAGGAACATATAGACTTCATTTCCTACTTTTTGGGCAGCTGATTTTGACTGAGTATAGATACTAAAGTCATCGGCATAGCGGACAAATTTCAACCCTTTACTTTTTGAGATACTTGTCCAGTTCGTCCAATAATATATTGGATAGAAGAGGACTAAGGGACTTCCCTGTGGCATACCCTTTCGGCTTGGCGTTTGTGCAGTTTTCCGTTGATCTGGATTGGTGCTCTCAGCCATTTTTCGGATCAGCCACAAAGTTGTGGGACATTTCACCCTGTTGTAGATTAACTGAAGCAACTTGTAGTGTTGTACTTCATCAAGAACCTTTCAGATCAATGTCAACAATATCCTGATAGCCATCATTGATGTTTTTCAGTGCTTGTGTTACTGCTCCGTGAAGGTTCTTTCCAGGTCGAAAACCGTGGCTCTCCTCTTCGAAAGTTAATTCGAATCGGGTGGCTAATTGCTGGCTAACTGCCTGTTGAAGCCATCTATCCACTACGCATGGGACTCCGAGTAATCTGGTTTTTCCGTTACTCTTTGGGATTTCAACCCCTCTGATAGCTTTAGGTACGTACCTCCTTTTCAGGATGTCGGTTAATACAGCTGTCTTGCCTTGGTCGATAAACGACTTAAATTCGGTCACCTGCATACGTCCACTCCCGATGAGCCTTTATTACCCTACTTGACGGTAGGCTTTATAAAGGTTTTTGGACGGAAGTACTTTTCTATCATTACTTTGTTCTCCTTGTCCGCTTAAGAATAGGCTATCTCGCATGTGCGGGATTCCTATCCGAGACGCGATTCAATGTTCAGTCCTTCATTATCAGTGAGACCTCTGCAGTATTTACAGCTCGTTTCCGATAACTACTATGACCTCGGCTGACTTCTCTTGGACGTTCAGACGTCTAGAGACCTCCTCGGTAAGGTGGAATATCCTTGTGCCTATCGCTGCTCTATCTACTATTTTGGCTTATCTCTGTTTCCAGAGCTTTGGACTTCGGCATGATGTGCTACCTCATCCATCCTCATAGCCTCAGTATAGAGTTCCTGTTCGTCAGTACAGACACCGCAGTCTGGCTTACTTCAGTGTATACCTCGCGGTAAACCACCTTGCCACTTGCTTGGCTTCGGAGGGTAACGACTCCGCGCTTAAGGGACTTTCACCCGTTGGAACGACCATCTTTTTGGTCTATATTCACCATTCAAGGCACACACAATGGCTATAAAAAATAGGGCGGACAGTGGTTTCCGCAAGTTTTTGGCACTTAGCATGCTTTGTCTCGGTGGACAAGTTTGCAGCTCCGAAATGCCCTACTTTTCATAGCCGAGACGTTACCTTCAATGCCTCCCATGAGAAACTTTCTGCTGTTAATCGCCACTGTTTTAACAGGATGCTCAACACAACTAACTCCTGAACAGGGAGTGATCAATGCAACATTCATGGATATGGTGGGAACCCACTACTACAACGAACCTCTTCCACCACCCCCTTACAAACCAAATCATCCTGACTCGATTTACAATGAAATTGAGGGAGAAATAGAACTAACCCTTGAACTTAATGGGGAGGTTTATGAACCTAATGACAGCCTAACTCTAGCCAAAGAATGGGAACTTGAACGAGATGGCTTATTAACAGAATTCCACAATTTCAATTGGAAGCAATATGAAGAAGACTCTATCGAATGGATCAAACTTCTAAATAATCCAACAAGAGACAGGCGAAACGTTGTACTAAAAGTCTATGATTCTTTGATTGCCCCGAATTTAGACTTGAAATACAGACTAACTGAAAAAGGATTTCGGGCTAACATCAACCTCGAGGATTCGTGGAGGCAACTACTTATCAAACTTGTTAATACCGATCTTAACAATGAATACTTAAAGCTCGAGAAACTTACCAATGTAGGAGATTATCAAATTCACCCAGTGGACTTCGAAACAACTGAAAAGGATCGTGTTGCCGCAACCTTAACATTTTCAAGAATCGTTTTTAACGAAGATCGAACCAAGGCATGTTACTTCTACAAAGAATTCTGTGGACATCTTTGCGGATACGGCTACCTCGTCTTTGTCGAACGAACTGAAGGAACGTGGAAACTCAAGAAGAAACATCAACTCTGGATATCTTAAAATGAAGGTAACTCGTGCTAAAAACCCATAGGCTTAAGAGCAATTTGCTAAGGGCATTTGAATCAGATATTTTAAAGCTCTAAACCAAAGCCCTACCTAAAACCGACACAAATCTTTTATGATTAATTCACCAAGACTAATTTTTTATATCGGAGTTGTAGTATTCTTCATGGGATACACATTAATGTTCATTTCCTATGGACTTTTTCAATTTCTAGAACCTATTGGAACTTTGATTTCAAGCATTGCAATTATTAAATGGCTCAGAAAACCAGGCCTAAGAGAGAAATTCCAAAGAGATGAAGGTGAAGATGGATTAACTTACTTTTGGAACAAACTTGCAATTAAATTATGGAGCTTTATACTTTTCTTGTACATGTTTTTTAATTCGCTGTTCTATTTTTTACAAATAGCTTTAAAATGAAATACCCCAAATTTCAATTAAATAGTTTCGATTTTGAGTCACTCAAAATAAAAAGGCTTCCTTATCTTTAGCTAAATCGATCTAGCTATGAACAAGCCCAACCCAAACCGCCGTAATTTCCTAAAAACCTTTGTCCTACTTGGAACAGGGATTTTTCTAAATCCTTTGGATCTCTTTTCTGCTTCTGGAAAAGCGACCTATACTGTGGGTGACATCATGGATCTGTTTATTTCCAAAGTTCCCAATGCCCCTTTTAGCCCCACTGTGGATACCTTAAAATCAGGAACTCGAGAGCAAGAAGTCACAGGCATTATCACCACAATGTTTGCTACATTGACGGTGATCCGAAAAGCCATTGAGTTGAAGGCTAATTTTATCATCGTCCATGAGCCTACTTTTTACAATCACTTAGACGAAACGGACTGGTTAAAAAATGACCCAGTTTACCAATTCAAAGCGGATCTCTTAAATCAACATGGGATTGCAGTATGGAGAAATCATGACTATGTACATGCCTTACAGATTGATGGAGTCCAAAAGGGAGTAGTGGATGAACTGGGTTGGAATGCCTATTACAAACAGAACGCCGTTTTGAATCTTCCGGAAACTTCTTTGGGGGAACTAATCGACCATGTCAAAACCAAATTGGGAGTTCCCGCTTTACGATATGTGGGAGATTTAAATCAATCCGCCTCCAAAATTCTCTTACTACCTGGAGCAATCGGAGGAAGAAGACAAATTGAACTCCTGATGCAGGAAAAGCCAGATGTCCTAATCTGTGGTGAAAGTCCAGAATGGGAAACTCCGGAGTACGTGAGAAATGCCAATGAAATGGGAGAAAAGTTGGGGCTGATTGTAATTGGTCATTCTGCTAGTGAGGAAGGTGGATCGGAGTTTATGAAGTCTTGGATTGAAGTGAATGTTCGGGAATGCCGGTGACTCATTTTGCTTCTGGAAATTCGCTTCAGGTTTTGTAAAGAGATCTTTTTTCATCAGTAGAAACTCAAAAAGTCTAAGGACATTTTTTTTGATTTCGACACTTTTGCCTGAATTGGCTAACCAAGAAATGTAAATGTGCAGTCCGAGCGGAGTCGAGGACCTTTGGATTAAATCTCCAAATTTGCTCCCATATAGCCTTCGACTCCGCTCAGGCTGACAACCGGTTACGGCTAATAGATTCAAATCCGACTGCCAACTGAAAACTGCTTACTGAGACTGCCTACTGCCGCTGCTGTTCGAGATTTGAAATCTCGAACCTTTATCATGGGATTTCCAATCCGATTTGTAAAATATCTTTCTGGCAAAACGATTCTGACTCCGCAAGAAAATCTAGGGCCAGCGCTGGAGAAATCTAATTCATTATAGCCCAGGGTTTCAACTCTGGGCTATAATGCTTTGACCCCGATGGGGTCTTAATTTATTCTAATAATTCACTTTAATCACAAATCCCTGACTACTGCGACCTACCTTCGACTCCGCTCAGGCTGACAACCGATTACGGCTAAAAGATTCAAATCCATACTGCCTACTAAGACTGCTTACTGAGACAAAATTACAAACTCCAGGTGTTCCCTACATCCGAAAGTGGAATACACCCGAGGTATTCACCCGGAATCGGATCATAACTCAGAATATTTTTGCCAACTTCTTCAGATGAGAAATAAGCCCAAAGTGCCATAGATTTCAATTGGCGGTAGTAGGCCACTGGTTTTTGCTCCCCTACCGCTGTACCCCAAACTCCAGGGTTAAACTTAGCAGTTTCTGCTTCCGCTTTCTTCAATACCGCCGTTTTATCTTCGGGACTCAAATTCGCAAAGACATCTCCAAAATCATTTTTGCAATTGGTATTGAACTTTTCAATTTCTGCCACCACATATTGCTGTGCTCCCTCATCATAAGTCTTGGCATACATCAGATCTATAAAAATATCTACTTTCACATCCAAGGCTCCTGGAGTCTCGGTTTTAGGTAAAATCGTATCCACAAATGAGGAAATAAAAACAGCCTGGTCCTGAGATAAAAACTGTGGAACCCAGTCTACCCGCTTTTGCTCTTTACAGGATTGAAGCAGGGAAAGCAAGGTGGGTGTTGCCACCGCCGATCCAGCCAATAATGCGGTTCTTCTAAGTGCGTTTCTTCTGTTCATGACATTAAAGGTTATTTTTCTTCAATTCGGATACTGCAAAATTGGCTGCTCTAGCTGTCAAGGCCATATAGGTCAAGGATGGGTTGACACAGGAAGAGGAAGTCATACAAGCTCCATCGGTCACAAAGACATTTTTGGCTCCATGTACCTGATTATTCCCATTCAGTACGGAAGTTTTAGGATCCCTACCCATTCTTGCGGTTCCCATTTCATGGATTCCATACCCCATTTCATGTTCATTATCAAAATCTGTGATTTCTGTTAACCCTGCTCTTTCTAACATTTCCTTGGCATCTTTTCGAATCTGCTTATTCATTGCCAATTCATTGGGTCCCCATTCTGCATCGATACTTAAGGTTGGCTGACCCCACTTATCCAATACATCTTTATTCAAGGTCACTTTGTTGTTATGGTCTGGAAGACATTCCGCAAACCCAGTGATAAAGAATTCCCAAGGCCCCGGCTTCATCAGACTATCCTTGAACTCTCCTCCGAAGTTTTCCTGGTTAGATCCTGCGCTCCAACCAGCTCTTCCTCCACTGCCCTGGAATCCGAATCCTCTCACGAAATTTTCATTTTTGGTACTTTCATCTAAATTATAATACCTAGGAATATAAATTCCATTCGGTCTTCTCCCCTTGTAATATTGATCTTCAAAGCCTTCTACTTTTCCCATGGCCCCTACTCTATAAGTATGATCCATTAGGTTATGCCCCAGCTCTCCACTGTCGTTCCCTAAACCATTTGGAAAACGATCAGAAGTGGAATTCAATAAAATTTGAGTAGAACTCAAGGCAGAAGCATTACAGAAAATGATTTTTGCATGGTACTCCATAAACTCACTGGTTTCGGAATCAATGATTCTTACTCCTGTAGCTTTCCCACTTTCCTCATCATAAATAATGGATTGTGCGATAGAGAAAGGACGGATGGTTAAGTTCCCAGTTGCATTGGCTGCTGGAAGGGTCACTGCATTACTACTAAAATAGGCTCCATAAGGACATCCTCGATCACATCGATTTCTGAACTGGCATTTTCCACGACCATTAATCGGCTCAGTCAAATGTGCCACTCGGCCAATGATCATATTTCGCCCATTGTATTCCTTTTCTATGCGCTCCTTTACATGTTTCTCTACACAATTGAGCTCCATAGGAGGAAGGAAGTGACTATCCGGCAATTGCGGTAAACCCAATGCTTCTCCACTGATCCCGGCAAATTTCTCCACATGAGTGTACCATGGTGCCAAATCCTTATATCGGATTGGCCAGTCCACCCCATGCCCATCTTTTAAATTGGCTTCAAAATCCAAGTCAGACCATCGGTAGCATTGCTTACCCCAAAGAATAGATCGGCCCCCCATTTGATGGGCTCGAACCCACATAAAAGGTTTGACTTCAGTATAGGGATTTTCTACATCATTGGCATGAAAATGCTCATTATAAGCCCCAATAAATCCAGATCTGCCTCCTTTGGGATGCCTAGCTTTTGCTCTGGAGTGAGACTTCCTCTGAGTTCTGTATCCCATGGATCCAAACTCATGGTAGGGTAGTCTGTCACATGTTCTACAATTCTTCCTCTTTCCAATACGAGGGTTTTCAATCCTTTCTCACAAAGTTCTTTCGCCGCCCAACCACCACTGATCCCCGATCCGATTACAATCGCATCGTAGGTCATTTCTTGTTTTGCGTCAATATTAAAATTGGCCATAGGTTTATATTTATTGGGCTATAAGTTAGCAATTCCTTAAAAAAAACAAGGGCAAAAAATCTCAACAACTAGTAATATGGATGTTTCCTAATAGATTTACCTGACAATCCCATCAAAATAACCCTAGCAAAAAACCAGCAAACTATGAACGCCACTCTTAAAACCTGGAAAACCAGTAGAAATCTGCTCCTTAACTTATTAGAACAAACCAGCATCGAAAAACTAAATACCATTCCTGCGGGATTCAACAATAATATCATCTGGAATATCGGACACATTATAATTGCCCAACAAGGTTTGGTGTACAAATCCTCTGGAATGACAGGCTATATTTCTGACGATTTGTTCAATAAATATAAACCAGGTACCAAGCCTGAGTCCTTCACTTCCGAAGATGAGGTTAATGAATTGAAAAGTCTATTGATTGAACTGACAATATTGACAGAAAATGATTTAGAAAAAGGAATATTTAAAACCTATAAAGAACGGCAGACGTCGACGGGCTTCCATTTAGCCAATGTGCAAGATGCATTGGAATTCAATAATTTTCATGAGGGTTTACATATGGGCTATATCCTAAGTATTCGTAAATTCTTATAAATCCCCGATCTTTTTTTGAATCAATTTTTGACAATCGGAATCCATTTATCCAACAATTGCCTTAATTTTCAGCTATGAAAAAGCTCATTCTAACTCTTGTTTTGATCGGATTCTATTCGATTACTTTTGCTCAGAAACTTTCCAAAATCGAGGAAAAACTCATTGCCGAAGTAGAGAAAAATTACGAGCAAACAGTCGCCCTATTAGAAGAGGTTACCAACATTAATTCCGGCTCGCTAAATCTGGAAGGCGTAGAAGCTGTGTCCAAAGTATTTGAGCGGGAGTTTCAAAAAATAGGATTTGAAACAGAATGGTATAAGCTTCCACCTGAGGCAAAGCGTGCAGGACATTTTATCGCTACCCGAAATGGAAGCAAAGGGAAAAAGATCTTTATCATTGGACATTTGGATACCGTTTTTGAAAAGGATATGCCTTTTACTCCATTTACTTTTTAAATGACTCTACCGCAACGGGCCAAGGAGTCAATGATATGAAAGGTGGAGATGTTATGGCCTTTGCCAGCCTCAAAGCATTGCATGATTTGGGTTTATTGGAAGACAGAACGATCACTGTTTATTTTACTGGAGACGAGGAAAGTTCTGGGGACGAAGTGATTTCTAGACGTGATTTCATTGCCCGAGCAAAAGAACATGACATTGCACTGGGGTTTGAAACTACCCAGAGTTTTGGGATCGCTACTGTAGCTAGAAGAGGAAGCAGTGGCTGGCTATTGAGAACAAGCGGAAGACAATCACATTCGAGTGGTGTTTTTAGAGAATCTGTAGGATACGGTGCTATTTATGAAGCTGCGAGAATCTTGACAGAATTTCAGGAGGAATTAGCCGGAGAGCAATATTTGACTTTTAACCCTGGACAAATCATAGGAGGATCTGACATCAGTTATAATTCAGAGACCGGCAAAGGCGAGGCTTTGGGGAAAACGAATATTGTCGCAAGAGAGGCTTTGGTCACGGGTGATTTGAGGTTTTTGGGAGAGGCTCAAAAAGAAGCTGCCAGAAAAAAATGCAGGCAATCGTTGACAGAAACCTGAATCAAACAGATGCGGAAATTATTTTTGAAGATGGATTACCGTCTATGATCCCAACAGCAGGAAACTATGCTTTGGCAGAAGAATTAAACCAACTGAGTCAGGACATGGGGCTGGGAGAAGTGAAACCCGGCGACCCTGGAAGTAGAGGTGCTGGTGATATATCTTTCGTGTCAGAATACTTGGATTGTCTGGATGGCTTAGGTGCTTCAGGCTCTGGTGCACATGCTCCAGGGGAAACCATCAATATGAAGGAATATCCAGAATTGATTAAAAGAAGTACGCTTTTCCTTTACCGGCTAACAAGGTAAACACAAAAAGAGAATAAGGACTGGAGGAATCTCGTTTAATTGGAATGAAATGATAACGGGAGGTTATGAATATTTCTGATGAAAAACATATCCGACCTCACAGACAAAACCCTTTGGGCCTCCTATTTATTGAGGCTCAATAGGATTTCCAAGCCATATTGCTGAATCAAAATATTGGATTGGGCTTCAGTAAGCATAATCTGGGTATCTAATCGCTTTTTCTGCACCTCGGCAAAATCCTTGTAGGAGATCAATCCATTATCAAAAGCATCTTTTTTGATTCTATACTCCTCATTTCGAAATGCTAATCCTTGTTTAGCTGTCTCCAAAAGAGTCAAGGCATTTTTCAGTTCAAGAATTCTAGTCTGAAGGTCAATCTCCACTTCCTGTGCGATTTGATCTCGTTGTAATTCTGCTTGGCGTAGTTGTATTGACGAAATTCCAACATCTTTTCTTTTTTACCCCATTGTAAGATTGGCCAACTAAGCGCGGCCCCGACAAAAACATTGCTTCTTGGCACTAAGGGCACATTTTCAAAATAAAAACCCTCAGCAATAAGAGTAATATCGGGAATCAGTTCATTCTTATAAAAACTCAGGCCTGCATCTGCCATTTCAGTTTCTAGTATGGCTTTTTGAAGCTTGGGACTTCCAAAAGCAGCACTGTCTTGCTCAGCTTCTTGGAGTAGTCGGGCAATCAAGCTTTCATCTACTTGAAAACTGTCTGTTTGCCATAGTGAATCTGTCGGGAATCCCAATACCTTATTGAGTTCCATACTATATTTTTTCCGCTCAATTTTCGCCTGCTCCTTTTTAGTTTGATGATCCATTAGATCTGCTTTGAGTCCGATGGAATACAATTCCAGAAGCTGACCTTCAAGAATTCCGCTTTCGGCTTGTCTGAGTTGCTCTTGGACCAAAACTATCTGAGAATCCAAACTACTTAGTTTGATGTCTTCGATCGCTATTCCTGCATAAAGTTTTGCGATTCCTATACGGATTTCATTGATGGCTTCCCGTTTTTGGTTTTCCAACATTACTAATTCTTTGTCTTTTACTTTGACTCCCGAACCGATTTTAAAAAACTGAGTGATGGGCTGATAAATCCCCAAATTGGCTACACCTATAAAGCGATTTTGCTCTGGAATTAAAAATTCGGTTCCTAATCCTATTGGCGGTACTCCCCCAATCAAGGGTAAATCATTAATGGAAATTTCTACGTCTGTAGTTCGCTGGGTATTGTAATACCAAAAATAGCCTCCATCGAGCATGACCTTTGGAAGATAATCTGCCTTTACTTGCTGGACTTCCAATTGCTTTTTTCGATCTCAAGTGCTAAAAGTTGAAGTTGTGGATTCGTCTCTTTGGCGATTTCCATAGCCTCTTGAAGGGGAAGCGTTTGACCGTTAGACTCGCTTGGAACTAGCCATAGCAAACCCAAAATAAGGGGCGCAGCTACGAAAGGCTTTAATTTGAGTTCGCCAAATTTCCAATACAGTACAGGGATGACCAAGAGCGTCATAATCATCGAAAAAACCAAACCAACAGCAAGTACGGTAGCCAAAGGAGCCCATAGTGGAGATCCAGAAATGATCATGGGTGTAACCCCAATTGCTGCAGCCATGGTAGTAAGGAAAATTGGTCTAATCCTTCTTTTTCCAGCATGCATAGCAGCTTCTTTTGTACTCATTTGCTCTTTGGTTACCAGTTCGTTTGCATAATCTACCAGAATGATGGAATTTCTCACAGACACCCCGATCAAACTTGCCAGTCCCACAAAAGCTGTAAACCCAAAAGGATAACCAGTCAGAAGTAGTCCAAATGAGGCTCCAAAAATACTTAAGGGAATAGCTGCCAGAACAATGAGAACTTGGTTAAGCTGTTTGAATTGGATAAGCATGATGATAAAAATGATAAAAATGCTAAAAAGCATCACTTTATTCATTTCACTGAAAGTTTCCCGTTGATTTTCATCCTCACCACCAATACTGAGTAAATAGCCTCTGGGTAGTTCAAGTTGTGCTAATTCATCCTTAATTGAGGCTAATATTTCTGAGGGCAAAACATCACTTGCAGCTTGAGACTGTATGGTCAACGTATTCACTCCATTCCTTCTCTTTAAATTAGACGACACCCATGTGGCTTCTATCTCAGCTATTTCATGAAGTGGAACACTGAGTCCCGTGAGAGGCGAAGTGATGTAAAAATCATTCAGACTTTCCAAGGTCTTTTCCTCTAGTTTTAAATCTTTGACAATCACTCCTACCGGAGTTTTGGCTTCCCAAATCTGACCGATCTCAACTCCATCGTAGGCAAATTTCAGTTCTCTGGATATCATGGCATCTGTGATTCCAAATCGATTAGCTGATGCATGGTCTGTCTGGATCATGACCACTAGTTTTTTTCCATAGAAATCGGGAGTAACATGGGATGCCAAAGGTGCTTTACGTAGAATAGTTGCAACCGAGTCTCCCAGTTTTTCCAGGGTAACAATATCAGGACCACTAATCCTTAGCTCAATAGGGGCATCCAGCGAGGGCCCCTGCTGCATCTTTTTTACCACTACATCCATTTCGGGATATGCATCATTGAGCTCAGTTTCTAATTTCAGTACCAAATCATTGGTCTCATCTATTCCCTCTGTGTTTACTAAAATCTGGGAGGTATTGGACTGAGGAAAATGCTGAGCATAGTTATAATAAAACCTAGGTGCGGAGGTACCTACAAAGGTGGCATAATTTCTCACTTGAGGTTCTGAAGCGATCCTCTCTTCTACCCTTTGAGTCATTTCATCCATTTTTTGGAGTGAGGTACCTTCTTTGGCTCGCATTTCTACTACAAACTGATCCCGCTCTGCCGCTGGAAAGAGCTTCTGCTTCAAAGGGATAAACAAAAGCCCACCTATAAAAACGATGAAAATCCCGAAAGAAAAAATTATTCGGTGATGCTTGAAACCGAAATCAAGCGCCCGATTAAAACCCGCCTCCAGATAGTCCAAAAGTCTTTTTATCCTCTTTTTTTGCCAGGCCATTTTTGATAAAAGTGTAGCATAAGTACGGGGTTAAAAACATAGCTACTACAAAAGAAGCATTGATAGCAATGGCCACTGTATATGGAAGTGACTCGATAAACTCTCCTACGTAACCTGTTAGAAAAATCAAGGGTGCAAATGCTCCAATAATCGTAAGGCCGGCAGTGAACATGGGGATTTTAAGTTGGTCAGCAGATTGCCAAGCAGCGGTATAATTGTCTATTCCTTCATCTAGTTTCTCCACATAGTTGTCAGCAATGACAATTGCATCATCCACTAACATTCCCAATACCACTATCAAAGATGCCAATGAAACCTGCTGTAGTTGGATCCCTAGACCATCCATCAACATAAATGTAAAAGCTACCGTCACGGGAATGGCTGCTGCCGCTACCAAAGCCACCCGAAAGGGAAGTAGTAACAGGATCACAATCACTACGGCTACGATCGCTATAAAAAACTCTCTGATAAAATCATTCACACTTTCGGCCACATTTTGTGGCTGATTAACTACTTGGATAATTCGAATATCATCCGGAATTTCTTCTGTAAAAGAAGAAATCACCTCGTCCACTTCCTTTCCAAAATCCACGATATTGAACCCATTCTGCATCTCAAGGGACATCAGAATGCTAGGGGATCCATTGACTCGAATCAGTTCTGTGGGTTCTTTTTCTTTTCTGACGATTTCGGCAACATCTTCGATTTTGACCAGGCTTCCATCTTCAGACATTCCAATAACTTGATCGGCTAAATCTTCACGACTTACGTATTGACTTTTATTGAGTAAGGAGACATTAAGCCCGTCCACCTCCACCGATCCCGCGTCATGAATGCTATTTTCTCCCCTATTGCGAGAAATAACTGTGGCAAATAGAGTTTGTAGGCGCTTAATTTTTTATTGTCCAAATCAATATAAAAGGCCTCTTCCTGTTCACCGATATATTTGATTTTGGAGAGCGACCGGATCTCTCTGAGTCGGTCTCCCAGTCTTTTGACGTAAGTTTGGAGTTCACGGCTATCTCTGGAATCGCTCTGGAAACTAATCAAAAGAGCAATGGTGTCTCCGAAATCCGATTCCACCACGGGTCCGATTACTCCAAGTGGCAATTCAGCTAATTTCAAAAGATCCAGTTTATGCTGGAGTTTTGACCAAAAAGGTCCGCATTGGTCACAAATGACTCCAGTTCCACGACAATATATCCCACACCTTCACGAGAATTGGAATAGGTTTTATCCTTTCTTACCTCTTGATAACTGAAAAGCACTTCTTCTACCTTTGCGATCGCTTCATCCTGAACCTGCCTGGCATTGGCTCCAGGATAGGCCAAGACAACCAGGCCCTGTCGAATATTGAATTTAGGATCCTCTCTTCTAGGCATGGTCAATAATGCAAAAAGGCCAGATACCAGTATTAAAACTGTTAGTGTCAGAATGACTTGTTTGTGATCCAAAGAATTCTTGATAAATGACATTGCTTAAAAAGTTACAGGCATCCCATCCAATAAGTCAATTGCCGGATTTAAGATCAGCAAATCTCCAGGAGACAAGCCCTTCTCCACGACCACTTGGTTTTCTACTAATTTTCCCAAAAGTACTCTTCGTCGTTTTGCCACACCCTTTTCGGCCAAAAAGACATATTGAATTCCATCACCATCCGCATGAACCAACCCTAATGGAATCAAAATCTCCGATTGCGGAAGTAGCTCTTGAAGTCGTACCTCACACAGCATACCATCTTTTATTCTTTCATTCTGGGAAAGGTAAGGTAACCTCGACCTCAAAAGTCCGAGTGAGCCTTGAAGCTGCCGGGTTGATCAAATTGACCTTACCCATCAATGTGTCACCAAGAGAGGGGATCAGGATCATTGCCTCCTCCCCCACTTGAATAAAATCGATGGATTTTTCCGGAACGCCAACTTTGGCCACCAGCTCATCCGTATTCAAAAGGGTAAGGACAGGCTGTCCCTGATCTACTGTCATGCCTTGACGGGCCCATATTTTCGAAATAGAACCATTTAAAGCTGCCTTGAGCTCGGTATAAGATTTTTTATTTTTATAGAGATTATAATTTGCTTCTGCCTCATTCCTGAGCGATTTGATCTTATTCAAATCAGCCTCAGGCAAGGATCCGCTGGCATACATGTTTGAAAGGCGCTGGTATTGATCATTTGCTTCAGCTAATTTTGCTTCTGCTATAGCCAAGGCCTCTTGATAATCAGAACTTTCAAGTGAGGCCAATAGCTGACCCTTTTTGACTTTATCCCCTTCCTTTACAAGTAAGGAAATAAGTTTACCAGGTACCAAAAAGGAAAGTTCATGTCGGGAAATTGCTTCAAGCTCACCTTCAAGACTCAAAACCGGCTGAAACCCTTGGCTCTCTATTTTCGATACCTGAACCACCGTAGCCTCGGGGGCTGATTTGATTGGTTTTGTGCAAGAAATACAAACCAAAAAGGCCAAGGTAATAAGACAAAAAGCACCAATTCGGTTTCGGTTTCGATCGACACACATACTATTTCAAAGATTTGATAGGAAGTTAATCTACTGCTTTAAAGAAGATTAGGAAATATTAAAGAAAAGAATTTCAAAAAAAAACACCAAGAGAGTCAAATTTCAGGTGGTATAACTTGCAAGGCAAGTCAATGGTTTACATACTCCCCAAAAAAAAATTGGTAATAAGAATCCACGCTTGATTTGTTGTTTAGAGAAAAGGAAAACAATCGTAGAGTAACAAAACATGAAGCTGATACAAAAAATAGGGATTGGCGAGATGTAATGCGAAGGTCCAGGAAGTAGAGTTTGCTGTAATACTTCATTCGTGGCAGCTTACTTGAATGGTCTCGAGGGAAAAGGAGCATCTTTCCGCTGAGTTGTTGCTTCAAAAGTGACTATCACTATGAAAGAGTACTAGGAATTGATTTAAAGAAGTACTTTAATGTTTTACCTTTTTCGAAGGTAAATTGTAGTTTCGCAGCGCTTTTATAAAATTTCATATAAATGGCTAAAAAAAGTCAAATAGAACCCCACTTGGATTACTCATATTACTGGTTTTACTGACGTCTGGGGCAGGTTTTTTGGTGATCACTACTTGGAATAAACTTCATCAGAAACCTTACTATGCCAATAAGCCAATCTCAGAACAGGAGGCCTTAAAATTTGATTACATATTCAAAACCCAATCCGAAGGGATTTTAGGAATTGATATGTCACATTATCAAGGGAAAATCACCTGGGAGCAACTGGAACTCCAGATCAAAGATAGACCCGTTGAGTTTTTTATTTTCCGGGCTACCATGGGGGATGACCAGGATCAGCTGTTTCGGGAATACTGGAATGCTCTGGATACAATGGATGTGGCCAGAGGCGCCTACCACTACTATCGCCCTAATGAAAACAGTACGCTTCAGGCACATAATTTCATCAAGTCTGTTCACTTAAGAAAAGGAGATCTCCGGCCTATCTTGGACATAGAAAAACATTCAACCATCCAATCCCAAAACAGATTAAGAGAAGGGATCCAAAACTGGTTAAATATCGTAGAAGAGCATTATGGAGTAAAACCCATCATCTATACTGGAGATGCATTTAATAGACATGTCTTAGTTGGAAAGGGCTTTGAAGATTACCCTTTGTGGGTAGCAAATTACAACCCTATCAAAGAGCCTGAAAGTGAATACTGGGTCATTTGGCAATTTTCAGAAAAGGGTAGACTAAACGGCATTTATGAAAATGTGGATCTAAATATTCTAAGAGGTGGAAAAACTACCCTCGATGCGCTGATCCTGGATTAAACTTTTTACGCTTTAATCCATGCAAGAAGAATTGTTTAATAGATAATTGGATAAAAAATCAAAAGGTCTTAAATTCCTCATTAGACCCAAAGTAATGAAAAAGTTATCTCTGTTTTTTGCACTTCTTTTTTCCTTCGCTTCCTACTCATTCAGTCAAAAGAGCAAACCCAATATTTTATTC
Organism: Algoriphagus halophilus; assembly: GCF_041729275.1. Lineage (GTDB taxonomy): Bacteria > Bacteroidota > Bacteroidia > Cytophagales > Cyclobacteriaceae > Algoriphagus > Algoriphagus halophilus_A. The sequence goes on along the minus strand of NZ_CP146486.1, from coordinate 3,597,994 downwards.
CTAATCGCGGATGATTGGTCATTTCCCCATGCGGGAGTATATGGGGATCCCATCGTTCGAACTCCTACTTTTGACCGATTAGCTAGGGAAGGGGCCTTATTTACCAATGCCTATACGGCTTCTCCTTCCTGTTCTCCTTCGCGAGCCGCTGTGCTTTTAGGCCGCTATCCACATCAAAATGAAGATGGGGAAATCTTTGGTCTGAATTTCCAGCACAATTCCCAACTTATGTTTCTATCCTAGAAAAAGATGGGTATTTCACTGGGTCAACACGCAAAGGATGGGCACCAGGAGACTATAAAGTCAGAGGATTGGACCATAATCCGGCAGGTAAGTCATTCGAGGATTTCGAGACATTTTTAAAGTCTAAGCCGAAAGATCAACCATTCACTTTTTGGTTTGGAAGTACAGACCCCCACCGAACCTATGAACCGAATACAGGAATCCAAACAGGAATGTATCTTGAAGACGTGACTGTTCCAGGTTTTTCCCAGATAATGATTGCGTTAGAAATGATATCCTGGACTATTATTTTGAGGTCGAAAGGTTTGATAGAGAATGCGGTCATTTGATCAAACTGCTGGAAGAAGCCGGAATTTTGGACAATACCATCATTGTCATGACCAGTGACAACGGAATGCCTTTCCCTAGAGCAAAAGCCAATCTTTATGATTATGGCACCAGAATGCCGCTCGCGATAAGATGGCCTGAGAAAATAAATGCAGGAACAGTCATTGACGAGTTTGTGAATTTTGTAGACTTCGCTCCCAGTTTTATAGAAGCTGCCGGACAAGAGCAGGAAACCATGACTGGCCAATCGCTTTGGCCTCTTTTGGCAGGGAAACAGCAAGACCGCGGTCAAGTGTACTTGGAGCGGGAACGCCATGCTAATGTAAGGAAAGGAGATCTATCCTATCCTATGAGAGCGGTTAGGGATCATCAGTTTTTATACATCCGAAATATGATGCCTGAAAGAAACCCGGCAGGTGATCCGAGTGTGCATGTATCAGTGGGCCAATATGGGGACATTGATAACTCCATTACCAAGTTTTTGATCATGAATATGGAAGGAAACCCCATTCCTGGACAGCCAGATTATTTCAAATTGGCATTTGAGAAAAGACCTGAAGAAGAGTTGTATGATGTGGTCAACGATCCTTACCAATTGATAAACTTAGCAGAGGATAATACCTTTTCCGAAGTTAAAGCTAACATGAGAGAGAAACTCCAAAATTGGATGGAAAAAACAGGCGATTTAAGAGCTACAGAACCCAGAAGTCTTTATTGGGATACAGTGCGATACACTCCGGACTATCAATTTGAAAATTACGATTTCAAAAAAATGATTGAAGAATATAGAATCATGCCTCCCTTCGGTAACTATCCAAAAGGAGGCATCCCCTGCTTAGATCAATAAGTTTATTTTACGATGATTGCCTCGGTGGTCGGTTCATAACCAATTCGATGGGCCAGCACATACAATGAATCTCCGGCATTCCATTCAAATGGTTTAGTATACACCTGCCAAGCGTCCGAGATGGATTTTCTATAACCTATGGAAGCACTAGGTGTAGGAGACTTTAATGCTACCAGTCCATCTTCATATAAAATAGCCGCAGGTTCTGTGGTTGGAGCCTGATCCATTCCTCCCCACCATTCTCGGACCATTTCCATTTCTGGTTTCGCTCCTAAATCCCCATAGTAATCGATCCAATCTAAATGCGCTTTTCGCAACTCCTCCAACTTGGTATCATATTCCGGATTGCCCGCAAGATTGTTGAATTCCCACGGGTCTACTTGTGTATCGTAAAGCTCCTCTTTGGGCTTTGTTTCATTAAACCACCGCTCTTGCTCAGGAGTTAACTTCCCTTGTTCATGAAGCTCCAATAGATGAATCATCAAAGGGTTATTGAGTCTATATTGGATGTTTTGATAGTTGGGTCTATCAATCATATAATTTCTAATATACTTATATCGTCCATCGCTCACCGCTCGAACTCTATCATATTCGGAATCCATTCGATCTCGTGCAGCATACACATATTTCCTAGGGGCAGATTTCTGAGGTCCTAAAAATGCTTGTCCTTGCATGGCAATAGGGATTTTCACTCCTGCCAAGGACAATACGGTTGGTCCAAAATCCACAAAACTCACCAACTCATTGGTCACAGATCCAGGCTCAAGGAAAGGTGCCTTGATAAAAAGTGGAATCTTCAGACCTCTATCGTAAATTTCTCTTTTGAAATACGGCATTCCATCTCCATGATCAGAGTAATAGAAAATGATGGTGTTTTCATAGAGACCTGCATCTTTTAACTCTTGAATAATCTCTCCTACTTGGGTATCCATCCGCATCACATTCGTAATGAACCGAGCCATGGTATGTCTTGAAATAGAATCATCGGGATAAACCGGAGGAATGGTCACTGAATCCGGGTCCACCAATAGAGGTTCATCCGCTCTGGCCCAAACTTGGGACTCATGGGAGATGGTTAAATTAAAAATGGAAAAGAAAGGTTGATTTGGATCAGGTCTGTTTTTCCAATGGGCAGTTCTACTGCTTTCATCCCACATTGTTTTGGGAGCGACAAACTGATAATCCTCCTTGGAGTTATTGGTAGTATAATACCCAATCATCCGAAGGTATTCTGGAAAGCCACGCATTCCATCTGGAAGAACTGTTGAATAGGTCTTAAAGCCATCAGGGTAGGCCTCTAATGCATTCGCAGACATTCCCAAGGTTCGCATATTATGGGCTCCAATCGAAGTTTGATAGGCCCCTGTGATGATGGCTGCTCTGCTGGGTGCACAAACTCCAGCCGTTGAAAAGGCATTGGTGTACTTTAAACTTTCGCTGGCGAATTGGTCCAATACCGGTGTTTTTCCCCCAGTCCCTCCATATGCCCCCAAGTGTTCTGGAGACATATCCTCATTTACAATCCATACGATATTGGGCCGATCAGGGTAGTTTTTATCAGATTGGGATTCTTCTGGAGCAGTGCAGGAAATAAAAAAGTACAACTCAACACAAATGCCAAAAGAGCGCTACTATTCAATAGTTTCATAGGGAGATTCCGTTTTACAAGGGAAAAGTTAAGTTAGGATTTTTAAAAGAAAAGCCAATAATTCTTCTACCACAAAAATGGATTTTGGCTATTCCATCCTGAAATAGAAGAATCCATACTCCCGTTTTATTTAAGTTGGCTTATTATTTTATTTAATTATCCGCTTTCATACCATGAAAGAAATTGATGCAAGATTAAATGAGCTCAACTTTAAATTTATGACTACTTCGGTCGCCTGTCCCCCGTAGCTATCGGGAGGTTTTCTAGCTAGTAAACCAAAGAAAATAAACGACTTGGAATCATTTCGGACAATCATTTAATTTGGATATCCGGATTTTTCCAAAAATCTTCAAAAGCAAATAAAGCAAGGTTAAATCACCTGTTGAATCCAATTTATCTTTCAGCCAAATGATTTAGGAACCTTGGGCAGTTTGTAATATATGGTCGAACCATTCTGTCTTTAATTCCATATAACCTCCTAAAAATCTCCCTCTCGAAAAGAAAGATTTTTTTATCTTGGAGCCAATCTCTTTAAACCCATGAAAAAACCTCTTTACATTCTCTTAGCATTCTTTTTTCTGTTTCAACACTTTTCCATCGCCCAACAAAAAGTCTGGCTCGACTCAGACACCGGTAATGAGATGGATGATCTTTACGCCATTGCCTATTTGATTAAGGTGGAGGGGATTAACTTGATTGGCCTGAGCTCAGCCCACTTCAACAATGCCGACCTGAATGTCTTCGAAAAATGGAATGCATACGAAACTGCAAACCTCAAGCCTGTTGAAGAAAGTCAACTTCTCAATGAGGAAATCCTAGCTGCGATGGGTCGGACAGACATCCCTCATCCACTCGGTGCAGACCGGCAAATCGGTCGGGCTTGGGGGCAGCAAGACCCAAGAGATTCTCCCGCTGCTCAGGCTATCATTTCAGCTGCTCGAGCTATGGTTGGAAACGAAAAACTGGATGTGGTTACACTCGGTGCCATGACCAATATCGCTACCGCATTGATGTTGGCTCCGGATATCAAAGATAAAATACGCCTGTTCTCCCTAGGCTCATGGTACACACCTCAGACACGTGCCTGGAACAAAAGTGAATTCAACATCCGATGCGACCTCAACGCCTTTGATTATTTACTCAATCTGGAAGGACTAGATTTCACGATTATGACCACGACCACTTCCTTTGCCTTAAAGTTTGACCGGGATGAAACATATTCAAGACTGGATGAACATGTTACGATAGAAAAAATCCTGGCGGATCGTTGGCAAATCCACAATCCCCAAGATAAAACCAGAGTCATGTGGGACTTAGCTTTGGTAATGGCTTATATGCACCCTGAGTGGGCTACAACCTCTTCTGTGATGACCCCTCCGGAAAATAATCCTCGGGTTGTTCAAGTCTTTACAGAAATCGATGCAGATAAAATGAGAGAGGAGTTTTGGAGATTGATCAAGTCCAGGTAAAGTACCGAATTCCGATTTTTTAAATGGAATTTCTTAAATTCCTATTCAAACGCAAAACCCAATTCTTCATGTCCCCAACCGATAAGCTTAACCGCCGAGAATTTATAGGGACTGCAGCCTCAATCGCAGCCTCTTTTTCCATTGTTCCATCTCATGTTATTGCCGGACTTGGCAAAGTCCCACCATCTGACCAAATTACCGTTGCCAATATTGGTTGCGGCACTCAGGGACTAAGAGAGATGGGTGGATTACTACTCAATCCAGCTATCCGGGTGGTAGCAGTTTGTGATTCCAATAAATACACGGAAGATTACATAGACTGGTCTCCATTCGGGATTCGAAATGATATTAGAAAAGTATTGGGTGACGATTCCTGGTGGAATAATGTCAAGGGAATACCAGGAGGTCGAGAAGTAGGTCAAGCCTATGTAGAAAAGTACTATTCCAAGAATACGCCCGGAGGTACCTATTCTGGTTGTGCCTCTTATGAGGATTTCAGAGAGCTATTTGCAAAGGAAAAAGGGATCGATGTAGTAAAAATCATGACCCCAGATCATACCCATGCCTCCATTGCCATAGAGGCATTGAAAAATGGGGTTCATGTGGTGACCCACAAGCCCATTTCCAATCGATTGATAGAAGGAAGAAAAGTCATAGACCAAGCGAAATCTTCCGGGGTAACCACGCATTTATTGGCTTGGTCAGATCGACCTGAATACCGTCAGATCAAAGCTTGGATGGACGAGGGCTTGATTGGAGATTTGAAAGAAATTCATAACTGGTCCTACCGACCTGTTTGGCAACAATGGACCAAAAGACCCACTGATACTCCTCCCATCCCCAATGGATTTAATTGGGACTTATGGTTGGGTCCAGTTCCTGACATGCCTTACCATCCACATTATACCAATAATGTATTTAGGGGCTGGTACGATTTCGGAGGTGGATCAGTAGCAGACATGGGACATTATAGCCTTTTCCCATTATTTGAAACCTTGGGAATAGATCAGTCCCCCGTCGCAGCAAAAGCATTTGGGACCTCCACACGGGAAGAGATCGACCATGTTTACCATTGGGTGGAAAATGATGTGGCATTCCCTGCCAGCTGTATGATTAAGTGGAAATTCCCTAAACAAAAAGGCCTTCCCTCCTTTGACCTATTTTGGTACGATGGGGGGATGAAGCCTTTCGCACCCGAAGAATTGGAAATGGAAGGAAAGGACACACCTGAAGAAGGATTGATGCTAGTAGGGACAAAAGGTAAAATCTTAGGAGGTTTTAGAGGTGAAAACCCTGTTTTACTTCCTGAAAGCAGAATGGATTTAAGGCCAGCATCCGAAAAAATCAATTCCAGGGAAGTAGATAGAAAAACAGATATGTGGGTAGAAGCGGTGAAATCAAAAACCCAGACTCCAGGAAGTTTTATCCGTGCCAAAACGATTACAGATACCATAAATCTAGGGGCGATAGCGCTTAGAACTGGCAAAAGAGTGGAGTTTGATGCCAGTGAGCCTAAAATCACCAATGACGAATCCGCCAATCAATATATGACCAGAGCCTACAGAAAAGGCTGGGAAATTTAACTATCATACTTTCCACTTAATTTTTATTTTACCCAAAAAATCTACACCATGAAAAACAGAAGAGAATTCTTAAAATCAGCAGGACTTGCCAGTGCTGCCGTAGGGCTAGGACTGCCCCAGTTTGCCTTTACCACTAAAAAAGCAGCAGACCCACTTTTCAAAATCTCATTGGCCGAATGGTCATTAAACAAGGCATTGTTTTCAGGTAAAATCGACCATTTGGATTTCCCGATTTTGGCGAAGCAACATGAGATCGATGCGGTGGAATATGTAAATCAGTTCTTTAAAGACAAAGCCCAAGACATGGCCTATTTGAGAGAAATGAAAACCCGGGCAGATGGTGAGGGAGTGACCTCAGTCCTCATCATGTGTGATGGAGAGGGGATGTTGGGAGCCGCCACCTCCGAAGGAAGGAAACAAACAGTAGAAAATCATAAGAAATGGGTAGAAGCAGCCAAGTTTCTTGGTTGCCATGCCATCCGTGTCAATGCCTATTCAGCAGTGCCATGGAGTACCAATCCTGCAGATGAAAAGACTGCCATGGACATTACCAGTTCAGGATTGAGACAACTCTGTGAATTTGCAGACGATTTTGACATCAATGTGATCATTGAAAATCATGGAGGCTTTTCAAGCAATGCCAAATGGTTGGCGGAAATGATCAAAGAGACAGGGCATCCCCGTGCAGGCACCTTGCCAGACTTTGGGAATTTCAGAATTGCCTCTGAGGGTGATAAAAATATTTCTTACGACTCTTATCGCGGAGTAGATGAATTAATGCCCTATGCCAAAGGAGTCAGTCTCAAACCAGTAGTATGGGATGATCAGGGAAGAGAACATCCATTGGACTATACTAGAATGATAAAAATCGTATTAGCCCATGACTTCCATGGCTATGTAGGAATAGAACATGGAGTGGAAGGCCGAGAATGGGATAGTATTTTTGAAATAAGAAGGGGCTTGGAGGATGTAAGAAGAACCTTGGAAGCGGAAGGGTAAAACCTAAAAGGGAAGGATTCAGTATTAGGTATTGAATCCTTTTTTTAAACCCCAAATATGAAAACAGAATTTTTATCAACCATTCCAGTTCTACCTTCTAGTGATATTGAAAGAGATTTACGTTGGTATGAGGAGAATTTAGGTTTTAAGAAAATTTTTGGAGACTCCATGTATGTAGGCATTCATTTCAAAACAGTTTGGCTACATCTCCAATGGCATGCAGATACCGAAGATGACCCTTTACTAGGAGGATCTGTAGTTCGAATTTTTGTAAAAAATATTGACAATTATTTCAACTCATTGGTCGCGAAAGGAGTGGTTCCAAAAGATAAATTAAGAAAGAATACCCCCTGGGGAACACATGAATTCGGATTATATGATTTGAATAACAATGCAATCTTTTTTGTAGAGGACGTTTAATCCGTTTCGGAACTTTTCCAATTAAAAATTGGTATTTAATGGTTTAATACCATTTTTCTATGCTATACCAGGGCCCTTCCAAAGAGTATCTTAGAATTGAATGCATCACTTCCAACAACTGCGACTTAGTCAAAGAACAAATTCCTTCTGCACAAACCCTAATTTGGATATTGGAAGAATCTGAACTGAGAATAGACGGAAAAAAATATTCCTTTCAAAAAGATGAAATCATTTGTCTGACAGAATTTCATCAAGTGGAAATACTATCCATTTCAAAAGCAAGGTTGATCCGATTCAACAGGCCCTTTTTCTGTATTTTGGATCATGACTCTGAAGTAGGTTGTAAAGGCATTCTTTTTTTGGTTCTTCACAACTCCCCATTATTCAACTGGCTGAACCGGATCAAGAGAAGTTGAACGCGTTGTGGAACATTTTCTTGATGGAACTATCAGAAAATGAAGATGCACTTCAACTTGAAATGCTTCAAATGCTTTTAAAGAGATTATTAATCCTGTGTACCCGGATCTTCAAAAATCATAAAAATTTCAGTGCATTGGACCAGCCTCATTCTGACTTGATTCGAGAGTATAATTTCTTGGTAGAAAAGCACTTTAAAACCAAAAAATCAGTCGCTGAATATGCCGATTTATTGAATAAGTCACCCAAAACTGTCGCTAACCTATTTTCTAAACCTGGGGCAAAATCACCTTTGAGTTACATTCATGACAGAACCATGTTGGAAGCAAGAAGGCTGCTGGGCTATACCGATAAATCCATCAAAGAAATCGGTTATGTATTAGGTTTTGAAGATATCCAGGCTTTCAGCCGGTTTTTCAAAAAAACGAAGGAATTTCTCCCTCAGAATTCAAGGAATCTTTAAATCAGGGAAAAATTGCCAACTTCTAGGGAAATATAGACTAACCCTGCCCTTTCATCTTCCTGCATCTTTGTACTGTTATTTTATTTCAACCACAAAAAACAGTACCACATGAAAAATTACAGCGTTCCAACTAGAGAAGAAGTTAGCCCAGCTAACCAGTCTATTTTTGACCAACTAAACAAAGGTCTAGGATTTGTGCCAAACCTCTATGCTTACTTTGCCAAAAACGAAACCGCCTTAGGGGATTATTTAACCCTTCAAAACCGCAAGTCAAGCTTAAGAGCAAAAGAAAGAGAAATCATCAACTTGGTGGTTTCCCAGGTCAATGAATGTAGATATTGCCAATCTGCGCACACTGCATTAGGGAAATTAAATGGATTCACTGAAGATCAAATTTTAGAGATAAGAGGAGGTTCTGCTACATTTGATCCAAAGCTGGATGCATTGGCAGCATTTACCCAATCCGTTACCATCAATAGAGGAAAAGCAAGCCAAAAAGCCAAAGAAGCTTTTTTTGCTGCAGGCTATACGGAAGCCAATCTGATCGATGTTGTAATCGTGATTGGGGACAAAATCATTTCTAATTACATCCATAATTTGACTGGCTTTGAGATTGATTTTCCGATCGCTCCTGAATTGGTGGAAATAGAAAACTAAGCCAAAATTGAGACTGAAAAAGCCAGAGAAAATCTGGCTTTTTTTATGCCCTCAACCTAGTAACTTTAGGGGATGACACAACTATTAGGACAAATTTCACTTTTAGTCAATGACTATGATGAAGCCATTGCTTATTATACCAAAACCCTGGATTTTGAATTGTTGGAAGACTCACCAATCAATGAAACCAAGCGATGGGTAAGAGTTTCCCCTCCCGGATCATCATGCCATCTGCTCCTAGCAAAGGCTGCAAATGAATCCCAAAAAGCACAAGTAGGCTTCCAAGCTGGTGGTCGGGTTTTTCTCTTTCTTTATACCGATGATTTTTGGAGGGACTATAAAAAATATACAGCCAGAGGTGTGGAGTTTATTCGGGAACCCTCGAATGAGAATTTTGGGATAGTTTCAGTATTCAAAGATCTCTACGGAAACCTTTGGGATTTTATCCAACCCAAAGATCTTGAGCGATTTTTTAGTAAATTGGAGTAGATTTTAAAAACCAGAATCATGAAGCTGAAATCCTACACCTCAGTTCTACTTTTATTTTTTTGATGGTTTTAGAAGGATGTAAAACCACTCAACCGTCCACCAATATGAAAGCGAACTTATTAGATGGAGAATGGGAAGCAAATTACATCATGGGAACCCCAAAAGGGATGCAGGAACTCTTCCCAAATGGAAATCCCACAGTGACCTTTCAAACTGTTGAAAATTCAATTTCGGGATTTGCAGGATGCAACAATTTCAATGGATCGTTTTCGACGGACGGTAATAAAATTACTATTCCAGAGAATTTGGCCGTCACCAGGAAAATGTGTCCAGATATGTCGGGAGAAAACACTTTTCTAGAGAGTTTGAATAAAGTGAATTCTTACTCTGTCACAGAACAAGGAAATACCCTGAACTTGATCATGGGAGATATGGCGATTATGAGACTAACCAGAAAATAATATGAAAAAGCTATTCATTGTACTTCTTACTTTTTCTGTCTGGCCAGCTTAAGCGTAAAGGGTCAAGACTGGAAGGTGATTGCTGAAAAAACAGTCAATTTTAAAGCAGAAAAAGATGTGGTAAATCCCATGCCAGGAGAGAGGAAAGTTGATAAAATCAGGATTAAATGTATCCAGGGAACGGTAAAACTGAAAAAGTCCGTGTCTTTATGGCTGATGGTACAGAAAAAGAATATGATGCCAAAGGGGTGGGAGTGCTGACCAATGGAATGACTTCTTTGGCTTGGGATCTGCCTGGCAAGGGTGGAGATCCAGCCTTGAAAAAAATAGAGCTGGAATATGATTCAGTTGGAAACATACTATTGACCAAACGGGCCAAAGTAGAAGTGGAGGCTAGAATGGCGGGCAAGTAACTTATTCTAATACTAGGTCAATAATAACAACCCTTTAGATCATTCTTCAATCAATTCCAATAATTCAAAATTAAGAAAATCCTCTTTCGCCTCTGGGTTTTCGGGATGATTGGTTGAAAGATACAATCCTTTTTCACCTACAAAGTAATTGCTAGGAAAATACCTTCCTGCATCAAATTTTCTTTCTGTCAGGATGTTAAAATCTCTATCCATAACCATAATGACAAAAGGTCCTGGATTAGTCCTCAATGACCTTAACTTTTCATCACTTTCTATTTGAATCGTGGGATATGCAAATCTGTAATACACCTTCCTAAAAGGATCAAAAACCAATGATTCGTACCTTGATGTAGCCAAAGCATAGGTATTGTAGCCTCTACTATCTATGTCCTTGGGAAATGTAGGCATACTTTCATCCAAAAAAGAACTTTTACAGATTTTGGATTGCCAAGTCTCTTCTTCTGAGCCTTTAAAGTAAATTTTATGATCCCCCATGAATGAGACTACTGTTTGATCGCCATTCTTAAGAATGCTGAATTCCAACTGCTTTTGTCCATTTTCTAAATAATCCTCAGGAAAACCAAAGGGTAATAAACTTATACTTTCATCTTTAAGATTAACAGACATTAAGAGGGACATCGAGTTCAATTGTTCTTGATTTATTTCGTTGGGTCGAACCATCCCCCTTACACGCCCTATTAATCTATTTCCGCTTATTTGAGGAGGAGATAAATAATAGCTGTTATGAAGAAATAACCCAGCATAGCCTTCAGGAGACTTTACTTTTATCTTATTTTTCACATGACCAGAAGTATCCGTAAGAACAATCTCATTGCCAGTGGAAGGAAAAATTAAGATGCTATCTAAGGTTTGAACATGAAAATAATCCATCCTCAATCCTTGCTCTCCCTCCTGTTCAAAAGTCAATTCCTTGATCAAAGCCTCTTTTTCCTAATCGTATATTTGAAGAGTATTGGTATTCCAATTAGCGTTGAATAAATAGGGTTTTTCTCCCAAATAATGTTGAAGTCCCACACTGATATTTGCAGTGCTATCATTTAATGGAATAGCGATATTATCTGGAGAAGAAACCAAGGACCATTGGATGGTTTGATTGGACTCTTTAGTATTGCATGAAATATTCACCAAGAAAAGGAGTGAAAAAACCAAGTATTTCAAAATTTCTACGAGTTAAATAGATAAACAATTCTGTAAACTAATATATTTTTCATTCAACCCGTTATCTAGTTAGTCAAACTTGAATAATTCCCAAAAAAGTGGGATCCGCGAAAGGTTTGTTTCCGGATTGAAAGTGTATTTTTGGAAGAAAATTATTTGTATCCATGTCCGACTCTACTAACCCTGAATCTCAACCCAACAATCCACTTCATGGCGTTAAGCTGGTTGATATGGTAGAGCATTTGGTAAACTACTATGGCTGGGAAGAGCTAGGGCAGCGAATTACCATCCGATGTTTTACCCATGATCCATCGATCAATTCCAGTTTAAAATTTTTAAGAAAAACTCCCTGGGCCCGGGATCGTGTGGAAGGATTATACCTCAAGTCATTGAGGGATGCCAAGAAAAAATAACCTATACAATTCCAATAAAAAAAGCCCAAAGGATTCTCCGGGCTTTTCGCTTTATGGGTTGTGGTTGTTATACGTAATTATTTAACATCACTGGCATCACCAGCATTAGGATGTCTTCGTTTTCGTCTTGCTCTGCCGGTAAAATCAAACCAGCTCTATTTGGAGCAGAGAATTTCAAGGTCACTTCTTTGCAAGAAAGGTTGTTCAACATTTCTACCAAGAATTTCGCATTGAATCCGATTTCAATATCCTCTCCATCATGTTCGCAAGAAAGTCTTTCATTCGCTTCATTGGAGAAATCAAGATCTTCTGCTGAAATCATCAATTCACTTCCTGTCAACTTCAATCTTACCTGATGAGTGGTCTTATTGGCATAGATCGCAATACGTCTCAAAGAACTTAATAATTCAGAACGATCAATGGTCATCAAGTTTGGATTCTCAGCAGGGATTACATTTTCATAATCCGGGAATCGCTCATCAATCAATCTACAGATCATCTTGATGCTATTGAACTTGAAATAGGCATTGGACTGATTGAACTCTACAGATACAGGCACATTCTCAGATGGTAAAGTAGATTTAAGTAAGTTCAAAGCCTTTCGAGGGATAATCAAACTTGCAGCATCCGAAGAAGCTACATCTACTCTTCTATATCGTACCAATCGATGACCATCTGTGGCCACGAATGTGGTATTGGTAGGGCTAAGGTTAATGTAAACACCTGTCATTGCCGGTCTCAACTCGTCTGAGCTGGTAGCAAAAATTGTATTGGAAACTGCGCTCGCAAGCACCTCAGTGGACATGTCCACAGTAGTAGCATTGCTTACAGTTGGGATCTTAGGGAAATCAGTTGCATTTTCTCCCGCAAGTCTATATCGACCATTGTCAGAGCTGATTTCAACAGCATAAGTATCATGATCAATACTGAAAGTAACTGGCTGCTCAGGCAAGTTTTTCAAAGTTTCGATCAAAATACGAGCGGGGACAGCAATATTTCCATCTTCTTTTGCCTCTACGGCGATTTCGGTAATCATCGAAGTTTGAAGATCCGAAGCAGTAATGGTCAAGACACTGTCTTTTATCTCAAAAAGGAAGTTTTCCAAAATTGGAACAACAGGGTTGGTAGTCACCACACCGTTGATCGCAGAAAGCTGCTTGAGTAAGGCAGAAGAGGAAACAATAAATTTCATATCGAAGGGCTTATTAATTTTAATTCTCGCAATGGGGTAAATTTATAAATAAAATTGATTTAGAACTGACCCGAAACGTAAAGACTCGAAATTAATGTCAAGAAAATGTACTTTTTTACCTAGTTTATTTTTTTAGAATATTTTTGATGACGAATCCACCATACAATTGCTCCAATCAAAAGCAAAATGACAACAGGAGCCACCACGTTGATTAATTGCCAAAAAGTCTTTTGTTGGGCAACTTTTACCTTATTCAATGGTCGGATTTGAAAAGTTCTGGTCCTAGAGGCAATGATCCCCTCGGGATCTACCAGGTATTTGACCATATTTCTCAACAATAATTTATTGGCAAAGGTCATTTGACTGAATGGGTCTTCTCCCAAGGCCAATGGGCTTCCATCTTGAAGGCTTTTTGACTTTGAAATACATCCCCATCTCCAAAAACTACTACCTTCCCTATGCCAGACTCTTTAAAATCTCTTTTAGAAAAACCCTCAGGCAAAAATCTGTTCTTAAACAAGGAAGTAAACTCTCCTTCCAGCAAATAAGCCAAAGGTAAACTCTTAACAGAGAAAGCCTCTACCGGAGGTTCTTGTTCCATATCACTGAAAGCTACTCGGACAGGAGCAGGCAAAACCCGTGAGTTATTGGAGGAAAATATCAATGGTGTCTTTTTTACTCCCTCTGCCATTACAGTATCCAAACTACTTGCAAAACGATAATAAACCACATCCAATCCTTTGGTAATCGGATGACTTTGCATGACACCTGCCTGGATAAAAAATGGCCAAGGCAATGGAACCATTTGATCCTGATTCCCAAAATTCCCGGCCATTACCGGAAAATAACCAAAATTCAAATCCTGTATTAAGTCCTTATTTACCCGAATACCATACTTAAAAAGGAGGTTTTCCAGTCCTGAGTCCACTGGCATTGCCAAGGTCCCCTCTCCACCAGCTTCTGCAATATCTACTGCCACTCCATCCACCATAACTACCAGGTTACCTCCATTCATGACATATTGATCCAGGAGGTAAACCTCTCGATCAGAATAAATGTCTCTTGGCCCTTCTATGAAAATGATTTTAAAATTCTCCAAATCAGCGGGCGACTTGGCCTGTTCCAATGGAACTTTAAACAACTCAAATTCTCCATCCAATGCCTCCACAATTCCGTACCCTTCATCCTCTGCCATTTCTCCATGTCCCATGATCATAGCAATGGCTGATTCCTCCGGACTCACCAATTTCTTGATGGCATTACTCAACTCAAACTCCAGATTCTCGATGGATTGATTCAATATCTCATCAGGAGACATCCCTCGTTCCCCTTTCAAAATCAAGGCTCCTGTTTCATACTCTAGATTACTGACCAAAATCCCAGGAAATATCAACTGAACCTGTTGTCCAGAATTTTGTTGTGAATAAAGGTTGGTAGGATTGATTCCATATGCTGTAAGCGAACCTATAAAAGCCTCTTGCTCCGATTCTGCAACTGTCAATGGGTCAAAATAGGAGTAGGTGATTTTCTCAGGGCTATAGGCATTAAAGGTTCTTACAGTCTCCTCTACGGATTTTTGAAGTCTCCTCATTCTGAAGATTTTCTCCCACCAGAAGAATATCTACGTGAATAGGTTCTGTCAACTCAGAAAGGACCTCTTCCGTTGCCGGGTGCAAAGAATATCTCTTCTCCTCTGTCAAGTCAATTCTAAATCTGAGCAATTGAGCGAGTAGTGCAAAAATTACAATACCACTAACTAGGAGTAGCCAAGACTTGACGCTATTTAATGATGACTTTTTCATTTGTTTTTCAAAGTCAAAACACTCAATCCAAGAAATAACCAAACCATTCCTAGCATAAAAAACACATCGCTTGAATCGACCACTCCCCTACTCAAATTGATATAGTGGAAACTCAAACTCAGCTCTTCTACCCAGTAGGCAAAATCACCTACCTGAAGATCTGCTAAAGCAGAAAATCCAAAGTACAGGACAAAACAGAGGAATACACCCAAGACAAACGCCAGCACTTGCTGAGAAGTCAGTGCACTAGCAAAAAGTCCTACAGCTGCAAAGACCGCCCCAATCATCAATAAGCCGATCCAAGATCCAAAGAAACCTGCCTGGTCCAAATTACCTACAGGGTTTCCCAGTTGAACGATACTAAAGAAATAGAGTAAAGTGGGTAATACGGCCAACACCACCAAAAACAGTAAGGCAAAATACTTGGCAAACACGATTTGCAACAAGGAAAGAGGGGATGTACGAAGCAATTCCCAGGTCCCGGTTTTTCGTTCATCTGCGATGGACCGCATTGCTATGGCTGGAACCAAAAATGTAAATACGTAAGGAGTATAAGTAAATAGGGCTTCTAAGTCAGCATATCCATATTCCAACACACTACTTTCTGGAAATACCCATACGATCAGCCCTATTGCGATAAGGAACAAAGCCAGGACAAGATAGCCTAGGAGACTTCCAAAAATGCATTTATTTCTTTGAAGAACAGACTTTTCATTGGGTTTATAACTGTTTATCAAAGGTCCTCAAAAATCTCGCATAGCAAATACCCACTCCAATGTTCAAATTCTTAATTATGCTTGATTTCATTTGGTGATCTCTCTGAAAATTTGTTCTAAATTCTTTTTACTCTGGTTCAGGCTCATCAAATTCAAGTCCTTCTCTTGGACGATTCTCATGACTGACTTCCTAGCCTCTGCAGGATCTTGGCAGGAAATCAAGAGTGAAGTATTTCCTTTTTTCCCATAGATCGGAGTTCCAATGGATTCAAACCAACTCAACTCAAGTGCTTCCTCCGTTTCTAATTCCAGTTGAACTTCTGATGTCTTGGAGGTTAAATTTTCCAATGGCTCCGCAGCAAGAATCTTACCCTTATTGATGATTACCACATCATGACAAATCGCTTCTACCTCTTGCATGATATGAGTAGAGAGGATCAAGGTCTTTTCCTTGGCAATTTCAGAGATCAGATTTCTAATTTCTACCAATTGGTTGGGGTCCAGACCTGTGGTCGGCTCATCCAGAATAATGACTTGGGGGTCATGGATTAATGCTTTTGCCAGGCCCACTCGCTGTCTATATCCTTTGGAAAGCTGACCTATTTTTTTGTGCTGCTCAGGTAATAAACCTGTCTTTTTTAGAAGTTCCTCAATGCGAACAGTTCTTTTCTTTCCCTTTACTCCATAAATCCCGGCAGAAAATTCCAGAAATTCCCTTACATACATATCCAGATAGAGCGGGTTATGCTCTGGAAGATACCCTATCAAAGGACTTACTTCTTTGGGATTTTGTAATGCATTTTTCCCCATCACCTGAACTTGACCGGCATCCGCTTGAATAAATCCAGTGATGATTTTCATCGTAGTGGATTTACCTGCTCCATTGGGACCAAGAAATCCTAAAATTCTCCCAGGCATGGCTTTGAAAGACACTTGATCCAGTGCTTTCTGAGTTCCGTACAGTTTAGATAATTGGGATACTTCTAAGGACATGAGTTTAATTTACAAGATCAAAAGTAAGCAAAAATTATAGTTTCCGAGGTTCATCATGATTTGATAGCTTTTCGGTCCAAAAGCATAAAACTGGAAACAAACTTTACTTATTTCACCTAAGGGTGAAACTTACTTTCCTCTGCCTAGATTTTCCAATAGCAGGTCAATTTTTGTGATGCCTACGTATTCTGCCACCAATTCTTTTCTGGAATTATAACAAAAAATAGATGGCACACTTTTAATTTGATAGTAGCTGGCCACATTCATGTCAGCATCTAATAGAAAGTGAACAAAGCTTTTGTCTTGGATTCCTAGTTCCTCGACAAACCCAATCATTTCTTCTTTAGGTTGCACAGTCGTGAAAATGAGATTATAGTCTTTAAACTCATCTATTCGCTCAGAAATCTTACCCAACTCATCCTGACATAAATGGCACGTAGAGTTGAAATAAATAAAGAGCGTAGGCTTATTCAGAGCTAGTTGATGAATAGAGTTTACTTTTCCATAAATATCATTCAGTGTGAAATCCGGTAAATCCTTCGGAGCAGAAAGGGTTGGTAATGCCTCGATATTTTCATTGTCAGAGGAATATGCCAGATAGGCGGTACATCCCATAAGTAAGGTAAATAATACGATCAGATTTACTTTTTTCATGGTAAGATTTCAAAATGATTGAGGGCTCAAATTAAACACTAAACTCGCTGAAAGCAATTTAATCACTTGCTAATAGGCATCTTTTGCTTTTGTTTTAAATAGGTTGGTTAAAAAAACAAACACCCACAATATTAAATTAAATCGTGGGTGAATGGGCTCTTGTAGAACTTGCCAGAAAATTTACTTTTTCCCTTTTGGTCTTAAAGGTCTGCACTCTACATCTGTCACAAAATAATTAGGGTGGGTTTCCAAGGTTTGAACCATGGTGGTAGCCACATCAACCGGTCTCATCATATGTTCATGTGCATCCACTCCCGGAATATCGTCAAAGAAATTGGTTTGAATGGACCCTGGATAAATGGTAGAAACTTTGATACCAAAGTCTCTTAATTCCATGTATAGGGAATGGGAAATCCCTCGAACAGCATGCTTGGTTCCAACATAACCAGCGAATTTGTTCACTCCATTTAATCCAGCGATGGAAGCAACATTCAAAATGTGCCCCTCATCAGCTGCCTTCATGGCAGGGATCAAACGTTTGGTTGTGTAGAAAATTCCGTGAACATTGGTATCAAACATCGCCTTCCAATCCTCCGAAGAAAATGTCTCTGTGTCACCTGCCACTCCAAAACCAGCATTGTTCACCAAAATCCGAATATCACTCCCAAGCTTTGCTACGGTAGATTGAAATGCATTTTCAACAGCCTCTTCATTTGCCACATCGCAAGAAAAAAAGTGGAAGTTTTCATGTTTAAAATCTGGAGCATTTCTCCCCCATCCTGCTACCACTGTTCCTTTTTCTACTAATTGCTTCACCACTTCCAGACCTACTCCTTTACTTACTCCTGTTACTACTGCTATTTTTCCTTTTAATTCCATATCGTTATTTTCTTGAGTTCACCATTAAAAACATTTGAATTGAAAATAGTTCTTTAAATAGAAGCATTTATGGGATTTCTTTCAAAGAAAAACTCAACCTTCAAGTAATTTTCTAAATTTGATCATATAGAATTTAACCATCAATCATGAAAAAAATAATATTACCCTTACTTATGGCACCAATTCTAGGTGCAGGAACTGTCATGGCACAGTCCTCTCTTAGACCAGAAATAGACTCCAAGGCGAACTCTATAGAATCTAAGGTGATCGAGTGGAGAAGAGACATCCATATGCATCCCGAATTGGGAAATCAAGAATTTAGAACTGCTAAAAAAGTTGCCGATCATTTGAGGTCCTTAGGAATTGAGGTAACTGAGGAGGTTGCGGTGACTGGTGTTGTAGGATTTTTAAAAGGAGGAAAACCCGGTCCAACTGTAGCGTTAAGAGCCGATATGGATGCCCTTCCTGTTACTGAAAGAAATGATCTTCCATTCAAATCTGTAAATACCGCCACTTACAATGGTCAGGAAACCGGTGTCATGCATGCTTGCGGACACGATACCCACGTGGCTATTTTAATGGGTGTTGCAGAAGTTTTGGCCAGTATGAAGGATGAATTAGAAGGAAATGTAAAGTTCTTTTTCCAACCTGCTGAAGAGGGAGTGTATGGACAGGGAATGGCAGGTGCAGAACTCATGGTAGCAGAAGGAGTCATGGAAGATGTTGATGCCGTATTCGGTCTTCACATTGCCTCTCAAATGGAAGTAGGAAAAATCGGTTACCGATCTGGGCCTGCAATGGCCGCGGTTGATAATCTTGAAATTACTCTCAAGGGTCGTCAGGCTCACGGAGCCTCACCTTGGTCTAGTGTTGATCCGATCGTCACATCTTCCCAAATCGTAATGGGGCTACAAACTATCTTGTCAAGAAGTGTTAATATTACAGAAAATCCTGCGGTAGTTACAGTCGGCGCCATTCATGGTGGAATCAGACATAACATCATTCCAGAACAAGTAGAAATGATCGGCACTATCCGAACTTTCGGAGATGAACAACAACAGCTAGTTCATAAAAGAATTACAGAAATCGTAACCAATATAGCAGAAAGTGCTGGCGCGGAAGTTGATTTGAAAATTGAAAAACTTTATCCTTCTACAGTTAATGATCCTGCCCTGACTGCGACTATGTTGCCCACCTTGCAGGCTGCAGCCGGTGAAGGAAATGTAATTTCAATGCCTCCTGTAACAGGAGCTGAGGACTTCAGCTTTTTCCAAAGAGAAAAGCCTGGATTATTCATCAATTTGGGTGGAATGAAAAAAGGTGGAGATCCTACCACTACCCCTTCTCACCATACACCAGGATTCTATATAGACGAGGGTGGGTTCACCTTGGGAGTAAGGGCATTGAGCTATTTTGTCGTAGACTATATGGGAATGCAATAAAAATCCCTAAAAGAATGAGGCCGCGATTTCACAAGAAGTCGCGGCTTTTTTTAGTATTGATCTAAGCACCAAGGTGGCATAGTTTACCTCACTATTGAAATTACATGAGCAGCAAATCCCTACATTCTCTTCACTAATTCTTCCATAATTTTTGCCATGATCGGCTCTGCCATCGCTGCTGCTTTCAAAACCTCTGCTATGGTTACTCTTTTTATCTTTCCTTCCACACCCAAATCGGTAATTGCTGAGATTCCAAATACTTCTATTCCCATTTGTCTTGCCACAATTACTTCAGGTACAGTACTCATCCCTACTGCATCTGCACCAATGGTTCTTAAGTATTTATATTCAGCTGGGGTTTCCAAATTGGGTCCCTGTACTCCTGCATAGACTCCGGTATGAAACATAAATCTATTCTCAATGGCAATCTCTTCAGCCAATTGAATCAATCGCGTTGAATAGGCATCACTCATATCAGGAAATCGTACCCCAAATTCATCTAAATTCTTTCCCCGCAAAGGGTTTTCAGGAAACAGGTCTATATGATCATTGATGATCATTACCTCTCCTACGTGCTGCGACGGGTTTAATCCCCTGAAGCATTAGAGACCAATAATTGACTCACTCCCAATAGCTTCATCACTCGAACCGGAAAAGTCACTTCTTTCATAGAATAGCCTTCATAATAATGAAATCTACCTTTCATGGCTACCACTCTCTTCCCATGAATGGTACCGAAAATCAATTTACCTGAATGGCTTTCCACTGTAGAAACCGGGAAATACGGAATTTCGCTGTAATCGATTTCAATATCTACATGAATTTTCTCTCCTAGTTTACCAAGACCTGTTCCCAGAATAATTCCGATATTCACGGATTCAGAATGGAGGTTTTGTATAAATTGAAAAGCTTCTTTAATCTGATCTGAGTAGTTCATGGTCTGCATAATTCTTAATTAGTAAAGATATTAAAATTGACCATTGTGTGAACACTTCATGGATATAGCCTGTTGTTTTGACTTAAAAACAAATGAAATGATCAAAATCATCGTAGGAACCAACCGTAAAAACTCTATTTCCAAAATTATTGCCGAATTATATCAGTCTATTCTAAAGGAAAAAGGAGCTGACTCTGAAATTCTGGAATTGGAAAACCTACCCATTGATTTTATTGAAACTGCTTTATATGAAAACAATGGAAAAAATGAGGATTACAATCTCTTCCATGACAAATTCAAGGAAGGCGAAAAATTTGTATTTATTATCCCGGAATACAATGGTTCCTTTCCAGGTATTTTAAAAGCGTTTATTGATGGGATGACTTATCCCAATATTCTCCAAAATAAAAAAAGTGCCCTAGTGGGCATCTCTTCTGGAATCGGGGAGGTGGCATCGCTTTGAGCCACCTCACCGATATATTCCATTATTTGGGGATGCATGTCCTTGCTCTCAAGCCTAAACTTGCCAAAATAGAGCAAAATATGTCAGATAACCTGCTCACCAACAGGCTTTACATGGACTTATTGCATTCCCAGGCAGACATGCTGCTAGAGTTTTAGCATTTAGTCCACATTATCGTGTAAGAATCTATTATTTCCTAGAATCTCATTATCATCGTTCAGGTTATACTTACTGATATTTTGCTCTGAACTATGCTGAGGCTCATTCAATTTCACATTCTTACGCTGGTAAGCAGGAACTTCCATTTTCTCTTTTAATTCTTCCGGAGTTGGATTGAAAGTTCTATTACCTCTTAATTTTTCGAAACGCTCATGAGCTCTTTGAATCGCCTTTTGTTTCATTTGCTCATAGTAATCATTTGCGAACATTGGAGCTTCTGGCTCTTCCTCTTTCTTTTCGGGCTGAGGCTCACTTTTCTCCTGCTCCTCGTATAAATCATGAACGATTTTCTTTGGCTCAGGCTTCACAAATTCAAACTCTGATTTCTCATCTTGTTTTGGCTTCACTTCGAAGTTGAACTCTGGTTCCACTTCTTCATTTTCCACTTTCTTAGCCGGCTTCTCTTCTGCTGGTTTATTGGCCACAGGAGCTGCTTTTGGGAAAGAAAACACGAAGGTTGAACCATTGCCTACTGCTTCTTCTTTTACTTTTTCACTTTTTCCGGAATCCAAATTGATCACTGTCTTTACAGCTTCAGGCTCTGGAGTTTTATCTGCCACACTTGGAGCAATCACAGGCGTTGGCAAAGGCGTCTTCATCTCTGCTTTTTTAGCTGCCCCTTCCAATCGATCCATTTCAAAACCAGTAGCAATCACAGTTACACGAATCGCCTTCCCTAGCTCCACGTCAATACCCTGACCAAAAATCACTTCAGCATTATCTCCGGCTTTCTCTTGAATGTATTCAGTGATTTCACTCAACTCATCCATGGATAATTCTTCATCTTCACCAGACATGATGGAAAGAAGAATCTTCTCGGCTCCTTTGATATCCACGTTGTTCAACAGTGGAGAAGAAATTGCTGCACCCGCTGCTCGGATTGCTCTCCCTTCGCCTTCTTCAGTGGAAGATCCCATCACTGCTGCACCCGCATCTTTCATGACGGTTTTCACATCCTCAAAATCGACATTGACATCTTGATGGATGGTAATAATTTCAGCAATTGATTTCGCAGCGGTAGTTAGGATATCATCCGCTTTTCCAAAAGCAGTTCTGATCGCAAGATTTCCATAAATCTCTCTCAGCTTATCGTTCAAAATCACCAGCACGGTATCGCAATTTTCACGTAGTGATTCAATCCCTTGCTGCGCAACGTTCATTTTCTTTACCCTCAAACATAAACGGAGCAGTTACGATACCTACCGTTAGTATGTTTAATTCTTTTGCAATTTTGGCAATGATTGGAGCTGCACCTGTTCCGGTACCTCCTCCCATTCCTGCTGTAATAAATACCATTTTGGTATTATCAGCCAATAGCTCACGAATCTCATCCTGGGATTCGATCGCTGCATTTTTACCTTGCTCAGGATTTGCTCCTGCGCCTAAACCTTCTGTAAGGTTTGCTCCCAATTGAAGTCTCAAAGGAACCGGACTGGATTTCAAAGCTTGCGCATCTGTGTTGACCACGACAAACTCCACATCTTTAATTCCTTGGCTGAACATGTGGTTCACGGCATTGGAACCGCCTCCACCAACGCCAATCACTTTGATAATCGACTTTTGATTTTTGGAAGATCAAATCTGTAATCTTTCATGTTATCTGACATATTTATTTATTTGGTGAATTATTTTCAGTTGTTAGTAAAAAGGTTAATTGGGGAAATAAAAAGCAAAGCCAAGTATCTCCCTCAATCATAAGCCCTAGTAGGTAATATCATCTCCAATATCATCGGTAATCAACCCTTTCAGCTTGGCACCGATACTTCGGAAAATATCTTTTGAAATCAATTCTTTATTTTCTTGCCTCACGATCGGACCCGAATTGGCAAGTCTTTGTTTGTATCCTTCTTCCCGGTCATCCAGGGATTTAAAGCCCGCTAAAACAAGTCCTACAGAAGTGGCATACATAGGAGATTTTACATCTTCTACCACTGACTTTCCTAAATGCTCATTAGGGTAACCGATACGGGTATCCAATCCAGTCATGTATTCAAATAACTGACTGATGAATTGTAATTGAGAACCCCCTCCTGTCAACACAATCCCTGCTGCAAGCTTCTTATAGTGACCAGATTGCATAATCTCGTTCTGGACGATCTCAATGATTTCTTCCATTCTTGCCTCAATAATCGAAGCCAGATTCCGAATAGATATCTCTTTAGGAGGTCTATTTCTTAATCCTGGAATGGAGACGATTTCATTTGGATTTGCTTCATTGGCAATGGCCTTTCCAAATCTGGTTTTCAATAGCTCCGCTTGATTTTGCATCACCATACATCCCTCTTTGATATCAGTAGTAATGATGTTTCCGCCCAATGGAATTACTGCTGTATGGCGGATAATATTTTCATAGAAAATGGCAATATCTGTAGTGCCTCCACCAATATCCACCAAGCAAACCCCTGCTTCTTTTTCCTCATCACTGAGTACGGAGAGGGAACTTGCCAATGGCTCGAGAATCAACTGCTTGGAAGTGAGGTTGGCTCTTCGAACACATCTATTGATATTATTAATAGCGGTTGTTTGTGCGGTGATAATATGGAAGTCTGCCTCCAGACGAGTTCCGGACATTCCTACAGGATCTTTGATCCCGCCTTCATAATCGACGGTGTAATCCTGAGGCATCACATGGATGATGCTGTTACCCGGAGGAACAACAATATTCTCCATGTCACTGGAAAGTCTCCTTACGTCCTCTACCGTAATCTCATCTTCTGTTGGAGTTCGCATGATGCTTCCATGCACGATTTTGCTTTGAATGTGCTGTCCTGCTATCCCGACAATGACTTCTGCAATATCCACATCAGCCATTTCAGAAGCATCTTCGACCGCCTTTTGGATAGCATGCACAGTTTTGTCGATGTTGGTGACAACACCCCGATTGACACCGTCAGAAACGGCTTTTCCCATTCCGAGTACTTCGAGTTTGCCAAACTCATTTTTTCGGCCGATGATCGCACAGATTTTGGTGGTTCCAATATCCAGTCCGACGATTAGTCTGTCATTTTCCATTCCCAAGCTATTATTCACAAACAATTTGATCTTTAAACTTTACGCTCACACGCTCATAGGCATTCCAGCCTTTTCGCGGTAATATCTCCTTATAGAAGACTTCTATTTTCTTAAATTTCTCAGCGATGTCTTTAGCATCTCCGAATTCGATGACCTGCTTTCCTACTTGCTGCATCAATCGAATATCCGTTTTGGAATTCACTTCCAATTCCGGAATCTGTGCAGACCAAAAATCATCCTCAACGATGAAATTGATCAGGTCCATTAGTTCGGGCATTTGTTCCATTACATCGCCCTTATCCATCAATTGCTCGGCTTGTTTGCCTTGCAAAATCAATACTCTACTCGTATAAGAAGGCGAAGTAGGAATTACTTTACCCTCCAGCGTGATATATCCATCCGCAGCATAGGACCTCGCAATTCTTGCAATAGGTTGGTGCTGCTGAATCTTAAGATTCAATATGCCTTTTTGACCAATGGAAGCTTCCACTGATTTAATAAAAGGATGACCTGCCAGTCTTTTCTCCACTTCTTCCAATCTCACTTCTTCCAACATTAAGCCTGCTTTTAATTCAGGAAAAGCGGATCGCATGATCTCCTGTATTTCTTTCTCCTCCACAAAGTAGACTCCGCTGACTCCATCGATATTTATCTCAGTACCTTGAAAAGTCTTATACAAGGTTTGTTTCTCCACAAAGCCGATGAAGCCGACCAGCACCAGGCATAGCACCAGAAAAACAAGCGTCTTTTTGATCCTGATCTTTTTCATACTGTGTTTATTTTTTGTCTAGACTCCATCCAAGAAGCGATTCCGGAACCAAACGATCTATATCTCCAGCTCCAAGGGTCACTAAAACCTCGGGAGCAGATTTTTCCAAATAGCCCATCAGATCTACCTTACTAACCAAGGTCTTCTTTTTTGACCCAATTTTCTCCAAAAGCATGGCAGAGCTTACTCCCTCAATAGGCAATTCCCTTGCAGGATAGATATCCAATAAAATCACTTCATCAGCCAATGAAAGACTTTCAGAAAATCCATCTGCAAAATCCCTCGTTCTTGAATACAAGTGAGGTTGAAACACCACGGTAAGCTTACTGGTAGCGTACATGGCAATCACAGAACTTAAACATGCTCTGATTTCCTCAGGATGATGTGCGTAATCATCAATATAAACCAGGTGTTTCTGGTTGACATGAATTTCAAATCGCCTTTTCACCCCTTTGAAAGATGCAAGTCCTTTCTTTATTTGCTCATCCGTGATTCCATGTTCTGTAGCAATGGCAATCGCCGCCAAAGCATTTTCCACATTATGGAAACCTGGGATATACAATTCCAAATGAGGAATTACTTTTTTACCGTCCACATAATCAAACAAGAAGGATCCAGGTCGAGCTTGGATATTCTCTGCTCTTATTCCTTCGGATCTTAAACCATATTTTCTGGTGATCACTTTTGGTAAGCGATCTACACCTAGTCTATCTGCGGCATTAAACTGGATAAACAGTTTGCCCTTTTTGTCAATCAGCTTTACAAAGTCCCCAAAGCCATCTAATATGGTACTTTCATCCCCATAAATATCCAGGTGATCCGCATCCGTACTAGTCAACACAGCTTCATTGGGATGAAGTCTCATAAATGATCGGTCAAACTCATCAGCTTCCACCACAACAAATCGTTGCTTTTTGGATTTCTTTTTACCCAAAATCAGATTACTCTGATAGTTTTGGGTAATGCCTCCCAAGAAAGCAGCAATAGGTTTTCCAGCATCCTTGAACAAATGGGCAATCAAAGAAGAAGTGGTTGTCTTCCCATGAGTTCCAGCTACCGCGATGGTATAGAAATTCTCAGTCACCATCCCCAGCACTTCAGATCTCTTTTTCAAAGTGAAGCCTTTCTCCTTGAAATAGGCTAGCTGAACACTATCTTTTGGCATCGCCGGAGTCCACACAATCAGACTTGATTCTGGAGACTTCTTGATCGCTTCAGGAATGCTATCTAAAGAGTCATCAAATGTCACAGTCATGCCTTCGCCAATCAATTTCTCTATTAAAGGTGATGGCGTACGGTCGTATCCAGACACTGCATATCCTTCATGGTTGAACCATCGAGCAAGGGCACTCATGCCAATGCCTCCGATCCCTAGGAAATAAACCCTATGTATTCCTTCGAAGCTCATGCTACTAATTGTTCCATTTCTTTTCTGATGGCAATGGCCGCATCCGGCTTTGCCAAACTCTTTATATTCATTCCTAATGCAAGCCCAATAGCCGGGTCTTCCATCAGTTCATCTACTTTCAATTTTAATTTCCCTACAGCTTCTTGATCCTTTAGTAACCAAGCCGCATCATGACTTACATAAGCCATCGCATTTTTGGTCTGATGATCCTCCGCCACATTGGGAGACGGAATGAAAATCACTGGCTTTCCTACTAAAGACAATTCAGATACGGACAATGCTCCTGCTCTGGAGACAATCACATCCGCTACCGCATAAGCCAAATCCATTTCTCGGATAAATTCCCTTAAATGAATATTTTTCAATCCTGCTTTTTCAGTCTTTTCAAGCATGTCCTTGAAATAGTATTTACCAGATTGCCAAAGCACTTGGTATCCCTCTTTATCCAAGGATTTCATATCTTTTAAAACCGCCTGATTTAAAGTTCTTGCTCCCAAGGAGCCACCTAAAACCAACACCGTTTTCTTTCCTTCCTCTAGCTTAAAATGTTTGAGCGCCTGCTCTTTTTTCCCAGATAAATCCAGAATATCCTTCCGCACCGGGTTTCCTGTATAGGCAATTTTTTCAGCTGGAAAGAATCGCTCCATATCAGGGTAAGCCACACAAATTTTATTGGCTTTTTTGGCCAATAATTTATTGGTCAATCCTGCGTAAGAATTTTGTTCCTGCACTAAGGTGGGAATACCCATTCTTTGCGCTGCAAATAGTACCGGACCACTGGCATATCCTCCTACCCCTACCACCACATCTGGCTTAAACTCCTTTACCATTTTTCTGGCTTGCATCAGGCTATTCAAAAGCTTGAATGGGAACTTCAGATTTTCCAAAGTCAACCTCCTCTGTAATCCTGCTACTGGCAAACCTTCAATTTGATAGCCAGCTTCTGGAACTTTTTGCATTTCCATTTTGCCAAGCGCCCCAACAAATAGAATCTCACTGTCTGGAAATTCTTCTTTCCAGGCATTGGCAATGGCGATCGCAGGGTAGATATGTCCCCCTGTCCCTCCTCCACTGATCATGATGCGATATGTTCTATTCGTTTCGATACTAAGCTGTTTTTAATCTTGATTTATTCGTAGCAGTCACGCTACCTACTTCTTCATCTTGATGGTCCCCTCTACTTACCGACAGAATTATTCCCAGAGAAATCCCTGTAAATACCAATGAAGTCCCTCCCATACTCAGTAAGGGTAAGGGTAAACCTGTAATCGGGCCCAATCCAACTGCCACGGCCATATTGACCAGCGCTTGAATCACCAAAGCAAAACTGAGCCCTGCCGACAACAAGCCGCCAAATGCCTTATTGGAATTAGCAACGATTCTCATTCCTCTGTACAGCAAAGCCAAGTACAGAAACAGTACAGATGCTCCACCTACCAATCCATACTCTTCGATAATGATCGCATAGATAAAATCTGAATAAGGGTGTGGTAAAGAATTTCGCTGTTCACTATTTCCAGGACCTTTCCCGGTAACTCCTCCAGTAGCAATGGCGATATAAGATTGTTCTGCTTGGAAAGGCACTTCCTCCTCATCCATAAATGCTTCAATTCTGGAGAAGAAAGTCTCTCCTCTTTGTCCCAAGAACACTGCTGCCGTCAATCCAAGCATTCCTACCATGACCACCATGGCCAGGTATTTTACAGGAACCCTACCCACAAACATGATCAACAGGCAAGTCAACAATAGAAGAATTGCCGTTGACATATTCGCCAATGCGATCAATAAACAGATCACCCCAATGGCAATAATGATGGGAACAAAGGTGTTTTTAAAATCTTTGATATTGTTCTGCTTACTGGCTAGCATCGCTGCCAAGGCCGCAATCAGGGCCAACTTCGCCAAGTCAGAAGGCTGGAAAGCCTGATTAATCAAAGGAATGGTCAACCATCTATTTGCCTCATTGATGTTGGACCCAAACATATAAGTGAACAACAACAATGGAATAGAGAGGTACATGGCCAACCGGGCGTAAAGTGCATAATTCCTATATGGAATTTTATGTGCAAACCACATCACCACCAAAGAGACAAGTACCAAAAACGAGTGCCTGAATAAATAGACCTCGGTATTCCCTCCTGCATATTTATAGGCCAATGATCCCGTGGCTGAATACACCACCAGAATACTGAAAAGAGACAATAAGATCACAATCCCCCAAATGAGAGGGTCTCCTTAAAGTGCTCATCTATCCATGCCTTAAACTGATTCATGCGATGGTTTCTGGTTTGAGTTCATTTACTGCGGTTCGAAATTGTTCTCCCCTATCTTCATAATTTTTAAACAAGTCAAAACTTGCACAGGCAGGAGACAGTAGTACCACGTCTCCGGCTTTTGCCAACATTTTGCCCCAGCTTACCGCTTCTTTCATACTCTGCGTTTCTCGGATATCTTCAATGCTGTTTTGAAAAGCATCTTTCAATTTTTCATTATCCTTACCCAGGCAAATGAGTGTTTTCACTTTCCCTTTTACCATGCCCTGAACGGTCCGATAGTCATTCCCTTTATCTACTCCCCCAGCAATCCAAATCAATGGATTTTTAAAAGCATCCAACGCATAGGCTGTAGCTTCCACATTGGTTCCTTTACTATCATTGATAAAGCTGACTCCATCGATTACTCTGATCAATTCCATACGGTGAGAGGCATTCTTGAAAGAGGATAAACCAGCTTTCAATTGCACTTCATTCACTCCTGCCAATAAACAAGCTGTTCCTGCGCCTAAGGCATTCATATAATTGTGTTCCCCTTGAAGAGAAAACTCTTTTACAGGAATGGAAACAGACTTTTCATCAGTTTTCAACACTAGATTTTCCCCATCAAAATACCCCCATGCTTCTGAGGCATCTTGGTAGAAAACCACAGTTTTTCCGGTCTGAACTTTACTCCTTCAAGACCTTCAGCAGTCAATGGATCGTCTAGATTTAAAATAGCTTTATCTCTAGGCCCCATATTTTTGAACAGCCCCATTTTGGAATGCACATAATTCTGCAATTGATAATCATAGCGATCCAGGTGATCAGGAGTAATATTGGTCAAAATGGCTATAGATGGTCTAAAGCAGAAAAATCCATCGATTTGGAAACTACTACATTCAATCACCCACCAATCATGATCTTCTTCCAGTAATTGTGCTGCCCAGCTCTTCCCTACATTTCCAGCCAACCCTACATCAAACCCTGCAGTTTTCAACAAATGATAAGTCAGTAGTGTCGTCGTCGTTTTCCCATTTGTGCCAGAAATAGCAATCACTTTTCCTGCACTGAATCGATTGGCAAACTCCAATTCATCAATTACTGCAATCCCTTCATCCATCGCTTTCATTACGATATAGGTATTGCCAGGAATACCGGGAGATTTAACAATCAAATCCGAATTCAATATGATGGCTTCGGAATGAAGACCTTCTTCATACGGAATCTCTTCGACTTCCAACTTCTCTTTTCGTGCCTCACTAATGCGGCCTGAATCTGAAACCCATACCGCATAGCCCTGCCGTTTTGCGAGCAATGCTGCTCCCAATCCGCTTTCGCCTGCACCAAGTATGGCTATTTGTTTCATATTCGTTTTATCTCAATTTCAATGTTGCCAAGGTGATCACTGCCAGTAGGATTCCAACAATCCAAAATCTGGTCACAATCTTTGGCTCAGGAATATTTTTCTTTTGATAATGATGATGCAAAGGTGACATCAGGAATATTCTCCTTCCCTCCCCATATTTCTTTTTCGTGTATTTGAAGTAGCTGACTTGCAAAACCACACTCGCATTTTCAACCACGAAAATTCCACACATCAATGGAATCAATAATTCTTTTCTTAAAGTCAGAGCCAAAACGGCAATTACTCCTCCAAGCATGAGGCTGCCGGTATCACCCATAAATACCTGTGCTGGGTAGGCATTATACCAAAGGAATCCAATGCATGCTCCTATAAATGCAGATGCAAAAATCACCAACTCACCGGAGTTAGGGATATACATGATATTGAGGTATTGAGAGAAAATGGCATTTCCTGAGATGTAGGCAAAAATGGCTATGGTTAAGCCTATTATTGCCGATGTGCCCGCAGCCAAACCATCAATTCCATCTGTGATATTTGCACCGTTTGATACGGCAGTAATGATAAAAGTCACTACAAAAATGTATAAAATAGGAGTCATTGCCTCGCCTAAGAAGCCCAACAACGTTTCATAATTCAGCTCATTGTTTTTTACAAAAGGAATGGTTGTCTTTGCCACCTTCACATCTCTGAATGCTGGCGTTTCTACTACCCCTTCTTCTATGGAAACTGGATTTTGAAATTCCCGGATCACCACATCTTCATTGAAGAAAAGTGTGGTTCCTACTATTATTCCAATACCGATTTGCCCAACGATTTTAAACTTACCAGCAAGTCCCTCTTTGTTCTTTTTAAAGACTTTGATATAATCATCCAAAAGCCAATTCCTCCCAACCAAATGGTCGTAATCAAAAGAAGGATGATGTAAATGTTATTCAGATCACCAAACAACAATGTAGGGATCAGAATTGCTGCAATAATCATCAATCCTCCCATCGTAGGAGTACCTTTTTCTGATTTTGTCCTTCCAGACCTAAATCCCGAACCGTTTCTCCAATTTGTTTTCTTCTGATCCAGTTGATGATATTTTGCCCAAAAGTGATGGTGATGATCAAAGAAAAGAGTGCTGCCATCCCCGCCCGAAATGAGATATATCGAAACACACCTGTTCCAGGAATGTCCAAGACTTGATCTAAATATTCAAAAATGGGATACAACATCTCAGCTTTGGGTAAATTGAGTTAATAATTCTTTCACTACTTCCGCATCGTCGAAGTGATGCTTCACTCCCTCTATTTCTTGATAATCTTCATGGCCTTTTCCAGCTACAAGAATGATATCTCCCTTATTGGAAAGCATACACGCTGTTTTAATGGCTTCTTTGCGATCCTCAATGGTCAATGTCTTTCTTAGTTCCGTTGGACTAACGCCCTCCAACATGTCTTTTAAAATGTCCATTGGTTTTTCAAACCTTGGGTTATCTGAAGTCAAAATGGCTTTATCACTTTCTTGAACCGCGATTTTTGCCATGATCGGCCGTTTGGTCTTATCGCGATTTCCCCACAACCTACCACCGTGATCAATTGCTCGTTGCCCGTGCGAACCCCATTGATAGTTTTCAACACATTGTCTAAAGCATCTGGTGTATGTGCATAATCTACAATGGCCGTAATCCCACCTATTGAAATTCTATCAAACCTTCCTTTCGCTCCTTTGATACCAGACAATTCACGCAATACTTCTTCCTCATCCTCGCCTAACAACACTGCTGTTCCCATGACCCCTAGAAGATTGTATGCATTGAAAGCCCCAATCATCCGGAACCAAATCAGTTTATTATTTATCTCAAGCTCCAGGCCTTCAAGCGTATTGGAGATGATTTTGGCTTTAAAATCTGCCGGTGTTTTTAAGCCAAAGGTTTGGTGAGTGCCTTTGCAGTTTTGAAGCATGACCATCCCTCTTTTATCATCCGCATTGACCAAGGCAAATGCATCTTTTGGAAGCTCATCAAAAAGCTTCTTCTTTGCTTTGATGTATTCATCAAAGGTTTTATGGTAATCCAGATGGTCATGTGAAATATTGGTAAATACCGCCCCAGCCATTTTGAGACCCGCAATTCTCTCTTGAACAATTGCATGGGAACTTGCCTCCATAAAACAATGGGTACATCCCGCATCCAACATTTGTCGAAGCAATGCTTGAACACTTACCGAATCTGGTGTAGTATGGGTAGCAGGAATAACTTCCGAATTGATTTTATTTTCGACTGTAGAAAGCAACCCTACACTATATCCCATTTCCATAAAAAGTTGATGGAGTAAAGTCACCGTGGTGGTTTTTCCATTGGTGCCAGTCACTGCGACCACCTTCATTTTTTCGGACGGATTATCAAAATAATTTGCAGCCATGATCCCCATTGCTTTAGCGGAGCTCACGACTTGGATATAGGCAATTCCGTCTTTTAATTGCTCAGGAAGCTTTTCGCATATGATGACGGTGGCACCTTTTTCAATGGCCACTTCAATAAAGTCATGCCCATCTACCTGGGTACCTGGAATTGCTACGAAAACTGATCTTTCTACCACTTTCCGGCTATCAAAGACAATATTTTGAATCCGCATTTCCATATCACCGGTCGTGCTGATCAGAGAAACTTTGTACAATATGTCCTTCAGTACTTTCATTTAGCCTAATACAAGATTTATCGTGGCATTTTTAATTAATTCTGAACCAGGAGAAATAGATTGTTGCTTCACTATTCCTTTCCCTGAATAATTGACTTTTAACCCCTTATTCTCCAGGATAAAAAGCGCATCTCTTAATGGTAATCCTGACACATCAGGAACCTGAGGCATTTCTGTCTCATTATTTTCCCATTGAATTTTCTCATTGTTGGAAACCGACCTAACCCATTCCTCCGCATTGGCAGGAGAGGCTTGAACCCCCAATTCTTCAAAAATCTCGTTTAACTCTCCCCTCTACCCGCTCGGATAAATGGAGTCTTGGAAGCTACATTTTCAGCTTGAAAAATCTGATTTTGATTAGAGGGATTGAGCTCCAAGTCTAAAGCATAGATTCGATCGGCAATTTCTTTAAACACAGGCGCTGAAACGTCACCTCCATACGCAGCAAAACCTTTAGGACTGTCAATCACCACAATCATGGAATATTTCGGATTGTCTGCTGGAAAATATCCCGCAAAACTGGTGTAATATTTTTGGGTATATCTACCATCAATCAGCTTTTGAGCAGTACCGGTTTTACCGGCAATTTTATAATCAGCATTGGCGATATTTCGGGCAGTCCCTCTTACAACCACCCCTTCTAACAGCTCTTGCAAAAGCTTAATAGTCTTATCCGAGGCGATTTGATCCCGAATCACTTCTGTTTCAAACTCCTCATGAATCGTATTTCCTTTGGCAATAGCCTTTACTATAAAAGGTTTCACCATTTTCCCTCCATTGGCCACTGCATTATATAAGGATAGGGTATGAAGCGGATTCAATTTGATTTCGTAGCCAATGGAAATCCAAGGCAGGGAAGTTCCATACCAGTTTTTATCTCCAGGCTTTTTGAAATAAGGCTTCCCTTCTCCTACCAGTTGGAATCCTACCGGGTCCTTCAAACCTGCCTTCTCTACATAGGACATAAACTTGGAAGGACTGGAGCCAAAGTATTCATCCACTAATTTTGATATGGCCACATTAGAGGATTTTTCAAATGCTTCCCGAATAGTCAAGGTTCCATAACCTCCATACTTCGCATCCCGCATGGTGCGGTCATAGAACTTATGGGCTCCATTTCCAGTCTCTACTTTATCATTTAAGCTGATTTTATTTTCTTCCAATAAAGCCAACATGGATAGTAATTTGAAGGTAGAACCTGGCTCTGTATTTCCTTGGTCCCCTACCGCGAAATTGTAGTTTTCACCATAGCCCACTCCTTTTTTATTCTTCTGAAGATTGGCAATGGCTTTAATTTGACCGGTCTTTACTTCCATCACGATGACAGACCCGAATTCTGCATCCCGATCTTCCAATTGTCTTCTTAGAGCAGTTTCAGCTACATCTTGGATATTCACATCCAGGGTAGTGATTACATCAAACCCGTTTTCAGGCTTGACATCTTCTGCATCAAATACGGGCTTCCAACTTCCACCTGCTAGCCTTTGGAATAAAGCCTTTCCATCTTTGCCCTTCAAATACTCATTAAAGGAGTATTCAATTCCAGCACCATATTCATCTTCATTCAGAAAGCCCACTGTCCTACTAGCAAGAGAATTAAACGGTCGGTACCTTTTTTCAACTTTTTCAAATAATACACCTCCACCAAGACGACCGCCTCGGAAGATTGGCCAGGTGGACATCATCTGCATATCCTGATAGCCAATTTGACGTCTATTCAATACCAAGTATCTTTTATTGTCCTTTCTGGCATCCGTGATCATTCTCTTGTAGGCAGTGGCAGATTTGTCTTTATAGTAGGCGGACAATTTTTGGGACAAAGAGTCAATTTTTGCCTTATAGCGATCCTCTTTCACAATGGTAGGATCAATCGCTACCCTATAAAAAGGTAGACTAGTCGCCATCAAGCTGCCATCTCCTGCATAAATATTCCCACGGGTAGCAGGAACTTCCCTATACTTGAAGTTGATGGTTTCTGCTTTTTCTCTCCATTTATCTCCCTCTTCCAATTGCAGTTTGGCAATACGGTAAGGTATTGCAGCTGCAACCAGCGCAACAAGGATGAAAACCACCCTCACTCTGAGTAATATGGATCGTTTTATATTCACTTATCTACCTCGATTTTGATCGGTGGTTGATTTAATTCTTCTATTCCTTTTTCTGACACACGTTTGGCTACCTCCGACTGCATGCTACTCAACATGTACTCTGCCTCCAGGGTAGTCACATCAGCTCGAAGATCTTCTACTTCTTGCTGCACTTTCTCTATTTTTCTTACCATGTTTTCAGCACGGTGATTACTCCAGATATAGATCAAAGCCAATAATACCACAAACCCAACAGGAGGCACCAGTTGAACAGGGACACCTTCCCCGAGCAATCCGGTCACATTCAACTTCTCCTCAATCCAGGTGAAAATGGTTTTTCTAGGACCATTGCCTCTTTTCGGAGTATTTCCTTTTTGAGTTTCTTTTTAAATGTATTCTGACTCATTTCCCTCTCTTTTTAGCAACTCTCAGTTTTGCACTTCTAGCTCTGGGATTTCTAGCAATCTCTTCCTCATCTGCCACGATAGCACCCCTACTCACTGGGTCCAATGGCCTGAGCAGATTGCCATAAAAATCTTTTTCTACTTCACCCTGAAATTTCCCTTTCTGGATCAAGTTCTTGACCAACCGGTCCTCCAGGCTATGATAACTCATCACTACCAACCTTCCTTCTGGGTTCAAAAGATCTACCGCATCAAGCAACATCTCTTCCAATGCACCCATTTCATCATTTACCTCTATTCTCAAGGCTTGAAAAACCTGAGCATAGTATTTATAATCCTTGCCCCTAGGAGCATATTTTTCAAGAAAGACGTAAAGCCTTCTGTCGTTTCAAATGGCTGAGCAGCTCGCTCAGAAACAATCGCTTGTGCCAAGGTCTTGGCATTTTTCACCTCTCCATAAATGCCAAAAATCTTATGAAGCTTCGATTCTTCATAAGTATTCAATACCTCCTTGGCAGATAACTCAGCAGATTGATTCATCCTCATATCCAAACTCCCGCTGAATCGGGTAGAAAATCCCCGACTTGGTTCATCAATTTGATGAGAGCTGATCCCCAAATCAGCAAGAATCCCATCCACCTTCTTAACGCCATGCAACCTCAAATAACGTTTCAGGTCCCGGAAATTCGCTTCCACGAAGGTGAAACGCTCATTTTCCGGAATATTTGCCATCGCATCTATATCTTGATCGAAGCCATATAAATGACCTTGATCCAAGTGTTTAAGGATTTCACGTGAATGCCCCCCTCCACCAAACGTAACGTCGACATAAATTCCATTGGGATTAATAGCCAAGCCTTCAGTGCATTGGGCTAGCATCACTGGGATATGGTAAACAGACTCTGTCATAATTATTAGGAGAGGTATTTTTCCATTAATTGAGACAAGTCTGCAGGATCAGAAATGATGTTCTGCAAGTATTTGTCCGGATTCCAAATCTCGATTCTACTCCCCATTCCGACGACTACCACTTCTTTCTCCAACTCACCATAGCTCTGATATATCTTCGGAATCAACAGACGCCCTGAGCTATCTAACTCCACTTCTACACTGGTAATGAAAAATGAACGCTGTAGCTTTCTTTGTTCAGCATTGTTGATCGAAAGGGATCTTACCTGGCTTTCCAGTTTTTTATACTCATTCATGGGATAAAGAGCCAAACATTTATCCTCTGCCATACGAAGCATAAGCGCAGACCCATTCGCCTCAGGTATCGCCGCCTTGATTTTGGCAGGCAATACCAGACGTCCTTTGGGATCTAGCTTGCAATCATATTGACTATTGAACATTTCGCTCTTATTTTCTTGAGTATGTAGTAAAGACAAAAGTAATAAAATGATATACACATTCTACCACTTTGCCCCACTTTTTCCCACTTTATCTTAAAAGTAGCCAAAAGTTTGATCCAAGCCAATATTTAACAAAATATTTCGCTTATTTTTTTGAGGGTATTTAAATGATTAACAGCCCTTTATAAAGTTCAAAAACCTCCATTATAGACAGTATTGAGGGCTTTTACTGCCAAATAGTCCAATTTCCTTGAAACATCCTGTGATATGAATTTTAAAAGTGGGGCAATTTCCCATAGAAATTCACCTCTTTTCGGAAAAGTGGAAGAAAATTCCATCAATCAATTTTAATTACCCTACTATCCATGTAGACTAAATTGAATTATCCTGATAGATTTGTGGTTGCACATCATATCTATGAAAAAAACAATCCTACATTTCTTTCTGTTTTGTCTGCTAGTTAGCTGTCAGAAAAGCCCTGAAAAAAGTATAAATTTTGAAGGGAATTGGCATGGTTATCTGGACTTGGGCGAAGACCAATTGCCATTTTGGTTTAGCTTAGAAAAAGCTGGAGATAATTGGACCGTATACCTAAAAAATGACAGTGAAAACCTGGCGGTTCCTGATGTAGAAATTAAAAAGGATAGCATTCATATCATCATGAATGCATTTGATTCTGAGGTACATGCCAAAATGATGGAGGATGGCAGCATCCAAGGAAAATATCAAAGAAATTACCAAGAGAATTACCATTCTGGATTTGTAGCTGAACGTAACATCGATACAAGATTTCCTGTATCGGAAGCTCCAAAAACTGACTTTTCTGGAAAATGGGAATTTGAATTTACAAGATCAGATAATAGCACTTACCTGGCATTGGGGATATTCCAACAAAACGGAAATAAAATTACCGGAACTTTTCTGACCAATGTGGGAGATTATCGATTTCTGGAAGGCAATGTAAGTGGCGATACGTTTTACCTAAGCGCTTTCGATGGAGGACATGCCTTTTTCTTTACAGGCCAGGCAGATAAAAGTGGAGAAGTTACAGGAAGGTTCAGGTCTGGTCCCATTTTTTTCCAAACCTTTGAAGCATCAAGAAATGAGTCTTTTGAACTACCTGAAAACGACCATTTAACCCAATTGAAAGAAGGGTATGAAACCATCGACTTCAGTTTTCCTAATGCAGATGGAGAGATTGTTTCTCTCAGCGATTCCACTTTTAAAGACAAAATTGTATTGGTCCAACTGTTTGGAACCTGGTGCGCCAATTGCATGGATGAAACCAATTTTCTAGCTCCTTGGTACTTAGAAAACAAATCTAAAGGAATTGAAGTAGTTGCCCTAGCTTTTGAAAGCAAACCTGATTTTGACTATGCGGCAGGAAGGGTAAAAAAACATGCAGAAAGATTTGAGGTTCCCTACCCTCAGCTGATTGCAGGTGTTTCAAAAAAAGATGAAGCGGCGAAATCTCTACCTGCTTTGAAAGAAGTTATTGCATTTCCTACTCTGATATATCTTGACAAAAAACACAAGGTTAGAAAGATCCACACGGGGTTTAGCGGACCCGGCACAGGGGATTATTACGCTCAATGGATTGAGAGCCATAAAATTTTGATAGACAAGTTATTATCTGAATAAAAAAGACCTGTTCAGGAAACAGGTCTTTATTGAAGCATCAACACACAATTACCTTTTCAGGTCATTTTCTTCTAACGTATATTTATTGGTTATCGTCTTTCTTTTTAAGCTCTTCCTGTAGTTTTTTCTGGAATTCTTCGATTTTAGCGGCATTTTCTTTTTGCCATGCTTCCATTTTACGTTGATATTCTTCCATTTTTGGTTGCATTTCTTTTTCCCATGCCTTCATCTTTTCCTCATAATCCTTCAACAAAGGCTCATTCTCTTCCTGCCAAGCTTTCATTTTCGCTTCAAACTCCTGCATTTTGGGCTCATTAGCTTTTTGCCATTCCTCCATTTTCTTTTCAAACTCTTTCAATTTAGGCTCATAGGCTTTCTGCCACTCTTCCATTCTCTTTTCAAACTCCTTCATTTTTGGAGCCATACTCTTTTCCCATTCTTTCATTTTGAGCTCGTATTCAGCGCCATTTTCCTCCCATTTGGCAGCCCATTCTTCCGCTCTTTTTGCCATTTCTTCAGCACGAAGTTCCATATCTTTTTGCCATTTCTCTTTTTCAGCTTTGGTCATTCCAATGGTGTCTTTGGTAGAAAAAGCCCAATCCTGTCCATTTTTAAACTCAAAAACCATTGGCGCAAATCCCTCTCCAAATTCCATTGGTGGCATTGGGGCCATTTCAAAATCAGGAACTGGTGCCATCTCGAAGTCAAAGTCGGGTACTGGTGCCATTTCAAAATCCATTTGAGGAGCAACAGCTATTTCAAAATCCATCATCGGAGCCATGGCCTCTTTTGGAAATTCAGGCATTGGAGCCAATTCTAGCTCAGGCATATTTTCAATAATTACCTCTTCGCCATTGAACTTATACACAAAAGTTCCTTTTTTATCCGACTTCCAAACCATTGGTTTCCCTTTATGGATAATGGTATCTCCCTGAACCTGGATACGATATACTTTTTTATCCTTTGGGTCAATCACTTCATTTTCTTCATTCACCCAAACTGGAACCCATCGGTGATAATTACCTTTTCGACTTTTTTATCAACGGTATCTTTGGTTGCTTCTATAACTTTAGGCACTAACTTTTCAACGGTATTTTTAACAACAACTTGAGCGATGGGCTCCACTTTATCTGTTTTGGCAGGTACATCCTGCTGTGCACTGGCAATTAAACCGGCACTAAGTATTAATGTGATTAACATAGGGATAGAAATTATAGGGTTTTGCGGATAGGTTTGAGCTGGATAGCCCATGATTCTTTTAATTCTTTGAAGGGTAGGGTTTCGTTTTTTTTCCTGCAAGTGCTAATTCAGGGGATTTTGCTTTGCGAAATTCAAAACTTCAGCTAAGCCAAAAGCCAATTCTTTCGCTGAAACACCTGCAGAAACAGCCAAATCATCGGAAGCATTTTCACGTAGCTCCTTCACTGTTTGGCTCATCCACCAAAAACATGGATGGTAGAAGAACACGACTTCCAATGAAGACTGAATCAGATTTGCCAAATAATCATTTCGCTTTACATGCGCCAATTCATGGGCAATGATAGCTTCCAATTGGGAAGGTGAAAGTTGAAATAATAATCCTGCAGGGATTAAGATGACTGGCTTCAAATACCCGAAAGTGATCGGAGATTGGCCTAAATCTGTGATTCGAAGCTGCACTTTTTTACTGACTCCAATCTTGGAAGAAAGTCTTTTTACGATATCATTTAAGTTCAAATCCTCATTTAGAGTAGAAGATTTTCTAAGCACTCTAATTTCAGAAAGACTATTCACCAATCTGAACAAGAATAGTAAAGCACCCAAAAACCAAAAATTCACTAATAAAGGAAGTTGAATCTCGATCCAATGAATTATTCTGGGGACAAAACTTTCCGAGCTAAGCGTAGAAGCCTCATTCATTTGGCTTAATACCATGGCATCCAAAGTCACTTTATCAAAAAGGGAATCTGGTGCTTGGATAGTAAGCTGGTAGAAAAATGTCCCAAGAGCTAGGAGCAAGGTAAATCCTAGGCTGCACATTGCCACAACGTACTTAAAAGTGGGACTACGGCGAGCAAACAATTTGAGAAGCAACCAAAGTGCCCCTCCAATCAATACAAGCTGCCAGATCGAATGAACCAAAGTCCATCCCAAGGCATACAGCAAGTTATCCGGTATCAAATCGTTTAAAATTGTCATCAGGATTTTTGTTCTAGTTGGTCTAAAAATTCTCTTATTTCATTCAACTCCTCCTTGGAAGGGTTTTCTTGTCCAAGTGCCTGCATGACCAGTTTCTTTGCGGAACCACCAAAAGCAGTGGCCATCAAATTTTTCAAGAGGGATTTTTGGGTCTCTCCTTGATTAGTAGCAGGTTTATAAATATGCGTTCTACTTTGCTCATCTCTGGTCAACATCCCTTTAGCATGCATGATCTGCATGATTTTCAATGTAGTAGTATATCCCGTCTCCTTGGTCTTTGAAATCTCCTCGTGGATCTGTCTCACACTGGCTTCTTTCTTTTCCCATAGAAGGGATAAAATCTCTAGCTCGGCTTCTGTAGGTTTACTCATGGTCTGGTTATACGATATCTTTCGTACCAAAGTTATACGAAGACAATCGTAATTTCAAAAATTCTACGAAAATAATCGTATTAAAAAATATTAAAATGTGTTAAACCACTGATTTTCAACAATTATAACCTACTAAAGATTAGAGGAATTTCTTTGGAAAGGAATGAACTTTCTTACCCAAACATTAGTTGTATAGACATTGAATTTTTCAACAAAACCAACTACTAACATGAGTACGAAACAAGCATTATTAGAACCTATACAAGTCGGCGATTTAAATTTGTCCAATCGGGTATGGATGGCTCCCATGACGCGCTCCAGAGCAGCCAACCCCGAAAACAAACCATTCGAAATTCACGCGAAATATTATAGACAAAGGGCTTCCGCAGGATTGATTATTACTGAAGGATCCCAGATTTCAAAAAGAGCAGTTGGATACATCAATACTCCAGGGATTTATTCTCAGGAGCAAGTAGAAGGTTGGAAAAAAGTTACGAAAGCCGTTCATGAAGAAAATGGACATATTTTCATACAACTATGGCATGTGGGAAGAATCTCACATCCTGATTTCCATGGCGGTGAATTACCTCTTGCTCCCTCCGCCATTAATCCCAATGAAAAATCTTATACTCCAGAAGGCTTTAAAGAAACAGTCACTCCTAAAGCAATGAGCTTGGAGGAAATCAAGCAGACGATAGAGGATTTTAAAAACGGTGCTAAAAATGCGATGAAAGCAGGATTTGACGGAGTTGAAATTCACTCTTCCAATGGGTATTTATTGCATCAGTTCTTCAGCGCTACCAGCAACGTAAGAACGGATGAATATGGAGGAAGTATCGAAAACCGAACAAAAATCCTTTTTGAAATAATCGAAGCGATTAAAGAAGTAATGCCGGAAAATAAGATTGGAGTTCGTTTAAACCCTTCTTTAAATGGTGTTTTTGGAATGAAAGCCGATGAAAAAACCATTCCTACTTTTGATTATATCATCAATAAATTAAACGACTACAATCTGGCCTATTTACACCTTTCGGAACCGTTTACAGATGTTTCCGATATACCTTATTTAGAACCAAATATTGCAAAAAGATATAGACCAATATACAAAGGTACGTTGGTAATTAACAATGCTTTTGATCAGGAAAAAGGCAATAAAATCATTGAAGAAGGCTTAGCTGATGCCGTTGCATTTGGGAAACTATTCATCTCAAATCCAGATCTCCCAGTACGGTTTGAAACCAATGCTCCATTGGAAGAATGGGATCAAAGCACCTTCTATACGCCAGGGGAAAAAGGATATACAGACTATCCTTTGGTTGAAGAAACGAATGTTGGATAATCACCACCGAGGCCGGAATTCCGGCCTTTTCTTTTACATTTAAATATGTGCTTAGTTGTATTTTCCTGGAAAAACCATCCCGATTACCCCTTAGTTATCCGAGCCAATCGAGATGAGTTTTTCATGAGGCCGAGCAAAAAGATTCACCCTTGGGAATCTGGGTTTTATGCCGGAAAAGATTTAAAAAGTGATGGCACCTGGATGGGATTTCACCCCAATGGGAGATGGTCCTTATTGACTAATTACAGGGATTTTCACCATCCAAAAAAGGCGCTCATCAGTAGAGGAAAGCTGGTTCAAAATTTTCTGGAAAGTAGTTTCTCACCCCTAGATTATTTAAAAGAAGTCCAATCCAATCAAGAAAAATACGACGGATTTAACTTACTGGTATCGGATGGGAACCATTTGCTTTACTACAGCAATTATGGAGAAGACATAATCGAGGTGAAACCTGGAATTCATGGATTAAGCAATGGTTTATTGAATGCTCCCTGGCCTAAAGTACAATTGGCAAAAAAGCAGCTTATCGAGCAAATTGAAGACCGGTTCAATGCAGAATCCTTATTAAATATTCTAAACTCACAGGAGACCTTTCCCTTGGAAAAGTTACCGGATACTGGAGTTCCTTCTAAAATGGAGAAAGGACTTTCAGCCCAATTCATTCGGTTAAACGAAAACTATGGAACTGTTTCCTCCGCTGCTTTGGTTTTAGAAAAATCGGGAAATGTAACCTTCAGAGAGAAGTTTTGAATGGGATTACCGTAAATTCGCCGATGAAACCTATCGTTTCAAAGCTCAAACCTAAAAATTGATGACAACAAAAATTCATGATGTATTGATTGTGGGAGGGGGGCCGATTGGGCTTGCCTGTGGAGTGGAAGCCCAAAAAGCCAATTTGGACTATGTGATACTTGAAAAAGGTGCATTAACCAACTCCATTTTTAATTATCCAATCAATATGACTTTTTTCTCTACTTCTGACCGATTGGAAATGGCTGGAATCCCTTTCATGTCGATAGGAAACAAGCCTACCAGAACCGAAGCATTAGAGTATTATCGAAGGATCTTCTTTCATTTTAAACTGAATGTCAATTTGTACGAAGGCGTTCAAACCCTCGCGAAGAAAGGAGCTATTTTTGAAGTCACGAGCTCTAAAACCACTTACTACACCAAAAAGATTGTACTGGCAACCGGATTCTATGATCTACCAAATTTGATGAATGTGCCAGGAGAAGATCTCCCAAAAGTTCAACACTATTATAAAGAGCCCTGGCCCTATATAGGAAGAAAAGTGCTCGTTGTTGGTGGAGCCAATTCCGCTGTAGATGCAGCTTTGGAAACCTGGAGAAAAGGAGCGGAAGTGAGTATGGTACTATTGGAAGATGAAGTGGATCAAAATGTGAAATACTGGGTTCGTCCGGATATCATGAACCGAATCAAAGAAGGCTCCATTCGAGCTTTCGCCAAATCAAGGGTCAAAGAAATTACAGAACATGAAGTAACCATCACGACACCAGAAGGAGAGGTTACCATTGAAAATGACTTTGTACTGGCAATGACGGGGTACAAGCCCAATTTCGCTTTATTGGATCAATTAGGAGTGGAATTAAGCTTGGACGAAAAACGTCAACCATGCTACGATCAAGCCAATCAGGAATCCAACGTACCAGGAGTTTACCTAGCTGGAGTGGTATGTGGTGGCTTAAACACCCGGGAATTCTTTATTGAAAACAGTGTGGTCCATGCAGAGACTATCATGAAGGATATCAAGGAGAAATTGGGTTGATTGAAAGCTACTCAATCTTTAATTTCCCCAATACACCGTAAAATCTTCTGCTTCTGTATTGGGATCTATTTTTTTCATCCAATGGATCTTGTCATCGATCATGACAAAGGATTCATAATACATCTCTGGAAAATTCACTGGAAAAATGTTTCCTGATTCATCCATAAATACTGTTTTCCTGGATATCTCTTTGAATACTTGATCTCGTTGTTCCTTTGATATTTCTTTAGACTTATAAAGACTATATAATCTTTCACTGGGTTTAGTGCTATAGGTGATTAAAAAACCATTTCCGGCTTGAGCAATCCCTTGAATTCGAGCAGGAAGAGGTTCATTCCCTGGATCGCTTACCTGACCTAATCCAATTGCTCCGATTTCAACTCCTTCATTTTCCTCAAATCCCGGCAATGAAATAGCAA
This sequence comes from Algoriphagus halophilus, assembly GCF_041729275.1. Taxonomy (GTDB): domain Bacteria; phylum Bacteroidota; class Bacteroidia; order Cytophagales; family Cyclobacteriaceae; genus Algoriphagus; species Algoriphagus halophilus_A. The sequence continues at coordinate 3,553,604 of NZ_CP146486.1, read as the reverse complement.
GGCTTGAACTAAAAACAGGATTTCCATCATTCCATTGGTAAGTATACAAAACAGGTTCGTTTTGAAAAATTAAATACAATCGATCTTCCTCTTCATTGACTACAAATCGTGGGCGGAAATCTTCGAAAGGAAAAGCCTTTCCTGATAAAAACTTGGACCCTTCTGGGAAAGGAACAATTAAACGAGTCTCATCAGTTGTTAAGTTGGACAATATCAGATTTCTCCTCTTTTGAAGAAATTCAGAATTGTATTCTTCCGCTTGCTCCAGTAAATCAAGAGAATACAACACATATTCTTCACCATCAATTGACACTACCTGGCTATCTGAAAGAAGGCTTACAGGACCTCCAAAACTTACCTGGTTCTTTACTGGTTTTCCAACCATGGTCACATCTCCATTTTTTTGGAATACACGTTGGCCAGCCATGTAATCTACTACCACAATCTTTCCGTCTTTAGAAATACTCAATGGCTTGGTCATAGAACCAAAAGCACCTGGCACATCTCCGGATTTACTCCATTCGTAGTCTATTTTTCCATTATCCTTGTTCACCACATAAACCTTGGATTTTAAAAAGTCTTTAAAAATAACATGGTACTGATCTGCTGTTTGAAATAAAAAAAGTTGGGCCAAAACACCATTGACAGTTACTGAATCTTCCACTTCGATAAAGATTTCTTTTGGTTGGTCAGAGTCTGATTTTTCGTTACTGGGAGTTTGGCAAGAATAAGCTATGATTAATAAAAAGTACAGGAAATGCTTTTTCATCATTTATAAAATTGGTGGTTCCTTTACAAGATTATCAAAACTAAAAACTTCTGCAACGCCTCAAAGAATATAAATTTCTATCTCTCAACAGAAAATGGCTAACTTTGCATTTCTATGAAAAAGAAACCATTTACAGTTGTCTATGAAGACAACCACCTATTAATCGTCAATAAAGCTGCAGGCATTTTGGTGCAGGGAGATAATACGGGCGATGAGACGTTGACGGACTACCTCAAAGATTACATTGCCAAAAAATATAATAAACCGGGAGCTGTCTTTCTTCACCCGATCCATAGATTGGACCGCCCTGTCAGTGGCTTGGTAGCATTTGCCAGAACATCCAAAGGATTGGAACGGATGATGGAGTTGTTCCGAAAGCGTGATATCCACAAAGTCTATTGGGCAATAGTCAAAAGAAAGCCGCGTGAAGAACTAGGAAAACTCACCCACTGGTTAGTTAAAGACGAACAGAAAAATTTCGTGACTGCCCATGATCGGGAAGTTCCCGGATCACAAAAAGCAGAGCTTAACTATAAAACTTTGGGCTTTATGAATGACCATTGGCTGTTAGAAGTTCGGCCTGTTTCAGGAAGACCGCATCAAATAAGGGTTCAGTTAGCATCCATGGGATGTCCTATCAGAGGAGATGTCAAGTATGGTTTTGCAAAACCTAATCCAGATGCCAGTATCAACCTGCATGCATTCAACCTGGTTTTTGTCCACCCTGTCAAAAAGGAGAAGCTATATCTAAGAGCAGCTGTACCAGAAGAAGAATTCTGGGAGCAATTCCTGGAATTTGAAACGGTAAAGACGAAGGACCAACACCTTGACAATACGTTTTCGGGATAATACCCCACAGCTCAACCTTCTATTAATAACCTTAAACTTCAGAATCTGCTCGTTTAAGGTTATCTTTTTTAAGGATTTCCATTTTTTTTGTGCCTTAGAAAGTATCTTTATTTCATGAAAAATCTAATTCTACTATCCTTAGTGCTTCTATTTTTGGCTTCTTGCTCTCCTTCTCCAAAGCCAAAAACAATTTATATAGTCCGCCATGCTGAAAAGCAATTAGAAGGAGATGATCCTGAATTGGCACAGGTAGGACAGATCCGAGCCCAAAAACTCGCACAAATTCTTTCCGACAAGAACATAGAACATATCTACAGCACCAATTACATTCGAACTAAAAGCACTGCAAAACCTACGGCAGATCAACAAGGTTTAGAAATACAGGTATATGATCCTAGAAATCATGATGAGTTAGTAGAAAAGTTGAAGGCGGACGAAGGGAATATCTTAGTGGTAGGACATAGCAACACGGTAGGACAGATCGCTAATTACTTTGTTGGAGACGCTGAAAAATATAAGGATTTAGAGGACATAGAGTATGATTTTATCTATGTAGTTACCGTGGATGAAAATGGCTCTTCTGTGGAAAGAAAAACTTATAAAGACTATTAAACAATCACAATCTCTATTCCTTTTTCCCCCAACTTCTTTTGGAATAAATCTGGGATACCTGCATCGGTAATAATAATGTCCACGTCTTCCAGTTCACAAATTTTCCCAAAACCTTTTTTCCCAAACTTCTTAGAGTCTGCCAAAACGATGGTTTTCTGCACATTCTTGATCATCTGAGCATTTAAATGCGCTTCCATCATATTAGAGGTGGTTAACCCATGCTCCATACTTACCCCATCCACACTGAGAAATAATTTACTACAAGCAAAATTCTGAAGCATTTCTTCGGCATAGTGGCCTACCGCAGAACTACTACTTTTTCTAACCACCCCTCCCAATTGCACCAACTCAACTTCGGGAGAATCTATCAATGCCAAGGTGACATTCATCGCCGCAGTAAGGACAGTCAAAGGAAGATTCTTTGGAATTGCCTGAGCAAAAGCAACCACCGTAGTTCCAGACCCGATTAAAATTGCTTCATTTTCTACCAAATAATCCAAAGCCTTTTCAGCAATCCTATTCTTCTCCTCTACTTGCTCCAGCTTTTTTACGTTGACAGATCGATCTGATACATAAGGTGAAACAGAGGTTGCACTACCATGTGACCTGTAAAGCAAGCCTTTATCTTCCAAGACTTTGAGATCCTTCCGGATTGTCACCATGGTTACCTCCATGCTTTTGGATAGTTCGGAAACAGAAACAAAACCGGCCCTGTTCAATTCATCTAAGATGTACTTATGTCGCTCTGCGATGGTCATTGACTTTCTTTTATAACTTAAAATTAATGAAAACAATAGGAAAGAATAGCATTTCATTAAATTATTACTTTCTTTTTGTTTCTCTTTGTTTCTTTTTTCTTATTTTTAAATCGATTTAGAAAGAAATGAATAGAGAAGAAAATATAAAGCAAATCCAAGACTCTTCAAAAGTCTGGGATATTGCCGTGATTGGTGGAGGGTCCTCAGGATTGGGTGTTGCATTGGATGCCATATCCAGAGGGATGTCTGTTGTATTACTGGAGAAAGCTGATTTTGCCAAAGGCACATCCAGCCGAAGCACCAAACTGGTTCATGGCGGAGTTCGCTATTTAGCGCAAGGTGATGTAATGCTCGTATTGGAAGCATTGAAAGAAAGAGGAAAGTTGCTTAAAAATGCCCCTCACCTTGCGCATGACCAGCCCTTTATTATCCCTATTTATACTTGGTTTGACCGTATACAATACAGCGTAGGTTTAAAACTTTACGATTGGATGTCAGGCCGGTTGAGTCTTGGGAAATCTACTTTCATTTCTAAAAAAGAAACTATAAAGAGATTGCCTGCAGTCCTACAAAAAGGATTAATGGGTGGAGTTGTTTATCACGATGGTCAATTTGACGATGCTCGACTGGCCTTGGATATTGCGCAAACTGCAGACGAAGCAGGTGCTTGCATTTTGAATTATACCAAAGTCAATAACCTGGAGAAAGATTCCTCGGGAAAAATTACCGGATTGAAAATTCAGGACCTTCTAACGAGGAAAAAACACATCATTCAAGCTAAAATGGTAGTGAATGCCACGGGAGTATTTGCGGATAAAATCCTTCAAATGGATAATCCGGAAGCTCCCAAAATGATCCAACCAAGCCAGGGGATTCACTTGGTCATGGACTTGGATTTTTTAGGAGGTTCCGATGCATTAATGATCCCTAAAACCAGAGACGGAAGGGTTTTATTTGCTGTACCATGGCATGGAAAACTTGTCGTAGGTACTACAGATACACTTCGTGAAAAACCCAAACTAGAACCTGAAGCCTTGCAAAAAGAAATTGATTTTGTATTGGAAACGGCCGGAGGTTACCTGACAAGAAAACCCACAAGAGCAGATATAAAAGCTGTTTTTGCAGGACTGCGACCACTAGCCAGACCTCAGGAGGGCAGTACCAAAACCAAAGAAATCTCAAGATCCCATAAAGTGATTGTTTCAGAAAGCGGGCTGGTTACCCTGACCGGAGGGAAATGGACTACCTTCCGAAAAATGGGAGAAGACACGGTGGATCATTTCCAACAAGTAACTGGAGAGAAGCCTGGAGCTAGCACATCTCTGGACATGAAAATTCATGGATATTCTAAGCAGCTTCAAAAAGGCCACTGGCAGCTATATGGATCAGATGCATTGGCAATTCAAGCATTGGCAAAAGAGGAACCAAAGCTTGCTGAAAAGCTCCATCCTGACTTCCCCAATATTGCCGCTGAAGTAATTTGGGCGGTAAGAAATGAAATGGCTGTTAAAGTAGAGGACATCCTATCAAGAAGAATTCGTATTTTGATCCTTGATGCTCAGGCAGCCATTGAAACAGCAGAAAAAGTAGCTCAGTTGATGGCTATTGAACTTCATAAAGACCAGGTCTGGATCTCTCAGGAAATTCAGGATTTCAATAAAGTGGCCGAAAAGTATTTAATTAGAAAGTAGCATCACCAAATGAGATTTTGTTAACCATCAGCTGTCTTGAAAATTAATGACAGCCTATTTTAAATTAGAATGACCCAAGAAAAACCCTACCTGATGGCACTGGATCAGGGTACCACTAGTTCCAGAGCAATCATTTTTGACAAAAAGGGGCAAATTGTTTCCGTTGCCCAAAAAGATTTTAAACAATATTTTCCAGACTCCGGGTGGGTAGAACATGACCCAAACGAAATCTGGACCAGTCAATCCAGCGTCATGGTGGAGTCCCTCATTAACCAAGGGATTCGAGCTGATCAAATCGCTGGAATAGGAATTACCAACCAACGGGAAACCACCTTAATCTGGGACCGAAAAACTGGTAAGGCAGTCTATAATGCTATCGTTTGGCAAGACCGAAGAACCGCCTCCTACTGCAATTCATTAAAAGAAAAAGGCCATGCTGACCTCGTAGCATCCAAAACGGGATTGATCATTGACGCTTATTTTTCAGCCACTAAAATCCGATGGATTTTAGAAAATGTGGAAGGGGCAAGAGCAAAGGCTGAAGCAGGTGAACTGGCATTCGGAACCGTGGATTCCTGGCTGATTTGGAATCTTACTGCGGGTAAAAGCCATATTACTGACATTACCAATGCCAGTAGAACCATGATCTACAATATACACACGCAGGAATGGGATAAAGAACTCTTACAACTTTTTGACATCCCTGAATCATTATTACCAGAAGTTAAATCCTGTAGTGAAGTGTATTGTGAAACTGCCGGAGATGTATTGAGTGTCAAAATCCCTATTGCTGGAATTGCCGGAGACCAACAAGCTGCATTGTTCGGTCAGCTCTGCACCGAGCCTGGAATGGCCAAAACTACCTATGGAACAGGTTGCTTTTTGGTAATGAATACCGGGAATGAGGCTGTAAAATCAGAGAATCAATTATTGACTACCGTAGCCTGGAAAATTGGTGATGAAATAAACTATGCCTTGGAAGGATCCGTGTTCATAGGTGGCGCAGCTATTCAATGGCTTCGAGATGGGATCGAATTATTCCCAAACGCCAAAGATTCTGAAAAGCTTGCCATGAGCTTAGATGATAATGATGGAGTATATTTCGTACCTGCATTGACAGGTCTTGGAGCACCTCATTGGGACCAAAATGCCCGGGGTGCATTTTTTGGGATAACAAGAGGCACCACTAGTGCCCATATGACCAGAGCTGCTTTGGAAGCCATCGCTTATCAAGTTTACGATGTATTGAAGGCCATGGAAAAAGACTCCGAAAACCCACCCAGGAACTGAGAGTAGATGGCGGAGCAACAGCCAATAATTTTATGATGCAGTTTCAGGCAGATTTATTGGATTGCGAAATTAAGAGACCGGAAATCATTGAAACCACCGCCATTGGTGCAGCCTTCTTGGCAGGTTTGGCATTGGGGTTTTGGAAAAGTAGAGAAGAGCTGCAATCATTATGGACAGCAGACAAAAGCTTTACTCCTCAAATGGATGCCAATAAACGAGAAAAATTACTACATTTTTGGCATAAGGCTGTTGAACGCTCTAAAAACTGGGTAGAATAATGAATCCATACATTGCAGAAATAATCGGGACAGGCTTACTCCTCTTACTAGGTTCAGGAGTAGTAGCCAATATGCTTCTTCCAAAAACCAAAGGAAATGGTGGAGGAATTATGGAAATCAGTACTGCCTGGGCATTGGCAGTTTTTGTAGGTGTAGTGGTGGCAGGACCATACAGTGGCGCACACTTAAACCCAGCGGTAACCGTAGGTTTAGCTATTGTAGGGAAGTTTGAATGGGCCATGGTCCCTGGATACATCGCTGCAGAAACATTAGGTGCGATGATCGGTGTCGGGATTGCCTGGTTTTTTTATAAGGATCATTATGAAGCTTCAGATGATCCTGCCCTCAAAGCAGCCCCTTTTGGCACCTCCCCAGCCATAAGAAATCTTCCTCTTAATTTCTTTTCAGAGCTCATCGGTACTTTTGTGCTCATTCTGGTCATATTATATAACACAGGAGCCAAAATAGAGGATGCAACTGAAACTCCCATTGGAATGGGTTCACTTGGGGCAATCCCTGTTGCCTTCCTAGTTTGGGTAATTGGGTTAGCTTTGGGAGGAACCACTGGTTATGCAATCAATCCTGCCCGTGATTTTGGCCCAAGATTAATGCACTCCATATTACCGATTAAGGGCAAAGGAAGCTCCGATTGGGGATATGCCTGGGTTCCTGTTTTAGGTCCCATAGCAGGAGCAGCATTAGCGGCAGGCTTGTATTTAGTAGCAGGAGCATAAAAATAAAAAGGGCTATCTCAAGATTCCATTAAGGTCAGCTGAGCAGTGTCTTAGCCTGTTCTGAGATAGCCCTTTTTCAAGAAATTATTTCAATACCTCTCTGGCAATCACCATTTTTTGAATTTCCGAGGTTCCTTCTCCTATCGTACACAATTTAGAATCACGGTAATACTTTTCTACTGGATAGTCTTTGGTAAATCCATAGCCTCCAAATATCTGAACTGCATCATTGGATACCGAAACACAGACTTCTGAGGCAAAATATTTTGCTTTTGCAGAAGCTAAGGTCACTTTCTCTCCTCTGTTCTTCAAGTCTGCTGCTTTCATGATCAATAGTTTTGCAGCTTCCACTTGGGTAGCCATATCAGCCAATTTAAAGGAAATTCCTTGGTACTTACTGATGGGTTTACCAAACTGCTCTCTTTCCTTTGAATATTGAATAGAGGCCTCCAAAGCACCTTCTGCTATCCCCAAAGACAAGGCGGCAATAGAAATTCTTCCACCATCCAAAACTTTCATCGATTGGATAAAACCTTCTCCTACTTTTCCCAAAACCTGTGATTCGTGAATTCTGCAATCAGTAAAAATCATCTCTGCAGTTTCTGAGGCGCGCATCCCCAACTTATCCTCTTTTCTACCTCCTTCAAATCCTTTGGTTCCTCTTTCAACAATGAAGGCAGTCATTCCGTGGCTATCCCCTATTTCTCCTGTTCTGGCTATCACCACTGCCACGTCACCAGATACTCCATGCGTAATGAAGTTTTTGGCACCATTGATTACCCAATATTCTCCATCTTTTTCGGCAACTGTACGCATATTCCCAGCATCTGAACCTGTATTTGGTTCTGTCAGGCCCCAAGCTCCTAGCCATTCACAGGTTGCTAGTTTTGGTAAATAGGTCTTTTTTTGTTCCTCACTTCCAAAAAGCATAATATGCCCTGTGCATAAAGAGTTATGTGCCGCCATGGACAAACCTATGGATGGATCTAGCTTAGAAAGTTCAACAATAGCAGTTACATATTCTTCATAGCCAAAGCCTGCTCCTCCAAACTCGGTAGGCACTAAAACTCCCATCAGTCCTAATTCCCCTAGTTTTTTAAAAGTTCTTTTGGGAAAAACTGTCGGTCATCCCAATCCTTTCGAAAAGGTGTAATTTCTTTAGCGCCAAAATCACGGATCATTTCCGCGATCATTCGCTGGTTTTCACTTTCTCTAAAATTCATATTGGTAGTTTATTTGGGTCTATCTATTCATTTAACCCTAAGATTCATAATAAGTTTGGATTCCCCAAACCATGACATTATCAAAAAACTTCTGCATTTTCTTAAAAACCCAATGAATCCAACTGCTATTTCTATCAACCCTAGTTAATTCAAATATCTAAGGCTAAAATATCAAGTTTTAATTTCTTTTTTTACGATAAAAAAATGATTTATTTAACTAAAAACCAACTGCTTATAGAGCATGGGACTTCACTTTGATCATCTTTTGATCTAATCACATTTCTTTTAAGCTTATTTGGAATAATCCAATGACAATGACCAGAATTACCTATACCTTATTTACTTCTATCCTTTTTTCAATTCAGATTGCGCAGGGTGTATTTGCCCAGAAAACAAATCAAAATCATATCGATTCTATAAACACGAATTGATCCAACTTAAAGAGGACTTTGAAGGATATCCAAACGGACTAACCAAACGTAAGAACCTATATTATTATCCAGATGGAATAGGTAATTTCTTTAAAATTCGAATGGGCAGATTAGCTGTGTTTGACAAATCCCTCAGCGAAAAAAGACTCGAGAAGCTTGTAAATTAACCTTCCAGAAAATTTAGCAACCCACATTAATTTCTATTCATGAAATCCTTTTTATTTCTATTTGCCAGCCTAATTATCTCTATTTCCACTTTTGCTCAAGACATTGAAGGTCAATGGAACGGGGTTTTGAAAGTTCAAGGCATACAGCTGAGGCTGGTTTTTAATATTGAAAAAACAGAATCTGGCTATAAATCTACCATGGACAGCCCCGACCAAGCGGCTTTTGGAATCCCTGTCAACTCTACGACTTTCCAAAATGGTACATTGAAAATCACTATTTCCAATGCAAGAATTGAATACGAAGGGACTTTAGATGAGGACCAAATCATTATTGGTGTTTTTACTCAGGCAGGCCAGCCTTTCCCATTAAATCTTACCAAAGGAGAGATTTCCAAGGAAGAATCCAAAAGACCTCAGGAACCAACAAAACCTTATCCTTATATATCAGAGGATCTGACATTCGAAAATTCAATAGATGGGATTACGTTAGCTGGAACTCTCACCCTACCCAAAACCGGAAGCAATTTCCCAGCAGTTGTTTTAATCAGTGGAAGTGGTCCCCAGAATAGGGATGAAGAATTAATGGGGCACAAGCCCTTTTTGGTCTTATCCGATTATTTGACTCGAAATGGTATCGCGGTACTCCGTTACGATGACCGGGGAACTGGAAAATCTACCGGAAACCATGGACAAGCTACAAGTGCTGATTTTGCAAATGACGCGGAAGCTGCATTCGCTTATTTAAAAACCAGAGAAGAAATTGATCCCAAAAAATTGGTTTGGCAGGACATAGTGAAGGAGGGATTATCGCTCCCAAGGTAGCAGTTGCCAATAAGGAGGTTGCTTTTTAATCTTAATGGCGGGAACAGGAATTCCTGGGGATGAATTACTCTTGCTTCAACAAAGAATGCTTGGGAAAGCTTCCGGGATGACAGAAAATCAATTAATAGAAAATGACATTATCAGTAAAAAAGCATTTGAGCTCGTCAAAAACTCAAACTCTTTGGAAAGAGACTTATTTGACTTAATGAGTGAAACTTTTAGAAACATTCCCAAAAATCAAATTCCCAACGGAATGACGGAGGCCGATTTTGTCAATGCCCAGGTCAATCAAATGACCAGCCCATGGATGCAATATTTCATTCAATATGATCCTTCTCCAACCTTAGAAAAAGTGACTTGTCCTGTTTTGGCAATTAATGGATCGAAAGACTTGCAAGTTGCTCCTAAGGAAAATCTGGAAGCCATCAAATCTGCGCTTGAGCGGGGTGGTAATAATCAAGTTACTACTGTAGAAATCCCTGAGCTGAATCATTTATTTCAAGAAAGCACTACAGGAATGCCGAGTGAATATGCGTCTATTGAACAAACTTTTTCACCCATTGCCATGGAAGAAATTCTCCAGTGGATTAATGAGCACATTAAATAGAGAGGATGTTATTTCATCCTCTCATAAATTGATTTTACCTCATTGAATTTCTGTTGCAATTCCTCTAATCTCTCATACGCATCTTTACCTGGTTTTTGATCTGCTCTTCCAAGCATAGAACCTAAGTACCTTGCTTGATCCTGAAGCATTGGCTGCATGTAAGTCCCTTCAGGAGTTACCAATTCATAATAAATTTCATCTAGCTGCTTCTTCCTATTCTCTACATTCTTAGCCGGGTTTTCATTTTCAAGCACCATTTTGAGTGTTTCTTGCTCCTCTTCGATAGCCGCGATCAATTGTTCAACCTCATCTCTGAATGATTGAATCTGTAGAGAAAGTCGCTCTTGTTCCGCCACATCTTCATCAGAAACAAGTGTCACTCTTGGATCCAAAATCACATCAAATTTCTCTTCCAGTACCTGATCATCGGCAATCAACCTTGCGGTATAAGTACCTGTAGAAACCATTGGTCCATTTCCTAAGTAAGCCTTTTTCGGATCTTTATCCCACCCACCTTGATGTCTCATATTCCAGTTGAAATGATTCATGCCGGCTTTATTGGGAAGACCTTTTGAAGCAGGAGCTTCAGTGAATTCCGTTGACATATTTCTAGTGGTATCAACTTCAGGTTCTTTGGGGCCATCTGCTTGATAGGCATGAACCACTTCTCCTTTTTCGTTGATTATTTCCATGCGGAGATTTTCTGCTTTATCTTCTAAATAGTAATCCAGATTTGCAGCAGCTCTTGGGTATTCAGGCCCATTTGTTTCACTTCTCTCAGAAAGATAATTTCGGATGGCAGTTTTTGGCTGAAAAACACCACCCCTTGAGAACCGATGCTAGTAATCCCTCTCAAGCTGACCAGATTATCCAAAATCCAGAAACCCCTACCCATGGTGGACATCACCAAATCATCTTGATGAATCTTAATATCTGTAATAGGAGTTACAGGAAGATTACTTTCAAAAGCTGTCCAAGTCTCTCCATCATTCATAGAAATAAATAAACCAAATTGAGTTCCTGCATATAAAATGCCTTCTTTTACTGGATCCTCTCTCATCACCAAAGTGGGATAATCCTCTGGAATTCCATTAGAACCTGTAGTCAATAAGGTCCAGGTTTGGCCATAATCTTCGGTTTTATAAATATAAGGCTTGTCATCTCCTAACAGATAACGCAACACAGAAACATAGGCTTTTGCAGGGTCATGAGGTGAAGGCTCTACCGCATCTACTCTTCCACCTTTAGGCATATTTGGAGTAACATTTTGCCAAGTCTTACCTCCATCTTTGGTCACGTGTACAGGTCCGTCATTTGCACCTACCCAAATCAACCCTTCCTGAATAGGAGATTCTCTAATTGCATAAATGGTACTGTAATACTCCTCGCCAGTTACATCTCGAGTGATCGGCGATCCCGGCACCACCTGAGTTTCTGGATCAAATGCTGTAAGATCAGGTGAAATGATCTCCCAAGTCTTTCCATCATCTGTAGTTTTATGAACATACTGAGAAGTATGATAGACCACATTTGGATTATGAGGAGACACATGAATAGGAGCAACTCGTTGAAACCTGAACTTCAAGTCTTTGGGATTATGCCCGTAAATATTGGTTGCCCCTACATAATATTGCAATTCTTGACCAGAGGTTTTATCATATACCCCAAAACGCCCTTTACAATTAGAATAAACAATATTTGGGTTTCCAGGCTTTGGAACTGCCGGTCCTGTTTCACATCCCCCCACATTAATAATAAAAGAATTAGGCCCAGCTTGCACACTGGAAGGAGGCATACTTGGCACCGCAATCGCACTGTAATTGTCCTGCTGTCCAGCATATAACCAATAAGGATATTGATCATCAACCTCTACTGTGTACAATTCGGCAGTAGGCTGGTTGAACTGGGTAGACCAACTTTTACCAGAGTTTAATGTGATGTTGGCTCCTCCATCATTTGATTGAATCCAAATGGTAGTATCATTTGGGTTGATCCAGATGTCATGATTATCTCCATGGGGAGTAGAAATGGATTTCCAAGTCTTTCCACCATCAAAGGATCTTAAAAAGCGTAGCGAATTATTATAAACCGTATTGGCATCTTTTGGATTCGCGTAAATATTGGTATAGTAAAAAGGCCTATTAGTCAAATTGGCATTATCGGAAACAAACTCCCAGCTAGCACCTCGATCCGAAGATCGATATAACCCTCCTTGATTTTCCGAAGCCTCAATATTTGCATATACGACATCCGGGTCAGCCGGTGAAACTGCAAAATCGATTTTTCCTGTTAATCCAGTGGGAAGGCCATTGCTGAGCTTATTCCATGTATTACCGCCATCAATGGACTTGTAAACTCCGCCCTCAGTGGAACCTGAAGTAATCGTCCATGGCTTTCGTTCCCCTCTCCAAGCACCTGCATAAATGGTATTTGGATCATCAGGAGCCAATTCCAAATCGGAAACGCCAACACTATCGGAATGATAGAAAACCTTGTCCCAGGATTTTCCTCCATCCATGGTTTTAAAGACCCCTCTTTCTTCATTTTTTCAAATGCCTGACCAATTGCAGCTACATACACAATATCTGGATTATCAGGGTGTATTTCTACCGATCCGATCTGACCTGCATCTTTTAAACCAATGAAATCCCAGGTTTTACCTTCATCCGTGGATTTATATACCCCTTTACCGGTAATAACATTGGAGCGAAGTCCATCTGAACCTGTGCCCACATAAATAATTTCAGGTTGTTTTTGATAAACGGAAATGGCTCCGATGGAAGGAGTAGGGAAATATCCATCAGAGATATTCTCCCAAGTGATCCCATAATCTTCTGTTTTCCATACACCACCTCCAGTTGCCCCCATATAAAACAAAGAAGGTTTTGAAGCAACCCCGGCAACGGCAGTCACTCTACCTCCACGTAAAGGCCCCACATTTCGAAATTTATATGAATTCAATAAAGGAGTGAGATCTTGGGAAAAGGCCCAAATACTCATAGGTAACAAAAAGGCGGTGGTTAGTAGCTTTTTTAGCATTGCAATTTCAGTTAAAGACAAAATATACTGGGAATTCCGCTTAAAAAACAAGGCAATTATAGGAATGGCCATGGTTCCAGATTACTCCTTCCAAATTCATTCTGATTTTATGAAAGGGAACTCCGTAATTCGAAGTGTAGTGGTCCCGTAGGGTACTAAAACCACCTCTCGACTCTCACCAAGATTTTCAAGTTTTAAGCCTATGGGTACTTCATTGATCAATTTCCAAGAAGGAATTTGATAGGCTGGTAAAGTCAATTGAATGGGGGAGCTTTCAAGGTTCCAGGGATAACTGCCATCCCAAGGGTTTTCTTGCACTTCCACCAAACTTTCTAAGTCATTCAAAGTGGACTCTATTAATCCATAATTCCAGGGGTCTAAAGGATAAACCTCTTGAAAAGCCCGAAATCTATCATTTCTATCTTTTGTTTTCGTTTCTCCTTCAATTTTCAAACTGTAAACCAGTGGACCACGTTCTATCGCCACCATTCCTTCATACCAAGTCGAAGATTTTAATTGCATGGGCAACTTGAGCTCCACCTGGTCTCCGTCCTTCCAGGCTCTCTGAATGATTGCGATTCCATTTGTATGGTCAAAAGCAACAGATTCCCCATTAATTAGGATAGTTGGATTTACCGCCCAATTAGGGATTCTTAAGTGAAATGGAAAATCAGAGGTCGCAGACAGGTTCAACTCAAATTGAACGGATTCTCGAAAAGGAAAACCAGTAGTTTCAGTGAGCTGTAGTTTCTCTCCATTCCCCACTAAAAGTTCTACAGAACTTGGTCCGTACAACAAAGCGGCAACCCCTGCATCGGGGGTAGCATAAAAGAGGTTTTGGACAAACTTAGGCCAAGATTGGTGCATGTTGGTGGTGCAACAAGGGTAACCAGTCAGTTCACCAAATACAAAATCAGTACCCCCATGATGCTCTGTCTCATAAGAGAAATCCATCTCGTCTGAAAGAACTACTTGGTTTGCAGCCTGAAAATATTGACGGCTTGTAAAATCATCAGAGGCTTGGGTAGGTAGGGCATTGTATGTGATTTTTTCCAATAAATCTGCAAAACTGGCATCTCCCGTAATTTTCAGGATAGTTTCCAATGAAAACATTTCCTCGGAAATCGAGCAAAATTCAATTCCTTGTACCGGGCTATTCCCATGTAGGGGTTCATCCCCTCCATACATCCCTTGAGGTTGTCCGTGATATTCTTTGAGCATTGCCAACGCATTCTTAACTGAATTCACCGCACTAGGATCACCTGATTTCTGGTAATAAACCACAGGCTGTTTTAGACCTTGCGCCACATTGACTGTATGTAATCCTGGAACTTGAGCTAAATTCAATCGAGAGATTTCAGCTGGCTCATAAGGGTATCTTTTGCCTTGATTATATTCCCATATATCCGCAAAAACATAGTCATTGGGCTCACTTTCAAATACCTTTTGCCAAGGAAATGTTTGCTCTTGAACCAACTCTCCAAGCTCCAGTAACTTTTGATCACCAGTGATATTGTACAACCAATAGATCACTTCCAAGTTGTCTCCAGCCCTACGATTAGCCCAAAACGAAAGTTCATCCAAAGGATGAGAAGGCAATTCATTTAACTGATAATGAAAATACTTGGTAAGCACCTCAATTACCCGGGCATCATTTGTTGCTTGATAATATTGTTTTAGAACCTTAAGCATCACCATCTTTGGCCACCAATCCTTCCTAGGCCCTTTTTGGATACCTGCTTCTGGAGTAGGGTCTTCCTCAAATGGAACAGGTCCTATATACCCACTTTCTGCTTGATGGGTCAATGTCCAATTCACCCATTTCATGGCTTTACCCTTCAGTTCCTCATCTTCTAAAATAAATGCCAAAGGTAGCAAGCCGTCAATCCAGTAAGGCCCACGCTCCCAACCATCTCCATCTCCTCCTAACCAGCCATTTCGCTCCCCTACCACTTCGGAATACACAATATCCAGATTTCCAGTCATACCACTTGCCATTCTTTCCAATTGTTCCTTTAACCAACCATTGGGTTTAATACTTCCCAGAGGAAGTTCCAAATAGGGATTAGGTCTCAAAGGAGCCCGATTGTTCAAATAATGGGGCTGTAAGGTGGTCTTTTTCTGAGAGCTTTCAGAATTACAAGAGAATAACCCTATGAAAAAGAGAACTATTGACCATCTGAAGTAAAAGTCTTTTCGCATTGATCTTTGAAAGGTTGGTTTCATATTAATATAAATATACATTTCTCAAAGGCCATCCTCTTACCATCCACAGAAATCCATTTCGTAAATCACCTCAAAATCTTGCATCCTTTGTTTGTAGAGATGTAAAACATAAGATAATTTGGGTACTCCTCTAACTTAGATCGACATGTCTCTATACTATTTTTGTAGATTTCTTTTACTCTCTTTTTTGATTTCTACTATTCCCGCAATAGCTCAAAAAACTAGTCCATCTCTGTTTATTTCGAAAGATCCAGAAACCAGCATCCCACTACTTCAAGCAGTCCAGATTGAATTTTTGAAAGTGGCGGATGAAGTTGCCGCCTTACCAACTTTACCTCGTGAATTGACTGGAAGGAGGTTACTAAGTGTAAGTAGGGCTTATTTGAAACGGATTACCTATTTAGGCTATGCCTTTCAGCTTACTGCTGATGAAAAATACTTAAAGGCAATTGAAAAAAATCTATTGGCAGCAGCTGATTTTCAAGATTGGAACCCTTCACATTTTTTGGACGTAGCTGAAATGACCATGGCCATGGGGATTGGTTATGACTGGGTACATGAAGACTTATCCGAGGAATCAGCACAAAAAATAAGGGAAGCCATTGTGGAGAAAGGACTAAAACCATCCTTGGCTGAAGATTATTGGTGGATCAACACTACGAATAATTGGAATCAAGTCTGCCATGCTTCTCTTGCGGTAGGAGCTTGGGCTGTAGCTGAAAATTATCCTGAATTGACAAACCAAATTCTAGCTCGATCGGAAGAAAAAATTCCTATTCCAGAAGCCCAATACAATCCGGATGGAGCTTATCCTGAAGGCACTTCCTATTGGGAATATGGCACTACCTTCCATGTACTTTACCTTGATGCATTTCAGAAAAAACATCCAGAATTGGTATTGCCTGTTTCTAAAGGATTTTTGAAAACCGGGAATTATTTTCTACATGCCCATGGACCTATGGGTAGCTTCAACTATTCTGATTCCAGACAAAGTGAGGTGATGTCAGCAGGGATGTATTGGTTTGCATCCAAGTCCCAGCAGCCCAGTTTACTATTTAAACAGATCCCCTTGATTCAGGAATTTTTGGATCAAAAGAGAACTTTGGATCCAGCGAATACTTCGAATCGTTTTTTCGTATTCTTAATGATCTGGCTTTCAGAATTGGATACCACACTTATCCCTACTCCAGCCCAATTGACCTGGACTGGGAATGGTGAAAACCCCGTCAGTTTCCAAAGAAGTGGCTGGACCAAAGATGCTATTTATGTAGGTACCAAAGCCGGTTCCCCCAAAGTCAGTCATGGACATATGGATATCGGGAGTTTTGTCATGGATGCCAATGGAGTTAGATGGGCACATGACCTAGGGATGAATAATTACAATTCATTGGAATCACAGGGGGTCAATATTTGGGATGGAAGCCAAGACGGGGAGCGTTGGTCTGTTTTTCGGTATACCAATTATTCCCACAATACCTTGGTGGTGGACAGCGCCCTTCAAAACATAGAAGGAAAGGCCGAAATCTTAAAAGTAAAAGATAAAAAGAACCTGAAATCCACCTCTTTGGATTTTTCTGAAGTGTATGAAAATCACCTAAAAAGCGCTGAAAGAACCACTCTGATCAAAAAAGGAAGAGAAGTAAGAATTATTGATGAAATTCAAAATAACAGCGATCCTTCGAAAGTTCGATGGGGAATGATGACGTATGATGCGATAATTTTCAATGGAAAGAATCAGGCAGTCATATCGAAAGGAGATGAAAAATTAAAATTGGAAGTGATTTATCCCAAAAATGCCCAACTTCAATTGTACCCTGCCAATCCCACTGCAAAAGGGGAAGAAACGAATGAGGGAATGATTTTAATAGGATTTGAAACCAATCTTTCCCCTGATCAAAAGCAAAAGCTAGAAGTGCGTTTAATCCCCATGGACTAATGCTAATCAATATAGAATTCAAGGAACCATTATTGTGGTAAATCTTTTTTATTGAAAACTATTTTATGGCCGAAATTATTGACTTATCGCAGGAAATCTTTTCGGGAATGCCAACCTATCATTCCCTACCCCCAGTTACAATATCTACCTATGCCACTCATGAACAATGGGATAAAATTGAGAACCCTAGAACCCAAACACCCAGTGTATTAAATCTGGAAATGAGTGAACATACCGGAACGCATGTAGATGCGCTCAACCATATGGGTATAAAATTTTCGAGTGGATCCATTGACAGGATGCCCTTATCCATATTTTACACAGAGGGGATTTGTATTGACCTTTCTCATAAAGGCCTTCAAGAATTAATTAATACCCAAGATTTAAAAACTGCCTTGGAAAAAGCAATCTTCAGATCAAGAAAGGAGATACTGTTTTACTTTATACCGATCATTATCGGAAACACTACCGTACCGAGAATTGGGGAAAAGGTCCTGGATTAACTGCAGAAGCTACTCGATGGTTAGGCGATCAAAAAATTGCTGCATTTGGAGTGGAAACCATGTCTCCTGGTATTCCTAAAATCACCAATAAAGAGGTGCATCATATCTGTGGAGAATTGAGCTTTACACATTATGAGAATATGATCAATTTAGATCAACTCATAGGAAGAGGGAGGTTTCGATTTATAGCTTTACCTTTAAAAATCAAAGGTGGTACAGGGTCACCAGTAAGGGCAGTGGCAGTATTTGAGTAAGCTCACAGTTTTTTTACTTTTTTTCAAATCTACATAGGGGTAAGCATCTTCTGAGTTGTCCTATTTATAAAAACCATTCAAAACCTTATCTTGCATGAACAGCAAAATGCCTCCATGCAAACAAGCGATCAAATGATTTTTCAGTCGATCAAGTCAGGTGATGAAAAAGCACTGGAGATGTTATTTAAAGAATATTATCAGCCCTTATGTCGCTATGCGAATTCCTATCTGGAAGATCCTGCTGATGCCGAAGAAGTAGTACAATCCTGCTTTATCAAGCTTTGGGAGAAAAAAGAAACCATTTCAATCCAAAGTTCGGTCAAATCCTATCTCTATCAGATTATCCGAAATGCCTGTCTCAATGAGATCAAGCATCAGAAGGTCAAGAAGAATTATGGAGATATGATAACCCAACAGGGAGAACAGCAAAGTGAAGCTTCTGATCAAAGCACTCTGAAAGGAGAATTGGAAGAAAAAATTGCCCTTGCACTTCAATCCTTACCCCAACAATGCCGGTTAATATTCACCATGAGTAGGTTTGAGGAGTTGAAATACCAAGAGATTGCCGATCAATTAAATTTATCGATTAAAACAGTAGAAAATCAAATGGGAAAAGCCCTGAAACTCATGAGGACCCAGTTACAGGAGTATCTTCCATTGATTGCGCTACTACTTCATATCATATTAGAATGATGAGCGAGCAGGAAGAATTCTATATTGACAGCCTTATCGCCAAATACATAGTTGGTGAAATCAGTCCTTCAGAAGAAAAAGAACTGAAGGAATGGTGTGCCCTATCGGAGGAGAATCAAAAAGTGCTGGATGATGAATTATTGATTTTTCAAAAACAAATCTAGGTTCCGACCAGCAGTTTGACGCGGACCTTGCCTGGAGTAAAATTCAACCAAAAATCCATCCGCCTAAAAAAGGAAAGCAAATTTTCTTTACTCCATGGAGGATTGCTGCCAGTTTTATCCTCCTATGCACAGTATCTTTCTTGATCTATCAACAACTTTCCGCTCCTGAAAAATTTACTTATTTGAGCGAGAATCAAGTGGAAACGCAAATTCTTCCAGATCAAACCCAACTCTCTTTAAATCGGGATTCAGAGGTAAGTGTAGAATACAACGAGCGAAAAAAACTGGGCTGATCAAACTAAGCGGAGAATCCTTGATTTCCATTCCTGAGGACAAAAAAGTAAAATGGCAGGTTCAAGTCAATGAATTGTTTATTGAGGATATCGGGACAGTCTTCAATGTGAAAGCTTATCCAACTAATCCTTTGATAGAGGTATCTGTTTTGGAAGGGGAAGTAAGGATGTATTTACAATCCAAAGAAGGAATTCAACTTCTAGCAGGAGAAAAGGGGATATTTGACAAAAACTCGGGAAGTTTCTCGAAAGAAGAAACTGATGCCAATGTGGATTCATACAGTACTAAATCCTTTTCCTATCTCAATCAAGAATTGGCTTTTGTAGTAGCCCAATTGAGTGAAGTATATCAAACTGAGATTGTTTTGGAAGGGAACATTGGAGGCTGCCGTTTGACTGTAGATTTTGAAAATGAAGAACTGGACACCATTTTGTCTATTATTTCTGAAACGCTTAATTTAGATATCACAAGAAACGGGAGTGATATCGTACTTTCAGGAGCAGCCTGCAATTAATTTTTTCAAATGAGACATACCTTTTTCCGGCCTATTATAGCCATCTTATTGTTGCTAGGCAGCTACCATAACCTTGTTGCTCAGCAGATATCCTTGCTGGAAAAAAGGGTTTCCATTGAAGCACAAGGAGAACCCTTGGAGGGGTTTCTAAATAGGCTTTCTAAAGAGGTAGGAGGGGTATTTTCTTACAGTCCTTCTACCCTGGATGTCAACAGGAATATTACTGGCAATTTTTCTGATCAATCCTGTAGGGAAGTGCTGGAAGAAGTTTTTGATGGAGCAGTCAACTATAAACAAAAAGGGGTTTACTTAATATTGACCCCTGCTCCTCCGGCTGAAAAAGAAATAACCATCAGTGGTTATGTGGTAGACGAACAATCTGGAGATCGTATAAAAAATGCGACGGTATATAACCCCATCACCCTACAATCTTCTACTACTGATGAATTTGGTTTTTTCCAGTTTCAGGTAAAAAATCCTGCGGAGGAAAATTTCCAGTTGATCGTCAATAAAAAGATTATGCTGACACACTATTGGTAGAAAGTAGAAACTCCAGGTTTCAAAAATCTTTTGAAGGCAGAAGGTGAAAATGCCTCTCCTATAGTCCGAAGTCTCACGGAACCCATGAAAAATTTTTGGGCTTGGACTTCCAACTCTGTGGGCTTTACCAACCTTGAAAACGTTCAAGACACCTTATCCCGTGGATTTCAGGCATCTTTTGTCCCTTTTATTGGAACCAATCGAAAAATAAGCGGATCTGTAGTCAATAACTTTTCCCTCAATATTCTGGGTGGTTTCTCAGGGGGAACCAACAAAGCTGAAATTGGAGGCCTTTTTAACATCAACCGCAGAAATGTACAGTATTTCCAAGCTGCTGGTCTTTTCAACCAAGTGGGCGGATCGGTAAAAGGGTTCCAAGTAGCAGGTTTAACCAATATCAACCTAGAGGCGGTGACAGGTTTTCAAGCTGCAGGAATAGGTAATTTTTCCTCCGGGCCAGTTTCTGGCGTTCAAGCGGCAGGCGTATTGAATATCGTCACTTCAGACCTAAAAGGAGTACAATTGGCAGGAGTTACCAATTACACCCATCATGATGTAGAAGGTGGGCAAATCTCTACTGTCCTCAATATTGCCAAAAATGTCCAGGGTTTTCAATTGGGCTTATTCAACTATTCAGACAGCACTTCTGGAACCCCTATTGGCCTGATCAGCTTTGTAAGAAAAGGATACCACAAAGTGGAAATTGGAGTGGATGAAATGTTGCCTTTGAACATCTCGTTGAGAACGGCACCAGAGGGTTTACAATATGATTTTTGCTGGGATGAGACCTGAAAGAGCGGATTCAGTCACATGGGCATTCGGATACGGAGTAGGAAGCTCCCCCAAATTGGCAAATAAGTTATTTCTCAACATCGAATTGAGTTCACAGCAGCTCTTAAAAGGAAATTTGGAAGCCATAAACTTGATCAATCGAGGTTATTTGGGATTAGATTATCAGTTTGCCAATAAAGTCGGAATCTTCGCAGGCCCAAGCATCAATTGGAGAATTTACGATAGTTCGTATTCAGATCATCCAGATTTATTTACCTATACTTCTCCAAAAATCATCTCTGAACAAGACTACCCGGATGATATTAAATCACAGCTTTGGTGGGGTTTCCGGGCTGGAATCCGCTTTTTTTAAAAATTTTTAATTTTTTCTACCTGTCCATAGGGGGAGAAAAGTTTTCGATTGTCATAGATACGAAAACTAAACCAATGCTATGAAAACGGTAAATAAAATTATTGGAGCTATTTTATTTGTTGCTCTTAATCCTCTTTCAGCCATTTCTCAAACTGTTTCTACAGATTCTGAAAACCAAGAAATCCGGAATACAGAACTTCAGATTTCCATCGTCCCTTACCTGGGAACCAATGGAAAAAATTCTGGAATTACTACCAATGATTTCTCCTTTAATTTATTTGGAGGATACTCTGCTGGAACCAACAAACTAGAAATGGCAAGTTTGTTTAACATCAACAGGTTTGATGCAAAATATGTACAGCTTGCTGGGATTTTCAATCAAGTAGGTGGTAAAGTAGAGGGCGCTCAATTTGCAGGCATTGCCAATGCAAACCTGGACTCCATCCGAGGTGTACAAGGAGCCGGTATAGTCAACTTCACCACAGGGGCTGTGGAAGGCACCCAGCTCGCTGGCATCACCAACTTTACCAGCAAATCAGTCCGTGGATTCCAAGGTGCTGGAATAGTCAACTTTGCAGGTCAGGAATTAACAGGCTTTCAAGGTGCTGGTATTGCCAATTTTGCAGGCGGCAATGTAAAAGGTACTCAAGCTGCAGGAATCGTCAATTTCACACCAAAGGATGTCCAGGGAGTACAGGTTGCTGGAATTCTAAATTTTGCAAGAAAAGTAAAGGGTAGCCAAATCGGCCTTTTTAATTATGCAGATAGTATTTCAGGAGCTCCCATTGGACTACTCAGTATCGTTAAAAGCGGGTATCATACCCTAGAAATTGGAACCGATGAAATCCTTCCAATCAACCTTGCCTTTCGAACAGGCACGAGAAGCTTTTACAATATGCTTTTCGTAGGGATTCGACCAGAAATAACAGATTATACGGTTTGGGCATTTGGATATGGAATTGGTACTTCTCCAAGGCTAGGGAGAAAAACGTACTTGAATATTGAAGCCAGCTCCCAGCAACTCAATAGAGGAAATGTAGAAGCATTGAATCTGATCAATCGGTTTTATGTAGGAGCTGATTTTCAAGTGGCGCCTAAAGTCGCACTCTATGCAGGTCCTTCCATCAATTTTAGAGTATACGACACCTCCTATAATCAACACCCTGACCTCTTTACTTTCGATGGCCCTAAGGTATTCTCCGAGAGAAACTACCGGTTTGATGATCTAGCAAGTCAATTTTGGTGGGGCTTCCGTGCCGGAATCAGGTTCTTCTAATCCTTTTAAAAATCTTTCAAACCCATCTCTGATTTAAGATCAGACTGGAAATTCTTTGCCCTAAAAACACGAACTCCATGAAATATCTATTCACATTCTATGTAACCTTGCTTTTGGCATTTTTCAGTTTTCCTGGGTTTTCACAGGAATTAAGTCAGACAATTCGAGGAAAAGTAGTTGACCAAATCAGTCAGTTGGCCATGCCAGGTGCAACTATTATGATTCTAAACACAGATCCGCTGGTTGGTGAAATTACCGATGAATATGGAGAGTTTAGAATGAAAAACGTTCCTATTGGTAACTACACATTGAGAGTAAGTTTTGTGGGCTACAAGGACCTGATCCTTCCCAACATTCAAGTGAATTCGGGCAAAGAAGTGGTACTTCAAATTTCTTTGGAGGAAGACATCACACAAATCCAGGAATTTGTAGTCAATGCAAGCGACAAGGATCGAACAATCAATGACATGGTAGTGGTAAGCGGCAGGACTTTTTCTGTTGAGGAAACAAGAAAGTTTGCTGCAGCAGTCAACGATCCAGCACGAATGGCCGCTTCCTTTTCAGGGGTAGTAAGCACCGATGATGGAAACAACAATATTTCTATTCGTGGCAATAGTCCAAACGGATTACTATGGAGAATGGAAGGAATAGATATTCCAAATCCAAATCATTTTGTAAACCCCGGAACATCAGGAGGAGGAGTTTCTATTTTAAGTAGCCAGTTACTTTCCAATTCTGATTTCCTAACGGGAGCATTTACTGCCGAATACGGAAATGCACTTTCTGGGGTCTTTGATCTTAACTTGAGAAAGGGAAATAATGAAAATCAGGAATTCACTATCCAAGCTGGATTTCTTGGTTTGGATCTCGCAGCGGAAGGACCCATTGCAGCAGGATATCGAGGATCTTACCTGATCAACTATAGGTACTCCACTCTTTCCTTACTTTCCAAGCTAGGACTTCCATTGGGGGATTTCGTAACCAATTTTCAAGATTTATCCATCAACATATTTCTCCCAACCAGAAAAAACAGTAGTATCACCTTATTTGGTTTTGGAGGATTGAGCAATCAAAAAAGTAATGCGGAGCAAGACTCTCTAACTTGGGAAAGTGAAGGAGATCGCTACAGCTCAAAATTCCTTTCTAATACTGGTGCAGCCGGAATCAAATATTCCCAAACTCTCAACCCTTCAAATTTTCTTCAAACCACTTTGTTGGTTTCTGGAAACACTTTAGGAGATAAAGGTTCAAGACTGGATAACGAATATCTGGATGAAAATAGGTATGATGATCATTTGAGCAATTCAAAAATCACTCTAAGTTCAGTGTTAAATTCAAAGCTTTCAGCAAGGTCCAGCTTACGAAGTGGGGTGTATTTAAATCAACTGTTTTATAATATTCACCTAAACAACTATGATGAGGAACAGGGTCAAATAATCACCCATGCCAATTCAAAAGGTAATACACAAAGTATCCAGGCTTTTTCACAATGGAATTATAAAGCCAATGAAAGGCTGACGTTTAATGTAGGGCTTCACTACCTCCAACTCCTGCTAAATAATTCTAATTCTTTGGAGCCAAGATTTAGCCTGGCATACGAATTAGATGAAAAGCAACGATTGAGTTTTGGATATGGATTGCATAGTCAGGTCCAACCACTTGGGACTTACTTCGCGGAAAAAGAGATAGAAGGAGAAATTATCCTAGCTAATAAGAACTTGGATTTGAGTAAATCCCATCACTTTGTATTAGGATATGATCGATCCTTAAACCCATTGTTGAGAATGAAGATCGAGGCTTACTACCAGCATCTATTCCAAATTCCAATCAAAGAAGGGATGAATGAAACTTATTCCATCATCAATCAACAATGGTCTTTTGCCACAGACCCCTTAATCAATGAAGGGTTAGGAAAAAATTATGGTGTTGAATTGACTTTGGAACAGTTTACCCACAACAATCTTTATTTCCTGTTATCTACTTCTTTGTATAATTCACAATATAAAACCCAGGAAAATGTGTGGAGGAATACGAGATATAATGGAAATCTTAATATCACTATTACAGGAGGCAAAGAATTCCCTCTTCAAAAAACAGAACCTTAGGAGTGAACATTAGAGGCATTTACGGAGGCGGGTTAAGGACCACTCCCATTTTGCTAGACCAATCCATCAAAAAAGGAGAAACTGTTTTGGATGATGCAAAGGCATTTGAAACTCAAAATCCCGATTACTTCAGAGCTGATTTAAGGGTCAGCCTAAAAAGAAATAAGGCAAAATCTACTCGCACTTGGGCTTTGGATATTCAAAATGCCACCAATAGAAAGAACATCTATGGAAGCTATTTCGAACCCATGGATAGTGAGATCAAAACCTCCTATCAAGCTCCATTAATCCCTATATTGAGCTATCGTGTTGAGTTTTAATCAAAAAAGGGATGGTAGAAATTTACTATCATCCCTTTTTTATAAGCCAAGAAATTGATTCTTATCTAAGTTCTTTCTTCAGGATCTTTCCAGTGGCAGACATTGGAAGCGCATCCATAAACTGGATAATTCTTGGGTATTTATAAGAAGCTATGTGCTCTTTGGTCCAGGCAATCAAAGCTTCTTCTTTCAACTCAAAGCCTTGATTCAAAACCACACAAGCCTTGATTTCTTCACCGGATTCTTCACTTGGAACACCAATCACAGCCACCATAGACACTGCATCATGCTTCATCATCACTTCCTCAATCTCTCTCGGGTAGACATTCAGTCCCTTCCGGATGATCATTTCCTTGGTTCTATCCACGATAAAAAAAGACCCATCCTCATCTTTTATGGCAACATCTCCTGAATATAGCCAGCCATCTTTTAAAGTCTCTGCAGTTGCTTTGGGGTTGTTATAGTATCCTTTCATCACATTGTGCCCCCTATAAATTAATTCTCCTTTTTCTCCTGCGGGCAGCTCTTTTCCTTGGTCATCCACCACTTTAACTTCAACTCCCCATACTGGAACACCTACTGAACCAGGTTTCTTGCCAAATTCTTTTTGGTTGAATGTAACCACGGGAGATCCTTCGGACATTCCATACCCTTCATAAATAGGGACATTAAATTTCTTCTCGAAATTTTCAAGCACGTTTACAGGTAAAGCAGCCCCTCCAGAAACACATGTTTTTAGATTTTTAGCGATTGAGGCAATATCAAACTGGGTTTCGTCGCTGTTCAACAAACCCCAATACATGGTAGGAACTCCTGCGAAAATACTGATCTCATGTTTCTCCATTAATCCCAGCACCTGAGTACCATCAAATCTTGGTAGTAAAACACTTGTTGCCCCAACATAAAGTCCCGCATTCATAAGTACCGTCATGGCAAAAATGTGAAATAAGGGCAATACAATTAATAACTTATCGTCCCTTTCCAGAGAAAGAATTTTCTTTGAAAGCATCGCATTCAAAACCAAATTAGAATGTGAAAGCTCTGCTCCTTTTGGCTTACCGGTAGTTCCAGAGGTATAGATAATCAAGGCAGTATCATCTGCTCCCGTGACCATGGTAGAATATAAAGAAGACCTATTTGCCATGAGCATTCCTAAGGTTTTAACCCCCTCAAAAGGCGACGGATCTGTCATCTGTGGCGTGATCACAAAAAAATGCTCGCAGTTACTTACATTTTTAAATCCTTCCAGACCTTCCTTTGCCATTGGCAATTCCTTCGTCCCTTCAAAACAGAAATAGGCCTTTGCCCCTGAATTTTGTAGATGATATTCTATTTCATCATGCTTTAATAAGACCGATAACGGAACCACGATGGCGCCAGCTTTCAAAATCCCAAAATAGATCATAGGGAAATAAGGCAAATTAAGACAGCTTAATGCTACTCGATCTCCTTTGTGAATGCCAAGTGTATTCAGTCCATTGGCAATTTGATTGGCTGCATTATCTATTTGGGCAAAAGACAAATGCTTATCCATAAAAATAAAAGCGTCCTTATTGGGGTATTTCCTAGCGCTTTCTTCCAGCAATACTGCAAGATTCATCATGATTATTTTGGGTTTAATTGGGTTTGATACATTAAAAAGCCTATTCAATCTAAAGATTTTTCACCGCATTGTCCCCAATCAAAGTCGCAATAAGTCAATCGGGTAAAGAAAATGCCACATAGCTATCACCACTTTTAGTCCCCTTTCCTCCACCACAGGCGATGACTAAAAATTGTTTCCCTCCTTTTTCATAAACTGCAGGAGTAGCATGCCCGGAAGCAGGTAATTTCGCCTCCCAAAGCAAGTCTCCAGTCTCTTTGTCGAAAGCCCTTATTTTTTCGTCTTTGGTAGCTGCAATAAACAGTAACCCACCCGCCGTGGCTACTGGTCCTCCATAATTTTCCGTTCCTGTGGGTTCAAATCCTTGAGCGCTTAAAGAGTCAATTTCTCCCAAGGTAATCTGCCATTTCTTTTTGCCAGTGTTCATATCAATGGCGGTTAATAACCCCCAAGGAGGATTGGAACCATAGAGACCTTCTTTGGTCCGCAACCTTTTATAACCATTCATAAAATACCTAGGAGCCAATGGTGCATCCTTAGATTCCATCTCCTTTTTATCGCCATCCTCTGGTTTTTGGTTCAGCAGGTAGTTGACCAGCACTTTTCTATTTTCCTCAGAAATATGATCGAAAGCTGGCATGGCACCTCTGCCTTTTCGTAGCAGTTGGTGTAGCGAATCTGCCGAATATTTCTCCTCCACGCCCAAAAGAGAGGGAATCGATGGAGGGTTTCCCTTTCTTTCCAGCCCATGACAATTCCCACAATACGTGGAATAAATGGATTGTCCTACATTTTCAAATTCTGCATTTGGAGTCATTTCAATAAGCCAAGGAATTTGATTGGCATTGACATATAAGGTCTGCGAACCAGGATCAAATGAAGCTCCTCCCCATTCTCCTCCCCCATCCATACCCGGAAAGAGAATAATTCCATGTTCTGCACTTGGTGGAGCCCAAGTGTCTCCAAACAGAACATTTTCAAGTTGATTTTTGATATCTTCTTCCCATTCCGGCTTCAAATTTAGGATATCTTGCTGCTCAAAGCGCATTTTCATAAATGGCTCCGGCAAGGTAGGCATGGGCTGTGTTGCTGCGGTTTCTTCACCGGGCAAGGTCGATTGGGGTACTGGAATCTCTTCAATGGGCCAAATAGGTTCACCAGTTTCCCGGTCAAAAACATAGGTCATCCCTTGTTTTGAAATTTGAGCCACAGCATCCATCCATTTTCCATCTTTTTGAATCCGAATTAAGTTTGGATTGGCTGGAAAGTCCCGATCCCAAACATCATGGTGAACTGCTTGAAAATGCCAGATCCGTTCTCCTGTATTCGCGTTTAAGGCCACCAAGGAATTGGCATATAGATTATCTCCCTTCCTATATCCACCCCAAAAGTCATACGTAGCAGAGCCTGTAGGGACAAAAACCATCTCCCGGTCTTGATCCACTACCATTCCTGCCCAATTGTTTGCCCCACCAATTTTCTGAACGTGTTCTGCGTCCCAGGTTTCGTAGCCCTCTTCCCCTTCATGAGGAATGGTGTGGAAAATCCATTCCCGTTCTCCTGTTTTGACATTATAGGCCCTGATATGTCCCGGAGCCGCATCTAACCCCTCAGAAAGCCTCATTCCTATGATAATTTTATCTTTAAAAATGACTCCAGGTGCATTGGCAACGATTAAAAAATCCTGTCTTTCGGTATCCAACCCTTTTCGTAAATCCACTTTTCCTTGATCTCCGAATTCAAGAATAGGCTGTCCCGTTAACGCATTCACTGCCATCAACCAATTCCCTGCTCCAAAAGAATTCTTTTATCCTCTCCTGCCTCCCAATAACTAACTCCCCGATTGGTGCCTGCCCAGGAATTTTCTCCCCCGGGAGGACTTGAAATGGATCAAATCTCCAGACTTCTTTTCCAGTCTCAGCATCCAAGGCAAAAACATTTAATTTGGGAGTAGTACCAAAAAGCAACCCATCCACAACAATGGGTTGGCATTGAATCTGAGACCTTTCGGTGGCATCGCCCGTCTGGTAGGTCCAGGCAATCGAAAGCTGTGCTACATTTGACTTATTGATTTGTTGGAGAGAAGAATAGCGAGACCCATCTTCAGGACCTCCATAATGAGACCAATCGGTATAATCAATTTCTTCTTTTGCTCCTTCACATCCTACCAAAAAAAAAATACAGAGGGCTAACAAGAAGTAAGAAATTTTCATCAGCGTGGGTTTAATGTTAAAGGAATAAAATATCGCCTTTTTTTCACCACCTACCAAGCATTTTAATTGCTGATGAAATCAATCCTTCTTTTAGGTCAAGGTATAGGTAAAATCTAGAGGGTCGGGGTATTTGAACTTAAAACCTGTTTGAATAATTTTTTTGGAATCTATTAATCTATCCTCTTCAGGCTGAGGAGACTGATAACTTAAAGGAGGAGCCAGATTTAAGTCTATAGCATTTTTTTCAAAGATCTCTTTCTTAACCGGATGAATAGGAGCCACTCCATTATACACCTCGTTCCATAAATCATGCTCTAAAATCCAGGCTATCAATCTGACGGCATCATCTTGATGCACATAATTGACCCGTGTATGCCCTTTGACTTGCTCTTTGCCCGAAAAATATTTTCCTGGAACTCTTTCTTCTCCCATTAGCCCACCAAAACGAATAATAGTCAGATCAAAACCTGCTGAATTAGTAATCATTTGTTCGGCATCCCAAAGGGTGGGATTACCAGTATTTTCTCTGGTAATCGGGAAAGATTCATCGTAGGCCTCCGCTCTTGGAGTAGTTGGATAAATTCCTGTGCTAGATACAAATAGAACTTTTTTTGCACCTGCTTGATTGATCATACTCTTCAAGTATTTCAATTGTTCTAAATAAAAATCCGAACTTTGAACCCTAGACCTGGGAGGGATATTGATTACGAGGTATTCACTTTGAAATAATTTTTGAAACCCTTTTCCTTCGGGATGGGGATTCATTTTTAGGGTTACTACATTCAGACCTTCTTGCTCTAAATCTAGTCTTTTATGATCGCTGGTTGTACTGCCTATTACCTCCCAACTATTGCTTTTTAAAAATTGGGCTAATGGCAAACCAGTCCATCCAAGGCCAATTATCCCTACTGTCTTCATGTGCTTTTATAAAAAAACCTCCAAAAAGGAGGTTGATGTTTGTTTATTTTTTCGGCATGGTTCCCAAAAGGATATCCCAAAGTGGAGTACTCACTCCAAATGCCACGTCTGGATCTTTATAATGGTGAATTGCATGGTTAACCCAAAGTACTTTCATGAAGTTTTTGGTGGAGCAATCGCATGAACCAAGTAATGAAAACCTAGGTAACTTGCGTATCCAAATAAAAACCCTGGAAGAAAATACAATGCATAGTCACCCATAATTAAGGTGAATACCAAATAGAAAATAGCTGCATAGGCCGCAGATACGAAGGGAGGCATTGCAAGTCTGTATTTATCTTTTGGATAATCATGATGCACCCCGTGAACAGTATACTGCAACTTATCTTTGACCGGGTTGCTTGGCTCCATATGGAAGAAATGCTTATGCATCATATACTCTACAAAGGTAAAAGCGATGTATCCCACTACGGTAATTCCAAGTCCCATTGCCAAACTAATGGAAGTAGTGGTAAAAGCATAGTAAAATGAAATCCCTGCAAAAACAATAAACATTGTAATCGGTACTAGGATATTTGTCCTTGTCAACCTTTCCAAAATTGGGTTGGTAAACATCCGTGCAGTATTAAAATTGTCCGGTTTATCCAGTCTTCCAATCTTTTTCATACGAACTTTAATCAAATTTACTTGTTCAAAGAGGCAAAACCTCGATTCGAATTACAAAGTTAATCTATTTGAGTTATTTAGATAGGCTATTGAGTTACTATAATATAAGAAAATATTAAATGCGTGCTAAAGTAGACTCAATCGTCTTTTGATAATAATCCACATACATTGGTAAAATCGCAGAAATATCAAACTCTAGAGCCCTCGCCAAAGCATTCTTCTTGAATTTAGGCAAGTTTTCATCTTTTAAAATATACAACCCTTTATCTTTCATATCATCCACATCACCAACTTCACAAACATACCCTGTTACTCCATCCAAGTTCAATTCAGGAATTCCTCCTGCATTAGAAGATAGAATAGGAACTTCACAAGCCATGGCTTCTAAGGCTGCCAGCCCAAAACTTTCTTTCTCAGAAGGCATGACAAACAAGTCAGCTACAGACAAAACTTCTTCCACAGCATCCAATTTACCTAAGAAACGAATATCATCACAGGTGCCTAAATCCCTACAAAGCCGCTCCATCTTATCACGCTCAGGCCCATCACCTACCAATAATAGTTTAGCTGGAACCTGTTTTCTGATTTCATAAAATACCCGGATGACATCCTCCACACGTTTGACTTTTCTGAAATTAGAAGTATGTACCAAAAGTTTTTCACCATTGGGACAAATAGCCAATTTGAAGTGCTCTTTCTTCTGTTTCTTGAATCTATCTAAATCAATAAAGTTTGGGATTACCTGAATATCTCTCTTGATATCAAAATGAGACAGGGTCTCTTTTTTAGATCTTCTGAAACTGCCGTCACCCCATCTGATTGATTAATACTAAAGGTCACGACAGGTTCGTAGCTAGGATCTTTTCCTACCAAAGTAATATCTGTACCATGCAGGGTAGTCACTACTGGAATATGGATTCCCTGCTCTTTCAGAATCTGTTTTGCCATATAGGCCGCAGAAGCATGTGGTATCGCATAATGAACGTGCAATAGATCAAGGTCTTCGTATTTGACCACGGAAACCATTTTACTGGCCAATGCCAATTCATAGGGTGCATGTTCAAATAATGGATAGGACTTGATATCAACTTCGTGATAAAATAAGTTCTCACTAAAAAAATCTAAGCGCGTCGGCTGCCTATAGGTAATGAAATGTATCTCATGCCCAATTTTCGCCAGACCTTTTCCAAGTTCTGTTGCTACTACTCCACTACCCCCAAATGTAGGATAGCAAACAATGCCTATTTTCATATTTCAGATCGTATCGGTGTTTAAACCTGACTTTAAACACGATTTGGGTTTATTTTTGTTCAAATTAAGTATTTTTAATATTAAATGAATTAAGCCAGAAAGGCAATTACTGTCTTTATTTACTGAAATACAGGAATTTACACCATTTTGTTCCTAAAATAATTATTTATAAAAATCTACCTTCCATTAAATAACAACTGGCAAAAACCCTTTAAATCATTAATTCTTGGGGGGATCTGATGAAAATAAGAGGTGTAACTTCAATTTTCTTAACCCAAATTCAAACTACCAAATTCGACTCGATTCACTAAAATATGCCCCAGTCCTCAAACCAAAGCAACTCAAAAATCAAACTATTAGATGCAATCTCAATTGGAATTGGAGGAATGGTGGGGGGAGGTATTTTTGCAGTCATAGGCCTTGCAGTTTCCTTAGCAAAAGGAGCTACACCGATTGCCTTTCTGCTTGCGGGGATGTTGGCACTTCTAACTTCTTATAGCTATGTGCAATTGTCTTTAGCCTTTCCAGATCGGGGAGGCACAGTTAAATTTATCAATCAAGGTTTTGGTATTTCTGCTTTTAGTGGCGGGATGAATAATCTTCTTTGGCTGAGTTATATCATCATGCTTTCATTATACGCATCTGCCTTCGGCTCCTACGCACCGAATTTGTATTCTATATCCGGAAATGAGGGCATCGACTTCCACATTTATTCCAGTTCTGTGATCGTATTAGCTACTTTGATTAATTATTACAGCATCAAAACAGTAGGTAAGATCGAATCTTTTGCGGTAATTATAAAACTCTTAATTCTGATTGGTTTTGTTGGAATTGGTTTATATGGCTTAATCGGAAACGAAAATCTCTCTCAATTATCTCCAGACAATTGGGAAAAAAGCAATTCAGATCTTGGGAGGAGGAATGGTGATTTTTGTTGCGTATGAAGGATTTGAACTCATTGCTAATGCAGTTCCGGATATTGAAAACCCATCGGTGAATGTCCCCAAAGCCTATTACTACTCCATTGGTTTTGTCATTCTCCTTTACTTGCTTATTTCAATTGTAACTGTTGGGTCCCTCCCTTTTTCCGAAATATACGATGCGCAGGATTATGTATTGGCAAAAGCAGCGGAGCCCATGCTAGGAAAAATTGGGTTTACTGTCATCACAGTTGCCGCATTAATTTCTACTTTCTCAGCCATCAATGCTTCGCTTTACGGTGGGAGCCGTGTTAGTTACGAAATAGCCAAGGACGATGAACTTCCCCATGAACTTAGCTCGCAATTATGGAATCAGCCCATTGGATTATTAATCACTACAATTCTAACCTTACTTTGCTGTAATACGGTAGATTTAGAAAGTATCTCTACCTCAGGGAGTATTGGATTTCTATTTGTTTTTGCAGCTGTGAATTATGCTGGCTATAAACTTTCCAGTCAGACAAGAGGCAATAAAATCCTTCCTTTGGCCGGATTCCTTCTTTGCATAATTGCCAGTATTACGTTGGTAATTCAGCAAGCCCAGTCCAACAAACTAGGGGTAATTATAGCCCTTTCTATTGTTCTAACATGTTTTGTAATAGAATACTTTTACAAAAAGTCCGAAACCTATCTTTCAAGGAATAAATAGATTATTCACTGGTTTTACCCATGGCCTGATAAATAATATCATGGATTTCTGTCCGGATTCCTTCTTTGAGCAATTTGGTATTATTGGCATCAGGATATACCCTGTTAGAAAGAAATACATATATTAATTGATTTTCAGGATCTGCCCAAACGCAAGTTCCTGTAAATCCAGTATGTCCAAAAGTACTTTTTGGAGCTAATTCACCTGCAGAACCTCCTTTTCCAGGTTCTTGGTCAGGCTTATCCCATCCCCATCCCCTTCGACTTTGTTTAGATTGTAACCTTGTAAACATATCCACAGTCGTAGGTTTGATCAATGAAACATCCCCGTAATATCCACGGTTTAGCATCATCTGCATCATGACGGCCAAATCATTGGCTTTTCCAAAAGACCTGCATGCCCTGCTACTCCTCCATACATCGCTGCACCCGGATCATGAACATAGCCCCTGACAAGTCTTTTCCTGAAAGCTACATCATCCTCTGTAGGAGCGATGTTATCAAGAGGCATTTTCTCAGAAGGGCGAAAAGTCATGGTATACAATCCCAAAGGCTCATAAAAATTCTGGTCCATGAAATCATTCAATGGCTGGTTTACGATTCTTTCTACTACTGCCTGCATAAAGTACATGGTCAAATCGGAATAGACATATTTATACTTGCCTCCGGATTTTGGAAGAAGCTTAGACTCCACTGTCCAATTCCAAATACTGTCTCTCAAATCGTCTCGACCATACATATCGTTGGAAATGGGCCTATTGAACCCTTGTTCTGGACGGGGTTTGTAAAAATCCCCTCTCCAATTCCCTCTTTCAACGGTTTTTGCATAATGCGGAATGTAAGCAACCAATCCGGATTCATGCATGAGGACATCCTTGATCACCAAATGCTCCTTGTTGGTCCCCTTTAATTCAGGCAAATAGTCTCCAAGAGTCTTATTCATATCCAACTCTCCCCTACTTTGAAGAAACATGACTGCTTGAGTAGTGGCTAAGACTTTGGTAATCGAAGCCAAATCATAGACCGTCTCAGAGGTGACTTTGGGGCTGGACTTATATTCCAATTGACCATAGGATCTTTCGAAAACCACTTTTCCATTTTTGACCACCAAAACATTGGCACCGGGAGTGGCTTGAATACGAATAGCTCTTTCAGCCACTTCATCAATTTTATTAAGGATCTCACTATTCAACCCTACACTTTCAGGAGTACCATAGGACAATCGTTGGTTTCCAGGCAAAAACCCTCCTACTCCTTGGGTAAATTGATCGCTAACTGAGACAGGCAGGATCCCTTGCGCAGGTCGACCTCCAAATAATACCTGAGGAGCCAATTCTTGTGTAAAGTCATTATTCTCATAGGCAAAAATGACATTTTCCAATCCTTCTAAATATTGAGCAGCATAGGAATTTCCAAACAATACCACAACCACTTTCTGACGTTTACTTAAATCCTTCAGCAATTGAACATCCGCAGGAGCAATTCCAAACTTCCTTCTGGGACTATTGGTTACCCCCATTAACCCGACTACCACCACCTCATATTCTTCCAGTTTTTTCATGGTGTTGTAGTGGGAAGTCTGATCTGCTGCCTTTGGAATTGAGAAATGGTCAAATTTGGCATACTTGGACAGGTATTTTTGAAATACCTTTCCCTCATCTCCTATCGATAAAGAAGCAAAGCTTTTCAAGTCAAGCTGCTTGAAAGGGACCAAATCATCTTTGTTGGTAGCAATAGTGATGGCATCTGCATAAAGCTCTTCAGTGATCACTTTCGTTTCTGGACTGGTCAATCGCTCCACTAAACCTTCTGTTTCAATCGGTTTGTATTTATTGAGACCGGCCCAATATTTTGCCTTTAGGATTTTCTTTACTCTTCGATTCACCTCCGCTTCCTCAATCACTCCATCTTCCACAGCTCTTTTGATCATGGCTTTTGCCTTAGGCACATCTTGGGAATACAGAAGAATATCATTCCCTGCTAATAGGGCTTTTAGATCCACCTCACCTGGAGAATTAGTATTGGCTACCCCTTTCATATTCAAGGCATCTGTGAAGATTAGGCCTTGAAAGTTCATTTGATTTTGAAGTAGGTCCGTCACCACTTTTTTGGACAAACTGGTTGCCATATTTGCCGCTGGGTCCAAGCTCGGAATATTGAGATGAGCAACCATCACGGACATCAGGTTTTCCCTAAAAAGCTCCTGGTAAGGATAAAGATCTACCTCCCAGATCCGTTGTTCCGGATTCTTAATCACCGGCAACGAATAATGGCTATCCACTTCGGTATCCCCATGTCCTGGAAAATGCTTTGCATTGGCAATCACCCCATGATCTTGCAGCCCTTTCATATAAGAGACGGCACGTTGGGCTACTAATTTTTTATTTTCTCCGAATGCTCTATATCCGATTACGGGATTATCAGGATTGGAATTAACATCCACAACAGGAGCAAAATTGATATGCATTCCCAACTCTTTGAACTGTCTAGCCATTTCAGTTCCCATATCATAAATCAATTCGGAATCCTGAACAGCACCTAAAGTCATGGCTTTAGGAAAATCCGGTATGGAATCAAGGCGCATGCTGATCCCCCATTCTGCATCCATTGCAATGAACAAAGGTGTTTTAGCCTGTGCCTGGTAATAATTGGTCAAATTGGCTTGTCTTACTGGGCCTCCCTGAAAAAATATCAGCCCCCCAAGATTTTCACTCTTGACCAAATTGGCAATTTCATTCACATGCCTTTGGTCTTTATTTGAATAAGCTGCCACCATAAAAAGTTGACCTAGCCTCTCCTCAAAACTGAGGGAGTTAAAAACACTATCCACCCAACTCACTTGGTTCAATGGGTCCTTACTAATCAGTGGATCCTCCACAGCTGCTAGATTATCTGTTCTGCCTGAACTGAATAAAATTGCAATAAATCCTACGGTCAAAACCCTCCAAAGCTTCATGCTCATTCCCGTGTAAAATTTTTAATCCTTAACTTTTAAAATAAATTTGTGAAAACGGCCCATCGGAAAATTCGTATCATAAATTTCCGCTCCTTAGTTCCAAAGCCGTCATTGGTCTAAAATTAGAGGAACTACGGATATTTGAAGATATAAAAGATCAAGCAAGAATGATCAATTTATAGGGTTAATTCCCTCATAAATTTGATATCCGGTGAATGATCAAGAACTTTGTCCTACTATGAACCTTCTCCTTAACGAGAAGTTTCATTTAAAACATATATTGCCATGAAATTTCCATCCGTATTTCGTACTGCGACACCCATGCGTTTTGATATCAAACCCAGGTATTACGACCCGGTCAAGGAGGAAATAGATCAAAGAACTTCCCGTATCAAAAAAGAATTGGAAGCCGAAGGAGTCATATCCAAAGACCAGCATGAAACTGGCTTTAGCTACCAGTCTGGGATAAGAGGTGCTTTTGCCCAACACCGAGGTATCAAAGAGCGCAGTTCCAGTGCCTTTACCTCTACAGGAATGATACGATCACTCATATTTTTCGTTTTATTGGGAGGACTAGGAGGTTACATCTATCTAGGTCCTATCATTTTTGAATACATTCTTTACGTGACTGCAATTTCTGCTGGTGTATATTTTTTCTTCAGGCTAAAACCAAAAAGAAAAAATGAGTGACATCATTCAGCTCCTGCCTGATGCCATTGCCAATCAAATCGCAGCTGGAGAGGTAGTACAAAGACCTTCCTCTGCTTTAAAAGAATTACTGGAGAACTCGATTGATTCCGGAGCTACCCATATCCAAGTGATCATTAAAGATGCTGGAAAACAGCTCATTCAAGTGATTGATAATGGAAAAGGTATGTCTGGCACAGATGCCCGAATGAGTTTCGAAAGGCATGCTACCTCCAAAATTAGAAGTAGTAGTGACCTTTTCTCTATCCGAACATTTGGTTTCAGAGGAGAGGCCTTGGCTTCCATTGCAGCCGTAGCTCAAGTTGAACTAAAAACCAAACAAGCAGATTCGGATCTGGGTACCTTGATCCAAATCGAAGGTTCAGAGATAAAAAAACAGGAACCGGTTGCCGCCCAAAACGGAACATCGGTGGCAATGAAAAATCTCTTTTTCAATGTGCCTGCAAGGAGAAATTTCCTGAAGTCCAATCCTGTGGAAATGAGACATATTGTAGATGAGTTTCAAAGGGTGGCATTGTCTTACCCAGAAATTTCATTTACCATGCATCAGCAAGACTTGGAGACCTTTAATTTAAGTCCAGGAAAACTTAGCCAAAGAATCGTAGGCTTATTTGGGAAAAATTACCAGGGTCAGTTGGTGCCTTGTGAAGAATTAACTCCACATATCAATGTAAAGGGCTATATAGGTAAACCAGAAAATGCCAAAAAGACCAGAGGAGAACAGTTTTTCTTTGTAAACAACCGGTATATAAAAAGTAGCTATTTGAATCATGCGGTAAGCAATGCTTTTGAAGGCCTGATTCAACCAGATCAGCACCCCTTTTATGTATTGTTTTTGGAGATTGATCCAGCTCATATCGATATCAATGTACACCCTACCAAAACAGAGATAAAATTTGATGATGAACGTACCGTTTATGCGGTAGTTAGATCAGCTGTAAAACAAGCGTTAGGAGCACACCACGTGGTTCCTTCTCTGGATTTTTCCTTCGATGTCAATTTTACCGAAAACTGGAGCAAAGACACGGAGAAAAAGAGCAAGTGGATCGGGAATACAGTTATAAAAGTTACAATACTCCTGAATTCAAAAAAGCTTCCACTTCAGGTTGGGAAAAGTTGTTCGAGGGCAATCAAAAACATCCTAGTTTAGAGCGATCCGTGGAGCAAGAGGAACCAGAAGTATTGACCTTTCCTAGCCGGGCAAGTCAAGAAGAGAATAAAGAGTTCATTCCTTTAAGAAGAGAAGAGGAAACCACTGGCACTACTTTCCAAGTAGAACTCAATTATATTGTTGCCCAAATGTCCACTGGCATGTTGATCGTAGATCAGCAAGTGGCACATGAGCGAATTTTATATGAAAGGTACATCAAGCAATTAAATTCTGCCCAGGGACCATCCCAACAATGTCTCTTCCCTCCAACCGTACCATTGAGCCCATCTGATTTTGCTTTGGTGATGGATATTCTTCCTGAACTTCATAGCCTGGGATTTATGGTTTCGGAGTTTGGAAAAGACACCATTTTGATTCAGGGTGTTCCAGCGGATATCCAGTCGAAAAGTGAAAAAGAGCTATTTGAAGGATTTATTGAGCAATACAAAAACTTTAAAAATGAGCTTTCGCTGGACAACCGTGAAAATTTAGCCCGGTCCTTGGCTAGAAAATCCTCCTTAAAAAGAGGACAGAAACTGAATTCCCAAGAAATGGAAACGATCGTAGGCCAATTATTTGCCTGCCAGAATCCAAATTATGGGCTTTCGGGGAACAAAACATTCATAAAATTGGATTTATCCAATATTCACTCCTTCTTCGGAAAATAGTATGTTTAGAAATATCACACCTATAGTAAAAAACCTACTGCTGATTAACGTAGGAATATTTTTAGTCTCTGCATTTTTGTTCCCTCAAATCAGCGGTATGTTTGCACTGTATTATATACACAGTTCTTACTTTCAGCCTTTTCAGTTTTTGACATACATGTTTATGCATGCCGATTTCTGGCATCTCTTCAGCAACATGTTTGGACTGTTAATATTTGGACCTTTGTTAGAGCAGTTTCTAGGCCCCAAAAAGTTGCTCATATTATGGATGACCTGTGGAGTTGGATCTGGTGTCCTATATTCCGGATATACTTCCTATAGGATGGCCAACCTGCAAGATAAAGTTGCTGCATTCCAAACGGATCCTGACCCGGACACTTTCAATAAAATTGTATTGGAAAACAGGGGCTTCTTCGATCGTGCTATTTTTGATTTTGTAGATGACTATAGCAGAAATCCAACAGACCAGGTAAAAATCAGTCGAGCGAGTCAAACTTTAGATGCTATATTAGAAATTCAGGGAAATGTACCCATGGTAGGTGCTTCAGGAGCCCTTTTCGGGGTGTTGATTGCTTTTGCCATGCTGTTCCCGAATACACAATTATTCTTATTGTTTCCTCCTATGCCAGTAAAAGCAAAATATTTAGTGCTTTTTTATGGACTGTACACGATATATAACGTACTGATTAATAATCCCACGGATAATGTCGCCCACTTTGCCCATTTGGGAGGATTAATCATAGGTGGAGTTTTAGTTTACTTCTGGAAAAAAGATAGAAATAGCTTTTATTAAATGATGTACGGAAATTTTTGGGAAAATCTTCGAAACGCCTTCCGGCATGATAACAACAGCCTTTTCAAGCTGATTGCGATCAATATTTTGGTGTTCTTGGTGCTATTGGTATCCAGAGTGCTTCTTACTATTACTGGGTTTGGGGATCTCTACAGTGCAGGGGTAGCGAAGTTTATGATGCCCGCCTCTTTGACTACTTTGGCTACGCAGCCTTGGTCCATTCTTTCCTATATGTTTATGCATGAAGGGATATTCCATATTCTTTTCAACATGCTGTTCTTGTATTGGTTTGGACAATTGATACACCAATACCTGGGAAGTCGGAAGCTTGCCAACCTATACATTTTAGGGGGATTGACTGGTGCGCTATTTTATGTGTTGATTTATAATCTTGCCCCTTATTTCCAAAATTCACTCAACTCCTCTTTGATGCTTGGTGCAAGTGCAGGAGTATTTGCAATCGTGGTTGGAGCGGCCACTCTAAGTCCAAACACCACCTTTTTCTTAATCTTACTTGGGCCTGTCAAAATAAAATACATCGCGATATTTTATGTGATCCTCTCATTTGCAAATTCTGCTGGCGCAAATGCTGGTGGAGAATTGGCTCACCTGGGTGGTGCCTTAATGGGATATCTATACATCATTCAGTTAAGAAAAGGAACGGATTGGGGAATCCCAATCCAGAAAGTTGGGATATTCTTCGAAAACTTATTTTCCAAAAGACAGAAAATCAACGTTACCTACCGAAGACCCAAAAAATCCAGCTCGTTTAAGCCTTTTTCAAAAGCAGCTCCTAGTTCTAAGCCAGCAGTAAAATCCAATAGCGAATCCTCTCAGGAAGAAATTGATCTAATTTTGGATAAAATCGCAGAGAAAGGATATGAAGCACTTTCCAAGGAAGAGAAAAGAAAATTATTCGAATTCAGTAAGAAATAACTTATAAAGGAAAAGCAAGCCCAAATCGGAAACCTGCTTCTCGTGGGTATTGACTTTGGAATTTAAATTCGGTACTTAAACCTACCCAATCTACCAAAGGAATATAGGCTCCAACCCCCACATTTGCTCCTTTTTCATTTCTTTTTGTTCCAGCGCCATCAGGATTTGTATTTTCCCAATTTTGACTATATCCAGCCATAAAATATAGCTGAGAGCTCTCTACAGATACATAATATCTTAAATCTGCACTGAAGTTACTGGTTTTACCCACATTCGGAAAAACCCTCGTATAGCTAGGCATAAAGGAAAAATTATCTACGAAAAAAACTCCCATCCTGCCCCTACTCCAAAGTATTTATACCTCAAACCATAGGATCCAAGTGCATGTATTCTACTATCACCCTGTGTTTGAGCAGAAGCTATTGAACTGATTACAAAGCAAGCAAAAAAAGAAGTATAATTTTTTTCATAGGTTTCAATTTAAAACTGGAGGGGTAACTCTAAAAACAAATTCAATACCATTAGATCTCAGCTACTTCATTTTTATTAGCCAACTGGCCACAGGCAGCATCAATATCTTGTCCTCTTGATTTTCGAACCTTGGCAATAATTCCCTGACTTTCCAAAATCCTCACATACATATCTACTGCCTCTTGTTTGGCCTGTCTGAATTCTCCTTCGTCAATCGGATTATATTGGATGATGTTTACTTTTGATGGAATGATCTTGCAAAATTTAGCCAATGCCTTCGCATGACGTTCATCATCATTCACCCCATCCCAAATCACATATTCATAGGTGACTTTCCTCCCTGTCTTTTGATACCAGTATTTCAACGCCTCACCCAACTCCTCGATTGGATTGGATTCATTGATAGGCATAAGCCTGGAACGGGTTTCATTGATAGCTGAGTGAAGGGATACAGCCAGATTAAATTTCACACCATCATCCGCCATTTTTCGAATCATCTTAGTGACTCCAACAGTGGATAAGGTAATTCTTCTTGCAGCCATACCCAAGCCTTCGGGTGAGGTGATTTTATCAATTGCGGCCAACACATTGGCATAATTTAGCAACGGCTCACCCATTCCCATAAAAACGATATTGGTCAAAGGACGCTGAAAATAGGTTTCCGCCTCCTCTTTTATCGCTACTACTTGATCATAGATTTCATCTGGATTGAGATTTCGCATCCGCTTTAAGCGGGCAGTAGCACAAAAATTACAATCCAAACTACAACCTACTTGGGAAGATACACAAGCCGTAATTCTTTTTGAAGTAGGAATTAAGACAGATTCGACAATTTTGTCATCATATAATTTGACTGCATTCTTGATGGTCCCATCCTCTGAATGCTGCATGAGATCCACTCGAATATGGTTAATGGTAAAGTGAGATTTAAGCATTTCTCTCGTACTTAGAGAAATATTACTCATGTCATCAAAATTCTTTAAGGATTTATTCCATAGCCATTCATACACCTGCTTGGCTCGAAATTTCTTTTCCCCATGGGACAAAAAGAACGCTTCCAGTTCAGCGAGGCTTAATTTGCGAATGTCTTGTTTCTGAATCTCTTCCATGCTGCAATTTAGGTATTAAGTATGGGAAAAGAATGAATGCTTTTTTC
Organism: Algoriphagus halophilus; assembly: GCF_041729275.1. GTDB lineage: Bacteria > Bacteroidota > Bacteroidia > Cytophagales > Cyclobacteriaceae > Algoriphagus > Algoriphagus halophilus_A. The sequence goes on along the minus strand of NZ_CP146486.1, from coordinate 3,511,248 downwards.
CTACTTTGAGTTCGCAAAATTACAAGAACTTCCCTTGGGTTTCCTATTGAGTTCGTAAATTGATTGGCAAACGCCTATTTTATGAAGCTGAAAGTCTGTTTAATTCAGGATCATCCCATTTTTTTGATAAAGAAAAGACCTTACAAAAGGTAGAAAGCCTTTGTACACAAAATGCCAAAGAAGGGTATCAATTAATCATATTTCCAGAGTCCTTTATTCCTGGATATCCCAGAGGATTAAGCTTCGGAGCAAGGATTGGAAGCCGTTCAGAAGAAGGCAGAGAATTATATGCTGAATACCAAAAACAAAGTTTTGACCTAGATAGTGGGGACTTGCAAAGACTTGTGAAACTCAGTAAAAAACTAGGCATCTATCTAGTCATTGGCGTCACTGAAAAATCAAAATTGCATGGGAGTCTGTATTGTTCGATGATCTATATTTCTCCCTCTGCAGGATTCCTTGGCGTACATAGAAAAATCAAACCAACAGGAACGGAGCGATTGGTTTGGGCTGAGGCAGATGGTAAGTCCTTAGTCAGCTTCGACACCAAAATCGGTAAATTGGGAGGATTGATTTGTTGGGAAAATTACATGCCCATGGCAAGAATGTCCATGTATAACCAAGGAGTAGAAATTTATATCGCTCCTACTGCAGACGCCCGGGAAAATTGGACCTCTACCATGAAGCACATTGCATTGGAAGGAAGATGCTTTGTATTAGGATGCAACCAATATTTTACCAAATCCATGTATCCCAAAACACTTCAAAAAGAATTAAAGGATGATCCTGAAACAATCTGTGCTGGGGGGTCCCTCATCGTATCTCCCATGGGAGAGATTTTGGCAGGTCCTCTTTTTGGAGAAGCAGGTAAAGTTTGTGCAGAAATTGATCTGGAAGACATCCTTAAAAGTAAACTGGATTTTGACCCAATTGGGCATTATAACCGACCTGACATCTTTGAATTAATAGTCAAAGAACAACCTACCATTATCAAAGAATCCAAATGAACATGTCTGACACCCAGTCCTTCGCTATTTACCATGATCTATGGATTGATAGTCCTATCGAAAAGGTTTTCCAAGCAATCTCCAACCCTTCAGAACTTATCAACTGGTGGCCAAAAGCATGTAAAGGAGAATCTGAATTGAATGGAACATACAATTTCTTTTTTACCCCTGAATATGATTGGTATGGAAAGGTGATCAAGTACCAAGAAAATCAATCATTTCATATTAAAATGACAGACTCTGATGAGGATTGGAATCCTACTACATTTGGATTTGATCTCAGCCGGGATTCAGGAAAAACAAAAGTGAATTTTTGGCATATCGGATGGCCTTTCTGCAATGATCATTTTAAGAGATCTTCCTTTTGTTGGGCAATTCTTCTGCAAGGGTTGAAAAATTATGTGGAGAATGGCGCCATCGTACCTTTTGAGGAACGGGAATAATTACGTGCAAAACACACCCCATTCTGGGCACAGCAAGTTAAAAAATTTATCTTCAACCCTTTTTCCTATTGCCCAATACAAGGGATCATATTCGAAACCCAGCTTTGCACGATCTTTGAAAACTTTGATTGCCTAAAGAATTAAGACTGCGGTGATGGGATTTTTAGAAAAATGGGCAGAAGCTGCCAATACAAGTTTTGGTTTTTTTGGATGGCTTTTTGGGCCTTTGGATTGGGTTACCTTATTAGTAGCTTGATTCAAATCTTCGTAACTGAAGAAAAAATGGAACAGACCATGGGAGGCAAAGAAGGAAAAGGGGTGCTTTTGGGAACCTTATTTGGATTTATTAGCAGCTCCTGCAGTTTCTCTGCATTGGCCACTACCAAATCACTTTTCAAAAAAGGAGCTAGCTTTATTTCCTCCATCGCTTTTCTACTAGCGTCCACCAATTTGGTCATCGAATTGGGAATTATCATTTCCATCTTTTTAGGCTGGCAGTTCGTTGTTGGCGAATACCTGGGAGGAATTTTACTGATATTGATCAGCTGGATAATCATCCGAATTACCAAACCTTTAAAACTGATCAAAGCAGCCAAAAAAACCTGTCTGAAGGAGAAATGGGGATGCAAGAAATGGGAGTTACTGGTGAAGATGATGTGCAATCGAAAAAAGCTGGGCAAAAGTAGGGCGTCAATATGGGATGGAATGGAAGATGGTTTGGAAAGATGTGACTATAGGCTTCACTATTGCCGGAATAGTAGCCGCATTGATCCCAGATTCCTTTTTTCAAACACTTTTTATCAACAGCAATCTAGGGAAGACAGATTATTCGTTTTTAGAAATCCTGGAACATGTCTTCATTGGTCCAATAGCAGCTTTTTTGACCTTTATAGGCTCTATGGGTAATATTCCATTGGCAGCTTTGCTATTTGGGAAAGGGGTAAGTTTTGCGGGAGTGATGGCTTTTATATTCAGTGACTTGGTAGTATTCCCTGTACTCAGAATCAATGCAAAGTATTATGGTTGGAAAATGGCCCTTTACATCCTATTCCTGTTGCTTTCTTCATTAATTTTCACATCAATATTCCTTCATTACTCATTTGACTTTCTAGGAATATTACCTGACCCCTCTCAGGTTAGTATTCAAGATGAATCTTATTTTCAAATAAACTATACCTTTTTTCTAAACATCACTTTTCTGATTGGTTCAGTCTATTTGATTTGGTTAGGTTATCAAAAATATAAGGACATGCATTACATGAAAGAAATGGCTCCTAAAAGCAAAAACATGGAAACCATTCTTAAATACATTGCCATTCTTAGTTATATCTGGCTTTTGGGGGGATTAGCGGTCCAATTCTTTATCATCTAGAGGGTTATTTGGATAACATCAACCATCCTTTTGGATCAACTTTAATCTCAGTGGTACTTTCAATAAAAACAGAATTGGAACCTATCTCTTCCTTAATCAATCCATTGGAAGTTTCAATTTCAACAGGAATGGTAAAATCGATCCCTTTCAAGCTCACTTGATACCCATCCTTCCCTTTCTTTCCTACTTTTAGTACAGGCAAGTCAGTCGTTTTCAAATAAAAATTTAGAAATGGACTTAGATCCTGTCCTGTATAGGTATTGACAAACTCAATAAAGTCAGTGGTATTTACTTGATTAAGATAGGTAAAGCGATCATCTGAAATAAATGCTTTCAACAGAGGGAAAAATACTTCGTCTCCTACTACTCCTCGTAAACTGTGAACCACCGCAGCCCCTTTACTATAAATCTCACCATGATAAGCCTCCTCTTCCGTACTGTTAGGTGGGGATACCACCGGTTTGGCATGGGGAATAGTCTTTAAAACAGAAGCAGCGTGATCCAAATAGGCATCAAAACCACCATGGGCTTCATAAAACAACCAATCTCCATAGGCTGTAAAACCTTCATGGATCCACATATCTGCCCAATCCCCAACCGACATTTTATTTCCAAACCACTCATGCCCTAGTTCATGATGCAATAACCAATCATAGGAAACATCCCCCATTGGAACAAACTGGAAATTATTCCCATAGGCATTGATGGTTTGGTGCTCCATCCCTAAATAGGGAGTTTCAACTACCGCTATTTTATCGTTTGGGAAAGGAAATGCTCCAAAATATTTTTCTTGCGTTTCTACACTTACCTTTAAGACTTCTAGCAAGGACTGCGCTTTTGCTTCATCTTCCTGCAAAACAAATACGTGCATGGGGATATTCTGCCCTGAAATGGATTCAAAATCCATTTTAGCTTCATGAAAAACTCCCACTGTAAAGTTTATTCCATAATTATTAATGGGATACTCTGTTGCCCAATGATAAGTGATGCGATCAGCTGTTTCCTTTTGTTCAAGCAACCTCCCATTAGAAGCTACGAAATAGGGTTTTTGAACCGTAAAAAATAAGTCTACTCCATTTTCTGGCTCACTTGAAGGGTGATCCAGAGCAGGCATAAAAATCTTTGCCCCTTCTCCTTGGGAAGAAAGTCCCATCCAATGCTGATCCAATAAATCTAACTCCCAAGTGAATCCACCGGTCCAGGGCGGGTTGATTGCGATAGGTGTAATCCCTTCGTAAAATACTTCGACCGAATTGCAGGTACAATCGATGGGAATGATATCCAAAATATCGTTTTGATGGGTAAAACTCACTTCCTCCTCATTCATCAAAACCCTGGACACCTCATATTCATCAATTAAATTTAATCGAAGGGTATCTAGTTTTTCAGGGGCATCAAAAGTGACCTTATTTTTCCCTTTAATAGATTTTGAATCCAGAAGAATTTCAAGTTCCAATTGATAATGCAACACTTTGAATTTCTCTTGCAGAGGATCCATAGGACCGCCCCAATCCCAATTTTGGGAATAGGAAGAAGAGATAGAAAAGAAAACAATCAATAAGGAGAATATGGATTTTAGCATGAAACAAAGATAGCTTGAAGGAATTAAAATCCATCCCCATTTCTAAGGTCTTAACCCTTAGAAAAGGTTAAACCACTTTTTCAACTATCCAAGAAAGTCATTTCCCTCAAGAATTCTCTTCAATTTTCTTTTTTAGCTTATTGGGAAGGTCGTGTAATTTCTTAAGCTTCAACGAGAATAAAACTGCAACAATCCCTAGAAGAATAAACACCATGGCTGTGACAGTAACTAAAGTCATCCCGATGATTGCTGGGTTCCAAATTAGAATGATGGACAAAATCATCCCTCCAATACTTAACCAAAGTAAGGATTGGTACTCGTCGCCATGGTCTTTCAAACTCAAAGCAAAACTGATACCTGCTATGGACTTAAACATAACCCCAAACCCTACATACAAGGGTAAAGTCACCATGGAAAGTGCCGGATTAGTCAGTAATAAAAATCCAATTACCGTACTGATCAGGCCTGATGCCAAAAACCAGCCCCAATTATCCAGGTGTTTTATATTCCCAAAAGCAAAGGTCAACTCGCTCAAACCAGAAACTAAAAATGATAGGCTAAAAAGTGTCGCCAACACTAAATAGGAAGCGAGAGGAGTACTAAACACATAAATTCCTAAAAGAATAAATACTGCGCCAATTAATGTCAAGAAATACCAGTAATCCAGCGCTTTTTTGATGGTTTTGAAAGGTTGTGAAGTCATGATTGATATGATTGTTTACTAAAAATACATTTTCCTATAGCAAACCCTTAACTATCAAGCCTTTTCTAATCGATATAAAATCTCCAACATTGGAAAACCAAAATTCTCTGTTTGTTCCTCAGATATTCTCACAAAGCCATATCTTTCATATAGGCTGATAGCGGGGTCCAATCCTGAGGTAGTGTATAAGTAGGCAGATTGGTAGTTCTTTTCCTCAAAAAACTCCATCCATTTTTGCATCAACTCTTTCCCTATTCCAATTCCTCTATAGAGCTTCTCCATAATAAAATAGCGGAGCTGGGCACTATTCTTAGCCCGATGCATCAAAAGTAAAAAACCAACCATTCTCCCTTCGGACTCCACCACCCAAACACGATCTCTTTCTTCGTCAAACTGTCTATAGAACTCTATCAAGCTCTCCATTACATACATTTCAAAACCAATGGGGAAACCGTGTTCCTCCCCATATATCTTGCCATGCAAGGCAGCTACCTGTCCCAAATCCCCAGGTTTCAAAAAATTCCGAATCGAAAGTTTATTTTCTTCAGTGATCATACTAAAACAAAAAACCGCCGGAAAGGCGGTTTGGGATTAATCTTCAGAATAATTGAAGCTATCAACTTGCTCTTTTACCCAATCATGGTATTTCGAAAGCCTGTACTCCAACCATTCATTCTTGTATTTGGATTCATCAATTAAAAACTTAAAACCCGTAGAAGCCTTTGGTTTACTCAAAGCATTCACCAAATCCTCGGCTAAGTTTTTCTCCTTGATTTTTCTATCGACAAAGTCCTGCATCATTTGATGCTCCTGAGCAGGTTCCATTTTAGTGAACTCAGCAAAATTGTCAGGATTATCTTCTATTTCGTCTAGAATATCCTCCTCCTCTTCGGTGAGATCGTAGTTGAAATAATCTTCGTCATCGGGCATATGATGAATCTTCTTTTTATCGATTTGATAGAAACATACATTGCCTTTCAGCAATTGGGTTGATATTGATTCAACCTCTTTTTCAGTAAGCGAAAACATGAATGAATTACAAAATTTTTCGAAAAATAGTGAATGTCAAAGTTGCATCAAATTGTTTTTGGACTCGGTATTAAAAATCATGAATTTATTTCTCATTTTTTTCAAAAAGGTCTTTTAAAACCTCAGAATCAATGATATGCCCTCCAGAAAAATTGATTCTTTTCACTTTTTTCCCCAATAGTTTTACTATTTCCTCCTGTTTTTGGAGATTCTCAGAATTCACAAATTCATCTTGGTCTCCCAAAACACTAATAAACTCAGTATCCAAAAATTTTCTCTGCTGACATTTAATTGCAAATCGTGTGCAAATCCCCCAGCCCACAGAATGAACTTGTTGACCTTTCCCTCCCAACGACTTGCCCAACGGGTGGCAGTGGCTACTCCTTGGGAAAAGCCTAACACATGAACTTTTGGAGCATTCTCAAATCCTGACAGGATTCCATCCACTAATTGATCCAAGTACCTATGATTATTTTCAATGGCTAGTTCCCGTTCATGACTGGTCATCCAATTGGCACCAACCCGGCCAGAGAAATCCTTCAAATAAGAATAATTCGTTGCCTCAGGTGCAATAAAAAGCCGATGGTTTTGATCAAAGGGCAAAAACTTACGAATGAAAAATTCTGCCAATTGTCCGTATCCATGAAACAAAATCCAAATTTCTTCCTCTTGAAAATTAGGTTCGTGGGAGACACAGTATTCTGCCTCATAACTGACCATGATACGTCTCTTCATTGGATTACCCATTCAAATCCTCAAATTTAAATGGTAAGAGAGCCTGAATTCCAGGAATCTTCAATATATGACCTTGTGGTGTTAAGATGAGTAAGGTAATCGCTTGATTAAACCTCATTTCTGTTTCACTGATGGTCTGTCGGCATAACCCACAAGGTGAAACCGAGGCCCATTCTTCTTCGCCTTTTCTTTTGGCTACAATCGCCAGCTTTTTAACCGGGTCTTCAGGATAATTAGCTCCTGCATATCCCAATAACAATCGTTCGGCACAAACCCCTACAGGAAAACTTACATTCTCCTGATTACTGGACTTCAAAATCCTGCCCGAATTAAGTTTAGCCGCCGCACCAACTTGAAAATTTGAATAGGGTGCATAAGCATCATTACTAATTGATTTTGCCTCTAAAATCAGTTCCTGGTCCTCATCCTTCAATTCCTCCCAAACCAACTCTTCTAATTCGGCCGATATTTTAATTTTTTTACCCATAGTTGTATCTAGGAGTTATCCATACGAACAATGTAGTGAATAGTTCCAAAATTAAATGCCAGTCCCTTTCCTAGCTTGATAATAATAACCAATTTAGGCCTTTGACCAAGTTTGAATATGAAGACAATTTTGATTCTTGGAGCGGGAAAATCATCCTCCTATTTAATTGATTATATAGCAGCAACTTGTAGTGATGGTAGCAGAAAACTTATTCTTGCAGATTTAGACCTCGCATTAGCTAACTCCAAACTCCAAGGAAGGCCAAATACAGAAGCAACAGGTTTTTCTATTGAAGATAAAAAGGCATTGAAAAAATTAATCACTGCCTCGGATCTGGTCATTTCCATGCTGCCTGCATTTATGCATCCTATCGTCGCTAAAGAATGTCTGATCCTTGAAAAACATTTTTTCTCCGCTTCCTATGAATCTGAAGAAATGAAATCCATGCAGGCTGAAATAGAAAAGAAAGGCCTGTTTTTTTTAAATGAATGTGGTTTAGACCCAGGATTGGATCATATGTCTGCCATGAAGATTATTTTGGAAGCAAAAGTCAATCAAGAAGAAATTCTCTCATTCAAATCCTATTGTGGTGGATTACTTGCCCCAATCAGTGAAGACAATCCATGGAAATACAAGTTTACCTGGAACCCAAGAAATGTGGTATTAGCAGGACAGGGAACCTCCAAATATATTGATCATGGTGAATTGAAATTTGTTCCGTACCACCAAGTATTTAAAAGAACCGAAACCATCCATTTTGACAGGTTAGGAGATTTTGATGGCTATCCTAATCGTGATTCCCTAAACTATAGGAAAGTATATGGAATTGAATCTATTCAAACCATGTTGCGTGGCACTTTGAGGAGGTCTGGCTATTGTAAAGCCTGGGATGTATTCGTTCAACTTGGATTAACCGATGACTCTTATGAGTTAAACTTGCAGGAAGGAAGTACCCTGAGACAATTCCTGAACACATTTTTGCCCTATAAAAATGAGTTGTCTGTGGAGGAAAAACTTGCCGAAGCCATTCCCGAAATGGATTTCCCAACATTTGAAAAAATCCAATGGTTGGGATTCTTTGGAAATCGAAAACTGCCAAAAACGCAAGGGAGTCCAGCTAGTATACTTCAGGCAATCTTGGAAGAAGATTGGAAATTATTTCCAGAGGACAAAGATATGATTCTGATGCAACATCAGTTTGAAATCAAATCCAATAAGGGCATCAAAACGATCGTCTCGAGTCTCGTTTGCTATGGTGAAGACTCTACCTATACGGCTATGGCAAAAACGGTTGGTCTACCTTTAGCAATTGCCGTAGATGAATTTCTGAATGGAAAAATTAAACTCACAGGACTTCATGTACCAGTTTTACCAGAGTTATATAACCCTATTTTAAATAAACTTGAAACACTAGGAATACGGTTTATAGAAAGTACCAACTAGTCTTTATGGTACTTTCTCATGGATTCCAATCTGAAGGCCGCTCGGTTTGTGCGCCATCTACAACTCTGCAATCATCAGCTATAATTGTTCTACCCTGTACAAAATCTAATTTAGTAGCATCCACATAGACTCTTTTGCTGGTTTCTCCTGCTGCCATAAAATATCCCAAAACCACTTCATCAGGATGATCCAAACTGACCATATTGCCTCGAATATTGGCAGGTGGAGGATCAAATACAGACCCACTCAATTCAACTTGCTGTTTCACCAATCGGAGAAACCGGTAGGCTCCTGCAGAGATACTGTATTGTTCGATATCAATTCTGTATTGGTTGACAAAACGTAAACCGTCATCCAACACAAAAGCTGCAGGTATTCTAGAGCTAAGACCATTAAAAGTGTCATCATTTGCTATGAATATAGAATAGTTTGACACCTGCTCAGATCGATAACATGAAATACAACAATCCTTTGGAGCTGGCTGTCGACTTGGAGGAGGGATTATATAAAGATCCGGTCTGGTTTCTAAAATGTACATAGAAGGACCTTTTTTCCAATAGTAATAGTTATCCTCACCCTCAGGATCCTCAATGTCCACCAAGAATTGAACTCCTGAATCTGGATTCAATTCTCCTTCCACAGGAATTTGTTTGACCTGATAATTGATCTCTTGAATCTCTGGAACGGATGGTAAGGTCTCCGGTAAAGAAGAATAAACGGTTCCGTCAACCAACTGGATTTGCAAGGTATAGGTATTTCCAACCTCTGCTGAAAAATCTTCAGAAGTATAATAATCACCCCTATTTTCAAGATCTTCTTCCAGAAAAATCACTTTTCCTGTTTGATCCCTTACGATCACCGTTGCTCCAGCAACTGGACGAACAAGCCCCTCATAAATACTTCCGTATGTATCACTTCTGGAAAGCTTTACAAGATGAGGTCCAGGTCCATTAGTCACCATCCCCTCGACGGTCAGCAATTGAACCCCCTCTTCAATATCCACTTCATATGGGTCTACACAACTCCATAGTAGGATAAAAAAGATAAAATTAAACTTTTTCAAAGTACTTTAAGTCAATACAATTTATGGATTCCAGTCTGCTGGAGGATTCAATTGGGCTCCCTCAACTTCACGACAATCGTCTGGTATAATTACTGCTGGCTGCGTAAAATCAAGATCTTCTGCTTGGATATAAATTCGTTTGACTGTTTCTCCGGCAGCCATAAAATACCCTAAAACCACCTCTTCAGGATCATCCAAACTTATCATATTCCCTCTGATGTTTGCAGGTGGCGGATCAAATACAGACCCTGAAACTTCCGTTTGTTGTTTGACCAATCTTAAAAATCGATAAGCTTCCTGAGAAATACTCATCTGCCTCAAATCAGTTCTCAATGTTTCTACAAATCGCTTCCCATCATCTTCAATGAAACCCGCAGCTACTTTAGTATTCAAACCATTGAAAATATCATCTTTTTCCAAATATATCCCTTGACTTCCAAGCAACTCGGTTTTGAAACATACAATGCAGCAGTCCTTTGGTTCAGGCTCCCTACTTGGTGGGTTTCTTAAGTTCGGATTTGGAGTATAAAGGTCTGGCCTTGTTTTTAAAATATAGGTAGTCTGGTCTGTTCTCCAGTAATAGAAGTTATTTTGATCAGATGGATCTTCAATTTCTGCTATTAATTGTACACCTGACCGCTCCAAAACCTCACCTTCCACTGCGATCTTCACTACCTTCACATCAATATTTTTTATTTCCGGTACTGAATTGACCAACTCTGGTAAGGAAGTATAAACCTTTCCATCCACGAGTTGGATTTGCAGGGTATAGGACCTACCAACAACCGCTGCAAAATTTTCAGGAGTATAATACACACCTCTGTCTTCAGTATCTTCAGTCAAGAAAATTACCTTTCCCTGGTCATCTCGAATCACTACAGTAGCATTGGAGACTGGCCTGATTAAGCCTTCAAAAATACTCCCATAAGTATCACTTCTCGTAAGTCGAATACTTTGAGCTCCTGGAGTAGTAGTAATTGTGCCTTCCACAGTCAATAACTGCTCACCACTTTCTACATTAACCACATAGGGGTCAATGCAAGCAGCCAATGGTAAAATTAAAAGCAGGTAAATATATTTTTTTAGCATCTTATTAAAACTTAATAGAGTAGCTGATACTTGGAAGAGGAACACCTAATACAGCGAGTTTTAACGCTTGTGGAGGTGCCCCTAACTCATCCACAAAGAAGAGCGAGAATGGATTTTTACGTCCATACACATTCAATACTGAGAAAGTCCAATCCCCATCGAAGAATTTACCCTTGCCTGGAAGTTTAAAGTTGACAGAAAGGTCCAATCGATGATAATCAGGTAATCGTTGTTCATTTCTTCTATTGAAATAAGCAAGGTTGTTTCCTGAATAATCAAACTTGGCTTCTGGGTAGGTAACTGGTCTACCTGTGCTATATCCAAATGTTGCCGAAACAGAGGTGTTGGTACTCACTTTGTAGTTTCCTATCAAGGTAAAGTCATGAGGCTTGTCATAATTGGAAGCATACCAATCTCCATCATTGATAATCTCTTCTTCAAATGGAGTGATTACTTGTCTCAAACTTCGGGAGTAGGTATAGGAAGCCCAGCCAGTCAATCTTCCCAAATTCTTCTTCACATATAATTCCACCCCATATGCCCGTCCATTGGCAGGAACCAATTCGGTTTCCAGATTATTCTGAAGAATTAAATTGGCTCCATCCTTATACTCTATGACATTCTGGATGTCTTTGTAGTAGACTTCGATGGAGGTTTCAAAAATATTGCCTTTGAAATTGTTATAGAATCCCAAAGATATCTGATCCACGATCTGCGGTTTCAGGTAATTATCACTCAACTTCCAAACGTCTGTTGGAGCGATGGTAGCAGTATTTGAAATCAAATGAATAAACTGGTACATTTTATTGTATCCCAATTTAATCGAGCTAGCCTTGGAGAAAGAGTAACGTAATGAACCTCTAGGCCCAAGTCCATTATATGATTGAATCTCCTCTCCATCTGCATAGGTAGTTTCACTGATGGCACTTCCATCCGAAAGAGGTTGGTTTTCCGCATACTCGCGGACAACCCTAGGACCGAAATAACTATACATGTCATATCGGACACCATAAGACATCCCAAACTTCTCTCCTAATTCAAATTCATGCTGGAAGTGAACACCGGATTCTCTTCCGTTTTCATTCTGCACTTTTTGAGGCAATATTCCAGATTCCTCTCCAGCGGAAGGAATTAATTCCCCTGGTTGCAATTCCAAATTTTTGAAATCTCCTCCCACAGTGACTTTATTGGTCTCGCTAAACATATAATAGAAATATGCTTTGATACCATAATCTTTGATGCCAGAATTCAGGTCAAAATCATTGATTCCTGATCTATTGAAAATGCTGTAATCATATTGGGTATAATATCCCAAAGCCTCGAGGCCCATCTTGTCATTGAAAACACTTTTCCATTGTAAGGAATGACTGTTGTTTTTCCAGGACACGGTCGTATCAGAGGCAAAAGCAAAATCATCGTAAGAAGTATAATAGCTATACGTGAACTCATTTTTCTCTGAGATCGGGGCAGAAATCACCAGGTTTCCATCATAAAAATTCGCTCTTGAATTCTTTAGGTCCGGGTTGCTCAAAGCACCCAAGAACCAATTAATATAGGAACCTCTAAATCCTCCTCTAATGGAAACTTTATCCTTTACCACTGGTCCATTGAATCCGACTTTACCTGAGAAATTACTCAGCATTAGGTCCCCTCCCCATTTATCGATGGAACCTGCTTTTGGTTGTATATCCAAGATCGAAGAACCTCTACCTCCAAATCTTGCTGGGATTACTGACTTGTATAAAGTCACACCATTCACCGCATCCGCATTGAAAGAAGTAAACAATCCAAACAAGTGAGTAGGGTTATAGATGGGAGCTCCTGCAAATTGGATCAGGTTTTGATCAGCGCCTCCACCTCTGACGTTTAAGCCAGCTGCAGCTTCACCCACCTGGCTTACCCCTGGGAGGGTGGCCATAGAGCGAATAATGTCCACTTCTCCTAAAAAAGGAGGTAACTCACGCATGGTATTCATACTCATGGTAATGGCTCCCATATCAGTGGAACGAATATTTTTCTCTGGATCACTACCATAAATCACCACATCATCTAATTGAAAATCTTCCTGAAGCATTTTGATGGAAATCCTTCCATCTCCTACGGCAGTGATTGGGTAATCAATGGTTTCATACCCCACATACCTAAATTGGAGGTTGTACTCTGCACGATCTAAGATCAATTCAAAGCCACCATTGTTGTCGGTTATTCTGTTGATTTCTAATTCAGGAACAGTCACTGTAGCTCCTACCAATGCTTCTCCGGTAATTTCATCGATGATCCTACCTGTTATCCGAATTCCTTTCAGTTGACCGATATCTCTTCCGATTACTTCCCGATTCACTTCGGTCTGAGCCCATCCCAACTGACAAATCAGTAAAAAGAAAATGAGTAAATGTTTTTTCATATGCTGAAATTAAAATCCGTTGGGGTCAAACTTGTACAAATTCATCGGGAAATTCCCTGCCAAAGTAATATCAGGCATTCTCATAATGTAAAGAAATCCATCCTTCTCAAAGTGGGCTACCGTAATTTCCTGAGGCAAGCCGGGGATGTCATTTTTGATTTCCAAACCATGGTATTCATATCCAACTCCCAAACCTGTGTATTTCTTTGATAAAGCCCTACATATGCCTTATTACCAATCACTTGCCCCATTCCATAGCCTTGCCCTAAGCTACCAGGATAGGTAGATACAGACTCCCATGAGTCAGAACTGATCGTATATTGCCATAGCACTGCATCATTGCTAATGATATAGACCTTATTTTGATACAAAAAGAATGCATTCTCCGTAGAAAACTCAACTGGAGAATCATTTAGATTTGTCCAGGTATTGGTGGCTGGATTATATCTTCTTAATGCGGAAGTATTCCCCTCTTTTCCTCCTAGGACATAGAGATTTCCCCCATTTTCGAATGCGATTGATTCTCTACTGGCAAAAGGTAAATCCGGTAGCCTTTCAAATCCAGAATCCGTCACTTTATAAAATGAGAAATTAATATCATATGGATTCGGTATCAAACCAGCGGTTCCACCTCCCAAGTAATTTTTGGTGGCAAATCCATAGGCTCGGTTTGAACCCGGAAATGAAACTTCTTTCCAAGTATTAGATCCAATGTCATATTGCTGGATTTTTGAATAAAAACTGTTCTTGGAAACGGTTCCCAAGCCAATATTCAATCCTGAATTGGTCTGGTAAAATGCATTTCCATAAAGTCTAACAGCTTCAGGAAACTTGTTGATTAACTCATAAGTACCAATTTGATATTCAAAGTTGGAGTTAAATTCCAAGGTTTTATCTTGAACGTTTACGGTAATAGGAACCGAAAAATCTGAGGCCTCAGGGATAATCAAATTAAGTCTGGACTCGAATTCTATAGATGTGATTACCGCTTTTGAATCACCAAAGAACACTTCTGTATCTTCTGTGAAATTTTGACCTGTAATAATCATGCTCTCCCCAACCAATCCAAAAGCTGGCGAGAAGGTTTCAATTATTGGACTTAATGTGTTTAGGGTAATCACATTTCCAAATTGAATCTCTCCTCCCAAATCCATAAAGGATTTTGCATAATAGGTTTTTGAATTTGTCAATCCAGTAGTTTCCCCTATAAATCTACCGGGACCTTCTTTTGTACCTAGTGAAATAATTATTGGGGAAGAAAAATTTTCATCTTCGGCGAGATAAAAACCATGATCGACCGCGCTGATTGTTTGGTTAGTAATTAAGCGACCTAGAAGTCTGACATTTTCTGCACTGGTGTATAGCACATCTTCCGTCACTAACACCGTGGTTTCAGGTTCCTCTTCAGTACAAGCCCATCCCAAAAGAAGCATAACTAACATGCTCAGAGATAGAAGTTTTCGCATATGATTGTAGTAGTAATTAAATATCACCCAAAAATATAGAATTAGTATTCACAAACAAGATCACTCACCCCTCAAAAACTACCTTTCACAATAAATAGGGTCAAATATTGAAGATTCTTTAAAAAAATCCGTTCTATTGAAAATATCAGGGTATAAAAATGATTTAATTAAAGCTAAAAATTGAATTTTTGGTCAGAATTGATTCTAATTCTCAAGAGATCCTCTAGATTCTCCTTATTTTTCATGGAAATTCTAACAAAAAGCCTGACACAATCTTTTGATAGCTAGAATGAGCTGTCCCATCCTCATTTTTTATGAAAATTTCTTGAGATTGAAACTCCTTTTCTTCCAACCCAAAACACACAATTTCTCTAAGTACTCTCTTTCCTGGTTTATCTTGCACCGTAGTAGATTGCCATTGGCTTAGTCCAAACTCTTTAGAAACCTCCCTCAGATCTTGCATTTGTCTGGGAGGTAAAATCACCCAAAAACAACCTTCCTTACTAAGCAAGCTAGCTGAATTGCAAACAAGCTCCCGAAAAGAAAGGGTGTCTGTATGCAAAGCCTGATTTCTTTTGGAGTTTTCAGACTTTAAATGGTCTGGAAAATAGGGTGGATTACTGACGATCATGTCAAATTTCTCTTCAGAACTGAACTCTT
This sequence comes from Algoriphagus halophilus, assembly GCF_041729275.1. Lineage (GTDB taxonomy): Bacteria > Bacteroidota > Bacteroidia > Cytophagales > Cyclobacteriaceae > Algoriphagus > Algoriphagus halophilus_A. The sequence continues at coordinate 3,495,765 of NZ_CP146486.1, read as the reverse complement.
GGAATCTACCTTCCCAAATCTTCATCCTAGATGAAAAAGGGCTTGAAATAAAATTTTCACCTGCTTGATTTACAGCCATATTGTCGAGTTCAATACCTGTAACTTGAGCAATGGGATAACGCTGGGCCAACATCAAAGAAATCACTCCTGTCCCCGTACCTACATCCAGTATTTTTTGAGGATTTTCTAAGGAGGCTAATCCACCCAATAGTACTGCATCAGTACTAATCTTCATCGCACATTGGTCCTGATGAACCCGAAACTGTTGAAATTGAAACCAAGTATTAGCCATTAGGTCCTGGCTTTACTGAAAAAGCTCAAATTGAACCTGGGCTTATCGTCCATCACATTTAAATCATCCTCAGAAATTCGTTTCACACTTTCAATGGTATAAAACGCCTTTTCATCCAAACTCTTTACCTTATCTATAAACTTTGCCAGCGCATCTCTTTTCATGACAGTAAAAGTCAATTGAACTTTACCATACCTCCCTTCGGCACCTACATTGGTAAAGCGGAAATTCTCCTCTTTCATGTATTCCATCAATTGAGGGTTGGGATTTGGAGTAATAATCCGTACCAAAACCCTCCCAAGTGCGAGTTTCTCTTCAAAATACATCCCCACGTAAGTTCCAGTTCCAAAACCAGCAGCATAAGCGATATAAGACATGGGGTTGGATATATTTTGAAATATCTGGCCTATGGCAAGCAACCAGATCAATGCCTCAAAAATCCCAAAATGGGGGCAATGTTCTTCTTCCCATTCATCATGAACATGATCCGTAGCGTATTAATTGAAACATCTCCTACACGTGCAATAAAGATTAATAGGGGCATAATCAGATAGTTAAATAAGTTTTCTGAAACGCCTAGGGATTGCATTAATTCTTGCATGGAAATATCATTTGGGAAACTCGCGCAAAATTACATAAAGCCTACGAAAATAATCCTATTAGATCTTCATATCTCGTCCTGCAGCCATCCCAAAGCCAGTAAAAAGAACAGAGAATAGAATTAAAAACCAGATTAAAATATTCCATGACCCAAAAAGATCTAAGGAAACACCAAAAAGCATAGGACCCAATGCTGCTAAATAATATCCAGAGGACTGAACCATGGCAGAAAGCTTTGCAGTCGTCTGATCTTCTGCCGTTCTCAGCGAGATCAACGTGTAGGCAATACTTAAACTAGCTCCCATTCCCAAGCCAATCAGGGTCAAAGAAGAATAAGTAACCCATTCTGATTCAATAAATAAACCTAAAAATCCAATGATATAGCCTATCCCAACAATTAATATTACCCCCGACTGCTGCTTCAACTTGATCAAAATAGATGGTGCAAAATAGGAACCTATCAAGGATACCAATTGCATAATGGAAGATACAGCCCCTGCCTCCACGGGAGACCAACTTCTAGACACCAACATATCAGGAAGCCAAGCTGTCAAAGTAAAATACATCACGGATTGGCAGCCCATAAAAAGCGTGACCTGCCAAGCTAATTTGGATTTCCAAACGTTTTTTGCCTTCTCCCCACCTATATGCATGCCCGCTTTTGGCCTTTTCAATTGTGGTATCCAGACAAGTAAAGCAAGAACCATAAACATGGCCCAAGAGGCCAAAGATCCTCTCCATCCAAATCCTAAATCTTCTGCGATTGGAACAGAAAAGCCTGCTGCAATGGCAGCAAAAAGTGACATCATTGTAGCCAATAGGGCAGTCATCAAACCTATTTTATGTGGCAATCGGACCTTTATCAAAGGAATCACCAATACATTGGCAATTACGATTCCAATTCCCGTCAGGGCAGTGCCTACCAATAAAAGCTCAATTCCTCCCAAAACCCGGAGAATGACCCCAATAGTCAATAATAGAACACCCAAAAAAACCGCCCTCCCCATGCCCATTTTTCTTCCAATCGCTGGGGCAAATAAGGAAAAGGTGGCAAAGGTCAACAATGGTAGTGTCGTGAGGAAACCCGCTAACCCATTCGACAAACCCAGGTCATCACGAATAAACGGAATCAATGGGCCCACTGAAGCGATGGAGGTCCTCAGATTAATGGACACCAATAGAATCCCTGAGATTAATAAAAATTCCGATGAGTTTGACTTTGACAATTGATGCAAAGGTGATTTATAAATGAAAGATCAATATGTTCCCATCAAAGAACCGAAACCTGACCTAATATATAATTGTGGTGAGAAAATAGATTTCATTCAAGACTTAGAGTGGACTAAATCTACCAAACAATCCACCCAGGTATCCTCGGAGTTTAAACTTGGGACTAAATCCCAATGGTCCCCACCTTGCTCTTCAAACTGCTCTTTATATTCTTGTCCTACCTCGACTGTAGTCTCTAAGCAGTCAGCAACAAATGCTGGAGAAAACACCAAAACGTTCTTCACCCCTTCAGAGGACAATTTCTTGATCATATCTTCCGTATAAGGTTGAACCCAAGGGTCTTTTCCTAATCGAGACTGAAAACAGGTGTCTACTTTTTCTTCGGGCAACCCAAGTTCGGCAGCTATCATGCGTGTGGTCTGAAAACACTGGGCTCTATAACAAAACTGATTTGAAGAGGAATATTTATTACAGCAAGCACCTAATTGGCAATAGTTGTCCACTGAACCTTTTTTAATTTGTCGTTCAGGAAGGCCATGATAAGAAAATAAGAAGCGATCATATTTTTTCTTCTCCATCATTTCTTGCCCTAATTCTTTCCAAGCTTTCAGGAAAAGAGGATGATCTATAAAATTGCTAACAAAGGTAATCTCAGGAATGATCTGCCAACCACGGGCTATTTCCATAACTCGATCTATTACAGAACCATTGGTAGCAGAGGCATATTGGGGAAACAATGGCACTACAATAATCTTCTTCACTTTCTTTTTCATCAACTCCTCCAATGCCGATTCAATGGAAGGACTTTGGTATCTCATTCCCATGGACACCACATATTCAGATGAATCCAGTTTTTCTACCAGCTTTTCCTTTAAGTCCACAGTATGAAAAAGCAATGGTGAGCCTCTATCTGTCCATAGCTTACGATACTCTGCAGCAGATTTTGGAGCCCTAAAAGGGGCTATAATCAAGTTGACCAACATCCATCTAGGTATAAACGGAATATCTATTACACGTCCATCCATCAGGAATTCGCGTAAATACTTTCTAACATCTCCTGTGGATGTACTATCTGGAGTTCCCAAATTCACTAGCAATACGCCAGTTTTTCCGGTTTTGATCATGTGCTTTTGATTGTGGGTAATGAAAAGGACAACCCAAAATTACATCTGATTGTTAACTTAAGCCAATTGATCTTTCAAATGAGTCATTGAAAAAAGATCTTAAAATTTCAGCTTTTGTGCCCAGTTGATTAAAGGACCTGAGAAAATACTTGAAATCAAGGCAAGAATAACCAACCCAATAAACAAGGACTCGGAGACCAATCCTGTCTCTAAGGCAATCAATCCTAAGATGATATCCATACTTCCCCTGGTACTAAGCCCAAAGCCAACAATGATTGATTCTTTTCTGCTTATTCTTGCATACCTTCCTCCCAAGTAAGCTCCAAAATACTTTGCCAACAAGCCAAGAATTACCACTACTCCGGTTACTCCGGGATCAAAAGCCTCCACAAAATTCACTTTCAGTCCAATGGACACGAAGAAAATAGGTGCAAAAATATTGTTAATGAATTGATGAAGGATCTCCTTGGCTTTTTCTGTTAAGTATTCGGAATCTCCTAACGCAACACCAATGATGAAAGCGCCAAAAATGGCATGAATACCAATAAACTCAGTAAAAGAAGCTGCCAGAAAACATATGGCTAGCGAAAGGGAAAGTAATCCACCTGGCCAAGCCAGATTTTTATTGATCCAAGGCAACACCCTGTTAATTAAACCCTTTCCTAAAGTCAACATGAATAATGTAAAGAACAGGGTTAACCCAATCGTAGGCCAAACACCTAGTCCTTCTGCACCTGATTCTGATAAGGACAAGATCACGGAGAAAACAATCCAACCTAGGATGTCAACCAACATGGCTGCCGCTATGATCAGTAAACCCGTTTGGGTCTTAAAGATTCCCAAATCCATTAATATCCTAGCGACTACAGCTAATGCAGTGATGGAAATGGCCAATCCAAAAAGGTAGAGGCTACCGCTCTATCATTGATATTCACTCCCAAAAACTCAGGGAAAGCATAGGCTAGGACAAACCCTGTAATTATGGGTAATGCCATGGAGGCCGTAGCAATTTTTAACGCATTTTTCCCTTGATTCCATACCACTTGAAGCTCTACCTCCAGTCCCGCAATAAACAGGAGTAGGACTACAGAGATTTGGACAAAGCCATCCAGAGCAACATTTGACATTTCATGAGAGCCGAACAAATAATCCTGAGCTCCTGGGAATAAGGTCCCTAATATGGTCGGCCCTAAAATGATACCAGCCAAAATCTCACCGACTACTGCAGGAAGTTTGAACTTCCTTGCCAATTCGGCAAAAATTCTGGCCATAATTAACATGGCGGCAAGCTGGAGGAGTAAATTAATAACCTCCTTATGGTTTAAAGTTTCCATGGAAGATTATTCTTTTACAATTAATAGATTACAAGGCAAAGTGCTTAATAAGTCTTCCAAATCATGTGGAAAAATCCTATCGAAAAAATTTAATTTATGTTCATCACCTACTACCAACAAATCTGCATTAATTTTTTCACAGAATCGTGCCAATTCGATGGCCCACCTACCTCCGGTCACTTTGATACTAATTTTTAAATCATCTTTATCCAATTTGCTCAGGATATCCTCCACATACTTGATTTCATCCTGAACTAGCTGACGTCTGGTTTGGGCAACCTCCTGCTCTGAATCTTCAGAAGCAGTCCCCATTTGAAGCCCATACATTTTGATCTCATTCAAAATAAAGACCTGGTCTGCCTTTACTTTTTTTGAAAAATCGATGCCTTGCTGTATGACAAAAGGGGTTATTGGAGTTTGCGTTCCATTGAATACCACCTGTGAAAAGCCAGTAGTTTCTACTTTCGGCTCAATCAGTGTAAGCACTGAGCATGGGGCTTTTCTGATTATTTTTCTCCCCACCGAACCTAGGTAATAGGTTAGAAAACTTTCATTTTTAGGGCTCCTGCTACTAGTAAATCTACCTTCTCATCCCTGCATGCTTCCAAAATCATTTTACCAGGCTTCCCCTCTTTCCATATAATTTTGGTGCGATCCTTAGGTAGTTGTGCATTTTCTACTAATCCTTCTAGTTTCTGTACCAGCTCATCTGTCTTTTTCCCAACATGAATTAATATCAATTCTGACTCAAAGAGCTCTACCAATCTTTTGGTTTCGGAGATCAATGCCTCAATTCTAGGAGAAAAGGCTATTGCAAGGGCTATTTTTTGGTACATGGTGTAGTAGCTATTTGCATGAAATAAGCGAAAAATCCCGATCTGTACAACATAGTTTTTTATCTTATCCACTTATCCCGAGCAATGTCCACTTATGCGTGATTTAAGCTTTCGGAAAAAGTACTACCTAAATTATCTGTAAAAATTATAAAATTTAAAGGAAGATCAGGAGCTTCTCCTGAATACCAATGAAATTTAAAACCCAAACAATTTATGAGAAAATTACTACTAACAGGCTTACTTTTAGGAAGCTTGGGTTGGTCAATGCATGGTTTTGCGCAATCTGATTACCCCACACTTTCTCAAGTAAACCAAAGGCTACAACAGATTAGCTCCAATTCATCGGCCGAACTGACCTCTCTCACTAAGACGGAAGGAGGAAAAGATATTTGGGCGTTAAAAATAGGAACCGGCCAAGTAGATGAAAAACCTGCTATTGCAGTAGTCGGAGGAGTTGAAGGCTTTCACGTACTGAGTGTTGAGCTAGCCTTGCAATTCGCTGAGAAATTAGTGTCAGAAAATGCTGCTGCACTGGAAAATACTACTTTCTATATTTTTCCAAACATGTCACCAGATGCCTATGAGCAATATCATGCGGCATTGAAGTATGAAAGACGTGGAAATGCAGTTACAGTAGACCATGATAGAGATGGAGTTCCTGCTGACAATGGGTACACTGATTTAGATGGAAATGGAATGATTACTTGGATGCGTGTAGAAGATCCCATGGGAGACTATGTAATTTCTTCAGAAGATGAACGCGTTATGGAAAAAGCGAATCATGCTAAAGGAGTAGCTGGCAAATATTTAGTATTCAAAGAATCTGTAGATGATGATAAGGATGGGAAATATGCAGAAGACCTTAAAGAAGGAATCGCTTTCAATAAGTCTTTGACCTATAAATTCCCAGTATTCGAACCGCTTGCGGGTGATATTCCTGTAGCTCAAAAAGAATCCAGGGCATTATTAGACTACCTATTTGATCAATGGAACATTTTTGCATTTGTTACATTTTCTCCTGCAAACAACCTTTCCTCTCCCTTAAAATATAATGCGGGCGAGGCTAGAAAAAGGATTGTGACCTCTATTCTGGAGAAAGACCAAGCCATAAATAGTATGGTATCTTCTATTTACAATGAAACCATTTCAAGTAAACCATTTCAGCAAACGAACCAGGGAACTGACGGGGATTTTTTCCAATGGGCTTATTTTCACTTTGGAAGATTAAGTTTTGGAACACCGGGATATTGGACTCCAGAATTTAAAGGAAAAACAAATGCAGAAGCCAATTATCTAGCATGGGCTGATTCTTTGGGATGGGAAGGTGTTTACACTCCTTGGAAAGAAATCAATCACCCGGATTTCCCAGGCAAAAAAGTAGAAGTAGGTGGAATTAACCCATTTGTCATGGTCAATCCTCCATTTGAAAAAGTGGGAGAGATAGCCGATGAACACACAGATTTTATTTTAAAGCTTGCAGAAATGCAGCCTAAACTGGAAATGCATAATCTCAAGATTGAGGGATTAGGAAATGGTTTAACGAGAATTACTGTGGATTTATTTAATAACTCTCCTATTCCGACACATTCTCAAATGGGAGAGCGCTCCAGATGGTTAAGAAAGGTTAGAGTAGATATGAATCTTCCAGAAGACAGAATTATTTCCGGAAACAAAATCGAGTTAATTGATGTGATTGGAGCATATGAGAAGGTAGAACTTAGCTGGATTGTAAAAGGTAAAGGAGAAATACCTGTGAAAGCAGGAGCTTCTCATGTAGGTTTTGTGAATGCAACTTTTAAACTCTAACATCTAAAAATCATGAAAACAACAAAATTAATCGTTGGGCTGGCTTTTAGTGCTTTGAGTCTAACTACTATCGACGCCAATGCTCAGGAAAAATTCTTCCAAGCAGTGGGTACTCCTTACATGCCAAAAGTTGAAATAGCATTTAATCGTTATTACACCTACGAAGGGCTTGTGGACAATATGAAAAAAATTGCAGCAGCCCATCCCGATATCGCAAAGTTAGAATCCATCGGAAAATCCTACGAAGGTAGAGATATGATGACTTTAACCATCACTGATTTCTCCACGGGTCCTGATACAGACAAGCCAGGTATGTGGATCGATGGAAACATTCACTCCAATGAAATTCAGGGTGGGGAATTTGCTTTGTACGCTGCTTGGTATTTGACCGAAATGCATGCAGATAATGAATTCATCCAACAACTATTAAAGGACAAAACCTTTTACATCACCCCAACTATCAATCCTGATGCAAGAAACGATTTCTTCAATCAGCCTAACACCGCCAATTCTCCAAGATCTGGAATGATGGTTTTGGATAATGACGGGGACGGATTCAAAGGTGAAGATGGGATGGATGACTTAGATGGGGATGGACATATTACGATGATGATACGAAAATCACCTACTGGCAGATATATCAAAGATCCCCAAGATCCAAGAAAACTGATCATGGTTGGTGCTGATAAAGTCGGTGAATATGAAATCCTAGGACAGGAAGGCACAGATGGTGATGGTGATGGAAGAGTCAATGATGACGGAGTTGGGTATTATGACCCAAATAGAGATTGGGGATGGAATTGGCAGCCAGACTATATTCAAAGAGGGGCTTTGAGATATCCATTTTCCTTGCCTGAAAACAGAAATATCATGGAGTTTGTGATGAAGCACCCCAACATTGCCGGTGCTCAAAGCTTTCACAACAGTGGGGGGATGATTTTAAGAGGCCCAGGCGCGGAGGAAGATGTCAGTACATACAACAGAGATGATATCCGCATTTATGATGCCATCGCTTCCAAAGGAGAGGAAATGATTCCTGGTTACCGTTATTTGACTGTCTATAAAGACCTCTATTCAGTTTTTGGAGGAGAATTGGACTGGTTTTATGGGACAAGAGGAGTATTCACCTATTCTAATGAATTAATGACTTCCTATTTGTATTTCCATAAAGAAGGTTCTGGAAGAGGAAATCAAGACGAAATGTTTGAAGTAGATCAATTGCTGACCATGGGGGATGCATTTGTGATGTGGCATGAATATGAGCATCCTCAATTCGGCACTGTGGAAATAGGTGGGTTCAAAAAGACATTTGGAAGAGCACATCCAGGCTTCTTATTGGAGCAAGATGCTCATAGAAATGCGGCTTTCACTATTTATCATGCCTATCATACGCCAAAACTTTCGATTATGGAAGTGAAGGAAGAAGACTTAGGAGGAGGATTAAAATCCATCACAGCAACCATCTTCAATGAAAGATTGATGCCGACCCATGCTAGTCAGGATTTAAAGTATAAAATCGAGAGACCAGATTATGTGAGTATTTCCGGAGCAAAAGTAGTGGCCGGCTTTGTAGTAGAAGATGAGGACTTCAAGAAATTCAGTGAACAAAAAAGAAATCCTGAAAAGATTGAAGTAGCAAATATCCCAGGAATGACTGCAGTAAAAGTTAAGTGGATTGTTTCTTCAGGATCTAATTACGCTATTACTGTTGACTCTGCAAAAGGAGGAAAAGTAAGCTGGAAGAAGTAATTCACTAGAAATCAAAAAAAGCTCTGAGATTCGTCTCAGAGCTTTTTTTTTTTGCACTTTATAATTCAGAATTCGCTCCATTGAAATGTTTGTTGATTAGGTGCAAGCCTTCATAATTGAGACCTTTTGGAAGAAAACTATCTATGGTAAGCGAATTTGTACTTTGTCTTAAAACAATTTCTAATAAGCCCTAAGGATAAGAGCATTCTATTTCCATAGGATATTACTGGGAATAGCATACGGATTCGTCTTAATAGACTTCTTTGCCTCTAACAAAAAAATCCCGTTCCTTTTCAAGAACGGGATTCGATAAATAATAGCTGGTTAATTAATAACGGCTTGTTACGTAAGATTCGAAACCGCCATCAGTAGAAACTTTGAAAGTGATGTTTCCATTTGGTTTAGCGATATCAAAAATCTTGTGAAGACCTTGAGGATTGTCGATTCTTTCAGAGTGGATCAATTGATCACCATCGAAAATAGAAACAGACACTTCTTTTGCTTCAAGGTTACTTACCAATAATCTGTACTTGTTTTCACCCATTTTAGTTACTCTAGAGAATACTTCTGGAGTTTCAGCTACGAATGTATCGAAAGATGCAGTTCTTATTACACCAGATTCATCCAATACCTCAACTTCATAAGTTCCTTCAGGAAGAGCATTCAAGTCATATCTTTTAGCGAAAGCTTCTTCTTTGTTGATTTTGTCTCTCATTACCAATCTATCTTGAGAATCAGTAATTTTAACAATCACAGTACCTTGTGGTACAGCAGCATAAGTTACTGCTACCTTTTTAGCTTCAGTTTGTCTGATGTTGACAACTTTGTCTTGATCAGTTGCAAATGCTCCTGTTGCGATCCCCGCAGCAAAAAGCAAAGAGAATAATTTTTTCATATTAATAATTGGTTTAATAGGTTTTTAAATTCTTATGTGTAACCTCTGGATGGCCGTTTCATCTAGGGGGGATATTTTGGGGTTACAGGGTCGTCTAGATCTTGTCCGGACATTGTTTACTCTACAAAGGTAGCTAACGGAATCTGTTTTGCAAATGTTTCAACAAAAAATACTTTTCATTAATGATTCCTTAAGAATTATAACTATTTGTTAACGATAATACATTTTTCTTTCGCTATCGATTGCGAAACTCGTTTCATTTCGAATTTTGTCACTTCAACAGAATTTTATGTATTTTTTTATTTATTTTACAAAATGATGTAATGACATGAATTTCAATTTTCCTCAGAAAAAAATAGTTATTTGGTAAAAAAAAATTTAAAAAAGTTTTGAAACACTTAAAAACTAAAGCTTTATGAACAAAATTCTGATATTCCGGATAAATTTTTAGACTTAAATTCCACAATATTCCTCCCCATAATTCCTTTACAAAAAAAGAGCCGTCATTTTCACGACAGCTCTCCTTAGATCATACTTAAATACTATTAATGTATTCCTTTACTGGTAGCTCTTGCCACCGTCTCTGAATCAAATTCTCCCTTTAGCTCCACCACCATTAAATCACCTTCATCTCCGCCTACTAAAACGACTAGATCAGAAATCGTCTTATTCCCTTTTGAATAGACCAATACTCCACCTTTTCCTTCGGAAGCTTCCATCAACAATTCATAGCGTTCTCTTTCAAGACCTTTTTGGAGAGCTTTGAATTCTGCCCGATCCTGATCAATATTATCTGGAAGGGTGAAAAAGTTTAATTTCTCCACAGATTTGGCTACCGTCGCCATATCATTTTTGTCCATATCTATTTTAAAGCCTTCTGCGAAGTTCATAAAATTGCCTCCTAACTCCAGGTGGAAAAAGTCTTCATCTCCTTTATATTTTTCATAAAGGGCCTTTACGCTTTTACTTTGGGCTTGAACAGCCATTACTGATCCTATCAGCATTAAGGTTAAAATAATTCTTTTCATGTGTAATAAGGTTTAGTTTTCTATTAATTATTTTCTTTAGACCCTTTATTATAAGAGTCCATTCCAGGGATGTCGGTTTTTTCTGCTAGCATATTTAAATCCTCATAGGTAAAAGCTCCCAGCATAGAGAGTAAAGTGAATTGACCTCCCTTATCACCGGACAACATCAATAATTCCCGAACCAAGCCACCCTCTTCCCTTACCATAAACTTGAGACTGGAGCCTTTATCCTGCACATCCATTAGTTCCTCGTATTTATTTTTGGTCAAAGTACTCATGGCCTCATTATATAGTGTCTGCCCATTGACCTCCTCTGAACTCAAAATCCGGATTCCCTTCACTTTTTGAATCAGGGTGCCTAAATCTTCTGCATCCTGATCATTGTCGGAATTGTTCTTTAAAAATCCTCCAGCCATCTGCATCATTTTAGGAGAAATGTATACACGGGAAAACCTGTCATCTTCCATATAATTGGAAAAGAACTTTTGAATCGCGTCGTCTTGAGCCTGGGCTTTGAATACCAAAGACAAGAGTAGAATCGGAATTATCAGAATTTTTTTCATGGTTCTATTTTTTAACTGTACCAAATAGTTGGTTTGTGGTATTCAAGTATTTTATTTCGTTCATGACCTCAAGCTGTTCCTGCCCTTTGGCCATATTGGTTTGAATCAATGCAAAGGCCTGCATCACTTCTTGATATGCTTGTTCCTCTTGCTGCTTTTGTTCGTAAGCTCTCCACCCTACAAAAGAAGCTGTGAAAATGACTACTGAAGCGGCCCAACTCAACCAGCGGGAGTTTAACTTTCTCACTTTTGCCTTTGGGATAAATAGATTTTTAGGCTCTTCTTTTCCATAATCCTCGACCATCCCAAAGTATTCCTTCTCCCTTTCAAATTCAGATTGACTTCCCAGAAGTAGTTTTAATTCTTTCTCATCCTCAAGAGTAGTGTCTCCCTCCCAATATTTTCCTAGCAAATATTCTATACGATCTTTCATCCTCTTTCCTTTAATGATATCATGCGCTCTCTAATCTTCGTTCTTGCTCTATGTAGATTGACCTTTACCTGTTCCAAACTGATATCCAGGTAATCTGAAATCTCCTCATAACTCATTCCCTCCACTTCTCTCAACTGGAAAATCTCCTGTTGTTTCAAAGGAAGATCCTTTACTAAAATCATCACTTTTCTCACAGATTCTTTAGCCTCCTCATCGACAGCCTCAGAAGTTTGTATTTCCTCCAAACCATCCAATGACTCCAGTTTATTGGACGTTCTGTAATACATCAGCACCTCATTTTTCAAACTTTTCACTAACCATCCAGATAGATTTGGATGGTTTGTCAATTCCTCTTCCTTTTGAAAAGATTTTTCGAATACATTTTGAATCATATCCTCAGCCAAAGCCCTATCTCTAATCCAGAGGTAAACCAATCGGTAGAGTTTCGATCTCTTTGGCCAGATATGTGTTTCAAAAAATGACTTCATTTTGTTAGGTGATGCATCAAAACTTGAAATGTTACACTTTTGGTGAAAAAAAATTTAAAATATTTAGAAATTAATGATTTCATGAGACTTATAGCAACATATCTATCCATCTTTCTTTAAGTCGAGTCTATTTCTCTAATTTAATTTTTAGAGAAATTTAGTATGCATGCAGAGTATTTATTACTTTGCATTAGTTAAAAATGAATGGAAATGAGAATCGAAAACACAAAAATTGGCATAAAAAAAGCCCCGTCTTTCGACAGGGCCTGTGGTGATGAGTGGATTCGAACCACCGACTCACGGATTTTCAGTCCGATGCTCTACCAACTGAGCTACATCACCTTCTTGTAAAGTGATGCAAAGGTAGGTATTTGAGTTTTTGTTCCAAATCATTTGAAGAAAAAAATATAGGTTTAAATAGAAGAAAATCGCTAAACTCATCAATATGAGCTTTTTACCTCAAGTAATATTTTTGATAATTTTTGGAGCCGCTGCATGGTTCCTGAGCAAAAGGGTGAAATTCCTTCGGAGAAACATTCTTTTAGGCAAAAGTGAAACTAGAAATGATCAACCAGAAGTACGATGGAAGACCATGTTACTGGTTGCATTTGGCCAGCAGAAGATGTTTAAACGATTTATCCCTGCCATCCTCCATTTATTCGTTTATGTTGGATTTATCATTATCAATCTGGAAGTTTTGGAATTTGTCTTGGATGGAATTTTAGGAACCCATAGGCTATTTGCCCCATTCTTGGGAAGCTTTTACGTAGCTGCGATGAATTTCTTTGAATTCCTAGCCGTAGCAGTTCTCTTCTCTTGTATCGTATTCTTGATTCGAAGAAACATCCTGAAAGTGGAACGCTTTACAAAACCTGAAATGAAAGGTTGGCCAGCCTTAGACGGAAATTTAATCCTAGTAATCGAAATTATTTTGATGCTGGCAATCCTGACCATGAATGCCACAGATCAAATTTTAGCTGATCGTGGAGAATCGCATTATTTGGCATTAGGAGGCTTGGCATTCAGTGGCATCATCCAACCGCTATTCGAAACCATGGACGATGCCACTTTGATTTTCATAGAACGATTTGCATGGTGGTTTCACATTGTTGGAATTTTGGCTTTTGCCGTTTATGTCACTTATTCGAAGCACCTTCATATATTCTTAGCCTTCCCCAACACCTGGTACTCCAATTTGAAACCAAAAGGTGAAATGAGCAATATGCCTGAAGTCACCAATGAAGTGAATATGATGTTTGGGAATTCCTTCAGAAACTCCTTCTGACCCGCCTGCCGAAATCGCCAGGTTTGGAGCGAAAGACATCAATGACCTTTCTTGGATCAACGTGTTGAATGCTTATTCCTGTACAGAATGCGGACGTTGTACTTCTGAGTGTCCAGCAAATTTGACTGGCAAAAAGCTCTCCCCAAGAAAAATTATGATGGATGTAAGGGATCGGGCAGAAGAGGTTGGAAAAAGCCTAGATACCGGGGGCAAGGGATTAGAAGACGGAAAGTCCTTATTGGGGGATTATATCAGCCAAGAAGAAATCAATGCCTGTACCAGCTGTAATGCTTGTGTGGAAGCATGTCCAGTGAATATTGATCCACTTTCCATCATTCTTCAAATGAGAAGATATGTGGCCATGGAAGAATCTGGATCCCCAGCACAATGGAATGCGATGTTCCAGAACATGGAAACCAGTTTTTCCCCCTGGAAATTCAGTCCTTCCGATCGATTCAACTGGGCAGAGAAAGTGAAAGAAGAAGAAATGAAGTGATTTCAGATAACGGAACTTGAATAAAGTCTCCAGGTTCCATTTTTAGCAAAAAATACATTAAAATATATGTCTACCTATCAAGTACCAACCATGGCCGAAATGGCCGGAAAAGGCGAAACTCCAGAAGTATTGTTCTGGGTAGGTTGTGCCGGTTCTTTTGATGAGCGATACAAGGCCGTAACTCAGGCTTTTGTTAAAATATTGAATAAAGTAGGAGTGAGTTTTGCCGTTTTGGGACCAGAAGAGGCTTGCACAGGAGATCCTGCAAGAAGAGCTGGAAATGAATTTTTATTCCAAATGCAAGCAGTAGCAAACATTCAGGTCTTAAATGGTTATGAAGTAAAAAAGGTAGTGACCGCTTGCCCTCATTGCTTTAATACTATTAAAAATGAATACCCTGCCCTGGGAGGCAACTACGAAGTAATTCACCATTCCCAATTTCTTCAGCAACTGATAAACGAGGGCAAAGTGACTTTAAAAGGAGGAGGAGAATTCAAAGGCAAAAAGATCACGTTCCATGATTCCTGTTACCTAGGCAGAGCCAACAATGTTTACGAAGCTCCAAGAGAAGTGATTAAAGCGTTGGACGTGGAACTGGTAGAAATGAAGCGTTGTAAAACTAAAGGACTTTGTTGTGGAGCTGGAGGAGCTCAGATGTTTAAAGAGCCAGAACTTGGCAAAAAAGACATTAATGTGGAAAGAACGGAAGAAGCATTGGCTACTGGAGCCCAGGCCATTGCAGTAGGTTGCCCTTTTTGTTTAACCATGATGACAGATGGCGTAAAGAACAAAGAGAAAGAAGAAGAAGTAAAAGTCTATGACCTTGCGGAGATGATCGCTAGGGAAATGGGAATATGATTGAATCAGATTGAATCAATTTGACCCTTTTTGCCGTTAGGTAGAAAGGGTTTTTCTTTGCCTAAATAAATTTGAATTATGTACGTTGATTTTAATAAAATGCCTGAGAATTCAAGAGTTTGGGTATATCAGGCTGAGCGGACTTTAAATGAACAGGAAGCATCTCAATTAAAAAGTAGGCTAACTGCCTTTTGTGAAGGCTGGAATACCCATGGAAACCTGATGCCTACTTCTTTTGATTTGATTGAAAACCAGATCATCCTGCTGGCAGTGGACGAAAGCAATTTAGGAGCAAGTGGTTGTTCGATTGATAGTTCAGTCCGAGTGCTTCGTGAATTGGAAGCTTCCTTGGGAATTGACCTGACCAATCAGGGAAAAGTGAGTTACAAAAATGACCAAACAATTAAAGTTTCCCCGGCTCTGGGAATCAAACAAAAAGTCCTTGCGGGGAAATCTCCGTAGATACGGAGGTAATAAACCCATTGATAAAGGAAAAATCACATTTAAATCAGCTATGGATTCCCGCAAAGTCTAGTTGGTTAAACAAATTTTTCCCAAATTAATTAGTAATATTCAGCTTAGATAGATCATCAATAGCCCTTTCAGATGAAAAACCATTTTTTGTGGATCACCTTTATTCTCTTAATGAGCTTGAACGCTTGTAAAAGCCTTCAAGAAAAAGCCAATGATCAGTTCCTTTCCGGTCAATACCAATATGCCATCAACTCTTATTCCCAGATTTTGGAGTCGGATCCTGATAATCAAGAGGCTAATTTGGCAGTGGCCGAAAGTTTCAGACTTTCAAATAGGATTGAGGACGCAGGGCCTTATTATGAAAAACTGGTAGAAGAAGATCCTTCATTTGACCTTCTTTTCCGTCTTGGCCAAAGTTTAAAAGCACAAGAAAAAGATGAGGAGGCCATAGAAGCGTTTGAAAAGGCAAAAGGGTTTACCCAAGATGAAAGTTTACTAGCAGAGACCCAGAGGCAAATTGAAGCGATTAACTTAGCAAATGGGATTGAGGAATATTTCCCGAATTATGTGCTCGTCAATTACAATGAATTGAATACCCCTGGAGCAGATTATGCGCCTGTGACCAATGAAAATTTCATTTATTTCACTTCTGGACGAAGAGCATCAGGAATTTATCCTGCGGATGGATCTCCTTATACCAAACTGTTTAGAACAAGAGCTGAGGGATTGAGAGTAGATGTGGGAAACATCCAGACTTTACCGAATTCCAAAATGAAGAGGGGTTAAATCAGGCTGCCATAGCTATCAGTCCTGACGGAAACACCATCATTTACGCCAGAGGGAATTCTACCTCTCCTAAAGACCTTCCTGAAACAGCGCTCTTTGCCTCCTATTTCAGAGGATCTGGATTTACTCAGCCCATTTGGATGCCAGTTAATGAAGACGAGTTTTGGTGGAATTCCACCCCCGCTTTTAGCCCAGATGGAGAGGAACTATATTTTGCATCCAATAGACCAGGAGGATATGGAGGCATTGACCTGTATAAAGCGACAAAACTAGCAAATGGTGATTTTGGGAATCCGGTCAATTTAGGCCCAAATGTAAATACCCCCGAAATGAAATGTTTCCAAGGCTCACTGCGGATGGTAAATTCTTCTTTTCATCAGATGGTCATCCTGGATATGGTAAACTGGATTTATTCGTAGCTGAAAAAGATGCTTCAGGAAATCAAGTAATCAAAAACCTGGGAGAAAACTTTAATTCTCCAGCAGATGATTTTGGGATTTTCTTTACCAATTACCCGAAAGAAGGTTTTATCTCTTCAAATCGTGAAGGTGGAGTTGGAGACGATGATATTTACTTCTTTGAAGACAAGACTCCAAAACCAAAAATTGTCAATGTGTTACTTAATGTATACACCAAGCAACGAGTTGCAGGTGAACCAGATGCAGTGCTGGAACAAGCACGTGTAGTTCTATATGATGATAATAATGAGCAGTCCGGAGGGGATTTTTCCAATTCAAATGGCCGTGTGAGATTCACCTTAGAGCCTAATGCAGATTTCACAATCATAGCCTCTAAAACCGGTTATTTCTCCAAGTCAATACCCTATACCACAGTGGGAAAAACTCCTAATCCCGAAGACTTAATTCAGGAAGTAACCAATATCACCCTAGACACGACGATTGTTTTAGATCAGTTGATCTTAGAGAAGTCCATCGTGTTAGAAAACATCTATTATGACCTAGACAAAGCAGATATCCGCCCAGATGCTGCGGTTGAATTGGATAAATTGGTTCAAATCCTGAAAGATAATCCATCGATAAAAATAGAATTGAGTTCCCATACGGATGATCGATCATCTGACGAATATAACCTAGACTTGTCCCAGCGAAGAGCTCAATCAGCAGTTGATTACTTGGTATCTCAAGGTATCAGTAGGGATAGATTAGTGGCGAAGGGATACGGTGAAAGTCAGTTGATCATCCAAAATGCAACTACTGAAGAAGAGCATCAGGTAAACAGAAGAACTGAATTCAAGGTCATAGAAATTATAGAGTAAATACCATGGAAAAATGATAAAAGTGGTCAAGTTGGAATACAAACCCAATTCTGACCACTTTTCTCTTTTCAAGTTTTCCTAAACTTACTCCCGAATTGATAGGGAATACTTAACTTTGCAGCTATGAACGAGCGATACATGCAGCGCGGAGTTTCCGCCTCCAAAGAAGATGTACATCAGGCCATTTCAAAACTTGACAAGGGTCTCTATCCAAAAGCCTTTTGTAAGATCGTGGAAGACACCCTTGGAAACGATCCAGCCTACTGCAACATCATGCATGCTGATGGAGCAGGCACCAAGTCATCCTTAGCCTATTCTTATTGGAAAGAAACTGGGGATTTGAGCGTTTGGAAAGGAATTGCTCAAGACGCGATCATCATGAACACAGATGATTTGCTATGTGTAGGTGCGATCAATAATATTTTGGTTTCCTCTACCATTGGAAGAAATAAAAACCTCGTTCCCGGTGAAGTAATTTCCGCCATCATCGAAGGCACTGAAGAAGTACTTCAGATGCTCAGAGACAATGGAGTCAATGCGGTACTTACAGGTGGAGAAACAGCAGACGTAGGGGATTTGGTCAGAACCATCATTGTAGATAGCACGGTCACCTGTAGAATGCGAAGAGACGAAGTGATTTCTAACGATACCATTCAAGCAGGAGACGTAATTGTAGGATTAGCCTCTTATGGTCAGGCTAAATATGAGAGCTCTTACAATGGAGGAATGGGTAGCAATGGACTGACCTCTGCAAGACATGATGTTTTCAATAAAGTATTAAAAACCAAATATCCTGAAAGCTTTGACCCTTCTGTCCCTGAAGACTTGGTGTATTCAGGAAAATACAATTTGACAGATGCAGCTCCAGGCTCTCCAGTAAATATTGGAAAGTTGGTGCTTTCTCCTACCCGAACTTATGCTCCAATCATGGTAGATGTATTAAATTATATGAGATCCAGAATCCATGGTTTGGTACATTGTAGCGGAGGGGCACAAACCAAAGTGTTGCATTTTGTAGAAGATGTACATGTCATCAAGGATAATCTATTTGAAACTCCCCCTATTCAATATCATCCAAGAAGAAAGTGGTACAGATTGGAAAGAAATGTACAAAGTATTCAATATGGGACATAGAATGGAAGTCTATCTGGATGAACGATATGCAGAGGAAATCATTGATATCGCAGAATCTTATGGGGTAGATGCTCAAATCATTGGTAGAGTGGAGCCACATGAGGGGGAAAAAAAGTCACCATAAAAAGCCCTTACGGAGTCTTTGAATATTAATCAATAATGGCAATTAAAAAGCTGGCGTATAACTTAGGGAAAATCCTTTTTGGGATTTTCCTTTTTGTTTTTTGGTAGCCATATCCACCTTGACGAGAGTGGATAGATCTCCAATCGAGGAACAGGAATTTTATAAAGAAACGATTGCGGATTTAGAGCAGCTCCAACTACAGGGCTCCGAAACTTCAGTTTGGCTAGCTGGTTGGGGCAAATCCAATATGACACCGGATGAACCCGTTGAGCTTGTAGGATATGCCCCTAGAGGGAATTACGAATTTGTTCAAGACAGCAGTTTTGTAAAAGCTTTAGCTCTTAGTAATGGTGAAACAACCGTTGCTTGGTTAAACTATGAATTATTGATTGTTCACCCTCAGCTGGCAAAGGAAATTCAATCAGAGATCCGCAAACAAAGCCTGCCCATTGATCAGGTGGTTTTTACAGCTACCCATACCCATGCAGGAATGGGAGGGTATATGCCTGGCCCTTTAGGAGAAATAGCCTTTGGAGGATACCAAGAGGAAACTGTAGAGCTGATTGTCAACAAAACCTTGACGGCTTTAAACCAAGCACTCGCGACTCAGGACAGCACTACCATTCAATATAAAAAGTAGATGCATCGGGGTTTGTAGCCAATCGTTTCGTCAAAGAAGATCCGATTGAGTCTTCCATAAGACAGCTAATCTTTACCAAGAAGAGCGGAGAAAAAGCCACATTTTTCACCTATTCCGCACATGCAACTATTCTGAGTTCCAAATTCATGGGATTATCAGGAGATTATCCCTATTACTTAATGAAGGATCTGGAAAAAAGGGGTTTGATTTTGCCATGTTTGCTGCTGGCACTGTGGGAAGTCACCGTCCTCTGGCATCGGGGAACAGTCCAGAAAAGGTACAGGAATATGCCCATCAATTGGATTCTGTGATGCAGATCAAAATGACCTATTACTCCACGATTCATACACACCGAATTGAAACAGGTATTTTACCTATTGCCTTAAGGGATCCTCACCTCAGAGTCTCGGACAATCTGAGGATTAGGCCATGGCTTTTTGATTATTTGTTGGGGAAACGAATGTCCATTTCGACATCACCTTAATAGGAAATACCTTGATCATTGCCTCTAGCGGAGAGATTTCAGGAGTATTCTTTGCTGAGTGGGAAAAGCAAGCAAAAGAATATGGCTTAAACCTAATGATTACCACATTCAATGGTGGCTATATGGGATACATTACTCCTGATAAATACTATGATCGGAAGTTTCATGAAGTAAGAGAAATGAACTGGTACGGACCTGGTAATGGGAAATACTATGATGATTTGATTAGGAACATCATCAATAAAGTGGGCCAATAAAAGAGTAGAATTTCCCCCTTTGTCCTATAAATTGGAATAAATGTCCTGCTGCCTAAAGCCAATAGGGTTTTACTTTTGTTTAAACGTAATCAATAATGGACGGGTACAAAGACTCTACTTTGAAAAGCATTTTGAGCTGTAACTGCCCAAAATGTCACCATGGAAAAATGTTTGAGAAAGGAAAAATATCTAAACCCTCAAGCCTTTTTAGGATGAATAAGAGATGTGAAAATTGTCATCAATCTTTTGAGCCGGAACCAGGTTTTTATTTTGGGGCAATGTTCATTAGTTATGCATTTAACACTGCCCTTTTCATTACAGTCTGGATACTTTTGAAAACCTTCTATCCAGACTATTCTTTGACCATGCTTTTGATCACCATCAGTTTGGCTGCAATTCTTGCCTTGCCCATCATATTCCGGTTAAGCAGATCCATTTGGATAGCTATATTTATTCCTTTTAAACAGAAATCAGAACCATCAAGAGACCAGTCTGCAGCGTAGTGTAGGTTTTCGGTAAATTATTTGAGAAATTCAAATATGCCTAAATCCATACTTCCCACGTATCAAATCCCAGATTTTGAAAAAGTTTCTATTGATCCCCAAGAGTATTATTATTCAAGACTAGAAAAACATTTACAGACTCATTTATTTATCCAAAAACCTCACAAACACGATTTTTATATCCTCGTTTTGTTTAGCCATGGAAATGGGACTCATATAATCGATTTTAAATCCTACCTGGTGACCCCCAAATCCATGTTCTTCCTTGCCCCCGGACAAGTTCATTCTTGGACCCTTTCCCCAGATACCAAAGGACATATTCTCTTTTTTAGTCAATCATTTTACACCTCGATATTTAGTCTAGCAAAGCTTAACAACTTTACTTTTTTCAATTCAAATCTAAGTATCCCGGTGCTGAATTTAGAAAGTGCTCAATTCAATCAACTGGCTTCCAACTTTGAAAAAGTTGAAGAAGAGATTGTTCATCCCAATTGGTCAAGCATGGATTTTTTAAAAAGCTATACTAATATCCTTCTGACCATTTCTTATCGATATTATTTAGATCAAAATCCACAGCTTAAAAGTCAAACACCTTATCTCGATCAATTCCAAAAGCTGGAGAAAATCATAGAGGAAGCTTTTTCTGTGCAAAGAGATGTAAACTTTTACGCCTCTCAAATGAACATGAGTTTAAAGCAACTGAACTTACTCACCCAGAAAAAGACAGGAAAACCTATTTCACAACTCTTAATGGAACGGGTCATTCTAGAATCCAAACGGTTGCTGGTACATTCAGATTTAAGCATCTCAGAAATTGCATTCAAATTACTATTTGAAGATCCAAGCTATTTCAGTAGGCTATTCAAAAAGAAGACTTGCTATACTCCTGAAAAATTCAGACTACTTCAACAATCCTCATCCATCTGATTTTTTCCATAATTGGGCTTTTATCCAACCTTTTAAAAAGATCTGTTCTTCTTCTTTTTCCCATAAACATCGTTTGAAAAGCTCCTCATAGTCAGGAATATTTTTCCTTTTATGTTGAGCCATAATCCTGAAAAAGGAAATCATAAAAAATTGCAGCACTTTGTTTTTTAAGGAGGTGGGTTGAAAAAATCCACAAAAAAAATACTGCCTTTTGGGACCAATGATTTCTTCAATTGATCCAACAAATCCATGATTTCTGAATCAAGCATTGTGTCCAAGACAAAATGAAGCCAGATTTCATCATAGGTCTGATCTTCTACCTGCTTAAAATACCCCCATTGAAAGTTTAATGAGCTTTTAGGAAGGTTTTTCTTTGCCAATTCAAGCATAGCTTTCGAAAGCTCCCAATAATCTCCCTGTAAGCCTTCTTGATAAACCTGATAATCTTTCCCATCCCCACCTCCAATAATCAAGACCTTTTTTTTCTTAAATCTGAGATAAAAGAACGTTTAGCTAGGGCCAGCTGATTGCCAAAAACTAATTTGGCTAATCGATTGTAGTAAGTTGCTATAAAACCGTAACTGTCTTTCATCTGTTAAAAATGTAACTTAGTGAAAACCCAAAATAATTTTTTATGAAAAATATATTTAAATCCATTTCAGGCCTCCGTCAAATCCTGTCTAATGTTGACCTTGACCAAATATCAAAACTTTCCCAGAAAGTTGACTTACCCAAAATGGTAAACCTTGTCTCAAAAATGAGTGAGGAAGACCTCTCCAAAATGATGGGAATGCTCAAAGGAGGAAGTAAACCTAAAGTAATCCCTCCTATTAACGGTGATTTTTATGAGCTAGGGAAAAGTTTGCCTCATCATGAACGGGAAATCCAATTGAGAGTTAGGGAGTTTATGGAGAGAGAAATCAAACCCATTGCAAATCACTATTGGAATCGTGCTGAATTCCCCATGCATATTATCCCAAAAATGGCTGAACTTGATATCGCAGGATTAACCTACCAAGGTTACGGATGCCCAGGGCATTCTGCCCTTTTGGAGGGATTTATTGCAATGGAAATGGCAAGAGTCGACACCTCTATGTCTACCTTTTTCGGGGTACAAAGCGGCTTGGCTATGGGATCTATTTATTTATGTGGGTCTGAAGAACAAAAGAAAGAATGGCTTCCTTCCATGCAAAAATTGGAAAAAATCGGAGCTTTTGGGCTAACTGAACCAGAAGTGGGGTCCGGGGTTGCAGGGGGACTTACCACCACCTGCAAAAGGGAAGGTGATGTTTGGGTTTTGAATGGGCAAAAAAAATGGATTGGAAATGCGACTTTTTCCGACATTACGATAATTTGGGCAAGGGATCTAGATGATCAACAAGTCAAAGGCTTTATTGTAAGAAAAGACAACCCTGGGTTTGTAGCTGAGAAATTAGAAGACAAGATGGCGCTGCGAACTGTGCAAAATGCATTGATCACGATGACTAATTGTGAAGTACCAGAATCAGATCGTTTACAAGAAGCCAACTCTTTTAGAGATACTTCCAAAGTACTTCGCATGACCAGGGCAGGAGTAGCTTGGCAAGCTGTAGGTTGCGCAAGAGGCGCTTATGAGTTAGCCTTAGCCTATACCAATGAACGTAAACAGTTTGGTAGACCTATCGCTTCTTTCCAACTGGTTCAAGACATATTGGTAACTATGTTAGGGGATTTAACGGCTATGCAAACCATGGTCTTCCGATTATCTGAAATGCAAGACACCGACCTATTGAAAGATGAACATGCCTCCTTGGCCAAAGTCTTCTGTACTTTAAGAATGCGATCTATTGTGGATCATGCCAGAGAGTTATTTGGTGGCAATGGTATATTGCTGCAACATGATATTGCTCGATTTGTTGCAGACGCAGAAGCTGTCTACAGCTATGAAGGAACCAAAGAAATCAACTCTTTGATCGTTGGCCGTGCGATTACTGGGCACAGTGCGTTTGTCTAATTACCAAACCAAAAGTATCCAGGGAAGAAAGAAGGTTGCCTCCATTCTATATCTAATTTGCGTAGAGCTAAGCTTTGGGTTAAAAAATGTAAGGTAGTGGATCAAGCCCATGATCAAAATGAGGCTGGAAAACACTTTATAAAAAGATGGAAGAAAAATGATTCCACCAAAAAAAACGACTATAATCGCTATGCATAAAATTCGGATTACCTGATTTAATTGATCTTTGGACAACACACTGATCAATGATCCATAACCTGAGGCTTGATCTTTCCCTGCATCCAAGAAAGAAAGCATGATTAAATTGAGGTATGCTAAGGCGATGTACCCTGATGTGATGATTCCAGTTTCCCAAGTCCAATCCAAAAATGAAAACCGGAGAAAGGGAATCAAGGCTATTCCTATGACGTAGAAAATTGCTGTATTCAACTCTTTCAACCAATGAAACCTAGGAGGCAAACCCCGAATGGCCAGCATGACCAATAGGATAATTACACCTAAAATTCCACCAGCGAAAAGCTCTTTTCCAATTCCAAAGACTACGTAGGCTCCATATAGCCCCATCAACACCACAACAACCAAGAAAAACCAAAGCGCTAAACCATGCTTCTGATGAAACCCATGGCGATCCATTTTCGACCCAGTAGGATGTACTCTTGCATCCATCAAATGGTCAAATGTATAAATTGCCCAAACTGCCATTCCTAGCAATGCATAAATGGTCCAATGCAACTGAACTCTCAATAGCCTTGAGAAAAAGAGCATTCCTCCCATTGCAAAAACCACATCCAATGAAAGCCAAGTAAGCCTTTGGTATAATTCTTTTATTGAATTCACGCTTAAAGATACCCACGCATTCGGATTTGACAGATAATGCTTATTTTAAATTTTTCTTTTCCCAAAGTACATTCAGACTCTTAAAAGAATTGGAACTGATTAACCTATAAAAATTGACAAAACCCTAACTCATGAAAAAAACCTATTTGATTTTAACCTTTGCACTGATTTGTAGCTTTTCATTTGCTCAATCCACTCTAAAAGTCGCTTGTGTCGGTAACAGTATTACGCAAGGTCCAGGCAGAGACAACCCCGATAGCTGGCCATTACAAATGCAGGAAATTCTCGGAGATGGCTACGAAGTTGGAAACTTTGGAGTCAGCGGTCGAACTTTGCTTCGGAAAGGTGATTACCCTTATTGGAATGAACCACAATTTCAGGAAGTCAAAGATTTTGCTCCGGATATATTGGTGATTATGCTGGGAACCAATGATTCTAAGCCCCAAAACTGGCAATATGCGAGTGAATTTAGACAAGATTACCTCGATATGATTGCCGAGTTCAGAAAGACCATGCCAGTAGATGGGAAAGTATATGTAATCATGCCTGTTCCGGTAACGAAAGACAATTTTGGAATCACGGCTTCCGTGATGAACAATGAGCAAAGAATGATGATTGTAGATATTGCGCAAGCAGCTAATGCAGAACTAGTAGACTTATATACTCCCTTGATGGACAAAGCTGAATTGCTACCAGATGGTGTTCACCCAAATGTAGAAGGGTTGGGGATTATGGCTGAAGTAATTTCGCGAGCGATTCGGTTGTAATTCCACGTCATTGCGATCCCGAGAATCGGGAGAGGCAATCTCGAGAATTAGAAAACGAATAGTCTCACTTCATTCTCTTCCCAAGTTCCTGTCTTCAGGAACTTTCATTTTACTTTGAGGTTAAAATAGATTTCTTCCTCTGGTCGAAATGACTTTTATCCCCTCTCTAAGGCACATACCATTGTGTCAAAAATAGCTAAAGCCATTCTTTGTAACGATGCAATATTTTAGCCCACGGTTTAAACCGTGGGCTATTTAAATCATTCCTCTATAAAACTAATCTGCTTCCACTCGCTCTCGATGGGATCATTTTGCTGTACAGCGCCTGGTGTACTTCTTCCCTCCTTGATGTATTTAATCAAGAGCGATTTCATAGCAGCAACTTTCTCAGGATTTTCTGCATAAAGGTTTTGAGATTCTGCCGGATCTGATTTCAAATTGTATAGCTGAACATCTGGGAGTTCTGATTCAGCGGGGTCACCTGGTTTAGGAAAGCACCAGCCTCCAGAACCTTTTGCCATGATCAACTTCCAATCCCCTTGTCGGATCGCAAAACTTCCATTGATAGAATGGTGCACTGTGGCTTCTCTAAAGGAACTCACCTCCTTGCCCACATCAAACAACTCCAAAAGACTGTAACTATCTTCCCCTTCATTATCTTTTAAAGAATAGCCAACAATATCAGCACTAGTAGCCATGATATCTGTGAGACAAATGGTTTCATCCCGTGAGGTCCCATTTTGTATTTTCTTTGGCCATTTTGCGATAAAAGGAACTCGATGACCTCCCTCAAAAATATCTGCTTTATGTCCACGGTAGATATAGCTAGAGTAATGTCCCATGGCTTGCATTTTATCGATACCTGCCGCTGGTGAGCCTCCATTGTCACTGGTAAAGATTACTAAGGTATTCTCCTCAATTCCTGCATCCTTGATGGCTTGATTCAATTTTCCCACATAGTCATCAATCATCATCATAAAGTCCCCAAACGGCAATAATCCACTTTTACCCTGCCATTCTTGAGGAGGTAATATAGGAGTATGAGGAGAAGGCAATGCCAAATAAAGGAAAAATGGTTCTTCTTGATTCGCATGTGATTGAATGTATTCTATGGAACGATCAAAGAAATTTGGGGTCACTTCTTCGTGAACAAAATCCGGAGAAGTCGGGCCTTCCCTCCACCATGAATATTCTCCTGTATCAACTGTCACGGTATCCGGTATAGCAGTAGGCATTCCATTTTCAACATACACATAAGGAGCCATATCCAAGGAGCCGGAATGTCCATAAGCATAGTCAAAACCTAAATCATTTGGAGTGTGCGTTACCGCTTTACTAAAATCCAACTGTTCAAAATCATTGGCATCCCAACCTTCACCACTAAGAGAGTCACCTGCAGTCAAAGCCCAGTCCCAACCTAAATGCCATTTACCAATGAATGCCGTTTGATATCCTTTATCATGGAGTACATCCGCAATCGTAGTTCGATCGTCTGGAATTAAAGCTTTCGATTTCCCGGTAAGCACTCCGCTTTTCAGTCTACTTCTCCAATTATACCTTCCGGTCATAAAGCCATATCGAGTAGGAGTACATACTGCTGAAGGAGTATGGGCATCTGTAAAAATCATACCCTCTTTTGCTAGTTGATCAATATGCGGAGTAGGAATCTTACTCTCAGGATTGAAGGCCCCTATATCTCCATAGCCCAAATCATCCGATAATATCACAATGATATTAGGTTTCGAAAGTGAAGCAACCTCTTCTTGATTTTGACAAGAAAAAGTCCCAGAAATAGAATGAAAAAGAAAATGGGGTACTCCTGAGGTTTCATAAATAAGGATAAATAGTACAGGGTTATGATTAAAATACTAATAAACAAAAAAACCACAACTCTTTCGAGCTGTGGTTACGATTGGATCTATTGAAATTAATAATTACCCTAAAGCTTCTGCACCAGCAACGATCTCAAGGATCTCATTGGTAATCGCAGCTTGACGGGTTCTATTGTACATTAATCGAAGTTCTTTCAGCAACTCACCTGCATTTTCTGTCGCCTTATCCATGGCAGTCATTCTTGCCCCATGCTCAGAAGCATTGCTTTCCAATACTGCCTTATATAGTTGGATTTTCAAGGAAGTTGGCACCAACTCTTCAATGATGTAAGTTCTTGAAGGTTCCAAGATATAATCCACTTCAGAAGTTTTCACTTCAGTAGTCTCCTCTTTGGCCATCGGTAAAAACTGTTCTGTTCTTACAATTTGAGTAGCCACATTCTTGAATTCATTGAATACCAGGTATACCTGATCGTAATCCCCTGCAACGAAAGAGCCCATCGCATATTCAGCAGCTAGGCGAACGTTCTCAAAATTTAGGTCTTGGAAGACTTGGTAATAATCTGAAATAACTGGGTATTTCGACTTTTTGAAATACTCATATGACTTTTTACCTAAAGGCAAGATGGTCACATCATATGCAGAAAATTGATCTTTAATAGCTGCATTGGTCGCCTTGATGATATTGGTATTAAAAGCACCACAAAGTCCCTTATCTGAAGTAACAGGGATTAAAAGTACCTTTTTCACCTCACGCTTTTCGGCATAAATAATATCCGCAGCTCCCTCGGATGCTGCAGAAACATTATTCAGGATATTCGTTAACTTTTGAGAATAAGGACGCATTTGGACAATTTTATCCTGCGCTCTTCTCAACTTTGCCGCAGATACCATTTTCATTGCTTTGGTAATCTGCTGGGTAGATACTACCGAGTTAATTCTTTCCTTTACTTCCTTAAGGTTAGCCATCAGTGATTGCTTTGTAAGCTATAGAAATTCCGGTAGGAGTACATCCTACCGGATATTGAATATTAAAATTATGCGTATTTAGGAGCCAACTCAGATGCTGCTTTGGCAAGAATCTTACCAGCACCATCAATGTCACCTTTTTTGATCAAATCAAGAGCCTCAGGATAAGAAGCATCAAGAAGCACGTAGAATTCTTTTTCAAATGCTCTTGCCTTCTCTACTGGCACTGAATCCATTAATCCTCTTGTAGAAGCATAGATAATTGCTACTTGATGCGCTACAGATACTGGAGAGTATTGAGGCTGCTTCAAGATCTCTTGGTTTCTTCTACCTCTCTCAATGGTTCTTTTGGTAGTAGCATCTAGATCAGAACCGAACTTAGCAAATGCTTCCAATTCACGGAACTGAGCTTGATCCAACTTCAAAGTACCAGAAACCTTCTTCATAGACTTGATCTGAGCATTACCTCCTACTCTAGATACGGAGATACCCACGTTAATTGCAGGACGGATACCAGAGTTGAACAAGTTTGTTTCCAAGAAGATCTGACCATCTGTAATAGAAATTACGTTAGTTGGGATATATGCAGAAACGTCACCAGCTTGAGTCTCAATAATAGGAAGTGCAGTTAATGATCCTCCTCCTTTTACCAAAGGCTTGATTGAATCTGGCAAATCGTTCATTTGAGAAGCGATAGCATCAGACTTATTGATTTTCGCAGCTCTTTCCAGTAATCTTGAGTGAAGGTAGAATACGTCACCTGGATATGCTTCACGTCCTGGAGGTCTTCTCAAAAGTAGAGATACTTCACGGTATGCCACAGCTTGCTTAGACAAGTCATCATAAACCACCAAAGCAGGACGTCCAGTATCACGGAAGAATTCTCCGATTGCAGCACCCGTAAACGGAGCAAAGAATTGCATTGGAGCAGGATCCGAAGCAGGAGCTGCTACAACAACCGTATAAGGAAGCGCTCCGCCTTTTTCAAGAGCAGCTACCACGTTCGCAACAGTAGAAGCTTTCTGACCAATGGCTACATAGATACAGAATACCGCTTCACCTCTGTCATAAAATTCTTTTGGTTCAAAATCGCATCAATAACCACAGCAGTTTTACCTGTCTGACGGTCACCAATTACTAATTCTCTTTGACCTCTACCGATTGGAATCATGGCATCGATAGATTTGATACCTGTTTGAAGAGGTTCAGTTACCGGCTGTCTGTAGATTACACCTGGTGCTTTACGCTCCAAAGGCATGTCATACAACTCTCCAGCAATTGGTCCTTTACCATCGATAGGGTTACCAAGGGTATCCACTACACGACCAAGCATTCCTTCACCTACTTTAATAGAGGCAATTTTCTTGGTTCTTTTTACAGTGTCACCTTCTTTAATTTCTTTGGAATCACCAAAAAGTACGGCACCTACATTGTCCTCTTCCAGGTTAAGCACCATTGCTTTCAGACCATTGTCGAACTCGATCAATTCACCAGCCTGAGCCTTAGAAAGTCCATAGATACGTGCTACACCATCCCCTACTTGAAGGACGGTACCCACTTCTTCAAGTTCCGCTTGAGTTCTTGCTCCTGAAAGCTGTTCTCTCAAGATTGCTGAAACTTCATCTGGTCTTACTTCTGCCATGATATGATAAGATTATGATTTTTGCTTTTGTTTTTAATACTGTTTCTCGTAATGATTTTGGATAAACTGAGATCTCAAATCTCTCAATTTACTACTCAAAGATTCATCAAGCTGACGGTCATTTACTTTCAAAATAAATCCACCGATAAGGTCTGGATTGATTTTTCTACCAGTTGCACGTCAGTCAAGCCGGAGATTTGTTTTACTGCATCCACAAACGCTGCCCTTTGCTCATCGCTAATCGCAGTAGTAGTGGTTACTTCAGCAACCTGAATTGATTTATGAATGTTGTATTGAATCTCAAATTCCTTTGCCACATCCACTAAAATCTCTTCTCTGTTTTTGCGAGAAACGATCTCGAAAAAAGTAGAAGTCATTTTTTGAGTGGACTTTTCAGGGAAAAGAGCCTTTAAAACGTTCAGCTTCTTTTCTGAATTGATTACCGGATTGTTCAACAAAAGCACAAGATCATAATTGCTCTTGGCCATTGCCGTTAATTTTTGAAAATCCGCATGAACCTCCTCCAGCAATCCCTTTTCCAAGGAAAGCTCCAAAATAGATTTGGCATAGCGGGATGCTACTCTATGATTTGACATGGAGGTGGGTTAGTTTAACTTAAGATCTTTCACAAATTCGTCTACAAGCTCTTTTTGAGCTTTGTCTTCAGACAAATTCTTTCTCAATAATTTCTCTGTTACTTCAAGGGTCAAGGTAGCCACTTGAGTTTTTACATCTGCTAAAGCAGCTTTTTTCTCAGTTTCGATAACAGCTTTCGCGTTTTCGATCATTTGAGCTCCCGCTTTTAAAGACTCCTGTTTTGCATCTTCTATCATCTTCGCAGAAGATTCATGAGCCTTTTTCAGAATAGTATCTCTTTCCAATCTAGCTTCAGCAAGAAGTTTTTCATTCTCCGCTTTCAAATTAGCCATTTCAGTCCTTGCCAATTCAGCGGATTTCAAGGCATTGTCAATGCTTGTTTCTCTTTCTTCAAGAGCTGCAAGCATTGGCTTCCAAGCGAACTTGATCAAGATGAACAATAAGGCCAAAAAGCCAATCAATTGCCAAAAAACAAGGCCGGAACTAGGTAAAATAAGATCCATTTTATTTATATAATTTCGTTGTTTTACTAGAAAGAGAGGGACCAGCACGAAGCTGATCCCAATTCATTTGTTCTTAGAAGTCGATACCACCTGCATTCAAAGCAATAAGTAGACATACTACTACTGCAAACAGGGAAACAACTTCAATCAAGGCTGCAATAATCAACATTGCAGTTTGAACCTTACCAGCAGCCTCAGGCTGACGAGCAATAGATTCCATAGCTTGACCACCGATTCTACCGATACCAAGGCCTGCGCCAATCGCAACAATACCTGCACCGATACCAGCTCCCATTAGAGCTAATCCAGCAGTCAACAAGATAGAAGTTAACATAAGAGTTAGATTTATAAATTGAACAAAGAAATTTCTAATTAATGATCGTCATGATGCTCAGCAACAGCAGAGCCAATGTACATCGCAGTAAACAGCGTAAATACATAAGCCTGAATAGTTGCTACCAACAATTCAATCATGTTAATAAAGGTCACCATCAAAGTACTTACTACCCCGATAGAATAAGACTGGAAAATGAAAATCAATGCAATGAAAGCCAAGATCACAATGTGACCTGCAGTAATCGCCACAAAAAGACGAACCATCAATGCAAATGGCTTGGTAAACAAACCTATGATCTCTACGGGCACAATTACCAATAACAATGGAAGAGGAACTCCCGGTGTCATAAATACGTGCTTCCAGTAATCTTTATTTCCGTTTATATTAACCAGTATAAAGGTAAGAACAGCCAAGGTTGCTGTGACAGCAATATTACCTGTCAAGTTTGCTGCACCAGGAAGTAATCCTAATAAGTTACCAACCCATATAAAGAAGAATAAGGTTAATAAGTAAGGCACAAACTTTTTATACTTAGGACCGATAGACTTGTGCGCAATTTCATCACGAACAAATACTACAATCGGCTCTACTAAAGAGGCAGCTCCTTTTGGAGCAGCAGTACCATGCTTTCTGTAATGAGCTGCTGCTGAAAGCACCAACCACAATACGATCGCAATGACCAAAAACATCATTACCACGTTTTTGGTGATCGAAAAGTCGATAAAACTTGCACCATCTACTCTTCCTACATGATCATGTGAATCGATGTAGTATCCTTCATGGGCATACTCTTCTCCAAAAACGTGTGTCTCATGATTCTGAAAATCCGAAGATTTAAAGAATTCTAAACCACGATCAGAAGAATAGACAATTACCGGTAGTGGAAGAGTCACATGTGTATGGCCTATAGTTGCAAAATGCCATTCATGAGAATCCTTGATGTGATGCATGATGAAGCCCGTAGGATCTTCGCCACCTTCTTCAGTTTCGGAACCAGCTGCCATTAAGGGGCCAGACAGGGTCAGCAAAAATGCTGAAAATAAAAGACTTAGTGCCAATAATTTGCGCGTCATCAACTCGTTTTTTGAGGGCTACTTTGAAATCGGGCGCAAGTTAGCTAGAAAGGCATAGATATCAAAAACTAGGAAGAACAAAAAAGAATAAAAAAATTCGATATAAACAAAAGAATATTCTCCGCACCGCTCATCACAACTATAGTGATGTACACCAATGAGGCAATAATCCGGAGGACCATACCCAATAATTTTATTTGAATTAAGCTCTCAGGGGAACTTTTCAATAACAAATTGCTAAGAAATCCTATCAAATAAGACATGATCGCGACAAAACACAAAATCCCCCAAATCTTTTCATGAATCACCTGAGGGAGGGTTTGCTGCACAAGAAAAATGAGCAAAGAAATGATCCCGGTAAACATAAAAAAGCGGACATGAAAGTTCTGAAGCATAACAGTTTTTGAAATTTGCTGCAATTTACCCAAAAAATGAAAATGCTTATTCATCCTGCTTCAGCATATTCCATAGTTGATAAAATGCGATGGCGATCGAAGCAAAGCAACAAAGCAATAACCAAATCGGAAACTTCATCTCACTTTTTGACTGTATCCACCAACCTAAAAAAGTCCCTGCACCGATGATCCCGAATAATTGGAAGGACAAACCTATGTATTTGACAAATACCGGTGTTTTGTTCTCTTTAGAATCTTTTCTAGCTGGTTTTTGGGACTCCATAAATCATTGGATGAGTTTAAAATTAACCAATTATTGTGGCTTAAATAGATCAGTTCCTCCATCAAAAAATATTTGATTGCATAATCCGTTCTATAAGTAAGCCAAAAAGCCTATTTTGGTGTGGAAATTGGGCAAATTGATTCATGATTAAAATTTCGAGGTTGGCATTGGTCTTATTAATTTTTGCCTTTGCCTGCTCTTCTGAGCGAAATACCTTTACAAACCGTACTTTTCATAATTTAACCTCGCATTTTAATGCGTATTACCTCGCTGATGTCAAAATCAAAAATGTAGAAAACTTAGTTAAAAGCAATTATAAGGAGGATTATACCCAAGTCCTGCCTGTCTTTATCCCAATTGACTCCTCCTCTATTCAGGAATCTGCTGACACCTTGCAATCTGCTCGAGAATTGGCTTCTAAAGCAGTGGAATGGCACCGAATCAGTAAATGGGTCGATGATAGCTATTATTTATTAGGCAAGATCGATTATTTACAATCACATTTCGATGATGCCCAAAACACATTCAAATTCGTCAATGTCAATAGTAAAGACAAAGATCTCCGACATAAAACCTTGATTTCACTTTTGAAGCTCTATGTGGATTTGAAAGAATTTGAAAATGCCAATTTCACCATTGATTATTTATCTAAAGAATCTGGAATCAACGACGAAAACAGATATCAACTTTATCGAACACTGGCCTATTATTATGAAACTAGAAATGATGCCAATGGCGTAATCGGAGCCTTAACAAAAGCTTTGGATTATGTAGACGATAATAAAGAAGAATCTCGCATCAACTTTATACTAGCACAACGTTATCAAAAAGCCGGTTTGGATGCGCTGGCTTATGACTTTTACAACAACTCCCAAGATGGAAACCCTCCTTATGAGCGAAGCTTTTGCGCAGCTTTACGCCCAACAAGTAGCGGAGTTGAATGCATCAAAAGACCTTCGAAAGGTGAGACGCTATTATGAAGATTTATATAACGACCCCAAAAACAAAGATCTCAAGGATGTGGTCGTTTATGAAATGGCTCTTTTGAAGAAAAACAAGGAGACACACTCAAGACACTTCAATTATTACATCAGGCAGCCAAAGAGCCTGGAAGTAATCCGCGTCAAAAAGGATATATCTATCAAAAACTTGCTGAAATCAACCTCGATAATTATAAAGATTACAGAGCCACCAAATATTATCTCGATAGTGCATTAACCTATATCAAAGAAACTGACCCAGTTGCAGAACAAATCAATGAACAAAAGGAAACACTGGATCATTATGTTTTTCATCTGGAGAGAATCACATCCAATGATAGTCTGATTAGTTTGGCTCGCTTATCTCCTGAGGAACAAAAGGCCATTGCAGAAAATTTTATAAAAAAGAAGAAGAACGCTTGCTCGCGGAAGCAGCGGCAAAACAGGAGCCTGAAAGCAACAGCATTTTTGACAATCTGCTGGCATTCAATGACCGAGGGTCCGGGTCTACTTTTTACTTTGATAATTCTGTGGCCATGCAACAAGGGACCATCGAATTTTATCGGGTATGGGGAAATAGACCCATTCAAGATAATTGGAGAAGAAGTGCTGCAAGTTTTCAAAGTACTGAGCCTACTATTGCAGCGCCTACTGAGGCCGATTCTACAGGGGTGGATGAAGCTGCAAATCCATTAAATCAGCTACCGGATTTAGAAACTCTTCTCGCACAGATTCCAAGCTCTAAGGAAGATATTTCCAAATTAAATCTTGAGCTGGAAGAATCTTACTTTGAATTGGGCAAGCTACTTTACTTTGAATTAGGAGAAGTAGAATCAAGTATTGAAAATTTAGAAACCTTGGTTAGAGAATACCCTAATTCTAGTAGAAAACCTGAAGCCTATTACTTATTATACTTAGGCCAGAGAGATCGGGGTGGAAATTTCCAACAATACATCGCGAGGCTCAATAATGAATTCCCGGATTCTCAATACACCTACTCGGTAAATAATCCAGAAGCCGCTTCAGGAAATCTCGCCTATTTGGCATCTTCTAAAAATTACGAGTTGGCCTATGATGCCTATTACAAAGGTGACTATAAACAAGCCCGTGCAATTATCGTCAATACCTTAGAAGAATATCCATTAACCCGAAATACGGAACGTATTTTATTGTTGGACATCATGATTACCGGGAAATTGGAAAGCCGCCAGCAATATCGCCAGCGACTGGAAGCATATATCCAAAACTCAAAAGATGAAAATCTGATAGAATTGGCAAGAAATATGCTTAGACCCTTGATGTCTAGTGAAGAACTCGCTTCTCTAAATAAATCAGATAGCACTGCATTAGATTCTGCAAATTTGGCGAATCCCGATTTATCCAATAATGAAGGACTTGAAAACCTACCAGAATCACCTTACAAGGTCAATGAATCGAGTACACATATCTTTGTATTGGTAATGAGTCCAGATGAAATGGAAAATGCAGAAGGTTTGTTAGGAGACTTAGAGGCTTTTCATACTAAGAATTTCCAAAACGCTAGGTTACGAACCGGAAATATGAATATGAATAGTGATCATGCTATTTTTATTATTTCCCCTTTTAGCAATGCGGAAAAAGCAAAAGCGTATTACCAGTTGTTTTTAACGGATTTTAAGTCCAATGAAATCACAGAAGAAATAAAAAATGATTCTTTTGTCATTTCAATTGAAAACTTCCAACAACTGAATAAAACAAAGAATTTAGAAGAATACAGGACTTTCTTTAAGTCAGTTTATAAGTAATTATGAGTAAAAATTCAAAACCTGAATCCTCTGGCTGGGCCAAAAAAATAGTCAAATTCATTTGGCTAGCCTTTGTGGCTGGTTTTTTTGGTTTCATCCTTTTCGTGTGGATGGTGAGCATCAATTTTCTGGGCTTATTCGGAACTTTACCTGATTTCAAAGCGCTTGAAAATCCAGAAAGTGAATTAGCATCCGAGCTTTATTCCTCAGATGGAGTATTATTAGGGACCTATTTCAGAGAAAATAGAAGTCCTGTCACCTATGAGGAGCTTTCTCCGAATTTGGTTCATGCCTTAATTTCTACTGAAGATGTAAGGTTTGAAGACCATTCTGGGATTGACATGATCGCTATGATGCGAGTATTTGTCAAATCCATCTTACTTGGACAAGATGCAGGTGGGGGTTCAACATTGAGTCAGCAAACTGCCAAAAACCTGTTTAAGACTAGAACTGATGCCTCTCAAGGCACCTTAAGTTCTGTGCCTGGGCTAAGAATGTTGATCATCA
Source organism: Algoriphagus halophilus (assembly GCF_041729275.1). Taxonomy (GTDB): domain Bacteria; phylum Bacteroidota; class Bacteroidia; order Cytophagales; family Cyclobacteriaceae; genus Algoriphagus; species Algoriphagus halophilus_A. The sequence goes on along the minus strand of NZ_CP146486.1, from coordinate 3,459,644 downwards.
AGACCAAAGAATGGATTGTAGCCACTCAATTGGAAAGAGCTTACACAAAAAACGAGATTCTTACACTTTATTTAAATACATCTGAGTTTGGATCGAATGCCTATGGTATCAAAACGGCATCCAAAACTTTCTTTAATAAAAGCCCTGACGAATTGGATGTACAGGAAGCAGCTGTTTTAGTCGGGTTGTTTAAAGCACCTACCTATTATAGCCCGGTTTACAATCCTGAAAATTCCTTAAGAAGGAGAAATACGGTTTTGTACCAGATGGTTAAAAATGACAAGTTGACCGAAGCAGAATTTGATTCCCTTTCCCAATTACCGATCGAATTGGATTATAATGTGGCCAACCAAAACAAAGGATTGGCAACCTACTTTAGGGAAATTGTCAAAGCAGATTTGATCAGATGGGCAAAAGAAAACTTGAAATCTGATGGCACCTCCTATGATTTATATGGGGATGGATTAAAAATTTATACCACCATTGATAGTAGAATGCAACGATATGCTGAAGAGGCAGTGGCCGAACACATGGCAACACTTCAAAAAGCATTTTATAAGGAAATGGGAAATAGAGACCCTTGGGTTGACGGAGACAATCGAGTAATTCCAAACTTCATTGAGGACGCAGTCAAAAGAACTGAAGCTTACAGACTGTTGAAAATCAGATATGGAAATGACACTGATTCCATTGATTTAAAACTCAATGAAAAGAAGAAAATGACAGTTTTCTCCTGGGAGAAGGGAGAAATCGATACGCTCATGAGTACCATGGATTCATTGAGATATTATAAGAAATTCCTTCAGACTGGGTTTATGAGTATGGACCCCCATACCGGTCAAATCAAAGCCTGGGTAGGTGGAATGGATCATAAATATTTCAAATTTGACCATGTTAAAAGAGGAAAGAGACAACCAGGATCAACATTCAAACCATTTGTTTATGCCGCAGCAATAGAAAATGGATACAGTCCATGCTATTCGGTAATAGACCAGCCGGTGGAAGTATTTATTCCTGGGCAACCTACATGGAGCCCTGACAATGCTGATGGAAAATTCACTTATGAAAAAATGACGATTCGCAAGGCGATGGCCCAATCGGTCAATTCTGTTACAGCCTATATGATGAAAAAGCTGAGTCCTAAAATTGTGGTAGAAACTGCAAGAAGATTAGGAGTTACCAGTGACTTGGAAGAAGTACCGGCCTTAGCATTAGGTGTTAATGACGTAAGTATTTATGAGATGGTAGGGGCTTTCGGAACCTTCGTAAATAGAGGAGAACATACGACACCTTTTTATATAGATCGAATTGAGGATAAAAATGGCAATGTCATTCAGCAGTTCACTGCCAAAAAACGTCCTGCAATGAGTGAAGAGCATGCCTATTTGATGACTTATATGCTCAGAGGAGGATTTGAAGAGGATCGTGGAACCAGTCAGGGAGTACCTTGGGAACTACGTGAAGGCAATGAATTGGGAGGAAAAACTGGAACCACACAAAATGCCTCTGACGGTTGGTATATAGGAATCAGCAAAGATTTAGTCTCTGGAACCTGGGTTGGTGGAGATGACAGAGCCATACACTTTAGAAGTTGGATTGCAGGACAAGGAGGTAGAACTGCCCGACCTATTTGGGTGAAATACATGGAGAAAGTATATGCTGACAAAAGTTTAGGCTATACCAAAGGTCCATTCCCAAGACCTGAAAGACCATTAAGTATTGAAATTGATTGTGATGTTTATGAAAAAGAAAGTCAGCGATTCGCAGACTTTGATTACGATGTGAAAAAGAATGATTTCTAATTTCAACAAACACTAGCTAGAAAAACAGCCTAAATCCAAGGCTGTTTTTTAATTTTAGGACATGCAGGCATCTTCTTATACACCCGAAGAACATTTATCACTCCCTGATCAACCGGGAGTTTATCGGTATTTCAATTCGGAAAACGAATTGATTTACGTAGGTAAAGCGAAAAGTTTAAAAAAACGGGTCTCCAGCTATTTCAATAAAAATTCAGGGGTGAATCTCAAAACCAAAAGAATGGTTCGGGAAATCAAAAGAATTGAGATTACGATTGTAAACAGTGAGTTTGATGCACTTTTACTAGAAAATAACCTGATCAAAAAAACTCAACCGAAGTACAACATCTTACTTAGGGATGACAAGACTTATCCCTACCTGCTACTCCCCAATGAGAATTTTCCTAGAATCTTTCAGACAAGAAGGATGATTCCTAAAAAAGGCACTTATTATGGCCCTTTTGCGAGTGTAAAGGCCATGAACAATGTGCTTGATTTGATACGTGAGTTATTCACCATTCGAACCTGCAATCTGGATTTATCTCCTTACAAAATCGCTGAGGGGAAGTATAAAGTTTGTTTGGAATACCATATTGGGAATTGTCAAGGACCATGTGTGGGACTTCAAAAAGAACCAGATTATTTGAAAGATTTGGAGCATGCCAAACATATTCTTAAGGGGAATTTAGGGATTGCCAAATCCTATTTTAAAAATGAAATGCAGCATTATGCTGAAAACTTGGAATTTGAAAAAGCACATAAAACCAAGGAAAAGTTAGACCTACTAGAAAAATATCAAGCCAAATCACTGGTTGCTAACCCTAGTATTTCCAATTTGGATGTATGTACGATAGTCTCGGATGAAAAAGCTGCGTATGTAAACTACCTGCGGGTAAAAAATGGAGCCATGAACGTCTCCAAAAACGTAGAACTGAAAAAACGTCTGGATGAAAATGAGGAGCAACTCCTCATTACAGCCCTTGTACGACTTCAGGATCAATTTCAAAGTGATGCCAACGAAGTCTTAATCAATATTGAATTAGAAGAGCCCATTGAAGGATTAAACTTGATCTTACCTAAAATTGGAGATAAGAAAAAGTTGGTAGAGCTTTCATTGAAAAATGCACTTTATTATAAGAAGGAGAAAGCCTTATTAAAAGGGCTTAATGAGGATAAAAAAGATAGGGTCATTAAACAGTTACAACAGGACTTAAGTCTTCCTGAAATCCCTGATCACATTGAATGTTTTGACAACTCTAACATCCAAGGGACTAATCCAGTTGCCAGCATGGTTTGTTTCCTTCATGGAAAGCCTGCAATAAAAGAATACAGACATTACCACATCAAGACAGTTGTAGGGGCAAATGATTTCGCAAGTATGAAAGAGATCGTCACGAGGAGGTATAAGCGCTTATTAGAGGAAAATAAGCCCATGCCTAAGTTGGTAGTCATTGATGGGGGAAAAGGCCAGCTATCCTCGGCTGTGGAAGCCCTGCAAGAACTCGGCGTTTACGGAAAGATGCCAATTATAGGGATCGCAAAGAGGTTGGAAGAAATTTATTTCCCGGGAGACTCCTACCCCATTCACATTGATAAAAAGTCGGAGAGTTTAAGACTATTGCAGAGGATTAGAGATGAAGCACACCGTTTTGCTATTACATTTCATAGAAAGGTCAGAAGTAAGAACGCATTTGGAACTCAATTGACTGCCATTCCGGGAATTGGGGAAAATACTGCCAACAAACTCCTTTCCCATTTTAAATCAGTCAAAAAAATCAGTGAAGCTACCCAAGAAGAAATAGCCTCTGTAATTGGGGCCAGTAAGGCTCAAAACTTATTCGATTGGATAGCAAAAAATAAAGGGGCTTAAAAGCCCCTTTTTTTTTTACCACTCCCAAAGAGTGTTTTCGTATTCTAAGAGTTTATACTCAAACTCAAGTGAGTTGATATAAGCCTGTACTTCAGGGTTAGGACTATCCGCATCCACTAAGTCGGCTATCAATGCTTCATCCGGATTTGTAAATCTTCTAACGACAGATCTGAATAATCTGGATTCAAAGGCCTCGTCATAAGTCAAGCTTTTTGATAAGTTCTTGAAATTGATCCATCTAGCTTCTGGATGATCTTTGAAGTAATTATAGAAATCTTTGTACCTAATGTAAGCGATTGTCTTTTGACCTGCATTTGAATTAGTCTGAGATGGCATTACCAACTCTAAGTACTTGATGTCAAAAACCATGTCAGAATGATGCTTATCAAATACAAAATCCTCTTTGAAATCCAAATAATATAATTGCTTGACAAAGATGCTATCACCAGTCGCATTTAACCAGAAGTTATCCTGGAATTCAGCGATGGACAAAGGTTGGGTAAAATCTTCATCTGTAAAAACTTCTAGCGCATTTTCATCCACTACTGCCTTGTAGATATAATTGATAATCCCATTCTTTTTTGCATCACCTGATCCATATAGAGCAAGATTATACTTTTCTCTAAGATCAATTCTTCTCCAAACCGCAATTTGATACATTTTATCATCCTCACGAATTCTTTTCGCAGAGAAGATGGTATCCATATCAAAGGTCCGATCACCATACCCGGATGGAGTCACACTAGTTGCAATTTGAGCTTCACTTGCCAAAGGGGCAATTGCTGCTGCAAAAAGCAAGGATAAGATCAATTTTGGAAGGAAATTTTTCATAATTATTTTATCTGGATTCGTAGGGAATTCTTACTTCACTCCGATACGAATAACTTTATTCAACGTAGAAGGAATTTTATTTCCTCTAAAATTAGTCCTAGTTACTTGAGTAACCACGATTACAATGTCATCACCAGCTCTAGCACTTTCCATCAACTGTCTCATGGCAATGCTATTTCCATTGGCAATTTGAGTGGTTTGTCGAGGCACATCATTTCTAAGTAATCTTACTTCTCCGCCAGTTACTTCAAAGTTAGCATCCTTAGCCATGGTTCTACCGAAAGTGGCTTCAGGTTTTGCCAACACTTTCAGACCGGTCAAAGAGCTGATTGTTTGAGCTTGACTTACATCCAATTCAGATCCATTAGATGCTGCTGGAACTAAAGAAGGTTCTGGAACTGGTTTAATATCATACGTTACATCTCCAATTTTATTGCCTCCTGAGCTTACTCCAATGGTTACTTTTCCAGAAGCTCCTGGAATGACAGTTAATTGACCTGGAGTATTTCCTTTAATAGACTGGCCATTTGTAAGGCTGAAGTCTGGAGAATAGGTATTACCTAAAGCAGGAACTTCAATCAATAATTCATTCGCACAATCTGCATAAAGTTGCTGAACTACCTCAGAAGAAACTTTAATTACAGGCTGAGCAACGTAGTATTCATATTCCACAGGAAGAACTTTATCTTCTCCACCAACATTGGTCACGATTTCGCCTTTCAAAACTCTTTTAGCAAGTCCTCTGTCGTCGTACTGAGACGCTGGGGTCACTGTGAAATCAATTTTACCAAATCCATTTTCAACAGGTACCGAACGACCATCTAAAGTCATTTGAGGAGCTGCTGCAGATGAACTGGAAGCGATAAACATATCACCTTCAAATTTGGTGCCTGCTGCTACTACATTGGATGTCGCTGCAATTCTGGCTTCGACAATATCTGCTTTGAAGTAGAATGTACCAATTGAACTTGTGATTTGAGCCAAAGCTTCACTTTCAATATTCAAAACTTCATTTTGATATTGGGAAATCAATGCCATCACGGCTCCCACTGGGGATTTCACAAAATTCAATGCAACAAAGTCCTTATTTCTTACTTCCCTATCATTCGCAAAAAGGGGAATTTCACCTGCATCCTTTGCAATTGGTTGGAAAGACATATCAATTCCTATTCCACTTAAAATTTGGGAAATTTGAGTTGGATACTCATTCAATCTTCCCTTCATTTCATCACCTTTGCCATTGTTGGCAAACATGTTTCCTGGAATTTCAGTATTCTTCAAACTTGAACTCACGAAGTTTCCTTCTTCATTCTTCGCATTTGATTGAGTAATCAATTGTTGCTTTAGTTCTTCTAAATAAGAAAAGATTTCTTTGGTAGCCTCTCGTACTTCTTTAGCTGCTGCTACTTTCGGAACATCTTTTTCATTATTCCCTTGCTGTTCTACGGTGGACTCGATAGAATTTACGGTAAACTCATTCTTAGAAATATAATTTCTAGAAGTTCGCTCCATACCGTCATTAAGCAATACAAATTTCTGGAGAATCTGGTTACTTACCTGGAGGGCCAATAAGGCCGTCAATACCAGGTACATCATCCCGATCATCCGCTGTCTAGGTGTCTCTTTAGCTCCTGCCATCTTTGTTGTTTTTCTATTCTAGATGATTGAGTATAATTAACCTTTCATAGCGGATAACATTCCACCATAGATTTTATTCAATGAACTTACATTTTGATTTAATTTTGCCAATTCATTTTTGAAGGCTTCGGTTTCTTTTCCAGCTTCTGTCAAGCCTTCCATTGCTGCAGTCATGTTAGAATAAAATTTATTTAATGTCTTCACATGACTATTGGCATCTTGTAATTCCATTTCATACACCGCATTCAAAGCAGAAAGGTTTTTGGTTACTGTTTGAACTTGAGTATGATATTCTTTAGCATCCTGAGAAGCAGAAGACATTTCTGTCAAAGCTGCAGCAGTTTTACTATAAGAAGCGTTCATGTCTACCAAAGTTTTTGCGGCAGATTTTACATTTGTTGCATATTCATTGGTTGCTACAGCGGCATCAGACAGATTGCCCATTTTCTCTGCAGAAGTAGCAAGATTTTGCATTCCTTTTCCAAGGCTTTCAATTAATTCTGGACCTACTTTGGCATTGGCTAACATTTCATCTAATTTCTGAGCTACGTTATCACCAGATGCTGCTGAGGATTTTTTATTACCTGGAGCACCGCCAGCTAATTCAGGATAAACTTTAGACCAGTCAACTTCTTCTTGACGAGGTTCAAAAGCAGAAAGAAAGAAGATCGCAGCCTCAGTTGTAAGACCAATTGTGATCATCAAGTTACCTCCAGCCCAATCCAAAATTTTGAACATCGCTCCGAGAATAACTATTGACGCACCGATACCATAGATTTTTGGCATGATGCTGCCGTAAAATTTTGACTTAAATGAATTGCTGTTGCTAGCCATGAGTAATTTTGTAATTAAGGTGTTAGGTTTTTAATCGTGGAATTATTTTATGTGTTTGGTATTATCTCTTTCTTCTTCTTGATGATTTTACGTCCATGGAACCAGATCGACCAATAAAGGTCATTACTGTTCTAAAACCAATGTGTGCTTGTGCCACATCTTCATATTCATAGGTTCTAGTACTAGTTTCCAAATAATGCGCAATATCTTTCCAGCTTCCGCCTCTAACAATCTTTCTAGGCTCACTAGGAATATCATAAACTGGGTTCAAATCCCAAGTTATGGCACTGGAAGTAGCTGCGTAGGCATCTAACACCCATTCCGCAACGTTTCCTGACATATTATATAGGCCGAAACCATTAGGAGCAAAAACGTCTACTGGAGCAGTATATGGGAAACCATCATCAATGTAGTTACCTCTTCCTGGTTTGAAGTTAGCCATTAAACATCCTCTCTTGTTCTTTAGATAAGGACCACCCCAAGGGTATTTAGCTACATCTTTACCACCTTTGGCCGCATATTCCCATTCTGCTTCTGATGGCAACCTGAACGGTGTTAGATCATATTCAGATTCATCATTAGCTCTCATGTGATAAGTTCTCCACTCACAATATTGCTTGGCTTGATCCCAAGAAATCCCAACTACTGGATAGTTGTCAAATGCAGGGTGATCAAAATAGAATTCCATCAAGGGATCTCCATAATGGTAAGAAAAACTGGTGGACCAAACTGTAGTATCGGGTTTTAACTCATCCAAATTAAAAGTTGGCGGCTCCTTTAAGGTAGTAGGAGTACCTGTTTCCAATTGACCGCTTTTAACAGCTTCCAAGAACTGGCGGTACTTATTATTGGACACCTCGTATTTATCCATAAAAAATTCCGAGATGGTAATCTGCTTATTCATCGAAGATTGAGTATAGGCAATATCTTCATCAGATTGTCCCATCCAAAATGTTCCCGCTTTAATCGGAACCATATCATATGGAAGGTTTTGTTGCCAACTTTCCCTTTTAGGAACTCCGGTTACTTCTCCTCTTCTATTAGCCTTTTCGCTGGCAGATCCTTTCTTATTAAAAAGACCGCAGCCAGGTAATAGTGTCGCTACTGCCAATCCTAATGTGATCGGTAATAAACGAAAATTCATTTTTTTATACATAAATGACGTTTTTGAGTTCATCAAATTAGTGCCCAATATACTATAGTCTCAAGCTTCGAAATTTAGCTGAATTTGGCTCAATAATGCAAATAACCTGCCAAATTTTCCAGCTACGGTTTAGTCAGGTTTAAGTTTCAATTTTCCTGCCTTTTTTAGGAAATTTCTCAATCTAGTATTCTAGAATCTAAATCGTGGAGTTCTTTGAATAACCCTTTCTACTTGTCTACTTACATCAGACAAAGTATATCTGAGCATTAACTCATGACTAGTAGGAGCTTTTGCTTCTACTCCACCCACCACTAAATCAAAAGCATAACCCAATTTTAAGGAATTATCCTTTAAAATACTGTAACCAAGGATAAAAGAAATGGATTCTTGCCCTCTAAAGGCCAATCCACCACTTATTTTATTTTGGTGTGTAGCAATAACGCTTACATCATAGGAAAAATTATTAAAAGAAACTGTCTTTAATAAAAAACTAGGTTCAATCGCTAATTGTCCTATTGGTCTGAATCTATAACCAAACAATAAATAAGAATGATTTTTCAATTGATTTGCATAGGATCCATCTCCAAAATCAAAGTTAGGTTCATTTATATGTCGACTGCTTAAGCCTACATAATAATCTCCTCTATCGAATAGAACCCCGGCTCCAATATTGAAATTCATCTGGCTTTCTTTACCCGAAGTAGGCAAATTCGGCTCTGGATTCACCACAATCAATTCACCATAATCCAAGGAGCTGGAAAACATCCCAAATGAAACTCCTACACTGATATTAGATCTATTTATCTTTTTGTGATAAGCTCCCTGAAGGTTGACTTCCAAATTTGAACTCGCTCCAATATTATCATTGACAATGTTTAATCCATAGCCAATGTTTTTGGAATCTAATCTGCCTTGTGCAGTTAGCAATTGGCTGACAGGCGCTCCTTGCTGACCAGAAGAAGTACGGTAGTTTGCCCATTGAGATCGATGGAGTGCAGAAAATCTAAACCCTCCATCCTTTCCTGCAAAGGCAGGATTGTAATACATCCCATTGTACATGTATTGTGTAAACTGGGCATCCTGCTGAGCAAGCGCCGGAGATACTCCGGCATAGATGGCGATTAAAACAAGACTACTTAAAAAGTACTTCCAATGGCCGCTATGAATCATTTGAGCGTGGTTTTTTCGAATCTGAAAACTATTGTAATGATTTAAACTGAAAAACCACAGAAATTGATTCTAAGATTTACAAATTATTCGCCTTTTTGATATAAAGCTCCAAAGCTCCAGTCATACTTGGCGCATTTGGAAGCGGTGCTTCAATGTCCAAAATCAAATCCAGATCCCTTACCGCTTTCGCTGTAGTTGGACCAAAGGCTGCAATTCTTGTCTTACCTTGAACAAAATCAGGGAAGTTCACTTTTAAGGATTTTATTCCAGACGGACTGAAAAACGCCAAAATATCATACTTCACATCTGCCAAATCAGATAAATCTGCAGCAAGCGTATGATAAATAATTGCTTCAGTAAACGCTATCCCATTCTTTTCCATGTATTCAGGAATTACATCTTTTCTGATGTCGGAGCATGGGAACAAATACTTTTCAGATTTATGCTTTTTAAAGTAATCAAATAAATCTTCTGCGGTCTTTTGACCTACGAATAATTTGCGCTTACGGATTACAATATACTTTTGAAGATAATGAGCAGTCTGATCAGAAATGCAGAAATATTTCATTTCTGCCGGCATTTCGATCTTAAAGTCTTTACATATAGCAAAGAAATGATCTATCGCATTCCTGCTAGTAAAAATAACGGCAGTATGCTTTAAGATATCAATCTTTTGTTTTCTAAACTCTTTGGGTGGAACGGGCTCCACCTTAATAAATTGTCTGAAATCAATCTTTAAATTATACTTCTCTGCCAACTGAACATAAGGAGAATTTTCGCCCGCTGGTTTTGGTTGAGAAACAAGGATACTTTTTACTGGTCTTAACCTGTCTTTGCTTACTGCACTCATGCTGTTTATTATGCTTTGATCATCCAAATCTTACTGACCTAAAACCATGACCCATTTAGCCATGATTAAAAAAGGCACTAATTCTGCGATGCAAAGGTAAGTAAATAAATGATATTTCTTAAAGCTAAGTCTATTCATCATTATTATAAAAAGACCGAACACACCTATAATATAAACCCAGAAAAACACTGACAATGAGATGCCTATCGCCTCTTTTGCAGAAGAAAATTCGTTCACTAAAAAAAATGCAATTATTAAGACAAATCCAGTAATTCCTAACACCACAAGTCTTAATAGATAAAAGAAATGAGCAAACTCTAATCTTCTTAAATCAAATAAATAGGCAACTATCCTAATTCCAATAAACTTTAGAATGGTAATGATGAAAAATCCAATTGCCCCAAGGCCCCATAAAATCAATAAAGATTGAAAGTCAATTCCTATCCAGGTTTCCAACCATACTTGTCTATAAAATACCAACCCAATTACCGCAACCAAGGAAGTCATCAAATTGACCAGAAGCAGGTAAAACAATACATCAGAAGAAAAGAATTTTTGAAGACTACCTGAGTCGGAAAAATCCTCAGCAGTCAATAAGGATTCAGGGCGAATAATGGATGAAAATAAATAAGGATAGGCCACCTTATACACTGCCAAAATCAATAAAATGATCAAAACGGCTACAAAATAAAAGTCTCTTAAGTCTTGACGGTCAAATCTTCTGATCTCTCCCACTTGTTCGTTTACCATGTCCATGCCCTCGGCATTCGCTGTAGGCTGCAAGATTTTTTGATTTTGGCATCTCCGATCTCAATTCCTTTTTTGAAAACTGTCAATTCCAGATCGTTTTGATCAAATTCATTGGCCAGTTCAACAATAGGTTTTGAAAAAGTAGTATCCCCATCGGCATAGATCCATAATTTTTCTCCAATAAATACGACCGATTTTTCAGGAAATGAAAATGAGATATTAGCCAACGGAAAGGTGCTCAAATCCAGCTGGACAACCAACCGGTCATTTGGGCGGATCCATGTTTCATCTTTCCCTTTTTCCCAGGAAGAACTGTAATCCTGCAAAACCTGAGCAGATGTTGAGGATACACCCAATAGCAGCCAAAAAACTATTAACAGAAATACGTTTTGCTTCATACTCAGAACCTGGCCAGATAACCAAAGTGAATCTTGGAATAAGAGAAAGACAAAGGTTGCAAATTAGATTTACCTAATCCATAAATAAATCTAAAAACTCCATTGCCAGTCTCTAAATTTATGCCAGCCCCAAATGAAACAGGGAAATCATTCTCCTTTTCCAGATTGGGTTTTTTAAAAATCCAACATCCGTAAATATCATTAGGTAGGAATCCTCTCCAAAAAAAGGCGTTGTTCCATATTGAGATAGCCATAATTTTTTGCATAAAAGAAATTTTCATTGAAGCCTCTTATGCTTTTGAGCCCTCCTAATCTGAAAAGGTCATTTATGAAAAGGCTTTTGTTTCTGACAAATCCTGAACTACCTCGAAACCACATCCCCCAACTTTTTTTGATATACAAATGTTTTTCTAACTGTATGGTAGCAACAAGCTGTGGTGTATTCAAATCAATATTTTGATAAGCTTCCTCTGGAATCCCGGTATTTTGAATGATCCTTTTATTCCCTGCAGCAAACTCAGCCTGAAACCATATCCCCCTTCTTGGAGAAAAAGGCGGTCCAAACCATTATAATCAACTCCTATACCGTATACATTCCAACGGAAATCTGCCAAATCTGGCAATTCCTCCACATCTTGGTAGGATACCGTTGAAATCAAATCACTGGCCTGCCGTTTTGTAAAAAATTGAATGGTAGACTTATTGGAAATTTGATAATCAAATTCTAACCCAAAATACCGGTTTAAAAAGGTGCTGTCTTGTTTTAGTAGATTAAAAGCCAAAGAAATGTGAAGGGGTGAATTAAACAGAAAAGACTCTCTTGCACTTAGGTTCAGAGATTGGGTCTCTTTATTCATCCGCTGCCAGTGAACCGCAATATTCCTTCCTTTTCCTCCCAAATGGTAAAGTTCGAGATCCAATTGACCTGTGACCAACACTTTTCCAGGTTCATTCTCATTGGGTAGCAATCCTATCACCCCATCCATCACGTTGACATTCCTGTCTCTTAGATAAAATATGGGGCTTGCTTTTTGAGTCCCTAAAAGCAAGTAAAAGCAGGGGATTAGGAAAGTTCAAAATAAGGAGATCTGGAAAGCACCTGACTAGCATTCTCAAACTCTTCTTGTGAAAAAACCTCCAACAGGAATTCTAGTCAAATTCTGAAGGTATTTAGCTTTGGTTTTTGTGGAACCAAGCACCTGAACCGTATCCCAGCGTATCAATGGACCCGAATCTAAATTTGTACTAGCATAGATAATTTCGCCTTCCCGCCTCAAACTATCCAATTTCAGGGAAGCAAAAGGATATCCTTTATTTTCTAACTCTCTTAAAATAGTTTTGCTCCATTGATTCCAAGCAATAAAACCGGAACCTGGAAGCCCATATTCCTTTACCAACTCTTCAGGAAGATTTCCTTTTCCTATTTCTTTCAATATAAATTTATCCCCCAGATTCAATTGGGCCGATATAGAATCAATCCTTTGAGTAGAAAAATCCCAGTATGCGGACAAATACCCCTTTGAAAAAAAATCCGCCAATATTGAGTCTAATTCTTGTTCCCTTTCCAACTCATTCGGAAATTCTTTCCAATTTTGGCGATAAGAGGAATCAGAACTCTCCCATTTCAACCACAACTTGGTTTGACCCCAAGAAATCGTCGAGATCAATAGCATCAGGCTAAACATAAAAAAAAAGGTCTTTTTCAAGGAGAAAAGGGATTGAATACATTCACAAAATAAGAGAAATACCTTGGCTGGCATCTACATTCATATTCCATTTTGCAAACAGGCATGTCATTATTGTGACTTCCATTTCAGCACAAATCTGAGCAGAATGGAAGAAATGGTCAGCAAAATAAACCGAGAACTGATCCTAAGAAAAAATTACCTGAAAAATTCAGCCATTGAGACGGTATATTTTGGAGGAGGCACCCCCTCCCTCCTAGAAAAAGGGATGATAGACTCCCTACTCAATACGATCCAAAAACACTTTTCTTGCGATTGGAAAGAGATTACACTAGAAGCCAATCCTGATGACTTAAGTTCGGAAAACTTGAAAGGATGGAAGGACCTTGGCATTGATCGCTTGAGTCTGGGGATTCAAAGTTTCAATCAAGAAGTACTACATTTTTACAACCGGGCTCATACAGCAGAAGAATCCCGACTTGCAATTGGTAAAGCCAGAGAGATGGGGTTCCAAAAGTTCAGCATGGATTTGATTTATGGGTACCCATACCCAAATCATTCAATTTGGGAGTCCGACTTACAAGAGGCAATAAAATTGATCCTGGACATATTTCCAGTTATGCCCTTACAGTAGAAGCCAAAACAGCCTTAGGAAAATGGGAAAAAGAAGGGAAATTCACTGAGGCTGATGAAAATTTTGTTGCCGAGCAATTCGAAATGCTGCAAGAGCAAACCGAAAAATCGGGCTTCATTCAATATGAGATCTCTAATTTTGGCAAATCTGGCCAATTTGCTTTACACAACACCAATTATTGGAAAGGCATTCCATATTTAGGGGTAGGACCTAGTGCACATTCATTTGATGGTACCCATAGAGGAGCAAACCCTAGAAATAATGCGAAGTACATTAATACATTGGATCAAGACATATCCCCTTTGAGTCTGAATTATTGAGCAAGGAAGATGTACTTAACGAATACCTATTGACTGGCCTCCGAACCATATGGGGTATTAATTTTGAAAAATCCAACAGGAGTTTCAAATAGACCTAGTGTATGAGAAAAGAGAAATTTTAGAAAAAATGAATCTGGAAGGCTGGCTAATATGGAAGGGCAATACCCTATCTTTGAGCAGAAAAGGAAAACTACTTGCTGACAGCATCGCTTCCGCCCTTTTCATTTAAAACTTAGCAACCCATGAATAACAAAAATCCTTTTGGCAGAAAGAAAGAAGTGGCTCCCTTGGAATCAGCATTTAAGGATTTGTTAAAAGCCTACCGATTAGAAGATAAATTTCAGGAGAAAAGTGTGGTTCAGTCATGGCCAGAAATCGTTGGGAAAACTATAGCGGACAGAACTTCATCTGTCTTCATCAAAGACAAAAAGCTTTTGTAAAATTGACTTCTGGTCCTATCAAGAAGGAACTTCAGATGAATAAGGCAAAGGTTATTTCTTTAATAGAAACGAAATTTGGTCAAGGAGTTATCGTAGACTTAGTATGTTTCTAATAGAAATTAGTACTTCTGTCTAAAGTTTACTTTTTTTAACATTCTATCTAGCAAGAATCTTTTAGTCCCGATCTTAATTTATTTCACATTGAGTATTATTGTGGGGCAAAATCCATGATTAAATTACCATCAATCCATATTGGAAAGCTTAGCATGCTCCTGGCCATTTTGGTCTGGTTGTCATTGCTTTTTGTGGATTTGGTAAGACTTTTTGGCTTATTAAATGAATTAGAATCTGGAATAGCGGCAGAATTCACTTGGGTACTCGAGATTCTTTTCTTTTTAACAGTCTATCTCTTTTACAATTACTCCATTAATAAGAATAGTCAAAACGACTTTCTGAACCTGATATGGAGGGCTGCTTCGACAGGAATAGTAGCAGTTTTTGTTTCCATTATGATCAATCTTTTCTATTCCCTGCTTGGGGATAGCCATTTGTTCAATGATCCATTCCTTAAAAATTTCTTCTACCATGTCAATTTTGCATTAATATCAGTATTCCTGATATCCAGTGCATTGCTATGGAAGCATTTGATCCTATACCAAAAAACAAAACGAGTGGTAAAACAATGGCAAGCTTACGAACTTGCCATGCTTGGAGCCATGTTTTTTATTTTTTTCAACAAAAACTCATTTGACTACAGCTTTTTATTTGGGTTTGTTCTATTGGTAGGTTTGGCGGTTATTCTTTCAGCTAACCTCAAATGGATTCCTTATTTGACATTTCGGGAAAAATGGAAATCCCTGCTTTTTCTCTTCATCATCATCAATTGCTGTGGGTACCTTTTTTACCAAATCTTACTATATAGTGACAGGGGATTGTTTGTCGTGAATTTGACGGACAACTTATTTCTGGTTTCCTTATTCAGCTTCATCTTTATCTATGCTCTTTTCTGCTTTCTAGTTACCTTATTTAACCTTCCTACTTCCTCAGTTTTTGAACAAAAGCTGACCGAAGCGATTAACTTCCAAAGATTAAGTCAGTCTATTCAACCTGAAGAAAGTGAAGAGCAGGTCCTGGATATCCTGGTAGATTCCTGCATGAGTGCTGCTTATGCAGATGCTGCCTGGCTGGAACTGGGGGATCAGGGAAGCGCAAAAGGTTTCCTTCAAGAACGATTCATGGAGAAAGGAATGCGTGAAGAGCTTAGTGAAATCATTCAAAATCAAAAATTAGCTCAAGAATGGGCTGTGGAAAATAAACCTGAAAATTTAAACCCACTTTCCCTTCGGCTAAACCATGATCGATTTGAATCTATTCTTTTGGTTCCACTCGTGATTAATAAATCGGCGATTGGCCGAATGGTACTTTGCAAAGAAGTGAGAGATGGTTTCAACAAAGAGATGATCAACATCATCAGTACTTTTGTACGCCAAGCTTGTATTGCAGTTGAAAACCATCGATTACTAAATCAGGCCATTCAAAACGAGCGCTACCAAGAGGAATTAAAAATTGCTCAGCGGGTTCAAAAATCACTCCTTCCTACCAAGTTAGATCATAATGAGACTTTTGACATATCTGCCTATTCCAATGCGGCAGATGAAGTTGGAGGAGATTATTACGATACTTTTAAACTTGATGAGGACCGATACGTTATGATCATCGGAGATGTCTCTGGAAAAGGCACATCTGCAGCATTTAATATGTCTCAGATGAAAGGAATTTTCCAAAGTCTAATCCAGTTAAACCTTGGTCCTGCCCAATTTATGATTAAAGCTAATGCGGCTTTAAGTCGATGCTTGGAAAGGAATCACTTTATCACCGCCTCCATATTTCTAATCAATACCAAGGAAAAAGTATATGCCATTCAAGAGCTGGGCATGTACCTACTTTAATGCACCAAAATGATATGGGTAAATCTGAATACTTGGGAATAGATGGCCTAGGTTTGGGGATTTTGAGAAACAAGCAATATGAAAATCACGTTGAGGAAAAAACATTTAACTACTCTTCTGGTGATGTTTTGGTCATGTTTACAGATGGAATCGTTGAGGCTAAAAATGAGAAATCCCAGCAGTTCGGTTTTGAAAGAATCAGAACTCTCTTGGAAGTGTACCATGAATTAAGTCCCAAAGAAATCCAAACAAAAATTATAGATTCTCTTCATGCATATGTAGGAGGAGATGGGTTAATAGATGATGATTATTCGATCATGGTGGTCAAATTTTCAGATGAATAAAGAAATCAGCGTTCAATATGCTAACCATAGAAACACATAAAGAAGATAACCACGATTTATTGGTAATTCAAGGTGAAATTGATGCCAGCAACTCTGTGATTTTAGATCAAAAAATGCAAGAGACGGAATCAGGTTCAAAATCCATTTTAGTAGATGGAAGTGGACTAGAATACATTTCCTCTGCGGGGTTGGGCGTGTTTATGTCCTATTTGGAAGATTTTCAAGAGGAAGGAATTACCCTCAAAATATTTGCTCTATCACCGAGAGTATTTGAAGTTTTCAAAATTTTGGGGTTAGATCAATTGATTGACATTTACGAATCCAAGGAAGCTGCACTAGAGGCTTAAAATGAAATATCAGTTAAAAATATATTGTAAAACCACTGCAT
Source organism: Algoriphagus halophilus (assembly GCF_041729275.1). Classification (GTDB taxonomy): domain Bacteria; phylum Bacteroidota; class Bacteroidia; order Cytophagales; family Cyclobacteriaceae; genus Algoriphagus; species Algoriphagus halophilus_A. The sequence continues at coordinate 3,442,600 of NZ_CP146486.1, read as the reverse complement.
TAGCAGATCTCAGGAGCTTCCTTCAAACGACCTTGAGTGAACTGAATTTATCTGACAAAGATCGGCATCAGCTAACTTTAGCAGTGGAAGAGGTATGTGCTAACCTGATTATCCACTCTCATCAATGCAATGGTTCCGACCAAATTAAGTTAGAAGTAAAAGAATCGCCCGATAAATTAATTTTTGAAATCACGGATAAAGGAAAAGCTTTTAACCTATTGGATTATGAAGTACCTGATCTGAAAAAGGTGATTAGCGAAAAAAGAAAAGGCGGATTAGGCATCATTTTGGTAAAGACCATAATGGACGAAATCGAGTTTGAGTCCAATAAAGGGAAAAACACCTGCCGATTAATCAAGTGGTTTTGATGCTAATTCTTGTTAAATCACTTACATAGCAGTCATTTCCCTTTATTATCTGATAAATTTGTAAAATTGCACTGAATTTAAGGTACCCTTACATGAATCACCGATCAATTTCGGCATCTATTTTCTCTCTTTTTATCGTATTGGCAAGTGTAGCCTCCGCTTTTGCATACATGCAAGGTGGTGGTAGCCAAGATGATAATCTATTGACCATTGGTGGCAAAGCGATAGAGAAAGAGGAATTAATCTACCTGCTATCCAAAGGTCAAGGCTCCACTCCAACCTCTGCAGGGATGTCTAGGGAAGAGTTTGAAGATAATCTGGACTTATTTATCAACTACAAGTTGAAAGTGATAGAGGCAGAGGAACTAGGGCTGGATAAAACAGAAGAATTCAATAGAGAATTTGCCTCTTTCAAAGAAAACTTAAAAGCTCCTTACCTCATCAAAAACTCCTTGGAAGAAGGAGAGCTTCGTAAAGCCTATTCCAGAATGCAGGAAGTGGTAAGAGCAAGCCATATCCTATTTCAATTTCCTCCCAATGCAAGTAAGGAGGATAGTTTGATTGTATTGAGAATGGCATTAAAAATCCGGGATGAAAATCAATGCCGGAGCAGACATCAATGAATTGGCAGTTGAACACTCAGATGATCCTTCGGCAAAAGTCAATAAAGGAGATTAGGTTACTTCACAGCATTACAAATGGTACAACCGTTCGAAGATGCTTCTTTTTCTTTACAACCTGGACAGGTTTCTGATCCTGTGATGACTAATTTTGGTTACCATATCATTAAAGTAAATGATAAAAGGCCTAATCCTGGACAAGTAAGAGTTTCTCATATTTTAGTAAGGATTGATGAGGATGATCCAAATAGCGAAGATTTAGCCAGAAGAAAAGTAGCTGATATCTATGCCGAGATCCAAAAAGAAAGTACTATTTGGGAAAATATTGTAAAGAATTATTCAGAAGACCCTTCCTCTAGTCAAAACGGAGGCATGCTTCCTTGGTTTTCAGTTGGTTCAATGATCCCTGAATTTGAAATGGCCGCATTTTCATTAACTGAAATTGGGGAAGTATCTCCACCAGTGAGAACCAAGTATGGATACCATATTTTGCGATTGGAAGAAAAGAAACCCATCGATTCCTTCGAAAACCTAGAAGACAATATTCGATCTAAGATTATGAGGGATTCTAGGTCCACCATGATCCAATCCCAGGTAATGGCTATTCAGAAGGCACGATACAATTTCGATGAGAATGAATCTTCTGTTGCGAACTTGGAAAATGAATTAAAGACCTTTACGAAAGTTCAAATTCCTGGGGCGGTAGCTGCAAAGGGATTGGACGATGAGGAGCTATTTACACTTCAAGGTACTACCTATACTATGAATGATTTGGTTTCATTTATACAGGAACAGGAATTAAGTATAAAAACGAAGACCACGGCTTTCGATGCTTGGTATGACCGATTCACCGCTTCTATTCTTAATCAAACAGAGGAAGCAGATATTCTTGCTAATAACAAAGAATACCAAATGCTATTAAATGAATACCACGATGGAATTCTTTTATTCTCATTAATGAACCAAGAAGTATGGCAAAAGGGAATTGAAGACAGCGTAGGACAAAAAGTCTTTTTCCAGGAGAATATTCAAAATTATCAATGGGATGATCGAGTAAATGCTTTCATCGTGAAAGTTTTGGATATCAATCAACTTGAAGGAGCCAGAACCAGATTAAAAGGACAGTCTTATTCTCAAGAAGTCATAGACGCTTTTGAGACTAACAACAAACAGAATAATCCTCTTGCATTTCAAACTGAAAAGGGATTGATAGAATACAAGCAACATCCTGTGCTTTCCAAAATTAACCTCTCAGAAAATTACCAAGAGATAGAAACCAATGGTCACTTACACTTGGTTCTGTTAGGGGATCAAATTCCTGCAGGTCCAAAAAAATTCAATGAAACCAGAGGACTGGTAATTAAAGACTATCAGGAGGCGTTGGAAAAAGACTTGTTAGAGCAATTAAGAAGTAAATATCCAGTAGAGATAAACCCAAAAGTGAAAGAAGAAGCTTTTATCTCTCTAAATCAATAATTGAAGCATAACTACTCAGCCGAATTTAAAAACGGATTGATCGAATACTAATGAAAATATTAAACCGAATAACGCTTACTTTATTAGCATTTTCCATGCTATCCAATTTGTCTGCACAAGAAGCTGCCAACACGGCCACTACTGGACAGGTATTGGATAAAATTGTAGCTAAAGTTGATAATTATATCCTGCTTGAGTCAGATATTCAAAAAACCTATTTAGAGGCATTGGCCCAAGGACAACAAGGAGTAACCCCTCCTACTAGATGCGAAGTCTTTGAAACATTAATGGTTAATAAATTAATGGTTGCTAAAGCTGAAATTGACTCGGTAATGGTAACGGATGCGGAAGTGATGCTGCAAACAGATCAGAGATTCAACATGGTCATGCAGCAGTTTGGTGGCAATGAAGAAACCTTGGCAGAAGTGTATGGAAAAACTGCTGATCAATTAAAATCTGAAATTGAAGAAGTTATTAAAGAGCAACTGATCGTTCAGAGGATGAGAGGTAAAATCACAGAAGGTATCAGTGTGTCTCCAGCAGAGGTACGAGAGTTTTTCAAAAGCATTCCTACAGACCCCTTCCTTTCTTTTCCGCCGAAGTAACAGTAGGTCAAATCGTCAAAAAACCTGATGTGAATCCTCAAATCAAAGAAGATATATTTACTAAGCTTCGCCAATTCAAACAAGATATTTTGGATGGTAAGTCTGATTTTGCTGATTTGGCTAGAGCATATTCTGAGGATCCTGGTTCTGCAGCACAAGGTGGAGATTTAGGATTTTTCAGAAGTGGTGAGCTTGCACCTGAATTTGAGGCTACAGCCATGTCATTAAAGCTTGGTGAAATTTCCGATCCAGTAGAAACTGATTTTGGAATTCACCTTATCCAATTACTTGAAAAAAGAACTGACTCTTATAATACCAGACATATTTTGATGATTCCCAAAGCTTCAGAAGAAGATTTGTTGAAAGCAGAAAAATATTTGGACAGCTTGAAAACTGAGATTCAAGAAGGTAAAATTGAGTTTGCGAAAGCTGCAAAGGAATATTCCGATGACAGAAGTACTTCTGATAATGGTGGATACTTTGTAGATCCGGCAAATAATTCAAAAAGACTAACCCTTAGAACATTAGAAGATCCCGTGCTTTACTTCACATTGGACAGCATGGAGGTAGGTACCGTTACCCAACCTATTCGATTTGAAGATCCAAGAGAGGGAACTAAAGTGCGAATTCTATTTTATGAGTCAAAATACCCTGCGCACAGAGCAAATTTGGAAGATGACTATGAAAAAATGAAGGCTGCCACTTTGAGAAAGAAAGAAGACGATCTTTTGTCGAAGTGGTTTGTTACAGCAAAAGAGGATGTATTTATAGATATTGACCCCACCTACGATCGATGTAAAGCTCTTGAAGAGCGATAAATTAAAATCCCGGAAGTTAATTCTTCCGGGATTTTTTATTTCTTTCCAAATAGGGCTTTCAAGGCCAACCCAAATTGTTTGAACCCTTCTCTAAAAATCCTTTTGACTCTTTAAACTTTGGCTCAAAGGCCTCCTTTTGCTCTTTAAATTCTTTCTCAATCAGATCTTTTCCTTTTTTGAGTTCAGCTTCAAGGCTTGTTTTATTTTCTTTAAGGTCCTTTATTTTCTGTTCTATTTCTTCTTTGACTTCGGCACCGGCATCAGCCCCTTTTTTTACGAGCTCTTCTATCTTTTCTCCAATTTCTTGAAGAACTTTCTCTATATCCTGAGTACTTGATTTCTTATTTTCCATAATAGGCTGGTTTAAACAATTGATGCTTATCAAGTTAAACAATTTTCTTAAAGAATCTGGAAAGTGGAATTTCAAAAGTCATAGCCAAAGGCAAACAGCCTCTTTTAATTACTCCTCCACGGACTCTCCAGCTTGAGTTTGCTTTTCATACAGCTCTGCATATACTCCTTTTTCAGCCATCAATGTATCGTGGTTTCCTTGTTCCACGATTTTTCCATCATCCAAAACAATAATATGATTGGCGAGCTTGGCGGAAGATACTCTATGAGAAATAATCACCGAGGTCCGATCTTTCATGATCTTTTTCAAAGCATTTAAAATCACATTTTCTGTCTTCGTATCCACAGCAGACAAGCAGTCATCCAAAATCAATATTTTAGGTTCTTTCGCAATGGCCCTTGCAATAGACACCCTTTGTTTTTGACCACCTGAGAGGGTAATACCCCGCTCTCCAAGCATTGTTTCAAAGCCTTTTGGAAAGTCTATGATGTTTTGATAAACATCTGCATCCATTGCTGCTTTTTCTATTTTTTCTTGATCTGGATGGTCTAACCCAAACGCAATATTGTTTCCTATGGAATCAGAAAATAAGAATACATCCTGCGGAACGTACCCTATTTGCTTTCTCAAACTTGATAGATTGTATCGCTCTATGGTCTCCCCATCAATTTTGATGGTACCAGAACTTGGGTCATACATCCTCATAAGCAAATTAGCAATGGTGGATTTGCCAGATCCGGTGGTGCCTATGATTCCTAAAGTTTGTCCTGCCTTAATTTCAAAACTTACTTGATCTAAAGCTCTAATTCCAGAATCAGGGTAAACAAAGCTCAAATTCTCCACATGAATTTCACCGGAAATTTCCCTTTCTAAATTATCGGTACTTAGTATATCATTCTTCTGATCCAAAAACTCATTGATTCTTGTTTGAGAGGCAGCTGCTCTTTGGACAATACTAGTAACCCATCCCAATGATGTCACAGGCCAGGTAAGCATGTTGACATATAGGATGAATTCAGCAATGACTCCATAACCGATTTGCCCTCCAATTACCTGCATTCCTCCAACATAGACCGTAATAATTGTCGAAATTCCCACCAAAGCCATGATGATAGGAAAGAACAATGCATTGACTTTAGTCAAACGTATGGATTTCACTTTATAATCTTCGCTAGCTTTTGCGAAGTCCCTTGCGGTATCTTCTTCCCTAACAAAAGCCTTAATTACACGAATACCAGAAAATGCCTCCTGTACAAACGTACTCAGCCCCGAAAGACTCCTTTGGATTTTTTCAGATCGTTCGTTGATCAAATTATTTACGAAGTAGATACTAAGGGATAATACAGGTAATGGCAGTAAGGAGTAAAAAGTCAATTCGGGGTTAACCGATATCATGTACGATATGACCAAAGGAAACAAAATCAGAAGATTCAGTCCATACATAATGGCTGGACCCAAATACATTCTCACGCGACTTACATCTTCTGTAATTCTAGCCATCAAATCCCCAGTACTATTTTTTCTATAAAAACTTAATGGGAGTGCCTGATAATGCTCAAATATTTCATTCTTCATGTCATACTCAATTCTTCTTGACATGATGATGATAGTTTGACGTATCAAAAAGAGGAAAAACCTCTTAATAAAGCCATTACCAAAATCAAAACACCAAAAATAAAGACGAATTGAAGAAAAATATTTTGTGCTTCTTCCCCCATTCCACCGAGCTCCAAAGGCTTTAAAATGGAAAAACTCTCAACCACATAATCTATGGCAAGTCTCACCAATTGAGCAGGAATAATTACGAAAACATTCGATATTACCGTAAATACTATCCCCAAAAGCAATAGCCCCTTGTACTTGTATAAGTACTTATTAAGTCTCCAAAGTGGTTTCACCAAATAAAAATTTTAAAATCGAGAAATATGTTTGCAGAAACTAGATATATTAATGCTTTGAAGGCCAATAAAAGTATTTAATTTTGTATCGGCCTTTTTAACCAGGTTCAGTCCCAAATATAACACATTCTAAAAAGCTAAGTTCACATGTTAGAGATTAAAGCTACCGAAACTGTGCGAGAAGGATCCATCTTTGGACAAATCAGCACCATGGATCACGAGCAAGTCGTGATTTGTCAAGACCAACCTACCGGTTTAAAAGCGATTATCGGTATCCACAATACAGTTTTGGGACCTGCGCTAGGAGGAACAAGAATGTGGCCATATGTTTCTGAGGAGGAAGCAATCACAGATGTTTTGAGATTGTCTCGAGGAATGACCTTTAAAAATTCATTGGCTGGATTGAACCTAGGGGTGGCAAAGCAGTGATTTTAGGAGATCCGCGTTTGAAGAGTGAAGCCTTCTTAAGGAGATTTGGAAGATTTATTGAAAGCCTAGGTGGCAGATATGTTACTGCAGAGGATGTCAATATGAATACTTCTGATATGGAATATATCAGAATGGAAACAAGACATGTTGCCGGATTACCTGAAATCAAAGGAGGATCTGGAGATCCTTCTCCCGTTACTGCTTATGGCACCTACATGGGAATGAAAGCAGCTGCAAAAAAGCTTTCGGATCTGACTCTTTAAAAGGAAAGAAGATCGTAGTACAAGGCGTAGGTCAAGTAGGCAAATACCTTATTGAGTATTTGGTAAAAGAAGGTGCCGAAGTAATGATTACCGACATCTTTGAAGAAAAGCTAAAACAAGTCTCCAAAAACACTGGTGCTTCTGTGGTAGATCCTAATGTGATCTATGATTTAGATATGGATATTTATGCTCCATGTGCTTTAGGAGCCACAATCAATGACGACACAATTGACCGATTGAAATGCGGAGTGATTGCAGGGGCTGCGAATAATCAGTTAAAAGACGAAGCAAAACATGGAAAGATCCTATTGGAAAAAGGAATTGTTTATGCTCCGGATTTCTTGATTAACGCAGGAGGAGTCATCAATGTGGGTGCAGAATACCTTGGAGGTTATATCAAAGAGATAGTTTATCAACAAACTGAAAAAATCTACGATACCTGTTTTAGTATTTTGGAGAAGTCTTCCAAAGAAAATATTCCAGCACAACAAGCAGCAATTGAAACTGCAAAAGCCAGAATTACTGCAATGGGTAATGTGAAGTTGCCTTTCTAAAGATAAAACTCAATTATTTGAAACCACCGAAAAGGGATTTTCGGTGGTTTTTTTGTCTACATCCCCATGGGTATACCCCATGCAAATTCCCTATATTTGCAACTCCATTTCGAAGATATGCTAAACAGAAGAATACTAAGAGTCAAAGCATTCCAAAACTTATATGCTTACGAGCAGTGTAAAGGCTCCAACCTTAACCTGGCTAAAGATTTCATAAAAGAGTCTTTTTTACCGGATCTCAATAGCATGGAAGTGCAGGATAAGGCCGCTTTGAATAAAGAAGCTGAACTTGCCATCAAACTATTTGATGAGAACTTAGAAAGTACGGAATCTCTAAAGTCTAGTGATGCCAGTCAAAAGGTCAAACAAGTAGTGCTAGATGCTTTAAAACAATTTAAAGTTGCTAATCAAAAAGACAGAGAGTTCCTTTTAAAAAACATGGTGGTCTCTGCGGAGCGGATTCCTCAGCTATATCTACTAGCTATTGAAATTCTCCAGGCATTTGCAGCACATGTGGCCAAAGAATTTGATAAAAAGAGAAGATTTAATGGAGATGATCCTGCAGGGTTTGCCAATGAACTAAATCTTGCCAATAACCAGGTGCTGAAACATATCAGAGAATCTGATGCGTACAATGCTGCGGTGGCTAGAAACAATGCAAATTTGGATGATTTGGAACTGGAAATCAGCGAATGGTTTAGAGATTACGTTAAACCGTCTGAGGAATATCAAGCGTATCTTAAGATTTCAAACCCTACCTTAGAGCAAGATTTTGAAATTGCAGATGAACTCTTGAAGAAAATCATCTTCAAAAACGAAGTAATGCTTAATTATTTCTCAGAAAAGGATTTGAACTGGACCGAAAACAAATCTGTTGTAAGGAGTCTGGCTTCTAAAGTGTTAAAGAATTCTTCCCTTTTGAATGAAACGGAAAGCAATCAACTTCCTGAGATTGCCATGAACTGGGAAGAGGATAAGGAGTTTTTTCAAAATATCTTTAACTTCACTATCGAGAATGATGCTGAAAGTAAAGCATTGATTTCTCAGAAGACTAAAGAACTGGGATATTGAAAGACTGGCTTTTACAGATAAAATTATCATCTCAATGGCCTTGGCAGAAATGAAAAATTTCCCAAGTATTCCGGTAAAAGTGAGTATCAACGAATATATTGACATTTCAAAAACTTACAGTACTCCAAAAAGCAAGCAATTTGTCAATGGATTACTAGATGTGATGTCAAAAAAACTAACCGAAAGTGGTGAAATCCGTAAGAGTGGAAGAGGGCTTTTGGACAATAAATAAAAAATTATGAGCAACAACAGTAACAACTCATTTCTAGCATTTCTTGTAGGCGCCGGCGTTGGTGCGGCATTGGGAATACTTTTGCTCCTGATGCGGGAGAAAACACTCGGGATCGCCTGACTTTTAAACTTTCAAAATACAAGAAAGAATTAGAAGATCTGATCAGCGAATTAGTGGAAGGAAAAGAAACACACTTCAATGAAGCAAAGACGGAAGGCAAGCGTGTGATTTCTGAAGCTAAGGACAAAGCTGAAAACTTGCTAAACGATGTGAATAAACTAATCGATCAAATAAACCAAGGAGACAACTAATATGAAAATCAACATGTTGAGCGCTGCTGCTCTATCCCTTTGCCTAGCATTGGGGACCGCTTGCAGCCAAAAAAGTGACCAAGATGCAAAAATCAAGGCTCTTGAAGATAAAATAGCTGCTCTTGAGACGAGCAATACGTCAGTAACACCTGTTAATGCTCAGGCTTCACAGGCTGCTGATCCAAGCACTTTGGGCCAATTCCAATTTGCTGAAATGGAATATGAATTTGGAGATATCAATGAAGGTCAAATCATTGAGCATCAATTCAATTTCACGAATACTGGAGAAGCTCCATTAGTAATTTCTAACATCACAGCATCTTGCGGATGTACTACTCCTGATTGGACCAAAACTCCAATTAAACCAGGAGAAGAAGGCTATGTAAAAGTAGTATTCAATTCCACTTCAAAGCGTGGAGCACAAGCTCCTACAGTTAGTATTCAAGCAAACACTAACCCAACTGTTACTCGATTGAGAATGAAAGGTACAGTTACCCCTAAAGCTGCTGGTGCAACAACCCCAGTAGGACCAGTTAAACGATAAGCATGATTACTACAGTATTAGCACAGGCTGCCGCAGGTGGTGGCGGCATTATGGGACAAGTTTTCCTATTTGGAGGTATTATCTTGATCATGTATTTCTTCATGATCAGACCCCAACAGAAAAAACAAAAGGAAAGCAAAAAGTTTATTGAAGAAATTAAAAAAGGAGATACAGTGGTTACCATTGGAGGTCTTCACGGTAAAGTAAGTGCTGTGGAGTCTGAAACTGTGGTCCTTGAATTAGACAGAGGTTTGAAAGTAACAGTTGAAAAATCAGCTATTTCTTTAGACTTCTCTAAGAAACCGACAACAAGTAAATAAATTGAATTTTGCCGGAAACTAAAAAATCCTCTAAAGGGATTTCTCCTAAAAAACTCTCTGATCTGAAAGTGGTAGTCCTCTGCATTGCAGCAGCTACCACTTTTTGGATTTTAAACGCCCTGAATAAGGACGATTATAATACTATTGTAGATTTTCCAATTGAGATTGTTTACAATGACGAGGCCTATATGCCTGTCAAAAAATTACCTGCTAGTATCCAAATTGAAATCAATGGAAATGGCTGGGACTTATTGAGAAAATATTTTAATATCAATGAAAGTCCTTTTCAAATAGATCTAGAAAATCCAGCCTCCAAAAATTACATTTTGACTTCCGATCTTAAGAGATCACTTGGGGAATTTATTAGCCCTACACAACTTATTTCTGTGCTGGAAGATTCTATTAAATACCAAATTGATCAAATCCAGACAGTCAAACTCAAACCTGTTTTGGATTCGGCCAGCTTTTCTCTAGCCAATAATTACAGAAATACTGGCGAAGTCAAATTTACGCCGGAATCCATCAGCATACAGGGACCCAGCTCAATCTTAAAAAGCTTTGAAGGGACATTTCCTGTACAGATGAATCAAAATAGGATCGCTCAAAACATCAATAAAGAGGTAGAATTAAGGATCCCAAAAAATTTAGAAAATCAGGTTAGCTTGATCACCGAAAGTATCCAAGTTCAATTTGACGTAGTTTCCATTTTAGAAGGAAACAAAAGGTTAAAAGTCAAAAAATCAACTTCCCAAGGACCGTAACAATGGAAGATGAGGAAGTCAAAATCATGATCTATTACAAGGTTGATGAGCGGAAAGCGAGTGAATTGAATGAAATTGAGTTTGACGCGATTCTTAACTATTCGCAGAGAAATAAAGAAGATAGTACCATTACGGTGAAAGTAGAGCCAATGCCTTCTTATCTAGAAGAAGTACGAGTTGAACCTGCTACCATTAAACTCAAATATGAGCAATAAACCTCCACTTCTCATTGGCTTGACAGGTGGAATAGGCTCAGGAAAGTCCACTGTTGCAAGAATTTTTCAAATCTTGGGAATCCCCACCTACTTTGCAGACGATCGCGCTAAATGGCTCATGGCCAATGAACCCGATTTAATCCAAGGAATTCAATCTACATTTGGAAAAGAATCCTACTTAAAAGATGGATCGGTCAATAGAGTATTTTTAGCTAAAGAAGTTTTCTCTGATCCAGAAAAGGTAAAAAAATAAATGCCTTAGTTCATCCAGCAGTTGCCAAAGATTTTTCATTCTGGGCCTCTAAACAGACAAGTCCCTATGTTTTAAAAGAAGCTGCTTTGATTTTTGAAACAGGAAGCTTCAAAGATTTGGACTATGTAATCAATGTAAGTTCTCCTTTAAAAGTGCGAGTAGCCCGTGTTTTGATGCGAGATACACATCGATCGGAAGAACAGGTTAACCAGATCATTGATCAACAAATGCCTGATGAAACCAAAAATGAAATGGCTGATTTCATCATCAAAAATGTAGACAATAAACTTTTGATTCCTCAAGTCTTAAAGATCCATGAATTACTAAGGTCTAATTCTTAGCAGTATTTCTTAAATGGTATACATATTTATTACTTAAGTCCCCAACAGTTGATTAAACATGAAAGGCTATAATCCGAAAGATTGGTTTCGTTTATTATTTTTAATACAAAAGTACGATACCCTAGCAAGGCTCGCTCCTTTGATGTTGATCATTTTAGGCTATTCTTTATTTGTCGCTTGGCTTGAAATAAGTTACCTGGGAATTGAGGAAGATAGCTGGCTCGCGCATTTGACAACCATGCATAGCCTGTTGAGCTTTGTGCTTTCCATCCTTATGGTTTTTAGAACAAACACTGCCTATGACCGCTGGTGGGAAGGAAGGAAACTTTGGGGAGCTTTGGTCAATTGTAGTAGGAATTTTGCTTTGAAATTGGCCGCTATTCTTGACACAAATGATACAGATTCAAGAAGGTTTTTTAGAAAATGTATTCCCATTTATGCATATTCATTAAGGGAACACCTGCAATCCCATATTACTTTATATATGTTGGACGACGAGGAACCTGAAGAATTGAAGCCAATCATTGATTTAGAAAAGCATGTCCCCAATCAGATTGCAAAATTCATGTTTTCTAGAGTTAATGAATTATATAAGGACGGAGCAATTACCGGAGATCAGTTAATTGTTCTGAACAACGAAATCACCGCATTTACGGATATTTGTGGGGCTTGTGAACGAATTAAAAACACACCTATTCCTTATTCTTATAGCTCTTTTATCAAGAAATTCATTCTATTTTTCGTCCTGACCTTGCCATTTGCCTTGGTTTTTGATTTGGGGTATTACGCAGCTCCCATCGTCACTTTCGTTTTTTACGTGATGGCAAGCCTGGAAATGGTCGCTGAGGAAATAGAAGAACCTTTTGGTACAGATACCAATGATCTCCCTATGGGAAAGCTATCTGAAAATATCCAAAAGCATGTGGAAGAAATCATTTAATTAAATCTCCTTTTCTGACCAGCTTTTATTTACAATTTTCCAATTCCCATCGATTTTCATCAAGGTCAAAAAATCATAGTAATAAATCCCAGGCCAATACAGTTCTGTTTCTACGGATGCAGCATTCCCTTGTACTCTAATAGATACAATTTCATTCTTATAGTCGATTGAATTTCTAGGCTCACCCTTAGAGGTACCCTCCGCCCAACTCTCAAATGAGGTAATTGTGAAATGTTCTCCTCTATATCCAATCAATCTTGCTTCCGGAATAAATGCTGCTTCTAATTTGGATTTATCTCTTTCCATCATTCCTTCAAAATACAATTGAACTGTATTGACGATTAGGTCTCGATCATTGGATTTCTGGCAAGCTGCCTCAAATTTCAAAAAGTAAAAAGAAGTAAGGTGCATACAAATACTTTCATAAGGCATAGAAAATTGAAGGAACTGGATATTTTTCTATTTTCACTACATAAATCATTCCGATGCTTATAAATTTGATAAATGAACTTTTGAAAGATTCCCTAGAAGTTAATCAGGTAAGTTTTTTACCTACTATTCCATGCCACAAAACTTTAAACTTCGTACAGTCAATGTCACCCGCTATATCCTCCCTTTGAGGGAAGGTGGCTCCTTGCCGGCTTTGGCAGATGCAGACGATGGATTTAAATATGTCCTTAAATTTAGAGGATCAGGTCAACGGGAAAAAGCTTTAATTTCTGAATTTCTGGGAGGAGAAATCGCAAGATTACTTGGTTTAAAAGTTCCTGAATTGGTTTTTGCCAACTTGGATCCGGCATTTGGAAGATCTGAAGGGGATGAGGAAATTCAAGATTTGCTCAAAGGTAGTCAAGGTCTAAACTTGGCTTTGCATTTTTTGTCAGGAGCAATCAATTATGACCCCTTGGCCATGCAAATTGATACCTTATTAGCTTCAAAAATCGTTTGGTTAGATCTATTGATCACCAATGTGGACCGAACCTTTAGAAATACCAACATGCTCATGTGGAACCGAGAACTTTGGTTGATCGACCATGGAGCTGCTTTTTTGTTCCAACACTCCTGGACCAATTGGAAAAAATGCGAAAGGCCCATTTCCTATCATAAAAAACCATGTGTTATTACCTCAAGCTAGCTTATTGGAAGAAGCGAACGAGGTTCTAAAACCAATACTGAACAAGAAATTATTTGAAGAATTAGTTTCGGCCCTTCCGGATGAATGGTTACTGGCTGGTGGTGATTCTGAAGATGTAACAGAAATTCGAAAAGTATATTCAGAATTTTTAAGTCTAAGACTTACCTATGCTGACCAATTTACAAAAGAAGCCCAAGATGCAAGGACAACACTTATATGAGTATGCCATCATCCGGGTGGTTCCTCGGGTGGAGCGTGAAGAGTTCATTAATGTGGGCGTGATTCTTTGCGACTGGAAAAGTGGTTTTATCGGATCAAAGGTATTCTTGAATAAGGAAAAACTCTTAGCATTAGACCCAAATGCGGATCTAGAAATGATTGAGAACAACTTGTCCTCCTTTGACAAAATTTGTCAAGGCAGCTCAAAAGGAGGCCCTATTGCAGAAATGGATTTGGCATCCAGATTTAGATGGTTGACAGCAGTTAGAAGTTCAGTGATTCAAACATCCAGACCGCATACTGGATTTAGCACAAATCTTCCTAAAACGTTAGAGAGTCTTTTCGAAGAGCAAGTAGGTTAAGTCAATTAAATTAGTTCAAATCAATTGGCTTACTAACTGTAGATCCTGCATAATCATCATCAGGAAGAGAAAAGTTAAAGTTTTTAGATTTGCCATCGACTTTCAAATTCAATTTAACTGTCCCTTTCAGCAATTGTGTTGGATCCGATAAATTAACATTCCATTTGCCCTCGCTATATTCTTGAAGCATTACCAAACAAGGCTTATCGACTGTCAATTTATTTTCACCCCACTCGAAAGTTCCTTCTTCATAGAATACCACTCCAATCAAGTTTAACCCCGTATCACTAACAGCCTGTATTTTTTCATCATTTCTTTCCACCTTGATTCCAGATAAATCAACCTCTTTTAATGCAGAAGTAGACTCAATTCCAGGCATTAGAACATAGCTGTATTTTTCATTTTTAGGATTTATACCATGATTGATATAAAGTTTGAATACTTCTTCATTAATGGTCTTTTTGGAGGAATTGCCATTTATGTCAGCCCAAGCCCCAGGTTGGTTTTGAGCAGAAAGTTCAATATCCTGCGAATTGGGGAAAAAGTAGCCAATTTGATCATGATAAATCCAAATCGGACCTTTATCAATCTTGGTTGAATTTGAATTCATCACCTGCATTTCATTTTCATTTCCTATCGAAACATCACCCCTTAGTCTTGACTGATTGACAGTGGTATTGATGGTTTCCACCCGATCTGCTGTAATGCCGGCACCTAAACAAATCACTTTATCTCCAAAGAAAAACCATGCCTTATTGGCTCTGGTATTATATGCATTCATTTGATATACAGAAACTCCATTCAACCCATCACTCACCCCACCAACAAAATCTACATTTCCTCTTTCAGCTACCCAGTTTGTCCTTTTTTGAGGGGATTAATTTCAGGAGTAGTACTACCCGGTATTTTATTCCATTCCCAATTTGGAAAAATATTAAAATACTCATCTCCCTTCACCGCAATATACATCGCCCCTTCTGTCAGAAATTGCCCAGTCAAGTTTTCTCCATTCCCAGATTCCGTTTTTACCGTTCTTGTTGAAGCACTATTCAAAGAAACTAAGAATTCAGGCCTCTGATGAATGGTATAATCTGAACGCCAATAATGGATATTTCTAGGCTCAATCTTGTAGGAAACAGGCTTTTTACCATCAATTCTATCTATCGCATCTTGATATTCTTGTTGATGATCCTCAATATCTATGGCTTTTAATTGCTTTACCAATCCAGAGTTAGTCCTAGTAGCATTCACTCTGGCGATGCCTCTTCCAATGACACTATAATCTATGTATTTACCCCTCATAGATCTTAAATATCCATTTCGAACAAAATCAGAAATCAAGGCTATTTGCGCTGGTTTAAAAGAAAAACTGGTACCCACGATATAAACTGCAACATTCCTAATTCCTAATAAATATTCCCTTCCATAACCATGCATATATAATTCGGGACCATGCGCATGAAATGATAAATCTCTTTGGATTCCATCTCCTTTGGTTATTTGAATGGATTCAGAAACTACTGAAACAGCTCTATTTAAAAGGTCAGAATTTTCAGTCAAAACCGCCTGCATAATCATATGTTGGGCAATATCCGTCAGATTCGAGCCATCCTTGCCTGGAGATTTAGTGATGGAAACTGTCTTATTCATCCATTCAATCATTTTGTTCTCCAGATCTTTTGGAACTTGCTTTTCTCCATATTTCATGGTGATTAGCATGCTTCCAATTTCCTTAGGAACGCTAATACTTAACCACCACCAATTGTCTGAAATAGGTTCCTGCTTTAAGCCTGTCCAATAGTTCATTCCTCTTATAATTCCATCATGCAGTTCCTCGTCTTGGTAAAAGTCACTAGAAGGCCTCGTATAGGCTTTTGTCATTTTTCCAAGGCGCTTAATATGTTTATCAGGCTCCCATTTGGTCATGGATTTATCAGCATAATTCAAATCTTTGAAGCTACCATTGGGCTGAATCAATGTGAATAAAATCGAAATGTCTTTATCCATTTCATCAGTAGCAGGACTGCTCTGATAGTTTTCAAACACTCTTTCTTGAATGATTTCAAAATCAGATTTTTGAAAACCAAAACTTGAGTTAATATTACAGAACAAAAAAAATAATACTATAAACCGACCCTTTAATATCATAATTGAAACCCCTCCTATTTATTACTGAATTTGAACATAAAATGAATAATTGTCTAAGTATTAAACTAATTAATAATATTTAAACACAAATCATATCCATGCAATTTTCTATGGATGAGGAGGCTTCCTCGTTATATTCATCCAAATTAAACCTTCAACCCCTTTTTGGAATGCCCCCAATAAAAAAATTACTTCTCACCCCTTTCTTACTCTTCCTTTTCACTAATACTTTACTTGCTTCCGTTGACACGGTAACCACCTTTAGTAAGTCGATGAACAAGGAGATAAAAGCCTTGGTAATCACTCCCAATTCCTACTCTTCGGACAAATCCTATCCTGTAGTTTATCTTTTACATGGATATTCAGGAAACTATAAGTCTTGGCTAGATGGGGCACCCCAAATTGAAGAACTGGCTGAGCAATACCAATTAATCATAGTGACTCCTGATGGCAATTTTGATAGTTGGTACTGGGATAGTCCTGAGGACCCTACCTCCAAGTACGAAACGTATATCACCCAAGAATTAATCCCTTATGTGGATACTAATTATAGGACTATCGCTTCTAAAGAAGGTAGGGCCATCTCAGGTTTAAGCATGGGTGGACATGGAGCCCTTTATTTAGGCATTCGCCATCAGGATATTTTTGGTACGGCCGGAAGTCAGAGCGGCGGAGTAGACATTGGTTCTTTTCCGGAAAACTGGAACATGAAAAAATATTTAGGCGAAAAATCAGCATTTCCAGAGAGATGGAGAGAATACTCTGTGATGGGACAATTGCATTTATTAAGCAGAGATAATTTGCCTTTAGTGATTCATTGCGGAATCGGGGACTTCTTTTATCAAGTAAACCTCAAATTACATGAAGAACTCACCTATTTAAATATCCCTCATACCTTTACTTCCAATCCCGGGGCACATAACTGGGATTATTGGAAAGAGTCTGTGCAATACCAATTGTTATATTTTCACAACTTCTTCCAACGCGGTGATTAAGTAATCTTCTTATAAAGAGTTTTAAATAATTAAACCACCCTAGACTCAGAATACAGATCATAGGCCGCTACCAATAATTGCCTACCTGGAGTATTGGTATAGCGATCGTATCGGTAGATTTCATCCCTTTCTGATGTATAAACCGGTTGATATTCCCCATCAATATCATCCCAAAGGATTAAAAGAAAATTGGAGGGGACGATACTATTTCGACCAGCCTGCAGCCAGTTTTCAAAAGTTTGTTCATCTAAGGGTTTGGGAAAGCTTGCTCCTTCAAACATTGGAATGTGGTTATCTAAAATTTAATTGAGCTCAGGGTTATTTGATATCTATTGAAAGATTTCATCGCTTCCAAAGCTTTTGGGTAAGCAAAGTAAGAATGAATTTTCTGAAGGACCCAGCAAACCAAGTATAAAAAAGGAACTCCTATGGGGAGTCCCTTTTCCGTTAACAATAAACCCAAAATAATTTTTTTATCTATCAATAGAACCAAGTACTTTTTTCATGAACGCATTTCCAGCATCTTTTTCAGACATCCCATCAGCAACCATTTCATGAACTTCCAAAGCACCACATAGATTCGAGATCAATTCTCCAATCACATCGATTTCTGGATCTTTCAATGAAGGGGCTTCTGTCATGTTTTCCAAAACTTGCAAAGCCGTTTCAATTTGCTCAGGAGTACAAGTCCTTTGAATGGTCTTAATTACTGGCAACTTCATTGATCAATACTTTTAATTGGTCCTCTTTATTTGTTTGAATTTGTTTTACCAACTGACCTCCTTTGAATGAAGCAAAAGTTGGCAAATTGTTTACTTGAGCCAATTTCCTAGAGTTAGGGAATTTCTCAGCATCCACAATTACAAAAACTTTGTCTGCATTTTCTCCAGCTAGTCTTCTAAACTTTGGCTTCATAATGCGGCAGTTACCGCACCAGCCAGCAGAATATTGTACAATCACTTGATCATTGCTGTCAACCAGCTCCTGCAAAGAATCTTCAGTTAGTTCAATCATGATTAATTATTTGATAAGTAGTTAGCAACACCTTCGTTGGTTGCCTGCATTGCTTCTTTTCCTTCTTCCCAGTTAGCAGGACAAACCTCACCAAATTTCTCAACGTGAATCTGAGCGTCCAATAATCTCAAATATTCATCGATGTTTCTTCCAAGCGGAAGGTCATTGATTGACTCATGACGAACCACACCTTCTTTGTCAATCAAGAATGTACCTCTGTAAGCAACAGGAGCACCTGCGAATGACCAAAGACGAGTTTCAGCATCAAAAGAATATTCACCTGCCAAAACACCATAGTTCAAAGAGATGGTTTTAGCAGCATCTGCCAAAATTGGGTAAGAAACACCCTCGATACCACCTTCAGCTTTTGCTGTCATTAACCATGCAAGGTGAGTTTCTTCAGTGTCAGTAGAGCAACCGATAACTACGGTATCTCTTTTTCAAATTCGGCTAGTTTAGACTGGAAAGCATGAAGCTCAGTTGGGCACACAAAAGTGAAATCTTTAGGATAGAAGAATAAGATTACGTTCTTCTTACCTAGGTACTGGTCTAAGCTAAAGTTTTCTACAATCTCTTCTCCGTTAATAACTGCTCCTACTGAAAACGCTGGAGCCTTTTTTCCTACTAATGCCATGTAATTATTGTTTTGTTGAAAATTTGATAACACAAAGCTAGCTCATGAATTAAAATTTTAAAAAAATCACATTTTTATTGAAATGTCAAAAATCTTAGCTATCCCAATTTTTATTTTGCCATTCAAGGTATAAGAAGAATAAAGAATCAATTATTACGCTCAATTATCAATAAAAAAATACTCGCTACCGATTGCGAACAAAATCGAAAAATTCTGATTGAATTATCCTATTAGTAATAGCTTTTTCCTATCACAAAAAAAAGCCCTGGATACCAGGGCTTTCACTATTTATTAGATTTTGTCGAATCCTAGGTAAGGGTGTAAAACCTTTGGCATTCTAATGCCATCAGGCGTTTGATTGTTTTCCAAAATAGAAGCAACGATCCTCGGTAATGCCAACGCACTTCCATTTAAAGAATGGGCCAATTGCGTCTTTTTATCATCTCCTTTAAACCTAAGCTTCAATCTATTGGATTGATAAGTCTCGAAATTGGAAACTGAACTTACCTCCAACCATCTTTCCTGTGCAGCAGAATAAACTTCCATATCATAAGTCAAAGCAGAAGTAAAGCCCATATCTCCCCCACATAATCTCAATACTCTATAAGGAAGCTCTAGTTTTTGTAATAATCCCTGTACGTACAAACTCATGCTTTCCAAAGCCTCATAAGATTTCTCTGGATGTGTAATCTGGACGATTTCTACTTTATCAAACTGATGCAATCTATTTAAGCCTCGAACATGTGCTCCCCAACTTCCTGCTTCTCTTCTAAAACATGGAGTGAATCCCACATTTTTAACAGGTAAATCTTCTTCTGAAAGGATTACGTCACGGTATAGGTTAGTCAACGGCACCTCTGCGGTAGGAATCAAATACAAATTATCTGCTGTCGCAAAATACATCTGCCCTTCCTTATCCGGCAGTTGACCCGTGCCATACCCAGAGTCTTCATTGACCAAAATAGGAGGTTGAACTTCCATATATCCTTGGGCCATCGCCTCATCCAAGAAGAAATTTATGAGCGCTCTTTGGAGTCTTGCTCCCTTTCCTTTATAAACGGGAAAACCAGCTCCGGTAATTTTAACTCCAAGGTCAAAATCAATGATATCATACTTTTTGATCAGCTCCCAATGCGGTTGCTTTTCATCGTGTAAAACAGGAATGTCTCCTTGTTCCAACACTACTTCATTGTCTTCTGCTGATTTTCCAGCTGGGACAGAATCATGAGGAACATTCGGAATGGTATACAATAGAGATTTCAATTCCTCCTCCGCTTTGGAATTTTGTTCATCCAATTCCTTGATCTCAGATTTAATCTGGGAGGTTCTTTCTTTAATCTCCTGGGCTTCAGCAGCTTTGCCTTCCTTCATCAACATCCCTATTTTCTTGGAAATAGAATTTGATTCAGACTGCAGCTGATCACGCACTGCTTGGGTTGATTTTCTCAAATCATCCAAACGGATCGCCACAGCTAAAGCAGCTTCCGCATTTTGAAAATTTCTCTTTTTAAGTCCGGCCAATACACCGGCGTAGTTGTCTCGAATTTGATTAACTAACAGCATTTGAAATCTTGGAAATTGAAGCCCCAAAGATAAGCATGTTATCGAACTATCACTGTTTTACTTACTGATGAGAAAGGACCTTCTAGCTCTTTTCCATCAGATCTCACCAAATTTACCTGAACTTGGTAAGTTCCCTTTGGCAAATTGGCTACTCGGACAGGAATCATTTCATCAATTTCATAATGATAATCATTGATATCGATTTCAACTTTCAGTCCATCAAGCTCCATATCTCCACCTAATACCAAAAAATCAATAATCAATTCCTCTCCTTCTGAATATATCTGCTCCCCTCTTGGATAATTCAATGCTAGATAGGGTTCAGCCGAATAGGGAAATGGTCTAGACTCTCCCACTTGAAAATCCCTATCGACATAATTTCCGAAATTTTTTAAAGCTAATCCTTCATCATCTACTAAATAGGCGACTATCCTGTAGCTTCCCTCTGTAAGTTCCCTTTGAAAAATCGGAGAATAAAATCCAACAGGGTCTCCACCATTCAGAATATTAAAAAGTTTAAAGTCCCGATTCCCCTCCTGTTCAAATTCATAATTTTTAATATTAAACTCAAAAGGCACTTTCCCAGGTTTAAAAACCTGATTTCCAAGTGGTGTGTACAATTCTAAAATTGCATCAGGGTAACTTGAAGAATCTGCATATTGGAAAAAGGTAACTTTCGGCAAGTTTTCACCACCTTCTTCTTGGGAGATTCCAGATTCTACTACAGTTTCGTTGATTTTCTTCTTTTCCTCAGAGCAACTGACACATAAAAATGCAATTAGGACAAATGAAACCAGGATTTTATTCATATCAGGGCGAATTTGATATTAAAGATATTTAATTTTAGAGACATTTAGAGAACTAACTTAGTAACCCCGCATATTATGGAAATCCTTTTTGATGAAATTCCCAGCTTGGATTTAGCAGATTTCACTTCCGGAACAGAAAAGCAAAAAGCTGAATTTGTTAAGAAATTAGGAGATGCCTACCAAAACATTGGTTTTGTCGCCATCAAAAATCATGGACTTTCCCAAGAGCTTCAAGATCGTCTGTATCAATCTATCCAATCATTTTTTGCTTTACCCGATGAAGTAAAAGTCAACTATGAAAAACCTGAAATTGGCTTCCAAAGAGGTTATACAGGAAAAGGGAAAGAACATGCAAAAGGTCGCAATACAGGAGACTTAAAGGAGTTTTACCATGTGGGTCAAGAATTATCGAAAATCCCAGATTCAGATCCTTTAAAATCAGAATACCCTGCAAACATTTGGCCTGCAGAAATTCCTGAATTTGAAAAAGATGCCAATGAGGCATTTAGAATTTTAGAAAATGCGGGAAAATCCATGCTCCGGGCAATTGCCCTTAATTTGGATTTACCAGAAGACTATTTTGAGGACAAAGTAGCCTACGGCAATTCCATCCTTCGTCAAATTCATTATTTCCCAATTGAAAATCCTGATGAAGTGCCTGAAGATGCAGTACGTGCCGCAGAACACGGAGATATCAACCTCATTACGTTACTAATGGGCGCAAGTGCTGATGGATTACAAGTATTGAGAAAAGACGGGAAATGGATACCGATCACTGCCTTACCAGATCAATTAGTGGTAAACGTCGGAGACATGCTGGAAAGGCTGACTAATAAAAAATTAAAGTCTACTATCCATCGCGTAGTAAACCCACCAAAAGAAAAGATGAACACCAGCAGGTATTCCATTCCTTTCTTTATGCACCCCAGATCAGATATGGATTTAACTTGTTTGGAATCCTGCGTTTCTGAAGAAAATCCCAAGTTATTCCCAGATGCTACGGCCGGGGAATTTTTGGAGGAAAGATTGAGAGAACTAGGATTGAGAAAGTGATATGTCTGTAAAAAAGGTACGATATTACCTTTTCCTGAAAGACATTCTCACGCTTTCATTGACTGCTTTTGGAGGTCCGCAAGCTTTTTTAGCGATGCTTCTAGAGCGAATGGTCAAAGTAAGAGGATATATAACGGAAGAAGAGCTCTGGGAGCTGAATGCCTTGTGTAATATGCTCCCAGGCCCTTCTTCTACTCAATTAATTTCCGCAATAGGATTTCGTGTAGGAGGTCCCAACTTAGCCTATCTTGCTCTTATCGTTTGGATCACGCCTGCTACCATTCTGATGACAAGTGCTGCTATCCTTATCTCATTCTTACAGGAAAACACCCCTGGAGCCCTAAATTTTGCTCGGTTTATTCAACCTATGGCTATTGGATTTATCATTTTTGCCGCCCAGAAAACGATCGGAAAAATGGTTCAAAGTACAGAAGCCATGGTGTTAATGCTGATGTCCGCATTTATTTCCTTCTTCTATAGTTCTCCTTATATTTTTCCGGTACTATTAGTAATTGGGGGAGTTAGCACCTCTATCAAATACAAGAAACAACCCAAACTAGAAAAAGATGCACCCTTAAAAATTGAGTGGTCTAATTTCTATTTATGGGCAGGCGTATTGATCCTGGCAGCAGTACTTGGGGGGATTACCAAATCAAATGCAATTGTTCTATTCGAGAACTTTTATCGAAACGGCTCTTTGATATTCGGAGGAGGCCAAGTTTTAGTACCCTATTTATACACGGAATTTGTAGATTTTAAACACTTTTTGAGTTCAGAGGAGTTTTTGACTGGATATGCAATCTCACAAGGAGTCCCTGGCCCTACTTTTAGTATTGCCTCCTATGTAGGGGCTCTTTCCATGAGAGAGGGAGGAACTTTAGGTTTTATCATAGGCGGTTTGGTTGGTGCAGGAGGCATTTTCTTACCCGGTATTTTCTTGATTTTCTTTGTGATTCGTTTTTGGGATAGGCTAAAAGTGTATAGGCCTGTGAGGGCTGCGCTAGAAGGAATAAATGCTGTTTCCTGTGGGATGCTTATCGCGGCTGCCTATTTACTATTTGAACCACTGGAAGCGAACGGAATGAACATATTTTTTATTTTGGCAACCTATTCCATGCTTCAGTTCACCAAAATTTCTTCACCAGCTATTATAGCAGGGGGTGTTTGCCTAGGTATCGTTTATAATTTGATCATGGCTTAAAGGCTAAAAATTGTGGGTTTCCCAGTCATTATTGAACAAGTTTAGACTGCCTCTCGTTTTAAAATCTAAATTGATTCCCTATATTTCACTAATGCAGGCCTACGAATTCATAAATAATTTAATTCCACCACTGAAACTCAGCGATAAATCTGGGAAAGCATTGTCGTGGATGGAAGAAATCCGGACTGATATTTTGCCTGTAGTAGATCAAGGAAACTTTTTGGGATTAATTCGTGAGGAGATGATTTTCGATCAAAACGATCCAGAAACCCTCATTGAAGAAATTCCTTTAGACAATCTAAATTGCTGGGTTTTTTCTGATAAACATATTTATGATGTGCTCAGGGTGGGTGCAGAGCAAAACAGTAATGTTGTTGGTGTTTTAAGTAGAGAAAAAGTTTATTTGGGAGTGGTAACCATGGAAGATTCCATTGCCGCATTTGCAGATAGTCTTTCTATACAGTCTCAGGGAAGTGTATTGATTTTGTCCCTTTATATGACGGATTATAGCTTGGCTGAGATATCAAGAATCATAGAAACAGAAAACACCAAAGTTCTCAGTTCCTTTATCACCAGTGATCCATTAGATGATGCCAAAATTAAATTGACGCTCAAATTGGACAAGCCTGAACTGAGACATATCAAAGCAACCTTAGAACGCTTTGGCTATAAAATTTTAGACCATTATCAGGAGGAAAGCGGAATTAGGAGTGAGGAAGACCGAATCGGTAACTTGCTAAGATTTTTAGATATTTGATCCATGAAGGTAGCCTTACACGGCTTAGCTCTGAAATCTGAATATTTTCAGCATGTTCAAATCCTTTTTGAAGAGCTAAGTAAATTCAAATTCGAGATTTTTGTCACAGAGCAATTTGACAGACAATTGCGGATGCACGGCAATAAAACTCTTTCCTATTGGGTAATCGAAGGAAAACAGGACATGTCCAAGATGGACTTTATGATTTCAATTGGGGGAGATGGCACCTTATTGGATGCGGTTTGTCAGGTCGGAGAGCTGGAAATCCCTATTCTTGGTCTAAATACAGGCAGGCTAGGATTCCTGGCTACTGTGGCTACCAAAGATATCTCTATTGCCATAGACCAGCTTGCCAATGACAATTTTCAAATTGAAAACAGAAGTTTAATCTCTCTTCAATCCCATAGAAGGCTATTCAATGGGCTTAATTTTGCCTTGAATGAATTCACCATTCATAAGCGTGATACTTCTTCCATGATTACGGTCCATACCTATATTGATGGAAAATACTTGAATAGTTACTGGGCGGACGGTTTGATCGTTTCCACTCCTACCGGATCTACAGGATATTCATTAAGTTGCGGTGGACCTTTGATTTCTCCTGAAGCAAAAAATTTAGTAATCACCCCAGTAAGTCCTCATAACTTAAATGTGAGGCCGATCATCGTTTCAGATGACAGTGAAATTAGCTTGGAAATTGAAGGTAGAGCCGAAAAGTTTCTGATATCTTTGGACTCTAGGTCCACTTCTATCTCTTCAGAAGTCAAATTGAGTGTCAAAAAAGAAAGCTTTCAAGCGAAATTGATAAAATTACCTCATTATCATTTCTTCGATACCTTAAGACAAAAACTAAACTGGGGATTTGACATGAGAAATTAGAATTCCCAAAAGATTGGTAAATTCGAAGAAAATAAGCTTAACAATTATTAACCCGTTAAATACTAGCAGGCGTTTTTTATACGTTAGCTAGTTCATAACTTGCATCGTCTTGAAAAAGGTCAATTTTCAGATTTTCAGTCGCTTACTAATTTTCTTGTTGGTTTTTACTGGCTTAAGCCTGAATTCCTACGCACAGAAATATGAAATTGGTGGTGGATTAGGGGTAGCAGCCTACTCCGGTGATATTATTCGGAAAATTGATCCTGGCCAAATTGGCCTTCAAGGAACGTTGTTTGGCAAGAGAAATTTTGACAATGTTTGGACGCTTAGAGTGGGACTCAATTTGGCCCGAATCAATGCAGCAGACAGTATAAAGCCCATTGACCAGATGGCGCTTTTTAGGGATAGCAGATTCCGAGCAGGAATTGTCGAGGCCTCTGCAGTAATGGAATTCAACTTTCTGGATTTTCTTAGAAATAATTCAGAGTTCGGTTCTCTCCCTATGCTTTCTTTGGGATAGGATATGCCCATGCCTTTGCAAAAGGAAATACTTTTGCTGGTAATGTTTCCGAGCGGTATAATGTTGGAACCATCGTAATCCCATTTGGAGGTGGTGTGAAATATAGAATTAACGACAGATGGACCTTGGCTGGGGAATTAGGCTTTAGACCTACTTTTACAGACTACTTGGATAAAATAGATAGTTCAGACCCGGAAATCGCCAGATTTCCTGACCCAACAAATCCTGATGTTCCATTCGGGATTAATTTTGGAAACCCCTATAATAAAGATTGGTACTATTTCTTAGGGCTTACAATCAGCTATACTTTCGCCAGTACCAAGTGCTATGCTTATTAATTAATTGACCCTTAGGGTAAATTATTGGAAAAGAAATAGCATTTTTGTACCTCCAAAAATTAAGGTATTCGGAAAAAACTGGAATGAAGGAAGAATTAGACCGAAACAGAATCCCCCGACATATTGCAATAATCATGGATGGCAATGGCCGTTGGGCTAAGAAAAAGGGGGCCATGAGAATCTTCGGGCACCACCATGCTATCAAAGCTGTAAGAGATGCAATAGAAGGAGCCAATAATTTGGGAGTAAAGTACTTAACTCTATTTTCATTTTCCACAGAAAACTGGTCTCGTCCCAAAGATGAAGTGGAGGGACTAATGGCATTATTGGTTAAAACGATAGCCAATGAAGTTCCAATGATGATGAAAAATAATATCGTTATGGAAAGTATTGGAGACATTAATAGTCTTCCTAAATCAGCATATAATCAACTAATCGAGGCGAAAGAAAAAACCTCTCAGAATACCGGTCTCAAGCTCGTTTTAGCACTTAGCTACAGCGGACAATGGGAACTCACCCAAGCAGCCAAACGCATTGCTCAAAAAGTCTCTGACGGGAAATTAAAAGTCGAGGACATTTCTCAGGAAGTGTTTGCCGACAATCTGGAAACTGCTGGAATACCTGATCCTGAATTAATGATCAGAACTTCGGGAGAGTTTAGATTAAGCAATTTTCTGTTGTGGCAACTGGCATACACAGAGTTACATTTTACTCCAGTGTTATGGCCAGATTTTAGAGAAAAGCATCTGATCGCTGCGATCCTCGATTACCAAAAAAGGGAAAGACGATTTGGTAAAACAGGTGAGCAAGTTAAATCTTAATTAATTGATGAAAAGAAGTTTACTGATTCTGTTTTGTCTGGTTTGGACAAGTTCAGCTATGGCGCAAATTCGATTGGGCCAAAGCCGCTATGCGTCTTCAAAACCTGTCAATATCCTGGAGTTGAATTATCAAAAACCCCAGTCTTATAGAATCGCCGAGATTAAAGCGGTCGGCTTGACCACACTGGATGAAATTGCGATCATATCGCTGTCTGGTTTGAAAGTTGACGACACCATTGAAGTTCCTGGTGAATCTATTTCCAATGCGTTGAAAAAACTTTGGGGCCAAGGAATCATTGGAGATGTAAAGATCCTTGTGACAAAAGTAGAGGGCGATGACATCTATTTGTTGTTGGATTTAACCGAGCGCCCAAGATTCTCAAGAGTAGAGTTTACTGGGATGAATAAAACCCAGGAAAGTGAATTACGCGATAAGGTAAACATCCGTGGCCGAGTAGTAAGAGATGACGTGCTCAACTCTGCCAAAAGGACCATCGAGAAATATTACCTGGATAAAGGATACTTAAATACCGACGTCAAAATACTCCAAGAAAGAGATACCACACTTCCTAACAGTGTGAAATTACGTTTTGACGTTGACATGAACTCCAAGGTAAGAATCAATGCCATCAACATTTATGGCAATGAAGAGATTGCGGATACCAAAGTCAAAAAGAAATTAAAGAAAACGAAGGAACATGCGAGAGTTAGCATTTTCAAAGACCTGTATTCCCGAGCATTGGATGCAGATGCTTCTGATTATGCCAATACTATTTTCCATACAGATTCTGCCTCCAATGAGGATGTACAATCCTATATCAACAAGAATTTCAAACTGAATTTCTTCAATGGGTCCAAGTACATTCCTAAGGAATATGCCAACGACAAAAACAGTGTTATTAACTTTTACAACAGTAAAGGTTTTAGAGATGCAGAAATCCTTGAAGATTCAGTATATGACTACAACGAGGATAAAATCAACATCGATATTGAAATAGAAGAAGGTAGGAAATACTATTATAGAAATATTTCTTTTACTGGAAATTATATTCACCCAGATCCTGTACTCTTAGCCAAACTTGGTATTCAAAAGGGTGATGTTTACAACAAAGAGTTACTTGACAAGCGACTTAATTACGATCCTCAAAAGGGTGATGATGTGAGTTCCTTGTACCAAGATGACGGATACCTTTTCTTTAGCATCGATCCAGTGGAAGTGAATGTTGCTGGTGACTCCATTGACCTGGAGATGAGAATCTTTGAAGGACCACAAGTGACGGTAAACAGTGTGAACATCAAGGGTAATGAACGTACCTCTGATCACGTGGTCATGCGTGAAATCAGAATTCTTCCTGGTCAAAAATTCAATAGAAGTTTGTTGGTAAGAACTATCCGTGAACTTTCTACCCTCGGATATTTTGATCCTGAAAAGATCAATCCGGATTTAAGACCAAACTTCGAGGCTGCTACAGTAGATATTACTTTTGAACTGGAGGAAAGACCTAATGACCAGATTGAGCTTTCTGGTGGTTGGGGTGGTTTCTATGGCTTCGTAGGTACCGTAGGATTGGTGTTCAATAACTTCTCGATCAGAAATATTGGAGACTTCTCCAAATGGGATCCACTTCCTGTGGGAGACGGACAAAAACTTTCCTTAAGAGTTCAGGCTAATGGTAGAAGTTTCCAGAACTACTCCGTATCCTTGACCGAACCTTGGTTTGGTGGTAAAAAGCCACAAGCATTGAGCTTCAGCTTTAACCATTCGGTTCAAAGACAGGTGGACTTCTATAATCAACAAAACTTTGGTAACGAACTTGGATTCTTCAAAATCACAGGGGTGACCCTTGGGTTGGCAAAGCGTGTGACTTGGCCAGATGATTACTTTAGTATCAGTAACTCCATCCAATTCCAGATTTATGAATTTGATCAATTTGGAACCTCTTTTGGATTGAGTTACCCAACTGGTACATCCAACAGTTTGACGTTTAACAATACGATAGCTAGAAATAACGTAGATAACCCTACGTTCCCAAGATTCGGTTCCAATATCATTCTTTCCACTTCCTTAACTCCTCCGTACGCCTCTCTGAATAAAAACATAGACGGTGAATCTACTGACCAGGAGAAGTACAAGTGGCTAGAATATCACAAATGGATGTTTGATGCTTCCATCTACACCCCACTATTCGGATCATCTAAATTCGTAGCAAGTGCAAGAGCGCATATGGGATTCCTTGGATCCTATGGCAACAAAATCGGAATTATTCCTTTGGAAAGATTCGTAATGGGTGGAGATGGGATGACCTTCAACAACTTTGCTTTGGGACAAGAGATCATCGGATTGAGAGGATATGAAAACCAATCTATCACTCCAGGACGTGATACAAGGGGACAGGAAGATGCCGATCCATATGGAGGTATTGTTTACAATAAATACGTAATGGAATTAAGATTCTTGGTTTCTCCTAATCCATCTGCCACCATTTTCTTATTAGGATTTGCTGAAGCTGGAAATAACTGGGGATCTTATGCAGACTTCAACCCTTATGATTTGAAAAAATCAGCAGGGGTGGGTGCTAGAATCTTTATGCCGGCGTTTGGATTGTTAGGGGTCGATTGGGGATATGGATTTGATGCTATTCCAGGTACCACCGAAAGAAGTGGAGCACAATTCCACTTTACAATCGGACAACAATTCAGATAGGCATGGAAAAAGGTTGCGGAATAGTTAATTTATGCAAAATTAAATTTCTAATTAAGGACTTTAATCTAGCCTCTAAAACTTGCCCATAGCCATGGAAAAATCATTGAAAATACTATTTTTGCTGCTCTTTGCATTGCAAGTACTGCCTGCAAGCGCTCAAAAGTTCGGTTACATAGATTCAGAATACATTCTGAACAAGCATCCGGATTACAAAGTGATACAGCAGGAGCTTCAGAACCTCAGTAATGAGTGGAAGAAAGAGGCACAAAATTTGGATAAAGAGATTAAAGAACTCTTGGTTCAATTGAAAGCTGAAGAAGTACTGCTAACAGAAGAGATGTATCAGCAAAGGCTGGAAGACATAAAGCAAAAACAACAGGAATCACAGGCTTTCAATAGTCGGATATTTGGGATTGATGGACAATATTACCAGAAGCAGGCCGAACTGCTTCAGCCCCTTCAGTCCAAAATCTATGACGCCATTGAAAGAGTTTCCAGAAAAAATGGACTGGCGGTGTTGTTTGATAAAGCAGCAGGACCCTCAGCCATCATTTATACAGATCCAAGGCATGACTATTCAGAGTTTATCTTGGAAGAATTAGGAATTGAAGAGAACAATTAAATACAAACACAGAATGATGAAAGTAAAAGTTATCCTTTCTGCAATTGCATTGCTTTGCGTAGGATTCGCGGCTCAGGCTCAGGAAATCAAAATTGGGTATACCAATGTGGAATTTATCATGGATCTGATGCCAGAAATGGAACAAATTGGAGCTGATATCCAGGATTACCAAACTCAGCTACAAACTAATATTCAAACAAAAGCTGCAGACTTTCAGCGTCAGGTTCAAACCTACCAACAAGCTGCACAAACGATGACAGAAGAGGCAAGAGTTGCTAAAGAGAGTGAATTGCAAAAGTTAAATTCTGATCTTCAGAAATATGAGCAAGATGCGCAGGTTTCTTATCAGAGAAAATTAGGTGAGTTATTGGAGCCAGTTCAAACTAAAGTGATCAATGCGATCAATGCAGTAGCGGCAGAAAACAATTACACACATGTTTTTGCTGAGACAGCAGGTCAAGCTCCGATTTTGCTTTATACCAAAGAAGAAGACAAATTCACTGAATTGGTATTGGCTAAATTAGGTTTAGAAATGCCTACCCCTCCAGCAGGAAACTAATCCCCCTATCTTCAATCAAATAAACCGGTCTTTCGTTGATTCGAGAAACCGGTTTTTTTATTTTTACCTATGCCAAAAAAGAAACCAAAGGATATCATCGGTAAAAGCATGGATGCCGTGCTGGTAGACTTTAGAGCCAACTGGTGTGGGCCTTGCCAAACAATGGATCCTATCATAGAGGAAGTATTGGATGAGTTGGGAGGCAAAATAAAGTTACTCAAGCTGGATATCGATAAGCATCCTCAGATGGCCCAACAATTTGCTGTCCGCTCTATCCCCCATTATATCTTATTTAAAAAAGGAAAAATCCTCTGGAGAAAGGGCGGTATTCTTCCCAAAAGAGAGTTGGAAAAGGCCTTAAAAGGTTTTATATAAAAAAAGCTCCCAATTGGGAGCTTTTAATATTAGACAAAGAACTTTAAGCGAATCACTTCCTGTTCTGAAAGGAATCGATAATGTCCTCTTTTTAGGTCTTTTTTATCCAAACCAGCATACATGACACGATCCAAGGCTGTTACTTCGTAACCTAGATGCGCAAATATCCTTCTGACAATTCGATTTCTTCCTACATGTATTTCCAATCCTAAAATGGATCTATCCTTGGATAACACTTGCATATCATCTACCTCTACCTCACCATCCTCTAATGTCAAACCTTCTAAAATCGCTTTTTCATCATTATGAGTCAAAGGCTTATCCAAGGTTACCTGATAGATTTTCTTGATTTGATTAGAAGGATGTGAAAGCTTGGCCGCTAGTTCCCCATCATTGGTGAATAGTAATAAGCCAGTAGTGTTTCGATCTAATCTTCCCACAGGAAAAATTCGCTCTTCGCAAGCATTTCCTACCAAAGCCATAACCGTTTTTCTCTCTAAAGGATCCTCTGTGGTAGTGATGAAATCCTTAGGCTTATTCAGCAGTACATACACCGGTTTCTCAGGGTTGATCTTTCTTCCCTGATACACCACTCTATCCGTCCTGCTAACCTTGAATCCAAGCTCTGTAACCACTTGTCCATTGACAGAAATAAGTCCTTGAGCAATCAATTGATCGGCTTCTCTTCTACCACAAATACCCGCGTTGGCAATGTATTTATTCAATCTCAGCAAGCCATCCTCGGACTTAGTTTTGGATTTTTTGGAAGGTAATTGGTCAAAATTGTAATCAGGCCTTGAGTTTTGAGCCTCTGAGTCAATTTTAAATCTCTTTCTTCCAAATCCAGCAGAATCCGCTTTCCCTTGGAATTTCTTGGCTTTGCCAGGAGCAAAAACAGGTTGTTGATCCTTACCTCTCCCTTTATATACTAGGCCTTCTTTACTGTCTTTCTTTCCAAATCCTGAAGTCTTACCTTCTTTTTGAAAGGCTTATCGAATTTACTGGCACCAAACTCCTCTTTGTGGAATTTGTCTCCCTTGCTTTTATATCCTGGCTTTTTAGAAAACCCAGATTCCTCTCGCTTTTCGAATTTATTCCCTGAAAATCCACCCTTCTTAGCACCGAAGGATTTGTTTCCAAAAGAACCCTCCTCGGATTTTTTGAATTTGCTTCCAAATTTCTTCTCTCCTAGGGTTTTTGGAGCATCCGAATTAAAGTTTTTCTTTTTATCAAAAGAAGATTTTCCACTTCTTTTGTTCTTGCTGTCAAATGATCTCTTTCCAAGATCAAACTCATGCTCACCTGAACCTGTTTTACTACCTCTTCCTCTAGCTTCTCCTCTATTAGAATTTCTCTGAGTAGGTTCTTCGGAATGATCGCCTTTAAAGAACTGTTTTTTTGGATTGTTACCTTTCATAAGTATGCAGCATCACTGCTGGATTTTTTGTTTAAAATAAGCTATTGACAATCAATTGCTTAATTGGGGTGCAAAGATACGCCCATTCCTGAAATTAATAACCATTAACTTCAAAAATAAAAAATGAAAGGGCTTAAGAACCCTTTTGTTTATAGAAGTATTCTGTTGCCAACCTTACTGAACCTTGAGTCAAAAGCAATTCTTTGGCTGTAGCCTCATCAGTACCTGTAGCTTCCATGATCATGTTTGTACCTCGTTGAACCAACTTGGCATTAGAAAGCTGCATATCCACCATTTTATTTCCTTTCACTTTGCCTAGCTTAATCATGACCGTAGTAGAGATCATATTCAACACAAGTTTCTGTGCTGTTCCAGACTTCATTCGCGTACTACCAGTAACAAATTCAGGTCCCACAACCACTTCAATGGGATAATCCACTTCTTGGGACAGAGGCGTATCTAAATTACAGGTGATGCATCCTGTCAATAAGCCTTTTGCTTTTGCAATTTTGACACCTCCAATAACATAAGGAGTAGTTCCAGATGCCGCAATACCTATAACCGTATCATCAGAGTTAAATCCATATTTGAGAATATCCTCCCAAGCTTGGTTGGGATCATCCTCCGCATTTTCTACTGCCATTCTGATGGCCGTATCTCCTCCAGCAATAATCCCAATGACCCATTCATGAGGTACACCATAGGTAGGAGGGCATTCTGAGGCATCCAAAATCCCCAACCTTCCACTGGTACCTGCTCCGATGTAAATTAATCTCCCACCGGCTTCCATCCTTGGGACAATCTGTTCCACCAGCCTACTGATTTCCGGCAATACAGATTTCACTGCAACAGGGACTAAATGGTCTTCTTTGTTGATGTTATGAAGGAGCTCCATAACACTCATTTTTTCGAGATTATCGTAGTGGGAAGAACTCTCGGTTACTTTCATAATTGCTCTTGATGGTAAAGTGTCAAGCCAGAAATAGGGCTTTCAATAATAATATTAGTAGTGATTTGGGAATCGCTCGCTGCTTTCCTTAATATATCGCTATTGTAATAGGCAATTGAGCCCACAAAATTCACTTGCTTGTCTCTGTAATTCTGGTATTTCATTACATGGACTCTAAAAAAATCTATGAAGGAATTATAATAAAGCATATAGCAATATGGATCTGATTTATGCTCGGTTATAAAACGACAAAAGCTTGCCATGTACCTATTTGGGAAAGGCTGCCTATACACATGCTCCTGAATAGTAGTCGCGTTTAACTTTAGCTTATCCTCCAATTCTTCCTTTATGGCAATAGGCATTTCATCATTAATGAAATCCATAAGAAATTTACGACCTACATAACCTCCCCCACCTTGATCTCCTAATATGTAGCCTGGGGCTGGCCTCGTATCAATTATCTTTTCACCGTCATAATCACAGCTATTCGATCCTGTACCTAAAATACAGGCAATTCCCTCCTGATGTCCGCAGGTGGCTTTTGCAGCCGCAGCAAGATCATGATCAACTGCAATTTTAGCTTTAGGGAAAATGGTTCTCAAGGCCTGGGCAACTTCTTCCTTTCTGGAATCCACAGAGCAACCTGCACCATAGTAATAAATTTCCTTTATCTCATTTTCCAGATTCATCAAAAACTCATGGCGCATGTGAGTGGCCATTTCTTCGGAGGTTTGATAATAAGGATTAAATCCAACACCTCGATATTGGCTAATCTTCCCATCCTTACCAATTACCCTCCAATCTGTCTTTGACGATCCGCTATCTGCTATTAAAATCATCCTAATTGTCCGATTGCTTTAAATTTCTCAAATACCCTAGTGTTATGTGGAGCATCCGCAAACTCTTCTGTTAAATCCTGTCCAGCCCAATGCTCATAATGCTTTCCATTTCTCCACATTCTGGACTGGGTAACATCATAAATCACTCCTTGAAAAGCAACCCAAATATCAGGTTTATCTTGTCCATTTCTCAGGGCAAGCTGTTGTTTTGAATAGACTTTCATCATAGAAGTTTAATCTGGGCATTGACCCAACGCTCTGGAATTTCACCTTTTTGGGCCATTTGATAGTCTGAATAGCTACAAGGAACTGTAGTACCCCTATCAAACTTCTCCGTTTCATTTTGAGGAATTTCCATCCACCATTTTCCGCTTTTCTTACTCTTATAGAACACAATGGTATTGGGTTTGGAGTCCAGAGATACAGTATATTTAATATAATCATTACTCTTAAAAGAAAGACTATCTTTTCGGGAGTAAAATCCTTCAATAAAGTACCAAATCATCACAGCTACGACCTTCGCTGTTTTATTGTGAGGGTCATCATAATAGGGCTCGTATCCATAAATTCCTATTGAACTCAGTTTTTCATTGGTCCCAGCAAACCAACAGATTTGACAAGCTTCTTCTGCCGTCAGGCCGAATGGTTGGGCATCTACTGCACCTGGTGCATCGGTAGATTGGATGGCCGCTAGATCAAAGCTTAAGAAATCTGCATTCCGTATAATGGGTTCAATTTCTTTAAACTCTGATCTCACCTGTCCTAACCTAACATGATCGAAATAAAGTTTTTCCATTACATTGATCAGGGTAGGATCCACCAAAAAACTTTGATAGGCTAGATGAGCGTAGGAAAACAAGAAATTAGGTTGATGTAAAATAATCTCTTGGGTATGTTGATCTGCCATGGGGCCTTTTTCCTCCATATCCACTTTGGAATCAACAGTCAATAAGCTTACTAATTTCTTCATGTTTTGGTAGGACAAATATTGTCCAAAATCCAAATCATGGGTTCCTCCAATATAAACAGGAAGAATTTGCTGTTTCATAAGGTATTCACCCACCTTTTGAATGGCATGGTAGGTATCCTCTAAGGTTTCTCCAGAAATTAGATCTCCTAAATCAGCCACTCGTATCGCTCCAAAGCCACGCTTTAATTCATAAAGCTTTTCGCGAATTTCGGAACTGGAGCGATCTAAGCTTTCATATTTTTTGATCCCCCTGGTTTCTTTCAATCCTACAATTGCGATGTGGATACCTTTCAGTTGCGGAAAACTTTCACCATAATAATGGATCTGATGAAAAAAGGTGTTTTCAGCATATTTTTTCTGCCAGAGAAACTCTTCTACAGGATCGAAAAACGATTGTATATTCATAAAAGGTGTGGTGTTGGGTAAAAATAAACAAAATATGACATGTATTAGAGGAGAAGCATCCTCCAATGTTCACATTATTACCCTTTCGAAAGTATCAAAATTCCTGCCTTTCTATTCATGAACTATAGAACTCAGAAGCAACTGCTTCAAATTCATTGGGATAAGGGCAAAAAAATCCCGCCGAAGCGGGATTTAATTTTTTATCCTCCGAAATCATCGAATCGGATATTTTCTTGAGGAATTCCTAGATCATCCAACAGTTTCAATACTGCAGCATTCATCAATGGAGGACCACATAGGTAATACTCTACCTCATCTGGCTCTGGATGGTCTTTCAAATAATTGTCATATAATACTTGGTGGATGAATCCAACGTATCCATCACCTTCTTTATCATCCAAGGATTTCTTAATCTTCCAATTGTCTTCTGGTAAAGGCTCTGAAAGTCCAATGTGGAATTGGAAATTAGGGAAGTCTTCTTCAATAGCTCTGAAGTGAGGAACATAGAATAATTCCTTCTTCGATCTACCTCCATACCAATAAGAAACTTTTCTACTTGTTTTCTCAGTATGGAACAAGTGGAAAATTTGAGCTCTCAATGGTGCCATTCCAGCTCCACCACCGATATAAACCATTTCTCTTTGAGTTGGATTGATATGGAATTCACCATAAGGCCCAGAAATAGTTACTTTATCTCCTGGTTTTCTAGAGAACACATAAGAAGAACATACACCTGGATTTACATCCATCCACTTATTGTTAGCTCTATCCCATGGCGGAGTAGCGATACGGATAGTCAACATCACGATGTTACCTTCTGCAGGGTGATTGGCCATAGAATACGCTCTAAATAGCTCTTCGTCATTTTTCATAACGAGATCCCAAAGACCAAATTTATCCCAATCGCTTTGATATACATCATTTGGGTGACCTAATTCAGGATGGGGAGTAATATCCATATCCTTGAAGTTAACTGTCACTACAGGAACGTCAATCTGAATATATCCACCTGCTTCGAAGTCCAAAGTTTCCCCTTCAGGAAGCTTCACTTTAAACTCTTTAATAAAGGTAGAAACGTTATAATTGGAGATCACTTCACAATCCCACTTCTTGATACCAAAAATTTCTTCTGGCACTCGAATCTTCATGTCATTCTTCACTTTCACCTGACATGCCAAGCGAACATTTCCTTGCTGCTCTGCTCTACTAAGGTGACCTACTTCTGTTGGAAGGACTTCACCCCTCCTTCTTCAACCACGCATTTACACATAGCGCAGGTTCCACCTCCACCGCAAGCGGAAGGAAGAAAGATTTTTTGTCCTCCCAATGTAGACAGCAAAGTAGTACCTGCTGCGGTCACAATTGGAGAACTTTCGTCACCATTTATAATGATGTTGACATCCCCAGAATTGACCAACTTTGATTGGGCAAAAAGGAGGATAAATACCAGTAGCAATATAATTACTGTAAAAGCTACTATGGATGTGATAATTACTGAACCCATGAACTATTGGTTTTACTTTTTCGTATGGATTGATTCCGATTTTCGAACACAAATATATTTATAAATCCTATAAACAGGTCATAACCAAATCCAAATTTGGCCAGAAACTGTAATTCATTTGATAGGATAACTGATTAATTATGCAAGAGGTTTAGCAAAGTGGTCAAACGACTCTTTAATTGACGTCGATCGATGATAAAATCCAGGAAACCATGCTCCAATACAAACTCAGAACTTTGGAATCCTTTAGGCAGATCTTTCCCGATAGTTTCTCTAATAACTCTTGGACCTGCAAATCCGATTAATGCTTCTGGCTCTGCAATGTTAAAATCTCCCAACATTGCATAAGAGGCTGTAACACCACCTGTAGTGGGATCAGTCAATAAAGAAATAAATGGAATTCCTGCTTGATCCAATAGCGCCAGCTTTGCAGAAGTTTTAGCCATTTGCATCAATGAAAAACCAGCTTCCATCATTCTTGCTCCACCGGATTTAGAGATCATTAGAAATGGAACCTTATGTTTTAGGGAATAATCAATCGCCCTAGCGATCTTCTCTCCCACCACAGATCCCATAGAACCTCCAATAAAATTGAAGTCCATACAGGATACTACAAGGTCCAAGCCGTTCATTTTCCCAACTGCAGATCTTACAGCATCATTGAGTTCCGTCTTTTTTATCGTCGCTTCGATTCTCGAAGTATACGGTTTGGTATCAGTAAATTTCAAGGGATCCCCGGATTTCATATCCTTATCCAGCTCCGTGAATTTATTACCATCAAACAGTATTTCGAAATATTCTTTAGATCCGATTTTTACGTGGAAATCATCATCAGGACACACATAAGCGTTATTTTTCAATTCACGCGTATGAATGATATTCCCATTCGGGGTTTTAAACCAAAGGCCATCAGGAGTATCCTTTTTCTCCGCTGTGGAAGTTTTGATGCCTTTGTCAGTTCTTTTAAACCAAGCCATATTGTGATTTTAGGTCGTTGTTTTGACAAGTCAAAGGTTACAAATTTAGTCCATATCTCCATTAAATAAAACCGGTAATTCTCCCGCGTTGTTTTATTTAATCAATAATTTCTTTTTACCATCCGAAAAAATTTCTTTTTAACTCCCTATATATTTGCTTTATTTTGAATAATAAAATAGACTCAGTACGAATATACTGCGTTTTGAGGTATTGCCAAATAACCCAAATATGAGCCTTCCCCTATTATTACTAGCATCTGGTATCATTCTTTTTTTAGCCTATAAGCTATATGGAGGTTTTGTATATAAAAAGTTTGGGCTTTCAGATGATAAACCAGCCCCATCCCATGAGTTTAATGATGGGGTAGATTATGAACCTAGTAAACCTATTGTGGTACTTGGACACCATTTTGCCTCTATTGCGGGAGCAGGACCTATTGTAGGACCCATCATCGCGGTGACATTTGGCTGGATTCCCGCGGTTATTTGGATTTTGGTAGGAGGAATTTTTTTGGAGCGGTGCATGACTTAGGAAGCATGGCAGCTTCTTTAAAAACAGAAGGCAAATCCATTGGTGTCATCATTAGAAATCAAATAGGGCCAAAAGGGAAACAGTTATTTGTGTTGTTTTCATTTTCCACACTCATACTTGTAATCGGTGTTTTCGCAGATATCATTGCAAAAACGTTTGTAAGCAATCCAGGAGTCGCTTCAGCCTCTATCTCTTTTATATTCCTTGCGATGGCATTTGGCCACGTAAGTAAAATGATTGGAAGCAGGAAAATTGCTTTTGCCGTTTTAAGTGCTATTGGGGTCATTTTGATGTATTTCTTTGTGTTTGTGGGAATCCAATTTCCATTCGTTTTAGATTACAAGATCTGGATTTTAGCCTTATTGGGTTATGCTTTCATTGCTTCAGTCACTCCAGTAAGTTTGCTTTTACAACCTCGAGATTATTTAAATAGCTTTTTGTTATATGGAATGATCATCGCGGCAGTTTTAGGAATTTTCATTGCTAACCCAGAGGTGAAAATGACCAATGAAATAGTCACTTCTTCAGAAAGTCTAGGCTACATATTTCCAGTGCTATTTATCACCATTGCATGTGGTGCAATTAGTGGATTTCATTCCTTGGTGGCATCCGGGACCACTTCCAAACAATTGGATAAAGCCAGCGATGCCAAGTTGGTAGGATTCGGAGGAATGTTGATCGAGTCATTTTTGGCCATTATCTCCGTTTGTGCTGTTATTGTGTTGGAACGCGGAGACTATTTCACCAAGTTATCTGGAGAAGGCCCTGTGGCACTATTTTCCACAGGCCTGGGTGGAATGATTTCAAGTTTGGGAATTCCTGAAGAATTTGCAATTGCATTTGTTGCATTAACCGTTTCAGCATTTGCCTTAACCACTTTAGACACCTGTACAAGATTGGCAAGATTTACTTTACAGGAGTATTTTGAGGACATTCCTCAACCTGTAGCAAAGAAAATAGCTACGAATCGCTATCTATCTACCGGCATCGTAGTGGCACTATCCATCCTATTATTGGTCTCTGGAGAATTTACCACACTTTGGCCTATTTTCGGTTCTGCCAATCAATTGTTAGCTGCTTTGGCTCTATTGACCATTGCCGTTTGGATGATCCGAGAAAAAGTAAATGCTTGGTTTGTGACAATTCCCATGTTTTTCATGTTTACGGTCACCCTAGCTTCCTTGGGTCTATTTGCCTGGAAAAATTTCCAAGAACAAGTATATGTACTTTCAGCTATTGCTGCTGCCCTATTTATTTTGGCAATTTCTTTAATGGTGTTGGCCACAAAAAGTTTAAAAGTGAGGTTAAAGAGCATGCTAAAGCCCTTTAACCTCTAACTACTATTGAAGTGTTCCAAAAGGAGATTTCACTTTTTTAGGTATTCTCCAAGCCAATGTAAAATTGATCAAGTAATCTGCGAAAGCTGCATCACCATGGACCTTGTCATCTGGGGTAGAATTTTCAATATCTGTCACACTTTGAGTTCTATTTCTCAATAGGGCTATTGGAACATTTAAGGTTCCAGTAACATTCCCTTTCATATAGCTAATCCCTGGTTCCACAGATACAATGTAGCCTGGTCTTCTAAATCCATTACTTCCTCCGAAAACATCCCGAACTGGAATACCTTCTACACGGCCACCAAGAGATAATCCCAAACCATGAATCTTTTCAAAAGATTTGAATACTCCTGTTCGCAATGCAAACTGATCAGGAACACTCATGATCGCTTCATTTTCGCGTCTTCTATTGGTAGGAGTACCATTCGTTTCTCTTGGATTAAATAGGTAAAACCCATCATAATACCAGAAATAGGTTCCTTTCAAATTCCATAATCCTTGAAAATCTATTATAAAACCTGTACCGCCATCACCCAATTGGATGGATTGGTCCACTGTTTTGATTTGTTCCTCCCCATTTTCACCTTGGTTATAAAATGTGCTGGTGGCAGCATAATCGCCCGTAGGGAATTTGATACCAAATCCAATTGCGGTATTTCCTTTTTTCGCTTTTTCTCCGGAAAGCAACCAATAGCCTGCACCAATTCGAATGTCTCCTAATCCTTGAGAATAGGTTGTATGTCTCTCTGTTCTACCATGTTCATATAAAGAACTTCGTTCATTGTACTGGTAGGGTAATGAAACTATACCATAAATTCTTTCAGAAAATGCATAACTGATATTCAAATCCAGTCCATGTTGGTGGTTGATTACTTGAGTCCCATCCTCGATTCGATTGGGCTCTTCATGAGACCCCCTGAAGTGTCTAAAGGATTTAAAGTATCGATAATTGGCGGAAATATTCAATTCTCCTTTTTCGAGCATATTTCCTTGTCCCACTGCATTTCCTAATCCTGAAAATTGACGGATTGCGACGCATCCTTGGGCATAGACGTTAATTGATCCAATATATAGAGCTGTTAATGACAACAGCATTAGAGTAAATTTTTTCATAGTTTTTGGGTTATTGAAAAATGTATCCTAGTAAAACTCAATTGAGTTTATAGAAGACACAGTCTTTCCGAAAGAGTATTTCTCTTTCATGATGAATAATTAAAAATCCGGAAACAATTAACCCAATTGTGGAGGAGGTGAATCCAAAGAATAGAAAGGACTCTTATAGGCAGAAAAAATAGCGATTACCGCTTTGTTAATTATCGATTGTTTGAATGCAGTAAAACTAAAGTCGCAGCTTTGAATATAATCTTTTACAAAGTTCTTAAGCACCGACTTACTCTGTTGGTCTTGAGGCAAATCATCCCCTATCAAGGAAGAAACCCACTGCTTAAATGTATTGTCCAATACTGTTCTGGAAGTATCCGGGACATAAATGATCTGTAAGGTTTCCTGAGTATATCGCTGTTTGATTGCTCTGTAGTAATTCCCATCCAATTCAAATCGAGTATTAGTGACTTGAAAGTCTTCCTGAAAGGACATATATGGAACTGTCAAAGGAACTTCCAGCATTTTCTGTTCGTCCAGATTCATATCCATTTCAAAAACCTCTTCCTCCCATTGAGCCTCAAGATGATTCTCATATGAAAAATAGAACGCGTAGTAACCAAACTGATAGATGGCGAAACACGCTAGGAGTAGTATGGAAGAAAATTGTTTCAATTCAAGGATAAAATGCCTTGAAAAGTATGAATAATATCAGTGAATCCCCAATCGGAACAATAAAATATACACTGAAATATTCAGATTAAGCAAAATAATATTTTAGCAAAAAATGGATTAGCCATAATAACATTGAAGTCCAACCAAATATTTTCAAAACTTTCAATCTATTTGATCTGTCTAAAAACCATAATACATATACTGGTTTTATCATTCCAATAACCAGATTTAGTAGGGAGATTGCGATAGCTATTTTTAACAGTATTAGAATTGATTCAATCATAGGTCAAAAATAAAAAAGGAACGGCAAGCCGTTCCTTTCTATTTATAATTCTAAGCGAATTTATTTTTTACGCTTAATTTCTTTCATCTCGTATCCTTCAATTGTATCATCGATCTCGATATTGTTGAAGTTCTTGATTGAAATACCACATTCGTAACCAGCTTTCACTTCAGCTACATCGTCTTTGAATCGCTTCAACTGATCGATTTCACCTTCATGAATCACAATTCCATCACGGATTACTCTGATCTTATTCTACGTGTGATGTAACCATCCATTACGTAGGAACCTGCAACAGTACCGATCTTAGAAATCTTAAATACTTCACGAACTTGAATATTACCAGTGATTACTTCTTCAAATTCTGGCTCGAGCATTCCTTCGATAGCATCTTTGATTTGATTAATTGCATCGTAGATGATCGAGTAATGTCTGATTTCAATTTCTTCTTGTTCGGCTAGTTTCTTCGCATTAGAAGATGGTCTTACTTGGAAACCTAGGATAATTGCATCAGAAGCAGAAGCTAACAATACGTCAGATTCAGAAATCTGACCCACTCCTTTATGGATGATGTTAACTTTTACTTCATCCTTAGAAAGCTTCAGCAATGAATCGGAAAGTGCTTCCACTGAACCATCCACATCACCTTTAATGATGATATTCAATTCCTTAAATGAACCGATTGCCAAACGACGACCAATTTCATCCAAGGTAATATGCTTCTTAGTTCTAAGGCTTTGCTCTCTTTGAATCTGTTCTCTTGAGTTAGCAATTTCTCTAGCTTCTCTTTCGGTATCATACACTTTGATGATATCCCCTGCTTGAGGAGCACCACTAAGTCCCAATAACTGAACAGGAGTAGAAGGTCCAGCTGTTTTCAGCTTTTTACCTTTATGGTCAAACATGGCTTTCACACGGCCATAGTGCTTACCAGCCAAGGTGATATCTCCAATTTTCAAGGTACCGCTTTGAACCATAATGGTA
Organism: Algoriphagus halophilus; assembly: GCF_041729275.1. Classification (GTDB taxonomy): domain Bacteria; phylum Bacteroidota; class Bacteroidia; order Cytophagales; family Cyclobacteriaceae; genus Algoriphagus; species Algoriphagus halophilus_A. The sequence continues at coordinate 3,399,545 of NZ_CP146486.1, read as the reverse complement.
GTCACATAACCTCGTCCTTTATCCAAGGAAGCTTCGATTACAGTACCCACTGCATTTTTATCTGGGTTTGCTTTCAATTCCAATACTTCTGCTTCCAAAAGTACTTTTTCAAGCAAGTCGTCTACACCTTCACCTGTTTTAGCTGATAATTCCTGAGATTGGTATTTTCCTCCCCATTCCTCAATCAACAAGTTCATGTTGGCCAATTCCTCTTTGATCTTGTTCGGATTAGCATTAGGCTTATCAATCTTGTTGATCGCAAAGATCATAGGTACCCCAGCTACCTGAGCGTGATTGATCGCTTCTTTGGTCTGTGGCATGATGCTATCGTCCGCTGCAATTACGATAATTGCGACGTCAGTAATTTTTGCACCCCGAGCACGCATGGCAGTAAATGCCTCGTGACCAGGAGTATCAAGGAATGCAATTTTATGACCTGTTTTGGTCATTACATCATAAGCTCCAATGTGTTGGGTAATACCCCCAGCTTCATCGGCAGTAACCTTGGAAGTTCTAATGTAATCCAACAAGGATGTTTTACCATGATCAACGTGACCCATGATGGTCACAATAGGCGCTCTTTCGATCAAGTCTTCTGGATCGTCCTCCACCTCTTCTACGATTTCATCTTCAATAGACTTCGTAAACTCTACGTCATATCCGAATTCATCTGCAATGATGGTAATGGCTTCTGCATCCAATCTCTGGTTGATCGAAACGAACATACCCAGAGACATACAAGTAGAAATAATTTGATTGACAGAAACATCCAACAATGCTGCTAAGTCATTTGCAGAAATAAATTCTGTGACTTTCAACAATTTTGTTTCTTCATTTTCATGATCAACTTCTCTCTCTCGCTCTGCCTTTTTATCTCTTCTAGACTTGGATTTTCCACCTCCCGGTTTATTTCCTTGAAGTCTAGCAAGCGTTTGCTTGATTTGATCTTGAATTTCTTTTTGAGTTGGCTCAGCTTTTTGTACTCTGCCTTGTCCTCCTCTATTTTGATTATTACCTCGTTGACCTTGGTTTCTATTTCCGCCGCCTTGGTTTCTATTTCCACCGGTGTTGGAACCTCCCTTGTCAATTCTTTTACGAGGTCTCTTTTTATCTCTACCTCTTTCGTCAGAGGAAGCAACTGGACCACCTTTCTTTTTAGGCTTGTCTGCAGGAAGTTCTATTTTCCCTAATACAGTCAATCCTTTTAAAGAATCTGCTTTTGCGGAAATCACTTCGTCCTCTGGCTTTTTTACTTCAGCAGCAGGAGCTGTTGGAGTGGATTGAGCAGCAGGTTTTACTTCCGGCTTAGGTGCAGGCTTGGCTTGTTGACCGCCTTGAGGAGCATTTTGCTTTTTCTGGTCTTGACCAGGCTTTTGCTGTTGATGAGGCTTCTTATGATCCCCACCATGTCTTTGACCTCTATTCCCTTGCCCAGGTCTTTGATTAGAAGCAGGTTTTTTGCTCAAATCAATTTTTCCCAAGACTTTGATCCCTTCCAATTTTGGAGCCTCAGGCTCCACTTTTCAGGTTCAGCTTGTTTTGGAGCTGAAGCAGATGGTGTAGATTCAGACTTAGGGGTTGGTGCAGGAGCTGATTCTTCGGCTTTCGCTTCAGGAGTTTTTGCTTCTACTTTCGGCGTTGGCTCAGGAGCCGGTGTTGGAGTTACCTCAACTTTAGGCTCAGGTTTAGGAGCCTCTTTTTGAACCGGTTTTGGTTCTGGCTCGGGAGCCTTTTCTTGCTTAGGAGTTTCAGACTCCATCGAAATAGGCTCATGGCGCTTCCCTATAGAGAGGTGGGAGGCCTCTTCTTTATCGAGGGCAGAAGACTTGAATTCCTTTCTCAGCATCTCTACTTGTTCCATACTGATCTTGGAATTCGGATTATTCTCCACCTCAAAGCCCTTTTTAGCCATTGACTCAACGATGGTCGCCGTTCCCACGTTGAGTTTTCTGGCTATCTGGCCTAATCGCATCATTTTTTCTTCTGACATAAGCAAAAACCTCTTTCGAAATCTTAAGTAAAATAGGGTATTTTAATTTGTAATTCCCTTGTATTATTGTTCAAATTCTTGTCTGAGGATACGGAATATCTCATCGATCGTCTCTTCCTCAAGTTCTGTTCTTCGGAGTAAATCCTCCTTACCTAAAGTCAAGACACTTTTTGCAGTATCTAGACCTGTTTTTTTCAATTCATCAATGATCCATCCTTCGATTTCATCACTGAATTCAATTAGATCAACATCCTCCTCTTCGTATTCATTCAATTCGCGGAAAACATCAATTTCGTAATCTACCAATTTACTGGCCAGTTTGATATTGAATCCTCCTTTACCAATAGCAAGTGATACTTGATCTGGCTTCAAGAATACAGAGATTCTCTTGGTCTCTTTATTTACTGTAATGGATGAAACTTTGGCAGGGCTCAAGGCTCTGGTCACGTAAAGTTCCAAATTATCTGTGAAATTAATCACATCAATATTTTCATTTTGAAGTTCTCGAACTACTGCATGAATTCTAGAACCTTTCATACCGACACAGGCTCCTACCGGATCTATTCTGTCGTCATAAGATTCTACAGCAACTTTAGCTCTTTCTCCTGGCTCACGGACAATCTTCACTATTGTGATCAATCCATCATACACCTCAGGAACCTCATTTTCAAATAATCGTTCCAAAAACACTGGAGAAGTTCTGGAAAGAATGATCTTCGGATTTCCATTCATCATGTCCACTCTGTGAACAATCGCTTTAACGGAATCCCCTTTTCTAAATCTGTCCTTTGGAATTTGCTCTCCTTTAGGAAGAATCAATTCGTTACCTTCCGCATCCATCAAAAGAATCTCTCTTCCGAGAATCTGATACACTTCAGCTGAAACGATTTCTCCTACCTGCTCTTCATACTTATTATAAAGGATATCTTTTTCAAGATCCTTAATTCTTTGAATCAAGGTCTGACGAGCCATCTGAACTGCTCGTCTGCCAAACTCCTCCAACTCAATTTTTTCGTATACTTCCTCACCAATCTCAAAATCAGGTTCAATTTTTCTAGCTTCGCTGAAACTGATTTTATCAAAATCCCAAATATCCTCAGAATTATCGTCAACAATCTCTCTAATTCTGAAAATCTCGAGGTCACCTTTATCAGCATTGATCGTTACATCGAAGTTTTCATCAGATTCAAACTTCTTTCTAATCATTGCTCTGAACACATCTTCCAGGATACGGATCATGGTTGGTCGATCCACATTTTTAGATCTCGCAAAATCTGCGAAGGATTCTATTAAGATTTTGGCATCCATTTGAGTTATTTAAAAGATACTTGTACGATTGTTTTATTCATCTCTTCAAAAGGAAGGGCTACTTCCTCTTCCGTGGCTTTTTTGCCTTTTTCTTTTTCTTGACCAGCATTTTCACGCCAGTCTCCTCTACATCTACTAATTTACCTACAAGTTCTTTCCCTGTAGTCAACAAAACTTTCAATTCCCTTCCTATATTTTTTTGGAATTGTCTTCTACTGCTCAATGGATAATCCAATCCTGGCGAAGACACTTCCAATACATATGCTCCGGGCAACAAGTCCTGAACTTCCAATTCCTCGGAAACCGCTCTACTCACATCGGCACAAGTCTGGATATTCAACCCTTCATCCGCATCAATTAAGATGCTCAAGGTTGTTTTCCCTCCTTTATTAACCATTGAAACTTCCACAATGAAGTGTTTTTCATCCGGAAGATGCTTTTCAACAATTTCTTCGATAGACTGCTTCAGTTCGGACATAGTATGCATAATGAAAGAGGGGACATATGGTGTCCCCTCCAGAAACTTTCGAATACGACGCAAAGGTAAAATAAATTTGATGCAAAAACAATTTGAGTAAAAAATCTACAAGAAGAGAAGTAAAGAAACACCCAAATTGGGGGATTTCTTACATTTTGATTTTACCAGCCAAAGTAACTGACCACCATTTTAATAATAACACCAAAAAATATCGGGTTTCTTTCAGATTTCTCCCATTAAGGTAATAATTTTGCCGACCCCCGTTTAATATTGAGTGCACATCGTACTATATTGAACTATTAACAGCAATTTTAAGCCAATCAACAAGTCAAAAATGGGATTATTCGATTTTTCTCAAGTGATATAGCCATCGATTTGGGTACAGCCAACACGCTGATTATCCATAAGGATAAAATAGTGGTGGATGAACCCTCAATCATTGCGATTGATAAAACCAACAACCGTGTATTGGCCGTTGGAAGAGAAGCGATGAACATGCATGAGAAAACTCATGAAAACATCAAAACAATTAGACCATTAAAGGATGGTGTAATTGCTGATTTCTATGCAGCAGAACAAATGATTCGTGGGTTGATAAAAATGATCCCTGGACAAAAGAAAGGAATGTTCCCTCAATCTCACCGCATGGTGATCTGTATCCCATCAGGTATTACAGAAGTTGAAAAAAGAGCGGTTCGTGATTCTGCGGAACATGCAGGTGCCAAGGAAGTCTATATGATTTTCGAACCGATTGCTGCTGCAATAGGTATTGGGATCGACATAGAAAAGCCAATGGGTTCTATGATTGTTGATATCGGAGGGGTACCACCGAGATTGCTTTGATTGCTTTGTCAGGTATTGTTGCTGATCAGTCCATCCGAGTGGCAGGTGATACGTTCACCAAAGACATATTGGATTACATGAGAAGACAACACAATTTGTTGATCGGGGAAAGATCTGCCGAGAAAGTAAAAATTGCCATTGGTTCTGCATTGACTGAACTTGATGAGCCGCCAGAAGATCATGAGATCCGCGGACGTGACTTGATGACGGGGATTCCAAAAGTAATTAAGGTATCCTACTCAGAGATTGCATTTGCTTTGGACAAATCTGTTTCCAAAATCGAAGAAGCTGTTCTTAAAGCTTTGGAAATCGCACCTCCTGAATTGTCAGCGGATATCTATGACAATGGAATCCACTTAACTGGCGGGGGAGCTTTATTGAAAGGATTGGACAAAAGATTGCATCAGAAAACCAAACTTCCTATTCACATCGCGGAAGATCCATTAAGGGCAGTGGTAAGAGGTACCGGAACTGCCTTGAAAAATGTACAGAATTTCAGAACAGTATTGATGACATAAACCCTGAATGCTACGCATCCTACAATTCCTTTATAATTTAAGGTCATTTCTTTTATTCATATTACTAGAAGTAATAGCCATCTGGTTACTAGTAGCAAATAATTCCCCTCAGGGTGCTGCGTTCTTTAATAGCTCCAATGCATTAGTAGGCTCTATTTTGGAGACCCAATCCAATGTGAGTGATTTTTTCTCTCTTGCTGAAGCAAATGATGCTTTAGTAGTAGAAAATTCTAGGCTTATGGAGCAATTGAGTATTTTAAAACTGGAACCGGATAGTGTAGAAGTCTCTTTGGATTCAGCCTTGTCTTCCCAATTTGAATTTATGGGAGCAAGAGTGATCAGTAATTCCTTACGATATACTCAAAATCATATGACCCTGAATAAGGGCAGGAAACAAGGTGTGAAACCAGGAATGGGGATTTTCAATGAGAGCGGAGTAGTAGGGAGAGTAAAAACCGTTTCAGACAATTATGCAGTTGGTATTTCGTTATTGAACAATGATTTGTTGATTTCATCGATCATCAAATCCACTGGAGATTTTGGATCCATCAATTGGAATGGTGAAGATTCCCAGAAAGCCAAAATGCTATATGTACCTAGACACGTCCAAGCACAAGTTGGGGATACGGTAGTCACTTCAGGTTACAGTGCAGTATTTCCTAGAAATTTGAAAATAGGTGTCATTTCAAATGTTGTCCAATCCTCGGATCCAAATTACTTGGATATTGAGGTAACCCTCACTGCGGATTTTAGTAAAATTTCATATGTGTATTTGGTAGAAAATACGCAGATCGATGAATTGGATTCCTTATATCAACAATCTGAATTAACTAATGAATTTTAGAAATCTGATTTCTTTTATTTTTCTTCTATTGATATTAGGGCTCGTTCAGATTCTTTTTTTAAAAAATCTTGCCCTATTCGGTGTTGCATTTTGCTTTTTATACTTAGTAGGGATTCTCAGTTTACCTTTTCAAATTAGAGAAATCCAACTCTTATTAATCAGTTTTGTAGTAGGCCTTACAATTGATGTATTTTATGATACTATTGGATTGCATGCCTCTGCTGCTACCCTACTCGCTTTTTTAAGACCTTTATGGTTAAAAATCATCCGACCAAATGGAGGATATGATGACTCTACTCAACCTACTTTACAAGAAATGGGACTGGGTTGGTTTATTAGCTATTCCTTTCCTTTGTCTTTTGCATTTTGTCTTCTATTCTTTACTGCTGATCAATGGGGATCAGGAGTTTTTAGGGATCTTAAACAAAAGCTTATTCTCCTCGATTTTTACAGTCGTTTTGGCTATAATTGTACAACTACTGTTCTTCAAACGTAGGAGAGGAATCTGATGAACGACCAAAGACCCGTAGCAATAATCATCTTCATTTTCTTGATCGGTTTGGTACTATTGACCAAACTATTTATGATCCAAGTAATGGACGACAGCTTATGAAAAAAGCTGAAAGAAATGCTATTCAACGCGTAGTAGACCATCCTTACAGGGGGCTCGTGTATGATCGGAACGGGAAACTATTGGTGTATAACAATCCCATTTTTGATCTGATGATTGTACCAAAGGAATTTGAAGTAGGAGACACTACCCGATTCCTGGAACTTTTTAAAATCTCCAAAGAGGAGTTAATAGAATCCTATCAGGCTGCCAGAAAATATTCTTGGGTGAAACCTTCACCACTCATTAAGCAAGTTTCTACTACTGAGTTTGCCAGGATGCAAGATTACCTTATTGATTACCCAGGATTATTCATCATGACCCGCTCTGTCAGATCTTATCCATTGCCTATTGCTGCGCATGCCTTGGGTTATATTGGAGAAATCAATGCAAGACAGTTGGAAAGAGACTCTTCTAATTATTACGTACAGGGAGACTACGTGGGTCTGAGTGGAATGGAACGATTTTATGAAGATGATTTAAGAGGGGAGAAAGGAGTGAAATATAAAATGGTCAACGTAAGAGGCGTGGACAAAGGCCCATTTAAAGATGGGGAATATGATACTGCCTCTGTAGCTGGAAAAAACATTACCTCCACGATAGATATGGACTTGCAGAAATATGGTGAGTTCCTAATGGGTGGAAAAAAGGATCGGTAGTGGCTATTGAACCAAAAACTGGTGAGATTTTGGCTATGATTTCTGCTCCCTATTATAATCCTAATGATTTGACCGGAGCTGATTTCAGTAAAACATATAGGAGCTTAAACTCTGATGAAAGTAAACCTCTATTCAACAGGCCTATCATGGCCACTTATCCTCCTGGTTCCATTTTCAAAGTGGTGCAGAGTTTAATTGGTTTGCAAGAAGGAATTTTGACTCCAAATACCACCTTTGCCTGTAACAAGTCATTGGTGGCATGCCATAATCACCCTTCACCAGTAAATCTTTTCGGTGCGATCAGGAATTCTTGTAATCCCTATTATCATCAAGCATTCCGTCAAATCATCAATCGAGAAGTTTCTTCCAATACTTATAAGGACACTGAAATTGGTCTAAATGCTTGGCGGGAAAAAGTGTTGAAATTCGGCTTAGGTGGCCGATTGGGAGTAGATATGCCAAATGAAAAAGGAGGCAGCGTTCCCTCCAGTAAATACTATGATCGTTTTTATGGAGAGGGTCGATGGAAATACAGTACCATTTACTCCCTTTCTATTGGCCAAGGCGAAATGCTAGTAACTCCCCTTCAAATGGCCAATTTAGCTGCAATCTTTGCGAATAAGGGATACTATTATTCCCCACATTTAGTAAAAGCAATAGACAACGATCCTACTAAAATTCCAGAGAAATATAGAACGAAAAACGAGGTCGGGGTTGATGCCCATCATTTTGACATGATTCAAGATGCTATGGCGGAAGCACTTTATGGCACAGCGACTCGTGCGATTATGAAAGATTTGGTCATCGCGGGAAAAACTGGGACTGCTCAAAACCCCCATGGTGAAGACCATTCTGTATTTGTGGCATTTGCTCCTAAGGACGATCCCAAAATAGCCATTGCGGTATACGTAGAAAATGCTGGTTGGGGCGGTAGAGCCGCTGCAAGTACAGCCTCTCTCATGATCGAAAAATACATCCGTAAGGAAATCACCAGACCTGAGTTAGAGCAGTATGTGCTGGCAGGGAATTTTATCTATTAAATGAGAGAATCCGATATTCATATCAGTCGTGTGGATTGGTTAGTAGTAGCCATCTATTTTGCCTTAGTCATTTTCGGCTGGTTTAATATTTATGCAGCGGTCTATGATAGCCAAGCCCCCCAAAGCATGTTTGATATGTCTATCAACTCTGGACAACAACTTGTCAGAATCGGCATCTCTGTAATCTTGATCATCTTGATCATGGTAGCAGATTATCGGTTTTTCGAAAATCTTTCCCTCTTTATATATATCTTTTTTATTGCTCTACTGGTCGTAACTCCTTTTATAGGTAAAGAGGTAAATGGACAGGTTCTTACGGTTGGAATTGGCTCTTTTAGAATACAGCCTGGAGAATTTGCAAAACTGGCTACTGCCTTAGCACTGGCCAAGGTAATGGAACGTCCTACCTTTGATTTAAGTAAGACCAAAAATCAATTGATTGCTTTTGGCGTTTTATTACTTCCGGTGGCCCTGATCTTATTGCAGCCAGATACCGGTACTGCCATGGTTTATTTTTCTTTGCTTGTGATGTTTTATCGCGAAGGTCTTCCTCAGCGTTATTACATTTTAGGTTTTGGATTTATAGCCTTGACACTTTTATCATTGGGAATTGAAAACAACCTGTACCTGGTAGCTGGGATTGGGTTAATTGTTTTGGTTTTAATTATCATTGGAAAAAGAGTTGGCAGAGAACCATTGTTTTTTCATTGATTGGTTTAGGTATGGTGGCCTATAGCTACAGTATTGATTTTGTAGTTTCAAAGCTTCCCGATCATCAGCAAAATAGAATCATGGTTCTATTTAATCCGAATTTAGACCCTTTGGGCGTGGGATGGAATGTCACACAATCCAAAATTGCTATTGGCTCTGGGGGACTATTAGGAAAAGGCTACTTAGAAGGGACTCAAACCAAATTTGATTTTGTACCAGAACAGCATACCGATTTTATTTTCTGTACACTTGGAGAGGAATTTGGCTGGGTAGGTAGTCTGGTAGTAATCGGACTATTTGTAACGCTTTTGGTTCGTTTGGTAATCATGGCAGAGCGTCAGAAAACCAGATTTGCTAGAATTTATGGGTATGGAGTTATATCCATCCTGCTTTTTCACTTCATGATCAATATTGCAATGACCATTGGTTTATTCCCAGTAGTGGGCATCCCATTGCCATTTTTTAGCTATGGAGGATCCTCACTCTGGTCCTTTACTATTCTTCTGTTCATCTTTGTGAATATAGATGCATCTAGAGCGATGCAGTTAGGAAGATTGGGTTAAGAATTTAGCAGCTTATTAAGCCAAGCTTGCTTTTGAGGCTGTCGGTTTTTAATGGCAAAAGGAGTATGAAAATGATGGGCTTTTAAAAAATTGATTTGCAAATTTTTCCATTGTTCATCTGTCTCAATCACCTTCATGTATTTGAGCTCTTCAAAAAGTTTTTGGCTAATTTCAGGGTAATCTTCTCTTCCAAGGTAATCCAAATCCGCATCACAAATGATCATTTGCAATGGATTTAAAGGAGTTTGTGGGATCTTAGTCGCCATCACTAAACCTCTTACTTCGTTGATGTGGCTTTCCCCATCCCTAAATCCTGCATAATCCCTGCAGCCATTTCAGATCCTACCTCCTCATGATTTGCTGGTCCTTTTAAGAATCCCATATCATGAACAATTGCTCCTATTCTTAAAAGATATCGTTGTTCTTCCGGAAGATTTAAACGTCTGATATATTGCTCACAAACATTCAATACGTCCAAGGTATGATCCATTCCATGATAGGAAAGATATGAAGGCAAATCGGCTTCAAGTTTGTTCAGTACAATTCTCCTAAGTTTTAAATATCCCTTCATTTCATTAAAAAAGAGTTCAGCCTTGTAACGCAGTTCTTAAGGCATAATACAAAATAAAAACAAACAATAAGCCAATATTGAACGAAAGAAATCTAATTGAAAGATTCACATTACGGAATTTTGCAGCGGTGATTTTGGCATTAATATATACTTGTTCTCCTAATTGATCAAGTAAAGGCTTTCGTTTCACACTTACTTGTTCCAGTACTTTTACGTATTCTTTAATAGTTCCATAAGAATTGATGATGTCTCCAAAAAGAACACACTATTATCAAACTTACTTTCTATTTGGGGCATAAAGCATCGAAAACTATAAAAAATTGAGGTGACACTAAACAAAAACCACATCGAAAGGAAAATATAAATAACAGGGTCTTCAGCGGCTACTTCTATTAAATGGTCAGAAAATTGGAAAAACACATTAATCAAAAGACCATAAAAGGAAAGCACTAAACCGGCCTTGATTTCTGAGGCTTTTATCAAATCCCTTAGGTAATTAATCAGATACCAGTAGTTATCGATAATATCTATACCAGAATCAAATTCAGGGATATCCTCCATCCCTTCTCCTTTTTTGACCATTACCTAATCTTAATTTTTAAAAATTTAATCCTTTAAATTCAAGATATTTGATGATTTAAACAAATCCTTTCGTTTTGATTTATTGATTCAAAGGGTAAAATAAAAAAGGGCATTTAAAAAATGCCCTTTTCACAATCAAACACTGATGATTATACATCATCGAACTTTCTATATATCAATAAAAGAAACTCCTGAACTGGTTCTGACTCAGTTTCCCAGTTCAATTCGTTTACATAGCGTGAGTTCACAAGGTTAATTGCATCATTAAAATTTCGACATTCATCAATAGATTTTAATGCGTGGGTCAATAAATCTGAGTTGCCATCGAAAAGCTCTTTGGTAAACATAAACCGTTGATTGATAGCTAGACTTTCAGACAAATCACCTATCACGCCTTTCATACCATTATAAGACTCCGAAGCAAACCTACTTTTAAGTGCAGCAATGTTTAGTGAAGGACCGTTTCCCGGAGTCTTTGTTTTAGGAGAAGAAAATACCGGTTCCTCTTTTTCCAATTTAGGAGTTTCTTCTTTAATTTCTTCCTTCACCTCATTTTTTGAAGGTTTAACTTCCGTAGAATCCATTTGATCAAAAAGGAAGTAGAGGAATCATCTTCATGAGAAGCTGTGCTTTTGCTTGGCTCCTCTCCTGCCGCAGGTTCTCTGTATGCATCCAGGTTAAAGGCTTTAATATCGCCAAAGGTGGCTAGCAAAAGATTTTCTGACTCTAAAGAATCCTTTACCACTTGATAGTTGGCACTAATTGCTCTTAGGTATTCACTTTTATCATGTCCAAATCCTGCCTTATCAATCAGAAATGTAATTACCCTATCATGCCATTTATAGTATTTTTTATTCTCTTTCAAATACTCATTAATTTTTCCTTCCGGAGCACGCTCTATTTCTGATTGATAATACCTGACAGGATCAGTTGCTAATTGGATAGATTGAATGACAGCCGTTTCTATCAAAGGTTCTATATGGGTTCGTTCCACTTTTATCCTTCTTGACAATACATTCATAAATTGGGTAAGTGCTTCATGAACAGCAATATCTCGATAATCAAAATAAGGATTGCTTTTCAATTTGGCCAATTCATCCTGCCATAGCTCAAATAGTCTTTTTATAATAAAAAAGTTTACTTGAGTACTGCTGGTCAATTGAATAATATCCTGCCCCGTCATGTATTTTTTAGAAGCAAAAAACCCTTCGCATACGATGCTGGCGTATTCCTTGCCGTATTTTTCTAAATAATTGCTGTTAATTTGAATAGTCATTGGTTAGTCCTGTTTAAAAAAGCAACGAATAAATGTCCCGAATAGTCATTCAAAACCTATTTAATCGAGAAATTAATTCTAATGCAGCTCATTGTAAAGTTATTGAATTAATTCATGAAAATGGTATTGATTGGATGCATGCCTGTGGTAAAAAGGGACGATGTACTACTTGTAAGATCATTGTCCTATCTGGTGGTGAAAATTTGAGTCCTAAAACTCCAGCAGAAGAGAAATTTGCGAATCTTGGAAGGTTAAAAACCAATGAACGCTTATCTTGTCAAGCAGAATTGATCTCGGGTGAAGTAGTGGTTAGAGTAGCTGAAATCAATAAATTTCCTCATATAGAATATAGTAAATAAAGGTATGTTTATCGAACCTTCAATTGGAAGGAACAAATCTCCTGAAAGAAAAGGCCAAATAGAAGTTATTTGTGGCTCTATGTTTTCTGGCAAAACTGAAGAGTTGATCCGAAGATTAAACAGAGCAAAAATAGCCCGGCAAAAAGTAGAGATTTTCAAACCATCGATCGATAAAAGGTACAGTGATTCAGAGGTTGTTTCACATAATGAAAATACGATCCGCTCCACTCCTGTCGATTTTGCAGGTGACATCCTTTTGCTCAGTGGGGATTGTGATGTAGTGGGAATAGATGAGGTTCAGTTTTTCGACAATGAAATTGTGTCTGTTGCACAAAAACTTTCAAGACAAGGCAAAAGGGTGATTTTGGCGGGCTTGGATATGGACTTTGAAGGCAACCCATTTGAACCCATGCCCAGCTTAATGGCTATAGCTGAATATGTCACGAAGGTGCATGCAATTTGTATGAAATGCGGTGATCTAGCTGCCTTTTCTTTAAGACTTTCAGACTCCAAACAAAAAGTGATGTTGGGAGAAAAAGAAGCCTATGAAGCGAGGTGTAGGAAATGTTTCTTCGAGGATAAAAACTAATGCTTCACAAAACATCGGGAATCGTATTAAGCTATATCCGTTACAAAGAGAGTAGCATCATTTGCAAAGTTTTCACTAGAGAGCTGGGGTTGAAGTCGTATCTAATCAATGGAGTAAGAAGTCAGAATAGTAAATCCAAGATTGCATTATACCAACCCATGACCTTATTGGATATGGTTGTTTATAATAAAGAAAGTACAGGCCTTCAACGGATATCTGAAGTCAAACTCACACGTGCCAATCAATTAATCCCTTTTGATTTTAACCGAACCGAATAGCCTTATTCATGACCGAGGTACTTTCGAGATCCATTTATGAGAACTATCAGAATGAGTACCTATTTGATTTTCTGGAAAAAGCATCGTCGAATTGGATCGCCAAAAATGTTCCTTAACTCATTTTCCTTTGGTATTTTTAATTGAGCATGCAAAATATCTAGGCTTTGCTCCCGAAAGTGCCAAAGAATTATTAACAGAGAATCAAGGCCAACCCTTTAAATTAGAAGAGCTAGAGTCAGCCGAAAACTTCATTAACGAGTTAATTACTTCAAAATATGCTTGTGATGTCATGGTGCCTTTGTCTTTGAGAAGGAAATTGATGGATCACTTACTTGAATTTTATAATCAACAATTGGAAAACAATCAAACCTGGAAATCCATGGCAATACTTCGTCAGCTTTTAGACTGATCTAAAAACAATTAGAAAGAAAATGACAGTAAAAGAATAAAAATTTGCTAAATCCAAACCGATCCTTTAATATTGTGACGTAGCGTAGTTGTCTAAGTCAGCCCACTTTGACTTAAGTTTTTCCTGCAGACCATTTTTGCTCAGAAAATCAATTACGATCCCAAATACCGCATTTTACAAAATATTATTATTTCATACCCTCTTTATGTACAACATAGAAGAACTCAGAATCAGACTACTGTCTGAACTGAAGGAAATCGCAGAGGAACTGGGAGTTAAAAACCACAAGACTCTAAAGAAAGACGATCTAGTCTACGCGATCCTTGACCAGCAAGCTATCACCCCAGAAAAAGCATTGCCTAAAAAGAAACCGTCTGTTGCTGAAACCAAAGCTCCAGAGGAAGAGAAAAAGCAGCACCTAGTTCAAAACCTGCTGCCGAAGAACCTGAATACAAGCCTAAGTTTAAAAGGCAAAATGTAACGGAGATCCCAAAAGAAAAACCTGCTGAGACCTCCTCTTCGGAAGAACCTAAGAAAGTAGAAGCAAAATCTGAAAGAGCACCAAAGAAAGAAACTCCTGCTAAAGCTGAAGCTCCTAAAGAGGATTCGGCCAAGGCTGAAGATGCCAAAACTTTTAGACCAAGAAGAAAGGTTTTTGACGAGAAGAGCAAAGAAGAAAATCCAAAATCTGCTGCCCCCGCTCCAAAATCCAATGATAAACCAGAGCCAGAGGTAGAACTTCCAAGAAGGAAAAATTTCAAATCTCAGGATGAGGTGATGGCACCAGCTGCTGAAACAACTCCTCATTCGAATAGAAAAAGGCCTTTTGTCAATGCCCGGGAATTTGACGGTGTCATTGTCAATGAAGGTGTTCTGGAAATGATGCAGGAAGGTTATGGTTTCTTAAGGTCTTTGGACTACAATTACCTAGCTTCTCCAGATGACATCTATGTGTCACCAAGTCAAGTCAAGCTATTTGGCTTAAAAACCGGAGACCATATCAAAGGGTCTATTCGACCTCCAAAAGAAGGGGAAAAGTATTTTGCCCTGTTAAAAATTGAGACAGTCAATGGTAAAACCACAGATGAGATTAGAGATAGAGTACCTTTTGAGTATTTAACTCCTCTTTTCCCGGAAGAAAGATTAAATCTTTCTACTACACCTGATAAAATGTCTACAAGAATCCTGGATTTATTTGCACCGATAGGTAAAGGGCAAAGAGGGATGATTGTAGCACAGCCAAAAACTGGTAAAACTGTACTTTTACAGCAGATTGCAAACGCGATCACCAAAAACCATCCTGAAGTGCATTTGATGATTCTTCTAATTGACGAAAGACCAGAAGAAGTAACGGATATGGCAAGATCAGTGAATGCTGAGGTGATCTCTTCCACATTTGATGAGACTGCAGACCGTCACGTAAAAGTGGCCAATATTGTATTGGAGAAAGCAAAGAGAATGGTGGAAGTTGGTCATGATGTAGTGATCTTATTAGATTCGATTACCAGACTTGCCAGAGCCCATAACACTGTTGTCCCTAGTTCAGGAAAAATCCTTTCTGGTGGTGTGGATGCCAATGCGCTTCATAAACCAAAAAGATTCTTTGGAGCTGCGAGAAATGTTGAGAATGGTGGTTCATTAACCATCATCGCAACCGCCTTGGTAGAAACAGGATCTAAGATGGATGAAGTGATCTTTGAAGAATTCAAAGGAACAGGCAACATGGAACTGGCCTTGGACAGAAAACTTGCCAACAGAAGAATCTATCCATCTATCGATGTATTGAGTTCTGGAACAAGAAGAGAAGATCTCTTGATGGACAAAGAAGAAATGCAGCGAGTATGGATTCTGCGTAAACTCATGAGTGATATGACTGCTCAGGAGTCCATGGAATTCTTGTTACAAAGAATGAAAGGAACCCGAGATAATGCTGAGTTTTTGATCAGCATGAACGGTTAACTTCTCAATTCCGGATCGATTTTAAAGCCTTTGATTTAATTAAATCAAAGGCTTTTATTTTTTGAGGAATAAAAATTCCAAATAGATTTTTCAGTAGTTATTCGATATTTTTTTGGAGGTAAATGTAAAAAATTGATATAGACTTTTTACATTTGAAAACCCTATGAAAGTACACCATATCCACTGACATTCAATGAAATATGACTTAAATAAAAAGGCATATTTCATTGAATGTCAGTGGATATCCTATTAGCTAGTTGTTTTAATTAATTCTGAAAGAATTTGGTCTTTTATCTCACCCTGATAAAGATTAGATTTTAAGTCTAAAGAATGCATCTAAGATTTGCTCTTTGGGGCTTCAAGTTTTATTTGAATTTGAATGCTCTATTACGATTTTCATTGCTTTCAATCACTTTTCTATGGAGTGTATTAGATTCTTCAGCTCAATATGCCAGGTCAGTTAGTGCAACTAAGACCTACACCACCAATGGAACTTTCACTATTACAGACCTGACTGATATCACAGGATACGACCCAACAAATGAGATTTTGCAGTGGCAAATGTAGATATCTTATTAGTCGGCGGAGGAGGTGGCGGAGGAGGTGGCACTTCAGCCGGTGGCGGTGGTGGTGGAGAAGTTAAAGTCATCAACTTGGATTTGAACTTAGGAGCTGAATTAGTTATAACAATTGGGGCTGGAGGGAATGGTTCAGTAAACTCAAGCAATAGAGGAACTGTAGGAGGAAATACAATCGTTGTTTTAAATTCTGGAATTACAACCAGTTCGTTTAGAGCTAATGGAGGTGGATATGGAGGAGGTTCCGGCTCAAATAGAGATGGTGGTATTGGAGGTTCGGGTGGTGGTGCAGGTTCTAGGAAAACGCCCGCATCTCAAGCTGGTCCAGGTTCGGGAGGTGGAACAAGTTCGGGAGCTGGATCAGGAATAATTTATTTAAATTCTGGGGGAAACGGAAGTTATACTACGAGTGTTTTAGCAGCCGGGGCTGGAGGAGGAGGTGCAAATGGAACAGGGTCTTCTGGAATATCGTCTGCTTCTATTGGGCAGGGTGGAAATGGAGGAGATGGAATTACTCCGAATGGTTTTACAGGAATTTTTGGAGCTGGAGGAGGCGGAACAGGCACTACTGCCGATGGAGTAGGTGGAAATGGATACGGTTCGTACGGATCAGGAGGAAATGCTGGACCTTCAAGGGGAAGTAGAGGTACTGATGGAGTGGTTGTGGTAAATATAATCTATAGAATCTTACCAGTTGAGTTCCTTTATTTTAATGCTGTTTATAACTCAAGAGATCGCAAAGGCATTTTGGATTGGGCGACTGGCAAGGAGTGGCAAAATTCTCATTTTGAAATTGAGCGAGCAGTAAATACAATCGATTATTGGGAAACTATTGGGAAAGTAGATGGAGAGGGTTTTAGCCAGGAAATTTCTACCTATTCATATCAGGATGAACATCTTCCACATTCAGGAGGAAATATTTTTTATAGGTTAAAACAAATAGATGAAGATGGAAATTTTAGCTATAGCAAAACCAAAGCCATCCAGGTAGACCCTCTGTTATCTTCCAAAAAATGGAAGCTTTATCCTAACCCAACCAATGGAGCCAATTTAAATCTAATACTAAATGACCCATCATCTATTTTTGACGAGTTAATAACTGTCTCAATTATTCAAATAAATGGGGTAACAGATACTTTTTCGAGCTATACCCCTGACGAACTAACAAGTATTATTCGGGAATATCTTCTTCGTTCCAAAAATGGGTTATACACCATAAAAATTAATTGGGGATCACATCAAGAATCTCATAAAATCCTTAAGAAATAAAACTAGTTAGCTCTTCCAATTTTATCAGAACAACAAATCAATAAATGGAAGATTAAGAGGAGGAAGATTAAAGGTTCATTAAGTTAACTCAAAAAGTAGGATGCTTTTTCAGATGTAAACTCATAAAAAGTTACCAAATCATCCTTAAGAACTAATTGTAATAACTATATCCATTAATTTTTTCCCTATACTAGATCAGGATTCCTATAATCATATTCCATTTTCTTCCTTTAACTCCTAATTCATTGGTCATTGTCTAAAAAATGTTAGGCCAACAAGTGTGTTATTCAATTAGGCAGTGGACACAAGGCTTCGGGTATAAGGAAGATTTCCAAGAATAAAAAAGGAATTTTTACTTCTACTTAATTTTAAAAAATAAGGAAGGCATTTATATCCTGATTGAATTTTTGACCCCTTTTGAGTCTACTAAATTTTCAAAACATTATAAAACTAATATTTAAATATTATTTGCATGTGTTTTAGTTAAAATAGAACATTATTTGTTTTTTATATAATTATAGATAGATTAGGCACCATTTCTACTAATATTCAAAACAATGTTTTATATATACTCATATAAGTGAATCTTAAATGCATATATTTGTATTTTAAAATAATAGTTAAAAATTTCTATTGCCTATTTGAATCCTTACCAAAAATCAGGGTAGGAAGACAAAAATTTATTTTTGTCAATTTAACTCTTTAGTACTAGCAAGAATGAAGCTTTACTAATTGTAATTCAATAATTTATGTTCAATTTCTTTTAAACTAAAAAGCAACATAGTATATTTGAAATACATTTTAATGGATTCGAAATACACCTGTCTTAATTAGCAATATACATGGGTAAACAGCTACTTAAAGCCATACTTTTTACAGGTCTGATTTTTATCAGTTGGAATTTCTATGCCCAAACTAAAGGAATAAAACTATCTGATTTAAAGCCCATTTCAGCATTTTTTGAAGCGACTACAGTTGAAGAAGAAATAGTACCTGAAATCAATTCGACTCCAAAAGAAATTCGAAAGGAGGTTTTAAAGGTTGAAGAGACTTTTGCTTGTAATATTACTTTGGATTCAGATTCAGGAACAGATAATCAAACTGTTTGTCCTGGTGGAACAATCGACCAAATAGATTATTCAGTAGATGGTGGTGGGACCATTGCAGTTTCAAATTTACCAAATGGCCTTTTTGTTATTCCATCGTTTGATGGTGATGCCATTACAATTATTGGAATCCCCACAGAATCTGGGATATATACAATTTCAGCTACAGGAGGAACATGTGTAGGAACTGAGGAGGTTACGGGGACTATAACCGTTGACCCTACCACAGAGGGTGGTTCGGTGTCAGGAGGAACAATCATTTGTGAAGGTTCCACCAGCGCCCAGTTGACACTCGCCGGTCATGTCGGGGATGTGGTACGTTGGCAAAGTGCCGTAAGCCCGTTCTCGTCCTGGACGGATATCGCTAAATACCTCTGACACCTACACTTCAGGAACCCTTTCCGAAACAACACAGTTCAGAGCCGTTGTTCAAAGCGGAACTTGTCGAGAATTTTCAGATTTTACGACAGTTACTGTTGACCCTACTACAGAGGGTGGTTCGGTGTCAGGAGGAACAATCATTTGTGAAGGTTCCACCAGCGCCCAGTTGACACTCGCCGGTCATGTCGGGGATGTGGTACGTTGGCAAAGTGCCGTAAGCCGTTCTCGTCCTGGACGGATATCGCTAATACCTCTGACACCTACACTTCAGGAACCGCTTTCGAAACAACACAGTTCAGAGCCGTTGTTCAAAGCGGAACTTGTCCCGAGGAATTTTCGGTTTTTGCGACAGTTACCGTTGACCCTACCACAGAGGGGTGGTTCGGTGTCAGGAGGAACAATCATTTGTGAAGGTTCCACCAGCGCCCAGTTGACACTCGCCGGTCATGTCGGGGATGTGGTACGTTGGCAAAGTGCCGTAAGCCCGTTCTCGTCCTGGACGGATATCGCTAATACCTCCCTGACACCTACACTTCAGGAACCCTTTCCGAAACAACACAGTTCAGAGCCGTTGTTCAAAGCGGAACTTGTCCCGAGGAATTTTCAGATTTTACGACAGTTACCGTTGACCCTACCACAGAGGTGGTTCGGTGTCAGGAGGAACAATCATTTGTGAAGGTTCCACCAGCGCCCAGTTGACACTCGCCGGTCATGTCGGGGATGTGGTACGTTGGCAAAGTGCCGTAAGCCCGTTCTCGTCCTGGACGGATATCGCTAATACCTCTGACACCTACACACTTCAGGAACCCTTTCCGAAACAACACAGTTCAGAGCCGTTGTTCAAAGCTTGGAACTTGTCCCGAGGAATTTTCAGATTTTACGACAGTTACCGTTGACCCTACCACAGAGGGTGGGTTCTTCGGTGTCAGGAGGAACAATCATTTGTGAAGGTTCCACCAGCGCCCAGTTGACACTCGCCGGTCATGTCGGGGATGTGGTACGTTGGCAAAGTGCCGTAAGCCCGTTCTCGTCCTGGACGGATATCGCTAATTCCTCTGACACCTACACTTCAGGAACCCTTTCGAAACAACACAGTTCAGAGCCGTTGTTCAAAGCGGAACTTGTCCCGAGGAATTTTCAGATTTTACGACAGTTACCGTTGACCCTACCACAGAGGGTGGTTCGGTGTCAGGAGGAACAATCATTTGTGAAGGTTCCACCAGCGCCCAGTTGACCTCGCCGGTCATGTCGGGGATGTGGTACGTTGGCAAAGTGCCGTAAGCCCGTTCTCGTCCTGGACGGATATCGCTAATACCTCTGACACCTACACTTCAGAGACCCTTTCCGAAACAACACAGTTCAGAGCCGTTGTTCAAAAACGGAACTTGTCCCGAATTTTCAGATTTTACGACAGTTACCGTTATTTCTACAGAGGGGCGGTTCGTGTCAGGAGGAACAATCATTTGTGAAGGTTCCACCAGCGGATTTGACACTCGCCGGTCATGTCGGGGATGTGGTACGTTGGCAAAGTGCCGTAAGCCCGTTCTCGTCCTGGACGGATATCGCTAATACCTCTGACACCTACACATCAGGAACCCTTTCCGAAACAACACAGTTCAGAGCCGTTGTTCAAAGCGGAACTTGTCGAGGAATTTTTCAGATTTTACGACAGTTACTGTTGACCCTCTACCAATACCAACATTTGAAGAGGAACCTTTAGCAAATGTTTGTGTTGGAACCTCCGTCACATATACCACTCAATCAGGATCTGGTGAATCAAATTATGTTTGGTCTATCCAAGGGGTCCCTGGAACGGATTATACTGTTACTTCAGGCGGCACTAGCACTACAGATCCAACAGTTACACTTACTTGGTTAACTGAAGGCTCAAAAGATGTTTATGTCTATTATTCCAATTCAAATAATTGTACGCCAATCAATTCTGCTTATAATAACATCACCGTAAATCCTTTGCCAGTCCCTACATTTGATGAGGAACCTGGGATTGAAATCTGTGAGCAGGATGCTGTTACCTATACCACCAAAGCCGGACAATCCGATTACATTTGGAATATACCTGGAATAGAGGGAACCGATTATGTAATCACAGCTGGAGGAATTGGAGATACAAATGAAAGTGTCACCATTCAATGGCTAACTACAGGATCCGAAACAGTAACTGTCAGCTATACAGATTCCGTTAATGGATGTATAGCATCATCAACAGCTAGTTCAACTACAGAAGTAGAACCATTTGCCTCTGTCGGTCCAACTTCTGTCGCATATCCTAGTGTTTGTATAAGCAGTCCAACATTGACACCATTTACTCAAGCTACTACAGGAGTTACTGCAATAGGAACTCCCGTTGGCTTACCAGATGGAATCAGCGCCACATTTGATGCTTCTACTGGATTGATCACTTTTTCTGGTACGGCCACCACTCCAACAATAGGCGCACAAACTTATAGTATTCCTCTAATTGGAGATTGTATTAATGGATTAGAGGCTACGGGTACGATTGAAGTTGTTCCTCAATTAGCATTGACTTCCGTATCCTCTATATCTGCCTCATCTGTAGGTGGAGCTGCAACTGTCACAATTAACGGAGATCCATCTATTTTAACGAATGGTGAATATGAAGTCACTTATATCATGGAAAGTGATGTTCCAAATACCATTGGACCTGAAATAGCAAGTCCAGTTACTGTCACCAATGGAAAAGGAGTGTTTAGAACAGTTGACTTACCAGAAGACGATGCTGAAGTATATCAATTAACCATTCAAAGCATATCCAAAATTATTGATGGAAACCCTGTTTGTCCGGTTAATTTAGATCAAACCTCACCTGATAATACTACCTATTTTAGTGTCTGTGGAGCAACATTTACAGCTGATGGAACATTTTATGTGCCAGCTGGAATCACTGAAATTACTGTACAAGTTTGGGGAGCTGGAGCTGGAGGAGGTTCCAAAAAGACAAAAGGTGCAGGCGGTGGCGGAGGAGGATTCTCAAGTGTCACTGTTTCAGTTAATCCAGGTGATCCAATTGGTGTTTTTGTTGGAAAAGGAGGTGCTGGAGGCGTTACAAACGGAAATTCCGCAATCAAGGGTGGTGATTCTTATGTGACAAAAAATTCATCGGATCCAAATCCTCAAACAACAAGCATCGCATATGCTTATGGAGGTTCTGCCCCGACTATTTCCGGACCGGGTATTGGAGGAGTTGGTACCACTTCGAATGGTCAAAACGGGTTTATTGAAACATCACTAACAGGAGGAAAAGGAGGTGATGGCGGAAATGGAGGAACCGGAGGTGCGGGAGGAAGTGGTTCAGGAAATGCTAAAGGTTTAAATGGTTCAGGACCTGGCGGTGGTGGCGGTGGCGCAAAAGGAAATGCTGATGGAGGAAATGGAGCTGATGGCTTTGTCTTGATCTCCTATTCCTGTACTGATGCAAATAAATTTGATTGTATTGAAGTAATCGATGATGGTGCCTCTACAGGAACTACCATTATTGAGTTCATTTGTGATACTCAATGGAATGCTCCTCAAGGATTAATTGACTTTACAGTACTGGTAGGCGGCGGTGGCGGCGGCGGCGGCGGTGGAGAAGGATCCGGTGGAGGAGGAGCAGGAGGCTTAGTATCTCAAGTTTTCAGTACAAACGACCCCAATGGACTACCTGCTGGAACTTCATATGGAATCGTTGTAGGTGAAGGTGGACCAGGAGCTAGTGGTGTAAACCAAATTGGACAGCCAGGAGAAGAATCTTCATTTACAGGATCAATCAATGGGAGCCCTATAGAAATTATTGTCCCAGGTGGAGGTGGAGGTGGGTCCTTTAATAATCCTCATGGGGGCTCTGGTGCTGCTGGAGGTGGAGGTGGAGCTAAACCAAACGACCCCAATACAGGTGCTTCTGGGGAGTTTGGAAATGGTGGAACAGTTGATGCCTATACTTATACAGGAACTAATGTAAATGTCTATCTAGGAAATATCGGTGGTGAAGGTGATTTCAGTAATAGCCAAAACTCCGTCGCTGGAGGGGGGTCGGGCCTTTCCCAAGAAATTGGAACAAATAACCTTCCTGCTGGTATTGGAAAAAAGGCAAAGCTGCTGGAAATGGGCAAGGAGAAGGAGGTGCTGGAGGAGAAGGAATTTCTATTCAAATAGAAGATTATACATTATTATATGGCGCAGGTGGAGGAGGAATTGGCGAATTCTTCAATGGTACGGATAAAGTTGGATTAGGAGGATCTGTTAATGGAATAAAAATTGGAGGTGATGGCAATTTAACTGCACCAAGTCCAGTAGGATATCCTGGAAGAGATAAAACCGGTTCAGGTGGAGGAGCAGGTTATATAGGAGGCGGAAAAGGTGGAGATGGAATCGTTGTTGTTTCCTATTACAACTTCCAAATCCTACAAGTAGAATACCTCTATTTTGAAGCGAAATTTGATGAATTCAATCGTAATGGGCTACTATCTTGGGCAACCTCTAAAGAATGGGCAAATGCCAAATTCGATATAGAAAGATCCATAGGAAACGCCAACAATTGGGAAAAAATAGGTGAAGTTGCAGGCCAAGGATATAAGGACAGCCAAACTGATTATACCTTTACAGATACTCAACTCCCAGCTTATGGAGGAAATGTTTTCTATCGATTAAAGCAAGTGGATTTTGAAGACACGTTTACTTATAGTGTTACTAGAGCTATTCAGGTTCCAAGTTTGAAAGGTAAGTCCAATTGGATCATCTATCCTAACCCTAGTGAACTGAGATCAAATGTAACCGTTGGTTTAATCAATCCATCCAACTATCATGATGAACCAATTATCGTTCGAATTTCAGATGTAAGAGGGATAAATGTTAGCTATTCCGCTAATTCTGTCGAAGAGGTAAACCAGGCCGTAAATTCCTATCTGGAAACAGCCATCTCTGGAATGCATATCGTCCAACTTATTTGGGGAGATCAAAATGAACAACTCAAATTAATTCGGAAATAAAAACATCCAAAAAATCCCTCTTTGATCTACTTGATAAAAGGGGGATTTTTATTTGTCTTGAATAGAGTATTACTCTTCTTCTTCCCTTCTTTTTGGCACCTTTGGCTGTCCTAAACCTAGACTCCCTTTCAGCCCACTAAAGGTAGCTCGCCACCAACCACCGAAAATGAATTTAGATTTATCTCGCTCACTATAAATCGTAGCAGTTACTCGTCTATTCAAAAAACTACGAGGATTAGAGTTCTTGGTAATGGTATTTGCTAAAAAAGTCATTAAGTTAAGCTTCCCTGTACCCCGCTCCAAGGTCAAACTATCCAAGAATTCGATTTTCAAATCTTCATAATGGAAATTCATCTTCCCTTGTGCTACATCATCATTTACCTTGAAATTCCATTTCCCATCAGTAACCCTCCCATCTAATACCCTTACAAATACACCTCTTGAAAGAATATTGTTTAGAGTGGTCAAATCCAATTCACCCAATGAGATATCCACTTCCATCGGATAGGATCCTCATAAAATAAGGTCGCCTCTAGCTGAACATCACCTTGCCCCATCAACTTACTGGTGGCATGTAATTCCGAATTTTTTACAGGATAATCTTGATCACTCTTGGTTAGAATAAAAGGGGCCAGTTTTACATCAACCTGATTGAAAGTAATCATCCCTGGCAACATGGATTTGGGACCGAATTCCTCATACCTGATTAGACCACCATTCACTTTCACAGAATCCACCTCCAAATCAATTGGTGAATTTCTCATCAAGGCTTGTGGCATGGGTTTGTAGACACCTTCTTTTATGGGCAAACGCTTATCTCTAAACACATCTAAACTCAAGCTATCCAAAAATAAGCCCTGAGCTCTTACTTTATTATTCAGGAAATACTCATTAAAATCAATATTCAATAAAGTGACCTTTTTTATTTCTGCATCGATCGCATCGGATTGAAAACCTTGTTGGTTTAAATAATTATATCTCCCAATTGTCGGACCCACTTTGACATCCTCTACTATTAGATCATCATCTAGCAAACTAAGCTTTCCTATATCAACTCTATTGAGACTATCGGAACTATAATACACGTAGTTTGTCAAGGATAAACTATGGTCTTTCTCCAATAGGAACTGTGGACTTATTTTTTGATCCTTCCCTATCAAATTAAAATTCAGTTCAGCCAATTCCACATTTACCCCATCAAAAGCCAAATGCTCAATGGGGCCTAATTCCTTATTATATAAAGTAAACTTGCCATTTTGAACGAGGATATCCTGCAAAAGTATCGTTTGAATTAATCCTTCTTTATTTTTTGGTTTTCCAGGCTTAGCCTTTACTTCTTTTTCCGCAGAATCCAAGAAAATGTCAATTACAGGGTTGACTAAGGATAATTTAGTCATGTCAAAAACCCCAGTCTCTTGAATTTCCTTTAACGTATTATTTTGAAGAGATAGACTTTCAATTCTTGCTGATATAATGGGAGATCCAGGAGCTATTGTAGTGCTTTTTGGAATCACTTGAAAATTGGAAAAAATAGTGGCATCGACAGAATTATCTACATTGACACTAGAAAACTGGATGGTATGAATACTATCTGGTAGCGCAAAAGAAAAATCCTGCAGAGATAGATTTATTTGTGAAAAAAGACCCGATAAATCTTCTTTTGTATTCGCTGTAGAATCAAAATTGAATCCTAGAATTCCTAAATCAAAATTTGTTTGGATAGACTGAGCCTCATTGGTACCTGATCGAAAGTTGATTCCCAAAGTGGAATTCACGGCTTCAATTGAATCGATCTTAATTAATTCAATGGATTTTGGGAGAGATTTTCTCTGCTCACTTTCCTCCTTCTCCTCCTGTTCATAATCCTTATCAATTTCAATATTGATCCTCCCCCTGTCACTTTTAATTTATTCAGATCAAGAACGTTTTCAAAAAGAAAAGATTCAATATCTACCCCGTTGAATGACACTTGTGGCAGGTTTAAAGAAAGCGCAAGTTTATTTTCCAATTCAGGACCAGGAACTAACTCCAAACTATCAATAATGATCGATTGCTCAATTGAGTTGAAACTTAAATTATTTGTGGTAGCCCGGTAATTTCCCCCGCTAGATTAAAAGCATAATTTTTTAACTTAAGATCGATTTCTTCAGAGAAAAACGTTCTATCGCCTTCTCTTTCATAGCCCGTATTATCAACATAAAACCCTTTCAGCTTTAAGGATAAATTATCCTCTTGAAATGCGATATCCTTGGGGCCAGAGAAATTCTCATATTTAATTTTTCCTTCCGAAAAGCTCAGAGAATCAATTTCAATTACACTAAAATAGGAAGTTAGTAAGCTTTTAATTTCCACACTCGACTCCAAAGATGCTGATGAATTTGAGCTACGTTTTTTTCTAAACCTAGACATGAACAGTTCAGGTTCCGGAATCAAAATTTGTTGGATTTCTAACTTTTCCTCTTCGAATGCGGCTCTCATATTAAATCCTTCCGCCCTAAACTCAGGAATTTGGATATCCAGAATCACACTTTTGCCGTAGGCATCCAATACTTGCTGAACTTGATTTGGGTTTTCGGGACTTATGCTTAAGCCACTGATTGACAAAAGGGAATCTTTAGAATCAATGGTCACATGATCAGCCTTAAACTCATGAAGGTTATCACGAAGTTTTAAACGATATTTCTCCAAACTGAGGACTACATCTTTTGCAAAAAGGAAATCACTGATTGATTTGGTGGAGTTAGGTTGGAAGAAAACCTCATCTAATTCTAAGCTAAATCTTTCAAATCCAATATCATTGGTTCTTTCTCCAGCTTCATTTTTAAATTGAACCTCTCCATCATTTAAATCAAACTTTCCGATTTTTACATCAGTAAGGTACCCTTCCAATAAATCCTTTATTGAAAGGTTTTGGGAAGGTTGGTTTTTCTTTTTTCGACGCTCAACAAACTCCACTTGAGGAGAATTGAGCATTAATTCATCCATTTCAAACTTCCTTTCATTATATAATAATTTCAAGTTAGCTTTGGTTAAAGCTACTTTAGGAAGAAAAATTCGAATAATATGGTCTGGATCTTTTTCTTGAAGAGCTCCTTCCCTTGGCTCAAAACTAACATTTTCAACCTCAATTTCATCTTTGAATGAAGAAACACTAATTTTTTCACCTTTGATCAAATGAACCTCATCAGACAAATACAAGCTTGCATCTCTGATTTCCATCGCAGCATCCTCTCCATAAAAAAATTGGTTCTGCTTTTTCGATTCATCATCTCCTAAATAGAACTCAATCATTTTAAAGTCCAGACCTTCAATGTCAATCCTATTTTTTAAGGTGTCAATCGCATTGGAGGTAACGAACTTGCCATCATTGATCGAAAGCTCCTTTACATAAATTGATTCTAACACTCCGTCAATCAGCTCATTCAGATTACCTGTAGAAGTACTGTCTTTTTCTGCCTTCATCAACCTCTCTACCTTAAAAAAGGATCCTCCATGATAATCTCATCCACTAAAAGTCTTGAGGTCATGAACGCTTGATTTAAATCTACATTTCCGATCCGCAAAGCATTTAGCTTTGCTGAGTAGTATGCCTTGCTTTCCTTCTTTTTATCTCCCGACAATTCAAAATTCCTAAGGTCAACCTGATTGGTCAAAGAACTGATAAAGACCTTATCTGCAGTAATCTTATGAACATTATCAGGCAAAGGAAATAATACATTCTCTAAATCAAATTCAAATCCCCTTGCATTAAAAGGTGTTTCCCACTCCTCTTGTGTGGTCAAATTAATATCCCTGACAAGTAATTTGGTGTTATTTGCCTCTAAAGAACTTGGACTTAAAAAATTTAGAAAAACAAATCCGCATGGTTGATTTCCAGTGAACGAACCACCAACGCATTTAACTTCATTTTTTCAATACTTTTTTTGACTTCTTGCTCCAATTCCTTGACAGGAGATACTTTATCGATTTTTAATGAATCCACTTGTTTAGGATTTCCAGTCTTATCTTCTGGTAAATCCATGCTAATATTTGGATTATCAAACTCTAATTTGCCTATGTAAAAAATGTTTTCCGAGAAACTATACCAAAGTCCTTTAAACGCGAGTTCATCCAGCGTAAAGTCAAATAAAGTCTGCCCCGGTTTAGCAACCACCCCTCCACAGGCTTCATTATTATTCCATCCAAAAAAACCCCCTTCTAATGAGGGAAAAATTTATTCGGTTGAATTCAATTTGATAAACATCATCCGTGGCATCATTAATCTTGTTTCTTGCCCAATTAGACAACACTAGATTGGATCCGAAATAGAATATAAACTCTAAAAAAGGAGCCCTAAAAAAGCAATCATAACCCATTTCAGTAATTTTTTCCGAAAAGGGTGAGCTGATTTTGTATGATGGACTTTTTCTGACATTCAAGGTAATTTAGACCTAAAATAGCCATTATGAATGATATTACACCATTCATATTTTTTCTATTAAATGAAAAAGCAACACAATGTGTTGCTTTTAGTTGCTGTAGGAGAAGGATTCGAACCTCCACGAGGCAGTTAGGCAATAGTCCGGTTGAATTACGCTTTATACTGGATTCCTCACCCTCGAGACAGGAGGGCTTGTCTGCCAATTTCAACATCCTACAATAATTAAATAGGTAAAATAGGTTTGAGAACAGATAAGTATATATACTTTATGTTTTAAGAACCCAGCAAATAGGAAGCAAAAGTGAAAAAAATTCATCTATGCTTAATGTGACTTTTTGGGTTTTTTGTTCAATTCTTTTAATTGACTGCTCAAAATTAGAAATACCATTGGTTTATTAAAATTTTGACAAAAATTTATTTTATTTTTTACATTAAATTAATTTAAATGTTATTTTTTTTGATAAATCGAAAATTATTGAGTTTTATTTTAAGGCTTTTTTATCAATTTGACAATGTTCTATTAGACCTAGGCTATACAATTTTATCTATTGTATAAACATACATTGACCAAAGATATTCTATGCTGTAAAAAATAAGGCATAAAAAAACCATGAAACAAAATTTCATGGTTTTAGTCAATTAACAATAAACCCAAAATAACCTGCTGTAGGAGAAGGATTCGAACCTCCACGGAGTAGTTAGGCAAATTTACGAGCTCGCTAAATGCTTTATCCCATGACCTCCACCCCCGAGACAGGAGGGCTTGTCTGCCAATTTCAACATCCTACAGTATGTGTCGTTAGAGATCTTTTATCTCTGTTGATGATTCAAATATAGGCACACTTCGCTTGTTTTTGCAAATTATATAAAAAATAAACTGAATTTTTACAGTATTTTTAATGATAACGATTGAAATATATAAATATGGAAATTAATGAAGTGAAATGAGGTGTGATTTTAACGATTTTTCAATCATTAGAAACCGTATTATCATTTATGATTGAAAAACACGTTTTTATTGCTGATTTAGCAACATTTTGACGTTTTTATTGAACATTAGCCCAATTAATCTCATTCAAAATTCACATATGATTCCCATTTGTCTAAAACAGACTGAAAATCTGAAGGAAGTGGAACCTCAAAAAAGAGCTTTTCTTTGGTGGTAGGATGGATAAAACCCAGAGACTGAGCATGAAGTGCCTGTCTTGGCATTAAGTCAAAACAGTTCTGGACAAAGGTTTTGTATTTAGAAAATTGGGTCCCTTTTCGAATTTTATCTCCTCCATACATAGCATCATTAAAGAGTGGATGTCCCAGATACTTCATATGGGCTCTAATCTGATGGGTTCTTCCGGTTTCTAAATTGCATTGGATTAAGGTGACATAACGTAAGCGCTTCAAAACCTTCCAATGAGTTACGGCATGCTTTCCTTGATCTCCTTCAGGGAACACATCCATCACCTTTCTGTTTTTAGCACTTCTTCCTACATTCCCTGTAATCGTACCTTCATCTTCATTCGGCTCTCCCCAAACCAAGGCTATATAGGTTCTATCTATGGTATGATGAAAAAACTGGCTGGCAAGGTGGGTCATTGCTTCTTCGGTTTTGGCTATTACCAAAAGACCAGAAGTATCCTTATCAATCCGATGAACCAACCCAGGCCTACCGGTATTCCCTTTCATTTCAGGAAGATTCTCGAAATAGTAAACGAGCCCATTCACGAGTGTTCCAGACCAATTTCCATGTGCAGGATGCACCACCATCCCAGGAGGCTTATTTACCAGTAATAAATAAGGATCTTCATAGATGATATCCAATGGAATATTTTCAGAATATACTTCTGTTTCCTTTGGAGGTTTTTCTAACATTACACGAATATCATCCAAAGGCTTTATTTTATAATTGGCCTTAGTTGGACTTCCATTCACTAGTACGGAACCAGCATCGATGGCTTGTTGAACTTTATTCCTTGTCGCATTAGCTATCTTCTCACTTAAGAATTTATCTATCCTAGTAAGAGTTTGTCCCTTGTCAATAATAATCCGATAATGCTCAAACATTTCAACTTCCTCATCTTCGAAGTCTTCTTCTGGATTTGTATTCATAATGCAAAAATAGGAGGATCAAGCTTAACTTTGCCAATATCTCTAAAATGAACCCAATGCTTACTCCAAAAGAAGTAGTGAACCAGACTATTCACCATCCCCTTTTAAGGGAAAAAGGAGTTACACTTTCCATTAAAAGATTAGATATAGTTCATCCTCAAGTATCTGGAAATAAATTTTTTAAACTAAAATACAACATCGAAG
This sequence comes from Algoriphagus halophilus, assembly GCF_041729275.1. Lineage (GTDB taxonomy): Bacteria > Bacteroidota > Bacteroidia > Cytophagales > Cyclobacteriaceae > Algoriphagus > Algoriphagus halophilus_A. Next base: position 3,368,888 of record NZ_CP146486.1, on the reverse strand, counting down.
AAGCGCTTTCAAAACGCCATCAAACCTTAATCACCTTTGGAGGTGCCTATTCCAATCATATCGCGGCCACTGCATTTGCTGCCCAAAAAGCCGGGCTCAAAGCTATTGGAATTATCAGAGGAGAAAAGATTCAACCATTGAACCCTACGCTGGAATTAGCTCAATCACTTGGAATGATTCTTCATTTTATTTCAAGAGAAGAGTATAGAAAAAAACAGAAGAGCAATTTCAATTGGATCTGACAAGAAAATTCGGAGATTTCTATTTAGTCCCAGAAGGAGGTACGAATCAACTTGCTATAAAAGGAACTCAAGAAATTCTAACTCCCGAAGATGATGGCTTTTCACAAATCGTGACTGCCATTGGAACAGGCGGAACTCTTGCTGGGTTGGCTGCAACAATAAAGGAGCATCAATCCCTTATTGGAATCTCTTCACTAAAGGGAACTTTTATCCATGGAGAAATTCAGAGCTTATTTGAATTTTATAAAATCGAACCAAAAGGTTCACTTACTATTTTTGACCAATACCATTTCGGGGGATATGCAAAATACAAGCCCGGGTTACTCGATTTTATATGGATGTTCTATCAGGAATTTGGAGTGGTCTTGGATCCAATTTATACAGGAAAGGCCGCTTTTGCTATGTGGGATTTAATCCAAAACAATTACTTTCAAAAGGGCTCCTCCATCTTATTAATTCATACTGGAGGCATTCAAGGGAATCTCGGATTCATCGAAAGAACGGGGATCAACCTTCCTACTCTTTCAAAGTAAAATAATCATCAGACTCTTGGGGATGAATTAACAGCACATTTGCCAAAACCAACCTCACCAATGTTTTGGAAGCTAGAAATTTTGGAATTTTGGCAATTTTAGAAAATTCACGAACTGAAATCCTTTGTTTTTCTTCCAGAGATTTAAGTAGAATCTCCTCTTTTCTACCATAAGTAAAAACGACATCCCTTGGGTTTTTACTCTTTTTCAAAATCTCCCAAACTTCAATACTCGCTTGTACGCTCCTATCTGCAACTCTGATAAAAGACTGTCTTTTTTTATCAATTTTTAGGTAATGGGGCCGATTTTGACTTTGTTCTAATTTAAAAACAGCAACTCCTTTTTTAGAATTAATAGGTAGAACAAACAATTCATAATGAAGGGCTGGAAAAATCAATTCCTTAATTGCTTTTTCCATCACATAAACTTCTTCCTCTATAAACCGCTGGCCTGAAACGGTTCCGTCATCATCCACTCCTATCATCACCACCCCACCAGCAGTATTCGCCAAGGCAATAAATTCCCTGACTATCTTTTCTGGAAAAGCAGCCTTCTTTTTAAATTCTATTTTTAAGCCCTCCCCTTTTGCAGCAAGACTTTTCACCTCTTGAAGGGTCATCATTTATTTCTGTAATTTTCAATTTCCAGGACCTCTTGATAGCTCTTCCAATCTCTTCTTTTGAGATTGCCACTCGTCCCTTAATCTTGCAGCCTCCATGAAGTTAAGTTCTTTGGCTGCTTTTTCCATTTGCTTTTGTGTTTGCAGAATCAACTTTTCAAGCTTGTCCTTACTTAAATATTGAACTACTGGATCAGCTGCCATAGTACCTTCACCAGGCATTGGCTCCACATAGATTTTAGCATTCTTTTTCGAATCAGCTACTTTTGTCTGACCCATGATCTTATCCCTTGATTTTATAACGGTAGTTGGAGTAATTCCATTTTTCTCGTTATACTCAATTTGAAGAGCTCTCCTTCTCTTCGTTTCATCAATGGCCATTTGCATAGAAGGAGTAATTTTATCCGCATACATGATTACTCGACCTTCTTGATTTCTCGCAGCTCTACCAATTGTTTGCACCAAACTTCTTTCGTTTCTCAAAAACCTTCTTTATCGGCATCCAAAATTGCGACTAAAGATACTTCAGGCAAATCCAGTCCTTCTCTAAGCAAATTTACTCCTACCAAAACATCAAAAACCCCAAGGCGTAATTCTCTTAGAATTTCTACTCGGTCCAATGTTTTAACTTCAGAATGGATATACCTGGATTTCACACCAGCTTTTTCAAGGTATTTTTGAAGCTCTTCAGCCATCCTTTTGGTCAAAGTGGTAACCAAGACACGCGCTTCTTTCTTAATGGTTTGATCAATTTCCTCCAATAGATCATCAATTTGATTTTGGCTTGGCCTCACATCAATAGTTGGATCCAGCAAACCAGTTGGTCTAATGATCTGTTCTACCACTACCCCTTCTGTTTGCGACAATTCATAATCTGCCGGGGTTGCAGACACATAAACTATTTGATTGGTCAAGTCCTCAAATTCATCAAATTTGAGTGGTCTATTATCCAAGGCAGAAGGTAACCTAAATCCAAAATCCACCAAATTTACCTTACGGGATCTATCTCCTCCCCACATCGCTCTTACCTGGGGGATAGTGACATGGCTTTCATCCACCACTAACAAGAAATCATCAGGGAAATAATCGATCAAACAGAAAGGCCTTGTACCTGGTAATCTCCGATCAAAATATCTTGAGTAATTTTCTACCCCAGAACAGTAGCCTAGTTCCCTAATCATTTCCAGATCAAATTCTGTCCGCTCTTGAAGTCGTTTTGCCTCCAAGAATTTCCCTTCTTTTTCAAAGAAATTCACCTGATCCACCATATCATGCTGTATTTCATGAATGGCAGTATTGATCGTGTCTTTTCCTGTCACAAATAAATTTGCCGGAAATATGGAAATGATTTTTTCATCAGAAAGCTTTTTCCCTGAAGCAGGATCAATTCTTTGAATCGCTTCAATTTCATCACCCCAGAAAAAATTCGATAACCGAAATCAGCATAGGCTACAAAAATATCAACAGTATCTCCTTTGACGCGAAAGGTACCATGCGTCAAATCTTGCTGAGTTCTACTATAGAGAATATCCACCAATTTAAACAACAATTGGTTTCTTGGTATGCGGTCACCTTCTTGTAGGCGAATCACATTCTTGCCAAATTCCTCTGGATTACCAATACCATAAATACAGGAAACGGAAGCAACGACAATGACATCTCTTCTTCCAGAAAGCAAACTGGAGGTAGCACTTAATCTTAGCTTTTCAATTTCATCATTGATAGAAAGATCTTTCTCAATATAAGTACCCGAGCTTGGGATGAAGGCTTCTGGCTGGTAGTAATCGTAATAGGAAATAAAATATTCAACTGCATTGTCTGAAAAAACTGCTTGAATTCTCCATACAACTGTGCCGCCAATGTCTTATTATGGCTGAGTATAAGCGTGGGCTTTTGTACTTGTTGGATGAGGTTAGCAATCGTAAATGTTTTTCCTGAACCTGTTACACCTAATAGCACTTGAGACTTTTCACCGGAATTCACCCCTTCGGTTAGCTTTTCAATTGCCTTCGGTTGGTCTCCCGTGGGTTGGTAATCTGATGTCAATTTAAATTCCATAGCTCAATCTTAAGTCTAATAACAGTTAATAACCCCTTAAAAGTTTTCCAGCTGGAATATTTCAGACAAGTGGTGTCTTATAACGCGCTATATTATAATAAAGATAATTGGTCCTAAGTATGATGACCAACATAATCGGAATCAAACTAGGATGAAAAGATTGCCAGCCTAAAATCCAAAACACCACAGCAGCATCGGCCAATATCAACGCTGTCAAGAGATAATTTCTGAGCCATGGTTTCAAAGACTTTGAAAGTAAACCTTGAATTAAAACTAAATGCCCAGGGAAAGCCCATAAAATATTCCAATTCCATTTGGTAGATGGGATATCTGATCCAATCCAAAGTAAACTCATGACTAATCCAAGAATCCCTAAGATTCCAAAAAGACTAAGTCAAAACCAATAAATAGCTTTTTCTTCTTAAACCCAATGAACGTAGTTGCGGTAAATAGTATGGCGATAATCCAAAAGAGAAGATAGGGATTCAATAGCCCTAAAGAATTTTCCTTTGGAGCAAAATCAAGAATTACTCGTTCATTTTTTACCAGGGGTCGTGTAGGCCCATCACCTTGTATTTCTGCTCTGGAAAATGCCTGCTCCATGTAATCTGGAAGAAATTGCTCCTCTCGTGGAGTCGCATCTACATCGAGACGCGATCCTAAAGCAAGATCTATCCCCAAATCAGACCAAGGCATATAGAAAACTTTTTCATCAATCAATTGCCGGAACGTCTTCTCAATAGGCTCCTGTTCTTCATCATGCCAAACCAACTGATCTCCCACAATATTCTCTAGGACATCTCGAATCCGAGTACCACAGTTATCATAGAAAAAATCGTATCGGTAATTACGGTTTTGAGGAAGGTAATTGATCTCTAAAAATTCAACTAAGGCGGCCTTCTGTTGCTGATTCAAATCGAGCTCCAATTCCCGCATGGATCTTTGAAAATAATTATACTCTGCCAAAAACCGATCAAAGGTTGAAACGGATAAAAAATAATCCAACCTACCTCCTGCAAATTTTAATACGAAGTTAGGAGCTCTAAAATCAAAGGTTCCATAATTATAAACTTGATCCCTGCCCGTCTCTAAATTAACTACACGAATTGCACTGTGACCAAAAGAACTATAAATCTCCTCACCAGGATCGCAAGTAAGCAAACTGACACGATACTGCTGGCCAACACCTTGTAAATTTCCAACAAATAGAAATAACCACCCAAGAATTAAGTAGAAGAATAACTTCTTTTTCAATTTCATTTTTAGTATATTAGTTACACTTTTTTAATAGTTGATACATGTTAGCAAAGGCTACATATCATCCAAAGTGGATTTTTTAGTCTGCCGAATATACAGGTTTCTTCTGGCAGTTGTATTTCTTAATGCCCCATGGTTCGAGCTATTCTCACAAGAAATTGGCGCCTATAAAACTGTTCAATCCGGTAATTTTTCCAACTTAAGTACGTGGAATATTTTCGACGGTTCCTCATGGAGTATTCCTTCCACAAAACCTAATTCAAGCCATGATATCTACATTGACCAATCCCATACTTTAAAGCTATTGGAAAACGAATCTGTCAAAAATGTATATATAAACTCTGAAGCCACCGCTGGTCAAAAATTAAACTTAAATGGATTTAGTCTGGAAGTCTATGGAAGTATGAATGCATTTTCTGGACCTGCTCCTGGCACTCCTTCAGGGGCTTGGAATAGTCAAAACTGGATTGGAAATTCTACTTCAAGTAAGATCATTTTCAAAGGAGACTCAAGAGTTATTATTCCTAGAGGGGCTTGGAGTGGATTTTCCACCAATAGTAGATATTCCGTAGAATTCGACCCAGGCCCTGGTATTCAACTAACCGTGGAAGAACCTTTGAAAGCCTCCAAATTTACCATCAAATCAGGAATTGTCATCCAAACCCTTGATAATTCTACTCTTCCAAGTTCTTGCTCCACTTTTTCATTTAACAATGAAACTATCAATGGAACAGGTTCATATGGTGACTTTGTAATTGAAGCGGGTGGAACTTTAATTTCTAATTGCAACGAAGCAATCTTGTTTCGATCAAGTTCAACAAGTGCTTCACTATTTGAAGTGCAAGATGGAGGCTCTTTAATACTTGAAGGGGTAAGCCCACTCATCGAAGCTTCCACTATTCAACTAGATGGAAAAATCATTTTTAAGAATAACTCTACGGCCCAGACTTTTCTTTCTAGCTCATATACTGACTCTTCTACACCTGCTCTCATCCATGATTTGGAATTGCAGGGAACACAGGACTTGCTCATGCCACTCGAAATTTCATTATCAGGAGATATTGAACGTTCTGGAACCGGATCCTTCTTAATGAGTACTACTGAAATAGAGTTTACTGGAAATGAAAGTCAGCGCGTTTCAGGGTTTTCAATGGACGTAGGAGAGCTTAAATTAAACAAGGCTTCTGGGGAAGTAATCTTTGAAGAAGACCTTTCTGTTCTCAATGACCTCAAAATGGTTTCAGGCACCTTGGATTTATCGGGAAATAATTTTTCAATAAATACCTCTTTGACAGGTTCTCTTTCTTATACTGATGGATCTTGGAAGCATATTAACCAATTCACCTATTATGGCTCTCCTCTAAATTTAACTTCCAGCAATGCCACTTTCCCATTTGAAGATACCTTTCAGGGAGGAATCAGGAAAGTACAACTCCTTGGAAACTCAGCGGGAGGCAACCTTCAAATTAGGTTTACAGAATATAAAGGAGCAGAGTATAATGCCTCATTCTCAGATTTGGATAGCACTCCTATTTTATATAGGCTTTATAGTTATTTTCAATTTTCAGGAATGAATGCTTCCACCAACTCAATTGAATTAAAAATCTCAGCAGATAAACTCATCGTTGATCAAGTTGACGATTTGAGAATAGTAGGGACCGGATATGCTGCTCCTGGTACTCACTTACCCGGATTAGACCCTGGATTATGGGCAAGAAGAGATATTTCAATCAATGATTTATCGGGAGTTAATTTTACAGTAGGCAGCTACAGAACATTGAGCATTCTTCCAATCATCTGGAAAGAAGTCCAAGCCGAATGGAAAGAAAATTTACCAAGGATATCTTGGGAATTAGCAAATGATGAAGCACATTCTGAGATTTCGATTTTTAGGTTTTCTAGCTCTAATCCTAAGCTTTGCCATCTTTTTACCTTTTCAACCCTAGCCAATGAATACTTTGACATCGACCCTCTTCCTATAGGCGAGGTTTATTACCAACTCAAATACACCAACTCCCAAGGAAAATCAAGTTGGAGTCCGGTAATTAGAATTGAAAAACAATCCAATGAAACTGCTTCCCTATTCCCAAATCCGATTCAAGGGCCAGAAAATGTTTATTTAAACTTGCCCATTAGGTTACTGAATGCACCTATTTTTATTACAGATTCCTATGGTAAATTGGTATCCGAAGGGGTTTATAAACATCATATTATCACCGAATATACCTCTCCTCTTCCCCCTGGCATCTATTTAATCAAAATAATAGGGAAAAATGAATCTTATTTGTTCAAACTCATCAAGAACTAAATCCAATACCTTTATTAAGTTTGAGTAAAAGGTCTTTCGCTCATTTTTTTATCTTGTTCGTTAAACCCATTGTAGACCCATGACCATACTTCTTGTCCTGCTTAGTATTGCAATCCTTGTTTTACTAATCGTTTGGGCTAAGCTCAATCCCTTTTTAGCATTTATCATCTCCTCTATCTCTGCAGGATTACTTCTTGGGCTTCCTGCGGATCAAATTGCAGGCTCAATCCAGTCGGGAATGGGGAATTTATTAGGTGATTTAGTCATCGTGATTGTAATGGGGGCAATGCTAGGAAAGCTAGTTGCTGAAAGTGGTGCTGCCCAGAAAATCGCTGGTTTTTTAATGGGCATTTTTGGAGAAAAAAATATTACTTGGGCCATGTCTATAACAGGTCTGGTGGTAGGAATCCCTTTGTTTTATAATGTAGGATTTGTGCTACTTGTACCATTGGCTTTTACAGTAGCTTATCAGTACAAAATTTCTGCAGTTTACGTGGGAATTCCACTATTGGCAGCCTTATCTGTGACACATGGCTTTTTGCCACCTCACCCTTCCCCTGCTGCTTTGGTAGCCCAGTTTGATGCCAATATGGGCTTAACTCTATTTTATGGCTTTTTAATTGCCATCCCTACCATTATTATCGCGGGGCCTATATTTGCCAAAACTTTAAAAAATGTTCATGCCAATCCCCTAAGTACTTTCCAGGCCGAAATCAGACCGGAATCTGAACTTCCGGGCACTTTTAACAGCTTTTTCACCGCTTTACTGCCCGTATTTTTATTAGTTAGCACCACTGCTTTGAACCTCAATATTGCACTTGAAAGCAGCCTTGGACCCATTATTCGCTTCATTGCAAATCCTGGAATCGTCATGTTGATTTCAGTATTAGTGGCCACCTTTACTCTAGGCTTAAAAAGGGGTTTTAAAATGACCCAGTTAATGGATATCTACACCATTGCCACGAAAGATATTGCCATGATCTTATTGATTGTAGCAGGAGCGGGGGCATTAAAACAAATTTTTACTGACACCGGTGTCAGTCAAGTCATTGCGGATGGTTTAAGTACTTGGGATATTCCTCCCTTACTTTTGGCATGGATCATAACTGCCATTATCCGTGTCTGCGTTGGTTCTGCCACTGTTGCCGGGCTGACGACTGCTGGAATCATAGCCCCTCTGGTCACGACTATGAATGTTGACCCCAACTTATTAGTACTTTCCATTGGAGCAGGAAGCCTCATGTTTTCTCACTTTAATGACGGAGGGTTTTGGATGTATAAAGAATTCTTCAACGTCAGCATTAAAGACACCATAAAAACCTGGTCTCTTATGGAAACTTTAGTCGCAATTATAGGATTAATAGGCGTTCTGATTTTAGATGTTTTTGTCTAATTTCACTGAAAATAATATGATGGAAACTCCAGAAAGTAACTTCTCTAAATTAAACCTTGTATTACCTCCGGCTCCAAAGCCACTGGGGGTTTATAAACCTTGCCTAATAGACGGCAAATATTTGTATTTATCTGGACATGGCACAGTACAAACTGATGGCAGCTTGATTATCGGAAGAATTGGTGTAGATCTAGACATCGAAGCTGGAAAACTTGCTGCAAGACAAGTTGGATTAGCCATGCTCTCCACAATCAAAGCCAATTTAGGATCCCTAAACCGAGTGAAAAGGGTGATTAAAGTATTGGGTATGGTCAATTGTACCGAGAATTTTCTTCGACATCCTTATGTCATCAATGGATGTAGTGAACTTTTCGCAGAAGTTTGGGGGCAAGAAAATGGAATAGGTGTTAGATCAGCTGTAGGCATGGGATCTCTTCCCGACAATATTCCGGTAGAGGTAGAAGCGATGTTTGAATTGCATGAAGGTGCTTAAGGCTGTACCAAAGCTTTATAAGAGTCGAAAATACTCATAATGTCTTTGACGTAGTTTACAGCCAGATGTCCTTTGGCAAATCCACTCTTTACTACGGGATCTTTATAGTATTTAGGATCGGACTTTAGTTCCAGAAATTCAGAAATAGCCTCCCAACTTTGTGTATTACTTCCATATTTCATGGCAAGTCTCCAAGCATCTTCCACGTGACCATGACCTATGTTATAAGAAGCAAGGATAAACTTGATCCTCTCATTTGTTTCTGGAACTCTTTCTAACCAAAATTTATCCAAATATCGAAGATAGCGAACACCTCCAGTCAATGATTCGATGGGATCATGGGGATTGTTGACTCCAAATCGTTCCAAGGTGACTGGCATAAGTTGCAACAAGCCTGAAGCTCCCGCGTAAGAAGTGGCAGTGGTATCAAAACGAGACTCCTTATATACAAGAGAAGCCAAAAGCCGCCAATCCCAACCCAATTGCTCGGCCCCATCTTGGATAATCTCATCAAACTGAGAAATTCTGTTCCCCGCAAGGGAGGAAAATGGACTATTCGAACGAAAGTAACTGTTTTTGGAATTCAAAAAATACTTCGCATAAAGATCTGGTATAAATCGTTTCTGTTTATCCTCCAGCCAGCCATCCAATGAAGAAAGAAGTTTCGGCGAATTTTTTCTGACTACCCAAGAGACTTCACCTTCCTTTTTTACCTTCCAAGAAATATCTAAACCATCATAATATGTGGCATTTGCCTGAGCAATATTCTGATCTGAAACTGTCCATTTAATTTCCCCTTTCACTACTTGATCAATTAAGGTTTCTTCATGATCCGGTTTTTCCAGGACTGTGAATTGGACTTGAAGTGAGTCCTTGATTGCACATAATTGGGATTTGTAAACGGATCCCTGCCTTACCATGATGGTATCACCTTGTAATTGATCCCAAGAAGATATTTTTTGATTGGATTTTCTACCTATCAGAACCGTACTCATTTTACCCAAAGGTAAAGAAAAGTTTGCTCTGCTTTTCCTTTCTGGATTTTCCTCCAAATTCATAGCAACCAAATCCACTTTACCATTTTCCAGGTAATCAAATGCTTTTTCTATATCAGAAATCAAAACCAGATGAAGTTGAATATCCAGTCTTTTGGCCAGGTCTCTCAACAATTCATACTCGTAACCCATTCTACGACCACGATAGATGTAGTAGCCAGTAGAATTATTATCTACTGCAGCCCGTATAAAACCACGGGTCTTTATCCCTGGCAAATCTAGAATATACTCTTCTTGTTTACTTTCATCTCCAAACTGTTTTTCCAGAAAAGTACATTGTACTCCAAAGGTCAAAACAGTTAAAATGGTAAAAAGAAGTATGGCTGTTTTCTTCATACACAGGGTCTATTAATAGACCAAATGATTTTCGAAAACATATTTTGGCAAATGCTATGCCAAAAGAAAAATAGGCAATTCTTAAAAAAGCAAATAAAAAATGAGCCTGATTCAATCAGGCTCAATATATTTTAATCTTCTGTTGGTAAGTTGAGTTCTTCATAGCTGTTTTGGAAAAATATTTTTCCTGAAAGCCTCATCAACTCAATCTCCATCTCTTTAATATTATAAATGGATGTGATGAGCCTGTTCTCAGCGGTAAGCAAATTTACCTGGGCGTCTCTAAATTCTAAATAGGAAGAAATCCCTAGTCTAAATCTCTCTAAAGCAATATCCGAACTCTCCTTGGCTACTTCGTAATTCTTCTTTTCAATCTCTAACAAGTTGCGGTTGGTCTCATAAGTATTAAAAGCTCGATGAATGTCAGATTGCAATTGTATCTCATATTGATCCAAAGCATAGGCCTGCACTTTTTGTTGGACCTTTGCATTTTGAATTCTTCGGTTCAAAGTAAATCCACTAAATAAATTCAATGTGATATTCCCCCATAATTGAAACCTTGCCTTTGATTTTGTAAAAGGAAACCAGCATCTGAATTAGAAGTGTTATTCACATAACTACCATTCAAATTTATTTGAGGAAGCCTTTGCATTTGGAGTTCCTTCATCTGTAGAAAAGCTACATTCTGCTGTCTTTGCGTAATCAATAATTGCTTATTATCGATAAAAGCATTCTCCTCTAAATCTATTAACCTCAAAGGCTCCTCTATCAAAATCGTATCATTCACAGCGAATTGCGTATCAGGAGCCAACGCCATTAATTCATTTAAGTTAATTCTGGCTGCTTTAATGATTTGCTCTTGATTGACTAATAGCGTCAGATCTGAATTATAATCAACTTCTGCGGTTAGAAAATCTCGTTTTCCCGCACCACCCAATTCATATTGTGCTTCCGCGATATCCAATCTTGATTGACTGAGCTCCAAGGTTCTTTCTAGTACTTGATACCTTTGAAGTTCTAAAACTAATCGGTAATAGGCGGTTGAGATGGAAGCTACCGTATTTTCTACTGCCACTTTGGCATCTAACTCGGAGATTTCAGTCAATTGTCCCAGCCTTTTCATAACAATAATATTTTCAGGCTGAAACCCGTAAATACCAACTACCGAAAAGTTTTCTGTTCGGGACTTTGCTCCATCAATTGTTCTGGGCTCTGGATCATTCACAAAGCGTTGCTCAACATCCTCAGTACTAAAATTTCGTGCGTAGGTCGCATCGATCGTGGGCATAAAATAATCTCCCGTACCAATTCTTTGGTTGATCTCATTAATTGTGATATTCTCTACCGCAATTTTTATATCCAGATTTTTTCCAATCCAATTTGGATTGCTTTTTCAAGATCTAAAGCTTCTTGACTTTGAGCAAAAATTACGGAACCTAAGCTGCTCATCAAGAGCGTGGCAATTAATTTTTTCATTAAATTCTGGCTAATCTTCCTTCTTTGGAAGTGAGATAAGTATAAATAGCAGGGATCACAAATAAGGTTAGGATGGTTGCAAATGTCAACCCTCCAATTACAGCTGCCCCCATTGGTACGCGGCTTTCAGCACCAGCGCCTAATCCCAATGCAATAGGCAAAATCCCTAGGATGGTCGATAAACTAGTCATCAAAATAGGACGGAAACGAGCTACCGCTGCTCCATAAATTGCTTCATGAATTGACATTCCCGTAGCTTTCCTCTGGTTTGCAAATTCCACGATAAGAATACCGTTTTTAGTCACCAAACCTATCAACATAATTATACCGATCTGGCTGAAAATATTTAGAGTAAAGCCCATGGCCCAAAGGGTAAACAAAGCACCAAAAATTGCCAATGGAACAGTAAACATAATTGTTAAAGGATCCATGAAGCTTTCAAACTGAGCAGACAGTACCAAATAAATTAACACCAGAGCAAATAGGAATGCAAACAGCAAACTGTTAGAACTTTCCCTAAATTCTTTGGATGGACCTGAAACATCTGTCGTGAAAGATTCATCCAATACCTCTGCAGCAATACGATCCATTTCTTCCAAACCATCCCCAATGGTATACCCAGGAGCCAAGTTTGCAGAAACGGTGCCACTTACGAATCTGTTGAATCGATACAATTGAGGAGGTGTACTTCTTTCTGTTACCGTAACTAAATTATCCAATTGAACCAAGCTTCCATTTTCAGCACGTACATAAAGCATTCTTAGATTAATAGGCTCATTTCTGTCCTCTAATCTCATTTCACCTACCACTTGGTATTGTTTTCCATTCTTGATAAAATAGGCAAAGCGCTGTCCGGAATAAGAAAGCTGTAAGGTTCTGGCAATTTCTTGAATGGATACACCAATATTTCTTGCCTTTGCTCGATCTATTTCAATCTCTAATTCAGGTTTGGTAAACTTAAGGTTGATGTCAGAGAAAATAAATATTGGGCTTTTCCCCACTTCTTCCATAAAGGTTGGAATAGCTTCTTTTAGCTTTTCCATGTTGGGTGCTTGCAATACATACTGAACAGGAAGACCACCTCTTCTATTCCCAATAGACTGGGGTTCGGAAGCAAATGCCCTAACTTCAGTATAGTTTTTAAGCATGGCATTGATTTCATTGAAATAATCATGCTGAGTGCGCTCCCTATTCTCCGAGTCAGTCAAAATAAATCTGACAAATCCGGAGTTTGTGCTAGATGTACCAAATCCTGGGGAAGTCACGGAAATTAGACCTGTTACTTCCTCAGGTGGGAATTTCTCTTTAAAGTCAGCCACCATTTGGTCAATTACTCGATCCATGTAACCAAACGTCGCTCCTTCAGGTCCACTCAATTGAATTCTGATTTCTCCTCTATCCTCTACTGGCGCTAATTCACTTGGAATTTGATTAAACAGCCAATAAATCCCAAAACCCATAAATGCGATTAGTACGAATGAAACCCAGCGGAATTTCATAAATCCACTTAACATCTTATCGTAACCATCATTTAACCAGACAAAAATCGGTTCTGTCGCATTGTAGAATCTATTGTGCTTCTCTCTACGTTTTAATAATCGCGAACTAAGCATTGGAGTCATGGTCAAAGCCACGAAGGATGAAATAATTACTGATCCTGCTACTACAATACCAAACTCCCTGAAAAGTCTACCTGTAGTTCCTGTCAAGAAGATTACCGGAAGGAATACTGCTGCTAGAGCAACTGTTGTTGCAATAACCGCGAAGAAAATTTCCTCTGCTCCTTTTTCGGCAGCTGCCAATGGTTTTTCTCCTTTTTCAATTCGGGTATATATATTCTCCAATACCACAATGGCATCATCCACTACCAGACCGATGGAAAGTACAATACCAAGTAGCGTCAAAACATTGATGGAGAAGTCCATCAAATACATGATAAAGAAGACCCCAATTAAGGAAATTGGAATCGTCAATACAGGAATAAACGTTGTTCTCCAATCTCTTAAAAAGAGAAAGATAATCGCTACTACAAGGATAAACGCAGTAATAATTGTTTCCTGAACCTCTGCGATAGAGCTTCTGATATAGTCAGTAGAGTCAAATCCAATCTCAAGGCCTACGTCATCTGGTAGATCCTTTTTAATGAATTCTAATCTTCTGTAAAATTCATCTACGATTTCAATGTTATTGGAACCCGGAAGAGGTACTAAAACAACCCCTACCATCGGTACCCCATCGCGCTTCAGAACGGTTCGCTCGTTTAAAGCAGCCAATTCTGCCTTACCCACATCCTGAAATCTGACAATATTATTTTGATCTTCTTTGATGATCAAACTATTAAATTCCTGAGGAGTACTCAACCTACTTTTGGTTCTCACCGAAAGTTCAATGGTCTCTCCTTCAATCCTACCTGAAGGAAGTTCCACGTTTTCACTTTGAACTTTTGAAAGTACATCCAACGGAGTCACCCCATAGGAAGCCATTTTCAAGGGGTCCATTCTTAAACGAATGGCATATTCTTTTTCTCCCCAAATCTGAACTCTACTTACCCCGGAATGGTCTGAAGTCTTTCTTTGAAAATATTTTCAGCAATATCTGATAAGTCGAGAAGGCTTCGTTCGTCACTTTTTACATTCAAAAAGACAATGGGCTGAGAATCAGCATCTGCTTTGGATACTACAGGAGGCTCTGCATCTGGAGGCAAATTTCTTTGCGCTCCGGATACTTTATCTCGAACGTCGTTAGCAGCTGCTTCCAGATCTGCTCCCACATCAAATTCCACTGTAATGCTGCTACCTCCATCATTACTTGTTGAAGTCAATGATTTAATTCCCTGGATCCCGTTGATGGCTTCTTCCAATGGTTCGGTAATCTGGGCTTCAATTACATCTGCATTGGCTCCAACGTAGGTGGTCCTAACATTAATGACAGGCGGGTCCACACTTGGAAATTCACGAATCCCCAATAAAGAAATCCCTATGGCTCCAAAAAGTATGATGACCAAAGACATCACAATTGCCAATACAGGCCTGTTGATACTTACATTTGATAAGCTCGACATATTAATTGATTTGAGTATACTCTACAGGGGATCCCTGTCTTGCTTGTAATACACCTGTGGTGAACACCAGATCGCCTACTTCCAAACCACTGATGATTTGAACATGGGTGTCTGTACGAGTGCCTATTTCTACTGTACGCTCTTCAGCCTTATTATCAGCACCAACAACAAAAACTTTATATCCTTGGAGTTCTGGGATTACGGATTCTGAAGGAACCATTAAGGCATTTTCAGTTTCACCCAAAACAAAACGAATTCTCACAAACATTCCCGGTAAAAACTTCCTGTCCTTATTGGGACTCTCTGCTCTTAGCTTTAAAGTACGGGTGGCAGCGTCTATTTGAGGTTCATATGCATACACTTTTCCAACTACCTCTTCAGGGGAAGACTCATTGGTAAAGTAAATCTCAGAACCTACCTCAACTTGGCTGGCATATCTTTCAGGGATAGAAAACTCGATTTTTACAGGATCAATATTTACGAAATTAGCTATCACATCGCTCGTTCCTATCACGCTTCCTTCAGATACCTGCCTCAAACCTAATATTCCATTGAATGGAGCCCTCACTACGGTTTTAGCCAATTGAGCCTCCACTAATTTCAAATCAGATAAGGTTGTATTATACTGGTTCAAAACAATATCATATTCTTCCTGGCTAATCGCCTCTCTTGCAAGCAATTGCTTTTGCCTATTTTCTTGACTTTCAAATAATTTTTGCGTGTACTGTAATCTTTGAAATTGAGCTTGAAGCTCATCGTCATTTAAATACAAAAGCGGAGTACCCTTAGAAACATATTGTCCTTCATTGAATGTGATCTTGGTAACCAACCCTGAAACTTCTGGTCTAAGGTCAACTGATTCATTTGGCAAAATAGTACCAGTGACGGAAAGCTGATTCCGGAGTGTCTCCCTTTGTAGCTTCACTACTTTTACGGGCAAATTAGCAGGTGCACCTGGGCCCGCACCTGAAGAAGCAACGCTTGCATCATTGGATTTACGACTGTCCAGCCTTGGATATAAAAAAGCTGCGATAATAATGAGGATAATCCCTACTATCAGGATGATCTTTGTCTGGTTTTTCATAAATAATGAAAGTACTCCGTTTTAGGTTTGACCTTGAATAAATGTTAATGCGTACTGATTAAATAGCTTTGGTTGTTCTACGTTGACTACATGCCCACATTTTTCTACAATTTTCAAAATAGAATTGCTCTGCTTTTCAACAATATTTTTTACAGGTTCTAAAAACATCAAATCCTGATCACCCATCACATAAAGGGTAGGAATATTTATCGCTTTCTCTTTAAAATATTTTAAAAGAGGATTGATATCTTTTGTTAATTTAAACCACCTGATAAACTCTTTTTGGCAAAGCTTCTTTGCCTCATTAATAAATAAGTTTCTTGATTCTTCATGCTGCTTCCTCGGCATGATAATGAATGCAAACAAACTATAAAGCCACATATAGGGAATGCCTTTTTTAAATGTATTGCCAAGAAATACCAATACCCTAGATTGTATATTCAACCTAGTCACTGCCCCTGCCAACACCATTGATTTTACACGTGATGGTTCCATCTCAGCGAGATTTCTGGCTATAATGGTCCCTAATGAAACGCCAGCAAAATGAGCAGGTGGAATAGCATGAAAATCCAATACTTCAATGATATCCATGGTTATTTCCTGAAAGGTATATTCGTCTTTCCAAATCGCTTCGGATAGATCGATGGACTTACCATGTCCTCGAAGATCAATCATCAGTAGATTAAAATGGGCTTTAAATTCTTTCAACTGTTTATACCACACCACTGAAGAACCTCCAGCACCATGGATAAACACAACCCACTCAGAACTGTTGGGATGAATATACCTTTTATTATATAACATATAGATTAAACCCTCATGCCACACAAAGGTTGTAAACAATAAAAGTAAATTGATAATTTTTGATTAATGGTAAAAAAGATACTCGTGGCAAATGTTCCTTATCAATGGAAAAAAAGAGGATGTTTTATTCTGTAATTCTCCAATAAACCTAAAATTTCCACCCCAAGGTACTTTGCACCACATAATCAAAATCAGTGGCTCCTTCTGTGGGTTGACTATCATAATTGAATGCCAATCCAAGTTTTAGGAAAAAATCATCTACAAATTTATAGGTTACATCAAACCTCGCATCTGATCTATATCTCCCCTCATCCACGAAGCTTCTATACCCTGCAACTGAACCTGAAAAATTAAAAACACCCACATCATAAAAATTAATATCGGTCCCAATTATTGCCTCAAATGAATTTTCAGAGGGCAAGTCTCCTTGAAATCTTTCATTGTTGTTATTAACTCCTACTTGTAGGGTCCAATAAGAATGATTGGTATGAATTAAATACATTCCAGCTCCAAGGATGGAATTCACCCTTAATTCCAACAATTGTTGTGTGTTGCTTAGTAAGCTGACCACCCCTACTAAAAAGAAATCCTTAGGAAGAAATAATAAAATTGACCCGCTACCTTGATAACGCTCAATAGCGGCAGTAGAAGATTGAATGGATCTAATCATGTTTAAGTCCAATGCACCTCCCCAGATATCTCCTGAATAACCCAAGTTTGACTTGACAGAAAACTGTCTCAGTTTGTTTGCTTTTGCCAAGTTGAAGCCAACACTTATATCTCCATTAAATCGACTTGAAAAAGAGGTATTTATTTCATTCAATAATACCACCTGGTCTTTATTGATTTGAAAATTTTCCTGCTCATCTAATTCAATATGGCTCAGAGTTCTTTTCGTTGGTTTAATCACATGAATCAATAGGGAGTCATTGGATATCGATTTTAAGTTTCCTTCAAGTCGCTCACCATTTTCTAGCGTAATCAAAAATAGGTTATCAGAATGGATAGTGTTTACTTCTTTCCATTTGACCTGTATATCAGCATTGGAATATACTGTTTTGATGTAGAGGATACCCCGATCCATATATTTGATTTCACCAACCAAAACATCTTCATTGGATAGCCTTAAAGTATCTTTTTGAGCTTGACTTAAATGAGGAAACCCTACCATTAGTAGGGCTCCAAGTAATATTATTTTTTTAGGAAATTTACAACTCCCATCCAACGGTGGTTTGGAAAATATAATCGAGGGTGGTGGCTCCTTCAATCGGTCGGTTATCGTAGTTCATGGTTGTACCAAGCTTCACATAGAAATCAGAGAAGAACTCATACTTCACATCCATTTTAAAATCCGTTCTGAATCTTCCTGATTCTGAAAAACTTGGATAGGCCACTACTTGAGAATAAAGCGATAAATCACCTATATCATACATATTGAGTTCGGCGCCTATGAAACCTTCCCCTGTTCTCCTTGACGGGGTGTCATCAAAGTATCTTTCATTGTTATAGTTGACCCCTGCTTGAAAACCAAAGTAGGTCTGATTATTATGAACCAAGTATTTACCAATACCAACTTTATTACCGGTTCTTAGTTTAATCAACTGCTCTGTATTGGAAAGAAAGGTTATGTTATACAGTAAAAACCAATCTTTAGGGAGAAAATAGTTATAGGAGAAATCGGCATCTGTCCTTTTCACTGGATCTATTTCATCCTGCGTGGATCTTAGAGAGTTGTAGGTTGCGTTTGCTTTCCAACGGTCTGCTAAATATCCTAATCCACTTCGCACATTAAATTGCCTCAGGTTATTGGCTTTGGTTAAACTCCATCCCAAATCAATATTGGCAGAAAGTCTACTCCAAAACCCTTCATCTAGCGCATTTAAATAAACTATATCATCTATATCAACCTCAATTGTCCCCCCACCGATATCTTCTGTATCTGTGTTTCTCCTTTTTTTCCGTAAAGGAAGAAGATTATCAGGATCATAGGTATCAATGGATATAACTCCATCTCCTACACTATTCACTTTACCATTATACCTCTTTCCATTAGAAAGGGTAATCAAATATTTAGCATTGGAATACAATTGCGCAATTCCGTCCCAAGAAATTTTAAAGTCAGAATCACTGTAATCGGTTTCAATAGTAAGGACTCCACGATCCATACTTTTTATCTCACCGATAATGACGTCTTTATTCTTTAGAATTAAAGAATCCGTCTGTGCATACATGGAAAAAGTAATTCCAAAAGCAAAAATTAAGGTTATTAGATTTTTCATAAACGATTAACCATTAAAAACTTAGAATTGTTAAAAATAAAAAATGCACCCTAATATGGGTGCATTTTTTACCAAATTTTCAATTTTTAATTAAAGATATAACGAACGCCTACCTGCATTCTCCATGTATCTCCAATTGAAGTAGTATTTCTAAATGTATCAGTCGGGAACTCACTAGTACCAGGGATAGTATTCAATCGATATTCTGGTTGTCCAGCACTATTAACCCCTCTATAATTCAGCAAGTTATCTTGATACGCAAACTTTTGAATTCCCCATGATGAATTAAACATGTTTCCAATATTCAAAATATCAATGGATAATTGAAGTCTATTTTTTTGATCTTTCGATAACACGATGTCTTCAGTGATTCTTAAATCAAATCTATTTACAAAGGGTCTAACTGCTCCGTTTCTCTCTGCAATAGATCCTCTGTTCTCACTCAAATACTTATCCTGATCAATATAATCATCCAATAACTGCGCTTGTTCAGCAGCAGTAATAGTAGTTCCATTTAATGTAAATTCCTGGAAAGCCAATTCACTTGCATTGTTTGGTATATACATCAATCGGTTTGAGGCATCGCCAAAGTTTCCAGAGTAAGTATAGGAGAATCTACCAGCGTCAGAACCTTCATAGAATAATGAAATCGTGGTATTATCTGTTTGATAGGCAATATTTGCAATTACTCTATTAGGAATATCAAATCCAGCAAAACTCAATTCTGGATCATTTCTGTCTGTTTGAACAGTAGCAGGCCAAAGTGAGATCGCTTGAGCACCGCTGGAAGCATCCAAATCACGAGATCTAGATCTCGTATAGGCTACCATGGTAGAAAATCCATTATCGAATTGCTTTTGCAATTGTGCCGTAATGGAGTAGTAGTCTGCCTTTCTCTGAGCATTAGTCAAATAAAATACATTTCTAAAATCATCATCATTGGAATAGTTACTTCCTTCCCAATAAGGTCTCTGATCAGGACCTGAGAACGTTCCATCTGGAGTTCTTACCACTGGGTTGTATGCAATAGGAGTAGAAACATCTTTAGAATAAATAAACTCTAGGGTTCCAATGATTCCAAATGGTAATACTTGATCTACTGCAAGGTTAGATCTCCATACTTGAGGAAGTTTGAAGTTTCTATCTGTCAGATTTAGCTCGTTGGAAAGGGATTGTCCAGGATTTTCCGGATTCCCAAAAGTTACGTCTGGATTAAACACGTAATTAGGGCCTAAGGCATCTACTACATCTTCTCCTTCATAACCAAGTCCACCTCTTACCACACCAGAACCATTCACTTGATTTGACAACCATACAAAAGGAATTCTTCCTGAGAATATACCTGTACCTCCACGTATTTGAGTAGTACGATCACCATGTACATCCCAGTTCACACCTACTCTTGGAGACCAAAGAGGGTTCACTTTCGGGAACTGACTTACATCCGGTGTAATCGTGCCATCTGGAGTTTCAAAGGTTTTGTTTAAGTCATCCAACAATTCATTGGTCGGAATATCAATTGGGTAAAAAGGAAAATCAATTCTCAAACCACCAGTCAATTTCAAGTTCGGAGTCACTTGATATTCATCCTGGACATAAAAACCGATTTGACCAAATTTGGTATTATCTACTGGAGGAGTTGTTGAACCATCTAATGCATATCCTTTTGCAAATGCCTCTGGATAGGAACCTGGTGTACGATCAATAACAGTTGCTACAAAATCATCATAGGAATTGAATCGATAAAAACCATTAAATACCGGGTTGAAAGCATTTTTGAACGTCATGTATTCAAAGTTCACCCCAAAAGTATACGTATGATTTCCTTTGTAAATAGAGAAATTGTCCGTGAAATTGAAAATATTATTCTCCAATAAGTTACCCACGGTAAATAGCTCATTACCCATGGACATGTAGTAAAGTAAGTTACCAGAGGCATCTGGCTCCATTACCTCAATAAATGGAAAATCCTGTCCTCCAGGGATTTCCTCTTTTTGGATCCGTAATTGAGGTATACCCAACATTGATTTGATTGGACATATTCAGACCGATTCTGGAGTTTACTTCAGCAACCCAAGACTGTACTTTTCTATCATTCGTGTAATTCGCATTTCTGAAATTCATTGCTTCGATCCCAGTTCTGCTTGTATTTCTATATCTGGTAGAAATGTATCTTACAGAGTTTCCATTGGTTGGTACATCAGTAAATGCTGTGTAGTTGTTATATCGTAATGATACTTTGTGATTGTCATTGATGTTCCAATCCAATCGAGCATTAAATCTTTCCTGCTCTGAAGCAAATGAATAATTCTCATAAGGACCTGCCTCGTAGCCATATATTTGAGAAAGGCTCTCTCTTACAAAATCCAGTTGGGACGCAGGTACTCTAGAAACTGTCAAACCATCAGGCTCTAAGCCTGGTCTTGATGCAACTTTTGTAAAACTTGGTACCGCTTCGGTCTCTTTTTCATATGAAACGAAGAAGAACAATTTATTTTTTAGGATTGGTCCACCTAATCTAAAACCTACAATTTCATTTTTAGAGTCTCCTACATTTAAGCGAGTATCTCCTACTTTATCACCAATCATTTGGTCATTTCTCAAGAAATAATAAGCAGAACCAGAGAAATCATTGGTTCCTGATTTGGTAATCGCATTTACAGAAGCTCCTGTAAAACCAGCTTGACGAACATCAAATGGAGCCAAGTTTACCTGTACTTCCTCGATAGCATCCAATGAAATTGGGTTTGCACCAGCAAATTGACCAGAACCTAATCCGAAGTTATTGTTATAAATGTTACCATCAATTGTATAGTTATTGAACCTGCTCGAAGTACCTGCAAAGGAAGTCCCATTCGATTGTGGTGTTAATCGGGTGAAATCATTGATACTTCTGTTTACGGTAGGCAATGAATTTATTTTTTCATTGTTTAGGTTCAAAGAAGCACCCGTACGATCAGAGTTCATGATAGCATCTTTACTTGCTACCACCTCTACTAGATCTAATTCCATTCCATCAGATAGTTGTACATTCAAGGTGTAAGTAGCACCTAGGCCAAGAACAATCCCATCAAACGTTCGCTCTTCAAACCCTACAAATGATACCACAACTGTATAAGGTCCACCGACCCTCATATTTGGAAGTACA
The DNA here is from genome assembly GCF_041729275.1 of Algoriphagus halophilus. GTDB lineage: Bacteria > Bacteroidota > Bacteroidia > Cytophagales > Cyclobacteriaceae > Algoriphagus > Algoriphagus halophilus_A. The sequence continues at coordinate 3,346,742 of NZ_CP146486.1, read as the reverse complement.
AATCTTCCCTCTAAGTTACTTACTGCACCATAACGTGTCCCTGATGGTTCATGCGTTGCCACGATATTTGCCCCTGGAAGGGACTCACCAGTTTCGTCAATTACATTTCCTTGAATGCTGGCTGTGGTAACACCCTGTGAAAAGGCTATACCTGTACCCGCAAAAAGGAGTAGCAATGACAACAAATTTCTCAGTAAATTTTGCCTCATAATAAATTGGTTTTGATATAAGTTGGTTTTAAATAATTCTCTACAAAAGTAAAATCGAGATGCGGTATTTTGGGGTAGGAATTGTTAAGATTCACATTCCAAATTTCACAAATTTTAACAATAAATTAATATCCAAAAGCGAATAATGTTTTCTTATTTCTAAAAAATCTTTCAATTCTTTATTGAATAGAAAATTAATTTGAGTCAATTTTGACAAGCTTTCCGATAAATTGAACCCTTAATGTTCTCACAATTTCAAAATCAGATTTTGAGAACACCGACTTTTGCAGTTAATTAAATTTAATCATATAGTTATTACAAAATATTCTTCCAATTGAGAAATAAAGATTTTGCTTGGTTATACTTGTTTTTGTTTGCTACGTTGGCAGACCTTTTCTTTATTTTAGAGAATAAGTCAGACCTACGAATTTTCTCTAAACCCCTGATAATATTGGGGTTAATCATCTATTTCTACCTTATTTCCAAACCGATAGCCCGAACTTTGCTTTCCAGAACAATTATGGGAGCATTGATCTTCTCTTGGATAGGTGATATCTTCCTATTGTGGCCAGAATTATTTGCCTTTGGATTAGGCTCTTTTTTGATGGCACATATCTGCTACATTATTGGGTTTAAAGTGGCCCAAAAAAATCCAGGAGAAATAGGCAATGTAAATTTTGTCAAGACCTTTTTATTTAATCTTCCTTTCTATATCCTTGCTGCTTTTGTCTATTACCTGATTCAACCCAATCTTGGAGTATTGAAAATCCCCGTAATCGTTTATGTGATTGCCATTATTTCCATGGTTACCATGGCAAGAGAAAGATATGGAAAAGTGCATGCCCCTAGCTTTTGGCAGGTAATGATTGGAGCAACTTTATTTTTTATTTCAGACGGAATCCTTGCTATTAACCGGTTTTACCTAGAGTTTCCTGAAGCAGGAATCCTAGTGATGGGCACCTATGCGGTAGGTCAACTTTTAATAATTATGGGAATTCGAAGCTTCATTATTCAACCCCAATGATTTATTCAACACCTACTTCTAATGGATAAGCAAATCCTCATTGATCTTGTCACCAAAAAAATGCCTTTTGGAAAATATAAAGGTCGGCTATTATGCGATATTCCAGAGCATTATTTAGTCTGGATGCATGGACAAGGATTCCCCGAAGGCAAACTGGGTATGTGGCTACATACCTTGTATGAAATCAGACTGAATGGATTGGAAGATATTTTGAGAGAGTTGAAAAAGAATTATTTGGATTAAAAACCCATCATTCACCAACTACTTTGAATAAACAACTTCCCCTGTTTTTATCGTCTGCAGGATTTCCAAATCCTTCCCATTGATATTTAATTCTAACAAATCAGCTTTACTTCCACTTCTCAATCCACCAGAAAAACCCATATCCAAAAATTGTAAGGGTCTGACCGAAGCCATTTCAATTGCCTCCGAAATAGAAGTTAATTGATGATCTACCAGGTAGTTGATACATTGAAGTAAAGAAGAAGCCGACCCAGCCAATAACCCTGGATTCTTTTCCATATACAGTCTTCCATTTTTGCTCAACACCACATCTCCTCCAATCGGGCTTTGATAATTTCCGGGAGGAAGCCCAGCAAAACGTGTGGAATCGCTGATGAGGAAAGTGGTTTTTGGTTTCACTTTCAAAAAAACTTTGAGGACAGCATCAGGAAGATGAAATCCATCAGCAATCAAACTTGTCCAAAGTTTTTCAGAGGCCAGTTGGTCCCAAAGATAGTTGGGATGTCTTGGCAGCATTAGATGAGCCGCATTTCCAAGATGGGTTGATAAAGTAGCACCAGCATCTATCGCAGCTTCAATCTGGGATGTATTCGCAGCGGTATGTCCAATGGCTACTTTTACCTCAGATTCCACGCATTTTTCAATAAACCCAACTGCCCCTTCCCATTCAGGAGATACCGTAATCAATTTAATTCTTCCTTCTGCTGCGTCTTGCCAAGCACTGAATTTTTCCCAGTTTGGAGCCTGAATATATTTTAAAGGATGAGCTCCTCTAGGCCCCTCTTCTTTGGAGAGGAAAGGACCTTCCAAATGAATTCCTTGGACAGTACTTTGAATCAGTCCATTGGAAGCACAAGCCAAGGAAATGGTTTTTAAAGATTTTCGAATAGAATCTTCACTATTGGTGATAACAGTAGGGAAATAAGTAGTTACCCCACTTTCAAACATTGCACGAGTTACCTTTAGAACATCTTGCTCCTTTAGATTTGTATCATTAAAATCTATCCCCTGAAAACCATTTACCTGTATGTCAACAAAACCGGGAGCAATCAGATTGTTTGATTCGGATGATTCCAATTCCATGATTTCTTGGATGATTCCATCCATTATGATCACTTGGATTGGCTTCCCAGTTTGAAAATGAATCCCTTCTAAGCTGTATTTCATATGGTTATTTCTATTCTTTCGCGCTCAGATTTTTTAAAAGTTGTTCAACCTCTAAGGATGGTTCCTTCTTACTAAGCCAACCAGTTAGGGTAAATAGTAAAAACGAAACGATGGTAGGTGCACCAATTGTAATGGCTAAGGAATCTACAGGGAACAATTTGAGAAGTACAAATGTCAACAATCCTCCGAGAATAGAAATCACAGCAATTTTTCCATCACTTCGTTTAAATGAAGGCAATAATCCTAATATCATTGGAATTGCAATTGGTCCCAATAAGGCTGCAAACCAAGAAATAATCAAACCGATAACTCCCCCAAAATGAGATGAATTCAGTGCGGTAAGAATGGTGAGCAGGGTAAAACAAAAAGTCGTAATTCTGGCCAATTTCAATCCATTCTTTTTGGATAAATGTTTTAATCGAGGAAATAATATTGGAAGGATGTCTCTACTGATGACTGCTGAAATAGTATTGGAATCTGATGCAGTCATAGAAAGTGTATTTGCAAAGAGGGACGCCAAAATCAACCCTACTAGCCCCACGGGTAAAAATTCTAGGACCAATTTCCCATAAGAAAGAGTGGGATCTGCAAGATTTTCAAAAAATATTGGAGCAGCAAACATGGGATAGAACAATATCAAAGGCCATATGAAATACAAAAAGGAGGATAAAATTGCCGCCTTTTTCGCAACTGCTCCCGAGGAAGTAGAAATGAATCTGGTCGCTAAATTCCAGGTTCCTCCGCTATAACTGAAAAAATTAATGACCAACATCACTAATGCAAAACCCAAGGTATAGGGATCATGGAAAAACTGCGCATTTTCTTGAGGTAGCTTATCCCATAATGTAACTATCCCTTCTATTCCATCACCCAATTGAATAAGGATCATGACGAACATGGTCAGCCCAGCCAATACTTGGATTACAAATTGTCCCAAATCATTCCAAACATCTGCCCAAAGCCCACCAATCGTAATATAAATCAGAGATACAAACCCTACCAAGAGCACTCCAAAAGTGATGGAAGCACCAGAGAATACATTCAATAAAATGGCAATGGCTGCCAATTTCCCTCCAGTGTCAAATACTTTGATCAAAGTCCCAACCCAAGCAATTAATTGTTGCGTAGGTAAATTGTATCTCACTAAAAGGTACTCTGTTGGGGATTGGATTCCCGAAAGAATTCTGAGTCGTGACCAACGAGGTGCGATGTAAAACGCTGCCACCAAAACTGAAATACCTACCGTAAAGGCCCACCATACATAAATTGTAAATCCATGGGTGTAGGCTATGCCTGCATAGGCAACAAAAACTGCTCCGCTATAACCTGAAACATGGTGGGAAATACCAGATAACCACCAAGGCAATTTTCCTCCTGCCGTAAAAAAATCAGCCGAATTGTTCACTTTAAAATAAGCCCATACCCCAATGGATAAAAGCATCAGAAAATATAGAGCAAGAATAATCCAATCCAGTAATTCCATGTATCAATTGGTGTCGAAACGAGTAGGAGGAAGTTTACTTACGGCAGCAGTATCGAAATAAAATTTGCATCGTGGGTGCGTCCTCAAGATAGTGGCAGGACAAGCTTCAGAAAGTGGTCCGGTCAACGTATTTTTCACTGCTTCGCTTTTATTTTCACCCAAAACCACACAAAATAAATGATCTCCAAACATCAAGGCTGGAATCGTCAAAGTAAGCGCTGTTTTAGGAACATCATCTACACTTTCAAAGCACCCATCATGCACTTGTTGGGCTCTACATGCCTGGTCCAACTGTACTTTTTTGATTAATACAGGATCCTTAAAATTTGCTACGGGAGGATCATTAAAGGCAATATGACCATTCTCCCCTATTCCCAAGCAAACAATGTCAATTGGGGCTTTCATTAACAAATCTGAATACCGATTAATCTCCAACTCATGATTTACTTGGGTTTGTATTAAATGCACTTCTTTAAAAGGAACTTTGGAGAACAAATTCTCCTCCAAATACTTGGAAAAAAATTGTGTAGCATCAATGGGTAGACCGATGTATTCATCCATATGCATTGCCACTATTTTTTCCCATTTGATTTTGGAGGAGGCGGCTAGATAGTTCAACATCCCAGTTTGGGAAGGTGCCGCAGCAAATATCATCCTGATTTCTTCTTGTGTTTCCTGAAGATCTTCTATACACTTTTCCACTGCTTTTCCCGCAGCCTTCCAAGCTAAGTCTCTTGTAGAAAACACATGAATTTCCTGTTGAATTTCTTCCATCTAATTGAGATATCGGTACTTTCCCCAAACAGACCTAAAAGATTATTTGGGGCTATCACTTAAATATAAGATATCCTTATTAGTTCGGAAGCAAATTCATCATCCTATGATTTTAAAAGTTGGCTGAATTATAAATAGCTATACTATTAGATACCTCTCAAATCACTTTTCTCTTTAATAAATTGGATTTCTCTAGCTAAACTATCCTTATTTTATATTCACTAAGTAGGTAGCACCTTTTTCCGTATTGAAACTAACTACCCTTGGCTTATCATCAGAATTTCTAACTAATTCTTGCCCGTTCTCATTTTCTACACTTCCTCCTCTAGGAAGTAAAACTTTGCATTCTCCTCCTTTTTCTGATAAAATGGTGGCCTTGATTATTTTTCCAAAATCCCATTCAAAATCTACACTAAATCCACCTCGGGCTCTCATCCCTTTTACAGAACCCTTTTCCCAGGCATGGTCAGTAGGAAGGGCAGGCAATAAGCGAATTACCTCATCTTTACCATGACTTTGTAGAAGCATTTCTGAAATGCCGGCAGCTCCACCAAAATTCCCGTCAATTTGAAAAGGTGGATGTGCACAAAATAAATTCGCATAAGTCCCTCCATTACTCATGACGATTTTGGTCCCATCTCCTCCTGCAGGCTGCAGTAATTTTTTCAATAATAAAAGTGCATGATCTCCATCTCCTAATCTTGCCCAAAAATTGATTTTCCAGGCTCTGCTCCAACCCGTTCCCCCATCGCCACGCTGAATTAAAGTTTCCTTAGCTGCAGCTGCCAACTTTGGTGTGCCCCATTGGGTGATTTCATCATAGGGGTGCAGCCCATACAAATGCGAAACATGTCGATGATTTGGATCCGCATCTTCCCAATCTTCCAACCATTCATTTAAATCCCCATTCTTTCCTACTTGGTTAGGAGCTAATCGTTTCTTTTTATCCTTCAATTGATTGGCAAATGTCTCATCAATCCCTAAAATAGTTGCAGCTGCAATCGTATTCCCAAAAACCTCTCTGGTGATCTGCATATCCATGGTAGGCCCCATGACAGTATGTCCTTTGTAGCCATCCGGTTTTAGGTAGGTATTTTCCGGTGAATTAGAAGGTGCAGTAACCAAGTAATGATTTTCTGGCTCCTCAATCAACACTGAGGAAAGGAACTCTGCAGCTCCCTTTAAGACTGGATAATATTCCCTTAAAAATGCAGTGTCTCTGGTATACCTGAAATGTTCCCAGATATGCTCTGTCATCCAAGCTCCTCCTGTCATGGTCGATCCCCAGTTTGCTCCTTCTCCGGGGGAAGTGTAATACCAAGGATTACTGATCACATGTGCTACCCAGCCATCTGCATTGTAATACGCCTTGGCAGTTTTTTCACCATTTTGGGTCAAATTGGAAGTGAACTTTCTGATGGGTTCAGCCAAATCTCCCAAACCCATCGGCTCTGCCAACCAATAATTCATCTGAATATTGATATCCAAGTGATAGTCTCCATTCCAAGGTGCCTGATATTCAGTAGCCCAAATACCTTGTAAATTAGCCGGGAGTTGACCAGGCTGTGAAGATGAAATCAATAAATACTTCCCATAATTATAATAGAGCACCGGAAGCTGAGCATCTTCATTGCCTTCGGCAAACCTGGCCAATCGCTCCGGTGTAGATAAACCCTGTATCTCTGGATTTTGCTTTGTCAATTTAAAGCTATTACGATTAAAAAATGACTGGAAAGATTGTATATGCTTTTCATTTGCATTTCTGTAATCTACTTCGGCTACCAGTGCCTTCACTTTTCCGACAGGATCCCCTAGTGGCTTTTCTGGTAAATCAATGTTATAATCTGTAGCAGAGGCAATAACCAAATAACAAGTATCGGCTGCTTTTACTGTTAGATTTTGATCACCTTTCCAAACAGTCCCATTAATAGGAATCACGCTAAGAATAGCTGCATACTTCATCCCCGGAAGATCTTTATTAGGCAATTGCCCGCTTAGTAGAAGTTCCCTTTCATTCAACACGGAAACAGTTGCATATTCCTTTCTGGATAGCCCAAGATCAAAGTTAAGTTTTCCTTTTTTGAACTGGTTAGTTTGATGATCATCACGTCATCTGGAATACTGGAAAATGCGATTTGCTCGAATTCCACACCATCTCGCTTCCAGCTAGTAGTGGCGATAGCATTTTCCAGATCAAGAATTCGTAAATAATCAGTATATGCCTCGGTCGTATCCTTCCAAGTAATCCATAAATCTCCAAGAGTTTGGTAGCTACCATAATGTTCATTGGCTCCATTTCCAAACCCAGAACCAACTCCTTTACTGACAAAATGCTCTTGCAATAATGCTTCAGCCTCCTGGTTCTTTCCTTCCAACAATAGCTGCTGTATTTGCTTGAGGTATTGGTTTGCATTTTCCCGATCCGCATCCTGTACCCCTCCAGACCAAAGTGTTTTCTCATTTAATACTATTCGATCCCGATTGGGGTTTCCGAAGATCATTCCCCCTAAGTGTCCATTACCTATGGGCAAAGATTCTAGAAAATTGATCGCAGGCTGATCAAATTTGAGAGCTAAATCTGCACTTTGGGCTTTTGAAAATTGGGAGATTCCAACTAAAAAAAGATACTTAAAAAGTATCTTTGTAAAAAACTTATTGCAATCATTGAAAGGGTGGTTCTATTGAAAATACTAAATAATCCCCTTCCGCTTAGGTATCCTACCCGATTGCTAAAAAATAATACCGTAAACAAAAAAAGAGGCCGAAGCCTCTTCCCCTATTTTTAGATTGACCAAGATGGAGAGCTCTTTGAGTTGCTCGTCTGCAATGGTACTTGGTGAATCAATCATCACATCCCTACCAGAATTGTTTTTCGGGAAGGCGATGTAATCTCTGATGGAGTCAGAACCTCCGAAAATTGCACAAAGACGGTCAAATCCAAAGGCGATTCCTCCATGAGGTGGCGCTCCATACTCAAATGCCTCCATTAAGAAACCAAATTGCTTTTGTGCTTCTTCCTCTGTGAATCCTAGATGCTTGAACATCAATTGCTGCGTAGCCCTATCATGGATACGAATTGATCCTCCTCCGATTTCCACTCCATTAATTACCAAATCATAAGCATTGGCTCGAACAGCTCCGGGGTCGGAATCTAACAAAGGAATGTCCTCCGTTTTAGGTGAGGTAAATGGATGGTGCATGGCATGATATCTCTTCGTTTCCTCATCCCATTCTAATAAAGGAAAATCTACTACCCAAAGTGGCTTGAACACATTTCTATCTCTTAGACCAAGATCTTCGCCCATTTTAAGTCGAAGCTCAGAAAGTTGTTTTCTAACAATAGCTGTATCACCACTCAAAATCAACATCAAATCTCCAGGTTCTGCACCGAATTCAGTGGCCCAAGCTTGAAGATCTTCTTGTGTATAAAACTTATCTACCGTTGACTTGATGCTGCCATCTTCATTGTATTTGGCATAAACCATGCCTTTAGCTCCAATTTGAGGCCTTTTTACCCATTCTGTCAAGGCATCCAACTGCTTTCTGGTATACTCAGCTGCTCCTTTGGCACAGATTCCTACTACTAGTTCAGCACTATCAAAGATTCCAAACCCTTTTCCTTGAGCTACCTCATTCAACTCCACAAACTTCATATCAAATCGAAGGTCAGGCTTGTCATTGCCAAAATATTTCATGGCATCTGCAAAAGTCATTCTTTGAACTTCCTCCAGATCCACCCCCTTAACATTTGCGAACAAATGTTTGGTAAGACCTTCGAAAGTGGACAAAATATCTTCTTGCTCCACAAAGGCCATTTCGCAATCTATCTGTGTAAATTCCGGTTGGCGATCTGCTCTCAAATCTTCATCCCTAAAACATTTTACAATTTGGAAGTATCTGTCAAAACCAGATACCATCAATAATTGCTTAAAGGTTTGAGGGGATTGAGAAGTGCATAAAATTCTCCTGGGTTCACTCTGCTTGGTACCACAAAATCACGGGCTCCTTCAGGAGTAGATTTGATTAAAACAGGAGTCTCCACTTCCATGAAGTGCTGAGCATCCATGTATTTTCTGGTCTCCTGCATCATTTTGTGACGCAATTGAAGCTTCTCCCTTACCACATTTCTTCTCAAATCAAGGTATCGATATTTCATTCGAAGTTCTTCTCCTCCATCAGTCTCATCCTCTATAATAAAAGGGGGAACTTTTGCGGCATTTAAAACCTCCAACTTGCTCACTTTGATTTCAATGGATCCAGTTGGGATTTTATCATTTTTGGAAGTTCTTTCGATCACTTTACCTGAAGCTTGAACGACAAATTCTCTTCCTAATTCAGCAGCTTTTTCCAACAATTCCTTTTCGGAAGATTCCTCTTCAAAAATCAATTGGGTAATTCCGTATCTATCTCTCAAGTCAACCCAGATCAACCCTCCTTTATTTCGAACTCGCTGAACCCAGCCAGCTAGTGTTACTTCTTGGTCAGTATGGTCTAGGCGTAATTCGCCACAAGTATGCGTCCTCAGCATGATATTAGTTTTTTTGGGAGGTCAAAGATAAAGAATTGAGTTCTAGAACACCACCCTCTTTTTAAGATTCCTTACCATATTGAATAAAACTTTGTAGATTTTACTTCAAATTGCAGTAATCATTAAATTATCCTTAATTGAGAAGAGCGTTTTTTCCATTCCTTCCAAAAAACTTTCAGATTTCTTGATAAAATTTTTCAACTCCTATCAGCGTTGGCATTAAAGTTGGATTTGTTTTAACTTAAGGAAGTTCCCTCAAAACTTGGATTAAAGGCTCTTTTTTCCTTGCTTTAAGGTTATTCAATCATCCCATAAGATTTCAAAATAAATGAACAAAAGATGGATCGTTGTCGCATCTGTGGTTTTAACACTTGGTGCAGCAGCTATTTTCCAGCAGTATGGCAATTCGCCTGAATCTAATATCATGCAAGAACCTTTAGATGAGGTTCCTGTAGAGGAGGTCTCCAATGAGGTCTATTTGTATGGTATCAATGTGACAGGTCTTAATATAGTGGAAGGAACAGTCAGTAAAAACCAAACATTGGCCACCATTTTGGCTCCTTTCAATGTTCCTTATCAAATCATTGATGAAATTGCCAAAAAGTCAAAAGAGGTCTTTGATGTTAGAGGAATCGCTACCAACAAAAAATTTACTGTAATTACCCCTTCCGATTCTGCCCAAGCTCAATTTTTTATCTATGAGCCTAATCCTGCTGAATACGTGGTTTTTAACTTGGATTCGGTAGATATTTATAAGGCAGAAAAGCCAGTAGAATATGTTGAAAAGGAAATAGCCGGGGTAATAGAAGATCGAAGTAATTTGGCTGTGGAAATGTTGAAGCAGGATGTTAGCTACGACATTGTCGATCAATTTGCAGATTTATATGGCTGGTCCGTGGATTTTGGAGCACTTCAGCCAGGTGACAAATTCAAAGTAGTTTTTGATGTCAAAATGATTGATGGAAATGTAATCGGTGCTGGTGAAATCAAATTGGCATACATGGAACACAGGGGAGAACCTTTCCATGCGATTCCTTTTGAGCAAAATGGAGAAATGAATTTCTTTGATCAGGAAGGAAACAGCTTGAAGAAAGCATTCCTCCGGGATCCTGTAAAATACACTAGAATCAGTTCTCGTTATAACCTGAGAAGATTCCATCCTGTGCAAAAAAGATACAAAGCGCATTTAGGAACTGATTATGCAGCAAGTAGGGGCACAGAAATTCGTTCGGTAGGAGATGGAGTAGTTACCCATGCTACCTACACTTCTGCCAATGGTAATTATGTAAAGATCAAACATAACGGAACGTATACCACGCAATATCTTCATATGTCGAAGATTGCTAGTGGCGTGAAACCAGGGACTCGAATTAAACAAGGTCAAGTAATCGGATATGTAGGCAGTACAGGACTTGCTACAGGCCCACATTTATGTTTTAGGTTCTGGAAAAATGGAAAGCAAGTGGATTGGCTAAGAGAAAAAATACCACCTTCCGAACCAATATTAGCGGCTAATAAAGCAGCTTTTGAATCCACAAAATTCGAGGCTTTGAAAGTATTGGCCAACATTACCTACCCTGGAGAAACTCCAAAATTAGTAGCTGGAGTTGAGGAAATCCAAATCAGACTACTTTAAAAGCCAAAACGGATTGATTATTACATTCTTCCTTTAAAAAATGGGTTTCAGCTATCTGAAACCCATTTTTTATGTTCATAGGCTACAGCACATCCACTTTTTTCGTCTACCTGAGTAGGTGAACTGGGATTTTCCGACCCTCAGCTCAGTCCTTCTGTTCAGCTGGTGCATCGCAGGGGTACAGGTCCCGTCACTGCAGTCCTGAACCGGTCGTGTCTCCCCGAACCAGGCCTCTTCCATCCGTTCTCCTCGATCCCACGGTTGGTCAGGTAGGCCTTCACCGCATCCGCCCTTCTTTCTGACAGCTTCTGGTTGTAGGCATCCTCTCCCCGCTGGTCAGTATGACCCTCGATGTACAGCATCAGGTTCGGCATGCGCTTCAGCATGATCGCCGTACGTTCCAGCTCCTTCTTGTGCACGTTTCTCAGCATGCTCTTGTCAAAGTCAAAATAGATCGTCGGGATCTGAGCGATCTCATCCTGGATCTGGCTGAACAGGTCCTCCGGATCACAGAAGTCCTTGCCCTTCAGCTCCTCGGGCATCTCATATTGCTTGCTCGGATCCGGAATGCCTCCAGTACCAGTTCCGATCTTCGGTTCAGCTGGTGGGCTGACCCGCACACGGGAACCCCTGTCCCCACAGTCGTTGATCAGCTCCTGCCCCCTTGTCCCATCCACTGGCACGCCCGGCAGGGATCTCGTACTGTGCCATGTATTGGTCACCGCTGTTCCGCACGGCTGTTCGACAGCTTGATGTTGTATTCCTCACTCGCCCTGGAATCCGTGTGGCTGCCCACCAACAGGTCCAGGAACGGATAGCGGCCCATCAGTTCGGCCAGCTTGTCCAGCACCGGCTTGGCATCCTCACGGATCACATACCTGTCCAGGTCGTAGTACACGATGTCCACGTATACCGGCAACTGGTAATGGATCGGATCAGCTGGTATTCTCGCTTCAGCGTGTCCCCCCAAAGCCTTTTGTGGTGATCTCCTCGTCGGTGATGCTGAAGTAGCCCGGCTTGCTGATCTTGATCCCAAAATCGCTGCTGTCCGGCTCCAGTTCCAGTCAGTTCCCCTTGGGGTTTCTTTGGGTCTGCACGTTCCCGTTATGGGTCTTGTCCCGGAGCGTGGCCAGGTAGCTGTCGCTGATCACCACTCCCTCGCAGTCGATCACACGCGCCACAAACTGCTTGTACACCCTTCACACTGTAGATGTCATCCAGTCCCATTCCTCCCTTTCGGTTCGAGGATAGTAGACCTCCGGTCTGCCCTCTTCCTGCTCCACTTCACGGTAGCCGAAGTCATCGGCCATCGAGTTGATCGGGGAGCCCATGTTCTCCACGTTCGTCATCCCCGTAGCACTGTAGTCCGCCATGAAGATGTCCATGCTCTCTAACCCACGGTGGCCCGTGGAACTGAAGTAGAATTTATCCCCGTTACGGAACGCATGGGACTCGTTGCCCGGCGTGTTCACCGTCGCCCCCAGGTTCACAGGAGTCCCGAAGTTCATGTTCTCGTCGTATTCCGAATAATACAGGTCCGTGCCACCAAGGCCGCCCGGCATATCAGAGGTGAAGTACAGCCGCTTGGCCGCCTCGTCCACATACGGGTTCATCACCGCATAGCCGATCGAGTCGCTGAACGGCACCGGGGTAAACCCTTCCAGCGTTCCGTCTTCGTTCACCTTGCTGTAGTAGATCTCAGGCTGCACTGTGATCTCACGAAAGTCTCTTCCTCACCTTGGTGATCCCGCGGGTCACCGAATAGAACAGCAGTCCCTGTTCACCGCGGGCTCGATCCGGCACTATAGGTGTCAGGAACGTTCGATACCACTTCGCTCACGTTCCCATCCCCGTCCTGTCTGTACACACTGAAGTACTCCCGGTCCGTATAGTCCTGTTTCTCCTCACCGAAGATCTTGTTCCTCCCGTCGATACGGATGCCCGGCATCTTGCTCGGATACGTCCCCCCACGGTCGGAGGTGAAGTACCTGTTCCCGTTCCCGTCCTTGGCCAGCGTGAAGTCAGAGCCCGAACTGTTCAGACCTTCCACGCCTTCCACTTTCACCTTCCGCTTTCCTGTAGCTTCAGCAGGGCAGCGACCTGGATGCTGTCCGCTCCAACGCCCTTCGATTCCAGTACCGCACGGGCCTCGGACATCCGGTCGGTCAGCTGCGCATAGCGCAACAGCTGCATATAATCACCCGGTGTCGCCTCCTCGTATTCTCCCTACCGTCGTCTTCCACCAGTCAAATGTGTTGTCATAGTCCCGCAGCACCTCATAGGCCTGAGCCGTCTTCTTTGCCGTCTCGTAGTTCGGCTTCTTCGCGTAGGCTTCCTGGTACACCTCTACGGCATGCTGGAAGTCTATCAGGTCCATCTGCTCATCGGCATATCGCACCTTCCGCTTCTGTGCCTCTACGGTCCCTATCGTGCCAAATATCATTGCCGAGGCAATACTCAATATCGTCAATGTCTTTTTCATTGTGATTGCTGTTGATTTTTATTGGCCACATGGAATCTCGCCTACCAAAAATCGTATCCAAAATAAGCTTTTCTTGTGTAGCTATGATATTGGGGCTGCCTTGCTCATGTTGGCTCGATTTCATCATCAGAACCATCTTTGATTATTCATTATTGCTTTCCTCGGTATCATATAAAAGCCTACGGATAACTCGTGGGAGTTATTGTTGTAGCTGTTCAACACGTTCAGGTTATGGTCATAAGCATAGCCCAGTCTGAGCCTGTCCGTGGCAAAGATTTCAATTATCGCCGCAACTGCATTTCGGTTGTTCAGGTTTTCCGGAAGGTTGTCCGTCCAAATTTTTAAGTTCGATCGATAACTCCTCCAAGCCAAATTCTATCATAGAATAGAAACATTGCGTTCAGGTCATAATTCATCGGAGCCCCTTTGACTTCCCTGATCAAAAAGCTGGGCTTTAATTTTACCACAGTACTTAGATCAAACAAATAACCTGCTGTCAAATAATAGTGAAAATCATGATATGCTAAAGCAACATCCTCTTTCTCCAAAGACTTCTTTCCTATCATATTGTATATACTAAAACCTGCGTAGAATCGCTCGTTATGAAAAAACAATCCCGTATTTAAATTAGGGGCAAACAAATTGATCCGGCCATCCGGAATCTCACTATCGGGATAATCATTGGGATCCAATAAACTCCCGTCTATGGAATACTGGGAAAATCCTGCGCTGGCACCCAATCCCAACCAACTCTTTTGCCCGGTCTGGATTCTGTAGGCATAAGTCAGAAGCCCTCCGGTGGTACGGGCAGGACCCAAATTGTCACTCAGAAAGGAAACCCCAAATCCCATTGTCCCTTCATTGGCTGCAAAGTCAGCGGTTACTGTAAATGTCTCAGGTGCTCCGGGAAAATTTATCCACTGGCTTCGATAAGTGCTCTGTATATAGGGTTCTCCCTTATATCCAGCATACCCCGGATTGATATGCAACCCATTGAACATATATTGACTGAACTGGGGAAGCTGCTGGCACATAACCTCCCTCACACCAAATATTAAGGTGAGAAGGAAAGAGATGTATATGATTCTAAAATTCATTTTCATATCAATTAGCTCATAAGGCCAGTTTAACATTTGTTAAACCCATAACAGGACAGCTCACAGGTCTCAGTTTTTTATGACCTGGATCCATCCTTTATACTCATGGGTATCACCGTTTCTGTCTACCGTGGTCAATATGTAGAAATAAGTCCCTGCTGTTTGACCCTCGGCATCCCAATCATTTTGATAATTTTCCGTTTCGAAAACATGATCACCGTTCCTGTTGAAGATAACAATCTCGTTGCTAACAAACTTGCCAAGTCCCTGGACCTCAAAAGTGTCATTGTCCCCGTCTTTGTTCGGAGTGATCACATTTGGAATACGGAATGGTAAAATCTCATTTACATCATCGTCTTGGTTATTTGAATCATCTGTATCAGTTTCAGAAGAATTGACTTCAACCAAGTTTGTTATCAAACCAGCATCTCCAGCTCTCACTTGAACTGAAATAACCAATTCACTGTCTGCTGCAAATGCTGGAATATTCCAAGTCAATTGGCTACCAATGGCATCAAACGTAAACTCTGTATTTCCGATATTGGAAACTACCTCGTAACTCAAATAAGTAACATTTTGTGGTAGATTATCTATCACGACAACATCAGTTGCATTCACTCCACCAATATTCTTAATCGTTATCTGGTATCCAAATTCATCTCCTTCGAAGATCTCTGCCTCAAAAGATGTCTTTTCTACTGATAGGTCTACATCATCAGGAACAGTGAAGCATCTTACTCCATAATCAAAATTGAATTTGGTTGGATTCTCTCTGCTCACAGAACCAGTCTGAACCAAAGGAGTCGTTACTTCACATACCAAGGCAGCTAAATCTTGGGTATCCAATACTCTACCAGATGGATCCGGTAGAACTTTCACCAATCCAGAAGCACCAAATGCCAAGGCCTCACTATCGAATACCGGATCAGGAACCAAGGTCACTTCGTATTCCCCGTATGGAAGAGGTTGGGTCAGAATATGTCTCCAGTATCCAAACTGATTAACTGATTCTCTTGCCTCATATCCGTTCGGTCCTTTGATCAGGATATTTTCCCCTCCAGGATTTCCAAAGCCAGCTTTATTCAACTCGCCTTGGTTTTCATCTCCTTCATAGCTTCCATCTCCATTGAGATCAATCCATTCCCAATTGGAAATGCTTATAGATTGCCCTGATGTAATAGTGTTTTTAGTAACCTCTCCATCATCATTGGCATCAAACCACTCATTTTCCTTTCCATCTCCATTGAGATCATACCATATAAATCCTCTCAATGATGGATTTTCTACAGCAGTTGCAGAACCTGCTCTTGCATATCTAAAGTCAACAGGATTATAAACGCATGGCTCAACAGTGATTGAAGCCAAATCTCCATCAATAGCCCGCAGACCTTTGGTGACTTCTAGATTTTCATCCAATACTTTGATCGTATAGTCACCAATCCCAATGCCTTTAAATTCATATCTGCCTGATGCATTCGTAATGACAATCAAGGTATCTCCTTGGGTGTTTTCTCCCGGAAGAAGGATTACTGGAACGTTAGGAAGACCTTCCAGACCAACGATATTGTAAAGGAGACCAGTAACTAATGTCTCTCCATTACAAGAAACTTCTGTTATAGCATCATCGTCACCAGCCAATGGATCACCTCCAACAGGATTAGGGGCTGTTACGTAGGCAATATTTACAATTGTATTATTGGTGGCAACATCTGCCTCAGTCACGGTGTATGTCGTCTCAAAATCAATTGATTCTTGAGGACTCAGGCTAGGAATCGTCGTATCAAAACCTGTCAATGGATCCGTTATCTGAACATCAGTTAGTTCTACATTTCCAGTATTTGTTACTGTCAATGTATAAATGATTACTTCACCGCGTGCAATGACAAGATCTTTGTCGGCTGTTTTAGTAATCTCAATAGCCGGTTTAGCATCTGTAGTTACGATAACTGTATCATTTGCTTCGACATCATTACCAGATGGGTCTTGTGCATTAACTGAAGCAATATTAGTAATGCTTCCAGCATCGAGATCTACCTGTGTTACTGTATAGGTTGGGGTGAATGTTACGGACTCTCCCGAGCCAAAACAGAATTTGTCTCCACCAAACCTGTTAATGGATCTGTTGTAAGAACATTACTTAAGGTCGTGTTTCCAGTATTGCTTACAGTCAAGGTATAGGTAATCACATCACCTTCTTGATCGTAAGTAGTGACATCAGCTACTTTCGTCAGTTCAATGCTAGAGGAACGGTTTGCAGTCACTGTCGATGTCGCAGTATCGCTCAAATTGGCGTTGGTGGCATCAGTTGCAGTCACTGTCGCAGTATTGACTACCTGACCCACATCAATATCGCCTTGTACAATCGTATAAGTTTCTGTTACCGTCACCACTTGTGCTGGCGTCATTGAACCGATTGCTTGATTCAATCCAGTTAATGGATCGGTTAATGTTACATTATCCAAAGTTTCATTGCCAGTATTGCTTACAGTCAAGGTATAGGTAATCACATCACCTACTTGATCGTAAGTAGTGACATCAGCTACTTTCGTCAGTTCAATGCTAGAGGAACGGTTCGCTGTCACAATCACAACCGCAGTATCGCTCAAATTGGCGTTGGTGGCATCAGTTGCTGTCACTGTTGCTGTATTGACTACCTGACCCGCATCAATATCGCCTTGTACAATCGTATAAGTTTCTGTTACCGTCACCACTTGTGCTGGCGTCATTGAACCGATTGTTTGGTTCAGTCCCGTTAATGGGTCGGTCAAGTTTACATTATCTAAAGTTTCATTGCCAGTATTGCTTACAGTCAAGGTATAGGTAATCACATCACCTATTTGATCGTAAGTAAAGACATCAGCTACTTTCGTCAGATCAATGCCAGAAGACTGGTTCGCATTCACTGTCGCTGTCGCAGTATCGCTCAAATTGGCGTTGGTTGCATCCGTTGCTGTTACTGTAGCAATGTTCACTACTTGGCCCGCATCGATATCAGCTTGGGCAATTGTGTAAGTTTCAGTTACCGTCACCACTGCTGTAGGAGCCATCGTACCGATAGCTTGGTTCAGTCTGGTCAATGGATCGGTCAAGGTCACACCGGTTAATGTTTCATTGCCTGTATTAGTTACGGTCAAAGTATATGTAATTACATCGCCTACCTGGTCATAGGTCGTCACGTCTGCCGTTTTCGTCAGATCAATTCCAGAGGACTGGTTTGCAGTTACAGTCGCAGTCGCAGTGTCGCTCAAGTTGGCGTTGGTTGCATCCGTCGCGGTAACTGTCGCCACGTTCACTACCTGTCCCGCATTGATATCAGCTTGGGCAATTGTGTAAGTTTCAGTTACCGTCACCACTGCTGTAGGAGCCATCGTACCGATTGCCTGATTCAATCCGGTCAACGGATCCGTCAAGGTCACACCGGTTAATGTTTCATTGCCTGTATTGGTTACGGTCAAAGTATATGTAATCACGTCGCCTACTTGATCATAGGTCGTTACGTCTGCCATTTTCGTCAGATCAATTCCAGAGGACTGGTTTGCAGTTACAGTCGCAGTCGCAGTGTCGCTCAAGTTGGCGTTGGTTGCATCCGTTGCTGTTACTGTAGCAATGTTCACTACTTGGCCCGCATCGATATCAGCTTGGGCAATTGTGTAAGTTTCAGTTACCGTCACCACTGCTGTAGGAGCCATCGTACCGATTGCCTGATTCAATCCGGTCAACGGATCCGTCAAGGTCACATTGTCCAGAGTTTCATTTCCGTTATTGGTCACAGTCAAGGTATATGTAATCACATCACCCACTTGATCGTAAGTTGTTACATCTGCTGTTTTCGTCAATTCAATTCCAGAGGACTGGTTCGCTGTCACAGTCGCAGTCGCAGTGTCACTCAAATTGGCATTCTTTGCATCCGTTGCGGTCACTGTCGCCACGTTCACCACTTGGCCGGCGTCTATATCGCTCTGAACAATTGTATAAGTTTCAGTTACTGTTACCACCTGAGCCGGTGCCATTGAACCGATATCCTGGTTCAGTTCCTGTCAATGGATCGGTTACCGTCACATTGTCCAGGGTCACATTGCCTGTGTTCTCCACTGTCAAAGTATACGTGATCACATCACCTACTTGATCGTAAGTGGCTACATCTGCTGTTTTCGTCAGATCGATGCCGCCAGTCTGTAACGCAGTTACAGTCGCAGTCGCCGTGTCGCTTAAGTTGGCGTTGGTTGCATCAGTTGCTGTTACTGTAGCAATATTCACCACTTGACCTACATCGATGTCTCCTTGGGTTACCGTATAACTTTCTGTCACAGTTACCACCTGGGCTGGTGCCATCGTACCGATTGATTGATTCAATCCAGTTAATGGATCGGTTACCGTTACATTGTCCAAGGTCACATTGCCTGTGTTCTCAACAGTCAAGGTGTACGTGATCACATCACCTACTTGATCATAATTAGAGACATCAGCAGTCTTGGTCAGATCAATGCCTGGATTCTGAACTGCGGTCACGGTGGAAGTCGCTGCCGTTGACTGTGCTGCCGTAGTCGGATCTGTTCCCGTTGCGCTCGCCGTATTGATCACCTGACCCGCGTCAATATCCTGTTGAGTGATCGTGTAAGCCGTTGTCCTCACTGCCGTGGCAGCCGGTGCCAAAGTACCCACGTTATCATTCTCGCCTGTCAGCGGATCGGTCACCGTCACATTGTCCAAGGTCACGTTGCCTACGTTCTCAACAGCCAACGTATACGTGATCACGTCGCCTACCGCATCGTAAGTCGATACATCTGATGTCTTGGTCAGATCAATGCCTGATTCAGAGTAGCTGTGACCACATCACTGTCCTTGGCAACTACCTGTAGGTTGGCAGGAGTGGTCGCAGCCACATTTGCCGTGTTGTTCAACAACCCGTTGTCCACATCTGTCTGGTCAACCGTATAGCTTGTACTCAGCGTCTGTACCTGACCCGGGGCAAGCTGGCCGATATTCTGGTCCAATCCGGTCAACGGATCCCGTACTTCCACATCGGTAAGTGTCACGTTGCCGGTATTGGTCACCGTCAGTTCATATGGAATCACATCCCCTGTCGCCGTATAGCTCGGTACCTGTGCCTGTTTATCAATCTTTATCGCCCCTTTTCTCAAGGCAATCGCCACCGCATTGTCCTTGTCACTCACTTCCCTGCTCCTGTATTATTCTCCTTGCCCGTTGCCGTGGCCACATTATCTATTCGACCGCCATCTATATCGCCTTGCGTGACGGTATTTCGTCGGAACTGTCGCTGTTTCATTCGGCAACAGGGTGCCAATGGCTATATTAAGTCCCGTCAGGTTATCATCCACCACAATATCGGTAATCGTGATATTGCCGATGTTGCTGACTTCAATCTCATAATTGATCACCTTGTCCTGGCTGGGAATAGGTCTTGTTCACCGCGGTCTTCCTCACCTCGATCGCTCCTAAATCCTCCGATGTGATAAAGGCACGGTCTATCGCTTCTACCGTACTATTGTCCGGAGCCGTACCGCTTACCGTTGCCGTGTTTATAATAAACCTTCCGTCAATATCCGACTGGGTCAGCGTGTACGTCGCGCTGAAGGTCTGACTGTCACCAGGCAACATCGTGCCGACTGACTCGATTATATGGAATCCTTGGGTCATCCAACACCACATTGTCGATCGTCACATTCCCTACATTGCTGATCGTAAACTCATAGTTCACCACTTCCCCCGCATTCACAAACACCGTTGGGCTCGCTGTCTTCACCAGGTCAAGAACTGCCGCTCAACCGGGCAACAACACATCATCCACCGCCGTGATCGTACTCTGATCCGGTAAGGTGCCTTCAGCTGTCACCTCGTTCAACAGATCCCCGCGGTTCAGATCCGCCAAGGTAACCGTATAGCTCGTCTTGAAGGTTTCCTGGCCTGACCCGGAACCATCGTCGGAACCGTCCTGGTGAAGCCCGTCAGGTTATCTGTGACCACTACATCTGTCAGGGTCACATTGCCCTTATTCTCTACTTCCAGAGTATACCTGATCACTTGGCCATCCAAGAAATAGAAATTCCTGTCCGCGGTCTTGGTGATTTCCAGAATAGGAGTCTGTACCGCGGTCACCGTGGCTGTTGCCACAGTTGATTGTGCAGCCGTTGTCGGATCAGTTCCCGTCACGCTCGCCGTGCTGATTACCTGGCCTCCGTCAATATCCCCTTGGGTGATCGTATATGTCGTCGTCCTCATTGCCGTGGCTGCCGGTGCCAAAGTACCGATTACCTGATTTAATCCTGTCAATGGATCGGTTACCGTCACATTGTCCAGGGTCACATTGCCTGTGTTCTCCATCAAAGTATACGTGATCATCACGTCGCCTACCGCATCGTAAGTCGATACATCGGATGTCTTGCTCAGATCGATACCGGCTGTCTGCACCGCAGTCACCGTAGCAGTTGCTGCCGATGACTGTACAGCCGTAGTCGGATCAAGTCCCGTTACGCTTGCCGTGTTGATCACCTGACCCGCGTCAATATCCTGTTGAGTGATCGTGTAAGTCGTTGTCCTCACTGCCGTGGCAGCCGGTGCCAAAGTACCCACGTTATCATTCTCGCCTGTCAATGGATCGGTTACCGTCACATTGTCCAGGGTCACATTGCCTGTGTTCTCCACTGTCAAAGTATACGTGATCACATCACCTACTTGATCGTAAGTGGCTACATCTGCTGTTTTCGTCAGATCGATGCCGCCAGTCTGTACCCAGTTACAGTCGCAGTCGCCGTGTCGCTTAAGTTGGCGTTGGTTGCATCAGTTGCTGTTACTGTAGCAATATTCACCACTTGACCTACATCGATGTCTCCTTGGGTTACCGTATAACTTTCTGTCACAGTTACCACCTGGGCTGGTGCCATCGTACCGATTGATTGATTCAATCCAGTTAATGGATCGGTTACCGTTACATTGTCCAAGGTCACATTGCCTGTGTTCTCAACAGTCAAGGTGTACGTGATCACATCACCTACTTGATCATAATTAGAGACATCAGCAGTCTTGGTCAGATCAATGCCTGGATTCTGAACTGCGGTCACGGTGGAAGTCGCTGCCGTTGACTGTGCCGTAGTCGGATCTGTTCCCGTTGCGCTCGCCGTATTGATCACCTGACCCGCGTCAATATCCTGTTGAGTGATCGTGTAAGTCGTTGTCCTCACTCGCCGTGGCAGCCGGTGCCAAAGTACCCACGTTATCATTCTCGCCTGTCAGCGGATCGGTCACCGTCACATTGTCCAAGGTCACGTTGCCTATGTTCTCAACAGCCAACGTATACGTGATCACGTCGCCTACCGCATCGTAAGTCGATACATCTGATGTCTGGTCAGATCAATGCCTGGATTCAGAGTAGCTGTGACCACATCACTGTCCTTGGCAACTACCTGTAGGTTGGCAGGAGTGGTCGCAGCCACATTTGCCGTGTTGCTCAACAACCCGTTGTCCACATCTGTCTGGTCAACCGTATAGCTTGTACTCAGCGTCTGTACCTGACCCGGGGCAAGCTGGCCGATATCTCCTGGTCCAATCCGGTCAACGGATCCCGTACTTCCACATCGGTAGTGCGTCACGTTGCCGGTATTGGTCACCGTCAGTTCATATGGAATCACATCCCCTGTCGCCGTATAGCTCGGTACTCCAGGTGTTCGTTTATCAATCTTTATCGCCCCTTTTCTCAAGGCAATCGCCACCGCATTGTCCTCGTCACTCACTGCTCCTGTATTATTCTCTCATCTGCCCGTTGCCGTGGCCACATTATTCATTCGACCGCCATCTATATCGCCTTGCGTGACGGTATAGCTCGTCGGAACTGTCGCTGTTTCATTCGGCAACAGGGTGCCAATGGCTATATTAAGTCCCGTCAGGTTATCATCCACCACAATATCGGTAATCGTGATATTGCCGATGTTGCTGACTTCAATCTCATAATTGATCACCTCGTCCCGGCTGGGAATAGGTCTTGTTCACCGCGGTCTTCCTCACCTCGATCGCTCCTAAATCCTCCGATGTGATAAAGGCACGGTCTATCGCTTCTACCGTACTATTGTCCGGAGCCGTACCGCTTACCGTTGCCGTGTTTATAATAAACCTTCCGTCAATATCCGACTGGGTCAGCGTGTACGTCGCGCTGAAGGTCTGACTGTCACCAGGCAACATCGTGCCGACTGACTGATTATATGGAATCCTTGGGTCATCCAACACCACATTGTCGATCGTCACATTCCCTACATTGCTGATCGTAAACTCATAGTTCACCACTTCCCCCGCATTCACAAACACCGTTGGTCGCTGTCTTCACCAGGTCAAGAACTGCCGCCTGGAATCCGGGCAACAACACATCATCCACCGCCGTGATCGTACTCTGATCCGGTAAGGTGCCTTCAGCTGTCACCTCGTTCAACAGATCCCCGCGGTTCAGATCCGCCAAGGTAACCGTATATAGCTCGTCTTGAAGGTTTCGGCCTGACCCGGAACCATCGTCGGAACCGTCCCGTGAAGCCCGTCAGGTTATCTGTGACCACTACATCTGTCAGGGTCACATTGCCCTTATTCTCTACTTCCAGAGTATACCTGATCACTTGGCCATCCAAGAAATAGAAATTCCTGTCCGCGGTCTTGGTGATTTCCAGAATAGGAGTCTGTACCGCGGTCACCGTGGCTGTTGCCACAGTTGATTGTGCAGCCGTTGTCGGATCAGTTCCCGTCACGCTCGCCGTGTTGATTACCCGGCCTCCGTCAATATCCCCTTGGGTGATCGTATATGTCGTCGTCCTCATTGCCGTGGCTGCCGGTGCCAAAGTACCGATTACCTGATTTAATCCTGTCAATGGATCGGTTACCGTCACATTGTCCAGGGTCACATTGCCTGTGTTCTCCACTGTCAAAGCATATGATCACGTCGCCTACCGCATCGTAAGTCGATACATCGGATGTCTTGCTCAGATCGATGATGGGTTTTGATTTGCTTGAATAAGAAGTACATCCAAGTCAAAAACAAAAGTGTTGAATGGATCGAAGCCCTCTGCAATGACTATGTTTATTTTTTCACCGGAATCAATATCTACCTGACTAACAGAATAAGGAACTGTTAGATTAACCACTTGTCCAGGTGTCAAAACCCCTATTACACTAGTATAATTAAGAATAGGATCAATAACATCTACTCCATACAATGTAACGTTTCCAGTATTTGTAACTGTGAAGGTGTAATTGATTATATCCCCAACAGCACTAAATGAACTTAGGTCTGAAGTCTTTTCAACAAGTATCTCCCCGATCACTTGTCCAGTAATGGATTCACTATCTGTTGCCTCAATTGATTGATTTAGTGGATCAAGGCTCGTGACTTGTGCGGTATTATTTACTAGACCTGCATCTAAATCAAATTGGGTGATTGCATATGAAGTAGAAATTGTCCTAGTAATTCCAGGATCAATAGAACCCAAATTCTGATTTGTTCCGGTCAATGGATCCGTCACAGTAACATTATCCAAAGTAACATTACCAGTATTCGTTACTACCAGATCATAATTTAGAATATCTCCTACCTGATCAAAGGTCTGAGTATTTGCTATTTTATCGAAAGCAATAGAAGGATTTTGATTTGCTGAGATCGAAAGTTGATCGTTATCAAAAACCGTGTTTCCAATTGGATCCTGACCAGTTGCGGTTGCTGTATTATCAATTGAACCGCTATTAATATCTGCTAAGGAAACTGTATAAATTGAAGATACAGTGACTGCGGCTCCAGGAATTAAATCCCCAATATTTTGATTGAACCCTGTTTTAGGATCAACCAAAGTAATGGATGAGATAGTCACATTTCCAGTGTTTGATACTTCAAGGAAATATTCAATTTCCTCTCCATCAACTGAGAAAGAAGTTTTGTTTGCTGATTTAGATAATGAAATTGTCGCGTCCTGAACAACTGTTACATCAACAGTTGCACTAGAAGTCACAGTTGTATTAGTAGGAGTCACACCTGTTGCAGTGGCAGTATTGGAAATAATTCCTGCATCCAATTCAGCCTGAGAAACCAAATGATCTGTATTCACCTCCACAAAATCACCTGGAGCTAGGCTTGGAAGAGTTTGATTTACATTTGTTAATGGATCGGTAATGATCACATTTGTCAAAGTAACATTTCCAGTATTGGTGACTTTCAACAGATAAATGATATCCTCATTTAATGAATTAACAGTTGCTCTATCTGCAGATTTCTCAATAAGAATTGACGGAATCTGAGTTGCATCAATCCTTAATGAAGCATTATCGCTAGTGGATTTTCCTTTTGGTGTAGTTCCAATTACTGCGGCGATATTCGTTAATGAACCTAAGTCCAAATCACTTTGGGTAATGGTATAAGTTCCAGTAACAGTTCTTATTTCATTTGGAGTCATTGTGCCCAATACTTGACTTATTCCA
Organism: Algoriphagus halophilus; assembly: GCF_041729275.1. GTDB lineage: Bacteria > Bacteroidota > Bacteroidia > Cytophagales > Cyclobacteriaceae > Algoriphagus > Algoriphagus halophilus_A. Next base: position 3,321,638 of record NZ_CP146486.1, on the reverse strand, counting down.
AGTAGTGGATCACTCAAATTCACTTTACTCAAGGTTACATTTCCAGTATTCTCAACTTCTAAGGTATAAGTGATTATATCTCCGACTTGATCAAAATCTGATAAATTTGCAGTTTTTGTCAATTCAATGGACGGGCTAGTATTGGCTGAGATAATTAACTGATCAAATGATCTTACCTTTTTACCTGATGGTCCAAAACCAATCGCTTCGGCAACATTTCTAATATTTCCCCTATCAACGTCTGCTTGAGTAATTGTATATGGGAAGGTATAAGTTGTAGTAGCATTTGGTAGAAGTATACCCAAATCCTCATTCAGACCGAATAATGGATCAATTAAATTGACCGGATCAAGAGATAAGTTTCCATTGTTTTCAACAGTAAATGTATAAGTAATAATCTCTCCTTCAGTACTATAAGTAGTCTTATCAGCAGTTTTGATCAGGTCTATTCCTCCATTCTGATTAACTGGAGTAATTACCTGGTCACTGTCAACAATTGGAAGATTGAGTTTTGTTAAAGCAGTTACAGTAGCATCATTTTCAATGAAGCCAGTATCAATATCAGTTTGGGTTACAGTATAACTAGTGGTGTAAGAAATAGATTGTCCAGGATTCAAGCTTGGTTCTAAAGCACTCAATCCTGTCAATGGATCAACTGTAGTAACATTTTCCAGTGTAAGGTTACCTGTATTTTCTAGAACAAGAGTATAAGTAATGATATCACCCTCTGCGTTAACGGACGAAACATCAGCCGTTTTAGTCAGTGAAATACCTGGTTGTCTTACTATTGAAATGATTACATCATCCTGATCTGAAATGATTCCTCCATTCGTATCAGTAGCAGAAACATCTACAACATTTTCCAACTGCACACCATCAAGGTCATCTTGAGTTACTGTATAAGCGACTGTATAGGACACGATATCTCCTGAAGCAAAGCTTGGGATAACCTCTGCCAGACCTACTTTGGCATCAGTAATTTGAACATCATCCAGTGTAACATTTCCAACGTTTTCGACTTCAATGGTGTAAGTTACAATTTGACCAAGGGTTGATACTGAAGATTTATCAGCTGTTTTGTTTACTACAATTCCTGGGCTTTGGATTGCATTGACAGTCTTAGAATCAGAATCAGAGTAGGAAGCTCCAACATTATCTTGTCCTACAACTGTAGCTGTATTGATTACTTGACCTGCATCTATATCTGCTTGATCCACCACATAGGAAGTTGTAAATACTTGTGAGGCTCCGGAGTTAAAGTAAATGTGGCTGGATTAAGGCCGGTTGGCGCATCAGACAATTGGATATTCTCAAGTGTCAAACTACCGATATTTGTAACAGTTAATTCATAATCAATGGCATCACCTACATTGGTATAGCTGTTTGACAATGCTGTTTTCGCAAGATCTATAGCACCTCTTCCCAATGAAATAGCAAATGCAACATCAGATCGGGTAATCGTAGAATTATCAGGCTGGACAGCAGTTACTGTTGCCGTATTCCTTATTAATCCAGCATCCACATCACTTTGGGTCACAGAATAAGGAATAGTATAAGTCACAGACTGTTGTGGATCCAGCGCAGCCTCAGTTTGAGAATATGATAAAGTAGGATCGGTGGTCTGTACATTAGTCAAAGTGACATTACCCCTATTTGTAACAAAAATGGTATATGTCACTACATCGTTTTCATTCTGATATATTCTTGGGCTAACAATTTTCCTAATTTCAAGTGAACCGAATTGGGCTGCATTAGCAGTCCAAGTATTAGAGTCACTCAATAATTGCCCTAATGGCGCATTTGCTGTCACCGAAGCAGTATTTTCATAAATACCAGAATCAATGTCGGACTGATCTATCGTATGAGCAGTTGTATAGGTCTGAACCTGTCCAGGATCTAATGTAAGTGTTTCATTCAATCCTGTTTTTGGATCTGTGACATTTACATTTGTTAAGGTCACATTCCCTTCATTTCGTACAATAACATTGTAGTTGATGTCCTGACCAACTCTGAAATAGGTTTTCAAATCACCTACTTTTTCGATGCTAACCTTTCGCTGCTGATCTACCCCAACCTTTTGATCATCAGAATCTGTGATTTGTTTTGCAGCAGGTGTATCTGCTGTGACCTCAGCTGTATTCAGTATCTCCCCTGCATCAATATCAGACTGAGTAACAGTATATGTCAAGGTATAAGAAACGGAGGCTCCAGGATCTAGGTCTGAAGATTCAGTATTATCAAAGCCAAGTTTATTATCCTGAGTTCTCACATTACTCAAAGTAACATTTCCTATGTTCGTTACATTGATTGTATAAGTGATGGATTCACCAGCGGAATAAACAATCGCTTTGTTGGCATCTTTTGTAATACTTATATTTCCGTCTTGCGAAGCGGTAATAGAAATCTGATCATTATCAGAAACCGGATTATTGTTCGTATCGACTCCATTTACAGTTGCTGTATTATCAATTGATCCATTGTCAATATCAGCCTGGGTAACTGTATAAGTAGTAGTATAAACTTCAGTTTGATTTGAATTAAGCGTTATACTTGGTGAAGTAAATCCTGTCAATGCATCCGTTACCTGGACAGACGATAGGGTGACATTTCCTTGGTTTTCTATAGAAAGATCAAATGTTATTACCTCACCAACCTGGCTGTAACTAGCCTTATCAGCATTTTTAGTTAATGTGATGCTTGGAGCTTGTGTTGCTTGCACAACTACTTCATTTGTCGTAGCAGCTATTGGATCATTATTTACATCAACCCCATTGGCAGTTGCCTGATTACTATAAGATCCAGCGTCCAAATCTGCCTGTTCAACAATATGTCTGACACTAACCTGCCTTTTAGCACCTGGTGCTAAGGAAGCGATTGGGTTTCCTGAAAGAATATCAACATTTGGATCGGTTACCACAATATTGCTAAGTGTAACATTACCTGTATTCTCAACCTCAATGATATAATTTATATTCTCTCCTACACTTGCATAGTTTTGCGTTTGAGAAACTTTTGTGGCAGCTAATCCAGGTGTCTGATCAGCAGTTAAAGTAACAGAATTAGATACTGCGTTGACTGCATTATTTTTAGGATCTATTCCGGATACACTTGCTGTATTTACATATTGTCCAGCATCAAGATCTGCCTGAGTCACTATATGGGTTGCAGTAACTGTTCTTTGTTGATCAGGTCTTAACTGGAACTGCGATTGAGAAATTGTGGTGTTAGGATCAGTCACTTGAATTCTTCTTACAGTAACATTTCCAGTATTCCTAATTACCATGGAATAGCTAATAACTTCCCCTACTGAAGAATAAGTAGTTTGCGTGGAAGATTTAGAAATTTCCAAAGCAGGTTTTTGAATTGCAGGAACTATTACCTGGGAAGAATTTCTTGTGTGTTCCTTATTATTCGGATCTTTTGCTTTACCAGTGGCTGTATTTCTATATTCTCCAGCATTTACATCTCCCAGAACAACGGTATGGCTTGCTGTCACAGTAGCTACAGCCCCTGGGGCTAAAGTAGAAATTGGGCTACCGGAATTAATGATCGCTTTAGGATCTGAAACCACTATATCAGAGAGGGTAACATTACCAATATTGGTAACAATTATCTCATAATTAATAACATTAGTAGCCGTATCGTATTCAGTTGTCAAAGAATTTTTTACAACTGTAAAGTCAGGTTTCTGAACTGCGGGAACAACAACTGTATTTGTTTGTCTTTTAATTGTGCCAGCATTGTTTGGTTCCCTAGCTTCGACCTCTGCTCTATTAGAATAACTGCCAGCATCAAGATCGGCTTGGGTAACTACATGCTGAGCGTTAAGAATAACTTCTTGCCCAGGTGCAATTGCAGCAACAGGATTGGTTGATGTAATAACCGCATCCGGGTCGATAACCAAGACATTTGACAAGGTAACATTACCTCTGTTTCTGATAGAAATATTATAGGAAATCACATCCCCAACTGCATCATAATTAACAGTAGAAGCGGATTTGGAAACTACCATTTTTGGATTCTGGGTTGCGAAAAGATTTTTAGAATCCGTATCTGATAATACATTTCCACTAAAATCTGCTCCTGTTGCAGAAACCACGTTGACTACAGAACCTGCATCAACATCAGCTTGGGTTATGGTATAATTGACATCAAATGTAGCAAATGCACCTGGTGCCAAAACAGTAAGAGTTGTATCCAATCCAACTTTAGCATCCTCTACTCTCAGATTGAAGATGTTAATGTTTCCTGGATTTTGTACATAGATAGAATAGTCTACTACCTCACCTGCGTTGATATAACCGCTTTGTCTTACACCTTTGGTAATATTCAATCCTGGTGTCTGGGAACCATTGATAACGTCAGTTGCTTGACCGCTAACAGGATCACCTAATGCCGTTTGTCCTGCTGCGGTAGCAGTATTAGTAATAGTTCCCCTATCTATGTCATTTTGAGTGACTGTATAATTGAGGTTGTAAGTTCGAGAATCGCCTGGAGCAAAAACTGTTATAGTTTGAGAAAGACCAGTTTTTACATCCTCTACATGTACATTATTTAAAGTAGTGTTACCAGTATTTCTTACAGTTACTGTATAGTTTAATACCTCACCTACCCTAAAGTAACCATTTTGAGCTACTGTCTTTTCTACTACTAATACTGAATTAGTCACTGCTGTAACAGTTGCTGTTCCTGTTGTTGAGGCTAATGCTCCACCAGAAGGGAATCCCGTTGCCGTAGCAACATTAACAAATTGGCCAGCATCGATATCTGCTTGGTTGGTTGTGTGACTCGCGGTATAATTCCATACTTCCCCGACATCCAGTAAATTATTATTATTTGTATCTCCTCCTCTGAAAGTTGGAGGCGAATTATTTACTCCAGGATCAGTTACATTCACACCAGCAAAGGTCACATTACCGGTATTTGTCAAAGCCAAATTATAGGTTAAAGCTTGTCCAAGTGCATTGTAATTATTTGGACTCGTCGTGCTGGTTTTCACTAAAGTCCACGATGGACTCTGTACAGCTGTAACAATTTCTGTATCCGCAACGGAAGAAATAAGGCCTGATGTTAAAAGTCCAGAGGCTGCAGCAGCATTGACATAAGTTCCATTATCCAAATCAGCTTGAGTGACGGCATGTGTTGCTGTATAAGTCCATGCTTCACCTATACTAAGAATACCATCATTCCCTACATCCGAACCAGCATTTAATGTTGGAATGCTGTCTGCTCCAGGATCGTTTATTGTAATAGTATTAATTGAGGCATTGCCAGTATTGGTCAGGACAATCTCATAGGTAATTACTTCCCCTACAAAACTGTATTCTTTTGGATTATTTTGAGCGGTTTTTTCTATGGTCCAATTTGCCCTAATATTAGAAGGTACATTCACAGATCCATTTGCAGGACTAAGAGTACCTCCCGCAGGATCACCTCTTGCGGTAGCTGTATTTCTAAAACCTCCATTATCCACATCATCCTGATTAGTCACATAGCTGGCAGTATAGGTCCAGATTTCTCCAGGAGACACAATTCCATCCGCATTTGTATCTCCGGATTGATAGCTTGGAGCTGCTGTTTGAGGATCGTTTACAGCTAGATTTGTTATAGAAACATTTCCAGTATTCTCTACAGCTATTGTATAATTTATTGTTGTGCTTGGAGCATCAAAAGAAGAAATATCTGCTGTTTTCCTTACTCTAAGTGATGGAGATTGAGCGACAGGAGTTCGAACCGTTTGAGTTAGACTAACGGGACTTGCTTGCTGAATCAAATCCGCTGTCAAAGTCGCATTGTTTTCTACAAATCCTCTATCCAGATCAACTTGGGTCACAGTATATGCTGCAGTATAAGCTTGGGATACCCCGGGATCCAATCTTGAAATATTTTCAGAAAGGCTAGACAATGGGTCTTGAACAACCACATTTAGGTAAGAGATATTACCAGTGTTGTTCACAGTTAATTGGTATCTAATCACTTCTCCCAAAGCACTTACAGAAGCTGGTGTAGCTGTCTTAGTAAATACTAGATTTGGATTGTTACTTCCTGCTAATTTAATAGTTTCAGAGTCTGAAACCGGCTCACCTCTTGTGCCCCTTGCTGAAGTTGAAGCAGTATTTTCTACAAATCCTTGATTCAAATCATCTTGGGTAACTGTATAAACTGTAGTATAAGTTTCGATCTGCTTAGGTGCCATAGTATTTATGTTCACCGCTAAACCAGTCGTTGGATCCTGAACTTGTACAGAATTCAATGTGACATTACCTGTGTTTGTTACAGTTATAGTATAGTTTAAAATTTCACCTGCAGTAGTAAAGCCTGACTCTTGTACCGTTTTTGTAAGCTCTATTTTTGGATTTTGTGATCCGTTAAGAATGTTGGAATCAAAATCTCTAACCGTAACACCAAGTGATGTTTCAACTCCAGAGGCCTCTGCTAGATTTTCAATTCTTCCTAAATCAACATCCTGTTGAGTAACAGAATAATCAACCGTATAAACTTCAACCTGACCTGGTGCTAAAGAACCAATAGCTTGATTAAAGCCTAATTTGCTGTCTTGGACTTCTGCATTGTCGAGATTCACGTTACCATTATTTTTAACGGTAAGGATATACTGTATGATTTCTCCTTCAATTGAGTAACCAAAAGCTGAGACAGTTTTCTCTACATCAATAGAAGGTCTTGGATTACCTCCTGAAACTACAGTATCAGAATCATCAATATCATTTCCATCAGGATCTTGACCAACAGCGCGTGCGGTATTTACAATCTCACCACGATCTAGATCAGCTTGGGTAATCGTATAGTTCTCAGTAATTGAAATAGTCTGATTTGGAGCCAAACTTCCAATATCTGTATTCAAACTTAGAAGCGGGTCGCTAATAGTCACATCACTAAGTGTAACGTTACCTAAGTTGGTCACTGTGAAAGTATAAGTAATCACATCACCCACATTATTGAAAGTAGCTGGACTTACAGATTTAGTCAGGCTTAAGTCAGGATTTTTGGATCCTGTCACAATATCTGTATCGGTTTTTGAAATAGTATTTCCATCCGGATCCAAGCCAGTCACTGTTCCCGTATTCGTAATCGTCCCTGAATCTACATCAGCTTGAGTGACACTATAAGTTCCTGTATAGGTCCAGCTTTCTCCAACATCTAGAATAGAATTTCCATCATCTCCAGATCCATAAGTAGGTCCAGTAGAGAGTAATGGATCAGTAACATCAATTGTATTTATTCTAGTATTACCAGAATTTGCTATAACTATTTGGATAGTCAATACTTCACCGGCCAAAGAATATCCTGATTGTTGTACTGTTTTTGCTATTGTGAAATCAGCAGTTTTGGAACCTTGAATCGTCACTATATCGGTATCAGTAATTGTTGCGCTGCTAGGATCAGTACCAACTGCAGTAACCGTATTTGAGATAGTTCCACGATCTACATCGTTCTGAGTAATAGTATAGGAAGTCGCAATAGTACTGGACTGTGAAGGTGCTAATGTTGGAATAGTTTGGTTTAATCCTGTCAATGGATCAGTTAGCACAACTGGACTTAAAGTTTGATTACCATCATTTGTGATAATAATCGAATAGCTGAGAACCTGACCTGCACGGTCAAAACCTGCAGCAGTACTGGTCTTGGTGACATTGATGGATGAATTTTTATTTGCTGTCGAAACAACAGTACTGTTTCCATTGACTGCTTGACCACCCACGGCTAGACCAGTTACTGAAGCTGTATTGGAAACTGTTCCATTATCGACATCGGCTTGAGTAACCGTATAAGTACCTGTGAGATTAGAAGAAGCTCCAGGCTGTAAGGTTCCAATAGATTGATTTACAATACCAGCCTTTGGATCATTTACTACCAAGTTATTAAGCGTGATATTTCCATTATTGGTAACCCTTATGGTATAGTTTAGGACCGTATTAGCACTGTCAAAAGTAGCTTTATCTACCGTTTTGTTAATGTTTACCGATCTGTTAATTGTCGCAGTTATGCTTTCCGAATCCGTTGCATTTGCAATTGCTCCTGTAGGTGGAGTTCCACTTACTGTTACAGTATTTGTGAAACCACCTGCATTAATATCATCCTGCATTATTTGATAGGTAGCAGAATAAGTCCAAGTTTCGGTTGGGTCCAAATTGCTATCTCGATTCGTATCCCCAGAAACATAAGTTGGTCCGGAAGTCGCCAAAGGATCACTTGGTACTATATTAGAAATAGTAACATTTCCAGTATTATCGAGAACTATCGAATAGTTTATGGTTTGTCCAGCTCTATCAAAGGTTGCTGAAGAGGCTGTTTTAGTAACTGTCCATGAAGGGGTTTGAGCCGCATTTGCAGTTTCACTTGCAGTGATTTCCGGTAAGTTTCCAGCAGCGCTAACTCCAGTAGCAGAAACCGAATTGGTAAAGGATCCCGCATCAAGATCCGCTTGAGTAACGGTATAAGTAGCTGTATAAATCCACGCTTCTCCTACATCAAGCACACCAACATTTGCATTATCTCCTGATGATTTTACAGGAGCAGCAGTTTTTAAATCAAAGAGATTCAGGCTTGTAATGGAAACATTACCTGTATTGGTGACTGTGATATCGTAGTTTAATACCTCGCCAAGTGTAGAATATGTTGCCGGGTTAGAATTTGTCAAGTCTTTAGCAATGGTCCAGGATGGATTCTGATTTACACCTATGGTTATATCAGTGGTTCTATCTGCTAAAGTTCCTGCAACAGGGGTTCCAGAAAGAGTTGCTGTATTTGAAATTTGTCCTGCATCAATATCGGCTTGGGTCACAGTATAAGTACCTGTGTAAGTCCAAGCCTCTCCTACATTTAAAATTGAATTATTGTTGACATCTCCACCAGTCAAAGCCAATGCTGGAACAAGAGGATCTGTCACAGAAACATTTTCAATCGTGATATTCCCTGTATTTGTAGCCAGAATGGTATAAGTAATCACCTCACCTGCAGATGAAACATCTGATAAATCAGCAGTTTTCACAATAGTGAAGCGAGGAGTTTGGGAGGCATTTATTCTCAAATCATCAGTTCGAGTAATACTACCACCACTAGGATCCTCAGCTGTGACTGTCACATTATTAGTAATGCTTCCTCCATCAATATCAGCTTGGGTCACCGAATAGGTTCCTGTAATTGAGGAAGTCTGTCCTGGTGCCAGGGATGCAATAGTTTGATTTGTAATTCCAGCTAGTGGATCATTTGCCACTAAATTGGTTAATGTAACATTACCTGAGTTTGTAATACTTATTGTGTAAGAAATGACTTCACCGGCTGTATTGTATCCATTTTTATCGGCTGATTTAATAATATTCAAATTAGGGTTGGGAACCCCATTTACAGTGACACTTGAAGTAGCAGGTGCTAGAGTTCCTTGAGTCGGAGTACCTGTGGCAGTAGCTGTGTTTGTATACGTCCCGGCATCAAGATCAGTTTGGTTTACGAGATGAGTTGCAGCATAAACCCATGTTTCGCCAGGAGACATCAATTGGTCATTTCCTAAATCACCAGACTGGAATGTTGGACCAGTACTTGCCCCCGGATCTGTCACGGTCACATTAGAAATGGTGACATTTCCTGAATTTCTGACAGTGATCCTATAGGTCAATGCTTGACCCAATTGACTATAAGAAAGATCCGTTGTCGTTTTTAATACAGTTAATTCTGGGTTGGGAACAGCGTCCACCCTGACTGGATTGGAAGTGATCCTAGGCATAGCACCAGCAGATTGAGTTGTTCCATTTGCAGTAGCGATATTTTCAACATAGCCTCTATCCAGGTCTGCTTGATTGACAGTATAGGTTCCTGTATAGGTCCAGATTTCACCCGGATCCAATTCATTTTGATTGGTTATATCTCCACTGACTTTGATTAAATTTCTAACCAAAGGATCTGAGGTATTTGGAGAATCAACCGTAATATTTCCCGTATTTTCAAGTAAAACTTGATATGAAATCACATCTCCAACTCCATCAAAGTCCAGAGTAGAGCTTGATTTGGTCAAAGTCCAGGATGGGTTTTGAATTGCTGTAATTGTTGCAGAAGCGGAAACATCACTCAAAATTCCACCAGCAGGAGTCCCAGAAGCGGTTGCAGTATTAACAAAACTACCAGCATCAATATCTGCCTGAGTAACCCGATATGGTTCAAGGTAAGTCCAAGATTCTCCAACGCTAAGAATACGATCACCTCCAATATCAGAGGTACCCACTAGGCCTGGATTTCTGCTCAGAGTTATATCAAACAAATCAATATTTGAAATAGAAATGTTTCCCGTATTCGTTAAAATAAAGCGAAACGCAGTTGCATCACCAACTTGAGAATAAGTAGTTCTACTTGGTTCTTTAGAAAGTGTCCAGGATGGATTTTGAACGGCATTGACCGTAACGGTATTGGATATTCCCGGAGCCAAAGTTCCGCTTGCAGGAATTCCGGACACTGTAGCGGTGTTGCTATAGCTCCCTGCATCGATATCTGCTTGGGTGACTCTATGAGTGGCGTAGAAGGTCCAAGTCTCGCCTACATCCAAGGTTCCAACTACAGGAAAGTCGCCTGTTATGGTTGATGAAAGAGTCGTATTTGGATCTGTAAGTGTCAACGCGGTGATGGCCACATTTCCAGTATTCTGTACTTGGATTTCATATTCGATCAAATCTCTTACCTGATCGTAATTTTGGGTAGTGGTGGATTTGGTAACAGTCCAAGAAGGATTAGGGTCGCCAGTAATAAAGGTGAAAATCGCTCCATCAGGAAGATTTACTCCATTAAATATCAGCTTGGGACTGCCAAAGGAATCCGGAATAATCTGCTGAACTGTACCAGTGGAGAAGTCTCCATCTCCATCCTCGTCAATCAACATGCGGTAATTATCGAGATTTGTAGTACCTCCGCTTGTCACCAGTCCATTGAAATCAAACTCTAGATCCACAGTTCCAGGGGCCATTGTACGCTGAACTTTCCACTCCCTCCCTAATCTGAACTTATTGATACCTGCTGGAAGATCCGAGGTTTGCTCGACTAAGCCCCCGTTGTCATGTCCAATCATCAAAAAGTCTCCGTCATCCAAAGAACTTGGGTTGCTGATGACAATATTTCCTTTGCCGCTTTGCCCTATTCCATTGCCGCTTCCGCTGTTTACACTGTTGGATGAGATTTGGTTTAAGCCACTTACATCATCTCGTCCGATCCCAAACACATCATTCCAATAATTTGTATCGGTCCAGATTTGATTTCCGTCTGAATCCACATAGGCATTGACTGAGGGGTCAAGTGTAATACCATACTTTATGGCCAAATAGGACTGAATTATTGCTTTATCAGATTCAGATAAAGAATTTGGGAAAATGATCAATTCAGTTAAATCACCACTCAGTCTAAATACATTTGGACCTCCGCCTATTACTGGAGTCAAGTCAACAGATGAGAAGTCCACTCCGGATTCTTGTGTAACCGAAACAGGTGCACCATTTAACCTTGCGTTTGCAAGTGCGGGAGACAAATCAATGGAATTGATGGCAAAATCAATTGTTGAATTGGGATTGGAAAATACCTGGGTATTCCCATTACTATCTTTAGTTTTCACACTTGTGAGAAGCCTTTCAAAAAATCCACCATCTCCTGTAGTATTCCCGACAATGGTACCACCATTCTGAAAAATATCGTCATACTTGAAGACCGCAAAGGCTTCTACCGCATTAATTTGAGATTTTCCAATTAATCCATCATCAGGAAGTCCAATATTGTTGGGATTTGCAAAAGTAACAGCAGGATAGAAATTCAAAGAACTGTCATTAACAGTGGGATCACCAACTACTGAAAAATTATTTGTAAAACTCTGATCAACCCATCTACTTAAATTACCGGAATTTGTGCTTACACCCTGATCACTTTTTAACCAAAGGTTAGGAGTTTGAAAAAGTGTAACATTCAAGGAAGTCGCCAATGTAAACACTGAATTGTCTTGCAGCGCGATATTTGAAAAAAGTAGTACCCCATTGATAAAGGAATCGGGCATGACTTCATTGACCGTACCCGTAGTAAAATCCCCATCACCATCTGAATCTACCAATAATCTGTAGTTATTTGCCTGATTACCTCCTAGCGAAATACCCAATAGATCTATGCTCAGATTTACAGTACCTACATCATTGGTGTGACTTACCTTCCATTCACGTCCGATCCGTTTTGCATTTGTCAATCCGGAAGGCAATTCACTGGTTTGCTCTGCTAATGCACCGTTATCATGACCGATCAGCAAGAAGTCACCGGGATCCAATGAAGAAGAGTTGCTCAAAACAATATTTGCTTTTCCATTTTGTCCAGTACCATCACCGCTACCAGTATTCATACTATTGGATTGAGTCTGGTTTAATCCCGTGACCCCATCGGAGCCTATTCCAAAGACATCATTGTGGTATGATGCATTTGTTGTGGCATCCCAGATCGGAGTTCCTGCACTGTTGACATAATTTCCAATCAGGTGAATACCATATTTTATAGCCAAATAGGACTCAATTTTTACCTTATCTCGTGCCGTAAAACCTGATGGAAATGTAATCACTTCTGCCAGATTCCCATTAAATGGAATCCAACCAAATGAAGATCCATTATTATTCGTCCCTCCAATCATTGGGGTCAATAAAATATTAGAAAAATCCCCTCCAGTTTCTGTTGTTACAGGTTGGGCATCGCCATTCAAACGGGCTGTAGCAAAGGGTGAGGTGGACAAGGATACATCCAGATTATTGATGGTGTATGAATTGACATATTCAAGATTTTCAAAACTTTGGTAGGTACTATTGGTACCATTGCCCACATAAACCTGAAAATCACGTGATGAGCCAAAAATTGCTTTCCCATAATTAGGTCCTGCGGTGGCTCCGCCAAGAATTGTACCTGCATTAAGCGAATTATTATGCTTGAAAACAGCAAAAGCATCAACGTATGAAATCTCAGTATTCCCGGTCAGCCGATGAGTAGGTAATACCGTTTGACTAGAGGTGTTATTAAAGCCAACTACCGGGTTAAAGTTAATCGCATCGGCAGTAAAGGTTGGACTGCCAGTAATGGTAAAGGTATTCGTACCTGTTTGATCCACCCACCCACTTAAATTTCCTGCATTTTGTGTAGCACCTTGATCACCTTTCAGCCATAGATTAGCAGTTTGAAGGAGGTCTGCTAACGTTAAAGAGGTAAGCAGGGTAAACACCGCATTGTCTGGAAGTGATAAACTTGAAAAAGTTAATAATTCGGAAACGTAAGAGTCAGGATTCACCTCAGTGACTGAACCAGTGGTAAAATCTCCATCACCATCTGTATCAATTAAAAGCTTAAAATCTGAAGCTTGTCCCCCAGACAAATTAAGATCGATAGTATTAAATGTAAGATTTACTGTACCTACGTCGTTAGTATGGCGGACTTTCCATTCCCTTGTCAAGCGAAGGGATCCTACAAGGCTCGTGGGTAGATCAGAGGATTGCTCTGTCAAGACTCCATTATCATGACCTATCAATAAAAAGTCTCCATTATCCAAAGAAGATGGATTGCTTAGCACCAAATTCCCTTTCCCACTTTGACCAGTACCGTCCCCACTACCTGAATTGATACTATTGGATTGATTCTGATTGAGTCCGCTCACGTCATCCTTTCCGATTCCAAAAATATCGTTCCAATAATTCAACTGATCCCAAATAATTGTACTATCAGACGATAGGTAATTCGTAACTGATGGATCTAATGAAATACCGTATTTAAGAGCCAAATAAGACTCGATTGAAATCCTTTCACTTTCTGTAAGTGAGAATGGGAATAGAATAATTTCTGCGACCTCACCATCAAATGCACTCCAGGTGTCTCTAGTTCCTCCTATCATAGGAGTTAGAGTTAATTGGGAATAATCACTGACTCCCCTTCATTCGAAACAGCTATCGAAGCTCCGTCTAACCTGGCAGATGAAAAAGGTGAGGCACTAAGAGATAAGTCGTAATTATTTAAGGTAAACTTTGAGGAAAGTTCTGAATTAAGGTAAAATTGACGACTATTTACACCATCTGTGGCCAGAACTCTATTTGGGTTTGAAGATTGGCCTCCGAAAATTACCTGCCCGGTGGTACTGCTACCTACATTTACCGTGGAACCGATAAGTGAAGTCTGGGTGGTTGAATTTGTTTTATAAATTGCAAACGCCTCAACTGCAGAGATAGGCGTGGTCCCTTCCATCCTATTTGCAGGCAGTCCATCTCCTGAATTGACTATTCTTACAGACTCATTAAAGTTGATAACTTCTGGATTAACAGTTACGTTACCCCTGGTAGTTAATGAATTAATTCCATTTTGATCCGCCCATATGGACACATTCCCATTTCCAAAGGCTGTTATCCCATCATCTGCTTTTAGCCAAAGGCTAGAGTTTTGAAATATAAAGCCCCTTTTCGTTACCAGGGTGATGTAGTGGCCATCAGGAATAGTTACTCCATTAAATGTCACTACATTATTTGTAAAATTTGAAGCATTAACGATGGTGGCCCCATTTCCGAAATCTCCATCTGAATCGATTAGAAGTACAAAGTCAGAAGTTATTGTGCCGGATACTGTTATTCCTGACAAATCAAAAGACAAATCAACAGTACCCACATCACCAGAATGTTGTACTAACCACTCTCTACCAATTCTATTTCTATAATTGCTCGGTAGTTCTGTAGCCTGCTCTGCCAAAGAGCCATTATCATGACCAACTATAAAATAATCCTTGTCATCTAATGAGGAAGGATTACTTATGACTAGGTTACCTTTTCCACTTTGGCCGGTACCGTCTCCACTTCCTGTATTGAGACTATTTGATTGAGGTTGATTTAATCCACTTAAGTCGTCTCGCCCAATCCCAAATACATCATTCCAATAATTCGTATTTGACCAGATTTGATTTCCTTCCCCATCCAAATAGGCATTGACGGAAGTGTCTAGGGATATTCCATATTTGAGGGCAAGATAGCTTTGAACAATTCTCCGCTCTGATTCACTAAGAATTATGGGATAAGTAACCAACTCTGCTATTTCAACCTGGTTGAAAATGCCATTGTACCTTCCTATACGAAGAGGATTAGGGGCAACATCCGTGTAGGATACAAAAAATTCATTTGCACCAACAGCTCCATTTTTATTTAAAATCAAAGAATTAAACGTGCCAGGAACCTCAGTACTATCGGTGACCGCGGTCATATCGGTAAGGGCAACCTCACCTAGCGCAGTCGTAGAGGTAGGGACTGCAACTGTATTTTGCTGGTACATTCTCCCATCGTCGGTCATACCTATATGTAATGGGCTAGGAGTCCCAGCTGCATCTATCGAATACACAATAACAGGGTTTGTCGAAATCCTCCTATAAACGGCAAATTGCGTAGATCTCTCTCCTCTTCCCTCCTTATTATAAATATCAGGGAGAACGGGGGTTTCAATTAGATCATCTACCCCATCAAAGGTTAAGGTAGGATTGAAATTGATCTGGGAAGTTCCGCTTATATTATAGGTAGGTTGTTGCGATGCATTAATTTGTTGAGCTTGGGCATTTGGAATAGTTCCTGAATTAGCCCAAGAAAATGTACCAGAAGTAGAAACACCTTCATTTGCTTTATACCAAAGATTAGCAATCGAAAACAATGGCTTTTTGGTAATAACTGTCAAATAACTACCATCGGGCAAATCTAGCCCATTGAATTCAAGTAAATCTCCATTAATATTTGTGACATCTACTATAGTCGCTCCCGCACTGAAATCCCCGTCTGCATCAATCAAAAGTTTAAAATCAAAATCTTCCGAACCGCTAATACTCAAGCCTGATAGGTCAAAAGTCAAATCTACTGTACCAACGTCTCCAGTCTGTTTGATTAACCATTCTCTCCCAATGCGTTTACCACCGATAAAATCTGTTGGAAGCTCGGTACCCTGTTCTGCTAATGAGCCATTGTCATGACCAAGGATCAAAAAGTCTCCATCATTTAAAGAGGAAGGATTTTTAAGTACCAAGTTTCCCAATCCGCTTTGTCCTGTACCATCCCCAGTACCTGTATTATTGCTATTGGATTGAGGCTGATTAAGGCCATTGACGTTATCCATACCAATGCCGAAGACATCATTCCAGTAAGTTGTATTGTTCCAAATTACGGTTCCATCTGACGACAAATAATTCGTAATGGTAGGGTCAAGGGTAATTCCATATTTTATCGCCAGGTAGGATTCAACCTTTATTTTGTCACTTTCAGAAAGTGCATTCGAAAAAGAATAATTTCAGCAATATCCCCATCAAGTCCATTCCATTGGATATTTGACCCTCCAATTACTGGAATAAAAGTTAAATCGGTAAAGATAGGTGGGCTTCCAAATACATTAAGTGATCGTGGACTCCCATTCAGTCTTGCTGTCACATTTGGAGAAACACTTGGCGATACATCAAAATTATTGACCGTAAATTTTGAGGTAATTGACCCATTTCCATAAGTATAAAATGAATTGCTTGTCCCATTACTTAAAACAGTAGAATTAATATTAGTCACGCTCCCAAAAATCGTAGGACCACTTCCATTTTGATTGCTAGTGGAACCAATGATAGTGGATAAAAATGATGTATTTACTTTATAAACGGCGAAAGCATCCACAACGGAAATGGAAGTATTTCCTGTTAACCGATTGGACGGAAGACCCTGACCCGCTGGATTGGACATGCTGACCGTTGGATTGAAATTAGTAATCCCGGTATTGTAGGAAACTGTACCAGACACTGAAAATGTGTTGGTTCCAGTTTGGTCAGTCCAACCAGTCAGTTGTGATCCATTAGTGCTTACCCCTTGGTCAGCTTTTAGCCAAAGGTTGGCCGCTTGAAAAATTGAGGGAGTTCCAACAACAAAAGTAAAAACTGCTCCATCGGGAAGTTGTGATTGACTAATAGTATTATAAACTAACTTAGTATTTGTTACCTCATCGGGGACAATTTGAAATACAACACCATCTGTGAAGTCCCCATTTCCGTCAGTATCGATCAACATCCTGTAATTGCTTGGATCTGTACCTCCGGATAGTTCCTACCCACTGTGTAAAATTCCAACTTGATGTCACCGACAAATCGAGTTTGTTTCACTTTCCATTCTCTACCAACTCTAGCCATTTTTAGCCCAGATGGTAAATCTGTGGCCTGCGGATTAAGGGATCCATTGTCATGTCCAATCATCAAAAAGTCATCATCGTCTAGAATAGCTAATGCTTGTATTACAATGTTTCCTTTCCCGTCTTGACCAATTCCGGTTCCACTTCCTGTATTGATACTATTGCTGCTCTCTTGGTAAACGTCACTTGCTTGCTGTCTTCCTATTCCAAAAACATCATTCCAATATTGTTTATTATTCCAGATTTCAACTCCAGAAAAAGTGATGTACCTGTTTATGGAAGGATCTAATGTAATTCCAAATTTAACTGCTAGATACGAATGCATTTGCGCCCTCTCCAGCTCTGTGAGAGATCTTGGAAATACGATAAGTTCAGCCAATTCGCCATTTAGTTTACCTCGATTGGCACCACCGCCGATAACTGGGACATTGAAGAGGACCTCACTAAAATCACTACCTCTTTCCTGAGTGACTGGTGCTAATAATCCATTGACGTAGGCACTTGCAAGTGTGGGCTCTAAATTAACTGTATTGATAGAAAATTGAGAATCCAATTTTTGATTTTCAAAAACTGATCGTTATTTGAATTGTCGATTAATTTTGTCCTATTTAATAAAGCAGAAAAAATCCCCTCTTCACCGATATCTCCACCTAAAATTGTGCCTTGCTCAAGAAGTGATTTATGCTTAAACACAGCCATCACTTCCACCGCAGTAATCGGCGAGCTACCTACTAAACCATTTTCAGGAATTCCGCTAGAAGTTACATTTGAAAAACTTACTGCATTATTAAAATTAACTTCATCACTTAAAAATATTGGCTTTCCTAAAGTAGTAAAATCATTGATAGCAGTTTGATCTTCCCATTTTGTCAATTCAAGGGTCGAGTTAACAGCCTTACTAGCAACTCCAACCTCAGTTTTTAGCCATAAATTAGCATCACTAAAAGCAAAGCTTTTTTCAATTAGAACCGTAAAGACTTCACCATCTTTAAGGGTGATATCATCAAAAACTAAATTATCGTCACTGGTGAAATCAGTCGCATCGATAACTCGAAAAGTTCCTGTGGTAAAATCACCCGTTCCAGTTTCATTTACCAAAAGTTTGAGTTGTGATGCTTGAGTATTACTCAATGTTATTCCTCCTAGATTTATCTTTAATGAAAAAGTACCTACATCTCCAGTTTGCCTTACTTTCCATTCCCGAGATAATCGGCTGGATCTTGATAAGGAAGCAGGTAAATCTGTGGTTTGCTCAGCCAAGTTTCCATTATCATGGCCTATTATTAAGAAATCCCCATTATCTAGAGATGAGGGATTTTCAATCAAAATATTTGCCTTACCGGTTTGAGGAGTTCCATCTCCGGATCCCGTATTAATACTGTTTGACCGAGGTTGGTTCAACGTTGAGGCATCGTCTTTTCCTATCCCAAATACATCATTCCAATAAGAGGTATTATTCCATAGGACTGTACCTGAAGAATTAACATAATTGGCCACACTTTGGTCAAGGGTAATTCCATATTTTAACGCTAAATAACTTTCAAGTTTTATTTGTTCATTAGATGACAAACCATAACCGAAAAAGAAATTTCAGCAATATCCCCCGAAAAAAGAGATACCGGACTATTGTTAAAATTATGGGCAATTTTAAAGCTATTTGCTAAATTTTGTTGAAATGCAGGTATTGGTAGTGTCCCAGATAAAGCACCATCCACATAAAGATTTGCAGTATTCCCCCAAGCTTGGCGGTAAGAAGAAACCATTTATTGGGGGTAATTACTCTACCACCTACTTGCGATAAGGTGGAACCATCTGCGACCACAAATCGCCAATCTTGACGAAATATTTCAATAGCATATCCAGTTAAAGGGGCTGCGTTTAAATTAAGACTGTTAAAAATGTTCGCACCATTATTCACTTGGTTAGCACTTACTACCGTGCTTAGGGTAAAAGAAGGAGTATTTAAACTAGAGGAATAGGGGATCGTTACCCTATCATCTACGCCGTCAAAAGTAATAGCAGGGTTAAAGTTTGCCAGTTGGGAAGTAACCTGAGGCTCCCCCAATGGTAGTTGAGTGGTTAGTTGTCTGGTCTGCCCAAGTGCTCAAAGATCCAGTTGAAGGCGAGACTCCTGCATCTGCCTTCAGCCATAAATCTGCGCCAGATACTCCTCCTCCTGCAGGTGATGGATTGCCAACTATAAAATTGGAAGCTGAACCGGTCAAAGCAAAATTATTTATCGCTCCATTATAGCCCCCGGCAAAATCATAAAGCTTTTTTAAAAACCCGTTGCTTTGAGCACTTAAACCTTGATCAAAAGAATAATGCGCTATGATATTTGGATCAGTTAAGGGATCATAATTTTGAAAAGTACTCGAAACATCAGCATAAGTCTTTGGAGTGTTCCAAAACTTAATATCAGCTATCTCACCTGGAAAGAAAAAGCCAGGATTGCCCGAATTATCGCTGGCACCAATTAATAGTTCAATAGATGTTTTAATGGAATTGCCACCAGATGTTGAATTTCCTTCAAGGGCCCCATCTACATACAATTCCAATGTGTTGGTACTCGAATTATAAACACCTTGCAGGTGAGTCCATTTATTTAAAATAATCGGTGAAGTGCTAGTAACGATACGCCATCCCGATCCAGTTCCTATCCAAAATTGCCAACGATCATTATTTGCGGCATAAAGCACATAACCTTGAAAGCTTGAATTTTTATTAGAAACAACAGCTCTGAAACTTCCTGCACCTCCAGTAACTTTAGCCCAAGTTGAAATAGTTATATCAGTAGGATTTAGATTAGCATTGTATGGAACAGATACATGATCGTTGATCCCATCAAAATGGAGTCCGTTAATTGGATTGGCAATAGAGCTTGGGAAAAAATTAGGAGAATTTCTTACTGTGCCGTTTAATCCAGCTACGTTAGTAGAACTGTTGATTAATGTTTTACTATTTGTATCAAATTTGTAATCGGCCACTAAATTAGTTTCGGTAGGCGACAGATCCTTAAATAAGTTGGCACGAAGTTGCTTTTCCGTCCTTGTGGCATTCCAAAACCTTACCTCATCAATATCCCCAGGAAAATAAAATATAGGCGTATTTCCCGAATCATGTCCGGTACCAATTCGGGCAGGCTGATCGGGATTTGGTGCATATGAAACATTGGTATTAGCAACCAAATTGCCATCAATATAGAGGCGCATGTTAGTTCCATCATAACTCAAGGCAACATGAGTCCAACTATTTAATTCTACAGCAGGGCCATTTAGCTCTTGAAACCCCCTCCGGTACCAACCCAAACCCGCCAGTTGTTTAGGTTATCGGCATAAATAACATAGCCCTGTTGCGTATCTGTATTTCTATTGGAAACAACAGCCCGAAAACTACCAATCCCCCCAGTAACCAAAGCCCATGCTTCCACAGTAAAATTGGTAGTATTTAAACTTGAATTATGCGCAACTTCTGCATATTGGCTGGAGCCATTCAGGTTTATCGTGTTATCCTGAGCATTTACTGAAAAAATTGAAACAAAAAAAACCAACAAAAAATCCAAATCCTTTCATTCAAGAAATTTGAAAGGAAAGCAATTTTAGAAATTTCAGATTTCTGTAAAAATCTTATCATATAATCAACTCAGGGATACTAAATACAAATTAAACTCGATGTGAAATTGCTAAGAACTACCTTTTAAATGGTTTAAATCACTTAGTAAATAGATCATAGAAATCTTATAAAATCATTATTTCTAAGACTAGTTGAATTAAACAACTCACTCATATACAATGTTTTAATTTCACGTCAGTTAAAGGGCTTATTGTTTTTGAACATGATTTAAGTCATTCTGCGCTTTAAATGACTTGGATTCAATTTAACTAAAGTAAAAAAATCTTATCTCAAAAAGAATCCTCTACCATTTAAATAGAAGTAATTCAACTTTTTTTTGCAATTAGTTAACATCCACGAAACTGTATATTAGTATTATTTTAAAAAACCAGATAGTACCATTATTATCTGGTTTTTTAAAACACTTAATTAAAACCTTAATCCCGCTGTCAAGAAAAAGCCCTTTGTATTACCCAAATCAATATTGGATACATCTTCCTGAATATTGGTCACAGACCATTGATAAGATGCATCAATGTAGAAAATTGCTATGTCGAGGCCAGCCCCTGCAAAAACACCCCACTGAGGAGAACTGATGTCATCTTTATCCAAAAACTCACTACTGGTACCTGTTACAATATAGGTTGATCCACCTCCAAATATTCGAAGGCCAAAAGCCGAGTCTGCATTTCCCAAAACATCCAAGCCAAGAGCCACAGGAATGCGAATCCCATGGTAGGTAGCATCAGTTACAGGCGCAGAGTCTGAAGTCACATATTCAAATGAAGAAGTCTGATAAAACGCCCCAGGTTCAATGTAAAACTTTTCTCCAAAGGCAACACTGGCACCGATTTGCCATCCAACTTGTCCTTTGGCATCAGCACCATCGCCCGTGATATTTGTAAAGTTGATTCCTACCCCGGGTTTCACTTGAGTTTGAGCAAATGAAAATGAAATGCCCAAAACAAAGACAGAGAATACTAATAGAATTTTTTTCATTTTTAAAAGTAGGTTTAGTGATCTCCTAATTTGAGCATCCTGATGGAATCACAAAATTTTGTTTTGGTGTCATTTATTACAGAGGGTGTTTATTTTATAAATCTTGTTATTTTTAAGTGTAATTTTTGAACATGAAGAGAGTTATTCCAATCCTAATCGGATTTTTCATTCAAAATTTTGAATTAAAAGCACAAGACACTGTTTTTGTCGCCAAACATTTCTTTGCTTCTCCTGTGAGAAATGTTTTTAATGTAGGGGAAGAGGTCTATACTAAGACTGGAGAGAATTTATATTTACTTGAAAATAATGAATGGAACCCTCAAAAAATACAGTTCAAAAAAGCTTATGTTTTTTATAAAGATGGTTTTTATGAGTCTGATTTTATTCCAAATTCTGAGCTTTTTGATGCCAGTGGAATGAAGGACCTTATCCCTCAGCGGGGATTGTTCATCACTACAGCAGCACTTAAAGGTTCGAGGCTATTTGTAGCTAGTGGTAGTGAATTATTTGAATATCAAATTTATGATCATTATTCTAAAAGTTATTATAATACATCGATCAGAAACATTTATATCAATGATAGCCTAAAAGTTGTTTCTACCTACTCTGGAATTTTTGTAAATGATTCTATTCTGCTGGAAAAACCTGGTTACTCAAACGGCCCTTTAACTGTCATAAATGATCACTATTACCTCAATAGCGATGAACTATTCCAATTTATTCCCCCAGATTCAACGGTATTATTAAATAATGCAACCAATGTATTTGCGGGAAATATTCGTAAAACGGTTCAATGGAACAACCAAATTTATTCCCAAAACACTCAATCTATTAATTTATTAGGGGATGATTTTGATTTGGCTCCTATTCATAAGGATTTCGAATACCTAGATTTAGAAGCGGTCCCAGAGGGTTTGCTTTTTGCAACTTCTGAGGGCAAGTTTCTTTTTTATGATGGAGGTCAAGTTTCTGAAATTATTGACTTAGGGATTAGAATTCGGGATATATACCCTACAGAAAATCAAATTTACCTAGCATCTGATGATGGAGTTTTTCCTTAGAAATGGAGGATCCAGGCTCTTTAAAAAAGATTGCAGATACAAGGCTAAACGTCCATATCGAAAAAGACAATCTGGGGAATTTATGGATATCCACAGAAAACGGCTTATACGTAATAAGTAAAGACTTCACTGATGTTTTACCTGTAATAACTGGAGTAGAATTTAATAGGGATGCATTCTTTTATTTCCATGATTCAATTTATGTGGGAGCCGTGGATGGGCTATATACTTTAAATTCTGTAGAAGTAACAAAAAGCTTCATTCCTGCTGCCATCAATAAATTGGAACCGGTGTCACCTATTAGTTTAAAAATTATTCTAATCTCTTCCGCTTGTGTTATCGTTTTGGGATTTTTGATTTATTCTTACCTAAAAAAGAAAAACTCAGAGAAGTTAAATTCCGAAGAGTTAAAAGGTAATCAATTAAGTCTTCAGGTTCTGGAAGAAACAATCATTTCCAACAAGATAAATTCAGTAGAAGGGCTTGCTAATTTTTTGGAGACAAACACAGTTCAACTTAATAGAAACTTCAGGGAGTTTAATATTACTCCAGGCAAATTCTTAAAAAAGGTAAAGTTAGATTATGCTAAAAGTCTATTAAATGAGGGTTACCCAATCGAAGAAGTTGCAAGTATTGTAGGTTATTCCAGCAGATTTTTAAGGAAAGAATTAGAAAACTAAATATAGCTTTCATTCAAATGTAGTCTCCTCACACTATTTGCTTATTTCATTCATTGACTGCCCCTACCTTTCTTAAAAAGATAAAAAAAGCCGAACCTAAAAATTATAGATTCGGCTTTTTGACTCTCTTTAAATTATATTTTACAGCACATCCACTTTTTCTGTCTACCCGAGTAGGTGAACTGTGATTTGCCGATCCTCAGCTCAGTCCTTCTGTTCAGCTGGTGCATCGCAGGGGTACAATTCCCGTCACTGCAGTCCTGAACCGGTCGTGTCTCCCGAACCAGCCCTTCCATCCGGTTCTCCTCGATCCCACGGTTGGTCAGGTACGCCTTCACCGCATCCGCCCTTCTTCGGACAGCTTCTGGTTGTAGGCATCGTCTCCCCGCTGGTCAGTATGACCCTCGATGTACAGCATCAGGTTCGGCATGCGCTTCAGCATGATCGCCGTACGTTCCAGCTCCTTCTTGTGCACGTTTCTCAGCATGCTCTTGTCAAAGTCAAAATAGATCGTCGGGATCTGGGCGATCTCATCCTGGATCTGGCTGAACAGGTCCTCCGGATCACAGAAGTCCTTGCCCTTCAGCTCCTCGGGCATCTCATATTGCTTGCTCGGGTCCGGGAACGCCTCCAGTACCAGTTCCGACCTCGGTTCAGCTGGTGGGCAGACTCCGCACACGAACCCCGTCCCCGCAGTCGTTGATCAGCTCCTGCTCCCGAACCATTCCAGACGGATACGCTCGGCAGGGATCTCGTACTGTGCCATGTATTCGGTCACCGCTGTCGCACGGCTGTTCGACAGCTTGATGTTGTATCTTCACTGCCCTGGAATCCGTGTGGCTGCCCACCAACAGGTCCAGGAACGGATAGCGGCCCATCAGTTCGGCCAGCTTGTCCAGCACCGGCTTCTTGGCATCCTCACGGATCACATACCTGTCCAGGTCGTAGTACACGATGTCCACGCGTATACCGGCAACTGGTACGGGATCGGGATCAGCTGGTATTCCCCGCTTCAGCGTGTCCCCCTCAAAGCCTTTTGTGGTGATCTCCTCGTCGGTGATGCTGAAGTAGCCCGGCTTGCTGATCTTGATCCCAAAATCGCCGTCCGGCTCCAGTTCCGCAGTCAGTTCCCCTTGGGGTTTCTTTGGGTCTGCACGTTCCCGTTATGGGGTCTTGTCACGGAGCGTGGCCAGGTAGGTCGCTGATCACCACTCCCTCGCAGTCGATCACACGCGCCACAAACTGCTTGTACACCTCTTCCACACTGTAGATGTCATCCAGCCCCATTCCCCCTTTCGGTTCGAGGATAGGTGGTCTTCCGGTCTGCCCTCTTCCTGCTCCACTTCACGGTAGCCGAAGTCACGGCCATCGAGTTGATCGGGGAGCCCATGTTCTCCACGTTCGTCATCCCCGTAGCACTGTAGTCCGCCATGAAGATGTCCATGCCTTCTAACCCACGGTGGCCCGTGGAACTGAAGTAGAACTTTATCCCCTGTTGCTGAACGCATGGGACTCGTTGCCCGCGTGTTCACCGTCGCCCCCAGGTTCACAGGAGTCCCGAAGTTCATGTTCTCGTCGTATTCCGAATACAGGTCCGTGCCACCAAGGCCGCCCGGCATATCAGAGGTGAAGTACAGCCGCTTGGCCGCCTCGTCCACATACGGGTTCATCACCGCATAGCCGATCGAGTCGTTGAACGGCACCGCAACCCTTCCAGCGTTCCGTCTTCGTTCACCTTGCTGTAGTAGATCTCAGGCTGCACTGTGATCTCACGGTTTTTCCTCACCTGGTGATCCCGCGGGTCACCGAATAGAACAGCAGTCCCTGTTCAACAGGCGTAGCTCGGATCCGGAAAATTATAGGTGTCAGAACGTTCGATACCACTTCGCTCACGTTCCCATCCCCGTCCTGTCTGTACACACTGAAGTACTCCCGGTCCGTATAGTCCTGTTTCTCCTCACTGAAGATCTTGTTCCTCCTGTCGATACGGATGCCCGGCATCTTGCTCGGATACGTACCCCCACGGCTGGAGGTGAAGTACCTGTTCCCGTTCCCGTCCTTGGCAAAGCGTGAAGTCAGATTCGAACTGTTCAGACCTTCCACGCCTTCCACCTTCACCTTCCGCTTTCCCTGTAGCTTCAGCAGGGCAGCGACCTGGGATGCTGTCCGCTCCCACGCCCTTCGATTCCAGTACCGCACGGGCCTCGGACATCCGGTCGGTCAGCTGCGCATAGCGCAACAGCTGCAGGTAATCACCCGGTGTCGCCTCCTCGTATTCTCCTACCGTCGTCTTCCACCAGTCAAATGTGTTGTCATAGTCCCGAAGCACCTCATAGGCTCGAGCCGTCTTCTTCGCCGTCTCCTGGTAGTTCGGCTTCTTCGAATACGCTTCCGGTACACCTCTACGGCATGCTGGAAGTTCATCAGATCCATCTGCTCATCGGCATATCGCACCTTCCGCTTCTGTGCCTCTACGGTCCCTATCGTGCCAAATATCATTGCCGAGGCAATACTCAATATCGTCAATGTCTTTTTCATAATCAGAACCATCTTTGGTTTTTCATCACTGCTTTTCTTGGGGTCATGTAGAAGCCTACAGACAGCTCATGGGAGTTGTTGTTGTAGTCGCTCAGCACGTTCAGGTTATGGTCGTACGCATAGCCCAGACGCAATCGGTCCGTGGCAAAGATCTCGATGATCGCGGCAACCGCGTTCCGGTTGCTCAGATTCTCGGCCAGGTTGTCGTTCCAGATCTTCAGGTTGCTACGGTAGCTGCCCCCCAACCAAACACGGTCGTAGAACAGGAACATCGCATTCAGGTCATAATTCGTGGGAGCTCCCTTCACCTCCTTGATCAGGAAGCTCGGCTTGAACTGTACCTGGTCCGAAAACGGGATCATCACACCGGCGGTCAGGTAGTAGTGGAAGTCATGGTACGCAAGGGCTACATCCTCCCGCTCCAACGACTTCTTGCCTACCATGTTGTACATACTGAAGCCCGCATAAAAACGGTCCGTATGGAAAAACAGACCCGTGTTCAGGTTCGGACTCATCAGGTTCACACGGCCCCCGGGGATCTCGCTGTCCGGAAAATCATTCGGATCAAGCATGTCCCCGTCTATCGAGTACTGGCTGAAGCCCGCGCTCACCCCAAGACCCAACCAGCTCTTCGAACCCGTCTGGATACGGTAGGCATACGTCAACAGTCCTCCTGTCGTACGAGCCGGACCAAGGTTGTCACTCAAAAAACTGACCCCAAAGCCCATCTTGCCCTCGTTGGCGGACAGGTCTGCCGTCACCGTGAACGTCTCCGGCGCACCGGGAAAATTCACCCACTGGCTACGGTACGTGCTCTGGATATAAGGCTCCCCCTTGTATCCCGCATAGCCCGGGTTGATGTGCAGCCCGTTGAAAATGTACTGGCTGAACTGGGGAAGCTGCTGGCCCTTTGTTATCCCCGATACCGAGAATAACAAAACACTCATTACTATGATTCTAAAAGTCGTTCTCATATCGCTTCTTAATTTTCTTTTATAACCTGAATCCAGCCCTTGAACTCGTGCGTTTTGTCGTTACTATCTACTGTGGTCAACACAAAGAAGTAAGTTCCTGCCACTTGCCCTGGAGCGTCCCAGTCGTTTTGATAATTCTCCTGTTCGAGAACATGGTCACCATATCTGTTGAAGATCGTGATCTCATTGCTGACAAACTTGCCAAGACCCTGGATCACAAAGGTGTCATTGTCTCCATCGTTGTTTGGAGTGATTACATTCGGAATGTGGAACGGTAAGATGGTATTCACATCATCATCCTGATTGTTCGATTCGTCGGTATCATCCTCATCAGATCCCACAATCACTGTATTAGTAATTGTACCTGCAGCTCCGGCTTTAACCGTCACTCGAATGGTTACTGATGCATCTGCCGCTAGTACTGGAATTGTCCATGTAATTGCAGTACCGGAAACATTATCAGTGACAGTTGCTCCAGAACTATTTACTGTTACCTCATTACTTAAGTAAGTCACACCAGTTGGAAGATTATCAGTTACAATTACATTGGATGCTGGAGTATCTCCATTAGTCACCACGATCTCATAATCGAATACATCTCCTTCAAAGATCTCTGCTTCAAATGAAGTCTTGCTCACATTTAGATCCACTTGATCGTTTTGTAATCTGAAGACTACTGTAGCATCGTCATTATTGCTTGGGTTTCCAGCCTCTCTCAAGATGTATTTCAATCTATACTCTCTTGCTTCATTCACACCTGGTATCAAGCTCAATTCACCATCATCATCAATTAGTAAACCGATTACTCCGTCCAATTCTGTGAATTCGAAGTCCACATCTGCTGGATCAGGTCTTTGACCATTTAGCAAATCGTTCTCTAAGATGTTTCCTAATCTACCTCCATAGCTCAAGAAATAGGTTCCGAAATCATCATCGTTGGCAATGATCTCAGGGTCTGGAGCTGGCGGCGGTGGCGGAGGAGCAGGTAAGTTCATCGCTACATCTACAGAATCCATATCCTCTACCTCTGTTCCATTAGGAGCAGTGCCTTTCACAGTAGCTGTATTACTTACTTGTTCTTTGTTTCTCAAATCATCCAAAGTCACCATGTAAGTGGTTGTAAAGACTTCAGTCTCATTTGGCAATAACAATCCGATGGTCTCCTCAAATCCAGTCAATGGATCAGAAACTAGCACATTTACTAATGGTGCAGTACCGGTATTAGTTACTGTCAATGTGTAGGTAATCTCTTGACCTGGGAAGGTTGCCTCTTCAATATCAGCTGTTTTCACAATCTCGATACCTGGCTCTAGATTCACACTAACAGTTGCCTGACCTTGTGCTTGAACCGTTGTGCCTGAGAAAGTATCCACCGCATTCACAGTTGCGATATTCAAGATTGGCTTACCACTCAATAAGTCTTGCAATGTTACTGTATAGGTAGTAGAGAAAGACTTCATTTCTCCTGGTGCCAAGGAAATATTCGGCAAAGAAAGTCCGGTCTTAGGATCGACCAAATTACCACTAGATAAAGTTACATTACCTGTGTTGGTCACTTCCAATGTATAGTTTAGAACAATTCCCTCTCTACTTACAGATTCTAGATCTACCGTTTTGTTCAAGTCAATATTTGGAATTCTAACTGCCTCTACTGTTACCTCATCTTGATCTTCTACCACTTCGCCTTTCACTGTAGTTCCAGATGTAGTAGCCACGTTCAAGATAGAACCAGCATCCATATCTGACTGAGTTACGGTATAAGGTGAATTAATTGTAGAAGACAATCCTGGGGCAATAGTGCCAACATTCAAGTTCAGACTTGTCAAAGGATCTGAAATAATCACATCATATAGAATCACATTTCCAGTATTGGTTACTGTCAATGAGTAGATTATCTCTTGACCTGCAGCTTCTACCTGAGAAGGATTAGCTACCTTCTCGATATCGATGCCTGGACTTAAGGTCATACATTCAACCACCGAATCAGAATCTTCTGCCAACACAATACTTTCTACCTCTGATGATAAGTATACAGTTGCAGAAGCAGTATTGGTCACACATTCTTGCTCAATGATATCTTGAGTAATCACCAGTTGAGTTATATAATTTGCAGAAGAACCTGGTGCCAATGTCGGAACTGTCCAAGCATCTCCTGTCAACTCATCCACCACTTCAATATCATTCAATTCAACATCTCCATCATTGATGACTTTGATGTTATAGGTGATGAATCCACCTACCTGATCATCATTGGATACCACAGTTTTCTCAATTTGAACAGATGGCTGAACAACCAAGACAGTCACAATTGCTGTATCACAATTCGTTGGGTTAGGATTAGTACATATTCTATACTCTAGTGTATAAATACCTGGAGTAAGACCTGTACTTACACTAACTAGACCCGTTGTTGTATCCAGAATTAAGGCTCCTGGCGTAGATTGAGATACCTCAAATACATCTACTAAATCGGTATCCAATCCTGTCAGATCACCCAAAATATCATTATCCAATACATTAACAATGTTAGAATACCCAAGTTGGCTTGATACAGGGATTCCTGTCATATCATCGTCAACTGCGATTGGAGGATTTGGATTAGGATTACATGCCTCTGTAGCTCCTGGATAGGCTATCTCAGAAGTTACTTCTGGATTCAATTCAAATCTCACATAGGCTCCTTCTTCTCTTACTCCTGCGAAATTAAAGTCACCAGAAATCCATTGTTTCTTAACAAGTTTCCATCCTGGCCACTGACTTCCATATCCACCTGGTAAGGTATCTGCTCCTGGGAACAACATGTAACCTTCCATTGGAATATTCTCATATCTAATGATCTCTTGATCATTACTATCATACCAAATCATGGTCAATGGATTTGGATTTCCTGGTGCTAGATCCTGCAAGTTAAAGTTAGCAGGCTCAAGCAACCATCTTAAATATGGAGCATCCAATTCGCAATAAGACTCTATTTCATCTATCAGTAATACAGGTTCAACTGTAGCACTAATTACTGCTTCATCATAATTGTCAGCATTACCGATTTCTGTAATTCTATAAGTCAATTCATAATCACCTGCAACCGCATTTGCTGCAATAGTGATGACACCATTTTCATCTACTGTTAATACACCTGAAGGATCAGGAACTACAGTAGTAAGAATTACATTTCCTGTGTTGGCAGCTCCTCCTAGATAAGAGTCATTGTCAAATGCATTGATAGATGCAACTCCTCCAGAAATGGTGTAGGTACCAGCGTTATCATCTACTGCAAGGATATCATTAAATATCGCTTCAGCTGTAGCCTGATCTGGGTTTGACATAACTTCTGTTTCATTGAGGTATCCAATTGCTGAAGCAATATTGGTAACCGAACCATTTGTTAAATCAGCTTGAGAAATGGTATATGTAGCAGTCAAAGTCAAGGACTCATTCGGTGCCAACGTATTCTCTACTGCTGCTGGGATACCAGGTACCTTATCATCCACTACTGTGAATGGTCCATCTAAGGTCACATTTCCAGTATTTGTTACGATGTACTGATACTCTACTACGTCCCCAACCACGCTATAAGGATTACCAGCTATTATTGATTTTTCAATAGATAGTGCTGGGTTCTGACATAGATCAACTTGTGTCTCGTTATCAGTATCAATAGAATCTCCAGATAGATCATCTACTGTAGTTTCCTCAAATACCGCAGTTGCTTCTGCCTGGTTATTGATGTATCGGATATTGGTATCCTCCAAAGTAACTTCATAAGTCGCAGTGTAGATTGCAGATTCATTTGGTAACAGAGTTCCTTCTGCACTGTTCATGCTGCTGCTTACGAAAGTAATTGCTGACATGGTACCTGTACCTGTGAAGTGGAATTCATTCACTTCAACATTATTCAAGGTCACATTTCCTGTGTTATATACGGTGAATGTATAAGTAATCAAATCACCAGTATCGTAGCAATCATCCTCACTTTCAACACCTGCTAATTTTACGATTGCTATAGAAGGCGTCTGTGTAAAGCATTCGATTGCTGAATCATTATCTCTTGCAATAACAATGTATTGAAGGTCAGAATTTCCGGATCCTGGTTGCTCCTGCTCATCCAGATACTCTCTTGCTTCAGCGAATGCAGTATTTTCATAGCACTCACCGTCAATGATTTCCTGAGTAATAGTCACATTCACTGTGAATGTTTGCTCTGCCCCAGGGATCAATTCAGCAATTGTCCAGTTATCACCAGTAGTTTCATCTTCTACATAGATGTCATACAAGGTTACATTACCTGTGTTCTCAACCTTGATTTCGAAACTTAATTCTCCACCTAACTCATCATCGTTAGAGATAAGAGTTTTGGTAAGGTCAAGAGATGGATCTTGGCAAAGATCTACTTGTGTCTCATTATCAGAGTCAATGGTATCACCTGAAAGATCATCCACTGTCAAACCATCACCATAGCTAGCCGTTGCCTCAGCTTGATTATTGATAAACCTTGTGTCGGTATCAACTTGTGTAATCACGTAAGTAGCAGTGTATTCTGCATTTTCACCTGGCATCAATGTGCCTTCAGGGCTATTCATGCTGCTGCTTACAAATGTAATAGCTGACATGGGTTCCGGAACCTGTGAAGTGGAATTCACTCACGTTCACATTTTCCAAGGTTACATTACCTGTATTGTATACAGTGAAAGTATAAGTCACTTCATCTCCTGTATCATAGCAGTCATCCTCAGAATCAACAGTAGCAGTTTTGATGATTGCAATTCTTGCATCAGTAATTGCCGTGATGGTCTCGCTGTCATTATCGCTCACTTCCCACATCGTCAGGATCATTGCCTGTCGCTGTAGCCGTGTTGTCCACCTGACCCGCATCCATGTCGGACTGGGTGATGGTATAGGTTGCCGTGAACACCTGGTTCTCGCCCGGTGCCAAGGTAACCGGACCCGGAGTGATCGCGCTCAATCCACTCAATGGATCGCTCACTGTCACATCTGTCCAGGTCACGTTGCCGGTGTTGCTCACATCGAAGGTGTACGTGATCACATCCCCTGCAGCATTGTAGGTAGATGGCGTAGCACTCTTCACAATCTCGATCGACGCATCCTTCACTACCGTGATGGTCTCGCTGTCCGTATCTCACTTCCACATCGTCAGGATCATTGCCTGTCGCTGTAGCCGTGTTGTCCACCTGACCCACATCCATGTCGGACTGGGTGATGGTATAGGTTGCCGTGAACACCTGGTTCTCGCCCGGTGCCAAGGTAACCGGACCGGAGGGTGATCGCGCTCAATCCACTCAATGGATCGCTCACTGTCACATCTGTCAAGGTCACGTTGCGGTTGTTGCTCACATCGAAGGTGTACGTGATCACATCCCCTGCAGCATTTGTAGGTAGATGGCGTAGCACTCTTCACAATCTCGATCGACGCATCCTTCACTACCGTGATGGTCTCGCTGTCCGTATCGCTCACTTCCACATCGTCAGGATCATTGCCTGTCGCTGTAGCCGTGTTGTCCACCTGACCCGCATCCATGTCGGACTGGGTGATGGTATAGGTTGCCGTGAACACCTGGATTTCTCGCCGGTGCCAAAATGGCGGACCGGAGTGATCGCGCTCAATCCACTCAATGGATCGCTCACTGTCACATCTGTCAAGGTCACGTTGCCGGTGTTGCTCACATCGAAGGTGTACGTGATCCCATCCCCTGCTGCATTGTAGGTAGATGGCGTAGCACTCTTCACAATCTCGATCGACGCATCCTTCACTACCGTGATGGTCTCGCTGTCAGTATCGCTCACTTCCACATCGTCAGGATCTGCCTGTCGCTGTAGCCGTGTTGTCCACCCTGACCCGCATCCATGTCGGACTGGGTGATGGTATAGGTTGCCGTGAACACCTGGTTCGCCCGGTGCCAAGGTAACCGGACCCGGGTAATCGCGCTCAATCCACTCAATGGATCGCTCACTGTCACATCTGTCAAGGTCACGTTGCGGTGTTGCTCACATCGAAGGTGTACGTGATCACATCCCCTGCTGCATTGTAGGTAGATGGTGTAGCACTCTTCACAATCTCGATCGACGCATCCTTCACTACCGTGATGGTCTCGCTGTCCGTATCGCTCACTTCCACATCGTCAGGATCATTGCCTGTCGCTGTAGCCGTGTTGTCCACCTGACCCGCATCCATGTCGGTTGGGTGATGGTATAGGTTGCCGTGAACACCTGGTTCTCGCCGGTCTGCGATAACGGACCCGGAGTGATCGCGCTCCAATCCACTCAATGGATCGCTCACTGTCACATCTGTCAAGGTCACGTTGCCGGTGTTGCTCACATCGAAGGTGTACGTGATCACATCCCCATACAGCATTGTAGGTAGATGGCGTAGCACTCTTCACAATCTCGATCGACGCATCCTTCACTACCGTGATGGTCTCGCTGTCCGTATCGCTCACTTCCACATCGTCAGGATCATTGCCTGTCGCTGTAGCCGTGTTGTCCACCTGACCCGCATCCATGTCGGACTGGGTGATGGTATAGGTTGCCGTGAACACCTGGTTCTCGCCCGGTGCCAAGGTAGCCGGACCCGGAGTGATCGCGCTCAATCCACTCAATGGATCGCTCACTGTCACATCTGTCAAGGTCACGTTGCCGGTGTTGCTCACATCGAAGGTATGCGTGATCACGTCCCCTGCTGCATTGTAGGTAGATGGCGTAGCACTCTTCACAATCTCGATCGACGCATCCTTCACTACCGTGATGGTCTCACTGTATCCGTATCGCTCACTTCCACATCGTCAGGATCATTGCCTGTCGCTGTAGCCGTGTTGTCCACCTGACCCGCATCCATGTCGGACTGGGTGATGGTATAGGTGCCGTGAACACCTGGTTCTCGCCCGGTGCCAAGGTAACCGGACCCGGAGTGATCGCGCTCAATCCACTCAATGGATCGCTCACTGTCACATCTGTCAGAGTCACGTTGCGGTGTTGCTCACATCGAAGGTGTACGTGATCACATCCCCTGCTGCATTGTAGGTAGATGGCGTAGCACTCTTCACAATCTCGATCGACGCATCCTTCACTACCGTGATGGTCTCGCTGTCCGTATCGCTCACTTCCACATCGTCAGGATCATTGCCTGTCGCTGTAGCCGTGTTGTCCACCTGACCCGCATCCATGTCGGACTGGGTGATGGTATAGGTTGCCGTAGACACCTGGTTCTCGCCGGTGCCAAGGTAACCGGACCGGGTGATCGCGCTCAATCCACTCAATGGATCGCTCACTGTCACATCTGTCAAGGTCACGTTGCCGGTGTTGCTCACATCGAAGGTGTACGTGATCACATCCCCTGCTGCATTGTAGGTGGTAGCGTAGCACTCTTCACAATCTCGATCGACGCATCCTTCACTACCGTGATGGTCTCGCTGTCCGTATCGCTCACTTCCACATCGTCAGGATCATTGCCTGTCGCTGTAGCCGTGTTGTCCACCTGACCCGCATCCATGTCGGACTGGGTGATGGTATAGGTTGCCGTGAACACCTGGTTCTCGCCCGGTGCCAAGGTAACCGGACCGGAAATGATCGCGCTCAATCCACTCAATGGATCGCTCACTGTCACATCTGTCAAGGTCACGTTGCCGGTGTTGCTCACATCGAAGGTGTACGTGATCACATCCTGCTGCATTGTAGGTAGATGGCGTAGCACTCTTCACAATCTCGATCGACGCATCCTTCACTGCCGTGATGGTCTCGCTGTCCGTATCGCTCACTTCCACATCGTCGGGATCATTGCCTGTCGCTGTAGCCGTGTTGTCCACCTGACCCGCATCCGCGTCGGACTGGGTGATGGTATAGGTTGCCGTGAACACCTGGTTCTCGCCCGGTGCCAAGGTAACAGGACCCGGAAGTGATCGCGCTCAATCCACTCAATGGATCGCTCACTGTCACATCTGTCAAGGTCACGTTGCCGGTGTTGCTCACATCGAAGGTGTACGTGATCACATCCCCTGCTGCATTGTAGGTAGATGGTGTAGCACTCTTCACAATCTCGATCGACGCATCCTTCACTACCGTGATGGTCTCGCTGTCAGTATCGCTCACTTCCACATCATCGGGATCATTGCCTGTCGCTGTAGCCGTGTTGTCCACTGACCCGCATCCATGTCGGACTGGGTGATGGTATAGGTTGCCGTGAACACCTGGTTCTCGCCCGGTGCCAAGGTAACGGACCCGGGTGATCGCGCTCAATCCACTCAATGGATCGCTCACTGTCACATCTGTCAAGGTCACGTTGCCGGTGTTGCTCACATCGAAGGTGTACGTGATCACATCCCCTGCTGCATTTGTAGGTAGATGGTGTAGCACTCTTCACAATCTCGATCGACGCATCTTCACTACCGTGATGCCATGGTCTCGCTGTCCGTATCGCTCACTTCCACATCGTCAGGATCATTGCCTGTCGCTGTAGCCGTGTCCACCTGACCCGCATCCATGTCGGACTGGGTGATGGTATAGGTGCCGTGAACACCTGGTTCTCGCCCGGTGCCAAGGTAACCGGACCGGAGAGTGATCGCGCTCAATCCACTCAATGGATCGCTCACTGTCACATCGTCGAGTCACGTTGCCGGTGTTGCTCACATCGAAGGTGTACGTGATCACATCCCCTGCTGCATTGTAGGTAGATGGCGTAGCACTCTTCACAATCTCGATCGACGCATCCTTCACTACCGTGATGGTCTCGCTGTCCGTATCGCTCACTTCCACATCGTCAGGATCATTGCCTGTCGCTGTAGCCGTGTTGTCCACCTGACCCGCATCCATGTCGGACTGGGTGATGGTATAGGTTGCCGTGAACACCTGGTTCTCGCCCGGTGCCAAGGTAACCGGACGGTGATCGCGCTCAATCCACTCAATGGATCGCTCACTGTCACATCTGTCAAGGTCACGTTGCCGGTGTTGCTCACATCGAAGGTGTACGTGATCACATCCCCTGCTGCATTGTAGGTAGATGGTCAGCACTCTTCACAATCTCGATCGACGCATCCTTCACTACCGTGATGGTCTCGCTGTCCGTATCGCTCACTTCCACATCGTCAGGATCATTGCCTGTCGCTGTAGCCGTGTTGTCCACCTGACCCGCATCCATGTCGGACTGGGTGATGGTATAGATTTGCCGTGAACACTGGTTCTCGCCCGGTGCCAAGGTAACCGGACCCGGAGTGATCGCGCTCAATCCACTCAATGGATCGCTCACTGTCATCTGTCAAGGTCACGTTGCCGGTGTTGCTCACATCGAAGGTGCGTGATCACATCCCCTGCTGCATTGTAGGTAGATGGCGTAGCACTCTTCACAATCTCGATCGACGCATCCTTCACTACCGTGATGGTCTCGCTGTCAGTATCGCTCACTTCCACATCGTCAGGATCATTGCCTGTCGCTGTAGCCGTGTTGTCCACCTGACCCGCATCCATGTCGGACTGGGTGATGGTATAGGTTGCCGTGAACACCTGGTTCTCGCCCGGTGCCAAGGTAACCGGACCGGAAGTGATCGCGCTCAATCCACTCAATGGATCGCTCACTGTCACATCTGTCAAGGTCACGTTGCCGGTGTTGCTCACATCGAAGGTGTACGTGATCACATCCCCTGCTGCATTGTAGGTAGATGGTGTAGCACTCTTCACAATCTCGATCGACGCATCCTTCACTACCGTGATGGTCTCGCTGTCCGTATCGCTCACTTCCACATCGTCAGGATCATTGCCTGTCGCTGTAGCCGTGTTGTCCACCTGACCCGCATCCATGTCGGACTGGGTGATGGTATAGGTTGCCGTGAACACCTGGTTCTCGCCCGGTGCCAAGGCCAACCGGACCCGGAAATGATCGCGCTCAATCCACTCAATGGATCGCTCACTGTCACATCTGTCAAGGTCACGTTGCCGGTGTTGCTCACATCGAGTGTACGTGATCCCGCATCCCCTGCTGCATTGTAGGTAGATGGCGTAGCACTCTTCACAATCTCGATCACGACGCATCCTTCACTACCGTGATGGTCTCGCTGTCCGTATCGCTCACTTCCACATCGTCAGGATCATTGCCTGTCGCTGTAGCCGTGTTGTCCACCTGACCCGCATCCATGTCGGACTGGGTGATGGTATAGGTTGCCGTGAACACCTGGTTCTCGCCGATTACCCAAGGTAACCGGACCCGGGTGATCGCGCTCAATCCACTCCAGTGGATCGCTCACTGCATCTGTCAAGGTCACGTTGCCGATTGTTGCTCACATCGAAGGTGTACACGTGATCACATCCCCTGCTGCATTGTAGGTAGATGGCGTAGCACTCTTCACAATCTCGATCGACGCATCCTTCACTACCGTGATGGTCTCGCTGTCCGTATCGCTCACTTCCACATCGTCAGGATCATTGCCTGTCGCTGTAGCCGTGTTGTCCACCTGACCCGCATCCATGTCGGACTGGGTGATGGTATAGGTTGCCGTGAACACCTGGTTCTCGCCCGGTGCCAAGGTAACCGGACCCGGAGTGATCGCGCTCAATCCACTCAATGGATCGCTCACTGTCACATCTGTCAAGGTCACGTTGCCGGTGTTGCTCACATCGAAGGTGTACGTGATCGCATCCCCTGCTGCATTGTAGGTAGATGGCGTAGCACTCTTCACAATCTCGATCGACGCATCCTTCACTACCGTGATGGTCTCGCTGTCCGCCATCGCTCACTTCCACATCGTCAGGATCATTGCCTGTCGCTGTAGCCGTGTTGTCCACCTGACCCGCATCCATGTCGGACTGGGTGATGGTATAGGTTGCCGTGAACACCTGGTTCTCGCCCGGTGCCAAAGGTAACCGGACCGGAGTGATCGCGCTCAATCCACTCAATGGATCGCTCACTGTCACATCTGTCAAGGTCACGTTGCGGTGTTGCTCACATCGAAGGTGTACGTGATCACATCCCCTGCTGCATTGTAGGTAGATGGCGTAGCACTCTTCACAATCTCGATCGACGCATCCTTCACTACCGTGATGGTCTCGCTGTCCGTATCGCTCACTTCCACATCGTCAGGATCATTGCCTGTCGCTGTAGCCGTGTTGTCCACCTGACCCGCATCCATGTCGGACTGGGTGATGGTATAGGTTGCCGTGAACACCTGGTTCTCGCCCGGTGCCAAGGTAACCGGACCGGAGTGATCGCGCTCAATCCACTCAATGGATCGCTCACTGTCACATCTGTCAAGGTCACGTTGCGGTGTTGCTCATCGAAGGTGTACGTGATCACATCCCCTGCTGCATTGTAGGTAGATGGCGTAGCACTCTTCACAATCTCGATCGACGCATCCTTCACTACCGTGATGGTCTCGCTGTCCGTATCGCTCACTTCCACATCGATCAGGATCGTGCCTGTCGCTGTAGCCGTGTTGTCCACCTGACCCGCATCCATGTCGGACTGGGTGATGGTATAGGTTGCCGTGAACACCTGGTTCTCGCCCGGTGCCAAGGTAACCGGACCGGAGTGATCGCGCTCAATCCACTCAATGGATCGCTCACTGTCACATCTGTCAAGGTCGTTGCGGTGTTGCTCACATCGAAGGTGTACGTGATCACATCCCCTGCTGCATTGTAGGTAGATGGTGTAGCACTCTTCACAATCTCGATCGACGCATCCTTCACTACCGTGATGGTCTCGCTGTCAGTATCGCTCACTTCCACATCGTCAGGATCATTGCCTGTCGCTGTAGCCGTGTTGTCCACCTGACCCGCATCCACGCCGTCGGACTGGGTGATGGTATAGGTTGCCGTGAACACCTGGTTCTCGCCCGGTGCCAAGGTAACCGGACCGAATTGATCGCGCTCAATCCACTCAATGGATCGCTCACTGTCACATCTGTCAAGGTCACGTTGCGGTGTTGCTCACATCGAAGGTGTACGTGATCACATCCCCTGCTGCATTGTAGGTAGATGGTGTAGCACTCTTCACAATCTCGATCGACGGAGTTTGAGTTGCATTTACAGTTTCTGTATCCGAGTTAGATACCACTCCATTTCCAGAAGCAGTAGCGATGTTCGTTACAAAACCTGCGTCAATATCAGTTTGGGAAATGGTATAACTTCCAGTTGCAGTTACACTTGCACCAGGTGCTAAAGGACCATTTACATCGGCAATACCTGCTATTTTATCATCTGAAACGCTGAAAGGACCATCAAGAGTCACATTACCTGAATTGGTAATCACATAATCATAAACAACTACGTTGCCAACTGCAGAATATGGATCTCCTGATTTAACCTGCTTATCTAAAGTCAATTCATAATTTTGACAAACTGAAACGACAGTAGGAGTATCGTTGTCTACTGCTGTTCCTGATAAGTCAGATACGGTAAAACCATTGGCATCTCCACTTGCAGTAGCTTGGTTTTCCACCTGACCATTTTCAATATCAGTAGCTGTAATAGTATAAGATGCAGTATAAATCCAAGTTTCTCCAACACCTAATTCTGCATCACCATTTCCATCGTCAGAAAGAGTCAATGCTACCACTGGGTTTGGAGCCTCAAAAAGTGGATCAGAAATCTGAATATTTGTCAATGGATAAGCTCCATTGTTAGTCAATGTAAAGCTGTAGTCAATTGTTGGATTTAAGGTTGGATCTAAACAATCTTCTCCGGTAGGTCCATTGGTTGCCTCTTTTACTAATGTAAGGCTACATACGCCTACGTTGACAGTAATTTCAGCCATTTCACTTTCACACTCAGTACCATCAATTTTGGATTGACTTACATAATAAGTATACACACCAGCTGAAGCAGTGGAAATAGAAGGCGCTCCCTGTAAAGGATCCATATTAGAATCAAACCAATTGATTTGATAGTCGGAAGAAAAAGGAGCTACAGAAATAGCCTGTAATTGATTAGCACCAGAACCTACACAAAAATCGAAAGAAGCAGGAGCTGGTGATGGAACTTGTAATGGTAATACGATATCAAAATATGCAAATTTTTCACATTGATTTCCACCAACTGAAAAATACTGATATCCTATTTTATAAGTATCACCAGGACCTGCAGAAGTCAAATCAATTTCACCAGTTGCAGGATCTATAGTGATCGTACCTGTGTTTCCAACACCTTGTTCCGAAATAAAGAATTCACCTTCCTGAATTCCTGAAATAGTAGGAAGCGCAGAATCGCCACAAAAATCATCAGAATTATAGCTGATTGTTGCAGTACCAAGTTCAATCTGAACTGGAATAGACTCCACAAAATCAGCTAAGGATGATTGATCACTTGATCCAGAAGCTCTGGATTTGATAAATATATTACCAATTGAAACTCCAGCACAAGCGTCACCAACAACATTTAACAACGCAGTGAAATCCACTGCCGCTTCAACAAATTGTTCTGCTTTATAAGGAGCTCCATAAGTATTAAGAGGATCGATTGTTCCATTGATACTTCGAGCTGCAATAGCAAGTGGACCAGGCGTGTTTAGTTTCCAAGCAAACCCTCCATTTCCATCTGGCTCCCAAGTATAAAAGTCAACGTTGGGAGTACTAGCAAACTCAACTGCAATTAAAAAGTCTCCTACTGTTCTACCTCCATCAGGTCCATCAGCAGAAAAAGTACCGCCTGCAACAGGGGTAATTTCATTTTGTAGGAACTCGAAATCTACATAAGCATTACCATTTGTTGCAAGTCTATCGGCACCAACAAAAATCCATTGATCTTTAGTTACCTCATCAGTACCTATATGTAAGTACACATTACCCAAATCATTTTTTGGCTGCACATTACCAGTGGTCCAACTCCAATCATTTGGATTTTGATCAAACTTACTTGATGAAAAGATGTTTCCAGTTCCTGGGGTAGTGATCGCTCTTATTTCATCTTTGAAATAAAAGGTGGTGCTTATATTAACTGGTACAGCAACATTGCCATTAGCAGTAAATACATGCCCTCCTGAACCCGTTAAGCCCGGAAACCAATCACCTACACCCGAAGGAGCAGGAAAATTAGCTCTTAAATCCCCATCGATAGAGAAGCCCCCTGTTGGCTCAGATACCTGAACGGTTGTTTGGGCAAATACTCCTGAGGTTAACAGAAAAAATAAAACCAATAAAATCTGGAATGATTTTAAAGACTCCATCTCCCTTCTAACCCTTTCGAAAAATCCACTTGATGGTGGTTGGGAGGTTAATTGACAATTGGATAAAGTGTCCATATCGTGTTTTTTAAAATTTTTCGAGTTCGTAAAACTTTCGTCAATAATTAACTTTTATTAATTTCTTATTGAATTATTTCAATTTTTAGTGCTCAAAACCATAAATAATTCAACATTCTATAACTATTAGATCTTCATGTTTTGCCTTAAAAGGTATTATGTCAATCCAATTATGCGTTAAAAATACATTTTTTTGCTTTTCATATCCAAATAAATGCATAGAAATATTTTTACGTAATGCATTTTTTTGTTACGAAATTATTTTTCAAGTATTTAAAACTGTTTTTTAGGGGCTTAAAGGGGCTAAATAAGCAAAAAATGCTATCTCATTGAAAATCAGAAGATTTTGAAAAAAAGAAAAAATACAATTACTCCTTGTGCACAATATCTATATACAGACTAAAAAATTGTTTTTCTTTTAGATAAAAGAAGAAAATTAGTATCTAAGGCCAAGCAATCAAATCAATAATGTCCCAAGAAATAATATCATGCTTCGAATCTCAAAAAGCTACTGCAATCCAATGGAGAACTTCTTCCCGTAAAGAAAGAGCAGAACGAATCATCAGAATTCAAAAGTGGATTGAAACAAATATTTCGAGAATTCAAGTAGCCCTTTATGAAGATTTTAAAAACACCCAGCCGAAACAGATCTTAGTGAAATCTATCCTGTAACGGCAGCAATTAAGCATACTCTTAAAAACCTAAAAGCCTGGATGGCTCCTAAAAAAGTTGCTCCAGGACTATCTATGACCGGAACCAAGGCAAAGATTGTATACGAACCTAAGGGAGTATCATTAATCATTAGTCCTTGGAATTATCCGTTCAATTTAGCTATTGAACCCTTGATTTCAGCATTGTCAGCAGGTTGCCCAGTAATTTTAAAACCTTCAGAACTATCTCCTCATACCTCTGGATTAATACAGAATATGGTAGAGGAAATTTTTGATCCCTCTGAAGTACGCGTATTTAATGGAGATGCGGAGGTGGCTAAGAAACTACTTGAGCTTCCTTTTGACCATATATTTTTTACTGGCAGCCCCACAGTGGGAAAACTCGTCATGGAAGCTGCCTCCAAAAACCTAAGCTCCGTAACACTTGAATTGGGTGGAAAATCACCTACAATCATACATAGTGATGCAGATTTAAATGATGCTGCTTTTAAAATTATATATGGAAAATTTTTAAACTGTGGGCAAACCTGTATTGCCCCAGACTATTTATTGGTTCAAAAGGATATTAAGGACCAACTACTTATGGAGCTTAAAGTGGCCATCCAAAAAATGTATGATCCTCAATATAAAGGAATTGAAAAATCAGCGGATTTAGCTAGAGTCATAAATCTAAAACACTTTAATAGGCTTTACTCCTTGTTAGAAGATTCTAAATCAAAAGGTGCGAAGGTGGAATTTGGAGGAAATTCTAACCTAGAAACACTTTATATAGAGCCTACTCTTATATCTAATATCACAGAAGATATGGCTATCGCTGAAGAAGAGATATTTGGCCCCTTACTTCCTATCCTCTCCTACTCAACAATTGATGAGGCCATTTCATTAATTAATAATAAGCCTAAGCCACTGGCCTTATATTATTTTGGGGAAGAAAGTGACACTTATAAGAAGGTAATCCATGAAACTAGCTCAGGAAATGTAGTCTTCAACGATTGCGTGTTACATTTTCTACATCCTAACTTGCCTTTTGGAGGGGTCAATAACAGCGGGATCGGAAAATCACATGGTTATTATGGTTACCTTTCTTTTTCTAATGAAAAGGGGGTATTAAAACAAAGAGTAGGTTTTAACAATTCTACTTTAATGAAACCACCCTATGATAAAAAGACACAAAAAATTATTTCAACTTTAATCAAATGGTTATGATAAGAAACTTTTTGCAATTCGGTTTTTAGTTGCCTTGGCAATACCACTCTTATTTTTTTCCTGTAGCACGAATTCGGATGATCCAGTATTGGAGCCGATCGTTGCAATGGATATTTACGATGAATCCTATGGAAGCAACGAGGACAATTCTATGGACATATTTTTACCAGAAGGCAGGACAAAAGAATCTACACCCGTATTTGTCTACATTCATGGAGGAAGCTGGACTAGTGGAGATAAAAGTGAAATATTAGCTTTTCGGACATTATTGGAATATTCCTTCCCTGGATATGCAATAGTTTCCCTGAATTATAGTTTATATGATCTTGGTACCGGTTCAGGCCAGTTTCCTGCCCAAGAAAATGATATCATAGACGCTATTAATTATATAGCATCGAAAACTGATGACTGGAATGTATCTGATGAACTCATTCTCGCAGGAGCAAGTGCAGGGGGACATTTAGCACTTTTACATAGCTATAAGCATCCGGAAATAGGAAATATACAAGCTGTAATGGCTTTATTTCCTCCAACAGACTTGATTTCTTTATATGATTTCAACACCCTTACCCAACAAGGATTACAGCTTTTGCTTGATGGAACTCCAGAAAACAAGGAAACTGCCTACTTAGAATCTAGTCCTATTAATTATATATCCTCTACGAGTGTACCCACGGTCTTCTTTCATGGTTCGGAGGATGTGGTAGTTCCTATTTCACAAAGTGAATTATTGGAAAGTAAATTAAAAGAGGCAGGTGTTTCTTATTACTATGAAGCGATTCCAGGCCAAGGCCATGGGTTCGGACTGAGTACCTACCCTATAATAATTCAAAAAGCTGCTGATTTTATTAATAGTGAACTATAAAAAAACCCCGCTTTTGCGGGGTTACCAATTTTTTTAGACTCTTTCCAGTCCCGTAGACTGTGCCCTCGATTTGATGGCATTTACTACTTTTTCCGAAGGTTGAAGCTTGATCTGGTTCAATTGCTCCAAAGTGCTCAGCATTTCAACGTATTCTTCCATCAACGACTCATCATTGTGTAAGGCTTGCACTAAAAGATCTTGTTCCTCCTCGGTCATTTCCTGATAGATATATCTCATCAGGTCATTTGGGGTAAATAGTTTTGTCATAGGCAACATTAAGGTGTTTCATTTTTTTCTTAAATGAATTAGCGCATACCTCATTCTTCCCAATGCGGTATTGATGCTAACTCCAGTTTGATCGGCAATTTCCTGAAAACTCATATCCAGGTAATGCCGCA
Organism: Algoriphagus halophilus; assembly: GCF_041729275.1. Taxonomy (GTDB): domain Bacteria; phylum Bacteroidota; class Bacteroidia; order Cytophagales; family Cyclobacteriaceae; genus Algoriphagus; species Algoriphagus halophilus_A. The sequence goes on along the minus strand of NZ_CP146486.1, from coordinate 3,277,226 downwards.
TAATTAATACTTGCTTTTGTGCTTCAGGAAGCTCCTCGATCAACCTTTTGACAAGCTCGACAGTCTCATCTCTCATTTGACGATCTTCTACCGTTTCTTCCGCAAATCTCAACGAATTGAAGACATTTGAACCATCCTCCATTAATATCATTGGATATCGCTTTGCTTTTCTAAAATGATCAATGGCCAGGTTATGCGCAATACGCATTACCCAAGGTTGAAATTTACCCTCTTCATTGTATTTATCAGAATTGAGGGTATTCACAACTTTTACAAATACCTCCTGCAACAAATCTTCAGCAATTGCCTGATCCTTAACGATCAAGAATATTGTGGTATAAAGTTTACTTTGGTATCGATCTACCAAAAGATCAAAGGCAGCATCATTTCCACTTCTATATTGAGAGATCAAATCGCTGTCTTGAGGTCCTTTTCTTTTACTCATCTTCAGTTGGTTTATGAACAACGTAGAAGTCTATACCATAGTATTAATTAAGTGTGAAACAAAATGAAAGAATTTTAAAAATATGATTTACGATACACCCTTGCAAAGAAAACTACTCTTTTTGCATCATAAAATGCACGAAAATCAAGAAACCAAATATTATTTCGTATTATCAAGCTAACACTAAATTTTTGGAATCCTTATTTAAATTGTAAGAACGGAAAGTACCAAGGTTCATGCCAAAAAATGTTAAATCCTATTCCTTCCAAAGACTATTTTACACCCCTACATTCGTGAGTTTTACATACCATTGATTAACTTCGTGAAATCGATTAAAATTAAATTAGAAGATGGAATTAAGCGGAAAGATTATACAAGTTCTACCAGAAGTAGGCGGTAATTCTAGAAATGGAAATGCTTGGAGAAAGCAGGAATATATTTTAGAAACAGGGGGTAACTACCCTAAAAAGGTCTGTTTATCAATTTGGGGTGATAAAATTGATCAATTTTCACTTCAGGTGGGGGAGCAAGTAACTTTAGGTGTTGATGTAGAAAGCAGAGAATATAATGGAAGATGGTATACGGATGTAAAAGCTTATAAAGTAGATAGAACAGGCAATGGAGCACCTAGCACTCCTTCCGCTAACGAAATGCCTGAAGTAAGCAGTTTTCATTCAGACAGCGATGAGGATACGCTACCATTTTAATTGAAGGCAGCTCATGTGGGATGATTTTGATGAAAATTCAGAATGGGACGATGAGGATGAAGAGAACTTTAACAATCCTCAGGACCGGATTTATAAACATCCTTTGATGCTAAAAGCTAGAGACATCATTGCATTAACTCATGCTTTGGTAGGTAGTCTCGACGAAGCTAGAAAAGAATTATATGGTGGCTTAATGACGGAAGATGCGACAATGATGAGTTCCAAGTTTGCAGGTACCGAAGGCCTGGAAGATTATGTCGCTAAAATGGAGAATGCTACCATTATGAAAGTTCATGCTAAAAGTCTAAGAGCAATGACTTATCAGCTTGCTGTTGAATCCACTCATGCCGAAGAACATTTGCAATTGCTACGAGATGCGATTGAAGAATATCGTGAACTTTTCGTAGAATGGATCAGGGGTTTTGATGCCAATGAAAAATACGATGATGGCTGGGGAATTTTTACAGACTAAAATTTTCCTCCACCAAAGCTAAAGCCCATCCATGCGCCGAAGAACATTAGCAAAAGCGTAATAAGGATCACTAAAATGAGGACATTCAAAGGAACTTCCCATTTTTCCCCTCCCACGGTAAATCGAATTGGTTTCTTCCAGTTCATAGTATAAAAAATGCGGCCTAGGCCGCATTTTTCATTTCTTTAAAATCTTCTTCCAACCTTTTTGTTCTATTTGTAGAGCAGAAGCTTCTACTTTTTCTCTTAAAGTTGTTTTGAATTCATCCATTTTCGAAGCTACATTCTGATCAAAGGAGCCTACAATGGAAGCAGCCAAAATACCGGCATTTTTACCTCCATTTAATGCTACTGTAGCCACTGGAATGCCAGAGGGCATCTGAAGGATGGATAAAATACTATCCCAACCATCAATGGAATTAGAGCTTAATATTGGAACTCCAATCACAGGCAAACTCGTTAATGAGGCCACCATTCCAGGTAAGTGAGCTGCCCCTCCAGCACCTGCCACTATTACTTTGATCCCTCTTTCACGAGCTGAACCCGCATAATCAATCATACGTTGAGGTGTTCTGTGAGCCGAAACCACCGTCAATTCATACTCAACCCCAATTTCCTCTAAAAATTGGGCTGCTTCTGACATGATAGGAAGATCCGATTGGCTTCCCATAATAATTCCTACTGATGGCTTCATTAGATGGATTTGATTTTAATTAGGTCTTTTATTTTCAGTGCTTTGGTTTTGAGTTGGGATACATCTTCATCCAATACTGTTACATGCCCCATTTTCCGAAACGGCTTTGTTAATTTTTTACCATACATATGAATGTAGACACCCTTTTCTGCCATTGCAATTTCCTGTCCTTCTACAATAGCGGGGCCTGTAAATCCTTCCTCACCCAATAAATTAATCATAGCTGCAGGGCATCTTAATTCTGGATTACCTAAAGGCCAATTCATCACTGACCTTAAATGCTGCTCAAACTGGGAGGTAAAGTTTGCCTCAATCGTATGGTGTCCACTATTATGGGGCCTTGGAGCAATTTCATTTACCAACACCTCTCCCTCTTTGGTTACGAACATTTCCACGGCCAAAATCCCAACCATCCCCAACTTTAAAATTACATCTTTAGCTATTTCTTTGGCTTTATCTTCGACCTCTTTGGATATTTCTGCGGGGGCAAATAAGAATTCCACCAAATTGGCAGTAGGGTGAAAAGCACATTCTACAGCTGGATAAACGGTCAAATCACCGGCCTCATTTCTAGCAACTGTAACCGCAATTTCTTTATCAAAATCAATTAATTTTTCCAGCAATCCAGGAGCATCAAACGCTTTGTCCAAATCCTCTTCAGATTTTATCACTTGGACTCCTCTTCCATCATACCCTTCTTTTCCTAGCTTATTTACTGCAGGTAGGAAACTTTTATTGTGGATAACTTCAGACTTGTTTGCTGTCAAAATAAATTCAGCGGTGGGAATATTATGTTGTTGATAAAATTGTTTTTGCTCTCTTTTATCCTGAATCAATTGAAGGATCTTCGGTTGTGGATAAACTTTCTTTCCTTCAGACTCAAGTTTTATAAGCGCTTCAGCATTAACACTTTCAATTTCCACAGTAATCACATCACATTCTTTTCCAAATGCATAAACGGTATCAAAATCCTTAAGAGAACCTACCGTAAATTTCTGAGAAAGGTCTTTGCAAGGAGCATTTGGATCAGGGTCCAAAATGTGGATATCTTGATTATAATTAATTGCAGATTGAATCAGCATTCTGCCTAACTGTCCTCCACCGAGAACTCCTAAAACAGGGGATTGGTTTTTATTCGCCATAGCTAAATTTGAATCACAAAAATACGAGAATCTGGGGGAAGGAAAAACTCATTCCTACTCTTGAAACCTGATTCCCATCAACTCCATTAATTTATGCGCATTAAAACTTGGGCATGGCCCTATTTTTAATTTATAATCAAAGTTGATGGTATCATCCAAAATCTCTGAATGAAAACTTCGATTTTCAACACCTGCAATCTTTCCTTCTAAAGCTGAAAGTTCTATATCATGCGTACTGACTATACCTAACCCCTCTGTTTTTGCTACCTGTCTGAGCAAAGCCTCGCTCCCGGCTATTCGATCTTCTGTATTGGTACCCTTTAGAATTTCATCCAATAGAAAAAATATTTTCTCCTTCTTCTCCAATCGCTCAATCAAATTATGAATTCTACTTAGTTCGGCATAAAATGAACTGACCGACTCTCCCAAATTATCCGTATTACGCATACTGGTGTAGAGCTGAAAATCACCCATTTTAAATTTACCCGCAAATGGTTTCAACCCCATGTTTGCCATGACCGCATTAATGCCAAGTGTTCTCATAAATGTTGTCTTTCCACTCATGTTTGCCCCCGTTAACAGGATGAATTTCTGAGTATGTCCTAATTGAAAGTCATTCGCAATTGCTTTTTCAGGTTTCAACAAGGGGTGCGAAATTTCTGACCCTACCAAGACTGCAGAATCATCAAATTGGAGATCACCTTGAACACCAATTTCATACTCAAAAGCACCCAATGAAACCAAGACTTCCCAATCTTCTAATAGATCAGGGATTTTGGCCATTTCTTTTCCATGGGTATTTATCCATGTCTGAAATTGCTTCATCAACAGCAAATCGGTCCAAAAATAAGTTGAAAGGTATATAAAGGATATTCAATCTATTATCAATCCACATCCCCAGTCGATCCAATTGTTTAAATAATTGAGAAGCGCTTTCCTTATTGGTAAGGATTAACTGATGTTTTTCTTTCAACAAAGGTGAGGAAAACCCCATTCTCTCCAATTCATATAACCAGGTAGTATAGGCTTTCAATTGACTCCTAGTTGGAAGCTTTTCAGATGCCTCCTTCAAAAATTTAAAAACATACCCTAATGGAATTAGTCCTAGCAAAATCCAAGCACCTATTAAGGCCCCAGGGATGATTCCAGCGATAGATAATCCTACTAATATCAATCCAAAAACAGGGCCTAAAAAAGATAATACAGAAATATATAAGGGAATCTTTTTTCACTAGTCAGTAATTCCCGCCAATGGGAAGAGGCTTTTTCCTCTGAAAAAAATGCGATCCCGCAGCTTTCAATTGCTTTCAACAAACCTGGATTTGCTGCCAACTCCTCACTTGCCTCTTGATGCTTTTTGGCTTCTTTTTGATCAAAGGAGCTTTTCATTAAATCTGCTAACTTTTTCCGAGCTCCTTTCGATACGGTATGATTTACCAATTGAAATAAGGAGTGTTCTCCAAAAAGATCCAAGTCATTGGCAAAAGGGTGATTTTTGTCTTGAAATTCTTTTCCTTGGTCAATTCCTACCAGTTCCCGGTCTTTCCTTTGACCAGCCTGTTTATCAATTAAAATTAAGGCATTGTAAATCGCCTCCTGGTCCTTTTTATGGTTATATTTCTGAATAGAACTAATAAAAATAATAATCGCAGCTATCAATGGTAAGGCCCAAATTACGGATTGGGATATGGTCAACACCCCAAAAATTCCTATCCCTACAAAAATAAGGAGCCTTAAAAAAGACAATCTTCCAGCACTGCTTTTTACTTGAGCAATTTTTCCTGGAAGATCATGCATATCATAATCAAATCCCTTCATGCCCAAAGATAGTACAACCAACCCTGCCTGAAAAAGGATTCTTAACAAACCACCTGAAAAGGATTCCCGTTGAAACATGTAAATCTTATTACAATGAAAAAAGGAAAACACAAACCAAAAGAGAAACCAATTGATGAGACCTATGCAGAGGATTGGGATTTGGAGAATGGAATGGGAATTCTACCAGAAGACATTTCTCTCACTCAAAATATCGGCTGTGTTGGAGGTAGAAAAAAATCCAAATCCAATAAGGAATCAAATAGCAATGAAGACCTTTCATCCTAATTTCATTTAGTAGGGTATTTATGTATTTTTAAAAAAGAAATGATAACCTACTGTTTACTGGAAAGTAGGCACGATTTTTACTAAACTATTATACTCTTTTACTCCAACCCATAATTATATGAACCATTTTACAAAGTTTCACTCACTTTTATTCCTAGCATTGGTAGGCCTTATTGGGTTTTCCTGTAATTCGGAGGATGATGCCCCTGCAGTGGCAGACACTTCGATTGTTGTCGAAGTTTCCCAGGTAAATCAAAAATTTGAGGATCTGGATAACCTTACTTTAGCTGTCCTTGAGAGCACTGGCTTAGGAGCACGTAAATCCAATACTGCTGCCGGAGATTTTTGTGCATCAACAGAAGTGACCACCAATTCAGAGCAAAAATTAATCACGGTAGATTTTGGAGCAGGCTGTGAAAGTCCAAACGGAGTCACCAGAAAAGGAAAGTTTACTATTGCTTACTCTGGAAACCTATTGGTTCCAGGCGCAAACATCGTCACCACCTTCGATGGTTATGAGGTAAATGGCTATAAAATTGAAGGTACTCGAACCATTACCAATACCAAACTAGATATTTTTACCAGCACAATTACCTTGGCCGTAAAAATTGAAAATGGAAAAGTGACTTTTCCAGATGGAAAATTTGTTACGATCAATACAGATGAAATCAGAGAAATCACTTTAGGTAGCGCTGGATATGAAGCCAAATTAACTGGAACAGCGAACGGAAAAAGCCTAGAAGGCAATGACTATACCGCTACCGTTACAGAAAGCCTTATCATTTCACAGTCCTGTCTGGAATCTGGAATATACAGCCCAAGCAGTGGCCAAATCCAGTTCACTTATAAAGGAGCATCCATGACCTTGGATTATGGTTCAGGTGAATGTGATAAGGCTGGTACAATCACTTACCCAGGAGGCACCAAAGACATCACTTTCGATTAATTTTATTTGATTTTCTCAAAAACGGCTATCTTTCGAGGTAGCCGTTTTTGTTTTATGGAAAAGAAAAGAAAAAATTGATGGGTATGACCATATCCCTTACAAAAGAGCCCAAATCTCTCCGGAAGAAATGATTTCAAAATCGAAAGAATTCTTCTTTGAAATGGATCAAAGAAGAACAGTGAGAGAATTTGATCCGAGACCAATTCCCATGGAGGTTATCGAGAATATTATCAAAACTGCAAGCACCGCTCCCTCAGGTGCCCATAAGCAACCTTGGACATTCTGCGTAATCTCTGATTCAGAAGTCAAGAAAAATACGATCAGCTGCTGAGGAAGAAGAAAAGATCAGCTATGGCGGTAGAATGAGTGAGACTTGGAAGTCAGATTTAAAACCCCTAGGAACCAATTGGGAAAAACCATTTTTAGAAGAGGCTCCTTACCTAATCGTAGTGTTCAAGCAGTCTTATGGTATAGAAAACGGAGAAAAAGTTCAACATTATTACGTAAGCGAATCCGTTGGAATAGCATGTGGGTTTTTAATTGCGGCAATTCATCAAGCCGGATTGGTGGCAGTCACCCACACTCCAAGTCCTATGAATTTTTTAAGCCAAATTCTAAATCGCCCATCTCATGAAAAGCCCTTTTTATTGGTACCAGTAGGGTATCCCAAAGAAGAAACCTATGTACCTGATATTCATCGAAAATCACTTAATGATATTATGGTAAGGTTTTAAAAAAAGGCGATCAAAAATTATTTGATCGCCTATTTTAAATTATTCGCGGTTTACGATTCTTCTTCTGCCGCCTTTTCTTTGATTTGGTGAACCACTCTTTGTGGGAATGGTATTTCAATTCCATGCTTTTCAAATTCTGAATTAATAGCTTCCATACCCGCAAAATACATTGGCCACATATCCGCTGACTTTGCCCAAACTCTGACCACAATATCCAAAGAGCTATCCCCAAAATTATTCAATGCAACAAAAGGTGCCGGGTCTTTCAATGCTCTCGGATCATTCTCAAAAATGTTTAAGATGATCTCTTTTGCTTGCTTAATATTCGTTCCATAGGCAACACCTACCTTTAGCTCAGCTCTTCTTGTCTCTTGCGTACTCATATTGACAATGTCAGAATTTGCAAGGTTACCATTAGGGATAATCACCTCTTGATTATCAAAAGTCATCAAATGAGTATACAAGATCTGAATTTTTGCAACGGTTCCGGTATGGCCCTGAGCGACCACCACATGTCCAACTTTGAATGGTTTAAAAGCCAATATCAATAAGCCCCTGCAAAATTGGATAAGGAACCTTGAAGCGCTAAGCCAATAGCAAGACCAGCAGCACCAAATATTGCTAAGAATGAACTTCCTGGAACGCCTAAAATCATTAATACTCCTACAAAAACTACTGCATAAAGTAAGATTTTGGAGAAGCCATAAAGGAATTCATTCAAGGAAGGTGCGTCATCCCTTTTATCTAAAAAGCGCTTTAAACCCGCTAAGATTTTCTTAGCGATAAACTTAGCGACAAAATAAAATAATAAGGCGCTAAAAATTCGAAGTGCGATCTCTATACCTAAACTAATACCCTCTGCATAAAGTGCATCTGTAGTTTCTTGAGACAGTTCAAACATGATAAATAAATTTGTTGGTTGATGATTATATTAAAACTAAAACTTGCCAGCGAAAAGCCCAATGCCAGCTGATTTCAAAATTTTTCAATTGAGCTGAACTTAATATCTTTTCCCAATCTCTTTTAGAAAAGCTTCTTAACACCGACAATGGAGCGTCATTTTGTACCATTTTGGATTTGCTAAATAATCTAGTCAATACTTTAATGCTGTAATAAGCAAACCAATGACGGTGCAAATCATTGATGACAATTCCCAGGCGGGATTTTTCACGAAGTGATTTAAGAAGATCAATAAGTTCTTGATCTGTAAAATGATGTGTAAAGAGCGTACAAGTAGTTATATCTACTTTGTAATCTGAAAACCCTGGTTCAAATACATTTTGAACTTCAAAAGTAATTTCGGATTCATTTGATAACCTAACCAGTGCAAGGTCAATAATGTTCCGATTGGCGTCAATTCCTATAAATTTAAATCTATTTTTTGGGATCTAGACCAATCTGCCATCACTTTGATCATATCCCCACCACCACAGCCAATATCTGCGACCTCATAGGTCTCTTGGGGTTTCAATTTGACCAGTTTAGCAATACCTGAAGTGGTTACATAATTTCCTCCAAGCCATTTATTGATGGTTTTTAATTCATTTAAGGTGTAATTGAGCTCTTCTCCTCCACAATCCAGGTTATCCATCAATTCCTTTTCGTAGCTCCTTTGAGAAAATTTGCCCATTACTTTTCTAAATGAAGCGTTTCCAAAGTCAACCCAGGCCCAAACCCAAGAGATAGAATATCACCAGATACTGCCTCATCATGAAGCATTCGCTCCAGTACAAAAAGTATAGTAGCTGAAGACATGTTTCCAAAATTTCGCAAGACTTCCAATGCATGAAAGTTTACAGATTGGGGTAATCCAAAGGCCTCTTGAACTTTGTTAAGAATCTGTTTTCCACCAGGATGTATAGCGAAGTGCTTTATTCTAGAAACTTGAAACTTCCTTTCAAACAAATCTATTAACTGGTGTATTCCCTGATCCAACAAAGAAGGGATGTATTTAGTCAATCGCATTTCAAAACCAAAATCTCCTATCCCCCAAGCCATGTCTTTTTCTCCTTCTCGAATTACCTGACTTAAATAGGACTTTATTTTCAAGCCGTGATCTGATTTTTTAATAAGGCAGCTGCCGCTCCATCTCCAAAAAGTGAGTTTGCTAAAATATTATCTTCTACATACTCTTTTTGAAAATGCAATGTGCATAATTCCACAGACACTAATAATACATTTGCATTAGGTTCTGCTTTCAGGATTTTATCAGAAAGTTTAATTCCCGTAAAAGCTGCATAACAACCCATAAAATGCAAGCAATAACGTTCCACGGAGTTATCAAGACCTAAAAAATTCATCAGTTCAAGTTCCACTCCAGGGGCTACCATTCCAGTGCAGGAAACCAAAATTAGATGGGTCACCTCCTTTGCCTGAATGGAAGCCTTATCCAAACATTTTTTAGAAGCCTCGAAAGCAAGTTCCGGAGCTGATTTATTAAAAACTCCCATCCTAGATTTGGTTCGAGGAAATGGAGACAACTCTTGATTGTTTGGAAAAAATGTAAACTCGGTTGGATCTTCTTTTTCAAAATCCATTAATACACTATGCCTGGTTTCAATACCTGATTTTTTATACAAAAACCTTAGCTTTCTAGCCTCCACATCATCGAGTTGGTGGGCAAATTTCATAAAACCTGCTATAGAAGCCTGTTTGATTGGATACCCTGGGTTGGCTAAGCCAATACTGACGATGCTGGAATTCATATTCTTAAGTTAAGGGATATTTTCTAAATTGAATCGTAGCAATACAACCTTCTCTACTTAATAAAGTTATTAGCGCAATTAGAAGTACGATATGATCACTGTTTCCAGTTTAAAGCATTTAAGAATTCCTTTTTCATTGTTCCTGATGCCGGTATTCTTTTTTGCGCTAGCCATCACTCCGAACCTTCAGGAATTGAGAATACTTTGGGTTTTTCTATCCCTACATTTATTCTTATACCCCTCTAGCAATGCTTACAACAGCTTTTATGATCAAGATGAAGAAAGCATTGGAGGCCTAAAAATCCTCCCAAAGTTACCCCAGACTTGTTTTGGTTATCCTTGCTGTTTTTTGCGGTAGCTATTTTTATTGGACTCCAGATCAATTGGCAATTTGCCTCCATGATTCTCCTTTATGGCTTGGTAAGCATGGCTTATAGCCATCCTGGAATCAGAATTAAAAAATACCCTTGGTCAAGCTGGTTTATCGCAGGTTTTTTTCAGGGATACTTCACCCTTGCTATGGCTTATGTAGGCTTGAGCGATTTAACTTGGGCCTCTGTACTTAAACCCCATGTAATCATTCCAGGCATGTTGACCAGTATGATGCTTTGGGGGTCTTACCCATTAACACAGGTCTATCAACATGGAGAAGACTCAAAAAGAGGTGATAAAACCCTCAGTTTAAAAATTGGAATCAAAGGAACATTTTACTTTTCAAACCTTTGGTTTATCCTAACAGGCATCGCATTCATCTGGTATTTTATAAGCAAAAATCAACAGGAAATAATCTGGGTATATTTAGGGGCCATGGCTCCCATTATTTTATTCTTTTTACTTTGGTTTAGCTTCGTCCGAACTAATCCTGAAAAATATGCAAACTATAGCTGGGCCATGGGAATGAATACTATCTCTGCACTATTCCTAAATGCCTTCTTTATCTATTATTTTTTCGAAAACACCCAGATTTTACAGGTCTTTGGCAATTAAAATGGTCTCCCATGAGTATTTCTTACTATGAAATTAGCGATCATTGGAAAATTCCCAATCAATTTTCCTGCGAAAACAGAGCTCTTCTTTGCTCCAAAAAGGGTTTGAATTTGTCTTCCAAACCATAACCTTTTTGAAATAATCCCTTCCATTGTTGCTCATAACGCTTTTCTACCAAATTTCTTAATCCACCTTCTATTATTGATTCAGCAGCTAATTTCCCCGATTGAATTGCCATTGCCATACCATTCCCACATAGAGGTGTGATTAAGCCAGCTGCATCTCCTACCATCAGAATATGATTTTCAACTGGCATTTTGGGTTCGAAATTAATTTCATTAATGACTTCAGGCTTATCAAAAAGGAAGTCGCTATTCATTAATAAGTTTTTTAAAATGGGGTTTTTCCACAGTTGCTCACGCTCCATCTCTTCGATAGAGCCAAATTCTCTTAATTGTTCTCTACTTCCTAAGTAACAGATATTGAATTTTTCTTCCTCGATGGCATTGATCCCGCAATAACCTCCTTCAAAATTATGAAGGGCTACCGTGTCTCTTAGAAAATCTGTTTTTACATGATATTTGACTCCTATAAATGGACTTCTTTGCTCAATAAAAGATCTTTTTAAAGCTTTATCTAGTTTTGATCGCTTTCCAAAAGCTCCAATTACATAATTGGCGAAGCACTTAGAACCATCCGATAAGATTAAACAAAACTGATTTTCTCTTTCTATAAACTCCACCTCAAACACTTGGGTCTTGAGCTTTATCTCTACTCCGGAGTTTATTGCCTGTTCATATAAAAAATGATCAAAAACGAATCGACTGATCCCAAAACCTCCTAGATCCAAAGGAATGGTAGTTGAATTTCCCAAAACATCAGAAAACAAAAAATTATGAATCTGAGGGAAGTCCAATTTTTTGGGAAATAGTCCTTCACGTACCAAAAAATCCCGCGCTTCATTGGAAACATACTCACCACAAACCCGATGAAGAGGATACTCTTTTTCTCGATCAAAAGTACTTTTTGTCCATTTTTGGCCAGCAAATAGGCTGAGACTAAGCCTGCTAAGCCTCCTCCAATGATGACAACTGATTTTGAATTGCTCAATGTTTTCCCTTTAGCTCTTGGATTAAACCGCTTATCAAATAATTAGTTTTGGAAAACAACCTTACAGGAAAATCAAGGTTATTTTTGACAGCAATTGAAAGCTTAAACTAACAAAAAATTATGCAACCCAAATTATTAAGGAGATTTACTCTGATGCTATGTGTCATGGGTGTCTTTTTGCATGCTGAGGACTCTTTCGCTCAAAAGAAAAAAAGAAAGACTCCAAAAATGCCCCTGCAGTCACCTCTACCCCTGCTAAACCAAATGGCGGCTCTAAGTCAGGACCAAAACCCTATTCAGAGGTAATCACCAAAGAGGCAAAATCAAAAGACGGCCTTTTTAAAGTCCACCAAATTGATGAGAAGTATTTTTATGAAATTCCTGAGTCTATGTTCGGGAAAGACATGCTCATGGTTACGACCATAGCTAAAACAGCGGATGGTATTGGGTATGGTGGGGAACGAACCAACACCTTAATGCTCAGATGGGAGAAAGACAATGACAATGTCCTTTTGAGAGTGGTTTCGGTCAACAATTTTGCGGCAGATTCATTGCCTATTTCGATGGCAGTTAAAAACTCCAACTTTGAACCGATCCTTCAAAAATTCGATGTCAAATCAAGATCTACTGACTCTACGGGCGTAGTGATTGAAGCAACTGATTTATTCAGTAAAGATGTTCAAGCATTAGGCTTACCTAGAAACAGAAGAACTGGTTTTAAAGTAACTCGTTTGGACAATGAACGATCTTTTATCCAGCATATTCATACCTATCCAATTAATATCGAGGCAAGATATATCTTAACCTATAATGCTTCTGAGCCTCCTTCCAACAGCTCTACTGGACTAATCACTTTAGAAATGAATTCCTCTATGATCTTACTTCCTGAGGAACCAATGATGCAACGATTAGCAGATAGAAGAGTAGGATGGTTTAGTAGATCTATTGTGGATTATGGATCCGATGCACAAAAAGCGGCTAATAGAACCTTTCTTGACCGCTGGAGATTGGAAGTAAAAGAGGAAGATGTTGAGAAATTTAAAAGAGGGGAGCTTGTAGAACCGAAAAAGCAGATTGTCTATTACATCGACCCTGCAACTCCTGAGAAATGGGTTCCTTACCTAATTGCTGGTGTGGAAGATTGGCAAGCTGCATTTGAAGAAGCTGGATTCAAGAATGCCATTACTGCCAAAAGAGCGCCTAGTAAAGAAGAAGATCCTGATTGGAGTCCAGAAGATGCTCGTTATTCGGTAATTAGATATTTTGCTTCTGATATTCAGAATGCCTATGGACCTCACGTTTCCGACCCAAGAACAGGTGAAATACTAGAGTCTGATATTGGTTGGTACCATAATGTTATGAACCTACTGAGAAACTGGTTCTTTATCCAAACTGCTGCCATCAATCCAGATGCTAGGAATGTCAAATTTGATGATGAAGTAATGGGTCGATTGATTCGTTTTGTATCCTCCCATGAAGTAGGACATACATTAGGATTACCTCACAACTTTGCCTCTTCTCATGCTTACCCTGTGGAGAAATTGAGAGATGCCGAGTTCACCAAAGCAATGGGTACGGCACCTTCTATTATGGATTATGCTCGATTCAATTACATAGCTCAGCCTGGTGATGAGGGAGTTAGTTTGATGCCGAATGTAGGCCCTTATGACAAATTTGCGATTGCTTGGGGTTACCGACCAATCCTAGATGCCAAAACACCAGAAGAAGAACAACTGACATTGGATCAATGGATTACCTCCAAAAATGGAGATCCAATCTACAGATATGGACGTCAAGGGAACAGTTATGATCCAACTGCTCAATCTGAAGATTTAGGAGATAACTCCATGAAAGCTTCAGAGTATGGAATCGCAAACTTGAAGCGAATCGTTCCTAATTTAGATACTTGGACAGCTGAACCTGACAAACCTTTCAAAGATTATGATGACCTGGAAGAAATGTATGGCCAGGTTGTAACCCAGTTTAACAGATATATGGGTCACGTTAGAACGAATGTTGGTGGAGTGGCTGAGGTGTATAAATCTTCCGGACAAGATGAGGCTGTGTATACACATACTCCAAAAGAGATTCAAAAGTCAGCCATTGCTTTCTTAAATAAGGAATTGTTTGCTACCCCAACTTGGTTGATGGATGATCAAATCTTTGCTAGAATAGATGACTTTGGAGCCTTAGAGAGAATCAGAGGTGTTCAAGTAAACGCATTGAATGGTGTGTTGGAATGGGGAAGACTAGGTAGAGTCATTGAAAATGAAGCGTTAAATGGATCTGAGGCCTATTCCTTGACCGAATTATTTGACGACTTGAGAAAGGGAATCTGGACTGAACTTGCTACTGGTAAAACCATTGACGTACACAGAAGAGCTCTTCAAAGAGCCCACATCGAGCGATTGGAAGTTTTACTTACCCAAGATGAGCCTTCCGTTCCTGCTGCATTCAGAAGATATGTAGGACCTCAAATTAATGCCTCTCAATCTGATATCCGCCCGATGGCAAGAGGTGAGTTAAAAACACTACAAAGTCAGATCAATGCAGCGATTTCTAGAACTTCCGACAAAATGTCTAAACTACATTTAGAAGATCTTTCTGCCAGAATAGATGCGATCTTAGATCCTAAATAAAAACCTGCCTAATCAGGTAAAGCTTAGAGGCTCCAAAATGGAGCCTCTTTCTTTTCCAAGGCAAATTTTTCTAGTAATTTAGCGTTGTCAACAATAGATATGTCCAACCCACATTCCATATTACAAAGTCACAAGTTGCGAATTACCGACTGCAGATTGGAAATCATTCGAGAATTCCTTGAAAAGCAGGTTGCGCTGGCGCATGCCGACCTAGAAGATAGCTTAGACAATCAATTTGACCGGGTTACGATCTACAGAACCTTAAAAACATTTGTTGACAAAGATGTGATCCACAAGGTTTTGGACGATAGTGGAGGAGCTAAATATGCACTTTGTTCACATGAAGAGCATCAAGAACATAGCCATGAACATGTGCATTTCAAATGTGAAAAATGTGGGGAGACTACTTGCTTAGAGTCAATTACATTGCCCACTATCAAACTCCCAAATGGATTTCAAAAAAAGAAATGAGTTTATTGGTGCAGGGAATCTGTGATAAATGCCATTAAAACTCCACCGGCTCCGTCCTGGATCCTCTAGGCACATCAGATGGCCAGATTACACCAGGGGGTAAATCAATCTTTGGTGGGGTCATATCTTCCACACCTCCATCTCCATCATCTCCGTTACTGTCTCGCTTTTTCAGAGAGTTACGAGTCAGGGTGGCTACGAAATATATTAAAATCACATACGCCAACCCGCAGAGCACCAGATCTATTACTAAACTACTCATGGCTAAAAATTTTATATAAGATAATCCAATACATATTTTAAATCAATGCCTTTTGCAAATTGTTTCTAGAAATCATGATTTTATGATTTTAATCGACTTGTTTAATCCCTCAGATACTAGGATATTTGCGCACTGAAAATAAAAGTGATGATAGTAAAGACGAAAAAATACCAACTGGAAACAGGAACTTATATTAAAATGGGATTGGCTAGCATTCTGAAAGAGCAATGGTGGGTAATCCTAATCGCCGTAGCCATTATGTGTGGCTATTTCTGGATTCCTTCCATTTGGTGGATTATCGGAGCCTTAATCGCCTATGGCTTATATGTTTTATTTTGGGCAATCCAGTTTACAGGGGTAACTCAGATGGAGCAGAACAAAACCATTTTTGAGAAAATGGCCTATGAAATTGACAGTAGACAAATCTTGATGAAAATCAATACCCGCCAAGGAATGCCAGTGCAATGGAATATGATCAAAAAGGCTGAAGTGAAAAAAGATGCATATGTACTATACCTATCAAAGGCACAATTTATCCACCTTCCGTTCAGAATTTTCAATTCAGATAATGAGCGAAAATTCATGGAAACTATTCTGAAAAGAAAAGAACTGATCAAATAAGAATCAGACCATTTTAATAACAAAGCCTCCTGATTAGGAGGCTTTTATTTTTCATTAGTACTCGTATAAATTCATTTGATCACCCCACACTTTTGAATCATCCCATTCAAGTTGAGGCCCTTCATCAGGATCAGAACAGGAGAAAAATGGAAGCCAAAGAAGCAGTACAAGCTGAATCCGAATAAACCTATTCATCAAGTATTTTTCCCCAATCCGGTAGTTTTTCTTGAATCACAATGATTGTTGACTTATTTCAGTTTTTCCATAATCACTTCGATAGCTTTATCCAGCTGTTTTTGATTTCCCTCTAATCGATCTACAAAATTTTCATCCATCCTAATATCTGGGTCAACTCCCTCCTTCTCTAAATTTCGACCATCGAGTGTGTAACAACCCCAGGAAGGAAGTCTGTAAAAAGAGCCATCCACTAAACCTTGTCCAGAAGTGAAAATTATCCAACGATAGGTTTCCGTACCAACAATTGTTCCCAACCCAAGCTCCTTGAAACCTTGAGCGGTCATCTCCGCATCTGAAAGTGATTGTTCATTAATTAATAAAACGATTGGCTTATCTGAAGGAGAGAAATTAGGCTGATTGGTTAAAGCTCCGTCTCTATATTTCCACTGCAAATAACTTCTTTGACTAAGGAATTGAAGTACAGGATCATGGACATTTCCACCGGTATTGTACCGAAGGTCCAAGATCAACCCATCTCTATTTCCTTTATTGGAAACCATGTATTCGAGGAAATGCTGGAGCTCTCCTCCACCCATGTTTTTCATGTGAACATATGAAATTCTATCCCCGGTTTTCTCATCTACATAGGCTTCATTAGCATCCATCCATTCATCGTACAACCATGTTTTCATGGCGTTATAGGAAACCGGTCGAACCTTTACTTTCACTTCCTCTCCTCCTCTTTGAAAGATCAATTCCAACTCTGGACTCATCGTTGGTGCTACAAAATAGGAATCACGATTTAGTGACTTATCCACAATTACACCATTCACCGAAACTAGCTCGTCACCCGGTAAAACAGGAACAGGATCTAGATCAAGTGGACTATCTGCGATTACTTTATCCACAATGAAAGGAGACTCGTTTTTAAATACGATCCCAGTTTCCATGGATCGAGTACCCAAATAAATATCTTCTTCTTTGCCACTAGAGTTAAAGCCAAAATGAGAGGTGTTTAATTCACCCAACATTTCATTGAAAATCAAGGACAAATTGGCTCTACTACGTACATAAGGTAGAAATTGGGCATATCGGTCCCTTAATTCTTGCCAGTTTTCACCATGGAAATTCCCATCATAGAAGTTTTGCTCCATACCTGCCCAAGCTTCATAATACATCTGTCCAAATTCATCTCGGAGGTTTTTAGAAAAGGATTCATTGATTTTAATCTCTTCTATTTTATTACTATTCCCATCCAGGGTATTGACTTTTCCACCAGCCAATAGGTATAGTTTGTCTTTATTTTCTACAATCAGGAACCCACCCATTCGCTGATCACTTACCTTCTCGGTTTTGGGATTTTCGAAATCTTCCAAGGTAGTTTTCCACATTTTTGGATTTCCTTCATCATGATTGGAAATATAGAAAACGGTGGTTTTACCATTCTTTTGGATAACATAAGGAGAAGATTGCTGTCCAAAACTCGGACCTATTCTTTCCAGTCTATCCATAAAATCTCCCTCTGATATTTTAACTTCCACCTTTTTCTCTTCCTTATCTCCTTCCTCCTTTTCAGCAAATAGCTTTTCTACTTCATCAGATTTAAATAGATCCGCAAACTTCTCCAACTTCATTCGATAAAGGTGCGCCTCGGTGGTACCATAAGGATAGCTGGGCTGTGTTCTATCCGTAGTGAAATAAATATACTTCCCATCAGGAGACCAAACTGGATTTGTTTCAGTCACCAAGGTTTTTGTGAGATTGATGGTTTTTTTAGAAGGACGATGATAGATCATAACCTCCCTTTCAAAATTCCTGATGGGGGAATACACGATGTATTGGTCATCTGGAGAGTAATATGGATTAGGGGTATAAAGCCCCCAGAGTTCATCTTCCACCAAAACTTTACTTTCTAAGGTATTCATGTCAATTTCTCTCACTTCATTTCTACCACTCACATATACCCCAAAACTTCTGTCTCCGCTTAAAGAAAGATTTCTGTTCTTATCCTGATCATTGGTCAGTTGCTTTTCTGAAGTTGGGTTTTCCGCAGAAATCGTAAACCAATTGTGATACCCCTTTACGGTACGAGAATAGATAAGCGTTTTATTATCTGACATCCACTTTACCTCCTCTACAGCCTCTTTAGGGTGAGAGGGAATCCTCTTGACAAATTTCCCTTTGATGTCAGAAATAAATAATACTCCTCTGGATACAAATGCCATTTTTTCTCCATCTGGAGAAACATCAAAATAGCTCACATTGCCCCCTACTTCCCTAGAAATTTCTTTCCCTAAAGTCTGATTCTGAAATAGTGTGAATTCTGGCTGGGTAGTTTCCCCGGATGCCACATCATATACAAATAGCTGGTAATCCTTTTGGAAGACTATTTTTTCACCATTGGCACTGACTTTTGGCCACATGATAGAAGTTGGGAAATCGGTTAACTGAGTTTTTGGGACTCTTTAAAAGTATATAAGTTATATTCTCCATTGGCCTCATCAGACATGAAATACACGTTTCCATCCTGATCGATACTTGCTCCAAAATCCTTTCCTTCATAATCGGTGTATTGCTGGTAAGCCTTGGTCTTAGGGTTATAGGATTTAATATCTGGATTATACTCACCCTTATATCGCTTTCTATGTGCAAAGTTTTTGCTTTCCCAACTTTCATTGAAAAAATCTCTCCGGTGACAGGGCTTACGACCGTATTATGGACCGTATTGAAATAATTGGGAAATAATCGTTTTGGAGTAAACCCTGCTATATCAATTTCAAAAGCAGTATATCGATTGTATCTATTGGAAGTAAAATAGATCGTTTGACTATCCCAACTCCAGGATTCTACTTCATCCGTCGCTTCATGATAAGTCAATTGTTGGATTTCCCCACCTTCCAAGGGCATGATGAACACATCCATATTTCCAAATTGCTCCCCAGAAAAGGCTAGCCATTTCCCATCCGGAGAAACAGATGGTCTAGTTTCTTCTCCTTCCATGGCGGTCATCCGATAGGCTTGTCCACCATTGATAGAAACCTTCCATAGATCTCCCTCATAGCTGAAAATGATTGTTTCTCCGTCAGGAGTCAATGTAGGGGAAAATGTAAAATATGGTGATTTTAATTGTTGGGCAGTAACTGTAGTAAATCCTACTAATAGCAGTAGAGACAAGAATATGTTTCTCATTACAAGGTGGTTTAAATGAAAAGTATTCTAAAGTTAAAAAACCACCATCAATAAAAAAGCCCATCCAAAGGACGGGCTGAATAGATTCAATGTATTAAAGATTACATTGATGGTAAAATCACTTTGTCGATCACATGAACTACTCCGTTATCTGCCATGATATCGGCATTAACAACAGTAGCATCATTAATCATTGCCTTACCATCTTTCAAAGTAACTTTTACGGAGCTTCCTTCTACAGTTTTGGCCATCTGACCATTTTTCAAATCAGAGGATAATACTTTTCCAGGTACTACATGATAGGTAAGAATCTTTACTAACTTCTCCTTGTTTTCTGGCTTTAATAAACTTTCTACTGTGCCAGCTGGAAGTTGAGCAAATGCTTCGTTTGTCGGAG
Organism: Algoriphagus halophilus; assembly: GCF_041729275.1. GTDB lineage: Bacteria > Bacteroidota > Bacteroidia > Cytophagales > Cyclobacteriaceae > Algoriphagus > Algoriphagus halophilus_A. The sequence continues at coordinate 3,257,426 of NZ_CP146486.1, read as the reverse complement.
CAAATACAGTAAAAGGACCGTCACCTTTCAAGACATCTACTAAGTCTCCGGCTTTTACAGCTGCGACTAAAGTACTTAAGAAATCCTGGGACACGGCTAGATCGACAATATCTGCCTCCACTTTGGTCTCATGAATTGAATTAACTTTTGGGGTAAATGAGGAAGCTACTACTAACATCGTCAGTGTAACTGCTGCTACTAACTTTTTCATAATTTTTTTTGGTAATAGTTATTTTAGTTTACAAGCTAGTAACACGCCTATTAAACAATTGTTTATCAGATTTTTAATCAAACCAATAAATCTATTTTCCCTGAGCCTCAAAAAAGAAAAGGCTTCATTTAAGAATTTTTAGATATTTGAGTATGCAAATCAAATTGATCGGTATAGGTAAAACAGATAATCAATCCATCAATTCATTAATTGAGGAGTATGCAAAACGCCTAAATTTTTACATTAAATTTGAATTTGAGGTAATTCCCGACCTGAAGAACACAAAATCCTTGTCAGAATCTCTCCAGAAGGAAAAAGAAGGAGAATTAATTTTGAAGAAATTAACGAACTCCGATGAATTAATTTTATTAGACGAACGAGGAAAAAGCTACAGCTCTATGGATTTTTCGGCCTACCTACAAAAGAAAATGAATTGGGGGCTAAAACAGCTTATTTTTGTAATTGGAGGGCCTTATGGCTTCTCTGAGGCTGTATATGCAAGAGCAAATGGGAAAATTTCGATTTCAAAAATGACTTTTTCACATCAAATGATACGGCCTTTTTTTATCGAGCAATTGTATCGTGGGTTTACAATTTTAAGAAACGAGCCTTACCATCACGAGTAAGTTATTCTCAACTTTCATTTAGGATTAATTAAGTAGCTAGCCATGAATTCGGCTGGCTTTTCAACATTTTATTTTTACCTCAATGTTAAGTTTTTAGCTTTTTTGTTTGCTAATGTTACCAAATTGTTAACTTTACATTACCTGATTAACATAGGCTTCATGTAAGATGAAACATATGATCCTCACATACTTGGCATTTATAGGGCTTTATGGCGTCATTTTAGCCCAGGGAAATTTACGTCCTGAGGATGATTTATTTTTGAAACTCAGACAGAGGAGGCCATTTGGCAAAAAGAACAAACCAATCCTCTCTTATTATTTACTGCGGTTCATGCAAAAGATGTTCAATACCAGAAATGGGAAGAGTTAATCCAAGAATTGGATCATAAAAGATCGAAAACCAAAAATGATTACAACTTCCTAAGGTCTATTTTCCAAAAATCGCATCAGACCCTTCTCAAAAACTATGTTCAGCATTCTACATTCAACGACATGCTGCAAGAAGGAAATTTTGATTGTGTAAGTGGTTCAGCAACCCTAGGTATGCTTTTGGACCGATACAATTACAATTATGAAATCATTGAAACAGATTACCATGTATTTATCTTGGTTGACATCAATGATAAAACAGTCATCCTAGAAAGTACCTTGGCGATTGGTGGTATGATCTCAAGCCCTTCAGAGGTGAGAGCATATTTGGAAAGTTATCAGCCTGTTGAATTTGCACAATTGGCTTCTTTAACTGAGCGCTTGGGAGACCCTGAACTAAGTCTAGATGATCATGCTATTTTTAGAAAAGTTTCTTTGATTGAGCTCGCAGGCCTACAATATTACAATGATGCCATTACACATTTCAACGAGCAATCATTTGGATTAGCATCCAAGCAGCTAAGTAAAGCACTTGTTTTATATAACTCAGAACGTATTAAAAACCTTCAGGATTTAGCAAAAGAACAAGCCTATAAGGTTTATGGATACGACATCAAGTAAAAGATTTTAATCAATACCCATAAAGCAACAAAGCCTCATCATTGGATGGGGCTTTTGTTTTGGTAAGTTTTACTTCAATTAGTGATGGTGATGTCCATCAGGTCCATGAACATGGCCGTGATCGATTTCTTCCGGTTGAGCATCCCGAATAGAAATGATCTTCCCATCAAATTGTAAATCATGTGCTGCCAAAGGAGGGTTAAAATCCATATGAACTCCCATGTAATCGATCTTGGTAATTTCACCCTTGATCTGATTCCCCTTATCATCCTGCATAGGAATCACCGCTCCTACTTTTAGCATTTCATTTTGCTTCTTTCCATCCTTTTTGAAATTTGCCTTAGGGATGATGTTTTCGTTTTTCGTTCTTCGTAATCTCCATAGGCATTTTCAAAATCGATGAAAACAGAAAACTCATCTCCCACCGACTTCCCGACTAAGGCTTCTTCAAATTTTGGAAAAACAGCACCTGCCCCAAATAGGAAAAGGAAAGGTTGATTTTCTGGCACATGCTCAAAATCTACCATTCCGGATTCACCATCATCTACCTTGAGTTGATAGGCAATCCCAACGACTTTATTTTTTTCAACAACCATGATTTATACTTTATCTGAATAGGTATGAAACACCAACTTGAGCCACAAAATTCTTTCGATCATATCCTGGCACAAAATATTGATCAGGTTGATTCTCCAAATACCATTTGTAATTCAATGTATTTACATACTGCATTTTTCCACTAATTAGGAAATCACCGACTTTCCAGTCTCCTACAAGGGAAGGGACTAAGTCAACATATTTGTTTCTCCAGTCTTTGGAGGCCTCGTATCGATAGTAATAAAAATCATTGTTGTAAACAATTCGCTCCATTTGAAGTCCGAATCGATTCATATTATTCACCCAAGCCAACTCCACAAAAATCACATTACTACCTGGGCCATTCCCAGCTCCTAAAACTTGACCATTATGTGTATATCCATCCCTCACATGGTCATGGATATACCAGGTTTCTAAATTTCGGATATCTTCTCGGATTGTTTGGCCGGTTTGGGTCATTTCAGAACTGATCTGGAAATAATGACCTGGCTTCTTCAGACTCATCAAATGTGAAAAACCAAAAGTGAAAGCTCTTCCAGACTCGGGTTCAATCATAAAATCACCAATCCTCCTACTATTGCCATTGGTTCCATATTCTCCATAAAACTCAAAATGACCTTCCGGACTAAGCCATCTAAAAAACCCAGAACTAAATTGCTGCCTTTTATCTCTAATAGGGTCCAATATATTTTCAGGTCCTTTTCTGCCATTGAATACAGGTAATACGTCTCCCAAAGTAGACACATCCTTTCGATACATATGGTTGACGGACCCATAGCCTAGAAAAAGTCCTGGGACCCATTTGGGTTGATAGGTAAATACCAGCCCTGAAATGTATCTGTTGCTATCTTCAGGTTTTGGAATATAAACTGGGTTTTCTTGAATATTGTAATCCGAATGAGGTGGCAAATATCCGCTCGACTTTAAAAACCCTGAAATAAACTGCCCTTCAAATGAGCCTATTTTCGTCTGAACTGGTTTTCTTGTATTTAATGTAAAGTGAAGAAATCCGGAGCATTATTTCCAAGTAATAAGGAATTTCTTCTTCCCGGACCCCACCAAAGGTTTTCTGTTGAAATTCCCAACGAGAATTCTCGGTAGTTATATCTAAAACTAGATTGCCCTCCATAAACTTTATTGTATCCTGAGTTTCCAAACCTTTCAGGCATATCAATGCGGTTCATGTATTCATAATAAAATAAAATCGTCGCCTGATGCTCTATTGGAAATCCTTTGTAATCTTTATTAGCTGCCAAAAGTAGTTCAGGCTGTAACTGGATGCTCCAATTTCCATACTCTGCATACACTCCTGGGCTCAAAATAGTCTGGAATCCCCTATTAGGAATAAATGCTCCGTCGTTTACCCCAAAAGCATAGGTTGAATTATACTGTGCTTTCAAAGTTGCAGGCATAACTAAAAGCTTACCCTTCCGATCTTTTCCAAAATATCTATGGATTTGGGAAGCATCTAAATCTACAGAGGAATTATCAAGATCAAATCCATTTTCAAATCCAAAAGCTTCTGTTGGGTAGAGAGGACGAATCATAAAAGATGAACTTGAATCTACCTTTCCTAATAATTGAGCCCTTCTTAAGTATTGGTCCAGGACAGGCATTCCCACAGGCACAGTCTGTGCAATCGAGGCATCAATTACAAAAAATAATAGTCCGATTATTATAAATTTTCTCACAATATTCTTCATCTGATTAGTTAAGTGTGAGTGCTGCAATTTCAATTTTGGAAATAGACCAGGATTCATCGCAAACCGGGTCAGGTGAGTTTTCAGCAATGAGGTCCGAATTCATGTAAATCCTAGCATTGGGGTTACTGTGCTCCACGATCTTGGAAATGCTGTATCTGGTACTATAATTATTACTTGCCCCAAATAAGCAAAGGCCCGGTAAATTGGTTTGGGTAGCACCTGACTTTGGTACATTCTGTCGAAAATAAGTGTTGGGATACGATTGATAAAGACAATACGTAGATTCACAAGGTGAATTAGAGAAAGTAGTTCTAAAAACCTCTTGATTGTCTATTCCAAAAACCAATAATCCGGTCCGCCCACTCCATCATCAGGATTTCCATCCCAGCTATCATGAACGATAATCTCTACAGTAACCTTTAGAAGATTATGAGCGGGAAGGTCAGAGACATTCACTGCTACTTCCTCGTTATGGTAATACCCGGCAAGTGTATCATTTCCAAAAATAAAAAGCTTTCCATTTTCAAAGCCTGCAAGATCCAGTTCCGAAAAATCGTTAGAATATACTATAGTTTCAGATTCTAACGTATCGGTACAGGAAGTAAGAAATCCTAAGAAAATTAAGACTGGTAAGGGTATCCAGTTTTTAAACCAAGTGCGAAATGACATGAATTATAATTTGCAGGTAAAAACGTACTGCACAAAGAAACAAAAACCAGCCAAATGCCGTTTATTCAAACTTTCCTATTTTTCTAAAGATAGACAAAAAGGAATCTTTAATTTTAAATAAATTTTCAAGAATCCATTATGGGTAAATTTACCATCGTCGCTGGTGCTCGACCAAACTTCATGAAAATAGCACCAATCATCCATGCCATCCAAAAAAAGCAGAAGGAAGGAGCTAAGCTTACATTTAGATTGATCCATACCGGGCAACATTATGATAAAAAAATGTCTGGTGATTTTTTTGAGCAACTTAATATTCCAGAACCCGATGCAAACCTTGGAGGAGGAGGTGGTACCCAAGCTGAACAAACCGCGGCTATCATGGCATTTGAAAAATTTGAACTACTCGAAAACCGCCCAGATTTGGTATTGGTTGTTGGGGATGTAACCAGCACATTGGCCTGTTCTATCACAGCAAAAAAACTTCAAATCGACGTTGCCCATGTAGAAGGTGGTATTCGCTCTGGTGATTTGACTATGCCTGAAGAAATCAATAGGATGGTAACTGATAGCATTACCGACCACTTTTTTACCACTTCTGAAATTGCCAATACCAATTTAAGAAATAGCGGTTTTCAAGATGAAAAAATCCATTTTGTGGGAAATACCATGATCGATACGCTCCTGGCACAAATGCCTCACTTTAAAAGACCGGAGGGAGAAGTATTTGAAAATCTAGAGCTAGGAAATTACTTCGTGATGACCATGCATCGCCCTGCCAATGTAGATCAGGAACACAAATTAAAAGCGATGATTGATGCAATTCTGGAAGGAACCGAGGGATTGCCGATCATATTCCCTGTGCATCCTAGAACTGCTAAAAACCTCAAAGAAATAGGCATCAATGCTCCTAATTTATTAATGACTGAGCCGCTGAGCTATTTAGAGTTTAATTACTTGGTAAAGAATGCCAAAGGAGTGATCACCGATTCAGGTGGAATCACAGAAGAAGCCTCTGTAATGAATGTTCCATGTATCACACTTAGGGATAATACAGAACGGGAAGAAACCATCCAGTTAGGTACCAATGAATTGGTAGGAACAGACCCTAAAAAACTGAAACCTTATTTAAAAAAGGTGATGGATGGAAATTGGAAATCCTACCAAGGAATCCCACTTTGGGATGGGAAAACCGCAGAAAGAATTGTAAATATATTAATAGATAAGTACCCAGATTAAGATGAACGTTCAGGATAGAATTGCACATTTGGCTACTCAATTAGAGCTACTTCCTCATCCAGAAGGCGGTTTCTATAAAGAAACGTATAGATCTCTGGATTTGGTGAAAAGCCCAAATGGGGAGCGCAATCTCTGTACAGTGATCTATTTCCTTTTGACCTCCTCTAATGTTTCAAAATTCCATCGAATACAAAGCGATGAACACTGGTTTTGGCATGAGGGGAGCCCGTTGACTATTCATATTTTGGATGGAGGATTTCACCATCAATTGTCCTTAGGTCCAGTAAATTCTGCTACTGCCTCTAGTCCCCAACAGCTAGTGCCAGCCGAAAAAATCTTCGGGAGCACAGTGGATGAACCGGACAGTTACGCATTAGTCTCTTGTGTTGTTGCTCCTGGTTTTGATTTTCAAGATTTTGAACTTTTCGGCAAGGAGGAGTTGATCAGAGACTTCCCTGGAAATGAAAAAATTATCACGCGATTAACATAAAAAAAGGCTCCCAAAATTGGGAGCCCTTAATCATTGTGGTTGTGTAATTATTTTAGAATGAGAAGGCAACTCTCATTGTGATTTTCGTTCCTGGAGACAATCTTGTAAAGATTTGGTCTTGAGCCTGATAAGACTTGAACACCATTTCTTTTTTGTCATTCAATAAGTTCTGAACACCGAATCCAGCCTGGAATCTTTCATCCGCTCCAAACGTCTTATTCACGTTTAAGTTTAAGCTGTGGAATGGTACAGTATAAGTATCAGTTCTGTTACCGAAACCTACATAGTTCAATGTAGATCCCTGAACATTATAGAATATACCTGCTTCAAGTCCATTCACATAGGATTGGTAGCTAAGCCCTGTATTGATGATATAGGGAGCCTGACCAGCCATATCACGAGTATCTTTAATTTCCTGTCCTTCTCTTGCAGTCAATACTCTTGATCTGTATTCAGACTCAGACATTTTGATCTGAGATTTAGTTACAGTCACGTTCGTATTCCAATTGAAGTTCTCCAATTTAGGAGCGATAAACTTCAAGGACTTCCTGAATTCAAATTCCAAACCTGCTACTGATCCGTTTCCTACGTTTCTTGGTTGGAAAGTACCTGGGTCAGAAAGGAACTGAACCATTTCTATTGGCTTGTCAAAAGACTTATAGAATGCACTTACAGAGAACATTTGACCTCTATCCTGGAATGCTTCCCATCTCAAATCGAAGTTATTGATTCGAGTAGAAACCAAGTTACCATCCCATAATACTTCAGAACCTCCATTGGTAGTTTCAGGGTATAGACCTCCGATAAATGTTCTTCCTGTGATAGGATCCAAGATTTCAGCATATGACAACTCTTTGAAAGATGGTCTAGCAATTGTTCTAGAAGCAGAGAATCTTAAGTTTTGCTTTTCTTTCAAGTTGTAGATCAAGTTGACAGTCGGGAAGAAATCTAAATCATCCAACATGGTCACTAAGTCATAATTGATTGTCCCTGTTTGGTTAGTACCAGTATAATACTGATTAAACTGCTCTACTCTCAAACCAAGGATAGCTTTCAAGTTGTTTGCTGGATTTGCCTCCACAGAAGCATATCCACCAATGTTAGTAGCAATGGATTCGTATTTATTTGGGTTGATCGGAATAAAGTCCGCGTTGTATCGTACACCGTTTCTGTTATCCGCAGCAAATAGATTTTCTGGAAGTAAAATCTCATTAGGATCTCCAGTAAACTCTGTGCTTCCTGTAGCAAACTGGAAACTTTGAATGTTAAAGTCTCTGTATTTGAATACATAGTTAGTACCGAATTTCACTTTCGCATCTCTTTGGAATAGAGAAAGATTTCTTGCAACATCCAATTTACCTACCACACTATATTCTTCTAGGTCTCTCCAGATTCTAGCTGGCAAACCTACTTCCGTAGAGATGGTGTTCTCAGGTACTCTAAATCTTGTGAACCTGATATCTGGATCTTTAATTGTAGAACGAGTTGGAGCCAACTTCCAGTTTACTTCCCAATCTCTTCCATTCAAGTAATGTGTACCGCCTAAAAGAACACTGGTTAATGCTCTTTGGCTATATTCCAGGTTATATTGCTTTGCAGTAAAGTTTGCACCAAGGTTGGTGTTCTCGAATTCGAATTCACCAGCTTTAGATTCACCATTCTGAAGGTGCATCAAGTTCAATTTGAACTTAGAATTATCAGTCTTTAGAGCAATTCCCGCTAGACCACCCAACAATACGTTATTGACTCCATAGTCACCTTTTTGTTTTTCAAGCGCTTCTAATTCAAATTGAGTGGACTCTCTTGGCTTGGCAAAAAGATTGAATTCTGCATCTTGATAAAATTCAGTCTCGTCTTTATATGTCAAGGCGAAGTTATATCCCCAAGTAGCTCTTGATCTGGCGATTTGATTTCCTAGAGAGAAGCTAACTCCCATATCCATCAAGCTATTGCTTCTATATCCACCTAGGGTCTTGTTAAAGTTGCCAAGAATCTCTTGGTACTCTAATCCTTTTGGTCCGTTTGGATTACCAACCACATCCCCGTATTGTGGAATATCAGTTCTTCCTCCTGTTGGAATCTCCCTGGTTCCATCATCGAAACCTAACCAATCGGTGCTTCCACCATCGTATTTTAAATAATTAGAGTTGAAGTGCATAGAAGGGTTAATTCCTCCACTCAAGCTCAACTTCATGTTTTTTTCCTCAGGAAAATCTTTTGTTTCAATATCCACTACCCCACCAGTAAAATCCGCTGGAAGATCAGCAGTGAACGATTTGGATACAATAATATTGTCGATCACATTCGTTGGAAAGATATCCATTTGGATAGAGTTTCTATCCGGATCAAGACCAGGGATATCCACTCCATTCAATACAGTTTTGGTATATCTATCACCTAATCCACGAACGTAGATATATTTACCTCCTTCAATAGAGACACCCGTAACACGCTTCACCGCAGAAGCAGCATCACCATCTCCGATTTGACGGAAGGTACTTGCAGAAATACCATCCATTAAGTTGGCTGCATTTCTTTTTACAGACATCAAAGCAGATTCTGTAGTTCTAATTGCAGTTGCAGCAATTGTTACAGTCTCCAATTCAGAGGCTTCTTCAGCCATGGAGATGTCGTTTAATACATTTACTTCCCCTGCTTTTACCTCAACACCTGTCAATTCAACAGTGGCATAAGAGATATAAGAAATAGCCAGAGAGTAAGTTCCCGGTTGTACTTGAATTTCGAATTTACCATCGAAGTCAGTAACTGCACCAGTAGAAGTTTCTTTAACCAGCACAGAAACTCCAAATAGAGGCTCACCAGTACCTTCTTCGAAGATGGTTCCACGAATAGTTCCTGTTTGTGCAAATGCGAATCCCGCAATAATCTGGGATAATACCAGAATAATCAGGACAACAATAGTTCGTGCCATGAACGGGTTTGTAGATTTATTTTTCATACAGCAAATTGATAGTAACTTGATTCTAGAATTGGGAAGAAAGACACCTTGCAAGTCCTTTCTTCCCTTTTCTAAAAGGTTTGTTTTATTATTAGAAGTCCGCTAATTCACCAGCTACAGAAGCCCAAGTCCAGCTAGCAAATGCTGACTTATCTGCTCCAACTGTATTAGCACCAGCGGCAACTGCAGTTGCAAAATCAACTGTTCCCGCCTTAAATACTGTTTCAAGAGTTACACCATCAGCAAGAGTAGCTTCAAGGTTCATGAATTTTAATGCACCATCTGCGAAAGTGGCTAATGTCTTATCACCACTAAGAGATAAATCTCCCCTACCATCTGTAGTCGCTGGATCAGCAAATCCAAAGAAGTAAAGGTTTTCGAATGTTCCTCTAGCACCATCTCTGAAGTCACCTAGCTCAGCTACATCGTTACCTTTAATAGAACCATTCTTTAATGTATGACCTGCGACAGCAGAACCTTCTGGACCATCGATTTCCAATGTATGATCTGTTTCGCTACCTGCGATTACGATGAAGTTATCCAAAGTACCTGCCCAAGCTTGGTCTGTATCCATACCATCATCACCTGGATTCCAAACCAACGCATTTTTCACGTTAACTGATCCACCGAACCATTCGATCCCGTCATCTTGGTTACCGATAACCTCGATATTTTCGATCACTGTAGCAGATCCTACACCTCCTAAAGTAAGACCATTGATTTCGTTACCTTCTCCGATGTTAGCACCACCGTGACGGATAGAGACATATTTCAAAATACCTGAGTTGTCTTCATCATTAGTACCGCCATATAGACCATTAGTATCTGATGGTGGAATACCTTCAATTTGAATTTCAGTAACATCTCCAGCAAAAGAGCCTTTGGCATTACCAAGGATGATCAATCCACCCCAAAGACCAGATAGATTTGGCTCCAAGTTTGGTGAAGCAATCTCACCTGGCATGATTTCATCAGCAATCGTTGTGAAAATGATAGGAGAAGTTGCAGTTCCCTGCGCATCTATTTTTGCTCCTCTAGCAATGATCAATGCAGTAGCATTGGAACCAGTACCAACCTCACCTTTTACAATTACTCCAGGTTGGATAGTCAATGTATTTCCAGCAGTAACTGAAATTCTACCTCCTAGGACATAAACTTTACCAGTTTCCCAAGTAGTATTGGTGGTAATGTTGGAAGACACCAGTACATTACTAGAATTTTCAGGATCAGTAATTGGTGTAGGCTTGTCATTACCCTCTATACAGCTAGTGAACCCTAACACGGTCACTGCGAATAGGATGAATAGGGAGTTAAACTTTTTCATTGAGTTATTAATTGAATTGTGGTTTTGTTCTCTTTTGATGATACAAAAGTGATTCAATTAATCAGCACAATAGAATTTTTGAATTATGCTTTTTTTAAAAAAATTGACAGAATTTAATATTGAATTAATAATTCTGGCATAAAAAAAGGCTTCCATCGCAGGAAGCCCAAATAAACAGGTTCTAATGTTATTAGAATGTTACCGACTTATTAATCGGGACTTTTTCCATTAATATTTTTACTAGGTCTCTTGTATTAATTCCATCTGCTTCTGCCTCATAATTCAGAATAATTCGGTGATTTAACACATCCTCAGCTATCTCTTTGATATCTTCTGGTAATACATAATCTCTTCCATCCATGTAGGCCACAGCCTTAGCCGCCAAGTTTAAATTGATACTTGCTCTTGGAGACACCCCAAACATGATGTACTTGGCCTCATTGTTCAAACCATATTGATTTGGAAATCTTGTTGCAAATACCAATTCAATAATATAGTGCTCTAAAGGCTCCGCAATTTTCACTGCGTTGATCTGATTTCTAATATCAAATACGTCCTGCTTGGAAAGCATAGGATTCACTTCATTAGTGAAAGACATATTAGCCATCCTTCTCATGACTTCCATTTCGTCCGCTTTACTAGGGTAGTCAATATGGACTTTCATCATAAAACGATCGACCTGTGCTTCCGGAAGTGGATAGGTTCCTTCTTGATCTACAGGGTTTTGAGTAGCAAGTACCAAAAATGGCCGATCCAATTGGAAAGTAGTCTCTCCAATGGTTACTTGTTTCTCCTGCATCGCCTCTAATAAAGCGGATTGAACTTTGGCTGGAGATCTATTCACCTCATCTGCCAAAATCAAATTGGAAAATATGGGACCCTTTTTTACTTCAAAATCACCTGTTTGCTGATTATAGATCATGGTCCCGATCAAATCTGCAGGAAGCAAATCCGGCGTAAACTGAATTCGATTGAAATCTAGGTGTAAGACTTTAGCAAGGGTATTCACGGTCAAAGTTTTTGCCAGTCCTGGCACACCTTCTAATAATATATGTCCATTGGTAAAGAGGCCGATCAACAATCTATTGACCATTCGGTCTTGTCCTACGACCACCTTTTTTACTTCTTCTATTACTGCTTGAATTTTTTCCTGATGCATGGATGAGGATTTTTTACGATGCGATGGGACTAAAATAAGTTAAAAAGTCCCAAAGGACAATCTTAAATCTTAGAAGCGGTAAAGCCTCGTGTAGAAAGGAAATTTAGGATTTTTTAAGACCTTTTCGGCCTTTTTTGGTATTGCCTCGCAGCTTCCTTAAAGCCGGTTAATCCTAGCTTGTGATAGACGGTTTCTTGATCCAGTTCTTGAACCTCCCCCACCTTGAAACCCAAAATATTGATTTTTTCCATAGACTTACGTACCAAACGAAGTGTAGGAAAGCCAACAGCAGCAGTCATTTTTCGGACTTGTCTGTTTTTCCCTTCAATCAAGGTCAATTCTATCCAGGAATCTGGAACGTTCTTTCTGTACCTTATAGGAGGGTCCCGATCTGGCAACTCAGGGGCTTCAGGGAGAAGTTTTGCAATGGCAGGTTTGGTTAAGTAGTCTTTTCGGTCCACGTTTATCCGAACCCCGTTACCCAAGGCTTTCAATGCTTCTGGTGTAGGAATCCCCTCCACTTGGGCTAAATAGGTTCGTTGATGACCAAATCTCGGATTCAATAAGTGATGGTTCAGCCATTTATCATCTGTGATTAATAGCAAACCTTCCGAATCTTTATCCAATCTACCGACAGGATAAACCTCCTTTGGAAAATCAAAAAGAGAGGCTAATGTATGCCCCTCTCCTGAAAATTGGCTCAATACCCCGAAGGGTTTGTATATAATAAAGTAACGTGCCACTATTTTTTTCGGAATTAACTTCCGCAACCTACGCATTCAAAATCAGATCCCTCTGGTTTGATGCCATCTCTTTTCATTTTCAAATTGTGGATCTGATCACGGATTTCCATGTCTGCAAACATGTCTCCGGTGATTTGTGCTTCCAAAGCTTTGATTTGCTCGTTGTAGTCTTGAGTTTGTGCTTCGCTCATAAAAGTTAGATTAAGGGTTGAAGTGATGTTCTAAAATAGCCCCAGATCTTGAAAAGTTCCTGATCCTAGGCTAGGCTTTTTTTTCGTCAAAAATGGTTCCAAAAGAAAATCAGGTCTTTATATCCTTAAAATTAATTTGAACTACCTCAAAAAAAATCAATCGACGGTATTCATTTAACCTCTTAAGTAATTAGTTTTAAAGTTGGATTTCTTATATTTAGAAATATAGATTTTTTCTAATAACACACTTTTTATGAATGACCCAAGTACTTTTTCACAACTATTTATCCAAGTTATTTTCGCCGTTAAAGGCAGAGAAAGCTTAATATTATCAAGTTGGGAGAAACAATTATATAAATATATTACAGGTATTGTGACGAATAAAGGTCAAAAGCTAATTGCAATAAATGGCATGCCCGACCACCTCCACATTTTAATAGGGATGAAGCCATCTTGTCAAATTTCTTCTTTAGTAAGAGAAATTAAAAAGTCTTCTAATAAATGGATTAATGATAATGGTTTTGTGAAAGGAAAATTTAATTGGCAAACAGGTTATGGAGCTTTTTCATATTCCCATTCTACTCTACCACATGTCATCAACTATATTAGAAATCAAAAAGAGCATCATAGGAAGAAATCCTTTAAGGAAGAATACATTACATTTTTACAAAAATTTGAAATTGATTTCAAAGAAGATTATTTGTTCGAATGGGTTGAAACTTCTTGAAAGTATGATCTCGGAGAGATCCAATATTTATAGAAAAGTATCAATTTTTTTATTCGACCCCTATTGGGGTCGCACAAAATTTAAACATTTCATGCTATATATATTCGACCCTTACTGGGTCGAATTTTCTTATTCTGTAAAATGGACATTATCTAAATTGATGCTTTAAGGTTGAAAAGACTTGAATTAAAAATGGATTTATAACTTTGAATTCCAATTAGAATAAATTCATTTAAAGGATGCCTATTAACCAACTGATTACCCTTCGCAAAGAACTACATCAATCACCAGAAATCGCCGGTGAAGAGGGAAATACCGCTTCTAAAATCCTTAGTTTTTCTCTAAAATGGGACCAGATGAAGTAATAGAAAACTTGGGAGGGTTTGGTCTTGCATTTATTTTTAAAGGGAAAACTGCTGGCCCGCGAACGTTATTTCGAGCTGAATTGGATGCACTTCCCATTCAGGAATCTGGAAATCCAAGCTATAAAAGCAAAGTAGAAGGCAAAGCTCATCTGTGTGGTCATGATGGTCATATGGCGATTATCTGCGGATTGGGTGAAAAATTAGCTGCCCAAAGACCTGAAAAAGGTGAATTGGTGTTATTATTCCAACCTGCTGAAGAAACTGGTCAAGGAGCTAGAAGAATTTTGGAGGATCCTAATTTTCAAAGAATCAAACCTGATTTTGCTTTTGCCCTACACAACCTTCCAGGTTTTCCTTTACATCAATTGGTTATTCGAAAAGGTACATTCGCTTCAGGAAGTATCGGCATGACCATCACATTAACTGGAAAAACATCGCATGCAGCTCATCCAGAAGCTGGAATAAATCCTGCCCATGCCATTGCGCAACTCATTCAAATTCTTCCTCAGCTCCCTGAGAAATTAAAGGGATTTGCCTTAGTGACGGTGATTCATGCTGAAATCGGAAGCCTTGCTTTCGGTACCAGTGCAGGAAAGGGAAGTCTAAGTTTAACCATCAGAGCATTTGATCAGGAGGAATTAGACATCTTAATCCAACGAATTGAGGAGAAAGTGAAAAGTATTTCGGAAAGTGAAAAGCTGAAATTTGAGATTTCTTATAGAGAGGAATTTGCTGTATCCCAGAATGATCCAGAAGCAGGAACAATTGCAGAGTCTATCATGAAGGAGCTAGGATTCGATATATACGACAAACCAGAACCATTCCGATGGTCCGAGGATTTTGGATTGTTCAGTCAATCTGGCCCTGCCTACTTATTTGGATTGGGATCTGGAGAAAACTGCCCACAACTCCATGAACCTACCTATGATTTCCCGGATGAACTCATCGAATCCGGAGTAAAACTATTTGAGGCCATTGCCAGAAAGATTAATCAATAAAAAGAGGCTGTTTCAATAATTTAAGATGACACCTTGAACGTCTCGACAATTGTACGGGATCGAAAAGTGAAAATAGAAAATCTTTGAAACAGCCTCGAAAGCCTGCTATTATTAGGAATTGTTTATAAATCAGAATATTCTGTCGGATACAATAATCGGGTATCATTTCGGGAAACCGTGTTTTTGTATTCTTCAATATCTCTCATTTCAACCCATTTTGGATCCACTCCAAATTGCTTCCAATGCTCATTTCTGACATCCATATTCTCATGGGTGGTCATATACATCAAATTCGGCATATTCGCACCAACAATCGTCTCAGCATAGAAAACAGGGCTACAGTTTAATCGGTCGAATATCTCCATCTCTCCTGAATTGAACATCTTCACTTTCTGACGATACAATCTCTCTGTAGGTCCTTCATAACTTCTCAATTCATAAATTCTATCTTTCTTTGAATTGGTTAATTTAGAAGGAGCATACTTTGGATGTTCCGTCATAGCCTTCATGATGGAAGTTTCCATTCTTTTGTAAGGTGGATTATCAAATGCCGCATTGATATAGGCATCACCATCTGAAAGATATTTTTGGTCTTTCAGCAGTTTCCCCTCAAATGCCTCAAACTCACTCAAAGATTTAAAGGGGATAAATACATATACTTTCTGACCCGCATCAGGCTGGGAAGCTATAGGTTTGAAAACTCCAACATTGGATACTCCATGTCTGTGGGCCGCTGGAATAAAGGCATTTTCCAAATAAGCATCCAACATCGCTTCTTGGTCTGCCGATTCGATATGGTAGGTAATTAATTCATAGATATCTCTTTTTTGAGCAAATAGAGAGCTACTCAAAAAAAATGAAAACACGATGCATAGGGTGAAAATGAAATTCTTTCGATTCATGATATGATAGGTTTTGGGTTTTGATTGTTCAAAATAACCTTTTTGAACAAAGAAATTATCCTGTAATTCATTTCCTAAAGGAGATTTTAAGAAAAAGTGAATTTTGGCTGTTCAGGTCCCGATAAGCATCGAGTATATAATCCTGAACTTATATTATAGGATTTTCAATCCTTTTCACCTAAATTCTAAAAGCTTAGTAATTTAATTATGGGATTCGAGTTCAAAATTCGAGATCAAGGAGCTGTTCATTTTCTGACATTTACAGTTCATCAATGGATAGATGTTTTTAGCAGGAAAGACTATTCAGATCTAATCCTGGAAAGTCTCAACTTTTGTCAAAAAGAAAAAGGTCTGGAAATATTTTCATGGGTGATAATGAGCAATCATCTTCATTTGATTGCAAGAGCAAAAAATGAAAATTTATCAGATATTATTAGGGATTTCAAAAAATTCACTTCAAAGAAGATTTTTAGAACTATTCAAGATAACCCTAGAGAAAGCAGAAAATCATGGTTACTATTAGCCTTGAGTTACCAAGGCAATATTTGGTTTTGGGAAGATGGATATCACGGAGAAGAGATATTTACCGTCAGATTTTTTAGTGTAAAAGTAAATTACATTCATCAAAACCCTGTAAGAGCCGGAATTGTGGAGAAGGAAGAGGAGTATTTAAATAGTAGCGCCGGAGATTTTTACGGAATAAGAAAAGGGCCAATTCAATTGACAGATTTTGGATGAAATGGAAGTGTTTGTTGAAGATTATAAATCTTCAGATCTAGCTTCGGGATTACAAATCCCGAAGAGCAGGAGAGCAGGAAAAAGAAAGCGTTGTTCTTCGCTGTTCAGGATTTATAATCCTGAACCTATTTCATAGGATTTTTAATCCGTTTATATGGGACAATTAACGATCAGGCCAGTGTTTTTTAAACTCTTTTAAAAATTAAAAAACTCCGGATCTAGCTTCGAGGTTACATTCCTATAATTATCGGAACTCAAGGAGCATGTAAGCAACCCTGAACTTATATCATAGTTTCTATTTAAAAGAAAAATCATACACCAATCCTAGACTAGCAAAATGGATGTAGGCAAAATTATATACCTGATCCACGTCAGCTCCTCCTTCTATTAGACGATAACCAGCTTTAAGTTGAAGGCCCTTTGTTCCAATTGGATAGTTTATCCCTGCAAAAATATCCTCAGCCCTCCCCTGCGGACCAATTAAAGCATCACCCTTTAACACAAAAGAGAGTTTATCTTTTGGGGAATAATTCAGATTGAAGCTGAGTAAAGGCACAAATCCCAAATCGGTATCCTCAGCCTGCAACTCACCTTGCTCAAGTGCTATTCGAGCGTCTCTAGCCAAAATTGTAGCTCCCAAATCCAAGATCCATTGATTATTGCCCACTAAGCGATATCTATAGCTGGCCCGATAGGTATTAAATTGATAAGAACCATCAATTCCTTCTCCTGAAAATAGTGATCCAGCGAAATTTATTTCCTCAAGTTGTGAATCCTGATACCCAATCTGTAAGGGAGCTGCCGTCAATTCGACTGTATGTTTACCATTAATCAGGTAGCTCATTTCCAGTCTGAAAAAGCAGTAGTTGTAGGCTTGAAATCATCCTGAAGGGAAAATAGTGTCCAGGAATTTGATTCTCCGTTTGGAACCCTAACGTCATTATACTGCGAAAAAGCAGCCCCAGACTCCAAACTGAGCCTAAATTGGGATTTGACCAAATGAGGTAATGCGAGAAATAAGAGTAAAAACAAAATTCGAGCTTGAAGCTTTTCCATTTCCTTTTTTAAGGGTTTTAAAATTTAGAAATCAAATAGTCTCAATACTAAATGCAAAGGTCCCTCCAAAGATTAGAAACCCAGCTTTTCAGGTCCCGATTACTATCCTGGATATAACCCTGAACATATATCATAGGATTTCTAATCCGATTGTATATGACAATTAACAATTAGGTTTGTGATTTTATATCTCTTTAGAAGATTAAAAATCTTCTGAACTAGCTTCGAGGTTGCAAACCTCGAAGAGCGGGATGATAACCTAACTCAAAGAGCTAGATATTCTTTGCGACTCCTTTGCGGCCTTTGCGGTTAAAGAAAAAAGCCGACTCTCGCCGGCTTTTCTTCTATCTCTTCTTATTCTTAATTGTTTTTTGCTCTTTTCATTGGGTTGCTTCCTGTAGAAGTTCCTCTAGCAGCTCCTGAACCTTTGAACAATTCGAAACGCGTAGGTTGGTATTGTCTTGGCCAGTAATTATTGGACTCATCAATATCAGCTGTCTCTCTTAAAGGATCCAAAACGATTTGCTTTACTTCCTTTTTCTTGGCAAAAACTTTTGTCACTTCGGTTTCATTCATTCTCCAGATCTCCGCAGGGATTCGTTCGATTTCAGAAGTTCCATCTGTAAAATGCCACTCTAGGATAATAGGCATCACCAATCCACCTACATTTTTGAAGTTGAGCTCATAGAAATTCATATTTGAATTCAACAACTCTTTTTCTTTTGGAGATAAGCTCGCCATGAAGCTTTGATAAGCTTCCTCTTCAGCAGGAGTAACCGTAAATGGATTGTATGTGGTGTAGAAATCACGTGTCTCTGGATCAGCTTCTATCACAGTTTGAGGAACATCCTTCATGTTGGCAGTTCTAGACACATTGGTCTCATCATACTCAGCTGCTGCTTTGGCATCAGCAGCTTTCTCTGCAGGAGTTCGCTGATCCAATTTAAACCAAGCTACATTTTCAATTGCAATATCCACAGGCTCTGTTCCATAGAACCAACCTCTCCAGAACCAATCCAAATCAACTGCAGAAGCATCTTCCAAAGTTCTGAATAAATCATCAGGAGTAGGATGCTTAAACATCCACCTTCTTGCGTATTCTTTGAAAGCATAATCAAACAACTCACGACCCATTACAGTCTCTCTCAATATATTCAATGCTGTAGCTGGCTTTGCGTAAGCATTTGGACCGAACTGAACGATGTTTTCAGAATTGGTCATGATGGGCTCCAAGGTATTTTTGGGCTTCTCATGTAAGGAACAATCTTATGTGCAGGGCCTCTTCTAGAAGGGAAATTTCTATCCCATTCCTGCTCCGCCATGTATTGCATGAAGGTATTCAAGCCTTCATCCATCCAAGTCCACTGACGCTCATCAGAATTGACAATCATTGGGAAGAAATTGTGACCAACCTCGTGGATAATTACCCCGATCATTCCGTTTTTCACCGCTTCAGAATAGGTGCCATCAGCATCAGGACGACCGTAGTTGAAACAGATCATTGGATATTCCATACCGTTGGCAGCCTCCACAGAGATTGCAGTGGGATAAGGGTAATCAAAAGTATGACTTGAATAAGACTTGATTGTATGGGCAACTACTCTGGTAGAATACTGACCCCAAAGTGGATTTGCTTCTTTGCCATAATAAGACATGGCCATCACATCTTTGCCGCCTTGCTTCACAGCCATTGCGTCCCAGATGAATTTTCTAGAAGAAGTCCAAGCAAAATCCCTCACATTTTCGGCCTTGAATTTCCAGGTTTTCTTTGAAGTAGCTTTCCCTTTCTCTAATTCCGTAGCTTCTTCCTGCGTTCTGATTACCACAGGAGCATCATAAGTTTGCTTCGCTTTGTTCCAACGCTCCAACTCTGTTGATGAAAGCACTTGATTTGGGTTTTGTAAGACTCCCGTCGCACCCACCATATGATCAGCAGGCACAGTGATATTTACTTCATAGTTACCAAAAACCAAAGCAAACTCGCCTCTACCTAAAAATTGCTTGTTTTGCCACCCTTCAAAATCAGAGTAAACAGCCATTCTTGGGAACCATTCAGCCATGGTGTAGAGATAGTTTCCATCCCCTTCAAAATATTCATATCCTGGACGACCAGCAATGTATCCAACTCGATTGGTAATATTGAAGGACCAATCCACTCCAAAGGTAAATGAATCACCAGCCTTCAATGGCGTTGGCAAATCAATTCGCATCATAGTATTGTTCACAGTCACTGGCAATGGATTTCCTTTGGCATCCGTTACTTCCAAAACTTTATATCCAAAGTCCTCATTTGCCCAGATGATGCCTTCAAGAGATCGAAGAGTCATTCTGTTGTTGATGGAACTCTCAGCGACTTTTGGTGTACTGGAATCTGCACCACGTTGGTTCTCCTCCAGCTGAACCCATAAGTAGGTCAATTGATCTGGAGAATTATTGATATAGGTTACTTTTTCTGAACCTTTGATGGATTGGTTTTCATCATCCAGTTCAACATTGATCACATAATTTGCCTGTTGCTGCCAGTACATATGGCCTGGAGCTCCTGAGGCTGTTCTGTAAACATTTGGTGTCCGAAGCATAGGCCCCAACTGCTCAAATCGTTCTGCATGGTTTTGCTCAGATCGTTGTTGTGCAAAAACTCCTGCAACACTCAATAATGCCAAAGAAGCGATTAATCCGATTTTCTTCATATAACTATAAGGTGATTTATTACCAAAATTTCATTTCTAACATTAACATCAGGGATATCCCAAATACAAAGGAAGATACGATCAAGGTCCATTCCTTCCTACTTACACCAACCAATCCCACTAAAATGGAGGTGGCCAGAAGGTAGGCCCCCACGATTACAATTTGTCCTAATTCCAAGCCTAAATTGAAAGCCAATAAGGGTTGCCAAATAGACATCTCTTGCCCTAAGAGATTTCTCAGGTAGTTGGAAAAACCAAGGCCATGAATAAGACCAAAGAATAAAGCAAAAATGTAATTGATGCTTACTCCCTTTCCAGAGGCAGGTTTAGGTCTTATAAGACTGATAAAAGCAGTGATTGCAATGGTCACAGGAATCAAAAACTCAATCAATTCTGTATTGACTTGGATGACTTTGAAAGTGGCCAAAGCAAGTGTAATGGAATGTCCAATCGTAAAGGCGGTCACCAACACGATGATTTTTCTCCAATCCCTTGGAATAAAAACAGCACAGAGTGCTAAGACAAATAAAATATGATCGTAACCTTGTATGTCCAAAATATGTTGAACACCCAGGCGAAAATACAATTGAAAGGAACTCATATAGGATAGAACTACTTCTCATGAAGTAAATTGCGGCAATTATACAGGATTATTCCCATAAAAGACAAAAGACTCTTACCAAATGCATCATCTTTATATATGTCTGATTTCTTGGGGATGGTTGGCATTTTCCCACCCATTCTTCTTAAGTCTCACCGAGATCAGATACAATGAAAACAGCCAAAAATTAGAAATCGCACAAAAAATATTTTGGGATGATCTGGAAATCTCATTAGAGGAATTTCACGATGCTAACATCGATGTTTTAAATCCTGCGGACAAAGATCAGTTCAACAAACAAGTCAATGCATATCTATTAGATCACAATAAAATCTGGGTAGATGGAAAACCGGTTTCTTTGAATATTCTCGGATATGAAGTGGAAGAAGAGGCCATTTGGTTTTATATAGAATCTGCCAGCACTAGCTTTGACCATTCCATCAAAGTCCAAAATTCAATTTTGCTAACTGAGCACGAAGCCCAGCAAAACATTGTGCATGTGTATGTCAAAGGAAACAGTCCTAAAAGTATGCTCTTGAGAAAAGGGCATGAATCTGAAAGCTTGGAGTTTTAAAAAAAATTTTTCGGAATACTATTTTGGCATTTTTTTCGTCAAAAGAGAAGAAGTCAAATTAAACTATTCCCTTGTTTCGCTTTCTTTTCATCATCCTATTTCTTGGTAGCTGTTTCCGATTATCTGCCCAAAATTGGTCGGAAAAAGACTACGAAAAATATTCAGTACAGGAATTCTTTCAATTAGAGGCGATTTATAAGCCCATCGATTTTCAGAACATCGATCGACCTTTATTACATGCAGCCATCTTTTATGTCACCAATGAAATGCGTCAAAAAAGAAGGCTTCCCCTTTTAAACATCTTCCTGCTGCAGAAAAAGTTGCCAAAGACCATGCAGATGACATGGTTTCCTATGATTTTTACTCTCATTATAGCAAAGTGCCTGGCAAAAAGCTGCTAACTGATCGTCTGAAACTGGAAGGGCTAGACCCATATTGCTATGCGGAGAACATCAGCTCAAGCAATGGCCTCCAATATGAATATGGTCGGAAAGTGAACCCTCCAGGTCCAAGTGGTATATTCACCTATGTAACCCGTTCAAAACGAGAAGAAATCGTTCCCCATACCTATATTTCTTTTGCAAGATCAGTATTGATTCTATGGATGAATTCCAGAGGTCATAAAAACAATATCATCAGTACCTGCTATCAATATTTGGGATGTGCAGCAGCATATTACGGAGATGACACCTTCTATGATATGCCCAATTTCATAAGCGTACAATGTTTCAGTAGTGAACAAAAATAAGCACTTCCTAAAATTTCATTTATCCTGAAAAATGCCCGATTGGAGGGGTTTTAGGCCTAAAATCATAAAAAATCATAAAGGGGGAACCTTGTGTAACTAAATCAGTATTTAAGAGTGCGATGACACAGACTTGTCTTGCAGCTCACACGGAGAGTAAGGCTTTTCTTAGTTTAGTTGATACCTATCGTCATTGTCATAAAAGGCTCCAGTGAAAAGGAGCCTTTTCTTTTCTTTGGTATTATTTCATGGGTAATTCCACCACAAGACATGGGCTTGATCCACAATTACTGATTATCCAAAAATCATAATCTTCCTAGCATCCATTCTTTTTCACCTAACCCAGGTATTATCTTCTATGTTTTTATCAGGGAATCTACGATGGGGATCAAGCGTGATTTTCTTGATCTTTCTATCCCCTAAATCCATCTTAGCTTCAAAAGTTCTATCTCCATCAAACCAAACGGTAACTGGCCAAGTAACTTCCATGGTAGTAGCATCGATCATTTTCCCATTTGAAATAGGTTTGATGGCTGGGCCTTCGCTTTCAAATTCCACTTTCAATACGATAGGAGATGGCATTGCTCCATCTTGCCTAATGGTTACGGTTGTTACTTCTCCTTCCGAGCTTACATCCTGAATTGAGCCTTCCACAGTTTCTGTAGTAAATAACCAGTAATACCAAAACCACTCAAGATTTTCTCCTAATTGATGGTTCATAAAAAACATGAAATCCCATGGAGATGGATGCTTATATGCCCAAACAGCAGTGTATTTTCGAATGGCATCGATCACCTTGTCATCACCAACAATTCCTCCCAGCATGGATAACATCAAGGGTGTCTTTCGATAAGTTTGATAGCCATAGCCAGTTCCCGCATAGTTTGCACTCCACATCAAAGGAGCTTCATCCTCATTGCCACTCATCATGCCATAACTTTGACCGTAACCATCCAAATCATATGGTTCTCCTGCGGCATCTGCTGCTGACAATATATTCATATACTGGTTGAACCCTTCATCCATCCAACCATATCGAGTCTCATTGGTTCCCAACATCATCGGCCACCATTGATGGGCTGTTTCATGGTCTGCAGCACCCTGATTCGAGTTGATCACCATGGGGTATTCCATTCCGGCGCTTGGACCATCCTGCAAAGTCAATTGTGGAAAAGGATAAGGTGCCCAAAGCTTGGAGTAAAACTCTAATGCATGGCGGGTTATCTCAGCCGCTTTTTCAAAATATCGAGCTCTTTCAGGAATAAACACCATATGAATAGGAATTGGACCCTTCTCTGGAATCATAGCTCTAGTAGCTTTCCATATAAATCTATCGGAGGTAGCCCAAGCAAAATCATTTACTTTATCAGCTACAAATCTCCAAGTCAGCTGGTCTCCATCCAAGGTGGATTCACCGGGACCTCTTTCCTCTTCTCCAACAATGGTAATTTCCTCATCAGACTCCAGAACTTTTGAAAGTTGCCGGATCGCTTTTGGAGTCAAAACTTCTTCTGGGTTTTGTAAAACGCCGGTCCCAGATACAATCCATCCCGCAGGCACTGTCAAAGACACATCGAATTTTCCAAAATTGTTAAAGAACTCAGCTGGTCCTAAATAATCATTCGTTTCCCACCCTCTTAGATCGTCATATTTAGCCAGTCTAGGAAACCATTGAGTAGGCTGGAATAAGGTACTATCAAACCGCTGGGTCATTCTATGCCCTCTTCCATTTGGACCACCCGGTAATTTTGTATTCCAATCTATTTCCAATTCTGCTGTCATACCCGCTTTAATTGGCTCCTCCAAAGTGATAACAGCTATCGTCCTTGTTAGTCCAGAAACACGAAGCTGAGGAGATTCATTTCTACGAGAAGGAGCAGCATTCAAATCCACCATATCCCCATTTACTTGCAAGCGTGTTACAATCATCCCCTCTGTTTGCTCGGCCGGAGTAGAAAATCCACGAGGTACATCCGCTCTAAATATATTGTGGTCTAATCTTAAAACGATTTGATTTAAATCATCCTTGCTATTGTTGTGAACAAGTATTTTCTCTGAACCAGTGATGGTCTGAGTGGATGGATCCAAACTTGCGTGGATGGTAAAATCTGTCTCTAACTGCCAATAATTTGGGCCTGGAGTCCCAGAAAAGTCTCTTGTACCTTCTGCAAATGCCTTTCGGATGGAATTAGTCATCGGAACATCCTGTCGAATCACTCTTGTCTCGGTCTCAATAGTATTCCGAAGTGGTTTCAGACTATTTTGTTGTGCAAAAGCAGCTGTAGTAGTGAAAAATAAAAATAGGATAAAAGCACGCATGAGGATCTAATTTAGTACTGAGTTGAAAACTTAGTGAAATATCCAATAAATGCCTCAAAGAATGAAGATGTGTGGTATTTCATTTACAGATTTTGACAAAAAACTCAAGAATTGGAAAGAAGAAGGTAAAACTCTTACCTATAAAAATAAAAAATCCGGCCCTGGGGCCGGATTTTAAAACACTTGATTAAACAGGCTTTTATTAATAACCTGGGTTCTGCTGAATAGGAGCAGTATTATTGGTCTGTAATTCAGCCAATGGAATAGGCCAAACAAACAAGTGACTAGAATAATCAATGGAGTGATCCATTGGGATTTCTCTGTCAGTTGTATAGAAATCTATGTTAGTGATGGATCTAGAAGTAGCCTTAGCAGGTACTCCGCTCATTCTTCCTTCACCTGATAATCTATGGATATCAGCCCATCTTCTACCTTCTGCCAAGAATTCGATTCTTCTTTCGTTGAAGATTGCAGTTAATACGCCGTCTTCATTACCAAGACCAACTACAGTATAAGCTGGAACTGAAGCAGGAAGTGCACGGCTTCTCACAGAGTTTAATAAGGTTACTGCTTCAGCCAACTTACCTGTTCTAGCGTTTGCTTCTGCAGCATTCAATACTACTTCAGCAAATCTTAAAATCACATTAGGATCAGTATAGGTTGTTGCATCCTGATATTTGTCAGTGAAAATACCTGTTCCGCTACGGGTAGTTAAAGCAGATCTTCTGGTATCTTCTTCATGCCAAAATTCAGATCTCCAAATAATTGGGCTGATTTTCACCAAACCTCTAGCACCCAAATCAGGGTTACCATACATGGAAGGCAACGCACCGTTTACACCTGGGTTTGCTTCTGCAGAGTTAACAAAAGAGAAGATGTTATCAGAACTGTTACCACCTCTGAATGGAGTAGCAGGATTAGCTGTAACAGCATACATAGAAGTAAGTTTATTGTATTCAGTCAATACACCTGCCCAATCTCCCATATGCAATTTAACTCTTGACTTCAATGCGATTGCAGCACCTTTGTTAGCTCTAAATGCATCACCTTCTGATAATAAGCTTTCTGCAGCATCCAAATCAGCCAATAATTGTGTATAATCTTCACCTACTGTAGTTCTACCTACCGCTTCTCCATCTGGAACTTTGGTTACATCATCGATACCAAAAGTTCTATAAGGAATACCTAATGAAGATGGATCATCAGAATAAGGTCTCGCAAAGTGAACCAACAATTCATGATGCGCCAACGCTCTCAAGAAAAGCATTTCACCTTTGTAGTTATCACCTTGCTCAGAAGTCAAAACTCCGTCTGCAACAGCTATATCCAAATTCTCCAAAATGATATTCAATCTGTTGATCATTCTGTAAAGAGAGATCCACATACCATTGTTGTTGGCAGAGTTAGGGCTATAAGACCCTACATAAGTGATTTCATAGAACAACTGGTCGTTGTACATGTCTTCACCACGCATGTCACCCTGCTCCACGTTGGCTGCTCCAAAAGGATAACCTCTTTGTACAGCGTTGTTGTAATAACCTCGCTGAGCAGATTCATAGACACCTAGTACAGCAGATTCAATTCTAGCGGCAGTAGAAAACGCCTCTGAATCAGGAATCAAGTTGGCCGGAGTCAATTCAGTTACATCACAGGCAGAGGTAAAACCAGCAATTGCTAGGGCTACCAAACCCATTTTGATATTTTTTATTGTGAATTTTTTCATAGTAATTCTTCTTTTTCGGTTTTATAAATTAGAAACCTACGTTCAGGCCAAGAGTGTAAGTACGAATGATTGGAGCCACGTTCCAATCTACACCGAAGCTCAGCTGACCTGAGAACTGGTTAGACTCTGGATCAATCCGGAGTAACCAGTGAAAGTAAATGGATTCTGTACTTGTGCGAAGAATCTAGCATTGGAGATTGCTCCATTGAAAGCAGTTTGAAGAGCAGCAGCTGGAATAGTATAACCTACTACAATGTTTTGGATTTTAACGAAATCACCTTTCTCTACAAATCTTGAGTTCGCAGCAGAATTTTGCCACATGTTTTGGTCCTGACCAGAGTATAATTTTGGTACGTCCGTTACCTGACCACTTTCAGTCCATCTGTTCAAGATGCTTGCATGGTTGTTAGAGAAACCTTGACCCAAAAGACCTCTTACAGATTCATTCATGATGTAGTTACCACCAGAGAATCTTGTAAAGATTTCAGCATCAAAGTTGCCAAACTTGAAGTTGTTTGACCATCCACCTTGCCACTTTGGAAGGGTATTACCTAAATATTCCTGAGTTGGAGCAGATCCTGCAACAGAAACATCGCCTGGATTAGCTGGATCATACGCTTTATAACCCAAAGCACCTGGTACCAAATTGTACTGCACGATATTATCACCAGATACATACATTGGGTTACCATTTGCAGGGTTCACTCCAGCCCACTGATAACCGTACAACTGAGCGATTGGATTACCCTCTTCAGTTCTGTTGTAAGTTCCAGTCAATGGAGAAATCAATTCATTTACTTCATTTTTGATGAAGGTAATGTTGAAATCAGTATCCCAAGAGAAGTTACCTCTGTTGATTACATTCGCATATGCTCTCAATTCCAAACCAGAGTTGGTCATGGAACCGATGTTTTGGCTAATGTTATTTCCTGGTACACCTAGAGAAAGTGCAGTTGGAGCATCTAGGATCAAACCATCAATGTCATTCTTGAAATAATCAGCAGCGATTGTTACACGACCAATGGTCATGTCCAAACCTACGTTGAACTTCTTGGAAGTTTCCCACTGTAGGTTATTGTTCGCAATTGCAGCATAACCGATACCTGCGCCAGCACCACCCAATACTGGGCTATAACCACCATAAGCAGCGAATGTACCGATTTCAGTATTACCTACTTCAGCATAAGAAGCTCTAACTTTGAAATCAGAAATTAATTCAGAGTTGAAAAACGCTTCGTCAGAAACTCTCCATCCCACAGATCCACCGAAGAAAGTACCTCTTTGGTTTTCAATTGCCAAGTCAGAAATACCATCGTTTCTCACAGTAAAAGAGGCAAGATATTTTCCTTTGTATGAGTAGTTGAATCTACCGAAATAAGAATCGAATCCTCTTTCAGCATAGCCACCACCAGAGAACTGGTTGTTATAAGACCAGAAATCAAGTTGTTCAATCTGTAGAAGTTATCAGAAAGGTCAGTTCCTGAAGCAGAGAAATTATAGAATTTAGTAAACTGATATTCTAAACCACCAGTAACGTTCAAGTTATGATCATCTGCAATGACAGTCTGGTAATTCAACGTATTTTGCCAGTTCCAACGGAATGCTGGATTGTATGCCATGAACATAGAACCGTTAGAGCTTCTACCATCACCATGTCTTGGATCCAATGATTGGAAGTCATCATTCATGGTCAAATCAATACCAATTTGAGTTCTAGCAGTCAAACCAGTGATGATGTCAACCTCACCATAAGCATTTCCAATTGCTCTATGAGTACGGCTTCTGTACAAGTTGTTTTGAATGACAAAACCAATGTTTGGAATATTGTTGTCAGGACCAGCTAGGTTCGCACCAAAACCGGTAGTCGCACCGTTTGCCGTTACGTTGAATCCATCAAATGCTGTATTTTCAGCATCGTAAATCGGCACGTTAGGCAAAGAACGTGTTGCATTGTAAATCGCACCAGAAAGAGAGTTTGCACCATTGTTCAAACCAAAAATTTCTGTGAAAGAGTAAGAAAGAGAAGTACCGATTCTTACTGCTTTGGAAATACTGTGATCAATGTTTGCTCTGAAAGAGTATCTGCTCAATTCATTTGGTTTTACTGGAGACTCTTGATCTGTGTAACCCAAAGAGAAGAAATACTTCGTAGCATCAGAACCACCAGCAATAGATAGGTTATGCTGTTGAGTAAATCCTTTTCTGAAAATTAGATCTTGCCAGTCAGTATTAACACCTGGATTTGCCAATGGAGATTGGTTGGCATTCGTTCTTTTCTCATTGGCAATCGTTACCCACTCATCACCAGTCAACAAGTCGAATCGATCCACTTCCTCATTGAAACCCATGGAAGTGTTGTAAGACACTTTTGCTTTCCGGAAGCACCTCTTTTGGTTGTAATCAAGATGACACCATTTGCAGCTCTAGAACCGTAAATCGCAGAAGCAGAACCATCCTTCAATACTTCGAAAGAAGCAATATCTGCTGGGTTAATGTTTGCCAATGGGTTGGCAGCATTTACAGAAGATCTGTCGCTGCTTACAACTGGCACACCATCGATTACGATCAATGGACTTGCACTGGAAGAAATAGAGTTGATACCACGGATTCTGATAATCGGTGCAGCACCTAAAATACCAGATGGAGTAGTGATTTGTACACCTGGAGCTCTACCAGCCAATTGAGATTCAAAAGATGGAGATACCAAGTTTTCAATGGACTTGCTATCAATGGAAGTTACCGAACCGGTAATTTCTCTTCTTTCCTGAGTACCGTAACCTACTACTACTACCTCATTCAAAGTTTTCACATCCACATCCATCACCACGTTGATGACGCTGCTGGATCCAATAGGCATTTCTTTGGAAAGATATCCTACAAAACTGAAGACCAAAGTGGTTGCTTCACTTGGAACTTGAATAGAATAACTTCCATCCAAATCCGTAATTGTTCCTTGTGTGGTTCCTTTCACCACCACGCTTGCTCCTGGTACTCCTTCTGGCTCTTCAGCCGAAGTTACCCTACCAGTGATTGTTTTGCTTTGCGCCAAAACTGACATGACTGTCAGAAGGGTAAACGCCAAGCCTAATAAAACTTTCTTCATAGGTCGATTATTTAGTTTTTTTAACTATCGTGCGGCGAATATCCTCTGAAAGTTTGAATTGTAAAAAGTTTCAAACAGGCCTCTAAAGGGTTTAGAAGGCAATTATATATGGTTATTTCTAGAAAAATTTATTTTTTATATGGTTCACATGTTTACACATCAATTTTCCAAACAAACCATCTATTCTCTTGGTAAAAGCAGTAATTAAATTCTGAGATTTTTTAAAAAATATCTTTAAATAATCGACTTTAAAAAAATTGATATAGTTCTAAAAATTGTTTAGTTCATAAAACACAAAACAAAATTCTTAGTAAACTAAAAACTAAGCATATTTACCCAATTTAATTCTGAGAACTATCGTTTTCCATTCCAATGAATCGGAATATTATTCTATACAGGAGTTGAAATACAAAATTTAATTAATTACAAACTTTTTTTATAAACGGAACAAAATTTCGGTGTTTTGGATAAACAACAGTAATAATCACTGGTTTTTTTCTCCAAAATCAACACTTCTATGAATAAACCACCTTCCATTTGCTCTTTTTAGCAAAAAAGTTGCCTTACAGCGATTTTTTCAAAAATAGGTTGTAAATCCAAAACTTTAATAATATTTGGTATTGAATTTTTTTTCAAATCTTTAAATGCCAAAGTCATATGCGGATGATAGTTTCTATCGCTTAACTCCTCATTTAGCTTCAATTCTCTTTTGCAGAAAGTTTTCAAATTAGTTTGAAGCTGATATAAATCATCATTTCCTTTCACTTTTAAGAAGACCACTCGATTACCAAAAGTATCAATACCTCCTATGGTCAATTCTAAAGGAGAATAATCAATCATAAACTCCTGTAGCTTTTCAATTAAATAATCTTCCTTAGCTTCGTTATAAGTAAAGGGCATCTTTAGGGTAATATGCGCAGGAGATTTCAAGGCATACTTAATATTGAAATGTTCTTTCAACTCCAACTTTAACGCAGTCGCTTTTTCCTGTAATTCGCCTTCAGGAACAATTGCTAGGAAATACTTTTGAAAAATTGCCATCACTCAATTTTACCTTGAAATCTATTCTAATGTGCAAAAACAAAAAAACTATTCGAATTCCTCAATCAAACTATTAAATTGATAAGCCAAATACCAAACAGCTATGAAATACTTTTCTAAGGCCATGATTGGCCTCGATCTTACAGAAATGGACGATATCCTAATTGAAAAAACGATTGTTTTTTTAAAGTTCTTAGGAATCGATAAATGCTATTTCGTTCATGTCGCAAAAGATTTAGCAATACCTCAGGATATTTTGGAGAAATACCCCGATTTATTAGCACCGGGAGATGAGTCTCTGGAAGCATTGATTCAAGATAAATTAAAGAAGTTTAACTTCCCTGAGAATATTGAATTAGAGGTATTCGCAGAAGAAGGTAATCATCCATTGGACACATTTTTAAGATGGGCCAAGATTAAGGATGTGGACCTGATCATCATGGGTAGGAAAGAGACCTTGGAAGGAAGTGGCTCACTCGCTAAAGGAATTGCCAAAAAAGCGCCTTGCTCGATTCTTATGTTGCAGGAAAAACGTCCTCCTGGGCTTCCGAAGAAAATTATGATCCCAAGTGATTTCTCTGAACACACGCATATGATATATGATTTTGGGGAAAGAATTTCGGATGAACTTCACGCTGAGCTAGTTCCTGTTCATATGTATCATGTCCCTCATGGGTATTCCAAAACCGGCAAATCATTCGAGGAGTTTGCAGAAATTATGAAAGAAAATGCTCGTCATGACTTCCAGAAGTTTGTAAGCAAACACAATCACCCAGAATTGGAATGTCAATTTGTATTAAATGATGGACAGGATGATGGAAAAGTCTTGTTGGACGAAGCGCTTGAACTAGGAGTGGACATGGTATTATTGGGATCTAGAGGAAAAACCAAATCAGCTGCCATTTTACTTGGAAGTGTTGCTGAAAAGCTGGTTATGGTTAATAATGTATTGCCAATGTTGATCTTTAAGAAAAAGGGTGAAACCATGGGCTTTTTCGATGCCCTATTTAAAATTTAAGGTTTGGTTAAATAAAAGCATACCTGATCTCCCAAGCCCTCTTGATTATAATAGAGGGCTTTTTTTTGATACTCCTCAAATTCCTCTTTTGAAAATTCATTCGAAACTAGCTCTGGGTTAAGCGGTAGCCCCCGTTTGTACAGCTCGGTTCCCCAAAACTGAAAATCAGTAGAATCAAATTCTACCTCATTCAATTCAAAACCTACTTTTTTTGAGACCAACTCGAATCCTTTGATAGAGGGTATAATCAAATGCCTTGGAGCATCCAGTTGAACCCAAAATTCGCGCTCTTCTTTCCAAACTCGAGCGTCAGAAACAGGGGTTCTAATAAGTAGTTTACCGCCGGAACGAAGTTTTTCAAAGCAAGAATTCAAAATCTTCAAAGGATCAGACATATGTTCGAATGAATGATGCATCATGATCAAGTCAAACTTCATCTCTGATTCCTCGATGGTTTTTTTCCATATGGTAAGGTTAGGAGAGATCACTTTTTCTTGGCTCATAAATGGATCAAACCCATGTAAATCCTGATAACCAGAGGCAAAAAGTTCATAAAGGAGTTGACCGTTACCACACCCGATATCGGCAATGCGATCCGAAAGTTTCGGCCTTAATTTCTTCAACCAATACCCATAGGTGGGTTCAAATTCTTTTCTTCCACTTAAAAGAAAGCTTCAGGCGAAGGGTTTTGAACAAATTTTTCAGAGAACTGGAAGGCACAAGCTCCTGAAATGAATAATAACCTCCACTATAATAAGGAGACATATCCGAAGGGACTGTTGCCAATTGTAAAGAACCACAAGATTTACATTCCTTGTAAACAAATGCTTCACCTATTCCAAACATCTGTTCTTTTGCATTGAACTCCAATTGTTCCGAAGAACCACAAAATTTACATTTCTCCATTCAAATATTCTCTGTGTTCTGTTAGAATACCTGTTCGCCCATAGTTGGGTACAACAAAGTGTTCGATAACAACTATATTCTAGCTAAAGACAAAACTAGCCGAAATCTTAAGCTAAAAAGACAACCTTTTCAGTTTTCGATTCGGATTGGAAAATTTTTAAAAAATTATGGCCGAATAGATTCAACTCAAGCTATTTTGAAAAAAACTATATCCAGAAACGCTTAAATTCGACAAAAATCAATCTAATTGGAAAAATTAAGAAAAGAATCACCTAGGCTGATTACTTTTGGGCTTAATTGTTTTCCGAAAACGCTCACCCGAGCAATTTATGAGTTTTATTACCGATTTATTTGCTGCATCAGATAATCCCAATTCTTTAGGAGCAAAACTTAGAAATAAAAGGCAGCAAGTTTTTGAAGCCCTTTTCTTCTCTCATTTTAAAACTTCCGAATCCATAAAAATTTTGGACGTAGGGGTACTGACTATTTCTGGAAAAACAGTTCCCTACCTAAAATGCCTCAGGTAGAAATTACCCTTCTGAATTTGACCAAAGAAAAGGTAGAGCAGCCTGGGTTGAAAAGTGTAGTTGGAGATGCCACTTGTATGCCAGAATTTGAAGACCAAAGCTTTGATCTGGTATTTTCAAATTCAGTAATCGAGCACGTGTATACCTGGGAAAATCAAGTGAAAATGGCCAATGAAATCCAACGGGTAGGAAAGACTTTTTTTATTCAAACACCCAATAAATACTTCCCCATAGAGGCCCATTATGCAATCCCTTTTGCACAATATATGCCGAAGTCTATCATTTTCCCCATACTAACAAAAACAAGGTTGAGCCGGCTTCGCAAATGGGATGAACGAGATGCCCAACAATATTTGGATGAGATTTTATTACTGGATGAAAAAGGAATGAGAAACCTATTTCCAGGAGCATCGATTTATAAAGAAAAGATGTTTGGAATGGTCAAATCTCTATCTGCCCATAATCTGGGCTAATTCTTTAAATCAATTCGTATTTTTTTCTTTGATAGAACGATGGATTCCATCCCAGAGGACTTTTCTTGCCTGCAACGCTTCCCTTGCCGCTTTTTCGGATTCTTCAAATTTCTTTGGATCATCTCCCATTAAAAGGCTCACCATTCTCCAAGCCAAAGGTCCATGTTCCTCCTCATCCAAATGGATATGCCGGTCAAAAAAAGGAAAGTGTCTTCAATTTCTCAGGTTGATTTTTCACTAATTCATCCACTAGTTTTCGGAATAAATCAGGAATCAAATCTTCCCTTCCCAAGGTAAAGGAAGCCGCAACTTCGTGAGGTTTCCCTTTAGTGACCATTTCATAATTCAATTTCAGGAAAGTCCTTGCAAAGACTGGTAATTGAACTTCCTCCATCGCTTCCAAAAATTAGCTCCTGATTTCAGCTTTTGCAGCATCAAATCGATGTCATAGGTTTCTGCACCTGCTTCTTTCATTGCTCGCAAATAGAGCTCAAAATGACTACAATACCCTCCTTCACCATCTTCATCACTCTCTTCTTCCAAGACAATATCATTGATAAGTCTGGCGATCATCGGGTCTGAAGCGGGGACCCAAGGAAGATTGATTCCCGTCAATTTAACTTGCAAGGATTTTAACAAACTCATAAAGTCCCAAACTGCAAATACATGGTACTTCATGAAAATCTGAAAATCTTCCAGGCTAGTTAAGTCTTTATAAATAGGATGATCTAATAAGATTTCTCGTTCGATCTGAACAGATTGAATTAATCTTTCAAGTGGAGTACTCATACTTTTTTTGAAGAATTACGAAACGGAGCCATCCTTGGATGACAAAAAACAAAATTTCTTTTAAAACTTAGTTTTCCGCGAATTGAAGGCGTACCAAATTGGCATAAAAGCCCTCATCTTTGGTAATCAAATCCTGGTGATTTCCTTCCTCTATAATTTCTCCGTCTTTCAACACGTATATTCTATCCACTTTTCTGATGGTAGCCAGTCTATGTGCAATAATAATCGTCGTTCTGCCTTTCATTAATTCATCCAAGGCTTCTTGAACAAGCGACTCGGATTCTGCATCCAAAGAGGATGTCGCCTCATCCAAAATCAAAATAGATGGATCCTTTAATATCGCTCTTGCAATTGCCACCCGCTGTCTCTGTCCTCCGGATAGTTTGACTCCTCGTTCTCCAACCAAGGTATCTAACCCCTCTGGGAATTGACTGATAAACTGCCAAGCGTTTGCCTTCTTGGCTGCCTCCATAATTTCAGCATCTGTCGCATTTGGCTTTGCATACGAGATATTCTCCGGATCGAGCCGCCAAACAAAAGAACTTCTTGAGGAACCATCCCTACCTTGCTTCTTAGTGCTTGTAGGTCCCAATTGGTGATATTTTTATCATCTACCAGAATTTGACCACTTTGGATATCATAGAATCGAAGAAGCAATTGAATAATCGTGGATTTTCCTGCCCCTGAATGACCTGCCAAAGCTACTTTTTCTCCTGGATTGACATGGAATCTTAGGCTTTTTAAAACTTCTACTTCTGGCCTGGTAGGATAATGAAACTGCACATTTTGGAAATCGATCTTTCCCTGGAAATTCAAGGCAACATCCCCTCCTACTTGTTCTGCTTCTTCTTCCAAAATCTCCAGCACCCTTTCCGAAGATCCTATGGCTTTTTGGACCTGACCATAGATATCCCCTAATCCTGCAATAGATCCTCCGATAAAGGTGGTATACAAGACAAATGAAACCAGCTCACCTACACTCATATCCCCAGAACCTACTAGACTAGCCCCATACCACATCACGGCTACAATGCCGCCGAACAACGCAAAGATGATAAATGAGATAAATGCTCCTCTGTATTTGGCTTGCCTCAAAGCTACTCCTACTACGGAATTCAATCCTTTCCCATAGCGAGCAGACTCATATACTTCACCAACAAAAGACTTGACCGTGCTGATAGACTGCAAAGTCTCTTCTACAATCACGTTGGCAGCGCCAATTCATCTTGGGTTTTCTTGGAAAGTTTTCTGATAAACTTCCCAAAAACCATGGCGATCAACACCAATACGGGGAACGTGCCCAGCATGAACAAAGTAAGCTTCGGCGTATTGATTAATAAGAAAGCCACCCCTGCTATCAAGGTGATAATCTGTCTGAAAAACTCTGCCAGCGTAACTGAAAAGGTATCTTGAAGCAAACTTACATCCGAAGTGATTCTTGAAATTAGCTCTCCGGTTCTTCGGGTATCGAAAAACTTCATAGGCAAACGAACCATTCTAGAATACAAAGCCAATCTAATATCCCTCATGGAACGCTCAGAAACCAAGGCAAAAAGCCATACCCGAAAGAAAGAAAAAATACTCTGGACAGCTAAAATCCCTACGAGTATAAGTGCAATGGAATTAATATCTGAGACAATCCATTCTGTGCCTTGAGCAGCATCAATGAGCTTACCTGCAACAAATGGAAACGTCAATAAAGTTAAAGAAGAAAAGAGCAGGAACACCAAACCCAAAATAAAGGCCCATTTGTAGGGCATCAAAAAACGGAATATGGTTCCGATCTTTTCTAAATTCTGCTTTGACAACTTCCTCTTTTCGTGCTCTTCCAAAGCAGCGCCTCTTTGTTTTGCCATTAGACTTTCTTGGTAATTGAACAGACAAAAGTAAGAGTTTTTGGAAGTTTATCCTCCCAGATTTTAGAATTCCCTTTCCCAGAATAAAATTCCACTTATAAAATGAAACGAGGAGCCTTTTGTAATATCCTATCCGCCAAATATTCTCCCAATGCAGCGGAATGTTTGAACCCATGTCCCGAACAGGCAGAAACCATCCACTCCCGTTCATTATCCACATTTTTCTGGATAAAAAATTTTGCATCCTCACTCACTGTATAAAAGCATACTTCAGATTTCAAAAACTCTGGTTTTAACCCCTAAACCGGGGCTCAACTTGCTCCTTCCAGAACTTTTGTTGCTCCTCCTCTCCTACGTCTCTAATGATTTGGTCTGGATGGTCCACAGCTTCAAATGATTCGGTTGCCATCTTTATAGAAATCCCATCTAAACTAGGAAAGCCATAGATAAAATCCTCTGGATTCGGACCATGACCCCACATAAAAACTGGATAGTCTTTCCAATCCTCATGTTCAATTTTTACCCAATGGAGGATTTGCCTGCATATTTTAAATTTTGAACGATAGGTCTGAGATAAGAAATCCTTGATCCAACCTCCGGTACAATTGATCACAACATCTGCTACCAAACTTTCCCCTTCTATTTCCACTTGAACTTTTGAATCAAATCGTTTCTTGACCTGAAGTACTGGACTATTTCTCAAAACAATGGCTCCATTCATTTCTGCAAGATTGATTTGAGCCTGAATGGCTGCTTCAGGTTTTAAGTATCCAGCAGAATATTCAAAATAGGCAGTTCCCTCTTCCTCAAGCTGCAGTAAAGGATATTTCATTTTCAATTGATCGGAAGACATCGTTTGGTGTGCAATACCAAATTGTTCGGCTATGGTAACAGTGTTCTGGAAAAAACCATCTACTCCATGTTTGGCCCATGGCGTTTTTCCTGAATCCAATAAAACACCTCCACATTCCGTAAAAATAGCGTTTCCTGTCATCGCCTCGATTTCTCTCCATATTTCATGAGATCGTTTGACCATAGGGACGTAAGCATCCGACTCCCCTACTGCCAATCTGGTGATTCGGGTTTCGCCATGGGAAGACCCCAAACGGTGAGGAGGATCAAATCGATCAATTCCCAAAACAGAAACTCCAGCTTTTGAGAGTTGGTAAAGGCTTGCAGATCCTACTGCTCCCAAGCCGATTACTATTACCTCAAAATCCCGAAATTCCATATATGCTTTAAATGACTATAAAAAGATCCAATTTGATTTTCAAATTACAAGGAAACCAAAAAAATGGGTTAAAAACCGAAAAACTCAGTTTTTAACCCATTGGAAGGTCAAAATTCAATATGTAGGATTTTTCTACTTTTTGCCCATCTGAGCGTCAACCAATTCACGCTTTAACTTGCGTTCGCGTTCTAAGGTATTTTTTCTGTGGGAGTCAAATTCTTCTTGAACTTCTGCCAAATCCTTTTGGGCTTTCTTGATTTTTTTAAAGCTTCTCAAATATTGCATAGAGAAAAATGCAAGAGCAACCGCCAAGATTGCCACCAAAAGCCACATCATGGAACTATATACTCCTTTGTGAATGCCAATACCAAAAAATGTGAAATTGTCTTTAGCAGCAATGGCTTCTTCTTTATCTGCTTCTGCTTGCAATAATACCGTATTCATGGTACCTATTGAGTCTTTTTGACTGGAAATCTGTGTTTTAAGATCTAACACTTCCTGTCTCATGGTTCTCATAGAATCCAAAATATTGGACTTTAACCTGTCCAGGTTTGTCCGTTTAACTACCTTATACTCTTGGTAATTATTGGATACATTGTAGATATAATCAAACTGGCTATCGATCGTGCCACCATTTAGAGATCCCTGATCTGAAGAACTGTCTTGTGCTTGAGTTAGATTTCCAAGTCCTACAAACAACATCATCAAACTACAAAGGGTCAATACTTTTAACATTGGGTATTTAATTTACAAATTGGGGGATTGATATCGGGGCTTCAATAAACATGCCTCGTGGCAAAAATAACACGATTTTTTTGATCCTCTTTTTTACAAACCTTGAAAATTCAATAGTATGCCTTGATTTTCAATTGATTAAACAGGATTTATATACATTGAAAAAACCAGAACTTTCAAAGTTCCTTTACCGTGTCCACTTTGGAAGCAATAAATGCAGGTCGATAGCTCGCCAATAAGGTAATTCCAATAACAGCCAAGCTAATCCAAATAAAGTCTGTCCAGGCTATTTTCACTGGATAAGAATCGATTACTGCCGATGAAATACCCAAGGAGACCAAGCCGAATTTTTCTTGTGCCAGACAAATCAAAAAACCCAAAATCAATCCGATAATTGCTCCACTCAATGCAATCAAGGATCCTTGTTTCAAGAAAATCCTTCTGATCAATTTATCAGGAGCTCCCATGGCTTTTAAAACGGCAATATCCTTTTTCTTCTCAATGGCCAGCATACTCAATGAAAAAAGATATTAAATGACGCAATGGCTAAAATAAAAGTCAAGGTGAGAAAGACGAACAGCTTTTCTAGCTTCACAGTTCTCAATAATCCTGCATGTTGTTCATCGGTATTTTTGACTAAAAATTGAGGTCCTAGCAATTCCTTTAGGCTAGATTGTACCGAATTGATAGAATGGCTTTCCTCCACTTTAATTTCCAAGGAGGTCCTTCTATTTCCATAATTCAATAGATTTTTTGCGAATTCCAGCGGTGCAATGACATACTCATCATCAAACTGTCGCTCTATACTGAAAAAGGCAACTGGGTCTAGAATCGCCGAGGAATACAATTGATTGGGATCAATGGTAGCAGCCGATCTAGGAGCTTTGGGGTAGAAAACTTTTAATGGAACGATCACATCATTCAAATTGACCGAAAGGAAAAAGCCAACCCCTCTACCTAAAATCGCAGCAGGTCTTAAATCCGTCCCCAGGGTAGTATCTCCCCAAAAATAGCCATTTTTAAACCTGCCTTGGTCCAAGAAATTGTCTGAGACGCCTTTCAATCTTGCCACAATTTGATTCCCATTGTAATCAAACAAGGCATTGTCTTCTATCACCTCGGTCAAGACTTCCACTCCTTCCAAAGATCGAATACTATCTAACCAGTCTTCGGTTACTTCAAAACTTTTCCCCTCTGCAGCTTCTATCTTTAATTCCGCATCAAAACTGGCAAAAAGACCTCGAATTAAATCCTCCAAGCCATTAAACACCGACATCACGATTACCAATGCCATGGTACCCACGGCTACTCCAACCATGGAGATGGTGGAAAGAATCGTGATAAAGTTTCGCTTTTTCTTACTGCGAAAATATCGGCGCGCTATGAAGAAACTAAGTGTCAAAAGCCTTAAGAATTAATCCTCTGAGTCTTCATCTTCTTCCTCTGGAGCTTCCGGAATATTCAAATCGGAAATGACCTTGTCCATATGCTGCGCATAGGAAGCAGAGTCATCCGGGAAAAATGCGATCTCAGGAATGATTCGGACTGACTTTCCGATTCTTTTGGCCAATTGATGCCTGATTTCTTTTTTATGTTGGTTGATCAGCTTGTAGGTAGCATCTGGATCAGTAAGCAAAAAGCTTAAGTATACTTTTGCAAAGCCCAGGTCAGGGCTGACCAAAACGTGAGTGATGGTGATCATTGCTTTCCCTACAAGATGCTTGGCGTCTTTTTGAAAGATATCTCCAAGCTCTTTTTGGATCAATTTGGCGTATTTTTGTTGTCTTTTACTTTCCATGTGAAGTATTTGTGGTACAAATTTAGCGAAATAGTTGGGCAACCTTTAATTTCGGGCTTAGACTACCCAATACAAACTCAATTTTCCAGACATCTTGCTTAGATTTTTCAAAGTTAATGACCCTTTCAGACTCGTAGGTTTAGCAATTTACATGCTTGTACTTACTGTCA
Organism: Algoriphagus halophilus; assembly: GCF_041729275.1. GTDB lineage: Bacteria > Bacteroidota > Bacteroidia > Cytophagales > Cyclobacteriaceae > Algoriphagus > Algoriphagus halophilus_A. The sequence continues at coordinate 3,217,443 of NZ_CP146486.1, read as the reverse complement.
TATTTCTGATATGGGATCCTTTCCCGCTTACTACCCTTCAGCTTTCCTGGATGGTGTTGGGTGAACGACTTGGACAAGGATATTTCCTTTATCAAGATATCATTGATAATACTGGGCCACTTTCAGCAGGATTTTTTACAATCGTTGACTTTATAATTGGAAGAAGCCCTTTAGCCTATGAGTTAATCGGAAGGATCTTCATTTTGTTTCAGATCATTTATTGGAATACCATCTTAATTAAATACCGGGTGTTTGATGAGAACACCTATTTGCCCGCAATGATCATGGCAGCACTTTTTCATTTCTCATTCGATATGCTTTCTTTAAACCCTGCTATGCTGGGAAGTACATTTTTGATTTTGGCTTTGGGCCAATTGTTTTCCCAAACGGTGCTTCAAAAAGAAACCAGTGAATCCACCCTCTTGATTGGTATTTATGGAGGTCTAGCAGCAGGATTTCATCCAAGTTATATTTTTTCTTACCCTATATGATTCTGACTGGGATTGCAATCAGTGGTTTTTCCTTCCGCCAACTCATGCTTTCACTGGTTGGATATACTTTGCCGATTCTTCTGATAGCCGTGTTCTATTATTGGAATGACGGCCTACAAGAGGCTATTGATATTTGGCCTCTGATATTTAAATCTTCCAGAGTTCTTTTCCAGTCATATTGGAGTTGGTTAATCATAGGTGCTTTTCCTATCCTGCTTTCCTTAGTGGGTTATTTCTTGGGAGCTGTGCTAAAAGGCTCAACTATCAACCAGCAAAAGCAAAGGCAATTGGTCATTTTATGGCTAATTTTTGCTGCAGCTGAGTTTCTGCTAATTAAAAATCAAGCGGGATATCAACTGATCATTTTTGTTCCTGGACTTTCTTATTTGATTACTCAGTTTTTCTTCACATTCGAAGAGGAATGATCCCGAATCTTGCCTTTTACTTACTTATTGTGGGCCTACCGGCATTTGCTTGGTGGTATTGGCAATCCAACGTGGACAACCCTTCCTATTTTGTTTCTGAGCAGGTAGACACATCGTTGGAAGGTAAGGAAATTATGATTTTAGGACCGGATATTTCGGGTTATCAACATGCTAAATTAGGTGGTCCGTTTCTTAATTTCGAATTGAGTAAACTCTATCTTGACCAAGACAGAGATATCCCCGAGAAAGCCAAACTTTATCAAATGCTGCAACATCAGCAGCCGAAAATCATCTTGGATCAAGAAGGCCTTTTTCAGTCTATTTTAAATAATTTTCCTGAGTTGAGCAGGCATTACCAGCCTATTGGAAACAGGAAATTTATTCTTAAATAAGCACATAGATTCTTGACATTCAGAAGGATAAAAGGTAAATTTATTCACCCTTAATTATTTTGATTTTTCTGTTATCTGACTTTTTATGTTCATTAAATTCCAATTTTTGGGAAAGCTCTCTTTTTGGGAAAAATCTATTTTCCAGAATTTCTTTGATTTGACCATTTCTCAAAGCCTACTGAACTCTCCATTTCATAGCATAATTAAAATTTTTAAACAATGATCTTATGGAAAGGCATCTAATTATCGGAAAGAAGACACTCCTGATCCAAGGGCTCCAGTTGATCCTAGAGAAAAAAAATGGTTTTAGTGTGGATTTGATTTCTTTGGATGAATTGAAAAAAAATGACCTCAAATCATTTAGGAACCTGGATTTTGTCTGGATTGATGTGATTCCAGAGCTGAACCATCTTCTAAAACTCAGCCAAAGAATTCTTAAAAGTCAACCACATCTAAAGATTTTTACCTTTGGGGATTTTAAAGACCTTCGTAGCATCAAATCAATATTAAAATCAGGAATCAACGGATATTTTCTCTCAAATTGCTGCCCTGAATGTATTTTTGAAGCAATTGAAATTACTAAAACAGGAAAGGTCTTTGTTGACCCAAAGTTGGCGGATATATTTTTTGAAAAGCTGATTCAATCTCAAGCCTCTTCTCCCAACTGTGGGCGTATTACCAAGAGAGAAAAACAAATTCTCCAATTGATAGTAGAAGAATACACCACTCATGAAATTGCCAACAAACTTTTTATAAGTTCCTGTACGGTAGAAACCCATAGATTGCATTTAATCCAAAAGATGGGGGTTAGAAATACAGCAGGACTTGTAAGAGAGGCTATCTGCGCAAATCTGGTCGACTGACATCCTTGAATTCATGGATTTTTAAAACTCAAGGTTTTCATGGACTTTAATACAGAGATTATTTCTCAACTTCATTTTTAATTTCCCTGACTTACTTCGGTAATTACTGAAGTTGGATTTTTATTTCATTCATTTTTAGCCATCGAGTTTTTCATCATGATTGATCAGGTTTTAGGTGCAGTTGTAGGTTTATTAAATGACCATATTGGAAATACAGAACCAGAAGTTCTGCTTGGAAATCTATCTTTAATCGATTCAACTCAGCAGGTATCAGAAACAAATATCTCAGACAGGGTAGTTGTGTCTGTTATAAATATTCAGGAGGAAAGTAGCCTTAGAAATAACCCTGCCAACAAGCAGATCTATGATGCAATAGGGCTTCCAAGAGGAGTTTCTAGAAACCCTGGAATTTATTTGAATGTTTTTTTATTGATCGGTGCAAACAAAGACCAGTATAATACAGGACTCCAAAGAATCTCCCAGGTGATTTCGTTTTTTCAGGCCAAATCCGTTTTTACAGAAACAGATATTCCAGGGTTAACCAATTTTGGCCTGGAAAAAATCCTGTTCGACCTACATTCTACCAGCTTCGAGGAACTCAATCAGCTCTGGGGAATTATGGGTGGAAAATACATCCCCTCTGTGGTATACAAAATGCGACTAGCCTACTTCAGCAGCATCGAGGAAGGAATGGAAGTTCCTTTAGTAAAATCCATTGATTCTCAATTCAAAAACAAACCGAGTTAATCATGGATAGGATTCTTAATAAGTTCGAAAAATTATTTTCCATAAGGTTTGCCCATGATGCATTCCCTTTTTCCGCTTCCTCTGGAGGGTATTTGACTCCTCATATCAGAATCAATCTAGATCCTCCAACAGAAAACCTATTCAGAAAACATGAAATCCAGTACCGTTGGAGAAATGATATTTTACTTTGTTTCATTAGAATCAAGAATGAGGAAGATGCTCCTTACTTCCGTTTGCCTACAAATTTTAATGCCCGTTTTTTAATCAATCTCACCAACCAGGTAAAAGCTCAAACTGAAGTGGCACCAGATCATGGTAAAGAAAATATCTACCGGTTTCGAATAAATGTAAGAGCTTCTGCAAACTCGATGAATTTGGCAGGAGCCACTTTAGGGCCAATAGTTTCCCAAGTTCCGGTCAAAATATTTAATCCGGAAATCCTGGTTCTTGGAGTACTAGTACTGAAAATCTATCGGGTCATTTCGGTGTCATAGACATAGTGACAGAAGGCTCTAGTACTCATCGATTATATACCGACGTCATAAATCAACACTTATTTTATACAACTGCCAATGGTAATGAAAACGAACACCTGTTCACCATTCATTTAAATAACTGAAGATAAACAGAAACTAAAAAATCCTTTCCAATGTCACAAATCAATGAATCCGCTATCAAGACCCCGGGAGTCTATATTAATGAAATCCCGCTCTTTCCACCTTCTGTGGCTCAAGTAGAAACAGCAATCCCCGCATTTATTGGATATACTCAAGATGCAACCAATGAAATTGGGGAGTCCCTCACTAATGTTCCAACCAAGATTTTCTCACTTAAGGAATATGAGACCTATTTTGGGAAAGCAGAAAATGAAGAGGGTATTGAAGTAACTATTGTAAGAGAGACCCTTGCTGCAGATGCAACCATCACAACACCTTCCCCTTCACCATGTATTACAACCTTAGGATGTATTTCATCAATGGTGGAGGTCCTTGCTACATCATTTCCATAGGAAGCAGTTCTTCAGCCACTCCAGATCCTGAACATTATGACAATGGGCTATTGGCATGTGAAGCCGAAGACGAACCAACTATCATCGTTTTTCCTGACGCCATTCACAACCTCAATAGTGGAGATTATTATACCTTAATTTCTTCCTCCATTGACTTATGTGCTAGATTACAAGACCGATTTACCCTAGTAGACATTCATACTCCGGGAACCAATAATACCACTACGATCAGTGACTTTAGGACTGCATTTACCAAAAATGATAATCTTACTTACGCAGCAGTCTATTATCCTTCTCTGAAAACCACTTTTGATTTTGAATATGATGAAGCGGAAGTAGATGTAATCATCAATACTGGAGGAGCTGATGCTGGAGCTGTTACCTTGGCTTCTCTTCGCACAGGTGAAACTGCTATTTATAATGCCTGCTTGGCAAAAATCAGGGAAAAATTAAGCCCCACCTTGCCTCCATCCTCTGCCATGGCTGGGGTATATGCCAAGGTGGATGGATCTAGAGGCGTTTGGAAAGCTCCTGCCAATGTTTCTTTGAATGCAGTGTATGACCTTACAGCCAAAATCAGCGAAGCCGAACAAGGAGGAATGAATATCGATCCCACTACTGGAAAATCAGTAAATGCCATCCGGATGTTCCAAGGCAAAGGATTTTTGGTTTGGGGAGCAAGAACTTTGGCAGGTAATGACAACGAATGGAGATATGTCAATGTCAGAAGGTTCTTCATTATGGTAGAAGAATCCTCTAAAAAAGCCACCATGCAATTTGTATTTGAACCCAATGATGCCAACACCTGGGTGAAATTAAGAGCAATGCTGGAGAATTATTTGACCCTTTTATGGAGACAAGGCGCATTGGCAGGAGCAAAACCTGAACATGCCTTTTATGTAAGGTGCGGACTTGGTCAAACAATGACTGCACAGGACATTTTGGAAGGAAGACTAATAGTCGAAATCGGGATGGCTGCAGTCCGTCCGGCAGAGTTCATTATCCTACGTTTTTCTCACAAAATGCAGGAATCTTAATTGTTAATTCCTAAAAACTTTAAACCAATATCATCATGGCTAATTATCCTCTTCCTAAGTTTCATTTTCAAGTTGATTGGGGCGGAACAAAAATCGGATTCACCGAAGTAACTGGTCTCGAAGTAAGCATCGAGCCAATTGAATATAGAGACGGTGCAAGCCCGGAATATTCAAAAATCAAAATGCCGGGAATGCAAAGTTTTTCAAATATCACACTCAAACGAGGCATTTTTAAAAGTGACAATGAATTTTACCTATGGTGGAATACAGTTGCATTAAATACCATTGAAAGAAGGGATCTAATTATTTCTCTTTTAGATGAAACCCATGCCCCCGTGGTTGTCTGGAAAGTGAAAAATGCCTGGCCGATCAAAGTTCAATCTACGGATTTGAATGGCACAGGAAACGAAACTGCCATTGAGACCATGGAAGTGGCTCATGAAGGATTGACTATCGCAAACGAATAATCTATGTTTCCTTATCCACCAGTAGGTTTTCATTTTTCAGTGGTTTTCCAATTATTCCCACAAACCCCAAATGATTTTCGGTTTCAGGAAGTGAGTGGTTTAGATATGGAGATGCAAATGGAAAACATAGTTGAAGGAGGCCAAAACCGATTTGTATGGGAACTACCTGTTAGAGCAAAATATTCCGACCTAGTTCTGAAAAGAGGGATGTTTATTGGCTCAGGGATTTTAATGTGGTGCAAAAATGCCTTTGAAAATTTTGTATTCGAACCAGTGAACATCATCATTTGCTTGCTAAACGATAAGCATATCCCCATCCAATCCTGGTATGTGGTCAATGCAATCCCCAAGAAATGGGCTGTTTCTAGTTTCAATGCCGAGCAAAACACCATAGTAATAGAATCCATAACGCTGAGTTATCAATATTTCAACATCATCAGTCTGGATTCTGCCATTTCAATGGCCGGCAATATCAGTGCATCAGGTAGTATAGGAATATAATCCCTTCATTATGCCCATCGAAATACGAGAACTGCAAATTAAGGCAGCAATAGGATCAAGCAATAGCAATCCGAGTTCCCAGACTTCAAAGCCTGCGGAACTGGATCGTATGAAGCAAGAAATAGTAAAAGAGGTGACGGAAAATGTTTTGAGAATGATCCAATTAAAACTTGAAAGGTAATGTTAGACTTAAGTCAAAAAGCTGAAAAATTATTTGTCCAGGCCTATCGGGATGCAGAATACCAAGAGGAGGTTTCTGGGAATAAATTTAATGCCTTAGTCAATCCTGCTAGTTACAGTGTATCCTACAAATTTGAATTCGATGAAACCCAGGCTCCTGGTACCTCTGGAACCAATATGAAATTCAATCGAATTCTTCCTGGAGACTTTAATTTTGACTTTTTATTCGATGGAACTGGCGTAGTAAAAGATATGTCGGTATTGAGTTTAGGTATTGCCAATCCATTTGAAAAACCAGGAACAGTTACCGAACAAATAGAAGAGTTCAAACGCAAAATCATTGATTACCAGTCTGAAAAACATAGACCTTATTACTTAAAAATTCATTGGGGAGAACTCTTGTTTAAAGGTGTTCTCAAGCAAATGGATATAGAATACAAGGTTTTTGCCCCAGATGGAAAACCTATCAGAGCCATCGCCAAATGCCAATTTGCTGAAAGTATTGCCGATGTAGAAAGGGCTGCCAGGGAAAATAAAGAAAGCCCCGACATCACACATGAAAGGAAATTTGAAGGGACTGATCGATTGGATTTATTGACAGAAAAAATCTATGAAAAGAACTCTTACTATATCCAGGTGGCTGAATTCAATTCCCTGGACAGTTTTAGAAAAATCAATGCTGGATCAAAAATCTATTTTCCTCCATTAGCTAAATAATTTATCCTCATGATCGCCTCTGTAAACAATGGACTTGTTACCTCGAAAATCCTATTGGGAGATGCCCCTTTTTCCAATCCTGATCAAGAAGTGTCTGGACAGGTTCAGGTTTTAGAGATCGTAGTTTACCAAGAGCTCAATAAAATTCCATATGCCACAATAAAATTAGCAGATGGATCCGCAGCTGATTCAGATTTTGAGATTGGCAATAGTGGAGAGTTTGCATTGGGAAAAAGCATAGATATTCAAATAGGTTACAACGCAGATGACACTTCAGTATTCAAGGGAATTATCGTCGCAAATTCACATAGTGTTTATGCCAACAAATCTACCCTGATACTTACCTGCAAACATGAGTCTGTAAAAATGACCGTATCTCCGAAAAGCAGGCACTTTAATGATCTTGCTGACAATGATGTAGTCGAGCAGTTATTGAGTGAAAACGGGTTGACTGATATGGATATCCCATCCTTCGGGACCACACAAGAGCAACTTCTTCAAGCCAATGTGACTGATTGGGATTTTGCATTGGGGAGAATTGATTCCAATGGTATGGCCTGTTTGATTGATGGCTCACAATTCAAGGTGTTTAAGCCTGACCCATCCCTTGATCCAGTGGAAACCTTGACCTATGGATCCAATATATTGGCTTTTAAATCAGAATCTGATATCCGTTCTCAAGCGACTGCTGTAAAGGCATTTTCTTGGGATTTTGCCAATCAATCAGTCCTTGAGACCGAAGGAACTGATCTTTCCTCGGCATCCCCAGGCAATATCACAGATTCCAATATCGCCGAAATCAATGGTCAAGAGTTTGAAATCAGAACATCAGGAAAATTTTCCAATGAGGCTTTGCAAGGGCTGGCAGATTCAAAAAGGCATAAACAGTCTCTATCCAAAATAAAAGGCAAAGTGTCTTTTCCCGGAAGTTCAGGAGTCAAACCCGGAGATTGGATTATGTTGGAAGGGCTTGGTGATCAGTTCAACGGAAAAGCATTCGTGAGTGCTGTTCAACATGAATTACGTCAGGGTAATTGGGAAACTGAAACCACTATTGGCTGGCAAGAGGATTTTTTTACAGAGAAATTCAATCAATCATCCATCAGTTCTTCATCTGGTCAATTTTCTAGAATTCAAGGACTTCACATAGGCATAGTGACGGATATTATAGATCCTATGGGTGAAGGTAGGGTTAAAGTCAGATTTCCCTTAGTCAACCCCAATGATGCTGGAATTTTTGCAAGAGTTGCCACTTTGGACGCAGGAGAAAATAGGGGGACATTTTTCCGACCTGAGATAGATGACGAGGTAATTGTTGGTTTCATCAATGATGACCCCTCACAGCCTGTGATTTTAGGAATGGTACATAGTAGTGCGAAACCTTCTCCAATTGACCCCGAAGAACCAAACGACAAAAAGGGCTATGTCTCCAGATCAGAAATAAAAATAACCATTCATGACGGTGATAAAAGTATTGTTATAGAAACCCCAGGAGGAAGGAAACTCACCATGGATGACACAGCAGAAATTGTGCAAGTGGAAGATGCTTCAGGAAATGTCTTAACGATGGATGACAGCGGAATTATCTTGGATTCTCCTATGGAAATAACCCTAAAAGCAGGATCTACCATCAGTTTTGCCGCACCGGAAATAGCAATTAAAGCCGATGCAAATCTAAGTGCCGAAGCTTCTGCTGGTTTAAGTTTTAAAAGTAACGGTACTACAGATGTGGAGGGAGCTATGGTAAATATTAAAGGAAGCCTTGTCAAAATAAATTAATGATAAAATGCCTTTAGCAGCTAGAATATCAGATATGCATACTTGTCCCATGTTGACTCCGGGAGGAACTCCCCATGTCGGAGGCCCTATTCTTCCTGCTGGAGAACCAACCGTGTTGATAGGAGGATTACCAGCTGCAAGACTTGGCGATTTAGCTACATGTGCGGGACCTCCAGACACCATTATTACAGGCTCATCTTCGGTGATGATTGGAGGAATGCCTGCAGCTAGAATGGGAGATTCCACAGCACATGGTGGAGTGATAATTATTGGATGTCCAACTGTAATGATAGGAGGATAACGCTATGGATAAAATGAATAAATCTTTTTTGGGAAGGGGTTGGAGTTTTCCTCCTCAATTTGACAATGTAGGAGCAAAGACTAAAATGCTCAGTGAGGAAAATGATATTCAAAGTAGCCTTGAAATACTCCTTTCTACCAAGAGGGGGAAAGAGTCATGCGCTCAGATTATGGATGCAACCTACATGAATTGGTATTTGAGCCGCTGACGACCACATTCAAAACCTATATCATTGACTTAATCCAAACGGCAATTTTATACCATGAGCCCAGAATCGAAGTAGAAAAAATTGAATTAGATGACACAGGGGAGCTTGAAGGAAAGATCCTCATCACAATTACCTACAAAGTAAGAACGACGAATTCGAGGTTCAACTTTGTATCCTTTTTATAAAACTGAAGGTAGTGAATTGAAATAAAGAAAGATGGCTTGCAATGACAAAAATCCATTGATCAGAGAAGGGGAAGATAGATTGACTAGAAAGCTCCTCTCCCTCCCTCCCACTTTTGCCAAGGTGGATGATCGATCTATGGAGGAACTGATACTTTTTGCAAAAAATTATGCTTCTTATCTCAAGTATAAAAACACGGACAATAATGATCAGGGAACTTGGGAGCCCTTGATGAAAATGGACATATCGGTGGTTTTTTAGTCTTATTGGCAATGGACTTACTACAGCTATCCGATTACCTCAAACTGCTCCGAAAAAATACCAAGTTGGCCATTGATGCTTCGGATGACAGTGAATCTAGCTTACAATTCAAATTTATATTTGACTTGATTTTTTCCATCGCCAAGACCATCGATGAACAATGTGGATTATTAAAGGAGGAACCCGATTACCAAAAGAAGATTGAATCAATTATCAACTCTAAATTAAATTCTCCATTTTCTAGATTATCAAACTTTAGAACGAGCCAATTGGCTTTGATCGATGGTTCAGAGCAAACTGACCCTTCCTCCCCTATTCAAACCATTAATTCAAACGACCCGCTTGACTTAGATTATTTTTCACTCACCTCTGAGGTGTTGAATATGACCGTTCGGGAGCTTCCATCCATGAAAAAATCAGTCATATTATCAACCATAATATTTTCAACAACCAAATAACCGCGTTTTTGGGAGGAACCTCCTCTATTATTCAAAGTGCCAAGGAATTACTAGAGGCTTCACTATCCACCTACTCCTACCATGAACCACATTATGGACTCTTTCTTGCGTTTTTGAAGCTTTTCAAAGCTGCACAGGAAAGTCTAAATAATTTTACAAAAAGGCACCTTGATTTCTATTACAAAGATGTTTTAAGGCTAAAAAACAAAAAACCTGTTCCTGACCAAGCTCATTTAACTTTTGAACTTCAGAAGCATATTCTACAGCACCAGCTTCAAAAAGGAACGCTGTTTAAAGGAGGGAAAGACTTAAATGGGAATGAAATGAGCTATGGTCTACTGGAGGATGTAGTCTTCAACCAGGCCCAAGTTCAAGAAATCAAAGCCTTTCAAATCCATAAAAAAAATCTGCTAGCCTTCCCCATTGTTAATAGTGCAGATGGAAAAGGGGAGAAATTTGAAGGTGATGACAAGAGCTGGTTTGCCTTTGGAGATCAAAAGTCTGAACCTACTCAAGATGCAGGGTTTGCCATCGCTTCCAACTTACTTTTTCTGAAGGAAGGAGAACGTACTATCACCATTACAGTAAATTTCACCAATCCATTAAAGTCCAAAACAGGCTCTCTTTCATCTGGTTACCAAAAGCTAATTCCTTTCCAAGTCAGTTTGACGGGAGAAAAAGATTGGTTGATAAAAAATGTGGATGCCAAGTTCACAGAAAATCAAAAAACCTTGATTTTGGAGTTTTCACTAGGTGTGGAAGAACCCTCAATCATTCCATATTCTGAAAAAAACCACAAGAAAAATTTTCTCACAGCTTTACCACTTCTAACAGCCACGCTGGACCAAAAGAATAGCAATATGTGGTATGCTGATCTGATGAACAATCCACTCAATTCCGTTCAACTTTCTGTAGATGTTGTTGGTGTAAAAGATTTGGCTCTCAGTAGTGATGGAGGCTCCATTGATGCCTCAAAACCTTTCAAGCCATTTGGAGACTTTCCAAAACTTCATGCAGGATTCTATATAGGTTCCAAAGAGATTTTTCAGAAAAGGTTAGATTCTCTCACTGTAAAATTCCCCATTTCGGATCCCGTTACTTGTCAATACTTGCATGGGAATAGTTGGGATACTTATCCAAATACTAAATCAGGACCATCTTATTCCATCCAACAAAACTCCGATGGTAATTTGCTAAAAGTAACCAATATGGATTTTGGTGCCAATTCCTTCTTACAGGCCACAACCTTCGAAGGAATTTTAAAATTCAGGTTGGACACTTCAATTTATTCCTTGGCCAGTTTCATGGATGACGTAAATGAGGCTTTGGATAAGGTGGTCATCAATTCGCAGCAAGGTACTCCTATTGAAGGTCCAGCTAGGGTTACAGTCACCCCTAGGTCATCTGAAGAAATAACTGATTTTACCCCCATCAGTAAGGGAATCAATGATCTCTTGGATATTAGTTCCATGTTTGGTCAAAGCAAAGTGTCTGGAAATTCTGTTCCTGTCCCTAATGAATTGATTTCAGAATCTTTTTCAATAGACTATTCGGCTTCAGAGTTTATTCCTACCGAAGGATTAAATCCCCGTCATACTTTCTTCCATTTGACCCCTTTTGGATACGGTCAGCCTATTTCCGATGAAAATTTGTCTTTAGTCCCAAGATTCAATCAAAAGGGCGAGCTATTGATTGGAATTGCAAAAGCAGAAGTTCCTACGACTATAAACTTCCTGTTTCTACTTTCTGAGGGCAGTTCGAATCCTTTGAAAATGGAGGAACAAGTCCAATGGTCTTACTTGGATCACAATGGAGCTTGGCAACAGTTGGAATCAAATAAAGTGGAAGATGGAACCATCAACCTGACGAGGTCTGGAATTGTCACTATCAGTTTTCCCAAAGATGCTGGTAAAATTCATACTTCTTTATCCACTGATCTCCTTTGGCTAAAGGTTTCTGTTTCGGACAATACAGATGCTGTTTGTAAAGTTATAGACGTCAAAGCCCAAGCGGCAATGGTTGAATTGGTTCAAAATGAATCTGAAAATGTCGAATTCAGGAGTACACTGCCCTCAGGAACCATCAGCAAATTAAAACGATCTGACAGTGCCATTAAATCCGTTAATCAGCCTGCAGATTCTTTTGGAGGAAGGGAAAGAGAGTCTGATGAGGACCAATACCAACGGGTAAGCGAGCGATTACGACATAAGCAAAGGTCTATTACCATGTGGGATTACGAGCATTTGGTATTAGAGGAATTCCCTCTATTTATCAGGTCAAATGTCTGAACCATACTGGATTTTATGAGAAAAATGGGGAGCAAATCTTTTGCGAAAATTATCCTGGTCATATCACGGTAATCTGTATTCCAGATCTCAAAAATAAATCCAATATCAATCCGCTCACCCCCTACACACCAATTGGTATACTGACCGACATTGATTTGTTCTTGGCCAAAATCAAAAATCCATTTGCCTCTCTTCATGTCGTCAACCCTAAATTTGAAGAGGTCCAATTGGATTTCGAAGTCCACTTCCATGATCACATGGATGAAGTATTTTATAGGAATTTGTTGGACATGGAAATTGAAAAATTCTTATGCCCATGGGCCTGGGACAATGATAAAAAAATCAATTTTGGAGGAAAGGTTTCCAAATCAGCCTTAATCAATTTTGTGGAGGAAAGGCCTTACGTGGATTTTTTAAGCTGTTTCAAGTTAAACCATATCATCCGCGATAATGAGGGGAATATTGAAAAGTTTCAATATGATGTAGAGGAGGTACTAGCTACTACCTCCAGATCGGTTTTGGTTTCTCATTATGATGAATCCAATTTGAGTTCTCCAAGACATCTCATTAAAGTAATCCAAACTTGTGACTGCTGATGAAAACCTCTCCTACCATATCCAAAAACCCAACGTTAGCCCATTCTCTGGACTATGAACGATTGCGCAAGGAAGGACTGGAATACATCGAGTCCCTTTCAAGTGACATCTGGACTGATTACAATACTCATGATCCCGGAATTACCATTTTAGAAGCCCTTTGTTATGCCATCACCGAATTGGGATACCGGGTAAATTTTGACATCAAAGATCATCTGACAGAAGCGAGCGGACAAACATGCTTTACAGCAAGGGACATATTGACTACTGCTCCATTAACAATTTCTGATTATCGTAAGCTTCTGATAGACCTTCCTGGAATCAATAACGCCTGGCTCTTTACAGATGGGAAACAGGAAGTCCCTATCTACCTCAATTGTGAAGATGACATGCTACAGTATGAGGCAAACAAGCATCCTCTTTCGCTGAAAGGTTTATATACAGTCCTGTTGGACCTTTCGGTTGATTTGGAATTAGGAGATATGAATTCTGGCGATATTGTTTTAGAAAACAGTGTCTTCCCTTTTTCTCCTACCGAAGAAATAGAATCAGGAGAATTTCAGGTCAAATATGAATTTCCAAGCATCAATGAAGTAGACAAAAGGATCCTTGATACAGCCTATACCGGATTTACATTAGAGAAAAACCCTAGTACTCTTTGGTCATATACATTTAAAATTGAACTGGAAGATGGAGAGACCGTAAACTTGAATTTTAGGGTAACCATCCCTAAAAATCCTTCTCAAGGGAAAATACAGGACAGCCATGTGGAATTAATGCTTCAGGATAGTGGATATGTGGATTTGGTTTTAAATACCTATCTCACAAAACTTTCGAAATCAAACATACTAGTCAAAAGCTGTATTAAATCACTCCATGAAAACAGAAATCTATGCGAGGATTTTGTCAGTGTGAAACCCATCAATTCTGAGGAAGTTGCATTTTGTTTTGATGTGGTAGTCAGCCCAGAAATAGACATAGAAAAAGTACAGGCAGAAATTTATTTTACCATTGAAAACTACCTCAATCCTCCAGTCACCTTCTACCCACTTAACCAACAATTAAAAAAGGGAATTCCTGTAGAGGAAATCTTTGAAGGCCCTAAACTGGGACATGGTTTTATAGATACTGAGGAATTGGAAAATGCCCAATTGAAAAAGGTGATCTATGCATCTGATATCATCAATTTATTGATGGATCTGGAAGGAGTCAGGGAAATTAAGAATTTCTTAATGACAAAATATGACACTAATGGAAAACCTGTTCCAGGTCAAATGGGAATGTCATGGTGCCTACCTATTTCTCCAATGCATAAACCGGTTCTTAGTTCCGATTTTTCCAAAATTTTGTTTTTTAAAGATGGATTTCCATTTCTTTCCAGGTACGAAGAAGTACGAGATACCGTTCATCTGCTTCATGCACAAAATAATGCAGGAAAACTGATTCCAACGTTTGAAGACCTTCCAATCCCCAAAGGAAATCAGAGAGATACCTTGAGTCATTGGCCCATTCAATACGACCTTCCATTGGTTTATGGAGTGGGAGAATATGGACTCCCTCCTGAACCCTCTGATTTGAGGAAAGCCCAACAGTTACAACTGAAAGGGTATTTAATGTTTTTCGAGCAACTGTTAGCAGATTTCCTGGCCCAATTGACAGAAGCAAAAAACCTCTATTCAACGGATGCTATCCGTCAAACCTACTATTCCCAATACTTGGGTGCCATCAAAGAAGTGGGAGACATCCTTCATCCAGACATGGAGAAGGCTTTGGCGAATGATCCAGGTGACCCAGTCAGTCAAGAGCTTTGGCAAAAGCTATATGAAAACAACAACCAATTTCTGGAAAGAAGAAATCGATTTTTGGATCACTTATTAGCCCGGTTTGCTGAATCATTCAGTGATTATTCCTTATTGATGTACCGGATTAATCTGGAAAATATTAGTCTGGAAAAATTGAACCGGAGGAAATCATCGAGGTAAAAAGAAATACTCTTCAGAGTTATCCTGAAATCAGTTACGGAAGATCCTTGGCCTTCAATTATTTTCCTCAGGATGAAAATTTCGACTTGGATGAGACCAAGCTTTGGAATACGGAGAATGTATCCGGTCTTGAAAAAAGGTCAGTCAAATAACAGGAATAAAGGATTTTACCAGACGATTCTTGTATTGCATCAAAAATGTAGAGATACGCTGTGAGGAGACCGGAGTCGGAGAAGAAATCCATTGCATCCATACTTTTTCTCTCACATCCAGAAGCGGTGTCAAGATGATTTCTAAACCTTATGAAGATAAATCCGAGGCTGAATCGGTTTTGGAAGATGTGATGGCATTAGGGATCAGTCCGGAGAACTATCACTATACCACCAAAAAAGTCAAACTCAAAAAAGGTAATAGCATCATTTTGACCAGTGAGAACACGATTCCCAATGAAGAGGAGGCAAATCTGGTGATTGAAGAGTTGGTTGCTGAATTGGCTGGAGAATGTGAAGATCCCGAAGGATTTCACTTAATCGAACATATTCTTTTAAGACCTAAAAGCAAAAATTTTAAACTCATGGAGGTCTGCCTTCATGATTGTGACTGTCCATGCGAAGAGGATATCTATTCCTTCAGAGCTTCCATCATTCTTCCCCACTGGCCTAATCATTTCGACAACATGGCCTATCGAAGCTATTTCGAAAAGAAACTAGTAGAAGAAGCTCCGGCTCACCTTCAACTGAAAGTCTGCTGGGTGAGCAACGAAAAACTCCGGGAATTTGAAACTAGCTATAAGAGGTGGATCGAAGAACATGCACGATTCAAAAAGGATGGGCAAAACCCAACCACGTATCAGGAGGCCAATGACCGTTTGCTGGAAATATTGGCAAAACTCAACTCTGTGTATCCAAAGGCAACACTGCACGATTGTGAGGAAAGTGATGCCGACAAAAACCCCGTCATGCTGGGTAAAACAATTTTAGGAACTCAAAATCTTTAATCATGCAGCCTATACAATCATATCCCGTTTTTGAAGCTGATCAGGTTTTGTCCAATGGGCACTTGAACAACTTATTGAACTACCTTGAACAACAGGAAAGGCTGACCCGAATCAAGCTTTTGGGAAGAGGCATCGTCTGTGGTTTAGAGATTCAATCTTCTCCTTCAGAAATTTCTATTTCCAAAGGATGTGGATTAACCTCCCAAGGATACCTGATTCAACTTTGCGATACGAGTTATTCATCCTATACAAACTATACTCCTCCCACTCTTCCCAATGATCTCACTTTTTTGACTCAGTGCAGTATAGAAAACAGAAACAAAATTCCTTTTTATAATCAAAAAGACATTCTGGAACTGATCCCCTCAGATGACAAGGAGACTGAAGAGAAAAACCACTTAATACCCTCAATTTGCAGGATTATGCTGTTGTGCTTTTTTTGGAAGCGGAGCAAATAGACTTGAAAAACTGTGATACTCAAGATTGTAATGACAAAGGCAGCAAAATGGAATTCGTCCTGAGGGCATTGCTGATCCATAAAAAATTACTTGATCCTACTAAAAAAACCGGTTTCAACTCCATTCTTCTCAAACGATATAATGTACCTGTCAAAGACCTGAAAACTTCAGAAGATATCCTAAAAGGATTCTTGAATATCACCGATGATGTCACATTGACCCATATGTCAGAAAATCTGGTCAGATGCTGGGATAACTATGCGATAGGTCTAGGTCTTCCAGAGGAAAATCCATTAAAAGGCCTGAATCTTATATCTTTTAAAAAGAAATTTTCTACAAGTTCAAACCAGAGAATCTACCTTCAATATTTCTATGATTTCATCGATGATTTATTCAAAGCATATCTGGAATTTCGATCCAAAATAAGAGAAGCTTATGGGGAATGTTGCCCTGAAGAAATGGAATTCCCTCTTCATCTGACATTAGGAATGGCACATGAGGATACTCGATTAGGAAAGAACAATAGTTATAGAAATTATTTCGAACCATCACCAATTCTCAATGGCCAAACAAAATCAGTAGAAGAAGCAGCAATCCTTTTGGAAAGACTTGTAGCCATGGTGCAAGGGTTTATGGGTGAAAAACTTACTGCTACCGAATCCATCCAGATTACCCCTAATTATCTAGGTTCCGAACCAATCAGCTTGAGATCGATTCCCTATTACTACGATTGGAAAACCATCAATTCCAAATGGTATTTCAAACGAAGTTATAACGGAAATGAACGATATAATTTAGGCTATCGAGCAGCAAAACAAGTAGATGCTCCCGAACCTGTTAAAAACCCCTTGTTGTATGACATAGAGCGGTACAATGCATTCCGGATTGAGGGACATATTGGAAAAAACTATCGTACAGCGCTGACAGATATCATTCAGCAAAAGAACAAATTCAATTTACCTTTTGAGGTACTGGCATTGAATGCCATTGATCTCTCCGCTATTCTGAATGGCAAAGAAATCAAATGCCATATAGAAGATTTGAGCTCCGATTATCGGGTGATGATCACAGGAATAGTTTGCCAATTACAGCAAATTATGGCCTATGTTGGGAATTTAAGGCCCAAAAGAACCACCACACCAAATCTAAACTTGGCCGCAGTAAACTTTACCCGGGATTTTTATATTTCAAAGAATCTGGTGGATATGCAAAAGGCCATCAAGTCCGACCTTTTGAAAAACCAGCCACTCAGCATTTCTAACGAGGATATCATTAAGAATCTGGCCTTAAGAGATGTAGAAGAGGGAGAAAAATTGGCAGATTTTGTCGCTAAGGATGTAAGTAACTTTATTGTCAATGATAAAGCATTTTTTGATTACATCATCAAGCAACCCGATCTCCTACTGATCTTCCTCCAGCAATTGGCAGAGATTGTCAAATACCTCTTGGCTTATGATTTGGACAAGTTTGATGAGGAAGCTTACAATAAACTTTGGACTCCTTATTCCAAAACAGTAGCAAGTTTGATCAAAGAAGCCAGCAATTCAGAAAACGAGGAAATAAAAAGTTATTTCTCTGAAACCAATACGGGATTACTATTCAAATGTGCCAATGAGAAGTTATTTGCCCTAAAAGAAGAATACCTCAAAAGAATTGAGGAATACCATCTGCTACCGTTTTCAGTGAGTACTTCAAAAAACATCCTGGTTTGGAACATAAAGCGGGAGTTCCAAAAGGAGGAACTTTCATTTTGTTATATAACGGAGCTACTGATCTGGTGCTGACATTACCAGAAATTAATTTTAACGCCAATTTTTTTAACCCCAATTTTATTTCAGGGCTCTCATTTGCCGCTTCTGACCCTAAAGCAACACCTACTCCAACTCCAGGGATAAGAGAGGCATTTAATTTAACGGATACATCCAAAAAAGAGCGTGCAGTTGACCTCAAGAATGCAAGTAAAACAGAGTTTGAATTTGCTTCGGAGCTCATTAAAAAATTGAATCTTGGAGATGCCGCGAAAAATGTATTGGATGCTCTCAACCTCAAAGACCGAGAAATTAGAGACCAAGCAACTCCAATTGCGAAAGGAACTGTAATCGCAGATTTTTACCTCCCCTATTTATGCTGTAGCGAATGCCCTCCAATTGCTTACATCCTTCCTGATGAAGAACCCGAAAACATAGGACCAATAGCAGATGCGGGAGAAGACCAAACATTTACGTTAGGACCAAATCAACCGATCGCCTTCACATTAGATGGTACAGCTTCCAAAGATGAAGATGGAACTATTATATCTTTTGCTTGGTCACAAATCAGTGGCCCTCCAATTACTCTAAAAACTCCAAATCAACCTAAAGCTTCGGCTGAAATCAAAACTGCAGGAGAATATGTGTTTGAATTGACAGTGACGGACGATCAAGGAGCTTCCAATAAAGATTCGGTCAAAATAACGATTATTGAACCTGAAAATATTGGTCCTGTGGCAAATGCCGGAAGGGATCAAACCCTAACCATTGCTCCAAGTCAACCAGTGTCAGTCACCTTGGACGGTTCTGGTTCCAAGGATGAAGATGGTACCATCACGGCTTTTGCTTGGACTCAGATCAGTGGAAGTTCGGTTACTTTAAAAACGCCAAACAAACCAAAAACTGCGGTAGAATTTAGTGCTCCAGGTGAATATGAATTTGAGTTGAAGGTAACGGACAACAGAGGTGCCTCCAATAAAGATTCGGTTAAAATCAGCGTCGCAGCACCAGAGAACAGAGGGCCCCTAGCAAATGCTGGAAGGGATCAAAAATTGACGATTGCTCCAAACCAACCTATTTCAGTCACCTTGGATGGCTCTGGTTCCAAAGATGAAGATGGTACCATTACGGCTTTTGCCTGGGCTCAGATCAGTGGAAGTTCGGTTACTTTAAAAACTCCCAACAAACCAAAAACTACGGTAGAATTCAGTGCTCCAGGTGAATATGAATTTGAGTTGAAAGTGACGGATAATCAAGGTGCCTCCAATAAAGATTCGGTTAGAATCAGCGTTGGGGCTCCAGAGAACAGAGGGCCAATAGCAGAAGCAGGTAAAGATCAGTCGATTACATTGGTACCTGGTCAACCTGCAAATGTTACCTTAGATGGCTCAGCTTCCAAAGATGAAGATGGAACCATTGCATCATTTGCCTGGACAAAAGTAAGTGGCCCGCAGGTTTCCCTAAAAACTCCAAATAAACCAAAAACTGCGGCAGTCATTTCAACTGCTGGAGTCTATGTATTTGAGTTATTGGTGAAGGATGACAAAGGTGCAAGCAATAAGGATTCTGTGACCATTACTGCAAGGGCAGCTCAAAACAATCCGCCAGTTGCCAATGCAGGGTCAGACATTTCCATTACCATCGATAATCCAAACAGTCCTGGTACAGCAAATTTGGATGGAAGTAAATCTGCAGATCCTGAAAATGGACCTTTAACTTTCAATTGGAGATTTGCCAACGGGCCAGTAACTCCTACTATTTTAAAACCAAACCAAGCCAAAACCAGTGTAACCGGATTACTTGAAGGAAATTATACCTTCACTCTGATCGTCAAAGACAGTGCTGGAATTAGCGCAAGTGATTCCGTTCTTGTGAAAGTAGCTGCAGCTCCTACCGATACAGATACCAGGACGAAAACCTGTGGACCATTATCGAATGTGATGAATGCATTTATCAAGTTTGATAAGACAGAGCAAACCACCAGCTTTAAAAAATTCCTGGAAACATTTGGCTCCTACAGTGAGGTAAAAGAATTCTTTACCTCCATGAAGACCATCGCGAGCTCTAATCTCACCAAGCAAACAGATTTCTTTGCCAAAGCATTTGGTAATACAGGGCTGATTTCTAAACTGATGGACTGGTTGGAAAAACTCCACCAAATCATCCTGGAATTCAAGGACTTTAGAACATTTGCCTTCCAACTTTACCAAATCATAAGCCAATTGGTGACTTATATGGTCTGTATCCAAAAAGAAGATTATGATGCAGCAAAAATTCCGATGGAAAAAGTTTTTGATGTCATTGAAGCACATGCTAAAAGCTGGGCAGAGTTAAAGGCGAGTGGAGCCTTTGGTAGGGCGGATATTGCTGCCATTGCAAGAATAGAAGCAGGTTTTACAGCAGCCTCCACTCAGACCAGAGTGAATGGTGAAGCCACAGCCAAGCCTAAATATTTGAGGAAAATTAAAGTTTTAGAAGGGTTACTTTAATCTAAAAGATGAGCCTGATCCAGCAACATAAAATCCATACTGCTTCCCTTCAAGTTCAATTTGAAGGAATTGAAGAAGGATTGGGCCTGCAGGATCGACTTGCGTTGGTATTTCATGAAAAGGTAAAGCCTGCTTTGGAAAAAGAATTTGATCAGCTAATAGGTCCTGAGACTACTTTGGTAATAGATCAGTTGATTTTGGACTGTGGATTTATAACGGATGAAGATTGGGAGGAGAAGCTTCTCCAACAGGTGTTGGGTCAAGTAAGAAAGGAAATTGCCTCCAAACCATCCAGTCAAACCCAACTGATCACTAAGGAAAATAAAGCAAATGAGGTATCTTCTTTTTTATGGATAAAGGATATTTCCCCTGGAACAGTCCTTTTTCATCCACTTATGAGGTGGAAAAAGCTTTATCCATTGAAATCAAATTTATAGGTAAGTTAGCCCAAGTCATTCAGAAATCTTCCTTGGTTACAGAGCGACTGTTCCAATCATTTTCTTCCCAATTCATTTCAAAAATTTATGGGTACCTTGGAAAAACCCTAAACCCAAAAATTGCTTTTCTCTATTCCTTTTTTCAAAAGCAAGGCTGGGTAACTATCCAAAAAGTAATTCTTGAAAATTTCATCTCTGTAATTGGTAAAAAAAGAGTGATATCCGATCAGGAATTTATTAGCATCCTGATAAGCTGTACTCCTAAAAAGAACATTTCAACGCTAGCGAATTTTATAGCTTCCGATCTGATCAAAGACCAAACATTTCGAGAAGCATTTTCAAGGACTTTGTCAGAAATTAAAAACCCTGAATTTTCTGTGAAAATCGACCAGTTGATTCAGGTTTTGAAGAAGAAACATCCCTCTTCTTTAGCTAAAGTTTCGGTTCCAAAAAACATCAAAAAGTCAAATCTTAAAAGGGAGGAAACTACAATACCCAAAGGAAGCAGGAGAAGTAAATCCGACCAATCATTGGATATTTTACCTAAACCAAAGAGTAAAACCCCTTCTAATAAGGATCTTGATATAGCAGAGGAAATATTCATTGAAAATGCGGGACTGGTAATTTTACATCCCTTTTTATCGGGACTTTTCACTAATCTCCAATTGGTTGAAAAAGGAAAATTTGAATCGCCTTCCAAACAACACATGGCAGCAAAAGTCCTCCAATATTTGGTCTATGGTGAAAATGATCTGACAGAGAATTTTTTGTGCTGAACAAGATCCTCTCAGGCATGGATGTATTTGAGGTATTGGAATTAAATCAAGAATTGGATAAAGAATTCAAAAAGAATGTGAAGAGTTACTTCAAGTAGTTATCGGACATTGGTCAGTGTTGAAAAATACCAGTGTGGATGGATTGAGGGAGACTTTTTTACAGAGAGACGGTAAAATTAGCCGGGTAGAGAATGGTTGGAAGTTGAAAGTGGAAAGGAAAACCGTAGATATCCAAATGAACAAATTGCCTTGGGGTATCGGCATGATCAAACTTCCTTGGATGAATGAAATGATGTTTGTGGATTGGGATTAAATCTTATTTGGTTGTGAAAGGGTTGAATAGAAATATAGAACAGGAAAAAACATCGCGAAATCGTGGTACTTTTTTTCAGGCAAAACTGAAAGTCAATCAACCAGGTGATCAATTCGAGCAAGAGGCTGATGCCATGGCAGAAGAGGTGGTTAAAGACCTTAATACCTTGGGCCAAGTTCCCACTTCATCTGCTGCCAACATTCAAAAAAATGTGCTGAATGCGAAGAAGAGGAAAGTCTCCAAATGAAAGGTTATGCTTCCGGTGGAATAGCTGACCAAGAAACTGAGCAGAAGATTCAGACTGAAAAAGGGAATGGAAAACCATTGAACTCAGATACAAGAAACTGGATGGAATCCCGATTTAGAGCTGATTTTGGGAATGTAAAAATTCATGACGGAGACGGTTCCCAAAAATTAAACAAAAAGCTACATGCTCGGGCCTTTACCCATCAAGAACATATTTTCTTTAACTCTGGAGAATACAACCCTTCCAGCAAGCAAGGGAAAAAACTATTGGCTCATGAACTTACTCATGTGGTTCAGCAGTCTCAGGGAAATCCACAAGTGCAACGAACCGTGGAATTAAGACCGCCGGGAAGAGGGGAAGCAAGTGCATTTGATAGAAGGCAGGAAATGGTGGATCGGCTGAATGCACTTAGCAGTGCGGTGGTATATACCTTGAATGATAGAGTCTTGGAATATGAGTTGGTCGAAGGAGCTGAACAGTCCTTCTTTGACACAAGTATGATTGGCTTTATTGATAATGCGGCAGTCCTACCTCTCCGACTAATCACAGGAGCAGGGTTGGTAGGAAATAGTACGGCGGGTTTTTCCACCTTATTGATCGATTCATTCATGTCTGGGTACTTGGATTTGGAAGATTTATTGGCAAGTGACGATACCAGTTTCCAAATGAACTTGATGCATATTTTGACGGAACGATCCATGGCAAGAAATTATGCCAGAAGAATAGGTTCTCCAGGCTTAAGTCCTGTAGACGCATCTGGAAATTTGACTCGGGAATTCAGAAGAGCCCATCAGGCGGGAAATGATTCCGAAGCAGCGTTTTTACAGGACATTTTCAATGATCCTACCATCCGTTTTACCCGTGAAAGACAACGTGGACAAACGTTGACATTCACTTTCCGAAGTGATGAGGGTTATCGAGTCATCCATACTTTCACAAGACAAAATCGCAGCGTTAGCGGTGGTGAAGTGACAGTGATCAATGCGGCTGGGGATACAGTCAGTGTAGAAGATTTTATTCAGGAGCGTGAAGCCGCTGTAGCACCATAAATCACTGGAATATAAAGCTTTTGAAAAAGATCTAATAGTTGAATAGAGGAAGAGTAGAAGAAAGGAAAAGTCATGAGATCATTCGTAAATAGAAAAGATAAAAAACAGCTGAATCTAGGCAAACCAAGATTCTTCCAAACAAAATTGAAGGTCAATAATCCTGGAGACAAGTTTGAACAGGAAGCAGATTCCATTGCAAAAAAGGTGACTCAATCAGAACAATCCGATTTATTTTTTAAGCCTCAATTTTCTCAAATCTCTTCCAGTGGATCCTACCCCAGCAATATTCAGGTGCCAGATTCCCTGGAATCTCAATTAACTACAAATCAGCAATCCGGAAATACCTTGCCTAAAGAGGTCCAATCAAGTATGGAATCCAAACTTGGTTATGACTTTAGCAAGGTGAAAATCCATCAAGGTTCTGAAGCTGATGAGGCAAGCAAAAGCATCCACGCAAAGGCTTTTACTTATGGAACCGATATCTATTTTAATTCATCTAATTACAATCCGAATACCACGGAAGGAAAGGAATTAATCGCCCACGAATTGACTCACGTAGTTCAACAAAGTGCCTCCCCTATGGGTGAAATCCAGAGGGATGAGGAAGAAACTATTAGTCCCGATCCTGAGGAAGAAGAAGAAAGTGAATTTGAATTTGACTTTGATGTGTTGCCACCAGCTATTCAAATGTCCTTAGGTCAATGGATGCTGGAAGCCAATACAAGTAGGGTTGCCCTACAATTTACACAAGGACTGCTGAGAACAAGATTAGGATACGATTATGGAGGAAATATATCCTTAGGAACCAGAACTCCCTCTTGGAGTACACAATTGGGTTTCAATCCTCATTCCCCGGCATTATCATTCGGGTATTCGCGAGATCAATTCCGGTTTGGCGCCAACGCAGACCTGACCACAGGAGGCTTTGGATTGAATCTGGGATATGGAGCAAGGTTATTACCCATGCCATTTGATTTGGCCGGTCCCATAAATAGTGGCTGGGCAGGAGCTAGCGGAATATTGGGGGACTTAGGAAACATGGATGATCCTTTGAGTTTTTATCAAGCCCATGGAGACAATATTGACGACATCATGGCCGCCGTCAAGGCCCTTCAGCCTTTAGCTGACGAAGAAAACCAACGATTTGGAGCTGGAATACGCTTCAGGTACAATCCTCAATCAGGATTATTGATTCATGCAGGAGTACAATGGATGTTTTAAGAACTTATGAGCAAAGAAATTCAACAGATCATCTCTTTTCTACATTCCATTACCTCAAATAGGTTGGAAAGTTATTTTAATGGGAAATCATTTTCATTTCCTGATTTTAAACTGTCAGGCGATCTTCCCATATCCAACTTTTTAAAACATTATAAATTGAGTAAGGCTGAAGTGGTGCTTTTTGCTTCATCGATTGTGCCTCATATCCTTCCTGGTTTTTTCGACAAAATCATAGAAAAATACCTTCCCAATGGTGGGGAATTTCCTGAATTTGGAGGGGTAAAACTGGATCAACATCGAGGAATGATCCCAACAGGAGAAACCGTTTTATTTTTGCTGGCGGGAACTGATATCCAATTGCGGTTAAGCTTCATCGCGTTATTTGATTCAAGCAACCCACTTTTCAAACACAATATTCTTTTACTGACATCTGTCAAATCCGGAGAGCCGAAGTTATCGGGCAAACTGCAACTGGATCCTGAATATGTAGAAGTATTTACCACAGGTAAAATCAGTCTTCCTAGTCTCAGCATCAACTTCCCTGCAGAACATTTACAAACGGAAATGACTTGGGAGGATTTAGTTCTACCTGATCAAGTTTGGAACCAGATCAAGGATTTACAGATTTGGTTGAAACATAAAGAGACCCTATTGTCAGATTTTGATCTGGGAAGAAAAGTCAAACCTGGGTATAGAGCCTTATTTTATGGGCCTCCTGGAACAGGAAAAACCTTAACTGCGACACTACTTGGAAAATACACCAACAAAGAAGTATTCCGAATAGATCTCTCCATGATTGTCTCCAAGTACATTGGAGAAACGGAAAAAAACCTATCCACTTTATTCGATAAAGCCGAAAACAAGGACTGGATTCTGTTCTTTGATGAAGCGGATGCCATTTTTGGAAAACGAACGGGGGTCAGAGATGCCCATGACAAATATGCCAATCAGGAAGTCTCTTATCTCCTGCAACGAATCGAAAGTTACAATGGTCTGGTGATTTTAGCTTCCAACTTTAGAAACAACATTGATACGGCATTTATCCGACGGTTCAATTCCATTATATATTTCCCTCCACCAAAAGCAGAGGAAAGAAGATTGATTTGGGAGAAAACCTTGCCACAGCAATTCACTTTGGAAAATGAGCATTTGTTGAAAGAACTTGCTGAACGATATGAGTTGACAGGATCCCATATTCTCAATATCATTCAATATATCACCTTAGCTTCTTTAGAGAAGAATAGTATTATGCTTTCCAAAGAACTATTGCTCAAGAGCATTAAAAGAGAAATGGAGAAGGAAGGAAAATGAATTTAAATTTTTAGACGATGAGAGAGCCACATGCACCTAAAGTTTCCAATCTCTTGGAAAGAGGTAATAAGAAAGGATCATTTTTCAATCCCGCCTTTATTCAACCAAAACTTACGGTAAATCAGCCTGGGGACAAATATGAACAAGAGGCAGATGCCATGGCTGAAAAAGTTGTGAGTAACCTTTCATCTAAAACTGAAATTATAGGAAACAACAATAATCCAAATTCACCTTCCGTTCCTTCAAATAATTTTTTTGGGAGTTTTTTCTCATCAGGTAACCATTCAACAATTCAAACTAAATGCGCAGCATGTGAAGCTGAAGAACAAAACGAATTGGAAGAGAAAATTCAGAAAAAGCCCTTATCAGAATTTTTGCTTCAGGCCAAAGAAAACCCCAACACCCAACCAGAAGTATCAAATCATATTTCAACAGAATTAAAAAACTCATCCTCAAAGGGAAAGCCCATTCCAAAAAATACTAAAACTGAAATGGAACATGGGTTTGGGACAGATTTCAGTCAAGTCAGAATTCACACGGATACTGTAGCCCAAAGTATGAGCAAGAATTTGGGTGCACAGGCATTCACATATGGTTCTGATATTTACTTCAATACAGGAAGATTTGAAACCCAAAGTCAAAATGGGAAAAAGTTGTTAGCCCATGAGTTGACCCACGTAATTCAGCAAAAAGGAACCAGCAGTTCCCAGATTCAAAGAAGAATTGGAGACGGACATGACTTAAGTTCCCCAAGATTTGCCAGAGACCCTGAATTGGAAGAAGTATATGATGGAAATAAAGTATTGCAAAGAGGAGAAAGAGGAGGACACGTCAATAAAATCCAACATGCGCTTCAAGACAGAGGACATTTCCTTTTACATTTTGGGATAGATGGCTCATTTGAAGGAGAAACCGAAGGAGGAGTCATAGCTTATCAAAATGCAAAAAGCATCACTACCGATCCAAGAGGAAAAGTTGGGGCGAATACAATGGCCGCTTTAGACTCCGACTTCCCTACTGTAGTAGATAATTCTAGTACATTAAGTCAAAATCCTGCAGATGTTGCATGTATCCAGGAAATACTTTGCCCTTGGAATGAAGCAATTATCAATGATTTCAGAACAGGATTAAGAGTTGTGATTTTAGTAGATGATTTATTTTGGGCGGATGAAATTTTTCAGGGTGGAACTTGGCAACCACATCCTATGCAAGGCGCAGGTGAAACTTCAGGAAATACCATAAGATTGAATATTTCAGAAGATTGTGAAACGGTTGCCCAGACTCTCTATCATGAATATCAACATGCACGGTCCCCAAGAAGACTTCGCTCTGAAGCTTGGGCAGATGAAGAAGATTATGCATACTCCTTGGAAACAAACTGGAGTATATCGAGAGGTCTTACACCTGATCCGAGTTTAGTGACCACTGACCCTAATACCGGGGATACAGTTTTAGATCAAACCGGTGTAGATGCTCAAGTGGCAACTTATCCAGGAATGGCTGCCAATGAAGAAGTTATTGCAAAAGTCGGTTCTACAAGAGTCCGAGTGAGGAGAGATAATGGTACTGTTTACGTTCGAAATGCAGTAAATGGTGATACGGTCCCTGGTCTAAGACGAGTGGTAAATCCAAGAACTATCACACCTTTAAATTGGCCGGCATGCCCTTAATTGATAAGAAATGAAATTAACATTGAAAGGAATTCCGATAAACAAGGTGTTCTATTCTGGGCAAGAGCCTAAAATTACCAACGGTTGTTTTCAAATAACTAATAAGGAAGAGCAACCTATTCCACTTACTATTTTGGATGTCCACATTTCCGATGGAGAAAAAGATGTTCTAATAAATGAATTTCATCTTTATAAACTTCCAGACTACCTCGAAATAGATCAAAAGGACTTATTGGTGGAAAAAATGGATGAATTCGAATTCGACCTTAGTTTTCCCTTTGTTTCAGTAATCGGGTTTGATAGAGAAAAAGTAAAAGTATGGGTTACCATAGAAGCAGAAAATGAAATTCTTAAAGCTGACTCTAAAGTTTCTTTCGATCTAAGAGTTCCAAAATAGAAATATAGACTCCACAACCTCTTCATTCAGGCGGATTAAATCAAATTGAAAGAAGGAAAATGAACCTTAAATTTTTAGACAATGAGAGAGCCTCAAAAACAGAAGAATTCAAGCCCAATTTCCAAAGAGAGATTTAAAGTTTCATTTTTTCTCCTATCAGAGTTCAGCCCAAGCTATCAGTCAATAATCCAACTGACTCCTATGAAAAAGAGGCTGATGGGATTTCTGATCAAATAGCAAAGGGATCTAGCTTTAATCAGTCAATCTCAAAAAAGAGTAATCCATCCAGTATCCAGACCAAACAAAATGGGATTTCAAAAACCCCAACTCAGGGAATCCCCAATTCAGTATCTCATGCCCTAAGAAACAGCGGTAAGCCTTTGGAACCAGGGGTAAAGGAGTCCATGGAGTCTGCATTTGATCAGGATTTCAGTGATGTTCGAGTCCATAGTGATGATACTGCACATCGGAGTGCCGATGCTATCAATGCCCGAGCTTACACGCTTCAAAACGACATCGTTTTGGGGAAAATCAATACCAACCTGAATCTTTTGAAGGAAGAAAACTACTTGCCCATGAATTAGTCCATACCATTCAGCAAAGTCAGGGAAATGGGACAGATGAAATCCAACGGTCCATCAAAACATTTGTCGAAGGAGGAATCCGAGGCCATGCCAGTCCCAGATGGGAAAACCGGGAGAAGTACTTCAGAAGAATTAAACCTGACCCTTTCTCAAGATCGTGCGAATAATGTGGAATACTTATTTCAGGAAATGTTCCGAAGATATATGGCAGGAAATGGTGAGATCGAATTTGCCATTCAATCCTCTGTTTCTGGAGAAAGAGATGAAGAGGTAGTTTCCCTACCAGCGGAAGGAGTGGGTGATCGGGAGACCTTGGTAGAAGGTGGAGGAGATGTAGAAGCAAATGATCCAGCTATGAGGAGGGTGGATATTGATATTGTAGTAACCAGGCAGGAATCTGGGATGGCACCATCTATGGAATCCAGAGTCATCCCAGAAGAATGCGAACCACATGCTACCAACCAATGGGCAATTAAACTGACTCTTGCCGGAGGGGGTGGACATGCCGGATTAGGAGGAGCCTTTGCCATAGGACAATTAAAAAACAGAAGAACTGGTCAAATCGCAGAAGGATCCTTTGTGGGAGGTGGAATTGGGGTAGGACTACAAACTCCAGGAGCAGATCCAGGATGGGGAGATTGGACGGATTTTGTCACGGAAGACATCTGTACTTTTGATGATTTTGACAATACACTTTCTCGCTTGACCACCGCTGGAGCAGGTGCCTTTGTTGGCTATGGAATGGCTTGGATTTCCTTCCCTATGAGAGGAGCAAACTCCATCTATGTCGGCGGTTTCAACGTGGGTGCGGTAGGAATTGATGCAGGAAGCAATGTTGGAAATTGGAACATACATGGTACCCCTCCAGGGCCAAGATGCGTTCCAGAACATGAAGTGGAACGAGAAGTATTTACTCCCTTCCAATTTGACACCCAGGATGGACTTCGGCATACCGTTTATTTTGATACAGGAAGCTCAGAAATCAATGATGAACAATTTCGATTATTGGACGCTTTTGTTCAACACATTACCGACAGGTATTCGGATGAATAGAATTGAATAATATGTTAATCAATCATATATGATAAAACAAATCATTTATGACACTTATTTTTTAAAGAATGGAACTCTCTAAAACAAAAAAAAACCACTTCTCAAACCCTAAAAAATTTCGCGAAGGTCCATTTTTTGCTCCATCTCCAATTCAAACTAAGCTTACTGTCAACCAACCTAATGATAAATTTGAGCAGGAAGCTGATGCGGTTTCTGAAAAAGTAGTTGATACTATTTCAGAAGCAAATTTCAAGTTTGATGGTTCTAAGAAGTCCTCCCTCCCAAAAATAGAATCCCAAAATTCCAATCATACCCCAGTTAGCAAAACTCCAATCCAGGCCAAGTGTTCTTTCTGTGAAACTTCCGAACTCGAAGAATCAAGAGAGGAACTTCAGTTGAAACCGGATTCGGAAATTGTTGTGGCATCCGATGAGGGTGAGGAAGAGGAAGAAATTATGAGCAAACCCAATTCAGAGCAGTCTTCTCATTCTTTTGTTTCCAAAGAAACTGCTTCACAATTAGAGTCATCCAAAGGAATGGGTGATCCCCTTCCACAAAAACCAAATCAGAAATGGAAAAAGGGTTTGGAGTAGATTTTACTCATGTACGGATCCATACAGATTCAATGGCTCAACTAATGAGTAAGAATCTCGGAGCTCAAGCATTCACCCATGGCTCAGACATTTATTTTAATTCAGGAAAATTTGAGACCAATACTCCGAATGGCAAAAAACTGATGGCACATGAATTGACCCATGTGTTGCAGCAAAATGATGGAATTAGAAAGCCAACTACTATTCAGAAAGAGGAAGAACCTCACACTAACTTAACTAGTGATGAAAAGCAATCATTAGATAGTTTATATGAAAGTTATATCGATTTAACTAATTCGGAAAGTCTAATTGGAAGAATAGCCCGTGCAGATGAAATATCGCCTTCAGTAACTCGAAAAAAGTATCTGGGAGACCTACAAAAATTAGGATCAAAGATGATCACTATTAATTCGGTTTCAGAATTACAAAGTTTTGCTGATTCTTTAAATTCATTGGAGGAAGATTATTACAAAATAACAGGGGAAGGACTTAACGAATGGCAATCTATAAAAAAACAATATGAAAATGAGCTATTACGATTAATTGATTCTGGAGGAAGTTATTCTGGAATTTATGCACTTAATTATCTAAAAAAGATTTTTAAAAATACGGTTCAAAAAATCTTAAAAATTGATGAATCTGATATTGTTTCAGAAGATTTTATTGAACTTAACTACACTTTAAGTCAAGACATACACTTGTGGTATGGGGAATTAATTTCAGCCAGGGAAAGTGAAAGCTACACGAATGAACTCCTAGAGGTAATCATAGAAATGCGAAAAAAAGGACAGGATACAAATTATCTTATTCCTGATTGGCAAACTAAAATCAACAATGAAATATCCAGTCTGAGAATCCTTGGAACCTCTGCCCCTAGAAATTACAAAGTTCATTTTAAGAATTTAAAAGACAAGCTTTCCTCAAAATACAAGGAAGCATTGAATGCCAAACCAAGAAAAAAAGGATTAGTTGAGAAAGGGTTTAATTTTGTCAGTGGTGCTTTATCTGCAGTAACAGAACCATTTATAGAAGCAGGCAAACAGGCATTTGATTTAGGACAAATTGTTGTTCATTTTGGTTCCTTTACCTATTACAAACCAAGCTTCAAGAGCTCACTAGCTGATCAGGCAGCTAAAGGAGCAAGTACAACAGACCTATTAAAAGGAATGGCAATTGGAATTATAGAAACTCCAAAGAGATTGTACGAAGCAATTAAAAATGAAGATTGGGAAGCCATTGGGCGTGAAAGTGTTAATATCTATCTCTTAGCAAAATCAAGTAAACAAGGACTACAGGCAGCAAAACCCTGGATAAGAATTTTGAGAGCAAGACACGCTGGCTTAAAAGGAGGAATTAGTCCTGCAGCTGCATTAGAAATAGCCAAAATCGCTAGAAATGAAAATCTAGTGATTAGGGTTCGCCCTGTAGAAAATGTCGTAGTGAAACTTAGAAAAGCTGGGCATCCTGCCAAACCTGAATTTCTTAAGATGAAAACGATAGAAAAACTTGATACCTATTTAGGAGCCAATAAAAGCGAAATCGGCCAAGTGGGATATTTCGAGCCCAAATTGCCAAAAAACTTTAATGAGTTGCCCCAAAGGTTAAAAGAAAACATTTCAAAGCGTTACGAAAAAAGAAAGGCGGAATGGAATAACAACAAAATGCGAGTAGATCTCAAAACCCGAATTAATAATGGAGAGATTCAATTAAAAGGAAATGTAGTAGTAGATCGTGTAACAGGAAAAGGATTTACTGGAGATTATGATTTATTCGATATTAGGCAAGGTAGTTTAAAAGGGGAATCTATTGAATTCGAAGCTTTATCCGAAGCCACCCAAGCAGCCTTGAAATCAAAGCCAGTAGAGATTCAACATGGTGCTCATCTTGATTGGAAAAATATACCAAAAGGTGCAGGTCAAGGATACGCTGACATAATCTTGAATGCTAGGCCTAAACCTGGGTCTAAAGCATTAATCGAATTTCATCCTGATGGAAAAATTAGATATGCATTTTTTGACGATTAGAGTTCGATTCAACATAAAATCCGTAAAGGATTATCCATAAACCAAATTATTTTTAAATTCTCTCAAGATTCTTTTAAATCCTCTAAACCAATTAAAATGAAGAAGTTAACCTACCTCCTGCTTGCATTCACTTTCCTCATTTTTTCCCGAAAAAAAAGAACAACAACTTACTTCGCTTGCTGAACAAATAGACTCCATTGAAAATGGACTGATTCCACCCTTTGTGGCAAAAGGGGATCCCATTCCCAAAATGAACATCTACGATCGAATGGAGCACTATCATGTTCCTGGGGTAAGCATCGCGGTGGTCAAAGATGGAAAGCTTCATTGGGCCAAAGGCTATGGGATTGCCAACACTGAAACTGGGGATTCCGTCACTACCGAAACCATTTTTCAAGCAGGTTCCATCAGCAAACCTCTTGCTGCCTTGGGCGCACTCAAATTGGTGCAGGAAGGAAAAATGGCCTTGAATGAAGATATAAACACCTATCTCCAAGGTTGGCAAGTCCCTGAAAACAAATTCACCGAATCTGTAAAAGTTACACTTGAAAGACTGTTGACGCATTCCGCAGGTATGACCGTTCATGGCTTCCCAGGTTATACCCAAACTGACACTTTCCCTGATATAATCACCGTTTTGGAAGGAAAGGGCAATACCCCGGCGATCTTTGTGGATACCATACCAGGAAGCATTTGGAGGTATTCAGGAGGTGGTTATACCGTCATGGAAAAAGCTGTAGAAGATGTTTCAGGACAACCCTTGGATGTGTTTTTAGCAGAAAATGTATTAGAGCCAATAGGAATGAACCATAGTACTTTTGGCCAACCTCTCCCTCAAAATTACCAAGTCAATTTCAGCGCTGCTTACGATAGTGATGGAAATCGCATTGAGGGTTTGTACCATAATTACCCGGAACAAGCGGCAGCAGGACTTTGGACTACGCCCTCAGACTTGGCCAAGTATTACCTGGAAATCCAAGCCATTAGAGCCGGTAAAACTGATGGAGTCCTTTCCAAAGAGCTAATAGATCAAATGCTTACCGAGCACAAAAACCGTTGGGGGTTAGGCCCTGCTTTAGGGGAACGCGACGGGAAAGTTGTCTTTGCACACGGAGGAAAAAATGCTGGTTTCAGCAATGACATGATGGGCTATGCAGATCAGGGAGATGCCATTATTGTGATGACAAGCGCCGATGGAGGCGTACGCTTGATGGCAGAAATCCTACGGGGAATTTCTGACTACTATGGGATGAATTTAAGAAATCCAGGCGAGGTAGAATTGGTGGAGTTATCGAAAGAGCAACTTGATCACCTTGCCGGATCCTATCAATTGAATCGACCTTTGAATGGAATCGAAAGTTATGTGGTGGAAGTAAGTGTCCGAGGAAAAAACATCTTCGTTTACGATCCCAATAATGGGGATGAAAATTTGCTATCTCCTACCTCAGAAACTGATTTTGTAGACTTGTCAACAGGTGATCGAGTAAAGTTCCAACCTTCCGAAAACCCGGTTGGTATGCTCTGGGGAGGAAGTTTTCAGTTTTATAAAGTGGAGGAGTGAAAAATTGAAATAATATCGTCACTGCGAGGCTCCTTTTTAGAGCCGTGGCAGTCTCGTTTTAAAAAACAATGGAACCAATTTTTACGAGATTGCCATGTCGTCGTTCCTCCTCCTCGCAATGACGGACTTAAATAAAATTATTGGAAAACTTGAAATAAATCCCCATTTTGATTTCATGGTTTACCAGCATACCATCGGCAATTTTTTCTATACTTTTCCCGATCTCAAAACCGTTTTAGCAAAGGCCTCCCCGGAAAAATCAGGAGATCAACTAGCAGGCCTGGCAGCTTCTTCCGAAAAGGAACGAATGGCCGCCAAACTCGTATTGGCCGACTTGCCTCTCAAACTTTTCCTATCTGAAGAAGTGATCCCATCCGAAATTGATGCAGTTTCACAATTGGTTCAAGATAGTCTCGATCACAAAGCCTTCCAACCCATCTCCCAATTGACTGTTGGGGATTTTAGAAACTGGTTACTGGATTACCAGACCGATGGAGAAAAATCGCTCAGATCAGTCCAGGCCTGACTCCTGAAATGGTCGCTGCCGTGAGTAAAATCATGGCCAACCAAGACCTGATTTTAGCAGCTTCCAAAATCCGAGTCATTAGCAAATTCAGAAATACCTTAGGGCTTAAAGGGCACTTTTCCACAAGACTCCAACCTAACCATGCCACTGACGATGCCAAAGGAATCATGGCCAGCACCATCGACGGATTGCTCTATGGGGTAGGCGATGCGGTGATCGGCATCAATCCTGTTTCGGATTCTGCAGAGACTACCCTACGACTATTGGAAATGCTGGAAAAGCTCCGACTGCAATACGAAATTCCCACCCAATCCTGTATTCTTTCTCATGTCACCACTACCTTGAAACTTATCGCAAGAAAGGCACCTGTAGATCTGATTTTTCAATCCATTGGAGGCACCGAAGCTACCAATACCAGTTTTGGCTTTAGCTTGGATACTTTGGAAGAAGCTTATCAAGCAGGCATAGAACTGAATCGAGGAAGCATCGGGGATAATTTCATGTACTTCGAAACAGGCCAGGGAAGTGCACATTCTGCCAATGCTCATCATGGAATCGATCAGCAAACCTGTGAAGTTCGGGCCTATGCAGTAGCAAGAAAATACAAGCCCCTTTTGGTCAATACGGTGGTAGGATTTATCGGACCTGAATACCTATATAATGGAAAACAAGTCATCCGAGCTGGATTGGAAGATCATTTTTGCGGCAAATTGATGGGCCTTCCTATGGGTTGCGATATCTGCTATACCAATCACATCGATGCGGATCAGGATGATATGGATAACCTGCTCACCTTACTGGGAGTGGCAGGTTGCAACTTTATTATGGGAATCCCTGGTGCCGACGACGTGATGCTCAATTACCAGAGTACTTCCTTTCACGATCAACTTTACATCCGACAAGTGTTGGGGCTTAAAAGAGCGCCTGAATTTGACGAGTGGCTCCTCAAAATGAATCTGATTGACGCTACCGGAAAAGTCTTGGACGTTCAGGGAAATAAATTGCTAAAGCTATGAGTGAAGAAACCAATCCTTGGGAAAAACTCAAAGCCTTTACCGATGCCCGAATAGCTTTGGGAAGAACGGGCGGAAGCTTGAAAACCCATGAACTGCTCCAATTCCGAAAAGACCATGCATTGGCGAAAGATGCGGTTTGGACCGAACTGGATATCCCTCATTTGGAACAAGGACTCCAAGATCTCAAGCTGAAAAGCCTGATTTTGCAAAGCCAAGCCGAAAACCGGGAGAGCTATATCAAAAGACCGGATTTGGGCAGAAAACTGGATGAAGGTTCCAAAAAAGCCATCCAGAAATTAAAATTGGCTACATCCGATCTTTCCATCATCTTCGCAGATGGGCTCAGTTCCCAGGCAATTGCCTTGAACGCTATTCCATTTTGAAGGAACTCTTGCCTAAACTATCAGTCTA
This sequence comes from Algoriphagus halophilus, assembly GCF_041729275.1. Taxonomy (GTDB): domain Bacteria; phylum Bacteroidota; class Bacteroidia; order Cytophagales; family Cyclobacteriaceae; genus Algoriphagus; species Algoriphagus halophilus_A. The sequence goes on along the minus strand of NZ_CP146486.1, from coordinate 3,181,677 downwards.
CTCACTGGCACCCGTCTCCATCGTAAAACAAGGGCGGGTAGCCATCAGTGATGAAATAGGAGAACTATTTTCCAGCAAACTCGCCATTATTTTGATCGGGGAAAGACCCGGTTTGAGTTCCCCGTATAGCATGGGGATTTACTTGACATACAACCCAAAAGCAGGAAATACGGACGAAAAACGAAACTGCATTTCCAATATCAGAGCAGGCGGATTGCCTTATGCCTATGCAGCAGAGAAACTCGCTTTTTTAACCTCGGAGGCTCTGAGACTAAAACTATCCGGTGTCCACTTAAAGGATACTTTTGACCACCATCTTTTGAACAATGAATCAGGAAAAAACTGAATTAAAACGTACGCTTGGGCCATTTATGCTTTGGGGGCTGGGCGTAGGTTATGTGATTTCGGGAATGTACTTCGGCTGGAACCTCGGTTTGGCGGAAGGAGGCACCCTGGGGTTGGCTGTGGCCACCCTGTTTATCATCATTATGTATGTGACCTTTACCTTTAGCTACACGGAGATGGCCTGTGCCATTCCCAAAGCCGGAGGTGCTTTTGATTATGCCCGATTGGGATTGGGTAAAAACTGGGGGTTTCTGGCTGGAATTGCACAAAGTATCGAGTTTATCTTCGCTCCACCTGCCATCGCGGCAGCCATCGGAGCCTATTTCAATGTGTTTTTCCCGGAGATCAGCATCACCACCATTGCCATCACTGCCTATTTGATTTTCACTTTGATCAATATCTCCGGGGTGAAGTTTGCGGCCTACTTCGAACTGATCATTACCATCATCGCGGTAGTCGAACTCCTGCTTTTTCCGGAGTGAGTTTTAGCGAATTCAAATTCGAAAACTTGAGTAAAAATGCTTTGCCAAACGGTTGGGGCGGTGCTTTTGCTGCCATTCCCTTTGCGATCTGGTTTTTCTTAGCCATCGAAGGCGTGGCCAATGTAGCCGAAGAAGCCAAAAACCCACAGCGCAATATCCTGATCGGTTTTGGTTCCGCCTTGCTGACCTTGGTGATTTTATGTTTGCTGACCTTTACCTCCTCCATCGGAGTGGCTGGATGGGAAGCCATTGTCTATCCTCCAGGAAGTATGGAACCTTCCGACTCTCCCCTGCCTTTGGCCTTGGCCAAGATTGTAGGCGAAAGCAACATTCTCTACCACTTGCTGATTACCGTGGGGCTTTTCGGTTTGGTAGCCTCCTTTCATGGGATCATTTTGGCAGCGGGAAGATCTACCCTGGAACTGGGACGCGAGCGCTACGTGACTCCTTTTGTGGGGAAAGTCCATCCTAAAACCAAAACTCCGGTGAATGCTTTGATCGTGAATATGGGAATCGGGATTCTGGCCTTGCTAACAGGCAAAACCGGCGAAATCATCACCATCGCCTGCTTTGGGGCTTTGACTTTATACATCGTATCGATGATTGCCTTTTTTGCCCTGCGTAAAAACCATACAGACTTGGAGCGCCCATTTCGGGTTCCGGCCTATCCTTATTTCCCTACCATCGCTTTAGTAATTGCGATCATCGCCATGTTCGCGATGAGTATTTACAACCTGACCTTAATGGCCATTTTCTGGGCCTTGGTAGGATTTGGGTATGTAAGTTTTATATGGTATCAGAGGGAGGGGTGAGGAAAATATCCTTATTTAGAATTAAAAATAGTTGGAAATAATTTTATTGAAAATAAAATTATGGAGGCGGCTTAATTCGGGGAATTTACTAGTTAGAAATTGAGAATATAAGTCAATTTCTAGCCATTAAAATTACTTGACAACAAAACCTAAAGCCTTTAAGAGAAAAATATAAATATCTAGTTTCCATATAAATTCAATAGAATTCATTACATAATTTAAATCCACAGAACATTTGGTTTTTGCTACACCAACTACTACATAAAAATCCAAATTAGTAAAAATTTTTCTCCGACTTCATGCAACTCTAAAGAATATCATTAACTTGCCAATAAAGTGTCAAGACAAATTTTGTCAAGAAATTAATATGTCAACATTTGGTGAATTTCTTAGAAAACAGAGAGAATCTAAAGATTTAACACAAGACACCTTTGCTAAAAGGTTAGATCTTCCTTACACAGATGTAAGTAAGATTGAAAGAGGCAAAAAGAAATTCCCGTTTACAAAACTTGAAACCTTGGCAAATTATTATGAACTAGATTTTTTTAAAGTAAAAGAACTTTTTGTTGCAGACATTTTGATTGAGCAGGCAAATAAATACGAATGCTCAGAATCTGTTTTCGCTGTTGCGGAAGAAAAAGCTAGATACATCAGAATTAAAAGTGCCAAACAAAGCAAAATGGAATTCTAAATGACTGAAATGGAACAACTGACAATATCATCAGTAGCAGAATCCTCCAACATAAATAGAATTCATAGCTACCCTTTGTTGAGATATATGGGAAGTAAGTACAAACTAATTCCATGGATTCACGAAACTCTTGATGAGCTAGAATTTAATTCAGCATTTGATGCGTTTTCAGGATCAGGAGTAGTCTCATATCTCTTGAAGTCAATGAATAAAAAAGTTTATTCCAATGACTTTTTGAACTTCTCTTCGGTAATCTCAAAAGCAGTAATTGAAAACAAATCAGATAAGTTAGATAAGAATGACCTATCAAAACTTTTGGATTTGACGGTGGATTCTGATGACTTTATACAAAAGACATTTGATAAGGTGTTTTTTACCAAAGACGACCTAGCTTTTCTTGACAAAGTGAGTCATAACATACTTAGTCTCTCTTCTAAGAATAAGCAAGCATTGGCATATACAGCACTATTTAGGTCATGTTTAAAGAAACAGCCAAGAGGTGTGTTTACTATTTCAGGAAATTTGGATAAGTATAATGATGGAAGACGTGATTTAAAGCTATCCCTTAGAGAACACTTCCTAGAACAGGCTAAAATTTATAATAATGTTGTTTTCGATAATCACCATGAAAATTTAACTTTCAATATGGATGTCTTTGATTTTAGCCAAAAGAATTTCAAGCCAGATTTAGTTTATATGGATCCTCCATACGTTCCACCATCGGATGATAACTGCTATATAAAAAGGTATCATTTCCTTGAAGGGCTATCAAAATATTGGAATGGAGAGGAGATAATGGAAAACACAAAAGTTAAGAAAATCAAAAAGAAGTTCACACCATTTTCATATCGTAGAACTGCATTAAATGCTTTTGATCAAATGTTTGATAAATTCTGCGATAGTACTTTGGTCTTATCTTATTCTTCTAATGCTTACCCTGACCTTGAAACATTAGTTTCAATTATGAAGAATCATAAAGATAATATAGAGGTTAAAACCAAACCACATAAATATCATTTCGGCAATCACCCGACCGTTTCAAGATCAAATGTTGATGAATATCTTATAATCGGACAGGACTAATAATGCAAAGACATAGACAAACGAAAGTTGAACTTATTCTAAAGCTTGGGGAAGTTTCAACTGACTGGAAGGATGAGTTTGCACAAACCTTTGTTGACTATTTGACCGATTTCAATATTGGAGAGTCTGTCACAATTAACGATTTAAAATCCCTCTTGGAAATAAATTTCGAAGCTGGAATTACACTGTTTCTCTACAAAGTCGGCCATTTGAAAGTTGAATTGAAATTATCAACTTTAAATGGTTATTATGAAAAAAATCGAGATTCACAGAAACGCAGATCGTCAAGCGATCAAAGCTCATGAGGCCGGCAGAAAAGTAGAAGAAATGCAATAGTGAGATACCAAGTTACCTGCCACTTTTTATAAATGGAAAACAGCGTTATGGCGGAATGGAAAAGCCAGTGAGGTCAAAAAGCTGAAAGAACAGGAAAGAGAATTCCCGCCTAAAGCGGATGTTTGCCGATCTGAAGTCTGATACATGAGGCTCTCCGAGAGTTGCGCATTGGCAAAAAGCTCTGACGCCTGACGAAAAAGGCATGCTGGTTCAGTTCGCCGGGTCGAAAAAGATGGGTGATGCTGATCTGCGTGGCGGCTTGGCGTCATTGCCCCGAAGTACTCTCCGCGCGTCATCGCACTGAAGCCAAAAAAACGATATGCCCGTGATCGGAGCTGGAAAGACTGGTAAGCCAAACACCTGCCATTGGCTTTTGGCAGTCCATTACCGGCTTCGCAGAAAAGGCCATCTATGGAACCATAAAAGGTCTACCGGATCTATTCTGCCATGGGACTGAACATCAGACGCAGACACAGAAGCGGCTACGGCAAGGATTAAACAGGCCCTATACGGGCGAATCGATCAACCAAGTCTGGTCTATCGACTTCATGAGCGATAGCGCTGGCGGCAGGCTCGGGTTCTTAACATTCTGGATGACCTTAACCGGGAAATGCTGGCTATGGAAGTGGATTTTTCACTTCGGCACAACGGGTAATCCAGTGTTGGGTTTGTTGAGCTGGTCGGGGCCTCCCAAAATGATCCGCGTGGACAATGGACGGGTTCTCCGTCTGTTGGATCACTGGTGTAGGGAGGAAAAGTTTGATTGAGCTGGTCTTTATCCCGGCCGCGTGACGATGCAAGCATTATGTGGAACCTTGTGGATCAGGTCAGAAAGAACTGTAGCTCAATGTATTTAATTCTCCTGGATGAGTCCGGGGAAAAGCGATGAAGATGGATGGAAATTCGCAGAAGCAGGGAGAGAAGAGGCCACATGAGGCACTTGGATATCGGACTCCCGTTGACTTATTGAAAAAGACAAATGAACATATCTTTTGCTTTTCAAACCGTTAAGCAGCGCAAAAAGAGTGAAGATGCGGAAAACGCGGCTCAAGACCGGTTGGCCCAAGCCAACCGCTCGCCTTGGTCTTGAACCGCTTGGAAAATTCACTTACCTTCTATCGAAGGTGAAAAGTAAACTTTTTGACTGGCCCAATTTTCGGGGGAGCTTACACAAAACAAACTATTGATCTGCCTAGTCCTAAAATAACTTTACCCCCTCCCCCTAGAGGTACCCTCCCCCTGGGGGTATAAGGACTGGTGGGGAGGGGTAAAAAGAATCTCGCGAGATTCTTGGAGGATATCATGAGACTCTTGGAGTATCAACGGTGATTCTTTTTATATCTCCCGAGACTCTCTGAGTATCAACATAGGCCCTTTTGGTATCTCGCGTGATACTTTTTAGTTCAAGCGAGACTCTTTTTATATCTCGCGACACCCTTTTTGAATATCTATTGATTCTTTGAGTATCTATCAAGACCTCAACAGAGTCTCTGTTGATTCTTTTGAAGTATTGCGTGATTCTTTTTGATTCTCGAGATATTCAAAAAGGTTCTTACGCTAGGTGTAGTCCACGACTTTGTAGGGAAAAACTACACTCAGTTCAGGACTGCACTCTTCTAAATGGACTTCTTTGACCAGAAAGCTGAATTTGGTAAATTTTAGAAAGCAAACGCTTGATTTTTTATAAGGGCCTATAAAGAAATTCCCCATGCAACTCCTCGATGAACTAGAAGTAATCCACAAGGGAAAGACTAAAACTGTTGGGTTATATCATGGTGACTTAACGGATTTAACACCCGATGAATTTTTTGATTTATTGGTGATTTCTGCATTTCCCAACAACTATGTTACTATTCCTTCCTCCATGGTTGAGGCATTGGACAGAAAAGGATTGTCGGTGGAAAAGCTCGCCAAGGACAAGGAAATTGATTTAAGAAAAATCTATTCCTGCTGGCTATCCAAAAAGATCAATCCAGCTGATTACCAAGGGTTACAATTTTCCAGAATTCTATGTTTTGAACCCTTGGTAAAAAACCAGCCACCACCAGAACTCATCGGAGATATTTTTCAATCGCTGTTACCGATGACGGAACAATTTGGCATTAAAAGTATAGCAATGCTCATTGTAAACACCGGAAGCGCAAAATATTCCATTAGCAAAATTTTGCCCATTCTGTTAGAAGCTTCGATCAACTGGCTGAATATCGGGTTAGATCTTGATCAAATAAAAATTGTGGCTTACACGCAAGAACAAGCTGCAGAAGCAAAGAAAATTTTTAGCCAGAAAAAGAATACAATTAAAAATGCCAGTAGTCATTTTACAGCAGGCTACAATTACGACTGTTTTATCAGTTACTCTCGTGTGAATACCAATGAGGCCACTTGGCTCCATCAAAAATTAGTCAAAGAGAATCCTCAAGTGAAAATATTTTTAGATAAAAAAGAGATCAAACCTGGTTTCGCCTGGCAACAAGAAATATTCAATGCACTGGATGATTGCCAATATATTTATACCCTCTTATCTCCGGAATATTTGAAGTCAAAAGTATGTTTGGAGGAATATCATATCGCCCATTTCCGGCAAAGAGAGTCTGATCAGCAAATTTTAATTCCTATCTATTTATACTCTGCACCCTTACCCACCTTTATGAAATTAACCAACTACATTGATTGTAGGGAAGGCTCCCAACAAAAAATTGAAGGCATTCCATCCCTATAACTCCTCTAGAGGCTGTCTCAAAAGTCGACTATTTGTCAGCCTGAGCGCCTGCCTTCCGATAGGCAGGGAGTCGAAGACTTAATTGAGCAAATTAAACACATTTCGACTTCGCTCAATGTGACAAAATTTATTTATGAGACAGCCTCTTTCTATTAACAAGAATTTGAAATTCGATTAAATCATACCATCTAGGAAATGCTGAAGATTCCCCGTATTCAAGAGCAAAAATTATTTAGAATTGAAGGGAATAATTGAAGTTGATTTTTTGTAATCAAGCCTTATTTCAATTGCAAATTGAAAAGTATATGAGGGTGTAGTCCACTAAAGTTATCGGGACAAACTACACCCAGATTAGGAGTAAAAGGAAAAGATGAAGTTTTTAATTTTACAAAACCCTTTTCAAACCAATCACAATTCCCAATTTTAAAGTATCCATTGAAACCTGTTTTTAGACACCATGCGCATCCATACCCATTTTCTATTTTTTGCTTTTTTGTTTGTTGGAACACACTTATCCACATTCTCCCAGCAAGCCAACAAAGAACTCAAAGTCATGACCTATAATATCTGGAATGGCTTTGATTGGGGAAAGGATACTACCCGAAATGAGCGTCTGATCCAATGGGTAAAGGAGCAAAATCCAGATGTATTGGCCTTGCAAGAGCTTTGCAATTACGATGTGGATAAACTCAAAAAGGATGCGGCTCAATGGGGGCATCACTATGTACAGATTTTAAAAGAAAAAGGCTATCCAACTGCCCTGACATCCAAAGAGCCCATTATTTTGATAGAAAAGAATGTGGATAACTTCTGGCATGGGCTGCTCCATGTTCAGACGTATGGGATAGATTTTTTTGTGGTACACTTATCTCCTTCCGATGCTGACTTCCGCTTGCGAGAAGCCCAGCAGATCAAATCCAGGATTCAAGAGTTATCCACAGACGCCTATATTATTCTTGGAGATTTTAATGCCCATTCACCATTGGATGCGTATTGGATGGAATCGAAAACAGCACTCAAAACCAAGATGGCCAATGAGAAAAATGAGCAATATTCCAACTTGAGATTAGGGGAATTTGATTATGCTCCCATGTCAGAATTCTTATCCATTCCAGCCATTGATGTGAGTTTGGGGAAAGTCGATCGAGAGGCGAGTTTTACATTTCCTTCCCCTGCTTTGATTGGTTTGTATGGTCAAACTGGCGAAAGCATTATCCAGAACCGAGTTCGGATTGATTACATTCTAGCCAGCCCTTCACTTGCCAAAACCTGTTCCCAAGTAAAAATTTTTAATCATGGAGCGCCCGAAACACTTTCGGATCATTTTCCTGTAATGGCGGTATTTCAGATTTCTTCAGAAACTAACTAGGTGTAGAAAAACAAAATCCAACCTAAGCTTTTGCAAACCAATTCTAGAGGCTGTGTCATAAATACGTCTAGCCTCATTGAGTGCCAAGATCCCGATATGTAACGGGATTGGTATCGAAATGTGGTTTTATTTGCTCAATTAAGCCTTCGATATATACTACTCTCGTCGTTCATTTGATGCTTTTGGTTATTTACTGATATATCAAATCAATTTACTAATTCCAGACCCCAGCGGGGTCAAAGCTTTATAACCCAGGGTTTCAACCCTGGGTAAAATGGATTAGGTTTCCCCAGCGCTGGCCCGGGATTTTCTTTCGAAGACATGATCGTTTTGCCAGCAAGATGGAAGCTAATCTAAGATATAAAAAGTTTGATGAGTGTTCTTTTGCCATGAAGCAAAACCAAAAGGTCAAGACGCAGCATCCCGATAGCTATGCGGGACTTCAACCGCACAAGGCCAAACGCTGGCCCGCTGCTGCGTCAGCCCCACGCGCCCACACTTATTACGTTTTGTTCTTAAGAATTGGTTTTCTATTGCGAAAGGGTAACAGCAAAATCTATTTTGGGTTCCAAGTCAATTCCTTCTTGTATGTACGAAGATTATTTAAACTCAATGTGGCAAAAGTATCTAAAAGCAGCCTCATTTTATTTTAAGTAATTAGAAATTCGATTAAGTAATACCATCATGTAGTTTTCCTCTAAATGAGATGAATAGCTTGGATTCAAGTGCAAAAAACTATGCTGGATAAAAGGGATTGATCGAAGTAGATTATTTGTGAAAATCCAATTGCAAATTGAAAATATATGATGGAGTAGTTGCTTCAGACAGCTGTCGAGGACTACACCCAGTTTAGGAAAGATGAGGCACAATTAATTTTTCACTCCAATAACAGAAATATTATACACGCTATCAGGATCCTGACTTCTTAGAAAAATTTCAAATTGTAATAAATCCCTTCTATTAAGGTTGTTTTTGGGCCAAATCCTAAAAACAGGTGTGTCTATTTGATTGGGACTTGCTTTCATTCGGTATTCATTCGTGTTTAGAAGGTCCAGATAAACATCAACGATTTTCATTGGCTCTAGATTCTCTATTTTTCTGACTTTATACTTTAATTCTGGCAAAACATATCTTCCCGTATTCAGAATTTGTATGGTGACTATCTGTTCCTGATCATTAAAAGCTACAATGGGTCGGACTCCATTTACTGTATAGGTTGTATCAAATGTTTCATTAATCTTAATGACATCATGGAATAAAGAACCTGTATAGCTCCCAGCGATATTTTCAATACCTGGAACGTCCGGTTCTTCATCATCTTTATCAGTACATGAGAATAGTAAAGCACAAAAAGAAGGCATAGGTAAGATTTCATACTTTAATTTACCAACTATCACCTTGCCTCAATCCCAGAAAATCCAAATCCAAAAAAAATTATTTATTGATTTCTGCAAAAGCTGTAACCTTAGGTCTTTTTAAAAAGCAAATAACCTATGATAAAACTTATATTATTCCGATATTAGATAAGCCTAAATATAGGATTATTACAAGAAGGTTTCGTTGTCAAGTACCATATACAGTGATTACCTTTCATTATTACCTACTATACCAACCATTTGACCGGATTCATTTTTACTGTTGAATTCCTGATTAAAACCTACCTCCGAAAGGGAAAGTCTTATTACCAATTCGATTAAGAGCTGTTATTGTTGGTTGATTTTTTACCAGCCTAGTACCAAAAATACCTATTACGATTACTCCTATTTGAACCGACAAAGGCCATTTAGGTAGAACCCGATAAATTTTTCAATTAAATCTAAAGATCATGGGAGACCTAGGAGAGCAATTCACCAACCTTTTTAAAAAGTATATGCCTGATGCTTTTGTGTTTGCATTGGTTCTCACCCTCATTATCACTGGATCAGCCTTTTTATGGACAGAATCTACCCTTATGGAAATCATTGCAGCCTGGTACCAAGGATTTTGGTTGCTGCTTGAATTTGGGATGCAAATGACACTACTCTTGGTTACTGGCTATTCCATCGCCCTTGCTCCCATCGTAAAACGATTCCTATCTAAACTCACTCAATTCATACAAACCCCAAAACAGCTTTATCCTTTCATTATCATCATCGGAATGATTCTTAGTTCCGTCAGTTGGGGTTGGATCGTGATTACTGCCGTATTAGGAAGAGAACTCGCCTTACGGATCAAAGGAGTGAATTATCCTTACCTCATGGCCTGTGTGTATTTCTCCGGAGGTATTTGGGTCAATGGTTTTTCAAGCACCATCCCACTCCTGCTAAACACAGAAAACAACTACCTCATTGAGGCCGGAATTTTGTCTAGGACCATTCCAACCTCTTATACCTTAGGTTCTGTTTTGAATATTTCCATCATCATTTTTTCATTGATCGCTGGTCCCCTTCTATTTCTATGGCTTGCTCCAAAAAATCTAACGGACTAGAGGAAATGCTATCTTCCGGAAACCAGATCCAGGCACAAACAATCCTAGAGGAGGCGGAAAGCATGAAAATGAAAGAAAGTTCAGTCTCAGACAAGGTGAACAATAGCCCTGTCATTCAATATATCATTGGTCTGATGGGGCTGGCTTACATCATTTATTATTTCAGTACCAAAGGCCTGGATATCAATCTGAACATCATGATTTTTATTTTTATCATTATTGGTCTGTTTTTGCATCAAACGCCCATACGGTATGGAATCGTCATGAAACGCTCCAGTAGTAATATTTCTGCGATTCTTTTCCAATTTCCCTTCTATGCAGGCATTATGGGAATCATGATTTATACCGGATTAGGAAATGAATTGACGAAATGGATGGTGTCTGTTGGCACGATCGATAGTTTTCCACTCTTAGCATACCTCAACGGGGCAATTGTCAATTTTGCCATCCCTTCCGCTGGAGGAGAATTTGCAATAGTGGGCCCCAGCATAATTAATGCGGTAATAGAACTAGGGGCAGGTCTTCCTGAACTGGAAGTCACCAAAATGATCGCAAGGGCATCCTTGGCCATTGCTTTTGGAGAAACATTGACGAATTCATTGCAACCTTTCTATTTACTACTAATAATTCCCATCATGGGAATTGGCCTTAAGATTCGGGCACGTGACGTCATGGGCTATCTATTCATCCCATTTATCATCTTTTTCATTGCTACGGCATTGATGGTACTTTTTGTCCCACTTTAGAAACCATTGGTTTTTTCGAAAAGCCACTGAAGTAAAACCAACATCCCTTCACCAATTTTAACAGGGTTTTTCAATCCATTTTTCAATTGGGAGCGTTACATTGGACTATGATTAGAAGCAAAATCCAGCTATTGGCCGGGTTGGGAGTAGGCTTGATGGTCGTAGGATGTACTTCCTCCTCCTTAATCACCGCCCCACCAATCAGCTATACCAACACCAGCCCCAAAGTAGCCGAACTGACCGATCAGGAATCCAGACATTGGGGACATCTAGATCTACAGAAAGACACGATCCCGGGCATGAGTGTGGACCGTGCCTATGCAGAACTCCTCAAAAAGAAAAAAGGAGAAGAAGTCATTGTGGCCGTAATTGATTCAGGCATTGACTTGGATCATGAGGATATCCAAGAAGTTCTTTGGACCAATCCGGGCGAGAAGCCGGATGATGGTCTCGATAATGATGGGAATGGATACATTGACGACATCCATGGATACAACTTCTTAGGCGAATCCTTCAATGAACAAATGGAAATGGCGAGAATCGTCCGGTTGAAAATCGGAGATGAGGCCTACCAAGCAGCTGCCCAAGAAAAGATCAATGAAAAGCTTCCTGAAGCCAGAGCAGCCCTTCCTCAGCTAAAACAGATCGAAGCATTGGTGACCTTGGCAGATAAAAATATCAAGACCGCTTTGGGGAAGGAGTACTATTCCTTAGCTGATCTACAAGGATATGAGCCTAAGAATGTACAGGAAGAAAGAACCGTAGGGATGTTGATGCAGGTCATGGGCATGGGAGAAAATATCCCTGATGCCATCAAGGACCTTCAGCAGGGCATCAAGTATTACGAAACTATGGTGAACTATAACCTGAATGTGGATTTCAACGGTCGTACTCCCGTAGGAGATGATCCTTATGATTATTCCGATCAGGATTATGGCAATGGAGATCCAAACATCAGAGATTCAGAGGAAAGCCATGGTTCCCATGTGGCAGGAATCATCGCCGCTACCCGAAATAATAAAAAAGGAGTAGATGGAGTAGCAAATCATGTCAAAATCATGTCTATCCGAGCGGTACCCAATGGAGATGAATACGATAAGGACATCGCATTGGCGATCCGTTATGCAGCAGATAATGGAGCCAAGGTCATCAATGCGAGTTTTGGAAAGGGATTCTCCCCGAATTCCGAATGGGTCTATGATGCCTTAGCCTATGCGGCTTCCAAAGATGTACTGATTGTACATGCTGCTGGAAATGATGGGATTAATTTGGATGATCCGGAGAACCCAAGTTTCCCGAATGACCATCCCAATGGAACACAAGGAGAATTTGAAGATAATTACCTGACTGTAGGAGCTCTGACGCCGATGGTGGGATCCGAGCTAGTCGCTGTCTTCTCCAACTATGGAAAGAAATACGTAGATATCTTCGCCCCTGGGCAAGAGATTCTATCCACCATGCCGAATGATGCCTATGAATTTCAGGATGGCACTTCCATGGCCGCTCCTGCGGTCACTGGATTGGCTGCTATGATCCGATCTTATTATCCAAACCTGAGTGCCGCTCAGGTGAAGAAGATAATCTTGAAGTCCGGCATCGTGTTGGATATGGAAGTAATGGTAGGAGGACCAGAAGGAGAAGAAAAACCCTTCTCTGAGATTTCTTCCTCCGGGAAGATTGCCAACCTATACAATGCCCTGATCTTGGCCAGTCAAGTCGCCAACGGAAAAGCAAGTTTGTAAAGCTAAATCCTAGCTTACCATCAAAACCCATCTTGTGATCAGGATGGGTTTTGTGGTTTAAAAGAGAATAGGTAGCAAGTTTAACCAACTCCAAAAGCCGAAGAATTCCCCAAAAATACCCAGTACTGGGTATAGGAACTCAAGTTTTAGTTTCTGTACTTCAAGGATTGGTGGGATTGGGGTAAGATCTAAGATTTTAACCGACAAAAAATGGTTATTATCGTTTAACACAATCTAATTACTGATTATCGGTGCTTTATATTTCTCTCCCTTGATCCTATTTTTAATGGATATATACTCAAAGCGTATATAAAAGTGTTACCAGCAATAAGAAAATAATATGAGCAACCTAGCAAGCTTTAGTGTAATTAATCAAAAAGTTGAGAAAATTTTTTCTGAAGAAAGCACTGCAAATAAAGGTACCGCTTTTACATATCTATGTTTGAGAACTCTATTTAAGCTTACTGATGAAGAATTAGAGGAAACAATTACAGATGGGTCGATGGATGGAGAAGTAGATGCTATCTATATTGACGATAGAACTATTCATATCTTAACTTTTAAATACACTGACAAATTTGAACTGTCACAGAAAAATTACCCAGAAACAGATTTAGACCAATTCATCTTAACTACAGATTTGATCATAAGTGGAAATTTAGATGAAAAGGCTATTAATGGAGCAGTTTGGGAGAAATATCAAGAAATACGAAATCTCGCTAGTACAGGTAAAATTGAATTCAAAATTCATGTTGTTTCCAACAAACTACACCCAGTAGATCATGCAAAATTAAAGCTCAAAAACGCGGTTGATAAATATAGAATCGTAGAAGAGCCTTACTACTTGGATCAAGAAGATCTTGTTGCAATAATTTTAGCCAATAAATCGAAGCAAATTGATGGACAAATCCGGTTTATTGATAAACAACATTTCGAAAAATCGGATGGAAATGTAAAAACAGTAATAGGAGCCGTAGCTGCAACAGATTTAATAAAACTTATAAAACTTAATGATAATGAAGTTAATGAGGATGCATTCAATGAAAATGTGAGGGTATACAAACCAAAACATCGGGTAAATAAAGCGATAATCGAATCTGCTCTCGATGACAATAATTTTCAGTTTTTTTATCTTAACAATGGGATTACCATACTTTGTGAGAACGTTGATTATGCCCCAAATACTCGCTCCCCTCTGGCTGAACTGAAAAACTTTCAAATTATTAATGGTGGTCAGACCTCTCATTCTTTATTTGAAGTATATAAGAGTTCATCAGAGAAATTAGAATCTATAGAATTATTGGTTAGGATCTGTGAAGCAAAAAAAGAAGACCCACTAAGTGAAAAAATTAGTGAAACTTCAAATAATCAAATACCAGTTGGAAGTCGAGATCTACATTCAAATGATCTAATTCAAAGGAAACTTGAAGAAGAATTTAAAACCCTTGGATTTTACTATGAACGTAAACCAAATCAATATTCAGACAAACAAAAAGACAAGGTTTTCAACAATGAAATATTGGGGCAGCTTTTTATGGCTTATCATCTTGAGCTCGCATCAGAAGCAAAAAACAGTAAGTCCAAAGTGTTTTCAGACTTATACGATCAAATTTTTGATGAGATGGTAATAAGTGCCTCTGAATTAATTCGTCTATACAATCTTTATAAACCCCTATTACTCCAGAAAAAAGAAATACAGAAAAAGAAAAGAAAAAAGGGCTGTATCAGAGAAGGAAGCTTTTGTTTCCAGAGCAATATTTCATATTGTAAGTGGCACGAAACACTTTTTTGATCAAGCCTTTTTCGAAATAGATCAAAAAGACATTTCTCAATCCAAGAAAAGGGAAGAGAAAAAAGAATTCTAAATGAAAAGGGAGCAAAATTTACAAATGAAGTAATTGATATTATTTATGAGGTAGTTACAGAGCAAATGGCACTTCGACCAGATCTCTACACTCATGATAAGTTCTTCAAAGAAATCCCAACAAATAATATCATTAAAACCAAAATTCTAGAGAAAATAAAAGCTGGTAACAAGATGTATAGTGCATAGCACCCTTAGAGATGCTACAACACCAAAAAACAACCGTTCTCAGCAATCAGAAAAAAATGCGAATTCAAATTAGAAAATAAATTACCTATCCTTATGTAAAGAATAAATGGAGTAAAATAGACACAAAATATAAATGGAATTTTCAAGTCTTACGTCACTTTTTGAAATATTTGTTGGGATAAGCTTAGCATCATCCTTAATAGATAATTTTTCAGTTAAAATTTATAATCAAGTAATTTCGGGAAGAATAGATTATAGAGTTTATATTTACAAGGAAACCTTAAGTTCATATCAAAAGAAATTAAATGAAATTAGGCCACCTAAATTAACAGAATATAATGAAGAGATCATTCCCCTTTATGATGAATATTTTAGAATTAATGATAGAATAAGTTCTTCAACTTCAAATATTGATTATTATACAAAAAAACAAAAAAATCTTACTACTTTAAAGAATGTTCCTTCCTATCTTTTTTATATAGTATTTCAATATTATTAATAATAGCTATAAACAAATCTTTCAATAATTTTGAATTAACTTTTATCTTTATATTCACAGTATTTATATTGGTAGGAAATCTCTTTTTTCTATTAAAGAATTTTTAGCCAAAAAACATCCCATTACATTTGTACCTATTAATTTTGCAATAATTATATTTGTTATTATTGTTTGTCTGACATGTTTTTTATCAGATTTTTATATAAAGTCAGATTTTTTACAGTTTGAAATAAAAAAAACTTATTTGTTCATATTAATGATAGCAACTCCAATAATACAATTTCCGATTTACTTTTTCAAAAGTCATTTTTACACTGAGAAAATAAATGAATTAAAACCAAAATTATTAATACAAATTTCTGAAATTGAAAATGAAATTATTGAATATGAAAATAAGATTCGGCCACATCTTTCTTAATAGAATAAAATGAAAGCCGAGAACAAAAACTACAACGACTATATCGGCTAAACACCGCTATAGTCGTTGTAGCTACACGTTGGGCACAATTTGACGAAATAACAATTTGAACAATAAAAAACAGAAAACATGACCTTAAATGAATTAGGAACAAAACTTAGAGAAATGTATAATAACGCACAGAAAGGAGATTCAGTTGCTATGATACATTTGTTCGGAATTAAATACGCAGACCAAATAAATAAAAGTGAATATTCAAAAAAGACATTATAAAACAATCTGGAATTTCTGCTTCATATCTAACTGAATTAGCTAAAGGAGTAAAATTGGCTGAATACGTAATACCTAAAAACCATAACAATTAATTATGACATTAGCAAGCTCATTACCTTACTATCCGAGATTTATTTTTAATTGTTCAGACGACAATTGTATGTCGACAACTGATTTAAAACAATTCGAACATATTAAAGAAACTGGTAGCGAATATGAAGTTACTAGATTTAAAAAAGGACAAAGTCTCGATATTACTTGGGTTGATGAAAATGGCAATATTATCGTTAAAACTTACAAGGTTTCTGATATTGAAATTCATCAAATTAAGAGAGATATTGACGAACCGACTTATGGAATGAATAAAAATGACTGTACAGTTGTTCAAGGAGATAAAAAGAAATGGCTAATGGAGATTTATATTTTTCTCAATTTAGTGGAATAAAGACTATTCCAAACAGTGCATTACCGTAATTACGGCGGATTCGACTAACTCTGAATTCACTAGGAATTGCGAGCTTCAGTGCAAAACCGAAAATTAACGTAAATTAACCCATAACTGAAGGTTATACAAGACCCTTCGGGGTAATTATAAAAAGACAATAAATTCGATGAGCAATCAACATTTAATTTTTGATTTAGAAACTTTAAAGAAAGCTTTTGAAAATTCAAATATTGATGCTCATGGCAAGAATAGAAAGCTTGCCAAAAGTCTTAAAGAAATACTGCTAAAGATTGGGATGAATTCAGACGCAACCGCTTTAGATATGTTTCATTCAAATTTCTATTCAAACCCAGATGAAACCCAAAGACTATATGGCAATTGGTCAGATAAGTGGCAAAGTGCTAGAGATGGACTTTCTACTTTATGCACCAAGGCAATAACGAAACTGAACCGAACTGAAAGTCTAAAAGACAATAAGATAGCTGACCTAGAAAGGAAGCTTGAAAATTGCAGAGATAATCCAAGAGTGGTAGAAAAAACTATCACAAAGTATCCACCAACTCAATGGAAACTAATTCGAAATATTGGATTTTGGGGAGTTTGGATTTCCGCAACCGCACTACTCTGTTGGATGGCTTTGGAAATAGGAAAAGCTCAAGAAAAAGGTGAAAAAGGCAAAGCAGAAAGTAGATTGGAGAGTAAATCAAGAGAGCTTGATGCTTTCAAAATTGAAGCGGCTTCAATCATTGAAACGAAATCCGATTCACTAAAAATTTTACAACAAAAAGTTATAACAGCTGAATCAAAGCTTGACTCTTGCATTTATGAAAAAGGAAATTAACTACCCCCAATCAAGTATACGGCAGTGAACTTTTAGCCCAAGATGCGCATACGCCAAGGCACAAAGGCCTCACTTCAACGTTCGTACGGGTTTCGTACCTGCCTTGTCTGCAGACAGGTACGGCGATTCACTCAATCCTCTCTAAGCTTAGACTTCATCTAAGCTTTTTATTTTTAGGAATTTGAAATTTCCTCAATGCGATCTGAGGCACATTATTAACTAAGAAGGTGAAAAAATTACGGACTTTTCAATTTCGCCAAGGAAGTCACAACCGAAATTCTTAATTTGGTTTACTCAGCAATGAATACCGATTAGGACAATTCAGATATATATTCTTTAGAATTATAGGACTTAGGTTTAAACAAGTGTTAGGCGCCATTTTGAGAAAGATATGAGAAATACAGAAAAAATCAAGATTAAAAATTGGGATAGAGTTACTAAATGGATTTTAGGAATCTCAATATTAATTATTCTTTTTTCTTTTGTATCACCCTTAATTTTTACCGCTACTTCAAGATCAGATATATTTGACTTCACTGAAACTGGACAAATTGGAGATACAATCGGTGGAATTATAAACCCTTTTATTGCTTTAGCAGGAGTACTTCTAACATTTTTAGCTTTCTATATGCAAATAAAAGCTAATCAGATTCAAATTACTCAATTCAAAGAAGGTTTAGAAAAAGAAAAGGAAATAAGATTAATTATTGAGAGAAAAGATTATTACAACAAGTTAAGTTTATTAAAAGTTGACTTGACTGCTATTAAATCTGATATAGAATCAAAGGCTAAAAACATAAAAGAGTTTTTTCAGAAAGAGAAAGAACACCCATTTCAAACAAATTATCTAATTAGAACGCCATCAAAGAATTATTCAAGAATTGTTGAGATAGACCGTCTTTCAATCTTTAACGGATTTAATGAATTTTTAAATCATCGAGAAAGTTGGATTAAAGAATTTAGTAATCTTTATAACATTTTAGACTTCCTCCCAGAATTATTTAATGATTTATACGACAAATACGAAAATCATTCCAAAGATATGTTTGAAAAGAAAATGTTGGTAAGGAATGGCCTTATTCAACTAATGGATAGACTTGCAGAACTCATAAACAACTATTTGCGAGAAACAAATGAAAAAGATTATTTAAAATATCCAGCTAGTGAATTAGCAAATGAAACTATCTTTCTGTATTATAAAATAATCGAGGAATCCTTTGATGAGAATAGAAATCCGATCAAAGAAACTAACTTAATTGAAATCGATGAAAATATTTTGAAATATTTTAATCAAAAAGCATTAGCAATAAGAAAGGGAGAGCAAGATTACGATATCAGATTAGATCCAATTGTTGAATTGATTAGTAATTTAAGAAAACAAATATATTTGATAAAACAACGAGCAATTGAGTTCTCTGAATCAATCGAAAGTCAATACAATAATTTAATGATTGATGACGGAGATAATAAGAGTTACTTAAATTTAATTATTGAAATACATTCAATGCTTGATGACGAATTAAGCAAAGTGAAAATAGAAGTATAAAAAGAGAACGCGCAACTATCACTATATGTAATTTCTTGTTCTCGCCTTCTTCTGAAAATCTCAGTCTATTTTGATGTCTGCCACCCAGCTGAGCGTAGATTGCATCTAATCTTTCTTAATATTAGGAATTTGCAATTCCCTTAGAACGATCTGAGGTACTTTTTTAAATAAGTAGGTAGAAAAATTAGAACTTTTCAATATCTCTAAGGAAGTCATCACCGAAATTCTTAATTTGGTGTAGTTAACACTACTACCCATGAGGACCATCCAGATATATATGCAAAAAATATGTCGGGCTTGGGTTTATTCAAGTGCTGTGCCTAATTACAAACCAAAAACGAGCTTGAAGGAATTACTTGAAATTTTTGAAACTGAGAAAACCTGTATTTATCGTGGCGAAGAATACCATGTAAGAGATAATGGAGCCATTTTTAGGTTTAGGAAACAAAACAAAAGAAAACGACCACTAGATGAAAAATGGACCTTTGGAAAGCCTGACTCCCAGAAAGGTTACTTAAATTTTTCTTCAGAAACTGTGCACAGAATTGTGGCAACTGCTTTTCATGGAAAACAGCCATCAGAAAAGCATATTGTAGACCATATTGATACTAATAAAAAAACAACAGGCCAGAAAACTTAAGGTGGATTACAAGACTGGAAAACATTTTACTTAATCCAATAACCCTTTCAAGGATAATTTTCAAGTATGGAAGTATTGATAATTTCCTTGAAAATCCAGCTAAACCAAAAAATGGAGAACTTGAACAGAATTTTGGATGGATGAGGACAGTTACAAAAGAAGATTCCGACAACACAAGACAGAATTTGACACAATGGGCTCAAGAAGGTAAGATTCCAAAAGACAGTCAATTAGGAGAATGGATATTTTCAAAAATCAGCTATCAAATTGACTATATGGCTAAAGAAAACCCTTTGACGGAATCATTGACTCCTATTGCGATTCAAAAAATGGAAAACGCCAAATGAATTTCCAAATTGCCCCTCATTATTGACAGAAAGTACAATAAGAAAATATTATGAAAAGCTTTTGCCTGGAAATGTATTCTCAAAGAATCAATTCAGTGAATCAATTGTTGAAAAGACAGAATTAGCAA
Source organism: Algoriphagus halophilus (assembly GCF_041729275.1). Lineage (GTDB taxonomy): Bacteria > Bacteroidota > Bacteroidia > Cytophagales > Cyclobacteriaceae > Algoriphagus > Algoriphagus halophilus_A. The sequence continues at coordinate 3,161,695 of NZ_CP146486.1, read as the reverse complement.
AGAATCAAAATGAACTTTTTGTAATTACCAAAAGTGATAATGTAAAACCTTTTGCCCTCGCTAAAGTATTTGTTGAGAACAATAAGTTAGTACATGAAAACCTTGGTTCTTTTTTGATTTTAACGGAGCGTATAAAACGTACATACTTGCAATTGGTCAAGAATGGAAAGGTGGTCAAACTTTCGATGATTTAGTTGGGTGAAAAATGAAAATAAACTAGGCCCAACAATGGATAAAATGCATTCCCAACTAATCTAACCGTAGTACGACATTTTAGCCAAAACATTAACAGTAACAAAAATAGCCCATCCTGTTTTGACAAGATGGGCTTTTGATTGATGGAAAATCCTGAATTAGGTACAAGCGATTTTATTTACTCGATTCTGATGTCTTCCCCCTTCAAAGTCGGTAGTCAAGAAAATCTCAGCAAGCTTTTCGGCTAGTTCGTAGGAAATAAAACGTGCTGGCAAAGCAAGTACATTCGCATTGTTATGCTGTCTCGCCAAAGCTGCCAATTCTTCATTCCAGCAAAGCGCCGCACGGATTCCCTGGTGCTTGTTGGCGGTGATCGCCACCCCATTTCCACTACCACAGATCACGATCCCGAGTTCATACTTTCCCGCTTCGATCGCAGCACTCAAAGGATGTACAAAGTCTGGGTAATCCACGGATGCGGTAGAGAATGGACCAAAGTCCTTCACTTCATATCCAAGGGACTCCAGTTTGGTAATCATTTGGGCTTTGTATTCAAAACCTGCATGATCTCCTCCTATTGCTATCTTCTTTGCCATAAGTTGTAAATTTATATAGGCTTCGACTTCCTACACTCCGGCAGGCGGGCGCTCAGCCTGACATTGTTGTCATCCTGAGCGGAGTCGAAGGATATTATGATTCTAATGTCTTAAAATCCTACCTCCCTAATCTCCCATTGCATCTCTTGCTTCTTCTTCCGCTTGTTTGATCGCTCTTTTTCTTTCCAGTCTTTTCGCAATCTGAATTCCTGCCTCATACAACACCAAGATCGGCATCGCAATCAAGACCTGGGAAATCACATCCGGAGGCGTAATAATCGCAGAAAGCACCAAGATCACTACAATGGCATGTCTTCTATATGCTTTTAGCATGGCTGAAGACACCAATCCTGACATGGCCAAGAAATACACCACTACCGGAAGCTGGAACATAATGGCAGAAGCCAAGACCAACATCGTGAGGGTAGAAATGTAGGAGGTGATATCAAACTCATTCAGGATCGAAGGATCCAGTTGGTAGTTTGAAAGGAAGTTGATGGAAAGTGGGGATAGGATATAGTATCCAAAGGCCGCTCCCAAAAAGAATAACAAGCTGACGAAGAATACGGCTCCTCGAGCAGCATTTCTCTCCTGATCATATAATCCCGGGCTGATAAACCTCCAAATCTCCCAGAATACAAAAGGAAAGGCTGCAATAAACCCTACCACAAAGCTCGAAGTCATGTGCATGGTAAACTGCCCCGTCATTTGCCTATTCTGAATCGTAAATGGTAATTCATCGATACAAAGAGCAGTGATTCCGAAATAATCACTGACATTACAAAGCCATCGATAGGTCACGAAGTCCACCTTGGAAGGTCCCAAGATTACGACTCCAAAGACAAAACTCTTGGCTACGAATGCAGCAACGGAAAGTATTAAAATTGCAGAAACAGAACGAAGAAGGTGCCAACGAAGGGCTTCTAAATGGTCCAAAAAGGACATTCCTTCTTCTTCCTCATCTTGATATTGATCTAACGCCACGGGTGATTTTTAAATTCTAATATAATGGAAACTGATTCATCCATGCATTGACTTCACTTCTGATGGTAGCCAATTCAGCTTCATTTTCGTGATTTACCAATGCTCGGTCAATCAAACCTACAATTTTGATCATATCGTCTTCTTTCAGGCCTCTGGTGGTAATAGCAGCAGTACCTACTCTCATTCCTGAAGTGACAAATGGAGATTTGGTATCAAACGGAACCATGTTCTTATTGATCGTGATATCCACTTTGCCTAAGGTCTGTTCAGCTATCTTACCAGTCAAGTCCTTATTTCTAAGATCGATCAACATCATGTGGTTATCTGTACCACCTGAAATGATTTGATATCCTAAACGTACGAACTCTTCTGCCATGACGGATGCATTCTTCTTTACTTGCAATACATATTCCATGTATTCATCCGAAAGCGCCTCTTCGAAAGCGATTGCTTTGGCAGCAATGATATGCTCTAATGGGCCACCTTGTGTACCTGGGAAAACTCCCATATCTAACAAGGAAGACATTTTCTTGATTTCTCCTTTTGGAGTGGTCAATCCCCAAGGATTGTCAAAATCCTCACGCATCAAGATCAAGCCACCTCTTGGACCTCTCAACGTTTTATGGGTGGTCGTAGTTACGATATGGCAATGCTCCAATGGATCATTCAACAAACCTCTCGCGATCAAACCAGATGGATGGGAAATATCTGCTAATAAAAGCGCACCTACTTCATCCGCAATCTCTCTCAGTCTTGCATAATCCCAATCACGGCTATACGCAGAAGCACCACAAATGATCAATTTTGGAGAAACAGCCAAGGCTTTCTCTTCCACTTTATCGTAATCGATTCTTCCAGTCTCTTCCTCCACACCGTAGAAATGAGGCTCATATAATTTACCTGAGAAGTTCACTGGAGAACCATGTGTCAAGTGACCTCCATGAGAAAGGTCAAATCCTAAAATCGGATCACCTGCTTTTAGGCAAGCCAATAATACCGCTGCATTGGCCTGTGCCCCAGAGTGAGGCTGTACATTGGCCCAAGTAGCTCCAAATAATTTCTTGGCACGGTCGATCGCCAGCTGCTCAATTTCATCGACTACTTCACATCCACCATAATATCTCTTGTTTGGTAAACCTTCTGCGTATTTGTTGGTCAACACGCTTCCAGCAGCTTCCATTACTTGTTTGCTGGTGAAGTTTTCGGAGGCAATCAGTTCGATTCCTCTCTTTTGTCTGTCCTCTTCTTGAGCAATCAGATCAAATATTACCGTATCTCTTTTCATAATCAGGGGTTTGAAAGCGGATTAGCTTATGGATTAAGAGCTGATGGTCACAGCCCAAAAACGAGCCCAAAAATAGCCTGAAACTCTTGATATTCCAATCCAAATACTGCTTTGATCAAAGATTAAAGAATTCCTTTCACAGATTCACTATTTTAGCAGCATGTTTGATTTCAAATTCACACCGGAAACCTATTTTCAAGAAGACACTACTTCCGTGCTATTGGTCAGGATGCAGTATCCGGAAAGTCAATGGGGAGAACAGATCAGCATTTATGCACACTGGATTGAGGGAAAGATTCAGTTCGAGGCGGTAGATTTTTATGGGAATGACTTTATGCTCTATCCATCCTCGAGTTTCGAACCCTTGAATTTTGAGGATTTGGTGTACCTATTGGAAGGAATCCAAGTGAATCAGGATTCGAATGAAGGAAATATAGAAATGACCCTATACGGGATTCCGAAGGCAGAAAGTGCTTTCTACCCAGAGCTGGAAAAATATTTTGAGGAAAAAAGGGAAAATGCAGGTTTAGATTAAAAATCTAAGGCATTTTGGCTCCTGTTGGATACATAACTAGAGCGGAACCAATATTCATAGGTAGAAAAGTCTACGCATTCATTTAATTCCATTCCTTGAAATAAGATCTTCTTCAAACTATTGACAGGAAGCCAAGATTTAAGCTGCTGAGCTTGTTTCGAACTTAATTGAGAAAGTTGAATCCATTTTCGCCCTTCAATTGAAATAGGTACAAGTTTCGTCATATAGATTTAGTTAGGTCAGGTAAAAGTATGCTGATTTTCAATACGATACAAAATTTGAAAATTAATTTTATGTTAATAGCAATTCAATTTTATCCTAAAACTACATGATACCAGTAATCATTGCAGTTTTGGGGCTTTTTTTGGGATTATTTCTTCAAAATCGAGACGAATTCCCTACCGAAAAAGCTACAAAATGGACCAATTTTTATTTATTGAATATTGTATTGCCTGCCTTGGCATTGCTTTATATCCCACAAATCAAGGCTGAATGGAGCTTATTGATCCCCATTTCTGCGGCTTGGTTTACCTTTATCACTTCCTGGATCATCTTCGGGATTTTAGGAAAACTGTTGCACTGGGATCGAGGCTTAACAGGCTGCCTGATCATTGTCGCGGGCTTGGCCAATACCTCATTTTTAGGTTTTCCGATTGTAGAAGGGCTCTATGGAAAGGAAGGAATGCCTATCGCCCTGTTGATGGATCAAGGAGGATCCTTCTTATTGGTTTCTTCCTTGTCAATCATTGTTGGGTCACTCTACAGTCATAAAAGTGGAAAGCTCCGTCACATTCCCCTAAAAATCATCAGTTTTCCTCCTTTTGGATTTCTGATGGGCACCTTAGTAATGAGCATTCTGGAAATTCCTACTCCAGAGATGTTGATGCCCTTGCTCAAACTAATAGGAAGAACCATGGCCCCAATGGCCTTATTTGCCATTGGGTTAAAATTCTCTTTGGATTTTGACTCTTTAAAGTCCCGCTATTTCTGGATGGGGATGGGGTATCGGTTGATTATAGCTCCTATACTCGTCTGGTTGATCTATCGCAATTTCTTACCTCAAGATAGCCTTACCTTCAAAGTAACCGTGTTGGAAAGTGCAATGGCCCCTATGATTACCGGTTCCATTGTAGCCATCAGTTTTGATCTAAGGCCCAAATTAGCCACGCTATTGGCAGGACTGGGCATTCCTATTGCTGGACTTAGTTTGTTGGTATGGTATTACTTATTGGGTTAATCCTATTGCCAGATTGCCTGTATCTCCTTGGTGAAGTCTTCTTGAATGTGGTGATTGCTGGCAATAATCTCCCTTCCGAAAATATAATTCTTCCCACCAGAGAAATCAGTTACTGCTCCGCCTGCTTCTTGAACAATCAATGCACCGGCAGCCACATCGTAGGAATTCAGGTTGTATTCAAAAATCCTTCAATCCTTCCAGCGGCCACATAGCAAAGATCGGTTGCAGCGCTGCCAAACCTTCTAATCCCATGTGTCTTTTGCATAAAGGTCTTTAAGGCAAACAAATACTTATCGATCAATTCAAAATTGTAATAGGGAAAACCTGTAGCAATCAAGGAAGCTGACAAGTCTGGAGCCGAACTCACTTTAATTCTGGTGTCGTTACAGAAAGCTCCACCACCTTTCATGGCATAAAAGCATTCATGTCTATTCACTTCATAAACCACTCCCAAAATCACTTCATCGTATTCCATCAAAGCAATACTCACTGCAAAAACAGGAATTCCATGAATGAAATTAGTAGTTCCATCCAATGGATCAATCACCCAATTGTATTGATCCGCCTGGGTAGTGTTAGTCCCCTCTTCTGTAATAAAACCGGCCTCAGGAAGAATTTTGGATAGGGCAGCTACAATCATTTTCTCGGCTTCTTTATCTACATAAGAAACCAAATCGTTAAAGCCTTTGTGTTCCACTTTATCTGCACTGAAATGTTGACGCTCTTTTCTAATAAAAGAACCAACGTTCTTGGCAATTTCCTGAGTTTGCTCCAGGAGCGTACTTAATTGATTCTGGGTATCCATAAAATAATAGATTTGTTATTAGGCTTTGGGGTTCTTTCCGGCTACTACTAAAACAATTTCGCCTTTGACTGAGTGGGTATTGTAATATTCTATTAATTCTGCCAGTGAACCTCTGACATTCTCTTCATGAAGTTTCGTCAATTCCCTGGAAACGCAGGCTTGGCGATCTTCTCCAAAAGCTTCGGATAATTGAAGCAAGGTTTTTTGTATCCGATGGGTAGATTCATAAAAAATCATGGTCCTGGTTTCTTCCATCAGACCTTCTATTCGGGTCTTACGCCCTTTTTTATGAGGCAAAAAGCCTTCGAAAACAAATCGATCATTGGGCAATCCACTATTGACCAAAGCAGGAACAAAGGCAGTAGCTCCGGAAGGCATTGAACTTCCAAACCCGCTTCTAAAACTGCTCTTACCAATAAAAACCCAGGGTCTGAAATAGCCGGGGTTCCAGCATCTGAAACCAAGGCAAAATACTCTCCCGCTTTCATCCTACTGACCAATTTTTCCACTGCTTTATGCTCGTTGAAAATATGGTAACTCTGCAAAGGACGGGATATCTCCAGATGCTTTAACAAAATGCCACTAGTCCTCGTGTCTTCCGCGAGGATGACATCTGCCTGTTTCAGCACTTCTACCGCTCTGTAAGTGATATCCTTTAAGTTCCCTATAGGAGTGGGGACAATGTATAAATTGGGACGAGACGTTTCGCTCATTTAATCAGGGCATCAATTTCTTTCGCTAACGACCGATCCTTTCTGTCACGGTATTTCCCTCATCATGTGTGGTCAACTCAATGGTGACCTCATTATACACATTACTCCAGTTGGGATGATGCTGGGAAGCCTCTGCGAGGAAAGCCACTCGGGTCATAAAAGCAAATGCCTCTTGAAAATCTTTAAATTTGAAAGTTTGCTTGAGTTTATTGTCTTCTTCTGTCCACATCATCTTTTGGTTTTATAGTGAAATAACTCCTTCTACTTTAGCTGCTTTTTCATAAAGGTCCACAATCTGATCTGACGTATCCATCATCGCCTGAATAGTGGCACTTATGTACTTCCCTCCTGAACTAGGCTTTAATTTCACCTCGTTCTTAGGAAACAACGCTTCGATCTCAGTTTCCTTTCCTTTAGGAACTATAAATTTAAACATATAGAGCATAGGAAATTGTCCTGACCCCTCTAATTTCTCTTTAAAGTTTTCTCTATCAAAGTTCTTTTCCATAGTAATCCGCTTCAACGTGTTTAGAAATAGCTTCAAACAAAGAACCCATGCCGATTGGCATGGGTTCCGATGAGCTTCTTTATTTAAAAGAATTTATATCGGTAGTCTTTCACATCTGCGAGATCCTGCAGGGCCATCATGACCTGATAGGAAGTCCTTTGTGAAGCACTCTGTGTCAATTGACTTTGGAAACCACTATAGTCTCCTAATTCTGCAGCTGGGTTCAAGCTGTTCAGCTTACCTACGATTACTCCAACATCTTCTTTAATCGGTGCAGTCATGTCACCAGCGTTCTTCAACCCGAAGATGGATCCGATTGCTTTAGGAGCAAAACCAACGCCTGGAATCACAGAAGCACTCAACTTCAAGTCTGGAGTAGTATTTAATGAAGCCTCAGGGAATACTGCTTGCATTTCTTCCAAAGTAGCTTTACCTGCTAATTTCTCAGCAATCATCGCAGCTTTCTTATCATTTCTAACCTGCGCTTCTACTTGAGGACGAACATCAGCCAATTTCGCATCTCCTTCTTCTTTTTGCTGATCAAAGAAGCAACTACATAATTGTTATCCAATTCGAATACTGGGGACACCTCATCGGCAGAAGCTTCTGTAAATGCCCATCTCACTACTTCTCTTGCATTTTGGATGTTGTTGATGTTTCTGCTAGTAGCATCTACATTACTTGCTTCCAAAACTCTATATCCTTGCGCAGCCGCATTTTCTTTGAACTGGTTTCTGTTTCCGCTCTCAGCAGCAAAAGAATCTGCATTTCTGAATGCTTCGTTTCTAGTTGCATCACTTGCTACCAATTCAATTTCCAAGGTTGCCAATTTAGTATATTGAGTTAATGGCATTCCAGTAACCTCAATGATATGGTAACCATATTCTGTTTCCACTACATTATTGATCAAACCAAGAGATTTTGCAGCGAATACTGCATTGGCAAATGGCTCTACGAAATCTGCTTTCGCAAAGTAGCCAAGGTCACCACCGTTTTGAGCAGTTCCATCTTGACCATACTGGCTTGCAGTTACTGCGAAGTTAGCTCCACCTTTCAGATCCGCTAAAATCTGCTCTGCTTGCGCTTTGACAGCAGCTTTGGTAGCATCATCCATTCCTTCAGTGCTCAATAATATATGAGAAGCTCTCATTCTTGCTGGACCTTCATATTGATCACTTACCTTATAAGTAACATAGGTAGAATTTGGAGTTACAAATGGACCATAAGTAGCACCTTCTTCAATTTCATCTACATTAGAAGTGAAGCTAGCGGGAAGGTTGGTGCCTGGAGCATACGTAAAGAAAGGGAATTGAGTCTCAGAATTTCTAGCTACAAAAGCAGAGTCATTCTCAGAATTTCTCAATTCTTCTGTTAAGCTTTGGATCTCCGAAATCACCTCAGCAGAATCTTCACTGCTTGGCAAAATGCTAAAGCTTACATATTCAATATTGGCACTAGTACCTGTTCTGAACTTACTTTGGTTTTTGCTTAGGTAGTCTTTCATTTCGCTTTCGCTCACAGAAACTGCTGAATCAGCAATTGCATAGTAAGGAACAAACAAATGAGAAACATCTGCGATGGTATTTGCAGCTTCATATTCGTGCTTTGCTTCTACTGAAGTCACGTACTCCGAGAAGGTAAGCATGTTGTCATATTTGATTCTCAATCTAGAATCTGCAAATAATTGCTCCTGCTGAGCCCAGAAAGCCTGCTGAGTAGGATCAGCATTTTCTAAAGACTGAAGGAAAGATACCAATTGAGACTTGTCGAATTCACCGGTCTGAGGGTTCACCAATTGCTGACGTAATTCCGCCACAATGTTTTTCCCCTGCACCATATCTACTAATTCCGCATCAGAGATGGTCAAGCCAAGCTTTTCATACTCCTCGTTGAATACCTTTTCAACGATCAATGCCTGCCATGCCTGCTCTCTTACGGTAAACATTTCTGGCTCGGAAGGAGCTCTACCTGTTCTTTGTTGGAAAGCAACTCTAAATTGCTCAATGTTTGCCACGTACTCTTCATAGGAGATTTCCTCTCCTGCGATTTCCCCAACAACATTTTGATTTGAATTGAGTATGGAGGAATTTGGACTTAGCAAATCTCCACCCAATAGGAATAAAATCAACCCGCCGGCAATGACACCGATTGCGAGACCCGTTCTCTGTCTTATTTGTTTAATTAACGCCATTTGTATTTCTACGCTTTTTTAGAAGTGTCGCAAAATAATAGCATTAGGGTCGAAATTCAAAATATATTCTGAATCAAACATTTATCTAAAAAATCCCTGAGCTATTAATTTTCAGCTTAACTGAGTCAATTCGATGGTCTTGCTTGGTCATGATTGTAAACGTATACGGACCAAAAACGACCGATTCGCCCTTCTTGGGCAGGTTTTCTGTCAAAGAAAGAATTAATCCTGACAATGTTTCAAAATCACCGTAAGGTAAATCCCATCCATATTTATCATTTAAATAATCTATTTCGTGACGGGCACTTAACAAATATTCATGATCTCCGGTCTTTTGTTCGATCAAATCATCATTGTCGTACTCATCTTCGATCTCTCCAAAAATCTCTTCAATGATGTCTTCCATGGATACAATTCCACTGGTTCCCCCAAATTCATCCACCACCAAAGCCAAACTTTTTCTTTCCTGGATAAATTGGATAAGCAGTTCATTGGCCAAGGCTGATTCTGGCGCAATAATTATAGGAGTTAGGATTTCCTCGATACTTTTCGGCTTTTTGAACAGCTCTAGTTGATGACAATAACCGATCACATCGTCGATGGTTTCACGATAGACAATCACCTTGGAGTGACCGCTTTCTGCAAATACCTCTTTCAGCTCTTCTATGGTATCCTCAATTTCTACCGATACAATGTCTGTTCTAGGCACCATGCATTCTCTCACACGCACTGTTTTAAACTCCACCGCATTGTCGAAAATCTTGGTATCTATATCCACTTTCCCCTCTTCTTTTTCCTGAGTCAAATGATTTTGGATAAAACTATTCAAATCCGTCACGGTAAAAACCGGTTTGTCTTCACTGTATTCCAGTCTCAATATCTTGGTAATGAAGAATCTGGAAAGCCCTACCACTGCCCAGACAATGGGATACATAATAAAATAGATTGCCAAAAAAGGCAAGGCAAAAAAAGTGAGCATGCTGTTTGGGTTCAGCATAAAAATGCTTTTCGGAAGGAATTCTGCCGTCACCAATACAATCAAGGTAGAAATTACGGTTTGGAGCACCAATACAAGCGCTTCATTGTTAAAGCCTTCCGGTAGCATCATGTTTAAAGGGTCCTCTAACAGGAATGCCATGAAAATACCATAGAGCACCAAGGAGACGGTATTCCCCATCAAGGTAGTTCCTATAAATTGTCCGGTATTATTGACAAAGGTACTGAGTACTTTGCCTACCAAGGACCCTTGTTTTCGCTGAAGCTCAATCTGCAGCTTGTTGGAGGAAATAAAAGCGATTTCCATTCCCGAAAAAAATGCTGAAAAAAGCAGCGTGATAATCACGTATATCAAATAAGAAACATCCATGTTTAATGCTTTTTCCGCTTTTTAGTTTTTTGCTTTGGTTTTTCGGAGTCTTTTGGGTCGTTGGTCCTTCTATATTGAAACCAAAATAGCAAGGCTACGGCAAACATAAAAACTGGATAGGACACTTCTACGCCTTGACTCAGACTAAGGTGAATTCCAATGATTGCGAATGCTAGCGCAAGAGATAAAATAAGGACGTCAGGTAATTTCAATCTAATATTTTTGGTAAATCTAATACATGTGGAGTTTATTTCTCTTCTCCAGGAAGTAAGGTCCTACTATCTCTTATATTTTTCAAGGTATAATTGGAAAAGCTTTCATCTGCCTCCATTCCTGTACCATTAAAAAGTGTCTGCCCATCCCGCACTGTTACAAATTTCTCCGTATAAATTTTCTTTTGATTGGGGTTCCAAAAATCTCTTCAGCCTTCAAACCCTGATCCTTTCCAGATTTTCCACCTGCACATCACCCTCCCCTTTATAAAGATTATCTTCTCTAAGGTAATACCCTCTGTCTGCACGCATGGTGGTGGTTATATTTCCTGCTTTATCAAAAAAGTAATGTCGATTCCTTCAGGAAATTCCAGATTTCCATTTTCGAACTCCAATTGCTTGGGAGCTTTGATTTCAGATCTGATAATGGCAGAATCACTGGATACCAAGTTGATATTAATGGAGGTATTCATCGGCCCATCATATACCTGCAAGGCAGCCGCATCCACATCTTCCCGGCAAGAGGAAAATGCCATAACACAAATAGAAAGTAAGACGAATAGGTGGCTAAACTTCACGATACAAAGATAAATGAAAATTAAATGATAAGTAGTAAACGCAAAAAGGGCAGCTGAGTAGCTGCCCTTTTAAGAATATTAACTAAAATTAGTCTCTTGTAGCCAAGGTTACGGTTTCACCAATCCAACATCCAGTGTTGATAGTGCCGCCCACTTGTAAGCTTTCTGTAAACAATTCCTCTTTGGATGGGAATCTAGCTTTGGCATTGGCCATTCCTGTATTGTCACCAGCTCTTTGATAGGCATTATAGGCTGCGATGTATATAGAGTAATCTTTAGCACGGCTTTCTCCACCTTTACAATCGTTCATAGAACCCATGTACAAGTCACCGATCAATTTCCAAGCATCTTTAGACTTAGACTCATCCATTGCAGCAGCTTCTTTAGCAGCAGCTCTAGCAGCAGACTTCTGACCTTTGGCGCCATAAATCTTCGCCAATTCAAACTTCACTTCCGCTTTCTGAGCATCGTTCTCAGCCAAAGTCATGGCCTTCTCCAATACTGGCTCTGCTTTGTCGTAATCTTTCTCCTGTAGATATCTCATCGCTCTTACTTGAGAAGTTGCGAATGTAGGGTTATTGGTATCGATGATTTCCAAAGCCTGAAGGAACGCATCAGAAGAGAAACACTTGTATTGTACAGAATAGTTGAAGATCTGATTAGCCAATTTCTCATTAGAAGGATCAGAGGCCAATTTTGGACCCATCGTGTTTTCGATGAAATCACAATCGATCAATTCCATAGCCACCAACAATTGCTCTAAAGTACCTTTTTGGCTGGATACATCTTTTCCTTCAGCTTCTGCGTCAGCAAGCATCGCTTGGATTTTATCGTGAATCTCTAAAATCTCCTCAGGAGTATAAGCCTTGTTATAAGCATAGTTTCTATAAACCAAATCAAAGTAAGCAGCAGTCAATTGGTAATTGATTGTACCGTTCAATTCCATCGCTTTTTCGAAATCCTTGATAGCTCCTTGTAACTTATCCTTATCACTTTTGTAATACTGATAGCCGTAGTAAGCTTTGTTTTCGATCCACTTTGGTTCATTGTCATACAATTCACCTCTTTTTTCATAAAGGGCAATTACGGAATCCTGATACACTCTTTTCTGAGCTTCATCAGAAACTGCATCTGCTGCACCATCATAAATTTTGGTCCCGTTGATATACAAAGACTCATTTAATTCTGGAACATTCACTAGTAACCAACTTAATGGCTTCGTTGCGTCTACATACTGCTCTGACTTCATATAGTCAGTATATGCAGCATTCAATTCTCTTGCTTTGGCTTCTTGCGCAGGATCAGATGGCCAATTCCATCCATCTTGCGCTTGAACCACGCCAGCCATCAATACAGCTGCTAGACCTAATAGGGTTGATTTAATTTTCATGGTTATTATGCTTTATTCAAATACTCGTTTATAAAACCAACTATTATCATTAAGTGAAAATCCAAACGTGAAGTTCACATAATTTTCTTGGATCAGGCCATTATCGGTAGTGCCGCGTTGTCCTACTTTCACAGCCAAATTCACCAATGATAATTGATTAACTGGAAATGAAGCTCCAAAGTTAATGCCAATATCATTGATATTTGTCTGGTTCAGATAGTAGGGAGTCTGCTGATATTCCAATCCGAATCGATAAGTAGTTCTTTTCAATGGACTGTCAATCGCTAGGTAATCGGGTACAATCCGAAATCCCAAACCAACTTTAATGGCTTCCCTCAAAGAAAGACTCTCTCCAAAAAAGATTTAAACTTATTAAAATCCTGATATTGCCCCTCCAAACCGAGGGCGAATTTATTCATTTTTTCAAATGTTACCCCAAATCCGATGCGATTTGGAATGTATATACTGCCTTTTTCATCGTTGGCGATCAAATCACCGTCTGAATCGGGATCGCTAGCTTCACCTAAAGCAGCCAATTTGGCAAAGGCTTTTCCACTAACATCCCCCAAATTCTGATAAATGGCACCAAAGTGTAAGTTGTTCTTGTCAGAAAGCTTTGCAACGTAATGTGCACCCCCTTTGAAGCCAATATCACTAACTGTTAATCTTTCATAATATTCAGTAGTGTTCCCTACAGGGTTGTCATTATCATTCAAAAGTGACAATTGATTGTTCCGAATGGTTGACCCAAAAAGATAAGAAACTTGCGCACCGAGGCTGAAATTCTTGGCAACTTTCACCCCAAAACTCATGTAAGTCTCCGAAATACCCCCATCTCCCTGCACATAATTATAGGCTCTCAACTCAGCATTTTCTACCGCGCTCTCTACCTGAAGTCGGTAATTCACACTGGTGATTTGGTTCAGCCCAAGTCCCATCGTCACTTTTCCAGATTTCAATGGAAGTGACATGGCTACATAGGAAAGACCTCCACCATCGACATCTGAAGATTCGGAGCTATTTTTCGCATTGAATTTCTTATAATTCAATGCGGCCTGGAAATTAAATATGGTGTTGTATGTGGTCAATGCCGGGTTGACGACATTGGCATTCCATCCAGTACCATAACTGACTCCAAGTCCTCCCATTCCCTGGTTCTGAGTTAATCCTGAGTAATTAAATTCACCAATGCCCAAAGCACTGTACGTAGAAGCTGAAGACTGTGCTTGGGCTTCACTAAATAAGAAAAGGGTGCAGATTACACCCAGCAATTGCAATTTGATTTTACTCAACATTGTGGTTTAGAATACAATTCAATCCATGTAGGACTAAATTTTGGACTACAAATATGTGGTCTTTTGCTAATGATTCAAAAGATTGAGCGTCTCCACCGCAAACAAAGACCTTGATTTGGGGGAATTTTTGCTCATATTTTTGGATTTGGCCTAGAATTTCTGATTCAATCCCATACCAAATACCTATCTGCATACAACTGATGGTATTGGTTCCTATAAAATCTTCCGGCTTTCCAGAAACTTCCACCAAAGGAAGTCGGGCAGTTAATGCATTCATTGCCTTGGCCCTCATCAATAACCCTGGACTGATGGCTCCGCCTCGATAGGTATTGGATTCATCTACCAGATCAAAGGTCATACAACTTCCCATGTCTATTACCAGCACTGGACCTGATCCTGCCATTTGCCAACCTCCTACAGCAGCAGCCATCCTATCCAATCCCAGGGTAGCTGGACTACCGTACGCATTACCAATAGGAAATTGAAGATTGTTGGATAAGTATTTAAATGGAAATGGAATTTGAATTTTAAGATCTTTCTCCGTCCACTTCACAGAACTTATTAAGCAATTTTGAAAAGAAAGGCCTTTCCAATACTGCAAAGCAGTCGGCAAATCTATAAAAACTGATTCACTTACAAATTCAGTCCCCTTAAACAAGGCAGATTTGATTCTGGTATTGCCAATATCAATGATTAGATTGTCCATTCAGAAATAGGATAGACTGCAAATTAGGCATTAAAAAAAAGAGGGCTTTTCTACAGCAGCAAATTATCTTTGGATTGCTCCATACTTAACAAACTTTAACCCATGAGCAACGCGAACTACCACATAATAGGATTGATGTCAGGAACTTCAGGAGATGGTTTAGATGTGGCTTATTGCCATTTTGAAAAATCCGACCTTTGGCAATTTGAGATTCTGGAAGCCATCACTATCCCTTTTCCGGATCAATTGGGTGAACAGCTCCAAAAAGCCCACCTATTGAATGCACTGGACCTTCACTACCTGGATGTAGCATTTGGAAGATGGATGGGTCAGGAAGTGAAGAAGTTTTGTTCTAAAAAGCAAATTTCTCCGATCGCCATCTGTTCCCATGGTCACACCGTTTTCCATCAACCACAAAAAGGATTGAGTTTACAAATTGGCAATGGATGGGCGCTGCATCAAGCTTCGGAAATGAAAGTGATCAATGATTTTAGAATGCTGGATGTGCAACTTGGAGGCCAGGGAGCACCATTGGTTCCTATAGGTGACCAACTCCTTTTCCCACATTTAGACTTTTGCATCAATCTGGGTGGCATTTCCAATATCAGTATGCAATGGGAAGGAAAACGAATTGCGTTCGATTGTAGCCCATTCAACCTTTTACTGAATCCCATAGCTGAAAAACTGGGTAGCCCTTATGATCGGGATGGGCAATGGGCACGTGAGGGACTAGTGGACGCAGAGCTATTGGAAAAGCTAAACCAGGTTCCTTTTTATCAAAAAAAGGGAGCCAAATCCCTTGGTAGAGAGGATATGGACGAAGTTTTTTCCCTATCATCCTATCAAGTAAGGCTCATGAAAAAGATAAATTAGCCACATTGACGGAGCATTATGCGGTTCAAATCGCTCAAATCATTCAAGCCTACGCACTCCATGAAAAGCCTAAAGTTCTCCTCACCGGAGGAGGTGCCTACCATGCCTATTTTATAGAGCGGCTCCATCATCAGCTCCAAGGTAATTGGCAACAATTTGAAGCTTCCAACGAATTGATTGAGTTTAAAGAAGCATTGATTTTTGGATTTTTAGGAGTGCTCAGATTGAGGGGAGAATCAAATTGTCTGGCTTCTGTTACCCATGCGAGCAGAGATTCTTCCGGAGGAACAATCTTTGGCTGATTTGCTCCTCCACAAAATTTATGAGAGGGATTAAAATTTTATATTTTTGGGGCAGATATAAACCCAATAATTAATGCACGACTTACTAAAGAAATTCGAAAACAAAAAAGCTGAAATTGTTTTTGAATGGAGCGATAATGAATCTGAGGCCGAAGGCTGGGTAGTCATCAACTCTTTAAGAGGAGGAGCTGCAGGAGGTGGAACCCGCATGCGTAAAGGACTGGACAAAAGAGAAGTAGAATCTCTTGCCAAAACCATGGAGGTGAAATTCACTGTATCGGGCCCTGCAATTGGAGGAGCCAAATCAGGGATTAATTTCGACCCAAATGATCCTAGAAAAAACGAAGTGCTTCAGCGCTGGTATAAGGCTGTCATGCCGCTTTTGAAAAATTACTATGGAACTGGGGGTGATATGAATGTGGATGAAATCCATGAAGTGATCCCTATTACGGAAACTTATGGACTTTGGCATCCTCAGGAAGGAATCGTAAATGGGCACTTCCATGCCACAGAACCAGAAAAATCAAAAAGATTGGTCAGTTAAGGCAAGGAGTCTCCAAAGTATTGGAAGATCCTCATTATACGCCCAATGGACCCAAGAAATACACGGTAGCCGACATGATTACAGGGTATGGTGTGGCAGAGGCTGTGAGGCATTATTATAAAATTTGGGGTGGTCAGATCAAAGGAAAGCGAGCTGTTATTCAAGGATGGGGAAATGTAGGCGCTGCAGCCGCATGTTTTCTAGCAGTAGAAGGAGTGAAGGTGGTTGGAATTATTGATAGAGATGGAGGAATCATCCGTGAAGAAGGTCTGAGTTTGGATGAAGTTCGAGACCTCTTTATTGCTAGAGAGGGAAACAAATTGGTAGCCGAGGATATGATTCCTTTTGAAGAAATCAATGAAAAGATCTGGGATATCAACAGTGAAATATTCATTCCTGCTGCGGCTTCCAGATTAGTGACCCAAAACCAAGTAGAACGCATGGTAAATGCAGGGTTGGAAGTAATTTCCTGTGGAGCAAATGTGCCATTTGCAGACCCTGAAATTTTCTTTGGGCCTATTGGAGTCTGGGCAGATAAGCGGATTTCAGTTCTTCCGGATTTTATTGCCAACTGTGGAATGGCCAGAGTCTTTGCCTATTTGATGAGCAAGAAAGCTGAAGTCACTGACCAGGCAATATTTACAGATGTGAGCAAGACGATTGAAAAAGCATTGAACAAAACTTTTCAGGAAAATCCTGAAAAAACCAACATAGCTCAAAGCTCCTTTAAAATAGCTCTAGCACAACTCGTATAAAAATTAGTAGGTAGAATCGCTAGCAAAGGTTAATTTTTGAATTATTCTTGCTAGCGGTTATTTCTCTATTGGGGTCTTTCACCCAAAATCTGTAGTTTAGCAAAACCCATTTTGGGAATTTAACCGCTGGAAAATAGTTACATTTAACCGAAAAGATTACCCAGCAGACCCTATTAGCCAAATGAAGAATTTCATCTTAAGTTTCTCCATACTTTTCGGAATACTCTTTCTTAATGGCTTACAGCCTCAGCTTGCCCTTGCTGAAGAACGTGAGACAAAAGAGACATTCTTAGCCCAAGCAGACCAAACTGATACCGAACACGCTACTGTTGAACATAACGATCAAGCCGATCATGGAGATGAGGAGCATCATGTGGCTCCAACTTGGTTAGTAATTCCCTTTGTAGTTTTACTGTTAATGATTGCCACTGGTCCTTTATTCTATGAGCACTTTTGGCATAAAAATTACCCTAAAATAGCCATAGGTTTGGCCATTTTGGTCGTCTTCTATTATCTGTTTATCCTTTCAAATGTCCATGCTCCTGTACATGCACTGGCGGAATACATTCAGTTTATTGCCTTATTAGCCTCCCTTTACATTGCGTCTGGAGGTATTTTGATTGAAATAGATAAAAAAGCGACCCCATTTGCGAATGTTTCCTTGTTGCTGATTGGAGCTTTAATCTCCAATCTGATCGGAACCACTGGAGCTTCCATGTTGCTGATCAGACCTTTTATCCGCTTGAACAAAGGAAATATTCAAGCCTACCATATTATCTTCTTTATTTTCATGGTAAGTAATGTGGGAGGTTCTTTGACTCCAATTGGAGATCCTCCGTTGTTCCTGGGCTTCTTGAAAGGAATTCCTTTCTTCTGGACCTTGGAGCATAACTGGCCTGCATGGATTTTTGCTTTAGCTTTGCTTGCTATCGCTTTCTATTTCATAGACAAGAAATTGGGTAAAGCTGCCGATGACGAAATTGAACCAGAAGAAATCACTTATACCAACAAGTTCTCCTTGATCGGGATGAAAAACTTTGGTTGGTTATTTATCATCATTTGTTCTGTATTCCTGGATCCTAACGTAATCGAGGGAGTTCCTGCTATCGTCTATGATGGCCAAAAGTTTTCTTACCTAAGAGAGGTGATCATGCTTTCCGTGGCATTCCTTTCTTATCGATTCGCAGATAAGAGAGCGATCCAAGGAAATGAATTTAATTTTGAGCCCATCCGTGAAGTGGCCTTTATTTTCATCGGGATCTTTGGTACCATGATGCCGGCATTGGAATTAGTAGGAAACTTTGCTAAATCTCCAGAAGGAGCATCTTTAATTTCCCACAACACATTGTATTGGGGCACAAGCACTCTCAGGATTCCTGGACAATGCGCCTACCTATTTGAATTTCTTGGCCGCAGCTATGGCATCTAAAGGAGCGGATATCAACAATATTGATCAAGTGAGAGAATTCGCAGCCAATGGATTCCCCGATTCTGCTTTTGAGTTAATGGCCATTGCAGTCGCTTCTGTATTCTTCGGAGCAATGACTTACATTGGGAATGGACCTAACTTTATGGTAAAATCCATTGCAGAGCAAAGCGGAATCAAGATGCCATCCTTCTTTGGCTACATCATTCGATTCTCCTTACCGGTTTTACTTCCAATCCTTATTTTGGTTTGGCTGGTGTTCTTTGCCTTTGTAGGCTAATAGTTTTGAACTTCTGAATGGCGAAAGCAATCAGTTAGATGGTCATTCACAAGACCAGTGGCCTGCATGTGTGCATAAATCGTAGTACTTCCTAAAAATTTAAAGCCCCGTTTCTTGAGATCCTTTGCCAAGGCATCGGACTCAGGAGAGGTGGCAGGAGATGGATCTCCTTTTTTAAGTTCATTTTGAATGGGCTTTCCCCCACAAACCCCCAGATATAGGCAGCAAAAGTTCCGAACTCTTTTTGGACTTCCATAAAGCGTTGGGCATTATTGATGGCCGCTCGGATCTTCATTCCATTTCTAATGATTCCTTTATTCGTAAGTAATTCCTGTACATATGATTCAGGAAATTCCGCCACCACTCGATAATCAAAATTAGCAAAGGCATCTTTATAGCCTTGTCGCTTTTTCAAAATAGTAGCCCAACTCAAGCCTGCCTGCGCACTTTCCAATACTAAAAATTCGAAGTGAATTTGATCGTCCCACACAGGTTTTCCCCATTCTTCGTCATGGTATACAACATACTCTGGGAAGCCCAAACACCAAGGACATCGGGATTTTTGATCGTTCATATAAATTTTCTAAAAGTTTGAGAATAAAATTAAATGAGAATTGGGATAAAGTAACAGCATGTCTTACTTTTTCATTTCAATAAATTAAAAACGATGATCGCTACATCCTTCTTGGAAATTAGCGCAAAAGCTTACCGCCAAAATATACGCTATATCAGATCGGAAATTGGTCCCAACACCATTATTTCGGCTGTAGTAAAAGGAAACGCCTACGGACATGGCATCCCTCAAATGGTAGAAATTGCTGAAAAAGCTGGAATCCGACATTTCAGTACCTTCAGTTCTGATGAGGCCTGGGAAGTCTTTAGACATTCCAAGAAAAAGTCTCAGATCATGATCCTGGGGATGCTATACCCTGAAGAGATGGGAGATCTGATTAAAGCAGGAATTAGTTTTTATGTTTACGATTTTCAAAGGCTAGAACTTGCCATCAACCTCTCAAAGAAACTTGGAATTCCTGCCAAAATCCATGTTGAATTGGAAACCGGGTTTCATCGTACAGGATTTGAATGGTCTTCCCGAGACCGATTATCCAAACTATTGCTTGCTGAATCTGACTCTTTAGAACTGGAAGGGCTCTGTACCCATTATGCTGGGGCAGAGAGCATCAGTAATTATGTTCGAGTAAAAAATCAAATTGAGGTCTACAATAAATTTAGAGAGTACTTCACACATAAAGGAGTTGTTTTCCATAAATACCACACCGCTTGCTCAGCGGCAACTTTGATTTTCCCCGAAACCATCATGGATATGGTCAGAATAGGGATTGCAGGCTATGGATTTTGGCCTACAAAGGAAACGTTTTATGCCAAACTCAATTCCTTACCTAAGGCAAACAAAAATCCACTAAAGCGACTGATCACTTGGAAAAGTACGGTCATGAGCATAAAATCTGTAAAAATGGGGGAGTTTGTGGGGTATGGGAATAGCTTTATGGCTTTACATAACATGAGGCTGGCGATTGTTCCTGTAGGCTATGGGCATGGCTATAGTCGATTGCTGAGTAATCAGGGGCAGGTGTTGATCGGAGGGCAGTATTGTCAAGTGGTGGGTACCGTCATGATGAATGCCATTGCGCTAAACATTACCAAGCTGAAAAATATAGAAGTAGGAGATGAGGTAGTGTTGATTGGAAAGCAAAAGAACAAAGAAATCACAGTTGCATCTTTTTCAGAATCTACACAGCAGGTCAATTATGAAATGCTCACCCGATTGCCCAAGGATATTCCAAGGAAGATCATTCCTTAGTAAAAAATCACGGTTTTGTTTTTGAAGGCCAATACCTTTCTATCCAAATGGTATTTAATCGCCTTGGAGAGCACCACTTTCTCCACGTCCTGTCCTATTTGCACTAAATCAGGGATGGTGTTATGATGTCTTACTCTTGCCACCTCCTGCTCGATGATCGGTCCGGCATCCAATTCCTCTGTCACATAGTGAGCAGTGGCACCAATGATTTTCACCCCCGTTCATAAGCAGCATGGTAAGGTTTGGCCCCCACAAAGGCAGGTAAAAAAGAGTGGTGAATATTTATAATTCTATTTGGGAATTTTGAGATAAAGGTGGCTGAAATAATCTGCATGTACCTAGCCAATACTACAAAGTCAATATCATGCTTTTTCATCAACTCCAATTGCTGCTTTTCGGCTTCCATTTTTGTATCCCGACTGACTGGAATATAATGATAAGGAATACCAAAAGCCTCCACGACAGACTTTAACTCTTGATGGTTAGAAACCACCAAAGGGATATCCACTTCCAGCTGACCCGCATGATGCCTGGCCAAAATATCAAAAAGGCAATGAGATAATTTGCTGACAAAAATGGCCATTTTTGGCCTTGGAAAATTGAAATGAACGTTGAAATCCATTTTGAATTTCTGTCCTACTTCCTCCTCAAATTTTTGGGCAATTTCATCTTTTTGAAGAGAAAAGGAATCCAATTCCCAAGCGGCTCGCATAAAAAACAAACTCAATTCCTCATCAACATGCTGATCAATCTCCAAAATATTTCCATGGTAAGCATAAAGAAACCTCGACACTTCTGCGACGATCCCTTTCTGATCAGGGCATTGAATAAGAAGAATTGCTTTGTTCATCGGGGTAATTTAATCATTCCAGATTTTCCATGCAGCTTCTGCCTGTAATTCAAGCATATCCTGTCCGTTCTTTGCTCTCCCTCCAGCTTGAATGCAAGTCTTCATCAACTTGGTCTCAGCAGGATTATATACTAAATCATACACCAGGATCTCGGGGCCCATTTGTTCTAATGGAATAGCAGGTATTCCTTCCACTTTTGGATACGTACCAAGTGGAGTACAATTGACGATTAAAGGATGCGATTTTAAAATCTCGGGATCATTTTCCAGGTCTTGGTAGCTAATGGACTGGGAATCCTTAGTTCTGGATACGGAAAGAAAATTGATTCCCAAATCTTTTAAAGCCTGCTTTACTGCTTTTGAGGCACCTCCGGTTCCTAAAACCAAGGCATTTGGCCTGGCTTCTCCTATCCATAATTCTAGGGAATGCTTAAACCCAATGTAATCCGTATTATAACCTATAAGCGTTTTATCCTTTATTTTGATACAATTGACGGCACCAATTTCTTCACAAGCTGTATCCAGCTGATCTAAAAATGGAATGACCTGCTGTTTGTAAGGAATAGTTACTGCCATTCCCTCCAAGGTTGGGTTTTCTGCTAAAACAGCTTTAAAATCCTCAATCTTCGGGATTTCATACAAATCAAACTGGCATCCCTCAATTCCTTCTTTTTCAAATTTTGCAGTGAAATACTTTTTTGAAAACGAATGGCCCAAAGGATATCCTATCAATCCGAATTTTCTCATGATTTATTCAAAATGCTTGCTAACCTTTCAATTCCTATCACCAAACCTATTCCAAAAAGGAAAGCCAGAACAGCATACATCAGCTGTGGATCCTGACCTACTTGGCTCAAGTATTCCCCTGGCCATAGATTTTCCGTCAAAAATGGTTTTTCTTCCCCACTAGAAGAAGTTCTGTAGGCAGTCACAATCTTCCAAGGCCAAAGCTTATTCATGGAACCCAACATAAAGCCGGAGAGCAATCCGATTGTTACTGCATAATATCTCTTTAATAACCAGGAGATCACTCTACTAAAAGATAGAATCCCTACCAAACAGCCAAAGGCAAATACTCCTAGGGTCACTACATCGCGTTCAGATACGGCATTTAAGATAGTCTCATATTTTCCTAAAATCAGCAGCAGAAAACTCCCACTGATCCCGGGTAAAATCATTGCACAAATGGCAATAGAACCAGAAATAAAAGTAAACCAAATGGAATCCGGAGAACTGACCGGAGGCAATTCCGTCACAAAATAGGCGATTATGGTACCAAGAATAATGGCCAAAACCACTCCAAAATGCCAGCGGTTGATCCCTTTCAGAATGACAAAAGCACTGATCAAGATCAATCCACAGAAAAAGGACCAAAGCGGAACCGGATGCTCATCCATCAAATAGGTGATGATTTTGGAAAGCGTGAATATGCTGGTTAGGATTCCTAAAAACAGGCTTATTAAAAAAGTGCCATTGACAGCCTTATAAAAAGGCTTGAAATGAAACGATAGCAATAATTTCAAATTCTTCGTATTGAATAAGTTTATGCTATCCAGCAACTTGCTGTAAATACCCGTAATCAATGCGATGGAACCTCCGGAAACACCGGGTACAATATCTGCTGCACCCATCGCCATTCCTTTCAGGTAATTCAGGAAATATTTTTTGATTAGATCCATAGGTAAAAATAAAGGCTGACCGGAAGCATTACCGATCAGCCTCTAATGGTTTTGATCCACTTATAATTTAATCTCTCCTATAAAATGATCGAAGGTATCCCCACGCAACCCAAGACGGATTGTTTCTAATGGAATCACTTCAGTAGGACTGATATTTCCAAGGTTAACATTGGTGCCCAGCAATTTGATAAACCAAACTTGTTGTGCCTTGATCGGAGCTTCCCAGATAATTCTTTCTTCAGGAATTTGAGTTAAAATCTCCTCTACCAACCCTTGTCTAACTTCACCGGAATCCCTGAACAAACCAACATTTCCTCCTTCTCTTGCTTCACCGATTACCTTCCAAGCACCTGCATCCAGTTCAGTCTGCATTTGTTCAATCCACTTATAGGGTGGAATGATCTTGGCGGCATCTTTTGAACCAACTTCTGATAACACCGTCACATCCTTAGCTAGCGTGGAAATGTATTCACATTTTCTATCGTGGTTTAAAGAGATAGACCCATCCGAAACCTCACAATATTCCAATCCATATTTATCCAACACTCTTCGGTAATCATCGAATTGATCCCGGACGATAAATGCTTCAAACAGAGTTCCTCCTAAATAAAACCGGAATTCCTGCTTCTCGATAAACAGCAATCTTTTCAGAAAGATTTTTAGTTACATAGGAAGTTGCCCATCCTAGTTTGACGATGTCAACAAAATCGGAACAGCTATCGACAAAATCCTCTGTTGCTCTAAGGCTCAGACCTTTGTCCATGGCCATAGTAAATCCCGAGGTACGTGGCTTTTCAGTCCGTACAGGGATGTTCTTCAGCTCATAATTCATTGGCTAGGTTTTAATATGTTAAGTCTCAGGATTTTCTTCCCGATACTGGGCGATGATCTTGGACATTGCCTTTTGCTTTTCCAGCTCTGGCATTAATTCGTACAAGACCACGTGCCTATCGTAGGCCAAAGTTAATGCATTTTCCAAATATGAAAACGCTTCTTTGTAATTGGCTAGTTTGATTTGAAAAACAACCATACGATAATACAGTTCCGCCTCCTCAGGAAGTTCGTCAATTCCTTCACTGATCACGTCCACGGCTTCTTCAAATCTATTTTGATCAAAATAGATCAACGATAGGTTAATATAAGTCTCTAAAATACCGGGTTCCAGGTTGATAGCTTCTTCATAAGCCTCTGAACTGGCTTGTAAATTACCCAAGTTAAACTCTGCATCAGCCAGACCTACCCAGTAATTTGGACTTTGTTTATTCAAATTGAGCGCTTTCTTGAAGTAGTGAATCGCTTCAAAAATTTCTCTTTTTTTAACATACACATGCCCAATCCAAACCAGGCATCGTCATACTCTTCATCCAACTTCGCTGCTTTTTTGAAATATTTAAAGGCTCCTTCAATATTTCCCAACTTTTCATAAGCAGCGCCCATGTAGCAACAATTCTCCGCATTGGCACCTTCACAATTGATGGTATTTTGATAGGCTTCCAAAGCAAGTTCATATTGCTCTGTGTTCATTAAGGCATTACCCAAATTAAAATAAGCCGAGGCAAAAGAATCATCGATAATGATGGCATAATCATAGGCCTTGATTGCTTCCTCAAATCGTCCAAGCCTGTTGTAAACCACACCTAAATTATACCAAGCCCCTGCACTATAAGGATCCTGATCAATAAACTCTTGGTAGAATTGGAGAATTTCATCAAAAGACCCTTCCTCTTCCGTAATCATTGCCAACTGGAAAAGTGCGTCTTCATGATTGATACGGTGCTTCACCGCTTCCTTGAAATAGTAAGATGCTTTTTTATTGTCACTGGTCGCTCTGTACAGATTTCCCAGCGAATAATAGACCTCTGCCTTATCTTCTGCCAAGGGCAGAAAATTTTCCAATAATTCAATACCGTATTGGGGGCTTCCTGCCAAAATATGCGCATTGGCTAAAGCTAATAGGATATCCTCATTGTTAGGAGAAATATTGTTGATATTCTCTAATATGCTTAAGCCTTCTTCCAATTCATCATTGAAAATCAAACATTGCGCTTTCAACAATTTTATCTCTACTGAGTAAGGGAATTTTTCCAAAGAGAACTCACTAGCCCTCAATGCTTTAAGGAACTTTTGCTGATCAAAATAATATCGGATAATATCCTCTAATTCCTCCTCTTCAAAATACAATTCTAAATTGGATTTCAGGGAATTTTCAAACCGCTCTACCAGCTTTTTATCATTTTCCCACTCGTGATCGTGATCTCCTGTCATTAAGATGAGTTAAGTTTATTTAAGATACCAAATAAATTGTTCTCTCAAAATCTCAATTTGTTAATTTTTGTGTCAAAATCTAGAAATAATTCCTAAAACATTTTGACCATCTAAGAAGCAAACGATCGCTTCAAAAAATAAGTTTATTTTGCCCACAAAAAGGTCTCCTCGATCGGAGTATAATTAAAATCAAGCAGCTTTTCTATTTTATCATTTTTGAAGATAATGTCCTGCTGGGAAATCATCGCGGTTTGCTTATTCAATGGATTTTTACTCAAGCCTAACATTCGGGCTATGCCCAGGAAGAACAAGCCTAATTTCAATAAAGAATTAGAAACCGGTTTAGTTGGGACCTTTTTACCAAATGCTTTCGCCATTTTTTCGAAAAACTCGCGGTATTTAATGGTCTCTTTGTTGAGAATAAACCGATCTCCCCAACAAGCCTTTTCATAAAGTTCCCTCATGATTTTCGAAGCATCTCTTACGTCCAGATAATTTATACTACCCACAGGATAGTAGCTCGAATTTCCTAAAACATGAGCATAAATAGAGGTACTGCTTCTCTCATCACTTATTTTCCCTAAAAGGATAGAAGGATTTACCACAATCAATTCCAGCCCTTCCTGTTCACCTCTCCAAGCTTCTAACTCCCCAAGGTATTTGGAGGTACCATATTTAGTATTCAGAGGTGAATCCACCCACTTATGCTCCTCATCAATTACGCTTAATTCTGGATTTCTACCCAATGCAGACACAGAGCTTACGTGAATTAGTTTCTTCACACCCGCATTCAACATGCAATTCACCAAATTGGAAGTGCCTCGTACATTTACTTCAAACAGTTCTTCCTCATCCCCTGGAAGAAAAGAGACCTTTCCTGCACAGTGAATTACCAAGTCTATATCTTGAATTGCATCATCAATGGATCCCACATCTGAAATTGTACCTTCATGCCAATGAATTGGAAAATTAATCTCATCCAATAATCGGGTAGAAGAGCTCTTTCTTTTGAAACCATGTATTTCTCCCAAAGAGGCAAACTCTTTGGCTACATAGCTTCCTAAAAGACCCGTGATTCCAGTGATTAAAATTTTCACTTGTATAGATTATAGACTTGAATTGAGAATTTCTATTTCCTTGATCTTTTGATAGGACTTTGACCTTGTCAAGGTCTCCAACATGTCTAGGTACCTTGGGTTATGGCAGTCAGTCCCAAAAAATTTAACCAAGTTTCGCTCTAATAGCATTTCAGCAAAATCTTTTACTTGCTTGGAATAAAACCCCGTTAGAGAAAGAAGGTTTACTTGAAAACTGATTTGTCTATCTACCAAGTCTTCCAAAAGCTTTTTATCTGAAATTAAATATTGATATCGCTCAGGGTGGGCAAAAATAGGTTTGTACCCCGCCATTTCTAATTGAAAGAAAGTTTCCAGAAGCATTTGAGGTTTATTGATGAATCCTGTTTCCACCAATATATGATTGGGGCCAAAGGTTAATAATTCCTCTCCGGATTTTACCTTTTCCAGGAATATCTCATCCATGTAATATTCTGCTGCAGCCTCAATTTCGATCTCTATCCCCTCATTTTTTACTGCTCGGCGAACATCCTGAAGACCCATGTTTATAATCTCAGGGGTATTTCGGTAGTATTCGGACATGATATGGGGCGTGGTGATGATCTTCCTGAGTCCAAAATCTGATAAGCGTTTGATCAGTCCCAAGGACTCCTCCATGGATTTGGAGCCATCATCAATCCCTGGAATCAGGTGGGAATGCATATCCACCTGCATCCAACTCAGGTCCAAATCTTCAAATACTACTTCCTTTTTTTGAACAAATCAAAAATTCCCATTACAATCCTCCTTCGCTAGTTACTTTGAATTCCTCTAAACTTTGCCACTTTGTATCTTTCTCAGAAATAATCGGATCATTCACCATCCAATCGATCTGAAGACTTGGGTCATTCCAAAGAATACCCCCTTCACTTTCCTTATCGTAATAATTAGAACACTTATAAACAAAAATCGCATCTTCCAATACTGAAAATCCATGTGCAAATCCTTTTGGAACATACAAAAGATTATGCTTTTCAGTGTCCATAATAGTAGAATAATAGGACCCGAATGTTTCGGAATCCTTTCTTAGGTCCACGACCACATCCAACACCTTCCCTTGAATTACCCGGACTAGTTTTGCTTGTGCAAATGGTTCTCTTTGGAAGTGTAATCCTCTTACTGTTCCTTTCTGTGAATAAGACTGATTATCCTGTACCCAAGTTTCAAAAACATTCTCCTTCTCTAACCAGTCTGCCCTAAATGATTCAAAGAAATAGCCTCTTTGATCATTAAAAACCTTAGGAAATATTTCTAAGACACCAGGTAAACTGGTTTTACAAATCTCAGCCATGGGTGATGTACGTATACGGCAATTAATTAAATGGTAAAATAACCAAGCCAATACGGAGTATCCTAATCAATTCTAAGGAAATATCCCGAACTTTGCAGAATAATAAGAAGCATACAGCATAATTCTAAGTTTAGAGGAGAGAATTTGATAAAATGAAACTTAATCTACCTCAAATGCTTTTTAGTAGCATATAACAGAATCTCATGGGTAAATTTTCAAGAAAACTTCAAAAATTACACGATACTGCTCCAAAAGTGGATACAGCTGTATTGGTAACGATCATCCGACAAGGGGAGACAGAGCGGGAAACTGAAGAGCATTTGGATGAATTGGCATTTCTTACAGAAACCTTGGGAGCCAAAACAGTTTATCGCTTTACCCAAAAAATGGATAAGCCTGATATCCGTACATTTATAGGGTCAGGAAAACTGGAAGAAATCCAATCATACGTAGAACATTTTGAAGTGGACATGGTCATATTCGACGACGATCTTTCCCCTTCCCAAATGCGGAATTTGGAAAATGAGCTGAAAGTAAAAATCTATGATCGCTCTTTATTAATCCTCGATATATTTCTAAACAGAGCCCAAACAGCCCAAGCAAAGACCCAGGTTGAGCTGGCTCGTTTCCAATACTTACTTCCTCGTTTGACCAGAATGTGGACGCACTTGGAGCGTCAAAGAGGGGGGACCAGTACTCGTGGTGGTGCGGGTGAGAAAGAGATTGAAACAGATAAAAGAGACATTCGAAATAAAATCACCCTGCTGAAATCAAAACTCAGGGATATCGAAAAGCAAGGGATTACCCAACGAAAAGGTAGAAAAGGCATTGTAAGGGTTGCTTTGGTAGGATATACCAACGTGGGGAAAAGTACCTTGATGAACCTGATAACCAAAACTGATATTCTTGCAGAAAACAAGCTTTTTGCGACCGTGGACTCCACCGTCAGAAAAGTGGTTTTGGATAATATTCCATTCCTTTTATCAGATACGGTAGGCTTTATCCGAAAACTGCCTACTCACTTGATTGAGTCCTTCAAGTCTACCTTGGATGAAATCCGGAGGCAGATTTATTGGTCCACGTAGTCGATATTTCTCATCCCAATTTTGAAGATCATATCAATGTTGTGACTGAAACTCTAAGAGAAATCAATGCTGGTGACAAGCCTATCCTGTTGGTGTTCAACAAAATTGATTTGGTAGAAACCATGCCCGATGAGGAAGGCATCATGAATATGAGTGAACTGGAATTGGAAGAAGCCAATTACTTGGATTTTCCTTCTTTGTCTGATGCCTATGAGAAAAAAACCGGTATCAAGCCTGTATTTATGGCCGCTACCTCTGGACTTCATGTGGAGGAATTCCGAGAATCTTTGGTTGCTGAGGTAAAGAAAGCCCATCGAAAAATTTACCCACATTACCTTGAAAATGAAATAGTGGACTGGGAAATGAAAGAAACCGATAATTCCTCTCAATGATGAATTACGATGGCAAATCTTTTCGCCCCATTAGCAATACCGAGAACGGGGAAACTTCTGAAGAAACCCTTTTTCACTACAAGCAAGAAGGAAAAATTCTTTCCTGTGACTATTCTGGTGGAAAAATTATAAAAGGACATTTGATCGGGATTGTAAACGATGCCGGAGAAATTGATATGCGGTATAATCAGATCAATTCGCAAGGAGAACTGATGACAGGAGTCTGTACATCGGTTCCTGAGCTTCTGGAAAATGGAAAAATCCGCCTTCACGAAACCTGGCAATGGACTTCGGGAGACAGATCAAAAGGAAATTCAATTTTAGAGGAGATATAAAAAGGGCAAGTAAATTACTTGCCCTTTAATACTAAGACACAGATTCAATCATAGCTTCTCTTAAATCCTTTGCCGCACCTACCATTTCAGTCAACGCCTTTTTGGTTTCTTCCCAATGGCGGGTTTTTAATCCACAATCGGGATTTACCCATAAATTAGACATCGGAATTACTTCTTTGGCTTTTTCCATTAAATCCACCATTTCAGCCCTACTCGGTACTCTTGGCGAATGGATATCATAAACTCGGGACCGATTTCGTTGGGATAATTAAATTGACCAAATGCATCTAACAGCTCCATTTGAGATCTAGAACACTCAATAGTAATCACATCGGCATCCATGTCCGCAATATTCTGGATGATATCATTGAACTCAGAATAACACATATGGGTATGAATCTGAGTTTCATCTTTAACTCCACTAGCAGAGATTCTAAAAGCTCGAACAGCCCAATTAAAATATTCTTGCCAATCAGGTTTACGAAGGGAAGCCCCTCACGAATTGCGGGCTCATCTATTTGAATCACTTTGATCCCAGCTTTTTCCAAATCCACTACCTCATCCCGAATGGCCAATGCAATTTGGGTACATGTTTGGGATCTTGGCTGATCATTTCTGACAAAGCTCCATTGTAATATAGTTACTGGCCCCGTCAACATGCCCTTTACAAGCTTATCGGTAAGAGATTGGGCAAAAGCTGACCAGCGGACAGTCATTGCCGCAGGTCTGTGAACATCTCCATAAATGATCGGAGGTTTCACACAACGGCTACCATAACTTTGAACCCACCCATTTTTGGTAAAGGCAAATCCGGCTAACTGTTCACCAAAATATTCAACCATGTCATTTCGCTCAAATTCTCCATGAACCAATACATCCATCCCGATCGATTCCTGCCATTCGATAGACTCCCGAGTTTCATCCTCCAAGAGTCTTTCATAATCCTCTCGGCTAAGATCTCCTTTTTAAATCTCGCTCTCCAGGATCGGACCTCCTTGGTCTGAGGAAAAGACCCTATCGTGGTAGTGGGAAAAAGAGGAAGGTCTAAAGCTTTTTTCTGTATTCCCTGACGGATAGAAAAGGGGCTTTGGCGTTGATCATCCCTTGGGTTGATCGCTTTGACCCTACTTTTCACTTGTTCGTTGTGGATCAACGTGGAAGTATTTCTATTCTCGATAGCGCGCTGATTTTGCCCTAATTGTTCTAGTGCTTCTGAGGAGGGATCTTTCTCAGCCAGCTTTTTCAGGCATACTACTTCTTCGATTTTTTGCTTCGCAAACGCCAACCATTCTTTAATCTGGGGTGCAAGAGATTTTTCATTGGTTTCCAATGCTAAATCACAAGGTGAATGAATCAGAGAGCAAGAAGGAGCAACCCACACTCGATCTGAACCAATTTGATCCACCGCCTTTTGAATATAAGAAAGTGACTTCTGAAAATCATTCATCCAAATATTCCTGCCATCTATGAGGCCTAAAGAAAGGTGCTTTTGTCCTCCGAGTTTTCCAGAATCCAGGATATCGTCTAGCTGGGAAGGACATCTCACTAAGTCCAAATGAAGCGTATGAATTGGAAGAGAAAGTGCAGTTTCCAGATTTTCCCCAAAACAGTCAAAGTAATTGGCCAAAATGATTTTTAGGGTAGGAAAAACTTTTTTGATTTCTGAATAAGCAAAGTGAAGAGCTTTCTTCTCTTTCGCACCCAATTCCATCGCTAAAAATGGTTCATCAAATTGAACCCATTCTACATGGTTTGCATCCAACTTTTTTAGTATTTCCAGATACACTGGAAGAAGATTTTTGATTAAATCTATCCGATCAAATCCGGACTCTTTTTCTTTACCCAACAATAAAAAAGAAACAGGACCTATCAATACCGGCTTGGTGGAAATTCCAGCATGTTTAGCTTCGTTATATTCCTGAATTGCCTTTGTAGAAAACAACTTGAACTGTTGGTCTTTTCTAAATTCGGGAACGATGTAATGATAATTGGTATCAAACCACTTGGTCATTTCCATGGCAGTGATATCCAACCCATTTTGTTGATACCCTCTGGCCATGGCAAAATACAAGTCCAGTTCATTATTCCCTTTTTGTAAAATCACCTCATGGTAACGATCTGGAATCGCTCCCACCATCAATGACATATCCAATACCTGATCGTAAAAGGAAAAATCATTGGAAGGGATCAAATCAATTCCTGCCTCCTGCTGAAGTTTCCAGTTTTGTTTTCGGATGGACACGCCGACACTTTGTAATTCATGTAACGTGATTTGGCCTGACCAATAAGACTCGCAGGCTTTTTGAGTTCTCGGTTGCTACCAATTCGCGGGTAGCCAAGATTGTGCGTTTGCATCTCTTTTAACTTTTAATTTGAATAATGAGTTAAAAGCTCTTGTACTGAACCTCACAACACTTTGAAATTGAATGTTTTATCAAGAAAAACGCAGACTTTTCCTAAGGCATAGCCTATCTGGTCTGGAATGGACAGACAAATAGTTACGCTAAGAAATAATGCATCAAACCCGACAAAAAGCTTCAAATCGCGAAAGCATTGTCTCTCCTACCATCAGGTAGGTCGGAATAGGCAGGTCTCCTGACTTGTAACGGATTTCATCGTCCTTCCCGCCTTGATGGGGATCAAAACAGTGGACATGCGAGGATGAACTCCTTTGGTATGTTACTTACAGTTGCGCGACAGTTCGTGATTTTCACACGATTCCCTTTTAACCTCGATTTTCATCGAAGACCGCTTCCGGTTGATAAAGTATAGAACTAATTCAATTGTGAAAGTAATGAATTTTATCCAGCTATAACTAATCCCACTGTTTTTGTTACTTGCTGAATTCCCAGTCTAGAAAAAAGAATTCTACATCACTTGAAGTACCTAATCAATTATTGATCACAAAAATGTAATTTGAATCCAAACTTCAACTTCATGGCACTTCTAACAGACCTCCTAATTGGCTTAATTGCAGCACTGCATCTCTATTTCTTATACTTCGAAATGTTCGCTTGGGATACCATTGGCCGCAAGACCTTTAAACAAATACCCCCGAAGTATTCCCTAAAACCAAAGTATTAGCTGCTAACCAGGGTTTGTACAATGGATTTTTGGTAGCGGGGCTTATTTGGTCTTTATTGATTGAAGATCATCATTGGTCATTTTATATCGCAATTTTCTTCTTGAGTTGTGTGTTAATAGCGGGAATTTATGGTGCCTTGACTGCAAGTAAAAAATCTTTTGGATACAGGGGTTTCCTGCACTCCTTGCTTTGATTTTGCTTCATTTGAAATAAAAAATTCCCGCAGATTTTCGCTGATTATTTTTGCAGAAAAACGCTAATTTGAAACATTCAGCGATTATCTGCGATTTTTATTTGCGTTTATCTGCGGGAAATCAATTATAAATCATCCTCCTCGAAATCGTCTGGATCCCCAGGCCCCATATCAAACATGGAGCTGAATAGGTCCTTGAATTTCAATCCGGTATCCAGCATTTTTTTACTCAATTGAGAATATTCTGCCAGTCCATGCAATGCAAATTCCATAAAGAATTCCTTCTCCTTTTCCGGCAAATTTTTCACCATTCCTGTAACCACTTCCTCCAGCCCTGGTACAGATTGTAAAGCAGTTTTATAATCCTTGTCGGATTGGGAAGCCAAAATATCCAGTTCATTTCCCTCTCCAAACCAAGCTAGGGGAATGACATATGGATTTCCTTCTTTGGACTTTTTCTTTTGTTCTGGAGAAGGGAAGTAATTCACAAACTGCGAACGGATTGCTTTTCCTATCAAGCTATATGCTACAATTCCAGCACCTTCTTGCTCCCCTTCATACACCAATTCCACTTTACCTGTTATGGCTGGTATTACTCCTATCAAATCGGCAATTCGAACCATGGTATTGGATTCCCCATTCATATACATTCTCCGTTCTGCTGCTGAAATCAGGTTTTCATAAGCAGAAATGGTCAATCGGGCAGAAACTCCACTTTTCTCATCCACGTATTCTGAAGCTCTTGCTTCGATGGCAATTTGCTCAATCAAATCTTTCATCAATTCCGGCACAAAAATATTTTCTACTGGCTTCCCTTTCAGATTCGCTTCTTGAGAAGTGATTCTTCTACCTATTTCAATGGATTTCGGATAATGTGTGATGATCTGACTTTCGATCCGGTCTTTTAGAGGAGTGACAATACTTCCCCGGTTGGTGTAGTCCTCGGGATTTGCGGTAAAGACAAACTGGATATCCAAAGGCAATCTCAATTTGAAACCACGGATTTGAATGTCACCTTCCTGCAAAATATTAAACAAGGCCACCTGAATTCTTGCCTGCAAATCCGGTAATTCATTGATCACGAAAATAGAGCGATGGGAGCGAGGCACCAACCCATAATGAATGACACGTTCATCATTGTAGCTCAATTTCATAGTCGCTGCTTTGATCGGATCTACATCCCCGATCAAATCTGCTACCGACACATCGGGAGTAGCTAATTTCTCGGTATATCGATCATCTCGATGCCACCATGAAACTGGCGTGTCATCACCCTTTTCTTCGATCATATATTTCGCAGCAGAGGTCAGGGGCTGTATGGGATCGTCATTCAATTCCGACCCAAAGACCACCGGTACATACTCGTCCAACAACTGAGTCATCATTCTGGCAATCCTAGTTTTTGCCTGTCCACGAAGGCCCAATAAATTGATGTTGTGCCTGGATAAAATAGCACGTTCTATATCTGGAATCACCGTATCCTCATATCCCCAGATTCCTTCAAAAACATTTTCTTTGGCTTTGATTTTTGAATCAGATTATCACGAAGTTCTTCTTTAATGGATTTGGGTTGGTATCCGGCAGCCTTAAGCTGACCTAATGTTTTTATTTGCTTGAGTTCTTTTCCAGTCAGTTTTTGGTATTCCATGGTGATTAAAAGCGTTTGGTTCGGTTTCTTCTATAATCTTCAAAAATCAGGTCGCCTAGCCCTTTCAGACTACTGTAATAGGCATTCCCATTGTTTACTTTGGTAAATTCTTTCACAAATTCCTTCAGATATGGATCAGAAGCAATCATAAAGGTGGTTACTGGGATTTTTAGTTTCCTGCATTGAGCAGCCAATTTCAGCGTCTCACTAAGAATCTTGCTGTCTATCCCAAAAGCGTTTTTATAGTATTTAATCCCCACCTTCAAACAGGTAGGCTTCCCATCGGTAATCATGAAAATCTGCTTGTTTGGGTTTTTCTTCTTCGCAAGAGGTCCATGGCTAGCTCCAACCCTGCAACGGTATTGGTATGGTAAGGGCCCACTTGTAGATAAGGCAAATCCTTGATTTCTATTTGCCAGGCATCATTTCCAAAGACGATAATATCCAAAGTATCTTTTGGATAGCGGGTTTTGATCAATTCGGCCAATGCCATGGCGACTTTTTTGGCAGGAGTGATTCGGTCTTCCCCATATAAAATCATGGAATGGGAAATATCAATCATCAACACGGTCGAAGTTTGAGAACGATATTCGTTTTCTACCACTTCCAAATCATCTTCTGTAAGCAGATAATCTCCTCCAAATCCGTGATTGGCCTGTGCATTTCTCAATGAATCGGTCAAGGCAATCTGATCCAGGTTATCCCCGAATTCATAGGCTCGTCGATCTGTTCCACGTTCCTCTCCTTGTCCAGAGTGAGTGGTTTTGTGCTGGCCGGATTTTCCTCGCTTGAGTTTACCGAATATTTCTTCCAAGGCAGACTTTCGGATGGTTTGCTCTGCTTTTCCGGTAATTTTAATTTCTCTTTTTTGATTTTCCTCGGTCAGGTATCCCTTGCTTTTCAGATCGTCTATGAAGTCACCGATTCCATAATTGGGATTGGTCAGTTGGTATCGATTATCCAAGTTGGTCAACCAACTCAAAGCCTCAGACACATCTCCACCCGTCATGGTAACCAGTTGCAAAAATATATTCAGCAGGTTTTCAAAGGTGTTTTTCTCTGGATCCTGAGAGGGAACAAATTTCGTAAAACGGAATCCTTTCATAATTAGACTAATGTATCAAGATTTCAAGAAACAAGACTTTGATTTTAAAAAAACAACGAGACTCTTGTCAAAATTCACTAAACCGGAAAGCCTTGAATTTCAATTTAGTGGAATTTTATTCTTTCCGACAGTAGAAGTAACAAACAGAAGGGTATGGTAGTTTAATAAATAGAATAAAAACCTAAAAAAGATGAAAAACTATTTGCAAGTAGTGGGAATCGTGACGGGGATTTTGATAGTTTTCGTCACCTTAATTCAGTTAGAAGTAGCCTTACCTTTGATCTGGTTACTATTTATTTCCGGTCCAGGCCTGATTATCTGGATGGTTTGGGCAGTTTTGGCAGCTCCCGTAGAAATCAAAGAAACTTTCGAAGAGCAATGGTATCAGGATAGGCCAGATTTATTGAAGGGTTAGTTTGATTGAAAAAAATTTACTCTCTTATCTTTACTCCATGACCCCTGCCGAGAAACATGCCTCCCTGATTAAATCCACCGCCAAGCAGTTAGGCTTTGACTTTTGTGGCATTGCCAAAGCGGGTTTTTTGGAGGAATAATCACAGAGATTGGAGGAATGTCTCTATCGAAATTGCATTGGTCAATTGGTATATCTGTCCTATTTCTTTGAAAATTGTCAAATACTCTACTTTTCGATTTACTTTAACCAGGGAATCCAATATTGTCCTTAATTATTCAATATAGTATTTCCATTCTACAGGGTATTTCCGATAGGATTTGTCTATATCTTCTTCTATAATGTAAATTATAGGAAACACTTCTGAAGGATAAAGAGTGTTTTCTTTTTTAACTTTTTTAATCAAGTCGTCCAAATTGGAAAATTTTAATTTGCAAAACTCTGACTTAGACAACTTATCAATTTTAATCAGATTTGAGCTGGTATACTGAAACAATTCTTTACATATATAAAATCTTACATTCCCAGTGGAAGATTCTATTTTTTCATAAGATTTTATGTTTTCGGTTACATGAAATCTGCCTTCCATTTCCGAACTGACTTGACATGTGGATGTGGAATTTGGATCGAAAAACAAATAGATTTCCTCTGTTTTATTCGAGTAAAACAGTAAAACGCTATTGAAAATCAACATAAGTATATTACTAAAGAGCATTAGTTTTGACAGTCTTGGTTTTTATTTTGATCAATGAAATTTGAAATTGTGTTATCAATTCTAGTCCGTTCAGATTAAGAAATGGCAGTTTGCCAGGCTGTATTGGTGCTATGATTTAATCCTTCCCATGCAAGATCCATATAAAGTGATGAAGGCATTTGACTAGATGGAACTACCAACCCCGTTTGAAATTCTTGTAACATTCTTGCTATTGTTTCTCTATAGTGTGCTGCCATTTGTTGATGTTGAAATCCATTCAAACCATACCTTGTATAATAATCTAACATACCAGGATAATCACCGTTCTCAAGCATACTTGAAAGTATCGAAGTAATAATATTCCCATTTGTACTTGCCAGTGATAATAATTTTCTAAACATTTCTGCATGAATAACTTCATGAATAATTGTTTTGGCAGTCAATAAGTTAGGCCTATAACTAGCCCCGCTATTTGTAGAGTTATTATTTATTGTATTTGTTATATTAAAATTTTCAGGAGGTGAGGTTTCTCCGCGCCTTGTTGAACCAAGATTATCCATTGCAAAAATCAAATTTGCAACCGAAAAACTACCATCGAACTCCTGTATCATTTTCTGGAATCCCTCACTTGTGTCCAGTAATTTTTCAAAAATGCAATCTGCTTTTGTGCCAACAAAAGAGGA
This sequence comes from Algoriphagus halophilus, assembly GCF_041729275.1. Classification (GTDB taxonomy): domain Bacteria; phylum Bacteroidota; class Bacteroidia; order Cytophagales; family Cyclobacteriaceae; genus Algoriphagus; species Algoriphagus halophilus_A. The sequence continues at coordinate 3,124,265 of NZ_CP146486.1, read as the reverse complement.
GTCTTTGATAATAACATCTTCCTTATAGTTAGTGCTTCCTCCACCTCCACCACCTTCACCCTCACTTCCACAAACTTCATATTGGCTAACAGTCTCCCAATCAGTACAAGAAATCAAGCTAAAGCCCTCATAAAAACAAGTTCTTTCCATGTAAGTTACTGTCACACAATCCAACGGCATATTTGCCTTTGGATCTGTGATAGTACGATAAGAACTTACTTCCAACGATCTTAAATTATTATCAATCTGCATCCATCTCACCCAGTTACCCTCCTTTCTTTCTGAAATTAAAGTTGTAAATAAATCATGGCTATGATCAAAGTTTGATTCCAAACTAATAAACTTATAAGCATTCAAGTCAGAATTTGAAATTACAAGCCTAGTTTGGAAATAATCCAACACTGTTTCAAAACTTCGAATAGGATTAATCAATGGAATTTCCATAAAATCATCTCCCAATTTTGCCTTTTTCCAATCCAGCTCGATCGGAAGGTTATCGAAAGTCGTTTTACCCGCCACTTCAAGATCTATAAAGTTTCGAATGGTTTGTAATTCATCTTGGGAAATTACCGGGTCTTGCTCCTGTGTACAGGAAAAAAATATCAGATTTAAGATTAGAACAAAAAACCAACTTATAGACTTATTCCCATAATTGCATTTGGGGGGGCGTAAATTGTTTTTCATAAAATAGAAATAGTTGTTTAATTAAAAATTTCTTCATTTAATTAATTTTCTAATTAAAATCAAATTCCAGCACCTAAATTCCCTTCAGATTACCAAGCTTACTAAAAAAAGAAGAGTTGTATCTTTACCTCATGACTCTTGCAGATAAAAACGCCTCCCTGATCAAATCCACCGCCAATCGATTGGGTTTTGATTTTTGCGGAGTAGCTAAAGCTGGTTTTTTAGAAGAGGAGGCTCCTAGATTGGAAGAGTGGCTGAGCCGGATTAGCCCTAGGTGAAATGGGCTATTTGGCTAATCACTTTGACAAGCGACTGGACCCAACCAAACTGGTAGAGGGTGCTAAAACAGTAGTTTCACTAGTATATAATTACTATCCTGAAACTACACTTCCCCAGTCTTCAGAATCCATAAAACTCGCAAAATATGCGTATGGAGAGGATTATCATTTTGTAATCAAGGACAAGCTGAAAGACTTCCTGGAAATCCTCCGGAAGGAAATAGGAGAAATCGAGGGACGGGCATTTGTGGATTCGGCGCCCGTCATGGAACGTCAATGGGCACAAAAAGCAGGCTTAGGTTGGATCGGTAAAAACAGCCTCTTGCTGAACAAAAAACAAGGAAGCTTTTTCTTCTTGGCCGAATTAATCATTGACCTGGAAGTTACCCCAGATACCCCGCTCACCAAGGATTACTGCGGAACTTGCACTGCCTGTATAGACGCTTGCCCTACTGATGCCATTGTTCAGCCCAGTGTAGTAGATGGATCACGATGCATTTCCTATTTGACCATCGAGCTAAAAGATGCTATTCCCAATGAGTTTAAAGGGAAAATGGACAACTGGGCTTTTGGTTGTGATATCTGCCAGGATGTATGCCCTTGGAATCGGTTTTCCAAACCCCATCAAGAACCCAAATTCAAACCTCACCCGGAATTGGAAGGATTTACAAATCAAGATTGGTTAGAGCTCACTGACGAAACTTTTAGAAAAGTATTTAAAAAATCTGCGGTAAAGCGTACCAAATTTGCTGGACTAAAAAGAAATGTCGAATTTCTTCGATCAAAAGAATAGTACTTATGAGTCCAAAAGCTCCAAATCTTAAATCCGTTCAAAAGCTTTTTAAACCCAAAAGAAGAAAAGACCTAGTCATAAAATCGGGTTGCCTCCAGGCTCATTGATATTTACTGGAGACAAAAAGCAGGAGGAAGTTTTCATCAATTTAATCACCTATGATGAAAATGAATTCTATGAAGAAAACATCAAACTTGATCAGCTTGATGCTCATTTAAAACTTCAGAAAAAGGTTATCTGGATCGATATTGTAGGGCTTCATGATGTGGAATTGCTGGAAAAAATAGGGAATCATTTCGGGATCCATAAACTGACTTTAGAGGATATTTTAAGTGTAGATCAGCGGCCAAAAATGGAGCTTTTTGAAGATTATATCTTTTCTACCTTAAAGATGATCCAATGCCCAAGTCCAGAATCACCTATTGTGGATGAGCAGGTAAGTTTTGTACTACGTGAAAATGTATTGCTTACTTTTCAGGAGAAAAAAGGTGATGTTTTTCAATTTGTTAGAGATCGCTTGCAAGATCCCAAACGAGCCATCAGACAGCGTGGATCAGATTACTTGTTGTATGCCTTGCTAGATGCAGTAATTGATAATTACTTCATCGTAATGGAAAATGTGGGAGAGCGAATCGAAAATCTTGAATCCCAAGCCATGATCGAACCTGATACGGACACGCTCAATTCACTTTACTTACAAAGAAGAGAAATGATGGATTTGAGGAGGTCTGTTTATCCCCTCCGTGAAGTGATTGGTTCTTTTGGTAAATATGCCGAACATAAAATCTCCCCAGAGGTCCGTCCTTTTATTCGGGATTTGTATGAAAATACCATTCAAGTCATTGAAACCATGGAAGTCTTTCGAGACATGTCTTCTGGAGTGCTGGACTTGTATATGAACAGCCTCTCCAACCGGATGAACAATGTTATGAAAGTCCTGACCATCATCTCCACTATTTTTATCCCTTTAAGTTTTGTGGCTGGAGTCTATGGGATGAATTTTGACAATATGCCTGAATTACACTGGAAATATGGCTATTTCTTTGTGATTGGAGGAATGGGATTAGCCGTCATAGGCATGTTGTTTTTCTTCCGATGGAAGAAATGGCTCTAACTTATTGAAATTTTAAAATCACACGTTTTTCACCATTCTTTAGTAATAATTGCCCTCCGGTTTGTTGGTAATAGCGAACTGATTTCAAGGTTTCTAAAAACTTATTTTCAAAAGCTGAATTCTGGCAAGCCATCATGGTGGCCCCAATATTTCCAAATTCCAACGTATTCTTTTTGTCAATTTCATAAGGACCAAAAATTCGATTACATCCTCCAGATCCCGAAATCTGACTTCTCTCAGCATCAAAAATCAAATGCGCATCTTGGTTGGTTCCGGAAATCTGAACAGGTACTCCTGTCATTTCTACTAAGGTCCATTGCTTATCCTCCCACTTGGAATCAGGAAACGATTTAGAGCTACAAGCTGCTAGTATAAAAAAAGGGATTAAGTATACTATGTTTTTCATGATTGCTTTAATTGTTCAATTGAATAAGGCAGAAATGAAGCCAAAGTTGAAAAACCTGCTTAAAATGCTTTTAGACTGATATCCATACTTTGAACGGAATGCGTCAACGCTCCCATCGAGATAAAATCCACCCCACATTCGGCAACTGGTACCAAGGTATCCTCTGTAATTCCTCCTGAAGCTTCAGTCTTGAATTGATCTCCTATCATAGCAACAGCTTTTCTCATGTTTTCATAGTCCATATTGTCTAGCATAATAAAATCCACTCCACCCACTTCGATCACTTCAGCTACTTCTTCCAAATTTCTGGTTTCCACCTCAATTTTTAAATTCAGATCATGCTCTTTCAAATACGCTTTGGTCTGGGTAATCGCCGGTTTAATTCCCCCTGCAAAATCCACATGATTATCTTTTAGCATCACCATATCATATAATGCAAAGCGATGATTCACTCCTCCACCAATATGTACAGCCCATTTTTCCATTAGCCTGAAATTCGGAGTGGTCTTCCTGGTATCCATTAACCGGGCTTTGGTATGCAGGATTTTTCGGTGAGACGATGGGTGATCGTCGCGATTCCAGACATGCGCTGCATGCAGTTTAGCACCAACCTTTCTGAGGATAAAATAGATGCGGAAGAGCCTTGAACAGTCAAGCCAATGTCCCCATACTGAACTGGGTCCCCATCTTTAATCAGCAATTCTACCTTCAGAGAAGGGTCATACATTTTGAAGATTTTCTCGGCAAGTTCTATTCCAGCGATAATCCCTTCTCCTTTGATCAGCAGTTGGGCTTTTCCTTTTTTCCTTTCGGAATGGAGGCCAAAGAGGAATAATCTCCAGGGCCTATATCCTCTTGAAATGCAGATTTGATAAATGCTTGGACGGCCGATTCCGTCAGGTAGGCTGGTTTCATGTTCCAAAAATAGGCAATTTGAAAAGCTGGTAGGGAAATTTTTTTTGAAAATGAATTAACCTTTTACAAACTCCAGGCTATAAATTTTCAAATTTGAGTCCTGTTGAGAAACCTTGATAAAAACTTTGAAAGTTCCCTCACCACTTAAATAATCTCCAATAAAGGAGCTTAAACTTGGATTTGTCTCGCTACTATAGACGATGGTGAATCCTTTAGAAGGGTCTTTTTTGAAAAAATCCCGAATAACTATTTCTGCTTGATTTCTGGAATAACTTCCTTGCTGCCCATTGACATTCAGGGAGATACTGGATTCAAAATACTTGGCAAGCTCGCCACTGGAATTGGTACTAATAGCCGTAATCACTGGGTCAATAGACAAATCCTCCTCCACTTCAAATGAAGCGGTATGAAAAATGAAAAGTAATGAAAAGAATAGGTTCAATATGGCCATCGTCCTATCTTGGCAAATACTAAGCCAAAAGTAGAATTTTTGGCAGAGTTACTGGATATTAAAAATGAATAGACAAATCCTGTCAGTAAAAGTTAAAGAGTCGGGATTGGGTCGAAAATTAATATATTTGCTCCATGGACAAGAAAGTACTTTTAATGATTTTGGATGGCTGGGGTATCGCCACCGACGCATCCGTATCTGCGATTGATAAAGCTAATACGCCGTTTGTTGATAGCTTGTACACAAAATACCCGCACGCAAAACTTGAAGCTTCAGGGCTTGCAGTAGGATTACCCGAAGGTCAAATGGGTAATTCAGAAGTGGGTCATATGAATATTGGTGCAGGAAGAGTAGTGTACCAAGACTTGGTAAAAATCAATCAAGCAGTAAAAAATGGGGATTTAAACACCCATCCTGTTTTAGTTGAAGCTTTTGCAAAAGCCAAAGCTTCCAAGAAAAAGCACATTTTATTGGACTAGTTTCGGATGGTGGAGTGCATGCACATATCGATCACTTGAAAGGGCTTTGCGATGCAGCTAAGTATAACGGAATGGAAGATGTCTTCATCCATGCATTCACTGATGGGAGAGACACCGATCCTAAAAGTGGAATCAAATTTTTAACGGATTTACAAGAACACTTGAACACTTCTACTGGACAGATAGCGAGTGTAATCGGAAGATACTACGCCATGGATCGTGACAACAGATGGGAAAGAGTCAAGCTCGCCTATGATGCCATGGTCAAATCTGAAGGAGAAAAGTCCAAAGACATCTTAGCTTCTATAAAAAAGTCTTATGAAAACAATGTAACGGACGAGTTTATTAGACCGATTATCCACGTGGGAGCAGACGGCAAACCATTGGCTCATATCGCTCCAGGTGATTTGGTAATTTGCTTTAACTTCAGAACAGATCGAGGTAGAGAAATCACGCAGGTTTTGACTCAAAAGGATTTTGAGGATTTCAACATGAAAAAACTCGATCTGGATTATGTGACCTTCACTAATTATGACAATACCTTCAAAGGAGTCAAAGTCCTTTTCGAAAAAGACAATCTAAACAATACCTTGGGGGAAGTATTGGAAGCGGCAGGAAAAAAACAGATCCGTATTGCGGAAACTGAAAAATACCCACACGTAACTTTCTTCTTCTCAGGAGGTAGAGAAGATGTTTTTGAAGGGGAAAGTAGATTGCTTTGCCCATCTCCAAAAGTAGCTACTTACGACCTTCAGCCCGAAATGAGTGCCTTTGAAATTGCGGCCAAAATCAATCCGGAATTGAACAAGAAAAGCGCAGACTTTATTTGCTTAAACTTTGCCAATGCTGATATGGTGGGTCATACGGGTGTGTTTGATGCAGCAGTGAAAGCTTGTGAGGCCGTAGATAAAAGTGCTGAAAGTGTAGTCACCACTGCCTTGGATAACGGGTATACCATTATAGTCATTGCTGATCATGGAAACAGCGATATGATGATCAATGAAGATGGTACACCAAATACAGCTCACACTACTAATTTAGTCCCATTCATCATGGTAGACGGTAAAGATCAGATTCAGGTCAAAGATGGAAAACTGGGTGATTTAGCGCCTACCATTTTGAAGCTTATGGGAATTGACATTCCTAAAGATATGACTGGAGAAATCTTATTAGCATAATGAAATACAACATCAGTTTTATTGTACTACTATTTGTCTTTTTAACAGCCTGTAGTGGTGGGGGAAATAATGGCAATTCCTTAGAGGTATTGCCTTATTTCGACCTAAAAGGATACATGGAAGGAGCAATCAAAGGCTTAGAAGCAGCCGATGTAACCAAAATTTCAAGAATTAACGGAGAAGAATCACAGGTAGAAGTTAAATTAACAGAGGAGGAATGGAGAGAGGAATTGGATGTCTTTTTTGAAGCAGACATCAACAAACCTTCTTTGATCACCGCCTATGATACAGAAGTAAAAAATGAATACTTGATTCATAATTTACTTCCCGATGCAAAAGGAGATGTAAAGAATATCACGGTAAGTATCATTGACGATAAGGTACATTTATTAACTTTAAAAATTGCCAAGGAAAATATTTTCTACAGTTCTGTCACCAACGCAGAATTCTATATTTCCAAAGCCACCGAAAAAATTGATCATTATACCATAGAAACCACCCAAAAAATATGGTTTCTCAAACCCAATAATATTAGAATAATGGGTGCATTAAGGTTCAAATAAAAAATGGCCTTTGAGAATATACATCTCTAAGGCCTTTCTTTTTCAAGGAAATTTATTGGTCAAACAATGGTGGTCTTTTTGCCTGCCAATCCGAATGGTTCTGGATAAAATCCCCTAACTGGACCAATTTCTCTTCTTCAAACAAATTTGCCAATAAGGTAATGGAAGTTGGACTTCCTGAATCATTGAATCCATTAGGTAGGCAAAGTGCGGGATGCCCTGTCAGATTCGTAATTCTTAATTGTGGCCCTGCAAAGGATGGTGTAATGATGACATCATAGTCTTTCATTAATTCATGCATTTCCTCTATTAATACCGTTCTCTGGCGACTCAACTGAACATATTCCACAGCAGGAATAAACCTTGCCGCACGGAAGGAATTAGGCCAGGCTCCCTTATGCTGTGCAACCAATTGATCATCCCATCCATATCGGGTCAATTCATCAAAAGCAGCTGCGCCTTCCACCATTAACATCATGACAATGGGACCTGCCTCAATGGTGGTTTTCAATTCCAAAGGATGTAATTCCAGCCCTTCTTTTTTAATAATTCCAATACATTGAGGTCGTTTTGACTTACCCGGTCGCCTTCAAAATAAGGTTTGAAATAACCGATTTTCAGGTCCTTTATTGATTTTTTGGAATCGTAATTAAATGAGGCAGGAATAGTACTGGAATCTTGATCATCGGCACCATTGATGATAGAAAGAACGATTCCGTCATCCAATGCAGATCTGGAAATCGGTCCAATTTTATCCATGGACCAACTCAAGGCCATCGCTCCATTTTTGCTGACTCTTCCATAGGTTGGTCTTAAACCTGTAACTCCATTTCTGGTAGAAGGGGAAACAATAGAACCCAAAGTCTCTGTTCCTATTGCGAAAGGTACCAAGCCAGCACTAACAGCAGATGCAGATCCTGCCGAGGAACCGCTAGATCCTTGATTTAAATTCCAAGGGTTTTTGGTCTTCCCTCCATACCAAACATCCCCCATTGCAAGGGCACCTAAGGTGAATTTACCCAACAAAACCCCTCCAGCATCGTTCAGTTTCTGTACAACTGTAGCAGTTTGGTCAATTACCTGATCTTTATAAGGCATAGCTCCCCAAGTGGTTTTAGTTCCTTTGACAGCTAGCAAATCCTTGATTCCGTAAGGAATTCCATGTAGAGGCCCCCTATAGTTTCCGGATTCAATTTCTTGATCCATTGCCCGAGCCTTCTCCAAGGCGGTGTCTTCCATCAATGTGATCAAACATTGAAGTGTATCTGAGTAAGTTTTGATTCTGTTCAGATAAATCCTCGTAAGGCGTTCACTAGTGATTTTTCTAGATTTTATTAAAACTGCCAATTCATGAACAGGTAAATAGGCGATATCCGATTCCTTTTCAGGCAAATCGACAGTTGCTGGAAGCCCCCAATCATAGGGTTTTTGGGTCAAGTCTGGACTGAAACCCTTGGGAAGCGGATTAAAAACAAGGGCAGGTGCCACAGAATTATCCAGTTCTACTTTGCGTAAGGATTCATAATTGGATAGCTGATTCTTCAAATTAGAAATCATGCTATCTTTTTCTGATGCGTTGAAGGAGAGTCCAATTAAATTAGAAGCCTCCTCAATACTTGCAGGAGTGATTTCACCAGCCCTTTTCCCTAAAGTAAATCCTAAAGCAAGACAGGTGCTTGCTCCTAGAATAAGCAGAAAACCTTTAGTTCGGATTCGATTATTAATTTTCATTGGATAGTTTTGTATAGTATCAAGGTATTAATTCATTCAAGATCTTCAATAAACCAAAATAAATCAAACCACTCATGGATGAGCAAACTCCATTTCCTGTATTCCCCATGCACTTTAGAGGAATCCTGCTACTTACAGGAATGTATACCATCGCCTGGTCAGCATTCTTCAAATGGTTTGGACCTGATCTAATCAACTGGCTAGCGATGGGATCCAAAGGCATAGAATATCTTCCTGCAAACTATTATGGGACTTTTGGGATTTTGGTGGGGATTATCATTTTCGTCAGCGCATTTTATCCTGTAAGCTGGGTGTATTTGATTTTGGCTGGAATTACAGGCAAGCTCATTTTAGCAATTTGGTTTATGCTTGGCTTTCTTCCCGAAATTTCTTGGAACAAGAGAAGTGGATTTCATTTGATTGTTAATGAATTGCTTTGGCTCATTCCTTTGATTGTGATCTTTCTGAGAGGCTGTCAGGTAAAAATTTCTTGGAGAAAAAGGAACAAGGATAACACTTTTTCTTCAAATGAATGATTCTAAATGGACATCATATATCTCTCTCCTATTCAAACCACTTTTTTTAGGAATAATCTTGTTTAGGAAGCTTCATAAACTTTCCTATTCACAATAAGACTGAGTGTTAAAACAAAAAAGGACTCGTAAACGAGTCCTTTTTTAATTTTTATGCCTATTAAAGGATAAGGATTAAAAGCAAAATAATGATAATGATTGCTCCTACTGAAAGAAAAATTCCTCCACCTTCTGCCTTAGCTTCTGCCTTCATTTCCTTCAATTCTGTACGAATATCCTTGATCTCGTCTTTACTCATAGACTTAAAGTCCATTGCTTTGATCTCATCCAATCTAGCTTTCATTTCTGCAGCTCTCATTTTTTGAGCCTCAGTTAATTCTGTTTTTCCTTTTTTCGATTCATTTTCAATGGCTGGTTCAGCTTGAACGAATTGGATGGAAAGGAATAGGGCAAAAATCGCTAATAGCTTTTTCATAAAGTAAATTGTTTAAGGTTAGGTAATAAAATTCTCAATAAAGCCGCCAATTTTTGTCCCAGAACATATTGAACCAAATTTTAGAAGCCTTTCAACATCTATTTTTTCTTAACTTACAAAGTCAAAACTTAAGCTTAATTCGAATCAAAATAATTTAATAATGCCTCAAAAACAAGCACACAAGCTTTTTTACTGGACGCCATGGCACTGATCTATCGAGCCCATTTTGCATTCAGTAAAAATCCCAGAATCAATAGTAAAGGTTTGAACACAGGGGTGATGCTTGGCTTTACAAATACCCTTCTTGAGGTTCTAGATAAGGAAAAACCTACCCACATTGGGGTCGCCTTCGATACTCATGCCCCAACCTTCAGACATGAGCAATTTGAAGCCTACAAAGCAAACCGCCAGGAGCAACCAGAAGATATAGGTGTTGCGATTCCATGGGTGAAAGAAATCGTTAAAGCATTTAATATTCCTATCCTTGAAATGGATGGGTATGAAGCAGATGACATTATCGGAACCTTGGCAAAGCAAGCTGAAGCTGAAAAGTTCACGGTTTATATGATGACTCCTGACAAAGATTATGGTCAATTAGTGGATGAACATATTTTTCTGTATAAACCAGCTTTTATGGGAAATGGCGTGGAAGTCATGGGGCCAAAGCAGATTTGCGAAAAATGGGACATCGAACGGGTGGATCAAGTTATCGATATTTTAGGCTTGATGGGAGATGCCGTGGACAACATCCCGGGTATACCGGGGATCGGGCAGAAAACTGCTGTCAAACTTCTCAAGCAATATGGTTCTGTTGAAGAATTAATCAAGAATACAGATGACCTGAAAGGAAAGCAAAAAGAAAACGTAGTCAACTTTGCGCAGCAAGGCTTATTATCAAAGGAGCTCGCCACCATCAAAGTGGATGTTCCAGTGGCATTTGTGGATGAAGAGTTGCAATACGATGGCTTCGATGAGGAGAAACTAAGAGCATTATTTACGGAATTGGAATTCCGAACTCTTGCCAGTAGAATTTTCAAAGATGGATCTGGCAAAAAAGCCTCTATTAAGAAGAATGACCAATTGGGTTTATTTGGGGAAAGTTCTACCGAATCGAATAAGCCATCTATAGAATTTGAAGAAGAATCAGTCAACGCTGAGCCTGTGCAGGAAGCGGCTACCATTCATACGACTGCGCACCAATACCATAAAATTTCTGGAAAAGAAGCTATTCAAGAGCTAGTTTCATACCTCCTTCTTCAGGAGGAACTCTGCTTTGACACGGAAACTACTTCTGTCAATGCAATGGAAGCTGAGTTGGTTGGAATCTCTTTTTCCTACCTCCCAGGAGAAGCCTATTATATCCCTTGCCCTGCTGACAGAGTAGAAACCCTAGCTATTTTGGAGCTTTTAAAACCAGTTTTTGAAAATGAAAAAATTCAGAAAATTGGGCAAAACGTAAAGTATGATCTTTTGGTCTTAAAAAATTATGAGATTGAAATCAAAGGAGGTCTTTACGATACCATGTTGGCTCATTATCTCATTGAACCAGAAGGAAAGCATTCTATGGACTGGCTTTCGGAACATTACTTGAATTACAAACCTGTATCCATCACTGAACTCATCGGCAAAAAAGGGAAAAATCAGGGAAATATGCGGGATGTGGATGAGGATGAAGTAACAGAATATGCTTCAGAAGATGCTGATATTACCTTACAACTCAAAGAAAAGCTAGATCCACTTTTAAAATCAAGTGACTTAGAAAAACTGTTTTATGAGGTAGAAAACCCTCTGATCCAGGTGCTAGCCGACATGGAGTTTGAAGGTGTCAAAATTGACACTAAAAGTTTGGCAGAAATGTCTTTGTTACTGGAAAAGGAAAGCAAGGAAATTGAAAATCGAGTGTATGAAATAGCCGGGGTTCGATTCAATTTAGCTTCTCCAAAACAACTAGGTGATGTGCTTTTTGAGAAATTAAAATTGGACCCTAAAGCCAAAAAGACCAAAACCGGCCAATATGCTACTGGCGAGGAGGTGTTAAGCAAATTGGCAAATGAACATGAAATTGCCCGGGCAATTTTGGATTTTAGGCAAATGGTCAAATTGAAGTCTACCTATGTGGATGCCTTGCCTACCATGATCAATTCCAAAACAGGAAAGATCCATACTACCTATAATCAGTTTGTAGCAGCAACAGGAAGGCTTTCATCCATAAACCCGAATCTCCAAAATATTCCTATTCGTACCGAGCGAGGAAGAGAAATACGAAAAGCATTTGTACCTCGAGACGAAAACCATATTCTTTTAGCACAGATTATTCTCAAATAGAATTAAGGATTATGGCCGCTTTCTCAGGAGATGAATCCATGATCGAGGCTTTTAAAAACGGAAGAGATATTCATGCTACTACAGCAGCCAAAATTTTTCAAGTGCCATTAGAAGAAGTGACTTCAGATATGCGTAGAAAAGCCAAAACTGCCAATTTTGGGATCATATATGGCATTTCTGCCTTTGGCCTTTCTCAACGACTTTCTATTTCCCGAACTGAAGCCAAAGAAATCATCGATGCTTACTTTAAAGAGTTTCCTGCAGTCAAAGAATACATGGATGGGGCTATAGAAAAAGCCCGAAAAGATGAATATGTTGAAACCATTTTGGGACGTAGAAGATACTTGAGGGACATCAATAGCAGAAATGCCACCATGAGGGGTTTTGCCGAGCGAAATGCCATCAACGCACCGATACAGGGCTCTGCAGCTGATTTAATTAAAGTTGCCATGATTGATGTGCACCGTTGGATGAAAAAAGAAAAACTAAGGTCCAAAATGATCCTTCAGGTTCATGATGAATTGGTGTTTGACGCACATAAAGACGAAGTGGAAATCTTAAAGTCCCATATACCGGAATTGATGTCAAACGCAATCAAAATGGCAGTTCCTGTAGAAGTAGAAGTAGGAACCGGAAACGATTGGCTGGAAGCACATTAATTGATTTAGTATGTCAGAGGTTTGATTTAATTCTAACAAAATCATTTACAGATACAATCTTCATGTCTATAATAAAATCTAATTGATATTAAACCATATCGTTCCCTTCTTTCTAATTTCGTAGTTCTTCTTTCGTATTTTCTAACATCTAATGGCCAAAATCAAAACCTCCTTTTTCTGTCAAAACTGTGGTGCCCAAAGTCCCAAGTGGTTAGGAAAATGCCCTGCCTGTGGTGAATGGAACACTTATGTAGAAGAAGTAATCCAAAAGGAAGAATCAGGTAAAGGGAGTTGGAAACCTGCTGGATCTACCACTAAGAAAGCAAATTCACCCAAGAAAATCCAAGAGGTAAACTATGAAGAAATGCCTCGGTATGTCACTGGAGATGCAGAATTGGACCGTGTGCTTGGAGGGGGAATAGTTCCAGGGTCATTGGTTTTGATTGGAGGAGAGCCCGGAATTGGTAAATCCACTTTAATGCTACAAATCGCATTAACCTTAACAGGCAAAAAGATTTTGTATGTTTCCGGAGAGGAAAGTGAAGCGCAGATCAAAATGAGGGCAGACCGGATGGAAGCTCATAATCCTGATTGTTATGTACTTTCTGAAACCAACACCCAACATATTTTTCAACAAATCGAAGTCCTTAAGCCTGATTTGTTGGTCATAGACTCTATTCAAACTTTAAACTCTCAGTATGTGGAATCAGCGGCTGGATCCGTCTCCCAAGTCCGGGAATGTACGGCGGAGTTGATGAAATTTGCGAAGGAGACCGGAACTCCTGTATTCCTGATTGGACATATTACGAAAGATGGTTCAATAGCTGGTCCTAAAGTATTGGAACATATGGTTGATACAGTACTTCAATTTGAAGGCGATCGGCATATGAGCTATAGGATACTTCGAACCAGCAAAAACCGTTTTGGTTCCACCCATGAGTTGGGTATTTATGAAATGCGGGTAGAGGGCCTTCGGCCTGTAGCCAACCCTTCTGAAATTCTCTTGACACAGCGAGAAGAGGTTTTGAATGGGGTAGCCATTGGAGCCATGATGGAAGGGAACCGACCTTTGCTGATAGAAATCCAATCCTTGGTTAGTCCAGCCACCTACGGAACTCCACAACGAAGTAGTACTGGTCATGATGCAAAGCGCTTGAATATGCTTTTGGCGGTATTGGAAAAAGAGGAGGTATGAGACTAGGGCAGCAAGATGTTTTTCTGAACGTTGCAGGGGGTCTTCGGGTAGATGATCCTGCTTTGGACTTAGCAGTTTGTGCAAGCTTAATTTCAAGTTATGAAGACACTCCTGTCTCCGAACATATTTGTTTCGCTGGGGAAGTAGGTTTAGGAGGAGAAATCCGGGCAATACACCGGATCGAAAACCGAATTGCAGAAGCAGAAAAGCTGGGCTTCAAAAAAATCATTGTATCCAAATATGCAGTCAAAGGACTAGATCTAAAAAAATATAAGATTGAGGTTTTGGCAGTCAGCAAACTGGAGGAAGTGTATCAGAAAATTTTTTGATAAAGGAAGTGAATAAAGCTCAAAACAAATTTTAAACTGTTTTGAGTTGAATAAATTAAAGAGGTAAAATACACGCTATACTAGAAAATTGCCCTATTTTCTATGGTTAGGACTTTAGGATTCCGTAAATTCAGAATCCATTTTAAATCCAACCTATGAAAAAGTTCATTTATTCTGTTTTTACCCTCTTGCTCACTGTAAATTTTTTGCAGGCACAAGACCTATCCATCAAAGTCGGTGATGAGAATGTTTCCATGAAAATTGGCCAGACGCTACAATTAGAAGCAGCGGTGGTAGATGCCTCTGGGAATAAAGTTGCCGATCGTGATTTTATTTTTTATTCCAGAAACCGAAGAGCCCTTTCTGTGGTGGATAGTACTGGAATGGCAACTGCTGTAAAACATGGAGAGTATGATGTCATTGTGATCAGCCCTGGGAATCCACAATTAAGATCTAATATTACCGTAACCATTGAACCCGCTGCCATCGCAAAAGTGGATTTTGGAATAATTCCAGAGAAAATCTATTCCGGAATCACGGTTCCATTAGAATTGACTGTAACAGATGAAGCCGGATTTGAAAGACCTGAAAAGGTCATTTCCTTAACATCCTCTGATGAAAGCATTGTATCTGTTGCACCTTTTACCAAATTGATTCCTAAAAAAGCTGGAAAAGTTCAAGTGACAGCAACAGTGGATGGAGTAAATGAAACCTTGGAAATCAATGTCATCGAGAACCCAATTGCTAAAATCCTTTTAAAATCCGATAAAGTAGAAGGGCGATCTGGAGATGTGTTTACATTAAATGCATTGGCCTTGGATAAAGACGGAAATGAAATAAGTGATGCCCCCATCAATTATTCTTTTACTGGAGAATCTTTCGATGTATCTGCCGCCCCTTCAGGCTTGATCACAAAAGAGGGGAAATTTGTTGCAGATGAACCAGGTTTATATGTATTGAATGCTACTTCTGGACCAGCAGCGGCATCAATCACTGTACAAGCCAATGAAAGAAACATTACCCGAAAGATTGACTTAATCGGTCAAGGCTCGGTGAGCAACAAGCATACTTCCGATTTATGGGTATGGGAAGGAATAGATGGAAAAGATTATGCGGTAACAGGTACATGGGGAGCAGACGGAACAGCTTATTTTTGGGATGTAACAGATCCTGCAGGTATCCAATTGATAGATTCTGTAAAAGTGGATGCTCGTACCGTTAATGATGTAAAAGTATCAGAAGATGGAAAAGTGGCCGTAATATCCAGAGAAGGAGCCTCCAATAGGAAAAATGGGTTGGTCATCATTGATGTCAGTAACCCAAGGGATGTCAGTATCATTTCTGAATTTTCGGAGAACCTAACAGGTGGGGTACACAATGTGTTTATTTACAAAAATCATGTCTATGCGTTAAGCGCAGGTAGAAAATATTACTCTATCAACATTGAAGACCCTAGCAAACCTAGAATTGTAGGAGAATTTGAGTTAGATACCCCTGGTCATTCCATTCATGATGTTTGGGTGCACGATGGGATAGCCTATTCTTCCAACTGGTCCGACGGAGTTCAATTGGTAGACGTTGGAAATGGCATTGCAGGAGGTACTCCTTCTAATCCAGTACAATTTGCAAGTTATGCTTATCCAAGTGGGTCCAACCATGCTGCTTTCCCTTATAAGGATGAAAAGACCGGAAAATTTTATGTAATACTGGGAGACGAAGAATTCCCATATGGTTTGGATCCTGACGGTCGTAAACCTGCAAGAGCAGCTGGCTTTCTTCACATCATTGATTTCACAGATCTAAAAATCCAAAAGAGGTAGCTTGGTTCCAAGTTCCTTTTGCTGGATCCCACAACTTCTGGATTGAGGATGATATTTTATATGCAGCATTCTATAATGCTGGGGTTAGAGTGGTTGACCTTAGTGGTGAACTTTTAGGTGATCTAAACCGTCAGGGAAGAGAAATCGCCTGGATTGTCCCAGAAGATCCAGATGGATACATTGCCAATGCGCCTTTTACCTGGGGAGCACAACCACATAAGGGTCATATTTTCTATTCTGACTGGAACAGTGGATTATGGTCTGCTAAACTACAGCCGGTGGTGCCAAACAATGTAACCATAGACAACAATAATTGATAATCTTTCTTATGAGCAAGATTCTAAAATCAGTCTTCAATAAAACTTGCCTATTCACGATAGTCGCTGTATTGTTCAGTCTGGTAACTCAGGCTCAAGACTATTACATCTACGTTACAGCAGAATCTGAAGATGAGGTTGCTTTGGTAAAATTTGATGGAGAAAAAGCTACCATTGAGGAGACGATTCCCGTGGGAGTTTGGCCAGCCGAAATAGAAGGGCCTCATGGAATTAATGTTAGCCCGGATGGAAAATATTGGTATTTGTCGCTTGCCCATGGCAATCCCTATGGCACTTTGTACAAATACTCTACTGCCACTAATGAGGTCGTTGACACAGTGATGCTTGGCTTATTCCCTGCCTCCCTTCAAGTATCCAAAGCAACAGGGCTTTTGTATTGCGTGAATTTCAACCTACATGGTGATATGGTTCCTAGTACCGTTTCTGTCGTAGATCCCGAGGAGATGATTGAAATCGAAAAAATCGAAACGGGAGTAATGCCTCATGGTTCTAGAATTTCTGCTGACGGCATGTATCATTATTCAGTGGGAATGATGTCTGGAGAATTATTTGAGATTTCGACGACCAAATTGAAAGTAAATCGAAAATTAAATCTAGATGGAGTAGAAGAGGAACAGCCTACCATGGGGGAATGGACCACAGCATGATGGATCACTCAAAAATGGGACATGCAGCGATGAGTACTCCTATGTACCATAGTGCTACGAAACCTACATGGGCCATGCCTCATCCTACGAATGGGAAAGTGTATGTTGCGGGTAATGGATCCGATGAAATTCTGGAAGTAGATCTAGAAAAGTGGGAAATTACAGACAGATTCAAAACTGGAAAAGCGCCCTATAATCTGGACATTTCTCCAGATGGCAACTATTTGGTAGCCACCTACAAAGGAAGTGGTGAAACTGGTATTTGGGATTTAAAAAGAAGAAAGAACTTCCTCGTGTCAAAAATACGAGGATGGTTTCCCATGGTGTAAGCATTTCCCCTGATAGCAAATATGCTTTTATTTCTGTGGAAGGGATCGGGGGTGAGCCGGGGACAATGGATGTGATCGATATCAAAAATGCCAAAAAAGTAGCTTCAGTAGATATGGGAAAACAAGCAGGTGGTATTATCTTTTGGAAAATGGAATAAAAGGATTGTTCAAGCAATCAGGTTTTATGAAAATCGATAATTAAATTCTACTAACACCTGATATATTAGTTAATATGGAAAAAGGGAGAACCAAATCGGTTACTCCCTTTTTTATTGGAGATCTATTACCTTATAATCAATCTCTAAAAACTTGTCAACATAATCATCCCAATACATTTTTAAAAACAAGGAATGGTGTGGATGGTCATTATAAGCATCATAGGCTTCTTGGCTTTCAAACTCCATTTTTAAGCCATATTCATACTCATTTTTAGGACTGGTTTCATCCAATACCAGAAAATTCTTTACAACTGAGATGGTGGATAATTTTGAAGCTGCATTCAAAAATATCTTTTCTTCAGAAGAACCCTTGGGGAATTTTAACTTAAAAAAAACACTGTGATTGATCATAGTAAAAGAATTTAAAATGAAAAGTGTGGCAATAATGATACACAGAAAATAAATACTAAGGCCAATATCCTGTAAAATTAATTTTTCATTCTAAAAAGAATCATCTATTTTGTCATAAAGAAACAATAAGGAACTAATTTTCATTTTAGCAACTCAACTTCCATTATGACCCTAAAATTAATACCTAAAGCGGGCTTCTTATCATTGATTGCGCTACTTTCTTTTGAAATTTCAGCGCAAACTGAAAAGAAAATGCCTCCAATAATCGATGTGCATGTACATGCTTCCAAAGTAAACCCAGCATTCGCATCTGATCTCTGTCCTTGGTTCCTTACCTCCATGCCAGGAAGTGGACCTAATCAACCAGCCCCCTCTTTTATAAATAATGATTGCGTGGATCCATTGAAAGCTGCAAAATCTGATCAGGAAATGCAGGATGCCATTATATCAGCTACTGAACGGTTAAACGTCACGATGGTTGTCAGTGGAGATGCAGAAATTATCCATAATTGGTACAATGCAGCTCCTGACCGTATTATTCCTTCGATTGGAATTGGGCAGGATATGAGTGTGGAAGCATTCAGGGATTCCTTGTCAGGTGGTTTTTATAAAGTTATGGGAGAGATTGCACCACAATACCAAGGAAAATCTCCTAGTGACATGGCTTTGGATGAATATTTTGGAGTAGCGGAAGAACTGGGTATTCCTGTAGGCATCCATATGGGAACTGGTGGAAATGGAATGGCAAATATCACAAGCCCCTCTCTTATAGAGCCTCTATGGGAAATCCCTTCTTATTGGAAGATATGCTCGCAAGACATCCCAAATTAAAAATATGGGTCATGCATGCTGGATACCCTATGATCGATGAAATGATCGCGTTGATGGGTGCCAATGCCTACGTTTATGTGGATTTGGCTGGTTTAATCTGGAGCTATCCTCAAGATGAGATTCATGACTATTTGAAGAGATTAGTTCAAGCAGGTTTTGGAAAAAGAATATTGTACGGAACAGACCTCATGATTTGGCCAAAGCTGTTGGAAACATCAATTGGCTTAATCCAAAATGCAACTTATTTATCCTACGATCAAAAACGGGATATTTTCTTCAACAATGCAGTCAGGTTCTTCAATCTAGATGCCTCAAAATTTGAATAACCATAGAAAACATAAGTAGTAAGGGAGTGGACCAAGTTCACTCCTTTTCTTTTTTTATTGAGACAATTGGAAGTATGCTTCATTTGAAAGCATAACTATCTCATTTTCAATTGACAATTTGCTCTTTTTTGTGGATATTCCTTATAGCTTTTTTGATTTCAATTGGCATCTAGATAATTAATCTCAATTTTTAGATAATTGCGAGCCATAATTTTTAGAATGAACAAGGGACCTCGAAATAAGCATTTAAAAGAAATCTGAATCCATTGATTCGATTTTTCACCTAATTCTTAGAATGATGAAACAGAAAATTACCTATGCTGGAATAAATCGTGTGGTGGAAAATGACGATGATATGAACTCCCTGTTGGATATTTCTATTGCTAATCAAATTACCCATTTGCATGAATGTGGCGGGCATGGAAGGTGTACCACCTGTAGAGTAAGAATCTTGGAAGGAATCAATAACTTAAATCCTAAAAACCAGCTCGAACAAGAAACTTCTTACGCAAGGAAATGGGACCCTTCTATCCGGCTAGCTTGTCAATCCTATCCAAAAGGTGATGTAACCTTGCAACGCTTAATCTGGTCTATGGGCGAAGTGAATCAATTACAAAAAGAGCTCTCTCCCGTAGGAAAAGCAGAAGAAAGACCCATTGCGATCCTTTTTTGTGATTTAAGAAATTATACCAACCTCTCTTCCAATAACCTGAATTACGACATCGCCTTCTTGCTCAACAAGTTTTATACGGCATTAGGCGACCCAATTCTGATGAATAATGGGATCATTTACCAATATGTAGGAGATGAAATTATAGGAGTTTTTGGAACAACCGGAGGTACAAGGGATAAAATATGTACAGATGCCATCCGAGCCGGCTTGGGGATGCATTATGCCTTGACGCATCTGAATAACACTGAATTAAAAGATTTGGACATCAAGCTAAACTCTGGAATAGGAATCAATTTTGGAAAAGCCTATATAGGGCATTTGGGACATCCTACCCATAAACAATTTTCAGTCATTGGTGACCCTGTCAATGTAGCCAGTAGAATTCAAGAACAAACGAAAGTTACCCAATCCAAAATCCTCATTTCTAAAACAGTCTATAATAGTATTCCAAAAGACACTCTTGAAATTGGGGAAACCTACATGAAAGAGCTAAAAGGGAAAGAGGAACCTGCGGAATTGTTTGAATTATTGGGATTTAAGGAAATGGATATGCAATTGGAACTCCAAGCCTCTCTTCCTATAATGATGGAAAACCCGGAAGAGTTTGCTTCTATATTTTATGAAAAAGTTTTTGAAATCGCCCCAGAGGCCAAAAGTCTATTTCGAAATAATATGACCGATCAAGGTCGTCTCTTGACCCATATGTTAGGAGGTATCATTTATTCCCTATCCCGACCAGAACACTTGGTCACAGGCTTGCAGCGATTAGGTGAGAATCATGTAAAATATGGAGTGCAGGCAGCTCATTATCCTGTTGTAAAGGAAGCCATGCTCTATACAATTGATAAGACCCTAGGGGAAAACAATACCAAAAGATGTATGACAGCTTGGAACTCAGCCCTGGATTTCGTCATGGATGTCATGAAAGGAAAAGAAAATCCTTCTTAATGGAAATTTGCAGGACAGCAAAGGATACCCTTTGCCCAGTAAATGGAACAATTTGAAATTCGGTTCTTCCCAGTTCTGGCATGAATTTGTTAGTATTACCATGATGAAAATTCTCAATCCCCTTTTATTAGTTCTCTTATTAAGTATTCAAGCCGCTTTTTCCCAAACAGCAGTAAATAAGGATTATTGGCCAGATGGTTCGAAAATTTCTCCCTGGTTTCATGATTATACCAAACTAGAATTAAAGGATTTAGGGAAACAATATAGGATCACTTCCCATGGAGTATTGGCAGACAGCACACTCCTCCAAACCCAAAAAATTCAGCGAATTATTGATGAGGCAAGTCTATCAGGAGGAGGAGTTATTATCATTCCAAAAGGAACATTTTTAAGCGGCGCTTTATTTTTCAAGCCCAACACACGCTTACATCTAGAAGAAGGAGCCGTTTTGAAAGGTTCTGACGACATTGCCAATTATCCAAAAATCCCATCCCGCATGGAAGGACAAAATCTAGACTATTTCGCAGCATTGGTGAATGCTTATGAGGTAGATGGATTCTCTATTGCAGGTAAAGGAACCATAAATGGTAACGGGTTGAACTTTTGGAAAGCATTCTGGAAAAGAAGAGAGGAAGACCCTAATTGCACCAATTTGGAAGTTTCCAGGCCTAGATTAGTATTTATTTGGAAAAGTAATGACGTCCAGTTACAGGATGTGAAATTGATTAATGCAGGTTTTTGGAGTAGTCATTATTACCAATGCAACAATATTAAGATCTTAGACCTCACCATTACCTCTCCTCATGAACCCATCAAAGCGCCAAGTACCGATGCCATAGATTTAGATGTGGTCAATAATGTTCTTATCAAAGGCTGCTACCTCGCAGTAAATGACGATGCCATTGCCTTAAAAGGTGGAAAAGGACCTTGGGCAGATAAAGACCCAAACAATGGAGAAAACACCCACATTATAATCGAGGATAGCGAATTCGGCTTTTGCCATTCCGCCCTCACCAACGGAAGTGAATCCATTCATAATAAGAATGTGATCATGAGGAATATAAAAATTCAGGATGCTCGAAGGCTTTTATGGTTAAAAATGCGTCCAGACACCCCTCAACACTATGAATACATTACAGTAGAGAATATTACCGGGCAGGCATACAGCATGATCTATGTGAAGCCTTGGACTCAATTTTTCGATCTAAAAGGAAGAAAAGAAGTTCCAAATTCTTTTTCGGACCATATTACCATGAAAAACATCAACTTGGAATGCGATATCTTTTTTGATGTGGCGATTACCGAACATGATCGACTAGCCCAATTTAAATTTGAGAATCATAAAATCAAGGCAAAGAATGACTCTTTCGACCCAAGAATCGTCTCTGGGTTTGATTTAAAAAAGGTGTACGTAAATGGAAAAGCATTAGATTAAATCCTTGCCTAACCCTCCATTAACTCTTGTAGACCAATCGATGAATAAACTCCATTTTAGCTTTTACTATTGGGCTAATCACGAAAGGGTACATATCGGGCATTCCCATAGATCGATTTAGACTATTGATTGCAAATGAAATGGGACCCAAGTCTTTTAAAATTTTCTCAAAATCCGTACACTCATAGGGGTCAAAACCTATGGCCCCATCCAACGTGTTTTCGTAGAGTTTTGGCTCCACTTTCATCCCAAAATAATAGGAAGTCTCTGCCATATCCATGATATGTAGATAATGGGCCCATGTCTCAGCCCAATCCTCCCATGGATGAGATGTAGCATATTGACTAATAAAGTTTTGCTGCCAATTGGCTAAAGGGCCTTTCGCGTAGTAGCTAGTTAAGGAGTCTCCATAATTTACTCGTTCATCCCCAAAGATGTTTCTAAATTCCTGGAGAGTAGTAGGATTATTAAATACCAAACGATCCCAATAATAATGACCTGCCTCGTGCCTAAAATGTCCAATCAAAGTTCGATAAGGTTCTTCGAACTCTTTCTTCATTTGCTCTCGATGGACAGCATCTGCCTCAGAAAGTAGAATAGTAATCACCCCATTATCATGTCCGGTCATCGCCTTTCCCTCATTTCCATTTTGGTTGTTAATAAAGTCAAAAGTTAGACCATTGACGTCTTCCGTTTTAGGTTGTGGATTCAACCCTAACCTAACCAATTGATAAATGAGTCTATGTTTTGCGATTTCAAGTTTCTGCCACTTTTTGAAATTTTCTGCATCCGATAAATTCGGAATGGTTCTATTGAGTTTGCAGGCAACACAAAAATCTTCCTGGTCACTTACAGGAATCAGCCAATTACAAACTCCAAATTCTTTGTTTCTACAAAATTTAAATTCAGAATTATCTCCATCAGATTTCAATGAGTCCAATCCGATTTCGAATGTTTTTAAATCCAATTCAGCATTGGAGAATCCGGCCAAATGCCCACATTTCTCGCAGCTTTGATTTTCAAAATAAAGCGGTTGAAAACACTTCTCACATTCGAATATCTTCATCTAGTCTCCTTTTTCTTTAAAGCTTGTTATGAATATAAATCCTTTAGTTAGGGATTAGTTCAAATATGCAATATCAATTAGTAAAGCCTTACTTCAAACAACCCCTTAAGTCACTATTTTTTCTATTAATTCTACAATTAGAACACCAAACCTTACTTGATTTTAAAATTATTTATTTAATTTCCTAAAGTCAGTTAACAACTAACCTATTTTTTATATGAAAAAGCTTATAGCAGAATTTATCGGTACCCTTTGGCTAGTACTTGGGGGCTGTGGCAGTGCCGTTTTGGCGGCTGGTTTCCCTGAACTGGGAATAGGTTTTTTAGGAGTAGCATTGGCATTTGGACTCACTGTCCTGACGATGGCCTATGCGATTGGACATATCAGTGGCTGTCATTTAAATCCAGCAGTCTCCATTGGTTTATGGGCTGGTGGTAGATTTGAGGGCAAGGATTTACTTCCTTACATTATCGCTCAAGTCTTAGGAGGCTTGGCCGGTGCCACTATTTTATATGCCATCGCTACAGGAAAGGCAGGCGTGGAATTAGGAGGGTTCGCTTCAAATGGGTATGGAGAAGCTTCTCCAGGAGGTTATTCGATGAGCTCTGCTTTGATTACTGAGATAGTCATGACTTACTTTTTCCTAATCGTGATTTTGGGAGCTACTCATGGAAAAGCCCCAGCTGGATTTGGTGGTATCGCAATTGGATTGGCTTTAGTTCTAATTCATTTGATTTCTATACCTGTTACCAACACTTCTGTCAATCCAGCCAGAAGTACGAGCCAAGCTATCTTTGCCGGAGGCATCTTTTTAAAACAATTATGGCTATTTTGGGTCGCTCCTATAGTAGGGGCATTTTTAGCAGGAATTACCTATAAATTTCTATCTTCATCTGAATAATTCAAGTAAAATTTAAATATTTGTAGACTATTTTATAATATCCTTAAATGTAAAGAACATGAAGTATTTCAAAATTCTTACGCTAGTACTTTTCTTTGGACTGGCAGCTTCTCTTGAAAGTAACGCTCAAGAAGTAGGTTTGAGATTTGGTCAATTTGGCGGTAACAATGTGGCTGTAGATGGAGTTTTTTCTGTAGGGCAGTTTAGCAGAATCCATGCTGATGTAAGTTTTGGCTCGGGAGTAGGCATTGACGCTCTATGGGATTTTATATATAGACCAGTAGGATCGAGCGATTTCAATTGGTACGTAGGAGTTGGTCCATCTTTATATATCGACGATCCCTTCTCTTTGGCGGCGGCTGGTGAAATAGGTATTGAATATGCCTTTGAAGAAGTGCCAATTGTGATAGGTGCTGATTGGAGGCCAACATTCCGAATTGTAGAAAACACAGACTTTTTTGCAGATGTTTTTGGATTGAATATTCGATGGAGGTTTGGAAACGACGGAAGTAACGCCACAAATTAACAAGCAAGAGCAGGATTCATTCTTGCTCTTTTTTTATGGAACTGATTGTTGAAGGAACATACCTCTTAGAAAAGTTTACCGGGAAAGGTGGTTGGACATTCATAAAGCTTCCAGGGGATTTAATTAAGTCTGGTAAGGCTTTCGGAATGATGAAAATCTCGGGATCAATTGATGATTATTCATTTGAAGGCAAGCACCTCCTTCCCATGGGAAATGGTTACGTGTTTTTACCAGTAGCAAAACCCATTAGGAAAATCCTAGGAAAAGAAGAAGGGGATGAAGTTTCGATTAAGTTGTATAGAGAAGAAATTCCCAATACCATTCCTCAAGAACTAATCGAATGTCTTCAAGATGATCCAGGAAAATTGGACTTATTCAATCAGCTGCCCAAAGAAGAGCAAAATAATTGGATCAGCTATATCTATGCAGTTGACGATATGGAGGCTAAATCCAATCGAATTATCAAACTTCTGAACTCGCTAAGTTGAAATTTTAAAATTCAACTATAATTCCAACTGTTGGAAGTATAGTCCCCGCAGTATTTTCAATGAATTTAAGTTGATAGCGGGAAGGATCATTTGGATCAACTTTTATATCCCCATTTTCATCACGAACTGGTACCAATAAATCAGGTTGTTCCGCCTCGTAATTGTATGCATTTTGGATATCCACATACCAGTTCAAGCTCCATTTTGGGAAATAATACTTTTTATCAACACGCAAATCAAGTTGATGGAAAGCAGAAAGTCGTTGTGTATTGATCTGATTGAAATCTAAAATAGGTTGACCCCTTAAATCCCAGTTGCTGATCAATGATGATTCTTCTACATCGTAAGGAGTATAAGGTGTTCCGCCCAAAAATCTCCACCTTCCGCCAAGTTCCCAATTTTTATTAAATCGTTTGCCTGCGGTTAAACTCAAAATCACTTTATTATCCCAGGAAGAAGGTATAAATCCTTCCGTATTTGGATTTGTAAATTCACTACGTACCAAGGTCAAAGAGGCTATCCCATAGAAATTATTAAAAAGTCTTTGCTGTGCCAAAAACTCCAACCCAAATGCCCTGCCTTCTGCATTTGATTCTACGGGCTCATTTCCTATCACCCCAAAGTCAGCACCGAGATTGGCTAAAGCAATGCCATTTCGAATAGAAGAAGGATAGTTCTTATATTTTTTGTAAAAAGCCTCCATTGTAAACCTTCTATTTCGTTGCGGTGCCAAAAACTCTAATCCTGCGATCAGTTGGTTATTTTGAATAAATCTTACATCCGAATTTTGATTGACTAATTCACCGGAATTGTTTCTATATCCTAGTACTGTATACGGAGGTTTCTGGTAATATATACCAGCATTGGCAGTGGCAAATAAATTAGGCTTTAGCTGATAGGAAATAGAAACTCTAGGACTGAACTGATTTAAAGGGTTTTGCGCGGTCTTTCCAAAATCAGAGCCATCTATTCTTATTCCACCTGAAACCAAGAGCCGTTCATCTGACGAATATTTAGTTCCAGAGATAAATGCTCCATACTGATTGAAATTAGAAGTTGATTCTACATCAATCACTTCTGAAGAATTCGCTAAAGTGGCACGGTCAAAGTTCTTAATGTAATACCTGGAATACTCATAATTAACTCCATATTTCAGGGTATAACCATTTCCGAAAATACTATTCTCTGCTCTGAATTTATTTTCTGATTCTTGGGAAATATATCGATATAATAAATTGGACTCAGAGCTTTCTTCATTTCGGTAGTACTTTTCAGCCTCATTATTGAGCATATTTCTACTCAATACGAAAGTCCAGAATCCATTCTCCCTGAACCGTTTTAATTTTAGCCCTGTAGTATAATTCCATTGGCTCTGAACAGGCAAAACATCCAATAAATACAAGCGGTTTTCCAACTCTTCTTCACTCTCATCTTCTGGAATATCCTGATTCAATTCAAATTGATCAATGGCACCAACTCCAATAAAGGTCAACTCTGTTTTATCATTCAGTTTGGTGGTCGTTTTCACTTGAAAATCATTGAAAGTGGGCAAAAAGGGCAAGCCCAAAACTTTAAACAAACCCTGTAAATATGATCTTCTTGCAGAGACTAGATAGGTGGTCTTTTCTCCAATTGGACCTTCATTGGAAAGGGTCAACTCAGAGGCTCCCAAAGTCAATTGGGTCTGCATACTTTCCCTATTCCCTTCTTTCAACTGAATTTCAAAGAAGGAACTCAAGGCATCCATTCTATTGGCTGGAAATCCACCAGCAATCAAATCTACATTCTTTATTAAGTTGACATTCAAGAGGCCTACAGGTCCACCCGAGGAACCTTGCGTCGAAAAATGGTTAATTACGGGTACTTCAATCTCATCCACAAAAAACTTGTTTTCATTCGGTGCTCCACCACGAATCAAAATATCATTTCGGAAACTTGGGGTACTTGCTACTCCAGGTAAAGCTTGTATAACTCGTGAAATATCTCTATTCCCACCAGGGTACCTTTCTATTTCATTGCTATTTAGCTTCCTTACGGAAAGGGGCGTTTCCTCAGATCTTGAAAACTCAGAACTTACAACAACTTCTCCAAGCTCTGAGGCATCTTCTGTCAATTCAAAATCCAATTGCACAGATTTAGCCAAGGTAACTCGGACCTCATACCTGGTTTCAGTCTTGTACCCAACAAAACTTGCACGCACATTATATAATCCCGGAGGAATGCTTTCGATGGAGTAGTTGCCATCTTCATCAGAAATTGCACCGTATTCAGTTTCCAACACCAAAACATTGGCAAAGGCCACAGGCTCCCCATTGGAAGGATTGATAATCCGTCCTCTAATCACTCCTTGGGAAAATGCAGAAATAGATATTAAAACAATTAGAAATGTCAGTACTCTAGTTTTCATTGCGATGGGTAGTTCTAAAACAAAATAGTTTTAGGAAGAAAAAGTTTAGTTAAATGCGGATTTATTTTACCATTTCCTCTTTTTTCTCCACAGCCTCCACCAAGGTGTGCCTGGAGAATCATGATGCTCATAGTGATAGCCAAAGAAATAGCATGAAATAAATGCCCAAAGGTGATTTTTGGACTGTGTATTTGAATGGTGTTTGTTATCACTTTCCCCTCGATGAGGAAGGTAAGTTCCAAAGTAAAATAGTTGAAATGTGGATAACACAGCTGGAAGCATCCAGAAAATTATCAAGTTATCCACAGGCAGAAATAGCTTTAAAATATTGAAGGTGATAGCCATTAGAAGAATTTGCCATACGCTGAGATACTGTTTGATGAAACTAAAATACCAAACAAAGAAGTTATCAGAATGATGGTAATCCGGATCTTGATCCGTGGCCACAAACCGATGATGTTCATGATGTTTGGGAAACAATTTCCAATAGAAATTGTACGAAAAAGAAGGGCTGCAAATACGCCTATTACATTGTTTACAATTTTATTGGATGAAACCAATCCGTGCATGGCATCATGTGCTGTAATAAACAATCCTGTATACAGGTGCATTTGGATCAATACAAAAAGATAGGTGAGGGGATTGGACCAATTAATGTTCCACTGAAGTAAAAAGACCATTGAAGTACTCCAGCAAGCGATGATTAAGATAGCCACCACCACCCCAGTAGGGTCTATATGCTTGTTTCCTAAAATTTGATTTCCTGCAATCATACCTGCAAGCAAGTTGAGTTAAATCAGAAAGTCAAGATTTTCTCTCGAACTTGTTCCATTAACCACATCGGAGTAGAAGTCGCTCCACAAATACCAACCGTTTCATTGGGATTAAACCAATCGGGTTTAATCTGGTCGGCATTGGAAACAAAAAATGTATTTGGATTTTTTCTTTGCAGACGTTATATAACACTTTACCATTCGAGGATTTAGTCCCACTCACAAAAATGATTTTATCAAAGCGATCTGCAAAAGCTCTCAACTCCTTATCTCGGTTTGATACTTGTCTACAAATGGTATCATTCGTATTTACAGAAATCCCATTCTGCTTCAGTATCTCATTGATCTCGTAAAATTTATCAGTGCTTTTGGTAGTCTGGCTATAAAGGGTAATGTTTCTAGGAAGAGTAGCTAAATCCAATTCCGAGATATCCTGAAAAACTACCGCCTTATTGCTAGTCTGTCCCAAGAGCCCAATCACTTCAGCATGCCCATGCTTTCCATAGATATAAATCGTCTCATCCTTATCGAATGAATTTTTGATCCTATTCTGTAGTTTCAAAACCACCGGACAACTCGCATCGATTAGAGTCAGATTATTATTGATTGCCAATTGATAAGTAGATGGTGGTTCTCCATGAGCCCTGATCAACACTTTCTGGTCTCTCAATTCCTTCAGATCCTCATGATTAATGATCTTCAACCCTTTCTTAGTCAGACGGTTTACCTCCTCATCATTATGCACGATATCCCCTAAGCAATATAAATATCCTTGTTCATCCAGGATTTCCTCTGCCATTTCAATAGCATAAACCACCCCAAAGCAAAAGCCAGAATGATCATCTATATGTACTTCAAGTTGCATCATAGCCTATTAACTTTCAATAGATTGAAATGTTTGTTGATTCCTAAATCTTTCATAAAAAGAGATATTCATCAATAATAAGGTCATCGAATAGATGGTATCTTCAACAGGTACCGTCCATATTCTAATCCCTAGATTTTCTGCATTATTATAAATTACTACAGGTTCCTCAGTAAGTCCTCCAGTCAATATGCCATTGCATAGGAATAGAGGAATAAGATGTACTAAGTAGGTAAATAAGAATTTACCCAAATATTTATCATTAAATACTATAAAATGGGCAATTAATGCACCCGCTCCGATGAAGAAATTAATGGATGTATATAACTTATCCAAATGCATGAATCCCAAACCAATAAGAAATGGAACCATTACATAGACAAAAGGCTTCCCAAAATCCTTCAATGGGTCTGTAGGAAAAAAATAATTCAACACTTCATAAATAAACACGCAGGCAAATGGTACTGTCAAAAAAACAGCCATTCTTCCAATGGTAAATCAAAAAGTAAATCCCCAAAATATAGGTTGGGTTAAACTCCCAAACACCCAATCTGGTAAACCAATGGTCCCAAATCAAAAAGAAAGTACCCGTAAGGAAGATCGCAGGAAACAAGAATTTCCAATTTTTGAAATATTGAATCTTTTGTTCAAATGATCTTACCAAAGGAAAGGAAATGGTAAAGAGATTAACACCCAAGTATAAATACTTTTCCATATCAAGTAATACCTAACTTATTCACAAAATAGGTACCGATTAACAAGGAGAGTTTTTGGAATTCGGAATCCTTATTCTGGTCTGGGTGATGGTTTCAGCTGGCAGCCCTTTGATCTTATCAAACAGCTTTTGATAATAGAGATAGGCTACTTTCACGCCTAGTTTTGCACCCATTGGTAGTTGTTCAATTCCAATCAGTGAATCATCAAAATCCCGCTGGATATCTTCTTCGATTTGTTTTTTAACGATTTTATCAAAATGAGTGAACTCAACTCCGGAAAGTAAACTCTTCCTCGTTCTTCATAATCACTTTTAATATCTCTCAGGAAATTTACTTTCTGGAAAGCAGCTCCTAGTTTACAAGCAGGAACTTTCAACTTTTCATATTCAGCCTCATCCCCCTCACAAAAGACCTTCAAACACATCAGCCCTACTACCTCGGCTGAACCATAGATATATTCATTATACTTGGAATCATCATACGTCTTAAAATCCAAATCCATTTCCATGCTATGGAGAAAGGCTTCTATTAATTCTTGATCAATATGATATTTATTGACTACCAATTGAAAAGCGTGAAGCACAGGATTTAATGAAATCCCTGTTTCTATTGCCTCATAGGTATCTTTCTTAAACCTTGCTAACAATTTCTCCTTGTCCTGATCATGAAATGTATCCACAATTTCATCCGCATAGCGGACAAATCCATAAATCGCATAAACTGGCAAATGGAATTTTTGATCCAAAGTTTTGATACCCAATGTGAAACTGGTGCTATATCGTTGTGTGATTAGCTTGCTACACTCAAAAGTTGTCTGATCGAATAGATCTCTTGGGTTCATCATATATTAATATATCAATAATTCATTAATTATTTTCTTTGATCACCTCATTTGCAACGACTTTGCCCGAAATTAGGGAAGGAGGAACTCCAGGACCTGGCACAGTAAGCTGCCCTGTATAATACAAGTTAGAAACCTTTTTGTTTTTGAGTGAAGGCTTTAGTATCGCAGTCTGTGTGAGCGTATTGGCCAAACCATAAGCATTGCCCTTGAAGGCATGGTAATCATTTTTGAAATCACGATGGGCATAGGACCTTTTGAAAACCACATGAGATCTAATTTCCTGTCCAGAAATCCTTTCTAACCTGTCCATGATGATATTGTAATATTTTTCTCTTATTTCTTCAGAGTCATCTAAATCGGGAGCTAATGGAATCAATAAAAACATATTTTCCATTCCTTCTGGTGCCACAGTCCTGTCCGTAATAGACGGTACTGATGCGTAAAATAGCGGATTTTCTGGCCATCTTGGATGCGTATAAATGGCATCAGCATGAGGACCAAGTGGTTCATCAAAAAATAAATTGTGATGGCGAAGGTTTTCCAAACGCTTATCAATACCCAAATAAAACAACAAACTGGAAGGAGCCATCACACGCTTATCCCAATACTCTTCTGAATAGTTGCTGTATTTCGGATTAACTAAATGCTTATCCACATGGTGATAGTCTGCCCCCGCAACGACCACATCTGCAGAAATTTTCTCTCCAGATATCAATCGGACCCGCTTTGCTATTCCATCTTCAATCTCAATTTCCTCCACTTCGGAACCGTAACGGATTTTGACCCCTTTTTCTTCAGCCAGACTGACCATTCCTTTGATTATTTCATGCATGCCTTTTTTGGGGTACCAAGTACCTAAAGCTATATCTGCATAATTCATCAAACTGTATAAAGCAGGTATATTTTCGGCAGTCTCGCCTAGAAACAAGACAGGAAATTCCATCAAGCGAATAATCTTCTCCGATTTGAAGAATTTACGAACATGCTTGGACATGGATTGGAAAATATCCATTCTGAGCATATCCTTGAGTAAGGATGGAGATGTAAATTCAAATATAGATCTACTTGGCTTAGTTACTAAATCATGTATTCCTACCTGATACTTGTAGGCAGCCTGCTCCAAAAATTTATCTAATTGAACAGCTGCTCCAGGTTCAATCTTTTCAAGCATTTCTTTAAATGAATCTAGATTTGCTGGAATTTCCAACACATCCTGTTCTCCATAAATCACTGCATAGGAAGGGTCGAGTCTAATGAGGTCATAATAATCCGATGGACTTTTTCCAAAATCACCGAAATACATTTCAAATACATCAGGCATCCAATACCAGCTTGGCCCCATATCAAAAACAAACCCCTGGTGTTCGAACTTTCTAGCTCTTCCACCGGGGGAGTCATTTTTCTCTAGTATTGTAACCTGGTAATTATTTACTGCTAAATGCGTAGCTGCCGAAAGTCCAGCAAAACCTGAACCTATTACTACCGCATGTTTATGAGACATAGAATCAATTTTTATGCTTGTACACCATTAAATCTTCCTTCAACTGCTTTCTAGCAATATGAATTCTATTCTTAACAGTTCCTATCGGAATCTGTAATTTTTCAGCAATTTCATGGTATTTAAAGCCTCTATAGTGCATCAAAAATGGCGTTTTGAATACATCATCTAATTTGTCAATAGACTCATAAATATCATCCATTGCCAAATTTCCAAACACTCCATTTTCGATTTTGATATCGCTGGAATTGATGTAATGTAAATTATCTGTGGTGTCTACGAACGTTCCTCTTCTCACCATCTTCTGATAATTCGTGATAAAGGTATTTTTCATGATGGTATAAAGCCATGCTTTCAAATTAGTCCCTTCCGTGAATTTATCTCTATTTGTAAAGGCTTTGACCATCGTATCTTGCATCAAGTCATTGGCATCATCCAAATCTCGAGTCAACTTCATTGCAAAAGGTTTCAATGAACTGGAAAGATTGTTCAAAGAGTAGCTAAATTCTAGAGTCGTCATGGCTTATGAGTTTTTGTTTAATCAAACTTACTATTCATTAAACAAAATAACAACCTTTTGTTTAACATTTTTTATTTTTTGTTAAACATTTTGACATAAACGGTGAAAAATAATGGTCAAATGGGGTATTTTGGCCATAAAAAAGCATTCCCGAAGAAATGCTTTGTTTAACCATTTTACTCTATCATTAAACTATTTTTCTAAAATACCTTGTCCGATCTCTTCTAGCACGTCTTTAATTTCTCGGATATAGCTGAATTGTTTCACATTTGGACCAAATTGCAAATCCTGACCTACAACCTGGTAGCCCGAAACGAAAATCTGAGATTTGGAAAATCTGCTTGACAAGTAATCTACATATTCCTGTGGAGAATCATCTGGGGGACAGGATGTCATAACCGTTAAGATATAATCAGGTTCCACTAAATCATAAACAGCATCTAAGTCTCTTTTAGGAGTACTTTGACCCAAATAGATTACTTTGTGACCTTTACTTTTAATTAAATAAGAGGCAAACAAAATCGATATTTCATGTAATTCTCCTTCTGGAAGGAAAAGCAAAAACTTTTTCCCCGAGATACTCGGTATTTGACCATCAATCGCCACAATCAATTTTTGCCGGACCAAATTGGAAATAAAATGCTCCTGGGCAGGATTAATTGCTCCTGTTTGCCACAACAAACCGATTTTTGATAAAAAAGGATAGATGATATTGAGCATGGTCTGCTCAAATCCAATTTTGATAATATTAGTCGTCAGCACTTTATCAAAACGATCTTCATCCATTTCGATCATGCAAATGGTCAAAGCATGAACTTGATCATCATGAGTCAAAGATCTATCTGTCAAACGGATTACTTCCTCCTTCATTTCTGAAAGACTCATGGAAGCAATCTTGCTGATTTTAAATCCATTATCATTTAATAATGCGACATTTAAAATCAATTTTAAATCGCCATCGTCGTATAAGCGAATGTTGGTATCCGTCCGCTTTGGGTTCAACAGATTGTAGCGCTGCTCCCAAATCCTTAGGGTGTGTGCCTTGATACCAGATAACTGCTCTAAATCCTTAATTGAATAACTGCTCACTTTTCCTCCTCTTTATAATATTCCTTGGGTACCAAAAACAAACCAAACGAAACTGCATCATCTTTCTTATTTGTACGATGATGCGCTTGATGTGCTCTAAATATTGCTTTTAAAAACTTACTCTTTGGTTTTTGAAACCATTTAACCCTTCTATGGATCAATACATCATGTAAAATGAAATATAAAAATCCATAAAGGCTTATCCCTACACCCATCCAGAATCGATAATCGAATTCTTTCAAACCCACTATTATTAAGACAATGGCGATGCTGCCAAAAAGAACTGAAAATAAATCATTCAGTTCAAATGCATACTTACTCGGTTGATGATGGGTTTTATGAATCATCCATAAAGGCCCATGCATTAAATACTTATGAATTGCCCAACCAGACAATTCCATCAGACCAAAACCAACTAAAGTAAAGACTATGGCTTCCATCATCTAGTAGAAAACTTAAATACTTCTATTTTGTTATAACTATTTTTAGAATTAGGTAAAAACCTTTTTCCAAGCTTGTGATACTATAGTTTCAACGTGAAATTGAGTATTGAGAAAAACAGTACCATTACGATTAACAAAAAGGCTGCCAAGGGGTTAGCCTTTTCAAAATTTGCTTTCCTGTAAATCAGGTGAATTAAAAAAGAAACTCCAAACCATCCCAAATAGTTTTCGATAGGAATTATATCAAACTTCCAGTACCACATGTCCACAGCCATGGCTACGGGCTCCATGATATAATCAAAGGCAGTCATGGCTACCGCTCCCATCAATGCAGCATAATAATCATTGGAAATACTTTTTGAAAACACCGCCCCTGTCAAATAAACCAAAACAAACCAGTTGACCCCGATCACCAATGGGACATCCCACAACTTGGGACCCAAGGTATCTCCATACACATAGTCACCATATAAATATCCGGTATGGATCCCGATCAATTCTGATCCAAAGCCAATCCAAAACGCAAGAGCTGCTACGATAGGAAATGAATCCGTCCAACCTCTATGAAAAAATAGAACCAGTCCCAATGTGATTAACAATTGTGCTGGAGTCAAGGATTGGAATAGGGGCCTATATTCCGGAATTGACATGCCTATGATCCCAACTCCATACAAAGCCACTACCACTAGTTTAACGATCAACAATTGCTTGTCATGAGCCTTTGGAGGTGCCTTGGCTATTTTATGCATATTTCTGGGAGCTTTAGAAGGGGGTAATTCCGGTTTTTTGCGTTGAGATACCTAACTTTGAAGCAATCAATCTGTTACAAAAAAACAAAATTCCAGTTAAAATCTTCCGATATGATACTTTACAACATTACTTTCACTGTTAACAATGAGATAGAAGAGGATTTTGTCAATTGGATGAAAGAAACTCATATCCCTGATATTTTTGCCACTGGCCTATTTATAGAACATAAATTTTTCAGGTTATTAAACAGCCCTGATGATCATGTAACCAATTACAGTGTCCAGTTTTTTGCTGAAAACACGAAAAAACTGATCGAATACGAAGGCCGGTTTGCACATGCACTTCGGTACGAAACGCAGGCAAGGTATGGAGAAAAAGCCCTCGCCTTTCGAACACTCATGGAATCAGTACATTAAGAAAACTTAACTAAATTTTATTCAGATTTTTCTGTATTTTCCATTCTTAACTTTTAAAGAATGAGAAATTACTCGTTATACTTTTGTCTATGTCTATTTTTTTCATGTAACGAAAGCAAGGAGGCTGGCAGTCCTGAAGAAGGAAATATTCTGGAAAACCTGACTTTTTCAGTAGATACTGTGGTGATAGACCCTGGAGAAGACTTTATCAATCTTGGTTTTGGATTAGGGGCCTTTGATCTGACAAAAGATAAAAAACAGCTTTTATTTTTCGAAAACAAACCCCTTAACCTAATCACAGTTGATTTAGATGGGCTAAAAGTGCTCGAAAAGAATGAATTTGATAGTGAGGGACCAAATAGTGTGGGCTCTTTTATTGGTGAGCTTGAAACAGGTCCATCTCAGCAAATTTTTTTAAAAGGTTTTAACGCCCAAGGAATATTCAATACCAATGGAGAATTGAATCAAGATTTAAAGATTTTTCCTGATGGGTTAGATCCTGACTATACCAATGACTTTATGAAGCTATATGGAAGCGCTATTTATGATTTCCAAAGCAAAAAATTATACTCTCAACCTTATAGTGAAATCGCTAAAATCAATGAACTCTGGATTATTGATCCCACTAGCAAGTCCATGAAAACCTACTCCATTCCTAAAATGAAAAGTGTCAGTGACTATTATATCACTTTAACCCAGAAGACTGCTGAAGGTACTAACATGATGTATTATGGTCCTTCAGATTACATGGATATGCAAAATGGTCAATTGCTTATCTCTGGAGGATCGATGAGTGGATTTTACAAATTAAAACTTGGTGCTGATAGTATAGAGTTTGTAGATATCAAACACAAGACCGTACCCAATGAATGGAATATAACCGTAATCAATGATTCTCCCGATGAAGCCATTTTTAGAGATGAACAAAGAAAAATTGCGGAGCAAATAAATTTCATGGATTTAAAATGGGATGAAACTAGGCAACTATATCTCCGCTTGGGCAAAAGGACTTTTCTTGGAGAAAACAGAGGAGATCCTAACACCTATGAAATCTATCTTTTTGCTTATGACAAAGATTTTCATGTCGTAGGTGAAACCCATTTAGAAAACCTGGAAAAGGTACCCAGTTCCTACTTTTGGAAAAACGGCCAACTCTGGTCCTATGTGAATGTGCGTGATGAACTAGGCTTTGCTGTATTCACTTTTAACTTTTAAACTCATGAAGAGACTTAATCTTATTTTTCTATTGGCAATTTGTATATCCTGTACCAAGGCAAGGGATGAAACAGCGCAGGAGGAATTTAATTTTTCATACCGTATAGATACTGTTTTGGTCGACTCAGGTGAAGATTTTATTTATCTAAGAAGAGGATTAGGACTTGGGGCATTAAGTCCCGATAAAAAACAGCTCTTTAATTTTAATCCAGATGTACCCCGAATTGAAGTCATTGATCTGGAACAAATGAAATTAGTAGATCAAAAACCAATGGATCTAGAAGGCCCATTGGGAACTGGCTTTCCCCGAGGCTTAAAGATCAGTGAGGATGGTAAATTTTTCTTTGTGGGCTTTACAGACTTTCGGGAGTTCGACCCAACCTTGCAGGAGCGTAAGCTATATCGATTTAGAACAGAAAAGCCAGAAGGGCTGGAAGAAAACGAAGCCTTGGGAGAAGAGTTTTTTATTTCAAATAATGGAAATCAGGTATTCGCCCCCTATGGACCAGAAAACGGGGAAGAGCCCAAAACGGGAATGGCGATGATTACGCTTGAGGATCTATCCCTCAAAAAATTTCCTTTTGACTTATGGCAAAGGACCCAAAACTATATAGCCAGTCTTTATATAGATGGAAAATTACAATCCCGTTCATTTGAGCAAGTTGACGTTTATCCTATGGAAAGTCAGGTATTGGTTTCCTCCCATAATTTTAATGAAGTCTATCTTCTGGATCTAGAATCCGATTCTGTCATCCATAAAACTTACCATTCCGAACTTACTGCTGATACTAAAAAAGTTCCGGGCAGAACCACCTTAAATGCTCCGGAGCAAATGCGTGAAGTTTTCATCCAAATGAATGAGGAAGTTGAATTTAGCAATTTCTATTTTGATGAACAGAATCAAAAGTTCTTTAGGTTTTCCAGGGAGCTGGATCGAAAAATCGGAGATTCAACGGTCCATAAGCAGATCCTTACCATTTTTGATCAAGACCTAAACCAATTGCATGAGGAAAATTTCCCAATTGATTATTTTGGGTTAAAATTTTTCAAAGACGGGAAACTTTGGTCTTTTGTAAATATAGATGACGAACTGGGTTTTATAATCTTCACATTTGACTATTAAACTCATGAGAAAAGCAACCATTCCTATATTTCTCATGATTATTTTTTCTTGTTCTCAGAAGGAAGAAACCAAGGTAACAGAACCTAAGCAAGCTAACCTCATTTCAAAAGCTGCATCAATTTTACCCGATCCAGAGCCAGTCGACTCCATCATTTCTATTGAACTAGCAAAAGAGGAACCTCCAAAAGAACCAGAGGTAGTAGTAATGAATGAATTATCTCCTTCCTATTCCAATTTGTTAGAAAACCTGTCATTCACCATCGATTCGATCCTAGTTGATTCCAACGAAACCTTACTTTATTTACCTTGGGGATTAGCAAACGCAGATTTATCCTCTGATAATAAATTTCTTTATGCTTTAAATACCAAATCAAATAAAATCTATCAGTTTGATTTGGATCGTCTAGAGCTGGTGGACTCCTACCAATTTGAAAGAGAAGGCCCAAATAGTGTTCCTCCGAAAATTTGGAAGTTCCAATTGCTGAATGGCCAAAAAATAGGCTTTGCCGATTACCAATTTACCGGAATCTATAATTTCCAAACCCAAAAATTGTTTTCCTACCAATTTTCAGAAAAGGATTTTTCTAACCTATTAGACGCTCCCACGATTCCCAAATATGAAAGTCTCCAACTTAGTTTAGATGGAAAACGAATTTTCTTTTTACATAAAAATGTAACCCAAGAAAAAGTGTATTTGGGAATATTTGATCCCGAAAAAGAGGAAGGAAAGCTCGTGGAATTAGAGGAATTCGGATTTTTGACCCGATTGTATTTTTCCCATACCGAAGGAATAACCCATTACGTCTCTAATTTTGCTGATCTTGGAATGAAGATAGAAGAAAATAGTGCACTGATTTACTCTAAAGGTACGAGTAAAGTTTATCTGTATGATTTATCCAGTGGCTCCTTGACTTTTAAATCGCCCCAACACAAGCTTGTTCCCAATGAACAAATACCTCCTTTCTCAAATCAAATTTCAACAAATCAAGAGGTCATCGATGCAAGTAATTCATTGTTGTTTCAGGTTTCATATCTGAATTTCATCTATGATGATCAACGAAAAATGTATTTCCGGTTTGCTTCCATCATGGAAAAGACCGAAGACCATAGCCCTAAAACAAAAAAGGATGTTTACCTCTTTGCCTATGATCAAAATCTCAACCTCAAAGGAGAAACCAAAATCGACGAGTTGGTCAAAGTACCATCTTATCCCTTCTTTAAAGACGGAAAACTCTGGTCCTATGTGAATGTAGAAGATGAGCTGGGTTTCGCAGTATTCACGTTTGATTTTTAAACCTTAAAGAATGAAAAAACTATCTGCTTTATTTTTGATCTCATTTATTTTTTCCTGTGCTGAAAAAGAAGAAAATACCTCGAGCAATATTCTGGAAAGCCTGACTTATTCAGTTGACACTGTCATGGTAGATCCAGGAGATCAAATAATTAATCTCGGACATGGTGCTAGGTTTTCCACAGTTTCTCTGGATGGGCAGAAGTATTATTACTATGACTATAATAAAACTGCAATCAATGAAATTGATTTAGTAACCCTCGAATTGACAGATATCCACCAATTCTCAAAAGAAGGTCCCAATTCTATCGGTTTTAACCCTCCCACTATACAACCATTGAGCAATGATCGGTTCTTATTCGTGTCCTCTTCAATAAATGTCGGTACGTATTTCAAAACAGGCGCAAAAGAAAAAGTCTAAAATTCAATTTCAAAGAAATAGAAGGCCTAGATATAGATGAGGGTGGACTAATTACAAATCAAGCCAAATTATCACATGATGGAAAATTGATGTTTGCATTGACAAGTTCATATCATACACCTACCGATGTCAGATTAATCATTGTAGAACCAGAATTCAAAAAAGGGAGAACTATCTCACTGCCCAATTTCATTCCAACATTAAAGTTTAAAGTACATCTTCAGGAGGAAAAAGAGTGATGGGTGTTCGGGAAGGCGTTCAATTAAATACATTAAACAATTTAATTTTTATAACAAGCTCCTCAACTTCTGATACTTATATCTATGATTATCAAATCGATTCAATACGATTAATTAAATTCCATCACCAATTAGTTTCACCCAAAAATCAGGTGAGATAAAAAATGAAGTTGGAGATGAAAATGAATTTTATGCAGAATGGGCTAAATTCAAATATCAAGTAGGTTTTGATAAATTTCTTTGGGATGATCAACGTGAGCAATACTTTAGGTTTGGCTATCAACTGATTCCTCAAGAGGATCCTAAACTGGAGAAAAAATCAGAGGTTTTTCTTTTTGTATATGACAAGAACTTAAATCTAATCGGAGAGACCCAATTAGATAATGTTGAATATAGATTCGAATCTCCCTTCTTTAAAGACGGAAAACTCTGGTCCTATGTGAATGTAGAAGATGAGCTGGGTTTCGCAGTATTCACGTTTGATTTTTAAACCTTAAAGAATGAAAAAACTATCTGCTTTATTTTTGATCTCATTTATTTTTTCCTGTGCTGAAAAAGAAGGATCGGAAAGCTCAAAATCTGAAAATATTCTCAACAACTTGACTTTTACAGTCGATACCGTAGTCGTGGACCCTGGAGAGGAAATCATAGATTTGTCGAATCATCTTCGGCTTGCCGATATCAGTGAAGATCGAAAAAAACTTTATTTGTTTACAGAAAGTGACAACCAACTGTCAGTCATAAACCTCGATCAACTAACTCTGCAACAGAAGATCCCTTATGAAAAGGAAGGTCCAAATGGGGTAGGAGGTTTTCTATGGAATTTAGATCTCATTTCAGATGAAAAGTTCTATTTAATGAGTTTCAATACTTCAGCGATCTTTGATTTTAAAGGCATAAAACTGGAGACGATCAATTTGGAAGAGGAGGATATTCTTGGAATCAAAGATAAAACCCTACAAAACAACCGACTAAAGGTGACCAAGGACCTATCTTGGTACTATACGGTACCCGGTTCGGATTTTGATCAAAAAGACCAGCCAGTAGAATTGGCCGTCATCAACAGAGAAAACAAAGAAGGAAGGCTTTTCCCTTTGCCTGCTTTGGACAAAACACAAGCGTATAAAGTAATCCTAAGCGATGGCCCGATGATGCAAGTCTATGCCGAAAATTTTTTTCTTGCTGAATATTTCGAAAAGTTCTATCTCACTTCTTCAGTCACCAGTGATATCTACCAAATAGATCCGAAAAATGACTCGTTGGTACTCCATTCTTATGAATTAAAGCAAACTCCAAAAGAGAAAACTGATCCCCCATCTAGGAATGAATTCTCTGACCAAGAAGTTTGGCGAGATGAAATCACAAAAATACATTCTCAAATTACCTTTGGAGAATTGCTTTGGGATGAGCAAAGAGGTTACTTTTTCAGATTTGGAGGCGTTTTAATTCCAAGTGGGGTGGAAGATGTACCATCAAATACCAAGGTTTATTTAATGGCCTTTGATAAAGATCTCCATTTGTTGGGAGAAACTGAACTAGAAGACTTGGACGAGCTCCCCGAATTTCCCTTCTTCAAAGACGGCCAACTCTGGTC
This sequence comes from Algoriphagus halophilus, assembly GCF_041729275.1. Lineage (GTDB taxonomy): Bacteria > Bacteroidota > Bacteroidia > Cytophagales > Cyclobacteriaceae > Algoriphagus > Algoriphagus halophilus_A. The sequence continues at coordinate 3,083,056 of NZ_CP146486.1, read as the reverse complement.
CTACGTCAATGTGGAAGATGAGTTGGGGTTTTCAGTAATCACTTTTGATTTTTAAAATATGTTAATCCTTTAGTTTCAACTTAATGTTTTTCTATTTTAGATGGTATGAAACGATTTTTTTAATTATCTCTCTATGTTCTTTTTTGATCTCTTGCTCGGAAAAGAAGGATTCTAACAAAACAGCTACTCAAGGTTTAATAAAATATGAACTAGATACGGTGATGGTGGATGCCGGAGATGAATTTATCTATGTGAATTGGCTTTTGACAAGCTCTGGTGAATCACAGGATGATAAATTTCTCTATAATTTCAACAGAGATGCCCTTACCCTTCAGGTCATAGACTTAGATCAGTTAAAACTGACAAAAACCATCCAACATCAGAAAGAAGGACCAGATGGGTTAGGGTTTGGGATGATCAGCAAAATTTATGATCCAGGGGATGGTACTTTGATTTACTCCGACAATTATCTAATTACCAGATTTGATAAAGAGGGAAACAAATTGGATGGCTTTCGGTATGCAGACCAAAGTTTTGTAGGTGAGAAACTTCCAGACGATAAAAGAATCCTATTAAATGAAACTATCTCCAAGGATGGAAATACCTTAATTGCTTTATACGGAAGTAAATCTGTATTGGACAACACTCCAGATGGTCTAGCAATTTTTGATTTAGAAAACAAAACAGTTGAGTACAAGCCTCTTGACATTTTCAAAAAATTAGAAAAATACCAAACTGTATTTTATTACAATGGAGAACAACCCATCTCTGCTTTTGGAGCCAGTATATTCCTCACATATCAAAATGACAGTTTGATTTATACCAATACGGCGGAGAATAAAGCACATTTCTACAATCTAAAAACAGATTCTTTAACATCCTTATCCTATGTCAGTCGATATACAAAACCTGAAGCGGAAGTGAACTATCCAAAAAGAACAGAAACTGAAGAGGAATTCAAAGAAGTAAGAAAATTGACTGATAAAATCGTCCAATATTATCAATTCCTTTATGACGATAAAAACCAGGTGTACTGGAGATTCTCTAAAGATTTTGACCATATGCAAGGAGATCAGGCCATTTACAAAACTGTCCTGACTGCCTTTAATCCACGATTTGAACAGCTGGGTAAAGTATTGCTACAAGATGACTTTGTATTGCCTTATAAAATATTTGTAAAAAATGGCATGATCTATTCTTTTCTCAATATGGAGGATGAAGTGGCATTTGTACGTCTAAAACCAACTATATCTCATGAATAAGTACCATTTTACTTTGGCAGCCTTTGCTTTGTTTAGTTGTTCCTCCTCTGATAAATCTGATGAAAATTCAGGAATGGGGATGGAATTAACTTATGAAATGGACACGGTAATGGTCGACCCTGGAGACCATTTCTTTTTCTTGAACTGGGGTTTGGGAATATCAGACTTAACCCAAGATGAAAAGTTACTTTATAACCTTAATCCTGAATCTCTTTTATTGGAAGTAGTAGACATGGATGCTTTGGCACTCAAAGAAACCATTCAGCTTGAAAAAGAGGGCCCAAATGGAATTGGTGGTGGATTTATTTCCAAACTTCAAGTAATCGGTAATGGGAATCTGATGCTTTTTGATTTCAATAAAATAGTAGAAATAAGCCCCAAAGGCGAATTGATAAAAAAATACGAATTCGATAGAAACACCTTGAGCGGTTACGAATTTGGTGAAACAGATGTGGTCAGTTATATGGGAATATTCTCCACAGATGGTAAAACATACGTTGGCGAGTTAGAAGATGAAAGTTTCAGAAAACCAGCCAAAGGACTGGCACTGATTGATTTGGAAAAAATGGAGTTGAATTTCGTCCCAACAGATGCTATTTCAAAGCTGGATGAATTCCGAATCATGCTGGAAATGAACGGAAATGCCATGATGTCTACTGGAGAAACATCTTACATGAAGTTTATTAATGGAGAATTGGTTCTTACAAATACTGCTATGAATGAGGTCTATATCTATGACTTTACAATGGATAGTTTGCTCCATAAAACTTTTGAATCTACTCTCACGGGCAATGAGCGGATCAAAAACTTTCCTACACAGGTGGACACGAGAGAGGCACTTTTTGAAGCTTCTAAAGAAAAGAGGAAGCAAGTAAAATTTGGCCCCATGATCTTTCAAAAAGAAGAAAATCTCATTTGGAGAATTAGTACTGACATGGATCGAATGATTGCAGATTCAGTGGTAACAAAGGATGTTGTAACATTTTTCGATGCGGATTATACGATGCTAAAAGAGCAGACTTTGGAAAACCTTAGCAATTCAAGTAATCGGTTTTTCAAAGACGGAATGCTCTATAGTTTCCTCAATATCGATGACGAAATGGCTTTTGTGAGGTTGAAGCCAGCGATCACCCATGAATAGGTTCATTTTATATGTTATGGGAACCATTTTATTGAGTTGTTCATCCAAAGAAAATTCAAGTGAAACAAGTGGAAGTTCCGTCCAACTAGCCTATGAAATTGATACCGTACAGATTGATGCTGGGGAAGATTTCCTTTTTTGAAACATAGCCTTTTATCATCTGAAGTATCAAAGGATAAAAGGACTTTCTTCAATGTGGATGAATTAGGTTCTCAATTGGAAATAATAGACTTGGACAAGTTAGTTTTAAAAGAAAAGGTCCCTTTTGAAAGAGAGGGGCCCAATGGGGTAGGACCAGAACATATATCAAATTTTAAAACGATGGAAAATGGAAATTTTGCCTTTTTTAACATTCGCCAAATGACTGTTCTCAACCCAGAAATGCAAAAGGTATCCAGAAATTACTTTTACCCAGATGCATTTGAAAATGATACCCTTCCCGAAAAGGCAGAAATCGTCCCATTTAGGAGAAGTCTGAATGCGGAAGGTTCACAAATGGCAGGATTTTACGATTACTTCTGGGAGAACGAAATCCTTGGAATTGCTTTAATTGATTTAAAAACCAATCATCTAAAACTCATCCCAACGGATAAATTAGACTATTTAAAAGACCTCGTATATACAATCGTCTATGAAACTGGTGCAAAATCAAGTTCCGGAGAAGCTCGTTCTGTTGACTTTTTTGACAATAAATTGATTATCAGCACCTCTGCCAAAAATGAAGTTCATATTTACGATATCAATTCTGATAGTTTGAGTACCAAAACCTACCATAGCGATCTCACTGCTGACATTAAAAAAGGAAGCTATATGTCTGAAACCGATTCTGATTTGGCATTAGCATTAAAAGACCTTGAAGTCTATTTTGGTCCGCTTGTCTATGATGATTTGAATAAGGTTTTTGGCGATACAGTAGGGAATCGAAATCATCCAATCCAAAAATCCTAATTTTATTTACGTGCTAACTGCTTTTGATCAAGACTTTAATCAAATTCACGAAGAAGAACTGAATGTAGATTGGACTCATAAACCAACCATCAAGTTCATCAAAGATGGAATGCTCTATACGTATATTAATTTAGAGGATGAATTGGGATTTTTAAGGGTTAAAACTAGTATTACTGAAGAGTAATATTTTAAAAAAGTAATTTCCCCGCAGATTTTCGCAGATTAAAAGCGCAGATATTCAATGATTAATTTCTGCGTTTATCTGCGTTGTTTTTCAGCGTACATCTGCGGGAATTAAAACATAATCAGGTTAAAGAATTCTCCCTCCCGATAGGGATCGAGGAGGTCGAAATGACCTAAACGAATTCAATTCTAAAGTACTGAACACTGAGGCTGAATACTTTTTCAGCGAACAACATCAGGTGTACTTACCTTTGGACCTAATTTCCCCGCTGATTTTCGATGATTAATTTCTGTGCTGATCTGCGCGAGTGATCAGCGTTCATCTGCGGGAACATCTTTAATAGATTTCTCCTTGCACTCGAAATGACCCAAAGTAAATTCACTTAAGAACTCTTGAACACTGAGACTGCCTACTGAATACTTTTTTTAACTTTCTCACTTGAGATTTCTAACTTAATCCTTCTGACTTTCTAATCCAGTCTTGGCAAACTCAATTTATATTTCATTGCTAGGAATCGAATTCCAATAACCAAAGACATAGATATCAATAGGTTGTAATCCCGGTCCACTTCAAAGTAATTCAACACCACATACAAAACCGCACCTGCCAAACACGCGGAGGCATACACTTCTTTTCTGAAAAGAATGGGGATTTCATTGGTTAAGGTATCCCGGATCACACCACCCATGACTGCCGAAAACATTCCCATGATCGCGGCGATCTCAGGTCTTACCCCCAAACTCAAAGCCTTTTCCACTCCCAAAACAGTAAACAGTCCGATTCCCAGGGTATCAAATAGAAATAAGGTCTTTCTTAGTTTGCTCAGGAACTTCGGAAATAAAAAGGCAGCCATGATTCCTGCAAAAACAGCATATAATACTTTCACATCCGCAATCCAGACCAAAGGATAGCTATCCAATAATATATCCCTCAACGTGCCTCCCCCGATAGCAGTAATGAACCCAGTAAACCCTGCTCCAAAAAGATCATGTTCCCGCTCCCGAACCGCCAAAGCTCCAGAAATAGCAAAAACAAAGGTTCCCAATAGTTCTAATCCGTATTGTAAATCCATACTTTAATGGTCAGTGGTTTCGTTTTTCTTCATCATAAATACTCCCATTTCACGTTGATCTAGGACCAGCACGGTTTTAGGCTGTTCTAAAAATTGGAAGCCTTTGTCTTGCAACTTATCCACATCTTCCAAAGTAAGCACAAATCTTTCTGAATCATCTGGTAAATGGTACCTGCCTTTGCCTAAGGGCTTAGATTCGGACAAAATCCCTCCAAATCCAGTACACATCCGAAACCAAAAAATTCCTCCAGGTTTTAAAATTCGATGGATTTCATCAATCATTTCCCAAAAGTTATCCACATCTGAAGCAAAGTGTAAAACTGCCGAACAAATCACTGCATCAAATGAAGAAGAGTGAAAAGGAATGTCCTCCAACTTACCTTCCAAAAACCGAAAGACATCATAATTAGGATCCAAGCTTTTGGCCTGGTATCTACAATATTGAATGGCTATTTCATTGGGATCGATCCCAAAAATCTGATAGCCCTCCCGAATAAAAAAAACCGTATTTCTCCCTTCTCCACAGCCTGTATCCAGAATTTTCATTTCTTTGGAAAACCTACCTTTCAGAATTTGATCCAGCAGATAGATATCCACATTCCCAAGTAGTTTATTCAGCTCCGCTATTTCCATTTTCCCAATGATCTAATGCTTTAATTGCTTTGATTCTTCCAATTTCGATTAATTCTGCTGCTCTATGAAACTCCAAAGTTCCTGCTTGTCTTCTGGCAACCCGAATATTGACATCCACGGGATATTTTTCAATCAACAAGCTGCAAAAGCGATCTTGCAACAGATCAAAAGAGCGAGTCATTAAATTGATAGAGCTCAAAGAACTGGACTTCACTACTTTCTCCTGTTCTGGAAAATAGTCTTTCATCTTGTTTCTATATTCCTTCACCCAATGCGGGAGGGAAATAAACCGATGTCCTTCCGCGTCTTTCTTAGGTGGAGTGACCAATTCCGTATCAGGACCATTGAGTCCCACCACAATTACCTTACTTTCATGTGGATTTTTTAGCAGGGAAACAGGCACTGGATTCAAGACCCCTCCATCAATTAATTCATAAGGTGGAATTTTTGCAGGCTGAAAGACGGATGGAATACTTCCTGATGCACGGATTGCCGCATACAAGCTTCCATTTCTAAAGATTATTTCTTCCCCGGTTTTGTAATCCACAGCATTGCAAGAAAAAGGAATAGATAAATCCTCGATCTGGCAATCCCTGACTACTTTTTCAAGGCGTTGTATACTTTCTCACCTTTGATAAAACCCCGACTGGAAAAGGTAAAGTCCATCAAGGAAAATACATCAATTCGATCCAAATGGCAGATCCAATCTTTAAACTCCTCCAGCTTTCCTGCAGCATACATCCCCCTACCAAAGCACCTGCCGAACAACCGGCAATTTCAGCAATATGATACCCTCTTTTTCCAACTCTTCGATCACACCCACATGCGCTAATCCCCTTGCACCACCGCTACTCAAAACCAAAGACACTGATTTCCTATCTGACATTTTTTTCAAGGAATAATAAACTAAATTGAAGCAGAAAATTTCAAACGAAAGTACACATTATGAGCCAATTTAAACCCTTTCACCTGGCTTTCCCGATCAGGGATATTGAAGAAACCCGTGCATTTTATGGGGATTTGTTGGGATGCGATATAGGAAGAAGTACAGATAAATGGATCGATTTCAATTTTTTCGGTCATCAGCTTTCTGCACATATCAAACCTGAAGAGCTAGCACTTGCCAAAACCAATGCGGTAGATGGAAAAAATGTGCCTGTTCGCCATTTTGGTGCGATTTTACCTTGGGATGAATGGCATGCTTTGGCAGATAAACTGAAGGACCATGGAATTGAATTTGTGATCGAACCCTATATTCGATTTAGGGGTGAAGTAGGGGAACAAGCTACCATGTTTTTCCTTGATCCGTGTGGCAACGCATTGGAATTCAAATCCTTTCAAGACGAAACTCAAATTTTCGCGAAATAAATTATTGGAGATTGAAGACTTTTTATCTACAAAATAAGATAAACAGGAAAATCATTTACCAAGACCAAGTTCTCCATTATTTCAGTGGAACCTCCTATTTGGGAATTGATCTTGTACCTGAGTTTCGAGAAAATCTAATTATCGGCATGGACCAATATGGATTAAACCATGGCCTAAGCCGGATAAACAACATACGGCTTCAAATTTTTGAAGAATTTGAAGAGTTTTTTGCTAAAAAGCAGGTGCGGTAGCAGCTATTGTCATGAGTAGCGGTTACCTATCTGGGATGGCAGCCTTACAATATCTGAAGCCAAAAGCTCAGCAAATATGGGTTGCTCCAGATACACACCCTGCGATTCTACCCATTAATCTAAAACCAAGTCCCAAACAGTGTTTTCAGGATTGGAAAGATTCCTGTATTGAAAAATCAAAATCCCTAAAAGATCAAAGAATACTGATTTTAGGCAATGCAGTTAATCCCATGATCCCTGAAATACATGATTACGGGTGGCTAGAGGTTCTTGCTCAATCCAACGAAGTAACCTTACTCTTAGATGATAGCCATGCATTTGGAGTTTTGGGATACGAAGTGTTTGGCACCTATTCTCAATGGAAGGATTTACCCATCCATTTGATGGTTACAGGATCCCTTGGAAAAGCGCTGGGGCTGCCAGCTGGCATAATACTTTCCAATCAACAAATGATTGATGAAGTAAAACAACTTCCAATCTATGGAGGAGCCTCTCCATGTCCTCCGGCATACCTTCATGCGTTTTTGAAATCACAAGAGATTTATAAAGACAGAAGAAGTCGTTTATTCCAACTGATCAAATATTTCGGGCAAAAAAATGAAATGCCTGAGCATGTTCATGGCTTAAGCAATTATCCAACGTTTACCTATGAACCAGGGAGTTGGGCAGAAAAACTGGAACAGAAAAATTACATCACCTCTTCTTTTCCATATCCTACCTCCGATGACCAAACCGTCAATAGAATCATTTTATCTGCATTTCATACAGCGCGCGATATTGATACGCTTTGGTTCCATCTTAAAGAAATATCCAATAGCATCTAAGTCCTATTTATGAAAAAGTTTGTTTTCATTATTCTTTCCATTTGCAGTTTTTCTTCTTGCACTTCAGAACCTGAAAATCCATTCGAAGGTGATGTAAGCAACTACCCTGTTCTTCAAAAAGTATTGGAAAACAAAGAACAGTATCAAGTACAAATACTCTTTACCCAAATTGACAGAAATGAACATGGCACTCCCATGTTTACCAATTATAGTTTCAACTTAGATGATGATCGGTATTTTTATCCAGCCTCAACAGTAAAACTTCCGATCGCCTTGCTTGCTTTGGAATGGTTGGAGGAAAACAATGTGGATAACTTGGAAAAAGAAACGATTTTTTTGATCGATTCGGTTCGTCCATCCCAAATTCCAGCGTATGTGGATAATTCTTCTAAGGACTCTCTTCCAAGTATTGCTCATTACATTAAAAAATACTTCTGGTTTCTGATAACGATGCCAATAATCGGCTCTATGAACTTCTAGGACAAGAATATATCAATGAAAAGCTGCAAGAGAAGGGTCTGTGGAAAACTGTCATTAGCCAACGACTTTCATTTCCAATTTCGCCTGAAGAAAATCGGTATTTTAACCCCATTCGCTTTGTGGATAAGTCAGGAAATACATTATTGGAAATTCCTGGAAGACATACCGAAAAAATCTATTCCGTAGATCCAAAACCCTTGTTGGGAAAGGCACATATGGTAGGAGACTCCTTGATCAATGAGCCCATGGACTTTACCTACAAAAATAAATTTGCTCTTTCTGATCTACATGGAGTAGTCCAAAGAATTGTTTTTCCCAATGCATTTCTAGAAAGTGAACGTTTTCATATTTCTGAGGAAAATAGAGAATTTGCGTTGAAATATATGAGTATGTTTCCTGGAGAAAGTGACTTTCCGAAGTATGATTCATCCGAATTTTACGACGGATATTCTAAGTTTTTCAAATTCGGAAATTCAGAAAATCCCATCCCAAAAAACTTTAGAATTTTCAATAAAACAGGTTGGTCTTATGGCTACATGATAGACGGAAGTTACTTTTTGGACCTGGAAAAGGGAGTAGAGTTTTTCGTTTCAGCCATCGTTTATTCCAATGAAAATGAAACTCTCAATGACAACATCTATGAATATGAGGAGATTGGAAAACCATTTTTTGCCGAGCTTGGGGAATACCTATACCAAAAGGAGTTGGATAGAAAGAAATTAATTCAGCCAGACTTAAGTGAATTTAAGTTTGATTATTGATGGAAAGAAAAAACCACATTCCAACGTTCATTTACTCCTCATATTAAATTTTGGAGTAAAATCACCTTGCCGGGTGCTATCTTCTGGACAATTGGGTATTTCTCGATTAAGACTCGAGGAAATTCTTGGGAATACTTCTTTGATTCTAATTTCTATTTAGTCCTATTGTCCTATTTAGCGATAAGTTCAGTAGTTAATTATTACATTTTTTATAAACCCAACCAAGTCTCAAAGAAGAGGAATGAAATCTAAAAAGACCCCTTTCATCTATCAGTCTTTTTTCAAATTTTGGTTAGTCATCGTATTTCCCGCATGCCTTGTGGCCTTGACCGTATCGAAACTATATTATAATGGTACAATCAATTCAGAACCATTATCCCAACCTTCCACATGGTTCTATTTTATCTTCATTCAGGTAATCCTGGGTTTTTTCTCCTATCTCTGGGTGTATCGAGCTAAAGCTAAGTCTTTTCGAAAATGAGTTTATTTTTTGGGAGAATACATGACTCCAGCACGAACTTCCAATTGCAAGTCATTTTCTCTTGGAGGAATGGGACAAGCATACCCCTCGGAATAAGCACAAAATGGATTGTAGGCTTTATTGAAATCTAATTCCATGGTATCGCCAGGGAATTTTCAAATCCATGTATCTGCCTCCACCATAGGTTTCAGTTCCATTCGTCAAATCTGTAAAGGGTAGAAAAAGGTAGTCTTTATACTTTTCCTGGGTCCTTAAGACATGGCTTTGATAAACATTTAAGCGATATCCCTTCCCTTCCAATGAAAAGGTCAATACTCCATACACATCATAGTCTTTGATAGAATTTGCGGTTGTTTTCATTTGGAACAGACTTCTTGGCGGAAGTTTCTCAAATTTTGCAATAACCCTAAAGTGTTCATCAACAGGATAAAAAGGAAGACCTTTAAAGTCCTTTCTTTCCTTGGCAGAAAGTGGTGATTCATCCGCATCTTTAAATTCTGCATTAAGCGTTTCCTGAAATTCTGAAATTGACTGGATATAACCTTGCCCCAAGGCTGAAACAGAAAGAAAAGAAAACACAAAGGCTAAAAGCAGTAAATTTTTGATCATCTCGGATGTGGATAAGCACCAAAAGCCTAATTTAAGGAAGGAATTCTTCAAATCATTTATATTTAGAATATGCAATTTCCCAAGCAACCTATACAAACACTTTTTATCGCCTTGCTTTTCGCACTTCCTTATGGGGCAATCTCCCAAACATTGGCAGAAAAATTAGGCTATTCCAAAGAAGATAAACTACTCATCATCCATGGAGATGATGTAGGAGTAGCCCACTCTCAAAATATGGCCACCTTTGAGGCTTTGAAAAAGGGCTTGGTCACTTCCACCAGTATGATGGTTCCTCCGGCTTGGTCTGCAGAAGTAGGGGTATTGGCGAAAGATATTCCAGATGCAGATATCGGTATTCATATCACCTTGACAAACGAATGGGAAAACTTCAATTGGCCTCCAAAAGCAGGAAGGTCTGTCGTGCCCGGACTAAGCAACGAACAAGGCTTCATGTACTCAGATTGTCCTCCAGTCACAAAGAACGCTAGCCCAGAAGAAGTAGAGATTGAGATCAGAGCACAAATCAAAGCCGCTAATCAAATGGGGATACAACCTACCCATTTGGATTCCCACATGGGCTGCATTTTTTATGGTAGACCTGAATATATGAGGTCCTATTTGAAAATTGCTCAAGAACTGAAGATCCCAGCAATGGTCAATACACAAATGATGGAAGGAATAATCAAACCCAACCAAGCGCTATTTGAAGGGATCAACTTGGAGAAAATTCCGGTCATCAATGAAATCATCATGGCCAATCCAGAGGATTATGAAGCTGGAATGGAAGAGTTTTATACCAATAAATTAGAAAATCTAAAACCAGGAGTACATGTACTCTTGGTGCATTTGGCATTTGATGATGAGGAAATGAACGCCGTAACTGCAGGTCATACTACCTACCATGCTCCGTGGCGGCAAGAAGATTTTAATTTCTTCACAAGCGATCATGCAAAAAAACTGATTCAGGAAAATAACATTAAGCTAATCACCTGGAAGGAAATAGGGAAAATACTCTAGCATTTGAAAAGAATTTATCTAAGGGATCTTTTAAGGAAAGGCCTTTTGACAATTGGAAGTGTCTTCTTGTTTTATAGATCAGTAGAACTGATGATGGGCTGGAATAACCAATCCCATGATCCTGTAGAGGCTCTAATTATTTCATTTTTAGCAAACCTTTTCGTATTGGGTGCATTTGCATTTGCAGGATTTGCTTGGCCTACCTATCAACTCCTTCCAGAAAAGTACTACAAAATCAAGAATCCTCATGGGTTGGTTTCATTTTCAAGAAAAATAGGAATCGGGATCTACCAAAAATTCCTCTTGAATACTTTTTGGAGAAATAAGGACCAACGGCGAGCCTATTTCAATGGAACCAAATCAGGAATAAACCATTGGATCATGGAATCAAAAAAGGCAGAGTTTGGTCATCTAGTTCCTTTCATCCTCTTATTTCTGTTAAGTGTTTGGAGCTTTAGATTGGGCTTTTGGAAAATGGCCTTCATCAACCTAATACTGAATGTTTTAGCTAATTTTTACCCGATTCTCCTTCAAAGAACCCATCGAGCCCGATTAATCCCTATACTTAAAAGGATTAAAGATTCAGCCAATAATTCAGCTTAAATACCAGAGAACGTTGTTTTGGGGTAAAGGAATCAGGGAAATAATTATCCGTATAAACTAGGAAGAAGTCAGAAACAGGAGCAAATCTCCATTGCAAACGCGTATTGATGTTCAAATTATCAATTTGATTATTGTATTGGATGAAGGTGGTCCAGAAGAGTTTCTTGGTAAAGGTCAAGTCTATCCTAGGTCCTACCAATACCAGGTCGGCATCATTTTGAGGCTCTGGAAGTCGAATTCTTGCATAATTAAAGTTCATGGAAATATTAGCTTTATTTCCAATTCTAAGCCCCATCTCACTAACTACACGCTGAAAATCACCTGTATAGTATTGACCGGTCTCAGCCTCTAATTTTATTAAAAACAGATTTCTTGGGTTACTATTGTATTCTAATTGGAGTGTTTTGGTTTTATAATCTGTGCCTGCAGGAAGTTTTTCTCCACCAGTCCGAGTAGGGTCAAAATCTTGAAAGAGATAGACATACCTGTTTTTTTGAGTCAATGTAATAGTAGAAAAGGAATTGAATTGCACATTATAACTCAAATTGATATCTCTATCAGTTGTCCCAATAGTTTCATTCCACAAGCCTTCATATTCCACCTTTGGTCCATGTCGATTGATCAAGTTAGAATTTGGGTAAAATAAGTAGGCTATATCTGGGTTAAATCGCTTATAATTTGACCTTGGGACGTATCCGACTTCAGGATTAAAATCTTCACCTACATCTCTGTAGCTCAAACTCCAAGCCCAATGGATATCATTGAATAAAATATACGCATTAAAAGAATAAGGCTTTTCTGTTTCCTTAGACTCAAAAGTCCTGTGATAGAATGCTTTCCCAGTCCATTTTCCGTCCGCTGAATTCAGGTTATAATCCACACCCAATAAACGGTTGTATTCGTTAGGATTGAAAATAGACTCATATTCATTCAGGGCAAGGGATTCACGGTCTACGAAAATTACCCCAATATTTGAGCGCGTAAAAATCTTTTTTTGAAGGGCAACCACAGAGAAGTTCTTTCCTGAAATTCCCGCCTCCTCGTCCGTGGCGGTTTGCATATTCATCACACCCAACCGCCAATCTTCATTGATTTTACCACTCAATCGGGCCCCATAAATAATTTTACTTTGGACATTTTGGCCTGTAGCTGAATCGATATCCACTCCAATTCTCCTAGAGAAAAATGGTCTGGATTGTCTGGAGCCAAAACTGTCAAAGAGGTCAGCATTTTCTAGGAAAAACTGCCTTCGCTCTGGAAAAAAGATTTCGAAACGATCCAAATTAGTCACCTGCTGATCCACTTCAACTTGTGAAAAGTCCGGATTGAATGTCAAATCTAAATTCATTGCCGGACCAATTCCGACCTTTGCATCTCCTCCAAAAGAGGGAGAGAATTTTTCTGAAGTATTTTCAAGGTAATTTTTGGAAGTTTTCCCTGCCATATAAGGAATCAAAGAAATATTTGCCGAGTTTTTACGAAGCGGTTCTTCAAAAATCAATTTCCTATTAAATGCAGTAGAAATGATGGATAAGTTCCTAGGAATTGGCGACCAAGTACTGCGCTCTCCAGTATGGCTATCTATCCGATAAAAATTCACATTCCAGTTTTGAGTCCCATCCTTGAAACGAATTGTGGATAATGGGATTACGGCTTCTACTTGCCAATGGGTATCATAAATTTTTGCTTCGGCATACCATTTATTATCCCAAGCTAAACTCAAATCTTCACTTCTAATCCCTCCATTGGCCAAAAGCCCTTCTCTCTGAACGCCATAGGGATTGACTCCAAATTGAAATGCATTGGTTTTATCATTAAATGTGTCAAATACAAATGTAATTCCATCATTCTGTTGGCCCCGATAATCTCTCCTTAAGGATGTGGAGACATATTCTCTAGGGCCATTGTTTTCCATGATTGCCGCGATATATAAGTTGTTATCATCAAAGGCAATCTTCACTTGGGTATTGACCACAGACAAAGATGTGTCCGAAGGAAAATACTGCATAAAATCTGTATTCCAACCTTCTGGGTCCAACCATATCTCCTCGTCCAATTCTCCATCTAAATCAATGGGTTGATTTAGCTTAAATGCAAAAGCATTAGCGTTTTGTTTATTTTGAGAAAACGCCGTTCCCATTCCAACAAGGAATGCAAATAAAAGGAAAATATAAGTTCGCATAGTTCGGGGATACCTTACAAAAGTATCGTCAATCCATTACGATCTTACTTTTATTATACCAATGGCGATATTTTATAATTTTAGGGAGCCATTTTAATACGGCTCTCCAAAAGCAGTAAGGATTAAATTTCTTGGTGACGCATGAAGCCTAAATTCACATAAATACACTCCTTGCCACATACCTAGCCCTAATTTTCCATTCGAAATGGGAATTTGCAAGTGTGAATCAAAAAAACTGGCTTTTATATGAGCCGGCATATCATCTGGTCCCTCAAAGGTATGAATAAACCGTGGGTAGTCCTCCGGAATCAATTCATCCACAAAGGTTTTGAAATCAGTTCTTACAGTGGGGTCCGCATTTTCATTGATTGTGAGAGCAGCAGATGTATGCTGAATGAAGATTTGAAGAATCCCAACTTTTATCTTCTTGATTTCCGGAAATTCGCCTACAATAATATCGGTGATTAAGTGATATCCCGCAGGGTAAGGCGATAATCGTATTTTATGCTGAAAAAACTTGGTCATCCCCAAATGTAAATTCTCCAAACTAAATAAAAAAAGGAGGTCTAACCCTCCTCTAGTTTATTTTTGTTTATTGAAATATAACTTGGGGCCATCACAAGCATCCCAGGTACCCGTCAATTGTCCTTTGCTATTAATGAAATAATCCTCCGAACTGGTGGCACAGCTATGAATCAATAAACTGTTTTTCGAGGTATACATGAATTTATAGCGTTTCAGACCATCGGAAAAGCTTTCCTCATAGGTCCCCTTCAATTCATATTCTCCTACTTTTTTGGAAAAACTTCCATCAGGCAATAGAGAATAAACATAGGCTGAGTCTTGAATATTGGTATATTCTAAATCTCCTGACACCTCTACTTGATAACCCGCCAAAGCCCATTTTTGAGTTTCATCCCGAGGCTCGGGCATATCATTAAAATCACATGCAAAGGCAATAAGTGCAAGAAATGCGAAAATAAGAGACTGTTTCATTGGTTTAATCGTTTGAGTAAGCGAATTCGATTTTACTCAAGTTCTTTGCCAAGATTATTCCAACCCTTGATTCACATTATTATTTCTTGCTTTTTTTCGCCTCCGGATTGTATTTTAAGGCCATTTCCACCCAAAAATCCCAATCTGCATCAAGGTCAAATCCCTCAGGATCAACAAAAACAAACCCTTTCATTGGCCTACCGGTAAATTCCATACTTCGACAACCTGTCCTTTTCATACACATTTCCTGTGCAGATTCACCCACTCTGACCATGAGCTGGTCTTTTCCAGTATTCTTATCTTTATTGAGGCCCACGCACATCTTTTCATTCACCATGAACACCAATCCTCCCATCATCCTCTTCGCCTCAAAATTAAGTCCTCTGCCTTGTAGGCTTTGAATCATTCTTTCCGCAAGAAATTCATCGTAAGCCATGGTCCTTAAATTTTGGAAATAAAGTTTTCAAGTACCCCAATCTCATCTATACCTATCCTAACCCGATCTCCTTCTTCCAAAGTAAATTCATCAGGAACGATCCCGGTTCCAGTCATTAGAAAACATCCTATTGGGAATGTATTGGCTCTAAAAAGCCATTCAGCTAATTCTTGAGGCTTTCGCTTCAATTGAGATAGTGCCGTTTCTCCCGTAAATGCCAACTGACCCTCACGAAATATTTCCAACCTGATTTTTACATCTTCAGCTAAAATCTCATCTTGAACTAAAATGCAAGGACCAATGGCAGCACAGCCTTGATAAACCTTAGCCTGAGGCAAGTACAATGGATTTTCTCCTTCTATACTTCGACTGCTCATGTCATTACCCACGGTAAATCCTTGAATTCTACCTGCCGGAGAAATCAAAAGCGTAAGTTCAGGCTCTGGAACATCCCAAGTTGAGTCTTTTCTAATATTTAGTTTCCCGCCTGGAGGTGAGACCCTGCTTGCTGTAGCTTTGAAAAAAAGCTCCGGTCTATCAGCTGCATAAACTTTATCATAAAAATCTGCTCCTCCAGCATCTTGGCTTTCTTCCATTCTGGCAGTCCTACTTCGAAAATAAGTAACACCAGCAGCCCAGATTTCCTGATCCCCCATAGGAGATAATAAACCTACATCCAGCAATTTTTGGGCTTCTTCCTCTTTTAATTCACGCCAACCTTTCGATTCAAAATTTAGATATTCCTTCAAATTTTCTCTTCCCAATAGTTCATTCCAATAAAGACTTGGGCCTAAAAAATAGGTAGCATCCTTTTCAAGAAGTGTTCCCGAAGGAAGTTTGTAGATTTTCATAGGTTTAAGGGTTTGTTGAACAAGAAATTTAGTGAAAAGAATTGGGAAGCTTATCCATTGATCAATTGAATTTGGCAATAAAGAATTGCAAAAACCCATTTCCCCATTACCTTTGCAACAAGATCATAAGGGGTGCCTAAATAATTCGGGCTGAGATCATACCCATAAGACCTGATCCGGGTAATGCCGGCGAAGGGAAATGAGCAGCATAATATAGTACCAAATCGAATTCGCAAACAGGCGCCGTAGCGCTTTCAATTTTGTACAAGTTGTGCAATCGGGTAAACAATCAAGGAAGACTTCCCCTAAGTTTTCTCAGTTTCACCTCAATATCCCGCAAGGGAAAAACACATGAAAAAATTAATGCTAAATCTGGCTTTTTGCCTATTGGCGATTTCTGCTTGGGCACAGGAAAGTCTAAGAGGAAAAATCTTGGACGCAAGTTCCGAAGAACCATTAATCGGTGCTTCTGTTTGGGCCGAAAATCAAGGTAGAGGTAGCGTAACGGATGAAAATGGAAATTTCACGATCACCAAGCTGAAGGCAGGGGAGATCCAACTTCGGGTTTCTTATGTAGGATTTGAAAGCTTAAAACAGAGTTTGACGGTACCTTACTCGGGTGATTTGACTTTAAAAATCCAACCTACAGAGCTACTGACAGAGGAGTTTATTGTCTCTGCTACAAGAGCTTCTGCTATTACACCGACTACTTTTCAGACCATCGATAAAGCAGAACTCTCCAAAAGAAACTTAGGGCAAGACATCCCTATTCTCCTCAATTTTACTCCTTCCGTGGTGACTCATTCAGATGCAGGAGCAGGAATCGGATATACTGGATTGAGGATCCGGGGTTCTGATCAAAGCAGAATTAATGTTACCGTGAATGGAATTCCCATGAATGATGCAGAGTCTCATGGGGTTTTTTGGGTAAATATGCCTGATTTCGCTTCTTCAGTAGACAATCTTCAAATTCAACGAGGAGTAGGTACCTCTACTAATGGAGCGGCTACCTTTGGAGCAAGTTTGAATTTTCAGACAGATACACGTCAAGATGATCCGTATGCTGAGATTTCCAATTCTGTTGGATCATTCAACTCTTGGAGACATACTGTAAAGGCAGGAACGGGTCTTTTGAACAATCGCTTTGCGGTAGATGCTCGACTTTCCAAAATAACTTCTGATGGCTATGTAGACCGTGCATTTTCCGATTTAAAATCCTTTTTCGTTTCAGCTGGATATTATGGAGAAAACCATGTTCTGAAATTGAATGTGTTCTCTGGAAAAGAACAAACCTATCAATCCTGGTGGGGCCTACCGGAATCAAAATTAGAGTATGATAGAACTTGGAATTATTACACCTATGACAATGAAACTGATAATTACCAGCAGGATCATTACCAATTAATTTATACAGGTAAAATTGGTTCCAATTGGAAAACCAATGCAGCACTTCACTATACCTATGGGCGTGGATACTATGAACAATACCGTGAAGATGATGATTTTGCAAGCTACGGCTTACCAGATGTTGTGATTGGAGATGAGATCATTTCCAGTACCGATATTATTAGAAGAAGATGGTTGGATAACGATTTCTTCGGAGGAATTGCCTCGATCAATTATATCTCAGATAATGGTAAATGGGATGTGATCCTTGGTGGTGGAGCCAATCGATACGACGGAGATCATTTTGGAGAAATTATTTGGGCAAGAATAGCAGGAGCAACTCAAATTCGAGATCAATATTATTTCAACAATGCAGTCAAAGATGATCGAAATATCTACCTAAAAGGGACCTATGAACTTAGCCCTGGTTTGAACCTATTTGGAGATTTGCAAGTGCGCAACATTGATTACACATTTTATGGAGTCAATGATGACCAACGGATTGTGGATGGTCAACAGAGCTATACCTTCTTCAACCCTAAATTTGGCTTTAGCTACGAACAAAGCTCAGGTGAAGTGTGGTATGCCAGCTATGCTGTTGCCAATAGAGAGCCAAAAAGATCTGATTTTACAGATAATCCTATCACAGAAATTCCAAAACCAGAACGCCTCAATAACATTGAAGCAGGTGTAAGAGCACAAAAAGGAAGGTTTAGCTACAATGCCAACTTCTATTATATGGACTACAAAGACCAATTGATTTTAACAGGCCAGATCAATGATGTCGGAGCCTATATTCGAGAAAATGTAGCTGATTCCTACCGTGCAGGAATAGAGCTTTCAGGTGCTATTCAAGTAGCAAAAGCGTGGGTCTTGGGCGGAAATGTTACCTTCAGTCAAAACAAAATCAAAAATTTTACGGAGTACATAGACGATTACAGCGAGTCCGAATTCCAGCAGATTTCGAATACTTATGACAATACTGATATCGCCTTTTCTCCTAACACCATTGCTTCTGCTACAATAGAATACAAACCTATTGATCCTTTATCCATCAACTGGATGTCTAAATATGTAGGAAAGCAATACCTGGACAATACTAGTAATGACGCCAGATCTCTTGACTCATTCTTTACAAATGATTTTAGAATCAGCTACCAAGTTCAGCCTAGGTTCTTCAAAAGTTTAGAAGTAAATCTTTTGGTCAATAATATTTTCAATGAAATGTATGAGCCGAATGGCTATACGTTTAGCTATTTCATTCCTGGAGATTCTGAAAGAGAATTGATTACAGAAAACTATTATTACCCGATGGCTGGGACCAATTTTATGCTAGGATTGAATTTGAAGTTTTATAAAAAAGTCAAAGCACTGAGTTTCTCCAAAGGTTTTGGGAAACTCAGTGCTTTTTTCCCATCAAGAAGGTGAACTTGTCAAATCTTCAATCCTCTCTTTATTCTATCTAATGCGGAAACTGCATCATTTTCTTTTGCAAAATCAAGTGCTAAAAACTTGGTTCCATTAGCAAGTAAAACACACTTGTAGATTGTGACATTTTGTGCTAACGTAGGACTAATTCCGTTTGGAGTATTTTTACTTCTATAACTATGTAATACCAGTTCTGCTCTTTCAATTGTAGGTAGCTCTTGCCATGTTCCTAATTTAATCCAAAAGATGCTTTGATATTCTTTATACCTACTTTTGTCAAAATCAAGGAGTGTTCCGGAATAAATTGAAACCAAGATCAGACCTATTATCAATGCTCCGCCACCCACCAATCCTATTTTTTGCGGGTCTGTACTTACCACAATGAAAAATGGAACAATTAATACAAGAACTCCTGCCGCGATTAAAATGAGGCCCAATAAACGGGGCCCCATGATTCCAGCCGTTTCATTTTTATGATTGAATTGGGACAATTCGATTTTGGTGTTAGGTACCTAAAATTTTTTACGATCAACTTAGGGAAATAGACTTAGTCCGGAAACACACTTTTATCCATTCCTGGTACGATGCGAAGGGCATTTTTGTAATAAAGCATTTTCAAGACTTCATCAGAAAGGCCTAGACCATACATTGCCCAAAAGGCATGGTACTTTTTATAATATGGGAAATATTCGTCCTCTGTCTCCAACACACGGAAATAGGTATAATATTCTTCCTTATTGTAAGCATCTTTTCCAAAAAGCACTCTATCCTGGTATTTCTCAAAAAACTCATGGGCTCTTTTTGGTTGTCTCCCAAATTCAGCAATGACTGCACCTATTCCGAAATTCACATTCGGAAATTTATCCAAATGTGCGGAAGCTGCATCTAAATCATTCGCCATCCAACCCATATGAGCATTGATAAAGGTCGTTTCAGGATGCTTTTCAAAAACATGGTGCTGCTCTGCAATGATTTGTTCAAAAGGAGCCGGATTATCATCCCCTCTTTTCCGGTTGGGGTGTGTCTTCAATTCTAGCCAACGTTCATTATTGGCGTCCATTTCCTGCCAAAATTGAGCTGGATCCGCTGAGTGGATAATCACAGGAATTCCTAATTCACCCGCTTTTGCCCAAACAGGGTCTAAATCAGGATGGTCTACTGGAACCCGATTCCCATTGATGTCTTTTACATTCAAACCGAGACTTTTATAAATTTTTAATCCACTGGCACCAGCTTGAACATCCTCTTCCAATTCTTTAACTGCAATTCTTGTCCAGTTTTCATCTCCAAAACCGGCAAAATTCAAATTGGTAAATACCATAAATCTCCCAGGTGCATAGGTATTAAATTCTTGGATCATGGATTTGATATATTCCTGCTGCGAATTACTATCCCCACGTCCAAAACCTCGACCACTCAGATTGACCAAAACACCCATATTGAGTTCATCCATCTCAGAAACCAGTTGATCTATTTTCTGCTCATTGATTCCCCCTTGATGACTATGAATATCTACAAAAGGGTATTTGGCTCTTTGAACGGGATGCTCTGGAACCTTGAGCGTAGATGGAGGATTGTATTCCTCAAAACTCATTTCTTGAGCTTTGGAAACAGTGGAAAATCCTAAAAAATTGCGGCTGCATACCATCTAAAATTGAGAAGTATAGATTTTTTCATATAGGAAGAAGGGTGTAAGTAAACTATTTGGCTGAAAATGAATTAATCACAAAACAATAACTTGTGAAACGAATGCTTTTAAATTTTGGTTGGAACTTTCTTGAAAAAACACAAAATAAACAAAAAGTCCCAAGCTAAATAACTTGGGACTTAATGATTGTATTACATGAGAATTACCTTCCAGTGCCTCTTTGAATGGTTTGTCCAAAAAATATTGCATTCAGGTACAACTTATTGGTTCCAAACCAAAATGCCCTAAAATTCATATTATCAGCAAACCCAACAATTCTTCCTCCACCTAAAGAAGATATACGTATCACACTACCATTTTTTAATCCTTCCAAATTGGACGGATGGATATACCCAGAGGCCAAAGGATTGTCCGTGTAAACTAGTGGGTTTGCATAAGGATTCTCAGAAGGTTCCATGAATTGATTATCATTTCGGAAGGTATGAATATTTGCACCTGTATACCCATACCCTATTGGATGTGTAATGTCCAATTTCGCGTTAAAAATAGCGCCCCCTGTTACCTTTGCTCCAGTAGCATTATCATAATCTGCATAGCTCTTTTGAAGACCTTGTTCAGTCTCTGGCATTTCTCTAAAAGAAAAAGATCCTACTTCATTTTGAGCAAGGAAACGGACAGCTCCTCCTTTGGCAACCAAGGTTCCTCCCTTGGACACCCATTCTTTTAAAACTGATGCACCGGATTTACCTAGGCCATTGTATCTCCCATCAGGCATCAATACAACATTATACTTATCCAAGGTATTACCTCCAATGGCATCCATGGGAAGCAAAGTAATAGCCATTCCCATTCGTTGGTCCAATAAATGCCATATCTCTCCAGCTTCGTAACTATTTACTCCACCCTCAACCAACAAAGCAATTTCCGGTTTGTCTAACGGCTCAGTAAAAGTGGAACCCATATTAATTCCAGAGGTATATCCCGTATTGATCGCGTAGATATCCACATTGGAAGATGCTGCGATTTCATTTAATTTCTGATACATGGCATTTTCATCCAATCCAGAATCCCCTTTCCCTATTAAAATGGTACCTCTTCCAAAAGTCTTCCCATCAGGAGTACTGAATTCCGCGTGAGCTACCCGCACCAAAAATCCTGCTTTCATTAGTTTGTTTGCTGCTTTTGGGGCATAATACCCTGTCCATTCCATGGCATACTGATAAGCACCTGGGGCTCCAATTACTTTTCCTGGAGCCAAAACCAAATTACTTTTATCCACCTTTTCCACATTTGCCAAATTCAAAATTCGACTATTTAAGGCCTGATAATCCAGGTTGAAAGCCATAGGATAAGTCCAAGCAGAAATGTCATAGAAAAGGCTGTCCTGAAAAGAAGTTCTGGTTTCAAACATGGCCTTAATCAGACGGTATTGTGGTTGATTGGCCGGAACTATATAAGAATTCTCTTTCTTAAATTCCTGTCCATTCAAAGTCACATCTTCTTTGAGACTGTATACCTCGATATCATGCTGGAGAATTAAATCCGCCAAGTGGTAGCTTCGAGCTAGATCTTCTTTGCTACCAAAAATGTAGGCTTTGTTTACATCCGCATCACTTTCGGTTTTGATCTCAGAATAAAAATCCTTCATCCATTGATTCAACTCCTCACGCATTTCTTTGGCAGCCTGATAAGAGGATAGATTAGCTGTAAACTGGTTTCTAATGGTAAAAGGAAAGCTCAACATTCCATAGTCAGTTTTTTGTAAGTGTCCTCTGGAACTTGCCTGCTCAAATAAAATACCGATGGAGCCTTGCACATCTGGGTAAGTAGAGCCCTTTCCATAATAGAAATCATCGTAGTTCTCTTGGTTATAGTACAAGGAACCTATTTGATCCAAGGCTTTGGCATGGTACTCACCGATCTTTTTGGTTAACTCAAAATTCTTTTGTGGAGTAAGAGGGTGCATTCTTGCAGGAACTCCCGGCTGGAAAAAGAATGTACTATTGCTTCCCATTTCATGGAAATCCAAATGGATGTTAGGAAGCCAATCCTGAAACACCCTCACGCGATTCCTGGATTCAGGATGCTGAACTGGCAACCAATCTCTATTTAAGTCAAACCAGTAATGATTGGTTCTTCCTCTTGGCCAAGCTTCATTATACTCTCTTCCGTTCGGATCTCCATTTAGGTTGTAAGATTTATGAGAATTGACCCATGAGGCAAATCTGTTTAGTCCATCTGGATTGATTGCCGGATCTAAAAGTAAAATGATGTTATCCAATTCAGGTCCCACTTCATTGGCAGCTGCAAAATGGTAGATAGCCAATAGGGAAGAATTTGCACCACTTGGTTCATTTCCGTGGACTGAATATCCCATAAACATGACTATTGGCATGGAGTTAATATCCACAGAAGCCGCTGGATCTCTAAGTTTGGCTCTTTCTGCCTTGATTTGATCAATTTTACCATGATTGGCAGGAGAAGTGATGGTCAGTAAAACCTGAGGCCTTTTTTCATAAGTTCTTCCGGTTTCTTCGATCGTCACTCGATCAGAGGCTTCTGCTACTGCCTTCATATACATTACTAACTGGTCATGGCTCACATGCCATTCACCCACCTCATAACCCAGCACCTCTTTCGGTGTAGGAATATTGGAATCATAGGTAAAACCTTTCGGCAAATAATAGCTCAAGTCCACTTGAGCATAGCTAAAAAGGGCAAAAACGGTCAATAAAAACGACAAAACAGCCTTTTTCATGTGATTAAATTGATTTAAATGAGCCACATGGAATCTCGCAGATTGGGTATTCAAACCATTGTCCAACAAGGTTTATGCTCGATTTCATATAGATAGATGGATTAAAACTTTCGACTAAATTCCTACTTTCATTCTTTAAAAAAAACTAAATTGGTTTAATGGTTAAAATAATTGAAGAAGCCCTATGGATTTGATAGTACCATCAAATGGTCTATCCTTCTGGCAACTCGGAAGTTAATTATTTCTAGCCAGCTATTTCGGATTTACATGATATGTCCTCACCGATCTGATCCGATCTGATTTCCGAGGCCATCCTATGAAATTGATTTGGGCACTGGTGATTTTAATGGGCCCTACCCTTGGTACATTTCTTTACATCAGCATGAATCAAAGGACCAAAAAGGATTTTAGAAGGTTTGAATCTAATTTTTCAAAACAAAGAAATTAATACATGACATTTCACTTTATTCAAAACATGGGAGGAGGACTGATCTTCTTCTTTATGATTTTTGGCCTGATTTACACCATATTATGGATTTATTGTTTGGTTGACATCATTCGATCAGAGTACAAGGATGCGAACATGAAACTGATATGGTTAATCATTATCTTATTTGCCCAGGTTATCGGGCCTATCATTTATCTACTCTTGGGAAAAAGCACGAAAATAAGTTAAAAATATGTTTGGAATAGGAATTATTGGCCTTGCCATTTATGCATACACCATCTATGATGTGGTCATCAGTAACTTTCATAATTCAACTGACAGGCTCATTTGGCTACTAATCGTAGTTTTGGTCCCTTTTCTAGGAACCATCCTATGGTTTTTGATCGGAAGAGGAAAAAGAATTTAAAGATTCCTAGCGGTGAAAAATATCCTTTAATGCTGGAATGAGTATTGGAAACTCATATTCAAAACCGGATTTTTGAATTTTTGAAGAAGAAACCCGATTTCCACCCAAAACCATCTCAGCCATCTCTCCTAAGATTAGACGGAGTAAAAATGCAGGGACCCCAATTCCAATAAAGGGTTTTCCTTTTGCCCTTGCTGCTTCTTGGGTTAATCTAAAATTCGTAGCCGGGTTGGGTGAAACGGCATTAAACACACCTTGTAAGGTGGTTTTTTCTAGCGCGAAAACAAACATTTTTGCTAAATCCTCGATGTGAATCCAACTCATCCATTGGTCTCCATTTCCTAATGGAGCTGCCACTGCCGGTTTCAACATTTCTCCTAAAGCCCCTCCGTGCTCATCCAAAACAATCCCAATTCTTAAGATCACGGTTCTCAAATGAAGGCTTTCTATTTTTTTTACTTCTGCTTCCCAAGCTTTGACCACATTAGCTAAAAAATCATTTCCTTCTGGAGATGATTCCTCTATCAAATCTGTATAGGTGTTAAACCCATAAACCCCAACAGCTGAGGCTGAGATCAATGTATCTGGTTGGTTAGTTGCAGCTGCTACTGCTTTATAAATAAGTTGAGTGGATTTAGTCCTGGACTCAAGGATCAATTTTTTCCGTTCTTCCGTCCATCTTTTATCTGCGACGCCAGCTCCTGCTAAATGGATAATGGCATCCGCCCACTCCATAGCTTCGGGATCGATGCTTTTTTTTCAATATCCCAAATAAAAGATTTTTGAGATTGTTTACTTCTGCTGAGCCAAGCCACAGATTTCCCCTGTGCTTCCAACAAAGCAGTGATTCTTTGTCCAATTAGACCTGAACCTCCGGTGATAAGGATATTTTGCATAGGGCGATTTATTCGAAGTTAACCCGAAATTCGGGAAATTGTTAATTTCAAAATCTGACATTACTGTCCGACTGTTTATTCCATTTCATTTTCTATGCCTAATTTGGGCCAAACTTTAAAAAAGGAATTGAACTTCACATCACTGGTTACTTACTTATTTCGTTGGACAGGATTTGGTTTATTGATAGGGCTACTCGCAGGAACCGCTTCTGCCTTCTTTTTAGTAGCCTTAGAATGGGCTGGTCAAACTCGTGAAAGTAACCTTTGGATCATTGCCTTGTTACCTCTGGGGGTTTTCTCATCGGCTGGACTTATTATAAGTATGCGGAGTCTTCTGTAAGAGGGAATAATCTTTTATTGGAGGAGCTTTATCAAACCCATCAACCCATTCCTTTACGAATGACTCCGTTGGTACTTTTTGGTACGATTGCTACCCATCTATTTGGGGGATCAGCAGGCCGAGAAGGCACTGCAGTGCAAATGGGGGCTCTTTAGCGGATCAATTGACCAAATGGTTTCATTTGGCAAAAGAGGATAGAAGGATCGTTTTAATTGCCGGAGTGTCAGCAGGTTTTGCCTCTGTTTTTGGAACTCCATTGGCTGGAGCAATCTTCGCTTTGGAGTGGATGCTCAATAGAAAATTTAGATGGAAGTCAGTTTTTCCTGCTTTCTGGACAGGACTTGTAGCAAATTTTGTATGCGCAGATTTGGGGGGGTAGGCCATACTCATTACATGATTCCAGAGGTACCTTCATTTTCAATAATCAATTTTCTTTGGATCATTCCTGCAGGAATTGCCTTTGGATTTTCAGGAAGGTTATTTGCCCAAACCACGCATTTTTTTCTCATGTATTTTCAAAATGGGTTTCTTATCCTCCTTTTCGTCCGCTCATTGGCGGACTTTTAATTGCCCTAATTGTATGGATATCGGACACTACTACCTATATCGGATTGGGTGTACCAAGGATTGTTGAAGCTTTTGAAACACCCTTACCTTGGTACGATTGGTTGGTAAAAACAGGAATGACAGGTTTCACCCTAGGAGCAGGCTTCAAGGGAGGAGAAGTTACTCCCTTGTTTTTCACCGGAGCAACCTTAGGAAATGCCTTATCTACCTGGATCCCTTTACCTTTGGCATTATTAGCAGGAATGGGCTTTGTGGGTGTTTTCTCCGGAGCGACCAACACGCCTATGGCTTGTACAGTAATGGGAATGGAATTATTCGGAGTAGAATCTGGCTTTTATTTAGCATTGGCATGTCTTATTGCTTATCTATTTAGTGGCCGCTCCAGTATCTATTCTGCCCAAAATTTGGAAGGTAAAATTCTCATCTTTCCCTCAAAAAGCTTTTTTTCATGGAGTCGATGGTTTAAAAAGTAAAACACTAAAGTCTATCTTTAGGTAATAGAATCAAGCCTGAATGAAACTGAATTTTAAATTTTTTTCCAATCCTGTTCGCAATTTATATTTCACGCGAAAGCTGAAAGCAATTGTTGAAGGTGTAGTTCGTTACAGCAGCTTTATCAACTTCGGCATTTTATTGTATCATTTGGGATATGAACCCTCTTCAGGTTCCTATGCGATCACCTCCTTTATATTTACGCTTTGTTTGGTCTTGATAGGGATAGGATATATCTTAAAAATCCTACTGAATGAACCCTCCATTTTAGTCGGCAGGGTTTTATTGGAATTACTGCTTTCCCTATTCTTAATCGGGTTTTCCTTATTGAGGTGGGATGCATTTGGAATGGAGTTTTCTGAAGGAATTCTAAACTACTCACGTCAGTATTTCCTGGTAAATATCCTGGTTGCCATTCTATTTTTTATAGAAATCAGCAAGTTTAGTCTAAGCATCAATCGATTAAAAGCCAGCCCAACCCTGGTTTTTATTTTGAGTTTTTTCATCTTGATCTGTATTGGAGCCATCTTATTAAGCCTTCCTCATGCCACTCAAAATGGCATTTCCTTGATTGACGCCTTATTTACCTCCACTTCTGCAGTATGTGTGACAGGCCTGATCGTATTAGACACCGCAAAAGATTTCACATTTTTTGGTCAGACCATCATCATGATCCTTTTTCAAATAGGAGGATTGGGAATGATGACCTTTACCAGTTTTTTTGGTTTCTTTTTTAAAGGTAGCTTCTCCATAGAGAACCAGCTATTCATTAGGGATTACATTAATGAAAACAACGTAGGAGAGATTTATTCCACCCTATTGAAAATCATCTTTTTTACGGTTTTGACAGAGGTAATAGCAGCTTTCCTAATTTACCATTTCACAGCAGACACCTTGTTTAGCTCAAAGGGTGAACAACTATTTTTTGCCGCTTTCCATGCTATTTCAGCATTCTGTAATGCAGGTTTCTCCACATTGAGCAATGGACTATATGAATCAGGGTTTAGAGAGGCCTATTCCATGCATTTGGTCTTAGCTTTAGCCATCATTTTAGGAGGCATCGGCTTTCCCGTCTTTATCAACTATTACAACTATTTGAAACATGTAGTAGTAGGAGGAACCAAAAAACTCTTGGGAATAGAATCTTATAGACACGTTCCTAGGGTTTCAAATGTCAGCACCAAGCTTTCTTTGTATACCACAGGAGTTCTATTGGTTGTTGGCTTTATCACCTTCTGGGTATTTGAAAGTGAAAGTACCCTTGAAGGGTTGAGTCCTTATGGAAAATTCGCTACAGCAGTTTTTGGAGCAGTTACCCCAAGAACGGCTGGGTTCAATACCGTCGATATGACCTTGCTCACCGTACCTACTATCTTGATTTATTTGATCCTGATGTGGATAGGTGCTTCACCGGGTTCAACTGGAGGAGGACTTAAAACAAGCACATTTGCTGTCGCTCTATTAAATACGCTTAGCATTGCTACTGGTAAAAAGCGTGTGGAAGTTTTTATGAGGCAAATTTCTTATGAAACCATCCAAAAAGCTTTTGCTGTAATTGCTTTATCCTTTTTGGTTATTGGTTTAGGAATTTTCCTGGTTATGCTTTTTGACCCACACCTCCCCTTGATAGATGTCGCTTTTGAAGTATTTAGTGCCTTTTCAACCGTAGGGTTGAGTTTGGGAATTACTTCCCAGCTAGGGACAGCCAGCAAATTAGTGATCATGATTTGTATGTTTATGGGTAGGGTAGGCACGTTGACAGTATTGATTGCTATTGTCAGAAAAGCAGGGCAGCACCGCTATAAATATCCAGAGGAAAATGTCTTTATTACGTAAATCTATTATGCATTGAAACCGAGCATAGAACCATATACCACAAATGGACCTTTAATACTCAATAGATTCCAAGTGGCCTTTAAAAATCAAATTATAAACACATGAAATACATCATTGTTGGAATGGGAAACTTTGGCGGGTATCTCGCTATGAGACTTACCGATTTAGGCCATGAGGTAATCGGAGTAGATAATAGCGAAAACCGCATTGACCTGATCAGTAACAAAATCACCCATGCGGTGACGATGAACGCTACAGACGCACAAGCAGTGAAAAACTTACCCCTCAAAGACTGTGATGTGGTCATTATTGCCATTGGAGAAGATGTCGGTGCTTCCATTATGTCTACCGCTATTTTTAAACAGCTTCAGGTAAAACGGATCATCGCTAGAGCCATTAATGATTTACACGAGACCGTCATTCGAAGTATTGGAGTAGATGAAATTATCCATCCAGAAGAAGAAACTGCTGATCGATTATCAAAAAGGTTGGAATTGAAAGGAGTGATGGACTCCTTGGAGATTTCGGATGAATACAACATTATAGAAGTAAAATTGCCGAAGCGCTATTTCGGAATGAAAGTATCCGAGGCCGATATTCGAAAGGAGTTCTTTTTAAACATTTTGACAGTCATCAAATTGGAAGATAAAACCAACTTGCTAGGCCTTAAAACTCAGGAAAAAGAGTAATAGGGGTCATCACCCCAGAGTATTTGCTGGAAGAAGGAGATATACTTTTACTATTCGGAAAGATTAAAAACATCCAGGAGTTCCTGAATCTGGAAGATTAGCGTAGGCTGATCCCACAATTTCCACAGAAATTATCTGCAGGTTTCAAATCGTCTTTGCCGCAATTTGGACAAGTAACCAACTTAGGTCTATCAGCTTTCTTTCGCTGAGAAGCCATTTCTGTACTTACTATACCCGTAGGCACAGCAATGATCGCATATCCTAGAAGCATAATAATAGAGGAGACAAACTGGCCTAAGGGTGTAACAGGAGTGATGTCCCCAAAACCTACCGTAGTCAAGGTAACGATCGCCCAGTACATTCCAACGGGAATGCTCGTAAATCCATGTTCCGGACCTTCAATAATAAACATGAGGGTTCCCATGATCAATACAATGGTCACTACAAACCCTATAAAAATCATTATTTTATGTGAACTGGCACGAAGGGACCTTTGTAAATATTCAGCCTCGGAAACATACCTCCCTAATTTTAAGATTCTGATCACCCGCAGCAAACGTAAAGCTCTTACCACTGCTAGAAGCTGGGAATTCACCACAAAAAAGCTCAAATAAGAAGGTAAAATGGCTAGCAGATCTACCAAGCCATAAAAGCTGAAAATATAGCCTCTGGGTTTTCTGGATAACCAAACCCGGAGTACATATTCTACTGTAAATAAAATCGTAAATACCCATTCTAACCACCAAAACAAGTCTCCATAGGCAGCACGAAGACTTGCCACTGAGTCTAGTATGGAAATGAGAATACTTCCAAAAATCAAAAAAAGCAATACAATGTCGAACGTCTTAGATGCCCAATCGTCAGACTCAAAAACTATATGCGCAAGCCGCTTTTTAGTGATTTTCATAAATGAATTTAGGAAAAAATATCAGCCTGCACCATTCAATCTAAATAGTATACTCTTTTTACTCTGGTACTGATGTTGGTTAATAACTCATAAGGAATGGTTCCTATTTGGCTTGCGAGCTCTTTTAAAGAAATCTGCTCTCCGTAGATAATTGCTTCATCTCCAGGTTTGACATCCAAATCGCTCACATCTACCATGCACATATCCATACAAACGTTTCCTACTACGGGAGCTTTTTTCCCCTGAATCAACACATATCCTTTTCCATTTGAAAATCTTCTGTCATAGCCATCTGCATAACCTATTCCGAGGGTAGCTATTTTCCCTCCTTGAGGTAAAACTCCTTTCCTAGAATAACCGACTGTTTCTCCTGGATTTATGGTTTTCACCTGAGAAATTGTAGTCTTTAAGGTACTGATAGACCGAAGCGAACTTCCATATTTACCGGTTACCTCTACTCCATACAAGCCAATTCCAAGCCTGACCATATCAAATTGATATTCTGGAAATGCTGTTATACCCGCAGAGTTAAGAGCGTGAAACAGGGTGCTCTGAGGTAAAATTTGCTCCAATTCTGATTTCATCCGCTGGAAACTGTGGATTTGTTCTAATGAAAAATCACGATGGAGCTCTTCGTCAGCACCCACCAAATGGGTATACACAGATGCTATGGTTAGATGTTTTGACTTCGAAATCAGCTCTCTTAATTCAACCAGATGTTTCTCCTCAAAACCCAGTCGGTGCATTCCGGTATCCAAATCCAGGTGAATTGATAAGGATCGTTCATTGACCTCACAATATTGGTTGACCTTTTTAAAAAATTCAGGACTAAAAACCACAGGTTCCAAAGCATACTTATGGCATAAATCTATGGACTCCTCTAATGGGTTCAGTACCATAATAGGTAAAGATATTCCATGCTTTCTTAACGTGACCCCTTCATCGGTAAAAGCTACAGCCAAATAATCTGCGCCCATGGTTTGTAAATGATTGGCAATTTCTACTGCTCCACCCCCATAGGCAAAAGCTTTTACCATAACCATCATTTTGGTTTCAGGTTTAACCAGCCTTTTATAGAAATTAAAATTATGTGTAAGAGCATTGAGGTTGATCTCTAAAGTTGTCCCATGGATTCGCTGCTGGAGTCTATTGACAACTCTTTCAAAACCAAAAGGACGTGCTCCTGTGATCAGAATCAAATCATTGGTGAATTGTTCAGGATCTAGGGCATCAAGCAAATCTTCCGTTTTTGGATACATCTCAAACTTCCCAGGAAAATGCGTCCCGATCCGTGCAATGTCTTCACCCACGCCGATAATTTTATCTAAGCGATAATTTACGATCAAATCTGAGACCATGGAATAAACCCGTTCTGGTTCTCCCTGTTGCAATAAATCAGAAAGGATTAAGACCTCTGTTTTTGGGACGCTGCTGCTGCATAAAATCCAGCGCTACTTTCAAGCCGGCCAAATCGTTATTATAGGTATCATCAATTATTATGGATTCATGCACTCCTGGCTTCAAAGTCAAGCGCATATCGATCGATTTTAGATGATGTAATCCTTCTTGGATCGATTCTGAAGATTGACCCAGTGTTAATGCGGCAACTAAAACATGGGTAATATTCTCAATAGAGGCTGGATCTCTAAAAGGAACGTGAAAAGTATAGGTGCTTAAATCAGATTTTAATAAGAATATTTTAGTTTGATAATCACTGATTTTAACAGATCTAGTAAAATCTGAACCGGGCTCATCCGACCAAGCTATCAATCTATCTTCTGGGAATTTATTGGCAATCTGGGAAGCCAAGAAGGAATGGTCTTTACAGTAAATCAACAGTTTTGAATGCTCAAAGAGGCAGAGTTTCTCCGAAATCTTTTGCTCTTGGCTTTCAAATCCTTCTTGGTGTGCAGTCCCAATATTGGTAAAGATCCCTAAACTCGGTTGAATCATTTTTTCCAAAGCTGTCATTTCTCCTGATTTTGAAATTCCTGCTTCAAGAATTGCCACTTGGTGATCCTTTTCGATTCCGAAAATAGAAAGGGGAACTCCAACCTGAGAATTATAGCTTTTAGGGCTTTTAGCTACATGAAATTTTTGGCTTAAGACCTGACCTAACCATTCTTTGACAATGGTTTTGCCATTGCTTCCTGTAATGGAAACTATTGGCTTTTGGAACTGGTTTCGTTGAAATTCTGCAAGCTCCTGTAAAGCTGCTCTGGTATCTTCTACTGCCACATAAGAGGCTGTGTCTTCCTTGGGCTTATAATTTTTTGGAACCAGAAAACATCGAACGCCCAACTCAAAAAGTTGGGGAATAAATACTGTTCCATCTGCTTTTGCTCCTTTCAAAGCAACAAACAAGCTACGACTGGGATGTATAATCTGACGGGAATCAATAGCTACTTGAGAAATCAAATTGCTTTCCAAATCTCCTAAAAGTTTTCCTTTAGTAATTTCAGCAACTTGCTTGATAGTCATTTCCTGTAGCATATTACTCTAGCGTTTCATTCTCCTTTTTTTAAAAAACACCTGTTTAATCCATCTAGGCAAGAATAGTGCCCCAAGAATCAAGTAAGGGTAATAAGAGAGTAGCCTCCAGACGATACTCGTCACAAATGTGTAGATAGTTAAGAATTGTGTGAAGAATTGCGCAAAGAAAAACTCAGCAGTACCACTGCTACCAGGAGTAGGGAAATCATCATTACAATCCACATGATGACCTGTCTTGCAAATACGATGATATGATCATTGAGACTCAAAGGCACAAAGGCAGAGATTAGTGCATTCAACATTAAATACCTGGAAGTCCAAATAAAGATCGTAGCTGCTACAATAGGAAGCCAATATTTGAAGTCTTTCCCCGCCAATTCTTTAGATGCTTCAATGATTTGATTTCCATATTCACTTGCATCATGCTTCCATTTCCGGAGCCATTTGATAGAAAAAAGTTTGATCAATACCCATTTGAAAACTCTAGGTCTATAAAATAATGCGGCTGCCATGATTAGGCTATAGGTAGCATAGAGGGCATAACTAATCCAGAAAATTGCCTCCATACTACTTTGCATCTGGGTTTCCAGAACCTTACTTTCTGGAAATATATTTCCCTTTGCAAAAAACAGAATTACAGGAGCCCCTATGACAAAAAATAAGTTATCCAAAATCGCTGTCACCATGACATAGGCAATCGCTCTTCCTAACTTGATCCCTTCTTTGTTCAGTATGAAGATTGCCACTGCGGTACCTCCAACGACAGAAGGGGTTACTGCAGAAGCAAATTCCCATAGAATGATCACATAAATAGACCTTGTCCAGGTAAGTTCTCTATTGGTGATTTCCCGAATCCGATAGATGTATCCAGCATCCCTAAAAAGAATGACTACCACAGCCAAGAAAATCCAAGTCAAGGATGCATCAAAAACGACACTTAAGGTTTCGGCATTGATAGAGGGATCAAAATAAAACATCGCAAAAACGATCCCCAAACCTATGATGATAGGCACCCAAACCTTATTTGGGTTTAATGTTTGAAAGATTTTTTGTTGTCCAATTTCATACTTAGCCGGCAGCTATTGGCTCAGTCTTTTCCACCCAAAAATTATTAAAGCCTTCACCGATAATAATGGTGACTTTCGAAAGCGAAGTAATTCTAGAATAGCCAGAAAGGTATAAATCACAAAAATTTTGTCTGGTTTGTAGGTGATAAATTCTGAAAATGGTATTGTTTTTTAAAACTAATTCTTTCCAATACAAAGTCTTTTTGCTGCTCTATGGTATAAGGGTACTGGATGACCGTATGTTTTGTTTCATCCCTTCTTGCTACCAGTTTGGCCATACTTCTCTGAAACACTTTGAGCAGTTTGTATAAATCCACATGCTGCATTTCAGCATCTACGTCCTCTACTTTACTTAATTCCTGTAGCTCAAAAAGCAAATTTCCTCTCTTTTCTTTGGTTAATCTAGTCTCTTCTAAACTAGCCAAATCCTGTATTACAGATTTGTACTTTTTATACTCCAAAAGGTTTCTGATCAATTCCTCGCGAGGGTCTATTTCTTCACCTTGCTCATTTAATTCAGGTCTCGGAAGCAAAAGTTTGGATTTAATTCGCATTAAAGTTGCTGCAAAGAGAATAAAATCACTTGCTACTTCTATCTCCATTTTTTCCAGATGATGTAGGTAGTCTAAGAAATCATTGGTTATCTTGGAGATAGGAATATCATATATATCCAATTCGTCCCGCTCAATGAAGAATAACATCAAATCGAACGGGCCCTCGAAAAGCGGTAATTTGATTTCGAAACTCAAGGGATATTTAAATTATTGGTTAATTTTGCAACCTTGTAGCCAAAGATATTCAATTAAGCGTAAATTAATTGGACTTAGGCCAAAGAATGAAAAAAGGTAGGCAAAAAGAAATCCTAACCGATTTTAGAACAAATACTTAAAAGGAGAGTTATTTCTTTTTGACACCAGAAATTAGATCATGTTGATTCAACCAGGAGAATTATTAGCGCAAATCAACAGCCCCGCTGACCTGAAGAAGTTTCCGAAGGAAAAACTCGTTCAGATATGCGATGAATTGCGTCAATTTATAGTGGACAACGTTTCCGTGTATGGGGGACATTTTGGTGCAAGTTTAGGTGTAGTAGAGCTAACTGTGGCTCTTCATTACATTTTAAATACTCCTGAAGATCAACTGGTTTGGGATGTAGGCCATCAAGCTTATGGGCATAAAATCCTAACTGGTAGAAGAGATCAATTTCATACCAATCGTGTGTACGGAGGTATTTCTGGTTTCCCAAAAAGAAAAGAAAGCGAATACGACACATTTGGTGTAGGTCATTCCAGCACATCCATTTCTGCTGCTTTAGGAATGGCTGTAGGCTCCAAATACAAAGGAGTTCACAAGCAACATGTCGCTGTCATTGGCGATGGATCTATGACTGGGGGAATGGCATTTGAAGCCATGAACCATGCAGGAGTCAGTGATTCCAATGTCCTGATCATTTTGAATGATAACTGCATGTCCATTGATCCTAATGTAGGAGCACTCAAGGACTACCTCACAGATATTACTACTTCTCACACTTACAATAAAGTAAAAGATGAAGTATGGAAGCTGTTGGGAAAATTCAGCAAATTCGGTTCAAGTGCTCAAGAAGTAATCTCAAAAGTTGAAGGAGCCATCAAATCCGCAGTACTTCATCAAAGTAACTTATTTGAATCCTTGAATTTGAGATACTTTGGTCCCGTAGATGGACATGATGTAAATCATTTGGCGGAAATACTCAAGGATTTAAAAGATATTCCAGGTCCCAAAATTTTGCACTGTGTCACAGTCAAAGGAAAAGGATATGCACCTGCCGAAAATGGAAACAAGACGACTTGGCATGCGCCAGGTACGTTCGATAAAGTAACAGGAGAAATTTTTAAGAAAACTCCTTCAGTTCCTCAAGCACCAAAGTATCAAGATGTTTTTGGAAACACTTTAGTGGAATTAGCAGAAATGGATGATAGAATCATGGGTGTAACACCAGCCATGCCATCGGGATCATCCATGAATATCATGATGAAAGCCATGCCTGACCGAGCATTTGATGTGGGTATTGCCGAGCAGCATGCTGTTACATTTTCGGCTGGTCTTGCGACACAAGGGTTAGTACCATTTTGTAATATCTATTCTACATTCATGCAGCGTGCTTATGATCAAGTGGTCCATGATGTATGTCTTCAAAATCTTCCAGTAGTTCTCTGTCTGGATCGAGCTGGTTTTGCTGGAGCCGATGGCCCTACTCACCACGGTGCCTATGACATTGCCTATTTCAGATGCATTCCAAATCTTGTGGTTTCTGCACCAATGAATGAGGAAGAGCTCCGAAATATGATGTATTCGGGTTCCTTGCATAATGGTCCATATTCCATCCGATATCCTAGAGGTAAAGGCGTTATGCCGGAATGGAAAACTGCATTGAGGCAAATTCCTGCAGGTCAGGGAAGAATCATTAAAGAAGGAGAGGAAGTAGCCATTTTAACTTTGGGCCATATTGGAAACTACGCTGTTGAAGCCTGTGAAACCCTACAAAAAGAAGGCCTTAATCCTGCGCACTATGACATGCGATTTGTGAAGCCTTTGGATGGAGAATTACTCCATGAGGTGTTTGGCAAATTCAAGAAGGTCATCACCGTGGAAGATGGTTGCCTTATGGGTGGTTTCGGATCGGCAGTGCTTGAATGGATGATGGACCATGGCTATCATTCACAAATAAAACGTTTGGGGATTCCAGATGAGGTCATCGAACATGGTGAGCAAATTGAATTACAGAAAGAGTGTGGTTTTGATCCTGAAGGAATTGCAGATGCTGTGAGAAGTATGGCAGAAGTGGTCAAATCCCTCTAAAAATCACAAATATGTCTGGTATTGAATTTTTTGAAGAAGGACAGGGTCAGCCTATTGTCCTAATCCATGGTTTTTGTGAAATAGCAGAAATGTGGAAGGATTTTGCCAATTCTTTATCCGAGGATTTTAGAATTATTTGCCCAAACCTTCCTGGGATAGGAAATTCCAAACTTGAGCAATCTATTCTGACAATGGAAGAGATCGCTGTTTTATTGGAGAATTGGATGGAGGAAGAAGGCATTTTAAACCCTATAGTAATAGGACATTCATTGGGTGGCTACGTTACCTTGGCACTCACTGAGTTAATGGGGCAAAAGTTAAAAGCCATAGGCCTTTTTAATTCTACTGCATTTTCAGACAGTCAGGAAAAAAAGAAATGCGAGACCGCACCGTGATTTTCCTTCAGAAATATGGAGTAGATACCTTTGTTACTTCCTTTGTCCCACCACTTTTCCCGGAAACTAGAAGAGAGGAATTAAATTCAGACATCCAAAAAGCCATCGAACAAGGAAAAAATTGTTCGCTAGAGGGATTAATCGCCCTTACCAAGGCGATGAGAGATCGAAAAGACCGCATGGAAGTTTTGGCAAATTTCCAAGGTCCTAAAATGATGATTGCTGGTGAATTGGATACAGCAGTACCTATTGAAGCGAGTAGAAAACATCAAAATGCTGTCACCGACTATGTTGAACTTCCAGCCACAGGGCATGTAGGAATGATTGAAAGAAAGGAAGAAACGATTGAGATCATCCGTTCTTTTGCCAAAAACCTAACCTAAATAATCCTTGATCAAAAGACCGGACCAAATGGATTATAAAGTCTTTCCTAAAGATTCCATTAACTTTTCAAGGTACTCTTGATCGATTTGATCAAAATCATCCAGTTGATCAGAATCCACATCCAAGATCATTGCAACCTGTTTATCTTTAAATACGGGAACTACAATTTCTGATCTTGAGGCAGAGCTACATGCGATATGGCCTGGAAAAGCATCTACATCCGGAACAAGTTGCGTTTTGGCTTCTTGCCAAGCTGTACCACAAACCCCTTTTCCTATGGAAATTCGAGTACAAGCAATAGGACCCTGGAATGGACCCAATACCAATTGCGTTTCCTTCACCAAATAAAAGCCAACCCAAAAAACCCGAAAGCCTCTTTCAAGGCAGCAGAAATATTGGCTAAATTGGCATATAAGTCTGGTTCACCGCTTATCAATGCTTCAATTTGCGGAATTACTGCTTCGTATTTCTCTGCCTTGGTAGCAGCTTCTGGGATATATAGATTTTCAGACATGATAATGTATTGCTAGACGATCTTCTAAAACTGAAATTAGTTCGGAGGCAGGCTTTTGTATGGTTGGAGCAACAATTCCTTCCTCAAATTTATTTTGGCTGGTAAACACACGAGCTTCGTCCCAAAGTTCAGATTCCAGAAATTTATTCAAAAGAAAACTTCCGCCCTCGACAATCAGACTTTGTATTTTCTTTTGATGCAAATCTTGAAGTATATCCTGAACAGAAAATCCAGACTTTAGTTTCACAAACTCTAGATTACCATGAACCTCTGATTTTTGTGTGTTATAACAAATCGTAGGGACCGCTTGATCATATAGCTTTAAGTCCTTTGGCAACTCCATCCTACTATCTATGACGATTCTCAATGGATTTTTACCTACCCAATCCCTTACATTTAGGGCTGGGTTGTCATACTTGGCCGTGTTTTTCCCAACCATAATTGCATCCTCCTCAGCTCTCCATTTATGAACCAATTGACGACTTGAAAAATTACTGATCCATTTTGAGGAAAAATCTTTCCTGGCAACGAAACCGTCAGCGGTTTGGGCCCACTTAAGTATTACATAAGGGCGTTTCTTTTCTATCTGAGTAAAAAATCTGCGGTTTTGCCATCGAGCTTCTTTTTCTAAAACTCCGGTTACCACTTCAATACCCGCTTCCTTTAGAATAGTTATCCCTTTTCCTCCAACCAAAGGATTGGAATCTACGGCAGCAATGACAACTCTTCGCACTTTCATTTCCACTAATAAATTGGCACAAGGAGGAGTTTTCCCATAATGGGAGCAGGGCTCCAATGTCACATAGGCAGTTGCGCCCTCTATTAACTTGGGGTCCTTGACATCTTTTACTGCATTAACCTCGGCATGGGCCTCCCCATATTTCCGATGGTATCCTTCCCCAATAATAAAATCCTCTTGCACAATCACACATCCCACCACGGGGTTTGGACTTACATTCCCTCTCCCTAATTCAGCAAGCTCCAAAGCTCTTTGCATGTAGAGTTCATCGTTCATACTAAGGCTTCAGTTTTAGGGTTACTAAATCCAAGGAATTTGTTTCTCTTGCCACTACTTCCACATTGTGAATTAGAGTATCTGCAAAAGACTCATTTTTAGGGTCAAAGTAAAGTGAATAGGTTCCCTCAGGAAGTCTAAAATTATAGGTTCCAGAACTGTTGGTATGTGTACTGATTGAATCCCCATCTATAATTGCATAAACGGCCGGCTGCAAAGAAGTTGGGCTAACTACCCCAGTAATTTCTCCTGTTCCTGCTCCTTTATAGGCTTTTATGATAGGGTTCAATTCCAAAGACAATGGTGCTTCACCTATGACTTTTATAGATTTTTCAAGATCAAAATCCAATACGATATCATATGAAAACCCTTGCTCAATATCCAATTCTATTTCAATGGGAACTTCATTGGAGGCAGATTCTGCCAAACTCATGGAATACCTTTTTTCATCTAAATAGAGAAAATATTCATCTCCCAATCTCATGGTCAAACCCAATACCTTTCCATTAGGTAATTCATCCCTACCTAATAAAAGGGCTTCGCCACCTACCAAGGAACTCACTTCAATTTTTTTATCTCCAGGAGCGTAAGGAAGAAAAAAGGTTTCAATCATTCCATCTTCTCTTCCGGATCTGATCAACTCTACATCTACCCCTTGAACCTCCACAAAAACAGAATCCCATTGGGCCGGTGCGTCTATCAGAATAAGGTTCAGCAAACCTTTGGGGTTCGAATCAAATTCGCTACATCCCCAAAAGAATAGAATTATCAGGACAAATAAGAAATTAAAAACGCTGCTTTTCACTTTACAAATTTAGCCTAAAAGTAGTCAAAATATAGGCTTTGAAAGACTGATCAAAAAATCATAAAAAAAGCCGGTCTAAACCGGCTTTCAATGTTTATTCTTCTATTGGTAGAAGTGTTATCGGATCGAGCGTCAACACTACGCCTTCCTCTACTACTACATTCTCTACTACCAGTATTTGGTATCCATCATTTGGAGTAAATGTGATGGTATAAACTCCATCATCCATTCCAAGCATTTTGAAGTTACCGTTGTCATCGACAAATGTATTGTACTCATCATCACCTTTTTGGGCATTCACTGCCACAGGTTGAGCTTCTGCCGGGAATACTTGACCCATTACGCCAGAAGCTGCTTCTTCCATGTAGGCTCTTAACACAGGTTTCAAATTGATGTTTCCTGAGTTTCCTGCCACTACGATAGATTTAGCAACGTCAAAGTCAATCACTAGATTGTAGCTCATTCCTCCTTGGATATCTTCATCTACCTTAATTTTCAATCCACTTTGCTGA
Source organism: Algoriphagus halophilus (assembly GCF_041729275.1). Classification (GTDB taxonomy): domain Bacteria; phylum Bacteroidota; class Bacteroidia; order Cytophagales; family Cyclobacteriaceae; genus Algoriphagus; species Algoriphagus halophilus_A. The sequence goes on along the minus strand of NZ_CP146486.1, from coordinate 3,043,130 downwards.
GCACTTGGAGTCTTCAAATCAGAACGTACTCCATCTTTGACTACATAATTATCATCTCCGAGCACCAATCGCAATTGATCAATCTCACCTTCAGGAAAATCTTCCGAACCAATAAACAAGGAATTTTCTCCTGTAAGGTCCATCAAATTCACGTATGGGCTAGCTTCATCGTAAGGAATTTCTATCCAATCAGATTCATTCCCGTCATCATCATCATTGCCTTGGGAATCATCATCCATGGAATCATCATCTGCTTTAACCCTGATTGCAAGCACTTCAATCCAAACTTCGTCGAAATCTCCAGGAGCATCTACCAAGTAAAAATTTATTCTGGCGTTTCCTCCATTTGGAGTTTCATCATCATTGGAGCATGCAACAGCAAAAAGCATTACTCCAAGCAACATCAAATAATTAAATAGATTTTTCATCTGTAAATTGTTGGGTTAGTTTGACCGGACAAGATTCAATGTCCATGCCAATTTACAATTTTAGATTTTTAAACGGAATGTAAAAGTAGCTTGTTATTTTTGGGGATGATGAAATGGGAAAAGTTATTGGCCAGGGGCAGATTTGGAGATGAGCCCGGTTTTATTCCAACTCAAATAACAAGAAGCGAATTCGAAGTTGATTATGATAGGATCATATTTTCTGCTCCTTTTCGAAACCTACAGGATAAGACACAGGTCTTTCCTTTACCCGAACAGGCATTTGTCCACACACGTTTAACGCATAGTCTAGAAGTATCAAGCGTAGGAAGGTCATTAGGTAAATCTGCTGGGGAATTTTTATTAGAAAAGTACCCTAATCTGCAAAAAACAGGGATTTCGGCATATGAAGTAGGAGCGATAGTAGCTGCAGCTGCCTTGACTCATGATATTGGAAATCCACCTTTTGGACATGCAGGAGAAGAAGCCATTTCTGATTTTTTAAATTTCATGATACCGGAAAATGTTGGGAATCACATGTAAGAAGTGAACAATGGGCAGACCTTTGCAACTTTGAAGGTAATGCACAGGGATTCAGAATGTTAGTTTCAAAATCCAATGGACTCAAACTCACTTATGCTACACTTGCTGCATTTACCAAATATCCTAGACCTAGCTTTATTCCACATCGTGATATCGCAAGAAGAAGTCAGAAGAAATATGGTTTTTTATCAATCAACTGGTGGATTTTGAGCAAATGGGAAACTTTTTGGGAATGGAGAAATCCAGCCTGGAATGTTGGTTACGCCATCCCTTGGCATTTTTGGTAGAAGCGGCTGATGACATATGCTACAGCATTATTGATTTGGAAGATGGATGTACTTTAGGGCTGGTCAGTTTTGAAGATACTGTCAAGCTGTTAGCTCCTATTTTAAAAGATAAATTTGATCCGAAAAAATTGAAAAATCGGACCAATTCCCAAAACTTAGGTGCCTTAAGGGCATTGGCAATCGGAGAGTTAATCCGTGAAACTGTAGAAGTTTTTGCACAGTATGAGGAGAGCATGTGCAAGGGAAACTTTGACAAAGCATTGACTGACATCATCCCTTCTGCCAAAGCACTTCAACAAATCTCCAAGGTCTCTGTAGACAAAATTTATCGCTCTAAGGTAGTACTTGAAAAAGAAGCAGCCGGGTTTCAGGTACTGGAAGGATTACTTTCTGTATTCTCCCAAGCATTATATCACCAATTCTATCTTCCTGAAAGATTCTCAGGTCAGGACAAAAGTATCTTACGACTGCTACCTGAAGACTTTCCATTGAAAGGTTGGGGAGCGGAAGTGAATCCATATCCATTATTGAGATCTTTGGTTGATTTCATATCTGGAATGACAGATAAATATGCTGTCAATTTATATAGAAGAGTGAAAGGGATTTCCTTTCCGGGATCTTAACTTATACGCTACATTCTATCCAAGGTCATGATTCAGAAAAAATCATGGCCTTTCTTATTTCCAAGTCAAAAATTTTTCTTGCTGATCGGCTTAAATCTTGCTTTAAATTAAGCCTTTACGGTTTACTTCTCCGTATTTAGCATTGCAATTCCATCCTGTGTAAAAAGATCTATACAGCTCAATTGCCCAATTTCAACGATTATGAAAAAGACTCTAATAATACTATCTGCTATATTTTTATTCCTGATCGCTTCGGCCATCGCTATTCCCTTCATTTTCAAGGATAAAATAGCTGCCCGAATTGACCAAGAAATTGCCCAATCTGTGAATGCCAAGGTGCTTTATGATCTGGATAATATTAGTCTTAGCATTTTCAGAAACTTCCCTAACGTTTCTGCCAATGTCAAAGATTTTGGAATCGTAGGAAATGCTCCTTTTGAAAATGACACCCTGGCTAGGTTAGATGAACTTCAAATTGATTTTAATTTAAAGTCGGTATTATTTGATGACTACCCCACCTTAACAGGAGTGCATTTAAATGGAGGAAGTATTTATATAAAAGTATTGGAAGATGGAACTGCCAATTATGATATTACCTATCCATCTGAAGAAACTACCTCGACTGAAGAAAGCAGCCTAAGAATAGGAGTAGACCAAATTGAAATCAATCATCTTAACTTGGTCTATGACGATCGTTCCCTCAGTTATTTTATGGCCTTAGGAGATATAAATGCTATAGGAAATGGAGAATTTACATCAGAAGTATATGAATTGCCTATAGAACTGGAGGCCTTAATAGCAGAAATAAATTATGAAGGGACCAGTTACCTTTCCAATAAGACTTTTTCTGGAGAGACCTTGCTCAATATTGATATGGGTAATATGAGATTTACCCTAGGAGAAGGTGATTTTCAACTAAATGATTTTTTGTTTGGGCTAACAGGGTACTTGGCTATACCTGCCGATGATATTGAATTGGATCTGGCTTTCTCTGGAAAAAACAATGAATTTAAAAGCATCCTTTCCTTGGTTCCAGGTATCTATTCAGATAGCTTTTCCAGTCTGGAAACATCTGGGACCATGGATTTCTCGGGTTTTGTCAAAGGAGTTTATAATGATACTAAATTCCCCGCTTTCGATATCAGCTTGAAGGTCGCAGACGGGATGTTTCAATACCCCGACCTTCCTAGACCAGTCAAAAATGTTCATCTGGACCTTCGAGTATTAAACGAAACAGATCATTTGGACAATACCTCTGTTGCTATCCCTACTTTCAATTTAGATTTCAGTAGCAATCCGCTTTCAGGTAAATTCTTTTTGCAAGATCTGATTACCTATACAATGGACGCAGCAATCAAAGGAAATTTGAACCTAGAAGAAATGACTTCCATTTTTCCAATTGATGGAATGTCGCTGAAAGGAAACCTTGCGATCAATGCCACTGCAAAAGGTAGGTATGATTCTATCGCCGGAGTGATTCCAGCAATTGATGCAAAACTAGTATTGGCCAATGGCTATGCAAAAAGCACCGAATATCCTGCCCCAATAGAAAATATCAATGTGAATGCCTTGATTCAAAACAACAGTGGCAACATGAATGATTTCTTGGTTAACCTAAGTCAGTTTGGTTTTGAACTGGAAGAAGAGCAAATCCAAGGAGAAATGAAAATCACTGATTTTGAGAAGTTGAATTGGGATGGAGCAATCAAAGGGGGAGTGGACCTGAAAAAAATCATGGCTATTTTTCCTATGGAGGACATGAATTTAGAAGGACGAATTCAAGCAGATATTTTAACTCAGGGATCCTATGCTGCCTTGGAAGCAGGGAAATATCAGCAGTTGGACACCAAAGGTAGAATGGAAGTATCAGGATTTAAGTACAGCTCATCTGAGGTTCCTCAAGGTGTAGAAATATCCAAAGCAATCGCAGAGTTCAGTCCTGCAAGTATTAAGCTAACGGAATTTGACTCTAAATTAGGAGAAAGCCCTGTTCAAGCGACCGGATCATTGTCCAACTACATGGAATATCTGCTAGGTGAGAATGGTACTTTAAAAGGTCAATTGTCGATCAAAAGCACTCGGTTCAATGTGAACGAATGGATGACAGAGGATAATAGCCCTGACACTTCAAACACCGAAATGACAGTCATTGAGCTTCCAACAACTATTGATTTCAGCATGAGCGTTGCAGCGAATGAAGTCATTTATGACAACATGAGTCTGCGAGATATGAAGGGGAGCATGACCTTGAAAGATGGAGTGTTGAAGTTCAGTGATGCCTCCATGAACACCTTGGGTGGAAGCATTGCATTAAGTGGGACTTATGACCCTAGAGATATTACAGTACCAAAATTTAATTTTGATTTGAATATCGTGGAATTAAGTATAGCAGAGGCATTTAAATCATTTAATACAGTCAAGGCTTTTGCTCCTATTGCACAAAACCTGACCGGAAAATTCAATTCAACCCTTAGCTTCTCTGGAAACCTGGGCCAAGATATGATGCCTCTTTTGTCAAGTTTGGATGGATCTGGCTTGTTAAAAATTGCGGAAACAGCCCTTAAAGACAGTAAAATTTTGGAAGGCATCACCAGCTTGACTAGTCTGAAAGATGTCAATACGGTACAATTGCGTAATATTTCCATCCCCATTTCCATAGATAATGGGGTAATGGATGTGAAGCCATTTGATGTTAAACTTTGGGATTATGAAGCCAATGTACAAGGATCAGCTGGCTTTGATGGATCCATTAATTACTTGGTCAATATGCAGGTTCCGGCCGGAAAATTTGGTGCGCAAGCCAATTCCATTTTGGCTACCATTTCGGGATCTGCGGTGGATGAAAACACCAAAATCCCTATCGCTTTGAATCTTTCAGGTACATACAATTCTCCAAAAATAGCTTTGGCAGGAGGAAATAGTATAGAAAGTTTATTGACAGATGCATTAAAAGCTAGAGTAAGTGGGGAAGCTCAAGCATTGCAAACGAAAGCCACTGAGCAATTCAATGCTGCTCAGGACAGCATCAAGAAAGAAATGAAGCTAAAGGCAGAAGTAGTTCAGGATAGTGTCAAAAAAGAATTGGAAAAGCAGGCAAATGTCACCAAAGACAAAGCAGTAGACGAAGCTAAAAAACTACTAAAAGGATTTTTATCTGCTCCCAAAGAAACCAAACCAGATACCACCAAAATCAAAGAAAATTAAATCCTATTGAAGAAAAAGCCCCAGACCTTTCGGTCTGGGGCTATTATTCGGGTTTGTATCATTTCCCAAAGCTTTCAGTGTCAAAAAACTTTTACTGAAAAAGGGAATGATTCAAACAATTCAAAGTTATTTTTTGAATTCTATTTCATTTATCGCAGCTAAGATTTCCTCAGATTTCGCATCTGCGTTTTTGAATATAAAATAAATATCGTGCTTCCCGCTTATCTCAGATAATTTCGCAGAAGGTTTCGCAGAATTTTGTCTTCTCCATTCCAGACGTGATACTCCTGCTGGAGGTCTGAAACCTCCATTTGGTGCTTCCGTAACTTTTTCAGTTTGACCAATAACCGTTCCGGTAGGGAGTCAACTCTCACCTCCACTGATGCTCCTTTGGCTCCGTTTCTGCTACTAATTCCAAGGTAAAGAACAATTTCCTTTACTTCTGTCAAATCAATGTCCTTGAATCCTAGGTAGGATTGGTCACCTACCATAAAGAAATTGATACTTGGTGTTGTCAGTAATTGAACTCCTTTTCGCATCTCAGAAAGTTGTGGATCCAAGAAAGGGTTTCTTAGGGCCACATAATCCTCTCCGGTTAAGGAAGTAATATTGCCAGCTCCTTTGTCTGTATAAAAAGCTCTCAATAAAAATCCACCTTGGCCATCTTCATCAGCTGGAATTTCTGGTTTCAATTTTCCTTCCAAAGGAAGAGAAGTAACAGTCGAGTTCACTTCATTCAAACTGAATATATATTCCACCATTCTCTTGGCATCAGCTTCAGAAAGTTGTGGGTGAGCACTCATGGCATGATCTCCCCATACCCCACTTCCGCCATTAATAATCTTACTTACCAGCATATCTACATTAGCAGGAGTATTCGGATATTTTAGGGCCACTGCAGTATAGCTTGGCCCAATTGAAGTAGTGTCGTATTGATGACAAGATTTACAATCACTGGCTTCAATCAAATTTCTTCCAATATTCAAAACTGCCATAGACTCTGCACCACTTTGATTGGATGCCATTTCTATTGGGTCAAATCCAACTGGTAAATAATCAAATGTGATGGCCACTTCCTCAGATTTAATAGATCCATCTGAAGTAGAACCATCTTCTTTATCTGAAACACTTACTTGGTAATCCAAAGTATTCTCTCCAAAATAGAAGGTTCTGTTTTTCCCATTAAAATCAATACTAACTGCTGGACGATCATTTCCGGCTATCAGCTCCAAGTTTGCTACATTTGACTCTCCCTTGGTATCTGTCACCGTAAGTTGGACTTTATATACTCCTGGGGTTTCAAAGGTATATGAAGTATTTTCTCCTTGAAGCACTTCTTTAGTGCCGCTATCTGATGATATAGACCAAGAATAGTCAAGCTTCCCTTGATCGTAATCATCGTAATCACTAGTTCCTTCTGATGAAAAGTTAGAGGTAAATGGAACAGCTCCAGCCAACACATCTGCAGAGGCACTTACATTAGGCTTTCTATTTCCTGCATTGTATTCAATTTTGACCAATTTAGAATTGGAATTTCCCCTAAACCAAGCGCTTCCGTACTCCAAAACATATAAAGCTCCATCTGGACCAAAATCCATATCTATCGCGGAACTGAAGTTATCGCTTGGAAGAAAACGCTCCATGGATTGATAATCACCATTTTCATCCATGGTGACTGCCATAATCCAACCTCTCATAAAGTCTACTATTAACCATTTACCCTCGTAATAAGCTGGAAAAACAAAGGGAGCATTTTTTGAAAAGTCATTCTTTCTAAAGACCGGTCCACCTGTCGCACTTCTCCCCGAACTACCTAGCATTGGGAATTCCTCAGACACTCCATAAGGGTAATAAATAAATGCAGGTACTACAGGAGTGGGTAGCTCTCTTAAACCCGTATTATTTACAGACTCATTGACAGGGTTGTTGACATCAAAAGGGGCTCCATAGGTATCGGTTGCCAGATCATGTCTATTGTAAGGTCTATTATTTGCAATAAAGTAAGGCCAACCGAAAAATCCAGGACCTTTGGCTTGGTTAAATTCATCATACCCTTTAGGTCCCCAAATGGAATCCACTGAAGCATCCGGGCCTACTTCACCCCAATAAAGGTATCCCGTTTCACTGTCCAAAGTAGGCCTCCAAGGATTCCTGTGTCCCATGGTGTAGATCTCTGGTCTTGTTTTCTCTGTCCCTACTGGAAATAAATTTCCTTCCGGAATAGTATACGTGCCATCATCTTCTGGATGGATTCTTAAAATTTTTCCTCTTAGATCGTTGGTATTTCCTGGAGCTCTTTGATCATCTGAATTTTCATGACCTGGTCTTTCATCCAGATTAGAAGAACCTGTTCTTGGGTTTACAGTATTATTACCCACGGTTAGGTATAAATTACCTTCTTGATCAAAGACCATCCCTCCACCAGTATGACAACATTCTTCGCGTTGGGTGGGAACAACCAAAAGAACTTTTTTAGTCTCTTCTTTCAGAGTATTACCATCCAATTCATAACGGGCCAAGACGTGCTGCGTATCCACAGGATCCGCATAATAAAGATAAATCCAATGGTTTTTTTCAAAATCCGGATGTGCGATTACGCCCATCAAACCTTCTTCTGCCTCTCGTACAGCCCCTTCTTTATTCGTGTATTTCGTATTTACGGGAATGGTAGCTACCAATGTCATTTCGCCGGTATTCTCATCAAGTATTTTGACTCCCCCTTTTCTTTCTACAATCAACACCCTCTTTCCAGGAAGAAAAGTCATTTCCATAGGTTCATCCATTCCCTCCGTCAAAACCACTTTAGTAAAGCGATTTTCCTCAGGTTTGATAGTAGGGTCATCTGCTGGTTCCGTTTCTTTACAGGAAATCAAACCCAGACATAATAGGAAGACCATGAATATCTGGCCTTTATAAATTTTACTTACCAAATGGCTCATAAATCAATTGTTTTTGGGTAATTGTTTCAGGATATAATTTGTCAATATGACAAAATAGGTACGATATATCCACCTAAAATACTTCTTACGGCATTTAATTAGGATGAAAGAGCTGTTTATGAAAAAATTATAGGTTCAAAAAGGGCTTTTATAAATTTATTTTTTTTGTAATTCCCAGTTGATCCAAAATCACTACTCCACTTTCATTTTGATCAAACTGAAATTTAATTTTCGTTAATAATTGCGGAGAAAAATTAGGGTTACCAATTCTTAATTGCTCCAAATCATAAGTAAAAGTTTGAAAAATATTTTCAGAATGGTCTTTTTTATCCAAAAAGTCAATTTTTAAAACCTCGATTTAATCTGCCTCTGCAAATGGGAGAATTCTGACAATAAAAATTCGATTTGTTCTCCTGATTCATCGACAAGAATTATTTTAATATCTAGAGGGGGATCAGGCGTTTTTTCCTGGTCCTTGTCCTTTTTATCCTCTTCCTTATTCTCATCATTTTCTTCTACCTCTACCTCATTTTCTTGTTCTACATCAACTTCCTCTTTTTCATCGGAATCATTGTCATTTTTCCATTTTCCTCCACTTTTTGGACTTGAACTTTCTGTTGATTCTGCTAAAGAAAAAGTCAGCATGGAAGTTGAGTCCGGCCTAAAACTTATGGAATCCAGTTTGATGGTATAGCTTGCCAAAACCGAATCTGGGATGGAAGGTTTTGCACCGTCTTCCCATAGTGTATCGATTCCCTCATTTAGTTTTTCGTAATTCCATCCTAAATAAACGGCTCGGCTTCCCTTTTTGCCATACTCCATATTTATCTCCCCTTCCCGCCATACGCTTAAATGTTCAGCCTCTGCTTTACCTCCTGAAGTAATGGTCGTCAGTTCAAAGTCTTCATCAAAATTTGCCCAAACACGTGTATTGGAATCTTCAAATTGACTTAAGTAAATAGACTCAGGAAGCCAATCTTTTCCTTTTCTTGGATCCAAAAACAAGGGAAGATATTCGTCTCTTTGGTTCAGGCTTGCCTCCAAGAAAGCCCCAATGTAAACTTTGGCTATTTCCCTTTGCTCGGAAGCTGGCATCAATTGTTCCCTATTGAGAACACCCTTGAAAGTCGCCAATATGTCGTTATCTCCCCATGAAGTATTGAATTGCCCATGATTTGCCCCGGAGATATAAATCAAAGATTTGAAATGGTAAGCACTATCCGTGAATTTGATTCTCTCATATTGCATCGCTCCCGCAAAAGAGGTCACATCAGCATCTTGCGCTCCATGAAGACTGAGATAATTTACATTTTCAAATTTCGTCCCTGAGCCTCCAGGCTTATATTGTCCATCTACCGGCGCTATGGCAACAACACCTTTGATATTAAAATGATACCCTAATTTGATAGAGGCATCATCAGGATAATACTCCAGTGCATTCAGCATGGCAGCATGACCAACTGCCTCGCCCCCTCGGGAATGACCCATGAGCGCAATTTTATCCATATCCACTTTTCCATAAAGAGGATGGGCTTCCATATTATTCCACTCATCCCAAACGCGCAAATGTTCAAGAAGCAACCAACCCCTTGCATCATTTTCTTTTTCTAATCGGCCAAATAGGTCTGTCCAAGATCCATTGATAAAGTTCTCATCGACAGAAGCCAAAATCATTCCTTTGGAGGCCAAAAACTCTCCAAGATAGTCGTATCCCGGATCTGAAAAATCCTGCATAGGATGATTCCCATGAACCACCAGAACCAATGGAAAAGGTCCAGTTCCTTCGGGCATCCAAACTCTTGCATTAAGAGGTAATTCCTTTTCATCAAACCCCCAATACTTTTCTCGCCACCAGCCACTGAATTTGGCCCAGTTGTCAATAAAGGCTCTTCCATCAACGGATTCAGTCAGATAAGTAACTCCTTCGGCAAATTCTTCTCTGCGAAGATCCTTTCCTGAGCCATAGGTAAAAGTGGTAACCTGGAAATTTCCATCTACTGAAGGGGAAGGTGCTTCAATCTGTGAAACCTTAGCTTCGGTAAGTTTGGCGGCATTGATCTGTTCATCGATTTCTAATCCACGTATACTTCCAAAATAGATCAAAAACCCAATTCCTGCGACACCAATTCCAAAGCCTAAAATCGAAACAACTTTCTTTGGAGTACTTAGTTTTTTAAAATGCCCTTTCCAAAACATGGCTATCCCTGCTCCAAAAAGTGAAAAAACCAAGATCATAAAAATTATATATCGCTCATCTCCAAATCGGACAAGAGTTAAGAGAATTAAACTTGCAATCAATATTCGTTTATAAAGTGGGGGATTGAAAAAATTAATTTGATGAGTTTCACTGAGAGGTAAGAAACCAGGGTCACTGCAATCAAGATCAACAGCCCAAAAACCAATAACCAAGAATCCTTAAAATTGATGGACATTCCGATTACTTCAATCTGGAAGACGATCAACGTCAGAATTAATAGCCCGATAGCTGCACCTTTAATGGCAAAAATACCTGGTTTGATGAGGTTAAGTTTCCCTTTAATCCAAGTGCCAATTCTCTTAAAAAATTTCTTCATGATCATTCGATTTAGTACTATGGAGTAGGGTTCATATCAATTTTCCCGTAAACTGCATCTCTAAAATTTTTATGAAGGCTTATTCCATCATAAGGGAATAACTGGACAAACATGACAGCAGTCAATTCATTAACAGGATCTACCCAAAATAAAGTACTTGCCGCTCCATCCCAAAAAAACTCTCCAACCACACCATTCATTTCCTCTGCGGAAGCCGGAGGATCTGTCCTTACCGCAAAGTCAATTCCAAAGCCTACTCTTCCTTTGCTTGGAAGCCAAGATCTTTCTGTAACGGAATCCGGAAGATGGTTGGTAGCCATCAATTTTACAGTTTCTGGTTTCAGTATTTTAGTTCCATTTAGTGTGCCTTCATTAACAAACATTCTCGCAAAGGTCATATAGTCATCCAATGTAGAGGTCAATCCAAATCCACCTGGAGTCAAAGGCCATTTTTTGAGGTTAAAAGCATGGGCTGCAGAGTCAGGCATCTGGGTCAACTGTCCTTCTCCTGTTCGCTGGTAAGCAGCAGAAAATCTATCGAAATCTTTTTCTCTAACCACGTATCGTGTATCATTCATTTTTAAAGGACCCAACACATGCTTCTGAACATACTCATCGTAAGGAATTCCTGAAATTCGTTCTACCAAAAATGCCTGTACGTCTACAGATTGACCATATTCCCATTGGGTACCTGGTTGAAACCATAGGGAGTGCTTCCAATTTTCTCAGCCATTACAGTGAGTGTATTTTCATAACTTCTGGCATCTTTTTCCTTCATAACATCACTCAAACCAGGGATATTATCACGGTTTGGAAAGCCAGCTGTATGTCTTGTAATATCACGGATAGTCACCGGTCTCTCTGCATCTACCAAAATCATTTTCCCATTTTCATCTACCCCTTGGTAAACTTTCATATTGGCAAATTCAGGTGCATATTTTTCAAGAGGATCATCCAAATGGAATTTCCCTTCTTCATATAATGTCATTAAAGAAGTACCAGTAATCGGTTTTGTCATGGAATAAATCTGGACAATAGTATTTCTGTCCATCGGGATATTCTTCTCTTTATTGGCAAAACCAAATGCATTAAAGTACACCTCCTGATCCTTTCCGTAAATCAGTGCAGAAATACCTGCTACATTTCCTGAATTTACATAGGCTTGTAAAGTAGAGTCCAATCTGGCTACTGCCCCTTCATTAACAATAAAATCTGAGGTTTCTTCTTGCTTTGTGCAAGAACTAAGCAGGATAGCGAACCCAATAGATATGGAAAGAAGGCTCTTTAATGATTTTATCATAAAGTATTCACGATTTTATAGATTTTTCCTTGATTCTTACTCATGATATAAACCTGTTTTTCGGCATCGATACCAAATTTCAAATCTACTCGACCGCCAACTATTTCTTCCATAGTCGTTTCATTCCCTTCAAAAACCACTTTCATACTTTTTACCTCAGGATTTTGATCTAAATCAGCAAAAAACAATCTTCCAGTTGGAATATCTCCAAATACAAAATTCCCTTTAAGTTTCCCTTCTGAAAGAAAATAGCCTCCAATTACCGCTACAGCTTCATCATGCTCCAACTGAATAAGAGGATAAGTTACCCCCTTTTTATCATCATCCTTTGGCAAAGGGTAAAGAGTACGGAAGCTTCCAAAAGGATTAATCATAAATCTTCCTTCTCGGATAGGCCAACCATAAAATTTGCCCGGCTCAATCAGATTGATTTCTTCAATGCTATGCTGCCCAATATCCGTTGCAAATAATTTATCTGATTCATCCCAAAATACTCTGTTTGGATTCCTGAACCCATATGCCAAAACTTCACCTGCTTTTCCTTGAATACCTGAGAATGGGTTAATGCTTGGGATCCCATATTTTCCATTAGCACTATTATTCCCCGCAGGGTCAATTCTTAAAATACTGCTGTAGACTCCGGTTCCTCCATGATCTGAGATATAGGCAAATCGTTTTTCCACTGTACCTCCATCTCCATAACCTATATATAGCAAGCCAAAATCTTCATCTCCTTTTTCAGAATTTGGATTAAATGTGAGCTCCTGCATTCCATGAGCTTGAGAAGCATTGTCAATTCTCAGAATTTCCCGACTGGTTCCTTGAAAAGTTTTTGAATTTGGAGAATCTGCTTTCCATTCGGTCAGAACCCATTGCATAAAAACATTCAAACTATCAGTGTAGCCAAAATCTGAAGGTTGTGTTCCACCTGGCTCAGTATGAGCTGTATAAAACAGCCCATTCTCCAAAAACTCAGGATGAAAGGTGAAACTGCCTAATCCCGTTGCCCAACCTGGTTTACTCACCATATCAGGTCTTTGCTTTAATAGATCGATATATAGTTGTGGTTTTTGATCAACTAACTCATAGATTCCAATCCTCTGGTCATTGATCATCAGGCGATTTGTACCAGGGATAGGCTCCATTTTAGTCATTTTAGCCAAAGCTGGAACGGTATCTGAAGCTGGAAGTTGGGCAAAAATTCTAATTCAAACCTAATTCCTGAATCCTGAATTTTCTCCGGAATTAAATTTGAGGTAGTATCTCCCAATATTTCAATGGGAAGGGTTTCAAACGTGTGGAGATAGCTTAGAATAGAATTTAGATCAGCTTCAGAAAAGTTTGGAAATGCAGGCATTTCATTTTTATAGATGGCCAAAAGCCTTTCTGCTCTTTCATCTTTAGCTTTAAAAAACTCAGATGGGTTTTTGATAAATCTTTTGATCCAATCTGTTTCTACCTGACGAGTAAGACCACTTAGGTTAGGGCCTATTGCATTCTCGTTAAAATTATGACAAGTTGAGCAATTCTGATCAAAAAGAACTTTTCCGGCTTTAATTTGATCAACGTCTTGACTAATAGTTGCACCAAACTCCTCTTCATTAGTTGAAGTACAGGATAGGGTAGCAAGAATTATTAAAACGGAAAAAAGGGTACTTAATTTTTTCATCGATACTAATTTGGGAGTTTTTGTTAAATACAGAAAAAAATATTGTTTTTCTGTCTGGTTTTAGAAATAAAAAAACCTCTGGCACAAAGTACCAGAGGTTTCACCAATTAATCCCTGTTTAGTTAAAATGGGTATTTTCCTTGCTCAATCATATAATCGGCAATTTGTCTTCTAAGTTCCTTGGTATTGACTAAATCCGCTTTTGTGAATCTTTTCAGTCCCATAAGCATCACTTTTTGTTCATCTCCTTTGGTAAAACTTGCGATGGCTTCCTTTGCTGCTGCATTTATTTTATCTACAGCTTCAGCCAAATATACTTGACTCATGGCTATTTGCATTGCAGTGGTTTCTTCACCTTGAATACTCACTAGTTTCTCACTTCGAAGAATAGCAGATTCTGCAGCATAAATCTCGATCATTACATCGGCCAGATTCATCATGATTTCCTGCTCCTCTTCAATTTTATCTTGCAATGCCATCGCCGCTTTTCCTCCGACCATCAAGAATACTTTTTTCAATTTCTTCAGCACTTCTTTTTCTGAGGCAAATAACTCGGATGTGTCAATGGTTTCGAAAGAAGGAACTGAGGTCAGTTCCGCTGAAACTGCCATCGCAGGCTCAAATAAGTTGATTTCTCCTTTCATGGCTCTTTTCAAAAGCATTCCGATCATCAACATCCTGTTGATTTCATTCGTCCCCTCATAAATACGGGCGATGCGGGCATCCCGATAAGCTCTTTCCATTGGTGCCTCTGCAGAATAACCCATTCCTCCATATACTTGGACTCCTTGATCCACTACATAATCCAACACTTCAGACCCATGTATTTTAGCGATAGCGCATTCCATGGCAAATGCTTCGACTCCTTTTAATTTGGCTTGGCTTTCCTCCATTCCTTCCGCCACGAAAGAATTAATCTGCTCCTCTATATCTTGGCCAGCTCTATAGCAAAGCGATTCTGAAACGTAAGTTCTAATGGCCATTTCTGCTAACTTGGATTTAATCGCTCCAAAGGTGTTGATACTTACACCGAATTGTTTTCGTTCAGTGGAATACTTGATCGCATTCGTAGTGACAGCTCTTACACCTCCTAAAATCCCAGAGCCTAATTTTATTCTTCCAATATTTAAGATATTCACTGCGATCTTAAATCCATTTTGTCGCTCCGATAACATGTTTTCTACTGGAACTTTACAATCATTAAAGAATACCTGACGGGTAGAAGAGCCTTTGATTCCCATCTTTTTCTCCTCCTCATTCATGGTAATCCCACCAAATGTTTTTTCAACAATAAAAGCAGTCAGATTCTTATCATCTTCTATTTTGGCAAAAACTATAAATAGGTCAGCAAAACCTGCATTGGAAATCCACATTTTTTGTCCATTGATCAAATAATGCTTTCCATCCGGAGTCAATTCTGCTTTGGTTTTTCCACTATTCGCATCTGAGCCTGCATCTGGCTCCGTTAAGCAATAACAAGCTGCCCACTCACCGGTCGCTAGTTTGGGAAGATACTTTTGCTTTTGCTCTTCTGATCCATAGTACAAGATCGGAAGGGTTCCAATTCCGGTATGCGCTCCATAAGTAGTAGAGAATGACCCTGCTGATCCAATAATGTCTGCAATCAGCATGGAGGTGACGAAATTCATCCCCATTCCTCCATATTCTTCAGGTACAGAGATCCCCAACAAGCCTAATTCTCCCGCTTTTTTGAAAATGGAGGGAACTAGATCAGGATTTTTCATACTATCAATCTCCTCAATTTTTGGAATGATTTCGGTGTCAATAAAGTCCTGACAAGCCTGAGCCATCATTTTTTGTTCTTCCGTATATTCCTCAGGAATAAAAATTTCTTGTGCTGAGGTTTCCCGAACCAGGAATTCTCCTCCTTTGATAGATTTTGCTAAAGTTGCCATTTGGAATGCTATTAAATTTTTTCTTTTTCGTTTTTGAAGCTTGAATTATTTCAATAATTCATACACACCTGCGACTCCTTGACCACCACCAACACACGCAGTTACGAGGCCATACTTTTTATTTTGTCTTCTTAGTTCGTTAAAAATCTGCACCGATAGTTTTGCTCCGGTACAACCTAATGGGTGCCCTAGTGCCACTGCACCGCCATTGACATTGACAATATCGGGATCTAGGTCCAATGACTTAATAACTGCCAAACCTTGAGCAGCGAATGCCTCATTCAATTCTACTAAATCAATATTCTGAAGACTAAGTCCTGCTTGCTTCAGGGCTTTCGGAACAGCCTCTTTTGGACCAATTCCCATAATTCTTGGATCCACCCCAGCAACACTGTAAGACATTAATCTTGCTACAGGCTCCAAGTTGAGAGACTTCATAAACTTCTCAGACATCACCACAACAAAAGAAGCTCCGTCAGAAGTTTGGGAAGAATTACCTGCAGTAACCTGGCCTCCATTTTTAAAGGCAGGCTTCAAACCAGACAAAACTTCCATAGTAGTACCAGGTCTAGGACCCTCATCTGTATCTACCACAAATTTTCTGGTTTTCTTTTTCCCTTTTTCGTCCAAATAAGTTTCTTCTACTTCTACAGGGACGATTTCATCTTTGAATTTCCCTTCGGCAATAGCGGCCAAGGCTCTCTCATGGGAACGAACTGAAAAGGCATCTGCCTCTTCTCTAGTAATGTCATATTCTTTTGCCAATTCCTCTGCCGTCAGTCCCATACTGATGTAATAGGATGGATGCTCAGTGGCAATTTTATAATTCAAAACCGTTTTGTAGCCCATCATCGGTACTAAGGACATACTTTCAGTTCCTCCAGCAATGATGCAATCAGCCATTCCTGCTTTCACCTTTCCTACAGCTAAAGCAATCGCTTCCAATCCGGAGCCACAATACCTGTTGATGATAAATCCAGGGTTATCGATTCCAAGTGCAAGCAAAGAAATCATTCTACCCATTTGCATGCCTTGTTCTGCCTCGGGTACTGCATTTCCAACAATCAAATCATCTATGTGCTTAACTTCCAAACCAGGAGTATTAGCAATCAAATGAGTGATTACATCAGCTGCTAGGTCATCCGGTCTATAAAACCTAAATCCTCCTTTTTTAGCTTTACCAACTGCCGATCTATATCCGTTTACTATATATGCTTCCATTTTAATGCTTTTTGAGTTATTGAGTTTCTTAATACCAGGCGATTCAATTTCTAAGTGGTTTTCCCTTGAAGAGTATGCTATGGATTCTTTCCAAGGTCTTTTTCTCTCCGGTCAAACTTAAAAATGCCTCCCGTTCCAAATCCAATAAATATCGTTCTGATACTTCTGTTGGAGAGGACAAGTCTCCCCCGACATTACCCAAGCCAGTTTTCTGGCAATTTTAGCATCATGTTCAGATATATAAGCTCCATATCGCATTCCAGTAATACCTGCTTCAAACAAAGCCAAGGATTCCTTACCTAGTACTTTGATGTCCTTCTTTTCTATAGGCTGTGAGTAGCCTTCATTAAATAGAGAAATGACTTTGGATTTGGCCTCTGCCAATTGTCTCTTCCGATTCAATGTAATTCCATCACTCTTTCTCAGATACCCTAATCCTTTTGCTTCCTGAGCAGAGGTAGAAACCTTTGCCATGGCAATGTTCATAAAGTATTCTTGTAGTTGATTTAATTCTACATCCCCACTGATCAAGCTATCAGAAAATCTTAGGGTCATTTCCTTTGTACCGCCTCCGGCAGGAATTAATCCAACACCGACTTCCACTAGACCCATATACAATTCTGCGTGAGCTTGTACGTGATCTGAATGTAATGAAAGTTCACATCCTCCTCCCAAGGCCATATTATGAGGAGCTACCACTACTGGAACTGAAGAAAATCTAGCCCGCATCATGGTGTTTTGGAATTGGGCAATCATTAAATTGATCTCATCGAAATCCTGATCCCCGGCAAACATAAACAACATGGCAAGGTTGGCTCCCGCAGAGAAATTGGCTCCCTCGTTTCCGATCACCAATCCTTTGTAAGATTTTTCTGCCATACCAATTGCAGTATTGATCCCTTCCACCACTTCGGACCCCATGGAATTCATTTTGGTATGAAATTCCAATCCTATAACCTCATCGCCCATATCATAGACTGTGGCTCCAGCATTTCCCCAAATCTTTTTCCCAGCAGATTTTAAGGTATCAAGAATGATGAAATCCTCTATTCCAGGAACTTCCTTGTAAGTCTTGGTAGGAATATCGTAATAGTGTTTTTTACCAGCCTCTACCTTGTAAAAAGAAGTATTGCCCGCATCTAACATTTCATAAACCCAAGCTGCTGGTTTTTCACCCGCTGCTTCCATTTTTTCTACTGTATCCTTAACTCCTAGAATATCCCAGCTTTCAAATGGTCCGTATTCCCATCCAAAACCTGCACTCACTGCTTGATCAATTCTATACAACTCATCCGCTATTTCCGGTATTCTATTGGAACAATACCTGAACAAGTCATAAAATGTGGTTCGGTAAAATTCACCTGCTTGATCATCGAAATTGACCAAAAATTTGATTCGTTCTTTTAGGTCTTCAATCCCTTTGGAAGCTTCTAAGGCTTTAAATTTTGGCTTTTCAACATCTTTGTATTCGAAGGTGTTGAAGTCAATTTCTTTTAACTCTTTCGATCCATCTTTATGACGAATCATTTTGAAATAACCTTGACCTGTTTTATCTCCGAACCACTTATTGTTATAGAGAACTTCAACTATTTTTGGAAGTTTAAACTTCTCTCTTGATTCATCATTGGGAAGAGCTTTGTAGAGGTTATTGGCCACATTCACGGTGGTATCCAATCCCACTACATCCATGGTTCTAAATGTGGCAGATTTTGCTCTACCTATCACCGTTCCCGTCAATTTATCGACTTCCGAAACTCCTAAGCCCATTTTCTCTATAGAATGCATAGCCGATATAATGGCATACACTCCAATTCTATTGGCAATAAAAGCCGGTGTATCTTTACACAAGACCGTTTCTTTACCCAGAAATTTATCACCATAATCCATCAGGAATTCGATGATATCAGGATTTGTTTTCGGTCCAGGTATAATTTCCAATAACCTGAGATAACGAGGAGGATTGAAAAAATGAGTTCCCGCAAAATTGATCTGAAAATCTTCCGATCTACCTTCACACATCATATGCATCGGAATACCCGATGTATTGGAAGTAATTAAGGTTCCTGGTTTCCGAAATTTTTCAACCTTTTCAAAAAGTGATTGCTTGATATCCAATCGTTCTACCACCACTTCCATTATCCAGTCATAATCTTTGATTTTAGGTAAATCATCATCAAAGTTTCCAGTTTGAATTCTTGAGGCAAAGTCCTTATCATAAATAGGAGATGGTTTAGCCTTTAAGGTATTTTGCAAAGCCGTATTTACGATCCTATTTCGGACCATCGGATGCTCTTTGGTCAGTCCTTTCTTTTCTTCCTGTTCCGTCAATTCAAATGGAACAATATCTAATAAAAGTACTTGTACACCTATGTTCGCGAAATGACAGGCAATTCTTGATCCCATCACTCCTGAACCTAAAATGGCGACATTTTTTATGGTCTTTTTCATTTCTTTGGGTTTTTCGGTAGTTAGAGGCCTGTTAAGGCTCTTTGTTTATAGTTCAAATATGATTTTGTTGATTTCATCTGATCCTTCGGACTGAACCTGATCGATCACCAATTGAATTTTCTCAAAACTTGAAAGAAGTTTTTCAAATCAGATTCACTTACTACCTCTCGAATCTGCTCATTAAACTCCCTTATAGTGGCAATTGAAATTTCTTTTTTCTTTTTCCTTCCTCCGTCAAAAAAATTCTAACGGATCTTTTATCTACAAGATCAGGCTTCTTATAAATGAGTCCTTTTTCTTCCATGTTTTTCAGCATCCTAGTAAGGCTCCTTGTTTCCAAACCCATCATCGGCGCTATTTTCGTTGCCGGTGTGCCTTCTTTGGAATTTATATTAATCAAGACGAAACCGATCGCAGTAGTAAAACCTTCACCTGCTGCCTTCTGATTGTACATTCTAGAAATGGCATGCCAGGCGCTTTTAATATGATAATCAACTGTTTCTTCTCGCTTCATACTGCAGATTAAGTCCAAATTCCAAGGACAACTAATGTAACGAAAATTTTGTATGCATGCATACTATATTGTTTAAAAAGTTATGCATGCATCACAAATTAAAAATGGTAATTTTTAAATAAACAAAACTATTTATTAGTAATACCAAGTTAAATAAAAATATTCGGAATATAATTTAAGAAATAGTTCCTATTCCAAATCATGTTTGGCTAAATGGCAAAGTCCGAAATTTTAGTTCATATCTCCTCAAAAACATTAATTGATCTGGATCAAAAGAATATCAAGAATTATATAGAGTTTCTACTTCTTGCTCATACTTACCCAAGATAATTTTCCTCTTAAATTTCATGGTAGGCGTTAATTCACCGGACTCGATAGACCATGGATTTGGAAGAATTTTAAAGCGTTTGATGGTTTCCCATTTAGCAAAATACTTGTTCATATCCTCTATAATTCTTTCGTATTTGGCGATAATTTCTGGCCTTTCTACCATTTCGGCCAATTCAGTAAATGGATATCCTTTATGCCTGCAATATTCTTTCAAGCCATCTTCGCTCGGAACGATCAAAGCTGCTGGATAATTTCTATTTTCGCCAACGACCATTACCTGGTCAATGAGACTGGATTCCTTGATTTTATTTTCTATTACTTGCGGAGCAACGTATTTGCCTCCGGAAGTTTTAAACATCTCTTTCTTTCGATCAGTAATCTTTAAATATTCTCCATCAAGCTCACCAATATCTCCTGTGTGGAACCAGCCATTTTGGAGCACCTCAGCTGTGAGATCCTCCTGCTTGTAATACCCATGCATCACATTGGGTCCCTTCACCAAAATTTCACCATCTTCAGCAATTCTCACTTGAACTCCTTCTAATATTTTACCCACATAACCAATTCTAATCTCCTCATGGCTACAAATTGAGGATGAAACCACCGGAGATGTTTCTGTAAGTCCATATCCTTCACAAACCGGTATGCCTGCTGCCCAGAAAATTCTAGCTAATCGAGGTTGTAAAGCAGAAGCCCCGGAATTGATTTGAAGAATTTCTCCTCCCAAGGCTTCCCTCCATTTACTGAATATTAATTTATTGGCCATTTTTAGCTGCCAATTATACCAAGGTCCTTGATCATTTGCTGGATCATATTGATTGCCTAATTTCAAAGCCCAAAAGAAAAGTGACTTCTTTATTCCTTTCAATTCATATCCCTTGGAAACTATTTTATCATAAATCTTTTCCAATAATCGGGGCACTGTATTGAAACCTTGGGGTTTGATTTCCCTTAAGTTATCTCCAATTTTTTCAAGGCTCTCAGCATAATAAATTGATATCCCCATATAGATGAAACAAAAAGAAGCTGTCCTTTCAAAAATATGGCAGATTGGCAAAAAGCTAAGCACTTTACTTGTTCCCTTTTCAAGAAGAAACCGTTTAGAAACTGCCAACACATTGCTTAGCACATTTTGATGGGTCAACATGACCCCTTTAGGTCTACCCGTGGTCCCAGAAGTATAAATAATCGTAAAAAGATCATCTGCCGTAACTTCAGATTTGGCTTTTTCTAGTTCGGCAAGATCTCCACTTTGGCCCGATTCCATAAAATCTCTCCAAAATTCTACTCCTTCCAATTGCTGAAAACAGAAGATTTTTCTTCCGTCCGAAGCTTCTTGTGCTTTAGTTAGAATTTCCTGGTCTCCCACAAAAATCATTTTAACTTCTGCATGATCGAAGATGTATCGATAATCCTCAGTAGTTATCGTAGGGTACATTGGAATGGAAATCGCCCCAATTTGTTGCAAAGCCAAGTCTACAAAATTCCATTCAGGTCTGTTTTGAGAGATAAGGGCAACTTTATCATTCTTTGAGATTCCCGCTTTTAAAAATGCCAAACTCAAATTTTCAATTATTTCCTTTACATCTCGGGAAGAGTAAGTTTGCCAAGTACCATTTTCCTTAAAAGCGAGTGCAATCTCTTTATCGTATTCACTAATCTGATAGGGGATGAGATCAAATAATCGATGTAAGGCCATTTTGTGTTTTTTGGGTTATGGATAAATAAGTTAATGAAAAAATGACTTATTCTAGAATCTATCCACATTGTCCACTTGCTAATAGTTATTATATCTTATTTAAATAAAAAAACTTATTACAGTTATTAGGCCTGTGGATTTGTGGACAAAGGTGGTTTAAAAAGTTCTCCACGATTCTTAGGTGCTTTATTCTTTCATATCCCAACAGTTATACCAGCTTTTTCCACATGTAAATCATTGATTTTCTGGGTACTGATTTTTTATCCACTATTTTAAAGTATTTTCCTGTTTATTAACTGTTAGTAAAATAGCTGTGGATTACTTATTGGTCTCCTGTGGACATTTCAGTACTTATCCCCGAATGGTAAGATTTTGTTTTTTCCTTTTTTCAACGATGGGGATAAGTCTATTTTTTCCTGTTTTTGTTCACTCTTTTCCACAGTTAATGGCAAGTTATCAACAGGTCTTTTTTGTCTTAATTTAAACCTGTTTTAGGCGTTGCTTCTATGGTCAAATCTTCTGTAATCCAGCCTGATTTTATAACTATGTCTTGTGAATTGGTATCTGGATGTACGTAATAAAATACTCTTTCAGCATACCTCTCCTCTAGATAATTTGAAGGATCCCAGCGACGATTTTTATTTAAGTCTTCTATTACCCGTATTTTGTATGAAATTGGTTCCAATAGTTCAAATTTGAATTCATTCCCTTCAGTTATATAAAGCTGCTTTACTATCTGGGATTTTGAATCAATTAATTGAACTATATAGGTGCTGTAGCCCCTACAATTTGGCCTGATAACTCGTCTGCTAGGGTTTCTCTTTTAAGTTTTCTATAGTTTGCTGCTAAAACTGCTTCATTAAATTGCCCTTCAATATCTCTGAAGGTTGAGTCTGCAGCTTTGATAGTAACTATATCAGTGGTTAGAGAGTCTGGTATTATGAGTTGGATATTTAATTGATCTCTTTTCATGGAGTCTTGAAAAGAGATCATTTCAGGAGTTATTGTGATTTGTGATGCTGTATCGTACGTGATGTATAAAGAATCGTAGGATATATCTGTAATTGGCTTATTGAAGGTTAATTCGATTAATAAGTCTTGGTAAAAGTTTTTTCCGAATTGACTGTGTAAGTTAATTTTTCAGCTCTTCTTTCGCTTTCCTCAAACTTGGCAAAAATGGTAGTATCAACTTTAAAACTCAATGAATCCTGGAGTTGAACATCAATCCTTACACTGTCTTGGATAGGTTCTTTTGAGTAGAGCGTGACTTTTTTATCAGTAACTTTATAAAAGATATCTTTTCCTATTCTTTCATTTGACAATTCAATTTCTAACGGGTCCTTGTTGAGTACTAGATCGTAGTTTCCTCCAGAAGTAGATGATCGCGTTAGTTTTATTTGAGTTTGGTCAGCATTGGACAGATTAAATATTGCTCCTGATACTTCATCTTGAATATCTATCGTATCCAAGATGAAGTCATAGGCTTCGCTTTTATATTCTGCTTTGAGAGAATTGTTCTCATCATGCCAAGCATAAGCTCTATATTTTCCCGCTTTGATGTTTTCTATAGTGAAGTTTCCCAATGAATCTGCTTGGCTTAGGTAGTAGGGAGGAGCTGTAAATACATCCGTTGTATCATTTGATTCATATAATCCCACGATTACATTTTCGTATAAAAACCCTCTTTTTGGGAAGTAATTATTGACTTTACCGCTAAATTTTAGGCTATCAATTGTTTCTCCTGTAGAAAAAACAAGTTTTAAATTTTCTGTTGGGTTTCCCTCAGATAAATCCTCAATTGATTTTTGGAAGTTGAATACATAAGTAGTACTATCTTCTAAATCCTGATTCAATTCTATTTTTACCGTGTTTTTTAATGCTGTAATTACCAATTCATCTTTATCTACCTTAGGAGTGATGATGATATTTTTATTTGGGTTATCAAGTTTAATATATTCATCGAATACGATTAGTATTTCCTCAGGTCTTTGGTTCAAACTTTGATTGGTAGGATACATTTCTAGAACTACTGGTGGATCTTGGTCCCTTGGCCCACCCATTGGAGTGCTTTGCTTTGCACATGCATAAAATAGCAAAGCGATAAATAGGAATGCTATGTATATTCTGTATTTCACTTCTTTTTAAAAATAAAGAGATTACTGGAGTATTGTCCCATTTCGTTTTTCGCAGCTTTATTGGATTTCCAACCGGATATTACTGCTTTTAGGTATTTTGAAATGGTAGATTGATCTGGATGAAGATATCCTTCGGATAACAAGGATACATAGTAACTGTCAAAAGGCATTGGTTTAGTTTCAACAAGCTCTAAATCAAATAGTTGTTCAAAATTTTTGATGGCTGTTGAATTGAAGTGGTATAAATGCCTGGGTACATCCCATCCTGCCCATTCTTTGCCATAGTTTTGTGCATCCCAAGAGGTAGGATTTGGAACTGCAATTATCATATAACCATCTGATTTTAAGCGTTTTATGAGTTTTTTTATGGTTTTCCTAAGTGTATGGATGTGTTCCAAAACATGAAATAGGCTGATGACATCATACTTCTTTTTATCTTCTAATTGATCGATGGTTCTTACCACTGAATCTTCCAATAAATGATTTGCTTGTTCTCTGGCTTTTTTAGTAGGTTCTACTCCTTTTATCTTCCAACCCTTTTGTTTAGCGGAATTTAGAAATTCTCCTGTTCCGCAGCCATAATCTAAAAGTTTGCCTGTTCCTTTAAGAGAAGTAATCAATTTTACTTTCTCAGAAACTGCATAATCCCTTACCTTATTATAAATGAATTGGGTAATGCTTTTATTATTCTTTTCGTGGGAATAATATTCTGGAAAATCATAATAGGGTCCTATTTTGTCTTCCTTGGGTCTAGGGTTGGTAAAAAGTAGAGAGCAATTCTGGCATTTGCAGATAATGAAAGTCTCCTTGCTTACTGCATAATCTTTGATTTCTGTGTAATTAAGAAAAAGCCCACTTTTGCAGAGTGGGCATTTACTAAGTCTTTCAGCCATGATTATCTTCCTAAATAAACGGTAAGGATCGAGAGGTCAGCTGGCGATACCCCACTGATTCTTGAAGCTTGTCCTAAGGTTTCGGGTTTAATTTTGTTTAGCTTTTGTTTTCCTTCATTAGAAAGTGCAGGAATGTTTAAGTAATCAAATTTGAGTGGAATTTTATAATTTTCCATATTACTCAATTTTTCTACCATCTGCTGTTCCTTTTCAATATAACTGTCGTACTTAATTTGAACTTCAGCTTGTTCCCTTACCTCCGTTGAAAATCCTGATAGGAATTTATCTAATTCTGGATCTAAAATCATTAGGTCATTTAAACCAATTTGAGGTCTTTTTAGCAGTTTTTCAACCACTATTTTTTCTTTGATCTCAGCAGTGCCTATTTGTTCTAAACCTTTGTTTATTTGTTCTGGAGCCAGTTTTTTCTGTTTAAGATCATTGATTAGTCGGGCAGTTTCTTTCTTTTTATTTAGCATTTTATCCAATCTTTCCTGGCTTGCCAAATTAATATCATATCCTAGCTGAGTAAGGCGTAAATCTGCATTGTCTTGTCTAAGTAATAACCTGAATTCTGCCCTTGAGGTAAACATTCTGTAAGGTTCTTCTGTCCCTTTATTGATCAAATCATCAATTAGAACACCTATATATGCATCTGATCTTTTCAATAAGAAAGGATCTTTTTCCTGCACTTTTAAACTTGCATTGATACCAGCGATTAATCCTTGAGAGGCGGCTTCTTCATATCCTGTAGTTCCATTGATCTGTCCAGCAAAGTATAAGTTTTCTACCAACTGGGTTTCTAAAGTAAGTTTAAGTTGAGTCGGCGGGAAGAAATCATATTCTATAGCATATCCTGGTCTAAACATTTTTGCGTTTTCGAAACCAGCGATTTTACGAATAGCTTTGTACTGTACGTCTTCAGGCAAAGAAGTTGAAAATCCGTTTACATAGATTTCTACTGTGTCCCAACCTTCGGGTTCCACGAATATTTGATGTCTATCCCTTTCTGCAAATCTATTAATCTTGTCTTCTATAGAAGGACAATATCTAGGGCCTAACCCCTGAATCCTTCCATTGAACATAGGAGAACGGTCAAAACCCTCCTCTAAAGTATTGTGAACATCCTTATTAGTATACGTAATCCAGCAAGTTCTTTGCTCTTTTATAGTGCTGGTTTCATCTGAATAGCTGAATTTCTCTGGATTTTCATCACCATATTGTACCTCCATTTTGGAGTAATCCAAACTTCTTCCATCTACTCTTGGAGGGGTCCCAGTCTTCATTCTTCCTGATTCGAAGCCCAAAGAGACTAATTGTTCAGTAATTCCCTTTGCTGCTGCCTCGCCGGTTCTACCACCACCAAATTGTTTTTCACCGATATGAATGAGACCATTCAGGAAAGTTCCATTGGTCAAAACCACGCTTTCTGCCTCAATCTCTATTCCTATTCCAGTCCTAACTCCCTTTGCTCTTCCGTCCTTTACTAGGATTCCTGTAATCATTTCCTGCCAGAAATCAACGTTTGGAGTCCTTTCTAGTGCTAATCGCCATTCTTCCGCGAACCTCATTCTATCATTTTGGGAGCGTGGAGACCACATAGCAGGTCCTTTTGATCTGTTTAGCATTCTAAACTGGATCATGGATTTATCTGAAATTATTCCAGACATTCCCCCCAAAGCATCAATTTCTCTTACTATTTGACCTTTCGCCACTCCTCCCATGGCAGGATTACAAGACATTTGAGCAATGGTATTCATGTTCATGGTACATAATAATACCTTAGAACCCATTTGTGCTGCCGCATGTGCTGCTTCACAACCCGCGTGCCCTGCTCCTACTACAATGACATCATATTTTGGAAACATGATTTATATTTTTGTTTACTGTTTCACGTGGAACGTTTAAGTTTAGAGAACTTATGTTGTTCTTCTGTTCCACGTGGAACACTAGATGTTTTGAAATAAATTAATAGCGAACTCTTCTTTAGTTCGCATCATTTCGACTTCTTCTTTTTTCTTGTCTTTGTATCCCATTAGATGAAATAGACCATGACTAATTACCCGGCTTAGTTCATCTTCTATGGGGACTTGAAGTTTTTTTGAGTTTTCTTCAACTCGATCGATACTAATAAAAATATCTCCTTCTATTTTATCTTCTTCTTCAGAATTATCAAAGGTGATGATATCCGTATATGTATCATGATTTAGGTATTCAACATTGATGTTGTAAAGATATTCGTCGCTGCAAAAGATGTAATTTAAATCTAGAATTTTGAACTCTTCAGAGTCTGCTATCGATTTAAGCCATTTTTTACGCTTTTGCCGTTTATCTAAACGAAATGTGATTTCTTCCTCAAAGAAATTTATAGCCATGGCTTAATTCATATAGAAGGATAAAATGGTCTTTCTTCCTTCTTCTTCAAATTTTACTTCATCCGATAAATGCTTGATCAAGAATATTCCCCTTCCTCCGGGTTTTTCTATGTTTTCTGGTTCTGTAGGATCTTTTAATTCGGTAAGATCAAAACCAGGGCCTTCATCTTCAATAACGAATCTTAAGAGCTCATCTTCCATAAATAGTTCCAGATGCACTAATTTGTTCTTGTCATGTTGATTTCCATGAATAATTGCATTACTGATGCATTCGGTGACGGAAATCATAATATTTCCATAGATATCATCATTGATATCGAAGTTTTCTCTTGCGTTATCGATAAAACTTTCGATTATTTTAATATTCTCTATTAATGAGGGTATGGAAATTTTTATTGATTTCATCTTTATTTTATTCAATGATCAACAGGTATGATTTAATCAGTTAACTCTAATAATATGGGACAATGATCTGAATGCTTCGCTTCAGGCAAAATTACGGACCTTTTCAGTTTATTTTGCATTTCATTGGTTGCCATATGATAATCTATTCTCCATCCTAAATTCTTGGCTCTTGCATTGGCTCTATAACTCCACCAGGTATAGTGATGAGGATCTTCATTAAAATACCGGAATGTGTCTGTAAACCCTGAGTCAGTGAATTTATCCATCCATGCTCTTTCTTCCGGTAAAAAACCAGAACTATTTTTATTTGAAACAGGATTATGAATATCGATCGCTTTGTGACAAATATTATAATCACCACTTAAAATGATATTCGGTTTTGATTGTCTTAAGTCCTGCATGTACCCATAGATATCATCCAGAAATTCATATTTGAAGCTTTGTCTAATATCTCCAGTGGTACCGGATGGGAAATAAGCAGATAGGAATGAAAAATCATCGAACTCAACTTCCAACAATCTTCCTTCATCATCGTATTTGTCTAAGCCCATTCCATGTTTAATAGATTTAGGAGTCTTCTTAGTAAAAATAGCCACTCCACTGTAGCCTTTTTTACTGCCGGATACCAATAAATTTCATATCCTAAGTCCTTAAATATAGTACTATCAATTTGACTTTCTAATGCCTTAACTTCCTGTAAACCAATAACATCAGGGTTTGTTTGTTGTAACCATTCTACAAATCCTTTGTTCATGGCTGCCCGGATGCCGTTTACATTATAGGAGACAATCTTCATGTTTACTTTATTTCTATTTCGTACTCTTTTTCAAAGTATTCCAATACTTGAATCTTTAATAATTTTTCTTGTTCCAATAAATCGAAATAAGGAAGTTCTTTCACCAACTTCCAATGAGGCCAACCATCTTGGTCAACAAAATCTAATTCATAGAAACCATCGTAGCTTAGCACTTTACAAATAGCAATATGCATCAAATCTTGCTTTTGCTCTTTGGTAAAAGTCTTGTTTCCCTGACCCAATTCTTGTACTCCTATTAGAAACAAAACGCCATTTAGATCTGATGGTTTTTTCCTATCGTTTCTTTCAGACCTTCTAATAGTTTAGCCCATCTTCTTTCTAGATCTAAATCCTTTTTAAACATCTTGTAAACTATTGATTTTCAAGCTCTTCCCAGTATTCAGAGGCTCTTCTTAAATGAGGTATTACAATAGATCCGCCAATTAAAGTGGCAATCGAAAATACCTCAAAAATTTCGGTTTTGTTCAATCCAACTTCTTTGCATTTGCCTAAGTGATATTTTACGCAATCATCACACCTCAAGACCATGGAACAAGCAAGACCTAACATTTCCTTGGTTTTGACATCCAGAGCTCCTTCCGCAAAGGCGTTCGTATCCAAATTGAAAATCCTCTTTAATACTTTATTGTCAGCAGCCATGATCTTTTCATTCATCATCGCTCTATAATCATTGAATTCCTCTATGAGATTCATTAAATTAACAGTTTAGGATACACATTTACAGGCAAATATAGCAGGTATTCGGCCTTGGATTGTACTAACAGAACTTTTTGCTGATGCGTTTACTTTTTTTCAAAGATTTTTTCGATTTAATATTTCCCAGAACCTGTGATCTATGCGGCAGAAATTTATTTGATTTTGAATCCTGTCTTTGTAAAATATGCATTGGAACGCTCCCCAGGACACTTTATCATGCTATGCCGAGTGAAAATGACTTGACTCAAAAAATAAAAGGCATCGCAAATGTGGGTATGGTCATGTCATTTTTAAGGTTTACAAAAAATGGGCAAAGTCAAAAAATTCTTCATTGTCTTAAATATCGAAATAAACCAAAGCTAGGAATTCAATTAGGTGAACTCTACTCCAATCAATTAAATGAAGTTGATTTGACAAAAAATTGGGATGTTATTGTCCCTGTTCCACTCCACCCGATTAAAAAATATCGAAGAGGCTACAATCAAAGTGAGGAATTTGCCAAGGGGCTTTCCCATGGCTTGCAATTGCCTATTGAAGAAATGTTAGAAAGAAAGAAATTTACAGATACCCAGACTAAAAAGACAAGAATTCAAAGAATGGAAAATGTAGATGAAGTATTTGCTATAACTAGGCCTACTGATGGCAGAAGAATTTTATTAGTTGATGATGTAATGACTACAGGGGCAACACTTTGCTCATGTGCAAATGTGCTTTTGGCTAATGGTGCAAAAACTGTAGATTTGATCACTATTGCGGCAGGAAAATAAAGAGCATATGATAGACATTGAATTGTTGAAATATCCAATTGGTAGATTTCAAATACCAAACCAAATTACTGAATCGGATCTGGCAAAAGCGATTGAAGAAATAAAATCCTTGCCTAAATTCTTAGAATCCACTGTGAAAAATATGGCGGAGGAACAATTGGATACTCCCTATAGACCAGGAGGATGGACTGTGAGGCAAGTAGTTCACCACTGTGCAGATAGTCATATTAATGCTTATACCCGGTTTAAATTAGCTTTAACAGAGGAAAACCCTACGATTAAACCTTACAACGAGGCAGCTTGGGCTGAATTGGCTGACAATAAATTGCCTATTGAAATTTCTATCGGAATCCTTAAAAATATTCACTTCAAATGGGGAGTGATCCTAGATCATATGTCTTCTGCTGATTTTTCAAAAACTTATTTCCACCCTGAATCACAGCATTCTGATCCTCTGAGTGAAATAGCATTAATGTATAGCTGGCATGGCAAACATCATTTAGCCCATATCCAAGCCTTGATGATTAGGGAAAACTGGTAAATCCTAGGCAAACTTAAATTTCTATGCTGTTTAATTCCATTGAGTTTGCCATCTTTCTTCCAATAGTATTTATACTCTATTGGGCATTAAGAAAGCACTTTCAATTCCAGCTATATGTCTTATTAGTAGCAAGTTATATATTCTATGGCTGGTGGGATTGGCGTTTTTTGAGTTTAATTGTATTTAGTTCCGGAATAGATTTTCTGATTGGTAAACGGTTAGGTACCATAACAGTGGAATCTAATAGGAAAATGTTGCTGGGGTTAAGTCTATTGGCAAACTTTGGTGTTCTAGGTTTTTTCAAATACTACAATTTTTTTTCCGAATCGCTTAGTGAAGCATTTACATTTTTTGGGAAAGAGATACCTACAGGAAGGTTAGACATTATATTACCAGTGGGGATAAGTTTCTATACTTTTCAAACGTTGAGCTACACCATTGATGTTTACAGAAGAAAATTAGAGCCTACTGATGATTGGTTGGCATTTTTTGGTTTTGTTAGTTTTTCCCCCAATTGGTTGCTGGTCCAATTGAAAGAGCATCTCATCTATTAGGACAATTCCAAAAACCCAGGATTTTTGACTATTCATTTGCTGTTTCGGGTCTCAGGTTAATTATATGGGGCCTGTTTAAAAAGATTGTTATCGCTGATAATGCAGCATTTATGGTAGATGAGATATTTCTTGATTATACCAATCAATCAAGTCTTTCCTTAATACTTGGTGTAGTATTATTTGCTTTTCAGATCTATGGCGATTTCAGTGGGTATTCAGACATAGCAATCGGCTTATCGCGAATTTTTGGATTTGATTTGATGCTGAATTTCAGATTTCCATATCTAGCTCAAAATATCAATGATTTTTGGAAAAGATGGCATATTTCACTCTCGAGTTGGTTTAGGGATTATGTTTATATTCCTCTTGGTGGAAGTAGAGTTTCCACTTGGGTCTCTTTTAGAAATGTTTTGATTGTTTTTTGGTGAGTGGCTTTTGGCATGGGGCCAATTGGACATTTATCATTTGGGGTTTGATCCATGGAATCTTGTACGTTCCATTTTTCTTTATGAAACCACATCAGGATCTACATGAGCATTCCATCCTCAAAAACCTGCCAAAAATATTTCTAACCTTTACTGTAGTCTGTTTAGGTTGGATCTTTTTTAGGGCAGATAGCCTTTCCCAAGCATTTAATTACATAGGTTTAATGTTTACCAATGAAGGGTCTTCCAATTTTATTTTTGAAGCGAATAAAAGGAAGATCATTTTGGGTATTGTCATGCTATGCATTTTGGGGATGATGATCATAGAAGGTTATTATGAAAGCAAACAGAGAAAAGAAGTATTGCTTCCTTCTTGGAGCTTGGTACTAATTGTCCTAATTATATTTTATTTCGGAGGGTTTAAAAACCATGAAAGTTTCATCTATTTTCAATTTTGATGCATGATGAAAAAGTTTGTAACTAAATCAATCATCTACCTAGCTCTTACACTTTTGATTGCTAATGTATCGGCATTCATAGGGTTAAGAGTTCTGGGTAAGAGTGATTTTTCAAAACAACCTACTTGGTTCACCATTTTTCTCCAAATCAGACTTTTGATTTGACTGTTTTTGGATCAAGTAGAAGTTTGGCTTCAATTGACACCAAATTGATTGGAGAAGCAGTCGATGGCTATGCAGTAAATTTTTCAATGGATTATACTGCTTTGCCTTCCACTTTATTGATGCTTGAGCACTTTTATGCCCAAGGTTATTCCTCTGATTGGGTGGTAGTTTCTTTGGACTTACCTGATTTTGAAACTTCCAAAACCATTATTTCTGAAAATGATCATAGGTTCTTGCCCTATGTTTCGGAAGTATATATTCAAAGGTATTTTAAAGAGTATGAGGAAGGCTGGGTAAAACCATTATTCAGTTCGCAATATTTCCCTGTATTAGGTTATGCTTATTATAACATGGAATTATTACCTCCAGCGGCCTTGGCCTTATTCAAACCTGATTATAAATACCTATTTGATGAACTGGGAAATTACCAATACCCTGATTATTTGGCTCAAGAAGTTATGCCTGAACCAAGGTTTTTTGAGACAGAGTTACCAAATCCAATCCTTGATAAAATAAGCGAGTTGACACAAAAGAATGGAAGTAAGCTAATTATCTATATTGCTCCCTATTTAAGGGATGATATCCAGGTTACTAATTCAAGGTTCCATGTGATTAACCATTCCCGAAAAATTAATGAGCCAAAGTATTTTTCTGACTACATTCATGTAGTAAACTCAGGAAAGAAATTAGCAACAGAAGCATTTATTGAAGATTTCAATATGCTCAAAAGTTCATTTTAAAATTTCCAATTATGAATATTTCATTAACAGGTCAGAGAATCTTGGTAACAGGGGCATCTAGAGGAATTGGAAGAGCCATTGCAAAACAACTCTCTCAATCAGGTGCTGAGGTAATTATACACTTCAATGCGAATGAATCAGAAGCCCTCAAACTACAGAAAGAACTGAAAACCCCAGGTTTTATTGAAAAATGTGATCTTGGTGATTCTTCTCAAGTCATCGGCTTCATTCCATATTTAGTAAAAAAATATGGCCCCCTTTCTGGAATTGTAAACAATGCAGGAATCGCTAAATCAGCTCCTGATACCTTGCCCACTAATGAATGGGCAAAGATTTGGGACCAAACTCTTCAGGTCAATACCACTGCTTTGGGCATTTTGTGCAAAGAGTTTATTGATCAGGCAAAAGGATTGGAAAATGGAAGAATCATTAATATTTCATCCCGAGCAGCATTTCGTGGAGATACCACAGATTACTTGGCCTACGCTGCTTCTAAAGGAGCACTAATTAGTTTGACCAGATCTATAGCCAGGTATTATGGAAAAGTAGGGATCAAAGCATTTTTGGTGGCACCGGGCTTTACGCGAACAGACATGGCCAATGAAATTCTATCTGAATACGGGGAAGAATATGCTCTAAACGACATTGCTCTGACTGAATTGACTAAACCGGAAGATATTGCCCCAATGATTACTCTCCTTTGTTCTGGTTTGGCTGACCATGCTACAGGAACTAGCATAGATATTAACGCAGGATCCTACGTACATTAATCTAACCTTTAAATAGGATGACAGTTGATTAATGTATGGGAAAAGGCACTTCTAAAGATCCAATATTTACGCCTGAGCTACTGAAAATTCTAAAAATATTTGGAATTGCCTCAGTGTTCATTGTTTTGTTACTTTCTTTTTTCAATGAGAAAAGAGCGAATAATACAGGTGAAGATCAAACATTTAAGGTGAATGACTCTAATCGCCTGTTTTTTAAACCTGAAGGCGATTCATTATGATCGAGAAGCACGATCCGATGCTAAAATGCTCTTATTTAGACATAAAGACAGAAATCAAGAAGAAAATAAGCGAGGCTTAGACTTAGTGATTATCCAAAACTCATTAAAAGATGAGGCCTATATTTATCTGGAACCCAAAAATTTAGATTGGCCATTGAACATCAAAGCGTTTACTTCAACAGATTCTGCTTCCTTTACATTTGAGAATGGAAATGCTCAGACTTTTTTATCCTATGTGAATTCCATTAAACCTTGGGTTGATGCTCAGGCTGATTTTTTAATAGAATCTAAAGAGGGCTGGCAACCTTTATGGCAAAAAAATGACGAACAAGAGGCGATAAAAGAAATATTGAACGATTATTTTAAGTTATTAGAGGATAAATAAAAGTAATAATGCCCACGCCTTTAGAATTCTTTACCTCCCTCATCGGGAAAAAATTGGATCATACCCCTTCATCAGCTGGAAATTGGCTAGATGGAACACTTTTAGAAGTTTCGGAATCCCACATTAAAGTGAGGTATCAAGTAAGGCCAGATATGTGCAATCCGGCCAGAATTCTTCATGGTGGAGTTGCATCTTTGATGTTGGATGATGCAATAGGAATGGCAAATTTTGTGACTGGTACAGAATATTTAATGACCAGTATCAATCTAAGTGTAGACTTTCTTTCCTCTGCTCAAATTGGAGAAGATTTGAATCTTACAGCCGACCTCGTAAGATCCGGGGCGAATATAAACCATTGGGAAGCGGTAATTAGAAAAAATAATGGAAAAATCGTGGCCAAAGCGAGCTCGAATATGATCAAAACCCATGTTAAGATGAGTGATTTAAAACTTTAAGAAGAAGACTCCGTAAAGCTTTAGATCAACTAAATCTTAAGACATGAAGCGAATATTTTTTCTGTTTATTTTTATTGGCACCGCCTCCATCGCTCAGGCTCAGTGGACAACAGCATTTCATATTAGTAATCGGCCTTTTATTGGAGTGAATCGCCAATTAGGGGACAATTGCTTTCGGAATTCAGGGTTGATGTAGATAATAGTTTTGAATATACAGGATTAGAACTGGCTGTCAATTATTTGTTTTTCAAAAATGAAACAGTTCAATTCTATGGAGGGCTTGGTGGCAGGGTGAATTATTTTTCAGGTTTAGTTATTCCGGCGGGTTTAAATATTTACCCCTTTGAGAACAAAAATTTTGGTTTTCAAATGGAAATCGCTGGAATAATTGGGGAGGTAAGCATTCTTAGGGGTTCTACCGGTATCCGATATCGGTTCAACAAAAACTAAAACTGCTTTAGCTTTACCATCATATCCCAGACGGCTATGCCTAAGGTGACTGAGATATTTAAGGAATGCTTAGTCCCTAATTGAGGAATTTCGAGGATATGATCGCATTTTTCAAGTACCTCGTCTTCTACTCCAAACACTTCATTTCCGAAAATCAGTGCAATCTTATCTGTTTTTTCAGGTTGATATTCATTTAAGAAAATGGAATTATCTACCTGTTCCAAGGCACAGATTTTATATCCCTCCGCTTTTAACTTGCTAATTGCTTTGACTGTGCTTTCAGAATAACTCCATTCCACGGATTCTGTGGCTCCTAAAGCAGTTTTTTGAATGTCCCGATGTGGAGGTGTTCCAGTGATTCCACAAAGAAAAATTTTTTCAACTCGAAAGGCATCTCCTGTTCGAAAAGCTGAACCCACATTATTCAGGCTTCTCACATTATCCAAAACAAGGACTATCGGGCTTTTTCCTGCTTTTTTGTAATCTTCAATTGAAAGCCTGTTGAGCTCTTCCATACTTAATTTTTTCATCGCCTTTTGTTCTGCTTGCGGATTGCCTTATTTTCAGGTTTTATTCTAAGTGAATAACCCGAGCAAAAATAGTATAAAGTAAGCATACCCTCCCATGAGCAAATCCAAAGATGGCAAAGAAACCCCTTTAATGAAGCAGTATAATGCCATTAAAGCCAAACATCCAGGCGCCTTATTGCTGTTTCGGGTAGGGGATTTTTATGAAACTTTTGGAGAAGATGCAGTCAAAGCGAGTAAGGTGCTGGACATTGTTTTAACAAAAAGAGCTAATGGCTCTGCTTCTCATATCGAATTGGCAGGTTTTCCTCACCATTCCCTTGATACCTATTTACCCAAATTGGTAAGAGCGGGAAATAGGGTTGCAATTTGTGACCAATTGGAAGACCCGAAGTCCGTCAAAGGAATCGTGAAGAGAGGCGTGACGGAATTAGTAACTCCTGGCCTTTCATTTAATGATCAGGTCCTAGATACCAAACGGAATAATTATTTGGCATCCATCCATTTTGGAAAGGATACGCATGGAATTTCATTTCTGGACCTATCCACAGGTGAATTCATGTGTGCTGAAGGTTCTGCATCTTATTTGGAAAAGCTGATCCAAAGCTTTGCTCCTTCAGAGATTATTTATTCCAAAGCTGCTAAAAAAGCTGCTCAAGAACTGTTAAAGGATGATTTTATCACATTTCATTGTGAAGATTGGGTATTCCAATATGACTTTACCTATGAAAAACTAAAAGGTCATTTTGGAACTGCTAATCTGAAGGGTTTTGGAATTGAAGATCAAGAACTGGGAATAATCGCAGCGGGAGCGATTTTATATTACCTGGAAGAGACGGAACACAAAGAAATTCAGCATATCTCTGCCATTTCCAGAATTGCCGAAGAGAAATATGTATGGTTGGATAAGTTTACTATCCGCAATTTGGAGTTGGTCTACTCTCAGCATGACGGTGGAGTTCCATTGATTCAGATATTGGATCAAACCGTCACACCCATGGGCTCCAGAATGATGAAAAAATGGATGGTGTTGCCACTAAAAGACAAAGGAGCCATCGAGGAAAGATTGAATGTTGTAGACTTCTTCTATCAAAACTCAGTATTGATAGAGAATATCATAGGAGAACTCAAACTTATTGGAGATTTAGAGCGCTTGATATCCAAAGTAGTGGTAGGAAGAGCGAATCCTAGGGAGATCAATCAGATCAAAAGGGCCTTAAAATCACTTATTCCTATCAAAGAGCTTTTAAAAAGTCAGGAAAATCCAACTTTAAAAAGACTATCAGATCAACTCAATCTCTGTGAGTTTTTGTTGGAAAAAATAGACAAAGAGCTCAAAGAAGATGCTCCTATGCTGACGCACCAAGGGGGCATTATCAAAGATGGGGTAGATGATGAATTGGATGAGTATAGAAATCTCGCCAATACCGGAAAGGACTTTTTGGTTCAGCTTCAGCAACGTGAAGTTCAAAAAACTGGAATTACTTCATTAAAAATCGCCTTTAATAAAGTCTTTGGCTATTACCTTGAGGTTACACATGCCCATAAAGATAAGGTTCCTCAAGAATGGATCAGAAAGCAAACTTTGGTCAATGCTGAGCGATATATTACTCCAGAGTTGAAGGATTATGAGGAGAAAATCCTCCATGCAGAGGAAAGATTAGTGGGCTTAGAGCAAAAGTATTTTTTAGAGCTGGTTCAGGAAACTGCTAAATATGTTACTCAAATTCAGCAAAATGCACGAGTGGTAGGTACGCTGGATGTGTTATTATCTTTTGCTCAAGTAGCGCTGACTAATTCTTACACCCGACCAAAAGTTTCAGATACAGAAACACTGGAATTTAAAGACGGTCGTCATCCCGTGATTGAAAAGCAACTACCATTAGGAGAGAATTATGTTCCAAATGACATTTATTTGGACCATGACAGCCAACAAATCATGATTATAACCGGTCCCAACATGGCAGGTAAATCGGCATTGTTAAGACAAACAGCTTTGATTGTTTTAATGGCCCAAATGGGAAGTTTTGTTCCGGCTTCTTTTGCACGAGTGGGAATTATTGACAAGGTTTTTACAAGAGTAGGGGCATCCGATAATCTATCGAAGGGAGAGTCTACGTTTATGGTAGAAATGACGGAAACGGCTAGCATTTTGAATAATCTATCTAACCGTAGTTTGGTTTTGATGGATGAAATTGGAAGAGGTACTTCTACGTACGATGGGATTTCCATTGCATGGTCCATCGTGGAATACCTACATAATCACCCGAGTTTTAAAGCGAAGACACTTTTTGCAACCCATTACCATGAGTTAAATCAACTTACAGAAGATTTTCCAAGAATAAAGAACTTCAATGTATCAGTCAAGGAAGTGGGAAACAAGGTCATTTTCATGAGAAAATTAAAGGAAGGAGGAAGTGAACATAGCTTTGGTATTCATGTCGCCCAAATGGCTGGCATGCCTAATCCGGTTGTTTTAAGGGCCTCAGAAATTATGGGTCACTTGGAAAAAGACAAGGCAGTCAGTGAGAAAAACGAAAACATTAAATCTATTCCTAAAAACAATTTTCAATTAAGTTTATTTGACCTCGATCCTAAAATTCAAGAAGCCAAGGAGTTAATAGAGCAAATAGATATCAATGCGATTTCTCCTATAGAGGCACTATTGAAATTACATGAGATTAAGAAAAAATTAGAAGGGTAGTTGACAGGTAAATATGTATATTAGAATGGATTTTAACCAAGGAAGCAGAGTTTATGGATAAGGTGCTTTTGAAGGACCTGAAAAAGCAGGATAAATATTCAAAATTTTTTCACTCGTGGAAAGAGCAGGAGTTTAAAGATTCTCCTAATGAGGAAAAGATGCTTGCTGATCTTGAAGTTCTCAGTCAAAATATCGGGATGAGAGAAGGTTTAGTCATCGCATGTTTTGATTACCGAAATTTAAGTTTAGGCTTTTTTACTGGAAATATAGAGGAGTTGACAGGCTATCCAGCTTCGATGTTTAAATCGAAAGGGATGGAAACCTCGTTTACTATGATTCATCCAGACGATAGGGAAGAACTTTTCGTTTCCAGAAGATTGTGCTTGATGCATTTCATCAGCTATCCATTACAGAGAGACATCGATTTGAGTTTTCTTATACTACTAGATGGGTCCATAGAACTACCCAGGAAGTGTTTTGGATGATGGGTAGGGTCAAACCCTATTTGATCGACTCGGCTGGTAATTTTGCGATGGATTTACATATCATCGTGAAACTGCATACCACGCCTAAGACCAAAAATTACGACTGGAATTATTCTTATGTAAAAGATGATGGAACTAGGATTTTTGTAAGTAAAAACTCTCCATCAAATCGGGAGATTTCTTTGACCAAAAAGGAAAAAGAAATAGTTAGCTTGATTTTGGATGGGCTAGGATCCAAAGAAATCAGCGAGAAATTGAATATCTCCTTTAATACGGTTTCCACCCATCGAAAGAATATATTAAGGAAGTTGGGAGCAAAAAACTTGGGAGAAATGATAAAAATTATTGCTTCCTATGACTTTGATATGGTGCTGTAAATCAACTTTATCAGAGAATATCGAAAGAAAAAGGAAAAAAATTCATGAACAATACTTGTAAATTTATTTAACGATCTTACCTTTGCATCCACAAATCGCTCAAAGATCGTTTGAGTTTTGAAAAAGCGAGAGTAGCTCAGCTGGTAGAGCACGACCTTGCCAAGGTCGGGGTCGCGAGTTCGAATCTCGTCTCTCGCTCTAAGAAGCCCTTGATTCA
Organism: Algoriphagus halophilus; assembly: GCF_041729275.1. Taxonomy (GTDB): domain Bacteria; phylum Bacteroidota; class Bacteroidia; order Cytophagales; family Cyclobacteriaceae; genus Algoriphagus; species Algoriphagus halophilus_A. The sequence continues at coordinate 3,003,859 of NZ_CP146486.1, read as the reverse complement.
AGGGCTTTCTTGTTTAGAGTTTAAGTAGCTCCGAATCGTTGGAGTGAAGCCGGGATGGTGGAATAGGTAGACACGCAAGACTTAAAATCTTGTGGCTTCACGGCCGTGCGGGTTCGATTCCCGCTCCTGGTACAAAAGCCTCACAGTAATGTGGGGCTTTTTGTATTTTACTCGGTCTCAGATTTATTTTTTAAAATTCAATCGCTACTTTTTTGGGTCAGGATGATAAGACCTATAAATTTGAATGACCATTCAACTTTTGCCTTTGTTTCACGAAAAACGATCCTAAAAGGCCATTAAATCTCCAAAAATGCAAACCATCCCATTATATATAGATAATAAGTCAGTCAACGGAACAGGTAAGAGCTTTGATAACTTCAATCCTGCCACTGGCGAAAAAACCCATCAAGTCACCAGTGCTTCTTCGGAAGATTTTGAAATAGCCATCGAGTCCGCGAAAAAAGGTTTCAAAGTATGGTCAGCCATGTCTCCCACTGAGAGAGGGAGAATATTACATAAAGCTTCTGCCTTGTTACGAGAAAAAATGAGGAATTGGCACTGTTGGAATCTCAGGATTCTGGTAAACCCCTCAAGGAAGCAGTAGCGGTAGATGTAATTTCAGGGGCAGATTGCTTGGAATATTATGCAGGGTTGGCACCTACATTACATGGAGAGCATTTTGAATTGGGAGGAGATTTTGCCTACACCAAAAGAGAACCTTTGGGGATTTGTGCAGGTATTGGAGCATGGAACTATCCTATCCAAATTGCTTGCTGGAAAGCAGCACCTGCTTTAGCTTGTGGGAACGTTATGATTTTTAAACCTGCTGAATTGACTCCATTAACTGCTTATCTACTGGGAGATATTTTCAAAGAAGCGGGAATGCCAGATGGAGTTTTCAACGTGATCCAAGGCGATGGTGAGGTAGGTCAAATGATGACTGCCCATCCAGCCGTAGCCAAGGTTTCTATTACCGGAGAAGTAGGAACAGGTAAAAAGGTCATGGCAGCTTCTGCTGCTACCTTAAAGCATGTTACCTTGGAATTAGGAGGTAAATCACCCATTATTATTTTTGAAGATGCCGATATTGATGAAGCGGTAAACGGAGCCATGCTTGGCAACTTTTACACTCAAGGAGAAATTTGTAGCAATGGTACTCGAGTTTTTGTGCAGGAGGCTATCCACGAAAAATTTATTGCGAAACTTGTCGGAAAAGCAAAGCAGCTCAAAGTGGGAAAGCCTTCAGACCCAGAAACCCAAATAGGTGCACTAATCAATAAAACCCATTTTGAAAAAGTAATGGGCTACATTGATTTGGGCAAAAAGCAAGGAGCTGATTTAATCTTTGGTGGAAAGCAAATCATTGTTCCAGGTTGTGAAGGAGGTTATTTCATAGAACCTACCATTTTTGAAAGCAAAGTGGATGATTGCCAGATCGTACAAGAAGAAATTTTTGGTCCCGTCATGACAATCTTGACTTTCAAAGAGGAGTCAGAAGTTTTACAACGTGCCAATGATACCGAGTTTGGTTTAGCAGCAGGAGTCTATACCAATGATTTGCGAAGGGCTCATCGTATGGTAGCAGGGCTTCAAGCAGGGATGTGTTGGATTAATTCTTACAATATCAATCCTGTTGAAATCCCATTTGGGGGCTATAAACAATCTGGGATAGGAAGGGAAAATGGCTTGGCAGCCATCGAGCATTATTCCCAATTGAAAACCGTGTACGTGGCAATGAAAGACCTTGGTAATTCCTTTTAATTCAAGAAGGGCAGCCTTTTTCTACATTGATTGAGCAGAAAACGCTAATCTGAATGACTTTTTGTATTTTACTGCAATGAAGGAATTGGAATTTTTTGCTACAGATTGGCCTACCCTCAAAAACGGATTACTCGTTGCTGGTGTGGCTTTAGGCGTCTTTTTATTATTTGTTTTTTTCGCCAGAAAATCTAAAACCTTTCTTAGGGTTCGTTTAATCAAGCGAATGGACGATGATTTATTGGCAAATTTTCTTGCTGGAATTGCCAGTGCTTTGGTCATCTTAGCGGGCCTGTTGATCGTCCTACGAATCATTGGTTTATCCGGGGTGGTTTCTGGTTTATTAGCAGGAGCCGGAATTTCCGCATTTATCATTGGCTTTGCCTTGAAAGATATTGGAGAAAATTTTTTAGCAGGGATTATCCTCGCCTTCAAAAGACCTTTTCGGGTAGGTGATGTGGTAGATATCAGTGGGATGAGAGGACAGGTGCTCACCCTTAACCTGAGAGATACCCAAATCAAAACGGCAGATGGCAAAGATGTATTTATTCCTAATGGAGTCATTCTAAAAAACCCATTGACCAATTTTACCATTGATGGATTCCTTCGATATGATTTTATCATTGGTCTGGATTATGGATCCGAATATCAAGGGGCAGTTGAATTGATTGAATCTTCTATTATCCGTGTTCCAGGTGTCTTGCAGGGAGTTAAATCCCCAAATGTTTGGGTAGTTGATTTAGCAGAAAGTACCTTAAATATCCAGGTAACATTTTGGGTAGATACCTTTGAGCGTTCAATTTCTGATGCAGTTGTAAAAAGTAATGCGATCATTCAGGTATTGACAGCATTAGAAAAGGCCGGCTATAATATGCCGGCCAAGATCATTGAGTTGAAAAATCATCAAGGCAATAGCCTGAAGACTTCTTAACTTATTTATTGAGGATACCGGCTAAATCGGCAGGAGAATAGTTGACGGATTTTAGGGTTTTATGATCTCCTTCTCTGAAAACTAGATATAAATCCCCTTCTTTTTCATAAAAGCAGGGCGTTCCCTTTGCTTCATAATGTGCGACGGTAGCTTTCGCTTCTTCTTCTGATTTACAGGCTTTACTCATATTGGAGCGCTGAACCTCATCAAATAGGGTTTTGAATTTTTCACCTAACCCAAACTCTAGGATGGCACCGGATAAAACGTATTGTAAATCACAAAGAGCATCGGCAATTTCAACCAGGTCTTTGTTTTCAATCGCCTCTTCCAATTCTCTTAGCTCTTCTGCCAATAAAGAAACGCGGAGATTACAGCGCGTTTCTGAAGGAATGGTTGGTTCTGCTAAAACTGGATGTTTGAATGTCTCGTGAAATAAAGCGACTGAGGTAAGTGACTTTGGATCTTGCATGTTTTATTTTAATGATTGTTCGAAATAAATGAAAAAGACTGGAATTACCGGTCTTAGAAAAAGCTTTTATTCCTGCAAATAGATAAACTGCTTTGAAATAGCCCTTGAATAGTTGAAATAGGTGCTGAACTTGTGCTATTTCTGACGTTTTGGAAATTGAGAATCAGACAATAAGTCTGATTTTGTGACAAGTTGATTAAGTTTGCAATCTAGTTGGCAGTTGGTTGAATTTTTGAACCAAGTTGCTAGAATTATAATTCCATGGAAATTACCTTTTATAAATATCAAGGAACAGGAAATGATTTTGTAATGATCGATGATCGTTCTGAGTCATTTGATGTTTCTGATTTAGAGCTGGTTTCAAAGTTATGCGATCGTAAGTTTGGAATAGGGGCAGATGGATTGATTTTGATTCGGAATCATCCAGATTATGATTTTGAAATGATTTATTTCAATGCCGATGGGTCACAAAGTATGTGTGGGAATGGAGCACGAAGTGCTGTTGCTTTTTCTGCATTTTTGGGTATCGTAGCCTCCAAGACTCATTTTCTTGCGATAGATGGTGCCCATGATGCGGTAATCAAAGACGGATTAGTCCAATTATTAATGGGAGATGTGAGTGGCATTGAATCCAAAGAGCAGGATTATTTCGTCAATACCGGTTCCCCTCATCATATTCGTTTAGTAGATGCGGTTTCTGAATATCCTGTTTTTGCTGAAGGTAAAGAAGTGAGATACAGTTCCACTTATGCTCCCGGGGAGGTACTAATGTCAACTTTGTGGAGGCAATTTCCAAAGATGAGATATTCGTTAGAACCTATGAACGGGGTGTAGAAAATGAAACCCTTTCTTGTGGGACCGGAGTGACTGCTGCTGCATTGGTCTATGGAAAGGATCTTCCAGCCGCTGAAATAAAAATTAATACCCTTGGAGGGAAGTTATCCGTTAAATTTACTTCAAAGCCATCAGGAGGATTTTCCGATATTTGGTTAATCGGTCCTGCAGAGCAAGTGTTTAGCGGAACTATTAAAAATTAGGAGAAAAAGGATCATTCAGTACTAACTGGATATCATTATCAATTGTAATAAAAAGGGCTTAATTTTAGAGCCCGATTTGAGAATCACATTCACTCGACATGTTAGAATTAATTGCCAAAGGACTCGAAAGTATTCGGTACTAAGTCCGATAGAGATATTAAAGAATTAACCCCAAAAGTAGAAGAGATCAATAAGATCTTTAAAAGCTTTGCTTCCCTCAGTGACGATGAGTTGCGAGCAAAGACTGCTGAAATCAAAGGTATCATTGATGCTAAACTCAAAACAATCGACGAAAGCATTGGAGAGTTAAGAATTAAAATCAATGAACTTCCTGCGAATGCAATTCATCAAAAAGATCAACTTTTCAATGAAATTGATCAACTGGAGAAGCAGCGGGATGAATCTTTGGAAGAGGTGCTATTGGAGGTAATGCCTACGGCGTTTGCAGTAGTGAAAGAGACTGCAAGAAGATTCAAAGAAAATAAGCAGCTGAAAGTTACAGCCAATTTGAATGACCGTGAACTGGCTGCGCGCAAGCAAAATGTAGAAATCGATGGAGATCATGCCATCTGGCACAACACCTGGTTAGCAGCGGGTAACGAAGTAGTTTGGGATATGGTCCACTACGATGTTCAGCTAATCGGTGGGATGGTTTTACATAGTGGTAAAATTGCCGAGATGGCTACTGGTGAGGGTAAAACCTTGGTTTCCACACTTCCTGCGTACCTCAATGCCTTGGCTGGAAGAGGAGTTCACATTGTCACAGTCAATGATTACTTGGCGAAACGTGACTCCGAATGGAATGCACCACTTTTGAATTCCATGGGCTGTCTGTAGACTGTATTGATAAATACCAACCGAATTCAGCTGGAAGAAAAAAGCCTATGCATGTGATATCGTGTATGGTACCAATAACGAATTTGGATTTGACTATTTACGTGACAACATGGCTCGTGATGGCGGAGACTTGGTTCAAGGCAAGCATCACTTTGCCATGGTCGATGAGGTCGATTCCGTATTGATTGATGACGCCCGAACTCCATTGATTATTTCCGGCCCTGTACCAAAAGGCGATGTGCATGAGTTTGATGACATGAAGCCTCGTGTGGCAACCTTGGTCGACGAACAAAGGAAATTAGTTCAAGGGTACCTAACCTCTGCTAAGAAACTATTGGCAGAAGGAAATGAAAAAGAAGGGGGATTGGCTTTATTTAGAGCCTTTAGAGGGATGCCTAAATACAAGCCATTAATCAAATACCTTTCTGAACCAGGCATTCGGGTAATTCTTCAAAAAACAGAAAACTACTATCTACAGGACAATAAGCGAAACATGCCTGAGGCAGATGAGCCATTATTGTTTACGATTGATGAAAAAACCAATGTGGTTGATTTGACGGATCGTGGGATAGATACGATGACTACCAAGAATGAAAATGCAGAGTTTTTCATTTTGCCGGATATCGGTGTAGTAATCGCAGATTTGGAAAAAGATGATTCCTTGGATGATAAAGAGAAGTTGGTTCGAAAAGAAGAAGTCATCAAAGACTATGGAGTAAAAGCCCAACGTATTCATACAGTAAATCAATTGCTAAAGGCTTATTGTATGTTTGAAAGGGACACAGAGTACATCATTGTGGATGGAAAAGTGAAGATCGTGGATGAGCAAACAGGTCGTGTCATGGAGGGTAGAAGATACTCGGATGGCTTACACCAGGCGATTGAAGCGAAGGAAAACGTGAAGGTGGAGGATGCCACTCAGACTTACGCGACGATTACCTTACAGAACTATTTCAGAATGTACCATAAGTTGGCTGGTATGACCGGTACAGCAGAAACTGAAGCTGGGGAATTCTGGGAGATTTATAAATTGGATGTGGTAGTTATTCCTACCAACAGAGTAATCCAACGTTCAGATAGAGAAGATAAAGTTTATAAAACCGTCCGTGAAAAATTCAATGCGGTTGTAGATGAAATCAATGAATTGGTAGCAGCAGGAAGACCTGTGTTGGTGGGTACAACTTCGGTGGAAATTTCAGAGGTGCTAAGTAGAATGCTCACTCTTAAGAAAATTCCTCATCAGGTATTGAATGCGAAGCAACATGCGAAGGAAGCAGATGTGGTTGCTGCTGCAGGTCAAGCAGGAACCGTAACCATTGCTACCAACATGGCAGGTCGTGGTACTGATATTAAACTTTCGGATGAATCTAAAAAAGCAGGAGGTTTAGCCATTATAGGTACCGAAAGACACGAATCCAGACGGGTGGATAGACAGTTGAGAGGTCGTGCTGGACGTCAAGGTGATGTGGTTCTTCTCAATTCTTCGTTTCACTGGAAGATAGCCTAATGCGTCTATTTGGTTCGGATCGAATTGCCAAGTTAATGGACCGAATGGGGCTTGAAGAAGGAGAGGTAATTCAACACAGCATGATTACTAAATCCATTGAGCGTGCTCAAACGAAAGTAGAAGAAAACAATTTCGGTACCAGAAAGAGGTTGCTAGAGTATGATGATGTGATGAACTCGCAGCGTGAAGTAGTGTATAAAAGAAGAAGAAATGCACTAAAAGGAGATCGTCTGGAGTTAGATATATTAAATATCATGTATGATGTATGCGAAAGCAACATCGAAATGGGAAAATCTACTGGTGATCCTGAAGATTTAAGATTGAATGTCTTTACGTCTTTAGGCTTGGATTATCAGATTTCTGAAAGTGATTTGAAATCTAAGGATTCCGCAACTTTGACTCAAGAGTTGTATGAAGCGGCCTTTGATAATTACCAGAAAAAGAATGAGTTGATCATGAGCACGGCGCTTCCAATCTTCAAGAAAGTTCAGGAAGAAAGAGGAGCTACCGTGAAAGACATCATGGTTCCGATTTCTGATGGCATCAAGCAGATTGGAGTAGTCGTAAATTTGGAAGGAATGATCAATAGTGAAGGTCGTGAATTGATCCGATCTATTGAAAAGAATGTGACCTTGGCGATCATTGATCAAAACTGGAAAGAACACTTGCGCGATATGGATGACTTGAAGCAGTCTGTTCAGAATGCCGTGTATGAGCAAAAAGACCCGTTATTGATTTATAAGTTCGAAGCGTTTGAAATGTTCAAGCGGTTCATCGGTAAATTGAATGAAGATGTGATTTCATTCATTTCAAGAGCGGATTTACCAAAACAAGACCCAAGTCAAGTGAATGCGGCGCAACCTCCTAGAGCGGCAGAGCCACAAGGACAAGCGAGCAAAGCAGAAGTTTCAAGTACTTTGAATCCAGGTGCAAATAGAGCTGCTGCTGCAGCGGCAAGTGCAGGAAGGCCAGCGCCTCAAGTAGTTGCTCCAAGAAAGTCTGACAAAGCTTATGGAAGAAATGATCGGGTGAATGTTCAATATACCAATGGAACTACCAAATCAGATGTGAAATATAAAAGTGTCGAGCAGGATATTCAGGAAGGTAAGTGTATTATTATCGATTAAATAAACAGATTATGAAAGCAGTTTGGATTCTCGGATTAGTAGTCGTTGTAGTAGGTTGTAATTCCAGTAAGTCCGCTTCTGGTGGCGCTTCTGCTTATGCTTCTTACCAAGAAAATCTGACGAGTTCATTGCCTGTTTACCCTGATTATGAAGCAGAATTGGCAGCTCAATCCAATGCCAACGCCAACACTTCCGTGAAAACGGTGGATGGAGAGTTAGACCAAAAGATTCAAGAAATCTATAATAAAAATATAACTGAGCCTTATTTCAATGGGTATTCGGTCTTGGTTTACTCTGGCATTGACCGAACAAAAGCATTTGAAACACAAGATGAGCTGAAGGAATATTTTCCTGAAATAAAAGCTGAAATGCAATACCAAGAACCCCGCTATTTGGTAAAGGTGGGTAAGTTTAATTATAAAATAGAGGCTCATAAGAGCTTTTCACTGATCAAATCACAGTTTCCTACTGCAAGAATTATTCAAGATAGATTTCAGAGAAAAGAATATGAAGCCCCTGAAATCTTAGATTCGAATGCTGAAGGACAAAATTAAGTCACTGGCCAAGGCCTATAAAGAAGAAGTTATTGCGAACCGCAGACATCTGCATGCCAATCCAGAACTATCCTATGTCGAGTTTAAGACCTCTGCTTTTGTAGAAGAAAAGCTCAAGGATTTAGGAATTACCAAGATTGATAAAAAAGCTACCACAGGCTGGTCAGCTTTGATCGAAGGTAAAAATCCAAGCAAAAAAGTAGTGGCACTTCGAGCAGATATGGATGCCTTGCCGATCATAGAAGCTAACGATGTACCTTATAAATCCAAAAATGTTGGGGTAATGCATGCCTGTGGGCATGATGCCCATACGGCTTCTTTATTGGGAGCAGCTAAAATCCTCAATGCAGTTAAAGACGACTTTGAAGGAACCATCAAATTGATTTTTCAACCCGGAGAAGAGGTAGTACCTGGTGGAGCTTCATTAATGATCAAAGATAAAGTTCTAGAGGATCCAAGACCTGCCGGAATTATAGGTCAGCATGTGATGCCTTTTATTGATGCCGGTAAAGTAGGTTTCAGAAAAGGAATTTACATGGCTAGTGCCGACGAAATCTATGTTACTGTTAAAGGAAAAGGTGGGCATGGAGCTATGCCTGAAACCTTGATTGACCCAGTATTGATTGCTTCTCATATGATTGTGGCTTTACAACAAGTGGTGAGTAGAGCGGCTAGTCCTAAAATCCCGTCAGTTCTTTCTTTTGGACGATTTGAAGCTTTAGGAGCCACTAATGTGATTCCAAATGAAGTGAAGATTCAGGGAACGTTCCGAACGCTCAATGAGGAATGGCGGGCGAAAGCGCATGAGAAAATGCTTCAGATCGCTCATGGAATTGTAGAAGGAATGGGAGGAGAACTGGATTTCGAAATCCGAAAGGGATATCCATTCTTAAAAAATGATCCAGAATTAACAGATAGGTCTCAGCAAGCTGCCATTGAATACTTAGGAAAGGAAAATGTATTGGATTTGGATATCTGGATGGCAGCAGAGGATTTCGCCTATTACTCCCAAGAGATCAACGGTTGTTTTTATAGATTGGGAACTAGAAATGAGGCAAAGGGAATCACCTCTGGAGTTCACACACCAACTTTTGACATTGAAGAAGATGCCTTAGAAATAGGCGCGGGTTTGATGGCTTGGTTGGCAGTTTCAGAATTGCAAAATTCTTAATATTAAGATTACCTCTTCTTTTTATTTTCATCTTAGATTTAGGGATAATTTTATTGGTATGAAATTCATCAAATCTTTTGTCTTGACCCTGATCATGTCAATGATGGGGTCACAGGTTTTCGCCTGGGGACAACTTGGTCATTATTTAATCGGCTATATGGCCAATATGCAGTTGAAAAATTCAACTCGAAAGAAAGTTGAGCAAGTGCTAGGCCCCATGAGCTTGGGAAGAAGCGGTACTTGGATGGATGAAATCAAATCTGACAGATCTTACAACTTTGCGTATTCTTGGCATTACCTGACCAGTAAATCTGGAGAATATGACCCTGATCTTCAGGAAGAAGGTGGCGATGCCTATGAAGCAATCCTTAGATTGAAAAGTGAACTGATAGCTGGAAACCTAAGTCCTCAGGAAGAAGCAGAAAAGTTAAAAATGCTGATTCATATTGTTGAAGATATTCATCAACCTTTACATGTGGGTACAGGTGAAGATCGGGGGTAACGATGTCAAATTGGAGTATTTTTACCAACCGAGCAATTTGCATTCGGTATGGGATTCTGGAATGATTGATCGTTGGGCGATGTCTTACACAGAAATAGGAAATGAATTGAGCAGGAGAATTACTTCTGAGATGGAAAATCAATATAGAAAAGCTACCATCGATGATTGGTTGAAAGAAGCGGTAAGCTTGAGACCGAGGGTTTATAATCTTCCTGAAAATAAAAAGATCTCCTACGAATATGGATATGAAACCAGGGATATTGTGGAGGAAAGATTAATTGCGGCTAGTGTGCGATTGGCTCAGATATTAGAGGAGATTTATTAAATATTCAAAAAGAGATTTAATCTAAAAGGCTTCTGGAAATTTTAATTCCAGAAGCCTTTTCATTTTAATTACTTTCTTTTTTCGAATTCTTTCTTAGCCCCATCCAGAAATTCCACGAAGTTGGAAATATCGGTATCATAAGAATGAGGTTTTGCTAAAAGTTCTCCATTGTGGTCCAAGATCACATAATAAGGTTGCGCATTATTGTTAAATTCAGTAATCTGAAAATCGGCATTTTGTTTACCTAGGGTCTTTTTAACCTTTCCATCGTATTCAGAGGTATACCATTCACTTTCCGGAAGTTCCAAGCGTTCATCAATGTACAATGCGGCCATGACAAAGTCATTTTTCAACCTGTTCAAAACAGAAGGATCTACCCAAACATTTTCTTCCATCTTACGACAGTTGACACAGCCATGTCCAGTAAAGTCAATCAATAAGGGCTTCCCTGTTTTTTGGCCGCTGCCATGGCTTGATCATAATCAAAGTACCCTTTGATACCATAAGGGATATCCAAAATATCAGAATAGAGGACTGTTTCGTCAGAAATGGGTCTGTCCGACTCTAATCCTGCTCCTGAAGCTATAGAGAAGTTTTGAGTAGTCATTGGAGGAAGGTAACCGCTTAATAACTTGAGCTGTGCTCCAAACAATCCTGGTATCATATACACTACAAACATAAAGGTTACCAACGCAAGAATTAGTCTTGGTACCCCAATCGTTTCCAGTGGAGAATCATGTGGCAATCGGATTTTTCCTAATAAGTAAAGTCCCATTGCTCCAAAGATGACAATCCAGATGATCAAGAAGATATCACGATCTAAAATTCCCCAATGGTAAACCAGGTCTGCAATGGAAAGGAACTTAAAGGCCAAGGCTAACTCCAAAAACCCCAATACTACTTTCACTGAATTTAACCAGCCACCTGATTTAGGAAGGGATTTCATCCATTCTGGAAATATGGCGAATAAGGTAAAGGGAATGGCAAATGCCATGGAAAATGCAAACATTCCCAAAATCGGCTTGATGAGTTCTCCTCCAGCGGAGGAAATCAAAATGGATCCGACGATGGGTCCTGTACAGGAAAAGGAAACCAATACCAAGGTAAATGCCATGAAGAATACTCCGGCTAGGCCTCCTTTTTCAGCTTTGGCATCTACTTTATTAACAAAACTGGATGGAAGGTTTATTTCAAATAATCCTAAGAAAGCCAAGGCAAAGAAGATGAAAACCCCGAAAAAGAAGAGGTTGGGTACCCAATGGGTTGCCAACCAATTTGCAAATTCAGGTCCTTGGATTGCTGCCACTGCCGTTCCGGCTACTGTATAAATTGCGATAATGGAAAGCCCATATATAAAGGCTTGTCGGATTCCCGCTGCCTTGGATTTCGACCTTCCAGTAAAGAAGGTGACGGTCATGGGGATCATGGGAAACACGCAAGGAGTAAGCAATGCTGCCAAGCCTGCTAAGAATGCCAAGACCATAAAACCTATTAAGGATTCACTTGAATCCGAAGTTTCTGTGGTAAATGTGGAGACTTTTTGCTCATCTGCATCTTTGGAGGGAGATTCAGATTCTACCACATCAAATGGGCTATCTAATTCGGCCTGTTCTTCACCTGCTGCTTCGGAATTTACACTGCTACTTCCTGAGACTGCATTGAAGGAAATTTCAAAATCTTCTTCATAGTTGATGCATTGGCCGGTGACATCAGAGCACATTTGGTATTCCAAATAGCCTTTGATGGTTCCAGATTCGGAATTCGCTATTAACTTTTGCTCGAACCTTCCTTTTCCCATGAAATAGGTGACATCCCCTTCCCAGATAGGATCAAACTTTTCTTTAGGATTAATAGGCGTCAGAGAACCTGAGAGCGAATAATCTGCTGATTCCTCCAAAACCAAGGTAGTCAAATTAGGACCTAAGTCTGGATCAAAATCATTGGAGTAAACATACCATCCTATGGGTATCTGAGCTTCAAATACAAGCGTAGATTCCTCTCCCACAAGGGTTTTGTTGGGCTCCAAACTAATATTCCAACTTGGGGGTGATACAATCTGAGCCTCCGATAGGGAGCTTTGACTCAGGAATAAGATAATTGCTACAGCTACCTGAAGAAATCTGTTGATTTTCATGTATTCAAGGATGATTGTATTCGAAAGGAAATTGAAGTGCAATAAGTTCCTGAATTACTGACTACTTAAAGTTTTGAAATGTTTGAAGAATGCCGCAATTGTTTCAATTCCAATAAAATAATTGGCTACCCCATAGTGTTCATTGGGTGAATGTAATGCATCAGTATCCAAACCAAAACCAAATAAAATAGGATCGGTTTCCAGCTCTTTTTGGAACAATGCAACGATTGGGATAGATCCTCCTTCTCTAGTAGGAATAGGTCTTTTTCCAAAAGTCTGCTCCATGGCTTTTTCTGCTGCTTGGTATCCAATCGAGCTATCAGAAACCACTGCTGGAGAGCCTCCATGATGTGCAATTACCTTTACTGTCACGGAGTTAGGAGCAATGGACCTGAAATAGTTTTCGAACAGCTCAGAGATTTCATGCCAATCCTGATCGGGAACCAGTCGCATGGAAATCTTTGCAGAGGCTTTGGATGGCAACACGGTTTTTGCACCTTCTCCAATATATCCTCCCCAAATACCATTGACATCTAAAGTAGGTCTGATTCCCACTCGTTCAATGGTAGTATATCCATTTTCACCTTGAACGTCGGCTATTTTCAGTTTCTTCTTGTATTCATCCAGATCAAAAGGAGCTTCATTGAGCCTAGCTCTTTGTTCTGCTGTTAATTCTGCAACTTTATCGTAAAATCCTGGAATGGTAATGTGATCATTTTCATCCTTCATGGAAGAAATCATGTCGCAGAGTATATTGATAGGGTTGGCAACTGCCCCACCATAAGTTCCAGAATGTAAGTCCCTATTCGCTCCAGTCACTTCCACTTCCATATAAGCCATGCCACGAAGTCCAACCGTAATCGAAGGGTCTTTCATGCTGATCATATGAGTGTCTGAAATTAATATGACATCTGCTTTTAATTTCTCCTTGTTTTCAATTACAAATTTGTCCAGGTTATCCGAGCCGACTTCTTCTTCTCCTTCAATCATGAACTTCACATTGCAAGGTAAATCTCCAGAGGCCATCATTGCTTCAAATGCTTTGATATGCATGTAGAATTGTCCTTTATCATCTGCTGAGCCTCTAGCGAAAATGGCTCCTTGTGGATGCTCTTCTGTCTTTTTGATAACCGGCTCAAATGGAGGAGAATCCCATAATTCGTAAGGGTCTGCAGGCTGTACATCATAGTGCCCATAAACCAAAACGGTAGGGAATTCCGGGTTTATGATCTTCTCTCCATAGACAATCGGATACCCTTTGGTCTCACAAATTTCTGCAGTATCAGCTCCGGCTTTGATTAGACTTTCCTTCACAAATTCAGCTGCGGCAAAAACATCATTTTTGAATTTAGGATCTGCACTGACGGATGGAATTCTCAATAAGTCTAATAGTTCATTTAAAAAACGGTCTTTATTATTCTGGATAAAATCTGAAACAGCCATAGAAGTTTATAATTGGGTTATACAAGGCTCAAAATTATCCTTTTAATGAGGAATTGCCTACTTTAAATACTACTTTTCTTCTTTATGAAATTCTTTAAAAACGAATGAAAGCGATTCTTTGTGAGCAATTTGGAGATCCTGATCTATTGGAATTAAGAGAAGTGCCTGACCCAATTGTAGCGGAAAACCAAATTTTAATAGAGGTGAATGCATGTGGGGTGAATTTTCCAGATCTGCTGATGGTCCAGAACAAGTATCAGTTTAAGCCAGATCTTCCCTTTTCTCCAGGAGGCGAAGTAGCTGGAAAAGTCCTTGCCTTAGGGAAAAATGTGACGAATTTTCGGATTGGGGATTCTGTGTTAGCCCTATGCCGTTGGGGAGGTTTTGCAGAGAAGGTGGCTGTAGATTCGGATCGGGTTTTCTTACTTCCTGAATCATTAAATCCAAAATCAGCGGCAACCATGCTATATACTTTGAGCACTTCTTATCATGCCTTGAAAGATAGAGCTGAATTAAAAGCAGGAGAATCTATTCTTGTGCTCGGAGCTGCTGGTGGAGTGGGTTTAGCCGCTGTGGAACTTGCAAAAATGATGGGTGCCAAGGTATTAGCAGGAGCATCCACTCCAGAGAAACTTCAACTCTGTAAAGATCGGGGTGCTGATTTATTGATAAACTATGAAGAAGAGGATTTGAAAAGCCGGATCAAAGAATTGACAAATGGAAAAGGAGTGGATGTGGTGTTTGATCCTGTTGGAGGGAACTATACAGATTCTGCGATTCGGGGAATGGCTTGGAAGGGAAGGTATTTAATAGTGGGATTCTCCAATGGGAAATTCCCAAAATACCGATGAATCTACCATTGCTGAAGGGCTGTGCTATTCTAGGGGTATTTTGGGGACAGTTTTCCAAATTGGAAAAAGAACTGAATTTGACAAATCTAAATCAGTTGATTGACTGGATTTTAGAGGATAAACTGAAAGGACCAGAAGTGGCGGAGTTTCCAATCGATCGAGCAAAAGAGGCACTATTGAAACTTCAAGACCGTAGCAACTATCGTAAAGGATTGGTCACCTTGTAAAATGTTGCTCCTCGGGTTAATTAATCACTTTTTCTCGATTTTATGTAGTGAACTGTTGAGGAAGACAAGGTTTAAGAAGGATTCTACAAATTTTAAGATAAATTCTTATTCGACTGCAGTCACATTAACTTCAATATTTCCTCTAGTGGCTTTGGAAATCAAACAGATTTCATGCGCAGCATTGGCAAGTTTCTGAGCTTCTTCTAAAGAACTTGCATGTGGGATTTTTACAAAAATATCCACCGCAATTCCATAATCTTCAGGACCAAAACTTCCTAAATGTACTTTGGCTGTAATTTCCGAATCACGCAAACTTACTTTTTGAGCGACTGACGCCAGCGCACCTCCAAAACAGGTAGAATAAGCCGCAGCCAATAATTGTTCAGGATTCGTTTTTCCACCTTCGCCTCCAATTTCCTTGGGCATGGCCACATCAAAATCCAACAATCCATCATCTGATTTGACATGACCCTTTCTTCCTCCTATGTTTCTAGCTATGGCAGTATAATCAACCTTTAATTTTTTCATTCCTTCTTCAAATTTTTTAAAGTTTCTACGCTTTCTAACAAGCTTTGAAGGGAATGGTTTAAACCGGATAATTCCAATCCTGGCATTTCGTTTAGAATTTCCTCTAAAGGCAGAAGGGCTTGCTGGACTTTGGTTTGAAGTGATTTGCCAGGGTAGGTCAACTCAATATGAACAGTTCGTTCATCATCTTCTCCTCGTTGTCGCTTGACATAATTCATTGCTTCCAATTTTTTCAACAAAGGAGTTAGTGTTCCAGAGTCTAAATGAAGCCTTTCACCGATTTCTTTTACCAAAATACTATCCTCTTCCCACAGCACAGTCATTGTCAGGTATTGAGGATAAGTTAGATGATATTCTTTTAGGATGTTTTGAAGAAGTTGAATGAGTAACCTTGACGTACTATAAAGCCCAAGTGAAAGTTGATGAAGGGAGACCATTTTCTACAAATTAAGTTTTATACAATTTAACTGTATAAAAACTTAATCCAAAGATTTTTAATAATATCTCCCGATTAAAGGATGGTCCACTATTTGTCTTTTGAGGGCGAGTAAATCAATGGTTCCGGGCACGAAATAGGCTATTTCCCCTCCTGGCTCCACTAACAAGGTGATCGGTAAACTTCCGTCCCAGTTTTCTCCTACCACCTCGATCACTTCATATTTGTCATTGGTGTTTATGATGTAATTGGGTAAGGCAGAAGCTTTTCCTTTCAAAAACTTCAAAACTTTGGCTTCCTGATCTGGATTATCCATGCTTACGGAAACGAATTGAAAATCTCGTTCTCCATACATTCTTTGAAGGGTAACAAACTCAGGATACTCAATAATACAGGGTCCACACCACGTAGCCCAGAAGTTCACAAGTAGCAATTCATCTGTACCATTTTTAAGAAGTTCAACTAATTCAGAGGGTGATAATTTTTCCAAATTCACTTCTTTTTCATTCCAGGCTTTATTGGTTTTAATGGTGTAGTCATTTTTCCAGGCCCATTTCATAGAACAACCAAAAGATGGAGTTTGAGCTTGACCAGGGGGAAGACTTTTTCCCTGCAAAGTCAAATCAATGGCATTTCTTAAATCCTCAGCATTCGCGGTGCCTGGTTTTTCGGAGGAATCTATTCTTCCAGAATAGGTCAATTTTCTATTCTTATTGAATACAAATACATGTGGTGTGGCAGTGGGACCATATGCCAAGGAAAATTCGTGCTGGTCTCCGTCATATAAATAAGGGAAATTATAGCCTTTGTCCTTTGCTCTGATTTTCATTTCCTCATAGGTATCACTGAGGTCCGTATATCCCAACTCCTCAGGAAGAATAGCGATGGGGCTATTAGTAGAAATAGCTACAAAGGCAACGTTTTTGCCTTTGTAGTCTTCCACAGCTTGAATGAATCGATCTTCATAAGCTTGTGCAGTTGGGCAATGATTACAGGTAAAGTTCACTACCAATACATCTGCTTCACTATAGTCTGAGAGTTGATGGAAATTGCCATCCACCCCAGGAAGGTTAAAATCTGGAGCCTTATCTCCTATTGCCAATTTTCCAATTGGCTTTTCCTCCACCATTTGAGGATTTGCTACAAAACTTGACTCTGCCTGATCTGAAACAGACTGTTCTCCTCCTATTTCATCAACTGATTTGCTATTACATTTTGTCAGCAGAAATGTTAAAAGCAATAGTAGTTCAACAACGAGAACAATTTTCAACTTTGATTTCATAGTAGAGGATAAGGAGGTTTTGAATGCTAATATTAGCCTAAGGAATACCCATGCTGGTACACATAATGCAAATGCGTATTGGCTTCAAAATCATCGATAAACACTTGTTTCGTTGGATCCCATTTCAATGGTCTTCCCAATTTATGGGCGATGTTACCCAGGGTGCAGGAAGTACAAGTACTATGGCCTATTTCCACAGGGACAATTGGATCTTTTCTCATTTTAACTGAATCGATAAAGTCGACGTGATGAGCATTGAATCTGGTTTCTTCATTAGTGAATTTTCTTTCACATGTTGGAACATTGGTATCGTATTGGCCACGTGAAACTTTTATCCAGCCCTTTTCACCAAAGAACTTGACTCCTTGGCGTCCTTCATCAAATGGAGTGATATGTATCTTTACATCATTTGGATAAAAATAGGTGAGTGGACTGGAATCTGTAGCAGGTATAATCTCCACTGGTCCGTTTCTATCCATTCCAATTCCCCATTGTGCTATGTCGATCATATGTGCACCCCAATCGGTCATCAACCCACCTCCGGTTTCCTCGTACCATCTCCAAGCTCCCCAAACTTTTTCATTTTGTTCAGGATTTAAACTGATAGGAGGGTTCAATTCTTCGTTATAATGAATATCTGGAAGAGGGCCTGTCCAAGTTTTCCAGTCTAATCCTGCCGGAATTTCCTGTTTAGGTAGGTCGTAAGGCTTAGGATGTGGAGGAGTTCCCACATTGACCAGCACTTCTGTAATTTTACCAAGATTTCCTTTTTGTACCATTCGTACAGCATGTTGGAAGTTAGCTGCGGATCGTTGCATACTTCCTACTGCCAACACAATATTATTTTCTCTTACAGCTTTGATTAATTCCTGTCCTTCATGAATGGTAAATGTCAGCGGCTTTTCAAGGTAAATATCTTTTCCAGCGTGGCAAGCATCAATTGCCATCATGGCATGCCAGTGATCAGGGGATGCGATGACTACCGCATCTACCTCTGGGTTTGCTAATAATTCCTTGTAGTCTGCGTAAAGCCGAACTTCTTTGGCCTCTCGCTGATGCTCCTGATAATTCTTCGCCACACGTTCTTTGAAACGCTGTAGCTTTATTTCGTACACATCTGCTCCTGCTATCACATCCACAGAAGGATTGTTCATCATATTATTAAGCAGTCCCATTGCCTGCCTGCCTACCCCAATAAAGCCTAATTTGATGGTTTCGGAGTCTTTTTTAAAGGCAGGGTTTGAATTGGCAAAAGAGAGTGCCGGGATGCTGCTAAGACCAATAGAGCTAAGAAGGGATGTTCCGATAAACTTCCTTCTTGAAAAAGAAGATTTACTCATTTGTATTTATTTTGGGTTTGTTGATTGTCAATTTACAATTAGAGAAAATAAATTACTGTTTTTCTGAAGTTTAGTAAAATTTTCAGCCTTTATTTTGACTAAAGGTATCCGGGGTCTTTGTTTGGGTTTCCTAGAGGGTTCTCGAAAAATCTTTACTTTTAATAACCTAAACCTACTTTCATGACTATTCAACAACTAGAATATTTAATTGCCGTGGATAAACATCGGCATTTTGGGCATGCAGCTGAAAGTTGCTTTGTGACCCAACCCACATTGAGTGCACAGTTGAGTAAGCTGGAGAGAGAATTAGGGGTGATTTTGTTTGATAGAAGCAAAATGCCTGTAATTCCCACTGAGATTGGAGTTCAGATTATAGCCCAAGCCAAAAGAGTAGTATCTGAAAGCAAAGGGATTTTGGAGTTGGTAGCTCAATTGAAAGGAGATATTTCTGGTGTAATTAAGCTGGGAATTATCCCTACACTCGCTCCTTATTTACTTCACCTATTTATTAGAAAGTTTCTTGAAAAGTATCCAAAAGTGAAAATGGAAGTTCAGGAAATGGTCACAGAAGAAATTGTCAGAAAACTTAAAAATGACGAGTTGGATTTAGGGATAGTGGTCACTCCACTTCATGAAATTGGGGTGGTCGAAAAACCGATGTTTTATGAAAAATTCTATGCTTACTTATCCAAAGGTCATCCTCTACTGAAAGAAAAAGAATTCAGGCCGGAAATGATTAATCAAGAAGACTTGTGGATATTGCAACAAGGTCACTGTTTCAGGGACCAGGTGATTAATCTATGTGATCAAAGATTGAGTGGTCCCAGTAACTTCCATTATGAAAGTGGCTCTTTGGAAGGTTTAAAAAACATGGTCAACAAGTACCAGGGAGTAACATTGCTTCCGGAGTTAGCTACGTTTGACTTATCTGATGAAGAAAAATCAAGAATTCGTCCATTTGCCGGGGTACCTCCCATTAGGGAAGTAAGTATTATTTTAAACCGGAGTTACTTGAAACAAAAATTAGTAGAGCTCTTATATAATGAGATAACTGATTCTATTCCTGCAAAAATGACCTCCAAATCCCATGGCAAAATCGTTCGGTTTAAGTAATCAAGGTTTTTTGTAAAGGATGTAATGGTCGGCCAAGTCTCCAGTAATCATATTGCCTGATTTGTCTAATTGCCAAATTTGATTTTCTCCGATTTTATATTGGTTTGGTGCATACTTTACGCCTTCTAGGAATATTTTCGAACCGGTTTCATCCCATTTGAAGGTTCCGTTGAAGGTTTCTTCCAGAGCATCATTCCTCCCTAAATAGTTGGTGACTATGTAATAGGTCATATCCTGATTGAGTGTCAGGGTGGTTTCTATCCCTTCGCAGTCTGCACAGGGTACAATCCCTGAATAAGTCCCGTTCCAATCCAAGGAGGTTCTGGAGTTGTCTCCAATTGGTAACCCTTCGCTTAATTGCTCCTGTATATTTTCAGTCGTTTCTATCTCCTCTTTGTCCGATACTTCCTGTTTGGAGCAAGAGCTTAGAAAGACTAGAAAAAAGAGAGTAAAAATTGTATAAAGGCACTTCATTTTAATAGAATTTGATACAAAGGTAGCCTTGAAGTACATAAACCAAAACCTATTGGATAATAAAAAAGGAGAACTGATTGCAGTTCTCCATAGGCTTTACAATTGCTATTCTCTAAAGGGATTTTGGTTGATTGGAAGCTCCATATCCTATGATTACTATGTTGGTTAATTCTTGTTTTTTCAGAAAACTACTTTGGTTGAAGTCTAGTTTTGAAAGCCAATTTTCTCCGATCATATAGTAATATTCTCCTCTTTCTTTATACAGTTTTGGGGAATAAGGATTTTCTTCAATAGCCTTATTTAAAACTTCGAGATGGTCTACTTCCTGGGGTTTCATATACTTGGCTAATGGATTTTTAATAAATTCTCTTCCCTGACTTAATCGGAATTCAAAGGTCATTAAGTAATCTTCATTTGTCTTTTTTCCATCTAGAAAATCAGGATTCCATTTTTCCCTTACCAAGGCATAGGTTCTTAAGACTTCTTCGGATAATTCTGGATGGGAAGAGTAAACGATTGGATCTCCTTTTGGAAAACCAGCCTCATCAATAGATATGGATAAGGTGACGAATCCGGTTACATTCTCAGTTCTGGCTTTTGTTGGATATTTTACATTTTTAGACAACATCTGATTCATGGGGGCTGCTCCATCTGAGTTTTGAGCAAATACTCCAATTCCAACAAAAAATAAGAGCACTAGGAAAGAGGTTAATTTTTTCATAAAAAACGTGGTTTAGTGTTAGTTGAACTAAACTACTGATTTTTAAGCATATAAAAAAGGAGTTTTTAGTTGTTTTTGAAAACACCAAAATGCCATAATACTCCTGCAGGATCATGTAAGAAAAATTCACTACCCCATTCTTCATGTTTGATGGTGCTCAACTTGACTCCTTTAAATTTATCCGGAAGACCAAGCACTTTCATAGCTTCCCAATAAGATTCCAGCTGCTCCACCTCCAAAAAAATCATGCAGTTCTCACACCATTCTTTGGAATAATAGTCCTGAAGGTAAAAGCAGATATTTTCCTTAACAGTCACTAATGAGAACCCTTTGCTTAGAGGTTTTACTGTAAAGCCTAAGGTTTGGTAGAATCGAGTACTCTCTTCGAAATTCTTGGCTCCTATAAATGTTCGAATTGATTTTGCTGGATGAATCATACGCCAAATTGATTCAGATGATGATCCAAATGTTTATAGAATTGATTATTCCATTCTTGAGCAGTCATTGGCCCAAAGGAAATAGATGCTTTACCCTCAAAGTGTTCCTTTCCCAATTCTAGAGTATGATTCAAGTAACCAATCAGGCGCTCCTTTTCTTCTTCGAAATTTCTCGAATCTGCAATGATGAATGCCGGAGCAGTTCTAATATTTTTTGGATAGGGTTTTTCATTGACAACCCCGTTTTTCACAAAAGTCTTAAGGAGAAACCGAACAAACGCATTAGGTTTTGCATGTTTATCAGTAAATGCCATTTCATAGGCCACATTACAATGGGCAAGCATTTGGTCTACACTCATTTTTCCCCAAAGTCCTTGAGTTTCAGGTGTCAATTGGTTGATCCTGTTTACTAATTCAGCAGTGACAGCTGGATCAAAGATATCTTTCATAAGTAGTATGTTCCTTTACTAATAAAATTAGGCATCTTTCTTCGTTTCAAACAATTGATTCATAAATATTTGTATATAAATAGGTTTATAATGTAAACCTATTTATATTTATCCCGTTATAGCAAGAAAACAAAAAACTATTATGGAAAAAGAGTTAAGCAGTCAAGATTCTTTAGCGCTGATTACTGACATGATCAGGAAAGCGAAAAGGGAAGTAGCTGGAGATGGAAGTTTTCAGATTCTACTTTGGGGGTGGACGATATCCATCTGTAATTTGGGGCATTATGCTTTGATGAAGGCGGGGGTAGTAAACTCCTATTTGATTTGGCTTTTGGTGATTCCAACGACGATTGTAAGTATGGTATATGGTATTCGAAAAGGGAAAAAGGCAAGAGTCAAAACTCATCTGGACATCGTGATTAGCCAATTGTGGATAGCTGTGTTTGTAGGAATTATCATCGTATTGGGATTTATGAATATTTTGGAATTCAACCAGAATCCTGTGATTTTAATTTTGGCAGCTTTGGGAATGTTTGTTACGGGCACCCTTATTCGTGTCAACTTAGTCAAACTGGGAGGAGTAATCCTCGGACTGGGAGCCATCATTGCTTTTACATTACCGGTCATGGATCAGTATCTAGTAGCAGGGATTGCCATCATTTTGGGATATCTTGTGCCAGGATATTATTTGAAAAAACTACCGTGAACGTGTTTAAGCCACTAGATCCTCTTCTTCACTCTCAATTAAGACTGGCAGTTATGTCACTGTTAATAGGACTGGAGGAAGCAGAGTTTACTTTCTTAAAGGAAAAAACGGAAGCGACTGCAGGAAACCTGAGTGTTCAATTGGATAAACTCGAAAAGGCGGGTTATATCAAAATCCATAAGTCATTTAAAGGAAAAAGACCTTTGACCACCTGTAAAATCACTTCCAAAGGGGTAAAGGCTTTTGAAGCCTATGTAGAAAATTTAAAGAATTACATCGAGTAAAATTTTTTGTCATTTTAGTTTACAATATAAACCAGTTTACAAATGAAAAATTTATTTAAAATTATGTTAGCAATCTGGATTCTTACAGGAGTTCAGTACCAAGCGTTTTCTCAAGACGTAGAAACAGATCTCGTTTCAAAACAAGCGATCACATCACTTCAGCACTTGATTGGTTCATGGTCAGGAAGTGGATGGATGATGGGAGCTGATCGGCAAAGGCATGAGTTTACCCAAACGGAAAACATCCAGTTTAAATTGGACTCAACGGCAATTTTGATTGAAGGACAAGGAAAAGCTCAGGATCAAATCATTCACAATGCGATGGCAATTATCACCTTTGGGGAGAAAAAGATCACTATTCCTTTCAATCTTACTTACAAAACGGGCGAAAAGGAGAGTTCAAAGCAGAAACCATAAATGGCGATTTCTATTGGTATCCTATGGAAAACATGCGCTACATCATTCAAGTTGATGAGCAAGGAATTTGGTTTGAAATTGGTGAAATCAAGCAAGGAGAGAATTGGTATCAGTTTTTCGAGATGACTCTTTCAAAAAATGTACGTTAACATTCCTTTATATTTTACTGGAAAATAAAGCAGGATCAAGGTCCTGCTTTTTTCGTTACCAGTTCATTTGTAATTTGTAACAAGCATTTAACTACTACCACATGAATAGGATTTTTCACGTTACAATCATTCTTTTAATTCTAGGTTCTTTTTCGGAATTGAAAGCACAGGAAGAGATAGAAAAGGAAAAGGAGGAGGGAAAACACGTAGTTGCCTTATTACTGGGACATTCCAGAATTGGTCAGGGTAGATCCAGTGAAGGGAAAAAGCAATTTACCATGGTCCCCTCTTTTGCATTGGATTATAGTTATTGGTTTTCAAAAAAGTTTGCCTTGGGAATACAGACAGATTTTGTCAATGAGAATTACTTTATTGAAACTGGAGAAGAAGGGGGAGTGGTAGAACGTGAAAGACCAATTGCCCCTACTATTACCGGGTCTTATAAGATTGGAAAACACTGGAATATTTCCCTTGGCTTTGGGGGTGAATTTGCCAAAGGAGAAAATTATTTTGTGTCCCGCTTAAGTTTGGAATATGGAGTAGAAATTTCAAATGGCTGGGAAATGGTCGCTGTTTTATCCCAAGATGTAAGGTCAAATATTTATGATGTGACAGTATTTGCTGTGGGAGTCGCGAAACGGTTTTAAAAACTGACTGCTAAAAAGGACTCACACTCTTAGCAAATCATAAACCTGATTTTTAAAAATCTCCACTTTTTGCTCATAAAGCTCTTGATCATCAATCATGGATAAATAATAGTAAGCTCCTTCTACAACCACAAAGATTTGTTCAGAAAGTAATGCGGTATCTTTTTTATTCAACTTTTCATCTTGATCTAAAATTTCCTTTAAATTCTCTCTGAGTTTGAGATGAAGGTTTCGGTATTCCCACTTAATGGTATCATTCCTGAAAATCAAGCTAAAGCAACTATAAAACACCCCATCATCAATTAAAAGGTTCCAATCTCTAGAAAACATTCGCTCCACAAATGTATGAGGGTCAGTATAGTTTTGAACCCTCAATTCCTTGATAATAGGTGTATAAATTTGCAATAATCTCTTTAGGATAAAGGAGATGAGATTGGATATCAATATGTCCCTAGTGGGGAAATAATGCATAATCAAACTAGGAGGCATTCCTAGGTGTTTTCCGATTTTGGCAATGGATGTGTTCTCAATTCCATTTTCTTTGGAAAGCTGATAAAATCCTTCAATTATTTCTCTTTTTCTATCAACAGAAACCTTTGTTGCCATATTAATTAATTATTAAAATAAAGTTAATGTACTCTTTAATTAGAGTAAATTCTTTTGTTTTGAGTTTTACAATATATAATATTGAATGGTCATTCAATAGAAATTGATGGTCTAAAAATAAAAATAATTCAAAAAATGCTGATTTTCATGGCTTTTGGTGAGGTTTTGTTACTGACATGAAAATATTGATTTAAGTAGAATATGAATAGAAGAAAGTTTTTAACCAATGCTGGAATGGTATCGGCAGGGATCGGATTTCCGGCGATTTCATCTGCTGAAGAGAAAAAATGGGGAATAAACCTGTTTTAACCGTAGCCCATATCACAGATGTGCATATTCGGCCTGAAGAGGATGTCCCTTCAAGAGCCATTGATTGGTTGAAAGTTGTAAAAAAGCATCAACCCGATTTTTACCTCAACGGAGGAGATAGCATTCATGATGCTTCGTATGAAGGAGTAACAAAGGATCGAGTTATTGCACAATGGGAAGTTTGGGATCAGTTTCGGAATGAAATCAAAGAAAGAGAGGTCTACAGTTGCATTGGTAACCATGATCCTTGGTGGGATGTAGCTGATAAAGATCAGGAACCTATGTATGGGAAACCCTATGTTGTGGAGCGTTTGGGGATGCCATCCCCTTATTACAGCTTTGATAAAAACGGTTGGCATTTTATCATTTTGGATGGAAATCACGAGGGAATCAGCCTAGGTGAAGAGCAGATGAACTGGTTAGAAAGTGACCTAAGTCAGCTTGCTACAAATACTCCAACCTTAATCATGTCTCACTTTCCAATTACTTCTATTACCAATGCTTTGGTTGGTGGGCAGCATAAGGATCATAAAGAATTAAAAAAATTATTCTATCAACATAAAGATAAAGTTCGAGTGTGCCTGAGTGGTCATCAACATTTGTTGGACAGAACCTGGTACAATGATGTGCACTATTTCTGCAATGGATCTTTGAGTGGTTTTTGGTGGGGAGATGGAGACAAAGAGTCTGCAGGAAAACAGTATTATTTAGAGACTCCTCCCGGATATGCTATTTTAAAATTATACGGAGATGGTCAGGTGGAAAATGAATATTTCCCTTTGAGATAAAAAACCTTATTTTTCTTTACTGACAATTATCTAATAAGCCATCCTTTAAGGGTGGCTTTTGTTTTTCTATATAATTCCATTCAATGTTTCAAAAACTGCAAATAAGCAGCCTGCAATAATCAATGGGTCAATTTTTTGTTGAAAAACTTCAATTTTTAGCTTTTTATTATTGATCCATTTCTTCAGGATTAATTTCTGAGACCTAGTATTAAATTATCATTAACTAATTAAAATTGAAATTTAATTGCTTTGATTTTTAATATACAATATTTAATATTGAATGAATGTTCAATAAATTCTTGGTTAAATTTGGAATTTTTTAACCGTTTTAGAAAAGAAAATTTGAAATAGAAACAATTCAATTCAAAACTATATGGAACAAGTTTTACAAAGAATCCCAGACCGAAACTCCTTGTTTAGGAGAACAGGACTTTTGGTTTTTTTGGTTGTGACTTTTGCGATTAGTTCGTTTGCACAATCTCAAATCAAAGGAACGATCACTGATAAATCAGGATTAGGAATACCTGGAGTATCCGTATTGGAAAAGGGTACTCAAAATGGTACGATCACTGATTTGGATGGATCTTATACCATTGAGGTTTCCAATGAAGATGCTGTGTTGGTATTTTCTTTCATTGGGTATAAGACCATGGAACAACCCGTGAGAGGCAAGAGTATCATAGATCTTACTTTCCAAGAAGAAGATACCTTGCTGGAGCAGGTCGTAGTAGTAGGATACGGAACTCAGAAAAAGGTAAACGTAACTGGGGCTGTGGATCAGTTGGATGGTGAAGAGATTAAAGATAGGCCCATTGCAAACGTGATGCAGGGCCTTCAAGGAATGAGCCCAGGTTTGAACATTACCTATCAAGGAGGTAGACCTGGATCGGTTCCTAATATCAATATTCGAGGTTTTACTTCTATCAATGGAGGAGATCCTTTGATTATTATTGATGGAATTGCAGGTAACAATAGCGATTTATTGAGGTTGAATCCTTCCGATATTGAATCTTACTCGGTTCTTCGAGATGCAGCATCAGCTGCGATTTATGGTGCTAGAGCTGCATTTGGAGTGATTTTGATTACGACCAAAAAAGGAACAGAAGGTAATCAAAGAATAACTTACAATAACTATTTTGCTTGGGGTCGTCCTTCTGTACTTCCCGAGCCAGTAACCGACCCTTATATCCATTCCAGAGTATTGGAAACTTCCACTAATAATACTCCTTGGGATTATGTCAATTATTCTGATGCACATTACCAATGGGCAAAAGAGAGATCTGAAGATCCTTCTATCGAGGACACTAGACTAGACCCCAATAACCCAAACCGGTGGGCATATATGGGTAATTATGACTGGTATGATTACTTCTTTAATAAATCCAGCTTTTCTACTAACCATAGTTTAGCAATCAGTGGAAATAGCGGAGGTAAGATGCCGATGGGCTATTACGTGTCAGGTGATTATACCAATGAAAACGGGTTAAATAAATTAGCTGATGATTATTGGAAAAGATATTCCCTTAGAGCTCGAGTAACTGCCAAGCCTTTGAAATGGCTAGATGTAGATAATAACTTAAACATCTACCAGACTAAGAGAGAAGATCCAACAAACAACATTACTAGCGTCTATAACTTAAGACCAATTGATGTGGCGGTCAACCCAGATGGTACTTGGGCAAATACGGAAACTGGAAGATTGGCTGCCAGATTAGTAGATGGTGGAGAAAATCAAGAAAACATGTTCGGTTTCCAAAATATCCTGGGAGCTACAGGTACGATGTTAAATGGAGATTTGATTTTCAAAGGAACAGCCAGTTTCAAAAGAGAGCAGTGGAAATACCATTGGGATAGAAAGAAATACAATATTGGCTTTGGTCCTGAGGACATCCGAACAGAAGGTGGAGATGGGTCCGTAATCGAAAGAAATGGAACCTTGAATACTACTATTTTGGATTTTTATGGTAGATATTCCAAAACTCTTGGTAAGCACAACTTCGGAATTTTAGCAGGTTACAATCAGGAGAATTACGATTACTCTACTATTCAAGCAGAAAGAAGAGTGTTGATTTCTTCTTCCCTTCCATACATTGGCTTGACAACAGGGGAATCCTTTATTACGCCCTCTTATAGTGCCTATTCTGTCAGAAGTTTGTTTGGAAGAATAAACTATACCTTCAATGATAAATATATCCTTGAGGTAAATGGACGATACGATGGATCATCCAGATTCCCAAGTGACAACCGTTGGGGTTTCTTCCCTTCCGTTTCTGCTTCTTGGCTAATGATGGATGAAGGTTTCTTCCAGCCATTGACCAATGTAATTTCTACATTCAAAGTAAGAGCTTCTTATGGTAGTTTAGGAAACCAGAATGTAGCCAACTTTGGATATATCCAGGCATTGCCGACCAATCTATCTAGCTACCTAATAGACGGTAGTAAGAAAACAATAATTACCTCTGCTCCTTCTTTGGCTGTAGATCCTAACTTTTATACCTGGGAAGAAGTAATTTCTACTAACGTTGGTTTGGATTTCGGATTTCTAGGAGATCGAATCAGCGGTACTTTTGATTACTTCATCCGGGATACCAAAGGAATGCTTACTGATCCAGTTGAACTACCAGGAGTATTGGGAACCGCACCTCCAAAACAAAACGCAGCTGATTTAAGAACTAAAGGATTTGATCTTTCCATTGGATATAGAGACCAGGTAGGAAGTACTTCCAACCCAGTAACCTTTGGTGTGAAAATGATTCTTTCTGACTCTAGATCTACTATTACCAAATTCCAAAATGAACAAAATTTATTCTCCAATTGGAGAGTAGGCCAGGAAGTTGGTGAGTTGTGGGGCCTTGAAAGTGATGGATTATTTGCCAATGAAGATGAAATTGCTCAATTGGATCAAACCAGTATTGTACCGTGGGGAGCCTTGGACATTGTACCAGGCTGGCCAAAGTATGTAGATCAAGACAATGATGGTAAAATCGAAAGAGGTCAATCTCAAGATGATCCAAAAGATTTAAGATTAATTGGTAATACTACTGCGAGGTATCGATATGGAGCAAATATTAATGTAGGCTGGAGTGGATTTGACTTATCGATTTTCTTACAAGGTGTAGCAAAAAGAGATTATTACCCAAGTCGTTACCTCTTCTGGGGACCTTACCAGCAGCCTTATGGGAATGTATATCCTTGGAATCTTGATTTCTACAGAGCAGAAGCAGACGGAGCAGATTTATTGGCTCAGCACTCTCAATCTTACATTGAAGCAGGTTTAGCAGAACAAAATTTGGATTCAAGCTATCCGGTACTTCAATCTTGGTTGGCAGATGCCAATTATGGAGCAGGTTTGGATATTCCTCAAACTAATTATTTACTAAGCGGTGCTTACTTAAGACTTAAAAATATCACTCTTGGTTATAGCCTTCCTCAG
Source organism: Algoriphagus halophilus (assembly GCF_041729275.1). GTDB lineage: Bacteria > Bacteroidota > Bacteroidia > Cytophagales > Cyclobacteriaceae > Algoriphagus > Algoriphagus halophilus_A. The sequence continues at coordinate 2,974,867 of NZ_CP146486.1, read as the reverse complement.
GTGTTAACGGATAGACTGAATGTAACCAAAGTAAGATTTTATGTGACTGGAGAGAACTTATATGAAATCTCTGCCATCAAGAAATATGTAGATCCGGAATCGGTTAACGCGTCCAGTGGAGATGCAAATTCCTATCCATTCCAGAGAAAATTTGCATTCGGTATCAACATAGATCTGTAATTAAGAATAGAAAAAATCATGAAAAAATATATCCTTTATTTAAGTGCAGCTTTCCTTTTAGCTTCATGTAACGATGGTTTTCTAGATAAATATCCTCAGACTTCAGTGGCTCCTGAAGAGTTTTTCAAGACAGAGGAAGATTTAGAATTGTATGTAAATGGGTTGCTTACCATGGCTGGACCTGGAAGTTATCTGGCTGACCAAAGCAGTGACAATAGTGCGACCACTGGTGCCATTGAAATTAAAAATATTATGACAGGTTCTCCGAGTTCACAGACTATTACTGGTGGTTGGAACTGGGGAACACTTAGAAACATCAATTATTTCCTGGATAACTATACCAAAGCAACGGGTACAGAGGAAGGGATCGCCCATTATGTAGGATTGGCCAGGTATTATCGTGCGTTGTTTTATTTCAACATGGTCAAAAGATATTCTGATGTTCCTTGGTATGAAACGACATTAAGTCCAGGGGATGAAGATTTGTACAAGCCAAGAGATTCTCGAGAAATGGTCATGACCAAAGTCATGGAAGATTTGGACTTTGCGATGGCAAATGTAAGAGAATCAGTTCCTACAGGTACTCCTGATGTTTGGGCAGTCAAAGCATTTACTGCGAGAGTAGCTCTATATGAGGGAACTTATAGAAAATACCATACTGAATTGGGATTAGAAGGAAGTGCAGCGGCATTTTTGGAAAAAGCCAAGAACGTTTCTCTAGAGATCATGAATTCAGGTCTGTTTTCCATTTATAACTCTGGAAATCCAGAAAGTGATTATGGTTCATTATTCGGAGCACAGGATTTGGTTGGCCACCCAGAAGTAATTCTAGCTAATATTTATGATTCCAATAAAGACCGAGGAGCCAATTTCAATACTGTCATCTTTGGTGATTACGAACAATCTCCTTCCAAGGACCTGGTTTTAAGTTACCTGATGAGAGACGGATCCAGGTTTACTGATATGGAAGGTTATAATGAAAAAGTTTTTGTAGAGGAGTTTCAGAATAGAGACCCTAGATTAAGCCAAACTGTGGTTTATCCAGGTTGGGTAAGACAGCCGGATGCTACTCCATACATTCAGTCTTTGAATAAAAACTTTACAGGATATCATCAATTGAAAGGCTATGTAAATAGTATTGATAATGTGGAGGTATCCAGTGATGATTTCCCAGTGTATCGATTTGCAGAGACTTTATTGATTCATGCAGAGGCAAAAGCTGAATTGAATGAATTAAGCCAAGGGGATCTGGATATGACAGTCAATGTGTTGAGGCAAAGAGCTGGGATGCCAAATTTGGAAATGGCTGCAGCAAATGGAAATCCAGATCAATTCTTAACCTCTAAATATCCTTCAGTTTCAGGGGCTAACCAAGGTGTGCTACTTGAAATCAGAAGAGAGAGAAGAGTAGAGTTGGCCTTGGAAGGGTATCGATATGATGATTTGATGAGATGGAATGCCGGTAAACTTTTGGAAAATATTCCAGAGGGAATGTATTTCCCTGGTCTTGGTAAATACGATATGACTGGAGATGGAATAGAGGATATTATTTTAGTCGATAAGGACAGTACTATTCCAGTTGGAGATGATAAAGAAAAAAACAGTCTGGGTGAAGCTTTGATTTACTACAAAGCTGGAACCATTGACGAAAACGTAGATGTATTCTTATCAGATGGTGAAAATGGAGGTAACATGGTTACTGAAACGAAGGAAAGAAACTTCGTGGAGCCAAAATATTATTACAGACCTATCCCTATCCAACAAGTAACTTTAAATCCAAATCTAGTTCAGATCTTTGGATGGGAATAAACTAATCAAGTAAGATAAAATAGCCCGGTAAATGTACCGGGCTTCCTCTATTTATAATTACTAGAATGAAAAACCTATTTGTAGCTGCATGCCTCCTATTGTTGGCATTACAATCTTGTACCACCGAAGAGAAAAATCAACCAACTGCTAAAAAAGCAATATTTGTAATCTTAGACGGGATTCCTGAAGATGTTCTAGATACGGTTCCCACCCCAAATTTGGATAAAATCATAGCTGAAGGCGGAATTACCAAGGCAACGATGGGAGGTGAAAAGGATGGTTACAGCCAAACACCTACCATTTCAGCTGTAGGATACAATACCGTGCTTACTGGAGTCTGGGCAAACAAACATAATGTTTGGGGAATTCTATTAAAAATCCGAATTACCATTACCCCACTCTATTTAGAGTACTCAAGAATACAAGTCCTGAGAAAAAGACGGCTATTTACTCTACTTGGTTGGACAACAGAACCAAACTTGCAGGAGATGGTCTCTCTCAAACTGGAAATTTGACCATTGATTATCATTTTGATGGTTTGGAAATAGATACTGTCAGTTACCCACATGATGAGGAACGAACGTATATTCATTTGATCGATGAAGAGGTATCTAAAAAAGCGGCTGAGGAAATATTAGAAAAATCACCTGATCTTACTTGGATGTACCTGGAGTTTACTGATGATATGTCGCATAAGTTCGGTAATAGTCCACAGTTTGTTGACGCCATTGAAAAGGCGGATATCCAAGTTGGAAGAGTCTGGGATGCAATCAAAGAACGCGAATCCAAGTTTAATGAAGATTGGCTGATTGTCATTACTACAGACCATGGTAGAGAGGATAGTGGCTTTGGACATGGTGGTCAAAGCGACCGTGAAAGAAGTGTTTGGATTGCTACAAATTACCCAGAAACCAATGCTCATTTTAATGAAGTAGGTGCTACAGTAGATATTTTCCCATCCATCGTCAACTTCTTGGATCTTGAAATTCTTAAGGAACATGCGATGGAGTTGGATGGTGTTCCATTTATTGGTCCGGTAGATGTGAGTAATTTCAAAGCAGTTGAAAATGGAGACCAAATTCAGTTGACGTGGAAATCGCTTTCGAAAACAGGTACAGGGAAAATGTGGTTCACTACTACCAACCAATTTAAAACGGGTGGAACGGATGATTACCAATTTATAGGAGAGGTCAATCTCTCAGATGAAAAATTCACATTTTCTCCGGAAAATTCAGATTCAGAATACTATAAAATAGTCTTGGAAACTCCTTCAGGCTATTTAAATTATTGGATTACAGAGGAGTAAATTAGAGTTGAACTAGATAATGCAAGGAACCTAGTGGGCTTTAATGCCTCAAAAATATGATTACTATGAAGTACGATTATATAATTGTTGGAGGCGGTTCTGCTGGTGCTGTTCTTACCAACAGACTTAGTGAAGATTCTTCAAAAGAAGTGTTGGTATTAGAAGCCGGAAAACCAGATTATACACTGGATTTTAGAATTCATATGCCTGCGGCCCTGACCTATCTTTTGACTGGAACTCATTACAATTGGGGCTATTCTTCAGACCCGGAGCCCTATATGAATAACCGCAGAATTGCCCAGCCACGTGGGAAAGTATTGGGTGGATCTTCCTGTATCAACGGGATGATTTGGATCCGTGGTAATGCAATGGATTTCAATAAATGGTCTCAGGATAAAGGGCTGGAAGATTGGGATTATGCACATTGCCTTCCTTATTTCAAAAAAGTGGAGGAAAGATTGATTGGAGGGGATGACTACCGTGGAGACAAAGGAAACTTAAAACTGACCACTCCCAAGTGTGATAATCCGTTGTTTGATGCCTTTTTTAATTCAGTTCAGGAGGCAGGATACCCTTTGACTGATGATGTGAATGGATACCAACAAGAAGGTTTCGGAAAGTTTGATCAAACCATTTATAAGTCAAGAAGATTGAATGCAGCCCGTGCTTACATTCATCCGATAAAGCATCGAAAAAATCTTCATGTAGAAACTTCAGCCATGGTGATGAGGATTCTTTTTGAGGGGAAAAAAGCGGTTGGGGTAGAATATCAAAAAGGAGGAAAAGTAAAGCAAGTCTATGCCAAGGAAATCATTTGTTGTGGAGGGGCGATTAATACTCCTCAATTACTTCAGCTTTCAGGAGTAGGAAATGCAGCACATTTGAAAAGTTTGGGAATCCCTGTGGTCCATGATTTGCCAGGAGTAGGAGAAGATCTGCAGGATCATTTGGAAGTATATGTTCAATGGGCCTGTAAAAAGCCGGTTAGTTTATTTCCAGCATTGAGCCCTTGGAGAGCACCAAAAATTGGGTTCGACTGGTTATTCAGGAGAAAAGGACTAGGAGCTTCCAATCATTTTGAGGCAGGAGGATTTATCCGAAGCAATGACACTGTAGAATATCCAAATTTACAATTCCACTTTTTGCCTTTGGCAATCCGGTACGATGGTTCTGCTCCAAAAGAAGGACATGGGTTTCAGCTTCACGTGGGTCCGATGAATACGGATGTAAGAGGAAGAGTGAAAATAAAATCAGCGGATCCAAAAGACTATCCAAGTATTCTTTTCAATTATTTGTCCACAGAAAAAGAGCGTAAAGAGTGGGTGGAAGCCATTCGATTGTCCAGAAAAATTATTGAGACAAATGCCATGGGTGAATTGAGAGGGGAGGAACTTTCCCCTGGCAAGGATGTCCAGACTGATGAGGAAATTTTGGACTTCGTAGCCAAAGAAGGTGAAAGCGCCTATCATCCATGTTCGACTTGTAGAATGGGAGTAGGACCAATGGATGTAACTGATCCTAAAACCATGAAAGTACATGGAGTGGAAAATCTCAGAGTGGTGGATGCTTCCGTATTCCCATACGTTACGAATGGAAATATTTATTCTCCTGTGATGATGGTAGCAGAAAAAGCTGCCGATATTATTCTGGGAAAAAAACCATTGCCGGCAGAAGAAGTGCCTTATTTTAAAATAGAAACGCCTGATTCAAAAAAAGAGGCTGTTTCCAAAGTGTAAAATTTTGGGGAACAGCCCTTTTATAAAAGCCACGAATATAAATTATTCGTGGCTTTCTTTATGTTCTGCTCTGTATTTTTTGAGTGCTTTCAAAATGGAGTAGCATACTACTAGCATCAGTACACATACTGGTAATCCAGTTACTAGGGAACCAGTTTGAAGGGCAATCAATCCTCCGCCCAGCACTAATACCGAAGCTACTGCCCCTTCAATCAATGCCCAGAAAATTCTCAATTTGACAGGAGTATCATCTCTTCCGCCACTGGTGATAAAGTCAATTACCAAGGAACCACTATCTGAGGAAGTGACAAAGAAAATGACTCCAGCAAGCACCACAAAGAAGATACTTAAATTAGGAAGAGGGTATAATTCAAGTAGGGAATATAGACCCGTATTGATGTTTTCTTGTACCGCTTCGCTGATTCCTCCTGGACCAAATAATTCCACATAAAAAGCCGTATTTCCAAAAATGGAAATCCAGACAATACTTGCAGCTGTAGGGCCAAGTAATACTCCCATCATGAATTCGCGAATGGTTCTTCCCCTCGATATTCTTGCAATAAATAGTCCTACGAAAGGAGCCCATGCAAACCACCAAGCCCAATAAAAGAAGGTCCAACTATCCATCCAATGGGTTCCTCGATACACTTCCATCCATGTCGCAGTACCGATTAGGCTTTGAAGGTAAGACCCGGTACTCTGGACAGTAGAACCAAGAATAAATAAGGTGGGGCCTACGATGACCATAAAAGCCATTAAGGTAATCGCCATCATAGATGCGATTTTACTGAGCATCTGAATTCCATTATGAAGACCAGAAACTACGGAGGCAGTGGCACAAATCGTGATGATTCCGATAAGGATTACTTGAACATTGGCACTAATAGGGACATTGAATAGGTATTCCATCCCGGAATTAATATGTTGAATTCCTAATCCAAGAGTAGTGGCAAGACCAAACATCGTGGCAACGACGGCCATGGTATCAATGAAATGACCGATTGGACCTTTCAGCCGATCTCCTAATAATGGATATAAAATCCATCGCACTCCAAGAGGAAGTCCTTTATTGTATTTGAAAAAAGCGATGGATAATCCCATTAACGCATATACGCCCCAGCCGTGGAGGCCCCAATGCAAATAGGATAAGTTAAGGGCATTTTTAGCAGCGGTCAAAGTTCCCGCTTCTCCATAGGGAGGATTGGAAAAGTGACTGACCGGTTCAGCTACTGCATAAAACATCAAAACCAAGCCAATACCTGCATTGAAAAGCATACTTAACCATGCCCAGGTACTGAATTCAGGTTTGGCGTCTTTCCCTCCAAGACGGATGGATTTATATCGGCTAAATCCAAGGTAAATACAGAAAATCAGGATAACATTTACAGCTAAGACGTAAAGCCAACCAAACCTTGTAGAAATGTAGGACTGTGCAGATTCAAATAAATCTCCTACGGATTCTTGGAAGATTAAGGTGAGTGTTACAAATAGAACAATCAAGCCGGCGGATGGAAAAAAACCCAGGATTGAATGCTCTTTAAAAAGGGGACTTGGGTACTTTTAGAATCTTTGATAACTATGGGTGTTTTTTTGACTAATTTAACCCATTTATCGGGCTTAGGGAAATATATCGGGCCCTATATCCAGTGTTTTGGTAAATCCTTATTTAAGAGGCAAATACCTATGAAAATTGGCTTCAAATCCTAGATTTTTTCTCACTTTTTAAGGGTAATTTTTAATGGTTTTTTTGGAAAAAATAGAACCTTTTTGAGAAGAAATACAGCTTAAAAGTATCGCTGGTTTTTCAATAAAAATTAATAAGGATTTGGTTTTACTAAAGCTTTTTTGTTATCGAAAAAAAGAAAATGAAATAGCCTTTCCTTTCCGAATTTCATTCTTGTTTTCCTAGTACTACTCCATCCAATTGACTTTTCTAAATGGATGTTTAAAAAAATATCCCATTTGATTTATGAGGGTAATAAGAGGGATGCAATACCAATAATTTTGCAATACGATTTCCTATCTATTCATTACATTTTCATTCAGATTAGAATGAGTAAATACCAAATTTGGTAGCAGCAGATGCACCATGAATCAGCAATTAGGTGTTTCTAATTGAAAAGTAAAACCCAAATACAAGCACCTGAAAAACAGGATTTTGGAACTTGATTTAATCTAAAATCACTTTTTCCCTTTTAGGATATTTTACCTCATATTGTAATTTCAATTCTTGTTGAGAGCCCTGGGGAACTTGAACGATCCAACGGACTTTTCCTGTTTGAGGATCTAGTTTTCCTCCGGAAAGTTCCAATGCTTCTACTGTGATTTCAGAGTTGACAGAGACAGGAATTTGATCTTCAACTTGGATGGATACAGGTTGGGATTTATTATTCCGAACGGTGATTTTATATTCTCTACTTTCAGTGATATTGGAACCAATGCTCCTCTTCTTAGAGAATCCTTCATTCTTTTCTCGTTGCACTACGATACTTCTGTCTCTACCCATAGAGATCTTGAGGGTGTCTTGAATACTGGATGCATTTAATACAGATCTACCGACAAACCCATCCTCAAAATAAAGATTGCTTTCTCCTTCCAATAAACTGTATTGGTTCCAGTCATTGATTTCGGCAACTAAAAATACATCGTTGTCAATTTTTGGAATTGCAGAATAACGGTAATTGGCAGGAATATCATAGGCTTTTAAATCCACCATGGTTTTTTCTCCATTGGATTTGATGGTATAAGGTTCAGCTACTTCTATTTCCACAGTGGTCTGATTTTCCTGGACGATTGTTTGTAGGGTGGGAGCTATGGCTACCTCATCTGCAACCTCGTAAACTGGGGAACCTCCACGAATTCTAATTGGATCATTTATTTCTCTTTTGTTAGAACTACCATATCCATTGACAACTACTTCACTTAGCATTTGGGTATCAGGAAATAAGCTCACATTGATGGATGAAGATGTAATGGGTACCTCTTTTTGGGAATAGCCAATAAAAGAAAATACCAAGGATGAGGCTGATTGAGGTAGGCTTAGTGAATAATAACCTTCAATATTTGTCACTGTACCAATCGTACTTCCCTTTACCAAAACAGAGGTTCCAGGTAAGGGCTCTCCATCCTCTCCAAAAACTCTTCCCGAAACGCTGTTGAAAGTTGTCCTCTTTTGAGCATAAGTGGTGAGCCTGGCGAAATTCAATTCCCATTTGTCTAGAGAAGGTACTTGACCACTTTCATTTGGGTTCCCATTGGAAAATCTAAGTTTAACATTGTTCCAATCAACACCTGTGTTTTGGTTGACTTCTGCTTTATAGTTGAGTTGCAGTGGAGAATTGATGTCACTGACTCTAACATCGTATTTTGGATACCAACCTGCATTGGCCACCAAGTAATTCAATTCAAGACTTGCTGGGCCAGCAGCATCCGCCTTTACACGAATTCTCACCTCCGATGTGGATTTGTTTTCGGATTCCTGAAGCGTTCGAATCTGATTGATCAGTTTGTTCTTTTCTAGGGTTCTGTCTTTTAGCTTGCTATTCAGTTGATTTACTTCAGATTTGATCTTGGTGAGTTCACTTTCATAAAAATCCATTGCTTGCTTAAGCTGGGTCATATTCAGGCCATTTTGGCTTCCCCGATAGATTTATTGGCAGAAAGTAAGTTTTCTTGTTGCGCTAGCACCTCCAGTCGAATAGTAGTTTCTTCCTGAGCTTGGTCAATTCTATTGATCTGCTCTTCTAAAGCTTTCACTTCCTCATTTACTTTTTGTCCGGATAGGTAGTCAATCCTTTTATTGACGGCCTGAATTACAAAATCCCCTTTTCCTTTGACTTGAATGCTTTTTTCATCCACATAGGGAGAGAGGCCTTTTATGACGATAAACGATTCGCCAGCAGGGATTTGCCCGGCAGAAGTTTCAAAAATTTGGGCCCCAGAGAGGAATACGGTTACTTCTTCAATTTTTGAAGTGAACTTAGATTCTTTGAGTTCCTGAGCGGAGATATTAAATGAAATTAGAAAAAAATGTGGAGAAAAGAATCAATGATTTCATATGACAGGGTATTATTCTGAAAGAACTTGTTAGTAATCAACGTAAAAAAGTAATGATTGGCAACTAAAGAATAAAAAATAACCCCTTCAAATTATTTTTTGAAGAGGGTCAATTACTTATTTGAATTATTTATTCTGTTCCTTTCTGGATTTCATTCTTGTTTTTCACATACTTTTCAAGCCAGGTGTCCATCTCCCAAAGCGTATGCAAAATGGATTCTTCTGCTGCATAACCATGGCTTTCATTTGGTAGGAAAACCAATCTAGCAGTCGCTCCATGACCTTTTAAAGCATTGTAATAGCGTTCGGATTGGATGGGGAAAGTACCGGAATTATTATCCGCCTGTCCGTGAATCAACAAAATAGGGGTTTCTACTTTGTGAGCGAAAGAGAATGGAGACATATTGAAATACACCTCTGGTGCTTCCCAATAAGTTCTTTGTTCATATTGGAATCCAAATGGGGTCAAGGTTCGATTGTATGCCCCACTTCTGGCAATCCCTGCTGCAAACAGATTGGTGTGCGAAAGTAAATTGGCGGTCATAAATGCTCCATAAGAGTGTCCTCCCACTGCAATCCGGTTCCGATCACCAATACCTAATTCTACAATATGGTCAATTGCTGCTTCAGCATTTGCTACTAATTGCTCCACAAAATAATCATTAGGTTCTTGGCCACCCTCACCTACAATCGGCATTTCAGTACGGTCCATGATTGCATATCCGCGTGTCACCCAATACAGAGGAGAACCCCAACTCAATCTAGTAAAAGCATATTTTGAACCACGTACCTGCGCAGCTACCTCCTTGGACTTATATTCTCTTGGATAGGCCCACATTAATACAGGGAGGGGACCATCTTTTGAGGGGTCATATCCTGCCGGAGTATAAATGACAGCAGAAAGGTTTAATCCGTCCTTTCGCTTGTAAGTCACCAATTGTTTTTGGATTCCTTTTAATGACTCATATGGATGTTCAAAATTGGTCAATTGCATAGGAGCAATTCTCTTTCTTGTATTGACCAACCAATAGTTTGGCTGAATATCCGTGCTTTCTTTCAGGGTGATAAATTCTGTTCCGTTCTCATCTAGCACCTTGACAACCCGTTCATAATAAGGTGCCTGGGATCTCCATAAGATTTCCTGCTCTTTTGTTTTGGTATTAAATGTGGAGAGGAAAGGCATATTGCCATCTGGAGAACCTCCTGGGCTAGTCATGAAAACCAAATCGCCTTTTCTTAGAAGTACATTCCTTCCAAATTCATTTTCGGTATAAAGCGGATCTCCCGGGTCGTTGTATAAATCATCGGAAGATCGGTCAATGATCACCCTTTTCCCCTGGGAAGGATCAGATGGATTGATTACAGATCGAACTTCTTTTCTAGCTTGTGACCATCGTTCGTTCATGATGGCAAAGTTGTCATCAGACCACGCGATTCCGGCAAATCTATAGGAGCTACTGGCTAGTTTTTTCTTACTGCTAGTAAATGGAGCTTCCAAAGTGTAGATAATTTCTCTTTCCTCCATCTCTACTCTGGCATCACCACCATCTTGCGCTTCCACCCAATAGAGTGTGGCAGCTTTATCGGCTCTCCAGCTAATATTTCTGGGGCCGGTAACTGTTGCATCAAAACCTGTAGGACGATTTTCATCTAATGGAATTTCTGCAAGGGTTTTCACTTTTTTACCCCCTATTGACCAGATTTCCACATCATAGGGGAATCGATAAGCTGGAACCAAATAGGAAAAAGGCTTTTTGATCAAGTCAACTAAAATATAGGATCCGTCAGGGGAAAGGTCCACGGATTTTATCATTCCAGGGCTTCCGATTGGTTTTTTGAACCATCCAAATCCACCAACATCAATTGGGAATCCATGAAATAAGCAAATAAAGCTTCATCATATGGATCTGATAACAAGTCTTGATAGGTTCTGCTTGGCGCAGCATCTCCAGTAGTTTCTTGGATAATTGGGCCTGCTGGAGCAGCAGGTCTTTGAGGCATCATACCTCTATTTGGATTGGCTGCTTTGATCAATAATTTATTTTCAGGAGTCCAAATCACCGAATTGCCCATTACATCATTAATAATAGGGTCCGTTAATTTTTTTGCTTCAAAAGTGCTTAAATCCACCATCCAAAGGCTGATTCCTGTTCTCTCTGTTTGGGTAAATGCCAAGAATTTTTCATCATGAGACATCCTAAAATCACCCATACTTGGATTGGTAGGAAGCCCTGCAATTTGCTTTTCTTCCCCTCCTTGGGTCATCTTTATTTTTATATTTTCAATGCCTCTTCCTCTACTGGGACCAGACGTCGCAGGATTAATTCGGAGCCCTGCAATTTTTAATTCCGGTTGGGAAAGTGCTTCGATGCTTGGGTTATCGGCACTTTCCAATAACAGCATCCAATCCCCATTTTTACTAAAATTTACCGAGGGAGTACTAGGAGCATTTACTAAGTCAGTTATTGACTTCGGTGGCTTCTGATAGCCTGTTTGTGCTTGAGAATCAGGGATTCCAAACCAGACCACAAACGCAAGTAGTATACAGGTTGTAAATTTTTGGTTCATATCGATAAGGTTTAATTTTCAATAACTAAAATAACCCCTTTTGATCGATTTTGACTTCAAAAATGAGATCAATGGTTGGTTTCTGTGTTGATTGTATGATTTTTATTGAAGTACATGGGGTTATATCCAAAAGGGTAAGCTTGGAGACCCAGTAAATTCAATAATTTTGAGGTAATAACTTTTGTAAAAGAAGATTGTTATCTAGGCAATAATCAATTGCTTGGAAGATGCTACTTATGTAGGATCTTGATTTGCCAGGCCTTTGACCTTTAAATGTTAATAGTAACCGGTCAAGCTGTGTTTTAAAAAGTGAAGCTAGACCGATATTATTTTAAAGCATAAAAGTTGAATTTTGAGGAGAAAAATTGTCAACATTTATAGTAATTTTATAGAAGGCATCAAAAATTATTTGACCGATATCTTACCTTAAACATTTATTAGATGAAGAAAGTAAATTTGATTTTTCAATGGACAATGAGCCTCTTATTATTGGGGCCATGCTTGGCCTGGGCACAAGAGCAACCCAATATTTTGGTGATTTGGGGGGATGATATAGGCTGGCAAAATGTAAGTGCTTATGGGATGGGTACTATGGGCTATACCACACCAAACATTGATCGAATTGGGTTGGAAGGTATTCGATTTACAGATCACTATGCTCAACCAAGTTGTACAGCAGGAAGAGCTTCATTTATTACGGGGCAATATCCGATAAGATCAGGAATGACTACAGTTGGACAGCCTGGTGATGCCTTAGGTTTACAAGCTGCCTCTCCAAGTCTTGCTGCTTATATGAAAGAAGCAGGTTATGCAACTGGTCATTTTGGTAAAAATCACTTGGGTGATCGAAATGAGCATCTTCCAACTGCCCACGGATTCGATGAGTTTTATGGAAATTTGTACCATTTAAATACCCAGGAAGAATCTGAGCAACGAGATTATCAACGATTTGGAAAGGCTTTTTCCGGTGATTTAGAATCGTATGAAGAAAGGTTTGGTACAAGAGGAGTCATCCATTCTTGGGCAACTGATCAAATGGATAACTCGGAAGATCCAAGATTTGGAAAAGTAGGAATGCAGCGAATTGAGGATACTGGACCGCTAACTCAGGAAAGAATGAAAAACTTTGATTCCGAGGAAGTAATTCCCATGGCAGAAAATTTTATGAAAAAAGCCAAGGATGAAGATAAACCATTCTTCGTTTGGTTGAATACCAGTAGGATGCATTTGTATACTCGCCTAGATGAAAAATGGAAATATGCAGCGGAAGAATATACCAGTGAGGCTGATATTCATGGTTCAGGGATGTTACAACATGATCATGATATAGGAATGGTACTTCAATGGTTGGAAGAACAAGGCTTGGCAGAAAATACAATTATCTGGTATTCAACCGATAATGGGCCTGAGCATGCTTCTTGGCCGCATGGGGCAACAACCCCCTTCCGTGGTGAGAAAATGACCACTTATGAAGGTGGAGTGCGCGTACTATCAATGGTAAGATGGCCAGGAGTAATCAAACCTGGACAAAAACTTAATGGCATCCAAAGTCACATGGATATGTTCACCACCCTTGCCGCGGCTGCCGGGATAGATAATATTGCAGAGAAAGTCATGAGCGAAAAGAAGCAAGTTATTGACGGTGTGAACAATTTAGCGTATTGGAAAGGTGAAACAGATAAATCGGCGAGAAATTCAATTTTCTATTATTATGAATCGAAGCTCACTGCTGTCAGAATGGGACCCTGGAAATTCCATTTCTCAACCAAAGAAGACTATTATGCAAATGTGATTCCTAGGACAGTTCCCCTAGTTTTTAACATTAGAATGGACCCCTTTGAGTCTTATGATAATAAAGATTCGTATGGACATCTTATGCAAAAAGTTTCATGGCTACTTCAACCCATGGGGGTACTTATGCAGGAGCACCTACAATCCCTTGCTGAATATCCCCCAGTTCAGGGAGGAAAAAGTTTTGATATGTCAAATGTTGTAGAAGAGTTTATCAAAAAAAGTAAGCAATAAACACCTTTACTGAAAAGAGGATTTGAATTTGATATGCCCTCAAAAGGTAATTCTTTTTGAGGGCATTTTTATGAAAAGTGAGAACCACTTTTTTCTAATAGAAGCTAGACTATGGTTATTCCTAAAATTTGCCGAACTGTTTGAAGCTGAATTCCAATTACTTTATTAAAGACTCCAATCTTCTTCTGAAACTGGAACAACTACCAAACCAGGTCAAATTTTACATGTAGGAGATTTCAATTTTCTAAGAAAAAATTATCTTTATTAGTATAAACCAACACGACGATGAAAAAGATTTTTACTTTAAGCTTTTGCTTATTTTTTCTATTTAACCTTCCTGCTAATGCTCAAGATGATGCTGCCGAGTTAGCAAAAAAACTGGCAAACCCCATCGCTTCCTTAATTTCTGTGCCTTTCCAGAACAACACGGATTACGGCATAGGTTCTTATCAAGGAACAAGGAATACATTGAATATTCAGCCAGTAATTCCTGTCTCTGTGAGCAAAAATTTGAATATGATTACTCGGGTAGTGCTACCTGTTATTACACAATACAATATTACTGCGGTCGGAGAAAAACAATCAGGTTTAGGGGATGCAGTCATGTCTGCTTTTTTTCACCCAAGAATTCTGAGAAGTTAACTTGGGGAGTGGGACCTGCGCTGCTTTTGCCAATTGGAACCAATGACTTTTTAACTACCAAAAAATTTGGAATGGGACCAACGGCTGTGGCATTAAAACAGTCCAATGGATGGACGATTGGTGGATTGATCAATCAAGTCTGGTCTGTAGCAGGAAATGAGGATCGACCTGATGTTAGTCAAATGTTTGTACAGCCTTTTTGGTGTACAATTGGAAGACCGGAGCTGGGCTAGGAGCCAATATGGAGTGGACACAGAATTGGGAAGCTTCTACTTCCACCATTTGGTTAAATCCAACATTCAGCGCAGTCACATCCCTTGGAAAACAAAAAACTCAGTTTGTAGTAGGGCCAAGGATAAACCTCGCTGCTCCCGAAGGTGGAAAAGCCGATTGGGGATGGAGAGCAGTGCTCATATTCCTTTTTCCCAAATAGCGTGTGGAAAGAATCACCTTCTCACAATTAAAATTGAGTGATTTTTATTATTTGCTCATTATGGGATAAGTTAATCACTTATATTTAAGCAGCTTACCTGCTTGCTACCTATATGCTATTGCTTTTTTGGCCTGGAATGATCATTGGATTATTGGTATCAATAATCCTGATATTCTTCCCTCGATCAAGGGAAAATGGAAATATTTTGTTGGGGTTTTGCCTTCTTACTGTTTGTCATTGCCTGCTAGTTTCTATTCTATATCAAAGTGGAGATATGGTTGATTTTCCCCATATCTCCAGAACAGGGAACCTTTCAGCCTATCTGGTTGCTCCATTATTTTATCTATTTGTCAGATATTTACTTTATAGAGGTCCTTTATTTAGAAAATGGGACTTACTCATTTTATTACCTTCTTTCCTGAATTTAGTTGATTTTTTACCGTACTATTTACTTTCTGGAGAAGAAAAGTCCAGCATTATCTTAGCCCAACAATTAGGAGAAGACCATTTTTTATTTAGAGAAAGTAGTTTTCTTCCAGATAGGTTTCACTTCTACTTTCGACAGATTTATTTATTGGGATTTTTGATTTTAAGTATCCGACTACTTTGGATCAACAGAAATTTAATTAGAAGGGATAAGGCCAAGATCAACCGCGATATCAATCGGTACCTTTGGTTTATGGCCGTGTCCATGAGTATTTCAATTTTACCTCCATTTTTTAGGTTTATCAATATGGTGGAGGCCTATACACTGGGGATGCAAGCCCTTACTTTAGCGGTCACCCTAATAGGTTCAGGAATATTTTTGTTTTTTCATCCTTCACTCTTATATGGGTTTTATTGGGAAAATGAATCTCAGGAAGGAATTGATTATAAAAATACCATTGAATCTAGTACAGTGGAACTGTTCCAGTTGGAGCGGGAAAATCAAGAACTTTGTCAAAAATTGAATCAATTGATTCAGGAGGAGAAACTATTTCTAAAGAAGGGTTTTTCCATCAATGATTTAAGTGTTGCATCAGATATTCCTGTTTATAAGATTTCCCCGCTATCAACGCTTGTTTTCATACCAATTTCAATCAATGGATCAACAAGTATAGAATTGAAGAATTTGAACAATTGATCTGTGAAGGGTATCATGAAAAAATGACTTTGGATGGAATAGCCTCCAAATGCGGATTTTCGAATCGGACCACGTTTATTTCTTCCTTCAAAAAAGTCAAAGGGATTACGCCAAGCCAATTTTTAAAGGATATTCCAGATACCGTATTCTAAAACCAATCAGGTATTAGCGTTTTTAAGTTTATTATTATTTTTAATTGGATTTGAGGTTTTATGATAAAATTAAATATGGCTGAACAAGTAAAATATATTGATTTTAGAAGAGTTTCTCCGAGATTTCAGTATATTAAGAATTGATTTTAGCGATAAATGCTTTTCAGCTAAGATCTTGGAGAATGGATGAGACAGTTTTTACGATTGGAAATCCATTTTGTCAATTTTAGGCTATTCTTAACAAGCCAATACTTTTAAAAGGAATGAATTTTCACCAAATGGGTGAGATTTGAATTTAATCATATTATGAATTAGAATTTTACTAACCTAACTGTTTTCATTATGAAAAGATTTTATTTAATGGTGGGGATATTTTTGTGGACCTCATTGACTTGGGCTCAGGATAAACCCAATATTTTGGTGATTTGGGGAGATGATATTGGAACCTGGAACATCAGCCACAATAACCGCGGCATGATGGGGTACAAGACCCCTAATATTGACAGAATTGCGAAAGAGGGAGTGGGATTTACAGATTATTATGCTCAACAATCATGTACGGCGGGTCGTGCAGCTTTTATCGGAGGAAATGTACCTGTTCGCACAGGAATGACCAAAGTAGGAATGCCAGGAGCTAAGGAGGGATGGCAGATGACGGATATTACCATCGCCACAGTCCTAAAGGATCTTGGGTATTCAACGGGACAATTTGGAAAGAACCATCAAGGTGACAGAGACGAACATTTGCCAACTATGCATGGCTTTGATGAGTTTTTTGGAAACCTATATCATTTGAATGCAGAAGAAGAACCAGAAAATTTTGATTATCCTACCGATCTAGTCTTGAAAAATGGAAAGTCTTTCGGAGAGGTTTATGGACCAAGAGGAGTAATTCATAGTTGGGCTGATGGAAATGGGGGACAAAAAATTGAAGATACTGGGGCTTTGACCAAAAAGAGGATGGAGACCATTGATGATGAAACAATTGCTGCGGCAAAGGAATTCATCAAAAAACAAGTAGATGCAGATAAACCATTCTTTACATGGTGGAATGCTACTCGGATGCACTTTAGAACACACGTGAAGGAAGAGAATAGACATCCAGGCAATGATGAATATACAGATGGAATGATTGAGCATGATATGCATGTAGGGCAACTGTTAGATTTATTGGATGAATTAGGAATTGCAGATAATACCATTGTGTTCTACAGTACAGATAATGGACCTCATTATAATACCTGGCCAGATGCAGGTACTACTCCTTTTCATGGAGAGAAAAATAGCAGTTGGGAAGGAGCATATAGGGTTCCCGCATTTATTAAATGGCCTGGCAAAATACCAGCAGGAGAAACTTTGAACGGAATAGTTTCTCACGAAGATTGGTTGCCAACATTTGCTGCCATGGCTGGAGATCCAAATGTGAAAGAAAAATCATGAATGGTGTAACAATGGGTGGTCGAACTTATAAAAATTACATAGATGGAGTGAACCAGATGGATTATTTAACTGGAAAAGTGGAAGAATCCCCCAGAGAAGGATTTATTTATGTGGATGATGCAGGGGCTGTTGCAGCTTTAAGGTACCAGGATTGGAAGGCAATGTTTTTAGAGAATAGAGCAGATCAACTTCAAATATGGTTAGAACCTTTTGTAGAATTAAGGGCCCCTTATTTGTTTAACTTGAGAAGAGATCCTTTTGAAAAAGCACTTATTGGTTCAAACACCTATTATGATTGGTATATTGATAGGGCCTTTATACTTATAGCTATGCAAGGATATGCCTTTAATTTTTTATCTACCTTCCAAGATTATCCTCCTAGTCAGACTGCAGGTGATTGGAGCTTGAGCAAAGTGGAAGAGCAAATAAATAATATGGTCAAATCACACAATAAGTAAGTAAATCAAAGCCGGTCTCAAAAGACCGGCTTTTTAATTCATATTTTTCTTTAGAATACGAATGTACAAGAGTTGTTATTATATCATATTAGTTATCTATTTAAGCCTTATTAGTTGTATAACTAACGAAGAAAGTGACAGTAATATTATCCCTTTTGTTGCTGAAAAGGAGGTGTTTCTTCATTCATGGAATGAGGGCCCGAGTAAAGCTAGAATTACAGCGTTTGTGGAAAAAACTACAGATTCGACAAGTGCTGATTTTATTCCATAAATGAGAGGATTGCTGTTTTTGATAACGATGGTACTTTATGGTCAGAACAGCCGATTTATTTTCAACTTTTTTATGCGGTGGACTTTATCAAAAAGCATGCAGCTGAACATCCAGAATGGTCAAAAAGTCAAGCTATTCAGGCAATTCTTAACGACGATTTGAATGGAGCTTTGGCGGGAGGTGAAAAAGCTTTGGCTGAGTTGGTGATGGTTTCTCATGCCAATATGACGGAAGATGAGTTTGAAAGTTCTGTGCGTGAATGGTTGTCCACGAGTAAGCATCCAAAAACAGGTAAACCTTTTAATGAAATGATCTATCAACCCATGGTGGAGCTGTTGGATTATTTGAGAGATCATGGCTACAAAACCTTTATTGTTTCAGGCGGAGGGATAGACTTTTTAAGAGTTTGGGCAGAAGAGGCCTATGGGATACCTCCTTATCAGGTGGTAGGTTCCTCCTTAAAAGCCAAATATGAAGTAGTGGACGGGAAACTTCAAATACTCAAAATACCGGAATTAAACTTTATTGATGATAAGGCAGGTAAGCCCGTAGGCATACATCAGCATATTGGACTGAAGCCGACTATCGCGGTTGGGAATTCGGATGGAGATTATGAAATGTTGGAATATACAACAAACTCTGATGGCCCAAGATTAGGGATTTATATTCATCATACTGATTCCATAAGGGAATATGCCTATGACCGTGAATCTTCCATTGGAAAACTGGTTAAAGGCTTAGATGATGCTGA
Organism: Algoriphagus halophilus; assembly: GCF_041729275.1. Lineage (GTDB taxonomy): Bacteria > Bacteroidota > Bacteroidia > Cytophagales > Cyclobacteriaceae > Algoriphagus > Algoriphagus halophilus_A. The sequence continues at coordinate 2,955,917 of NZ_CP146486.1, read as the reverse complement.
AAAAAACCATTGGTTGGTAGTGGATATGGCCAAAGAATGGAAGTCGATTTACCCCAATTAATTTCTCTTATCCTTTATGGATATTATCTTAGAATAGGGAACCTTTTAAACTCATCTCTATGAATTGCCAAGCTAAGGTTTTATTTATTTTTCTATTCAGTTTAATATTGAATGATCAAGCGGTAGCTCAGGGCGCGCAAAAGATTTTCAATCCCATCTATGAGGACTATTTTGATAGCCTCAAGCAAATGGATTATTCCTATACCTTTCCAGTTTTGGGTGCAAAAGCTACTAAGGCGGGGTATGATTTACCCTATGCTTGGGGGGCAAGTGCAATTTATTTTACCCAACGGCAGGAAATAACGATCAATCAAACCTTAGTAGGACTTAATGGAGGCGAGATGATTGATGTCAGTAATCTGATCAAGTTTGGACCGACGATCGCATCGACCATTGCTTACACGGTGAGACCTGATTTATGGGTTTTCCCTTTTTGAACGTCTATGGAATGTTTGGAGGAGGAACCACCCAAACAGACATTACTTTGATACAACCAGTAGGTTTTCAGACATCACAACATTTTAATGCAAAAAGTTTTGGTTTTGGTGGTACTTTGACCGGAGCTTGGGGTCCTTTATGGGCTGCCTGGGACAATAATTTTAATTTTGTGGATGTAGATGTGATAGTGGAGCCAATCCCGGCTTACAATTCAAGCCTAAGAATTGGTCATACCCTACCTTCCCTTAAAAATCCTCAGCGAAATATGTCTGTTTGGGCTGGGGTATTTTACCAGACCATTCAGAGTGATACCGAAGGATCCATCCTAATAGAGGAGATCTTCCCAGGTTTTGGAAGTGGCAACTTTATTTCCACATTAAATGAATGGGCCGATACTTTGCCCCCTGCCCAACGACTGGTAGCCAAACAGATTATTGGCAGATTGGAAGATTTTGCAAACGGGATTGATCCTTCAGAAACTAGTATAGATTATAAGTTAGATAAAGAAGTATCGGCTAGGTTTAACATGATATTAGGTACACAATATCAGCACAATAAGAACTGGATGCTACGAACAGAAGTAGGTGTTTTTGGTAAAAGAAGTCAGTTTTTATTGAATTTGAATTATAGGTTTGCAGGCATCCATAAAAAACAATAGATTGAGTTAAATCTATAGCAGATATGAAGTTGCGGCCCAACATAATTTTTACATTTTTTTTATTTTTTGGAATAGTAAGTTATTCAAATGCTCAAGTATTGATGAGTTTAATTTTCGGCGATAAGTTAAATACTGAGAACAATGCCTTTGGATTGCATGCAAATTACAGCTTAAATGGCATTACAAACTTTGAAGATTCTAAAGCATTGGGTTTAGGATCCTTGAATTTGGGGTTGTTTTTTAGTCGGAAATTTGACGATCATTGGGCTTGGAATTTGGAATTACTAGGTAAATACGTTAGAGGAGCGAAAGGAGCTCCAGCCTATTCGCTAATGGAACCAGAGCTGGATGCACTTTATTCAGGAACCAAGTATGATCGAAAAATAAGCTACTTAAGTGCGGCTCCCACTATTCGATATTTAACTGATCTAGGGTTTTTTCTTGAAGGAGGGGCACAGTTTTCTTGGAGGACAAGGAAAGCAAAAGACTATTTTGAAAAGAAAGTCCCAGATGGAGAACTATCGCTGGAAGTGGATGTAAAAAGTCAAATCAATCCAATCGATGCCTCCTATATTGTGGGTATTGGGGCTTTCATCGGGAAGTCTAAGATAGATGCAGTGGGTATCAGATATGTAGGAGGAATTGTGAACGTGATGAAAAACCAAGGAAATAATAAACATTCTCAGGTTGCCATCTATTATAACCTTCCAATCGGAAGAGGAAAAGCTGGTTTGAAGGATTAAACTCCGATCGTTGCAATTGCTTTAACCATTTCGTTATAGGGATAAGTTTTCCTCCTTTCTAAAATTAGCATTCTATGAAAATCTTTCGGGTAATTTTTCTTTTCACATTTCTCTTAGGTTTATTTTCCTGTAAAGAAGACAAGGACATACTACCGCTCAGTCCGCTTGAAGGAATTTGGCAGCGTGCAGTTTATAATTCCGATCAGAAGGTCTTTTTATCTTCCAATATATTTTTCAGACAGATGGCACATTGGAGAAAAGTATTTTGATTAGAGAAAGTGAGACTACCAACATACTAGGTTATTACAGTAATGCCATTGGAACATACGAACTCCGTGGAGAGTCCTATTCAGAGAATATTTCCAAAATGTATGAGCTAAAATTGGATGCATACCTCCTTTATGTTCCAAAAGAAAATCTTCAGGAAACGGAAGTTACAGGTACCTACCCCATTACAGGTAGTATGATTTTTTCTCCAAATAACAGATCTTTTGATTTGGTATATCCTTGCAATGACACTCCTAATGGAAGAGTAAATAGCTGTGTTGGAGCCCTGACCTATAGAAGAGTGGATTAAAAGGTATTAGCCATTTGGGTGTTTTTTCATCCAATGATCTACTGAAAATTTTCCTGATCCGAATATTAAAAAGACAATCAGCAGTACCAATACCAAAATGGAGGTTTCAAATTCCAAGTTATTGGAGACTGATAAAAAGCCTTGATTAATATTTACGAACAATACCGCCCCTAAAAGAATTGGAATCTGGAAAGCTATGGCAAATCGGGTGACCAAGCCCATGGCGATCAAAATTCCTCCTACCAAATGGGCAAAAGCTACAAAATGAGCTAACCCTAAATTGACAAATTGGAGATCTGCATTTTTCATGGTTTCAAGGAGGGCGTCTGTATTTGATATAAATAAGACCCCTTTATAAAAGATAAATAGACCTAATACAACTCGTAAAAAGTCAATCCATTGTGGATGATGGGCATCTGCCCAATGTTCCATTTTTTGTACAGCATTCATGTTATTATGGGTTTTGGTTATACTCTTTATACGTTGGTTTTGAATTAATGATTTGAATTTCAGATGGTTGGGAATTAGATTAAAAAAGGGTTTCCGCTAAGCCTTTGATCACTATTTCTTGAAACTTGAAGGATTTTCTGACCCAACCAATTTGAAAATGCTGTACATTCCTTTTCAAACCTTGATTATATGAATATCATTTTCAGATCTGTTTTCGTTTTTTAGTTCTAATAATGATCCAACCCTCTTTTGCCCAAGAAATTCCGGAAGGATATCAACTTGTTTGGCAAGAAGAGTTTAATGAAGAAGGTTCTGTTGATCTTTCTACCTGGAATTTTGAAAAGGGCTTTGTAAGAAATAATGAGCTTCAATGGTATCAAGAGGCCAATGCTAGCCAGCAAAATGGGATACTCCTGATTCAAGGAAGAAGAGAAAAGCTAGCGAATCCTGGTTTTGAAGCAGGAAGCGAAAATTGGAAAAAGCAAGGGAATTTGCTGAATATACATCTTCTAGTATCAATACGAGAGGCAAGTATGAATTTCAATTTGGAATTTTAGAGGTGAAAGCCAAAATTGACACTTCTGCTGGGATGTGGCCTGCGATTTGGACTCTCGGAGTTACCAAACCCTGGCCTGCCAATGGAGAAATTGATGTGATGGAATTTTATCAGATAAAGGGCGAGCAGACCATTTTAGCCAATGCTGCTTGGGCGGATGCAACCAAAAGAGCTAATTGGGACGAAGCTAAGATCCCATTTTCTCAATTTTTAGAAAATGACCCTCAATGGGCCAATAAATTCCATATTTGGAAAATGGATTGGACGGAAGAATCTATTAAAATCTACTTGGACGATGTATTATTGAATGAATTTGACCTAAGCAAAACCGTAAACCCTGATGGGTTTAACCCGTTCCATCAACCCCACTATATTTTACTGAATTTGGCTATTGGATCCAATGGGGGAGATCCTTCTCCTACAGATTTTCCAAGGGAGTATCAAGTGGATTATGTTCGGGTTTATCAGAAAAATAGAAGTTAATCGAAGGTTTTTGAACTGTCTGCTACCAGATAATTCAATTCCTTCAACTCCTTTTCAGTAAGGTCTCTCCACTTACCTACTGGGATATCCAGGTGGACATTCATGATTCGAATGCGCTTCAATTGCTTTACTTCGTATCCCAAATATTCGCACATTCTTCTGATTTGGCGATTCAGCCCTTGGGTGAGGATAATTCTGAATTTGAATCGGGAAATCCGTTCCACTTTACAGGGATCAGTGACCGTGTCCAAAATGGGAATTCCAGAGCTCATGCGCTGAATAAAGCGATCGTTGATAGGCCTGTCCACAGTGACAATGTATTCCTTTTCGTGGTTGTTTTTGGAGCGCAGGATTTTATTGACAATATCTCCTTCACTGGTAAGGAAAATTAAGCCTTCACTGTCTTTGTCTAATCTACCGATTGGAAAAATCCGCTGAGGATGACCAATAAAGTCAATCATATTATTCTTCTCTCCTTTGGTATCGGTAGTAGAAACGATCCCTACGGGTTTATTGAATGCGATATACACATGATTTTGAATCGGCTTCCCCACTGGCTTACCATCTACCCTTACAATATCATTGGGCATTACTTTAGTGCCCACTTCCGGGATTTTTCCATTTAAAGTAATCCTTCCTGCTTCGAGGAGCTTATCCCCTTCTCTTCTGGAACAAAACCTACTTCACTCAGGTATTTATTGATTCGGATTCCTTGATTCTCTTCCATATTGTAAAATTTCCTGATTCTTTGGAAATAAAAAAGCCCCGACACGAAAATTCGCTCGGGGCTATTCAACTATCATTAAGAATTATTTTCCTTTTTCTCCGATTGAGATCATTGCACATCTGAAACCAATTGAGTTGGTTGCAGAATCCTGGTGCATAAATCTACGAGTACCTGGAGCTAGCCAGTAGGCTACATCTTTCCAAGATCCACCTTTATAAACTCTAAACTCATCGCTTAGCATGGAAGTCTCGTAGTTATCGATTTCATCATAAACACCATCTTTTCTTAATGGGTTTAAGTCATCAAAATCCTGGTAAGAAAGAGGTCTATAGATATCATATACCCACTCGTTCATGTTTCCAGCCATGTGATACAATCCAAAATCGTTTGGAGCCATATCATACACGTTGGTAGGAAGGATCTCTCCGTCATTTCTTTGGTTACCTGCAATACCAGCATAGTCACCACGACCTCTTTTGAAGTTTGCCAAGAAATCACCTTGCTTTCCTTTTCTTTTTACGTTGTATGGGTTTCTCACTCCACGACCATCCCAAGGATAGATTCTACCATATTCCTGATTTTCGTCTAAATATTGAGTACCGATCATTGCTTTGGCTGCATATTCCCACTCACCTTCGTTTGGAAGTCTGAAGTCAGCCATGGCGACGCCACGCTCGATCAGTTGATTTTTGGTGAAAGTAGAATCAATTTCTCTTTCTTTTCTGATCAACTCCTGCACGTACTCAGTTCTCCACTTAGAATATACATTAGCTTGAGTCCAAGAAACACCAGCAACTGGATAGAAATTAAATCCTGGGAATCTGAAATAGTAAGATTGGTACAAGTCATTGAATGACATAGCGCCAGACCAAACATTTTCTGAAGGCTCTAACTTCAAAAGAGAATCGGCGCTCACCTTTTTCTTCATGTCGAAAAGAAATTCACGGTAATCATTATTCGTGATTTCAGTTTCATCCATGTAGAAATTGGAAATGGTAACGGTTCTTTCCTGATTATCTCGGAATGCCATCACATCTTCCTCTTGAGAACCCAAAACAGCCCGACCTCCTTGAATGAATTTCAAGTTAGGACCAGGGATTTGTTCTGCATTTTTTGCCACAAAGAAGTTAGTAGAGTCGTTTTCATCAAAACTGAACTCAGCTCCTGTCGTCGCACTTTTTTTGCCTGGGTTGTTAGCAGTTCTTCTACCGTAACCTGGAGTTTTGTTACAAGAGATTAAAACAGAGCCAGCAACAATAGCCAACGCAGCTGTCCACATTCCCCATGATTTGTTACTCAGACGCATATTTATATCTATTTAAGGTCTTGATCAGTTTGTAAATATAGAAGCATTACAGACTACTTCCAATCAAATTTCTAGAACGCAAGTTTAAGAAAAGGTGCTTATTATGCAAATTTTCAAGTATTCTACAAATTAGGTATGGAAAACAACAATATTTATGCCAGTTAAATTTTACGAAAATCAGACTTCAGACATCTCTTTTAGAGCACTTTGAGCCTTTGAGATCGTAGAAATTTCAGATACTGTTAAAATCAAACGATTTTTATACTCCTTTATTTTACTTTGCTTCGCATGTAGCTGAACAAATTTCATAATCTTCCCAAATACCTCGGAGGAATAGAAATCATCTCTGGTAGAAGGAAGTAGGTAGCATTTCATTTGCCTTCCTTTCAAATTTAGCTTCTCAATTCCCAATTTTTCTGCCATCCATCTCAATCGTACTGTTTCCATCAAATCCTTGACCGAATCAGGCAAGGGACCAAATCGATCGATCAGCATCGCTGAGAATTTACCCAGTTCTTCTTCATTTTTAATGGTATCCAGCTTGGAATAAAGCCCCAATCTTTCTGAAATATTGGTGACATATTCTTCTGGGATCAATAATTCCAAATCTGTTTCAATGGTACAATCCTGTACCAAGACTTTCACTTTCTCTTTCAGATCTACTTCGAATAGGGCAGCAAACTCATTTTCCTTCAATTCCTGCACTGCTTCATCCAGTATTTTATGATACATTTCAAATCCAAGATCAGTAATAAATCCACTTTGTTCTGCTCCCAAGAGGTTTCCAGCACCTCTGATATCGAGATCTTTCATAGCCACTTTGAACCCATCTCCTAAATCAGAAAATTCCTCCAATGTTTGTAGTCTTTTTCTTGCTTCTGGGGTAAGGCCAGACATCGGTTGGGTCAATAAATAACAGAATGCCTTTTTATTGCTTCTTCCTACTCTTCCTCTCATTTGATGCAAATCACTCAAACCAAACATATGAGCTCGGTTAATGATAATTGTGTTAGCATTGGGAATATCCAATCCTGATTCAATGATGTTGGTAGAAACGAGCACATCGTATTCATGATTGATAAAGTCCACCATGATTTTTTCGAGCTTTTTACCATCCATCTGACCATGGGCTCCAACAACTCGGGCATCAGGAACCAGTTTCATGATCAAATTGGCAATGCTATCAATTTCTCCTACCCGATTGTGAACGAAAAATACTTGTCCACCTCTTCTTAATTCATAGGCTACTGCATCTCTGATGGTTTCTTCTTGAAATGTCGCGACTTCAGTTGTTACAGGCTGTCTATTGGGAGGTGGTGTGGCAATGACCGACAAATCTCTAGCACCCATCAGTGAAAAATGAAGGGTTCTTGGAATCGGAGTAGCTGTCAAAGTCAGCACATCCACATTGACCCGTAGGTTTTTCAGTTGGTCTTTTACTTTTACTCCAAATTTTTGCTCCTCATCGATGATCAACAATCCTAAGTCTTTGAAAACGATGTCTTTGTTGACGATTTTATGGGTCCCGACCAGAATGTCGATTTCTCCTGTTTTCACCTGAGCCACAATCTCTTTGATCTGTTTGGCGGTACGGAACCGGTTAATGTATTCTACTTTAACTGGTAGATTTTCCAGCCGTTCACAAAATGTTTGGTAATGCTGCATGGCCAAAATCGTAGTAGGTACCAGGACAGCCACTTGCTTTCGATCGTTAACTGCCTTGAATGCAGCACGTATGGCCACTTCTGTCTTTCCAAAACCCACATCTCCACAAACCAACCGATCCATTGGGTAGGATTTTTCCATATCGGCTTTCACATCTGCCGTGGACATGGCCTGATCAGGAGTATCTTCATAGATGAACGAAGACTCCAATTCAACTTGAAGAACGGAATCCCTGCTAAAGGCGAAACCGGGAGCGGATCTTCGTTTGGCGTACAAAGCGATTAAATCTTTAGCGATGTCTTTAACTTGCCGCTTTACCTTTTTCTTTTGTTGTCCCATTCTGGTGAACCTAATTTTGACATAGAAGGCATGGTGCCTTCTTGCCCAGAATATTTTGAGATTTTATGGAGGGAGTGAATATTTACATATAGTAAATCATCGTCCCGAAAGACCAGTCTAACCGCTTCTTGAAGTTTTCCATTCACATCCACCTTTTCCAGTCCTGCAAAGCGGCCGACTCCATAATCCACATGGACAATGTAGTCTCCGGGATGAAGTGCCTTCAGTTCCTTGATGGTTAATGCTTTGGATTTGCTGGCTTTGTTTTTGGTTTTATATCTGTGGAAACGTTCGAACAGCTGATGATCCGTGTAGCAAACCAGTTTGAGAATTCGATCTTCGAACCCTTCTCTTAAACCCAAAAGCATGCTTTGCACCTGAAGGGTTGGGTCCAATTCTCTGAAAATTCCCAATAGACGCTCTATCTGTTTTTCATTCTCAGCTGTGAGGATATTGGTAAATCTTTTTTCTCATTCTCAGAAAGGTTGCTTACCAATAAGTCAAAGTTTTTGTTAAAAGAAGGTTGAGGCTGACTATCCCATTTGATTTCTTTCCCTCCCCGAAGGTAAAATTGCTTCCCAAATTCGATTTGAGAGTGATTCGTTGCCAATGCTTGAAAATCCTTTCCCTTATCAAAAAGGTCTGAAGGCTTCAGCATAAGCTTGTCAGTTTGGGTTTGCTTAGCAATGATATCAAAAGCCTGTTCAGCTTTATGAAAACACTCATCCATCACATCCAGATTGAGCTGATAATCCTTATACCAGATTTTGCAATTTTCAGGTAGAAAGCTTAAAAATGACTGGCGAACTTCCTGGAGTAGTTTCGTCTGAACATTCGGTATCAGTGAAATTTCATCCACATTGGCAATAGAAAGTTGGCTTTCCGGATCAAAGGTTCGAATACTTTCAATTTCTTTTCCAAAAAGTTCAAGCCGATAGGGATGTTCATTCGAAAAGGAAAATACATCCAAAATTCCCCCTCTGATGGCAAATTGACCTGGCTCGTAAACAAAATCAGTTTTTTCGAAATCATAGCTGGTCAAGATTTCGGAAACAAATTCCATATCCACAGATTCTCCCACCGAGGCGGTAAACGTATTTTCTTTCAGGGACCTTTTGTTGATGACCCGTTCATAAAGCGCTTCTGGATAGGTGATAATAATCCTGGAATTGGATTTGGCATCCAGCACAAGATTTAGGATTTCAGAACGTAATAATACATTGGCATTGTCTACTTCTTCGTATTGGTAAGCCCTTTTGAAGCTTGAAGGAAAGATCATATGATCTTCGGAGTTCAACAGGTTTTGAAGGTCTGAATTGAGGTAGGCAGCTTGTTCTTTATCCGTTGCGATGATTAAGTGAAAACCACCATGTTGGAGATAATAGCTTGCAAAAAAAACCATATCAAGACTTCCGGAAAGACCCTTTAATTGCAAGAGGAATTTTTCTTTCTTATTTAATTCATGCGAAAGCGTCTGAAAAATCGGGTCTGATTGGTAGATGGAGAGAAATGCCTGTCGATCCAAAATAGTAGCGTAGTTTGTATAGTAAGGTTTAGAGACCAAATTTAACGCATTTGATCGTCAATAGAGCTAAATTGAATTGATTTAGAAAACTCTGAACCTAAGGATAGATAAAATGTTTATCAAACATGGGGAATACAAAAGAATCTAAAACTTGGTTCCAAAAGCTGGAGAGCCTACATCCTTATGAAACACTCCTTTACCTAGGAATGCTAGGGAGCGGTCTGATTTTTCTTTTTTTGGTGGTCGCTTTTCTTTTTTCGGGCTTAAGGCAATTGGAAGGATTGAATCATCGCGTTCCTATCGCGTTCCTAATTTCTACCATGCTGCTGATTTTGAGTGGCTATACTGCCACTCAAATGAGATTGCATTATCAAGAAGAAAACACGGATAAGCTTCAGGCTTCCTTGCGAAATACGATCTTGTTGGGTATTTCCTTTACATGTTTCCAATTGATTGGGTGGGTGGAACTCAGCAATATGGGGATCAATTTCACTGGCGTTCCCAGTGGCAGTTTCCTTTACGTATTGTCTGGCATTCATATTTTCCATTTGCTTGGTGCAATGGTATTTGCTCTGATTATGTGGGTTCAATTAAGAAAATACCAACGGGATCAGATTAAAAACCTTGTTTTACTGACCAACCCTTTTGAGAAAATGAGGATTAGGCTATTTACTTTTTACTGGCATTATATGGATGCTATTTGGTTGGTTTTATTCTTCTTATTTGTTCTTAGTTTCTAGTCGATTCTCATGGATTTCAAAATTAAAACGAGTGTGGGGCAGGATTACCTTTCTGTAAAGGAAGGATTTCAAGCATCCCTTTTTAAAAATTAAGTCCACCCTTTCCTCCAGTGAAACTGATCAGGTTTGATGGATCTGAGAAAGGAGATATCGTTTCCTTGGAATTGAATTTTATTTTATTCAAGCAGAAATGGGTAAGTAAGATTACGGAAGACCAAACTACCGAGGAGGAATTTTATTTTATTGATGAGGGGATCGAGTTGCCTTTTTTCCTAAAATCCTGGAAACACAAACATCGAATTATTAACACTAGTGCAGGGAGTATTATCCAAGACGAGATAAGTTATCAAGCCCCTTTTAAGCTACTGACATGGCTTTTATATCCTGCCATGATTCTTCAATTTACTTATAGAATTCCTATTTACAGAAAAGTCTTCAAGAAAGAAGATTAAACTAATGGGACCTTGTTTTCACAATTTTCGATCAAACAATCCCCATAAAGCACTAAAGAGTGACTTTTTATGGAAGACTTGAATTCCTTTCCCATGGATTCTTTGATTTCATTGATTTTAGGATCAGAGAATTCACGGATTTTTCGGCATTGGTTGCATACATGATGATCATGATGCTTATACGTTAGCGCCTGCTCGTAAAGGGCAACTTTATCTTTGAACTGGTGTTTAACGGCAAGCCCACTTTCGACCAAAAGGTCTAAGGTATTGTAAATAGTCGCCCTACTGATGGTATACCCTTTATTTCTCATGCTTAAAAAAAGTCCTTCCACATCCATATGTTCGTCTTCCGGAAGGGAGTACAGCTCATCGATTACGGAAAATCGTTCAGGGGTCTTTCTGCTTCCTTGTTTGGTGAGGAAGTTTTCAAAAATCTTTTTTGCTTTCTCTATAAGTGCTTTATCAGCCATATCTCGGGTTGCTAAAAATTAAAGATGGAGTATTCTTGAAATTTTGGCAAGAATCCCATCCTTTTCTATGCTAATTTGGTTTTATTCTAATTTAACAAAAGAGAAACTATTGCGTAAAACATATGGTAAGCCTCAGGGTTTAGAGAATTATATGCTGAAAATTTTACAAAAAGATTTATCTTATATCAATCACCCGAACTTTTCAGTAAATATGTGTGCAAGGATTGCCTTATTTCTTTTCATTTGGATTACTTCGGTGCCTCTTTATGCTCAACTTCCTGGATTCTACATGAAGGAGGAGCAACATAAAGTTCAACTTCCTTTTACGCTTCCAATAGTTTGATCATTATTCCAGTTTCCATCAACGGAAATTACCCGATTAATTTTCTAGTGGATACGGGGGTTCGCTCCAATATTTTGTTCAGTAAAAATCTTGGGGATGCCATGGAATTGAATTATTCCCGCCAACTCGACCTGATTGGAGCGGATGGTTCAGCGAGTCTGTCTGCTTTTGTTTCTCCTACCAATACGTTTGATTTAGGACCTATTGAAGGAACGTATCAAAATTTATTGGTTCTGGAAGAGGATTTTTTAGAGTTGGAGACGGTGATTGGGGTTCCGGTATACGGAATTATTGGTTATGAATTCTTTAAATACAATCCTGTCAAAATCGATTATGACAAAGAGCTGATCACCTTTTATGAAAATGATGCCGTGAAATGGCGGCCGATCTTTTATAAAAAGCTGGAGATGATTGTAGAGAATAGTAAACCCTATATTGAGGCAAAAGTAAGGCAACAGGATGGAAGTATCCTTAACCCCAAACTATTGATTGATACTGGGGCAAACCATGGTTTGCTGTTGAACAAGGAAACTTCCGATGATATCATTTTACCAGAACTATTTATAGAATCTGAATTGGGACAAAGCCTGGGAGGGGTTCTAGAAGGTTTTATTGGAAGAGTAAAAACGCTAAATATTCAAGGTTTTAGGTTGCAAGATGTCCTAACTTCCTATCCAAACGAGACGCCTTTTAGCTATGTGATCAAGGAATCTGGTAGGCAAGGTAGTCTAGGTTCCGAAGTCTTGGGAAGGTTGAAGTTGATTATTGATTACCCAAGAAACCGTTTGCTGATTAGAAGAGGTGAAAAGTATTATGCGGCATTCGAATATGATATGAGTGGGATTTCGGTCAAAAAAGTCCCAAATGATGAAAATCGGATTTATGTAGGACAGGTGCGGGTCAACTCTCCTGCGAGCAAGGCGGGAATTCAAGAGTTTGACGAAATTTTGTCCATTAACAAGATTCCGGCATTTATCTGGGAATTGTCAGACGTCATCAAACTTTTGAGATCAGAAGAGGGTAAAGAAATTGAATTCGAGGTCCGTAGGTATGAAGGTTTGGACTTGACCAAGTACGAGGATATGGTATTCCGCATAGTTCTCAAAAAGCAGATTTAATCCAGGATTGACCCGATTGGAATAAAAAAATGGATATTTTTGATTTCAGTTTGGGGAGATAATCAAACCTCTTTCTGTGATTTTCGTGATTAATTCCGATTTCTAAACCAAAAAACAGACTATGAAAAAATTATTGATTCCTATTTTAATCTTAGCAGTGGTGGGTATCTATATGTACACCAAGGCAGTAGGAACTTACAATCAATTTGTTCAAACCGAGGAACAAATTAACGGTCAATGGGCTGAGGTACAAACGCAATATCAGAGAAGAGCAGACTTGATTCCAAATTTGGTCAATACCGTAAAAGGATACGCAGATTTTGAACAGGAGACTCTAACTGGTGTGATTGAAGCGAGAGCCAAAGCGACTTCCGTTAATGTAGATGCAGGAAACCTAACTCCAGATAAATTAGCAGAATTTCAACAAGCTCAGGATCAGCTTTCCGGAGCTTTGAGTAGGTTATTGGTCACCGTAGAGCGGTATCCGGATTTGAAAGCAAATCAAAACTTCCTAGAGCTTCAAGCGCAATTGGAAGGAACTGAAAATAGAATCGCTGTGGCCAGAAGGAACTTTAATGAGTCTGTTCAGGCTTATAATGCTAACCTCAGAACATTCCCTAACAACATATTTGCGGGATGGTATGGCTTTGAAGCCAAAGGTTACTTTGAAGCATCTGCTGGGGCAGAAAATGCGCCCTCAGTACAGTTTTAAGTAAAATTCCATGGCAGAAAAATTATTCAGTTCTGCGGACAAAAAGGCAATCGTAGATGCAATTAAGTCCGCAGAAGTTTCCACTTCCGGAGAAATTCAAGTTCACATCGAGAGCCGCTGTAAAGGGGACGTACTTGATCGTGCGGTAGTGGTTTTTGATAAACTCAAAATGTATCAGACACAGGACCGAAATGGGGTCTTATTCTACTTAGCAGTAGAAGATAAGAAGTTTGCGATTTTGGGTGACTCAGGAATCAATGAAGCCGTTCCGGATGATTTCTGGGAAAAAATTAAAGAAAATATGGTCAGCCGTTTCAAGGCTGGCGAATTTACACAGGGTCTGATAGAAGGTATTAATGAAGCCGGAACCCAGCTTGGAGCCCATTTTCCTTACCAAGGGGATTCAGACATAAACGAACTTCCTGATGAGATTTCTTTTGGGTCCTAAGATCCGACCACTTGTCATCATTCTCTTTTTGCTTGCTGGAGGGACTTTTGCACAGGATTTTCCTCCTGCCCCAACCCCCTAGATTGGTCAATGATTTTACCAATACTTTGTCAAATGCGGAGCGGCAACAGTTAGAGAATAAACTGGTGGCTTACAATGATAGCACCTCTACCCAGATATCTATCGTCATGATGCGGTCCGTCGGTCAGTATGACATTTCAGATTATGCATTTAGACTAGGTGATGCATGGGGAATTGGAGGTTCAAAAAATGACAATGGGATTCTGATCTTAGCAGCAATGGAGGACAGAAAAGTATTCATTGCCACTGGATATGGGATGGAAGGAGCAGTTCCTGATGCCTTGGCTAAGAGAATTGTAGAACAGCTTATCATTCCAAATTTCAAGATGGAGGCCTATTATCAGGGCCTGGACCAAGCTACCGATATGATTATCAAATTGGCTTCTGGAGAATATAAGGCAGAGGATATTGAGTCTCAAGGAAAAGGTGGAGGAGCCTTTTTCTTGTTGTTGATCTTTATTTTCTTTTTTGTAATTCTTCCATTGATCCGAAATAAAAATGACAATGATAACCACATGGGAGGAAGAGGCGGAGGAGTAGATCTTTGGACTACGATTATGCTTGCCAATATGCTCGGTGGTGGTCGTAGAGGTGGCGGCTTCGGAGGAGGCGGTGGCTTCGGCGGCGGTGGTGGAGGAGGCTTTGGCGGCTTCGGAGGAGGATCTTTCGGAGGTGGCGGAGCCGGTGGAAGTTGGTAGTAAACCAAGTATGAAATCAGAACTAAGAAGTTTGAAAAAACTGAAAATTATAGGCCTGGAATGGATGTCATTTCAGGCTTTTTTTTGTCATTTTTATAGAAAGGATTTTCATGATGCTTTCAATTTCCATCAATACCTATTTCTTCTTAACGGAAAGAAGATAGAGTAATGGAAGAAAATGCCAGCTTTGATATTTGCTATCATTCCGTTTGATTTTTATAGCTTCTTTCCAATTAGGAATGCTTAGATTTCTTTTTTCTTGTTGGTAATAAAAAGAAAGGATTCTCTTTTCATGAAAATAAATACGTAGAAAAATACGTAATAATACTTAATTTACTTAACTTAGAACCCTGTTCAACATTAATTATGGTTTCAGTATTTCAAGCGCTTTCTATCATCGATCAAAACACAGAAGCTTTGTCTCCCATGCTTTTGCCTCTATCTGAGGTAAATGGATGTGTTTTAGCCGAAGATGTCAAAGCTCCTATCAACCTTCCCCCATTTCGCCAATCGGCGATGGATGGTTATGCTTTCCAATATGGGGCCAAGGGAGATTTGAAGTTGATTGGAGAAAGCAAGGCTGGAGATTTCCAGGAATTTGAGGTATCCAAATCTGATTGTATTCGAATTTTCACTGGAGCTAGAGTTCCTGATCAGGTAGATACTGTCGTGATGCAAGAGCATGTGGAGAAAACAATTAATGGGATACGAATTCTAAAAATGCCTGAAAAGGGAACCAATGTGAGACCAATTGGGGAACAGATAAAACAAAACGAGGTGGTCCTAAATAGAGGAACCCAAATCAATGCGGCGATTGTCGGGTTTTTGGCTGGTTTAGGAATCTCCAAGGTTTTAGTCATACGGAAACCCAAAATATCGCTAATCGTCACAGGAAATGAACTCCAGGAGCCCGGAACGCTCCTAGAGCCTGGGTCAGTGTATGAAAGTAATCAGTACATGTTAGAAGCTGCTTTGCAATCAGAGAATGTGGAGTTGATACATTCGGAGCATGTACTTGATGACAAAGAATCGACTTTTCATGCTATTCAAAAAGCCCTGGAAGCAGATCTGGTGATGATCTCTGGAGGGATTTCAGTGGGTGATTATGACTTTGTCAAAGAAAGCTTAGAGAAAAATGGGGTGGAAGAGAAATTCTATAAAGTCAATCAAAAGCCAGGTAAACCGCTTTGGTATGGGAAAAAGGGCGAAAAGCAGGTATTTGCATTGCCAGGGAATCCTGCCTCTTCTTTGACTTGTTTCTTGATTTATGTAACAGCTGCCATACGAAAAATGAACGGAACAGCTGCCATTGATATCAATTTGAAAAAGGGTAGAATGAAGGGAAATTATAAAAATGTTTTTAATAAGTCCCTATTCCTTCAGGTGAGAGAAGGAGGCGGCGAATTGGAGGTTTACCCAAAGCAGGCATCAAGCATGTTGGTTTCTTTTACCCAAAGCAATGCGTTTTTGTTTGTGCCAGATGATGTAAAAGAAATCCAGGATGGGGATGAAGTCATGTATATTCCCTTTAAACTTTAATTGGTCTAATGCCTCGAATCAATGAAGAAATAGCGGTTTATATACTCTGTGGCGGAAAAAGCTCCAGAATGAACACAGAGAAAGGGCTGGTGGAATTTCAAGGCAAGACTTTTCTTCAGTGGATTTTGGATGCAGTTACTCCTTTGACCAGTGATATTACTTTGGTTACCAAGAATGCTGCTTATGCTTGCTATGGATTACCTATAATTCCAGACGTGGTGGAGGATCAAGGGCCTGTCGGAGGAATTTACACCGCTTTGGTTGATTCCAGCTCCAGGTACAATCTGATTTTAAGCTGTGATATTCCAAAGATAACGACAGAGGTGTTGACCTCTTTGATTCAATTTGCGATTGGTACTGATAAAGATGTCTGTATTCTCTCTGATGGAAAACATGATTACCCTTTGATCGGATGCTATCAAAAATCCTTACTTCCGGTATTCCAAAATGCCATCGAGCAGCATCATTTGAAGCTTTGCCCTTTAGTGGATAGCCTAAGAAATCAAAAATTACTCATTACTTCAAAAGATCAAGCTACAATTCGAAATATCAATACTCAAGCAGAATTACTTAGCCTCACCTAACAAACCTAGCCATGAATACTATTACAGGAAAATCCCCGTACCTCACCTTAGTGGGAGCAGGCCCCGGAGATCCGGAACTTCTGACCCTCAAAGCGATCAAAGCCTTGAAAGATGCTGATGTAGTGCTGTATGATGCCCTGGCAAATGAAGAAATTCTTGAATATGCTAATAAAGCACTGAAAGTCCCGGTTGGAAAAAGAAAAGGGATACATTCTTATTCCCAGGATCAAATCAATGAATTGATCGTCAACTATGCTTTTGAATTTGGTCATGTAGTCCGATTAAAAGGGGGAGATCCTTTCGTATTTGGAAGGGGAAAAGAGGAGCAGGAATATGTACAGAAATTCGGTATTGAGACGAGTATCATTCCAGGGATATCTTCTTCTATCGCCGTACCCGCTTCCATTGGAATCCCAGTTACCTCCAGAGGAGTTTCAGAAAGCTTTTGGGTGATTACCGGGACTACCAGTGAACGAAAGTTGTCTGATGACGTGACCTTGGCTGCCCAGTCCACTGCCACTGTGGTGATATTGATGGGTTTGGGAAAAATAGCTGAAATCACCTCGATTTATAAAGCTTTGGGAAAACAGGAATTTCCGGTAGCAGTCATTCAAAATGGAACTAAAGCCGAGCAAAAAGAGGTCATTGGAACAATTGCGACGATCCATCAGTTGATTGAAAAAGAACAGATTGCAGCTCCAGCAGTCATCGTCATTGGAGAAGTGGTGCACTTAGCATCCAAAAAAATCAAAGAAGATTTGGACTATGTATTGGAAGATGAGTTTATTTTTCAGAATCTTAATACTATTCCATTCGTAAATTAGTAGAAATTTATAGCCTATGATACAGGTAAAGTATTTCGGAATTATAGCAGAAGCGGCTCAATGTGAATCAGAGAACATTTCGGAGGAGAATATGACCTTATCTAAAGTTCTATCAGATTTAACCTCCCGACATAGCTTGGGGAATATAATTTTCAAATTGCCGTGAACAGGAAAATCGTTTCTAATCTCTCAGAACAGCTATTAGAAGATGGAGACGAAATCGCCTTCTTACCACCCTTTTCCGGAGGCTGAAATGAATCGATATATCCGCCAGACAACCTTGCCCCAAGTGGGAGAGTCCGGTCAGCAAAAATTGTTGAGCAGCCGGGTGCTAGTGATAGGTGCAGGGGTTGGGCTGTGCTGTGTTGCCTTATCTAGCAGCGGCGGGAGTTGGTACAATCGGAATTATTGATGGAGACCAAATTGAAGAATCCAACCTTCATCGACAGGTGCTGTATAACCCGGATCAACTGGGGTTGTACAAAGCGAAAGAATCAGCTACATCCATTTCCAAGAATAATCCAGAAGTGGAAGTTTTGGTTTACAAGGAATTTTTGACTTCAAAAAAGGCCCAAGAAATTTTCCCTAATTATGATTTGATCATCGATGCAACGGATAATCTTTTTATTCGGTACGTCATCAATGATACTTGTATTGAGTTTGGAAAACCCTTTGTGTACGGTTCCATCCATCAATTCCAGGGACAAGTTTCCGTTTTCAATTACGAAGGAGGTCCTTCCTATCGGGATATTTTTCCTCAGGAAAACCAATCTATGCCCAACTGTGCAGAGGCTGGGGTTTTAGGAACCACCGTGGGATTAATCGGAATGTTGCAAGCCAATGAGGCAATTAAAATCATATTAGGGATCGGTGAGGTGCTTTCCGGTAAGCTGCTGATTTATGATTTGCTTCAAAACAGCCAGCAAGTATTTGAATTTGGTAAGGTATCCTCTCCCAAAAAGCCCGATATTTCTCTTTCCTTTGAAATGATACTGGCAGATGAAGCATTAAATGGAGATTCTATTTTGTTGGATGTCCGTGAACATGGAGAAGAACCGGAAGTTTTATTCTCGAATACCCTCCAAATACCGCTTTCGGTCTTGGAAAAAGAAAGTGAAAAATTGGATCCCAAAATAGAGTTTAGAATATTTTGTCAATCTGGAATTCGAAGTAGAAGGGCTGCAGAGTTGCTTTCCAAGAAAGGATTTCAGAATTTGAAGTTGATTCGAGGGGGAGCAAATGATTTAATACAATTAATTGACTCATGAAACTCCGCATAATCTGAAGGGTTTTATTGTGAACTAATCCTTGATGATGCGAGAACCGTGTAGCCAATAACTTTGAATAACAATTACATGAAAAAGGTATTTCTTGAGGGAGCAATTTCCCCAGAATTCATAGCAGATTCAATAGCCAAACATCAAGGCAAACATAGCATTGGTGCCCATAATATCTTCTTGGGACAAGTCCGAGGGGATGAGGTAGAAGGGAAAAAAGTAGAATCCATTGATTTTACTTGTTATGAGGAAATGGCCAATGAAAAGCTTCATGAAATCCGGGAAGCTGCTTTTGAGAAATTCGATTTGACCTGCATGCATATCTACCATAGTTTGGGGAATGTGAAAGTAGGAGGCATCTGCATCTTTGTTTTTGTGTCTGCTCCTAGAAGAAAGCAAGTTTATGAAGCCACCGAATGGTTGGTGAATCAAGTGAAGTCAGAAGTTCCAATTTTCGGAAAGGAGATTTTTGAAAATGAGGAAAGTCAGTGGAAAGTTAATAGTTGATTGAAGTCTGAAAGCTGAAGTCAGAAGTCTGAAAAGTTTGTCAGTTCGAGCGGAGTCGAGAACAGTGGTCAGTGGAAGTTAGAAGTATAAAGTGAGAATGCTGAAATCGGAAGTCTGAAAATTTTGTCAGTCTGAGCGAAGTCGAAGACATTTAGGACAGTTTTCAGTCGCTGTAGGCAGAGAGGAAAGACAAAAGGATAAAGTGAAAAAGCTGAAACTTGGTCAGTCAAAACAAAGTCAGTCCGAGCGTCTACGATAATTATCGGGATCATAGCCCTAATATATTTAGCAATTAAGGTGAGATGTTTTCAGTTAACAGTGGTAGACAGCAGAATGAAAAGTCTGAAAGCTGAAGTCAGAAGTATAAAGAAGTATTCAGTTTTCGGTAGGCAGTGGTCAGTGGAAGTTTGAAGTATAAAGTGAGAATGCTGAAATCGGAAGTCTTAAAATTTTGTCAATCTGAGCGAAGTCGAAGACATTTAGGACAGTTTTCAGTCGCAGAAGGCAGAGAGGAAAGACAAAAGGATACAGTGAAAAAACTGAAACTTGGTCAGTCAAAACAAAGTCAGTCCGAGCGTCTACGATAATTATCGGGATCGAGGACAGTAAAATATAGAAATGGTAGACATTACACATAAAATAACCACACTAAGAGTTGCGAAGGCTAAGGCCATTGTTCAAGTCAGCATGCCTGAAACCATCACAGCAGTGGTCGAAAATAAAGTACCTAAGGGCAATGTCTTTGAAATGGCGAAAGTGGCGGGGCTGTTTGCCGTGAAAAATACCCACATCACCATACCAGACTGTCACCCCCTTCCCATTGAATACACCGCGGTAGAATACGATATCCAAGGATTGGAAATTCATATTTACATTACCGTGAAAACGGTTTATAAAACAGGGGTAGAAGTAGAAGCTATGCATGGTGCATCTGTGATTGCTTTGACCATGTACGATATGCTCAAGCCGATCGACAAGGGAATTGTCATCCGAGAAGTAGGGTTAGTCGAGAAAAAAGGAGGCAAAAGTAGCTTTAAGCAGCAGCACCCAAAAACAATCAATGGTGCTGTGGTTGTTTGTTCGGATTCTATTTCCAAAGGAATCAAGGAAGATGCAGCAGGAAAAGCCATTGTAGAGAAACTCAAATCCATGGAGGTGGAAATATCCTCATATGAGGTGATTCCCGATGAGTTGGAACTGATCCGTCAAAAGGCTTTGGAATATGCAGATACCAATAAATTGATCATTTTCACCGGAGGAACAGGCCTTTCAAAAAGAGATGTAACTCCTGAAGCCTTGGAACCTATCTTGGAAAGAAGAATTCCGGGGATCGAAGAAGCCATTCGAAGCTATGGACAGAAAATAATGCCTTATGCCATGTTGTCGAGATCTGTGGCTGGTACGATTGGGGATGCTTTGATTTTGGCGCTGCCAGGTAGCACCAATGGCGCAAAAGAATCCATGGATGCGGTATTCCCGCATTTATTACATGTATTTAAAATCTTGAAAGGAGCTCAGCATGAAACAGCAGACTGAACAACTTCAGGTACTCAAAGATCAATTTGGTAGGAAACACGACTATCTCCGGATTTCTCTGATCGAGAAATGCAATTTGCGTTGCAAGTATTGCATGCCGGAGGAGGGAATTCCATTGACGCCTTCCAAATACATCATGAATGCTGAGGAGATTGAAAGTCTGGCTAGAACTTTTGTGAGATTAGGAGTAAAAAGATCCGCTTGACGGGTGGTGAACCCCTGCTTCGAAAGGATTTTGAAGATATTTTAAGCCGATTGTCTCAATTTGATGTGGATCTATCCATTACCACGAATGGGATTTTGGCTGATCGCTTTCTTCCCGTATTCAAGAAGCATGGACTTAAAAAAGTCAATTTTAGCTTAGATACCCTGAAAGAAGAGCGTTTCAAGGAAATCACCCGGAGATCAGGTTATCAGAAGACCCTAGATAACCTGGACTTGTTTATCCGGGAAGACTTTGAGGTGAAGTTGAATATCGTACTGATGAAAGGACTGAATGATGACGAGGTGGTGGACTTTGTGCGATTTACCAAAGACTTGCCGATTTCTGCTCGATTTATTGAGTTTATGCCTTTTGATGGAAACAAATGGGATCGATCCAAAATGGTATCCGAACAGGAAGTGCTCGCAGAAGTGGGTGCTGCTTTTGGATCAGAAAACTTGATTTCCTTACCGGATGAGGATAATCTGACAGCCCGAAAATTCAAGATTAAGGAATTTCAGGGAGATTTTGGGGTAATTTCATCTGTGACCAATCCATTCTGTGGAACTTGTAATCGTATCCGCCTAACCGCCAATGGCCGCATTAAAAACTGTCTTTTTTCCAATCAGGAAACCGATTTGCTGACTGCTTTACGGGCAGGGGAAGATGTGGAACAACTGATTTTGGAATCCATTTTTCATAAAAAGGCCGTTCGTGCCGGGATGGATAATTTGGAAAAACTGTCCGATCCAGACTTGCATTCCGATAATCGCAGTATGATCGCGATTGGGGGGTGAGAATTGATGTTTTTTAAATTATCATTCTGCTCTTCGAGATTTTCAATCCCGAGGCTTGGTCTTAAGATTTCTAATCTTTATTCTAAAATCCGGATTTGAAATCCGCTGATATAGGTTCAGGATTTGAAATCCTGAATAGCTGATTTATTCTTTTATAGGAGGATTGAGGTCTTTTGAATTTTGGAAGTGTTGAAATGCTTTGAAACTTTTTGAAAGACCAAAATGATGGACAGCCATACCAAACACGAAAATCATGACAAAGAAAGGCGTCATGTTGATGGATAGACTTTCGAATTTGGTCAATCCATATATTGCTCCAATAATTCCTAGGGAGAATAGCACAATTGAAGCATTTTTGGCCCAATGTTTCCCTTGATATACAGCCAGTAATAAGCCGATAGTCAATATGAATCGAATAATCTGTTGGATTAGTTTTTTAGATTCAAATTCAGGCACGGAAACTTGGTAAAAGTAAATGGTATGAAGAGAAACCATTAATAAACTGATGGAAATAAGAATGGTACGTTTTCTACCAATAGCTGCAAGTTCATTCATTTTTATAAGCCAGGAAATTTTAAAATAAGAGTTTCGTTGAAACTAAGGAAAAAATTGAAACAATCAGTTATTCTGGCCGAGATAAAAATTTTCCTGAGCCTCCCCCCCTCCCTTCGAGTGCCGATAATTTCGGTATGCAAACTAGAATCTGGATCCTAAGATTTTCAATCTTTTTTAAAGTCCGGCTAGAAATACTTGGATGTAAATCCTGATCAACTGGGCTTTTAATGGTTTACTCCAGCTTTTAAAAATATAGCCTGTAGTTCTTGGTCAATCGGGAATGGTTTTAGTGGTGGTACGTTGGCTCCTCCAGGATTACCAACCGGGACTTTTCCTACAAAGGATTTTACCCCTCCTACCAACAAGCGAGGAATTTGTCCAAAAATCTCTTTGGTACTTTTGATGCGAAGCCCAAACTGTAACATTTTCCAGTGAACGTAGCTATGTTCATAGGGGTATCGCTGCCCAATAATATGTGCCCGTTCCAAATGATGCCAAGCAGATTGTAAATAGCCGTTCTCATATTGGAGTTTGTATAGTACCAGTTCCTGTTCAAAAAATGGTTTTAGACTTATTGGAATATGGGTATAGAATTTCATGGGCAGAACTGATGGAGGTTTTTGCTCCATTAGTTCTGCCAATTTATTCATTTTTGGATGAACAGTATCTGAAGAAATAGAATCTTTTAATCTTCTTTAAAAGTATAGCTTAAGAGTCTGGGATTGACGATTAATTGTACCCAGCCCCAGTTATTGGTGTTTTCAGAAGTAATTCCTCCTTTGATAGCACTCATACTTTCTGAAGCAAAAGTTGGGAATATCCCATGGCCATTTTGATGTTTTTAGAAATGGTTTTGTTAAAAACCAGATCCAATTCAGTTCCTAAATAGCCTTCTTGATTATCCCCAAGTTGGGCTTGGGAAGAAAAGAAATGGATGTCCATTCCTAAGCTTGAACTTTTGCCGATAGGCGATGCTATTTTCCCATAAATATTATTTAAACCAACGCTATTGGCATGGTTTCCTACATAAAAGTAATCCATATACCCGTTGAACTTATGGTTGGTTCCATATAATGGAAAGAAGGATTTATTCTTTTCTTCTCCTCCTTGATCTGTACCGCTCAACGATTCAAAACCTAGTGTCAAATTCACTTTACCAGGCTTAAATTTAGCCTCCAACATGTATTGATAGGCAGATAGGTCGGTGTTGGCAGTCGCTTTTCCGGTTTGCAGGTATGCAGAACCTGTTAGGGTGAAGAAACTGACGGGAAGGTTGAAATATGTTCCGGTGGTTTGTCTATAGAAGATGCCGTCAGGAAGGGGATTTGCACCTTCAGTATATTTCTGAAAACCATTATTCATGAATAGAAAGCTGATAGATCCTTGGTCCCAAGTCTTCTGAAAATGGCCCATTTGCATCACTTTATAAGAGAAAAAGCCATTGATGGTATAATCTGAACCATTGATTTTTTGATTTTCCTGATTAAAAGCAAATGCCAAATCCATATCGAACTTATTCTTGGAGAATTTTAGCATGGCTGCATCGTGGAATCTTCCCTGCATTGCCCAATCTACTCCACCAAGAATTCGTTGATCATCGTAAGAAATTACCTGTCTCCCGAGTTTTAGTGCCCAGTTTTCCGTAAAAGAATAACTTAACCAAGCTTGAAAAAGGGAAAAGGAGCCATTTTCATCGTTGATGGCCAATTGCCGAGTGTCTCCCCAGGTACTAACATCTTGTACACTCATAAATACTTTCAGTTTCGTGTCCTGATAACCCAAATTGAGCCTGGATCTTTGGGTGACAAAAGCAGCAGCCTTTGCATCATCAGGAAATAAATTTCCAAATCCATGCCGGTATTCAAATCTGGGTCGAATATCTGCATCCAGAGTAAAGGTCTGGGCTTGGGAAAGCTGAGCATAACATAAGGTCAGCAGGAAGAAGGTAAGAATCCGTTTCATAGGTTGAGTAGTTTATACGTATAAAAATAAGTAATAATACTTAATATATAAACAATTAAATACGTATTTATTACGTATTTAATTCAATCTTGATAAAACAGAAGAATAGATTCGCTCTTTCCCAGGGTGTTGGTAACCAATGGGTTAGTCTACTTGCTTTGAAAATTTCTTTTGAACGAAATTACTTTTGGGGGCTTCGCAAATCGGACAGCAATATGTATCAGGTAATTTGTCAAAGGAAGTGTCTGGAGGAATGTTTTGAGTCAGGTCCCCATAGTTGGAATCATAAATGGTCAGGCAATCCTTGCATTGGTAGACTTCGGTGATTACGAATTCTTTGGGTGTGATTGGCTTTTCTTGTTTTGCAGGCTCATTACCCAATTGATCAAAATACATTTTACTGAGTTCAATCAATAGGCCTGGCAACTCCACTTTGTCTACTTCCTGAACATGCACAATGTATTCCTGTGTATTGGGGTCGAAATTCTTTGCGTACAAAAGATTGTAAGTACTTCGGATATTTAGTTCTTCTAACCCTTTTGGTGGGAGGTTTTTCTCAATGACTATGGAAGTAAAATAGTACGCTTTCTTGGTATAATCAGTAATTCCAAAAGTCAGTCCATAGGTACTGATGTCTTGTTTATCGAAGTTGGAGACTAAGTATTCTTTGAGTTCTAGGGCTGACTTGTTGTTGACAGGTAAATGCCAGTTTAGCTCCAACATGGAGTGGCGTACATTGATCCCATATTTTCCCAAGAGTTTTTCCCATTCCCATTTTTGTTTCTCCGGAATCCCCTTGATGATTAAAGATTTCCATGGAGTGATGGAAATTTTCCCGATTTTACAATCCGCACATAGATCGCAGAGCACTTTCAAAAACTCGGTGTAATATTTATTGTTTCGCCAATACAATCCTAACCAATAACTATCGGCTCCCACTCTATTGATCCCTTCATAATAAGGAAATAGATAGAAGGGGATTTCCAAAGGGTGGTCAACTGTTCTATTGTTGGTATCCACCGCATCATTCACCAATTCAAAAAGCATGTCTGTTGAATCTGGCTCCTCAATTAGAAGATCTTCAATGGCCACCGCAACTTTTGCTAGATCCCAGCTAAAAATTAAGGCGGGATACATTTCTGTTTTTTCCCATTCAGGAAGTCTTACATAGAGGTACCAATAATCTTCATGCTCGGAAGCAATGAAATTCAAATGCCCGGTAAAAAGAGGAACGAGTCGTTGGCGCGGATCAGTAATGTTGATTTTTAAATCAGTTTTCTGCCGAAATTGCTCCAAAATATATAAATACCGATCTCCAGTGAGCCATGGAGTATTGGAGAAAATATCTGCAGAAACGTAAGAGGAGACGATATTTTCGGCACCTTCTTGCTGAGGAGAAATAATCTGAAATTTGTCCTGTGGAGGAATTTCAGTTTCCTTTTCATCACTGATGAATAGAATATCTTGCCTGGAACCCAAAGAAATGGTGTCCAATCCTGCATTTTCAGCCAGTTCCAAAATTTGTTTTAATTCTGCAGGAGATAAAACTCCACCTTTGACGACAACTCTTGAAAATGACTGCTTCATACTAATACCTTGGATTGATTGAGAATTTCCCGGACCTCAGTTTTACAGCTTCCACAGCCAAGCCCTGCACCTGTTTGAGTACAGAGAGCACTGAAATCAGTGCATCCTCCAGCAATGGTTTCTTGGATATTTCCCTCCCCAACCCGACTACAGCTACAAACTAATTTACCGATTACAGGTCGGGTTTCAGAGGAGCCCATCAAAAGGCTTTTTCGCTTTTCCGATAATTCAATCCGATTTTCAATCAAGGTCTTGAATTCGGCAAATTCATTTTTATCTCCCATCAAGACAGCGCCTACCAAAAGGTCATCCTTGACAATGCATTTTTTATAATATCTACGGCTGATATCAGTAAACACAATTTCTTCATAGCTGTCATCATTTTCAGGAATGAAAATATCTCCAATGCTACAAAGTTCAAGATCCTTGAATTTCAAAATATTCATTAAAACAGAGCCATCATAAGAGCTACTTACATCACCAGCAATATAGTTCGCTAAAATACCTGCTTGTTCTTCTGCCGCAGAAGTGATGCCAAACAGCTGATTATTGTATTCTGCAATTTCTCCAATGGCAAAAATATTTGGGAAGTTAGATTGTAAATGCTGATTCACTTTTACACCTCTTCCACAAATAATTCCACTGTCACGTGCAATCTTTATATTAGGCTGCGTTCCAATTGCATATACTATTGCATTTGCTTGGATAATTTTTCCGCTTTTTAGGGTAATGCTCAGGCTTTTACCTTCCTCCTCGTCGAACACCGTACTCACTTCATTGTCGAAATAGATATGAATTCCCCGTTCTTGAACATCCAAAGCCAGCAGTTTACTTGAAGTAGGATCGAGCTGCCGCTCCATTAATCGGGATCCTCTCTGAATGATGGTTACTTTTACAAGGGTATGCTGTAAAGCAGCGGCTAATTCCAATCCCAGCAAACCGCCTCCCACAATCACTACGTGTTGGTTTCCGGAGCCAAATTGGTGGAATTTAAATACTCTTTGAATCGGTCTGCATCGGTTTTATTTCGCATCGTAAATCTTCCCGGTAGATCCAATTGGGCATCTTTAGGCACAAAAGCCCGGCTGCCAGTAGCCATGATCAATTTGTCAAATGGGTATTCATTTCCTTCAGAATCCAATACCAATTGTTTGATCGGATCGATCTTATCTATAGAAAGACCGATGTGAAGATTAATTTTGAGCTTTTTAAGTTCTTGCTCTTTGATTTTTTGGAGTTGTTCCCAAGTAAGTTCTTCGGTGACATATTCCGGTAACAGCACCCGATTGTAAAAGGGATATGGCTCTTTTGAAAAGACATGTATGGGGTCTTGTTCATTATGTTCCCGGTAGTTTTGTATAAACCGAAAGGCTGCGGCACCTGCTCCGATGACGACAATCTTTTCTTGAGGTTTTTTATACTTTTTTACTGATACGGTAGTGTATTTAAAATCGGGCTCCTTGGATTGGGGATCCAAACGGGTAAATGTGAGGTTATTGGCTCGATTCAAGTCATTTTGAAGTTGCTTACCCCAATGCATAGGGAGGAAAACAACTCCCTCTCGAATATTTTTTGAGATTTTCGCCCGAACGCGGACGACACCATTTTTACTTTTTATTTCTACCACATCCCCTTCTTTCACCTTGTCGATATAGGCATCTACAGAGTTCATTTCCAAAACTGGGTGAGAATAATGAGTTCGTAACCTGGAAACCTTTCCGTTTTGGTCATAGTATGCCATTGATCTCTAATTCTACCAGTGGTGAGAATTAACGGATAATCTTTACTGGGTTTTTCGGAAGTATTTTCAATTTGTTCAGGAATATTAAAGATGGCTTTACCTGAGGGAGTGTAAAATTTATGATCTGAAAATAAACGGGGTGTTCCTGTATGCCTGTACTCTGGTACTGGCCACTGAAAAGTCCCTTCATTTTTTAATCGATCATAATTAAGGAATGAAATATCAATGGAGGTCCCTTTGGTCATTGCGGCGTACTCTTCATAAATTTCCTCTGCATTGGTAAAGTTGAATCCCCGAAAGCCCATTCGTTTTGCAAAATCACATAGAATTTCCACATCAGGACGAGCCTCACCTGGAGGATTAATTCCCTTGTTTAGGTAAGAGATTCTGCGTTCTGAATTAGTCATGGTGCCTTCTTTTTCCAACCATCCTGCGGCAGGAAGGATTAAGTCTGCAAATGCCACCGTATCAGATTTATGGGAAATATCCTGTACTACCACAAACTTGGCATTGGCCAAGGCCTTTTCCATTCTTTTGAGGTTGGGAAGACTGACCATGGGGTTGGTACAAATGATCCAAACAGCTTTCATTTTCCCGGATTCCAAAGCATCAAACATTTCTGTAGCAGAAAATCCCGGAGTTGGAGAGATTTTATCTACACCCCAGAAATCAGCCACTTCTTGTCTATGCTGGGGATTGGAAAGGTCTTTATGTACTGCAAGTAGGCTGGCCATTCCTCCCACTTCCCTTCCTCCCATGGCATTGGGTTGGCCGGTCAATGAGAAAGGTCCATTTCCTGGTGTCCCTATTCTGCCTGTTACCAAGGATAAATTCAGGAGTGAAAAATTTTTGTCGGTTCCGACGGAGCTTTGGTTCAAACCCATGGCCCACATGCTTATGAAACCACCGGAGGTTCCGATTAAATCTGCTGCCATTCTGATGTCATCGATGGAAACACCACACAATTTAGAGGCATTGCTCAGCGACACAGACATGACCTGCTTTCTATATTTCAGGTAATTTTCTGTATGATTATCAATGAAATTTTGATCTACAAACCCGGTTTCTATCAATCTCCTTCCAATGGCATTATACAGGATAATATCCGTCCCAGGAATCAATTGTAAGTGTAAATCCGCAAAATTTGCCGAATCTGTTTTCCTGGGATCTACCACAATGACTTTGACATTCGGATTTTTTCTTTGTGTTTTTCTAGCCTTCTGAATAAAATAGGATGACACCAGGCTGGATTGGCACCAGCTATCAAAAAACATCTGCCAGCTCAATGTCATCATACGAGATTGGAACAGAATCTTCACCAAAAGTTTTTTTATGCGCCACTACTGCAGAGCTCATGCAGAGTCTGGAGTTGGTATCGATGTTATTGGTGCCTAAGAAACCCTTGACCAATTTATTGGCGATGTAGTATTCCTCAGTTAGACATTGGCCCGAAACATAGAAACCCACGCTATCAGGTCCATGCTTTTGGATCAGGGATTTGAAAACACCTGCAGCCCGGTCCAAAGCATCATCCCAGGAAACTCTCTCTAAATGATGGGATTTACTCCAACGCATTTCAGGGTAAAGAATTCTGTCCGAAGTGTCATTTACTACATAGTGAAGGTTCATGCCTTTGCTACATAGCATGCCACCATTTACCGGATGGTCTTTGTCTCCTTCCACTAGCACTTTATCTTGTTGATTGACGCTGGCCACAATCCCACAGCCAACACCGCAGTAAGAACAAGTGGTTTTGATTTTTTTGCTGGAAATCACGTGGTTTAGGTTTGATAGGTTGTAAAGCAATAAAATTCAAAATAGCTCCTTGAAAGCTAGAATGCCAGTTTCAAGGAGCTTTACTTTAGTGATGTGACAATTATTTCTCGATTGGAATCAGTTCAGGTTGTAATTTTTCTAGCTCCACTTTTGCTTCCCTTTCATCTTCTGTGCTGAATTTGATAATCAGGGTAATCGCTCCAGCCAAGACGATCATGGCACCAATGGAGAGGAATCCGCTGGAAACTGCAGATGCCGCTGCTGCCGATTGGGCTGCCGCCGCTGCTTCTGCACTAAGTGATTCACTTGCCAATAGTGCTGCTTTCTCAGCCACAGCTGATTTAGAACTCAAAAATAAAGCTGCCAAAAACGCTCCAAAGTTTCCGCCTGCTCCCACAATCCCAGAAATAGAGCCAATTGCTTTTCGATTGATGAATGGGACTACTGAAAAGGTAGCACCTTCGGCCATTTGTACGGTGAGGCTAAATAATACGAGGAGTGTGATGCCTGCCACCAGACTGGTAGCCAAAGAGAACACGCTCAACATCAGGCCTTCTGCCACCAGAATCACTGCCAAAAACCAAACTCTTCCCTTTAATCCATTTAATTTTCCGAATTTATCTCCGAAGAATCCTCCCAGGGTTCTCGCGAAAATGTTCATTAAAGCAAAGGATAAAACGATATTACCAGCAGTAATTCTTTCCAACTGGAAGGTATTCTGTAGGTAATCGTCCATGGTACCATAGACAGTCAATTCAATTCCAAAACAAGCGGCATAGACAATGAACAATACCCATACTCTATAATCTTTGAGAGTTTCAAGGAATCCTACCGAATCTTTTTTCTTTTTAGGGATATCAACACCCTTTGCCGCAAGTTCCGAATAATTTCCCTCAGGAGTATCTTTGGTGAAAAAGTAGTAAAGTAATCCGGTCAGGAAACAAACGATTCCAGCAATGACCATGGAATACCTCCATGCATCTCCCTCGGCAATTCCAAAACTGATGACAAGAGCTGCGATGATTGGCATTCCAAGACGGTTGGCCCCACCTCCCAAATTACCCCATCCTGCAGAGGTTGCATTAGCTGTGCCTACTACATTGGATGCGAACATCAAGGAAGTGTGTACTTGTGTGATCACAAAAGAAGCTCCGATAAAACCAGTGAATAAGCGACATAAGTAAAACTGCATCGGGGTTTGTACCAACCCGCTAAGAATTACAGGAATGGATCCAAGGATTAATAGCCAGGTATAGCATAATCTTGGACCATATTTATCACATAATTTTCCGATCAATAATCTGGCAAATACAGTACCTGCTACTGCCAGAACCGTTGCGTTCCACTTTTGTGCAGGAGTCAGGCCCAAATCCCTTACCACATCGGGCATAAATGGGACGATCCCAAACCAAGCAAAAAAACAAATGAAGAACGCCAGCGAAGTAATCCAGAAAGTCCGGATTGGGACACTCTTGATATCTCTGAGATTCAAACGTGTCGCTTTGTGTGAGATGTGATTTTTCATTTTACTTAATTTTATCTTTCATAAAAGTAAGTAAAAATACTTATTACGTAAAATAAATACGTAAATAATTTAGATATATAATATAAAAAAGGCCTATATCAGCGAAATAGGCCTTTTTAATACGTAATTAATACGTAGTTTATATTAAGTGAAGCTCTTTTGACTTATTGGTAAGTTCGATCAGGTTTTTCACATTGAGTTTTTTCATCAAATTGAAGCGGTGTACTTCTGCTGTTCTTTTACTGATCTTGAGAGCTTCTGCAATTTCATTATTGCCTTTCCCTTCCAAAATCAACTCCAAAATCTGTTTTTCCCGATTGGTTAAAGCTGCCAATTCTTCTGGGACTGCTTCAGGCTTTGGACTTGGTTTTGGCTTTCCACCTACGAAATTATTGATGATAATAGCAGAAACGTCTCCTGTAAAATACTTTCCTCCCTCTGCAATGGTGTTTAATGCCTTTAAAAATTCAGATTTGGAGGACCCTTTCAATAGGTACCCGTCTGCTCCAGCTTCAATGGACTCGACCACATATTCTTCTGAATCATGCATGGATAGTACCAGTTTTTTTACCTTTGGATATTTTTCCGTCAATTGTCTTACTACCTCGATTCCATTCATATTCGGCATACGAATGTCTACAATCAACAGGTCAGGCTGCTTTTTGGCAATTACCTGAAGTGCTTCTACTCCGTCTGCAGCTTCTGCAATTACCTCAAAACCAGTTTCGTTCTCTAAAAGGGATCTTATTCCATCACGAACTAACTCGTGATCATCAGCAAGGACTATTTGGGTTGGAGTCATGGGTTCTAAAGTTAATACGTAGTAAAATAAGCAAATTTACGTATAAAAGTCTAGTGATTTAATTCAAAGGAACATTCAAAGTGACTCTTGTTCCCTCATTGGGTGAAGAGTTGATAAATAACCTTCCATTGATGTAATTGATTCTTTCTTGCATAAAGGTCAAACCCATCCCACCATCTTTATCTGGCTTAGGTTTCAGCTTGCTTTTATCGAAGCCTTTGCCATTATCATCTACTATAATACTGAGGATAGATTCACTATGCGAAATGGTGACGATGATATGTGTAGAATCCGCATATTTGATGGCATTGTTAATCGCTTCTTGTGTGATTCGGTATAAATTGATTTCTACCAAGGAATCCAGTCGTTGGTTAAAGTCAGTTTTATTAAATAAAACAATATGCTTGTCCGTCAATTTTTCTAGTTCCTGGGTAAGTTCTGTCAATGCAGGCACAATTCCATAATCTTTGAGTTCGGGAGGGGTCAGGTTGAAAGTGGCTGTCCGGACTCCTTTGATGATATTGGAGGTGAGCAATTTTAATTTCTCTATTTTCTCTTTTGCTTGAGTTGGGTTTTCCAGTTCTACACTTTCCAGCAAATATTTTAACCCTGTGAGCATTTGACCAATCCCATCATGAATATCTTTGGCGATTCGGTTTTGCTCATTTTCTTGATTTTCAATAATCTGTCTGCTCAGGATCTTTTGCTGCTGCATTTTTTCTTCAAAACTGGCTTTTGTCAACCGTTCTACCTCCAGCATGGCTTCTTTCCGTTTGGTAATATCCAAGCAAACGATGATGAGCTCAGATTTGTCCTCTCCAGAACTGAAAGGGAGCATGGAAAAATCCAGCCAAATTTCTTTTCCTTCTTTGTTCGTTGCCTTTATTTCTCCTTGCCAACCTGATTTTTTGTTTTCAGCAATGATCCTATCCATCATCAATTGTTCATTTTCATGAATTGAAATGATCTCGGAAAACTTCGCATTTAGATTATATTTTTTTACCTGAAGCAATCTCGAAAACTGGTCTCCCATGTGAGTGATATAACCTTCGGGAGTGATCCTTGCAAATAGAAGAATTTCGTCCATGGCCTGACTTAATGCTCTCAGTTCACGTACTGATTTTTCTTTGGACTGTGAAAGTAGATCTGCATCTTTGGCCATTTTAATGGCTTTCTTCTCTGCCTCAAGTAATTCACGGATACTTAATTTCATGGCTTTCGCTGAGGGCCAGAATATGATCAAAAACTCGCAGAGTAATATAAAAAGGGTAAATACCGTAATCCCAATTTCCAATTTTCTAAGCTGGGAGACTTTTTCCTTTGCTTCATCATCATATTGGTTTACGATTTCTTCCATTTGGGTCAAAAAAGAAGAGGCTGCTAATTGTAGGGTTTGTAATTCCTGGTCAATGGCCAACGGATCTTCTTCAGCGGATTGGGCGAAGTCTATTAATTGATTGGTGGAGCTGATGACCTTGTCAAAGGATGGCTGGATTGCCTCAAACATTTCCGTGATTTCTTTGCTGTTTCCGGCTTCCAAGCCCATTGCCTCATTTCCGAACTGCAAGGCTTGATGAGCATTTTGCCATTCCAATTTGGTATGGTTGATGGAATCTATGAGGGAACTCCTTTGGTGTTGAGGTCCATTGATCCTCAATAATAAGACCTCTTTGGTCAGCTTTTGACTCAACATCCGTTGACGTCCAGCCACATTGATCAATTTACTGTCATCTTCCTGATCGTTGAGATAGCTTCGTATCAAAAACTGACTTGTCAACAGGGAAATGGCAATGGCTCCCAAAGCGATGATGTATAAACGTCGAAGCCTGTTGAAAGTATATTGATCTAAGGGTTTGGTATTCTGAGCCATTTTTTATTCTAAAACTGCTTCTTTGATTAGTTGTAGGCTTTCTTGTGAAAAGGTTAATTGGAGTGCCGCTTGATGGCCTCTTTCCGACATTTTCCCCCAGGTTTTTTGAAGGATATCGATGATTTTCTTTTTTTCGTGTTTTGCAGCAAAATCCTCAAAATAATTTTCTAGAAAAACCAGGCAGATCACGTCTTCTAAAGTCTGTGTTTCTTCATCGGTTTTCAATTGCTTTTTGCGAATCAAATGGGTGACTTTGGCGATGAAATCCTGATCATATCCCACTTCTTCCAGGATACCGGCAGTGATTTCCGCATGCATCTTTTTTAATTCCTCCCTCCATCTCAGATATCCTACCCGATCCATGGGGTATTCTGATCTTGGGATTTTCCACCTTTCAATGTGCTGGGCTCTTGTTGCAATTTTCAAATATTCCGGTGCATTGGGTTCAAATGCATCCAATTTGGCCGTCATCCTCTTTGAATACAAAAGTTCCTTTGAGATTTCCTCTCCCTGATCTAACTCTTTGATGGGATCCTCTGCATTGATTTCATCGATTTTGGCAATAGCTTTTTGATAGGTGTTCATTTGAAATTGGTTTAATCCGCAAAACCAATATATACATTTCCCCTTCTATTTTAACCGGATAAGTAGCGATGCTATAGTCTTCCCCATTTAGGTTACTGCCATCTTCCAACGAAAATGTCTTTTTATGAAGTGGACAAGCTACCTTGGGGATTCCTGCTGCATCTCCGATCATTCCTCTGGAAAGCACCATTTCTATTTTATGTGGACAAAGATTTTGGCAGGCAAACCAGGAATCTGTTCTTTTAAAGTAGAACACAGCCACTTGTTTGCTTTTATACTTGACGCATCCCCTCCGTTTTCAGGGAAATCTTCGGGTTTTCCTACAGCTACCCAATTGATGACCTCTTGGGTGGTGACAGTTTGATAGGTTTTGAGTAATTCTTCCATAGGGATTACCAAGGTTTTGGCATTTTTTGTTCACGCATTGGTACAAATACTAATTGATCGTCTTTTTCATCTGTGTTGATGAAGTGTTTGAAACGCTTCATCATGTCAGGGTTTTCAATGGCTTCTTTCCATTCACAAGCATATTTTTGAACCAATTCCTCCATTTCATTTTCAAGTTCTTCTCCTAACCCTAGCGAATCTTCCACTACTACTTTTTCAAGTAATCAATTCCGCCATCCAATTTATCCAACCATGGTGCAGTTCGCATCAATGGTGCTGCTGTGCGTATGTAATAGATCAAGAAGCGATCTAGGTATTTGATACAAGTTTCATCATCAAGCTGAGAGGCAAGCAGAACAGCATGCTTCGGTGTCGCTCCACCATTTCCACATACGTAAAGGTTCCACCCACCTTCTACAGCTATAATTCCAAAATCTTTGCCTCTTGCTTCAGCACATTCCCGTATACAGCCTGATACCCCGCCTTTCAATTTATGTGGAGACCTAAGACCTTTATATCTTTCTTCTATACGGATTGCAAAGCTCACGCTGTCATGCATTCCATAGCGGCACCAGGTAGAACCCACGCAGCTTTTGACGGTACGTAGTGATTTGCCATAGGCGTGGCCACTTTCAAACCCTGCATCAATCAGTTCTTTCCAAATCATAGGGAGCTCATGTAATTGGGCTCCGAATAAATCAATTCTTTGACCACCGGTAATTTTAGTGTAGAGGTCATATTTTTTGGCTACCTGACCAAGTACCACCAGCTTTTCAGGAGTGATTTCTCCTCCTGGTACTCTTGGTACCACGGAATAGGTTCCATTTCTCTGAATATTGGCCAGAAATCGATCGTTGGAATCTTGAATAGGAACTTGTCGATTGGCGGTTTCCATGAAAATACTGGCAAAAATAGATGCCATGACCGGCTTGCATATTTCGCAGCCATGACCTTTGCCATATTTGTCCAAAGCTTCATCATAACCAGAAATTTTGTTGATTTTGATGAGGTCATAGAGTTCTTGTCTGCTGTATTCGAAGTGCTCACAAACGGTTTCTTTCACTTTCTGTCCCATGGATTTTAATGTCTCGTTGACTAAATCCATCACCATGGGTTTACATCCGCCACAGCAGCTGGAGGCTTTGGTAGCTTTTACGATGTCCATTAAATTGGTACAAGCGCCGGATTTTAATGAATCACAGATCGTTCCTTTGCTGACAGATTCACAGGAACAGATTTGTGCAGAATCTGGAAGGTCCAAAACTGAGCCTAAAGCAGCGCTTTCTCCCCCACGGGCACCTAAAATTAAGTCTTCCGCATTTTCAGGAAGTTTGATGCCATTGATGTAGAGCTGAAACAAGGAGTTGTAATCTGAGGCATCACCTACTAGGATTCCACCCAAGAGTCTATTACCATCATTTGAGATATTGATTCTTTTATAAATACCTTTCTGTTTATTTTCATAAATGATAGGAATTGCCTCTACTCCCTCTATAAATGGGTCTCCAAAAGATGCAACCTCAGTACCTACCAGCTTGAGTTTGGTGGACATATCGATGGAGGGACTCATGACTTTGGAGCCTCCTGTGATTTGATCTACGGCTACACTTGCCATTTCATACCCCGGAGCCACCAAACCATAGATTCCATTATTGTATAAGGCGACTTCCCCTATGGCAAACACAGAATGATCTGAAGTTTGCATTTTGTTGTTCACTTCTATTCCTCCTCTTGTTCCGGTTACCAGACCTGATTTGATGGCCAGTTCGTCTCTGGGTCTAATTCCAGCAGAAATTACCAACATATCAATAGGTAAAGTTTCTCCATCCTGGAATTCGATTCCAGTTATTTCGGCTTCTCCTAAAATTTCTTTGGAGTTTTTGCTAAGGTGAACTTGTATACCCAAATCTTCAATCTTTGAAATCAGTAATTCACTGGCGGGCTGATCCAGCTGCCTTGGCATTAATCGAGGGGCAAATTCAATCACATGCGTATCCATCCCAAGTTCTTTAGTTGCATTTGCTGCTTCAAGACCTAACAATCCCCCGCCCAAAATAGCTGCTTTAAATCGTCCTTGGGATTTCATTTTTTGGCATATACCTCAATTGCTTCTAAATCCTCAATGGTTCTATAAATAAAAACGCCTGGCTTGGAGACTCCATTTAAAGGAGGAATAAATGGAGAGGAACCAGTAGCCAGTATTAAGTAATCATAGTGAAAAGTCTCGTTTTTATGGGATACTACCCTTTTGGCGATTGTATCTATTTCAGAGATCATTTCCGAAGTTCTAAGTTGGATCTTGTTCTCTTCGTACCAAGTTCTTGGAGCCAATAACAATGGTTCAGAGGATTTCAGGGCAAAATATTCACTTAAGTGAACCCTGTCATACGCTGGTCTTGGCTCTTCTCCGAAAACCAAGATATCAAATTTCGATCGATCTGGGTGCGCGATCAATTTTTCGCAAAACTTAAACCCGACCATTCCATTACCTACGATGATAACTTTTTTCATGTCTACGTAATTTAGACTCAAATATAAGTATAAATACGTAATTTAAAACAAATGATAATGAAAAAAATAAGATATAGTACGTAATAATTGTCTATAATTTTTAATGTAATTCTTTAAAATGGGCTTGATTGCTGATTTTGAGAACTTTTAGCTTGCGGTAAATGAATCTACGTATACCTATAAAAATTAATATTAAGAGTGGTAATTGGAAATGGAATTGGTAAAAAATCAAAAAGGCACCCCTAGGGAGGTGCCTTCAGAATAGATTGGGTATAACTATTATCCTATTCTTTCAATTTGGGAGAAGTAGAAGTTTCCTTCGATGGCTGCATTTTCATCAGAATCAGATCCGTGAACTGCATTTGCTTCGATAGATTTAGCGAAGATTTTTCTGATAGTACCTTCAGCAGCATCAGCTGGATTGGTAGCACCAATTAATTTTCTGAAATCTTCTACTGCATTTTCTTTTTCTAAAATCGCAGCAATGATTGGTCCAGAAGACATATAAGCGCAAAGGTCTGCGTAGAAAGGTCTTTCTTTATGCACTTCATAGAATTTACCTGCAGTTGCCGGGGTCAACTGAGTGGCTTTCATTGCGATGATTTTAAAACCAGCTTCTTCAATCATTTTAAGAATAGCTCCTGAGTTGCCTGCTGAAAAAGCATCCGGCTTGATCATGGTAAATGTTCTGTTTGTTGCCATGGGTTTTCTTATTTTCATTGGTTTAATTCGGGCGCAAAAATAGGAGAATAAAATCCATCTTCCGAGTATTCTAAATTATTTATTGCATATCGGGCTAATTTTCAGGTAAATGCATAAGTTGGGATTTGTCAAAAAATTAATGACCTTTGCGACTTACTTAGAGCCAAAGTGCCGCTAATTCTAAAAAATGGAAGCATTAGCCTCATTTAAGAAAGAAATTTCATCCCCCAAAAAATATTCATTACCACGCATGTGAAGCCCGACGCTGACGCACTGGGTTCCTCCTTGGGTCTTGCTAACTACTTGATTAAAAAAGGACATGAGGTAAGTGTAGTGACTCCATCCGATTACCCTTCTTTCCTTAACTGGATGAAAGGGAATGATGACGTATTGGATTTTAGCAAACCTGAGCATCGGGAGATTGCCATCAAAAAGCTGGAAGAAGCTGACATTATCTTTTGTCTGGATTTCTCTGTATTGAACAGGGTGAACGAGCTGGGAGAAATGATCCGTGAATCCAACGCTTATGTGGTAAATATTGACCATCACCAAGATCCAGAGGATTTCGCAGATTTTGAATACTCAAGTACTCAAGCTGCAGCTACCTGTGAACTGGTTTTTGAGTTGATCGATGAGTTAGGAGACAAAGCTTTGATCGATAAAGACATTGCAGAATGCCTTTATGCTGGGATCATGACTGATACGGGTGGTTTTAGACATCCCAATACTACCAAAAACGTTCACTTGGTGGTGGCAGAGCTTTTGGATTTGGGAGCAAATAGTTCCCAGATTGCCAATTGGATTTATGATTCCAATTCAGTCAACAGATTGAAATTTATCGGATTTGCCATTAGCAGAAGATTGGTGGTCAGAGAAGATCTGCACACTGCATATTTTGCTATCAGTAAAAAAGATCTTAAAAAATATCAAAGCCAGACCGGAGATACAGAAGGTTTGGTTAATTATGCTTTATCTTTGGATGGCATAAAATTGGCTGCTTTATTCTCAGAGCGTGAAGATGGCATCAAGATCTCTTTTAGATCATCCAGTGAAGTATCAGTAAATAAATTTGCTGCCGAATACTTCAGTGGAGGAGGGCATAAAAACGCTTCTGGAGGTAAGTCAAACTTGGGACTAAAAGAAACTGTAGAAAGATTTGAAAAATTAGTAGAAGAAAATCAGGATTCGCTTTTCCCTGTTGAAACTGTTGGAGCAAATTAAGCCCGATTTTATCACCGCACTTTACTTAGAAAATTCACTTAATCTTTATGAAAAATAACAACAGCCTATTGGCTTTAATCGTCTTGACGCTTGGGGTAGCCCTAGTCTCTTCTTGTCAAAAGAAAAAAGTAACTGAAAAAGACGGAATTGAGTACGCCTACGTTTCTGAAGGAAATGAAACTGCTCCTAATGGAGATTTTCTTCTTTACAACTTGGAAATTACCAATGGAGATGACTCTGTCATTTACTCAACAGCAAGTCAGCCATTTCCAGGCTATTTGATGGCTAATGATTCCATTACTCCTACCAATGGAATGGATGAGATTTTCTTGAATTTGAAAAAAGGAGACAGCATTGCATTTGAATCTACTGCCAAAATTATTTTTGGAGAGAATTTTCCTCCATTCTTGAAAGAGGATGATGTAGTAAAAGTGAGATTAGGTGCGTTTGAAATCATGGATCAGGTAGAAATTGAAGCTTTTTTCAACCAAACCATGGAAGCTGAAGAGCTTAAAAGAGCGGATAGAGCAAAAGAATTATTGGTAGAAGAAGCAAAAACTATTGAAGCATATGTTGCGGAAAAGGGTTTGGATGCGAATAAGACTGAGAGCGGACTTTATTATGTGATCGAAGAAGAAGGAACAGGTGAGCCAGTCACTCCAGGTACTACCATGAATGTGAATTATGCAGGTTACCTGTTGGACGGGACGTTATTTGATACTTCTATCGAAGAATTGGCTAAGGAGCATGATGTTTATAATCCTCAGAGACCTTATGAGCCACTTCCAGTAAATGTAGGAATGGGTCAGGTAATTCCTGGATGGGATGAAGGATTGTTATTGTTGAAAAAAGGTTCTAAAGGTAAGTTCTTGATTCCTTCTCCATTGGCTTATGGTGAAAACGGAGCAGGAGGTATGATCGGACCTAATTCTATCCTAATCTTCGATGTAGAGGTAGTAGATGTTCAGAAATAAGTCCGCCAAGACTTAGGACAAACAATTAAAAACTATACCAACGCAATGAAAATTAAACTGTATTCATTTCTTTCCTTATTGATAGGAAGCATTACACTTGTATCTTGTATTGATACAGAAGAGACTTCAGAAGCTATTTTCTTAGAAGATAAAGCAGAGATTGAGGCCTATTTGGACACTACTACTATCGTCAATGTCAAAGAATACAAGGATCAGGCGAATGCCTATTACATTATTTGGCAAGAACTGTCTAATAGTAAAGATTCGGTTTTTGTTGGGGATACCGTAGTTGTTCACTATACAGGTAAATTCTTGAGTGGACAAGTATTTGATACCAGTATCGAACAAGTTGCCAAGGATAATGGGCTGTATGACAGCGACTATAAGTATCCTCCACTTTCCTTTAAAGTGGGTACATTCTCTGTTCTTACTGCCTTTGAGTTTGGAATTAGACAGATGGAAACTGGGGATAAAGCTACCATCATCATGCCTTCAGAATTAGGATATGGAAGAAATGGTCAAGGACCAGTACCACCAAATACCCCTTTGGTCTTTGAAGTGGAATTAATGGAAGTTAAACCTGGCCTAAGAGAAAATTAATACATGAAGAAATTATTCTATTTCCTTTTAGTTGGGCTTTTCAGTGCGATTATTGCCTGCGAACCAAATAATCCTTTCAACACGGGTCCTGTTTATGATGTAGATGGAAATCTTGCCATCGACTCAGTAAAAATAGCGGCCTATATTGACACGGCTCAAGTAGACAGTCTATATAGAATCCATGACCCATCTGGTTTAGTGATTATTGTTCAAGAAGAGGGAGTAGGGTCTCGGCCTACAGGTGGAAATATTGTGTATACGGAGTATACGGGCTTCCTAATGGAGGACGGTTCGGTTTTCGATACCACGGATGAAACCATTGCTAGAGACAATAATATCTATGTGGAAGGTAGAACTTATGAAACCTTTAAGTTTCAGGTAGGTGCAGGAAATGTGATTACAGGATGGGATATTGGTTTTAGAAGGATCAGACCAGGTACCAAAGCAAGGATGATTATTCCTTCTCCTTATGGGTATCGTTCTTCTGAAAATAACAGTAGAATCCCACCAAATTCAGTACTGATCTTCGACGTATTCTTTAAAGGAACGGATTGATATTTAAGAGGGCTTAGGCCCTCTTTTTTTGCTCCACTTAGGAATGATCATGGGTACCTTTTTTGATATTCCTCATAGGCTTTACCAAATTGATCCACTAGATTTTTTCTTCGAAATACATTCCAAACGGTAAATACAAAATCAGACAGCTAAAATGAATTAGGGCCGTGTAGGTTGCCGAAACCAAGACATAACCCAAAAAGATCAAAATTAGTCCTAAATACAATGGGTGTCTTACCCTACCATATAAACCGGTGGTAATTAAAAGGGGAGACTTTTCTTGAGCAGATATCCCTAGGAACTGTTTTAGCTGGATTTGCTTGGTAGATTTGACAAGTAGGATTGTTCCAAATGTGGCAAACATGTATCCCAAATAGGTCATAAGATCACTTTGATCAAGGAATTTTGAAATGGGGATAAATAAGGATTGAATCATGATTCCCATAAAAAGCAAGGTGGAAAAGATGGTATAAAAAAGTCTGAACCATTTTTGGCTTCCGGCCCATTGGGCTTTTAGAATTCTTTTAACTTGGTGGAAGCGAAAAGGCTGTGCGTACTATAAAATATGCTCCAGCTGAAAATTAATAGTATATAGCCCATTTATAACTCGATTACCCGATAACCTTATTTTTATGAAAATCGGAATTATCCGCGAAGGAAAAACCCGCCAGATAGACGAACTCCATTTACCCCTAGCCAAGTCATTCATATTCAGAGACAATATCCTGGTGAATATTCTTTTTTATTCAGTCCAGTCCTCATCGTGCCTTTACCGATATAGAGTACTTGAATGCTGGCTGTCAAGTAGTGGATGATTTGAGTGATTGTGATGTGGTTTTTGGGGTAAAGGAAGTGCCCATTGATCAGCTGATTCCTGGGAAAACCTTCTTTTTCTTTTCGCATACTATCAAAAAGCAGCCTTATAACCGTGCCTTGTTGAAAGCGGTTCTGGATAAAAATATTCGCTTATTGGATTACGAAGTGCTAAAAGATGAATCTGGGAAAAGAGTAGTGGCATTTGGAAGATGGGCGGGAATAGTTGGAGCGTATAATGCATTATGGACTTATGGACAGAAAACTGATCTGTTTGATATCAAAAGGGCTTATCGGTGTTTTGATAAAAAAACTAGAGCAGGAGCTAAAAAAGGTACAATTGCCTCCTATCAAGATTATCCTAACTGGTTCTGGTAGAGTAGGGAAAGGGGCCAAAGAAATTTTGGATACTTTGGGAGTGAGAGAAGTTTCTACCCAAGATTTCCTCCATCATTATTTTGATGAACCTGTGTATTTGGTTTTAAAATCCTCGGATTACAACAGGCGTAAATCGGATGGGGGATATGATCAGGAAGAATTTTACGCTAATCCTGAAAAGTATGAAAGTCATTTTTTAAAGTTTGCAGAGGAAGGGGAAATTTTAATTGCATCCCATTATTGGGATCCTGATGCACCCAGGCTGTTTGAACTGAAGGATATTGACCATCCTGACTTTGCTATTTCGGTAATTGCGGATATCTCTTGTGACATACATGGGTCTATCCCTACCACTGTCAAAGCTTCCAATATTCTAAACCCCGTGTATGATATAGATAGAAAGACAGGAGAAGCTATTGAAGCATTTGGCAGTCAAACCAGTATTTCGGTGATGGCAATTGATAATCTACCTTGCGAGTTGCCAAGAGGAGCCAGCACCGATTTTGGAGATCAGCTTATTCAATGGGTCATACCAGAATTGAATAAAGAGGTCTCTCCAATCTTGGAAGGAGCCACCATTGCGCGGGATGGGGATTTGACTTTGGAGTTTATGTATTTATTGAATTATGTAAACGCAGACTCCTGATATGAAAAATTTCAATAGGTATTTAGAAACCACATTACTTCAGGCTACCATGACTTCGGATCAACTGGATCTTTTGATCAAGGATGCCATTGAGGA
Source organism: Algoriphagus halophilus (assembly GCF_041729275.1). Classification (GTDB taxonomy): domain Bacteria; phylum Bacteroidota; class Bacteroidia; order Cytophagales; family Cyclobacteriaceae; genus Algoriphagus; species Algoriphagus halophilus_A. The sequence continues at coordinate 2,912,776 of NZ_CP146486.1, read as the reverse complement.
GCAGTTTGTAGGTGTTTGCGTTCCGCCATTTTGGTTGAAAAAGGTTAAAAGAGAGTTGAAAGAGGAAGATATCCAATTGGTAACGGTGATTGGATTTCCTTTGGGTTATACTGATACCGCAACAAAAGTGTTTGAAACGAAAGAGGCAATCAAACAAGGAGCGGATGAATTGGATTTGGTATGGTCCCAGACTTCTTATCACTCAGGAATGAATTGGCCGAAGATTGAAATTGCCCAGATTGCCAAATTATGCCATGGGGAGGAAAGGATTTTGAAAGTCATCATTGAAACCGCCAATCTGAGTGAATCCCAAATCAAAGAAGCCTGTCTGATCTGTCAGGATGCAGGGGCGGATTATGTCAAAACATCCACCGGCTTTGCAAGTAGAGGGGCTTCAGTAGAAGATATCCTTACCATGAGAGCAACCCTATCCTCACATGTAGGTATCAAAGCCTCAGGAGGTATTAAATCCTTGGAATTTGCAATTCAGTTAATTGAAGCTGGTGCAGATCGGATCGGGACCAGTTCAGCCAAGCAATTAATGGAAGCTTGGAAAATGAAATATGCTTAATTGTTGCTGAAGTAAATCAATAAGAATGGAATGATAAAAAAGGTCAGCAAAATATAAGCGAAACCAATAAATCTCGTTTGAACTGATTTTGCCCCCATATAAGTGGCCATCCTAACAGGGATATTTCTGATTCCAGGGAAAGGCAAGATGATTAAAGCTCCAAAGAAATTGAATAGGAAGTGGACAATGGCTAGCGCGATAGCTGCCTCCGTTTTATAAAATGCTGCAATGGCTGCGGTGATGGTAGTTCCAATATTTGCTCCAATGATGAAAGGAAAGGACTTTTTAAGGGATACTTTTTTATTTGCTACCAAAGGCACCACCAAAGAGGTAGTCACAGTACTGGATTGTACCGCAGCGGTGAAAAATATTCCATAAATAAATGCCAGGTTGGTTTTCTTGAAGACAAAATTGTTGATTTCCTGGAAGCTATCTAATACAAAGGCCTTATAGACGGAGGATGAAAGTAATTTAATGGCTCCAAAAACCAGGAATATGGCCAATACCAAGGTTAAAAAAGGAATATGAATAGTTTCAGAGATCCAATCAGTCAATGGGCGTGTAAATACCTTATTGTTGTAATTGAATGTTCCTGAATAATTTTCGTTGGTCAGGAAAAAGGAAGCCAGTTTATGAGCGATTTTGGATAAAAACTGGAAATAGTATTCTAAAGGAAATAAAATAAAGACCGTAATGATGTTGAAAAAGTCATGAATGATCCCTGCTGAAATGGCTCTTTTGAATTGTTTCTTTTTCATGATATAAGAAAATGAAACAAGTGTGGAGGTCAAGGTAGTACCGATATTTGCTCCCATGACCATAGGAACAGCTTGTTCCATACTCATGTTACCCGCCGCTACGATTGCCACGATGCTCGAAGTCACTGTTGAGCTACTTTGAATCAGAGCGGTCATTAAAAGGCCTATGAAAAGGCTCACAAAGGGGTTTTTTGTGGCCATTAAAATATCATTTGCCACAGAGTTGTTAAGTTGCCCCATTGCAACTGTAAGAAGGTCGATTGAAAAAATGAATAGTAAGATGGCCAAAAGCATTAAGACATAGCTTTTGGTTTTGTTTTTTACAGGTTGTTCCTGATCATATAATTCCATCCCAGGCGTAATATAGTTGGTAGTACCCTAATACTAATGATATTTCACTTCGAAGCCTAATCTCGAAGAAATTCCAAATTTTAATTAAAATAAATCGCAAAAGTTGAAATTTTTTTGCGAATTGCAAGCCAAACTGAGTGGAATAGAAAAGAATTTGTGCTTACTTAACAATTTCTTAATATTCCCAGAAGATTATCTTCATTAATTTTGCTGCCAAATAGAAAACAAAGACATGGCCAAGGCTAAGAAAAAGAATCTCGACCAGAACATAAATCAAGAAAAGTTAAGTAAAAGTGCATACTCTATATTTGACTTTGCCAAGAAAGAAAAGCAGTTCCTGGTAGGTATATGTATACTTATTTCGATTGCCGGATTATTGCTTCCTTATACCTATGCAGCAATGTGGTTTGGATTTGCTTTGGCGGCCTACTCTGCCATTGCCAATGATAGTATCCAGACCATTGGAACCTTTATCGCCTCCAATCAATCAAAAAAATGGTATTGGTTGTGGTTATTTATGGGTTTGATTTTTGTCGGTACGGTTACTTACAGCTGGATCACTTTCAATGGAGATGTAAGTTATGAGCGTTTGACTACCAAAGGCTTGGATAAAGCTCCTGAGAGCTTCGTTTTTTTACAATTGGCAGCCCCGATAGTTTTATTGATTATGACCAGAATGAGAATGCCGGTTTCCACCACATTCTTATTACTTAATGTGTTTACTTATAAAGCGGGCACCATTGTAGAAGTCATGAAAAAAGCTTTGTAGGTTACCTATTGGCTTTTGGAGTTGCAATTGTGGTATGGTTCCTTTTAGAGCGTTTTGTTGAGAATTACCTAAAAGGAAAACCAAAGCCGTACTGGATGTTTCTTCAATGGATTACTTCTGGTACATTATGGGCAGTGTGGATCATGCAAGATGCGGCAAACATTGCTGTATTCCTTCCAAGACAGTTGAATGTCTATGAATTTTCAGCATATGCTGGATTCGTCTTCCTAGGACTTGGATTCCTGTTTTATTTAAAAGGTGACAAAATCCAATCTATTGTCAATGAGAAGTCCAATGTCACGGATGTGAGAGCTGCGACCATTGTGGATTTCGTATACGCCATCATCCTATTCTATTTCAAGATTCACAGCAAAGTTCCAATGAGTACCACTTGGGTATTTATCGGATTGTTGGGAGGACGTGAATTAGCCATTGCCCTAGGGAAAGCAGGCAAGCCAGAAAAGCGTAGGGAATGGGTTAGCAGAGCCTATAAATTGGCAAGTAAAGATGTGAGCAAGGCATTCATTGGCTTATTGGTTTCCTTGTTGTTGGCAGTTATCATCAACGAGGGAATTAGAGAGGAGATTTTCGAATTTTTCAGATAAAAAAGTTGGAGCTTTTCACACACGAATATTTCATGAATGAGGCCTTTAAGCAGGCCAAAGAAGCTTTTGAAGAAGGTGAAATACCAGTGGGTGCTGTGATTGTCTGTAAAAACAGGATTATTGCAAAAGCTTACAATCAAACCGAAATGCTCAATGATGTGACCGCACATGCTGAAATGCTGGCGATCACCTCTGCAGAGAATTACCTGGGATCGAAATATCTCAACGAATGTAAATTATATGTGACATTAGAGCCCTGTGCCATGTGTGCCGGGGCTCTTTTTTGGTCCCAGATCGGAGAGGTGCATTTTGCAGCACCAGATCCCAAAAGAGGTTTTAAGCAATGCAACCCGGCAATGCTACATCCGAAAACAAAACTGTTTCAGGGCCCAATGGCCTTGGAATCCGAACAATTGTTACTTGAATTTTTCAAAAAATTGAGAAACTAAAAGGAAATTGGATTTCAGGGAATTTTTTTTCTTTTCTACCAGTTCCTTAGGCAGATTATTTGAATGAATATAATTTTAACGTTTAACCTTAAATTTTAACAATATGGCTTTTGAACTTCCTTCATTACCTTATGCATATGATGCATTAGAACCAAACATTGATGCACGTACAATGGAAATCCACTATACGAAGCACCACAATGGATATGTGACTAACTTAAACAATGCAATTGCAGGGACTGACCTAGAAGGTAAATCTCTGGAAGAGTTGTTGAAAATCGCAGGTTCAAATACTGCGGTAAGAAATAATGGGGGTGGTCATTTTAATCACTCACTTTTCTGGACTATCCTTTCTCCAAATGGTGGAGGAACTCCTACTGGAGAGTTGGCTGCTGCAATTGATGCAAAATTCGGCTCTTTCGATGCATTCAAAGAAACATTCAATAAAGCAGCTGCAACCAGATTTGGTTCAGGTTGGGCATGGCTTTGTGTAGATGCTAAAAAAGAACTTTGTGTATGCTCATCTCCAAATCAGGATAATCCATTGATGGATGTTGCCGAGTGCCCAGGTACTCCAATTCTTGGTTTGGATGTTTGGGAACACGCTTACTATTTAAATTACCAAAACAGAAGACCTGATTACATTGCTTCATTCTGGAATGTAGTGAATTGGGAAGAAGTTAGTAAGAGATATGCTGCTGCCAAATAAGCAGAACTAAGAGTTCCATTCGAAATCCCCGGGTTGAATCGGGGATTTTTTTGTTTAAAACCGATCGAATTACTGTTCGGTTTTGATACAGTCTAATTTTTTGTTTAACTAAAAAACGCCATTCTATGCTTTTTGGGCCATTTTTTACTCTTGGCATTTTGTTTTCATTGGTTGGCACAGTCAACACACACATATTTCATAGTAATGAAAACTACCAACTTACTCTTTTTAACTCTATTCTCTTATTTGTTGGGAATGAGTAATCTTGCTGCAAAAGATCTTAGTAAAATATCCGGGAAAATTTTAGATCAGAATGGGCAGGCAGTTCCTTATGCCAATGTGGCCTTAATTGCGGTAAATGATGGACATCTTGTAGATGGAGCCGTATCCGATGAAAATGGATTATTTTTAATTGAATCTGCCAAAACAGCACAGGTAAAAGTGGTGATTTCTTCTATTGGTTTTAAACCATATGAATCAGATCCTTTTGAATTGAAACCTGGCACAATTAAAGAAATGGGAGAATTGACGGTAACAGATGAAGCAACTGGGCTTGATGAAGTGACTGTTTCCTCGACCCGGCCAGAAATTATCATTGAACCTGACAAAACCATTGTCAACGTAGAAGGAACAGTGATGGCGGAAGGATCTACTGCTTTGGATGTGATCGGAAGATCTCCAGGTATTTATGTGGATCAGGATGGAATCATCAATTTGAATGGTCGTACTGGGGCGGTAGTAATGATCAATGATCGCCAAACCTACATGAGTGCTACTGACTTGGCCAATTTTTTAAGAGCCATGCCAGCCGATAATATTAAGAGCATTGAGGTGATCAATAATCCATCCGCAAGATTTGATGCAGAAGGATCTGCAGGAGTGATCAATATCCGACTTAAAAAGAACACCGTAGATGGAATGTTTGGAAATGTGCAGGCAGGCGGTCAGTACAATGGATTCTGGGCTCCGATTGCTGGAGTTTCCTTGAATGTTAAGAAAGGAAAATGGTCTACCAATGCAGATTTGAATTATAATCATTATGCCAACTTGAATGAACTAGACATTGAGCGGAATTTTGATGTACCAGAAGGGGTTTCAAAGTTTTTACAGGAATCTAGAATCAAACAGAGAAATAAAAATCTGTTTTTCAATGGAGCCGCCAATTATGAAATCAATGAAAACCACAACATTGGAATCAACCTTCAGGCTTCAGATTTTGACAATACAACCACCAATCCTTCTTTGACTGAAATAGCCACTCCTGGCGTAGTAGATAAGACCTATTTAGATTCTTATAATGATTCAGATGGTGGAGGAAACCGATTCTTTGGAAACCTTCACTATGGTGGAAACTTGGATACTTTGGGCACAAAGTTGACTGCAGATATTGACTTTACCAGAATGAATTCAGGTAGTGAATCTTTATTGAGCACAACTACTTGGACTAGAGAGGATCAGTCTGACGCTGCCCGTGGGAGACTCAATACATTGAATGATATGTACTACAATATCTTTACTGCAAAAGTAGATTTTGTAAAGCCGCTAGGAAAAGGAACTCTTGAAACAGGTGTAAAAGGTTCATGGGTGAAGTCAGATAATAATCTTGATTTGACCTTAGCGATTGAAGATGGACCTTTTGAGCCAACTCCTAATAGTAACCACTTTATATACCATGAAAATGTCTTGGCAGGATATGCATCTTATAAAGGGAAATTTTCTGATAAGGTAAGTTACCAGGCAGGTTTAAGAGGGAGTATTCCAATATTGAAGGGAATTCAGTGACTTTGGACCAAATTAATACTCAAGAATACTTTAACCTATTCCCAAGTGCATTTATCCAACATAAGGTTTCTGACAATTATCAGATCGTTTATAATGCGAACAGAAGAATTACACGTCCGAATTATAGGTTGCTGAATCCATTTGTTTACTACATAGACCCATTGACTTCAGAAAGAGGAAATCCAAATTTGAAGCCTCAATATTCCAATAATTTTGAGATGAACCATGTAGTAAAAGGAGCTTATCAATTTACCATTGGCTATAGTGAAACTTCAGATGCATTTATGCAAGTGTTCATTCAGGATGACGAAGAAAGAACCACTACCACTTTTACCGACAATTTTGACAAAACAAGAAATGCCAACTTTAGAGCAATGGTTCCTGTGCAAATCAGGGAATGGTGGGGAACTTCCAATATGCTGCAGGTAAACTATAACAGATATAAGTCTCAGATTGGTGACGATTACTTAGATACTGAACAGACATCATTTATGGTGAGATCTCAGCACAATATCAACTTGCCGAAAGGATTCAAATTGGAAGTAGTAGGTATGTATTTAGGACCACAGATTTGGGGTCAGGGTTCAATCGAAGGCTTCGGATGGGTTGATGCTGGTGTAACCAAGACCATCATGAAAGATAAATTGACAATCGCGGTAAATGGAACCGACCTATTTAGAACTCAAGTCATTAAAGCGAAAGTTGACTTTGCAGATATTGATACTTCATTTAGACAATATAGAAGTAACCAAGGTGTAAGATTTACCCTTCGTTATCGATTCTCTAAAGGCGAAAGTTTCCGAGTGAATAAAAGCTCTGGTAGTTCTGAAGAAAGAGATCGACTTAACTAAACCTTCCATCCTCCTTGTATCCCAAGGAGGATTTTTTTATATTCACTGACGACAATTTGTTATGATACAACGGTTTACTTGCACTTTATTACTTTTTTAATCAGTGGTGCTACGCTAATTGCACAGGATTTCAATAAACTGGATCAATATTTCGATTCTTTAGAAGCCCACGACAAGTTTATGGGCAATGTCCTTTTGAAGGCAAATGGAGAAGTGCTTTATGCCCGTTCCCTTGGTTTTAAAGATGTTGCAGAGGGTGTGGAATTAGAGGAGGATACTCAATTCCGAGTGGGCTCCATCACCAAAATGTTTACAACAGTGCTGGTTTTCCAGGCTGTGGAGGAAGGAAAGATGAAACTGGATCAAACGCTTTCTGAATATATTCCAGAAATTCCTCATTCAGATCAAATCACCATCAGCATGCTTCTTCAACATAGAAGTGGCATTCATAATTTCACCAATGATGATTTATATGAAACTTATTTCACAAGTCCTCAAACTCGAGACCAGCTGGTGAAAATTATAAAAGACGGAGGAAGTGATTTTGAACCTGGCTTTAAAGGAGAGTATAGTAATTCTAATTTTGTCTTACTCACATTTATTTTGGAGGATGTATATTCTAAATCTTATCCAGAATTAGTAATGGAAAGAATCACCAAGCCTTTGCAATTGGAACATACGCTAGTGGGGCAGGAAAAAGGAACTAATGAAGCCGAATCCTATTCCTATGAAGATGGTTGGCAAGAGGAACAGGTTACCGATATGTCTATTCCTTTAGGAGCTGGTGCTATTGTTTCTACCGCAGAAGATTTGGGGAAATTTATTGAAGGGCTTTTTTCAGGTAAACTCATTTCCGAGGAGAGTCTGGCATTCATGAAAGAAATAAAAGAAGGGTATGGAAGGGGTTTGTTCCAGTTTCCTTATTATGAGAAGGTAGCCTATGGCCATAATGGGGGGATTGATGGATTTTCCTCAATGATAGGTTATATGCCTTCAGAAGATGTTACGGTGTGTATTTTGTCAAATGGCAGTAATTACAATAACAATAACATCATCCTAGCCATTTTGGATACTCAATTTGGAAGAGAAGTAAAGATTCCAAATTTTCAAACTGCAACGTTAACGGAGGAAGAATTAGATCAGTATTTAGGGGAATATGCATCAGACCAGATTCCACTTAAAATGACCTTCGTAAAAGAGGGAAATACCTTGATTGCTAAACCTACTGGTCAGCCTGATACTCCTTTAGAAGCCAGAGGAAATCATGTTTTTGAATTTGTCCAAGCGGGGGCTACGATGATTTTTGATCCGGAGAAAGGCGAAATGACTCTGAAACAAGGAGGGGCAACTATCTTGTTTAAGAAAACAGAACAATAAAAAAGCCGGTAAATCCGGCTTTATTTTAAATATAAGATTATGTCAATTGATTATTGAAAGTGGTATAGAAACACCAAAATGCCCGTAAAAGCTGGTTTTTCTGATCTTTGATTTCCAATTTTACAGATACTTCTGCCTTCACAGTGCCTCTTAGGTTCACAACGGATTTTAGGGTGGCGACCAGTCTAACTTGGTCGGTGACCAGCACTGGATGAGCAAATCTGAAACTCTCAATTCCGTAATTAATCATCATTTTCAGATTATTGACCTTCAGGATCTGTTCCCATAAATGAGGGACTATGCTAAGGGTTAAATAACCATGTGCGATGGTATTGCCAAATGCTCCTTGGGTTTTTGCTTTTTCAGGATCGGTGTGGATCCATTGGTGATCATAAGTTGCGTCTGCAAATAAATTGATTTGCTCTTGGGTTATTTGGAAGTACTCGGATGTGCCTAACTCTTTACCGCTATATTTTTCAAAATCCTCGAAACTTCCAATTTCTATTGCGCTCATTTGAATTGGTGTTTTTTTAAAGATTCAAATAGTGAAGTTTATTTGGGATATCCAAGCCTAAAAAGACTTAGAGGAGCCCTTCCCATACTGTTTGTTGAGCATTAGTGACTTAGGTTGTTGTCACTAAAAAATTATTTTTCCAATTTTATTAGTTTTTATCAAACTTATATCTACTTTCGGCCGAAAAATATCGTCGATCTTGAATGGTTAATTCCCTTTTATTTGTATTACTTTTTTTGGGGGCTTTTAGCCATTTGGATACTCTGGAAAAAGAGGAAGAGTTTCATTCTATCCTCCAAGTAAAAAAGACATATTCACTTTATGATAGTTTCGATTATACCATAATTGAAGAAAAACATATCAAAGTTTTAGACGAGGATGGTTTGGATCAAACATTCACTTCACTGTTTTATGATAAGCTCATTCAGGTTAAGGATTTTCAGCTTGATGTGATAGATCCGGAAACTGGTAAGACTATAGAAAAGGCTCGTCTCAGAGATATGACGGATGTTGCAATTATTTCCAATACCTCCATATTTGAAGATAATAGAAGGAAGTATTATAGGTTAAAGACTAGAAAATATCCGGTAGAAGTAAAAGTTCGAACAGAGACTTACCATAAGACTAATTATTATTTTCCTGCTTGGAATCCGGTTGATTTCCTTCATCAAAAAGTAACTGAGGCTACCCTTGAGATCATTTATCCATATTCTGTTGGGATTAGGTTTAAAGAACAAAACCTCCAAGGGCAGAAAGTGCAAGAGAAGACTAAAGATGGACGAGAAAGAATTACTTGGGAGGAATTTGATTTCCCAATTCTTGATACTGATTTTGATAAGAAAAGTCTCCGACAAATATTAATTGCCCCACACCTATTTTCAATGGAAGGCCATGAAGGATCTATGGAAGACTGGAATGGATTTGCTGCTTGGCAATTTGAACTTAATAAAGGGCGTGGTGAGTTGCCGGAAGAGTTTAAATCGGAAATTTTAACCTTGGTTGAAGGGATTGATGATCCGTATGAAAAAGTATCCTTACTCTATGATTTTTTGCAACAAAACTTCCGCTATGTAAGTATCCAGTTGGGCATTGGGGGTTGGCAAACCATGACCGCAGGAGACGTAGTCAAATATTCATACGGAGACTGTAAGGGCTTGACTAACTTAATGAAAAGTATGCTTGAGGTGGTAGGGATTCCTTCAAATTATACACTGGTATATGCTGGGGTTGATGTAGATGATATTGAATTGGATTTACCATCCAATCAGTTTAATCATGTGATTCTGCAAGTCCCTACTGAAAATAATCCCATTTGGTTGGAATGTACTTCAAACTTGCTTCCCGCTGGGTTTCTAGGAGAATTTACCAAAAATAGGCATGTGTTAGTAATTCAAGAGGGGGTGGATATTTGACCAAAACTCCGGCTTATAATTTTGATACTTGGAATAAGGTTTTAGGAAAAAGTACCGTGGAAATAGATGCCCAGGGGAATGCTAATATTAATGCGATCCGTCAAATGGAAGGTAATTTTGCTGAAGAAATGATGATGCTTAAGCATAGTCTTGATGAAAGAAGTCAGCGAGATTACTTCCATAAAAATTCACCTGTTTCAGGTTTAATTATTCGTGATTTCCTTCTTGAAGTTACCAAAAAAGACTCCATTCCTATAGTTAATTTGGAATTTAGCGGTCAAATAAGCCGATTTGGACAGGCTACTGCCAAAAGATTGATCTTGAAGCCTTTTCTGGAGAAAATTACAGAGGACATGCTTAGTAATGCCTCTTTGAATTTAGAAGAGTCTTATGAAATCACTTTGCCAGATGGTCTTGAGGCAGAGGTTGATTTGGAAGATACCCAGATTGAGGATAAAGATTTCCAGTTCACGTTGACAAATAAATTTTCAGAAGGCAAACTCCTGATTGAAAGAAAGATCAAATTAAATCTCCCGGAAAAATTGGAAATAGAATCAATGAAAGAACTTTTGAAAACATTGAATCAAGCGGGGTCTAGAAGCTATTACTTTATTAAGTCATCATCATTTTCAAATTAAGACTATGAAAGAATTGATTTTTACCTTTGTTCTAGTTTTTATAGCTGTAACAGTCTTTTCCCAAAAAGTAAAAATGGGAGAATTCTCTGAGCAGGACAAAATCCTGACAGAAGTCTCTTTTGAAAAAGATGCTGATGCGGTTATTCTTTGGGAGCAAGGGCAATCCAGATTTTACAGTGGGCTTCTTGAAACTAGCTACTTTTTCAGAGTGAAAATTTTGAAAGAATCCGGAAAGTCTCGAGGAGTGGTAAAAATACCATTTTATGTTGGTGAAGAAAGGACGGAGAATATCAATGGTGTAAATGCCACGATCACCAATTTTATTAATGGAAAGCCTACTACTATAATTGTAGAAAAAGATAACATTTTTGAAGTGGATTTTTCGGATGGTTGGAAAGAGATGAGAATCACTTTTCCAAATGTTCAAGTGGGTTCTATTTTGGAATACAGCTACAAAAAGTCAGATAAAAACTTGGGAATTTTAGATGGGTGGGACTTTCAGAGTGAAATTCCTACACTTGGTAGTTCTTACGAAATTACCATGGTTCCCTATTACGATTACAAATTGTTAGGTCAGGGTTTCAAGTATTTCAATGAAGCAGAAGTTTCTTCTAACAATGGTGTGTATAAGTGGACCATGAGGAATCTTCACTCCCTTCGAGCTGAGCCTTTCATGAACAATTTTACTGATTATCGAGAGCGTCTAGAATTCCAACTTTCACGTTATCAAAAGGTCTCCTCTGGAGCTTATAATAATGGTGTGGAATGGGTTGACGTGCTGAGCACCTGGCAGGAGGTGGGAAATAGAGTACTTGAGGATTTTCAAGAAATGGGATTTTTTAGGTCCAACCCCATTGAAAAAGAGATTTTGAATATTGACTTAAATGGTGCAACAGAAAAAGAAAGAGCTAAAAAGCTTATTATTTTTTTCAGCAGAATTTTCTTTTAACTGATTTTAAAGGGTTTTGGCCAAATCAAAATATCTCTCAATTGTTGAAATCAAAAAAGGGAAGCCCGGAAGAGCTTAACCTTGCTTTAATGCGAGTTTTAAATTCCATTGGGATTCAATGTTCGCCAGTTTTGATTGGCTCTAAAGGTAATGGGAGAAGTGAATTGGTCCCTTTTCCTTATTTAAATCAATTTAATGAAATCATACTTTTAGCTCGGTTGGATGGGGAATCAGTATACCTTGATTTGAGTGATCCTATTGCTCCATTTGGATATATAGACCCTGAAAAGCATGTAAAGGGAGGCTTAATGTTGGTTAAGGATAAAAGCGAATTAATACAGATAAAAATAAGGCATAATTCAAATACCATCTTAATGACTGATGTTTCCCTGAAAGATGATGGACGACTTCAAATCGACAACATGTTAAGGACTTATTTTTATGAAGGGTTGAAGCTTGCGAGGATCAGTAAATCTTTCAAAGACAAAAATGAACCGATGGAAAAGCTCTTTGCCGAGGATGAAAATTATGTTTATTCAAACGTAGAAGTCCTTGATGAATTGAAAGAGAAGAATTATGTGTCAACAAAATTTAATGTGACTAGTAAAGATAGGGTCGACGATGGATTCTTGGAGGTGTCCCCTTTTTCATTTTCATCATTTTCTGAAAACCCATTTACTCAAGAGTATAGGGTCTTTCCAGTAGATTTTGGCTTTTCATTTACAGAGACCTATAATGCGAAAATTAAAATTCCAACTGGATATGATTTGGATGATTTTCCAATGGAGGAAAAATTCACTATTTCTTCTGGTCAAATAGATTTCAGCTATAGCCCTTCAAAAATAGAAGGTGTAGTAAATATTATTGCAAGAATTGAAGTGAAAGATCCAATGATCGACCCAAAATATTATCCAGAATTAAAGTTTTTTATGGAATCAGTAGCTTCTAAATTGAATGCTCCGGTAATTTTCAGAAAAAGGCTACTCCTTAATCTAATGAAAGGAGTTTTTATTTGCATAGTTCTACTTTTAGTGGAGTTTTCACAACTTTTTGCCCAAGTAGAATTTGGTCACTATTCAGAAAAAGAATTGGCCTTAGAACGCGTTAGCTTTGAGCCTGAGGCTAAAATAGTAACCCTTTGGGAAGAAGGGACTAGTTATTTTATGGTCAATGGACTTCATACTGATTTCCTTTTTAGGTATAAGGTATTAGATGACAACATCGAAAATTTTGGAGATATCAAAATCCCATTTTTAGAGGTAGATCCCTGGTTGAAAATATAGTTAAAATTAAGGGGCAGGTTTCATATCTCGAGAATGGCCAAAGGGTTATAGAGGTATTAACCAAAGACCAGATAATGGAAGTCAATTTGGGCAATGGAGACTTTGAGATTCGTTTAGTTTTTCCACATGTGAAGAAAGGTAGTATTATTGAATATGCTTATAAGAAAATAGACCATCAATATGGAATTTTAGAAGGCTGGGCATTTCAATATCAGTACACGGCGCTTTTTAGTAAATACACATTCAAGGCTCCAGATTTTTTCAATATCAGATGATTCAACAGGGGAAAAAAGTTTCTGAAGCCGCATCTATTTCTACTAAAAAGAATGAATTTTCTTGGTTAAGGCAGGATATCCCTTCACTTCCTGATGAGCCTTTTGTTGGGAATTTAATTAACTATCAAGAAAGAGTAGATGGATATCTATACTCGAGTGAATATGTAAATCCAGATAAATTGGAGGAATCCGAAATGGTCTATGCAAACTGGAATCAATTAGCTAACCGATGGTTAGATCTGGAAGATGTTACTCCTTATTTTAACTTGGCTCCCGAAGAGATCAAAGATTATCCTGTATTTCAAATAGATTCGCTTACAAAGCTAAACCAGGCAAAGGCATTGTATGATTTTGCTTCACAGGAAATAGAATTGTTGAGTTCATCTTGGCTCGAGCCTATTTATCCGCTTGATAAATTGCTAATAGAAAAGAAGGGAAACAGTTTTGATAAGAACATGCTGTTGCTCCATCTATTGAGGAAACAAGGAATAAATGCAAATCTGGTGATGGTAAATGATAAATATATAGGGAGGAAAAGGCTAATTGAAGTTCCATTCATCAATCAATTTGGCTCTTCGGTAATTTCGGCAGAAATTGAGGGTAAGAACTACCTTTTGGATGCCAGTGATTCAATTGTACCCTTTGGATTATTACCTCTAGAGAAGCTAGTAGACCAAGGTTTTGTATTGGAAAGGGGGAAGGGAAGACTGGAAAAATTGCACCATCAATTTAGGTCTGGAAGCATACAGACAGTAAAATTGGATAAGAATGATTCATTAGGTTTCGTCTTAAAAAACCAGATCAGACTTACTGACCATGAAGCTATCAAAATAGGAAAGGCAATCCGAAGTTTTAATGGTGAAGGAAGCATTTTTGAGAATGTTTCTAGATTTAAAAATCTTGATCTTAATGAAATCAATATTGACAATCAATTGAAGGAAAAAAGGGCTGTTACATTGTCTTTTGATTCTAAGATTGAAGATTCCAATGGTGAACTTGTCTTTATTTACCCTTTTCAGTTTTCAGAGTTTTTCAAGAATCCATTTACACAGGAATCCCGATTGCTTCCTGTTGAGTTTCAGTTTCCATTTTTTGAAAATCTAAATTCAACCATTTCTATCCCTTTGGGATATGAATTAGAGGATTATCCTGAATCAATTTCTATTACCATACCATCCAAATCAGTCAAGTTTAGCTATCTGGTAAACTTGGCAGAAAATGAACTTAAAATAGCTACTAAATTGGATGTAACTTCAGAATATTTCTCTGTATCAGAATACCCTGATCTCAAGTATATTTTTGAAGAGCTTGCTAACCACTTAAACACTCCTGTTGTTTTGAAAAAAATAACCAAACCTTAAAACATAATTCTGATTTGTGAAAAGGTAAATCAGTCTAATATTTATGATAATTTGAGAAAAAAATTGAAAGAAATGTCCAATTACATTCATGGATATGTACCCGAGGAACAAGAACGGCTGGTAGAACAAGCAGGAGTTTTAGGTTCTTTAATCTACCCCAGAATTGATTTTATTGGATGTAAACATATCCTTGAAATCGGTTCTGGAGTAGGTGCTCAAACCCAAGTTTTGCTGGACCTATTCCCCGAAATTAGAATCACTTGTGTAGATGCTGAATCGAAACAATTGGAAAAGGCCCAGGTCAATCTTGATTCTTTTAAAGGTCGACTTAATTTTGAGCATCAGGATGCTAGGAATCTACAGTTGAATGAGAAATTTGATGGGGCATTTATCTGTTGGGTATTGGAACATATTCCAGAACCAATCCAGGTATTAAGGAGCTTAAAATCTCATCTTTTGCCTGGATCCAAAATTTGGCTGACTGAAGTTTATAATAGTTCTTTTTATTTCTACCCAGAGCTTTCAGGACTAAGAAATTACTATGAAAAATTTAACCAGTTTCAAAGATCCCTCGGAGGAGACCCTGATGTTGGGTTGAAATTGGGGAACCTACTTCATGAGGCAGGTTTTATAGATATTAACCTCTTCCCAGGAGGATTTCACTTAAGTCAGCACGATCCAAATACCCTGCGACGAATTACTACTTATTGGAAAGGATTGATGAAAAGTGGAGCAGATTCTATGTTGGAGGCTCAGTTAATCAAAGAAGAAGAGATCCGCATAATGGAACAAGATTTGGATACCATTTCCGAGGATAGAAATGCGGTCTTTTATTATCGCTTTGTTCAAGCCAGCGCAACCATTTAACTAAATGAAAGTATTTCGTAAAATTTGGAGATTTCTCTGGAAACTAGGTATGTGGTTCCTGATCCTTTCTATAGGCTTTACAGTTTTATATCGTTTTGTTCCTGTTCCTGTGACACCATTGATGGTGATTCGGCTATTTGAACAAACATTCGATTCAGAAAAAAAGGTGAAGTTGTCGAAAGATTGGTTCCTATGACCAAAATTTCAAAGAATGCTCCTCAGGCTGTAGTGGCAGCAGAGGATCAGAAATTTTTGGATCATCATGGCTTTGACTTTGAGGCCATGAAAAAAGCTTGGGAAGGAAATCAAAAAGGGAAGAATATAAAGGGGGCGAGTACCATTACCCAACAGACTGTAAAAAATGTGTTTTTATGGCCAGATAGAAGTTACCTAAGAAAAGGGTTAGAGGCATATTTTACGGTGCTGGTAGAGTTGATTTGGCCCAAAGAAAGGATCCTTGAAGTTTATTTGAATGTTATCGAAATGGGGAATGGCATTTATGGGATAGAGGCCGCTGCACAAAACTATTATAACAAACCTGCAGCAAAACTGAATAGAGATGAAGCCGCAATGATTGCTGCCGTATTGCCTAATCCTATTCGTTGGAATCCAAAAAAGCCAACTCCTTATATCATAGGAAGACAAGCTTGGATATTGAAACAAATGAATAATTTAGCTCCGATTGGGTTTGGAATCTAAGCAAATTAATTTGCACTTTACCCGTTAAAATTGTCTTATACTAATAAGGATTTTCCGGCCCAGTATTTTTCGGTCTAAATTGATCCAAATCAAATAGTACAATAAAGACTAATATTTCTTTTTCAGAATATTATTCTAAACTTTGATTTATTGAGGTTCAAAAATAGAATTGAAATCTCAAAAATTCTCGGAGGATTAATTTAAAAAAAGGGCCTTGATTGCGTCTATTTAATGATTGAAAATTGCAAGAAAATTTTATCCACAATTTCAATTATTTATCCACACTTTTCCACATCCGAATAATAAGTATTTGAAAATCAGTTCATTATATAATGAAATCATAAGTCAATTTTGTGGATAAAAGTAGCTATCTTAAAAAAAGGAAAATTTAAATCTTGAAAAAAGTGGATAATTTCCAATTCCAAATTTTATTCTAAACTTGCTTAATCTTGCTTCTGACGAATGAGGCGTTTCCTATATGCATTGAATATCCGTGATTTAGAAACGAAGCCTAAATAAATCCCATTTTCAATTACAGGGAGGTTCCAGGCTCCTGAGCTTTCGAATTTCTCCATGGCTTTTTGCATATTTTCAGTAGCCAATAGGATTTCTGGAGGACTATGCATTAAATCTCGTATAAAAACGGAATCTTGTTGTGATTGATCAAACATGATATCCCTAATATCATCTAAGGTGACAATGCCTCTAAGTGCTTTTTTCTCATCCACTACTGGGAAGATGTTTCTTTTAGAAATTTTAACCAGATTGGTTAAGTCCTTTAATTTGGCATCCGGATGAACTGGTAAAAGGTCCCGTTCAATTACATGGGTAATATCAATTAACTCCAATAATTCTTGATCTTTTGATTCAGGCAGGAATTTACCTTTGTCTTTTAATTGAAGGGAATATAAACTATCCTTTTGGTAATAGGTAGTGGTGATAAAAGAAATTGCAGAAACAAACATCAAGGGAACGAAGAGTTCGTATCCTCCAGTAATTTCAGCGATAAGGAATATCGCTGAAAGCGGAGCATGTTGAACACCACTCATGACCCCACACATTGCGACCAAAGTAAATGATGCTAATGGAAGAGGAATGTGAAACCCAAACAGGTTTTTGGAATAGGCAAAGACAAAACCTACAATACCTCCCACATAAAGAGAAGGTGCAAATATCCCTCCGCTTCCCCCACTTCCAATGGTTAAAGCGGAGGCAATAGGTTTAAATAAAATGATCAAAACCAGAAAAATGATAATCATATAAGGGTTCTCGATCACGGAAAAAAATGGGCTTCTATTCAAGATTTCAGCCGACTTACCTTCAATTAACTGGTTTAGGGTATTATAACCTTCTCCATATATCGGGGGAAGAAAAACACCATAAAGCCTAGAAAAGCACCTCCATAAAGCATTCTCATCGTTTGGCTTTCCAATCCTTCCAGAGCTAATTCTGTTCTTCTTACTGCACGGTTGAAATAAAGTGATACCAATCCACAAAGAATCCCTAACAACAGGTAATAAGGCATATGGGAAGCCTTGAAGGTTTCAGTGAAATTGAAGCTAAAAATGGAGTCTTTCCCAATCAACACCATGGAGGTAAGCGAGCCCATCACAGAGGCAATGAGTAGAGGGATGAAACTTGCAGTGCTTATTTCCATTAAGATTACCTCAATTGCAAAAATCACTGCTCCAATCGGCGCTCCGAATATGGCTGATATTGCGGCGGCGGCTCCACAGCCAATTAATAAGGTCTTTTTTTTGCATTTAAATGCATCAATAAGCCCGTGTTGGAACCGATGGCCGAGCCGGTAACTACCATGGGTGCTTCCAAACCTACGGAACCTCCAAAACCTACTGTCAGCGCAGAGGTAAATAATCGGCTATACATTTTTACCCTGGGAATGAGGCTTTGCTTCTTTGAAATAATAAACAATACATCTGGGATACCATGTCCCCCCACATCTTTAAAAATGTATTTTCCTACAATATACGCAGCTGTAATCCCTATCATCGGATAAAGGATATATAGAAAATTGGCGTATTCGTTGTAAAAGTCTTCTGTTAAGAATTCTTGGATGGCATGGACTCCACTTTTTAAAATGACAGCCGCTAGTCCAGATACTATTCCTATGATCCCGCTAAGGATGATAATAAATGATTGATTACTCAGGTGTCTGAGTCGCCAGATTAGAAGCTTTGTGATAAAATCTGTTTTTGGCAAAATTCAGCGGTATAGTCTTAGAAACAATCCACAAATTACGCATCCTTTCAGGCAATCCGAAAGATTAAGACTATTCTTTCAGTAAATCGCGGTCTAAAGCAAGGGTGCATTTAAGAATCAGGTTAACTGCTTCGTAATAAAAATCAGGTTGTATGTTTTTAAATTCATCACTTGGTTTATGATAATCCGGGTGATCTTCCACTCCAAAATAAATATGTGGTACTCCCTTTTCTAAGAATGCCCCATGATCTGAGGATTTACTCCAGTCATCTCTTCCCGTATCCGGTAAATCATGCCCAAAAACCAAAGTTGGAGTAAGACCCGAAGAGGCTTTTTCCAAAATCGGTTTTAAATCCGGGTTTTGATAAGTTCCAGAGGCATATAATTCTCCCTGATTATTTCTGGAGATCATATCCATATTAATATTTAGTTCAATCGTTTCAAGCGGAAATGGAAAATCCCTGACTAATGCTCTAGCACCTTGTAGCCCCATTTCTTCTCCATCCAAAGCGGCAAAAATCATACTGTGCTTAGGTCTATTCTTTTTAAAATATTCTGCCAAGGCTATTAATGCGGCGGTTCCTGAGGCATTGTCATCCGCTCCGTTAAAAATGCTATCGCCATCAATTGGACTGCCTACACCCACATGATCGAAATGGGCCGTGATTACAATCAATTTTCTAGATTCACTACCTGCTACAAAACCTACCACATTCGCGCCATCAAGTCGATCATTGGATCTTCGGCTTTCAAAAGAAAACTTTTGCTGGAACTGAAGATAATGGGTTTCTAATCCAATGGATTTAAACTTTTCAACAATAAAATTTCTGGCTTTTAAGTTTTCTGGACTGCCGGTTTTTCTCCCTTTGAAGTCATCTGAAGATAAATATTCTATATTGTCCAATAGCGATTTTTTATCCACTTGTTGAGCTTTGGAACAAAAAGCAATTAGGATAAACAGAAAACTTAGGAAAGACTTCAAATTAATCTGCATCAATGAAAATATTTTTCGTTATGTATATTCGTAAAATTACTAAGCAAAAGGACATCACCTATTTCTTCGAATGAAATATATCTTATCTCTCGTGTTTGTTTTCATTTTCCTACTTAAAGGAATGGGGCAAGGCACGCTTCCTGAAACTTTTTTTGATGGAAAATCGATCGTCATGGTTTCGAATGACCCCGGTGCCAGACCTGCGATGGAATGGAAAGCATTAGCAGATAGTGTCCATTCGGCTTTGGTGGAGGCAGGGGGAGATCCTGTGGGATATTTTGAGTTGGAGCAGGTAGCGATATCAGATGCAGTTCAAGCAGATTATGCCAATGCTTTTTCAAGTCGGTTGGTCAAAAATATAATTTTTGTAACTCGGCAAAAAAACAACACGTCCATTCATGTTGCACCTTATACAGGAAATGCTCAAATGATCCCTTCAACCAGTTTATTTGGCATTAGTGGGCCTGATTTACAAACAGCAGCCAAACAATTTGCATCAATTAGGGCCAACACGAGGTCCAAGAACTTATTGGTAATAGATGTGCCTGAGTTTCCCAATATAGGGCAAAATGAGACTTCTTCTGCACAACAGTTTATATCAGAAAATCCTTTAAACCTTGAAGTATTTAAACTAGGAATTCCGATTGAAGGCTCTTCCGCAGAATCTGGTCTATTGAGCTATTTCAGGTATGATATGTATGGGAAATCCCAAGCCACTATTTTAGCAGAGCAGGAAGCTCAAAAATCGGGAATTGAACAAATATTGAAAGCTGAATATCCCTATGCCACTGAATGGTTAACGGAAGCAAAAACCGACCAGGAATTAATTAGAGATCGGGTACAGTTCTTATTGGTTAAGGTAGAAGCAAGAGAGGCAGATATGATGAAAAGTATGGGGCTGGAAGTCCCTCCTGGGGACTCTACCAATCGTACGGTAGTTAAATATTATATCAAACTAATCGTTCGAAATGAGCTATATATAGGCCCCGAATGGGATGCAGATCCAGATTGGCAAGTTGCGCTTCGAAACTTCTTGAGGAATTTAAAAAATAAACCTCCAGAGGAGGTTTATAGCTGAATCAATTTTTGGGTGACTGAAACAACTTCTGTGATATGTATAATTGAATGTATCTACATTTAATGTTGCTAATCAAGCCCAATTAATTGGATTTTCCAACCATTTTATAAATTTTTTATAATAGAAAGGCAAAAATGTTATTTTTTTACTAAACCTGTATTTTTAGTAGAGGTTTTTATTTAGAAATGGGATTAAAGCAAGAATAATTGCTTGAGAATAATAGGCTTTTCTATCTACTACTCCATGGGTGAGAATTCCTACTGAACCGCCTTGTTGCTTGGAATTAAGTTGACTAAAAACCTGATCATCAGCTTCACCGAGCTCCATTCCTGATTTGATGAGTTTGGTTACTTCATCGGGAAGATAAAAAGTCCCGGTTTTTGACTGACTTGATTTATTTTGATCACTTTCAATGTAAATCCAGGCAAAGGCAAACATTCCATGTTCGTCTTCATCTACACCTCCTTCTATTCCTACCCAGAAATCTGCTTCAGGAAATGTTTTTTAGCATTAGTGGCTCTGTTTTTAGCTCCTTTCAAAGTTTCTTCGCTTCCAACGGGTTGATCCGAAACCCCGGAAGATGTATTTACCCCATTGACTAAAAATGATTTTGAAAATGCTTCTGAAAATGCTGATTCAGTACAAGAAATCTTGACAGGGTTTTTACTTCCTACTATGATTAATTGTTTTTCAGCATCTTGAAAATTTACTCTTTTGGAAAATTCATAGACATAAAAAAGCCCAGGCAATTGCCTAGGCCATGTTTGTAAATACTTGATTGACATCATCATCTTCTTCCATCTTTTCAATCATCTTATTGATGATTTCTTCTTGCTCTTCTGTCAATTCAGTTAAGGAAGTAGGGAATCTTTGGAAATCTGCACTTATTACTTCAATCCCTTTTTCCTCTAATGCTTTTTGCATGGTGCCAAAATCTGCAAACTCAGTGTAAACAAACAGTTCACCTTCGTTCTCATCGATTTCTGACAGTCCGTAATCAATTAACTCTAGCTCTAACTCCTCCATGTCCCAATCGCCTTGTGCAAATCGAAACACCGCTTTATGGTCAAACATAAAACTTACAGAACCAGATGTTCCAAGTGAACCACCGGCTTTGGTAAAGTAAGAACGTACGTTTGCTACAGTTCTATTAATGTTATCCGTAGAAGTTTCTACAATAACGGCAATCCCAAATGGGCCGTACCCTTCATATACTACTTCTTCGTAATCTTTTTCATCCTTATTTGAAGCTCGTTTGATCGCTGCTTCAATTCTGTCCTTGGGCATTTGTGCTCCTTTGGCATTTTGGATGATTGTTCTTAATCTCGGGTTGGATGCGGGATCAGGACCGCCGGATTTAACCGCCATCACTATTTCTTTCCCTAGACGCGTAAATACTTTGGACATTTTGTCCCAACGCTTGAATTTTCTTTCTTTTCTGAATTCAAATGCTCTTCCCATGGATAAACTTTATTAGGGTGGTAAAAATAACAAATCTTTTTATCTATAGGCTAGTACAAGTTGGCGGATCTTCTAAATAGGAAAAAGAGAGTAGAATTTTGTCCTTATCTATTTCTAATTCGTTAGCTAAGAAAAACTACAGCCAATGTTACTACCCGCACAAAAACCCATTCCAAATATTCCAGAAACCAATCTTCCCAAACTAGTCATTGTTGGAGGTGGTTTTGGGGGATTAAAACTTGCCAGAAAGCTGATAAAGGGACCATACCAAGTCATTTTACTGGACAAAAACAATTACCACCAGTTTCAGCCACTCTTTTATCAGGTGGCCACAGCTGGATTGGAGCCCAGTGCGATTTCTTTCCCTTTAAGGAAGATATTTCACGATACTCCAAATTCTATTTTTAGAATGGCTGAGGTACATTCTTTTGATTCCAAAATCAAACGACTTTACTCTGATATTGGATACATAGACTATGATTACCTAGTTCTGGCAATGGGGGCAGATACCAACTACTTCGGCAACCAGTCTATAGAATACAATTCCAGTCCTATGAAGACGGTATCTGAAGCACTCTACATTAGAAATAAAATCATTTCCAATTATGAGCGTGCCATCAATATTGAAAAGCAAGAAGATAGGAAGTCCTTGATGAATGTAGTGATTGTGGGAGGCGGTCCAACTGGAGTGGAATTGGCAGGTGCCATGGCGGAATTGAGAAACAATGTTTTCCCAAAAGATTATCCTGAGCTGAATTTCAGCAATATGAAAGTAGTCTTGATTGAAGCAGGCCCAAAACTCCTGGGCGCTATGTCAGAGGAATCACAAGATCATTCTTTGAGATATTTGCAGAAGTTGGGGGTTGAAGTGATGCTGGATACCAAAGTGCAGGACTATGATGGGGAGCAGGTAAAATTGGAAGGGAAAGAATCAATCAGTACTCATACTTTGCTCTGGGCTGCTGGGATAAAACCAAATTTTATCGATGGGCTCACAAAAGAACATTTCGCTCCTAATGGAAGAATCTACGTTGATGAAATGAATCGGGTGGTTGGAGAAAAAGACATTTTTGTTCTGGGAGATGTGGCTTTACTGAGAGAAGAAAAGTATCCCAAAGGACATCCACAAGTGGCTCAGGTAGCCATGCAGCAAGCTGAGAACTTAGCAAAAAATTTAATTAACCTGACCAAGGGAAGGGAAATGGAGCCTTTTCACTATAAAGACTTGGGTTCTATGGCTACAGTTGGTAGAAAATTAGCCGTAGTAGATCTTCCTTTTATCAAATTTCAAGGTTTAATGGCTTGGCTAACTTGGCTTTTTGTCCACCTAATGGCCATTTTGGGAGTTAAAAACAAGATGTTCATATTTATGGATTGGGCTTGGAATTATTTGAGTTTTGATCCGAGCCTTAGGTTGTTGATCAAGCCAAAGTATGTTAAAGCCAGTGAGCGTAAAGAGTTAATTGAAGAAAAATAGAATTTAAGGTTTGTTAACAAGGGTTTTGGAATTCCAATTAAACTATCCATCAAATGGCATGTCTAAAAGACAAACAAACCGTAAAACAATGAAAAAGCTAACTATTGCATTGATGCTGGTCTTGATGGCTGGTGCAGCTGCATTCGCACAAGAGGCGAAGACCAAAGAAAGACCTACCCCTGAAGAGAGAGCTCAAAAACAAACAGAGATGATGGCGAAGCAGCTTGAACTTTCTGAAGCTCAGAAAGCTGAAATTTTGGCAATCAATCTGGAAAATGCCAAGAAAAGAGAGGCAGAAATGGAAGCCAAAAGAGCCGAAATGGATGCTAAAAGAGCCGAAATGAGTGCAAGGCGGGAAGAGATGAAGGCTCAAGATGAAGCAATCAAAAAAGTACTGACTGAGGAGCAACGAGCAAAGTGGGAAGAATTAAAAGAATCCCAAAGACATCGAAGGGGAAGAAGACCCGGTGGAGAAATTAGAGAAAGAGGGGAAATGCCAAGAAGAAGAGGAGATAATTAAAAATAGGAAAGCCATCTGCCGAAGCGGATGGCTTTCTGTTTCGCAGGGTTGTCAACTAAACAGGGATTCTATTGGATAATCTGAGCTTTTAGGCTCAATCAATACCTGCGATTTCTTCTTCCACCTGGAAAAACGATTCGTCTTTCATTGGTAGAGATGAACTTCCCATAAGATATTCATCTACTTTTACAGCAGCTTCTCTTCCTTCTGAGATTGCCCAAACTACAAGTGATTGACCTCTTCGCATATCTCCGGCAAGGAATACTTTGGAGTTTGTGCTTTGGTAATTTTTGGATTTTGGAAGGGTGTTCTCCATGGTGGCTACACCAAATGCATCTAGTAATCCATTTTGAGCTGGGCCTGAAAATCCAATGGCTATGAAAGCAACATCACATGGTTCTACACGTTCGGTGCCTTCCACTTCCTCAAAGGTCATTCGACCTCCATTTTCCTTCCATTCTATATCTACTAATTTCAATCCGGTCACTTCACCCTCCTCATTTCCGATAAACTCCTTGGTCAAGATCGAGAACATTCTTTCTGACCCTTCTTCATGAGAACTGGAAGTTCTCAAGGTCATCGGCCACTCTGGCCAAGGATTTAGGGTATTTCTTTGCTTTGGAGGTTTTGGCAATAATTCCAACTGAGTGATAGACTTTGCCCCGTGTCTATTTGAGGTGCCGATACAATCACTTCCAGTGTCACCACCACCAATAACGAATACATGCTTGTCCTTGGCTGAAATTGGATTCTCTTCCAACTCGCCATTGATCACCTTATTTTGGTTACCAAGGAATTCCATTGCGAAATGGACCCCTTTCAACTTATCTCCATTGATTCGGAGTTCTCTTGGTTGTCCGGCTCCCGTACAAATCACCACCGCATCAAAATTTCTAAGGATATTTTCTGCCTTGATATTGAAACCAACTTCTGTTCCACAAGTGAAAATCACACCCTCTTCTTTCATGATGTCGATCCTTCTGTCGATGACCCATTTTTCCAATTTGAAATCTGGAATTCCATATCTAAGAAGTCCCCCGGGTTTGTTGTCCTTTTCAAAAACTGTAACCTCATGACCTGCCTGATTCAATTGATCAGCCGCAGCAAGTCCAGCTGGTCCTGAACCGATAACAGCTACCTGTTTACCGGTTCTTTTTCAGGAGGCTTAGGAAGGATCAAGCCTAGCTCATATGCCTTTTCAGCTATGCTCTTCTCAATCAATTCAATTGCAACAGGATCTTTGTTGATTCCTAAAACACAACTTGCTTCACATGGAGCAGGGCATATTCTACCCGTAAACTCAGGGAAATTGTTGGTGCTTTTCAGAATATTGATCGCTTGTTCCCATTCCTCATTATATACTGCATCATTAAAATCAGGGATTACATTCCCCAATGGGCAACCGTTATGACAAAACGGAATACCACAGTCCATACATCTTGCCGCTTGGTGGTTCAATTGTTCACCGGAAAACGGCTTATAGATCTCTTTATAATCGCCTACCCTTTGCTTTGGGTCTCTTGATTCAGGCGTCTCTCTTTTGAATTGTAAAAAACCTTCTTTCGCTCCCATCTTACACCAATGATTTAGATTGTTCTGAAGCTCTTTTTTGTAAAACAGCTTTGTAATCTCTAGGGATTACTTTAATAAATTTCTCTTTTGACTGATCCCAATTTTCTAGGAATTTCGTTCCCAACTCGCTTTCTGTGAGTTTCACATGTCGCTTCAGGAAGGATTTTATCGTAGCAAAATCTTCTTCTTCCAAGTTGTCGATATCCACGAGTTCAGGATTGATTTCGGTGATATAATCTTTTAGAATAAAGGCGATACCACCACTCATTCCAGCAGCAAAGTTTCTACCGATCTCTCCTAAATTGATCACTAAACCACCGGTCATGTATTCACAACCATGGTCTCCTATGCCTTCAATCACGGTTTTTACACCAGAATTTCTTACACAGAATCGTTCTCCTCCTTTACCATTGATATAGGCTTCTCCTGAAGTAGCTCCGTAGAAAGCAACGTTGCCAATGATGATGTTTTCCTCTGGCTTGAATCGTGCATTTCGGCTTGGATAAATAATCAGTTTTCCTCCTGAAAGGCCTTTGCCAAAGTAGTCATTGGCTTCTCCTTCCAATTCAAAGTTTACTCCTTTGGTAAGGAAGGCTCCAAAGGTTTGCCCAGCAGAACCAGTAAACTTAAATTCTATAGTGTCATCAGGTAATCCTACACTTCCGAATATTTTCGAAATTTCATTCGAAAGCATGGCGCCTACCGAACGATCAGTATTCTTTATTTGGAAGTTTCCTGTAGAAGGAACTGCCTGCTCCAAAGAAGGATGAGCCGCTTTGATCAATTGTCTATCCAGCACACGCTTCAATTCAAAATCCTGATCGATTTGCTTATGGATACCAACATGATCTGGCACTTCTACTCTGTGGAATATTGGAGTCAAATCTACTTTATCCCACTTCCAATGGTTTAGATGTCCTGTAGACTGAAGAATATGGCTTTGTCCAACCATTTCATCGATGGTTCTAAATCCAAGAGAAGCCATGATTTCACGAAGGTCCTGAACCAAGAAATTGAAGTAATTCACTACATGGTCTGGATCACCCGTAAATAACTTTCTCAATTCTTCATTTTGAGTAGCAATTCCTACCGGGCAGGTGTTTAAATGACACTTCCGCATCATGATACAGCCTTCTACTACCAAAGCAGCGGTGGATATTCCCCACTCCTCAGCACCTAATAAGGTAGCAATCGCCAAGTCCCTACCTGTTCGTAATTGACCGTCAGTTTGTAGTGTAACTCTACTTCTCAGATTGTTTTTCACCAAGGTTTGGTGTGCTTCTGATAAACCTAATTCCCAAGGTAATCCTGCATGTCGGATCGAACTCAATGGGGAAGCACCAGTACCTCCATCAGCACCTGAGATCAATATTACATCTGCCATTGCTTTGGCCACACCGGCAGCTACCGTTCCCACACCAGCTTGAGAAACCAATTTTACGTTTATTCTGGCTTTTCTATTGGCATTTTTAAGATCATAGATCAATTGAGCCAGATCCTCAATAGAATAAATATCGTGGTGTGGTGGAGGGGAAATCAATCCTACTCCTGGAGTGGAGTGTCTTACTCTTCCGATCCATTCATCAACCTTATGTCCAGGAAGCTGACCACCTTCACCGGGCTTGGCACCCTGGGCCATTTTGATTTGAAGTTCGGCAGCATTAGAAAGGTAATTACTGGTTACTCCAAATCTTCCGGAGGCTACCTGTTTGATTGCGGATCGTTCCCAGTCTCCATTTTCTTTTCTTGCGAATCTGATTTCATCTTCTCCTCCCTCTCCAGAATTACTTTTTCCTCCAATTCTATTCATGGCAATAGCCAGGGTAGAATGTGCTTCATGGGAAATTGATCCAAATGACATCGCTCCAGTAGCAAATCTTCGCATGATGCTAGATGCAGGTTCTACTTCGTCAATTGGAACTGTAATTCTCTTTTTGAATTCGAATAGACCTCTTAATGTAAGTGCGTCCTTGGATTGCTCATTAATTTTATTGGCAAACTTCTTATACAAGCCATAGTCATTAAGTCTGGTAGACTTTTGAAGCAAGTGGATAGTCTCTGGATTGAATAAGTGTTTTTCACCTCTTCTTTTCCATTGATAAACTCCTCCTGTTTCGAGAACCGGGCTTTTGGTTCCGTATGCAGCTCTATGTCTGATCAATACTTCTTCCGCCAATTCATCAAATGAGATTCCGGAAATCCTAGAAATGGTTCCTTTAAAGCATCTATCAATTACTTCAGGCCCTAATCCCAAGGCTTCGAAAATCTGAGCACTTTGATAGGATTGTAGGGTGGAGATACCCATTTTGGAAAGAACTTTAAGTAAACCTTTGCCTATGGCTTCCTGGTAATTGCTAAGTACTTTTTTACGGTCTTTTACTTTAGTAAGCTGCCCATTTTCATACATTTCCAAAAGTGATTCCAACGCCATATAAGGATTGATTGCTGAAGCACCATAGCCAATAGCAGTAGCAAAGTGATGCGTCTCGCGAATATCTCCAGACTCTAACACCAGACCAGCTTTCGTTCGGATGTTGTTTTTCACCAAATGATGGTGTACAGCTCCGATAGCCAATAATGATGGAATAGGAGCCCATTCCTCAGAACTGTTTCGATCAGAAATGATCAGGATATTTTTGCTGTCCTTGATTGCTTTTTCAGCCTCCATGCAAAGTTTCTCAAGAGCTTCCAGAAGTCTTCCTGGCTTATGATCTGTATTGAAATGCGCATAGATTTTCTGGCTTCTATAGCCAAGGTGCTCCATGTTTTGGATTTTATCCAAATCTTCATTTAACAATACCGGTTGAGAGATATGAATCTGTCTGGTATGTCTTGGGCTTTCCTCTAATATATTATGTCCCTCTCCCAGACGGGTAAATAAGGACATAACCAAACGTTCACGAATTGGATCAATCGGTGGATTACTTACCTGAGCAAAAAGTTGCTTGAAGTAATTCGAAATATGCTGACTTTGTTTGGAAAGAACGGCCAAAGGAGTATCTGCTCCCATAGAACCGATGGCCTCGTAGGCGGTATCACCCATTGGGGCCAGCACCACTTTGAGTTCCTCAGAAGTATAACCAAATACCGTTTGGCATTTCTTCAGATCTTGAGAATTATAAGGATGGGATAATTCCTCCGGATCAGGCATTAAACGAAGCTTGATCCGTTGGTCTGCCACCCATTTTTCATAAGGTTGTTTGGTGCAGATTTCGCCTTTTACTTCCTCGTCAAAAAGTACTCGTTTCTTTTCCAAGTCTGCCCATAACATTCTGCCTGGGCTAATTCTCCCTTTTTCAACAATGGTAGCTTCACGAATCGGTAGGGCACCAGCCTCAGAGGAAAGGATTAATCGTTGATCTTTGGTAATAAAATAACGCAATGGTCTTAGACCGTTTCTGTCCAAGGTAGCTCCAACAGATTTACCATCTGTAAATAAAAGCGCAGCAGGACCGTCCCAAGGCTCCACTAAAGAAGCATGGAATTTATAAAATGCCTTTCTGTCTCTATCCATGACTTCATTATCTTGCCAAGCTTCTGGCACCAGCATCATCATGGCATGCGGAAGTGATCTTCCTGTAAGAGTCAGAAGTTCTACCATCGCATCCAGGTTAGCAGAATCGGAATTCTGACTGTTTGTGATAGGCAAAAGCTTTTTAAGTTCCTCTTCTGAATAGTACTTTGTTTTCATCAAGGATTCCTTTGACTTCATCTTGGTCACATTCCCTCGAATGGTGTTGATTTCACCATTGTGGGAAAGGAATCTAAATGGCTGGGCCAATCTCCAGTTCGGGAAGGTATTTGTAGAAAACCTTGAGTGAACGATAGCAAAGGCTGATTCAATTTTGCTGTTTTGGAGGTCCTTATAGAAGGCTAAAACCTGATCTGTTCGAAGCTGTCCTTTATATATAAGTGTATTGCTACTTAAACTCGCAAAATAGAAGGAGTTATTTACCCCTGGAATCTTGGAGTTGATTTCAGAAGTAGCATAATTTCTCAATAAGTAGAGTTTACGCTCTAAATCTATTCCAGTCAATCCTTTTTTATGCTTAACAAATAATTGCTCAATGTTAGGCATTACTTCCAAGGCACCTGAACCGGGGACTGTTTCATCCACTGGGACCTGTCTGTACCCAATCAATTCAAAGTCCAATTCCTCAATTATTTGATTAAGGAGTTCTTTTGATTTATGAAATAACTGCTTGTTTTTAGGGAAGAATGTCATCCCCACACCATAATATCCAGCCTCAGGTAGATTGATTTCTGACCTTGCTGTAATATCCTTCAAGAATTGATGCGGTACTTGTATAAGTACTCCAGCCCCATCTCCTGTTTTCGGATCGGATCCTCTGCCCCCACGATGCTCCATGTTACTAAGCATGTATAAGGCATCGCTAATTGTCTCGTGGGAAGGTACTCCCGACAAGTCGACAACTGCACCAATACCGCAGGAGTCATGCTCAAACTCCGATCGATACAACCCTTTTTGCATTTTTCTGTAGAATTTAATAGGTTCAAAATTTCCAAAAAATACAGAAAAAATTTCTTTCATTAAAATTTAGGCAATAAACCAGCCTTCTAAATGCCTTATTTTTTATGAGATTAGAGATTTTTGATTTTTTCGCAAAAAAGTAGAGGGTTTAATAAAACCTAGTTCTGTTAAAAAATGTGATAATTTTAGAAGGAATAGGGTGTAAAACAACCAATAATTGCCAGAAAAAATGTGAATTTGACAAAAAGTGGTTTTTATCGAAAAATTTTAAAAAGAAATAAATTTTTTTTGAGAAAATTTGATTTCACCTTTTTGTTGAAATTAGTATTTGGAATTTAGCAATATATTATTTTGCCAAGAGCGAATAACTAAGAATCAACTACTTAAAGGCTTTTTCAGTCAGTAAAATTAGCAGTATTGCTTTTGGGTCCCCTAAAAGATGAACTTTGACTTTTTTGATTTTTCTGGCGTCAACGGCAAGGATGGTAAACTCGAAATATTCGAATTTTATTTTGGTTCCATTTTTCGGCAGTTTGGAATTTAGCTCCAAAAGCAAGCCTCCCAAGGATTCGTTTTCACCTTTGACTTCTTCAAATAATTGAGGATCCAATTCCAGCTTCTTGCAAAAGTCATTCAAAGAAACTTTGCCTTCAAAAATAAACGTGCTTTCATCAATTTCCTGAAAGAAAATATCGTCTGTGTCATCAAACTCGTCATTAATTTCACCGATAATTTCTTCAATCAAATCTTCAAGAGTAACCAAGCCAGAAGTTCCGCCATATTCGTCCACAACAATGGCCATATGAACACGCTTCAATTGGAAATCTTTCAGCAAGGTGTCTACTTTTTTATTTTCAGGGACGAAGTAACTTTTCCGGATCAGGTCTTTCCAGTTGAAGTTTTCATCTCTTTCTATAAAAGGAAGTAAATCTTTGATATAAAGTATCCCTGAAATATTGTCAATGGTCTCATTATAAACAGGAATTCGGGAGAAGCCACTCTTATTGATTTTGTCCATTAATTCATGGAAGTCCATCTCCTCATCAATTGCCGTGATTTCCATTCTACTTCTCATGACCTGCTTGACAGTCAAAGTCCCGAAATTCACGATTCCTTTTAATATATCGCGTTCTTCTTCTGGAGTATCCTCAGTGGTCATTTCCAAAGCTTGATTCAATTCATTCACAGAAAGGGAATAGCCTCTTTTTTGAATGTTTTTCTCAATGAGGTTACTCATGGCTTCCAAGAAAATGGAAATAGGTTTCAATATGGTACTGAAGAAGCTGATACTGGGGGCCATGATCAAACTAAACTGCATGCTCGCTTTTGCAGAATAGACTTTTGGAACAATCTCGCCAAAGAAAACAATGGCGAAGGTGACTCCGATCGTTTGAACAAGGATGACGATGATTCCGGTGGCATTCATACCAAAGATGGACCAGGACACAAAGGTGGTCAAGGTGACAATTCCAATGTTGATCAGGTTGTTGAGGATAAGGATGGTGCTCAGCAGGTTTTTAGGAGCTTCTACCAATCTAATCACTTGTTTTGCTTGTCCGGATTGATCGAGTTGAAGTGAATCTAAATCTTCGTTGGATAGGGAGAAAAATGCTACTTCTGATCCAGAAACCAACGCGGAACCAATCAGAAGAATAAGAAAAAGTAAACTGTTAAAGATCAGGTAGCTTAAGCTTAATTCGCTGATCTGTGCGAGTAAATGGTAACTCGGATAGGGGTCGTCCATGGATTATCCAGAATGTTTAGGACAAAAGTAAAAAAATCCCCCGAAAATAACGTTCAGGGGACTGTAATTAAAATGGAAGATCATCATCTCCTTCATCCATAACCATTTTGTCACCTCCAGAAGGGGCCGGAGCTGCTGTTGGCTTGGATTGCGGATTACTAGCTTGACCTGCCGGCATATTTCCACCTTCTGGTTTACCGCCCAGCATGGTAAAGCTCAACACACGAATTCTTACCTTTTTTCTGTTTTGACCTTGGTCATCAGTCCATTTATCAGATTTTATCTTTCCTTCCACATAAATTTGACTTCCCTTCTTTAGGTATTGCTCAGCTATCTTGGCTTGCTGACCCCAAAGTTCCAAGTCGTGCCATTCCGTTTGTTCAACTCGATTACCATTTCGATCTTTATAGGCTTCAGTGGTAGCTAGGCTGATATTTGCCACCACGTTATCTCCTTCAAGATATTTTACTTCAGGGTCTGCTCCCAGATTTCCTACTAATATTACTTTGTTGACTCCTGCCATATTTTATGAATATTGTGAATTTCTTATTGAAAGAATGAAGTTACTCAAATCCCCTGATCAGTCAAAAAATTTACAATCAACTTAGGCTTGGCCAGTTCGTCAATTTGGTCCTCTTTGACCAGTGTGAAACCCTCTTTATTGCACCAATCGACCAATTTATGATAATTCTTGCTCGGGATTTCTACTTCTGAAAATGTGGCATTTAAACGCTGATGCGACAGAATATGTCGGTATTTCTTTTCATAATGTTGAGTTTCTTCTCCTTCAAAGGATTCCCAATCAATTGGATTTTTGCTTACACCGTATTCTTTGGAAGGAAAATCAAAAAGCCCTTCCCAGATATCTCCAGATCCTCTTTTATTCCAGACCCAATTGGTTCCGCATTTGATCAGGTAGTAATGGAAGTTCCTTTCTCGGATTTTGAGCTTCTTTATTTTGACTGGAAGAACCTTGGTCAGTTCATTGGTATAAGCAAAGCAATTGGATTTAAGGGGGCATTCTGTACAATTGGGGTTAGCGGGAGTGCACTGTCTGGCACCGAAATCCATGATGGCCTGATTATATTCATCGGGCATGTCCTGTGGAATGATTTCATCTGCTAGTGCTTCAAATTGTTTCTTCCCTTTACCGCTGGCAATGTCAGTATCAATTCCGAAATATCGGGCTAGTACTCTGAACACATTTCCGTCCACGACGGCTTTGGCTTCCCCAAAAGCAAAACTAGCAATGGCGGAGGCAGTATAGCTTCCTACGCCTTTTAATTTTAAAAGTCCTTCATAGGACTCTGGAAACTTTCCATTGAGCTCAGTGCAAATGTATTTTGCACAGAAATGGAGATTTCTGGCTCTACTATAATAACCCAGACCTTGCCATAGTCTCAAGACCTCTTCTTCAAGGGCGTTTGCCAAATCTTGAACTGTTGGATATTTGTTTACAAAGTTTTCATAATAAGGTAAGCCCTGGGCAACACGAGTTTGTTGAAGGATGATTTCAGAGAGCCAAATTTTGTATGGATTTCGCGTTCCTCGCCAAGGTAAATCTCTAGGATTTTGACGATACCAGCGTAAGATTTGATATGAAAATGCTTGAAAGTCAGTGTCTTTATAGTTCATGAATGTGAAAATTCTATCTTACAAATCAAGCTAATTTTTGTCATTTTGTTTTTTAATTGCGATGGTTCTTGTACATTTGCAGTCCCAAAAACACTTGGTTAATAGGTTGTTAAGCTTATTTCATAATTTCTAAATTAAAATTACTGTGACAAAAGCAGAAGTAATCACTAAGATTTCAGACAAGACAGGAATCCAAAAGGATGATGTTACACAGGCCGTTGAGGCTTTCTTCAAGGTAGTAAAAGATTCTATGTCTGAAGGAGAAAACATTTACGTAAGAGGTTTTGGTAGCTTTATCAATAAGAAAAGAGCTAAGAAAATCGCTCGTAATATTTCCAAGAACACAGCTATCGTTATTGATGAGCACTACATTCCAGCTTTCAAGCCTTCTAAAGTGTTTGTAGAGAAGATCAAGAATAGCAAGAAAATTAAAGAATTGGCTCCTCAGGATTAATCTGAGAAGATAATTTGACATGAAAAAACTCAGCTCATTCTCATTGTCGTGGGAATCATCGCCATAGCAGGGCTTTATGCCTTGCCGAGTGTGGTGGTGGATAATGAGGGCGAAGTAGATGCAATTTCTCAGGATAATGCAGGTGCAGAGTCCTCGGATTCCAATTCGGTTGCCATGCATGAGGCTGAGTTGACTCCTGATCAAGAAGCTGCTGTAGCTTCACTCAAAGGAAGATTGGACAATGGGGATTCAGATGTGAATTCTGAATCATTATTGGATTCTTTGGGTTCTATTTATCAGGAGTTGGGAAAATTTGACAGTGCAGGCTATTACTTTGGCTTAGCTGCAGATGAGAGCAACAATTTAGTGCTGGCTGAAAAAGCCGGAGAATCCTACTACGAAGCTTTCACGTTTGCATTAGAAGCCAATAAGGTAGCATTTACTGCCGAACAGACTCGAAAGTACTTAACTCAGGTGTTGGAGAACGATCCCACCCGATTGGATTTGAAAACCAAAGTCGCCATGACTTATGTTTCGTCTTCGAACCCTATGCAAGGTATTACAATGCTTCGGGAAATTCTCGAGCAAGATCCTCAAAATGAGGATGCTTTGTTTAATATGGGTATCTTAGCGATTCAATCAGGTCAATACAAGCGAGCTGCGGAGCGTTTTGAGGAATTGATTCAATACCATCCTCAGAATCTTCAAGGTCAGTTTTACCTTGGGGTGAGCTATTTTGAAGCCAATCAAAAGAATAAAGCAAAAGCTCAGTTTGAGGCAGTGAAGGAAATGACCGGGGATGAAATGATCCTTAGTAGTATCCAGGGCTATCTTGACAGGCTATAAATTATTATATCACTTAAATTCTAAAGACTATGCCTTGCGGTAAGAAAAGAAAAAGACATAAGATCGCTACGCACAAGCGTAAGAAGAGACTTAGAAAAAACAGACATAAGAAGAAGTAATACACTTCTTCTTATACCCGTTTTTTAACACACGTTCATTTACATAATAGTTAGACGCGATTTTGAGTACGGAATTATTAATTGATTCTGCTCAAAGTGGTAGTCGAATTGCCCTCCTTCAAGATAAAAGCTTGGTTGAATTGCATTCCGAAGGGATGGATAATCAATTCAAGGTTGGTGACATTTATTTGGGTACGGTCCGAAAAATCGTCAATGGGCTCAATGCAGCCTTTATTGATGTTGGTTATGAGAAAGATGCCTTTCTTCATTACCAGGACCTTGGCCCGAATTTCAACAGCCTGATGAAGTTCACCAAAATGGTGCGCAACAACAACTACAGCAATTATAATTTGAAGGGTTTTGACAACGAACCTGAAATAGACAAGATTGGGAAGATTTCCAACATCCTGTCTAAAAATAATCAAGTGTTAGTACAGGTCGTTAAAGAACCCATCTCTACAAAAGGACCCCGACTATCCTGCGAGCTCTCTCTACCAGGTCGTTATCTCGTATTGGTTCCCTTCTCAGATTCTGTGAATGTTTCTAAGAAGATCCGAAGCAACGACGAGAGAAAAAGACTTTTAAGGCTCATTAATTCGATCAAGCCTGCCAATTTTGGTGTGATTATTCGCACTGTGGCAGAAGGTCAGTCCGTGACTGAACTGGACAAAGACCTTCGAAATCTTCTCACTAATTGGGAAGAAGGAATGAAAAAATTGTTGAAAGCCAAAAGTCGAGACAAGGTAATAGGAGAGATGAGTATGGCCTCCTCACTAGTGAGGGACCTTCTCAATGAATCCTTCGATGCAATTACCGTAGAAGAAGAATCCACTTACGATCAGATCAGATCCTACATCAGGTCCATAGCGCCTGAGAAAGAAAAAATTGTCAGGCTTTACAATGGTAAAGCCAAGCTATTTGAAAATTTTGGAATAGAAAAGCAGATCAAAAGCCTGTTTGGACAGACGGTCAGCCTTCCTCAAGGAGGGTATGTGATCATCGAACACACCGAAGCCCTTCACGTCATTGATGTGAATAGTGGAAATAAATCCAATCAGGAAAGTGACCAGGAATCAACAGCATTAAAAACCAATCTGGTCGCCGCGAAAGAAATTGCCAGACAGCTGCGCCTCCGAGATATGGGAGGTATTATTGTAGTTGACTTTATAGACATGAGAAGAGCCGAAAATAAAAAGGTCGTCTATGAAGCAATGAAAGAAGAGCTAAAACTGGACAGATCTAAGCATACTGTTTTGCCGCTGAGCAAATTTGGGCTCATGCAGATCACCCGCCAAAGAGTAAGGCCGGAAGTTAATATTGTTACCAAAGAAACCTGTCCTGCTTGTAATGGAACTGGAAAAATCCAGGCATCTATTTTAGTTGCCGACAAGCTTGAAAAAGATCTGGAGCATATTGCTACTATCCAAAATGTGGACCATATCCACATCGGGCTGCATCCCTATCTGCACGCATACTTTACTACCGGTTTTATTAGCCGCAGAGTAAAGTGGTTTTTAAAGTATTACAAATGGATTAAACTGATCAAAGATTCTTCCCTACCGGTAACGGAATACAGATTCTTAGATGAATCTGGAGAGGAAATAGAACTTCAAGTAAAAAGCGAGACTAATTAGTCTCGCTTTTTTTGACCTGGTCATAATTCTTTTTCAGAAAGTTTCATTGTTTGATAAATTCAAATCTGGACCAGTTCTCCAATACTTTAAACGTGGGTTCATTGCTAAAAAAATCATAACTCAACATCAGTTTTTCTACCCGAAGTGTATGAGGACCTGGAGCTGTTCTTTTAAATCAAGTACTGCTTGATAGATTTTTTGCTTGGTATTGGGGAACCTCACTTTGGACCATTTGTTCACAGGTATTAGTGAATCGTCCACATAGATACGATGTAAATGTGCAGTTTCAGAAAGTATTTTCCATTGCAAGGAGTCTAATTTTCCTGAAAAATTTCTCTTAATATCTTCCATCACTTTTCGATCTCCTTCGTATCTGGCAATGCTGATTTCTATGATATTGTCATTGGTGATTTCTTGATCTATAAAAGCCCTTGGGTATCTTTTTCGGGATCATGATAATCCTCAAAATGTAGGTATTTGGCTGGCCATTCCCGCTCACTGGGGCCTCCAATATTTCTTTCGTTGTCAAACATTCCGAAATCCTCAATATCTGTCATGATTATAGGAAGGGCCAACACAAATATGAAGAAGGCATAAAAAACGGTAAACCATTTACCTAGGTTACTTTGATAAATAGACGAAATTGAACTGATGATGGTGCTCGAATACCATTTTTTGAACCGGGTTCTCCTTGAGGAAATCATAAAAAAAGCAAAGCCCAAAATGGTCATAAAAAAGATCACATATATAAATAGAAAAGGGAGATCAAACCATATATAAATGGAAATCAAAATCCCTAAATAGACGGTTACAATTAGGAATGTAATCACGAGTGAAACTGGAAAGGCAAAGGTCATACTGCATATGCGTTCCAGCTTCAAAACCATTTCATCCGGTTTTTGATATTGATAACCTTGCCCAAACTTAAATAGGTTTTTTCAATTACACCTTCGGGAAATGCATAGCTCAACCCCAACAAACCTGCCCAAACAAACCTTAGGATTAAATGCACCACAAAGAAAATTTTGAAAACAGAAATGATGGTAGAAGAATAAATCAAGATTAAAATGGCTGGTAAAAAGCCTGTTCCTAGATCTTGAATCAAGTAGGCTGCAAATTCAAAAAGCTGGGAAGGGAAAGCAAATAGAAAGGCAAGCGTAATACCTGAAATGATGACCTCAGGCTCCCAACTGTTTCGCTGAAGGTTTTCCAGCCAACTCAGTTCTTCCTGTTTTTTTTCAATATCTAGTTTGTCTTCCATAAAAAATAGTGAGAGCTAACCATCCAGCCAGTTTTTAAAATCTGAAGTTTTATCACGACTGATCAAAATGTCTTGGTCTTCACAATTGATCAATTTTATCTTGAGTCTACTATTTGAATAAATGAAAATATCTGAAATTGAGGAATATGAACAAAGATATTTTCGGTTTATTCGGAAAAATAATGTTGGGTCTACCTGCGATTCTACTTGCTCTAAAGTACTATCCAACACGTACTTTTTCCCCTCATGAGTTTGTAAAAAGGTCACGCGCTCCTCACTATAAAAGAAAGCAACATCCTGAATAGAGATACTTTGGATCTTTTCTCCAAATTTCACTAAAAACCGGTTTTTAAAGCTGGATTTTTCTTTGCCAATGAGCTGTTGAATAAGGGATAAATCCAGGTTTTGATTAAGCTTCTGTTGATTAAATCTATTTATGGCTCTTTTTAATTCCTCAGGATCTATGGGCTTTAATAGGTAATCGACAGCATTCACCTTGAAAGCCTTTATGGCATATTGATCGTAGGCAGTTGTAAAAATGACAGGGGCTTTAACACTCACTTGTTCAAAAATCTCAAAACTGTTTCCATCTGCCAATTGGATGTCGCAAAACATCAAATCGGGGTTTTCATGAGAGTGTAGCCACTGAATGGTTTTTTTTACCGTGTCTAGATCAGTAATGAATTCTGAGTTGGGAAAGTAATCCTTTATCAGACTCAAGAGCCTTTTGACAGCTGGTTTTTCATCTTCAATCAGTAAAATCTTCATTTGAATATTTTTAATAATGGAAGCTGAACAAGAAACTCATCTTGTGTTTGAGTTATTGTAATTTCTTTATTGCTGAGATGAAGGTATCTTAAGCGGATGTTTTCCAGCCCAATTCCTTTGTTAGTCGTTGTATTTCCGGATTTCAATTGTAAGGTATTGCTTACCCATAACTCATCTTCTTTCTGAATTATATGAATAAAAAGCGGGTTTTCCTGACTTGCAATATTGTGTTTAATAGCATTCTCTAAAAGCAATTGCAATGATAGAGGGGGCAAAAAATAATTAGTTACTTGCTGAAGTTGGATGTTGAACTCTAAACTATCCTCAAATCGAATTTTTTGAAGTTCTAGAAAGTTTCTAGCAAACGCAGCTTCTTCTTCCAATGATATCAATTCTTCATGTTGGACATCTAAAACGTATCGATAAATCTTAGAAAGTTTTTGAATAAAAGCCGCAGACCGATCTGCATCCTCATACACCAGGTTTGATAATACATTTAAAGAATTAAAAAGGAAATGAGGGTTTAGCTGGTCTTTTAGTCCCTGATACTGACTAGCTAGTTTTTCGGATCTTAGCTGCTCTGCCTCGATCGCTGATTTTCTCCATTCTAATAGCCAACTTCTGGTTGTGAATATCGCCATGAATACAAACGCAATTTGCATTGGCACAAAGGTGAAATCCAGGATGGAGCTCCATGGGATTTTTGATAAGTTAAATTGGCCTTGAAGGTAGGCAAAGGAAAATACAATGATAAAAGATACGACAAATGAATACACCAAATAAGTCAGTATGGTGCATATTAGTCTTTTGAGGGGATAAGAAATCCAAGAAATTCGTTGATCATAAAAATCCTCAATTTTACTACCTCCAAAACTCAAGGCCATGGTTATGATGAAGCTATAGAAAAAATCAGGAATCACACCCACGATTCCGTCCCAAGTCAAAAAGCATTTGGGACAAAAGAATATTACCAAGATGATGGCTATACAAAGGTTGATGATTAGGAAGCTTCGTAAGTTATTCCATAATCCTTGACCTTTTTTAGAAGATGATTTTTTAAGCATCGTAGGAAGATAATAAAAAAGAGCTAATTCAGAATAAAGATTCGTGTCATCCGTAATTAGCTCTTTATTGATTTTACACAATTAAATCATTTACAATTCTTTAAAACACCCTCAGCATCTCTTTCTCCCCAAGTAGGTAAGATATAGTCTTCCGTAATTTTCATTTTCTCCTTCTTAAAAAGCTCTAACCCTAATCTTGCCATTCCACATGCTTTTTCTGGTCCTGAACCAAAGAATTGAGACATTCCTAATTCCATTTGGGCCATTAAGGTAACCGCACGCGGATTTTCACGATCTTGGTTAATGGCCTTATTAAATAACTGCATGGCCATAGGACTCATTTCTTGTCCTCTGCTGGCTGGATCTACACTTAGTTTACCCATAATAACGAATCCATGCAAGGCGGTGATTTCAGAATTATCTGGCGATATTTCAGCTGCTTTATTCACCCATTGCAAAGCTTGGTCAAAATATTGGTCTTTGTTAACATCAAAACGGAAAGCTGAAATTACATTCGTATAAGCTGCATAATATAATGGAAGCCACTCCTCATTCTTTGCTTCTGCGATCCTGATAAAACCATTGGTTACCTGCTGTGCTGTTTCCAAGTTTGGAATAGAGTTCATAGCCTGTATTTGCTTTTGCATAACCGCTTCATATGCAGGGTCCATGGCTTTTACAAAAGTGATCCAAATAAATAGGAGAGCGAATGTTAAAATTGACTTTTTCATGATTTTAGTTTTATAAGTTGTTTAGATTATTTGCTGTTTTGTCTTTGGATAAAGTCAGGAAGATCCCAAGGAAGAGAAATCTTGGAGCTGCCTGTCCACTTGGCAGAGATTCAAAAACTCCCATTTCATTGGGATTTTGAGTATAGGTATATCCAAAGATATTTTCCCTTCCCAACACATTGCTGCAAGCTAAATGAATGATCAAATTCGGTTTGGGTAGGTAGCTCCATGACAGACTTAAACTTTGATAGCTCTCGGTTTTTGAGTTCATTTCTCCCGGCAAATTTGGGTTGGAGTAGGTATAGCCATCATTCAAAGAAAATGAAGCCCCAAATTGTGAATTAAGATTTGTTATGAAATGCTTTGCGACTATCGAAAAGTTATGCTTTGGAGCAAAATTCGGTTGAACCTGATTGGAGAATTGATCAAATTTTCGCTCACTGTCCACAAAACTATAAGTGACCCAAAAATCCGTGTTTTTGATGCTTTTTCTATCCCTGTAAAAGAGGTCAAATCCTTTTGCATTACCGTATCCACCATTACTTAGCTCTTGTGGATCTTGTGGATAATCTTCAAAAGTGACCAATCTATCATATGATTTATAAAAAAGTTCACTTCGAAATGTAATCCCATCATTTGCATATAAGTAATTTAAAATCAGATGATTGGAATTTGAATTTTGTAAACTATTGTCTATGACTCTGTAGTTATCCACAGGCAATTGATGAAATTTTCCAGAGGCAAAAGAGATTGTTCCATTTTCGGAAACTTTGTATGCTAAAGAAATCCTAGGGTCAAGCCAATATTGATCGGATAACTGGCTCCTACCTCCTCGAAGGCCCCCTCTTACTATGAAATCTTTGTTGAGATACCAATCCCATTCTGTGAATAGGTAAGCTTCGGTTTCATCAATTTTTCTGCTAAGGTTGTTATTGGGAAGTAACTCTTCATAACCATGGAGATACACCTCTATCCCTGAATTGGCAGATACCCGATCAGAAAAATCTTTGGTTGCAGTAGTTTTAATGTGCGTTAACTTACTAGTTCGGTGAACCTGCAGACTATCCAACCCGATCTCATCCTTGTTGTGTGAAAAAGCGATACCTGAAAATAAGGTCCAGTTGTTTTTTAGGGCTTGTCTATAATTTGTCTGAACATAAGAATAGGTATTGTTGATATCTGTCAGGACTCCTCTTTCTTCTTTACCAGGTTCTGGTCTCCAAAGTGACATTCCCCCTGATTCTGTTCTAGCCAATACTTTCACTAAGCCATTCTTTTTAATCTTTTGTTGAGCCGCTAATTCCAGATCCCAACTGTGAGGACTTCTTTCCCAATCAAAGTTTTGTTTGATTAGATTTTGATAGGCCTGTAGATCAAAATAATTAGCGGATAGAGTAATGCTGTGCTTTTCGTTGGCGAGGGTGTGGGAATACCCTCCTCCCACAGACATGATGCTAAGATCCCCTTGGTTTCGGATGGCCAAGTCTTTGGTTTTTAAAGCCAAAGCAGAGGAAAGCGCTTGGCCATATTCCGCTGAATAACCTCCTGTACTGAAAAAGGTACCTTTGAATAAATTTGCATTGAATCGAGTCCTTGTTGGAACATTTGCAGCAGTAGTGCCATAAGCATTTCCTACACGCATGCCATCCACATAAATACCCACTTCGCTGGCATCACCACCACGTACAAATAGCCTTCCGTCATTTCCTACAGTACTTGTACCTGGTAAAGTCTGAAACGCTCCCACAACATCACCCATAGCACTTGGGGTCGTGACAATATCAATTGGTTTCAAGATGACTGCCTTACTTTCATCCGACGCATCCATAGCCCCGGCAGAAATAGTAACAGCATTCATTTCGGTAATTGCTTCGATTAATCGAATAGATTCTACTTGTATAGATTGTTGATTACAATTGATGGAAAGTTCCTGGGCTTTAAATCCTAAAAATTGGAAAACAAGGGTTTGTTCACCTTCTAAAGAAGTTTCAAAAACATATTTGCCCTCTGTGTCACTACTTGCCCCATCAAAGCTACCTTTAATAAAGATATTGACACCTGGTAGAGGAGGCCTTTTTCATCGGTGATGATTCCCGAAATTTGACTTTGCCCAAATAAGAGGCCTATTTGAAGAAAAAAGAGATAGGTAAAAAGGTAGAGCGTTTTCATGTCGGCTTAGATTTAAGCCAAATATGTCGGGAGGAATCCGGGTTAAAAATTTGAACTGACTGAACTGTATCAACCTGCTACTGAACTGTAAAAACCTG
This sequence comes from Algoriphagus halophilus, assembly GCF_041729275.1. GTDB lineage: Bacteria > Bacteroidota > Bacteroidia > Cytophagales > Cyclobacteriaceae > Algoriphagus > Algoriphagus halophilus_A. The sequence continues at coordinate 2,870,219 of NZ_CP146486.1, read as the reverse complement.
TGGATGAATTTTTTTGAAAGTATTAATTTGAACTACCTGTTTTAAATAAAAGCCATCATCGTTTGTGCTTTATTATCAAAAAATGGTCATTTTTAGATAGATTGTTAATTAATCATTCCCTTTTTGAATTTAAACATTCATCCAATGATTCAATTGAAAAGAATTAGGATTTTAGCAATAGCTTTATTGGCTTTTTCCTGCTCTAAGAATAATGAGACTGTTCAAACTCCCCCGCTTAAGGTGGATGTAGTAAATGTCAAATCAGAGTCAGTTCTGTTGGAAAAAGATTTTGTTGCCCATGTTTTTGGGAAAATAGACATTCCAATACGTGCGCGGGCTGAAGGTTATTTGGAAGGGATACATTTTCAGGAAGGTCGAATGGTTCAAAAAGGGGATTTGCTTTACACCGTAGATTCTGATCCTTTCCAAGAAAGAGTCAATACCGCCAATAGCCAATTAGCTTCTTCAAAAGTAGCTTTGACACAAGCCGAAAATGATTTGGCTAGATATATCCCACTTGCAGAAATCAATGCCATTTCACAAAAAGACCTAGATGCCGCGATTGCCAATCGAGATGCGGCAAAAGCCATGGTAAGTGCAGCTGAAGCCCAAGTGAGGTATCAAGATATTCAATTGGGATATACGAATATCAAGTCTCCCATCAATGGTATTATCGGAAAAACCAATGCAAAAGTAGGTGAATATGTTGGGAGGGATCCCAATCCAGTGATTTTGAATACAGTGTCGCTGATAGATTCGGTTAGGGTAGAATTTTACCTTTCTGAAAATGATTATCTCTTATTATTCAGGGAATACCAAGAAGAAAAAGAAAAGTTAAATCGGAGGTTGCAGATATTAAACTCATTTTATCTGACGGGACTGTTTTTGATCAATTAGGAATGGTTGATTTTATAAATAGGCAGATAGATGAAACCTCAGGGACTATTTTGATACAAACCACCTTTCCAAATCCAGATCGATTGATTAGACCGGGGCAGTTTGCAAGGGTGAGAGTGCCATTTGATGAAGTCGAGAATGGGCTAATCGTGCCTCAGCGGGCTTTCAGTGAGTTTCAGGGAAGATTTTTGTTTTCAAAGTCGATGAAGATAACACCGTTCATCAACAACCGGTAGAGATTGCCGGCACTTACAGAGACTATTATTTGGTCCAATCCGGTTTAAATTCGGGAGATAAAGTAGTATTGGACGCGATCCAAAAAGTGGCTGAAGGACAAGTGGTGGTACCCAATGAAGTTACATTTCAATCACAGTACGACGACTAGGTAAATGGCTGAACTAGACGATTCCAAGCAGATATTCTTTGTAAAAAGACCCGTTGTAGCCATCGTAATAGCCATTTTTATGGTTGTCATAGGGGGTATTTCCATACTAGGTCTTGCAATAGAACAATATCCTGATATAACCCCACCTGTGGTGAGGGTAAGTACTTCCTTTACTGGTGCTAACGCGATTAGTGTCGAACAATCGGTAGCTTCTCCTTTGGAGCAGGAAATAAATGGAGTAGAGAACATGCTCTACATGAGGTCGACCAATGCAAATGATGGTTCATTAGCGATAGATGTTACGTTTGATCTAGGTACGGATCCAGATATGAATACCGTTTTTACCCAAACGAGAGCAGCAGCTGCAACTCCAAAATTGCCTGAGGAAGTAAAAAGGCTTGGTGTGAAAACGGAAAAGTCCATGCCCAATATTTTGATGTTGGTGACTCTGACTTCCGAAAGCGAATATGATCAGGAATTTCTGGGGAACTATGGAATTATCAATGTCAAAGACCAACTGGCGAGAATTAAGGGAATAGGTAGAGTACAGGTATTGGGGGCAAGTGATTATTCGATGAGGATTTGGGTTAAGCCTGATAGATTAGCCAAACTTGGTATTACTATTCCAGAAATAGTGGATGCAGTAAGGCAGCAGAATGTAATTGCACCGGGAGGGAAGTTTGGCTCAGAACCTGCTCCTCCAGGCACTGAATTTACCTATACGGTGCGCCTACCAGATAGACTGGTATCAGAAGAGGAATTTAGAAATGTGGTCATTCGAACCAATCCAGACGGTAGCCAGATTTTCATTAAAGATGTTGCCAGAGTAGAATTGGGAGTGGAGTCCTACAATGCATTTACTAGGCTCAATAAAAATGAATGTGCCATTATTGCGCTTTACCAAGCTCCAGGATCAAATGCAGTGCAACTGGCTTCAACAGTTAGAGAAACCATGGATGAGCTGGCAGCAGATTTTCCTGAAGGCATTGAATACAAGGTTTCTTTAGATTCTACTGCTCCCATCAAAGCCGGGATATCTGAAATTATAGAAACGCTAGTAATCGCTTTATTACTCGTAATTGTAGTGGTATTCCTTTTCATCCAGGATTGGAGAGCAACTTTGATTCCTACTCTGGCTATTCCGGTGTCCTTGTTGGCTGCGTTTATGGTTTTTCCCCTGTTGGGTTTTTCCATCAATACCCTATCCCTTCTAGGCTTGGTTTTAGCGATTGGGATTGTAGTAGATGATGCGATTGTGGTGGTAGAGGCTGTTCAGGTGAATATGCAAAAAGGGATGGATCCTAAAACAGCAACAACTGCAGCTATGCGTGAGGTGACTGCGCCAGTCATTGCCACTACTTTGGTAATGATAGCAGTTTTTGTTCCAGTAGCAGCCATGGCCGGAATTACGGGGAGGTTGTATCAGCAATTTGCTATCACCATTGCAGTGTCAGTTGTATTTTCATCCATTAATGCCTTGACATTAAGCCCAGCACTATGTTCCGTCTTGCTGAAGAGCCCAACAGGACCTTCTAAAGGTTTATTAGGTCGTTTTTTCTCCAAATTCAATACTGGTTTTGATAAAAGTACAGAAGGCTATTATGGGCTTACAAAGGGGATTACAGGAAAGCTGAAAAGAGGATCCTTGTATATTTTGATAACACTATTGGCTGCTGGGGTTTTGGGCTCTATGGTTCCAGGAGGATTTTTACCAGAGGAAGATCAAGGATTTATTTATGTCAATGTACAGCTTCCTGATGCAGCCTCCATCCAAAGGTCAGACGAGGTCATGAAAAAGATAGAAGAGATCGTTTTGGCTCAACCAGAGACTGAATTTGCCACTGCTCTATCTGGCTTTAGTTTACTTGCAGGGTCTTTTATCCCTAACACAGGTTTTATGTTCATTACTTTGAAAGACTGGGATGAAAGAGATGCAGAAGCATCTGAAATTATTCAGAGACTCAATATAATTTTCGCAAAAGAAATTCAACAAGCTAGGGTCTTTTCTTTTGGTCCCCCGGCGATACCGGGACTTGGAAATGGGTCGGGTTTTAGTATTATGATCCAGGATAAAAAAGGTCAAGACCCAACTTATTTGGCTCAAAAAACCTATGCTTTCATCAAAGCAGCACAAGCAAGGCCTGAAATTGCCAGTGCATTTACCACTTATCAAGCTTCTGTTCCGCAACGTTTTATGGAAATCAATCAAGATAAGATTCTAAAAACAGGGGTAAGATTAGGAGATGTTTACAATACTTTTGCTGCCTATTTGGGAGGAGCCTATATCAATGATTTTAACAGATTCGGAAGGTTATACAAGGCCTATGTTCAGGCTGAACCTGAGTATAGGCAAAATGAAGAGGGATTGGATCTGTTTTTTGTGAAAAACAATAATGGAGAATCAGTGCCGGTTTCGAGCTTTGTAGAGGTAAAAAGAATTTCTGGGCCTGATTATACCAATCGGTTTAACTTATTTCGATCGGCAGAAGTCACAGGGTCACCAGCACCAGGGTACTCCTCCTCTCAAGCATTGAAAGCCCTAGAAGAGGTGGCAATCGAAACCTTACCTGAGGACATGGCATTTAGCTGGAATGGAATGAGCTTTCAGGAAAAAGCTTCTTCGGGTCAAACGGGAATAGTTTTCGCCTTTTCCTTATTTTTCGTATTCTTGATTTTGGCAGCCCAATACGAAAGTTGGTCCATGCCTTTTGCTATTTTATTAGGAACGCCCTTTGCACTTTTTGGGGCCTTCTTGTTCCTGTTTTTAGCAAGGCAGATGGATGAAGCTTATCTCAATAATATTTTTGCACAAATCTCATTGGTGATGCTTATAGCGATGGCTGCCAAAAATGCGATATTAATTGTAGAGTTTGCCAAAATTAAGTTTGATGAAGGGATGTCGCTTTTTGATGCGGCAGTTGAGGCAGCCAAACTTCGTTTTAGGCCGATTTTGATGACGGTATTCTCTTTTATTTTAGGGATTTTACCACTGATTTTTGCTTCAGGATCTGGCGCAGAAGCCAGAAAAGTGATGGGTGTTGCCTTATTAGGAGGAATCGGAGTAGCCACTTTATTGGGACTATTTCTTTATCCCATGCTTTTTGTTCTTATCGGGAAGTTGGGGAAATATGAAGCTAAGCGTGATGCACTTGTAAATGCCAAAAAGTCATGAGGAAACTGCTTCTATTTAGTTTATTAATGTATACGCTGTGGTCTTGTAAGTCTGGACAGAACTATCAAGGAATAGAAGTGTTGATACCTGATCAATATAGAGAAGTGGATTCTACTTATCAGCAAAACTTTGAACTGGTCAAGATTGATACCCTTCAGGTGGACTCCTTAGTGAATATTGATTGGTTTACTATTTTTCATGATCCCGTATTGGATACCCTGATCCAACGAGCCATCCAAAATAATCAGGATCTAGAGATTGCTGCTGAAAATATTTTGCAGGCCCAAAGCGCTTTGGTGATTCAGAGATCTCAAATGCTACCTTCCATTGGTTATTCAGGGAATGCTTCTCGAGGTAACTTTGCGGGATTTAATACCATCCCAACCCAAAATATCTTTACGGGTTTCGGTACGGTCAACTGGGAATTGGATTTTTGGGGAAAATATAGGAGACTGAACGAAGCGGCCAAAGCTACTATTTTAGCCAGTCAAGAAGGGTATAGGGCTACTCAACTTAGCTTGATGAGTACAGTGGCTACTTCCTATTTTCAGCTCTTGGAATATAAATTAAGGCTTCAGATCTCAAATGAGACCGTGACTCTTCGGGATAGTATGGAGTTAATCATAGAAGAGCGATTTGAAAAAGGAGTGATTGCAGAAATTGATTTGAACCAAGCACAAATCCAATCTGCCATTGCAAAAGGAAGTGTGCCTTTATGGCAACGATTGATTCGGCAAACCGAAAATTTACTCAGTGTACTAGTGGGGGAATTACCACAATCGATCACTACAAATACAGGATTATTAGACCAAACTTTGGAAATTTCTATTCCAGAGGGCTTACCAAGTCAGCTTTTGGCAAGGCGACCTGATATTCTGATTGCCGAACAAGAATTGATTTCCTCTAATGCCTTAGTAGGTGCAGCTAAAGCAAATCGTCTGCCTAACATTTCACTCACAGGAATTCTTGGTGTTGCAGGAAATGAATTTAATAGCTTGGGATCAGGTGGAGCGGCCTGGAACCTAGGAGGCTCTATCATTGGCCCATTAATTAATTGGGGGGCCTTACAAAGACAAGTAGATATTGAAGAAAGTAGGACTAGACAGGCTGTTTTAAATTACGAGCGAACAGTGTTGGAAGCTTTTAGAGAAGTAGAAAACACACTGATAGCCATTGAATCTTTACGAGACGAGCTCAAAGCCAGGGAAGACCACGTCAATGCAGCTGTTCGAGCCATGTTTTTATCCCAAGAAAGATATAATCAAGGGGTGACAAGCTACTTGGAGTACCTAGAATCCCAACGTCAAGCTTTTGATTCTCAACTGAATTATGCTGGAACAAAACAAGATTTATTGAGCAGCTATGCGCAGTTATACAAAGCCTTGGGAGGAGGTTGGTAATTTAAAATTGACTTGAGCTTCCAATCTAGCGTACTACGAATTAGAAAGTATGAAAAGGGAACAAAGTACTCCATTGAAAAATAGCTCAAAAATAGAGACTGCTTGATACAACTATATTCAAGCCTGGGAAGCTTATTACTAGTTGTTTTCTTTTTTTCCATTCTTTCTCCCTCTCTTATCATTTTTGGAGTGAACCATTAATTTCCTTGCAGCTTTGATGGGAACGGTGGCCAAGAGCCCGTCCTTGGCACTCAGCCAAATTAAATTGATAGGTCCCTTATAGGGGTCTCTAGGAGTGGCATAAGCAAGTTCTTGGAAATGTTTATCCCCAGGCTTGTGTTGTTTGTGTACTGCCAAATTTGCCAGGCTACTTAAGAATCCTTTTTTATGGTGTTCAGGGTTCAGTAGTTCAATTTTAAAATCTTCATATTCCATCAAAAAATGGTTGTCCGAGAAACTCGCATTTGCCTCCATATTAAGGTGGAGCTTGTTCAATTTTCCAGAAGCGATGAAGATGCCAGCTAAATTGTTCACAGTTTGATTGAGGTCTTTCATATCCATATCTTCTAAAGTCAGGTCAGCTTCCCATTCACGCTCAAAGTAATTTTCATGAACTTCCAAGCTTAATTTTCCAGATCCGTCAAAAACTGCAGATAATGTTACATAGAGACTGTTTTCCCGCTCAACTTCTTCGATGGTAGAAACATTCAAGACCAGACCATTGACCTCTGATAAATTAATTTTTCCAGGTAAGGTTTGACCACTTCCTATTTCGGAATAGGTTACCGCAGAATTGGTGACCTTTACGGAATCTACTTTCATGGGAAAGGTCAATGCCTCCAATAAATAGGAAAAGTCTTGTTTGAGTTCCTTTGGTGGAAAGGGTCTGTTTTTATCTTTCCCGATCTTAAAATCAACACTATCCAAGGTGATCGATTCTGCGATGATCATTAATGAATCTCCAAATTGGCTAGCTTCGCTCAACCCTCTTATGGCAACACTTCCAATGTCGAATTCCATAATTTCCTTTTGTTCGGGTTGATTTTTGGCTTGTTCATACCATTCCTGATTAAGCTCTAAACTGATTTTTTCTAAGTCCATCCGACCTCCTGAAAAATCAAAGGCATAAGATTCAAACCTAAAAATCTGATTTTCTGAAAGCAGATAGGAAAGGTTTTTAAGGCCTATTTTCAATTCCTCCAACTTAAAAGGAATAGCTTTATCTAGCTGAACAGAATCAGTCTCAATACCACTCGCCATGATTTCAAGATCATCAAAAGAGCCTATTCTTTGGAGACTATCATTTTGTTCAAATAAGATGGCTTTCCCCCAGATAGAGAGAAATTCTTAATTTCGCCTCTGGAAATGATATCTCTAAAAAGTGTTTGAAATGGCCGAGTAGACTCAACTTGGTCTTTTTGAAAATCCGTTCGAGTGAGGGTGAATTCTGGGTTTAGGAACTCCAAGATTTCAATGCTTATTTCTTTATTTCTCAGAAAACTGATAAATCCAATTCCTTCTAAATTCGCTCGTTCCACCGAACCAGCTATGATCGTCGGAATACTATCGACTGACAAAGGAGTGATTTGTAATTGGTTTAGCTCAATTTTTCCTTTTAAAATGCTTACCGATAAATTATCAAAATTTAGATCATACTTTCGATTTGGATTGGTGTTTAAAGTGTTTACAAATTTCGTTTCCACCCAATTCTCCAACAAAATAATCGAGGCAAATAAAAATAGTAGAATGGACCCTAATATTATGACTAATTTTTTCATTGAAATGACTAAAAAGGGTTTAAGTCAATTTAATAAAAACCAGCGAATTAATAGAGTCTAAAGTACGATCAGGATAAAATCCCTCCGAAAGTCTTTGGAATTAGAATTACCATTCCCTACCTACAGGAATCACTTTCCAGTTTTGGTCAATATAGGGTGTTTGCTCATAAAACCACCGGTAGATTTGTCGAGGGAGGCGGCGAAGTCTTCCTCACTTTCCATTTTTTCGTCAAATCTTTTCTTCAATTCCGGATCTTTACCCAGAATGTCCTGAATCATAGGTTCCATCACATAGGTTTCCATGTATTCAGTTTGGGATAAGATTGTATTGAAATACCCCCATTGAAAAAACTATCCACAGATTCAGGTTCTAACAGAATGACTGCTAACTCACCAAGTGCTTGATCGGTTTTTATTCGGACTGAACCTGGTTGCAGGGTAACTTTTTTTAGCCCTTATTCAAGTCAAAAGATTGGAATCTCATCAAGCCTTCATAAGGCCTACTGACCATTTCGAAATCATTGACGGTAGAATATTCTAAATTCAGTTCTTTGGGTTCTTCCAAGACTTCCATTTCTATCCCGTGCATTTCCATTTTTGAATTACTTCAGCCCATTCTACTGGAATCCAATAAGCTTTAGGTACCGGCACAGAAGAAACTGGCTTGTCCATCAGTATACTTGGTACTATTTGAGTAGTGGGTTCGCCTTTCCAGTCTACATATTCATTTCCAGTAATCTCAGATTTTACCAATTCGGATTTTACCCCTAAAAACTCTACAGAATCGGCAGGAGTATCCCGAAACCCAAATTTTACAACTACTGTTTCCATGGATTGATCTCTGTCCGATGCTATTGCCTCTTGAAGTTCATCAAAATGGTTTCCTACAGATTTGATCATTTGTTCCAAAAACACATAGGTTCCCAAAACCCGTTGTTCAAATGGTTTTAAAGAGTGGTTTTCTATTAATATGGCGGGTAGATGTCGGATATCTCCGTAGGTATGGGAAAATCTAGGGCTAAAAGAAAAAGCAATATTTCCCTCTGTAAAATCCTGTCCATTGGCAGCAAAAAGTAAAGGGCCTGGGATATGACCTTGATCTTTCAAAGCCTGATCTACTTCAGGTTTGAATTTTTCAGCCAACCAAGAAGAAATCTCTGGAGAATATCCTCCTGTTTCCACAAAACCGTAGGTGATGTCGTATTGGTAATCAGCACCATCAGTAACATGAATGTCTACATACAAATCCGGATCATAATTGTTTATCACCTGGGCAATGGCTTTGATTCCTGCGGTTTCCAATTTGGTGTAATCCCTATTTAAATTTAGGTTATTGGCATTCGTTCTCCATCCCATTACTTTAGGCCCTCTTTGGTTGACTCTTCCGTATTCGCTTTTTCTTTCATGTCCATCCACATTCAAGATGGGGATAAACAGGAGGTTAGCGTAGTCTAAAAGCTCCAATTTTTCTCCAACATTGATATCTCTAAGTAGCATCATCCCAGCATCTTTTCCGTCAATTTCTCCCGCATGAATTCCTGCCTGGAAAAGAATGAGAGGCTTTTTAGATGTGGATAACTCCTGTGCGGTGAAGTCTTGATCTTTGGATACCATCACTAGTTGAATGGCTCTGCCTTGTTCACTGACACCAATAGAATTAATCGCTATATAGGGTGAGCTTTCACTTAATTTTTCCAGCCAAGCCATCGTTTCCTCATAGCTTGGAGATTCAGTAAGTCCTGTTATTTCGCCGGGAGTAACCCAAGGATCAGTGGGGTCAGCGATCAAACTTTTACTTTTCCCTTCCCAAGGTAGTGTCGGAGGAAGGAAATCCTGTCCCGAAGCTTGAATTGAGATAAAGCCGATGATTGGCAACAGAAGAGATTTCCTTAAATTTTTCATAGCTACTGATTAAGGCCTAAATATGGTTTATAATCAAGGATTCTAATAGGATTAACATTTCAATGGTTCAAATTCAATGTAAATTTTTCTTAGTTAACTTTAATGTATTCTGGGTTTTCGGTTTGTGGAATTGGGGCTGAGGTTGCTTCCCACCAAGCCTTCATTTTTTCCAGTAATTCATTGGTAATCTCGGGAAGAGAGGAGGATAAATCATTCTTTTCAGAAATGTCTGCTTCCAAATCAAATAGTTCGACTTCATTTTCCTCGAAATAGTAGTGTAATTTCCATTTACCTAGCCGCATGGCAGTACCTGGCCTTGTTCTGAATAGTGGATCTCGGGTCTCATTCTGACCATATTGATAGGCCTCTAAATAAATCGGGAAATGCCAAAAGAGAGCTCTTTCAGGAATACTTCCCTCTCCAGTCAACATTGGAAGAAGACTGATCCCATCCAGTTTTGAGCTTGAATTGGTGATTCCAGAAGCTTCCAAGATGGTGGGATAGATATCTAAATTTGAAATGGGCGTTGAATTGGAAGTTCCAGCTGAGATCTTTCCCTCCCAAAGAAAGAAGAAAGGTACCCGAATGCCCCCTTCATAATAACTGCCTTTCCCGGATCTCAGAGGTTGTTGACTGGTGATGCCTTTCAGCCCCCATTATCAGAGACAAAAATGATCAGGGTGTTTTCCAATTGATGGTTAGTTTTTAGGTTGTGGAAAAGTAACCCAATATTTCGGTCTAAGTTTTCCACCATGCTAGCATAATCGGCATTTTCTTGTCCTATTTTGGATGATTTATGTTGGTACTTATCCACCAATGAATGAACCGGTTGAATAGGAGTATGCACTGCATAGGGTGAATAATACAAAAAGAAAGGAGATTGGGTTTGACTAAGCGCCTCCAAGGTTTTTGCCATGATGGCATCCGTTAAATAGGATCCATCTCCTTCCAATTCAACATTTCCATAAGGTGGGTAATAGCTACTGGGATGACCATTTTGTCCCCCTCCGATATTGACATCAAATCCAAAATCCAAAGGAGAGTCACTTAAATGCCATTTGCCTGCATGAATTGTGCGATAGCCAGCTCTGCGTAAGGATTTTGGAATTAGCTCATGTTTAGAAGAGATGGTGGTTGTGTTTGGTGTGGGGATTATTTTTCGGTCTTTTGACTTTCCTCTTTCCGAAGTTGCCACAGTATATACTCCATGTCTTGGTGACCAGAGTCCAGTCATCATAGAAGCCCTACTGGGAGCACAATTGGCTGCAGAGGCATATCCTTGTGTAAAGATCATCCCAGCTTTTGCCAAGCTATCTATGGTGGGAGTTTCGTAATAATCACTTCCCATAAATCCTACATCTCTCCATCCCATGTCATCAATATTGATTAAAATGATGTTGGGTTGATTCTGTTGCGCGGAAATAAGGGAGAGCGTAAAAAAGCAGTAAATTGAGAAAATGACTTTTTGCATGGAGAAGAATTAAAAACTGAAGCTAGTCATTCAAATACTTTCTGGCAAACTCTATAAAATAAGTCCAGTTGGGGCCTTCTGTATGCCCGCCATCATGTTGTCTAAATACTAAATCTCCATTGAGAAGGCCTACATTGGTGCCAGGATATTGATTGGTATCTAATCCCTTTTTTCCAAGCAATTTGTACACAGGACTTGCTGCTACGGCTGTCTTAAACATCCCCTCCGCATCGATCCAATGACCCTCCACATTGGGGTCTCCACTTGATATAAAAACAGGTCTAGGAGCACATAAAGCAAGCATTTCATGGGCATCGATGGGTAAATCCATAGGTGTCAAAGGACCCGCATATTTGATGAAGTTAGGTGTAAACCAATGATATTCTCCTGAGGAAGCTAAATTTTCCACTTGTTCCCCATACACCCTTCTAAATATCTTGGTTCCTCCAGCACCCGAGGAAGCAAAAAATCCAATAGTAAATCTAGGTTCGTCCACCATCGTTACCAAAGCAGCTTTGCCATACCTTGAAAGCCCTTCAATCTCTACCTTTTTGGCATTGACCAGGGGATCAGTTTCAAAATAATCCAAAGCCCTGCTGGCTCCCCATCCCCAAGCTTTCAGGGTTCCCCAATCGTCCAGTTTCCTTGCTTGGCCCTTATTGACCAATCCGATTATTCCTTCCCTTAAACCTGCTCCATTGTCCGCCTGAAAACTGGTAGGTATCAACATGGCAAATCCCCATCCTTCAGATAGAAGTTGCTCCTGCCAAGTGGGACCTTCAGGCTTGGGTCTTTGCATACTGGCAGGCCAAATCCAACTAAATTGCATGATCAGTGGGACTGGACCATTGTTTCCAATAGGTGTAGCCATCCGCATTTCAATATCCACTTGTATCTCGGGATAGGAAGAGTTATCCACATGTCCAATTAACTTCTTATACCTAGCATTTACCCCCCAAAAAGGCTGTCTTTTTCTTCTACAATCTCCCAAGTTACTCTTGGAGTATTCTTTGGCATTCGTCCATATACTTCTGAATCAAAATGCTCTTTGAGTTCTTTTTTCCTTTTCTCCCAGTCCTTTTTGGAATTGACCCTGGCCCCATTATCAAAGATGAGTGGATTGGGCAGATCTTTGTAAGGAGTAGCTTTGGACTCATCGGAGTTGGCGGCGTTGGGGGCGCTTGGATTTCCAGAGGGACCGGGCCTCAATTCTTCAATTCCCAATTTTTCCATCATCAATTGATGATCTTCCCGACTTAATTTTGCAATGCTATCTCGTCCTTGTTGTGACTGTTGGGCGACTGTGGATAAGTGAGCACCTATGCAAAAACAGGAAAATAAAAAGACAAAATATCTCATGGGATTTTTTTGGGTAAATCGTAGTAAGTCAATTTAAACAATGCTTATGTTAAGGCTTGAATAGGCCTCGCATTTTTAGTGAAACGATTAAAAAGAGGCTACAGCTTTTTGTCCTGATACATCAATTCATAGTATTCCTTGGCCATTCGATCACTTTCAAAGTTTTCTACCACTTCTCTCATGCCATTCTGAACGATATTTCTCCAGGCTGAAGGATCATCATAATAAATAGGAACAATTTCCTCCTCCAATACTTGAAATAGATTATTCAAGTCGAAATCATCCTGTTCCGGAATATTCATCTTTTTATAATCTGCCGAAGGGACAATAAAGCTATTCTCCCCATGCTTAGCGAATTCACAGATCCATCCATCGAAGGTGCTAAAATTTACTGCTCCGTTCATGGCAGCGGTCATGCCAGAAGTCCCACTGGCTTCTCTGGGTACCCTTGGATTGTTAAGCCAGATATCAGAAGCTTGTTTCAATCTTTTACTTAATGCCAGTTCATACCCGACACACACTGCTACATTAGGATACTTCTTACTCAGATGAACCAATTGATTGAATACTGAAATTGCTCCATAATCCATAGGATAAGGTTTTCCTGCCCATATAAATTGAACAGGTTTCGTAGGATTATTAATCAGTTTTTCAAAGCGTTTTAAGTCTCTAGTCAACAAATCAGGTCGTTTATAACTGGCGAATCTTCGAGCCCAAACGATCGTCAAGATAGATGGGTCCATGAGTTTGCCGGTTTGGTCAGCCACAATTTCAAAAGCCCGTTTTTTTAAAAATATTTCCTGTCGTCAAATCGATCCTTATCTTCCTCATCCAAATATTTGTACAGCTGTTTATCCGCCCAGTAGTGATAGTTTTGGGAATTGGTGATGGAGGTGATTTCAGGAATGTCCTCGTAATTTTCCCACATATGTCTACTGACCTCTCCATGTAGTTTGCTGACCCCATTGGCTTTTCTTGCAAATCGAAATGCAGCTAAGCTATGGTTAAATAAGTCACCAGACATTCCGGTCAATGATCTTACTTCGGAAAGTGAGTATCCGTTGAAATAGCCCATTTTTTCACATAAATAAATGTCATGCTTCTCATTCCCAGCTTCTTCTGGAGTATGGGTTGTGAATACTAATTGCTTTTTCACTGCTGACTTGCTTCCAAATTTTCTCAATAGATGGAAAATAGCACTGACCCCATGGGCCTCATTCAAATGATACACATCAGGATTAAAATTGAGTTCATCCAATAACTTGGCTCCTCCTAATCCAAGGAGCATAAATTGGGCAATTTTACCAGCTACATCTGAATCATAAAGTTTGTGAGTGATGGTTTGACTCAAATAGTCATTTTCTGGGGTGTCTGTGCTTAATAAAAATAAAGGGGCACTCCCAAATGTTTCTGGAGGTAAATAAAAAGCTTTGACCCATACAGGGGAATTATGCACCTCAATTTGGAATCTGATCCCTGTGTCCACCAAGAAGCTGTAGGTTTTTTCGAACCATTCTGGTTTAAGTGTTTGGTCTTGGTTTCTTCCTTGATCGTAATAGCCATATCTCCACAAGATCCCTATTCCTATGAGGTTTTGCTTTAGATCATACGCACTTCGTAAATGGGAGCCAGATAAAAAACCTAATCCGCCGGAATAGATTTTGAGAGGCTGATGGATCGCAAACTCCATGGAAAAGTAAGCGACTTTTTCAGGGTAGGCGACAGAAGGAGTGTAAGGAACGGAAAAGTTTTGAAAGTCAGTCATATATTGAAAATTGCTCTTCCTAATTTAATGATTATCATTCGCTCTAAAGTGCATAAAAATAAAAACCGGATGTTTTTTGAACACCCGGTTTCACCTTAAGCTTCTAATGCTGTCCTTCCCCGTTTATCGGGATTATTTTTTAAGGAACTGACATCATTCAATATCATGGTTTCTCCATCCTCTGCTGTGTATTCTTTCCAATTTGGCAAAGCACCGGCGTTTGGATTTCCTGTTTTCATAAATGCCAGTAGAGAAGCAGACATGGCTTTAGATAATTTTCTTGGCCTGTCACCTCCACCGGTATGCGTATACATACGATCCGTATTGTCAAACCAAAAACAAATATCGATGCAGTGGAATGCTTTCATTCTTCCATTGTAAAGGTCTGGTTCCCATCCAAACCAAGCTAGATAAACAGGTGCTTTTTGTTTGGACTTTGCATTAGCAGTATTGATGGCTCCTTGACGGTTGGATAGTACCATAGCCCAAATATCTGCTGGTGATGCTTCTGGGAAATCCTGTTTGTAGGCATCCACAATTTTTTGGGAATTATCCCCAAATCTTGGTTGAATCTTTTCCACAACCCCTGCCCAGTCTATTTTTTCAAGTTCGGGAGCAGTTCGGGTTGGGTTCCATTCATGAAATGTAGTACAGATCAGCATTGGAATTTCGGAAGCCAATCCATTTGGATCAGAAAAAAATTCTCCTTTTGGAATGGTTACGCCATCAGCCACTGGTCCAAATCCACCTCTAAAACCAGGAGTTGGGTTATCTCTTCTCATTTTTTCCAAAGCCTTATTGGCAATGTCTATATATTCTCTCCAACTTAATTCCTGAAGCTTATCGATAGAATCTGGGGTAAGGCCAGCTTCTTTCATTACGTATTCTCCTAATTTTCTGGAATATTCTTGGTCATTGGCACGTAGCATGGAACCACTCAAGGGGACGCCTTTGTGAAATAATCCTTTAGACGCAGGCATAGACATGGTAGTTGTGACTTTCGCTCCACCACCTGATTGTCCCATGATGGTCACGTTTCCTGGATCCCCACCAAAATTAGCAATGTTGTCTCTCACCCATTCCAAAGAGGCAATGATGTCTAATTGGCTTACATTGCCCGAGTGGGCATATTTTGAGCCTCCTACACCTGAAAGATCTGTAAATCCTATTGGACCAAGTCGATGATTAATGGATACAAAAACGATATCTCCGTTTTTGCTGATATTTTCTCCATGGTACCCATCTTGCTCGATGCCATTTCCGTTGGTAAATCCTCCTCCATGTAGCCATACCAATACTGGTCTCTTTTTTGTATCCAAAGCTGGAGTCCACACATTCAGTTTGAGGCAATCCTCGCTGACATCGTCATAATTCCAATGATCTGCAAAGGAGTAATCAGGGCTTGCATAGCGCTTATCCATAATTTGTGGAGCTGTATTTCCCCACCAAATCGTTGGCTTCACTCCGGTCCATTTTTCGGGTTTCTGTGGAGGCATAAACCGGTTTTTACCTGAAGTGTCTGCTCCATAGGGAACTCCAAGAAAGGTATACACATCATTCAAAATGTATCCTCTAATTTTTCCTGAATCCGTATTGGCTACAGCGATGTCATCACCTATTTGGAGAAACTGAACTGAGGGTGCATGACGTGCTGGATTAGGGTTATTTGCATTTGCGGTAAAAGGAACCGAAGCAGCTAGGCCAAGGCCTGCAGTTCCTACTCCCACTTTCTTAAAGAATTCGCGTCTTTGGTTTTTCATAGTTTTGGGTCTAATGTTAATGGTTTGATTAGCAGTAAAATATAGTCTTGTATTATTATTAAACTCAATTTAATCAGGAATTCTTAATGAAGAATTATTTAAGTGGACAAATATTGTTTCAAATTGAAATAATAGATAAAGACCATAAAAAAAACCGACTACTTTTTAGTAGCCGGTTTTCCTATTTTCAATTTTGTCTTTATTGACCTACCATAAATATGGCGTTGCTTAATACCAGTTTTCCTGATTCCCAGAAACCTCTGAAAATCGGATCATCTACAAAATAGACAATTTGTCCTCTACCAGCTCTTTCTGTGCCTATAGCCATGGATTCACCCATTTTAGATTTGATTTTAAAGCCGATATAACCTGTTCTATAGGCATCATTATCAGCGATAATCCCAGCATTTACACCTCGGGTTAAGTAGGCATATCTACTAGAATTGTTTTTCAAGGTGTAGTATTTACCACCCGTTCCATATCCCAAAGGATGAGTTTTATCCATGGTAACTTCATAGATTGCACCGGCAGCTCCACCAGAAATAGCCACTCTCTCACCTTCCTGGTAGGGAGCAAGTCGCTCTTCTTTTGCTAACTCAGTAGATTCTTTTTCTGCTGCTTTCTTTTCTTCTTCTGTATCAAATGTTTTTAGCTCAAACCCTTCTTTGTTGGCAAATGTGTTCAAGGCACCATCGATGGCTATTAATTTTCCTCCTCCGCGAACCCATTCCATGACATGGTCCATGGCAGGTTTTGACAAACCTCCTCCTCTGGTAGAAGGCATGATCAATACATTGTAATTGCTTAAATCATACCGCGCCATGTTTTCCAGCTCAAGATTCACCAATGGATAATTCAGCTCTTTTTCAAAGAAGTGCCAGATCGCTCCATAATTCAAAGAGCTAGTTCCAGATCCTCCGATTAAGGCCACTTTTGGAGCCTGGATAATTCTGATATTTGGTGAACCAAAGTCTTTACCTTTGTCCATGTATCCACTCATGGTGGTTTCCAAGGTGATTCCAAATTTATTGGCGATCTCCACAACCTTTTGATCAAAATTCGGCACATATTCATTTCCTCCCTTGGTGATCAATAAGGATCCGGCAGGGAAGCTTTTCCCTTCTACTTCAAAAGGAAACTCTGGATACTTAACCCGGATTCCTGCATTTAACAACTCAGCTAGGAAGGCCACATCTCTTGTCCCTTCCCAAGCAGCCATGTAGGCTACAGGAGTTTTTCCTACAGTATTGGCTGTAAACTCAGGAGCTTGGTATTTTCCAGCAGGATCTAATCTTGTTTCCACTGCATAGGCTTCTAGTCCATATGCGTAAGGTAAAGCCCAACTAGTGATGTCATAGGTAATGCTATCGTGAAGAGCCGGGTTAGGTTCAAAGAAAACCTGTGCCAATACAGATTTGGGTTGGTAGGCACTGATGATAATATCTTCTTCAGAGGTAGCAAAAGAACCACTTTTTCCTGTTTGGTATTCATATCCTTTAAGGCCGGATTTGGAACCTGCCTTGCCATATCTTATTCCATTCTTATCCAACAGTTCCAATAATTTGGCTACTTGGGCAGGGTTGCTTTCTCCTTTAATGACAAAGCTTTTGTATTTCCCTTTTGGATTGGTTGAGTTATCCTCGTAGAATTTGGCATATTCCGAGAGCAATTTTTCAGCGTTTTGACTGGTAACTTCTGCAGCCGACATTGCGGCAGTATAATGCCCCGCAATCCTATAGCTCAAAGTCACAGTATCACCTACAGAATTATAACCTCCAATACCTGCCTGACCGCCGCCGCCTTGCTCGATGGTCATTCCGATAGCACCATTAAACATCGGGTAGGAATCTCCATAAGATGGGTAGAGCAAGTCAAATCGCTCCTTGGTGAAGTAAAATCTTCCAGCCTCGTCAAAGTATTTTGCTGTATTTTTTCCAAAAGTATCCTGGAACTCATGTTGCCAAGGAGTCAATTGCTCATGCAAAGGCTCTGCTGCAGGTGCCATGTAGAAGGGATTATTGATTCCCTGTTCATGGAAATCCAAATGCAGCTGAGGCATCCATGCTTGATAGACTTTCAATCTTGCTTGAGATTCTACTTGTACTTGCCATGCCCAATCTCTGTTTAGGTCAAAGAGGTAATGGTTTGCTCGACCTCCTGGCCAAGGTTCATTATGTTCTACAGATTGTAAGTCAGGCTGAAGGGTGGTATTCATTTTTTGGTTGTACCACATGGCATATCGATCTCTGCCGTCAGGATTGATGGCTGGATCGATGATGACAATTTGGTTTTTGCCCATTCCTGTGATTTAGCATTTTCTGGATTTGCTAAGGTATAAAATGAGGAAATGGCAGCTTCCATTCCTACGGACTCATTGCCATGTACATTAAAAGACATCCAGTTGATCGGAATCGCAGTGGAAGGAGTTCCTTCCATTAAACCAGCTCTTTTCAGGTTGTCCGTACGGATTTGCTCCAAATTCGCCATGTTTTCAGGACTGGAAAGAATCGCGATGATCAAAGGACGCTTTTCGTTTGTCTCCCCGTATTGAATCAATTTGACGTTTGGATTGTTGGCAGCAACGTGCTCAAAATAATCCACCATCCGATGATGTGGGGTAAATCGATCACCAGGCTTATAACCTAAAAATTGCTCCGGAGTCTGAATTTGAGCCCAAGAGCAAATAGTGATCGAAAAAACGAATAATGAGAGAAGTAAATGTTTTTTCATAAAGTTTGGTAAAGAATGATGCCATGAAGTTAAAAGGAATTGTCTTTTCCATTCACACCGATCAAAAAAACTCCTCGGAGCCCTTGAATTCAAATAAATCTATTAGGTGCTCTGCCCCAACTCATTTATGTGATTACTTAGCACCCTAATGTGACAAAAGTTCCTGTAGAGGGGATTAAGAATGTTGACATTTGTCATAGAAATTAAAAAAAGAAAGCGATATGTATTTTCAACATGTATATGATAAGACCTTGGCACAAGCCAGTTATTTCATCGGATGTCAAGCCAAAGGAGAAGCAATTGTCATTGATCCTCAGCGAGACATGGATGTTTATTTGGCAATTGCCAAGCAGAATAATATGAAGATCACTCATATTACTGAGACCCACATCCACGCAGACTTCTTAAGCGGAGCGCGTGAATTGGCTGCAGTAACGGGTGCTAAAATGTATCTTTCCGATGAAGGACCTGCTGAATGGCAGTACGAATTTCAGCATGAAGGATTAAAGCATGGAGATAAAATCAAGGTAGGTAACTTGACTTTAGAGGTACTGCATACACCAGGCCATACCCCTGAAAGTATCAGTTTCTTATTGACTGATCACCCTGCTACAGATAAACCTGTGATGGTATTTACAGGAGACTTTGTCTTTGTGGGAGATGTAGGAAGGCCGGATTTATTGGAAAAAGCTGCTGGTATCGTAGGTACCCAAGAAAAAGGTGCCAAGCAAATGTATGAGTCCATCCAGCGATTTGCCAAGCTTCCTGATTATGTACAGGTATGGCCAGGTCATGGAGCAGGTTCTGCCTGTGGAAAAGCTTTGGGCTCAGTTCCAAGTTCTACTGTAGGATACGAAAAAGTTAGAAACTGGGCATTCCAATTTGAAACAGATGAGAATGGTTTCATTGATTACTTATTGGACGGTCAACCAGAGCCTCCAAAGTATTTTGCAATGATGAAACACCTCAATAAGGTAGATAGACCTTTGTTGGTGGAAGTTCCAAAGCATCCAAAATTATCAAAAGAGGAATTTCTATCCGCTTACCAAGATGGGTTGAAAGTTATAGATACTAGAAACAAAGTGGATTTTGCCAAAGGGTTCTTACCTGGTAGCATTAATATCCAAGGAAATAACTCCTTTGCTACTTGGGCAGGTTGGTTGTTGAACTATCAGGAGCAGTTTATTCTGGTGGCAGAAGAGAGCCAAATGGATGATTTGACTAGAAAATTGATGCGAATCGGTTTGGATAACATTTATGGATTTGTGGAATCAGTAGAGGAATTGGGAATTGAACTACAGAGCTCAGAAGTGATTGGATTGGAAGAATTCAAATCCATGGTAGGCAAAGAGGATGTTCAAATTGTGGATGTAAGAAATACCACAGAGTTTAAACAAGGACATGTGAAAGGAGCAGATCACGTATTTGTGGGAACTCTTGGAGACAACTTAGATAAGATCAATCAGGATAAGCAAGTGGTGATCCATTGTCAAAGTGGAGATCGGGCAGCAATTGCCTATTCTCTTCTTAGAAGAAATGGATTTGAAAACGTGAAAAACTATTCCGCTGGAATGAAGGAATGGAAAGAGGCTGGACAGGAAACTGTCACCAATGAATTAGTAAACATTTAAAGAAAATAGATATGGGTTTTTTCTCAGCAATATTCGGAACGACGGACAACACTCAATTAGTGGAAGCCATCAAGGATGGGGCATTTCTGGTGGATGTAAGAACTCCAGGTGAGTTTGCCTTGGGTAGTGTCAAAGGAGCGGTGAATATCCCTTTGGATAGAATTGCTAGCCAATTGGCACAATTTAAAAACAAAAAGCACGTAGTGGTG
This sequence comes from Algoriphagus halophilus, assembly GCF_041729275.1. GTDB lineage: Bacteria > Bacteroidota > Bacteroidia > Cytophagales > Cyclobacteriaceae > Algoriphagus > Algoriphagus halophilus_A. The sequence goes on along the minus strand of NZ_CP146486.1, from coordinate 2,849,760 downwards.
TTTTGTAGAAGTGGAAACCGAAGCGGACAGGCTCAAAGTATTTTACAACATTATGGGATTTCAAATGTCATTGATGGTGGTACTGTGGGTAATGTCAAAGAGTGTGTAGGTTAAAAAAAGGTTTGGGTTATATGAAAAGAGAGTCAATGTTGACTCTCTTTTTTTGTCTTAAATAGGTTTTTTTAGGAAAACGCCTCTCTCAAATACTTCGCAGTATAGTTGTTTTGTTCCTTCATCATATCTTCAGGAGTTCCTTCAAAGGTCAAATAACCACCTTTGTTTCCTCCTTCTGGACCAAGATCAATTACCCAATCCGCTGATTTGATTACTTCAGTATTATGCTCGATGATGATGACCGAATGTCCCTGATCAATCAAGGCATTGATGGAATGGAGTAATTTTTTGATGTCATGGAAATGTAGGCCAGTGGTCGGCTCATCAAAAATGAAAAGGATGTGCTCATTGGATTTACTGCCACCTTTGCCTAAAAAGGAGGCTAGTTTTACACGTTGGGCCTCTCCCCCAGATAGGGTGTTGGAGCTTTGTCCCATCCCAATATAGCCCAGACCCACCTCCTGAAGAGGAAGTAGTTTGTTGACAATTTGAGTTTTGCCTTGGAAGAACTCAATGGCTTCATCAATGGTCATGTCCAGCACCTCGGCAATGTCTTTTTCCTTGTATTTAACATCCAGGATTTCATTTTTGAAACGTTTTCCTTTACAGGATTCGCAGGTCAAATGAATATCTGCCATAAACTGCATTTCTACAGTAGTAGTACCTTCACCCGCACAGGCTTCACATCTTCCACCATCCACATTGAAAGAGAAAAAGGCAGGTTTGTAGCCTCTCTGTTTAGAGATGGTCTGGTCCGAATACAAGGACCGGATGGCATCATATGCCTTTACATAGGTTACCGGGTTAGACCTCGAGGATTTTCCGATTGGGTTTTGATCCACGAATTCAATTTGGGAAACAGATCTATAGTCCCCATCGATCTTATCATATTTCCCACTCTCATCAATCACAGTGCCCAGCATTTTTCCTAAGGCAGGATACAAGACTTTCTTCACCAAAGTTGATTTTCGGAACCAGAAACACCCGTTACCACCGTTAATGTCTTCAATGGGAATTTGACAGTCAGGTTTTTAAGGTTGTTCTCTCTTGCGCCTTTGACGATAATGCTGTCTTTCCATTTTCTATTTCCGTCCTTCTCGAAAATCAACTCCTCTCCACGGAGGTATTTGGCTGTATAAGTTTGAGCAGATGCCATCAAATCTTGAATAGGGCCTTGAAATAACAGCTCTCCTCCATTGACGCCTGCATCCGGACCAATATCAATAATTTGATCTGCAGCTTTCATCACCTTCTCCTCATGTTCTACCACAATGACGGTATTGCCTAAATCACGAAGGGATTTTAAAACTCCAATCAAACGATCGGTATCCCTGGGATGTAACCCAATACTCGGTTCATCCAAAATATACATGGAACCTACCAAAGCAGATCCCAAAGAAGTTGCCAGTTTGATTCGTTGGTATTCTCCACCGGAAAGGGTAGAGGTAAGCCTATTCAATGTCAAATAGCCCAATCCCACTTGATCCATGTATTCCAACCGACTTTGGATTTCTTTAAGTAAACGATTGGCGATTTTTGCCTGATGTGCCGGTAAATCCAATTTCTGGAAAAATGCCAAAGCTTCATCAATGGGCATCAAGACTAAGTCAATAATGGATTTTCCATTAATTTTTACATAAGAAGCATCCTTTCGAAGTCGGGTTCCTTGGCAATCCGGACAGGTCGTCCTGCCTCGGAATCGTGAAAGCATCACTCGGTACTGGATTTTGTGGGTTTTGGATTCCAGGTCTTTGAAGAAAGCATCCAAGCCTTTGAAATACTTGTTCCCTTTCCAGATCAAGTTTTGCTCCTTTTCTGTCAATTCACTATACGATCTGTGAATAGGGAAATCGAATTCAATTCCTCAATTCCTTTTTCAGCAAAGGCTCTAACCAACTTCTAGAGGTCTCTCCTCTCCATGGGGCAATGGCTCCTTCAAACACCGACATTTCTTTGTCAGGAATTACCAGATCAGGATCTATACCTAATACATTTCCAAATCCTTCACAGGTTCTACAAGCACCATAGGGGTTGTTGAAAGAGAAAAAATTGACAGACGGAATTTCGAATGACATTCCATCCAGCTCGAACCGATCCGAAAAGGTACGGGTCTCTTTTCCTGGAATCGTGATTTTACAGTCTCCATGACCTTCAAATAAGGCCGTTTGTACGGAATCTGCTAGTCTGAATTGATTGTCTTCATCATCCTGGATGACAGATGCCCGATCAATTAAGATTTCATAGGTTCCTTTGGGTACACTTTTCTCTCCCAATAAGTCTTCTACAAAATATACCTCTTCATCAATCAAAATTCGGGTATATCCTTTTTGAAGCAAAAGCTCCAGTTCCTGCTCGATTTTTCTACCTCTTTGAATTTGAAGCGGACAGGAAATCATGACTTTGGTACCTTCTTCAAAAGATTGGATAAAGTCTACAATGTCAGTTACTGTATGGTGTTTGACTTCATTTCCGGAAATGGGCGAATAGGTTTTTCCGACTCTGGAGAAAAGTAACTTCAGATAATCATAGATTTCAGTGGTCGTTCCAACGGTAGAGCGAGGGTTTTTGGTGTTGACTTTTTGTTGAATCGCTATGGCAGGAGCTACCCCTTTGATGTATTCAACATCGGGTTTTTCCATCCTTCCCAAAAACTGCCGTGCATAGGAGGAAAGGCTCTCCACATACATGCGTTGTCCCTCAGCAAAAAGTGTATCGAAAGCCAGAGAAGATTTTCCTGAGCCGGAAAGTCCAGTCACAACAATCAATTTATTTCGAGGAATGGCGACACTTAAATTTTTTAAGTTATTGACCCTCGCATTTTTTATGATAATAAAATTCTTAGGGTCAAAAGAATCAATGTCGATATTGGAGGATAAAGTGCTCAAAGTCATAGCTGGCAAAGATAATCATGATCTAGGGAAATGGATAGTAGGAATGGAAACTTGTTTCACATTCAAGACAAGAATAGGCTGGAATGATGATAACCTCATTGAAAGGGGAATTGGTTTAGAAAAATTCACTTATTTCGGGGATGGATTTCCAATGGCTCGTTGATGGTTTAAAAGAAGGCTTACAGCAGATGAGCTTGCTAGAAGGGATCGCGGTCTTCTTTGGGATCGCATCTGTTTATTATTCTATCAAAGAGAACATTTTGGTGTACCCTACGGGAATCATCTCTACCTTAATTTATGTCTGGATCTGCTTTCACTACAAGTTGTACGCAGACATGGGGATCAATGCTTATTATTTTAGCATGTCCATCTATGGATGGTATGTATGGACACACCCAAAAGAAGGAGAAACTGTCTTACCGGTTACTTGGTTGAAGCCATCTGGTTGGGTTTTTCAATCGTCCTTTTCTTATTTTCCTATGGGGCTTTATACTTGATCTTATCTCAATTTACAGATAGTGATGTGCCTTATTGGGATTCATTTACTACCGCCTCTGCTTTTGTTGGGATGTGGCTGATGGCAAAGAAGAAAGTGGAAAACTGGATTTTTTGGATTATTACTGATTTGGTTTCTGTGCCTCTTTATTTCTATAAGGGGTTAATTTTAACTTCCTTTCAATTTATGTTTTTCACCGTGTTGGCAACGATGGGCTTGTTGGCCTGGATAAAATCTGAACGAAGCTATGCAGCCTAAACGAATACTGATTCTAGGTCCTGAGTCAACTGGGAAAAGCACCTTATGTCAAGACTTATCCACAGCCTATCAGGAACCTTGGGTTCCAGAGTTCGCCCGGGAATATTTGGAAAAACTGGGCAAACCATATCAATATGAAGATTTATTGGAAATTGCCAAAGGGCAAGTGAAATTGGAAGATCAACTTGCACATAAGGCGAATAAATACCCTTTTTGCGATACAGATTTACGAGTTATCCACATTTGGTCCGAACATCGATTCCAAAAACTGACCCGTGGGTCTTAGATCAAATCCTAAAGAGAACCTATAGTCTGATTTTATTGACTGATACAGACTTGCCCTGGGAACCTGACCCACAACGGGAATATCCTGAACTGGAAATGAGGAAGTATTTCTTTGATAAATATTTTCAACTCGCTCAAGAAAGCGGATTTCCATTCGAGGTGGTCAGTGGGAATGAGGCTTCTAGACTTAAACAAGCAATAGATTATATTAACAAGTACCTTAACAAAATCAACCCAGAATGAATCGATTCTTTTTATCTCTTTTAGCTGCCATTCTGTTTATTGGATGCTCCTCACCAGAAGAAAAGCCAACCAAGCCTAATATTGTATATATCCTCGCTGATGATTTGGGCTTTGGGGAAGTTGGTTACCAAGGACAGGAAAAGATTCATACTCCGAATATTGATGCATTAGCGGCTTCCGGAATGGTATTTACGAATCATTACACAGGAGCTCCTGTTTGTGCTCCAGCAAGATGTATTTTGTTAACGGGTAAGCATGGGGGACATGCTTATATCCGTGGAAATGACGAATGGAGAGAAAGAGGAGAGGTTTGGGATTATGCCAAAGCTGCAGCAGATCCCAATCTTGAAGGGCAACGACCTTTACCTACCGGAACAGTGACACTTGCTTCTCTTTTGCAAGGTCAAGGTTATAAAACTGGAATTGTGGGTAAATGGGGTTTAGGAGCTCCAACCACAGAGAGTATTCCCACAAAAATGGGCTTTGATTACTTCTATGGTTACAATTGTCAAAGACAAGCACACAACCTTTATCCACCACATATGTGGGAAAATGAGACGAAAGTACCACTTAATAATCCTATTGTGGTTCCCAATACAAAATTGGACCCTGAAGCTGATCCCAATGACCCCGCCAGCTATGCTAAATACCAGCAGCAGGATTATGCGCCAACCTTAATGCATGAAAAGGTTTTAAGTTTCTTGGAGGAAAGCAAAGATGAACCTTTCTTCTTGTACTATGCTTCCCCCTGCCTCATGTCCCTCTGCAGGCGCCAGAAGAAGATGTGGATAAATATGAATCGGAATTTGGGGACGAAGTTCCATATGATGGATCAAGAGGATACTTTCCAAATAGATATCCACATGCCACTTATGCTGCCATGATCACCCTCCTTGACCAACAAATCGGTGAGGTTCGTAATAAACTGAAAGAATTGGGATTGGAGGAGAATACCATCATTGTGGTAACAAGCGATAATGGCCCTACTTATACAGGTGGAGTGGATTTTGATTATTTCGAAAGTTCAAAGCCGTTTACCAATGGCTATGGGAGAACCAAGGGCTTTGTATATGAAGGAGGGATCAGAATACCAATGTTGGTGAGTTGGCCAGGTAAAGTTCAAGCCGGATCTACCACTGATCACATCTCGGCCTTTTATGATGTTATGCCTACTTTATGTGATCTATTGGGAATTCCCGTTCCTGCTGATGCAGATGGGAAAAGCTTTTTACCGACATTACTTGGACAGGAGCAAGAGGAACATGATTACTTGTTTTGGGAATTTCCGGAATATGGAGGACAGCAGGCTGTAAGAATGGGGAAATGGAAGGCGGTTCGCCAGAATATTGTGAAGGAAGAAAATCTTGAAATTGAATTGTATGACTTATTGGTAGACCCAAAGGAGCAAAACAATGTGGCAGAAACCCATCCGGAAATCGTGAAAAAGATGGAAAAGATCATGAAGGAGGAACATACCACTCCAGAAATAGATCGCTTTAAAATGGCTGCATTGGGAGATAAATAAGTTTTACACAACTTAATTGTTTACCACTTTCCTAAAGAAAGTGTTGCAGCCTCGACGAGCCTCATCATATCTGGATGATAATTATTGTTCAGGATGATGATGGTCTTATTTTCTTCAATGTATCTTACAATAATGGTCTTGTAACCGGGGTTATCTCCTGTATGCATCACCATTTTTCCTAAGGGGCTTTTGGGTTCCAATTCCCAACCGAATCCATAATAGCTTCTGGTTCCATCATTTAGCTTGGCAGGAGAATATGCAAGTTCCATGGTTTGTTGGGAAACCAATTGATCGGTATATAAAGCTTGATCCCATAATAAAAGGTCTAGGGGAGTACTACTTACTTCCCCGGACCTTTTCTATTTCCTAACCATACGGTATAATCCGAGGAGTGGAAGTTATTTGCGTTGACATATTCTCCAGCTTCATTTTTTATGTGTCCAGCCGCAAAGTTTTTTACTTTGGCTTTTGCTTCAGGGGATCGGATATCGGTGTTTTTCATACCTAAAGGTTGAAATATCCATTCCCTCATTAATTCTACGAAATCCCTACCTGTAGCTTTTTCGACAATACTTGCCAAAAATACATACCCGGTGTTGCTGTATTCGTACTTTTCTCCTGGTTCAAAAAGCATAGGAGGTTGATACTGGTTCAGGTATTCGAGAATATCAGGATTACCTGCTACTTTGCTCTTATCCCAATGCTCATCCATGACCGCTTGATAATCGGGTACGCCACTTGTATGTGTTAATAATTGTCGAATTGTAATTCCACGGTACGGGATGTCCAGGTATTTCCCAACTGGATCATCATAATCCAGCAGTCCTTTCTCCTGGCACATCATAATCATCATAGCAGTAAATTGCTTGGATACGGATGCCATTTCAAAAATGTCGTTCTTCTTTAAAGCGACCAGGTTCTCAAAGTCTCGTAAGCCTATGGCTTCTTGGTACAGGACTTTACCTTCCTGAGCTACTAATATGACTCCCGAAAACCCTTCACTTCTTGCTTTTTCTACTGCGTCTACCAGAATTTTTCTTGAGCAATCGCCAAAGAGGTAAATGCAAAAAATAGGAGGATGAATTGGAAGATGAATTTTTTCATGCGCTTAGGGTAAGTGAATAGAAAAATACAAAACCTTTGCCTCATGCACTAATAGGGGAAATGAAAAAAGTGGAAAATAAGAAAGCCACAGGTGACTGTGGCTTTTCTAATCTGATCCAGTTTGGATTGGAATTAGTTATCCAATCCGCCTCTTCTAGTTGGAGATCTTTTTGCAGGCCATTCAGTTGGTTCACCGTTCCTTCCTATAGGAACTCTCACTTCTCTGGACACCATATTTTCTTCTTCACTGGCCATATAAACCATGATAGCAGCCATGATCACATTGCTTTGAACATCATCAAAAACAATTTTGTCATAAGTGTCCAAGTTGGTATGCCAGGTGTAGTTGAAATAAGACCAGTTCAAGGAACTCAAAGAGAATGCTGGGACTCCTGCAGCTACGAAAGAAGCATAATCAGAACCTCCTCCGCCTGGATTCCCAGGGAAATTCGTATTGATATCTCTCGTGATTTCTCTTGGAACTTTGGACATCCATCTTCCTAAATATTCATAGCTATCTACAAACCCTTGCCCTGAAACATTGGCTACTCTACCTGTTCCGTTGTCTTGGTTAAATAAGGCTTGGATTTTATCCATCATTTCTGGATGATCTTCTACAAATGCTCTTGATCCGTTTAATCCTTGTTCCTCAGAGCCCCAATGTCCTACCAAAATTGTTCTTTTAGGATTTGGATAGATTTTTTCAAAACTCTCATTACTTCCATCATCATAATGGTTCCTGTTCCATTATCGGTAGCTCCTGTACCACCATCCCAAGAGTCAAAATGGGCTGATAACATTACGTACTCATCTGGTTTTTCTGTTCCTTTGATTTCAGCAATGGTGTTGAATGTAGGAACAACCCCAAGATCTTTGGATTGTGCATTGAGATGGATCATTGGTTTTTCTCCACCTTCTGCTAGTCTAAATAGTAGGCCATAATCTTCTAATGAAAGATCGATGGTAGGCACTTTTTGGTATAAGCAGAGAAAATTTTATTTGCTCCGAATCCTTGAGACCAATAAGAGGTAATGATTCCCAACGCCCCTGCATCTTCCAAAGCGGTTGGAAGTTCTCTTCTGCCTTTACCCGTTTTTTGAAGTCTTTCATTCCACGCTCTATTGGATTCGGTGCGTTCCTCTTTCATCTTTTCGAAAGATTCTTCCGTGGCAAATTCTTCCCAATTATAATCTGGTCTACCTGTGATTTGTGGTGCAGAGATCATCACATATTTACCTTTTACAGATGGCAACCAAGCCTGGAAAGCAGCTTCATCTGCCACATCAGGAATAACTACTACTTCTCCTTCGGCTCCTCCTTTTGGGGATGCTGGGCTCCAGGCTAATTGTTGACCTGCCAAAGATTTGGTCCAAGGAGCCACCATATCGATATGGGTGATTCCTCTTTCCCATCCTTTCCACTCACCCCATTGTTCGTTTCGGGCTTCAATTCCCCAACCTTCATATTTCGTTACGGCCCATTCATGAGCTTTCTGCATATTGGGAGTCCCCACTAACCTTGGACCGATTCCGTCCATTAATTCATGAGCAATCTCTTTCAACTGAGAATTTTCAGTTTCTTCCTTGATGATCTTTTCGATGATTTCGTCTTGGGCTTGTGCTTGACCTCCCAAAATTAACATCAAACTAAGACCGAGTAGGTATCTCTTTTTCATATTTGGTGTATTTAAACGATAAAAATAGGCTTTGAAAAACGCTTTTCCACACCGCTGGTGGATTTGTATTTGTCTAAAGAAAGTTACACTGGACGTTTCCCACAAAACTCTGGGTTTTGATAAATGGTAAAACAAATAATTCCAGCGTTTTTCAATGATCTAAGATGCTTCTTATCCATGGGGCTATCTGTATAATTTTGTAGATTTCAGATCTGCTCAACCCTTATTGAATGATTGCAACTCTTTTTCAATTCTTTTTATTTCTCCAGTTTAATCCATCTGATGTATGGGATAGAAATCCTGTAGCATTATCTGATACTTTGTATTATCAAAATCCAGTATTTGAGCCAGTTCTTGCAGACCCTACAGTGATCTATGATGGAGAATTCTTTTATGCTTATGGTACGGAGGACACTGGGGGGAAGAAGGAGGCTATCATTTAGTTCCGGTAATCCAATCCAAAGATCTGGTCAATTGGCAATTTTTAGGGAACTCCATGGCCCAAAAACCCAATTGGAAAAAGCGAGGAGGAATCTGGGCTCCAGATGTGACCAAAGTAGGCAACCGATTTTTCATGTATTATTCTTTTTCAACTTGGGGTGACCCTAACCCGGGTATTGGATTGGCCATTGCGAATTCTCCTGAGGGACCATTTGTGGATCAGGGTCCGGTTTTCACTTCTGAAGAAATAGGAGTAAAAACTCAATTGATCCTTTCTATTTTGAGCAGGATTCCAATAAGTACATGATTTGGGGAAGTTTTCATGGACTTTATTTGACTCAGCTTTCCGCTGATGGTACCAAAGCCATAGGGGATATAATTAAACTTGCTGGAAATCATTTGGAAGCAGCATACTTAGTAAAGAAAGGAGAGTATTTTTATCTTTTTGGTTCTTCTGGAACCTGTTGTGAAGGAGCCAATAGTACTTATCGAGTGCTAGTGGGAAGATCAAAAAATATAGAAGGGCCTTATGTAGATCAAGAAGGAGGGAATTTATTGAATGAATCCTCAGGAACTTTCGTGGTAAGGAGCAACCTGGGAGATAATGGTTTTGCCGGACCTGGACATAATGCGGAGATCATTTCTGATTCAAATGGGAATGACTGGTTGCTATATCATGGAATGGATAAAAAAAGCCGAAATTAGGCAATGGAACCAATCGGAGAGTCTTGCTTTTGGATCAATTGATTTGGAAGGAAGGTTGGCCAAGAATTGAAAATTATGAACCTAGCGCTGCTCCAAAAATTGCGCCCCAATTTGATGAATAAAACCCAATCTAAACTAATGTATCAGTACACCAGAAAAGCTTTTTACTTCTAGGTATTACAATAACTTCTTTTGCCTGCCAAAATGGTTCGGGCAATAAGGAAGTGACCCTAGTTGATAAGATTGAAACTCAAGCTACCAATCAATATTATGTAAGTAATCGAGCGCCATTGATCCCAAGTTCATTAATAAAACTGCCTGTGGGTTCAGTAAAGCCAGATGGTTTTTTAAAGGAATTCCTGTTGAGACAAAAGAAGGATTGACAGGGAATTTAGGGGAAATTTCTGCCTGGCTTCAAAAAACGGATAACGCTTGGCTTTCTCCGGATGGAGAAGGTAAATGGGGATGGGAAGAGGTTCCTTATTGGTTGAAAGGCTATGCAAATATTGGATACATTTTAGAGGATCAAAAAATGATCGACGAGGCGATGGTCTGGATTGAAGGGACTTTGAATAGCCAACGGGAAGATGGAAATTTTGGTCCAAAGCATTTTGATGGGGACAATCAGGATTTTTGGGCAAATATGATCATGCTCTATTGTCTCCAGTCGTATTATGAATATTCCCAAGATCCTCGGGTGTTGGAGTTAATGACCAAATATTTCAAGTACGAGTTGACTGTTCCGGATGAAAATTTTCTAGAAGGCTATTGGCAAAAGCTTCGTGGAGGAGATAATTTGCATAGCGTATTCTGGCTATACAATCGAACAGGAGACGAATTTTTATTGGATTTGGCGGAGAAAATTCATCGAAATACCGCCAATTGGACAGGAAGGAATTTACCCTTAGAAGATATTAAAAACTACTACGAAGTACGAGACGGAGGGGAAGTTCCTGACTGGTATAGAGATCAGGTGGATTGGCATAATGTGAACCATGCCCAAGCATTTAGAGAACCTGCTCAATATTACTTGCTTTCCAAAAATGAACAGGACTTAAAGGCTTCATACGAAAATTTTGAAATCATTCGGAACCACTTTGGACAGGTACCAGGGGGAATGTTTGGTGCTGATGAAGATGCTAGACCTGGGTATGCAGACCCAAGACAAGGAGTAGAAACCTGTGGGATGGTTGAGCAAATGAATTCAGACGAACATATGCTTAGAATCACCGGAGACCCTTTTGGGGAGATCATGCAGAGGAAGTTGCCTATAATACCTATCCAGCTGCAGTCATGCCGGATTTTAAGGCATTGCATTACATCACCTCTCCCAATATGGCTTTGTTGGATGCGGAAAATCATTTTCCAGGAATTGGAAACAAAGGGCCATTTTTGATGATGAACCCGTTTAGCTCTAGATGTTGCCAGCATAATCATTCGCAGGGTTGGCCATATTTTATAGAAAACCTATGGATGGCCACACCCGACAACGGGGTTGCAGCGACACTCTATGGGGCAAATCAAGTGGAAGTCAAAGTGGGAGATGGAACGCTGGTTACCATCAAGGAATCCACACACTATCCATTTGATGAAGAAATTCGGTTTTCCTTCAGTATGGAAAAGCCAGTGAAATTCCCACTTTATTTAAGGATTCCTGAATGGGTAAAAAGTGCTTCTATTTCCATTAATGGAGAACTTGTAAGAGATCAAATTTCGGGAATTGGCTTTGCTAAAATCAATCGAACTTGGTCCAGTGGAGATCAGATATCCATTCAACTGCCAATGGAAATAGAGACCAAACGTTGGGAGAAAAACAGTAACAGTTTAAGTGTGAGCAGAGGTCCTTTGACTTATTCCTTGAAAATCAGAGAGAAATATCTAAAAAAGGATAGTGATGAAACGGCAATCAGGGATTCCAAATGGCAAGATGGGGTGGATACCAAAAAATGGCCTTCTTGGGAAGTTCATCCTGTAACGGACTGGAATTATAGCATCATTGTCGATGAAAATGATCCTGCATCCTCTTTTGAAGTGATGAAGGGGAAATGGCCTTCTTCTAACTTTCCATTTACACTGGAAGAGGTTCCAATAAAAATGGTGGTAAAGGCCCAGCAAATTCCCGAATGGCAATTCGATCAATATGGTTTGGTCGGGGAATTGAATGACCTTCCCAAAACTTCCGATCAACCTGTAGTAGATGTGACCTTGATCCCGATGGGAGCTGCAAGGTTAAGAATTACCGCTTTTCCAGAATTAAAAAATAGTCCAAGCACCAATGAATAAGAGATTTTTTCTAATCAGATTAATCCTGATCTTTCTTTTGTTTGAAGGGTTTTCCCAAGTTGGGTCGGCCCAAAAAAGTCATTCGAAAACCCTGTTTTAGCCGGTGATAGGCCAGACCCTACTGTTGTGAAAATTGGCAAGTATTATTATGCCTCTGCTACTTCCAATGAGTGGGCCCCTCTATTTCCTATTTTTAAATCCGATGATTTAGTGAATTGGGAGTTGGTAAATTATGTGTTTCCAGATGGTGCGCCAACTTGGGCAAAAAATAACTTTTGGGCCCCCGAGCTTTCTTATGATGAGGATCAAAAGAGAATCTATGCCTATTACACAGCTAGGGATAAGGAAAGTAACCGATTGAGTGTAGCAGTGGCAAGTGCCTCGACACCAGAAAGCAAATTCACTGATCACGGTCCATTGGTAGCACAGGAATATGGTTCCATAGATGCATTTGAAGCGAGAGATGAAAACGGAAAACTCTATATACTGTGGAAAGAGGATGGAAACAGTAAAGGACAGAAAACCCCGATTTGGGCCCAGGAAATTACAGAAGATCGTTCCAAACTAATAGGTGAAAGACATGAACTCTTTCATAATGACCAAGAGTGGGAAGGAGGATTGGTGGAAGGAATCGCGATTTTTAGAAAAAATGGGTATTTCTATGCCACCTATTCCGCTAGAGGTTGTTGTGAAATTTCCTGCGATTATGTCACTGGAGTTGCCAGAAGTAAATCGCTTTTAGGCCCTTGGGAGAAATATGAGATGAATCCGGTGATCAAGGATAATGAAAATTGGAAATGTCCAGGGCATGGTACAGTGGTCGAGAAAGATGGGGAGCTTTGGTTGCTCAACCATGCCTACAATCAGGAGGGGAGTGTTTATGTGGGCAGGCAGGGAGTATTGCAAAAAGTTGAATGGACGGATGATTTTTGGCCTGTATTTGCAAATGATGAAGAGTATTCTCGTAGCAAATCCTCCCTTGATTTTATTGATAATTTCAAAAGCAGATTGGACCCGGTTTGGCAGTGGAGAGTAACTCAGGATATTCATTTTGATACGGGGAAAGAAGGGCTAAAACTTCAGGCTTCAGAGGAAAATGAAAAGCTCGGAACCTTACTTGTGCAAGGAACGAAATCCTTGGATTACCAATATGAAGCCATCATTATTCCTCATGAACAGGTGGAGGCTGGCTTGGCTGTCATTGGAGGAGCCAACAATGGCTTTGGAGCACCCGTGGCTGGAATGGGAATATCGGTAAAAGGCGATCAACTTATACATTGGGAAACGATCAACCAACAAACAAAAGAAATCGCCTCACATAAGATTCCGAAAGGCAAGGAAGTAAAACTTATTTTGGCCATGAAGGATGGGTACAAAATGAGCACCTCTGCAGAAGTAGGAGAAGAGTCCATATCATTAGGTGAAGTTCAGGATGTAAAACACCTGGTTCCTTGGGGAATGGGATTTAGACTAGGTATGGTTGCCAAAGGCCAATCTGATTCCTTTGCTCATTTTAAAGAGGTAAAAATTTCATATTGAGAATTCTTAAAATAGATTGTATAAAATTATATTGTTTGATAACCAGTAGACCTATGAAAAAAATTTTGACGGCGGGAGTATGCCTATTAGCTGCTCATCAATTTGCAACAGCACAGACAAGCGAATATCAACCAGTTTCGGGAAAAATAATGACCGAATGGGCAGCAAAAGTAAATCCAGAGAATGTGCATCAAGAATATCCAAGACCTCAAATGACCCGAGGAAACTGGGTCAATTTGAATGGACTTTGGGACTATGCTATTCTACCCAAAGGGACAACAATGCCCAGCAATTATGATGGTGAGATTTTAGTCCCCTTTGCGATAGAATCAGCTCTTTCTGGAGTTGGTAAGACCGTGGGAAAAGACAACGAATTATGGTATAACACCACTTTTTCGACTCCAAAAAAAGGAAGCAAGGATAAAGTATTGTTACACTTTGTAGCATCAGACTGGGAGACAGAAGTATTTGTCAATGGGCAATCCGTAGGTGTGCATAAAGGAGGGTATGATCCTTTTCAATTTGATATTACTGAATTTTTAAAATCTGGGAAAAACCAATCGCTTCAGGTAAGGATTTGGGATCCCAGCAATGATGGACCACAACCAAGAGGAAAGCAAGTAAACAAGCCGGGAGGGATTTGGTATACTCCTGTGACCGGGATTTGGGAAACTGTTTGGCTAGAAACAGTTCCTACAAGTTATATTTCTGGGATTAGAAATTCCTCTGACATTCATTCCAAGCAAATTATAGTGAGCCCTGAAGTGAGCGGGGTTGAAGAAGGTCATCAAGTAAAGGTTTCTGCATGGAAAGATGGAACTATGCTGGCCGAACAAACAATCAGTCCTAATGGGACAGCAAAGCTGAGCATACCCAATGCAGAATTATGGGAGCCCGGAAATCCGGTGCTATATGATTTGAAGGTTGAATTGATCAATGGAAAGAAAATCCTTGATGAAGTAGGAAGTTATGCAGCACTTCGTGAAATCAAGAAGGCTCCTGACGCAAATGGTATCCAGCGCATGATGTTAAACGGTAAATTCCTTTTCCAGTATGGACCCCTAGATCAGGGATGGTGGCCAGATGGATTGTATACGGCTCCTTCTGAGGAGGCGATGGTTTATGACATTGCCAAAACCAAGGAGATGGGGTTCAACATGATTAGAAAGCATGTGAAAGTGGAACCAGCTAGATGGTATTATGCCTGCGATAAAATGGGTATGTTGGTGTGGCAGGATATGCCAAGCGGTGATATGGGGAATGGATGGGAGATGAAATTGGCTGTACTAGGAAGTCAAACAGACCGGGATCGTACTCCTGAATCTGAAGCGATTTATAGAACGGAATGGAAAGAAATCATGGATGATTTTTACAATTTTCCTTCTATCGTGGTATGGGTACCTTTCAACGAGGCTTGGGGACAGTTTAAGACCAAAGAAATCACAGAATGGACCGAGTCCCATGATCCAAGTAGATTAGTGAATTCTGCTAGTGGAGGGAATTTTGAAATGGATGGCACAAAGATCACGGGTGACATCATTGACCTTCACAATTACCCTGATGCAAAAATGCCTGCCCCTGGAATTTATGGTAAGGATAATATCCTTGTCTTAGGTGAATTTGGTGGCTTAGGGCTTCCAGTAGATGGTCACGTCTGGCAACAGAAAGACAATTGGGGATATCAGAGCTTCAAAAATGAACAAGAGCTTTTAGCCAAATACTCCCAATTGATGAATAGGATGGAAGAATTAATAGCAGCAGGTCTTTCAGCAGCAGTGTACACCCAAACTACCGATGTGGAAGTGGAGACGAATGGTTTGATGACCTATGACCGTAAAATCATTAAAATGAAAGCGGCTGAGTTAAAATCTCTTCATGATCGACTATATAAGGTTTCTATTCAGTAAAATCAGGTAAATTGATATGGTAGAATGGTTCATTGGAGTCCTTTCTATCCCAATTTTCCAATTCAAACTGATTCCAAAAACGATGAAAAATATAATCCAAATCCTAGGCCTGAGCTGTATCGTTCTTATGTTTGCCTGTGCTCAAAAAAACAAACCGAAATGCCTGAAGAAACTATGATCCCAGAAGAAAGCCCCTACCAAATCCTGACGTTATCCAATAGCAATGGGATGAAAATGACGGTCACCAATTTAGGTGCAAGGGTAATGACCTTACTTGTTCCCAATAAGAATGGGGAATTAATCGATGTAGTGTTAGGATTTGACACTCCTTTGGAATACCTCACGTCACCCGAACCATTTTTTGGAACTGCAGTGGGTAGGTATGGAAATAGAATTGCTAAAGGAAAATTTGATTTGAATGGACAAACATATTCTTTGGCTCTCAATAACGGAGCAAATTCCTTACATGGTGGACCAGGAGGTTTCCACAATGTGATCTGGAAAATTGAAGAGGCTGATGATTCTCATATCGTTTTTACCTACTTATCTAAAGATGGGGAGGAAGGTTTTCCTGGGAATTTGAATGTGAAAATGACCTATTTTCTAACAGAGGATAATGAGTTTAAGATCACATATGAGGCCGAAACCGATAAAGCTACACCAGTCAACTTAACCCATCATTCCTTTTTCAATTTAGATGGTGCGGGAAGTGGTGATGTGCTGGATCAGGAGCTTCAGCTTAAGGCTAGTAAATATACCCCAGTTGATAGTACCCTGATTCCTTTGGGAACCAATGAACCTGTAGCCGGAACGCCTTTTGATTTTACCAAGTCTAAACCTATCGGTCAGGATATCAACAAAGACAATCAACAATTGAAATTTGGTGGAGGATTTGACCATAATTGGGTACTGGATAAAGAACAACAAGGGGCATTGGAATTAGCTGCTACTGCCTATTCACCGAATTCAGGTATTGAAATGGAGGTTTATACTACCGAACCAGGAATCCAGTTTTATGCAGGAAATTTCTTAGACGGCACTGCCATAGGCAAAGGTGGGGTCACCTATGAATATAGATCTGCATTTTGCCTTGAAACACAGCATTTTCCAGATTCTCCAAATCAACCGAACTTCCCATCTACGATTTTGGAGCCTGGAGATCAATACGAACAAACTTGTATTTACAAATTTGGGATAAAATAGAATTCTGATTTGATTGAATACAAAAGGGGATCAGATTTCATGTAATCTGGTCCCTTTTTTTATCGTTCGTTCCACCCTTTCCCTTCAAAAATCTTGATCATGGATTTTTCTATCCTTGAAAAACGAGTGACTGATTGTTTGGCTTGTGAAAAATAGAGGTTATAACCTCTTTGCCTTCCTGGGGTCAATGCTTCAAATGCAGATTTGAAAGAAGGATCTTCCTCCAGCTTTTGCTGAAGTTCATCTACAAAATCATTTGCTGTATGTTCCTTTGCTGGCAACTTTGTGCCGGAATTTTCAACTTCTATGGCCTCTGAAATTGTAGACTTGATTTCAGAGGTTTTTTTTATTTCCTGGACATGAGTAAACCGGATCAATCTTGCTGCATAGGTATTTTCGCCCTGTTTGGACAAGATTTTATAAGGGTCTTTTAGCAGTGCTCCTTTAAAAAAGCTAAGACAACAGTATTCTTTGAAAGCACTAAGAATCAGTACATTTGCTCCTTGGTAGGTATAACAGGGAACGCCCCATTTGCATTCTTCCTTTAACTCACTTTCTTGAAGTATTGTGCGAAGAAGATCGAGTTCCTGAGCCCAAGAATGGACTTTACAATTGGGAGTTCCTCCCAAGGGACATCTTCCACATCCATCCAGGAAGTAGTTGTCTACATTTTTATTTATCATCAAACTGCTTGTATTCGTTCCAATTTTCCATGACTTCTGGATCTGAAAAAGTAAGATGGATCATTCTTTTGACAATGCTTAGGCCATTTTGGCTATTGGTGAAATAGACAAGCCCCACTTCTGTTTTGGGGGAAAAGATAAAGAAAGCTCTAAAAATGCCATTGTCTCCCCAATGCCAGATATATTGATCTCGTGATGTAGTATTGATTCCTAAGCCTAATCCCCATCCAAGTGAAGGATCTTTGGAGTCCATGAGCGTTTCTTGGGAAATCATTCTTGACACCAATGTAGGATCTATCAAACTCGGCTGCATGAGTTCTAGCAAGAATTTCGAATAATCCTCGGCAGTAGTGTGTAAGCTATAAGCTGCATTTGCCTTCTTTGGTTTGAATTTTTGAGTAGGTTCATTTTTTGGGTTATGCCCTACGGCAAAATCATCTGTTTCAGGGAAAGTCAGGAAGCTCCGATGCATTTGCAAAGGTTGAAAAACAAATTCCTGAGCGATTTCTTCCAAGCTTTTCCCTTCGATGTGTTCCATTACTTTTTGAAGGAATACGAAGCCCTCCCCTGAGTATCCAAATTTGGATCCGGGTTCGAATTTGATTTCTAACTTATTACTATTCCTGTTTTTCCTCCAGTTTGGGAATCCCGTCTGGTGAGATAGCACCATTCTGGCCGTGATCATTTGATACCTAGGATCGGAAGCTACATCTGGATATTCCATGTACTGGAAAAGAGGCTTATCCAGGTCCAACTTTCCAATTTCTACTAACTTCATGGCACAGAAGGCAACTATGGGTTTGGTCAGGGAAGCGGCCTCAAAAATGGTTTGTTTACCGATTTTACCCTCCTTTCCTTGTTCCTTACTTCCGAAAGTTTTGGAATAAGTGATCTTTCCTTGGTCGAGGATGGCGATGCTGATGCCAGGTATGTTGGCACTATCCAAAATTGTTGGAAGTGAGCCATCAATCTTCTGAACATTTACCTGGGCGGATATGGAGTGGGAAATTAGAATTCCCCAAAAAATGAAGTGAACACCAACTTTGAAAAGCTTAACCTTCCGCATGTCAATTTTGAGTCATGAAGTGATCATAAATAAGCTTTGAAACTTTAGCCAATTGATTGGTTCCTTTGTCAAAATCCTCTAAGTTTTTAGAAAGTAGTACAAGCACGTAACTTCTCCCATCTGGTAAGTAAACAATTCCTGCATCGTGGTGAACACCCGTAATGGATCCAGTTTTATGGGCGACAGTAACATCCTTGGGTAGGTAAAAGGGAATTATTTCATTGAATTGTTGATCTTTCAAAATGGAGATCATTTCCTCGCAATCAGCAGGAGTACCAGCTTGATTCTCAGAGATGGCTTTCATAATCATCATTAAGTCATTGGCTGTAGTAGAGTTGCTTAACCCCAGATCATACGCCTTTTGATCTTCCACTCCTCTAAGCACCTCAATTTTGTCAGCACCCAATGTTCTCATCGTTGCGGTTACATTTTTTGCACCAACTAATTCAATTAATACGTTGGTTGCCAAATTGCTACTGACTGTAATCATGCTATACGTTAGATCATTCAATGAAACAGTAGTTCCAATTTTACTGTAAATCACATCGTCACTATCATCTCCTATATCCATACTGTATGGGCTCCCATCGACTATACTTTTGAATTCATTGACCAAAACAATAGAATCACCAAGATCCAATTTGCCTTCTTCTTCTTGTTTGTACAATTCGATCATGACGGGAACTTTCATTGTGCTAGCAGCATGAAATTCTTCAGATGCATGAATCATCAAGGTATCAGATGGATCATCCAAATTGATATATGCTACCGCTACATCCCCTTGGATCGAGTCAAGCTGAGCTAGCACATTTTCCCTAAGGCTTGGTATTTCTATAGGTTTCTTTTGGCAGGAAATTAAAGTGAGGAATGCCAAGGTAATCGTCACTTGTTGAAAATAGGAAGGGATAGAAATCAATTTAATCATTTGTGCAGGGTTCACTTAAAATCAGAAATAGGAATCTTCTAATTTATGAAATCTGTATTACTTCAAAGAGATGAAGAAGTATTAAAAAGTTTTCATTTGAGGATCCTTGCTATGATGAGTCCTTCTACCAAAGAGCCAAGCAATAGAACCACCAACTCCAACAAATTCAATAATATGGGTTCTCCAATCAGCGTATGGTAAATGAACCATTCTTGGAATACCCAGTATAGCAACCAAATAGTAAACCCCCAGAATAAGCCTTTTTTCGCCCAAGTGGTGCCGGGAATAGATTTTTTAAAGAGGGAATAAAACCATGCATGGGCTATGCTCAAAATTACCATTCCTGCGATGGACAGGACTAAGTTTCTCTCTGGAGTAAGTTGGATAAAAAGCTCGCTTTGCAAAGAAGGGTCATATAAAATAGAATGGATCGGTGGACTCATAAAAAGAGCTCCCATGATACCTTCCCCAACAAAACCTCCAACAAGTCCGGCAAGAATAATTTTGAATTTCCTTTCCATTTGTCATTTAAAGATAGTCTTTAAGACGAATTCTTTTCAATTTATTCATTCCCAAAACTGCATTGGGATTCTTTCATTATACCAATACAGGGTTTTTCTAAGCAGCTGAGTTGATCTTTCAAATGGTAGGAGAAATGGGTTTGTCCACTTCTATTTTAAACCTAAAGCAATAATTTTAGCTGGGCCTATCGATCCTCCCACTGCAAAGGCAATATACTGTTTTCCATTGGCCATATAGGTCATTGGTGCACCCGTGACATTAAGAGGGAGTTCTAGTTCAAATATCAATTCCCCATTTTCCTTATCGAAAACCTGCATTTTTGGATCAAACTTGATGATTTCCTGAGTTTGTACTTCAGTTAGCTTAGCTCCTCCCACCAGAGCTGGTACGTACTCCCAGTACTTACCTTCTTGACCAATAAATAGAAGTGTTTTCGTCAAAACTGGAGAGCCACGTAAATTCCATCCTAGCCTAGGTAAATTCAAATCTTTTAATAGGGGATGATTTCTGGGCCCTTCCCCCATGGGAGATTGCCAAATATGGTTACCCTCTTTCATATCTATTGCTGTGATCCTGCCATATGGAGGTTTTAAGAAGGGCAATCCATTTGGGCCGGGAAATCCGAAATTTTCCCATTCGTAATTAGCGTCTGTTTTAGATGGATCAGATTTGATGATTCTAAAAAATACCGGGAAAGTCATGGACGGGACATATAAAATTCCAGTTTCGGGATCTACCGCAGCGCCGTGCCAGTTGGCGCCGCCAAGTGCTCCGGGAAGATACATTAACCCATTCTCAGTAGGAGGAGTAAAAAGTTCGCCTAAGTCCACCCCCTCTAAACTGGACCATGCGTCCTCGAAATTTTCGGTGTAAAGTCAATAATATCTTCTTTTGTGACACCTTGTCTGTCAAATGGGGCTGGTTTGGTTGGAAAAGGTTGAGTGGGAGAAGTTCTTTCTCCTGGGACGGTAGATTGGGGTACAGGCCGTTCCTCAATTGGCCAAATAGGTTCACCGGTTACCCTGTTAAAAACATAAGTAAACCCTTGCTTACTAACCTGAGCGACTGCTTTAACAGTTTTACCATCTTTGGTAATATCCAATAAGTTGGGGGCAGCGGGGAGATCATAATCCCATACACCGTGGTGAACCATTTGGAAATGCCAAATTCGTTCACCGGTTTTGATATTTAGACAGACTAAGCTTTCGGCAAAGAGGTTGTCTCCTAATCGATTTCCTCCATACCAGTCGTTGGTTGGGGTGCTGATGGGAAGATATACATAGCCTAACTCCTCATCGGCACTCATTCTAGTCCATACATTGGTGTTTCCAGTGAATTTCCAGGATTCATTTTCCCAAGTTTCATTTCCAAATTCCCCTTTCTGCGGAATAGTATGAAATACCCAAAGCTGTTTTCCGGTTTTCACATCAAATCCTCGAATGTCTCCCGGAGGACGCATACTTTGGGGGTTATTGTCTGTGATGGATGCGCCAATTACAATGACATCATTAGCGATAATAGGAGGTGTCGATACTCCGTAATGAGATGGGTCAAATTCTCTACCCAGTCCTTTGGAAAGGTCCACAATCCCCCTTCACCAAATGATTCGACCAAACTCCCATCCTTTGCATTCAAGGCGATCAAACGGGCATCAGGAGTACCAAAAATGATTCTCCCATCCATGCCATCATCCCAATAGGAAACCCCGCGATGGATAAAAGCTCCATGGGCTGGAGCATTGGACTTATAGGTCTCAGGGTCATAGGTCCAAATCGTTTCTCCAGTAACACCATGAATTGCCGATACAATTGCCGAAGAAGAACTTACGTACAATATTCCATCAATGGCAATAGGGGTTGCTTGGTAGATAGATACTGGGAAGTTAAACTGATTTACCAAGGCATTATCCGGAGAGTCCCAGGTCCATTTTATGGTTAGGCTTTCAACATTGTCTTTGTTGATTTGATCTAACGGGGAATACTTGGAATTGAATTTGTCTGAGGCATATGAGGACCAATTTACACTTTGGGTAATAGGAAGGGTACTATTACTATTCGGACTGGAACATGCAAATAGAAAAATCCCAAACACTGACCCCACTAATAATGAATAAGAAAATTTCATCTCTTTATTAATTAGGTAAAAATTAAAGCCAATGATGTCTATGTACTAGCTTTAAAAAGGAAGAACAAGACAAGAAAAATTGAATTCAAAAAAACCTAGACCATTTATTTCTCTTGAGACAAAAAACAAAGACTTGTCTTTTAAATACAATTCTAGTGTATCAAAATACAAAAAAATATAAGATAAATACAATTTAATAAGAAAAAGTACATTAATCCTTAGAAATTAGTTAACAAAAAATCCCCATAATTTTATGGGGATTTTTAGAAATAGGGATTGATCGAATGGCACTATTTTGTCTTGGCAATAAGAAATTGATTGACATCCAGCCAATGAATAAAAGCATCGAACCAACGGTTACTAGTTCGATTTGGATTGCCTAATCCGAAACCATGACCTCCATTTTGAAACAAATGAAACTCAACAGGGATTCCAGCTTTGTACCAAGAGTCGATTACTCCAAATTGACCTCTAAATAAAAAGTCATCAGAAGCAATGACATTAAACATTGGGGGAGCATCTTTTGGAACTTCTACAGGCCCCATCCCACCATAAATTGGACCTATAAATGCCAACTTCATGGTTTGGGAGTTTAAAGTAGAATGCATAGTAAGTCCAGCTCCAGCAGAAAATCCAATCATTCCAATTCTATCAGTATCTACTCCCCACTCCTCAGCACGATCGAGGATCATTGCATAGGCAGCTTCCGCATCTTCCAGTTGGTTGGTAAGATCCATAGGTGCAGGGCGAGGGGCTGCATCTGAAGATGCCGCAGGAGTAGTAGGTCGAGGACGATTCATCCAGTCGCTAAAATCATCTAATGATTCAGGAGTAGGATGTAAGCGGTATTTGAGGACGAAGGCGGCGATTCCCTGTTTCGCAAGGGCCTCAGCTACTTCCCATCCTTCATTTCCCATAGAAAGCCATCTAAATCCACCTCCTGGAGCTACGATCACAGCTGCTCCATTGCCAGTTCCTGGCTCTGGAAGAAATGGAGTTAAGGTTGCAGTGGTAATATTTCTAGCCATTGGATCTCCCCATTGTCGAAACCAAGTTTCGGAGGCAGGTTGATCATCTACTCCACCGGTATTAAGTAAAATGGCATTCGGTTCAGATGGAATTTCTAAAGGGTAAATGGTTCCGTCTTGGGCAAAAGCGGATGCAGTAATGCACAGCAAGCCAACAAAAGTGGCGATTTTTGTAAATTTCATAGGTTTATTGGGTTAATATAACTAATTGATAATTAGGTTTTTAAAAATATATGCTTTCCCTTAAATTAAAAATCTTTCTATCCTATTCTTTTCAAATAATGAGTACCTCATTTAACGATGGTAACTTTAGATACAGGCTCTAATCCCATCAACCAGAAAGGGATGTTGATTTAATCTTTACTAATAGAATAGGTTATAATTTTTAGACCATCTTCGAAGGTTTCATCCTGGATTAAATCCAACTTTGCATTTGTCTTGGAAGGACCAAAAAGGCGGGTTCCAGCACCTAGAATAATTGGGTTAAGCTTAATTTTTAATTGGTCGATCAGTTGGTGATCCAATAGCCATCCTGCAAATACTCCACCACCACATAAATAGATATCCGAGGAAGCAGATGCTTTAATTTCTTGAACCCGAGTGATTTTCCT
Organism: Algoriphagus halophilus; assembly: GCF_041729275.1. GTDB lineage: Bacteria > Bacteroidota > Bacteroidia > Cytophagales > Cyclobacteriaceae > Algoriphagus > Algoriphagus halophilus_A. Next base: position 2,826,132 of record NZ_CP146486.1, on the reverse strand, counting down.
AGGTTCTACATGGACCGACTCAGCTTTGGTTTCAAAGGTGAGTGAATCTGAAAATATATGATGCTGCATGTGTTGATAGGCTGCCTGACCTGGGACAAGACCGTATTTGTATCCAAATTCATACGTTTTTCTTCCCATGATCACTGTCCTAAAATCTTTTAAATCCTCGAAGTATTTTTTTATCCCTGTTCCTCCAGAACCAAACATGCTAATATCTTCATTGGGACCAGAAATAAATCCGTCCAGAGAGCTTGCGACATAATAGATGATCTTTCCCATGTTTCACTAAGTTAGGTTTCAAAAATTTCAGTAAAGGATTCAATCTCCTTTTAAATACGCCAGCCTTCTTTTCACTTCACTGTCTTGAATGACGGCAGATGAAATTTTGATAGTATCCAATATGATTTTATAGCCATATTCAAAAGAATTCAGGAGAACAATGGAGTTTAAAATGAGCAAGGCTTCCATTGGTTTTTTGCTTTGGTACAAGCTTTCTACCATCACTTGGCTTGGGTCAGTTTGATTGGAAATAGCTAAAAATTCGGCTGCTCTTACTTTGTTGATTAATTCCTCATCTTCTTTTGAGATTTCGGAAATGAGAGAGCTCAGGCTTTTTGCCTCTGGACCAAAATTACTGGAGGTAATCAACCCCCAATACCTTTCCCAAGGATCCTTTGACATCAGACTTGTCTTTAACAAGTTTTCAACTACTACAAAAGGCAAAATGCTCCAATTGGCTATTTCTATATATCGTTGAATATCTTTATGATGTGCTTTTCCAAAAGCTGTTGGATTTGAAAATGCCTGATCTATTAGTACATGCTCAGGGTAGAAAGAGAGGTCAGGCATTTCTTGGAGCCAGTTATTCAGTTCCATTCGTAGGTCCTCGACTATTTTTCTGTAGGTTGGATCTGAAATAAGATTAACCGTCTCATAGGGGTCTGATTCTACATCAAATAGCATTTCTGCTTCCTTCGGTTTGAAGAATGCAGCCTGTACCGCATTTAAGGCTCCTTTTTCATAAAGTTCTTCCCATTCTTGATAGGCTAATTGGATGTAACGGTAATTATTCATCAACCCGTCAAAATTGAAAGGTTGAAAATTTCTGATGTATTTGTACTTTCCTTTTCTTACCGCTCTTACCATATCGTACTTTTCATCGAATCGATCTGCATAGCTAAAGCTGGTATTTCTAGAATCGATCATTTCTTTAGTAACATTGGCTCCTAAAAAGGACTTTCCATCCATTCCCTCAGGAGTTTTTATGCCTGCCAATTGAAGTACTGTAGGCGCCAGATCAATAAAACTCACAAATCCATTCACCTTGCCTTCTTCTCCAATCTGGGCGAGGTTTTTATACTTCTCAGGCACATGAACTACCATGGGAACGTGCAGTCCAGTTTCGTAGAGGTAGCCTTTACTTCCGGGAAGTACGCCTCCATGATCTCCAAAATAAAAAATGAAGGTGTTTTCCAATAAGCCGTCATTTTCAAGTTCTCGGATTACTTCGCCTACTCTTTGGTCCATTTCTATGATTTTATCCCGATAATAGGCATTGGTGTAGCGGAATAATTCTGTGTTCGGATGGTTGGGCTGGATTGAAAATGAACTTAGATTGGTTTTAGTGGGAGTACTTTTCATCTTTTCTTCAGAAAAGTGCAGACTTGATTCATGGCTAACTCCAATATTAAAAACATGAAAAAAGGGTTGATCAGGTTTTCTAGACTTCCAACTTGCCTCCCGTGAAGATTCATCCCAAACCCCCTCTCCCTCAATGATATTATAGTCCTTTTTGTTATTGTTACTCGTGTGATAGCCTGCTCTTCTTAAATAAAAGGGAAACATTCGAAGGGAATCCGGCAGTGGAACAGTCTTGCTTTTTCTATGAAATTGAGCGCCGATTCTTGGAGCATAACTTCCTGAAATGATAGTGGATCTAGCTACGCTACAAACAGGTGCATTTGAAAATGCGTGAGTAAATAGCAGTCCATGATCTGCCAAGCTTTCAATATTTGGAGTTGCTATACCATTTTCATTGAAGAGCTTTAAATAATGCATGGAATTATCCTCAGAGGTAATCCATACAATGTTTGGAGGAGGTGTAGGACTATTTTGTGCAAGTAAACTGTAGCAACTGATAAGTTGTAGAAGACTGCTCAGTATTAGGACTTGAAGGTACATCTTAGGTTTTTTGGGATGTTGGGGGAATTGACCTGTGATATGGTAGATTCTGTTTTGTTAATTAGGAAGACACTCTTAATGAATCTATTCGAACCATGAAATTGATCCCCATGTCATGATAAATTTATTGATATTGATGAAACCAGAAAAGGGAAAAAATCCCAGAGAGGAAACCGCTCTGGGAGATATTTGTAAACAGGAAGTCCTTATTTCTTTTGATTTCGAACCATTTCTTTGATATCCTCTCGAAGTTGAACGGCATCGTAAACTATTCCATCTTTGATGGTGTATTTTACTCCACCCACTCGCTCCATTTGCCCAGTCTCATCATTGAGCTTCAAGAAGCCAGTTCCATATAGCACCTTGAGATTTTCTATTGGGTTTTCATCCACTATCACCAAATCTGCCAATAGACCGGGACGAATTACCCCAAATTCAATGGGCTTTCCTTTTGGTTCAAAGATGGCTTGGGCTGCGTGAAGGGTTGCCCCTCTGATGACTTCCAATGGATGGAATCCTGCCTCTTGAAGCAATTCCATTTCTTCGATCAACCCAAAGCCCCAAAGATTGTAGATAAAGGAGGCATCATCACTGACAGTAACCCTACCTCCCGCATTTTTATAGTCGTTCAAGAATGACATCCATACTCTGTAGAAATTTCGCCAGGCAGTTTCATCCCAAGAAGTCCAATTGTAAAAATAGGATCCATGGTTTTCACGGTTTGGTGTATAGAAGTCCCAAAGAGAAGGCAAAGTGTATTCCTGATGCCATTCAGCATTTCGCTCTCGCATTAGATCTCTTCCGGCTAAGTAGGCAGTCATCGTGGGATCTATAATGAAATCATGCTCCAAAAATTCCTGGATCAAAGCATTCCATTTTTCACTACCCCTAGGATGAATTTTGTCCCATTGGTAAGCTACCTGACTAAAGCGATGCTGCTCGTCATTATAGTTGAATTCAGCAGGCCAATGCTGGATGTCTTCATTTTTATACAATGCTTCAAATAAACCGTAATAATGGGTCATGTTGTCAAGGCCCATTCTTGCTGCATCCAAGGCATTGGTTTGGGCAACCATTGGCTGAGCGATATGAGCAACTGTTCCCATTCCATTTTCGTGGGCAGCGTCAATGGCAGCTTGAAGCACATCTGGATCATGGTTAAAGAATTTGATTCCCTCTACTCCTTGGCTGGCAGCCCAAGTGACCCATTCTTTGGCTTTTTCAGGAGTATAAACAGGTCCCCCTTCCAGTTTTCTCCTTGTCCCAAGGTATGAAATGCAACGATTCTCGGAGCCACAATTTCATTTGCTGCGGAGCGTATTTTCTCGCTTTGCGTCCAAGCTACATTGGCAGCAGGGACTCCTCTAATCGTGGTAACTCCATGTGCCAAATACAACTTGTAGGGATATTCTGAATTGGGTGACTTTTCAGCTCCCCCGATGTGAGCATGAAGATTGATGAATCCAGGCATAATGTAGGATCCATGAGCATCAATTTCCTTGGTGGCCCCTTGAGGTCTGGAAGCATCGTCTATTGGGACATTTGGAACTCCCACCTGTCGGATTTCCACAATTTTATTTCCTTCAATAACAATGTCGGCAGGTCCTGCAGGAGGAGCCCCTGAACCATCAATGACGATGGCACCTCTAATGATTAACCGTTCAAAGGGGCCTTCTCCTTCATCTGCTCTTCGATCTGGGGCGGGGTTGAGTTGAACTTGGGAATACACACTGGAACTTGTGAGTATGAGCCCAAGACAAAAAGTTAGTAGATGTTTCATATGCTTGGTGGTTGATTGCTTCAATAAAAACGCTAAAAAGTACTTGATTACCAAAGTTTTGAGGGAATCAGTCGAATTCCTGACAAAATACAATCAGTACCAGTTAATAGACAGCAAAACTTTAAATTGATTGAGTTAGCCGTTACATTTTATAAATATTTAAATCCAGATAACTATTTCGAAACTTGCCATCAGGGTCATAACTATTGGCCAAGGCCAGGAATTCAGGAAATTTCTCATACAATACATGAAGTAGAGCTGGAGAAATCGTGAATAATTTGCCCCAGTGTGGCTTAACTCCGAATGGAGCCAGTACCTCTTCAATTTTTGGCAAGGTTTCCATTACTTCCTTGGTTTTTGGTTTCCAGGTAAAATGAATGGCGATTGAATCTTGTTGATAGCATGGGCTCATCCAAAAGTTGTCTGCGGCGATGGTTCTAATTTCAGTAATCATTAAGTAAGGGTTAATTTCCTCTTTCAGTTTTTCTACTGCCATGATTGCCGATACTGCATGTTCTCTTGGAATAAAATATTCAGATTGCAATTCTTCTCCTGCACTTGGGGTGAATCCCATTTTAAAATGAGGGAGTCTATCGTACCAAGGACCGGGAACTCCCATTTGCTCTGAACAAGCTTCTGCTGATAGTTCTACGATGGGATGCAGGTTTTTAGTAGCTGCTTTTGCTCCATAAAAATCATCTCCCAACTCTTGTGGATCGTTGTCCATTCTTCTTTTGACCCAGACTTCGCTAACCTTATTATCCATCCAGTCTGTAAACAAGCTGACACTATAACCACTGGACATGATTTCATCAAAGTTATTTTCCACAGAAGAGAGTGGTAAATCCTGGAAAACATCTTGTCTCACGTCAAAGGCATCCTGGATTGCTAATGTAACTTTACTGATAATACCAAAAGCTCCTAAGCCTACTACCACAGCGGGAAAATCTGGGTGATCTCGATTAATTTTAACCAGTTCACCTGTCGGCTTGATTAATTCTATTGCTTCTACCGAGGTCGCTAAATTTCCATTATTTACACCAGAGCCATGAGTTGCCGTAGCACATGCACCGGCTACAGTAATATGGGGCAAGGAGGCTAGATTATGTAAGGCGTATCCTTTTTGATAGAGTTCTTCAGAAAAATCCCCATAGCGAGCCCCTGCCTCTACTGTGAGGGTCTTGTTTTGTTCATCCAGTGAGACAATTTGATTTAAGTTTCTGGTGGAGATTTGATTTTCCGGGCTGTCTGCAATGTTATTAAAACAATGTCTGGATCCTAAGGCTTTTTGCTTGTTTAAAGACTTAATTAGATTTTGTAGTTCTTCTACCGAAGTGGGCTCATATAGGTTTTTTGCTTGGTAGGTATAATTTCCAGCCCAGTTTTTCCTAATGATTTCTTGCAGGTCTTCTTTCGTTGTATTTTGGGGAGTACATGCTAAGTAGGGGAAAGTAGACTCCCAGCAAAAAGTACTGATGATGTTTTGATAAATTCTTTCCTTTTCATATTCCTTATTTTCAGTAAGATAAAGAATTTTGAAGGACTCTTTTTCAGGGATATACCCAATAATTTATTGATTCAGTGACAGGACTGAAGGTTTAAGTTCAAAAACTGAAAAACCAATTAGGTTCCGAAATCAAATCTTTTTTCCTTATGAATTCTAAAATTGGCCTATACAAACTGTCAGATACGTTCTGATAAATATCATTGAACTCTATATTTCAATTCAACTTCAGGCTCCAAATAGTAATTGAAAATCAATGATTGAGTATTAGCTGCACACTCTACAGGAAGTTCAATGGGTAAAGTAAGCGAGGATTCATTTCTCAAAAGAGCAATGTCCTTATAGATGTGGACAATAGTATCAAGGATAAATCGATGATTGGGCTGGATTTCAATTGTAGAAATCGGGATGACCACATCTGGTAAAAAAGCGCTGGAAAATTTTTCTTTTGATAAGTTGGATAGGGTTTCCCGAACATTAAAAATTGTGCTGATTTCTTCCTCTTTGGGGTTTTGCGTGTCGGAGTTTTTTCGCAAGCTGAGATGAATGGTCACATTTTCCGGAATCAAAGTCACGTCTGAATCAAATTGTGGCAGTAGATTATTCAAAATTGGAACATAACATTCCCGGTATAGCAAGGCATCCAGTGTTTCACTGATTAGAATATGGTATTGGCCTGGATCATGAACTTGAACAGTTACTGCATCTTCGAGAAAAGCCGTCTTTAAAAAGTCTGATAAACCTAAAGATTGGATTAATTTATTGGCTGAGTTGAGGGAGTTTTTATTGATCTCTAGGAGGGTGAATTGAATCTCATCTGAAGAAAAAAGTGGAGCTATTAAGGTTAAAAAGGGAGCATATGGACCGCATCCAGCATAAAAGACCTGAATTGCTACTTCTGGGTGTAGCGCTTGCCTTTCTTTGATGGCCTGTAAAATAGCCTTGACAAATTTCACCGTTCGACGGTAATCCAATAGGCATTGAGCAGCATGATTAAGACCAAGCGCTTTTCCTTTTGAAGTTGGGATGGCGGCTAAATATTCAACCTTCAAGTCAAAGCCAGAAATATCAGTCAGCTTGGAAAAATGACTGTGGATTTCATTAATTAATCGTTCGGCCTGAAGTGACTCTATCTCACCGTTTTGTAATGAAGAGCTGAATTGTTGAATTAATGTAATAGCAGGGTGATCTGGCATCTATTAGGATGGTTCATCTTTGTGAAAAGTTATTTGAAAATACTCAAGATAAACCAAAAACTTAGAGCACTCTAATAAACTCGAGGATAAGGGAGAAAAAACAATGAGGCTGTCTCATAAATACTTTTTATCACATCGAGCACCCTGGTAATTGTACAGGGTCGAAATCTATTTTAATTCGCTGCATTACACCTTCGAGATACGCTATTTTCGTCACTCCAGTGATACCAATGACAGATTGATTTAAAGACACCAAAAGTAAGTCAGTCCGAGCGGAGTCGAGGACCCTTCGATTTCGAGACTATCGTCTCTCAAGTGCTCAAGGGGACCACTTTATTGGTCTCAAAACAAATACCTGTTATTTACTTTTTGTATGTACGTAGAATGTTTAATGCTCTGTTTGACAAAATAATCGGCTTTTGAGACAGCCTCATAAGAAGTTTAGGCTACATGTTGGGTTAAGCTTTCCCATTTCAGGTTCCCTTTGTACCTATCGGAAATGTTGCCTTCCTCATCCATGGCCATTAGAAATATCCATTCATTATCGCATAGATTTTTTACAGTGGGGTGCTTTTCCAAAATCCCATTGATAGCCTCAAGTGGCGCATGAATAATCACCTGTAATCGATTGGGCTCATGTTGATAATTCTCTCCATCATGAACTGCTTGTAAAGGAAGCCCTACTCTTAAATCTCCGGAGAATCCTTCTATAACCCCCAGTCCAGCTGTGACATTGTGCAAGGTTTTGTTCCCAGACCCATGGTGCTTGTTGTCCACAGTTGATCCATAATATTGGAGGTTGATCCAACTCGTCACAACCATAGGAGCAGTCATAATCAACTCGAGGATGGAGAAGCCTTGATCTTTTTTCCAATCATAAGAATGTAGGAAAGATTTTCCTTCTAAGTCTAGATTTCTTGTTTTCTCCCGGTTGGCAACCACAAATGTGGAGCAGCCAGCCAATCCCCATTCGGGTCGGGTTTCTGACCAATCCTTGCTTTTTGCAAAAATCATCTTTTCTACACTTGAATTCTTTTGACTTGACATTCGAAGTGCTCGTTCTGTTCTGGAAGCTTTCCCGGCATTTTTCAGGGAATTATTCAGTTCTTCCAATTCTTGTGCTCTTTCGGAAGGAACCTGCTGTTCATTGAAAATGGTCACCTCGTCAGTAGTGGTGTCATGTAAACAGGCCAAGAAGATGGTCTGAACAGGGATGAAAATGTTTTCTTGAAGCAATCCGGTTCTGACTTCCCGGTTGTTTAACACGGCTGCTGCTACTTTGGCATTGGCCTCGCCTGTATGTCCTCCGCAGGCCCCACAATCATATCCTGTGGCATGAGGGTTGTTGACGGTACTTGAACCATGTCCCACAATTAGGACAAACTTTCCAAAATCATCCGTCAGCGACATGGCTTTTAGGGCGTTTTTGGCCATCTGAATTTGTTGATCAAGTGGAATCCCTGCCGTGTCTGCTTCATGGTAATGAGGTTCCAATTGGACGGTTTTGCCCTTTAAAATGTTGGAGGAAATTCCATGTTTATCTGGATGGGGAACCGGTCTTGTCCACCGGAAGGAATCTGTGAAGATTTTGGGTAGGTAAGAGATACCCATGGGACTTACAAAGCTGAAGCAGGTAACCGCTCCTGATTTGAAAGTTTTCCAAACATTTCCAAGTTGATGAGACAAAATACGTTCTTTAACTGCTTTCTCATGGCTTTCAGGATCCGGAAGTTTTTCCTCAATTGTAGGCCCTGTTTTCAATAATACCGGACATTGGGCTTCTCCACTTTGATGTCCTAGGGGGATGTAGTTGATCGGGAATCCGAAAAATCCAGCAAATCCCAGGGTTTCGATCGACTGATCTACTAATTCCAAGTTTCTTCGGAAGACTTCTGATCTTACATCGATGCAAAATACTGCCTGTGCCTTGGGCTGCTTTTTCTTTGTTTTATTTTCGCCTTGAATATTTTTAAATTTCTCTATCAGCTTACGTTGAGTAGCCAAATCAAATGCTTCTTGAAGAATCAGATTTTCGGTGAGCTGCTGGTTGACTTCCAAGTCTGCTTCACTTCTGATCCATTGATCTTTTAAATCTTCCCACGAAGGCATGATTTCAAAACCTTGAAGACTTTTCAACAGACCTGCTTCCCAGCAAATCAGTACAGCAAGAAATTCCTCCATCATTCCGTCTTTTCCTCCTGCTAATTGATTATCCCAATCTAATCTAGCAACATGAGCTGCCCATCCTCCTTGTTTCAGGAGTAGTCTATGAAAGTAAAATGAGGTTTGATCAACTGGTATTCCAAGTAATTCAATTGCTTTTTGAGCAGCTTGGATCGGATGGTCAGGAAAAGATTGGATGATTTTTCTAAAATCCTTTAAACCACTCAGCTCAGGAGTTTTATCAAATTGGGCTTCCGTTTTCCAAGCTTTGAAAATACTTTCCTGTTGATCCGCCGCAATCCAGATCGCCTGTCCCTTGTCGAAATAGGAGGCTGCCCATTGAGATATTCTGGAGGTGACGAAGCGGTTCCAGTCCTTTTGAGTGATTTGAGTAGCTAAGTCTGCCACTGTAGAGACATAAATCATGGATTCATCGGAATCCTTGTTTTTTTCTACTGATTGAATAAACTCCTTATATCCTAGTTTGCTTTTTCTTTGCTTCAAAACCTGAAGAATGTCCTCCTTTTTCAAACTTCCTTCCTCGATTTTTTTGAGGTAGAAAGAGCTGGGAAGAGTCATTTGAATGTCTCCCGCTGTAGCCAATTCATGCGCTACCTGCTCAAATCTCCTTTCAGTAAATCCGAGGTAGGGGTTTACTGCTACAAAATTCTCCAACGGCCAGACAGGTGCGATTTTCTTTCCTGCTGTTTTCATGGATTTCATCAGGATTATAAAATCCTGATCCAAATTTTCAAGTGTATTCATGGTAGAGGTTTTGAGATGGCTCATTTGATGACATTTAGCGGGTTGAATATTTCTAAACTTGGATTAAGCTTCTGCAAGAGTTTTTTCCAAAGTTTCCTCTTGTCGGGATTTTTGTTTGACTGTTCTTGAAATCAAAACCGGATGCTGAAGAGGTTTGTGCGTATACAGCGATCTCACCATTCTGTCAAATATGGTATTGATATATAGCCCATTTCTAATATGAACCGCCAGTGCCAAGTAGGTAGGATTGGAGGATAGTGTAGGGGCAATGATTTGAATGAACACTGTAATTCCAAAGGCAATTAACATGATGCCTAATAAGATGCTTTCAAACAAATTGGGCTGAGTCAATTCTGGAACCTGAGATGAAAGCAGGAAGTGCGCACCTGATTCAAGGGTGAAGAAGGATAATGTGACCAGGATTGATAATGCAATGGCTCTTAGGATCAGCTTCTTTCCTCCATTAGAATCTAATGCGGATGTAAAGAGTCGGGTCAGCCCCAAGATGATGATTCCTCCAATGGCGAGTAAGGATAGCTCTTTTTCTGGGTCTATGCCCCAAAGCATGGCGAACCCTGAATATAAGCCCAAAGCTAGAAGGGCACCCATCAATATTCTTATTGGACTACCAAATCGTTTGGAGTTAATAACATTTGAAGCTCTGATTACCTCGATTACACTTCCTGAGGATAGGAAGGAATGGGCTTTATAGAAGGAATGTGAAACCAAGTGAAGCATAGCGGCAGGATATACTCCCAAACCACAAGTCATCAGGCTAAATCCCATGTGTGCCACACTTGAATATCCCAAAGCTGTTTTGACAGATGTTTGAGTAAGGAAAACTACCGATGCAAAAAGCGCGGTAAACCCTCCAATTCCGATTAGGATTCCCGATGCGTAAGTACTTGCATCCATTACAAAGGCCATTCTAATAATCAGAAATGGCCCTGCATTAAGTAGCCCTGCATGCAAAAGTGCAGATACAGGAGTAGGGGTTTCCATCACTTCTATCAACCAACCGTGGGTAGGGAATTGAGCAGATTTCAAGATAGCAGCCAATGCTAGTAGTACTGCAACCACCTCGATTCCTGGCATGGAGATTCCTGTAGCCAGATTGCTTTTTATTGTTTGGAAAAGTACTTCCAAATTTCCAGTCCCAAATTTTGAATACAGGATAATTACTGCTGCCAAAAGGCTGACATCTCCGAGTCGTGCCACAATGAATTTTTTGCGTGCAGCAATGATAGCACCAGGTCTTTCCTTGTAAAATACTAGTAATCTATGAAGAGACATACTAGTGAGTACCCAAGCAATAAATAATATTCCTAGGTTTCCGAAAGGACCAAAAGCTGAACAGAAGCGATGGCTGCTGCCAGTCTTCCGATGAATGTTCCATGTCGGGAATCACCATCTAAGTAATTCAAGCTAAATCTGATCACAATAAATCCTAATAAGGCAATCATATTCAGCATAATTACACTCAAGGCATCCAGTCTAATACTGAAACCCAAATCTGCTATTCCATAAAATGGAGATTCCAACAAGGAGTATTTGGCTACAAAAAAACCGCTTAAAGCGGCGATGGAAATACTTATGATAGAAGCAGCCGTTGCCAACTTTTTAAGAAAAAATGGTCGAATTCCCGGTTGGAACCAAGAAACTATTGCTGTCAAAATAAAGACAACAGGAGAAACTAAGGTGAGAGATATAGGTAGGTTTTGAAGCATAGCTAATCGATTGATTAAATCAGTTCTACAGAAATCGTGGAGGAAATTCTCAGGTTTCTACCCTGCTCTTTTGCTTCATTGATTACTGCATTAAACGAGGATAAGCTGGCTTTTAATTGTTGGATACGTTCGACTGAATGCTGATCCACTTCTCCAAACCTGATCTCGCTACTAAAATTTCTGTGTTCGTGGAAATTTATCTTCTTGGAGATCATATGATAAATCATTTCTGAGGCATCCTCCGGAGAAAAATCTCCTTTGATCAAGTCATACTCTTGAAGTTCAACTGGTTTTTTTCCGTTAATTCTGTTTGTATCATACTTCTTGTTTTTAGTTTTCGATACAAAGTTTGGAAATCTTATTTATAAATTTTTATTTATATTTATTATAATATACATAAACAAAATTTATGAATTATACGATACATCAATTACAGATCTTTTTAAAAGTAGTACAGACAAGGAGTATTACTAAGGCCTCTGAGGAGCTATTCATGACTCAACCAGCAGTCTCTATCCAGTTAAAAAATCTTCAGGATCAATTTGAAATCCCTTTGACTGAAGTCATTGGCCGCCAGTTGTACATTACAGATTTTGGGAGGGAAATCGCTCAGGTTGCGGAGCGGGTGATTCAAGAGTTGGATAATATCACCTATAAAACACAAGCCTATCAAGGGATTTTGACAGGACGACTAAGCATTTCCTCTGCTTCAACCGGGAAGTATGTCATTCCATACTTTCTATCAGGATTTATGGAATTGCATACAGGCATTGATTTGGTTTTGGATGTGACCAATAAAAGTCGTGTGATAGAGAGCCTAAAAAATAATGAAACCGATTTTGCCTTGGTGTCGGTTGTTCCTGAAAAGCTACCTGTAGAAGAAGAACTATTGATAGAAAATAGGCTTTATCTTATTGGAAATCAAGATTTTAGAGATGAGAAAAAGCCCTTGATTTATAGAGAAGAGGGGTCTGCTACCCGATCGGCTATGGAGAAATATTTTGAGGAGCACCAAGGAAAACAGAGAAAAAGAATGGAGTTGACTTCCAATGAGGCAGTAAAACAAGCAGTGATTGCAGGATTGGGTTATTCCATCATGCCCATGATTGGGATACATAATGAATTGGAAAACCAAGAATTATTTATACTTGAATCTGTGGATTTACCTATCAAAACAGAATGGCGTTTGATTTGGCTCAAAGGCAAAAAACTTTCTCCCATAAGTCAGGCATTTCTAGAATTTATCCGTTCTGAAAAGAAGCATATCCAGGAAAATAGCTTCAGTTGGTATTTAAGTCATTAATCCTCAAAATGTCATTTATATTTTTTTGTCTAACATTATCTGGAGCAATCAATCCTAGAACCATCTCACACTATTGTGTGATTTTTTAAAATCACCTTTTTGGGTGTAGTATCCTTTTTTTGCTCTTCGCAACTTTGACTCATCATTATTCCTCACAATTGAAGAGGTAATGGGAAACCAGCTTCCTGAAATGGTATAGGGCAAGGAAGCGGATTGTTTTAAGTATCAGAAGTCCCCATCCTCAATTCTGCTTTTTAATCAATTTAAATCATAAACCACATTTTATTATGAAAGAGGATATCAAACAATCAAGAAGAAATTTCATAGGGTTAGTTGCCACAGGGGCGGTTGCCTCTGGTCTTAGTTTACTTCCAAACAGCCTTCAGGCTAAAATCAACAAAGTTGCTTCATCCGGATTTACCATGAGCAATATGGGTGCTGGTGGAGCGGAACTGGATGAGGAAATCAAAAAATAGGGAAGAAGAAGCATCCGGTTTCCTATGATATCTCTCAAGCCAATCCATGGGGATTCATTTGGTCCAATGTGTATTATATGACTAATGCAGAGACTGGTACCCCAGGCGAACAGCTTGGTGTTTTTAATGTACTTCGTCATCACGGGATGATATTCGCCTTGAATGATGAGACGATTTCCAAGTATAAGCTGGGAGAATTTTTGGGTATAATGACCCAGTTACCAAGCAACCTGCAGTAAAAAATCCTTACTATATCCCAGAGGATGGGGTTTTTCCACTTCCGGGTCTTGCTGGGATCAAAGGATTGCAGGATCAGGGTGCAGTTTTCTGTGTTTGTGATATGGCTAGAAAAGTAAATGCCATGTTTGTGGCCCAGAAGATGGGCTTGAAACAAGAGGAGGTGTATCAGGATTTTGTATCAGGAACTCTTCCTGGGATTCTAACTGCCCCTTCAGGAGTTTGGGCATTAGGTCGATTGGCAGAGAATAAAATTGCCTATATCGATTCAAGCTTAGGTTAAAACAAAACACCTTCTGAAGTAAAAAATCGTCAGAAGGTGTTTTATATTTTTTATGAATTCAAAGCCTCTAGGACCCGTTCTGGGGTGAAAGGCATATGCCTTAAATGTTTGCCTGTAAGATGTAAAAAGCATTGGCAATGGCCCCAGCTACCATCGGTGTAGCTGTTTCTCCCACTCCTTGAGGAGTTTCTCCGGACGGAATTAATACCGTTTCAATACTCTCAGGGGCATCTTGCATTCTCAACAAAGAATAATCATTGAAATTGCGTTGCTGAACTTGACCATTTACTATAGAAATTCGCTCTTTCAAGGCACTGCTAACCCCCATAATAATCCCACCTTCCATTTGCGCTTTGACATTATCAGGCTGTATGATGGTTCCAGCGTCTAATGCGATCCAGACTCGATGTACTTTGATTTCACCGGTTTCCCTATTTAATGAAATCTCCACTACTCCTGTACCCAAAGATCCGTGTTCCACGAATGAAACCCCTTTTGCATACCCCTCAGGAGATGGTTCTTCCCAGTTGGAAATTTCTACGGCTTTCTCCAAGGTGGCCAATGCCCTAGGAGAGTTGACCATCAACTTTCTTCTTAGAGCAACAGGATCCATTTTTTGGTCATAGGCAATTTGATCCATCATGGATTCAATGGCAAATTTATTTGGACCATGTCCTACTGAGCGCCAATGTTTTAATCGAATCCCATGGGAAGTGGATCTCCAATCGGCAAACTGATTCGGAATGGCATAGTGATCATTTCGGATGCCACTGGCCACCAGATTTCCACCGTCTCCCACTACCGTGTGAGAAAAGGCCTGGATAGTTCCCGAAGAGTCTACACATGCTTTGATTCGTTGAAGGGACATGGGTCGGTATGTTCCATAACGCAAGTCATCTTCACGTGTCCAGATCAATTTCACTGGTTTTGGAGCTACTTCCTTAGCCAATACAGCACATTCTACCACAAAATCACTGAGGCTTCTTCTGCCAAAGCCGCCTCCCAGATATTGTAAATGAACGTTGACATTTTCAGGAGGAATTCCCAACACTCCGGGAACGCCAAGTTTAGTATCGGTCCCTTGTTGACTGCCTACCCAAACTTCGGCTTTCTGAAGATCTTCAGTAACCTGAATGACCGCATTTAAGGGTTCTAGTTGGGCATGATAGACATAATCGTTTTTAAAATCGGCTTGATAAACTTTGGAAGCATTCCGAAACGCTTGGTTTACATTACCTTCATTGGTGATGACTTCCCCCGATTGATTTTGGTTGGCGATCTTTTCGTATTCCCTGTAAATTTCTTCTGATTTGAAGCCTGAAGCATTCGAGGTACTCCAATCGATTTTGAGCTGACTTTTTGCCTTTAAGGCTTGTTCTAGCTTTGTTGCAATGATTCCTATGGCATAATCGAAAGGTACGATTTTGACTATCCCTTCCAATCCCAAAATTTCAGACTCATTAAGTAAAGTGGGTTTGGCTCCATGAAGATTTCCTCTTTCCAGTACTCCATAAAGCATATTTGGGAGGCGAACATCAATCGCAAATTGGGCAGTGCCATCAATTTTGGATGGGATCTCAGTTCTGGGAATATCTGTTCCGATTAACTGAAAATTGGCTGCATCTTTCAATGCTACTTCAGACACATCTGGTAGCGTTTCCATCTCAGTTAGGAACGGGATCAACTCTGCATAACTTATCTTTTTCCCGGAGCTTTTATGGGTGATTAGGCTATTGCTAGTGCTAAGCCCTTCTACCGGTACTTTCCAATGCTGTGCAGCAGTGAAAAGTAAAATTGACCGGGCTTGGGCCCCCGCCTTTCGCATCACATTGAAATAGCTATTGGTAGTTCTACTGCCTACTGTAAACATTAATTTACTGCCCGGAGCCCAACCTGGAGAGCCGTAAATATCACTTTCTTGTGGAGAGAATTCTACATGTACCTTGGACCAATCTGCATCCATTTCTTCTGCAAATATCAAGGGTAAAGAGGTCATAGATCCCTGCCCCATTTCCGAAGCTGGATTATAGATTAAAATCTGTCCATCTTCTGAAATCTTTACCCATGCAGTAATGGCATGTTTTTCAAATTGCTCTTGGATTTTTTGGTATCTGTACAGGAAACCAAAGCTGGAAAAATGCCCGATGCTCCGATAAATAAGACAATTCCACTCGATGATTTCAAGAATTCTCTTCGATTCAAATTTCCAGTTTTAGATGATTTATGGGACATGGCTTATTGGCTTTGGGCGGCTAATTGGATGGCTTTGATTATCCTCAGATAGGTTCCACATCTACAAATATTGCCATTCATATGTGCTTTGATTTCCTCTGTTGAGGGGCTGGGATTACTTTCTAAGAGTGCCGCAGCCTGCATGATCTGTCCAGAATGACAATAGCCACATTGGGGGGCCTGAACCTCCACCCAAGCTTTTTGGAGAGGATGATCCCCCTTTTCGGATAATCCTTCGATGGTTTTGATCTTTTCTCCGTTGGAAAAGTCTTCCACAGAAAGTACACAAGCTTTCATTGGGGTATTGTCTACATGAATGGTACAAGCACCGCATTGGGCTATTCCACATCCATATTTAGTTCCTGTCAAACCCAAATGTTCTCTCAACACCCACAATAATGAGGTGCCTTTGTCTACTTCCACGGTATGATTTTGATCATTGACCGATAGTTTATAAGATGGCATAATGTAAAATGGTTATCCTTCAAATTACTGAAATTAAGCCATTTGTCAATGGGTGGTTTCTGTAATTTAAAGACAGTAAAATCTTTCTAGTCCAAAATTTCTTTGCACTCATATATTAAAAAAACCAGATGAAATTTTCATCTGGTCTCTTCAAGCAATCAGGTAATTACCAGTTGCTTTTCATAATTAGGGATCATGATATTATTTCATGACTGCAGGTAATGTTGGGTTTTTCTGGAAATCAAAAGTGATAGGTAACACTTCAAGAGAAGATACTTGAACTCCTTCTACTGTAGCTGGTTCCCATTCTCCAGAAGTAGCTTCTACAGCTTCCACAGCCTGATTTTGAAGGTCTTCTAAATAAATATCTACAGAGGTTTCAATGTTGCTGGCAGTGGTGGCAAATGGAATTTCTCCATTTTCATCTACTACAAATTTAACAAATATGGTACCTTCCACTCCCCAATCTTTTGCATCTTCGGGGTATTTCAGATTATTTACTACAGTTCTGGTCAAGTCCCCTTTAAAATCTGCAGGATCATCAACAGAGTAAAATACTCCAACTCTGTTTGCTTTATTTTTCAGCATATTTCTGTTGGTTTGGAGATCAAATAAGATTACCTCCAATCTTTTTCTATCCATGTCTGAGTCAACTCCTGTAACGATGACATCAGATATTTTTCCGTCATTCATTGTGTATTCATAGGAGAAGGCTGGGTAATTTTTCGTGATCTTATGGAGCTGCTTCATGAATTCCATGTCTTGATCCTGCATGTGCTCCATTTCTTCCATCGTTAAAGCTCTCTCCACCTGCGCATTTGCAGGAAGTACAAAAAGACTTAATAACAATGCTCCTATAATTATTAGTATGTTAGTATAATTTTTATTTTTCTTACTATATGTAAATTTCATTTCTTACTCCTTATTCTTTCTTTTAATGTAAAATAATATATAATTCAAGTGATTTTTGTTTTCACTCTTACTATTATTACAAATATAATAGATGAATTGTTCCATAATATTTAAAAAATTTAGTTATACAATAGATTTTATATTAATAATATCTGTTTATATATTATTAAAATAAATTAATTAGCAATTGAATATTATTTAGTATATGTTCAATTCTATATTAGAATAAGGGAAACTATTATATGAACTGTGGCTTCTGGAAATTGAAAAAATTGAGAATGCAGTCAAGGAGCTTTGATTCCCAAATCTTGATAAAGGGTTACTTACTTTTTGGTAAATGAATGCCGTAAAGTTGAGTTTGGCTTTCTTTTCCTTTGAGTTCGATGCTGCCTAAGGGTGAAAAATCATAATATGTATCTATCCATTCATTTTTTAATCTTTCTGAAATCAAAAACTCCTGATTGAGCTCGTTGCATTTTCCTTGGATCCTTGCCGCGGTGTTGATCGTATCTCCATGGTAAGCAATTTCTTTTTTGTATTTACCTACCTCAGCCACTGTGACGATACCAGCGTTCATACCGGCTTTAAAATGGGGAAGGCAATCATAATTTTTTTGGTAATAATCTTTCCTTTTTATCAATTGCTTTTTGAAATTAAAATAGGCATTCAGACAGTTTTGTTCTTTTATTCCATCTCGAAGTTTCCAAGTCAAAATGGCTTCATCCCCTACATATTGATAGATTTCTGCATCATTTTCAAGCACAACACCTAGGTCTATAAAGCAATCCTGAATCATCTTGCTATAGTTAATATGGCCTAATCTTTCAGCATGACTAGTAGAGGCTTGAAGGTCGAGAAACATAAATATTCGCTCCTCTTCGCGAGGTGTATAAAATTTTCCACGAAAAAGATCCCAAAAATTACTGCCTCCAAGAAACAGATTTGTGAGTCGTATGGCATACATAAAAATATCTACACTGAGGATATAAAAATAGATTGCGAAACTACCTGGTTCAAAGGCAAATTGAAGAAGGCTAATGCTACCGGCGAAAATGAAATAAGCTAGTATAACAATGGATGCTAAAAATAAAATATCAAATAAAATTCGAAGTAATGTCAGTTTTAATAATGAGATCTGACGGTATCCTATCTCCTCTGTTATGATCTGGCCAATGGCTGAAATACTACCAAAAATAGGTCCCATGAATAAAGAGGCGGAAATAGCTTCCCATAAATCCATCTTAACTGAACCTAACTCTGTGGTACCTTCTCCACGAACAATACTTAAGAATATAAACCCTATAGTCCAACCAATGATGTATTGCTTCAGGATTTGAAATCTGCGTTTGTTCTGGAAATTCATGTAGTAGGATTTTTTAAAAACTTCTGTCTAATTCAAAAGGCTGATAAAGAAATTTTAATAGTTAAAAAAATTAGAAAGCCTGTCCATCAAATTACTGAAAATTAGCTGATTGGCAAATCATGAGTATTGCTTCACTGAAGCAGGAGATAGAAGGAAAGTTGAGAAATGGGCCTTAATAATGGATGGTATTTGCCTGTTTTAGCAATTCCATTGCCTCTGCCCAAGAAGGAAGTGTTTCGGCATCAATGGTGATAGTTCGGATTTCTTTTGCTATTCTACTGCTGGTTTTCATGGCTTGAAGATGAGGTCCACTACTCGCAAAGGATTTTAACTCCTCCTCATTATTCCATAGGGTCATGGTATAATGTTTGGTCCAATATCCTTTTTCTTAAAGCTTTTGCAGTCCGTACTTTTCAATTTTCGGATGATGCTAAAAGCTTTGGAGGATAAAACAAAAAATTGAAGTGGACCTCTTAATTCAATGGAAGTAATGGTAGCTTTCATTTTTAAATAAAGGAATACTACGGGTATTATCAGAAAATTTTTTTGGGTTTTATTTGATCTTTACAGCTTTTGGGGGAGTCCAGGTTGTATATTTTTCAAGATCCGGTGCATAAACCCTTAATATGACATCAATATTCTGGTCAATTCTATTGATAGGAAGCCAATTGTCCATGGGGATATCGTCTGGTTTTTTCTCGGAAATGTAAATTTTGATGCCTCCATCTGGATTCAATTGCATGCCTGAGTTTTCTCCTACACTGTATTTCTTGTGGTCATTAGGAATGAAAAATCCATTTTCAGTATCATAGAGAGTTAGGGACCAAAAAGCAGTGGCAGGAGGGATTTCCTCTTTTGACATTTCAATGACATAATCATTCATGGCATTCATTGGAGCTCCATCTGATGATACCACAGGAGGATATACTGCCTCTTTGAGTGGAAGGCCTATAGGCCCTACAACAGATTGCAATACCATGGATTCTAGAGTCATATTTCCTTTCAACTGAAACAACTTTGGTAATAGACTTTTACTTTCTTCTGGATTATTCATTTTAGCCAAAAACTCCTCTTTGATTTGGATGGATTTTTCCCGAAAACGCTTTCTATCTATCTTGTAAGCTGTTTCTGGATCATAGGTTTTTCCTGGTTCTATGCCTAAGGGTTGGTAGGCAGCTAAAACAGCCTTATCCAAGATCTTGGTGGTATCGAATGTGGTATGGTTGAAGATGAATTGCATTACCTCCAATAAGTTATGTTCGAATACATCTGCATCTGTGGCTCCATAATCGGGGAATTCAATGGGTTCTTCCGGAAGTTTTGATTGGCCTTGAAACTGGGATAGCGTCATGCCTTTGATCTGATTAATTTGATCTACCATCCTTTGAAACTTTTCTGGTTCATTAGCATGAGGCATGACTCTAAGTACTAATGAGATAAAATCTCCAGTCATTTCGAAGATTTCGTCCACGCCTTCTACAGGAGATCCGTCATAATTTTCTGTTCGCTGCGTATAGAAAAGAATAGTGGTCGGTTCTTTAAAATCACCTTCAGTAGTAGTGAGGGGAACATTCACATAGTGATCATAGGCAGTGGCCATCAAGGAGACATACTTCGATTCCATGGCAGGAAATTCAAATACAGCGGCATCTTTCCGTAAGTCCAACATGGCCATTTGATACATCACATCATTATTGGGCCTTGCAATTGCTTTGACGGTGTGGTCTAATAATTGGGTATTTTTAAGCCCTTTGTTATAGCCTTTTGTAGTCATTCCCGCATCTGCCAATGCAAATTTGTTATTGACATTGTACATGGCGACATACTGGTAGGAACGTTTGACCAAGTTTTCAACCTCAGCGTCTGTGAGCATTACATAGCCTTGTTCGTCGACTTTCAATTCCCCTGTTTTTTCAGTCTGCTTAGCGCAGGCTGCAAGAAAAATGCTAAGTACCAAACACAGTAGGACAGAAATTTTAGTTTTCATTGTTTCGATTTTTAGCATGTTTAATCTTATGGAGGCTTTTGTAATTCGGTTAGTTTAAACCAGTATATTTTACCAGTACCTCATCTATTTGTCCATTAAATTGGAAAGGTGCCGCATCATAATAATCGATGGACACAGGAGAACCCAGGTCTATACCAATATCCAAACAATCGTTAGCGGTAAAGCCTAAAGGAGCACTCACTGGGACTATCCCTTTGGCAACTTCCTTTCCATCTACATA
This sequence comes from Algoriphagus halophilus, assembly GCF_041729275.1. Taxonomy (GTDB): domain Bacteria; phylum Bacteroidota; class Bacteroidia; order Cytophagales; family Cyclobacteriaceae; genus Algoriphagus; species Algoriphagus halophilus_A. Next base: position 2,805,317 of record NZ_CP146486.1, on the reverse strand, counting down.
AATGGATACTTCTAAAGGTCCTGCTGCCCTTTTTTCTACATATTTAGTGATGACTTCGATTTTTTTATTCCCGGCAGATATCTTGTTTTTTGATTTAATATGCGTCCGGTTGATTTCAAAAAGGTTGTATTCGTAAGAGAGAATTCCTTTTTCCATATACAAACTGAGACCAGCAGAAAATCCCCCAATGAATAAATTACTCCAGATGCATTGGCAGGAATAGTGGTGGTGATAGTGACAATATTTTCTTTATTGCCTAATGCAGGAGCTGCAAACTCGGGCATTCTTGTCATATTTCCTGAAAAAGTCCATTCAGTATATGGAGGAGTAATTCTTAAATCTGGGCGAACCATAGGAACGAATATTCCACCCCCTACTGGTAGCCCCTTATTTTGGGCAAATTCTGTCAAAAATAGATCCTGCATTTCTCGGAGTTTCATAGGCATTTCATCTGATAGATCATTGGCTTGTGTCCAATCTTTCTCCAAATTATAAAGCTCCCACTCGTCTTCATTAGGGTTCCAGATTAATTCTTCATTTTCATTAAACATTCCTTTAGGTAATCCTGGTACCCAAGGTTCCCTTGGTCCCTTAGCACTAGCAAACCATCCATCATGATAAACTCCCCGACTACCCATGATTTCAAAATATTGGATATGTTTTTCGCCTTTAGCTTGGCCATTTTCGAAGCTGTACAACATACTTACACCTTGGATAGGATCTTGTGGGAATCCATTTACCACCTTAGGGGAGTAATATTTAAGACATCATAAATGGTAGGGACTATGTCATTTACATGATGAAATTGCGTGTGGGGTTCTGAATCTGGCTTGATAATCTTAGGCCAGCGAATGGCCATTGGATTTCTGGTACCTCCAAAATGGGCGGCAATCAATTTGGTCGATTGGTAAGGTGTGCTACCAGCCCATGCCCAACCTCCATGGTACATGTTGTCAGTTTTAGGACTTCCCAAGACATCCAACCCACCTAATTGATTCAATGCATTAATATGTTGTTCAATGGTGGTAGGAATTCCATTTTGAGCCAACAATTCACTGATGGTTCCCGCCTGACCTTCTGCAGAAGCTCCATTATCTCCCCATATATAAAAGATGAGGGTGTTGTCACCATAACCTAAGCGATCCACTTCATCGATAACTTTACCTACTTGTACATCGGTATGCTCTACAAAACCAGCAAATACTTCCATCAACCTCCTTTGAAAAGGCTTCTCGCTTTCTGGTATATCCTCCCATGCAGGCAAAGTGGCTGGTCTAGGAGTGAGTTGAGCATCCTGAGGAATCCATCCTTTGGCCTTTGCATTGGCAAATACTCGTTCTCTATAGGCATCCCAACCATCGTCAAATTTTCCTTTGTACTTGTCAGCCCATTCTTTGGCAACATGGTGAGGACCATGGACTGCACCTGGAGCCCAATACATAAAAAGGGTTTATCTGGAGAAAATGCTTTATGGTCCTGTAGCCATTCAATTGCATCATCAGCGATATCTTCTGTCAAATGATAGGGTTTTCCATCTTTTGGTTCATTAGGGTGTACAATGGAAGTATTACGAACCATATTTGGCTCATATTGAGAAGCTTCGCCAGCCAAAAATCCATAGAAATATTCAAATCCATATCCAGTGGGCCAAAAATCAAAAGGACCTGCAGCAGTTGTATATTGGGCTGGAGTATTATGCCATTTACCCCAAGCGCCGGTGTGATATCCATACGCTTTAAGAACTTCCGGAAGCATTGCGCTGGTTTTAGGTTGAACTCCCGAATAGCCATCCCAATCATTAGCTAGTTCTGCAATTTGACCTGCTCCAACCATGTGGTGATTTCTTCCTGTCAATAAGGCAGCACGAGTAGGAGAACACATGGCAGTGGTGTGGAATCGATTGTAGGTAATCCCCTGTCCAGCGATCTTGTCCATTGTTGGAGTATTGATTTCCCCTCCAAACGTATTTGACTGAGCTGGACCTACATCATCAATTAATATGATAATGATATTTGGAGCGTCTTTACTTAAATAGCTTTTTCTTTGTTAGGGCTATAAATTGATTCCTGAATCGTCAAGCCAGGAGTTCCACCTGATTTCTTTTGTGGAAATGGGATCACCTCTTGAGCTATGCTAGTAGGAATGTAGCTTAAAATACCAAGTATTAATACTAGGAATCCGACTGCTTTTTGTGAAAATGAAGAATTCATAACTGAGCTAGGTTTTTCGATTTGTTATCTAAATGATCTGCGTATTCTTAGATCTTGTCTTCGTTTAAAAAACTGAATAGCGGACTATTTGCATAGCGATTCGAATTGGGAAAAATTACTGACTACTGAAAAGAAGATTTCAATCTTTAATACAAATGTTAAGTTAGTCAATATGGGTAGGTTTAAATATGATTAAAATCATGTAATAACTTATTATAAATCAATTTGAAGCTCGTTTAATTTTCTGATAATCAACAGTAGTTAGAAAATAAATAGATAGGGTTGTACTTAAATGGTATTCCTTTAGAACTGTTTTAAGCAGCTAGGTTATTTTCACAAAAAAGTGCAGGTGTAAACTAGAATACAGTTTAAATCTGCTTTTTTCCACTTCCTAAAATCCAAATTCATTCTAATATTCTAAGAATTCTTGTACTCTACTAAGGGATTGAAAATTTATGGAACGAACTTCTTGTAAGATCCCTTGTATAAGAGGATGTCTGATCTTTTGACTGATCTGTCCAATTCTCTATCACACCATCCAGTGTTGCATTAGACATCCAATTAATCAGTTTTTAACCCTTAATCCATTTAAATCATGGCTAAATGTTTCGCACTAATGGGCTGGAGTTTGCCCGTCATAGAAAGTATGCAAAAAACAGGAAGACCTTTTGTAGTAGTTTCCTTTCCAGATTTTGAACCATATGCACAAGAAAATAATATCCCTTTTCTTCCCTATCAACTAGATGAGTGGAGTGATAGCTCCAATTCCCTTGACCTTTATGAAAAGCTGAAAGCATTTGACGCGGATGTGGCAGTTCCTTTATACGAAGAAACAGTGGAATGGGCAGGAGCTCTTAACTCAATTTATCGTGGAGACCCACGTGTACTAAATAGGGCATTTTTATTCCGTAATAAGGCCATGATGAAGCGAAAGGCATTGATCGGTGGTTTGCGAGTTGGACTGTTTGAAGAGGTATATAATAAGGAAGGTGTCAAGGCCTTTATGAAACGGTTGAATCAAGCAAACCTTCAGTTAGAAGGAGAAGAAGATAGCTGGGTACACATCAAGCCATTTGCTTCAGCAGGTACGGTAGGACACAGACTACTTCGCTCCATGAGTGATATAGATGAAAAATGTGAGGATAGTGATTTTCCTTGTTTGGCGGAAAGCCATTTGCCAGGTCGTGAGTTTTCATGTGAAGCATTTATCAACAAAGGAAAAATCAGATTCCTTAATATTACAGAATATGTGAAACTGGGTTACTCAAACTTTATCCCAGAAGGAAGGTATTTGGAAAGCAAGCGGGATTTGATCCACAAAGAAGTTCAAAAGATGGTAGACATCTTTGGAATCGAATATGGTATGGTTCACCCAGAGTGGTTCTTGACTGAAAAAGATGAGCTTAATTTCGGAGAAACTGCCTGTAGAATTCCAGGAGGTCATATTCTGGAACTATGTTCTAAATCCTATGAATTTGACGCCTTGTCAGCCTTTGTGATTAGCCATGATCCAAATATTACGGAGGAAGAATTGGATGAAATATTCCCTGCCAAGGATTTCAAACCCAAAAACTACCATGGCAATGTAATGATCTATCCACAGAAGCGTCAGTTCTCCAAGTTAGAAATCCCTGAGTCTCTCAATAATGAGCCTTATTTCGTGGAGCATACGTTGATTGCACCTTATGAAGGGCAGAAGTTAAGTGCAGACCGAAATGGATTCGGTAATCACTTTGGAACCATCAATTTCAAAGGGGAGGATCCGGATCGTATGACTGAGCTTCTAAAACATTATGAGGAAGAAGAATTTTATGTATAATCTGAAGTAATTAATGGGATTGACGACCGAAAAGGTATTTAATAATTTCGATCAAAGTCTCCAGGAGTTTATCGACTCTGGAGCACTCACAAAGAAAGAAAAAGCAACCAAGTTAGCCAGCCACATTGATATTTTGAGTTTGACAAGATCAGGTCTTGCTTACCTTTATCACAAAAGTGTGGAGCTAGAGCAAGCGGGCTTTTTCAGGGGACTTCATGGAATGATCCTGATAAGTTGGTTCCATTTTTAGTGAAAGGTACGCTCAAGCATGGGCATCCATCCTCTAGTTTTGAAACCTTATCCGAATTGCGCATGCTTCGTTATGCCAAAGGGGAGGATGTCCATGAGCTACTTTCTGCAGAAGATGCGCAAAGTTTTCTAGAAGAAGTCATTGTGCATAATCTTGAATTTGCACTCAGGGAGCCAAATGAGGAAACCCGAGTACAGATGTCAGACCGGGAGTTGAAAAAAGCCTTCAATCTCTTTGGTTTTATCATGTCTGAAATGGATCTCAATGGAGTCTATGGAAAGTTAGTGGATGAAGTTCAGATGGTATGTGAGCAACGACCTATTCGGACCCAAAAAGCTCGTGAATTGATCAGCTTGGTTAATAGAAGATTTGATACTTCCGGTACTACTAAGAAGGATAAAGCGATTCGCATTTACATCAATGCGCTTTTTGCACCATCTGAAGGAGCCAAACTGCAAGAAGGAAAAGAAGCCTACCTAGAGTTTTTAGATCAGGCTACTGAAACGGAACTCGCATCGGAATCTCTTTCCATGGGGGAGTATATGAATGCCACAGGATTGGTAAGTGGATATCATGCCCTCCTACTGCGATTTATAGTTGAGAAAAATCCAAACTTGGTTCCTATTTGTCTGGATCTGAATGACCGTGGAATTGCTGAATGGGAAAAATTCCATGACATGGTTTCCAACTTGATTTTGGAAACAGTCAGCTGGGACAATTGCCAATGCATTTATGGTTTGGCCAGGATGCTTGGCAAAAACCTGTTTTCCAGAAGGGCTGTTAGAATAGGCTTGGAAAACCTACGACGCATTAAAATCAATCCTCAAGTGGAAAAAAGATTATGAAATCCTTGACAAACCCAGATGCGGATATCACGGCACTTCAATATTTGATTGGGGGTACGATCAAGGTTCTGGGTCAACCGCTTGGAGTGGGTCAAGGCAATAACCCTACCTGCCAATCGGCTAGGGGGATCAGTATGTGGAGTCAGCACTCTCCTGCAAAACTGATTGACATGATCATCACAGTGTCCACCCAAAACAACCTGATAATGCGATTTGAAAACCAAAATTTGGTTTCAAACAATCTGTTGAAAGGCTTAGTGGATCAGCTCGACTACAACTTGGATGTAGTATCTGTGGTGTTAGTTCCTCATTTGGATAAGATCTACAATGAAATGATGAGGTTATCTGCAGGTAGGTTAGACGACCCACACAAATGGGTCAATCCGGCGATGTATGGTCAGTGGATACAAGTGGGCTTTGCTTCCTGTTACGATTACCTAAGTAACTCCATCATGGATTACCCAGGCTATCTTCGAATCTTTTATGGGGCTTTTCATCCTCACTTTAATGGGAATCAACAAATGGTGTATCCTAATCCCGTAGGAATTTTCATTACGAGCAACAAAGGAGATATGATCGGCTTTCATGCTGTGTCCTTACTTAGAGTAGAGGAAAATAAAAAAGGTGAATTGCGGGCTTATTTTCTCAATCCAAACAACGAAGGTCGACAAGATTGGGGACAGGGAATTAAGCCTTCCGTGCATGGTCAAGGAGAAAAACAGGGTGAATCTTCTTTACCATTCCATCATTTTGCTGCACGGGTTTATGCCTTTCATTATAGTACATTGAATGTGAGAAATAAGCTCAATGAGGTGCCCCAAGAGGAGCTCAATAAGGTGGAAAAAATGGCTAGGGAAAGCTGGGGAAAATCTTATGTATGGAATCAACAAACAAAATTATGGTAAGACATTCGTCGAGAATAGAATTGAGTCAATCCTCGCTAACGAATAATATAAATTTCATCGGAAAAAGGTCGGAGATGGGGTTCGGATTTCCTCTGTGGTCAAAGCTAATGCCTATGGCCATGGCATTCGATCTTTTGTAAAGATGGCCGAAAAAGCTGGAGTAGGGCATTTTGCTACTGCTTCAGCTTTTGAAGCGGAGGAAGTTCTGGAAGCCAAATCAGAGGTCAGTGATGTGATGATTATGGGTATTCTTTATGACGAGGATATTGAATGGGCAATCCGAAATGAAATTGAATTTTACGTGTTCAACTATGAGCGCCTACCACTGGTGCTGGAGTTGGCAAAGAAGGTAGGAAAGCAAGCAAAAGTGCATATCGAGGTAGAGACTGGTGCCAACCGTACCGGAATGACCAAAAAAGAATTCGCTCCTACTTTAAGTTTTCTCAAGAAGCATCCAGAGGAGATTGCTTTCAAAGGTCTCTGCACTCATTTTGGGGGAGCAGAAAATTTTTCAAACTTATTCAAGATCAATGCACAGCATGAACGGTTCAAAGGATTCCTAAAGCAATGCCAGCAAAAGAAAATTCTTCCTGAAATCCGACACATCGCTTGCTCTGCGGCCGCCTTGGCTTACAAAGATACCGTGTATGACATGGTGCGAATAGGGGTAGCACAGTATGGATTCTGGCCCAGTCCCGATATTTATTATTCCCATTTGCAGGAAATCGGGAAGCAATCTGATGGAGCACTGAAGCGAATTTTTACCTGGAAAACTGATGTGATGGATGTCAGGGATGTGGAGGCTGGTGAGTTTATCGGCTATGGGACTTCCTATCAAGCTTCCCAAAACATGAAAGTGGCTGTGATGCCTTTAGGCTATTCCAATGGATATCCGCGAGCCCAATCCAATCGAGGACATGTATTGATCAAGGGAAAGAAAGCCCAGATTGTGGGATTGATCAATATGAATTTGTTTATGGTGGATGTCTCCCATATCCCGGATGTACAAGTGGGAGATGAAGTGGTGCTGGTTGGTCGGCAAAATAACAATACCATCAATATCAGCTCATTTACTCAAGTGACCCAGCTGTTGAATAATGAAATGTTGAGTCGCTTGCCTTCGGCGATACCTAGGAAGATTGTAAAGTAAGATTTACTCACTAGATAACAAACGTTACCTGCTTTCCTTAGTGGAAGAAATCAATAGCCTGTATAAAACTCCAGGTTCTTTAGCTCATTCAGACATAAGGGATTTGGTAATCTATTCGGATTATTGAAAAACTCGTTTGCTGCTTCCATAGCACAAGGATTACTCCAATTGGTGGTAGGGGTATGTTTCCATCCTTTAAAAACTAAATGGTAACTTTTGCTTAGATGAGTAGTCATTGATGCAGCCCATTTGACTGGAGTTTCATGATCATATTCCCCGCTGATTAACAAGACAGGGATATTGCTCTCCACTGGTTCATTTTCAATTTCAGACACCGTTTTCACTGACCAAATTTTACAGATTTCATCCTTGAAAACGACAGGAGACAATCCTGTTACTTCTGGGTATTTGTATGTTTCATTTTCAATTACTTCGCTTGAATTGAATGGGTTTTCCTCTGCACACCAAACAGAAAGTCTCATTCCCCTTCCGGCTCCATCTCCTGGCTCTTGAAACAAGCTGATTAATTGCTCCTTCACAGAGGTTAAATCACCATCGAGAAGCTTATTGATCTCAAAGGGAATTCTTGCTACTTCTTCAGTGGAAGCAGATGAGAATATGGATATAAAATCTTTCCCTTTTAGATAGAATGTTTCTCTTTCCCCATTTTTAGGGTTTTGAACAGAAACCTCCAATGGATTATTTGTTTTTTCGATGAGGTAATCAAAAAATCGTCTTTTTATCAAGGGGAATGCATAATTACAATTCTCCTCAGATTCACAGTCAGCAAATAACTTCTCTGCAGTCTGTAAGAGATTGCCTACGCTTTCCTCATCATAGTTCACCTCTAAAGGAAGAGGGGAATCCATGACCACACTTCTGATCTTTTCAGGAAAGTCACGCATTAGAACCTGAGCGATTTTTGTACTGTATGAAATGGTCAAAAGGTTGTACTCCTCGATTCCTAACACCTGAACAAGGTCATGTATGTCTGCTGCAATTTCATTTGTGGTAAAAGCATTTAAATCTATCCCCCTATTTTCCAGCCTCTCTTTGCAAGCTCTTGCAGCATTTTCGAAAAGTTCATCTTTGTTTCTTGAATCAAAATTCGGTTGGTTGGATTCATAAATTGCTAGTGACCATTCTGGGCAATCCAAGTGTGGTTCAGCATAGTAAGTTCCTCTTTGTTCTATCAAAATGAAATCCCTGTCATCCAGGTATTGGTAGGAATTCATATACTGAGCTGAAGGCATGGTACTTGATCCCGGACCTCCAACGGTATAGATGATCGGATCTTTTTTTGGGTTGGGATTTCGGCTTTTGAAAATGTAGACCGGGACCTTAATAGTTTTACTTGAAGGGGACTTCCTGTTTTCAAGAACTTCCAAATATCCAAATGTATAAATCTGTCCTTTGGGAATTTTATGTGTTGGATTCTCTGAAATAGTAAAAGTTGGGGTAAAGTCAGATGCTTTTTTTTGCTTTAAACTAAAGCTTGAAATAAAAAGGAGAAATGTGGATAGATAGATCCCGAGTCGCATGTTTAGAATAATTTATTCACAAAAAAACAGCTCAATTTTTTACTAGGCATTCACAAATGTTAAGAAAAAAATCTTTTTTAATTCTGCTTAAACTCTGTTCCGAGACGCCCAGATAGGAGGCGATGTACTTTTGAGGAACTTTTTGAAATAACTCTTTATTCTTTGCAACCATTCCTTGGTACCTTCCTTTTAAATCGAGTGTTTGGATATCATTTAATTTTTCAACTGTTGACAGGAAGGCTTTTTCGGCGATGATTCTTCCAAGTTTTTGAAATTGTGGGTGAAGTTCATAGAGTTGTTCCAAGCCATCTTTCTGAAATTCGTAATAGGTAATTGGAGTTAGGGCTTCGATATATAAAGATCCGGTTTTGCCGGTTAAAAAACTTTCAAAATCAGTCGCAAACCAATTTTCAGAAAAAAAGTGATGGGTAAAATCTTTGCCTTCACTGATCTTAAAACCTCGTAAAAGCCCATTTTCTATGAAAAGGATTTTTCTACAGATATTTTGAGGGGTAAAAAGCAACTCACCTTTTGCCGATTCTTTCTTTTTTGATGCATTGGAAAAGAGTTGAAAATTCTCTTCTGTAAGGCATATTATTGAATTAAGCATCTCTTTCATAGTTTCAATTTATGAAATTAGCCTTGATCATGCCTTATTACTTACTTGCTCTTAAAATTTCAATCTTTTTCTTGGCATGTTCATGGGCAGGATAAAGATTTAGCGATTGCTGATAACTCTCAATAGCCTTTTCAGTATCACCTAAAGTTTCATATGCTTCTCCTAGGCTGTCAAAAGCATTGTAAGATTCAGGATAGTTTTGGGTATTTAGGAGAAAGAATTCCAAGGCCATGGCTAGCTCTTCCGGATTTTTGCTTTGAAGGAACCCATAACCGACTCTATTGACCAAGTATTCCGGAGGGTGAAAATCATAGGAAAGTCGATGGGAAATCAATTGATATTGCAGTAGCAGTTGATCCATGCTTTCTATATCTCTGTAAGAAATACCATATCCCTCAAACATAGAAGAGATGCCTTGATAAAAAGCAATGGGAGGAACAGATCCATGATTTTCATGTTCGAAGTACTCCAATTTGGCGGGAAATTCTCCAGGGCTTTTGCTATGCAAAGACTCATATAATCTCACATGTCGATCTCGGTTTCTGATATTCCTTTTTCCCCAGTTTGCGGTGGCTAGATACAGGTATCGTTGATAAGTCTGATCGGTCACTGCTTCGAGTTTTTGATCCAAGGTTTCCGCATCCCAGGTTCCAAAGCTGGGGTCTACGGCTATAAATGCATTAAACAGCGTTTTTTCTTTCATGTAAGCATGTGTAGCCAATAGGCCACCTAAGGAATGTCCGAATAGGATACGATAAGAATCCGTTCTGTAATTGGCGTCCAACTCAGGAATCAGTTCTTCTTCCAAAAACTTAAAAATTGCTCTCCACCTCAGGAAGTATTTTCCCGAACGGTGATGATTTTGTCTGGAGTAAAGTCCCTTCTTCGGTCCACATTCTGAATGGATACTACGATCATTTCAGGAATAACCCGATTCCCATTGTAGCCTGTACTCATATAGTTTACCATCCCCGTGATGGACCGAAAATGTGCATTTCCATCTAGCAGGATCAGAAGGGGATATCTTTTATAGGAAGAGCCATCTTGAAGGTAAGATTCGGGTAAGTTGACCCAATATTCCCGATCCTCATTAAGTTGATCAGAGTGAATTTGGTGTACGGTGCCGATGGTGATTTCTTTTGTTTCTTGGGCTTTGATAAGTTGTATTCCAGATAAGAAAAAATAAGGAGTAGGAGGTTTTTACTCATGCTTTTTGGGGTAAGGGGTTTAATTCCCTAAGATAATGGACTTTTAATTTTGGGTTTTAATCCAATTAATGTTGGATTGTGGCTATTTCACGGGAATTAACTAGTCAAGGTTAAAATTTTCCTTTGAGCGTTGCTTTTAAGAAATTAAATTCTTGATAACAATTCTATTTGTGATTAGGGGAATACTGTAATTAGTAGAATACTGAAAAAGTTGAAAGTAAAACAGGCGTAGTAATCCCTAGGCCTGAAGGTTTAATGAATTATTTATGGTCTAGGAGCGATGAACGATTAAACTCCAACTATATCACCCCTCATCGTTTCAAGAATAGCAATGACCTCATCTCTGGTGGATGGATCCACACCATTTTTATCCAGAGCCCATATCGTATCTTCAGTTCCACTATCCCATTCCTCGTCCGTAATATTTAGACCGGTATGGGCTGTACGCATGTCTCTTCCTGAGTAAGAATGAGGTCCTCCAATACACATAGAGAAAAATTCAAATACCAGTAGCTTTAGCCGGTCCATATCTATCTTTTCAAAATAATAGGCAATCATCGGGTTACTTGCATTCTTGTCTAAAACATCATCGACAATGATCTTAAGTTTCATTTCGCCTCCTAATCGTTGATAAAGGGTTTGGTTAGAATGTGAAGCTTGAGTACTCATGGTTTATGTAGTTCAAGTTGAAAAATATATAAACTGCAACACTTCAATACGCGAAGCAAGAAATTAAAAGCAAACTCAAAACATGGAACAAATACCACCAAAAATCGAGGGAAGGATTTGCTATCATACTAAATATGTGTCTGCGAATCGAGAAATAGACACAAAAATAAATTCAGCTAGTGAAAGGGAGAGTTGTAAAAAGGTGAAAATCAATCACTTATATTAAAGTTAAGAAAAAATAGTAAAAAAGAGTAGGTGGTCTATGAATATTTTAGGTTTAATATTAAAATTAAAGTTCAATCGAGTTTTTTGATTTTAATTATTGGAAAAAGCTTATTTCAATATTCTTGGATCTCCATCAAAACCATCATGGAAAGTTAACCTTTGCGTAGATTGGTCTTTCAAATCATACACATAAATCTCCCAGTTTCCTGCTTGATTACTTCCAAAATAAAGGGAAGTTCCATCTGAATTCCATCTAGCAATTAATTCAGTTCCCAGGCTAGAGGTGATATTTCTCAGCTCTTTGGTTTCCAAATTCATAATCACAATGTCTTGATTCCCTGTTTCGAAATGGTCTGAACTGAAGACTAGAAGTTCATTATTTGGAGAAAGTGCTCCCCTTTCTTCATTGGAATCAAAATGTGTAAGCTGGGTCATTTCCCTGCTATTTAGATCCATCACATAAATATCATTTGATCCGGATTGATTATTGGTAAAAGTAACTTGATTCCCGTCAAATGACAAGCAAGGATAGGAGGATGTGCCCGAGATTCCTTCAGTTAGGTTAAGAGTGCTGCTATCCTCTCGATTAAATAGATAGATGTCGCCTCCGCAAGGGTATAATTGTAAATTCCCTTCCGCGGAATACAATATGTTTTTATCATCCAACCTGCAATTTACAGGATGTTGGAGTACTGACTCTATACCTGTTTCAATATTGATAAGATGTCTGGTAATAACTTTTCCTTTTTGCCTTAAAAATGAGATTTCTGTAGAATTTACCCAGGTCGCAGCCCATTCTTCGGCATCAGAATAGGTGATTTGTTTTGGTGTTGGACTCTTTGGGGAAAGCAAATAAATATCGGAGTTTCCTGATCTATCTGAAGAGAATAAGACTAAATCAGTATGCTTTTCTTGTACAGAAAAGAAGGGAAGAATTGTCAAAAAAATAAAATGATGAGGTCCATGTCTTGCTACTTACCCCTGGGTTAAGTTTTAGGATTAAACTTCTTGAATTTCAGAAAGATATGGTAAACTAACCGAATAGCGCTTTATTTGTTTCTCTTAATGCTTATTGGATCATGATATTTTCCAGTTTATCGACATGATAAAAGAATTCATTTACCATGCATTTAATTACAGAAAAAAGGGGCTTGGTTAAAAACAAACTTCACTTTTTCAAATAATCCAATTCAAAAAATTCTAAAGCATTTTCATAAAATATTTTCCGTTTATCTTCTTCCGAAAGAAATTTGAAAGAATCAAGAGTTTCGATACTGGTTTTCACATTATCTGGCCAATACATTGCATCTGAACCATACATAATCCTGTCGATCATTCTTCCTTTTTTGCCTTCATCAAAAAATCCTCTACATAAAGAGCGGTAGGGGTATCTTTTATCCATAGTAAAGCTCCTAAACCACAATACAATTGAGGGTACAATTCCATTAGGGCAAGGGAGTTGTCATAAAATAGGCCGCCTGAGTGCATTAAGTATATTTTGAGCTTCGGATAGTTAATCAACACTTCCTCGATAAGTAATGGGTCTCCTAAGCTCAATCTAAATTTTTTGTATTGGTTTGAAATTCCAGGAGGCCCACCACCTGAATGAAGGGCAATAGGGATTCCTTCACGTTCACAAATGGCCAAATAAGGGGCGAATTTTGGATCTGCAAGTGTCAGGCCATTGAACATAGGCATAAATTCTCCCCAGACTTGAATTTTTCCTTCTTCGATCATCTTCTTAAACTCCAGCGTATCGAATTTCGGATAGTTATTGGACTCATAACCCTGCAAAAATTTTTCTTCCATTTCAGGATCATACATTCCTCCACTTTTCATGGCAGCCACGATGTTAAATTTTTGAAAGTTCTTTTTCATTTCCATTTTAAATTCCTCTAAGGTGGCAGGAGCACCTGGAATTGGGAAATAAGAGCGTTCTGTATACCCATGTAAGTGAACATCAATGATGGGTTTTACCCCATCTTGGGCAAATGCCAGGTTAGAAAAAAAGGTCAGGAATAAAAAAATACGTTTCATAATTTTGGGAGAGCTACTGTCAAAAGTTGATTTAGGTGTAAACGCCAAGTCAAGTTGTCCCAATAATTTATTCCCACAAACAGCCTCTAATAGGCAAATGGACAGTTTCCAAAAAGCGATCAATTAAATCAGTTGTTCTTTAAGTTATTCATTTTCATTGTATTACGCAAGAAATGAAAGTCTGAAAAAATGAGTTTGAAAAGATTGGCTATGGATAATTATTGGTAGAGAATCCCTTATAACCTCCTTGCTATTCTTCCGGACTTAATTCAGGACCTGATCCTGGTAAGGGTAGGTCACTCACCGGCGCATCCCAAAGCACTTTCCATTCCTGATCTATTTTTTCCCACAACACCACATAGCTTCCATGATCTGTCATCGCTGGTATGGGTGAATTTTCATTTGGCGTAAATGAAAGCGTATAGGTTCCATATTCTGTGGCCAGATCTCCACTTGCCTTCACTTTCTCTGTGCGTAAATCAAAATCCCATTGACCAATTTGAATATTTTGATTCCACACCTCTTTAAAATTTTCATTTCCGATGATAGGAGGCTGATTCGGAGGTAATTGAATGCAGTCTTCTGCAAAATGGGAGGCTACAGAATCAATTAATCCTGCAGCATACCACGTTTCGATCTTCGCATTTTTTCTTCAATGATTTTTTTGATTTGCTCTGAATATTCAGCACCTGATGACAATTCTGGACTTTTGGAATCTTGGCAACTTGAAATAGAAAGGGAGAACAGTAAGGCAATAAGTAGGCTTGAAATAAGGTTTTTCATAAATTTTTGATCTTTAAAAAAGTGTCCATTATTTGATGCTGCCATAGAGATAATTACTTAAATCGAACATATCTCTATGTGCATCAATTGTTTATAGATCATAAAAGTTAGGAAATTCCTCGAATCCTTCAAGAGGAGAAGGGTAATTTTGTCTTCCAAACTCGTTTTAATTGATTTAAAAACTTTTTAACCTCTGGTATTTTCGTTGAATGCCTCGATTGCTATCTGAAATCCCGGTCATTACTAATTCCTTTTCATCCACTTCGATTTTCCAGCTTTCAGGGCCCTGATCTCCTTGATGGGGAGTAAGGTGATTTCTGGCCTATGCCCATTGATATGCCAATAACCCGAAAGTCTTTTTCCTTCTGGAGAAAAATTAATGTAGATCCTGTCCCAACGAATAAATAATTTATGTTTTCCCTCTCCATCGAATTCGTTTAAAATGGATTGCTCGTTTTCTGTGATTTCCACCAAATCCCAAATTCCTTCCAAATAATCTGTAGGTGACATCGGTAATTTTTCGGTGGGTACTAATATCACTTTTACATGCATCCCTTCTTCTTCGCGTTCGAATATCATTTTTTCACCCGTAAATGAGACGTCAAAATCCCCGAAATCATCTTCCACATCTAAATTGTCTTGAGCAGCATACTTATTTGTTTTCGCGTCGAAATCCCAATGACCCTCCCCATTTTGTAACCATCCATTTCCTGCTTGATAGGTTCCATCTTGGTTTATTTTGAACCATTTGGCCACCGGCGTCATGTTTTCTTCTCCAACCTTTACATTTTCAACTGCCCAAAATCCTACGACCTTTTCTTTTTGGGCTTGAGCAGGGATAGAGAGGAGTAAAAGGATACATCCTAGGAGGTGGTTCAATTCTTTTTTCATCTTTAGTTTATTAGAATGTTTACAATTGCTTTTGCGAGTTGGATTTCATTAGTCTTGCTTCCCACATTACTTAGGAAGCTGATGACATATGCTCCATGATTGATATTGATGAGCATGGCTTTGTACCCTTCCGTACTACCCCCATGAATGATGTAGGGTTGAGTTATTCCTAAATCGACCATCCTACTTTTGTTTTCTTCGTTTATGACCACCCAGCCGTAACCATAGCTAAAGTTTTGGTCTATGGTAGCTTGGTGATTTTGCTGCATCAAATTCAAGGATTCTGCAGATAACCATCCCGGATTATCCATGACATGTGCCCATCGGTTTAGGTCAGAGGGAGTAGAAAATATTCTTCTTCCTAGGCTTAAGTCAATGAACCTATTCTCAAGCCAGCTTCCTGTCTGCTCTTGGTAGTTATATGCTCTGGCAAGTTGTGGGATGATGATTTCGTTTTGACTTTCAGAGACTGTATGTTTTAGTCCCAAAGGACTAGTCAGTTTTTCCTTTAACAGTGCTGCAAAAGGCATATCATAAGCTTCTTCCAAGAGGATAGCAAGGAGGTGATAGGCGAAATTGCTGTAGTAAAATTGTTGACCTGGGCTATTGATCGGCTTGAGGGTACTGATGAAATCAACATAGCCCTCATTCGTAAAACGCAAACGCTTAAAAGGCAAAAAGAAATCTTCCTGTAATTCTTTGGCCACGCCATCATAATCAGGTAATCCCGAACTGTGACTCATGAGGTGATGGAGGGTAATGTCCGGGTGAAAACTTCCCTGATAAGAAAATGAAGATAACAAATCCACCAATTTATCCTCTAGGCTTAGCTTTCCTTCTTCTACACCTTTTAAAACAAGTGCAGCAATCATGGATTTGTTGACCGAAGCAATATCGAATTTGGTGTCATTTGCCACAGAAATCCCCCAAGTTCTATCTGCCATTCCCAGGTAGTTTTCGTAGAGGATTTCTCCTTTTTCGGTAATGACTATTCCCCCGTGGAATTGATTCTGTTGAAAATGTGCTTGGATCAGTGAGTCTATTTTTTGAGCTCGATCCGGCATTGAAGACATGTTGCCATCCTCTTTCTTTGATTGGCAGCCGATTGTGAAGCTCAAGAATATTCCCCAAAACAGCAGGTTTAAAATGTTCTTCATGGACTTTCGTTTTTTACAAATATGAAAGCCTAGATTGCTGTTTGACGAATAATTTGGCCGTTTTGGGATAAAAATTTTACTTGAGGGACGAAACGAAGGCTTAATTTAGAAAGTGTGTTTGAAACTGTTTGGATACAGGTAAACTGTGACCATTTATTTCAACATGCACTTTCCCTTTGAGTTGCTTTACTGCCTGAATATTCCTTCTATTGACCAAATAACTTCTGTGGGCACGCTCAATTTCTATATGGGTTTTTAATTCTTCTTCCAGCACCTTCAAGGGCTTTCGGATCAAGTGCTGCTTGCTTTGATTATGAGACAGATAAAAAATGGTGATGTAGTTATCAGAAGAGTTTGCAAACATAAAATCACTCAACTTCACCTTTAAGAGGTCTTTGCCATTTTCAGATTGGAATAGTAAATAATCCGCGTTAATCCCTTTTGGTTTGATCATGGCTTTTAGAACTAAATAAAAAGATAGCGGGAGTACCATCATCAAAGGGAATTCTTTAATAATCAATCCATAGCCTATTAGATCCCACTCTTGCCAATTCCAGAAAAAATTGAATAGGATAAAGATGAGATGGCTGCCCAACATCACCAAACCTACATACCAGGCGGTTTGATTCAACCAGCGACCCTTTGCCCATTTTGGCTTGAGCCAAGTTTCGAATATTGTGAGATAGGTAAAAGTCAACACACCGAAACTGATGCTTCGAAATAGATGGGAATGGCCTGAGTAAGACAGTCCTTTTTGAATTCCATAGGCCTCAAAAAATACAGAAAATAGAAGACCGAAAAGCCGGAAAGAATCCCAAAAACAACTGGAAAATACCTGGATAAATAGCGTTTGTTAAAGTGGATGGATCCTGCTATTTTCAATTCTTTGGTCACTTTTTTTCAACCTGTTTTAGAGTGGAATACTTGATTATCATTCAAATCACTAAAAGAACTGAATGAAGTTTTGCCAAGTGATGTACTAATTTAGCAAAGATTCAGAGATTGAAAGCTTGTGTGTTTTAAGAATGCTTGGGGAGGATATAGTTTTAAGAATTACTGATTCAAATCAAAATCATCCACAGCAATTCGTTCCTTTTTGAATCGGTGGACATTTCACTGTTCCATAACTGCAATAAACACAACAGTCACCCTGTTTAGGTTTAATAATTTTCTTACAGTTTTCACATTCGTAAAAGTATTGACATGCATCGGTAGGCATCCTTTCTTCTTTTTCATGTCCACAAGCAGGGCAAGTGATTGTCGATTGTAAAATGAGATTCATAGGTCTTTATTCGGAGCCAACGACAAGTGAGTAAATCCAACACACCATTATAGCGGAGAAAGTTTTAGTCAAAATACTGAGTAAAATTATTGGCTCATTTGATTCAGTTTTTGATCATAGAGTTCATAGTTTTCCTGATTGAAACATACAAAGGTGAGGGTTTCTATTTCTGGGAAATTGGCTCCAGATACTGCTGTGATGGCAATCTCCGCGGCTTCTTCCAATGGGTATCCATAGACTCCTGTGCTGATATTGGGGAAGGCAATGGATTTGACCCCATGTTCACTGGCAATTTTCAGGGAGTTGATATAGCAATTCTTCAATCGCTCTGCTTCGCCGGACTTTCCACCCTTCCAAACTGGGCCTACAGTGTGAATGACATAGTTTGCTTTAAGATTTCCCGCAGTCGTAATCACAGCTTCACCGACCTTACATCCTCCTTGTTGAGCTCGGATTTTTTGACATTCGGCTAAAATTTCCGTTCCACCCGCACGGTGGATTGCTCCATCCACACCTCCGCCTCCCAATAAGGAAGAATTTGCTGCTTTGACAATGGCATCTACGGCTAGTTGGGTAATATCTCCTTTAATTAGTTCAATCTCCATTTTTTTCAGGGTTCGTGTTTCTCAATTGGTTGATGCTTGAGGGGTTGGGAATACCTGGTAACAATCAGTTTTAGCTGGTTCTATTTCCTGAAAGATTCTTTAAAACTTCCATGGCTTTGAGTGCATCTTTTGCATCTACAAAAAGATGGTCATGATAAAAGCCGGCCATGATATTGCAGCTGATTGAGTGTTCTGCCAATGCTTTTGAAAATGCTGCTGTCAGGCCAACAGCCTCCAAGGAAGAGTGGATTTCCAAAGTGATCCAGGAAGCCACAAATTCATAGTGTAGCTTGAGCTGGTCAGCCTTTTTCTTTCGATAACCACAGTAGTTCCTTCCTTTTCCTTAAACTCACAAATGGTACCCTGACGATCAATTTTCGAAAGATCTGTAAGGCTTGCATAGACATATTCTCCCTCATTTAGGACCGGGGTCATTCCATGAATCAACTTCTTTAAATTAGTTTCTCCTGCCATATTATTGAGCTAATGAATTCCAATTTGAAGATGCCAATCGATAGCACATTACATTTGGTAAATTTATTTTAATTCTATTGGAGTGATGGTATATCCTCTTTCTCTCAGTTGATTGATCAATCCACATTCGTACATCAAATGGCTTAGTCCTACTGCGATAAAACAATTGTTGGATTTTAATTTTTCCAAAATATTAACCATCCATTTGTTATTTCGGTCGGTTAAAACCAAAGAATTTCCACAATGTATACTCAATTGGTAATCCATTTCCATTTGTGAATACCAATCAGTTTCCTCACAGTCATTTCCCTTGTTGTTCCTGATTTTAGAAATAATATTAGAGAGCCTTCTTTTATGGTTTTTAGTTGGCATTCCTTCCACATCTTTATTGATCAGGTTGATCTGATCTTCGGTAGTTTCAAGACCCATCAGCTCCATGTTTTGGGAACTGGCTAAAGAACCAATATAATCATCTAAGGAGAGTGAGCTGTCTTGGGTACTTTTGTTTAAACAGACTTGCTGTTTGAAGTATCTGTTAAGGAAAGTATACATCTCAGCAGCTGTCATTTTGTGGTAATCAGTGGGACTAGAAGAAAAAGGGCCTCTATGAAAGACAAGTCCTCCCTGTTTAACAATTTATTCCACTTGGTAGTCGTGGATCTTCGATTGATGAGATCTTCTGCCATTTCTCCAGGAATATTGAGATTTTCCTTGATCAACAAATCACTGGAGTGTAGTGCTTGGTTCGCTTTAGTAAGGGTGTCGAAGAATGATTTTCCAAAAGCGTGATGGGTTCCAAATAAGTAAGAAACCCGATCGTTTTCTGAAGAGCTAACCTTAAACAAAATTGTGTTGAATGTTTGGTCGCCACTTCCCTCTTGAGCTTTTAGTGAGTTGGATTGAAAAAGTAGAAGAATCAATAAAAGGATTGATCGCATTATCCAGCTTTATAGTTTTAAGATTAAGATAGTAAAATTGCACTAATGTATAGATTTGGTGTAAATGGTGGTGTATAAGTTTATTCAATTGGGATTAAGTATCTGATTTTACTGCTGTGAATTTACTTGGCTTGAGGAATTGCAAATTCTCAAAAATAGAAAAGCATAGATGCACCCGAGTATTATGAAAGTCTAAGCTTAAGAGGGAGTGATTAATTTGAGAGAATTTTCATTCATCAAGCATCCTATACGAGCCGAAGAACTGGTCACCTATCACTTGAAAAATCTCTCGATTTTCTCTCTCATTAGGATATTTATATTTTAACCAAAAGGTCGTATTCTTCCCAAGGAGAAATTTGTCCAAGACGATTTCATTTTTTAAAGTGTCCTTGCTATACGATTCAAATATTGAATTTTGATGGGGTAAATTTCTATTTAAGAAAATATCGGTTTGGCCAGCATTCGCTAAGATTTGTGCTGCAAAGGATTCGATTGATAGGGTATCATTACTAAAAATTTCCAAATCAACTATCCAAAAAGTAGCATCATACTTTTCAAGAATATAGCCTGAATATTTTTCATGATCGATCGTTAAAATCAGAGTCTTAGGTTTTTCCGGAAAGTATAATTCCACTTTCTCCTTTTCTGGAAATAGGGGGTAGTCTTCGGATTTATTCAGTAGAGAATCAATCTGATACTCCCACTTTTTTTGGTATGCTCTATTTAATGAATGATCGGTTTCAGCATCATATTTTATTTGCATTCGATAAAGGTCAGATCGTATCCGAAGCAGTTCATACATGACTTGTGATTCATGTCCAAAATCCTTGTTTTCGAAAATGCCATTCAGCTTCCGAGCATGGTATTCTGTTATGTTGAAATGATACTGTTCATGATTCAATACATAATCAGAATTTAAGACATACCTACTTTTCCAAGAATATTGGTTGTTCATTGCTGCATAGGCGGAGTATTTTTTCTGGATGGAGTCGTATTCAACAAAAACAGAGCTACTGATTCCAGCTCCCCATCCTGTAAATGGCTTTACAAAACCTTGAAAATCTTCCCATTCCAAATGCTTCCACCTGTGCATAGTTACAGGTGCATTAAAATTACTCTTAAAAAGAGGGATAAGAGTCAAAATGCCAATGGACCCCAATATCAAGGCTATCTTGAATTTTAAAAAATTTGACACCTTATTATTTTTAATAAATATTTGAGAATGCCTACTCCTATTTCGAAAGCAAAAATGAAAAAGGGTAAAATAAATAAAACTAAAACAACCCCCATTACACTAGCGTCGACACTAAAGTCATAGCTGATATCCACGATTAAGGCATAAGAAGATCTAATTAGAAAAATTGAAACAAGTAAGAAGAGGTCATTAATTGATCTCCCAATTAAGTTATTTGACCTGTTGTGCTCAAACCTATATAGGATGTGGTTTATTAAGAAAACCAATAGAAGAGTAAACCATTTCCAAGTACCTTGAGAATCTTCAAAAAATCGCTCGTCTGAGTAATAATCAATAATTTCAAATACTGCCAGGTAAAATAACGCTATGGAAATAGAGGTCAAAAACTCTCTATAACTCAAGGTTCGGAAAAATGGATGATAATCAAAGCTTAAAGAAATTCTATCAACTTTTATGTTTTCTCCTTTTGACTCATTGACAGAATCACCTAGTATTTGTGGTAGCTTTTCATTCAGTCTAAGATACAATAACTTGGACGCAGCTAATACAGCATCTGGCTGATAATGCTCTTTATTATCAACGATTCGTTGGAGTTCAATCTTTGTTTTGCTCTGATATTTATCAAGAAAATATTCTTCCATTTAAAAGGTATTGACTATCCCGGCAAATCGAAAACCAATATTTGTGGACACTTCAACTTGTTTAATTGCCGGTTAATTCAGTAATGATAAACTCTATTTCCTCGCTGTAAAATTGAATCTCTTTTTCGTATCTGTCAGTGTCCTCTTCAATAGACTTATAAAGTAGATTAAAAATTTTAATTCTAAGTTGGCAGTAATCTTTTAACCTTAAATTTTTTTCTTTTAGCGATAAAGGCAGGTCGAGTTTATCTAGATTGTCAATGAGTTTTACGTTCTCAACCCAATAATATATACCTCTATCTTTTATTTCGGAGAGTAAAATATCTTTTGGTGTATCTTCTGGTAATTCGAAGACTTCTAGAGCCATAGATTCCATGGAAACAAATCTTTCCATTTCTTTTTGATATATCCCCAAGTCGCTTCCCTCCCCATAAACTTCCATCTCATTTGGAATAGTTTTATAAACTGTAAAAGATGAAATCAATAGGATAAGAGTCATTCCCCCAATTGTTGAAAATTTGAGTAGCCTATTTTCAAATTTTTCAAGCTTGGAACAAAGCCATAGCCTAAAACAAATCCAGTAAGTAGCCCTCCGATATGAGCAGCATTATCCACTCCATTATTGGGATTGAGTCCATTTACAAGGTTGTATACCACGAAAACCCCAATGCTGGTGAATAAAGATTTCCTGATAGATTTGTCAACTAAGTTGGTGGAAAGTAGCGCAAGAAATACACCATACATCCCAAAAATGGCTCCTGAAGCACCAGCACTTACCACCATGCCATTCCACCATATGCTAGCTATGCTTGCTGCAATTCCTGAAATAAGATAGGCTGCCAAGAATCTGGCCTTTCCAAGGTAAGGTTCTAACAAAAGACCAATGTAAAATAGGGCATACATATTAAAAAGTAAGTGCAATATCCCGATATGAAGGAAACATGATACCAACAATCGCCACCATTGGCCATCTACTGTAAAAGGTCTATAATTAGCACCCCAATCCAATAAATCTTGAATATCAGGAAACAAAAAATGAGTTCCTGTATAGATCATTGCAATGAAAATCAGGAGGTTACAAATGATGAGCAACGGGGTTACAAAATATCCATCTATCGGGTTAAAAATGGAAAAGAAACCTGTGATTTTTTCTTTGGAAGACAAGGCCGGCTGGCTAAAAATATCTTCTTTTTTGGAAACACTTGCCTCTCGTAATTCTTCTAGCTTTACCTCAATTTCTTCCTGAGTAATTGTAGTTTTTAACTCCTCGAGTATTTTGAGTAGCGCTTGTATGTTTTTTATTCTTACCCCAGTCCATCAACTGATTTCCAGTGCATTCACTTTTAGAAGGACGGATCCACTGGTAATGGAAACTGAGATTTCTTCGCTCCAAGAGCTCCAAGAGAAATTTGTATAAGCTATAAAACCAGTTTCACTTAAGAAGCTGACGTTCCAGCCTTTTTCTTGGCCGCTTCGATAGCTAGTATCAAGAAAATTTTGGGTTCTATGTGTTCAGTTCGAATGTACTGAACATACTTTGGGGATAAACCAAATGCCATAATCTAAGAGGGTTGTAAAAAGGTTTTTTATTTATTAGCAATACCAATTGGAACCCCTAGACTAAAGGTTGATAATTTCAGATTTATCCAAAAAGGTGGTAGACAATAAACCTTCTAAATTAATTGTTTCATTGAATAATTCCTTAGGTCTAAGTGAAATTGATTCTCCTAGTTTGAATTATTTTTTCTCCTGACTTTTGAAGTAAAAAATGGGGTTGGGTCAAAGTCAGTTTCTTAATTGTTCCAACCGATGGATGGCATTTTGATTTTGGGAATTGAGCTCCAGGGATTTTTCAAAACTTTCCATCGCCTTTGTCTTGTCACCGATGAACAAGTATCCTTCCCCTAAACTATCGTACAAATTGGCAGAATTGGGAAATAAAGAAACAGCCAATTGAAATACCTTAATACCCTGGTTGGAAGTAGCTGGATTGAACACCAATTGAAGCCCAAGAGTATTTAAAGGCCCTTCTGGAATTTCAAACGAAGGATGGGTTGTTAGGATGGATTCATAAAGTTCAGATAGGTTTTCATAATGCTGGCTAGAAGCCAGGTCATTAAAATCCTGAAAGGAGAAAGGGACTTCTTCTGGTCTTTTGACTTTTTGAGAGATGAGACTCTTTGTTTCTTCAGATGAGCTAGCTTGGTGTTCAAGAAAGCTGGAGGCTAGAGAATCCTCTTTCAGTGATGCATTTAAAAAATTCAAGGTATAATTGGCCATTAGCCGATAGGAATCCATGATTTCCAAATCCGTCTTGTCCTGTCTTGTATCTCGATCAGCGAAGAGTACTCCCAAGGTGCTAAAATAACTATGTGTAAGATCGTGAAATTTTAATTGATACGCTACACTATGGCTAAGGCTGTCAAAAAGCTGAAAGCTCGTGTTGACTTCAGGATCTATGCGATCTTCCTTTAAGACTACTTCAGGAATATCTTTCTGTGCCATGTGGAGGTAGGGAACGTTTAAGGTTTGAGGAGCAAAAAAGGGGGACTGGCTCAATAGCTCATATTGGTACCGCTCTGTTCCGTCCAAACTTACAACTGCTTTGATCCATTCGTTTCGATTTTGGGTGATCATGGTAGCCAAGCCTCCAAAGCTAAAACCCATCAAGCCAATTTTGTCTAAATCAGATTGCCGGAATTGCCCAGCTTCTTTCAGTAAAAACTCCACATCTCTGGCCTGAGTCTCCATTTCCTTTGCTAAATGATTACTAAACCAACGGGTTTCGGAACCTCGACTGGGACTTGACAGGACTACATACCCATGACTAGCCAAAAATTCACACAGGGCAAAATTCTCGATGGAGGAGGCTTGAAAACTAGGTGCATAGACAATAACCGGAAATTTCCCTTTTCCGGGTTCTATATTTTCGTAGGCTGTGGTTTGTTCGTTCAGGTGTTGTTGGTTGGAAGGGGTATTGGCATAATAAAACCAATTTAAAATCTGCTCATTGGGTAAATGTTCCCATTCCTCTTCATCTTTTAGGATTTCCAAGTAATCCAAGACCTTCATGGGCTCCAAGTCGGTTACCTGCAGTTCTACTGGATACCAAATGCTGATCGGAATGGGTCTAGGTACTTTATTATTGGTGTAATCAAAAACCCGACTGTAAGTTCGGGTGCTGTCTGACTTCGTGTAATGTCGAAATCCTACTCGATAAGGTCCATTTTCAAGATCAATTTCTAGTAGGGAAGTTTGTGCTGTTAAGAGTTTAAGTTGAAAAAATAGAATAATCAGTAAAAAGGTCTGTCGCATCGGCCACCTAGTTAGGTTTTTTTCAAGATACGAAGATTGGATTGATGTTACTGGTTTTGATTGTGGTTTGGTGAATGGTTGTTTTTTAGGGAAGCGACAGAAAAAAAATTGAATCTATTTTATTATTGTATTTACTAATTCAAACGGTCTTGAATTTTACCTCTTTTTATAACCAAATTGATTGATAAAGTATTGCTGATATCTTCTAGGGGTTTTTATCGAGCAATATAAGATTCGCAAGTTTTCCAATTTCAATGGAGCCCAAGCTATCTTGTGCATTCATCATTTTGGCCGCATTCAAAGTTCCCATTTTTATAATGTCCAATGGCTCCAACCCTCCCATGTTCAATAACTGCATTTCCTCATGGAGACTGTATCCAGGAAAGTTGAAGTCATTTCCGGTATCTGTTCCTAATACCATTTTAAATCCCATCATGTTTAAAAACTGGATGTCCTCAACTTGGGGCAACATAAAGGCTTCCAAACTATCATCGCTTAGCCCGTATTCATCCATCAGAGTTTGGACATAGCGTCTTGCCCTATCTACTAAACTAGAATCCAAATCATTGACAGATTCTTGATAGGATCTAAGCATCGATTCAGACTCAAACCATTCAGGATATAAGGGGTACAGGAATGATTTATCAATCATTAAAGTGGTTACCCAATAGGGATCTCTTTGGATAAATTCCTGAAGTAACTCCATTTGAGGACCATCTTGGGGTTCTATGTTTACCCCAGTAAAGTGAACAAGATTTTGGGCCCCTCCTTTAATAGCCATTTCTAGTTCGGTATTATCACTCACATGAGCGAATACTTCCAGGTCATATTTTGAAGCTTCTTTTACCGTCTTTTCTATGAATTTTTGAGGGATTCTTTCCACGAATGGAGGAGAAGGGCCATCCTCAATGGTCAACTTGATTCCTACGATAGGATATTGAGCAACGTCGTGTACAAGTCGTTCAATTTGTAAGGTGTCTGTTAAGTAAAATATCGATTCTCCATTACGCCAATTACTACTAGAATAAGTTTTTGATGGATGTCGTCCTTCCATGGTAAAGTGCTGACTTGTGTGGAAAACCAAAGGTGCCGGAATAGAATCTTGATTCCCTTGTTTCCGCATGGAAGCATAGTATTCATTTGTACACAAACTTCCTCCCGTTACAAAGACAGATGTCACTCCATAATGGACAAATCTGGGAAAGTCTCTTTCAAAATCTCCGGTGTGAACATGGCAGTCAAATAATCCAGGGATAAGAAACTTGTCCGTACCATCAATATGATTAAACCCATCTGTTTGTAATTCAGGTTCAATGGCAATTATTTTTCCTTCAAAGATTCCTATTGAAACGGAATGTTGAATTGGGGCCCCTGTACCATCAATTAGATTTACATTGGAGATCACTAAATCGAATGGATTCGATTGCTTAGAACTGCAGCTTAGTAAATACAAAAAGGATATCAGAATGATTAACTGCTTCATAGCACCTTTATTTTTTAAGAACAAAGCTTGGACTTTGTTGATATTGATAGGTCGAGTCAGTCAATATTTTTAATTCTTGCGTTTCCCAATTCATCAGTCCAATATGAAATTGCGTTTGGTCATTATCAAAAAGTTCAATCGCCAACCATTTTCCATCAGGGCTCCAATCATGCCACCCTTCATTTTCCTTATTTTCAGTTAGTTTCCAATGCTTTTGTCCATCAAGACTGACTGCGTACAAGCTGTATTTCCCATTTTGTTTGCTTTGATAGGTGATATAGTTTTCAGTTGGATGAAGTTTTGGTGTTCCCGCTTTGTATCCAAATTTTCCAGCGGTTGTGTCCATTGGAGGATATTGGGTTAATTGCTTTTTGTTTTTGCCGTCTTCATCTATGATATAAAGTTCTTCCTTGAAGCCTTCGATTAATTTTGATTTGGTTTGACCGCCCCTGAAAACTACTTGCTTCCCGCCATTAACAAAAAGTGGGTCGCCTGAATAGGGTAAACCTGTATTTAATGTACTAAGGACCTTCCCCTCAAGATCAATGATGTAGAATACTGAATCTGATTTTGGTTTGATAATCAATTCTTTACCTTCATTTCTCCCGCTCATCCAGCTATCAGCCAAAGGAATAGTTGATACTTTTTGAGGATGATCTCCTTTAGAATTTGTCTCATACAGATAATAGGCACAACGTTGGCAAGAATCTTTATCTGATATGAAATAAACCTTGTCCTTAAATGAATAATATGACCATTCTACACCCTTTAGGTTTGTTATATTTTTTGTTGTGAACCATCCATATTCATGGTGAACACTTCATAATTGTCAGTAGAATCGTTCACCAAAACATTATAAACAATAGCATATTCATCCAATGAA
Source organism: Algoriphagus halophilus (assembly GCF_041729275.1). GTDB lineage: Bacteria > Bacteroidota > Bacteroidia > Cytophagales > Cyclobacteriaceae > Algoriphagus > Algoriphagus halophilus_A. The sequence goes on along the minus strand of NZ_CP146486.1, from coordinate 2,778,192 downwards.
GTAGTTGATAATTGCGATGATCTTTTTGCTTCTTGACAAGAGGCCAATAAAAATACTACCCAGGGACCGAGAAAAATGCTGACCTTTTTCATAAAAAGTTCTGAATACTGATTAGAGTTTTATTAAGCTTCAAAATTGTTCAGATGATTCTTAAGTGTCAAAGCAATCATTGAATGACATTAATACTTTGAGATAAAATCCATTATCTCTAATTTAAATAATTCTGGATCACTGATGTAAGGTTCATGACTTGAGTTTGGTAAAATCCTATAAAATTTATCATTGAGAGGGGTTCCAAAGTTATTGAACACATCCATTCCCTCTTCTGGCACGATTAGATCATCGTATCTGCCCCAAATTAATAAAGAAGGGATCTTCACTTTGGAAACTTCGTTTATGAAATTTTTCCTTCTACATCTTTGTTTAATCTGTCATTGACGATTTCAAGATTGGAGGATAAATAAGATGGAAATGGGTTATAGCTTGAAAAAATCCAATTTGAAGATATTGGCGAACCGATAGTGTAGCTAACTCTTCAGGAATGATGATCTCTCCTGGCCAGCCTACAAATTCTCTCCATTCGTTTTTTTGCTCTCTTGTCGTAATAATTTGATTATTATCGGTCCATTGAAGAGCAGATGTCCAATGGTCTATCCTATTACCTTTTTGGATTTCCTCGTTTGCAATATTGATCAAAAATGTTCTTCGATATTGCCAACTTAAATCATAATCAAAATTATATGCTCCATCGATAGAAATCCAACCCCTTATTTTGTCTTGAAATTTGGGGGATAATAAATAGTTGACTCCAATAAATGCCCCAAAACTATGCCCCATAAGGAAGATTTCAGGATTTTGATATTTTGAATTTAAAACGGAAATGATAGCATCTAGATCTTTTACATACTGTTGAATGGTAAGTAACCTTTCATCTAAATTTCCCTGAGCATTTCCACATCCTCTCTGGTCATAATAAACCATTGCAAAGTTTTCTTCAAATCCTTCTTCCCAATTAAATAAATCTGCCCTTGCCACATCAATACTGGTTAATCCAGGGCCTCCATTGATATAGATTACAAGTTTTGAAGATGCAGTATTTCCCTTAATCCAAACAGGTAAGGACGCATCATCCACTTTTACATGGAAAAATGTGTCTGTGTTTGTTTCAAGTTCGAATTGCTCACAAGCATTAAAGAGCAATAGTGAAGCTAATATTAGAATTGATCGTATTTTTTTCATTTCCTATTTTTTTAAATAGTATTTGATTCCTACTTCCAGTATAAAATAGGCAGTTCCTTTTGGGAAGTTTGGTATTGCATATACTAGTTGTGGTTTAATAAAATACCCGATTGGAAGGTTCTCTTTTATCCTAAGGTCTCTTCCAAAAGCGAAAAAGTAATTTGTCGCGAAATAATTAGAACCTGCATGAGTACTATTTACTTCACTGTTTCCATTTACCTCAAATGTGTTTGGAATAAATCTTCTAAGGTATCCTGCTCCAATACCTAGTTCAAAAAATCTGCCTTTAGGATTCTGTCTTTTGTATTTAATTTCTGGAAGGAAAAATAGACCGGTTTGATAACGTCTATGGTAAAATAGTCCAATGGATGGGCTAATGAAAAATCCTTTTGTAACATGGAACGAAGCACCTTTATTGGTAACCTTTGTTTTACCCCATTCCTTTAAAGAGTAGTCAACATTTATCTTTAATCCGGGATGGGTGATCATTTCGCCATAATAAGAGACTGAAAATGATTCCAGTTTTTTAGTTTGGGCATGGCAAAATGTAGAAATGAGGATAAAAATTATTATTGATAGAATTCTCATTTTTTTCCACAATTCTAAGTCATCAAAACTTATGAAAATTGTAAAAAATCATCAATTGCTCATTTTTTAGAATAAACCTCCTGAATTCCAATTTTGAATGAAGCCAATTGTTTCGGAGTTAGGCCTGAAAATTTGCTCACTTCCTTGATAAAATGTGCTTGATCAAAGTAAATGAAACCAGAGTTGCTGTTGAATGAGTTAAGTTTCTCCCTTTTTGCAAGCACTTGATTTACAAACCTGACCAGCATGCCATATTTCTTTGGGGTGATTCCTAAATTCTTTTTGAATTTTCTTTCAATGGTGCTTGCAGAGGTGTTAAAAAGAATGGGTAATTCCCGTATGCTGCAATCGCCCTTGCTTTTTTCTATATGTTCTACCATTTTTTCAAACAACTCATCGATAGGGTTGCTTTCGGAAGGCAAGAAGTCTTCAAAAAGGATTGAATTAGATCAGTCCTTTTTTGTTGATTAGCGGCTTTAAAAATTTCTTTTTCAAGATTCAAAACCGACTGGCCAAAACATTCAATTGGGTTTAAGCAATCATTGATGGTTTGGCTTAATTCAGTTTTGCATAATCGATAAAATGTTTTTGGCCTAAACCTAACTCCTATTACTGGACTTTTTATGACTTTACATATTTGAGGTGCTGTTCGGAGCCCTGCAAGTTGGCTTTTTCTGGATTTAACTTTCTCTGAAAGTTGAAAAAATCTTTCAATAAGTGTATCAGTAAAAATCAATTCTATGGAATTGTCGGGAATAAGGAGGTGCTGGTTGTTATTAGGATGAAAATCTGAATAATTCTCCCACCAGATGCAATCTATAAGTTCAGACAATTTTCCTTCTAGCCTGATTTCATGGTAGTCCCAATCCATTTTTTAAAATAATTCAATCAGGATCAATATTGATTTAAAAACGGTGTGATTTCAACTATGTTTCCCGATGTTGAATCAAAAGCTTCTGAGGCAAAGTTGTCTACATGCAATAAATTCTCTGACTAGTTTCACTTTTCCTGCTTAGGCAAGAAGACCAGATAGATCTGATGGAATTACAAATTTCTAAAAATAGAAAAACGTAGATGCCCCCTATAGTTTCTTGGTCTAAATTTAGGGGAGAGCAATTTATGGGATTTGATCTTTTAACTTTTGACAGAAAATTTACATCAGAAATTAAATAATGGACTTAATTAATTGGACCGCTTGATCAATACGACCCAATCTTGGTCAGGGACCGAATTCTCAATCTTAGGAGGATTTCCAAATGAACGAATTTGACCTCCGTCAATTTTATTCACCGAACCGATTTGTAATTGATCTCCAGTTAATGGATTAAACCATTGTACGGTAAAGCTTCCATTTGCGCTACTTAAATCAATCGTATAGGTCTTGGAATTTGGTAAATAGATCGCATAAACTTCATTCTTTTTGCTCAGGCAATAGGCATCTTTCGAGTTTATCAAACTATGCTCAGGATGCATTTCCCAATACGGCAGGTAGGTGTTAAAAAACGATTTCGCATAGTTGGTAATTTCCCAGAGTCGGTCTCGCTGCCGCCAGTCTTCGGAGGTTAGATCGGTGTGTGGATGTTGAGCCCCAAAATACCATTCCACGCCAGCTCCTCCTGATAGTAATGTTCCCCAAAGTGCATAGCGTCGAAGTGTCGTATGATTAGGATCTTCAGCATCAGTTTTGGCACCGTCAAACCACATCCCAATTTCATCCATTGTGACTAGCCACTCGTGTCCGGCATTTTTAGACCTTTCTTTAAGATCATGTACCACCTCTGGTGCATTCTTCCGCTCGTCTTGTTGTAATGAAATCCCATCCACATGAGAAAATCCAAGTAGACTGTCTAAAACTGTAGCTCTTAACTCTTCGGTAGGTAATGTATGGTTTACCACTGGGTGAAGATAAGGGTCATTCTTTTTAATAAATGTTGCTGTGGCTTTCCGCTGCGCATCCGTTTGAGCTCCGGTTGTAACCCATGGTGCAAGTCCATTTTCCTCTCCCATATTCCAAATTAAAGCATTGTGATGTCCAAACCGGGCAATCAATTCATAAAGGTATAGCTGACGTAAAGGACCTGTATCACCACCGTCTAACATGGTTTCGTTTTCAGTTTCTTGGATCACCATATGCAATAGTATCCCTTTTGATTGCATGTGTTCAAATAGGATCTCCCATTGATCTAATTTACTCACATCAAATCGGGTAAAGTCATTAGGGCTTACATAAGGCCATACATCTTTGCCATCGCCTAAAATATTTAAAGTCAAGAAATAGGCTGCATTCATGCCTTTTGATGCCAAATAATTAATGCCGCCGATCAGTGCTTTCCCTTTCCCATCTTGCCATGTGGGGTCTCCTGTATTCCAATCTTTCAGGTGTGGCTCATAGGTATGAATTTCGCCCGAGGTTGCAGCCTCTCCCTCTCTTGCTTCCGCTTTGATACGATAAGTATCATCAAAATCAATGTAAGCCAATAAGTTTTCAGGACTATTTGTACCGGCTTTTATCCAATATTTATCAGTGCCGGTAAATTTAAAGTACCCATTGGAGGTTTCTATTCGTCCATGAGCTCTAAAATCATTTCCCTCTTTATCTGATTTGGTCACTTGGAAATTGCCTTTGGCATTCGAGATAGAAACCAATTCCCCACTACTTGTATCATAGTTTAATGCAATGCTATCTCCCTTGTATAATTTTGCGGAGTATGACCAGGTCCCTATTTTATCGGGAGTAAAACGAACTTTCCAGATAGGACCTGCGTCTGAACTCGTTTCAGAAGCATTTCCGTCAGCGGCATAAAATCCACGGATCGTATATTGGGTTTCTTCGTTTTTAAATTCAACACTCAATCGATAGTTTAAAAACGGATTTTCCTGAGCCAATTCAGATGATTCTGGCCCTTTGAAGGAAAGTGTTAATGTGTGCCACTGCATGTGGACTGTGGTGGTATCTAATTTTTCTGATATTGGTTCTGCATCGTCACAGCTTTGAAGAAACAGTATACTGAGGAGTGGAAAAAAAGAAATACTTTAAAAATATACTTCATGGTTTATGCTGGTTGACTTCGTCTGATGATATGGATTCTTTACCACTAATTTCAACAATTTTTGAATACTTCTCTTACTTACTCCTAAATGGCTGTCTTTGGTTGGGGGAATTACAAATTCCTAAAAATAGAAAAGCGTAGATGCAATTTACGCTTTGGGTTAATTCTTTTTTCAATATGGGCTTCAAACCAAAGGTCATCGTCATCCCATGGTTTTGTGATTCCTTCGGGGGCTGGAGGATAACTTGGAAACCCTTTCGTACCCAATAATAAAACCATTGGCTTTTCTGGATGTGGACCAAGATCTCTTTCTGCTACACTTTGGTCCCAATATTTTATAAGCTCTTTGGATTCGGCTATAAGGCCTACAGGTGCTTCTATTATTTTTAACATTGCTGCGTAGCTTTCTCTGTCAAACTTATCAACCTCTTTCGGGTCCATTCCTCTTTTTACAAAAGCTTCATCTCCTTCACCTGGTTCAGCCATAAAATTATCAGGCTCAACATATATAAGTGCTTTTACATTATCGGGATACAGCCCTCCAAATGCTCTTATTAAAACACCTCCCCAGGAATGCCCCATCATTAAATAAGGTTTTGGTAATTTTAGTTTGGCTAAAAGTTTATGAAGTGTTAAGGCTACATTTTTGGGTGTAGGTTCCAAACCGTTCCATTCAGAATTGCCCATTCCTGAACGCGAATAACTAAAAACTGGAGCAAATTCTGCAATAGAGTCCAATACGGAAGCCCAAGATTTGCCATTTAAACTTCCCCCTGCACCATATTAAAAAACTACTACCGGGACATCAGATTCTAGATGTTTTTTACCTTGAATTTTTACTTCAAAATTATAGCCATCAAGATTTACATACTGAATGCCCTCTTTCAATTCGGACTGGGCAAAAGAATTGATTGAAAATATTAGGAGAATTAGGGTTAAGTAAATCAGAGGGCTTTTTGAAAGGTTTAAAAATCTCATATTTAATCTGATCATTTAACCGATTTTGACTGTGACTATTTGCTTTGTTTTAACACTTATTTTTAGGAATACACACCAAAGTGAAAATCCAAGAGGATTTTTAAAAGTAAACTAGACCAAGTAATTAGTTGAATCCATTGTTAACACAATTTTTTATCTAGAATCCCTATGATTATAACTTAAAGCGCGGGACATTCTCCATTCCCCATTTTCATAATTCAAGACCGTTGTATAACTGCTAAAGCCAGCTGGAAATTTTTCTCCATCAGACAGTCTGATTGCATGGAAGCTTAATTCTCCAATAATAATTGCTGCATACAAATTTCCAGAATCTTTCAATTCGTAAACTTTAATATCATCCATTAAAATAGCTTCCAATTTCCACTCCTTCTTTTTACAGAAATTTTCCCATACTTTTTTGCTTTCCGATTGGCCAATTGTGAGACCACCTCTATCATGGTAAAATTCAATATCCTCACTTTCCATCGAAAGTATCTTTTCAACATCACATGCATTATAAGCTTTCCAATAATCACTATTGAATTCTAAAATTTGTTGTTTTATGGAAGATGAATCTGAACCTATATTATTTTCTTGTGCTTTCAATTGACTTGAAACAAAAAATAAAATAAACATAAATGTTAGATAATAAATCACTACTGTCCGACTAAAATAGAATAATCGGACATTTGTTTTCTTATGCTCTAATTTGGGGTTTTTTGGTTGATTTTTGAAAAGGTAGAAGCCCCCTATGTTGAAACAGGTTCATTTGGGAGGATTTAGCAAGGCTTTCCCAGGTTCTTTTTCAGGGTTGTTGAGGAAGTTTGTCAGGTGCACATAGCTGGGCAGGTGGAATCTGACGATTGCCACCATGTTGGAGAAAACCCAGTTCCTTTTGAGCTGTTTACGGACAACTTCCATCAGTAGCAAGGATATCAGCGCGCACCAGATTTGGATTTCGATCGCGTTTTGGTTGTCTCCCAAGAAGTATTTGAGCGGAAAGTTTGTTTGAGTTTTTTGAACAGCAGCTCGATTTGCCATCGGTGCCTGTAAATAGCCGCTACGGTTGCCGCATCCAGTTCAGGTTGTTGGTCAGGAAGATGAGCAGTTTTGGTTTTTCTGGTCCCAGTAGGCGATTCTTCGGAGTTTGAGCGGATGTTTTTCCTTGTCCACGGTGTATTGGACCGTGATGGTTTCGTCCTTGAGGATTTCATGGTCTCTGTCTTCGGGCAGTTCTATTTCTTCCAGGCTTTCGAACTTTGCATTATTCTTCATCCTGGACACAAAGAAAATCCCTCGGTCCGTCCATTGGGCATATTGATGGTAGTCTGTGTACCCCTTGTCCATGACCAGATAGAGACCTTCCGGCAGCTGGGAATACTTCAAAAGGTGTGATCGTGGCGGCTTGCTTCTGTAAACTGGACCAGGCAGGGCATCAGTTCAGCCGCATGAATCATCACATGGGCTTTGATACCGCCTTTGCTCCTGCCGTCCTTTCGGGGTCTTCCGGCCACCTTGAGGATGTCTTTGAACAGGCTGATGACAGTCGAATCGACAATAAACAGCTTCTGGATCACTTCCATCTTGGAGTCGGCTGTCCGGCAAAACACCTCTGTATTTTCAAAAGAGAAAGATAGAGCGCTTTGAACACCTCACTTGGTCTTCGCTTGTTCCCGTCAGAGATGGTGGATCTGCGGGAGCCTTGGGCCATGCCGATATGTATCAACTTGTTCTGCCAGGCCAAAAGACCCGTGGAAAGCTCCTGGCGAAGTGGAGCCACTGAAAAGACAATGCAGCATCGTGACCAAATGTTGCCAGGTGTCAAAGCTTTTGTAGTACCGATCCGATTGGTTTTTGGAAACAATTTTGCAACAAGGCTCCGATCGATCAAAGAAAGAAGTTGAGAAAAAATCGGCTGTCCGAAGAAATGTGTATTTTTCACCCGCTGTTGTTTAAAGTTGTCGTAAACCTAAAATACAGCAAAAAGGGTAGGCTTCTTAACAGAAGCTTACCCTAAATTTTAAAACGTTTCTCGGACAGTAGTGATAATAAATTTTAGTTTTCATTTGGGTCTTTGTTTGTTGAGGAGACTCTATGCCCTCCTTCATTATTTTATTCTACTGTAAATGATGTGATTGCTCCATCCAATAAATGAAATGTTCCTTCAGCATTAGCCATACAATAAAGTACATAGTCCCCGGGTTCAAAATCAACATTTATCCTTGCCGTTAAATCAGGCCCTATCGCCGAGGTTGCAATAATTCCTCGAGCAGGCGGTGGCCCATTATAATTACTGTACCATTTGATAAGATCTTCAGCTTTTGCATCTTCATTTAATTTTGAAATGGCGACCAAATGATACTTTGAGCCTGAATTCACGATTTCAATAGATTGTTTACCTTGAGAAATAGACTTGTCCAATTCAAAATTTTCATCTGTCATTTCAATGGTCAGATCTTGAGCTTGTAATTTTTGAGACTGATCAATCTCCCCGTAGACTTTGAATGCTTTATGTTCGTGACCAGCAAAATGTGGTGCGGATTCATCACCCATCACACAAACCCAAGTATAATTCCCAGGTTCAAGAAGTAGATATATTTCACTTGTTCCAGGTTCAGCAATAACTCCGCCTCGGTGTGTCATCCATTGCGGTCTTGGACCACCGGTTTTCATGGAGTCTGCATAAGCTTGTATTAACTGATCAGTGTTATAACCTTTGTCCAACTTAATAAGGTGAGCAGAGTGCATTTCGGATGCTTCGTTAGATAATTTTAAGTGTACATATCCAGCAGCAACCGAATCGGGTGCTACATAAGTGTCTTCTGAAATTAAAACTGATAAGGACGGGATTTCCTTATTTATTTTTGTGTTTTCACTTTTATCTGATTTCCCAGAATCGCAAGAGGTCAAAAGAGTTAAAAGTGTAATTACTAAAACAGTTCCTCTCATAATTGTTTGGTTTAATTCAAAGCCAAAGGTCTGGTTTTGATTTCGTTGCTTGCAAAATCTGCAAGATTTTCGAATAAAAATCATAGGGTTTTAAATGTTGGGAATATTCATTTTAATTACAAATAAATCAATGGATTTTAGCCATTTCTTATGTCTTGATTAGAGAAATTAGGCCAAAAAGATGGTCATTCCAACGGGTCAAATGCGAAGTATTTATGTTCGCAAATAATTACAATCACTTCGAGAATAAAGTCACTTATACGAAGGAACTCCCGATTTATCGAGACTCCCGTATTTATTATTTTGTGAGACCTGTGGGGGCCTTGGCTTAAGCGAATTCCCTTATATGGTGATAGGCTGCGGGCTTATAACTAAGGATCGGCTACTTGATTGTACCTCGTATTTTTAATTATTCATTTAATTGAACTAAATTCCCTTCGGGAAAAGTCATATCTCTATGTCCGCCAAGAACAAGCCATTTATCGTTTTCCTTAACCATAAAGTCACTCCATCTTAATGTTCCTTTGAAAACACTTCCCTTTTTTCTACCATCTTCCTTATCCTCGCCATTGTATCTAAATGATTCCGTATGGGTATAATGAGCAATAGCTGAGTTCCCTCCATCTAAAATTTCAATAGCAGTAGGAGTAATCTTCATTTCTAAACACTCCTCCTCCTTTTTCATTACATCCCAAAAATCGGCAATATCTTGTTTAGTAATTAATTGATCTTTTTTGATGACCATCATTTCCAAATAGGATGGTAGTAATTCATGTAAGATTGTAAATCATTATCTTTCCAAGCATTAAATCGACTTTCGATGGCTCCCCAAATTTCTTGTTCAATTTGTTCTTGAATTACAGCGTTATTGGTTGTTTTCTCATTTTCACTGCACGAGAATAACAAGGAAATGGCAAGAATGAATAATATTGATTTTCGCACCATTTGGCTTTTATGTGGTACAACGGTCTGTCTATTAGCCGCATTAATGGCTTATAGAAAAACTTAACATTTTAATCCATACCGATTTGTCTACCATTAAGGATAACTGAATCAATTGTTTCCAAATTTCTTATGTTTATCAAAGGATTTTTGTTCAATAATACCATGTTTGCCATTTTTCCTTCTTCAATGGTTCCGTGAGAATTTGAAATTCCTATAGCCTCGGCTCCATTTTTGGAAGAGGACATTATTGCTTCTATTGGAGTAAGACCAACCTTTTCAACCAATGCATAAATTTCTCTTAATGTCGGATGGCCGGGTACGTCAGTGCCGGTAGTCATTTTTATACCTTTTTCATGTGCCATTTTTGCAATAGTGACCGCCAAAGGGACCTTCTCACTAGGGTAATTAATAATAGTGGGGTCTAAAATGATTTTTTCCTCCTTCATTTTATTCAACAAGTCTTCTATATCCAAATCATCATAGAGTTTTTGATAAGTCGAATCATTATTGTAATAAGTTTGTAACCAAGTATGGTAGTCAGTCGGAACATCTTTATTTGGTTTGAATGCCAGAAGATCAGCATGAACGAAAACATCGATATCTTTTCCAAGTAATTGCTCTGATGTCGTCGGGAACTGTGTTGCATGGCACCAAACCATCATTCCTAACTTTTTTGCTTCACTTGCTATTTCTCCAATGATTTCAGGTGAAAGATTTGCATAAATTTTAATAACTGAAGCACCAGTTCCTTTTGCCTTGGCTACAGCTATTTTAATTTCCGTTTCTTTGTTAACTGCTTGAAGAAAAGGTAGGTCTCCGTTTTTACCATCCGGAAAAGCAACCATTCTAAAATCCTTCTTCATCCATTCGATATCTGTAAATAGAGCTGAAAAATAGAGTTCGGGAACTTCTAAGCTGCCTCTTTTTTGTTGTTTGGATAAGTAGGCAAAATCTCTGGCATCTCCAGCTAAATCCAAAACTGAAGTCACACCTGTTTTAAGCATTTTTTGAAGCAATTCCGTTTCTCCCTCTAAAGTCCTTCCTGCCAAGAGGTGTACGTGACTATCGATAAGGCCAGGGATTAAAAATTTTCCTGCACCCTCTATTATCTTGATCGAATCAGAGGCAACTAAAAGGTCAAAATCACTGATTTTGAATATGGATTTATCTTTTATCCATACCGATTTTATTTGTGGATCATTTCCAGTACCATCAATTAGATTAACATCTTTGATAATATATTCATTGGCTTTATTCTGACTATAAAGACATGACCAAATTAATGTAAAGGATAACAATAAAATGTATTTCTTTTTCATGACAATTACAGTTAATACTAGATTTATCCAGTAAAAATTTTCCTTTAAAAAAATTAATAAAATTTTTATTGCATACACACCTTGAGTGTGCCAAGTATGGGCATCTGTTACCCAATATACCAAATTATTTAAGAGGGTGGAAGTCCATTATTGGCGAGTTGGTTAAGCCTGTTTGTAAGCTGTACCCAAAGCTATAGGCATGGTTTGCTGTGAGACCTGTATCTATTTGCCTAAGCGAACCTCGCTAACTTAACTGTTGGAGAGGCCCTCCTTATGATTTGCTTTATTAATTAGCCCAACTTATTTTTTGCTTGTTTCTATCACGAATAAATAGCCAAATACAAATAATCAAAGCTATACCAAAACTGTAATAAGAGCCATATCGGGTTGCTTGAATAAAACCTCCGATAAGTAGGTTGCCTACAAAGTGTGTTGTGATAGCAGTAACCAATCCATAATTGAGATATATTAAACCAAATAATAGACCGAAAATAAACATATCCAAGAGGTAAAAAAAGTGATATCAACTCCAAAAAACGAATTAGGAGCATGTATTAAGCAAAAAATAGCTGAAGAAATAACAAGGCCTAAATACTTCTTTTTCTTTTGATTGTAGAAATTTAAAAGAGTGCCTCTAAATGTGATTTCTTCAAAAATTCCTGCTCCTAATGATTTAATAAACTCCTCTGGCGTAAAGGCTAATATGATATACTCTAAAGCTCCAGATTTAACTGTAGCATATATACGATAAGGGAAATTTAATAATGCAGCGAACAAAATTCCTATTACTACGCTTTTAAATAGTGTTGAATTAATTCCAACTGACTTGGGTGATTCCAAATTGATTCTTGAAAAATAATATTTGTTAATAGAATAAGAAATAAATGCAAAGGCTACTATTTCAAAAATCCGATGATATGTTTATATTCATACTCTTCCAGCTTGAGCAATATGAACATAGCAAAACCGGTCAACATCATATAGAAAAATACTATGCCATAGATACTCAAGTATGGTGGAATATTAGAATTTTTTAAAGACATAGCGATTATTGATTTTATCTTCAGTATAATTTTTCAACCTTAAGCCTGATACAATTAGACAAAAAATTTAGTTACTTTAATTTCATCAATAAGTATGAAAATATCATCGCGCGAGATTTTGCTAATTGTTCATTTGTAGAGGAGCCTCTATGTCCTCCTTCAAAGTTTTCATAGTAATAAACAGGATAATCCATATCAATCATTTTGGCTGCCATTTTTCTCGCATGTCCTGGGTGCACACGATCATCACGGGTTGAAGCATAAAAATAGACCTCAGGATAATCCATGTCGCTCTTCAAATTATGATAAGGAGAGTATTTTTTTATATAATTCCATTCTTCTGGAATATCAGGATTTCCATATTCACCAATCCAACTGGCTCCTGCAAGTAATTTATTAAAACGTTGCATATCTAATATCGGACTTTGGCAAACTACCGCATTGTATAAATCAGGTCTTTGTGTGAAAGCAACACCCACTAATAACCCGCCATTACTGCTTCCCATGATACCTAAATGTGTTGGGGATGTTATCTTCTTCTTAATTAAATCCTCGGCTACCGAATGAAAGTCATCAAATACATTTTGTCGCTTTTCCTTTATTCCAGCCTGATGCCATTTTGGACCAAATTCTCCACCACCTCTAATATTAGCAAGGACAAAAACACCTCTGTTATCTAACCATAATGTTCCAATAGTTGCATCATAAAATGGTTCTCTAGACTCTCCAAACCCACCATAAGCTAAAAGTAAGGTTGGGTTATTTCCGTCTTTTTCCATTGTTTTTGATGACACCATAAAATAGGGTATGAGTGTTCCGTCTTTTGATGTTGACATGAACTGATCGACTTTATATTTGGTGCCATCGAAATATGATGTAAGCGATTTAAATGGTTTTATAGTGTTAGACTCTGCATTGGCAATGTACAAGGTGGTTGGTGTCAGAAAGTTTCTAAATGAAAAAAATATTCATCTGATAAGTCACTCACCCCTTGAACAGAAATTGTTCCGAAATCGGGTGCATTTACTTTTTCACTTATCCATTTATTATTCTCAAAAGTATAGATAAACAATTCACTACTCACGTTGTGAAGTAAGGTTATTAGGAGCTTATTTTTAGTGGTTGAAACTCCAGAAATACTTGATGATTCAGTAGGTTCAAGAATTAGTTGAATCTCTTTTTCCCCTTCTAGGAGTTTAGTGAAGTTTAAACTCAGTAATGAGCCATGTTTATAGGTTTTATCTCCTACACTCCAGTCTGACTTCAACAGGACAATTAACTGATTGTTTAGAAGGTTTTGGGGAGATGCATCACTTGGTATATCCAGTTTTATTTGTTTGTCGTCAACCGATATTAAATAAGAAATATCAGATGCCGAAGCAACCCTTACAACTGCTTTATACTTTGTTTCATCATTTCGAAATACAAATCCAGATGCAAGTATATCTTCTTTATTTCCTTCAAATAATAGTGTAGCGTCTTTTAAGGATGTCCCTCTTTTCCATTGTTTAACTTGTCTTGGATATCCGGCAGTGGTCATGGAGTTTTCGCCAAAATCAGAGGATATAATCAAAGTGTTCTTGTCTAGGTAACTTACACTGCCTTTAGATTCTGGAACATAAAAACCATTGTCTAAAAAATTCTTTGAATTCACATCGAATTCTCTTTTAACCGTGGCATCACCACCACCTTTAGAAAGGTTAACAATGAATCGACTATAATCTGGATATAAACCAGTTGCACCTTTAAAAACCCATGGTATACTATCCGACTTAGACATTTCATCTAAATCTAAAAGTATCTCCCAGGCTGGATTATCATTAATGTATTCTTTTTTGGACTTCGTCTCCAAATACCTCTTGCATGATCTTTGTCTTGCCAAAAGTTATAGACAAATTCACCATAAATCGATGGGTAAACTATTCTATCAGTGGAATTTAGTATTTCTAAACAGTTATTATATATATCCTGGTACCCATCAACACCAGTCAATTTGGCTTCAGTTATTTTGCTTTGTTTATTGACAAAGTCAATTGACTTTTTACTGTCTATTTCTTCCAACCACAAGTATGGGTCTTCTTGTGCATGAACTGAGAAGCTAAATAGAAAAATAGTTAGAAATTTTGAAAAGTTCTTTGTTCCAATGATTGGGAAAGTCTTGAATAGTTTCATTGTAAACAGTGTAAGTGCCAATGATTAGAGTAAAAAAATTGTATGATTCTTTTTAAGATAACAAAAATGGAAGAGCAAAGAAAATCCTCCTGGTTTTCTAAATAGGATAGAGGTATCAATTACTTTTAGTTCTAGTCGTCAATAGCATATATCCTTTGTATAAAAAGGTATTGTGGAAGCCAATTTCGAAATTTGCGTAGACTTCCTTGGGGATATTACATAGGTAGGAAATTATTTTTTCCACTTTAAGATAAATCCAGATGGTTTGGAGGGTGCATTGAAAAAATCAAGGTTTTTATAAGCGCAATCTATTTGAAACAGTATTGCCTAGCTTTGTTTTTTTTAGCGGGAAAATTTGGTGGAATTGCTTAGAAACACTACCGCTCGAATACCCTAAGAAACCGCTAATGCTGATATACATTGTTAGCTAATTAGTTTGTTTATAACTTCATATAATTCCAAATACCTACTCGAACCCAAAGCTTGTATCTATTTCAAATCCTGTGATTAATTTCATTCATAAAAAAGGAAGGCTTCTTGCCTGATTCAAATTATGGGATATCAAAGGATCGGGTGCTGTTTTCTTTGCTCTTTCGTGTAAAAAGTATATTCATTTCAAACAATGTAGGGTTAATACAGTATCTAGGTTGATATCTTCCCCTCGACTTCGATTGAAATGAAACGATCACCCCGAGATACCCCTAAAAAAATGAGAAAATTATTACTGTTATTGATTCTGATATTTTTTTCCTTGAATCCTTATGCAATTAGTCAAACATTAATTGGGAATAACAGCCAGCCCAATAAACTCAGAGTGTTTATCGATGGCTGTGATCGAAGGGATGGAGGCTGCGATATGGATTTTATCAGAACGGAAATTACAGCGGTTGACTTCTACCTGGATAATCAATCGGCTGATGTTTTTGTACTGATAAACGATAATAGATCAGGTGGGGGAGGAAGACAATATCAACTTCTATTCATAGGCCAACAAAACATCCATGCGGGAAGAACCGACACGCTCTATGTAAATAATAAACAGACAGATACCGACTTTGAGGTGCGAGAAAAACTTACCAGGTACATCAAATTGGGTTTAGCTCCCTATGTTGCAAAAACCACAGCTGGAGAGAACATCGAAATAAATATGAAGACAGGGGTGGCATTCAAGAAGATACCATTCAGGAAACCATTGACCCCTGGAATTATTGGGTTTTTAATGTGGGTGGTGATTCTAATATTGAAATAGAGGAATTGAGCAAGCAAATCAATTTTGGTGGAGAAATCGAGGTTAACCGTATTACGGATGAATGGAAAATAACTGTAAATGGCAGAATCGACGAACGACTGAGAAGAACGATTCAAAAAGTGCCAAGGGTAGATGAAAATGGCAATCCGGTTCTTGGAGAAGACGGTAATCAGATCATCGATGAAGTGGAGAATAGTTTTGATGTATCAGAATTTGGATTTAGTCACCAACTGGTGAAGTCTATTTTCCCCCAATGGTCTTATGGCTATGATATTGCAGGTCGTCAGAATACTCGTTTTAATTATAAGTTTCAGACCAGTTTTAGACCAGCTGTAGAGTATAATTTCTTTCCAGAATCCGTGCAGAATTCCAGATTTCTCCGGGTGAACTACGGGGTGGAAGTCAGGAATAATAAATATGTAGAAGAAACCATTTCCGGAGTCGTTAAAGAAACCAGGGTTCTCCATAGCTTGAGAGCCAGTTTGGGACTCAACCAGCGTTGGGGTAATCTGGAAGTAGGGTATCGTATTAGAAATTACCTTGATGATTTTAGCTCTTGGTCAACAGGATTAAATATTAGTGCTGAAGTCCGTGTCACTGGGAATTTTTCCTTCTTTATGAGAGTAGAAGGCAACTACGTAAAGGACCAGATTTACCTGGCATCGGGAGATTACACCGAACAGGATATTTTGAGTGGGAGGGTAACCCTACCTTCCGCATATAACATCGATTCCAGATTTGGATTTAATTACCGTTTTGGTTCTAATCTCAATAACTTCGTAAATCGAAGATTTTTTGGGAGAGCCAATTTTGTTGGGAATGATTAATGAATCAATCTAGGAGTTAAAGGATTAAAGGAAATTATGATAGGAGAAAAGGTATTTCGAATTCCTTTGGATCGTAGTGCTTTTACCTACTCCTTGTTAGTCAATTTTCTTAAAGCCTATCGTGCTAAATTCATCGCTTTCTTGGTCAGGAAAAATCACTTATTAAATAAGATAGAATACTAAGTGAAAAAGCCATTAACAACTCTGGCATGATGGAACTGAAAAACTGTTTCCAAATAATGTAGGAAATAAGTCCTACCAACATAGAAATAAGTGCCGATTGCCAATGCAACTTTTTCTTGAGGATTGAGAAAACAATTACGGGAATCATAACTGGAATGTAATATTCGGTTATGATCATAATTACTTCAAGAATTGAAGACAAATAACTAGCCAATATTATACAAATCACTCCCATCAAAAGGGTAAAAAGTTTTGCAATCTTAAGTTTTTGCTTTTCTGTCATCGGCTTCAATACGCCTATAATATCTTCGCTAAATAGAATGCTACCTGCATTTAGTACGGTGTCTTGAGACGACATGACTACACCTAACATAGCAATGATGAAAATGCCATAAAGGATGCCAGGAAAGTGTTCTGAAGCAATATGAAGTAATACTTGATCATTATTGTCAAGTTCAGGATACAAGTAATACCCTGTACTTCCAATAAAAACCATTAAGACTAGCCAAATGGCCAAAAATACACCTGCGGCAACAGTCGAATTTCGACCAACTTTATTGCTTTTTGAAGCAAGAAACCTCCCCAATCCACCTGAATCAAGGCCTGTTGAACTAAGAAGCCATAACAATCCGAAACTGAAGATTCCAATAATTGGATGCGAATCGAATGTGCTTGATGTCTTGGAAGAAGTTGTCTCTAAGTAATCTTTCCAAATAAACCGGTCCTCCGATAATATCAAAATAGCCAATATGGGTATCAGAATTATAAAATGAACAAATTGAATTGAATCAGTTTGAATGGTTGCCCTAATACCACCAAAATAAGAATAGCCTATTACAATTGTAGTTACTATAACTATAGACCATATCTTAGAAAAGCCAAAAACGTTATTCACTAATTCACCACCTGCATAACTCATGGCCACTGTGATAGATCCAAAAAAAGAAGAGAGAAAACTCCAGTAACGATCCGAACTAACTTATGATTGTGACTTTTGATACCTCCCACTAAATCTCCAATAGAATATATATCAGTGAATTTATTTCTAATTCTGGGAACCAAAAAGACACCGACAAATGCCAAACCCAACCCGCAAAACGGAAGTAGATAAGCCATAAACATTCCTGAGGAGAAACCTTCCCTTACCAACCCCATAGACCAACCTGGCCCTATAAAAGAAGCACAAAGCGAAGAAAAATAAGAAAAAAGCCAAGGCCTCTTCCAGCTACTGAATACTCTTCAAAATTTCCTTTTTTTCGGGTAAAAAGGATGAAGCTAGAATACAATATTCCGAAAATAAGAATTACCCATTGGCTTGAGTTCATAGGATCCTTATTGAGTGTTGGACTGAATCACAGCAGTTTTGGTCGCTTTCAAAATATTCTCTGTCTCTTCATCAAAAATATTCCAAGCATTGACTACTGCTATGGTTTTATATTCCGGAAAAACCAGAAGGTATTGATTGCCAAAACCATGACAAGCCCAAATTTCTATACCATCTTGATCGTCTCTCCACCATTGATACCCATATCCTTTTTCTTTGTCGAAATAGACCTGTTTTGTGACACTCTTTTTTACCCACTCAGAAGAAATTATCTGCTGTCCTTCCCATTTACCATCTCTAAGCATTAAAAAACCAATTTTCGCCAAATCTTGGGCTTCTAAATACAATCCACCCTCAGTATCGGTATATCCAGAAGGTGTTTTTTTCCAATGATAGTTTTCTATCCCCAGAGGTGTAAATAGATGTTTCTCTGCATATTCATCCATGTATAATCCTGTTGCTTTTTTGATGATCCCTGACATTAGGTGACTTGCCCCACTATTATAAACCCATTTAGTTCCTGGAATCGTGTCCATAGGTTGATTCAAGGTAAACTGAATCCAATCTTGACTTGCTTCAAGCTGTCCTGTAGTATTTGTTGAATCTATTGGCCTGTCTATTTCATGCCATTCCATCCCCAGTTGCATAGTCAGCAAATTTTCTAAGGTTGCTGATTTGAGGGATTCGTCGGCCATAGATAAGTCATAATCTTCAAAAAAATCAACTACTCTGACGTCTGTACTGCTAATTTTCCCTTCTTTAATTGCAACGCCAATCATGATAGAAGCAATTGATTTGGTAACAGATTGTAGGGTATGAATCCGTTGATTTTGATAATATGGATGCCAAGTGGGATGATAGTAATTATAGTCTCCAAAAATCGTCGAATCTTCACAGGTTGCAAATCCGCATCCAAGAACACCTGACTTTCCTTTACTTATTTTTTCATAGTCATTCGAAAAGGATTGGTCAAAAACCAATTTCCCGTTTTTAATTAAGAGCAGTTGATCAACATTCCCGTAAACTCCATTTTCTATCCCACTTAGTATATCATCAAAAGGAGCTTTATTCAAGCCTTCAGCCTCAAAAGTTGACTTTTCCCATGACTCTTTGGGAAACTGATTTTCTGTATTTTGATTATCACATGATAATAGAAAGCATAGAAGGATACTGGTAATAATTACATTCTTAAGATCCATGGTTTTATGATTGATAACGCTTGGTTAAATTCCAGTCCAGATAGCCTACTACGTTTATTTTCAGGGGATAAAGCATTTAATATAAGGATTTCGGGTATGACTTCCTTGGGGATAGTGGAGAGTTCCGGTTTTATTTTTCCCCTAAAGCAAAAAAATCCCCCAGATCGCTCTGAGGGAATTGTAAATTTTCAGAAATAGAAAAGAGTAGATGTATCTGATATCGGTGCATACGCTTAGGGGAGCCTTATCACCAAGAATTGGTGAAATATTGGGGGCTGATTTTTCGAAATAGGAGGAATCACTAGTTCTTGTTTTTCTTTATATGGAATTTAGTGTAAGTAAAACCAATGAGAGTAGATGAAAGCGGGATTAGAGCTCAACTACTTCCTGCTGATCTATAATTTAATTCACCTTGTATATTTTAGGTTTTTTCCAGCTTCCATCTAGCACTTCTTTTCTAGGTAAGTATAATCTCATAACTATTGAAAATGGTCCCTTTGGTGCAGGCAGCCAATTGGTTTCTTTTTCTTTTCCCGGTGATTCATTTTGAAAATAAAGGGTTAGCCCTCCATCTTCGTCAAAAACGAAATCATCCATCATTGGTGAATTGAGAAGATACCGATTAAGCGGGTTCTCTACCAGAAGGCTTGTAGGAAGCTCATACATGGTCAAGGACCAAAAGGCATCCACTGGAGGTAAATTTCCTGGCTCAAATCGCAGTTTGTACCTGTTTGCACCATTGAGAGGTTCATTTTCCGAGTCAACATAATAAGAAGGATAAACAGCTTCTTCAGCACTCACTCCCCATATTCCCAATACCGCTCCAGCCATTCTAAGGCTGTAATTATTGTCTAAATGATCGCGAGTACCAAATACATCTCCGGAACCTAATTCACCGGCTTCTGCTTTTGCCTTGATTGCTGCGAAGTCTTCCCAAGCATCTGCTATTCCGAGTTTAATTGCTTCTTGAATTTCAGGTGAAAAATCTCCCCAATTAAATTCTAGACCCGCTCCGATTTTCAGCTTTGCAAAGCGATTCATTAAATCCACTTCTGACGGATGAACAGGACAGAATTGCAGAAGGTAATTTAGTTGTTCAAATACCCTTGGAGATGTCCTAATTTCCTCTTGAGTCAATGGTTCAATAAATTGCACCTCAGGTGCTGTTTCTGGTGCAGGAATGCCTAAAAACGAGGATAGTGGTTCAATATGATATCCAGCCTGGATATGGTTCACATTTTCAAGATCATTGGAATTGAAAAGTTGAGTTCGAAATACAGCATAAACCCAGTCCGTTTCGGAACGGATTAATTTTTTACACCATCAGGAGTTTCACCATCCCATCCAGGTCCGGCAATAAGAAAGTTACCACCACCATTGCCTGTGGTTCGGGTTCCGATAAAGGCAAAGTTATGGGTGTACATATCAATTAATTGCACGCTGAAATAACGTCCTTCTTCAATTTCCGGAAGGGTAAGTACCATAGGTTCTGAACGCAAATCCAATGCAGCAAAGCTATAGGGAGTATCCGAATTTGGAGTCTGTATTGTACGGTCTTCAGGAGTATAAACCCTGGCCAGATTGATCACTTTATTCCAGGGCCCCTTGTAGTCCGGACTGTTTTTGTCTATGAAATAATTATAAAGTCCTCGATAGTGATCCACCAAGGGATTCGCATAAGTGTAAGCTTCTTTGGCGATGGCGCGCGCCTCCTCGGGGCTAAGTTCCTCTTGGGTGTTGCAAGAATTCAAGAAGAATAAGGCAGCTAAAAAAAGGCCTGATTTGATAAGGGGATAAATAGTTTGCTTTTTCATCACTCTCTAATTTTTTGTACTACTGGTGGTACATAAAGTGGATCAAGGGATTCAGGCTCCGGCCAGTAAAAGCGGGCCTGAAGAGAAAAGGGGCCGTCATGTGCTGGAAGCCAATTCGACTCTAATTCGGGTCCTGGATTCTCCTTTTGAATATAGATATCCAGAGAGCCGTCGGCATTATACTTTAGGCCTTTTGTATTACTCGCTATGATGTAGCGATTAATCTCATTTGCCACAAGCAATTGCTCCGGTAATTTGTACATAGTAAAGGACCAAAAAGCTTTTACAGGTGGAAGCCGATCTGCTTCAAAATGAATTGTGTAATTGTGCTTAGACCCGTCTAATTCTTCACCGTCTTCATCCACGTTTGCTTCAGGATAGTAAGCTTCTTCCAAGTTATTTCCCCAAAGTCCAAAATATGCTGCCGCTGCTCTTCTCAAATATTTACCCTGCATGGCTTCCCGGTTTCCAAATGCTCCCGAAATCAACATCCATCCATTTTGCCGCTCTCCTAGGTTGGAAACTTCTGCTTCAATTTTTTCATCGCATTGGCTATTCCCCTTTCAATCGCCTCTTTTAGCTCTGGATCAAGGTCAGCTTCATTAACTATTCTCCCGGGTTCGATACCAATTTTAGAAAATATGTCGAACAACTCTTTTTCAGAAGGATGAATGGAGGCTGTCGCCATCAATGCATTTAGATAGGAGATGAAATTTACATTCTTTATCTGATTCGGATCGAAAGGGGGATATTCGGGTTTTCAGGAATCTTTGCTACTTCACTCAAGCCGTTGAAAACATTGAGTGATTCTACTGAAAACCCTTCGAGAACCTTTTTGGTAGTTTCCAAATCATCTGGCCCAAAGACCTGCGTTCTGCCAAGGGCTAGGAGGTAATTGCCTTCAGATCGAAATACCTTATTAATGCCATCAGGAACCTCTCCGTCCCAATTAGGGCCTGCAAACAAGTAGCTGCCCCCTCAAAACCTGTGGCACGTGTTCCCACGTAACCGATGTTGTGAGTGTATAAATCAATAATCTGGAATGAATAATAGCGATTGTCTTCAATCTTGGGGACTTTTAAAACTTGGGGCTGCTCACTTAAATCAAACCAAACACCTGAATAGAAAGTGTCGTTGTTGGGTCTTACAATAATGGTATCCTTTGGTGTACTTAATTCTGGATTATGGTACATGACATTGAAAGGAGCTGTATATGCTCCTGACTGTGGATACATAGCCATTGCAAACATCATTTTATAATGCTCCAACATAGGATAGGCATAGATATAGGCCTCTTCTGCAATTTGTTGAGCCTCTGAAGGGGGGATATTTTGCTCTTTTTCAGTACAATGTGTTGAAACTAAAATGACTGAAGAAATAAAAATGACGGCTAGTAACTTTTTCATTCTGCTTTACTTCACTGGGTTAAAAACATTATAAATACATCATCGCATTCCGCTTTTTTGAGGTACTATACCTTTTGGATTGGTTATAATCCAAATCTGAGGACTACTATGCCAACTTTAATTACCGAATAGCAGATTGCTAAAAATTAAAAAAGCATATCCCAGATTCTAGACAATTCTGTACAGAATGAAGGATTTAAGTGATATTAAAAGTAGAATACAATTGGCTTTTTGCAAACCTCAATACAGATTTCATGATTTCTTCTCCATGTAATTGTAATGTGGGGGCTGATAGGTCATCTTTCGTAATTCTTGAATACCAAGCTTCTCCCACTGTTAACCAGAGGTCATAGAGATCTTTTCTATCCATTGAAAGAGCGAATTGCTTGGCAAAAAGATCTAATAAGAAGGATTTTGCCGACCCTTCATAGGTTTTGATAAACAGCAAATTGTATTCTGGTATGTTCCGGTTATGAAAGAGTTGCATATTGAATTGAAGAGGGATAGGATAGTCAGCCAAAAATTGATAAAAATCAGGAAAAAGACATTTACAGGATTTCCCCTTTCATTAAACTCGGTAACTATCTTCCAATGAACTATCAATAGCTCTTGAATAAATACATCCATATCTCCAAAGTGGTGATAAAAAGATGCTCGGGAAACACCCACTTCATTGCTTAATTTATTGACATTTAAAAGCTTAGGCCCAAAAAGTGCAAATTGTTTATAACCTGTTTCAATCCATTTATCTTTCATAAAAACTTAGCAAAAAAGCTGAAATAATAAATTGAACTTAAAAAAATCTAATTAAAAATCGGGACAAATTCATTGAAAAAAGCCCAGGAGGCAAGAATTTTCAGGTGGTTTTAGATTCCATTTATTTGAAATTTCACTAATCCAGTAAATACCACCAAAATAACTAACAATAATTAAGTTTTGTCAATAGTCATTTTGGTTGTAGTGGGAGAGTTCCGGTTTTATTTTTCCCCTAAAGCAAAAAAATCCCCCAGATCGCTCTGAGGGAATTGTAAATTTCTATAAATAGAAAAGAGTAGGGGCAGGCATTCGTTAGTTTTCTAATTCAGATATCATCATCTTATTTAGATTTTTGAGGAACATTAATAACTCATTCTCTTCTTCCAAACCTTCTTCTCTAACGGCTATCATGAATGTGTTCCACCAAATAAATTCTGGGTTTCGAAAAGTTTCTTTCGATTTAAAATTAAGGCTTTCAAAGTCAGTTACTTCTCTTTTTGAAGCGATTACTGGCCAATAAAAATTATTTCTCATATCTCCAATTTCTTCAGTTGATTCATTGGCGTCGACGATAGATTCTTGTATGGAAGATAACATGTACCTGATTTCTTTATTTTGAATTAAGTCCATTTTCCCCGAATTTATTGATGAATTTAAAATCCCTAATTTGGGGTCATAAGTCCAATTATAATTCATGGTATTTAGGACAGAAACCAAATATTCCTCTGATTTTTTTTCAAGTTTTACTGGGTCTTGTATTAAATTTCTAATTTCTATTGCAGCATCAAGAGACTTTTGGTGTTCCTCTATAATGTATTCCAAAGATGAGATATTGCGTTCAAGTTCGCTGTTCAAATCTTGTAAAATGATTTGTTCGGAGTTTGCATTAATTCTTTGTGTATTCCAATTACTAACCTGCAGCGCAATCAAAATTCCAATAACAACAAGTATTATTTCACCAATTGCATACATCAAATATTTACTAAACTTGTTTTCAGTCAGCATTTTTTGTCGAATCTTTCTAAAGAATTTTATCATTGTTTTTTGGATTTCCTTTTGAGGCGCAATTGAAGTAAAAACTCAAGTCCGACTTGTTTTTTGTTCCTTCCCGCATTAGCAAGGAGGTAACGGCATTAGGCAATAATAAATGCTTCTAAGAAAGTTTGGATACTTTTTGATCGCCCGATAGGTTCAAGAAAACAGTTGAACAAGTTCACGCCAATAGCTAAGTAGGTGGCTGGATGCCTCATTTTCCCATACTTAAGAGCAGCGCCAATTATCATTAGAAGAATCAGTCCTTGTCCAAAATAGAAAGGAATCAGAATATCGACATTAGGCCAATTCTCTATGTTTATCCCCACATAAATGCTTTGAAGTCCCCTAGCTACAGCTGGTTCTATTATGATAAATACTGTTGAAATCAACCACCATGCATGATTCTCTAAATTCTTTCGATGAATAATACTCATGATTACAGCATACCCAAATGATAGGATCTTTACAATTTCTAAAACTGCGACACCATAAAAAAACCAGGGTTCGAAAGGGCCAAATGCTTCACGCCTCTCCATGGACATAATAGTGCGTTCCATATCCCTCCCCATCATGCTCAATGCAGTCAAGCAAACACCACCTGCTAGAAACATTCCAATGATACCATTGGTGCGATGCTTTTCCAATTGCCCGTGTGTAGCATAGTATGGCTGTATGATCAAATAGAAATACCAAATAGTACCTGTCCAATAATGAATATGCACAGACCATGCATTCTCTAAAAAGTCGCCCCAATAATCCTTAAATATGCCAAGTTGCATAACTGCAAAGGGGATCAGCATCCACTTATGCAATGATTTGTATTGATTCATATGGGTTAAATTTTTTGGTTAATATGTTCCATAATACCTTAATAAACCCAAGCTCGACTACTCAATTTCGAAGCTATCCGCCTTGTTCACAGGGGTCTAGCACGTAAAATAAGGATTTCGGGTATGACTTCCTTAGGTAATTTGGATGGTTCCGTATTTATTTTTCCCCTAAAGCAAAAAAATCCCCCAGATCGCTCTGAGGGAATTGTAAATTTCTTAAAAGAAAGGCGTAGATGCACCTAATAGGTATAGTAAGTTGCATTCTTAAATACTCACAACGGTTAGTATATGAAAAGTAGGCGATTGCTAAGCACTAATCATTCGGTTAAGCACAAAGTTTGATGCAATCCAAAATCTGCGAATTTATCACGGTTTGGCCTATTTTTTATATACATGTGTGCCCAGCATGGGCATCAGATATCGAAGATATCAAATTATTCCAGAGGTGAAAGTCCCTTATGTGCGGGGGTAACGCCCCGAAGCATTAGCAAGTCGCAAGGTGGTTTGTCGTGAGACATTCACTGAAGGAAGCGAGACCTGAAGCAGCGGTTCCAACGAACAGGAACTGGATACGGAGGCTATTTAAAGTCGGATGAGGTAGCACATCATACTGACGTCCAAAAGGTTGGTTAACCAACATGTGCTTAGATGGTAGATCCAGTGGATATTGAGGGAAGGAATATGCTCTTACCTGGGGAGATCTCTGGCTGTCATTAGACATCTAAGAAGTCGGCAAAGTCATAGTAGCTATAGAACGAAGGCCATAATAAGAACTATGGAGGTCTCACAAAAGTAGTGAAGGACTGAACATTGGATTGTCCAAATTCGATAGGGAGTACTGTTTTGGTATAGCCTTATCTTAAGCGGACAGGGTTATCAAGTAAATGATGATAGAAAAAGTACTCAACCGTAAGTTCTTTATAAAGCCTACCGACAGGTGGTGCAGAACAAGGGTTCGGCAGGTGTGGACGGCATGAATGTGACTGAACTACTTTCCTACTTCTGGAAGGCAACAGGGGCGGGATTGCCACATCCATTCTGAACCATGCGTATGTGTACCGAAGCTATCAAAGGGGTAGAAATCCCCAAGAGTAACGGAAAGACAGATTATTAGGTGTTCCCACAGTGGTAGACGGGTGGCTTCAACAAGCAGTAAGCCAAGTGCTGATGACCAAATACGAACTCACGTTCGAGGAACACAGCTATGGGTTCCGCCCTGAAAAGACATCCATAAGGCGGTAAGACAAGCCTGATAAACATCAATGATGGCTATCAGGACATCGTGGATATTGATCTGAAGGGGTTCTTTGATGAGGTTGACCACTCGACGCTTCCACTCAATTGATCTACCAACGGGTAAAATGTCCGACAACTCTCCGTCTCTCAGAAAGTGGCTACGTGCACCCATCCAGATCAACGGAAAACTGCACAGGCGTAGGAAAGGTGTACCGCAGGATCTCCTATCCAGCCGCTTTTGTCCAACATCCTTCTGGATTTATTGGACAAGGAACTGGGAAAGAAGAAACCTTAAGTATGTCAGATATACTGATGACTTCAGCATCTACACCAAATCAAAGAGAGGCTAGAAAAGTGGGTAACGAGATTTATCTTTCTAAAAGGCAAGCTTAAACTACCCATTAACAAAGAGAAAAGTGGCATCCGCAGACCACTCCTAACTTCGAAATGTTGGGACATGCATTTGTTCCGACATACCAGAAAGGGTGAAAGGAAAATACCAGTTGGTAGCGAAAAGAATAGTTAGGGGTATCCTCAAACGAAAGCTCAAGCAGCTCACCAAGAAAACAAAACCATACGGCTTGGAGGAACGGTTGAAAAAGCTGGCTGAAGTCTGGCGCGGATGGGTGAACAATTATCGTCTCGCCAGTATCACAGCCAAACTGAAATCACTTGATGAGTGGTTAAACCGTCTCCGATATTGCATCTGGCATGATTGGAAGAAGCCTGAGCGGAAACGTAAAACCTAATCAGATTAGGAGTAGATCAAGATCATGCTTACTCGTGGAGCAGGACCAGAAAAGGAGGATGGGCAGTAGCCCGGAGTCCGATATTGATTACAACAATCACTCTGCCACGCTTAAGAAGAAAAGGCTACGAATCTATGCTTTCCTATTACCTCAAAACGCAACCTACAACCCAGTGAACCGCCGTATACGAGACCCGTACGTACGGTGGTGTGAAGGCGCACCTTGCTAAACTTAATGGTTGGCCGAGGCCGTCTACTCGATTAATCGCTTCGGTGTTCTTTATCGACCCGCTTGTTTGTCGGTCGTTTTGGTTGTGCGGTTGGACAGACACACTCTTTGCCAAGCTTCGATTTGAGCAATGGCTGGTGGGGCTTGGCAATGTGTGTGGCTGTTGAGCATAAACTTAGATGATATTGATATTCTCTATTTTTTTCTGGTCTTGGAATAATGACTTTGAATTGTTCGCCTTCAATATCATTAATTAATTCAATATTTGGCTGTTCGGCTAAAGCCCTTTTAACTCCCGAACCTAATCCACTAAATGGCAATGTATGAGTACTAAAGGAAACCAGTTGGTTATTTCTTATTACAGGATTCCCGAATTTAATATCTTCTACGGTTAAACTGTTCGGAAGCTTTCCCGGACTGATTATCTCAATACGATTATCAAAAATGAGTAGCCTTATAGGTGAATTTTTGAAATAATCTCTGTGAACTAAAGCGTTCTGCAAAAGTTCTTCAAGTGCAATACTCGAAACTTCAAGTTTCCCTTGTGCATTGAAACTTTCACTTGCCTGAATAAAATCTAAGTTGTTGTTTAGAAAATCAATTCCCTTTTCAAAGAGTTCAGGAATTGTTCCTGTCAAATCTTTAGGCTTACTTCTGTATTGATTTCCTTCTATATCATTCCCGAAATAGGAAACGGCTTTTATTGTAAATGCAGGTTTAACAGCTTGCGGGTCTATACCAAAAAATAATAATCCTGCCAGTGTCAACTGATTATTACGTAAAACTCTTTTGCCCTAAGTGCTTGCTCGAAGGTAAGACCTTTCTCTTCATAAGACTTTTCAAACTCTTTTTTGAAATAATCAGAAAATCTCTTTTGATCTATATCCTCAATAGAGGTTCCGTGCACTTCCATTTCATCTGCAAGTAAATTTCCACTGTGTTGAAACAACCGCATGATTTCAGCATTGTCAGTTAATAGTCGTTTGTTCGACCCTTGTTTCACATATATTTCACCTTTTGCAGTTTTATATGGTTTATTTATGCCTTCTTGTATATGAACAATAAGCACATTTTTAGAAGATTCTTCCTGTTCAATCTTTACAACTTCAGTAGCTAAATAAACAGGTGGTTTAAGGTTGTCTGCTACTTGTGAAACCACCCTATCGTATTCTTCAATTTGTTCTGATGTTAAGCCAGTAATTTCTCCTGTTACATCTTTGACTCCAATTAGAATTACACCGCCTAAAGAATTAGATATTGCAACAATTTCCTGTGAAACGCTATCACGATGGGGCAGTTCTTCCTTGAACTGAACCTTACTTGTTTCTCCTGTGCTGATTATATCCAGTAGTTCTATTGCGTTCATTATGATTTCAATTTTTCAATGTTCCAAATGCTGTAAATATTTTTCCTTCTGTTAAACGCTTCATCTCCACCTTCCATTATATCTACAATAAACCGTTGTGTTTGGTGATTATCAATAGTGCCTGAATGTACTGTAATTTTCTTCTCGTCATAGCTGCATGAAATGACTTTTTCACTGTCACCAAGTACTGGAATATTGGCATTATGCGTAGCAAAGATGAATTGCATATTGCCTTTTATTTTCTTTAGTTCCTTTATGACCTCATCATAGATAGTTTGATTATCCAAATCATCTTCGGGTTGGTCTATTATCAATACGTCATTTTCTTTTTGAGCCAACAAGAAAAGAATCAATGCCGATGCTCTTTGCCCTAATGAGTGTTTGTCTAATGATTTCCCATTGTATTGAATGACTATTTTATTTTCTATTTTAAATGTTAGCAAGTCATCCAGATTTTCAAAAAATCTTCTCTTAAAATCAACAACATGATTTTCATTCAATATGTCATCCAATTTACTGCTGTTCCTGTAAATCTGGATGAAGTCTTTGTAGGCTGCTTCAATCTCCTGATAAGCTGTTTCCCGAATACCTGACCCTCTGAAAACCTGTTTCATCTTATCAGTTAGTTTATCTCTCCTGCCTTTGAAATCAACTTCAATTGAAATTTTACTTTCAGCTTCATTAATTCTTTTAACCTCCTTATTTAAAACATTATATTCTTCTAGCCAAAGATTGTCCAATTCAGTAAGTCGTTCCAATAAATTGGTCTGCAAATCGCTTCTTCTTTTTCAGATTTTTCGATTTCCTTTAATTTCAATATGGCTGTTTCGATTTGCCTGTTCAGGTTAAGAAAATTATCGGGGTTAATGGTTTCTGTATTTATTTCCCGTTTAATCTTGGCAAACTCTTCTTTTAAGCCTTCTTTCTTAGTATTAATTTTTGATATTACATCTTTCAATTTTTGTTGACTCAGGACAGAATTCTTTTGAATCGCTTTAAGTTTTTCAAACTCAATTTTTAATTCCTGAATAATTGTCTTTGCTTCTTCAAATAGTTCTTTATTGACTTCCGAACCACTAATTTCTTGTTGAAAGAAATAATCATGATTAGAAACTAATGATGCTAATTCACTTAAATAACTTCTGACTGTTGATTCTATTTGTATAAGCTTTGATATATCAGAATCAAAAAGTGTTTGTTGTTTTAATTTGTCTTCAACTCCTTTTTCCTTAAAAAAATTAAGCTGATGTTTTGAGTTTTTTATTTGGGCCTCTGTATCTCTTTTTAATTCTTTTAAATTTTGAAGCTTTTTTAATTCCGATATAATATTTTCAACTTCTCTTTTCTTTTGCTCGATTTTGGCTTGAACTGTTTTCAATCGTGTTCCAATTAATCGTTGAATCAAATCTCCTTCAAAATCCTTTCCTTTGTTTGAAAGGTCTTTTTGCCCAAAATAAATAGGGGAGTGAAATCCTGTAGCGTCTATAGTAATTCCTGGCTGTAGCAAGTTGTTTTTGTAAATATCCTCCTTTTGACCATATAGTTTTTCTATTCTGTATTCTTCATTTTGTTTGTTGACTATGGTAACTATAGCTTTTCCTCCACTACCCATTGAGCGTGTTACTAAAGAATTCTTATATTCTGGGTCAGCAGCGTTAAATGGTAGAGAAATCCCAAGAACATAGCGTAAAACTTCTAATAATGATGATTTTCCGCTTCCCCTAATTCCAATAAGGTTGTTTAGTTCAGGAGAAAAATCAATTTTAGTTCCTTCCAATAATCCTCCTTCAAAAGAAATTGATTTAATGTAGGAGTTTTTAATTTCAGGCTTGGTATTCAGCGAAATTCTATAATTAAAGTCAGTAAGGGCATATTTCAATGCTTCGAAATTGAATTCTCCAATTTTGATAAACGTCCTTTTTTCCTCATTTTTTTGTTGGTGTGGCCTTCCTATATCTTCCAATGATTTACAGTCTGAACCTTCAATAAATGCAGGTAATTTATCGTTAAACCAGTTTTTCCATGTAGCAACTTTATCATAAGTTCTTACTTTCTGGAAACCTAAGACAAAATGTCTGAACAGGTCATTTGATATAAGCTGTTGAATTCGTCCTCCGTCTAATTCGTTAAAAAACCACTGTTCTGCTCTACATGCGCAAGAATGATAAATGAATCTCTACCATTGTTTTCATGGTCGCTTAATTTCTGTAATACGGTTTCAAAGTTATATCTGCACCTTGTATTTTCATTTTCTCTATTTGCTATACCTTCAAATGCAGCAGTAAGAAATTGATTAATGAAATCTTCACCATTGACACACCATTTTTCAAAATCGAAAACAAGTAAGCAATGAATCCCATTTGCTCCATCATTTACTGAAAGTTCAACTCCAGCAAATAATCCAATACCTACTTTTAAGGCCTTTTTACTAAGGGCTACAAACTCGGATTTGTCAAACTTATTATGATTGGTAATAACTCCAAGATTAATGTTCTGCTCTTTAAGTTTCTCTACATAAAGACGGCAAAAATCATTTTCAGTACCAGTGTACGAAAATTCTTTGTCTGCTTTAGTGTGCAAATGGAAATCGCCCCGAAGCCAGGTCGCTCCATTTTCAAAAATATTTTTGGTTTCGTTTTCCATTATTACGCTTTTCTTTCAATTAATAATTCTTTGACTTCAACATCAAGGATTTCTGCAATCTTGTATAAGTCCTCTAAACTTGGTTGTCGTCTGTTTTGGGCATAAGAGTTTATCATATTGTAGCTCTTGCCTAATTGTTCGGCCAACCATTTCTGCTTAATTCCTTTCTGTTCTAAAACGTCTTTTATTCGGTTCATTCTTGAACTTGTTTTTAATCTTCAAAAGTATGGATAAAAATTCAATATCTCACAAGGTGAGTATTTAAATCATCATTATATTTGGATCCGGTGGAAAAGGGTAAGCTCTTTTGGTTTTTCAGGGTTGGCTTTGTGTGTCGAAAAAAATCAAATGTGCTTGACCGTGAGGTTGGTTTTCTACACTGAGCGATAACGGTTAGTATATGAAAAGTAGACGATTTCGAAGCACAAATCTTTCGGTTAAACACAAAGTTTGACACAAGCTGAAAGCCTTGATTTTATTACTGTCTCGCCTATTTTTTATATACATTTGTGGCTGCTACAGCATGGGCATCAGATATCGAAGATATCAAATTATTCCAGAGGGTGAAAGTCCCTTATGTGCGGGTATAACGCCCGAAGCATTAGCAAGTCGCAAGGTGGTTTGTCGTGAGACATTCACTGAAGGAAGCGAGACTGCAAACCTTGGGTTCAACGAACAGGAACTGGATACGGAGGCTATTTAAGTCGGATGAGGTAGCACATCATACACAACGTCAAGGTTGGTTAACCAACATGTGCTTAGATGGTAGATCCAAGTGGATATTGAGGGAAGGAATATGCTCTTACCTGGGGAAATCTCTGGCTGTCGTGAACATCTAAGAGAAGTCAGCAGAAGTCATAGTAGCTATGAGGGTGAGCCATAAAGACTATGGAGGTCTCACGAAGTAGTGAAGGACTGAACATTGGATTACGTCCAAATTCGATAGGGAGTACTGTTTTGGTATATAGCCTTATCTTAAGCGGACAGGGTTATCAAGTAAATGATGATAGAAAAAGTACTCAACCGTAAGAGACAACTTTATAAAGCCTACCGACAGGTGGTGCATTCAAAGGTTCAGCGAATTTGTGGACAGCATGAATGTGACTGAACTACTTTCCTACTTGGAAGGCAACAGGGGCGGGATTGCCGCATCCATTCTGAACCATGCGTATGTACCGAAACCTATCAAAGGTAGAAATCCCCAGAGTAACGGAAAGACCAGATTATTAGGTGTTCCCACAGTAGTAGACAGGTGGCTTCAACAAGCAGTAAGCCAAGTGCTGATGACCAAGTACGAACTCACGTTCGAGGAACACAGCTATGGGTTCCGCCCTGAAAGACATCCATAAGGCGGTAGACAAGCCTGATAAACATCAATGATGGCTATCAGGACATCGTGGATATTGATCTGAAGGGGGTTCTTGATGAGGTTGACCACTCGACGCTACTCCAATTGATCTACCAACGGGTAAAATGTCCGACAACTCTCCGTCTCATCAGAAAGTGGCTACGTGCACCCATCCAGATCAACGGAAAACTGCACAGGCGTAGGAAAGGTGTACCACAGGGATCTCCTATCAGCCCGCTTTTGTCCAACATCCTTCTGGATTTATTGGACAAGGAACTGAAGAAGAAACCTTAAGTATGTCAGATATGCTGATGACTTCAGCATCTACACCAAATCAAAGAGAGGCTAGAAAGTGGGTAACGAGTTTATCTTTTTCTAAAAACGAAGCTTAAACTACCCATTAACAAGAGAAAAGTGGCATCCGCAGACCCTCTAACTTCGAAATGTTGGGACATGCATTTGTTCGACATACCAGAAAGGGGTGAAGGAAAATACCAGTTGGTAGCGAAAAAGAATAGTTGGGAATCACTCAAACGAAAGCTCAAGCAGCTCACCAAGAAAACAAAACCATACGGCTTGGAGGAACGGTTGAAAAAGCTGGCTGAAGTCTGGCGCGGATGGGTGAACAATTATCGTCTCGCGTATCACAGCCAAACTGAAATCACTTGATGAGTGGTTAAGAAACCGTCTCCGATATTGCATCTCGCGCTGATTGGAAGAAACACAGGCGGAAACGTAAAAACCTAATCAGATTGGGAGTAGATCAAGATCATGCTTACTCATGGAGCCGGGACCAAGAAAAGGAGGATGGGCAGTAGCCCAGAGTCCGATATTGATTACAATAATCACTCTGCCACGCTTAAGAAGAAAAGGCTACGAATCTGTAACCCTCGTACACTCAAAACGCAACCTACAACCCAGTGAACCGCCGTATACGAGACCCGTACGTACGGTGGTGTGAGAGGCGCACCTTGCTAGCTTAATGGTTGGCGAGGCCGTCTACTCGATACCTGCTGGCTTTATTTTCTTTTATCATTTAATTTCTCTTCAATCTTGTCGTGAAGGTTTGTCTTAATCCACTCATTCATTTTGTCTTTATCTTCTCCTTTCGAAGCGTGCCAAGGACTTTCTTCATTGAACAAAAGTGAATCGGTTTTCAAGTCATAAAGTGAATGGTATAAATTTCCACGTTCAAATACTAAATAGTCGTTTTCGATGAACAATTTGATATTCTCCATATTCTTTGGTCCTTCGTCATAGTTCCAAAATATTTTTGTCAATGAAGAATCGGATTTCAGCTTGTCACGACTTAATCTGTCATCGTTCTTCCAATCGCTTTTGTTCCATTTTATTATATCCCATTCAACGTCATCAAATCCTGCGATTGTAAAATACAGAACATAAACATTGTCGCCATATTCAATGTGTTGCTGATACAAATAGTCTTTGAAGAATGACATATAAACATCCATCTTAATTTCTGAATATTTCATAAACCCTTCTTCGTTTAAGCCTTTAGTTTCTTTGTCAAGATACTTGTCAGCAATCGTTGTGGAGTCGATTAGTATTTTTCGTTCAATTAGTCCATTGAGTTCAAGTTCAGCAACTTGGTCAAAATAGTAATCAACACTTCTGTATTCAAGTTCTTGGCTTTGACAGCTGAGTGTCAAGATTGATAGAATTACTATGATTAGTTGTCTCATTATCGTTTTTCAGCTTGCAGGTAAAGGTTAGTATATGAAAAGTAGGCGATTGCTAAGCACTAATCATTCGGTTAAGCACAAAGTATGATGCAATCCAAAATCTGCGAATTTATCACGGTTTGGCCTATTTTTTATAGTTCCCATGATATAATCTGGTTCGTTTGGGACAGAACCAAAAAAGATATATCATGGACACCGAAGTTTCTCCTAAGTTATTCATTGGTATCGATGTGCACAAGCGACAATGGAGCGTTTGCATCTTTACAGCCAATTGCCATCATAAAACCTTCAGTCAGGCACACCTGATCCCAAACCTTGAAGTCTTACTTGGATAAGTTTTTCCAAAATATCAGGTCATCTGCTGTTATGAAGCCTGTAAGTTTGGTTTTTGGATCTATCGGGATCTAAAATCTTTTGGTTACCAATGTCTGGTGATCAACCCAGCAGATCTTCCCACAGCCAATAAAGAAAGTAGTGAAAAAACTGATCCTGTAGACAGTCGTAAAATGGCCAAAGCTCTCCGTGCAGGACTGCTGAGAGGAATCCACGTTCCAACTCAGGGAAACAGAAGGTGATCGACAACTCTTCCGATATCGCAAAGGCTCACAGGCAGACTTGGTCGGGTGAAAAACAGGATCAAGGACAAACTCCTTCAAAACGGCATTGAAACACCTCCTAAGAATACGATAATCCTTATTGGACAAAGGACTTTCTGGACTGGCTGGCCATCGTAGAGCTCCCTTCGGATAGCAGCAGACTGGTAATGGATTTATTACTCGACCAATTTGAATTTACCTACCGACACTTTTTAAAGGTCTCCATTTCTGTCCGTGCGCTTCAGCGAAAGGCAAAATACAAGGCAAACTCCAAGCTGCTGAGACAGATTCCGAATAGGACCCTTGACAACAGTCCAGTTACTCACTGAGATTGAGGATATCCATCGCTTCAGGAATTTCAAACACTTCAATAGCTATATCGGGCTCAAACCGATGGTCCATTCCAGCGGTGAATCAGACGAAAAAGGATACATGACTTATCGCCATCATCAGGGACTGAGAAGCTCACTGATCAAATGTGCCTGGACCACCGTCCAACGAGATCGGTGATGCTGAGTCGATACGAGGAACTATTGCAAAGACATACCGGCAAACGGGCCATAGTAATCATAGCAAGAAAACTCTTGTCAAGAATATATCATGTCCTAAAAACTGGTGAACCTTACAGGTAGGATATTCAACTTAGTCCCTGGCAGAGACCATCGGAACAAGCCCTTCAAAAAGCTCCAGACCTCTCAACACTGTGTGAATCGAAAAGTCTGAATTCTATTATAGTATGGGGCTGGAGCACTTGCCTAAAACTAACGGAAACTGGGGCTCATATGTAAGAGACTCCTAATGGAAGCATGGCTTGTATTTGATGATGCCAGTATGGACTGATACTACAGAAGTAGACAAGGCGAGTGGACAATCCACCCGCAAGGCAGCCGCTTTCTCCATTCTTGACTTCTTACAATCAGTCCAAAAGCAGGCAATCAAGTCAAAGACAGCACAAACAAAGAAAAAATGCTAGGAAATGAACTTTTGATTATTCATGGAATACATTGTTAGCAAATGTTTTTTATTAAATTCCCCATATTTTTTTAAATTCTGTGAGGTTTTCTTTTGTAATATCTTCATTTGCCATAAATATTTTGCCGCTATTAGATATTGGGTCAAATATCATTATGCATGACACTCCAGGGTCTGAACCTGTATGACCTATTTTCCCCGATTTAAAGTAAACCATGAATAAGCCTGTATTGGGCTCTTTTTCATCTATATTTTCAACATCAGTATTAAAATTCTTTCTAAAAAGTTCGCTCCAAGACTCTTTCGTTAGTAAGCTGGAATTCCCATTATATCCCTTTATGATTTGAATTAGATATTTGGAAAGGTCAGTTATCGTTGTTTTAAATCCACCATCTGGATAGGTAATTAGGGTATAAGGTTTTAAACTATTGTCTTTTTCGTCATATAGAACGGCATGATAATCAATGTCACTGTAAAACCAACCAGAATTTAACATACCTAAAGGTTCTAGAATATTCTCTTTTGTAAAATCAGAGTATGATTGTCCACTAACTTTTTCGATAATAAAAGCAGCCAGTGCAGAACCTACATTGGAATATGAATATCTTTCTCCTGCTTTTGATTTGTAATAACTCTTTTTAAATGTTTGTTATCGTCAGAACTTAAATGTTTTTTTAAATAATCTTTGAGCGAGGTATTAGGTATTGTATCAAAGCAGTATGATTCTTCATAGATTTTTTCGTTATCAATAATTCCAGAGGTATGAGTTGCAAGATGCCTTAGTGTAATAACGTTAGCTCCTTTTAAATGAGGGTTTGTAATGTTAAAGTCCAGATAATTATTGATATCTTCATCCAAATTGATTAGACCCTTTTCTTTGGCAATCATTAGTGAGATTCCGATTAATGTTTTACTTACTGAGCCAATCGGCTGTACGGTCTCTTTTGAGTAGGGGATTTTATGCTGCTTGTCAGAATATCCAATAGTTTTTAAATTGATAATGCTATCTTGATTTACATCCGCAATTCCATATCCTGTGAATTTAGTATCCTGACAAAAACAAGTTACGGAAATCATACTTAGCATTAATGAAATTATATATTTCATCTTTATAAAGCTGTTTTTAATATTTGCTAACGGTCTCGTATAACCGTCAGTTACGGGTTAATATGCGTTTATTTTTGGTTTAGCACTGACGTTAGCAATTCCGAGTGGATTCGGACGTAGTCGAATCCGCCGTAATTGCGGTTATACATGTGTGCCTTGAATGGTGAATATAGACCAAAAGATGGTCGATTCAACGAATTGAGGAATCCCTTAAGCGCGGGAGTCGTTACCCGAAGCCAAGCAAGTGGCAAGGTGGTTTTACCGCGAGGTATACACTGAAGTAAGCCAGACTGCGATTATTATTACTGACGAACAGGAGCTTTATACTGGGCTATGAGGATGGATGAGGTAGCACATCATGCCGAAGTCCAAAGCTCTGGAAACAGAGATAAGCCAAAATAGTAGATAGAGCAGCGATAGGCACAAAGGATATTCACCTTACCGAGGGAGGTCTCTAGACGTCTGGAACGTCCAAGAGAAGTCAGCCGGGTCATAGTAGTTATCGGAAACGAGCTGTAAATACTGCAGAGGTCTCACTGGATAATGAAGGACTGAACATTGAATCGCGTCCCTAATTCGGATAGGAATCCCGCACATGCGAGATAGCCTATTCTTAAGCGGACAAGAGAACAAAGTAATGATAGAAAAAGTACTTCAATCCAAAAACCTTTATAAAGCCTACCGTCAAGTAGTGGGTAATAAAGGCTCATCGGGAGTGGACGGTATGCAGGTGACCGAATTGAAGTCGTTTATCGACCAAGGCAAGACAGCTGGGTAACCGACATCCTGAAAGAGGTACGTACCTAAAGCTATCGGGGTTGGGGAAATCCCAAGTTAACCCGAGGAAAAACCAGATTACTCAGGTCAGCCGTAGTGGATAGATGGCTTCAACAGGCGTTAGCCAGCAATTAGCCACCCCGATTCGAATTAACTTTTCGAAGAGGAGGCACGGTTTTCGACCTGGAAAAGACCTTCACGAACGTCAACACAAGCACTGAAAAACAGCAATGATGGCTATCAGGATATTGTTGACATTGATCCTGAAAGGTTTCTTTGATGAAGTACAACACTACAAGTTGCTTCAGTTAATCTACAACAGGGTGAAATGTCCCACAACTTTGTGGCTGATCCGAAAATGGCTGAAGCACCAATCCAGATCAACGGAAAACTGCACAAACGCCGAAAGAGGTATGCCACAGGGAAGTCCCTTAGTCCTCTTCTATCCAATATATTATTGGACAGAACTGGACAAGTATCTCAAAAGTAAAGGGTTGAAATTTGTCCGCTATGCCGATGACTTTAGTATCTATGCTCAGTCAAAATCAGCTGCCCAAAAAGTAGGAAATGAAGTCTATATGTTCTGAAAGACAGACTGGTTTTATGGCAACAGGGAGAAAAGCGGAATCCGAAGACCCTCTGACTTTGAGCGCTGCTAGATCGCCTTCGTGCAACCTACAAAAAGGGGAAAAGGGTAAATACCAACTGGTAGTGAAGAAGCAAAGCTAAAGGAAAACCTGAAGCGTAAGCTCAAAGGAATAACCAAAACCTTACCATACAGCTTTGAAGAGCGACTTCAAAAACTCAGAGAGGTATGGATGGGCTGGGTAAACAATTATCGACTGGCCAGTATTCAGGCCAAGCTCAAACAACTCGACGAGTGGCTGAAGGACAGACTCAGATATTGCATTTGGCATGACTGGAAAAAGCCTGAGCGAAAACGCAAAAACCTAATTAGACTGGGAGTGGATCAAGACCATGCCTACGCATGGAGTAGAACAGAAAAGGAGGATGGGCTGTAGCTCAGAGTCCCATACTGGTAACAACGATTACACTTTCAGACTGAAAAGAAAGGGCTATGTAAGTATGCTGGACTATTACTCAAAATCAAAGCCCGAGATTCAATGAACCGCCGTATACGAGACCCGTACGTACGGTGGTGTAGGCGCACACCGTGGGCTTATGGCTCACGGCCGTCTACTCGATTGCACTAAACCTTCGGTAGTTTCAAGACAACCAAGAAGCGGTATCTTTTTAGATCATTCATTAACTCTTATTAATCATGAAAAAAAGGAAACCATCCTCCAGGCTGCCTGTTCCAAGATAGCTGGATTTGCTGAATTATTAGCCAAGTTTGAGCAGAAAGTTGTCGTTGCCGGCAAAAGCAAAAGTACCCTCTCAAGCTGCCACCGGACATCACATGGCCGAAACTGGCCATCCACTTCAACGAATTACCCACTCAAGTGGACTGAAGCGGAGATCAACGATTACCTGCATCTGGTCAAGCGGAGCCTACAACACCCCTTCTGAAGCTTATTTCAAGTTTACAGTTTATGCTCTTCGGTTTGCCTACCGCATTGAGGGGATGAAGGATAAGCGGATCGAGCTTCCGGCCATTAAGCGGAGTAAAAGACTTCCCATTGTACTGAGTAGGGAAGAAGTCCTGCCAGACTTCTTAAAGCTCCCAAACTTCTAAAACACCGCGTTCTGATAGCCCTGCTTTACGGCTGTGGACACCTGGCTGTTTTGAGGTCAGGAACCTGAAGATTGCCGATCTGGATTTTGACAGAAAGATGCTTCATGTAAAGGATGGCAAGGGAAAAGAAAGACCGCTATGTTCCGCTGTCTGATTTATTGATCCGTGGCATTAAGACTTACCCCACAAAGCCGAACAGCCCCTTGAGTGGCTGTTCAATAGCAAAAGGGGAACAGATCATCGGTCGTGCCGGAGGAGACTTTGACGGACGTTACTCCCGAGGGGTGCAGTGGGCGGTGAATGAAGCCAAAAAGAAAGCGAGACATCATAAGCCGATGAACGTCCACACGTTGCGGCACCGTATACACCTGCTGGAAGAGGGTCTGGACATTCTGACCATTAAAGATCTGCTGGGGCATGAATGCATCGACACGATGATCCTGCATGTCGCCCAGACCAGAAAAATGCCGTGCCTTTAGTCCGCTCGACAGGCTGTACCTGTCCAGAAAGTGAATGCACGCTTTGAAGTGGCCCATGTGCTCAAGCAACACTGGGCAGAGGTGAAAAGCACCCACATATCAATAGCTGGCAGTTGCGGACCTTATCGGCGCTGAAACGCTGCCGTACTGCTGATCTGGGTGGACGTATTGGATGCCTGTACAGACTGTGGCTCGATACGTATCAGTTATAACAGTTGTCGAAACAGACATTGCCCCGGTGCCAGGGCAAAAACAGGGAGGATTGGATCGCAGAAAGCGCGAAGCCGGGTTGCTTCCAGTACCTATTTTCATGTGGTATTCACTTTGCGGGACACCTTAAATCAACTGGCATTGCACCAGCCCGGCTTTGTCTATGACAGCCTGTTTGAAAACGTCTTGGCAGACGGTAGAATATTTCTTAGAGACCCAAAGCATCTGGGCGCAAAGCCTGGAATGATCGCCATCCTACACACCTGGGGACAGACACTCAACCTTCACCCCCATCTGCACTGCATCGTGCCGGGAGGTGGATTGACAAAATACCAAAAGTGGAAAACAGCCAAAAGCAAAGGCAAGTACCTGTTTCCGGTGATGGCGGCTATGACAAAGTATTCAGAGCCGAAGTATGTAAAAGCTCTAAAATCCAGAATCAATCCCGATAAGGGACTTGATCCAATGCTTTGTTCCAAAAAGAATGGGTGGTATATGCCAAACGGCCGTTCGGACATCCCAAGGCAGTGCTGGAATATCTAGGTAGATACACCCACAAGGTCGCCATCTCCAACCATCGTATACTGGACATTGACCAAAAGCGCACTTCATTCAGTTACAAGGATTATCGTCGAGGCGCTCAGAAGCTGGAAATGACTCTGGATAATCTGGAGTTTATCAGAAGGTTTTCCATGCATATTTTACCCAAAGGGCGGTTCGGATCCGCCGCTGAATATCAGCAGCTCGGCTAACAGCTCATCATTCCGCTTATTCATCGGGAACTTGGAATTCCGATTCCAGAAAAGGAGCCCGCATTCTTGAAACCTATAACCCACGATGATACTGCCACTGCTGCCAGAAGGAAAGCATGGTAAGCATTCAACACGCCTACCCAGGCGTGGCCCATCAAGGCCGTCTTTTCTGCTGTCACAACCCAATTTTAATTCCTGATTTTGATCGGGCTGGCGAAGCTATGCCCATGCAATAAAAAGCCTTCCAAAAGGGAATGGAAAGGCTAAAAACAAAGATTTTTCTTTAAATCGATACCGAATCTTCTGACTGGTATTACTTTTTAAACTAATTGGACACCTCGTTTTCTTCAAAAATCTCAGCTCAATCCCCATAAGGAACCTCACCGGTTCCGTGCAACATCGGTTTTATCGTTCGTGCTACGCACGCGACGAAAAACCTAGTTGTTTATGCCGTTTTTTATCTTAAATTCGGAAAAGGTAGACGATATGAAACCGAAAATTTCTTTCCATTTATTTCAATAGCTTGTTTTTCCTTCAAGTTTGATATAAGTGCTTTGAATTCCTCAAAGTGTTCTTTTGGTAAGTATAGACTATATAAGGATTCACTTCTTTTAACCGTCAATTCACTTTCCAAATTAGGCCAATTTTCTGGCCATTCTTTTGGTTTTTCTGGCGAATGACTATAATCGGTTAACATAATTTCAATACTATCTGGAATCCATTCTTTCTCTTTTTTGTTTTTATATTTTATGAGATTATCGTAGACAGTTAAAAATTCTTTTGGCGTTTTTTCTCTTACCACTTTGTCGTCTCTTAAATTTCCATAAACTTGTTTTACTATGGGTTCATTAAAATTTAAAATTAATTCATTTGTTGGTTGGTCAGTAGAATATGCAGCTTCGATATATTCTTTCATATTTACAAGACTATCAGTTATTCCCAAACTATAGATTAAATCTTGAGTTTGAGTTGAATCTAATTTTACTGAATAATAATTCATTTTCTTTTTTCTATTCTTTTATAAACAATATTACCACTTTCGTAAATGGCTATTGTTGGAACGTCCGAACCTATAACCATTAGCCAAGGATTGGTTTCCACTAAAACAACTACAGGTGCCCCAAAATCTTCATTCCATTCTTGGCTATACGAATAGCTTATTGTAAAAATCAATAAAAATCCAATTATAATTTTTCTCATTTTCTTGTGTTTAAATGGCATACAATGGTTTGGCTATTCTGCGTATCCCGAAGGGTATGCAGTATAGTTGATGTGTGCCTTGAATGGTGAATATAGACCAAAAAGATGGTCGTTCCAACGGGTGAAAGTCCCTTAAGCGCGGGAGTCGTTACCCGAAGCCAAGCAAGTGGCAAGGTGGTTTACCGCGAGGTATACACTGAAGTAAGCCAGACTGCGGTGTCTGTACTGACGAACAGGAACTCTATACTGAGGCTATGTGATGGATGAGGTAGCACATCATGCCGAAGTCCAAAGCTCTGGAAACAGAGATAAGCCAAAATAGTAGGATAGAGCAGCGATAGTACCATGATGAGTTCACCTTACCGAGGGAGGTCTCTAGACGTCTGGAACGTCCAAGAGAAGTCAGCCGAGGTCATAGTAGTTATCGGAAACGAGCTGTAAATACTGCAGAGGTCTCACTGGATAATGAAGGACGGAACATTGAATCGCGTCCTAATTCGGATAGGAATCCGCACATGCGAGATAGCCTATTCTTAAGCG
This sequence comes from Algoriphagus halophilus, assembly GCF_041729275.1. Lineage (GTDB taxonomy): Bacteria > Bacteroidota > Bacteroidia > Cytophagales > Cyclobacteriaceae > Algoriphagus > Algoriphagus halophilus_A. Next base: position 2,735,684 of record NZ_CP146486.1, on the reverse strand, counting down.
GACAAGGAGAACAAAGTAATGATAGAAAAAGCACTTCAATCCAAAACCTTTATAAAGCCTACCGTCAAGTAGTGGGTAATAAAGGCCTATCGGGAGTGGACGGTATGCAGGTGACCGAATTGAAGTCGTTTATCGACCAAGGCAAGACAGCTGTATTAACCGACATCCTGAAAAGGAGGGCATGTACCTAAAGCTATCAGAGGGGTTGAAATCCCAAAGAGTAACGGAAAAACCAGATTACTCGGAGTCCCATGCGTAGTGGATAGATGGCTTCAACAGGCAGTTAGCCAGCAATAGCCACCCGATTCGAATTAACTTTCGAAGAGGAGAGCCACGGTTTTCGACCTGGAAAGAACCTTCACGGAGCAGTAACACACACTGAAAAACATCAATGATGGCTATCAGGATATTGTTGACATTGATCTGAAAGGTTCTTTTGATGAAGTACAACACTACAAGTTGCTTCAGTTAATCTACAACAGGTAAGGAAATGTCCCACAACTTTGTGGCTGATCCGAAAATGGCTGAGAGCACCAATCCAGATCAACGGAAAACTGCACAAACGCCGAAAGGGTATGCCACAGGGAAGTCCCCTTAGTCCTCTCTATCCAATATATTATTGGACGAACTGGACAAGTATCTCAAAAGTAAAGGGTTGAAATTTGTCCGCTATGCCGATGACTTTAGTATCTATACTCAGTCAAAATCAGCTGCCCAAAAAGTAGGAAATGAAGTCTATATGTTCCTGAAGAACAGACTGGACTTGCCTATCAACAGGGAGAAAAATGGAATCCGAAGACCCTCTGACTTTGAGCTGCTAGGTCATGGCTTCGTGCCAACCTACAAAAAGGGGGAAAAGGGTAAATACCAACTGGTAGTGAAGAAGCAAAGCTGGGAAAACCTGAAGTAAAGCCTCCAAGAATAACCAAGAAAACCTACCATACAGCTTTGAAGAGCGACTTCAAAACTCAGAGAGGTATGGATGGGCTGGGTAAACAATTACTCGACTGGCCAGTATTCAGGCCAAGCTCAAACAACTCGACGAGTGGCTGAGGAACAGACCTAGATATTGCATTTGGCATGACTGGAAAGCCTGAAAGGAAACGCAAAAACCTACTCGACTGGGAGTGGATCAAGACCATGCCTACGCATGGAGTAGAACCAGAAAAGGAGGATGGGCTGTAGCTCAGAGTCCCATACTGGTAACAACGATTACACTTTCCAGACTGAAAAGAAAGGGCTAAGTGTAAGTATGCTGGACTATTACTCAAAATCAAAGCCCGAGATTCAATGAACCGCCGTATACGAGACCCGTACGTACGGTGGTGTGAGAGGCGCACCGTGGGCTTATGGCTCACGGCCGTTCACTGATTGCCAGCCTTAATTATTTTATATAAACTAATCCTGTTTCGGTGATTCTGGATTCAACAACTTTGCTGGCTGATACTGTATTTTTAATCTTATTTCGAATGGAAATCATCACTTCTGTAGGCACCCGTTTGTCAAAATGCAAACACAGAACCTGATCTTGCACTTGTTCAGTATGCCCGATTAGTTCAGACAATTCCTTGTTTCCTAAATAATCATATCTTTCGAATTCAATAAATATCGAGTCGGGTTGTGCGTTAGGCCAATCTATCCCATCTTTTAATCTCCCAATAATTAGATTTAGCACTTTATTTTGTTCAATTAATACGACTGTTTCATTGTTATAAGTCATTAACTGAATATCAATAGAACTTTCAGCGAAATACTTGAACATAGGAGAAATTTCCCTTCGAATAAATTTTATAGTTTCTTCTCCCGCATCATAACTATAAGAAATATAAACTGTGTCTTTGAGAGCTTTAAAATCATAGATTGGAAATAAATTTCGGTTCGATCTTATAAATGTCTTTCTTTTTGGATCAATTATTATAGTATCTCTTTCATCATAGAAAACTGAATATTTGTTCAACAGCACTATTGAATCTTCAATATCAATTGTTGCATATCCATCTCCGATTAAATCATTAATTGCCACAAAATCACCCTTTAATCCTTCAGTATTTCTTGAACACCCTAAAAGGGTTAAAGCAATCAGAATATTTATTGTAATCTTCATCTGTTTATGGCTGGCAACGGTTTGGCTTGGAAACGGCGGGCATTCAGAGTCCATCCCTATTCAGCCTATTCCTAACTTATTACACGTACGAATATTTCTATTTACTTGAAACCACCCGCTGTATTCCAAGGTAATTGTGTGTGCCCAGCATGGGCATCAGATATCGAAGATATCAAATTATTCAGAGGTGAAAGTCCCTTATGTGCGCAGGGGTAACGCCCCGAAGCATTAGCAAGTCGCAAGGTGGTTTGTCGTGAGACATTCACTGAAGGAAGCGAGACTGCAAACCTTGGTTCCAACGAACAGGAACTGGATACGGAGGCTATTTAAGTCGGATGAGGTAGCACATCATACTGACGTCCGGGAGTTAGTTAACCAACATGTGCTTAGATGGTAGATCCAGTGGATATTGAGGGAAGGAATATGCTCTTGCAGGGGAGATCTCTGGCTGTCGTGAACATCTAAGAGAGTCAGCAGAAGTCATAGTAGCTATGAGGAACGAGCCATAAGACTTATATGGAGGTCTCACAAAAGTAGTGAAGGACTGAACATTGGATTACGTCCAAATTCGATGGGGAGTACTGTTTTGGTATAGCCTTATCTTAAGCGGACAGGGTTATCAAGTAAATGATGATAGAAAAAGTACTCAACCGTAAGACAACTTTATAAAGCCTACCGACAGGTGGTGCAGAACAAGGTTCGGCAGAGTGTGGACAACATGAATGTGACTGAACTACTTTCCTACTTGGAAGGCAACAGGGGCGGGATTGCCACATCCATTTTACAGACCATGCGTATGTACCGAAACCTATCAAAGGGGTAGAAATCCCCAAGAGTAACGGAAAGACCAGATTATTAGGTGTTCCCACAGTAGTAGACAGGTGGCTTCAACAAGCAGTAAGCCAAGTGCTGATGACCAAATACGAACTCACGTTCGAGGAACACAGCTATGGGTTCCGCCCTGAAAAAGGGTATCCATAAGGCGGTAAGACAAGCCCTGATAAACATCAATGATGGCTATCAGGACATCGTGGATATTGATCTGAAGGGGTTCTTTGATGAGGTTGACCACTCGACGCTACTCCAATTGATCTACCAACGGGTAAAATGTCCGACAACTCTCCGTCTCATCAGAAAGTGGCTACGTGCACCCATCCAGATCAACGGAAAACTGCACAGGCGTAGAAAGGTGTACCACAGGGATCTCTATCAGCCCGCTTTGTCCAACATCCTTCTGGATTTATTGGACAAGGAACTGGAGAAGAAGAAACCTTAAGTATGTCAGATATGCTGATGACTTCAGCATCTACACCAAATCAAGAGAGAGGCTAGAAAAGTGGGTAACGAGATTTATCTTTTTCTAAAGAGCAAGCTTAAACTACCCATTAACAAAGAGAAAAGTGGCATCCGCAGACCCTCTAACTTCGAAATGTTGGGACATGCATTTGTTCCGACATACCAGAAAGGGTGAAAGGAAAATACCAGTTGGTAGCGAAAAAGAATAGTTGGGAATCACTCAAACGAAAGCTCAAGCAGCTCACCAAGAAAACAAAACCATACGGCTTGGAGGAACGGTTGAAAAGCTGGCTGAAGTCTGGCGCGGATGGGTGAACAATTATCGTCTCGCCAGTATGCAACCAAACTGAAATCACTTGATGAGTGGTTAAGAAACCGTCTCCGATATTGCATCTGGCATGATTGGAAGAAGCCTGAGCGGAAACGTAAAAACCTAATCAGATTGGGAGTAGATCAAGATCATGCTTACTCATGGAGCAGGACCAGAAAAGGAGGATGGGCAGTAGCTTAGAGTCCGATATTGATTACAACAATCACTCCTGCCACTTAGAAGAAAAGGCTACGAATCTATGCTTTCCTATTACCTCAAAACGCAACCTACAACCCAGTGAACCGCCGTATACGAGACCCGTACGTACGGTGGTGTGAGGCGCACCTTGCTAGCTTAATGGTTGGCGAGGCCGTCTACTCGATGTGGTGTCGTTTTTTCTTTTTTCTCTTCTCAAATTCTTCTCTAATCAATTTCTCCAAGTCGTCATATTTTATTTTCAGTGAGTTTGAAATTATCGACAATGGCGAGCCGTACATTTTATGATTTGCTTTCATTGCCCTTTTAGAAATTCCGTTTTTTGCTTGTTCAATGTATTTGTCAGGTTTGTCAGTTTCAAGCATTAGAATTTTTGTTGAAGCAACCTGAACAGTCCCAATGTCAGTAATATCACCCCATTCTATAAGTCCTACACTTGTTGCATTAGAGTTATCTGTTATTCCATCCTGGTCAATGGTCAGTCCTACTTTTTTATCAAAAAGCTTTCTTGCGATGAATACAAGACAAAGTCCAAAAAAACAACTGAAGCAATTCCTGCTATTCTAATCATTTCAGAATTTCTGAAACGTGTACTTTCAAATTGTTCTGGATTCATTATGAATAGGATTCCAAGAACTACAAAAACGGTCGCTCCGATTAGAAGAAGAAGAATTTTAGTCTTGCTTAGTTGAATTTCAATCTTATCTGTCATTTGTCTGTTTTAAATGCACCACAACACCTCGCTAAACCCTAGTCCTACTTGTCTATTGCGTATATATTCGCATTGTCCACAGGGGTATTTGGTGTTTTGGAAACCAAATTAAGAATTTCGTCGATTCCATCTAGTGGGCTCTGTATATTTTTGTTCGAAATGGAGAGCACATGGGTGTATACTTCAGTAGTCTTACTACTTTCATGCCCCAACAAGGCTTGGACATAGCGAAGATTTGTTCCTTTCTGAAGTAGATGAGTGGCAAAACTATGTCTTAAAGTATGTACTGTTGCCCAAGGGTTTGAATTGCTTTTTTCTACAGCCCTTCGGAATACAGCTTGAATGCTTGTCGCGGAATATTGACCTCCCTCCTGACCTTCAAATAACCAATAGGAAGGTTTGTAAGCTAGATAGTATTGTCTCAATAACGTCAGTAAAACTGGAGACAATACCGATTTTCTATCTTTTTTGCCTTTTGCCCCTTTGATAAAAATATACCCTTCATCTGAATGAATGTCCCTGACTCTAAGCTTGATGGCTTCACTGATCCTTAAACCAGCACTATAAATCAGCATCAGCACGGTCCGGTGTTTCAGGTTTTCTACACTCTGCAAAATACTTTTTATTTCTTCTTGACTTAAGATATTGGGAAGGGTAACACTTTTTTTAGGCCTTTGTATCTCATAAACAGTCCGTTCTCTACCTAATACATGTTCGTAATAAGCCTTGATTGCATTGATTAAGGTATTTTGGGCACTTTCCGAAATTTTGTATTTACTTATTTGATGGTACACAAAAGATTCAATTTCTTCTTTACTTAAATCCTTTAATTCTCTGGATTCAAAAAATGATAGAAAGGGTTTCAATGCTGAACAATAACCATTTACTGTAGATGGACTAAATGCCTTCAGAATCAGCTTTTGCCTTAATGCAAGTAAAATGGCTTCAGAAGTTTTATTTAGCTTTTTTGATGGAATTACAGTTCTTTTTGCCGACTCTTGGATGTTCACCTTCCCCTGATAGATTTCCTGAAGTAAATTCCAATTCTCTTCGGTATGGACTATACTCCAAAGTTTCTGTGTAGGATGGTAAAAGCTGGTATTTAGCTTTTTGAATTTTTCTCTTTCGTTTTTTAGTTGGAACGGTATATACACCTTAATTCTACCTGCTTTGGGTAATGGTCGATAAATGATAATTGATTGATTTGTTTCCATTTCTTTTTGAAAAGCATTCTAATTGAATCAATTCAAATTAACCGGTTGATAAACGTTTGTAGTCGTTTGTAAACGTTTGTTGTCGAATATTCCTATTTGTTCGAATTTCAAAAAAATCCCCCAGATCGCTCTGAGGGATTTCTATTCGTTTAAGAGTTTCTTACTTCAAACTGGTATTTGGAACTGGAGCAACTTTGGTCCAAGGACTTACATCCATCTTTCTTGGCGTAGGATAGACCTCATCCAAGGTATTGCCATCGTAGATTCTTCCGTTTTTCACCACATGGGATATGGTATTGGTATTTCGGATATTCTCCAAAGGATTGCTGTCCATAATCACCAAGTCCGCCAGTTTGCCTACTTCGATACTTCCCAGTTCTTTGTCCAATCCCAAAGCTTCCGCGCCGGAGATGGTTGCTACTTTCAGCGCATCATGGGCTTCCATGCCTCCACTGGCTACGGACCAAAGTTCCCAGTGGTAACCCAAGCCTTGCAGCTGACCATGGGAACCTACACCCGCTAATCCACCTTGCTCGAAGATGGACTTGATGCCTTCTGCATGCTTCATAAATACATGGTCTTCTGGAGCAAACCAGCCACCTAATCCGCCGGCTCTTCTTCTTGCCTTGGCATTTAGTTCTTCATAGGGCGTGAAGCGGTTCAGCTTCGGATCATGAAGCGGACTTTCTGTAGTGTAGTAATAATTTTCTGCCCAAGGTCCACCATAAGCCACCAAAAGGGTAGGAGTTACGGCCATCTTGCTTTCTGCAATGGTTTTGGTCACATCCTGATACAGTGGATGAATAGGAATAGAATGCTCATGTCCCGGATAGCCATCGATCAGTTGGGTCATGTTCAGTTTGAAATCCAAGCCGCCTTCAGTAGTAGGCATTAGTTTCTGCTCTTTGGCAGCCATGATTACCCACTGCCTATGCTGACGGTTGCCCACCAGATACATCTTGATGTATTGGGTATTGTAGTACTTGCTGTATTGCTTCAGTACATTTTTGGTTTGGTCCAAAGACTTCAGATTATACATCCAATAGCCCACGCCTGGTCCAGTGCTGTACACTCTAGGTCCTGGCACCATTCCAGCTTCCACCATATCTCCATAAGTCAATACGTCGGTAGTAGCTGTTTGTGGATCTCGGGTGGTGGTCACTCCATAGGCCAAGTTGGCTGCATAGATCCACACCGAGTTTTTATGCAATCCCCAAGTAGGCCACATATGTGCATGGGTATCGATAAATCCTGGGGTAATGGTTTTTCCAGACAGATCCATGACTTCGGCATTGCCAGCATCCAAAGTACCTGAAGCACCCACGGCTTTGATGCGGTTATTTTCGATCAGAATATCTCCCTGCTCAATAATTTCATCCCCTTTCATGGTGACGATTCGAGCATTGCTCAGTAATACGGTTCCTTTTGGAATGTCTTTTTGGTAATACACAGAAACCTGCTTTTCTACCGGTTTATAGGTTTCTTTTTCTTTTTGCTCGGCTTTGTAAATACTATCTGCTTTGGCTTTTTCTTTGTCATTCTTTAACAATTCTGCCAAGGCCTCTTTTTTGGCTTTGGCTACCGAATCAGCTGCTTTTACTGCTTCAGGTCCCAATGCTTTCAAGGCTGCCACGGAATCTGCTTCGGCTAGTTTCTTCGCTTTTTTGGCTGTCTTCACAGAATCTTCGATAAACTCAGCTCTGTCGATGTCATATACCCAGTGTCCATTGCCCAAGGACCAGTGAACTTTCTTACCATTGGCTTCCCAAGCAGGCCATTCTCCTCCGATTTCTGTGAGTTGACGGGAAGGGAAATTACTGGATTCCGGATTACCTACATTGATGCTAGGGTTTTTCCTGCCGTAGGAATCGTTACCACATACACATTGTTATTGACCTGTGCCAAGGCAAGATTTCCTTCTGGAGCCATCAATATGGTGCTGGCACTACTAGGTCTCATTTGAGGCTCCTGTGCTGAGGCTCCCTCAGGAAGCATGCAGTAATTCACTGCATCTGCATTGGACCTTGGAAGTCCCATCACATAGCGGATATCTGATGCTTCTTCAGGATTGGTGGTATGTCCATGATCATCATGGGATTCAGCAACTGATCCAAAAGGAGTGATGCCTGTGATTTTTGCATATTCCTTTTCGTCGGTTCCATCCCATCTGACACTTAGCAAGGTGCCACCAGGACCATTCAAGAATACTCGGGATGTGTCTTTGGTAAAATGTACGTTGCCATGATTTCCGGCATCCATGATTTTTCTGAATTCTCCACCAGCAGATGGGATCCAAACCAATTCTGCTTCCGAACCATTGATTCCCGGGCCTTCCGCATCTTTCATGACTTGATTGGATGCCTTGAAAACAGCGATTCTATTTCTTGGACTCCAAGCGGGCTGCATGTATAGCGCACTTTCGGAAGTAAGCTGAGAAACGCTGCCTCTGTTTCCTAAGGTAGCCTTGTAAATATGTCCTCCTTCGGTTTCATTCCATCCTACAAATGCCAGTTGGGTTCCATCAGGACTCCAGGTAGGCATGGCTTCGGTGAAATCATGATTAGTGATTCGTTTTGGTTCCCCATCCGGATAGTCCATGACATACAATCTATTCAAAGCCGTAAAGGCTAATTTCTTGCCATCAGGAGAAGGAACTGCATCCCGGATCTGAGTGGCTCTTGCAGCGGTTGTATCTTTGATTTCGTAGTTGAAATACAAACGAGGCCCCATGGCCAGGTTCACATCCACTTCGAACGGAATTTCCTGAGGGCTGGCGCCATCCACGGAGATTTTCCAGATTTTACCATCATAAGAAGCGATGACATGTTTGCTGTCAGGCGTAAAGGCCATGGCTGGTAATACTCCTTGTGGAGCGATGGATTCCTGTTCGTCCCGCTGAACCGGGTAGGCCAACCAATTTTCTTCTCCTGTTTCCAGGTTTCTGAGTACCAAGCCGGTTTTTTCTTCCCAGCGAGAACCATAGACCATCCATTTGCCATCATCACTTAGGGTAGGCGTGAAAGCAGAACCATATCGGGAGGTAATCCGGTTGATTTCTCCTTTTTCAAAATCATAGGTTCCGATTTGGTATTGGGGAAGCAAGGCATTGTAGTTCCAAGAACCACTTCGCATAGAATAGTAGACCTTTTTTCCATCCGGGCTTACGAATGGGTCGATGGTTTTGATGCTGCTTGGGTTTTCATTCAACTGAATGCCGCCGCCTCCATCTTTATGGTACATCCACAATTTGGAAATCCTTCTTCCTTTGCTGACCACAATGTATTCGGAATCTGGGGTCCAGTCTGCACCAGGTACGTCCCCATTTTTGTCTTTGGTGATCTGTACCGTGTCTTTTTTGACCAGATTGATGTACCAAAGGTTGTCGTTTCCGGCGCGATCGGAAGTGAAAAGGATTTTCTCTCCATCCGGAGAAAATCTAGGGTGGGTTTCATAGGCCATTCCTGTGGTAACTGGAGTTGCTTTTCCACCTTCGATCGGAATAGTGTAAATGTCTCCCAGCAGGTCAAAAGCTAAGGTCTTTCCATCCGGGCTCACGTCCACGCTCATCCAAGTACCTTGTTTGGTATTGAATTTTACTTCTCGTTCGGGCTTGAGAGGAAGATCTTTAAACTTCGGCGTTACAATGGAATCTTTTTTGGTGCTGTCTGTCTGAACCATTGTGGCGTGGTCCATGGGCAGCAGTTTCTTAGTTGATTTTGGAATCATCGTGGCAAAACTCACCGATGCTCCCAAGGCAACCAACAAGGCAGGTTGGGTAAATTTTTTCATATAGTGGTATTTGGGTAAATAATCTACAGCTTAATCCTGTTTATAGGCAAATGATTGGCCCTGAAATTAAAAAATTGACCGCTTGCGGCCAATTCTTTAATAATTACTGATTATTTGATAGCTACTGTGGCTGAATGAGTTAAGAATTTACTTCGTAAACGGTGACAGGTTTTGCTTTATTTTTCAAGACCATTTCCCCGATCTTGGAGATTTTGAAATCATCTTTCACATCATGTTGGTATTGTTCTAAAATCAGTATTTGTCCCGGATTGGCTTTTGATTGCAGCCGGGAAGCTACATTGACGGTATCCCCAATCACGGTGTAGTCCAATCGCTTCAAGGAGATCGACCCGATGTTACCAGAGACCATTTCTCCCTTATTAATTCCGATGGATACTTTGGGTTGGAATCCGGATTTTTCTGAAAACACCGGCATGGCGTTCATCTTATCCCGAATCGCGATACTCGCACGTATGGCCCGCTTTTCATAATCTTCTCCTTTGAACACTGCCATTACCGCGTCGCCAATAAACTTGTCTATAATTCCTTGTTCGGCGATGATTTCTCTCACCATCATGTCAAAATAATCATTGAGCTGGCCCACCACCACATTGGGTTCTTCGTTTTCACTGATTGCTGTAAATCCGCAGAGGTCAATAAAGGCCACTGCCGCTTCCATGGTTTCGTTTTCTATCAGTCCACTTTCTATTTCCCGGCCTCCCATGAAATTCAATACCGTTTCATCTACATACATCCTTAGGATGTTATTTTCCTTCATAGCTTTGAGGGTATCCTTGATCTGATTGATGTAGGTGATGGTTTTTTCAATGGTAATTTCGAGGTCTTGAAAATCTACTGGTTTGGTGATAAAGTCAAAAGCACCCAAGTTCATGGCGGTACGGATATTTTCCATATCTCCATAGGCGGAAATGATGACCGTTTTCAATAAGGAGTTTTGTTCTTTAACCCGCGAAAGCAGGGTCAACCCATCCATTTCAGGCATATTGATGTCACTCAGAATCATGTCAATGTTCTTTGATTCCTCCATGAGTTCCAATGCTTTTTTACCATTGAGGGCAAAATAGAATTCGTATTCCTGTGAGCGGATTTTCTTTCTGAATTTCTGTCTGATCAATACCTCAAGATCCGCCTCATCGTCTACCACTAATATTCTGATCATGGCTTGTTTGATTTTTGTTTGTGAACCAAATTGGCGATTTCAGTTTTTAAAAATTCAAAGTCAATGGGTTTGGTAAAAACTCCTTCGCCCCTGAATCAATCGCCTTCTCATAGTTTTCGGTATCCCCATATGCGGATATCATGCTGACATTGATTTGTGGAAAACGTTCCTTAATTTTTTCAACAGTTCCAAGCCCGTCATCCCGGGCATGTTAATATCCGAAAACACATATACAACTTGGGGAGGATTTTCTTGTTCTAAAAAATCCAATGCTTCTTGTCCGGAAAAGGCAAAAGACAAGCTGATCTCTCCTTTCTTTATTTCTTTCCTGAATTTTTGACGAAAAAGTATTTCTACATCCGTTTCATCATCTACTATCAAAATATTCATTTTTCTTTCGTTAAAGTAAACTCATGATGACTTTTTACTCTTTTTTTATTCTTCCGCTTTATCTGATTTTTCTAGCTTATCCAGTGGAAGAATAATGGTAAAGGTAGTTTCCTCACCTTCTACCGAATCCACTTTGAAATCACCTCCATGAGCTTTGACAATATCATAACTCAAACTCAAGCCTAAGCCTGTTCCAGACCCTGTTGGTTTAGTAGTAAAAAAGGGCTGAAATATTTTTTCTTTAATGGATTTAGGGATTCCACTTCCATTATCCGATACCGTAATTTTGATCTTATTATTTTCGAGAGAAGTGGTAACTTCTACGGTAGGCTGGTAGTTTTTTCCCTCCTCCGAATTAGGATCCAATTTGCTCTTTTTCTCATTGACCGCGAAGAAAGCATTGTTGACCAGATTTAAGATCAGCCTGCCGAAATCTTGTGCTACCACCTTCACTTTAGGAAGGTTGGGGTCTAACTTCAACTTGAAATCCGAATTGAAGCTTTTGTCTTTGGCTCGCAGCCCATGATAGGAAAGCCTTAGGAATTCATCCGCTAGAGCATTGAGGTCGGTCAATTCCTTTTCCCCTGAATTGATTCGGCTATGTTGTAGCATTCCTTTGACAATGGAATCAGCGCGGTTACCGTGGTGCGCGATTTTTTGTAGGTTTTGCGTGATGTCATCCACGATTTCCAAAGCCAGTTCATAATTCCCAGCCTCAATTTCTTCCTTCATCTCCACTAAAAGCTCATTACTCAATTCAGAGAAATTATTCACAAAATTCAGCGGGTTTTGGATTTCATGCGCAATGCCGGCGGTCAGCTCACCGAGAGAAGCCATTTTTTCGGCGTGGATCAGTTGGGATTGGGTGGATTTTAGTTCCTGCACGATTTTCTCCAACTCGTTTTTCTGGGCAGTCAATTCTGCTGTTCGAGCTTTCACCTGTTGCTCAAACTGATTTTTTAACTGCTCAGTGATTTCCAGTTCCTTTTCCTTCTCCAGTGCCTTGATTCGCTCTTTCTCCAGGTTTTTCTTTTGCTTGGCATTGATAATCCACATAGCAATGGCCCAGATAAACGCAAATGCCTCAGCGGTTTCGAAGTAGGAATCCCATTTATTGTAAAAGTCCGGCGCCAGCGCCACAAAAATCTCCGTAATGATGGATATGACAATAATTGGCAACCAGGCATATATCACGCCTTTCTTGTGCTCTAGCGCAGGAAATTGAAGGGTGACATAGACAATCGCACTAATCAATAGATATCCTGCGATGCTGGCTATGAAGGAAATGAGTGAAGGCATAGGAATCCACTCAATCACCATCAAGGCTATCGCTGCTATTATTCCATAATTGAATAAACGTTTCCACTCTTCAGAGACCTGAATAGTACCTAGGGGCCTCTTGAGGGTAAATAGAAGAATGATGGAAATGATATTTACTGAAAGCACGACGTTTTTTTGTTGATGTAAAAGCTATGAATTAGATAGTTTAAAAGAATTATTCTGGAATATAAATAGTAAATGCGGTTCCTTGGTCAGTTGTGGTACTACTTTTTACTCTCAAATCCCCTCCATGGGACTTGATGATGTCATAACTCAACGATAGACCTAGCCCAGTTCCTTGCCCTGTAGGTTTTGTGGTAAAGAAGGGTTGGAATATCTTATTGATGATTTCAGTAGAGATTCCTGGCCCATTATCCTCTATGGTAATTTCTGCTCCTCCCAAGATGTGTTTGGTGGTAATTTTAACATAGGGTTGGTATGCAGTACCATTTACTGCTTTTGATTTCTCGTTTACTGCATAAAATGAATTGTTTACCATATTCAGAATGACTCTACCTATATCTTGCTGGATGACTTCCAATTGAGGTAGTTTTTTGTCAAAGTCAGTGAGAAAATCGGCATTGAATGTTTTGTCCTTTGCTTTGAGTCCATGGAAACTTAAGCGTAAACATTCATCTGCCAGTGCATTGAGGTCTGTGGGTTCTTTTTACCCGAACCTACCCGACTATGTTGCAACATAGCTTTGACAATGGAATCGGCTCGTTTTCCATGCAGGTTGATTCGCTCGAGGTTTTGTTTGATATCTTCTGCAATGGCCTTGGTTTCTTCCATATCCCCATTTTCTAATTCCTCGATCATTTCATCCATCAATTCATTGCTAACGTCGGAGAAATTATTGACAAAGTTCAAGGGATTTTGGATTTCATGTGCGATTCCTGCTGTCAACTCTCCCAAGGAAGCCATTTTTTCAGCTTGGATCAATTGTGACTGGGTTTCTTTTAAGTGCTCATGGGAGGCTTCTAGCTTTGCATAAGCCTTTTCAATTTCCCGGGCATGTGCCAATTCCCGTTCTCGGGCTTTCTTTTGTTCGGCTTTTAGTACCTGATTCTTTTGGTATCGGGATACAGGGTAAATCAATGATAGAAAGATCAGGGTATACAATCCATAAGCCCACCAGGTCCTAAACCAAGGAGGTAAAACGGTAAAGGTGTAATTGGTCGGGTTGGTCCACTCCCTCGCTCCTGTTGCTGCAGGCCCATTATATCTGGCCATGACTTTGAAGGTATAGGTTCCTTCACTGATATTACCAAATGTGGCCTCGGATTTTTTGAGAACGGGGCTCCATTCCTGGTCATAGCCTTCCAACATGTACCGATATTCAATTAATTCGGGTTTTGAAATTTCGTTGGTACCAAAATCGATGGTTAAGTGATTGTTTTTATAGGGTAGCTCCAAATTAAGTGGAATAGGATGGAAAGGAGCGATACTATCGAACTCAATCGAATTGAATCGGTTTCGCATGGCTTCCCGTTCTTTTTCACTTAGGCTTCTTCCAAATACACTGACCTCTTCATTGATTTGAGGAGCAGGAATGCCTTCACTTTCTGGATTATTGACACTTTGAGCCAAAAGGTTCCAAGAGAGGTTTTCCTCATTGATCTTTACTTGCTTCAGGGCTACTTTTGGTAAATCCTCATTTCTAAGTAAAGAGGAGTAATCAAACCTGCTCAAAGCAGTTTTGTTGCTACCTGTGCCCGCCCAAAGAATGCCCCTGCTGTCCAAAAACATTCCTTTTTGACCGTCTGTTAGGTCTTTAACGGGATAGCCTGTGTTGGAATTAAAAAGCTCGAGGTTTTTGAGCTCCTGCATAGGCTCATTGGCTGTAGGGCTATCAAAAATCGCCAAGCCTAAGTTTGTACCAACGGCTATTTTGCCAGTTGGGAATGATTCGATTTGAAGGATGACATCATTGGGTAACCCTTCGGTAGTTGTAAAGGATTTGAAAAGATTTTCTGTATCTGAGAAGTTTCCTTGAAGCAGGGCATTCAAATCATTGGAGCTGATAAAGTTTAACCCATGTTCAGTGCCGACCCAGAAATTCCCTGCAAAATCTTCCTCAATGCTAAGGACTGTGTTATCAATTAATCCTTGCTCTGTAGTGAGATTTGTAAAGCTTTTACCATCAAAAATACTGATTCCTCCATCGGCAGCACCAAACCAGATTCTACCGGATTTGTCTTCTATAATACTGAGAATGGCATATCCTGCCAGGCCTTGATCTGGGGTAAAATTGGTAAATGATTCTCCGTTAAATTGAGTGACACCACCTCCATCGGTACCGATCCAGAGAATTCCATTTTTATCTTCCAAAATGCTAAAAACATCATACCCAGTGAGACCTTGGTCAGATGAATAGTTGGTAAAACTCTTGCCATCAAACAAGCTGATTCCACCCACGCGGCCTATCCATAGTTCTTCATTTCGGTTGGCATATAGGCTGAATATGACATCCGAAGCCAAGCCTTGGGCGGTGGTGTAGTTAATGAAATTTTTCCCGTTAAACTTGCTGATACCTCCCAGAGGTGTTCCAAACCAAAGGTTTTGCTGGGGATCTTCGGCTATGCTCATTACAATATTTGCCGCCAATCCCTGAGAAGTGGTAAAGGTGGTAAAACCAAGCCCATCGTATCTGCTGATTCCTCCTCCATCGGTTCCAAACCATAATTTTCCGGAGTTATCTTCAGAAATACTGAGGACATTATTGCTCGCCAATCCCTGTCCAGTGGTGTAAGTAGTGAATGTGTTTCCATCAAATTTGCTGATTCCGCCCCCTGAGGTAGCAAACCAGAGATTTCCTTTTTGTCTTCAGCAATATTTCGAATTAGGTTGCTGGCCAGCCCATCTTCAATTCGGTAGTTTTCAAAAGTTTCTCCATTATATTTTGTGACCCCTTCTCCTACAGTCCCAAACCATAAGTTTTCTTTGGAGTCTTTTAAGATTACCCGAACCCGATCGCCTGACAGTCCTTCGGTAGCGGCAATAGAAATGAACTGATTACCATCATACCTGCTGACTCCATTTCCATAGGTACCAAACCACAGGTTCCCTTCTTTATCTTCTTCTATACTCACCACTACATTTCCGGCCAGCCCTTCTTCGGTGGTATAATTGATGAAAGTGTTCCCATCGTATTTGCTTACTCCTTCATTAGTGCCAAACCAGAGATTTCCTTGCTGGTCTTCTTTGATGATAAAGACAATATCATCCACCAATCCATTGCTGGTATTGAAATTAGTAAATCTTACTCCATCATATTTACTGGCTCCTCCACCAACAGTTCCAAACCAAATATTTCCACTTTGATCTTCAATAATGGATCTTAAGTTATTGGCTGCCAGTCCTTGAACTGTCGTGTAATTGGTAAAAGTATTTCCATCAAAATGACTTACTCCTCCTCCTGAAGTTCCAAACCATAAGTGACCTTGACTGTCTAATAAGGAAGAGTTGACCGCATCTAAGGCCAATCCGTCATCAGATGTATAGGTAGTAAATTGTGCTCTTCCTCCTTCTCCAAGGATGAAGGGGCCATTTGTTCCCTCTACGGGATTTCCATCTTCATCCTGCAACACCATTAAAGGAGAGATAGAAGGTGGGCTGAGGTTAATCAGTTCTCCATCGTTGAAATAGCTTCTTTGTTCTGAGAAACTCAGAGGAACGCTTACTACTTGCGGTGCTTTTAATTCTGATATAAACCGAGGAATAGGCTGTAAAGAATCGGGTAATGCATCCAGTTGCACCACAGTTGGTTTAGAGATAGGGGTTTTTACCTCAGTTGCCACTTTTTCTGGACTTTCTGAGCAAGAAAAAATAAAAGCCAAAGACACTACAAATGAAAAATAAGTGGTTTTCATTTGGTATGGTTTGATAAATACGTGAAGAATTGATGAATCATATACTTGTATTCCACCTTTACAAATTTTTCCCAAATAGGGTGGAGGCCATGTAGGTTTCAAAAATCTGCATTTGAGAGCAACCTATGCTAAAGGTGTTTGCCTGGTATATCCTTTGAAAAAATGAAACCAGTTGTTCACCGAATGTGATCAATAGAAAAAGTACTCAGAGGTATTTCGCTTTTGTTGGGTTTCATTTAAAAAAAGCTCACACAACTATGTATTCATTTCTATCTATCACCCTTCCTTCCTGTTTGGCATTTTAATCTACATTTTATTACGGGAATTTCCATAGGTATTCAGAAATAGAATCAAAACTAAATCCTTCAATATCAAGCAATAGGTAGCCTTAAAACTAGTTTTCGTAGTATAAAAAATGAGGATTATTGGATTTTCGATTGAGAAGACTGGAGTTTTCTAAAGCAGGCTAAGGCGAAATTGATCAGGTAGGGAAATTAAGATTTGAAGGATGATAGTAAAGGAGATACGGCGGAGTAATTTATTTCAGGGGCAATGAAACGATGAATTCAGCTCCTTCTCCTTCTTTACTTTGAACAGTTAATTCTCCTCCATGGGAAATGATGATTTCATAAGCCAATGACAATCCCAAGCCTGTTCCGGATCCTGTGGGTTTAGTGGTGAAAAAAGGTTGGAAAATTTTATCCTTGATGGAATCAGGAATTCCCATGCCATTGTCTTTTACCTTGATCAGGATTTTTTTACCGCTATTCCCATGACTTGCCAGTTCCGTACTCACCTTCACAATGGGTTGGTAGTCCACCTTCCTTTCCTCATCCTTTAATTTTCGGTCGAGTACTGCATAAAATCCATTATTCAATAGGTTTAGTAAGGCTTTTCCTATTTCCTGGGGAATCACATGGACTTTTGGGATCTTTTCATCGGTGGATATGTCCATTTCAATTTCTATATCCTTGGAAATGATGTTTTTATATTTTGCCAAGAAACTGTGGTAAGAGATTCGAAGGAATCCATTGGCCATCGCATTGAGATCAGTCAGTTCATGTCTTCCTTGACCTTGCTTGCTATGTTCGAGCATATTTTTGACGATGGCATCTGCTTGTAAGCCATGTTTTCTAATCTTTTGAAGATTGGATTTCACATCCGAAAGCAATTCTTGAAACAAGGATTCATCTCTTGAATCTGATGACTTTCGGTATTCCTCCAATAACTCATCAATCATCTCATCACTTACTTCAGTGAAGTTGTTCACAAAATTCAATGGGTTTTGAATTTCATGTGCTATTCCCGAAGCCAATTCTCCCATGGAGGCCATTTTTTCAGAGTTTACCAACTGACGCTGTGCTTTTTTGAGGTCATTCAAGGTTTGTTCCAAATCTTCTTTTTGAAGCTGGAGTTCTTTTGTTCTAAGCAGTACTTTTCTTTCCAGGTTTTCGTAAAGTTGAGCATTGGAAATGGAAATCGCGATTTGAGTAGAAAGCGTCTGGAGCAATTCTTCATGTGAGCTGGTAAAAGCTCCTACCGAAAGGGAGTTTTCCAATAAAAGGATAGCAGATAATTTACCCTGGTGAATGACCGGAAGACAAAGCATAGACTTGACTTCCTTGGTCCTTAAATAAGGGATGAGCCCAAATTCCGGATGATTTTGTGCATCCTCAAGCAAAAGCGATTTTTGACTGTTTTGCACATAATTGATGATCTCTACTGGTAATTGAACCGTATCCGAAGGATAAGGAATACCTTGTAGCAGGGTATAAGAAGGAGGATTGATGGTTCCTTCTGCTTCTATTTTCCAGGCCCCTTCGGTATACATCAGAAAATACCCTTTTTCTGCACCTGCATTTCCAGAACCACCTCCATCATTTTTCCTAGCACCCCTTTGAGGGTTACCTGTTGGGAGATGGCGGAGGAGGCTTTAATAAGGGTATGTGAATCGAACATTTCCAGAGACTGGATGGTCCGTGTAGTTTCGCTGAGCGTTAAGGTTTTTCAGCCTTACCGCTTTGGAAAATGGTAGGGAAGTCTTGTTGAAGCTGATCCAGTTTTTTACTGGCTCCATATTCCAAATAAGCCAGATATGCATCCTTGAGGTAAATTTCTCCAATGCGTATTTTTTGATTATTCAGCATCATTTTACCGGCCTTTTCAAATGCTATGGCTTTCAATGGCAACATTTCCTGCTTCGATGCCAGGCTAATTACTGAATCATAAAGGTCCAAGGCTTCTAAAAGATGTCCTTTTTGCTCCAACTGAGTGGCCCGGATTAAATCAATACGAAATTGAAAATTTTCTGGAATAGAAGCATTCCACTTTTCAAGGATTGCCAAGGATTCATCTATCTCAGCTGTGATTTCTTCAGAAGGTGTTTTTCCAGAAACTAACTCTAGAGCAATCAAAGGAAGATAGGTATAGTAATCTGCCAAAACCGTGGAGCCGGGGAGGGCAGATAGGTAGTTTTTGGCAATGGATACTTGTTCGTAAGCAAAAGGAATATCCCCCAATAAATAGGAAGAAAAGCCCTTGTAAAGGAAGAAATAGAAGCGCCCAAAATAGTTTTGCTCTTTCTCTAGATGTGAATAAATCACACTTTCCGAATCGATCGTTTCAAGTGAAGATGAGCCTCCTAAATCTTTGATCATTTGGTAAAAAGCCAATATGGTACTCTTCACAAATTGGTTTTTGGTCTTTTCTACGATTTGCAATCCTTGGTAGAGCTTTTGATCCAGTTGGGCTAGTGAATTTCCAGCTGTAGTGATAGTCTGACCCATACCGGAAATATTATAACCTGCAAATTGCAGTTCACCAGATTGAAGTCCAGAGATTAATCCTTCATCCATGTATGTTAAACTATCCTTAGCAGGTCTGGCATAGATATTCAGGAAGGCCCCTAAAACAAAGCAGGTGTTACTTCTTTGGCGAAGGCTGTTAAGTTTTTGGAGAGCTGATAGGAAAGGTCTCCATAATCATATCCTTGTTGGAAATCGCTAAAAGCTAAACCACATAAAATTCCATAAGAACTGTAGGCGGTACAACTTTCTGCATTATTTCCATGGTCAATAGAAATTGCCGTACTAGTTAACACTAAATAAGACCATAAATTGCTTTGCCCACTCAAGAAGGCAGGAGAAAGCATGTTGACCAGAAGTTTAAGTTGGATATTGGGTATTTCCGAATCCGACAAAGTTCTATTCGAAAGGAGATCAATAGGCTTCTTGTTTGCCATTAAACCCATGATAGTTCCAAATCCTTGACCAATCGCTGCTTCTATAGATTGCTCCTCAGGAATAGTTAATCCAATCAATTCCAATCCTTTTGCACCATAATCTAAGGCTTCTTGAAATTGGATTTTCATAGTGAGAAAATAATCAGCTGATTATAGATCAAGGCTTTCTCTAAGTTGGTTTTACCGTATTTAATTGCCTCCTCGGCTAAACTAAATGCCTTGGATTGTTCTCCTGCGATAAACTCTACCTCTATCTGTGCGGAAAGAATTTTCCATTTCAAATCGTATTCTGTTACCCAAGGTTCTTTATCCTCCAGAAGACTCGCCGCTTGGTTTAATAAATTCAATGATTCATCAAAGGCCACGGCATCTTTGGCCTTAATACCTGCCTCGTAGTTGTATTGGGCAAGTTTGATCTGCTTTTTTGGATCTGTAATTAAGGATTGTGCACGGTTCAATTGATTGGTAATCAGAAAAGCCCAATCCTCTTTTGTTCGGTCCAAATTCAATTCATAGAATTCGCCTATCTCCAGATGGACTTTCTTTTTGTCCTTTAGGTAGAGGTAGGAAGCCTGCTGTATTCTATCATGAACAAAGAAATAATAGGAACCATCAAAAAGAAGGAAAGAATCATTAACCGCTGGAGCTAAATTTTCTATGAATTGGGTTTCGATTACACCAAATAAACTTGCCATTTCTGAACTCGAAAAGCGGTTTCCTATAGCAGCACCAGTTCCCAGATAGGATCGTACTTCGGCAGGCAGGCTTTCCATTTGCTTCATCAAGAAATCCACTACATTTTCTGTGGCGCTTTCAATGGCAATCTCTTCTTTATTCCATTTCCAAAGTCCAAGTTGGGTATCCGGATAGATAAGTCCTTTGTCGTAAAGGCTGGTAATGAAACGGTGGACATAAAATGGATTTCCACTTGTTTTTTGATGAATCTGATGAGAGACTTCGGCTACCTCTGAGCTATCCCGCATCAAACAATAACTTAAAATATGAGTGATTTCAATGACTGGGAGCAAATCCAATTCTATTTGATTGAATTCCACCCCAAGTTTGGAAACATCCGAAAGCATCCGACTTAAGGGATGAGTTTCATCCACTTCATTGTCCCGATAAGCCCCAACGATAAAAAAGGTTTGATTTTGATTATTTTTCAATAGCTGGGCAAGTAAGTTGATACTTGCTAAATCCATCCATTGTAAATCATCTAAAAAGAGGGCAATAGGATAGGGTTGCGCTGTGAAGACTTTGATGAATTCCTCAAAGACATATTCAAATCTATTTTGGGATTCCAGTGGGGATAAGGATTCTAAGGCATTCTGAACTCCTATGATTTTCTCCAGCGTAGGAAATACTTCTGTTAAAAGTTTTCCATTTTGACCAAGGGCATTGGTCAATTGATCTTTCCAAAAGGTCAGAGAAGTTTTGTGTTCCCTGAGTAATTGAGTGAGAAGACTTTCAAAGGCCTGAATTAACCCACTATAAGGAATAGGCTGGTTGAGCAACTCATATTTACCTTGGAGAAAAATCCATTCTGTTCTAAGACAGGCCTTTTTAATTCCTGTATGAACGCAGACTTTCCAATTCCTGGAGCCCCTTTAACCAGAAGAAATTGGGTTTTCTTTTTATCCAGACATTTCTTCCAATGGGAATTTAGTTCTTTTAATTCCTTATCTCTACCAAACAACTGCCTGGGCAGTCTGAATATGGAAGAGAAGTCATGTTTTGCCAGCTCGAAATCAGGAATTTCCCCAAGCTCCTCAAAATAATCTGCACAAATGATGAGGTCTCTCTCCAATCCTGCAGCAGATTGGTATCGATCGTCAGCCGATTTGGATAGCAATTTGAAAATAATCTTTTCCAAAACCGGAGGAATCGATTGCAAGTAGTCTTTGAGTGGTGGAGGAGGTGAGGCAATGTGTTGGTGAATGATCTGAAATGAATCCTCACTGTCAAAAGGAAAAACTCCTGTAAGAATTCTATAGAACAAAACCCCAATAGAATAGAAATCTGTTCTATAATCTGTTAATCGATTGATTCTACCTGTTTGTTCTGGTGAGAGGTAATGGATTTTCCCCCACCTATTCTTTCATTGCTGATTTCAAGGAAAGTAGCTGAAACCCCAAAATCGATCAAGCGAATGGCACTGAAGTCTTCGGATACTAAGATATTATCGGTACTGATATCCCGGTGTACAATTTTCTGGCGGTGCATCTCGCCAAGTGCATGAACAATTTTTGGAGCTACTTTCAAAAAATTACCGATGGAAAGGTGCTGGTTATTTTTGACAAAATTATCCAGAGATTTTCCATCAAAATATTCTTGGATGATCGCAAATCCATTACCAATTCTAACTAGTTCTAGGTAATGCGCAAGGCCTTCGCCGGTAATTCCTTCTCCTAGCTTGAACTCATTTTTGATCCGTTCAATTTTCTGAGGAGATGGAAAGTCATCCGAATGAACCTTTATAATTACTTTGACCCCGGTTTGATGATGTACCGCTTCATATACAGAAGTTTCGGAGTCTTCGTACAGTTTATTCTTTAATAAATATTCTCCTATGTTCATTTACTCAAAAACGATACAAGTAGTTGACTTGTAGTGGGTTGTATGCTGCAATTAATTTAAAATTTCGATGGAATCAAGGATTCCTTCAAAAGTGTGGGAAAATCTCCTTATCGAAGAATTCCTGAATTTTGTGTTTGTCCAGCCAGATTTTATCAATCATGTATTGATAGTCTTCTTTCACAGGCACTAGATAGGGGTCTTCCGGATTGGTTTCCAAGGAAGGTGTCCATACCGAATGTAGCGTAAACGCAAAATTCAACTCTTGGTGAGACAACACGGTTTTGGGCCCATCCTTCAAATTGGCGGCATCAAATATCCAGACCTCTCTAAAGAAATTTTTCACGCCATTCACTTCATCTTCATTGATCATCAGTACCGTGATGTACCCATCAATTCCAGGTCTTGGGTTTTTGATAGTTTTTCTATGTGTAAACTGCAAAGACCTAATTTCATAGCCTTTGGGAATTGAAAGTAATCCTCAAGTTCAAAGGTTTGGGCATTGAGTCTTACTAACTGGTGAGGAATGCCTTCCTCAGAAAGTTTTTTGACCTCTGGAGCAGGTACCTTCCTGTTGGGATAATCCTTATAAAGTTCATAAATGAATTCGGTCAATCTTCGTGGTTCCAATCCATAGCATTGGAAATAGATATCTGTAATTTCATTGCTTGGGATACTTCCGGAAATGATGTCTCGGAAGGTATAGATTCCAACGCCCCAAGTATGAGCCCCCAAGTCTTCGGGTTGATCCAGTTTTCCTACAGCATCCAGAATTTGTTCTGAAATCAGGCTTCCTTGTTCTCCATCCAATTCGTACTTGCTTATTCTACCAATATCCATGACACCCGCGGAGATGATTCCAGCCGTGTCTTTTTCTATATCGGATCCGTTTACCAGTTTATCGAAAGGTCTTACCCATTCTGCTAGACAGGCGGCACTGTTGCTGGCTCCATATAGCGTAAGCTTGCCGTCGGGGTTTTTATAATTTAGGTAGCAGTGGATAAACTCAGGTTCCAGTTTTATTTTCTTGGCAACCACAGTTTTCGAACCTTCTTTTAAATCTTTTCTTGCCACGATGTAGACATAGGTATAGGGTTCCTGAGGAAGGGTAGTATGCTTACGAATGAAATTGTCAATTTCATCATTATGAGGAAATGGATTGTTGAACATCAAATCCATGGAAATTTTGAAAGCAGCGTCAATAAAGACAAAGTAATCCTCGGAAACAGTAGTTTGATGACAGCATTGTGTGATTTGCAGGTCATTTCCTTGTTCATCGACTAATCTCCAGGTCTTCAAATCTTTGGATCCATCAAACACATGCACATAAACCTCGTCTTTCACTGCAAACTCATTGGATGGTATTCCGAAGAATTTCATGACTTTCCCAAAGAATTTTGAAATGGAGTGTTTTAATTTTCTGAAAAACCTCTTGGATTTACTTTCATGGGAGGGGAATTTTTTATGAACATTTCCAAAATACTCATTCAGTTTTTCGCGGGCTTCTGTCTTATCCTCGATGGAACTCCAAGCTTTAACTTTATCCTCTAGGTCCTTCTCGATGGCATGGTGGTGTCTATGCAGGGAGGGCCATAGATTAGATTCTTGGAGTTGAAGTTTGGTAGATTTTGTATAGTTGACCGAAAAGAGTTCTTTGGTAACAGGGTCAAAGGCTGGGTGGGCGGTCGTTTGTAGTACCGGAAATGGCCAAGGTACAATGCCCGGCACCCCGTTGGCATATTCCTTTAAGTAGCCAATGGCAGTTTTAAGTTCTAAGGTCTTGGGATCAAATTCAAAAGGCCTTCCCACGTCGGTAGTGGCGACCAATCGATCAAATTGATCATTCCCATAACGGATAGGAGTGATGGCTGTAGAAAGCAAGTCACAGCAGCCTAACCAAAATGACATTCTGGTAATCCCCAGGTTTTTGAAAGCACTAAATCCTTGTTCCCATTTTGGGTATTGCGGATGACTCCCGTGCTTTAATGCTTCATCTGCGTAATAGGCCGGGGATTTTAGCAATCTTGCTTTAAGAGAAACCTTTCCCTCCTGATCAAAATCATATCTCATCACAAATCCCCCACCAAGTAGAATCGGAGATCCGTATTCTGGATTTTTACTTCCATCTGGAAATGTTTTGGGATATGGATAAGGGGAGTTTACTGAGCCACTAGAAGAGTTGATAAAAACATGGCCTGTGATATCATCCGGAATTTCACCATACACTACTTTCAACTCCAAATCCAATGGATCTCTAGTTGATGAAATCAATGGGCGAATTGGTGGGTTTAGTTCAGCCCTACCTTTTTGGAGTTTATCGAGTTGAAACATAATTATAGTTGAAAAACGTTGATGTTTATCAAGATAAATAAAACTTTTCTCATTGTAGCACACATTTAAAAAGCCATACTAAAATATTGTCTCAGTTTTAATCAATTGTTTCAACTGCATTAATAGGTATAATGAATGACTATAAATGCATTTTATAAATTGGGTTGTGGTGAATGATTTGGAGGATTCGGATCTTGATTTTTCAATTCAATTCGGTAAGAAAATGGTAAATTCAGTGCCTTCCCCTTCTTTACTTTCTACTTTTAACTCCCCATTATGGGCTTTAATAATGTCATAGCTTAAACTCAAGCCAAGACCTGTTCCAGAACCGGTTGGTTTGGTAGTGAAAAATGGTTGGAATACTTTGTCCTTGATAGACTCTGGGATACCACTGCCATTATCCTGAATGCACAGCTCTATGCCATTATTAGTTTTTTTGGTTTTCACACGAACCATCGGGTGGTAGTCAGGAATTCCGGTTTTTGATTTTTCGTTGACCGTGTAGAAGGCATTATTAACCATGTTGAGAATGACCCTTCCAATATCTTGGGGTACCACAGTCACTTTAGGCAGTTCCTCATCTAATTCCAGCTCAAAGTCTGCATTGAAAGCCTTGTCTTTAGCTCTAATACCATGATAAGAAAGTCGTAAAAATTCATTGGCCAGTAAATTCAAATCTGTAGGCACCTTTTCCCTAGCATTGGATCTACTATGTTCCAACATCCCTTTGACTATGGAGTCCGCACGCTTTCCATGCAATCTGATCCTGGATAGATTTTGTTTGATTTCTTCTCCGATGGATTTTGCTTCTTCATAATCACCTTTTTCCAGTTCTTCCTTCATTTCATCCACCATTTCTTCACTAACCTCGGAGAAATTGTTTACAAAATTGAGAGGGTTCTGGATCTCATGGGCAATCCCTGCGGTCAGTTCTCCCAAAGAAGCCATTTTCTCTGACTGGATCAATTGGGCCTGAGTCGATTTCAATTTATCATAAGCAGAAACTACATTTTCTCTTTGGGTTCGGATTTCTTCTTTTTGGATTTGCAACAGGCGGTTGGCTTTTTGCTTACTCAGATTATTTCGGAAAAGAGAAATGCTGATAATGACAAACATTGCCAAGCCTCCCAAGGAAGCGAAAATGATCACTCTTTGATTTAATACTTCTGCATTTTTTAGCTCTGTATCCTTTTGAAGAAGTTCGATTTCAGCCTCTTTTTTGTCCAATTCAAATTCAAATTGGAGCTGTTGTATTTTCTTTTCGGTACTTGATTTTGCTATTTCTTCTTTGACGGATTTGGCATTGATTTCATTTTCATAAGCAGCCTTATAGTTTCCAATTTGTGCTTCAGTGTTGGCTAGATTTTCATAAATATCTACCAATTCATTTTTGGCATCAATTTCTACCCCTAAGGTTTTAGCCCGCTCAAAGCTGGAAATAGCTCCCCGATAATCTTGCTGCTTAATCTGGGTTTTGGCCAGACCTATTAGACTTTGTGTCAATTCGAACTTAGCATCCAACTTTTCTGAAATGTCCATTGCTCTTTGGTGGTATCCATAAGCATCCTGAAAATTTCCCAATTGAGAACTAATTTCTCCGAGTTGGGTGAGGGGAAAGTGGCATCAATCGTTCCATCACATAATTTTAAAGCCTTTTGGTGGTAAAATGTTGCAGAATCATAATTGGAATCTCAAAAAATAGACCTCCCCTATATTCATGGCAGCTATGGCCATTCCCGGCTCTAGATTAATTTCTTCGAATACCTGTAGCGACCGTTTAAAATAGGTTAGGGCTTCCTGGATGGTCGAATTATTTTTGCTGTAAACAGTCCCAATATTATTTAGAGAAGTCCCAATCCGAAGCTTATTATCTAGTTGTTCTGAAATACTGAGGGATTGAAAATGTAATTCCAGCGCTCTGGTACTGTTTCCAAGTCTAAAGTAAATGGAACCCTGGTTGCTCAAAATATTAGCCTCCCCTGTTTGGTCTCCAATTTCCTGGTAGAACTTTAGAGCTTCCTGAAAAGTAAGAATAGCTTCCTGAAAATTTCCCAGTTGGGCATAAGCTCTTCCTTTTAGATTGTATGCATCGGCTAATCCTTTTTTGTAATCGACTTTTTTGCCCAATTGAATAGCTGAATCCATGTAATGGATAGTCATATTCAGATCAGTGTCAAAGTATTCGCGGCCTATATCTAAATAGGCTGTAACCATTGTTCTATCTTCATTTAATTCCCCAATGGACTGTACAAGACTATCTATCCTATTCGTTTGGGCAAAACTTTTGGGTAAATAGAGAGCTTCAAACAAAAATAGAATGAGCACATATCTAAAAGTAGTCATATAATGGTCCTGGTTCCTTAGTTTTTGCGAATTACGTTACCTTCATTTAGTCGGTGGATGTTTCGGTAATATGGAGATCTATTTTTATGGGTCTTTGATGATATGAATGGTTTTCATCCCTTTCTTAGTATTGATGTTGATTATGTAGAAACCGACATTCATTTGAGAGAAGTCCAACTCAAGTCTACTTTCGCTTTCGTGCCATATTCTTGGCAAATGACGGATTCTACCCATGGCATCAAGAATTACCAAAGAGAAATCACTTGGCTCTTCATTGACCAATCCTTTCAGATTTAGGTTCAATCGATCATTGACGGGATTTGGATAAGCAATCAATTCACTTGAAGTTCCCTCTTGATCCAATTCCTTGCTGTCATAAGATAATGAAATTTCAGGATTGGTTTCTCCGGTAACTGGTTTAACTCTAGCGTTTTCAAAATTTGTTACGATTGGCCTAATGGCAATTGCTTGGGCCACCCACTGCTCACTCACCGAAGCTTCAGCGCTTAAGTCTCCAGTTTCGCCAGCATCACTTTGAATAAAATAGCTCATCATATTAGAGGTCAGACCTTGCTGATCATTAGGATCATCATATACTTCTATCGTGCCTGCTGGAGGAGTCCAGGTTGCATTTTTCTTGTTAGTGTAGAATAACATAATTAGAGTATTACAATCCGTGGTGGTCAAGGATGGTGCAGTTCCTGCAGAACCTTGGGATCCTGAATCTCCACTGAAGGTGACAATCGGCCCATCTGGATGATGGATATCGGCCCCTTCCACTCTTGTAATTCCCATGGTCCATTTTGGCGCTTGATTGATTCGGAACCCATAAGTTTCTTGCTCATTTTTGTTTTCCACCACTTTGTAATAGGTGACCATGGCGACTTGATTTTCCTGGTTGACCCGCTGAATTAATACCCAGCCATCTTCTGTAGGGGTTACCGAAGGAGCTTCTCCTTTTTCAAACATAAGTCCGACAATCAGCAAATCACCGATTTTGGTATTAGCAGGTTTTTTAATGGTCGCAGGGTTACTGGAGCTTCCGGCTCCCATGGCAGTTTCAAAATCTCCAATTTCAGGAGCTTCATTGGCACATCCTACTATTAGGAAAGGCGCATACTCAGAACTTGCGAGATTGTAATTTTCATCTCCTGCGAATTGTGCAATTACCTGATACGTGCCAGGGAATACAGGTGCAAAAGTGGTAGGCCCATAGCTGGTTTGACCAACTCCTTCGTATTCAATAGAGATAAGTTTCCTATCTAGCAAATCCTCCTCTCCTCCAATACCATATGCGTAAGCGCTAGCTTCGATTGGTTCTCCTAAATATTCAAATTCTCCACCGGTAACAATAACCGTAGGTGTAGCTTTTCCTACTGAAAGTATTCCTTTATTTATAGGATCAATAATATAATTTGAAGGTTCAATAAGGGTGATTTCCGGATCTATTTCATAGGTACCTACTGGAATCACCCCCACTCGTGGGAATGCAATTTCCTGATACAGCAGTTGATAGGTTACTGTATCCACCACGGATTCGGCATTTTCTTCTAAAGTGATTTCGACTTCTTCAGAATTGAGGAAGCTGGTGCTCATTTTAAACCCTTCAAATGAGGTACTTAATGGAGGAATAGAATCTCCATAAATCATGGCATCTGGTGTCGCTGAAGTTTCAGCAAGTAAGGATGCAGGAGTAATGGTAAGATCAGCCGGTAGATAGTGTGAGATAAAATTCCTGGATTCAAAAGTTCCCGGGATAATTACTTGTGGCCCTACATCAGTGCCAGTTACCATAGTGATGGAGAAGAATTCCAAGTTGAAATCATCGTTATTTTCTCCTGTTTCAGCACCAAAGTCATAGTACTTCCCGATTTCTGCATTTTCCCCTTCTTCAGCTAATTCCAGATCTTTTTCTCCAAAAATGACCAGGTTATTGAAGTTTGTTTCCTCTTCTTCACCTCCGGTACTATTGATGATTGTTCTAGAATTAATTATGCTTCGTCCATTAATGATGCTTCTAGCATTGATAATGGTCCTTCCATTGATGATGGTTCTACCATTAATGATACTTCGGGCATTGATGATGGTTCTCCCATTGATCATCGTTCTTCCATTAATGCTGACGGCTTGCAATTCTTGGTTTTCTGGATCTTCTAGGTAATCTAAGAAGGAGTCAGAAGGAACATCAAATGCAGAATTAATAATGGTTCGCCCATTGATGATGGATCTGCCGTTGATGATGGTTCTAGCATTGATAATGCTTCGTCCGCTGACCATGAAGCTTTTGTTGACAAAGCTTTCTTTGTTGATAATGGATCTTCCATTAAAGATTCCCAATGGAAGGCTATTGTCTCCTGTTCTTTTGGCAAGTTCCAAGTCCTCCATATACTGAGTAAGAACGCTGTTTTTCAACCCGGCCACATCCATGATTTTCGGATTGCTTTCTGGGCCTATGAGGCTATCAGCAATCAAAACCTCAAATTCCAATGCATCTCCAATGGACTCTCCGTATTCAACCGCAAATTGATCGATCAGGTCTTTCGGCTTGATAGAGATCGGTAAGGCTTCCACGGTGATAATTCCAGGACCATAATTTCCAAAATCATCATTGGTTCCGTCATAGTAGAAGGTGCCATCTTCTTGAAGCACTCCTACATAATTGAAGAAATCTGAGTAGGTATAGGTAGTTTGAGGATGTGAAGCGGTTATAACATAAGTTCCTACTTCGGCCAAATCACCAGTAATGGTACTGGATAAGGTCAATAATTGTAAAGAAGGATTCGGATTCTCAGGATCCAAAGTCAATCCTACTTCCTCCAAGCTCAGCTCGCTTAATTCCCAATTATTTTCAATTCTTTCATAAACACTTGCTGTTAAATCAGGTACTTTCTGTGCATATTTTTTGGATAGATCATCTGCCCGGATGGCGATGGTTTTTTTAACCACATCAAAGAAATATTCAGGTCCAGCAGTACCCCCATCTAGTTCACTATCGGAAATGGAATTATTGACGACTGTTACGCCTGGATTTCCTTCAAAAGTTGGTACTGTCACTTCCAAATATCCTGTTCCAAATTCATCCACACCATAGACAGCGTTTAATTGTTCTTCTCTCAAATACACATTCGAACCTTCATAGATATTGGTCCCCTGGATGATCAATTGAAACTCTACCTCTCCAGGATTTATTCCCTCCTCATACACCAATTCAATATTATTGGGATTAGGAGATGCTAAAGTCAATAATGCTTTATCTGCCCGAACCATTCCCGCTCCGGAAAGGAAGTCTTCTCCAGGATCATGCATGTCTTGGGCCGTTGTTTTAAGTACTCTTCGGATGTCCCCTGGTGTGGTAGTTCCTACTTCGCCTTCCCAGTCGGGAGGAGAACTTTCTGGGTAATATTTGACTCGGGCTTGTTTGATCAAGGCAGCAAGAGCAGCTGCATGAGGAGCTGCGGCAGAGGTACCATAGAAATTTGGAAAATCATCACCCTCTAAATTGGGAGCACCCAAATTGACGGTGGTATTCACCCCATTAGGAGCTGTAAAATCTGGCTTCGCTCGAACGACCCCATTGGTGGTGGTTCCTCCTCGTGAGGAGAAAGAGGCTACGGTAAAGGGTTCTGTTCCACTAGGCACCAATGCTGGATTAAATCCAAATACTGAAGTATTGGCGTAAAGTACAGCACCCACCGTCATGGCTCCTTCAGAATTAGCATGACCCACTACTGTGGATGCATTGATGCCATTTTGATCATTCGGATCCAGTTCACCTCTGTATACTACATACTTAAATTTAATGCCTGTGTTGGTATCCAGGTCGTTGCAACTCTCGCATTCCCTTGCAATCAAGAGTTCGATGGTTGTTGGCTCTGTGATGGTAAAAGAAAGGATTTCAAAGGGGTCTCCATTGGCATTATCCCGATTAAAGCCAAAAAGTGGGACATCAAAGTTTTTCAAATAAATGTCTAGATCGTATTGACTTCCTACCTGATCCACTGAATAAAGCGGGTCTTCCCATTGCAATGCAATCATATAAACAGCAGGCCCATTTTCTGCCGGGAAGACATTGATGGATTGTGTGGTGGATCCGTTACTAAACTGATGAACTCTTCCTTGTTCCTCCCAAGTACCGCTATTTAAAGGCAATTGAATAGTGGGATCGATTACTGGGTTAAAGGTCGATTCAAAAGATTTGATGCCAAAATTACCAGCAGAGGTAAAATAGGATACCCCTTCAGCAGTCACGTCATTGATAGCATTAGCGACTTTACCATCTCTAAAACTAGGTTCAGTCATATAAGATATGTCATCTACTAGAACATCACTTCCAGCGGCCGCTAAGTCTCGTATTCCTTGGGCAAAATCTCCTGCTGTAATTATTCCGGTACGGAAGGCCAACTCTGCTCCTGGAGCAATGTCATGGATGATTTGCATCATGGCACGACCTTCATCTGTGCCTGTTCCAAATCGACTTGGCAGATCTCTCAAGAAATAGATGTTTTCAGGTAAATCACCGTTTGAAATATCGGTCTCCAAGGTATTTACCCCTGCATCTGTTCGTGTAGCATAGCTATCCGAAAGCACTCCTATTTTTATTCCTGTACCATCAATGGGCTGATCTCCTTCAAAATGTGTATATCCGGCTCGTACCAGATTAGATCGCATGACCCGATCGCCTTGGGTAGTGATTGCTCCTTTATTGGCTACAGGAGGAAATGCAGGTCTAACGTGGTTTAGAATTTCGAAGTATTGATTTAATTCCAGCAGGTTTGCAATTGGGAAAAATCCAGCAATAATCAACGAGTTGGGATCTTGCTTAAGCTCTTTTTCGGTAGGGGTTACAAAGCCTAAGTTTTCTAAAATTGCCTTTGCTTCTGCAAATCGATCTTTAAAATAAACTACCTCAATGAGGACCTCATCCCCATCGATGTAGAATACTTTATTGGATTCCACGGTTTCCCCTTGATTGAATATTTCATTCAAAGCACTCAATTCAGAGCCTATCAGTTCGTAGACTTTTCCTTGGGTACAAATTCCAAAAATCTGACGGTCATTGACTGTCACAGTGAATGATTCTGAAGTGCTACAATTTCCGACGGTAGATACTTCGAAGACATCTCCGTCAGTGACTAAAAGTTCCTCTGGAGTTTCGATTGTTTGTCCATTACGAACAAAAGTTACCTCTCCAAAATCTACAGAAATAAAATCATAGAGATTTCCAATGGCAGTATTTCCTCCATTTTCAGTGCTACACAGTACTGCTTCAAATACAGAGAAGGTTGGTGGGATCGTATAGGTAACATCTAAGCTGCATTGGATGGGCAGGCAAGTTCCTTCATTTTCTATTGCAACGGCAACTGTTCCAGATCCTGCCCAATTGACTGTAATACTATTAGTACCTTGACCCCCACTGATTTCTCCCTCTCCGCTGATCGTCCAAACATAGGAAAACCCTCCTTCGGGGGCATTATAGGTAGCTATAGAACCTTCACAAACCTCGGTTTCTCCTTCAATCAAGCATTCAGTTACGGATTCTAGAACTTCTGTCGCAGCCTGTACAGAACTGCTTTGGCTTCCTACGGATTTGTCGTTAAGAGAAACTACTCTGGTATGGTACGGAGACCCGTTTATACTAGCGGCTGAATTACCCTCTCCCCAATCCTGGGCTTTGGCAATATGGCCTCCCCAGGCAATGACTGCAGTATTATTGGCCCCATTGTCTCCCTCTACAACAAAAGAAATACGAAGGCGGGTGATTGTTGTGGAGGAACTGTTCTCCTGTATCGTGTAAGAAACATTTTCTATCGTTCCACCATAAATGGCGAGTTTCCGCTCGTCTTCTGTAAGTTGAGTAAAACTTGTAAAAGGCTGTGGATTTCCTTCTGGTGCAGGAATTGCAGCGAAACTGGGAGTGCCTGTGCCAGGGATAACTTCCTCGCAGATTCTATTGAAATTGGTGATGTAATCAATGGCATTTTTATCGTCCTTTTTGGTATCCCATTCAATTTCTACTGTATGGCTTCCTGCTTTTAGTTTGGAAATGGTAAGACGATAGGGAATGGATTGGCCTTCAAAAAATGGCTATTTCCGGAGTTGGAGTTTCCTGTTGACCAAATTACGGGACTTGTAGCTTCCTTATCGACTCCACCATTTTGTCCTTGCTCCAATTTGACAGATTGGGCATAAGTGAAATTTGATGCAAGTAAAAAAACAATCACTATCCCCTTTGCGAGCGTCAGTAATTTCTGCATAACATTCAGTTTAAAGAATAAAACGTTTTGTAGACCGTGTTTTTGAAAAATCAGAAATCAGGTAAAAAGTGTCAAAAACAACATTTTTCTACGAGTGAAAAACATTTAATTTCTTATGAAATATAATCTAAAATAAGAAAAAATATTTCAAAATGTTAGTAATCAGGAATTTATAAATCTGTAAAATATTGCCCGATTTTGGCGCTAAAAAGTTTTAAAAGAATGGAGATGGGTTTTTTTAATAATTTATTTTGGTAATGGAAAATATATAAAAATACCAATATTAAAATTGAATTTTTTTGAACCAACGAAGTGAAAATTACTTTGTGATTTTCAAAATCTTGGACTCATTCCTTCCATAACTTTTGAAGGAATGAGTTTAGAATACAATTAGACAGATTTGCTTTTTGACAAGATCAGGTGATATACGGCTTCTCCCAATTTGATGGAATGATAAAATGATCTTTTCATACCATTCGAATTAATTAGAAAAAGGGAGAGATATTATGAATTCGGTCATTTCCCCTTTTTTAGAAAAGACTTTAATTTTCCCCCGTGTGCTCTAATAATATCATAGCTCAGCGATAACCCAAGACCAGTCCCAGAACCTGTTGGCTTGGTGGTATAGAAGGGTTGGAAGATTTTTTCTTTGATAGAGTCCGGAATGCCTGGACCATTGTCTCTCACCGAGAGCTCGATCCCATTTGGAGTCTGTCTGGAGCTGACAATTACTTCTGGATCGTACCCATTTTCTTGATGGCTATCTTGGACAAGTGATGCTTTTCCATTGAGGGTGCTTTGGCTTCTATCTGCACAGGCATAAAAGGCATTATTCACCAAATTTAAAATCACTCTTCCGATATCTGAAGCCACAACTTTTACTTTAGGAAGAGTAGGGTCGAGATCAAGTTTGAAGTTTGCATTAAAACTCTTGTCTTTTGCACGAAGCCCATGATAGGAGAGCTTCAGAAATTCCTCAGCAAGGGAGTTGAGATCGGTTTCCTTTTTCTCACCGGAATTAGCTCTGCTGTGTTGAAGCATTCCTTTGACGATTAGATCTGCACGTCTACCATGCTGTTGGATTTTGGCCTCATTCTCCTTGATGGAGGCGGCAATTTGCTTCACTTCAGCAAGGTTTCCTTTTTCGATTTCATCTTCTAATTCATCGATGAGCTCTTGATTGAGGTCGGAAAAGTTGTTTACGAAATTCAATGGATTTTGAATTTCATGGGCTATTCCTGCTGTGAGTTCTCCAAGAGAAGCCATTTTTTCGGATTGAATTAGTTGAGCCTGGGTAGCCTTGAGCTCTTTATATGCTTTTTCAATTTCTTTGGCCTGAGCTAATTCCGTTCCTGTGTTTTTACTTTTTCTCTTGCCAAAACCCTGTTAGTCTGGAATTTAACCAGCCCATAGACGATTAAGACAAAGACAATAAAGTAAATGAGGAATGCCCACCAAGTAGCATACCAAGGGGGAAGTATTTCAAAGGGGTAGGCGATCTCATTAGAGATGGTGTTAAATGTGTTTTTTGCACGTACTCGAAAGGTGTAGGAGCCATAAGGGAGATTGGAGAATTCCCTTGAGACATTTTCTGTCCAGTCAGACCATTCTTCATCCAAACCCTCCAAAAATGTCTGATATCGAATCTGATTTTCTTTTACAAAGAAGGGGGCAGTGAAGTTAAAATTGATAGAATTACCCTTATAAGGAATTTCCACTGTTGATTCCTCAGACGGCATGTTAATGGATAAGATATTCTCACTCGTGGATACGGATGTGAAATATAGTGGAAGCGGATGGTCTGTTCTATAATCTTTATTGGGATCAAGCCTGATTAGTCCGTCATCTGTACCAAACCATATGACCCCATTGGGTTCAGTAAATCCCGAGGCCACTGAACTGGCCGTTATCAAAT
The DNA here is from genome assembly GCF_041729275.1 of Algoriphagus halophilus. GTDB lineage: Bacteria > Bacteroidota > Bacteroidia > Cytophagales > Cyclobacteriaceae > Algoriphagus > Algoriphagus halophilus_A. The sequence continues at coordinate 2,700,623 of NZ_CP146486.1, read as the reverse complement.
TAAACGGATAAGATTGGAGCTGAAAGCTTCCATCATCTTGCCGTACAGCCAAGCGTTTTTCTCCTTTGAAGTCCAAATATACATTGCCGGTTTCACCGACTCCAAGACCATAAGTGTCTAGGTTGATATTGGCTACCTCATCAGAGAAACTGAATACAGGGTCACGCTCAAATTCATTGATACTTGAATTGAAAAAGTAGAACCCATCGATACCAGAAGTATATACTTTACCTTCGATCGGACCCACAGCAAGACCTGATAAGCCTCTAACTCCGTCTTTTTCGCTGATTTCTGTTACCCTTGCGTTGGGAACATCTAGATTGCCAGATGCCGTTTTTTGGAAAACAATCCTAAATAGTACCCCTGCCTGGGTACCGCCCCAGAGTTCACCTTCTTGGTTTTCGGCCAAACTATAGATCGATCGTTCCACACCGGAAATTGAGCCGATATTTTCATAATCATACTCTCCATTGATGCCCTTTTCTCTTTTGAATACCTGAATTCCAAAACCACCACTAATAAACACATAACCTGGATGAAATTCCGAAATCACAATTTTTAGGGTCTGGTAGCTCTCCGTGCCTGGGATAATCTTGGAGGTTTTTCCCCTAATTGAATAAACCCCAACTCCAGTGCTCAACATCTGATTACCATCTGGAACAAGACCAAATACCTGAGTATTGGGAATTCCCTCTACCTGCTTGACAATCCCATCGGACTTATCTAGGTACAGCACATTAGTTGATGTTCCTATGTATAAATTGTCATCGTAGGCACCAAGGGATAATGGACTACCTATTTCATATTGGTCAGAATCAAATCGAGAAATCGGTGAAAAGATTTCAATTTTTGAAAGGCCGCTATTCGTACCCACCCATAAATTGGAAGTATTGTCCAGGAAAAAAGCATAGACACTTTGGTCGGTAATAGAATTTTTGGTGTTGAACTGCGATTTTATTTTCCCCTCTTGATCGATGATAAAAAAGCCATGACCCAAAACACTAAGGGCATAGGTGTTATCAGGAAGACTAAGTGCTTTGTATAAGCTTCTATCTTTTAGAAGAGGGTCGATTTCAGTTGGAAAAGGGATGAAATCCTGACCATCGTAATGATACAGTCCTCCTGAGAAGGCACCTACTAAAAATCCCTTAGAGTCCTGGTAGGGTAATAAAACCTGTACTCGATCCTCTCCCAGGAATTGACTGCCGGGAACCAACTCCAATGCGCCATTTTGTTCCTTAAACAGGCCCAGATTAATCTGATGGGCGTAATAAGTATCATTTAGGCTAAATCCATACATGAATTCGGTGTCCGGTTTCCAAACTTTGAGGTTACTTCCCTGATTTTCCGAAGCTGGTGTATAAATGAAAATTGCTTCTCTGGCTTGGAAGTAAATTTTCCCCTGACTTTCGCGAATCGACCAGATATCATTAAAAATCAAGTCCGAAGGATAGCCATCTATGAGGGATGTTTCTATGGTTTTTCCAGTGGAATCAGTGGTGACAATACCAAAATCTCCAAGCGATCCGAAATAGAAGGTGCTGTCAGAGGCAAGAAGGGTAGACCTAACATTGGTATTGAATTCAGTAGTAGGAGCGGAAAGGAGTTCCCAGTTTTTACCGTCAAATTTTTGAAGACCTGAACTTGTGCCAACAAATAAGAAACCTTCCTTATTTTGGTTCACATCCCAGATTTGTTGACCGGCAAAATTATCATCACCTACCACATAATTGGTAAAGCTAGGTACTCCTTTTGATGCATTAATTTGGCTGTAAGATTGGAAAGCCAGTAAACTTAAGATGAGCGTACTGGACAGTGCTAGATATTTCAAAAAGTCGTGTTTCATGATTTCATCTATTAAGGTTGAGTGTTTGGGGTCAACACCTCATTGATTTTTATTTGATCTGTTAATGGTAAGAAGAGGACCATTTCAGTACCCTCTCCGACCACACTTTTCACACGTAAGTCTCCTCCATGTGCTTTCACTATATCATAGCTGAGAGACAATCCAAGCCCGGTACCAGAGCCAGTCGGCTTGGTGGTAAAGAAAGGTTGGAAGATTTTCTCTTTGATGGATTCCGGGATGCCCGAGCCATTATCTTTTACTATGAGTTCGATTCCTTTTTTACTTTTCTCGTGCTCACAACCACTTCAGGATGATAGTCATTTGATCCTGATTTCCCATTTTCCTTGCCTGAACTTCGGCTTCGCTCAGAGCAAGCGTAAAATGCATTATTCACTAAGTTCAGCACCACTCTACCAATATCAGAAGCTACAACATAAAGGTTTGGAAGATCAGGATCGAGCTTCAAGATAAAATCTGAATTGAATGTTTTGTCTTTGGCACGAAGGCCATGATATGAAAGTCTAACAAACTCATCTGCCAATGCATTGAGGTCAGTAATTTCTTTCTCACCTTTGTTGGTGCGGCTATGTTCTAGCATTCCTTTGACAATGGAGTCTGCACGTTTCCCATGGTGGGTGATTTTGTTGAGGTTGCCTTTAATTTCTGAAGCTAGGAGCTTGACTTCCTCCAACTCTCCTTTTTCCAATTCTTCATGAAGTTCATCTAACATTTCTGAACTTACCTCTGAGAAGTTATTCACGAAGTTGAGCGGATTTTGAATTTCATGGGCAATGCCAGCTGTCAGTTCTCCAAGCGAAGCCATTTTTTCAGATTGGATGAGTTGATTTTGGGTGGATTTCAGCTCTGCATAGGCTTTTTCTATTTCTTTGGCATGGGCGATTTCTTTGAGCCTGGTTTTCTCCCTTTCTTTTAGTTGGATTCTTTTTCTAAATAGGGCAAAAACAGCTGCAATAATGCCTATTGCAATCAATAGGTAAATCAGATAAGCCCACCAAGTTTTCCACCAAGGAGGTAGTATTGTGATTTGAAGGTTCTTCCCTTCTTCATTCCATATCCCGTATGCATTGGAAGCGATGACTTTGAAAATATAGGTTCCTGGCTCAAGGTTGGTATAAGAGGCAAAATTTCTATTATCATAAATCCAATCCTGGTCTAAACCTTCGAGCATATGTGCATATTGGTTTTTCGTAGGATTGGCATAATGAAGTGCTGCGTATTCAAAACTCAAATCATTCTGATCGTACTGAAGGCTAATTTCATCTGAGGAAAGTAAATCCATCTCCAATGGAGAGTTTTCTCCCATCTCGTACACGGATAGATTGGATATCAATAAATTTGATATGATCACTGAAGGGGGAATTTTATTTGAGGCCACGGTAGAGAAAGTAGTAAGCCCATGATCTCCTCCGAAATAAAAATTACCTTCTCGAGTTTTATCCGCTGCAAGGGAAATAAAGGAATCACCGCCAAGACCATCATCCTCATTGTAATTAATAAAAGTGACTTTATCCAAAGCTTCACTTTGCATCATTTGGATTAGTCCATTTTGGGTTGAAAACCACATTTCTCCATTTTCCCCTGGCAAAACAGTTTCTATAAAATTGGTGGGCAGGCCATCCTGTTCTGTGTAGTAAGTGATTTCATCGGTTGCTATATCCAAAATATTAATCCCTCCATAAGTAGCCATCCAAAGCTGCCCATTATATTCCATTACATCAAAAACCTGCGTATTACTTAAAGTAGTAGGGTCTAAAGGATCACTCGTATAGTACTTTACCGAATTGGTTTCAGGATCAATTCTTGTAACTCCTGCATTGGCACTGGCAATCCATATATATTTCTCACCCATTTCTATGTCAGAGATATTGGCATCCTGAATAATGATTTCGACATTCTGTTCATTGACATTGACTACAGTGGATTGTTTTGCCATTTCTCCGTCTTGCTTAAAAATGGCAATACCATAAAGTGGTAACAAGTCAGGTTCAAGATCATTCCAACTATTGAAATGGTGGCTATCATCTGATCGATACCGTAGAGAATAGGACCCTGGATTGAGTTCGACCTGAGTGATCTGAAGTCTATTTTTGAAAGACCCACCTGCCCAAAGTGAATTATCTATCGATTCCATTCCAATGATGGTTTCTCCTGCGGAATTTTGAAGCCATCCATAATCAGCCATACTTGCAGCATCTCCTTCTCCTACTGTCACTAGGTAATATGAGCCCCGTTCAGAAATTTCAAATCCTTGCATTAGCTCTTCGGATTGTCCTACTTCCTTGATACTTGTAATCTCCTGCCCCGTCTGCAGCCAGGTTCTTACCTGTTCGAGAATTTCATTGGGGTAGGTTTGGCTGTATTTACTTACTATTTCATTAAAATCATCTGAAGCAGGATTGAGCACTGTTAACCCGCCATTGGTTCCGATCCAAATATTACCTTTTTATCTTCCCGGATTACCCTTACTTGATCATTTGGCAACCCCTTTTTGTCGTCCTCATTGGTTCTTTTGTACCGTTTAAGTTCTTGGTAGTTTTGATCCATTTTAATCAACCCGTCTCCCCAAGTACCCACCCAAATAGTACCATCGGCCTGCTCATAAATTGATCTAGCCGACCCTCCAAACATGTCATTTGCTGATGAGAATCCTACTTTTTGTATACTCTCATCTTCTTCATTGAAGATGTTTATTCCATTTCCACGAGTACCTATATAAATTTTCCCCGGTGAGATCTTGGAAGCAAAGAGTCCATACGTTCCTCCTTGGCTCAATGAGCTTGGATCTTCTGCGTTGTGGCTATAAAACTTAAAAGGTTGATTGACAGGATCGTATTTGAATAGGCCTTCTGCGCGTGAACCAAACCAAAATATTCCACTTTTGTCAATCATCAATTCTGTCAATCGATTTGTCCAAAACCCAGTATTCATTTTCCGATTTCCAGGTATTAAAACTTCGGTGTATTGGTCGCTATTTCCTTCAAACTTAAGTATGCCACGATAATTGTTCAAAATCCAAATATTACCCTCAGAATCCTCCCTTATCGAATTTAAAAAAGTAGCAATATCTTCATTTCCAGAATTATATGTGACTATTTCTCTGAGCTTGTTATTTGCTACATCATATTTGAAAATTCCTTGGCGGCTGGTAATCCAAAGAAATCCATCTTTGTCTTCATAGATTTCTGAAATGGTATTTTCAAAGCTGTTTAAGGTGTTTTCAATATCAAATTTTATCGGTCTAAACTCTGAAGCTCCTTTGGGAAGGTACATGAGACCATGGTTGGCTGAACCTCCCCATATTCCTCCTGCATTATCCTCATATACAAACATGGATATGTAAGAATGGACTGCTGGTTTTCCATTTATATTTGCATAGGGGGCTTGAATCCATGTATCTGATTCCGGGTCAAATTGAATAATTTCAAATCCTAAAGTACTGGCCCAAACTCTACCTTGAGAATCGGTAAGGACCTGGAGCGTTCTTGATGCTCCTGCTGTCTTAAAAGTGGAATCAATATTATAATTTTTGAAGGTGTTTTTTGCCCGGTCAAAGTAGGTAAGTCCAAATTCGTTAGCAATCCAAAGGTTGCGGTTGGCATCTTCAGCAATATCAAAAATCATATTATGTTGAAGGCTATTCGTATTTCCAATGATGTTACGGTAGGTTTTCCAGCTATAACCATCATATCGTTGAAGCCCGTTTGAAGTACCAACCCAAATTAATCCATAACTATCTTGCATAATATCCATTACTTGAGGAGATGCGAGTCCGTTGGAGATAGAGATGGTTTCCAGTTGGATTTCCTGGGACTTAGCTTCAGGGATTGTTACCCAAATCAAACCAAATAGGAAAAAGAAAAGTTGGGTAGAGTTTAAAATCGAATGGTTCATATTTGACCTGTTTTATTAATTGAAATTTTGGTTTGAAAGGGAATATTCATAGCAATCCATATCTGTTATCGAACCTGTTGGAAATAGTCTCCAATTCCCCTTTAAGATGAATTCCCCAAGAGTTGTCATCTTTGATTTCTGCTATAGCAAATTGAATTTTGGTTAGTAGCATAAGTTCTAAGGTTCAATTGGCAAAATGATACTTATCTCAGTTTCTTCTCCCTCCATACTCCTGACTTGTAAGTCTCCTCCATGTGCTTTCACTATATCATAGCTGAGAGACAATCCCAGCCCGGTACCAGAGCCAGTCGGCTTGGTGGTAAAGAAAGGTTGGAAGATTTTCTCTTTGATGGATCCCGGGATGCCGGATCCATTGTCCTGAACGGAAATTTCTACCCCTACTTGACCGTCCGGCAGTCCTGAATGGGATGGGGTCGTCGTTGTTTTTACAGTAACTTCTGGTTTGTAGCCATCTCCTACTTCTGAGGTTTGGGAGGTAGATTTTGCTTTTTCGTCTACTGCATAAAATGCGTTATTCACCAAGTTTAAAATCACTCTTCCGATATCGGAAGCCACAATCATTACTTTAGGAAGATTAGGGTCAAGATCTAGCTTAAAATCAGCATTGAAAGATTTATCTTTTGCACGTAAACCATGGTAAGAAAGTCTTATAAACTCATCAACTAGCGTATTAATGTCGGTTAGTTCCTTTTCTCCTTTGTTGGTGCGACTATGTTCGAGCATTCCTTTGACAATAGAATCTGCTCGTTTCCCATGGTGGGTGATTTTGTTGAGATTACCTTTAATATCGGTAGCTAGGAGCTTGGCTTCTTCCAACTCTCCATTTTGTAATTCTTCTTGTAGTTCATCAATCATTTCAGAACTTACTTCTGAGAAGTTATTGACAAAATTGAGGGGGTTTTGTATTTCGTGTGCAATTCCTGCTGTCAGCTCTCCGAGTGAAGCCATCTTTTCTGATTGGATTAGTTGGGCCTGAGTAGATTTAAGTTCGGAGTAGGCTTTTTCAATCTCTTTGGCCTGAGCTAGCTCTCGATCTTTTGCTAATTCCCTTTCCTTTCTAGCGGCTCTTTTCCTTTGTTCCCGAATGAAGCCATAAGCGGCTAGGAAAAATAGGCAAGAATAAAGTAGATAAGCCCACCAGGTTTGATACCAAGGAGGTAATACTTTTATAGATAACAGTTTAGGTTCTTCATTCCAGATCCCATCAAGGTTTTCTGATTTTAATTCAAGCGTATAATTTCCTGCTGGAAGGTTGGTAAAAACAGCATTTCCATTTGCATCTTGCCAATTGTCATCAAAATTGACCAATCGGTATTGCGTATTATTATTCCCGCTTCCCCCAAAATGAATGGCCGCAAAATTGATATTTAAAGTGGTGATTCCAGGAGGAATAAGCAGAGAAGAAATAGTATGGTTTGGTTTCCTTTCTGTGGAGTCCAAATAGTTTTGGTAATTTTTACCATCCAAGGTTATTCCTCTAATAATGATTTGTGGAGGGTATGGATTAGTTTGAAGTTCACTGGGATCAAACACATTCATCCCACCATTTCCCGAAAAGTAGATTTTTCCAGATGGGCCGCGATTTTGCAGTTTGGAATTGAATGAACTGGATTGAAGCCCCCTTTCAATCCCAAATCTTACTGTTTTGCCAGTTTCTGGTAGGTATTGAAAAATGCCATCCGAAGTTCCAAAATAAAGGTACCCATCCTCATCATAGCTCAAGGCTCTGATTTCAAGGTCTGGAAATCCAAACTCTTCATAACTCTGCCAGAATTTTAATCCATTGTATTCCTCATCTGTATAGCCAAATCCATCAACGGTAGCAATCCAGACTCTTCCTTTAGTATCAAGAACCGGCCGAGATGTTGAATAATCTAAATCTTTACCGAAGAATGTACCTTGTTTAATTACAGATTTAGATTTGGTGTCGATCAATATCCAAGAGCTTTCACCTTCAGTTCTTTGGACCAAAAGATTTTCCTGAGAATCAATCAATGCTCCTCGTGGTCTGGAATCGGAAGAATCTTTGACCATAGGGGTGAATTTTTCTGTTTCAGGATCAAAAAATCTATTCCATCGATATGACTGATCCAAAGTTTGTCTCTGGCATCTACTTGAATACCAAAAATCCAATTTTTACTTAATGAGGTTGAATCATTTGGATCATTTCGATACCGGGTAATCAAACCTGTTTTTGGGTCTATCCGATTGAGTCCTCCATTTTGATCTCCAGGAGAGCCTGTTCCTACCCAAAGTGTAGAATCAGAAGTCTCTGCAATTGCCCAAGGATAGGGATGCGATAATTCTGATCCGAATGTTTTTCCAGCAGGAGGATTATCCTGGGAAGCTCCAATTCTGTGGAGAATGTTCTTTCCATCTTTAGCAAAATGAATAAGTCCACTTTCCATAGAAATCCGCTGTCCTATCCAAAAAGATCCATCTTCCAGTTCGTAAGAAGAAAGGATATCAGGGATGATTTTTCCTTGTTCATCCCGTAAAAGGCCAAAATCAGATTGATGCGTATTTAAAAGGCTGATTCCATAGGCGAATCTGGTGATCCATATGACCCCTTGTCGATCCAAATATAACTTGCATCCGTGATCACTGGACATTGGAAGTAGTTCTTTGTGGGTATTCGTACCAGATTGGATAGTTAAGGATTCCCCCGTTTCTACATTGATTTTGGTGATCGCGTTCAGTTGGTTGAGCCATATAAATGGACCATGAATGATATAAGAAGCTTCACTCCCAAGGCCTCTTGCCTTCAATAGTTCAGGTTCACTGAATTTTTTAAATGTCCAAGGTTCAGAATCGGATGCCCGTGTAGCCAATCCATTCGGATTTAAAAGGACTGTGCCTGAATTCCCGTAAGGAAGAATGATAGTTTGGCGGTATATGGCAAAGGATGTTTTATTGATAGTGTTTTCATCTACAGGAAATTGTTCATAGCTGAATTTCCCATTAGGATGCCTCCTCCCCATTATTGCCTCTTTCCCATTTTGAACAAGAATAAAATTTACTCTTCCATCGTCCCCAAGTTGAAGATTATATACTTCACCTGATTCCTGCCCAGGCTCTAAAATAAATTTTTGAGTTTCTGGGTCTAGCTTCATGATTCCTTTTGTGGTGGAGGCAAATACTTCACCTTGCTTTCCCAAAAGGACTTGGAGATACCTCCTATTCAAATCAATATCCCAGTAAAATGAAAGGCTATCTGTATGGGAGTCATAATAAACCAAATCCCCATCTTGGGCTTCTATCCAGACCCCTCCCTTTTCATCTGCTTCTACATATCTGCCTTCGTAATGAATCTTTTTATAATTTTTCCCATCAAACTGGAAAACTCCTTCCCAAGTACCCAGGTAGATAAATCCATAGGTGTCTTGAGTCACATCGGTGACTGAAGTACTAGGCAGTCCTTCATCTGATGTGATGTTGTTGAAAACTGCATTCTGAGATATGTTCTGAGCGTTTAGAGCCAAAGGAATCATGACCAAACCGCAGAACAGAAACATCATAAAAAATGGTGTTTGGAATAGCTTTTTCATTAAAAAACTGTCTATATAACATGTGTGAGAATGCCACAGGAAAGATCAACTAATGAATGAAGAGAGGCGGAAAACAAGAATTCAAGTTGTTATTCCGCTGTTTGGTTTAGTTCTCCTTCAATCAAATCTATATTTCTAGTTAATCCCGGACTGAAGATACGCTCCTTATATCCGGCCTCGGAAACACTCTTTTGGATAATAATTTTCAGAAGATACTGAATTTCAGGATCATTTGACATGGCTTCAAGGTCAAATTTTACAGAGGCATATTTTCTTGACTCATTGAATGTGATGTTCACATCACCAAAATCGGATTCCATATATTTCAAGATATGCTCAGAAAATTGTTGAATGGGGCCTTTGTTATCATCTTCTATTCTAAAACTGTATTCGAGAAAAGTTTGGTAATCAGCCATCCGCCTTTTCAGATCTTTATTATCGATAAGTCTTAAAGTCCCCGAGGATTTCATTTCCTCATAGGTAGGAAGGGTTGAGTTAAAATAATGGACAAAACCAGTTCTTTCCAATGCGAAGACTGTTTCCACGCTGTCTACTTGAAAAGGAATTTGCTGCATCATTCCTAAAAGACTTCTTACATAAGCTTCTCTTTGATTAATAAAGCTTAGCAAAATATCCAGTCTATTTTGGTTTTCTTCAAATTCAGTTTTTAGACTTTCAAGGAGGATGGCTTTTTGTTTCTTCAGTTTGTTTTCCTCATTCCAGTTATTTACTTGAAGCGCTATCAAAATTCCAATTACCACCAAGAATATCTCACCCAAGGCATAGAGGAGGTATCGAGTTAGCCCGTTTTGAATGAGAAGTTGCTGGCGAATTTTTCGAAAGAAAGAGATCATTTTTTGAGGGGTAGATGAATAATAAACTCACTTCCAACTTGTTCATTTGTTTCTACCTGTAATTCTCCACCATGTGCTTTGATAATATCATGCGTGATGCTAAGTCCAAGTCCAGTGCCTTCGGTTCCTTTTTTTGTGGTGAAAAAAGGCTGGAGAATTTTATCCTTAATTTCTTTTGGGATTCCCGGACCATTATCTGAAATAGAAAAATGAATTTTGTCTTTCAGTAAACCAGTGGTCACCGTAAGTTTGGGTAGATAATCTTTCGCTCCTACCATTTTGAGTTTTTCTCGCATGGCATCAAATCCATTATTGCAGAGGTTGAGAATTACTCTCGAAAAATCTTCACTGATTAGCGATACTTCGCCTACTTCAGGATCCAATTTGAATTCTATGTCCACATTGATAGGAGCTTTGCCTGCTCGCATTCCATGGAAGGAAAGGTTCACAAACTCCCGTACCAAGGCATTGAAGGCTTTGTCCTCCCGCTTACCGTCAGAAGCCCGGCTGTGTTGCAGCATGGATTTAACAATGCTATCTGCTCGAGTACTATGTTCATGAACTTTGAGGAGATTGCTTTTTACATCATTCAGGATGGCTATAATTTCTTCTTTGCTATCCGAATCTTCCAGATTTTCTAATTCTTCAAATACCTCTTCGATAAGTTCTCTGCTGAGATCGGAGAAATTATTGACAAAGTTGAGTGGGTTTTTGATCTCATGAGCGATTCCTGCAGTTAACTGGCCTAGAGATGCAAGTTTTTCTTGCTGTATAAGTTGTTCTTGAGCTGCTTTCAATTCATTCAAAGCCTTTTCAGCTCTGGCTTTCGCTTTTTTAGCCGTTTTAAATCTTCTTTTGCTTGTGAGAGATCCTTAAATCTTGAATAGGCTAAGGAGAAAACCAATGCGGCCCGATGCAAAAGGTCCCAACTTTCGTTGGAAATTTCTCCTGGTGTTGCGGCTCCTATTGCTCCATTCGAAAATTTGGTCAGATGATAGGTGCGTTCCGGGATTTTAGTACCGTAATAGCCATCAAGTTTCGGAGATTGGTTTGCACAGTAATTGATCCATTCTACTCGGTTTTCTCCCTTCATGAGAATGGAAGTTTTGGTCTGATCACTAGTATAAAAATCCAGCATTTGCCTCCCCACCCAAGTGTCCTTGTAATTGAGGTTAAAATGATCTGCCAAATAGGTTTTTTTGCCATCTCGAATGTCTTTGATCGAATACCAGCATTCTGCTTCTCCGGCGGCTTTGTTGATATAGATGGAGCTGGTTTCTAACTCTTCTACACCCAATAAACCCATTTCCTCTCGCATTACCTGAGCTACTTCTATAAGCTCCTCCGGTTCCTGCATGGCCATAGCTCGAGCTCGGACCCGTTCCAATGCCAGTTCGATTTTTGCTTTTCTAGTCTGCTTTTCAGAGGTAAGTAAATCCTCAAAACGTCTATATGCCAGGTCAAATACACTGGCGAATCGAACCAAAGTAGCCAAAGATTCTTCAGGGGATTAGGAACCTGACCGGGCAAACTGAATCCAATTTCACCATGAGTAGTTCGAGCTATCACAAAGGTCAGACCCCCAATTGATAAAATATCTTCTTCCGATGGAGCATGGGGATCCGCCAGATGATATTTGCCATAAGTATTCATTTTATTGATATAATCCCAAGCCTCACGCCCATTCAAATCCAAGGCAATAATGGGAGAGTCACTCTTTTCCCAGGCAGCTAGTCTAGGAATTTCATCGTGCACAAATTTGGGTACCGAGATGATCATACCCACTCGATCACCTTCTTCTGAAGTCATTGACATTTCATAGCTTTCAGGGGTCCATTTCATATGCCAAAAGTAGTCCGCCTCATGTCCAAGAAGAACAAATTCCTTCCGCATGGAAACCACTATGTCAAAGAGTTCATCCGAATGACTCATGGAGGTCACCTGTGCCCGGATGCGTTGTAGAGATAATTCCAATTTTGCTTCCTTGGCCTGAGCTTCAGCTTTGGAAAGGTCAAGGAAACGTGTGTAGGTCAGGTCAAAAACCTGAGCAAAGCGCTTAAAGATTTCCTCTTCCGCACAAGGGACTTCTGTGATAATCACTAGGTACCCAGTCTTGAAATATGCCGCATGTAAGCGTTGCCATTTTGGACGTGGAATTCCTGATGCTTCCATTTCCTCAAATATTTGTGCTGCAATTGGGATTTTCATGAGCCAATCATAGTGCTCCTGCAGCCTCTTGTCTTCTAGGGTAACAGTTCTATAAGCTTCCCCTTTTCCCAACCTTCATAGAGTTTTTCATGAGCAAAGTCTCCTACATTCGGTAGCCTAAATGGTTGAATTAACCCATTATCCAAACTCAACCACCACTCATCTTCCTGCCTGTTTTTTTCACAAAGAACAAATCCGCAAGTCCAAAGATTATCAACTAGTGCATTTAATTCGCTAAATAGAACTGTTGCTACTTCGCCCAACTCCTCGGCCTTTTGCATTCCCATGGTTCGTGAACGTACTCGCTCTAAAGCTGCTTCGATGCGAGCCTCTTTCGCCTGTTCTTCTGCTTTTTGAAGGTCAAGAAATCTGGTATAGGTTTGTTCGAAGACTTTTGCAAAACGTTGGAATAAACCATGCGCTTCAGGCAGAGGTTCTAGTGTGATAAGTAATAGATTACCAGAGGTAAAATTAGCCACATGATGTATTTGCCTTTTTGGCATAGGAAATCCTGCTTTTATTGATTTTTGAAATGCTTGGCTAAGCATAGGAAAGGATTGCAAATATTTGAAATAGGCTTGCAACTCATCCCCCGATAAGTCTTTGACCAAAAAATGCTCTCCTTTTTTCCATGATTCAAATTGGGATTGATGCCATTCATTTTCAGCAATAGGCATGATAAATGGAGGATTCATGGAACCATCAGCATTGCACATCCAAGAAATAAGCTGGTTTTGTTTTTCATCCCAGATTGTAAATCCGCTACTATAAGTATTGATACCTAAGTTTTTTAATTGTTGAAATAATAGCGAAGCGGTCGGAGCAAGCTCCTCGCTCTTTTCCATAGCCATCGTTTTGGCTCGTATCCTTTCCAAAGCCGTTTCAATCTCCAGCTCTCTGTTTTTCAACAATAATTCTTTTGTCTGTTGATCCACAAGGTTCTGGAGTGTTTCTCGCTCTCTGCGCCATTCTTCTAAGTGCCAAGGATCATTTTCTGTATTAGCGGCAGTAGAAGCATGCCAATGTGTTAATACCCATGTTCCACTGATAAACTCCATTGAGCAACTGGTTCTTAGCTCAAGGTTAATTGTCACATCCTCTGATGCCATATTCATATTTACCAGCTCAATGATGATGGCATGGTTGCCATCTAGAGAAAAGTGTGTGGTGATCCGCTTTCGCTCAATTTTCGAGTCAAGCTGACTCATTTGAATATATTGGGCTTTAAATAGCTCGTCTATTTGTTCAAAAGTAAAAAGTTGCTCATCCTTTGCAGTACCAAAAACTACTGCATCAGGGTGAATGATGTCACGTAAGTTCTCATAAGGAGTTAAGCAATAGCCTACATTGACGATACGATCGTAATTTTTTTCAAGTAGCTGTCCCTTCTCAGATCCCATTCTTTACATTTTTTTAGTTGAATGATAAAGCTCGAACCTTCACCTTCTTTTGTATTTACAAGTAGTTCTCCTCCATGTGCCTTCACAATATCATAGCTCAAAGACAAACCTAGCCCAGTTCCTGAACCAGTCGGCTTGGTAGTAAAGAAAGGCTGGAAGATTTTTTCTTTGATTTGATCGGGAATACCGATGCCGTTGTCTTTTATAGAAATTTCAATGAATCCCTCCCGATATCTCGGGACAAGCCCTGCCCCCCTATTAGGGGGAGTAGATACTGCTCACCGTTACGGTTGGTTTAAAGTCGGAATCTGTATGTACTGATTTTGTTTTTTCATGGACAGCATAAAAAGCGTTGTTCAATAGATTGAGCAATACCTTTCCAATATCCTGTGGAATCACCGAAACCATAGGAGGATCAGGAGCCAAATCTGTTTTCAACTCACATTTGAATTCGGGTTCCTTTGCCAAAAAGGATTGATAACTCAAGCGGAGAAACTCTTCTGCGATGGCATTTAGATTGGTTGATTCCTTTTGACCTGAGCCTCTTTTGCTATGTTCCAGCATGCCTTTGACAATGGCATCGGCGCGCTTTCCGTGGAGGTTGATTTTATGCTCATTTGCCTCTAGGTCCGTGGCAATTAATTTGACTTCTTCTAAATCCCCTTTTTCGATTTCTTCTAAAAGCTCTGCTATTAATTCTCTATTTACCTCAGAGAAGTTATTCACAAAATTCAGTGGGTTCTGTATTTCATGGGCAATTCCAGCAGTGAGTTGGCCGAGAGAAGCCATCTTTTCCGATTGGATCAGTTGTGCTTGAGTGGATTTGAGTTCTTCCAATGATTTTTCTAACGCTGAGTTGGATTCTTCTATAGACTTTCTTTTCAGCTCCAGTTCTTCTATAGTCTCCTCAAGTAAAATTGCGGTGGTTCTTTTTACTTTTTCTGTTCGATCTAGTTTGAATTCCAAAATGGTCAGTTCTTTATCTGCATCTTTCAGGGATTTAGTTAATGAAGATTTTTGCTCATCAGAGATGGCATCAAGCTGTAAAAGGGTGTCGAGAATTTGCTGGAGATGTATGTTCATTTATTTTTCTTTTAATGCCACACAGCAGGTAGTTAAGTTGTGCATTTCCAAGTTTCCTCCGGCCATTCTTCCCAATTCTGCATAGGAAAACATCCCAATCATAGGAACATTCCAAACTTGCTTAACCCCTTCAATCTCAGCATTCATCATGGGTCCAAAGGAAAGTACTCTGCCAGCACAACTGAATACCACCAGTGCATCTGCTTCTGGCATTTCAGTGTCTTTCAGATTTTGAACTCCTTTCACGACCTTCTCCATCACATCCCAGTCGGGCGGTAAGGAAAACCTTATTTTGGAGCCTTGAGGAACAGACCCGCTTGTATAAAATGAATGGTCAGACCAATCCACCACCAAACCGGGGCGCATGACCGGGTCACCTTTTTCACGTTGCAATTGCAGAGGAAAATTGGCAGCGAGCTCCAACAATACATCTTTATTCTCTGGAGTGATATTTTCAAGACCTCCATATTTGGTGGTGATATCGAGTGCTGGTTCGTTATCGATGGTGAACACATGATTACCTTCGCTTTTGGTAACTGTTTTTTCCGTTCCCATAGCTTTCCAGCCACAGGTAGCTATGCCACTTACCGATACTTTTTCTTCATCTAAGGCTAAGCAGACTATCCCATGATCACTTTCCCATCCATTTGTAAAAGCCCATGTTTTACTGAAGGCCAAATCATCACCTGCAGCTCCACCAAATGCATTGACTTGTTCACCTGCGATTTCCTGAAGGCCTAGCAACACTTCTTCTCCATCAGTTGCCGCATTACTCACTGCCATGAGGAAAGCAACTTTTCCAAATTCCTTTTGAGCTTTTTCGGCAATGGATTTAGAGGTGCTCCGATAGTTATTATGCTGAAATTCGGCTGAATGAATTTTGAAATACTCTTTTTTCATATCCAGCAAAAGAATGGCCGCAGCCCCTCCTTCAGTTTCCTCATCAATAAACTCACCATTGGTAGTTGAGCCAAAAATGGCTATTCCCGCTTGGTCGAGGTAGTCACAAATTGTCTTACGGTCTTGAGAAACAGACAGGAAAACGAATGCCAATGTGGGCTTAAAATTATCCCCTATACATTGATTGAGTGCTGCTTTAATTTCATCAGAAGATCTTCCTTTGATTGATTTTGCTTTCATTTTTTTAAATGTTTTTTTAGTAAGACTACTTCTCTTTCAATGCTACCCAGCTTACAGTTGTACCTTGAAATTCGCAGCGGCCTTCATCCAATTTCCCAAATTCACCCAGTGAAAAAAGCCGATCATAGGCTTTCCCCAGGTAGATGCCAGTCCTTCTATCTCTGTGGAAATCAAAGGCCCGAAAGTCCCTAACCTTCCTACACAGGAAAAACCATTAACACATCGGCATCCGGCATCTCTTTTCTTTTACTATCCCTGGTGCTTTCCACCACTTTGTCAATCACATCAAAATCCGGTGGAAGGGAAAACCGGAATTGATCTCCTTCATTTACACCACCTGCTATCATGACGGATTGTTCGGCAGGATTAAAAAACAGTGCGGGCTTCATAATCGCATTTCCTGATGCCCTTTCAAACTGTAGAGGATAACCTAGATCTGTTGGAATAAATCCACTTCCTTCAGAATTCGCTCTAACAATATCTTTCCCTAAGAATCTTTGAATGACATGCATCGCAGGTTCATGATCAATAGTGAAAGCCCAAGAGCCTTCACTTTTCGTGATTTTTTTGGTTGTTCCTACAGGTTTCCAGCCTGAAACTGCCAGACCGCTTATTGCAACCTTGTCCCGATCAATAATGAGAGCAAGCAAACCTCCTGTACTTGATTCATCCTTGGTAAAAACGACCCCTGAAAAATCAGCCGGATCACCGCTTCCACCACCTGCGATCAGAGTGTCATGTCCTGCGGCATTCGTCAATCCTTTGATCAGTTCATCGTTTGAAACTCTGAAATCCAATGGTGAAATGATGAATCCGGGATTCGCAAAAGCAGTTTTTCCTGATATCCCTGCATTATACCCGGCTTGGTAGGCAGACGATCCCTCATATTCGTTCAATACTATTTTAAAATGATCAGGATTAATATCCAGCAGCATGACAAGGATATCCTCTTCCGTAATTCCATCTTCAGAAAATTTCTGGGGAGAGGTGATTCCGAAGATCTCAATTCCCTGTTCCCCAAAAATGGAACGTAGTGCTTCAGCATCTTTTTTGTGGGTTAGAATGATAATGGCTAGGGTTGGAATGAAACCTTGGCTTTTGCATTCATCTAAATCCTTTTGAATTTCATTAGGGGTTCTTCCGTTGATGGTTTTTGCTTTCATATGTTCAGTTTTATGATAAATACTGTCCCCTCATTTACAGTAGTATCTATTTCTAATTCCCCTCCATGCGCCTTCACGATATCATAAGATAAGGATAATCCCAGGCCTGTTCCCGAACCCGTAGGTTTGGTAGTAAAGAAAGGCTGAAAGATTTTTTCTTTGATGGAGTCTAGAATGCCTGGGCCGTTGTCTTGGACGGAGACTTCGATGTACCCCCTTGCCCCCCTCGAGGGGGATTTGGCTAGTACTCACAGTAACGATTGGTTTATAATCAGTGTCTTTGTTTCCTGATTTTGATTTTTCATGAACCGCGTAAAAGGCATTATTCACCAGATTCAGAATAACCCGGCCGATATCGGAAGCCACGACATTTACCTTTGGCAAATTAGGATCAAGCTCCAGTTTAAAGTCTGCATTAAAGCTCTTGTCTTTTGCCCGAAGTCCATGGTAGGAAAGCCGTACAAATTCATCCGCCAGAGCATTTAAGTCAGTAGGAGCCTTTTCACCTTTATTGATGCGGCTATGCTCCAGCATTCCTTTGACGATAGCATCCGCGCGCTTACCGTGAAGGTTGATCTTGCTTAAGTTTTCTTTCAGGTCTTTGCCGATGGCTTTGGCTTCTTCTAATTCTCCATTTTCCAATTCCTCATTCATTTCATCGACCAACTCTTCACTGACTTCTGAGAAGTTATTGACAAAGTTTAAAGGATTTTGAATCTCATGAGCGATACCTGCGGTTAGTTCACCAAGGGAAGCCATCTTTTCGGATTGGATCAGCTGGGCTTGGGTGGATTTTAGTTCGCTGAGGGTATATTCAATCTTTGATTTTGCATCTTCCAGCTGCTTGAAATCTTCGTATCGTGCATAGGCAACAGAAAAAGCATCTGCTAGATTCTGTACCAGATCAATTTGAGCAGAGGTTAAATCTGCAGCACTTCCCACATACAACATTCCTTGAGGGAAAGGGAGGAATTGTAATGTCAGTGATTCTGGAGCTTCTTCTCCTCCCTGGTAGGTAATAGGATTTTCTATCTGCTGTTGTTCCAGTAGCGTTTTTGCAAAAGCTAAAAATTCCTCTTTGTTCCAATGGGCAATATAAGGCTGTTGTTTTCTCCAGTGTTTTACCCCATTGGAACTTATCTGATTGCTCTCATAGTCTAAGTTCAGGGCAGCTAAAGGTTTGCCATCAGGAGTGGATAAATAAAAACGGATTTTCTCCTCTTTTTCATCGACTATCATCAAGCCGCATCGGAAGAAAGGTACCCCTAGTGTCAAAAGCTCTCTCCAAATCAAAGGGGTAATCCGCTGCAAATCCTCCGTTTTTCGCATGGAGGCGATTTCTGCTCTGACGCGATCTAAAGAAGATTGTTTGATTGCTTCTTTTTCACGAGCTTCAGCTTGTTTGATATCTTTGAATCGGGTATAGGATTGATCGAATACCTTTCCAAATCGTTCGAGAACTGAAAATTTGTCATCAGATAAAGGTTCGATACAGGCAAGAAATAAGACTCCAAAATCATTAAATGTATTGTATAAATAGACTTTTTCAGGAGCTCTCATGGCTTCTTGGACTTCCTTGGGTAGTCTTCCCAATTCCATTTCATTGAAAAGTACATCACACCAGCTTACCATGTTTTCACCTTCCAAAATGTAAAGGTGTTTAGTCCTTTTTTCTTCCCAATATTTCCAATATTCCAGATAAACTGGATGATCCTGATTGGTAATTAAAAAGCTGTCTGTTCCGCTTTCCGCTTCTGGATTGGCTGCCCACCAGCGAACGGATTTATTTTCTGGATAATAAATCCAGATCACAGCACGTTCCATCTGTAATTCCAGATTGGTTAATTCTTTAAAGACCTTGGCAAGAATTAAATTCAGTTCACTGGAATGTTGCATCGCCATTGATTGGCTACGTACTCGCTCCAGAGCAGCTTCGATTTGTGCTTCTCTAGCCTGAGCTTCTGCTTTTTGAAGGTCAAGAAATCGGGTGTAGGTAAATTCGAAGGCTTTGGCAAAACGGGAAAGAATTTCAATGGCTTCCTTTTTCAAAGGCTCAAAACTCATGATGCCTAGGAATCCTTGCAAAAAACCGGCATCAGTCATCACAATTTGATCAGGCGGAGATTTAAATAGTTTTTGATAATCTTCATCCTTAGCCACGTGGGCCAGTGTAGCTAGGAATGCCATATAGTTAGCTAAATCTTCCTCCTGATAAATACGGATATTAATTATTCCTCTGTCTTTCTTCCACTTCGTGTAAAATGCTTTTAATTGTGCAGATTGGTTCAATGGAGTAAAATGGCTTCCCGACATGACCCGACCGTCTGCGTGCGTCATCCAAACCTCCACTGTATCTGTTTTTGCATCAACATGACTGAAATAGGTTCTTGCCTCCTTTGGTAATAATTCTAATAAATCAAACTGCTGAAAAAGATTGATACTGTCTCATTCAGTTCAGCACTATCTTTCATCAACAGTGTTCGGTTTCTTACCCTTTCCAATGCTGCCTCAATCTCCAGCTCTCGATTTTTAGATTCCAACTCCAAGGCTTGTGCCTTGACGGACTGTTGGAGTCTTTTAATTTCCGCTTTTAATTGGGCCTCGCTTTTCATTGGTTGTCTGGGTCTATCGGTAGGAAGAGCGTCATCTCGGTACCTTCTCCCACTGCACTTTGAACTCTAAAATCTCCACCATGTGCCTTTACAATATCATAGCTTAAGCTTAATCCTAAACCTGTACCAGAGCCAGTCGGCTTGGTAGTAAAAAATGGCTGAAAAATCTTTTCTTTCGCCGATTCAGGAATTCCGTTCCCATTGTCTTTTACAGATAATTCAATTCCATAAAAAATCTTTTTACTGGTCAATACCACCTCGGGTTGATAGGTGCCATTTGAAGCCTTTGCTTTTTCATTGACTGCATAAAAAGCATTGTTTACCAAATTTAGTATTACCCTTCCTACATCCTTTGCGATGATATTTACTTTTGGAAGCTCGGGATCTAATTCCAACTTAAATTCCGAATTGAAGCTTTTGTCTTTGGCACGAATCCCGTGATAGGAAAGTCGTAAAAACTCATCTGCTAAAGCATTGAGGTCCGTCAGAGATTTTTCTCCAGAACTTGATCTACTATGGTCCAGCATGCTCTTAACAATAGAATCTGCTCGTTTGCCATGATGATTGATTTTGTGGAGGTTTTCTTTGATGTCTTCCGAAATGGCTCTTACCTCTTCCAAGTCTCCATTTTCAATTTCCTCGATTAATTCCTCCAGCATTTCACTGCTGACTTCTGAGAAGTTATTCACGAAGTTTAAAGGATTTTGAATTTCATGTGCAATCCCAGCCGTGAGTTCTCCCAAAGAGGCCATCTTTTCGGATTGAATTAGTTGGGCTTGTGTTGCTTGTAAATCCTTTAAGGTCCGTTCTAATCTTAATTTTTCTTCGATCAATTTTTTACCCTGCTCTTTTTTTGTTGGAGATCAAGAAAACGAGTATAGGTTTGCTCGAAAACCTTGGTGAAACGCATGAAAATATCATGGGCCTCAGGTACCCGCTCATAGGTGATAAATAGTAAAAAGCCATGAGTAAAGCGTCCCAGATGATTCACCTGGAAAGTAGGCAAAGAAATACCTGCAGCATCAAATTGTTCAAAAACTGGCTTTAGCTCGGGGAGCTCTCCCAAGTATCGATAGTGTTCAACTAAATCTTCGCCTCCTTGCTCGTAAACAAAAAACTCTTGTTGGTCCAAAATAGCTTGGTGCCAAGGAAGCATACTTTCATGTTCGGTAAGCGGCAATCGAAAAGGAGTCTGAATTTCATTTTCACTACTCATCCAACACGTGGTGGATTTAAGGTCCTCTGATAAAATATTATACCCGCAACTCCAGGCGGGAATACCTAATTTTCTTACCTCATTGAATAAGACATTTGCAGCCTCTGGAAGCTCATCACTTTGCTGCATGGCCATCGTGCGGGATCTTATTTTTTCCAAAGCGGCCTCAATTTTGGCTTCTCTTACTTGAGCTTCTGCTTTTTGTAAGTCTTGGAAGCGCTTATAGGCCAAATCAAAAGCAGCTCCCATTTTTACCATAATGGATTCCATTTCGGTGGGAGGAGAAGTATTCAAAATGTCAACCGACATTTTTCCATTTGCCAATTTTACAGTGGGATGGAGTAAATATTCAAAAGTGTTAGTTGCTAAAAATTCAGCCACATTATCCGCCTCTTCTGCATTATATTGTCTCAGCCAATCGATGGTGATGGCCATATCTTTTGGATCCTGCTTTTCAATAAAATACTGTGCCGTATTATTCCAAATTCTCCGAACAAAGAACTTAGGATGGGTTTCTGATAATTTGAATTTCAAATCCAAAGTAACCTGAAAGCCATCAGTTGTATCTTGTACAGAAGTAAGGTCCCACATCCGGATCAAATCCTCTTCTTCCTTTAGATAAATCGTTGCCGCCACTACCCCTGAGATCTCCAAGCCAAGCATTTCATTTTTCAAAACATCGACCACCTCTAGAATCTGCGATGAGTTATGCATGGCCAATGCTTTGGCTCTTACCCGTTCTACTCCTAAATTTATTTGTGCTTCCCTGGCTTGTGCTTCTGCTCTTTTTAGGTCTAGATACCGTCGATAGGTTTGACTAAAAAGAGAACTGAAACGATGAATAATTTGGATTATATCAGCCGGAAATTCGATGGGGCTAAAGGCATAGAAAAACCCATGTTCGAAGACGAAACCATAGTGGAACTCTCTTTTGGGAAGTTTTTCTAGTGGTATTTGGATTTTATAATCAGGAGCTTGGTTCAGCATTTTATAATAATTGAGCAAATCCTCGCCTTCCAATACATAAGTATGGAGTGGAATCTGTTCCTTCCAAGCCTTCCTTGCACTCTTCAACAAAGGATGCCAAGACATTTCCAAATGCCCAATATGCAGTTTGAATTCTGCTCCAATTTTTGAGGCAGTCCAAAGCTGATTGTTTTCGTTCTCATGGTTCAGGATCCCGATACCAAAACGGGTTTTTTCATTTACCCCTAAGGCAGTAAGTTCCTCAAACATCATCACAATACACTTTCCAATGTCCTGGCTATTATGCATAGCCATTGTTTGGGCACGGACTCTCTCTAAGGAAGATTCAATTTGTGCTTCTTTTGCCTGTGCTTCTGCTCTTTTTAAATCGAGAAAACGCGTGTAAGTCTGTTGGAAAACTTTCCCAAATCGCATGAGAATCGCATTTTCCTCTTGGGTAAAGGGTTTACTTTCGAAGTTTTCGATGTACAGCCCGATGTTATCTAATAATACAGTAGAAATCGCAAGTCCTGGATAGGATAAATAGATTTTCCGGAGACCTTCCTCAGCCCCAGGAATCAATTCAAAGAGGTCATTGTAAAACTTGTTTTTTTCCTCAAATGAATGGAGGTTGGTGAAAAAATTGCCGCCATTTTTCTTTGTCTCCAAAAAGCTGTTCCAGTGGGGACAATCAAAGTAAGGAAGTGTGATTTGAGAAGGAACTCCATTTTTATCTGCCAACCAGATAAACATGTCTTCTCGGTCTTTATAATCCAAGATAAATCCGGTATGCTCAACCAGGATATCCAATGAGACAAATTGTTCGAAAACCACCTGAATGACTTCTTGCAACTCCTCACTTTTCTGCATTGCCATACTACGGCTTCTAACCCGCTCCAGTGCCAGTTCGATTTGAGTTTCACGCGTTTGATGCTCTGCTTTCTTTAAATCCTCAAAGCGTTGGTAGGCCAAGTCAAATACTCTTGCAAAGCGTACCAGCGTGTCCATATCCTCTTGGGGTGGATTAGGCACCGAACCAGGGAGACTGTAACCGATCTCTCCATGTGAGGTTCTTGCCATCACAAAAGTCAAACCTCCTATATGTCTGATATCCTCAAGCGTTGGAGCTTGTGGATCTACTTTTTCAAAATCTCCCCAGGTGATCATTTTATGTACATAGTCCACGGCATCCTCTGTTTCCATTGCCAATACAAAAAGAGGGTCGGAGCCTTTTTCCCAATCTGCCACTGCCTGAATATCTCCATGAATCTGTCTCGGCAAGCTCATGACCATCCCAATCTGAGTACCATCCCCTGATGTCATAGCCTTTTCATAGGATTCAGGAAGCCATCGCATGTGCCAGAAATAATGGGCTTCATGTCCAAGATTTACAAACTCTTTTCGCATGGAAACCATGATTTCCAAAAGCTCGGAAGATTCTCTCATGGAGGCTACTTGACCTCTTATCCGCTCCAGTGCTGATTCTATTTTAGCTTCCTTGGCCTGGTTTTCCGCTTTTTCTAAGTCCAAAAACCTAGTGTATGCCTGATTAAATACCTTGGCAAATCGAATAAAGATGTCATGTGATTCTGGTACAGGCTTGTAGGTAATAAACAGTAAATGGCCATGGTTGAAAAATGCTACATGGTCAATTTGCCTTTCGGGAAGCGGGACTCCAGAATCATGTAATTCGGTTAATGCTTCTCCTAAAACAGGTAGAGATTTGAGGTAATCGTAATGTTCTTTGATGACTTCTGGACCAAATTCCTGAATAAAGAGGGGATTTCCTTTTTACTTTCCTCATAGTATTTGAGGAAAATATTTTCCCGAGGTGTTTTGTAGAAAGGAAGGAATCCAGCAAAAGAAGTAAACCATTCTAAATCCCAAGGAGTCCCATCAGCAGTTTCCTCATCATAGATATGAAAAGCACAACCCCAATTTTCAATCCCCAATTTTCTTATTTCTTCTTCTAAAAGAATGGATGCATCTGCTAGTTCATCACTTTTTTGCATGGATAAACTTCTGGCTCTCAATCGCTCTAAAGCCGCCTCTATTTGGGACTCACGTGCTAGAGCCAAGGCATTTTGAAGATCCAAATAGCGCTTGTAGGTTAGTTCAAAGGTGTTTTTGAACAACTTGAGAACACCTAGTTGATTTTGGTTGATGGGTTCATAGGTAGAAATTCCAATTGACCCATTTTCGAAAGAATAGAAATAATAGCTGAGAGTAGTCCTCGTATCCAAAGCTGGATCGTCTGCCTCTCCCATTCCTTTTCTATAATTTCTCCATTCCTCTAGCTCCTTGCCTTTTACCTGAAATTCTGAGAATACGTCTTTCGAACTTCGGGTTTCTTGGATTAGGTTTTCAGTAAAGGGGTGACTCTTATACTCAATGTTGGTAAGGGTTTTGCCTGAATTAGGAGAAAAATCATAATTAAGGAAGGACTCAAGCTGGTCCTGATAAATATTGATCATGGTATTTCGAAGAGAGTCGAATCCATGCTTTTTAAGTTCGGTGAAGATACTTTCTGCGATATGCAATAAATCATCGGTCCTACTCATACCCATGGCTATTGCTCTTATCCGCTCGAGTGAGTTTTGGATTTCCAAGTCTCTGGTTTTGTTTTCCAGCTCGGCCGTCCGCCGGATGATAGCTTCTCTCAGTTCCTTGTTTTCTGCACTGATTTGATCATATCCAATAGTTTCACCTTCATTTGCATTGCTATCTGGAGTAGAAAAATGTTGATAGACAAAAAGCCATCCCTGTTCAGTATGGTGTAAAGCAGACGAAAAGCGAAAACGGTCATAATAGGTCCATTCGGTGCCACTTAAAAAATAGGCATCAAAAAAATGTGTAATGATTACCAAATTCCCTTGCCGCTCAAATGTTTTTTCGTCATTTCTAAGCTGTGTTTTCCCAGCAAGTTGGTCGGCTGTTTTCCGTAAGAAATCGGTAGTTTCTTTCCGAGACAAATATTCCTCATTATTAGTGGAGCCGATAAAGTGATATCCATCGTCAAAAAAGGAATCGTAGGTTTCAATATCTCCTGAAATATAACTGTTCAACCAAGTTTCATAAACTTGAGCTATTTCAGAAGCTTCTATATTACTCAACTTCATTTTATTAAAAATTAAAATTCAAGTTGGTAGAAACTGATGTCCCAGATCTGAGAAAAATGATTCGATGATCTAAAAATCAATTACTAAACTCAAATGCTAATACTGGTGGTAATCCTGAAAGAAAGCGGTCTGAACTCCTTCAAAAGCTTAGTTTCTACTAACTAGTTGGTGTTATTCTGTTTGGTTTAAACAAAATACAAAATCAAATGCTGATACCCGCTAAGAACCTATTGATTTTTAATTAATTGCAGGAAATAATTTAAATACAACATTTTAAAAATGTAATTGAATGGTAAAAAAATGCATCTACACTTGAGCTGTATCAGTCTTTCTCGGGAGGTATTTATTGGATTGATCCCCCGTTTTTAAGGATGCTAATTTCTTACTAACCTATCCTAATCTGCTCCTCGTAAGAGTCTGAAAACTTTTGTCTTCATTTTTTTCCAGCAAAACCTTGTATATAACTTGGTTTACCCGAGTGGGGTAGATGGTACTGGAAGTAGGTCTTTGAGCTTCGATTCCTCCATATAAGAGACCAATTGTAGACACCTGATTTTTCAAAAGGCTATAATCAATAAAGGATTCTTCATTTTTAAATGCTGAAGAAGGGATGAATATTGCATTGGCACCAAGAAGCCCCGGCATTTCTGGGTCTTGTGGAGGGGATTGAATGTATTGGTACATCTGACCTTTTGAAAAGATCATTTGAGTAATGCTTTTCACAAATGGAATTTTTGCGCCACTGTCTCCATTTTCCCAAGAGTTACCAGTAGTATGATATTGGTTCTGACCTATACCTCCTAATAGAACTGTAATGCAGCTATTGGATTCTTTGTCAAAAATACTTGCTTTGGCACAATTGTATTGATTGCTAAGCTGTTTCAAAGAGTCAACAGTAACTGAACATTCATCCTTTTTAGGGTCGTAATAAACGGGATTATAATACCCGTTCCCTTTGGGATCAAATACTCCTCCAAGTCCTGCTAGGAATGTTTTTTCATTTTGATAAATTTTTACTGCATTTAAATCCCTTCGGTGTAAACTTTCGTGTTTGATTTCCCGGACTAAGGTTATTTCTTGATCCTTAAGTTGAAATACTCGGATGGCTCCTGTGTAAAGACCAGATTTTCCAGGATCATAAACACCCTCAAAGCATTGCCCGAAACAGAGATAAAACAAGTCTCCGATTTTCAGTAATTCTCCTCCCGTAACTTTTAAATGAGGGCTACAAGCTTTTGCTACAACAGCTTTAGAAGGATCTCCCTGTTGCTCAATTTCACTCAACAATTTTGGTAAGTCAAAAGCAATTAAGGTATCAAAAGTGTCATCACTCTGCTTATCCGTGGAATGTCGGGCTCCAAATCCTCCTACGATATAGAGAGTGCTTCCATCTTGTTCAAATTGCATGTTGGAAGAGAACAGCTGCTCCCATTCAGGATTCTTGGGGTCTAACTTTAATTCAAGAGATTCAAAACTGTTTAAATCTATCGCCCAAATCGATTGATTGACCCGGCTTTGTTTGAAGGGTTTTTGTAATTGATTTAAGCCATGAAAACCTTCATCTCTACCTCCAAGAATTATTAATTTATTATCCCAAACTGCCCAAGCTCCAGATTGTATCAAGGGCATCCTTTCAGGTTTGGTCATAGGCTCAAGCCGAATGGAAAAGGAAGGAAAATCTAAAGAATCAGTATGCATAAACTTTAGGGTTAATAGATGAAAAACTTGGTATGTGAAAACAAAGGATTACTCATACTTTTTAGCCCAGGCCAGAATTAATTCTCTTTGGGATCGGCTCAACTCCCTGGATCTTCCCATATATAGCACGTCGTCCCAAAGGCTTGGATTTGTACGTTGTTTGACCATGCCTGCCATGATACCATTCTCCCATGCTTCTTTTGTAAAAGGGTGGATTTCCGCCATGATTGGATACACCACATCGTAAAGCTTGAAAACCTCTTCGTACATGACTTCAAAAGTAGGAGGTGCATATTCCGAATGGTTTGGATTGATATATTTATCGTAATCTTTCTTCGGATAAACCCGTAGGGTAGCAAAACTTCCAGTATCCATGATGGTATAATTGGAAGTGGTGAATGTAGGGATTACATCGTCCGGATATTGACCCTTGTAGACAAAGTAGTAAACCGCAGTGTTTTTTATTTTGATTTGATTGGATACCAAATGAACGATGTCTTTGTCTGCAACCTGCTGAGTCCACACATTATCCGGCCCTTTTAAAGGATCATTGGCCGCCTCTGGAACAATGTATTCAGCGATATAAATTTCTATGGGTTGAACGATTGGTTTACCTCTTTGGAAAATCCTTAATCTACAAGGTTGTTTCTGCTCTGAGAAAGACATATAGCCCTCATCGGGATCGTCTCCTTCTTCCCCATAAAGACCCTTTTCATCTGTTAGGATCATATAGGTGGATTCTTTTAAAACAAGTTTTTCTGAGCCGTCTATTAAAGCATACACATAGATGTACTCGTTTTCTATGGTGTCAATAGTAGCAGGATCAGTGATCACAAAATCGAATAAACAGCCCTGAGCAAATACTTTGGAAAGGGGATTGTTCATTGGGTCTACCTGAATGGAAGCAAATTCCGAAGATGAATCGGGTCCGGTTCTAAAGCTTAAAGTGCCCAAGTTCAAAGTCTCAAAGGTTGCCTCCCCTCTTTTGGCGGGCTGAACTTTGTCCACCTGAAATGGAGGATCCATCAATTCCGGCCAACTATTACCCATGTCCACAGAGAAAATGGATAAGGTTTCAGAAAGTTTACGGTTAGAGGCAATTGCTGGCGTCATTTGAATAGGAATCTTACCATCGTTACCTGTATTGGTAAAAATGGGCTGGGTATTCAATGCAATCAAATTTCTTCCCGATACGGCTGATTTCATATCTTCTTCATACCAAGGAGAAATACTTCCTACTGTAGTGGCTTGTGCAGGATTTTTGATTATTCCTTCGGGTTGATAGAGTTCTGGATCATATCTATTTTCAAATACTTCGAAGGTGGAAAAGCTGACAAAAACGCCTTTCAAAGGTCTGCCGTCATAATTATTCTGAGATTCGAAAAATGAGATCAGTTTGCTTTGTTCTGAATTTGGGATGGAATCCATAGGAATGCTCGAAACCCATCTTGCAGAACCTGCCATGGCTGGAAGCCAATTGACTACTCTCCAACTTCCGTAGATCATTGCTGAAAACCGGAAGGGTTTACCTTGGAGAAATACTTGATCTGGTTCAGTTTCTTTGAATAAATTCACGGAAGAGCAAAAGATATTAGCATAGATGCTTTGGCTAGAGATGGTTTCCGCAATCACGGCAGTACTAATTCCACTATCCGGTTTCGTGTCTAGGTTAAATGCACAGGTTAGTAATTCTCCAATTTCTTTGGTTTGAGAAGGATTGTTTTCTGTCCAGGTATTGACTTTACCTCCCTGATAGGTTTGGACACCAGCTACTTTTGCATCATACATTTTCACGCTCATGTCCCCATACATATTCCAATAGCCAGGTGGGTTTCCTATCAAATCGGCTCCTTCTACCTTTCCTAAGTCCTTGTCAGCCGCTTCGTAATAAGGATTATAAGCAACATCCAAAGCTTTGGAATCTTTTCCCAATGGGGTCCTACACCATTCCCGTAGTTTGTCAATCGTATTGATAGGCTCGACTTCTATGTACCAATATCCATTCTCAACATCATGGATGATCTTGGGGTTAATTGTTGGCTTTACCTTTTCAGGAATAGCAGGATCTGAAAAGTATAACCTTGGTGGTAAAAAGCTTTCGACCTTGTTTGGTCATACATGGTTAAAGGGAAATAATAAGAATTATTGATAGTAGGTACATTGATGTCAATTTTCCCACTAAAATGAATCCTTGGAAAGTCTAAAAGTCCCATAAAATTTTAAGTTTCTTACTAGTGATGCATGGTGTTTTATAATCTTTCGACAAAATACATGTCGATCATTCCTTTGTTTTTGGCCTCTATTTTACCTCGATAGGTACATTTAAAATCTTCTTTCACGTAATGATAGGTAGCTTCAGAAATATTTACTCTTCCGATTTCTCCAGAGCTTTCCATTCTACTGGCTAGGTTTACTGTATCCCCCCAGATGTCATAGGCGAACTTTTTATGCCTACGATACCTGCCACTACGGGACCTGTATGAATTCCAATTCTCATCTCAAAAGGGGATTCCCCATTAGCGATTTTTCGTTCTTTGTAGGATGCTAGGTATTCCTGAATTTCTAAACCCGCTTTAACCACGTCCCTGGCATGAGTTTGATTGGGAACAGGTAAGCCTCCTGCTGCCATGTAAGAATCACCAATGGTTTTTATTTTTTCTACGTTGTATTTGCCCATGATTTTGTCAAAAGCGGAAAAACACTCATTGATTTCTTTGACCAAATCGGAGGGAGACATACTTTCTGATAAGTGTGTAAAATCCTGAATGTCAGCAAAAATTACTGTTACTTCTGAAATAAGTTTTGCTTTGGCTTTTCCCGTGTTTTTTAATTCTTCAGCAGTTTCTGCAGGTAAAATATTCAGAAGTAATTCATCACTTCTTTTTCGCTGATATTCTGCTTCATTTTTCTGTTTTACCACCTCTGCTGTTCTCTGCAATACTTTTTCCTCCAATTCCAGATTGACTTTTAATTGAAGCTTTTCATTTTCCTCCAATTGAGCGATGATCTTTTTCTGATTCTGTTCATTTTCCTTTTTAAGGATATTGATCTGGTCTGCTAATGCAAATGACAACAACAGAACCTCAGACATATGACCAATAAAAATGGAATGGGTGGTGAAAAAATTACCTGAAATAACCCCATTCAAGGTCAGGATATACACTACTACCAAAACCAGAAATATTGACCACCCGATGAGGTAGTATTTTGCACTTTGAATTCCTCGGAAGTAGCTAATGACTGCGACTACAATAAAGTAAATACATGTAATCAAGCTAAGTAATTGTGCTAATCCCAGCCCTATAGAATAAGCGGGCGTAAAGTTCATGATGGAGATCAACCCATAGGCAATGATGGTGCCTACCCCTATATAGTAGATGACTTTTTGCTTCTTGGTGATCCGAAGAAAATTCATGGTAAACACCGTGATAATGATATTGGTGATACAAATCAAGAAGCCCAATCTAACATTCAGAATAGGGTGGTTTGGCCATAAAAACTGGAAGGAATAACCCTGTAATCCCATGTAAAAAATAACCGAACCCAGAATATATAAGAGGTAATAAAGGTATCTTTTTTCCCTAATAGAGAAATAAACAAATAGGTTATATAAGAAGGCAAACAGGATAGTACCGGCATAAAGACCCCAAAACAAATTGTGTTCTTGATTATTCTGGGAAAAGACTTTATAGGTCGAGACTTCTATTGGTAAGAGAAGAGGGAATTTACTATGTACTTTTAAATAGATAGAACTCCTGCTTCCGGAGGCAATCGGTAATTTAAATTGGAAATTTTCTGATTGAATAGGTCGGTTTTTGAAGGGTTTGAGAAAACTGCCCTCAAAATGGTTGGTGACTACTCCATCCGAAATGATGTATACCACAAGTTCCTCAAGAAGAGCGTTGTCTATGGTTAAATAAATTTCCTCCTCTGTTTGTCTTTCAAGGTCAAACCTGACCCAAGCATCAAAACTGAGGTTTTCAAGGTTTAGAATTTTAGCATTGCTTCGTTCAAAAGGAAGACTTTGTACCCCTTCAATAGTCAATGAATTCGTGGAATCTACATAATATTCAAGCTGAGGACCTAAAGTCACGCCTTCATTATCCCCAATTTTGATAAGGGATTGAGCCATCGATAAGCTGATAGCAGCAAAGAATAAAACAAGAAATAGAATTGTTTTAATAAGCTTCATATTCAATAGCGCAATTTTCGAATAATGTGACTTGATTTGGATCCTCTATTAAATCAGGCCCGATGGATTGTTGATACCAAAAGAAATTATCTGGATCATATTTTTTCTTAATTTGAACTAGTTGGTTGTAATATTTGCCCCAATAGGCAGTTCTGAAATCCTCTTGTCCCCTGTATGGATAGTTTTGATAGGAGCGGCCATTTGCCAATGGTTTCATAAATTCAAACAGGTCATTGACCCATTTTTCACTAGCTCCCCTATCATGGGTTTCTTTATTGAAAAATGCCTCCGTAAAGAAATCCATGGTGACATTTCTATGAATAAATGCACAGTTTTCTTCAGGAATTAGACTTACGTTTCCACCATAGGCTTCCATGTCAATCATGGTGTATTGATTTGGCGCATGTTTGTAGAAAAATTTAAGAATGTCATACCAGTGATTATAGCCTAATGGCTTATCGATATAGGTACTTTTACTAAATGCCATCACATCTTCGGGTATATCAGGAGTGCCTTCTAAAACCAGATTGTTGACCTTGGAATACTTTCCTTGATAGGAATCCATAGAAAATCCAGAGATATCCAATAATGGCTTTAATGCATCCATAAAATCTTTTTCGGATCCTATCCAAGTCGCGCAGAAAAAGACCATTTTCTCCTTATTGTCATTACTTGAAATGATCGTTTCAATCCCAAGCTGGGGGAGTTTGCCGGGTTTTAAATAAGCTTCCTGAATCGTAAATAGAACCTTGGCGGCAAGAGCAGGGTCTTTCTCGATGGGCCATCTCATTTGAACTCCAAAAATGGTTTCAAGTGGATGGAGCTTCAATTTTGTATTTAATAGGACTCCGAAATTTCCGCCGGTTCCTCCTCGAATTGCCCAAAACAAATCTTTGTTTTTTTCTTCGTTTGCAATGACAATTTTTCCGTCAGCCAGCATTACCTTGACCTCCTTTACATTATCGCATCCCATGCCGTACATTCTGGAGGTAATACTGTAACCTCCTCCCATCATAAATCCTGATGGACATACGGTAGGACAATCCCCGGTAGGTGTATGAAGGTTGTATTGTTCGATTTTGGGGTAGAGATCCCCGAAATTTGCTCCTGATTCTACATCGGCAATTAATTGATCTTTATCCACATGGATAGACTTCATCAGACTCAAATCGATCACCATTCCATCACAGACAGAGAAACAAGCTAAGCTGTGCCCGCTTGACCTAATAGCCACCTGAAGATTTTCTGATTTTGCAAAAGTCAGGCATTTCCTGATGTCCGTGAAAGAAAGTGAATAGACAATTAGTTTAGGGTAAGTAGGGTATAAATCATCAAACTCCTGACGATCTTTATTATATCCCTTGGACCAAGGATATACTACTTTTCCATGAAGTTTCTCTTCCAGTTTGGCTAGTTTTTCCAATGATAATTTATAGCTGGAAGGAATCTTTTTGAAGCCTTTTTGCTCCTTAAAAAATTTAGGGACTTGGCCTTTTTCTCTTGCAAAGGTGTCAATCGGTGACTCATCAGGTTACTAAGTATTGATAAATAAAAGTTATTATCTCAATGTAAGAATTTAGATCAATTAATGAATGTTTGGGTCTTGATTTTATCCAATACTCAATTAAAAAAATATAGAAACAATCTATTTGATAGATAGGTCAACTTATTATTTAATTTATTAAGCATCAGTTTATTTGAATAGACGGTTGCTCTTCGTCATTGGAGTTGAGGTTTCTTTTATTGAATTAATCTGAATCAGGTTTGAAATATATTGATATCTTGAATTTCAGTTTCAAAAAATGGAATGCATGCTTGTGAGTAGGCTAGTAGATCGCTTTCTAAAGCATAGTTTTTTTATCTTTCTAATTATAAGTAAAACCAATCTTTGCCAAATGCTTCAATTTCAACAACTCCGAATTCTTTTAGTAGGGATACTTATTTTTTCTCTCTCCCCATTATTTGGGCAAGTTCCATCCTCTCACTATCAAAACCTTGACTACCGATTGATTGGTCCGTTCAGGGCTAGTAGAACAGTGGGGGGAGTGGGGATACCCTCCCAACCGAATGTGTTTTTTATGGGAGTGAATAATGGAGGGGTTTGGAAAACAGATGATTATGGGAGGACTTGGTTCCCGATTTTCGATGATGCTCCCACAGGTTCAGTAGGTGACATCGCCGTAGCTCCCAGTAATCCCGATATTATCTATGTGGGAAGTGGGGAAGGGCTTCATAGGCCTGATTTAGGGGTTGGAGATGGTATTTTCAAAAGTATTGATGGAGGAAAGACTTGGACCCACATAGGACTGAATGACATACAGCAAGTAGGTAGGTTAATTGTGCACCCAACTGATCCTGACATTGTTTTTGTCGCAGGATTAGGCCACCCTTATGGACCAAACGAACAAAGAGGAGTGTTTAAGACAGTGGATGGTGGAAAGACCTGGAAAAAAGTCCTCTATATCAATGAGAATACAGGTGCAATTCAGGTAGAGTTTGACCCCAATAACCCATCAATTCTATTTGCTGATATGTGGGAGCATCAGGAAGGCCCTTGGGAAAATGCAGCATTTTCTGGTCCTAATAGTGGGCTTTATAAAAGTACAGATGGAGGCGAAACTTGGAGAAAGATTACTAAAGGGCTACCGGGGGCTGATCAAGGCTTGGGAAGAATTGGGGTAGGAATTGCTCCAAGTAATTCCAACATTATGTTTGCTACTGTCGATGCCAGGGACAATGGAGGGATTTATAAAAGTGTGGACGGTGGAGAAAGCTGGTCATTGATTCATCAAGACAGGAGACTTTGGGGTCGAGGAGGGGATTTTGCAGAAATTAAAGTTCACCCGAAAGACCCCAATCGGGTTTACGTAGCCAATATTGCCTCTTATACTTCTGCTGATGGTGGGAAAACCTGGTCTTCTCTGAAAGGTGCCCCGGGAGGAGATGATTACCATAGAATCTGGATCAATCCATTAAATCCAGATATCATGCTTTTCGTGGCAGATCAAGGAGCGGTGGTTACAGTGAATGCGGGTCGTACTTGGAGTTCTTGGTACAACCAGCCAACTACACAACTTTACCATGTAACTACTGATAATGCATTTCCTTATTGGGTTTATGGTGGTCAGCAAGAAAGTGGTGCCATCGGTGTTGCCAGTAGGGGAAATGGAGGGCAAATTAGCTTTAGGGAATTTATGGGTGTGGGAGCAGACGAATATGCTTACGTGGCACCTGACCCAAAAATCCTGATATTATTTATGGAGGCCGAGTGATGCGTTTTGATAAGCGAACAGGCCAATCTACCAATGTAGCTCCGGAAGCTTTGCGTTCAGGTGATTACCGATTTGTGAGGACCATGCCTTTGCTTTTCCATCCTGCAGATGATTCGATACTTCTTTTTGGCACCAATGTATTATGGAAAACTACCAATGAAGGTCAAAGCTGGGAAATAATAAGTCCTGACCTGACCTACGAGCAACCAGAGGTCCCGTCCAGCGTAGGCCATTACAAGACTCCTGAAATGGAAACGATGGCAAGAAGAGGGGTGATTTATGCGCTTGGGCCTTCTCCTTTGAATGTAGATATTATTTGGGCGGGTACAGATGATGGACGTGTACATTTGACTACTAATGGAGGGAAAGACTGGAAAGAAGTTACTCCTCCTGCGATGAGTTCTTGGGACAAGGTATCCCAAATAGATGCAAGCCATTTTGATGAAAAGACCGCATATATTGCCATAAATGCCATCCGAAAAGATGACATGGTTCCTTACATTTATCGGACCCGAGATGGTGGGGAAACGTGGGACTTAATCACGAATGGCTTGAATCCAAACGGTCCCGTGAATGTAGTCCGTGAGGATCCCGTCAAAGAAGGGTTATTATATGCAGGAACCGAGCGGGAAGTGTATTTTTCAATAGATGATGGGGAACATTGGCAGTCTCTCAGAAATAATATGCCAGCTACTTCTATTAGAGATTTAGTGATTCATGAAAATGATTTAGTGGTAGGAACACATGGTCGATCTGCTTGGATATTAGATAACATAGCTCCATTGAGAGAAATGGCTCAATCCCGAGGAAGGTCCGCTTATTTATTTACTCCTTCTGATACCTATCGAGTAAGGTGGAATATGTTTTCAGATACTCCGCTTCCTCCGGAAGAGCCGACCGGCCAAAACCCTCCAGATGGGGCGATTTTGGATTACCAACTCAATCAGTCGGCTCAGCAAGTCAAATTGGAAATTGTTGATGAACAAGGGCAAGTAATTAGGACCTTTTCAAGTGATCAGGAACCGGAAGAAATAGACAGCACTGCTTTGCCTCATCCTACCTATTGGATCAGGCCAGAGCAAAAAGTAGGTGTTTCTAAGGGACACCATCGATTCATATGGGATTTAAAGTATGAAGCTCCTAGAGGTTCCAAGAGAGAGTTTTCAATTGCAGCAGTTTATAAAAACACGCCGAGTGCACCCCAAGGACCTTTTGTGAAGCCTGGAACTTACCATGTAAGATTGGAAGTGGATGGTGAGGTCATTGAAAAACCATTGACGATCAAAATGGATCCTCGGGTAACTATTTCGGAAGAGGCATTACAAATGCAAACGGATTTGAGCAAAACTTGCTATGACAGTTACCATGAATTACAAGCGATTGTTGAAGCGATAGATGATTATTCCAAGCCAAGTAGGGAGCAATTGGGACTGAGAGGAATGGGGAGGGTAGGAAATCCAGATACTATGTATGGAAGTATCCGTGAGACAGATCCGGCTGATGAAACTTTGGTAGGCCTTCAGCAAAAGTTCCTATTTATGATGAATCTGATCCAAGCAGCGGATGTGCAACCTACCCAACAAACCATTCGAGCAGTGAACTCTTTAAAAGAGAGTTTGGAGAAAATTAAATTGCGTTGGAAGGAGGTGAAAGAATAATTTGGTCAGATAGTTTTGTTTTGCCCATCTAGCATTTTAATGAAAAGTACCATTTAAATGCTAGCAGTTTTAGGCTAGTGCTTAATAGGTTTTTAAGGAGTTAAATTCCTCCAGAGATAAGTTGGAGTAGCTCTATGGTCTCTCCGTCAGGTCCTGTGAAAAACATGGTTTTGGCTGTCACGCCCTCTATTTCAACCAAAGATAAAGGTCATGAAGGTATTCCACCTGCTTCTTCCACACGCTTTCCTGCTATTTTCTAAGATTTTTTATAACTTCCTCTATACTACTGACCTAAGTAATTTCTTATGCTACAAAAAACCATCGCTTTTTCGCTGTTGCTTCTACTACTTACCTGCTCTGCTTTTTTCGCAGTAGCTCAAAAAAGGAAGATGATAAACCTGCCATTTATAAAACCAATTGGAATAGCCTTTCCTTCCGGTCCATTGGGCCTGCATTTACTTCGGGTAGGATCGCAGATTTTGCTATAAATCCAGATAATCCAAGTGAATTTTATGTGGGTGTTGCCGCTGGAGGAGTTTGGAAAACAACCAACAAGGGACTCAACTTTGATCCAGTTTTCGACTCTGAGGGGTCTTACTCGATTGGTGTGGTGGAGATGGACCCCAATAACCATAACGTCATATGGGTTGGAACAGGAGAAAACAATAACCAGCGAAGTGTAGCTTATGGGGATGGGATTTATAAAAGTATGGATGGAGGAAAAAGCTGGAAGCATAAAGGGCTCAAAGCATCTGAGCATATTGGGATGATTGCTATTGATCCGAGAAACTCGGATGTTGTTTATGTGGCGGCTACTGGCCCTCTTTGGAGTGCCGGGGGTGATCGTGGATTGTACAAAACGACAGATGGAGGTGATAACTGGACAAAGATTCTGGATATTAGTGAGCATACAGGCATTCATGAGGTGCATCTTGACCCTAGAAATCCTAATGTGATTTATGCTGTAGCACATCAACGAAGACGCCATGTGTTTACCTACATCAGTGGAGGGCCAGAATCCTCTGTTTACAAATCCACAGACGGAGGGGAGAATTTTCGCAAGATTGTCAAAGGACTTCCGAGTGGTGATTTAGGACGAATAGGATTAGATATTTCTCCAGTCAATCCGGACGTAGTCTATGCGGTGGTAGAAGCCCAGGAGGATAAAGGTGGCTTTTACAAATCCACAGACCTTGGAGAGTCCTGGGTGCGC
Source organism: Algoriphagus halophilus (assembly GCF_041729275.1). GTDB lineage: Bacteria > Bacteroidota > Bacteroidia > Cytophagales > Cyclobacteriaceae > Algoriphagus > Algoriphagus halophilus_A. The sequence continues at coordinate 2,663,502 of NZ_CP146486.1, read as the reverse complement.
CAAAGTGACTATTCATCCAGTGGAAACTATTACCAGGAGGTAATCGCTGATCCAGTGGATGTCGACCTGGTCTATGTGATGAATACCTATGCGGCTGTTTCTGAAGATGGAGGGAAGACATTCAATAATGTAGGTGAGCAGAATAAGCACATTGATAATCATGCCTTGTGGATTGACCCCAATAATCCCAATTATTTGCTTAATGGAAATGATGGGGGAGTTTATGAGTCTTGGGACCGTGGAAAAACCTGGCGTTTCTTCCCCAATCTTCCCGTGACACAGTTTTATAAGCTCGGAGTGAGCAACGACTATCCTTTCTACTATGTTTATGGAGGCACCCAAGATAATTTCAGCTTCGGAGGTCCCTCACAAACAACAGAGACTACCGGAATTAGCAATCGCGATTGGTTCGTGACAACACTGGGAGATGGTTTTGAGCCACATGTGGACCCCGAAAACCCAGATATTATTTACAGTCAATCTCAGTATGGTAACCTGGCGAGATTTGATAGGAAAACAGGCCAGACCAAAAACATTGTACCTCAACCTTTGGAGGGAGATTATTCCTACAATTGGAATTGGGATTCACCTTTGCTGGTGAGCAGCCACGATCACAAACGCTTGTATTATGCTTCTGATCGAGTTCATCGAAGTGATGATATGGGCGAAAGCTGGCGAGAAGTGAGCGGCGATCTGACCAGAGGGATAGATCGAAACAAGCTAGAAGTAATGGGGAAGGTTTGGCCTATGGACGCTGTAGCAAAAAATCAATCTACTACGGCTTTTGGTAGTATTGTGGCCATTGCTGAATCTCCCATTGATGAGAATCTGCTTTACGCTGGCACTGACGATGGATTGATTCACGTGTCCGCCAATGGAGGAGAAAGCTGGACGCGTTATAGTTCATTTCCAGGGGTACCTGACATGACCTATGTGAATGAAATCATTGCTTCTGCCCATGATAAGAATACTGTATATGCAGCATTTAATAATCACAAACAAGGTGATTTTAAACCCTATATTTTGAAAAGTACGGATATGGGAAAAAGCTGGACAACCATAAAAGCAAATCTGCCTGAAAAAGGATCAGTTTATGCCATTGCAGAAGACCCCGTTGCAGCGAACTTGTTATTTGTTGGGACTGAATTTGGATGTTATGCTACACTCGATGGAGGTCAATATTGGCAAAAACTGTCAAAAGGATTACCCACCATCGCTGTTCGAGATATCAACATTCAGGATAGAGAAAAGGACCTGGTATTGGGTACATTCGGAAGGGGATTTTATATTCTCGACGATTACTCGGCGCTGCGAGAGCTTTCCAATGAACTTCTGGAAAAAGAAGCACATATTTTCCCTGTTTCAGAGGCTTTACAATATGAACCTTATAGTCCCATCGCTGCAAGTAAAACCATCTCTTGGTTAGGCCCAAAAGGATTTCAAGGGGAGACGTACTACTTGGGTGAAAACCCTCCATTTGGAGCCGCCTTTACCTATTTTCTTAAGGAAAAATACCCTACACTAGAAAGTGAACGAAAGAAAAGTGAGGATGAGAAAAGAAAAGCTGGTGAGACCGTTTATTATCCCAGCTATGAGCAGCTAATGGCTGAGAAAGAGGAAGAAAAGCCCTTCCTGATTTTTACCATTAAAGATGTGAATGGTGAAGTAGTAAACGAGATTAGAAGAGGTGCAACAGAAGGTATTAATCGAGTATACTGGGATTTAACATATCCTGCCATCGATCAAGTAAATACCAGTCTCGCAGATCCAATGAAAGATCTCCCATCAGGAATTATGGTACTGCCTGGAACCTATACTGTTGAGCTGGCAAAAAGTATCAATGGGGAAATAACCCCACTCACGGAAGCAGTACCTTTCGAGGTAAAAACATTGGATAATCAAACTGTCCCATTGGCAGATCCTGCAGCGATGCTCGCATTTCATCAGGAACTGATGGAGCTTTCCAAATCAGCAAATGGTGCGAGAAATTCTTATAATCAGTTGCGTGAAGCATTGAAATATTATCAGGCAGCTGCAAGATTAGTGAAAAGCACTTCTTTGGATGAAAAAATTGATGTCATGGAAAATGCACTGGATGAGATTGAACTGACCATGTTTGGGGATCCAATCAAAAGAGAGCTTGAAATCGATCAGGCGCCATCGCTAAGTAGTCGGGTGAATACGGCAATATATTCCGGATCTACCAGTTTAACGGATCCCACCACTACTTCTAAAGAGGTAAAACGAATTGCAGAGAACTATTTGAATCCAGTCATTGCAAGCCTGAAGCAACTGGTAGAGGTTAATGTACCGGCCATCAATGCAGAGCTCGACGCAAATCAAGCTCCTTGGACACCAGGAAGAATTATTGAGATAAAGAACTAAAATGAGGTTTCAGATTTTCGATTCGTTCATTCCGGAATGACGTAAACCTTTCACGTCATTCCAATTTTCTTGATATGTTCAGGCAAAATAGATTCTATGCGGTTTAACATGATTCTAATGGGGCTATTTTTGGGGTTTTTTCTAAAAAATGAAATCAATGTATGGTTAGTTATTTGGAAGTTTCTACAATTTCAATAGCTTCAATAACTTTCTGAATTTCTTGAAGACTGGTTTTCGCCAATCGGGTATAAATCTCATTTTGTATGTACAGGAATTCAACATGGGAGTAAAATTCCTTTGATATTACCTGCTCCCAGGAATTAATGGATTGTATGATTTTATTAAAATACTTTTTCCTTTCCCAAGAAACCAAGTCATAGCGTTCATCATATATTTCACCATTATAGACTAACCTTTTATAGGATCTCATGTAAAGGTCCATAATGGTGTATTTCAATTCATCGTTTTTGATCAAGTCAATTTTTCCTGCAGATAAGGCATTTTCAAAAACACCGACGTTTGGAAAAAGGTAGCGTTGCTCGAACTTAAATAGGAAAACAAAAAATCAATTTGATCTTTTTTATCGGGTATCGGCTTTTCAAGCAAGGCAATTAATTCTAGGGATTTAAGTTCTTTTAATTCCTGAAATTCGATTATTTCTTCCAATGGCCTTTGGTCTTTTTCTAGCTCGTTTAGCGTGTCAACTAAAAAATCTGTTTGCTATTTTTTTGACTGCCTGTCAACATTCCAGTTATTTACCTTCTAGGCAACCGGAATTCCAATCACCACCAGAAGGATTTCTCCTACAGCATATGCAAGGTATTAGGTCACTCTATTATGAGTTAGGAGTTTTTGACGGAATTTTCTAAAAAATGTGATCATGCTATTTTTTTATTCAATTCTTCCTCTATCATCTGGAGTGTTATTTTTAGAAAGTCTTTTAAGTTTAATTCGTTTATTGACACGTAATCATTGTTATGCTTGTGATGCCAAATTTGATTCTCAAACTCTAAATATTCCTCCTTAGCTATATTGAACTTAAATGGGGATTTTTCCTGGTAGTTCTGAAGATATTTTCTTATCAAATGGAAGTTTTTTTGTGAGCTCTCCATTTGCTAAAGGGAAACGTTTCATTAAAAAAGGCATCATGTTCATGGTATAATTATCAGATCTAAAAAGAATATCCTCTTCTTGATCTATTAAGAGTGTCAGCCAATTAATAATCCGAGTGCGAAGGGCATCATTCTTAAGCAGGGTTAATTTTCCTGAATTGACGATTTCACTAGATACTCCTGTTTGAGCATCAAATGAATTAAATGTACCAATCCTCACGAGCAGGTCATCCAACAAATCAGAATCATTTGCGATAGAGTTGGATCTTATTAATTGGGTGAGTTGCACACAGGCCTCAGTTACTTTAGTATTGATAGTGATACTAAAGTTTAACTCCTCAAGATTATTTTCAAATTCATCTTTTAGCCCTAAAAGAATTTCTAATTCTTCATTATTTTCAATTCGCTGCTGATTCCAAGTATTTATCTGCAAGGCAATCAATATTCCGATCACCACTAAAAATATTTCTCCTATAGCGTATGCTAGGTATTGGGTGACCCTGTTTTGGCTTAGGAGTTTCTGGCGGATTTTTCTAAAAAAGAAATCATCTTCTCTTTTTTAACCGCTTAGGTTTACCCAACTTTTCCATCCCCATCAATATCTTTCCCGAGCTCTTTTTCGAGTAAATGCAGCGTTTTTATTAATAAGAGTCTCGTCTTTTCAAGCTCTTCCTCTAAGTACAATACACGTTGCTCGATTGAAACTGCCTTTTCCTTTTGTTCTTCTATTTCACTTTGCTGAATTAAATCCCAAAACATTCCCATGACTTTCTAATTTTTGTTTACATCCATTTCAACTGAATTTTTCAGAAGGTTTATAAAGTAAAAAATATAATATCGATATTTTTCCAGAGATTACCGAGATTCTAGCTTTGTAATAAGGTCCTCTGCCAAAGCAAGTTGAGACTTATACTCCTGAAGAGATCTACCCATCATTGTCCGAACAACGGCGACATTATTGATAAGAATATCCAATGTGTTTTTATCAGGAATCTTGAGGTACATTTCTTTGGTAATTGGTTTGTTAAACCGTAATTCTCCAGTTACCTCAAAATTGATCAGAGTACCTGCTAACGGGACTAATTCCCATTCGGCTTTCTCAACAATTTCATCTCGAAAAACCGTTTTCTTCAGTTGGTTGTCATAGGCATTCATTTGATTGACCAGCGTTTGATTAAAATATCGAAGCGTTCCCGATGATTTCATTTGGGAGTAGGTTCCGTCAGTTGGGGAAAAAGGGAAAGTGGTGAAAACTGTTGTCATACTTTTATAAATGGCTACTGTATCCCAAGATTCTTTTGGGGTGTGAAGCATTTGGAGGAAATTTTCGATCACCAAGTCTTTTTCTTCAGCGAAACTTATTGCTTCCTTTAATGCTTTTCTGTCCTGTTTTAAATCCTCCAGCATCGATTGGGTAAGTACTTTGGCACTTTGCTGCTCCACATAGGACTCCCGAAGATTTTCCACAAAAAAACCGAGTACAATTGCCAGGAATAGCATCAAAAATTCTTTAATGTAGGATTCCCAGTTCCTTTTACCCAGACTTAATGGTTGAATAAACTGACTTCTTTTGCTAGTGGGGTCTTGGTTTTTTGAGGACTTTCCCATAGTCAATTTAAGTTATATTCTTCGTGTACAAGGCTCAATAGTTCTTTGGCGCTTTTTCGTAATGATTCTGCTCGATTACTATTGCCCAAGGACATTTTGGATATAAAATGAATTTGAAAGGCCAACTCATTAATGGTGTTGAAATCATCTGTAATCAACTGGGGATTAGTGGTGGGTAGGACAAATTTCATGGTTGCATCCATTGTCGCGTTAAGGTCATTGGAATTAAATACTTTACCTCCCATCTCTCGGAATGTTGATTTTGTTTTGCTTTCATTTTGGTCCCATTCTTCCAGGATCCTTACTTTCTTTTCATACTTGAGTAATTCATCGACAATGTTTCTTTTTTGATTAGGCGAAGGTTTCCGGCATTTTTTAGCTGTTGGATGGTGCCATCAGAGTAGATAAATGGCTCTTCGTTAAAGACTTGCCTTGCCAAAAAGTATATCTGATTTCCAAATTGATTTCTTTCATCAGAAAGCATCATCAATGCTAAAGAATCCATGATTTTGCTCCTTTCTTTCATTGATGAGATATAAGATTTAAGGTTAGTAGTGTCTGTTTTCAGATCTTCCATCAGAGAAACCATGTATTCTTTTTCAATCTTTTGGGCACTCAGAGATTCCCGGTAATTTTCAGCTAGGAAGCCACAAAATATTGCCAGGAAAAGCATGAAGAATTCTTTGAGGTAGGAGGCCCAACCTCGTTTTTCCTTTGGTTTATTGGAAGTGGATTCCTTTTCCACCTCTTCATTCTTTCCCATCATGAGTTCAATTAGGTAGGGTAACAAACAACTGCGATTGGATCAGCCAAGTGTCAGATTTCTTTATCCATTGAGCGGAATACTTTCCACCTACAACCGATTCCATTGATCCCTCTACAAACCCTTTCCAAGTTCCAGTTTCCCAGGCTAAATTGGATTCTGGATTTACCTTGATTTCATCAGGGGTTCTCACCCAATACATTCTTGGGCCGCTTGAATTTTTGATATATTCCATCAGCTTAGCTTTTCCAGATATCAAGGTTCCTGCTCCCGTAGTTATCAATACATCCTCAGTCAAGAAAGTACTGTTGAGGTCCTCATCAAAATTTCTTAATGCTTGATTGGATGCTTCCCTTTGGGTAAGGATTTGATTGATTTCAGTTTGCTGCCCAAATACTTGGAAAGTCTGAAGCATCAATATGACTAAGAAAAACTTTAAAAATGGCTTTATAAAAGGCTGCATAGGATAAGATTAAAGGCTGAACAATAAGTACCCTTTATTCATCAAATCAGTAGTTGCAGTAAATCTGGATACTGCCATTTCCACTCCAGGATAAATCATGGCAGGGTCAAGCCTTTGTTTCATCATGGATTGTCCACATACAATTACTCTGACACCATGTTTTTTAAACTCGTCCAAAAGTTCCCTATTTGGATTTTCCACCCCAAATCGCTTTTTGTATTCTTCGTTCGAAAGGATAATAGACGTGGAACCTGAAAAGACCACGAAGGCCAGGTCGATATTTTCCTTTGGTACACCTGCATAAATATGCAGATTGTACATTCTGGCAGCATAGTCTAAATCATCTGATACCTTTTTTGTCTTCAATCCTGTTGCTAAATTCGATCACGAAATGATACTTCTTGGTAGGATCTGGTTTAATTGTTTCAAACGGAACTTCGTTGACGCCTCCATATCCTTTAATGGCTGGATATACGATTCCTTGGGCATGTATGAATACCATCACGGAACAGGTAATAATCAAAGTGAATAAGAGCTTTTTCATGGCAATGTGAGTTGAAGGGAAGTTATTATTGATCTCTGTAATGGTTGAACCAACTTAAAATAGAAGCTGATTTGCTCATGAGCATACTTGGTCTATCGACCAAACCGTGGGAGGCATTGGGAATGCGTACCATCGCGGTCTCCACCTCCTGTAATTTCAATGCTGCATAGAATTGCTCCGACTCGGCTATAGGAGTTCGGTAATCTGCTTCTCCAGTCAGGAGCATGGTAGGAGTTGTGACATTTCCAACAAAAGTAATCGGGGAGCGCTTGGTATAACTTTCAGGTTCTTCCCATGGATTTCCGGGAAACCAGTATTTCGTAAAAAACGCCGGATTATCTGCATACAAAACATGGGTAGACCAATTGATCACCGGCTTAGCAACTACTGCGGCTTTAAAACGATTGGTTTTACCAACAATCCAGGCAGTCAGCAGACCACCGCCACTACCTCCAGTCACAAAGAGGTTGTCAGTGTCTATATATCCTTTTTCAATGACTGCATCTACCCCAGTCATCAAATCATCATAATCATGATTCGGATAATCATGGTGAATAGCGTTCCCGAATTCCTGCCCGTAACCGGTACTTCCTCTCGGATTGGAATAAAGCACTACATATCCTGCAGCTGCATATTGCTGGATTTCATACGAAAAAGCAGGGCCATACATGGCAAAAGGACCCCCATGGATTTCAAGGATGAAAGGGTATTTTTTGCTTGGATCAAAATTTGGAGGAGTGACGATCCATCCTTGGATTTTCAATCCATCAAAAGAGGATTCCCACCAGATTTCTTCCACTTTTCCCAAATTACGGTAGGAAAACACATCGTCATTTAGAGCAGTAATCCTTTTGATTTCCCCGTCGGACCAAACTGCTAAATCTGAAGGGTGTTCTGGACCTCCTAGGGTGAAGGCAAATTTGGTATTGTTTGAAACTGAAAAATCACCCGCATTATATGGTCTACCTAGATCCAAGCCACCAAGTCCTTCCACTACGGTGCTTATTTTGCCGGTGAGTGCTACATGTCCAATTTTTGTATCACCAAATTCATCATATTGAAAATAGATTCCTTTTCCATTTGCCTCCCATTGTGGATTTCCGACATCTCGATCCAGATCTTCAGTCAGGTTTTTGACCCCTGAACCATCCATGTTCATTACATAAAGATTCGTTACTTGATACCCCTGATATGAATCGTCAAATCCAGTGTATGCAATCTGTGTCCCATCAGGAGATAGTACAGGCCCACTATCCGGACCAAATCTGGATGTCAATGCAGAGACATTTCCCGAATGAAGATTGAGTTGGTAGATTTCGGAATTGCCAGGTTCCAAATCATGATTTTCATGAAGATTGGCAGAAAAAAACAGGCTTTCTCCATCTTTACTCCAAATTGGGGAACCGTAATTATTGTCATCAAAAGTCCGTTGTCTCGCCGTACCGCCTGCTAGACCGATTGTAAATATCTGAGAATTTCCGGCTTTGAAATATCCCGCACCATCACCGCGGTAATTCATCTCATCAATGAAAATAGGAGCTTCATTCCAGTTAGCCCCTTCAGGCTTATTTGGAATCTTCAATAATGATTTTTTGGCTTTAGGCACAAACTGAGTAAAAGCCAATTCCCGATTGTCATAGGACCAGGAAACTGAACCTGGAGCATTTGCAGAATTGGTTAACGCTACGGATTCTTGGGTGTCTAAATAAAGGACAAAAGCTTCATCTTCTCATCCTGCTGATTGGATCGATAGGCGATTTTGTTGCCATCATGAGACCAAACTGGGCCCAGGTCCCGATGATTCCCTTGAGTTAATGGGCGGTTTTGAGTCCCATCAATATTACTGATCCAGAGGTTAGAATAATCTCTGTCAGTCATGATGTCTTTGAAATTTCTGACATAAACCACTTTGGTACCATCTGGTGAGATGGAAGGGTTTGTCACATACTCCAGATCAAAAATGTCTTTGAGTTCCAAGTTTGATTTCTGCTGGGCGTTTAAACTTGACAAAGCCACAAAAAGCAAGGCAAAAAAGAAGATGGTTTTTTCATGATATGGAATGGTTTATAGGGTTCATTGAAGGTTGATTTAGGATCTCTTGTCTCGAATAGTTTTCACCATATAATAAATTACTGTCAATGCGAGGAAAAAACGAAAAGACCAGTTTTCTCGTAGCCTGTCAAATTGGAAAGAAAAAAGAGTATAATTCCCGCTGATAGGATTGGTACCGTATTACCAAATGGGATTTTGAAATCGCCTTTTTTAGCTGTTTGTTTCCTTCTAAGCCAGATTACAGATAAACAAACTCCAAAATAAACCAAAAGCATACTCGCTGAAGCGATGACCGCGAGTTGTCGGAATCCTCCCAAGGCTGCTAAAGTGAAGCCCAAGCCTGCATACAGTAAAATGGCTAAATATGGGGTTTTGAATCTAGGATGAATTGATGCCAACTTTTTCATTGGAATGACTTGGTCGCTTGCCAGGCCAAAGATGACCCGTGGAAGATTTAGAATTTCACCACTCAGCATGCCAAACATGGAAATTCCAGCACCTACCAATAATGCAGTATATCCAATTGGACCAAAAACAACATTTGCAACGGCTGCCAGTGGAGCTTCTTTGAATTCTGGAAGTTGGTCTCCCATCACTCCCTGGGCCACAGTTTGAATGAGTATATACAGAATTAATACAAAGAGGATCCCAATGAAAATGGCTTTTGGCACAGTCTTTTGAGGGTCTTTGATTTCGCCACCTACAGATAGGCCTGCATCACCACCTTGGAAGGCAAAGAACAGAATCAAGCAAGCCTGTCCAAATTGATTAAAGGAGGGAGCTGTTTCCCAGTAAAGGTTGGAAAATGACACATCCTTCCAGCTAAAGAATATTAATAGCAGGATCGGAGTGAGTTTTGCTACAGTATTGATTTTAACTAATCCAATTCCCTGTTTCACTCCGATTACATTTAAGAAGGCTAATCCTGAAAAGAAGACAAACAATAACAGGAACCTATTGACAGGGTCTGTAAAGACAGGAAATGCCAAGCCGATTAATTCCACCAAGGCATTGGCTACGGCAGCATCGGAAAATACGCTTCCAGTTACCATAAAAATAGCAGCTAAAAATCCTGTATAGGGGCCAAATGCGGTTTCTACGTAGGCATAGCCTCCACCTGAACGTGTCACTTTACTTCCTGCTTCCGCAAAGCAAAGCATGACCAAGGCGATCAAAAATCCACAGAAAAGGTAGACGATGATTCCCGAGGAACCCATGATTTCTGCAACAATGGCTGGCAAGACAAAAATCCCTGCTCCTACTATAATGTTGACAATGTTGGCAGAAAGTCCCCAGACGCCAATTTCTCTTTTTAAACCTGTTTCTTTTTCCACTCGTTTAGTTGATTTTAGGTTACTTCCTACTTATATTTTTTCTGACCATTGCCAGCATTTTTCTACAAACTATTTTAAAATCCCCCCGGCCCCCTTTGTTCAAAATCCGAATCCAAAATATAAATCTTCTCCAAGGGGGATTGGATGCGTTTCCAACTTCCGCCTCCTGTCTACCGTCTTTTCAGCTTTTTCACTTTAGCTTTCAGACTTCCCTTGCCACTGCCATCTGCGACTGTCTTCTACCTACTGAATTTAAAAACCCCTAGCCGCTCCATCTTCACTTGAAGAGTCGGCTGCCCCCATGTATACTTTTAAATTGGAATCGTATGTGATTCCCATCAATACACCAAGATTGGTTGTGGGACGTAAAGTATGTCCCATTTCTTCCAAGGCTTTTCTTGTGTCTGGTGATAATAGATTTCTTTCGTAGAGAATTTGATCTGGTAACCATTGATGATGAATTTTCATTGCCTCAATGGCCCGGTCTATTCTCATGTCATATACCAATACATTGAGCACTGTTTGGAATACGGTGTTGATGATGGTTCTTCCTCCTGGGCTCCCGATGACTAAATAAGGTTTCCCGTTCTTGGATACAATCGTGGGTGTCATGCTGGATAGCATGCGTTTTTCTGGAGCTACCAGATTAGGGTTGGAGCCAATAAGTCCGGTGGAAGTTGTTACTCCTGGGATGGGATTGAAATCACCCATCTCATTATTGAAAATAAATCCGAGTTTGGAGGATCCCATTTTGACTCCATAAGAATTCTCCAAGGTGTAAGTCATGGAAATGGCATTTCCATCTTTGTCCACCACCGAAAAATGGGTGGTGTGGTCCCCTCCATAAAGTTGCCCAAATTTTGAAGAATCACTTTTAGAAGCATGTTTTAAATCCAGATTTTCGAATCTTTCATTGGCAAAATCCTTAGAAATCAACTTGTCAACAGGCATGTCGGGATTGAAGTCCGGGTCTCCTAAAAATTCTGCTCTATCTGCAAAAGCTCTTCTCATGGCTTCGGCTACCAAATGCACATAAGCAGTAGAGTTAAATTCCACGGAAGAGATATCAGCTGCTTCCAATAGGTTCATCATCTCGATCAGTGCCACCCCGCCGGAACTCGGTGGAGGCATGGAGAAAATCTCAAAGTCTTTAAACTTGGTTGTTACCGGCTTTCTTTCTACCGCCTCGTATTTGGCCAAATCTTCTTGGGTGATAATCCCCCCATTTGCCTGCATGTAGGTCTCAATTTCTTCCGCTATTTTTCCTTTATAGAAACCATCTCTACCATGCTTTTTGATTTCTTCCAGGGTTTTTGCTAATGCTGGTTGCTTCCATAGTTCTCCGGGAGCGACCACCTCGCCATCTGCGTTTCGGAAATAATCTTTCATAATATCCCAAGATTCATCTCCCTCTGACATTCTTAAAGCCGCCTTGTACAAACCCCAGGACATGGAAAATCCCTTTTTTGCTAATTTTATAGATGGTTCAACCAAGTCTTTCCAAGGTAGTTTTCCATATTTTTGATGCGCTTGATAGAGTCCTGCCACTGTTCCGGGAACTCCCACTGACAATAAACCTCGATGATTGGAATTATCTTTGATTTTGCCATCTTCTCCCAGAAACATCGTCGGACTAGCGGCTAATGGAGCTTTTTCCCGAAAATCAAAAGTAGTCACCTCCCCATCTGAAGATAAGTAAACGATAAAGCCCCTCCACCAATATTTCCTGCTTCAGGATGGGTTACTGCCAATGCAAATGCAGTGGCCACTGTCGCATCTATGGCATTTCCACCTTTTTTTAAAATATCTACTCCCACTTCTGAAGCTAAATAATGGTCCGAAACCACCATGCCGTGTTGACCATAGGTCTGGGCAAATAGGTGCGTTGAGAGGAATGTGCTTAGAAATAGGCTAAAAGCTAAATAATTAAGGTAAGGGTTAATCTTCATGTAATTTATACTGGTGGTTTAATTTGATTCTGGACTAGGGGTAGGATAAACGATTCCAACTTCTTTGGAAAAGCGTTCCCACTCGGAAAGCATTTCTTGATATTTTTCTGGGTAGATTTCCTTCAAATCTTGTTGTTCCGCAAGATCAGTTTGGAGATTCATCAATTGGAAATTTTCCAAAAGAAATGGCCAATCAATATTAACTATTTTCCAATCTCCTTTTCTGATCATAGAATAACCTTCAAGCTCCAATCCAAAGACATAAGTAGAATCGTGAACTGTAGTTGATTTTCCTGAGAGTAAGGGTAGAATTGATTTACCAAGTAAGGGCTTTACTACTTTTCCTTTCCATTCATTTGGGTATTGTACATTGGCCAACTCATAAAAGGTAGGAGCAAAATCCATCAAAGTCAGGAATGAATCGTTGATCTTTCCAATATTTTCTACTCCTGGTCCCGCGACAATCATTGGTGTGTTGATACCCCTTCGGTGGTAAAGCCTTTAAAATATTTGAAAGGAGAGGATCCTGCTTCGGCCCATTGAGGCCCATAAGAAATAAAAGAGTTTACTTTTCCCATTTCGGAATATTCATCCGAATAGTGTTCTTTGATGAAAGGCCCCAAGTACTCATGGTAATAAAAATCCTCCGCAGCAGCGCCATTGTCTGACATAAATATTATCAGCGTATTCTCGTATTGTCCTGTTTCCTTTAGGTAATTAATCAATCTTCCAATGTTGTAATCCAGGTTATCTACCATACCGGCATATAATTCCATCTTTCGGGCTTCCTTTTTTTGCTCTTCTGGAGAAAGAGAACCCCAAGCCTTTACACTGGGATGGGTTTTTGGAAGTACCGCATCTATCGGAATCATTCCAGCTTTCTTAAGGCTTTTAAATCGTTTTTCTTTTAAGGATTCATACCCATCATCATAGCGTCCTTCATATTTCTTCCAGTATTTTTCATCCACTTGTAATGGCCAATGCGGTGAGGTGTAAGCTGCAAAAGTGAAAAAGGCTTTCCATCTTCCCGGTGTCTATCAATGTATGAAATAAGTTTGTCTGTATAAAAATCGGTGGAATAATCTCCTTCCTTCCAATCAGCTTTTTCTCCATCCTCGGTATAGCCTGTAATTGCAGATTCCGAGAAGATGCCCAAATTACTATAGTGATTTGCCGCCCCTTCCCCGTTGATTGAAAAAGAATGCTCAAATCCTTTAGCCATAGGCCCATCTTCCAATCGATCTCCTAAATGCCATTTGCCTGCCATGTAGGTATGGTAACCTGCAGATCGAAGCAAGGCTGGCAATGGTATGATTCGATCCGTTAGGTGACCTTCGTAACCTGGAACTTGGGTTTGTAATTGTTGCGATCCCATACCAGCAATATGGTTATTATTACCTGATAATAACATGGCCCGGGTCACCGCACAAAGAGGAGCAGTGTGAAATCGGCTAAACCGAATTCCACTGGCAGCCAATGCATCAAGGTTAGGGGTTTCTATATCCCCGCCATAGGCTCCCATATCTGCGTAGCCTAAATCGTCCGCTACAATTAATAAAATATTAGGGCGAGAATCTGCAGAATCATCTTCTAATAGGTTATTAGTGCATCCAAAGAACCATAAACCAACAAAACTAATAGCCCAAGATTTTTTCTATTCATCAATTTCCTTATCATAAGATTCTAAATACCACATTTTCATTTCACCTTTTCCTTTTACAGGTAGGGTTCCTCTTTCTGTAAAAGTGAATTGTGGATCCTCTTTTAAAAGCAAATAGGTATTTTCAGAAATATTTATTCTGTTTATTTCACAATTTGCTTCCATTCTTTGAGCAGTATTTACCGTATCACCCCAGATATCATATTGGAACTTCTTGATCCCTACAATTCCTGCTACAACTGGCCCCGTATTGATTCCACAACGCATATCGAATTTGATTTTTTTGGGAATATTTGGGTCGGCATTTCGATCATCTATAAATTTCTTCATCTGAATTGCCGCTAAGGCAACTTCTTTTACTCCAGCTTTGGAATTGAGCCCGCCTGCTGCCATGTAGGCATCCCCGATAGTTTTAATCTTTTCTAAACCGAGGTTTACAATGATCTCATCAAATGTTTTGAAGCAAATATTCAATTCTTTGACAAGTTCTTTTGCGCTGAGATGCTGGGCTTTTTGGTGAAGTCGGCAAAGTCCGTGAAAATAACCGTGACCTGATCAAAGTCTCTGGCATCTGAACTTCCTTTTGCTTTTAGTTCTTCTGCCACTTCTGAAGGGAGGATGTTTAGCAAAAGTTTATCTGATCGATCCTTCTCTTTTGTAAGAACTTCTTTTGATTGTTTAATGAATTGGTACCGGAGAAAAAGCCCAACTACTAAAAGGAAAAGGAATAATCCGGAAATCATGAAAATGATCTTACGACTTCTCTCTAATTCAAGACGTTCATTGAAAATCAAATCACGCTCCCGTTTTTCTTGTTCATTTTTGATACTATCTAGAATTTGCTTTTTCTCGAATTCATAATTAAGCATCATCTGGGTGATACTTTTTGTATTCGATTCATTCAGAATACTATCCTTGAGTAGGGTTGCCTCTTTTAAATAAGCTAATTCAGCCCGATAATCCCCCATTTTTTCTGCTACCTCTTGAAGTCGTTCATAAGCCATTCGAAGTACTTTTACTTCTCTTGCTTTTTGGGCATGTTCCAATGATTTATCCGCATGGTATTTGGCTTTTGACAATTGATTGGTCTTTTGATAAAGATTGGCAAGTCGGTTATGAGTATAAGCGAGGCCGCGAGAATAGCCTAAAGAATCTCGAATTCGGAGTGCCTCGAGTAAAGTTTCTTCGGCTAACTTAAGGTCTCCTTTGTTGGCATAATTATTCCCCAAATTACTGAGGGCTAAACCGATGGAATAGGGATTTTCATCCTCTTTTGCATATTCCAAAGAAAATTTATGGTAGTAAATCGCAGAATCAAGCGGGCCTGTGTGTTCAAATATGATGGCTAGATTGTTATAGCTACTTTGAATGTTTTCTGGGTTCCCTAAGGAGAGGTCCATTTCCAAGGCCTTCCTTGCATGATAAAAAGCCTCCTCGTAATCATGTTGATCATAATAAAGCAAACTGAGATTCGAATGGGAAGAAGACACACCAGTTAAATTGCCAGTAGATTCATAAATGTCCATGGCAGCCTGATGATTTTCAACCGCTTTTTCAATATCTCCAAAGCGGGCATAGGTATTAGCCAGAAAGTTATGGGCTCTTGCTTGCTCTAACCTCAAACCTAAACTATCCATTTGGATTATCATGCGCTCGATTATTTCTGTATCGGATTGAGTAGGGTCCCTTTCTTGTACACTGAACGTTTTATAAAACTCCCCGATGAGCATGCCAGACTCATTTCCTTCTTTTTTGGCCAGTAGAATTGCTTCATCTGCAAATCGGATGGACTCCTCATAGTTGTAATCTGAATAATAGGAATAAGCCTTTAAAAGGAGGCTATCTAAGTCTTGTCCTTTCAGAGAAAAAGAGATGGTGAAAAGTAGAATAAATAGAAACCGAAATTTTGCCATAGCCAAAAAATTCTCATTCTCAATCCATAAGATTTGAGGTTAAAGATTTAAGATTCAATAATTTAAATTTTTTTTCCATAGTCTATGCTGAATTCCACAATAAGTTACTTCTGAATTGGATATTCAGTGTACATAATCCATGGGCTGTTTTCTAAGAATGTCTACTCCGAATTCACCGATTTTTTCTTCACCCGATAGGCTTCTATTGTACTGCCAATGAAGGTGGGCTTATTTTTGGTCGTTTAAAGAGTTGTCTTTTCTGATAACTCAAGCTTCTCCAGAGCCATTCCATAGGGCCGAAATAGAAATACTTCAGCCAAATTGGACTTAGAATTAACTGAAAAATCCAGATACTGAAAACCACATAGAGTAATTCATATCGTTGGAGTTTACCGAACATTCCAAAACCTACCCCAGTGAAAATAATCATGCAAATGACAGAATGCATTATGTAATTGGTTAAGGCCATTTTTCCTACGGCTGCCATACTTTGTTGAAAACCTGCCAAAATTCCGGATTTACAGAAAATCATGATGGCACCCACATGCCCGAATGAGATAAAGAGCCTTCCCCAATAGTAGGTGATATCGGATTTGGAAAAAGCCAATAAGGAGAAATCATCATTCAGAATGTTTTTACTTCATAATAGTTGATGGCAAGACCTAGGGCATAGCCTATGAGAGCCATAGTTCCATAAAATCTATAGGACTTGGCACCTGAAAGTACATTCCACCGAAAAAGGGCAATCCCAATTAGCATCATGCTCAGGACATCCCAAACATCACCTCGGTAAGGCCATACGGTGTCATATTCAAAATTGGTAGGGGCAAGGAAAGCAACTACGCTAAAATATCCCTTATGCATTTCTGCATTATACTCTGCAATAGCTTCGGAGGAGCGGTCTTTTTCTCTTTTTTCCCATCGCTCTGAAGCGCCTTTCAATTCCTTGGTCAGCTCTTTATCCTCAGCTTTGTAAACAGCAGCTTCCTCCACATTTGCCACAAACTTTTTAGTGTCTTTATAATCCATATAATTCCAAAAAGTGCCGATGGAAATCAATAAAATAGACACTGCAATCAAACGTTTGGGGGCCATCTGTCTAAAAGAATAGACCAAGAAACCCATCAAGGCATATTGATAAAGGATCTCTCCCACCCAAAGCAGGAGGTAGCCGTGGAAAAGGCCGAAGACCAAAAGATACATAAGTCTCCTGAAGTAAATATCTGCTGCTTTGATCCCTGCATCTTTTTTAAAAGTCTATCCAAAAAATATACATCCCAACTCCAAATAAAAGAGAGAACAAGGCACGCATGGTGCCTTCGAAAAACATATTGGTAGTGATCCAGGTGTACAGATTATATCCGGTGTATCCACCAGCCACCGTTGGGTCAATATAGGCTTTGGCTAATCCGAATCCGTTGATATTCATTAATAGAATACCAAATAAAACAAAGCCTCTCATGACATCGAGAGACTGAATGCGCTCCATTCCAAGAGTAGCAGCAATTTTTGGTGAAGTTTGATCTAGCATAGGTGATAAAATGAAACATGGGTAAAAAGAACTTTTTGGCTATTGGTATTAATTATGATTATGTTCCATTCGATGCTTTCTCAAAAGATCAGCACCGAAGTCATTGTTGTTTTGTCTTAGGATTGAATGGATGTGGTTGGCATTATCCAAAAATCCTACATTGTCATATTCAATGATAAAATCTGGGCTATGGATAAGGTAATAGTGTGGTTTCATGGGTTCTAAACTGCCGATCCAGGAGAAATAAACTTGATCCAATCCTCCTTCATGAAGAATAGCCATATACTCCTCTGCTTTTTGAGTTTCAAGATTTCCGATATATTCCTCAATTAAATAATGTAGTATTTTCTGCTGCTCGGGATTCAGTTCAGAGCCTTTGATTCCCCTAAACTCAGAAATCCATTGAGGTCGGTCTGGACTGGTTATGATATCTCCAGGGACCTTATCCTCAAATACAGCTTTGGCTTTTTGTTCATCATTAAGCAGATTCACAAACCAAAAGCCATAATCTTCTTCTTTACTCAAGGGTCTTAACCCAGCATATTGGGTTTGTTCCACCACTGCTGGATCAGATCCAAAAAACAGAGGAGTCATTGAATATTCTGAATCCACCATGGTCAGGTTGATAGAAATATGATGTCCCTCAAACTTTATTCCCCAGGTGCCTTCCGCTTTGGGCTCTCCCCACACTGCCGCAAAATAATTCCCATAATCCCAATTGAGTCCTCTGATCATCTGAATGGTATTTTCAGGAATCTTTCCCTCTTTGTATTGGATCTCAAACAATTCATGTAAAATATCATCCACCTGCATGATGCTGAAGGTTTTAAGATATCCTTGAGAGCTGAAAATGGCACTCAATACTTTATGGAACTTGATTTTCGATTCTTCTGAAAAATCTCCGTAGCGAAGGCCTGCTCTTGGTGCAAGGCCCAAAGGAAGATTGGTCCATTTGGTTCTCATGGAATCTTCCATGGTGAACAGGACTTGGCTTTTTGATCTGGATCTAAGGAGCTTAGAAAGTCTTGTGCAGTATGGATAAGTTTTTCGGATGTTTGAGCTTTTAGTCCCAAACCAGTAACCGCCAGAATGACCAAAAGAAGAAGTGATTTTTTCATTTAATAAATAAGTTGAATTAAGAAATTTTCGTAAAAGATCGTGATTTTACTTCTGAACCAGGTTGAAACATTTCCTGCTTTAAGATTCCATTTTGAAATATTAATCTTTGATAGGAGCCATCGTGTAATCCAGGAAACTCGAACGTATTATTTCCTAAGTAATCGTAGACAATTCCAAAGACCTCATTTTTTTGCCAAAGTCTTCCTTCCTTTTGGAAGAGCTCCAGTGAATCATCCCCATTTTCAGACGTATACATTCCAGTTAGTTTTTCCAAGGACGCTTCTTCCACGTTTAATTTTTTGGAAAGTCCTACATGATATGTGACTATATTTCCATTTCTGCCATCGGGAGATATTTCCAACACTCTATTCTTTGCAGCATCATTGGATGCCCACGGATCTTTTTTGATGTTTTCATCTCCTGAAAAATAAAGTTGCGTCACTAGGGTTTGGTATCCAGCCGCCGTAACCATCATATGGTAATGTGCTGGTCTGATCAATCCTCCTCCAGCATCATAAGGAACTGGCAAAATGGTATCAAAAGCCATATTGACCCTTGGAATCTGTCATCACAGTTCCGCGGTAATTGTAAGCAGGTGTCGAATTATCATAAACCCCTTCATGATCACAATGCCAGAGTTCAACTTTTGCGTTGGCATAAGGAGTTGTGCAGTCCTCATTTAAGATAATGCCTGTCAAATGAATGGGTTTCCCTTTGCTTCCCGAAATATTCAGATTACTTCTCATAGGACTATCAGGCCTATAAAAAGGCCCTAAAATATCTGTAGTAGTTTCACAATCTCCCACATATTTCTTACCGTCAAATCGAATAAATCCGAAAGAGCTGATTGCAACAACACTAATGGTAGAGGCTTCGATAAATTTTCTTCGTTTCATTTTACTTGGGTTTAACTAAATAAGGAATTGACTAGGTTGGAGAACAGTTCTGTCTTTGGTACTAGGAAATAAAGCACCTGAATTAGTATGTAAATCCCCAGAGAAAAAGCAACAGGCATATAGTTCTTTTCTTTTCGGACATCCTTTATTATTAGGTAGCAAAGAATCAAATCAATTAAAAAGAAAGAAGCATATTCTGCAGGAATGCCCGGAAGAATAAATGGCATATCAAATAGGTAAAATAAGATGCGATCAAATGTGGGGCCTATGAAAGTGAGCACAGCTGCGATCATGTATCGAGCATGCACACTTGGGCTTTTCTTCTTGTAAATGGCCAGCGTATAGAAAATAGCCAACCAGATCAAATAGACAATGGGTAGTGCTTGATAAGAACCAATAAAATTAACCCCTGTTCCAACGACATTGACTCCATACCTGAGGCTATATTTTCTGTCATCAAGCTCAATTGGGTTTGATAACTATGCCTGATCATGAGAAAGGAGGTAATAATCACGAGAGGCAATACCACATAGCTTAACTTTCCTACTTTACGGTGTAAAGAAATCTTTTTGTATTTGATGAGTAAGGGTTGGGCAATGGCCATGGCCATCCAGGTGCCCATAAAAGCAAAATGGATGTGAACTATACCAGGGAAGGTATAGGTGAGCTTTGAAAAATAGGTGACATAAAACCCTGCGAACGTGGCAAAAATAAATAGCATCAACCAATAACCCAGGTTTGGGTAAATTGCACTAATAGACTCCTTAGCTTTCATCAGAAAGAGAATTAAAATGGGGTATCCGTTTTTTTCGGATTGGACTGTTTTTTGGTCTAGTTTTGAAAAAGCACTATGGTAATCCAAATTAGAAAAACTCCTATTGGTTATTAATATACTAAAAAATGCAATTCATATGCTAAAAATATAAATTTCATAGATAGAATGAAGGACCAGTTCAATTTAAGATAGAATTAGTTAAATCATGATGCTATATTAAATGAACAGGCATTTTTATTTTTTGTAGGCGAATGCCGCACTAGCTGGTCCTTCCAATGGCATCAACTTGAATGATTTGAAGCCTGCCTTTTCTCCCCAAGTACAAAAATCGCTAAAGGTATAATCAAATCCTCCTTCTGTTTCGATCAGCATGTTTAAACTCATCAATAAGCCAAAGACATTTTGCTTTCTTTCCTGATCGATGATATTTTCGATTGCGACAAATACACCTCCTTCTGGCAAGGATTCGTATGCTTTTTTCATGAGACTTATTTTTCTTCTTCATTCCAATCATGGAGAATATTTCCCATTACAATCATATCAGCACTGGGTATCGGGTCTTCAAAAAAGTTTCCATCCATACTTTTTACCCGATCCTCCAGATGAAATTTTTTGATAGTGGATTTGGTAATTGGACCCACAGGAGGCAAGTCAAAACTGGTGCAGGTCATATGTGGATTTTCTTGCGCCACCAATAAGGATAGGTATCCCGCAGATCCTCCTGCATCGGTCAATGTGTTGATCGTTGAGAAGTCAAATTGCTTCGCAAATGCCATAAAATTACCGAGTTGTACTCCGGTCATCCCATTGACAAAATTTTCAAGGAGGAAAGGGTCTTTATAAATTTCCTCAAAAATATTAACTCCATGAACAGCTTCATTTTGAGGTTTGCCGGATTTCAACCCCACATCCAAATTGTCCCAAAACCCATATAATCTGGCATCCATCATTTCCAGAATACCTCCAATATAGGAGGGTCTATTTTTATCTAGAAAAACTTCAGCATCTGGACTATTTGCGTACCAGGCATTTTCCAATAAACCGGTTCTTTGAAGAAAGCCCAGACCGGTCAATGCATCCATGAAATCATAAAAATGCCGATCCGAACATTTTAAATCCAACTGCTTTTTCAATCCCAAGGCCGTTTGGTCGGGATGAGCGGCTAATTTGGTGAAAAGCTGGAATTTTACCGCAGTAAGTAGGGCTTTGCAAGCTATGAATCCAGATCCGACTTTTAATATATGTTCAGGTGTGGGATGATTTGATGAAGATTCCATTAGTGTTTTTGTTTATCAATTGAAAAAAGTACTAGTTGAGCAATCGGTTAGCTTGCAAAAGAATTAAGGTGCAAACTGACAGCAAGTCTAACAACTTTAAAAATTGGAGTTATTAGACTTAAAAGTTAACCGTTTTTATTAGAAAAGTTAAATTTTTAACTACAGATATTTCAATATGAGGAAGTTGATATGGAATGATAACAAATTTCAATTACCGATCCTTCAGTCGATACATAAATTTTAGCCCACTCCAATCCTGGTCAATGGCGGCTACTTTGACATCTACCAACCCCACATCCAATCCATATTTCATGATTGGATATTTATCTACTTCCGTAGGAATTTCTGAAGTTCTTTTTGGCCAACTGACCCAAGCGGATCCAGATTTTTTTAGATGAGTTAATACATGGTTGAAACCACTTTTCAGCTCTTTTTCACTTGTTACAAAAAAATGGATCAAATCCGCTTGGGGAGAAAATGGAGTGTTTTCCTCGATAATGACTTCCATTGGAAAATCATGGAAAAACTGGATATAGGGCTTTGGCGAATAGAGAGCCTGGATCACCATTCCTGGTTTGATTCCAAGTTTTTTGGCTAGTGGTGTTCCTGAATATCCAATTTCTGTCATCGCAATTTCAATTATTTATACCATTCGATGATTTTTTCAATGGGCAGTTTTTCCACCTTTCTACCATCTTTCCCTTCCATGGTTTCAGCCGCAAAAAGTGAATTGATAATGGCTTCTTCCGTCGCTTCAATTACAGCCAAAAAAAGTGGAGTCATGTCGTCATTTCTTAACGTTTCAGTTTGCATCAACTCTCCTGATTTTGCTGAATAAGGGATTCTTAATCCTTCAGCAGTACTAAAGGCAATCACATAATCTCCCGAACCATTGGAAGCGATCCCTCCAGTTTTTGCCAAACCCATCATCGCTCTTTTTGCTAACCGCTCTAAGTTCCGATCAGATAAAGGAGCATCAGTCGCAACCACAATCATACAACTACCATCAGATTTTTCCAGTGCATCTCTAAACGGATATTTGCCCAATTTCTCTCCAACAGGAATTCCTCCAATTTGAAGATTTCCTCCAAAGTTGGTTTGGACGAGTACTCCCAGAGTATATCCGCCCAGGCTTTCAGGTAGTTTTCTGGATGAAGTTCCGATTCCACCTTTCCATCCAAAACAAACGGTTCCGGTACCTGCCCCCACATTTCCTTGGGTTACGGGACCAGATTTGGCCGACTGGATCGTTTCTAAAACTTCTTCTACTGAAATATGCATTCCTCGGATATCATTCAAATATCCATCATTCGTTTCTCCTACCAATGCATTCACAGATTGCACCTGTTCGTTTCCAGAAAGGTTCAAACTGTATTTTACCACACCCTCAATCCCTGCAGCAACACTCAAGGTGTTGGTCAGAACAATCGGAGTCTCTATATTTCCCAATTCTTGTACTTGAGTAACACCAGCTAATTTCCCAAAGCCATTTCCCACATATATCGCTGCGGGTACTTTCTGCTGAAAAATATTTCCTCCATGTGGAAGGATTGCGGTCACCCCAGTTCGTATAGAATTCCCTTCAATTTTGGTAAGTTGTCCCACTTTGATTCCTGGCACATCTGTAATAGCATTGTAAGTTCCAGTAGGTAGAATTCCGAAGTGAATTCCCAATTCACGTGGTCCCTGCTGTGAAAAACTAGCTGAAGTGATAGAAATCATGATTAGTGAGAATAATAGTTTAGGCAGTCCTAAGTTGGATCGGTTCAGTTGCATGATAAAAGATAAAATTGTCAGGACTCTTTTCCTCATTCCAATAAAGTTTTCTTAAAATTCAACTAAATTCTTCCCTTTGATACTTCAAATTTTCCAATTTAACTATCTTCAAAACTCAAAGAAATTTTGATTCCATGCTGAAGAAAGAACGGTATGAAGCTTTTATAAAACACTTTTCTGAAAATATGCCAGTGGCTGAAACTGAGCTGCATTATGAAAATCCATTTCAATTGTTGGTGGCAGTGGTATTATCTGCTCAGTGTACAGATAAGAGAATCAATATGGTGACGCCCGCACTTTTCAGGGACTTCCCAGGACCTGAATATTTGGCAGCTTCTAATTTTGATGAGCTGTTTCCTTATATCAAATCTGTTTCTTACCCTAATAATAAAACCAAACACTTGTTAGGGCTAGGCAAAATGCTAGTGGAGGACTTTGGAGGGAAAGTTCCAGAGACAGTAGCGGAGTTGATCAAATTGCCTGGAGTGGGCAGGAAAACTGCAAATGTGATTACTTCTGTAGTTTGGAACCAACCCAATATGGCCGTAGATACACATGTTTTCCGGGTCTCCAAAAGATTAGGCTTAGTTACCCAAACCGCCAAGACTCCCTTGGAAGTGGAAAAGCAGCTGATACGACACATTCCAAAAGAATATGTGCATGTAGCACATCACTGGTTGATTTTACATGGAAGGTATACTTGCTTGGCTAGGAAACCTAAATGCGAGGAATGCTCCATTACCCATCTCTGCAAATACTTCGAGAAGAATTACGGCACAGTGACCAGATCTACAAAGTAATGTGTGGGATTCATCTTTATTGGGGGAAGGGAGCAAATAAAGCTGCTATTCAAAGCCTGATGGGAGAAGGTGCCTACCGGGGTCCAGATCAGGAAAATGCGCTCAGTCCTTGGCCAGGAATGTGGGTAGGAGCAAATAGACTCAAGATCTTACATCCAGGTCCAGAGGCTGATCAGCCCTTTTGGTCTAATGACGGAAAGACTTTGTTGGTCTGGAATGGTGAAATATATAATCATAAAACACTTCGTATCTTATTGGAAAAGATGGGGATTGAGTTCTCCACCAATTGCGATACTGAAGTTTTGATCAATTGGATTCAGGTTTTTGGCGTCAAGGGTCTAGAAAAGCTAGAGGGTATGTTTGCCTTGATCTTTGTAGACCTAAAAGATAATTCAATTTTAGTGGCGAGAGATCCAAATGGAGAAAAGCCGCTCTATTACTCCCAGAATCAAGATAGATTGATCATTTCCTCGGTAGCAAGTGGCATAGCAAAACTTTCAGAGCCAAAGCTGGACAAAAAACAACTAGAGAATTATAGTTTTATGAGGACCCCTATCCCGGGTAAGACTTTTTAAAGGTGTCAAAGAATGGAAGCCTGCCAGGTATAGCCATATCCAGCAGCATTCTACATTTAGATGGGACAACATCCCCATTGCTAAATCAAAAGCTCAGGAGTTTACTAAAAAGGAATTCAAGAGTATTTTATCTCAAGCGGTCACCACACAATTCCAAGCGGATGTTCCTGTGGGAATCATGCTGAGCGGAGGAATGGATAGCAGTTTGTTGTATTCGATTTGGTATGAACTATCCCGCACATCCTTACCAGCTTATTCCATTCAGGTCGAAAAGAAATACAGAAAAAAATATGCTGACGGAGATGCTGCCATCGCATTGACCGAGAGGATCCCTATGGAGCATCATCTGATCCATGTGGACCAGCAGGTATTTTGGGATAATTGGGAGGCCTATTTGAGGTCATTGGATTTTCCAATTGGGGATTCTGCTGGATTCCTGACTTGGCTGATCGGAAAAGAAGCCAAAAAAGAGGTAAAAGTGTTAATCTCTGGAGCTGGAGCCGATGAACTATGGGGGGTATTCCAGACATGGAGCATTTGATTTTTACCTAAAAAATCAAAATTTATTGATGATGCTTCAGCCCTGGTTGAACTATTTGCCTATGGGAAGGAAGACAAAGAAGTTTCTAAACTCTTTGGAAAACAACCCAACTAAAACCTTTCTAAATTTTACTGCTCTGGAGCCTATTTCCGACGATCTGGCTTCAGAATATGACCGGGTTTTCAACTCAAAATTGAGTCCATATAAAAGGGCATTAGATTTTGACAGACAAGTTTATTTAGTGCAGGATGTGCTCAAAATCCATGACCAGGCATTGATGGCACATAGCCTAGAAGGGAGAGCCCCTTACCTTTCCGGAAGCATGCTTGCATTTTGGAATGAAATACAGGAAGAATCCGTAATGAAAGGAAAAGTCTGGATCAAAGAGCTGCTGATTGAAGCAGGTTTGGAAATGGTTACTAAAAGGGAAAAGTTTGGGTTTGGTTTACCTTTGCAAGAATGGTTTGCGGAGGAAGGATCGTTTTCTAAAAGAGTATTCAACCGATTGGAATTATTTGAAAAATCATATGGTGAATATATTCCTTCCCCTATTAGAGAGATGGTTCAAAATCCAGCACCTGCCGCCAAATCTCATTTTTTGATCTTATACAACATCTTTTTGTTGGCAGAATGGGTTGAATTAAAAAAGCTATGAAAGTCATCTATATCCATCAGTATTTTCGGACTCCAAGCGAAGGGGGAGCCGTTCGGTCCTATCATCTGGCCAAAGGTATGGTGGATGCTGGGATCAATGTAGAAATAATTACAGCTGGAAAGCAAAAGCACTACGATCAGCGATGGATAGATGGGATAAAGGTGCATTATTTGCCAGTTGCCTATGATCAAAAATTTGGATTTTTTAAGCGAAGCAAAGCATTTTATGAGTTTAGTGTCCAGGCAAAAAAGCTTTTAAAAAAGCTGAGTAGGCCTGATCTTCTCTACATTACCTCCACCCCTTTGACTACTGGGTGGATTGGACTTTGGGCAAAGCGAAAAATGGCAATTCCCTATATTTTTGAAATTAGGGATCTTTGGCCACAAGCACCTATTGAGGTGGGAGCGCTTAAGAGCAGATTCCTGATTAATTACTTTCGCAGATTGGAGAAGAAAATTTATAACAATGCCTTGAAATTGGTTGCGCTATCCCCTGGGATTGCAAGTCATCTAAGGCTAGTGAGTCCTAAATCTGAAGTGTTTCTGATTCCAAATTTCTCCGACATTCATCTCTTCAAACCAGAGAAAAAGAATTCTTCCATTCTGAATAAATATGGGCTTTCAGATGCTATTACGATTGCCTATACCGGGGCTTTGGGCCAAGTGAATGCAGTGGAAGAACTGTTGGATTTGGCAAAGTATGCTCAGTTCAAAGAAAAGAACTGGCAATTTTTGATCATGGGAACGGGAAGTTTGGAGATAGCATTAAAGAAAACTGCGGAATCAAATGGGTTGAAAAATGTCAAGTTTATACCTTTTGGCTCTAAGGAGAAGGTGAAGGAGGTTTTATCTCTTGCTGATTTTGTCTGGATTTCCTTTGCACATTTACCTGTTTTAAAAACCAATAGCCCCAATAAGTTTTTCGATGCCATTGCTGCAGGAAAAGCAATTTTGGTCAACCATAAAGGCTGGGTTTATCAGCTTTCGAAACAGAATAAATTGGGAGTGTCATTTCTTCCCGGAAAATTGGAAGGGAGTTTTTCAAAATTGGAAAATCTGGAAGAAAACCCGGCTCTTTTGATGCAGATGAAACAGAACTCCAGAACCCTGGCCGAACGCTATTTTTCCAAGGATTTGGCCGTTTCGAAGGTCCTACAGGTGATTGACCCTAGTAAATTCCCCACTAATTTTGGGGACGAGGCCTATATCCTGACTGCCTAAAAATCTCTTCTGCATCAGGATTATCCATCAATTCCGTTAAGGTTACGTCTTGATTAAACTGATAATCATCCACGATGTTCCAACCTAACCATCTTCCTAATCGACCTGGGGCTTTGGTACTGATGGCATCCGTAAAAGGGGCTTCTCCCAAGTATTTGGTGATTTCAAAAGGATTGGTTTCGTACAGAAGTTCATTTTCTACAAAATGAGCCCAAATGTATTCCTCATTGGCATAGCATTCAGCAATTTCATCTTCGGTATACCCAATAATAAATTGGTCTGAAGTACAGGGCATAATTGCTTTGGTAAAATGATAGGCTTTGCCATAATAGATCATCTCTGCCAGCATGGTATTGTCCTGTGGATTGATTTCATTGAATTGAGATGAAATGGCCGTGACAATCATAGGAACGATATAGGGGCGAGCATACCGCTCGGCCATGTATCGAGGTAAGTCCGGCTGAAATGTGTGAGTGATGGGTAAATAATAATCCAATCCAATCACAATCATGTCCTCAGTAAGAATCAAATCTGAATTGAAGCCACTTAAAAAGGTATAAACTTTAGGGACCTGAAACTCGGGGAAGTAATATTTGATGGCTTTGAAGGCATTTTCAAGGTCTTTCTGTACTTCGGAAATATCTTGAAATTCCACTTTAACGGAATCATAAAGCACATTCATTGCAGAATCCTGATGAATGGCGAGGAGTTCTGAAATCAAAGAATCAGGACTTGAATAAAGACTTTTCCCTAAATACCCTTCCGCAAAATCAGGATATTTTTCAAGTAGAAACTCAAAATCTTCTTTCGACTCCGCATTGAAAAATTCATCTTCTAACCGGACAATTTCAAGGATTAAGTCTTGATCTAATATCTCAGAGTCAAGTTCACATGCTACTTCCTTTTTCACACAGGAAAAGGCGATGATTAACAAGAATACGTAAATCGAAAATCTTAGAAGCTTCATGAATGATGGTTTTGACTTTCAAAAGTAAGTAAACGATCGGAAGTACTTTTTATTAATTCAAAGAAATACACTTTGTAGCAACAAAGCATTTGATTTACTTGCTAAGGTGAAAAACAAATGGATTACAGCAAAAGCATTTCTCAACTACCTTACTTTTTGGAAAGTTTGGAATTATTTCTTGCTGCGAATTTCATTTCAAATTTCCAGAATCATGGGAAGGCCGGTTTTATGGGGAATGCCTACTACCTTATCCATTGAACCGACGACCAGCTGTAACCTCAGATGTCCGGAGTGTCCTTCAGGGTTAAGATCTTTTTCCCGTCCTACAGGGATGCTCCAGGATCAGTTGTTTGAAAAAGTCATCCTTCAATCCAAAGCCCATCTTAGCTGGCTGCATCTATATTTTCAAGGAGAACCATTCTTAAACCCGAGATTTTTAGAAATGGTCAAATTTGCTGACTCTCAAAAGATTTTTACTTCTACTTCCACCAATGCGCATTATTTGAAAGAGGAGACCGTACAGGAAATTTTGAAAAGTGGGCTCAAGCAATTGATTGTTTCCATGGATGGAATCACGCAAGACGTTTACAACAATATCGGGTGGGAGGTGATTTGGAAAAAGTCAAAGAAGGACTAAGCCTTCTAATAGGAGAAAGAGAGAAATCAAATTCGATGTATCCTAGGATTGTACTTCAGTTTTTGGTGACTGGACAAAATGAACATCAACTTCCTAAATTAAAGCAATGGGCTCAGGAGATGAAGGTAGATGAGTTGCAATTGAAAACTACCCAGATTTATGACTTTGAAAATGGTTCTGAGCTGATTCCTTCTGATCTGGGATATTCTAGGTATGTGCCCAGTAATGATGGGAAATGGAAACTCAAAAGAAGTTGGAAAACAAGTGTTGGCGGATGTGGCAAGGAGCTGTGGTTACTTGGGATGGTAAAGTAGTCCCTTGTTGTTTTGATAAAGATGCAAATCATGTCATGGGAGAATTGAAAAAGAACCTTTACTGGATGTTTGGAAATCTCCAGCTTATCAACTTTTTAGGAATCAATTACTTGCGGATCGTTCCCAGATTGATATCTGTCAAAATTGCACCCAATAGCCTGAAATCAGGAATACTGGAAAGTAGGTTTTTGGAACTATATTTGGTAGAAATAAGAAATTCACGGATTTTTAATGTCAATATTTGTTCGACGTACACCCAAGTTGATCGGTACAGCTAGCCTATAACATGATTTTAAAGAAAAGATTCTGGTACTTTTTTGCCTTACTTGCCTTCCTAGGATTGGCAACTCCACAGGTAATTGCTCAGCAAAACAGTGATTTTACCAAAATACAGGTGGATGATATGAGCGATGCCGAGATTCAGGAGTTACTGAACAGGTCCGCACAAGCAGGCCTTTCCATTGAGGAATTTTTGGAAATGGCAGAGTTAAGGGGAATGCCTACCATGGAAGTGACGAAGTTAAAAGCTCGTATTGCCAAATTGGATTTGGGTGAACGAGGCCTCAAAAGGTCCTCGGAAGCCTCCAAAAGAGATCCGAGAAAGCAAGCTGACTTTGATTTGATTGCTGGAGGGATTTTTCGGCCTCAAGCGGAAATGGAGGAGATCGACCCCGAGAATCAAATTTTTGGAACCTCCCTGTTTTATAATAAAACGAGAAACTTGAGTTTTGAGCCAAGTTTGAACCAAGCTACACCAAGCAGTTATATTTTGGGCCCAGGGGATTTGTTGTATGTAGATATTTACGGTGAATCTGAGCAGTATTATGAGGCAACAGTAAACCCTGATGGGTTTGTGCTATTGGATAATATTGGGCCGGTATCCGTTTCTGGAAAAAGTATTGAGGAGGCCACTGGCATTATTAAAAATAGGGTTTCCAGGTATTATACCGGGTTAACTGGAAGTAATCCATCTACTTTTTGAACGTCACCTTGGGTGATGTTCGTACGATCAAAGTACATATTTTGGGTGAGGTAAGACTCCCAGGCACTTTCACTTTAAGTGCATTTTCTACAGTTTTCAATGCACTGTATGCAGCAGGAGGACCAAACTCTAATGGTACCATGCGGGCCATCAAATTGGTAAGAAACAATAAACAGATTGCGGAAATCGATGTCTACGATTTGTTGATAAAAGGGACGGCTGACTTGGATAAACAGCTACAAGATCAAGATGTGATATTGGTTTCTCCATTTATTTCCAGAGCAAAAATCAAAGGAGAGGTAAAGCGTCCTATGACCTTTGAAATAGCCCATGAGGACACCTTTGAGGATTTACTTCAATATGCTGGAGGATTTACGGATGAAGCATTTAAAGATCGGGTAGCCATTTCCAGAATTACCGGGAATCAACGATCGGTTTCGGACTTATACCAAAGCCAGTTTAACATGTTCCCCTTGAAAGGTGGAGATGAGATCACAGTTCAGCGAATTTTAAACAGGTATTCCAATCGAGTTCAAATCAAAGGAGCAGTTTTTAGAGAAGGTACTTTTGCTTTGACCGATGGGCTGACCCTTTCTCAATTGATAAAGAATGCCGAGGGGCTCAGAGGAGATGCCTATACACAGCAGGCCAGTATCCTTCGAACCAAAGATGATCTTAGTACGGAAATGGTGCAGGTAAATCTCCAATCTATTTTGGATGGAACAGCTTCTGATATTCCTTTGCAGCGTGAAGACGTGGTTAGAATTGCCAGTATTTATGATATCAATAACGAAAAATATGTTCAGATTCTTGGGGAAGTAAAGCGGCCAGGAATTTTCCCTTATTCCTCTGAGATGAAAGTGGAGGAGTTGATAATCATGGCGGGGGGCCTCCAAGAATCTGCCAATACTAATGATATTGAAATAGCAAGAAGGCTGGAAGATGCAGATTTAGGGACTTTGTCTGAAATAATTCCTGTTCAAGTAAATGCTGATTTGTCTTTCAATTTAGATGGTGAAGTACTACAGCCCTATGATCAGGTGATTGTAAGAAAAAGGGCAAATTTTAATATGCAGAAGTTGGTGGCAGTAGAAGGTCAAGTCAATTCGCCGGGTATTTTTGCCATTCAAACCAGTGGAGAACGAATTTCCGATTTGGTAAAACGAGCTGGAGGACTCAACCAATTTGCGTATTCTAAAGGAGCTACCTTGATCCGGAGAACCGAATTTTTCAATACCGAATCCGAGCAATTAAGAAGACAGAGGAATTTGGAGAATTTGAAACTTCAATTGCTGGCTGATCCGAATAATTCCGAAGCACAGGAACAATTATTGGAAAGACTATTTAAGGACCTTCCCAAAGAGAAGGATTCACCAGTGGATACCCAGTTGGCCCAAAATAAAAAAGAGTCCTTGGATCAAATTGCTTCGGAAACCCCTGGATTTGCAGTCAAAATCAAAGAAACAGAAGCGGTTGCTATTGATTTGGAAGCAATTGTAAATAACCCAGGTTCCGAAGATGACCTGTTACTGGAAGAAGGAGATATTTTATCCGTACCCAAACTATTGCAAACGGTCAGAATGAGAGGTGATGTGGTGTATCCAACGACTTTAAGACATGAATCCAATAGAAGTTTGAAGCATTACATCAATGGTGCTGGAGGATTTGAAAGAAGAGCCAATAAAAAGCAAACCTATGTGGTTTATGCCAATGGTGCTGTAAAAGAACCAAAGGATTTTTGGGTATTAGAAATTATCCACCTGTAGAACCGGAGCAGAAGTAATTGTACCTACCAAAGGTCCAAAGATTCCATTGCGTTTAGGTGAGATTGTAGGAATCACCACTGGCTTGGCTACCTTGGCATTGGTCGTATCCCAAATTAACTGGTAATGGCAGGAGGAAAGCACTTTTCGGAAAATCAATTTACACTAAAGGAAGTATTTCAAAACTTTTCCAGTTGGATCGCCTATTTCCTTTCACAATGGAAAATTTTGATCTTAGCAGGGATTATTGGGATGGTTCTTGGTGCACTGGTTTCCATTTTTAAAAAACCGATTTTCAATGCTAGTACCTCTTTTGTATTAGAAGAAGGAGATGCAGCTAGCATGGGGCAAATGTCGGGATTGGCATCCTTGGTGGGAGTAAATTTAGGATCCTTAGGAAGCACTAGTGGTTTGTTTCAGGGAGATAATATCATGGAACTGTACCGCTCGGATAGAATGCTAGACGATGCCTTACTCAGTCCATTCAATGAAAATGAACTCTTAATTGATCGTTTTATAGCATTTGAAGAGATTGATAAAAAATGGGCCTCAAAAGTAGATATCCCGTCCATGGATTTTTCTATTAACCGGGAGGACTTTACAGTATCTCAGGATTCAGTCGTCAAAGAAGTAGCAAAGCTTATTCGCGAAAATCAACTGAGTGTGACCAAGCCCGATAGAAAGTTGAGTATAATCCAGGTAACGGTATCTTCAAAGGATGAATTGTATGCCAAAGTATTCAACGAGCGCTTAGTTGAAAATGTCAATGAGTTTTACAAGGAGACAAAGACAAAGAAGACCAGTGAGAACTTAGCCATTTTACAATCTCAGGCAGATTCTGTGAGAGCTATTTTGGATGAAAGTATTGGTGCTTATGCCACTGCCACTGATAAAGTTCCCAATGCGAATCCATTGTTGAGTTCTGCCACCATAGAAAGTAAAAAGAGGCAAATTGATGTTCAGGCAACTGGGGCTGTTTATGAGGAAATCGTAAAAAATTTGGAGATTGCAAAAGTAAATCACCGTAATAACTCTCCCTTAATACAAATTATTGATTCACCAAGATTGCCGTTGGAGCGAACGGAGATACGATTGGTTAAAGGAATGTTTTTGGATGTGCAATTGTTGGGATGTTGACCCTATTGGTGGTGTATTTCCGCCGATTGTATCAGAAGCATGTGCAGGAAAGCTAAATGAAAAGCTGGCATGTTTGAAAAATTATTACTCCTTCCGATCGGCAATATTATCAGGAACAAATCCATTCAAAATTTTTTGTTTTTAGCAATTATTCAATCTTCTAATGTCCTGATTTCCATTATTAGCATGCCTTTGCTTATACAAAGTATTGGGGTCGATCAATTTGGGTTGGTAAACCTTTCACTTGCGGTAATTATCTTATTGAATATTTTGGTAGGCTTTGGGTACAATCTAAGTGCCCCACGTGAAGTTGCGATCAATCAAGGAGACAAGACTGCTTTATCTCATTTGGTGTCCAATGTGTTTTCTGCCAAAATCTTATTGGCTACTATCGCCACGTTAATTATTCTGATTTCGGTATTTGGATTGAACTTATTCAAAGAGTACCAGATGATTTTGGTTTTTTCCTCTTTAATGTTGTTTTCTGAAGCCACTCTTCCACTTTGGTTTTTCCAAGGGATGGAGAAAATGAAGTTGATCAGCATTGCCAATATTTTTAGTAAGCTGCTATTCTTGATGGGGATCGTCTTATTTATTCACAATCCAGGTCAAAGCAGATGGGTGAATTTTATGATGGGATTCTTCGGTTTATCCATCAATATTTTTCTGCTCTTTTACATCCATACTTTTATGGGGGTTAGAGTGTATCGACCTGAGTTTTCAGCGATTCGAAAAAGCTTAAAAGATAATATTCTATTATTCTTTAGTAATTTGGCTAGCCATATTTCAATCAATGGAGGATTGATAATTCTAAGTTTCTTCTCCGTGGCCGAGACCCTGGGGATGTATTCTTTGGCAGAGCGTGTAGTGATGGTGTTGAGAATGTTTCCTGCATTGATCATACAGGCGATTTACCCGAATGCAGCCAAATTATATAAAAGTGATGAGGCCGGATTTTATAAATTTTTGAGAAGTGTTTATTTCAGGGTACTCGCTTTTGGAGCATTTTTGGCAGGTGCAACCTATTTGACGGCTCCTTGGACGATTCAAGTACTTTCAAGATCTGAGTTGATTGAATCAGTTACATATCTTCAATTGTTGGCCTTGGTTCCATTCTTGGCTTGCCTTAACATTGCCAATGTAATCATGATGTTGGTAGCTGATCTCAAGAATCTGTTGTTTAAAGCCTCTTGGATGATGTGTTTGTACATGATTGTAGCGGCTACTATTTTGACCTCAATGATGGGGGTGTAGGTGTGTGTATTGCCATTATTTCAACGGAGGTAATTGTCTTTTTAATTTGCATGGTGTTGTTGTATCAAAATAATAGAAAACTGATCCATGGCTTTTATACCTGAACCTTCGGTAGCTATTGTATTAGTAAACTGGAACGGGTTTGAGTTTACCGAAGCCTGTTTGCAATCGCTTCAGCATCTTAAATTTCCTGATTACAAAATAATTGTAGTAGATAATGCGTCAGAAAATCAGGAAGGAAGCCGTCTGAAAGCAGCATATCCGGATATTCATTTGATTCAAAACGAGCAAAACTTGGGATTCACAGGTGGCAATAATGTAGGAATCAGGAAAGCTTTAGAAGATGGATATTCTCATATCATGTTGTTGAATAATGATACGGAGGTTGAGTCTGATTTTTGGGAGAAATGATCCGAAGGTTTCAGTCAAATTCCCAGTTGGGAATGGTTCAGCCCTTGATCTGTTTTCTACATGAAAAAGACCAAATCTGGAGCGCGGGAGGGAAATGGAATTCTTTTCTGGGTAGGGCAATTACCTTAGGTGACAGGGAATTTCTATCGAATTCCAACGTTGCTGATCGTCCTTTGGATTGGGCTACAGGATGCTGTATGCTGGTGACAAGGGAAGCATTATTGAAAGTCGGATTACTGAATGAGGGGTATTTTGCGTATTTCGAAGATGTAGAATGGTCCTTACGATTTCTAGAAAATGGATATGGGATTGCGCTGGCCTCCAAAGCAAAAATTTATCATGAAGCTGGGGCCTCCTCCAAAAAAGCATTCGGAAGGTACGTTGAGTGCGCGAGTGTTCTATCTGCATGTAAGAAACCAGTTATTCCTACTAAGAAGTGCCTGTTCTGGATTGGAGAAACCTTTTGCTTTTGCCTATCATATAAGTAGGTTCTTATTATGGATGGGATATTTTTTATTCGGGGTAGGTTTCAGAAATTAAAATCTGTGGCAAGAGGGATCAAAGATGGGTTCAAATTTCCATTACAAAATCCAATGCAATGGCCTTGATTCTTTTTATTTTAATTGTCTTTGTGGTCGCGGCAGGTCTATTCTGGGTGGTTCAGGAAGTTGCGTTTAAAGGAAACTGGCAATACTTTATCTATTTCCTTATCGGATTGTTGCCTTTTTATATTACCACTTTGAGTTTGGTGTATCTGACTACTGGCTCCAGTTCATTGGTGGGAGTTTTTCAAGTGTTGAAAGAAGCAATCGTACTTTTAGCTTTATTCTCCTTTATATTTTTTCGAAAGAATATCTTCGAATACCCTTTTCGATTACAATCGGTAGATTGGTTTATGTTGGCGTTTTTGGCTCTGGGAAGTATCTATTTAGTTCTTCCTTTGGGACAGGCCTCTTTTATTAACAAAGCCCTTTATTTTAAGGGAATGCTGATTCCCGGAATTGTCTACTTTTTGGGGAGGAATACCACCTTCAACCAGGATGAGATTCGAGGTTTATTTCAGATGATTTTTGCCATCGCTATCGGGGCTTTCCTAGTCAATTTGTTTGAAAATTATCTGCTGAATGCCCATTTGCAGCAATACACGGGATATGCGCTGTACAATCATGCTATCAATGATATTGATCCAACTGGAAATTTTGGATTGACTTGGACATTTGAAACTCAGGCCGTGACCAAGCGTTTGGCAAGTTTTTTTCAGATCCATTGGAAATGGCCAGCTCTGTGCTGATGGGGTTTGCTGCTGGCTTAATTTGGTTTTTGACCAGTAAAAAGGAATATAATTGGTTGTACATCTTAGTAATGATTTGCTCTTTGGGAAGTCTGGTGTTTTCAGCTTCTCGAGCTGCATTTGGAGCTTTCTTCGTGATGATCTTCTTCTTGGCTTTGGTGTTTGGCCTGTATAAGTTGATTGCCGCTGGATTTTTAAGTTTGTTAGCCTTTGGAGTCTATGTGATCTTCTTTGCTTCTGATGACTTTTACTTTTTTGTGGTGGATACCTTAACATTTGAAAATACTTCAAGTATTGGCCACGTGGTAGAATGGTTATTGGCATTGGATTCCATGATAGGAAACCCTTTTGGAATTGGACTGGCGATGAGTGGGAATGCTGGTAGTGTCTCAGATGAACTTCGTGTTGGAGGCGAAAATCAGTTTTTAATTTATGGGGTACAATTAGGATGGTTGGGCATGATTTTATATATCTTGACACTAGCATCCTCAGTTATATTGAGTTTGCGTGTTTTCTATCGATCTGATAATACCATGGATGCCCGGATAGCATTTGTAGCAGCAGCTGTGAAAGTAGGGTTGTTATTGCCTCTTTTTACCGCCAATGCTGAAATGTATACCTATGTTGCCTGGACTACCTGGTGGATGGCAGGGTATTCAGTTCATGCCTACAGCAGATTAAAAGTGGAGCAAAGAATGATACTTGGATAAAATAGATTTTACAATTTTGAATGGGAGTGTGTGCAATTATTCTCCTTGGTCGGTTTATTGCTTTATTCAGAATGGTTATAAGACTACTGAGTACATGTTCAAAGTATCCCCAACTATTTTTTCCTCCAAAATCTCTAAATTCGAGTCAAAATCAATCCTTTGAAAGTACTTTTAGACTTACAATATCTTAATGTAGCTACTACAGGCATCAAGACCTACATGATGGAATTGGCCCAAGCTGCGGTAGACTATCCGCATCCTGAAATAGAATGGATATTTTCCCATGATCCAAAATCCCAGGCTGCTGATCAGACTTTTAAAAATCCTGAATCCAAATTTCAGCGTCTGAATTATCATTTGGATTACTTTCGATGGAAAGAGTTTCAACTTCCTGATTTAGTCAAGAAGGTTCAACCGGATATCTTAATCTGTCCTGATTTTGTTTCACCTGCTGCTAGTTTACCTTGCAAACGACTTACTGTCATTCATGATGCTTTTTTTGGCAGATGCCCCAAAATTACCCGCTTTGGTGGAGGAAGTATTTTCTAAGCTTAATCCGAAAGGGATTAAAAGAGGGTACAAAAATTATCACGACTACAGAATACTCTAAAAAGACTTTGGTCAAGTATTTTGGAAATAGTCTTCCGATCCATGTGATTTACCAGAGCCCCAAAAGTATCAGTAAGGAAGAGGATCAGTTTCTGATTAAAAAATACTCATTGGACCGAACTCCTTATTTTCTGCATGTAGGAACTTTTGATAAGCGAAAGAATTTACGGCTTTTGGTAGAAGCATTTGAGGCGTTTTTGAAAATTCAGGAAGAAGAATTCAAATTGGTTCTTGCTGGAGGACCTGGGCAAAGCGTCCAAATGAATGATTATCCTTTGATTGAAAGACTAATTCTTGAAAAAGGGTTGGAAGATCGGGTGATTTTGCCGGGATATATCTCAGATGCACAGATCAGGAGTTTATATCAACATGCTTTAGCCTATGTTTTTCCTTCTGAAAATGAGGGCTTTGGAATACCAATTCTAGAGGCGATGCGAGAGGGGATTCCGGTCATACATTCAGATCAGGAGGCCTTAATGGAAGTAAGTGGATCAGCGGGAATTGCATTCAAGACCGGTGATTTATCAGATTTGGCAGAAAAAATGATACTTTTGGGCCGGGAAAAGGCATTTCGGGAAGAATTGGTCAAAAAAGGTCTTCAACGAAGCAAAGAGTTTTCCCCTCAACATTTTATAGAAGCTTTTCAGCATTTGATTTTGAATGCTGCCCCTAGAATATGAGGCAAATTGCATGTCCAGTCTGCAACCAAGAACCTAATTCATCACCAGAGGAATTTTCAATTATTAATTGCCCTAATTGTCGGGTAAAGTGGACTTTTATTTCTGATGAATTAGATTCAGACGCACTCTATGAAGATGAAGTATATGCAGTGGTGGATAACCGACAATCTGTATTTGAAAAGCTGATTTTTCGTGAAGCTCGAAAAGTCTTAAACAAAGCAAGATATTTACTTAGTCCAGCTCAAAATAAGTTATTGGACTTTGGATGTGGAAAAGGGCAATTTTTAGCAGAGGCCAAAAAGTTAGGTTGGAATGGTATTGGTATTGAAACTGCCAGGGATAGAGCAGTTTTTGCTGTGGATAAGTATCAAGTGGAAGTGATACAAGAGTTTTATTCTCATGGAAAAGTTACTGGTCAACCATTTGATTTGATTACGCTTAACCATGTCCTAGAGCATCTCCCAGCCCCTATTTCAATGGTTAAGGAGTTGATTAAATCGAATTTGGCTGAAACGGGTCTATTGTATATTGAAGTTCCAAGAACTGATTCCTGGCAGGCAAACATTGCAGGAACCAAGTGGTTACATTGGGATATTCCCAAACATTTAAACCACTGGACGGAATCGGGATTGGTGAAACAGTTTGAGGATGTTGGATACAAGAAAGTAGGAGGAAAATCCTTTTCTATTCATTTGGGAGTATTGGGAATGCTTCAAGCTTTATTCAGCTTATTTGGATATAAAGACCATTTGATTTTGGCATTAAAAAAGAAGAAGACAGTAGGATTAATGCTGGGTGTTGCCCTGTTGACACCTGTTGCTTATTTGATCGAATCTCTTGCTTCCGCTTTTGGAAAATCTGGTATAGTGGGAGTTTATTTTAAGAAGAATGGGTAAGAAGAGAAACGTACTTTTTCTTCAAAGTAGTTCAGAGCTGTATGGTTCTGGCAAAATCTTACTTCAGGTATTGAGGATTTACAAAGATCAAGGGTTGAATCCGGTCGTGGTCATGACTGGAGAGGGTCCTCTTGGTGAATTAATGGAGTCTGAAGGCTTTATCGTAAAAGTTCAAAATCTTGGAATTTTACGAAGGAAGTATGTGAATGCGAAAGGCTTGGTCAACCGATTTTCAAAAAACTACAAAGCTTACCAGTTTTTGAATCAACTACATGAGGAGTTTCAATTTGAATTAGTGTATTCCAATACCCTTGCAGTAATCGTTGGAGCATATTGGGCCAAGAAAAATAAACTTGCTCACATTTGGCATATTCATGAAATAGTCTTGGGTCCAGGTCCACTGGTGAAGTTGCTGGCAAAGATGTTGGATTCCAGTACCCCATATCCGATTGTGGTTTCGGAGGCGGTGAAAAATCATTGGGATACCAAGTTGAAAATGGCGAAACCTGAGGTGATTCACAATGGGATTCCATATGAGGAGTACATGGCTACCTATTCAGATCCCAAAACAGGTTTAGGCTTGCCAGAGGATAAATTGGTGATCACTATGGTGGGGAGGATTAATCCTGGAAAGGGTCAACTTTTCTTTTTAGAAATTGCAAAGCGTATATTGCAGACTTATCCACAATGTCATTTTGTTTTAGTGGGTGATCCTTTTCCTGGATATGAATCAATCCAAGAAGAAATTAAATCCGTAATTAGGGACAATGGATTACAAGAATCCGTTAGTGATTTAGGGTTTCGGAAGGATATTCCGGAAGTTTTAGCAGCAACGGATATTTTTATGTTGCCATCTATATTACCTGATTCTTTTCCCACAGTAATCTTGGAGGCCATGGCTTCTGGCAAGCCAGTAATCGCTACGCAATCTGGTGGAGCAGAGGAAATGGTTGAGCCTGGAAAAACTGGGTTTTTGATTCCGATTGGGGATGTGGAAAAGGGAGTGGAAGCTTTAAAAACGCTGATATTGGATAATGAAAAAATTAAAAGCTTTGGTGAAGCTGGAAGAAGTAAAGTGTTGATTGAATATAATTTGAATACATTTAAGGAAAAAATGCAAAAACACCTATGGAGGCATCTCAACGAAAACTAAAAGTAGCAATCATGGGTGCCAAAGGATATCCTTACGTTTACGGGGGATATGATACCATGGTGAAAGAGCTGGGAGAAAGGTTGGTTTTGAAAGGCGTACACGTTCGAGTGTACAACCATAAAGCCTTGTTTGTAGAGAAACCTAGGTATGTCAATGGAATTGAATGCATCTATACTCCGGCGATTGAGTCAAAGTATTTAACACAACTATCTCATACTTTTTCTCTATGATCCATGCCTGTCTGTCGGATGTAGATGTGATTTTTGTGGTCAATAGTGGAAATGGCCCTTTTGGGTTGATTTCTCGATTTTTCCGAAAAGCTACCTTGATTAATGTAGATGGATTGGAATGGCTACGGCCTAAATGGAGAGGACTAGGATCTAAGTATTTTTTCTGGGCCTCCAAAATGGCAACCAAATATTACGATCGAATTATCAATGATTCGGATGAAATGCAACGGGTATATAAGGAATTATTTAATGCCGAATCTAAAGTAATTGCCTACGGTGCTAATCCAAAAGAGGAAGTAGAACCTTCACCGGTAATGAAATGGGGAGTAGAGCCTCAAGATTACTTTCTGATTGTGGGTAGACTGGTGCCTGATAATAATGCTGATTTAATCATTCAGGGATTTTTAAATTCTGATTCAAAAAGAAAACTGGTGATTGTAGGTGATGTGCCTTACCTAGATGATTATGCTCAGGTGTTAAAAAACATTGAAGATGATCGCTTGTTGTTTTTGGGTTATGTCACTGATCCTACTGATTTAGCTGCTTGGTACACCCATTGTTATGCCTATTTCCATGGACACGAATATGGTGGGACTAATCCTGCGATGCTGAAAGCCTTAGGGTATGGGTGTGCGATCTTAGCATTGGATACTCCTTTCAACCAGGAAATGCTTCAAGAGGGGAAACATGGCTGGTATTTCAAAAAATCAGTGGACTCTGTGAAGGACATTGTCGAGGCTGCAGAAAACAGCCAAGAACGTATGGATTATTTTCGGAAGACCGCTCGAGAGGGATTGGTTAAAAAATATAATTGGGATCATGTCACAGATCAATACCTGGAAGTATTTGAAGAATTGGCTGGTTTTAAAATCGAAAAAGTTTCCACTGAAAAAGAAAACTGGAAGGGGTGGATAATTAATTTGGATCAAAGAGAATGGATTAATTCTGAACTTTGATCTCTAACTTTGGTTTATATAAGCATACTTTTAACCCTAAAAATAAAACCATGATTAGAAAAGCAACGGCCGTTTGGCAAGGATCCGGAAAAGACGGAAAAGGTCATTTGACTACGGCAAGCACAGTTTTAGACAAAACACAATATTCTTTTAAATCACGTTTTGAAGATGGGGTAGGTACCAACCCGGAAGAGTTGGTGGCTGCTGCTCACGCTGGTTGTTTTGCCATGAAATTAAGTTTTAATCTACAGGAAGCAGGCTTTACTGCTACTGAGCTGGATGTTACTTCCAATATTACTTTTGAGGAGGGAACACTTAAGAAATCCCATCTGGTGCTGAAGGCAACAGTGGATGGTGTGACACAAGAAAAGTTTGATGAATTGGTAAAAGATGCAGAAACAAATTGTCCAATTTCCAGAGCGTTGAATATGGAAATCTCTGTGGAGAGTACCCTTAATTCTTAAGGTAATTAACTGGGTAAAGGTGTGTCCCATATCCATAAAATGAAAAAACAGCGAGTGGATTATTCATTCGCTGTTTTTTTATGGATTAGCCTTTATTCCATTTCATCCTCCTCCAGTTTTCCTGCTTTTCGGGAGATAAAAATGTCCAGGCAAGTATTCGGCTCTTTTTATTTCCATGAGCCATATCAATAATTTTTCTCTCTGATACTCTAGCTTTTTCAAAGCTAGGATAAGTTCTTTGAGTTGTTCTTCTTTGCTGACCAAGCTGGTAAACCAAAAGCAATTGTATTTGTATTCCACACTTTCCTTGATCATGGTTTTAATAAACGAAAGTTCTCCTCCTTCACACCATAATTCATTGCTTTGTCCTCCGAAATTTAGAGGTACTTTTTTTGCTACTTTGCCTTTTAAGTTTTTCACTTTTCTTCTACTTCCTGCTTCAGCTTCGGCTTGAGATTCGTGAAAAGGGGGTTGCAAATGGAAATATCGAATACATCATCAGATCGGATAATTCCTTTTAAAATCAGGGCAGTGTTTTCCTGATAGCGAAGGGTGATTTCTTGCTGGAGTTTCGGATTTGAACCCAGGGTTTTTTGAGCCGCCTGCAGAGCCTGGATGTCAATGTCAGTTCCTACAAAGGACCAATCATAAATCGCATTGCCCAAGATGGGATAAATACAGTTTGCTCCAGTTCCAATATCCAGCACATGAACTTTTTCTGGAATAATATCGGCATTGCACTGTGCTAATAAATCAGCCACATGATGAATATAGTCTGCCCTTCCTGGGATAGGAGGGCAAAGGTATCCTTCTGGGATATTCCAATTTGAAATCTGGTAGAAATGCTTTAGTAAAGCTTTGTTGAGTTCCTTTACTGCTTTAGGGTTGGCAAAATCAATACCGAGATCTCCGTATTTATTTTCCGAGACATATTGCTTTAAGGAAGGAAGGGAATGAATCAATGAAGGGAAATCGTAGCGTTCCCGATGGGTATTTCGTGGGTGAAGTCCGGATTTGGTCTTTTCTTGTTTTTTCAATTCAATCTACTTCATGAATATCAAGGCAAATTAGTGTTAATCGACGGGTTTAAGAAGTTATCTAACAAGTAATCTCCACATAAGTCTTGAGATTCAAGAGTAGATTTACTTTTTTTTACTTTCAAAATCGATCAAAAAATCAGTTTAGTTGGATAGACTTTATTTCCAAATGGAATTTTTGTTCCTTTTTATTACCTATCAAAAATGCCAACTCTTCAATCTGATCCTTATCGAAGTTTGGAATCGAAAGTGATCTCCCTCTAAAAGCTGGGTACATAGTAGTGAGTTCAATTTCAATTGTTTCCCATTCTCCGCTGGTTGTAAACTCAGCGATATAGGAATGGCGGTCATAGGAATTTGCTTTGACTCGAAATTGATACTTGTTTCCATCTCCCTTTAATTGGATTCTAATAGTGCTTTGGTCCTGAATTTGAAATGCCTCCCTATATCTCACCGAAGAAAAACCCCCATTATTTTCCAAGGAAACGAAACCTTCAAATACCCCGTTTCCGGATTCATTGACATAGAAATTGCCTGATGATCTTCCTCCCATTACCCCATCATCTACAACCCTCCAGTCTCTTGTAGGTGAATTTTTGTCAAACTGATAAAGGATAATGGTCGAGGACATAAGTAATAATATGATTAAAGCGTTCACATTCTAATAAGGCCTTAATGGGTCTAATTGTTTGAAGCCAACCTTTTCTTAATCCACTTCAAAAACCAGTTTTATGGTAATGGAAGCGGTTTTGTTTTTGTCTGCGGTATTGAATGTACCACCCCAGGAATAGTCCTCCCCGGAATTTTGGCCAGTAATCTGAAAAATACCCATATTCGCTGAAATTAGGTCTCCAAGATCCCCTTTGGAGTTTTCTGCGATGCGCTCAGCTCGTACCCTGGCATCTTCT
Organism: Algoriphagus halophilus; assembly: GCF_041729275.1. Lineage (GTDB taxonomy): Bacteria > Bacteroidota > Bacteroidia > Cytophagales > Cyclobacteriaceae > Algoriphagus > Algoriphagus halophilus_A. The sequence continues at coordinate 2,620,155 of NZ_CP146486.1, read as the reverse complement.
GTCGCTTTGGCTATCATTTCAAGTTTCAAAGATTCCAGTCCGGTATAATAATACCGTGGAGCTTGTGAATAGAATGCAATCCCCTGATTTAATAACTCTGTGATTTCACGACTGATCTTTTCAACTTTCTCTACTTCTTTAGATTCTATTTTGAGCGATTGATTCAAAGAATAACCATCAAATGTCTGTCCAAGGTATCTTCCAGTTTCGGAATAATTTTGCTGGTATTTTGGGTTGGTCTGAACGGCATTGAAGATCAACTTGTCTGCTGGGATTCCTTTGGATACCAAGTAATCGGACACTAATTTCTTGTCTTTTTCCAAATCCTCGTAAGCAGATTTTAAATCAAAACTTTCTCTGGAAAAATTCCCTTCCCAAACCACTAGGTCTGAAGTGAAGTTACTTTCACCCAAACCGGTCACGTTGATGGTTCCTTGAGGCCTATTTCTATTAATGATTGCATTTCCTAAGACGATCGAGGCAAGGACGATTGCCAAAGCAAATAATATGGAGGACAGGTTCTTATTCATAGGGCTAAAAGTTGCTTTTGATCATGAAATAATACTCACTTGAATCATCAAAAAACCCGCCAATCAGCGGGTTTTAGTACTATGGAAACATTAATTAACAATTAATAGATTCTTTGCTTAAAGTCTTGCTGTTTAGGATTTTCCAAGTCGATCAGATAACCATTGACAATGGCATATTTTAATTCTCCATCTTTAGCTAAATAAAAGTTTGGGGCAGAACCTGTAGTCCATACACTTGGAAAAGAATCCACGCTTTTTAATACCAGAATAGGTAAGGAATGAAGGTCTTTAGATGCTCCATTTTTTACTTTCACTGCCAAATATCCTTGTTTTAATAAGTCTATTGCTTGTTTAAAATCTAATGAGCCAATGTCTTCCAAAGTAGATTCATATACCTTGCCTTCTTCAAACTCAAACTCACTTGCATCAAAAACCTCCGGAGCATAATATACTTGCATATCGCCTAGGTCTTCAATGGAACCAGATACGTAATAACCTCCGGGTACTTCAGATTCTCTCCTTCTGATGATAAGGTCAATTGGATATTTCTTTCCTCCTACCTCAACTAGCATTTCATTGATCATCAAATCTGCCAGTTTGGAATCGTTATCTGGGATTGCAAAATACTCCTCTGTAGTGTACTGTTCGTACCCTTTGGTTGCAATCTGATATAAGGCATCTAAAATGATCATAAAATTGAGTTGGCGGATATACTGCTTATCCGGATCTCCCCAATATCCTCCTGATTCGATCAGAATTGTGCTTGTTCCCCATTTTTGAATGTTATCTCCAAATGCCCTTGGTTCAAATGCGTCATCATACTTTCCTACCTGCCCCGGAACAACTTGTTGAAGGACTTTATTCATACCCACAATAGTCTGCATGGCCCTTTTTCTAACCTCATTCACATCGGTGGCGACATTGTATGCTGGGGCCAAAACGGAAATGGTTGCTTGTTTGTCAGTGCCTTCTACATTGTAATACACTTGCTGATCGTGTAGGTTAAAACCGAATTCTGGTTCGAAATCATCTCTCGCATTCTTTAAAATAATTGCTTCAGGGGAGATTTGAGAGATGGCATCCCTGTTCAAATCAATGTCCAGACTATTTCTTCTTTTGAATGCCTCAGCACCGTCAGGATTAATCATCGGGATGAATTTGATATTCAAATTGCTTCTCAATGTGTTTCTGATTTCCTCATACTCATCTCCACTGCCTTCCAAAAAGTTAAATAAGTCAAAAAGGGCCATGGTAGCAGTGCTTTCATTTCCATGCATTTGTGACCAAAGCATGACTTTGGTTTCCCCATTTCCCCAGTCTAAACTGGAAATACTTCTTCCGTCAATGGAGTTTCCTAGAACTTGTGTTTCAAACTGACTTGCATGTTTTTGAATCAAAGGCTGCAGGTCTTCGTGCTTAAATCTTCGATGGGTGATTGCCGATTCCTTAAAATTATTGAAAGCTGACTCTAAAGTTTCAATAGAAAGTGGTTCGGTAGTATTTTTATTTGCAGTTTTACACCCAATTAGGGAAATTAAAAACAGCAAAAAAATGCGTGTGTAAATGCCCTTTGAAATGCTCATCATGGTTGGATTTTCTTAATAGTGAAGAGTAAAACTAGCCAATGTGATTTAAATAGTATATGTCTTAAGCTCAAAATTTCAAATCGAGAATGAAGCTATCGTATTTTGTAGAAGATCTACCCTTGAAACATACATTTACCATTGCCCATCAAAGTAGGGATATTCAAGATACCTTGATTGTCAAACTGGAAGAGGGTGATTTGGTGGGCTTGGGTGAGTCCACTACCAATCCTTTTTACGGAATGACTGTAGAAAATATGAGTGAGGTACTGGATGCGTTCCGGGGAGTAGTGGAGGGTGGAAGTTGGGAAAGCCCTGAAGAATTATGGGAGCTAGGGAAAACGCATTTTAAGAATAATCCATTTGCCCAATGTGCCCTAGATATGGCTGCTTGGGATTTATATACCAAGAAAAAAGGCAAAAAACTGTATGAATTTTTAATGCTGAACCCTGCGGATATCCCTACCACCAATTTTACCATTGGGATAGATACAGTCACAAAAATGGTCTCGAAAATGAAAGAGGTCCATTGGCCTATTTATAAAATAAAATTGGGGACAACGGAGGATTTAGAAATAGTGCGAGAGTTAAGAAAGCATACGGATGCTATATTTAGAATAGACGCCAATTGTGCATGGACTGCGGATCAGGCCATTGAATATTCGATAGCACTTCAAAAACTAGGGGTGGAATTTATGGAGCAGCCTTTAGGTAAAGATGATTTGGATGGGATGAAGGAAGTGTTCAAATATTCCAAACTACCAGTAATTGCAGATGAGAGTTGCATTGTGGAAAGTGATGTGAAAAAATGCCATGGGCTATTCCATGGTATTAATGTGAAGTTGGTAAAGGCTGGGGGAATTACTCCTGGGCTTAGAATGATCCATGAAGCAAAATCTTTAGGGATGAAAACCATGGTAGGATGCATGACAGAATCTTCTATTGGGATTACTGCCATTGCCCATATCGCTCCTTTACTGGATTATGTGGATATGGATGGTGCCATGTTGTTGGCAAAAGACCCTGCCACGGGAGTGAAGATAACACCAGAAAAAGTAACCTTCCCTGATGGAAATGGAATTGGCGCAAGTTTAGTATAAAACTTGCTTCTAGAATAAAAGAAATGAGGCTGTCTCATAAATAAATTTTGTCACATTGAGCGAAGTCGAAATGTGGTTAATTCGCTCAATTAAGCCTTCGACTCCCTGCCTATCGGAAGGCAGGCGCTCAGGCTGACAAATAGTCGACTTTTGAGAAAGCCTCTTTTTTTAGTCTTCTGAGACGATCAATTTAAAACCTTCTCCGTGAACGGTGATGATTTGAACCTTTGGATCATCTTTGAGTAGTTTTCGAATCTTGCTTAGGTACACATCCATACTACGGGCATTGAAGTAGCTGTCATCTCCCCAGATTTGCTTTAATGCATGACTTCTATTGACCAATTTATTGATTTCGGAAGCCAAAAGTCGGATGAGCTCATTCTCCTTGGAAGTAAGTTTATGTTTGCCTTTTGGTCCCTCAAGGTATTGCTCATCGTAATGAAGAACAAATCCACCAAACTGATAAATTTTTAATGGAGTGACTTCTGTACTTTTTTGGGTTCTTCTTAGGATTGCAGTGACACGAAGCAGCAATTCTTCCATGCTAAATGGCTTGGTGATGTAATCATCTGCTCCGATTTTTAACCCTTCTATAATATCGTCTTTTTGATTTTTTGCAGTCAAAAACAGCACAGGGAGATCCTCTTGTACTTTTTTGATTTCTTTGGCAAGGGTAAAGCCGTCTTTTTTAGGCATCATGATATCCAAAAGGCATAAATCGTATTTACCCTTTTTGAATTTACTCCAACCTTCTTCCCCATCTCTACATAGGGTTGGTTCATAGCCTTTCATTTCTAGATATTCCTGAAGAATATCCCCTAGGTTTGGGTCGTCTTCTACGACCAATAGTTTAGCTTTGCTCATTGCTTTTTGGGTAAAGTTATAGTGAACGTTGTTCCTCTTCCTACTTCACTTTCTACTTGAATGCCTCCCTGATGTGCTTCAAGCATGGTTTTTACATATGATAACCCTAAACCAAATCCTTTCACATCGTGAACGTTTCCGGTAGGAACTCTATAAAACTTATCAAAAATTTTCTTTTGGGCATCCTTTGACATCCCAATCCCATTATCTGTAATCTTAACGATGAACTGATCTTTTTCTTCCGTCGCCTCCATTTTTATGGTTGGCGTGTGTGGAGTGTATTTCAACGCGTTATCCAGTAAATTATTAAAGATGTGAGTTAAATGGAAAGCATCTCCTTCAACTGAAGGTTCTTTTAGCCGATCTGTAAACGAAAGAGTCCCTCCTTTTTTCCACTTGAAGACTGATGTGCTGCATCGTAGATTCCAATAATTCACTCAGATTCAACTCCTCTATTTTTAATTTAAAGTCTTGCTTATCCAGCGCAGCCGCTTGTAAAACTTTCTCTACTTGGGTGGTCAGACGTTTGTTTTCATCTTTGATGATCCCAAGGTAACGCTTCCTGAATTTGTCTTGGGTAGATAATTCAGGGTCTTGTAAAGCTTCTACTGCAAGACTTACTGTAGCTAACGGAGTTTTGAACTCATGAGTCATATTATTGATAAAATCATTTTTGGTATCCGAAAGTGCTTTCTGTCGGATGATGACTTTGATCGCGTAGATGAAACAGAATATGATTACTCCAATAAACAGGATGGAGCTTGAAATTGGAATCCACACTTGACGGATAACATGATAGTTCTTTTCCGGGAAGAAGATATAAAGGAAATTTTCCTTACCAAGGATGTCATTTGGGAAGAGTTTAGCCTTGATTCCGTTTTGAAGTAGGGTACTTTGTTGAGTTACCGGGCCTAATGGTAAAACTTCTCCATTGTCTTTTAAAAGTCCCAATTCAAAAGATTCGGTAATCCCTCTTTCCAAAAGATGGTTTCGTAGAAGCTCCCTTACTTGGAGCGTGTCTAGTCTATCCAAGATTTCTTTTTGCCCTGCCGCTAGTTCATTCCAGGTACGTTCCACCATGTCAATTTTGAAATTGGCTCGACGGATTTTGTCTAGAATATCATCCGAAATATTTATTTCTGTCAATACTTCTGGACCGGGGACAATTTCAACATTAGGCCTAACTCTTGTACTTTCTGCTTTACTTAAGTAGTTGAGTTGTCGTTCTTTTTCTTCTAAAAGAATTTCCATCTCATCCGGAGTAAACATGCTAGAAGCCAGTTCAGGAGTCATATAGGCAAAAAACATTTCCAATTCTTTCAACGCATTCATGTCAAACCCTCTAGATTCAAGGATTCTCCTGAAAGTTGGACTTACTTCCGGTGCTGTTTCATTCAGAAGCGTGTCCACAATAGAAGGTCTATTTCTATAGACGGGGCGTTGCTGGATTTGGAAAGTGATTGGTTCAATTTTTTCAAATAAGGATTCCTGAAAAAGTGAATCTTTCATCAAGTAGCTGAGTAAGACGTCAGAAGTCTCCCCTTTTTCCAATTGCTCTACTGTCCCGGATAACGCCATATACACGTTTTGGTCGAACCGTTCGCGGTTGATCCTTACCGCATTTCTTACCCAATAGTATTGGAATCCCATTAGGCCAAAGCTGGCCAGGGACATCAAAACGATGATAAGAATTATGTTTCCTTTGGACATTTTACAAATTTAGCCTGATTCTTAGGGGTGAAATAGGGCTTAACAATATTTAACTGCTATTAAGGCACAAACGCTTAAGTTTAATTGGAACAATCTGAAATTTGATTCCGTTCTTTAAATTATGATTTCTTAATTACATTTACGATAAAGGAAAAGAGGAGGCTTATGCCTCCTTTTTTTGTTATTTGGCTATCTTTGGGCGCAAATTTCAGATCATGTCAGCATCACACAACCCTATTTCAATCCAAGGGGTTTCCTTGGAAACTATTGCAAAAGAATTTGGTACTCCATTGTATGTTTATGATGGTGAGAAAATCACTAATCAGATACTTACTCTAAAGAAGGCATTTGAAAAGGTTCCTTTGAAGATTAAATATGCTACGAAGGCATTGACCAATATTTCGATTTTGAAATTGGTGAAAAGAGCAGGTGGTGAGGTAGATGCGGTCTCCTTGGAGGAGGTAAAAATATGTCTTGAAGCGGGCTATGAAGGGAAAGACGTCATGTATACCCCGAGTGGGGTGAGTATGGATGAAATCAAAGAGGTAGTTGGACTGGGCGCCATGATCAATTTGGACAGTATTTCAATATTGGAGCAATTTGGACAGTCCTTTGGAGATTCAGTACCGGTTTGTATCCGAATTAATCCACATATCATGGCTGGAGGAAATGCGAAAATTTCAGTTGGGCATATTGCAAGTAAGTTCGGTATCTCCATTCAGCAATTAGACGATATCCTAGAGGTAGTAGCACGCTATCAGATGAAAGTGATAGGCCTCCATTTACATACTGGTTCGGATATTCTGGATGCTGAAGTATTCTTGAAAGGGGAAATGTTCTTTTTGATGCTGCCATGAATTTTCCGGACTTGAAGTTTCTTGACTTTGGAGGAGGTTTTAAAGTGGGATATAAGGAAGGTGATGTGGTAACGGATATCATGGCAGTGGGAAATAGGGTTTCCGAAGCTTTTCTGGAATTTTGCAAAAAATATGGGCGAGACCTGGAATTGTGGTTGGAGCCGGGAAAATTTGTCGTAAGCGAATCAGGATATTTGTTGGTTGAAGCCAACGTGGTAAAAAAGACTCCGCAAATTACCTTTGTAGGAGTGAATTCTGGGTTGAATCATTTGATTAGACCCATGATGTATGATGCTTACCATGGAATTTATAATGTAAGTAATCCAGAAGGAAAGCCTGCTACCTACCACGTAGTGGGATACATTTGTGAAACAGATACCATCGCTGCTGGGAGAGCAATTGAGGAAGTTAGAAGGGGAGATATATTAGCTATCAAAAATGCTGGAGCATATGGGATAAGTATGGCCTCTAATTATAATTCAAGGTTAAGGCCGGCTGAAGTCTTGGTATGGGAAGGTAAAGCCCAATTGATTCGAAAAAGAGAAGAATTTCAAGATCTTATTCGCAATCAGGTAATTCTTGATATTTAATCAGGAATATTTCCAAATAAAATCTCTTTGGTATAATTATTGAGTTTCAAAGCCATTAATTGACTTAATCGCATAGGGAAAATGCGTTTAATCATAACGGTTTGAAACCCAATAAGATTGTATTTCTCAATCATAAGCCCTAGTAGTTTCACAACCTACATTTCATTTTAAATTCACGGTTTTCCGTTGCAGGTATTTTACCTTTGCCGTATAGGGATCGTGATGAAGATTATGTTGAGGAAGATCTTAGGCGTATGTGTGATTTTGATAGTACAATTTTTTGTACGGTTAGATATCTATGCCCAAGATACCCAATACTCCCAGTTTTATGCAGCCCCAATTTATTTAAATCCTGCCCTTACAGGAGCAAGTGAGCTCACACGGATTGGTGTCAATTATAGAAACCAATGGCCTGGATTAGATCAAAGCTTCAATTCCTATTCCGCTTATATAGATCACTATATTATGGATTACAATTCGGGTATAGGATTGATTTTTAATGGAAGCCAAGAAAGCATGGCGCAGCTTTCCACAAATGAAATTGGTTTATCTTATGCCTACCGTTTACAGATTAGCCAGGATTTATTCTTCCGAGTGGGAGGGCAAGTCAGCTTTATGCAGCGGAATGCCTTTTTCTCAGACTTGGTATTTGGAAGTCAAATAGATATTGTAAATGGAACCATAGGCGGAATCACTGATGAATTGGATGGGGTACCGCTGGATTCCAAGTATAGCTTTATGGACTATGCGGTCGGGGGTTATTTTATACCAATAAGTATTGGTTAGGAGTTTCAGCCCATCACTTGTCTGAACCTAACCGGTCTTTTGTAGAAGGTCAAATTTCTAAACTACCCATGAAGCTTTCTGCTCAAGGAGGTGTAAAGTTTGATTTAGGGCATGGGGGAGAGATTATTTTACTCATGCTTATTCGGAAAGATCTATTTCCTTTGCCTTCAACTATAAGCAACAAGATCCTTTTAATCAGCTCGATTTAGGCGCCCAAGTTTTTCTTGAACCACTAGTGTTGGGGCTTTGGTATAGAGGACTTCCAACCAAGAATTCTTTGCCTAATAATGAGGCCGTAATTGGATTGGTTGGTGTTTCACTTCCTTCCGGGTTGGATATTGGATATTCCTATGATGTGACTGTCTCAAAATTAGGACAAAAAAACAGTGGAGGTGCCCATGAACTATCCATCAGATATACTTTTTTATGGGGTGATCCAAAATCTAGAAACCAAAGAGGAAGAGTTATTCCTTGCTTTAAATACTAGCGTTGAGTAACATTCAGTAAACTTTTTTAAAAAAAATCGATTTTTTTTAAAAAATATTCAGAGCCTGATTTTCAGGCTTTTGTCTTTTATGATCAAAAAAAAGCATCATTTCATACTTTTTTTGATTATGGTAATTTTTTAATAAAAATGATACTTTTTCAAGTTTGAACTATTCCCTTTTGACATGCTTCCAATCTTTGGATAATAGAATTTTTCTGCACTTATTTTAAGATAAATACCAAACGAAAGAATATCATTTTGTTGTATACGATTTGCAAAAAATATTATTCTTAAAAACGAAATACAAAAACCCTATTATATAAGGCAATTTTACCCAATTGAAAATCAGGCGCTTGAGAATCAGGCGAAAAAAGATGAAGAAGGCATTCTCTACATATGGCTTAATGATATTTCTCCCCTAATAGTGATGGGATATATCAATTCCATTCATGCGCAATCATCTTTGAAAGGCCTTGATTTCGTGCAGGCTCGAACAATGGGAGCTTCCGGTATTCAGGTTGCTGTTTCAGGAAAACTTGCTCTTTGCTCTCATTCAGAGAAAGGCCACATTAATTTAACGGTCACCGGAGGCGAGGCTCCATATACCTATAAGTGGAATACAAATGAAATTACCAAAGACCGTACCAATTTATACGCAGGAACCTATACTGTTGAAATTACTGATGCAAAAGGTGCGGTCCATAAAGAGAATATAATAGTTCAGCCTCCCTACCCATTGATTTTAAACCCTATTGAAATTACTTCAGCTTCTTGTGGATCGGGAGCTGATGGTTCGGCAAAGCTTAGCGTGAAGGTAGGAAGAGGTGAGCCTTATAAAGTCACTTGGAGCAATGGAGTAGTGGATCAATGGGAAGTGGATGGCTTAGCACCAGGAACCTATTCAGTGAAGGTTGCTGATATTTATAATTGTGATGTAACGGTATCTTTTGAAGTAAAATCTGAATCTGAAGGTATTTCGGTACAAGAATCCACAAAAGACCTGTCTTGCAGTGGGATTGAAGATGGGGCAATCAACCTTTCTGTAAGTGGAGGACAAGCTCCTTATATCTATAGCTGGAGTAATGGAGCTACTACCCAAAATGTAGATAACCTCTCTGCGGGTAATTACACCGTAATCGTCAAAGATCAAACGGGTTGTTCCTTTACAGCTAATTACGAGGTGAAAAGTCCAGAGGTAATGAATTTAACTGAGTCAATCCTTTCTCCTAGCTGTGATGGAAATGCAAATGGAGAAATTGAAGTAGGAGTAATAGGCGGGAAAGCTCCTTATACTTACCAATGGAGCAATGGACAGAATTCAAAAAAAGCCACCAACCTTTCTTCTGGTAACTATTCTTTGCTTGTCTCTGATGCTTCTGGATGTACCATTGAAAAGCAGTTCAATCTTTCTAATTCTTCCAATCTGGATCTCTTTATTACAAATAGCCAACCTGCTTCTTGTGAAGGAGGTGAAGATGGCTTAGTAGAACTGGAAGTTCAAGGCGCTTCTGGGGAATATTCTATAGAATGGTCAGATGGCGTCAAGGGGCTTTCTAAGAGAGAAGATTTAGCTCCAGGTACTTATTCAATTTCTGTTAAAGATGTCTCAGGCTGTGAAATCAATAAATCTTTTGAGGTGAAGGGTTCTGGAAATATCAACGCAAGAATTGAAAGTATGCTTGATGTGGATTGTGAAGAAGGCTCTTTCACAGGAGTCGCTTGGGTCTCTATAGAAGGTGGTGTGGAACCTTATACCATCGAGTGGAATAATGGGAATACCAATGCCCGAGAGATCAATTATTTTAAAACGGGAACCCTAAAAGTAAAAGTAATTGATGCTACAGGTTGCTCAGTGGTTACTGAAGCCAAAGTAGATTACCCTAATTTGAACACTCAGGGAAGTAGATTGAATTTCCAGTATAGAAAATTGGAAATTTCAAATGAACCAGAAGTTCAAGTGCATGAAGAAATAATTTTTGAAAGTGAAATCTCTGAGGAATTCATTGCCTGGGAATGGCATTTTGGAGATGGAAATAAATCATCTGAAAAAGACCCAATTCACATTTTTGAAAAAGCAGGGTCATTTGAAGTCACACTTACTGCCTTCGATATTTATGGCTGTTCAAGCATCGAAAAAAATACTGTTCAAGTAAATGTGCCTGAGGAAATGATTGTCATTCCGAATGCATTTACTCCAAATGGAGATGGCCTCAATGACGTGTTTATCCCCAAAATGAAGGCTGTTTCAAATTTCTCCATGGAGGTATTCAATACTTGGGGAGAAAGAATGTTTATGACCAACAGCCTGGAATCTCAAGGTTGGGATGGTACTTACAAGGGACAGGCTTTACCTGCCGGTAACTACCTATATAAAATTACCTACACCAATGCTGCTGGCGAAAATCAAAGTCGCAGAGGCGGAATCACCCTTATTAGATAGGTTATGAAAAGAATTTTTACATTAATTATTTTAGGAATGCTGAGCCTGACTTTACAAGCCCAGGATGTGCAGTATTCCCAATTTTATGCAGCTCCTCTCTATTTAAATCCAGCGATGGCTGGATCCTCCGAAATGACTAGAATTGGAGTTAATTATAGGAATCAGTGGCCTGGCTTAGATCAATCCTTCACTTCTTATTCTGCATATGTGGATCATTACATGTTTAATATTAATAGTGGGATAGGATTAATTTTCAATAAATCCCAACAAAGCATGGCCAACCTTAGTGTATCTGAAATTGGCGCTGTTTATTCTTACAGGATGAGGCTAGGGTTCCGCTCCTTTTTGAGGATTGGGGGCAAGTTAGCTTTATGGATAGGGATGCTTATTTTGGTGATCTGATCTTCGGAAGTCAAATAGATGATCAAACTGGATCAATTGGTGATTTCAGTGGAGAAAACCTTGGCCAAGATGTTCGCAGACAATTCATGGATTATAGCTTTGGTTTCCTTTACAACAATGAGAAGGTTTGGTTTGGAGTATCCACAGCGCATGTTACACAGCCTAATTTGTCCTTTGTTGATGGTCAAAATAGTAAGTTGCCACTTAAAGTTTCCGCTCATGGTGGGGTGAAATTTGATCTATCTGGTGGTTCATCTACTGCATTTTACAATCAAAAATCAGGGACCAAAGAGTTAACATTGGCTTTTAATTACAAAAACCAAAAACCTTTCACCCAATTGGATATGGGAGCCCAGCTCAATATTCAGCCTTTAGTTTTGGGGATTTGGTATAGAGGAATTCCAGTTTCCAATTCCGAACAGCCTAATCATGAATCTATCATTGCCCTAGTAGGAATGTCATTAGGTGGAGGCTTAGATGTGGGATATAGCCATGATTTTACGATTTCTTCCCTTGGAAATGCTAATACGGGAGGTGCACACGAAATATCCCTTCGATATAGTTTCCTTTGGGGAAAAGCTTCTGGAGCTGGCAGAAAATCCTCTATGCCTTGCTTTAAATATTAAGAATTTAGCTGATTATGAATCAGCTTTAAAATCTTTTAATTCTTGTAATTGGATTAATGATTTTTCAATGTGACTTATGCCGGCGCTTGAAATCACCCATTTTACCCATTTTTTTCGGCATTTTTTGGTTTTATATGCCAAAATAGAAACACTGACAAACAAGCAAAGAGACCTGTTATTACATATTGAATAATTACCCAACTTGGATTCGCATGATCAGGAAACCATGAATTGCTCAAATGCCAAGTAGTGTAAAATGGAATTTGTAAAACTACAATTCTCGTACTGTTTATCAAGGATAGCTTGAGATTCAAAAGTTGTTCCTGTATATCTGCTACAGGCCTTTCAAAATTTATTTGACTAACCATAACCAAATGCCTGATGTAATCAATAAATACTTTTAGGTTTACCAGGAATATAGCCCCAATAGAGAGGACAAAGAAGTCTATTTTATAAGGGGTGGCAGCAACCCCGATCCCAAGAAGAGCTCCCAAAAACAAAATGTAAATGGCTCCAGTAACAATTCCGAGAACTTTTTCTGCTTTTAATCCTACCAATGCTTTTCTCGCTTTTTGGGAAATCTGTTCTTTGAGTAGTTGAGAATTGATATTCAATAGTTCATCTATTTTGTTTTCTTGTTTTTTCCAAAGTCTAAGTAATTCTTGATCTTCCATTTTACAGTTGATTTAGTTTTTGAAACTTTTCTTTGATCACCTTTTTAATACGACTGATTTTCGTAGCGACATTAGACTCCGAAATCCCCATGATTTCTGCAATTTCCCTGTAGGAATTTTCATCGAGATATAAGAGCATGAGTGCCTTGTCAAATGCATTTAATTCTGAAATAGAAGCATACAGAATACCAATCTGATGGTCTATTGGATCCTCTTTCGTATTTGTGAGTTCAATGAGGTCAACTTGTATCGCTTCATTGATTTTCTTACGCTTGGTTTCTTTTCTCAAGTAGGAGATAGCCACGTTTAGGGCAATTCTGAAAAGCCATGTGGAGAATTTAAACTTGTCGTCATAGTTTGGAAATGCTTTCCAGACATGGAAGGTGATTTCCTGAATTAAATCTTTTCTTTCCTCTTCAGAATTACAATAAGAACGAGCCACTTTATATAGGATTCCTTTATTGGTTTGAAGGAGTTCTATAAATTCGGAGGGCTTATCAATTTGCTTAGATTGCATCTGTTTTGCTTTTCTCAATTATTCGCAAAGCCATTTAAAAAATCACAGATGGATGAAAATTTTTTCAAGTAATTCGGTATAATAAAGAGGATTGAGGGGATTAGCTCTTTTCCTTTTCCATTAATACACGGGTTTTTGGGAGGCATTCAGGGTAATTTTTTTGAATGAATTCAATCATTTTTTCCCTCACATAAACTCTCAGATCCCAGGCAATTGGAGAATTTTTAGCGCTTACCAAAATCCTTGTTTCAACCGTGTGTTCATTCGTGTCGCTGACCTGTAATACCTTTACTTTCTTGTCCCATAGATCTGTTGTTTCCAGAATGCGGTCCAATTCTTTTCTGAGTTCGTTGAAAGGAATTGTATAATCCGTATAGAGAAAAACAGAGCCCAGTAAATCACCTGAAGTCCTTGTCCAGTTTTGGAAAGGAGTTTCCAAAAAATAGGTGGTTGGAAGTACTAATCTCCTTAGATCCCAAATTCTTACCACGATGTAATTCAGATTGATTTCTTCGATCCATCCCCATTCACCTTCTACCACTACCGCATCTTCCAGTCTAAATGGTTGGGTAAATGCAATTTGAATTCCGGCAATCAAGGTTCCAATAGCTTTTTGGGCCGAAAAGCCAATAATGATTCCAGCAACCCCAGCTGAGGCAAAAAATCCGACACCTACTTTTCTGACTGATTCAAAAGATAATAGTACTAACCCTATGGAGAAAAGAATGATAATGAAATTGGCAATTTTTACAAGAATATTGATTTGAGTATAGACTTTTCTGGCTCTGAGATTGTCCTCCTGAGAGATATCATATTGTTTTAAGAACATGGTCTTTACGATCTGCATTCCAACCAAGAAACACCAGGTAAACCCACTAATTATCAACACGGTATTGATGGAGGGTAAATAAGCCATCCACCCCTCCCAATCTTTAGATTGTCCTCCCAAATAAAGTTTCAATCCTGCAAGAATGATCGTGACCAGCAAAGGGATCACTAAGCGAGAATAATGTTTCATGTGCTATAGGTTAAAGAATGAAGCTTGAATGGATGGGGTGTACCAACCATTGAAAAAGGTGATTTTGGGAGGTATGAGTTTGAAAATTAGGTAAATAGCCTTAGAAAGGCAAGTTTGAGCAAGCTTCAAGTTTATTTTTTAAGTAGGATTGAATTAGTGAAACTCAGTGGATTGAGACTATTTAAGATGACATGACCAATTTTCTCTATAGAATGATCTAATCCTATTTTCTGATAAAAAGATGAGATCAATAAATAATCTCTAGAAGTTAGAAGAAAAGGTCTTCTTTTGATTTTGAGGGTAAAGAATCTGATATGTCACAAAAAAACCGCTACCTAGGTAGCGGTACTTATTATTCTTTTCTTGTTTCTTTCAATTACCTAAGGCTTAATAATAAATAAAGAAACTTTTTTCCTTATTCAATAATAGGGTTGGCAGCTACTCCTTCAAATGTCATTTTAATGGGTTTAATGGTACCATCTTCATTGAATTCCATCACATCCACACAAGTTACCCGGTGATCTCTGCCTTGATTAGGAATTGGCCTTCTATGGTATACCATATACCAGTCATCTGAATTTGGTTTTTGAATGACAGAATTATGACCTGCTCCAGTAGCTACAGTAGTATCAGATTCCAGAATAGTTCCAATTCGTTCGTAGGGGCCAGTTACCTTGTCTGATATGGCATAGGCAACTTTATAACTGTCGTTGGTCCATCCACCCTCTGACCACATGAAATAATATTTACCATTTCGGATAAACATGAAAGGTCCTTCTACATACCCTTCAGGGGTGATTTCGTGAAACAACTCTCCATCTTCCCAAGGCTCAAACCCGGTAAAGTCGTCATTCAATTTTCCAATATTGCAATGGCTCCAGCCTCCATAAAACATATAGTATTGCCCATCGGTATCTTTAAATACAAATTGATCAATCGGTTGAGCATCATTGTAAAAATCATCAATTAAAGGTTTTCCTAGATAATCTTTGAAAGGTCCTGCTGGTGAATCAGCCACAGCCACTCCAATGCCGCCATAATGATTGATATCATTGTCAGGATCCCATCCTGCCCTGCTCGGTCTTTGAACATCATTGGCTGAGAAGAATAAGTAGTATTTACCATCCTTTTCTATGGCAGCTGGTGCCCACATGGCTTGTTTAGCCCATTTTATGGCTGAGGTATCTAAGATGTTTTCATGTTTTTCCCAGGTTACTAAATCCTTGGAGGAGAACGCATCAAAGTGAAGCTGGTCTGTAAAACCCGCTGAAAAGGTAGGGTAAATCCAATATTCGTCGCCAAAAACAATTCCTTCTGGGTCAGCATACCAACCGGTGGAGATAGGGTTGCCAGATAAAATTTCAGCAGACTGCTCTTTTGGACTGGCGCATGAAAAAGCCAAACTTACCAATAAGGTATAAAAAGGGATTTTTGTATTCATCAATAATAGAGGTTTGAAATTTCTTGAAAATTACAAACTCCATTTCAGAGCAAATTGTCACTGGTGTAAAATACTAGATAAAAATACCTGGTTTACTGAATTAGACTAGAAAATACTCTTAATTCGAGAATCGCTAAAGAGGCTATTGATTTCCAGAGGACCTTCACACTTGCTCGTTTATTTTCAAAAATAAAATCAGTCTTGCCCAATCCCTCCATTTTTTCCCTTCAACTCACATAAAAAGGGGTATTTCTCTTATCTTTGTGCCTGCTTTTGAGGAGCATGAAAACCTTTTGGTTTTCTTTCCGATAATTAAGAGTCCGAACAAATTGGACTGTTGGGAGCTTAAAAAGCAATAATTGGAATCAAATCACCTACTTGCTTACAAGAAAGGAAATTGTGAAAACATATAAAGAGTTCAAACAAGTCGATTACCCGGCTATAGGAGAAGACGTACTTCAGTACTGGAAAGACAATCAGATTTTTGAAAAATCTATTTCAAATCGTGAAGGTGCAGAAACCTTTACTTTTTTGAGGGACCACCATCTGCCAATGGTACTCCAGGGATCCACCATGTCATGGCGAGAACCCTAAAAGATATTTTTTGCCGATATAAAACCTTGAAAGGGTTTCAGGTAAAAAGAAAAGGTGGTTGGGATACCCATGGCCTACCGGTAGAACTTCAAGTTGAAAAGGAATTGGGTATTACCAAAGAAGATATCGGTAAGAAAATATCTGTCGAGGAATACAACAAGAAGTGTAAAGAAACAGTCATGCGATTCAAAAATGAATGGGATGAATTGACTGAAAAAATTGGCTACTGGGTAGATTTGGATGATCCTTATATCACGTTTGATTCCAACTACATTGAAACGCTTTGGCATTTGCTGAAGAAGTTTTATGATAAAGGTTTATTGTATAAAGGATATACCATCCAACCTTTTTCTCCAGCTGCAGGGACCGGATTGAGTTCACACGAGTTGAACCAACCAGGCACCTATAAAGATGTGAAGGATACTTCCATCACTGCTCAATTTAAACTCAAGGGAGAGGACAACACTTTCATTCTTGCATGGACTACCACACCTTGGACATTGCCATCCAACTCAGCTTTGGCCATTGGCGAGAATTTGGATTATGTGAAAGTAAAAACATTTAATCCATATACCCATGAGCCTTGTCAGGTGATTTTGGCAAAGGCACGTATGAATGCATACCTCAACCCAAAGGCCGCTGAACTGAAAGTAGAAGATTACAAAGCTGGAGATAAATTAATTCCTTTTGAGATCGTAGCTGAGTTCAAAGGAAAGGATATGTTAGGTTGGGAATATGAACAACTTTTTCCAATTGAAGCATTAGCACTTCCTGTACCTGCATTTAGGGTGGTTTCAGGAGACTATGTGACTACAGAAGATGGTACCGGTATTGTCCATTTGGCAAAGGCTTTTGGTGCGGATGACTTTAGGACCTTGGTTCAAAACGACGTGCCAGGTGTTTTTGTGAAAGATGAGCAAGGAAATGAATTGCCGATTGTAGATCGCCAAGGGAAATTCATTCCTGTGGTAGGAGAATATTTATCTTCAAAGATGAAAGAACATGGAATCACAGCCCATAAAGAATATGGGGTGAATGATTTCTATGTAAAAAATTATACGGACGATGATGAGAATGCCGCAGATTTTAAAAATACGGATGTCATCATCTCCATTATTTTAAAGAATGAAAATAAAGCTTTTAAGGTAGAAAAGTATGAGCACAGTTATCCTCATTGTTGGAGAACAGATAAGCCTGTATTGTACTACCCATTAGAAAGCTGGTTTATTAAAACCACGGCCTATAAAGACCGTTTGGTTGAATTAAACAAGACTATCAATTGGAAGCCGGAAGCAACTGGGACTGGACGATTTGGAAACTGGTTAGAGAATTTGGTAGACTGGAACTTGAGTAGATCAAGATTCTGGGGAACTCCTTTGCCTATCTGGAGAACAGAGGATGGAACGGAAGAGAAATGCATTGGATCTATTGCTGATTTACAGGATGAAATAGAAAAGTCTGTTGCAAAAGGATTCATGGAAAAATCTCCCTATGAAGGCAAAGAGCTAGACCTACACAGACCTTATGTGGATGATGTGGTGCTGGTATCTGAAAAGGGTGAAAAAATGTTCCGGGAACCAGACTTGATTGATGTTTGGTTCGATTCAGGTGCTATGCCATATGCACAATGGCACTACCCATTTGAGAACCAAGATGTGTTTAAAGCGAATTATCCGGCTGATTACATTGCAGAAGGAGTAGATCAGACAAGAGGTTGGTTCTTTACGTTACATGCAATCGCAGTAATGTTGTTTGACAGCGTGGCATTCAAGAATGTAATTGCAAACGGTTTGGTTCTGGACAAAAATGGAAACAAAATGTCCAAGAGATTGGGCAATGCAGTGGATCCATTCAAGACCTTAAAAGAATATGGTCCGGATGCAGTTCGTTGGTACATGTTGAGTAATGCCAACCCTTGGGACAACTTGAAATTCAACTTAGATGGTGTTGGAGAGGTACAAAGGAGGTTCTTTGGAACCCTTCAAAATACTTATAATTTCTTTGCTCTTTATGCAAATTTGGATGCTTTTGTATATGATCCATCCAAGCTTGTACCTGTCAGTGAGCGTGCTGAATTGGACCAATGGATTGTTTCCAAATTACAGTCTCTAATAGTAGAGGTGGAGGAAGCAATGGATAACTATGATGCTACCAAAGCTACCCGAGCGATCATGAATTTTACGGTAGATCAATTATCCAATTGGTATGTAAGACTAGCTAGAAAGAGATTCTGGAGAGGAGATATGAATACAGATAAGCAAGCAGCTTATGAAACCTTGTATGAATGTCTTCTTACGCTGACTCAGTTGATGTCATCCTTCTCTCCATTCTATTCAGATTGGATGTACCAGAATTTGACTAAGTCCAGCAAAGAAGGAAAAGAATCCGTTCACTTGACGGACTGGAATAATGCAGATTCCAATTTGATCAATAAAGATCTGGAAGAAAGCATGGAGTTGGCTCAAACCATATCATCTTTGGTTCACTCTTTGAGAAAGAAGGAAAAAGTAAAAGTACGTCAGCCTTTACAACGAATATTGATCCCTATACTTAAGGAGAAAACAAAGGAACAAATTCAACATGTGGAAGAGTTGATTAAATCAGAAGTGAATATCAAAGAAATTGAATTCATTGACGATGCATCCGGTATTCTTGTGAAAAGCGTGAAGCCAAATCTTCCTGTTTTGGGCAAAAAGCTTGGTCCTAAAATGAGATTTGTAGTGGCGGCCATCAATTCATGGGGACAAGGAGAAATTGCTTCTATCGAGCGTGATGGAAAGATTTCTATCGATGTGGATGGAGAAGCTTTGGAATTATTGTTAGAAGAAGTATTGATCACTTCACAAGATATTCCTGGTTGGTCCGTTGCCTCTGATATGGGAGTTACTGTAGCCTTAGATGTCACCATCTCGGAAGAATTGAAGCAAGAAGGAGTGGCAAGAGATTTGGTGAACAGAATCCAAAACCTAAGAAAAGATATGGGGCTGGAAGTTCAGGATAAAATCAAAATTACTATAGAACCTACTTCTGATTTGGTAGTGGCTTCTACGGAGAATTTTGGAGATTATATTCAATCTGAAACTCAGGCTTTAGGTCTTACTCTTGAAAAAGACCTTCAGGAAGCAATTACTTTGGAGATGGATGATTTTGAAATAGCAGTAAAAGTAGAAAAGGCCTGAGGTCAATCGATTAAGAATGAATAAATACATTAAATATTTTGGCATAGCATTGTTGGTGATCTTAATTGATCAAGCGGTGAAAATGCTAGTCCATTTCGAAATGGATTTCGGTTCGCCGGGTCAAATCCCGATTTTCGGTGATTGGTTTAAGCTTCATTATACCACTAATCCTGGAATGGCTTTCGGGATGGAAATCGGATCTGAATATGGAAAATTGATTTTGACTTCCTTTCGTTTGGTAGCAATGGCCGGAATAGGATATTATTTATACCATATTATCAAGCAAAAAAGTCACCCAGTATTTATTGTATGTATTGCGATGATTTTAGGAGGTGCCATAGGAAACTTGGTAGATTCCATATTTTATGGGGTTTGGTTAAATAATGCTCCATACAATGCTCCTTCACCTTGGTTTCATGGGCAGGTTGTAGATATGTTCTATTTTGATATATGGGAAGGATATATACCAGAATGGGTTCCAATTTGGGGCGGCGATTATACTGCTTTATGGCCTATATTTAACGTTGCCGATGCTTCTATTTTTGTTGGAGTAGCAATCATCTTGATATTCCAAGGGCGGTTTTTTCCAGAGCACAAAGAAGAAGAACCTAAAAAGGAAGAAATAGAAGAAGTTAAATCTTCCGTAGAAAGTGAATAAAAGAAGCTCTCCTTTTTAATTTAAAAGGAGAGCTTTTTCTTTATTTTATCACTTTTTTTCACTGATTGGTGAAAAAAGGGCCGTTAAGGCTCCATTCTGATCAATTTTTATGTAATTTTCAAGCTGCATTCATCGCAAAAAGTGATGAATACTACATTTTTGGTTGCTTTTGTTAAATCTCACTTTAATAGAAGACCGTGCTGTTATACTAAGACCCTGATTATGATAGTAGATCCAGAGAAACCCTTTGAGATTATTTATTCCCTTTTTAGTCATGAATACCTCGGCTTATTACTTGACTCTTTTGTAATTCAACTCGATGAACAAGGAAGGCTTTCTTTGGCCCATCAAAATATCAGTTCTGTCAATGCCCATGAGTTTTCTTCCAAATTGGATAAGGCAGATTTTGAGCTGATCAAATTAATGGACAGTATGCAGCAGGAAGTGGTGGTTAGAAAGCACAACAAAAGAAACCTGAAACCAAAGGAATTTCTTCGGAAAATTTATGATGAGAATTCCGGGAATGAAACCATTCAAAAGCTGATTGAGGAGAATTTAGAGCATACTAGATCTAAGATATTTCCTTTGCTGAGAGGCAAGAGATTTTTGAAATGGGTAACGATGGGAATCCCATTTGGAAAGAAATTGAGGTGACGGATCAGAAAGCAACCGTGTTGTTCCACTTTAGGAAAAACGAAGAAAATACTCATTATTTTCCTACGATTAAATACAAGGGAGCGAAGCTGGAATGGCAGTATAAACATGGCTATTTAGTCTGCCACAATCCTGCTTGGCTAGTAGTGAATCAAATGCTGTTCAGCTTTGAAAAAGGCATAGATGGCAAAAAGCTTAAGCCCTTCTTAAATAAGAAGTTTATTGTCATTGATAAGCGGTTTGAAAGAGAATATTATAGGAAATTCATCACCCAGTTACTTTCAATATTTGACGTTTATGCAGAAGGTTTTGATATTAAAGTAGAAAGAGGCAATCCACAGCCCATACTTTGTATTGCTGATCTTCCGGGGAATTCTGGAAAAGACCTCTTTGGTGAAGAAATAGAAAAAAACCAAGAGGATCAATTGGTGTTTTCTCTCAAATATAAATATGGAGACTATACGTTTGACTCTGCAGAATCCATCAACAATTCAGTACGATTAGAAGAAAATGGAGAGCATTACATTTTCCATAAAGTAATTAGAAGCAAGGAAAAGGAAAGAGCCATTGTCAAGTACTTGGAAGAACGAGGACTTGATTTTGTACATGGTAAACGTGCTATGAGCAAATCCTTGGCTTTTGATTGGATCAGTGAGCATTTGGATAGGCTGGAAATCGAAGGGTTTAAGTTTGAGCAAAAGGAAAGTCCAAAAGGGAAAACGTACCATATCGGTCGGGCTCAAATTTCGATCGAAGTAAACGAAAACATCGATTGGTTTGATGTAAATGCCCAGATCAAGTTTGGAATTTACCTGGTGCCTTTTGCCAAATTAAGGAAACTATTGGTACAAGGGAAAACAGAATTTGAGCTTCCCAATGGAGAATATGCGGTGATTCCTGCTTCATGGTTTGTCAATTATTCGGAACTCTTTTCATTTTTAGAAGATAAAGGAGGGACGGGACAAATGATGATGAGAAAACATCATTTGGCTTTAGCCAAGACCTTAGAGTCAGGAAACCTTGTTCAATTGACCTTGAGTAGGAAATTGGAACAGCTTCGTGATTTTGAGACCATAGAGGAATACGAAGTTCCTAAGAAGTTCGCAGGAACCTTAAGGCCTTACCAGCACGCCGGCTATAATTGGCTTAGATTTCTTAATGAATTTAAGTTTGGCGGATGTCTGGCTGATGACATGGGTTTGGGTAAAACAGTCCAAACTTTAGCCTTGTTGGCTCATGAGGCAGAGGTGAATAAAGGACAAACTTCCTTATTGGTAATGCCTACTTCTTTGATTTACAATTGGGAACTAGAGGCTAGAAAATTCACTCCAGATTTAAAGATTCTGGTTTATACCGGCACAAATCGTATTAAAGACCCTTATCGGTTCAGTGAATATGATCTTGTACTGACATCGTATGGGATCATTCGGTTGGACATAGATATTCTCAAGGACTTCTTTTTCAATTACGTGATACTCGACGAATCTCAAGCGATCAAGAATCCTAATAGTAATATTGCTTCTGCGGTAAATCAACTGAAAAGTAAACAGCGATTGATTCTTACAGGTACTCCTGTAGAAAATGGTACTATGGATCTTTGGTCGCAAATGAATTTTGTGAATCCTGGATTGCTTGGAACTCAACATTCCTTCAAAAAGCAATTCCTTTTGCCTATTGAGAAGCAAAATGATAAGAATAAGGCTACTAAGCTTCATTCAATGATAAAGCCTTTTATCATGAGAAGGCTAAAATCCCAGGTGGCTACTGATTTACCTGAAAAGATCACCAACGTGAAATATTCCGCTATGACTGCGGAGCAGGAATCGGTTTATGAGGAGGTGAAAAGCTATTATAGAGAAAAGATTATTTCAGATATTAAAGCAACTGGAAGAAATTCACAGCAATTCACTTTACTACGAGGACTTACCCAATTAAGGCAAATTGCCAATCATCCAAAATTGGTTAGAGACGATTATGAAGGAGAGTCCGGTAAGTTAGAAGATATTACTTATATGCTTCAGTCTACCATCTCAGAAGGTCATAAAGTGCTGGTATTTAGTCAGTTTGTGAGGCATTTGGCGATCGTGAAAGAATATCTCGAGAAAGAGCAAATACCATTTTCTTATTTGGATGGTTCAACTAAGGACCGACAGGCTCAAGTAGAGGCATTTCAAGAGCAAGATGAAATTAAGGTGTTCTTAATCTCTTTGAAGGCAGGGGGTGTAGGTTTGAACTTGACAAAAGCAGAATATGTGTTCTTGCTTGATCCATGGTGGAACCCAGCAGTAGAAGCTCAGGCCATCGATCGAGCACACAGAATTGGACAAGAAAATAAAGTAATTATTTACAAGTTTATCAGTCGAAATTCTGTGGAGGAAAAAATTATGGCTTTACAAAATAGAAAACTGGCACTTGCAGGGGAGTTAATTGGAACTGAAGAAAGTTTCATGAAGAGCTTGGATCAAGATGACATCGCTGCTTTGTTGGCATAATTTGAAGTTTAGGCTTTTTAAAAGGGTAGGAAGATAATTTCTGCCTTTTTTATTCACTTGATAGTCAAATAAATAGGCGGTTTTTCAGTTTTTTTAATAATAATTTATTGTAGAAATGGAGGCATTACAATCAATATTTTTCTAAATTATACTAAGTCAGTACCATTAGAACCTACCGCACGCATGCCAAGAGCAAAAGCCGATAAAGATCGGAAAATCTTTGTGCTGGATACATCAGTAATCCTATATGCACACAACTCCATCATGAATTTTGCCGAACACGATGTGGTCATTCCGATCACTGTGTTGGAGGAACTGGATCAGTTCAAAAAGGGCAATGACACCAAGAATTTTGAGGCAAGGGAATTCATTCGATTATTGGATAAACTATCCAAAGATCAGATGATTCACAATTGGACTCCTCTGAATGGAAAGTCGAGAGGAAACTTTCGAGTCCTAATGAATCCAGAAAACCAGATGAATGCCAATGAAATTTTTGGTGAAGAGAAGAATGATCATAAAATTCTAAATGCTGCGCTATATCTCAAACAGCATGAAAAGACAGGAAGGTCATATTGGTATCCAAAGACATTAATCTTCGACTCAAGGCGAAATCACTGGAATTACTCGCTGAAGATTATGAAACCGGTAAAATCAAGAATATTACAGAGCTTGAAAATACCGGTAAATATGTCTTGGATAATGTAGATCCGGATGCGATTAATAAACTGTATGAAATTGGTTATATAGAGGCGAAGTTGGTTTTAGGAACTCGAAAGAGGAAAGCAAATGCCTATTACATTCTTAAAAGCGATAAGAATTCTGTGCTAGCCTATTTCAATCCGGAAGAGAATATTTTGGAGCGCGTGGATAAGAAATTAGCTTATAATATTAAGCCGAAAAATGCCGAACAGACCTTTGCGCTTAATGCGATTACAAATCCTAGAATTCGCTTGGTATCTATTCAGGGCGTTGCGGGTACTGGAAAGACTTTATTAGCATTGGCTGGAGCTTTGGAACAACGAAGAGATTACAAACAGATATTCTTGGCGAGACCCATTGTTCCTTTAAGCAATAAAGATATTGGGTATTTGCCTGGTGATATCAAGTCTAAGTTAAATCCATATATGGAGCCGCTTTGGGATAACTTGAAATTTATCCAAAATCAATATAAAGAGACCGATAAGGAATTTCAAAAGATCACAGAATTGGTCAATCAGGAAAAATTGGTTATTCAGCCTTTGGCTTATATCAGAGGTAGATCCCTATCGAATATTTTCTTTATCGTGGATGAGGCTCAAAACTTGACACCACATGAGATAAAAACGATTATTTCCAGAGCAGGAGAAAATACGAAGATTGTTTTTACCGGAGATGTGCATCAGATTGATACTCCTTATTTGGATTCTCAATCAAATGGATTGTCGTATCTCATCGATCGGGTTAAAGACCACCCGCTCTATGCTCATATAAAACTGGAAAAAGGGGAACGTTCTGAGTTGGCAAACTTAGCTAATGAATTATTATAGAATAGTTTCCAACCAATTTAATAAGCTCCGATTTGATCGGAGCTTTTTTCTTTTAACCCTTCATCAATCTATTTCTTTCTGGATCAAACTTAAAATTTGTTCCATTTCCCGCATCAATGGTTGGTAATGTGCTTCTCCTGTCGCATAACTAGCCAAAATAAACATCAGGATATTGTTTTCAAATGCTGAGGAGGACAATAGTTTCAAGTTACTTTGTTCTTTTTGTGGCCCAATAGGTATACCCAATTGTTGGTAGACTCCAACTTGCTTTAAAACTGTTTGAAGGCTATTACCTTCGGTTCGAAACTCATTTAACACGTGCTCTCGTTGTATATCCAGTTCATTTTCTTGTCTCTTGATATCTTCTAGCGTAGAAATCCAGTTGGTAAGTAAACGCCTTAATTCCGAGTTACTTAAAATTTTTAGATTCCCGGAATTGATCATCTCATTTAATAGGGAATTATTGGGGTTAAAGGCAATGTCAGAAGAAAATGATTGATAGAGTAATTGTGAAAACTCTTTTTCTCCCGGGCTTTTGTTAGGGTCTGCGATATATTTCAATATACTTTTTGCTCCATCAATATTTCCTTGATTTACCTGGATTAATTCTTCCAGTTTGAGCTTACTTGTCTTGAACTCTTCCTCAAGCCCATGAAGGTAGATTTGTTCGGTGTTTTTGTTGATTCTCTCTTGATTGAGGTTGTTGATTCCTAGCGCTATCAGAATACCTATGACTACCAAGATGATTTCTCCAAAAGCGTATACCAAGTATTTACTCACTTGATTTTTTGAAAGAAGTTGCTGTCTGATTTTTCTGAAGAATTTGATCATATTAAAAAGCTTAAGATTCTAAACTTGCAGATTTCCTCATAAAGTAGCTGTAAGTAAACTTTTCCTGGGTAATATAATTACAAATGCTTTTTACTCAAATGATAGGTTTTGTATCCACTATTGAAATGTATTATTTGTTGATTTTCTTGATTTTAAGGACCTAAATAGAAAGCTTTTAGAATTTTAGGAATAGTCTTTAAAAAACTACTAAAAAGGACAACCAAATTTTGTTTGGGTTTTTGTCCGTCAATGGGGATGTTGTGTACGTTATTGTACAGTCCAAATTAGGCAAACCTGCTCTATTTGCTGTTAAAGGCCGATTTTACACTTTGGGTCACTTTTTGGCATATACCTATCATCGAAATTAAACCAACTATAAATACTACTGCCATGATAGCTACATATTTATCCCAAAAAACATTTGTGCTGTACTTGGCTTACTAATGGCTTTCACCATTGTTTGGAAAGCTAAAACAGAAGCAAGTTCAATCACACAAAAGCATACTGCCCGATTTGAAAATACTAAACCAACGAATACTATCGGACAAAATGAGGATGTTTATCACATCTACTTAAAAACACTAAAGCCTGAGAATCAAACTGAATTGATTGTTCTCAGGCCTGTAAAATCTTAAAGATAATTACTCGTAAGGGTTAATTTGGTTGATTGTTTGGTTATCAAAAGAGGTGAGTTTTGCTCACCTTTTTTGTTTATTAACTTTCAGTAATAGTATTCAATTTGGAAAGGAAACTATTATAATATTGTCTACCCACTTGAACAACGGCACCTTGCTTGAGCGTGATTTCTTTGGTGTTGAAGTATTCGATTTGCCCTAAATGTACAATGTAAGATTTCTGAACTCGTAAGAAATATTGGGAAGGAAGAATATCCTCAATTTCTTTCATAGACTTACGAATACTGAAATCTCGATTTTTGGTAAATATGGTGACCATATTACCATTGGCTTCAACATAATAAATATCATTATAGGGAACCCGTTCAAAAGCATTATCTGCTTTAATAAAGACAGCATCTGTAACTAAGTAGGGACTGTCATTTGTTGATTTAGCAACCGCAGCTTCTGTGCTTGGTTTAGTCCGCTTATTATAAAGAACAATTTCTACGATGGCATGAATATCATTCGTGTTGAATGGTTTCACTATAAAGCCAGCAGGGTTAATTCTTTTAGCTCTTTCGATGATGGTAGGGTCACTGTAAGAGGTCACATACACCAAAGGAGCATCGACCATTTGTTTTACGATTTCACCTAATTCAATTCCATCTTTGTCACCCTTGAGTTTGATATCCATAAATATCAAATCCGGTCGGTATTTCTTGATGACTTTAATACATTGGTTTGCCGAATTAGCGATATCAATATTGACATAACCCAAAAGTTCTAGTATCTCTTGGATATTTTCAGCAATACTGAGTTCGTCTTCGACTATTAAAATCCGCTCTTCTTTCATAAGACGCTTAAGGTATTCAGTTAGTGATGATTAGTTTTGGATGAAATTCATCGAACTATAATTTACACTAATTACCGAATTTAATGTATAAAATCAAATGCTTTTTTTGCATATGAAATTTTTGACTAAAGATTAAAGACTCATCATTTCCTTAAATCGTGCTGCTTGTCTTCTACTTACTTCAATTCTATCCCCTCCTTTTAAGGTAACTACTAAGCCTCCATTAAACCATGGTTCTATCCCTTCAACCCATCCTAAATTGATGATATGCTTTCTACTGGCTCTGAAGAAGGATTTTTCATCCAATCGTTCATCCAAAGCATTTAATGATTTATGAATCATCGGTTTGAAGTTGTCAAAGTATACTTTGATGTAATTACCATCTGATTCAAATAATCGGACATTTGAAAGTCTAACAAACCAGCATCGGTCACCATCTTTGACGAATACTTGATCATCCAACGTAAGTTTTTTCTGATTATCAGAATAGGTAACGTCTTCCTTTTTAGATCCGCCTTCAATTTTTGTAGATAATTTATTAATTGCCTCTTCAAGTCTTTTAGGCTCAATAGGTTTTAATAAATAATCTAGTGCATTCACTTGAAATGCTTTCAAGGCATATTCATCATAGGCAGTTGTGAAGATCACATGAGGTACCTGATCCAATTCCTCCAATAATTCAAAGCCCGTTTTTTCCGGCATTTGAATATCTAGAAAAATCACATCTGGATTAAGTTGGTCAATTTTTTCTTTGGCATCGTCCACGTTCACGGCTTCTCCGACTACCTCTACACTTTCCAATTGATTTAAAAGGGTGATCAGCTCTTTTCGAGCTAGTCTTTCATCATCTATTACAATTGCTCGCATGTTATTTTTTATTGATTACTCTAAGTTAACTCTTTGTTTTGGGATTTTAATTTCAGTGATAACGAACTGGGTTCCTGAGTTAAAGATACGCAATGTACCCTTTTCTCCATAAATGAGTTTGAGTCTCTGCAGGGTGTTACTGAGACCATGTCCGCCTTCTCGTTTGGTTTTTAGGGTAGGAGGGGTGATTAACCTGCCACTATTTTTTACTTGGATATAGAGATCATCATCGATTCCTTCTCTACATTTTATTTCAATGAGCCCTCCTTTGACTAAATTGGAAATGCCATGTTTGATTGCATTTTCCACAATAGTTTGAAGCATCATAGGAGGGATTTTATAGCTATATGCGTCCTCTTCGATGTTATAAATTACTTCCAGGCGCTCCTCAAATCTAATACTTTCTAATGCCAAATAATCCTTTACAGTCGCTAATTCATCAGCAAATTCAATCACTTGCTTTTTATCCATCATTAGGCTAAAGCGAAGTATATTGGAAATTCGAGTAATTGCAGATTTGGCCTTTACAGGATCTTCATCTACCAAAGCCCGAACGCTGTTTAAGGCATTGAAAATAAAATGAGGATTCAGCTGGCTTTTCAGGTGGTTGAGTCGAATCTCATTGATCTTGGCCTCATATTTTAATGAGTTGTTATAATTATCAAGGAAATGAAATAAAAAGTAACATAAAAACCACAGCGCATAAAAAAGGAAGCTGAGGAATAGATTAGCAGAAATAATCAAGAACTTGAAGTCCTCTTTCGGATTTAATAAACCAAAACCCAGATTTATAAATATTTGAGCAATGGTAGTTACCAAGCTCAGGGCAAGTAATGCCAGTATTACCTGAAGGAGTAATTGGGGCAATTCCAATTTAAACCATTCATAGGTTTTAACTATATATCTTAATAGGTGGCTTGATAATAGATAAAAAGCAGATAATGTAATAAAGGCCCAAATTTGTGCGGGCGTAAGACTTCCTCCGGATAAAGAGGCAAAGAATATAAGGATGGAAGCAAAGGATCCCCAGCCTATGATCTGTAGAATCCAATATAAACTAAATCTGTTCATTCGATTCCAAAGATAGTTATCACATAAGATTGATTTCCTTTAATGTGATAAAAGGAGTAAAGCATTGATTTTTATTCAGATCAGTTATTTAATTCCAATCTCAAAAACTTGGCTGTATGGCTTTTTGGATTTTTTGCAACATGCTCTGGGGTACCCTGATCTACAATCGTTCCGCCCTTATTACCTCCTTCTGGACCTAAGTCCACAATATAATCAGCCATTTTGATCACGTCCATATTATGTTCAATGATCAAGACTGTATTGCCCTTATCTACCAATCTGTTTAAAACAAGCATCAACAGATCGATGTCCTGAAAATGAAGTCCAGTGGTTGGCTCATCCAAAATATAAAAGGTCTTCCCAGTATCTTTTTTGGATAGTTCTGTTGCCAATTTTACACGCTGTGCCTCACCTCCAGAAAGTGTGGTGGCATGTTGACCCAAAGTAATATAGCCTAAGCCTACATCATTGAGGGTACTGATTTTCCTCAAAATTTTAGGTTGATTTTCAAAAACTCCACCGCTTGCTCAACGGTCATATCCAACACATCGGAGATTGATTTTCCTTTAAACCTAATTTCAAGGGTTTCTCGATTGTACCTTTTTCCTTTGCAGGTTTCACATGGAATATGCACATCTGGCAAAAAGTCCATTTCGATTAATTTCATCCCTGCGCCTTCGCAATCTTCACATCTTCCTCCTTTGACATTGAATGAGAAACGACCCGGTTTATAGCCTCTGATTTTGGCTTCTGGTAGCTCCGTAAATAATTTACGTATATCCGAAAATACTCCTGTATAAGTAGCAGGATTGGATCTTGGGGTTCTACCAATCGGGGATTGGTCCACTTCTATAACCTTATCCAGTTCCTTTAGCCCATCAATGCTTTTATAAGGCATGGGCTCTTTTTTAGAGCGGTAAAATTCCTGACTTAATAATGGGTATAAAGTTTCATGTATTAAAGTACTTTTCCCACTCCCGGAAACTCCGGTGATACAGATCATTGTGCCCAGGGAAGTCTAAGATCCACATTTTTCAAGTTATTACCAGAGGCGCCTTTAAGCACCAATTCTATTCCTTTTCCCCCTCTTCTTACCTTAGGGATGGCATTTCCAAGCTTGCCCTGGAGGTATTTTGCTGTAGTCCCAGAAGAACTCAGGACTTCTTTTGGAGAGCCAGAAGCAACTACATGTCCTCCGTGTCTACCTGCACCTGGTCCCATATCAAGGACAAAATCAGACTCCAACATCATGTCTTTGTCATGCTCTACCACCAAAACAGAATTACCTAGGTCCCGTAAATTTTGAAGAGCCTTAATTAATTTGACATTATCACGTTGGTGCAAACCAATGCTAGGTTCATCTAATATGTAAAGAACACCAACGAGCTGTGTACCTATCTGGGTGGCCAATCGAATTCTTTGAGCTTCTCCTCCCGATAAGGTTCTTAATGGTCTGTTTAGGGAAAGGTAATCCAAGCCGATATCCAGAAGAAAACCGATTCGTTTTCTGATTTCCTTCAAGACTTCACTTGCGATTATATTTTGCTTATCAGTAAGTCGGTCTTCTAAGCCTTCAAACCATTCACCAAGCCCACGAATGTCCATGACGGCAAGTTGGCCGATATGTTTGTCGTCGATTTTGAAATGAAGAGATTCTTTTTTCAAACGATATCCATCACAGTCTGGACATATTTGGGTGGTGGTAAACTCACTGACCCATTCCTGGATTTTGTCGGAGCTACCTTCCTGGTATTTTTGGAGGAAATTGATAATTCCTTCAAATGTAGTATGCCATTTAGTCCCAGGGTATTTGACAGAATCTACTGCCACTTCCATTTTATCCCCATTGAGTAAAATTTCTACCACTTCTTCAGGAAGATCTTTAATCGGGGAACTCATGGAGCATTTGTAATGCTTGAGTATTGCTTCGATTTTTTGAAAATCCAGATATCCCGATATTCTCCCAAAGGAGCAATGCCTCCTCTTGTAATACTTAAGTTAGGGTCAGGAATAATACTTTCACGAGTAATTTCTTCTTTGATGCCTAGACCATTACAGGTAGGGCAAGCTCCATAGGGGCTGTTGAAAGAAAAGTTATTTGGGGCAGGCTCATCGTAAGAAAGGCCAGTTTCAGGGTCCATCAAATACTTGGAGAAATGATGGATTTCACCTTCTTCATCACGAATCATCATGACACCTTTCCCATGTTGCAATGCAGATTTCAAGGATTGAGTGATTCTAAATCTATCTGATTCCTCGGCAACGATACGGTCTATGACTATTTCAATATCATGGATTTTGTATCGGTCCACTTGCATTTTGGGAACCATGTCCAACACTACCCCATCTACCCGAACTTTGGAAAAACCCATTTTTCGAATCTGTTCAAAAAGCTCTCGGTAATGTCCTTTACGCCCTTTGACCACTGGAGCCAATAAATAGAGTTTCTTGTTGGCAAAGTTTGAAAATAGCTGCTCTATGATTTGATCTTCGGTTTGTCGAATCATTTTTGAGCCGGTTAAGTAGGAGAATGCTTCTCCAGCTCTTGCGTAGAGCAAACGCATAAAATCATAAATTTCCGTGACGGTACCTACGGTAGACCGTGGGTTCTTGGAAGTGGTTTTTGCTCAATGGCAATCACCGGTGATAATCCATTGATTTTATCTACATCAGGTCTCTCCAAGCCTCCCAAAAAGATCTTGCGTAGGCAGAGAAAGACTCCATATATCGTCTTTGACCTTCTGCATAGATCGTATCAAAAGCGAGGGAGCTTTTTCCACTTCCGCTCAGTCCTGTTACAACCACTAATTTATTTCGTGGAATTTTAAGGTCTAAGTTTTTTAGATTATGCTCTCTGGCACCAAAAATCTCAATAAATTCTTCTTGATTAGAAGTAGATTGACTCATAAATCGTTTGGCAAATACAATCGGCAAAGGTACGAAATTTAGAGGGTAAGAGGTAGTCGAATTCTAAAATGTAACCGGCTTTTCCTTTGGTTGTTACATTTTCAGACATTTTCCTTCAAAATGAAGGTTCTTATCTCTAATAAATCGGTATTAAGCAAAAGGCTGGCTGATAGAAGGGCTCGGTTGAGAAAACCATTTTGGACCAGATTCTGTCATGTAAACACAATCTTCGTGTCTTACTCCAAACTCCCCTACAATGGAGATGTTTGGTTCTATGCTAAAGCACATTCCAGGCTTGAGGACCATAGTATTACCTTTCACAGCATTACCCCATTCATGGCCATCCATTCCAATTCCATGTCCAGTTCGATGTGGCAATCCTGGCAATTGATATCCTGGACCGAAGCCTGCATCGGTAATTACTTTTCTGGCGGCTGCGTCTACCTCACCTAAGGTAGCGCCTAGTTGGGCCGCTGCGAAACCAGCTGCTTGAGCTTCTTTTTCTAAATCCCAAATTTCTTGTTGCCTAGCAGTAGGCTCTGCTCCAAATACGATGGTCCTACTGATATCGGAATTGTAACCTTCTACTTCACATCCACAATCTATGAGAACTATATCTCCTTTTTTAAGAATTTGGGGCTGTATACTTCCGTGTGGGAAAGCAGATGCTTCTCCAAAGTTGGCTAAAGCAAATGCATGTTGAGCTCCCATTTTCTGGTGAGCCTGTGCCACTGCAGAGGAAAAGTCTGACGGGCTTCCACCTTCTTTTAGGAAGGTTAAACTGAGGGTCATTGCCTCAATCGTGATTTCTGTGGCTCTTTGCATCAGGGCGATCTCTGCCGGAGATTTGATAAGGCGGCAAGGAATCGTCACTGGATCTGCACTGATTAGGTTCAAGGAAGGAGCTACTTTCTTCAATCCATCTACAATGAAAAAGCGGACTCTCTCTTCCATTCCTACATCTCCGCTGGTAATTCCAAAGTCGTTAAGGGCCTGTTTAATCTGTAAAGGGGCTTTCATCTTCTTGCCAAGGATAAACTCGGTCTCCAATCTTGATGAGTTCTTTTAATCGATCCTCTTCAAAACCTGGACAAACATAGCTTACTTCACCAGATGCTGGGATCAGGGCAACCATTGGTCGTTCGCTACCTTCCCATTTGATTCCTGTAAAATAATCCAAAGAAGTGCCGCCATCGAGTAACATAGCTTTCATACCAATGCTATTCATTAAGTCCTGTGCCTTGGCTATTCTTGATTTTCTTTCTTCTACTGTAATCGGCTGAATGTCGGTAGTTCTTGAGCTGAGTTGTTCCAACGGAGATATATTTAGGTGATTGACTTCTTTAGATTCACATGCGATGCCGCCGGCCATCATGCTGACTCCAGCACTCATTGCAGATAGGTTGATAAAATCTCTTCTTTTCATTCTTAGTAGTTTAAGGTCGTGTGGTTAACCAAATTAACTAATAAAAATAGGAAGTTGGGAGAATTCAGTTCATCTATTTAGGAAGGATAATCTCATAAGATTTACCTCTCTTTACATTTAAGTTTTTATCTCTTAGCCAAGGGTTGTACAATTTCAATTCTTTATAGCTGCTTCCTTCGTTTTTAGCCCAACTAGCTAGGTTTTTAATATCTGAAGATACCGAAACGGTCTTCATTTCAGGGGTTTGATAAAAATCAGATGCTCGAAGATGGAAGCCAAATTCACCTGGATTTTCAAAAACCACTTTAAAGGCTAGAATCCTGAACATATACCTGCTGGTTTCATCATTCAAATACAGGTCATAGTAGTTTTGTTGAAGCTGCTCGGTTTGTCTTCTTGCAAAGCCCGTCTGTCCCATGTTATAACTTGCAGCCACCGCAGTCCAGTCACCGAATTTTTGATGGGCCTTTTTAAGGTATTTGCTTGCTGCCACCGTGGCTTTTTGAAGATGGTATCGTTCATCTACATCTTTGGAAATTTCTAAGCCATATTCTTTCCCAGTGGAAGAAAGAAATTGCCAAAAGCCTTTGGCTCCTGCAGGTGAAGCTACATTCATCAATCCCGATTCAGCCATGGCTAAATATTTGAAATCGTCTGGCACCCCATTTTCTTTTAAGATCTCTTCAATTTCCGGCAAGAATTTGGAAGATCGTTTCATCAAAAGGATCATGTTTGACTGCCAATAAGCATTCACATATATTTCTCTTTCCAATCTTTCTTTTACATCCGGAATATTCAGGGGGACTTCTTCCCCCGCAAAAGAAAGTTTTGAAGGGATATCAAACAACATCAAAGAATCCCTGGAGGGGCGGGGCATGGACTGAAGTACTCCCTCACTTGCGACAGGGTTTAAGAATGATGTGGTTGAAGGGGAGGTTTTGATTACTGCATATATAGCGAGTCCAAGAGACAAGACTACTAACGCATAAATTGGAATTAGTTTTTTTGGGACATTAGAAATTAGGACTAAGAAGGTATTTGCTGTAGAAATCATCAATTACTTTAACAGCTTCTGTAGCATCTTCTACTATGCTGAAAAGCTCTAAATCTTCTTCATTGATGTAATTATTTTCCAAAATTGTGTTTTTGATCCAATCCAACAATCCTGTCCAATACTTCTTTCCTACTAAAACAATAGGAAATCTTCCGATTTTATTGGTTTGTATTAAGGTTAATGCCTCAAAGAATTCGTCCATGGTACCGAACCCTCCAGGAAGTACCACAAACCCTTGAGAATATTTTACAAACATTACTTTTCTGACAAAGAAGTAATCAAAAGTTAAAAGTTTATCTCGGTCTATGTAGATGTTATTAAATTGTTCGAAAGGAAGCTCAATATTTAATCCTACAGATTTTCCTCCTTCAGAATGGGCTCCTCTATTACCAGCCTCCATGATTCCTGGGCCACCCCCAGTGATTACTCCATATCCATGTCGGACAAGTTTGGCGGCAATTTCTTCGGCCATTTTGTAGTGCTGGTGATCACGAGGAGTTCTCGCGGAACCAAACACAGAAACGCAGGGTCCAATTTTAGCCAGTTTTTCAAATCCCTCTACAAATTCTGACATCACTTTAAAAATTACCCAGGAATCAGAACTTTTGATTTCATTCCAATCCCGTTCTTTAAAAGCCTGTCGGATTCTATCTTCTTGGTTTTGTTCGTCCGTATTGCTCATAATTTAAATCGTTTATTAAAGAAAACGATCTCTAGTTAAAAATGGACAGTCCATGCCTAGTTATTCCTTACTTTATTTTGGTAAATCTCTGTAAATCAGCTCAAAAAATTAAGTTCTTCGATTTGAATTTCGTGTCATTCCTTTCTGTAGATTTGCGCACTATTTGAACATATCGTTGAATCTCGAAGAAAAGTCTCTGGCCGTATTGAAAGTTTTCAAAGAGTTAGAGGAGGAAGCAAAGCAATTTACTTCCGGGAGTGGCTTAAGTTGTCTTACAGGATGTGGCGCTTGCTGCGCCAATCCCCAAATTCCAGCTTCAGCATTGGAATTCCTACCCTTAGCATTTGATTTTTTTAATAAGGGCCTAGCAGAAACCATCCTAAGTCTTATTGAGTCTGGAGATGACCAAGGTAATTGCATCGTGTACCGAACCAATTCCATTTCAGGTAAAATGGGATATTGTACCAATTATGTAAATAGAGGGATGATCTGTAGGCTTTTTGCTGCATCTGCCAGGAAGAACAAATATGGTCAGAAGGATATTATTATATGCAAGACTTTAAAGGAACAAAAGCAAGAAGCATATTTGGCTGTTTCAAAGAAAATAAACGAGGAATTACCTATTCCAAGTGCTTCAAAATTTTACATGTATTTAGAGGAAATTGACGAATCTCTTTGCAAACAATTGCCAATAAACCAAGCCATAGCCTTTGCCCTAGAACTAGTGTTGAGGTTTAAATACTACCAACAAGAGGTCGACCTGACTACTTGATTTTTTTGCTCTTTCGATTTCGAGTATATTGTGACATAAATCGGAACCGAATTTTGCCTTTATGCTAAAGATTGGAGAAATCATACAGACCTTAAAAGGTATTGTAGAAACTAAAATAGACATCGTAAAACTAGAAATCCAGGAAGAATTCTTAGGGATTGTTTCCAGACTGGTCCTGCTCTTTTTTATGTGTGCAGTTTTCCTTTTGGTCTTGCTGTTTTTTAGTTTTTCATTAGCTTTTTCTTGAGCCAATATACCAATTCTCCTTACCTGGGATTTTTGTTGGTCGGATTGATGTATCTCGCTTTTCTGGGCTTTTTATACTATACTCGATACTCTAAAACTATCCAGAGAAATGTTCAGGACGGGTTGAAGGTTTTTATATTGAATGCTAGAAAAGTCAAAAGAAAAGAAGATGAACCAGGAGCTTGAAAAAAGGCTGAAGAGCTGGAGCAGACTTTGGCAAAGCAATTAGAGTTACTTAAAAAAGATTCTGAGGAATGGGTAAAAATTGGTGGCTTAGCTTTGGCGGGTGGACTGATTGCCTTTGCCATCCTAAAAACTAAAAACGGAAGAATAACCGAAATACGGAGAAGGCCTTAGCCTTATTGGAAAAAGAGGGATTGCTTACTGGAGAGTTAGAAGAAAAAATTAAAAGTAAAGCCAAGTCTGGCGGTTTTTGGCCTTCTTTAAGCCAGCGTTTATTAGTGTTGGGATTGGCTTATGCCAAGGAAAAGTATCTTCCAAATTTGTTTAGCGACCAGGCCTCAGAAGATGCTGAAAAGGGAGAAGAAGAAAGTCAGTAAGTTATTGAAGGAGATATGCCAGTTCAAGAGAAAAGGTCTGGCTTGGCTGATAGATCCGGATAAATGTCATGATGCAGAAATCTTAGCCAAGAATTTTGCTTGGGTGAAAGATTCTGACTTGGATTTGATATTTGTTGGAGGAAGTAGCAATGGCAAAAAGACTTTTCGACGGTGGTAGATGCTGTGAGGCAGATTGCTGGGCAAATCCCAGTTGTTATTTTTCCAGGGTCTCAATTACAAGTGTCTAAAAATGCAGATGGAATTTTGTTTCTTTCTCTGATTTCTGGAAGAAATCCCGACTATCTCATAGGCCAACAAATTGCTGCAGCTCCCAAGATTTCTAAGTTGGGAATAGAGGTTTTGCCTACAGCTTATCTTTTGGTAAATGACGGGGAAATCACCAGTGTTCATGCGGTGAGCCAAACATTGCCCATTCTTAACTCCCAATCCAATTTAGTGAAAGATACCGCATTGGCAGGTCATTTTTTAGGAATGAAGTATGTGTTCCTTGATGCAGGTAGTGGTGCAAAGTCAAGTATCTCCCCAAGTAATCAAATTGGTCAAGCAGGAGGTTCCTTGCCCTGTAATTGTAGGCGGGGGGATCGATACGTTGGAGACTAATAAAAAACTTATCAGGCTGGCGCAGATTTGGTCGTCATAGGAAACACCATAGAAAAAGACCCCAGCTTTTTGGCTGAGGTCTTAAATTATAAATCTTTATATAATCTATCCTTAAACATTAATTAAGGATTCTCTTCTTCTCATTTTTCCAGCAGGCACACCATACATCATTTTAAATCTTCTACAGAAATAAGCGGTGTCTTTATACCCTACTTCTTTTCCGATATCTCGAATTGATTTCTTAGTGGTTCTAAGCAATTCCACTGCTGCTTCCATTCGCTGGTATTCAATGTAGTCTTGAGGATTGATTCCTGTCAACATTTTGAAATACTGACCCACATAATCTTCAGAAACATTCGCTACTTTGGCTAGGATTTTATTAGATAGGTCTCCTCCCAAATTGGTTTTGATGTAATTGAATAGATCAATTAATCGAGGGTCCTTGAAATAGGTAGAGTTGGTAGAAAGCTCTTCCAAGAACAATCTGTTTTTAAGGATATGTCTGAGCAATTCAATTACGAGGATTTCGGTAAGAGATTTTAATGCTCTTTCTCTTCCCACATGAGTTTGCTCCATTTCCTTCATTAAATCCTCAATAATGGTTGCCAAGCGATCATTAAAGCGGATAATAAAAGGCGGGATGTCCAGCGAGTTGAAGAAATTGACAACATCAAAAACCTTTGACTCAAAGCTGACCATAGAGATACAGTCGTCTTCCGTATTTTTGATCTCCCTAAAGCTTAAACTTTGAAGGTGTTTTTTCTTCGATTCAGTAAACTGATCTAGATTAATTTCACTTTTTTTAGCGCTTCCGCCGATGGTAAGCACGGTCTTTTGACCTCCAGGTAAAAACAAAACCTCCCCTTCATTGACCAATTCTTGGTCTTCCCCAAATTTCAGGGTGCCATGGTGTAGTAAAACAAGGGTATTGTCAGGTTCTTCGTAATTTACAATTGTCGCAGGCTTTTCCACGCGATAATTATTACCTCTTAAGAAGCGGACATTTATTGACTCAATTACTTTGTTGTAATATTCCATTATTTTTTAGTAGAAAAACAGAATCACAAAAATATGATTTTTCTTACTTAATAACGTAAAAATTTGATAAAAGGTATATAAAAATAAAAGGAGGGTATAATTTTATGTTATTATACCCTCTGATAACTAGAAAAAACTGGATTATCTCAATATCCCTCTGGATATTACAATTTTTTGAATTTCGGAAGTGCCCTCATAAATCTGG
Source organism: Algoriphagus halophilus (assembly GCF_041729275.1). GTDB lineage: Bacteria > Bacteroidota > Bacteroidia > Cytophagales > Cyclobacteriaceae > Algoriphagus > Algoriphagus halophilus_A. The sequence goes on along the minus strand of NZ_CP146486.1, from coordinate 2,581,674 downwards.
GTGATTTTTGCATCCCTCATCAATCGTTCTACATGGTACTCTTTGACGTAACCATAGCCTCCATGAACTTGAATGGCTTCTACTGTCACATCCATCGCCACTTGGGAAGCATATAATTTTGCTATCGCTGAAGCTTGCGAGTAGTCTTCTCCTTGGTCTTTGGTCCAAGCTGCCTTGTATACTAGGAGTCTTGCCGCTTCAATTTGGGTAGCCATATCTGCCAGTTTAAACTGGATTGCTTGATGTTGACTGATTGGCTTCCCAAAAGCTTTCCGTTCTTTTGAATAGGCCAAGGCCAATTCATAAGCTCCGGCAGCAATCCCCAATGCTTGAGCAGCAATTCCGATTCTACCTCCGTTTAAGGTTTCCATTGCAAACGTAAATCCAAACCCTTCTTCCCCAATTCTATTTTCTACAGGAACTTTAACATCGGTAAACATTAAGCTATGTGTATCGGATCCACGAATGCCCAATTTATCTTCTTTTTTACCAACCACAAACCCTTCCCAGTTTTTTTAACTATAAATACAGAAATACCTTTATGCCCTAATTCTGGATGGGTTTGAGCAATAACTAGGTAAATGCTTGCTGAAGAACCGTTGGTGATCCTTTTTTGTCCCGTTGAGTACGTAGTGATCTCCATTTAAAACAGCTTCAGTTCTTTGAGAAGTGGCGTCTGATCCTGCCTCTGGTTCGGAAAGACAAAAAGCGCCTAAGACCTCTCCAGCTGCTAAAGGTTTAAGGTATTTTTCTTTTTGTTCCTCGGTTCCATATTTTTCGAGACCCCAACAGACCAAAGAATTGTTGACGGACATAGCTACAGAGGCAGAAGCATCTACTTTGGATAATTCCTCCATCGCAATGACATAGGAAAGCGTGTCCATTCCCCCTCCATGGTATTTGGGGTCTACCATCATTCCCAAAAATCCCAATTCGCCCATCTTTTTGACCTGTTCTTTTGGAAAAATAGCATGGGTATCTCTTTCAATGACTCCAGGTAAAAGCTCAGTTTGGGTAAATTCTTTTGCTGCCTCTCTAACTGCTAAATGTTCTTCTGTTAATTGAAAATCCATATTCAATAATTGGGTTTATGATCTTATTTAGGAAGATATAGCAAAAAAAGAAGAGGGGCAAAAGCTTGTCCCTCTTCGAAATTCTTATTTGATCTGGATCAATCCCTATTCCCAAAAAACACCATAATGTAGTATGCAAGTGTGGTAATGGAGGCTAAAGCAGCTACAACGTAAGTCATTGCAGCCCATTTTAAAGCATCTTTGGACATTTCATATTCCGATGGAGTTACAATGTTTCTGTTTTTTACCCAAGCAAGTGCTCGATTACTAGCATCAAACTCAACAGGTAGGGTAACAATAGTAAATAGCGTAATCACAGAATAAGAGCCTACTACAATATATCCAATGAATGGGACGGGTAACCCTAAGGCAAAACCTCCAAATAAAGAGGCAATCAAAACGATATTCAGAATCTTACTAGCGCTATTTTGAATAGGGACCAGAGTGGATCGCAAATTGAGCCAAGCGTAAGATGTGGCATGCTGTACCGCGTGACCACATTCATGGGAGGCAACTGCAGCAGCTGCAGCATTTCTACCATAATATACATCTGGGCTAAGATTGACAGTTTTATTTGCAGGGTTATAATGGTCAGTTAATTGACCCTCTACGCAAACAACTTGTACATCGTGGATATTATTGTCTGCAAGCATCAGTTTAGCAATATCAGCTCCAGATAGATTTGCTTCCAAGCTGATTTGGGAGTACTTTTTGAATTTGCTTTTTAATCGATTGCTGACCGCAAAGCCGGCAATTGCAAAGACAATTACAATTAGGATAATCATAGTTTATTAATTTGCTATTGATAACGATTTATGCTTGTTCGGGTTGTTTCCAAGTTGGTAATTTCATCATAGAAAGCCAACTAATAATTCCCATAACCAAAACAAGAATTAACTGGGTACCATGGATGATGGCTGCGAAAATTTTACCATCTACCTCGGTTACTCCAAGTTGGATCAAAATAAAGGCCACAAGTGCATGGAAGGTTCCAATACCGCCTTGAACGGGTGCTACCATGCCAATACTTCCCATAACCATGACTAAAAGAACTTCCCCAGAGGACAAATTGGCAGTACTTTCAATTCCGAGAGACACTGTATACATCGTAAGAAAATAAATCACCCAGAGTACAATAGAGCTTATCCAAAACCCAAGTGGATTTTCAAGTTGGTTGATTCTTTTAATTCCACCGCCCATTTCCCGAAAGAAATGTTGGATTTTATTGATCAGTCCATGGTCTCGGAACCTATTCAAAATAAACCGAACTACTAGGATTAGGATTAGGATACCGCCAATGACAATTGGAAGGTTAGATTTTAAACTTGCAAATAGATCATCTAAGTTGACCAATTGTCCTGCAAGTTCAAGAAACATGGAGTTTTGTAAAATGAATGCCAATAGGATGGTACCAACCAAGCATAGTAGGTCTACACTTCTTTCGAGAATGACTGTTCCCAGTAAGTGGCCCATTGAAATACCATTTGTTCGATTAAGCACACCGCATTTGGCCACTTCACCAGCTCTAGGTATTAAAAGATTGACTAAGTAACCAACCATGGTCGCATGATAGGCACGAGCGGGAGTAACTTTCTCTCCTTGTTCAGGATGAATCAGCAAGGTCCATCTCCAGCCTCTTAGAAAGTACCCAAAAAATGAAACAAAAATGGAAGTTCCTATCCAAAACCAATTACTGGATTGAAGTTGTTCTATTAAACTTTCAATCGCGATGTCTTTGTATAGAAACCAAAAAATCCAGACAGCTATTCCCAAAGAAATTGCGATCTGGATCCATTGTTTAAGTTTTTGATTGATCATCAAATAATTTTATTGCTATCGTCAGGGAATACTAACACGGGTTTGTGTTGTTTAGCTTCCTCTAGTTCCATTCCTGCATAAGAAATGATAATTACTACATCTCCTACTTGTGCTTTTCTTGCAGCGGGTCCATTAAGACAAACTTGACCGCTTCCTCTTTCTCCTGTAATTACGTAAGTTTCTAATCGTTCGCCATTATTCACATTGACAATTTGGACTTTTTCGTTTTCTATCAGATTTGCAGCATCCATCAAATCCTCATCGATGGTGATCGATCCTACATAATTGAGTTCCGCTTGAGTAATTTTAACTCGGTGAATCTTGGACTTTAATACCTGAATTTGCATTGTTTGAAATTTGCCGCAAAATTAAGGATTAATTAATAGGTTGTCTATTAATCTGACATTTCCTACAAACGAGGCCACGCAAATGGAGGACTTTTCATGTGGATCAAATTCACTGAAAACCTTAAATGTTTCAGGGTGAACCAGTTCAAAGTATTCTAATTGCGTCAGTGGCTCTTCCTTAAATAATTGCTGAACGTTGTTCCGAACCTCCAACCAACTTTTGCCGGTCAATAGTTCATTTTTTGCTTGATTTAAACTTTTTATTAGAAGGAGTGCCTTTTCTCTTTCAGTAGAAGTTAATCTCATGTTCCTTGATGAAAGTGCCAATCCATCTTTTTCCCTTTTGGTAGGGACCACCTGAATTTCCAATGGAAAAGAAAGGTCTAGTACCATTCTTTTGATGATAGCAACTTGTTGGAGGTCCTTTTGCCCAAAAAATGCAATGGTGGGCCGTATGATATTAAACAGTTTGGAAACGATAATTCCTACTCCACTAAAATGTCCCGGTCTAAATTCTCCTTCCAAAACGTTTTCTAAGTTTCCAAAATTGAAACTTAATACCGGTGATTCTGGATAAATGGTTTCCTTGGAGGGTAAAAAAACATAATCGACTTCTTCCTTCCTTAACAAAGACAAATCCTGATCAGTCAGGACAGGGTATTTCTCAAAATCCTCCGCATTATTAAATTGAATTGGATTGACGAAGATGGAAACAACAGTGATGTCGCAGGTTTTTTAGATGCTTTGATCAAGTCTAAATGGCCATCGTGAAGAGCTCCCATTGTTGGGACAAATCCTATTGATTTATGCGTTTGGAGGGTCTGAATCCAGTTATTATGCCATTCGGCCCCATTATTGAATACCTGCAAGGGAATAGGGTGTTTGATAGGTAAATAGCCGCAAAAGTAGATTAATATTTAGAAAAACAATGCGTTTTGGGCTTTTTTATTATCTTTGTGTCGTTGTTTATCACCTAATAACGCTAAAATCCAAAGAGCATGTCTAAACTACGTATTCTCTACGTTGCCAGTGAAATCAACCCTTTTCTCGAAACTTCCGAAGTAGCCAATTTCCTAAGATCGCTTCCTCAAGCTATGCAAGAGCGCGGTATGGAAATTCGTATTTTGGTTCCAAGATTCGGTTTGATCAATGAAAGAAAAAACAGACTACATGAAGTAGTCCGACTCTCAGGAATCAACATCGCAGTCGGAGAAGAGGAAAAACCATTAGTAATTAAAGTGGCGTCTATTCCAAACGCCAAACTTCAGGTTTACTTCATCGATAACGAAGACTACTTCCAAAGGAAGAGTGTATTCCACGATAAGCAGCAGAAGTTTTACGAAGATAATGATGAAAGAGCCATTTTCTTCTGTAAAGGAGTAATTGAAACTGTTAAAAAATTGGGTTGGGCACCTGATATTGTGCATTGTAATGACTGGATGACCAGCTTGATTCCAATGTATTTGAAGACCACCTATAAAAATGAGCCTCTATTTAAGGAGACGAAATCTGTTTTTGCTATTTATAACAACGGATTTTCTCATACCTTTGGCGATGATTTGTTAAACAAGGTTAAGATGGTAGACATAGATGATACTATTTTAGCACCTTTGAAAAGCAAAGACTTCGAAGGCTTTATCAGCATGGGTATGCAATATGCAGACATGGTGGTGAAAGGCGGCGAAGTGTCAGATAAATTGAACCAACTAATAGAGGATTTCTCAAAAGACAAGAAGTTTGAAATCAGCATCGAAGCAGAAGAACAAGCTCATGAAGAGCTCTACGGCATCTACACAAGTCTCGCCGGTTAAATTGGCCTTTTTGGCCCTCTTGTCCATTATTCTAACAAATTCTTGTAGCGACCCTGCCTCTGTAGGTATCGAACTTGGCCCCGGAAACGATCAGATTGGTGTGTTTTTCGAGGAGTTCGAATTCCCTGCAGAGGTAGTGTTGTTGGATTCGTTTAATACTACCAACAAAGGAAACTTGATCGTTGGGGTGGAAGAGGACGACTATTTCGGGAGAACAGAGGGCACAGGTTATACCCGTATGTATATCAGTACCGCAGCAGAGCGACCAGAATCTGAAGCATTTTTAGATTCTATGTTGTTTGAGGTAGACGTAATAAGTGTGAATGGTTCAAATCTTGATGAGCCAAAGCTCCTTTCTATCCACCGCTTGACGGAGCCAATACTCGATACAGTTTATTATAATTTTGATAAACTTGCCTACGAAGAAAGTCCAATCGCGTCTGGAGAATTTGTATTTGGAGAAGTGAAGGATACTGTGGTGTCCATGCCTGTCAATGAGGAATTCCAGGAAGAGTTATTTGGTAAAATGAAAAGAGGATTAGAGTTTGAAGATATTTTCAAATTCAGAGAATTCTTACCTGGAATGGCCTTTAAAGGAAGAGAGGGAGATAATACCTCTTTTGGGATCGATTTAAATGAAAAAACGAGGATAATCACCTATTATCATTATGCTGGGGATACGGTTTCTACTTCTTATGAGATCAATACTACTTCTTCAAGGTACTTCAATAATGTGGATAGCGACAGAAGTAATACTCCGACCAGTGTGGTTACCGAACCGGGCAAAAATTATTCTACAGGATCCACAGTAGGGTTAAAATCAGGTCTTGGGATGATGATTAGATTGGATACCAGTCCTTTAGATTCCTTTTTGGATACAATATCCGGTGTAACATTTAATCAAGTGTTGTTGACATTTGGGGAGATAGAGGAATTTCCAGAAGGTCAAACTCCACCGTCTTCTCTTGCTATGTATTACACGGACGCAAATAATAATTTCTTGCAGAGTAAGAACACAGTTTATCTAACTGTGCAAGCAGATGGGCAATCTCAAGTTTATACAAATGAAGATGGAGATGTCGTTCCCAATGTTACTGCTCCTGCATCTGTAAGATTTGATTCTGAAACAAATACCTATTCTGAATTAATTACCTCGCATGTAAATGCTGTTTTCAGAGGCCAATTAACAAGAAGAGATTGGTTGATCTATGGAGGTTACATTAGTAGTCCTGTAGGCATCAATAATGACCCATTCCGAGAGTCTTTAAGACAATTCAAAGTGGGAAGTGATAAAGTAAAAGTTCAAGTTATCTATTCCAAGATTAGGTAACTCCAGATTTTAATAAATAATATTGGCCGACTTCTTTCTTTTTAAGAAGTCGGCTATTTTTTGGCATGAATACTGTTTATTTGTGCAAGTTCAATTATTACTCAAGAATTTTTAAATATGTGTGGAATTGTTGCATATGTAGGCCAGCAAGAAGCTTTGCCTATTATCATCAAAGGACTTCGTCGATTGGAATACAGAGGATATGATAGTGCTGGAGTCGCACTTTTAGATGATCAAGGATTAGGAATTTACAAGAAGAAGGGGAAAGTTTCTGAATTGGAAAAACACCTCCAAGGCAATGGAAACCTCCGTTCCAAAATAGGGATTGGGCATACCCGTTGGGCTACTCATGGAGAACCCAATGATGTGAATGCTCACCCTCATTATTCATCTTCAGAACATTTGGCGATTATTCATAATGGGATTATCGAGAATTATGAAGTCCTCAAAAAGGATTTGGAGAAAAAGGATATCAATTCCAAAGTGAAACGGATACCGAGGTTTTCATCAAGTTTATTGAAGATATCTATGCCAATAATGACTGTAGCTTGGAAGAAGCCCTACGGCTGGCCCTTCATAAGGTAGTTGGGGCATATGCTATTGTATTAATCAATAAAGATGAACCCGATACCTTAATCGCCGCAAGAAAAGGTTCTCCTTTGGTAATCGGAGTAGGTGAAGATGAATACTTCTTGGCTTCTGATGCTACTCCAATTATTGAATACACCAACAAGGTCGTGTATTTGGATGACTATGAAATCGCCGTAATTCGAGATAACAGGCTTCAAATCAAAACGATTGAAAATGTGGAGACCAATCCCTATATCAACCAATTGGAATTGGAGTTGGAAGCCATCGAAAAAGGTGGTTATGAGCATTTTATGCTAAAAGAAATTTATGAGCAACCTAAATCTATTGCAGATTGCTTGAGAGGTAGATTGGATGCAAAATCTGGGAGATTAGTCCTAGGTGGCTTAAGGGACTATATGAATAAGTTCCAAAATGCCGAACGGATCATTATTACTGCCTGCGGTACCTCTTGGCATGCTGGTTTGGTAGCCGAATATCTGTTTGAGGAGTTTGCCCGTGTACCTGTGGAAGTAGAATATGCTTCGGAATTCAGGTATAGAAATCCTGTGATCAGCGAAAAAGATTTTGTGATTGCAATTTCCCAATCTGGAGAAACTGCTGATACTTTGGCAGCAATCGAATTGGCAAAATCCAAAGGAGCGACCATTTTTGGGGTGTGTAATGTGGTAGGATCCTCTATTCCTAGGGCTACACATGCAGGTTCCTATACCCACGCGGGCCCTGAAATAGGAGTGGCTTCCACGAAAGCATTTACAGCCCAAATATCTGTATTGGCAATGATGGCTTTGAAGTTGGGTTACCAAAGAGGCACTTTACCAGAAAGCAGGTATATTCAATTATTGCATGAATTGGCATCAGTTCCATCAAAAGTGGAGGCGGCATTGAAATCAAATGACGTAATCCAATACATTGCCTCAGAATATAAAGATGTAAGAAATGCACTGTATTTGGGAAGAGGCTACAATTTCCCAGTTGCATTGGAAGGTGCACTGAAACTCAAAGAAATTTCTTATATCCATGCGGAAGGGTATCCAGCTGCAGAGATGAAGCATGGTCCGATCGCATTGATCGATGAAGAAATGCCTGTGATTTTTATTGCCACCCAGGATAGCTCCTATGAAAAAGTGGTGAGCAATATTCAAGAAGTAAAGGCAAGAAAAGGAAAAGTGATTGCAGTGGTGACCGAAGGAGATACCACCGTTAAAAATATGGCAGACCATGTGATTGAAATCCCAGCTATTCATGAGGCTTTTGTCCCATTGGTAGCCGTGGTACCATTACAGTTGCTATCTTATCATATCGCAGTTATGCGAGGTTGTAACGTAGATCAGCCGAGGAATTTGGCCAAATCAGTTACAGTAGAATAAAATCTGAGGTCGTCTTTTAGGACGGCCTTTTTTTAATCTTGTCTAGTTAAGGAACACTTCAAAATTCCATAGGATTCTTACGTTTTACTTTTTTGGGATTTTCAAGCATCGAATAAAAATCCCTACTTTTGCAATGCGAAAGAATAACTATGCTAGATAAATTACAAGCCCTAAAAGATCGATTTGAAGAAGTTGGCCAGCTCATTGTATTGCCGGAAAGTATGGCAGATATGAGTAAATATGCCAAGCTGACTAAGGAATACAAAGACTTGGAAAAAATTGTCGAGGTCTATGATGAATACAAGTTGGTCCTTCAAAATATCACCAGTTCAAAGGAAATCCTGGATAAAGAAAAAGATCCTGATTTCCGGGAAATGGCCAAGGCTGAGATTGAAGAGTTGAAAGATAGAAAGGAAGTGTTGGAAGCAGACTTGAAGCAGTTATTAATTCCAAAAGATCCTAATGATTCCAAAGATTGTATCCTCGAAATTCGTGGTGGAACTGGAGGAGATGAAGCGGCCATCTTTGCGGGGGATTTGTTTAGAATGTATGAACGCTTCTGCGAAATGCAAGGATGGAAATTAACAGTGCTCGATTTGACCTTTGGTTCAGCAGGAGGATATAAAGAAATCATTGCTACAGTTTCTGGGGCAGATGTCTACGGAATGCTTAAATATGAATCAGGAGTACACCGGGTTCAGCGAGTGCCTGCCACAGAATCACAAGGTAGAGTGCATACTTCTGCGGCTTCTGTTGCTGTACTTCCCGAAATGGATGAGGTGGAAGTACACTTGGATATGAATGATGTTAGAAAAGATACTTTTGTTCTTCGGGTCCAGGAGGTCAATCGGTGAATACCACTTATTCGGCAGTTCGATTGACTCACGCTCCCACTGGCTTGGTGGTAACCTGCCAGGATGAAAAGTCTCAGATCAAAAACTTTGAAAAAGCCCTGAAGGTATTGAGGTCCAGAATCTATGAGATTGAACTTGCCAAACATAATGAGGCGGTAGGTGCCCAAAGAAGATCCATGGTAGGGAGTGGGGATAGATCCGATAAAATCAGGACCTATAATTATTCGCAATCTAGGGTGACGGATCATAGAATTAATAAGACCGTTTATAATCTTCCGGATGTAATGGATGGGCACATTGAGGATTTTATCTCAGCATTGAGAATGGCGGAAAACCTCGAAAAAATGCAATCAACCGGGCTAGAAGATTAGCATTTCAGATTAAAGAGAATTTTTGGCAATTTTATTGTTTTTGAGATAAGCATAGTATCTTAAAGGATTAATCAAACGACTTTTATGAACATCGCAGGAGAAAGAGGAATTAACTTAGTTACATGGAATGAATCTCATTTCCATCAACTCTATCCTCTTGCCAATAATCCGAAAATTGCGATGAATTTGAGGGATAGCTTTCCGCAACCCTATACAATTCACGATGCTAGGCATTGGATAGAACATAATCAAAAGTTTAATCCACCACAAAATTTTGCCATTGAGTTTGAGGGTAGGTTGGCTGGAGCTATCGGTGCGGAACGAGGAAAGGATGAACTCAGAACCAACATGGAATTAGGTTTCTGGGTAGGGGAACCTTTTGGGGCAAGGGAATAGCCAATGAGGCGGTGAAGTTGTATACTAAATACATTTTTGAAAAATTTGACATTCAGCGATTGTATGCCCAAATCTATGATTTCAATGGGCAATCAATGAACGTATTGGAAAAAGCAGGATATATACCTGAAGCAATCCTAAAGAAAGGATTCATTAAAAATGGAGTAGTTGGAGATTTGTTCCAATATGTCATTGTAAGAGGAGAGCAAAATAGTTAACCCTCTAAATTCATTTACCTCACAATAATCTTCTTCACTACAGTTTTGGAATGATTTCGTAGTCGAATCAATGCCAATCCTCTAGGCAAGTCAGTAAAATAGATTTCCCTTTGACCTTCTTGGATTTCCGAATGAACAAGTTCTTGTCCTAGCGTATTCAAAACGGATACCTCTTGGTATACGGATAAATTATCTGAGGTAATTGTTAAACTTCCCTGACTAGGATTAGGGTAAAAACTAAGTGATGGATCTGAATTGGGCTCAAGCCCAGTAATAATATTCACCGTAACTTCAAGAGCTCTTGCTTCTCCCTCATTGCAATTATTTTGAGGAGTGACTGTCAACATAAAATCTCCTTCCAATTGCCAATCGACTATGATGGAAGAACTGCCTTGTCCCGATAGAATGATGCCTCCATTTCCCGATATTTCCCAACGATAATCTACTCCTTCCTGTAGTTCAATGGTATAAGAGGCTTCTCCAAATCCCACTAATTGTTCTCCTATTATAATGCTAGGCTGTTCTGGCGGTGCACCTACAATAATCGTTCTTGTAATTGGAGCTGTACTACCACAACTATTTTCTAAAACCACTGAAAGTGTTTGTGTACCCACGTTTTGCCAAAGAACTTCTATTTCAGAACTATTTTGTCCAGAAAGGATTTCTCCTCCTATTGCTGTCCAAGTGTAGGTAACCCCTTGTTCTAAAGGTAAAGAATAGATTTCTGCTTGATTCGTACAAACTGTACCAAGGCCTTCTATTTCTAAGTCTATGATAGGAGAGGTCAATACTTCCACCTCTAAGGCAGAGGTTTCGCCATTACCACAGAAATTTTGTCGACTTACAAAAAGCCCTTGTCTACCAGTCTTGCTCCATTTTACTTCCACTTGGGAAGTTCCTTGTCCTGAAATAATTTCACCTCCATCCACTCTCCAAACTATTTGTGATCCAGAAATGGCTTGATCATCCACTTGGTAGGTGGAGTTACCCAAGCATACACTTGTCTCTCCCGTAATTTCACTTATTCCAGGTGGAGTGCTACAAGTATAGTTTAATATGGTGCCATCATCACCCGCAGCAAAAGCAACTAAAGAGGTCCCCATGCTGACTGAATTCAAATTTCTGCTTGTCCCAGTCTCTATTTGGAGCCAGGTCTCTCCTCCATCTTTGGTTTGTAGCGTCAATCCATTGTCTCCTGCTATGATCCCAATGTTTTCATCCCAAAAATCTACAGAGTTTAGGTTTTCTGTGATATCAGAGGGAATGATTCTCCAAGTTTTGGCCATATCCTCTGATTTTAGAATAATACCGCCATCACCAACAATTACGGCGGTACTTGAATCCACTTTGGCTAAGGCGTTTAAATGTTCCTTACTGAGTTTTGGAAGATTTTCCCATGTATTTCCACCATTGGTCCAACTGATCTGCCCATTCTCTCCCATGGCAAAGCCGACCTGAAAATCAAAGTAGGTAACGTCTTTCAGATTTTCGTTTGTATTAGTTACAATTTCAGAATCCCATGTTCCACCTGAATTAAATGATCTGGCGATATACCCATTCGTTCCTGTAACATACAATACCGAAGGCGCAAACAAATAGAATCCAGTGATATCCTCTGGGGTATTTGCTGGTACAGGTACCCAAGAAGACCCTGAATTACTGGTTCTAAATATTTTTCCAGTATTACTAGAAACATATCCAAATCCATTATTCCAGAAAGAAATGGAAAGAATATCTGTAGCATCCGGTAGGGATCTATTAATAATAGACGTAGCCCCATTCGTAGTTAGGTATACCGTTCCTTGTGTTCCAGCGATGTACCCAACCCGCTCAGATTTGAAGTCAATAGAGCTAAAATCATTTCGGTAACCCGCTAATTTGGTACTATAATTACTTCCTGCATTCCCTGAGCTGATCACATAGCCATTTTCTCCTACGGCCAACAGAACATTTGATTCAGGAATGAATTCCAACGCATTCAGGTTTCTTAAATTTCCAGAACCTAGGTTTGCTTTTGAAAAAGTAGCCCCAGCATTGATGGATTTGATAGCGGTAGCTTCGGAACCAATGATCACAATAATGTTAGGGTTAAGAGGGCTGAATCCTATATCCTTTAATTCATTGCTTACACCTGAGTTTAGTAGGTTCCAGCTACTCCCTCCATCCTCTGTTTTAATAATGGTTCCTTCGGAGCCTACTGCATATCCAGTTGTTTCATTAGAAAAAGTGATGGCATTCAATTGTGTGTTAATCGAGGTGGTCAGTTTTTCGAAAGAGGCACCTCCATTTATGGTTTTGAGGATAATCCCCACATCCCCGGTGATGAAACCTAAGTTTTCATCAATAAAATAAAGGTCATTTAGGTTGGCAGAAACTCCAGAATCAATTTGCTGCCAAGAATTACCCAAGTCTTCACTTCTATAAATGATGCCGGATTCCCCGATAATCAGAAGTGTATTTTCATTGATAAAAGAAACCCCATTTAGGTCCAAGGAGGAAGGGCCTGCTAAAGAATTCCAAATCAAACCTCCATCCGTGGTTATTAATAGTTCTCCAATATCTCCAACTGCAATTCCAATTTGCTCATCCCAGAAATCCAGATCATTAATTCTTGTGGTTGTGGGAATCAATTGTTCTTCCCAAGTCAGCCCGCCATCTATGGTCTTGATCAATAAGTTTTCTCCACCTGCATAGCCTACCAAATTATCAATCCAGGTAATGTCTTCTAAATCTAATCCCCAGCTTTGCATCCTTTTCCAGCTTTGCCCAAAAAGTGAGTTTCCGATAAATAGGCAAACTATAAGTAAGTAAAAAGCTTTACGCATAAGTGGGATGCATTGATAAAACAAAAATACGCGAATTCCTTACTTGACAAAGTTGCCTGTACGGTATTTACTACAGCTTTAATTGGAATAGATGATCCAATGACCAAGATTTTCAATTTTATTTCCTCGAATATCCTAAGTGTATATGAAGCCGAACCTTCCAGATTATTTGTAATTTTATATGCTCTTATTTAATCAAAGTACAATGAAAAACACGTGTCTACTTCTCGCTCTCTTTTTAGTGTTGATATCCTGCGGGCCCCGTGAACGAGTTTCGAAGGAAGTATTTGATGAGGTAAATAAGACTATGGAAGTAAAGCGGCTAAGTGATGCAGAAATCCTTCAAGAAGCCATGGTTTTGGGGGATTCATTGACCTCAGAAGCCCAGAAGAACTTGATTTCCAGCCTTCAAAGAGCGATAGAGGAAGGAGGATTTGAACATGCCATTTCCTTTTGTAAGGAAAATGCTTCTACCATTACAGGCAGTAAGCTTCCAACTGAAGAAATCCAGTTGAAAAGAGTAGCGATTAAAAATAGAAACCCCCAGAATGAGCCAGATGCTGATGAGGCCTTGATTATAGATGCCTATGCCTACAATGCGGAGAATGGAATTGATAATACACCCAATATTCAAAAAATTGAGAATGGGGAAGTTTTTTTATATACCAAGGCAATCATTTTTCCGGGTGGTATTTGTTCCAATTGCCATGGTGACCCTGATTCAGAAATCCCCAGTGAAGTTTTTAAATCAATAAAAGAACAATATCCAGATGATCAAGCGACCGGGTTTAAGCCAGGAGATTTAAGGGGAATGTGGTCATTAAAGATTCCCAAAAAAGAAGTGGTAAAAAGGTTGTAAAGCCTAATTTTTATAAAAACTCCATTGATTAAAGAGAGTTTTTCTCCTGCATTGTTGAATAATCAAAAAATATTAATTTTTGTTAATAAAAAATTAATAATGAATTCATTTCATTGAATAATCAAAAATCACGCTTCTTAAAATCTGTTAAAATAATCTAACGATTCTTTTAAAAGTACAAAAGAAAGAGCGTTTTTGGGCTATGCAATCGATTGAATAAGATAAAATACAGTCAGTTTTCAAAAGTATTCAGTGAGATTTTGCCTAGATTTATAGGCAATATTGTTAGTTAATATTTTAATGCAACCCAAACCAATAACCGTGTATGAAAAACTCTACTCGTTTTAAGCTTTTTGGCTTAACATTTTTAATGTTTCTGGGCCTAATGGGCTCAGTTTTGGCGCAGACCCGGGAGGTGTCTGGTGTCGTAATTTCAGGGGAGGATAATTTGCCGCTCCCTGGGGTTTCCGTTTTAGTGAAAGGTACTACCACTGGTACTGTAACTGATATAGACGGAAAATTTAGTGTAAACATAGATGGTAATGACGCCACATTGGTACTATCATTTATTGGATTTACTACTCTTGAAGTTCCTGTAGGAAGTCGTTCAACTCTAGACCTTACCTTATTACCTGACACCCAATCTTTGGAAGAAGTGGTAGTTGTAGGTTATGGTGAGCAGAAGAAAGAAACGATTACAGGTTCGGTAGCTACCGTAAAAGGTAAAGACTTGGTGAAGTCTCCAGCTGTAAACTTATCCAACTCTCTTGCTGGTCGTATGGCAGGTGTAGTTGCGGTAAACAGATCTGGTGAGCCTGGCTACGATGGATCCGGAATCCGTATTAGAGGTAGTAATACATTAGGAAACAACGAAGCATTGGTTGTAATTGATGGTATCCCTGCTAGAGCGGGTGGTCTTCAGCGATTGAATCCAAATGACATTGAGAACATCTCTGTATTGAAGGATGCTTCTGCTGCCATTTATGGTTCAAGAGCTGCAAACGGAGTAATCTTGGTAACTACCAAAAGAGGGTCCACTGGTGCACCAGAATTGACTTTCCAAGCAAACCAAGGTTGGGCTCAACCAACAGTAGTGCCTGATTTGGCGAATGCTGCACAATATGCCGAGATGTTGAATGACTTGGATATTTATGCGCTTCCTACTTCAGAATGGGCTGCTGCTAATGAAGCTTACAAGCAGACTGGGGAATACACTAGACCAAATGGTCAGGTACGTTCTGCTCCTTATACTCCTTCCGAATTGGAATTGTATAGAAATGGTTCTGATCCTTGGTTCTATCCAAATACTGACTGGTATGATGCGACCTTGAAAAATTGGTCTCCTCAAAGCAGATATAACCTTCAATTGGTTGGTGGTAGTGAAAATGTGAAGTATTTGACTTCTTTGGGTTATCAAAACCAAGATGCTTATTACAAAGATGCAGCTACAGGTTACAAGCAGTATGATTTCAGAATCAACCTAGATGCGAATGTTAATAAGTATGTGAAAGTGGGATTAGGGATTTTGGCAAGAGAGGAATATAGATTCTTCCCAACAAGAGGTGCTGGCGCTATCTTCCGTATGCAAATGAGAGGTAAGCCAAATCAACCTGCTTATTGGCCAAATGGATTACCAGGACCAGATATCGAAAATGGTGAAAACCCAGTGGTAATTACTACCAATGCAACAGGGTATGACCGTGATAAAAGAGATTACATCCAAACTACAGGTAATTTGGAAATTAAAATTCCTGGAGTGGAAGGTTTGAAATTCACTGGTACAGCAGCAATCGATAAATATATCAGATATACTAAAAGATGGGAGATTCCATGGACTTTGTATCAATTAGGAAATGGATTTGAAGATGACGGAGTTACTCCTGTTTTAGTACCAAGTAAAAGAGGTCCTGCTGAGCCAAGATTGAGAGAAGCAAACGAGAATCAATTGAATATCTTATTAGGTGGTGTACTAAGCTACGATAAGACATTTGGTGAAGACCATACCATTAACGTGGTAGCTGGTGTAAACAGAGAGACAGTTGAAGGAAATAACTTCAATGCTTTTAGAAGATTCTTTATCTCTACAGCTATTGACCAGATGTTTGCTGGTGGAGACTTGCAAAAAGACAACGGTGGTGGAGCATTTGAACGTGCTCGTTTAAACTACTTTGGTAGAGTTGCTTATAACTACAAAGAGAAATACCTAGCGGAATTCTTATGGAGAAATGATGGATCTTACATCTTCCCAGAAGAAACTAGATTTGGTTTCTTCCCTGGCATCATGTTGGGTTGGGTAGTTTCTGAAGAAAATTTCTGGAAAAACTCTTTGGGTGGAACATTCGATTTCTTCAAAATCAGAGGATCTTGGGGACAATTGGGTAATGACCAGATCGCGGAATATCAGTTCCTATCCACTTACGGATTTAGCTCTTACATCATCGGTGGAGCTGAGACCAAGACCTTGTTTGAAACAAGAGTTCCTAATACTTCTGTAACATGGGAAGTTGCAAACAACTCAAACTTAGGTTTTGAAGGTCAGTTCTTACAAGGTAAAGTGTTTTTCGAATTTGACTTGTTCTACAACAAGAGAACCAATATCCTTTGGCAAAGAAATGCTTCTGTTCCTCAAAGTACAGGACTTTCCCTACCGGCTGAAAACATCGGTGAAGTGGAAAACAAAGGATTTGACCTAAACTTAGGCTATAGAGGTGGTAAAGGAGAATTCCAATACTCTATTAGTGCAAACGGTGGATATGCGAAAAACAAGATCTTGTTCTGGGATGAGTCTCCAGGTGCTCCAGAATGGCAGCAATCGACTGGAAGCCCAATGAACACTTTCTTGGTATACCAATATGATGGTGTATTCCCAGATCAGCAGTCAATTGATGCAGAGTCTTTGGATTATACTGCAATCACTAATAACCTTCGTCCTGGTGATATGAGATATAAGGATTACAATGGGGATGGTAAAATCACTCCAGATGACCGTGTAAGAATGGATCAAAATAATATCCCAACATTCCAAGGAGGTGTGAATATTTCTGCCAACTGGAAGGGATTTGATTTAGCAATTCTATTCCAAGGTGCACTAGGTGCTAGACAATATGTAAGTGCTGGAGAATCTGGAAACATTGGTAACTACTTATTAGATATCTATGAAAACAGATGGACTATTGATAATCCAAGCAGCACTCATCCAAGAATTGCTAACAGATCTGATCAATATTATTCCAATGGTAATACATACTGGTTCAGAAAAACTGATTATCTAAGATTGAAAAACTTGGAGATTGGATACAACTTGCCAGCAACTCTAACTGAAAAAGTTGGAATCAGAAATGCTAGAATTTATGTGAACGGTTTGAACTTAATCACTTGGGATAAGTTAAAAGTGTACGATCCTGAATCAAGCAACGCTACAGGACAATATTACCCACAAGCAAGGGTGATTAACACAGGTATTTCTGTTTCATTCTAAACAACCCGAAATAATGAAAAGAAACATAAAACACATATTCGTACTCGTTGCAGCCCTTTTTACAATTGCAAGCTGTAACAATGATTTCTTGAATACTGATCCGTTAGGGGAAGTATCCCAAGCAGCTGTTTGGACTGACCCTGCATTAGCGGAGGCTTTCGTTACAGGTATTTATCAAGGATTTGGAAATGGCGGTTTCGACGAGCAAATGCTTGCTTCTCTTACAGATGAAGCCATCTTCACCCACCCAGGTAGAGGTATTACTACTATCACAGAAGCTAGAACTAACTCAGCTGATGACGGATGGGTAAACAATACCATTTTCTGGGGTAACATGTATAGCTACATCAGAAGAGCAAATATTGCAATCGAGGAGCTTTCTGAACCTCAATTTGCAAATGACGGAGGTATTGTAGACAGATTGTTGGGAGAAGCTAAGTTCATGAGAGCTTACTACTATCAACAATTGGCTAGATATTATGGCGGTGTTCCTATTGTGGATAGACCATATGGATTAGGTGAAGAAACCTATGAAGCCCCTCGTAATACTTGGGAAGAAACTATCAATTTCATCGTGTCTGACCTAAATGATGCTGCCTCTTTATTGGCTGGAAAGTCAATGGCTGCAGGTAGAGCTTCTGAATTAGCTGCTCTTGCATTAAAATCTAGAGTATTGTTGTATGCAGCTAGTGACCTACATGATGGACCAACTGCATCTGCAAAATCTTCTCTTTTGGCAGGTTATTCTGATCTAGATTTATTGGCTTATCCAAGTGGAGATAGAACTCAAAGATGGCAACAAGCACAAGCTGCTGCAAAAGCGGTGTTGGATAAAGCTTCTGGTAATTTATACGGTCTTTCTGAGCCTGTATCCCATGAAGAAGGTATTCAGAACTATATCAATAATTCACTTTCCAGAAATGGAGGAGAGAATGAATTGATCATGGCGAGATACTTCATCAATGCAAAGCAGGAAAACGGAGGACGTCAAGGCTTATTCAATGGACCAAATGGATATAATAACTGGGCAGGAAATAGCCCTGTACAATTATTGGTAGACGATTATGAAATGATGGATGGTACTAAATTTGACTGGAACAATCCAGAGCATGCTGCTAATCCATATGAAAATCGTGATGCACGTTTCTATGCGTCAATTTTGTATGATGGTGCTCAGTGGAAACCAAGATCTTCAGCTAATCAAGCGAGAGATCCACTAGGTCAAATCCAAACAGGTACTTATGAAATAACTGATGAGTCTGGTAATAAAGTAACCCACTTCGGTTTGGATACTAGAAACAGCCCAATTGAGGACTGGAATGGTAGCTACACAGGTTATTATGTTAGAAAATTCATCGATCCAGATCCAGCAATTGTAGATCAAAACACTTGGCAGGAAGTTCCATGGCCAATCTTAAGATATACTGAAGCTGTATTGAATTACGTAGAAGCATCCTTGGAATTAGGTCAGGAAGATGAAGCAAGAGCTTGGTTGAACCAGATCAGATTTAGAGTAGGTCAACCTGCTTTAACCTCTAGTGGTGAACAGTTAATGGAGGATTACAGAAATGAACGTAGAATCGAAATGGCTTATGAAGAACAAAGATATCATGATGCACGTCGTTGGATGATTGCAGAAGAGACTTTGGGAAGAAAAGCGAACACGATTAGTATTACAGGTACATTGAAACCTGGAGTGACTAACTCCTTGTATAGATATGATCCTGAAATCTATAACTACGTTTACAAGGTAGTTCCTATCGATCCAGGAAAAGAAAACAGAACCTGGTTAGATAAAATGTATTATATCCCGATTTTAAGGGATGAATTAAACAGAAACACACTTCTGGTACAGAATCCAGGATTCGAATAAGTTTAAAAAAATCCAAGCCACCTTTTTTAGGTGGCTTGGTTCTTTAATTTGGTTATGAAATCAAGCATAAAGACAATTATGCGTAATTGGATATCAACTATTTTTTGCAAGATTCTAACTTTATGCCGTCAGGCAAATATGGCCTCTGAAAGACAGCTATTAACTCATGAAAAAATTAGTTCCCTATCTTACCCTAATATCCCTTTCCATTTTTTTCTTGTTCCAATAATTCAGAAGTTGAGCAATTAGAAGAACCAACTGCACCTCCTCTTTTTAAACTAATAAATTCAACCGATTCAGGAATTAATTTTCAAAATACCCTGAATGAATCTCTTAATCTCAATGTCCTGATGTACGAATACCTCTACAATGGAGGTGGAGTTGCTGTAGGAGATTTGAATGGAGATGGGTTCGAAGACATTTACTTCTCTGCCAATGTTTCGGGAAATCAACTCTACCTAAATAAAGGAGGGTTTAAATTTCAGGAAATCTCAAAAATTTCTGGAACGGAAGGAAGACCCGGACCATGGAAAACAGGAGTCACTTTTGTGGACATCAATGGAGATAAACTGTTGGATATTTATCTCTGTTATTCGGGCAATTTGAGGCCTGAAAAACGAAAAAATCAATTATTTGTCAATCAGGGAAATGACGAAAATGGGTTTCCTATTTTTAAGGAAATGGCTGAAGAATATGGAATTGCATCTGGTTCTCCTAGTACTTCTGCAAGCTTTTTTGATTTTGACCTAGACGGCGACTTAGACCTATTCTTATTAAATCATAATACGAAATCAACCCAGGTGCTCGACGTTTCAGTGACAAAGTCTGCCTTAAAGCAAAAGCATGAAGCAGGACCTCAGCTTTTTGAAAATCAAAATGGGAAGTTTATAGAAATAACAGAGAAAGCTGGTATTTCAAGTTCCAGTTTATCTTATGGCCTTGGACTTGCCATATCAGACATTAATAGAGATGGCTGGCCAGACATTTACATTGGGAATGATTATACCATTCCGGATTACTTATATATCAATCAAAAGGACGGGACATTTAAAGATCAAATTCTGGAAATGATGGATCATGTTTCCAACTTTTCCATGGGGAATGATATCGCTGATATTAATAACGATGGCCTGGTAGATGTCATGACTTTGGATATGATGCCAGAAGAAAATACACGTCAAAAATTATTGTTGGCTCCTGATAATTATGAAGTTTTTGACTTAAATGTGAGAAAAGGCTTTCACCATCAATACATGCGTAATATGCTACATGTGAATAATGGTGATGGCACTTTTTACGAAATTGGTCAAGTGGCTGGAATCTCCAATACTGATTGGAGTTGGGCCAGTTTGTTTGCTGATTTCGATAATGATGGTTGGAAAGACCTTTTTGTAAGTAACGGGTACTTGAGAGATTACAATAATATGGATTTCTTAAAGTACATGGACAATTACGTTCAGACTTCCGGCGGAAAGTTGAAAAGAGAGGATTTGTTGAACATGGTAAAGAATATGCCTTCCTCCAATTTGACAAATTACATTTATAGAAATAACAGAAATCTAACATTTGAAAATGTCACCCAAGAATGGGGGCTAAATCAACCTGCTAATAGTAATGGAGTAGCCTATGCTGACCTGGATAATGATGGTGATTTAGATTTAATCGTAAATAATATCAACTCGAAAGCTTTTGTTTACCAAAACCTCTCAGTAGAAAAAGACCAGACAAATTACCTTCAAGTGAAGCTAGTTGGGGATGATCAAAACTCTCTTGCATTGGGTGCTTCGGTTAAACTCTATAGTCAAGGAAAAACACAGTTTCTGGAACAAAACATTCATCGAGGCTTTCAATCCTCTGTAAGCCCTATCTTGCATTTTGGTTTAGGGAATGTTTCTAAAGTAGATTCTCTGGAAGTTACCTGGCCAGATGGAAGGGAGTCAACTGAAATCAATGTACAGGCAAATCAGCAATTAGTCCTCAACCAATCTGACAGTGGAAAGTCTTCCAATTCAAGCACTTCTACTCCTGCTAATATTTTTAAAGCTTCGAATACCTTTGAAATTCCCCAGGGAAAACAAATCAATGATTTTAAGAGGCAGCCTCTTTTAACCAATCAGATTTCAGGTAATGGAAAAGCTTTTGTAGCACAGGATTTCAATGGAGATGGACTAGAGGACCTATTTGTTGGTGGTGGAGTTGGAATTAGTGCAAGGCTCTATTTCCAAAGTCAATCAGGAAGCTTTAACAAAGTCGATTCCTCGGCATTCGTAAATACAAGAGATTCCGAAGATTCAGATGCGATTGCATTTGATGCGAACGGAGATGGATTTATGGATTTGTATGTAAGTAGCGGAGGCGTATTCGATTTTACAGAATCCGATTCTCGATTAACTGACCGTTTATACCTCAATGATGGGGAAGGTAAGTTCACCCTATCATTCAATGCTTTGCCTGCTGATAACTTTGCAACAGGCACGGTAGTCGCATTTGACTTCAATCAAGATCAAGCCTTGGATTTGTTTGTTGGCGGGAGGGTAGTTCCAGGTCAATATCCTTTATCTCCTGGATCCAAGCTTTTAATCAATGATGGAAGTGGCAAGTTTTCGGATCAAACTTCTAGTATGGCTCCTGAATTCATGGAATTGGGGATGGTGACTGATGCTGAAGTGTTGGACTTGGATCAAGATGGATCCATTGAATTAGTGGTTGTGGGAGAGGCAATGCCTATCAAAGTTTTTGGAATTCAGTCAGCTACAATCTCTGACAAAACTTCAGATTTCTTTGATCAACAAGAAGTTGGTTTTTGGAATAACTTAACCATAGATGATTTTAATGGAGATGGCCAGATGGATATTTTTGCGGGGAACCTTGGTTTGAATTCCCAACTGAAAGTTTCTGACCAAGAACCGGCGGAGCTACTTTACAAGGATTTTGATGGAAATGGTTCCATCGATGCCATATTGAGTTCCTATATTGGATCAGAACGATATCCTACCATTAGTCGAGATGAATTATTGGGACAGGTTAATTTTTTGAAAAAGAGATACCTGGACTTTAAATCATTTGCCACTGTAAAGACAGATGATATTTTTACAGCCCAAGAAAGGGAGGGGGCGAAAAAATCTACATTAATCGATTGAAATCGACCCTATTTGTCAGAAGCAATTCTGGTAAATTTGTAGAAAATCAATTACCTATTCAGGTTCAGTTTTCTCCTGTATTCACGAGCACTTTTGCGGATATCAATGGGGATGGTAACAAAGATCTGATCATTGCTGGCAATATGAATCATACCAAGTTGCGTTATGGAAAATATGACGCAAACCATGCGATGGTGTTTTTAGGAAATGGAAAAGGGGATTTTACCTATCTGGACAAAATAGTTTCTGGAATTTCTGAAAAAGGAGATATCAGAAATAGTCAGATTGTCGATCATAAATTGCTTTTTTAGTAAAAGATAAGGGGATCGTATCCTATTCTTTCCTTTCGTCAAAAGATTGAATGTATTTACATAATTACTGATTAATTTACTTCTTAATTTCTTTCGATTACTATTTAAAATGAAAAGAGTACTTTCTCCGATCTTGTTGATCGGTATTTTGGCATTTTACATCATTGAAAAGCCACTATTTGAACCCTACAGTCAAAAAATCCCTGGAACTCCTGTTGTATTTGACATGACACCTATAGAGGGAGGGACTTTCAAAATGGGGTCTTCCACAAGCTCCAATGCAGATGAAAAACCTGTACACGAAGTAACATTAGACCCTTTTTGGATGGGAACCCATGAAGTCACTTGGGATGCATTTGAATTGTTTTTAGATAAGAATTATGAGTTAGCTATATCAGAAGAACCGATTGGCGAAATTGTAGATGGTTTAACGAGGCCTAGTATCCCGTATTTAGATATGACCTTTGGAATGGGGAAAGAAAATAAGCCTGCTATTGGAATGACACAATATGGAGCCATCCAATATTGTCATTGGCTTTATTTGAAGACGGGTATATTTTATAGACTACCTACTGAAGCAGAGTGGGAATATGCTGCTCGTGCAGGATCTGACAGTAAATATTTCTTTGGTGAGGATGCATCCAAATTGGAAGAATATGCTTGGACTAAAGAGAATAGTGATGGAATGACCCAATTGGTAGGCCAAAAGAAACCTAACCCATGGGGACTATATGATATTTATGGGAATGTTTTGGAATGGACTGCTGATCAATATGATCCTGAGTTCTACAAAAACTCACCTTCAAAAAATCCAGTGAATCCTTCGGAGGAACTATATCCTCGAATTGTAAGAGGGGAAGTTTTAAAACTCCAGCTGAAGAAGTCAGCTCTGCTAAAAGATTTGTGAATGATCCAAAATGGAAACAATTAGATCCTCAAATCCCAAAAAGTCAATGGTGGTTTCCGGAAGCGCCATTTATTGGGTTAAGATTGGTTAGACCACTTAATCCGCCAAGTCCTGAAGAAATTAATGCATACTATACCGCAGCTCCTATTGCGGACTATTAAACCCTGAAATGACAATACTATGAAAAACACAAGAAGAGACTTTATCAAAACTTCAGCAATAGCCACAGGCGGAGTACTTGCTGCAAATTCTTTCATTGTTCCGGGTGCTTATGCTGCCCCTGAGACTCATCTTAAACTTGCGTTGATCGGTTGTGGAGGAAGAGGAACCGGAGCCGTTTTCCAGGCAATGGAAACTGGGCATCCTATCAAATTGGTAGCAATGGCCGATGCGTTCCGAGATAGATTAGATGGAAGTTTAAAGCCAATTTTAGACAAGTATGGTGCTGAAAAAGTAGATGTACCTGAAGATAGAAAGTTTGTTGGTTTTGATGCTTACAAACATGCAATCGCGGAAGCGGATGTGGTAATTCTTGCAACACCTCCGGGGTTTAGACCAGACCATTTTACGGAAGCTGTGAAGCAAGGAAAGCATATTTTCATGGAGAAGCCTGTTGCTACGGATGCAGTAGGGATTCGTAAAGTATTGAAGGCAGCGGAAGAAGCAAAAGCCAAAAAATTGAATGTGGTAGTAGGTCTTCAAAGACACTATCAGGATAATTATAGAAAAACCATCGCAAAGATCCATGCTGGCGAGATCGGTGATATCATCGGAGGACAGGTGTATTGGAACGATGGGGGTGTATGGGTTAGACCTCGTAAACCAGAGCAGACTGAAATGGAATACCAAATGAGAAACTGGTATTATTTCAACTGGTTATGTGGCGACCATATAACCGAGCAGCATGTTCACAACATTGATGTGGCAAACTGGGTGAAGAAGGGGTATCCTGTCAAAGCGGAAGGTACTGGCGGTAGAATGGTAAGAACCGGAAAAGAATTTGGTGAAATTTTTGACCATCATACGGTACAATTTACTTATGAAGACGGAACGGTAATTCACAGTGAGTGTCGTCATTTCCCAGGTGCAGCTAACCGGGTGGACGAAACTTCCAAGGAACAAAAGGAACCGCCTATCTAAGTGCGGGAAACCATGGTATATTGACTGATTATACGGGTAAAAAATTGTACGAGCATGATCGAGAGAACAATATCAATCCATATCAACAAGAACATAATGAGCTTTGGGCTGCCATTGTCAATGGGGAATACAAATTTGCCGATGCTGAAAATGGAGCAAGAAGTACGATGACTTCTATTTTGGGTAGATATGCTACCTATTCTGGCAAAGTGATCACTATGGAAGAGGCGATCAATTCAGATATTAACCTATTCCCAGATACCTTGGCATGGGATGCAACTCCTAAGTTGTTTCCTAATGCAGATGGATTCTATCCACATGCTATTCCTGGTAAAACTAAAACGGTCTAAACATGCTAAGAAGAAAGTTTTAAAAAACCTAGGACTAAGTAGTTCCGCATTGACGTTGGCTTCTGGAGCTGTATTGCCTTCTTTTGCAAGTAATTCTGCCAAAGCAGAGCCAACATTTAAAATGGATTTTGCACCGCATTTTGGAATGTTCCGAAATTCTGCTCCAGGTGGATTTGTTGATCAACTCAAGTTTATGGCAGATCAAGGTTTCAGATCACTGGAAGACAATGGGATGCTAGGAAGATCTATTGAGGATCAGACATTGATCGCAAGAACGATGGAATCATTGGATATGCGGATGGGCGTGTTTGTGGTTGATGGAGGAGATAATTGGAAAGTTTCATTGACTTCAGGAAAACAAGAGTTCATGGATCATTTCCTTGATACTTGTAGAAAATCAGTGGAAGTCGCCAAGCGGGTAAACGCGAAATGGATGACTGTTGTACCTGGATATTTCGAAAGAAACTTACCCATAGGAGTGCAAACTGGAAATGTGATCGAGGCGTATAAGCGTGCTGCAGAAATATTTGAACCGCATGGTTTGGTCATGGTCATGGAGCCCTTGAGTGATAATCCAGACTTGTTTTTAAGGCATGCTGACCAATCTTATATGATTTGTAAGGCTGTGGATAGTCCAGCTTGTAAGATTCTTTATGACATCTATCATATGCAGAGAAATGAGGGGAATCTTATTGCTACCATGCAGAAAACATGGGATGAAATTGCCTATATACAAATTGGAGATAATCCCGGAAGAAAGGAGCCAGGAACCGGTGAAATAAATTATAGCAATGTCTTTAAGTTTATCCACGAGAAAGGATTTACGGGTATCTGCGGCATGGAACACGGAAATGCAAATCCAGGAGTTGAGGGAGAAAAAGCATTAATTGAAGCGTACAGAAAAGTAGATATATCTTAATTTCGCCTATGCGAAAAATCTTATCCATATTGTCTTTGGGAATTTTATTTTCCTGCCAGACAAGTGAAATAAAAGTCCCTGAAAACCTTTTGGTTGGGAAATATTTGAAGTACCTGTGAAAGCCTCCTTAAGGGGGCTTTCACCTGTTACGAATGAAATAGCCTGGGCATCTGGAAGCGGTGGTACTTGGTTGCGAACCCTTGATGGAGGAGCTACTTGGGATCACGGCGTAATTTCCGGACTCGATACTGTAGATTTTCGATCTATTCATGCCTTTGATGCTGAGCAGGCTGTAGTAGTTTCTGCAGGCCAACCTGCTGTGATTTATAAGACTATTGATGGAGGAAAAACTTGGGAATTGAAACACCAAGAAGTAGAAACCGCATTTTTGGATGGGATTTCTTTTTCAGGTCCAGACAAGGGATATGTTTTTGGAGATCCTATAGATGGCAAATGGATGATCTTACAATCTGCCAACCAAGGGGAATCATGGTATTCACTTCTTAATTTACCGTCTGCAAAAGAAGGGGAGGCAGGTTTTGCGGCAAGTGCTTCTTCTTTGATTTCGGATGGAGAAAACCTTTGGCTAGGTAGTGGCGGTACTGAAGCAAACCTACACTTTTCTCCGGATCAAGGAATTTCTTGGAAGCAGTGGAATTCTCCTTTAATGCAAGGTGAAGCAAGCAAAGGGATTTTCTCCTTACCAATCTTGGAAATGGTGGAGTTTTTTTAGTAGGTGGAGATTACCTCAACATGGAAGATACTAGTTCAGTAGCCGCTACTTTCAACCTGAGTGAAGAAGAATGGGAGCTTCCCAAAGCTGCTCCAAAAGGGTATAGATCAGGTGTGGTGTATTTTCCAAAATACCATTGGTTAATAGCTGTCGGACCAACAGGTTCTGATTTCTCAAAAGATGGTGGTGCCAGCTGGGAAAACTTTTCATCTGAAGGCTTTCATGCTGTGAAGCTTGGGCATACGGAAGGAACCATATGGGCTTCGGGATCCAATGGTCGTATTGCTCGTTTAAAAATCCAATAGTCTTAGTATTTATGCCAGTTTCGGCAAAATACGTTTGAATTTTCACTAGATTTCAAAGTTCAAAGGATAGGATTGGTACTTCTGTATTATCTTTATGGAAAAGTTTCCGACTAGAATTCGAACTATACTCTTTTAATTTTAACTCATGTTTGAAATAATTCCATCGATTTGGCTAATTAATGGCAAATGCGTCCGCTTAAAAAGGGGCGATTTTTCTACTGAAGAGGCTATTTCCAATAATCCTCTCGAAATCGCACAGGACTTTGAGTCTATTGGGATTGAGCGCCTTCATTTGGTGGATTTAGATGGAGCTAGAAGAGGAGAGCCTAAAAATTACCATATTTTGGAAGCCATAGCTGGTTATACAAACCTAAAGGTTGATTTTACAGGCGGGATTTCTACTGATGGAGATGTGATTAAATGCTTTGAGTTCGGAGCAAAGACTGTTACTATTGCATCTGCGGCAGCCAATTACCCAGAAAGGTTCAGTCAATTCATCCTATCCTATGGTCGGGAAAAATCAATCTAGCAGCAGACACCAATCCAGAAGATTTAAAAATTAAAATTAAAGGCTGGTTAAAGAAGACTGAGATTGACCTTTATGATCATATTGAGTTCTTTCACGATAGAGGTCTAAAATACTTGAAGTGCTCTGATGTAACGAGAGATGGCGTGATGCAGGGTCCAAATTTTGAGCTGTATACGCAGTTGGTTAAAAAATTCCCGAATCTTAATATTGCTGCGAGTGGAGGGGTGAGGAATATTGACGACTTTAAACGATTAAGAGATATAGGACTTGGCGCTGCGGTATTTGGACGAGCTTATTATGAAGGGATGCTGAAGCTTAGTGACCTTGAGAAATTTATATCTGAAAAGTAAATTGCTTAAACATAAAAAAAGAGGCTTTAAAGCCTCTTCAGTTTAACTTTTAAAATTAGATTAATCGGCTTTGAATTTATCCACGATATAAAGAAATATATTAAAGGATAAAGTGGATGGAACAGATTCCCTTTTTTGATTTCTTTGTCTACTCCCCCAGCAGGTAAATCTCTTTTCACAGCTACTTTGTTGGAAGAATTTGTTATAACCTTAGGAGCCAATATTTTAGTAGAAATATTTTCAGAATTTTGAATCTGATCCTCTAAAATTGGTCTATCCGAAGATTTTGCATTTTCCAAATCCACCTTTTCCTGCTCGCTTTGGGCAAAAGATTCACCTGCGATTAGGCATAATCCAATCATGGTTAATGCTAAAAAGCCGATTTTCTTAAAAGGAAATAAAGGTTTTGTGGACATTTTTAAAATAGTGTTCTTACTAGGTTAACTACAGAATTTGCAAAAGGTTCCTAAAATTATAAAAAAATTTGTCTATGCAAACGATTGACTATAAAGAATTCGACAAAATTCAACTAATTATTGGGACAATAATACGTGCAGAAATTTTTGAGAAAGCCCGGAAACCCGCCTATAAAATTTGGATTGACCTGGGAGATGAAATTGGTATAAAAAATCTTCTGCCCAGATCACGGATCATTACCAGCCTGACCAATTAATAGGAAAGCAAGTGATCTGCGTATGTAATTTTATGCCTAGACAAATAGCAGATTTTATGTCAGAAGTATTGGTTACTGGTTTTACTGCCGAGGATGGTGGAATTATGTTGGCTACCGTGGATCAACCTGTTCCAAATGGCTCCAAATTACATTAAGGTATAGAAATTTCTAGGCCCTGATCTGTCAACTGAGTAGGAAAAGTTTCTAGATCAGGACATGCCCCGGCTTTTACCTCTCCGGACCGTATATCAAATCGGTATTGGTGCAAGGGACAAATGATTTCATTCGTGTTATTTAAGGAACCTTGATACAATGGTGCGCCCCTGTGGGGGCAATACCCTTGAAATGCATAAAACTCAGCATCGACTCTCACTAAGGTTATATTTTTGTCTCCTAAAATGATCTTTTTAACAGATCTTTCGGGAATCATTTTCATAACGGATTCTTTTGAGGTTCCTAGGGTGTATTTTTTCATAACTTTTGATAAGTATTCTATCAAATTACTCGGTAATTAAAATAGAAATGATTGGTTTTGTCCAAATTCTTAGTGAATTTTCAGAATGAAGAAATTTTTAAACCCTAAAAGCCATGAAAAAATTTGTTTTCCTTCCCTTGCTATTGCTCTTCGGATGGGTAAGTGCGCAAGATTTAAACGGTGCTTGGAAGCTTACTCACCAAAATGGAACTGAGGTTACAGATGAGGAATATGTAAAAATCTACCAGGACAATTACTTTGCCTTTGGGGCGAAAAAGGTGGCCGATAATCATTTTATAAGTGCAGGAGGAGGGCCATATAGGTTCGAAGATGGGATGTATTACGAAACACTTGACTTTTTCACTTTGGATCCATTTCAAGTAGGAACTACCAATAAATATAAGTTGGACTTGACCAATGGTAAAATGGTGATCTCTTCAGAAATAAATGGAAGAATGCTGGTAGAAATCTGGGAGAAATTGCCTGAAAGAGTGGATGATTTGACTGGTAATTGGGTGATCACCGGAAGGAAAAGAGATGGTGAGATTTCAAGATCTACTCCAGGTGCGAGAAGAACTATCAAGATTCTAGGAGGAGGAAGATTCCAGTGGGTTGCATTTAATTCAGAAACAAAGGAATTTTCAGGATCAGGTGGTGGAACCTATACCGCAGAAAATGGAAAATATGTAGAAAGTATCACTTTCTTTTCAAGGGATGATAGCAGAGTAGGAGCAAATTTAGGATTCGATTATGAAGTAATAGATGGCGAGTGGCACCATTCTGGAAAGAGTTCTACCGGAAATCCTATCTATGAAATTTGGACCCCTTATGCCATAGGGTATAAGCCTCCTGTTTTAATGACGGAGCGGCAATAAAAAAAGGAGCTTTTTAAAGCTCCTTTTTTAATTACACCTCTACGGTGTATAATTCTTTTAATTTAGAGATGGTGTAGTCAACCTCCTCTATGGTATTAAACCTACTAAAGGAGAATCTAACTGCATCGCGTTCAGGCTTATGATTTAAAGCTCTCAATACATGGGAGCCAACAGTAGCTCCGGAGCTACATGCAGAACCTCCAGATGCTGAAATCCCCTCTAAATCTAGGTTGAATAATAACATTCCTCTATTGGCTTCAGATGGGGGAAGGCTCACATTCAATACCGTATATAAAGATTTATCCATCTCAGCGGAAAGTCCATTAAATTGAACCTCTGGGATCGCTTCAGTTAAACTTTTGATAAAATGTTGTTTGATCGCCCCAACATGTTGTTGATGACTTTCCATTTCTTCATAGGCCAATTCAAGGGCTTTGGTGATCCCAATGATCCCAATGACATTTTCAGTTCCCCCTCTCATATTTCTTTCCTGAGCTCCACCATGAATAAAAGGATGGATTTTTTTGTCCTTATTTACATACAAGAAACCTGACCCTTTTGGACCATGAAATTTATGACCTCCAGCTACCAATGAATTGATCGGTAGTTCTTTTAGATTATGGGTATAATGTCCCATCGTCTGTACGGTGTCGGAATGGTAAAATGCTCCATATTCCTTACATAGGGTTCCGATTTTTTCAAGGTCATTAAGATTTCCAATCTCATTGTTGGCATGCATCAATGAAACCAATGAATTTGGATTGGCTTTAAGGAGTTCCTCAAGTTGAAATAGATCGATTTCACCTTTTTCATTTACATCTAGGATGCTTAGCTTGATCAAGCCTTTTTTCTCACATACTTCCAAGGTATGAAGCACCGCATGATGCTCTAAAGGAGAAGTGATTGCGTGTTTGATGCCATGACTTTCTATTCCGCAAACAATCGCAGTATTGTCAGCTTCTGTGCCTCCTGAAGTAAAGAAGATTTCTGATGGTGTGGCATTTAGTAATTCTGCTACTTTTTCCTTGCTCTTTCTATCGCTGTACGTACTTCTCTTCCTTGACTATGGACCGATGAAGGATTTCCATAATGGGATTTCATGAACGGAAGCATCGCTTCGATCACTCGATCATCCATCGCTGTGGTAGCAGCATTATCTAAATAAACTTTCATCTTCAATATACTTGGGTTATAGACTATCTAGGAATCTCTCAAAGAAGGGATTCACTTACAATTTCCTTGATATCCTGCATGATTTTTTTGCCAAGTGCTCTGCAGTGGCTTCGGACTCAGACTCAGAATAAATTCTGATGATCGGTTCGGTATTTGATTTTCGCAAATGTACCCATTCTTTATCAAATTCTATTTTTACTCCATCGATATCGTTGATCGGTTGCTTCTTATACTTTTCCTTTATCTCGACTAGAATTTTATCTACATCGATTTCTGGAGTAAGTTCGATCTTGTTTTTAGAGATAAAATAGTTAGGGTAAGTCGCCCTTAATCTGGAAATTGATTTTCCAAAATTTGCCAGATGGGTTAAGAATAGTCCCACACCAACCAATGCGTCTCTTCCATAATGAGAAGCGGGATAAATGATTCCACCATTTCCTTCTCCTCCAATTACAGCCTCTACGGCTTTCATTTGGTTGACTACATTAACCTCCCCTACGGCAGCAGCCGTATAAATTCCACCATGCTTTTCGGTTACATCTCGAAGTGCTCGAGTGGAACTTAAATTGGATACAGTATTGCCTTTGGTTTTGGAAAGAATGTAGTCTGCGACTGCTACTAATGTATATTCTTCTCCGAATGGAGAACCATCTTCATTGATAAATGCTAATCTATCTACATCGGGATCTACCACAATGCCAAGATCGAAACTTCCCTTTTCCAGTTTTTGTGAGATATCTCTAAGGTTTTCTGGAAGTGGTTCTGGGTTATGGGGGAAATGTCCATCAGGAGTACAAAACATTTCTTCGACTTCAGAAACTCCCAATGCCTTTAGCAATTTTGGGATAGCAATTCCTCCGGTAGAGTTCACTGCATCTACCACAATTTTGAATTTTCGGGCAGAAATTGCCTCTTGATCAACTAGCTCTAAATCCAATACATGCTGAATATGTCTGTCTATGTAATCTTCAATCAGCGTGTAGTCTCCTAGTTTCTTTACTTCAGCAAATGAGAAATCCTCTTTTTCTGCTTTTGCAAGAATATCTTTTCCTTCTGAATCTGAAATAAATTCTCCCTTAGAGTTTAATAATTTCAATGCATTCCATTGAATAGGATTATGACTGGCTGTCAGGATTATTCCTCCTCCAGCTTTTTCCAATGGAACCGCAAATTCCACAGTTGGGGTGGTACTTAAGCCTAGATCAATAACATGAATACCCATGCCTTGAAGTGTGGCTGATACCAATTTGGAAACCATTTCGCCAGAAATTCTTGCATCTCGACCAATCACAATCTTGGGGTTGCCGGTATTTTCCAATACCCAAGCACCGTATGCAGAAGTGAATTTAACAACATCGACAGGGGTTAGACCCTCGCCAGCTTTACCTCCAATAGTACCTCTGATTCCAGAGATAGATTTTATTAGCGACACGTATGGTAATTTTATGTGTGAAAAATGGAAATTTTCTAAGCTTAGGCTCAGATTGAATAATTATTTGAATTTGGCCAATACTTTGTCCACTTCATTGTCAGGATTTCCACAGCTGCTGTTCGCATCCACAGTTTTCCCACAATAGCTGCAGGTTTCGCCATCTTTATTCAAATAAGGATTTTGTGAAGCACAGGTGCCTTTGAACTCACCGTTCTTTAAGAAAATCAGCCTTACTGACATCAAAATGAAGAACAACGCCACAAAGCCTAGAGTTAGATATACAGTTGCCATAACGGATAAATTTGCGCAAATTTAAAGCTTTACTTCGAAAACGTCCACAATTCTAGCTTAGTTTCCTTCCGAATGACAAAATTGAGTACCAGAGCCCAACAATTGGCTGCTTTTGATAGATTATTGACCATCATGGATGAGCTTCGTGCCCAATGTCCTTGGGATAAAAAGCAAACTACGGAGAGTCTTCGGCATTTAACCATTGAGGAAACTTTTGAATTATCGGATGCTATTTTGGAGGGAAACCCAGATGAGATCAAAAAGAACTAGGAGACATTTTGTTACATATCGTTTTCTATGCCAAAATAGGGTCTGAGGAAGGAAATTTTGATATCAAGACCTTAATTGATGCTTTGTGTGAAAAATTGATCCGTAGACATCCTCATATTTATGGAGATACCAAAGCTGAGGATGAAGAAGCAGTGAAGCAGAATTGGGAGAAAATTAAACTGAAGGAAAAGGGGAATACCTCGGTGTTAGGAGGGGTTCCCAAATCTCTTCCTGCTTTAATCAAGTCCATGCGGATTCAAGAGAAGGCAAGAGGAGTAGGCTTTGATTGGGAAGAGAAGAGCCAGGTTTGGGAAAAGGTAGAGGAAGAAATGCAGGAGTTTAAAGAAGAATTCAATGCAGCCAACGGATTGGAAATTGATCAGGAAAAGGCTACTGGTGAATTCGGAGACTTGTTGTTTTCACTAATAAATTATGCGCGGTTTATAGACATCAATCCCGAAGAAGCGTTAGAAAGGACAAACCTGAAGTTTATCAAAAGATTTCAGTATCTGGAAAATGCAGCGAGAAATTCAGGCCGAAGTTTAGCTGATATGACCTTGGCCGAAATGGATGTGTTTTGGAATGAAGCAAAATTAAAGTCTTAAGGCTAAAGTGAAAAATCTTAAAGCCGAGCCTATCTTTGACCTTACTTTGTACCTTGTACTTTGGACTTAGTACCAATTCTTGATACATGATAATTGATACTTATAAAGAACATGGCAAATAAAATCATATTTACAAAAGAAGCTCCAGCACCAATAGGCCCTTATTCCCAAGCAGTACTTGCAGGTAATACACTTTATGTATCGGGACAGATTCCTTTAGATGCAGATACTGGGGAGTTGATCAATGAGAATATCACGGAAGAAACACATGCAGTCATGAAAAATCTGGAAGCGGTGTTGCGCGCAGCAGGATTTTCATTTGCTGATGTAGTTAAATGCACCATTTTTATTAAAAGTATGGATGAGTTCAGTACGATCAATGAAGCTTATGGTCAATATTTTAAAGTGAACCCACCTGCAAGAGAAACCGTGGAAGTAAGTAAGCTTCCAAAGAATGTGAATGTGGAGATTTCTTGTATCGCAGTGAAATAAAGCAACGTGAAACTTTTACCATACCATACTGAAACCTTAGTCAGTGCTTTGAGTAAGCAAGAGGTCTTGGGGCACTTAATCCGTGTGACGGCTGAGGTGAATTACCTGGATCAACGGACCAGAGGTAACAAAAAAATTCTTTTCAATGGGATGGTAGGTCAAAAAGGATTTAGGATATCAAAGGTTGTAGATAAAGGAGACACTTTCTTGCCTTTGGTATTGGGTCAGGTAGAGGAAACGCCAAGAGGAAGTATTATTTTTCTGAAATATAGATTGTTTCCAGGAGCTATTTTCTTCCTGGCATTTTGGTCTTTTATTCTGGCTGCCTTTACAGTGTACTTTTTTGCAATAATACATCAGTACAATTATGGGGCAATTTGTCTGGCCTTGGGTTTGGGAAATTATGGCTTAGCTATGTATTTTTTTCAAAGGCAGGTGAGGGCTTCACGTAAGATATTCCATCAATTGATCAACTTCCAATTGAAGGATTAAATGATTGCAAACTAGGGAAAAAAGAAGCCAGAGGTTAATTTAGCGGCGAAAATCAATTCAATATTCCGAAAATATGAGCATAAGAATCGAAAATGATACCATGGGGCCTGTAGAGGTGCCTGCTGATAAATATTGGGGCGCCCAAACTCAGCGATCTATCAACAATTTTAAAATTGGAGGTGAGAAAAATAGAATGCCCATTGAAATTATCAGGGCATTTGCCATTCTGAAAAAGGCAGCTGCATTTACCAATGCGGAGCTAGGGGTTTTGGATAAAGATAAAGCCATCATCATAGGGCAAGTTTGTGATGAGATTTTGGAAGGAAAACTAGACGATCAATTTCCATTAGTGGTTTGGCAAACTGGTTCTGGCACCCAATCCAATATGAATGCGAATGAGGTGATAGCTTATCGTGCCCATGTATTGCTGGGAGGGTCACTAGAAGATGCAAAGAAAAAAATACATCCGAATGACGATGTGAATAAGTCTCAATCTTCTAATGATACTTATCCTACGGCGATGCATATCGCTGCCTATAAAATGGTAGTTGAAACTACCTTACCTGGAATCCAAAAATTAAGAGATACCCTTCAAGATAAAGCTGAATCCTTTAAAAAAGTGGTGAAGATTGGCCGTACCCACTTCATGGACGCTACGCCTCTTACTCTTGGTCAAGAGTTTAGTGGTTATGTTGCCCAATTGGATCATGGTATCAAAGCCATTAAAAACACCTTGCCGCACCTTTCAGAATTAGCTCTTGGAGGAACTGCCGTAGGTACTGGATTGAATACTCCGCAAGGATACGCGGAATTGGTTGCACAGAAAATCGCGGATATTTCTGATTTGCCATTGATTACTGCTGCGAACAAATTTGAAGCCCTTGCAGCGCATGATGCGATGGTAGAAACGCATGGAGCATTGAAACAAGTAGCAGTTAGTTTGATGAAGATAGCCAATGATATCAGAATGCTATCCTCAGGGCCTAGATCAGGAATTGGAGAAATTTTGATTCCGGAAAATGAACCAGGTTCCTCCATTATGCCAGGAAAAGTCAACCCAACTCAAGTGGAAGCCATGACTATGGTAGCAGCGCAAGTAATGGGTAACGATGTGGCCATTTCAATTGGTGGAGCAACTGGACATTTTGAGTTGAACGTATTCAAACCTTTGATTGCTGCGAACTTCCTACAGTCTGCGAGACTAATCGGGGATGCATGTGTGTCCTTTAATGATAATTGTGCTGTAGGTATTAAGCCAAACAATGCAATGATCAAGAGGCATTTGGAGAATTCGTTGATGTTAGTGACTGCATTGAATCCTCATATCGGATATGAGAATGCTGCAGCAATTGCCAAGAAAGCACATAAAGAAGGCACTAGCCTAAGAGAAGCAGCCATAGCATTGGGACTTTTGACCAATGAGCAGTTTGATGAATGGGTGAAACCAGAAGATATGATAGGAAGTTTGAAATAAGGTTTCCAAATCAAAAAAGGCTTCCAATCGGAAGCCTTTTTTGTTACTCGTTAGGTGTCAGGGGATTGGATTTTCGAATTAATCCATCTGGCAATTCCCCTTCCGTACTGGCAACGATTGTACAAACAGTTGCGTCTCCAGTGACATTGACCACGGTTCTAAACATATCCAATATTCTATCTGGGGCAATAATTAAAGCGATCCCTGCTGCTGGAACTCCAATTGATTCCAATACGATGATCAACATAATTAACCCAGCTCCTGGTACTCCTGCAGACCCAATGGAGGCCAAGGTAGCAGTCAAGACAATCATTAATTGTTGCGAAAAGGATAAATCCATTCCCAACGCTTGAGCAATAAATACCGCTGCAACTCCTTGGTATAGACTGGTTCCATCCATATTTACGGTGGCTCCCAAAGGCAATACAAAACTGGAAACTTCTTCAGAAACACCCAATTCTTCCTCAACTTGTTTCATAGTGACAGGAAGCGTGGCCGAACTAGAACTAGTAGAAAAAGCAAGAAGCTGTGCTGGCCGGATAGCTTTAAAAAGTCTTTGTATTTCACTTTCGTAAATGCCATTAAGATCAATGGATAAACGATCAGGATCATGGCAAATAAACCTCCCACCACGACCAAACTATATTTTAATAGAGCAAATAGCAATTGTACTGCGGAGTCTGGGTTATCTCCGGCTATTTCCACAATCAAAGAAGCCATCAGGGCAAAAACTCCGTAGGGAGCAATCAACATGATGTAATTGACAATTTGGATGATGACATCATTCATACCATCAAAAAATGCGATGACAGGTTCCGCTTTCGATTTTTGGATTTGCAGCAATGAGATACCCACAATGATTGCGAAGAAAACTACCTGAAGCATCGCTCCATTATCGGTGGTTGCTAAAAAGATGTTTTGTGGAACAATATCTACTAATGGCTGTAAAGGACTTTGTTGTTGTAATTGAGCTGCTTGACCTACCCTGGAGCCAGCGTCACCTTCATAAAGGCTCATTAAATTCTCCCTAGTTTCAGGAGGAAGGCTCTTACCGGGGGCAAATACATTCACTAGAATTAAGCCAAAAGAAATCGCGATGACGGTGGTAACGAGGTACGTTCCGATCGTTTTTCCTCCAATTCTACTTAGTTTGGATATATCGCCCAGGTTGGACACCCCTACAATTAAAGAGGCGAAAACCAGAGGAACGGCAATCATTTTCAAGGAATTGATAAATATGGTTCCTATCGGTTTAATGTAATCTAAGGTAAAAGTATTGGGAATGGATGTTTTGATGACGACCAATCCAAAAACCAACCCCAGAACAAGGCCTATGATTATTTTTGTATGTAAGGGTATTTTTTTAAACATCTAGTAGTTCTTTAAGCCTTAAAGTTTATTGCTTTTTGCCAATAATATATAATCAGCTATGACCAATGCAGCCATGGCTTCCACAATCGGTACCGCACGAGGAACTACACAAGGGTCATGTCGTCCTTTTCCTGAAACTGTGATTGTTTCTCCAGCTTCATTCAAAGATTCTTGATCCTGCATGATCGTGGCAACAGGTTTGAATGCTACTCTAAAATAGATGTCTTGTCCATTGGAAATACCCCTTGGATTCCACCTGAATAATTGGTCTTTGTCTTAACCTGTCCCTCTTCTTTATAGAAAGCGTCATTGTGCTGAGATCCTCGCATGGTGACCCCATCAAATCCGCTTCCAAATTCAAATCCTTTGACTGCATTAATACTCAGCATTGCTTTGCCCAATTCTGCATGCAATCGATCAAAAACAGGTTCACCTATTCCAACAGGGGTCTTTTTAATGACACAGGTAACAACACCTCCAATCGTGTCCCTCTCTAAACGAACAGCATCAATCAATTGAATCATTTGATCAGCCATTTCCGGATCAGGACATCGGACAATATTCTCCTCCGCCTTATTAAGATCCATTTCCTGATAGGGCTTTTCTAGCTTCAGGTCACCTACTTGAGAGACAAATGCCTGAATAGAAACTCCATAATGGTCTAACAATTGTTTGGCAATGGCTCCTGCTGCTACTCTAGCGGCAGTTTCCCTGGCACTACTTCTTCCCCCTCCCCGATAATCCCTGATTCCATATTTCTCAAAGTAGGTGTAGTCCGCATGAGAGGGTCTAAACTTATCTGAAATATGAGAGTAGTCTTTACTTTTTTGATCTGCATTTCGAATGACGATTCCTATGGGCGTACCCGTGCTTTTTCCTTCAAAAACTCCTGAAAGAATTTCGATTTCGTCTTCTTCTTTTCGTTGTGTGGTAATTTTAGATTGGCCTGGTTTCCGGCGTTGCATTTCCTGACGGATTTTTGCCTCATCTATTTCCAGTCCTGCAGGACATCCCTCCAACGTTACTCCTAAAGCAATTCCATGAGACTCCCCAAATGTGGTGATCTTGAATAGCTTACCAAATGAATTCCCCATTACTTCTTTCTTATAATCAAAACCGCCAACAATATGACTGATGCTAGCAAAAGCACGTTGATTGCGGTCGTAAAATAGTATTTATATTGCTCGTTTAAAAACCTATTGTCCTCTACATCAATTCGATCGTACAGTCCTCCTAATCTTTGGTTGGACAGTGCTTGATTTACTTTACTTTCCCCTACCACTTTTATTTTTGCCTGCGGACGGAGAGTGTCGTAAACTTCCCTGGAGGGGTCAAAATATATCCATTCAAAATGGTCTGCCAAATCAATGTCTCCAGCTTCGGTGATCGTGATGTAATAATTAAATTCTTTGATGCCTGAAACCCTTCCATAGCCACGATTGATCTGTTGACGTACGTTGGGGTCATAGGTATTAAGATTAGCAGTTGAAAGCATTCTAGGAGCCTGTATGGCATTGATATTTCCTATTCCGCTGACTCCGAAATTATAATCAAAGCCCTGTCCCGTTTCTACCTCAATATTTTTTATGTTCTCTCGAATCTGATATTCACCTACACTTACCTCATTCTTTAGAGGATGAGGTGGAAGAGGCTTTACTTTAATGTTTTTTGCGCTGGAATAAAATGTTTTGAAATCTTCCTGTCTATTTGCTCCAAAAAACGTTGGATTTTTGGCCACTCGATATTTGATCATTTCCCAAGAAATTCTGGGGATTTCTATTTCTCCTTCTGAAAAAGGGAAGAAAGTAGCCTCAAACACCTTGTATCTTGTCCAACGCTTGCCATTGATCGTTACTTGTTCTGGCTCAATATTGGTGATATTGTAATTCTCTTCCCAAACATTCGTAGGTTTTACTTTTTTCAGAATCTCATCCAGTTGCCTGCCCGGTTCATAGAATTGAAAAGGAGCTTGGTTGGCTTCAGACATATAAAAAGCCAAGCTCAGGTTAAACCCTTCTCCTACATAGACTTCTTCCTTATCCACTGCTAAAGAAAAGAATGCATCATCTTCCAATTCCACATATTCTGGTTCCTCGGAAGGGGAAGACCGACCAAAGAAATCAGCAAAAGGATCTGGAGCCCTAGATGAAGATGCACTGGAAGCATCGCCCACTGTGATGGTTTTTCCCGGGGAAGAGTAAGCATTTCCATTGATCAAGATGTCAAAGGAAGGTAAAGTGAAATCCCCTTTACGGGTAGGCTTATAATATTGGATAATGCTATTAGAGCTACTCATCTGTCCATTGATCAAGTTCATGGAGGATGATTGCGAAATACCTTGTTTTTGAAAGCTAGGGATATCTGGAAACTGGTCGTATGACTTTATTTTATCATTGGATAATGTTACTTTAATGGTAAACGTTTCATTTAATCCAATTTCATCAGGACCCAGCTCTATTTGGACATCTTGACCATAGGCGTTACTAACAAATAGCAAAGCCATGTATACCAAAGTTGTTTGAAGGATCGTTTTAATCATGGTTGCGAAATTAGGGATTATTCTATTTTTAGAAGCCCTTATTTTACGTAACATATGGATAAATGCTTCCGTACTAGTAATTAATTTCAGTTAATAAACCCTAAACTCTTTAAACTATGATAGAATATGTGAAGACCATTCTGCAAAAAGTTAGCTTCAGCGCGTATTTATTTGAACGAGAACTGAAGAAAGGCCTTAAGCTTATTTTACCATCAGAAATAGAAGAATTTAAAGACTGGTGTTACGAGATGTTCGGTAAAATTCATCAAAATACCCTGAATCGATACTTTCAACCCATTTAAGAATTGCAAAAGCCCCGTTCCAATGAAGGTTCGGGGCTTTTTCTTGGTTGGTGGTAGTTATTATTTTTAATCTTTTATGTTAAAGTCAGGATAAGCACTCATGGAATGCTCATTGATATCCAAACCTTCAGTTTCTTCTTTTTCATCTACTCGGATTCCAATCGTTTTCTTCAAAGTGAAGAATATAATCCAGCTAAACAATACACAGAACACACCTACTGAAGCAACTCCAATCAGCTGAGAAATGAATTGTCCCATTCCTGCTAAATCTCCGAAGATTCCAACAGCTAAAGTTCCCCAGATTCCACCAACTAAGTGAACCGAGATTGCTCCTACTGGATCGTCTATTTTGACTTTGTCAAAGAAGACCACTGCAAAGACAATCAATCCTCCTCCTATAAATCCAATAATAGCAGATTCTCCTACTCCCATTTGGTCTGCACCAGCAGTGATTCCTACTAATCCAGCAAGGATACCATTTAGTACCATGGTAATATCATAGGACTTAAATTTCAAATAGGATACAATAAGTGCCCCAAATGCTCCGGCTGAAGCTGCAATACAGGTGGTCACAAATACCTTTGAAACCAAACCTGGATCAGCACTTAATACAGACCCACCGTTGAATCCAAACCATCCAAACCACAATAAAAAGACTCCTGCTGTAGCCATTGGGATGTTATGTCCTGGAATTGCAGTCATCCCTCTTTCTGTGTATTTCCCAATTCTTGGGCCTAATAAATAAGCTCCTACCAAAGCTCCCCATCCTCCTACGGAGTGAACAATAGTTGACCCTGCAAAGTCATAAAATGAAGTGTCTAGTGCGTCTAAGAATCCACCTCCCCATTTCCACATCCCTACGATTGGGTAGCAAATCGCCACATAAAGGATAGAGAAAAAGATAAAAGGACCCAATTTCACGCGCTCAGCTACAGCTCCAGAAACTATGGTGGCCGCTGTGGCAGCAAACATTGCCTGGAAGATAAAATCGGTGAAGAAAGTATATCCTTCATTGTAATTGCTGGAATCCCAGCCTTCAGGTAGAGGTAATCCAAATCCCGCAAATCCAAAGAAAGATCCTGCAAAATCAGCTCCTGGATACATGAGGTTAAACCCTACAAAAGCGTAAGTTAAAAGCCCAATAGCAGGGATAATGGTGTTTTTAAAAAGAATGTTTACAGTGTTTTTTGCACGGGTCAATCCAGCTTCCAAACTGGCAAATCCCAAGTGCATGATGAAAACCATCGTAGTGGCTACCATCATCCATAGGTTATTGACGGTAAATAATTCTTGCATAGGTTTGATAAGTCTTTAGTGAAATTGAAAATTATAGGGCTTGCTCTCCTTTGTCTGTGTTTCTGATTCTATAGGCCTCCAAAACATCATAGACAAAGATTTTTCCATCACCGATTTCTCCGGTTTTTCCTTCGGAAAGGATGCAATTGATGACTGGCTCGACCAGTTCTTCGACTGTTACGATTTCAAGCTTTGTTCTCGGGATATAAGCAGGTTCATAAGCTACCCCACGGTAGGTTTGTTGACGGGCATGTTCTAAGCCCATCCCTTTTACCTCATAAAAGGTGAGGAACTTAACTCCCAATGCAGCAACGCATGAATGAATCTGATCAAATCGAGATGTTCGAATAATCGCCTCTATTTTTTTCATATTTCACAATGGGTTTGGTGGTTTATTGAAATTTTGGCATGAAGGTAATAGAAAAATTAAATCAATTTCAAATGCTGGTTAAAAAAATAACCTCTCCTCTGATAAAAAGCACAAAAAAATAAAGTAGGGGTTTTCATAATACCCTAAAAGGGGTTTGTTTCTATGATTTGCTATGCAGCATGGTTTCTAATATACCCAGAAGAATGGAAAAGGTAGATTTATAAAGTTTGTGTCCAAACAATAAAAATTTAATTTTGCTGCCTTATTAACGAGAAACTATGAATCAGAAACCAACACTTTTAGTATTAGCTGCCGGTATGGGGAGCCGTTATGGTGGGAATAAGCAAATCGATGGATTTGGGCCTAATGGTGAAACTATTTTAGAATATTCTATTTACGATGCCATTCAGGCAGGATTTGGTAAAGTGGTATTTATCGTAAGGGATGAGATTTTGGAGGAGGCAAAAGAAATGTTTGTTCCAAAAATGGCAGGTAAAATTGAACTGGATTTTGTGGTTCAAACTTTGGATAGCTTTGTGCCTGTTGAATTGAAACAAGAAGGGAGAAAAAAACCATTTGGAACAGCCCACGCAGTTTTATGTGCAAAAGACGCCATCAAAGAGCCTTTTGCGGTGATTAATGCGGATGATTTTTATGGTCGAGAGGCCTTTGTGGAGGTTGGGAAATTTTTGTCCACTGAGGTGAAACCTGATTTGAATGCAATGGTGGGTTATGCCATTCAAAATGTACTTTCTGAGAATGGTACCGTGAGTCGTGGAGTATGTGATACCAATGAAAAAGGGCAGTTGATTGGGATGGTAGAGAGAACTTCCATCGCTCGAGAAGGGGAAAAGATTGTGAGTAGAGGAGAAAATGAAGTGTTGGAAATTGCAGAAGATACACCTGTGAGTATGAATTTTTGGGGCTTCCATCAGGAGGTATTCCAAGATATTGAAGAAATGTGGAATGAGTTCCTTCCGGCTAACCTCGATAATTTGAAATCTGAATTTTATATTCCTACGGTAGCAAATAACTTGATTCAATCCGGTAAGTCTGCTTTCGAAATTTTAAAAGGAGGAAAAGTTTGGTTTGGAGTAACCTACACGGATGATCGGCCTGTCGTTATTGAAGCATTGAAGAAGCTTCATGCAGAAGGTGCGTATCCAGCAAACTTGTGGAAATAATTGAAAGAGGCTTCGGCCTCTTTTTTTATGCTTCTATTTTTCCTGCTTTTAAGGAGAAATAAAACACCTCGGAATCTAGCTCACTTAAGATATTTTTGGACCTCTCTGGTCTTGCATCTGTCAAGAATATTTGTCCAAATGTGTGATGCGAAATCAATTCCATCATTTTGGCAATTCTTAAATCATCCAGCTTATCAAAAATATCATCTAATAAAAGGATGGGCTTTTCGCCTTTCGCTTTTTCGAAAATTTTGAATTGGGCGAGCTTTAAGGATATGATAAAGGATTTTTGCTGACCCTGGCTTCCAATTTTACGGATTGGGTGTTCCCCAATTTGGAATTTGAAATCATCTTTATGAATTCCCGCATTGGAGTTTTTGGTAACGAGGTCTTTCTTCCTTTGACTTTTGAAATAGGCTTCGAAATCTGTTTGTATGGCTTGGGTGTCATACTCTATGCTGACCAGTTCTTGTCCTTGGGAGATATCTGCATAGTGACTTTGTAGCAAAGGAGCTACTTCATCTAATAGCTCATTTCTCCTTTTGGATAAGATGATACTGAGCTCAATTAATTCTGTGTCATAGCCTTCCAATAGCGTGAAATCCCTTCTTCCTGTTTCTGCGAATTTTTTCAACAAAGCATTCCGCTGTTTTAAGAAATGGTGATATCGAATCAACTGATCTAAGTAACTTCGGTCAAG
Source organism: Algoriphagus halophilus (assembly GCF_041729275.1). GTDB lineage: Bacteria > Bacteroidota > Bacteroidia > Cytophagales > Cyclobacteriaceae > Algoriphagus > Algoriphagus halophilus_A. The sequence continues at coordinate 2,537,765 of NZ_CP146486.1, read as the reverse complement.
TTGAGATAACAATCCATCAAAAAATTTCCTTCGCCCCTCGCTTCCTCCTTTAATTAAATCCGTATCGTCTGGTGCGATCAAGACGAGAGGAATCAAACCTACATGTTCAGAGGTTTTATCCAAGGCTTTTCCATTTTGATAGATGAGTTTCTTTTTTCCTAATTCTACCGTACAGCGAACTTCCAAAGGTTTTTGGGAAAGTTCGAAATTCCCTTTAATCGCAAAAAAATCTTTTTCATGCTGAACGTTGAGGCTATCGCTTGATTGAACCGCACTTTTGGTAAGGGAGAGGTAATGAATTCCATCAAGAATGTTGGTTTTACCACTTCCATTCAATCCTACGATACAATTTATCTGTGGTGAAAACTCCAATTTGGTCTTCTCATGATTTTTGAATTGTAATAGCTCCAGCGACTTGAGGTACATGAGTTTGATGAATTATTTTGGCGGCAGCCTGATTTTTAGGTCGGGATGATTATATTTGAGGCCTAAAATAGCATATTTTGATCATTACGATATGGCAAAGAAAACTGCAGCGACTAAGTCTAAAGTAAAATATTCGAAAGAAACCTACGCTTATTGGTATGAGAGCATGCTCTTAATGAGGAGGTTCGAAGAAAAAGCAGGACAACTTTACGGTCAGCAAAAAATTAGAGGATTCTGTCATTTATATATTGGGCAGGAGGCTTGTGCTTCCGGTGCAATCACAGCCTTGACGAAAGACGATAAGTGGATCACTGCTTACCGTTGTCATGCGCATCCACTAGGTTTGGGTACAGACCCAGGTGCGGTGATGGCAGAACTTTTGGAAAAGCAACAGGTACTACCAAGGGTAAAGGTGGATCCATGCACATTTTTGATAAGGAAAGAAATTTCATGGGAGGTCATGGTATCGTAGGTGCGCAAGTTCCTATGGGACTAGGGATTGGCTTCGCTGAAAAATATAATGGTACCAAAAACCTTTGCATTACCTATATGGGAGATGGTGCAGTACGTCAAGGAGCCTTCCACGAGGCCTTAAACTTGGCGATGTTGTATAAGACCCCAGTTATTTTTGTAATTGAAAATAACGGGTATGCCATGGGGACTGCTGTTAAGAGATCTTCTAATGTGGATGATTTATCTACTTTGGGAGAATCTTATGACATGCCATCCTTTGCAGTAGACGGAATGAATGTAGAGGCGGTTCATGAGGCGGTTGCGGAAGCTGCAGAAAGAGCAAGAAGAGGGGATGGACCGACTTTGTTAGAAATGAGAACCTATCGTTATAAAGGTCACTCTATGTCTGATCCTCAGAAATACAGAACCAAAGAAGAGGTGGAGGAATACAAGAAGCGTGATCCTATCGAACAAGTTTTATCTACTATCAAGGAAAATAAAATTTTGACCGAAGAAGAAATTTCTGAAATAGTTGATAAAGTAAAGAAAAAAGTAACGGATGCAGTGAAATTCGCTGAAGAGTCCCCTTGGCCTGACGGAATGGATGCTTTCAAGGACGTTTATGTTCAGGAAGACTATCCATTTGTGATGGAATAAATAGAAAAAAGCATTGTTCAGAAAGCCATGAAGTTACAAATGCTTCGTGGCTTTTTTATTTGACTTTGTGTAATTCATAAAAAGCGTATATTTGCGGTCGAAATTTGAGTATCATGGCAACGAAACAATCTAATAAAGCACAACCTCACCATCAGTCAGATATTTTGGAGAATCCAGAAGAACTGGCAGAAAGACTTGGTCAAGGCGAAGCTTTTTTAAAGAAAAACAGTAAAGTATTGGGAGGCGTACTAGCCGCAGCGATTATTTTGATTGGTGGAATTCTGTTTTTCCAATTCAATACCCAAAACCAAAACAAGGCTGCTCAGGCAGAAATGTTCCAAGCAGTTTATTATTTTGAGCAAGATTCTGTGGATTTTGCTTTAAATGGCGATGGAATTAATTCCGGCTTCTTGTCTATCGTAGAAGAATATCCAAGAACTGACGCAGCGAATCTTGCACATTTCTACATTGGTTCCATTTACCTTTCAGAAAGAAAGTTTCAGGAAGCAATCACAGAATTGGAGCAGTTCTCAGCAGATGACTATTTGATGCAAGGACAAGCCTATTCGCTTTTGGGTGATGCCCATTTGGAACTTGGAAATAATGAGCAAGCAATTTCTTTCTTTGAAAAAGCGGCATCTTATGAGCCTAACAAATTCTTCACTCCTAAGTATTTGATGAAGTTGGCAATCGCTTATGAAGAGGCGGGTCAAATCCAAAATGCAATTGATGCATATGGAGAGATTGAAGAAAAGTATTTTGAATCATACGAATTTTCTGCAGCACGAAAACACAAGGCACGATTAGAGGGTCTTGCTGCTCAATAATGCTGCTTTAAAAAGCATAATAGAGAAGAGTAAGACCAAAAGTCTTACTCTTTTTTTGTTTAAAAATTTAAAAATTAACATATGGCAACTTCTTTAAAAAGCCTAAGCGACCATTCTTCAAAGAATATCACCGATATCAGTACAAAAACATTTGGCATTATTGTTTCCGAATGGAATGAGGAAGTTACGGAGGCACTTTACATTGGTGCATTACAAACCTTATTAGATAATGGTGCAAAAAAAGAAAACATTATCCGTAAGAACGTTCCCGGTTCATTTGAACTCTCTTTAGCAGCTCAATGGTTGGCGCAAGAAGAAAGTATTGATGCGGTAATATGCTTGGGTTGTGTGATCCAAGGTGAGACCAAACACTTCGATTTTATTTGTGATGCAGTAGCACATGGAATCACCAATGTCAGTCTGAAGTATAATAAACCTGTGATTTTTGGTGTATTGACTCCTAATACACAGCAACAGGCTTTGGATCGTGCAGGGGGAAAACATGGCAACAAAGGAGATGAGGCAGCGATTACTGCTGTAAAAATGCTCGGATTTTAAATTACGCTTTCAAACCTATACAATTTACCCTTGATGAAATCGAGCATGATTTAAGTCTTCCTGACTGAATCGAATAGTAATAATGTGAGATTTCATTTGACCATTAAAATCTATTAAAACACATGAAAATCATGAAATTCGGTGGGACCTCAGTAGGTCGACCCGAGCGAATGCATCAGGTGAAAGACCTGGTTACCTCTGGTGATGAGCCCACCATCGTAGTTCTTTCTGCACTTTCCGGAACCACCAATGCCTTGGTGGGGATTGGAGAAGCATTAGCAGATGCCGATAAAGCTTTGGCCAAGGAGAGAATAGATTCCCTTCATGCCCATTACTTAGTGTTCTACAAGGAGTTGCTTCAGTCTGATTCAGCTCGAACAAAAGCAGAGGGGATTATCAAGGAGCATTTTGAGTTTTTGAATATTCTATTGAAAATTTCATTTAATGAAGCGATAAATAGAGATATCTTGGCTCAAGGAGAACTGCTTTCTACTAAGTTGTTTTATACTCTTTTGGAAGAATTGGAGATACCTGCGGTATTTCTTCCGGCGCTCGATTTTATGAGCATTGATGAAAATTCGGAGCCTGAACTCGGAAAGATTTCAGAAAAGCTAAAAGCAATTTTAGCTGAGTTTGGGGATACAAAGCTTTTAGTGACGCAAGGGTATATCTGTAAGAATCACAGAAATGAGGTTGATAACCTGAAGCGTGGAGGGAGTGACTATACTGCATCTTTGATCGCTGCGGCAATTCAGGCTTCAGCATGTGAGATTTGGACAGATATCGATGGGATGCACAATAATGATCCAAGAATTGTGGACCAGACTCGTCCAATTGCGGAGCTTTCATTTGATGAAGCAGCAGAGTTGGCTTATTTCGGAGCCAAAATACTTCACCCTGCCTCCATCTGGCCTGCTCAACTTTATAATGTACCTGTGAAATTACTCAATACCATGCAGCCTCAAGCCCATGGTACATTGATCAAAGCAGAAGTAGATGCTATTGGAGTTAAAGCAATCGCAGCGAAGGATGGGATTACAGCGGTAAAAATCAAATCCAGTCGAATGTTATTGGCTTATGGTTTTTTGAGAAGAATATTTGAAATTTTTGAGAAATACAAAACCCCAATCGACATGATTACTACTTCAGAGGTGGCTGTTTCGGTTACCATTGATGATTTAAGTCATTTGGGGCAAATTACAGCTGAATTAGAAGCCTTGGGATCTGTGGAAGTAGATAGAAATCAAGCAATTGTATGTATTGTTGGTAATGAGATTTCCGAGACCAAGGGAGTGATCAAATCTGTGATGGATGCCTTGGAAGATATCCCAGTGAGAATGGTATCTTATGGAGGAAGTAGACACAATGTATCTTTATTGATTGATGCAAAATTCAAAAACGAGGCATTACAAAAACTAAATACAGGATTATTTTCCTGGTAATTCGATAACCGGCCTTGTGCCGGTTATTTTCTTTAGAATGATTCTTATTACTTTTGGGTATGCCAAAACCAAAAAGCCGTCCAGGATTTCTTCAAAGACTTCAAACAAAATGGAAGTTGGATTCGGTTTTTCAAGTCGTCCTGGTTTTGGTAGTATTTGCCTGCACTGGATTTACCATACTTTTCATCAAAGATCCTATTCTTGATTTTTTTGGGGTAGAAAAAGGTGGCTTTGTCAATACCCTACTTTACTTATTGTTGGTTTTGCCTCTATATCAGATTTTCCTATTGGTATATGGGTTTCTATTTGGTCAGTTTAATTTTTTTTGGGAAAAGGAAAAGCAGATCTTTAGAAGAATCGGTAGTCTGTTTTCCAAGAAAAATAATCAAGATATCCGACTCCAGTTTACTGCGGTCTTTTTTGTTGTTTTACCTGTCGTAGGACCGGAGCATTTTCAGTTGAGTTCAAATGAGGATCTTCTGCTAATAATTGTTGTGCGGCCTCTCTAGCTAAAGTTAATATTGGAGCATCCTTACTAAGGTCAGCAATCAGAAGGTCGGTAATTCCACTTTGTTGTGTGCCCATCAAATCTCCCGGTCCTCGTAATTTTAAATCTACGTCTGCGATTTCAAATCCGTCATTGGTTCTTACCATGGTCTCTAAGCGGATTCTGCCTTCTTTGGAAAGCTCATATTTACTCATCAAGATGCAATAGCTCTGTTCTGCACCCCTTCCTACTCTTCCTCTCAATTGGTGAAGCTGGGACAGTCCAAACCGCTCCGCATTCTCAATGATCATTACTGAGGCATTGGGAACGTTCACCCCAACTTCTATGACCGTGGTAGCAACCATGATTTTTGTTTCCCCCTTAACAAAACGCTGCATTTCATAATCCTTGTCCTCGGATTTCATGCTACCATGGACGATACTCAATGGGTATTGGGGAAATGCCCTTGCAATACTTTCGTAGCCATCCATTAAGTTTTTAAGATTGAGGCTCTCAGATTCTTCGATTAGTGGGTAAACTATATAAACCTGTCTCCCTTTTTTAATCTCCTCATTGATAAACCCAAAGACTTTCAATCGGTCCTTATCATAGCGATGGACTGTTTGGATAGGTTTCCTTCCGGCAGGTAGTTCATCGATGACTGACACATCTAAATCACCATATAAAGTCATGGCCAGGGTCCTAGGAATTGGAGTTGCAGTCATGACCAATACATGAGGTATATACTCTCTGTTTTTAGCCCACAATTTGGCACGTTGCGCCACGCCGAATCGATGCTGCTCGTCTACGATTGCCAGACCTAGGTTTTGGAATTGCACTATATCTTCTAGTAGCGCATGTGTTCCTATAAGGATCTTCAATTCCCCAGAAAGTAGCTTTTCATGGATGATTTTACGCTTGGATTTCTTGACTGATCCTGTTAGGATTTCAATCTCCAAATCCATCATATCCGCAAACTCCTTCAAGCCTTCATAATGTTGGTTGGCAAGGATTTCCGTGGGAGCCATCAAACATGCCTGAGCACCCGAACCAATTGCTATGAGCATGCAGATAAATGCCACCATGGTTTTTCCACTGCCTACATCCCCTTGAATTAATCGATTCATTTGAGTGCCTGATTTCATATCGGTAAATGATTCTCGAATTACCCGCTTTTGAGCATTGGTGAGCTCAAAGGGGATGTGTTTTTTATAAAATTCAGTCAGTAACTCAGTATTGCCTAATGATTGTCCTTTAAACTTTTCTGTTCTGGTGACCTTCATCAATAACAATCGTAGTTGAAGGAAAAAGAATTCTTCAAACTTCAGCCTTTTCCTCGCCCGATGAAGTAATTCAGGTTGGGTAGGAAAGTGAATTTGTCGAATAGCTTCTTTTTTATCAATCAACTGGTATTGCTGGAGGAGTTTAGCTGGCATGGTTTCATGGATATGAGGCAGACAGGCCTGTACGAGTGATTCCATGATTTTGGATATGCCTTTCGAATCTAAAAATCGGGCTCGTAGTTTTTCGGTAGTAGAATAGACAGGTTGGAAATTATTTCGCTGCTCATTGGCTGAGCTAAGAGGTTCCATTTCAGGATGTGCAATACTCCATTTACTCCCAAATCGTGCTGGTTTTCCAAAGAATACATACACTGCCCCGGCAGGAAGTTTTTTCTGAACCCATTGGATTCCTTTAAACCAGGTCATTTCCATTTCGCCAGTTTCATCAAATACCTGGGCGACCAACCTCCGTTTATTCCCCATGCCGATCAGTTCGATCTTCTTGATTTTGGCGATCACTTGGACATTTTCTACGTCTGGGTTGAGTTCTCTTATTTTAAAAATCGGGTTCTATCCTCATACCTGAATGGGTAATGTTGAATCAGTTCTCCATAAGTGAAAATCGCCAATTCCTTATTTAGGAGAGCGGCACGTTGAGGACCTACTCCTTTTAGGAATTCTATTTTTGTGTCAAAAATACCAGGCAAGTTTTTGGATGGTTAGGAAGCTGGCAAATTAATCGTAGACTATTCAATTGCCAACTGAAATGACAGGAAATGTCCAGATCAATTTTTTAGGCCAGTAATTTTATTCCATAAAGATTTGATCTCTTCAGCATGATCTTGCTGACTTTTAAGGTAGATCATCTGGTTTTTTGCTCTATGAAAGTTTTGCTCTGGGTATTGAACTTTATAATATACATTTCCTTGTAAGTGGTCCGTCAAAAACCGCAATCCCATGATGCAGGTCATAACCTCTCCTGCAATTAATAGTGATTTTGCTTCTTCTTTGGATGCTATCTCTGAAATCCCTTCCCAATAGCCTTTTAATAACTCTTCAAAAATGGCAGGTCGAAGGCTCAATTGATCCCAGTTTTGGCTGGTTTCGACTTCTGAGCAAGCGACTGTTCTTACCAAGTCTCCAAAATCATATAGCAGTAATCCTCCCATCAAGGTATCCAAATCAATAACTGCGGCAATGGATTCTAAATCTTCTGAAAAAATAAGGTTGTTGATTTTAGTGTCATTATGTGTAATTCTAAGTGGACAGGAAGCTTGGAATTCCAGATACTTTTCAACCAGGGGCTTTTGTAATAAATAGAAATTGAGTACTTCTTGTTCCTCAGGCGATAAGATATTCGCTTCTTTGGCTGCTTTTTCCAAATTCTCGAATCTCCAATCCAACTGATGGAATCTAGGAATAGACTCTTGCATTTGATGGGCATCAATATCTTTAGCCCAACTGGCAAAAACACCATAGGCTTTAGCTGCTAAATAGGCCTGTTCAGACTTTTGAATCTCTTGTAGTGTTTCTCCATTGACAAAATCAAATAGTCTAAACAGCTTGTTTTCAAACTTGGTGAGTGAATCTCTAGATTCGTTCAAACGAGGTAAAGGTAAGGCAAAAGGCAGTTCATTTACGTTTCCTTGTTCGCCTAAAATCCAATGGTTGTGGGCAATACGTTCAGGGTACCAAAAACAGAATTGTTGAATTCTTGTAAAATGAACTTTGACTCCGGAGTTTGAACCAAAAAGGTTCCATGAATGAGTCCTGAACCAAAAGTTTTGAAAGAGAACGCTGTTCCTTTTAAGAAATCGTATTGATTTAAGATAGCTGCGATTTGCTCATTATTCATTTTGCAAAGCTAGCCCTTCTTCAAAAATTAAAAAGATGAGAATTAGAAAAGCCGACCATTCGGTCGGCTTTTCTTCAATTTAATTATAAAATTAATTCTGATAGACAGTAATTTTTCCATCATCTTCAGAACTCACAATAAATAGTGGCCTTCCATTTGGACTTTCTTCAGCTGGAATAAACAGCAATCCTTCCGGAGCATCATGTCCTGTGTCTCCAGGTCTAGTAATTCCATCCAAAACCTGAAGAAGTTGTAAACCTGCAGCACCATTTATTTGATAGACCATTATTGCATCTGATCTTTCCAGACCTACAAAGACGATGGTTTTTCCTCTTATTTCACCGATTTCGATTCCTTCTGCCTCTACCCCTTTGTTATCACTTCTTCCATCATCATAAAGATTAGGTTGGGCGGAGATTAAATCTTTTTCCAGCCTATTATAATCTCTTACCAATTCTCCAGTACTTCCATTCCAAATGGAAAAAGACCTTCCTCCGATCCCAAAAAGGACATCATAATCTCCATCTTGGTCTATATCACCTTGACTCGTTGTAATGGTTAGCCTACCCATATTTTCGTCTTCCTGAAGCCATTCAGCATTTGGAAAAGCGACAGGGTCCAAGTCTAAGTCTTTAATCCTTTCTTCTTCACTGAATCCGTCATAATCTCTAGTGTCGCCTTCATTCGCCGTGATTAAGAAATTGTTATTTCCGACTTGGAAAGTTTCAATGGCATCAGGCATGTAAAATGATAACAAAGGCCAATTTTGGAAATTTCCTGAGATTCCATCTCGATCACTCACATCAATTTCATTTCCTGAAAGCATATGGTCTTTCAATCCCATAGGAAAAATATCAGTAATCATTTTATTATTCAGGTCCACTTTTGCGATTCCATTATTTTCCTGTAAGGTTACCCAGGCAAAATCAGAAGAGGGGTCGATTGTCACATATTCTGGCTCTATATCTTGAGCAAATGTAGCATTGGGTCCAAAAATCCTAAAACCCTTAGCCTCTAACTCAGCACGTTGATTTTCGAAAGATTCAAAGCCGAGTGTAATCACTTCAAATCCTTTTTGAGTATCGATAATTGAGATGGAACCTTCTGGGTCAATATCATAATCATCATTTGGCTCCCCTTCATTGGCGGATACTATGTAGCGGCCATCAGGACTAAACGCAACCATGTCTGGAAGTGCGCCAACCGTCAAATTAGCAACTGGGGCCAATAAATTAGAAGTTTCGAATACCACGATGGTGCCTGGATCCGTTTTGGTTTTGGCTTCAATCGCAATGGCAAGCATTCCATTTTTTACTGCGACCGAATTAAGACCACCTCCAAAAGGAGTGATGTCAATTGGACTTAGTAAAGTTGGGTTTACCGGATCTGAAAAATCAATTACATCCACTTGCGAAAGGCCATCACTATTGTTTACTACGAATAGTTTTTGGGTAATGGGATCATAAGTAGTGATTTCAGCCGCTGCTTCTCCTCCAACTTTTAAGCTACTGATTTCATCAAAAGTGAGGCTAACTGGACCTGGAGAAGAAATCCTCTCTCTACAACTGGAGGCTAATACTCCAATTAAAAATACTAAGTAAAACTTTCTCATTTTTTATAAATGTTATTTAAAACTTTAGAGAATTAAATTACTTACTTGTGAGGGGATTGCACTTACTTGTTGATTATGATTACTTTAAAAAATCTTCAAAAAATTTAGGATTCCATAATATGGACTTAGCTTATGGTTAATAAATTGGAATCATGGAAAGAGCATAGATCCTTCTGCCAATCCAATTCTTTACCTTCGGATTTGGCTTTGATTTTCATTTTTACCGCTAAATCATGCGAATATTATTATCAGATTAAAAAAAATAAATACATTAGTAAAAAATATTAATAAAGTCTTTCTCATTTATGAAAAAAATGAGAGAAATTGAGTTTCAAAACCCATCATTATGAATGTAACCGCCATTGATTGGGGCATTATAGCCGCCTTCTTTGTGATCTCACTGTTAATTGGTCTTTTCACTGCCAAAAAAGCGGGAAGCTCTGCAAAAGAATTCTTCCTTTCAGGTAGAAACATGCCTTGGTGGCTATTAGGTGTTTCTATGGTTGCCACTACCTTTTCTGCAGATACTCCAAATTTGGTAACTGATATTGTCAGAAAGAATGGAGTCGCAGGTAACTGGGCATGGTGGGCTTTCCTTTTGACTGGGATGCTTACTGTTTTTGTGTATGCCAAGTTGTGGAGAAGATCAGAGGTTACTACAGACTTGGAGTTTTATGAATTAAGATACGCCGGTAAAGGCGCTGCATTTTTGAGAGCATTCCGTGCCATTTACCTCGGGGTGTTTTTCAATGTAGTGATCATGGCAACAGTTTCTCTTGCAGCTATTAAAATTGGTGGGGTTATGCTTGGGTTAAGTCCAATTCAGACCTTATTAATTGCATCCATTGTGACGGTGATTTACAGTTCCTTAGGCGGACTTAAAGGAGTATTACTTACCGATTTTTTCCAGTTCTTTATCGCGATGATCGGTTCCTTTGGAGCGGCATATTTTATTTTGGATCTCCCTGAAATCGGGTCCTTAAATAATTTGTTAGCCCATGAAAATGTTGCTGATAAATTAAATTTCCTTCCTGAGTTTTCAGATCCTAATGTCTATATACCATTGTTTATCATGCCAATTGCCATTCAATGGTGGGCTACTTGGTATCCAGGTGCTGAGCCTGGAGGAGGAGGGTACATCGCTCAGCGTATGCTATCTGCCAAGGATGAGAAAAATGCGATTGGGGCTACCTTGTTCTTTAATATTGCCCATTATGCCATGAGACCATGGCCTTGGATTTTAATTGCTTTATCTTCTTTGGTAATCTTCCCAAACATTTCGGATTTGCAGGCTGCCTTTCCAGAAATACCAGTTGATAAATTAGGAGATGACTTAGCATATTCTGCAATGTTGACCTATCTACCTACCGGGTTGATCGGTATCGTTCTGGCTTCTTTGATCGCAGCGGTGATGTCCACCTTGTCTACTCACTTGAATTGGGGATCATCCTATGTGGTAAATGATTTTTATTTAAGATTCGTCAAGCCTGATGCTTCAGATAAGCAACTAGTAGCTGTAGGAAGAATCTCTACAGTATTGTTAATGACCTTCTCAGCGATTTTAGCGTTGGCATTATCCTCAGCATTAGACGCATTCAATATACTATTACAGATTGGTGCTGGAACAGGTTTGATCTTTATTCTAAGATGGTTCTGGTGGAGAATTAATGCGTACACTGAAATATCCGCCATGGCGATTTCATTTGTAGTAGCGATCTTCTTTGAAGTCATCAATCCAAAAGTTAACTGGATTTTGATTCCTGAAAATCAGGCTTACCTCAAATTGATTTATAGTGTAAGTATTACGACCGTAGGTTGGTTGATCGTAACCTTCATTACCCAGCCAGAGAAAGACGAAGTATTGCTTTCTTTCTATAGAAAGGTTACCCCAGCGGCTTTCGGTTGGAAAAAAGTATTAGATAGATATCCGGCTGAAAAGCAAGTAATCGGCCAATTGCCAAAAGAAATTGGCTTGATGGTGATCGGAACGATCATGATTTATTCAGCATTATTCTCTACCGGATTCTTTATCTATGGGAATCTAATGGGCGGAATTATTGCCGGGGTAATTGCCGTGGCAGGAGGATTTATTTTGATTAAATCCTGGAAAAGTATCCATTAATCAATTTTGAAATTGTACGGAATTCATCAGGTGGGCCATGTCCACCTTGATGTATTCTATCACAGGAGCGAGTGAATCATTTTTTGTCGCAGTATTGAAATACAGCGCGCCTCTTAAGAAGTTTTTTGTCGAGTCGGTCACAAAAAACTGAAATTGAGTAGGAACTTCTCCTGTTAACTCTGCGATGACTCCAGTATATCCTTCAGGCGTAAGAGCGACAGATTCCTGAATCCCATAGGCTTTCACTTGATGCTTTGCAGTTAATTTGAACGCATCATTGGATAACTTTTCGAAACTCACCCCATCTCCGATTTTCTTATAGGTTAAATGGACTTTTGCTCCAAAATCCGCATAGTGTAAGTTGATCCACTCTTCTTCCTCTATATTAAAGGAATCTGCTTCTACCTGACTGTATTTCGAAAATTCCAACTGATATGGATATCCACTTGATAAAGTTTGAAAACTATGGGCAGGTAAGTCTATTCGGTTATATCCTGGAGGTTTTGGAAGGTAGGATTCCTCACAAGCCGTAAGTCCTAACAAAATAGGTATATACAAAAGAATTTTTCGCATAGCTTAAAATTAGCCAATAGGTTTGAAATGATGGGAGAATAGATGAAATTTAAAGTAGAAACAAACTCTTTATTCCATGAACAAAGTAATACGATTATTTGCAGGAGCGGTTTTCGCTTCATTTTTGATGCTGACAGCAGTAGTTGTCAATGCACAGACTACGATGGATGAGTATATGGTAAAATGGGAAAACACCAAGAATTATACCCTTGCCATTTTAGATAAAATGCCTGATTCTGGGATGGATTACAAAACCGACCCAAAGGCTATGTCTTTCAAAGGGCAAATCCATCACGTTGGAAATGCAATTGTTGGGATTTCTCAGGGGTTTCTCAAAGGTTCAGATCCGGGATTTGAAATCAATTTGGAAACCGCAAGTAGAGCAGAATTAGCTGAATATGTAAGCAAATGCTTTGATTATGGGAAGAAAACCTTAGCAGCATTATCTGCGGATGATCTTGGTGAAAAAATAGAGGTTTTTGGTAATACTGTATCTAGAAGGCAAGTTGCAGCATTATTGATGGATCATACTTCACACCATAATGGATCAGCAGTAGCTTATATTAGAGTTCAAGGTGCTGAACCGCCTGCTTATGTAGGGTTCTAAATTTATGATCATTTAAAAAAGTAAAGGCAGATCGGAGGATCTGCCTTTACTTTTTTATTCTGTAATCCAGGCAACTTTATCTTCCATTGTATCCCTTTTGCCAGCAGGCCATTGGTCGGTGGCTGGTTTAGCTACATAGAAGAAACCCATCAGCATATCTTCTCCTTCCAATCCAAAATCCTCTCTAGCTTCTGGCCAAAAGGTAGGGCCTCCCGTGCCCCAATATCCTGCTAATCCATAAGCTGAAGCAGTCAAATACATGTTTTGAACAGCCATCGCTACTGCAGAGATCTCTTCCATCAATGGAATTCCCTCAGATCGATTCAATAGAATTGCAATGACATGAGAAGCTTTTTGGGGGTTATTCAGAAATTTTTCATAGGTGGCCTCTATAAATGGAGTTCCATTTTTTCTGCTCTTTTTTATAAAGTTCAGCTTGATATTTCCCAAAAGTCTTTAATCCTTCTCCTTTATAGACGATAAATCTCCAAGGCTGAGTAAGTTTATGGGTAGGAGCCCAGCTGGCATTTTCCAACATCTCTTCAATGATGCTGTCCTCAATCGGATCATTTTCTTTAAACTGAGCGACAAACATGGATCTTCGTCCACGAATGATTTTATTGACTTCTTCTATATTGAAATCAGGTCTTTGCATGGTGATTTAATTTTTACTTTAATTCAAATCGGATTTTGAACAATTAAAGTTCAATGATTTGTTTTTTATTGGATCAATTTGGTCAAAAATTCACGAATGTCCTGGGATAATGCATCGAAGTCTTCTTGATGGTTATACATCATATGTCCTGCTTCATAATACTTCATTTCTATTCTCTCCTGGGGGAAATTATGCCTTGCAAAGGTGTATTCTGCATCAAAGAAGGGAGTAATCAAATCATAATATCCGTTGGCCACCATCACTTTCATAGCCGTATTTCTGTGCATGGCTTCACTTAAAGATCTGGCTGTACTCACGTAGGTAGGCTCCCAATATGCCCCATCTGGTACCGGTTTCCAATTCCAGTTTCCCCCCATTCCTACCGCAGAGGAATAATATGGTCTATCCATGACCACTCCCAATTCTCTCGTGACGTAATCATTCCAGGTAGCTGTATAAGCGGCACCAGTCATATAACTACTTGGATCTCCTAGCACTGGTCCCTCAGCAGCTTTGTCTGTTTCAGTAGCTAAATAGCGACCATCTAAAGTTCCGATTGCTTTTCCTTGGTCTCTTAGTAGTTCCTTCTTAAATCGATGCATTAAGATTTGATTATCGGAACGTAGGATGAAATCTTTATCTAGCCCGGTAAAGTAAACCAGTTTATCTGCAATGGCTGATTTTTCGCTTTCAGTCTGTTTTTCTCCTTTGTAAAGGGCCGTTAAATAATCATTATAAGCGAATTCTCTGGCTTCCTGAACAAAGGCCTCCAACTCTTTTCCTTCTCCTGCTTTATTATGGTACCAAGCAGTGGCCGCCATTGATGGTAGGTAAGTGAAGAACGATGTGATATTGTCCTCCCAAGAGGAAGAACCCGCGTAATCCAAGGCTTGTGAAATCAATATAATTCCATTGACTGCCATGGTTTGTCCTCCTCCTTCCAGGACTTCCGCAATTTTTGCTGCTCTTGTGGTCCCAAAGCTCTCTCCTGCGATAAACTTGGGTGCTTGCCATCTTCCATGTTTGGTAACCCAAATTCTCATGAATTGGGCAATGGATCTCGCGTCTTCATTCAATCCCCAAAAGTCCTCGTTTTCACCAACACCTTCTACTTGACTATAACCTGTGCCTATCGGGTCTATAAAAACCAAATCGGTGATGTCCAAAAGCGCCTGTGGATTGTCCACAAATGTGTAAGGAGCAGACCCATCATCCATTGTAGCTCCTGAGTCAGTCTTGACTACTTTAGGCCCAAAGAAGCCCATATGTAGCCAGAATGAGGCTGAGCCTGGTCCACCATTAAAAATAAAGGTGACAGGACGCTTAGAAGAGTCCACACCCATTCTGATATAGGCAGTACTCCATAAGCCAGCTGTAACTTCTCCTTTTGAATTACGAAGGAAGGTCTCACTTACTACTGCCTTATAGTCTACCTTTTGACCATTAAAAGTACCTGACATGGCCTTTTCAAACTTAATTGGATCTCGGTTCACCTCATTTTTTTCAGCCTTCTCCTCTTGAGCAAAAGATTGGGAGATCATACCAAGCAAAAAGACTAAAATCGAAAGATTGGTTTTCATGGTTGATGTTGATATTAAATCGTTGAAGATTATTTTAATAATTGAATGCTACTTTGATACCCCCATACCAATTTCTGGTGGGGGCTGGTTGATAATATCTTCCACCAAACGGATTCAAATCATTCCCCAAAGAATAACTTTCATTCAGTAAGTTGTCTACCCCACCAAAAGCTTCAAGTTCCCAGGATTTGCCCAGCCACTTGGACCAACCAAATCTTAGGTTGACCAAGTTATAGGAATCCTGATAGACGGTATTCGCATCATTTAATGGGATTTCATCCGTAAACTGATGAGTGAAATTAAGGTAAATTCCTGGAGCAGTTCGAAAATCTAACCTACTTACTACCGTGTTGGGTGAAACTCCGGTAAGGTCATTTCCTGAATAGTCATTATCTCGTTTCTGGTAGTCTTTGAATTTGAAATAATGTCCAGTAAAGGCGGTGCCGATTTTCAAATCTCTTAGAAATGCATTGTTGTTTTGAATCAAGGCATAGTCGATGGAAGCTTCAATCCCTTTTTGGTCTGTAGCTCCAGCATTTCTGAATAATACCACCCCCTGCTCGTTGGTGTAAGTTGTAATGGTTTGTTTTAATTGAAAGTAAAACGCGGTGGCTTCAATATTCAATCTGTCTTTTCCCATTCTATATCCTATCTCTGTATTCAGTCCTTTTTCGGCCTCTAAGTCCAAGTTGAGACTACCCTCGTTGGTTCTTACTTCGTCGATGGTAGGAGGGGAAAAACCACTGCTGATACTAGTGAACAGGGAAGAGGAGGGATTAAGCAGGTAGTTAAATGCCAATCTTGGGACGACTATTGGATCAAAGCTTCTTTTCTGTACTCCTAAATCTCCTCCTGCAGCATCTACCAATCGGTCAATCTCAAAACTTGAGAAATTCTCACTTAGCCCAAGCGTTATCAATAATTTTTCTGTCCCCTGCCATTCAGCCTGTTGGAAAAGGAATCCTTGAGTTGCTGTTAGTTTATCTGCAAATCGTATGGTGTCCGCAACTCCACCCCGGTTACCAAAGTTTTGTGCGTCAGTATAACTGGTTTGATATTCTCCACCTGCAATGATTCTTAACTCTTTTCCTCCAAGGTCAGTGTCAAATGTAAATTTGGTCCTTCCTCCAAAACCAAATCCCAATTCTTTCTTGTAATCCAAATTGAATGGGTTTTCAAAATCATTGGTATTTATATAGACTACCGTGTTGTTGTTTATTTTTTCTGAAAAATTGTACAAATGAGCGAATGAAGCAAAAACAGATTGCTGGAAAATCGAGCTATTTTGTTCAACTGATCCAGGTCTTGCCTGGGTTGGGTCCTCTGCAACTTGGTCGGCATTAAGGCCCCCAGGAATTTGATAATTCAAGTCCGAAATCAAGAGCTGAGTTCTAATTTCCTGCTCTTTGGAAACAGGGAAATAGCCTCCCAATTGAAAAACTTTTCTATCCATAGCAGATTGTTCCCGGTACCCATCTGATTTTTGTTGGACAAATGCGGCGTCAAAGCCCCTTGTCCTACTTGCTGGGATAAACCAATCCGATACCGGGACATCCCAAAGCTTCCGGCAGAAAAATCCGTACTGACTCTTCCTCCATTGGGATCTGCTTTACTGGCCAAATTGATTACACCACCGTTTCCAGCACCATAAATACTTCCAGAAGGCCCCTTGATCACCTCAGCCGTTCGGATATTTGTCAAGTCAAGGAGGTTTAAAGCCGTGGTTCCATCGGGGGAAGTAAAGGGAACTTCATTCCAATAAACTTTAACATTTCTTACTCCAAAAGGGGCCCGTAAGGAACTACCACGAATAGACACTCGATAGGAAGCGGGGGCTCTTTCTTCAATCCTGATCCCAGGTTTCGTGTTAAAGGAATTGACTATAGAAGTTTCGTTAAAGCGATTGAGGTCTCTTTCATTGACAACCGAAATTGAAGCGGATTGCTCCAAAATAGGGCGTTCTGATTCGAAAGCTGAAACTGTGACAGCCGATAGATTGTAGATAGTAGGTTGAAGAGTTAATTCATGATTCCCTGGGCCAAATGCCTTTTCCAATTTTTCATATCCTTCTAAAGCAAATGATATGACTATGGTATTGGTTTCTGGGATCGAAATTTCTCCTTCCGAATCTGTACTTGTTAAGGGATGCCCTTCTGCTTTCACCCTCACATTTTCTAAAGGTGAATTTGAGTTTCCATCTAAAACTCGAATATTGATTTGTGCACTTAGGTGAAAACTAAAGAGCAGAAATAATATCGTTAATGCTTTTTTCATAATCGAAAAATAACAGGATTGTCCGACAGATAAGTGAGATTCTCCATCAAAGGTTTCAATTAATTAAATCAAATGAAGAATTTCAATGAATCTATTTTGGTATTGATGTAATTCTATTTGGAATATTTAGCGAAATAGGATACTTTCTATGGCTTTCTTTTACGGATTCAATGTTGAAGAAAGAATTTTAATAAACCCAAAATTATTCTTGAATATGCGAGTTGGCTTTCCTCTTTGCCTAGGGGTTTTGATTCTATTTTCATGTGAATCGAATCAAATTTCCAATGAATATGATCCTGAATCGTTTATTGATCCTGAACTTTTTAAAGATCACATTCGAGTAACAGACTTTCAAACTCCAGAAGAAGAGATGGCAGGCTTCCACCTACCTCCGGATTTGAAATTAATCTTTTTGCTTCTGAACCTGACATTACCAAACCCATCAATATGGAGTTTGATGATCAAGGTAGGCTTTGGGTAACTCATTCTATAGAATATCCTTATGAAGCTTCGATAGGTTCTGGTCAGGATAAGATTACGATTTTAGAAGATACCGATGGAGATGGGAAAGCAGATAAGTTTACTGATTTTGCCAGTGATTTGAATATTCCCATTGGCATTATGCCGGTAAAAGGAGGGGCCATTGCCTACAGTATTCCGAATATCTATTTTTTGAAGACAAAGATGGGGATGATCAATACGATGAAAAAAGGTGCTGGTTGGACCTTTTGGCCATGAGGATACACATGGTATGATCAATAATTTTATGAGAGGCTTAGATGGGTGGATTCATTCATCTCATGGCTTCAGAAATGAATCAAAAGTGGCTGGGGCTGATCATGATTCTATCAGTATGACTTCTGGGAACACCTTCCGTTTTAAAATTGATGGGAGCCAGGTAGAACAAACCACCTATGGAAGGGTAAACCCCTTTGGTTTTGCTTTAGATGATTTAGGGAATCTCTATTCAGCCGATTGCCATTCCATGCCGATATACCAACTCATTAACCAAGGGGATTATCCTCATTTTGGAAAGAAGGCTCCTGGCTTGGGTTTTGGACCCGCCATGATGGATTATCAGATTGGATCTACAGCGCTTTCCGGATTGGAATATTACAATGGTTCGGCTTTTCCTGAAGAGTATAGAAATAGTTTTTATTCAGGGGATGTAGTGGCTTGTAGAGTGAGTAGGAATACCATTGTTTATAACGGATCTACACCTCAGGCAGTCCCTCAGCAGGATTTCCTAGTGAGTGAAGACCCTTGGTTCCGGCCAGTAGATATTAAAATTGGGCCAGATGGAGCGCTGTATATCGCTGATTTTTACAATAGAATCATTGGACACTATGAAGTTCCTTTGGATCACCCGGGACGAGATAGAAAAAGTGGAAGAATCTGGAGAATAACCTATAGAGGAAGGACCAATGAAAAGATGGATTGGTCAAAAGCTACCCTCGATCAATTATTGGAAGGTTTAGGAAGTAGTGTTATCAGTCAACGTATCATGGCTTCAAACCGATTAGTGGATTATAAAGCGGAGGAATCAGTTCCTGCTTTGAAAAAGTTGCTATCTGACCGAACGGCCTCCACAAAGCAAAAAGTTCATGTGCTTTGGGTGTTAAAAAGGTTAAATCAACTCGATTATGAAGAGTTGGAAAATGCTGCAACAAGCGATGAACAGGAATTGAGTGTGCATGCATTTCGGGTGTTAAGTGAATATGAGAAGATAAATGATCTGGAGAGGCAATTGGCGAAAAATGGTTTGAAGTCAGAGGATCCACATGTTCAACGAGCCGCAGCCGAGGTCTTAGTTAGACATCCCGAAGCTTCTCAAATCACGAATTTGGTTGAGGCTGTTCAAGGAGTTCCTGATAAGGACTCTCATCTGAAATACACCTTGATGATTGCACTACGCGATCACTTAAAAAATGATGAGATTTTAAATACGGCAGTAGCAGAGAATTGGGGGCAACTGGAAACTTCCATTCTCATGGACGCGATGACGGATGTGCCTTCGTCTATTGCTTCTGAATTTATTTTTACCAATCTGAAGAAACATGAATATCCTCATGATAGACTTGTTCAATATTTCGCGCACGTAGGGAGATATATCCCAGAAGGGCAAATAAATGAAGGGATTAATCTGATCCGGCAAAAATTTGAAAACGATCCCTCGGCTCAATTTGCTTTGTTTCAAACCATTCAATCAGGATTGAATCAACGTGGTGGAATCATTGATAGGGAACAAATGAAAGACTGGTCTATCAGTTTTGCAAAAGCTTTCATCACTGATTTGGAAGAACAACCTGCTCCGGTAGCAGATGCTCCCTCAGCCCATGCAGATGAGGCTTATGAATTTTATGAAGAGATTGCCCGACAACAGGCCTTTGCAGCGCAGATTGCTAGCCAATACTCCTTACTGGATTTTCAAGAGGGGTTGACAGAATTACTTCAATCCGATTGGGCAAAAAACAGGCCTCGGGCCCAAGCTGCAAAAGCATTGATTGATATCAGCCCGGATGAACAGATTGATTTGGTTGCAGAAATTTTAAATGCTCCTGGGGAAGATCTTGCTTTCAGGGAAGAATTGGCCAGAACGATTGGTGTGAGCAACGATCCTAAGGTCTTAAACATCCTGAATGATGCTATAAAAGATGCTCCGAGTGGACTACAGGTGGCGATTGCTTCCGTTTTTGTGAATAGCCCGATAGGGAGAGAGTATTTGTTGACAGCTGCTAAATCAGAAGTGATTCCTCCTAGAATTTTGTTGGATAGAAGAATAAATGAGCAGCTTTTGGCTCAAATGAGTTCTTCCGAAAGGAAAGATTACGATCAGCTTACCTCAGGATTGGAATCCGTATTGGAAGAGCGGGAAAAGCTAATTGAAGCGAGATTAGCCAGGTTTGTACCAAAACCCGATCTAGAAAAAGGGAAAGCAGTCTTTGTAAATGTTTGTGCAGTTTGCCATCAAATTGAAGGACAAGGAGGAGTAGTTGGCCCCCAGCTGGATGGAATTGGGAATTGGGGTAGAAGGGCTTTGACAGAAAAAGTTTTAGACCCCAATAGGACTATTTCCCAGGCGTTCAAAACGTATACGATTACTCTAAAAAATGGAGAAGTATTGTCTGGTTTGTTCCGAAGAACAGAGGGTGAGTTGGAGGTATATGCTAGCAATGATGGGAAAGAATTTTCGGTAAGAAAAGATGAGATTCAAAACAAGAAAGTATCCCAATACACCTTGATGCCAGATAATTTCGGGGAAAGTATTTCTGAGGAAGACTTTGATGCGTTGATCGGGTATTTATTGACTCAAAAATAATTTTTTGAAGATAAAAAGTATGGAATAAGAATTCTGAATTAATTAATTGGCCATGAGATTCTTTCCTTTTTCATTTCTATCGGTAATGCTCATTAGTATTACTTGTGAAGCTCAATTGATGGCGAATCGGGATAAAAGCCTGGATATTCCATTCAAGAAAACGGTTCTGTTTTCTGATTTTGTATCTGAAGGGGTAGCTTTAGGCGATGTGAATCAAGATGGATTGACGGATGTAATGGCTGGGCCGTTTTGGTTTGAGGCACCTAATTGGGTCCGACATGAGATTTATGAACCTAAGGTGTTTTTCCCAGAAAAAGAATGGAGTAATTCCATGCTCAATTTTTCTATGGATGTGAACCAAGACGGATGGATTGATTTCATTAGAGTTGACTTTCCCGGAAAAGCGGTGTATTGGCATGAAAACCCCAGAGGAAAGGAATTGAATTGGAAGGAGCATTTAATCCATGAAACCGTCGGCAATGAGTCTCCTGGCTTTTATGATATTGACGGTGATGGTAGAAAAGATATTCTTTGTGGAGATGTTGCTAACAAGCAAATGATATGGCTCAAGGCTCCCAATGATCCCAAAGATTTATCCTGGGGAAAATATTCGATTAGCCTTCCTAATACACCCGGTTCGGAAAATTTCTCTCATGGTTTGGGCTATGGAGATATTAATGGAGATGGAAAAAACGATGTAATCATTCGTGAAGGCTGGTGGGAAGGTCCAGCAGATGTAACTCAGCCTAATTGGAAATGGAATCCAGCTAACTTGGGAGAACCTAGTTCCCAAATGTATGCTGTAGATATGAATGAGGATGGATACATCGACGTGTTTGCTACTTCCGCACACGAACGTGGGATTTGGTATCATGAAAATCTAGGCGATGGAAGTGATCAAAAATTCAACACCTATACATTGACAGAGGAAATGTCTGAACCCCATGCAGTAGCTTTTGTAGATATTAATGGAGATGGGAGAAAGGATTTTGTTACTGGCAAAAGGTATTATGCCCATATGAGAGAAGGTACTGGGGCCTTAGAGCCAGCCTATTTATATTGGTTTGAATATATTCCTGGGGAGAATCCTAAATGGCTAGCACATCAAATTGATGATGACTCCGGAGTAGGACTCAATGTGGTAGCAGAAGATATCAACCAAGATGGTTTGGTAGATGTAGTGGTTGCAAATAAGAAAGGAATTTTTGTTTTTGAACAAATCTCGAATTAGTCCCCCCAAGTATAAATATTGGATTGGAAAGAGGTAATTGTAAAATGACTTGCTGAAGGAGAGGTTTTGGTGAATTATTATTTTGAAAAATTGATTTCAACCAAACGAATCATGGTTGTTTGTTTTTTTAGAAAAACCCAAGGGTACTTTTTGTAAATTTTTCATTAATATTCGAGTCAGAATTTGCTTTACCCATCAGAAATTTAAAGTCATGAAGAAGTATATATGGCCAGCTTTATTGCTGGGACTTACCTTTTGTCAAGAAAAAGGAGCTCCAATTACACCCGTTGAGCCGACTCCAGCACCTCGCCAAATTGCATGGCAGGAATTGGAATATTATGGATTCCTTCATTTCAATATGAATACATTTTCTGATCGTGAGTGGGGTTTTGGGGATGAAAGACCAGAACAGTTCAATCCTACAGCATTGGATGCCAGGCAATGGGCTAGAGTAGCCAGTGAAGCGGGAATGAAAGGGTTGATCATTACCGCCAAGCACCATGATGGATTCGTTCTTTGGCCATCTGCTTATACAGAGCATTCTGTCAAAAACAGTCCCTGGAAAGATGGAAAAGGGGATTTGATCAAAGATTTATCGGAAGCTTGTAAAGAGTATGGATTGAAATTTGGGATTTATTATTCTCCATGGGATAGAAATCATCCTGATTATGGAAAGCCAGAATACATCACCTACATGAGAAATCAGCTGACCGAGTTACTGACCAATTATGGGGAGATTTTTGAAGTTTGGTTTGATGGAGCCAATGGTGGAGATGGATATTACGGGGGAGCGAATGAAACCCGAAAAGTGGATAAATTAACCTATTATAAGTGGCCAGAAGTTTATGAACTGGTAAGAGAATTACAGCCAAATGCTGTGATGTTCAGTGATGGTGGACCGGATGTCAGATGGGTTGGAAATGAGCATGGAGAGGCTTTTGAAACTAACTGGGCGAACTTGATGCGTGATTCGGTGTATGCCGGAATGCCGGATTATCCTCAGAAATATGCTCCAGGTCAGGAAAATGGAACGCACTGGGTTCCAGCAGAAACCAATGTATCCATTCGTCCAGGATGGTATTATCATACTTATGAAGATCACCGGGTGAGAAGTCTGGCTAATTTGGTGGATATCTATTACAATAGTATTGGCAGAAACACTTCTTTATTGATAAATTTCCCAATTGACACTCGAGGGCTGATTCATGAAAATGACGAAGAAGCCATATTGAAATTGGGGGAAAAGATCAAAGAAGATTTTGCGGTCAATTTGGTCTCTCAGGCAGCTGTATCTGCTTCGGTTGAAAGAGGTTCGGATTATGTTTCTGAAAACGTTCAAGACGAGGATTATGAAACTTATTGGTCCGTGCCAGATGGACAAAAATCAGGAAGTATAGAAATTGATTTTGGAAAACCAACCGTTTTCAACAGATTATTGATTCAAGAATATGTGGTTTTGGGTCAGCGGATCAAAGCTTTTTCTTTAGAAAAAGAAGTGAATGGAAACTGGGAAAAGGTAACAGAAGCAACGACTGTAGGTCATAAACGGATTTTAAGGTTCCCAGATACGGAAGCACAAAAAATAAGAGTAAACTTCTTGAATTCCAAGGATGTGCCAGTGATTGCAGAAGTAGGTGTTTACCATGCACCAAAGCTTTTGTTGCCACCAACTACTAAAAGATCCACTTCAGGAGAAGTGACTTTAACTGCACCGGATACCAATTTGGAATTATATTATACCTTGGATGGAAGCAATCCAACGAAGGATAGCCAATCATATACGGGTCCAATTCCAGTAACTAAAGCGACAACCTTGCTAGCAAGTTCTTATGACCCTGCCACCGGTAAAATCTCTGATCCTGTTCGACTGGATCTGGACTTGCCAAAGGGGACTTGGAAAGCCATTGGAGATGAGGATGCGAAAGCCATCGATGAAAATACCTATACGTATTTCACTAGCAAGAACGGGATGTTAACCATAGATTTGGGAGAACCAATCGAAATCCAAGGTTTCAGCTATATGCCAATGCAGGCAAGGTATCCAAGTGGAATCATTACCAATTTTGAGTTTCAGATAAGTGCAGATGGGAATTCCTGGAAAACGGTGGCTTCTGGTGAATTTTCCAACATTGTAAATAGCCCAATTGAGCAATTGGTACGATTTGATCCGGCCAATGCAAAGTTCATTCGATTGAAAGCAACCAAAACTGCCGATGGCAATGGAGCTACATTTGGTGAAGTAGGAGTCTTAACAAACTAGTCTAGCCGATAAGTTTGGGCAAAATGTGCCATCAATCATAAAAAAATAGATTTTGATTACCTTTTTGGTTACATTATTTGCCCGATTTAAAACTTACCCAAAATAATATATCTATGAATAGAAGGATTGCCCTGAGGCATCTGGCATTGATTTCAGGAGGATTGGCATTTATCCCTTCCTGTGATTTCAGCTCTGATGATATCCTCACCGCGTATGAGAATTTAAAAATCACCCAATCCCAGAAGCAATTGCTAGGGGATATATCCAATGTTATTATTCCAGCTGGAGAGATTAAAGGTGCTCTTGAGATTGAAGTTCCTGATTTTATTTTGGTCATGGTGGATGATTGTTTGACCTCAGAGCAGCAAACGCTGTTCACCACAGGTTTGACCGCGTTTCCTGACTATGCAAAGAAGACCGGGAATGGAAACTTTAGCGGATTGAGTAATAAAGAAAAAGAAACTATCATCCTTTCTGGACAGAAATTGGAAGGAGATGAAACAGAAGAAGGTGCTACTAACAAAGCAATTTCTTATTTTTGAATACAACCAAACGATTTACCATTCAAGGCTATATGGCCTCCGAATATATCCAGTCTGAAATTATGCCATATTCACTAATTCCAGGGGCTTACAATGGCTCTGTTTTGATCTCGGATATCCAAAAACCTAGAATCAATGGCTAATCTAAATATCCAAAGTAAAGAACAACGTACTTACGAAGCCATTGTCATCGGATCTGGGATCAGCGGAAGCTGGGCAGCGAAAGAATTATGTGATTTGGGTGTAAAAACCTTGATGTTGGAACGTGGAAGGAATGTGGAGCATATCAAGGATTATCCAACCACCAATATGCTTCCTTATGAATTTGAGCATAGAGGTCAGATTCCTCAAAAAATCAAAGATGAAAATCCTGTTGTCAGCAAGTGTTACGCGTTCCGTGAGGATGCGATGCATTTCTTTGTCAAAGACGCTGAGCATCCCTATGTACAGGAAAAACCCTTTGATTGGATTCGTGGCTATCAAGTAGGAGGAAAGTCACTATTATGGGCCAGACAAGTACAGCGTTGGTCTGACTTTGATTTTGAAGGACCGGCCAGAGATGGTTTTGCGGTAGATTGGCCGATCCGATACAAGGATATTGCTTCTTGGTACAGCCATGTGGAGAAGTTTGCCGGAGTTTCTGGAAACAAAGACGGGCTTCCTAATTTGCCAGATGGGGAGTTTTTGCCTGGCTATGATTTAAATATTGTGGAGAAGCACTTTCAAGAACAACTGAAAAAGAATTATGGCAATGATCGTCATATGATTTCTGCCCGTTGTGCACACATCCATGAGGCTAGGCCAGAATTTACTGCGCAAGGCAGGGCTTTTTGCCAAAATAGGAACCTCTGCCAAAGAGGATGTCCTTTTGGTGGCTATTTCAGTTCCAATTCTTCGACTATTCCATGGGCATTGAAAACTGGGAATCTGACATTGAGACCAGATGCCGTGGTTCATTCCATCATTTATGATGATGCGGCGGGAAAAGCAACTGGAGTAAGAATCATTGATGCGCATACGAAAGAAATGGAGGAGTTTTATGCTCCGGTGATTTTCCTGAATGCAGCGGCTTTGAACTCCAATTTGATCTTAATGAATTCCACTTCCAATCGTTTTCCAAACGGTTTAGGGAATGACAATGGTCTATTAGGTAAATATGTGGCCTTCCATAATTACAGAGCTCAGGTTTCTGGGCAGTATGAAGGTCATTTAGAGTACACCACTTCGGGAGGAAGACCTACCAGTGGGTATTTTCCAAGATTCCGAAATGTGTACAAGCAAGAAACGGATTTCCTACGGGGTTATGCAGCTGGTTTCTCCGCGAGCCGTGGGGTAAGGCCTAATACAGAAGGAATCGGAATGGATTTGAAAAACAATTTGCTAAATCCTGATCAATACGGTCCTTGGTATGTGGGTTCGCATATGATGGGAGAGACCATTCCAAAGGAAAGCAATTATGTGGTCTTGGATCCAAACTTGACGGATCCATATGGTATGCCTCAGCTGAAAATAAATGTGGATTACGATGACAATGATGAGAAGATGATCAAGGATTATCAAGAGCAGATGTCAGAGATGTTTGAGAAAGCTGGTTTTACCAATATTCGAGTGAATGATGACCACCGGGTTCCGGGTTTAGATATCCATGAAATGGGAGGCGTAAGAATGGGCAAAGACCCGAAAACATCCCTGCTGAATGCCAACCATCAGCTTCATGCCGTTCCGAATGTCTATGTCACTGATGGAGCAAGTATGACTTCTACTTCTACGCAAAACCCTTCCTTAACTTATATGGCTTTTGCGGCAAGAGCAGCACATCATGCGGTTGCGGAAAGCAAAAAATAAGTCTGAAAGTCAGAAATCTAAAATCAGAAGTCTGAAAATGGGCTAGAAGTCATTTCGACTGTAGCTTGCGAAAGGAGCCTTCCTACTGGAGGTAGGAAATCTCTCTAAAATAAACCATTTCAAAAACCCTCTTGGAATAGATTCTGGGAGGGTTTTTTGATCTTCGGGTTTCTAAGATCTTTTTAGCTCTTCGGGATTTGCAATCCCGAAGTTTTTTCCGAAGATTTTTAATCTTCAATTAAGTATCGACTTTACTTTAAAGAATATTATTTCAATTTAAACAAGGATTACCTAAATTATTAGATGGTTCGGTTTGTAGGATTGAAAATCTTATAATTAAGGTTCAGGATTGCAAATCCTGAACAGCGGACCTCTAAATTACTGGATTTTAAATCCTACGATCTAAGTTCAGGATTGCATCCTCGCTAGCAATCGGGACCTGAACAGCTGGGCTTTAGGTGTGAATTTAGAATCCTGTAACGATGATTAATGATGAAAAGATATAATATAATTTTCGTTTTAAGTTCAATGATTTATATGCTCATTGCTAATGAAAGTTCTGCGCAATTGTCTAAAGAACAATATGATGTCCTCAATGTTAGTTACAAGGATACTTCTGTAAAATTGTTCAACTACACTATTGAAACTAAAGTCTGGAGCAAATTTTTAAATTCAAGTGATTTAAACTTTTACAAGTCTGCAACTTGTGATTTCTTCGATGAAGAATTTATTTTGGCTAGCCAAGAAGTTGAATCTAAACTTTGGGGATTGCACAGCAAACACTTAGAAAAAAGAAACTCCCCGCTGGGATCGAGATTGTTGATAGATATGATCTTGTTCTTGTTAGAACAACTGAACCTATTATTGTTGGTAAGTATGCTTTTGTTTTTCAAGAGGCCGAAGATAATCAGTTTCTGTTTATCCTTATTAAAGAAAATGGAAAGTGGAATAGGCGATGTTCATTGGATTTATATCAAGAACCGTTTGTGGACCCAATTATCAAGTAGTATAAGTCTTCGGAGTTTGTGTTTGAAAAAGGGCCATACTCACCTGTTACTAAGGATTTAAGTTTTAAAGTTAGAAAACAAATCTAATAATGGAGTCAGTCCGAGCGGAGTCGAGGACAATTAAATTTTCATGTTTGAACAAGGCTTCGACTCCGCTCAGCCTGACACATTAACTAGCTCTTCGGGATTTGCAATCCCGAAGTACTTTTTTTAAGTTTTTCAACCACTAAATTACTGGATTATTAATCCTATGATCTAAGTTTAGGATTAAAAATCCTTAACAGCCGAGTTTTTAGAAATAAATGAACTAATTCTTGTTTGGTAATTTTTAAACTATCATTTTAAATATGTTTTTAAAGTATCAACTAAACAAATTTCATGAAAAACACTTTATCCCCCCAAGTACAAAAACCTGAATAAATATTCTTTAGGCTTATTTTTGATGCTATTTTTAGTGACATCTTTTCTTTTTACTTCCTGTGTAGAAGAACCAGAAGCTCCAAAAATCCAAGCAGTAGAAAACGGTCAACTGATGAAAGTCAAAGCCTGGTTTGAAGAGAATAAAACGAAACTGAGACTTCCTGAGCGAGGCTTAAATTTCAGATCAGAATCCCAAGAATTGATTTTACCCTTTTTTGAAAAAGAACCTGATTGGGATAAATTTCATCATTATTACTTTACGGATGGTAGAGAAGTTTTTGAGGTGAGTTTAGAGGGTAATTCTCTTTATTTTCCAAAAGAAAAATCTAAACCAAAAAAGACTGCTGAATTAAAATACTTTCAGAATATTCTATTTGTCAAACACCAAACTGAAGATCGATTTGATCCTTTGATCATAAGGTATTACCCTGAAGAGATTGAATCTAATAGAAAATTTGAGGAGGTTAATTATCAGATGATTGATGAAAAGTGGAATGGTTGGATCGATTTATTTTCCTATGACGAACATTATTTGGTTGGGTATAAGATAGATAGAGGGCAGGTTACCCACACTCGAACTATGCAAAAAGGAATGGAAAATGGGAAAAAGTCTTTTGGATATGAAAATAAAGATGTGGTATATAGATGTTATGAGGTAGCCACAGACTGGTACGATGGAAGAACTGGAGAGTATTTGGATACTACACATAGCACGACTTGTGATTTTGTAGAAGATGGAAATACTACAGGTGGAGGGGCCCCAGTCGGAGGAACTTATTCAGGAGGAAGTTCTGGTTCAGGATATTATCCACCAGAAGTTCCCGCACCTAAATTAACTATTTATATAGATTCATCTATTAGGAATGACCCACGAATCAGTTGTATATTAGATAAGTTTTCACTTGGATCTTTCGTTAAAGATATTGCTGAAATCACAGAAACAGAAGATTTAAATACAAATTCAATATTAAAACTAGAATCATTACCATTAGATAGAAACGGTCAGACTGTTAAAAGGAATGGTCAATATGTAATATCTATTAATTCAAATTATTTAGATAGGCCAGATCTTTTGATTGCAAGAACATTTCTTCATGAACTAGTTCATGCTGAAATTATGGCAACATTAGAAGCAAATGGTATTACCCCTTTGGATGCAAATTTTGCTCAAAATTTCAATAATTCCGTAAGTGTTTTATACGGAACAACAAATCTTAGTGGAAACCAGCATCATACTTACATGGCCGAGCAACTTTTGTTCGAAATGGGGACTGAATTGATGAATATTCATAAAACCTATTTTGTGGAAGATTTTGAAAAATTAATTCAGGAAGCTAACAGTCAAGGTGCATATCCAAAAGGAATACCAGTTGATTTTTATATGAATTTATTTTGGGATGGGCTCAAAAATACTCATGCTTTTGATATAATGAAGTCTATAGAAACCAATTACCCAATTTTATCACCATACGAAAAGTATATTAGAGATTCAGACCTTTCAATGAATTTGGACAAACCATGTGGAAACTAATATTGATCTTAACCTTATTTTGGAGGGTTTTTCCTTTTGATCAAAAGGACGCAGTAATAATTGTATTGGATGATTGCGAAAAATGGAGGATCGTAAGAAATGGATTAGGTGATGAAAGAAATTTCATTTACAATAAAGAATTGCCAGACTATCTAGGAGTCTTTTTAAGTCACGTTAATAAGAAGGATAAACCTGAGCTTCAAACTAGGAAATTGACACTGAAAGAGATTCAAGATAAGGAGTTTTATTATTCTTCTGAATTAAATTTTTACGATTGGAATGATATTGACCAATTGAAAAACAGAAAGGTATTTATTGTAATTGCCGAAGATTTTTGTTCCAGAAATAGGTTTGTATATGGTTATTCATTTACGCTTTATGAGGTGAACATATATTTTCAAAGGAATGAATGAAAAAGTTAAATTGTAAAATCTAAAGTCTGAAATTTGAAAACCTTTGCTAGGCCTAAATTGAAATTACGCCTTCATATTCTATCGAATTTGTAATTCGATTAAAAGGTGAAATTTCATCAACTAAATTCCAAACAGTTGGAGATTTATAAGAATAGTAGAGTGGTAATACAAATCCCATCCAGTTCATCGTGAAATTGGAGCATTTGTATAAGAACCTATTTATATTGAAAGCAACTTTTTATGAATATTTTAAGGGTTTTTTGCCCTTACCTACCTAAATTCTTCAAAAAAATCTAAATATTTTTAGCTGTACTTAAAAAATAATTAAACTATTTCAGTATTGATATTGATTAATGTCTACATATAATCATGAATATATCAATAAAAAATATAATAAAAACTATATAAAAAGCATTTCATATATATAAAAATGAATTTCATTTTCTTGTTACTTTCATATTAAAATCATTTAATTTACTCTTAGATATTTTTATAAATTTTTTAATCATGAAAAATTTCAAGAAAAATAATGTGACTTTTATACTGATTTTTTTCCAATTGATCTTGGTTACTGCCTGTCATTTGGATGATGAAAATACCAGTATAAAGCCTACTGACGAAACTGGATTCTTTAAGCCTGATTTACCAGTGCCAGGAGAAGGTAAAAAGGATCCTACTTCGGGAGAAAATACTGCCTTAGTTGGAGATGGTTGGGCAATCGCAAAAGACATTCCTTTGTCTTTCGGTGCAGAAACTATTTTTGGTGAAAGTTCTGAAGTACATTCTTACAAAGCTACTGTGATTAATGGAGTAGTAGGTGGTTCGTTTGAAGCATTTAACTATGACAAAAACGGTGTTATGAGAAAGGATGCAAAAGGGAAAGTGACCTGTGTTGTTTTTCAAAAAGATTGCAAAACTGTTAGAATGACTGGCATCATCACCGAAAGTACTGATCCGTTTTATATTGGGAAATATGCAATTTGGACAGTAGTGGACAATGGTGATGAATTAGATCAGACCACTGATTTAAGATATGGTGTACCAGAAGCTACAGCCTTGTACCATTGCTCGAATGGCTATTCCTTAGATTACTTTTCAGAAGGTCTATTCTTGACTACCGAAGGAGATATCAAAGTGGAATGTAAGGCATGCGATGATTAATTTTTCATTAGAAAGGCAACTTCCCCAAATCCACATTTCCGCCAGATAAGATAATCCCGACTTTCTTTCCTGCAAAGCGATCCTGATTTGCCAATAAAGCTGCTAAGGGTACCACTGCAGAGGTTCTATGACTATTTTCATCCGCTCATAAATCAAGCGCATGGCTTCGATAATCTGAGGATCAGTTGCCAGAAGAATATCTGAAACGTAATTCTGGATCAGTTTGAAATTCAAGACTCCCAATGAGGTCAATAGTCCGTCAGCAATCGTATTGGGTCCTGATTGTGGAATGATTTTTCCCGCATGGAAGGATTGAAAAGCATCATCTGCTCCTGCTGGTTCCCCTGCGATTATTTCAATTTCCGGGTTTAGATAATGGGTAGTCAATGCCGTCCCCCATAGACCTCCGCCTCCTACTGGGGCCATGATGATGTCCAAATCGGATTGATCCTCTAATAATTCCAACGCACAAGTCGCTTGTCCTTCGATCACATCCATAAAATCGTAAGGAGGGATGAAGGTTGCTCCGGTTTTTGACACTACTTCCTCCAAGGTGGTTTCTCTTGCTTTGAGATTGGGTTCGCACTCAATGATTTCTCCACCATAGCCTTTGACTGCTTTCTTTTTGATCTCTGGTGCGTTGGAAGGCATTACAATGTAAGAGGGGATTCCTGCAACAAGCTGCTCTCGCCAAGGCAGCAGCATGATTACCACTGCTATGGGTGGCAACTCCCTTTTTTTCTGCGAATCAGTCAATTTCATCACCGCATTGGCAGCCCCTCTTGCCTTAAATGCTCCCACTTTCTGAAAATTTCGCAATTATAATCTAACAACCAGCAATCTCATTGATAGCAGAAGGACTTAAAATTGGAGTTCGATGAATAAATGGCTGAATGCGTTTGTGGGCAGCTTTGATGTCAGCTAGTGAAGGGAAAGATTGGCTCATGTTTCGAAAATAGGGAATTGAAGAGAATTTGGGAATTATTATTTTTTCAATTATCAATAGTGGAGAGAATACTCCCTTGAGATATTTAGGAAAAAAGTTATAGCTGTCAGTCCGAGCGGAGTCGAGGACAATTAAATTTTCTTGTTTGAACAAGGCTTCGACTCCGCTCAGCCTGACACCTTAATTAAATTTAACCAATCGCCTATAAAACAAAACCCATTAATAGCCCCTCTCAAATTGTTTTCACATATGATTCAAACATTACCACGGAGTTTTTATCTTCAAGCATGAATTGGAATGAATTGGATTTTTACCCTTTGATGGGTGAGGCCCTAACAGAAAGCAATACGTTGAAAATGGATTTTAGTCCAGCTAATAAAGCATTGGATTCCATAGACCTGGGTAATACCCAGTCTTTTCATGATTATGTGTTCCAAGAGCTTGCAAAAGAAAATAAAAAGTATGGAATTGGGGGGTACTTTGAGCATCGAGCGATTTACCAGCGTTCTGAAGTATTTTCTACTCAGGAATCTGATTTCAGGAATATTCATTTGGGTGTAGATATATGGGCCGAGTCCGGGACTCCTATTTTTACGCCTTTTGAAGGGGAAGTGTATAGTTTACAGGATAATCAAGGCTTTGGAGATTATGGGGCTACCTTTATCATAAAACATATTATTAATGGACAACCTCTCTATTCCCTTTATGGTCATTTGATGCGTACCGATCTTACTCTATGGAAAGTTGGAGATCAGGTAAAGCCTGGAGATTTGTTATGTCATATTGGACCTTTTCCCGAAAATGGGGATTGGCCTCCGCATTTACATTTTCAATTGATGTGGGATATGTTAGGGAATTTTGGCGATTTTCCAGGAGTATGTTCTCAACGTGAAATAGAAAAGTTCCGGACCGTCTGTCCTGACCCTAATTTAATGATAAGATGCCCTTTGATTTAAGAATTGGCCTTAGTAATTAACCGTAGCCCTTCTAGAGTTAGGTTTCTATCAATTTCATTGAATACTTCGGTCAATGGAGTCAAAACAGAGGATAATCCTCCCGTTGCAATCACTTGGTAGCTTTGTTGGGTTTCCTTTTCTATCGTCTCTATCATTCCTTTGACTAGGCCTGTGTAGCCATACAAAATACCTGCTTGAATCGCATGAACGGTGCTTTGCCCCAAGGCTGATTCAGGCATTTTCAATTCTACGGCAGGAAGTTTAGCCGTATTGTTAAACAGTGAATTGATGGCGGTTCTAAGTCCAGGGACAATGTTTATTCCTTTGATCTTTCCTGTCTGGTCAACCACAGTAAAGGTCAATGCAGTACCGAAATCTACAATGATGACGGACTTTTGGTACTTGGAATAGGCTGCCATTACATTGCACATCAAATCAGATCCTATTTCTGTGGGGCGCAAAGATTTGACCGGAAGTTTTGGGTAGCTTTTGGGAGAAATCACATAAGGGTTTGTTCCAAAATAATTTTGACAAAAGGCTATAATGGAATTATTTATTTCGGGCACTACGGAGCTAAAACCAATTTCTGAAATACCGGTAGGTGAGATTCCATGTTCCAAAAAATAGAGGGGTACTTTTTTGCTGAGTTGTGAATGTAGTTTGGGCCCCTTGGTTTCTATCCTAAAGTGATTGGTCCATTTTTTATTCTGTTCATGGTAAAGGGCAAACACCACATTGGAATTACCTGCATCAATTGCTAAAAACATTGTTTCTTTGATTTCATTAAATTTAGCTTTTCAAAAAAGGAAATTCCAAATAATAACCTCCTAATTAAATTAGAAATGTATTCATTGCGAGAAGGCCAAGTTGAAGACCTCCCAAGGGTTTTAGAATTAGTACAAGAATTAGCGCTGTATGAAAAAGCACCGGAACAGGTGACTAACACGGTGGAAATGATGAAAGAGGATGGCTTCGGTCCAAATCCTGTATATGGAATGTTCGTTTGCGAGAAAGATGATACCAAGGAAATCATTGGAATTGCCATCTATTACTATCGATATAGTACTTGGAAAGGGAAGAGACTTTATTTGGAAGATTTGATTGTGACTCAATCGGAGAGAGGAAAAGGAGCCGGGAAATTGCTTTTAGAGCGTGTTATGGCCAAATCTTTGGAAGATGGCTGTACGGGAATGATGTGGCAAGTGTTGGACTGGAACGAACCAGCGATCAACTTCTATAAAAAGTATGGAGCGAGTATTGAAGGGGCTGGTACAACGTACACATCCAAGATTATGAGATCAAAGAGGTATTGTCTTAAGGTTCAGCAAAACACTTTAAATAAAAAATCCGGCACCTTGGCCGGATTTTTTATTTAAATCTGATGTCAAATTAGCCTTTGATGCTGTAGTTTGGAGCCTCTCTGGTGACACTTACATCATGAGGGTGTGATTCTTTTACCCCCGCTGCAGTGATTTTCACAAATTTGCCATCTCTTTGTAGATCTTCAATGGTTTTGGTGCCACAATATCCCATGCCAGCCTGAAGTCCACCCACAAGTTGATAAAGTACTTCTGCTACCAAACCCTTATATGGAACTCTACCAACGATACCTTCTGGGACCAGTTTTTTGATATTGTCTTCAGCATCTTGGAAGTAACGGTCTTTTGATCCGGATTCCATAGCTTCTAAAGAGCCCATTCCTCTATAAGACTTGAATTTTCTGCCTTGGAAAATAATCATCTCTCCTGGAGCTTCTTCTGTTCCTGCCAATAGTGACCCGATCATGATTGAACTTCCTCCAGCAGCAACCGCTTTTACCAAATCTCCTGAATATCGAATACCACCGTCTGCAATTACTGGAACTCCACGGTCTTTCAATACTTGGGAACATTCAAAAACAGCTGATAGCTGAGGAACTCCTACTCCTGCGATGATTCTAGTGGTACAAATAGATCCAGGACCTACACCTACTTTTACGGCATCCGCACCAGCATCTGCTAGCGCAATGGCTGCTTCTGGAGTTGCAATATTTCCTACGATTACCTCCAAATCAGGAAATGCATCCTTGATTTTCTTACACGTATCAATTACTCCTTTGGAATGTCCATGGGCTGTGTCGATAGAAACCACATCTACACCTGCATTTTTCAAAGCCTCTACTCTTTCAACAATGTCGGCAGTAACACCTACTGCAGCTCCGACTCTTAATCTTCCATATTCATCTTTACAAGCATTAGGCTTGTCTTTTCTCTTCAGGATATCCTTGTAGGTAATCAAACCTGTCAGTTTGTTGTCCTCATCAACAATGGGAAGCTTTTCGATCTTGTATTCCTGAAGGATTTCTTCTGCCTGCTCTAGAGAAACCCCAGATTTAGCAGTGATTAGGTTCTCAATCGTCATGATCTCTCTTATCGGACGATTTTGATCTTTGATGAATCGAAGGTCTCTGTTGGTGATAATGCCCTTTAAAGTTCTATTTTCATCCACAACCGGAATACCACCAATATGATATTCACGCATAATTGTTTCTGCATCACGAACTTTGGCATCGATGTTTAGTGTGATGGGGTCCAAAATCATCCCAGCCTGAGAACGCTTTACTTTGCGTACTTGCGCAGCTTGTTGTTCGATAGACATGTTTTTGTGGATGAATCCCAAACCGCCTTCTAAAGCAATCGCAATTGCTAATTCAGCCTCTGTAACCGTGTCCATTGCAGAGGAAACCAAAGGAATGTTCAGCCTGATTTTTTTGGTGAGTTGTGTGGAGGTATTCGTGTCTCTTGGCAAGACTTCAGAATATCCTGGAACAAGAAGCACATCGTCGTAGGTGAGTGCTTCATAAAGGAACTTGTCGGAGTTTCTATTCATGGCAAATATTGGTTGTAGGTAACCCTATTTGCCCGTCAAAATTACAAACAAAATTCTTTATCAAACTAATCTTTGACAAAATTAATATTGAAACTCAGCAGAAAATTTGAAGAAAATGAAATTTCCTTTTAAAAATCAGGTAGAGAATTGCTGTGCAAAGGGCTCTTGAACCAATTTTTGGAATGGATTACCCTGATGATAATATAAAGTAAAAGACCTGTGGGGCCAGCTATAAATGTCAAAACCAAACATGGAAGTAAAATCCACCGGTTAATTCCACACTTGTCTGCATTATGACAAATCCACATACCCACGAATAAATCAAACGTCAAGTAATGAATCCAACCAGCCAAAAGTGCATCATCGCTACTGAAAAGCAATTTCACATTCGCTAAGGTATCAAAGCCCCCTCCTGTGTCTGCTCCCATCCCTCGGATGATGTAAATTAGGTAAAGCCCGCCCAGCAAAACGAAAATGATGCTGAATAAAAATTGGTAAACCCATCGTTTTTGGTACAAGACAAATAGAAAGATCCAGCACAGAAACGCGATGGAGTTGGCGATGGTAAAAATCAATTCTAACTTCATTGCTTTAAAAATTAAGCTATGAAGTTAGAAATAACTTTTGATTTTGAGGTGTATAAGTTCTAAAACTATTTTTTAAGAAGTCGGGCAATGTAGAATCCATCAAACCCGCTTTCGTGAGAAAGAACTTTGTGGTCTTCAATCAATTCAAAATTCTTTCCCGCTTCACTGTTTAGGAATTTTTGTACCTGTTCCTGATTCTCCGAAGGTAAAATACTGCAAGTAGCATAGACCATTTGTCCACCTGGTTTAAGCATGGATGGATAGGATTGGAGAATCTCCTGTTGCGTTTGCTTTACTTTTTCAATTGACTCTGGACTTAGCTTCCATTTAGTGTCTGGATTTCTTTTTAAAACTCCTAAACCAGAGCAAGGAACGTCTAGCAACAAACGGTCGGCAGATTCTTTTAACCTTTTGATGGTTTTGGAGCCTTCAATGACTTTTCTTTCGATGATGGATACCCCATCTCTTCTTGCTCTAAGTTTAGTCTGTTGCAATTTCCATTCTTCCACATCCATGGAGAGGATTTTGCCTTTGTTTTCCATTAAAGCTGCTAAATGCAAGGATTTGCCACCTGCACCTGCACAAGCATCGATCACTCGCATTCCTGGTTCAACCGCAAGCGAATCCGCAACCAATTGAGAGGAACCATCTTGTACTTCAAATAAACCTTCTTTGAAGGCAGGGTGTCTGAATACATTTTGTCTCTCATCCAATATCAAAGCATCTTTATATCCTTTGATGATATGAGTTTGGATTTTGGATTCAGCAAGTATGTTTTTTAGCTTTTCACGTGTAGTTTTTAGAGTATTTACCCGCAAAACCACATCTGCTTCTTGATTTAAGCTGTGGATTTCAGCTTCCCATTTATCTCCCAATTCCTTCTGCCCTAGTTCCTCTAACCAATCAGGGATAGATTCAATCAAAGCTGGGTCTTCAAGTTTCTCATACTTTCCTTTGAGCTTCTCAGGCTGGATTTTTTGAAATTCTTCCCAAGGCGGAAGACTGTGTCCTTGCATGAGCCAATATGTTCCGAAAAGATCATATGGATTATTGGAAGGGCTTAGGTAATTAATGAGCCTCCACCAACGAACCATTTCATAAGTCGTTTCGGCAATAAATGAACGGTCACGTGCTCCCCATTTAGGGTTGGACTTAAGTGTTCTTTCAATCACTTTATCGGCATATTGCCCTTCTTCGAAAATTGCTGCAAGTGCAGAATGCACTCCGCGTATAGTATTGTTATGTAGCTTCATGGGAAAGAAATTCTCCACAAAGGTAGTTTTTCTTTCTGTTCTCTGGGAATCAGTTTTTAAAATGGGCTAAAGATCAAGCCAAAACGTACTCCATCTCTTGCTACTGCCGAGCCAAAATCGGTGTGATTTCCAAAATATTGGGTAGAAGCACCGTAAAATGGATCGTAGGCAAAATCTATGGTGTGATTTATTTCTCTTTTATCTTTTAGGATTTGTTTTCTGTATTCCAGAAGATTGGCTCTTATTTCCATGCTAATCCAAGTTTTCCATTGGTAAGCAAAGGCAAGATCCATCCCAACTCTCCAATTAGTTTCTTTCATCGGAATTTCCCTTCGAAAATAGGCGATACTCAAGCAAGTGGCACAGTAGTCATTTAAGGATTCTTCGAATTCGCAATATGGACAAGGAAAATAGAACCCTAAATCAGGAGCCAAGACTATGTTCCCATCCTTCCCTGATTCTTTCAATCCATACAGGTTGAAATTCAGGGAGGTCTTTTTACCTAGACTGATGAACTTCTTTAAAAATAGCCCATACCCACGAAGATTATTTTTCATGGAAGCTTCCTGATACACATTCCTAGAACCTATGATTGGGTAATACTCATTTTCATCAGGTTCCCCATAAATTGGATAGCTAAACTCGATGGGGGAAACCTGACTTTGATAAGAGCTAAAGTTGGACAGGATTCCGATTGACCAATCGTTTTGTAGTTTGAAACCAACCATGGGGCGGATACTTCCTAACATATTTCGTTGAACCGCCAATGGGTCAGATTGGTGTAAGCTCCGTTGCCAGTAGCTGGCATCAAAACCGAAATAAAATTTGGAATCTGCATTTTGCGCCATGCTGCCCAATGAGAAAAATAGGGCAAATATCAAGAGTTGAATTTTTTTCATCTTAGAAAGAATAGGGATTGCTACCTTTACGGTAAATTAAGGTCATTCGCTACAGCTATGAGCAACTATAACGAACTAGTAAAACAATGGGCGAGTGAGCTCACTCAATATTCTCCGGAAGAGGCAAACAACTTGATAAACTGGCTTTTAGAATACCATTTAGGAATCCGAAAAGTAGATATGATAGATGCATTTGAGGAGAATAGTTTGTCTGAATCCCTCTACCAGGACTTCGAACGACTAAAGTCTGGAGAACCTGTTCAATACATCATTGGGAAGGCCCCTTTTTATGGAAGAGAATTCTTTGTGGATGAATCTGTACTCATTCCTAGAAATGAGACGGAGGAGTTAGTGCATATGATCATCAAGGAAAACCCAACTTCAGGAATGAAAATCTTGGACATTGGGACAGGTTCCGGTTGTATTCCGATCAGCTTAGCCTTAGAAATGAAAGATTCGGAAGTATATACGGCCGATGTATCTGAAGATGCCATTGAAGTGGCTATGGAAAATGCGGAACACCTTGAGGCTGAAGTGACTTTCCTACACTTGGATATTTTAAAGGAGATGCCAAACCTATCTGATTTGGATATTTTGGTAAGCAACCCTCCTTATGTGCCTGAAGCAGAATGGGTGGATCTGCACAGTAATGTGCGCGATTTTGAACCCGGATTAGCCCTATTTGTTCCAGATCATGATCCCTTGTTATTTTATCGAGTGATTGCTGAAAAAGCGAAGATATTATTGAAGCCAGGGGGTAAACTGTATTATGAAATTCATAATAATTTTGGCCCAGAAACAGTGGAGTTGTTGGAAGGATTGGGCTATAAGGAGATAAATTTGGTTCGTGATCTAAATGATAAGAACCGAATGGTTTCAGCAATTTTTCCCGGTTGATCAGCGGATTTGTTCACCAATCCAAAATATTCCTGAAGCCTTAATTTCAGTTATCCCTTCTGGAACTTCCAAAAATGTTGCATAGGTGATGGGCAGTATTAGCTGACCATTTTCGTTGATAACTTCCACAGGAAGGCCCTCTTTTGCATGAATATGGATGGTGGACTTTGCAAACCACTTTTTAAAGTCCCCTTCTTTAACTGGATAGTACTTCCAATCTCCATCTAGTAAGGTAAGGTCCATCAGCTGAATCTTATCTTGCAGGTCTAAGGCTTGTAGATGGGGGATTCCAATCAAATGGGCTGCGTAGTGTTTGCTCGCCAATAAATATTGTAAGCCTTCTTCCAGGGCATTTTCAGGTGTTGAATTCAAAAAACGCACAGGGTATTGCTCCTCCAGAAGCTGAATATTTTCCTTTTGGAAGGACTCAGAGGCTAAGATTACGTCAATTTTGATTCCCCAACTCAGGACTTGATCCAAGGCCTGTTGTGCAACCAATACTGTTGGAACCCATTCTAATAAAGGAGAAACCTGGTCAAAATGAACCTCATCCGCATTTAATATAAAAACGGCTGGTTCTTGTTGTTCTTTGACGAAATGATGGGAAGACATAGGGATTAGCTCCAGAGTTTTTTGTAAAAATTGACAGCGTTTTCGTACGCTAAACGTACCAAATTTTGCTCACTTAAATCCGTTTCTAAGTGGTCTAACAGGCTAGGATATTTACTTGAATTCTCTGCCAAAGGAAAGTAAAAAGGTATTCTCGAAGGATCTCCAAAATTTTTAGTGTAGAAAAAGTCCGAACCAAAACATATAGACTTTTTTCCCCCAATATCAAAGCCGTGAAGCAAATGCTCGAATAGCCTTTCTGGAACATCATTGTCTAGAAAAGCCCTTAAAAAGTTTATACCAATTATCCCACCTCGATGGATTACTTCCTTTGCAAATTCGTCTGTCAGATTTCTTCTATGATTCCAGATCTGTCTAAAATTAGAGTGGCTGGCAATGATAGGAATGTCAAGCTTTTCCTGATCAATATGGTTTAATATTCCTTCGGCCAATAAATCCGAAGTATGTGACAAGTCAATCGGAATCTTTTTTCCTGCCATGTAATCCAGAATAAATTTGCCATCCTCTTTTAAGCCTATTCCATCTGTATAATTCCCTCCTCCAAATCTATTTTCAGTATGATGGGTCAAACTGATATAAGCTAGTTTTTGAGTTCTTTTCAAGATGCTGTCAAACTGGGATTTTATTTCAGTTAGAGAAGCTGTTTCGTGACCGATTCCAGCAGCATTTTCTATGGAAGCAAGGATGCCTATGTTATTCTGGCTTTTCCAGTTGGCAAGAAAATCCTCATTTGCAAAACTCAAATCCGAGGGATTCTTTTCAAGTAATTCCAAAAAGATATCGGCTTGTTTGCTGGCCAACATCATCGAGTCAGGATTCACATCTGTATAAATTGCCATGACCTGCAAACGTACCCCACCTGATTTCATTAAGGGAATAGCACAAGCTATATCATCTTTGGAATATGGGTTGGCTGCAGGGACTTTCGCGAGGTAAGAAAGCATGTCACAGTGTAAATCAGCAATAGGAAGACGCATGTTTTTGGGCTTTGGAACAAAGTAAACCAAAAAAGAGGATGATTTTTAATACTTTTAAGCCTGATATGTGTTACCTACTTTGAAAGGTAAAATTCATTTTTAACCGAAACAAAAAGCTAATGGCAATTGCAAAACCCTTCAATTTTAAAAAATGGATTGATGATAATAGACACCTGCTTAAACCACCGGTTGGGAATAAGCAAGTTTACCTTGAAAATGAGGATTTTATCATCATGGTCGTAGGAGGCCCTAATTCAAGAAAAGACTATCACTACAATGAGGGAGAGGAGTTTTTCTACCAAATAGAAGGGGATATCGTATTGAAGATTATTGAAGACGGTAAGCCAGTGGATGTACCGATTAAAGAAGGTGAGATTTTTCTTCTTCCTCCAAAAGTTCCCCATTCTCCGAGAAGACCGGCTAATACCATCGGATTGGTCATTGAGCGATATAGAAAAGAAGGGGAAAGAGATGGGTTTATCTGGCACTGTGAAAATTGTGGAGAAAAACTGTATGAGGAATATGCTGATGTAACCGATATCGTCAATCAACTACCTCCTATCATGGAAAGGTTTTGGTCCAATCCAGAGCATACTACCTGCAAAAACTGTGGAACGGTAATGCAAAAATAGTAGCTAAACAAACCTGTGAAACAATTAGCGGATGCTTGATACAACATCCTCAACCATTAAATATATGACCCAAATAGATTATCAGTTTACCGAAGAGTTTGCTAGAAAAATGGATGTTGAGGACCCCATCAATTCCTTTAGGGATCGATTTTTATTTCCTGAAGTAAATGGGGGAAAAGCGATTTATTTCTGTGGAAATTCTTTAGGCTTACAGCCCAAGTCCGTCAAATCCTATTTGGAAAAAGAATTGGATAATTGGGCAAAATTAGGAGTGGATGGACATTTTCAGGGAGAAGATGCCTGGTATCATGCAAGGCAAAAGTCAAAACCTGCCTTGGCCGAAATTATGGGGGCACATACGCATGAGGTAGTGGCCATGAACAATCTCAGCTCCAATCTTCATTTTCTGATGGTGTCGTTTTACAGACCTACTTCAGAACGGTTCAAAATCATCGTTGACGGAGGAGCATTCCCATCAGATATGTACATGTTGGAGACTCAGGTCAAATTTCATGGGTTAAATCCAGATGAAGCTATCGTTGAGTTGATTCCAAGAGATGGGGAGCATATCCTTCGGACTGAAGATATTATCTCCGAGATAAAAAAGCATGGAGATTCCCTGGCGATGGTGAATATGGCGGGTTTACAATATTATACTGGTCAATTATTTGACATGAAGGAAATCACATCAGCAGCCCATTCAGTAGGAGCGTATGCAGGGTTTGACCTGGCTCATGCAGCAGGAAATGCTGAACTCAAGCTCCATGAGTGGGATGTGGATTTTGCCACTTGGTGTAGTTATAAGTATATGAATTCTGGTCCAGGCAATATTTCTGGAGTATTTGTCCATGAGCGATTTGCCGATAGGCCTGATTTACCAAGGTTTGCTGGATGGTGGGGACATGATGAGGGACAAAGATTCCTCATGGAAAAAGGGTTTGTTCCGATGCATGGGGCTGATGGTTGGCAGGTTTCTAACACCAACATCTTGGCTTTGGCAGCCCATCAAGCTTCGCTGGATATATTCATGGAAGCAGGAATGAGCAATTTGCGGGCAAAAAGTGAAAAATTGACGGGGTATTTAGCCTATCTAATTGAGCAAATCAGTGGAAAATCAGGCATTTTGGAAATTATTACTCCGAAAAAACCTGATGAGAGGGGTTGTCAATTATCTTTGCACATTCATCGTGGAGGCAAAGCTGTATTCGATGATTGGTATAGTCATGGAGTGGTAGGTGATTGGAGAAACCCAAATGTGATCCGATTAGCGCCTACTCCGCTGTATAATAGTTTCTTGGATGTTTTCAGATTTGCACAGATTTTGGAACAAAGCTTGAAAAAATTCGCTTAAGAAACTGGGATAAAACTTATCCGAATGAAAAAAAATGAAATAACTATTCTTGGAGCCGGTCTAATTGGCTCCTTGATGGCCATATATCTCAAGCGTCAGGGCCTTGATGTCACTGTTTACGATAAGAGACCTGACAAGCGGAAAACTCCCTATTATGAAGGGGGCGCTCCATCAATATGGCTTTGAGTCATAGAGGTTGGAAAAGCTTGGAAGAGGTGGGACTGAAAGATCAGGTGCTTCCTTTGTCTATTCCAATGTATGGTAGAAAAATCCATGACGAACATGGGGGGACTTCCTTTATCCCATACGGTAAAAAGATCAAGCAATTTATTCCATTTCAAGAGGTAAATTCAATCAATTGTTGGCTGAAGAAGCTGAAAGACTTGGAGCTGAATTCAAATTTGAACATAAATGCCTAGAGGTAGATTTCCCTTCTCAGAAGATTACCTTTGAAACCACCGAAGGGGAAGAAACTTTAGATGCTCCGGTGATTATAGGGGCTGATGGAGCCTATTCTGCACTTCGTTTAAGCATGCAAAAGCAAATCCGCTTTAACTATAAGCAGGAATATATTTCGCATGGATATAAGGAGTTGACCATTCCTGCCACCGCTAAGGGTGAGTTTGCAATGGATCCAAATGCATTACATATATGGCCTAGAGGCAAGTTTATGTTAATTGCCTTACCTAATCCGGATAAATCTTTTACCTGTACTTTGTTTTTGCCCTTTGAAGGCACAAAAATCTGTTTTGATAAAATCACAGATGAAAAAGATCTTATAAGCTTATTCAGCAATTATTTTGACGATGCTTATCAGCTCATGCCTGATTTAGTGGAGGAGTTTTTCAGAAACCCTACCTCTGCGCTAGTAAATGTGGATTGTTATCCATGGGTACAAGGGAGAAGTTTATTGATTGGAGATGCATCTCATGCCATGGTGCCATTTTATGGTCAGGGAATGAATTGCGGTTTCGAGGATTGTTTTATCCTGAATGGACTGATAGATAAATTAGGAACCAACACCTGGGACTTGGTTTTTGAAAAATTCCAGAAAAACAGAAAAAGAGATACCGATGCGGTTTGTCAATTGGCAATGGAAAATTTCATTGAAATGAGAGATTCAGTTGCTGACCCCAAATTTTTGTTGAGAAAGAAAATTGAAGCTAAGCTTCATGAATTATATCCTAATGACTGGATTCCACTCTATACCTTGGTTACATTTTCAGATATCAGTTATTCTGAAGCCTATGCGCGGGGTAAGTTGCAGGAGGAAATCATGGATAAAGTAATGGCTGATCCTTTGATTACTGAAAATTGGAACAAGCTCGATTATGAAGACATTATTTTCCAGATGGAAACAGCAAAAGCGGTCTAAATTGACCGCTTTTTTTATTTAATAGCTAATTGTGTCAGTTATTCCTCTGAAATTCTCGAGTCTAGGAAGTGTGAATTTTGTTTGGAACTAGTCTTTAAAGTGTTTACTCCTTTGAAATTTTGATCTCTTCCTTCAGATTTAAAATTTCATCTAAATATTCCCTGCTATTGGAAAGTCTAGGGATTTTGTGTTGACCACCCAACTTTCCTTTTTTGCCTAGCCACATTTCAAAGATCCCGTGAGGTGCAGTATGAATGATAGGAGCTACTAAAGCAAGATCCTTGTGCCTTTTGGCATCGTAATCTGAATTGACCTCTCGTAAGTGCTGATCCAGGA
Source organism: Algoriphagus halophilus (assembly GCF_041729275.1). GTDB lineage: Bacteria > Bacteroidota > Bacteroidia > Cytophagales > Cyclobacteriaceae > Algoriphagus > Algoriphagus halophilus_A. Next base: position 2,492,918 of record NZ_CP146486.1, on the reverse strand, counting down.
GTAAGTTAAATTGATCTTGGTCTATGGGTTCCTTGTGGAATTCAATGAGCCATTCATGCGCCCCTTTGGATCCTGAGGCATCAAAATAAACCGGAGCGGCAGTGAAATTTGAGATGGTAGCTCCCGTATGTTCTGCGGCATATTGGATGGCTTTCTCAGCGTTTTCTACAATGACCTCTTCTCCAAAAGCATTGATAAAATGTTTGGTCCTGCCTGAGATTTTGAATCGATAAGGTTTGATAGACGTAAATTTGACTGTATCACCGATTTTATACCTCCATAGCCCTCCATTAGTGGAAATTACTAAGGCATAATTTTTTCCTATTTCTACTCCTGCCAATGGGACTACTTTGGGGTTTTCTTTTTCCCAATCTTCCATCGGAATGAATTCATAGAAAATTCCGTAATCCAACAGCAGAAGTAATTCTTCTGAGTTAGGTTGATCTTGGATGCCGAAAAATCCTTCAGAAGCATTGTAGGTTTCTACATACCTCATTTTTTCAGAAGGGATCAGTTCTTTGAAAAGACTTCTATAGGGCCCAAAAGCTACAGCCCCATGAAAGAAAACTTCCAAATTGGGCCATACTTCCAAAATGTTCTTTGCCTTTTTTATTTCCAGAATTCGCTGCATTAAAACCACTGTCCAAGTAGGTACACCTGCAATGCAAGTGACATCTTCGTTCATGGTTTCTCTGGCCATTTTCTCAATTTTTGCCTCCCATTCACTCATCAAGGCTGTTTCTAAAGATGGAGTTCTGACAAATTGAGCCCAGATGGGGAGGTTTTGCATGATTACCGCGGAAATATCTCCTGCTCTGGCAGAACCTTGAGGATTCAACGGATTCTTCTCAAGGGTCCCTCCAATAGTCAAGCTTTTTCCTGCAAAAAGTCTGGAGTCAGGGTTATTGGCGATGTATAAGGAAACCATGTCTTTCCCACCGCTGTAATGGCAGTCCTCTAAACTTTCGGTAGTAACAGGGATGTATTTGCTACGGGAAGAAGTGGTTCCAGAAGATTTGGCAAACCACTCAATCGTGGTGTTCCAAAGCACATTTTGAGTGCCTCTCATCGTTTTATCGATGTAGGGTTTGATCCCCTCATAATCTAGAATAGGAACTTGTCTGGCAAAATCATCGTAGTGTTTGATTTTAGCAAAACCAAACTCCTTTCCAAATTCAGTGTTTTTTCCAGCCTCTATTAATTCAAAAAAAGTAGTGTCCTGGACCTGTATTGGGTTTTTTTAAAGTTTTCTATTTGACCAATCCGATTTTTAAAAATCCAGGTCATAAAGGAATTTAATACCTCCATTAATTAAAAATTTTGCGTTTTAGCTCAAACTGACTACCCAAATAAACTTTTCGGACTTGTTCATCAGCAGCAAGCTCTTCGGCTGTTCCGGCTTTCAATAATCTTCCTTCAAACATTAAATAGGCTCGATCTGTGATTGAAAGTGTTTCATTTACATTGTGGTCCGTGATCAGAATCCCGATATTTTTAGTCTTTAGTTTTGCTACTATTGTCTGGATTTCTTCAACTGCAATGGGGTCAACTCCTGCAAATGGCTCATCTAATAATACAAATTTAGGATCTACTGCCAAAGCCCTGGCAATTTCCGTTCTTCTTCTCTCTCCTCCAGAAAGTACCATCCCTAGGTTTTTCCTCACATGCGTTAAACTGAATTCTTCCAGTAAACTTTCTACCTTCTCTTTACGCTCTTGCTTGGGCATTTTGGTCATTTCCAATACGGCCATAATATTCTCCTCTACCGAGAGTTTTCGAAATACCGAAGCTTCTTGGGCTAAATACCCTATTCCTAATTTAGCTCTTTTGTACATGGGAAGGCTTGTGATATTTTCACTTTCCAAAAATATTTTGCCCTCATTAGGTTGGACTAATCCTACGATCATATAGAAAGAAGTGGTTTTACCTGCCCCATTTGGACCCAGCAAACCTACAATTTCTCCTTGCTCTACTTGTACTGAAATATCATTCACCACACGGCGACCTTTGTAAATTTTGACGAGGTTGTCGGCTTTTAGAATCATATTAGTCAAATTTGATGTCTTTTACGTAGAGCTGTAAGCTGGATTTGTCACGGAAGAAATTTTCCCGCATTTCAGCCACAATATCAAAACGCATTTTTCCTTGTAACATTTTAACAATCGTGTGATCTGGATCCTTTACTCGGTCGGCTAATCCGAATCCTAAGCAAACTGGTTTTGTCACTTGACCATCTTGTACGATATTAAACCGAAGGTGTTTATCCTTAAGAATGATCACATTTTCTGCGTAGGCCTGAGAAATTCTGAAAATGGGCTCAGTATTTCCCGGACCAAAAGGAGCCATTTGCTTCAATATATTATAAAACTTATAATTTATTTGATCCAGCAACAATTCATCGTCAGTTTCTATGACAGGCTTTCTATGAACTTCTTCGATTCTTCTTTTGACCACTGATTCAAACATCTTTTGAAAGTCGGGAACCTTGTCTACCGAAAGGGTTAAACCTGCCGCATATTTATGCCCTCCAAATTGATCTAACAGACCAGAACATTCTGCAATAGCTTCGTAAATATCGAAATCTACCACTGAACGTGCACTTCCAGTGGCTTTTCCGTTCGATTCGGTTAAAATGATTGTAGGTCTATAGTATTTTTCTATACATCGACTGGCAACAATACCAATTACACCCTTGTGCCAATCCTCTTTAAATAGTACAGTAGAATTCCATTCTGTGTCCATTTCTTGATCCGCAATCATCTCAAAAGCCTCTTTGGTGATATTTTCATCAAAGTTTCTCCGAGTGGTATTCACCTCATCTACTAATTTGGCCCGTTCGATCGCTAAATTGAGATCGGTGGAAATTAACAGTTCTACCGATGCTTTGGCATGTTCCAATCTTCCTGAAGCATTGATTCTTGGACCTATTTTAAAAACGATGTCAGAGATGCCGATTTCTTTTTCAATTTTGGCACTCAGCATCAAGGCCTTTAATCCTGGTCTAGGGGTATTATTGATTCGGTCCAATCCATAATAAGCCAGAATTCTGTTTTCTCCGGTTATAGGAACAATATCTGCAGCAATGCTTACGACCAATAAGTCCAAATATGGATACAAACCTGCTTCATCAATTCCACGCCTTTTGGCATGTGCTTGAATTAATTTGAATCCAACACCGGCGCCACTAAGCTCCTTGTAAGGATATTCACAATCGGTTCTTTTTGCATCTAAGACAGCAATAGCCTGTGGTAAATCTTCTCCGGGAGTGTGATGATCACAAATGATGAAATCTACTCCTAGCTCTTTGGCAAGCTTCACTTTGTCAATGGCTTTGATTCCGCAGTCTAGCGCAATGACGAGCTTGTAATCGTTGTCTGCGGCAAACCTTACTCCTCTATCGGAAATTCCATAGCCTTCCTTGTATCGGTCGGGGATATAGAAATCTACTCTACTATAAAATGTCTGAAGAAAACTGTAAACCAAGGCAACCGCAGTAGTACCATCTACATCATAATCTCCATACACTAGGATTTTTTCATTTTGATCAATGGCTTGTTCAATCCTATCTATTGCCTCAGACATATCTTTCATCAAGAAAGGGTCATGCAGATGGCTTAAACTAGGTCTAAAATAGTTTTTGGCCTGCTCATAGTTCTCCACACCGCGATTAATCAACATATTAGCCAGGATTGGATTTACGTTGATATCCCTTCCTAGCTGCTCAACTAGTTCTGGCGTTGCTCGTGGTTTCTGCTTCCAAACGTACTCCATGGTTTGATACTTGGGTTTAATAAAAGGTAAAAGTGTATCTACCTTAATCCTATAATTCGATAAAAAAGTTCTAAAAAAGAGAAATTGCCTTAAGCTTTACTCTTTTTGTATTGAAACCAAAAATAACCCGGAAATATGAGTGCTTTCAATTTCCAGTCATTTTTCTCTCTCAATGTTAGGCCTGAATCCTGATGCACTGTACGATACATTTTGCCTGCTAATAAGCAATGGCCTATTAATGCGGCGAATACAACTGCATAAATAATCAGTTCATTCATATTAGTCTTTTTGCAATATTAATGCGGCCCAATTGTCTTTGCTGTTTTTCTTGTAGAGACTTAGACCTAAAGGAGCAGCATGGTCCAATAAATCCTCAATATCTTCCGTATAAAAGCCGCTCAGCAAAAGAAACCCTTTTGAATCTAATAACTCAGCATAGATCTCCATTTCGTCCAACAGGATGTTTTTATTGATGTTGGCTAAAATAATATCGAATTTCCCTTGTGGATTTACCTCTCGAATGGTTCCAATATCCATTCTGGTTGAGAGACCATTTAAATCAAAATTCTCATTGCCATTTTCGACACACCATTCATCAATATCAAAGGCTTCTATTTCCTGCGCTTCCAGCAAATGAGCCATAATTGCTAAGATTCCAGTTCCTGAACCTACGTCCAATACGCGTTTTCCTTTGTGGTCAATCTCGGCTTGATGCTTTAACATTTGGTATGTGGTAGCATGGTGCCCTGTACCAAATGACATTTTGGGGTTGATGACAATTTCGTATTGAAACCCTGGGGCTGGGTCGTGGAACGAAGCTCTTACAAAAACAAGATCATCTACTTCAATAGGATCGTAATTTTTTTCCCATTCCTCATTCCAGTTGACTTTTGGCATTTTACTTTCATGCCAAGAAATTTGAGCGGGAAGCTTATATTTTTCGATTAACTCTAAAAAGCCTCCCGGTCAAATTCTTGTTCAGGTGCATAGGCATCCACTCCTTCTTCTGTTTCTAAAAAGGAATCAAAGCCTATCTCAGCTAATTCTGCAATTAGGATTTCCCGGAAATCTTCCAGGCAATTGATTTTTAATTCCAGGTAATCCATTTCTAAATTAGAATGATTTGATGATGTCCATAAAGTCTCTTGATTTCAGAGAGGCTCCTCCTATCAATCCACCATCCACATCTTCTTTGGAAAATATTTCTTGCGCATTTTTAGGGTTGCAACTTCCACCATACAAAATAGAGGTTTCAGCAGCGATGTCTTTACCATATTTGCTCGCAATATGCCTTCTTAAAGCAGCATGCATCTCCTGTGCCTGCTCTGCGGTGGCCGTTTTTCCGGTTCCAATTGCCCAGATTGGTTCATATGCAATCACTACTTTGCTAAAATCTTCAGGACTCAAGTCAAAAAGGCTTTCAGTTAGCTGAAATTTGACATTCGGTTCATGTGTCCCGGCAGTTCTGATATCCAAGGACTCGCCACAGCAGAAAATCGGTTTCAACCCATGGGCCAAAGCTTCTTTTACTTTGACAGCTAGCAATTCATTTCCTTCATGGAAGTATTCTCTTCTTTCACTATGACCAATGATGACATATTCTACTCCAAATGAAGCCAGGATTTTAGCAGATACCTCACCAGTAAATGCTCCAGATGCCTTATCAGAACAATTTTGAGCTCCTATCTTAACTCCTGACACATCGCCTACCAATTTCTTAACTGGAAAAATATGTGGGAATGGAGGATTCAAGATCGCTACAACATCCTTGATGTTTTCGTCTTTATACATGTTGACAATCTCAGAAGTCAGGATTTGACCTTCTTCAAAAGTCATATTCATTTTCCAGTTGCCGGCTACAATTTTCTTACGCATGGTTGTGGGTTGTTTATCTAATTAAGATTTGAAAGAATCTAATTCAAGGGTAATTTGGCTTAAAATTAAAGAAAATGTCCGTCTGGCGAAAAAATAACTCAGAACAGTCCATAAAAAAGTCTTGGTCTCTAGAGGAAGCCAAAGAAAAGCTCTCTACTTTTTGTGCCTATCAGGAACGTTGTATTTGGGAAACCAAGCGAAAACTTTACGAAAAGGGAATCAAAGAAGAGGATTCTGATGAATTAATTGCCTATTTGATAGAAGAGAAATTTATAGATGAGGAGCGTTTTGCAAGGTCTTTCTCTCGAGGTAAATTCAGACTGAAAAAATGGGGTAGGGGAAGGATAAGGCAAGAATTGAAGATGCGCCAGATTCCGGAAAGTTTGATAAAAATGGGACTTTCTGAAATTGATCCCTATGAATATTATGACACCTTATTGTCTCAAGTGGAGAAACATTGGGGAAGAATCAAGGAGCAGGATCCTTATAAAAAGAAGTTTAAAGTTATCCAATACTTATTTTCCAAAGGTTTTGAAATGGATTTGATCAAGGAGGCGATTGAGGAATTAAATATGGGTGATTAAACAGTACCCGGGATCATATCTGACATAATTTTGGCAGAAAGCAAACAAAGCGGGATGCCTCCTCCAGGATGGACAGACCCTCCGCAGAAATAAAGGTTTTGGATTTTGGAGGAATAGTTTGCATGCCTAAAAAGGCGGAGAACTTATTGTTTGAAGAGTTTCCATAGAGTGCTCCCTGCGCTGAGGATGTCTTCAACTCGATCGTTCTTGGATCCAGAATTTCTTCTACCTCAATTAAAGGCTCTATATCTGTTTTTAAAATTCTATTGAGTTTATGGATAATATTCTTTTTGGATTCCAAAATTAATTGGTCCCAATCCTGGCCTTGATTATTGGGGACATTAATCATTGTAAACCAATTCATGCAGCCTTCAGGGGCGTCATCAGGTTTGTAAAGGGAGGTGATATTAATGTAGACAGTTGGGTCATGGTAAATCTTTCCCTTTTTAAAAATATGGTCAAATTCCTCCAAATAATTATCAGAGAAGAAAATATTATGTAGATCCAACTCTTCGAATTTGCGCTTGATACCCCAATAAAAAATTAATGCTGAGCTGGATTTAGGTTGATTTAAAAGGAGTTTTGGTTGCTTTTGTTTTTTAAAATGGTCTTATACGCATTAACCATATCCATGTTATTGATTACGATCTCTGCCTCTATTTTTTTATTGTCTGCTAGGATAACCCCTGTAGCTTTTCCCTGTTCTACCATAATTTCATCCACTTTTTGATTGAAAGTGTATGTAACTCCAAGATCCAAGGATAACTGAAATAAGCTGTTAGTAATGTCATGCATGCCTTTTTCGGGAAAAAGGCTCCGATATTAAATTCTAAATGAGGGATAATATTTAGCGTAGCAGGTGTTTCGTAGGGGTTGGATCCATTGTAGGTGGCGTACCTATTGAAAAGTTGAATGAGTTTAGGATTGTCAAATTGCTTTTCGTTGGCTTCATTCATGGTGGAGAAGATGCCCAGTTTACCCATTTTTAGATAAGCCTTCATCGCATCCTGATTGGTCCATGTTTTCCAATCATGTAGGGACTTATGCATAAAAAGTGGGGCCAAATGGTCATAGATATAGGAGGAGTTAATCAATGCCTCTTTGATATGGGACTTTGGCTCGCCCAGTTGCTGATTTACCTCCTCTGCAAATAAGTCTAAGTCAGCGTATGCTTTCAACTTTTTCCCATCTTCCCAAAAGTAATGACAGGTGACTGGAAGCTTGAGGTAATCAAAGTGTTCTTTTGGGTCTTTTTCGGCCAAATGAAATAATTCTTCTACTTGTTCTGGTAAAGTAAAGAGGGAAGGACCTGCATCAAACCGGTATTCTCCTAGATCAATTTTTGAAAGTTTTCCTCCAGGGTAAGAATTGGACTCGAATACGGCTACATCGTATCCTTTTAATGCTAGGCGAATGGATGAAGCGATGCCTGCGATCCCTGAACCAATAATGATGGCCTTCATTGGTATTGAATTTAATGAGCTAATAATTTCCGAGTTATAGCCTACTTTTGATATTATGGAAAATTAAAAGAATTTATCGAAAAATGGGATTTGGTATTCCATTAAACAAAATTTCAATAAAAAAGGCTTGAGTAAGAACTCAAGCCTTTTCATGGTTTGTTTAAAATTACAGCTTTTCAAATACTCTTCTAAAGCTGGTAGCTTCAGCGATTCTTCCATGAAGTTCTGCTATTGGCACTCGCTCTTGTTCTGTAGTGTCTCGATGACGGATAGTCACTGTATTGTCTTCTAAGGTCTGGTGATCCACTGCAATACAGAAAGGTGTTCCGATTAAATCCTGTCTTGTATAGCGCTTTCCGATAGAAGCAGCATCTTCATAAATGATATTGAAATCATATTTCAATAATTCTACAATTTCCTTTCCTTTTTCAGGTAGGCCATCCTTTTTAGTAATAGGAAGAATGGCTGCTTTTACTGGTGCAATAGCAGGATGCAATTTCAAATAGGTTCTGCTTTTCTCTTCAGTCTTTTCTTCGGTGTATGCGTTGCAAAGTGTCAGTAAGAACAATCTATCTGCTCCGATTGAAGTCTCAATTACATAAGGAATGTAATTTTGATTGACTTCGGGATCAAAGTACTGCTGTTTCTTTTTAGAAAATTCCTGATGGGATTTCAAATCAAAATCAGTTCTGGAGTGAATCCCTTCTACCTCTTTAAATCCAAATGGGAATTCATATTCAATATCCATGGCAGCATTAGCATAGTGGGCCAATTTTTCATGGTCATGCTTTCTCAACTTATCTTCAGGAGTTCCAAGAGCCAAATGCCATTTCATTCTCATTTCCGCCCATTGCTTGTACCATTCCAATTCAGTACCAGGTCGCACGAAAAATTGCATTTCCATTTGTTCGAATTCACGCATTCTGAAGATGAACTGGCGAGCAACAATCTCATTTCTGAAAGCTTTACCGATTTGGGCGATTCCAAAAGGAACTTTCATTCTGGCTGTTTTCTGCACATTCAGGAAGTTGACAAAAATCCCTTGGGCAGTTTCAGGGCGTAGGTAAATGGTGGAGGCATCTTCTGCTACAGAACCTACCTGAGTAGAGAACATCAAATTAAATTGACGTACATCCGTCCAGTTGGAGGTCCCGGAAATAGGACATTTAATGTCTTCATTGATGATCAAATCCCTTACACCGGCCAAGTCTTCTGCTTCTAGCATTCTTGCCAAGGCTCCAGTTAATGAATTGGCTTTTTCGATGTCACCCGCTTTTTCAAACGTAGCAGCATGCTCCTCGATCAACACATCCGCTCTATATCGTTTTTTGGAGTCCTTGTTATCGATCATTGGATCATTGAATGAATCCACGTGACCCGAAGCCTTCCAAGTGGTGGGATGCATAAAAATAGCTGCATCGATCCCCACAATATTATCTTGGACTCTGGTCATAGTTTCCCACCAAAGTCTTTTCAAGTTATTCTTTAATTCTACCCCATATGCACCATAATCATAGACTGCCTGAAGCCCATCATAAATCTCAGAGCTTGGGTAAACAAAACCATACTCTTTGGCATGGGAAATAATATCTTTTAATTGGGCGTTTTCCGCCGGAGTTGCTGTTTTTGCCATGGGCGCAAAAATAAAGAAACATATTGATAACTATGAACCTAAAAAAGTTCTAAATCTCTAAAAACTAGTATTCTCTTGTTACAAATTGAAAAAGGCCATCATTACTTGGGTAAGATGGCCTTAAATTGAGTTGGTTAGTTTATCTAAATGTATATTTGACACCGACTCCTCCTCTAAGATAACTATGGGAATGGTCGGCAAAGACAGGTGCGGCTTCCACCAGGAACCCTAAATTCCTAGTATTGCTGAATGGCTTGATCAAGACTCCAACCGGTATCGCTAAATAAATTTCATTGTGGTCGTCGTGATGCTTATGGTTATGATGATGACCTAACAAGCCTAATCCAGCTCCGACATAGGCATTCACTTCACTTTTTCTGACAAAATTATATCCGCCCATCAGCTCTAGGCCTATATCATGACCAATACCAAGTCTTGCTTCTCCGAAAAACTCCTTGTCGGATTTGTTCCGACGGTGATAAATGTATCTGAACTTTGAAAGTTAACTCCAACTGCAACCTGAGCTTTGGAGATTGATATAAAGCCGAATAGGGCAAATGCTAATAAGAATATTTTATTCATGTGATATTAGTTTGGATCTTTTGGTCACATGGAATCTCGCATTTAAATACTATTTACAAAGTGTGTAATCTTAGCAATGCTCGATTTCATGGTGGTTTAGTTTTTAACCTTATACACCAAGAAGAAGCCAAACTTAAAAAATCACCATTTTCCTTCAGCTTTAGAGATAGTGCGTTGTTCTTTGGAGCTTAGAAAGGAGGCTTCTATCATTTTTAAAACACTGATTGTCTGAGGAATGGTGACTTTAAGAGGATTTCCTTTCAAAATAGCATCAGCTACATTAGCGTAATAAATTCTATAATCGCCTGGGACGCTTTGGTAAGATTTAGTTTCTGAATTGAGGAATATTTTTCCCCAATTTTCCTCAGGTTCTACACCCCAATCCTTTCCAACTGGCTTGATGCCTTCTTTAAAAGCTTGTTCTTGTACGTCCATACCAAACTTCAAATAAGAGCCGTTCTGACCCAACATTAGGTATTTAGGAGTAGGTGCATTGACCAAAACACCGGCGGTTACTCTGGCTTTGAAGTTCTCATAATGCATGACGATGTCGAAGTGATCATCAGCCATCGCTCCTTTTCTTTGTTTTTGGATATCTGCTTGAATACTATCGGGTGCACCAAATATCATCACCACTTGATCGATCAAATGGGAACCTAAATCATAAGTAATTCCATTTCCTGGACCTGCTTCTTCCCTCCAATTACCTGAAAGTTCTGGTCTAAACCGGTCAAAGTGAGACTCCAAATACACCAAATCACCTAGTATCCCTTCTTGAATCAATTTTTGGAGGGTCATGATATCTCCGTCAAATCTTCTATTATGAAATACTGAGCAAACTTTTCCAGTTTTATTTGCTAATTGCAATAGCTCCTCTGCCTCATGAGAATAAATAGTGACGGGTTTGTCTATCACCACATGTTTTCCAGCTTCTAGACATTGTTTGGCCATCGGGAAATGGAAGGTGTTTGGGGTAGTGATGACCACTAATTCTACCTCGCTTTTTTCCAGTAACTCCTCGAGACTTCTGTAAATAGTAACTGACGGATACTTCTCCTTGCTTTTATTGGATTTACGTTCTACCACTGCCACTAGCTCTAAGTCTGGGCATACGGTAATCAAAGGAGCGTGCATTTTTTCCGCAACTGAGCCATAGCCCACGATAGCAGTTTTGATAGGAGTGTTCATAATTTATAGGTGCATATCCTGGACCTTATTGACTAGTTCGATCCTAGAGGAGACTTGTAATTTGCTATGTATGTTTTTTCTATGAGTTTCAATAGTCTGCACACTCAAGCTGAGGTCATCTGCAATTTCTTTATTCTGACGTCCTTCTTTGATTAATTTGATAATCTGTACTTCCCTTCTGGATAATTTGAATTTTTCTCGGAAAGCATCAAAAAATGAGCTTTGGTTGGCTTGCTGGATCACCCTTTGAAAATTTGGTAAGTGTCTTCCTTCAAACACTTCATGGATGGTGTATACCAATTCATCTGGGTCGGCATCTTTTAATACAAAGGCATCTGCCCCATCATGCATGCACTTTTTATAGATTTTTTCTTCGTCATACATGGATAATACAACAACTTTAATCTCAGGGTGATTTTTTTTTGCATATTCTAGGACTCCAAATCCATCTAGTACGGGCATATTCAGGTCAGTAAGGATCACATCCGGAAGATCTGTAGCGATTTCATCTACCAACTCTTTTCCATTAGGATAAAGACCGGTAATCAATAAATCGTCATATTCCTCTAAAAGTCCTTCTAAGCCTTTAGCGAATAGTTTATGGTCATCAGCTAAAGCAATTCTGATCATGTGGGGTATTCAGGGTATAATGTAAGCTTTGTACAAAAAGATTAGTACAAATTACTTCATGGATATTAATTAGGCAACAATAAATGGATAAGTGTTCCATTTCCTATACTGGAGGTAATAGAAAAATCTCCTCCAATGGTTTCCATTCTCTTTTTTAAATTATACATGCCACTTCCAGAAGACTCTATAGAAGTATCGAATCCTTTACCATTGTCTTTTATTTGGATGGTTCGTGTTTCACCATCTTTCCAAATCTTTACCTTGATTTCCTCGGGAGAGGCATGCTTCATCGCATTGTTTAATACTTCCTGGATTACCCGAATCAATACCAATTTTTGATCTTTAGGTAATTCACCAAGTTCTATGGAATGTTGAAAGGAAGTTTTGCAAAAACCTGTGGATTCTATTTTTTGTAATTGTTGTTCTATAAATTCTTCAATTGTCAGAGAATCCACCCAGTCCAAGTTTAAATTTTTGGACAAGGCCCTTACTTCAGAGATTACTTGATTGATGGTTTCCTTCCCTTCTTGTTGTTTTTCTGGCTTGGAAGAACCTAAATAAAGTTTAGCCAAGGAAAGTAACTGGCCAATATTGTCGTGTAGTTCTCTACCTACATGGGTAAGAGTGTCCTGCTGAATTTCATTCTCTATGTTAAGCAAGGTTTTTTCATGTTCAGACTTGATCTGATCAAGCTTTTGTTTGTTTTGTGCCTGTCTTTGTCTATGAATAAAGACCATGGCAACTACGAAAGTGGACATCAGACCTCCTAGAAAAAGAGTGCTAAAAATGATGACGTAAATTTGATCTTCAGTTGGGTTCATATAATGGTTCTCTTAAAAAAACATTTGGTAATAAAGGGGATGCGATAATTAAGATCAATATGCCAATGTTGATGATACCCATATACATATCAATTTGAGAAATACTTTGACCTAAGTCTGGGTTGAATTCATAAAGATATAGGTAAGCAACAGAGCTAATATATGTCAATGAGTAAGTAAAAAGCAAAAAGGTCATTTGCCAAAAAGAAATTAATCGGAGTGGTTCGGTTTCTAAATAGTACTGGTTCGTAATTAATCCCATAAAATATAAACCGCTTCCTATTAATATCATATTGGCACCCATGGCAGAAATGATGGGTTGATCTAAATACAGGGGTTCTATTCCAATAATCTGTAAAACAAAAGCGGTGATGATAAAAACCAAGAGCATCCAGGTGATGATTTTTTCTTGGTGGGCTCTAGCCAATTCCTAATTAATAGTAAGTAAAGAATCGTGGTGATTTGCTGAAAACAAATATTAAATACCCAAAGATTATAATTGGGATTTTCAGTATTTCCCAATAAAGCATTTACAGATTTTTTAAAGTCTAAATTATAATTAGTGTAAGCTCCTAAGTTTTCATAAAAAACAGTGAAAGCTAAGATGACATAGGGGAGCCAATAGAAAATTTTGGTTTTACGTGATTTAGGTAGACGGAAGAATATTAGGCTTCCAATTATTAAAAAGCTATCAATTATAATTAGATACCAACTCCCAAATTGCTCAATAATGCTTCTATCCATAATAGAAAAAAATAGACTCTCTGCTCAAATTCATTTTAAGTTTTAAAACTGGCAAAAAGCTAATTTTACATAAGAAAGGAAAAATAGCAAAGTTAAGCTGAAGTTTCGTGAGATATATAGAATGGTTCTTCCTCAAAAACCCTTGGAAGAAAAGGAGAGGCAATAGTCAAGGTAAGAATTCCAAGATTGATGATCTTCATAATGATATCTATTTTTTGGATAGCCTCACCTAATACAGGGTTCACCTCATAGAGGTATAACAAGGCCACTGAACTGACGTAAGTTAAGGTAAATGTAAACATGACAAAGGTCATTTGCCAAAAAGAAATCAATCGTAATGGATTCTTGTCCAAATATTGAGGGTGGGTAATCATGCCAGTGAAATACAAAGCACTTCCAATTAAAATAAAGTTGGCACCCATTGCAAAAATGATAGGTTGGTTTAGGTAAAGTGGTTCAATTCCTGATAATTGTAAAGTCATGGAAACGACTATAAACAGGATGATCATCCAATTGATGTATTTCTTTTTGGAAGGCTCCAGCCATGACTTGATTAATAATAAATAAAGGATAGTGCCGATTTGTCTTTTGGCCACATTGAATAACCAAAGATTAAACCTTGGGTATTTGTAGTTTCCTAAATATTCATTGACAGACTTTTTAAATTCATAATTGTAGTTAGTGTAGCTTCCGAAATTTTCATATAAAAAGGTAAAACTCAAGATGATAAAAGGAAGGTAAAAATGAATGTTTCCTCTTTTTTCCTTAGGTAATTTAAGAAAACAAACCAAGCCAATAACCATCAATACATCCATTGGAATGGTATCTAATGGATATGCTGTAAATAAGGCTTCAATCAGTTTACTGTCCATTAAAAATGATTTGGTTAACTTTTTTTAAAAATTAAGTGTGACAAAATTAGTAAAGCCCTTAAGCGGCTTTAAAAATAGGTTCTTTCACAAAGACCTTTTTTAGTAGAGGAGAAGCGATAATCAACACCAAAATCACTTTATTTAAATACCCAACACCCGATCTATATGGCCAATTCAAAGTTGGGGGTTTATTTCATAAAGATAAATAACAGTCATCGAATTAATGTAGGTCAGTGAGTAGGTAAATAGGAGAAAAGTTATTTGCCAAAAGGAAAGAAGTTTTAAGGGGTTGGAATTCAAGGCTACAAAATAAAGCCCGCTTCCAAGTAAGATCATATTGGCACCCATGGAAAAAATGATAGGTTGATTCAAGTAAAGAGGTTCAATCCCAGTGATTTGTAAAACTAGAGAGACGATCACAAAAATCATCACCATCCAATTGATGTATTTTTTTTGGTAGGTTCCAGCCAGTTTTTAATTAAAAAAGGTATAAAATGGTCGATATCTGCTTATTGGTAATATTATATAACCATAGATTATACTTTGGGAATTCCGTGTTCCCTAAAAGTGCATTGACTGATTTTTTGAACTCAAAATTGTAATTCTTGTAACTGCCAAGATTTCCATAAAAAACCGTAAAGCATAGGATCACAAAAGGAAGTTAAAAGTGAATATTCCGTTTTTTATCCTTTGGTAATTTTAAATAAACAAATATTCCAATCAAGAGAAGCAGGTCAGGTGGAATGGTGTATTGCGGGTAGGCAGTAAAAAAGGCTTCAATCAATCTTTCGTCCATCACTTGTTATTTTTGGTCTTTAGCCAAAGCCTTACAATCGTGATTTCTACCTAGATTAATCATCAAATTTGAGGGGATAAATCTGGTACTTTTTCCGGGTTGTTAGATTGCTTAAACTCGAAGTAGGGTTCTCTTTCAAAAAGATATGGATACCTTGGTGAAGCTACAGTTAAGACCAAAATCGCTAAATTTAATACCCCCATGACCCAATCAATTTTTAAAAGAGAAGCTAATAATTGAGGGTAATTAGTATAGAGGTACATCAGTGAAGCTGATGAAATATAAGTCAATGAATAGGTAAATAAAATAAAGGTCATCTGCCAAAAAGATAATAATCGAAGTGGATTGACCGATAAGTATTGTTCATTAGTCATCAGACCAATAAAGTAGAACCCACTTCCTAATAAAATTAAATTAGCTCCAAAAGTAAAAATGAGTGGTTGATTTAAATAAACTGGTTCAATACCAGAAAGCTGTAATACTTGAACTACTATAAAAAAGTAATCATCATCCAATTGATATATTTTTTTGGAAGGCTCTAGCCAGGATTTAATTAAAAAAAGGTAAAGGATTGTTGAAATGTGTTTATTTCCAATGTTAAAAATCCAGATGTTAAATCTTGGATTTTCAGTATTTCCTAAGAAAGCATTTGCAGCTTTTCTAAACTCAAAGTCATATAAAGTATAAGCTCCGAGATTCTCATAAAATACGGTAAATGACAAAATCAAAAAAGGGAGCCAATAAAAACTATTGGCTCTCTTTTCTTTGGGAAGTTTTAAGAAATAAATGATCCCAAGTACTAGTAAAATATCAATTAATATTAAATACCAGTTTACAAATGCTTCAACAAACCTACTGTCCATGTTTAAGCATCAGTAGGCTCTGGATCACAGAATGGAGGGCAGATTGTGCCATGGTTTGCATAGTCATCCTCTCCAGCAGTCAAAGAAAGTTGCCCCTCATCCAAATTAGCAGGTCTCATCACTAGAGCTAGCGCTCCTGTTACTTTGTCTACATCATTTGGATAATATTTTGTAGCTACCTCTTCGGTATATTCAGTTATGTAAAACTGAATTCCACCTTTTTGGGATCCTGGTCAGCTTTGGCAAGAAGGCCTTCTAATGTCTCTCTGTCAAAAAAATCCAATTCGTTTGATCCGTTTTATCTTTGCCGTTTTTGTCTTTGGCAGGTTTTCCTTTTTTACTTCTTTGTCATACTTGTCCTTCATGGACTTGAAGTCTTTATTTGAGATTTTCATTGAAAAATTAGTTTTTTAAAACAATAAAATTCATTTCCATAATGAGTCGCAAAAGATAGCATATTTTGCCTAGTAGAGGCAACAACTATGAAGTAGGTATTATGATAAATTAATATTTAATTTGAATAGATGATTGGAGCAATTCTTTCATAGTTGAGATAAAAGAAAAGCCAAAATAATTTTGGCTTTTCTGGTTTGTTAGTCAGTATGTTTTTGTAAGAAATTCCTAATGGTTTTTGTTTAAGATGTAAAATTTACTCGCAAACATAAGGGCATTGAGTACCTCTGTTTTGATACTCTTCTCCACCTTCTTCTACCTCAATCGAGGTGATTTGATTTTCATTGAGATTTGCTGCTCTCATCACCAGTGTCATTTGACCGGTATATTCATCAGCCTCATTCGGATAGAATTTTTTTGCTGTTTCCTCCGTGTATTCGGTAAAATAAAATTGAATACCTCCTACTTTTGGATTTTGATCTGCTTTTGCTAATAATTTTTCTAAAGTTTCTCTATCAAAAAATATCCAATCAGTTTGGTTGGTCTTGTCCTTGCCTTTTTTGTCTTTGGCGGGTTTTCCTTTCTTTACTTCTTTGTCATACTTTGCCTTCATGGACTCAAAGTCCGCTTTTGAAATTTTCATAGAAAAATGTTTTTCGTTAAGTGATAAATCAATTTCGTAATAAGAATAAGATTCAAAATATACTATTTTTTTCCTTATAGGCAATGATAACAATATGGAATTGAATCCATTGACTATTTAAAATATGCTTTATAAAGATGAATCAAAACTTTTTATTCTTTTTGGGTCTTCCAAGGTTACGAATAAGGTTCTTGATCAAATAGATGTGTTAGTCTTGGAGATGCAATAATCAGGATTAAGACACTTTGATTTAAGATTCCCATTAACCTATTCAGCAACACTAAGAACTCTGACAATTCTGGATTTATGTTATACACATATATTATTGAGACAGAAAAGATATAGGTCAAAGAATACGTAAACAATAAAATAGTAACCTTCCAGAACGAAAGTAATCTCAGGGGGTTTGCACGGAGGAATGAAGGGTCCGAAATCATTTGTAAAAAATAAATACCACAAGCTATTAATATCAGATTGGCCGCAATGGCAAATAGCATGGGTTGATCCAAATAAAGGGGTTCAATACTTGAAAATTGGAACACTAAACTAGTTACAATAAAACCATAGATCATCCATGTTAAAATTCTCTTTTGGGTAGGAGGAAGCCAAGATTTAATTAAGAACAGATATAGGACTGTGGCGATAATTGTATTGGCGACATTAAATACCCATAGATTGTATCGAGGGAATTCTGTATTTCCCAAAAGTTCATTAACATATCTATTTAATGGTATATGATAACGGGTGAAAAAACCCATAGACTCATAGAAGACTACAAAAACAAGGATAATGAAAGGGAACCAGAATTTTTTGCTGTTTTGTTGAGCTTTTGGTAATTGGAGGAAAAAATAGATTCCAGTGATCAAACAAAGATAGAGGGTTACTAAATACCAATTGATCAAAATCTCCGCTAATCGATTTCCCATATACGTCCAATAAGGTCAAGAATACAAGTATGTCTATTGATATGTTCTAGCTTTTTATTTTTTCATACTATCCTAAATTGGACTTTTCATGCCTTAAAATAAATATTTGTTTTGAGCAAAAAAAGAGCGGGAAACACCCGCTCTTTTAGATACTCGAATTCTAAATTCTATTAAGCCAATTTCTTGGATTCTTTTGGTTCTTCTTGATCGATTTCTCTTTTCATCAAATCCACTACGATAGGAGTAGCGATAAATACAGATGAATAAGTACCCACCAAGATACCTACAAGAAGTGCGAATGAGAACCCTCTCAATACTTCTCCACCGAAGATCAATAATACAAGAACCACGATTAAAGTAGTAAATGAAGTAATCAAAGTTCTACCTAGAGTTTGGTTGATCGCATCGTTAAATACTTTCACCAATCTGTGTGTACCTCTATTTTCAATATTTTCCCTGATACGGTCAAATACGATTACGGTATCATTGATAGAGTAACCGATTACGGTAAGGACCGCCGCAATAAATACCTGGTCGATTTCGAAAGTTGCACCCAAAGCACTCGCAATTGCAAAGGCAGCAATTACAAACAAAGTATCGTGGATCAAGGCAATGATAGATGCCAAGGAGAATTGCCACTTACGGAATCTCAATAAGATGTACAAGAAGATGGCAATCAATGCTACGACCATTGCTTCAGCAGAAGATGCTTTGATGTCATCTGCCACTGTTGCTCCTACTTTAGAGGAACCTGTAATCGCAAATTCTTCAGTGCTAAGGTCTTCCGCATCTTCTGTAAATTGAAGTCCAGTTACAGTAGCGATTCCCTCCTTCACTTTCGATTCTACTTCTGCATTGGAAGCATCATCATCTTCATTGATCAGGTAAGAAGTAGTTACTTTCAATACGTTGGTAGCACCATAAGTTTTTACTTCTACAGAGCCATCAAACTCACGATCCAGACCAGTTTTCAAATCAGAAGCTGCTACTGGTTCTGCAAATGCTACGATGTAAGATCTACCACCTGTGAAATCCACACCGAATTTCAAACCATTGATTCCAGCAATTACAAGACCTACGATGATGATACCAGTAGAAATCAAATAAGCTACTTTTCTCTTTCCAAGGAAGTCGATACTCAAGGTGCTTAGTGCATTCTTAGCAAATGGAGTGGCAAAACTGATGTTGCTCTTATCACCTTTTTTGCTCATCCAAGAAACAATCACTCTGGTGATGAATACTGCAGAGAAGAAGGAACAAGCAATACCGATCATCAATACGATCGCAAAGCCTTTTACCGGACCCTGTCCTAAAGCATACAGGATTGCACCAGTTAAGAACGTAGTCACGTTGGAGTCAAGAATCGCTGAGAATGCCTTGTTATAACCAGCATTAATCGCAGCAATCAGACCAACCCCATTTCGGAGTTCTTTCTTGATACGTTCAAATATCAGTACGTTGGCATCAATGGACATACCGATCGTCAACACGATACCGGCAATACCTGGCAAGGTCAATGATGTTTGAAGCTGTGCTAGGATTCCTAAAATGAAGAAGATGTTGAAAACCAATGCAGAGATAGCGATCAAACCACCTTTAGCATAATAAGCAACCATAAATAGTACTACGATCGCCAAACCAGCCACCATGGAGATCAAACCTTGATTCAAGGCTTCTTTACCCAAAGTTGGACCGATAATGCTTTCTTCAACAATTTGTGTAGGTGCAGGAAGAGAACCTGACTTAAGGATGTTAGCTAAATCCTGTGCTTCTAATAATGTGAAGTTACCAGAAATCTCAGATTGGCCCGTTGGGATTTCACCATTTACTACGGGCGCAGTGTACACATAGTCATCCAATACTACAGCGATTCTTTTACCGATATTCTCAGCAGTTAATTTTCTCCACTTTCTAGCACCTTCAGCATTCATTTGCATGGATACAGCAGGTCTGGAAGTTTGATCCAATACTTGTCTTGCGTCTGTAACCACATCACCTTCCAAAGGAGCTTGATCAGATCCTTTTGGAATTTTGATTCCGTAAAGTTCCAATGCTTCTGTACCATCTTCCAACACTTGAGGCTTCACACCCCAAAGCAACTTGATGTCCCTTGGAAGCATTGCTTTGTACTCATCTCTTTTCAGGATTCTGTTGATGGTAACAGTATCTTTTACATCATATACCAAACCGTAGTTTGCTTTCAACAAGCTGAAAATAGGAGAGGTACCCGCGTCTGGATTCATTGGGTCAATTTGACTCAATTGCTCTTCCAAAGCCTTTCTCAAAGAGTCTTCTTCAGAAAGTGGCTCAGTAGATTCTTCTTCAGTTTCTACTGTAGAAGAAGTAGATTTTTGATCTGCAACATAAGCAGTGTTGATTGCTTCTAAAGAAGAGCCAAATTCGTTTACTTCTGCAACTTCCCAGAATTGAAGTTTAGCAACTCCTTGTAGTAAGTTTCTTACACGCTCTTGGTTGTCTACACCAGGAAGTTCAATCTGGATTCTTCCAGAACCCTGAATTCTTTGAATATTTGGCTGAGAAGTACCGAATCTGTCAATACGAGTTCTTAGGATGTTGAAAGAACGTTCAATTGCATTTTCGATTTCAGTATCGATGATATCCAGAATTTCAGAATCTGAAGTTTCCAAAGAGATTTTTCCTCTGTTGGCAGCAGTTGCGAAAATGGAGCTCAGGTTTTTGTCTGGGCTATTTTTTTGCCATTCAGCATAAAACAAGTCTACAAATTTGTCATCAGAGGTTTTTGCCATTTCCTTGGCATCATCTACTGATTTGTTGAAAGCCACATCTTTTGGATTTCCAGCAATTCCTTTCACGATCTCAACTGGAGAAACCGCCAAGGTAACATGCATACCGCCCTGAAGGTCTAGGCCTAATCCAAGTTCGGTTTCTTTTACTTCCTGATACGTATAGTCAGCACCTAGGAAATTATAAACTGGCTCTCTCCAAACTGAATCGAGATAAGCTCTTCTTAAGGCAAAATCAACATTGCCGGATGCGTCGGTAGCATAAGCTTCTGCTTTTTGCTGTACGCCATTTGATACAAATGTGAATGACAGATAATACAGACAAAGTGCTGTAATAATCGCTGTCAAAAACACAATGACACCTTTATTTTGCATAAGGATTAGATATTAATTAATTGAATTGTAAATACAGATGAATTGCTTTCCTATTCGATAGGAAGCAGGGGTAATAGGGAACTCAGAAGAAGATTCAGGGTCCTTTGGTAGAGATAATCCGCTCAAAGAGAATTTCTACCAGTTGATTGGGATGCGAGAATACATTGGTTTCAACATGATAACCAGGAGTATTTTCTTGCTCTATTTGGTAAATAAGGTACATTACAGTGTGAGAAACATGTACCACAAATGGTACTACTGCATCAACTGCAACATTTAAAAAAGTTTGGTGTTGATCCTGATCTGATGGATTCTCCTGTTGCTGTTCTTCGTAAATAGCTTGGGTCGTCTCAGGAAGGTATTCTACGCTCGAGATAAATAAACACAATAGCAAAGCCAGCATCATCGTGATGCGCTGTTGAAAAATCTTGCTATTTGGATTATTACCTTTCATGCGGCGCAAATATAGGTATTATTTGAAAATCACACGAATTCGTGGAACTTTTTCACGATGACTACTTTCCAGACCTGGCTCTAAGGTATATTCTTATGACTTCCAGAGCTTTATCAAAATTATGATTGTTTGGAACAATCAAATCAGCTTCGTTTTTAAAGGGCTTGATATACTTCTCATAGGTAGGCATCACATGCATTTCATACCGATATAATACATCGTCTAAGTCATAGCCTCGTTCTACTTTATCACGGATAATCCTGCGTTTAAGTTTTATATGATCTTTCGCGTCAATAAAAATTTTGAGATCAAGTAACTCTGCAAGCTCTGGATAATATAGTACAAAGATTCCCTCCACCACCACCACAGGTGCAGCACGGAAAGTAAGGATTTTTGGTGTTTTTGAGGCATTATTGAAGGTGTATTCTTCCCGCTGAACAGATTCTCCGGCTTGAATTTTTCGAATATCAGATGCGTATTCCTCAAAATCAATGCTATGTGGAGTGTCAAAATTATGAATTCCTTGAGCATCGATGGGCTGTTGATGCCGTGGTTTGTAATAATTGTCCTGTGAAATCAAACATACTTCGTCAGGTTCAAATGAGCTAAGTAGCTTTTCTAAAAAAAGAGTTTTGCCAGAGGCAGAACCTCCGGTTATCCCGACGATTAATGGTTTTTTCATGGGGCAAAGTTAAAATTTTTCAGACCTTTCTCAGGATTTTGTTTGGTTCAAAAAGTTGATAAGTCCCTTCACGGCCTTTCCTCGGTGACTGATTGCATTTTTTCTTCCATATTCAATTCGGCAAATGTCTTTGAAAATCCATTAGGTTTAAAAATAGGGTCATAACCAAAACCACCTGAGCCGATTCTTACTTTTAGTATTTCCCCTTCTGCTATTCCTTCAAATTTATATTTTTCATCTCCGATGAGGAGTGCGATGACAGTTTTAAAACGAGCTGTTCTGTTGCTAGATTCCCCTAAGTTTTTCAACAACAAATCGATGTTTCGCTCATCACTTCTCGGCTCCCCTGCATACCTTCCAGAATATACTCCTGGCTCTCCCTCTAGAGCATCCACTTCCAGTCCAGTATCATCTGCGAAGCAATCGACCCTATAATGGTCCTTGACATATTGGGCTTTCTGAAATGCGTTATGCTCTAAGGTGTCTCCAGTTTCTGGAAGTTCTTCATAGCAACCAATTTCTTGAAGAGATAAAATTTCTACATCGTTTCCTAAGGCAGCTTTGACCTCTTCAATTTTCTTTTGGTTGTTGGTAGCAAAACAGATTTTCATAGCTTAAAATTAACATATCCTTGTGAAATTTGTGTTAAGAATCCTGTGGATTGGCTCGGGGATCGGATTAATAGATACGGTTTTATCTACTTTGAACCTGAAAGTCGTAATTTCGAATTCAACTTTTTATTGGAAGACTATGAAAAAGATCACCGTTTATTGCGGTTCTCGAAAAGGGGAAGGCCCGTACTATGAAGCTGGAGTCAGGTCACTGGCTTTAGAAATGATCAAAAGAGATCATTCATTGGTATATGGAGCAGGGAGAGTAGGATTGATGGGGGTGATTGCAGATGAAATGCTGCAAGCAGGTAAAGAAGTGATTGGAATTATCCCTCAGAAGCTGGTAGATCGAGAAGTGGCTCATCGAGGTTGTACTGATTTGGTCATTGTAGAAACTATGCGAGATAGAAAATGGCTAATGGCCGAGAAAGGAGATGGGTTTATCGCACTTCCAGGAGGAATAGGGACACTAGAAGAATTGTTTGAAATCATGACCTTGAACCAGCTACATTACATTCAAAAGCCATTGGCACTTTATAATGTGAATGGATATTATGATAAGTTGTTGGATTTTTTAAAACATGCCATGGAAGAAGGATTCCTATATCCTGAGCAGGAAGAATTGTTGATTGTATCTGATGATCCTGTAGAAATTTTAGATAAAATGAGTGCTTACAAAGCCAAAGGGCAGGGGGATTGGTAGATGGTGTAGAGAAAAGAGAATGGAAAATAGAGAATGGGAGAGTAACCTAAATGGAAGATTAAGCCCCATTTTGGACACTAAATATTTATCAAGTGATTTGGCTCAACGAATAAATTAGTATTTTCGATTAAAAATATTTTTAATATGACTCGAGCAGATACTTTTGAGGATCTTAGATGTTGGCAATTAGCTTACAAATTGAAAGGAGAAATAAAAACTAAGGTCATTCCTTGCTTACCAGATTCTGAAAATTGAACTTCGCTCTCAACTTTTAAGAGCTTCTAGGTCTACTACAGCTAACATAGCAGAAGGTTGGGGACGATTTCATTTTTGGAGTCCAACAAGTTTTACTATTATTCAAGAGGATCTTTATCAGAATTATTGGATCATTTGATTGAGATAAAAGATAATGGCTTTATTGAAGAGGAAGTCTATTCGGAAATAAGAAGTTTAATTTTAGAATCAATAAAGGTTTTGAATGGCTTTATATACTATTTAAAAAAGGAAAACCTAAAAAATAAATCATCTTAATCTTTCAATCTCTAATACCTTAAGCTCATACAATTTACTCTCCTTGTCTTACTAATGTCTTTATATTGGAATCCACAATCTTGTATTTTCCCAAATGCTTAATCTCTTTTTCTCCCAATCTCTAATCTTTTTTCTTATCTCCATAAACTTCCAATATTCCTTTTGAAAATTTAAAACCATACTAAAAATAATATTTCTTATTTTTGCGGGTCAACAGTATTAAAATGATTCAAAAGCTTTTTCCATTAGACAAAAACTACATCCTACGCCAAGCTCAATCAGAGTTGGAGGAGGATTTAATCGATCGAATGGTATTTGAATTAAAGAGATCCTATACGCTTTTGTATAATCCTTTAAGATTGATGGATCAGACCTATGCACAAATCTTGGATACTTTTGAATTTCCAAGAGATCGAGTAAAGTTAATCTATAGACAACTTTGCGGAATCTATCGGTTTAAGCATGGTGATAATCAATTGGAGATGTTGTTTGACGGTAGAACTCACCTGGATAAATTCAAAGAAGATTGGTCTGCTGCATTAGTTGGATATGTGCAAGAGATGGGTATTTATGAGCAATATGTCAAAACGATGCTCCGAATGACTTTACTTTTTGATACCGAGTCCAGAGCAGAGTGGGCTGAAAACCATTGCAAAGGATTTATAAATCAATATTTTGAGCTCAAGGTGGTGAAAAGACACGGTGAACTGAAACTAAAAATCGGATAAAAAAAGGAAGTAAAATATTTTACTTCCTTTTTTTCTATTTTCTGATCACTGACTATTGACCATTGCTTTTTATCATGCTCCCCACTCGGTGTGGAAAATCCCATCTCTATCAATTCTTTCATAAGTATGAGAACCAAAATGGTCTCTTTGTGCCTGAATTAAATTTAGAGGAAGTTTGCTGGATGTGTAGGCATCAAAATAGCTAAGCGCACTAGATAGACCAGGTACAGGAATTCCTGATTTGGCTGCAAAGGCTACCATGTCTCTCACTGCAGGTAAAGTCTCTTGGACTTTGGGAACAAAAGAAGGGGAAAGTAAAAGGTTAGGAACTTCTTTGTCAGCAATATATGCTTCAGCAATATCGGCTAATAAACCTGCTCGAATAATGCAACCTGCTCTCCAGATTCTGGCAATTGTAGCCATATCCAACTCATAACCATAATCTTTTGATGCATAGGAAAGCTGATGTAATCCTTGTGCATAGGCGATGATGAAAGCAAAATACAGTGATTGTTCTGCCTTTTCAATTAATTCCTCTTTTGAAATTGAAGGTTTTTCAGGGCGATTGTAGAGATTGTCTGCCAGAATTCTTTCATCTTTCAAGGCTGAAATTTCACGCATGCTTACCGCCATGTCAATGGTTGGAACAGGGATTCCTAAATCCATCGCATTTTGAGAAGTCCACTTACCCGTTCCTTTTTGTTTGGCTTTATCCAGGATCATATCCACCAAATCGCCATCCGTAAGATCATCTTTTTGGGTAAAGATTTCAGCTGTAATTTCCACCAAGAAGGATTGAAGCCTACCCTCATTCCATTTGGAGTAAACCTGATGAAGTTCTTCATTTGACAATCCACTGGACTTCTTCAACAAATCATAAATTTCAGATGTCAATTGCATCATGGCATATTCAATCCCGTTATGCACCATTTTCACATAGTTTCCGGCAGATTTAGGGCCCAAATAAGCGACACAAGGCTCTCCTTTGTATTTAGCTGAAACTGCTTCAAAAATTGGTTTTACATGCTGGTAGGCTTCTTTATCCCCTCCAGGCATAATGCTTGGGCCTTTTCTTGCACCTTCAGCACCTCCAGAAACTCCAGAACCAAAAAGTGAATTCCTCTTTCCTTCAAATAGGCTTCTCTTCTGTCAGTATCAGTAAAAAAAGAGTTTCCTCCATCGATAATGATATCGTCTTTATCTAAATAAGGAAGGAGACTTTCAATGGCTTGATCTACGATTTTACCGGCAGGTACTAGCAGCATGATTTTTCTTGGGCTGCTTAATGCCTGTACAAATGTTTTGATATCCGTAGAAGCACTTACTTTTGAAAGATCTCCACCTTCTTTCTTAAGTGCTTCCACTTTCTCCTCATCTAGGTCATATCCAAATGCCTTGAAATTATTATCCGCAACATTCAAAATAAAATTCCGACCCATTACTCCTAGACCAACCAGGCCAAAATCGTAGTCTTTATAATCCATTTTTTAGTTCTATTGTACTTAAAATTATCAAGGCATTCATTTTTAGATCTTATGTTAATTAAAATAAATAAGCCTTAATTTTGCGACTGCAGAGCAAAATTAAATTAAAGTGGCAATTGTTCACTTTTTTATCTTAATCAATTAACCCTGTTTCTCAAATTTGGCCTATTCAACTATAAAAAATGAAGCATGAACCTTCTGAAGTGAATTAATTTTGGTGAATTATCCCTAAAGAGGAACCTGTTTGCTAAAAAATACATTGGGAGATTCAAGGCATTTAATTGGATTGAAGAGCTGAAAATACAGACCTACACATGAAAAAAACATTAAACCAGATGCTCATTATTTTTGGGGCATCAGGAGATTTAACAGCTCGAAAGCTAGTACCAGCTTTATTCAACTTATACAAAGGCAAGCACCTACCTGAAAACTTTGTGGTGTTGGGAGCAAGTAGAAGTGATATGAGTGACGAAGTGTTTCGGAAGAAAGTAGTTCAGGAAAGCAAATTTTTAAAAGAGAAAATCAGCAAAGAGGAGGCTTCCTATATAGAAGAGTTTGCTGATAAGCTTTTTTACCAAGATTTGGGTAAGGAATACGATACAGATTATTCGATGCTTGCGAATAGGATTGCCCACTTGAATGAGGAGAAAGGATGTGAAGGAAACTATATTTTTTATCTGTCTACCCCTCCAAGTTTGTATGAAGTCATTGCCAAGAATCTTTGTGAGGCTGGATTGACAAAAGAGGATAATGGATGGAAGAGAATTATTGTAGAAAAGCCTTTTGGATACAGTTTAGAGACTGCCAAAGAATTAAATGAAGGCTTGCATAAGTATTTTAACGAGCAACAGGTTTACCGAATCGATCATTACTTAGGGAAAGAGACAGTTCAAAACTTGTTGGTAACTCGTTTTTCCAATTCAATTTTCGAACCTACTTGGAATAGAAGGTATATTCATCACGTAGAGATTACCAATGCAGAAACAGTAGGTGTGGAGAAAAGAGGAGGATATTATGATAAGTCTGGAGCGCTGAGAGATATGTTCCAGAGTCATTTGCTTCAAATTTTGTCTCTGATCGTCATGGAGCCTCCCATCAATGCAAGCGCTGAAGAGATTCGTGATGAAAAAGTGAAAGCATTAAAATCACTTCGAATCATGACAGATGAGAAGGTATTGTCTACTCATACCATGAAAGGCCAATATGTAGCCTCCACTATCAATGGTGAAAAAGTAAAAGGCTATAGGGAAGAGGAAGGAGTTGATCCGGAATCGAAAACAGAAACTTTTGCTGCGATCAAATTCTTTGTGGACAATTGGAGATGGAAGGACGTCCCTTTTTACGTGCGTACCGCCAAATACATGCCTACTAAAGTAACTGAAGTAGTCATCCATTTTAAATCTCCTGCACATGAGGTATTTAAAAGTCATGATGCCTATCAAAAAGACAACAAGTTGATCATCCGAATTCAACCTGATGAGGGCATTTTGATCAAATTTGGAGTGAAGGTCCCAGGGCTTGGTTTCAATGTGGAGCAAGCTAATTTAGACTTTTATTATTCTGACTTGGATTCTGCGCAGGTGATGGATGCGTACGAGCGACTATTGTTAGATGCTATGCAAGGAGATGCTACCTTGTACGCCAGAGCGGATGAAGTGGAGGCAGCATGGAGATTTGTGGACCCTATTTTGAAGTATTGGGAAAATGAGGATGTTCCAACATATGGGTATGCGGCAGGTACTTGGGGACCAAGAAATTCTGACGAAATGTTTGAAGGGCATTTTGGTTGGAGAAATCCGGGTAAGCGCTTAACTGACGAAACTGGCTTCTGCATTCTTTAATGCCTACCATTCCAATCCTTTATCAATAATAAATTAAAATCGATGAATATTACTGTTTCAAGTTCAAAAGATAGCCTCGCAGAAGAATTTGCCTATGTTTTGAAGGAAATGTCAGATACAGGTGAGAAAATCCATGTAGCTCTTTCTGGAGGAAGTACTCCTAAAGTCATTTTTGATTACATCGCTGATGAGCTAGGAGATGACATCTTGTGGGATAACATCAATTTTTATTGGGGCGATGAACGATGCGTTCCTCCTACAGATTCGGAAAGCAACTATAAAATGACGGTAGACCACTTATTATCAAAAGTGGATATGCCTGAGGAGAATATCTTTCGTGTTTTAGGGGAAAATGATCCGGAAGAAGAGGCTATTCGGTACAGCAAGATATTAGAGAATGAATTGCCAATCGTCAATGGAATCCCTCAATTTGATTTGGTCATGTTGGGAATGGGAGATGATGGACATACTGTTTCTATATTCCCTTACAATATTGAATTATGGGATGCAAAAGAAACTTGTGTAGTGGCGGTTCATCCTGATTCGGGACAAAAGCGAGTGACCATCACCGGAAAGGTGGTTAACAATGCCAAGGCGGTAGCTTTTATTAGTTGAACTGGACCCAATAAAGCCGAAAAAGTAAAGAGATTGTGATGCTAGAAGGTGATTATGAAAAGTATCCTGCCTCCTTGGTAAAACCTACTTCCGAGGACTTGATTTGGTATTTAGATAAAGAAGCTGCCAAAGAATTGGATTTTTGATCAATTAGAAAAAATATGTAAAAGCCCTCTGAAATTACTTTAGAGGGTTTTTTATTGAATTTAAGAATAAACCTGTATTCAGGTTTTTTTTGATTAAATGGTTGTAATCCTGAGTTTAATCGACCACTATTTTTTGATTTAACCCTATTATTAAATCCCATCAAATAGTCCACCCATTCCTTGGGTAGGTTTGATGTTGAGGTGTTTATAGGCCATTTCAGTAGCCATTCTACCTCTTGAAGTTCTTTTTAAATATCCTTCTTGGATCAGGAAGGGTTCATATACCTCCTCGATAGTTTCAGCTTCTTCCCCACAGGCTGTGGCGATGGTACTTAGTCCTACTGGTCCACCCTTGAATTTATCGATGATGGTCATCAGGATTCGATTATCCATTTCATCCAAGCCATTCATATCCACATCCAATGCATCCAACGCAATTTTGGAAATTTCTAAGGTAATGGTTCCATTTCCTTTCACTTCGGCAAAATCACGGGTTCTTCTTAAGAGCATATTTGCAATTCGAGGGGTGCCTCGGCTTCTTCTAGCTATTTCATAGGCTGCTATTTCATCTATTGGAGTTTGCAAAATACCTGCAGATCTACTGACTATATCTGTTAGTAATTTCGCATCATAGTATTCCAAGTCTAGAATAATACCAAAACGAGCCCTGAGTGGAGAGGTCAGCAGTCCTGATCGTGTAGTAGCTCCGATCAAAGTGAACGGGCTGAGAGAAATTTGTACCGATCTAGCATTAGGGCCAGAGTCTAACATGATATCGATCCTGAAATCCTCCATAGCTGAATACAAATATTCTTCTACAATGGGGTTTAGTCTATGAATCTCATCTATGAATAGTACATCGCCTTCCTCTAGATTAGTCAATAAACCAGCTAAATCAGAGGGCTTATCCAACACAGGGCCGGAAGTAATTTTAATTCCAGTCTGAAGTTCATTGGCAATGATATGACTCAGGGTAGTCTTGCCTAATCCTGGAGGACCATGAAGTAAGACATGATCCAATGGTTCGTTTCGGCGTTTTGCGGCCAAAACGAAAACCCGCAAGTTTTCAACGATTTTGAACTGTCCAGTGAAATCTTCAAAGCTTAGCGGACGTAATGCTTTTTCATATTCCTTGTCTTTAGAACTTAGATGTTCGTCGTCACCTGTCAGATAATCTTCTCTCATAATTTTAGCGTACTCCTACAAAGATAGAAAAATACCTGTCTTGAAGAGAGGCTTTTTGAAAGGCTTCTGAATCCATTAAACTGAAAAATATCTCTTAACTTCGCAACGAAATTAAGAATGCTATGCGTCCCAATACTCGAAAAAATATCATCTATTCACTGGTGCTGTTGGCAATGGTGATCCTTGTTTATATTTGGAGAAATCAAAACCCTTCTAGCACAATTGAAAGGGAAGAAGTAGTGGTGAACGGAAAGATTACGCTTTCTGGTAAAACCATGGGGACTACCTATAACATCACTTACTTGGATAAAGAGGGAAGAGATTTTCAAACATCTATAGATTCAATCTTAGTGGTTTTCAACCAAAGTTTGTCTACTTATATCCCAGAATCAGAATTAAGTAGATTTAATATAGGAGATACACTGGAATTTGAGCTTCCCTATTTATTGCCAGTTCTTCAAGCAAGTAAAGAAATTAACCAAAAAACCGATGGAGCTTTTGATCCAACAGTGGGGCCATTGGTTAATATTTGGGGGTTTGGTCCAAGTGGTCCTGAGTTAAAGGACAGTGTTGATATTCAAAACTTACTCAATTTAGTGGGTTTTGAAAAAGTAGACTTTGATTCCAAAGAAGTCAGAAAAAAGCTGCATGATATTTATCTGGACTTTAGTTCGATTGCGAAAGGATATGGAGTAGATGTAGTAGCTGATCTCTTAAGGGAAAAAGGGATTAACAATTATCTAGTCGAAATTGGAGGTGAGCTGGTAGCCCGAGGAGTGAATGAAAGTGGAGAATTATGGAAGGTAGGTGTAAATAGACCAGAGGAATCTGCAAATGCTTCTGATCTGTTTAGCATCATTGCCTTGCAAGACAAAGCCATGGCTACCTCTGGTAATTATAGAAATTTTTATGTGAGAGATTCTGTCAAAATTTCTCATACCATTAATCCAGAAACTGGTTACCCTGTTGAGCACAATTTGTTAAGCGCCACTGTACTCGCAGAAGATTGCATGACCGCTGATGCCTATGCTACTGCATTGATGGTGATGGGGACAGAAAAAGCAATTGCATTAGATGAAGAGCTAGAAGAAATCCAAGTTTTCCTGATTTATAGTGATACCAATGGCGAATATCAAACCTATGCAAGTCCGGAAATCAAGCCCTATTTATCCTTCGTTCAAAATTAAAACTTGCAAGGCTATATTGAAGACTCCTACTATTTAAATGCAACATTATTGAATTTTATTACCTTTGCCGCAGTTATACCTCCAACTTTCCATGAAGGAAAGGTCAAACTAGGTTATGGTTTTAAATTTTCTTCTTCTTTTTTTGACCGCATTGCTTGCTGGTTCTTTGGTTTTTATCGCTCCGAATTTCAGGGATAAATACTTTAAGCTGGTATTGGTTTTTGCTGGCTCCTATCTATTTTCCATCACTATTTTACATATTCTTCCAGAGCTATTCCATAGCGGATATGAGGGAGGAAAAATGGGACTATATATTTTGATTGGATTTCTCCTTCAGCAATTGTTGGAGTTTTTGTCCAGCGGAATCGAGCATGGCCATATTCATCACCATCATGGGGAAACCAAGGCAGGGATTTTAACGGTGATGTTAGGATTATTTGTGCATGCATTTTTAGAAGGAACTCTACTTTCACATGGGAGCTTAATAGGGGCAGATTCTGAGGCTTTCGGGCATGTACATAATAGTAAAACTGTTTTAGCAGGAGTAATTCTACATAAAGGTCCAGCCGCTTTTGCCTTGGCAGCAGTGTTGTCCACCTCCATGAGTAAAAAGTGGACTTTGATCTTATTGACTTTGTTTGCGCTTGCTTCCCCAATGGGTATGTTTTCCAGCGCGTATTTATTTCAAAGTGGTTTGTTGGAAAGAGAAGGAGTAGGTATGCTTTTCGGACTAGTAGCGGGAGGGTTTTTACATATCTCCACGACCATATTCTTTGAAAGTAGCCCACATCATAAATTTAATTGGAATAAGCTATTGGTTAGTTTTTTGGCAGCTGGGTTGGCAATTCTATCAGAATATATGTTTTAGGATACTGATTTTTTAAGTCCGGTTTGGTTCCATAAAATGATTGGAGTTTTATCTATCAATCAGAATATTATGAGGAATGGAGAGTTCTAAACCTTAATTTTTCATTAATTAATGACGAATGGGTTGCATTTCGTAAGAATCTACACTTACTTTTAAATTTGATTCCAAATAATAAACCCGCACGATTATGTCCAAGGATTCTGGCAAAATGAAAGCCTACTGGCAAAAGAACCTCAAAACCTTATTTTTTATTGCTCATCTGGTTTTTAGTCTCTTTTGGCTTTGGGATTCTTTGGGTAGAAGAATTGAATTCGATTCGTTTGGGAGGCTATAAATTAGGGTTTTGGTTTGCTCAACAGGGATCCATTTATGCATTTGTTGTATTGATTTTCGTCTACGTTTATCGCATGAATAAGCTAGATAAGGAATTTGACGTCAACGAAGAGTAAATCAATCATCAAAACCCTTTTATTAAATGGATATATTAACCTGGACATATATACTTGTTGGACTTTCATTCTCATTATACATTGGGATAGCGATTTGGTCCAGAGCAGGTTCGACTAAAGAATTTTATGTAGCGGGGGTGGAGTTTCTCCCTTGGCCAATGGGATGGCCACAGCAGCAGATTGGATGTCCGCTGCTTCATTTATTTCCATGGCAGGAATTATTTCTTTTGCAGGGTATGATGGCTCCGTTTATCTGATGGGATGGACTGGTGGCTATGTATTACTGGCTTTGCTGTTAGCACCCTACTTGAGGAAATTTGGAAAATTTACTGTTCCTGATTTTGTAGGGGATCGCTACTATTCGAATACAGCCAAAGTAGTGGCTGTCATATGTGCGCTTTTCATTTCATTTACCTATGTAGCTGGTCAGATGCGAGGAGTAGGAATCGTGTTTTCAAGGTATTTGGAAGTCCCTATTGAGTGGGGAGTGGTTATTGGGATGTGCATCGTGTTTTTCTATGCGGTATTAGGGGGAATGAAAGGAATTACTTACACACAAGTGGCTCAATACTGTGTATTAATATTTGCCTATATGGTTCCTGCGATATTCGTTTCCATGCAATTGACTGGTAACCCCGTACCTCAGTTGGGTTTAGGAGGGGAGTTAGCGGATGGAACGCCACTTTTGGATAAATTGGATGGTGTGTTAGGAGAACTTGGCTTTGCAGAATATACGGCAGGTAGGAAAGGGATGATGGATGTTTTTATGATCACTTTGGCCTTAATGGTAGGTACTGCAGGATTGCCTCATGTCATCGTCCGATTCTTTACAGTACCTAAAGTAAAAGATGCCAGGCTTTCGGCAGGTTATGCATTGGTTTTCATTGCCATTTTATATACGACAGCACCAGCAATTGCAGCCTTTGGAATCTATAATGCAATTAATAGTACTTCAGGGAAAGAGATTTCCAGTCTCCCGGTTTGGGTGTCAAATTGGCAAAAAACGAATTTGATTGCAGTGGATGATAAAAATGGAGATGGGAAAATCCAATATGTAGCAGATCCAACTACCAATGAATTAACGATTGATCGGGATATTATGGTGCTGGCTAGTCCAGAGATTGCTGAACTTCCTAACTGGGTAGTTGGCTTGGTAGCTGCAGGGGCGATGGCAGCGGCCTTGTCCACTGCGGCTGGATTACTATTGGTGATTTCCACTTCTGTAAGCCGTGATCTTTTTAAGACCTTTAAACCGGAAATATCAGAAAAGAAAGAGTTGAGGATAGCAAGATTGGCTGCCGCAGGCGCCGTGCTTCTAGCTGGATATTTTGGTGTGAATCCTCCAGGATTTGTAGCACAAGTGGTGGCTTTTGCATTTGGATTGGCTGCCGCTTCTTTCTTCCCAGTGATTATCATGGGGATTTTTTCTTCAAGAATTAATAAAGAGGGAGCAATTGCAGGAATGGTTTCTGGTTTAGTATTTACGCTGGCCTACATCATTTACTTTAAATTTATTTCACCAGAATTAAACACAGCAGACCATTGGTGGTTTGGGGTTTCTCCAGAAGGAATAGGATCTATCGGAATGCTCATCAACTTTTTGGTTTGTATCGTAGTATCTCAATTTACTCCAGCACCACCCCAATCTGTACAAGATATGATCCAGGAAATAAGAATTCCTAGAGGCGCAGGCAAGGCTGTTGATCATTAATCGTAACTTAGAAGAATCAATTAATAATGATTTTGATAACCCAATAATATCATGAGTGATAGAATACATACCCTAAGCGGATATTTACACGAGTACCAAAAAGTGCCACCCAACCAGAAGAATTCTGGGCAAGGATTGCAGATTCATTTTATTGGAGGAAGAGGTGGGACAGAGTGTTGAAATGGAATTTTGACGAACCTAATGTTCAATGGTTTGTCAATGGAAAGTTGAATATTACAGAAAATATTTTTGAGCGGTATTTATTTACTATTGGTGATAGACCAGCGATTATTTGGGAGCCAAGTGACCCGAATGAGGAAGGTAGAACGCTTACCTATAAAGAGTTATATCAGGAAGTTTGCCGTTTTGCAAATGCCTTAAAAAGCAAAGGGATTGGCAAAGGCGATAAAGTGATTATTTATATGCCTATGGTGCCAGAGGCAGCCATAGCAATGCTAGCTTGTGCCAGAATCGGGGCGATCCACTCAGTAGTTTTTGCAGGATTTTCAAGTACTGCTTTGGCAGATCGCGTAAACGATTGTGAAGCAAAAGCTATTTTAACTTCCGATGGGAACTTCAGAGGAAGTAAGAAAATAGCTGTGAAGGCAATAGTAGATGAAGCTTTGGAGAAAAGTTCGGTAGAAAGCGTCATTGTATATCAACGCACCAAGCAAGAGGTGACGTTGAAAGATGGAAGAGACTTCTGGTGGCATGATGTAATCGCAGCCGAATCAACGGAGTGTGTGGCCGAGGAAATGGACAGTGAGGATATGTTGTTTATTCTCTACACTTCTGGGTCTACAGGAAAGCCAAAAGGGGTGGTGCATACTACTGGAGGTTACATGGTGTATACCAAATATTCCTTTGAGAATGTATTCCAATATTCCTCTGGAGATATCTATTGGTGTACTGCGGATGTAGGATGGATTACTGGTCACTCTTATATTGTTTACGGACCTTTATTAGCTGGGGCCACAACCTTGATGTTTGAAGGAGTTCCTACCTACCCAGATGCTGGGAGGTTCTGGGCGATCGTAGAAAAATATAAAGTAAATCAATTTTATACGGCTCCTACAGCCATTAGAGCTTTACAGGCTTATGGGACAGATTTGATTCAAGGATATGATTTAAGCTCCTTGAAAGTTTTAGGTTCTGTAGGTGAACCTATCAATGAAGAAGCTTGGCATTGGTACCATACTCATATTGGGCAAAATAGATGTCCTATTGTAGATACATGGTGGCAAACCGAAACAGGAGGAATTATGGTTTCTCCAATAGCGGGTATTACACCTACCAAACCTGCATATGCAACATTGCCTTTGCCTGGAGTACAGCTTTGTATAGTGGATCCCGAGGGAAACGAATTAAAGGGAATTCTGTCCGAAGGTAACCTTTGTATCAAATTTCCTTGGCCATCAATGATTAGGACGACCTATGGGGATCATGATCGATGCAAGCAAACCTATTTCTCAACCTATAAAGGCATGTATTTTACAGGAGATGGAGTAAAGAGAGATCATGATGGGTACTATAGAATCCTGGGACGTGTAGATGATGTGATCAATGTCTCTGGCCATAGAATGGGAACTGCCGAAGTAGAAAATGCGATAAACGAACATCCAAAAGTAATCGAGTCTGCTGTCGTGGGTTATCCTCACGATGTCAAAGGGCAGGGGATTTATGCGTATGTCATCTGTGACATGACAAATCGTACGGAGGATAACTTGGTGAATGAAATCAAAGAAATGGTATCCAAAATCATAGGACCGATTGCCAAGCCAGATAAAATCCAAATAGTCCCTGGTTTACCTAAAACAAGATCAGGTAAAATCATGAGAAGGATCTTAAGAAAGGTGGCAGAAAATAGTCTGGACAATATGGGAGATACCAGTACGCTTCTTGATCCGGAGGTAGTTACTAAGATTATCGAAGGAAGGAAATAAAAGAGACAGGGCCATGGGAAACTATGGCTCTTTTTTAATTCTTTGGGGAAGAATCTTCCTCCTCTGCATCTATTTCAATTTGAGAAAAGATAGTATCAGGAGAGTCCATTTCTTGTTTATAAAAATTATGAACCCCGACCATGAAGGCAACGATCAATGCCCAAACTATTCTACGTAATGGTCTAAAAATTTGCTTAAATAGCCTCATGTGGTTTAAGGTTTAAATTAAATTACCAATTTTTATTCCATATTCGATTGATTGTCAGCTTGACACTCGTCCATGGCCAATTTATTCGAAATTCAATGTTCCAAGCATGTCTAATGTAATTGTCAATCGGGTAGCAGAGTTCTTAAAAACGTATCCTCCGTTTAATTTTTGAGCAAAGATGATTTGGAGAACGTAGCACAGCAGGTCTCTATCAAGTATTTTGAGGAAGGTGAACGCTTATTCTCCCAAGGTGAACCAGCCCAATCTCATTTTTTATTATTCGGGAAGGATCTGTCAAACTGACAGAGAATCAGACATCTGGTGAGTTGGTTAAAGAGTATTGTGACCAAGGTGATGTATTTGGAGTTTTAGCCCTTATGGGTAAAAGGCCATATGTGTTGAATGCAATTGTAGCAGAAGAAACGATCGTTTACTTTGTTCCAGTATCCATCTTTGAGTTGATTCTAGAGCAGAATAGTAAAGTAGCACTCTATTTTGCAGCAGGATTTGCAAGTGGTCAGGTGGTCGTCCGGCAAGATTTATCGCAAGGACAAAAAGCCAGGGGAGTTTTTAGAAATGAATCGAATGACCACTCCTTATTGATTTTTTCAGATCCTTCAGTCATCAAGATTTCAGAAAACGTGTTAACTGGGTTGAAAGATCTCTCCATTCAGGAAGCGGCCCAACAAATGAGTTTTGAAGAAGTAAGCAGTATCGTTGTGGTGAATGAGCACAAGTATCCACTTGGAATCATTACTGATAAGGACCTTAGAAAAAAGTGGTAGCAGGAGGATTATCACTGGATGCTCCGGTTTCTGAAATAATGAGTGAAGAATTGATTGTCCGCAAAAGTGACGCGTCTTTTTCAGACCTCTATTTGTGTATGATCAAGAATAGACTTCACCATTTGGTGCTTACAAAAGACGGAACTTCTCAAAGTCCGGTAACTGGAATAATTTCTGATCATGATGTGCTATTATCCATGGGAAATAGCCCCGCTATTTTGATTCATGCCCTGCTCAACACCATGGATCTTGATGAGATGAAAAGTATTCGACTTAGAGCCGAGCAAATGCTTCGTTATTATTTAGAAAATGAAGTGGCAATGGATTTTGTAGCATCAGTCATGACTGAAATCAATGATGTAATTATCAGTCAGGCAAGAATCATTGCGCTTACGAAATATCGTAGAGAATACCCTGAAATGGAAGGAATCAAATTCTGTTTTTTGTCATTGGGTAGCGAAGGAAGAGAAGAGCAGTTATTACGGACAGATCAGGATAATGCGATAATTTATGAAGATGTCCCACAGGAACTCCAAGATAAAGCTGCTGAATTTTTTCTGAAAATAGGGGTTGAAATGGTGGAGGTATTAATCCACTGTGGAATATCCCCCTGTCCAGGAAATATTATGGCAAGTAATTCCAAATGGGTTCAGCCAATTAGTACATGGAAAGATTATTTTTCTGAATGGATACTCAGGCCCACGGAAGAAGCTTTATTAAACTCTACCATATTTTTTGATTACAGGGCAATTGGCGGGACAAATTTTCTGGCTGATCAATTGACAGATCATATTTATGAAGAAGTTAGGAAGAAGCATTTTTTCCTAAATTTTCTGGCTAAAAACGCTTATTTGAAACCCGCACCTTTAGGGTTTTTCAGAGGATTTATGGTGGAGAGATCCGGGGAACATAGAGACCAATTTGATATTAAAGCCAGGGCGATGATGCCTTTGGCTGACCTAGCGAGGTTGTTAGTTTTAAGTCATGGAGTAGTTGGGATTAACAATACGTTTAAGCGTTTTGAAAAGCTTGCTGAATTAGAGCCAGTCAATCAAGAATTATTTATTCAGGCAGGTAAAGCCTATGAAATACTTATGCGAATGAGAGCTTTGGAAGGACTTCATCATGAGAATAGTGGGAGATTTATAGATCCTGAGAGTCTTGGAAAGCTTCATAAGCAACTATTGAAGAATACATTTACTCCGCTACTGGAGCTTCAGGAATTAGTGAAAGTAAGGTTTCAATTAGACTACTTTTCGAAATGAGTTGGTCGTTGTTCAAGAAAAAGATTTCTCCAAAGTCCTTTGTCAAAGATTTTCTGAAGGAGTTTAAAAGTACTATTCCCGAAATTAGGCAATTCGATGAGTTATCTTTTGTGGTTTTGGATACAGAAACCACTGGGCTTGACCTTTCCAAAGATCATATATTGTCCTTTGGCGCTGTAAAAATACAAGAGCAAAAAATCCATATTTCCACAGCAGTTGAATGGTATT
Source organism: Algoriphagus halophilus (assembly GCF_041729275.1). Classification (GTDB taxonomy): domain Bacteria; phylum Bacteroidota; class Bacteroidia; order Cytophagales; family Cyclobacteriaceae; genus Algoriphagus; species Algoriphagus halophilus_A. The sequence goes on along the minus strand of NZ_CP146486.1, from coordinate 2,454,370 downwards.
TAGCTTCTTCCAAAACGGGAAAAGACTCCATACCAGTACATGGTTTACTAAAAAATGAAGAGGAGATCTCCTTGGAATCATTTGCTATTCAACTCTTGTCTTACTTAGGTAATCATGTGATTATAGGCCATTCCATCAATTTTGATTTAGCAATGTTAGAAAAAGCGCTAAGACCTTTTGGGCTGGTTGATTTCCCAAACTCAAGTATTGATACCAGAGATTTGGCAATTCGATTAGACCATGGCTTAATGGTGGATCCTAGTAGGTTAAACTTTCAGGACTACACGCTAGACTCACTTTGCAAACGATTTAAAATCGAAACAGATGATAGACATACGGCTGGAGGAGACGCTTTTTTGACAGCTAATTTATTTTTGAAGCTCTTGAAACTTGCTAGCAAGAAAGGCATAAATAATTGGGGACAGTTAAAAAAATAATCGAACCCAGATTAGGGACTGTATGTGAGTCATTACGTATGATGTTTTTTGCTTTATTTTTATTTCCAATCAAAATTCACTTTGCCCCGTGCCTTCATGTGCACCGTTAACCCATTTTTGGTAGGATAGAAATCTTCTGGACTGATTACTAAATCAATTATTTGCAAATCAGCAATTCCCGTCTTCAAAGCCAATCTGTCCTGAATGCTTAACATTCCTTCATCCAAATAGTCGCCAATTGGAAAGACAGCTCTTTTTTCAATATTTCGGATGATCTTTCTTTTTTTGAGACCAATACTTGTCTGGGCTCCTAGGTTGCCACTTTCCATTTTAAAATTGATATCCGTGAAATAAAGATTTTGATTTTCGGCATCATATGCTGGTTTCCCGATAATGTAGAGCTTTCCATCTAAGCTTTTTCCATTGGTTTGTTCTGCCATAAAATCCATGGTTATTTTCAAAAGATCTCCAAAGGATTCGCTTTGAATATTGTCAGGGGTGAGTATGGTCTTTTTATCTATCCGAATTGGGCGATCATTCAGGTTTTCTCCCAGTAGTTGATTTAATTTTTCATAATCAAGGACCCAAGGTAGAGTAATTTCCAAATGATTTTCAGAATCAGAGTTTGGGATAAGTTTGGGTAGAGGGAATGCACGGCTTGGTGCGGCATTAACAGGATGGTTATTTACCTTTCCGTTCAAACCTAGCCAAACATTTAATTGATCCTCTTGATCAAAGAATTCTTGAAGCTTAACAGAATCAGGCTGAATAGAAAATGTAGAAGCATCTCCTTCCCAATTGATCGTAAAAGGCCTTCCCACTTGATTCCATGCTAGATCAATAAAAGTCTTCAAACTAACGATGGATTTGGAGGAGTTTAAGTTTTGTTCTCCCCAGCGATTGATCTCCTTCTCTAAAAGCCCTGAAAGATCCACTTCCATTCCTAATACTGATAAAGCTAATTTTCCTCCTAAGTCAACCAGTTCAAAGTCAGTTATTGAAATGCTCCAATCCGGGTTGATCGTGGGGTTTAGGATAAAAATCGGGGAAAGGGTTTCGTCTAAAGGGATTTTGGATTGAATAAAACTACCTAGACCACCTCTTTTTAACCCAATCTCTCCCTGAAGTTTTAAAGGAAGGGTTAATTGAATTCGCTGGCTGTCCAAAGCGGTATAGGAAGGACTTCCGTTTCTTGTCAGTAATAAGTTTCCTTCAAAATTTCCAGAGCCGATCGATTCATCATCCACCAATACCTGGGGGATGGCCTGATTAAATATTTTATCCAAGGTTTTCTTTGGGATTTGCACAGGTACATTGACTGAGGAAAATGCCGGAGGAGCAATTTCTGGCTCAGGGTTTAAATGCGGATTAAAAGTTTTGCAAGAAGCGAAGCTAGCGATTGCAAAAACGAATAGTATAGATGATTTGACTAAATCAAACTTGGATTTTAATTTCATTTGTAAATTCCTTGGTTAATCAGGGAACTTTATCTTCCCCAAAAATATTACCCTTTATTAAAGGATAGAAAATGAATTGGAATAAATTAACACAATTGGGTCAAATAGAGGACATCAAAGTTTTAAGTGAGGATGTTCCGGTAATGATATTTAAACATAGCACCCGCTGCTCGCTAAGCAGTATGTCTTTGGATCGACTACTTCGAAATTGGAAGGAGGACGATCATAAATCGGTTATTCCTTACCACTTGGACATCATTGAGAACAGAGAGTTGTCTAATCAGGTAAGCAAGGAATTTGGTATTCCTCATCAATCTCCACAGGTAATTGTATTAAAAGACGGAGTGGCAGTTTATGACAATAGCCATTTTGGAATATCCTATCCTGAAATCATGGAAGTGGTGAAAAAATAATTCATCTTTTAAATCATATTTTAGCCATTTATCCTCCCGATATTCCATTCTAATTTTTCTTTAGTTGAGCACTAAACCTTTGGCACTTTTCTAGGGTCAAAGAGTCAGATATTTGCGCAACTATGGGAAACATGTATAGATACCTTTTACTGATTTTTTGCCTGCTACTAGTTTTTAATGTGTATGGGCAACGGCCTCAGGGTCAAAGACCTCAAATAAAACTTACAGGTACCGTCATGGACGGAACCACGAAAACTCCAATGAATGGAGCCAATGTTTTAATTAAGACTGTTACGGATTCTTTGTTAGTGGGAGGCGTTACAGATGCCCAAGGGAAATTCGAATTGAATAGACCGATGATTCCTCAAGTAAAAATTGAAATAAAATTCATTGGCTATGAAACGATTTCCAAGACTCATAGCTTTCGTGAACCGGCAGATCTAGGAACCTTGGTTTTAAATGAAGATACCCAAACTTTGGGAGAGGTAGTGATTGAAGGACAGTCTCCAGTTGGGGAAATGAGAGGAGATACCACCTCTTTTAATGCCTCAGCATTCAAAACGCAACAAAATGCCCAAGCGGAAGATCTGATTAGAAAACTTCCAGGGGTCACCATTCAAAATGGCGAAGTGCAGGCCCAAGGGGAAACTGTTCAAAAGATTTTGGTGGATGGAAGGGAATTTTTCGGTTCTGATCCAAATATTGCCTTAAGAAATCTTCCTGCAGATGCTATTGATCGAGTAGAGGTATTAGACCAAAGATCTGATCAAAGTAGGTTGACAGGATTCGATGATGGTTCCTATACCAAAACGATCAACATCATTTTAAGAGAAGATCGGAAAAATGGTCAATTTGGACGTGTATATGGAGGGTATGGAACGGATGATCGATATTCTGCCGGAGGAAGTTTGAACTTGTTTAGTGGAGACCGAAGAATTTCCATTTTAGGATTGGCGAATAATATCAATCAACAAAACTTTTCAAGTCAGGATTTGGCAGGAGTGAATGCTAATAGTTCCGGTGGAGGCAGAGGTAGAGGCCGTGGAGGTTTTGGAGGTGGAAATAATAATTTCAATGCAGGGAACAATAGCGGGATTAACACTACTAATTCAATAGGCCTCAATTACTCTGATAAATGGGGACAAAAAGTGAATTTCACAGGTAGCTATTTTTTCAATAACTCGGCCAATAATTTACAGGAAATCACCAATCGTGAGACGGTTGTCAATGAAACTTTGACCCAGTATTATCAGGAAAATCTGATTAGTACTACAGACAATTATAATCATCGATTTAGCGGAAGATTGGAGGCCGATTTAAATGAAAAGAATTCCTTTATAGTGACCCCCAATGTATCCATTCAAAACAGTACTAGTTTCAGTGACAGGGATGCTTTGACCACCGCAAGTACAGGGGATTCTCTAAGTGCTTTAAGATCGATCACCAATGCGGAGAATAAGTCCTACAACATTTCTAACAACATTACCTATCGTTATAAATTTGATAAAAAAGGGAGGACTTTTTCCACTGATATCAATACCACCTGGTCCAACCGAGATCAAATTTCCGATTTGCTTGCTGCCAGCATAGATTATAATAGAGATGTTTTAGATACTACACTGCAGGAGACTTATAACCTGTCAAAAGGGTTTAATTATAGGGTCAACGCTACTTTGACTGAACCTTTGGGAGAAAAGTCTATAGGTACTATTGGTTATCAAGTTGGAAATAATAAATCCAATTCAGATCAAAAGACATATGTGCTGGGAGCAGAACAGGGAATTTATCTCTTGGATACTGCCTTGAGTAATGAGTTTGACAATAAGTTTATAACTCAACGAGTACGTTCTGGATATGCTTATAATAACAATGGGTTAAACTTAAACTTCAACTTAGATTATCAAAATGCGAAATTAGATAATGAGGCGTTTTTTCCAGAACCAGGAGTGTTCAATAGAAACTTCAATAACATTTTGCCGGGTGCAAGTTTGAGCTATAGAAATCGAGAGACTGGAATTTCTTATCGGATGAGGTATAGAACCAATACCGACGAACCAAATGTATCCCAACTTCAAAATGTGGTAAACAATCAAAACCCATTGAATTTGAGTGTTGGAAATCCAAATCTGGGACAAAGCTACAATCACAATATTTTCATCAACATGAGCAAAATAAATATGGAGAAGAACCATACCATGTTTATGTTTTTTAACTACTCAGGAACGAAGAATTATATAGGTTCTAGCACCTTTTTGACAGCACAAGACACCTTGATTAATGGAGAAATATTATTGAGGCCAGGAGGGCAAATTACCCAGCCGACCAACTTGGATGGAAACTTTAGAACCACTTTCTTCTTCACTTATGGAACTCCTATAAAAGGAATCAAGACTCAATTTAATATGAATACGCGGGTGAATTTCAATAGAATTCCAGGGTTGATCAATGGGGAAACAAACCTTAATGATAACCTGTCTTTAAGGCAAGGGATCACTTTTACCTCGAACATCAGTGAGAATGTAGATTTCACCTTGAGTACGACAGGTAATTATAATATTGTCAATTCCAGCCTTCAAACTACACAGGATAATAATTACTATGTACAAGAGTCCAATCTGAGATTGTATTATTCTCCAAACGGAGGAAAGTTATTTATTGGAAATAATATCAATCATAGCTTATACAGTGGTTTGTCTGAAGGGTTTGATCAATCGTTCTGGCTTTGGAATATTGAAGGAGGCTATCGATTTGGCAAGAATAACAAGGCAGAGTTAAAAGTGGTAGTTTTTGATTTGTTGAATCAGAATAACAGCATTCAAAGAACCATTTCTGACGTTTCAGTAACTGATGTTTATACCAATGTACTTACTAGATATGGAATGCTGACATTCACTTATATCATAGGGAATTTCAAGCAGCCGGAGCCTTCAGACAACCCTTGGGAGCGGAGAAGACCTGGCGGTAGTAGAACTTGGTAAAAACTTAATTTTGATTTAATAATTCTAAGAATGAATAGACCAAGGAATTCTAAGCTTTGACTACAGGTAAAGATCCCAGAATTACTCTTTTTCAGCTCCCGGATGAATTGAACTTAAAAAAACCGACTTCCTAGAGGAAGTCGGTTTTTGATTCGGTAGCAATAGTGTTACATTTTTGGAAGTACTACTGTGTCCACAGAGTGAATGACGCCGTTTTTCTGCCATACATCAGCAATGGTTACTTTTGATTGACCGCCATTTTCATCAGTGATATACAGATCTTTTCCCTTCATCCATGCGGTTAATTTACCTCCTTGCACCGTGGTGAAAGTAGCTTTCCCATTTCCTTTTTTGATCGCAGTGGCAATATCTTTTGACCCCATTTTACCTGATACCACATGGTAGGTCAATACGGCTTGAAGCTGAGCTTTATTTTCAGGTTTTAATAAGGTTTCAACTGTTCCAGCTGGTAATTTTTCGAAAGCCATGTTGTCTGGTGCAAACACCGTAAAGGGACCAGCTCCTTGTAAAGTTTCTACCAAACCAGCGGCTTTTACAGCTGCTACCAAGGTGGTATGATCCATGGAGTTGACCGCATTTTCTACAATGTTTTTAGAGGGATACATTTCTGCTCCTCCGACTAGGACCGTTTTTTCCATTTGAGCAAAAGCTGAGTTTGCAGATAGAAAAATAAAGGCAGCAAATGCCAATTTGAAGAATTTTTGAATGTTCATGATTTTTTAGATTTTGATGATTCTTAGTTTTTGTATTTGAAAGGAAATACGCGGTTGCTATACCAACTGGATCGCAAGAGATTCAAACTATTTTAGAATCTTGACCCGACTATCATGAAATGCTTGCAATCCCTCCTGATTTTTTGTCCAAAAAATCCTAAAACCCTTAGCTTTGTGGCTTGATAAAATTGCAAAGCATGTATCAGGAAAAAATTGAAGCGATCAAAGCAGCCATTGCAGCCGCTGATGCGAATACCCCAGAGGAGTTGGAATCCTACAGAATGGAGTATATCTCCAAAAAGTCTGTGGTGGGAGAGCTTTTTGCAGGAATGGGAAAGGTTCCCAATGAAGAAAAGCGTGCTTACGGGCAATTGGTTAATGGAGTAAAGCTGCTGGCTGAAACTAAGTTTAAAGAGCTGATCGAAAAGGTAAGCGAAGCAAATAAAAAATCTAAGTCTGCTGATATTGATTTGACTTTGCCTCCTTCCAATCAAGGTCTGGGAGGAATTCATCCTCTTACGGCTACCAGACAACGTATAATTGAAATTTTTGAAAGAATAGGTTTCAACCTTTCAGAAGGGCCAGAGATAGAAGATGATTGGCATAATTTCACTGCCTTGAATTTTCCTGAAAATCACCCTGCGCGTGAAATGCAGGACACTTTCTTCATTGAGAAAAATCCAGACATCGCCCTCAGAACGCATACTTCGTCGGTACAGGTGCGTGTAATGGAAAACCAACAACCACCTATCAGAACTCTTTCCCCTGGTAGAGTGTATAGAAATGAAGCAATCTCTGCACGAGCACATTGTATCTTCCATCAAGTAGAAGGGCTTTATGTGGACGAGAATGTGGGCTTTGCTGACTTGAAAAACACTGTTTACCACTTTGCTAAAGAGATGTTTGGCAAAGGCACTAAAGTACGTTTTAGACCTTCATATTTCCCTTTTACAGAGCCTAGTGCCGAGATTGATATTACTTGTTTGATCTGTGGAGGATCAGGTTGTAATGTTTGTAAAGGAACTGGCTGGGTTGAAATTGGAGGTTCTGGAATGGTAGATCCTAATGTGCTGGAAAACTGTGGAATCGATTCGAAGAAATATACAGGCTTTGCCTTTGGTATGGGAATTGAGCGAATTGCCATGTTGAAATATCAAATCAAAGATCTTCGTTTATTCACAGAAAACGATGTCAGGTTCTTGAAACAATTTACTCCTTTGCTTTAAGTGTAAAGGATATGTTAGATAGCAGAAAAGCCCGAATTATTCGGGCTTTTTTTTTTGTTAGTATTTATTTTAGGGTTACTCCAAACCTTTATCCCTCATTTTCTTGAATTCATCGAACCTTCTGAAAATGGCTACGGTAAAGCCTGTCAACATAATGATGGTTCCGATCCATAACACATTGATATACGGTTTTACAATGGCTTTCATAACCACATAATCTTTCTGGTATTGATTGACCTTAAAGACAAATTTATTCTCCTCTGGAAGAATGTTCTCCAAAGAAATCTTAATTCCTAATTCAGAATCTACTACTGGGATTTTGCCAACTTGACTGTTTCTAATGATGAAAGTAGGCTCCAATACTTTTTCTACATCATAATCCAATATTCTAAGTTTGGCTTTCACAGCGACATCTCCTTCTTGTAAGACATAGTCATCTAGTTCCTGCAATACCTCCGCACCATCAAAATAAGTAACGAAATCAGCTACGTGGAACTGCTCTCCAGGAGCTACTTCATAGATTTCATCCTCTTTCCAGTCAGGATCTTCGTAGTCATTCATGGCTGCTACATAGGTATAAAGATCCTTATCTAAATAAATCTTAGAATCTGGAGAAGAGATCAAACCTCCCATGCCTGCATTGAATTGAGACATAGGGTTCAGGGAAAATTGTAGGGTATTGTTTTGGTAATAGTCGATTTTAAAGTAATCATTTTCTTCCAATACCAAATTAACGGTATCCCCTTTTTGGAAATAGTCCTTGTAGGATTCCAATGCGATGGATTTGTTGACCAAACCGGTAGTTTCCAGAATTTTTGCAGGAACGTATTCAGGAACTCCTACCACTTTCTTTTGTCGGCCTCTATACGTGACTGTATAGTCTTTCATCTGAGTAGGTTTATTGATCCAAAGCAATACATGCTCCTTATTCAATTCGTCTTCCCAGCTGTTGCTATAAGTTAGTCCTGACATGTTGATGGAGATAACATCTGAGTAACCAGAGCTAAACATGATACCAATCAAAACCATTCCTAAGCCAATGTGTGCTAGAGATCCACCTGCTAGCTTGAAAGTGGATTTCTTGAGAATCTTAGCCAAAATCACGGAGTTGGCTACGATTGTAAAGGTGCCAGCCAGAATAATAATAATGTATTTCCAGTCGTAAACTTTGGCCAATACAATGATCACTGCAGAAATTAATACGGAAACGATATAAGGCGTCACCAATGTTTCTTTCAATTTCTGTTTGTCCATTTTTTGCCACCAGAAGAATTGTCCTACTGCAGTTAAAAGTGACAATGCTACTGCAAACCATAATTGGAACTTCGTGTAGAATTCAATTTGGTCAGCAGGAGGTGCCATATTGGAAATTCCACCAAAGCTTTCTACCAAGGTATTCCAAACAGGTATAGAGGTAGGTAAGATTACCTGGAAAGCCATTAATGCTAAAGTGGTTGCTCCAATGAATACCCAAAATTCTCGAGAGTATACAGAAGCTTCTTTTTCTGAACTTGGGATATGTTTCCATGCTCTTGCAGAAAGAACAATGGCCACTACCAAAAAGAACAGCATGTAGATCAAAAGCTGACCTGATAAACCAAGATCCGTGAAAGAGTGTACCGAAGCATCTCCCAAAACTCCAGATCTCACCAAGAATGTAGCATACAACACCAATATAAAGGTGGATATCACCAATATGATAGAAGTCTTCAATGCGGTAGCACTTTTCTTGAAAGTGATCATGGTGTGAATGGCTGCCACTAAGATCAGCCAGGGAACGTATACCGCATTTTCTACAGGATCCCAGTTCCAATAACCGCCAAAGTTAAGCGTTACATAAGCCCAATAGGCTCCCATAATGATTCCCATTCCTAGGATCATGGCAGAGAAAATAGCCCACGGCAAAGCAGGACGAATCCATTCTGAATATCTTTTCATCACCAACCCTCCCATCAAAAAAGCGAACGGGACAAGGGTGGATGCATACCCTAAGAAAAGGGTAGGTGGATGGATGACCATCCAAATGTTTTGAAGTAATGGGTTAAGGCCAGTTCCATCTTCCGGTACGAAGTCTGGGTTTACATGGAATATAGGCGCTTGAGTGGCATCCCTAAGTAGAATGAAGGGTGAACTCCCTATTTTTAAATCCCCAATGACCACTCCCAAAATCATGGAAACCAAAAATGCTTGGACCAAGGCAAATACCACCATCACAGGAGCTTCCCAAAACTTATTGGTCTTGATTAAAACTGCTCCTAGTATCACGTTCCAGAAGATCCAAAGGATAAAAGCTCCTTCTTGACCTTCCCAGAAACTGGAGATCATATAATGGACTGGTAAGGCTTTCGAACTGTGAGAATAGGCGTAGAAATATTCAAACCGGTGGTTATAAATAATTTCAAAAAGTGAAACTGCAATCAAGGTTGCTGATACACCATGGATTAAGGAACTTATCCTACTGAATTTTCTCCAGCTATCTTTTTCTAGTTCGTTTGCACGGAAATATTGAATGTATGCATAGGCCGTAACCAATGCACTAACAAAGGCCACGATGGTCATCATGTGGCCAAGATTTCCGATAAAGGTATTGATCATGGGGTTTTTATTCTAGCTACGCTTCTCACATTCCCGCTGCCTGTACATCTGTTTCCTGATATTTGGATGGGCATTTCATCAGGATTTTATCTGCAATGAAAATATCATCAGTTTTGTATTGTCCAATCACAACCACCGATTCAGATCGGGTGAAATCTGCTGGAACAGGCTCGTTGTAAAAGACTTCCTGCTCAGTGCCGTCATTATCCACCAACACAAAAGTAAATGAGGTTTTATCTTCTCTAATATTCAAACCAGTAACAGCTCCCGTTTGGTCTTTCTTCAATTGTCCTACTACGTGAATCGGTTTGTCATTTCCATCTTGCTTCATCTCCAAAGCAGTGTTGAAACTTTCATAACTACTGGCATCACCGATAGAAGTCATAATGATGACAATGGCAATGGCAATAATTCCAATTCCTATTAAATGTCCCTTTTTCATGATTTCTGAATGTTAGGATTGAATATTTTTTTCTAGTCTGCTGATCTTACGATCTGTGCTGATCAAGTAAATTGTAATTCCTGCGAAGATTAATATAATTACACCTACCAAGACATAAATCTTCCCATCTGCTCTCATGGCATCAGCCATATCTACAGTATTATTAGTGTAATCAGATTCAGTTACAGGAATCTTCTCTTGGGCCATGGCACCAAATGAGAAAATCATTAAAGCTATAATCAGTAATTTTTTCATTTATCAGGAATTAATCATTCGGTCTTCAAGTACCCTTTCCACCCTACGCATTCTCACGCGAACAGTTGCAATCCAGCTGCCTAAAAGCGTCCAACCTATGATAGCAGGATAAAAAACCATTCGAAGTTTAGAGTCCAGGTCATAGGCATTAAAACCTGGGTTTCCACCATTGCCCGGGTGAAGACTATCTGTCAACCTTGGAAGCACAAATATTAATGGAATAAATGCGGCAAAAGCAAAGATGTTGTAAATGGCTCCTATCCTCGCTCTTTGTTGAGTATCGGTAAGAGAATTGCGCAAAATCAAATAGGCAAAGTACATCAGAATGCCGATGGCTGCCGCGTTTTGTTTTGGGTCTCCACTCCAATAGTCTCCCCAAGTAAATTTGGCCCAAAGCATGCCGGTTACGATTCCCAATACTCCGAATAAAATGGCAGCTCCTGCAAATTCAATGGCCATGTCATCATTCTTGATATCATTGGTTCGAAGGTATTTGATACTGTAGAAAACGGAAACTATTAGCATCAAGATCATTCCAAACCACATGGTCACATGGAAATGCAATGCTCTGATCGTTTCGTTTAGAATCGGGAGACGTGGTACATCCATCAGCAAACCTGCAGTCAAGGTATATAGCAGCAGGGCGATGGTAAGGATTTTCCACCAACTTTGGCGCATAGGGTATTTTTGCTAATTCAAGCGCAAAAATAAGTCATAAGTTCCTGATTTCGCTGCTTTTTCTAAAGTCTTTTGAAATGGGAGATCATTTCGTAAAACTTAAATAGAAATCACACTTAAAGCTTGACTTTATATTTTTGGATGAATGTCAGATAATTCTATTTGTAGATTCCATTGATCAGGACCTCCACAAATAAGGAAATAATATATAGGCTGCTGCCGCCACGATGGCGTTGATGGCAAAAAGGGAAATGATTTTATCCGCACTGACGCTCCAGTCCAATCCGTCCATGGCATTTTTGAAATCCGGATTGCCATCAAAAGAATAGGGATGATGACTGGAAAGCTCAATATGGCCATTAAAGTCGCATTATTTCCCGCTTTGGAAGCGATTCCACTCACCATGGTCAAGCTAGCTGAAAAACCCATGGCTCCTAAAATTAAATTTAGAATAAATAAACCTTGGTCTAGGACTTGATTCCCTAGAATTACAGAAAACACCCCATATCCCAAAAGTGCCAATACTAAGGTTAGCCCTGTATTATAGATAATTTTGGATAAAATGATAGATTCAGGTGAGGCGATCATGTAGTAATAAAGCTGCCTCCCTTGGTGTTCCTGTACAAAACTTTTGGCCACAGCATTCACCGCAGAAAAAAGAATGATAATCCAATAAAGTGCATTCCAGGTTGGAGCTGAAATATTTCCTTGCTTTGCTCCTACACTGAGGTAGGTGATAAACACCGCTGAAACTACATACAAAAGAATTCCATTTAATGCGTATTTCTGGCGCCATTCAAGAGTCAGTTCTTTTTGGATTAAAATGGAGATTTCTTTTAACATCGGCCAAAGATAAGTCAGAAGTTAGATTCGGAATACATATGACAAGATTTTTCAAACTTCTAATTTTAAATTTCTGATTTTAATCTCTGTCATCTTGTCACTTTTTTTCAACTGGAACAACTGTTGCAATCCTGAGCCCGAAAAACATTGTGTTTAACTAAACAAATTTATAGCCATGCAGGAAAAAGGCACCATCTCGATTCATACCGAGAATATTTTCCCAATTATCAAGAAGTTTCTCTATTCTGACAATGAGATTTTTCTTCGTGAACTCGTTTCGAACGCAGTGGATGCGACTCAAAAAATCAAACGATTAGCGACATTAGGTCAGTATTCAGGAGAACTAGGTGACACGACCGTAGAGGTAAAGTTTGACGAAAAGAAGAAGACTATTACCATTTCAGACCGTGGTCTAGGGATGACCGCTGAGGAAATTAAAAAGTACATCAACCAAGTGGCCTTCTCCGGAGCAGAAGAGTTTGTGGAGAAATTTAAAGATGCCAAAGATGCCAATGAGATCATCGGTAAATTTGGTTTAGGTTTCTACTCTGCTTTCATGGTTGCTGATAAAGTGGAGATCAACACTCTTTCTTACCAAGAAGGTGCTGAGGCTGCAAAATGGACTTGTGATGGTTCAACTTCTTTTGAAATTTCCAAAGGAAAGAGAAAAGAAAGAGGAACTGACGTCATTCTTCATATCAACAAGGATTCTGAAGAATTCTTGGATAAATGGAAGCTTCAAGGTATCCTTGATAAATATGCGAAATTCCTTCCTGTGCCGATTAAGTTTGGTACCAAGAACGAATCTGTTGAAGATGGAGTAGATGACAAAGGAGAAAAGAAATGGAAATCAGTTGAAGTTGATAATATCATCAATACTACTGAGCCAATCTGGACCAAGTCTCCAAGTGATTTGACAGACGAGGATTATTTGAAGTTCTACAAAGAGCTGTATCCAATGTCTGAGGATCCTCTTTTCTGGATTCATTTGAATGTGGATTACCCATTCAATTTGACTGGAGTGCTCTATTTCCCAAAAGTGAAAAATGAATTTGAGCTTCAGAGAAATAAGATCAAGCTATTCTCTCGCCAGGTATTCATTACGGACGAAGTGAAGGATATCGTTCCTGAATTCTTAATGTTGCTACATGGGGTGATTGATTCTCCGGATATTCCTTTAAACGTGTCTAGAAGCTTCTTGCAGGCCGACGGAAATGTAAAGAAGATCAACTCTTACATTACTAAGAAAGTGGCTGACAAGTTGGCTGAGCTTTTCAAGAAAGACAGAAAAGCTTATGAGGAGAAGTGGGATGATATCGGCTTGTTCGTGAAATACGGAATGATTTCCGAAGACAAGTTCTATGAAAAAGGAAAAGACTTTGCCTTGCTTAAAAATACCAAGGGTGAGTACTTTACTTTAGAAGAATACCAATCCAAAGTAAAGACTATCCAAACCGATAAAAATGAGCAAACCATCGTCTTGTATGCTACAGATGTAGAAAAGCAAGATAGCTTTATCCAATCTGCCAATAAGAAGGATTATGATGTATTGGTGATGGATTCCCCAATAGACAGTCATTTTATCCAAAACTTAGAATCTAAGTTGGAAAAAACTTCCTTGAAGCGAGTGGACTCTGATGTGGTGGAGAAATTGATCCAAAAAGAAGATACTTATTCTAATTTGCTTACTGAAGAGCAGAGCAAAGAAGTGAAGGAAATCTTCGAAAAGGCGATTGGTAATAAAACCTATACAGTAGAAGTGGAAGGTTTGAGTCCTGAGGAACTTCCGGTGACGATCACCATGGAGGAATTCATGCGCAGAATGAAGGAAATGGCTGCTACTGGTGGCGGAGGAATGGGCTTCTATGGTTCACTTCCTGATGCTTATAAAGTAGCGATCAACGGAAACCACCCGGTGGTAGACAAGGTCTTGAAAGCTGAAACGGAAGAAGAGAAAACCAAGTTGGCCAAGCAAGCCTTTGATTTGGCGAAGCTTTCTCAAGGCTTATTGACAGGTAAAGATCTCACTGCTTTCGTCAAGAGAAGTGTGGAATTGCTTTAAATAAGCTAGTTTTAATATGAATTTTTAAACGGGTGTGCTTGCATGCCCGTTTTTTTATCATATTTATAAAAGCCTAGTTCCATACTAGGGTATTACCCGAAATAACTTATTTTTGTCCATGCTTTCAAAAAAGACCAAATATGCCCTACATGCTTTGACTTACTTGGGTAAGCACAAAGATGAAAAAACAGTATTAATCCATGATATAGCGGAGGAACATGGGATATCCCATAAGTTTTTAGAAAATATTTTACTGGAATTGAAAAAGGCTGGGATGCTTGGGAGCAAAAAAGGCAAAGGTGGAGGCTATTACTTGATTAAAGAGCCAAAGGATATTCCGCTATCAAAAGTAATCAGGCTTCTAGATGGTCCCATTGCATTACTTCCTTGTGTGAGTTTGAATTACTATGAACCCTGTGCTGAATGTAAAAATGAAGCACTTTGTGGGATTAATAAGGTCATGATACAGGTTCGAGATGAAACTCTTAAGATACTGGAAAACAAGACATTAGAAGATATTTTAAAAACAGGTTAAAATTTTTTTACCATAAACCCTATAAATTAAATAGGGTTTGTATACTTTTGTGCTTTACGCTCGTATAAACCTGATATGATTTTAGATCAACCACTTAAGAAACTATTTAGCAACAAGTCTGGAAAAGACAGCAATGCAAAGAGTCTGCTCAAGTCAATTTCTTGGAGAATTGTAGGGACGATTGATACGATTATCATTTCCTATTTCGTCACCGGACAATTTGTAATGGCCATATCAATTGGTTCTGTGGAAGTGTTCTCTAAGATCATTTTATACTATTTACACGAGCGAGTTTGGGAAGCTGCACCTAAAGCAAAAGAAGATGACACTCAAAAAGAATATGCATGAACTGGAAGCTCAGTTAAATCAACTGAGTGCACAGGAAGGGTTGGCACTCATTGCTGATCTGTTTCCGGGAAAAGTAACTTTCTCCACCTCCTTGGGGCAGGAAGATCAGGTGATTACCCAGCTGATTGCCGATGCACATTTGCCTATCTCTATATTTTCTTTGGACACTGGAAGATTATTCCCAGAAACCTTGGAATTGCTTTCTAGGACAGAGGCAAAGTACAAGCAACAGATCAAGGTGTATTACCCGAATACCGAATCAGTGGAAAAATTGGTTTCCGAGATCGGGATCAATGGATTTTATGAGTCTGTAGAAAATAGAAAGTCTTGTTGCTTTGTCCGTAAAGTGGAGCCTTTAAAAAGGGCATTGGCAGGAAATGAGGTTTGGGTGACGGGACTTCGTGCAGAGCAGTCTGCCAATAGATCTGATATGAAGCGAATAGAATGGGATGAGGGAAATCAGATCTTAAAATTCAATCCCTTATTGGATTGGACTTTTGATGAGATGATAGCTTATATCTCTGAAAAGAGCATTCCTTATAATCCTCTACATGACAAAGGATTCATCAGTATTGGGTGCGCACCTTGTACTAGAGCCATTATGGAAGGTGAAGATGCCAGAGCTGGTAGATGGTGGTGGGAAGATTCTAAAAAGAGTGCGGGCTACATGCCAAGTGAAATATCAGATTTAAGACGTGAGATTTTAGAGTCAAGAGACAATTAAGTAGACAAAAGATCCAAGACTGAAACAAATTTGTCGGTCTGAGCGAAGTCGAAGACAAAAAGAAGATAAAGTTTGATGTATGGTTTCAACCCGTAAATCGTACTTCGTAAATCATAAATATTATGAACAACCTATTAATACCTAATCCAAAAGAAGCAGAATCGATCCACATCATTCGTGAGGTGGCAGCTCAGTTTGAGCGTCCGGTTTTGCTTTTTCAGGTGGAAAAGACTCGATTACATTAGTTAGACTTGCTCAAAAAGCATTTTATCCAGCAAAGATTCCTTTCCCTTTATTACATGTAGATACGGGGCATAATTTCCCAGAGACGATCGAGTTTAGAGACAAATTGGTAGAAGAACTAGGGCTGGAATTAATTGTAAGAAATGTTCAGGATTCCATCGATCAAGGAAAAGTTAGAGAGGAACGAGGCAGGTATTCTAGCCGAAATTCCCTTCAAACTACCACCCTTTTGGATGCGATCGAAGAATTCAAATTTGATGCATGTATTGGTGGAGCAAGAAGGGATGAGGAAAAAGCCAGGGCCAAAGAGCGGGTTTTCTCTGTCAGAGATGATTTCGGTCAATGGGATGAGAAAAATCAACGTCCTGAGCTTTTTGATATGCTCAATGGTAAAATTCATGTAGGACAAAATGTTAGGTGTTTCCCAATTTCCAATTGGACTGAATTGGATGTTTGGGAGTATATCAAAACAGAAAACATTGAAATTCCATCGATTTACTTTGCCCATGAGCGGGAAGTATTCTTTAGAGATGGAATGATCTGGACTGCTAATGAGCATGTCTACAGAGAGGAACATGAAGAAGTAACCGTAAAAATGGTGCGATTCAGAACTGTAGGGGACATGACCTGTACCGCAGCAGTACTTTCTGAAGCAGTTTCATTAGAGGATGTAGTAGGAGAAATCAGAGCATCTACCATTTCTGAACGTGGGGCAAGAATTGACGATAAGCGCTCTGAAGCGGCGATGGAAACCAGAAAGAAAGTGGGATACTTTTAAAAAAGTATAAAGTCTCAAATACAGAGTCGACTAGGCCACCATGTCGTTATGATGCTTCTCCAGAAGCAGCATGGATCAAACTATAAACTCTCAATATTAGAATTAAGCCAAGTCCAGCTTCTGGAGAAGCAGGACAACTGAAAACTAGAAACAATATGTCTGAAAATAGAAAACTTATCAAAATCGCAACTGCCGGATCCGTGGATGATGGTAAAAGCACCTTGATCGGACGATTATTATATGATACAAAGTCAATGACTACGGATAAAATCGAAGCAATCGAACGTAGCTCTAAGCAGCGAGGATACGATTATCTTGATTTTTCTTTGGCGACGGATGGTTTGGTGGCAGAGCGTGAGCAAGGGATTACCATCGACGTAGCCCATATTTATTTTAATACAGAGAAAACAAACTTCATCGTAGCAGATACTCCAGGACATGTGGAATATACCCGAAATATGGTAACGGGTGCTTCTACTTCACAGGTAGCTATTATTTTGATTGATGCCCGTAAAGGCGTAATAGAGCAAACATATAGACATTTCTTTATTTCCAATTTGCTTCGAATGAGCCATGTAGTGGTCGCTATCAACAAAATGGATTTGGTCAATTATGACGAGGAAGTGTTTCTAAATATCAAAAAGGATTTTGATGAGTTGGTAGCTAAATCTGATTTCTCAGAAGATCAAATCACCTTTATTCCTGTATCGGCTTTAAATGGTGAAAATATTGCCAGAAAGTCAGAGGAAATGCCATGGTACATTGGAAATTCCTTATTGGATCACTTGGAGGTTTTGGAGCCAGAAGATTTACAGGAAAGCTCAGTGGCAAGATTCCCGGTTCAATACGTAATCCGACCGAAAACAGAAGCCTTTCATGACTTTAGGGGATTCTCCGGAAAATTGTATGGTGCAAGTTTGAAAGTTGGAGATGAAGTGACTTTACTTCCCTCCATGAATACTTCCTCTATCAAAAGTATTCACTTCTTTGACCAAGAGTTGGATGAGGCGGCCCCAGGAAGTTCGATTACAGTGACTTTGAATTCAGAAGTAGATTTGAGCCGAGGTGATATGTTAGTCAAGAGTGATGCTGTTCCAAGAAGTGAAAAGCAGATTTCGGCCACTATTTGTCAGGTAAATAGCAAAGGTCTTCGAGTAGGAGCTAAGTATATTTTGCAGCACGGCGTCAATCGAGTGCTGGCAAAAGTGGATCAAATTGAATCTAAAATTCATACAGATTTTTCCGGTTCAGAGGAGGCAGATCAATTGAAATTGAATGATATCGGAAAGGTGAAATTTAGGTTGAGTAAACCTATACATTTTGATTCTTATAAAGAGAATAAGTCAAACGGTAGCTTTATCCTCATTGAAGAAGGTGAATTTGATACCGTTTCAGTTGGCTTCATCGATTGAAACTTGTTTTAGAATAGACATTGGTAATCAGCTTCAATGAAGTTGATTTATAGAAAATTAAACGTCCGGGAAACACCGGACGTTTCCTCATACCTTTTAACCACTATCCCTATAGGGAAAAAACAGTAAAGCCATGCAAAGCTTTAGAACCGAATTAGAAAATCCTATTGTAGAAAAAGATATCATCGAGTTGGAGCGTAAAATAGCGCTTTTTAAAGATGGTAAAATTGATGAAGAGAAATTCAGAAGCCTGCGTCTTGCCAGAGGAGTATATGGGCAAAGACAACAGGGTGTTCAGATGATCCGAATCAAATTACCCTATGGTAGGGTGAGTTCGGATCAGCTAAGAAGAATCTCAAAAGTTTCTGAGGAATATTCTACCGGAAGATTACATATTACCACTCGTCAAGATATTCAGATTCACTATGTCAGTTTGGATAGAACGCCTGAACTCTGGGCTGAGTTGGAGAAGGATGATGTAACCTTGCGAGAAGCATGTGGAAATACTGTTAGGAATGTCACTGCTTCAGAGACTGCAGGTATTGATCCGAATGAACCATTTGATGTGACTCCTTATGCTGATGCTACCTTCAAATACTTTTTGAGAAATCCGGTTTGCCAGGAAATGGGAAGAAAGTTTAAAATGGCTTTCTCTTCCTCAGATGAGGATACTGGATTGAGCTATCTACATGATTTGGGGTTCATTCCAAAAGTGAAAACAGTCAATGGACAAGAAGTTCGTGGATTTAAAGTGTTATTAGGAGGAGGATTAGGTTCTCAACCTAGACACGCCGATGCAGTTTATGATTTTCTGGAAACAGATCAGATTATCCCTTTTATTGAGGCGGTTTTGAGGATTTTTGACCGTCATGGAGAAAGGGCAAGAAGAAATAAAGCGAGAATGAAGTTCTTGGTAAAGGATTTGGGTTTGGAAGCATTTCTTGAATTAGTAGAACAAGAAAAGAAAGCATTGCCTTTCTCTACCTATCCTATTGATGCAGCTACCTATGATACATCGCAAACCTTGCCCAACGCCCCTGAAGCTAAATTAGATTCAGAGCCAGGTTTGGATTATGAGCTTTGGAAATTAACCAATGTCCTTCCTCAAAAACAAAAGGGTTTTGTTTCTATTGGGGTACGAGTTCCATTGGGCGATTTTTACATCGATCAAGCAAGAAAATTGGCAGACTTGGTGGAAACTTATGCTAATTCTGAGCTTCGTTTTACCCTTCGACAGAATTTCTTGATTCGTGATGTGAGAGAGGATTTAGCTCCTTATTTCCATCAGGAATTAAAGAAAATCGGTTTGGCTGAAGGGGGTATAATTCTTTGGCAGATATTACTGCTTGCCCTGGTACTGATACTTGTAATCTGGGAATTGCCAGTTCAACGGGAATTGCTGCTGAACTGGAGAAGGTGATTTTGGCAGAATACCCTCAGTATTTGAAAAACAAAGACCTTGTGATCAAGATCTCAGGTTGTATGAATGCCTGTGGTCAGCACAATATGGCACATATAGGTTTTCAGGGAATGTCCATGAAAGCTGGGAAAGTGGTAATTCCAGCTCTGCAAGTACTGCTAGGTGGCGGAAACCTTGGAGACGGGAATGGCAGGTTTGCAGATAAAGTAACCAAAATTCCAAGTAAAAGAGGGCCAGAAGCATTACGCATTTTATTGAATGATTTTGAAGAAAATGCTGCTGGAAAAGACTTCCTATCCTATTATGATGAAAAAGGGCAGATCTATTTTTATGAGCTTTTAAAAGAATTAGGAGATGCTTCTACCGTGACTCCAGCTGATTTTATAGACTGGGGGAATACTGAGGAGTACAAAGTCGCAGTAGGGGTTGGAGAATGTGCTGGAGTGGTATTGGACTTGGTAGCCACCTTGCTGTTGGAAGCTTACGAAAAAATTGATCTTGGAAAAGAAGCTCTGGAAGAAGGCAGATGGTCAGATAGTATCTATCATCATTATGCAGGCTTAATTAATGCTGCAAAAGCAATCCTTCTGGGTGAAAATATAACTACGAATAGTTATGCGAATATCATCGCAAAGTTTGATGAACACTTTGTGGAAAAAGGGAAGATTGATTTAGGAGGGACTTTCGCAGATAAAGTTTATCAGATCAATAAAAATGAGCCTACGGAAGAGTTTGCGAAAGCTTATGCTGCTCAAGCTTTGGAGATCTATGACTTGCTGAAAAGCCACAGAGAGGAAGAGGTAGAGGCATGAACAAAAATTTAAACCCTAAAGTAACCCTCGTGGGAGCGGGTCGGGGAGATCCGGACCTGATCACCCTCAAGGGAGTATTGGCATTGAATCAGGCTGACGTGGTTCTTTATGATGCCTTGATTGATCCTGCTTTGTTGAAGCACGCACCGGAAACCGCCATCAAAATATATGTTGGGAAAAGGGTAGGGAAACACTCCATGCCTCAGCAAGACACCAACGAACTTTGTGTAAGCATGGCGATTCAACACGGTCATGTGGTCCGATTGAAAGGGGGGATCCATTTGTTTTTGGGCGTGGCTCGGAAGAACTGGATTACATCGAAACCTTCGGAATAAAAACTGAAGTTGTGCCAGGAATAACCTCGGCCATTGCTGTACCCACGGCTGCAGGTATTCCTGTGACTAAACGTGGTGTTTCAGAAAGTTTTTGGGTGGTGACTGGAACGACTTCGCAAGGAGAGCTTTCCAAAGACCTTGCCTTGGCTGCACAATCTACCGCTACTGTGGTAGTTTTGATGGGAACAAAAAAACTAAATGAAATAGTCAGGGTATATCAAGATTTTGGGAAATCTGACTTGCCAGTAGCGATTATTCAAAGCGGGACCACTGCAGATGAGAAAATTGTCGCAGGAGTTATTGAGGATATTACCCAAAAGGCTTTCTATGAACATGTAAAAGCACCCGCTATCATCATTTTGGGAGAAGTAGTAAGAGAAAGTCAAAAATTGGCGGAGCTGTATAGAGAGGTGGTAAAAATTAATGCTTAGACTAAAGTTAAATTATTTGAAAGGTGATTTATCGCCTTCCTTGTTTTCTAATGTTTAGGGGCTTGAAGTCCTTCTTTATCAAGAATCGGCCTATTCCAAGATAGATTTCCTATCTTTTGAATAATCATCCAATAGTTAACCCCAGAATCTCAATGAATCATCTTTATCCTGTTTTTCTAAAAGTTCATGAACTCAATATCCTTCTCGTTGGCGGAGGGAATGTGGGTACTGAAAAATTAGAATTTCTTTTGAAGTCAAGTCCCAATGCCCAAGTCACAGCAGTTTCAAAGGAGTTTTCACCTTCTTTTTTGGAATTGGCTTCAAAGGCAGAAACTGTTTCTATGATCACGGATACCTATGATGAAAAATACTTGGGTGCAAAGCATTTGGTAATTGCGGCAACAGACGATATGGAGGTTAATAAACTGATACATGATCAGGCGAAGGAGCGATTTTTATTGGTCAATGTAGCAGACACACCTGCACTATGTGACTTTTATTTAGGAGGAATTGTGACCAAAGGAAATTTAAAAATTGCGATCAGTACCAATGGTAAATCCCCTACGGCAGCGAAAAGATTAAGGCAATTGTTTGAAGAGGTACTTCCAGAAGAAATGGATGAGTTATTGAATAACCTGAATGCTTATCGAGATACTTTAAAAGGAGACTTTGAATATAAGGTGAAAGCAATGAATAAAATTACCAAAGGGCTAGTCACAAATCGTTAAAGCCCTTTGGGTTTACATAAAATCTTATTTGCCAGTTTGCTGATCAATACCTGTCATTTCCCAATGCCCAAGTGAGATTGGGATGCTTCCAATTGAATTAAGTTTGTCAAAGAATTCTTTTAATGGAAAAGACCTGCCTTCGTTGATCCTGAAATAATCAGCCATTGCATTTTCCAGTAAATACTTCCCAGTGATATAACTACTTCCATAGCCTGGCTGTCTCATATATAAATGTTGCTCAAAAAGAAGTAATTCTTTTTCAGTTTTCATCCAGCCTCGAGGAGTATAATTGGAATGAATGCCACCAGCTTCTACCATGGTCATTTCGTTAGCTTGTGCATAGAGAGAACCCAAACCTCTTGCAGCTCTTTGAGCAATCATGATGTAAACGATTTCCCTGGATCGAGGGGAGTCTTCATACAGCCCAGCATCCATAAATATTTCCTCTACAGCAGTGGCGGTTCCTTCATTTCTTGAATCCCATATATTATACAACAAAGGAGCTTTTCTTATTTCACTTGGATGAGGCTCGTTATCCATTCTTGCCAATTCAAACCAATGATAAAAGTGAGAATACAAAGGCCTTGGATCATAATGCATCCCTATGGTAAAGAAGTTTCGTTTTTCTTTAGGAATAAATGAACCCATGTGTTCTCTAAGTGCTGGTTCAAAATAGTCTTTGACTGTGACGATGTCCTTTTCATCTAAGAATTTCAAGATGCTTTGCACTGATGCTTCGGCCATGAGGTCAAATTCTTCGGGTGAACTTGCATCTTTCATTTCAGGCAGTCCTGCATTTCTATATTCTTCAAGTTTCAATGAAGACCAAGCTCTTGCCAACTCCCGTTTCAAGATCATTACCTCATCTTCCCAAGTTAAGGGTACTAAATGTACATTTTGTAAATACCATGTGTAATTTTCTTTCCCTATACCGGATTCTCCGGTTTTGGTCAAAGCTTCTTTCTCTAACCAAGTGACCAGATCTTGAGTAGCGATTTTGGCTTCATTTATGGCAATTACTAATTCAGGTTGATCAGAAACCCCTTCTAGTTTCAGAATATTATCCAAGTCTATGACCTGTGTAGCAATAGAAGGAATGCCTGCAACCCACAGTTCTCTGGCATTTCCCGTTAGGTTTTGCTTAGCTTGTTGGTTTAAAGCAGGAATAATTTTAATCTCCTTAATAAATTTAGAAAGGGATTCACCTTGCAAGGGAAATTTGTATTGCCAAAGTTCTAAAACCCCATGATGGGTCGGTCCTTCATGGGCAGGAACATCACTTCTTTCAGTCCAGATGGTTTTATAAAAAGCAGGATCTCTTTCCCAAGGTTTAAGGATTCGTTGATTAAAATCATACCCATTTAATTCTGCTTGTACAATTCGATAGTCCACTTGCTCTGGAATAGTCCAACCAGAAGTATCGAGTTGGGAAAATTGAGTTTGAATTTTCTTAAACTCAGTTTGTCTTTTCTCAAAAGTTTCCTTTCGGTAATCAGGTGCTCCTTCATGTAATGGTGGAGTTTCAAATGCCCTCCAGTTTTTAAAAAGAACTACTAATTCATTGTAGGATGAAACTGGTTGCATTGCCATTGCATGACAATAAAAAAGGAGTGAGCAAAAGAAGGTCAGATAGGTGAAAAGTAAAATTTTAAGCTTCATAATGGATGGTAGATTTTAATTAAAAAGTAAGATAATGTATAGAATTGGTAAAACCAGTTTCAGATTGGGAGGAGCTTTAATTCTTTACAAACTGATTAGTTAGGTGGGTTTTTGTAGAAATATAGGATGTTGCTTAGGCTCAGTCAAAAACAAATTGAAAGGTATTCTACTTCGATTTTTTATTTCGTACAGTTCCTGTATTTTTGTGCTTGCTTAAAAAACGCATTACAAATTAATATTTATGGCATATTTATTTACCTCAGAGTCAGTATCTGAGGGGCATCCAGATAAAATTGCGGATCAAATTTCCGACGCATTAATTGATAATTTTTTGGCATTTGATCCTAATTCTAAGGTTGCTTGTGAAACTTTGGTGACTACAGGACAAGTAGTCTTGGCCGGAGAAGTAAAATCCGATATTTATTTGGACGTACAGAAAATCGCACGTGATGTGATTAACCGGATAGGATATACCAAATCCGATTACATGTTCGAAGGTAACTCTTGTGGTGTTTTATCTGCGATTCATGAACAATCTCAAGACATTAATCAAGGAGTAGATCGAAAGAGCCCTGAAGAACAAGGAGCTGGTGATCAGGGGATGATGTTTGGATATGCAACCAATGAGACTGAGAACTATATGCCTTTGGCATTGGATCTTTCTCATATGATCCTTCGGGAATTGGCCGCATTAAGGAGAGAAAATAAAGAGATCACCTATCTAAGACCAGATTCTAAAGCCCAGGTGACTATCGAATATTCTGATGACAATGTACCTCAAAGAATAGAAGCAATTGTAGTTTCTACTCAGCATGATGATTTTGATGAGGAGGAAGCGATGCTTGCAAAAATCAAATCAGATATTGTTTCTATCCTGATTCCAAGGGTGATCGCACCATTAAAACCAGAAATTCAGAAGCTATTTACAGACGATATTAAATACCATATCAACCCTACTGGTAAATTTGTAATTGGGGGACCTCATGGGGATACTGGGTTAACTGGAAGAAAAATCATCGTAGATACTTACGGAGGTAAGGGGGCTCATGGTGGAGGTGCATTCTCTGGGAAAGACCCTTCAAAAGTAGATAGATCTGCTGCTTATGCCACCCGACATATTGCCAAAAACATGGTAGCTGCTGGAATTGCGGACGAGATCTTAGTTCAGGTTTCTTATGCAATCGGAGTTGCTGCGCCAATGGGTATCTATGTAAATACTTATGGCACTGCTAAAGTAGATATGCATGATGGGGAAATTGCCAAAAAAGTAGAAGAGCTATTTGATATGAGGCCTTATGCAATCGAACAACGATTGAAGTTGAGAAATCCGATTTATGAGGAAACCGCTGCCTATGGCCATATGGGTAGACAAAATGAAGTCGTTTTCAAAAACTTTCCTTTCTCCTTATAGAGATGAAATCACTTTAGAGGTGGAGCTCTTTACATGGGAAAAATTAGATTTTGTAGACAAGATTAAATCCGCTTTCGGATTATAAAACGAAAAGCCTTCCGAATACTCGGAAGGCTTTGTTTTTCAATGCTGGTATTTAATTGGATGTTTCAAATCTTTTAGGAATTCGAATTTTCTGATTGAAGCTCACATTTCGTTTTGAGCTCATTTAATTTAATCATCCAAAGATCTACGTTAGTTTTTGCTTTCTTTGCCTCACTTGCAAGACCTTCAAGATTTTCATCATCTTCTAAAGTCCATTTTCCTGATGCCATCTTTGTAGTCAGGTCCTCAACTTCTTTAGTGTTTTCCTGCCATACACCGATTAATCCATCAATCTTTTCTTTTAAATTGGCATATTCAGTTTCACAATTACTTGCCTCGCCATTCACACTAATCGGTATAACGTCTGTGGTCTGATTCTCTTCTTTTTTGTTTTCAAAAGGAACTGCTGATCTCCGATTTCCTTAGAAAGATCTCCGATCATCTTGGACGTAGTTTTCCATTCAGCAAGTAGCTTTGTAAGCTTATCCCTTTTTGTTCTGATGGGCCACAGCTGATAATCAGCCCGATAAAAACAAAAATTATCATATAATTTTTCATATCAATCTAAATTTTAGGATGAAGTTCATTGTTTATTATTTTCCCGAAAATGAGGAAAACAATCCCCCCAAATAAGACGAATTAATTTTTTGATTAGCCTTATACAGACTATTCAGGAGGATAAAATGAACTGAAATAATTTTCATATATAATTGTCCAAATAATATTCCAATAAATGAAGTGAGCTTTAGTTGGCTCGAAAACTAAGATCCGTTTTGGAGGTGACTATCCGGTCTTATGCGGAATCTTATTTTTTATCGGGCTTGTTTGTACTTTAAATAAGGAGAGATTGTCACACTTAAGAAATAGTTAAATAATAGAAACCTATCTAAAACCGATGGTGAAGAGTCGACGATTAAGGGGGCACCTTTAAAAGTAAATTTTAATTCTGACTAAAAAACTTAGAGAAAGGGAATGATCAGATGTGGATAGGTAGCTGGGTTTTGATTTTGGGACCGAGATTCTGGGGTGAGCTAATCTTTAAATAAGGTGAAATTGATAAGGATCAGAAAGTAGAGTAGGTGAATATAACTATCAAAAAAATAGCATTGAGTCAAAACCCAATGCTATCCAACTTTATACTTGATAATTGTATCGTCTAATCAGTACTTATCATTTGCCTAAACAGGTGTAGAATTTAGGAATTTGAAGATTCTGTATTGATTCCGCAGTTTTCCTTTAATTCCATCAGTTGGTTTAACCATTGTTCGATGTCTACATCTCTTTCTTTTACCTCTAAATCCAAGGCTTTGAGACTTTCATCATCTTCAACAGTCCATTTTCCTACTGCCATATTATTGGTGAGTTGGTCAACTTTTAAAGAGTTTTCTTTCCAGACGGCAATAAACTCATCAATATCCTTCCGAAGAGTTTTATAGGCAGTTTCACAATTACTCTCCTCACCTTGAAAACGAATAGGAATCATTTCGGTAGTTCCATTTTCTTCTTTCTTCGTTTCCAATAAATACATTTGATTCCCTACTTGTTCAGAAAGGTCCGCTACTTTTTCAGAAGTATTTTTCCATTCTGCAATGAGGTCTTTTAACTTTTCTTCTTGCCTATCAGATGGACCGCAACTTACAATCAATCCAAAAAGCACCAGTACAAACATGTAGTTTTTCATATCGAATTTGGGGTTTTAGGATGAAGTTCACAGACCAAAAATTTCCCAGGAATGGGGATTTAATTACACATGGAATGCATGCTTTTGACCTAAAAAAGCTTTCATATAACTCTTAAAGGCTTGATCAATGAATTAAAAACTATTTCTAGCCTAAATAGTCCAAATGTTATTCCAAAATTCGATAATAGTCCAAGGGGCTTTTTTTCTTGCACAAGAGGTTCTTGTACAAGAGGAATTAAAACATTTCTTCAATTATCTGGGTGTAGAAGTCTTTTACTTCCATGCCAATTGCACGGACTTGTTGGGAAATCAGGCTTGTTTCAGTTTGACCTGGCACTGTATTGATTTCAATAAAGTAGAATTTACCGGTTTCTTTTTGAAGAAAGTAATCGATTCTCACGGCACCTTTGCAGTTCAGTTTTTCATAAATTTTTGGGATGATGCGATTGACTCTTTCTACCTCCTCTTCAGTCATTCTTCCAGGAGTAATTTCTTCTGTTACCCCTGCCACGTATTTTGCTTCATAATCAAAAAACTCTTTGCTACTCACTATTTCTGTAGCAGGTAATACCTGGATATTTCCTTTGCCTTTGAAGCAACCTATAGAAAATTCCCTTCCTGAAACGAATTCTTCCACTAAGACTTGCTTGTCTTCAGCAAAAGCTTTGTCCAGGGCTTCTTGTAATTCCTCCCAAGTCTTGACTTTGCTCATGCCAATGGAACTTCCTCCATTGTTTGGTTTAATAAACAAGGGTAGAGTTAACTCATTCACCACTTTTTCTCGATTCTCTAAAGAGTTCTCAAAAAGTTGGAGAGACTTTGCAATGTGTAATTCCTCAATATCATCTACGATTGCCTTTGTATAGCCTTTATTCATGGTAATAGCCGAAGTCAATTGATCACAGGTGGTATAAGGGATTCCAATCATATCAAAATATCCTGCTAGCTTTCCGTCTTCTCCTGGTGATCCATGGAGGATATTGAAGATACCATCAAAGGTGATTTTTTGGCTATCTACCTCTATGCTAAAGTCATTCAAGTTGACAGGAATTTTAATTCCCGCATCATTTAAAAAATACCAGTCCCCAGGATAAATCAGAATTTTATAAATATCATAGAGGTTTCGGTCAATTGTTTTTTCAACAACTGCCGCACTTTTTAATGAAATGACTGACTCACCGGTAAATCCTCCAGTCACCAAAGCTATTTTCTTCTTCATTTGGATAAAAATTAGAACTACGAATTACTTGAATTTTCTTTTATTTCCCGCAGTTCCCGCAGATTCTCTCGGATAAATACAGCAGATTTTTGCTTAATGAAAAGTTGTTAGAGGGTAGGGAAATAAAAATCAGCTTGAATCAGCGACTTTTCTGCGGATATCAGCGGGAGTTATAAATTATTGACTTTTCTAAAAATCCCCTTTGTGATTGATCTACATTGAAATTTACCAAAATCCCGAGTTTTATATTTGATAGTTTCAAATATGTGATGACCTGCTTGTGGTGTACGTCTAGTAAATTTTCGACGGATTTAATTAAAAAATTTATATCTAATATAACGAAACCCTTAGATATCGACTCGCTTTATTTGTTAGGCTTTTCCCCGCAGATTCTCGCGGATTTTTAGCGCAGATTTTTACTTAACGAAAAGTTGGTATAGGGTAGAGAAATAAAAATCAGCTTGAATCAGCGACTTTTTCTGCGGATATCAGCGGGAGTTATAAATTATTGACTTTTCTAAAAATCCCCTTTGTGATTTGATCTACATTGAAATTTACTAAAATCCCGAGTTTTATATTTGATAGTTTCAAATATGTGATGACCTGCTTGTGGTGTACGTCTAGTAAATTTTCGACGGATTTAATTAAAAAATTTATATCTAATATAACGAAACCCTTAGATATCGACTCGCTTTATTTGTTAGGCTTTTCCCCGCAGATTCTCGCGGATTTTTAGCGCAGATTTTTACTTAAGGAAAAGTTGGTATAGGGTAGAGAAATAAAAATCAGCTTGAATCAGCGACTTTTTCTGCGGATATCAGCGGGAGTTATAAATTATTGACTTTTCTAAAAATCCCCTTTGTGATTTGATCTACATTGAAATTTACTAAAATCCCGAGTTTTATATTTGATAGTTTCAAATATGTGATGACCTGCTTGTGGTGTACGTCTAGTAAATTTTCGACGGATTTTATTTCTATAATCACTTTATTTTCTACGATTAAATCTATTCTATAGCCGATTTCCATTTTGATATTGTCATAGATTAATGGCAAACCAACCTGTCTTCTGACATTCAGATTGTTTTCTATTAATTCATGAGCTAGAGCAACTTCATAAGCTGACTCCAATAGCCCTGGTCCTAAAGCGTTGTATACTTTAAAAATTGCTCCTCTGATTATATAGGAAATTTCGTTTTCAATCATAACTAAGAATTAAAAAATTTATGACTAATATAACGAAATCCTTAGATATCTACTCGCTTTGTTAGTTAGGATTTACCCCGCAGATTTCCGCAGATAACTAGCGCAGATATTCGCAGAAGTATTAAGTTCTAGGATGTGGCCTAATAAAAATCAGCTTGAATCTGCGTCTTTTTCTGCGGAAATCTGCGGGAGACAATTTTAAAATTTCTCCAAAGATTATTACTGCGAATAACTAGCGCAGATATTCACGGATGTTGAAGCTTTTGGGATAAAATCAGCATCTTTTTCTAAAGATATCAGCGGGGGTGTTTAAGCTAATTTGATCTGATCCAGATAAAACTTCATTCTTGAATGATCTCTGGGAAGAAAATCGATTTTGTCAATCTTATCCAGTTTGTGATTGTAAAATACCTCGATGTATTCATTATTTAATAGATATAAGTTGACCTTATGTCGGTAATAACGTATACCCACTACAAATGTGCCCTCAGTATATAAGGTGGTGATTTTTTTATGGAAAGGGAGGTTTGTGAATTCTTCTCTACTCATATCCTTCGCTTCAAACTACGAATATAACGAAATGATAGGTTGATTTTGATATATTAGGGTTGATTCCTTCGTTCAAGAATCATATACTTGAAAGAGTAATTACGCGAATGATCAAACAAGGAATTTCTTCCTTTTTCTATTTGATTCCAATTTTGGCTTTCTTGGCCTTTTCCTGTGCATCCAAGAAGAAAGTAGCATCGGATCCGTTTGATGTGGTGATTTCTACCGCTAGAAGCTATACTGGGACTCCTTATAAATATGGCGGCACAACAAGAGCAGGAATGGATTGTTCGGCTTTAGTGTACCATGCTTATTATTCTGTTGGAGTCACGATGCCTCGAGTTTCTGCAGATCAGAGTCAGGTAGGAAAAAATTAATCAAAGAGATTTGCAGCGAGGAGACTTATTATTTTTTGCTACAGGGAGAAGAAAAAACAGGGTGACCCATGCTGGAATTGTGACTGAAGTAAGCAAAAATGATGTTCGATTTATACATTCTTCCACTTCTTTGGGCGTTTCGGAAGATTATTTGAGTAATCGCTATTGGTCCAAAGTATTTTTATTTGCGCGTAGAGTGATGGAGTGATTTTTTCGCTCTAGGTTCATTTTGGAGCAATTCCTTAACAAATAATTGATAAGCTTCGGATTATTTCCCAAATATCCTTTGGGATTAGGCTTTATTGGTTAATTTTGCGGACGAATTCAAAAAGCATATCCTTTTTACATTTCATTCTATCAAATGGCAAATATTGGAAAGATAACTCAGGTAATTGGACCCGTAGTGGACGTTTCCTTCGAAGGCGGTAAACTGCCAAACATCCTTGACGCGGTTGTAGTAACCAAAGAAAACGGCCAAGTAGTCGTTATGGAAGTTCAACAGCACTTGGGTGAAGACAGAGTAAGAACTATCGCAATGGACTCATCCGAGGGGATGGTACGTGGCATGGAGGTAAAAGACTTGGGTCAACCAATCTCTGTACCGACTGGCGAGGCTATTAAAGGTCGACTTTTCAACGTAGTTGGAGATGCGATCGACGGTCTTCCACAAGTTACTACTGGAGCTAGACTTCCTATTCACAGACCTGCACCAAAATTTGAAGACCTTTCTACATCTACAGAAGTTCTCTTCACTGGAATTAAAGTAATTGACTTGATCGAACCTTATGCAAAAGGTGGTAAGATTGGTTTGTTCGGTGGTGCCGGTGTAGGTAAAACTGTATTGATCCAGGAATTGATCAACAACATTGCGAAAGCATATGCTGGTCTTTCTGTATTCGCCGGTGTAGGTGAAAGAACAAGAGAAGGAAATGACTTGCTTCGTGAAATGATCGAGTCAGGAATCGTAACCTACGGAGATGACTTCATCCACAGCTTAGAAGAAGAAGGTGGATGGGATCTTTCCAAAGTGGATTTGAAAAAATTAGAAGATTCTAAGGCAACCTTTGTATTCGGTCAGATGAATGAGCCTCCAGGGGCGCGTGCTCGTGTGGCCTTGACTGGTTTGACTTTGGCTGAATATTATAGAGATGGTGATGGAGAAGGAGCTGGTAAAGATATCCTTTTCTTCATCGATAACATTTTCCGTTTCACTCAGGCAGGTTCTGAAGTGTCTGCACTTCTAGGTCGTATGCCATCTGCGGTAGGTTACCAGCCAACATTGGCAACAGAAATGGGTGCTATGCAGGAAAGAATTACCTCTACTAAGAATGGTTCCATTACTTCCGTACAGGCAGTTTACGTACCTGCGGATGACTTGACTGACCCTGCTCCAGCGACAACTTTTGCTCACTTGGATGCTACTACGGTATTGTCAAGAAAGATCGCCGAGCTAGGTATTTATCCAGCGGTGGATCCTTTGGATTCTTCTTCAAGAATTCTTTCTGCAGAAATCTTGGGTGATGAGCATTATGATTGTGCTCAACGAGTAAAAGAAACTCTTCAGCGTTACAAAGAATTGCAGGATATCATTGCGATCTTGGGTATGGAAGAACTTTCTGAAGAGGATAAGCAAGTAGTTCACAGAGCAAGACGTGTTCAGCGTTTCTTGTCTCAGCCTTTCCACGTAGCTGAGCAATTTACAGGTCTTAAAGGAGTATTGGTAGATATCAAGGATACTATCAAAGGCTTCAATATGATCATGGACGGTGAGTTGGATCACCTTCCAGAAGCAGCATTCAACTTGGTAGGTAGCATCGAAGATGCGATCGCTAAGGGTGAGAAAATGTTGGCTGAAGTTAAATAATTAGAAAATAGAGTGGCGGCTTCGGTTTTTCCTGGCCGCTTGCTTTTATATAAATCCGAATCAGATGCATTTAGAAATCGTCACACCGGACAAAAAAGTATTTCAGGGTGAAGTGACCGAGGCCAGTTTCCCAGGTGCCGGAGGTGCATTTCAGGTGCTGAATAATCACGCTCCTATCGTTTCAGCTTTGGCAAAAGGAACTGTTTCCTTTACCACAGCAGAAGGTAAGCAATCCATGGTCGTGGATGGCGGAGTAGTGGAAGTAAAAGACAATGTAATTGTATTGCTAGCTGAGAAAGTAGTCGCTTAAGCAATTTATCAATCTATATAAAAAGGTCTTCTGTGTAAATGGGAGACCTTTTTTTGGTTTATTACTAGCCGTAACGAATGCTCAAAGGGGGTCATTCTTGAATTGATTTTGATTATGTACGATAGTTTTTTTGCCTTATTACTTTTTAATCGTTTAACTTACGTATTAATATCGCTTTTATGGTTTTAAACTACTAAAATCAAATGTGTGAATAACCATTTTATCCTCATTGAATTCTGGGTTGTTTGGATGCATTGGGAATAAGTTTAGTCCTTTTTCATTGACAAAATAGTGGTGTGCTAAGTAAATGTTTCTGGGAAGTGAAAACTCTTTAATTAATGAAAAGTCTGATGGATCATAAATACTTATCGTAAAAAATGGAGAGGTTGAACTGAATTGCATTGGATCCTCGTCTTTCGAGATTTCTTCTCCAGGCCATCCAAATCGATATAATAGGTTTTTGTATGGGTCAAAATAAATTCCCAAATTTTTTGAACTTTTAAAAGTTAATCTAGTATTCTCATCTATTGATTGAGACATTCTAGAAGAATAATAATATTCGTTTGAAAAGTTTTTTATTAAATCTGAATTGAGATTAAATTCTTTAAAATCAATTCCATTATAATCAAGTTCGATAAGTGTGTTGCTATAATAATTGAGCAGAAGCAGTGATTTTGAAGTAGCTGTAACACCAAAATTAATAAAGTTTTTAAATTTTAGAAGGGAGGTTGGTACTTTGAAATTGAGATATTCAAAATTTCCTGTGTTTTATCAAATGAAAGGATGGGTGGATAATTTTGTAATGCTTCTTCATTTAAATCTGCTGGTGATAGGACTTCAAGATCCCGAATAATTAGGTATAAATTACCTAAATTATTAGTCTCAATCATATTAGAATACCTTGTCATTGAAGCAGCCAAGACACCTAGTTTTGAAAAGTTGTGATAATTATAATCTGCAAGCCACTTTCCTTTTGAGTTAATTAAGCTAAGCTCATATGACATGGTTGGGATGTAAATGCTGTCGGCATTCAGGACATAAAAACCTAAAGGATTGCCCAACCCATTTGGTCCATCTCTTTCAATTTGGATAGTGTTTATCAGGGCTTTTTTTGTTATATCTAAAATGCTTATTGTTTCGCGATTTGAGTTCCACCAATAGAGTTTGCCTTCTACAAATTGCATGGTACGTGAATAAGTCTCTGTTTTTCTATCAATAGGAATTACAATTGTATCTGTTAAATAGTCTAGAGGATTGTTTGATGATTGTTTCTTAGTTGAGCAAGAAATTATGCTCGCTATCGTTAATAATATGAGTATATTTTTCATATGTAACTTATAACAGTTTGTAGCAATGTTTTTAAGCGAAATTTTGGACAGAGATTTGGTAATAAAGAAATTGAATTAAAAAACTTACCGAAAAATAAATAAGGCTGCCTTACTTCTTTAGACAGCCTCATATTAAATTAGAATATTTATTCAACTACAGGATAGGTAGTACTACAATCAGGTCCACCATAAGCACAATATCCATCAGGAGCTGAGGCTAAACAGAATTGTACTTGTTCACTCCATCTGCATAAAGGCTCTGATTGTGCCTTCACTGGCTGAACCACTGCAAAACTGCCCAGGACCATACTTAGTCCAGCAAGGGTAAAAATAATTGATTTTTTCATTTGAAATTTAGTTAAAATTAAAGAACTATTAAAAAGCTAGCTTGCGTTAAATCTAGTTGAAAATTTTAAAACTAGTTTTGTCGTCAGCCTAAATATGATCTATATTATGATTGACGGTTAATTTCGCTGGGTGGGGGAAATTAGTTTGAAAATATTGATAAAGAAGGTGAAAATTAACTTCAATTTAGAAGGAGCTGTTTCCTTTACCACTGCTGAAGGAAAGCAATCCATGGTCGGGGATGGCGGAGTTGTGGAAGTAAAAGACAATGTAATTGTTTTGCTAGCCGAGAAAGTTGTAGCCTAAGCTACCTAAGTTTATAAAGAAAGTCCAACCCGTTCGGGTTGGACTTTTTGGTTTTATTTCTCTAAGGGATTGAGAAAGCTTTTACATATATATATTATTAAATTATCGTTATTGGTCTTCAGCTATCAGACATCGGAAACCAATTATTCAGGCTTTCAGCGTTCAAACTTTAGCCTTCAACTTTTTCCTAATTACTTTCAATCACCTGACCTTTTTCACGATACAAATCCACCGGGCCGTCCAATAATACTGCTATTACCGTAATGTCTTTGTCGTAAACATTATCTGGAATATCGATGTATTTCATGCCGGGAACGGAGCTCCAGTACATTTTTCCCACTTCCCTAGATTGTAATTTGGTGCCATTTCCTACCACCCAGACACGTTGGATCTTATTTTTCAAGCCTTTGATGGCTAGAGACTCATTGACTTTGTAATCCAGATAAATATATAGGATAGTTTTATCCTTAGAAAGTGTGGTAGGAGCAAAAATATGACCATCAGGAATTCCCGCCTGGGTTTCGTAAATGGCTGATTCATGCTTGGATGTCCAACGTGCAAATTCGTTTAAAATATTTTCTGCTTCTTCAGGAATAGAACCATCAGGCTTGGGACCAAAGTCCATCAAAAGATTCCCTCCCATATGCAAGCAATCCACAAAGATTCTTAAAAGTTCACTTGGAGATTTATAGGCGTGGTCATTTCCTTGATACCCCCAGCTGTTATTCATGGTCATACACAATTCCCAATACTCACTATCAGGTCTTGAAACAGGTACTCCTTGTTCAGGTGTAGCATAGTCTCCAAATCCAGGTCCCAATCGGGAATTGATAATCAAATTTGGATTAAAGCCTAGTAATTTTTCTTTCAATTCAGCACTTCTCCATTCCTCTGGCTTGTGTTCCCAGTCTCCATCAAACCAATACAAATCCGGATTGTATTGGTTTGATAATTCACTTAATTGAGCAAAATTGAAATCGGTGAATTTGCGGAATCTTTCCGGATCATTTTTGTACCGAAAAGTTTCACGAGTATTCCTATCATAATCGGGGTGTGACCAATCCAGTACAGAAAAATAGATTCCTTTTTTTATTCCTTCTTTTTCCAAAGCTGTCATAAATGGCCCTACTAGGTCTTTTCCTGCTGGAGATTTTTTTACAACTGAAAGATCGCTAGCCTTGGTATCCCAAAGAGCGACTCCATCATGATGTTTTGCAGTCAATACAGCATATTTTGCTCCACTGGCTTTAATTAATCTGGCCCATTTTTCAGGATCATATTTAGAAGCAGTGAATCCGTCCAGCTGCTTCATATAGTCTTCGTACTTGATGTAATCGTTAAAAAAAGACCAGGATTCATCGATTCCATTGACTGAGTAAATTCCCCAGTGGATAAAGATCCCAAGTTTAGCATCTTTAAACCACTCCATTTTATCAGGATTTTCTTGTGAAATAGCTGGTTTGGGGGTTAGAAAGGCGATCAGACAAAAAGTTAGAATTATAAGAGAAGTTGTTTTTCTGAATAACATGGGGTAATTGAATTTCTTTTTTAGAGCCCCGAAAATAGTTAATTGACTAGGAACTTCAAGGTCAAAACATTGATAAGGATAATTTAGAGGAATATTATTGTTTGTAAAGTATTATCCATACCTTTGCAGTCGCGAAAGGAGGTGTAAAAATATGATCGTAGTAAACGTAAAAGAGAACGAATCTATCGAAAAAGCGCTAAAGCGTTTTAAAAAGAAGTTTGACAAGACTGGTGCAGTCAGAGAACTTAGAGCTAGACAAGCGTTCACAAAACCTTCTGTAAAAAGAAGAGCACAGGTCATCAAAGCGTCTTATAAGCAAAAACTTCAAGAGGAAGCTAATAAGTAATCGTTTTTGACAAAAACATACAAAAGCGTACTGACTTCGGTGAGTGCGCTTTTTTTGTTTTCACTTTAAGGTTCTTTCTTTATTAAATTTTCAGAGATTTTATTTGTCTGGTTGTGAGCCATCAATGGTTTTGATGACTTATGTAGCTATTATTTCCTTTCATTTTTCATTACTTATTTCATTTTTTTCATGTACCTTAAATAAGTAATCACAGTACATGATCGACTCATTTATCAATTATTTAGAATTCGAGAAAAAATCCAGTCAGCATACCGTATTGGCTTATCAAAAAGACTTGGAGCAATTTGAGGAATTCATATCCACTGCTTTTGAAAGAGAGGATATTTCGATGTCCGATCATTCTGAAATTCGGGCTTGGGTAATTGACTTGGTAGAGAACGGTCTGAGTACCACTACGGTTAACCGAAAAATCGCCACCCTACGTTCTTTTTATAAGTTTTTGCTTCGCTCTAGGCTTATTGCTAAGGATCCAACCTATAAGTTAAAATCCCTTAAAAACCCGAAAAAATTACCAGAATTTCTTCAAGAAACTACCATTTCTTCCGTTCTAGAGGAAAGTGTTTATGAAGAAACTTTTGAAGGGAATAGAGACCGAATGGTGATGGAGTTTTTGTACCTGACGGGAGTAAGACTTTCTGAGCTCACAGGATTAAAATGGGAAAATATAAACCTTCAGGAAAAAGTGGTGAAAGTTTTAGGAAAACGAAAAAAGGAACGAATAATACCTCTGACAAAGGGGCTTGTTCAAAATATCATTTTGTATAAAAAAGTATTTGAGCAAAGGTTTTCAAATGTTGCTCAAAGTGACTATTTTATTGTTACAAATCACGGAAAGCCAAGTTACCCTATGATGATATACCGTGTAGTCAGACAATATCTGGACCTTTTTGCACAGACTTCCAAGCGCAGTCCTCATATCCTGCGTCATACTTTTGCGACTCATCTACTCAACAAGGGAGCAGACCTCAATGCTGTTAAAGATTTACTTGGGCATTCCAACCTTGCGGCGACGCAGGTATATACCCACAATTCATTAGAAAAACTCAAGGCTGTGTTTGAACAGGCACATCCTAAAGCGTAAATAAATTATTGTTCAACCATTAAATGCAAATCAATATGAAACTGCAGATGCACTCAATCCACTTCGATGCTGATCGAAAATTGATCGATTTTATTCAAAGAAAAGCAGACAAGCTGGAGACCTTTTATGATCGAATCATAGATGGTGAGGTTTTTATGAGGCTCGATAAGAATGACAACAATGAAAACAAGATTGTTGAAATCAAATTAAATGTGCCAGGGAAGCAGTTTTTTGCAAAGAATCAGTCAGATTCTTTCGAAGGGGCCGCTGATGAAGCGATAGAAGGGCTAAGAAGGCAAATTAAGAAGTACAAAGAAAAGGTTGTTCTCGTAAGGCAATAATAGACCCTAAAATCTTTTATAAACCCTCGGATTTCCGAGGGTTTTTCTTTTTCTTGCGAGCTTTTATTATGAGGTCCAACTTATCTTATAAATCGGCATTTTGGATAGTCAGTCTGGCTATCGTTTTGGCAAAAATAGTCTTCGTTTTCCGCCCCGAACTCGATTTGTTTACAGAAGAAGCCCAGTATTGGCTTTGGTCAAAAAACTTAGCT
This sequence comes from Algoriphagus halophilus, assembly GCF_041729275.1. Lineage (GTDB taxonomy): Bacteria > Bacteroidota > Bacteroidia > Cytophagales > Cyclobacteriaceae > Algoriphagus > Algoriphagus halophilus_A. The sequence continues at coordinate 2,416,617 of NZ_CP146486.1, read as the reverse complement.
TGGCATTATTATTCCAAACCTCCTTTAGTGGCCTTTTTGAATTACATCAGTACCTCCATTTTTGGAGTTACCGAATTAGGAGTTCGCATCAATCCCATACTTTTTGGCTTGGGTACTTCTTGGGTGACTTATAAATTCGGGTCTTATATATACGATGAAAAGGTTGGTTTTTGGGCTTCCATATTCTTGCAGGCAATGCCTTTTTGGTGGATGATTTCTTCCTTTCACACCACCGATACCTCTCTAACTTTTTTCTGGTCTTTGACTGTGTTTTTATTATATAAGGCCTTGAAAGAGAAAAATCTTAATTGGTGGATTCTAGCTGGATTAGCTGCCGCATTAGGACTGATGGCTAAGGTAATGATGGTATTAGCATTTCCATTCCTTTTTTATTCATTTTGCAAGAAGGAAAGATGGGTAAGAAGTGGAGAAACATGCTACTTTTCTTTCTGGTCATGTCCCTGGGATTTATCCCGATTCTAGTATGGAACTTTCAAAATGACTTCAATACGTTCAAGCATCTCGCTAACCTAGCTGGAGCTGGAGGAGGAAATGAAGAGTCTACTACCTCTTTGGGGGAATCCGCAGCTCAGTTTTTCGAATTTTTGTGTGGGCAATTGGCAATGCTCTCCATTTTCTTGCTGCCAATCCTGCTCTATTCCATTAAAAGTGTGTTTAAATATAGAAGCCAAGAAAAATTTTACCTTATTCTACCTGCCCTACTTACTTTAATTAGTTTCTCTTTTTTAAGCTTCTTTACAGAGGTTCTAGTGAATTGGCCGGTTTTCTCCTATGTGGGATTGCCGATTATCATGAGTGAATGGGTATTAAACCAATCAAATAAGTGGAAGAAACTCCGTAATTGGGGTCTTGGAATCAGTATTGGGCTACCTTTATTGCTCATCCTTCCTGACCTCACTTTTGTCAAATCTATTCCTCCTATTAAAAAAGGTGAAAAGCAATTGTTCAGAAGGATGTCTGGCTATGATCCGCTTGCTGCAAGAGTTGATTTTTTACAAGATAGCTTGGGGCTGTCAGCTCCTTTTGTCTTTTCCGAAACTTATCACATGGCTTCCGAGCTATCTTTTTATTTAAAGGAGCATCCGCAGCCATATGTGTTGAACATGGGTGCAAGAAGAAACCAATTTGATCTTTGGGATGGGATGGAGCAGTTTTTAGGGCAAAATAAGGAGGGGATTTTTGTTAGCTGGAATTATGACTCTCCTGGTAAATTTGCTGAATTTGACTCTTTACTTTATGAGGAAAAGTTCGAGGTGTATTTTCGCGGAGAGCCCTTGAGGACTGCCACCATTCAAGTATGGAAAGAATTAAAAGAGTTTGATCCCTATATTCCAGAAACCTATTAATCCCCTATTTTTTGAAGCCAATAATAGACTTTCCCATTTTCTTCTAAAAGGTCTTTGAAATTTGGGGCTCCTAGATGTTGAAGTAAATAAGGGATCTTTTTCGAATCCCAATTCATTGAAGCGACCTTGACTTCATAATTTTGAAGTGGAAGTTGCTGCAGGTATTTGTCTTCTACGATTAAGTTCGGATATATGGAAGACCTTTGCAATAATTCCTGCTCACTCAAGGATTTCTCTCCAGTAATATCAGTCATGTAATAATCGGGTCCTAAGTATACCCGAATCTTACTGCTGACATGAATGTTGCCAATGAAACCAATTTCCTTAGTAGAGTCAATTTTATTGGAAGAAACAAAAGCTTGAACCTGGGCTCCTTGCTCTGGAAGAGAGATTTTTGCGGTAACAGTAGAAAGAAAAAAGAATACTAGTAAAATGGAAAATGATAATCCCCTAGGCAGCTGACTTCCTTTATAGACTAATTGGACTAAATAAATCAAAAGGGCAAATCCAATTGCCAATTGCAAATAAACCCAAAAGGTACTCCCTAATTGGAAATTTATCCAGAATCCTGCAAGACCGACTATGAGGGATAATAGAATGAAAAGTGTAGTGCCTATTTTCAAGCCTTTTTGACGCGATTGAAAATCAGCTTTCACCAAGATCCAGCTCAGAAAGATTGCTAAAATAGGAGCAACTGGTAATAAGTAGCGTTCATAAAATTTGGTAGTCATAGCTCCCATTCCTAGAATTGCCAATCCCCATAGAACTGCAAATCCAAAGAATACTGCATTTTCTTTCCATGTTTTTTGAATGGTCTCTTTGAATTTCGGGAAAGAATAGAACCCCCAAGGCAGGTAAATTACAAACAGAATGATTGAGGCAAGTACTCCGTTTTTTAGAATAAGCAAGTAGCGTGATGCTACTCTTCCTCCAACTTGATCTTCCAAAAAGCTGTCTAGGTAAGTAGGGCCGTGGATTTTCCACATGGCCACAAACCAGAATAAACCGATAATAATAGCGAGAAGGAGAGAAGGTAAATGAAGGAATGTCTTCCATGATATTTTTTTCCAGGGATTGAATAGCAGGTAAAGTATTCCGATTCCTCCTAAGGCAGCCGCTGGAAGCCCTTTTACTTCAAAGGCCAATGCCAAACTGAGATATAGTATCCATATATACTTTTTCGGAGCTTGGTCTCCAAATCTCATTAATCCTGCAAATCCAATGGCACTGGCTGTCATAGTAAGGCCTAACAACACGTCTGGTATGGAACGGGTGGAAGCAAATATCAAAACAATATTGGAAGCGATAATCAGGGCAGATAGTCCTGCAATCTTTTTATCCGAGAATAAGACTTTTGCAACCAGATAGGTGATTCCGATTGTCAATGAACCGGCTAATAAAAAGAAGATCCTGGATGAAAAAGCACTGACTCCAAATAGTTTGAATCCGGCTAAAACCACCCAGTATGTTCCTATGGGTTTTCTAAACCTCAACTCTCCGTTCCCGAGATAGGTGGTGAGATAGTCTCCATTTTGCATCATTTTAACAGCAGCATCACTATAGTACATTTCATCTGGGAAATGCATGTGGAAGCTCAAGGCAAATGGTCCCACCAAAATGGCAAAGGCAGCCATTATTACCCATGGATTAATATGAAGCTCTTTTGAAAACATCTTGCAAAGATAAGATGAATGAACTTTGTTACACCAAATTTTCGTTGGCAACCGAAAGCCGATACGCAGTTTATTGGCAACGGAAGTATTTTGCCGTATTTTTGACCAAATTTATGATCATGAGCAAGCCCCTGTTGTCTGTAGTTATTACGATCTACAACGAAGAAGAAAACATCAAGCCATTATTGGAAGCTACCTATTCCGCACTTTCCGAAATCGACTATGAGGTCATTCTAATAGAGGATGGTTCTACTGATAAGACAGTGGCCGAAGTGAAAAAGTATGCAAATGATCGGACTAAGCTGATTATTTTCAATCGGAATTATGGTCAAACCACCGCATTGGCTGCGGGAATTGACATGGCTACAGGCGAGTATATTTCAACCATGGATGGAGATTTGCAAAATGACCCCACAGACATCCCTATTATGCTTCAAAAAGCGATTGATGAAGACTGGGATGTAGTAGCAGGTAGAAGGGCCAATAGAAAAGATGGGTTTGTGTTGAGGAAGATTCCGAGTAAAATAGCTAACTGGGTGATCCGAAATACTACCAAAGTCTATTTGAAGGATTATGGTTGCACGCTCAGAGTTTATAAAGCTGAGATCGCTCAAGGAATGGGCTTATATGGGGAATTGCACCGTTTTATCCCGGTTCTTGCCAAGCAACAAGGTGCGAGGATGACAGAAATGGATGTGAAACATCACCCTAGAATCCATGGTGAATCTAAATATGGGTTGAGCCGGACTTTTAAAGTAATGGCTGATCTGATCTTAATGCTATTTTTTCAAAAGTATTTCCAACGTCCGATTCACTTGTTTGGTGGAATCGGAATAATCGCTTTCCTAATAGGTGTTCTAATTAATTTTTACTTGTTGGTGCTGAAAATCATGGGAGAGGATATTTGGGGAAGGCCAATCATGATTTTAGGCTTTATATTGGTGCTTGGAGGTATTCAATTTATCACGACTGGAATTATTGCCGAGATCATTGTCCGAACTTACTTTGAATCTCAAAATAAAACTACCTACACCATTAAATCAGTTTATCAAGGGGAAGCTTTGACAGTATAAGACTGTCTCATTCCCAATTCGTTGAGCTGTTCAATTCAGAAGAATAGACCTGACTTTCCTTGGAAAAAAAGCAAGTACTCTAGGTAAGAAACTCAAAACCGGACTGAAACTTCTTTTGACGGGGTTGGCTATATTCCTGGTATTCCGAAAAATTGATACCGAGGAACTCTGGTTGATCACCAAGTCGATTCATTGGTTTTGGTTAGTACCTGCCATGATCTTATTTGTAATGAGTAAGGTTTTTACAGCATTGAGGTTAAATCTTTATTTCAGGAATATTGGCTTGAATATTTCTGAAAAGCTGAATTTCCGATTGTATTTGGTAGGCATGTTCTATAACCTATTTCTTCCAGGAGGAATTGGAGGGGATGGATACAAAATCTATTTACTCAATAAGAATTATAAAACTTCCGTAAAATCACTGATTCAAGCTTCTCTTTTGGATCGTTTAGGAGGGCTGGTTGCCATCGTGTTTTTGTTACTTATTCTTGTTCTCCCAGTAGATTTAGTGCTTCCATTTGAATCTCAAGTACCATGGGAAGTATTGATCGTAATCGCTTCCATGTTGGTGTTTCCTTCATTTTGGTTAGTTCAAAAGCTTTTCTTTAAACCTTTTTTACCTTCTTTTTTAAAATCTAATAGTTGGTCCATGTTGGGACAAATCTCCCAGTTGGTCTGTGCCGTGTTTATTTTGTTGGCGCTAGGAGTTGAAGCAAACTTCTTAGCATATCAATTGGTGTTTTTATTATCCTCTATCGTTGCCGTGCTTCCTTTGACCATTGGTGGGGTTGGGGCCCGGGAACTGGTGTTTATTTATGCGCATACCTATGCAGGGATAAACGAAGCTACGGCAGTGGCTTTTAGTTTAATCTTCTTCTTGATCACCGCATTGGTCTCACTTACAGGTGCTATGATTAAAGTGGAATTTGACGAAAAAATAGAGTCAGATTTATAAACTATTTTTTCTTTTAGGATCGCATCATGTGGGAAATAGAATTGACCTTAGGGAATTATTATTTCCCAAGACAATTGATCTTTGGTAGTGATGTATGTAACTCTAATCTTGGAAGTTTCTCCAGAAAAGTCGCTTGTAATGCTTCCTGTCCAGCTATTTGGAAGTTCTCCTGGTTTTAAAAATATGGACTTTGCGGAAGCGCAATCTACTCGGCCTCTATTGTAATATTCTCCACAATGGATTCCTTTAATAGGTGATTTTGATTTGTCTTGATCTTGGAACAGAGTGATCCTAAAGGACCTTTCCTCTGTATTTTCGATCCATTCCCAATTCCCAAGGAGTTCTTGCCCAAAGCTTAAGGTATAGCATAAAAAAATAAGAAAGTAAGAAGGACTGTCTTCATATATTAACTTTTCCCAAAAATAGCTAAACAGCATTTCTTACCTTTGCCCAAAATCCTATAATTCATGAACAAAGCCGAGCTATTTTCCCAAATTCAGAAAAAGTCATCCTTTCTATGTGTAGGGCTCGATGCAGATATCCAGAAAATTCCAGCACATCTTAAGTCGGAGAAAGATCCAATTTTCACTTTCTGTAAAGAAATTATAGAACAGACCGCTGATTTTGCAGTAGCCTACAAGCCAAATATCGCATTTTTTGAAGCCTTAGGTCCGCAAGGTTGGGAAACTCTTCAAAAAGTAAATGAATTAATTCCTAAGGATATTTTTACAATTGCAGATGCAAAAAGAGGAGATATTGGAAATACCTCTAAGCTATATGCCAAGGCCTTTTTCGAGAAAATGAACTTTGACTCGGTGACAGTAGCTCCCTATATGGGAGTGGATAGTGTGACTCCTTTTTTAGAGTTTGAGAATAAATGGGTTATTCTATTGGCACTAACTTCTAATGCTGGATCAATGGATTTTCAACTCATTAAAGATGAAACTGGCAAGCCGCTGTATCAATCGGTGTTAGAAAAAAGCCAACAATGGGGGAACTCCGATAATATGATGTATGTGGTAGGAGCTACCCGCGGTGAATTGATTGGAGAGGTAAGGAAGGTGGTGCCAGATCATTTCTTTTTGGTTCCAGGTGTAGGAGCGCAAAGGGGGTAGCCTAGCTGATGTTGCCAAATATGGAATGAATTCTTCCTGTGGGTTGCTTGTGAATTCTAGTCGAGGAATTATTTATGCGTCTCAAGATGAAAATTTTGGAAAATCGGCCAGATCAGAAGCACAAAAACTTCAGGAAGAAATGTCCAGTCTATTGGATACTTATCTTTAATGAAGGAGATTGATAATTGTTTTTAAAGCCAGTTTTTACTGGCTTTTTTTTTTGTAAAGTTTTTTTAATTTAAAGAAGACTTTAGGTGAATTTTTATGAATTTCAGAGAAGATTTTTTACAACTCGTCTGGAAATTTCAATATTTCGAAAAACGGTATTTCCAAACTGCCAATCAGGAACAAGTCCATGTGATTCAAATTGGTTTCCATAATCTAGCGGAAGGCCCTGATTTTTTAGATTCAGTGGTTATGATAGATGGGGTAGCCTTTCATGGTCATGTAGAGGTTCATAAATATGCTTCCGATTGGAAGAATCATGATCATGAGGCAAATCCTGCCTATAATTCAGTAGTCCTGCACGTAGTATGGGAAAATGACAAGCCAGTGTTTCGAAATGATGGAACCTTGATTCCGACCGTGGAATTGAAAGGGAAAATATTCTTAAATATCTGGAGAAATTACGAGCGACTGTTGGATTATCAATCTGAGCTCCCCTGTGCTCATGCCGTGCACCAAGTTCCAGAAATCATTCGCTTTTCGAGTTTGGAAAAATCCCTGGTAGAACGGCTTCAAGAAAAGTCTCAATTAATTTTAAATCTGTTAGAGGAAAACAAAGGAGATTGGGAAGAGACAGCCTATCAATGGTTATTTACCACATTTGGATTCAAAACAAATAGTAAAGGTATGGCCGAGTTGGCTAAGTTAGTTCCGTATAAAATCTTGATGAAACACCGGGATAAACTACCTGTATTGGAAGCCATTCTATTTGGGCAGGCGGGCTTGTTGCCAGAAGAGACAGAAGAGCCTTATGTTCAATATTTAATCAAGGAGTTGGAGTTTTTAAAGAAGAAATATCAATGGGAGCGTTCACTGAGCCGTCAGCACTGGTCTTTCATGGGAGCAAGACCTAGTAATTTTCCTACTTTGAGGATTGCACAGCTAGCGGCTATTTTATCCAATGCGCCCAGCTTGTTGAGGGCAATTTTAGAAGATTCTAGAGATTTTTCCTCGTTTAAAAAATTGTTTCAAATCAGTCCTAGTGATTACTGGATTCATCATTATTCTTTTGGGAAACCCGCCTCAAGAAAAGTCTCAAATGGTGTTTCCAATACAGTCTTACAGTTGTTGATTATCAACTATGTTTTGCCTTTGTGGTTTGCCTATGGAAGATATTTCCAGCAACCGGAATGGAAAGAACGTTGTTTTGATTTAATTCAAGAGGTGGCGCCTGAGGATAATAGGATTGTTAAGAAATTTCAAACAGCCAATTGGATTGCTTCCAATGCCTTTGATACCCAGGGGATGCTTGGTTTATACAAAAATTATTGCCTACCTAAGAAGTGTCTTCAATGTAAAATCGCCCAGAGTTTGGTAAAGAGAGAAAGCAAATGAATTTTGCGTAAGGATATGATTTACCGTACTTTTGCAGTCCGAAAAGGAAAATACTATGGAAAAACCAGTAATTATTTTGGGAGCAACAGGTATTGCTCATCCCGCTCTTGAAATATTTAACAGTAATGATGTTGTGGTATATGGTTTTCTAGATGAAGATGAAAAGCTTCATGGCACTGAAATCAATACCGTTTCTGTTTTAGGAAATCCTGAAGACGATGGGTTTTTAAAGCTAGTAGGGAAAAAAGCGGAAGCTTTTGTGGCTGTAGATGATGTCAAGTATCGAAAATTTCTTGTGAAATTGTTGAACGAGCGTAGAAAGGTTCAGCCTATCAATGCTATACATCAAACAGCCTATATTTCTACTGATGCGGTCATTGGTCATGGAAACTTTATTAATGCCAAAGTAACTGTAGGAACAGGAGCAGAGATCGGTCAACACTGTATTTTGAATACAGGTGCGATCATTGATCATAAAGCGAAGTTGGGAGATTTTGTTCAAGTGGGAGCAGGCTCTATTATTAACTCTGAAGTAACCATAGGAGAAGGAGCATTTATTGGTTCAGGAGTGACAATCGTATCAGGTGTGACCATCGGTAAAAATGCAAGAGTAGGAGCTGGTTCAGTAGTAATTTCTTCTGTAGGGGACAATGAAACGGTTTTTGGTAACCCAGCTGCAAAAATTAAATCTTAAATTTGCCTTTTAATTTATAGTACATATTATACATCCTTAAACACCCTGCCGAAACAGGGCTCTAGTTATGGAAAACAACAATTATTGCATCCTCCTTTATTATTGCTACGCCAAGATTGAAAATCCTGAAGAATACCGGGAGCAGCATCACTTGTTTTGCGTAGAAAACAACATCCGAGGTAGAATCATTATTTCCGATGAAGGTTTGAATGGTACAGTTTCCGGCCTGAAAGAAGACTGTGAAAAGTACATGGCTTATGTTCATGCTGATCCAAGATTCGTCAAAACTGAATTTAAAATCGATGAGCATGACAAGCATGCATTTACAAAGATTCATGTAAGGTATAAGCCTGAAATTGTTCATTCTGCACTAAGACATTTGGACCCAAATGTCAAAACTGGAAAACATCTAGATCCGGAAGAATTTAAAAAATTGAAAGATCAGGAGGACGTGGTCATTCTAGATGTACGGTCAAACTACGAGCATGAATTAGGGAGATTCAAAAATGCCCTAACCTTGGATATCGATAACTTCCGGGATTTTCCAGATAAAGTAAAGGAACTGGAACACTTGAAAAACAAAAAAGTACTGACCTATTGTACTGGAGGGATCAAGTGTGAAAAAGCTTCAGCTTTTTTATTGGAGCAAGGCTTTGAGGATGTGTACCAACTTCATGGAGGGATCATCAAGTATGGAATGGAAGCTGGAGGAGAAGATTTTGAGGGGAAATGTTATGTTTTTGATAACAGGATCGCAGTGGATGTCAATAAGGTGAATCCAAAAGTAATTTCAACTTGTCATGTGTGCGGTACTGCCTCCGACAGAATGGTCAATTGCGCCAACCCAAGCTGTAATGCCCATGTCGCCATTTGTGAAAAATGTGGTTGGAAAATGGAAGGTGCATGTTCAGATGAATGCAAGGATCATCCTGAAAAAGAACCTATGATGGAACGGGTTATTACCAAAAGAATACCAATGGATATAACCCTTATAAAGGCCTGAAACGTTCTGGCAATAAAAATCAAATTACTAAATTAGAGGGTGAGCCAACGAATTCCTGAATCCGAACTAATATTAAACGCTGATGGAAGCGTATATCATTTACATTTGAAGCCAGAAAATCTGGCTTCTTTTGTTTTTACGGTAGGTGATCCGGACCGAGTCCCTTTGGTTTCCCGGTATTTTGATGAGATTGAGTTTCAGACTAGAAAAAGGGAGTTTGTGACCCATACTGGAAGGATTGGTGGAGAACGTGTCACAGTCATGAGTACAGGGATGGGGACTGACAACATCGAGATCTTCATGACAGAACTCGACGCTTTGGTTAATATTGACCTAGAAACCCGAACCCTCAAACCTACCCACCGAAGTCTACAGATAGTTAGAATTGGTACCTCTGGTGCAATGCAATCGGATATTCCTTTAGGTTCATTATTGGCCTCATCAAAAGCAGTTGGAATGGATACGTTGATGCAGTTTTATCCTGAGTTAAACAGTTCTCAAGTCTGGGGAGAAGCAATCCGCCAGAAATTGAAATTAGGCTTTACTCCCTATCAAGCCGAGGCTAGCTCAAAATTACTATCAATGCTTGGACCGGAATTTTTGAAAGGTATTACTTTAACCTGCCCAGGTTTTTATGCCCCACAAGGAAGAACAGTCAAATTAAAACCTGCAATTGATCAGATGCTGGACCGCTTGGCAGCAATGGAAATTGAAGGTGAACGATTGACTAATTTTGAAATGGAAACGGCAGGATATTATGCCATGGGGACCTTATTGGGGCATCAGGTGCTTAGCCTTAATGCGATTGTTGCAAATAGAAAACTAAAAGAGTTTGATAAAGAGGCTGAAAAAACCGTGGATTCCCTGATCCGCGCAGCTCTGAAGTTGCTTGTTAAAAAATAATCACCCTTACGCTAAATACGTTCGATAAGAATTCATTTCTCCCAATTTGAAATCTTCCCATTCGTTATAGTTAATTGACAAAAGCAACTCGCCTAAAAAATCTGTACACTCTTGTTTGCACACATAAATGCCAAACAAGCTATCAGGCTTATTTACTAAAAATACTCGGCTGCTTTCAAAGTTGTTCACAAGATCATTCCATGAGCCAAGAATGAGAAGTTCGTCTTGATTCTTGACAGTTTGAATGATTTTAAAATTTCCTTTTGAGGTGGATATTTTCATGACGTAAAAAGTTGGTTTAACTGATTCGATATATCAAAACTAGATCAAAAATCAGCAGCACTCAATACGTATTAATACCTATTTTTAAAAATGTGAAATGCAAAAATCACTATTTCAATTGATGATATCTTTGTTTTTTTGTGCCCAAAGAAGTAGGGAATTGTGCTTTTTTCCAGTTTAAGCTTTGCAATCATATTACTTCTGTGCTTATCTACAGTTCGTTCAGCGATGAATAATTTCTCTGCGATTTCTTTGGTAGAAAGTCCGTCGGCAATTAGCCTGAGGATTTTCTTTTCGGAAGGGGTTAATTGGGTCTGTTCCGAATCCAAATTCCCAATTTCTTTGTCTTCAAAAATTTTTTCACTAAAAAATGATTTCCATTTAAAACGGTTTCAATGGCTTTGGATAATTCTCCTAGAGCAAACTCCTTTAAAATATAACCAGATAGATTCAGCTCTTTGGCTTGGTGGTACAAATACAACTCTTTATGCAGTGTCAATAAAATAATCTTGGTGGGAAGCTTTAGTTTCTTGCATTGAGCAGCAATTTCTAGTCCAGAAAAATGAGGCATTTCCATGTCCAAAATCGCCAGTTGTGGACGATGCTTCAGGATTTTTCTAAGGCATCTTTACCATTACTAGCAGAGTCCAAGACATTAATATTATTTTCCTCCAAAAACTCCTGGAGCCCTTTCAATAACAAAGGGTGATCGTCTGCTATTACTACTGTTGGCTTAGACATAGGTAATGAAACTTAAACTGGCGGCCGATACTATTTGGCGGATTACTTTGATGCTTAAATCTAAGTGAAGCAATTCTTTTCTTTATTGTTTTTAGACCGAGGCTCTAGGAATTATTAGATTATTCAGAATTATCAGATCCTTTTCAAATGCCTTCCATTTTTAAAATAATACGCAGATCTAATTTTAAATATAGCTAAATCAATTTATTACTTGGGCACTAGGTAATTAGAATCATGTGGTTTACGTTTTATGGATTTTTGATGTCCATATAAGCAAAATAAATGAGCCATTGCAAAAGATAATAAAGCCACAGTCAGTTAGAATGTAATTTATACCCTCAATACCCGTAATTTCAGAATTGAGACTAATGAGGAATGATTCAACCAATTCCGTAAATTATATCTTGTATCCAGGGTTAGTTCCTGTTCCTACACCTATCGTTTCAAAGAGTAAAAAGAGGAATAGGCGATGATATTTAATCAATCTTCTCCTAACTTTAAAGAATGACTTTACTTGTTGAACAAATCAAAGCAGCTTTGGAGGATAAGGCCATCCCAGAAAAAGCTGCTTTTTTCCGAGATTTTTCAAATCTGGACCTGGTGAATATGGGGAAGGAGATAAATTCTTGGGGGTGAAAGTTCCAGAGCAAAGGAAAATAGCCAAGTCAGTATACAAAGAGATAAGCCTAGATGAAATTGAGACCTTGATTCAAGATGAATACCATGAAGTTCGTTTGACTGGCGTGATGATTTTAGTCTATCGCTATGAAAAGTTGAAATCTGATGAAGACCGGAAAAAGTTGGTTGATTTCTATTTGAAAAATCTTAAGTGGGTAAATAATTGGGACTTGGTCGATAGCTCCTGCCATCATATTTTAGGGCATTACTATCTGAATAAGGATAAATCTTTGTTTTACGAACTCGCTTCGAAAGATGACCTTTGGAGCCAACGTGTGGCCATGGTTAGCACCTATTATTGGATCAAAAGAGGAAAGTTTGAGGATGCATTGGCCTTGGCTAAAAAACTCCTGGATCATCCTCATGACTTGATGCACAAAGCCGTGGGGTGGATGCTTCGAGAAATTGGAAATAAGGATTACGAAGTGGAATTCGAGTTTTTGAAAAAGCATTATCAACAGATGCCTAGAACGGCCTTACGCTATGCCATCGAAAAATTTGATGAGGATGTTAGGCAGGATTTTTTGAAAGGAAGAGTTTGAAGTCAGAAGTCTAAAATCAGAAATATGAAAAAGTCAGGATGAGCGTCCCGACAGTTGTACGGGATCGAAGCCCCTGGCGCCTTAGACAAATATTAATTTTTTAAAAAGATAGCTCTTAGAGCAGATATTTAATAAGATAGCTTTGGAGATAATATGAAAGTCAAGTTTATCTCGCGAAGCCTATCTAGCCTCAGGCGTATCTCAGCGAAGCTTATTTCTCTTTAGCTTTATTCTATTCCCTCCAATTCACTGAGTTCTAACCAAGTCAATTCTAACTCCTCTAACTCAGCATCTATTTCTGCTATCCGATTCGACTGCTTGATCAATTCTTCATGATCTTCAATTCCAGCAGCGATTTTATCTGTGATATTGGCTTTTTCTTCTTCCAACTTGGCAATAGAAGTATTTACTTCTTTGAATTCTTGCTTTTGCTTATAGCTTGCTTTTACTTTTGTTTGGCTGGGCGGAGTCGAAATCTCTAATATAGTTTCAGGCTCACTTTTATAATCCGTAGTCTTGGTACTTGGTACTTTAGACTTTGTACTTTCTTCTTTTTCCCACTCTCTGAAATCAGTATAGTTGCCTGGGAAGTCTTTGATCTCTCCTTCTCCTTCAAAAACAAATAAATGCTCCACCAATCGATCCATAAAATATCGATCGTGGGACACAATGATCAAACAGCCAGGGAAGGTGTCTAGGAATTCTTCAAGGGTATTCAAAGTCATCAAATCCAGATCATTGGTAGGTTCATCGAGAATCAAGAAGTTTGGATTCTTGATCAAAACCATCAATAATTGAAGTCTCCTACGCTCTCCTCCACTTAATTTGGCAATAGGAGTATGTTGTTGCTTCGGAGGGAAACCAAACTGTGTTAAAAACTGAGAAACAGTAATTGTTGCACCTCCAGCAATATTCACCACTTCGGCTACTTCCTTGACAATATCAATCAGACGTTTTTCCTCATCAAATGAACTTTCCTCCTGTCTGTAATAGCCAAAAGCAGTCGTTTGTCCGATCGAGATTTTTCCTGCATCTGGTTCAAGTTGCCCAGTAATCATATTAAGGAAAGTGGTTTTTCCAGCTCCATTGGGTCCTACAATCCCTACACGGTCTTTTTTTCTGAAGGTATATGAGAAGTCCTTGATTATGGTTTTATCTCCAAAGGACTTTTGCATCTTTTCGATTTCAATGATTTTATTTCCTAGACGCTGGGTAGTCACGGTCAGTTGGATGTCACGTTCCTCTCTCTTCTGAGAGGCCTTTTCTTTCGTTTCCTCAAATGCGTCTACTCTGTATTTGGCTTTGGTTCCTCTGGCTTTAGGCTGTCTACGAATCCATTCCAGCTCCTTTTTATAAAGGCTTTTCGCTTTTTCCAACTCCACATCTTCCTGCATCATTCGCTCAGCTTTCTTGTCCAAGAAATAACCGTAATTACCTAGGTAGCGATGAACTTTCCCTTGATCAAGCTCCAGGATTTCATTGGTCACTTTCTCTAAAAAATATCGATCGTGAGTGACCATAAAAAGGGCAAGATTCGCTTTTGATAAATAATCTTCTAGCCATTCGATGGTTTCCAAATCCAAGTGGTTGGTTGGTTCATCGAGAAGCAATAAGTCAGGCTTTTCCAAGATTGCTTTTGCCAAAGCTACTCGCTTTCGCTGACCACCGGAAAGTGTTCCTACAGGCAATTCTGTGTCATGTAGTCCCAATTTTCCCAAAACTTCCTTTACTTGATACTCAAAATCCCAAGCCTGGAAAGCATCCATTTTTTCGAATAAACCAGCCATTTTTTCGGAGTTATCAATGCCTCGTTCTGCCTCTAGCATGGCCTTATGATAATCCTCAATTACTTGCAGGACTTCTGAATTACTTTGGTCAAAAATGGTCTGATAAATACTCATTTTGCCTTCAAAAACAGGGTTTTGATGAACATAGGCCACTTTTACCTGTTGATTGATGGCTACATTTCCGGTGTCAGGGATTTCCAAGCCCATGATAATTTTCATCAAGGTAGATTTGCCGGCACCATTGATACCGACTAAAGCGATTTTCTGGCCTTGGGAAATGCCAAAAGAGATATTGGAAAAAAGCTTGCGTTCCCCGAACGCTTTACTGAGATTTTCGACTGAAAGGTAATTCATGCCGCAAAAGTAGGGAAAAGGAAAGGGAGTATACGCATGACCAATTATATTCCCCTTATAGTAATTAAAATATTCGAAAACTTATCCCTCTCCTGTGGATCAATAATGAGTTGCAAAATATTATGAGTAGATAAATTATTATTTTTCTATTTGGCTTTTGATTTTCAACGAAATCAGGACATACCTATCCTCCTTTAAAAGATTCTGATTTTTCTCAAAAAAATCATGGACATTGTTCGGTCTCACAGCGACTTTTTTGCCAGAAAATGTTTTGATATAATCATTATAAAAATAAACCGAGTTGATCATAAAAATAAGTTTATCTTCATCGTAGGTCCATGGGATTCCTCTTATTAGCATCTGGTCTAAATCATTTTCCAAACTTTTAGACTGGATTAAAACCTTAAAATCCTTATTCATAAAAATTAAATGGACTCCTTTATTGTACTGCTGAAGGGATAGAAAGTAATAGGGTCCAAGTTTTGAAAATAGAGAAATGCCTTCTACTAATTCTTTTTCCCGGATGAATTGTTGGTAATCATCTCGACTCATATTGTTTAGTCTAACAAAATCCGTTTTATCAACTAGTGCATCACCGATATCAAATGTTACTTTTTGAGTGCGATTTAGATGGCTGTCAAAGAATAATACCTCGGTAGAATATGGGATCGGGAAAACAAGTCCTCCGTCAAAATCTTGGTTGAAACCATTATTGTCTCCATATTGGGCTTTTTCAAATCCTGGTCTAATTCTTTCCCATTCCCCTATCACCTTTTCATTTTCATAAAGAAGAAAATTGAAGTCAGTACCATCCCTCAGATTATTCATGAAATAAAGCATTCGATTGCCTCGTTTTTCAAACATGGGAATGTTTTTGGTGATTTTCTCCTCATAAATTAAATTTTGAAATGGACCGTAAGTCACAGCTTTACCTAGTACTCTATCCAAAATGGTAATTGCTGAATCTTCCAAAAAAAGTAATCCGATTGCCTAAATTCTCCAGGTCCCGAACCTGTCGCTTGGTAAACAAATTGAGGCTGACCTTTCTTATCAAACTTATGGATATGGCCAGTATAAAAGTCCTGAATATACATCGATTCATTATCAAATTTCATTAGATAGGGTTCTACGAGAGGTGATGAATCAGGAGCATTTAAAATTGAATAAGTGATGCTTTCAAAAGCTTCAGATAATCTATTATTTTTTGAGTCTTTAAGATTTATGACAACAGTTAACTCACTTGAATTCCTTTCACTATTGTTATTTTCACAGGAAATAAAACAAGCTGTGATTAGTGAAAGACCTAAAGTGAAAAGAAGATGCCTCATAAAAACATTTAAGGTCCTTTTAAGAATATTTAGTAACAATGAGCGAAGTTAAAATATGGCATAAATTGAATAGTAAGGCCTTCAACTTCGCTCAGACTGCCAAAAGGTTAATTTTTTTGACAATATCAATCATTTTGAACTTTAAGTAATTGGAGTTACTTCATCACAATGTTTTTGACCTGAAACATCACAAGATTCATTACCTCCTGGCCTACATCTATATACACTACCACCAAGTGGGCATTTAATATTTTGCATATAATAAACTCCTGAAGCATGAGCTGAAAAAGAGGGAGAGAATAAAATTGTCGGAAATACTAACATCGAAATTCCTAAAATTACTTTTTTCATTTTTATTAAATTTTTGGTTAAGATAAAATACCCCTTGGCCAAGAGCACTAACCAACTAGTTAGCTTTTACTAACATATTATTATTA
The DNA here is from genome assembly GCF_041729275.1 of Algoriphagus halophilus. Lineage (GTDB taxonomy): Bacteria > Bacteroidota > Bacteroidia > Cytophagales > Cyclobacteriaceae > Algoriphagus > Algoriphagus halophilus_A. The sequence goes on along the minus strand of NZ_CP146486.1, from coordinate 2,400,125 downwards.
TTATTATTATTATAGTCCAAATAGAAATTCATTTAAATTCACTTTCTAGTTGAAAAATACCCAATATTGGGTAGGTGATTTTTTAAGAATGTTAGATTTAACCTATGAAAACCATCCATGACATCCTGAAACTCGGTGATCCCAGGCTTTACGAAGTGTGTGAGCCTGTTTTAGAATCAGAATTAAACCAGGTCCCAAATTGGGTCCAGCAACTTCATGAGGCCATGGAAGATATTCGAAGAGTGTATGGTTTCGGAAGAGGAATCGCGGCTCCACAGTTGGGTATTATGAAGCGTATGTTTTATCTTAATCTGGATAAGCCTTATGTAATTTTAAATCCTGAATTGAAAAACAAAAGTGAATCAAAGTTTGAGCTTTGGGATGATTGCATGAGTTTTCCGAACCTTTTGGTCAAGGTGCGTCGTCATCAGTCCTTGACGTTGAAGTACTGGGATGAACATTGGAAGGAACATGAATGGGAGGTTTCTGGAGCCGAATCTGAATTGATTCAGCACGAATATGATCATTTGGATGGAATTCTATGTACGATGCGTGCGATTGACCAGAAAAGCTTTCGTTGGAAAGAATGATCCTTTAGTTTCAATTGATAAGTCACTTTTGTTGAGCTCATTGAGGTGACTTTTCCATTTTAATCTGGATTTATCCTTCCCCTTCGGGAATTTTTTCTAATTTTGCCCCAATTTGGACGTAAGTAATTTCATCTCTCTATTCCCCTTTTGTAATGCCAAAAGACAGTAGCATCAAGCACGTATTAATTATCGGTTCTGGTCCCATCGTCATCGGTCAAGCTTGTGAGTTTGACTATTCTGGTTCCCAGGCTGCTAGGTCCCTTCGAGAAGAAGGAATTATCGTGACATTGATCAATTCCAATCCTGCCACCATCATGACTGACCCGGTGACAGCAGATCACGTGTATTTGCTTCCACTTGAGAAAAATCCATTATCAAGATCCTGACAGAGCATCCGGATATTGATGCAGTTCTGCCTACCATGGGTGGTCAAACAGCCTTGAACTTGGCAATAGATTGTGAAAAAGCAGGTATTTGGAAAAATTCAATACCCGTATGATCGGTGTAGATATCGAGGCCATCGATACTGCAGAAGATCGTGAGAAGTTTAAAGAATTGATGAAGAAAATTGGAGTGGGTGTCTGCAAAGGTGATACTGCTACTTCCTTTCTTCAAGGTAAAGAAATTGCTCAGGAAATTGGCTTTCCATTAATCATTAGAGCTTCTTATACCCTTGGTGGGGCAGGAGGAGCTTTTGTGGAAAAAGCTGAGGATTTTGAAAAATTGTTGAGTGCTGGTTTACAGGCTTCTCCAGTTCATGAAGTGTTGATCGAGCAAAGCATTTTGGGCTGGAAAGAATACGAGCTGGAGGTCATGAGAGATAATATCGGGAACATGATTGTGATCTGTTCTATCGAGAATTTTGACCCAATGGGCGTTCACACAGGAGACTCCATCACCGTTGCTCCTGCTATGACTTTGCCTGACACAGTTTATCAGCGAATGAGAAATTATGCAATTACTATGATGAATAGCATTGGTAATTTTGCGGGTGGTTGTAACGTGCAATTCTCAGTTAGCCCTGACAACGAAACCATCATCGGGATAGAAATTAACCCTCGTGTTTCTCGTTCTTCTGCTTTGGCATCTAAAGCGACTGGTTACCCGATCGCAAAAGTTGCAGCTAAGTTGGCGATCGGATATAATTTGGATGAGCTGCCAAATTCGATCACGGGTACTACCTCTGCTTACTTTGAGCCTTCTATTGACTACGTAATCGTGAAGGTGCCTCGTTGGAACTTTGACAAATTCAAAGGATCTGATAGAAGATTGGGTCTTTCTATGAAAGCAGTAGGTGAGGTAATGGGAATCGGTAGAAATTTCCAAGAGGCCTTGCAAAAAGCTTGTCAATCCCTTGAGATCAAACGTAATGGACTAGGGGCTGATGGAAAAGAGTTGAGAGATCAGGAAAAATCTTGTATTCTTTAGCTAATCCAAGCTGGAATCGATTGTTCCATATTTATGATGCCTTCAAATTGGGTATCTCATTCAGAACAATTTACGATTTAACAAAAATCGATAAGTGGTTCCTAAGACAAATTGAAGAACTGATCCATCTCGAAGAAGAGATTGGGAAATATAATGTGAATACCATTCCATATGAAATTATGGATATGGCCAAGAAACGAGGGTATGCCGACCGTCAGTTAGCACATTTACTTGGTTGCTTGGAAAGTGAAGTATTCAATAAGCGTTACGATGAAATGGGTATCAAGCGAGTTTATAAACTTGTAGATACTTGTGCCGCTGAATTTGAGGCGCAAACTCCATATTACTATTCTACTTTTGGTGAGGAAAATGAATCTATAAAAACTGATCGTAAGAAAGTGGTTGTATTAGGTTCAGGTCCAAACCGTGTTGGGCAAGGAATTGAATTTGATTATTCCTGTGTTCATGGGGTCCTTGCAGCCAAAGAGTGTGGTTATGAGACAATCATGATCAACTGTAACCCTGAGACGGTGTCTACAGACTTTGATGTGGCGGATAAGCTTTACTTTGAGCCAGTATTCTGGGAGCATATTTATGAAATTATCTTGCACGAGAAGCCTGAAGGTGTAATCGTTCAGTTGGGTGGACAAACTGCCTTGAAACTGGCAGAAAAATTAGAGAAATATGGAATCAAAATCATAGGTACCAGTTTCGAAGCATTGGATTTGGCTGAAGACAGAGGAAGATTCTCTACCTTATTGAAAGAAAATGATGTTCCTTATCCTGAATTTGGAACGGTCCATACTACTGATGAAGCGTTAGATCTTTGTAAGACTATCGGATTCCCTTTACTGGTACGTCCAAGTTATGTATTGGGTGGACAAGGGATGAAGATTGTGATCAATGAGAAGGAACTAGAAGAACATGTGGTAGAAGTATTAAGAGACATTCCAAACAATGAGATTCTTCTGGATCATTTCTTAGAAGGTGCTATTGAGGCGGAAGCGGACGCGATCTGTGATGGAGAGAATGTCTACATCATTGGGATTATGCAACATATCGAGCCTGCAGGTATCCACTCTGGAGATTCCTATGCGGTTCTTCCTCCTTACAATTTGGGAGACTTGGTAATCCGTCAGATTGAAACTTATACTGAAAAAATTGCCTTGGCATTGAAGACAGTAGGTTTGATCAACATTCAGTTTGCCATCAAAAATGATAAAGTATTCATCATTGAAGCAAACCCAAGAGCATCTAGAACCGTTCCGTTTATTTGTAAGGCATACAAAGAACCTTATGTAAATTACGCCGTAAAGGTGATGCTGGGAGAGAATAAAGTAACAGATTTTGAATTCAAACCTTACAAAAAAGGTTATGCAATTAAGGAACCTGTTTTCTCATTCCATAAATTCCCGAATGTTAACAAAGAATTGGGGCCCGAAATGAAATCTACTGGTGAAGCGATTTACTTTATAGATGACCTGATGGATGATTATTTCTTGAAGATTTACTCAGAACGAAACTTGTATTTGAGTAGATAACCCTGATTAAAAATATAATTAGTTTTGATAAAATTTCTTGTCATAGTTCTTGGAGTTGGCTGGCTTTTGGGCCAGCTAATCCGATATTTTCTCAGATCTAAGTTGGCTAAATTTGCCCAACAGGTAAACGAAGCAGCAAAGGAACAGCAGAGGGCCCAGGCTCACGCTTCCAGACCAAAAGATGAAGTGGTAGTGGATTATGTGCCTAAGCAGTTTAAAGAGAAAAGACAGAAGGATATTAAAGGCGGTGACTACGTCGATTTTGAAGAAGTGAAGGATTAATCAATCCTTCATTTTTTTTATGTGGGTTCTTTGAATATGTAATTTAGGTCAAATTCAACCTCTAATTCGGTAAGTAAATTTTTATACTCATTCAAAAAATCGATTTTTTGATGATGAGTTTTTTGGTTTACTATATAGTTTATGACTCTTGGTAGATGAGATTTGGTATAGGAAAATGCTGAATAACCTTCATGCCAAGCAAACTTTGCCTTACAAAAATTATTTTCATTTATCCATTTTGAAGAAGAAGCTTTGACTTTTTGGATCAGCTCACTTAGGGATTGATTAGGGCGCAATCCCAATAAGATATGAATATGGTCTGGCATCCCATTGATAGCTAATACCTTATGGTTGTGTTTTTGTATTATGGCAATTATGTATTCAAATAACCGGTGTTCCCAAAAGGCTGCAATTTGTCCAGATCTGAATTTTGTAGCAAATATTACATGTAAAGGAATTTGGGTATAGGTATTTGCCATAAAAATGTTTTTTAAATGAATGAGGGAACTGAAAAAAATGTTTAATAATCATCAAAAAGAATAAATGGATCATGCCTAAGGCATTTAATATTTATTTTTATTAATTATTCTAACAAGCTGGCGTGCCTACGGCACAGAATTAAAACTATAAAATTAATTATTAAAAATAAATAAGACAAATCTTCTATGCCAATAATCCTCTTTGTATAAAATCCCCTCGGGATTTGAGATTGGTAGAAATGTAAAAATGAATGTGCATAGTAAAGTCCTGTAAGGACGACCCTATTTAACTCTTCTACACCAAATTAATTTATAGCCATTGTTGGTTTTTGTACCTATTAAAAAGTCCTCCCCACCATCTTTTAACCCTAATTTCTTTTTCAGCTCGTTTGTACCTTGGACATAGTTACGGGTGATCACATTTGCTTTCCCCTTTGGAAGAATTTTCTTGATCTCTTTTTTATTTGCCGCGACTTCTTGAATGACTTTAAAAACTCTACCTGGAATGTTTTCAGGAAGGACGTCACTGGTATAAATGTGGCTATTTGGCTCAAGTTTTTTCAATTTGAATTGATTTCCATATAGCTTGAATGCTCCGGCTTTTAGAATTCCACTCATCGGTTCAATTAGATATTCGGCGATCTCTCCAAATTCAGACACAGCTTTCTCTTCCTGTTCCAAGGAAAAGGAAAATGCTGGTAGATCACTTCCTAAATCATGTGCTTCAATTCTTTTCCCAGATAAGTTTTCACCTTTTTTCCAATGTAGCAGAAGTTCTTTGACCTCATTTTTTGAAGATACGATTTGAATCAGTTGAATATCTGGTAATTCTAAAAATGCTTGGGAAATGTCCAGCATAGGAGAAGCTTTGATCAAGATTTGCTCCGATTTTTCCGTAAGCTGGTCCCAAACAGAAACTACGTCAGGTTGACAGTCTTGGAGTTTATATAACTTCTGATTGGCATCACCCCTTCTGGCAGGATCAACATAGATAAGGTCATAGTTCCGTTTGTTGGATAATAAATGAGCTAGTCCATCTCCCGCTACGAATTCAAATTTGCCAGGAGCAAGGTGTTCCAGATTATAGGAAGCGATTTGGGCAAGCTCCTCTTGATATTCACAATAGGTTGCTTTTTTAAAACCTTGACTTAAATAAAAGGAATCCACACCAAACCCACCAGTCAAATCGATCATCCATTTTCCTGAAAGACCTTTGGATTTGAATAAGGCAGTCTCTTCTGATGAGGATTGCTCTAGGGAAATACTGGCTGGAAACACAAGATTTGGATCTTTTGCCCAAGAGGGAAGTTTCTTGGAAGTTTTCTGTCTGGCCGCGATTTGATGGACAGCAGTTTTCAGGTCAAAAATTGTTTTTCCTTGATATTTAAAAGCAAAAGTGCAGGATCTTCCTGGAGATGATCCTGCACAAATTTTTGAAATTCGGGACTATGAACGTCTTCCCAGTTCATCAAACTAGGCTATGTTCTTTTAAATACTCTGCAATTTGAACTGCATTAGTTGCTGCACCTTTTCGAAGGTTGTCAGCCACGATCCACATATTCAAGGTATTTGCTTGAGATTCGTCTCTTCTTAATCTTCCTACAAACACTTCGTCCTTCTTATGAGCATGGATAGGCATTGGGTATACAAAGTTGGCAGGATCGTCTTGAACTATGATTCCAGGAGTTTCTGAAAGTAATTTTCTTACTTCATCTAGATCAAAATCCTCTTTGAATTCTACGTTAACAGCCTCTGAATGTCCACCCATAGTAGGGATTCGAACGGTAGTAGCAGTTACTTGAATACTATCATCAGAGAAGATTTTTTGGTTTCGTTGATCATCTTCATTTCCTCTTTAGTGTATCCATTTGGTTGGAATACATCGATGTGAGGAAGTACATTCATGTCTATCTTGTGAGGGTAGACCATTTCAGGGGTCTCTCCTGCACGTTCTGCCATCATTTGATCTACCGCAGCTTTTCCCGTTCCTGTTACCGATTGATAGGTAGAAACTACGATTCTCTTGATTCCATATCGCTGACGCAAAGGTTCCAATGCCAATACCATTTGGATGGTTGAGCAGTTTGGGTTTGCAATGATTTTATCTTCAGCTGTGAGTTCTTTTGCATTGATTTCGGGCACCACTAACTTCTTACTTGGGTCCATTCTCCAAGCAGAAGAATTGTCTACTACGATAGTTCCAACTTCTGCGAATTTTGGAGCCCATTCCAAAGAGGTACCTCCTCCAGCTGAGAAAATTGCAATTTCAGGTTTTAATGAAACAGCTTCAGCAAGGCCAATCACGGTATACTGTTTACCCTTGTACTCAATCTGTTTACCTACAGATCGCTCGGAAGCAACTAATAGAAGTTCGTCAAAAGGGAAATTGTGCTCATCCAGCACCTCTAAGATTTCGGAGCCCACCAAACCGGTAGCTCCTACCACTGCTAATTTCATCAGACTGGTTTTTAATAGGTTGTTTTTATTTTGGATTGCAAAAGTAATGGCTATGGGTTCATTTTCAGGATAATCTGCTAAAAAATTTATCAAACTCGAGTTAAAATTCTATCCTGAAACTACTAATAGTTTAATATTCATCAGTATATTTAATTATTAATTTTTTAATTAATAAACTATGAAGCCTTTATTTTTGGGTTCTAATTTATTGGTTCATCTTTTTTGCATGGCACTTTTTTATGCCAAGCGTCAGAAGTTCATGCACAAACTCAAGCCTTCGAACTTGATTTTAATCCGGTAACCTTTCCATCCCAATTTTTGCCAGGATGGTATGGAAATGAGGTAAGAAGTTCCAATACAAGAATTTTCCAAGCCAAGGGGCAAGGGATTAATCAATCTAATGCTTTGGCGGTTCAGCCAATATCAACCTTTAATGGAGAGTTAATAGTCAGGCTTTCCGTTTCAGAATTTTCAGCACCAATAGTCCAATTTTGGGCAAAGTCCAGAAAGAATGGAAATGGAAGCAGGGTTGCAGAAGTTTATTATTCTTGGTCAGAAACATTACAGGGTGGATTTTTAACTTCCATGATTTTGGGTTCCCAAAATGAATTTGCAAATGAAAACCAAGAGTTTCGAAGATTTGAACTTGAAATTCCTAATGAATTTAAAGGTAAAGATGTGGTATATCTAAAACTTGAGATCAAATATGGCCCTGGAGCTGGGACTTGTGCTCGCTGGCTCATAGATGATTTTATGTTTGGAGATATAGCTGAAGACACTTTGCCTCCTACTGTTCAAATGGTTCGAGGTTTTAGTGAAAATGAAATTCAGGTTGAATTTTCCGAAGCTATTGATTCGGTATTTTCAATTATCCAGCTCAACTATAAACTAGATGGTCAAGAGCCAGAGTTGGTGAGATTGGATAATGATTCTTTAGCTGTTTTGACTTTTTCAAATCCGCTTGCTCATGGAAAAGAGATTAATCTACAAATTTCTCAAATACCTGATTTAGCGGGGAATTTTATCAAGGATACTTTACTCAGTTTTCGGTACCATGATCCCACGTTAATCCCTTACAAATCTCTTGTCATCAATGAAATCATGCCTGCCCCCAAAGCAGATTTGGATTTGCCTAATGTGGAATATGTGGAGCTGAGAAATAACCTGAATTATCAGATTCGTACCGGAGACATGAAATGGTCTAATTCCAGAAATACAGTCGAATTGCCTGATGTTTGGATAAATCCTGAGGAGTTAATTTTGCTGGTTCCATCAAACCAGCAAGAAGAAATGAATGATTTTGGGTTACTGATTCCTATGGATTCTTGGCCAACCCTATTGAATACAGGAGATCGATTGGAATTAAATGATAAGGGGGAAACCTGGTAGACCGTATAAGCTATTCTTCAGAGAGTTGGGATGACCCAGGATTAAGGAATTCGGGGTTTAGTTTGGAAGTAGTAAACCCATTTTTGGATTGTGAGCAATCGGCTTTTCTATTAGCATCTAATTCACCCCTCCGAGGCACCCCAGGAAGTGAAAACTCGGTCTTTGATTTAAGTCCTGATGAGATTTCTCCTTGGATTCAAGAAATTAAGTTTTTGGATTCATTGACCTTGCAAGTGCAATTTTCCGAACCAATCACATTGGACTTCGAGGAAATAAAAAATCAACACGAATTGAATATTGATACAGTTTATTTGAGTGGTCCGAATACTTTAAAGCTTGAATTACAAAGTGCAGCTACAAAATCTATTGAATATGGATTGGATTTGAGTTCTATTCTTGATTGTACAGGGAATGGTTTAGAAAAACCACTAGTAACTGTGATTTTGCCAGCAAGTCCTTTGAGAGGTGATGTAATCATCAATGAACTATTATTTAATCCTAAATCAGGTAGACCAAAGTATGTGGAATTATACAATAGGAGTTCGAATTACGTACAAATTGGGAACCTTCAGTTAGGAAATCTGGATGAAAATGGTCTTCCGGATCAGCTCAAAAAGGTCAGAGAGCAAGGCTTTATTTTTCCTCCCCAATCGTATTTGGCTATCACGACAGATACTATTTTGCTTCAACAGGATTTTCCTAAATCTGCAAATGGGAATTTTCTTCAGATGTCTACTTTGCCCAGTTATCCAATTAGTGGAGGAACAGTAGTGCTAGTTTCGGAGGAACAAGAATTGTTGGAAGAATTTTCGTTTGATGAGGAAATGCACCATCCATTATTAAGAGATCCAAAAGGAGTGTCCTTAGAAAGGATATCTTTTAATACTCCTTCCAATATAAAAAGCAATTGGCATTCCGCGTCTGGGGTAGAGGACTATGGAACTCCTGGTAAGAAAAACTCCAATTCATTTACAGGAGAGTTTGGATCACAATTGATTACCATTAGTCCAGAGGTATTTGATCCAGAAGGAAATAATGGGAATACGTTCACTGTAATATCTTATGAATTGGACCAGTCTGGTTGGGTGGGGACTTTTGAAATTTATGATGTAGGAGGTAGAATTATTGAAGTCCTGGATCGAAATGCAATTTTAGGTAATTCAGGAATGTATACTTGGAGTGGTACAGATGATTCAGGAAGAAAGGTAAGGCCTGGTTATTATGTATTATTGGTGGAACTGTTTGATTTACAGGGACAGGTGATCAGATTTAGAAAAACGATGGTGGTAGCGACTCAATTTTAACTTTCTTGAAATATTTCTATTAGTTGACAGGAAAAATAAATAAATTAGATATAATAAATGGAGAACTATGGAAAGAGACCTCATTACCCTTGCCCTACAGAATCTTTGCATACAACAAGGAAAAGACCCTAAAGAAGTACATCAATATTTGCTGATGAAGTATAGAATGGACGTGGATCTTCTGGTGCTGCAAAAAAGATTAGAGAAAATTTTAAGTGAAGAGAAAGCTGTTGCCTAACAGCTTTTTTTGATCCATTCCTTTGATTAAAATCATATTTATCAATTAATACAACTTGGGAAAAAGTGCAGAAATTTATAATGTATTGATAATGAGAAGTGTTTTTATTTTTTAGTTTAATTTGATTTCCGTTTCCCGCTTTTTTAAATTCTTCTCCGTACTTAATCTTTGTAATTAAGCTAGCTAAATGTATTTTAGGGAACATTTATTGAAAATATTCGTCCCAAGTATATCATCTAATCCCAGCGTATTATGAGTCAGGAAGGTAAGACCGCTTACTCTGCGAGTGAGCTAAAAGAATTCGAAGAGATCATTCTTCAGAAGTTATCAGTAGCTAAGGAAGAATTACATTCGTTAAAGGAAACTTTGAGCAAGAAAAATGATAGTGGGACTGATTTTACTGCCTCAACATCAAAATTGCTTGAAGATGGTGCAGACACGCTAGAGCGAGAAAGCCTCAATCAATTGGCCGCTAGGCAACAAAAGTTCATTATCAATTTGGAGAATGCATTGATACGTATTAAAAATGGAACTTATGGTGTGTGCGTGGATACAGGAAAATTAATTTCCAAGGAGCGATTAAAAGCTGTTCCCCATACGATGCATTCAATTGAAGCGAAACTGGCTAAAAAGTAATCTGATCATTGGAATTTCTTCATAGGCATATTGAAGCATTGATATTTTGTGCCCCTTCCCCATTAGGGGTAGATGAAATTGGGAAGTGTCTTACAGAAATGTTTGAGGCTGAGGTGCCCAAAGATCATGTCGAAAAAGCTATTGAAGAATTAAGGGAAAAGTACGACTCAGAAGAGTTTTCTTTTGCATTGGAAAATCTCGGTGGAGGCTATCAATTCCTAACCAAACCTGCCTACCAGACTAGTATTAGTATTTTGCTCAAGCAACAATCCCAAAAAGATTGTCCACAGCTCAGTTGGAAACCCTTTCCATCATTGCGTATAAGCAGCCTGTTACCAAAGGGGATATTGAGCAAATAAGGGGGTGAATTCTGATTATTCAGTTCAAAAGCTATTGGAGAAAGAATTGGTGGAAGTCAAGGGTAAATCAGATGGAATAGGCCGGCCATTACTTTTTGGAACTTCTGACAAATTCATGGAGTATTTTGGTATTAATTCCATTCAGGATCTTCCTCAACCGAAAGATTTTTCCCAACCGGAAAATCAGATTGGAGAGGAGAAAGAGTGATATGATACTAAATGTAGGGGGTAACCAGTTGGAAACTGAATTTATTCCAGCGGCTGTATTTTTGCCAATTGAGCGATCAAGTATTTTTTCCGGTATTTACCTCTTCGCAAAGTACTCTTGTTCTTCTAGTTTCCCCTTTTCTGAATACCCTTCCAGAAATAGTAAAGTTACTTCCTGGTTTTAGGTCAGATAAAAAGAAGGTGTCATTTCCTGGTAGATGCTTGTCATATTTACTCATTTCCTTCATCAAAAACAGATCTGCTGCCGAACTTGCTTTTGGGTTTTTCATATGCTTTTTGAGAGGGATCAGAATATCTATTGGAAAGATATTCTCCCTTAAAAATGGAAAGAGAAGTTGTTGGAAAGTAGACTTCCATTCTCTTCCATGCGGGGCGATTCCATACCCAAATTTTGTGAATGCGTGTAAGTGGGCGACCTCATGGACGAATGTTAAAAGGAACTGATAAGGGTTCAGATCAGCATTTAACGTGATGGTTTGGAACTGCTGGTCTTTTCTATATCTGAAGTCTCCGAGTTTTGTTTTTCTGCTGGATGTAATTTTAAAATGGAATGGTCTTTCTTCCCAAAGTTTGAGACAAGGGTCCACTGCATTTGCAGGTAAGTGTTTTGAGAAAACTTCTTCCAATTTTGAGGGAGCAAGCATGGCGTAAAATACAAAAAAAAGAGTCCCGAAATTTCAGGACTCTCAATTTTAGGAAGTGGTTTATTTTATTTTACCTCTTCAACCGTTTCTTCAACGATTACAATCTCAGTAGAGTCAGAAGTAGACTCTTCAATGATCACTTCTTCTTCAACAGTTTCAACTGTTTCAGTTACTTCTACAGTCTCTTCTTTCACTTCTTTATTACCGCAAGAAGTAGCGAACATTACGCTGGAGATTGCGAAAATTGCAAATACTTTTTTCATTTGTTGTGATTTTCTTAATTACAGTACAAAGTATTATAGGATTTCGCAATTAAACAAGAGACCGTTTAAATATTTTTTACTTGTTTTTATAAATAATTTTTACAGGCACTCCGTCGAATTCAAAGTTCTCTCTTAAACGATTTTCTAAGTACCTCGTGTAAGGAGATTTGATGTATTGAGGAAGGTTGCAGAAGAAGGCAAAAACGGGGTTTTTGGTCGGTAACTGTGTGACATACTTGATTTTAATATACTTCCCTTTCCACGCTGGGGGAGGATATTTTTCTATTTCAGGAAGCATGACATCATTCAGCTTTGAAGTCTGTACTTTTCGTGTTTTGTTTTCATAAACTTTTACTGCCAGTTCGATCGCCTGAAAAATTCGTTGCTTCTCTGTCACTGATGTAAAAATTATGGGGATCCACTTGTTTTCTCCCAAGCGCTCCAGCATATCTTCCTTCACTTTGTTCATGGTCTTGTGGTCCTTTTCAATCAGATCCCATTTATTAACCATGATCATGATCCCTTTATTATTTTTGATTCCTAAGGAAATCAAGTTCATGTCCTGGGCTTCTAAACCTCTAGTAGCATCTACCATAACGATGATGACATCGGATTCTTCCAAGGTTCTTAAAGATCTCATCACAGAGTAAAACTCAATGTCTTCATGAACTTTGGCTTTTTTCCTAATTCCGGCAGTATCAGTGATGATAAAATCTTGACCGAAAAGTTTGTATCTCGTATGAATGGCGTCTCTGGTCGTACCTGCTTCATTGGTAACGATTGATCTTTCTTTTCCAAGTAAGGCATTCAAGAAAGACGATTTACCCACATTGGGTCTTCCTAGAATGGAGATTTTAGGAATTCCGGCATCTGGGTCTTCCGTTCCTTCATCCTCGAAATGTTCAACAACTTTATCCAATAAATCACCAGTACCGCTTCCACTGGCAGCGGCAATAGGGAATACCTCAAAGTCACTTATGCCTAAAGAATAGAATTCTGCTGACATAAAGCTGAGGTCTTGATTGTCTGCTTTATTGGCTACAATGTAAATGGGCTTCTCTGTGCCTCTCAGTTCATTTGCAAACTCCATGTCTAAATCAGTTAATCCGTCGTGGCAATCCACCACAAATAGGATTACATCCGATTCTTCTACCGCAAGTTTTACTTGTTTTCTAATTTCAGCTTCGTAAATGTCGTCCGAACCGGTCACATATCCGCCCGTATCGATGACTGAGAAAAATTTACCGATCCATTGAGCATGGCCATAATGACGATCACGGGTCACACCACTCATGTTGTCCTCGATCGCTTTTCTCTCCTCTACCAGTCTATTAAATAAAGTAGACTTACCTACGTTGGGTCTACCTACAATTGCTACAATATTTGCCATAATCAAGTTGGGTCGTACCCAAATTTTTTCAGTTTCAATTTATTTTTTCTCCAGTCTGACTCCACCTTCACAAAGGTTTCGAGCATGACTTGCTTACCAAAGAATTTTTCCAACTCCTCTCTCGCCTCAATTCCTACTTTTTTAGAGCTTTCCCTTTTTCTCCTATAATAATTCCTTTTTGACTATCCCTTTCCACATAAATAGTAGCCCGGATTCGGATGATTTTGTTCTTTACATGAAATTCTTCAATGTTTACCTCGGAACTGTAAGGGATTTCTTTTTTATAGTTTTTGAAAATCTTCTCACGGATAATCTCAGAGGCAAAGAACCTTTCTGAGCGGTCAGTAAGTTCCTCCTTATCGTAAAAAGCAGGGTGCTCAGGAAGTCTGGCTAGTATTTCCTGTAAAATTTTGTCGGTATTGAATTTCTCACCGGCCGAAATTGGGATTACTACTGAAGATTTAATTCTGGAAGTCCAATACTCGGTCACTGCATCTAATTGACCTTCTTTGGCTAGGTCTATTTTATTGATCACTAGGATGACTGGGATTCCAGATTGATTGATTTTCTCAATCACTTCTTCAATTTCCTCATCTGTTTCATACAGGTCAGTGACAAACAAGATGATATCCGCATCTTCTAGGGAGATGTTGACAAAACTCATCATGTTTTTGTGAAGCTCATACTGAGGCTTGAGCATCCCTGGAGTATCAGAAAATACAATTTGGTAATTCTCAGAATTGGTCAAGCCTAGGATTCTATGCCTGGTAGTTTGGGCTTTCGAGGAAATGATGGAAAGCCTCTCTCCAACAAGGATATTCATCAATGTAGATTTTCCTACATTGGGTTTGCCAATAATATTGACAAATCCGGCTTGGTGTTTTACTTGAGTCATTCTGAGAAATTTTCCACAAAGGTACTTGATTTTTAGACAATAGGGGTTTTTTGGTTTTCAGCAAAATAAAATTTGGTGAATTTTAAAAGATTTAAAGAAGTTTTTTTCAGATGATGAAACAGATTGGCCTTGAGAGGCTTGGGGGAAATTGTTTTTATCTTAATTGGAAGGAAAAAGGGTGAAACCTAATTATTACAAATTTTTTTTGGTTTGGTATTTTGCATTTGAAATTTAAACCACTACTTTTGTATCACAATTCGCCACAAGGGCAGATTCAGAACAGAATAATTCGCTTTAAAGCTTAAAAATATATTGCGGGATGGAGCATCCACAATAGCTATCGGGAGGTAGCTCGTAGGGTTCAATCAAGCAAAAGACATATCGCGGGATGGAGCAGTTGGTAGCTCGTCGGGCTCATAACCCGAAGGTCACAGGTTCGAGTCCTGTTCCCGCTACTAAGCAATTAGTTGATCGTTTTACGGTCAACTTTTTGTGTTTTAAAGGGTTTCTGGTGCGGTATGTAAATTCGAATCAAATGGAATTGATTCGAATTGTCCCCGATTCTGTCCCCCAATTCGTCCCCTTTTTCTTTTTTTAGGTTTTAGAGCATAGTGAAGCCAAGAATTAAGCAGTTTGCGAGAGTATTAATATGGTTTTCGTTTTTTGATTTCTAACTAGGAATCCCATTTCATTTTCCAAGCAGAAAATTCAGAAGGTCTGATCCGATACCGTGCAAAATTTCCTTCATGTAATCCAAGTAGTTCAGTTTCTACTACTTCAGCTAATCGGGATCTATCTGGTTCTTGCAATTTTTTTACTTCAGATTTTATTGCTAAGGATGCTTCTTCTTTTCCCATTGCATTACTTACGATTTGGCTGACGATCCCGCGTATTTCCTCCCGGTATTTCATTCGAAAAGGATCCGGCTCGCCAAGAGACTGACGAATGGCCGCATACCTTAAGGCAGACCGCTCATAGGCCCACAGAAACACATCCTTGAATAATTCGATGCGGTTTAATTCATAAATGCCAAGCATTCCTTTGATATAGCTTTCTTCAGGTACATCTATAAATGAAAGAGGGGCAAGGTTATGTTTGTTTAATGGAATATTGGCTGCCAATCTGGATACTCGCTTATTGATATCATCAAATGGTTGGAGATAGGGAAGTTGAATCAATACAAAAAAGCCTGCTCAAATGGATTTTCGATTTGGCTTACCTTTTCCAGGATTAGGTCAAAGGATTCTTCGATGAGTTGCGGAATTCCCAACGGAGTAAATACCGAATTGGTGATTCCCACGCCAAATGTTCTAAGCTTGCCGGATGCAGCCGGATTTGGCAACAGGTTGTTTGAAAGCAGGGCATGGAGATTAAGAAAAGTGTAGCGATTGAAGCCCACCCCATCAGACGATTCTACCAAAAACTCGATAGCTTCCTTGTGATTGAGAATCATCTGGGTTTCCATCGGAGACTTGTTCGAGGGGTTTTTCCGTTGTGGATTAACAACTCTGTATCCAACAAGGAATAGGTGTTCCCTTCCAGTCTGCTTGAATTCCAAGATAGGTCGATCAAAAGGCGATTTAATATTTCTCTGGCATAGGTTCCTGCTGGTTGTTCTCCATTCCTGGTATTTCCCCATTCAGCCAGTTTTTGTTTTTCTTCTCCGCTAAGAAAGCTGTCGATGTTGGGACGGTAATTTTCCAGGAAACTTCGTTCGTATCCGACAGGTTTTCGTTGTGCTACAGGACGTGAGACCAAGGCCCAAACGTCTTTGCCTTCTTGTGAAAGGGGAATGGTCGATTGAAGTTCCTTTTCTGATTTTATCTTTCCAGAATTATGGGTTTGTTCAGGGACATTTGCATAATACTTTGTGGATCGAGCTTCACCTTTTTTTAGAATCAGATTCTTTTCTATGAGGCTTTTTAGTCGTCTTTGAAGCGCTCTCTTTTCAATTTGAAATGGGAGCAATCGAAGGAGTTGTTCTATTCCTATTCCATCAGATGATGCAATTATATCTTTAATCAGTTGGAGCTCATCTCGATTTTCCATTTTTAATCCCATTTGTATCGCGACAATAATAGCATAAAAATGACGCAATAAGAAGAATAGCGTCACGATAATTGACGCAATAGTTAAATCGCGTCAAAAAATGGTTCAATACTTTTAAATGATCAATACAGCGTTGTCATTACCTACAATCATCTTAACCTTCCCAAGTCCATCATATTCTCAGGGACTGGGAGAAGCCTCACCTATTGGTACAATGCCGAAGGAGTGAAGGTTCGTCAGGTAAATGTAGAAGGGTCCACTACCACTACGTTGGATTATTTGGGGGAATTTGTATTTGAAAAAATCAATTCTGGAGCCAATACGCTGTCCTATATCATGCATGAAGAAGGACGCGCGGCCTATGAGAATTCAGCGTTCCAATACGAATTCTTCGTCAAAGACCACCTGGGAAATGTCCGTCAGGTAGTGAGAGCTCCGGTTTCTGCAATGAGGATCGCCACAATGGAACCGGAAAAAGCGGAGGAGGAGGAAGAGCTGTTTGACAATATCCGGGAATCCAGACAGGGAGCGGGTGAGCACAACAAGACTCCTGGAGGGTATGCGACGGCCTGGCTCAATGCGGATCGGGGGAGGATACTCGGGCCGTCCCGAAGTCAGGAAGTTCAGCAGGGAGACAGTGTGGAACTGGGAGTTTTGGGGAAATATGTGGATCCTAAGAAAGTCAGATTAAGCCCTGCCAGTTTCGTCCGTACAGGATTGGACCAAAAGATAATCCGAACCTTAGGCGAGTATGGTCAGACTCTAACCGCTGCTCCCAACGAAATAGCCATTGCCAATGTGATTGCCTTGGTAATCTCAGAACTTCAGCAAAAGCCGGCTCCTGAAGCCTATATGGGCTATGCGCTCTATGATTCTGATTCGGTTTTATATGAACAAGGAAAGGTCATCCTATCCAAAAAAGCCCGAAACAAACACGAAGAACTGATACAAAAGCTGGCGATCAAAAAGGATGGCTATATCGAGACCTATTTGGTCAATGAAACGGCTGAAAACGTTTGGTTTGACCAGTTCCGGATCATGAGTACAGGTCCGCTGATCGTGCAAGAGACCCATTATGATCCTTGGGGAGTGGATCTATCAGGTCTTGGTTACCAATATGGAGGAATCAAAACAAATCCGTATCTATACAATGGCAAAGAGCTGACAAGCGGCTTAGGCGTGATCATGTACGATTACGGTGCAAGATTCTACATCCCGGCGATTGGGAGATGGTTTGTGCATGATCCGCTGGCGGAAGATATGCGAAGGCATTCACCCTACAATTATGCATTCAATAACCCCATAAGGTTTATAGATCCAGACGGGATGGCCCCATATTCAATACAGGGTACTCCAGTAAATTCTGGAGAAAATGCAGCACAGGAGGATGGAGATTTCACCTATTCGGACGGATATGGAACCTATAGCGCTCGAAATAGTACAGGGTCAATATCCTTTGGTGGATCTTATACCACTGAAACCATTAAAACAGATTTGATAGTTTTCAGTAATGGTAGAACCGGAGAGATTTATCATTCCTACATTGAAAGCTATGTTGAGAGTACAGGAAGAGTAGTAGGTGGGAGTACTTTGGTTAATAATCAATTCCTTGGAAATGGAATTGGTATATATCCTATGTCTACTGGGAGACCTTCCGATATTGGAAGACCTTTAGCCACGGGCGCAGTATCTCCAGACTATACTATTGAAGGACTTACCTTTCCAATTCTTGGATTTCTTAAAGCATTAAAGCTTGGTAAGGCTGTTGCGAAGGGGAGGCTAATTATGATGACTTAGTAGAAGCAGCACAGAAACTTTATCCAAAAAAAGCAGGAAAATTTGAATTGCACCATCCTTTTCCTAAATATATGGGTGGTGCAGAAAAGCAAGATTTAGTTAGATTACCTGCGCCGTATCATCAACAAATAACAAATGAATTTTACAAATACTGGCCGAAGAAGTTACCTGGCCAACCAAGAGTTTATCCAACTGTACAACAAGCAAAAGAGATAATGGAGAATGTGTACAGTAAGTTTCCGTTACCCAGTAATTAAATCAAGCCTTTATGAAAGAATTTTGTGAATTACGAATAAATAATAAATTCGTTGAATTATTACCTAAGACTATTATTGGTAATGACATGGGCCCTGTCACGAGGGTTAAAATTGAAAAGGGAACATCTGAATATCAATTAACAAAAGAAATTGCTGAAAAAATCAAAGCTAAAAACAACGAGAGTTTTTTCTATGGTTGGGGCATCAATAGAAAATACAGTAAGTCGGAGTTGTCAAATGCTTTACTTTTCACATTGAATATTAGTGATGTTTTTGAGCCTACAGGTGAAGAATGCGGAACGCTTTATGATGAAACTGTAGCATGTGAGTTTTGCGGAGCAAACAGAAAACAAATAAGCTCCTTAATCCTCAAAAAGGGAACTATACCCAAAAAGGATATTGCCAAAACAATTGGTAGTGAAATTGTTGTATCAGAAAAGTTTGTAAACGCGGTAAGGCAGAGGAATTTGAAAGGCTTACAGTATAGTCCCACCAATATTGAAAAATATTACCAACTTAAAGCAAATACCGAGATTGATTTATCAGTAAATACTATTATTGTGGGAATCAACCCATTTGATTTATCAACAACTAGTGAAGGTGAAATTTATAAATGTCCGAAAGGCCACACAATTGGATTAAATCTTTTGTCAGAAGCTTATGTTTTAAATAGTCCATCAATTAGCGAATTCGATTTTTTAGTAAGCAAACAGAAGATCGGTGTTAAACGTGGATTGCTACGGCCAGAACCTTTATACTTTTGTTCACAGGCATTTAGGAAAATGATAGAAGATGAAAAGTTAAGAGGATTTGATTTTGAAATAGCCCACATCGAATAAAACATCAAAACCATCCCACTGCCTGGCTCAATGCCGATTGCAGAAGAATACTCGGCCCTTCCCGTAACCAAGAGGTCCAATAGGGAGACAGAGTGGAAATCGGAGTTTTCGGGAAATATGTGGATCCCAAGAAAGTCAGATTAAGCCCGGCTAGTTTCGTTCGAACAGGATTGGACCAAAAGATAATCCGAACCTTAGGGGAGTATAGTCAGAATCTGGCAGCTGCTCCAAATGAAATCGCCATCGCCAATGTGATTGCCTTAGTAATCTCAGAAGTCCAGCAAAAGCCGGCTCCGGAAGCCTATATGGGCTACGTGCTTTATGATGCAGACAGTAATCTATATGAATATGGAAAGGTCATCTTATCCAAAAAAGCCCGAAACAAACACGAGGAACTGATTCAAAAGCTGGCGATCAAAAAGGATGGGTACATAGAAACCTATTTGGTCAATGAAACGGCTGAAAACGTCTGGTTTGACCAGTACCGGATCATGAGTACAGGTCCGCTGATCGTGCAGGAAACTCATTATGACCCTTGGGGAGTGGATCTATCAGGTCTTGGTTACCAATATGGAGGTATCAAAACAAATCCGTATCTATACAATGGCAAAGAGCTGACAAGCGGCTTGGGTGTGATCATGTACGATTACGGGGCGAGGTTCTATATTCCTGCGATAGGGAGATGGTTTGTGCATGATCCGCTGGCGGAGAAGGCGAGAAGATATAGTCCATATAACTATGCCCTAAATAACCCGATGCGTTTTATGGATCCGGATGGGATGGAGGCGTATTCGGTGATGGGGACAACTGTTCTAACTGCTGAAAGGGAACCAGAGGACCCATTGACGAAAAGTGTGTTGAATGATGAAAATGTTACACCTTTAGGAGGGGATGATTGTGTTAATTGTATGAGCTTGCCAGAATTTACAGTAAGTGCCAAAAGAGAACAGCCTAATACCTCAAATAACAATAATTTTTTATTAATTACTTTTTCTAAAAGAGATCCCTATTCTGGTTTTTGGGGATATTTAGACTACTTTTTAAATGGAGGTATTTCAAATGGAGTACAGTATGATATTAAAGGTAATCCATTGGGATTGGCACCAATAACAGGGACTCCGCCAGATTTGATCGGAGGTCCATTAATGAGAGGTGACAAAGTGATTAAATTAGGGAAGTATGCTTTCAACTCGAGGTTTTTCCATAGGGTGTTTAAACCTAAGATCCTAAGTAAAGCAGGGGACTATTCCAAAATTGTAGGTAATAATCCGGATATAAGTTTAGAAGGGGTTTCTATTGTGTTAAAAGGAGCAACAAATGGACCATTTAAAGGCAAATCATTTAAAACCACATTAACAATTTTTGATTTAATATTTTAAAATATGAATTATTACAGTATTAGTTTTTATCTCAGCCAAGATAAATATCCAGAAATAAGTTCAGTTTTGGGATTGGATTTTGAATGGGATAATCAGACAGGTAGATTTGAATTCAATTGTGATTTTAAAGAAAATTATTGGACCTGTTTAAATAGAATTCTTGACATAATCGAAATAAATTCTGATAAGTTGGAATCAATTGGAATCAAAAAAAGAGTATTTCTATTTGGTTTGTCTCTGCAATGTCAGAACAAACAAATATTGAGTTCCCCCCCCAATTATTAGAAAAGCTTGGTAATTCAGGAGTCCATTTTTGTATTTCTTTTTATTGATAGGTAATACTTTATTTTAAAATAATATTCTTGAATCTTAACTATATATTTAGAATGAGAAGAATAATTTTATACTCGATAATTTTTTTTCTGTTTTTTGAATCCTTTGGGCAAGATCAGAATTGCTCCGTAATAAATACAGATGAGCCAGGTTTCATTAGGCCCTATGTTGGGAACAACCGGTTTTTATTGGGTGTGCTCAAGGATCATGGTATATTTCTACCTGAGGATTATTATGAAAGTTTGGATTCAAAGGGTCTTTATAAGGGGAAAAGTCTTGAAATGAAAGATTTACGTAAGCCAATGGATAATGGGAATGGAAAGAATAAGGATTCTAAAAATTCTCGTACACAAGTATTCCCTGGCACTGGCACCATATATTACCTCCCTGTCAGGATATATAATTATGCAAACAGTTCTGGTGAGCCTGCTTTTACTGATCAACAGATTTATGATTATTTCGCTGAAAATTTCAAGGCTTTTCGAACCCATGTAGGTTCTATAGAATTTTACATCAAATCAATTGAAGTTTTCACTAACTCAATATATTTTGATCTTTCTGAAGAGGAGAAAAGTTCGTTGTTCTCTGGAAATTTTGATGGGAATGCATTAAATGTGCATTTAGTTAGAAACGCTCCTTTTGCAGGGAGTGCAAATAGACCTGGAAGGAGATTAGTTGTTTCCTTAAATCAAAGTGATGAAACAACTTTAACTCATGAATTTGGTCATAATTTTAGTTTAACCCATACTCATGGAAATCAAGATACTTACAATGCTACATTAGATAATTGTGGTCAAGAACCTGTTAGTAGGTACATCTTACAGGGAGTTGGTTGCTTTAACTATAACAATTCAAAAAATGTGAAACCAATGGAGATGGATTTTGTGACACACCAGCTGATCCAAATCTTGGAAGAGGGAATACTGGTGTGGTAAATTCTAATTGTAATTTGGTGATAAGCAACCATGACTATCCAACAGATAATTGGGGAGCAACGTGGGTAACTGATCCAAAAAATATAATGTCATATGCGGAAAGAAAGGAATGTAGAGGGAAGTTTAGCTATAGTCAAGCTGCAGCGATGTTCTATGAGTTACAAACTTCTAAATTTAACTTTAAGTCTACCTCAGCAAATTATATCATTTCTGGACCTTCCTTACTTTGTCCGAATGCCACTTATACTTTCAATGCGCCTACTTTAAGTGGTGCAAATTCTTACCAATGGCAAGTTCCGGATGGCTGGATTCTATCAGGCCAGGGAAGTAGTTCTGTTACGGTGACTGTTCCAAATTGGGATCCAGGTGATCACTATATTTATGTGAATGCTTTTCCTGCCGGCAGCACAGGCTCTATAGCCCCCAAAAAAGTCACTTTCAATGATTCACAAATGAATATTACAGGACCATCCACTATTGCAGATGATGGATACTGTAGATCATATTATGTTGATAATCTTCCGGGTCTGAGTTATTATTGGTATACATCTGCTCCATCAGGTTCTGGGATTACTATATGTTCGGGGCAGAATTCCCATTTGGTAACCGTTAGTGCCAGTAGTGGGGCTCCTTCATTTTATTTGAATGTTTCAACACCTGGTCTGTGCGGTATTCCAGCCAACGCCAGTAAATATGTTACAGTCTCCAGTGATGGCGGCGGAGGTCCTATTGCTAGAATTTCTACGGGAGCGGAGGCTGTTTTTTATCCCAACCCTGTGATTTCCAATCAGGTCAGTTTTAGCATCCCAGAAACAGCCGACACTGACATTTTAAATGTGACAATTATGAGTAGCACTGACGCTATTCCAGTAAAGTTTCTTGAATGCTGGAGATCATCAGAACCTATTGATGTTAGTTCGCTTAAGTCAGGAGTTTATATCGTAACTTATGTTTTGGATGGAAAAATCCGTAACGCTAAACTTTTAATTCAATGAGGAATTTCCTTTTAATTTTGGCAGGTGCTTTGATTTCACTTTCATGCCAACCACAAGAATCACCGGGTGAACCACCGATATGGAGTCATTTTATCAGACTTGAAACAGCAGATGGAGAAGATTATTTTTCAGTAAAAGGGAACTATAAAATTTCAGAATTGAAATTATGCACAAATCTAAGTGAACCATTTTGTACTCTAGTAACTTCGGATACGCTTTACTATACCGAAAAAGATGGTTTCAAAGTAATTGGTGTAGGGAGAAAAGGTGATAGGTATTTAGATTTCGGAAACGGTGATATTGATACTTTAAGCTATCAATGGAGTCCAAATGTAGACCCTAGCAGTAACTTTAATAACCTCGATTATTTTGATGTTTTTTATAATGGAAAGAAAGTGTTTCGTTATGATTTTAAAAATGATACTCCCTCTTGGCAGGACCTAATGTTAAGAAATGGGAATAGGTTTAAAGAAAATTTAATTATTATCCCAATTGTCAAAGAGGACTTTAATGAGGGGGCTGATTAGATTTGTTGCAAAATATCCAAATGATGTATGTAGCATGACAAAATGGAAATAGTAGCAACAGGATTATCTAATCGTACTCTTCGTACAGCTCGTACATATCGCACGGTACGAATTGTTCGAGGTACGAAATTGGAAATCGTTCAAATGAATTTTGAATGGCTAAATTGCGGAATAACAAAATCCAGTTTAAGATCTTCGAATTGGAAATTATTTCGGGATTCGGATTTTGACTTCAAAAAAAAAATCATTCAAATCTCGAACGCCTTAATTGGCTCTCAAATCGTGATTTTATTGATAAATTCAGGTTGTAGATTAAAAACAATTCAAATGAATTTGAAATTTTTGACCTAAAATGAACCTGTCCCCCGATTTGTCCTCAATAAGTCATAAACTATTAATAACCAGTATTATAAAATAGTCCTGTTCCCGCTACTACAAGGACACTAGAAATAGTGTCCTTTTTTTATTTTCTGGATATTATGTCAAAGATTGGATACCAGAATTATCTGGGCGAATTCCCTAAATTGAGTCGATCAGAAATAATCAGCTTTTTTTAAAGATCCTCCAAAGCATACCGCACATATGCAAACTGGGTTCCTTCAGGATTCCAAGAAGGAACATTGATGGTTCCTTGGCCTCCATAAAATTCCTCAGTTAAATCATTTACATCTTTGGTTTGCAAATCAAGCAATCTCAGCTTTACCTGTCTGCCAAAAGGATGACTCTCTTTTTGATCCTCGATGTAGGTAATGATTGTTGCCACCTTGTTGTTCGGTGAAATATGGGCAAACCAATTAGAATGATTGTCAAAAGTCATTTGCTCTGAATCGGAACCATCGGGTTTCATCCTCCAAATTTGCATCATTCCAGACCTATAGGAATTAAAATAAATAAACTTACCATCAGGAGAATATTCAGGGCCATCATCCAGAACCGATTCCGACGTCAAACGTATTTCTTCACCTCCATGGGTGCTGATTTTATACACATCAAAATTATTGTTTCTCTGTGCACAGTACACAATATCTTTTCCGTCAGGAGAAACACCATGCCAATAGGATGGACTAAGTTCGGTGATCAATTCAGGTATGCCGCCATTAGCTTCTACTTGGTAGATATATGAACCTCCCTGTACATTAGGTTTTCCACTGGAAATAAATAGGGTTTCCCCATCAAAGGTATACCCATGATCGTTATTGGCTTTTTGGATTTCTCCGGTATATAAAGCCCCTAAATTTTTCCATCTAAGGCTATTTTCTCCAATTTTCCCGCACTGTTTATTAAGAGAAATGTTCCATCAGGAGACCAATTTGGGGCTTCGAAGTGTCTTTCCTCTTTTAAAATTAAAGTGGATTCTCCTGACTGAAGATCGTAAATGTATAAAGAGCTGATCACTTGCTTTCCTTCGGGAACCTGCGCTAGTAAGATATTGCTTAAAAGGAATAAGAGTAAGGTGATACGTTTCATCTGGTTGCTTCTGGGTTAAAAACTTGAATTCCATCAAGGATTATGGCTTTACTAATCATAAGATAATCAATTGAAAATAATCCAGATAACAAACACACTTCGTACTTAATTTTTAAGACAATCTTAATCTTTTGATAAGAATTGTCTAATGGGGATTTACTGAAATTGTTTCCTATAAACTTTACTCTTTTTATTATGAATGATAGAATTTCAAGGAATGAATTTCTGAAGTCTCTTGGTTTTAAAGGAGCATCCTTATTAGCGATTTATTGTGGTGCTTCCACCTTAACATCCTGTATTAATGAAGCAGGAGATCCTTCCGGTGGAGTAGGTGTTGATTTTACATTGGATTTGTCAGAGGCGGCAAATTCCAGTCTAAACACGGTAGGTAATTATCTAATTATCAATAAAGTAGTAGTGGCTAGGGTTTCGTCTGATCAATTTGCTGCAGTTACCCAGATCTGCTCACACGAAAATAAATCGAAAGTGATTTACCAAGGATCAGAATTTTATTGTACAGAACATGGAGCAAAATATGACCTAAATGGAGTGGGACTCAATTCCCATGGAAGATAGGGGATAAAAGCCTACAATACAGAATTTACAGGTACTCAACTTCGGGTTTTTGCTTAATTAACTGAATTCAAATGCCAACTACATTATTTAAAAAACCATCCTAACGCTATTCCTAGGTTTTTTTCTCAGCTCGTGTTTTCTCAAGATGATTTGTTGAATATGCTAAATGAAGAGGTGGGAAAAGAAACGGTGTATACGCAAGCTACTTTCAAGGCTTCCCGTCTCATCAATGGGCAGACCGTAGAAACACTTTCCAAAAACCATCTTAATTTCTGGATTTCTCACCGGTTTGGATCGGTAAACTCTGGATTTCTTTCCAATTTCTTTGGATTGGATGAAGCCCGCATCCGCCTTGGATTGGAATATGGATTGACTGATAAATGGTTGATTGGAGTCGGAAGGAGTTCTGAAGAAAAGACGTATGATTTCTATACCAAGTACAAGTTACTTCGACAATCCACAGTATTTCCTTTCACCTTGTCTGCTTTTGGAAGTTTGGCATTGAACACCATGGCTACAGGCTATACCATGAACTCTGGTAGTGAAATGAGATTTTATAACAATACAGAAAGGCTAACCTATACCACACAGGCTTTGATTGCTAGAAAGTTCAATGAAAAATTTTCATTTCAGTTCATGCCAACCTTCATTCATATCAATAAGGTAGAAAATTCCTTGTTTGAAAATAACTTGTTTTCACTTGGTGCAGGAGGTAGATATAAGATCAGTAATCGGTTGACATTCTCCTTAGAATACTATTTCAATTTTGTTGATAGGGATGCATATCAGCTAGCTACGGGCCAGGTTTATCCATATCATAATTCCTTGTCTATGGGTTTTGATATAGATACTGGTGGCCATGTGTTTCAATTGCATTTCACCAATGCTCGAGGAATGATAGAAAGACATTTCATTGCCTTGAATACCGGAACCTGGGAAAATGCGGATATTTTCTATGGGTTTAATATTTCAAGAACATTCAGCTTTGATAAAAAAAGATAGCCAAGGATAATATGAAACTGATAAAATTTAAACTCGTTTTACTGTTGTGTTTTAGTAGTGTAATGGCTGCTGCCCAAACGCTCTATTCCACAACCAAAGGAGAGGTGTCGTTTTATTCCGATGCTCCACTTGAAACCATAGAAGCAATCAATAAGTCAAGTGCAGCAATTTATAATGCAGATAACCAAGAGCTGGCTGTTCAAATCAGAATAACAGAATTTGAATTCCAAAACAAATTGATGCAGGAACATTTTAATGAAAACTACCTGGAAAGTGAGAAGTATCCTACTGCGGTGTTCAAAGGAAGAATTAAAGAAAAGATAGCTGCTGGGAATTCTGGGAATTATCCAGCTACTGCAGAAGGAAGTATGACTATACACGGAGTTACAAAGGCGGTGACTATTCCTGGGACGATCCAGAGTTCAGGAGGCCAACTAAAATTTGATTTTAAGTTTCCCGTAAAACTCGAGGATTATAAAGTGGAAATCCCCACGATCGTATTTAAGAAAATTGCCGAAGTGGTGGAGGTAAGTGGATCCATGACTTTGGTGAAAAAATAGATTGACAGACTCTCCTAATTTTGGGAGAGTTTATTGTATTTATTCCTATACTCATTTGGAGTCAATCCTGTAATCTTTTTGAAAGTGGTTCTAAAGGCTTTAGTGTCAGAATAGCCTACATCAAACATGACTTCGGAAATATTCTTCATGGTGGATTCAAAGCTTCTTTTGGCAGCTTCCACTTTGACTCGTTGGATGTATTCTAAAACAGAATTGTTGGTCACTCTTTTAAATCTTCGTTCAAAGCTCCTTCTTCCTACCGCTACTTTTTCGGCTAGGGCTTCAACAGATATTTTATCTTCTATCATTTCTTCTATTAGCTCCTGAGCCTTTTTTACTGCCTCATCTTGATGTCGTTTTTGACCAGAAAAAATGGTGAAGGCAGATTGACTGTTTCTATCTATGTCAATGGCAAAATACTTCGCTAAAACAATAGCAGTTTCTCGGTCAGTATATTTTTCCACAAGGTGTAAAAGAAGATTCCAATATGAGTTGGCGCCACCACTGGAATAAAGGCCATTCTCTTCAGTGACAATACTCCCATCCTGTACATCAATTTCAGGATACATGTCACGGAATTGATCTATAAAACCCCAATGAGTAGAGCATTTTTTGCCATCTAATAGTCCAGTTGCTCCCAAAAAGAATGTTCCTAAACATAAGGAGGCAATTTCTACCCCTTGATGATATTGGTCTTGAAGCCATGGGATGAAGGCACGGTTAGTTGAAATCGCCAAATTTAGATCTCCAAATAAAGGGGGATGATGATGAGGTCAGCTTTTTTGGCATCTTTGATCAAAAGATCGGGTTTTATTAAAAAATTGGGCCCGGAAGGTTCAATCGTCTCTTTCAGTCCAATAAGCTTCACTTGAAATGGAGCAGGTCTACCTGACTGAAGAGCCATAAGATTTACGGTGCTAAAACAATATTGAGTGGCCGGAATCACCTGAGTCACAGCATGCTCTAATGCTAGAATGTAAATTGTTTTCATGAACTAAAAATACATAGTCTTGTCGTAAATAGCCTCTAGTTTGTCTAAATTGTACATGGTTTTTGGATTTCCAACAATGTACTTTTGAATAAGAAATCAGGTTAAGCCTATTTAAATAATTAGAATATGACAACATCAGAAAAAACTAAAATCACTGTACAAGTTTTGGTCAATTCCCCGATAGAAAAAGCCTGGGATACTTGGGTTAATCCAAAACACATTGTGAATTGGTATTTTGCTTCTCCAGATTGGCATTGTCCAACATCAGAAAATGATTTACAAGCAGGAGGTAATTTTAAATTCAGAATGGAGGCAAAAGACGGTAGCTTTGGATTTGATTTTGGAGGAGTTTATCAAGAGGTGGTCAAGCATCAGCTGATTAGTTATATCCTAGATGATACACGTACTGTCAGAATCACATTTGAAGAAAAAGATGGGAAGGTGTTGATTCTTCAGACTTTTGAAGCAGAGGAAGAAAACTCCAAAGAGATGCAAAAGGATGGATGGCAGGCCATATTGCATAATTACAAAAGCTATACTGAAAACCTTTAAAGAGATGGAAAAACTTAAATTTGAAATTGTCATAAATGCGGATCCTTCGCATGTTTTTAAGGTGATGCTTGAAAAGCCTACCTATGAAGAGTGGACTGCTGTTTTTTCTCCAACCTCAACATTTGAAGGATCTTGGATAGAAGGGAGTAAAATATTGTTTGTTGGGGAAGATGAACAAGGTCAGAAAGGTGGAATGGTCAGCAAAATTGATAAAATAATTCCCAATGAATTTGTGAGCATTTTGCATCTTGGAGTATTCAAAAATGGCGAGGAAGACTTAGATTCTCCTGAAGTGAAAGAATGGGCAGGAGCTCATGAAAATTACATTTTTGTCAATCAAGGGAAACAGACCTTATTGAAGGTCGAACTTGATTCCAATGAGGAGTTTGCCTCCTATTTTGAGGGGATTTGGCCCAAGGCTTTATCAAAACTCAAGGAAATTTGCGAAAAATAATTTTTTAATTACGAAGGTTTACCCTTTCTTTTTTGGTTTAATGAAATATTAAAAGAGTAAAGAGCCTTTTTTACCACTTAAAAAAGGCTTCTTTTTTCTTTTTAAGTCCGTCAACAGAATATTTTCCAGGCCCCATGATAGCAATGGCTATAAATACGACAATAAATAATAGCGGTTTTTCTTTGGTACCAAAAGGATCATCGGCATGCGCATAGAATGCAGCAGTGAGCATTGTTAGGATCAGGGGAATAGTAGCAAGCCTTGTTTTAAATCCAACCATGATCAAAGCAGTACAAATAACTTCTGCAATGATTGCCAATGCCAAGGATATTTCTGGTCCTAGCCCAAACGGGTCATGAAATCTTACAGGACCTTCTCCGAATAATCTGCTGATTTTAGGAATACCATGGGTAAGCATCATAGCTCCAGCGCTCAAGCGAACGAATAATTTTCCAGCATTTTTTAACACAGTATCCATCATGATTAAGCTATTTCTAGTTGAATAGATTAAATTATAATTATTACGTTCATTTAAAACCAGATTTATAGAAACTGCTCTATATTATTAACAATCGGTATCAGGGCGTTTATTAAGTAGATTTTTTTTCAAAAACCTATGTCCAATTATTTCCCCAATCTGGGGAATTTCGGTTTGAAAAAATGGGCGTTTTAAGTAAGTTTTTTAAGTTTTTACTGACAGCTTGTCACCATTGTTCATGAAATAATAATATGTAATTGAATTATTCTAATAATGTACTTTAATTTTTTCTATGGAACCATTGATTTATACAATTGGCTATTTTCGGTATGATGGTTGTTCCAAAAAGCCTATGCTCAATCTTTAAAATAGCATAAAAATCAAGTATTCATTATTAAACAGTAGAAATTCAATTCTGATCGATTTTAGGAATGAGGATTCAAACGGAAAATTCATTTTAGAAAAAGATCAATTTATTATAAAAAAAGTAAAAATGTCTAAGCAAAGAATTCTCATCAAGTATGGTGGGAATGCGATGGTCAATTCAGACTTGCAAGAAGAGATTGCGACGCAAATTTTTAAACTTCAGCAAGCAGGTTTTGAAGTCATCATGGTTCATGGAGGTGGTCCATTTATCAATAAAGCGCTAGAGAAAGCAGCAATTACCACCCAGTTTGTGGATGGTTTGAGAGTAACGGAGAAAAATGCTTTTGCAGAAATCCAAAAAGCATTGATTGGCGAAGTCAATGCCGATCTTATTTCTACTCTCAATAAAAACAACTTAAAAGCTATTGGCCTATCTGGAAAAGATGCTGGAATGGTTCAGGCCAAGAAATTGCAACATACGTCCGCCAATGGGCAATTGGTGGATTTAGGCTTAGTAGGTGAGATCACAGAGATTGATGAGGGTTTACTGGAAACTTTATGTGATGCAGATTATGTACCAGTAGTAGCATGTATCGCTGATGGTCCGGATGGTCTAAGCTATAATATCAATGCGGATACTTTTGCAGGAAAATTGGCTGCAGCTGTGAAAGCAGATCAATTTATCGTACTGACGGATGTAGATGGGTTATTTTTAAACTATCCAGACCCTGACTCAATCATTCATGAACTTAACGAATCTCAAGTAAATGAATACATGGGGAAAGCTATTCAAGGCGGTATGATCCCGAAGATTCAGTCCTGTGTTTTGGCATTGAAAGAAGGAGTGAAGAAGTCCATTATTCTTAATGGAACGAAACCTCAACAAATCGCAGATTATGCGATCAAAGGAAAACAAATTGGAACTACACTGACACTCAAATAAATGATGAATAACCAAGATTTATATACTCAGGACAGGGAGAATTATTTACCGACCTTTAACCGGTTTCCTATTGCCTTTATCAAAGGAAAAGGAAGCCGGCTTTGGGATGCAGATGGAAAGGAATATGTTGATTTATTGGCGGGAATTGCAGTTAATAATGTAGGTCATTGCCATCCCAAAGTAGTATCCGTGATCCAAAAACAAGCTGCGGAATTGATGCATATTTCCAATTTCTTCGTGAGCCCACAGCAGGTAGCACTTAGTGAATTATTGGTTAAAATTTCTGGCTTAGATCGGGTTTTTCTAACCAATAGTGGAGCTGAATCGGTAGAGGGAGCCATTAAAATTGCGAGAAGATATGCCCATAAACATGGTAAAGGGGGAAAGTGATTTCTATGGAAAACTCTTTCCATGGTAGGACTTTGGCTACCATTGCTACCGGTCAGAAGAAATATCAAGAAGGATTTGGACCTATACCGACAGGTTTTGCTCAGGTTCCATTTAACGATTTAGAAGCTGTAGCTTCTGCGATCGATCAAGATACTGCAGCTGTGATCTTAGAGCCAGTACAAGGAGAAGGAGGGGTAATTCCGGCTGACAAGTCGTACCTTGAAGGACTTCGGAAGCTTTGTGACGAACAAGGAGTACTTTTAATTTTTGACGAAATCCAATGTGGAATAGGGCGAACTGGGAAATGGTTTGCTAAAGACCATTATGGAGTGCAGCCTGATATTATGACCTTGGCAAAGGGACTGGGTGGAGGAATGCCTATCGGGGCAGTGCTTTGCAATGAAAAAGTTGCAGATGCGATCCAGTTTGGAGACCACGGGACCACTTTTGGTGGAAATCCTTTGGCAGCAGCTTCTGCTATTGCCACCATTGATACTATAGCTGAAGAGCAATTGTGTAAAAAAGCCTTTGAAACTGGCGCCTGGTTAAGGGAGAAACTCGAAGAACTGATTGCCAAGCATGAGGAAATGGAATTTGTAAGAGGTCTCGGTTTGATGATTGGTGTTAAGGTAAAATCTCCTGGAGCACCTTTAGTTAAAAGATTGCTGGAAGAAGGAATTGTTGCAAATGCTACCGCAGGAGATATCCTAAGATTAGTCCCAGCTCTGAATATTCATCAGGAAGAGCTTCAGATTTTCTTGGACAAAATGGATGAAATATTGATTGAAACTACAACAAACGCCTAATATGAATCCTGAAAAATTAAAAGTTGCTATCGTTGGAGCTTCTGGATTTACGGGTTCAGAATTGGCTCGATTGCTAATTAGCCATCCAGAAGTAACCATATCAATGATTACTTCTGAATCTCATGTAGGAAAACCATTTTCTGATTTACATCCTCAATTTTTTTCTAGGTTGGATATTCCGTTGGAGAGTGCAGATCAGGTGGAAAAAGTGGATGTGGATGTCATTTTTCTTGCCTTACCTCACGGGGTTTCTATGGACTTTGTAGCCAGATGGAAGGATAAAGGGTCAAAAATCATTGACTTGTCAGGTGACTTTAGGCTCTCTTCCAAAGAGGTTTATGAAGAATGGTATGGTAAGAAACATACTTTTCCGGATGGATTTAAGACCAGTGTTTATGGTCTACCAGAATTATTTTCCAAGCAAATTGGTGATGCTGATTTAGTTGCAAATCCAGGTTGCTACCCAACCGCGTCCATTTTGAGTTTGGCACCTCTATATGCACTTGGGGTGATAGAGGCTGATTCGGTTGTCATTGATGCAAAATCAGGTTTAACTGGTGCAGGGATCAAAGCGAATGCCACGACACATTTTTCCAATGTGAATGAAAACTTTAAAGCCTATGGGATTGCAGGGCATAGACATACCATTGAGATCGAAGAACAATTAGGTGGTTTAGCGGGTTCTGCTACCACAGTACAGTTTACACCTCATTTATTACCTGTAGACAGAGGGATTTTGGCCACATCTTATGCCAAAGTCAAAGGAGATATGAACCAAGAAAAGCTGACGGAAATTTATCATGAATTTTATCAGGATAAACCGTTTGTCAGACTTAGGAATCAGGCTCCGGGAATCAAAGATGTCAGAGGAAGTCATTTTTGTGATGTTTTCCCTGTTTGGGATACAAGAACATCCCGTGTGATCGTCTTATCGGCTATTGATAATTTACTTAAAGGAGCGGCTAGTCAAGCTGTTCATAATATGAATCTAATGTTTGATTTACCCGAGGATACTGGACTAAATCAACTACCACTTAAACCTTAACAGGAAAAATAATGATCAAGAATATAACGAATGTAAGAGGTATTAAATGTTGGGGAGCACATACCGGCGTTAAGTCAATGAAGCGTGACTTGGCAATTATATATTCTGAGGTTCCCGCCGCAGCAGCAGGGACATTAACCCAAAACAAAGTGCGGGCCGAACCAATCAAAATCACTGAAAAGCATTTGAAAAATAATAAAGCTCAAGTGATAATCTGTAATGCGGGGAATGCAAATGCCTGTACTGGTGACCAAGGGCGAGAAGGAGCCGAAGCAATGGTAAAGACTACTGCTGAAATTTTGGGGATACCAGAAGATGATGTGATTGTCGCCTCTACTGGGATTATCGGGGTAGAGTTTCCTACAGAGGATGTGGTAGAAGGACTGAAAGTAAACCTTCCCAAACTGAGCGATGAACTGAAAGCAGGTTCATTTGTTGCAAATGCCATTTTGACTACGGATACCTTTGCCAAAGAAGGATTTGTGGAATTCAAGCATGAAGGCGAATCCATCAATATGGGAGGTGTAGCCAAGGGGTCTGGTATGATTCATCCCAATATGGCGACCATGCTGGCATTTATTGTAACTGACTTTAATATCGATGAACACCTACTTCAGGAAGCAGTAAGCTACTGCGTAGACCGTTCTTTCAATATGATTACCGTAGATGGGGATACTTCTACCAATGATATGGTAGCTGTGATGGCCAATGGTTTGGCTGGCAACAGAAAAGTTACTAATAAGGAAGATCCAGGCTATGAGTTATTTCAAAATAAGTTATTGGAGATTTTAACTCACTTGGCAAAACTGATCGTGTCTGATGGAGAAGGGGCTTCCAAGTTCATCGAATACAAGGTTACCAAAGCCAAAACAGAACAAATTGCGAGGACCTTAATCCGGGCAATTTCAGATTCTACCTTAGTAAAAACAGCCATGTTTGGTCGAGATCCTAACTGGGGAAGAATTGTGGCAGCATGTGGCAATGCCGGTGTTCCCTTCAATTATAAAAAAGTCAATCTATTTATTGGGGATCAGAATCATCTTGTTCAGGTTTTGGATAAAGGGAATCCTTTGGAATTTGACAAAGCTTATATGAAAAAACTACTAAGAGAAAGTCAAATTCAAGTGTTATTGGAGCTTAATTCAGGAGAGGAAGAAGGCATAGGATGGGGTAGTGATTTGACCACCGATTATGTCATGTTTAATTCTGTATATACTACCTAAGTTTTAATATAATAGAATTTAAAAAAGGCTTCCCAGATCACTGGGAAGCCTTTTTTAGTTTAAAGAAATCGGTAGTAGAATCAATTAAACCTGCCTACTTCAAACCCTTTGATTTCCAGGCTGGCATCTTTTTGTTGATGAAGCTCTGCAGTGACTTTTCCAGAGGCGGGAGCCAAGCTCACTCCCATCATGGAATGACCAGAGTTTACCAGCACATTGGAATATCCTGGGGCAAAACCAATGTAAGGTAATCCATCTGGAGAGCAAGGTCTCAAGCCTTTCCAAATTTGATCCGTTTTCGGGAATTTTGCTTCGAAATCAGGGTAATAGCGATTGATCGATTCATAAATCCCCTTCACTCGATTGAGGTTTATTTTTTGATTGGTACCTGTTATTTCCATGGTGCCTCCGAATCGGATTTGCTCTCCATAGGGACTTACTGCAACCTTCATTTCAGTTAAAATAGCAGCTTGTTTGATCTCAGGTTTGTTTTCTTGGATAAAGGAGTATCCTTTTCCTCCCATCATTGGAAGAGTGAAACCTAGCATTTTAGCCAATTCCCCTGACCAGGATCCTCCACAAAGAATGACCTTCTCGGCATCGATTTTTCCTTTGTCAGTTAATACTGCTTGTGCTTTTCCATGTGATTTTTCAAATCCATGAACTTGTGTATTGGAAAGGAATGAAACGCCTTTCTCTTCCAAATAGCTTTTTAAGAAACTATATAACTTTCCAGGGTCCAAGTGGGCATCTCCAGGGAATAAAACAGCTCCCCTGGCATTTACTTCCAGATTTGGTTCTATTTTCTGAATATCTTCTGGGCTTAGTATTTCGGCTTCCAAGCCATGTTTGCGAGCCAAGTGGGCAAATTCAACCTCTTCTGTTTCCACAGCTTTGGTTTGATAGATCATCATCAGCCCTTTCTCTTGCAAGGCAATAGCAGATTCGGGGTGCTCTTCTTTAAAATCAAGATAAAGTGCTTTGCTTAGCAAACTTAGATTTTTCAAATAAGGGATGCTTCGCTCCACATGGGCAGGGTTAGCTGCTTTGTAGAAAAGCAGTCCCCATTTTAATAGTTTTGCATCCAATCTTGGCTGAATATAGAAAGGGCTTTTGGAAGAAAACATCCAAGAAATGCCTTTGCTGATCATGCCAGGAGCGGCCAATGGGATAATATGACTTGGTACAATCATCCCTGCATTACCAGTAGAACAATTGGCCTGCAGGTCAGTTTGATCAATAATCTGAACTTCTATCCCCTCTTTTTGAAGGAAATAAGCGGTAAATAATCCTGTAATTCCGCCTCCAATGATGATAGTTGGTTTCATAATTTAGCTTCAAGTAATTGGTACTTGGTACAATTTATATTACTTGGAATCCATGTACATAAGGATCATCATCGTCCAAAAGGATGGTGTTGTACCCATACACTTTGGCCCAACCTTCAATGCTTGGGATGATCGCTGGTTTACCATTAATTTCAGTTTCTTCTTCTATTCTTCCTATAAACTTGGATCCGATAAAGCTTTCATGAATAAAGTCCTCTCCAGGTTTCAGTAGTCCTTTGGCATACCATTGTGCCAATCTTGCAGAGGTCCCTGTTCCACATGGTGATCTATCGATAGCTTTATCTCCATAGAATACAGCATTTCTGGCTGTGCTAGTAGGATCTAAAGTTTTACCTGTCCACAGGATATGAGATAATCCTCGGATTTGAGGGTGTTCAGGGTGAACGAAGTCGTATTTTTCATTCATTTTTTCCGAAGCGAGCGGGCCATTGATATTAACTGCTCAGCTTTGAAATGCTCTAGTCCCGGAAAGTTTTCCTGAGGATCCACGATGCAATAGAAGTTTCCGCCATACGCAACGTCCACCGTCAATATTCCTAATTCATCTGAATCTATTTCCAAACCTTCAGAGGCGAGGAAACTTTTAACATTTGTGAGCTTGACAGACTTTACTTTTTACCTTCCTGCTTGTATTCTACCAATACCAATCCGGCAGGAGTTTCAAGTCTTAATTGTCCAGGTGTTTTAGGATATATCAATCCTTCCTCTATGGCGATGGTGACTGTCCCGATGGTACCATGGCCACACATGGCTAAACAACCACTCGTTTCGATAAACAAAACGGCTACATCATTTTCAGGATTGTGAGGAGGGAAAAGCATGGAACCCGACATCATATCATGACCTCGGGGTTCAAACATCAATCCTGTTCTAATCCAGTCATAGTTATCAAGGAAAAACTGTCGTTTTTCCAACATGTTATCCCCTTTTAGGAATGGGACACCTCCTGATACTACCCGAACAGGGTTCCCACAAGTATGTGCATCAATGCACGAGAAAGTGTGTCTTGTTGACATGAATTAGTGCGCAATTATACCTTGAAGGACGTTTGGGTACGATAAACTGAACTTATCCATTTCAAAAGCCCTCTAAGGTCTTGGATATTAAATTTTATCTGAGGTGAATTTCCCGTTCACTTGTCTCATAATACCTAAAGGATTTTCATCTTTCAGGGCATCCGGGAGCAATTCAGAAGGCATGTCTTGGAATGCAATAGGTCTAGCAAAACGCTTGATGGCATGCGCCCCAACTGATGTGCTTCTTGAATCAGTGGTAGAAGGGAAAGGCCCGCCATGTTGCATCGCATATCCAACTTCTACCCCAGTGGGAACACCCGTAAACAACAATCTTCCACATTTTTCTTCTAGAAGGTTGATCAGTTCAGATTGAGCTTTCAATTCAGATTTGTCCGCCCAAAGGGTGATGGTTAATTGTCCGTGAAGTTTTTGGCTACCTCAATCAATTCACTTTCATCTTCATAGACTACCATCAATGCAAAGGAACCAAATACTTCTGCTTGGAAGAGATCATCTGCAATCCAGTCAGAAGCTTTAATCTCTGCCAATGCAGGACTGACATTGATAAGGTGCTTTGCATCTGGAACTTTTACCCATTTTAATTCTGGACGGGCTTGAAGATTTTCAATGGCCGTATAGTAGGAGGAAGCAATTCCTTCGTGTAACATCGGTCCAGCTGCCGCAGTTTGCAAGGCTTCAGAGACTGCATTTTCAAATCTGGATGCCAATGCCCTTGGAACAAAAATTAATCCTGGATTGGTACAGAATTGACCGGCTCCTAAAGTAAGTGAACTTACGTAGCTTTGAGCCATCGGTACCAATTCGTTTTCCAATCGCTCAGGAAAGGCAAAAACTGGATTAACCGAACCCATTTCCGCATAGACAGGAATTGGTTCTTTTCGATCGTTAGCAATATTGAAAAGGGATTTTCCTGCCCCATAAGAACCAGTAAAACCTACTGCTTTCGCCAAAGGATGTTTGACCAAGTCCTGTCCCATTTTTACACCACCTTCTACGTGGGTAAACACTCCAGCTGGTAAGCCTGATTTTTTAACTGCCTGAGAAATACATTCTCCTACAAATTTTGAGGTGTCAGGGTGTGCTGGGTGTCCTTTGTATACCACAGGGCAACCCGCTGCTAATGCAGAGATGGTATCACCCCCTGCAGTAGAAAATGCCAGAGGAAAGTTACTGGCTCCAAATACCACTACAGGGCCTAATGGAGTCAACATTCTTCGAATATCTGCTTTAGGTAATGGAGTTCGATTAGGATCGGCAGGATCTATAGTCGCTTCCAACCAGCTTCCTTCTCTAACTAGAGATGCAAAAAGTTTTATTTGGCCAGTAGTCCTTCCAAGCTCTCCATTTATTCTTCCTTCAGGAAGATTAGATTCTCTTACAGCCATCAGAACTATAGCACTTCTGTTCTCCTCCAGTATTTCAGCGATTTTTTCCAAGAAATCAGCTTTCTTTCCGGCAGGTAAATTTTTATAGGATAGAAATGCTTCTTGAGCTGCGGAAAATATTGTATCGAGATTCATAGAAATTTAAAATTGAAAAGGTTATCAGATAAGAAAATTCATTAAGCTAAAAGCCAGAGCTTAAGTTACAATTTTTGTTCCTAAGCCCTGACTTTTTATTTTGGTGATTACAACTTAATGATTAAAGACTAGGCCTATTGGCAATTCCGTCTTTGATAATTTTTTCAATTCGTTCTCTTTCTTCTCCAATAAGCGTCAATCTCGGTGCACGAACATGTTCAGACCCGATTCCACAATGATATTCAGCTAATTTGATGTACTGAACTAATTTTGGATGGATGTCAAGTTCTAGCAATGGAAGG
Organism: Algoriphagus halophilus; assembly: GCF_041729275.1. Taxonomy (GTDB): domain Bacteria; phylum Bacteroidota; class Bacteroidia; order Cytophagales; family Cyclobacteriaceae; genus Algoriphagus; species Algoriphagus halophilus_A. The sequence continues at coordinate 2,361,830 of NZ_CP146486.1, read as the reverse complement.
AACCAGCGATAAATCTTCCGAGCTTCTTCGATTTTTCCTTCATTGACTAAATTGAAAATAGTTACGGTCTCTTTTGGGAAAGCACAAACTAATCCAGCAACCCATCCTACAGCTCCCATTAACAATTCTTCCATCGCAAGTGTATCTACACCACATAATAATTGGAAACGGTCACCAAATCTGTTGATCATTCTGGTAACATTGGAAATGTCACGAGTAGATTCCTTGATCGCTTGAATATTAGAACAGTCTGCTAACTCAGCAAACATGTCAATCGTCACTAATGTTTTATAATCCACTGGATTATTATAGATCATAATCGGTAGGTCTGTACTATTTGCTACAGTTTTTAAATAAGTGACTACTTCTCTGGCATCAGCAGCATATCTCATTGGAGGCAACATCATCAATCCTGAAGCACCTAATTCTTTTGCCTTCGCAGCCCAGAATAATGCATCTTTGGTAGCACCTTCAGCGATGTTTAGAATGACAGGAACTTTACCTGCAACATAATCAACCGTTTCTTTGGTCAAGGTGATTTTTTCTTCTTGGCTCAATACAGAGCTTTCTCCAAGAGTCCCTCCAAGGATAATTCCATGTACTCCTGATTCCAATTGGAAATCAATGTTTTTGAAAAACAAATCCATATCTAGACTTCCGTCCGCATGGAATTTAGTAGTTACCGCAGGGAATACGCCTTTCCAGTTCATATCGTTTTTTTATTTCAAAATTAGGGGATGCAGGAATGTTTTTCGCTCACTGAATTAGTAAAAAATGATTCTATATTGATGTTATAATGAAAAAATTGTTAAAATTGCGGCAATTGAATACCATTATAGCTTATGAGTAAAGTAATTTCTTTCCAAATCCCTAAGTCTGGAAAGACCTTTGTACAGTACCAAGAAGATAGAGGAAAGTATTTTTATAATAACCTTCACCAGCATCCACAATGCCAGTTGACCGTGATTTTAGAAGGTCGAGGTCAGTTATTAGTTGGAGACTATGTTGGGCGTTTTGAAGCAGGTGATGTATTCCTATTAGGCGAAAGTATTCCCCATGTTTTTAGAAGTGATGCGGAGTATTTTGAAGATGATAGTAAGTTATCTACTGCAGGAAATACTATATTTTTAGATTTTCAAGCTTTTGGAAAATCATTGGAGGAGGTAGATGAGTTTAAAGAACTGATTCAATTAAATGAGCGAATTAATGGCTGTTTCAAAATAAAAGGGAAGACTAAAGAAGAAATAATGAGACTGTTTGACGGCTTCCCCTCTTTATCAGGATTAGAAAAACTACAGCGGGCACTTCATATGTTAGCTCTGTTGAATTTTGAATCCAAGGATTTGAAGGCATTAAACATGATTCCTTTTTTGAAGTCACTATCCGAGCGAGATGGGAAAAGAATGGATCAGGTAATGCGATTTATTCTAGAAAATAGTTCCAGGCCTATTTCTTTGGATGAGGTGGCAGAGCAAGCATTTATGAGTAAAGAAGCATTTTGCAGATTTTTCAAACTAAGAACAAGGAAGACATTTACCCAATACCTCCAACAACTACGAATCACCGAGGCCAAAAAACTTTTGATTGAAACCGACCTGGGGATTTCACAGATCTCTTTTCAGGTAGGTTTTCAAACATTATCTCATTTTAATAAAACCTTCAAAAGCCTCACGAATCAAACTCCAAAGTCTTGGAGAAAGTTAAATTAAATTCAATCAAAGGGGACTAAATTCCCCGAAATAGGGTCGTTGCTTTTCAATAATAGCCTGAAAAAAGTTGGTTAAAATAGGTAAATATTATAAAAATAATATATTTAAATAATTGATTTACAGATAATTAAATATTTTAGCTTATTGATTCCTAAGTCCCTAATAAAGTAAGGCACTCGCTTTGGCTTTCATAGTTCAAAACTAACCAACTATGAAAAAGCTTATTTTATCCATTACACTGCTGATTGCAGGTCTTACAGTTCAAGCTCAACAAGTAAGGGAACTTGATGAAATCAATGAGGATAATTCCTGGTTGAAATTAGGTGTCAATTTAGGTGCTCCAGTCGGAGACGTTGGAAATTACTCTTCCTTTGCATTGGGCCTTGATGTAGCTGCTCAGTTTATGAGAACAGACAATTTTGGATTGGGTATTGCCACAGGTTATACCAAGTATTTTGAAAAATCCAGTGCTGAAAATTATGATGGCCTGAATGATGGCTTTGGTGCTATTCCACTAGGGATCATGTTTCGGTATTACCCTCAACCCGAAGGATTCTTTGTAGGAACTGACGTGGGGTACACGTTTTTGACTAGTGTTAATTCTGCTGACGGAGGAGCCTATATCAGACCACAGTTAGGGTATCACAATTATGATTGGAATATTTTCGGGTATTACAATCAAGTTTTTAGAGCAGACCCATCCATTGATATTCAAAGTATAGGTGTGGCTGTTACCTATAATATTCGATTTAAATAATTCACTAAAACCATTTCAACCATGAAAAATCAATTGATCAAATACACGCAAAATCTTTTTTATTGATAATGGCAATGACTACAAGTCTTACATCTTTTGCACAGGATGGAGGGCTGGACATTGATGTCAATATCGGAGAGCCAGAATGGTACCAACAAACCTGGGTTTGGGTAGTAGGAGCAGCAGTTTTCGTATTAATACTAGTTGCACTACTTAGAAAAAGAAAGTAAAACTTATCTAAAAAGGAAAGAGGCTGTCTCAAAAGTTCATCGTTTTGTCAGCCTGAGCGGAGTCGAAGGCTAAATGCAGCGAATTAAACTACATTTCTACTTCGCTCAATGTGACAAGACGTATTTATAAGACAGCCTCTTTTTTATGTTAGAGAATTTCAACTAAAATCGTATTGTCATCAGGAATTCGATCTATCAATTTATTGTAGGGATCAATTCCAGCTTTGACGGGTTCTCCTTTCACCCTAATTGTAAGAGTGGTTTCACCAGGTTTTATTTTATATTTCTGGACATAGAGGGGATTTACACGATCCTTTCCATTTTCGTCTTGGTCTTCCGCAGCGAATATGCCAATATCTATATAATCACCTTCATAAGAGGCATCAGATTCTTCACCGGCTGAATCAGCATAAAGTTTCTGAGAATGGATTTTGATAGTTACATCATATTCATCATCAGCAATTTTTGTGGCTGTGACTTCCACCGTTTTGTTGTCGTACAACGTGATTTTGTTCCAAGTATCATCCAAATAATATCGCAAACTATCAGGAGTATACGCTTCCAAATGCCTATACAGATCTGAACTTCCAGGGAATGGAGGGATAGTTTTTAAACCAAATTCGGCATTAAAATTATATAGCGCACTATCTATCGCTTCTTCGCCAATCAAATCCCGAAGTCCATATAAGATCAAACTTCCTTTGTTATACCATTGGTAGGGCCTATTACAGTTAATGAATACATTTTCTTTTTTGCTTTCGTTCGATCTACCCCGTAGGTAATCATCTAATTCATCTTTGAGGAATCTTTTCATGTTTTCCTTCCCATATTTTCGTTCAGAAAGAATCAAAGCTGAAAATTCCGCCAAAGCTTCAGAAGTTAAATTGGCTCCTCTTGTATAGTTTGGTGTGATTTGATGCCCCCACCATTGGTGAGCCAATTCGTGAGCAGTAACATAATAGACATAATCAAAGCTGTTTGGATCGGAGAAATCTGCTACCCAACCAAAGCTTTCTGCAAAAGGAACTGTGTTTGGAAAAGATTGGGCAAAACCTGCATAGCGAGGGAATTCCAAAATCCTCATTTGCCTGAATTGAAATGGTCCATACGTTTCAGAGAAATAAGTCAATCCATCTTTATAGGATTGTACAAATCGATCCAGATTGTATTCATGGCCTTTTTGGTAATAAATTTCAATATCTATACTCTGTCCATTCGGTAAACTGGTCTTGTCTCTTAAGACTTCATATTCTGCTGACAAAACTGAAAAGAATGCCTGAATTGGACTATCCTGTATATAATGGAAATAGCGTCGGTCTCCCTCAATCCATTCCCTTTGCAAATACCCTGGTGCCACAGCAATTTGGCTCGGAATAGTACTGACAGTTGCCTCAAAATCGATGAAATCCGCATCGTCTTGAAATAACAAAGTCTTTTTTCCATAGGGATCATCATGTGGAGGTAGATCATCTGGCTTTTCTGGCAATTCATATTCTCTTCTTTTTTCATCACTACTCAACTCAATACTTGATGAATAACCAATTTCCGGCATTCCTCCAGCAATAAAAGAACCATTATGAACTAACTCTCTTCCAAAACCTGAGTTAGGAAATTTATCATTGATGACCTTACTCTTGATCACCAGGTCCAAGGTGTCCCCGGCATCAGTGTTTGAGGTAAGGCAGTAATTCGATACCATTCCTTCTCAGCTTTTTTACCAAAGATTTGAAACTTTCTCGGCTCGTAATGGAGAGGAAAACGATAGGGCAATTCCTGACCATTGTAAAGAATTTCAAAGTCGGTTAATGAGGCACTATTGAAATGAACCGAATCTATAGGCTCATCAGTCTTATTTACCATGCTTACTTCAGCCTCAAAATAAGCGTCTCTTTCTAGCGGATAAAGATCCGCTTTTAGATTGACCTTAATGATTTTAGGTTGGGCCATAAACTCATATTGCTTGAGCTGTTTTTCATAGGCCACTTGTCTTTTTTCGCCTTCGTCGGAAGTTTGGTAGCCATTCTCATATACCGTCGATTGGTATATGTAGGTACCGGAAAGAAGGGCTATAAACAAAAAACCATAAGAAGTCAAAGCAGTCTTTTTACCCAATTTATTTTTTGCGGTGGTAATCCTACTTTTTGTGGAGCTATCAGTTCCCCTGCTATAGAAAATGCTGAAAAAAGGATTAGAAATATTCCGAATGCCGTCCAATATAAGTTGAACCAGAATAGCGGTTCTCCAAAGTGCCCCAACCCATTCATGTCACTCCATCTATATCCCGGTTTATAGGAGAAGAAGAACATGTTGAAATCGTAATTGGCGAAATTCCTTAAAACTATAATCAAGACCCAAATTCCAATGGCAGCAGCATGGCCTGCGAATTTGTTATTGACTAACAAATGGACAGCAAATACCAACATGACCATTTGAAGGTAATCTGGTAAGGAAATGAGGTAACTATCTACTAGGTAGACGCCTAAATCATAGTTGAAATATCCTTTTAAAGTTTGGATAATGATCCCAACTACGATGGGCAAAGTCGTCAATAAAAGGCAGATAAAAGCCATCCCAGAGAATTTGGATGCAATTACCGCCCCATCTTTTACAGGAAAAGTATCATTGATGACAGAGTAACCCGAAGACTTGTCTCGATGCAGTGTTTCTCCAGTGAAAAACACGATGATGATGAAGACAAAAATATTATAATCAAAGGTTTTGTACTCCATCAAAAAGGAAGTGGAAGGGAAGTTGGGTACGCTATAGAGTGTATTGCCAATCCAAAAATCCAAAATCAAAAATACAGAACCGCCCAATAAAATGGAACGGAAATAGACATCCTTAAGGATGTTTTGTACTTCTATTTTGGTAAGTGTTATAAAGCTATTCCATTGATAGTTTCCTGTGAAATCTGCTTTTGCCAGTACTTTTTTCAATACAGGTGTTTCGCTCTTTTCAGCTTCTTTTTGCTCTTTTTCTGAATCGTACTGAAGAAATACGAGAAGCTAAATTTGAAATAGGAAGCTAGGAAAAATGCCAATCCAATCCCAGACCAAATTATCCTATTTAAAAGCAAGTTTCCACTAAGGGGAAGGATGAAATTGTTTTGCTCAAAGGGTGTTAAATACCGAGTTTGGTAATCAAAGGTGTTTAATCCAAACGGATCTAAAAGCTGTACTAAGTCTTTGTTTTCTATATCGCTGGCTAGAAAATTTGCCAATAGATAGGCGATGAATACTACGATTCCTCCCGAGTAAATGGATTTGATGTTTCTGGTAAAAACAATCAATGCAAAGAATAATGTGGAAGCAAACCATAGATTTGGCAAGGTCAAAGTCAGCCAAGGTTGAAGGTAGTTCCAAAGCGGGTTTGGTCCATATCGAAGTGCATCGGTTCCAAAGGTAGGGCCCAAAATACTTCCTAGGTAAATACCAATAAGGCTTCCTAAAGAAATGAAAAGCAAGGTGACAAAAGAGCCCCAAAACCTTCCCATAAAATAGCTGAATTTGGAAATAGGGTAACTAAAAAGGAATGTACCTGTTTTATGCTCTAAATCTCTATAAAGGGGAACACCCATTACCGCAGAAGCCAACAAGATTCCAAACAGAGAAATCAATAATTGAAGGTTGGCAATTACAATAGGAGCGTTGTGATATACTTTTTCGGAAGCAGGGGTGTTTCCGAAGCCAATTAATAGCATCGCCACAATAAGCAATAGTCCAAAGTAGATATAAGTTGCCGGCCGACTAAACCGGTATCTCAGTTCAAAAATGAAAATGTCTAAAAACATGTCAATTTCTTAAATAGTGATAGGGTCTACTTTTTTGAAATGTGACTGAAATAGACATCTTCAAGATCAGCAGGAGTTGGTTCAAATCCGTTTCCAGGGTCTGTTTCACTTTCAATTCTTAAACTTAATCTTCCTTCAATTAATTTGGTGGAAATAAGGTTGTATTCGTTTCTATAGGTGTCTAACTCCGATTTATCTATGGCTTTCTGATAGATCCTTCCCTGAATAGAGGTGATTCCATCTTTGGGTTTCCCTTGCATTAATACCTCTCCTTTACAGATGATAGCCATATTAGAACAAAGGGTATTCACGTCTTCTACGATATGGGTAGAAAGGATTACAATGGTGTTTTCCCCGATTTCGGAAAGCAAATTGTAGAATCTGTTTCGTTCGGAAGGATCTAAGCCAGCAGTCGGCTCATCTACAATGATTAAAGATGGATTTCCAACAAGGGCCTGTGCAATACCAAAACGCTGCCTCATTCCTCCTGAATAGGTGCCTAATCCTTTCTTTCTATCGGCATAGAGGTTTACTTTTTGAAGGAGATTCTCGACCAATACCTTACGGTCGGATTTATTTCCTATTCCTTTCATTTGGGCTATATGGTCCAACATAACCTCTGCATTGATTCTAGGATACAATCCAAAATCCTGAGGTAGATAGCCTAAACGCTCACGAACAGATTGTTTGTCTTTCAATACATTTATGTCATCCAATAGGATACTTCCATTGTCGGCATCCTGAAGGGTGGCAATAGTTCTCATCAAGGTGGATTTACCTGCTCCGTTGGGACCAAGTAGTCCAAACATCCCTTGTGGTATAGTGAGAGAAATGTCATTCAAAGCCTTTACTCCATTAGGATAAGTCTTTGATAAATTTTTGATAATTAACTCCATATGAAATTGATTGGGGGTTGAAGTGATCGTTAAAAAAAGTCTAGAAAAGCATGTATTTGGAAGTGATATTTTTTGCTATTGGAATATAAGAAATTGTTTTTAAATGGTTTAGGTGTTCAGGAGTATCGCAGTTCTTTGATAATAGATGCAGGATTTCCCTGTGTGGTTGCTCCTTTTTGGAAACTTATTCCTAAACTCGATTATTAAATCAAAGAATCTACCCTTATGAACTTTAGGAAAAATCATCTTCCTCCCTTGATTTTGATCTCTCTAATTATGATTCTATACTCTTGCCAAAAGGTAGAATTTAAAAAGGAATCAGGGGCTTTTGAAGTGTTTGCTGAAATGGTCCAAGCTGGTGTGAAACCTATTGCTTTGAGTCAACCTTTAAGTCCTTCTGAAATGGATTTATTTATGCCGGAAGCAACTAAAATTGCTGAGAAATATGAAATTTCAGTTTTTCGAGAGCCTAATCTGATTGGGACTAGTCTGTTTGATTCCTCAGTGGTCCAGGGAAAAGAGGTATTAATTCTGTATAAAGGAGAATCCTTAGAAGCTTATCAAATGCTGAAAAAAGAGCAAATGAATTAGAAGCTTCAAAGGAATACTCAGGTCAAAAAAGGAAGATGTTTCAAGGTCTTTCGGAAGAATGCTTGGGTATCCTGAATCGAATATTAACAATTTGCTGGCTCAGAATTCAGATTTTAAAGAACTAGGAGACTTTGGGATTACTGGTCAAGAATTAATTTGGTTTTATAAGGATTTACCTGAAGCAAAGAAATTTTACAGCGAGACGCTGGGGTTGAAAATACTTTCTGAGGAAGAGAAATCCGTTACTTTTCAGATTGCTGGGGACTCCAGACTTGTTATCAAAAGTGTTGAGGGAAGTGGGTATTCAGGAAATGAAGCAAAATCCGTTGCCCTAGCTTTATTGACTGATAATTTGGAAGCATGGTATAGTCACTTACAAAAGGAAAAAGTAACGATCAAATACACCTTGAAAGTTAAGCCAGATGGTGCACATGATGGGTTTGTGGCGGTGGATCCGGAAGGCTATTTATTGGAATTTGAAATGTTCAGAATGCATCCTGAAAATGAAAAATTCATTCCAGAATTGAAAGGTAGGAAACCCTTGGCAACTTCTTTAGGGGCTGAATATAATTTTTATGCAAGCATCACCTGGCTCTACTATAAAGACATGCTTCCAATGGAAAATTTCATGACTCAGAATCTCGGTTTGGAATTGTCTGCGGATCAAGGTTGGGCAAAAATATATCGTCTATCGGATAATAGTTATGTGGGTTTGGTAGACGAAATGCGTGGGATGAACTCTTTTTCTGAAGAAAAATTAGTGGAAGTAAAAATTGGATTGTCTGATTCGGATGGATGGGAAACCTATCTTAAAAAGAAGGATTCTGACTCCACACGTAGTTCTAATACTTTCAGCGATTTGGGTGGGTATCTATTTCGCTTTTAAAGCGCCAATCCATTCATAATCAGGAGGTAGTATACTTGTTGGTCTGCTTCATTTTAATTCATGTCATCTAGAGTTCTACAGTTTTGGCTTAATCATACATGAAAAATTTTTTCCTAAAAACTGAAAAAATGACGCTTATCAAATATTCCCCGAGTTTCGGATCAAATGAATTAATTTAAGGAATTAACCTAACCATCAACCAAATGAAGAAAACACTACTACTCGTATTATTGAGTATGGTTTTGAATAGTATATCTGCCACAGAACTAGTTCAGACCATTGAAACTTACCAGGCTGACTGGGGTGCTTTGAGGAGGTTATACACAAATAACTTGTCTATTGAATACTTTGATCGAATTGAAGAATTCAACACCAACTACCTAAATGACTTAAATAAGTTGAATTACAATAGCCTATCTGAAGACGGCAAGATTGATTACGTCTTGTTCAGAAATTTTTTGGAAAAGGAATTGGCTGAATTAGATCTGGAGCGAAGAGCCTTTGAAGAAATTTCTTCCGTGGTGGCATTTGGAGCGCCGCTTGAAGAGTTTGCGGTAGGAAGGAGAAGAGCGAAAACTCCGGATTCCCAAGCCTTGGCAGCTACGTGGAATGAGGTAGCCAAAAAAGTAGATGATCAATTAGCAGCACTTCCTAGTATGCCAAAATATACCAGTTGGCAAAAAGCAGATTTGGCTGCAGAAGCGGTTGAACGATTGAATAGAGTAGTTGGAGAAGCTTATTCCTACTATTATGATTATGATCCAATGTTTACTTGGTGGATGCCTGAACCTTGGAAAAAACTGGATGAAAGCATGAAGGCTTATGCCAAAGCATTACGTGGGCATTTTACCAATTCTGTGAAGGATGATGGGAGTGGGATTATCGGGAAACCTATTGGGCGCGAGGCATTGTTGAATCAGTTGGCTTTCGAAATGATTGCTTATAGCCCGGAAGAATTAATCGAAGAAGCAGAAAAGCAATTTGAATGGTGTGAGGCAGAAATGCTGAAAGCATCCAATGAATTGGGATTTGGAAATGATTGGAAAGCTGCCCTGGAGATGGTCAAAGAGACGTATTTGCCAGCAGGAGAATGGCCTGCAGAGGTGATTCGACTAGCAGAAGAAGCTACCGAATATGTAGAAAAAAATGATTTGGTAACTGTACCTCCAATGGCAAAAGAAACTTGGAGAACCACCATGATTTCTGCGGAGAGACAGCGAGTAAGTCCATTCTTCCTGGGAGGTGAGACCATTCAGATTTCTTATCCTACCTCAGAGATGAGCCATGAAGATAAAATGATGAGCATGAGAGGGAATAATCCTCATTTTTCCAGAGCCACAGTACAACATGAATTGATTCCTGGACACCATCTTCAGCAGTTTATGAACCAAAGAAACATGACACATAGACGGATGTTCAGAACTCCATTTTGGACAGAAGGATGGGCTTTGTACTGGGAGTTTGTTCTTTGGGACAGAGGTTTTCCAAGAGATGCGAAAGATAAAATTGGGATGCTATTTTGGAGAATGCATAGATGTGCCAGAATTATCTTCTCCTTGAGCTATCATCTGGAAGAAATGACTCCACAAGAATGTATTGACTTGTTGGTAGATAAAGTAGGACACGAAAGAGCTAATGCCGAAGCGGAAGTCAGAAGATCTTTTGAAGGAAGATATGGTCCGCTTTATCAAATTGCCTACATGATTGGGGCGTTGGAAATTTACTCTATGAGAGACGAAGTGGTCAATTCGGTAAAATGGGTGAAAAGGAATTTCATGATTTGATTTTAAGTCAGAACGCCATGCCAATTGAAATTTTGAGGGCGAAAGTGACTGGGAATCCTTTGAAGAGGGATCATAAAGCCAGTTGGAAGTTTTTGGATTAATCAAATCTCTCCCATAAAAAAAGGAACCCATTTTGGGTTCCTTTTTTAAATTATAAATCAACCAAATATTATTTAGGCTCGTTTTTAAGTTTGATAACGATAGCACCATTTTTAGCTTTTTCTCCAAACTTTTCAATAGCTGCATCGCCTTTTAACACAGAGATACTTTCAATGTTATTCGGTTCGATATCCTTAATTTCTTTGATGGGCTTCATGCCGTTTTTTGTATCCAGAAAATACATTGGTTCATTTCCATCTTTGGCACTTCCTGCCACATGAACTGATACACTTGGGCTTACTGCGCCTCCACCCTTAATACTAGTGGCTGCGGGATATCCAATCACTTTTGTCTGGGAAAGACCATTTTGGCCGAATTGAATGGCTTGTCCTCCCGTCATCGACTGGACACCAGAAACTCTCCCAAAGAATAATTCAGGGGAAGATTGAAGGCTTTCTTGCTGCTCCTCAGTCAACTCATTTTTAATGGAGACCAGGTTGTCCAATTGCAATTTCTTCAACTGGTTTTCCAATTTCAGCACAGCATCCATCTGCTTTTGGACTTCCACTTGATCGATTTTCGGTTGATCCAGTAAGTTTTTCAATTTTAAAGTGGCTGCATCTAAGTCCCATTTAAGGGTGCTGAATTCTCCTGCATTTTTGCTGTATGCTTTTTTGATATTGGCGACCTGAGCATCTGTTAGCTTCAATTCTTCTCGCATTCCCATGATTCGGTCTGCAGAATACAAGTTCCTTTGGAAAATATCCTGATTGGAATAAACTGAGGTGGCTACCTGCCCCTGGGCCATTCCTGCGCTTAGGATAAAAAGAGGATGAGTAGGTATTTCATAATATAAATTGGTTTAGTAGTCAGAAAGTAAAGAGGCAGTGGGAGATTCCCAAACATCCAAATAGGTAGTTTCTTCAATGACAAATTCTTGTTCATTGTTTTCATCTTCCTGAAGTGTGATAATTAAAACTTCTTTTGGTGCTTCAGGAATTGGTTGAGGCTCGTTCATAATCAAGCCTAACAATGCCAAGGAGGCTGCAATCCCCGCCGGTATCCAGAAATTAATTTTTCTTGTTTTATAGCTTGGGTAAGGAGGGATTTCCAATTGTTGATCCTGCTCCTTCATATTTTCAAAAACCTTTTCAGTTCTGCGTTATCTTCCATAGTGCTCCTGTGTTTGGGTTTTTGTAATGATTTCCTTGAGTTTCTTTTTCCCGCGATCGTAATGTGTTCTTGCGGTTCCTAGTCCGATTTGTAAAACTTCGGCACTTTGTTCTATCGTCATCTGATGATAAAATACCATCAGTAGTACCTCCTGTTGCATTTTGGGTAATTTCTTGATTAACCCTTGGTAATCCGTATGATCGATTTCCTCCTGTACATCTGGTACTTCATAGGACTCTTCCAAAGTCACTAATTTGCCGGAGGCTCTTAATTGGTCTATGGAGGTATATCGAATAATGGAGAAAAGCCATGTCTTTGCCTTATCAATATTTTTCAGCTTTGCTTTTCCTTCTAAGATTTTCAAATAAACCTGTTGAAGAACATCCTTGGCTAATTCGTCATCAAATGAACAGCACTGCCTTGCCCAGATGTAAGCATCCCTGTGGTAGGTTTGGAGAATATGGTCAAGTTGCTGGCGATTCATTTACATAGGTTAGTCGGATATTATTCGGGATATATGACAATGGGTTTAAAAAAATAAAAAGTTTCAGCCAATTCTTATCTGCTGAATTATTTTGGTGTCACTTTCACCTTAGCATCCTTGATTTGAAAAAGGTAAGCAAGAGTGAATTCCAAAGTGGTGAAATTTAAATCAAAGATCCTTTCTTGGGATTCTGGATTGGTAAAATCATAACCAAATCGAACCTCACCTGCTATGGTACTTTTACCAAAAAGTTTAGAAATACCTGCTCCGGCGCTAAGACCGTACATTAATTTTTTCGGATTGTCCTCGGCTCCTCCATAAGTAGGGATTTCAGGAGGGGTGCTATCTACAATATCCCTCTGGATATCATTTGCACTCAATAAGTAACCAAGATGTGGCCCGAATTTGATTTGAAATCTTCCGGATCTCCCCACAAAGAAGCTCGCCATCATGGGTATTTTCAGGTAATCAAGCTGAGTTTCATTGGTCAAAATAGCCCCTTCTGTATCTGTAATGCTCTGGTTGTAACCAGTAGACAGATATTGAATATTCAATTCTATTCCTGCATTTTTTGCATTGAAATGTTCGAATACAAATGCAAAAGTAGGAGCAGAGAGTCCGTCAACGGAAATGCTTCTGATATTCAAGGCAGGGATGTAAGAAAAGGAGGAGGTGGTATATCCTCCTTTGATTCCAATACTTGTCTGTGCTTGTAGAGAAAAGGAACTGATCACAAGGACCAATGCCAAAATAATTCGGTTCATGCTCAAAATTAAAGAAATCCAACTAGCACTCGTAATTATTTGGAATTGATCGTAAAAGAACCGGATAATCCCTGTCCATTTACTCCCAGACCTTTTACATATACACTCATTGGACCTCCATTTTCATTGGTGTAAAAGGAAATTGTTACAGTTCCATTATCATCCGTAACTAAATAAGGATTCCAGTATAAAGTTTGTCTTTTGTCAATCAGGTCGGGATCGTTTTCCTGGGAATAATCCATTACATAAATAGGCTTATAAGTGGTATAACCTTCAACAGTATAAGTATTCAGGCCTTCTCCAGACATCAATGGATTTTCTGCATTTGGATCATATTCCTTCAGATAAACAGCAATTACACCATTTCTACCTTGGTCACCCAGCATAGATACCGTTCTGGTTACCACTTCCACTCGGTCAATATCCTGAACATTAATACTCCTTAAATTGTCTGCGGCCGTGGTTGCCCCAGTTTGGGCCAGTATTGTTCCATTCACCATCACTAATGGCTCTAGATTTCCATTTGCAGAAACAGCGCCACCTCTCAACCTGATTTGTTGCTGGCCAGAGGCTCCCGCTAAGGTTACTCGCATACTTGGAACATTTCCTGCCAAACTATTGACTAAGTCAACGGTATTGCCAGTGGCCATTAATTTTTCTCCGGGTACAATATAGTTTGGAGTGCCATAGAGGGCTTTTTTCTCAGTTTTTTCTTTTGTTTCTTCTTCCTCTGGAGCCTCTTCTTGTTCTTCTAATAACGGTGGTTCAGGTCTGATAGAAGTGGATACGGTTTCCTTTTTTGGGAAATATGCATTCGCTGGAAGTGCTACTGGTGCCTTTAAATCATCAATTAATTTTACGGTTCCTGCTGTATTTCCTTTTTTGTCCGTGGCTTTAAATGCAAGTTTTAAGGGGCCGTAAAACTCCATTTCTTCCATCGTAAATTCTCCATCTCTATTGGATTCTAGGTCCACCATTCCCTCAAAATCGTTGACAAAGGCCGTAATCAAGGCAGAAGTGGGTTTGCCTTTATCATCGGTTACAAAGCCCTCCAAGGAAAGAGATTTTTCTACCGGATAAGTAAAACGGTCCAATCCCATACTGGATGGAATGGATTCAAGTTGGAAGTCATTACTGATATTACTTGTTTCCTCAATAGGTAAAACCTGTGTTTGATCTACTACAGCCACAGAAATATTGGAAGAAAGAGGCATCTGTTTTTCAGAAAGCGTTTTGATTGTCAAAGTGACTTTTTCTTTTTTTCCATAATCTTCCTTATCAGCCGTTACCGCGATTCCAGTAGGCTCTCGAAATTCTCTGAATTCAAATTCTACCACTCTTTGGTAAGGAGTTAGTATGCTGACAGGTTCCACAAAATAGTGGTTAGGGCCATAATTTTTTTGCCAATTGGTATAGGCTCTTAAGAAATAATTTTCCTGAGAAAGCGTGTCTGGAAGTGAAAAATTTCCAACAGCGATCCCATCTCTTATTGGAAGTTTCTTTTCAATAATCAAGTCTCTATTTTGATTAATCACTTCTACATACAATACCTTGCTAAGTTCATCCCGTAAGTACGGATTCCCATATTTAAAATAGGCCTTTAAATAAAGTTCATCTCCTGCGTAGTAGTAGGGTTTGTCTTTATGGACAAATACTTTCTCCTGATAATTTGCAGCTGTTTTTTCTAAGTCTTGAAGCTGGATGGCTTTCTCTGCATCATAATCCAAAGGGAGTAGAGTAGAAATTCTTTTCCGATCCATATCTCCTGAGAATACCAAATCCTGAGGGTTTAAGACCATTCCGTTCTCCTTGACACGGACCGTGTTTTTATAGACTTCTAACCAAGAAACAGGATAAGGAGCGTCTTTATAGGTGTTGACTTGAGAATATCCTTTTTGGTAATGAATCTCTATTCTTCCTTTCAAATTGATCAAATACTCACCCTCTTTATTTGGAGCAGGTGTGACCAAATTTTCTGGTTTGTAAGGCACTACTGACTTACCCAATTCGTTTGCGAAAATATCTGAGCGCATATTCATGGATGGAGATCCACCTGGTTTATCTCCGTAAAGGAAGAAACCTTCTTTTTCTTGATCACCAGTGATCATCGCTCGAAACATATTCATAGGAGACTTTCTATAGACCTCCGCTCGGTTGTTTTCCCAAGTACTACGTTGATCCTCTGTTTCTGGAACCATTTCTTCGAATCTGGCAGCTCCAGCAATTCTATAGTTGGTAGGGGAGTCAAAAAATTCTTTTAAATCAAAGCTGATTTTATAGCCTAAATAATTATTGGTGATTTCTAAAGGAATCCCAGCAGTAGCTTGGAACGTGTTTTTCTCCTCGCTTTCTGGGAAATCGATCACCCAAGGGTTTTCAATAGTTGACTTACTGGCAATCTCGTCATTCCCTAAAAATAGATTTTCAAATTTTCTAAGGTCTCTTTCCCAACTTTTGTCTCTAGAGG
The DNA here is from genome assembly GCF_041729275.1 of Algoriphagus halophilus. Classification (GTDB taxonomy): domain Bacteria; phylum Bacteroidota; class Bacteroidia; order Cytophagales; family Cyclobacteriaceae; genus Algoriphagus; species Algoriphagus halophilus_A. Next base: position 2,346,200 of record NZ_CP146486.1, on the reverse strand, counting down.
CTTTGATTTCCACATCGCTCAATTCCTGAGCAAAGGGTTGCATGGTTAAGTTGACTGTGGAGGTACCCCCTGGATTAAGTGTGATTTTTTTGTTTCAGCTACATAGCCGATAAATGAGAACCCAATTTCCAAAGGACCTGGTTCCAGATTGGAAAGTACGTATTTTCCATCCATGTCAGTGACTGTAGCGATGGTCGTATTATTGATAAATACATTACAAAATGGCAAGGTTTCACCTGTTTCCGCATCAGTGACGACTCCAGTGACTGTGCCTGATTGGGCAAGAACCAAAAAGTGAATTCCAAGGAATATGAAAAGGGTTGTTAAAATGAACTTCATGTTCTTTGTTTATAGTTGGGGTTTAAACATTAAAAGTAAGCTATTGTTGATTAATGACGAATTTACCTTCCACCGGTTGTCCATCTGCTGTAATTCCTTTGATTTCCACCCACATTGGCGCAGCTGATTCTGAACTTTTAAATTGAATTGCTTGGGATAGTTCTTCTGTATTGGTGATTACTTCTGGGTTCCAATACAAGGTAGGTTTCAACCCCCTCAACAAAGGATTGAGCTGTTGTTCCTCCACCACTTCTTGAAAAGATTTTTGTTTTTGAAATCCTTGAAGTTTGAAAGGAGTAAAATTATTTCTGATGGCGTCATTCGCCTTTTGAAGTTCTTCTCCAGTTTTCATGAAAATAGAAATAATGCCATTTCTTCCTGCTTCACCTAACATAGGGACAGTTCTTTTGATAACTTCCACTCGCTCAATAGCAAATACATTGATTCCGGAAATAATTTCCGTTGCTGTACGTGCTGCAGGACTCCCCCACCGATCATGGATCCTGATGGAGGATTCACAGGTACTCCATCAATCATCACCAAAGGCTCTCCTCCGTTTCTGAATCTGATGGATGGAGGATTTCCAGTAACGCTCATTCCAGCCACCTGGCCTGCTAATAAATAAATGAATTGAGATGTGCTGCCATTCAACTGTAATTTGCTTGGGTCAACAGAACTATCAGGCTGTCCATAAATCATGGGGCCTGTTGGGTCTGATTTCTCCTCATCAATCACAAATTCATCCAACAAAATCTCGCCCTGCTCCATGTTAGCCTGTATTTCCTGTGCCGTCAGAGGAGGGACATTATTGGATGTCAGTTTTGGGAAATTAAAATTAGTGAGAGGGCCCTCTAGGTGATAATCTTCTACTTCCAATGATATTTCCCTTATTGGAAGACCTTCTTTCGAAGTACCTTGTACTGCAATTTCAAAGTCACCTTCAAAGGAGAGCTGAGGGATTTCAAATTCTCCATCCTTCCCAACTTTATACTTTTCTATGTTTCCCAATCCATTGATTAAGGCAGTTACGTTCCCTTCTATGGGGTTCTTATCAGTGTCCTGGATTTCTCCTTTTACAGTAAATCTACTTTCTATAGGATATTGGTATTTGGTGAAGTCCGTGTCAATTGGAACAGGAGAGAGCTCAAAACTTCCCTCAATGGTTTTTGAAGAGTTTACAGGATTACTTTGACTTAAATCCAATACCCTGATCGCTAGATCAGAAGCAATGGGTCTTCCCTGATCATCTCGAACCATGACATTTAAGTTGACTAGTTCTCCTGCCTGATATACTTGCTTGTCTGAAAAGATACTTACTTTTTTTGCCAATGTTTCGGGAGTTGAGTTCAATGGTCTTAAGCTGGGATCTAGAATTTGAATAGGAAGTATTGTTCCTTGATGATTACCATAATTAAGGCTCCATGAGGTATAGGCCCTTATCAAATAATTTTGCTGATTCAGCCCTATAGGCAATTCTATTGAACCGAATGCTTTACCCTGGTTAATCTTGAAGATTTCATGGATTTCCTGGTAGCCTGTTGTATCTAAAATTTCTATGTGGAGTACTTTGCTCAATTCTGGTCCCAATAATGGGTTGGCATAAATCATATTGGCTTTGAAAAATAATGTCTCCCCTTTTAGGTAATAACTTCGATCCGTCTGCAAAAACACTTTTTCTTGCATGACTTGGGCATTCTTTTCAATGTTGGCCAATTGAAGGGTTTTTTCGCCATTGAAATTTCTTGGCAATTGATCTAAGGGATGGATCTCTGAAAAGCCTCCCTCTAGCATCAGCTGATCTTCAAAAACCACGGCTCCTTCAGACCTTAGGGCAAGCTGGTCATCAGAATAACTAATCGATCCTTTTCCTTGGATAATAAAAGGCTTAGGAAAGGTTAAAAGATATTCTCCCGGATATTTACCAAAGGCTACCTGAATTCCTTCAGGTTCGTTAGAAGTACTGATTTCCCCAGTCAGCATTTGCCTCAAGGTGAAAGCAGGGGAATTCAAGAAAATCTTTTCCCGCTCTAAATTTCTTGCTTCAATTAATTCAGGTACTTCATTGATTAAATCTAAAAAGGCAAGTTGGAGATGATCTGTAGAAATGGGGTTTTCAAGAGATTGAGGTTGGTTAAAATATATGGTGAAAAGGAAGCCCGTTTGATCATTGATGAAGATCAGATATCCATTGGTGTCGACCATCAGCTCTTTTGAATTATCCTCTTCAAAAATACCAATCCTTCCGGGTTTAGAAGGCGTATCTGATTCTGATACTTGCTGGTTGATAAAAAATTAGAGGTAAAATCTTCTACTAATTTCTCTCTCTTTTTCTCTGTTAATTTTAAGACTGGAGGAGCTTTTGTTTTGGTAGGTAAAAGCGAAAAGCCAAAGTTGGAGACCTGTGTTTTCTTTAGCTCTATGACTTGTTGAATTTCCTCATAATCCTCACCTATCAATGCAATTTCCCATCTTCCAGCAGGCATATTTGGAATAGTAAATCGGCCTAGGGAATCTGAAAAAGTTTGGAAGGTAGAATTGGGGACAAAAATATGAATGTCTTTCAAGGCTTGTCCGGTCGATTTATCGGTAACCCTACCTGAGAAGTTGAGATTTTGTCCGAAAAGACAAAGGGGAGCAAGTAAAAAAAGGATAGAAAATATAATTGGTCTAAAAGACAAAAAAAGTTGATTTCGAAGCATTTTGACAATTTTGTTTTCTAAATAAAACAAAAAAGCTCCAAATAGGAGCTTTTAGTTATGTTAAAATTTATTACCGAAATTTCATTCTTTTTCATCCTCACTGGTATCCAGATCATCTCTGTCTTTCAGCTTCTTATCTTCTACATTCTTATTTAGGAATTCATTGATTTTATCAATGGAAAAACTGGATGAAATTTCTCCAAATGAATTGATATCCATTTTGAATCCTTTCAAATCTTCATGCACTTTTGGATCGGTATCTTTCTTCTTTTTTTGGCCATCATCTTATAGTTTAGGCAATTACTGGAAGTGTATTTAACGCAAATTGAATGCGGTTGGACACTTCTTGAGCACCTAAAATAGCAAAAACTTCCATCAAATCCGGTCCAGCTCCCGATCCAGTTACTGCAAGTCGTACTGCTTGCATTACTTTCCCTAGCTTAATGCCTTCTATTTCTGCGGAGGCGCCCAACATGGTTTTGGCCGTTTCTGCGTCAAAAGTTCCTTCATAATTGGTAATTGCTTCTGAATAGTGGGTCAATACTTTTACAGCATCTCCATTCCATTTCTTAGCAGCTACTCCCTCATCGAATGAAGTTAACGGCACAAATAAAAACTTGCTTTCATTCCAAAGGTCTTGAGGGAAGGTAACTCTGCCTTTGGTTAATCCGGCTGCTTGTTCTGCCACTTCTTGTTTTAATTCAATTCCTTCTTTGGAGGCATCTTCAATGATGTAATTGGCAAGTTCCTGATCGGTTTTGCTTCTCAGGTATTGTTCATTGTACCATTTGGCTTTTTCTATATCAAACTTGGTTCCTGATTTGCCAATTCTTTCAACAGAAAATGCATCTACTAATTCTTCTAAAGAAAATAACTCTCGATCATCACCTGGGTTCCACCCTAGGAATGCTAAGAAATTTACAAATGCATCAGGTAAGTATCCTTGCTCTCTAAATCCGGCAGCAGTCTCTCCTGTTTCTTGATTCTCCCAATTGAGAGGAAAAACAGGGAAACCAAGCTTATCTCCATCTCGCTTGGAAAGTTTTCCGTTTCCATTAGGCTTTAATAAAAGCGGTAAGTGAGCGAATCGAGGCATGGTATCTTCCCAGCCAAAGAACTTATACAACAACACGTGTAATGGAGCCGAAGGCAACCATTCTTCTCCTCTGATGACATGGGTAATCCCCATTAGATGATCATCCACGATATTTGCTAAATGGTAGGTAGGCATTCCGTCAGACTTCATCAAGACTTTGTCGTCCAAGGTGCTGGAATGGACCATCACCCAACCACGGATCATGTCGTTTAATCTTACCTCTTCTTTTCTTGGGATTTTGACACGGATGACATAGGGTTCTCCAGAGGCCAAACGCTCTTTTACTTCTTCTGCAGGAAGTGTCAAAGAGTTTTTCATTTGGGTTCTGGTAATGCTGTTGTATTGGGGTTGAACTACCCGAGCAGCGGTTAGACGCTCACGCATAGCTTCCAACTCCTCAGACGTATCAAAAGCATAATAAGCATGACCAGCTTCCACTAGATCCAACGCATATTGCATGTAATCAGCTTTTCTTTCTGATTGTCTATAAGGTCCGCAGTCTCCAGGTTTCCATGGGCTTTCGTCAGCAGATATTCCTAACCAAGCCAATGATTCCTGAATGTATTTTTCAGCGCCGGGAACAAATCTCATTTGGTCTGTATCCTCAATTCTCAACAAAAACTTTCCTCCCATTTTTCGGGCAAAAAGGTAATTGTAAAGGGCAGTACGTACACCACCAATATGTAAGGGGCCGGTAGGGGATGGGGCAAATCTTACGCGAACTTCTTTACTCATGCTTTGCTAATTATGCTTTCTGAAACTGGGTTTCAGGGATTTTTCATTCATTCAGGCTGCAAAGATAAGGAAATGTATGCCTTTACGTAAAGGGGCTGCGGATAATCTTGTTTGGAATGGAAGTGTTGGGAAAAGCATGAGATATTTTGTCTGTGCAAAAAAATCAGTTCTATTCTTTTTGGATAACCTTTCCCAAGTATCCCAAAAGAAAGAAAAAGGCAATGGCAATGATGCCAGGGACAGCTAAGACGAGCATTTGCCAAGTGTTTGAATTGCTGGACCAATTATCATCATGTCCTGAGTAATGGTTGGACACTTCCCATTCAGGCAATAAATCCAGATAGGATAAATAAATCAAATACACCGATAGGCAAAGGATTAAGACCGATAAGACCTGAAAGACACGGATGGCCACATGTGCCAATCCTTTTGCTGGATCTAGGGTGTTTAAAGTATTCATGTGGTAAAAAGTTTTAGTGAAACTAGATAGTATCGGTCAGATTGTCAATGGTTTAATTCTTAAAACGAGTTAAATTCAGTTTTGATGCAAAAAGTACTTGATTGTATTTAAAACGAACTGTTCTTGGTATTTATTACCAAAGTTATTCGAAAGAGATTTTTCTTGCGGTCATTTTATCCATAACAGGATGGGCTCTATTACTATAAAATATTTGAAACCTTAAATTTGATTAAATGTCAAGGAAAGGCGTTTATTTTAGACTATTCAAGATTGGGTCAACGTCATTTTTTCAGGTTTAAAAAGCGAAGACAATGGAAGTTTTCTTTAAAAAATGGTGCCTGCAAATAGGAGAAGTAGTTTTAACTTAAATAGTTTGAGGCTAAAATAAAATCCTTCGAGGTTTAGAAAATCTCAGAGGTTTGAGCAATAAAAAAGGAACCTAGTACTAGGTTCCTTTTTTATTGAAAGAGCAATTGCTCTTAGTGTTTCACTCTGATTTTCTCCTTGATACGTGCAGCTTTACCCTGACGTCCTCTCAAGTAGAATAGACGAGCTCTTCTCACTCTACCTTGTCTCAATAGATCGATTTGCTCGATTGCTGGAGAGATGATAGGGAAAATACGCTCAACACCAATACCGTTAGAGATCTTTCTTACTGTGAAAGTTTCGCCATTGGTATTTGGGTTTTTACGCTGGATCACAGTTCCTTGGAACTGCTGAACACGCTCTTTGTTACCTTCTTTGATACGTACGTGTACGTTGATGGTATCACCAGCTTTGAAAGTAGGGAACTTAGCTCTAACCTCGCTGTATTCCGCCTCTACTATTTTAATTAGTTCGCTCATAGCTTTATCTTTTTATGCTTTCGCTTTTTGCCATCTCTGTGGCTTATTTAATTACTTTTCGTTCGATGCTGTATCGAAGTTCCCTTATTCCTGTCCGCTGAGCAGATCAGGTCTTCTTTCTTGGGTCCTACGAACCGACGCTTCAAATCTCCATTCATTTATCTTGGCTTCATGGCCTGACAGCAGGACATCAGGGACTTTCATTCCTTCATAATCTGCAGGCCTTGTATATACTGGTGGCGCCAGTAAGCCGTCTTGGAAAGAATCTGTCAAAGCAGAAGTTTCGTCATTCAATACTCCCGGAATCAATCGAATGACTGCATCAGCAACTACCGCTGCGGCCAATTCTCCTCCGGACAATACGAAGTCTCCAATGCTGATTTCTTTGGTAATGAATTTTTCTCTCACCCGCTCATCTATTCCCTTATAATGACCACAAAGGATCAAAAGGTTTTTTTTGAGTGAAAGTGCATTGGCCATGGGTTGATCAAAAGTAGCTCCATCAGGCGTCATGTAGATGATTTCATCATAGGTACGCTCTTGTTGAAGTGCTTCGATGCATCGGGCTATTGGCTCGATCATCATGACCATCCCTGCTCCCCCTCCAAAAGCATAATCATCGACTTGCTTTTGCTTGCCCATTGCATAATCTCTCAAATTGATCACACGGATGCTTGCTAGTCCTTTGTCTTCCGCTCTTTTCAGAATGGAATGGGAAAAGGGACTATCCAACAATCCCGGAACCACGGTGACTATATCAATGTGCATGGGTCAGTCTTCCAGATAAATTTCAAGTAAACCTTCGGGTAATTGACAGAAAACTTTTTTTGCTGCCTTATCCACCTGTTGGATAATTCCATCTTGAATGGGGATCAAAACTTCCTTACCCTGGTGCGTCACCCCGAGGAGATCCTGTGTTTCCAGGTCATAAACAACCTGGACAGTTCCTATCAAACCTTTGGTCTCATCAAAGACCTCAAATCCGATCAACTCGTGAAAATAATATTGGTCATCTTCCAGTTCGGGAAGTTCAGTGAGTGGAAGATAAACTTCCGAACCTACTAATCCTTCTACTTGATCGAGCGAATCATAATCCTCAAATTTTGCCAATGCTTTATTTCCGGGTTGGAGTACAAAGTGCTCCAGGAAAAACGGCACTAGCCGGGATTTTTGCTCAAGGAAGAGATGTTCTAGATTTTCATAATCCTCTGGATTATCTGTATCCAACATCACGACCACTTCTCCACGAAGTCCATGAACTTTGGCTACATAGCCTAATTGAAAGCATTGCTCCTTGTTCATGGGGAGATTTTTTTATTAAGCTTTTGCTTCGTCGCCTTCTGCGGAAGCCTCAGGAGCATCAGTTGCTTCTTCTTCGCTTGCTTCTTCAGCAGCAGGATTGTTTGCAGCCTCAGCAGCTAGAAGAGCTTTTTGTTCTTCTTCTCTTGCTTTGATAGCGTCCAATCTAGCTTGGTTTTTAGCGGCTTCAGCATCCAAAGCCTTCTGACGTGCGTCAGCTTTTGCTTTATTGATACCTTCAGTCTTACCAGCGATTTTCGCGTCTTTTTCGCTTAACCAAGCTTCAAATTTCGCGTCTGCTTGTTCTTGAGTGATTGCACCTTTCAATACACCAATTTGAAGGTGTTTTTTCAGCATGATACCTCTGTAAGAAAGCATTGCCTTTACAGTATCGGTAGGCTGAGCTCCATTCAACAACCATTTTAGAGCGCGCTCATTGTTGATGTTAATAGAAGCAGGATCTGTGTTTGGGTTATAAGACCCGATTTTTTCGATGAAGCGTCCATCACGTGGAGCTCTTGCATCAGCTACAACCACGTCGTAGATAGCCATTTTCTTTCTACCTCTTCGTGCTAATCTGATTTTTACTGACATAAATTTGTTGTATTTAGTGAGTGGATGGAACCCGTCCATCCTAATTTTGGAGTGCAAAGATAGTGTAAATCCTTGTAAAGCCATAAGTTGGCTAAAGAATATTTGCCGGAAAGTGGACGTTTCTTTTATCTTGCAAGTCGAATTGGGAGTAATTCCACTATTTTGCTTGAAAAAGACTGGAAATAGGCTTAATCAACCATTCCAGATAAAAAAGGGTTTCCAATTTGGGACAAAATCCTTTTTTTCGAATAAGTAACCTTTTCTGGCCCTGTACCTGCCTGCCGGCAGGCAGGGATTCTTAGCGGGGCTGTTCACTAATTAATAAGATATGGCTCATTTTTTTGTATATGCCTTAAAAAGTTTGAAAGACGGTAGGATATATGTTGGGTTTACAGAAGACTTGGAAAGAAGGATTAAAGAGCATAATTCTGGTAAGACTAGCTCCACAAAAGCTCGGACACCTTGGTTATTATGGTATTCTGAGAAAGTTTCAACTCGAATAGAAGCAAGAAATAGAGAAAAGTATTTGAAATCTGGTATTGGAAAAGAATATTTGAAGTCTTTAAAATAAAATGGCCCTGTACCTGCCTGCCGGCAGGCAGGGATTCTTAGCGGGGCTGTTCACTAATTAATAAGATATGGCTCATTTTTTTGTATATGCCTTAAAAAGTTTGAAAGACGGTAGGATATATGTTGGATTTACAGAAGACTTGGAAAGAAGGATAAAAGAGCATAATTCTGGTAAGACTAGCTCCACAAAAGCTTGGACACCTTGGTTATTATGGTATTCTGAGAAAGTTTCAACTCGAATAGAAGCAAGAAATAGAGAAAAGTATTTGAAATCTGGTATTGGAAAAGAATATTTGAAGTCTTTAAAATAAAATGGCCCTGTAGTTCAACGGATAGAACAAGCGTTTCCTAAACGCTAGATCTAGGTTCGATTCCTAGCAGGGCTACTTTTTCTTTTTTTAATTGATTGGATAGAGTTTTAATTAAAAAATCCTCCGATTTAGAACCAACGACTAACTGATTGGCTCAAATAGGTAAAAGGAATAAGGCTCCATAATCAGATATTCATGGTCCATTCTAATTTCAAATTCCTGTCCACTCCAATGATCCATTAATTTTTCAGGTACTGGTCTAGTTTCTTTAAAGGCGTACCAAGTTAAAAAGGAGGTTTCAGCACTGAAATTAAAAATCCCATACAATTTTTTATCTCCAAACTGGCGCAAAAAACCTGCAACATGGATGTTATGTGGTGGAATCCAACTTAAGTTTTTATGGTCAGCTATCACACTCAGTTTTTTCCTGAGTGAGATCAATTTCCGTGTCCCTTCAAAAATCTCATATTCAACACTTCCTTTGTCTTTTCGTTTTTCATTTTTTCCCCAATCTATAATAGGGCGGTGCATCCATCGGTTATCATAACTTTTTCCAGGATCATCCAAATAGCTGTAGTCATTGGTATACCCTACCTCGTCTCCATAAAAAAGCATGGGAAGCCCTCCAATAAAAAATGAATGGGCCTGCATCATCAATATCTTTTGGATGGATCGTTGGATGCTGTATTTATTTTGTTCATTTATGGCTTTTTCAAGTCCACAAAGGGAGGCTAAAGAACCACTGATTCTGGCATCTCCAGTTTTGGGGTTAGAAGAAAACAATGCTCCTATTGAAGGACTATGTGGATGGATTCCTGTGAAATAATTTTTCAAAAACAGTCGGTGTTCATATGGGTTTTTACCAGCCTGTTCGATCATATAATCATCATAACCTAATCCTATATCATCATGACAGCGGGTGTATGTAATCCAACTGGTACCTTCTGGCTTTTTGAGGATTTCGTGTTGGGCAGCAAGCATGACCTTGGTTTCGCCTGATGCTAACATGTCCCATTGAAGCGCCATTTGAGTGGCATTGTATGCGAAATCGCATTCTTTGGCCAAAAAATCTCCCGTCCCGAAATAGTTGATGATTTCTTTTGGTGCCACGATCGCTTCCCCCAAAAGGGCCATCCCAGGTGTAGCGACTGAAACACATTGTTTGATCAGCCTGAGCAGCGTATGAGCCTGAGGTAAATTTTGGGAGCTGGTTCCGGTTTGCTTCCAAATAAAAGCAGGAGCATCGATTCGAAGCACATCCACACCTAGATTGGCATAAAACAGAATGTTTTCCAACATGGCACGAAATACATTGGGATTCATATAATTCAAATCCCATTGATAATTATGGAAAACGGTCATTACCCATTTATTGCATTCCGGTATGAAGGTGAAATTACCTGGAGAGCTTTCGGGAAATATTTCTGGCATGGAAGAATCGTACTGGTTAGGGATCCAAAGGTCGTCATACATGTAGAAATAATTCTGGAATTCGGGATCTCCTTTTTTGGCCTTTTCGGCCCACTCATGTCGATGGGAAGTATGGTTTAATACGATGTCCAGCATTAAATACATCCCTTTCTTTTGCATGGATTTTCTCAATGCAATCAGTTCCTCTAGCGTTCCATACCTCTCATCTACTTTTCGGAAATTTGATACTGCATAACCCCCATCACTTTCACCTACGGGACTTTCAAACAAGGGCATGAGATGGAGGAAATTCACCCCTAACTCTTCAAAATATTCCAATTTTGATTTCATGTTTTTCAACTGTCCAGCAAATCTGTCTACATACAAACTCATTCCCACTAGCTCGTTACTGAGAAACCAGTCTCCTCTTTTTTCCTTTTCAGCATCCCTTTTTATCAAATCTTTCCCTCTTTCTGAGTTTGCTTTGGCTAAGGACAATATGAGTTGACCAAAACCCTGTTGCACACCGGGAGTTCGGCCATAAATCTCATGATATAAATCTTTTATAGTATCTATGGAATTGGAAAGTCGAAAGAAAAACGCGGAGTTTTCTTTTTGCGAAAAACCATTTTTTGATAAAATATCAAAAGCAAAAGAATAAGCAGGTTGATCCATCATATTCATCGGGTGATTAAATATTAGTGTCCAATAGGGCCAGGGGTAGGTCCATTAGTAATATTTTTATTTTCTTTAATTCGAAGGACAGCCAAAGCTCCTATGAGCAATAGAATTCCTGCAAAGGAGATTGCAGACCCTGGATTGTTGTTTAATAATGTCTTGGAAATAAATCCAAAACTTAAGGTTTGGAGAATCATCGGGATCACAATCATCATATTGATGATTCCCATGTATACTCCATATCGTTCTTTCGGAATTTCGTTGACAACCAAAAGGTACGGGACTCCCATCATACTTGCCCATGCGATTCCAAATCCTGTCATCGGGGCAAATAGTAAGTATTTGTTTTCAATATGAGGAAAAGCAAGTAATCCTACTCCGGCCATGATCAGGCAAATTAAGTGTACTTTCTTTGGGCCAAATTTCGTGGCCATTCTTGCCAAAAAGAAGGCAGAGAGAAAAGTAACTACATTGTACCATCCATTGACAAGTCCTGTCCAACCTACGGCTTCCTCATACAATGATTTGTTTTCTAGAGGGGCAGTGTTCCAGACAGATTGGGCAATACTTTTTGCTGCGTTTTGCCAATAACAAAATAATGCATACCACTGGAAAAGGTAGACTAAAGCAAGTTTCCACATCACGGAAGGCATTTGTGTCAATGCTTCGATAATTTCAAGGTTTTGGGCAAAAACTACTTTTAAAGTAGGGTGATTTTCAGCCCAATGAATTGTCCTTCTGATGATTTTTCGATCAAATAAAGCTGGGATAACTAGAATGAATAAGACTAAATAGGCAAATAGGGTGGTGAGAATAGATAGGAAAAATTGGATGGCAGGATGTGGCATGCCTTTATTCCTTTCATTTAGTATCTCCAATTCTTTTTCTGAAGGTGGATATTCTGGAGTTTTGGAAATACTCCAAATTACTGATCCAATGGAGCAAATCGTCCCTAAGAAGAAAGAAGCATATACCCAAACAGGTAATGAACCTGCAATTCCTGGAATGTATTTTTGGAATACGAATAAAGAGATATTAGCAAGTGTAATACCCAGTCCTGTGAAGAAACTTTGAGTTAGAAAACCTTTGCTGTATTGTTCATCGGGTAGCACATCTGCAATTAAAGCCCGATAAGGCTCCATTGCTGTATTATTAGCGGCATCCAAAACCCAAAGCAGACCAGCAGCCATCCAAAGAGAGCTACTGAATGGGTAGAAGAAAAGACAGATACTACACATCAATGCCCCGATGAAGAAAAATGGTTTTCTCCTCCCAAACCGAGGACTCCAGGTACTGTCACTGAGAGCTCCAATTATAGGTTGAATTAACAAGCCGGTCATAGGGCCAGCGAGATTTAAGATCGGGATTTCATCTGGTGCAGCTCCCAACATATCATAGATGGGGTTGACTGCACTCTGTTGTAAACCAAAACTGTATTGAATCCCAAAAAAGCCAACATTCATGTTGATGATTTGGGAAAAGGAGAGCTGGGGCTTTCTCATTGGATTATTTTGGGTTCGGTGGTTTGGGTATTTTGAAAAAAGAGTCAGCGCCCTTTAAATCAGCAATCAAAATACACATTTAACTCTTCATTCAAACAAAGAGAGCCTGTCATTCAACTCTACCCACCAAGCTGATGTTCAATACAAATATTAAAAAAGTGCTATTTCAAACGGTTGAAATGAATAAAATATCCCCAAGACTATTTTATGTTTTTTCAATTTTCTAAAAACTTTTCTGTTTACCACTCATAAGCCGATGGATTTCCAATTTATTTGAGTTGTGCATGATTTGGCAAAAAGCCTTTTGTATCTGTCTTCACCAAAAATGCATCGCCACTTTGAGGATACTCTTTTAATTGATCTTGGGTTAGATTTTCTTGGGCTGTAGTAATCAATAAATAGTCTAGGTCTTTTCCTCCGAAACAACAGGAAGTCACATGAGGAACCGGAAGTTTTATTTTATCTACTAATTCTCCAGAGTTTGGATTCCATCGAAAGACTCCCGAACCACCATAATGAGCAACCCAGAGCATTCCTTCCTGATCGATACACATACCGTCTGGCGTTCCGATTTCTTGAGGTACTTCCACTGCTATTCTTTTAAATTCAATTGCCCCAGTGTCTATGTTAAAATCAAATTCCTGAATTTGTTGGGTTGGAGAATCAATAAAATAAAAAGTCTTGGAGTCTTTTGTCCATGCCATTCCATTGGAAATGGTCAGATTGGGAAGTTTCTTTTGAGGTATTAATTCTTGATCTATACAATAAAGTGAACCTGCACCTTTAGTGAATTTGGTGCTTAAAGTTCCTATCCAAATCCTGCCTTTAGGGTCTACTTTTCCATCATTGAATCGATGAAGACTTTCTTCTGGTTCAACCTCCAAAAGCCAAGTCAATTCTTTCGTTTCCAGGTTGTAGTGTGCTAGTTTCCGGTCCAATCCTAATATAAAATTGCCGTCATTCCCCTCCAAAACAACAGCTAGACGATGAGGAAATGAAATTGAATTTGTTTTTCCAGAGCTAATTTTATGTTCAAAGAGTTTCCCGTTTTCAATATCAACCCAGAAAAAGCTTTGTCGGTCATGATGCCAATAGGGGCCTTCACCAAGAAAGCATTGTGAGGGAACGGAAGTATAGTTATAGGCTTTCAAAAGACTTTATTTTTATTAGATTAATTTAAACCATGGAGGAGATTTCTCAGTCGTACCTCCTTCAAAATGACACCTCAAAGGTTACGAAAATAACGTATTCCGTATTTCTCTTTTCGCATATCATTGATGCCAATACTGAGCTATTTTTTCTTCAAAAACCCTACACTTCGTTCGAGCTGATCCATCCCTTCAACCCCATCTTCAATGCTGATCCAGGAGTCAAAGCCCACTCTTTTTAATTCAGAAAAAATGGCATCGTAATCATTCATTCCTTGTCCGATTTCTCCATGACTTAGTCTTTTGGCATAGCCTTGCGCTCCTCCTTCTTCTTTTCTCAGATCTTCTATAGTACCATATTTCAGATACCGATCACTGGCATGCATGGTGACTACTCTTTCTGAAACATCATACAATAAGTCCAAAGGGTCTTCCCCGCTAAATAAGTATTGCTGGGGTCGTAGTTTACACCAAAATAGGGATGATGAATGCTATTCACCAGTTTTGTGAAAATCTCTCTTTTTTGTGCAAACTCAGGGTACTCCCAAAAATCATCTTTGTAATGGTTTTCTATAATCAAGGTAATTCCTAATGATTGAGCATAAGGAAGACAGTTTTCGATACATTCTTTAGCTAATTTGATTCCTTCCTCGACTGATAATTCAGGTCTATATTGACCGGAAAGGACCCGACAATATTTGCCCCCCAATTCATCGGTCATTTCTATCCAACGCTTTTGCTTTTGTATCTCTTTTTCCCGAAAAGCCTTGTCTCGATGTGTAAAGTCTGGAGAGCAGCACATCATTGGAATGACCATTCCTTTATCCTCTACCATTCTCCTGAATACAGGCCAGTTTTTCTTGTTTTCCATTTCCAAAAATCCTGCATACCACTCCAGTCCATCAATGTCCAGGGGAGCAGCAAGATCAATCCATTCGGAAATTTTCATGGACCCGTCTTTGCAAAGGGCCTGCATAAATGCTTTTGGGAAGGCGGCTATTTTAGGCATTTGAGTTTCGTGTTAATTCTTTTTATGAGGGATAGTAGTCGAATCTTTCGGGATATTTCTTCCAATCATCGGGAATTGCTCCAAATCAACCACTTGCCCACTAATTGGGCCGCTTTCATCAGAGAGCCAATAAATCGTTGCCGCTCCTATTTCTTCTGGCCAAATGATTCTTCCAGCAGGAGCGTACATTTTAGATAATTCCTTGTACCAAGAATCTGCGAGTCCATGTTCTTTTTTACGTTCAATCTCTTTTTCGGTAAGTACCCATCCAGGATTTATTTGGTTGACTCTCACTCCATTTTCTCGAAATATAGAATCCCCCAAATTCCTGGTCATGGTCATTAAAGCACCTTTGGAAATACTGTATGCCAACAAATTATCCTCACCGCTCCACGCATTGATTGAGCCAATATTAAGCACTGCTCCTCGACTTTCTATTAAATATGGAAGAGCTGATTTGATCAAAAATAAAGGAGCAAATGTATTAATGTCCAGTATGCGGTTTAAAAATGCTTTGTCTGTGGTGTGAATAGTAGAAGCTGCCACGAGTGCAGCATTATTCACAATAGAATCTAATCTTCCCCAAGTTGCAATGGCTAAGTCTACTAAACGTTGTCCAGCTCCATCATTAGTGATGTCTTCAATGTGTAGCTTGGCTTGTTCAGCTCCAATCTCCTCAACCACCTGAATCCCTAGATCTTCTTCCAGTCCATGGATGATAACTTTTGCACCTTCTTCCACAACTTTCTTGGCAATAGCTTTACCAATCCCCATGGTACTTCCAGTGACGATGATGACCTTTCCTTTGAGTCTCATATTAAACAGGTTTTAAAACAGATTTGACAACTTGACCATGATGCATTTTTTGAAATGCTTCTTTCCATTCTGTGATAGGCCAAACACCTCCAATAATGGGTTTAACATCCAAAGCCCCACTCGCAAGCAAGGCAATGACACGTTCCCAAATAGGCCAGTTGTGGCTAAAACTTCCTTGAAGTCTTACATTTTTCTGAATGATAGGATCCAATGAAAAATTACAGGGTTGAGGCCCCCAACCTACTTTCGTGATTTGACCATTTGGTCGAACTAGTTTCATGGCTATCTGTAAGGTAGCACTTACCCCTGCAGCATCAATGATTAAATCAGCTCCTAACCCATCTCTTTTTCTAGCCCAACGTTCTGCATCTCCTATAATCACCTCACAACCGTATTTTCTGGCAATTTGTAATCGGCCTTTATCAGCCTCCAATCCAATTACCGCAACTTCGGCTCCACAAAGTCTAGCTACAGCTGCACAAAGAATCCCTATCGTTCCAGGACCAATTACAATTACCCGATCTCCGGGTTTTATAGAAGAATTTCCAACTACAGCATTATAAGCAACACAACAGGGCTCGGTCAGACACGCCTCTTCAAATGAGAGATTTTCTGGGACGGTATGAAGACATCGGGCAGGTACTCTAACAAAGCGTGTCATTGCTCCATTTACCCCATATCCAAACCCTTTCCTGGTAGGATCTAAATTGTATAAACCAATTTTGCTCATGGGGTTCTGCTTGTCAATTACCGCAGCTGTTTCGCTGACTACTCTATCTCCAACCTTCCATCCAGGTACTTTATCTCCAATAGCGGCTATTTTTCCTCCGAATTCATGGCCCAACACCACCGGATAGTTTACCGGCCAACTGTGATCTGAAGTCCATTGATGAAGATCACTGCCACAAACTCCTACATTCTCTACTTCCAGTAATACATCTTCTTCTCCAATATCAGGAATGGAGATTTCTCTGACTTCAACTGAATATTTTTCTTCAGCGTAGTTGACTACTGCTGCGGATTTCGTGCTGGACATGAGTTAGGATTTAGTAGGTAAAACAGTTTCTTGACTATGGATAGCCTCACAAATCTTCTTGAGGGAACTTTCCAGATCTCCACTTGCAGTTTTGAATGAGTCCGCATCGATGGTCAACGGTGCTCCCAAAACCACTAATGGGGCCCCATATTGAGGGCATTTAATGGCTTGTTCTAGGGAAAGTCCTCCCACTGCCTGAACTGGTATATTAACAGCTGCCACTACTTCTTGAAGTTGGTCAAGAGGGCTAGGCATTCTTTTACCAGAGGCAGCAATACCCCTTCTTTCATCGTATCCAATATGATGGATTACGTAATCACAGCCTAAATCTTCCAAAAATTTTGCTCCTTCCACCATATTTGGAAAGACCATATTATCTCCCATGACTTTTACTCCGAAATCTTTCCCAGCCTGTACCACACATTTGATGGTTTCCTCATGAGCTCTAGCCATGACAACCACATGAGTAGCCCCTGCTTTGGCCATCATCTCTGCTTCGAGGTAGCCTCCATCCATGGTTTTGAGGTCTGCTACTAAGGGGACGCTTGGAAATGCTTCTCGGAGTATTCTGACGCCATGAAGTCCTTCTGCTAAAATTAATGGAGTTCCTGCTTCTAGCCAGTCTACTCCTGCACGAATGGCCATCTCAGCGGTTTCCAGTGCTTCATCGATGTTTGTAAGATCCAAAGAGATCTGTACAATAGGTTTCATATGTTTTGGGTTTAATTGGAAAAATTAGATTCTTAATATAACCCATTTTTGAAAGTCTACTTTCTGTCTCTTACCTGAACGGTAATTATTTCTAAGGTTTTTATCGATAGAGGCAAAAAAACTCAGCCGTGGAGGGCTGAGTTTAGGATGATGGGTTTTTTTATTGTTGAAGCCTTGCTTGCACTTCCTCGATGAGACCCTCATATTTTTTGAGGATACGGGCCCAATCTTCAAATTTCTCATCGTCTTTTACGGTTACTGCGTTTTGTCCATCAAGGTAGGCCTCTTGGCTAATTAACTTGATTGCATAGGCCAATTGGTCTGAATTTCCGCCACTGCTTACAATTACCCTTGTTCTGATAACACTGGATTGGAAATTCTGAACCTGCCATGATGTAGTCAAGTACCCTGTGTTATAATCAACAGTTTCTAAAATATCGAAGTACCTGGTGATGATCGAGCTTAAAATTCTCCAAGCTTCTTCAGAAGTGTATTCAGTATTGACCGGGACAGTGATCCGTACATTTGCCAAGTCTGAAGATACAGAAGAGGTGTAGGCCTCATCTACATTCATTTCTATGAAATCTGTCACAGGAGGTTCCTGCATATTTGGTTGGTTGTAATAATTTTTGATGTAGCGTACGTAACCATCTTTAGATACTCGAACTTCCACACTTCCATTTTTAGGAACCTTCAGGTCATAGCTACCTGTACCTACTCTCTTTCCTGCAATTTCAATGGCAGCATCATTTGGGTTGGTCGTATTCTTCACCAATCTGTCTTCCAATTGTGCCATTTCTCTAACCGGTGGTTCTGGATCAGTATCAGGTTTGTTACAGAATACTTTGGTGTATTCAACATAGCCGTCTTTGTTGACAGTAACTGTTACGCAATCATTCAAAGGGATTTTGATGTCTTGGTTTCCTCTGCCAACGCTGACTCCATTTGCAGTGACCACACCATCTGCAGGACTTACTTCCAGTCTTACTTGGCGATCCTTCAACTCAAAATAATCCTTGGAAGGAGGGGTTTCCCGGTCAGGGGAATTGTAATAACTTTTCGTAATGGGCGCAAACCCTGGTTTTTTACTTCTACCGTGTGAAAACGGTCTTTTTGAATGATCAGATAAATAGCTTTGGTCCCGATCATTCTTCCATCCACGTAGATTTCTGCATCATAGGGTTCGGCTGTAATCTCAACTCTTCTTGAGTCTAAAGAAACATATTGCTCTTTGTCCCACTTCAGGTCTTTGTTGAATTCTTTAATGACAGGTTCGTAACCTGGCTTGGTTACCTTGATTCTATTTCTACTGTCTTTTTCAAGTTTGTACTCAATAGCTCCTGTTCCGAGTTCCTGTTTGTCAGAGTCATCATAATCATTCAATAAGATGAACTTTGCATCTGAATGATTAGCAGTAATCTGAAGTTTTTGGGAATATGAATAAGTAAGGGTAAGAAGAAATAATAAAGTAAGGGTGAGTAAATTTTTACACTTCATAAATTGGTGGTTTGCGTTTAGCTTTCGCTAAATAATTCAATATGAATTATTAATGCAATATATTCTCAAAGGAATTGTCCAATTATTCCCCAATTAAGCCCATGCTTTTTTCAAAAAATTCAACCAATTTCCATGCATTACCTTCGCTACATCTTGGTCTGAGTACCCTCTTATCCTCAGTAAATCAGGTACTTTGTCCAGATCTTTGATGGATTCTAAGTCATAAGGAGCTTGCTCTTTTCCGAAGGCCCCATCCAAATCCGAGCCAATTCCAATGTGATTGGCATTTCCTGCCACCTGGCAAATATGATCCAAATGATCTAAAACAGTATTCAAAGTTACATTGCGTTCTTGTGGGGTGGTTTTCCCTCTTTCCCAGCCAGGACTAAGCATCCAGGCATCCATGGCGCCTCCAATCACAGCTCCTCTTTCAATCAATGCTTTGATCATTTCATCCGAAAATTGTCTATTGTGATCTACCAAGGCGCGGCAGTTGTTATGGCTAGCCCATACAGGACCTTGGTAAAGATCCAGGGCTTCCCAAAATGCCTGATCACAAAGATGGGTCGCGTCCAAAATAATCCCCAACTCATCCATTTTTCGAAGTAGCTCTTTTCCATTTTGACTCAATGGAGCAGAGGCATCCGTTCCGTGAGCATATCTTCCAGGACCGTAGTGAGCTGGTCCTAAAGCTCTTAATCCATATTCATAGGCTTTTTCCAAATAACTTACGTCGATGATGGAATCAGCACCCTCTAGAGATAAAATAAAACCAACTGGCTTTACAGAATTGTCATCCTCGATTTCCCATAGCGCCAGATGCTTATTTAATTCGTCCAAATTTCGGATTTGAGACATTTCTCCTTGATCCACCATAGCTTGAAACCAAGCTAATTGTCCTTGGGTTTGTGCCCATGCTTGAGCAGGAGAATGCCATCCAGGCAAAGAATTGTCTGGGGCTACATACCTTGCAATTTGGGTGGCTACGACTAAGCCAATGTTCCCTTTTCTAAGCTCAGGTAGCGAAACTACTGCATTTCCCCGATCAGGTTTATCCTTTAGTCCAACTTCTCTGGCATTAATTTCAGAAACTGGGCGAGTCAGATCCCTATTCCATTCCAATGCATTCATACTTAAGTCCAAATGGGCATCAATTGTAAACATGTCTTAAAAACTTTGAAGGATAAAAACAGTAGGGATTTTATGTAAGTCAATTTGGAGTTTTTTCCATTCTCCAATGGTTTTGGTGAGGATCAGCTCATCCTTGGCCGTTATATTTTTTGCAATGCAAAGTTTGGTATTTGAGGAAAGTGTTCTCAAACAATCTTCTAACATTTGGTTATTTCTAAAAGGTGTTTCCATAAAAATCTGAGCTCTCTTTTCTCTTAAAGATTCGGATTCCAATGCTTTTAATGCCGCCGCACGCTCTTTTCTATCTATAGGGAGGTAGCCATGGAAAGCAAAAGATTGTCCCGAAAAACCCGAGCCCATTAATGCCAAAAACATTGAACTAGGTCCTGAAAGTGGGACCACCTGGATTCCTTTTACGTGCGCATGCGCTACTGCTAAAGCTCCTGGGTCCGCAATTCCTGGACATCCAGCCTCTGAAATGATTCCCATATCTGCACCATTAAGGAGAGGTTGCATTAATCGGTTGATCATCTCAGGTTTTGTTTTTTTATCCAAAATCTCCATATGGATTTCCTCAATATTTACTCCCAATTTCAGGCTGCTGATATACCGCCTTGCAGTCCTTAAATTCTCTACCAGGTACACCTTGGTATGTTTGACCACCTCTTTGATTTGAGGGCTGATTACCTCATTGGCAGTGTTTTCTGCAAGTACATTGGGGATTAGAAAAAGTTTTCCTTTGGGCATTTTTTTGAATTCATTCTGATATTGCTCGAAAGGTAAGGTTAATATGGCAAATTCATTAACTTAATAGCATACTAGAAAGAAGGTCTATTTATGAAAAGAATGAAGTTTTTGTTTTCGGCAGTATTTGCTCTTATTAGTTTTTCTTCCTTTTCCCAGAATATGAAAGCCTTGGTGGGGGGACGCTCATCGATGGCTTTGGAGGTGTTCCAATCCAAAATTCAGTGATCTTGATCCAAGATGAAAAAATTGTTGCAGTAGGTCAGGAAGGAAGTTTGGAGGTGCCTTATGGAGTGGAAGTGATTTCAACGGAAGGAATGTCTGTGATGCCGGGATTATGGGATATGCATGTGCATTTGATGATCAATGGACATAGTGATTATGCACATTGGGATAGTACCTATATAGATGTGTTGGACCCGGTAATTATGCCAGCCTCTGCCCATCAATTATTACTTGCAGGGGTAACTAGTGCAAGAGACTTAGGAGCACCTTTGGAAGCAAGTATCAATGTTAGAGATCGAATTAACAGGGGAGAAATACCAGGGCCAACGATTTACGTTTCTGGTCCCTTTATTCAAAAAGCCCCTTACCCAAATACAGAAGCATTCCGTTGGGGAGTAAATGGGGTAGCAGATGCAAGGGAAAAAGTTAAAAAGCTGGCAGATGCCGGTGTGGATGTGATCAAGCTCATTGATCAAGACCAGATGACATTGGAGGAAGCACAGGCAGTGGTAGATGAAGCTCATAAATATGGTTTGCCGGTGGTAGGACACTCCCATCGGCCGGAGGAAATTAGAATAGGCCTTAAAATAGGAGTGGATTGTTTCGAACACACTGGGTTGTCTTCTGCGCCGGAATACCCTGAAGATATCATGCTTATGATTCAGGAAAGAGCTGCCAAAATGAATATGGGGCCATTGTTTTGGACTCCGACGGTAGAAGGCTTATATAATTATGAATCAGTTAGAGATAATCCAGAAAAATTAGATGATCCATCCTGGCATTTGGATCTGCCGGATTCTATTATCGCAGATATCAAAGCTTCATTAAAATACCCAGGCAGAATGCCGTATTTTCAATTGACACCCGTGAGGAAGCCAACTTTGGAACGCAAATTCAATCAACTTAAACAAAGTGGGGTAGTGATGTTAATTGGAACGGATAGCGGGATACCAATGAAATTTCATAGCCAAAGTACATGGAATGAATTGGATGTGTGGGTAAATGAATTTGGGTACGACCCCATGCTAGCAATTAAATCCGCAACCTATTGGCCTTCCGTTGCCATGGGAGTTTCAGATCAGGTAGGAACAATCTCAGAAGGGAAAAAGGCAGATATTATCGCAGTAAGAGGAGATGTACTAAGGCATATCAGCCTCTTGCAGGATGTGGACATGGTAATCAAAAATGGCAAGCGAGTAAAATAAAGCAGATGATAAAAGAGCTGTTCATTTAATGAACAGCTCTTTTATTAATTCATGAAATTAAGGACTTCAGCGATGACTGATTCGGGTTGTTCTGCATGCAACCAATGATCTGCATTGGAAATAAATTCCACTTCGTATTTCGGGAAATGTTGCTCAATATCAGACAAGTCTGACTGTTGGATATAATTCGAGTTTTCTCCCGCAAGAAATAGGGTCCTACCATCATACAGTTCACCTTCTTTTAAGGCTTTTCCCACCTCCTCGATATTTCTGGTAATCACTGGTAAATTGATTCTCCATACAAAACCGTTAGAGTCTCTCCCTAAGCTTTTAAGTAAAAACTGACGGATTCCCAACTCCGGGATATAACCTGCCAAGATATCATCTGCTTCTTTTCTGGATTTAATAGATGATAGATCAATGGCATTTAGGCCTTCTAAAATTTTCTGGTGATGGACTGAGTAATATCTCGGAGAAATATCTGCTACAATTAACTTCTCCACTTTTTCGGGATAAGTACATGCAAACTTCATTGCTGTTTTTCCTCCCATTGAGTGTCCCATCAAATAAACCATGTCCAGTTTCTGGTCATCCAGAAGCTCTTTTAAATCTTCTACCATGACTTTATAATTCCACTCATCCGCGTGTGGGGAATCTCCATGGTTTCTTTGATCTACCAAATATAAGGTGAAATGATTCTCTAAACCTTTGGCAATACTGAGCCAATTATCTGCGGAACCAAAGAGTCCGTGAAGGATCACTAATGGTTTACCGGCTCCTAATTTTTTAAAGTTTAATTTCATTTTGAAATACGAATTACGAAATGTGAAAAAGGAAGTCTAGGTTATTTATTAGGGGAAGAATTAATATCTCTTTGTTGATTACTGACCACTGTCAACTGATTACTAATTACAAAACTTCCAACTGCCTTCTATACATTTGAATAGTGTTTTCCAAACCAAAATAAAGCGCATCACAAATTAATGCATGTCCAATGGATACTTCATCTATGAAGGGTATGGATTGCTTTAAAAATGCCAAGTTATGTAGATCCAGGTCATGTCCTGCATTGAGTCCTAATCCTAATTCTTTTGCTATCTCTGCAACTTCTACATAAGGCTTTACTGCCATTTCTTTGTTTTGAGGATATCCCACCGCATAGGGTTCGGTATACAATTCCACTCGATCGGTTCCCGTTAATTTGGCTGGTTCAAAGTACCGGATTTCGGGATTGATAAAGATAGAAACCCGAATGCCGGATTCTTGTAGTTCTGCTACGATGTCCTTAAGCATCCCCTGGTTTGAAATGGTATCCCAACCTGTATTGGAAGTAATGGCATTAGGTGGATCAGGAACAAGCGTGGCTTGGGCAGGCTTAACCTCCTTCACTAAATCCATAAATCTTTTGTCGGGGTATCCCTCGATGTTAAATTCTGTCGTTACAACTTTGGCTAAGTCATACACGTCTTGATGTCGTATATGTCGCTCATCAGGTCTAGGATGCACGGTAATTCCTTGAGCACCAAATCGCTCAGCGTCCAGAGCTACTTTGACTACATCCGGGTTGTTTGCCCCTCTTGCATTACGCAAAGTGGCGATCTTATTAATATTTACGCTCAGTTTAGTCATTTCCGGGTCGAAAAAGGTATTTTTGTTTGATTTTAACCAATAACACAAACTTAGGGCTTATGAGTTTAAAGCAGAAAGTAGATAGTGAAATTAAATCCGCAATGATCGCTAAAGATAAGGATAGATTAAGAGCATTAAGAGCTGTGAAATCTTTAATCTTATTGGAAGAGACAAAAGGAGGAGCAGCTGGCGAGCTATCTGTAGATGAAGAAATGAAAATCTTGACCAAAGCAGCCAAACAAAGGAAAGATTCTGCAGACATCTACAAAGAGCAAAACCGAGAGGATTTATATGCTGTTGAAATGGCAGAACTTTCAATTATTCAGGAGTTTTTGCCAAAAGCCTTGACTGACGAAGAGCTAACTCAGGCGATCCAGGAAATCATTGCTCAAACGGGAGCCTCCAGCCCAAAAGAGATGGGAAAAGTAATGGGAGTAGCCAGTAAGCAATTAGCAGGAAAAGCAGATGGTAAGGCTATTGCAGATAAAGTAAAAGCATTATTGAATAGCTAAGTTGAGTACAGTAGACATCATATTGCTGGTCATACTTGGTCTTGGAGCTTTCGAAGGCTATAGACAAGGATTCCTGATGGGAGTCCTTGGCCTTTTTGGTTTTGTAATTGCCATTATATTGGGGATTTACTTCATGGATCCAATGACGGATTGGTTGCAGGAAAATGTAACTGAATTCAATTTAGGCTATCCCATTCTTGGATTTTTTGTCATTTTTATATTCACCTTGGTTTTAATCAATTCAGTAGGTTGGGTATTGAAAAGAGCGATGGATATGGTTTTGTTAGGGTCATTGGATTCTTTGGCAGGGGTATTTCTAGGAGTAGTGAAAGCCGCATTTTTTATTAGCTTGTTTTTCTGGCAAGCAAGCCTATTTAAATTGGATTTACCTAAACAATGGACTGCAGAGTCTGAATATTTGGGTTTTATAGAACCAGTTGCTCCGGCAATTGTAGAGGCTATTGAACCATTTTTCCCGAAAGTGGAGGAGAATCTTGAGAGGTTGGAGGAAATTGTAGATGAAATATTAAATGATTCTGCTGATTGATAATTTTGATTCTTTTAGCCATATGTTGGCCGACTTGGTTCGTCAAACTGGTGTAGAATTAAAAATTCTAAGAAACGACACCTCACTTGAGGAAATCCATGCAATAGAATTTTCTGCATTAATTCTTTCTCCAGGTCCTGGTAGGCCTGATCAGGCAGGGAACTTAATGCAAATTTTTGAGGAATATTATAAAAAGGTGCCCGTTTTAGGAGTTTGTCTTGGCCATCAGGCAATCGGAGAGTTTTTCGGGGCCAAGTTGGTGAAAAATGAAATCCCGGTTCATGGTAAAGTCCATCAGGTAAAAAACGGTAAAACATCCATTCGTAGAAGGTTTACCTGAATACTTTTATGTCACCCGATATCACTCCTTACAATTAGGAGAAATCCCTACTATGTTAAAAGTATTATTGGAAACCCCAAAAGGTGAAGTTATGGGACTTGTACACCGAGATCTGCCTATTCTGGGGATTCAATACCACCCGGAAGCATTTTTAACTGAATATGGATTACAGCTTATTCAAAACTGGGTAAAAATTTTTGAAACCTAAGTTTATCGAAGGTCAATGATTTCTACGCCTGCATGTTTTTTGGGGTCAAACACAAAATTGGAATCAGGAAGACTTGGATCAGGCTTTAGATTTTTGAAGGCATAAGTAAAAAAACCTCCTTGACCGTCAAACATCTCCCAACCTAATAAGTCCTTCGTGTTTTTGTCGATCATCAATTTTACTCTCTGGAATGGAGCACTGGAGCTCTCAGCATCTAGCTCTACTACATTGGCTTGTTTTCCTTGATAAGATTTATCTGCTAACAGTTTGTAGTTAAAACCCTTTTCATACATCTTATAAATGTTGGTGGGAGTTAACTCTCCTTCCATTTGGGAAACATCATTGATGGTCACTTCCTTGTAAGTAGGAGTTTCTATAAAAGTCCAAACAGTTTTCCCGTCATTGAATATTTCTTGATCAGGAAGTTTCAATCGGTATTGGTTTCCTTTTACTGAAATATCACCACTCTGGCGGTCGCTGGTGCCTGCTTGATCTGAATAAGTATAGTCAAAGCTAGCTGTAAATCCTTTCATACTCTGATACTTTTGACTCATCCCGTCCAGTACCGCTTTGGCTTTTGGATCTTTTTGAGCAGAAGCTTCAAATACAGAATATAAAGAAAGAAATAGGGTAAATACTAGGGCAAATCTTTTCATGGAATATAGGCTTTTAGAACGCTATTTGAAAGCCACTATAGGCTATTCAATAACCGTTCCAAACTAGCTTCATCCTGTACCAAGACTTCTCTGGCTTTTGATCCTTCAAATGCGCCGACAATTCCTGCTGCTTCCAGTTGGTCAATGATTCTGCCCGCTCTGTTGTATCCTAATTTCAGCTTTCTTTGAATCAAGGAGGTACTGCCTTGCTGGTGCATGACAATTAGCTTGGCCGCATCGTCAAAAAGCGGGTCTCTATCTGAAAGGTCCACATCTCCTACCGATCCATCTCCGTCCTCTCCTTCAAATTCTGGAAGTAAGTGTGCATCGGAATAACCTTTTTGCTCTCCAATCCAATCACAGATCGCATCCACCTCTGGAGTGTCTAAAAATGCGCACTGGATCCTAGTGACATCTGAACCTAAAGAAAGCAACATATCTCCCATACCGATCAATTGATCTGCCCCACCTGCATCGAGGATGGTTCGGCTATCGATTTTGGAAGTAACTCGGAAAGAAAGTCTAGCTGGGAAATTGGCCTTGATGATACCGGTAATTACATTGACAGAGGGTCTTTGGGTCGCCACTACTAAGTGGATACCAATAGCCCTTGCCAACTGGGCTAATCGGGCGATAGGCGCTTCAATTTCTTTCCCTGCAGTCATCATTAAATCCGCCAACTCATCAATGACCAAAACGATGTAAGGCATGAAATGATGGCCTTTTTCAGGGTTGAGTTTCCTGCCTATAAACTTCGCATTGTATTCTTTTAAATTTCTGGCTCCCGCATCTTTCAAAAGATTGTAGCGGTTATCCATTTCAATACAAAGTGAGTTTAAGGTGTAAATGACCTTTTTGGTATCAGTAATA
This sequence comes from Algoriphagus halophilus, assembly GCF_041729275.1. Taxonomy (GTDB): domain Bacteria; phylum Bacteroidota; class Bacteroidia; order Cytophagales; family Cyclobacteriaceae; genus Algoriphagus; species Algoriphagus halophilus_A. Next base: position 2,319,378 of record NZ_CP146486.1, on the reverse strand, counting down.
ATGGCTTCTTCCGCTCCTGGGAGTTTGGCTAAGAAATGTCTTTCAATCTTGTTGAAAAGAGTCAATTCTACTTTTTTAGGATCGACCAAAACAAACTTCAACTGTGAAGGGTGTTTCTTATAGATCAAAGAGGCCAAAATCATATTTAAGCCTACAGACTTACCCTGTCCAGTGGCTCCAGCCATCAGCAAGTGGGGCATTTTAGCTAAATCCGCCACGAATACTTCGTTGGAAATGGTTTTACCTAATGCGATTGGTAAGTCCTTGTCCGAACGCATGAACTTTTCTGTTCCCAGTACTGCCCGCGCAGGAACCAATTCTCTGTTTTTATTTGGAACTTCAATACCGATGGTTCCTTTGCCAGGAATTGGAGCAATAATACGAATCCCCAATGCTGCTAAACTCAAGGCGATGTCATCTTCCAAATTTTTGATTTTGGAGATTTTTACCCCTGGTTCGGGTACAATTTCATAGAGGGTTACAGTTGGCCCAATAGTAGCCTTGATCTCCTGGATTCCGATTTTAAAGTTTTCCAGGGTTTCAACTATCTTGTTTTTGTTGTCTTCCAGCTCTTGGCGAGAAACCGTAACTTTCTGAACATCGTATTCGTTCAGCAAATCGAGCGTAGGATATTTATATCTCGGTAGGTCCAGCGTAGGGTCAAAAGGATCTAAATTTTCAACTTCGGAAGCTGTTTTTTCTTCTCCAGTAGCCTTGGTTACTGAGAAGTTTTTGTCATCGATAGGACTGGCAGGCTTTTCTACTATTTCATCCAATAAATTGACTTGGGAAATATTGAAGATGTCTTCCTCTTCTTCTATTGGAGCAGGATTAGGTTCATCTACAATTTCCACCTCGTCATTTTTGACTATCCAATCACTTCCATCGTCTTCAAACTCCTCTTCTTCATCCAGTTCTTCTTCAATAAAATCTTCCGATTTTGATTTCTTACTTTCCTTTTCAAATGGGTTTCTGGCAGTATTAATGGCTTCATCCAACTCTTCAGAAGAATCATCCATGTGCTCTGATTTAGCTGTAAACCATTCCAGTTTATCAATGTCAAAGAAGAAGATTACAAAAATCAGCAAGGCCGCACCTATGACAATAAAGGTTCCCCAGCTCAGAAAATCTGCGGATAGTCTAGCCAGCTCATATCCAAAACCTCCCGATAGGAAACTCCAATAAGAATAGCCTTCGACTAAAATGACGATGTAGCCAGTTAATAAGCCCAACCAAAAAGTAAAGAATAAGGCGAAAGTGGTGTATCTGGTAAGTGAAATGAGAGAGACTTTGAAACTCCATTTGAATCCCAGAAGAAAAAGAAATGGAGGGAAAAGGAATGCTGCAATCCCAAACCATCGGTAAATCATCCAATGTGCCGCTTGGGCTCCTAAATATCCCAGCCAATTGGTAGAGTTTCTCGCAGTTTCGCGGATTTCGTCATCCACGGGTGCATTCATGACTAAACTCTGATCGTTTGGCCCATTGAGTAAATAGCTTAAAAAGGCTATGAAAAGGAAAATCCCAATCGACATGAGTAAAATACCCATGGTCAACACCAGCTTGGAGCTTTTGATTTTACCAAAAGAAAACTTGAAGCCTGTTGATTTAGAGGCTGATTTTTCTTGGTAGTTTCTCCCTTTTTTCTAAAAGTATTGGTCCTAGGTGAATTGGTGGCCATGTATTCCTTTAAAATCCGATTTTAAGATAAGATGATTGGATTGAGTTTAGCACATTACTTAGAAAAATATGCCAATAATCCTTTCTTGATCTTTTTGATCAACCCAGGTCCCTCATAAATCATGCCCGAGTATACTTGAATCAGGCTTGCTCCTGCTTCTAACTTCTCAATGGCATCTTCAGCAGAGAAGATTCCTCCTACTCCAATGATGGGAAACGCCTTGTTTGATTTCTCAGCAAGGTATCGGATTACTTCTGTACTTCTACTCGCTAAAACTTTTCCAGACACTCCTCCAGCTCCAATTGCTTTGACTTGAGATACTGGAGTGGACAATTGTGAACGATCAATGGTAGTGTTGGTGGCAATGACTCCGTCTATTTTTGTTTCCAACACGATTTCTACAATGTCATCCAGCTGTCCTTCTGTCAAGTCAGGTGCAATCTTCAATAAGATTGGTTTGGGTTTCTCTTTTGATCATTTGCATTTTTAACAGCCTGAAGCAATTGCTTTAAAGGTTCTTTTTCTTGCAGATCTCTTAGGTTGGGCGTATTCGGGGAACTCACATTCACTACAAAATAATCCACATAGGGGTGAAGTTCTTCTAGACAGAACAGGTAATCATCCACCGCATTTTCATTGGGGGTGACTTTGTTTTTGCCAATGTTTCCGCCTACAATGACATCTGACTTTCTTTTTTTAATCGTCCTACCGCCTCTTTTACCCCTCCATTGTTAAAGCCCATTCGGTTTACCAAAGATTCATCCTGAGGAAGTCGGAATAAACGTGGCAGAGGATTCCCGTCTTGAGGTTTGGGAGTTAGAGTCCCAATTTCAATAAATCCAAATCCTAACATCGCCATCTCATCAATCAGTTTGGCATCCTTGTCAAAGCCAGCTGCCAATCCCACCGGATTTTTGAATTTCAATCCAAAGACTTCCCGTTCCAATTTCGGATCCTCTAATTGAAAAGTAGATTTGACAATTGATTTGGCAATAGGGAAATTGAAAGTGAATTTGGTAAGATCAAATGTGAAATGATGAGCATCTTCCGGATTCTTAAGGAAGAAGAGAGGTTTCAGGATGGATTTGTACACGGTCTTGATTTTCTTTTCAGCTTACAAAGTTAATCAATGCAGCATTGGAAACTTAGGAAAATATTGCTTTCTGCCTCGAAATTGATCTCAATAGATGATCAGTGATGGGTGTAATTTTATTGACTATCATGGAGGTTTACTTCCTCGGATGAAAATCGGTCAAAACCTGCCTTAGGTAATCGCGGTCTAAGTGCGTGTAAATTTCTGTCGTAGTGATGCTTTCATGTCCTAACATTTCCTGAACAGCGCGAAGATCCGCTCCTCCTTCAATCAAATGTGTGGCAAAAGAATGTCGAAAGGTGTGGGGGCTGATATTCTTTTCTATTCCTGCCAGTTCTGCTGTTTTTTTGATGATTAGAAAAATCATCACCCGGGTAAGTTTTTTACCTCTTCTATTCAAAAACACATATTCCTCATGGCCTTTGGCGATCGCTTGATGCACACGAACTTCATCTTTGTAGATATTCAAATATTTCAAGGCGTCTTTTCCGATGGGGACAAGTCTTTCTTTGTTGCCTTTCCCAACGACTTTCAGAAAACCTACATCTTCAAAAATCTGCCCTTTTTTAAGTTCGATCAGTTCCGAAACTCGGAGACCAGAACTATAAAGCATTTCTAACATGGCCCGGTTACGATGACCTTCTGGTTCCCCAAGCGGGATGGCTTCTAGAAGTTGGACTATTTCTTCATAACTCAAAGTGTCTGGAAGCTTTCTTCCCAGTTTTGGAGCCTCCAAAAGTTGCGCAGGGTCTTCATTAATTTTGTCTTCGTACATCAAGAACCTATAAAAAGCATTGATGCCCGAAATGATCCTTGCCTGGGTGTAGTCAGATATTCCTAGTTTGGCAATTTCATTCACGAATTTGCGTAGGTGCTCCAGCTCTAAGGAAAGGGGACTTAATTCTGGGAAATTCACGTCACTGTAATTCGCTAATTTTTCTACATCCCTGCTATAGGCCTCGATGGAGTTTTCACTAAGAGACCGCTCGATTTTTAGGTAATGACGGAATTGTTTAATATGATTTTCCCAGATTTTTTGCATTGGAGCGAATAAATATTGAAAGTTTGGAAAATTAGGTTGGAAAGTTGGAAGGTTCAAATGTTTAAAGGTCTTAACTTTCCAATCAGAAACTAATTACCTTTGAACTGAAATTTATCAACCGAATATTGTTTTGAAATCGAACATGACTCAAGAATCAAACAATGGGATGATTATTACCAAAGTGAGATTCCATGTGACGAATAAAGATCAATAATAAACACATGAAAATACTGATTATCAACGGGCCTAATTTAAATCTTTTGGGAAAAAGAGAACCAGAGGTCTATGGAAGTACTTCTTTTGAAGAATATTTTGAAACCTTGAAGTCCATGTTTCCTGAGATTCAACTCGAGTATTATCAAAGCAATGTGGAGGGAGAGTTGATCAATAAAATCCATGAAGTCGGATTTAGCTATGATGCCATCTTATTGAATGCAGGAGGATATACCCATACCTCTGTGGCCATTTCAGATGCCATCGCTGGAGTGACTACTCCGACTTTAGAAGTGCATATTTCCAATATTTACAAGCGGGAAGAATTTCGCCATAAAAGTATCATTTCCAAATCCTGTATCGGCATGATTTCAGGGCTTGGACTGAAGGGCTATGAATTGGGAATCCGCTATTTTCTATAAACCTACAAACCTATGTTAACCTTTGCTCCAGGACCTTCTAAGGTCTACGATTCTCTGCCAACTTACCTGCAGGATGCCTATCAAGAGGGGATCTTGAGTGCCAACCACAGAAGTTCGGCATTTATGAATTTGTATCAAGAAACAGAATCTTTGATGCGGGAAAAGCTTCATATGCCAGATGATTACAAATTATTGTTCACTTCCAGTGCAACCGAAAATTGGGAAATCATCACTCAGTCTTTGGTTGAAAAGGCAAGCTTTCATATTTATTCTGGCTCTTTTGGTAAAAAATGGATCGGCTTTGCGAAACATATCAATCCCGCCACAGACGGAATAAAGATTGAAGCGAATCAAGCGATTGATGTAGCAGGGCTTGAAGTGTCGGAGGAGTTTGACTTGATCGCTTTGACCCAAAACGAAACAGCCAATGCTACCCAAGTTCCGATGTCGGTTATTGGAGCCATCAAAGAAAAATATCCAGAGAAAATGATTGCTGTGGACACTACTTCTTCTATGGCAGGGATAGAATTGGATTTCAGTTTGGCAGACGTTTGGTATGCATCGGTACAAAAATGCTTTGGTCTTCCAGCTGGCCTAGGGATTTTGATTCTTTCTCCAAAAGCCATTGAAAAGTGTGCCGCAAAAGGTGAGAGCGGAAGGTACAATAGCTTAAGTTTTATGCTGGAAAATGCAGAAGGCTATCAAACCCATTATACCCCGAATGTATTAGGGATTTACTTGTTGAGCAGGGTTTTGAAAGATTTGGAGGAAATCCAACATATTGACGCCAATCTTAGAGAGCGTATGTTACAATTGGAAAGCTGTATTGCTCATACCAACTCTTTAAGAATGCTAGTGGATAATTCCGAAACGAGAAGCGTGACTGTTTTAGCGGTTGCCGGACCGGAGGAGTTAATCGCCACTGTGAAAAAAGAGGCTGAAAAGGAGGGCATGCAATTAGGATCAGGATATGGTCCCTTAAAACCAACTAGTTTTAGGATTGCGAATTTTCCAGCCATCACCAATGATGAAATGGATAAATTGAAGAGTTTTTTATCGAAATATTAATAGGATGCCCTTTGGGGTCATTTCGAACGAGGAGGAACGACGAGGAGAAATCTCAAGTAAGTATAAATGAAAAAATAAGATTTCTCCTCCCTTCGATCGTCGAAAAGACTGAAGCATTCACTATTTCTTAAATCAGAAATCATATTTCTGCAATTATAAATTCCGTACTTTCGCGGCATGTTTGATGTCAAGGAAATTTTATCTGTATCGCTGATCTTATTTTCAGTGATTGATATTCTAGGTTCGATTCCGATTATAGTCAATTTGCGGAAAAAGTAGGGCATATCCAGTCCGAAAAAGCCACCTTGGCAGCGGGCATATTGATGATCTTGTTTTTGATTGGAGGGAAGTCAGTTTTGAGCCTTTTTGGAATCGGAGTAGAGGACTTTGCGATTGCGGGTGCATTGATCATTTTTGCGATAGGAGCAGAAATGATTTTGGGAATTGAACTTTTTAAGCCTGATCCAGATGCTTCTGAAGGAGCTTCCATTGTTCCCATTGCGTTTCCATTGATAGCAGGTGCAGGTACTTTGACCACCATCCTTACACTGAAGGCTGAATTTGCCCAACTCAATATTGCCATAGGAATTTTGTTGAATTTGATCTTTGTCTATGGGGTATTGAAAAGTACCAGTTGGCTGGAGAGAAAGCTGGGTAAGACTGGGTTGGATGTGCTGAGAAGAATTTTTGGAATTATTCTTCTATCCATCGCAGTGAAAATTTTCAAGACAAATGCTTTCCCAATCGGAGTAGATTCCGGAGTTTAAAACTCTTCTCTTGATCATTTTCCTTTTCTTTGTACCATGATTACCATTTACACGGATGGCGCTGCCAAAGGCAATCCAGGGCCAGGAGGCTATGGCGCCGTTTTACTTTTCAACAATAAAGGAGAAATTCTTCGTAAGGAACTTTCTGAGGGGTTCTGATTGACCACCAACAACCGCATGGAATTACTGGCAGTAATCCGGGCTTTACAGGCCTTGAAAGTGACCGGGATTCCTGTACGGATTTATTCCGATAGCAAATATGTAGTAGATGCCATCGAAAAAGGGTGGCTTTGGGGCTGGCAAAAGAAAGGGTTTAAGGATAAAAGAATCCAGACCTTTGGCTAAGGTATATTCCCCTTCACCTGAAATACAAGCCCAAGTTTATTTGGGTAAAAGGCCACGCTGGTAATCCTGAAAATGAGCGATGCGATCAACTGGCAGTTGCTGCATCGGAAGGGTATAATTTACCTGCTGATGCAGGCTATGAAGAAAGCCAGCGATAAAAGTAAGGAAGTAAGAAGTGAGAAGGCTGAAATTTTAAACTTCTCACTTTAGAGTCTATAATTTTTCCATTGTCATCAGAGGAATGTCTTTTCTATTCACCTCTAAAAGTGTTTTGTACTCTGATTTCGGATATTGCCAGCCGTCATCACCTAATTCATATAGCAAAGGCGCGAGATTCTGAACAGCCGCTTTACAGCCTTGAACAATAGCCCCCATGTTTCCGGTTTGCTTCGATAGCACCGCCTCATTTTCGATTTCAAAGGGGCCAGAAAAACCTCTGTCTTTCAATACATTGATAAAAGCCCTCCAATCCATGGAGTCTCCCAATCCAAAACCTGGAAGTGTAGCTTCATAATGATGTCTATCCCAAGGGTTAGTACTGGAAGGGATTCCCAACTTCTCTGCCCATTCTGCTTTTACTTTCTGCATAGGATACATATTTCCCCAGAATGGATCTGGGTTGTTTCGAGTGGATTTGACATGAATTCTTTGAAGGCGATTCATATCTGTTTGTCGGATAACAGAAATTGGATCGGTATGTTGCCAGATGTCATGGGATGGATCGTAGATTTCTCCATGATTGAGTTCTGGAACCAATTCATACATGATTTTCCGAGCTGCCAAAACTCCTGTAAGATTGTTGAAGGTTCCGAAGTGTCCTGAACTTCTCCAACCTTCCATCGGGCAATTTTCATAAAGGACGGTAACTCCCAAACTATTGGCATAGCGAATGATAGGGCCAAAAATTCGTTGGTATTCTAATAAATTTTTCTCAAATCCACCTTCTTGATTTCCTAACTCGTGGTTGTAGCCTACAAAGGTTCCTACTTTTACATCGTTTTCATCTCCACCTAACAAATAAGCCATGCGGATCAAGCGAAGTAAGTGATTTTGATTCTTGATTCGCTGAGCCGGATCACCTCCTATCAAATTTTCAAAAGCTCCAATAGAAAGTCGGAGTTTAGCTCCGTTGAACTGCTCAATTAGATATTTTGCTTCTTCTGGACCAAAATTTTCATAGTCCAAATGCGTAGCCACAAAATCATCTCGAGTACCGTCTTTTCTAAAAACACATAAGTCTAAACCTTGCACACCTATTTCAGTCGCTTTTTCTATGGTTTGTTCTAGGTTGAGTTGATCGAAGGCAGATGTCATGATCCAAATCGGATGAGCCATTTGTTGGGGGATTATGGTGAAAAAAGAAATAGATTTTAAGTCAGAAAGTTAAAGTCTCAAATCTTAAAAATGGAATTTTAAATAAGATTTAACTTGTCAGACCGAGCGGAGTCGAGGTCTTCTTAATCATTTTTATTTTTGAGTATCGCCTATCAGACTATCGGTAGCCATGTGCTCAGCCTGACAAAATTTGAAATAGAATTAAAGGGCTTCGATATACGCGACATTCGTCGCTCCAGTGCTCAGCTTGACAAATATTAAATCTTAATAATTCTGATATTTTATATCTAAAATCAGTGAACTTTGTCAGTCCGAGCGGAGTCGAGGATTATAACCAATTTGTTTTAAATATTTATGTAAATTAAATGATTAATTTACAGTTAATTAGGTCTTTATTAAATGGGTTAAAATTCTATTGGAAAGATATTTTGTTTACATTTTAGAATGTTCTGATTCATCTTATTATACGGGAGTTACTAATAATATAGATAGAAGATTTGCAGAGCATCAAGATGGAATTGATTCATTTAGCTACACCTATTATCGAAGACCTGTTAATTTAGTTTTTCAGCAAGATTTCCAAGAAATAAAAGAAGCAATTGCTTTTGAAAAACAAATCAAAAAATGGAGTAGAGCTAAAAAAGAGGCTCTAATTAGAGGGGATTGGGAGCAATTAAAAGAGTTATCGAAATGTAATAATGAGTCTAGCCATTTGAATAGAAGAAAAGAAAAGTGAAGTAAGGAAATGGCTTCGAGTCCGCACAGCCTAACAAAAACTCATATATACTTAAAGGGGCTTCGATTCCGCTCAGCCAGACATTCGGAATTGAATCTTGTTTTGTGTCTGTCCGAACGGAGTCGAGGACCCTTCGACTCTGCTCAGGGAGACAAAAGTGATTTCGGGATAAGGTTATTGGGCTTCGATTTCGAGACTCTCGTCTCTCAAGTTATCAGGGTGACAAAAAGAAAATTCAGGTTATGGTATATAGGCTTCGACTTCGCTCAGCCTGACAAATAGTAAAATGGATTTAGAATTAAAAAGCTTCGATTTACTCGACTTTCGTCGATCCAGTGCTCAGCCTGACAAAAAAATGATAAGTAATTTAATAGCTTCGACTTCGCTCAGCCTGACAAAGCTCTAATTTCACAAATCTGAAATCTTACATCATAAATCTTACATCAAGAATACCTCCTCCGCATCTCTACCTTCATTTTTTGTCGTTCCCACAGTGCACGGGCGAGATCAGGTGCGACTTGGTCCGGTTTGGATTCATGAAGGATTCTTTTCAGCTTTTCTTCTCCCAAATCGACTCGATAGCAAATTTGGAGGAGGCGTTCAAACTCCCTGTCCAGCATTTGGCGGATGACTTTGGAAAGAAAATCAATCGCTTTTTCCTCGTCAAAAGCAGTTTTGGCCTCGGGCAACTGAAAATCTTTTTCCAGAAGCTGAAAAGTTTCTTGAATAAGTGAGTTGGCCATAAAATATTAAAAAGCCCCGCATGGCAGGGCTGTAAATTATTCTTCTTTGTTTTCTTCTTTGCTTTCCTCTAAGGTTTCAGGAACCTGAGTTCTGATGATCTTATACCATGAGATCAATTTTTTGATGTCAGAGGTATAGACTCTGGATTCATCTACTTCTGGAAGTACATGTTTCATGAAAGCTCTTAATTCAGAGTCATCAGGATTAGCATCCAATCCCAAATCTCCTTGAAATTCAGCCTCGATTTTTTTCATGATGGATTCCAATGGCTCAGCACCTTCCTCCGTCATGGTATAAATAGAAATATCGCTCAGGATAGAAACGCGCTGAGACATTCCTGCTACTAGTTTAGCTTTCTTCTCATCCAAACTTTCCAAGATCACTCCCGATCTAGATGGTTTCAAAACTTTGAATAAACCCGGCTTTCCGGCTACTGTTGCGATGTCTTTAAAATTCATTGGTTTGTTTTTTTCAGGCTGCAAATATAGGATTATCAATTAAATGATTTCCCCAGATTCATATTCTTGTACCAGTTCTTCTATAAATGTGGTCAATTGTTCTTTCCCCTGCCCATTTTCAGCAGAAGTAATAAAGTAATCTGGTGCTTCCTCGAAGATCTCTTCCATTTTTTTCAGAAACTTCCGGATATTTTGATCGGTCTTGGTTTTAGATTGCTTATCCGCTTTTGTAAAAACCAAAGCAGCAGGAACTCCTTCCGTTCCACACCAAAGTAAAAATTCCAAATCAATTTTTTGAGGTTCCAAACGGCTATCCACCAATACAAATACTCCACACAAATTTTCTCTTTTGGTCAAGTAAGTACTGATCATATTTTCCCAGCCCTGCTTCACTTTTACATTGACTTTGGCAAAACCATATCCAGGCAAATCCACCAAATACCAACGGTCATTGATCATAAAATGATTGATCAATTGTGTTTTTCCTGGTTTTTGGGAAGTTTTGGCCAAGTCATTTTTCCCTGTCAGCATGTTGATCAGGGAGCTTTTTCCTACATTTGATCTACCGATAAATGCTACTTCCGCCCGATCAGGTTTTGGACAATTTCCGGGGTTTGTGTTACTGACTACAAATTGTGCTTTTTGGATCATAAACGTGGATTTGTGGCAAAAATACTAATAATAGTTTAGGAATGTCTTTCTCATAAATGGCAACAATTTTCCAATCCTCGGGTTTCTTGAGTATTATTGCGCCTTCAAAGAACGATTCGTGATGTCTGTAGTACCTTATAAAGATAAGCAAGACCCTAAAAAAGCTCAGGTTGCTGAGATGTTTAACAATATTTCAGGCAAGTATGACCTGCTCAATCACGTGCTCAGCATGGGGATTGATATTATTTGGAGAAAAAAGCCATCAGCTATCTTAAGAAAGATCAGCCAAAACTGATTTTGGATATTGCTACCGGAACTGGTGATTTTGCCATTGAAGCATTAGCGCTTAATCCTGACAAGGTAATCGGAGTAGATATCTCTGAAGGAATGCTTGCCGAAGGAAGGAAGAAAATGACCAAGAGAGGTCTGGATGATAAAATCGAGCTGCAGCTTGGGGATTCCGAAGGTTTACTCTTTGAAGATAATAAGTTTGATGCTGTCATCGTTTCTTTTGGAGTTAGAAACTTTGAAAATCTGGAGAAGGGACTGGCAGATATGTATCGGGTCTTAAAACCTGGAGGAAAAGCAGTAATTTTGGAATTCAGTAAGCCTAGGAGTTTTCCAATGAAACAGGCTTATGGATTTTACTCCAACTTTGTTCTTCCTCAGGTTGGCAAAATTGTATCCAAAGACAATTCTGCTTATACTTATCTTCCTGAATCCGTTCAGGCCTTTCCTGACGGAGAAGATTTTCTGGCTGTATTAAATAAGGTCGGATTTACCTGTACTCTATGCAAACCACTTACATTCGGCATCAGCTCCATTTATGTGGGCGTGAAATAAGCCTGACAGTATTTTTGATGATGGTCATGACCCTGTCCTCCTTTGGGCAAGGGATGTTTGGACTTACCTCAGGGTCTGGTTCGGATAATAAGACCTTGTCCTATGGGTTTTTCTGGCCGCACATACCAATGCCTATCAAATAAAATATTCGGATGCCTTTATGAATCCTGCCACAACGAGTTCGGCAGGAGTCAGAGCGGTCTTTCCTAAATATTCCCCAGGATTTTCTTTGGGATTTATCGGAATGTTACGGTTTCATGATCAGGTTCAATTGCTCTTTACTCCAAAAGTAGGCTTCTATGAGTATAAGACAGAAGTTAGTTATTTTGGGACAGCGGACTCTTCTTTAGATGATTTTCCTGCAGATGAGGGCAATACATTGAACAATACTACAAGTACTCAAATGCTAACCTCAGAAGCCACCATGGTAGAGCTTCCTTTACTTTTTAAATATCGATCGCAGCGATTTAACAATACTCGAATGTACTTCTTGGGAGGAGCCAGCTATAATTTCCGTACCAAGGCCCAAGACGAAGCGGATATTGAAGATCTGGTGACCACTGGACAGGATGTCTCTTTGGAGATGGGAATGGGGTTCGAGATTTATTTTAAGTACTTCAAATTCGCGCCGGAGATCCGCTTTTCACATGGCTTGAATAATGCCTTTAGAAGGGAGAATACCATCCCCGAACTTGCTGATGCCATTTCTTCTATCAAAAGAAAGTCCATTACCCTTTATTTGAATTTTCAGTAAGCCGAGAGTTTAAAATTGGGAGGGTTGAAGATTGGACTATTTCATTCTTGATACAAAGCAATTTTTACTTTTTTAAGCTGGAAAAATCAAAGGTATGGATGACCATTTCATCTTCGTTGAATTCAGGGTTGTCTGGATGCATGGGAAATAGATTCAGGCCTTTTTCATCCACAAAGTAATGATGTGCGAGATAAGTGTTCCTAGGTAAGGTGAATTCCTGCAAAAGTGAATAATCCTCGTCATCATAAATGGATAGTATAAAATAGGGAAGATTAGCACTGTACTCCATAGGGTCTATCCCATCAGGAATTTCTTCTCCTGGCCAGCCAAATCGATAAATCATTTTATTTTTAGTGTCATAGGCCATTCCAAGATTTTGAGCACTTTTATAAAGAAGGCGCATATTATTATCTATTGAACTTGACATTCTAGGCGATTTGTAATAAATATTAGAAAAGTTTTTTATAAGTGTGCTTTGAAGTTGATGCTGTTCGTAATCTACTCCATTGAAATTAACTTCTAATAATGTACTACTTTGGTTATGAAGTAGAAGTATTGAATTTTGTGAAGCTGCTATCCCAAAATCGATTGAGTTTTCAAACTTTAAAAAAGAGGGAGGTACTTTGAAGTCTAGATATCTAAAAGTTTGATTATTTATATCAAATGAAAGAATTGGAGGATATTCAAGAAGGGCTTTTTCATTTAAGTCAGATGGTGAAATAATGTTTAAATCCCTCATTTTGAAGTATATTTTTCCAGAGTTGTCTGCCTGAGCCATATTTGAGTACCTTGTCATAGAAGGTATTACCACTCCAAGTTTTGATAAATTGTTATAATCATATTTAGCAACCCTTTGACCTTTAGAGTTCACTAAATTAATTTCGTAGGCCATTGTGGGTATGTAAATGCTGTCAGAATTTATCACAAAAAATCCTAGCGGAGAGCCAATTCCATTTGGTCCATCCTCATGAAGTTTTATAGTTGAAGTTTGATTTTTTGATGAGATATTAAAAACACTTATAGTACCCCTGTTAGAATTCCACCAATAAAGATTTCCATTTATGTATTGCATTGCGCGAGTTGATGGGTCAGTCTTTAAGTCTATGGAAATATTTGTGGTATCTGCTTTGTAATCCAATATATTGTTAGATGATTCAATTCTTTTTTTGAACAGGAAAAAAAGACTGCTATTGCAAAAAGAAATACTAAAAAAAGTTTTTCATAAATGATAGATTAATTCTAAAATGAGGCTGTCTCATAATTTTTTTATCACATTGAGCGAAGTCGAAATGTGGTTTAATTTGCTCAATTAAGTCTTCGAATTCACTCAGCCTGACAAATTATCGACTATTGAGTCAGCCTCATAAAATAAATTATTACTCCACGGTAGGAACTGTTGTAATACAATTATCCCCAACGAAGGCACAATAATCATCTGGTGCAGACATCAAACATGCATTAAGCGATTCGTCCCACATGCACAAATGGTCTCTTGTTTGTGCATTTAAACTTGTAATCCCTCCAATAAAAGTAAGTGCAAGAGCAAAACTTGCAACTAGTTATTTAAAATGATTTTTAAACATATTGATTTATTTAAAAGTAAAACATAGGTGCAATATGTATTTAGGTGAATTAATAAGTTCGAATAATTAGATGAATGGTTTATTTTTTTTAATGGCTATTAAGTCTTGCGTACTTAATGCTTTCATTTTTTAGCACAATCATATTTTTTATCTTTCAGGATGAAAAATAAAATTGCTTTGGTTACAGGTGCAACTTCAGGTATCGGAAAAGCCTGTGCCCTGACATTGGCCAAATTAGGATACAATATCATTGCTACTGGTAGAAGGTCAGAAAGACTGCAGGAATTAGAACATGAACTTCCAGATACCATTAATTACCTTCCTTTAGTGTTTGATGTACGGGAAAGGGAGAAGGTGTTGGATATCTTGGGAGCATTGCCTGAGGAGTGGAAGGCTATCGATGTGTTGATCAATAATGCAGGAAATGCCCATGGGCTAGATCCAATTCAAAATGGTAGTTTGGACGATTGGGATGCCATGATGGACATCAATGTGAAAGGATTGTTGTATGTTTCCAAGGCAATCATTCCAGGGATGACCAAGCGAAAATCCGGAATAATTATTAATATAGGCTCTATTGCGGGAAAAGAAGTGTACCCCAATGGAAATGTTTATTGCGGGAGCAAACATGCAGTAGATGCCATTACCAAAGGAATGCGTATTGATCTAAACCCTTTTGGACTAAAAGTAATAGCTATTCACCCGGGTTTGGTGGAAACTGAGTTTTCGTTGGTAAGATTTAAAGGGGATGAGAAGAGATCTGAGTTTGTTTATCAGGGATTTGAACCATTGCTCGCTCAGGATATTGCAGACATTGTGGAATTTGCCGTAACTAGACCCCCTCACGTGGTAATCGCTGATGTAGTGGTTTTGCCTACAGCTCAAGCTTCTGCCACCATTGTGAATAAAGAACTATGATTTCATTGAGATCCAATTTCATTTTATTGGTATGTGTGGTAATCCTTTTAGGCTGTAACCAAAAGGAGTTAAGGTCCATTGAAGGAGAACTACAAAAGGAAATAGCGGAACAGTTAAGTGATCATAAGACTACAGTTCAATCCTCTGAAATTCCAGTGTTGGAAAAGCAAATGATTGAGCAAAATTTAGTCAATGTAGAGGAAGTTGTACCTGGGATCAGAGTGGAATTAAAATATTCTACCGAAGATATTTTTTTGGAGAAGACGTTTACGGAGAATTGATAAATGCATATTTACAGCCAGAGGTAGCGGAAAGTTTGAAAAAGGCTCAGCAGCAGCTACAGTCAGAATATCCGGATTATACCTTATTAATCTATGATGGAGCACGGCCTCTAAGTGTACAGCAAATTCTTTGGGACAACTTGGATAAACCAGATAGCATCAAACCATTGTATGTAGCCGACCCAAAAGTGGGAAGCTTGCATAATTATGGGGTAGCGGTCGATCTGACCATTTACGATACTTCTAAATCAGAACCATTGGATATGGGAACTGGCTATGATTTCTTTGGATATGCTGCCTATCCTGATCGTGAAAGCCAGATGTTGGAAGAAGGCGTAATCTCTTCTGCTCAAATTGCAAATAGAGAAATCCTCCGAAAAGTGATGACCAACTCCGGATTTATGGGAATAGGTTCCGAATGGTGGCATTTCAATGCATTTTCCAGAAAAGAAGCTGGAGAGAAATTTCAAATCATTAAATAAAAACTTATCAAATACCTAATAATCAAATCTTAAAACCAATGAACCTAAAAAAATCTTTGCTCACACTAGGGCTGATTTTCAGTATTGCTTTAGTAGCGCCTGCTCAACAATTCAGAGCTTTGGTATTCAGTAAGACCGCTGGATTCCGTCATCAATCTATTTCCGATGCGGTAGTTGCCTTGAAGAAAATGGGGAAAACCCATGTATTCAGTGTATACACTACAGAAGATGCCAGTGTATTTACGGATGAAAACTTGGCGAAATACGATGTGGTGATCCTTACCACTACTACAGGTACCATTTTTAACGCAGAACAAAAAGCGGCTTTCCAGAAATTTGTTCAAAGTGGAAAAGGAGTAGTTGGAATTCACTCAGCGACGGACACTGAATACGAGTGGCCATGGTATAATAAGATGATCGGTGCTTATTTCCTTTCTCACCCAGCTCAACAAACCCTAAGATTGGAAGTGGTGGATCAGAATCACCCAGCAACTTGGCATTTGCCTAAATACTGGCTTTGGACAGATGAATTATATGAATTCAGAGAAATCAATCCTGATATAAAAGTCTTGGTAAAAGCTGATGAAAGTACGTATAAAGTGGCGAAGGGAAATGGAGACAACCACCCAATGGCATGGTACCATGAGTTTGATGGAGGTAGAGTATTTTACACTGCTTTGGGACACGTGGAGTCTGCTTGGGAAGATCCTGATTTCTTGAAACATCTTTATGGAGGCATTTGGTATGCCGCTACAGGCCATCCTATGAAATAAGAGATTTCTTGTTGAAATTTGCAGCTGCCGGAACTAAATCCTATGATTTCGGTTTTCTAAACAAAAAGAGAATACCATGCTAAAAGCACAAGCGAGACCTGTCCATTTATACATGGAGGCTAATCCAAATCCAAACTCCTTGAAGTTTGTCGCAAATTTCATGTTGGCAGAAGATGGAGTAAGTTTTGATTACCCAGATGCTGAAAGTGCAGAAAATAGTCCTTTGGCTAAAGAACTGTTTAATTTTGCAGCTGTTCGGAGAGTTTTTGTTGCATCTAATTTCGTGACTGTCACCAAATCTGAGGATGTGGAATGGTCTGAAGTTCAGAATATATTCAGAGATCATATCAAGGCGTATTTAGAATCAGGACAGCCTGTGGTAAAAGCAAGTTTTGACAAGGATCCTTTGTTTGATGAGAACGATTCAGAAGTTGTGAAGAAAATTAAAGGTATTCTGGATGAATATATCAGACCGGCTGTAGAGCAGGATGGTGGAGCCATTGTATTTCATTCATTCCATGACGGAGTAGTCAAAGTTTTGCTTCAAGGCTCTTGCTCAGGATGTCCTTCTAGCACAGTTACCTTAAAGGCTGGAATACAAAACCTTTTGACCAGAATGCTTCCAGAAGTGAAGGAAGTAGAAGCAGAAGGCATTTAAGCAAATCCGTACTGATGGGGAAAAGAGATTGGACTTGGGTAATTCTTGGTGTAAATGCATTAGGAATTCGATATGTAGCATCTCTCAATCCAGAAGCTACAGATGAAATTTATTCAAGAAAATTCTTTCCGGTAATTCGGAATGTGATAGATCAGACGCTGGGATATTTGCCGTTTCCCAGCGTTTATTTTTTATCATCGCAGTACTGATTGTTTTAGGGATCTTTATCCATCGTCTCAGAGAAAGATATGGATGGAAAAGAAAGCTTTTGTATTCATTGAGGGCATTAGCCAATGGTTTGGGGGCCCTAATATTTTTCTTTTTAGTGCTGTGGGGTTACAATTATCAGCGTACGCCTATCTTCCAGCAATTAGGTTTGAAAACCGAATCTTTGGATTTGGAGAAGCTGAAGGAGGAAGTAATGATTACCCAACGGTTGGTGGAGCAATATAGAAGATTGATTACCACTGATACGGTTGCCATTACTGAAATTTTACCTTATCCCGAGTTGGAAAAGGTCGTTCGGGTTAATATGGGAGAGAATTTGGATATGTTGGGGTTGAACTTTACCGGTAGGCCTAGAACCAAATTATTTCCCCCGCCGGGTTTCATGAGAAGAATGGGGATTTTAGGTATTTATTTCCCCTTCACGGGTGAGAGCTATATAGATCCAACCTTGCATCCATTGGAGCAGCCTTTTACAGTAGCCCATGAAATGGCACATAGCTATGGAGTGACCAATGAAGGGGAAGCGAACTTTATTGCTTGGGTAATATGTGGAAACAGTAATGATCCTTTGTTGAAATATTCAGCTCAGTTGAGGTTGCTGATGTATCAAATCCGCGATTATTATCGAATGGACCCTGATGATTACAAAGTGTTTATTCAAGGTCTTGACCTTGGTGTGAAAAAAGACATACTTTCTATCAGGGAAGCCAGTGAGGCCATTCAGCCAATCTCTTATGAATTGAGTCGAAAGTCAAATGATATATTTTTGAAATCCCAAGGAGTAAAAGCCGGCGTGAAAAGTTACCAGCAACTTCCTATGTTGGCTTTCGCCTGGAGGAAGAGAATGAATGGAGAATAAATTTGGTTTTTCTTTTTCAAAAGAGATTTTAGTAGAAAAACTAAAATCTCTTTTGAAGTATGAGAGGAATTCAAGTAGCCCTACTTACCTTTTTATTTTGTAGTAAATCATTTGCTCAAATCACAATTGAGGCTGATAGACAAGCGGATGGATCTGTTGATTTGTCAACAGTCAATACAGCTGAAATTCCTTATACAGTTCTTTTAAATTTTTCCAGTTTGGAAAACCTGAGTACTACTAGCGGAAATGTCGTGGTCGTTGTGGCGATGCCTGGAAAGAATAGAGCTACAACCTTAAAACGAATTCAGGAGAATGCTTCTACCAATTATCGTTATTCCATCAGCTATGTTAAAGGGAATATGTATGGAAAGAATAAGGTAGAACCGACCTATTTTTTTCCTGTAAGTGAAGGTGAAAAGATCTTGGCTCAGCCGATGACACATATAGAAAATAGACTTCAACCCAAGGAGAAAAATAATGATTATGTAGGGCTTTCATTTAAGTTGGAAGGACCTACAGAAATTGTAGCTCCTCGAAAGGGCGTCATAGCCTCCATGAATATGGGAGTGGCGGGACAAAAAGAGAATCTAGACTTTCAACGGGAAGAGAATTTTATTGAGATCTATCATGAGGATGGTAGCTTCACAAAAATCATGGTTTTAAAAACTGGAAGTCAACAAGTAAAAGTAGGGGATCCGGTTCTTCCTGGGCAGGTAATCGCTACTTCAGCTGGAGAGAATTATAATTCAGGTGCTCATGTTAGAATGGTAAATTTAAAGCCTGCAAAGGATGAGGTGGAAAAACTAAAGTATGAACCTTTTCCAGTAAAGTTTGCTACATCAGATGGTACCATAGAAATCAATCAACCGGAGAATCTGACAGTAGTCCATCCAAAAGAACTCATCACTTCAGAAATGTCTAAAAGGGAATTGAAAAAATATAGAAGCGAAAAACAATAGTTTTATTTCCTATTCCCATACCAAACTCCCAAAATCACTGCCACGATTCCTATATAATGGCCTAGTAATAAAACTTCACCATCTAATACTCCCCACATGATGGCGACAATTGGGATGAGGTAAGTTACCGAGCTGGCAAAGACTGGAGTGACTCTCTTTACCATGACATTGAATATGATGAGTGCTAAGGCCGTTCCTAAAACTCCCAAGAGTGTCAGGTAGCCTAATGCTTTTAATGCACCCGGAACGTTCACCACTTTATACGAGAAATCAGTACTCGTAAATAGAAATACCAGGGCCAATGGAAGGACCATCAAAAGTGATATAGCAGTGATTTCAATTGGCTTTAGTAGTTCGAATTTAAACTTGATGATGTTCAAATTGAAGCCATAACAAATACAGGCAAGAATCACGAATAATGCATAAGCGTTGATTCCTGAGAATGCGTTAAATCCTTCCCCTTCTTTGACGGTGACTAGAATAAAAACACCGATAAAAGCAATGGCCAAACCTATTCCATTCCTCCTTGTGATCCTGGAACCAAAGAAAATAGCCCCTATTATTACTACAAATAATGGAGTAAGAGCATTAAGAACTCCCGTCAAGGAACTACTGAGCTGGGTTTGTGCTTTGGCAAAAAGAAAAGCGGGTATAAAACTTCCTACCAATCCTACTATGATTAAATAGGTGATCTGGTGCTTGTTGAGGTTTTTTATTCTTGGAAGAGATAAGGGAAGCAGAAATGTCGCTGCCGCTACAATTCTATAAGCGCCGACTTCCCCTGGAGAGAAAACTTCCAAGCCCCTTTTGATGAGGATAAAAGAACTTCCCCATACCAATGCCAAAAGGATAAGCATTCCCCAATTTTTCAGAGATTCATCGTTGGTGGTAGTTTTCATGGATCGTCTGCTTTAAAAAGCTCTTACAAAGGAAGCAAAACCAAATAATATTTGTTTCAAAAAAGTAGGGCTTGAAAAAATAAATTTCAAGCCCTTTGATAATTTTTAGAAAACGTAGTCGGCATATTGATCTGCTACTTGGTCTAGCAAATGACAGACATGCTCGTAACTATCTGCCGTGACCATTTCGGTTCGTATCGGTTTGAAGTTGGGCATGCCACGGAAATAATTGGTATAGTGTCTTCTCATTTCCAAAATTCCCTGCTTTTCGCCTTTCCATTCGACCGAAAAGTCCAAATGCTTTTTGGTAACTGCGATTCGTTCCTCAATGGTAGGAGCCTCTAGTTTTTCACCAGTTGCAAGGAAATGTTTGATTTCATCAAAGATCCATGGATAACCTATAGCGGCTCTACCGATCATCATTCCATCCACATTGTACTTGTTTTTATACTCTAGGGCTTTCTCAGGAGAATCAATATCTCCATTTCCGAAAACAGGAATATGAAGACGAGGATTGTCTTTGACTAAATTTAAATAGCTCCAATCCGCCTCTCCCTTGTACATTTGTTTCCTGGTGCGGGCGTGTATGCTGATGGCTTGAATTCCTACATCTTGTAATCGTTCTGCTACTTCTACAATGCGGATGGTGTCATTATCCCAACCTAATCTGGTTTTAACAGTAACTGGTATGTTTACTGCTTTTACGATTTCAGCTGTCATGGAGACCATTTTATCGATATCCAGCAATATGCCAGCTCCAGCTCCCTTACAGGCTACCTTATTTACTGGGCAACCGTAATTGATGTCCAAAATATCTGGTCCAGCTTCTGCAGCAATTGCAGCTGCT
The DNA here is from genome assembly GCF_041729275.1 of Algoriphagus halophilus. Lineage (GTDB taxonomy): Bacteria > Bacteroidota > Bacteroidia > Cytophagales > Cyclobacteriaceae > Algoriphagus > Algoriphagus halophilus_A. The sequence continues at coordinate 2,298,739 of NZ_CP146486.1, read as the reverse complement.
TCACGCATGGACTCGATGTCATTTCCAAAAATTTGAATCCCAATAGGTTTCTCATAATCGAAAATATCGAGTTTTTGGACGCTTTTTGCAGCATCACGAATCAGTCCTTCTGAACTGATAAATTCTGTATACATGAGATCAGCACCATTTTGTTTGCATACGGCTCTGAAAGGCGGATCACTCACATCTTCCATCGGTGCTAACAGCAAGGGAAACTCTCCCAATTCCAACTTTCCTATCTTAACCACTTCTGTATTATAAATTTGCGCGTAAATTTACCTCAAATATGGAGATTTACGAAACCAACTCAGAAATAGCTCAACGGAAAAACTGGCTTTTATCCCTGATTGTCATTGTTTTAGTAGCTATTGGGGTATTAGTTTTATTGCAGGGAATCGCTTTGGCCCTTGTTCCGGTCTTATTTAAAATCCCAGTAGAAGACCTTTTGGGGCTAATAAATGGAGAATTTGACGTGCCCAATGGTAGAATGGCCATGCTTTTTGTCCAAGGAATTGGATCAGGAATTGGGTTTTGGGTGGCAGCTTGGGTAATTACCAGATTTATTGATAAGGCGAACTTGCAATGGAAAGTACAAATTTCCAGATTTCAGTGGAATGCTTTGTTAATTGTTCTTGCCATTACTGTTGGCGGGATGTTCTTTAACTCTTTGCTGGTGTACTTAAATTCTAACTTGGCTCTTCCTGAATCCATGGCAGGACTGGAGGCCTGGATGAAAGAGACAGAAGAGCAATTAATGGAATTGACCAAATTTTTGACAGATTTTCAGACGATTCCTGAGTTGGTCACAGGGATTTTAGTCATCGGAGTCTTTGCGGGCATTGGTGAAGAAATGTTTTTTAGAGGTTTGGTTCAGGCCAAAATGCACCGTTACCTAAAATCTGGGCATTGGGGTGTTTGGTTGACAGCCATTATTTTCTCGGCAATTCACCTTCAGTTTTATGGCTTTTTACCCAGAGTTTTCTTAGGTGCTATTTTCGGGTATTTATACCTGTTTACCGGAAGTCTGCTATATCCAATATTAGCCCATATTTTCAACAATAGCTTTACCGTCATCATGGTATACTTATCCAATCAAGGGATGATTGATTTTGATTTGGAGTCTACGGATGATGTTTCTTATTCAGCAGCATTTTTAGGCTTATTGGTACTTGTAGTAGGAATCTATTACCTTAAGAAAATTAATTTGCCCGAAAATGGAAAATTGGATTAAAGTATTTGAAAGTGACATGCAGGTCCGGGCGGAGATAGTCAAGGGAGTCCTGGAAGAAAATGAAATTAACGCAGTAGTTTTAAATAAGAAAGAAACGATCTATCATGTGTTTGGTACTTATGAAGTATTGGTACAGAAAAAAGACCTGCTGCTTGCAAACAATATAATCCAGAATGAGATCACGTTTTAATATCAATAATTACAGCAATCTGGGGCAAAGAGCCATCACCGCATTTTTCGGAGCCTTGGTAGTTGTAGGGGGAGTATTTATTCAGATTGGACCTATTTCTTCATTTTTGCCGTCATTCTTGGCTTCTCTCAAATGGAGTTTTACAAATTATCTGGCTTGGATGGAATGTTACCTCTAAAAAGTTTTGGAACCTTTTTAGGTCTCATGATTTTTACCTTGACATTTTTGATAGAAAAAGAACAGTTCCCTCATGAGTATTTGTACCTCATGTTCCCCCTGGTGTCTTTAACCTTATTTATTAAGCTGTATCGAAAAACAGACAAAAAACCATTTACTGGAGTTGCCTTTACCTATCTGGGGATTTTTTACGTAGCCGTTCCATTTTCTTTATTGAATTTGGCGGTCTTTTCTGTGGACCAAGTGTACCATTTTGAAATCCTAATTGGCTGTTTGTTGATATTATGGGCAAGTGATACAGGGGCTTATTTTGCAGGAACAAAGTTTGGTAAAACGAAGTTATTTGAACGTGTATCCCCGAAGAAATCCTGGGAAGGATTTTTGGGAGGTGCATTTTCAGCGATAGCCGTAGCCTTTGTGTTGGCAAGGTATTTTCATGTAATTGAAGATTGGAAATGGTTGGTCATTGCAGGAATCATTATCATAGCCGGAACATATGGAGATTTGATTGAGTCCTTGTTCAAACGTTCTATAGAAATTAAAGATAGTGGTCATATTTTGCCAGGGCATGGAGGATTTATGGATCGTTTTGACGGATTGTTACTTTCGGCCCCTTTTATTACCGCGTTTTTGAAAATATTCTAATTCCTGTATCTGTATACTGAAAATCTACTTAATTTTGCGTCGAATTTGATATTCTAAATAAAAACCCAATATGGCTTATATCGAACCGGCTCCAATAATGGATAAAGAAAATCCATTGGAGTCAATGATGGAGAGATTTAACATTGCCGCCGAAAAACTTGGTCTTTCTGATGAGGTTTATAGCGTCTTAAAAAATCCCGCTAAACAAGTAATCGTTTCCTTACCGATTACCATGGATAATGGAAAAATTCAGGTTTTCGAAGGAATCAGAGTAATTCATTCAAACATTCTAGGTCCTGCCAAAGGTGGTATTCGATTCGCTCCGGATGTTCATTTGGACGAGGTAAAAGCGTTGGCTGCTTGGATGACCTGGAAGTGCGCTGTCGTGGATATTCCCTACGGTGGTGGTAAAGGTGGGGTTCGTTGCAATCCTAGAGAAATGTCAAAGGGAGAGATCGAGCGATTAGTTCGAGCTTATACTTTGGCGATGATCGATGTGTTTGGTCCTGATAAGGATATTCCTGCTCCTGATATGGGTACAGGTCCAAGAGAAATGGCTTGGTTGATGGATGAGTACTCCAAAGCACAAGGGATGACGATCAACGCAGTAGTAACCGGTAAACCTTTGGTTTTAGGAGGTTCTTTAGGAAGAACTGAAGCGACTGGTCGTGGAGTGATGGTTTCTGCTATGGCAGCCATGCAAAAATTGAAAATCAACCCTTTCCAAGCGACCTGTGCAGTACAAGGTTTTGGAAATGTAGGGTCTTGGGCTGCCTTGTTGTTGGAAGAGAGAGGTTTGAAAATCGTTTCAGTTTCTGATATCTCCGGAGCATACTACAATAGCAATGGGATCAATATCCAGGAAGCTGTAGCGTATAGAGATACCAATAATGGAACATTAGAAGGTTTCAAAGGAGCTGAGAAATTATCTGATCCAGGTGAATTACTGCTTTTGGATGTAGACGTCTTGGTTCCTGCAGCGGTAGAGGATGTCATTACCATTCACAATGTGGAGAAAATCAAAGCCAAGCTAATTGTGGAAGGTGCCAATGGACCTACCTCAGCTAAAGCAGACGCCATTATCAATGATAAAGGAATCATGGCTGTACCAGATATTTTAGCGAATGCTGGTGGGGTGACCGTTTCTTACTTTGAATGGGTACAAAATAGACTTGGTTATAAATGGACAGCTGATCGTGTAAACAGACGTTCGGACCGAATCATGAAAGATGCTTTTGATCATGTATATCAAGCATCTCAGAAATATGAGGTGCCGATGAGAATTGCGGCATATATTGTAGCAATTGATAAAGTTGCTAAAACTTATACTTATCGTGGAGGGTTCTAATATTTAATCAATCCATCAAATAGTTTATCTTTGAGGCGTGGATTTAATCTCCACGCCTTTTATTTGACCCAGATATGACAATACACAGAGAAGGTAGAGTTTTGCTTTTTGGATGATGATCATCCTTGTAGCGTTGAATTACTTGCTTTATTACTTCATGCCAGAGCAAACAGTATTGCTCAACATATCCATGTTAGGCAGTATTATAATTTACGTGCTGGTTCTTCAATTCTTTAGAAATCCGGTTTTTCCGCTTCCTAATGATGAAAACTTGGTTTATGCTCCAGCAGATGGGAAAGTAGTAGTAATTGAGGAGACCTTTGAGGATGAGTATTTAAAAGAAAACAGAAGGCAGGTTTCTATTTTTATGTCTCCTGTGAATGTTCATGTAAACCGTTCTCCGATCAAAGGAGTGGTTGATTTTTTTCAATACCATCCCGGCAAATACCTAGTAGCATGGCATCCAAAATCCAGTACAGAAAATGAAAGAACTACCATGGTGATTCGTCACGCTAAAGGTACTCAGATTTTGGTGAGACAAATCGCAGGTGCCGTAGCTAGAAGAATCAAATGGTATGTAAAACCTGGTTCTGAATTGGAGCAAGGGGGAGAGTTCGGGTTTATTAAGTTCGGCTCTAGAGTAGATTTGTTTTTGCCTTTGGATGCAGAAATTTTGGTTGATTTGGAACAAAAAACCAAAGGTGCTAGAACTCCTATTGCAAGATTGAAATAAAAATAGGGGGATCACATATTGTTTTAGTTGGTGAGTTCGTTATGAAATCATCAACTAATTTGATTTTTATGAAAAGGGCTTCATCTTTTTTTCTTTTCCCATTGCTTTTAGTGTTTTTCATTGCTTGCAACGAGAAGGAAGAACCAAAATCACCACTTATTGGGACTTGGGAAAGCAAAGTTTTTGTCGACTCGCTGAATTATTGGGTGATAGAAACACTTGAGTTTACAAGTGACAGCACATTCAATATTCAGACTACGGTAAGGTTAACTGAAGGTGGAGACGATTTGGGATATAGAAACATCCTCATGGGGGATTATACCCTCAATGGACTTGATTTTATCTATTTTATAGAGGAGGGATTTAGGATGAGTAGATTCTACACTACCAGTGAACCACCTTTTTATGTTCCAAAAGACGAATTGAGACCTTTTTTGGTAGATTTTTCTGAGCCAAATGGGCCAACGGAACTTATATTTTCTGAGGGTCAAAACCAGATGGAGATTTCATATGGATGCCCATCCTTTGATGGGATTTGCCCTATTACAAAGATCTATGTGAAGAGAAATTAAGTAGATTTTTTGATCCTGTAGATCCAATACCCTAGTCCAAGGGTGCTGGGAAAAATCAGGGTAGTCCATTCAAAAGTCCTGCGGGTATCAAGCATTTCATTGATGGTTTTGTCTCGTTCTGCCAATGCTCTTTTCAATGCCTGCACATCTTGCTCCAATTTCAAGGTAATGGCCTTATAGTCTTCTCCTGTTTGTGTGGCTACTGTAGTTTCTATATCCCCAATCATTCGAAGTTCATCCATGATCAAATTGTCCTTCGCCAGGATTCTTTCAAGCCATTCATTGGTCTCAATCATGTCTTTTTTGGTGCGATTTCCAAAGTTCCTGACTTTTTACTTTCACTTTTTTCCATTCAGCAGTCAAGGCATCACGCTCTTGGACCATGCGTTCCAGTTTAGCTTTGCCTGCCTTGGTGAATTGAGGTGGAGTAATGGATAATATCAGAAGTAAAAAGCCAAGTATCATTCTTTTTTTGTGAAAATTGGAATGGAAGACAGTTGTATAGGATTGTCAAAAGATATTTTATCTCTGACAAAAAGCCAACCAAAAGTGATCGTTCCTATGAAAAATATCAGTGTGGCTAATTCAAATTTGCGTTTTTCCAGTCGAGAAGCATTCACTTCATACCCCTTTTGAGTCAATGCATTTTTGAGCTTTTGGATATCCTGTTCCTGTGAAAGTGTGATGGTTTTATATTGCTCATTTTCCGAAAGGATAGAAGAATGGTCAATCCGATCACTTAATTGTAGCTTTTGAATAATTGCATTGTCTTTTTCAATTATCCGCATAGCCAAGTGTCCTTCAGGCGAAGGTCGGGATTCTAAAGCCACTCCCATTACTGTTGGAGTGTTTCTCTTGGTCTCTTGAAGTTGGTAGAGTAAGTTTTGACGCTCTTTCAATAAATTCTCTACTGGAACCTGAGCAATTATTTGGAAGGGGAGTAAATACACCCAGAAGAATAAGATACTTTTCATGATAGTAAAAGGTTGGTTTCCCTTCACATCTTCCAAAGCTTATTCCAAATTAGAAATTATTTTTTCCAACCTCGGGTCATTTCCTTTTTACCTGGAGGTCCTGGCAAAGTTTCCACTTCTAATCCAATTTCTTTTAAGTCCCTTTTAATTGGCCTTGGGCACAGTAGGTTGTGAATATCCCTCCAGGGTTCATTGAGTCAAAAACCTTTTGTAAAAGAGGTTTTTCCCATAATTCGGGCTGTTTGCTTGGTGCAAAGGCGTCAAAAAATACCACATCGCTTGGATATAATGTTACTTCTTCAAGGCTGGTTTTTCTTTTTTCATATTGAAATATTCTGAAACGATGGCGCCTTTACCCCATTCCATTTTATGCAATTTTTGTAGATATGGCTTATAATGGAAAAAGCCATCATCGAGATCACCGTAATTCAATTGAGAATATATTTCCTCAGAAAGTGGAAATGGTTCGATAGTATGATATAAAACAGGAATTTGATTTTGTTCTGCCCAAATCAAGGTAAGCCAAGCATTCAGGCCGGTGCCAAAACCAACTTCAAATATCCGTAGAGGTTTTTTAGTTGGATTTTCCATCAACCAAGAATCAATCCCATAAAGCATGAAGACATGTACAGACTCTTTCAATGCTCCATGGAAGCTATGATAAGTTTCTTTGAGCTCTTCATTATAAAGGGAATGGGAACCGTCTTCGGTTGTGATGATTTTTAATTTGTCGCTCATACATGATAGATTAATGCCACACAATAGGCCGAAATACCCTCTTCTCTGCCTACGAAACCAAGCCATTCGGTGGTAGTTGCTTTGATGGATATTGAACTTTCAGGAATATTCATCACTTCCGCTAAGCATGATTTCATGGTTGGAATGTGAGGATTTACTTTTGGCACCTGAAGACAAATGGTAGCGTCTATGTTGCCTACTTCAAACCCTGCCTCCCTGATTTTTTCCATCACTTCTTTCAACAGTATTTTACTGTCTATCCCTTTAAATTGGGGGTCTTTGTCCGAAAAATGATATCCAATGTCTCTCAGATTTGCTGCACCTAGAAGTGCATCGCAAATTACATGAATCAATACATCTGCATCCGAGTGACCAACAGCTCCTTTTTCATGTTCTAGTTTGATTCCACCTAGCCAAAAGTCATAACCTTCTTTCAACTGGTGGACATCGTATCCCATGCCTATTTTAAATGCGTTCATAAAGGAAGAGATTTATAATGTATGACGTTAGAGTTTTCTTCCACTAGGATTTTGGATGCCCAACTGGAAATCTCCTCTGCCTTAATTTTCGATTTATTTTCAAACTCAGTCATGTATAACTCCGGACTACCCAACGATGCATAATAAGCAAGGTTAAATACCCTGTTTAATAGCTGGATAGATTCATAGGATTTCATGGCTTCGCCTTGATTTTTGATTTTTTGAAGAGATTCTTCAGAGATTTCTTTACTGAGGAATGCCTGGATTTCTTCTTCCAAAGCTTGTTCTCCTTCCTCAGAAGTAACCCCAGAGTCCATTTTTCCTGAAAATACCAAAAGACCTGGATCTACGGAACCCAACACATAAGCACCTACAGAAGCGAAAAGTTTTCCTTTTTTTACAAGTTTTTGCTCCAAAATGGATGATTTGCCAAATCCTAGTAAATCGGATATCAAATCTGCCGCAGCATATCCTTCGGCCAGTTTACCTGGCATTTTGTATGCTTTATATAGTGCATCTGTAGGAACTTTTGCCTCTATTGTTTTGACTCGCTTCTCTTGTTGAATAGGTTCAGGAACAACAGCTAATAATTCCTGCTTTTTTGATGGGATAGGACCAAACCATTTTTGCGAAAGCCTTTCAATTTGGGATTTGGTGACATTTCCGCCCACGACTAAAATGGCGTTTTCTGGGCTGTAATAGGTTTGGTAAAAATCCCAGACATCTTTGCGCTGGTAATTTTCAATGTCGCTAAGGTGCTGCCCAATGGTAGGCCACCTATATGGATGTTTCACATAAGACAAGTCTCTTAAGTGATGCCAAATGTCGCCATATGGTTGGTTTAAGTACCGTTGCTTGTATTCTTCTATTACTACTTTTCTCTGAGTCTCGATGGTTTTATCACTTAATGTGAGTTGAAGCATACGATCAGATTCTAGCCAAAAAGCTGTTTCTATATTGCTGGCAGGAAGGGTGATGTAATAGTTGGTAATGTCTGGACTGGTGAAGGCATTACATGAACCACCAACGCGTTCTAATTCTCGGTCAAACACGGGTACATTTTTGGAACTCCCGAACATCAAATGCTCAAAAAATGAGCAAGTCCAGTTTTTCCGACTTCTTCATTTCTGGACCCTACTTTGTACAGTAAATTAAAGACCGCCATTTTACTGCTTGGGTCTTCATGGACAATAACCTCAAGTCCGTTGTTTAAGAAAAATTGATGGTATGGTAGCATGTTATTTGGCCGACAAAGCTAAGGTTTTCCTGAAATTGGGTGAAACAGAAAGCTTAAAACTCCGTTTGGTTAGTAATATTTTAAATGAATCATCCCAAGAAATTACCGTTAATCGAAGCTTTTCAATTTTTTTACAAAAAAAACCGAACTTTGGTTCAAGACACTAAGTTAGCTTCCCAAAATATACTTCACCCCATCCAACCATGAAAAAACATTGTGTAAGTCTCCAGGAAACAGGACAATTTTCAGATTTTTTTTTGGATTACTTAAATGGGAAGGAGCAATTAAAACCTTTTTATTCGCTTGAACCAAAGTTGGAAAGTTTTTCAGAGGCGATCAAGAATAAGAATTTCTCTAATAGTGCCCGGGAAACATTGGTGAAGGAGCTTCATTCGCAATATGAAGGAATTGAAATCAGTGAGAAGGTAAAGACTAATATTCAATCTCTGGCGCTTGACCAAACCTTTACTGTCACCACTGGGCATCAGCTGAATTTATTTACTGGGCCTTTGTATTTCATATACAAGATTGTATCTACCATCAATCTTGCTAAACAGTTGTCTCAAAAGTATCCGGTAAATAAGTTTGTTCCGGTATATTGGATGGCCAGTGAGGACCATGATTTTGATGAAATCAACTATTTCAAGCTAGATGGGGAAAAATACCAGTGGAATTCTGATCAGACCGGTGCAGTGGGAGATTTCCATCTGGACGATTCCTTTCAATCCTTTTTAAAATCTGTTTCCTTTGCTCCTGATTTTTTTAAGGAAGCTTATTCCACCTCCAAAACCCTTGCTGAGGCTGTAAGGAAATATGTAAATCATTTATTTGGAGAACATGGGTTGGTAATATTGGATGGGAATAGTCCGGCATTAAAAAGTCAATTCAAGGACGTGATTCAGGATGATCTATTCCTTCATCATTCGAACCAAAAAGCTGAAGAGGCCACCCAAAAGCTGGAAGAGTTAGGATACAAGGGACAGATTTTTCCAAGAGAAATCAACTTCTTTTACTTACATCAAGGGATTCGGGAGCGGATAGAGCGATCGGGAGATGAGTTTAAGGTCTTGAATACCGAACTTAAGTTTTCGAAAACTGAACTAGAGAAGTTAATTGAGACAAATCCAGAGCGCTTCAGTCCGAATGTAGTGTTAAGGCCATTATATCAGGAGGTAATTCTACCTAATTTAGCTTATTTAGGAGGTCCAGCAGAAGTCATCTATTGGCTACAGTTAAAAGGAGTTTTCGATTACTTCGAGGTTCCTTTCCCTATTTTGCTTCCTAGAAACTTTGCTTTGTTAATAACTCCTCTAATTAGAAAGAAAATAGTTCAATTAGGATGGGATGAGACCCAAATCTTTGAAGATTATGATTCTTGGAAAAAAGAGTTTGTTCGTTCTGAGGCCAGTATGGATTTGGAACTTCAAGAAGAAAAAGAATTGATTTCTTCTTTGTTTGAGAAGAAGGGAGCAGAAGCGGCTTTGCTCGAAGGAAGTTTGAAAGAAGCTTTTGCAGCAGGTAAAGTTAGGTCTCTTAAGATTTTGGACCAGATGAGCCGTAAATTAAGAAAGGCAGAGGAAAAGAAACAGCAAGTCCAACTAGATCGAGCCTTGGCCATCCATGCGTTCACCAAACCAAATGGGTCACCACAGGAAAGGGTGGTCAACATGATGCAGTTTTATTTGTCTTCTCCTGAACTTATTGATGATTTGGCTGCCTGTTTTGATCCTTTGGATTTCAGAATGATGGTTCTAGATCTATGAATACTGAGAAGGAGCAGATTAGGCAATTATTTAAAGAAAAAAGGAAAGCTCTTTCTCCTGAAGAGGTACAGGGGCAGTCTGAATTGGTTTTTAGACAATTTCAAATTTGGTTCAATTCACACCCTAAGATTTCCCATATCCATATTTACTTACCCATTGCCCATCAAAATGAGATCAATACCCTATTGATTCGGGATTATTTGCTGGCTCGAGGTAAATCTGTTTATACTTCTATTGTAAAAACAGGATCACTTCAGCTGGATACGGTAAAGATTGATTCCAACACCGATTTTGTCAATAATAAATGGGGGATACCAATACCTCAAAAAGTTACGGTCATTCCTCCAAATAAGATTCAATTAGTACTAATTCCTCTTTTGGCTTTTGATATAAAGGGTAATCGGATTGGTTTTGGGAAAGGCTATTATGATGTTTTTCTTTCTGGATTAGATAAGAAGGTCCTAAAAGTAGGATTGAGTTTTTTAAGCCATTACTTCAAATTCCATCCGAAATGCACGATATCCCATTAGATTATTGTATAACTAGCGAAAAAGTTTTTACTTTTTAGCAGTTAATTATTCCATACTTAAGATGATGATGAAACACTTGTTTGTGGCGGCAATACTTTTTGTTGCCTTTTTTCGGGTATTCCGGCGGCAAAAGCCCAATTGAAAGCTTATAATACGTCAATTGGAATTAGAGGAGGGACAAGTGTGGGTGGATCTGTAAAACGATTTGTTACGGATCGTGATGCAGTGGAGTTGATGGTATTTACCCGTTGGAAAGGATGGGTCGGTAATTTGTTGTACGAGCGCCATATGAATATTCGAGAGTTTGAGGGTTTGGAATGGTATGTTGGTGCTGGAGGGCATTATGGAATGTGGAAAGTTGGAAAAAGTGAACCACCATGGGTCTATAAAGCAACCGAAGACTATGCTGCATATGGATTGGATTTAATCGTGGGGCTTGATTATAATATTGACCATTCCAACTGGTTTATCAGCTTGGATTGGAAGCCTTCGTACAATTTTCAAGACTTTACTAACCTTTGGTGGGACGAAACAGCCTTCACTTTAAGATATTCCTTTTAATTTTACGAAATCTCTAGATTTTTAAACCTGTTTTTAAATTTTTGACAAAAAAAGAGAGATAAAAATAATTTTTTAGACCCTTGGCCATCAGTTTTCGCAGAATTATCATTTTTATCTCTTGTTAAAATAAAATAATAAGAATAAAATTTGTTCAAATCCTGTAAAGCATAGAAAAAATTCCTAAAAACGGCTTTAAATAGGTTGGAAATTCCAAAAAAATTTTTTTTCCAATCTTTAATTTTTTTTTCGAAACCTGATTTTTATGATTTTTCAAAATAATGTTTTGTAAAAATCAATTATTGCATACAAATCAGTTAAAATTTGTTAAAATGATACAATAAACCAAATTATTACTGTTTGTCACCGCTAAAACAAATAATCAACCGCTAGTTGACGATTTTTCGTTAAAATTGTAATTAAAATAAAAAAATATGGATTAAAGTAATTTTAAAAAGTCTAATGTGATTTTATAAACTTAATATTGAACTTTGGTAAGTATTTTTTGTTGGTAAGCACTATTTTGAAATTAAAATCAAATAATTTTTCTTTACGCTTATCAACTAAACTAAATACCTTATGAGAAAAGCTTTACTCTTTGTTGTTGCGCTTTTCACCATGGCCCTCAGTTATGAGGTGTCGGCGCAACAACGGGTAATTACCGGTACGGTAATTTCCGAGGAAGACGGACTAGGTTTGCCGGGTGCAACCGTCCTCGTGAAAGGTACGACAGTGGGTACTACCACCGATTTGGATGGTAATTATTCCATTAACGTTCCTGCGGGTTCTGACGTATTGATTTTCTCTTTGTCGGTCTTGAGACTGCTGAAGAGACGATCGGTAATAGAACCATTATTAATGTTACCCTGACAACCGACGCTGCACAGCTATCCGAAGTGGTAGTAACTGCGATTGGTATCGAAAGGGAGAAAAAGCCTTGGGTTATGCGGTTACCACTGTAGGTGACGAGCAACTTGAGAATCGTCCTGAGCAAGACGTTGCCCGCGTTTTGCAAGGTAAAGTTCGGTGTAAACATCACCTCTACTAACGGTATGTCTGGTTCTGGTACGAACATGGTAATTAGAGGTTACTCTTCTGCTACTGGTTCTAACCAGCCTTTATTTGTAGTAGATGGTGTTCCTTTCAACACAAGTACTAACGCAACCAATGGATTTACTACTGGTGGTGCTACTACTTCTTCTCGTTTCTTGGATATCGATCCAAATAACATTGAGAGCATGTCTGTTTTGAAAGGTCTTTCTGCGACTGTACTTTATGGTGACCAAGGTAGAAACGGTGTAATTTTGATTACTACCAAATCTGGTGCATCTAAAAGAAAAGCTGCTGAAGTAACAATTAACCAGTCTGTATTCTCCAATACGGCGGCATCATTGCCAACTTATGGTACTACTTATGGTAACGGTTTCCAGCAAGCTCCAGGATTCTTCTTCTCTAACTTTGGTCCTAGATTGGATGAAGGAATTCAAGTAAATCACCCTTACGCTTCATCTTCTGTAGCGTCTGTAAGAGAAGCGTTTCCTCAGTTTTGGGTAGACGGAATCGTAGGAGGTACACCTATCAAGTATGATTACAAGGCGTATGCGGATCCATCTGAAGTATTCTTTAGAACTGGTTTAATCAGTAATACTTCCGTTCAAATTGCTGGTGGATCTGACAGAACTGGTTTCAGTGCAAGTTTCGGTTACACAGATGAGGAAGGATTTACTCCAGGTAACGAATTGAAGAAGTATAACTTTGGATTGGGTGTGAATTCAGCGATTTCTGATAAATTATCTGTGAAGTCTTCCTTTACGTTTGCGATCACTGACTTGGAGTCTCCTCCAGTTAACGCAGCGTTTGGTTCTGGACCATCAGGTGGTATTCCATCTGCTTTTGCTCACGTATTGTATACTCCAAGATCTGTGGATTTAGGTGGTCTTCCATTTGAGAATCCAACTACTAGAGGGTCTGTTTATTATAGAGGTGGTAATGATATCGTGAACCCATTGTGGTTAGTGAAGTATTATCAAAACACTTCTGATGTGAAGCGTTTCTTCAACTCTACCTCAGTAATTTATGACGTCACTGACGATTTCTCTATCACTTATAGAATTGGTTTAGACACCTATACTGAAACGCAAGAGAAAAGATATAACAGAGGTGCTGGATCTGGTAGTGCAGCAATTCAATCTGGTCTTTATGAAACTGCAAATATTGTAAATACAATCTGGAACCAGGATTTGATCCTAAATTGGAAAAAGGATTTCTCAGATAAGTTTGGTATGAGTGCATTATTGGGAGGTAACTCTAGATATGACGTATTCAATAGAACTGGTATTGAATCTCAAAACCAATTGGCATTCGGTTTATTCAACCACTCTAACTTCACAAGTCAATCTTCTGGAGGCTTGAATTATAACGAAGAACAAAGAAGAATGGGGGTTTATGCCAACTTGACATTTGATTATGCAAATTATTTGTATTTCAACCTTTCTGCTAGAAATGACTGGACATCAACTGTAGAGAAAGAAAATAGAAGAATCTTGTATCCAGGAGCTTCCGTTTCCTTCATTCCAACTACTGCATTTGACTGGAACTCCTCTACTTTGAATGATTTGAAATTGAGATTGGGCTACGGTACTTCTGCTGGTTTCCCAAGTCCTTATAGAACAAGAAATGTCTTGAATCAGGATCCTCAAGCATTCTTGAGAGGTGGTCAATTGACTCAAACTCACTCTGTAAGTAATAGATTGGGTAACCCTAACTTGAAGCCAGAGCTTCAGGAAGAATTGGAATTTGGTGTGGAGGCAGTAATGTTCAACAACAAATTGAGATTTGATCTTTCTTTGTACGAGAAGAATACAAGAGACTTGATTACTTCTGCTCCAATTGACCCATCTACTGGATTTACTTCTACTGATATTAACATCGGTAAGATTAGAACTAGAGGGGTTGAATTCCAGGCTACTGTTACTCCGGTTTCTACAGCTTCAGGATTTACTTGGAATTCCACTGTTAACTGGGGTCTTTATAGATCAGTAACAGTTGAATTAGGTGAAGGATTGGATGAGATTGTTGTAGCTGGTTTTACCACACTAGGTAACTTTGCTATTCCTGGTGAGCCTTTCAACATCATCAAAGGTTCTGGATTTGAAAGAGATGAGCAAACTGGTTTGCCAATCATTTTATCAACTGGTCTACAGAAGCAAGATGCTGATCTACAAGTCTTAGGTGATCCTAACCCAAGATGGAATGGTTCTTGGATTAACACATTTACTTTCAAAGGATTTACTTTGAATGCAATGTTAGAGTACAGACATAAGGGAGCAGTTTTCTCCAATACTGTAACAGGTACATTGGCTAGAGGTGTGACTAAAGATCCAGTGGTAGATAGAGAGATGACATTCATTATGCCAGGTGTGAAAGAAGATGGAACTCCTAACGACATTCAGATCACCGCTTCTGATTACTTCTTTGGTGGTTACCACCTAGGTGCTGATGAAGCGAACGTATTTGATGGTTCTATGATTCGTCTTCGTGAAGTATCATTGGGTTATGAATTACCTACTAGCTTGATGGCTAAAACTCCATTCAAGAGAGCTTCTATCGCAGTAAGTGGTAGCAACTTATGGTTCAAAGCGTTGAACTTCCCTCCAAACATGAACTACGATGTGGACGTGTTGGGTACTGGTGTTGGTAACGGTCTTGGTTTCGACTTTGTGACTGGTCCTAGCTCCAGAAGATTTGGTGGAACTGTAACTCTTGCATTCTAATCCCAAAACTGAAACTACTATGAAAAAATTAATATATAGTTTGTTGTGTGCAGCAACCATGTTATTTGCGACGTCTTGCGACTTAGATTTGCTAGACAACCCAAATGCGGTAACTGCATCAACAGCTTCTCCTGATTTCCTACTTAATAGGATTCAACTTGATTACAAAGATTTTTATCAGGGTATTTCTAATACAGGAATGTCTTTGACAAGAATCGTAAACCAAGGTAGTGCATTGTATGAAAATGCTTATACAGTACAGTCTACCAACGGATGGTGGTCCAACTCTTACTCAAATATTCTTGCGGATATTGCTTTCTTAGAGCCTATTGCTGAAGAAGGTGATTTGCAAAAGCATTTGGGTATTGCGAAGACTATTAAAGCAATGGTGTTATTCCATTTAGTAGATGTGTACGGAGATGTTCCTTATTCTCAGGCAATTGATCCTGCAAACTTCAATCCTGAAGTGGATCCAGGCCAGTCTGTATATGAAGCAGCTGCTGCTTTATTAGACGAAGCTAAAACGCACTTTGCTACTGCTGGTTCAGGTTCTCCTAATGATTATTATTACGGAAGAAACTATACCAAATGGACTAGATTGGTAAATACCTTGAAACTTAGATATTTCTTGAATCTAAGATTGACTCAAGAAGGTGCTGCTAAAGCTGGAATCGATGCGTTGAAAGCAGAAAATAACATGCTGAAAGTAGGAGATGACTTCATCTTTAGATTCGGTACTTCTACTGCTAACCCAGATTCTAGACATGGTAACTTTGCTGGAACTTATACTTCTGGTGGGGGTACTTATCACTCTACTTATTACATGTGGCATATGACTGAAGCCAAAGGTTTTGATGATCCAAGAGCTAGATTCTACTGGTATCGTCAAGTTTTGGTGAATTCAACTAACGTGGATGAGATTGAGTGTATTGCTCAGATTGCTCCTCCTCATTACCTAGCTGGTGGATTCATCTACTGTCTTCCAGGTGAAAGAGGATATTGGGGTAGAGATCACCTAGATCCAGACGGTGTTCCACCAGATGGTTTGAAAAGAACTGTATGGGGTATTTATCCTGTAGGTGGAAGATTCGATGATAATTCTGCTACTCCTGTGAATAACCCTACTTTAGGAGCTCAAGGTGAAGGTTTATATCCAATCATGTTAGCTGCTTATGTTGACTTTATGCTAGCAGAAGCTGCTTTAGAAATAGATGGTGATGCGGCTGCAGCAAAAGGTTATTTGCTATCTGGTATTGAGAAGCACATGGATTATGTAACTGGCTTTGCCTTAAGTACTCGTGAAGCAGCCAATATCAACAGTTTCTTTGATTCTCAAGATACTTCTCTTGATGAGGACATCGAAGCATACCTAGGTTATGTAGGTGCGGAATTTGATAATGCCTCTAACAAGATGCGTGTCATCGGACGTGAGTACTGGTTGTCTCTTTTCGGTAATGGTGTAGAAGCTTATAACTTGTATAAGAGAACTGGTGAGCCTGGAAATATGCAACCTGGTCTAGAAGCTAACCCAGGTAACTTCCCAAGATCTTTCTTGTATCCTAACAACTACATGGTTACCAATACAAACGCAACTCAGAAGTCTGGGCTTGATGTTCAAGTATTCTGGGATAATAATCCTGCAGGTAATTCTTGGGTTTACTAACCAAAAAAATTGAGATAATATGAAAATGTTAAAATATACTTTTGGTTTATTGCTTGGTGCCTTAGTATTCCTAAGCTCTTGTAGAGACTTTGTAGAACCAAATATCCCTTATTCGGAGTTTGATACTGCAGCTTACTTGAGAACCATAGCGAGAACCAGTATCACTTTCAACTACTTTAGTTTAGGTAGTTCGAAATTTGCCTTAACCCTCGAGGCTGTGGATATTGAGGATGGCGCTACAGTCGAGACTGTAGAAATTAAGGTGCAGCATAGAAGATTGATTCCTGGTGTTGGATTGGAGTATACTCCTTCTGAGCCAGTGTTGATCAAGACTCTTTCTGCTTCTGATTTTGCTCCAAATACAGAGTCAAGATTCTTAAGAACTTCTTTTGAAATTTCTGCTTCTGAAGCTATCTCCGCTGTGGGTCTTACTCCAGGTGATATCGAAGGTGGTGATGTATTTGAATTCAGCTTAATCCTGAATGATAATAAAGGAAGATCCTTCAATAGAGAGAATGTTTCTGGTAACGTAGCTGGTGCTCCATTCTATGATTCACCTTTCCAATATTTTGTTAACGTGATTTGTCCTTCTGATTTAGGAGGTACTTATGAATTCACTGCTACTAATATGGATTCAATCTACGGTTCTTGTCCTGGTACTATTTCTGGTACCACTACATTTACTCCAATTGCTAGTTCTCCAGGAGCTTATTCAATTACTGATGGAACCTTCGGTTTCTGGAATTGCTATGGTGATTCATGGGGAAGTGGTAACGTAAGAATCAATGATGCTTGCGGTAACTTGTCTATGACAGGATCTGATAAATATGGTGCTAGCTATTCCATGACTGTACTAAGCAGTACTCCAGAGGAATTAGTATTCACTTGGTTGAACTCTGATGGTGAAACTGGTGAAGTAACACTTATGGCTCAAGATGGTAAGCCATTGCCAATTCTGAACTAATAAAAAGAGTAATTTGATTTTAAGCGGTGCTATTTTTAGCACCGCTTTTTTAACCTTTAATTCATTGCATGGAATCAATTCATTATATAGGTTCAGGTAATTATAGTGATTCCAAAAGACTTTAATTTTAATAATTTAATGCCTTTTTAGTCCTTTTTGATTACCATTTGCTAACTGGTTTAGAATTTTTAGTTTGCATGAGACTAACCATATTTTTCAAAATCTTCATTGGGTTAGTTTTATATCACAAAACAATATTGGGATATTTTAGGTTAACCTAATTGCATTAACTGCTAGATAGGTATCGTTTATTCTTTTACAAAATATCCTTCTTAAACTTAGTAGGTCTCTGATTAATAAAGATATTTGGTAATATGAATTGAATATTTGAAGATGCAAATATGCAGTTTTTTTATATCAACGTAACCCCATAGTTTTGTGGAGATCTGATTAACCCATCATGGATAAATTTTCATTTATTGCCAACGCTCATGTATCCTATATCGATGAGCTATACGCTTCCTACAAAAGCGAACCTAATTCAATTGACCCTAGCTGGAAAGAGTTTTTCGAAGGTTTTGATTTTGCATTGACGAATTACGATGTTGAATCTTCGGATGTAGCTCCTTCTTCTAATGGAAAGCCTCAACCAAAAAATGGCGCTTTGGCTACTCCAGGTACCATCATGGACATGGAGCAACTTCCAAAAGAAATAAAGGTGAGAGCCTTGATTCATGCATATCGGTCTAGAGCCCATTTAAGATCCAAAACTAACCCTGTTAGAGAAAGAAGAGATCGAAAAGCGCTTATAGATCCAGAATATTTTGGATTGGGAGCTGATGATATGAATACCGAGTTTCAGGCAGGAAATGAAATTGGTATAGGAAAAGCGAAGCTTTCTACCATCATTGATTCTTTGAAAAAGATATATGAAGGCCCTATTGGATTTGAATATTTATATATCCGTGATCCTGAAATGCTGGATTGGTTTAAGACTAAGGTTGAAAAAGAAGCCTTGGCCTTTAATCCACAAGTTGAAGAAAAGAAAAGAATTCTTTTTAAACTGAATCAGGCGGTTGTTTTTGAAAACTTCCTTCATACCAAATACTTAGGACAGAAAAGATTCTCCCTTGAGGGTGGTGAAAGTACTATTCCTTTCTTGGATGCGGTGATTACTACCGCTGCTTCATTTGGAGTGGAAGAAGTGATGATCGGGATGGCTCACCGAGGCAGATTGAACGTATTGGCTAATATCATGGGTAAAACCTATGAACAAATTTTTTCTGAGTTTGAGGGCACTGCAAAGCCTGATTTGACGATGGGGGATGGAGACGTGAAATATCACATGGGATATTCCAGTGATATCGTGACTCCGGATTCCAAAAAAGTTCATTTGAAATTAGCTCCTAACCCTTCCCACTTAGAGGCTGTCAACCCTGTGGTAGAAGGATTTATAAGAGCAAAGATCGATACAGAGCATAAGGGGGATAAGACAAAAGCACTTCCAATATTGATCCATGGTGATGCGGCTGTGGCTGGTCAAGGAATTGTGTATGAAGTAACCCAAATGGCGGATCTTAAAGGGTATAATACTGGTGGTACTATCCATTTTGTGATTAATAACCAAGTCGGATTCACTACAGATTTTGATGATGCCAGGTCCTCTATCTATTGTACGGATGTAGCGAAAATCATTGATGCTCCCGTGATCCACGTCAATGGGGATAATGCAGAAGAGGTTGTTTTTGCGGCGAAACTAGCTGCAGAGTTCAGACAAAAGTTCAGCAGAGATATTTTTGTGGATATGGTGTGCTATAGACGTCATGGTCACAATGAGTCAGACGAACCTAAATTTACCCAGCCGGAACTTTACAACTTGATTTCAAAGCACCCCAATCCTAGAGAGATCTATGTAAAAAGATTGACTGAAAGAGGGGATATTGATGCCAAGATTGCCTCTCAAATGGATGCTGAATTCCGTCAATTGCTTCAGGATAGATTGAATATGGTCAAAGAAAAGCCATTGCCCTATCAAGCAACCAAGTTTGAGCAAGAATGGGGTAACTTACGAAGATCAACTCCAGCTGATTTTGATCAATCTCCTGAAACCGGGATTGATGAAGGTACCATTAAGGTAGTGGCGGAAGCCTTGACCACTGTTCCTAAAGGATTTAAGCCGATCAAACAGATTGAGGCACAAATGAAGCAGCGTAGCAAGATATGTTCTTTAAATCCAAAGAGTTGAATTGGGCTGCGGCAGAATTATTGGCTTATGGTTCCCTACTCACTGAAGGGAAACAAGTAAGAATTACTGGGCAGGATTGTCAAAGAGGTACTTTTTCGCATAGACATGCGGTGATCCATGATGCGAACACCAATCAACCTTACAACTCTTTATTAGAGATGAAGGAGAGAAAAGGATTGTTCCAAATTTACAATTCCTTGCTTTCAGAATATGCTGTGCTTGGCTTTGAGTATGGTTACGGGATGGCTAATCCTAACTCATTGACGATTTGGGAAGCACAATTTGGAGATTTTGCCAACGGTGCTCAAACAATGATTGACCAGTTTATTTCTTCTGGTGAATCAAAATGGCAGCGAATGAATGGTTTGGTAATGCTACTTCCTCATGGATATGAAGGTCAGGGGCCTGAGCACTCCAATGCCAGACCTGAGCGATTCTTACAGTTGTCTGCGGAATACAACATGGTGGTGGCCAATATCACGGAGCCTTCCAATTTCTTCCATTTGTTAAGAAGACAGCTTGCTTGGGAATTTAGAAAGCCATGTGTGGTTATGTCTCCAAAATCATTGTTGCGTCACCCAAAAGTGGTATCTCCTATTTCTGAGTTTACATCCGGTTCATTCCGTGAAGTAATTAAGGATACAGCAGTGGATGCCAAAAAGGTAAAACGTGTTATTCTTTGCTCTGGAAAAATTTACTATGATTTGGATGAAGCTAGAGAAAAAGAAAAAGTAGAAGATGTTGCGATTGTAAGAATTGAACAAATTCACCCACTTCCAAAAAGCAGATTGTTGATGTTTTGGCAGAATATAAAGGAGCTGAGGTAGTTTGGGTTCAAGAGGAACCAGAAAACATGGGATATTGGAATTATATCCTAAGATTGCTTTACAAAGAGCTTCCAATGGATGTCATTGCTAGGAAATCATCTGCTTCCCCTGCAACAGGTTACAATAAAGTCCATGTGGAAGAACAAAAAACAATTGTTGCTAAAGCTTTAAAACTGAAATAATCCGAAATAATCATATCATTTTGTTCCAACTCTCACTATTGAGATAGTAAGAGTAAAAAAGAAAAACTCATGAGCAAAGAAATTAAAGTGCCTGCAGTAGGCGAATCCATTACCGAGGTTACCGTTGGGCAATGGTTTAAAAATGATGGAGACCAGGTTCAAATGGATGAGATCCTTTGTGAATTGGAATCTGACAAAGCTACTTTTGAACTGCCAGCAGAAGCAACAGGAATATTAAAGATCAATGCACAAGCAGGTGATACCTTAGAAATTGGAGCCGTTATCTGTACAATAGATGAGGAAGGCGTTGCGGCTACTTCCTCTCCTTCAGAAGCACCTAAAAAGAGGAAACCAAGAGTGCAGGACCTTCCACTACCGGGGAAGTTAAAGAAATGATTGTACCAACAGTAGGAGAATCAATTACAGAGGTAACTCTTGCCAATTGGTTGAAGAATGACGGAGATTATGTTGCCTTGGACGAAATTATTGCTGAGGTAGACTCTGATAAAGCAACTTTTGAATTACCTGCAGAAGCTTCAGGGATTTTAAGACATGTTGCTCAAGAAGGAGATGTGTTGGAAATTGGAGGATTGATCTGCAAGATTGAAGTGACTGAAGGTGCGCCTAAAGCAGCAGAATCAAGTGCTCCAGAAAGTGCTTCACCAGCAGCAGCCTCTGGATCTACAAATTATGCAACTGGACATGCTTCACCAGCAGCATCAAAAATATTAGCAGAGAAAGGTATTTCTCCTGAATCTGTATCAGGCACAGGAAAAGACGGTAGAATCACTAAAGAGGATGCCCAATCTGCTCAGAAAGCAGCTCCTGCACCAGCACCAGCCAAAGCAGCTCCTGCACCAGCGGCAGAACCATCGGCTCCAGTATTAGGCTCTAGAAATGAAAGAAGGGAAAGAATGTCTTCTCTTCGTAAAACGGTTGCCAAAAGATTGGTTTCCGTGAAAATGAAACGGCTATGTTGACCACATTTAATGAGGTGAACATGAAGCCGATCATGGATTTGAGAGCTAAGTTCAAAGAACAATTCAAAGAGAAGCATGGAGTAGGTCTTGGATTCATGTCCTTCTTTACCAAAGCTGTCTGTGTAGCTCTGCAAGAATGGCCAGCAGTAAATGCCAAGATTGATGGAAATGAAATGGTCTTTAACGACTACTGTGATATTTCGATCGCAGTTTCTGCTCCAAAAGGACTAGTTGTGCCTGTCATCAGAAATGCTGAGGCAATGAGCTTTGATCAGATTGAAAAAGAAGTGGTGCGATTGGCTGTAAAGGCTAGGGATAACAAGCTTTCGATTGAAGAAATGACTGGAGGTACCTTTACCATCACCAATGGTGGAGTATTTGGATCCATGATGTCTACTCCAATCATCAACGCCCCTCAATCTGCAATTTTGGGCATGCACAATATTGTGCAGAGACCAATGGCAGTAAATGGAGAGGTGAAAATTCTTCCAATGATGTACATAGCATTATCCTATGATCATAGAATCATCGATGGTCGTGAATCTGTAAGCTTCTTGGTAAGGGTGAAAGAATTACTTGAGGATCCGACTAGATTGTTGTTTGGAGTTTAAGTTTAAATTGTACAAGGTAAAAAGTACCATGTACCAAGTAATCAATCATAGAAAATAATGTAGATTTAGGTGAATCTAATTATTAGTTTTATCTAAATTTCATTTTTATGAATCGTTTCAAAGAATTACTTGTTTGGCAAAAAGCTGTTGATTTGGCGGTTGAAGTTTATCAAATCACGGAAAATTTACCAAAAGAAGAGCGGTACGGATTGATAAGCCAGATTAACAGAAGTGTGATTTCGATTCCTTCCAATATTGCAGAAGGAGCAGGAAGAAACACCAACAAAGATTTTAATAATTTCTTGGGGATTGCCCAGGGTTCATCATTTGAGCTGGAAACTCAGTTGATTATATCTAATCGACTGGATTTTATTTCAAAGGATGACTTTCAAAAAATAGAAACTCAGCTTGAGCATATTCAAAACATGATTGCCAAGTTGAAAAAGAGTCTAAATGTTTAACTTCCGGATACTTGGTACTTTGTACTTAGTACCTGGTAAAAGACAATAAAATGTACGACGTAATAGTTATCGGTTCTGGACCTGGAGGATATGTAGCGGCAATCCGTTGCGCGCAACTAGGGATGAAAACCGCCTTAATAGAAAAATATTCCACATTAGGAGGCACCTGTTTAAATGTTGGATGTATCCCTTCCAAAGCATTATTGGATTCTTCCGAGCATTATCATAATGCTGCACATACTTTTGAAACTCATGGAATTGGCCTGAGTAATTTGAAAGTTAATTTGAAGCAAATGATCACTCGTAAAAACGATGTGGTGAAGCAAAATACAGACGGTATTCAATACCTGATGAAAAAGAACAAAATTGATGTTCATCAAGGATTGGGCTCTTTTGTCAATTCAACTACCGTCAAAGTAACAAAGGATGATGGTTCTTCTTCTGATATTGAAGGAAAGAATATTATCATCGCCACTGGATCGAAGCCATCTTCTTTGCCATTTATCAAATTGGATAAGGATCGGATAATTACCTCTACAGAAGCATTGAACCTTAAAGAGATTCCAAAGCATTTGGTGGTGATTGGAGGAGGAGTAATCGGTCTTGAGCTTGGATCTGTTTATGCAAGATTGGGTGCCAAAGTATCAGTGATTGAGTTCATGGATTCTTTGATCCCAACCATGGATAAAACCATGGGTAAAGAACTTCAAAAGTCTTTGAAAAAATTAGGCTTTGAATTCTATCTAAAACATAAAGTAACCTCTGTAGAGAAGAAGGGTAAGGAAGTAACCGTAAAGGCGGATAATGCCAAAGGAGAAACCATTGAAGTGAAAGGTGATTATGTCTTGGTTTCTATTGGAAGAAGGCCTTATACTGAAGGGCTGAATGCAGAAGCAGCTGGAGTGAAGTTGACTGAACGTGGACAAATTGAAGTAAATGATCATTTGCAGACCAATGTGCCAAATATTTATGCGATTGGGGATGTGGTAAAAGGAGCAATGCTTGCTCATAAGGCAGAAGAAGAAGGAGTTTTTGTTGCGGAAACTTTGGTAGGCCAAAAACCACATATCAATTATAATTTAATTCCTGGGGTAGTGTATACCTGGCCAGAAGTTGCCGCAGTAGGATATACTGAAGAGCAATTGAAAGAGAAAGGAATTAAATACAAAGCCGGTAAATTCCCTTTTATGGCGTCAGGAAGGGCAAGAGCTTCTATGGATACAGATGGCTTGGTGAAAGTCTTGGCGGATGCTGAAACGGATGAAATTCTTGGTGTTCACATGATTGGGCCAAGAACTGCTGATATGATTGCAGAAGCGGTAGTAGCGATGGAGTACCGAGCTTCAGCAGAAGATATTGCAAGAATGTCTCACGCACACCCAACTTATACAGAAGCTTTCAAAGAAGCCTGCTTAGCGGCCACTGACAATAGAGCATTACATATTTAGGAACATTAAGCTTTACCTAAAAGCCATTCTTTATCCAAAAGGAATGGCTTTTTTTGTCAAAAAATAGGTTCTAATTTACTAGTAGAGATCTTCTTAAATAGCCTCCCTTTTCATTGTCCTTATTTTTTACCTTATTTCGTTTATGAAGTTTAAAGTAGCCATACTAGGTGCTGGGAATGTGGCTTGGCACTTAGCTCCGGCAATTGAAGATGCAGGACATGAAGTGACTGAGGTGTATGCACGGGATCTATCAAGTGCCAGAAAAATAACGGAAAGGGTATATGCTGCAGAGCCAAAAGATGAACTGGATTTTTCTGATTCTGAGGCAGAGATTTTTATTTTGGCAGTAAGTGATCAGGGAATACCTGAATTGGCAGATTCAGTGATTTTACCTGAAGGAAGTATTTTGGTACATACCTCAGGGGCTATGTCTTTGGATATTTTAGGCTATAGTTCAGCAACTTACACAGGCATTTTTTATCCATTACAATCATTTACCAAATCCAGAAAAATGGAATTTGAAGATGTAGCATTTTTGCTGGAATCTGATGATGAAGAAACGCTTCAAAAGCTTCGGAAGTTGGCAAAAAGCTTGAAATCCCAATATTACAATGTCAGATCCAAGGATAGGTTAGCCATTCATGTCGCTGCTGTTTTTGCAAGCAATTTCACCAATCATATGATTCGAATGAGTGAGAAAATCATGCGGAGACAGGGCTTAGACTTTGAAATGTTGAAACCATTAATTATTGAACAAATATCCAAAGCATTACAAATAGGAGCTAGAAATGCCCAGACTGGACCAGCTAGTAGAGAAGATTATGAGACCCTGGAAAACCATCATAGATTTTTGAACTACAATGAGTCATTTGCTGAAATCTATAGACTGATTTCCCAGGATATTATTGATAGTTAATGATTCCAAGTCCCGAATTTGCCAATTCGGTAATCTTCATAAGCTTGGTGGATCTCCTCTTCAGTATTCATGACAAATGGACCCTGGGCTACCATCGGTTCATTAAAAGGTTGGGCGTGACCCAATATTAAAATAGCGTCGGAAGAGGCTGTGACTTCTAAATCCACTTCCCCGGATTCAAATTCCACCAGGTTTCTAAACGGTACAGATTGTCCATTTACTTTCAATTCTCCTCTAACAATGTAGAAAAAGATGTTATCCGATGCCGGAATTTGTTTTTGAAGGCGCCTCCTTCTTTCATATAAATAGTGCTCATGGTAAGCGGAAAAGATTCTTTAAAGGCTCCTTTTACTCCATTCCACTCCCCGAATAGCTGTTGAACCGTTACTTTCCCTTCGTCCAACGTAAAGCTTGGGATATCCTCTTTTGAAGTCCAACATACAAGGGGTCCGTCATTTTTAATTTAGCAGGTAAATTCAACCAGAGCTGGAGGATCTCTAAATCGCCTCCATTTTTCTTGAATTGTGAACTGCTGACTTCTGAGTGAATTAATCCCCTGCCTGCGGTCATATATTGTACTCCACCAGGACCGATGACGGATTCATGTCCAGAGGAATCCAAATGCATGATGTCGCCTTCCAAAATAAACGTAACTGTTTCCATTCCTCGGTGGGGGTGTGGACCAAAAGGTAACCCATTATTAGGAGCAGGGTAGGTTTGGAAACCATGATGGTTCAAAAAAATAAACGGATCAATTTGTTGAAGCTGCCGAGTAGGCATTGGACTATAGGTAATAAGGTCCGCTATGGGTCTATATTCACCGGGATGTATTTTCTTTATTTGAGACATGATGGAAATTTTTGATGTATATACATTAAATGAATTTGAGATGAAAAAAGTTTAGCGTTTGATCATTTTATTGAAGCTGTTTATCCAAGGCTAAAATTGTTTTTAATAACACATTGGCTCCATTGGCAATATCTTCTGGGGAGGAATACTCTTGAGGAGAATGACTGATCCCATCTTTGCTAGGAATAAAAATCATCCCTATTGGTGCAATTCGGGCCATTTCTTGAGTATCATGGCCTGCGCCGCTGGGTAAATAAATGCTGCTTAGGCCTAATTCCTTAGCAGATGATTCTATGACCTTTTGAATTTCCGGATTGGCCAAAGCTGGTTTACTGGCTACTTCGATATGGCGCACACTGACTTCCGTACCACTTTCTTTTGCTTGCAGCTGAGCTTTCTCTTCAATAGCCTGATACACCTGATGGATTTTTTCTGAAGACAAGTCACGGATTTCTACATTCAATTTCACTTCTCCAGGAATTACATTTCCAGCTCCTGGAAAAGCTTCGATTTTTCCTACCGTGGCAACTTGGGATCCTTCAAATGAATTGACAATTTCATTTACAGCAAGAACTAACCTTGCTGCTGGGAGCATGGGGTCCTTTCTCATATTCATTGGTGTGGTTCCCGCATGGTTTGCAAATCCCTTGAAAGTAAATTCATACCACTCAATCGCGACTATTCCTTCTACCACTCCAATGGCTATTCCCTCTCGATCCAAATTGCCTCCTTGTTCGATGTGTAATTCTAAAAATGCGGCGAGATCTCCTTTTTTCTTTTGATTTCCATAATTCGATCTGGGTTGCCTCCAACTGCTTTGATGCCTTCATACTGTGTCAAGCCGCTGGAACTTTTGACTTGTAAAGCTTCTGGACTTAATTGACCAACTAAAGCCCGGCTGCCTACTACACCTCCCTCTTCATTGGTGAAAATAATCACTTCTAATGGGTGGTCGGTGTTTACTTGATTCTCAGAAAGTGTTTGTACTACTTCTATGGCACTCAAGGAACCTACAGGGCCATCGTAATCTCCTCCATTGGGGACTTCATCTATGTGAGATCCAAATGCAATAGGCTTCAGGTCAGGCCTTTTTCCCTCCTTTTTCCGATCAGGTTCCCTGCATAATCCACACTGACTTCCAATCCTGCTTGAAGCATCAATCCTTTGACATAGGCTCTAGCGGCAATATCATGTTTACTGTATGCTACACGATCAGAACCCCCAGCTTGGTTCTTGCCGTAGCTAGCAAGTTGTTGGATCGAATTGGAAAGTCGTTCCTGATTTACTTTTAGATCGGATTGGGCTCGGGTCATTCCGAATGTAACCAAAAAGAGAAAAGGTAGGATGATCTTTTTCATAGGTCATGTACTGAGGTAATTGTTTTGAGTAAAAAGTTACGTGTTTCTATGGATATGGTAATAAAAAAACCTCTCCAGTAATGAAGAGGTTTTTCCAATTGGTTTATCAATTTGAGAGTTGATTATTTTAACCAAGCAAGTTGGATTTCATCAGGAGCTTTCATTCGATCAGCTACCCTCATGTATCTTTCTGCTAGTTTGGAAAGGTATATTTGTGCTTTGGATGCAGCATCATTCAATCCGGTCAAGTTTTCGATTTTCCAAAGTTTGACCAAGTGATCGATGATTCTGGCATAATCCCATCCGGTATAGATTCCTACTTTTTGTGTGATTTCAGAAAATCTAGTGTAAATAGATGGATTAGGGCCACCTTCTCCCATCAACACGGCTGGCATAACTATTTGCTTTTTCATCATTTTCTCAAAAGCAAGAATGGCTCCGTTAGGGTCGATTTCAAAAATGCTTGACATGAATGATTTGTAAGCCTTTTCATGTCTCGCTTCATCACCAGCGATCGTCTTACAGATTCTGGAAAGGACTGGGTCTCCAGCTTTGTCTGCAAGTTTACCAGTATTAACGTGGGATATTTTTGTAGCTCTTTCCTGGAAAGAGGTATAAATCATGGCTTGATAAGGGTCACTTTCTGACTTTGGATCAAAACCGTTCGTCAATAGTCTATGAATCGTGATCTCTACTGCTTTCATGTCCACACGACCTGTCATATACAAATATTTATTTAACAGGTCTCCATGTCGATTTTCTTCTGCAGTCCAAGCTTTTGACCATCTTACCCAACCAGAAGGAGAAACAAGGCTTCTATCTTCATTGATCCCTTCCAGCAGGTTGAAATAGGTTTGATAGGAAGGTAGAGCTTCCTCAGTGATCATATTTCCTACTAAAGAAGTCAGAACTGTATCTGGAATTCCTTCCGCTCGTTTTTGTAATGCTTTGATTTCGTCGTGTATATCTGGATTACCAAAATCAGGCAAAAAGTCAGAGGGCTGCCAGCAGGTTTCAGGGTCTACCAAAATATTTTCAACAGCTTCTCCCACTTGGTCATCTAATTGAGAGATGACCTCCATGTTTTTCTCCAGCTCGTAATCTATTGGTTTTATATTTCTCATAATAATACTTCTTAGGGTGAAGTGATTTATTCGATTTTAGACAGTATCTAGTAAAAGACACTTATTTTATCTAACGTATAAATCTTCCACAAGATACGGACAAAAAACCAGATAAGGAGATTTCAAACTTGACATTCGAATAGTTTCCTGATTGACAGATACAAAAAGGGGCTGTTCCAATAATCGTATTGTCACATTGAGCATTGTCAAAATGTGAAAACATCAATCAGGATACAACCTCTTTCTAAATTTGGAATACTGGTTAGTAATCTAATTTATAGGCAACTACCTTATTTTTAAAGAAAGTCGGTACTAAAATTAAATTCTCCTCGGGAATATAGCCAACATCTGCTGTGTTGGATTCAATATCCTTAGTATCCAAAAGAAGGGTTTCCCCATCACCACTCACAAAATAGATTTCTCCTACCCATCTTGAAGCAACATAATTCCCCTCACCTAAGATGATCAGACCATCTCCACCAGTGACCGTTCCATTGATGATTTCAGAACTTCCATCTTGTGAAAATCTTTTCAATCCAGATTCATCCAAACCATAAATATCACCATTCGAATCAACCGCTACTCCGTTCAAGGAGGCGTTTCCTTCTGAAATAGTAGTGACAGTACCTTCATCCAAAACGTGTAACAACCCTTTGTTCATTCCTGAGAAATAAATTTTGCCTTCGTATTGAGCAACATCATTTAAGAATTCAGCTCCTTCTACTGGGTATTTATTTGAGATGGTAGCAGATTCTATGTCAATCTCCACCAATTGATCTATATCTGTGACATAAAGCTTTCCATCAGATATAGCCATTCCTTTTGGGGCATTTAATCCAGTTACCCAATCTTGAGTGACGATAGTTCCATTTTTATCAATGATTGAAATCGATCCTTTTCCATCTTTGTCCGTTGGAGTTCCTTCAATATTGGAAACATAGATTTTGCCAGTTGCAGAATCGTATAAAACAGATTCACAGGTGATTAGTGTTTCTGGTGTTTCCCAAACCATTGTGAGAGTGGGGATTTTGGCATCTTCCACTACCATTGTTTCTGATTCGTTGGATTCTTCTGTTTTTTGGGGACTACATTGAGAAAGAAGTAAAGTAGTTCCCAAGCCGTAAAGACATGTCTTTAATACATTTTTCATATGCTATTAATTTTTAGTGATCGTCCAATTTTGTTGATTAAAATTGGCTGGTGAAGAGGCCTTGAATCGGTCCTCGATTTTATCCAAGTACATCGTGTTGTATCGTAATCTGGAAATGTAATTTGGAAGTGTAGGATCTCCATTCCAACAATGCTCAGCACGATCTCCATAGGCCACCTCCCCATTATAGTAAGGATTTTGGGTTTGTTCCAAAAATTCTTCCGTGAGGTATACCGCATTGTTTAAATAGTAATTATCCATATCTCCACAATAAATATTTACTTTCCCTTCTAATTTTGGACCTAAGGTTTCCCAGTCTCTTTCCATAATATAACGAAGGTCGTAATTCTCTTTCCAATATTCAGCAACCTGGGGATCAATTTCACCCGATTTTTTATCCCAAATTGGTTTGGGGTAACCATCTTCTCCTACAGGGGAATATACTGCCTGCCAAATATCAAATTGCTCCCCTGATCTAGTTTGTACCCCGCCAATCGCTAATTCTCTATGGTTCATATCTTTCACCATGGAAGAAACATGACCTAGGTAATCCCGATGGCCAGGACGTAAGATTTTTTAAAATCTCCATCCTGATAATAGGCATTTTGGTCCTCATAAAGATTAATGGTAGTAAAAGCCCTAAAATCAATCGGATCAGGACAGGCTGCGAAGCAACCATTGTATTCATCTGGATAAAATACCTGAGCAGCTAAAGCTTCCCAACCACCTGTGGATCCGCCATATAAAAATCTGGCCCAACCTTCTCCAATTCCCCTAAATTCTTTTTCTATATATGGGATCAGTTCATAAGTAATGGCATCACCATAGGGTCCTATATTCGCAGAGTTTACCGCATAGCTGTCATCGTAAAATGGATTGGCGTGTTGAATCTCAATTATAATAAACCGTTTGAAGTCAGGTGAAATCCATTTTTGGTAAAAATCATAGGCTTCTTGTTGTTGGATTTTCTCATATCCATAAATTCCAAAACGAGCAGAATAATCGTCTTCACTTAAATTTGGGTCCGGTGGACTGGTACGAAATCCCCCAAAATCACTTGGGAAATGCCCATGGAATACCATCAAGGGATAATATTGATTGGGATGCTCATCAAAACCCTCAGGCAATAAGACATGGGCACCTAAAAACATGTCTCTTCCCCAAAACTCGGACAAGAGTTCGGATTTCATCTTGATATGCTTGATGTATTTACTGTCCTCTGGTTCAACTACCGGAGGAATTTTTTGGTCGATAATAAGCTGAAAATCGCTCCCTTTTTTCCAATCAATGGAGAGGGGAATGAATAGATGTTTCCAGGAGTGCTTGCCCATTTTCTGCCTTCTCCTTGATCCATGGCAAGTTTCACTTGGTGGCCATCTGCCCTCTCGAAAGTTTCGTACTTGATGAAGAATGCCTGTACCAAATAGTTTCCTTCCTCTAAATTGGAAAGTTGTTCTAATGGGTATCCAAAACTATCCATTTTGAACTCAATGATAGATCCGGGTTCAAAAGACTCTACATCCATTCCGAAAACTTGGGCAGTATTCACATTGTCAGAAACAGAAAAACGAGGCTCTCTAGACTCGTCTTTTGAGAAAAATAAGAGTAATCGCCCATCAGAAATATCCTGACCCAGGTCAGAGGCTATTTCAATTTTTATTTCAGGTAAATCGTCATTGCTACTACAAGACGATAGCAGCGCTGAGAATAAGATTAAATAGATGAGTTTTTTCATTTGATGGTGGTTTTTCTATTAAAAGTTAATAATTAACTGGTAGATGAAGCAATTCAAGGGTGAAAAATGAAAAGATATGACTTCCAAGATGGATGAAATGGCCTTTAGTGGAATTTTTGAAAGGAGTCATAAAAACAAAGTATCTTTCTTTCTTTAATAACCACCAACCAATATGAAGAAAAGCTATTCCCTATTATTAATTGGCTTAATGGCTTGGGCTTGCCAGCCAAAAGAAGCAGCAGTAGATTACACCAGTATGAGTGATGAAGAGCGACTGAAAGCCGCTACAGAAATTGCACATAAAACGATCATGGTAGACGGGCATGTCGATTTGCCTTATCGAATGAAAGTTGGCGGATTTACCTTACAAAGAGAAATTCTTGATGTTTCCGTAAGAACAGAAGGGGGAATTTTGACTACCCCAGAACCAAAGAGGGAGGGTTAGATGCTCCCTTTATGTCTATCTATATCCCAGCAGGAAATCAACAGATCCCTGGAGCCTCCAAAGCATTGGCAGATTCCCTGATTCTTATGACCGAAAGGCTGACAGAGACTTTTCCTGACAAGTTTGCCATGGCTTATAGTCCAGCAGATATCGAGGCCAACTTTGCTGCGGGTAAAATTTCTCTTCCTATGGGAATGGAAAATGGAGCAGGGTTGGAAGATGATATTGCCAATGTTGAATATTTTCACAAAAGAGGCATTCGATACATTACGCTAACCCATGGAAAGGCAAACCTTATAGGAGATAGTAGTTATGATACGGTAAGGCTTTATAATGGCCTCAGCGAATATGGCAAACAAGTGGTTCAAGAAATGAACCGAGTAGGTATTATGGTAGATGTTTCTCACGTTTCTGATGAAACATTTTTGGATGCTTTGGAAGTGACTAAGGTACCGGTTATAGCTTCGCATTCCTCAGTAAGGAAATTTACTCCTGGATTTGAAAGAAATATGAGTGATGAACTGATCCAGGCCATGGCTAAGAATGGAGGAGTGATGATGATCAATTTTGGGGGTAGTTTCATTGACTCCGCCTACGCAGCTGGGTCTGCTAAAGTGCGAGAGCATATTGTCAACTGGCTTGCTGAAAACAACCTCAGTAGAAGGGATTCTGCCGCTCAGGCTTATATCACCGAATATACTGCTGCAAATAACCCTTTTCCAACTGTACAGAAAGTTGCCGATCATATAGACCATGTAGTAGCCTTGGTAGGTATTGACTATGTGGGGCTTGGTTCTGATTTCGATGGAGTGGGAGATTCCTTGCCTACCGGATTAAAAGATGTTTCCATGTATCCTAATTTGATAGCTGAACTCTTGAAAAGAGGTTATTCAGAAGAGGATATTGAGAAAATATGTTCGGGAAATATTTTTAGGGTTTGGAGGGCAGTGGAGGAATATGCTCAAAATCAAAAAGGTTAGAATTTATTAAAAAGGCATTTCATTTTATGAAATGCCTTTTTATTAGTATAATTAATCACCAATTCTAACAAATTTTATATGAAGTTTTTATTTACATCTCTGCTCATTCTTTTGATTTGTTTTCAAGGAATTTCACAAACTCAGGGAGCCCAAAGTATATTTTCCACAGGTGTGAGTGGTTGTTATTCTGATTATTATATTACTTTCCATGATCGAGGAGCCTATGAAATTCCTGATGGAGAGCATGAAGCGGTTTTGGTGGTCATTAACCAAGGGAAAAGTGAATGCTATATGGCTAAAGCCAATGTAAAAAATGGTCAGCTAGTTTCACCTACCACCATTCAAAAAGCGGATGGGACATACATCCCAGTAGCCAGGATGTTTAAGGCGTTGGACCAAGACTGGTTGGAAGAGCAGGATTTGGAAACTTTATACACTATCACTGATGGAATGAGTAATGTTTTTCAGACTCAAGAAAAATATCATGTTCGTTTGTTTTTTCACACATTTATCCATCCGGATCATGGGGGTAATAAAAAAGCTCCACCAGCTAATGTCTTATTGAAGTCCGATGGAATGTAAGAAACAAATTCTCTAGAAAGGAAAGCCTCCAAAAAGTATCATTTTTTTTGGGGGCTTTTTTATGAGTTTGTACGTTCTACTACATCCTTAATTGTATTTTTTGAAGATAATTATTTGTCTATTTTTCAGTGAATTAAGAGTAATTTGCTAAATTGGATATAAATATTTTTTTATGAACCCAAATAGCTTTTCATCGTCTCGTTTGGCGGCGCAAATCCCTATACTTTCTTTGTTAGGTCTCTTGTTGGTTTTCGGCTGTCAGCCTTCCTTGCCAGAAGATGTGGAGTTGGCATATGAGACTTTACCAGAAAAAATAGATTATAATTTCCATGTTAAACCAATTTTGGCTGACCGTTGCTATGCTTGCCATGGTCCAGACGAAGGATCAAGGAAAGCGGGATTGAGATTGGATATTGAGGAAAATGCGTTTATGAAGTTGTCCTCCGGAAATAGGGCATTTTCAAAAGGAAGTTTAGGAGGTAGTGAAGTGTATCACCGGATGATTAGTCTAAATCCTGAGACTGTTATGCCTCCGCCAGAATCGAATCTCACTCTTACTCCAGCCGAAATTGCGACCATTGCCAAATGGGTGGAGCAAGGAGCGGAATGGAAAGAGCATTGGTCTTTTTTGAAAGTGGAATCTCCTGCGATTCCTGAAGTTAAAGAGGACTGGAAAAGGAATAATGAGATTGATTATTTTGTTCAAGCTGAATTGGGAAGACAAGGACTTTCTCCTAACCCTCAAGCAGACAAAGAAAGACTTTTGAGAAGAGTGACGATGGATTTGACAGGACTTCCACCTACCATCCAACAGATTGATGATTTTTTAAATGACAACTCTGAACGTGCTTATGAGAAGGTGGTGGATAGACTGCTTGCATCCCAAGAGCATGCGGAACGGTTAACCATGGAATGGCTGGATATAGCCAGATATGCCGATTCTCATGGAGTTTCATTTGATGGTTATAGGGAGGTTTGGCCTTACCGGGATTGGGTGATTAATGCCTTTAAAAATAATATTCCTATCAGTGACTTTATTACCAAACAAGTTGCTGGGGACTTACTTCCAAATGGAACTACTGAAGATAAATTGGCCACGGCATTTTATAGGCTTAATCCCATGGAGGCTTCAGCAGGTTCCATCCAAGAAGAATACAGAGTAGAATATGTGGCTGAAAGAACCGCGACAACTGGTACAGCTTTTCTGGGCCTTACCATTGGATGTGCCAGATGTCATGACCATAAATTTGATCCAATCAGTCAAAAGAATTTTTTCCAACTATCTGCTTTTTCAACAGCATAGATGAATTTGGATTGGGTCCCACCGATTTGAATAGAGCTCCCACCTTGATGCTTTTTAAAGACTATCAACGAAAAAAGTTAGACTCCTTGGATCAATTAATTCTTCAAAAAGAAAAGATTTTAGAAGAATATCAAGTGAGTGAAATCAAGGATTATGTAGGGACAATTTCTCCCGATAAATTACTTCCAAAAGAAATTGCTTCATATTCGTTTGAGTCGTTTGAAAAGATTAAAAAGGAGAAGAAAAGAAGAAACCCATTTGCTGAGGAAGAAGCAGAGGAGTACAAGACTAAAACAGCAAAGGAAAAAGCTAAAATTGATTCCCTAAAAAAGGCAAACAAAAAAAGAAAAAAGAATACGAGGAAATCTTGATCCTTGATAATAATAAAAACGCTGAGGCAACCCTAGGTGTAGAATTGGTGAATGGCTGGAAAGGGAAAGGGTTATTATTTGATGATGATTATGATTATGTCAGTTTGAATAAGGTTGGCTTTTTGATCAATATGATTCATTTTCTGCAAGTGCTTGGATTAAACCTCAAGAAAATGAAAAGAGGCATATTCAAAACATCATTGGAAACAGTAATAATTTCTTAGGATTTTACCGAGGATGGGAAATGTTTTTGGATTCCGCAAACCATCTATCTGTACGCCTCATTCATAGACTTCCCGATGATTATCTGGAAGTGATTACTGAAAAGTCTGTGAAATTTGAGACATGGACTCAAGTAGGGTTTTCCTATGATGGAACTGGAAATGCAGCAGGTGTTACACTTTATATGGATGGCGAAAGTCAACAAGTGAGTGTTGTTTCAGATCAGCTGTCGAGGAGTATTTTACCTATTGATGAGTACACGGCAAAAATTGATACGCTGCCTGTTCGATTAGGAAAAAGCATCGTCTTTTTTTCTTGATCCTGGTATTTATAAAGGATACATGGATGAGGTAAAACTCTTTGATCGGGAACTTACTAGTTTGGAAATGGCAAGCTTAGTAGGAAATTCTTCCATTCAATTGTCTTCTGAAAACTCCAAGGAATATTTATTAGCTAAGGAACAAAAAGCCATTCAACTCAGGAATAATATTCGCTCTCTAAGAAAAGCGAAATTGGAGATTTTGGAAAAGACCCAAGAAGTGATGGTAATGGAAGATATGCCGGAACCCAGGCCTACCTTCTTGTTGAAGAGAGGAGTTTATAATGATTATGGAGAAAAAGTTTTACCAAGTACTCCGGAAAATGTCCTTCCTTTTCCTGAAGATTATCCTCAAAATAGGTTAGGGCTGGCAAAATGGATCATAAATCCCGACAATCCTTTGCCATCAAGGGTAATCATTAATCGGTATTGGCAAATGATCTTTGGAACAGGAATCGTTAAGACTTCCGGAGATTTTGGGATTCAGGGAGACCTGCCTACTCATCCTGAGTTATTGGATTGGTTAGCGTATGAGTTTATGGATAGTGGTTGGGATTTGAGGAGTATGCTGAAATTGATGGTGATGTCAGCTGCCTACCAGCAATCTTCTTTTGCTGATCCTGAGAAGTACGAAGCTGATCCTGAAAATAAATATTATGCCAGGTCAAGTAGTTATAGACTTCCCGCAGAATTTATCCGAGATAATGCCTTGGCATCCAGTGGTATTTTAGATAAAAAAATAGGAGGTCCAAGTGTTAAGCCGTATCAACCAGAAGGATTATGGGAGGAATTGGGAGATTTCTCATTCAAGTTACATAAATACAAACAGGATACAGGAAGTAACCTCCATCGGAGAAGTCTCTACACGTTTACGAGAAGATTTTCTCCTGCACCCTACATGATCACCTTCGATGCATCCAACAGGGAGATTTGTATTACGAAAAGAGTCAATACAAATACGCCCCTTCAAGCACTGAATTTATTGAATGGACCTCAGTTTATAGAAGCTTCCAGGTTTATGTCTGAAAGGGTAATCAAAGAGGAAGAGACATTAGAAGATCGGCTTAAACTAAGTTTTCGACTAGCTACAGGAGTTACTCCAAATGAGAAACTATTGGCTACCTTAAAAGAATATTATGAAAGTGCCTATACGCATTTTCAGGAAAATCCTTTATCAGCTGATTCTTTATTGGCTGTAGGAGAATTGCCAAGAGATTTAGCGCTTGACAAGACGCAAACTGCTGCATTGACCTTAGTGGCAAATTCAATTTTAAATTTTGATGAAACCTATATGAAAAGGTAACCATGGGACATAATCATATACATATACCTTTGACTAGGAGAGAGTTTTTGACAAAAACATCTTTGGGGATAGGAGCGGTTTCGCTCGCTTCCTTGTTGAATCCTACCTCGCTTTTTGCGTTTGGAAATAAACCTCATTTCGTCCCAAAAGCTAAAAGAATCATATACCTCTATATGGCAGGGGCACCTTCCCAATTGGACTTATTTGATTACAAACCTCAGTTGGTTAAAATGAATGGAGAAAATCTGCCTTCAAGCGTATTTGGAGATCGACTGACCGGAACTGCAGCTACACAGAATTCTTTCCCCATGGTGGGTACACGTTGGAATTTTAAGCAGCATGGTGAAAGTGGGATGTGGATGAGTGATTTGCTTCCGAATATGTCAAAAATCACTGATGAGTTGTGTAAAATTCAGTCCATGCATACGGCCTCTGTTCAACATGAACCTGCGCAGATGTTTACTAATACTGGATCTGAACTTCCTGGAAGACCTTCTTTTGGGTCTTGGATAAGCTATGGTTTAGGTTCTGATAATGAGAATTTACCTGCGTTTATTGTTTTGAAAACCGAAGGATTAGAAGGTGGCTTTGCAGGATTATATTCCAGCGCATTTTTGCCGGCTGAGCACCAAGGAGTGCGGTTTCGTGGAGGTAAAGATCCTGTTTTGTATTTAACAAATCCTCCTGGGGTCACAGAAGCAGCTAGGAGAGAACAGTTGGACTATTTAAAAAAAATGCAAGAAGGTGCATTTGAATTTTGGGAAGACCCCTCTATCAAGGCAAAAATGGCTCAATATGAAATGGCTTTTAGAATGCAGACTTCTGTTCGAAGTGGTAGATACCAAAGGTGAGCCAGATTACATTTATGAGCAATATGGAGAGGATAGCAAAAGTCGGGGACCTTTGCCAGTAATTGTTTGTTGGCAAGGAGATTAGCGGAACGTGGCGTGAAATTTATTCAAGTATACCATGGGGGTTGGGACCATCATAATGATTTGCCTAAAAGTATTGCGAGGCGTGCCAAAGAGGTAGATAAAGCGAGTGCCACCTTAATTTTGGACTTAAAACAAAGAGGTTTATTGGAAGATACTTTGGTCGTGTGGGGAGGAGAATTTGGTAGGACCTGTTTTTCGCAAGGAGAGCTGACCAAGGATAATTTTGGAAGGGATCACCATCCAGACGCCTATACCATGCTTTTGGCAGGAGCAGGAGTGAAGAAGGGGTGACTTATGGAAGAACGGATGACTTCGGCTACCATGTTGTCGAAAACCCTGTACATGTACATGACCTCAATGCGACTTTACTTCATTTAATGGGATTGGATCACGAGCGGTTGACTTATAAATTCCAAGGTAGAAGATTCAGATTAACTGATGTGGAAGGGAATGTTGTCAGGGATATTTTAAGCTAAATTTTCAATTAATCTTTCTACAGGTTTGATTTCCCGCTGCATCAGTGGCGCAAATTTCTATAGGTTTTTCGGATTCTAATTCTGAGAGCTCGGCGACCCATAAATATTCTCCGTACCAAGTCATCGGAATTTTTTTGTGCCTGAGATCACTACCACCTCTTTCCAGTCCTGTGGCATGCTAGGACTTTTATTGTCAGTTATTCGAGCAAATACTTTTTTGTTCCTACAGCAGAGGTTGTCTGTGTAAGATGAGAAATAATAGGAGCAGCTACATCTGCTTGGATTTTTTTACCTATATAGATTCGTTCTTCTATGGATTCTTCTCCTTCTCCTTGTCCCATAATAATATCCATTTGATGGTCATTGTTGAGATCAGCGAAGACTAAGGAAAGTGTATGAGGGGTGAGATCTCCGGAGAGAATGCTTTCTTGAAGTTTAAATTTTCCAGTTCCATCATTGATCAACAATCGGTCTTCTCCGGTGAGCGAACTGAGGATAAAATCAGGATCACCATCGGAATCATAATCCAAAAATGCGACATTGTTATCGTCCTCACCTGTATTGTCTTGGTCCAGCCAAAGTCGAGAGGTAGCATCAAGGAATCTCTTGGCACTGTCATTTACAAAAATATGCTCTCGTCTGGACCAAGATTTTCCATCTACAATTTCCCCATCGTTGACAGTGACTAGGTCTAAGAATCCATCTTGATTGATATCTGCAATTTCAAATTCATAATTATTGGTATATGCAGGTAACATCCTTTTGTCTTTGAAATGACCCTTTCCATTATTTTCAAAAATTCGACTGGTGCCACACCTTTTACATGAAATGGCAATATCTAGGTCAAAATCATTATCGAAATCAAAGAATTCCAAATCCCAAGAGAATTGGATTAGAATGTCTGGCATCTGGGAATCTGTGACATCTTCAAATTTTCCAAATCCGTCATTAATCCATAATAGAGTTTTGCCTCCTTCATTATTCATATTGGAGCCGGGGCCCCAATCAGATAAAATTACATCAAGGTCTCCATCTCCATCTACGTCTCCAAATTCCAAATCTCCTACACTTGCTTTCATATCGGGTAGATGAGTGTCTGTAACTCTGAGAAATGAGCCGTTGTGCTGCCCGAGGTAAAATTCACTTTGGGTTTGAAAAGTGTTGCCTACCAAAAAATCTGTAAAACCATCTTGGTTTAAGTCCCTAGCTTTAATCACTCTAGCATAGAATTTATCCTCACCAAAGACTTGTTTGGTGATTTCTAGAAATGGCGTGTTTGGGCCTTGGTTAAGAAATATCCGGCTAGATTCTAAGGCACCCGGCTCAGAATAATCTCCCCCATTCGCGAAAATCAGATCTACCTTACCATCCTGATTGAGGTCTGCCGCTTCGACTCGATTTGTCCACTCTGCCGTTTTGGGCAAGTAGATATCCGTTTGGTCTTCCCATAGATAATCAGTTGAGTTATTCAGAGTGAGCTTTTCCTTTGGCTTATTGCATGAGAATAGAAAACTAAAAATAGAGCTAAGAAGAATGAATGTTTTGAAAAAATTGATCATTGGGAATAACATTATCCAAATTTAATTTAATCTACAAGAATTTGTATTACATAAATGTAAGGTACAAATGTTATCTTTAAATAAGTCAATTTTAAATGTATGTTGAATATCTTTTTGCAATCAGATTCCACCTTATTTTTTGGGCGTTTTCACTCATTAATAGTCCATCTTCCTATTGGCTTTATTCTCCTGGGAGTAGCAGTTTTCCTTTTGTCGCTTTTTAAGAAGTTTCGTTTCTTATTGACTTCACTTCCTTTGATCCTGCTATTGAGTGCCATCAGTGCAATTTTAGCAGTGGTATTTGGGTTTTTTCTTGCTACCGAAGGAGGTTATCCCGAAGGAACCCTATCCTGGCATAGGTGGATGGGAATTGTCGTTGCCTTACTTTCTGTTGCTTCATTGCTATTGATCTTAGGATTGTTCGATAAAAATTCATCTGGGATACCGCTTAGAGAGCGATTGAAAATCAGTTTTCTTGATTCTGAAATTAACAAACAGAAAAAGCAGCTTGGGGTTTGTTTGGGGATGTTGGCGATCTGTATTTCTGTTACGGGACATTTGGGAGGGAATCTCACACATGGTGAAGGATACCTTTTTGATTATGCTCCTTCCTTTATTCAGGAATTAGTTTCCAATGCTGAATCAGTAAAGGGCATCTATTCTTTTCCTGAGGATGCAGATTCTACTTTGGTATTTGAACATATAATCCAGCCAGTTTTAATTCAAAAATGTGCCTCTTGCCACAAGGGGGAATCAAAAAAGGAGGACTGAGTGTTTTGACATTTGAGGATTTGAAACTTGGGGGAGAGACAGGTCCTGCAATTGAGGAAGGCTCTCTTTCGACCAGTGAATTGTACCAACGGGTGACGTTGAATCCTGAAAGTAAAAAGTTTATGCCCCCCAAAGGCGCGGGACTTTCTTATGGAGAAATAACCCTGCTGAAGTATTGGATTGAAAATGGAATTGATCAACAATTAAGTGTGACGAGTGAAGAGATTCCTAAAGAAATCAAAGAATTGATTGAAAGTACTTATGGGCTTTCTACTAGAAAAAAGGCTCATTATGAAAAAGTACAAGTAGCAGCTGTTCCTGAAACAACATTGAATGAGATCAGGGGGCAAGGGTTTAGAATTGCTACCTTATCTGAAGAAAATAATTTCCTGGAGGTAGTTGCCAT
Organism: Algoriphagus halophilus; assembly: GCF_041729275.1. Taxonomy (GTDB): domain Bacteria; phylum Bacteroidota; class Bacteroidia; order Cytophagales; family Cyclobacteriaceae; genus Algoriphagus; species Algoriphagus halophilus_A. Next base: position 2,257,606 of record NZ_CP146486.1, on the reverse strand, counting down.
CGGGAAGTTGAAAAGTGAAAATATTGAGGCATTGAAAGAGATTGGAGAGCAAATCACTTGGCTTGACTTGGGTGAATCAGATATCAAAGATGAATCCTTAGGGATTATTGCAGAATTTCAGCATCTCACAAAATTATTGTTGGATAATAATCCCATCAGTGATCAAGGTGCCCCAGCATTGGGGAAGTTGATTAACTTAGAAACTGTCAATCTTTATAATACCTCTGTGGGGGATTCTACACTGAATTCGCTTGCCCAAATTAAGAGCTTGCAAAGTGTGTATGTCTGGAATACAAAAGTTAGCAAGGCATTAGCTAGTCAGTTGGAAGAAGAGCATCCTAACTTAGCTATTGATATTGGAGACTTGGCCGAAGTCAAGGAGCAAAAGTAGGTAGTAGGGATCTGGTAACTCAACGTCTTTTTTTAAGGGTTAAGAATATTTTTACTGTCAAAAAATCCGAAATTTTGAATAAAAAGCATATTTATCGGTCATAATGACTTGAAAATGCACTTGGAGTTGGATTTGCTAAATAAAAAATGTGTTGCATCCGGGATTGGAGAAATTTGAGAAATTCCTGATGTACTCATTCAAATTAGAAACATAAAAAAACCAACTATAATGGATTTCAAACAATTTACAATCAAGTCCCAAGAGGCGATTCAGAAAGCGGTGGAGTTGGCATCAGCTGCAGGTCAGCCTAATATCGAGCCCGCTCATATACTGAAAGGAATTTTCTCTGAGGATGAAAATGTGACCGATTTTTTATTCAAAAAACTCGGTGCGAATAAGCAATTGCTCAACCAGAAATTGGATGAGCAATTAGAGCGTTTGCCAAAGGTAAGTGGAGGACAACAACCTTACCTTAGTAATGCTGCCAACCAAGTATTGACCAAAGCAAAAGATTATTTGAAAACTTTTGGGGATGAATATGTGGCAATTGAGCATTTACTATTGAGCATTCTGGCGGCAGGGGACCCTGCTTCAAGGATTTTAAAAGATCAGGGGATTTCCGAAAAACCTTTGATCGAGGCAATAAAAGAACTTAGAAAAGGCAATAAAGTGACAGACCCAAATGCAGAAAGTAAATATCAGGCTTTAGAGAAATATTCTAAAAACCTGAACGATATGGCTAAGAAGGGGAAAATAGATCCCGTTATTGGTCGTGATGAAGAAATTAGAAGGGTTCTTCAAATTTTAGCAAGAAGGACTAAAAATAACCCCATCTTATTAGGTGAGCCAGGTGTAGGTAAAACTGCCATTGTGGAAGGTTTGGCCCAGCGAATTGTATCTGGTGATGTTCCAGAAAACCTTAAATCAAAAACTTTGATCTCTTTGGATATGGGTTTGTTGGTAGCTGGTGCCAAATACAAAGGAGAGTTTGAGGAGCGATTGAAAGCTGTAATCAAAGAAGTGACAGATGCAGAAGGAGAAATTATTCTATTCATCGATGAGATTCATACGCTGATAGGAGCAGGAGGTGGAGGAGAAGGTGCAATGGATGCTGCCAACTTGTTGAAGCCTGCTTTGGCTAGAGGTGAATTGCATGCAATCGGTGCTACCACACTCAAAGAATACCAGAAATATATTGAGAAGGATAAAGCATTGGAAAGAAGGTTCCAGGCTGTCATAGTGGATGAGCCGGATGCTGCAGATGCTATTTCCATCTTGAGAGGTATCAAAGACAAGTATGAATTGCACCATGGGGTAAGAATCAAGGATGATGCAGTAATAGCTGCTGTGGAGCTTTCCCAGAGATACATTTCGGATCGTTTCCTTCCAGACAAGGCCATAGACTTGATGGATGAGGCTGCAGCCAAATTGAGAATGGAAATTGACTCCCTTCCTCAGGAACTGGATGAATTGAATAGAAGAATCATGCAGTTGGAAATCGAAAGAGAAGCTATCCGTAGAGAAAAAAATAAGGATAAGGAAACCGTCCTTAGCAAAGAATTAGCAGAGCTTTCTGAGAAGAGGGATAGTGTGAAAGCAAAGTGGGAAAGTGAAAAAGCGGTCATTACTGGTATTCAGCGTGAAAAAGAGAATATTGATAAATTCAAATTAGAGGCTGAACAAGCGGAGCGTGCCGGTGATTTCGGGAAAGTAGCAGAGATACGATATGGTAAAATCGGAGAAGCAGAACAAAAGCTAGAATCTTTCAAAAAGCAATTGGCTGAGATGCAATCTGGATCTCCCTTGCTGAAAGAAGAAGTAGATCATGAAGACATTGCCGCAGTTGTTTCTAAATGGACTGGCATTCCTTTGTCAAAAATGATCCAATCTGAGCGAGAGAAATTATTGCACTTGGAGGAAGAATTGGGCAAACGAGTGGCTGGACAAAAAGAAGCAATCACTGCCTTATCTGATGCGGTCAGAAGAAGTAGGGCAGGCTTACAGGATCCGAAACGTCCAATTGGTAGTTTTATCTTCATGGGTACCACTGGGGTAGGTAAGACAGAATTGGCCAAAGCCTTGGCTGAGTACTTATTCAATGATGAAAATGCCATGGTTAGAATTGACATGTCCGAATACCAAGAAAGACATGCAGTAAGTAGATTGGTAGGAGCACCTCCAGGATACGTGGGGTATGATGAAGGTGGCCAATTGACGGAGGCAGTAAGGAGAAAGCCATATTCTGTGGTCTTGTTGGATGAGATAGAAAAAGCACACCCTGATGTATTTAACATCTTACTTCAAGTTTTGGACGATGGAAGGTTGACTGATAATAAAGGTAGAATTGCGAGTTTCAAGAATACCATCATCATTTTGACAACTAATATCGGTTCCAATTTGATCCAAGAGAGGTTTGCTGAAATCGAGGAATGGAACAAAGAGGAAATCATGGAAAAAACTAAACAGGAAGCTTTTGATTTATTGAAGCAGTCTGTGCGTCCTGAATTCCTAAATAGAATTGATGAGGTGATAATGTTTGAACCTTTGAACAAAAAGATCATTCGAAAAATCGTCGATATTCAGTGGAGAGAAATTCAAAAACGACTTGCTGAAGCAAACATTGAAATTGAAGCGACTACAGAAGTTCTGGATTATTTGGGAGAGGTTGGTTTTGATCCCAATTTTGGAGCAAGGCCATTGAAAAGAACCATGCAGCGCCTGATTTTGAATGAATTGTCTAAGCAGATTCTTGCTGGATATATCAAAAATGATTCAGCCGTATTGGTTGACTTAGATGCAGATAAACAGGTGTATTTTAAAAATATAGATGCTCCTGTTGAAGTGTAATTATAAAATAGGTTAGGTTAAAACCCTCGGAACGTTTAGGTTTCGAGGGTTTTTTTTGGTTTAAGAATGTTGGTGAGATTCATTTCCACAGCTTGCTTTATCTTCCTTTCTAAAGACTCCTTTGACTTTCTGCCAAAATGACTTTTTGGTTTGAATAACTATTAACTCTCCTATTAATTCACCACTTTCTTCAAGAAAGATATCACCCAAGCCAATTGGTAAATTTGATTGGTAAATTTCAATCTCTTTAGGTTGATAGCCTAAAAATGAAATAACAAGTTCGAATTTTTCCTTTGTAAATTCATCTGGGATTAACAGTGTGAATTCTCCATCGATATTTGTTGTAGTTACTATTTTGAATCCTTTGATTAAAACTGAGGCGATTGGAATTGTCTCTTTGTTGGTGTCAAGTATTCTACCCTTGATCGTTTTTTTAGTGAGTAAGTGTACTCCAAAGGTATGGCCTCAAAATTCTCAGCCATGGTTTTTTCTGTCTTTGGTTTTGATGTGATTTGAGCCTCAGCAGGAATTGCCAATCCTAGAAACCCTAAAAAGCCGAATGCCCATAAACCTGGGAAACTGACTTTTCTGGGAGGAATTTCTTGAACTTCCAATTGGTTTGGTCTAAAAATCCCACAGGTTTTTCCAGAGTTCTTTTGAATGAAATCTAGTACTTCTGTATTACTCATTCTCCGGAAGTCAAACACTTCTTTTTGGCAAGAGTTGCAGAAGCCTCCTTTACTTGTCGGAGTAAAGTTAGAGGGGTTTTCAGAACAAGGTTTTGGTATCGAAATTTTTTCAATCATTCATATAAATTAAGAATTTCTTTATAAGTTCTCTTTAAAAATGGATTCTTATCTTCTATAAATCATAAATACCATGCTTGAACATTACTTTCAATGTCCCTATTGCCTCGCTGAGATATCAATGCTGATAGACCCCTCAGTTTCCAAGCAACAATACATTGAAGATTGCGAGGTATGTTGTAATCCTATTGAATTAAAAATAGAAATCGAGGAAGGAGAGATCCTTTTATTTGATGCAAATTCCATAGAACAATAAAAAAACCTAAAACAGATCGCTTTAGGTTTTGTGTCATTTTAATATGCTCTTTCCAAGGTTACTATTTCTAGGATTTTAGGAAGTGTTTTTAGGTTTACTGTAATCTCTTTTTCTTCAAACCCCTCTTTATTGAATTCCAAGGTCACTTCATGTTGATTAACATTACTTAGGTCTAATGTGAAATTCCCAAAGGTGTCTGTGATTGTTTCAGTAGAGGTTCCTTTCACGGATACCACAGAACCGATCATATCCCTTGAGGCGCAGATCACTTTGCCGTTGACTACCTGGTTTTTATGCTTGGTAGTTTGAGAGTCATGGGCAAAGGTCATTGAAACCAAAGTAAGCACAGGAAATAATGCTGAAAAGAGTACAATTCTAGTTTTTTCAGGAATTGAACGAAAATTCAGCAATCGTTTCAATCCACTGGTTTTGTGGTGATTTGTTAGTTGGTTCATAGGTCTACTAATTTCTCATACGAATGAACAAAAATTAGTTTGACTTTCAAATAAACGACTCCTAAATATTTAATTTACTGGGGTATGTTCCATTAAATAATTTGTCAGTAAAGTGTAAAGGTGCAAAGAGGTACCAGCACCCTCATAAATTCCATGGGATCTATTCGGATATGGCATTACCTGGAACTGTTTGTTGTGTTTGATGAGCTCGTTGATCAACATTTCCGCACTTTGATAATGTACATTGTCATCACCGGTTCCATGCACTAACAATAAATTACCTTCTAGGTTTTTGGCATAAGTGATAGGGGATCCTTCTATAAAATCTTCTAAATTTTCCTGGGGTAATCCCATGTACCTTTCCTGATAGATATTGTCATAAATCAATTGGTTAGAAACCGATGCTACGGACATTCCCGTTTGGTAAACTTCAGGGAATTTAAATAATAAATTGAGAGTCATGGAGCCACCTCCGCTCCATCCCCAAACAGCTACTCTGTTTTCATCTAAATAGGGAAGTTTTAAAATTTCCTTAGCAGCCAATCCCTGATCCTGGGCGTTTACTTTGCCTATGTTTCTATAAATGATTTTTCTCCAAGCACTTCCTTTAAGGGTTGGAGTTCCCCGGTTATCCATGTCGATTATGACATATCCTTTTTGAGCAAGCATGATATTGAAAAGACCTACTTGCGTGTCAATGGCCACAGCTCCCCAAGGTTCTCCATATACATGGAAAAGTACCGGGTATTTCTTTGTCTCATCAAAGTCGATGGGGTAAATCACTCGGGCATCAAGGGTTACTCCTTCCGAGGTGGTAACTGTTGTGAATTTTATTTCCGGTAGTGCTAGGGAGGCGAGTTTTTGTTTATAGGCATTGTTTTCTACCAACGTTTTGATGGTTTCATGTTTTGGCAGACTTACTAGTCTCACGGTGAGTGGATCTTTTGTGCTCTGGTGGTTATGAACTGCCACTTGCCCATTTGGTGCAATATTATAGGTATTGACTCCTGAGTACGAAGTAGGTGTGATTTTTCGAAGCTTTCCTTTTCCTGCCAGGTCAATCGCATATAAATAGCGCTGGGTAGGATTGTCTGGAGAAGCGATGAAATAGACTTCTTTGTCAGTAACACCCCCAAAAGAAGCCACATCAAATTCACCTGGAGTAATCAAAGTTTTTCTCCGGACTCTATATTCACCTTATAAATATGCCTCCAAGCATCATTTTCAGTCATGCGCAAAAATGCCTTGCCATCGTCTACCAAAGGCAAACTATTATCACTCCAGCCATATCGAGACAAATCGGGGTAAGCCAAGTCAACCCAGGTCTCTTCAGTTTCCACATAAACCTTTTTCAAATCAGCATTTGAAGGCCGATAAGTCCAGATGGTCAATTGGTTTTGCTTCCTATTCATCTGTTGGATCAACAATAAATCTTCATTGATCCATTGCATGCCAGGGAGATAATTTTCTTTTTCACCACCAGGAATTGGAATCCATAAGGCTTTTTTGAATCCATGTCAATCAATCCGATTTTGGCACCTGCAGGTTCTTCTCCCACTTTTGGATACTGCAATGGAATAGGTCTGGAATAGACAGAATCAGTATTGTTGATCATGTAAAAAGTGCCAATATTCGAGGCATCGATCTGCCAATAAGAAATGAATTTGGCATCAGGACTCCATGCAAACCCATCACGCTTGCCAAACTCTTCTTCATAGGCCCAATCAAAAGTACCGTTAATGATTTTGTCAGTACCATCTGTGGTTAATTGAGTGACTTTTCCAGTTTCAAAATCCTCCAGATATAAATTGAACTTCTGTACGTAGGCCACTTGTGAGTTATCTGCCGAAAACTTTGCAAACATTAGCGAGGAGGGCTCAAATTGAGTTCCTAGTTTCTTCAATAGTTTTTCGTTCAGGTCATATACATAATAGTCTCCCTTGGTATTGGATCTCCAAACTCTGCTTGAATTAGTAAATATCAAAACCTTGCTGCCATCTTCAGAAAGACTAAAGGATTCAATATTAATGCGTTCTCCATTGACAATAACTCCGGGCACATAAACTGATTTTTCCAATGTTTTGCTATCCCAACGAGTCAAGGCATTTCCATTTTCCACGGTGACGTAAGCCGCTCCGTCTTCAATCCATTGAATAGGTTGAAGACTCTCTTGACGAAATTCGTTTGAGGCGTAGATTCTTTCCAGACTCAATAATTCAGAGGTCTGGGCTGAGGCCAGATGGTAGAAAATCGTACATAGAATACTTAAGAAGAGAAGTCGTATTGGAAATCGCATGGCGTTTTTATTCGAATTGTAGTCTTAAAAATAAGATAATATTGGTAGACTTTACCCTTGATGTTAATTCAAAAGAAAAACAGGTCAATCATGACCTGTTTTCATTTTTTGATAATTATGCCAAGGTATTTAGAAGAGGCTTCTGTATACAAACTCAGAACTAAAATGCTGCATCTTTTAATTTGATTTGGCCATAGCTTTTCGGCAAATCTTTTAAAATCACTTCCATTTCTTTTCGAGCTGTACCCACATAACCAAAAACCAATGTTACTTGCTTTTCCGTGAATTGAGTCAAGTCCAATTGGAAAAATCCATTGATATCCGAAACGGTTCCTGTAGTGGTTCCTTTTACAATGATAGTGGCTCCTGGTATTGGACGGCTTTCTTTATTTATCATCTGACCTTTTACAATTGGCTTTGTTGGTGGTTTTGGGAATTTCTGTGCTTGTACTTCATTAAATATAGAAAAGCATACAAAAATGCCCAGGCAAATGAATAGCTTACTTAGGGATAATCGTCTCATGGCAGCATTAAATTAAAAGTGTCTTTTAATTTAACTAAATTTTATTGTTAGCCATAGCCATAACTAGGGAAGTTCATCTCTTAAATATTCCACCAATAGGTGAATTTTAGCACCAAGGATCTGTTTTTTGTATAAAATGGAGCAGGTAGATAATTGTCAGTATAAACTAGGAACAAATCTGAAGCAGGTTTAAATCTCCATTGAAAGCGCGTATTCAGGTTAATATTTTCGATTTGCTCATTGTACTGAACAAAAGCAGTGAAAAACAAGGTATTGGTCATAGTGACATCAACTCTAGGTCCTACTAACCAAAAATTGGTGCGATTCCATGGTTCTGGAAGATGAATATCATTGTAATTGGCGCTCATTGAGATGCTGACGTAAGGCTGAAATCTGTACCCAATATCTGCTGTAACATTATAACGTTTTCCATCTGCATAATACCCTCCAAATCTAGAGGTAAAGGCATAGGTGAATACGCTTTGAGGTTTGGAAGTAAATTCAGCCCCAACTGCATACCATTGGTGTTCTGTACCCCTAGCCAGGGTGTCTCCACTATAATTTGTAGGGTCAAATGGTCTTTGAAGTAAAACATAGTCAGTAGACACCCAAGCCTGGAAAGTACTTTGGCTTCTCCACTTTACATTGTAGGCCAAGAAAGTGGTGTTATCCGTTTTTTCTCCATCTATATTAAAGAAATATCTGATTCCAGCCTTTGGCCCATGATTTAGGATTTTATCACTTTTTGGGAAGAACAAGTAACTGACTTCTGGATTGATTTTGTAAAAACCGTTTCTTGGCACATATCCTACTTCAGCTGTATAGTTTTCAGAGACATATTGATGCTCCCAGTTCCAAGTCAAATTGCCTGAGGAATATTTGAGGTTGGCTGCGTGTACAAAACCATTATCGATATTTTCGGGACCAAAGCTTTTCATAAACATGGCCTTTCCAGTCCATAAATTATTGGAGGATGCCAAGTTGTATTCAATCCCAGCATTCCTATTGAATTGAGAGTAGATAGGGTTTTCGGTGTTAGGGTCAGGATTGTAATTCAAGGACTGTTTGTTAATAAACATCCCCGTAATATTTGATCTGGCTCCGACCTGTCGTTGCACTGAAACGACCGTAAAGTTTTGAGCAGGCAAGGCATCTTCTTTTACTTCGCCAGTTTGCATATTCATGGCACCCACTCTCCAGTTTTTATTGATTTTCCCACTAAGTCTTGCTCCAAATTGAATGGGGGCGTTCAAGCCAATTCTTCTTGAAAAGAAAGGGCGAATAGTTTCATACCCAAAACTTGCAAAGAGGTCTCCATTTTCTAAGAAAAATTGTCTTCTTTCTGGGAAAAATAGCTCAAAGCGATCCAAATTAGTGACTTGCCTATCCACCTCTACTTGAGAGAAATCAGGATTGACCGTTAAATCCAAGTTGAGTGAAGAGGTTAATCCAATTTTTGCATCTAATCCAACTTCTCTTCTGTATTCAGTTTCTCCACTTCCAGCCACGTCAGTTCTAAATCCTCCCAGAGCATAGGGAATAACAGAAATATTAGCCCCCGTTTGTGGAGGAGCTTCATCCCAAATTAAAGAACCAGTATAAGCTAAAGAAGCAGAAGGAAATTGTCTTGGTACAGGAGCCCATCCTGATTTTTCTGTGGTTTTTAAGTCTAGCCTAGAAAAGTTAATACCCCATTCTGTAATGCCCTTTTTGTAGCGGATGGATTTGAATGGGATTGCAGCTTCAAAAATCCATTTATCCTCATAATTGGTCACTTTGGATCTCCATTTATTATCCCAGCTTAAGTCCACACTTCCACCATTGTACATGATTCCGTCCCATTGAGCTCCGGCCGCATTGGCACCAAAAGAAAAGCCATTGGTTTGGTCGTCGAATGGATCCATGAACAATAGGAAGTTGTCATTTTTTCCAAATGAGAAATCTCTCCGAAGAGATTCTACCATATATGGACCTTCTACCGCATGGTGATTGACTACAATAAGATAAAGTGTTTCCTCATCATAAGTCATCCGTACATCTGTTTTCACTCTGGCAAAACTGGTGTCCATGGGAGTGATCATAAAGAAGTCTGTAGCAACTTCTGCATCTTTCCATGCCTGTTCATCCAAAACCCCATCAATGATTATTTCAGAACTCGCTTTTTGGATATGCAGTTGGTAGGATGAATTTATTTTTGGGCTAGAAGAAAATGAGTGGTACAGAAAGGATCAGTACCAACATTGAGAATTTCCACATGAGGCAATTATTTTTCCTGTAAATCGATGATTTACCTAGGAGATGTAATGGGCTTATTTTTAATTTATTGTCTTAAACGGTAGCTCATCGTGAGATTTACCTGTCTTCGGATAAACTGTGAGTTTCCTTCTGTAAAGAAGTTTTCACCTTCGATTATATATCGATTTCTACGGGAATTGAATATATCATTGGCAGTGAGTATCAGGTTTCCACGTTCCCCAAAGATGCTTTTTGAAGCGGAAAGATCCATAAAGAAAATCCCTTTTCTGATTCCCTGAGCAGTTTTCTGCCTAGCATCGTAGTTTGCGCGAACTTGAATATCGAGTCCATTGCTTAAAGTAAATCGAGATGTTTGCCTTAACAGCCAACTATAGGTTTTAGCCTGAAAATCAGCTTCAATATTACTTCCGTCAATATCTGCATGAAAGAAGTTTAAATTTAGATCTAGCTTCCACCATTCGTTTACTCTATAATCTGAACTGAATTCTACTCCGAAGGATTTTTCACCAGTTAAATTGTAAGGCGCCGTAACAGAAAATCCATCCTCATTTACGGTTCGGATGCGTTCAATTTTGTCAGTTGTGTTTCTAAAATAAACAGTAGAGAAAAGTGTCCCTTTTTCAAAATATTTGATATGTCCTAATTCAAATGCATCCGTGAATTCAGGATTCAAATCCGGATTGCCACTAAAGAAATTTCGTTGATCTGAGAAGGTCACATAAGGACTGAGGTCATTGTAAACAGGTCTTCGAACTCTTCGGCTATAACTTAATTGAAAAGCATTTTCTGATGTAATATTATAGGTCAAGTGGGCACTTGGGAAAAGGTTAGTGTATTTCCTTGGGTTCCGTTCATTTGTTTCTACCAGAATGGTTTCCACATCAGTATGTTCTACTCTCAGGCCTCCTTGATAGCTCCATTTACCAGTTTTATTTCCCAAAATCCCATATGCAGCCAGGATGTTTTCATTGTAAAGGAAAATATTGTCTAAGCCAGGGAGTGGGATCAACTCTCCACTTTCATTTTCTTCTGAGACTACAAAGTCATTTTCCATTTCACGGAAGCTGGTGCGCAAACCTGTTTCGAATTTCCCCTCTTTTGCAAAGGCTTGACATAATCCAATTGAAGTAAATACTGATTTTCATATTCATCGTTCAATGATGTTTGAAGTAGATCGGAACCAGGAATCAGTTGATCATCTGGTGTATAAGCGGACTCTGTGAATTTTTGGTCAGATCGCTCCCAATAGTTCAAATAAGTAAATGCAGTGGTGAGCTCATGCCCCTTCTGCTCAAAACTTTTTTGTAACTCACAATTACTTCTGAATTTGGCTCTGCCTCAGTTTCATCTTGTTGTCTCAGTGAGTAACCTAAATAAGTATCAAAATTATTTAGATAATCTTCATATCGGATATCGGTGATGCGTCTTGCATCACTTCTTCTCCAGAGATAAGATGCTGTCAGAATACTTTTTTCATTAAAATAATAATCAAGTCCTCCTCTGATATTATTATTGAATCCTTTGAGAATTCCTGCATTATTCTGACTCAAAATGGAAGTTGTACCATCTTCGTTGTAGACTTCTTGATATAATTCGTTTACGTTTGGCTGATGTCTACGAGCGAGGCTATAATTGATAAACCAGTTGATTCTATTTTTTCGGTAGTTTAGATTTGTTGAAAAACCCAAATTCAGAGGAGTGCCGACAATTACTTCAAAAGATCCGTTGAACCCTTGATTATTATCTTTTTTAAGGACGATATTGATGACGCCTGCCATTCCTTCTGCCTCATATCGAGCTGATGGGTTGGTGATTACTTCTACTCGTTCGACCATGTTGGCTTGAAGTTGTCTAAGTCCGGCTCCTCCTTTAAAACTTACCAATCCAGACGGTTTGCCATCGATTAGAATTCTTACGTTCGAAGAACCTCGAAGCCTAACATTTCCTTCAGGGTCCACTGACACAGATGGCAGGTTCATCAAAATGTCATTTGCAGTTCCACCCGCATTGGCAAGGTCCTTTCCTACGTTGAAAACCCTTTTATCGAGCGATAATTCCATCAATGTTTTCTCACCTTGTACCACTACTTCTTCCAGGTCACCAGCAGCACTTTCTAGTTCAATGGTGCCCAGATCGATCTTGTTGTTTTCTCTAGAGAAGGTGAGCATGTCACTTTGATAAGATTCAAATCCCATGAATTCCACCAAAGCATAGAACTCACCATTCGGTACTTCAATGGAAAATTTCCCATTTTCCTCAGAAATCCCTCCCGCCACCAAACTGTCTTTGGCTGAATAAATGGCAATTGAAGCAAATCCTAGCGGATTTCCAGTAGATTTTTCTTGGATGTTCCCCGTGAGTTTGGCTGTATTTTGTTGAGAAAATCCGATTGAGCTTAAAAGTATTGCAAATAGAAATAAAGCTCCGAATTTCCCCAAACTGAATTTTGGGAATGTAATCATGAGAAGAGGGCTAGGTTTGACTTTTGGGTATACCCAAATCAAATTATGAATTCGGGTAATTAGCTGAAAAGATATTCTGAAATAGTGAGGATTCCTGATAATAATTGATCAAAGGCCTAAAACTTAGGATGGAAAGAAAAATACAAAGAATGCAAGTACTCGCTTGGAAAATCTATTTGAATTGGATATTAAAATATTGAATCATTGGACATGGAAATTTCCTTCAAGACTAGGAATGTAGTATAAGTCAAGTAGGCTAGAAGTAAGATGGCTGCTTCCCATCTGTCAAGACTTTTTCTTTTCCCAGTAAACATCGCTAGAAACAGGAAAATGGTGCCTCCTAAAAGGATATAAATGTCCAAATTGAAAATTTGCTTGAACGCTAGTGGACGAATAATGGAACTTACCCCCAGGATCAAAAAAAGGTTAAAAATATTGGAGCCGATAATGTTACCGATGGCGATGTCATTATTCTTTTTCATGGAGGCTACCACTGAAGTAGCAAGTTCTGGAAGTGAAGTCCCTGCCGCTACAATGGTCAATCCGATGATTTTTTCGCTTACTCCTAAAGACTGGGCCATGGAAACCGCATTGTCCACTACGAGTTTGCCTCCAACTACAAGTCCTGCAAGCCCTATGAAAATCAGCCTCCAGATCTTGAAATTGGAGTAATCCTTTTGTGCAACCGACTCAATAGTTTCCTCAGATTTTAATTGAGTGAATACATAATAAAGAAATCCGGCAAAGAATCCCAATAAAATGAGTCCATCCAAACTTGATAAGAATGGGCTGGGGCTCGAAAAATAATCATTGGCAAATACTAAAAGAACAATGGCTGCCAATAACGAGAAGGGGATTTCCTTCCAGACGGTACTTGACTGAACCGAAAGTGGCGTTATTAATCCTGCAATGCCTAGGATGATAAACAAATTGAAGTTGTTTGAACCGATGACATTACCAAAAACAATATCTGGATAACCTCCCGAAGCAGCCACAGAATTTACGACTAGTTCGGGCGCTGAGGTTCCAAATGCAACGATGGTCAGGCCTATTGCCAAGTCAGAAACGTTGTATTTCTTTGCCAAAACAGAGGCCCCATCCACTAACCAATCTGCTCCTTTTACTAGGAGTAATAGTCCAATGATCAATAAAAATAGAGAAAGGATCATAGAGATTTAAAGTAGCCGTTTTGACTTGAAATATGGGTCAAAAGTAAGTTTAATTATATGGATTTAAATCAATGGCTTTTGATTAATTTTTGAAGCTAATCCAGATGAATTTTGCAATCAATTTATAAAAGAAGTTTTAAATAAGGTGAACTGATCTTTTTTATGTTTATTTTTCTAATCAGCTTTAAATCAAATTTTTATGAAAAATTTTATCCCCGTATTATTGATCCTGTTTTTAGTCTCAACTTTGCACAGTTTTGCCCAAGAAGATATCCCTCCCCATATCAAGGAAAAAATTACTTACCCAGTATTGGATTTTCATCCTTGGGTAGGTGTGATGCCTGTTCAAGATCCACTAATGACCTATAACCCAGCATTGGATTATAAAGTAGCCATTGATTTGTATGGTACAGTCAAGGATTCAACAGCCATTCATTCTGCTATTTTGGAAGTTGCTAGAACCTACAATTTAAATATTGCCAATGGGGTTCCTCCTGAAAAAATAGAAATTGCTGCGGTGATTCATGGAGGTTTGGTACAGGCAATCCTGAATGAGGAAAACTACGAAAGTAAATATAGTCAACCGAATCCCAATTTAGTAGCTATCAAAGCCTTGGAAGAGGTGGGAGTGAAGTTCTATGTATGTGGACAAAGCATGGCTTTTTATAACCTGGATGCTTCTAATATTACTTCTATGGTAAATATGGCAGTCTCTGCTAAAACTACTTTTATTACTTTAGGCCAGATGGGTTATTCCTATTTGAATGTAAGTGAGGATTGAAAATAGAATCCCAGGGTTTTTAATTCTGGGATTTTTATTCCAAACCTATTTACGGGTCAAATTTCAATGGCCTCCTATCTTGAATAAACTTTTTCCTCCTAATTCAATTCAGTTTAAAGGGAGAGGTTGCTCTGTTTTTGTACCCATGAATACTTGCTGCTATAAATAAAACACTAGCACTTATCAGGGCTGTCCACTGAATGGCTGGAATGCTTTCCCAGTGTCTGACCGCTATGGCAATAAAAGCCCAGACACCTACCATAGCAAATTCTCTCATGTTTCTAGTGTAAATCATAAATAGATTAACCAGGGTTCCTATTCCAATCATGATGATGGTCCATGTAATCTCAGTGAATGGACCTGTCCACCCTATTTTAGCAAGGTAGGCTGATATATTGGCAATGGTAGCCACTGCTATCCAACCGCCATAGATACAAATTGGCCACCAAAGCCAGAAAATAATAGGTCTAGGTGCATTCCACTTTTCCATGTTTGTATTTAGTACCACAATTAAGAGCGAGGCTAGAATTCCCAACATCACGACCACGCTGATACCGGTATACTCCATCAACCAGGTATAGATCCATAACCCATTACCTATATTAGCAAGTATTAAATAAGGACCAACTTGCGAAAGGAAATCTGAATCTTTGGTTTTACTGAATGCCCTGGAAATGAAGAAAATTGCCTGAGCCAAAAGCGATAAAAAGATAATTCCCCAGATAGAAAATGCATATCCAGCAGGGGTGAAAAGGTTCTGGTATTCAGAGCTTAAGGAGCTTACTGTGTTGCCATTCAAGCCTTTTACACCTACTGAATAATTCCAATAAATGACAAAAATCAATACCAAGAAATTTAGAATAGCATAAAGTTTATGAGACTTTTTCATGATTCGGATTTTAAGGGTTTCACTTGTTGCAGTAAAGTAGGAATCAACTCTGTGACAGTTGGGTGAGTTTGGACTGAATTCATCAATGTTTTATATGTCATCTTACTATACATGGCAGTCAGGAATACCCCTATGATTTCATCTCCTCCTATTCCCAAAACTGTGGCACCCAAAATTTGTTCTGTCGATGCATCTACTATTACTTCCATCTTTCCTTTTGTTTCACCTTTTTCTCGAGCGCGATTGATTTGCGACATTTCCATTTCGGCATACAGGATTTTCTTATTTGATTTTTTGGCTTGAGAAATGTTCATTCCGGCCCTTCCTAGAGGTGGATCCGTATACAAAGCGTAATTGAGAATTCGATCACTCACTTTTCTTGCTTTGTTTCCGAATAATTGGTTTTTGAGCACTTCAAAATCATGGTAGGAAGTATGGGTAAATGCTCCTTTTCCATTGCAATCCCCCAAAGCATAGATTCCTTTTACATTCGTTTCCAAGAGGTCATTGACTTGCACGAAGCCTTTCTCGTCTACCTCAAGTTCCGCGGCTAGGGGATTGATCAAGTCAATATTAGATTTTCTACCCGTTGCCAAAAGCAAGTGAGAACCTGATACTTGTTTCTTTTTGCCTCCACAATTCATCAAAACTGTTAATCCTCCATTTGGATTGTTTTTTCCTTCGAGGCAATGGGAATTGCACAAAACATTAATTCCTTCTGATTCCAATATTTTGCGGATTCTATTCGAGATACCAGGATCTTCCTTCGAGATCAATCGATCGCTCATTTCAATAATCGTGACTTTGCTTCCAAGCCTTCGAAAGATCTGCGCAAATTCCAGTCCTATATAGCTTCCGCCTATAATGACTAAATGATCGGGTAATTCCTCTAGTTCAAGAAGACTTTCATTGGTGAGGTAGTTTACATTTTCGAAACCACTAGGGATTCTTGGTCTAGTTCCCACATTAATAAAGATTTTGGGGGCAGTAAGGATTGCAGATCCAGCCTGGACGGTGGTTGGGGCCAAGAAATATCCTTTTGCTTGAAAGGTATTGATCCGCTTTTCTTTGCGAAATCCTTCTACTAGACCGTCATGAGAACCTGCAACAATTTTGTCTTTTCTTTCTTTTACTTTTTGTAAATCTATTTTATCCAATTTGGGGTTAGGAATTCCCAAATCGGATTTTTATTTCCCAGGCGCGCTTAGCGCTTGCTACATAAGCTTTTGTTGGGGTACAGCCAGTATTGACACAAGTCCCTCCGAATTTCCCTTTTTCCACCAGAGCAACATTCAAATTTTGCTCTGCTAAGGCAAATGCAAGAGGATTTCCGGCCTGGCCTGAGCCGATGATAATGGCATCAAAAGTCTGTTTTTTTGCGTCTTTCATAGAAAAATTGATTCAGTTTCCTGATTATATCTTCCTATAATTTACAAAGATGAGACCATGAAAAAAGGAGCCATGGTAAATTGGCTCTCTAATCTATTTTTTGAAGGGTGGAATGATGTGGTTTCTATTTCTTTTTTGGAATGGCATTTCGCACATTGCCGTGAAACTCATTGATAGCTTTGGTATGGAAATAAGGGTAGATGATTTTGTCCCGAAACCAAGATCCACTTCTATAAAATGTTTTATGAGAGACTTCTGTCTTTCCGTTTGGTAAAGATTTAAAGGTGATGAACTGACTTCCTTCTGATTTTGAATTTTCCAAATAGCAGATTCGGATCAGTTTTTTGTTTTTATCCACTTCCATCACCTCATGGCCCACTGTCAGTTTTATGGCGCCAAAGAATACGTGGAGGTTAAGGATAATTACCTGGCCAACTCCCATTCCTCCTAAATATTCCTGTCCTGGGAAAACCTCTTCTCCCGTTTCTCTAGAATAAAGCTGATTGAAATGAATCATCCGGCCAGCCCAGGCCTTGGCTGGATCAATAGTCACATAGGTATCCCAAACCTGACCGAAAGGAAGATCATAAATATATTTTTCGAAATGCTCGTGATAATTAGAGTCTGACTCTGAATAGCAAATCGAGTTTAATTTGGAATAAGGGGAAGTGTGATAATTTTTGGATTCTTGGATAATATGACTCATGGAAACAAATGATCCCGTAGGTTAGGAGGTAAGAAAAGGATTTACTTTTGTTGTAAATCCTTTTCATGTTTAAAATAGATATTATAAAATTTGGACGAGTTTTGTCACATTGAGCGGAGTCGAAATGTGACCTTAATAGCCACGAATTGGCTTCGACTCCGCTCAGCCTGACAAATTGATATTTAAAGGAATCCCATTTTAAATTAAAATGCCCTCTCTTCTAGGTGTTCATCCAAATCCAATTTGTTGATTCCTTTCGAAAGCCAATCGGGAGCTTCTTCACCTTTCAAGTGATGGTTAAAGAACTCCATCATTCTTACTGCATAGTCTTTTCGGTTTTCCGGTTTACCTAAACCATGGTTTTCTCCTTTGTATTGAACTAAAACCACTGGCTTTTTTAACCTTCTCAATGCCGAATAATATTCAATTCCTTGAGTAAAGTCCACTGCCCCATCTTTGTCGTTATGCAACATCAACAATGGAGTGGTCACATTTTTCACATGATATACAGGGCTGTTTCGCTCATAAGAATCCCAATTTTCCCAAGGACCTCCTGTAAATCTACCTTGCGAAGCTTCAAAGATAGACATGTTTCCTCCCCCTGAGTTCCAATAGATCAAATCATACATTGAAATCATATTGGTCAATGGTGCTCCTGCTGCCGCTGCCTTAAACATATTGGTTTGAGTAATGAGGAAAGCTGTTTGGTAACCTCCCCATGAATGTCCATGGATACCAATGTTGTTCTCGTCAATGATTCCTGTCTCAATCGCTGCTTTTACTCCTGGGATAACACACCATACTGCAGACATTCCAGGATCATCCATGGTGTATACAATGTCTGGAATAAATACTGCAAATCCATTGCTGGTGTACATATTAGGGTTCCAACCAGTTCCACTGAAACTAGGTTCGGACCAATTGTGTCTAGTCTGAGACAGCTTTTCATAATAGTAGATCATGGTTGGGTATTTTTTGCCTTCCTCATAACCAGCTGGTAAGAATAGGGTGCCTTGAAGTTTCACTCCTTTGTCTGAAACATAATCCACTAATCTGGTACCTGCTGACCAAGAATACTTATCATAGTCTGGAGCGTTTTCCGTTATCTGCTTTCCTTCAGATAAGCTTGCATCGGTCACATAATATTGTGTTGGCTCGTTGAATGTTTCTTTGGTGTAGATATATACTGGTGCTTTGTCTGCCTTTTGAAGGCCAGCAATATAGGCGTCTTCCCAAATCAGTTTTTCGGTACCGGCGACTAAACCGTTCTTTTTAGCAGGGTTGATTTTAGCTATCCCACTTTTTTGGTCCATTCCCCATACATGCGGAAATACTGAGGTTGACTCAGGTCAAATCCTTTTTCTTCAGGATCCAGTCTGAATCTATACTGATATCGTATGCTTTCTTTCCTTCCGTCCTGAGTTAAATTAATTGCTTGTTCTTTGCCATCCTCCACAGGAATCTGCCAAATGTCCCAACCATCGCTGATTAGTACATATTTACTGTCGCTCGACCAGCCCAAAAAGCTTTCCAAAGGTTTTTTGACATTGTGGTCGTCATCCTCATTGACAAAAGTAACAGGTAGGCTACCTGTAAGATTTTTCTCCTCTCCACTAGCGATGTCATACATATAGTAATTGCCATCATAGCCATAATTCAATTTAGTGCCATCGGGGAAGGTCTAGGGTAGGAAGAATAGCTAGGTAAATAGAAGTTTTTGAAAAGTGTAGTCTTCTCTCCGGTCTTTAGGTTTACCAAATAAAAGTCGCGGTAATTTTGACCATTCAAATTAATGTCCAACTCATACTCCTGCATATCAGAGCCTACCGCATAATGCTCTTTTGGCAAGATGCTAAGATCTTTCATGCTGCTATCTTGAAGAGCGATGTGTTTTTTCGTAGCTACATCATACATGGCCCAAAAACTGTAATTTTTGTCCATGTTTTCCATCACTTGTTGTCTGGACTGTAGGCGACTGTCATTCCAGTGCCAAATGGTCATATCTGGTTTGTCAGCATCATTTTTTTGTGGAGCGGCTTTGGTAGTGTCCAATTTGGCAATTGCTTTTTGCAAATCTTTGATGCTATGAATAGAAGTGTCGGCCATGATCTTTTTCATAGTCTCTGATTCTGCTCTTGCCACAGAATCCTTATCCAATTCTTTCTTGGTCTCTTCTTTTTTAGCTAATTCCAAAGGATGAATCCCATAAAATAATCTCGTCAAATCTTCAGACCACATGGGTCTTCTGTTGGGGCTAATGGTATAATCCTGATCAAACCCGGTGGAGTCTTTTGCCGGATCATAAATCGTCACTTGTGGGGAGGAAAGGCTTTTAACCCCTATTACTTTCCCCTGGTCAGACTTATACTTCTTGTCCTCCACCATCTTCAATGCTGCAAATGCATCCCCTTTTTCAGTCCAGTTTAAAGACTTGTAACTCGCTTTGTCATTGTCTAAAACTTGGGTACTGTTTGAAGCTAAATTGAATAGGTAAATTCCGTTTCCAGACTTATTTGCCGCATCAACTGTATAGGCGAGGTAGGTTCCTGGTTTATTGAAAGAGAATTCCAATACATTCCCCAAGGTTAAAGCTTTTTCTGTATTTAGATTATAAATCAATAGATCTGATCCTTTGGCATCTCCATTCCCATCTTTTGGAAGATTAATAGCCAGGTAGGAAGAACCTTCATTGTTGAAAGAGAAAGTGCTTACTTTTTCCCAGGTCTTTTTTTCATCGGTTCCAAGTTTTACTAAATGCAATTTGTCAGAAAGTGGCTTGCCCTTGGATTTTTTGTTTTTTTCCTTTTCAGCAAATTTTGGATCTTCTTTGAATGCAATCCATTTGGAGTCTTTACTAAAAACGACTTGTTGTCCAGTCACTCCTCCTATATCATAGGACTTTTTGCTTGCCTCCTCTCCGATTTTCTGTACATAGAGTTTTCCATCTCCTTCCAGCTGGACAATGGTGTAAGCTACCCATTGGCCATCTGGAGAAATGTCAAATCCTCCACGATTCAGGTATTTCCAGGAGGGGATATCCTTCCAAGTAATGGGTTTAAGATCTTGGGCATGAGTGCTAACAGCTAAAAAAGCAAGCACCCAAAAAAGTGATAAAATTTTTCTCATGGGATTGGATTTATATTTAAACAGTGAAAATAGGGAAAAAATAAGAAGTATTAGGTTTGCTCTTGATTAGTAGGCAATTCTTAAGTTTTTTTGGAAATGAAATAGTTAAATGAAGAAATAGCAAATTTCAAAGCTGAAGACTGCAAGCTTGTTTTAGTTGAGTAATTTATTAGTTTTATTTCATAGTTTTAATAAACCTTCCTAACCCTTATTTTTTATGGTATTCAAACTGAATTTTGAATTCCTCAACCATCGGAATTCGGTGAAAGGCCTCTATCTAGTCTTATTTCTTGAAGTACTTCTAGGTGGCTGCAATCAAAATAAATATCCTATTGGTGTCTTTCCTGAGGAAGCCGTGAATTTGTCGGTGATCAATTCGTCCTTTGATGATGTGAACTCGGATGCACCTGCGGTTACACATGGTTTCAAAATTGTCTTTTCATCCAATCGAATCAATTCACAGCTGAATCATTTCAACTTGGTGGAATCCAATTTGGGTTTTTATTGGGATAAGTCTGAGGGGGTTTTAAGAGTTGATCAAGGAAATTCCCTTTTTGAAACCGGATTAAGGGATTGGGTGAGGAGAACCGAGACGAGTTTCAATGAAAAGGGGCCTTACACCTTTTTTGATTCTGAAAATCAACAGGTTTTGTTATTTAGTCGGGACAATTCTAATGGAGTGTATTCCATTCTTGCCGAACCAAATGAAACCTCCTCTCACCAAAATGACATAAGAGGTGCTTCTTTTAGGCTATTGGAGAAGGGAGCAAGTGAAATGTATCCTTGTTTCTACGGGGCTGATTTTTTGAAGGGATCGGGAGTTGAAAGCCAAGGGAGGCCGGAAAAGATGCTTTTCAGTTCGGATGGGGACGGAGTCTTTAATGTCTACGAACTGGACCTGCCTGATGAGGGATCAGTGATGGAATACCTGCTAAGTGATCAAGAAAAAGCATTCAAAAAATCGGGATCAATACTTCAGCCAATGATCATATGCCATTTGTATATGGGGATTTGCTGGTCTTTTCTTCAGATCGTCCAGGGGGATTTGGAGGCTATGATTTGTATTATTCCTTCCGTTCAGGAGATAGTTGGTCTGATCCGGAGAATTTTGGTTCCAAGATCAATTCTGAGTACGATGAATTTAGACCAATAGTATCTGCACATCCGGAATTTACTAATCAGCTAATGATATTCTCCTCCAACCGACCTGGAGGTCTAGGAGGGTTTGATTTATACTATGTTGGGATACCTAAATTTTGAAAAAAACCTGCCTCGTAAAAAGCAGGTTTAAGATTTAGTCGAAATTTTCAAGCTTACGATTTCATCATTTTGATTCCTGATAAACAATTTTTCCTCCGACTACAGTCATCATGACTTTTGCTGTTAAAATTTCTTCCTCAGGAATTTCCATGATATTTTGATCAAAAACTGTAAAATCAGCAGCTTTGCCTACCTCAATAGAACCTTTGAAGCCCTCTTCGAATTCTGCATAAGCTCCAGATAAAGTATAGGCTTTTAAGGCTTCTTCCCGAGAAAGTTTTTGATTGGCTTCATATCCACCATCAGGCGTTCCTGCAAGTGTTTTTCGGGTAACTGAGGCATAAAAAGAAGGGATTGGGTCTAATGGCTCAACTGGAGCATCGGTGCCATTGGTGACTACCGCCCCTGTTTGAAGAAGTTTCTGCCAAACATATGCGCCATCAACTATTCGTTTTTCTCCCAAGCGGTCGATTGCCCAGGGCCTGTCCGAACTCAAGTGAATCGCTTGCATGGCAGCTATGACACCCATTTCACCAAAACGTGGGATATCTTCCAGATCGATATGTTGAGCATGTTCAATTCTAAATCGTAGGTCATTTTTATCGGGGAATTTCCCAAAGGCTCCTTCGTATTGGTCGAGGACTTCTCGATTGGCACGATCTCCAATAGCATGTGAATTAACCTGGAAGCCTGCTGGGATCGCTTTTTCTGAAACTTGTCCTACCACTTCCATAGGGAGAGTTTCATGTCCAAAATGCCCAGGGCGATCTGAATATTCTTCTAACAACCAAGCGCCTCTGGATCCCAATGCGCCATCACAGAATAGTTTGATGGATCTTACTGATAGTAAATGGTCTGCACTATCAATCCTAGGGCCTTGTTTAT
This sequence comes from Algoriphagus halophilus, assembly GCF_041729275.1. Lineage (GTDB taxonomy): Bacteria > Bacteroidota > Bacteroidia > Cytophagales > Cyclobacteriaceae > Algoriphagus > Algoriphagus halophilus_A. The sequence continues at coordinate 2,235,109 of NZ_CP146486.1, read as the reverse complement.
ACCAGTTTTCCAATAATTCTGGATCGCTTCCCGCCAGCATTACATACATTCTGGCTGTTAATTTTCCTTCTTTCTTGAATTTTTCAATCAGGTCAATAGTAGATTGTCCACTCCCGGCATCATGAAAACTGGTAATCCCTTTTTCTGCCAGTTCCTGAAGAGCCAATGTTAAGGCTTGTTCAGCGCGCTCTGGTGTTTCTGCCGGGACTAGCTTACCTACCAAAGAAGAAGCCCTTTCGGTCAAAACTCCAGTAGGGTTTCCTAGTTCATCTAAAATAATTTCTCCTCCTTCTACTTCCCCTGGTCTTTCTCCTTTCAAGTTATTGATGCCCGCTAATTCCAATGCTTTTGCATTAGCAAAAGTCGCATGGCCTGAAGCATGTCTTAAGAATACAGGGTTGTTAGGGGATACTTGATTCAACAAATCGTTAGTTTGGAATCCTTTCACCATTTTATCAGGTTTTTCCAGCCATTTATCCTGATGCCATCCACGTCCTGTGATCCATTCTCCAGGTTGGGCTTTAGAAACTGCTTCCGCTACTTTATCCAACAATTCATCATAGGATTGTACATACATAAGGTCCAGTTCGAGTTTGTTGTATCCAATTCCCATCAGGTGGGCATGGGATTCTATAAATCCTGGAGTCATTGTCCTACCTGTCAAATCAACAAGTTGAGTTACTTCGGAAATATAATCAGCAATTTCACTGCTACTTCCCAAAGCTAGAATTTTACCATCCTTTACAGCAACTGCCTCCACGATGGGATTAGCTTCATCTACCGTGTAAATCTTTCCATTGGTGATGATCAAATCTGCGGATTCTTTTTTGGAACAACTTTGAATTAGAATCCCTAAAAGGATGAAAAAACAATATGTTTCATAAAGTGGTGGGTTTAATGGACTGAAGCTACTCTTTTTGTACCAAAACCCAAAAGGATTACTTCATCCAGATTTTTCTGGAAGTAGTGAATTTTCCATCCACTTCTAATTGTAGAATGTACAAGCCTGGCGTCAAGAAACTACTTTGAATTTCCAGCTCTTGATTGGGTTTAATCTCAATATTTTCTAAAAGTACTTGCCCTAGAGCAGTCACCAACCTTCCTTTTGCAGGTAAATTGGATAGGATATTAATTGGTCCGTCGCTCGGATTAGGGAATAATCTGATCTGGAATTCATTTTCGGTAGGAGGGTTAGAGCTTTCTTCTGCCTTTAAATAAATAAGTCCTCCTGCACGAGTTCCCAAAATCAAATCGGGGTTTCCTTCAAAAATAGGCCTTACCAAGGCAATCCAGGTATTTCTGCCTAATCTGGTAGGATAGTTTTCTTCAGAGATTTTAATTTGAATATCAGTCCTTGCAGTAGAGTTCATAAAGTTGGCAATCTTTATCAGCAGGCCGTTTTGATCTACTGCATACAGGTCTGGTAAAGTCTTATCATCCACTGCTATGGTCAAATTTCGATTTGCAGGATTGTCTTCAAAACCTAAAAATCTTCCTCCACGAGTATGGCCGTATTTGTTGAAAAATCCATTTGGTAGAGATCCAAGCTGCCATTTTGGGCAGCTACTAACAGGTAATCCTGTTCCTCAAAGTGGAAGAACTGTAAATAATCCCCACGATTTGGCTGATAGCCATCCCATTCGATGCGTAAATATTGACCTTGGTCTTCGTTTAGTTCATAGATTGATTGGGAGGGAATTCCATTGATATATCTGATCCCAGAAACCAAGTTATGATGAACTTTATCTAAATCATTAAACAGGATGTTTTGGGCATCGATCAGCTCCAATTCATCCAATTGGGTGTTAAATACATCTAGTTTTTGGAAACTGCCCTCTTCTAATTCAAAAATGGATTGTTTACTGACGATTTGTCCATTGATCAATTGATTGGACAAGGCGAAGATGGAACCTGCGTTTTTATTTCCGATATAGATTGGTCTACTGTTTTCTCCCATATCAATCATTTGATCTTGAAGAAATCCACCCATTTCTTGCCCGTTCCTATCCAATTTTATAAGGGATTGCTGGAAGTCAATTCCATAATTTATAGCAGATTCATTGGTATTTAGGCTAATGATCAACTCTTCATTAATTTCTTGAGCAGCATGAAAAATAGGGAATTCAGGCAACCTTCCGTAGGTAGGGAGTTCATTGGTGAAATTGGAGAAAAGTGCATTTTCTTCATCTCCCTGATTTGGTAGAAAGTAGAGGGCGCTACATTCATCTCTACCCAACACTAAATCGGAAACACCATCCCCATCAAAATCCCTATAAAGAATAGAATGTCCTCCCGCGTGCTGAATTCTATCATTTTCCTCAGAAAGGGTTCGCAAATCTATTCCAGAACAAGTCGCACCAAAAGCTATATCCCCGCAGCCACAAAATTCAAAATTGCCCCAGTGGGTTTCAGGAAATGCAAATCCATCAATATCAGGATTCCCTTTTCGATCCATACTGGTGTTTTCATAAAACTCCAAGTAGTCCCCTGATGCAAAATTGAAAATGACCAAATCTAAATCCCCATCCCCATCTAAATCCTGAATAAGTGGAGTGTCCAAATTATTCGCCTGGATATTTCCAGAATTATCAATTTTCAAGAAATTTTGAGCTACTTCCCAAGAAATAGTACCTCCTATCGAAGTGTTTTTATAGGCTTTAATACCAAGTGGAGTGGAGGTGAAAAGGTCTTTCTTGCCGTCGAAATCAAAATCGGCCAAAATCAGAAATCCAGCAATATCCGATGGAAAGAAATAGCTGAGTTCGGGAAGGTAAGTAAAAGTGTTTCCAGATTTCTTGTATACCTGAAGTTGACGGGAATTGATGTCCCAGATCACCCATTCTTCTATCTCATCTCCATCCAAGTCAATGGTTTGAATCTGTGCTGAATTAATCCCTCCTGAAAATGGTGAACTCAAAATGGTTCCAGACTGGTTGACCGTCAGAGAATGATCAAAAGAATAAATTTCTTGGGCATGAACACGAAAGGTGAAAAGTAGAAATAGACAGAATATCGGTTTTCGCATCGGGAATCAAAGAAATCTAAAATTAATACGGATGTATCACCTCAAAGATGTGAATGATTCGTTTATTTTGGGAGTAAAATTCCCTTAAAATGAATCTTTCTATCCTTTACCAGCTATTCAAGAAAAGTACAGGAGTCAGTACCGATACCCGGAAAATCGAACCAGGAAATGTGTTTTTCGCATTAAAAGGCCCGAATTTCAATGCCAACAAGTTTGCTCCTAAAGCCTTGGAAATGGGGGCTTCGTTAGTGGTGATTGACGATCCAGCCCATTTTGTAGAGGATGATGAGCGTTACTTTTTGGCAAAGGATGCTTTGAAAATGCTTCAGGATCTTGCCAATTACCACCGAAAGCAACTGACAATCCCTATAATTGGTTTGACTGGTTCAAATGGAAAGACCACTTCTAAAGAGTTGTTGAATGCAGTCTTGAAAACCAAGTACAAGACGGTAGCCACGTTGGGTAATCTAAATAACCATATCGGGGTACCTTTGACGTTACTGTCCATTCCAGAAGATGCTGAAATTGCCATTGTGGAAATGGGTGCCAACAAGCAAGGGGATATAGAAGAGCTTTGCGATATTGCCGAACCTACTCATGGATTTATCACAAACATAGGGAAGGCACATTTGGAAGGAATGGGCGGACCTGAAGGAGTATTGAAAACGAAAACGGAATTGTTTCAGCATTTGAGAGTAAATGGAGGAACAGTTTTTATCAATTCTCAGGATCCGATTTTATCCAATATGGCAAAACGATTCGATCATCCAGTACTATACCCAGCAAATGGGGATTTTTGTGAGGTAGGATTTGTAGAGGCTAATCCGTTTGTGAAATTCACCGTAGAGGGAGGAAATGAGGAGTATTTGAGCTCTTTGATCGGAGCATATAACTTTGGAAACATTGCCACAGCGCTAACGGTAGGAAAGTTTTTGAAGTACCTATGAATCAGGCGGTGGAAGCGGTGGTTGCTTATAAGCCATCTAATATGCGATCTCAATTGATCGAAAAACGTAGTAATTTAATTATTCTGGATGCCTACAATGCGAACCCTTCCAGTATGGAAGTAGCTATCCGTACCTTTGGTAAAATGACTGGCAGAAAGCACAAAATGATCATTTTGGGGGATATGTATGAGTTGGGAGATCATTCTGAAGCAGAGCATGCAAGGCTCGGCGAAATCGTAAGTGAATATCAGATAGATAAAGTGTGTTTTACCGGGAAAATGATTGTATCGGCTTTGACCAAAGCGCCAAAAGCATTGTACTTTCCAGATCCATTTTCATTCAGAAACTGGCTTCAGGATAGCCAGCTGGAAGATTATCTGATCCTGATTAAAGGAAGTAGAGGTATGAAATTGGAGGTTTTGGTAGATTTTATCTAAACCAAAAATTGATTGTCTTGGTTAATAAACCAATAAAACTTTTGAAAGCTATGCGACCTTATATAGAATTCTTATCAGAACTTGCCCAAAACAACTCCAAAGAGTGGATGGATGCTCACAAAAAGCAGTATTTGGCATGCAAGGAGGAGTTTTTGGAAGATGTGGCTGTAATTCTAAAAGGGTTGGCAGAATGGGAGCCTGCTTTTGAAGCATTTAAACCTAAAGATTGCGTGTTTAGGCAAAATCGAGACGTGCGTTTTTCGGCGAATAAAGACCCCTATAAAATCAATTTTGCAGCCTATTTTTCACCCAAGGGGAAAAAGTCTGAAGGGCCGGGCTATTATCTGCATATCCAGCCTGGACAATCATTTTTAGGAGGGGGCATATATATGCCTATGGGGAAACCTTGAAAAAATCCGCAAGGAAATTGATTATTCAGGAGCTGAACTTATCAGGATCGAAAATGAGGCATCTTTTAAGAAAGCATTTGGAGAGATTCAGGGAGAGAAGTTAAAAACCAGCCCACGCGATTATGACGCGGAGCATGAATTCATTGAGTATCTCAAACTGAAAAGCTTTACAGTGACAACTCCCCTGAAAGACCAGGAAATAAATAATGGTCAATTTATAAAACGTGCCTTGGAGGCTTTTAATACCATGAGACCGTTTCAGGAATTTCTTTCCAAAGCAGTGGAAGAAGTGGAGGATGGTTCTGGATTATTATAAGAATAGTTTTTCCAAAGTGACTGCAACTCCATCCTCTTTATTGTGTAGGGTGATTTCCTTTGCTACCGCTTTTACTTCAGGGCGAGCATTGGCTACCGCTACACCATAGCCTACGGATTGTAACAGGTCAATGTCATTGTAATTATCCCCAAAAGCAATGACCGATCTCATTCCAAAATCGAATGAGTGTTGCAGGATTTTTTCAATCCGGTGGCTTTTGAAATTGCTTTTGGGGCTATTTCCAGGTAGTTGTCATTAGACCGATACAAATGAAGATCTCCCGAATTCTCGAAATGGAGTTCTCCGAAAAGCCATGAAATTTCCTGGGAATCCCCCATGCACATTACTTTATGAGCTCCTGAATTGTCTTTCGCCCAGAGTTCAAGGACCTCTTGATTAGGTAACCAAATGCAATTAGTTTTGGTATTCCTGATTTCTCGTTGAGACCAATAATCATCTTTCTCTTCATACCAATCTTCCCCATGGTATAGGCTGACATGGATATTGGTGTTTTTGGTCAATTCCAAGATCTTACTTACCAGAGCTAAAGGAATTGAAACAGAATCCAGGATTTCACCTTGTGCACTCAAAACATAACCACCATTATAACTAACCAAAGGTTGGTCAGACTTTCCAAGGTCTCTCACTAAATGACGCATGGCATTGGGCATTCTTGAACTTGCAAGTATGACTGGGAAATCTGGGTGAAATTTACTTACTATCGCTTTTAGGCGTTGAGATAAGTCACGTTCTGAATTTAGTAAAGTACCATCTACGTCAGAACAAAAGGCTTTTATTTTCATGTGGCTTTGCACGGTTTTAAAGGTCATATGGAATCCAGCAAACCAAACCAATGGGTCAGGTTATTTTTCATTCACATGCTGGATTTCGTTAATCGAATTCGGACCAGTCTATTTCATCGGCAAAATTGGTGAATACTCCAAAACCAATAATAGCGATGACAATCATGACAGCTGCGAAAATAATAAGTTTCACAATTAGTTCGGCTTTCGCCCAATTTGCTTTGTCAGGATCCGTGTTACTATCCACAGCCCATACAATTAACATGATGAACCCAATTAATGGAAGCCTTTTAATGATCACTGAGATGATCCAGTCTCCAAGTGTGGTTTTTGGCTTTTTGAACTCAGGTGGCATTTCCATAAGATTAGTAGGTTAGATTAAAAGTCTTTGGTATCGAAAGTATATTCTTGCATCGCAATATTCTCAGGATTGTTTGGGTCCGTCTGAATAAACTGTACTGTAATCTGTCGATAATTTTCAGAGTTTTCAAAATCTCGCAGATAGATTTCTGCACAGTTTCTTGCAAGGACTTCGGGTTGATTGCCTAATTTTACAGGGTCTCCATTTTCCAGTTTTAAAAAATAGTGGATTCAGTGTGATCATCGACAGTCGAACTATTGAGTGCTACACTCATTCCTTTAAAATCCCCAATAGCACGTATTTCTTCTGAAGGCATAAATCCTTCCCCCATCATGCTTTCCATTCCTTTGAAGGCAAGTTTTGCAATGTTTTCAGGGTTGCAAGAACAAGATGAAAGAAATAGCCAAGAACATGCTAAAATCGAAAAAAGCGTGAAAATTGATTTTTTCATGAGAAAAGATTTAGAGCAAGATACAATTACTCATTTACCTTTTCAACAAGCAGTTGGATGTTATAGTCTTTTTCTTGGTAGGACTTTGTAGTGTTGGGGTAAGGGCTGACTTCTTTTAAAGAGAAGCGATAGTCCTTCACTTGCACTTCAGAAGGTATATTTCTAAAAGTTGGATAAGTACTTAATAAATAAGCTTCTTCTTTTCCTTCTAACTCAATAAGAACTTCCAATTCAGCAAGACCTTGCCAAATGCATACTACATTTTCAGGACAACGGGAGTCCTCAAGGATTTTTGAGAAAGTGATAGAAATAGGTGCTTCACAAAAAGTAATGGTTTCATGGAAGGCAATGTTTACTGGTTTTCCTAATTGAAAGTTCTCACAAGGAGATTCACTTTGACAGGAAGAAAAAATAAACAGGAAACAGATGGTTAGAAAGAAATGATTTTTCACAGGATTTTTCGATGCTTAAACTAACTACGTGTGAAGCAGTGGAATAGCTACTTTCGAAATGTATAAATTTTAAAGAGGGAAAAAATGAAATTTATTTGGACAACTCATTATGGCAAATCGATGTCCTAATTTTGATAAAAAAGGTTGAAACAAAAAAGCCTCACAATTCTGTGAAGCTTTGAAAGTGGAGAATACCGGATTCGAACCGGTGGCCTCTACACTGCCAGTGTAGCGCTCTAGCCAACTGAGCTAATCCCCCAAAAGGTTTGCAAATATAGAAAGGGCTTTTTACTGAACAAATAAATAATTACTCGGTGGAGTAATTAATTCTGGTCATAATACTTCTTCCCAAGGTTACCTCATCGGTATATTCGAGTTCACCCCCAACTGGGATACCTCTTGCGATGGTACTTACTTTAATTCCTTTTTCTATTAATCTTTTGGCCAAATAAAAGGAGGTTGTATCCCCTTCCATGGTAGCGCTAAGAGCTAAAATGATTTCCTGAATGGGTTCTTCCCCTTCTTTTTGAGATAAAGAAACTCGTTCCAATAGAGATTCAATAGTCAACTCTTCAGGACCAATTCCTTGAATTGGTGAAATGACTCCTCCTAAAACATGATAGGTTCCTTGAAACTGGTTGGTGTTTTCTATCGCTAAAACATCCCTGATGTCTTCTACTACACAGATGACTGTTTTGTCTCTGCGCATGCTGGCACATATCTGGCAGATTTCTCCGTCTGAGATGTTATGACATTTTTTACAATACTGAACTTCCTGCCTCATTCTTGTTAAAGCGAGCGTCAGGGCTTCAGTATGAACCTCATTTTGTTTTAATAAATGTAGGGCCAATCGTAACGCTGTCTTTTTCCCTATTCCAGGTAATCTGGAAATTTCTGTGACAGCATCTTCAATTAATTTGGAAGGGATATTCACTCAGTTTCGATTATACGATTGCAGCTTGGATTCCAGCGTCTAAAATAGCCTCGCACATCGGCTTAAGCTCTTCTACACTTCCTTTTTTACCGCACATTTTCCTTTGAAATGGATGATCAAAGTACATTGCTCGGCCTGCTCTGGGCTATGCTTGCAAACTTTTACCAGAATGTTAGCTACATGGTCGAATGTATTGACATCGTCGTTATAAACGATGAGATCCGAAGAGTCTAAATCTACCGCTTCCTCCAACAATACATCGGTCTCTTCCTCAAATTGATAAGTCATGTTCAATCGATTCATTTTGCAAAATTAATAATAATGGACAAATTAGCGGCTAATCCCAACCGCATTTATGAATTCACAGGTAGTTCTAATCGTTATTTCCTGCTATTTTTTACTGCTTTTTTTGATTTCCTGGTTTACTTCCCGCAAAATCACTGCTGATACCTTCTTTACGGGAGATCGACAATCTCCATGGTTTTTGGTTGCTTTTGGGATGATAGGCGCCTCACTCTCTGGAGTGACATTTATCTCTGTGCCAGGAGAGGTAGGTAATTCTAACTTCTTTTATTTCGAAGTTGTTTTGGGTTATACGCTTGGGTATTTCACGATTGCCAAGGTGCTCTTACCTCTTTATTATCGCTTAAATCTCGTATCAATATACTCATATTTAGAGGATAGGTTTGGTTTTTGGTCTTATAAAACGGGAGCTTTCTTCTTTATTCTTTCCAGGACAGTAGGCTCCTCTTTGCGGGTCTTTTTGGTTGCTTCTGTACTGCAATTGATTTTATTCGACTCTTTAGGAATCCCGTTTTGGGTTTCCGTATTGATTACCGTAGGATTAATTTGGCTGTACACCTTCCGAGGTGGAATCAAAACTGTTGTTTGGACGGATACCCTTCAGACATTTTTTATGCTGGCGGCAGTAGTGGTCAGTATTGTTTTGATTGGGAATGAGTTAGAACTATCAGGGATTTCCGAATATTTCAAAGTAATATCAGAAGATTCCCGCTCGACTATTTTCAATTGGAACTGGAAAGATGGTACCAATTTCTTCAAACAGTTTATTTCAGGAGCTTTCATAACCATTGTCATGACCGGGTTGGATCAGGATATGATGCAAAAGAATTTAACCTGTAAAAACATTGGAGATGCGCAAAAGAACATGTTTTGGTTTACTATCTGCTTGGTGATTGTGAACTTGCTATTCTTAGGGTTGGGAGTCATGCTATATCTCTTTGCGGAAACAAAAGGGATTACGTTGCCTGCAAGGACAGATGAATTATTTCCTTTGTTAGCTACTCAATATTTTACTCCATTTGCAGGAATTGTTTTCGTATTAGGAATTACGGCGGCGGCCTATTCCAGTGCCGATTCTACCTTAACAGCATTGACCACTTCATTTTGTGTGGACTTTCTTGAATTGGAGAAAAAGTATCCAAAAGAAAAACAGGTAAGGGTAAGACAGAAAGTACATATTATCTTCACATTTGTTATGTACTTCGTAATTCTTGCTTTCTATTGGATCAATGATCAAAGCGTCATTAATTCGGTGTTTGTGATAGCGGGTTATACCTATGGCCCTTTGTTGGGGCTCTATTCTTTTGGCTTATTTACTAAGATGCATGTGAATGATAAATGGGTGCCTTATATCGCAGTAGCTGCTCCTACTTTAACATATCTTATTGCGTCCAATTCAGAGAAATTACTCTGGGGATATAAGTTTGGTTTTGAAGCCCTGATACTAAATGGCTTGCTGATGTTTTTAGGCCTTTGGTGGGTCCGTAAAAAATGATCAGATTGAGAGTTCCTTTTCTGGATCCCAAAACACTTGGTCAAAATTCTTGATTTTGTCATTTTCAACGATCACTCCCTCTTTTTCTAAAGCTTCTTGCATGGCTGTTGGGGTAGAGAAATGGTGTTTACCTGTCAACATCCCTATCCTATTTACAACCCGGTGAGCAGGAACATCAGGTAATGAATGGGCTGCATTCATAGCGTACCCTACCATTCTTGCTCCACTTTTCAACCCTAAATAATGGGCTATGGTACCATAGCTGGTAGCTCTACCTTCTGGAATTTCCCGAACCACCTGGTAAACCAAATCAAAATAATTAGGCTTCTCGTTCTTCATGAAATAAATTTATAATCGCTTGATTAATCGTTTTTCTAACTTTTGATTCTACTTCCTTTTCTCCTGTTTTGATGGGGAATTGAAATCGGATAAGCTGGTAATCTGATTTCCTCTCCAAAACACTTAACTGTGCCCCTTTGAGGTAAATATAGTCGGAATAAAGCCCCAATTTGCCAATTAATCGCCGTTCAATCTCATCTAGAGGAAGGTCTGATTTTGTGGACACTTCAAAATCAAAAACCAGTTGATGCGCGTTATTTCTACTAAAGTTGACAATCTCTGAAGCCAAAACCATGGAATTCGGTACTATGATTGTTTCTCCAGTTTCATTTTTAAGGACTAGGTTGATTAATGTGATGTCTCTTATGAAGCCTGTGTTTTTCCCAATTTGGATTTTGTCTCCAATCTCCAACTGGTCCGAGAACATGATGATTAGGCCATTTGCAATATTGGTAATGTAATCCTTGGTGAGCACTGCGATGGCGGCCGCCACAATGGTTATGCTCGTTAAAAATTCCAAGGGTCGAATTCCTAAAGCGAGCATCAGTGAAATCAGTAAAATGATCACATTGAGGATCCAGGAGATTCTTCCGATTCCAATTACAAAGTTGGGTTGTACTTTTTCATCCTTGGTTTTTTTTAAGTAAAAACGTAAAGCTGCAAAGCGTCCAAGAGAAATGATCAAATTCCCGCTGAGCAAAAAAACACTCGCTCGAATCAGATTATTGATGGCTGGGTAATTATCCAGGAATGGACGTAATATTGTGTTACCCACGTAGATATAGTCAAGTGAGATAAGTAAAATAAGCTTCAAGACAAAATTCCGCCTTTTTACGTTCTCCTTACTTTGAATGCTTGTTTTTAGTTGATTCATGCCTTATTCTAAAAATTAAGGGTAATTTTAGGAATAATCGGACAGAGATTTTATAAGTATGAGCAGAAATATAATAATTACAGGCGCGAGCGGGAATCTAGGATCTGCAGTGGTCGAAAAATTTAAAAGGGAAGGTTACCATATCATTACTTTGACCTATCCTGGAAAAGATGAATTTATCGAAGAAGCTGACGATAGCTATGAGGTAGATGTCACTAATGAAGAAGAAGTACAGGCATTTGTAGCTGAATTTCAACTTCAGTATGGAGAATTGGATGCATTGGCTTTATTGGTAGGGGGATTTTCTATGGGAGGATTTGATAAAACCAGTCAGGAAGATATCCAGAAGATGTTTCAACTGAATTTTTTCTCAGCATTCCATCTGGTCAAAGGGTTTTTACCAATTATGAAAAAACAGCAGAAAGGTACGTTTTTGTTTGTTGGAGCTCGACCAGCTTTGGAGCTATCTTCTGCCCCAGATATGCTTGCCTATTCATTGAGCAAAAGACTAGTGATCACCCTTACGGAAATTCTTGGTGAGGAAATTAAAGATTCACCTATTCGTTCACACGTATTTGTTCCAAGCATCATTGATACCCCTGTGAATAGAGAGTCTATGCCTGATGCCGATTTTACAAAATGGGTACGTCCAGATGAAATTGCGGAAGCCATGCATTATGCAGTAAACACATCTGCTTTAAGAAATATGACCTTTAAGCTTTACGGTGAAGTTTAAAACTTGAATTCATGAAAACAAAGCTACTATTAAGTATTTGTCTGCTGATGTCTATCACATTTTTGTCAAAGGCACAATCGGATGAAGCAGCAGTGAAGGAAGTAATCATCTCTATGTTTGATGGAATGCGTACTAAAAATGCCGAGCAGATTATTTCGGCTTTTTCAGAAGATGCGATTATGCAGACTATCCAAAATAAACCGGAAGGTACTGTGATTGGAAGTAACACTGTAGCTGAATTTGCCAATAGTATAGGTTCAGTTCCGGCTGAAACCTATTTGGATGAAAGATTGACTGATTTCGTCATCAATGTAGATGCAAACATGGCCACGGCATGGACTCCCTATCAGTTTTATGTCAATGAGAAATTCAGCCACTGTGGAGTGAATTCTTTCCAGCTGGTCAAATTTGACGGGCAATGGAAGATCGTCTACATCATCGATACAAGGAGAAAAGAAGCCTGTGTTGAATAAATGAAGGGTTTTAAACATCAAGTTTTCCAGAAGGCGATTGACTTGCTGGAAGAAAGAAAATCCTTGTTGGCAAATGAGTTGTCTTCTCTTCAGTTAAGTATTAAAGAAGAAACTAAGAGTTCGGCCGGGGATAAATACGAAACAGGACGAGAAATGATGAGGCAAGAAATAGGGAAGGTTGAAAATCAATTCAAGCAGAATCAGCAATTGCTTCAAGAAATCCAATATTTACTAAATAATTCGAAGGATTCAGAGAAAATTACGGAAGGTTCCTTGTTGCAGTGGGGAGAGGATTTATTATTTGTATCCGCAAGTTTAGGCGAATTAGTGGTGGATGGGAAAAAGGTGTTTTTATTAAGTAAAAATTCTCCTTTGGGCCAAGTTTTAATGGGAAAGGCAAAAGGTCAAGAGGTGAGTTTCAGGGGAAAATCAAAAAGGATAAATGAGGTGTATTAATTTTGAGGAATAAACGTCATCAAATCACCTGCCGGCCCTTTTAATTTTAGTATGTTTTGATCCAACTCAAAGGAATTTACCATTCCCAAAGCCTGCAAATATTCATCTTCTTTCACATCAGGACAGGCTTTTCTGGTCATTGCTCCTGGATCTAGTTTTAAGTCTGAATTTTCCAAGCTATAGATTCCAGAAAAGTTATTACAGCCTGTAAATCCACTAAGTGTACCGGTTTCATTGAAATTCAAAGTGGGGGTACTTTCTGGAAACCACTCTGAAATCGCCGAATTTCCATTCAACTCCTGAAGTATCCACGTGACATTTCCTAACTGGCCCTTAGCAGTTTTTTGAATTGTTTTACATTCGACTAGGAGAAACACCAACAAAAAAATGGGGATTAGTTTAAAAGCCTTCATAAAATTTGTAATTATTTCTTGAACAATTTAAAAAATTTTCAGCCCAAATACTCTTTCGGCTTTGATTAATAAATCAGATAATACTTAGTGTGAAAAGCTCAATTTGATAGAATTTTTATCGATTTTTTAAATAAATAGTAACTTTTTTGAAAAACTCTAAGGGATTGTTTGGCATATCAAAAATTTGGCGTTAAGATTGTCGTGTCAATTCTTCGGATATGGTATTTGCAGCAAACACATCTTTAACAGACGACCTGTACATTTTACGTGGAGCAGTTGCGCGTACATCTTTTTTCATGTCTACAAGAATTTACACCACCATTACGGGGTAATCCCGTGTTTTAATAATTAGTACCCGCCCCTTTGGCCGTATATTGGCCCTCTTTAGTTCAAATAACTCATTACAAGATTCTTTATGAAAGTCATCAAGTTTGGTGGTTCATCCGTAGCGAACCCCGAAAACATCCAGAAAGTATTTTCCATTATTCAGGAAAAGCTCAAGAAACATGAAATAGCCATTGTTTTTTCTGCATTTGGTGGCGTCACGGAGAGTCTGTTGAAGATTTCCCAAATGGCTCGGGAAGGAGATCAAGCTTACAGGGATATGCTTCAAAGTTTAGAAGAGAAGCACTTGGATATGGTAAGACAGCTTATTTCTGTCCAAAATCAGTCCACCGTCATGACCTATGTGAAAGTTCGATTCAAAGAGCTGGAAGATTTGTTTCATGGTACCTTCTTGATCAAAGAAAATTCTCCTAGAACTTTGGATTATGTAGCCAGTTTTGGAGAGCGATTATCCGCTTTTATTTTATCAGAGTCATTGGCAGGTAAAGGGTTGAAAACTCAGTTTTTAGATGCCAGGGAAGTAATTAGAACCAATGATCGATTTGGTCAGGCAAAGGTTGATTTTGAAACTACCAACGCTTTGATTAGAAGTTATTTTGGTAAAAATGATGGAATAAAAGTAATCACTGGTTTTATCGCTTCTACCTCAAAAGGCGAGACTACTACCTTAGGAAGGTCTGGTTCAGATTATACTGCTTCTATTTTTGCAGGTGCTTTAGAAGCTGAAGATTTAGAAATATGGACTGATGTTTCAGGGGTATTGACCTCTGATCCCCGTTTGGTTTATACTGCGTTTACTGTTCCTCAATTGAGCTACAATGAGGCGATGGAACTTTCGCATTTTGGAGCAAAAGTAATATTCCCGGCTACCATGCAACCTGCCATGAAGCGGAATATTCCCATCTATATTAAAAATACCTTTGAGCCTGAAAATCCAGGTACCAAAATCAATAGCGAAGTAACCAAAGAGGCTTTGATCAAAGGTGTGAGCTCCATGTCCAATATTTCTATTGTGACAGTTCAGGGAGCAGGATTGATTGAGTCAGTTTCTGGAACTAGCAGAGTATTTAAAGCTTTGGCAGATGCAGAGGTAAATATCGTATTGATTTCACAAGCTTCTTCTGAACATAGTATCTGTCTAGCCATCAAAACTGACGAGGCCTATTTGGCAAAAGAGGCGGTGGAAAAGGAGTTTCACTATGAGATAAAGTCTGGTGAAATGGAAGAAGTCAACTTACTGCATGGTTTTTCTACGGTTGCAGTAGTAGGTGAAAATATGAAACATAACCCAGGCGCTTCAGGGAGAATGTTCCGTGCATTGGGTCGTAATAACATTAACGTAGCGGCTATTGCCCAGGGAAGTTCTGAATTGAATATCTCTGCGGTGATTCCTCAGGCGGATTTACAGAAAGCGTTGAACGCTTTACATGAGGCATTCTTCCTTTCTGAAAATAAGGTGCTGCACGTGTTCTTGATAGGAACAGGTCTGATCGGTCAAGCTTTGATCCGGATGATCGCTTCACAGCAGGAAAAGCTGCAGCAAGATAGCATGTTGGATATTCAGATCCATGGTCTTGCCAATAGCCGATACATGGCTTTTCATGAAGACGGTTTCGATCTCAAAAACCCACATCAATTGGGCTCAGGAGATCAAAAAATGAATTTGAATAAATTTATTGAGACCATGGAGCAGATGAACTTCTCCAACTCGGTCATGGTGGATTGTACCGCTTCTTTGGAAGTAGCAAACACCTATTCGAGGATTCTTGAAGCCAAAATCGGAATAGTCACTCCAAACAAGAAAGCCAATTCTGGTTCAATGGAACAATACCTGGCTTTGAAGAAAATCGCTAAAAAGCGTGGGGTGAAATTCCTCTATGAAACCAATGTGGCTGCAGGTTTACCGGTCATCAATACCCTTCAGGATTTAATGCTCTCAGGTGATCGTGTGATCAAAATTGAGGCGGTTTTAAGTGGTTCGATGAACTTCATTTTCTCTGAATTCGAAAAAGGAGCTTCTTTTTCTGAAGTAGTAAGAATAGCCAAAGACAAAGGATATACAGAGCCCGATCCAAGAGATGATTTAAGTGGTATGGATGTAGCACGTAAAATTTTGATCTTGGGTAGAGAAGCTGAGCAGACACTAGAATTTGATTCTGTTACTGTCGAAGGGATGGTGCCGGAGGATTGTGTGGAAACGGCCTCTGTAGATGAGTTCTTTGAAAAACTAAAAGGCCATGATTCACATTTTGAAAAAGTAAGAGAAGAAGCCAAAGAAAAGGGAGAAAAGCTTCGGTTTATGGCAACTTTGGAAAACGGATCAGCGAAAGTCGGCTTGAATTCATTGAAAGTAGAACACCCTTTTAGTAGCCTCCAAGGAAGTGATAATATGATTTTGCTGACCACTGAAAGATATCATGATTTCCCTATGATAATCAGAGGTCCTGGTGCAGGAGCAGATGTAACTGCTGCTGGAGTATTTGCGGATGTGATCAGAATAGGAAACTATACCCGGGAGTGATGAAATCTGTCAAAGCTTTTGCGCCAGCTACTGTTGCCAACGTGTCCTGTGGTTTTGATATCCTGGGATTTGCGATCGATGCCATGGGCGATTATGTAGAAGTTTCTCTTCGTGACAAGCCTGGGCTAAAAGTCATATCTATAGAGGAAGATGGAGGAAAACTCCCTTGGGAAGTTGAGAAAAACACTTGTGCTGTTGCCATACAAGCGATGCTGGATAGTTTTGGGAAGCAGGTAGGAATGGACATTTCTTTGCGAAAAGGACTTCCACTTGGCTCAGGAATGGGTTCCAGTGCTGCGAGTGCCGTTGCTGCATTAGTAGCAGCAAATAGGCTTTTGGGTGATCCATTTGAGAAAAAGGATCTCCTACCGTTTGCTATTGTCGCAGAAAAAGCAGCCTGTGGTGCCGGACATGCTGATAATGTTGCTCCTAGTTTACTTGGTGGTTTTGTGCTGATCAGAGATTATCATCCTTTAGATGTGATCAAACTTCCGGTTCCAGAAGGCTTGTATTGTACGTTGCTCCATCCCCATTTTCAGCTGAATACTTCAGATTCCAGAAGTGTCCTTCGGGATTCAATCCCTTTGAAGCACTCGACTATCCAGTCCGGGAATGTAGCGGGATTTATTGCGGGATTGTACCAGCAGGATTTTGGTCTGATTTCCAGATCGATGAGAGATGTGATTGCAGAACCTTACAGAGCTGTTTTGATTCCCGGGTTTTATGAGGTAAGAGAAGCCTTGAAAGCGGCAGGAGCTCTTGGTATGGGGATTTCCGGTTCCGGTCCCACATTTTGCATTATCTGAAGGAGCGGATAAATCCAAAGAAATGGCCAAAGCCGCAGAGGAAATCTATCAAGCAATAGGATTAGGTGTAGATGTCCATTTCTCTGCTATTAATACTGTGGGAGCCTATGTGCTCGAAGAAAAATAATAGTCTATGAAGTTTTACAGTACGAATAATCCTCAACACCAAGTGAGTTTGTCAGAAGCCGTCATCAAAGGGCTCGCTCCTGACCAAGGGTTGTATATGCCTGAAAGAATTCCTGTCCTTTCGAAGGAATTCATTGGAAAACTACATGAGAAGAGTTTTAAGGAAATCGGGTATGAAGTAATCAGCGCTATTTTTTCTGAGGATTTAACGGAAGACCAAATTCACTCTTTAGTGGATCATACCTTGACTTTTGATGCGCCAATAGTAGAGGTGGAAAAAGATGTTTATAGTCTGGAGCTTTTTCATGGTCCAACACTTGCCTTTAAGGATTTTGGAGCAAGGTTTTGTTCCAAATTAATGAGTTTGTTACTGGCAGATTCGGATAAACAAGTAAGAGTTTTGGTAGCGACTTCAGGTGATACTGGAAGTGCTGTTGCAAATGGATTTTTAGGTGTGGAAGGAGTGGAAGTGATTATTTTGTTTCCAAAAGGAAAGGTTAGCGAGCTTCAGGAAAAGCAATTCACCACTTTGGGGCAGAATATTACTGCCCTCGAAGTAGATGGGGTTTTTGATGACTGTCAACGCATGGTCAAAGAAGCATTTTTAGATCCAGATTTAAATGAAAATTTACTATTGACCTCAGCGAACTCCATCAATATTGCAAGATGGATTCCTCAGGCTTTGTATTATTTCTACGCCTTTTCTCGCATGCCAAAAAATGGCAAAAAAGTAGTATTCTCCGTCCCAAGTGGAAATTTTGGAAATATAGCTGCAGGGATTCTGGCTCAGCGCATGGGCTTGCCAATTGATCACTTTGTGGCTGCTACTAATGTCAATAAAGTAGTTCCTGATTATTTGAGAGGGGCTGAATTTAAAGCAATGGCTTCAATCCAAACTATCAGCAATAGCATGGATGTTGGGAATCCAAGTAATTTTCCAAGGCTATTGGCACTTTTCGGAGGAGACGAGAATCAGCTCAAAGAATATGTCAAAGGCTACTTCTATTCAGATCAAGAAACAGTAGCTGTGATGCAAGAAGTTTTCGATTCAGGCTATACCCTCGATCCCCATGGAGCAGTGGGGTATAAAGGACTAAAGGATTTTATAGGAGAAAATTCAGGTTACCAAGGGGTGTTTTTGGAAACTGCACATCCAGGTAAATTTCGTGAAACAGTGGAGAAGGCCTTAGACTTGAAGCTGACTTTGCCAGAGAGGCTTGCTGCTTTTATGGAAGGTGAGAAAAAAGTGAAGCCGATCCAAAATGACTTTGAGGAATTCAAAACCTATTTAAGGTTAAAGTATTAGAATTAAGAATTAAGGTTTCCATAATGAATCAACGAAATCTCCCTGCTTTTTAGAATTTCTTCAACAGGTTCATTTTTCCAAAATAAGTACTCTTCTTGCCTTTTTAGATAAGAGTCAGGGCGTGAATTTAAAGCTGGGTGGGTCATGAATTCGAGGGTCTTAGCCTTTCGAAAACTGCTTTGCAATGAGTCCTGAAAGGAAGGTCTTGATATTTCTTGACCGAATGAAAAATTGGAGATGATACCTTCAGGAGCAATAAATTCTTTGGCTTTTACAGGGTTGAAAAAAGTAAAAGATTGCAGAAGAACAGACCTGAATGTAGTATCTGCAGCAAATGGTTTGGAGTTTCTGATTTTTTTATCCCCAGTTTGATGAGTGCCCTTTGGATCATCCTACCCAGGACAGGATAGTGATGGGCATGTTGATGACTATCTGCATGGGTGATTTTGATCCCATTTCTTACTAAAAATTCTAATTGTGCTTTTGTTTCTAGAAACACTTCGTCAAATGTGATTTTACCCAAAATCGCATTTTTTATCAGTCCTTTTGCTCCTAAAAAAGTCCCATTGGCTTGAGTTAAATTAGGAATTTTGGATGGGTTACTGAGTGGGGCCCCATCTATTATATTGAGATGAATTCCTGTCCCTATATTTGGAATATTTTTTAATAATTCAAGGTCTTTTAATTTGACCAAATTCGCCATCACAGTTGTGCTGGAGATTTTTTATTTTCCAATAGTTCTAAAATTGCCTCTGTCGCCTCAGAGTCAAAGCCAAAATCATCTGCGTTGATAATTAATGCTTTATTCACGGTTTTGGAGTTTTCTTCCTGATGGAATAGGGGCTGATCTCCTTCCCTGAATAATTTATGAATACCGATTTCTGCCACTATCCCAAAACTGATCATTAGGATTCCGACCAGAATAAAGAATATGGAAAACAAAAACTCAGAAAGGTAGTCAGCGCTGAGGTTGAAACTGAGGAATAAAGAACCGAAAATGAAATAAATCACAGGTATCAGACCAGTGAGAAAAATCAGTAAACCAAAGAAACCAAACAATCTAAAGGGTTTGTTCATATAACTTACAGCAAATTTCAAAAAGACCAGGTCAATGATTACTGAAAAAAGCTTGGTCATTTTGTAGTTGCTTTTTCCGGCATGTCTCGAGCGGATAGAAATAGGGATTTCTGTTTGTCTTACACCCTTGGTGGCAAGAATCGCAGCTAAAAAACGGTGTGTATCTTTTAAAATGTTTGTATTCTCTAAAAGAAACCGACGATACACACGGAATGTTGCAGCATAGTATTGCATTTTAGCGTTGGTGATCTTAAAAATCAGGTAATGGGCTATGCTGGATAGCTTACTTTGGATAAACCCTTCAGGTCTGGATTCTTTTGATCCTCCTACCATGTCGTAGCCTTCATTTAATTTGGCGAGTAATTTTGGGATGTAAGCTGGATTATGTTGCAGATCTCCATCCATGAAGACAATGATGTCTCCAGTAGAATTCTCAAACCCACTTCTTAAAGCAATGGATTGGCCGAAATTTCCTCCCAGGTCAATCCCGGAGAACTTGTTATACCTCTGACAGATTTTCTCAATAGAATTCCAAGTTAGGTCAGCACTCCCGTCATTGACCAAAATCACTTCATAGTCGTTAGGAATCTGATCAAGAACTAAAAAACTTCCTCTGCTAAATGCGAAATGTTCTCTTCCTCATTGTAAAGAGGAATGATGACTGAAATTTTTTCTAATTCCATTTTGGAAATTAAGTTTAAAAGTACCCTGAGAATGAAAAAGCTCTATATTAAAGATAGTGCTGATATTATTATTTTTTCCTCTCTATAGTGAAGCTCACTAAATTGGAAAGAGATTTCTTGTATTCTGAATCAGGGAATGTACTGAGTATTTCCAGAGCTTCCTGATAAAAACGATTCATGACGCTTTTGGCATAGTCAAGTCCACCGCTCCTTTTTACATAGTCGATCACCTCATTCACTGCTTTTTTATCTTCGCTTTTATTTCGAATGAGACTGATGATTCTTCTTTTCTCAAGCCAGTCACTTTGATTCAATGCAAAAATCAATGGCAATGTCATTTTCTTTTCTTTGATGTCAATGCCGACAGGTTTCCCGATTTCATCCTCGCCGTAATCAAACAAATCATCTTTGATCTGGAATGCCATTCCTACTTTCTCTCCAAAATTCCTCATCCGATCTATGATCTCTGTGTCATTTTGATTGCTAGAAGCACCTACAGCGCAGCAGGATGCAATCAAACTGGCAGTTTTTTGGCGGATAATCTGATAATAAACCTCTTCGGTGATGTCAAGTTTCGGGCTTTGGCTATCTGGAGCAATTCTCCTTCGGACATTTCTTTGACCGTGTTGGAGACGATTTTTAACAAGTGAAAATCTTCATTGTCTACGCTCAAAAGCAAACCTCGGGAAAGAAGATAATCACCCACTAAAACGGCTATTTTATTCTTCCATAAGGCATTGACTGAGAAAAAGCCTCTTCGGTAATTGGCATCATCTACCACGTCATCATGAACTAGGGTAGCAGTGTGCAAAAGTTCAATCAAAGCAGCGCCCCGGTGGGTAGACTCATTGATGTTTCCTGTTACTCCGGCTGTTAGAAATACAAACATTGGGCGCATCTGTTTTCCTTTGCGCTTCACGATGTAATTCATGATATGGTCAAGAAGTTTGACCTTACTCTTCATAAGTCCTCGAAACTTCTGTTCGAATTCTGCCATTTCGGCTTCGATGGGAACTTGTATTTGCTTGAGGTCTGCTTTCATCCGGTAAATTGTGTCGTAAAATTAATACCCTTTCTTTCATGGACAAGGATTATGCTCAGCATAGGTCAAGATTCATGAAGATTGTATTACTTTTTCGACTTTTTTGTATTTTGTATTGATAGAACTACTGCTATAACTTCTCTTTATCCTATCTGTTATGAAAAACATAAGCATTGAAACTAAGTGGGCGATTATTTTCGTTCTCATGTCATTGGCCTGGATGGTCCTTGAAAAATCTTTGGGCTGGCATGATGAGCATATTGATCAGCACGCTGTATTCACGAACGAATTTTTTTGCGATCCCAGCCATCTTGGTATTTGTATTTGCTTTGCGTGATAAAAAGAAAAGTTATTACAGAGGAAATATTACCTATCTACAGGCATTCTTATCGGGCTTAATTATTTCCGTGATCATAATGGTGCTGACGCCTTTTGCGCAATACATCACCTTGGAATACATCACCCCTGATTACTTTACCAATGTCATCGAATACTCGGTAAGCTCAGGTGAGTTGACCCAACAGGAGGCCGAAGATTGGTTTAATCTTAAAAGTTATATTATTCAAGCTACCATAGGAGCCTTAATCATGGGGGTAATCACCTCAGCAATAGTGGCTATTTTTATAAAATCCAAGAAGTAGAGAGGAGATGATCAAGTAAGTGGGGTTGAAGCGAAAGGCTTTTGTTATCTTTGAAGCGTTTTTAAAATTGAATTCCACTTGGAGGAGAAATATCTAAAACATAAGTACGATCCAATCATTCCTAGTAAGAATGAGTGGCCGGTTGTCAAACTGGCTAGAGAACGTAAAGAGTTTGTCAAGAAAGTTTCAGATTTGGCCGAGGATAGAATTCTGGATCTTGCCGACCAAAACCCTGATATTTTAAAAGAGGAGTTGGAAACAACTTTGTATAGGGAGAAGTTGCGGATTAAACAAAACCCATGGGTTGTTGATCCGGATGATGAAGGAACTTTTTGGGGAGAGGTAAAAGCATCTTTACTTCAAATCAATACCTCTACAGATCTTTCTAAAGAAAAAAGCTTCATGGGTACAAATCGATTTTAAATAGAATTACCTCCCGCTATGCTGAAGAAATAGCCAGTAATTTCAAGCATACCCATTACAAGTTTACCCGAAGTGTGGTGACATTTGGGTTTTCAAGATTACTTAATGCAGCACGAGTAAAAGGCTTTAAATCCATTTTTAGTAACCAATATACCCTTCAGGATAAAATCCAAATCACTGGAGAAACAGACCAGTTGAGAGACTTAGCGACTAAAGGGACCGTTGTGATGGTTCCTACCCATTTCAGCAACTTGGATAGTATTCTTATCGGCTGGACTATTTCAGTTCTGGGCTTACCTCCCTTTATTTATGGTGCTGGATTGAACCTATTCAACATTTCTATTTTCGCTTATTTTATGGACTCACTTGGAGCCTATAAAGTGGACCGTCGGAAAAAGAATTTGTTGTATCTGGAGACCTTAAAGACCTATTCAAAAGAAGCGATAAAGTTTGGATGCCATAGTCTTTTCTTTCCCGGGGGAACTCGGTCAAGAAGTGGAATGATTGAATCGCGTTTGAAACTCGGCTTGCTAAGCACGGCGATTGAAGCACAAAGAGCGAATTTTCAAGATCAGAAAAATGATATTTCCGGAAAAGTGTTCATCGTTCCTGTTACAATCAATTACCATTTTGTTTTGGAAGCTCCAAGCTTGATCCGGGATTATTTGAGTATTACGGGCCAAGAACGGTATTACAAGGAAAACGATGAGTTTTCCAACTCTTATAAAATTTCAAAATTCCTTTTCAAGTTCTTTACCAAAGGTTCGGATATCTCTGTTTCTATTGGAAAAGCGATGGATGTGCTAGGTAACTATGTGGATGAAAAAGGAGATAGCCTAGACAAAAAAGGGAGGAAGATCAATACCCGGGATTATTTTGTTTCTGATGGCGAGGTAACCGTAGATCATCAGCGGGAAGAGGAGTATACCAATATGCTTGGTAGAAGAATCGTGGAAGAATTTCATAAAATCAACCGGGTCTTCAGTTCCCATTTAGTGGCTTTTACCGCCTTTGAAATGATTAAAGCTTCCAATAACAAACTGGATTTGTTTGATTTAATCCGTTTACCAGAAGAGGATATTGTCATTCCTTATGAGGATTTTAAAGCCAATTGTCATCGGGTGATGGACCGAGTGTATGAACTGAAAAGTCAAGGATTGATTAATGTGGCTCCCCATCTTCAGGATGATATGGATGAAATCATATCGCATGGATTGGATAATGTGGGGATGTACCATGCCAAAAGGCCTTTAATTAGGGATTCCAAAGGCGATATCGTTACAGAGGATATGAGCTTACTTTATTTTTATCATAATAGATTAACCGGCTATGGTCTCGAAAAACTCTTTTAAACCTCAAGAAAAATGTATAGGGGTAATCGGAGTAGGGAGCTTCGGTACTGTGATAGCCAATATGCTGGCAGAAAAAAACCAAGTAATGGTTTATGCTAGAAAAGAGGAAGTAGTTCATGAAATAAACTCCCTTCATTCGGCACAAGGAAAATCACTTAATCCCAAAATCAAAGGTACTAGTAGTCCAAAAGAAATCTGTGAAGTCTGTGAGGTGTTGTTTTTGATGATTTCTTCCTCTGGATTTCAAGATGTAGTCCAATCCTTTGCTCCACATCTTTTTCCATACCATTTAGTAATTCATGGTACCAAAGGGCTCTGTCTAAATTTGGAAAAAGGGCAGACTTTGGATTCAGTTAAAAAATAAAGAGGTCTCAAATCCTGACCATGAGCGAAGTGATCTTGCAAGAGACAGTGGTTGTGAGAGTGGGTTGTTTGGCTGGTCCAAATCTTTCTAAGGAATTGACCCAAAGTTTACCTGCGGCTACAGTCATTGCGAGTAAATACAATGAGGTGATTTTGGAAGGGCAAAGTTTGTTACGCTCTGAGAAATTTCAGGTGTATGGAAATTCAGATATTGTTGGAGTAGAGTTAAGTGGGGTTTTGAAAAACATCATTGCCATAGCTGCTGGTGCCTTAGCAGGTTTAAAGCTGGGAGAAAATGCCAAAGGACTACTCATTTCAAGGGGTATGGTGGAGATGGTTCATCTCAGCAATGCACTTGGAGGTAGTGTCAAATCTGTGATTGGATTGGCAGGAATAGGGGATTTGGTAACGACTTGTAATTCAGTTAATTCCAGAAATTTTACCGTCGGATTTAGACTGGCAAATGGGGAAAAGTTGGATGAAATCCTTGCGAGCATGGATGAGGTTGCAGAGGGAATCAATACCATTCGCGTGATAAAAGCATTCTTGGAAACCGCGGATTTAAGGGCGCCAATCACCGAATACCTATATCGGGTTTTGTTTGAAAATTATGATATTAAAGAAGCACTTCAATTTTTAATGAAGTACCCCTTTAATGTGGATATTGACTTTGTTTGATGCATTCAAAAATGAAAAAGGCTTCTGATAGTTATTTTCAGAAGCCTTTTTTATGATGGTTTTCAGGTATTATCTGATAGGGATAATTTTCACCATCAAGCCTGTACCTTCAGTAACAGCATAAAGATAACCATCAGGGCTTTCTTTCACCTGTCTTACTCTTCCTATGTCTTGAAGCATGATTTCTTGAGATAGAGCTTTGTCTCCATCCATATCCACTCGATTGATATGCATTTTCGCTAATGCTCCTATCAAAATATCGCCTTTCCAAGCTGGGTATTTGTCTGAAGTTACCATGGTAATACCCGCAGTTGCGATAGAGGGAACATAGTAAGTAACTGGCTGTTCCATCCCTTCTTTTTCAGTGATTTCTGTAAGGGTGGTCCCGTCATAGTTTTTGCCATAAGAGATCACTGGCCAGCCATAGTTTTTACCTTTTTCGATCAGGTTTAACTCATCACCTCCCATTGGGCCATGCTCTGATTCCCAAAGTCTGTTATTTTCTTTATCAAAATAGAGTCCTTGTGGATTTCTGCTCCCATAGGACCAAATAGTAGGAATTGCTCCAGGGCTGTCTACAAAAGGATTGTCTTCAGGGATTCTTCCATCATCATGAATCCTGTGGATTTTTCCATGGGAGTTAGTTAACTCCTGGGCATTCATAGCGGGATTAAATCGGTCACCACTTGAATAAAATAAATACCCATCATTATCAAAAACTATTCTGCTTCCATAATGATTGCCCCCTTTCGTGGCAGGTTGGGACTGAGTTAATTCTTCCTGATCTACCGCATTATATCCATCAAGCCTAAACCTCATTATTGCTGTAGAGCTTTCCTCTTCTGTTACTGGCTTGGCATAGCTAATATAGATCCATCCGTTTTCCCCGTAATTTGGATGTGCTTGAATATCCAGCAATCCGCCTTGTCCTTTAGTGGAGACCTCTGGAAGACCTTGGATTTTTTCTCCTGTAAATTGGTCGTTTTTGAAAACCAGAATTTCTCCTCTTTTTTCAGTGACCAACATAGTTCCGTCACTTAACCAAGTCATGCCCCAAGGATTTTCAAATTCTGTGTAAAGCGTGTCTACGTTGAATAATAATTTTTCTGACTGTACCGCATACGTTTCATCGATTGGTTCAGCAGGCGCTTCTTCCGATACTGTGGCTTTTTGTTCGCAGGCAAAAAGTAAAGCAGTACCGAATGCTAAGGCGCTTATTTGGGTGAATGATTTTGATAGGATCATAAAGTGAGTCTTATTTTAAACCTTGAAGATAAGATAAGTTTATCTTAAAATGGATTTCAGGATGTAGGTTTGATTTAATTGGTCGAAAATTCAGTTTTGTTGGAAAATTGCAAGGCCTCAGCAACCATGTTTTTGGATCCTATCAATAAAGGAGTTCTTTGGTGGAGGCTAGTAGGTTGAATTTCAAGGATTCGTTTATTTCCATCAGTTGCCACGGCTCCTGCTTGTTCCGCGATGAATGCAAGGGCATTGGCTTCATACATTAACCGTAATTTTCCATTTGGATTCTTTTTGGTAGCAGGATAGATATAAATTCCTCCTTTCAACAAATTCCGGTGAAAATCTGCTACTAGACTACCGATGTATCGTGCCGAAAATTTTTTCACCTTACAATTATCGATATACTCCTTTATCCCTGGATTCCAATCTTCCTGCGTTCCTTCATTGATGGAGTAAATAGATCCTGATTCTGGAGCTTTTATCATCGGGTGAGAAAGGAAAAACTCCCCAAGCGATTGTTCGTAGGTAAATCCATTGACTCCAAACCCAGTAGTGTAAACAAGCATGGTAGATGAACCATAAAGTACATATCCAGATGCTACCTGTTCGGTTCCTTGCTGCATGATGTCTTCTTCTCGAATAGGGCTTCCAACAGGAGTTTTTCTCCGATAAATGGAAAAAATAGTCCCGATGCTAATATTGACATCAATATTGGAGCTACCGTCTAAAGGATCGATCGCTACAACATATTTTCCGGATTTATTATTTAAATCTATCACTGCGTCCTCTTCTTCGGAAACTATGGCACAGACTTCGCCACCCTTACTTAATGCACGGATAAATCTAATATTGGCAATGACATCGAGTTTCTGCTGTTCTTCTCCTTGTACATTGGTTTGGCCAAAAGCGCCGCCAATGTTGGAAAGTCCAGCTCGATTGGTCTCTCTGTTGACGATCTTTGAGGCTAAAGCGATATCTCTCAATAGCTGGGAAAGTTCTCCAGAAGCAAATGGAAAGTCGCTTTGTTTTAATTTAATAAATCGGTCTAGTGTGGTACCTACTGAGTAAGCTAAGCCGCTTTGATCGGGCTGGTATGATGAAATTTTCATGAATTAGAAAAGTA
Source organism: Algoriphagus halophilus (assembly GCF_041729275.1). Classification (GTDB taxonomy): domain Bacteria; phylum Bacteroidota; class Bacteroidia; order Cytophagales; family Cyclobacteriaceae; genus Algoriphagus; species Algoriphagus halophilus_A. The sequence continues at coordinate 2,208,153 of NZ_CP146486.1, read as the reverse complement.
CAAAAATTGATTTGACATATACTAAATTAGAAATAAATATTCATGGCAAAAATGGTTGTTTATAAATTTGGAGGTGCCTCAGTCAAAGATGCTGATGCAATTAAAAATTTGGCTGAAATTCTCCGTAATCGATTGCGAAGAAATATGGTAATTGTTGTTTCTGCAATGGGTAAAACAACGAATGCGTTGGAATCTATATTGGAATTGAAACTCGATGGAAATGATTTTTCTTTGAATAGTGCAAAATTAAAAGAGTTTCATTTTCAGATTTGTTCTGAACTATTTCCAAATGGACACCGGGTTTTTTTATTGTTAGAAAATCTGTTTATCGCATTGGAGAAAAGGCTTGAATTTGACCTGAACAAGGAGAATTATGATGAGTATTACGATTCAATAATAGGGTATGGAGAACTATTATCTTCTAGAATTGTAATGGAGTATCTCTGTTTAGAAGGAATGATTACACTATGGAAAGATGCTCGGGAATTCATTAAAACCAACAGTGACTTTCGTTTTGCAAAAATTAATTGGTCATTGACGAAGGCTCTTTGTCAAAGCCAACTGAAACCTTTGTTGGAATCCTATCCTATAGTTACACAGGGGTTTATTGGATCTAGTGAGCAAAATCTTCCTACTACCTTAGGGAGGGAAGGGTCTGACTTTACTGCAGCAATTTTAGCGACCTCCTTAAATGCCCAGTCAGTTATTATTTGGAAAGATGTGCCAGGTGTGTTGAATGCTGACCCAAAGAGGTATTCCGATACGGTATTATTTCAGGAAATTGGATATGAAGAAGCTGCGGAAATGACCTATTATGGAGCTTCGGTAATCCACCCGAAGACGATCAAGCCTTTGGCGATCGCTGGGATCCCCCTTTTTGTCAAATCATTTTTGAAGCCTGATTCTGATGGTACCAAAATTCATCAAACCGAACAAATAGCCCAGGTTCCCACTTACATTCTAAAAGAGAAGCAGGTCTTGGTCAGTTTTAAGGTGACAGATTTTACTTTTATTGAGGAGAACCATATTCATCAGGTGTATGAGCAGTTAAGAGCATTAAAACTTAGGGTGAATATGCTGCAGATTTCTGCGATCAGTATTTCTTTGGTGATGGATTCTCAACTGTTTATGCTCGAGAAATTGTTGACCAACCTGAAGCCCTTTTTTGAAATCAGGTATAATGAGGGGCTGGAATTACTCACGATTTTGCATCCTGGACAAATTTCTGTCGCGGAGCATTTGAAAGGATATGAAGTCCTTCTTGAACAAAGTACCCGGAATACCATTCAGGTAGTGAGGAGAAAAAAGATGGAAAATTAGCCTTTATCAGGTTCTTTTGTCTGATTTTGAGTATTTTCAAAAACAAGATAACCTCCACCTCAGATTTCTATGAAAACCAGAAGAATTTTCCTACAAAAGGCAGGCATATCAGCTTTAGCTTTGAACCTTTCACCTTTTTCTCCGCTATTGGGAGCAAATGAAAAAATAAACATGAATGCAATGGACGAAAAACCTTTAAGAGTAGCCATTATGGGATTGGGCAGTTATGGCAGTCGTGTTGCCCGTGCTATGAAAGATTGTAAAAGGGCAAAATTAGTTGGGGTAATCAGTGGAACTCCTTCCAAAATTGAAGCTTGGCAAAAAGAGTACAATATTCCTGCAAAAAACTGCTACAATTATGAGACCTATTCCCAAATTAAGGATAATCCGGACATAGATGCTGTTTATGTAATTACTCCTAATGGACTCCATAAGGAACATGCGATTGGAGTGGCAAATGCAGGAAAACATGTGATTTGCGAAAAACCAATGGCGGTGAATGCCACTGAAGCAAAGGAAATGGTGGATGCATGTAAGGCTGCTGGAGTAAAATTACTGATTGGATATAGGATGCATTTTGAGGCCAAAACCCAAGAAGTGATTAAAATGAGGTTGAATGGGGAATTTGGAAAAATCTTGTTTTTTCAAGGACTTAGTGGGTTTATTATAGGTGATCCTACCCAATGGAGACTCAATTATGAGCTATCAGGGGAGGAGCTATGATGGATATTGGGATATACTCCATTAATGGAGCAAGGTATATGATAGGAGAAGAACCTATTTGGGTAACTGCCCAAGAGACCAAAAATAATCCTGAGAAATTTAAAGAGGGGGTAGACGAAACGATTCAATTTCAGTTAGGTTTCCCAGGAGGTGCTGTAGCGTCTTGTCTTTCTACATATAGCATGAATAATTTGGATAAGTTCTTCCTAAATGGCTTAAATGGATTTGCAGAAATGCAACCTTCTACAGGCTATGGTCCAATTGAAGGTAGAACCCACAAAGGTCCTTTGGACCATCCACATGTCACACATCAAACCACACAAATGGATGAAATGGCAGCGATCATTCTGGATGGGAAAAAGCCATTGGTGCCGGTTGATGGAGAGGAGGGTTTGAAAGACATGGTCATCATTGATGCAATTTATAAAGCAGTTAAAGAGGGGAGGAAAATATCTTTGGTCTAAAAAATTGGTTAAAGTATTCGCTGGACAAATATTAAATCCAGCCATTGGTTAAATTTCCAGCCTACTTCTTTAAATCTTCCGACTTCCTGAAAGCCTAATTTCTTGTGGAAATAAAGACTATTAAGGTTACTTGCATCTATTCCACCAACCATGAGATGAAATCCTTTTCCTTTGGCGTGGGTAATCAATTCTTTCATCAATGAATACCCTATTCCTTTTCCTCTAAATTGGGAATGGATATATACGGAATGCTCTACGGTGAATTGATATCCTGGTTTTGGCCTAAAGGTACCGTAAGTCGCGAAGCCAATAATTTGGTTTTCTCGTTCTGCAACAAGAATAGGAAATCCTGCTTTAGCTTTTTCTTGGAACCAATGGTTTTGAAATTCTAGGGTTTTGGGTTCATAGTCATAATTGACTGTGGAATGCTCGATTTCATGGTTGTTGATTTCCAAGATTGCCTGAAGGTCTTTTTCTAAGGCAAATCGAACTTTTGTCTTATTTTCATCGGACATATCTCAATATGATTCTTTCAATTCCGGGAGATAGGCAGTCCCGAATAGGTTCAAATGAACAAGCAAAGGATATAAATTATAAATACCCATTCTGGCTTCAAAATCAGGTTCCAATGGTATAATTGATTCATAAGATTGATAAAATCGAGAATCAAATCCTCCAAAAAGTCTGCTAAAGGCAATGTCCATTTCTCTATGACCGAAATAAACGGCAGGATCAATCAAGCAAGGTTGACCTTCTGGGTTACATAATACATTCCCTGACCATAAATCTCCATGGAGTAAGGAAGGTTTTTCGGGGGGATGATTTTTTCTATTACCTGGTATATCGATTGGAATTTTTTTAAAAAATCCAAAGGGATTAACCTGTCAAAATAGGCTTTGCCTAGTAAGGGCTCCAATCGTTGTTCAATGTAAAAGTCTACCCAACTGGAAGTTTGAAGATTTCTTTGATTTAAGGTGGCGATATAATTGTCATCTGAGAGTCCAAATGATTTATTGGTTTTTAAGTGTAAATCTGCCAGTCCATAACCTAAAGTTTCCCAGTAATCTAATTGATATCTCCCTGAGGGGATGAATTCAGATAATAAAAAATTGTAATCTCCAACCCTTCCACAACCAAATGTTTCAGGGATTTGAAGAAATGTGTTTTTTCTAAGGTAATCTAGTCCTTGCGATTCTTTGTTGAGAATATCTTTCTCATGGTCAAAATTTAATTTGAGGAAGAAGTTTCCATCGTTGGTTTCAATGCGTATTCCTTGGTTGTGGTTACCCGCCGCAACCAAAGAGGCTGATTTTAATTTTACCTGGGGCCCCAGGCTTTGGTAAAGTACTTTTTCATAGATATCATTCAAGTCATACATAGAGTTGATGTGTCTCTATTACTTTCTCAAGAAACTTATCGATTGCTTTATCTAAAATTTTATAGATTTCTTCGAAGCCTTCCTCACCCCCATAGTAAGGGTCTGGAACAGACTTACCCTCGGACCCTGGGACAAAATCTCTCATGAGATGAACTTCTTTGTCAGGAAATCCAAACCTAACTTTCATATTGTTTAAGTTCCTGAGATTGTTATCATCCATGGCAAGGATATAATCAAAATCCCTGAAATCCGTTCTGTTGACTTGCCTTCCTCTATGGTTGATAGGAAGCCCATATTTTTTTCCAATCAATATGGTTCGTTCATCAGGAAGCTCTCCAATATGAAAATCTGATGTGCCAGCACTATCTGATTTAAAAGTCGTGGGAAGATTCGCCTCTTTGATTTTCGCATCAAAAATAGCTTCCGCCAAAGGCGACCTACAAATATTACCTAAACAAACGAATAAAACTCTAATCATATCTCAATTACTCCGACCGATTTTTTTTTAAAACAGATGCTTTTGAAAGTACTTAATTTTAAGGTTAAATGCACGTGAGAATTTTTATTTTTTTGAGTCGAAATAAAAATAAAAGCATTTTCAAGGGATTAATTCAAACCCTTGGTTAGTCATGCTAAAGATGTCATAGCGTTTGGCTACTTTTGGCAAATGAATTTGCTGTATAGAATAGCGATCGCACTGATAACCTATTTATTGCCTTTAGTTGGCTTATTTAGTGCAAAGATTAACCATTTTTTAAAAGGGAGAAAGGGTCTGCATAAGAATCTGCAAAATTTCAGATCGAAAAATCCCGGAAATTTGGCTTGGTTTCATGTCGCGTCCTTAGGAGAATATGAGCAAGCAAAACCAGTCATTGCCAAGTTAAAGCAGGAAAAACCTTCTCTATTTATTTTGGTAAGTTTCTTCAGTCCATCGGGATACGATATTGCGATCAGGAAATCTCAAGCTTATGTAGACTATATCACTTATATTCCCTTGGATAGAAAATCATGGGCTTTTGAATTTGTAAGCATCTTAAATCCGAGTATTGCTTTTTTGTGAAATATGACCTATGGTATCATCATATCTTGGCTTTGTCCCAGAAAAAGGTGCCTATTATTCTTTTTTCAGCTTCATTCAGGCCAACTCAAAAGTATTTCAAGTCAGATGGTTTCTTTAGAAGCATATTATTCAAACTGGATCAAATATTTACTCAAAATCAAGCTAGTCTGGACCTTTTAGAGTACATAGGTTATTCAAATGGAATTTTGGCAGGGGATACAAGATTTGACCGAGTGGTGGAAACTGCCCGCTCTCCAAAGACTTTTCCTGAAATCGAATCTTGGGCCCAAGATAAAAAAGTCATGGTATTGGGATCAGTTTGGGAAGAGGATATGGAAATCCTCATTCCACTTATGAATCAGGTAAAAGATTATTTATGGATCATAGCGCCGCATGATTTATCTCCTGAGCCTATGGCTGCTTGGGCGAATTCAATTCAACTTCCTTCCATCAAATATTCTGAGACTAAGGATTTTGAAGGAAAGAAGGTGTTGTTTATCGATAATATTGGGATGCTTTCTTCTTTGTATCAGTATGGAGATTTGGCATATGTGGGAGGGGCTTTCGGTAAAGGACTGCATAATATCCTAGAACCTTTGGGATTTGGAATTCCTGTACTTTTCGGATTATTGAAAAACACCTCAAAATTCCCTGAATCAGAGCAAAGTGTGAATGAAGGCTGTGGTTTTGCAGTAGAAAATGGGGAGGAACTAAAAAAAGTATTTGAGGAATTACAGGTAGAGGAATATTACGAGAAAGCAAAAGAAGCCTCGAATCTTTGGGTTTCTGCGAATCTAGGGGCAGCTGAAAAGATAATCAATCGGGTTTTGTTAAATTATCCACTCAATGGAAGGTAGAGTTATAAAGTCAACAGGCAGTTGGTATGTCGTCAAAACCGATTCAGAATTTATTTCTGCAAGGTTGAAAGGCAAGTTCAAGCAGGAGGACTTGAAGTTAACGAATCCTATTGCAGTAGGAGACTGGGTGACTTTGTCGAAAGAAGAAAACCAAGAAACAGCAGTCATTTCTGTAATACATCCTAGGGAAAATTATGTAATCCGTAAATCCACACGGAAGCAGCATTTCTCACATATCATTGCCAGTAATGTGGATCAGGCCATGCTGGTAATTACCATGAAAAAGCCAAGGACTTCTTTGGGTTTTATAGATCGATTTTTGGTAAGTACTGAGAGTTTTAGGATTCCGGCGATTTTGGTTGTGAATAAAGTGGATCTTCTGGAAGGCGAGGATGCGGAAGATTGGTTGCTTGATATCCACGAGATTTATGAACCATTGGGGTACCAGGTGATGGAGATTTCAGCATTAAATGACAAAGATTTATTGGATGAATTTCATCCCTTACTGCAAGGTAAATCTACTTTGATCGCGGGGCATTCTGGCGTAGGCAAATCAACACTTTTGAATAAGCTTGTTCCTGAGGCCTCACAAGACACCAAGGAAATTTCGGGGTTTAGTGCTAAAGGTGTTCATACTACTACCTTCGCTGAGCTTTTTCCTGTGAAGGGGGAGGAGATTTGATTGATACACCTGGTATTAAGGAGTTTGGTATTTTGGATGTAGAGGACTATGAGTTGTCACATTATTTCCCAGAGATGAGAAAATACCTCGGTGAATGTAAATACAATAATTGTCGGCATATCAACGAGCCTGGCTGTGTAGTTCGGAAGAAAGTAGAAGAAGGGTATATCCATCCTTATCGATATCAGAGTTATCTCAACATCTTGAATGAGGAGGATTCCTACCGTTAAGCATATCTTAATTTTGAAACCTTAGAGAATTGGTCTAATTTTCAAATCATAATTTTATCCTATGAGCGAAGTACTCAATCATCATCAGATCAAGAAAAAATCACCCGGATGGCATTTGAGATTTATGAAAGAAATCTCAATACCGCAGGTGTAGTATTTGCGGGAATCACAGGAATGGGAACCATTTTAGCGGATTTATTAGCCCAGGAATTACAAACTATCTCTCCATTAACTATTGAGGAGATAGAGGTTATTTTGGACAAAAGTAATTTACATTCTGAAGAGATTGAGTTGTCTGAAGAGATCGAGCTTTCCGGAAAAACATTAATCCTTGTGGATGATGTGTTAAATACTGGAAAAACACTTGCCTACGCAATGAAACCTTTTCTAGACAAAGAATTATATAAGATGGAAATAGCGGTACTGGTAAATAGGAGCCATGGCCAATTTCCAATCAAGCCGGATTATACAGGTTATGAACTCTCAACTACTCTTAATGAGCACATCAAGGTAGATTTTTCCGGTGACCAATATTCTGTCCATTTACTTTAAATCATGTCTGTTCATTCTTCAGCAAATATTAAAAGAATCACTACTCATATCCTTCAGGAAATGAAGAACCGTGGTGAAAAAATATCTATGCTTACGGCCTATGATTTTTCGATGGCAAAAATCGTAGATGATGCAGGAATCGATATTATTCTGGTGGGAGATTCCGCTTCCAATGTGATGGCAGGTCATGAAACCACCCTTCCGATCACTTTGGACCAGATGATCTATCATGCATCTTCTGTGGTTAGAGCTGTTAGCAGAGCCTTTGTAGTGGTCGACATTCCTTTCGGGTCTTATCAGGGGAATAGTTCTGAAGCTTTGCGTTCTGCTATTCGAATCATGAAGGAGTCAGGAGCTCATGCTATCAAAGTAGAAGGTGGGGCTGAGATTAAAGAATCTGTAGTGAGGATTTTGAGCGCTGGTGTTCCAGTAATGGGGCATTTGGGCTTAACTCCTCAGTCCATTTATAAATTTGGGACTTATAGTGTCAGAGCTAAAGAATCAGCAGAAGCTCAAAAATTGCTAGAAGATGCCAAGCTGTTAGAGGAATGTGGATGTTTTGCCATTGTGTTGGAAAAATCCCTGCCTCCTTGGCTAAAAAAGTAGCAGAATCAGTATCAATCCCAGTCATTGGAATCGGCGCAGGAGGAGATGTAGACGGTCAAGTGTTAGTGGTACACGATTTATTAGGAATCACCCAAGAGTTTAAGCCGAGGTTTTTGAGACAATATGCGGATTTGCAATCTGTCATGATGGATGCGTTTACCAATTACATCAAGGATGTCAAAAGTCGGGATTTCCCCAATGAATCTGAAAGTTATTAAGATTGGAAAATGAAAGGCCGGATTTACCGGCCTTTTTTAGTTTAAATGACATTTAAGCCTCTACAGATACGCTGGATTTTTCTTTCAGTCTGATCATAAAATCACTGAGTACATTCATGTAATTGATGAATGCATCATAGGGCGAGTCATAGGGGCTAAAATAGGAATGTATATCTCCATCAGAGAAGAATTTGGTACACATGTAATAAAAGTGGTCAGAGGTCTGTAAATACCTCCAGTCCCTTTTATTTCTTCATCTTCAATAGTATTGACCAACTTTTCAAGATCATATAATCGATCGAATGCTTCGTCTTGTAAATCATTTCCGAGCCAGGCGGTTAGATCCCGTTCTTCATCTGCCCATGAGATTGGAATCGGAACATGGATTTTGCCAACAGGTGGAATTTTTGAAGCCACTTCTGAAGGAGTTGAGAAAGAAAAGTTAGTCTCCTTAAACACTGCTTCAGGAAGGTGTTTCATGAAATCAAAAATTCCTGTCTCAGCCCACTGGTGTTCTCCAAAGGTTTCGTAATCCATGAAGAGGTTCAGCGTTTCTTCCTCACTGGGAATCGCATTGATCCAATTGATGAATTTCTCAGTAGTCAATGGGTAATCATCCCAAGATTTATTACCAAACCTAAAGGCGATATCATCACTCAGCTGGAAATTTTTCAATAAAACTTTCAGCTTCGGTTCAATGCTATTTACATACACATAATTAGGGCTTTTCCATCCCAGAATATGTTTAGCGCCTTCCGTCAACATGGCATCGTAACCTAACTCGGATACCATTGCCCCAATTTCGTCAGAATAGATTAATTCAGTATTCCGGAACACCTTTGGAGTATAGCCATTAAATAACTCCTTGATTTTTGCTTGGTGTTTGTGGGCCAGATCTTTAAACTCATCCTTGCTTTTTAGAGAAGCTAAGGAATGGGAATATGTCTCGTTTAAAAGTTCTACATGACCCGTATTGACCAGTTTCTGGAAGCTTTCCAGCACATCTGGAGCATATGCCTGCATTTGATCCATGAACGTTCCTGATATGGAAAAACTTACTTTGAATGCTCCGTTGTACTGATGGATCAAATCAAGGAGTAATGCATTCATAGGTAAGTAGCACTTCTGAGCTACTTTTCTCATAATGGACCGATTGCTGAAATCATCCCAATAATGATGATCTTCACCAATATCAAAAAAGCGGTAAGGTTTAAGGCGAAAGGGTTGATGAACTTGAAAATAAAAGCAAATAGTTCTCATGATCTTTGGGATAAAGTTTTTTCGTATACGGTTACAAGCTTAGCGGCTACATGTTCCCATTTTAATTTCTTCAATTCTTCACTTCCGAGCTCTTTAAACATTTGGGATATACCCTTATAATGCAAAAGGGCAAAAATGGCATCGGCCATCGCATCAATATCCCAAAAGTCAATTTTAATAGCATTGGTCAAGACCTCAGCTACGCCTGATTGTTTTGAAATAATGACTGGGGTATTATGTCGTACAGCCTCCAAAGGGGAGATTCCAAAGGGCTCAGAAACTGATGGCATGACATATACATCTGAGATAGCATACATGTGATCCACATCTTTTCCTTTTAGGAACCCTGTGAAGTTGAATTTGGTGGCAATTCTTAATTCAGCTACACGATCGATCATTCTATTGAGTAAATCTCCAGATCCTGCCATCACAAACCGAACGTTTGGATCTCGGTCGATGACTTTTTTTGCAGCTTCTACAAAATATTCAGGACCTTTTTGAAAAGTAATTCTTCCCAAAAAAGTCACGATCTTTTCAGGTACTTTTTCTTAAAAGTGGATTCAATGATACTGGCATCCAACACGGCATTGTGCAATACTGAAACCTTTTCAGCGGGGATTCCATATTTTCTGATGATAATGTTTTTGGTTAGCTGACTTACGGCAACCACATGATCAGCGGCTTGCATTCCAGCTCTCTCAATATCATAGACCACTTGATTGACGGATTCTCCGGACCGATCAAATTCGGTAGCATGTACATGAGCTACTAATGGTTTACCACTTATTTCCTTAGCTGCAATTCCTGCAGGAAAAGATAACCAATCGTGGGCATGGATTAATTCAAAATCACTTCTATCTCTGGCAATTTGAGCTCCTGTCAAGGCATATCTGGAAACTTCCTCCATTAGATTTTTTCCATATTTCCCACTGAACTCGTATTTCGTGGAAAAAATACTTTCATCGACATCGGTTCGATCATGGATAGCATAGTCCGTGAATTTCTTATACTCTTCTGGGCCCAGATAAGGAACTAAAAAGCTACTGACTTCTAAATAGGTTAAGTTCTTCCAAATTGATTTGAACCTCTTTTCTCTATAATCAATAGTGACGTCACTCGCATTAACAAAATCAGCCATAGGTTCTTCATCCCCCAAAGCTTTGGGACGACAAAAATAATGTCTTGATTATGGTGGCAAAGACCTTTTACCAAACCATAACAAGCAGTTCCAAGTCCTCCAGAAATATGTGGTGGAAATTCCCACCCAAACATTAATACTTTCATAAAAAGTTGGTTATATCTTTTTGACCAAATCCATCATACGAAGCAATTCTGCCACACTCCAAGCTTGCGAAATAGCCCCTTTTGGCCTATGAGGAGGGTCTCCATCATACAATTCTGCAACTGTACCCACACCATATTGGGTCATTACCCCATCAAATCCTTTAATTATCTTTTTGATAAAATTAAATGAAGATTTACCGTGAAGTTTTATATATCCTTCTACAAAATGACCTAGTGGCCAAGTCCACACAGTTCCATTGTGGTAGGCTTGATCTCTTGTGATTTGGTCACCAAAATAGTATCCTTTATAGGCATAATCGTCAGGTGAAAGAGACCTAAGCCCTCTTGTGGTAAGTAATTTGGATTTAATTATTTCTAAGACTTGGTCATTTTGGGATTCGCTAAGCATGGTATAAGGAAGTGAGGTAGCAAATACCATATTGGGCCTTACTGACCAATCTTTTTGATTTCCATCAACTACATCTGCTAAATATCCATGTTTTTCTGACCAGAACTCTTTGATAAAGGAGGCTTTCGTTTTTTCTGCAAGAGCAAGAATTTTTTCATCTCCGGTAAGTTCATGGTAAAAACAAAGTGCATTGTACCATAGTGCTTGGATTTCTACTGGGCATCCCATTCTTGGAGTAACGGGGCCTTCAGGGGTGACAGCGTCCATCCATGTCAGTGCTTTCCCTTCTTCTCCTCCATAGACTAAACCATTTTCCTGAACTTTAATATTGAAATCAGTTCCATTGATGTAGCCCTCAATGATTCCCTGCATCTTTCCTAAGTATCGATCCTTGATGGTCTTTAAGTCATTAGTGTAAATCACATATTGCTGCAAAGACCAGAAATACCACATAGGCGCATCGATGGAATTCATATTGGTCATGACTCCACTACCGACATTAGGGAATAAAGGCCCATGTAAGTCTTTGGACATGCTGTCCATAATGTCTAAAAATGTTTGGTATTCACCTGAGGGTAATGTTAATCCAGGCGCTGCAACAAAGGTGTCTCTTCCCCACCATCCAAACCAAGGATATCCAGCTATTATCCTGGTATCTCCATTTCTTTTTCTAATAAACTGTCCCGCTGAATTTTTTAGACAGTTTTCAAAGTTGTTTCTGGGAATTCTTCTTGCAATTTCTTTTTAAAAGCTGCTTCTCTAGTCTTAGGATCAGCTTCTGTGAGTCCTGCAGAAAGAATTACAGACTCACCTTTTGTAATATCAAATTCAAAATAGCCAGGTACATATAAATCCTCTTGGTAGTCATATCCACGTTCTCTTTCCTGAATATATTCTATGTTATAATACCAATCTGGAGCAGGTATAAACTCTCCTTTTTGGAAAGCTGCATGTAGAGAGGGTCATATTTTTCATATAATTGAAATTTGACCCCGTTGGGTACTTTGTTGAATTTTTTATTGATAAAAGTATTCGCTTTCATCAAGTTATGGTAAGGCCTGAAAGCTAGGAAAGGAGCCACCCGAATTTTAGTAGGAGAATGCGCGTCCAACAAGGTATATCGAATCATTACCCGATCCCGATTGGTGTCCAAAATCAACTCTTTCTGAAGTAAAACGCCGCCCACTCTATAAGTCAGCTTTGGGATAGGCTCAGAGTCAAAATCTTCCAGATATTTATGACCTCTAGGTGAATAATTACCAGGAAATTTACTGATTCCCAAATTGAAGCTTGCCCCATGCTGAATCACCGTTTCGTGCACATTAGACAACATGACATGATTTTGGGAATCTATCTGAGGTTGGGGAACTACTAGAAGTCCATGATATTTTCGAGTATTGCACCCTATGATAGTAGTGCTGGTGTAGGTGCCAGATCTATTGGTTCTGATGATTTCACGGTCCAGAGAATAATTTAAATTAATCAGCTGGGTTTTATCAAAATGGATGTAACTCATAATAAATCATTGAATAGATTTAAAAATAGAGTTTTGTATCCATAAGAAAAATATTATAGAAAAAAATAAAGGTTATGTTTCCATAACCTTTTGTTTTTTTAAGATAATTAGGAATGAACTCCCTCTTTTTGGAATTCTTCAAAATTTTTCAGGGATTCCTCAAATTTTGAAATGTAATTTTTAGTCATCCTTACATTGGTGCGCTTCACTACCGGGAATTTCGGATAAGATTGGAACAAAGTAAACATAGCAAATTGGTTTAGTTTAATGTCGAACAGACAAATGTTATGCCAGTTAGAGCTTCTTAAAACAAGAAAACCCCTCGATATGAGGGGTTTTGGGGTGAAAGACCGGGTTCGAACCGGCGACCTCTGGTGCCACAAACCAGCGCTCTAACCAGCTGAGCTACAATCACCATTTTTCATTTGAGAGACTTGTCTTCCAAATGGTCTGCAAAAGTAATTATTAAGATATTCCAGTGCAAGGTTACAGTTAATAATTTCTTAAAAAACTTATTCGCTCACCTTTTTTCTCTTCATGGAATGTTCCTTCTTCGTACGCCAAGTGTCCAGAAACGATCGTATGGGTCACTTTAGATTTAAAGGTATGTCCCTCAAATGGAGACCAGCCACATTTGGAAAGAATGTTGCTTTTTTCAACGGTCCAAGGGGCATTTAAATCCACTAATACTAGATCGGCGAAATAACCTTCCCGGATATATCCCCTATCCTTGATTTCAAAAAGAATGGCCAGATTGTGACACATTTTCTGGACAATCATTTCCAAACTGATTTTACCCTGATGGTAAAAATCCAACATGGCAACTAGACTGTGTTGATTTAATGGTCCGCCAGAAGGTGCTTTGGTATATGGTTGTGCTTTTTCTTCCAAAGTATGAGGGGCATGATCAGTAGCGATCACGTCAATGGTTCCATCTAAAACAGCATTGAATATTGCCTCCCTGTCTTTAGCAGTTTTTACAGCAGGATTCCACTTGATCAGGTTACCCTTTTCTTCATAATCCTTTTCGGAAAACCACATGTGATGAATACATGCTTCAGAAGTGATTTTTTTATCTTTTAATGGAATGGAATTATCAAAGAGTTCAAGTTCCTTGGCAGTACTAATATGAAGTATATGGAGTTTAGTACCGTATTTTTTGGCCATTGCCACGGCTCTGCTAGAAGCATCGTAACAAGCTTCCTCGGATCTGATTTTTGGATGGAATTTGACAGGGATATCATCCCCGTAAATTTCTTTAAAAGATTCCAGGTTAGCCTTAATGATATTGTCATTTTCGCTATGAATCGCAATCAAGGTTTTACATTTCTCAAAAATCTTTTCGAGTACATGTGGATTGTCGACCAACATATTGCCTGTAGAGGAACCTTGAAAAACTTTTACACCGCAGACATTGGAAGGGTCAACTTTTAGTATCTCTTCCAGGTTATCATTGGTGGCTCCGAAAAAAAGGAATAATTCGCCAAGGAAACTTCTGATGCTCTTTTGTATTTTTCTTCCAAAAGTTCGATCGTGGTGGATTGAGGGATGGTATTGGGCATTTCCATATAGGTAGTGGTTCCACCAGCAACTCCCGCTTTTGCTTCCGTATATATTTCCGCTTTATGGGTCAGTCCGGGCTCCCTAAAGTGAACCTGATCATCAATTAATCCTGGAAGTAAATATTTTCCTCTCGCATCAATATGTGTGTCAGCGGCCTCAGAGCTTAAATCTGACCCAATTTTGGCGATTCTTCCATTCATTACTAAAACATCACCCGGACTTATCCGGCCTTCATTGACTATATTTGCGCCTGTGATTAATATACTTTTCATCGATTTATCAGATTCATTTACAAATTATACCATAAAATTAGCGAATCATGAGCAATGAGGCCTTAGGTTTTGAAGCATTTAAGCTAAATCGTCAATTATTAGACGCAATTGCTGAGGCTGGATACACTCATCCAACCCTCATTCAGGAGAAATCCATTCCCCTTGCCTTGGCTGGACATGATGTTTTGGGGATAGCTCAAACGGGAACCGGCAAAACGGCAGCCTATGTGCTTCCTATATTAATGAAAGTAAAATATGCACAGGGAATGCACCCAAGAGCGCTGATTTTAGCTCCTACTAGAGAATTGGTGATGCAAATTGAGTCTGTGGTAAAGGATCTGGCGAAGTATACTGACCTCCGTCTTGTGTGTTTGTATGGAGGTTTGGGGCCTAAAACTCAAATCGAAACCATCAAAGCTGGGATAGATATCATAATTTCTACTCCAGGAAGATTCTTGGATATTTATAGGAAGAATGAACTCTATACCAAGGATCTTAAAACCATGGTACTGGATGAGGCAGATAAAATGATGGATATGGGTTTTATGCCCCAGATTCGGTCTATTTTGGAAGTGATTCCTGTCAAAAGGCAGAATCTTCTTTTTTCGGCAACCTTTGGAGGTAGAATTGAGAAGTTGGCCCATGAGTTTTTGGAATTCCCCGAGCGAGTAGAAGTAACTCCACAAGCCACTACTGCTGAGACAATTGGTCAGGTCAAATACCATGTCCCAAATATCAAGACAAAGATCAATCTCTTGGCGAAGCTTTTGGAAGAAGAAACGGTGACCAGGGCAATTATTTTTACCAGATCAAGAAAGAATGCCGAAGAAGTCTTCCATTTCTTGGATCGTAGGCATTTTGGAGAAATCCGAGTTATTCATGCGAATAAAGGGCAAAACACACGAATTAATTCCATGGAAGACTTCAAGGGTGGAGAGGTTCGGATTTTGGTGGCAACAGACGTGGCCTCTCGTGGTCTAGATATTAGTATGGTCTCTCATGTGATTAATTTCGATGTGCCATTGATCTATGAAGACTATGTTCACCGTATTGGAAGGACGGGTAGAGCTGAGCAGGAGGGCAAGGCCATTACTTTCGTAAATCCTGCAGAAGAGTACCATTTTGAACGGATTGAAGAAATCATTCGAATGAAAGTGGAAGAGTCACCAATCCCTTCAGGAGTAGACATCACCAACACGCCGTTTGAAGAGAAGCAAGCTTATGCAAGAGAGCTTGATCGTTTGAAACAACGGGATGATCCAAATTACAAGGGGGCATTCCATGAAAAGAAGGAAAGAAAAAAGCGAATCCATTTACTGAAAAAGCAAAAGAGGAGAAGAAACGGGGCAACAAAAATTCGAAGGCGAAAAAGAATAGAAATCAGTTGAAACAAAAAAATCAACGAAATAAAGGGAAGTAATGAAAAAGCCCCGGAAAATAATCCCGGGGCTTCATGTTTTATCTGTCGGTTCTTGTATTGGTGCCGTCTACACGAATTTTATTTTCTCTATTGGCAAGATCCCAAGCTGTATAGAAAATCAGTTTCGCTCTTTTGGCCATCAATGGGAATTCGATTTTATCCACTGTGTCAGTCACTTGGTGATAATCATCATGAACACCGTTGAAGAAAAAGCAACAGGTATATTGTGCTTCGCAAAGTTGTAGTGGTCTGATCTGTAGTAGAATCTGTTTGGATCGTCTTCAGCATCGTATCTGTAATCCAAGATCAAATTGCTGTACGTGATGTTGTTGTATTCCAAGATTTTTTCAGATCTGTAGATAACATCTCCGAGCCAATTACATATACGAAATCTTTGTTTTCTGCATCTTGGTATTCGTAATCAATTCTACCTACCATATCGATATTGATATCTACTATAGTGTTTTCCAATGGAAGAACTGGGTTTTCGGAATAGTATTCAGAACCCAAAAGTCCTTTTTCTTCTCCAGTCACGTTCAAGAATAAGATAGATCTTCTTGGTTTGATACCATCTTTTGCAGCAGTTGCAAATGCTTCAGCAATTTCCATAACAGAAACAGTTCCAGAGCCATCATCATCTGCACCGTTGAAGACTTCTCCTGTACTGCTAACCCCTACATGGTCGTAGTGAGAAGAAATTACAACGATTTCATCTTTTTTGTCAGTTCCTTCCAAGAAAGCTAGGATATTGGAAGACTCCACATCTTCTACTTTCTTTTTGATTTGGTAGCTGGCTTTTGAGCCTTGATGGACTCAGGATTGGATTTAGCAGCTTCTTTCAATTCTTCTACAGAAGTATCGAATAACTCTCCCATTTTGTCAGAACTTACCATAAATATTGGTCTTTGCTCTACTTCTTTAGGAAACCCAATTCTTCCTTTTCCTGCTAGTGTTTTGTATCTATTGGCGATACGATCAAAGTTGGCCTGACCTTCCATGGATACGATCACAATTCCTGCTGCACCAGCATCCATTACTTTTTTGACTAAGTCATTGGAGCGTACACCTACAGCCCAAATACCTACTAATTTATCAGTAACGTCTACTTTTGCTAAATTTTCATCAGACACTAATCCAAGAAAGACTAACTCAGATTTGGCTGATTTCTTCATGTCACCATCGCCAGTAAAAACAAAGTCTTCGTTATTGACTAATTTATTTTTACCGATTTTCAAGGATACATCTTCAAAGGAAGTACTGACCAATTCTACTTTTTGAAGGTAACCGCCATCAACTGGACCAGTCAATCCTAGATTTTTGTAAAAATTAACAATGTATTCTGCTGCCATTTTTTGTTCCTCTGAACCAGTGTCTCTGCCCTTCATCTCATCAGAAGCGAGGTAAGTCAAGTTTTTGGTAAGATCGGCAACGGTGATGGTGTTGGCATATTTCACCTGAGCAGGTGTTTGTGCCAAAGACGGAAGCGAAAGCCCAAGAGCTAAAGCGCCTGTCAATAACAAGCTTTTATTCATCTTGATTATAATTAGGGTTTTATGTAAAACTTTTTTGATACGTGAAATTTCAAAAATAAGCTGAAAATCAGCATCAAATCCTTTGTTAAAGTATTTTCCGGCCCAAAACTAGATATTTTTTTAACCCTACAAACAACCGTCTGTAAATAAGAGTTAAAAGCTTGATAAAATATTGAAAATCTAAAAAGCTTTATCTGTCAATAAATTGTACCTTTGCACTTTGAAAAACAAGGGCATGTTTTAACCCAAATATTCATTCTTCCCTACGTTCTTTATGAAGATCAATCTTTCAAACGCAGTAAAATTCGAAAACAGGCATAACGGTCCTACTGACGCAGAGATCGCCGAGATGTTAGAAAAAGTCGGAGCTTCCTCAATAGAAGAGTTAATCGACGAGACTGTTCCAAAATCCATCCAGTTAGAGAAGCCGCTTAATCTTCCATCTGCTCAGTTAGAGACAGATTTCTTGGTTGAATTCAAAAAGCTTGCTTCCAAAAACAAAGTCCTGAAATCCTTCATTGGTTTAGGATACTATGACACTTTTGTGCCAAATGTGATTTTGAGAAATGTGCTGGAAAATCCAGGATGGTATACTGCCTATACGCCCTATCAAGCAGAGATTGCACAAGGTAGATTAGAGGCGCTGATTAATTTCCAGACCGTAGTGATGGAATTGACAGGTATGGAATTGGCAAATGCCTCTTTATTGGATGAAGGTACTGCAGCCGCTGAAGCCATGGGGATGTTGTTTGCGGTTAAAGGAAGAGAGAAAAAACTGCTGCGAAGTTCTTTGTTGATGAAAATGTGTTTCCTCAGACGAAAGCGGTTCTTGAGACAAGAGCTGAGCCAATTGGGATTGAAATCGTCTATGGCTCTGTTGAAGAATTAGACGTTACTGATCCAGAATTATTTGGAGTTTTATTCCAATACCCTGATTCTGATGGTGTAGTTAGAGATTATAGCGCAATTGTAGCTGCTGCTAAAGAAAATAAAGTCCATACTGCTTTTGCTGCAGATTTATTAGCGTTGACCATTTTAACCCCTCCGGGAGAAATGGGAGCAGATGTGGTGGTAGGAACTGCCCAAAGATTTGGCGTTCCAATGGGCTATGGTGGACCGCATTCTGCCTTCTTCGCTACAAAAGAAGAGTTCAAAAGACAGATTCCTGGTAGAATCATAGGGGTTTCTTTGGATAGAGCTGGTAACAAAGCATATAGAATGGCGCTCCAGACGAGAGAGCAACATATTAAAAGAGAAAAGGCAACTTCCAATATTTGTACTGCACAGGTATTGCTTGCTGTGATGTCAAGCTTTTATGCAGTTTATCACGGTCCAAAAGGGCTTCAGAATATTGCATTGAGGACTCATGGTCTTGCAAAACTTACTGCAAATGGATTAAAGGAGCTAGGATTTGAAGTGAGTGAAAATGAGTTTTTTGATACCATTAAAGTAACACTAAGCTCTCATGACCAAGCTCATTTTTCTGCGATTGCAGTGGGAGCAGGTATGAACTTCAGATATGCCAAGGATGTGGTTTATATTGCTTTTGATGAGACAAAATCATTGAGAGATGCACAAGAGGTAATTAATGTATTTGCCTCTGCGGCAGGAAAAGATCCTGTTTCGTTAAAAGAAAAATCTGATAGCCTTGAAGTCGAATTCTCTGAAAGTTTGACTAGAAAATCAGAGTACTTGACCCATCCAGTGTTCAATAGTTACCACTCCGAGCACGAAATGCTACGCTATATCAAGCGTTTGGAAAACAAAGATCTGTCTTTGGTTCACTCCATGATTTCTTTGGGATCTTGTACCATGAAACTGAATGCTACAGCGGAGATGATTCCTGTAACTTGGCCTGAATTTGGTCAGATGCACCCATTCACTCCAATGGCACAAACAGCAGGTTACCAAGAATTATTTGCCAACTTGGAAAGATGGCTGTCTGAAATTACCGGTTTTGCTGGAACTTCCCTTCAACCAAACTCAGGAGCGCAAGGAGAATTTGCAGGGTTGATGGTGATCAGAGCATATCATCAAAATAGAGGTGAGGCACATAGAAACATTGCATTAATTCCAACCTCAGCTCATGGAACTAATCCTGCCTCTGCTGTGATGGCCGGAATGAAAGTTGTATTAGTGAAGTGTGATGAAAAAGGAAATATAGATCTTGAGGATCTAAAAGCAAAAGCTGAAACTCACTCAAATGATCTTGCTTGTTTGATGGTTACTTACCCATCAACTCACGGAGTATTTGAAGAAGCCATTAGAGAAATTTGTGCTACCATCCACGATAATGGGGGTCAAGTATACATGGATGGAGCCAATATGAATGCTCAGGTAGGATTAACGAGTCCAGGAAACATTGGGGCAGATGTTTGTCATTTGAACCTACACAAAACATTCTGTATTCCTCATGGAGGAGGAGGACCTGGTATGGGGCCTATCTGTGTAGCTAGTCATTTAGTTCCTTTCTTACCGGGAAACCCATTGGTAAAAACAGGAGGAAAAGATGCTGTTTCATCTATTTCTGCTGCTCCTTATGGAAGTGCCAGCATACTTCCAATTTCTTATGCCTACATCGCAATGATGGGTGGAGATGGTTTGACCAATGCTACCAAAATGGCAATCTTGAATGCAAACTATATCAAAGAAAGATTGAGCGGTCATTACCCAATCCTATATACAGGAACAAAAGGTAGAGCGGCGCACGAAATGATTGTTGACTGTAGAGCATTTAAGGAAGTTGGAGTAGAAGTTGAGGATATTGCTAAGAGATTGATGGACTACGGGTTCCACGCACCAACTGTATCCTTCCCTGTAGCAGGAACCTTGATGATTGAGCCAACTGAATCAGAGACCAAAGCAGAGTTGGATAGATTCTGTAATGCTTTGATTTCTATTAGAGCTGAAATTAAGGAGATCGAAGAGGGTAAAGCGGATAGGGTAAATAACGTGCTGAAAAACGCTCCTCATACAGCCAATATGGTATTAGTAGGAGAATGGGACTTTCCTTATACAAGGGAGAAAGCCGTATTCCCAATTGATTATGTGAAGGAAAATAAATTTTGGCCTACCGTTAGAAGAATTGACTCTGCCTATGGTGATAGAAACCTCGTTTGTAGTTGTATTCCTGTGGAAGAATATGCAAGTGAAGAGTCCGAACTAGCATAAGTTCAAAACTTAATAGTTAAAGAAAAGGCTGCCCTTGGCAGCCTTTTTTTGTTATTCAGCTGTTAATGGTTTTTGTTCACTCAATTCAATTTCGAGGCCTCCTACTTTGCTGGCAACGAGGTTATACATCCAAGCAAAAAGGGCCCCAAAGAGAAAACCAATTATTCCATAAAAGATAGGGATGCCAAGGATAATAATAATGATAAAACCACTTCCAAAAGGTAGCCCTGCAGCTTCTGTTCCTATAAAAGCCAATACAAAAAGCCCGTAAGGAATTCCAATAATAGCGCCGATCCCAGCTAAAGTCAGTCCATAAATTCTAGCAGCGGAGCCAATCCCGATTTTTTTAATTACTTGCATAAAAATAATTTTAAAGTTTTAGTTTAAAAATATAGGCAAAAAAAAAGCACATTATTGAAAATGTGCCTTAATTAATTCGTTTTGAAGAAATTTAAACGTTTACATGTCTTTCTGCATGATAGGATGATCGTACCAAAGGTCCTGATTCTACATATTTCAGTCCTCTTTTTAAACCTTCCTCTCTGTACATATCAAACATGTCCGGATGAATAAATTCAGCCACTTCAATATGCATTTTTGTAGGTTGAAGGTATTGTCCTAATGTCAGGATATCGCAACCATGTGCTGCTAAATCATCCATTGCTTTAAATACTTCTTCTTTCGTCTCTCCTAATCCTAGCATAATCCCAGTCTTTGTCCTTTTCCCATACTCTTTAGTGAGTTTGATTTGCTCCAAGGAACGGTCATATTTTGCTTGAGGACGTACTCTTCTATAAAGACTGCCCACTGTTTCCATATTGTGAGAAACTACTTCTTGGCCACCGTCAATCATTCGATACAAGGCATCCCAATTAGATTTTACATCTGGAATAAGTGTCTCTATGGTAGTGGAAGGGGAAAGTTCCTTGGTCTGAACTACCGTTTGGTACCATATCTCAGCTCCTTTATCTTTCAATTCATCTCTATTGACAGAAGTAATTACTGCATGCTTAACTCCCATCAATTTAATGGCTTCTGCCACTCTTCTTGGTTCATCTGTATCGTATTCCGGTGGTCTACCTGTGGCTACAGCACAGAAAGAACATGACCTGGTACAAACATTACCCAAGATCATAAACGTAGCGGTCCCTGCTCCCCAACACTCTCCCATGTTTGGACAGTTACCACTTTCACAAATTGTATGAAGTTTATGTTCGTCTACAAGTTTTCTTACTTTGGCATATTCTTTCCCAATAGGAAGCTTTACTCTCAACCAATCAGGTTTTTTTCTGCGAGTTGCCTCTTCGGAAATAACAGGTAATTCGATCATGGAATTGTGATTTTTTGCAAAGTTACAGCAGTAGGTCGTAAAACCCAATTTGTATTACTTCCTAAACCCGTAATAAAAGGTGAAATAAACAGATTGGAAGAGTTGCCTGTTTTCTGCTGTTGGAATTAAAGGTATTTCCTTGGTAAACCCTTCAAGCATGTATCCTAGTTCCAATCCGGTAACATTACTTCTAAAAACCCCGAATTCGAAGTTAAAAGCAGCTTTTACATTAGCTCCAATTGCTAATTCTGATTGGCCAATCCCTTGAAATAATCTCCCTGTTCCCAAAATATTAAATCTACTTTGATGTACTTCAGGGTCATATTGTTCGGATACTGTTTCTACCCTGTTTAGAGCATATTCAATATAATAGGGGGCAATTAAGCCAAGTGAAGGCCCAAAAGCTGCAAGTGCAGAAACCTGTACCCCCTGATTAGGGGCTTTTTTAAATAAAACTATTTCTCGACCATATTGTGGACGAATAGCATAGAGGTAGTTTGATTTTCCAAAAATGTAACTATTTCCCAAAACCGTGTTGTAACGGACTTCTTTTGGATTTTTTACATTTGATAATTCAATCGACCAGAAGCTGAATTGTTCGTCGGTAATTCTTGTTCCAACTTTGAATACAAACCCTCCAATAAGCCCACCATTGGTGTTCTTGTTTACTCCAAAGAGGTATTCTTTGTCATATTCATAATTACCAATATCATCTCTTTGAGCGAAAGTGTCTATCGCAACAAAAATGAAAAGGAGCGGAAGAAGTAATTTCAGCTTGGTCATTCGAAAAGGTCGAAAATATTGCCCTATTTTGTGGTTACAATTATTTAAACTGATTTTAAAAGTAAGAGTTTATGCCAACTATAAAAAGTTCGTATTTAGGAAATTTGAGAACTAATTCAGAGCATCTTCAATCTGGGACAACCTTAATGACGGACGCTCCCGTTGATAATAATGGGAAAGGGAGAAGTTTTCTCCTACCGACTTGGTATCTAGTGCTTTAGGGAGTTGTATGGTGACGATTATGGGTATTGTAGCAAACCGGGAAAATGTGGAATTGGATGGATTAACATGGGAGGTGACAAAAATTATGAGTGCCTCTCCAAGAAAAATTCAGGAAATAATAATTGATTTTCATTGGGAAAATCCGGTTTCTGACCCAGTGATGATCGAAAAGTTGAAAAATGCTGCTCGAACCTGCCCTGTAGCTTTGAGTTTAGATCCTGGCATAAAACAGACCATAAATTTCAATTTCTAAGCAGGCAAAAACTATTTTAGAAATTTAACAACATTAGTATGTGTTACCTTTTTGAATCATTCAAGGGTTGGAAATCCTACTGTGAAGAAAAAAATGTTTCTCTACACGATTCAGTGATTGAATACGAAGTAGAGCAGAAAAATGCCGAATCCCAGCAAATCAAATCGGGAATTCTGAAGGCTTATCAGGTAATGAAAGATGCTGTAAGGACTGGTTTGGAAGAGGAGATGACTTCAAGGTCTGGCATGATTAACAATGGTGCAAAGAAAGTATTTAATCACCCTTTGAAAGTCTTTTCCCCGAATTTCAAAAATTGATTTCTCGGGCTTTGGCTGCCAAGGAAGTAAATTCCTGTATGGGTAGGGTGGTTGCTGCACCTACCGCGGGAGCTTCAGGGATTTTACCTGGTACTTTGGTGACATTACAAGAGATCCATGGTTTAGAAGACGAGCAATTAGTAGAGGGTTTACTCGTAAGCGCAGGAATCGGTTTAATCATTGAGGAAAAGGCAAGCTTAGCTGGAGCTGTTGGTGGATGTCAAGCCGAAACTGGATCTGCAGCTGCAATGGCAGCGGGAGCCATGGTTTATTGTCTAGGAGGAACTACTGATCAGGTTTTTAACGCTGTAGCCATCACGATTCAATGTATGCTGGGACTAGTTTGTGACCCTGTTGCTGGCTTAGTGGAAGTTCCCTGTGTAGTGAGAAATGCAAGCGCCGCTTCAATTGCCTTCAGTTCTACCCAGATTGCCATCGCAGATGTGAGTTCTGTAATACCCGTAGATGAATGTATTGATGCTATGGGAGAAATAGGTGCCTCTATGGAAAGTAGGTATAAAGAAACAGCTCTAGGAGGTTTAGCGGCCACCCTAACGGGGCAAGAAATATCCAAAAGGGTTTTGATTCAAGACATTGAGATCTTGCCTGATGATGAATTACTCGAGTAATTTATGAAAGAAAGGTATGTTCAATAATTGATCAATACTTAAACAAAAAACAGTTGCCCAAAAGAGACTACTTAAAAGCATATTTAGATAAATATGCCTTTTTTTGCCCCAAACGAAACCATGATTAAGGTGCCTCCAATCGGGGTCAAGACTAAGGGGGTTATGATAGCAATTCCTATCTCTCCATATTTTTTCCAGACCTTTACAAGTGTTCTGTTTTTTTGGAGAAAATGGGTTTCTTTTTGTTAAAGCGGAGTTTTAAATATTTTTTGAACTTATTTCCAACCAAAGTGAAAAGAAACACACTTGTCATCATTCCTGCCACGGTTACAAAAATGGATTCTATAACTCCATATCCAGCTGCCGATCCGAGCACAGGACCAGCGATGAACTTGAAAAGACTTAAAAAGTAGATTCCCAGAAAGGTGATCAAAGAGTCACTCATATTACTCTTAACAAGAAATACATATAAGTACCATAACCTAGGAATAGAATAGCTCCTTCGATAAAGGAAATTTTCATTTTAGTTCTGATTAAAGGGAAAAGGATCAAGGTAAAACCTATCATCCAAAGATAATCGGAACTTAAAAAATCATCCGAAATTGCAATGGGTTTAATGATGGCGGTAATGCCTAAAATGGAAAGAATATTCATGATATTACTTCCTAGGATATTTCCAATTGCCATATCTGTTTTCTTGGATAAGGCGGCCATAATGGAGGTAATCAATTCAGGTAAGCTTGTGCCAATAGCAATAATTGTTACGCTGATTACTCTTTCGGATATGCCAAATTCCCGAGAGATTTTTACTGCATTGTTTACCAATAATTCTGACCCAAAATACAAACCGACGATGCCCCCTAAAAATAAAGTGATGGCTAAAAACCAGCTATAACCTTTTACCTGTTCAATTTCCTCTTCCCCTTCTGTACTGTCCGTCAAGCCTCCTTGGCCACTATTTCTAAATAAATAGATATTGAATCCTATAAATAAAGAAAACATGACGATTCCTTCCCATAAGCCTATTTCACCATTATAGCTTAAGGCATAGAAAAGTAAAGTGACTAAGACAGTAATGAGGTAATCAAATCTTAGGGTGCTTTTACGAATTAATATTGGGTAAAATAACCCACTGAGACCTAGTACCATGCCGATGTTCGCGATATTGGAGCCAACTACATTTCCTATAGAGATGTCGCCATTCCCTTTCAAAGCTGCATTGACACTGACCAAAAGTTCTGGGGCAGAGGTCCCAAAAGCAACAATGGTAAGACCGATCAACCCGGCACTCATACCAAGCTTAACAGCAATGGCCGCAGCTCCATCTACTAGAATTTTACCACCATATAATAAAATAACCAGGCCAAGACCCAAAAGAATGTAATCCATCATAGAATTTAAAGTTTCGGTCCAAATGCTAAATCCCCAGCATCACCTAAACCAGGAACGATATAAGATAAATGGTTTAGTTTTTGGTCAAGAACTCCCAGCCAAAAGGAGTATGGGACTTCTTTTAGGTTATTTTGAATGTGCTCGATTCCCTCTGGGGCTGCGAAGGCAGCTGCAATGTGTATTTTTTTGGTTTCCCATGAACCAATAATGCATTGATTGTTTTAATAAATGACTTTCCAGTGGCGAGCATAGGGTCTGCTATGATTATTTCCTTACCTTCTAAAGAGGGACTTGCTTGATATCCGAGATTGATTTTTATTTCTCCATTTTCCTGTTCCTCCTCACGAAATGCTCCGATAAACCCACTTTCTGCCTGATCAAAGTAATTTAAAAAACCTTGGTAAAAAGGAAGTGAGGCTCTTAATATCGTAATGATAACCAACTCAGAGATGATTTTTTTAGATGGAGCGACATCCAAAGGGGTTTTTACTTCAATTTCATTGAATTCTAATTCTTTGGAGATTTCATAGGCAAGTATTTCTCCTAAGCGTTCCAGTTTTTCTAAATCGCATTCTATCCTTTTGAATTTCGATATCACGAAGCTCATTGATGAAATGATTTGCAACTGAAGGCGTTTTAGAAAGTATAAACATGTTACGAAGATAAAATAAAACCCGGCTCTTTTGAAACCGGGCTTTATCAAGTTTGAAGACTTACTTTATTTCAAATCTTACTCTTCTGGCCATTTGCCTTGCATCAGCGGAAGATTTGTCTACACTAGTATCTTCTCCATATCCCTTGTAGGATAGTCGGCTTGCATCAATTCCAGCTGAAATAAGAATGTTATAGACGCTTTTTGCTCTTTTTCAGAAAGTTTGATATTATAATTCTCAGGACCTAATTCATCTGCATATCCTTTCACCTCAAGAGAAACCCCTGGGTTTTTCTTTAAGAAATTTGCTACATAATTCGCTGCGGAAATAGAATAGGCAAGAGGCGTCGAGCTATCAAAAGCAAAATAAACGTTTACATATCCATCATTGACGGCTTTCTGAAGGTAATCCACTTGATCAACTACCTCTTCCACCGGGCATCCATTTGTTGAAGCAGGACCAGGTAAAAAAGGACATTTGTCTAGATGGTCAGGAGTACCGTCTCCATCAGAATCCAAAGTTACTCCGTGAAAATCAACTCGTGCTTCGGCGGGTGTATTAGATTCTTTATCCAAGTAATCAGGAATTCCGTCTCCATCAGAATCTTTTAACATGTCTTTGATTCCATTGATTTGAGTGGCAAGTTCCTCTTTTGTAGCATATTTATCTGCCGCAATAAACCAATCTGCGTGCTCCTCTGCAGAACCCAAATAAACATTAATCCCCAATGTACCAGTCCACCAAGTTCCAGGTGCATGAACAAATGGATTTTGAGTTAAATCATCAGGCTGAACTTTGGAATTATAAGCATTTCCATCAAAGGTGTAGGTCTGTCTACCATTATAGATAACCGATACATCGCCTGTAAGTGCAATTCGATTACTTAGTTTAAATAGGGGTTTAATTCCAGCAATGATATTGTATTGATATTCAGGAACCTGGTTTAAAACCGTCTCGGTAAAACTCATTCTCCCAAATCCAGCTCCTAAGTGCCCCAATAAGCCAATCCTTCTAGAAAAGGCTTCAAAATTCAAAATCCTTCCCCAATTCACCACGCCTTGTACATCGGCTCTCAAATAATTGGTTTTGAATTCAGGACTTTCATTTTTCACCTCATTAAATGAGCCAAAGCCTATATCGCCTTTAAAGCCAAATTTTTCATTTATCATATACCGGGCTCCAAAATCAATATGGCCAATATTTAAAGTTGGACTGTAGAATCCAGGCGTAAGCGGAGACATAGGCTTGTTGAAACCAAAGTTTGTTTCAAAAGACCATTTGTTAAATTCTGATTGCGAAAACGCAGAAAATCCAAGGCTAAACAGGATGAAAGCCAATAGATATTTTTTCATGAAGGTGTAATTTTTAGGGTGTGCGACAAAAGTAGAAAAAATCATACCATTCTTGATAAATATTTTTGGCAAAAAAAAGCCCGGATCATCCGGGCTTTTAAATTTTATTTGAATGAAGCTTACTTCACTTCGAAGCTTGCTCTTCTTGCCATTTGTCTTGCGTCAGCAGAAGACTTGTCAACGCTAGTATCTTCTCCATAGCCTTTGTAAGAAAGTCTTGAAGCATCGATTCCAGAAGCGATTAGTAAGTCGTAAACAGCTTTAGCTCTTCTTTCAGAAAGCTTCATGTTGTAATCTTCAGGGCCTAATTCATCAGCATATCCTTTGATTTCAACACTTACACCTGGATTCTTTTTCATAAAGTTAGCTACATAATTAGCAGAGCTAGTAGAATATCCAAGTGGTTTAGCGCTATCAAATGCATAGTAAACATTTACATACCCATCATTGATAGCTTTCTGCAAGTAATCAACTTCTTCAACTACTTCTTCAACAGGGCATCCGTTGGTAGATGCTGGACCTGGAAGGAATGGACACTTATCCATGTGATCAGGAGTACCATCACCGTCAGAATCCATGGTAGTACCATGAGAATCAACTCTTGCTCCAGCTGGAGTATTTGGTTCTTTATCTAAGTAATCAGGGATACCATCACCGTCAGAATCCTTCAACATATCTTTGATTCCGTTGATTTGAGATGCCAATTCTTCTTTAGTAGCATATTTATCAGCAGCGATATACCAGTCCGCATGTTGCTCAGCAGAGCCCAAGTAGAACTGAAGACCTAAAGTACCAGTCCACCACGTTCCGTTAGTTCCATAAAAACCATTATCAATTGCTGGTCTTAAAGCACCATCACCATCCCAAGTAACAGTCTGACGACCATTAAGGATTGTACTGATATCAGCAACTAATGCTACACCATTACCTAACTTAAACTGAGGAGTAACACCGAAGATGAAATTGTAAACATCATCAGTGAAATCACTATAAGTATTTTCATCAGGGTTGACGTTACCAATACCCGCTCCACCGTGAAATAATAATCCAAAAGATCTAGTGAATGATTCAAAGTTCATTACTCTACCAAGGTTCACTACTCCTTGAAGGTCCAATCTGTAATATTTAGTGTTGAAAGATGGAGATTCATCTTTAACCTCTTTCATAGAACCAAAACCATAATCAAGCTTAAGACCGAATTTCTCATTAAACATGTAACGAGCTCCGAAATCAACATGACCAAGATTTAGGGTTGGGGAAAGAAACCCTGGAGAAAGAGGCGCCATAGGCTTATTAAAGCCGCCATTAACTTCCAATGACCATTTGTCGAATTCCTTCTGAGCATTGGCGCTGAATGCCAAAGCTCCAGCCATAAGTGTTGAGAGTATTAGTTTTTTCATAACAAAAAATTTTTGTTCAAATTTTAAGTGTTTGATTGATGTGATTACAAATTTATAAACTTTTAACTTACTGCAAATCTAGATGAATTATTTAATTCACAATTCCACTGATCAAATAATTCCTAACATTTTTACAGTCTATTGACAATTACAGCACATATTTAATGCCAAAATGAAAATATTAAATGAATTATTAGAATTGAAAGGTGTTTCTGGAGATGAGTCCGCAACATCTCAATTCTTATACAAATATGTCGAAAAACAAAAGAAAATATGGAATGTTTCGCCAAAAATATTTTTCGGCGAAGATTTTCATGACTGTTTACTCTTGAAATTCGGCAATCCAAGGACTGCTGTTTTTGCCCATATCGATACTATTGGTTTTATGTCAAGGTACGATAATCAATTGATTCCGGTTGGGGGTCCTGAAATAATTCCTGGGACATGGTTAGTAGGTGAGGATAGTTTGGGAGCCATTAGATGCAGACTTCAAGGAGATGAAGAGGGGCTATTCCATGATTTTCCTAGGGGAATTGAGCCTGGTACTCGCCTTTCATTTGAACAGAATATTCGAATCGATTCTGAATTTATTGAAGCAGCATATTTAGATAATAGGTTGGGTGTCTATAATGCACTCAAGTTGTGCGAAACACTTGAAAATGGTTGGGTTGTGTTTTCTACTTATGAAGAACATGGGGGAGGAAGTATGCCCTTTTTATTGAAATTTATTCAGGATAACTCTCCTATTAAACAAGCTTTGATATCAGATATCACCTGGGTGACAGAAGGTGTAAAGCATCATGAAGGAGTAGCTATTTCCATTCGCGATAAATTTATTCCTAGAAGGAAATTTTTAGAAAAAATTATTTCAATCGCGAAAGAAAGTCAGGTGCCATTTCAACTAGAGGTGGAGAATTATGGGGGAAGTGATGGAAGAGAAATACAACACTCTCCCTACGCAATAGATTGGTGTTTTATTGGCGCCCCAGAAGATCAAGTTCATTCACCCAACGAAAAAGTATCACTGTCGGACTTGAATTCGATGATAGAACTATATAAAATTTTAATGGAGAAACTTTAAATCAAGATTCATGACTATAAAAATAAAAGACAAAGCATTTGTTCCTTTTATTAATGAGAAGCAATTAAAGCAAAAGATTACCCAAGTTGGGGCTCAGATCACACAGGATTTTTCAGGAAAAGACGTGGTTTTGTTGGGAGTACTGAATGGGTCTTTTATGTTTATGGCAGATCTCTGTCGAAGTATAGAACTCCCAGTTCCCTGCACATTTGTTAAAATAAGTTCCTATCAAGGGACTAAAAGTTCAGAAAAAGTAACCGGTCTTTTAGGTATTCAAGAAAATTTAGAAAATAAAAATGTCATTATCGTCGAGGATATAATTGACACTGGAATCAGCATGGATCACATGTTAAAGCAGATTTATGCCTTAAATCCAGCAAGTGTTTCCTTGGTGACTTTGCTGTTTAAACCAGAAGCTTTTCGGTTTAATTATCCGATTGATTATGTCTGTTTTGAAATTCCCAATAAATTTGTCGTCGGCTATGGCCTTGATTATGATGGTTTAGGTAGAAATTTAAAGGAAATCTATCAACTTGATACTCCTTAATTAATAAGATCAGGAATGTATAATATCGTTTTATTTGGCCCTCCAGGTGCGGGCAAAGGCACTCAAAGTGAAAAATTAATCCAAAAATATGGACTGACCCATCTTTCAACGGGAGACTTGTTCCGAAAACACTTAGGTGAGGGAACAGAGCTTGGTCTTCTTGCAAAGAAATATATGAATGAGGGACATTTGGTTCCAGATGAGGTGGTTATTAAGATGGTAGAAGAGAAAATCAGTGAGACTAAAGATTCCCAGGGTTTTATTTTTGATGGATTTCCTAGAACTACCGCTCAAGCTGAGGCTTTGGATAAAATGCTGGCCAAGCATGAGTTGGAAATCTCAGGAATGATCGCTTTAGATGTTCCTCAGGATATTCTTAGAGAGCGAATTAAAGAAAGAGGAAAGACATCTAATCGAGCAGATGATCAAGATGACGAAAAGATTACGACGAGGATTCAAGTATATATGAATGAAACTCTTCCAGTAGCATCTTATTATGAGAAGCAAGGAAAGTTTCAGAAAATCAATGGAGTAGGAGAGATCAGCGAAATCTTCAATCAAATCACTTCCGTGATAGATAGCTACTGATTGGCTTAATTTTCCTAATTTTGCAATCCACATTTGGCTAAGCTTCAATGCTTAGCCTTTTTATTTTAAACAATGGCAGATTCAAATTTCATAGACTACGTAAAGTTTTGTTCCCGATCAGGTGCTGGAGGGGCAGGTTCACTTCATTTCCGTAGGGAGAAGCATGTGCCAAAAGGTGGTCCTGACGGAGGCGATGGAGGAAGAGGTGGACATATTATCCTTAGGGGAATTCCCAGCATTGGACTTTGCTTCACTTGAAATATAAAAAACATGTGATTGCCGAGTCAGGTAAAGCAGGCGAAGGAGGTAGAAGGTCAGGAGCTGATGGAAAAGATATGATTCTCGATGTTCCTTTGGGTACAGTCGCCAAAGATGCTGAAACAGGGGAAAAAAGATTCGAAATTACCGAGGATGGTCAAGAAGTGATTTTGACGAGAGGAGGAAGAGGAGGGTTAGGTAATGATCACTTTAAAAGCTCTACCAATCAAGCACCTCATTATGCCCAGCCAGGTGAAGAAGGGATTGAGGAGTGGATAATTTTGGAACTTAAACTGCTTGCCGATGTTGGTTTGGTAGGATTTCCTAATGCTGGAAAAAGCACGTTACTTTCATCTATTTCTGCAGCGAAGCCAGAAATTGGGGATTATCCTTTTACTACACTTGTTCCGAATTTAGGAGTAGTAGGGTATAGGGATGATAAATCATTTGTGATGGCTGATATTCCTGGGATCATTGAAGGAGCTGCTGAAGGAAGAGGGCTTGGTATCCGGTTTTTGAGACATATTGAGCGAAATTCCATTTTACTCTTTATGGTTCCTGCAGATGCTCCAAGCATTAAAGAACAGTATTCCATTTTATTGAATGAACTGGAAAAGTACAATCCTGAGCTATTGGACAAACAGAGGTTGCTGGCAGTTTCCAAAGTAGATATGCTAGATGAGGAGTTAATGAAAGAAATGGAGGAAGATTTGCCAGAAGGAATTCCCTCTGTTTTTATTTCTTCTGTCAGTCAATACAACTTAGATAAGCTAAAAGACATGATTTGGCAGGCCATCCATAAGGATTAAAATGTCAGATTGTCAGTTTGAATAGGATGGCAATAATATTGTTAAATGGCAGGTATCAACTATTGCGAATTTTAAAATGAAAAATAAAGAACACGAAGATAAAGAAATGGACCAGGCAGAGGAGCAATTAGTGAAAGAATCTCCTGAGGAGCAAGGAAGTTCAGAGAATTTGGGTAAAGAAGAGGTCGTTTCCGTTGAAGAGAAATTAACTGCAGAAGTTGCTGAATTGAAAGATAAATATTTAAGGTTATATTCTGATTTTGAGAACTTTAGAAAAAGAACTTCAAAAGAGAGATTGGAATTAATTACTACCGCATCTGAGGAGGTGCTAAGGGATTTGATTCCTGTAGTGGATGATTTTGAAAGATCTTTGAAAGTTTCAGGTAATCAAGAAGAGATTTCTAAGGAAAACGAAGGTAACTTCTTGATCTATCAAAAATTGATGAGAATTTTGGAAAGCAAAGGATTGAAGCCAATGGAAGATTTGGTTGGTAAGCCTTTTGATGCAGATACCCAAGAAGCAATAACCCAGATACCAGCACCTACCGAAGATTTAAGAGGTAAAGTAATTGATGTAGTTGAAAAAGGATATACACTTGGTGATAAAGTCGTACGATTTGCCAAAGTGGTAACCGGAGCATAAAGAAAATATGGCAAAAAGAGATTATTACGAGGTATTAGGAGTGTCTAAGTCTGCATCTTCTGATGAGATTAAAAAGGCATATCGAAAACTTGCAATTAAATATCACCCGGATAAAAACCCGGACAATCCAGAAGCGGAAGAAAAGTTTAAAGAGGCTGCTGAAGCTTATGAAGTCTTAAGCAATCAGGATAAACGTCAGCGCTATGACCAATTCGGTCATCAAGGCGTTTCTGGTAATGGCGGCTATGGCGGAGGTATGAATATGGATGATATATTCTCTCAATTCGGCGATATTTTTGGAGGTGGAGGTTTCGGATCCTTCTTTGGTGGAGCAGGAGGCGGCGGAGGTCGCAGAACCAAAAAGGGCACAAATCTTCGTGTTAAATTAAAATTGAATCTTGCCGAGGTAGCAAATGGTGTCGAGAAAAAAATTAAAGTTAAAAGACATGTCGTAGCGCCTGGCGTTACTTTTAAAAATTGTTCTACCTGTCAAGGTACAGGACAAATCAAAAAAGTAGTCAATACCATGCTGGGCCAGATGGTTTCGGCAAGCAATTGTAATGTCTGCGGTGGAAGTGGGCAGATCGTTGATAAGAAGCCTGCTGATGCTGATGCAAGAGGTTTGATTGTCAAAGAAGAAGTGATTTCTATCAACATACCAGGTGGTGTTGCAGAAGGGATGCAGCTTAGCATGTCTGGCAAAGGAAATGAAACACCAGGAGGAATCGCTGGAGACTTATTGATTGTTATTGAGGAGATTGAAGATCAAGTTCTTCAAAGAGATGGTAATAATGTTATTTTCGACTTATATGTTTCCTTTATCGATGCGGCATTGGGCGCTTCTTTAGAAGTTCCTACCATAGACGGTAAAGTAAAGATCAAAATAGAACCTGGAACTCAGAGCGGAAAAATGCTTCGTTTGAAAGGGAAAGGAATCAAAGATATCAATGGGTATAGTAAAGGGGATCAATTGATCATGGTGAATGTTTGGACTCCGACCCAGTTATCCAAAGAGGAAAAACAATCTTTGGAAAACCTTAGGTATTCGGAAAATTTCAGGCCTGACCCAGGGAAATCAGACAAAACTTTTTCGATAAAATGAAAGAGTTTTTCTAAAAATTCAATTAGCCAGAAGCAATTCTGGCTTTTTTTATATTTTTAAAGAACCTTTTAAAGTCGCCTCGTAACCTATCGGTATGCTTAGAAAATTGTGTCTGCTGTTTCTGGGAATCATTGGAAGTGTAGGTGTGAGTTGGGCACAGCTAGTTAAAGAATTCAAGATTAGTGAGAAAAAGGGCTATGATATGGTCCATTTAAACTTTTCCTCTTATAAAAGTACAACACTTGTGAAGAGGGTAAGGTCCATGGAGCCTCTATATATCCATGGTCATCTTGAACAGACGAATATCCTTCCAGTGTTTTCTTACGAAATCAAGAATAATATTCTTGAATCTTCTTTAGTCCATAAAAATGTGGAGGCGGATAACCTCGGAAAAAGTATTACTTCCAAATTATTTTCTGGAAATAGTTCAGATTTTGATCATACATGGGATTTAGGGTTGGCGTCCAACTTTCTGTACAATCTGGAATTTAACCTCGGCATGGGCAAAACTGAAATTGACTTAGCGCAGCTCCCAGTAAGTAAACTGAAAGTGCATAGTGCCAGTGCAGATGTTTTGATTCATTATGGTTCAAAGGATCCTAACCAGGTTCAAATGGATACCCTATTGGTTACTTTGAATATGGGTACTATTGAATTGGATGATGTAAATTTTTCGAATGCCTCCAAGATGATTTTTGAAGTGAATTATGGTTCACTCGATTTAAACTTTTCCGATGCAATGCCCAATAAGTGTCAGGTAATTGCTGCTGTTGGAGCAGGTTCTCTAAGATTAAATTTACCTGACGATTCTTATCCGATCAAAATCCGGATGAAAACAACCGCGATGTGCAGAACCACTCTTCCAAAATATCTTAAATCTATCGATAAACACACCTATATTACCAAAGGCTTTAAGGAGTCAGATCCAAGATTGCTTGAACTTATTCTCGATGTTGCAGTTGGGTCTTTAACGATAGAATAGAAAAGTATTTTTGGCTATATGCTTCAAATAAAGAACCTCAATAAATCTTACGGTACCAATGTTGCCCTTAGGGATATAGACCTAACTGTTTCCAAAGGCGTGATTTTTGGCCTTTTGGGACCGAATGGAGCTGGGAAAACCACCTTGATTAGAATCATCAACCAAATCATTGAAGGAGATTCCGGCGATATTTGGATCGGTGGAGAGTTATTAAATCCTTCTCATGTTGCCAAAATTGGTTATTTGCCAGAGGAAAGGGGGCTTTATAAAAAAATGAAGGTTTGGGACCAGCTGATGTATTTTGCCAGATTGAAGGCACTGAGTCATTCCCAAGCCAAAGACAGAATAAATTATTGGTTAGAGAAGCTGGATATTAGTAGTTGGCGAGAGAAAAAAATTGAAGACCTTTCAAAAGGCATGGCCCAAAAAGTCCAATTCATTTCTACCATTATACATGAACCCCCTTTGTTGATCTTAGATGAACCATTTTCCGGCTTCGATCCTGTGAATGCAGAATTGATTAAAAATGAAATTTTGGAACTTAAGGAAAAAGGTACTACGGTTATTTTAAGTACTCATCGAATGGAATCCGTAGAATTGCTTTGTGATCAAGTGGCCATGATCAATCGTTCCAGAAAGATTTTAGATGGAACCATACGCGAAGTCAAAAAAAGTTTTAGACCTGAAGTATATAGTATTTCCTTAGCTGATTTGAAAGACCTACTTCCGCATGAATGGATTATCAAGGAAGAAGA
The DNA here is from genome assembly GCF_041729275.1 of Algoriphagus halophilus. GTDB lineage: Bacteria > Bacteroidota > Bacteroidia > Cytophagales > Cyclobacteriaceae > Algoriphagus > Algoriphagus halophilus_A. The sequence goes on along the minus strand of NZ_CP146486.1, from coordinate 2,172,540 downwards.
TGGGATTTATAACTTCACCCTTCCCCTTAGTGGGAAAACTCCGAATGAACTATTGAGTGAGCTGATGCAATATGGAGAAGTAAGACAATTTCAAGAAGTCGTTCCAAGTATGGAGGAGATTTTTATTCATCAAGTAAAGGCAACTCAAAATGGATAAAATCTGGTTGGTCATCCAACGTGAATATTTAGCAAGAGTCAAGAAAAATCATTTTTGCTTGCCACTTTGATTACCCCTTAATCTTTCCGGCAATTATGGGAATATTTGTCTGGATTTCTTTGGGGAAGAGGATTCTCAATCATTGAGAATTATCGAGGTGGTGGATGAGAATAAGATGTTTTTCCTGGAAAGTTCTGAACAATATGCATTTTCATTTTCAGACATTGGCAGGGAAGAAGCTAAACAAATGGTTCAGGAGGGTGATCGATATGGTTTTTTATATATCCCCAAGTTTGATTTGAAAGATCCGGAAGGGATTGTCTTTTACGGAGAAGACAATCCTAGTATGAGTTTGATTTCCTATTTAGAAAATAACCTGAGAAAGAAAATAGAGGAACAAAGACTGTTTGAAAGTGGTATTGATCCTAAGGTGATTAATGAAGTACGAACCAAAGTAAGAATACGATCTATTACACTAAACGAGCAAGGTGAAGAAACCGTCAATGATGCGACCGTCAATTACGCACTTGGCTTTCTAACAGGTATCCTTATTTATATTTTCATTTTTGTGTATGGTAATCAAATCATGCAGGGAGTGATAGAAGAAAAGTCCAGTCGAATCGTAGAAATTTTGGTTTCTTCCTTAAAACCATTTCAACTCATGCTTGGTAAAATCGTTGGGATCGGTGCAGTAGGTTTGACTCAATTTTTAATTTGGGTAGTATTAATCGGAACCCTATCTACGATAGTCATGGGGTATTTGGGAATGCAAATGCCTCAGCAAGCAGCTTTGGAGATGGCTAACCCAGAACTCGCATCCACAATGGCTCCCAGTAGCGACGTGGCTGAGATTATGCAAGTGCTTTCAGGGATTGACTTTTTAGGATTGGTATTGAGTTTTCTGTTTTATTTTCTGGGTGGATACCTATTATATGGTGCGTTGTTTGCCGCCATTGGTTCTGCCGTGGAGGCACCCTCAGAAGCTCAGCAATTTATGTTTCCGGTGACCATTCCATTGATTGCTGCTTATATGGGATTATTTGTGTTTGTCTTGAATGATCCAGATAGTTCAGCTTCCTTTTGGTTGTCTGTGATACCTTTAACCTCCCCAATCGCCATGATGGGAAGAGTGAGTTATGGGGTGCCTTGGACAGATTTAGCGCTCTCCATGGGACTGCTGATAGGAGGGTTTTTATTTACAACCTGGATGGCAGGAAAAATATATAGAATTGGAATTTTGATGCATGGTACAAAGCCTTCTTATAAATTGCTCTGGAAATGGATTAGAACAAGCCAATAAAAGAACCAAACGAAAACACCGGGCAATTACCCGGTGTTTTCGTTTTTTATTTTAAGTAAGCTGAAAGCATCCAGATTACCTTTTCTTTGGAAGTAATGTAATCACTCATCAAAGAAGAAGTTCCCTCATCGTTGGAGCTAGTTGAAGCTTCTAGGGTCTCTCTTTCAACTTGGAGCAAGGTTTGAAGATTGCCTTTGACAGTTTCTACCATCACGGTAGGATCCTTTACCTCTTTTGCTTCTTTGATTTTTGAAGTCTCAATATATTCCTCAAAAGAAGACAAAGGTCTCGCTCCAAGGGTAAGAATTCTTTCAGCTACTTCATCAATACTTGTATTAGCCTCGTTATATAGTTCTTCGAATTTCGCATGAAGTTCGAAGAAGTTTGGTCCAGAAACATTCCAGTGGAAATTTCTTAGATTTTGATAATAGACCTGATAGTTTGCTAATAATTCATTTAGCTTTTCTACCAGGATTTGACTTTCTTTTACCTCTAATCCGATCTCGTTCGTTTTCATATTTATTACTTTGTTTTTCTCTGATTTATTAAAGTATAAATTTACGATCGGGCTAAAGGAAAAGCCAACTGATAATTTCTATAGGGAAGTTATACGATCTATCGGATTCTTCAGTTTGTACCTTTAAGTACTTATTTGCATTCATGAAAAATCGTTTTCAAGATCTTACCACACTAGACCTCTATAAAAACAGGAAACAAGTCAAATGGCTGGTAATTGCTGTTTCTATCATCATTGGTGGAGGTTCTATTTTTTATACCAATGTGCTGGTAGCGGAGTTGAGAGAACGAGAAAGAAGACAAATAGAATTACTGTCTTCTGCTCTTGAATACGCAGCAACCAATGTGGAGAACCTGACCTTTATCAATCAGGAAATTATTCAGCAAAATTATTCCATTCCCATCATTATGGTAGATGCGGCAGGCGAACCGATTGAGTTTAGAAATATTCCTTTTAAAGCCAAAGCGACAAGTGCTGATTCTGTCAAAACCCTGGAATTGGAATTGGTGGAAATGCAAGCGGAATACGAACCTATTCTGCTTCAGGAAGCGGACATTCTCGTCTATTATAGAAACTCGGAGCTCCTGACTAATCTAAAATATTACCCCTATGTACAGTTAGCAGTCATTTTACTTTTTGGGGTGCTGGCCTATACCCTATTCAACCAAAGTAAAATTTCTGAACAAAACCGGGTATGGGCTGGCTTGACCAAAGAAACAGCCCATCAGTTGGGGACTCCAATCGCATCTTTAATGGCTTGGATCGATTATTTGCGGAACTCACCAGTCTGGGAGGAGAATAAGGAAATCATTACAGAAATGGATAAAGATGTGGTGAAGTTGAGGATGGTGACTGAGCGGTTTAGTAGTATTGGTAGTAAACCTGTGATTCAACCAGGCAACTTGTACTATAGTCTAGAGGAAACGGTTAATTATTTAAGGCCAAGGATTTCCACAAAAGTTGATCTGATCATCAATTCCGATACCAGAGATTTAGAAGCGATGATGAATAAGCCCCTATTTGAATGGGTGGTGGAAAATATCTGTAAAAATGCAGTAGATGCCATGAAAGGAAAAGGCTCCATCACCATTGATGTGATTCAGGATTCGGAGAAGTTTGTGATTATTGATATCACCGATACCGGAAAAGGCATGGATAAAAAAATGTACAAAAAGGTTTTCAACCCAGGCTTTTCTACACGACAAAGAGGGTGGGGCTTAGGTTTGACCTTGGCCAAAAGAATTATTGAAGGTTACCATGGGGGTAAGATTTTTGTTAAACACTCAGAGGTGGGGGTTGGAACTACCTTTAGGATCGTGCTTCATTGTAGTGCTGAAGGAGCATCCCAATTTATCACTGAAGGAATTCTTGAGTATTGACGAATTACGAAGTGCGATTTACAAGCCCTATGGAAACTTTGGGTATTTTGGATAAGTAACTTTTTAATGATGAATTTTGAAAAAAGCATAACTCCCGATAAAAGCTTCATTTTTCATAAATCTCACTATTGTAGAACGATGTTACTGCTATTAATAATCTAGCATATCGTATTTCGTAAATCTTACTTCCGTGAATTCTACTTTCGAACTTCTGTCTAATTTTTAGTGGTTTTTACCTACCTTTGCCCCCTAATTTGATATCTCCCATGAGTTTGACTGACGAAATAAAGAAGCGCAGAACCTTTGCCATTATTGCTCACCCGGATGCGGGAAAGACCACTTTGACAGAAAAACTGTTGCTTTTTGGTGGAGCGATCCAAACTGCCGGCGCTGTAAAATCCAATAAAATCGATACTGCTACCAAATCTGACTGGATGGCGATCGAAAAGCAAAGAGGGATCTCTGTAGCTACTTCCGTCATGGGTTTTGAGTACAAAGACATCAAAATTAATTTGCTTGATACTCCGGGTCACCAGGATTTCGCAGAAGATACCTACCGAACTTTAACGGCAGTCGACTCAGTAATTATGGTGATTGACTGTGTGAAAGGGGTGGAAATGCAGACAGAGAAGTTGATGGAGGTCTGCCGTATGAGAAATACTCCTGTGATTTGTTTTATCAATAAGCTCGATCGTGAAGGAAGAGATCCTTATGAGTTGATAGAGGAGGTGGAGCAAAAGCTGAATATTCAGTGCCATCCGCTTTCCTGGCCGATTGGGATGGGAAAAAGCTTTAAGGGAGTGTACAACCTATTCGATCATAAATTGAATTTGTTTACCCCTTCTCAGAGAAAATTGAGTGATGTGCGTCAGGTTTTTGAGGACGTGCAGGATCCTGAATTGGATGAATTGATTGGGAAAAATTTCGCGAATCAGCTTCGTGATGATGTGGAATTAATCGAAGGGGTATATCCTGAGTTCAATACCCAAGAATATCTGGAAGGGAAAGTTGCTCCAGTATTTTTTGGTTCCGCAGTAAATAATTTCGGGATTAACGAGATGCTGGATACGTTTATCAAAATTGCTCCAGCACCTAAAAGCCGAAGAACAGAAGACCGGGAAGTGCTCCCTGATGAGAAGAAATTCTCTGGTTTTGTATTTAAGATCCACGCCAACATGGATCCAAATCACCGAAACAGAATCGCCTTTTTAAGAATCTGTTCAGGAAAATTTGAAAGAAATAAACCTTATAACCACGTTCGAGGCCCTAAGCCATTAAGATTTTCCAATGTGACTCAGTTTATGGCCCAGGATAAAGAGATGATCGACGAGGCATTTCCAGGTGATATTGTGGGATTGTATGATACGGGAAATCTGAAAATCGGGGATACGCTGACGGATGGAGAAAACATGCAGTTTGTGGGGATCCCAAGCTTCTCTCCGGAAATTTTTAGAGAAGTGGTCAACAAAGACGCCATGAAAACCAAGCAGTTGGAAAAAGGTCTTCAGCAATTGATGGAAGAAGGTGTGGCACAGCTATTTACCTTTGATATGGGGTCCAGAAAAGTTGTTGGTACTGTTGGTCAACTTCAATTTGAGGTTATCCAATTCCGTTTGAAAAATGAATATAATGCCACAGTGGAATTTCACCCGATGAACTTATACAAAGCCTGCTGGATTACCAGCAAGGACAAAAAGCAACTCGAGGAATTTGTCCGATCTAAAAACCGTCATATCGCCCACGACAAAGATGGAAAGCTGGTTTTTATGGCCGAATCCAAAGCCTGGCTTCAAATGGTTCAGGATAATTATCCGGAGATCGAGTTTCACTTTACTTCCGATATTTAAAAGTAAACCCTCCAGATTTGAAAATTTGGAGGGTTTCTACTTTTCAATGGTATAGCTTAATCTCCCAAAACCAATTTGTCCCTGACTGCTAAGTCCCTCAATCAGGCCAAAAACTTCAGTTTCTATATCGTGGTTGTAGAAAGACACTGATGCATTTCCCAAAGAATCAGTCTGGATAAAAGGAGCCCAAAAGAGAGTAGCTCTTCGATCTGGTTTTGGGTTGTTTGGGTTTTGAACCGGATATTGAGGAGAGTAAAATTCCTTCTGAACTTGATACCCTTTTAAAACCAGGGTTTCTGCCTCCTGCTCAGTGAAGCTTTTTCCATTGATATTTTTTAGTATAAAACCCAATGGCTCCATTTGCCCCTCTAGAGCCAAATACGGCAGTGTCAGGACCTTTCCATACGGTATAACTTTCGATATCTTGGACTGGAATAGTAAGCAAACTTTTAATATCAATCGGAATATCATCGATCATAATCAATGGATCTGTCCCATTTTTGATAGAACCATAACCTTGAATCAAGACCTTCCAGTCTGAACCATTCCCAGAAACTTGTACACCTGGGACGCGTCCTCGAACCAGTTCCAGAGGATGCTGTTGGTTTTCAAGACCTGGATTTCCCGCTACCTGCATTTTGAAGGAACCCTCTCCATAGATTTTTGGGCCGGTATAATTTGGCTCAATTTTCTTTCCTTTGACCTCCACTCCATCTAATAGGTAGTCAGAGTTATCTAAATCAAAGGCCTTTTTGCTGTTTTTGCGAAGCTCTGATTCACTTAGGAAAGATTTGGGCAAAGCAGCAATTTTTGAATTGAATAAAGGCAGCCTATTCGAGATTTTAGGAGAAAGAAAGCTGGTGTCAATAAATATAAAACCGGCTTTCCCATTTTCGGATTTGCCTTGCATTATCAGATTGGTGGTATCAAAAAACACTAAATCATTGAGTTCAAATCTGCCGTTTTCTGTAGTTTGAACCATTTTAGAATCTGAGAATGGAAATAAAGAAAGATAAGAAACAGATCCACCTACCAAAGGATTTTGGTTTTTGTCCAAAAGTTTTCCTTTAACCGTTAATCCTTTTTCAATGGGATAGATAGGTTTGGGAATATTTCCTTCAAGAGCTTCCAAAATTGTAAACTTTCTCCATCCCTGCGTCATCATCAATAAATCCAAAGCTTCTTCACGGTCCTGATTTTCTGGATTGAAATAATAACCAGGGGATTCTAGATGGCCTTTTAATTCAGAAGACATCAAAAGATAAGATTGAATCGTTTCACCGTTTTCATCCAAATAAATCTGTCCACCATCGACAACATTTAAGGAGAAGTTGGCGATCACTGGATTGCCATTTTGATCTTTAGCTTCTATATCGAGATGTACCGAATCTCTAGGAGCATAGGACATTTTATCGGGTTTGACAGAGATCTGAATTTGATCTTGATGATCGATAAATACCAGCCTCTCTGCCATCGGAGTCCCCATTTCATCCATCAGAGTGATTTGGTTGATTCCGCTTGGAAATTCCTTTTTTGGGATTTTGGCAAAGGCAATTTTATTAGATATATCAATTTGGCTTGTTGCACCGATCAATCCTCTTGTTTGAGCTAGTAATAAAACTTGTTGCAGTTCTAAGTCTTTGCTGGATTGTATTTTGATGAGTAGGTCGGTTGACTTGGGAGAATTGGTCACTGATAAGAGTATCCCTGAGGCTAAGGGATTGGGCAAATTGATAGTTTGTCCGGTTTCCTTTACTCTTGCCTGATAGTTTTTTCCTTTCTCAGGGATGAAAGCGAAAACTCCCATCCCTAGATGATGGCTTTTAAACTGCCTGATTACATTTCCATTTTCCAGAATTTCACCTGTGACATTTCGGCTCCATCCATCCCTGCCTATAGCTTTGAAAGCAACTTTATTCATCAAACCCTCAATAAGATTTCCTCCCTCTGGGAAAAACTGGAGGTCTATAGCGTCTTTTGAGAATTCATTTTCTTCTTCGTCTTCTATTCCGCCCACAATTGTGATTTGTTTTTGGAAAAAGTATTCCACTTCGGAATTCCTCATCCAGTTGGTATAGGCTCTCAGAAGATAGTTGCCAAATGGAATTGAGTCCGGTAAAGCCAAATGCCCCGATGCAAACCCATCGGGGGAAAAAAGTCTATGATATTGAAGGATTTCCCCCTCATGATCGATCAGCTCTACATACACTGTATTGCTGAGAGAGGAGGCCTGGTGAAATGGACCTGCGGTCAAATAACTTTTAAACCAAATCGTTTCGCCAGGTGCATAGTAAGATCGGTCCAGATGTAGATAAACCTTCTCGACCGGATTTTTGGAAAGGTTTTCTTCATAAGAAGCAATGATCTTGATAATTGGATCAATTAGTAATGAAAAGGAAAATAACGTTAAAATAAAAATACCTGACGTTACTGTAAATAAGTAGTTTTTATTTTTTTCAAATTATGAAGATTTGTCAAATGAGGTGATTATTAAATGGTTCAACCAGAATATAATATTTGATTGAACCATTTTAGATTTAAGCAGATAAATTAGGTGTCACACTCTGTTTCCAGAAAGACATCTACTACGTTGCTACAATTTGAGCCACCCGTGGTCAAATTAACTCTCCGCAACCGTCCCAATAATTAGTAGTGGTACAGGCTTCCTGCCCAAAACCTTGTTGGATTGGAAAGAGTAAATTCAAAATTAACCCTACCAATACAACAGTAAATAATCTCGATTTTTTCATTTTATAACAAATTTCATTTTTGCGATTCCTTTGAATAGGCGGATTCGTTTTCCTAATCAGTCGGCCAAAAGATCACTAGCAATATAGGTAGGGGGGAGTAAAATCCCACCTAAATATTAAAAGTAATGTAAAATTTAATTAATCAACTAAAAATAACTTTAAAAATGCAAATTCCTGCCCATTAAACAAACCCTTATCGCTTAATTTCAAATCAGGAATCACTAACAAAGCCATAAAACTTAAAGTCATAAATGGTGAGTTCAGGGTTGAGCCCATTTCTTTGGCAAGTCGATCTATCCTAGTGTAGGCGGCTGCTACTTCATAACCATCCGAGGCGGACATAATTCCCCCGACAGGAAGAGGTAGGATTTCTTCCTGATCTTCAGAAACAGCTGATACCCCTCCTTTGGCTTCGATTATTAGGTTTACCGCTTTGCAAATGGATGCATCGTCTATTCCAACAGCGATGATATTATGTGAGTCGTGTCCAACAGAGGAAGCGATAGCCCCGGTTTTCAATCCAAAGTTTTTAATAAAAGCCACAGCTGGCGGAGCATTTTCGTATCGATTTACCACTGTGATTTTTAAAATATCATCTGCAGGGTTTGATTCAGCAAATCCATTTTTAATCAGGATTTCACCGGAATTTTCAGGTGTGATCAATTGTCCATCTAAAGCTTCGATGACTCGCACTTTGGAACCATTGGCTTGGATACGGAAGTCTTCTGGTTTCTTTAGTGAAGCATGAAAGTTGTTGATGATCTCATTTTTAATGGGCTGAATTAATGTCTTTCCATTTTCAGCAACTTTCTCACCGTTGATGTAAGTGCTAATGACTTGAAATTCTTTTAAATCCTTTACCAAGATAAAATCAGCAGGATCACCTTCTCTCAATTGACCTACTTCTAAAGAATAATGTTCAATGGGAGTCAAGCATGCTGCTTTTAAGACATCAAAAACATTTTTGCCCTTAGCGACAGCCCTTGCAGCCAATTCATTGATATGAGAAACGGCAAGGTTATCAGGATGTTTATCATCCGAACAGAACATAATTTGATCTGGATATTCATCGATCAGGTCTATCAGTGCTTCAAAATTTTTGGCCGCAGAGCCTTCCCGAATTGCAATTTTCATTCCCAGCTTTAATTTTCCAAGAGCCTCTTCAGCTGTAAAGCATTCATGATCTGTACTTGGGCCTGCCGAAACATACTTTTCTGCCAATTCTCCTTTCAATCCCGGTGCATGTCCATCGATGGGTTTATCGTATTTCTTCGAAATCCGAATTTTCTCCATCACTAATTCATCTCGGTTTACCGCGCCTGGCCAGTTCATCATCTCTGCTAAGTAGTGGATTTCGGGTCTCCTCATCAGAGTTTCTATTTCTTGAGCATTGATTTTACCTCCAGCAGTTTCAAATGGAGTAGCTGGAACACAGGAGGGGGCTCCAAAGTAAAATTTGAAAGGTACTTGTTTTCCATTATCGATCATGTACTCCACGCCTTGCATTCCACATACATTGGCAATTTCATGGGGGTCAGAAACGGTCGCCACTGTGCCATGCACTACTGCTAATCGAGCAAATTCGGAAGGAACCAGCATGGAACTTTCCACATGCACATGAGCATCAATAAAACCGGCATCAAAAAAGGAAGGCTAGGATTTGGATCAATCGGGGTAATTTGAAGGATTTTGCCTTCTAGAACTTCCAAAGAAACGGTATAAATGTCCTTTTTGGGAATGTCAACAAGCTGACCTTTAATAATCATGATGTAATCAATTGAAAATAGGACAAGGAACTCAGGAATTCATGAGGTCTTTGCTCTGTTGGGGATTGGTTTAGATTAAAACTACTATATTTGTGCCTTAAATAAAAAGCGGATTAAAGCAGGTTTTTTGAATGAGTAAAATCGTCATTGCAATTGATGGATATTCAGGATGTGGTAAGAGTTCGACCGCTAAGGCAGTTGCCAAAGAATTAGGATATACCTATATAGATACGGGTGCTATGTATCGAGCAGCAACCTTACATTTTTAAATAGCTTTGTGACGATTTCCAATCCACATGAGGTGGAAAAAGCTTTAAAAATCTTCATATCAGCTTTCATTACAATCCTGAAACAGGGCAGCAAGAAACCTTTCTAAATGGGTTGAATGTTGAGAGTGAAATCCGCAAGATGAAAATCTCCTCCAAGGTGAGTGAAATTGCCGCGATCAAGGAAGTTCGAAAAGAACTTGTTGCTCAGCAAAAAGGATACGGGAAAAAGAAGGGTGTCGTGATGGATGGAAGAGATGTAGGTTCTGTTGTATTTCCTGATGCAGAATTAAAAGTGTTTATGAGTGCAAATCTGCAGACTCGTGCCGAAAGGCGTCAACAAGAGTTGCTTGAAAAAGGAGACTTGGTAGATTTGGAAGAAATTAAAAATAACCTGGCGAAAAGAGATGAAATAGACTCTTCTCGTGAAGTAGGCCCATTGATCAAAGTATCTGATGCCATAGAAATCGATACCAGTTACTTGAACTTTCAGGAACAAGTAGCTCAAATTGTCGACAAGGCTAAGCAAATCATTGAAAAAGAAAAAGCTATGCAGGTAACCATAGATAAAAATTCTGGTTATTGCTTCGGAGTTGAATTTGCCATCAAAATGGCAGAGGATGAAATGGAGCAAAGCGAAAAGCTTTATTGCCTCGGGGATATCGTGCATAACGATATGGAGGTGAAACGCTTACGTGAAAAGGGGTTGGTGGTAATCGATCGGGATGAATTACAAGATCTCAGCGATTGCAAAGTGCTGATTCGAGCTCATGGTGAACCCCCTGAAACGTACAAGACTGCCATTAAAAATAATATTGAATTGATTGACGCTTCTTGTCCTGTTGTCCTAAAGCTGCAACATCGCGTAAAAACAGCTTTTGATAGGATGGAAAGGGAGAACGGTCAGATTGTGATTTATGGCAAAAAAGGGCATGCAGAAGTAATTGGCTTGACTGGACAGACTTTGGAGAAAGCAATCGTGGTAATGGAAGAAAGCGATTTGGATAAAATCGACTACACCAGACCAGTAACCTTGTTTAGTCAGACCACCAAAAGCACCAAAGGATTTTACGAATTATCGGGAAAAATCGAAGATAGAATCAAGAAAGCTAATTCAAATTTTGAGGAGGTTCCATTTAATGCCAATGATTCTATTTGTAGACAAGTTTCCAATAGAGAACCACAATTGCAGAAATTTTCACATGATAATGATGTGATCTTATTTGTGTCAGGAAAGAAGAGCTCCAATGGTAAAGCACTTTACCAGGTTTGTCTCAATGAAAACAAGCGAAGTTATTTCATTGAAAATGAGACAGAAATGAACCCAGAGTGGTTCAGGCCAGAAGATAAAGTTGGCGTTTGCGGAGCCACTTCCACCCCAATGTGGTTAATGGAACAAGTGAAATCTCATCTTGAATCAATGGAAGAAAGTGCCTTGCCGATCTGAGACAAATAGTACCTTCAGAAATAATTGGCAACCATTCTCTTAAAAAGTGAAACATAATATCCCATATACTCCCTAAATAAAAATTGTATTTATTAGATTTGGGGCGTTTTTCAAAGGCTCATAGTTCAAAAACAGATATGTCTAAAATAGTGAAGCTTAAGAAAGGTTTTGATATCAAACTGGTAGGAAAGGCTAATCAGGAGTTAGCTGATTTTGCGCCAGCTCAAACCTTCGCGATTAAGCCGACGGACTTTATAGGTCTTCAGAGGCCAAAAGTACTTGTCAACGAAGGAGATACCGTAAAGGCTGGTACTCCCATCATGTTCGATAAAGCCATGGATCAAGTAATCTATGCTTCTCCGGTTTCCGGGGAGGTGGTAGAGATCAAAAGAGGAGAGAAGAGAAAGCTTCTTGAGATCAAGATCCTTGCTGATCAAACCATTACCCATGAGGATCTAGGTAAAGCTGATGTAGCTTCTCTTGATAGAGATGCATTGGCAGCCAAGATTGCGGGGTCTGGAGTTTGGCCAAATATCATTCAAAGACCTTATGGGGTTGTAGCTAATCCAACAGATACTCCAAAAGCGATTTTCGTATCAGGTTTTGATACCAATCCTTTGGCTGCTGATTATGGCTTTACTCTGAAAGGAGAGGAAAAATATTTTCAGGCTGGTATTGATGCCCTTGCAAAATTGACGACTGGGAAAGTTCACCTTAACCTAGATGGTGCTTCTACCCTCCGGCAGTTTTTGCAAATGTTAAAAATGCGGAAATCAACAAATTCTCAGGGCCACACCCTGCAGGAAACGTAGGAATCCAAATACATCACCTTGACCCAATCAATAAAGGAGAGATTGCTTGGACAGTGAATCCGTATGGTGTGGTTCAGATCGGTAAGTTGCTATTAGAAGGGGTTTATGATGCCTCTAAAGTAATCGCGATTACTGGTTCTGAGGTAACAAAAGCGGCTTATGTGAAAACATTTAGCGGTGCTTGTGTGTCTACCTTTACGAAGGGTAATCTGAATTCAGGACATGTAAGAGTGGTGTCTGGCAATGTGCTTTCTGGTGAGAAAATTTCATTAGATGGTTTTATTGGATTCTACCATAATCAAATAACGGTAATTCCTGAAGGTGATTACGAAGAGTTTTTAGGTTGGCTTAAGCCTACTACCACAAAACTTAGCTTCAGCAAAGCATTAGGAATTTTCTCTTTCCTTCATAAAGGTGAGTTTAAGGTAGATACCAATACACATGGTGAAGAAAGACCATTTGTAGTTTCTGGTGTATTTGAAAAAGTACTTCCAATGGATATTCTTCCAACCTATCTTTTCAAGGCAATCGTCTCCGAAGATTTTGATGAAATGGAAGAGCTAGGGCTTTATGAAATTATTGAAGAGGACGTAGCCTTATGCGAATTTGTAGATCCTTCGAAGAATGATTTGCAGGAACTGGTAAGAAATGGGATTGAATTATTAATGTATAGTTAAAAATATGAAGGCATTACAAAACTTATTTGATAAGCTTAAGCCGAATTTCGAAAAGGGTGGAAAATGGGAGAAATTCTACACGCTTTACGAAGGTCACCGGACGATTGCTTTTGCTCCTGATTTGACTACAAAAGCAAAAGGTGCACAGATTAAAGATGCTGTAGATTTGAAGAGAGTGATGATCACGGTGGTAATCGCAATGATTCCAGCACTTCTTTTCGGGATTTTGAATGTAGGATACCAACATTTTCTTGCAGTTGGAGAGGAAGCTACCTTTTTGGATAAAGCGCTTTTCGGTGCAATGGCTGTTCTACCAACCCTAATCGTTTCTTATGCGGTTGGTCTATTAACTGAATTTACTTTCTGTGTCATCAGAAATCACCCTATTAGTGAAGGTTACTTGGTTTCAGGGATGTTGATCGCGCTAGTGATGCCTCCTTTTATTCCATTGTGGCAAGTGGCACTAGCCACCATCTTTGCAGTGGTTATTGGAAAAGAAGTATTTGGTGGTACAGGGATGAATATTTTGAACGTAGCGATGACTGCTAGAGCATTCTTATATTTTGCTTACCCAGCTCAAATCTCTGGAGATCAAGTTTGGACTTATTTAAGTGATGCAACTGCAGTGGATGGCTTCTCTGGTGCTACTGCACTTTCTGTTGCTTACAATGCAGGTGTTGAAGGTTCACAGACTGCTGTGGAGGCCTTAAACGCCCATAATGCTTCTATAGGAGGAGATTTTAGTTTCATGAACATGTTCATGGGATGGATACCAGGTTCCATTGGTGAGACGTCTACTTTAATGGCCCTTGTTGGAGCTGTGATTTTAATTGGTACAGGGGTGGCAAGTTGGAAAATTATCGTTTCTGGATTTGCTGGAGCTTATATCATGGGGACAATTTTGAACCTACTAGCTGTGAATGAATACATGGCTTTACCACCTCAATACCACTGGGTAATGGGAGGTATGGCTTTTGGTTTGGTATTTATGGCAACTGACCCTGTATCAGCGGCTCAAACGGAAACAGGTAAGTGGATTTACGGAATGTTGATCGGTGTATTGACAGTGATCATCCGTGTTACCAACCCTGCTTACCCAGAAGGAATCATGCTTGCAGTATTGTTTATGAACGTATTTGCTCCGCTGATCGATTATTATGTAGTAAAAGCTAACAAAACAAGGAGGTTACAACGTGCAACAGTCTAATACATATATTATTACTTTTTCTGTAATCCTTACCGTAGTATTGGGTTTACTCCTTTCTGGTACCGCACAATTATTGGGTCCTAGACAGCAGGAAGCCATTGCATTGGATAAGAAAAAGCAAATTTTAGGTGCAGTAATCAGCGGCGAAGAAATTGCTGCCATGTCACCTCAGGAAGTAAATGCATATTACAGCAGCCATATTGGTGCAACCGTGGTAGATATCAATGGTAAAGAAGTGACTGAGAAAGATGGAGTTGCTGTTTCTGCTGAGAATGTGGATGTAGCTAAGAATTATAAACTACCTGCGGAAGATAGACTATACCCAGTGTTTATCTATCATGAAGAAGGAGATGATTCCAAAGTAAAATCTTACATCCTTCCATTATATGGAGCAGGTTTATGGGATGCTATTTGGGGTTACCTTGCTTTAGATACAGATATGAATACCATTGGTGGTATTACTTTGTCTCATGCTGGAGAAACTCCAGGACTTGGTGCAAGAATCACCACTCCAGAAGTTCAGTCTAGATTCTCTGGAAAAGAAATCTATGATGAATCAGGTGAATTAGTAGGGGTACAAATGCAAAAAGGAGAAGGTAAAGATTATTCTTCTGAGCCTCACAAAATTGATGGAATGTCTGGTGCTACTATTACTGGTACCGGTGTAAATAACATGGTGAAAAGTTACTTGGGACATTATAAGGCTTATATCGAGTCTAAGAAATCATCTCAGGCTGTAGCCACTCTTTAACCGAATTACAACTCACTGAAAATAATCAACATGAGTGCTGAAACTTTAGAAAAAGCGATAGAGAAAAAGCCAGCTGAGGCTCTTCTTTCAAAGCGTCGCAAAAAATTAGTAACAGATCCTTTGGTAGATGAAAACCCAATTACCATTCAGGTATTGGGAATCTGTTCTGCCTTGGCCGTAACTACACAGATGAAGCCAACTTTGGTAATGGCTATTTCTGTAATTTTCGTAGTTGCGATGTCCAATTTTGTTATCTCCTTAATGAGAAATACCATCCCTAGTCGTGTACGTATCATTGTACAGCTTGCAGTGGTAGCGACTTTGGTAACCTTGGTAAACGAAGTATTGAAAGCTTTTGCCTACGATATGTATAAAGAATTATCCGTATTCGTAGGTTTGATCATCACCAACTGTATAGTAATGGGTAGATTGAAGCCTTTGCTTTGGGAAATAAACCATATGATTCTGTATTGGATGGTTTAGGTTCCGCATTAGGTTATTCTTGGATCATCTTAACTGTGGCTTTCTTTAGAGAGCTTTGGGGTTCAGGTTCTGTCTTTGGTATTCCAGTTTTTGATACTGTTTCAGGTATTTTTGGACCTGACTTCAAATTGGCTACCAATGGTCTGATGGTATCTCCAGTTGGAGCATTTATTATCTTAGGATTGATCATCTGGGTACAACGTACCAAAACAGGTTATGTTGAACACTAAAAACCAGTAAAGAAAAATGGAATTATTTAACTTAGGAATTCGGTCGATCTTTATCGACAATATGGTTTTCGCTTACTTCCTTGGAATGTGTTCTTTCCTGGCGGTATCCAAAAAGTGAGTACAGCAATCGGTTTGGGAGCTGCAGTTATTTTCGTTTTGACAGTAACTGTACCAGTAAACTGGTTATTGAATGAATATGTGTTGAAAGAAGGTGCTCTTTCTTGGGCCATGGCAGACCTTGCTTCTGTAGATCTTTCTTTCTTAAGATTTATCATGTTTATCGCAATTATCGCTGCGATGGTTCAATTAGTAGAGATGGTTGTTGAGAAATTTGCTCCTGCTCTTTACGGTGCTTTGGGTATTTTCCTTCCTCTGATCGCAGTAAACTGTGCGATTCTAGGTGGATCCCTTTTTATGGCTCAGAGAGATTATACCCTTGCAGAATCTGCAGTTTATGGTTTCGGTTCAGGAACTGGTTTCTGTTTAGCGATTGTCGCACTTGCAGCTATTAGAGAAAAATTAAAATATTCGAATGTTCCAAATGGTTTAAAAGGTCTTGGTATTACCATGCTTTTAACCGGATTGATGGGAATGGCATTTATGTCATTCATGGGAATCGATTTGTAAAATCAGCGAAAACGTTCGTTTAAAATAATTAAAACCCGAAGAAGTAATTCTTCGGGTTTTTTATTTGTCGAGTAGGGAGATATTCACGATTTGGCTTTAAATTTCCAATCTAATCTAATACTTATTGTAATCATGAGAAATGCATTTTTAATAGCCTTGTTCTTTTTAGCCTCGTTAAACCTTTCAGCTCAAACAGGAGAGTGGGTGGAGCTATTCAACGGTAAAAATTTTGACGGTTGGAAGATTTCTGAGAATCCAGATTCTTTTACTATTTCGGATGGGATCTTAAAAGTTGAAGGTCCAAGAGGCCATATGTTTTATATGGGGGAAGTTGGGAACCATGACTTCAATAATTTTGAATTAATTGTTGAATTGAAAACAATGCCAAAGGCAAACTCTGGGATTTTCATTCATACTCAATACCAAGAAAATGGATGGCCAAGTATCGGGCACGAAATCCAAGTAAACCAAACACATGGTGACTGGAGAAAAACCGGAAGTGTATACTCCTTCAAAGACGTTAGAGAAACATATGTGGAAGATGGAGAATGGTATACTGAACATATCATCGTAAAAGGGGATGAAGTAACGGTAAAAGTCAATGGAGAAACTATCAATGAGTATGATGAAAGTGAGGATAGAGAAGGTGACTTAGGTACTAAAAAATTGGATCATGGCACGATTGCCCTACAGGCACACGATCCTGGATCTGTTATTTATTACAGAAGTGTGAAAGTAAAAATCCTTCCTGATTGATTATTTTAATTTCAATCTTAGGAACCTTAGTAAAATCCTGATTATTATTGAGTAATAATCAGGATTTTAATTTTAAAAGTATGGCATTTACTTACAAGCGCATTCTATCGTATTTCTTAAGAGGCTTGTTATTTGTTACCCCAGTGGTGGTAACACTTTACATTATCATTCAAACCATCTTATTTTTAGATAATCTGATTCCTGTGCCAATCCCTGGGATTGGAATATTAATGGTGTTGGCGCTAATCACTTTTGTTGGATACCTAGCCAGTTTATTCTTTGCCAAGCCCTTATTTGATTGGCTAGAAAAAGGACTGGTAAGAATCCCATTGGTAAACTTGATTTACACGAGTATTAAGGATTTGATGGGGGCATTTGTAGGAGAAAAAAGAAATTTTCATCTCCTGTTAAAGTTCAGATTTCCGACACCTTGATTCGTTTGGGTTTTATAACCCAAGATGACATGTCAATGGTTGGGGAAGTAGATATGGTGGCTGTATATTTTCCACACAGCTATAATGTGTCTGGAAACGTGTTTCTAGTACCAAAAGATAAAGTGACTCCTCTTACTGGGGTAAAAAGTTCTGATGTGATGAAGTTCATGGTTTCTGGAGGGGTGTCTCCTTTAGGAAGCCATTAAAATAAAAAGAGGGCCAATATTATTGGCCCTCTTTTTATTTCACATCTACCCTTGATTCTGATCTATTTTTAAACTTTCCGATTTTCCATACCACTTGATTTTGTTGTTTCATAGCATCCTCAAACCAAGTTTGATTTTCTGGATCTACAGCTAATAAAAGACCTCCACTAGTTTGTGGGTCGCACAATTGGACCAGGTCCATTCCTACCACTCCTGTGGTTTTGGAACTATAGGCATTCCAGTTTCTGTAGGTGTTGTCAGGAAAAATAAATTGCTTGATATATTCTTGAACCCCTTTGATCATCGGTAGCTGGTGAAGCTCAATTTCTGCAGTAAGATCTGCTGCCTCACACATTTCTATTAAATGACCAAGTAGACCAAATCCTGTGACATCAGTCATAGCATGGACTTCCTCATGATTCCCGATGATTTCACCTATGGAATTCAATCGACATGCCGTATCTACTAGAAGTTGGTAATCTTCTTCTTGTATTTTTTCACGTTTGAGCGCTGTTGCCAAAACCCCGATTCCTAGTGGTTTGGTCAAGTAAAGAAGGTCTCCAGATTGAGCCCCTTGGTTTGTTTTAATTTTTCTAGGGTTAATTGTTCCATTGACAGAGAGCCCGAAAATGGGATCTTTTGCTGCGATAGAATGACCACCTGCTAATTCAATTCCAGCAGTTTTACATATGCTTTTGGCTCCTTCCATTACTTTTGCTGCGAGTTCTGGAGCTAATTTTTCTACAGGCCAGCTTAAAATAGCATTGGCAAAAATGGGTTTGCCACCCATAGCATATACATCAGAAATTGCATTGGCAGCAGCGATTCTTCCAAAGTCAAAGGGATCATCTACTATGGGGGTAAAAAAATCGACAGTGTTGATCAATGCCAAATCATCAGAAACTTGGTAAACGGCAGCATCATCTTTGCCCGAATTACCTACCAATAGCTTAGGGTCAGTCTGAGAAAATGAATGGCTTGAAGAAAGGATTTGATCTAAGATGGCAGGAGCAATTTTGCATCCGCAACCTGAACCCTCACTCCATTCAGTGAGCCGGATTGGTTTGTTTTCCATTCAATAGGTTTTTTGTGTTTATTAATAGTTGGCAGCAGGTTTCAATATCTAATCCTTCAAAATCCAGTGTTTGAATGGTTTTTGGATTGTGCTTATCCAAATCAAACTGATAAGATTTGTCATAATAGATCAGCATATTTGATATCCATGATTCATGTTGATCATTGATAATGTCTTCAATAGCCTGAGTAGTCCTCAATCCTCCAAGTTTCTTTTTCAACCTGGTAACTGCGGCAATTAGCTCTTCTTTAGGAAGGGTAGAATAGATTTCCTTTATTAAGGATATTCGTTCTTCTTCGGATTTTTTAATATCGATCAAAGGGGCACTTTCCATACATTCAAAAAATTTATCATTGATGATGATTTTTCCAATACGTTGGCTTTCATTCTCTAACCATATGATTTGATTGGGATCTTTGTGCCGTAATTCTTCCGCCATCAAGTTTTCAAATTGCTCTACACTGGGTTGAGGCTTTTGCCCGATGCCTCCAAATGCAGAACCTCGGTGATTTGCGATGGCTTCCAAATCCAAAATTTGTTCTCCATAGGAAGTTAAGGCATTCAAAAGACGGGTTTTTCCCACTCCTGTTTTTCCGCCTAAAACAAGAAGATTCCAATCCCCTCTTACCAATTGAAATGTAAATGTTCTATAGACTTTATATCCTCCGACCAATCGGTATACTTGAAAACCAATCATACTGAGTAGCCAAGATAATATTTGGCTCCTCATTCCACCTCTCCAACAATATATCAGTACTTTTTTTCAGGGAAATTTTCAATGGCGGTATTCTGGATGCTGTAGAATCTTGGCCCAACTAATCTAAATCCTTCAATGGTTGCCCTTAAAGAGCCTTCTTTTTTATAAAGAGTACCCACCCTAATTCTTTCCTCATTGGTAAGAATAGGTAAATTGATAGAACCAGGGATGTGGCTTTGATGAAATTCATTTTCGCTTCGTGCATCCACGATGGGAATTTGTCCTCTCAGCTCCCATAACTCGTCTAAAGAAATTAAATGTTCATTCATGGAACCATTAAGATAAAAAAAGCCGCAAGGAATTCCTTACGGCTTAACTTCTATTGTTTCGCTTTATTAAAGCTGAGCATCTAATTTTTGAGCCAATACAGATTTTGGAACAGCTCCAACTTGTTTGTCTACAATTTCTCCACCTTTAAAGAATAATAGTGTAGGTATAGATCTGATTCCGAATGCTTGTGCTACAGAAGGATTTGAGTCAACATCTACTTTGCCGATCACTGCTTTTCCTTCATAATCACCTGCTAATTCTTCCACCACGGGACCAATCATTTTACATGGTCCACACCACTCTGCCCAGAAGTCTACCAAAATTGGTTGTTCTGATTTAATTACTTCTTCGAAATTAGCATCCGTGATTTCAATTGCTTTTCCCATTGTATGTTTAGTTTAATTTTGCTTAATTTTTCCAAATATATGAGCAAAAGCCGATTGAAGGATAATAAGTTCCGATGGATTTCATTTTTTTATCTATTGCCCATTGATAAAATTAATAGGCAGTCAGAACTTTAGATTACTTTATAGACGACTTCCGGAATTTCTTTCAACTCATTAATCATCTCAGCGCTAGGATCAATGGAGAATTTTTTAGAGAAAAGCTCCAATGAAATATTCTCTTTTCTATCTACCACATCAAAATACAGCTTCGCGTCTCCTTTATATTTCTCAGTAATGGACTGCAGTTTTTCCATTAAATCATAAGTCAAATCATCCAAGTCAATATTTACCCTTAATCCTTTGACCATTTTGCCTCGAACTTCACTCAACAACATGATATTGGTGATTTTAAACTCTAGCTCGTTTTCTGCCCACTTTTTACCGACCACTTGCCCGGTTAGGAATAGAAACCATCCCGTCATGAAGTACTCTTTAAACTTCACATAATCCTCTCCAAATAAGAAGAAAGTGAACCCTCCATGGTAATCTTCTAAGGTTAAAGTGCCAAAAGGCTTTCCATTTTTAGTGGTTCTATGCGCAAAACTGCTTACTGATCCAGCAATCTTAAGTCTTTTTTTGTTTTTTAGACTTTCCAGATCATTTAATTCTGGAAGGTTGGCATTGGTAAAAGATTCAATTTCCAATCGGTATTGATCCAAGGGATGCCCGGAGATATAAAGGCCTACCACCTCTTTCTCTATGTTTAATTGTTGTAGCTGTGAAAAAGGCTCCATAGGTGCGACTGATGGCAAAGGAATATCCATACTTCCACCACTTCCTCCAAATAAACTTACTTGGGCACTTTCTTCTTCCTGCTGTACCTTTTGAGCATATTTTGTAGCCTTTTCAATCAGGGTTAAATCACCATCTACTGCTTCTAGGTATTGTCTTCTATGATGCTCCTTGAAGCAATCAAAGCCACCAGCCATGGCTAAAGCTTCCATCGTTTTCTTGTTTAGGGCTTTGGAGTTGACCCGCTTCGCAAAATCAAAGATGTTTTTAAATGGTCCGTTGGTCTCTCTTTCTTTGATGATTTCATCTACGGCAGCTGAGCCAGCCCCTTTAATGGCTGCCATTCCAAACCGGATTTCTCCAGCTGCATTTACCGTAAATCCATTTTTCGATTCATTGACATCTGGGCCAAGTACAGGAATGTTTGCTCGCTTACATTCTTCCATAAAAAGGTGACCTGAGTAATGTCATTCATGTTATTACTCAATACCGAAGCTAGATATTCCGCAGGATAATGTGCTTTTAAATAAGCAGTCTGGTAAGCAATCCAAGCATAGCAGGTGGAGTGAGATTTGTTAAATGCGTAGGATGCAAATGCCTCCCAGTCAGTCCATATTTTGGCTAGTTTTTTGCGTCATGACCTTTGGCAGATGCCTGTTCAATGAATTTAGGTTTCATTTTATCCAAGACATCCTTCTGTTTCTTACCCATCGCCTTACGGAGTACGTCAGCCTCACCTTTGGTGAATCCTGCCAGTTTTTGGGACAACAACATCACCTGCTCTTGGTAAACCGTAATACCATAGGTTTCTTCCAGATATTCCTTCATGTCCTCCAAATCGTATTCGATTGGTTCTAGGCCATGTTTTCTCTTAATGAAGGAAGGGATGTAAGCCAAAGGGCCTGGTCTATACAGGGCGTTCATGGCAATTAAGTCAGCAAAAACAGTTGGTTTCAGTTCTCGCATGTATTTCTGCATCCCAGCAGATTCATATTGGAATATCCCTACGGTCTCACCTCTTTGGAAAAGCTCATAGGTTTTTTCATCATCGATAGGGAAATTATCGGCATCCAATTCTATTCCATGCCTTTCTTTGACTATTCGAATAGCGGTCTTAATTAATGTTAGGGTTTTTAGACCCAAGAAGTCCATCTTCAAAAGCCCTGCAGACTCTACCACTGAGTTGTCAAACTGGGTACAGACCATATCCGAATCTTTCGCCAATGCCACAGGAACGAAGTTGGTAATATCATCAGGAGTAATGATTACTCCACAGGCATGAATTCCAAGGTTTCTGACTGATCCTTCCAACATGGTGGCTTGATTGATGGTCTTGGATAAATCATCTTGCCCTTTGGAAATCCGAATCAATTCGTCTGCCTTAGCGATCAACTCACCTTGTCCTTTTAATTTATCAGATAAAGCGGCTCTATTTCCAGCCATCCCAAACAATGCCTTGAGTTTGATGTCAGGGACTAGATTGGCCAATTTTCCGGCTTCCGCCAATGGTAAATTTAAAACCCTAGCAGTATCCCGTATAGCTGATTTTGCAGCCATGGTACCATAGGTGATAATTTGGGCTACTTGGTTAGAACCGTATTTTTTGATCACGTAATCAATCACCCGCTGCCTTCCTTCATCGTCAAAGTCAATATCAATATCGGGAAGGGAAACCCTGTCTGGATTTAGGAATCTCTCAAAAAGGAGATCATACTCGATTGGGTCGACATTGGTGATTCCAATACAGTAAGCTACTGCTGATCCTGCAGCGGAACCCCTTCCTGGTCCGACCGAAACCCCCATTTTTCTAGCCTCACCAGTAAAGTCCTGAACAATCAAGAAGTAGCCTGGATACCCTGTTTTTTCAATGGTGGCCAATTCGAAATCCAGCCTTTCTTCAATTTCAGGAGTGATCTCCTTGTACCTTTTTCGTGCACCTTCGTAGGTGAGGTGTCTTAAAAATGCATTTTCACCTCTTTTCCCTCCGTCTACTTCATCTTCTGGATGCTTGAATTGCTCTGGAATATCAAACTTTGGAAGCAATACTTCTCTAGCAAGTTTATAAGCTTCAATCTTGTCGACGATTTCCTGAGTGCATTCAATTGCCTCTGGTAAATCGGCGAAAAGCTTCTTCATTTCATCAGGACTTTTGATATAAAATTCGTCGTTTGGAAAACCATACCTGAATTCTCTTCCCCGCTTCCCGATGTATTTTTTCGGTTTTTCTACCAATTCCCCGTCTTTCACACACAATAACACATCATGGGCTTTGGCATCGACCTTTTGATTGTAATAAGTGTTGTTGGCAGCAAAATATTTTACATCATGCTTCTTGGCGAGACCCAACAACACTTCATTTACTTTTTCTTCTTCTGGAACACCATGTCGGTTGAGTTCCACATAAAAGTTTTCACCAAATTGTTCTTTCCACCATAGGAAAGCTTCTTCTGCTTGGGTTTCTCCGACATTCAAAATAAGGAAAGGTATTTCTCCCCAAAGTCCTCCTGTGGTAGCGATTAAATTTTCTTTGTATTCCACCAATACTTCCCGATCAATTCTTGGGACGTAGTAAAAGCCTTCGATGTTGGCATAGGACGCCAGTTTAGCGAGGTTATGATAACCTGCCTTATTCTTGGCTATTAATACTGTCTGGAAACCATCGTCTTTATTGGACTTGTTCTTCCTGTCCCTACATAGATTGAATTCACAGCCTAGAATAGGTTTGATTTCCTTGGCCATGGCCTCCTTAACGAAATGGAAAGCCCCCATCATATTGCCATGATCAGTTAAGGCAATGGCACTCATTCCCAGTTCTTTTGCTCTACTGACCAATGCGGGGATTTCAGAAGTTGCCTGTAAAACGGAATATTGGCTATGTACATGTAGGTGAGTAAAAGGGACATCGGTTAAGTCCGAAATGTCCGCTTTACCTGCTTGTTTTAGAATATCTTTGGCAGCGGCCTTTTGATCATCTTTTGCTTGGGCAAAGTTTGCCTCTGCAAGTTTGGGAGCCTCATAGATTACTTGCTCAAGTGTCAGTCCAGCTTCTGGTGGTTGGACCCCCTGAGTGATCAACCCAAAGAAACAACGGGCAGTAGCATCCACATCATATGCAGCATCGTGGGCATCTCCAAAGCCTTCCCCAAAAAGTTTTTGATGCAGTTCGGTAAGCGTAGGCCATTTGTATTTACCTCCTCTACCCCTGGGATTGCACAAAAGTCAGTAGATATATCTTTGGTATCGAGTTGGGTCGTGGTCAAAGGCATCGGAGCCTCGGCACGAAGAAATTCCGAACCAACTACGTTGATGTCAAATTCAACATTGTGCCCGACTAAGTATTGTGCCTGCCTAACATCCCCTTCGAATATTCCGAGGATTTGCTTGAGGTCATGTCCCTCCGCCAACGCTCTTTTGGTAGAGATGCCGTGGACCTTTTCGGCATTGTAAGGAATGGTAAAGCCCTCCGGCTTGATAATATAATTATGATTGGAAATCAGTTTTCCCGTCGCATCATGCAGCTGCCAAGCTAACTGAACCAGTCGGGGCCAGTTGTCCACATCGGACATAGGGGCATTGTAATCGCGAGGTAAACCTGTAGTTTCGGTATCAAAAATTAAATACATACAGCTTGGGAAATTGAGCCTTCAAATTAGGGCTAATCTCGTAAAGCTGCCAGTACTTCTGGAGCTAATTGTCAGAGAATATTGAAAATTATCTTTTGTCCTCCCAAGGCATGTATACGACCTTCTTGGTCTCAAAAAATCTTCTTTGAAATAGTCTTCTAAATGATAAACCACGTAGGATTTTCCAAGTTCCTCCAGTTCTTCATCCACATCTCCTCCTTTTAAATAAAGGATGCCGTTGGGATATTCATTGAAGTCTTCTTTACGGATTTTATTTTTTACCCAAGGATAAAAATTGATCATTCGGGTAACTGCACGACTGACCACAAAATCGTATTTCCTAACTAATTGTTCAGCTCGGGTTTGCTGAGCTTCTACATTAGAAAGCTTCAGTTGCTTGGCAACATCTTTTACTACGCTGATTTTTTTTCCAATAGAATCAACCAGATGAAAATGGGTGTCTGGAAATAAGATGGCTAGTGGAATTCCAGGAAATCCTCCTCCTGTTCCAATATCCAATACTTTGGTGCCTGGCTGAAACGCCATCACTTTGGAAATCCCCAAAGAGTGTAATACATGGCGAATATAAAATTGGTCCATGTCTTTCCGGCTGATCACATTGATTTTGGAATTCCAATCAGAATAAATTTCGCCAAGCCTTGAAAACTGCTCTACTTGTTTTTCAGATAATTCTGGGAAATAAGCTTGAATAAGTTCCACTCCAGGGTTCATTAAATATGTTTTTCTTTACCAGATGCTATTTCATACAGCAACTCTCTGGAACGGTGTAATTGTGCCTTGACAGTACCAAGTGGTTTTTCCAATTCTTGGGCAATTTCTTCGTATGATAATTCATCAAAATAACGGAGCTGAACCAGCTTACGATATTTTGCAGGAAGTTTATCTACAAATATTCTCACCATTTCGATTCGCTGGGATTTGATAAATTCATCCTGGGGATTATTGTCATCATCCTCAACGTCGATATTTACGGAATTACCTCCATCATCCGTTAAAGTATTATTTAAACTCATGGTTTTGAGTTTTTCTTTCGGATAAAATCAATGGTATTGTTAGTTGCGATTCTAAAAAGCCAAGTACTAAACGTGTAATCCTTTTTGAAACGATCCAGATTTTTGAAAGCTTTGGCAAAGGCCTCCATGGTCAAATCCTCTGCATCATCTGCATTTCGGATCATTTTCAGGATCATGAAATAAACGGCTTTTTTATACCTTTTCATCAAACTCGCATAGGCTTGTTGATCTTTGCCTTGGACCGCTTGATCGATCAATGCAAAATCCTCTAGTGCTTTATTTGAAAAACCTCGTTCGTTTATTTCCATTGGATGTCTTTTGCCTGGTGGGAAATAGTTCCCAAAACCCAAAAGTAACCTAAATACAAGAAATCATGCATCCAGCTATTTTTTGGAGCTTTAGTCCCTTGGATCTTTTTACTAGCTGACGCAAAAATGCGGACAACTATAACAGACCTTAATAGAATAATACCGAAAACAATAAAAAATTGTTCCCAACTCTGCTCAATTCCGAAATAAATCAGCAATCCTAAACCACTTAACCAGAATAATGCATGAGAAAGAGAAAAGAATCCAATTTTTTGTTTGTCTTCTGATCGATAATATTTTCCTGCATGAAGGTGTCTTTTCTTTTGCACCATATATTCTTTGAAAGTGACCTTTGGTTTGGAAGTGGTATTCGCCTCAGGATCCAAAACAATCGCTGTGTTTTTTCCTGTAGCATATTGGTTTACAAATAAATCATCATCCCCCCTTCTACATGCCAAAACCCTTTAAATGCTTTTACCTCCATGAAAAAACTCCTTCTATAACATAAGTTTCTTCCGACTCCCATAAAAGGAGCCTTCCAAAGCCCAAAAGATAAGTAATAAAGGGCAGTTAATAGTGTTTCATATTGGATCCAATTGTTAAGAAACCCTTTTGCTTTTTCGTACCCAGAAAATCCAAGTGCAAAAGTTTTTCCTTCCTGACGGACAGGAGCAGTCATTTTGCGAATCCATTGATCTGAATTTGGGATGCAATCTGCATCTGTCAATAGAATCACATCATTTTTAGAAACTTTGATACCCAGCGTCATGGCAAACTTTTTGGCAGTAACATGGGCAGGGGTGTACTTGATAGTAACGGAGCGAAGCCTTGGATAGATTGACATCATTTCTTCTAAGAGTCGCTTCGTTCTATCTGTAGACCTATCATTCACGATCATTACATCGAATGTAGGGTAGTCTTGCTCAAACAGTTTAGGGATCAGGGTTTTAAGGTTTTTGAACTCATTATGTGCTGAGACGAGAACAGTAACCCCTTCTTCCTTTTGAGGGTCCGAATTTGCCTTTTGAGGCTTTGAAAACGCGGTGCGCCCAAATATTATTAACAGGTAAATAACCTGAATAAATATTCCCACACCGAAGAAAAACCAAAGTAAAAATAGGCCCATAGGTCAATTTTGCTGGGCAAATATAAAATCAAATTCAGCAAGTCATTTAAGAATAAGCGTATATTTTTGTAGTCAAGATCATACATTTTGCGGATTGCCTCTACAACTCTGCGTTTTAACCTATGAAGTTTACCTTATCTCATCAAGATTCTAAAAGTAAAGCCAGAGCCGGGTTAGTGAAAACTGACCATGGTGAAATAGAAACTCCTATTTTTATGCCCGTGGGGACCGCTGGTTCCGTTAAAGCAGTGCATCAGCGCGAATTGTTGTATGATGTCAAAGCGGAGATTATTTTAGGAAATACCTATCATTTATATCTCCGCCCAGGGTTGGAAATTCTGGAAAAAGCAGGAGGCCTCCATAAATTTAATGGTTGGTCAAAACCAATATTGACAGATAGTGGAGGATATCAGGTTTTTTCTTTTCAGGAACAAGGAAGATTAAGGAGGATGGGGTGATGTTCAAATCCCATATTGATGGTTCCAAACATCATTTTACTCCAGAAAATGTGATGGATATCCAGCGTACTATTGGGGCTGATATCATAATGGCTTTTGATGAATGTACTCCTTATCCTTGTGAATATGGATATGCGAGGAATTCCATGGATATGACACATCGATGGCTGAAGCGTTGTATTGAAAGATTTGACGCTACAGAAGGAAAATATGGATATAGTCAAACCCTTTTTCCAATTGTTCAGGGTTCTGTGTATAAAGATCTAAGACAAAAGAGTGCTGAGTTTATCGCCAATACTCATCAAGAAGGGAATGCCATAGGAGGGCTTTCTGTAGGTGAGCCTGCTGAAATGATGTATGAAATGACGGAGTTGGTGACGGATATTTTACCTACTGATAAACCTAGGTATTTAATGGGAGTGGGCACTCCGGCTAATATTTTGGAGTGTATTGCTTTGGGAGTTGATATGTTTGATTGTGTCATGCCTACCAGAAATGCCCGAAATGGAATGCTGTTTACTTCTAAAGGGATCATTAATATCAGAAATGAGAAATGGAAAGATGATTTTTCCCCTATAGATTCAGCAATTGGAGGGCATGTAAGTACATTTTATTCTAAAGCTTATTTAAGACATTTAGTAATTAGTAAAGAGATTTTGGCCGCACAGATTGCCAGTATCCATAACTTGAGCTTTTACCTTTGGTTGGTGAAACAAGCGAGGGAACATATCCTTGCAGGGGACTTTGCCGTTTGGAAAGATCAAATGGTGAAAAAAGTTAGTACCAGATTGTAAACCATGAAACTGCTCGACAAACTAATCATTAAGGATTTTTGAAGACCTACTTTTTGTTGTAGTTATGTTGGTCCTTATTGTGTTGGTCCTGGACTTTACTGAAAAGAATGATACCTACATTCGTAATAATGTTCCTACCAAGGAAATTTTAAGATATATGGGGAATTATGGATTGTACCTCAATAATCTACTAACCCCAATTACTGTATTTATTTCTGTTATTTTCATCACCTCCAAAATGGCGGGAAGGACAGAAATTATTGCAATTTTAAGTTCAGGGGTAAGCTTTCCACGATTATTGAGGCCATTTATTTTTGCAGCCATGATGATTGGAGGTGTTAGTTTTTTATTGAATGGGTGGGTGCTTCCTGTAGCCACTGCTGGAGTTACCGAATTCCGTGTAAGTTACTTGGATAAGAAGAATACTTCCTCTGAAACAAATCAACATATTAAAGTAGGAGCGGATTCATATGCATATCTCAGTAGGTTTTATAAAACAGGGAATACTGGATATAGCTTTACACTGGAAACTATCAGAGATGGAAAATTGATTGCTAAACTTTCTTCTGATCGAATTGAATGGGACACCGCAAAAAATGCCTGGACATTAAGAAATTGGAGGTTGAGGGAGCTGAAGGAGAAAGGAGAAGAGTATACTGTTGGGGAACGTAAAGACACTACATTATCTATAACTCCCAACGATTTTGATTTGCCTGATAATCACCATGAGACACTAAAACTTCCAGAATTAGGTAGACAAATTAGGGTGCTTGAAGAACGTGGGGCTGATAACGTGGCATTCTATAAAATCGAACGATATGTGCGATTCATGTCTCCTTTTGCAGCCATCATATTAACATTTATCGGAGTGATCATGTCGGCTAGGAAAACAAGGGAGGCTCAGGTTTTCAGATTGCCATGGGATTTTTGCTTGCATTTGTTTACATCCTATTATTTATACTTTCCAGGACCTTTGCCGAAAATGGGGCAACCTATCCAATTCTTTCTGTTTGGTTGCCAAATATCATATTTGCTTTAACTGGATTGGTGCTTTATAAAACTGTCCCAAGATAAATGACTGCCTCGATCAAGGATTATTTGATGCTTCATTTCATAGTGCTGATTTGGGGTTTTACAGCTATTCTAGGATTGTTGATCAGTCTTCCTTCCATCGAACTGGTTTTTTACAGAACCTTAATAGCTACCATAGGAGTCGCATTTCTATTCTTACTTAAGAAGAAAAGGCTAATCATCAAGCCAAAAGACATGATCCAAGTGACGGGGGTAGGATTTATTATCGCTACTCATTGGATTCTATTTTTTGGTCAGCCAAAGTTTCCACAGCATCTGTATGTCTTGCAGGTATGGCTACTACCTCCTTTGGACTGCTTTTGTAGAGCCAATTTTCAACAAGACCAAAATCAAATGGTATGAAGTGGCTCTTGGCTTGATGGTAATTTCCGGATTGTTGGTGATCTTCTCTTTTGAAGGTGGGTATTGGTTGGGATTGGTTATGGCACTTGCTTCCGCATTTCTTGCCGCCGTGTTTTCGGTGATCAATGGAAATCTCACTCAAAAACACAGCCCCTATCAAATTACTTTTTATGAGATGGCAGGTGCCTGCTTATGTTCTGCGCTGTTTATGCCGTTTTATTCCTTATTCATTAGTGATGGGGGAGTGAAGCTTAATTGGGAAGGGTACGATTGGTTTTGGCTTTTGATTCTAGGAGGAGTGTGTACAGTATATGCTTTTTCCGTATCAGTAGAATTGATGAAACGCTTATCTGTGTTTTCAATTAATCTGACTATTAACCTGGAACCAGTATATGGAATTGTGCTTGCTGTAATGGTTTTTGGAGAAAGTGAAAAGATGACACCTGAATTTTACTTAGGGACTGGAATTATATTGGTTTCGGTGTTGTCCTATCCTGTACTTAACTATTTTAATCGGAGGAGAAAATCGAAGAGAATGACTGGTATCTCTTAGAGCTCTGACCCAAAAACAAAATAGTCGCTTTCCCATTCTATTTTTCAGGTTTGTTTTCAAAGAGCCCGAATACAGAAGATCCCGAACCAGACATGGAGGCATAGAAAGCACCTGCCTCATATAGTTGATCCTTAATGATTTTGATTTCCGGATGAGAGTTAAATATGCTGGTTTCAAAGTCATTTTTCAACTGATCTTTCCAATTGGAACGATCTTTCAATACTTCCTTCAAAGATATTTCCGGGATGGCTGGAGTTACTCCAGCATAGGCTTCTTTCGTTCCAATATGGACTCCAGGATTGATCAAAACCAAATGGGTGCCTTTCAGATCAATAGCTACATCTTCAAGTATCTCTCCTCTTCCAGAGGCAATTTTGGAGTATTTTCTATAAAGAAAGGGCAATCACTTCCCAATTCAGCGGCATACTCTTCCAAAAAGAAGTCGTCTAATATCAAATCAAACAGATTGTTCATCAGATTCAGGGCAAATGCGGCATCAGCTGACCCTCCTCCTAAACCTGCTCCCATGGGGATGTTTTTATGCAGATGAACATTGATGTGGGGAAGGTTTGGGAAATCTTTCTTTAGTAATTGATAGGCTTTTAAGATGAGGTTATCCTTTGGGTTTCCAGGAATAGGTAGCCCACTGCTGTTCCATGATGATTTCTTATGGTCAATAATTATTTCCAACGCATCAAAAAGTGGAATGGGATACATGCAGGTTTCAATCTCATGATACCCATCTTTTCTTTTGGAAGTAATGTGAAGGCCTAAATTGATCTTGGCGTTGGGAAAACAAATCATAGAAATATAAAGGATTTGTTCAAAATTAGAAGATTCTTTGTCTTGCCGGAAAAAGATTAGACTTTTTACTAAATAACTTGAAATGATCTTTCTTTTTAAAAGAAATGATGCTTTAATTAGAATCTGTTTAATAGATGGCAGAGATTTTTAAAAATTTTCACAAATAACTGAAATCAGTACAAAATTTTGAAAATTGAAAAAACGGCAAATCTATTTCTTAAAAAACGGCGTAAAATTCTTTTCTTGTAGAATTTAAAATTGAAAAATCGGAATTTACTTATATAAAATATCTGGCAAATACCGCTGAGGTAAAATTAAATATTGTAAGTCTGAAAATTCAGTTTTAAGTTTGTGTAGAAATTAAAATCGATTCAAGAAATCATTCGACATAACTATGTTTAAAGTAGTCATTTTGCTAAGCTTAATTATTCTCATTGGATGTTAAATGTGAGGCACTAGACTATTTATAATGAATTAACCAAATCTAAAGTGCCTCACTAAACCTGAGGCACTTTTTTTACACTCTATTATGACCCTGAAAAAACACAGTTGGGAAATCAGCGAAAATCCGGAGCATCCGGCCGGAATGGCTATGTTGTATGCCACCGGCATGAGCGATAAAAAGATGAAACAGCCATTTGTAGGGATAGCGAGTTGTGGCTATGAAAGTAACCCCTGCAATATGCACCTGAACGACTTTGCCGGTCTGATCAAAGCCTCCTCCCAGGAGCAAGATCTGACCGGTTTAGTTTTTAATACCATCGGGATATCTGACGGAACAACTATGGGGACGTTAGGTATGCGTTACTCATTGGTTTCCAGAGAAATCATTGCGGATTCCATTGAATCTTTTATCATCGGTCACTCTTTTGATGGATGTATTGCAGTAGCAGGTTGCGATAAGAATATGCCCGGTGCTTTAATGGGGATGATCCGTACAAATAGACCTTCTATTTTACTTTATGGAGGAACCATTGCATCTGGACATTATAAAGGTGAAAAACTGAATATTGTCTCTGCTTTTGAAGCATTTGGAAAGCGTGTCAATGGGGATATTTCAGATGAAGATTATGATGGAGTAATAAGAAATGCTTGTCCTGGCAAAGGAGCTTGTGGGGGTATGTACACCGCCAATACTATGTCTTCAGCTATTGAGGCTATGGGGATGTCCTTACCTTATTCTTCTTCCTATCCTGCAAATTCTCCAGAAAAATTGAGAGAATGTCAGGAGGTTAATAAATACATAAGAGTCTTGTTAGAAAAAGATATCAAGCCAAGCGATATCATTTCTAAAAAGAGCATCGAAAATGCAGTGACGGTTGCCATTGCATTAGGAGGTAGTACCAATGCAGTGATGCACATCATCGCCATCGCCAGAACCGCAGGGGTTGATTTTAAACTAGAAGATTTCAAAGCGATCAATGCTAAGACTCCTATGATTGGTGATTTCAAACCATCTGGGAAGTATATGATGGAGGATTTACACGAGCAAGGTGGTCTTCCTGCCTTTATGAAGTATATGCTTCAAAATGGGTTTTTGCATGGGGATTGTCTAACTGTGACTGGTAAAACATTAGCAGAGAACCTTGAAAATGTGGAGGCGATTGTTCCTTCCATGGTTAATGTCATTCACCCATTGGAAACTCCAATTAAAGCAACTGGACATCTCTGTATACTTTCCGGAAACCTAGCACCAGAAGGTGCAGTGGCTAAGATCACTGGAAAAGAAGGAAGTTCTTTTACAGGTCCTGCCCATGTTTTTGATTCAGAACAGGATGCCAATGACGCCATCAGGGATCATAAAATTGAAAAAGGTGAGGTAATCGTGATTCGTAATATCGGACCAAAAGGCGGGCCTGGCATGCCTGAGATGTTGAAGCCTACTTCCATGATCATTGGAGCAGGATTGGGATCAGATGTGGCTTTGATAACTGATGGAAGATTTGCCGGTGGAACACACGGTTTTGTTGTAGGACACGTTACTCCAGAAGCGTTTTGTGGAGGACCTATTGGATTGGTGAAAAATGGAGACATTATCACCATTGACGCAGATAATTTAAAACTTTCAGTAGCGATTACTGATGAAGAGCTGGCCGAAAGAAAGAAAAGCTGGAAGCCAAAAGAGATCTCTGATTTGCAGGGAACTTTGAAAAAATACAATAAACTTGTTGCCACCGCATCCGAAGGTTGTGTAACAGATAAATTCTAAGCCTATGAAAGACTTGATGATCCGAGGAGCAGATGTCGTAGTCAGAACTCTCATAGAGGAAAATGCCGAGATTATTTTCGGATATCCTGGAGGAGCAATCATGCCAGTGTATGATGCACTGTATGATTATCACGATCAAATCAAACACGTTCTTACCCGCCATGAGCAAGGTGCAATTCATGCTGCTCAAGGGTATGCACGAGTCTCTGGGAAAGTTGGTGTCTGTTTAGCAACATCCGGACCAGGGGCTACTAATTTGATTACAGGATTAGCGGATGCATTGATAGATAGTACACCACTGGTGTGTATTACTGGACAAGTAGCTGCACACTTATTGGGTACCGATGCTTTTCAGGAAACTGATGTAGTAGGGATGTCAATGCCTTGTACTAAATGGAATATCCAAGTGAGAACTGTAGAAGAAATAGCACCGGCAATTGCCAAAGCGTTTTTCATAGCGAGATCAGGAAGACCAGGACCAGTATTGATAGATATTACTAAAAATGCCCAGACTGATTTTGGGGAATTCAATTACGTGCCTTGCCTAGGCTTCAGATCATATCAGACCAAAATTGAAATCAATAAGTCAGATATTCAGAAAGCCGCAGAAATGATTGATGCAGCAGAAAGACCTTATGTGCTTTATGGACAAGGGGTTGTTCTGGGTAAAGCGGAAGAGGAGTTCAAAGCATTCTTGGATAAGTCTGGAATTCCTGCAGCTTCTACCTTATTGGGATCCGGTGCTTTGCCACAGGATCACCCTTCTTATGTGGGGAAACTAGGAATGCATGGGAATTATGCACCGAATATGCTGACCAACCAATGTGATGTTTTAATTGCTGTTGGAATGAGGTTTGATGATCGAGTGACTGGGGATGTAAATCGTTATGCGAAGCAAGCGAAGATTATCCATTTGGAATTGGATCCTGCAGAAATCAATAAAACCATAAGATGTCACCATTCAGTTTTGGGTGATTGTAAAGATAGTTTGGCCTTGTTGACCGAGGCGGTTACCGCAAAATCCCACAAAGATTGGTTGGAGAAATTCCGTGAATTGGAGCGTGAGGAGAATTCAGCTGTTGTACAACATGATATCACTCCTACCAAGGTGGGACTTACCATGGGGGAAGTAATCTATCAAGTGAACCAATACAAGGCAGACGATGCAGTATTAGTTACAGATGTAGGCCAGCATCAAATGATTGCCTGGAGATATTTCAATTATAAAAAGTCTCGTACCCAGGTGACGTCTGGAGGATTAGGAACTATGGGTTTTGCACTGCCTGCAGCCCTTGGAGCTCAAATGTTTGATTTTTCCAGACAAGTAATTTGTGTGGTTGGGGATGGAGGGATCCAGATGACTATTCAAGAGTTTGGAACCATCATGCAGACCAAAGCTCCTGTGAAAATCATCTTGCTGAATAATAATTATTTAGGCATGGTGAGACAATGGCAACAAATGTTCTTCGATAAGCGCTATTCATTTACTGAACTGGACAATCCTGATTTTGTGAAGATTGCGGAAGCCTATGGCATCAAATCCCAAAAAATATCAGACAGATCGGATTTGAATGAGGCAATTGAAGATATGTTAATTCATGATGGGCCGTACTTCTTAGAAGTGGTGGTAGAGAAGGAAGACAACGTCTTCCCAATGATCGCAACGGGCTGTTCTGTAGAAGAGGTAAGACTAAGTTAATTCGGGCCTATGAAACGTTATACCATTTTTGTGATTACCGAAAATTTTATCGGTATTCTCAACCGCATCACTATCATCTTCACAAGGAGAGGGATCAATATTGATGCTCTTACTGCCTCAGAAAGCAGAATCGAAGGAATTCATCGGATTACGATCGAGGTGACAGCCAGTGAAGACACTGTCATTCAGTTGGTGAATCAGATAGAGAAAATCATCGATGTGATCAAAGCATTTTACCATGAAGATGATGGGGTGGTTTATCAGGAGATTGCACTCTATAAAATACCAGTTTCAAAATTGGATGGTGGTCTGGAAAAAATAATTCGTCAGCACAATGCTAAGATTATTGCGGCCGAGCCAGAGTTCGTCGTGCTTGAATTATCTGGTCACAAAGAACAAACGCAGGAACTTCTAGAAATATTAAAAGGATATGGTCTTTTGGAGTTTGCCCGATCAGGTAGGGTAGCTATAGCCAAAAGGATGCATACCATCGATAGTTACGTAAAATAAATCAAATCAAATCAAACCTATGAAATCGAGATGTGACAAAGACTTCTCTGAAGATTTTTGTCCATTTAGATTCCATGAGAAATTTTAACAAATAAATAAACTCATGAGATGAGTACTTAGGAAAACAGGATCAATTAATTTTGAACCCTGAATTTCAAAGATTCATTGAAAATCAAATTTTAAGAACATGAAATTAAAATTCGGCACAGTAGAGGAGAATGTAGTTACCAGAGAAGAATTTCCTTTGGAAAAAGCTAGAGAAGTCCTAAAGGATGAAGTTATTGCGGTATTAGGCTACGGGGTTCAAGGACCTGGTCAGGCACTAAACCTGAAAGATAATGGCTTTAATGTGATTGTAGGACAAAGAAAAGGATCAAAAACTTGGGATAAAGCTGTTGCTGATGGCTGGGTGCCTGGTGAGACCTTATTCGAATTGGAAGAAGCTTGCGAAAGAGGTACAATTCTTCAATTCCTTCTTTCTGATGCTGGTCAGATTGCTCTTTGGCCAACAGTTAAAAAACACCTTACTCCAGGGAAAGCATTGTATTTCTCTCATGGATTCGGTGTGACATACAAAGATAAAACAGGAATCATCCCTCCATCAGATATCGATGTGATCTTGGTAGCTCCAAAAGGCTCTGGAACTTCTTTGAGAAGAATGTTTGTAGAAGGTAGAGGATTGAATTCTTCTTATGCCATTTATCAAGATGGAACTGGTAAGGCGAAAGACAGAGTTATAGCTTTGGGAATCGGTGTAGGTTCAGGCTACCTATTTGAGACTGATTTCTATAGAGAAGTTACTTCCGATCTTACTGGGGAAAGAGGTACATTGATGGGAGCGATCCAAGGGATTTTTGCTGCACAATACGAAGTGTTGAGAGCAAATGGCCATACCCCATCTGAGGCATTCAATGAAACTGTTGAGGAACTTACCCAATCTTTGATGCCATTGGTAGCAGAGAACGGAATGGACTGGATGTATGCTAACTGTTCCACTACAGCTCAAAGAGGAGCTTTGGATTGGTGGAAGCCTTTCAGAGATGCAACCAAGCCAGTATTTGAAGAATTATATAATAGTGTAAAAACTGGTCAAGAGGCTCAGAAGTCAATTGATTCGAATTCGAAAGAAGATTATAGAGTGAAATTGGAAGCTGAATTGAAAGAATTGAGAGATTCTGAAATGTGGCAAGCGGGTGCTGTCGTCAGACAATTGAGACCAGAAAACAATTAAACCTAAAACCCAAGAACAATGAGTGAAAAGCTATGGATATTTGACACAACCCTAAGAGACGGGGAGCAAGTTCCAGGGTGTCAGCTAAACACCCAGGAGAAAATTGTGGTGGCGAAAGCTTTGGAAGAACTAGGTGTAGATATCATCGAAGCCGGCTTTCCAATTTCCAGTCCGGGAGATTTCAACTCGGTGGTGGAGATTTCAAAGGCAGTTTCAAACCCAATCATTTGTGCCCTCTCGAGAGCCGTTGAGAAGGATATCGAAGTAGCAGCCCAGGCACTCAAATTTGCTAAGAAAGGTAGGATTCACACTGGAATCGGTGTGTCTCCTTACCATATACAATATAAGCTTCGCTCTACGCCTGATGATATCATCAAGCGTGGGGTGGCAGCTGTTAAGTTTGCAAGACAATTTGTAGACGATGTAGAGTTCTATGCAGAAGATGCAGGACGTTCGGAGCCAGATTTCCTTTGCAAAATTATTGAAGAGGTAATCAAAGCAGGAGCGACTGTGGTGAATATTCCTGATACAACAGGATATTGTTTGCCTGAGCAATATGGTGCGATTATTTCGAATCTTAAGAATAATGTCCCAAACATAGATAAGGCGATCATCGCCACACATTGTCACAATGATTTGGGAATGGCCACTGCTAATACGGTTGCCGGAGTTCAACAAGGTGCCCGTCAAGTAGAAGTAACAATTAATGGAATCGGGGAAAGAGCGGGAAACACTTCAATGGAAGAAGTAGTGATGGCAATCAAATGTCACCAATCCATCCCAGTTCATACTGAAATCGTTACTCCTCTAATCTACAAAACAAGCCGATTGGTTTCTAAGCTGATGAATATGCCTGTTCAACCAAACAAGGCTATCGTTGGTAGAAATGCATTTGCTCATTCATCAGGTATTCACCAGGATGGGGTGTTGAAGCATAGAGAAAACTATGAAATCATCGATCCAAAAGATGTTGGAGTAGAAGAATCAACCATTGTTTTGACGGCTAGATCTGGAAGAGCAGCTTTGAAGCACCATTTGGATGCTTTGGGTGTTGAATTGGAAGGAGATGCATTGAGAGAAGTGTATGAGGCGTTCTTGGTTCTTGCAGATAGCAAAAGAGATATTGGAAGAAAAGACTTGATGGGCTTGGTAGGTAAATATTTAGAAGAGTCTAATTTCATTGAGCTTGGAGATGTTTCCTATTCTTCTAATGGAGCTATTCAAGCAAAGGTTTCCTTGACAATTGGAGAGGAACAACATCAAGCGACTTCTCATGGAAATGGTCCTGTAGATGCAGTATTGAAAGCAATTGATAAAATTGTGAAACCACAGGTAGATCTGGAAGAATTCTTGATTCAGGCAATTACCCATGGTAGTGATGATGTGGCTAAAGTACACATGAGATTGATCAAAGGAGATAAGCCTTATTATGGATTCTCTTCTAATACGGACATAGTTTTGGCTTCTGCCCAAGCTTTTGTTGACGCGCTAAACAAAATACCAGTCAAAGAATATACGACTGCATAAAATCATGGAAAAGACAACATTATTCGATAAAATCTGGGATGCTCACGTGGTACGTTCCGTACCATCAGGACCAGATGTATTCTTCATTGATAAGCATTTTATCCATGAAGTTACCTCTCCTGTGGCATTCCTAAATCTGGAGAAAAGAGGGGTTTCAGTAAAATATCCTCACCGTACAATTGCCACTCCAGATCATAACGTTCCGACAATTGAGCAAGATCAAACGATCAAGGACAAATTGTCAAGAATGCAAGTTGAAAAACTGAGAGAAAACTGTAACAAGTATGGAATTGAGTTGCATGATCTAGGCTCTGCCCATCATGGAATTGTTCACGTCATTGGACCTGAATTGGGTATTACCCAGCCAGGAATGACCATTGTTTGTGGAGATAGCCATACCTCAACTCATGGTGCGTTCGGTGCGATCGCATTCGGTATAGGTACTTCTGAAGTGGAAATGGTATTTGCTACTCAGTGTATCATGCAGTCTAAGCCTAAGAAAATGAGAATCACCGTGAACGGTGAATTGGGAAATGGAGTAACTTCCAAGGATATTATTTTGTATATCATCGCTAAAATTTCTGCTGCAGGAGCTACAGGTTACTTTGTAGAATATGCAGGAACTGCTATTCAAAGTTTATCAATGGAAGCAAGAATGACCATTTGTAACATGTCAATTGAGATGGGTGCAAGAGGTGGATTGATCGCTCCTGATGAGACGACTTTTGAATACCTAAAAGGAAAGCAATATGCCCCAAAGGGAGAAGATTGGGATAAAGCAGTGGCAGAGTGGTCTAAATTGAAAACAGACGAAGGTGCTGTATTTGATAAAGAATATCATTTTGATGCGGCTGATATTGAACCAATGATTACCTATGGAACCAATCCAGGTATGGGGATCAAAGTTCTTGGAAATATTCCTACTACGGAAGGAATGGAAGGAAGTAACAAAACTTCTTACTTGAAATCTTTGGAATATATGGGTTTTGCCCCAGGTGAGCCTGTAAAAGGGAAGAAAGTAGATTATGTCTTTGTTGGGTCTTGTACCAATGGTAGAATTGAAGATATCCGTGCCGTTGCAGGATTTGTGAAAGGTCATAAAAAAGCAGATAATATCACAGCTTGGATTGTTCCAGGATCAAAAGAAGTAGAAAAAATGGCCCAAGAAGAAGGCCTGGTGAAAATATTGGAAGAAGCAGGATTTGAGTTGAGACAACCTGGATGTTCTGCATGTCTTGCAATGAATGATGATAAAATTCCAGCAGGCAAATATGCAGTTTCCACTTCCAATAGAAACTTCGAAGGACGTCAAGGACCAGGTGCCAGAACAATGTTGGCTTCTCCTTTGACAGTTGCTGCAGTAGCTGTAACTGGTAAAATCACCGATCCACGTGAAGTGTTTGTAGAATCCTAAAAGAAAGAAAATGGCTTACGATAAATTCACCGTTTTAACGAGTACGGCAGTTCCATTGCCTACAGAAAACGTAGATACAGACCAAATCATCCCTGCTCGTTTCCTAAAGGCAACAGAGCGTGAAGGTTTTGGTGACAATCTTTTCCGTGATTGGAGATTTGATGTAGAAGGAAATCCAAAAAAGGATTTCGTTTTGAACGACCCCACTTATTCTGGTAAAATTCTAGTAGCAGGGAAAAATTTTGGATCAGGATCCAGTAGAGAACATGCAGTTTGGGCCATCTATGATTATGGGTTCAGATGTGTGGTTTCCAGCTTCTTCGCAGATATTTTCAAAAATAACTGTCTGAATATTGGGGTATTGCCAGTGACGGTTTCCCCGGAGTTTGCAGATAAATTATTGGATGCGATCACTGAAAATCCAGAAACGGAAATTGAAGTGAGCATTCCTGCTCAAACAATCACCTTGCTCTCCACAGGAGAGACTGAGTCTTTTGACATCAATGCCTATAAAAAGGATAATATGCAAAATGGCTTTGACGATATCGACTACTTGCTAAGCATGGAGTCTGAGATCGATGAGTTTGAAAAACTAGATAAAAGTTGATGAATCATCAGAGACGCATAGAAATAATGGATACAACCCTGAGGGATGGAGAACAGACCTCAGGTGTTTCCTTTTGCCTTCTGAAAAGCTACAAATTGCTAAGCTACTTTTGGAAGAGCTCCGGGTAGATAGAATTGAAGTGGCTTCGGCTCGCGTTTCTGACGGTGAGCTGGAGGGAGTACAAAAAATCACCCATTGGGCAGCTGAAAAAGGCTATTTGGATCGTGTGGAGGTGTTGGGTTTTGTAGACACTCCGGCATCAGTCAACTGGCTTATTCAAGCAGGTGCCAAAGTGATGAATTTATTGACTAAAGGGTCATTGAATCACTTGACGCATCAATTAAAAAGACCCAAGAACAACATTTCGCTGATATTGCTCAAAGTATTGCTCATGCTCAGGAAAATGGGATCGATGTCAATATCTATCTCGAGGATTGGAGTAATGGTATGCGCAACTCTAAGGAGTATACGCTAGACTTGATTGAGTTCCTTTCTAAACAACCGGTAAAGCGAATAATGCTTCCGGATACGTTGGGCTTATTATCTCCCGAGGAGACCAAGGCTTTTATAATCGAAATTGTAACACAATTTCCGGATGTACATTTTGATTTCCACGCACATAATGATTATGATCTTTCTGTGGCTAATGCCATGGAGGCTATATTAAATGGTGTGGCAGGGATTCATACTACCGTCAATGGTTTAGGCGAACGTGCAGGAAATGCGCCTTTGGAATCTGTGATTGCAGTGATCAAAGATTTTACTGACCTACAGATCAATGTTCAAGAGCAAAAAATCTACAGGGTAAGTAAACTAGTAGAGCAATTTTCTGGGCAACATATTCCCGCGAATAAGCCGGTAGTGGGTGAAAATGTATTTACGCAGACCGCAGGAATTCATGCGGATGGGGATAACAAAAAGAACCTTTACTTCAATGACCTGATGCCAGAGCGATTTGGTAGACAGCGAAAGTATGCGTTGGGAAAAACTTCTGGGAAAGCCAATATTCTAAAGAATCTAGAAGAATTGGGGATTTCTTTAGAGAAAGATGAATTGACCAAAGTTACCCAAAGAATCATTGAACTTGGGGATAAAAAAGAACGCGTTACTACTGAAGATCTTCCATATATCATCTCAGACGTTCTTCAGAATAACTCCATTGAAAAGAATATCCACATAGAGGGATATCATATGACTCATTCTAAGGGATTGAAACCTACGGTTCAATTAAGAATGAAAATACATGGAAAAACCTATGATGAAAGTGCGACCGGTGATGGTCAATATGATTCATTCATGAGAGCGCTTCGCAAAATTTACAAGGGGCTAAAAAAGAGCTTCCTAAATTAATAGACTATCATGTCTCCATTCCTCCGGGAGGAAAAACCGATGCCTTTGTGGAAACGGTCATCACCT
Source organism: Algoriphagus halophilus (assembly GCF_041729275.1). Lineage (GTDB taxonomy): Bacteria > Bacteroidota > Bacteroidia > Cytophagales > Cyclobacteriaceae > Algoriphagus > Algoriphagus halophilus_A. The sequence continues at coordinate 2,130,901 of NZ_CP146486.1, read as the reverse complement.
GGGATTATGGTAAAATATTTAAAACAAAAGGTCTTGATCCAGATCAGACCGTGGCAGCGATGATGGCCACAGAGAAAATGCTGAATATCGTCGAAACATTTAATCAAAATCCAACCCAAGAAGAATCCAAATTCTATGGAAATGAATATCGCGCTGTTGCCGGGTGACGGCATCGGCCCTGAAGTAATCGACCAGGCTGTCAAAGTTGTAAAAGCAATTGGGCAGAAATTCGGACACCAAATCTCTTTTAAAGAAGCAGTAGTTGGAGCGGCAGCAATTGATGCCACTGGACTACCTTACCCAGATGCTACCCATGAAATTGCAGCAGCATCTGATGCAGTTCTCTTCGGGGCTATTGGTGATCCAAAATATGACAATGATCCTAAAGCAAAAGTAAGACCTGAACAAGGACTTCTTTTGATGAGACAAAAATTGGGTTTGTTTGCCAATGTCCGTCCTACATTTACATTTCCTTCTTTGGTACATAAATCACCATTGAAACTGGATAGAGTAGAAGGAGTTGATTTCGTATTCTTTAGAGAGTTGACCGGTGGGGTGTATTTTGGGGAACCAAGAGGAAGAAATGAGCAAGGAACTAAGGCTTTTGATACCAATGTATATAGCAAGGAAGAGATTACGCGACTTGCCAGAATGGGATTTGAAGCAGCACAGAAAAGAAGGAAATTATTGACTTGTGTAGATAAAGCAAATGTCATGGCTACTTCCAGACTTTGGAGAGAAACTGTTCAAGAATTGGCTCCTGAATATCCAGATGTAAAAGTGGAGTATGAATTTGTAGATGCTGTGGCAATGCGATTGATCCAATGGCCAAAAGCATACGATGTTTTAATTACCGAAAATTTGTTTGGTGACATCTTAACGGATGAGGCTTCTGTAATCTCTGGCTCTATGGGATTGATGCCATCGGCTTCTTTGGGTACTTCCATTAAATTATTTGAACCAATTCACGGATCTTATCCTCAAGCAGCTGGTAAAGATATTGCCAACCCATTGGCGACGGTACTTTCTGCAGCCATGATGTTTGAGTATGCATTTGACTTGAAAGAAGAAGCTCAATTAATTTCTGATGTGGTAAATCAATCCCTCGCGGAAGGATTTGTCACTGAAGATATTGCAGATGGCGGACCATCTTACAAAACTTCTCAAGTGGGAGATTGGCTAGCAGCAAAGATTTTGGCTTAATCAATACCCCAACTATAGCTATTCGAGATTTGTAATCTCGAATTTTATCAAAAACCACCTCGGTATGGGGTGGTTTTTTTATGATTCCCTAAATGAGAAAAAAGATAATAATAAGCCAACCTTGAATAAGAATCACTTGATTATATTAGAGATTATACTTTTGAAGTAAATAAAGATGCGATACTCTCCTTTTCTGATAGGAATCTTTGGTTTGATAATTTTTGCTTGTGGAGAAAAGCCCTCAGAAGAAATACCTCAAAAAAGTGGTACAAAGGAAACCTTCATACTCATTCTTACTGGTCTGATGGGGACAATTATCCTGAAATGATCATGGATTGGTACAAGTCACATGATTATGATTTCGTAGTACTTTCAGATCATAATACCTTAGCCGCCGGAGAAAAGTGGAAGCTGATTCCTAAATCTCCTTCTCACGAAATTGGGTTTCAGAAATACTTAGATAAATATGGTGATGAGGTGGTATATCGGGAAGACTCTGCTGGTAGGATTGAAGTGAAATTAAAAACCCTGTCTGAATATAGACCAATGTTTGAAGAGAAAGGAGAGTTTTTGATTATTCAATCACAGGAATTGACTGAAAGCTTTGAAAAAAAGCCATTGCACATGAATGTGACTAATATTCAAAAGTTGATCCCTGCTGAAGGAGGAAATTCTGTTTCAGAAATTTTACAAAATGGATTGGATCGTGTTAAAGCGCAACGGGATTCCACTGGAGTTCCCATGTTTTTACATATCAACCATCCGAATTTTATTTGGGCAATTACGCCAGAGGATATGATTGAACTGAATGGAGAGCGATTTTTGAAGTCTATAATGGTCATCCTCAGGTAAATAATTATGGGGATTCATTAAGACCAAGTATGGAAGTGCTTTGGGACAAAGTCCAATCAGCCTATTTGAGAGCTAATAAGCCACTTTTATATGGATTAGCAGTTGATGATGCGCATAATTACCATGTGTTTGATCAAAATAGTAGTAATCCAGGTAGAGGCTGGGTAATGGTGTTGGCCAATGATTTAAGTCCAGAGTCATTAATTGAGGCCATGGAACAAGGAGATTTTTACGCTACTACAGGAGTGACATTGAGTTCCATAGATTTTGATGGAAAAAACTTCATGTGGAGGTAGATCCTGAACCAGGTGCGGACTACACCATACAATTTTTTGGTACTAAAAAATCTGCCCCTGAGGAAAGCGGCCGATTGTTGGAGGAAGTAAGTGGAATAAAAGCGGATTTTATGCTGGAAGCAGATGATATGTATGTTCGAGCGAAAATCATTTCCTCTAAGCCCAAAGAAAATCCATATCAATTGGGAGATACTGAAGTTGCTTGGACCCAGCCTGTGGTTACTAATTAAAAAGGAGGGATTCCTTATTTACTTGTTGGATAGTATATTTGACAATGCAATCCAGACCCTATTCCTTCTTGTTTTCTATCTCCTATTATGGGGCAAGGTATAAAGGGTGGGCTCCTCAGCCTAACCAACCAACAATTCAAAGACGTTTGGAAAGGGTCTTAAGGCATGTGTTGGGACATGAGGATTTTTCTCTGATAGGTGGAAGTCGAACAGATTCTGGGGTTTCTTGCCTTGGAGGCTATGTGCAAGTTTTCCTTCGGGAAAAGGTAGATATGGATTTTCTTTTACCTCAATTCAATGAACATCTGCCTCAGGATATCCAATTGAACCAAGTGAATGAAGTTCCAGCAAGCTTTAACCTCATTCAGTCTGTACAACAAAAGACCTATCGATACTATTTTTCTAACTCTTCATCATTTCATCCAATAGCTTCTGCTTTTATGGTCAATATTCCAAATAAATTAAGCTGGGAGCTGATGAATCAAGCATGTGAATTGTTTATTGGGAAACACAACTTCAAAGGTTTCTGTAAACCTTCAGAAAATAAAACGGATTACCAACGAGAGGTGATTTCAGTGTGTATTGTTAGTTCGAATGAATTTCAGGGGCAATTTTTTCCAGAGCAGATCTTTTATTTTGAAATTAAAGGGTCAGGTTTTTTACACCATCAAGTTCGAATGATGATGTCTGCCATTTGGAAGATAGGGAAAGGAGAAATGGAAATTTCAGAAATCGAACAAAGATTTGAGTATCCCGAAAAATATGAAAAATTACCCCCTGCTCCAGCCAATGGATTGGTGCTGTGGGAAACTATCTTGGAAAACGTTTAAGGGTCATTTCGAATGAGGAACGAATGAGAAATCTCCTCAAAGCCTTTATTCTTCATATCGAAACCTTCGAGGTTTTCTAAACCTCAAAGGTTGGGTTTTCAAAGCTTCATCTCAAATACAAAGTCATCCATCACATAGCCGTTACCTATATCAATCACTTCACTTTTGATGTTGACAAATCCCAAGTATTCATAAAATTTGATTGCGCCTTCATTGTACTTATTAACATTGAGAAGAATACTGTATTGATTTTTCTCCAGCGCTAGTTCTTTGATTGCTTCGATCAGTTTTTTGCCAATCCCTTTGCCTTGGGCGGAGGGTAAAATGTAAATCTTATGGATTTTAGTCTTTCCGGTTCTTGGTCTATTTGAAATCCAGTAAATCCTAATTTCTCTCCCGTTTCCTCCGCGATCAGGAAAGTATGACCTTGTTCCAATAGCTGCTTTTCAAGCATATTCAAATCATACATCCAATTGAGCATATAGTCGATTTGCTTTGGACCAAGGATATTCCCAAAAGTGTGAGGCCATGTTTGATGAGCAATAGCCTGGACATGGATTAAATCTTCGGTTTGAGCAGGACTTATTTGAATCATGTTTTCTTTTGAAGGAAGCCTAAAAATAATAAAACCGGCCACATCTTTTGTAGCCGGTTTTACGATTGGGTCTTAATTTTTCTATACAGATTTTGGATCAGGATGTGTATATCCATTTCTATAAGGTCTTCTCAACAAGGCTGTCGCCTCTTTATCTCCAACCACTGTCATAGTTTTGGGGTCGTATTTTAGAATTCTCCCGCCCAAATCCATCGAAATATTTGCTAGGATACAAGAAGCTGTTGAGATATGACCTTCTTCAATGTCCGCAACCGGCAAGGTGTTTTGGTCAATTGCTTTTAACCAATCTTTCATATGAAGTCTTGTAGCGGGCGCAGCATTTAATTCGATGTCAGGCTCATTGACATCTTCAGGGTATTTCTCGCGCTCAAAAAGGCATGCAAAATGGATGGGTTTTTCATTCCTGTCAACTGGTGTGAAGTCTGCCTGCATGGTGCTTCCAGCCAACATTCCCTTTTCTCCGAAAATCTTAAATGCCCAAGGGTATTCCGGATCATCAGGGTTTCCCCAGGTACGATGTTGCCAAACGACATTGAGTTCTGGATATTCGAAGATAGCGGATTGAGTATCCGAAATATTAGATTTTCCGTCCTTCTGAACAAAAATACCTCCGGTTGAACTTATTTGGGTAGGCCAGCCTAGTTTGAGCATCCATCGAACGGTATCCAGCATATGAACGCACATATCACCAGTAATTCCGTTTCCATATTCTATAAAGGTTCTCCACCAACGTCTATGAGGAAGTCCATCATATGGACGTAATGGTGCAGGTCCAGTCCATAAATCATAGTTGAAAAAATCTGGAACTGGCTCCACTGGAGGATTGCCATTTGCTCTCATGTGATAATAACAGCAGATTTCAACATGAGAAATTTTACCCAATTTTCCTGAATCAATGATTTGTTCTTTGGCATCGATTAGGTGAGGGGTGCTTTTACGTTGGGTTCCAACTTGAACTTTTTTACCATATTTTCTGGCCGCTGCTACCATCGCTTCGCCTTCTATGACATCTACTGATATTGGTTTTTGAACATATACATGGGCACCAGCTTTAAGTGCATCTATGCACTGCAAAGCATGCCAATGATCAGGAGATCCGATCAAGACGAATTCAGGTTTTTCCTTTGCCAAAAGTTCTTGGTAGTCTTCGTAAAGAGGTGGTATTTTGCCAGATTTTTGTCTAGTAGCCACCATTTCACCAGCAGCTTGCAACATGTGCTGATCAGGATCGCTTAATCCTACTACTTCTACATCAGCTACTTGAATTAGCCTGAAAAGATCTGATTTCCCATACCAGCCTGCACCGATTAATGCAACTTTTAAAGGACCATCAGGATTTTTGAAATCCATTCCTAATAATCCAAAACTGGCAAGTGTAGCGAGGGCAGAAGAGCCCTTGAGAAAATCTCTACGGTTGAGAGCATTCATTGAGTTGGGGTTTGAGGTTTATTGTACCTCTTAAGATACAAAAACCCAAACCTTTACCAAATGGAATACTATGAATGCGGTGTCTGTTTTTCCTAGAAGATTAAATGTTGTCAGGCTCGGGATGCATGTACCCTTCCCGATACGGTCTCCTCAATAAGGCAGTGGCTTCTGGATCATTGAGAACCGTCATAGATTTTGGGTCATATTTCAAGGGTCTTCCTCCTAAATCCATGGATAGATTCGCTAAGATGCAGGAAGCCGTAGAAATATGTCCTTGAAGTACGTCTGCCACTGGCAACGTATCCTTTTCTATTGCCTGAAGCCAATCTTTCATTTGCTCACGGGTAGCAGGAGCGGCATGAATTTCGATGTCTTTTTCGGTAACATCTTCAGGGAATTGTTCTTTTTCCAAAACTACCGGATAATGAATTGGCTCCCCATTATTTCTTCCTTCCGGGTAAAAATCTGCTCGCATAGGGCTACCCGCAAGCATTCCATTTTCACCATAAATTTTAAACGCCCAAGGGTAATCTCTGTCAACTGGATTTCCCCATGTTCGATGTTGCCAGACTACGTTGAGCTCCGGAAATTCAAAAATTGCCGTTTGCGTATCAGAAATATTAGAAATAGAGGCTTTGTCCACGTAAATTCCACCGGTAGAAGTCACTTGAACCGGCCAGCCTAAATCTAGCATCCATCTAACAGAATCTAACATATGAACGCACATATCACCGACTATACCGTTGCCATATTCCATAAATGCCCTCCAGCCTCTATGAAGGATTCCTCGATAAGGGAGCTTTGGAGCAGGTCCGGCCCATAAATCATAATTCAAATTTGCTGGAACAGGAATTACATCTGGATGACTTCTATTACGCATATGATAATAACAGCAAACCTCTGCATGGGATATTTTACCCAATTTCCCAGAATCGATAATTTCTTTTTTTGCCTGGACTAAATGAGGTGTACTCCTGCGTTGGGTTCCGATTTGAACTTTTCGATCATATTTTCTAGCTGCGGCCAGAATAGCTTCGCCCTCTATGACATCTACGGAGATGGGTTTTTGCAGATACACATGGGCTCCACTCTTTACTGCATCAATTGCTATCAAAGCATGCCAATGATCAGGAGTTCCTACAAGTACAAATTCAGGTTTTTCTTTAGCTAAAAGTTCTTTGTAGTTCTCATACAGCGCAGGGACATTTTTAGACTTTTGGCGAGTAGAAACTAGTTTTCCTGCTTCCTCCAACTGCTTGCTATCTACATCGCAAAGGGCGACTACTTCCACATCCGCCACTTGAATCAATCGGAAAAGATCAGACTTGCCATACCAACCGGTACCTATTAATGCGACTCTTAAAGGACCTTCTTGATCTTTGAAATCCATGCCAAGTAATCCGAAACTTGCTAATGTGAGTAAGGAAGAGCTGCCTTTTAAAAAATCTCTTCTGTTGAGCTGATTCATGAGTTCTGGGTTTGAGTAATTTGTTGCTTTAAATTACAAAAAGCCCTGATTCTAGCAAGGGGAAAAGGGGGAAGCTCCTAAATTAGGAATGATTAAAAATGAGAATCAATTTATTCTCCTCCCCAGTCCAGTTGTCTACCTTCTTTTTCAACTTCTTTATCCTTACTATTCCCTACCGCTATTCCTATGGCCATTCCGAAGGGAATCCCAATTCCTAAAAATGCGAGATTTCCAAAGGAAAGTCCAAATGCCACTCCCATAGGCAAACCAAAAACAGACATTCCTAAAGCCATCCATTGGGTTTGAAAGTGATTTTTAGGAAAAATATTGAGTTCCTTTTCCAGAAGTTTTAATATAGAAGTCTTTGCTAATTTAATCTGTTTGATGAGTAAGGGATCTGGACCAGGAAATTCATTCACACCTGTGATGATTTCATTGATTTTGCTTTCTACAGATGCTGGAATTCCTTTTTTTTCAATTGAAATTAATAAAGATCTCAACTTACTAGCTGGTTTTGCAAGTTTAGGGTTTTCTTCGAAAGAAGATTTAAAGGAAAGTGGAGTAATTGACATATGGTAAATTTAAAAAACATTTATTGGAACAGATGCTGATAAGATTTTAAAGAATTCAAAATTAAAATTGACCAAAATATAGCCACGGTTGAACCTATACCATTAATCCAAGTGTAGGTACGATTGTGTTGATTTTTATTTTTTAGACATATAATTGAAGGAATTAAGTATAGATGAAAAATAATTTGAAAAGGAAGTAACAAAATTCCAAATGAAAAAGGGCCTCCTCCTGCCTGTAAGATTAAAAAAGAAAATGGAATAAAAACGATTATGTTTGAAAGTATTAAAAGTCCTGAAAAAATGAAATTCAGAACTTTTACAGAAAAGAAATCCTTGGCAACAACCTTTTGGCTCATTGTTTTTGAACTAATTTAAGTGTTTTTAGTCCAAATGGTGCTTTCATAGGGAAAAACGCTTAAAACTTCACTCCAAATCGCTCTCCCAATTCAGTCAAATCTTTCACTACAGGATCAAGCAAAGGAATTCCTTCTTTCATTCGGACTGCCTCTAATTCCCGCTCAGGATCACCTGGAATTAAGACTTTTTCATTTCCTGGAGTGGGTTTTGCTCCCCTGAAACGACTAATCCAATTATCCATATGGGATTTAAATTCTTCTGCCGGTCGGAATGCATCCACTCGCATGGCTCCAAAGAAATGACCAATTCCTTTCCCCACAGGGTTTGGATCTGGCTCCAAAAATGCAACGAAAGGCGGAACCCAAGGTCCATAGTTGGCTCCTGAAAGAACTGCTGAAAAAATATCCACAATCGACCCTAGGGCATACCCTTTATGCGAACCATGTTCACGATCTCCTCCCAAAGGCAACAAGGCACCTCCATCTTTTACTCCATTGGCAGAAGTAGTAGGGTTTCCTTCTTTGTCTTGAACCCAACCGGTTGGAGTATCTAAGCCTTTGCGTTGTAAAATCTCCAATTTCCCATTGGCTGCTGTAGTAGTTGCCATATCAGCAACAAATGGAGGTTGCTTGTCAGCAGGAATGGCTACCGAAATTGGATTGGTTCCCAATAGTCTTTCTTTCGAAAAAGTAGGAGAAACCAATGGACTTGCATTGGTTAAAGAGATACCAATCATATCATGTTCCAATGCTTTCATGGCATGATATCCTGCAATCCCATAATGATTTGAATTTTTTACTGATACCCAACCTGTTCCTGCAACTTTCGCCTTTTCTATGGCTACTTGCATAGCAAAAGGAGCGACCACCAAACCTAGACCTCCATCCCCATCCACTACCGCTGTTGAAGGAGTTTCATAAGTGACTTTGATGTTAGGAGTGGCATTGATTCTTCCTTTTTCCCAAAGCCTTACATACCCTGACAACCTAGCTACTCCATGGCTATCTACGCCTCTCAAGTCAGCAGAGAGCAGAACTTCTGTAGCCGTTTTTGCTTGATCTTCTGGACAGCCAATTTTAGTTAACATTCCAAAAGTGAAATCTCGTAGTTGTTCGTAAGAATAGGTCATGAGTTTTTGAATTTGGTAAATCGCCTTCAAATGAGCTGATTTTCTAGCAGGAATCGAATAAACCTAGAATTAATGCTAGGCTTTGATTGCTGAGATTTGCTTTAAGACCCTAGAAATAGCTCCTTCTTTGAGGGCATAATGCGAGCAGGTGATGGACCGAACAGGGATATACCTCAGTATAAATTCAATTAAACTGGAAGCAACTACAATCATATCCACCCGCATGGGGATCATTCCAGGGATTTGAAGTCTTTCTTCTTTGTTTTTAGTCAATAACATATCGTGAATTTTTTCAAATTCATCGATAGGAAGTTCGAATACATGTTGCCCAGTCAATTTACACTGAAGCATGGATTCGTAATAAATATCCGTAAGGGTGTCAAAAGTTCCTGAAGCTCCTACCAACCCAGTAGGTTGGTAAGTCTTAATTGCTTCTATCAAAGATCCAAGTTTGCTTTCTAAATATGATTCAAGTTTTTCCACTTCTTCGGGAAGAATTGGATCATGGTAATGGAAAAGTTCGAGTAGTCTCTGGCCTCCTATTTCAAAACTTTTTTTCCAAAAGACCTCTTGGGAAGTGCCTATGATAAATTCTACGGATCCACCTCCAATATCCATCATAAGCTCTATCTGCCCATTAAGTGACCCTGAAAGACAGATGCCTTCATAGATCATTTGAGCTTCTTCTTCTCCCGAAAGTACTTGGATGCTTATCCCGATTTCTTCCTTTACCTGATGAACAAATCCAAGGCCATTTTCGGCGTTTCGGACTGCACTGGTAGCAAAAGCAAAAACCTGATTGATGTGTTCTCCATCTATCAGGTTTTTAAAATGTTTTAAGGTATGAAAAGCTCTTTTTTGAGCGTCTTCCGCTAAATTATTTTGGTTAATCCCACCTTTTCCCAGCTTTACAGGGATTTTTTCCTTGTAAATCGTCTTGAATCCGGACTCATTCAATTCAACCAATAACAAATGAAATGTATTGGTTCCCATATCTATTACCGCCGCCTTTTGGGTATTCATAGGTTGCCAATTTTTGGATGGGCGAATATAGAAAGTTATTTGAAATGAGTGCTTTCCACTTTAATTTTATTCCAAGATTTTTTTAAAAAGGCCAATTTAATGTGAATTAGGTTAAATTGAAGATCAGCTTTCTAGTAAAGAACTTAAAATTTCCTCATAAATAGGTGATTAAAATTTATAGTCGATGTACTCATTCTAAAGAGTTTTTTTCCATCCCTGCGAAAGCCTGCTATATTTGAACTAGTCTAATGTATATCGTATGAACGAAAACAATACACCCAAATATATTCTTCCCGGCATAGATGGGAAGATAGAGTTGTTAAAACAGAAAAATGCAGCTGCTTTTAAAGGAGGAGGAGAAAAGAGGATTGAAGCACAACATAAGAAAGGAAAGCTTACTGCGAGAGAACGATTAGAATTATTGTTGGATGAAGGGACTTTTCAGGAATTAGATCGATTTGTAATGCACCGGGCCAAAGATTTTGGATTGGATAAGGAGCATTATTTAGGTGATGGGGTAGTCACTGGGTATGGTGAAATCAATGGAAGGCTTGTTTATGTGTTTTCTCAGGATTTCACAGTGTTTGGTGGTTCGCTTTCAGAAACTCATGCAGAGAAGATCTGCAAAATCATGGATATGGCCATGAAGAATGGCGCCCCAGTTATTGGATTGAATGACTCTGGCGGGGCTCGAATCCAAGAAGGAGTCAATTCCTTGGGAGGGTATGCTGATATTTTTTATAGAAACACTTTAGCCTCTGGAGTAATTCCTCAAATTTCAGCTATCATGGGACCCTGTGCAGGAGGAGCTGTTTATTCTCCGGCCATTACAGATTTTATTTTTATGGTGGAGAATACCTCATACATGTTTGTAACAGGGCCTAATGTCGTCAAAACTGTAACACAGGAAACTGTAACGGCAGAGGAGTTGGGAGGAGCTTCTGCCCATAGTACTAAAAGTGGGGTAACTCATTTTGCTTGCCCTAATGAATTGGAATGCATTAAACATATCAAAAGTATATTGAGTTACCTTCCACAAAACTGTGAGGAAGTGGCGCCTGTTTATCCTTACGAATTATTGGAAGATGAAATTAGGGAAGAGCTTAATTCGTTGGTGCCAAATAACCCGAACCACCCATATGATATGCGGGATGTGGTTAAAGGAATAGTCGATGAAGGTTCCTTTTTGGAGGTTCATGGAAATTATGCTGATAACATTGTAGTTGGTTTTGCACGTATTGCAGGTAGGAGTATTGGGGTCGTAGGTAACCAGCCTCAATCCATGGCTGGTGTTTTGGATAATCATGCCTCTACCAAAGCGGCAAGGTTTGTTCGAACCTGTGATAGTTTTAATGTACCATTATTGGTATTGGTAGATGTGCCAGGTTTTTTGCCGGGAACAGACCAAGAATGGAATGGCATCATTAGTAATGGGGCAAAATTACTTTATGCGTTTTCGGAAGCTACTGTTCCGAGAATTACGGTCATTACCCGAAAAGCATATGGAGGAGCTTATGATGTCATGAATTCAAAACACATTGGAGCTGACCTTAATTTTGCTTGGCCAACGGCAGAGATTGCTGTTATGGGCGCAAAAGGGGCTTCTGAGATTATTTTTAAAAGAGAAATTGCCGAATCCGAAGATCCAGAGGCAAAACTTCAGGAGAAAGTGGAAGATTATACTGAAAAATTTGCAAACCCTTATCGTGCAGCTCACAGAGGATTTATTGATGAGGTGATCATTCCTGCAGATACACGATCAAAATTAATTAAGGCATATAAAATGCTCGAAAATAAGGTAGATAAGATACCTAGAAAGAAACACGGAAATATTCCGTTATAATTAAGTTTAATCCCAATTATACAATACAATTAAGATTATGGAGTCCAACACCTTTTTATATAGGTATTTAAATAATGCTTCACCGACAGGGTTTGAAGCATCCGGTCAACAGATATGGATTGATTATGTCAAACCATTTGTTGATGATTACTTTACTGATAATTATGGTACAGCTGTTGGCGTGATCAATCCAGAAGCTGCATATAAATTAGTGATAGAAGCCCATGCTGATGAGATAAGTTGGTTTGTCAACTACATCAAAGACGATGGATATATATATGTAAGAAGAAATGGAGGCTCTGATCATATGATAGCTCCATCTATGCGTGTAAATATTCATACAGATAAAGGAGCAATTCCGGGAGTTTTTGGTTGGCCAGCGATTCATGTTAGGAAAGAAGGCAAAGAAGATGCGCCAACTTTGGATAATATCTTTATTGATGTAGGAGCTAGATCAAAAGAAGAAGTTGAGGAATTAGGTATTCATGTAGGCTGTGTCATCACCTTTAAGGATGAATTAACAGAGCTGAATGGGAAATTCTATTCTGGGAGAGCATTGGATAACCGTATTGGGGGCTATATGATTGCTCAGGTAGCAAAAAAGATCAAAGAATCTGGAAAGAAGCTTCCTTTTGGACTTTATGTGGTGAATGCTGTTCAGGAAGAGATTGGGTTAAGAGGAGCTCAAATGATAGCTGCCAATATTAAACCCAATGCAGCCATCATCACTGATGTATGTCATGATACGACTGCACCCCTGTATAATAAGGTGACTAGTGGAGATCAAACTGCCGGAAAAGGTCCAGTACTTACCTATGGCGCTTCTGTTCATAAGAAACTCTTGGATTTGATTGTTGAAACAGCAAAAAAGAAAGATATACCGTTTCAAAGATCAGCAGCTTCGAGAGTGACAGGAACAGATACAGATGCTTTTGCTTATTCCAACGAAGGGGTGCCCTCTGCATTAATTTCACTTCCTTTAAAATATATGCATACAACTGTAGAAACCGCGAGCAAGTCTGATATTGAACAGGTTATTAATCTGATGTTTGAATTCATAATGGACTTTGACCCAAGTTTTGACTTCAAGTATATTAAATAATTCCCCCAGGTCAATTGGGGTAGCTAGAGGAAAATAGATACACCATTGGCACTTTTGGCAGATGATTTACACTGATCAGCTTAATAGAGAGGTTCATCTTTCGAATTCTCCAAAAAGGATTATTTCTCTTGTCCCATCCCAAACTGAATTGTTGATGGATTTGGGATTGGAGGATAGGCTAGTTGGAATCACAAAATTCTGTGTTCATCCAAAGGGCTTGACAAAAAAGAAGGCCATTGTAGGAGGAACTAAGAATTATAGGGTGGATATGATTCATTCCCTTCAACCTGACCTGATTATTGGTAATAAGGAAGAGAATGACCAAAAGGGAATTGAAAATTTAATGCAGGATTATCCCGTGTGGATGAGCGATGTAAACTCAGTCAAAGATGGGATTGCAATGATCCGTAGTATTGGAGAGATGCTGGAGGTAGTAGAAAAAGCAGAAAAAATTGCCTTTCAATTAGAAACTGACTTTCATAAACCATTGGAGAGGAAAGGAACTTGTGTCTATTTAATATGGAAAGATCCTTTGATGGTTGTTGGGAACAATACATTTATTGATCAAATACTTACTTTTGGAGGGTTTGAAAACAGGATATCTGAAAATAGGTATCCAAAAATCTCTTTGGACGAATTGGTCGGAATAGATCCAGATTACCTGTTGCTTAGTTCCGAACCTTTTCCATTCAAAGAGAAACATATTGATTATTTCGAGAGCTATTTGCCCGAAACCAAGATTCGTCTGGTGGATGGCGAGTACTTCTCTTGGTACGGGAGCAGATTGCTGGGGACCAAACAATATTTGTTAAAGGCATTCAGTTGATCCGTATGTATTGGGATAATCTCTTGACTTGAAAAAATAGAGTTTCTTAAATGACTTTATTAAAAATTTCAATTAACTTTTGGGTTTAATTGTAAGGAGAAAAATAAACATAGAATTAATCATATGAAAAACACAAAATTAGCTTGGGTGGCATTGATAGCCTTAGCTTGGTCCTGTGGGCCAAAGCCAGCTGAAGAAACTACAGAAACAGAAGTAGTGGAGGAAGTAGTTGTTCCAGACAACACGTTGACTGAGGAAGAAAGATCAGAGGGATGGATGCTTTTATTTGATGGGGTAGACCCTTCTGGTTGGAGAGCATTCAATGGAGATACATTTCCAGATGGCTGGACCGTTGAAGATGGTGCGTTGAAGGCATTAGGAAAAGGAGGAGACATTGGAGGAGATATTGTTTTTGGCCCAATGGAGTTTGAGGAGTTTGAATTGGTATGGGAATGGAAGATCTCCCCAGGCGGAAATAGTGGCGTTTTGTATCACGTAGTGGAAGATCCAAAATACCATGCTCCTTATGAGACTGGACCTGAGTACCAAGTAATCGATCAATTAGGATTTCCTGATCCTTTAGAAAAGTGGCAATCTATCGGTGCTGATTATGCAATGACAGAGCCGGATTATGAAGGGGCTGTTAAGCCAGCAGGTGAATGGAATACTTCTAGAATTATTTTTTCCGAAGATGGCGCGAGTTATTGGTTAAATGGAAAGAAGACCGTTGAGTTTATTCCATATTCTGAAGAGTGGACTGCTGCTCGTAATTCTGGAAAGTGGAATGACTTCCCTGATTATGCAATTTCAAAAACAGGTTTAATATCACTTCAAGATCACGGAGCCGTTACTTGGTTCAAAAATTTAAAAATTAGAAAACTATGAGAAAATTATTGATTGCCGCTTTTTTGTTGGCGTCTGTAAACTTGGCTTTTGCCCAGAAGAAAGTAAAGTTGTTCAATGGAAAAGATCTTTCTGGCTGGACAATCTATGGTACTGAAAAGTGGTATGTAGAGGATGGGTTATTAATTTCTGAAAGTGGCCCGGACAAAGGGTATGGATATTTAGGGACTGATGAGCACTACGATGATTTTGAAGTTACTTTGGAGTTTAAACAAGAGGCAAATGGGAATAGTGGAGTTTTTATTAGATCTACAGTTGACGGCACCAAAGTTTCTGGTTGGCAGGTCGAGGTAGCACCTCCAGGACATGATACAGGAGGTATTTACGAGTCCTATGGAAGAGGTTGGTTAGTAAAGCCAGATCCTGAAAAAGATAAATATTTAAAGTTCGGAGAATGGAACAAGATGAGAATCGTTGTTAAGGGTGATAATGTTACTTCTTATTTGAACGGACATGAGATGGTAAACTTCTCAGATGCTAAAATTGGAGAAGGAAAAGGCGGAATCTGCCTTCAGATCCATGATGGAGGAGGAATTAAGGTGTACTGGCGAAATATTGTTTTGAAAAAGCTTTAATTCTCCATTTAATTAAAAATTTATGCCCAGATAAAATGCTTATCAGGGCATTTTTATTTCCTAAAATTTTTATTCTTCTGTTTCAGGGGTTTATGATGAGTAGGGATATTTTTTGTGATCTGATATTGTTGTTACGGATAAAAGTAGGATATTTGCACTCCCAAACGACGCGAACGGCGGAAGAAACGGGGAGGCTGAGAGGTCTGAAAATTGAAAGGAAATAAAATTTTGCAAAAGAGTTAGGAAGTCAAAAAAGATCACTTACCTTTGCGCACCCTTCGGCAGCGAAGGGGTTAAAAGCGGAAGGGATTGAGGTTCCTGAAACTTTTAAAAAATAAAAAAGTCAAAGAGTGTTGCGGATTAAAAAAAGCTACTTACCTTTGCACTCCCTTCAGCAAGGAAGGAAAATTTGAGGCTTGAAACGGGAGTTTTTGAGTGATCGACAGAGGCCACAAGGTGTGGTATCAAGTTCTTTGAAGTGATGTAAGGCGAAAAAATAACCTGAGAAAGACGAGGAAGGTTGATGGACATTGCTTAGTGCGTGTTTATTGACAGTGTATATAATGATAATTTACAATGGAGAGTTTGATCCTGGCTCAGGACAGACGCTAGCGGCAGGCCTAATACATGCAAAGTCGAACGGTAGATTACTTTCGGGTAATTGAGAGTGGCGCACGGGTGCGTAACGCGTATGCAACCTACCCTATACAGGGGGTTAACCCGGAGAAATCTGGATTAATACCCCATAGCTATGTTGAGCATTTCGATATAGTTAAAGATTCATCGGTATAGGATGGGCATGCGTCTGATTAGCTAGTTAGCGGTGTAACGGACCACCAAGGCGACGATCAGTAGGGGTTCTGAGAGGAAGGTCCCCACACTGGCACTGAGATACGGGCCAGACTCCTACGGGAGGCAGCAGTAGGGAATATTGGGCAATGGACGAGAGTCTGACCCAGCCATGCCGCGTGCAGGAAGACGGCGTTCTGCGTTTGTAAACTGCTTTATCTGGGAAGAAAAGGCCCATGCGTGGGACACTGATGCCAGATGAATAAGCACCGGCTAACTCCGTGCCAGCAGCCGCGGTAATACGGAGGGTGCAAGCGTTGTCCGGATTTATTGGGTTTAAAGGGTGCGTAGGCGGCTATTTAAGTCAGTGGTGAAAGACTCCGGCTCAACCAGGCAGTGCCATTGATACTGGATAGCTTGAGTATTGGAGAGGTACATGGAATTGATGGTGTAGCGGTGAAATGCATAGATACCGTCAAGGAACACCGATAGCGAAACTGTACTGGCCAATAACTGACGCTGATGCACGAAAGCATGGGGAGCGAACAGGATTAGATACCCTGGTAGTCCATGCCGTAAACGATGATTACTCGCTGTTATGGCTTTATGTTGTAGCGGCCAAGCGAAAGCGTTAAGTAATCCACCTGGGGAGTACGCCCGCAAGGTGAAACTCAAAGGAATTGACGGGGGTCCGCACAAGCGGTGGAGCACATGTGGTTTAATTCGATGATACGCGAGGAACCTTACCTGGGCTAGAATGTGAAGGAATGATTTAGAGATAGATCAGTCAGCAATGACCTGAAACAAGGTGCTGCATGGCTGTCGTCAGCTCGTGCCGTGAGGTGTTGGGTTAAGTCCCGCAACGAGCGCAACCCCTATGTTTAGTTGCCAGCACATGTGGGTGGGGGACTCTAGACAGACTGCCTGCGCAAGCAGGGGAAGGAGGGGACGACGTCAAGTCATCATGGCCCTTACGCCCAGGGCGACACACGTGCTACAATGGCGCATACAGCGGGTCGCAGGCGGTAACGGTCAGCCAACCTCTAAAAGTGCGTCTCAGTTCGGATCCCGGGGTCTGCAACTCGACCCGTGAAGCTGGAATCGCTAGTAATCGCGCATCAGCATGGCGCGGTGAATACGTTCCCGGACCTTGTACACACCGCCCGTCAAGCCATGGAAGTCGGGTAGACCTGAAGCCAGTAACCGCAAGGAGCTGTTTAGGGTAGAACCGGTAACTGGGGCTAAGTCGTAACAAGGTAGCCGTACCGGAAGGTGCGGCTGGAACACCTCCTTTCTGGAAAGACCCTGTCACTCAGGAGCCTTACATACTTCAAACACGTACCTCGAATGTGGGGTAACAAGTTCATTGACATGTTTAGCAGAAATTGTAACAGAAGTCCCGATATAATCGGGACATAAGTAGAGTAAGTGAATAAGGGCGCACGGGGGATGCCTAGGCTCAGAGGCGAGGAAGGACGTGATAAGCTGCGAAAAGCTACGGGGATTGGCCAATGCGAGTTGATCCGTGAATATCCGAATGGGGCAACCCAGTCTTAATGACTATCCTGAAAAGGAAGCGAACGTGGGGAACTGAAACATCTAAGTACCCATAGGAGGAGAAAATAATAATGATTCCGTAAGTAGTGGCGAGCGAACGCGGAAGAGGCCCAAACCGTTCATGTTACGGCATGGACGGGGTTGTAGGACCTGTATAATCAGGAACAACGAGACGCAGGCGGCATGGAGGAGGCTTCTGACAAAGAGGGTGAGAGTCCCGTATTGGGATTGTTGTTTGCGAGACGGAGTACATCCTGAGTAGGTCGGGACGGAGGAATCCCGATTAGAAACTGCCAGCACCATCTGAAGGCGTGGGCTAAATACTCCTGAGAGACCGATGACTAGTACCGTGAGAAGGTGAAAAGTACTCCGAATAGGAGGGTGAAATAGAACCTGAAACCGTGCGCTTACAAGCGGTCGGAGCCACGCGATGTGGTGACGGCGTGCCTTTGCATAATGAGCCTACGAGTTACTCCTCATCGGCAAGGGTAAGGTATTCAGTACCGTACCCGGAGCGAAGTCTGAAAGGGCGCTTGAGTCGGTGGGGTAAGACGCGAAACTTAGTGATCTACCCTTGGCCAGGTTGAAGTTGTGGTAACACACAATGGAGGACCGAACCGATAAACGTTGAAAAGTTTCCGGATGAGCTGTGGGTAGGGGTGAAAGGCTAATCAAACTGAGAAATAGCTCATTACTCCCCGAAATGTTTTTGGAACAGCGTCGGGAATTGTATGACGGAGGTAGAGCCACCGATAGGACTAGGGGGAGTCAAATCCTACCGTCCTGACGAACTCCGAATGCCGTCATACAGAACCGGCAGTGAGGGCTGGGGTGCTAAGGTCCCAGTCCGAGAGGGAAAAAGAACCACGAAGACCTTCCGCTAAGGTCCCCAAATCTATGTTAAGTTGAACAAAGGTGGTCCAGTTGCAGAGACAGCCAGGAGGTTAGCTTGGAAGCAGCTATTCCTTTAAAGAGTGCGTAACAGCTCACTGGTCGAGCGACAGGGCGTCGATAATAATCGGGCATCAAACATAGTACCGAAGCGAAGGATTGTCCGCCACGGCGGACAGTGGTAAGGAGCATTCCAACGGCGGTGAAGCTACAGCGTCAGCTGTGGTGGAGCTTGGAAAAGCAAATGTAGGCATAAGTAACGATAATGCGGGCGAAAGCCACCGTAAGACCCAGGTTTCCTGATCAACGCTAATCGGATCAGGGTTAGTCGGGACAGGCCGAACCCGAAGGGGTAGTCGATGGCAAATGGGACAACTCTATTCCATGCCTTAATTATACAGGTGATGGAGCGACGGAGTGATGAAAGATCCGCGCGGTGAATGCCGCGTTAAAGGTAGTAGGTATTGGACCCATAGTTAAATGCGTGGGTTTAGCCGAAGCTGATAGTACCGAGCGTTTACGGACAATCGGATCGTGATCTAAGGGCTTCCAAGAAAACTTCTAGCGTTAAGCGGCTGCGCCGCCATTTACCCGTACCGCAAACCGACACAGGTGGTCGAGGAGAGTATCCTAAGGTGCTCGAGTGAATCATGGCTAAGGAACTCGGCAAAATAGCCCTGTAACTTCGGGAAAAGGGGCGCCCCAAGAAATCCGGCCGCAGTGAAGAGGCCCAGGCGACTGTTTAACAAAAACACATGGCTTTGCAAAGTTTAACGACTAAGTATAAGGCCTGACACCTGCCCGGTGCTGGAAGGTTAAGAGGGGGAGTTATCGCAAGAGAAGCTCTGAATCGAAGCCCCAGTAAACGGCGGCCGTAACTATAACGGTCCTAAGGTAGCGAAATTCCTTGTCGGGTAAGTTCCGACCTGCACGAATGGTGTAACGATCTGGGCACTGTCTCAGCCATGGAAGCTCGGTGAAATTGTAGTCGCGGTGAAGATGCCGCGTACCCGCAACGGGACGGAAAGACCCCATGCACCTTTACTGCGGCTTAGCATTGGTACTGGACAAATGATGTGTAGGATAGGTGGGGAGACTATGAAGCGGGTTCGCCAGGATTCGTGGAGTCACTGTTGAAATACCACACCCTTTGTTTGTTTTGGTATCTAACCCCGAATGGGGGACATTGCTTGGTGGGTAGTTTGACTGGGGTGGTCGCCTCAAAAGACTAACGGAGGCTTCCAAAGGTTCCCTCAGTACGCTTGGTAACCGTACGAGGAGTGCAATAGCATAAGGGAGCTTGACTGTAAGGCCGACAAGCCGAGCAGGGTGGAAACACGGGTATAGTGGTCGGCGGTTCTGAATGGAAGAACCGTCCGCTCAAAGGATAAAAGGTACGTGGGGATAACAGGCTGATCTCCCCCAGAGCTCCTTATCGACGGGGAGAGTTTGGCACCTCGATGTCGGCTCGTCACATCCTGGGGCTGGAGAAGGTCCCAAGGGTTGGGCTGTTCGCCCATTAAAGTGGCACGCGAGCTGGGTTCAAGGCGTCACGTGAGACAGTTCGGTCCCTATCTGTTGCGGGCGTGGGAAGTTTGCGAGGACCTGACCTTAGTACGAGAGGACCGGGTTGGACTGACCGCTGGTGTACCGGTTGTGATGCCAATTGCATTGCCGGGTAGCTACGTCGGGAAGAGATAAGCGCTGAAAGCATCTAAGTGCAGAAACTCCTCAAGATGAGACTTCCAAATAGGGCCGTCAGAGACGATGACGTTGATAGGCTACAGGTGTAAAGCAGTAATGTCATAGCTGAGTAGTACTAATTGCCCAAAAGCTTACCGCTGTTTGTTACAGTTTCTGCCAAGACATGTTAAGAACTTAAGATATTAGATACAGGAAAAGGCCTGATCCACAGATCACTGATGACTGTATACTTACAGATTAGGCGGCCTAGCGCAGGGGTCCCACCTCTTCCATCCCGAACAGAGAAGTTAAGCCCTGCAGCGCCGATGGTACTGGGGTTACACGGGAGAGTAGGTCGCCGCCACATTATTCAAGCCCTTTGGATCCCTCCGAAGGGCTTTTGTGTTCGCCCCCAAGCTCCGAAGCGATCTAAGGTCCCCTGTCTTCTTGCCAGCCGATTGCTGGCTTTTTAGTTTATGCCCATGCCTTCTGTCATGGATTCTTTCTATCCAATGACCTTATTTAAATAATAGTGAATTGGATCCGGTTCGCAGATCACTGTTTTACTCAGAAGTTTTTGTTAAATACAATTCAATTTCTACTTTTCATTTTTAGAATATTGTTGCAGTTTTGTAGCAAAGAAAAAAGTTCATGTCAATTCTATTTCAAGGATTAAAATTGATAACTCCTTCAGGAGTTCAAGAAGCTCAGGATTTTATTTTTCACGAAGGTGAACTTCTTCCCGCATCAGATTACACTAACATACAGGCTACAGAAGTAATTGACGCTTCTTCATTAATG
The DNA here is from genome assembly GCF_041729275.1 of Algoriphagus halophilus. Lineage (GTDB taxonomy): Bacteria > Bacteroidota > Bacteroidia > Cytophagales > Cyclobacteriaceae > Algoriphagus > Algoriphagus halophilus_A. Next base: position 2,109,927 of record NZ_CP146486.1, on the reverse strand, counting down.
CTGTCCCAAGGTTGGGTAGATCTGAGATGTATGGTGGGGGATCCGGGCTTTGAATACAAAGAAACGGTGGAGTCTCTTTGTGAAACGTTGATAAGTAGCGGCTTTTCTACTGCTGTGGTGTTACCAAATACTGATCCTGTTATTCAAAGTAAAAATGAGGTAGATTTTGTTCTGAATAAAGCCAAAAAGTATCCATTAAATATTTTGATACAGGGAGCTGTTACGAAGAACAATGAAGGGGAAGATCTTACCGAAATATTAGACATGTACCATCAATCCGGTGTGACCATATTTGGGGAAGGAACCAAAACACTGGCTAATGGTGACCGATACATGAAAATCCTTCAATACTTACAGAAATTTAACGGAGTTCTGTTTGACCATGCGTATGATCCTTTATTGGCTATTTTTGGTCAAATGCATGAGGGTGAAAACTCTACGATGTTGGGGATGAAAGGAATCCCAAGCTTAGCAGAGGATGTAGCCATTCAAAGAAACCTGGAAATATTGAAATACACTGGAGGTAAAGTGCACTTCCAGACAGTCAGTACTGCCAAAGGTGTGGACTTAATTCGAAAAGGAAAGGCTCAGGGATTGAATATTTCCTGTGATGTGTCCATTTACCAATTGCTCTTTACGGATAAAGACCTGATGTCTTTTGATGCGAACTTTAAAGTCAGACCTCCTTTTAGAGGTGAATCAGATAGACAAGCTTTAATAGAAGGATTAAAAGATGGAACCATTGATGCATTGGTTTCTAATCATAGGCCTCAGGATTTCGATTCCAAGTTCATGGAATTTGACCTAGCTTCTTTTGGAATGGTGGGCCTTCAAACATTTTTACCTGCATTGGTGCAACTTCAAAAGGAACTTTCGTGGCCATTATTGATTGAAAAATTGACCACAGGTCCACTTTCAATCATTGGTCAAGAGAATAAATCATGGACGATCTTTGACCCAAGTGAAAAATGGTTGTTTGATAGGAAGTCCAATAAATCCAATTCATTTAATTCCCCATGGTTTGGCAAAGAGCTCACTGGGAAAGTGAAATATGTGATTCAAAAAGAAGGTTTAATTAAAGTCAATGAATAGGTATTTCAAATCTGCTTACCTATTTGGTGTGCTGGGAGGAGTGTTAGGTATTATCTCTTTTTTAACTCTTTCCTTCTTTGATGAAGACCCCACTACCTTAAATTTAATTTTCGGTTATGTAATCGTACCGATCTCCATTTATTTGGCTTTACGGTATTTTAAGGATTACTCTAACCATGGTTATATATCGTTTGCGGAAGGAATGAGTGTAGGTTTTGTAGCCTATATGATTATTGCCATTATTTCTTTTATTGGGATTTACCTGATTTTATCTTTTGACTCTTCTCTTTTTGAGCTAATAAAGTCTTCTAAAATTGATACTTTAGTAACAAGTAAAGAAACGATCATTTCTCAGGTAGGAGATAATTCCTACGAGGCCACTCTTGAAAGTGTAAAAGGCATGGAGATTTCTGATGTCGCTCTAAATGATGCTATCTGGAAAATTGTACCGGGTCTTTTTTTACTATTATTATTTCAATTATTTTGAGAAAAAACCCTAACTAGAAAATTATGGAAGAGCAACAATCTCCTTTTAAAGCTGCAATTCAACCAGGATTAACGATTGGCTTGATATCGCTTGCATTGACTTTTATTGCTTATTTTATTGATGCCACCTTATTAGGTTCCGCTTGGTTTGGCCTCATCGCTTTGGTGGTCTTTTTTGGATTGATCATCTATTTTGGTAGACAGTACAGGACTGAAATTGGCGGTTTTATGACTTTTGGGACTGCCTTCAATTTTAGCTTTATTGCTATTCTTATTTCCGGTATCATAGGTCTTATTGGACAGATTTTACTTTTTCATGTAATAGATCCCTCCTTACCTTGTGTTTTGGGAGACTTAGCATTTGAAAACAGTTTAAAAATGATGGAGAATTTTGGAGCTTCTCCTGATTCACTTCCCCCAGGTCAACTGGAAGAAATGAGAGAAAGCACTGCTAATCAATTTACCTTAAAAGGCCAATTGACCAGTTTTGGAATAGGGATTATTATCTACGCTATTATTGCATTAATTTTAGCTGCTATTCTCAAAAAAAGAGATAAGTCTCTGGATTATTAAAATATGCCTCAAATTTCCGTAGTCGTTCCTGTATTTAACGAAGAGGAATCTCTGAATGAATTAACTCAATGGATTAGCCGTGTCATGGATGACCACGGCTTTTCTTATGAGATACTCTTTGTCAATGATGGTAGTACAGATGACTCTTGGTCTGTTATTAATCGATTATCCGAAAAGAATGAATTTGTAAAGGGGTTAAATTTCACGAGGAATTATGGAAAATCCGCAGCCTTGGACGCAGGATTTCAAAAGTTTCTGGTGAGGTGGTAATTACAATGGATGCAGACCTTCAAGATAGTCCTGATGAAATCCCAGGACTCTATACCTTGATCAAAGAGGGGGCTTTGATGTAGTTTCCGGATGGAAAAAGGAAAGACATGATCCGATTACCAAGACGATACCTTCTAGGTTTTTTAATGCTGTCACGAGGTGGATATCTGGAATTAAATTACATGATTTTAATTGTGGACTAAAGGCCTATCGATTAAAGGTCGTGAAGAATATTCATATCTATGGTGAAATGCACAGATACATCCCCTTGCTTGCAAAATGGAATGGTTATCCCAAAATCGGTGAGAAGATTGTTCAACATCAAGCCAGAAAATATGGATATTCCAAGTTTGGTATTGAGCGCTTTCTCAATGGATTTCTAGATTTAATTTCAGTTTCATTTGTACATCGATACAAAAAGAAGCCCATGCACTTTTTGGGTTATTAGGCTCTTTATCTTTTTTTCGGGCTTTGTAATTACCTGTTGGCTTATTTTTCAAAAGGTCTATGGACTAAGTAAAGGTTTAGAAGTACGTGAGATTACAGAGCAACCCCTGTTCTTTTTAGCATTGGTTGCATTAATTATAGGAGTTCAATTATTTGTAACTGGGTTTATTGCGGAGTTGATGACTTCTAATCAGTCCAAAGAGGCCGAATATAAAATAGACGAAGAGCTTAACTTTGACTATTGATGTTTTTCTCGGTTGTCATACCGGTATATAACCGTCCTGAAGAACTAGCAGATCTATTAACTAGTTTGGTTCATCAAACGGAACAGGATTTTGAAGTGATTGTCATGGATGATGGTTCATCTATTACTTCAAAAAGGGTAATCGATCAGTACAAGAATAAACTTCATATCCATTATCATTTTGGAGAAAACCAAGGCCAAGGATTTGCGCGAAATGATGGCATGCGATTGGCAAAGGGAGATTTTTTTATAATTCTGGATTCTGACGTCTTATTGCCCAATAACTACTTAAAACTGCTTAAAGAGGCTATATTGGATAGAAAGCTAGATGCTTTCGGAGGCCCTGATGCAGCCGATAGTGATTTTAATCCCCTACAGAAAGCGATGGATTTTGCGATGACTTCTTTTTGGACGACTGGAGGAATCAGGGGAAAATTAAAAGATCCTTCCAAGTACCAGGCTAGAGGTTTTAACATGGGGGTTTCTCGCATAGTTTTCGAATCTACACAAGGGTTTTTGGATCCCAATCAAGGCGAGGATATAGAATGGAGTATTCGAATAAAAAATGCAGGATTTCGATTGGAATTGGTGGAAGAGGCTTTTGTGTTTCATAAGAGGAAGAACACCTTAGCTTCCTTTGCTAAACAAGCATTTTCTTTTGGTAGAAATAGGGTAAATGTGACAAGGTTTCACCCGAATGCCATCAAGCTGGTTCATTGGCTACCAAGTCTATTTTTATTCTTTTTGATCAGTATGGTATTCACAGGGATTTTCCAATTCCCTGTATTTTATGGTCAATTGATGTTGCTGCTTGGATGGGCTATGGCTGTATTAATATCAGCAAGTAAACGATATAAGTCTTTTTTGGTGGGCGGGCTGAGTTTAATTACCTCATTCACTCAATTATGTTCCTATGGAACAGGTCTAATTGTAGAGTGGCTTAAAAAAGCGATTAAGGGTTAATGCCCCTTCTTACACACAAATATGATTTCTTTTTCCGGTAACGCGTATTTTTTAATGACTTCCTCGGAAAGATCCTTTACATAATTGTTTTCCTCAATTTCTATCCCTGATTTTCTTAGTCTAGCGGCATAATCATTTCCATATTTTCTGACATGGTCCCGCTGGCCAAAAACGCGTTCTCTTTCTGCAGGGTCAGTAATGCTTGCATCTTCGAGGGTTTCAGGTAAGTCATATACTGGAGATTGAATGATTCCCCATCCATCTTTCTTCAAAACCCGATTAATCTCAGAACAAGCTTTTATGTCATCTTCTACATGTTCCATCACATGATTACAAAATACCACATCAATGGAATTGTCTTCAAAAGGTATTTGATGAACGTCCATTTTTACTTTGGCAAGAGGGGATTCAATATCCCCTGTAATATATTCCAGGTTGGGTAAAGCTTCGAATCGATCAATGAAACAATGTTCGGGAGCAATATGAAGGACTTTCAAAGGAGCTGAAAAGAAATTTGTTTGGTTTTGAAGGAATAACCACATCAATCGATGTCTTTCTAAAGCTAAACAGTTAGGACATAACGCATTTTCCCTGGCTACTCTCCCGTAGGGTAAGAATTTTTATAGCTATGATCGCATACTGGGCAATTAACATGGGTCCCTTTATTGAGTTGGGCAAAAACTTCATGACCAATGGACTTACTTTTGTAAAATAGGTCTTGGAATGTACCGGATGACAAAACTGATGATGGGCTTCATTCTATTCTTATTAAAGCTGCAAGTTACTCAATGTTGTGCTAGTAGCCCAGTTCTAACTATTCTTTTAACTCTTTAGGAAGTTTTAGCATTTGAGCCCAAAATGTCTTTTGCATCCCATTAAACTATCATTATTTTAGTTGAACTCTTTTTAAACCTGATTCCTCAATAATTAATCTATGGACTTTCCCTTTTCTTCTAAATTACTTGGCTTTACTTTTTTGCATTGACCTACTTGATCTCTCCCCAATCTAAGGCACAGGACTCGATTACCTATTCGTTGGAGGAAATGGTCCAAAGGGCAAAAGATCAGTCACCGGCCTCTTTAAGGGCAAAAACTAGAAGAGAAAACAGGTATTGGGGATATAGATTCTTTCGATCAAATTATAATCCCCAATTGAGGCTTAATGGAAATATTCCTTCTTATTCTCAAGCTTTTAACAATGTGGAGCAACCAGATGGATCCATTCAGTTTAGAGAGGTAAATCAAAACTTTATTGATGTGGGATTGGGTTTGCAACAAGTAATTGCGCCCACAGGAGGCACTGTCTCGGTGAATACTTCTACTAATCGATTTGATAATTTTTTAGCTGGAGATAATGAGGTTCAAACAAGCTGGTCAGGGATTCCTTTAAATGTGAGTTTGTCACAACCTATTTTCGCCTATAATCCTTACAAGTGGGATAAAAAGATTCAACCTTTATTATTTGAAGAAAGTAAACGAGAATTCGTAGAAGAGGCTGAAAGAATCTCAATGATGGTTACGGAACTATTTTTTGATTATTTAATTGCCCAAGTGAATTTTGAAATAGCATCTAAGAATCTAACCAATACCGAGAACATTTATTCTATTGAGAAAAACGGTATGAAATAGGAGCCACTTTCGAGGATAAATTATTACAAGTGGAGTTACAAACGCTGCAAGCAAAACAAGATTTGGCTCAGGCACAGTTAGACCTTGAGCGATCTTCTCTGGCGGTAAATTCTTACATAGGGCTAAATCAAAATGCCAAGATCAAGTTGCTTTCGCCCAATGAGATCCCGGATTTTAATGTAGATATTGCTGAAGCGATCAATTATGCTTTTCAGCATCGGTCTGAAGCCTTGGGCTTTGAGAGGAGAATGCTTGAATCGGAGGCCGATGTTGCCAATGCCAAAGGTCAAAGACTGGCTATGAACTTAAATGCGAGTTATGGATACAATAATGCAGCATTGACTTGGGGAGGTATTTACGATAACCCCAATACGCAAGCATTGGTCAATTTAGGGATTTCAGTTCCTATTTTAGATTGGGGTAGAAATAAGGCAAGGATGTCACAAGCATTGGCGAATCAACAATTGACCGAATATGAAGTGGAGCAGGAGAGGATCAATTTTGAACAAGAGATTTTTACAAAAGTCAGGAATTTTCTGATGATTCGAGATCGGATTGAAGTAACCAAAAAATCAGATGAAGTAGCCGAAAAAAGATATCAAATTGCTTTAAATAGGTATCAGACAGGGAATGTGACAATTTCTGATTTGAACATTGCCCAGAATGAAAAAGACACGAACAAGAGGGCTTTTTTTAATTCATTAAAAGATTATTGGATGGCATACTACGAACTCAGGGCATTGACCCTTTATGATTTTGAAAATAAGGAATTACTTTATATACCTGAACTTGAACAATGAAATTAGAAATATCGTGTAGTGTTGAAATTCAATTCTTTACCTAGGCCGATTTTTTGATTAAAAATTCAAACTCAAGGGTAAGATTTACTAATTTTCATTTTTTGGAAGTCTTCCATTTTTCTTCAAAGCCTCCCTAACAATCCATTCCAATTGACCATTGGTACTTCTAAATTCATCGGATGCCCATTTTTCTATTGCCTTCATCATTTTTTCATCCAGTCTCAGCGCAAAGGCCTTTTTCCCAGCCATACTCTATACCTCCTTCCAATTTTCTAAAAACGATCTAAGCTCTTTAGCTTTAGATGTACCTATCATTATTTTTTTTTCCGCCTGTATCAATCAAAACTCCTTCAGTACCCAAAATACTATAGGCTTTTGCGGTTTTATTTCCCTTCAGGCCCCATCCTCCATAATCTGTCAGAGGGCTATAATTAATCACTTTGATAGACAGAATATTGCTTTTTTCTATTTTCCGCCAACTTCTAATAAAGGGAAAATACCGAAATGAAACCCCAAAATCATCTATTCTTGTTTCAAGTTTTAAACTTGAGATGAATATTAGGATAAGGACTAGCGTTATCATTACAAATGTTAAACCCATTCCAATTTCGGTCTTATCGTCGGCATTGAAATAAAGGACGATAAGGAGAACTACCGTGGGTAATTCGAAGAGCAGGATCAAATACATGATCCACGTCCCGCGGTAATTTTGTTCTTCTTTAAAAACCCGATTAGCCATTGTTATTGATGTAGAGTTCCAACATTTAGAACAGGACTTGCACTTTTGTCTGAGCAAAGCACCACCATTAAATTAGAGACCATAACGGCCTTTTTTCATCATCAAATTCAATAATGTCTTTCAGCTTTAAGTCTTCCAAAGCCATTTCTACCATTCCTACTGCACCTTCCACAATTTTCTGGCGAGCCGCTACTATCGCAGTAGCTTGTTGTCTTTGAAGCATGGCAGATGCAATTTCTGAGGAGTAAGCCAAGTGAGAAATTCGGGCTTCAATTACCTTAATTCCTGCATGATGTAGTCTTTCACTGATTTCTTGCTCCAACGAATGGTTGACATCTTCTACCCCGGAGCGTAGGGTGATTTCAGCCTCTTCATCTTCAAAATTGTCATATGGATAAAGCCCTGCCATTTTTCTGATAGCCGCATCTGATTGAAGGTGAACAAAGTTTTCATAATCATCTACATCAAAAGTTGCCTTGAAAGTGTCTTCTACTTGCCAAACAACGATAGTTCCGATCAGTACAGGGTTACCGATTTTATCATTTACCTTGACTGGCTTGTTTTCAAAGTTTCTTACTCGAAGTGAGATTTTCTTTTTGGTCATAAAAGGATTTACCCAATAGAATCCATTGTCTTTGACACTTCCTTTGTATTCTCCGAAAAGAAGCAAAACCATTGCTTTATTCGGTTCCACAATGAAAAATCCTGGAATTATAAGAATTGATATTAAAACTGCCGCTGCTCCCACTAAAGGAAGACCGTTTACGAATGCGAAAATAGTGGTCACTATTAGCGCTAGATCTAAGAGGATAAAAATGTATCCTGAGTATGGTTTGCTTATTTTTTCCATTTCAATATGATGTTAAAATGATATCATATTAAATTACGGTAGAATTTTTTATTTGTTCAAATTTTAGCAAAAAAAACCTCAGATGGCTCTGAGGTTGAATACGATAAGAGGTGATTTGTTATTTTTTTGTAAACAGAGAGTCGACAAATTCTTTTCTGTTGAACAATTGTAAATCGGTCATTTTTTCTCCTACGCCAATGTATTTCACTGGGATTTTGAATTGGTCAGAAATACCAATTACGACCCCTCCTTTTGCGGTGCCATCCAGTTTGGTGACTGCCAGGGAAGTAATTTCTGTTACTTTGGTGAATTCTTTGGCTTGGATAAAGGCATTTTGCCCGGTGGAGCCATCTAGAACCAGTAAAATCTCGTGAGGTGCATCAGGAATAAACTTTTGCATGACACGTTTGATCTTTCCCAGTTCATTCATCAAATTGACTTTGGTGTGTAATCTGCCGGCAGTATCAATAATGACTACATCAGCTTGACTGTCTACTCCTTTTTTACGGCATCAAAAGCTACTGAAGCAGGATCTGTATTCATTCCGTGTGATATCACCGGAACACCTACTCGTTCACCCCATAAAATCAATTGATCAACTGCTGCAGCCCTAAAAGTATCTGCGGCACCCAGAACTACGGATTTACCAGCTGATTTAAATAGGTTGGCTAATTTGCCAATGGTTGTGGTTTTTCCTACTCCATTGACACCCACCACCATGATCACATAGGGTTTCTTTCCTTCTGGAATTTCGAAATCCAATAGATCCTGCGTATTGTTTTCTTCTAGCAGGCCTGAAATCTCTTCTTTAAGAATCTTATCGAGTTCCTCTGTATTGACGTATTTGTCTCTTGCTACTCGCTCTTCAATTCTTCGAATAACTTTGATCGTGGTGTCGACTCCGACATCAGAGGTGATGAGGATTTCTTCCAGCTCATCTAAAATCTCCTCATCTACTTTTGACTTCCCAACTACCGCTTTGCTGAGTTTGGAAAAGATGTTTTCGCTAGATTTCTGCAAGCCTTGATCCAGGCTTTCTTTCTTGTCTTTAGAAAAGAAACCAAAAATTCCCATAGTGATTGTTTTAAAAACGGAATATAACGAAAAAGTCCCTGCTGACCTTTGACCAGAGGGACTTAAATGCATGAAGATGCACTAGGCAATTATTTGCTTAAAGTTTCCTGTACCGAGGTGGAAGGAACCATTTCTTCTCTGAATGTATAAGCACCAGTCTTATCAGACTTTACAGCTCTGATGACCTTAGCGTATGTTACACCGTCTTTTTTCTTCAGGGTTGCTACTACTTTCTTAGCCATATCTTTTTCGTTTTACAGGAATAATCCTGAGCTGATTTACTTAATTTCTTTATGAACAGTAACCTTCTTCAGAATTGGGTTGAATTTTTTCAACTCCAATCTTTCAGTGGTGTTCTTTCTGTTCTTGGTAGTGATATATCTTGAAGTACCTGGCATGCCTGAAGTCTTATGCTCCGTGCATTCCAAAATCACTTGTACTCTGTTTCCTTTCTTAGCCATCTTCGTGTAAATTTTAAGGTCGTGACTTTGATTATCTGATTACGATCATGCCAGAATCCTGAGCTTCTTTCAAAACTGCAGAGATACCTTTTTTGTTATGCTTCAATGCCTTAGTGCACACTTTAAGTGTGATCCATGCGTCTTCTTCTGGAACGTAGAAAGTCTTCTTATGAAGATTTGGATAAAATCTACGCTTCGTTTTGTTGTTTGCATGGGACACGTTGTTTCCTACGCGAGGTCTTTTTCCGGTAATGTCACAAACTTTTGCCATGATATAGTATCGTAATTTGTATGCGTTTCTGTAATGAGTCTGCAAATATCGGAACTTTTTGGGAATTAACAACAAAGGAATTTAAAATTATTCCCTTTTAATTCAACCTTTTGGGTAAGGGCAGTGTTTACACCCGTTTCCGCAGCAGTATCCCCGTTTTAAGTGGTAGTGTTTTGTGAATACCATCAAGCCTTCTTCGTTGAAATAATAATCTTCCGAAGTTAAATTAGGGGTATTTTGAGTGTTCTTTTCTGGTTTCATGCCTAGAGGTACAGCCAATTATCCTATTTTTGCTGATAAGAGATCACAATTCAGGATACAAAAATAAGAAAAACATGCAGACAATCACATCTAGCTCTCAGGCAATTGAATTAGAAGAGAAGTATGGTGCTCATAATTATCATCCATTACCTGTTGTTTTGGCTAAAGGAGAAGGTGTTTTCCTTTGGGATGTGGAAGGGAAAAAATTATGATTTTCTTTCTGCGTATTCAGCAGTCAACCAGGGCCATTGTCATCCAAGAATAAAAAATGCGCTGATTGAGCAAGCAGGAATTTTGACTCTTACCTCCAGAGCATTTCATAATGATGTGTTAGGGCCATTTGAAAAATACCTGACGGAATTTTTTGGGTATGACAAAGTACTGCCTATGAACACAGGAGCGGAAGGAGTCGAGACAGCCATTAAAATTGCTAGAAAATGGGGGTATGAGCGGAAAGGTGTAAATGAACAACAAGCCAAAATTATTGTGGCAGAGAATAATTTTCATGGTAGAACAACCACGATTATTTCCTTTTCTAATGATGAATCTGCTAGGAAAAATTTTGGACCATATACCCCTGGCTTTATTAAAGTTCCCTATGATGATATTAATGCATTGAAAGCAGCACTTCAGGACCCTGACGTAGTTGCTTTTTTTAGAACCAATTCAAGGTGAAGCTGGTGTTTATGTGCCTTCGGCTGGATACTTGAGAAACGCTAAGGATGCTTGTGCGGATAAGAAGGTCTTATTTATTGCGGATGAAATCCAAACGGGCATTGCAAGAACAGGTAAGATGTTGGCGGTAGATCATGAAAATGTGCGACCTGATATGGTTATTTTGGGGAAAGCTATTTCAGGAGGATTCTACCCTGTTTCTGCAGTTCTTGCCGATGATGAAGTCATGAATGTCATTAAGCCCGGGCAGCATGGCTCTACTTATGGAGGCAATCCTTTAGGAACCAAAGTGGCTATGGCTGCTTTGGAAGTAGTAAAAGATGAAAGGTTGGCTGAAAATGCGGAGAAACTCGGTATAGTTTTCCGTAACAGAATGCAAAAACTGGTTGATAAATCAGATTTGGTGAAGCTCGTCCGGGGGAAAGGTTTGTTGAATGCGGTAGTAATCAATGATACTGAAGACAGTTCAACTGCATGGGATATTTGTATTGGGCTAAAGAATAATGGGCTACTGGCAAAGCCTACTCATGGAAATATTATTCGATTTGCTCCTCCTTTAGTAATGACCGAAGAGCAAATTCATGAATGCTGTGACATCATTGAGAAAACAATTACCGAATTCAAGAAATAACTATGCTTAAAGCAGTGATTTTCGATATGGATGGGGTCATTTGTCACACCAACCCATATCATTCTGTCGCGTTTCAGCAATTCTTCGCCAAAAGAAATTTGAATCCCTCCGAGGAAGAATATCAAGAACATATGTACGGGAAGAATAATGGCTACATATTGAGTCATTTCCTGGGGAGAAAGATCGAAGGGGAGGAATTGGCTACATTAGAAGATGAAAAAGAGAGTTTGTTTCGGGAGATCTATAAAACAGAGGTAGATCCAATTCCTGGCTTTATGCCTTTCTTCCAAAGTTTAAAAAATCAAGCTTGCCTACTGCGGTAGCTACTTCAGCCCCAAGGGCGAATCTGGAACTAATTATCAATACCCTGGATATTTCAAGCTTAATGAATTCTCAGTTGGCTTCAGAGGATGTTTCGAAACATAAGCCTGACCCAGAAGTATATTTAAAGTCTGCACATAATTTAGGTGTTGCCCCATCAGATTGTTTGGTTTTTGAGGATTCCTTTTCGGGAGCAAGTGCTGGATTAAATGCAGGAATGAAGGTAGTAGGAGTGTTGTCTAGCCATTCTAAAGATGAGCTTCCGACATGTCACTATTATATAGAGGATTATTTAGGGCTGGATTTAGCTCATTTAAATGAATTATTTGAATAACATGCAAAGAAGACCAAGAAGAAATAGAAAATCTGAGGTGGTCTGAAGTTTAGTGGAAGAAACCTCTGTTTCAGTGAAGGATTTGATTCTTCCTTTGTTTCTAGTTTCTGGGACAAGGAAAAAGTAGCAGTAGATTCCATGCCAGGGATTTTCAGGTACTCAATTGATACCATGCTTTCGGAGATTGAATCCTGTTTAAAACTTGGAATATCCTCCTTTGATGTGTTTCCTGCTTACCCAGAAGAATTGAAGGATACTAAAGCCAGTGAAAGTTTCAATCCCGAAACATTTTATTTAAAAGCCTTGAGGGAAATTAAAAAGCAATTCCCTGAAGTTTGCTTGATGTCAGATGTAGCTATGGACCCTTATAGTAGTGATGGTCATGACGGTATTGTGAAAGATGGAAAAGTGCTGAATGACGAAACTTTGGAAGTATTAGGGAAAATGTCTCTGGCACAAGCTGACGCTGGAGTGGATATTCTAGGCCCCTCTGATATGATGGATGGCAGGGTAGGGTATATAAGGGATCTTTTAGATGAACATGGTTTCACGGATACCTCTATTATGTCTTATACCGCTAAATATGCCAGTGCATTTTACGGCCCTTTTCGGGATGCGCTAGATTCCGCTCCTAAATTCGGGGATAAAAAGACATACCAAATGGATTATGCCAACTCTAAAGAGGCTTTGATCGAGGCAGATTTGGATTTGGAAGAGGGAGCGGATTTTTTAATGGTGAAACCAGCATTGTCCTATTTGGATATCATCAAGCTATTAAGTGATAATTATCCTCTACCTATAGCTGCTTATAATGTGTCTGGTGAATATAGCATGGTGAAAGCGGCAGCAGAAAGAGGATGGCTGGACGGGGAAAGAGCTATGTTGGAGATTTTGACCAGTATTAAAAGGTCAGGTGCTAAGATCATTCTAACCTATTTTGCAAAGGAATATGCCCATTTGGGGAGATAGAATTACTTCTAGTTTCAAATTTTATTAAAAACCGGATTTTTTCCGGTTTTTTTGTGAAAGGGTGGTTAGATTTTACCCCATTTTTAAAAGAAACGGTAGTTTTTGTGGTTGATCGGTTAAAAAAAAATGTAAAAAGTGAATTTTTATATTTTTTGTAAAACAAGAGAAATATATGAAAATCTTGTTTTTTCTATTTTTTTGAAATAAAATATTGTTTTTGAGGCTAAAAAATTAATAATATTCCAAAAGCCTATTTTAGAAATCGTTTTCGAAGAATAAAGCGCATATTTTCCAAATATTATTCTTTTACCGTGTAGGGTGTAAAAAACATTGAAAACAAGGTATTTTTTGCAAAATCATTAAAAAAAGGCTCAAAAATCACCTGAATATCTTACTAAATATGTCATTTTTTGAAAAAGTCTATTTGTTTTATTGGTATTAATCTGTTTACATTCGATTTGAGAATTCTCTTCAAACCTATATTAAATTCTGAAAATCAATTCAAAATTTCTATAAAACCTATGATGTATTTCGCACCCCTGTTGGCCCAAGATGCGGCCGCGACCATGGATGTTTCTGCGACATTAACGCAAAACATCCTCACCACAAACAATGTTTGGATGATGCTTTCTACAGCACTCGTGTTCATTATGCACTTGGGCTTCGCAGGCGTTGAAGCTGGTTTTGGTCAAGCCAAAAACACAGTAAACATTCTTTTCAAGAATACGATTACTCCGATTCTTGGAATTTTGACCTATGCAGTAGCAGGGTTCTATTTAATGTACCCAGGATTTGAGACTCCGGGATGGTTTGGATTTGATGCTTCAGGCTGGAGCATGTTTTGGTTTTCTCCCGGAGATGCCGATGTGACTGCAGATTATGCTGATGCAGGGTATACCTACTGGACAGATTTCTTGTTCCAAGCAATGTTTGCTGCAACAGCTGCTACGATAGTATCTGGTGCCATTGCTGAGCGTGTGAAGCTTTGGGCGTATTTGGTCTTTACCTTATTCTTTGTAGGAATTGTTTATCCTATTATCGGAAGTTGGAAATGGGGCGGTGGTGCTCTTGATGCAATGGGCTTCTATGATTTTGCTGGTAGTACTTTGGTTCACTCTGTTGGAGGATGGGGTGCATTGGCAGGAGTAATCCTTGTTGGCCCAAGAATCGGTAAATATGTAAATGGAAAAACAGTAGATAAACCAGGTGCTTCTGTTCCATTAGCTGTTATTGGTGTTTTCCTTCTTTGGTTAGGATGGTTTGGTTTTAATGGAGGCTCTGTGCTTTCAGCTGATCCGGCTTTAGTTTCTTTTGTTTTGGTGACAACATGTCTTGCAGCTTGTGCTGGTGGCATGGGAGGTTTCCTTGCAGGATACTATGTGTTCAAAAGATTGGACCTTGGGATGGTTTTGAACGGAGTGCTTGCTGGCCTAGTTGGTATTACGGCAGGTGCTGATGTGATCAATCCTGGTTCAGCGGTTATTGTAGGTTTTATTGCTGGAATTTTGGTAGTGCTTTCTGCCGTTTTATTAGACCGTTTAAAATTAGATGATGTAGTTGGAGCTGTATCCGTTCACTTGACATGTGGTGTTTGGGGTACTTTAGCAGTAGGTATTTTTTCTACAAATCCAGAGCATTCATTTATTACACAATTGATCGGTGTGTTGATTTGCGGTGCAACAGCATTTATTTCTGCTTTCATCATCTTCTATGTACTAAAAGTGACCGTTGGGATCAGGGTTTCTGAAGAGCATGAGAAAAGTGGTCTTGATTCTCATGAACATGGTATTCGTGGATATACTATCGTTTACGACGAATAAAAAAAGCCTTCGATCGGAAAAAATGCGACTCTCTTTCCGGTTCCGAAGGCCTGTATGGTCAACTATCTATTTATTAACCAACATTTAAAATTAAAATGAAAAATATTAATCTACTAATATTCGTGGGGATGTTCTTTGTCTCTACATTAAGCTTTGGACAGGATGTAATTATTGTGGAAGAAGAAAAAGAGCCTTCTAAATTCTCTTTTTCAGGTTCTGTGGACGCTTATTTCAGAACAAACTTTGGTGCACCTAATAAAGGTGAGAATTTTCAGGCTCCTGCCTCTTCTTTTGGTAACCTTCCTGGCTTTTCTCTAGGGATGGCTAATATCATTGCTACCTACGAAGGAGAAAAAGTTGGTGCTGTTGCCGACTTGGTATTTGGTCCAAGAGGTGAAGATGCTGTTTTTGGTTCTCCACTATATGCAGGAGGAATGGCAGGTAGTTCTCAAATTATTAACCAATTGTATGTTTATTGGAATGTGACTGATGCAGTCACCTTGACCTTTGGTAACTTCAATACCTTCTTAGGATATGAGGTCATTTCCCCAACAGGGAATTTCAATTACTCTACTTCTTACATGTTCTCTTACGGTCCATTTTCTCATACTGGTTTGAAAGCAGATTTCGCTCTATCTGAAAAATGGTCTTTAATGGCTTCAGTGATGAATCCGACAGATATTACGGAATTCAATCCCTTCGGAACTTATACATTTGGAGCTCAACTAGGTTATAGTACTGGTTCGGGCAGCACGTTTTTGAATTTTGTTTACGGGGACAACGATGGAAAATTGATTAACAATGGAGATCTTATCCCGGGTCAAGTTTCCTATGGAAATACCTTTCAGGTGGATTTGACAACAGGTTTTGATTTATCAGACGTTTGGTATCTTGGAGTAAATACTACCTATAACTCTACAAGTGGAGGAGAAGAGTTTGATGGGGCAGATATATTCTCACTAGAAGATAATAATGCAGGGTTTTATGGATTTGCGGGTTATTTACAGGCTTCTGCTTCCGAGAATTTTGCAATTGGTCTTAGAGGAGAGTATTTTAGTGTATTCAATAATGGGTTAGAAGGTGTAGTAGGAACAGATCCAGATGGAGATGGAAATGTATTTGCTTTAACTCTTTCAGGAAATGCGAAGATTGGAAATAACTTAACCTTGATTCCAGAAATTAGATTAGATACTATGAGTGAGGAAGATTATTTCCTTAATAAAGATCTAGCAGGAAGTAAAAGTTTGTCATCATTTCTATTGGCAGCAGTATTTGCTTTCTAAAAAATAAACAGGGTCTATTGTCAATAAAGCCGGGGTGATTTTCACTCCGGTTTTTTTGTTTTATGGGTAAAATCTGTGCCATTGAGGGTAGAATAATACCTTCTATTTGTATGATTTAGATTGAAAGACAAAAAATCAGTTGTTTTTAAAACGAAATATAATAAAAGAATTAACTGGTTAGGGTTGTTATTATTAAAATATAATTTTTGATTATGGTCAAATTCGTGTAAAATATATCGTTTTGTTGAAACAAAAAGATTGGTTTTGAGTATATTATTTGAAATCAACCAATGTAAATCGATGAAAAGACCGTTTTTAATTATAGCGGCCATGTTTATTGCTGTTGCATCTTATTCACAGAGTGTTACAGGCCCTAAAGCAAAAAATGCGAAAGTATCAGATAGGACCAGAAATTCAATACAAGTAGTGTACTACGATCAACCAGAATCTTTAAAAGGTCCTGCAGCCAAAAATGCTAAAGTTTGGGATAGGGCAGGAGTTACATCTAAGATTTATACCAGAAAGAACGTAGACAACCCTAAAGGCTTAAAAGCGAAGAACAGAAAAGTATGGGAAGATCCAGAATTATCTGTTGCCGGTTCTAAAGCAAGTTACATTTTACCGAAGTCCATGCGACCTAAAAAGTTTTGGTGGCATTAATAAAAAATGAAAGCCCTGATCTTCAGGGCTTTTTTTATAGCTCTTGTTCTCTTTCCAGCATTAGAATAGAACTTTGAGGGACTACATGATATTTTTCACCTCCATAAATCACCTCAAAAGATCCATTTAAAAGGAAAATTGCCAAATCCCCTTCTTTAGCTTGAAGCGGGACATATTTAATGGGTTCTTCTTTATCCATCCAAGGTTCTGGATCTTCGGTGGGCATTGGGATTGGATAGCCGGGTCCTGTTTTGATGATATACCCTTGTTGGACTTTCTCTTTTTCCTGAACACCAGGCGGAAGGTATAAGCCTGAACCGGTTTTTTCATTTGGCTTCTTTAGCTTAATCAAAACTCTGTCCCCTACGACGATCAGGTTTTTCAATTTATTGTCAGCTGTCAGTTCCATTTCTTAAAATCTAGTATAAACAAATAACGGCACCTGTTAGCTATAACAGATGCCGCATCTAGTTGGTTTAGACGAAAATTACTTCTTGTCTTCGCTAACTTCTTCGTAATCTACATCAGAAACTCCATCTCCAGAAGTTCCTTCATCTGTACCCGCTGAGGCATCAGGACCTGGTTGAGCTCCTTCTGCACCCGCAGAATTATACATTTCTTGTGAAGCAGCTTCCCATGCCTTATTCAAGCCTTCTATAGCTGGATCTAGACCTTCTACATTTTGAGACTGATGAGCAGCCTTCAAAGTTTCTAGTGCTGAATTAATGGCAGATTTGTTTCCTTCGGAAAGCTTATCTCCATATTCTTTCAATTGCTTCTCAGTCTGGAAGATTAAGCTGTCAGCTTGATTCAATTTTTCAATCTTCTCTTTTTCAGCTTTATCTGCAGCAGCATTTGCTTCAGCTTCATTTTTCATTCTGTCAATTTCCTCTTGAGAAAGTCCAGATGAAGCTTCAATCTTGATCTTTTGCTCTTTACCAGTTCCTTTATCTTTTGCAGAAACATTTAGAATACCGTTGGCATCAATATCAAAGGTTACTTCGATTTGTGGAACACCTCTTTGAGCTGGCGGGATATCAGTAAGTTGGAATCTACCAATTGTTCTGTTGTCTTTCGCCATAGGTCTTTCACCTTGAAGGACGTGGATATCTACCGCTGGCTGGTTGTCAGCAGCTGTAGAGAACACCTCTGATTTCTTGGTTGGGATCGTGGTGTTAGATTCGATCAGTTTGGTGAATACTCCACCCATTGTTTCGATTCCTAAAGAAAGAGGCGTTACATCAAGTAGCAACACATCTTTTACTTCACCGGTCAATACACCACCTTGGATTGCAGCTCCAATTGCTACCACCTCATCAGGGTTTACACCTTTAGAAGGTTTCTTGCCAAAGAACTTCTCAACTTCTTCTTGGATTTTAGGGATTCTTGTAGATCCGCCTACCAAGATAACTTCATCAATGTCCGATGGGCTTAATCCAGCATCATCCAATGCTTTTTTACAAGGCTCCATAGATCTTCTTACAAGATCTTCAGAAAGTTGCTCAAATTTTGCTCTGCTTAGAGTTCTTACCAAGTGCTTGGGACCTGATTGAGTCGCTGTGATATACGGCAAGTTGATCTCTGTAGATGAAGAACTTGAAAGTTCAATTTTAGCTTTCTCAGCTGCTTCTTTCAATCTCTGAAGTGCCATTGGATCTTGTCTTAGATCAATTTGCTCTTCGCTTTTAAATTCATCTGCTAACCAGTTGATAATTACTTGGTCGAAGTCGTCTCCACCTAAGTGAACATCACCGTTGGTAGACTTCACTTCGAAAACACCGTCACCAAGTTCCAAGACTGAAATATCAAATGTACCACCACCAAGGTCATACACAGCGATTTTCATGTCCTGATTCTTTTATCCATACCATAAGCCAATGCAGCAGCAGTAGGCTCGTTGATAATTCTTTTACTTCAAGGCCTGCAATCTGTCCAGCTTCTTTCGTAGCTTGACGCTCAGAGTCATTAAAATATGCAGGTACGGTAATTACTGCTTCTGTAACTTCTTGTCCCAAAAGTCTTCTGCTGTGGTCTTCATTTTTTGAAGAATCATTGCGGAAAGCTCTTGAGGAGTATAAGATCTGTCACCGATTTTAACTACAATCGTGTCGTTTGATCCTTTTTCTACTTTATAAGAGGCATGCTTTTTCTCTTCAGAAACTTCAGAGAATTTTTTACCCATAAATCTTTTTACAGATGAAATCGTATTAGCAGGGTTAGTGATTGCTTGACGTTTTGCAGGATCACCTACTTTTCGTTCTCCGTTTCCATTGTCAAGAAAAGCCACAATTGATGGAGTGGTTCTTTTCCCTTCGCTGTTTTGGATGACTACAGGCTCATTACCCTCCATTACGGCTACGCAGGAGTTGGTGGTACCCAAGTCAATGCCGATAATTTTTCCCATAATTATATCTATTTAAGTTTTTTCAAATTATTACAAGCTCCTTTCTTCAAGGGATGTGCCATTGCAAAAAACTAAGGGATTTGTGTCAGTTTGTCAGAAATGTTGGCAGTGCCAATTCTGAATTTTTACAGAAGTGTCACTATGAATAGATAAATCTTCCAATTATGACAGATTCTTCATTTTTATGAATTCCCCTTGCAACCTTTTTCTATACAAGTGCATCTATTTAGTAGAATGAAGAACTTTTTAGAGGAAATAAGGAGCGATTAAGGTGGATTTTGGTGTTTTTGATTGGAACGGTTTTGATCCAATTGAATGCTCAGTTTGATATTATACCTTTTTGCGGGGAGTTTTTTAAATCCAATATTTCTGGCTTTTCTATTGGAAAATATTTGGGATAAACTGTTCTTTCCTAGAGAACTCCCTTATTTTTAAGGATGCAATTAAATCTCGCAATTCAGGATATTTACATTTATCCAATTAAATCCTTGGGAGGGGTTCGTGTAGAAGAAGCATGGGTAGAGGAAAGAGGTTTTCTTCATGATAGAAGGTGGATGCTTGTAGACCCGAATGGATCTTTTATTACCCAAAGAAAGTATCCCCAATTAGCATTACTTCAAGTCGTAATGGCCAAAGAGGCTTTGCTGGTTTTTGATAAAAACGACAGAGCAAGTCAGATTAGAATCCCCTTTGATAAATCTACTTCAGAGCAAATGGAAGTAACAGTATGGGATGATGTGATGATGGCTGAAAAGGTAGGGGGTGAATATGATAAATGGTTTCAAAAGAAATTGGGTATGAAGGTGTTTTTAGTTAAAATGCCACAAACTACCCAAAGAAAGGTAGATCCTAAATATGCCAAAAATGGAGAAATAGTAAGCTTTGCTGATGGGATGCCCTACTTGTTGATCGGTCAGTCTTCTTTACAGGAACTTAATTCGAAATTAACTGATCCAGTGCCCATGGATAGATTTAGGCCTAATATTGTTTTTTCTGGAGGAAGGGCTTTTTGCGAAGATGAAATGAATTCTATACGGATAGGAGAGGTGGAGTTTGGTATTATTAAGCCTTGCGCTAGATGTGTACTGACTACCGTGGATCAGGAAACTGGAAAGAAAGGAAAGGAACCTCTTGCTACCTTAGCAAGTTTTCGTACCAAAAACAATAAAATATTATTCGGTCAAAATATGGTGGCCTTAAGTTTGGGTAAAGTAAAAGTGGGAGACTCGCTTATTGTAATGGAATAACATAAAGAAGCCCAACTCATTTTTTGAATTGGGCTTTCTCTAGTTAGTCTGTTTAATTGAAATCTTTGACTGTCTGGATAAAGACTTTGACCATTTCTGGGTCTATATCCGGATAAACTCCATGACCTAAATTAGCAATATGTCTGGATCCACGGAACTGTTCCATCATATCCAAAGTAGCAGCTCTTACTTGTTCCGGGTTGCCATACAATGCAGCAGGGTCTAGGTTGCCTTGAAGGGTTTTATTCGCTCCTATTAGTTTTCTGGATTCCTCAATTCCCATATTCCAGTCAAGACCAATCGTCTCACAATTTAAATTACCCATTTCTTTCCTTGCGAAGAATGCACCTTTTGCAAATACAGTAACTGGAACCTCCGTAATTGCATCGCAAATCTGAGAGATGTAGCGATGGGAGAATTCTGCATACTGTTTAGGTCCTAAGATTCCGGCCCAACTGTCAAACACCTGAATTAAATCTGCTCCTGCTTTTACTTGAGCTTGCAGATAATTGATGGTGCTATCTGTGATCATTTGCAAAAGTTCATGTGAAAATGAAGGTTGGGTATAGAGCATTTGTCTAGCTTTAGAAAATGTCTTGCTACCACTACCTTCTACCATGTAGGCAAAAATAGTCCATGGAGCCCCTGCAAATCCAATCAAAGGAACACGGCCATAGAGGTTTTTCTTGGTGATTTCAATTGCATTGATCACATAACTCAAATCGTTGGCACCATCTGCAATCCTTAATTTCTTTAGGTCTGCTGTGCTATTGACTGTGTTGGGAAACCAAGGTCCTCGTTTTTCCACCATTTCATAAGGAAGTCCCATTGCTTCCGGGATCACTAAGATGTCTGAAAAAATAATGGCAGCATCTACCCCTAAATGGTCCACAGGCTGAATGGTGACTTCAGCAGCCAATTCCGGTGTTTGTGCTAATTCAATAAACCCGCTGACACTTTCTCTGACAGCTCTATATTCTGGTAGTATTCTACCCGCTTGGCGCATCAACCAAACTGGGGTTCTTTCAACTGGTTCCCCTTTGGCAGCACGTAGCAGAAGATCATTTTGTAATTGCATGCCGCAAAGATAACAGCCAATTTAAATTTGGCATCGAAAAATGTTGACATAAAAAAACAGGATCTCTGTAAAACATAAATCCTGTCTGTGGTAATCTGTTGGTTTAGTATATTTTATTGCTTGTTTTTCAATTCAACTCTTTTGAAATCCTCGTCTGTCAATCCTAAATATTTGATGACTGCTTCATAGTCAGTTAGGTCCACTCGAGCTGAAGCAAATTCTCCTGGAACTACCACAACTCTGAATAACTGATCTCTAGTCCATTCAGGTCCCAATAAACTGTAATCAAGAGGGCCATCTAGAAATAGACTAAAATCACTGCTGGTAAAGTCATAATTGTACATCAATACACCTTCTTCAAAGAAAACTGTTTGAGGTAATGCTCTCCAGATCGGAGTACCGTTGTCTGACTCCCATTGGATAAATGAAAGAACCACATCGCTATCAAAAATAGGAGGGTCAAAAGTAAAAATCTCTTGAAAATTATTGTTTTCAGTGAAATCAACTTCAACCTCAAAAACTTCAGACACAATGTTCACACCATCTTGTCCATCCAAGCCATCTAATCCCGGAGGTCCTTGAGGACCCTCGCACGCTTGAAATATCATTAGACCAATCAGTCCAAATAGGGCGGTAATTTTTCTCATGTTAGCTTGGTTTAATTTTGACATAGTTCTTTTCACGGCAATAACTGTGCTCGGGTTGGTAAAATTTTTCACCTGCCTTTGTTAAAAAACCTAATTAGTTGATTCACTGAATGGGAGCTAATACCTGAACCTCTGATTTCGAAACAATTTTATCGATGAAGATCCCTGTTAACTGAATATCATGTTGGAGGGCATATTCTTTCAATTTTTCTTGTACCGTTGTGGGGTTGGGCATCACCCATTTGTTGCTTTTAATAGATGCCAGCAAGAAACTAGTCTCCTTGAAATCCATTACTTCAAAGTCTTCAATGGGCAATTTTTGATCAATCCCAATAAACACTTCCATAGTATCTAGTTTCCCTGCAGGTTCACTGTAATAGATGGTATGCAAGGAGCTTCCCGGATGCAAACCTTTTTGTGCTTCTACACTTTTAAATGCCCTCTCTAATACAGGATCCTGTGGAGTTCCTCGAAAATGAATGCCTACTAAGGTAGGAGGGTGGTTCTCAATTATACTGATTTCTATAGGAGTGTTTCCTCCCAATTGATCAAAGCCCCAATAGCCAGCAATAATAATAGCTACTAATGCAATGGCTCCTATGCCAATTTTCTTGATCATGGTTAGAATAGGTAACGGACTCCGATTCCTCCTTGGGCTTTCATGTGTCCAACTCTGTCTAATAACTCCAGAAAAAGACCAAATTCCGCAAAGACATTCATAGGGAGGTCTGAGAAATAATATTCAGAACCAATAAATGCCTCCGGTCCAAAGTCTACATTCGTTCGATTTTCAGTTCTAAGATTTCCATTGGAAACCTGATTTACCTCATAGCTGTAATTCACCTTGGTAGTTCTCAATTGAATACCCGCCCCACCATAGGCCAATAAATACCCTTGAGTGATTCCAAAACTATCTGTAAAATCCTCATGATAGGCAGATCTGACGTTGAAAGAAACGCCTTTTGAAACGGAATGACCTATGTAAAAGGCATTGGATGCAGGCGGGTTACTTTCAAAATCCTTCTGATAATAACTTGCACCGTTGACTCCAGCGCTTCCTATCATTCCTTCAATAGAAATGTAATCACTGATAAAATCCTTGTAGGTGATGGATAAAGGTTCTCCAAGTCGAATTCCAACTCCTCTTTCTTGAGCTAAACTGATGAATGGGATAAATAGGATGAGTGCTAAAACTTTTAATTTCACAGGGTAATCTTTTTTATTGGTTTAGTGATCGGCTTAAATAGCCATTGTTTTCAATTGCATCTGGTGAAGCTGAGTGTAATGCCCTCCCAGTTCAAGTAATTCAGTATGGGTGCCGGTTTCCACGATTTCACCTTTGTTTAAGACAATAATTTTATCTGCTTTTTGAATGGTTGAAAGACGGTGGGCGATGACAATGGAAGTTCTTCCTTTCATCATCTTATCGATCGACTCCTGAATCAATTCTTCTGTTTCTGTATCCACAGAGGAAGTAGCCTCATCAAGAATGATGATTTCTGGATTATATACCATCGCTCGGACAAAAGAGATTAATTGTCTTTGACCCACAGATAAAGTAGCTCCTCTTTCCATTACATTGTAATCCAAGCCTCCTGGAAGTCTTTCGATGAATTTTCTTGCACCTACTTGTTCTGCTGCATCCATGACTTGTTCTCTGGAAATGGAAGGATTTCCCAAAGTGATATTATAATAGATGGTGTCAGAAAACAGAAACACATCTTGCAATACCACTCCGATATGCTTACGTAAAATTCCTAAGTCAAAATCACGAATATCTTTCCCATCAATGGAGATAACTCCTTCATTGATTTCATAAAAACGAGAAATCAGGTTGATTATTGAGGATTTACCCGCTCCGGTAGCACCAACTAAGGCAACTGTCTGTCCGCTTTTAACTTCAAAATTGATGTCTTTTAAAACATACTCATCATTGTTGTAGGCAAACCATACATGCTCCAAACTGATATTTCCTTTTACCGACTCGGGTTGAAATTCTCCTTCATTGGCAATATGCTCATCACTTTCCAATAGTTTGAAAATCCTAGATGAACTGACAACGCCCATTTGAAGGGTATTAAAACGATCAGCAATCATTCGAATCGGTCGGAAAAAGAGTTGTAAATACATGATAAAGGAAATCAGGATTCCTACTTGAAGATCCATTCCTAAAACGCCTACTGCCCCATACCATACGACCAGCCCGATTCCAATGGCTTGGATAATTTCTGCAACCGGAAAATAAATAGAGTAATAAAGAACCGATTTGATATGAGCAGTTCGATGCGCTTTATTGATTTCCTTGAATTTTTCAAACTCCCGATCTTCTCTATTAAAAATCTGAACGATATTCATCCCCGTGATGTGTTCCTGAAGAAAGGAATTGAGGTTGGAAACAGCATTCCGAACATCATTGAAAGTGACCTTGATTTTCTCCTTAAATATATAGGTGGAGATAATCATCAATGGAAGAGTGCATAAACTGACTAAAGTTAATTTCCAATCAATGTAAAACATCACTCCAAGTATGGTCACGAGTTGAAGTAGGTCTCCAATAATTGCTGCCAATCCTTCGCTAAAAACATCTGCCAATGTTTCTATGTCCGAAACGTTTCTTGTAACCAATCTTCCAATAGGCGTATTGTCAAAAAACTTAAGGCGTAATTTTAATAGGTGTTTATAGAGGTTAATTCGGATGTCCTTGATTATCACCTGACCAATCCATCCTGAATAAAAGGTATGGGCCCATTGGACTACCGCTTGAAGGATCATTAGTCCCACCAAGACATAAATGATTTTCAATAAACCAGGGGCATCACCTTTGGCAACATAATCGTCAATTGCCACTTGTATGAAATAAGGTCTGGTCGGTGCCAAAGCGGCCATTGCAATGGTCAAAAACACCAGGAAATAAAATTGTGCTCGGTACGGCTTGACATGACTGTAAAGCTGCTTGAGTACTTGGGTGTCTACAATTTCACCGGATGACTGCTTTTCTTTTTCTAGGCTCAAAATTTCTTAGTCTAAATAAATTAGTTCTGGGTATTTAATCCGGCTTAAAAAAGCCCTTTTGCAGGAGCTGATTTCCCCGCTTTTGTTCGGTCTTTTGACAAAATAATTTTCTCCATGTCTTCCGGGCTTCTTTTACCAAGTCCAATTTCCATTAAAGTACCGACAATTGCTCTCACCATTCCACGTAAAAAACGGTTTGCGGTTATATGAAATACCAATTCATTGTCGTTTTGTTCCCAATGGGCAGAAAATATGTTGCATCGGAAATGATTTACTTCCGTATTTACTTTGCTGAAACACTCGAAATCATCCTGAACTAACAAAGCTTCTATGGCTTGGTTCATTTTAGGGACGTCAGGTTGGAAATAACTTAACCACGCTAAATCTTCCAGAAACGGGTCCTTTCTGAAAATTATTCTGTAGAAATAAGACCTTTCATCCGCATCAAAACGGGCATGAGCATCTTTTTTTACTTCCCTAATTTTATGAATTGCTATTTCCTTTGGTAAAATACCATTGATCGCTTTCAAGAATCTGAATTGATCAATTTCCTGTTCCCAATCAAAATGACATACCTGCATGGAGGCATGTACTCCAGTATCAGTTCTACCGCTACCCATAATGGAAACCTCACTTCTGAAGTAAGTCGAAAGAGCTGATTCAATGCATTCCTGAACGGTAAAAGCATTGCTTTGCTTTTGCCAGCCATGAAAGGGAGTTCCTTTGTAGCTTAATTCAAGAAAATATCGTTTGGTTTGGTTCATCGGGTGCAAAGATACTATTCCAACTCAAAAGAGGTAGAGAAACCTTCAATCCTTGTGATTGATCTCATAAGCCTGTTAATTTGCAAAAAATTTCAAAACTAATGATTCAACGAGTTCAAACAATATTCCTGTTTTTAGTGGCAGTCGCTATGGGGATAACCTTAAGTATGGAAATTTGGCATCAAGTGATTCCAGATTCAGGAGAAAGTTTTTCTTTGACCGCGCTTTTTTTGGAAAAATATGATGCTTCTGGGGAGGCATTACTTTCAGAATCTAAATGGTATATCGCTGCATTGGCCTCATTTGTAGGGTTTTTGGCAATCATTTCGATTTTCCAATTTAGAAATAGAGGTAGGCAAATGATGTTGAATATGGTCAATTCATTGGTCATGGTAGGCTTGGTTGCTACTATTTTCATAACTACCAATGGAATTAATTCTGAACTTTCCTTATCTCAAAGCGGGGATTACAAGATCGGTTTTTGGGTAGTTCTTGCTGCCATGGTTTGTAATATGCTTGCCAATCGATTCATTAGAAAAGATGAAGCTTTGGTAAGATCCGTAGATAGAATCAGATAGATCTTTCTGATATTAAGAAAAAAGCCAGCATTTGCTGGCTTTTTTGTTACCAAAACCTAATTCCGACTGTAGGATAAAAAGTCTTGAAGTTTTCTGTGCTGATCACCCCTACCTGGATAGAAATATTTTTGTTGAGTTTTCGATTGTAAAATGCCTGCATGGTGGTTCCAGAAAATAGCTGGCTTTTGTTTTCATTAATCAAATATCCGACACCAAATGTATTTCTTCTAGGTCCTTCTAGATTCCCGAATTCCCAAGAAAATTCTGCATTGGCAAACCAGCTGCTATTGACCTTTATATTGTTTTCAATTCTTTCGGGGAAATAAATAGTGTTGGTGATGGAACCGCCCATTGAAAAATTCCTCCAATTGAGATGAGCTCTAAAACCAACTACTGGGGTGAAATCTCCTCCTGTAAAATCCAGGCCAACCGGAAAGGTCATTTCAAGGCTGTCTACATAGGGTACATATTTTTTCTCTAGTTCATATTTTACATGGCTGAGAGTAGTTTTCGGAAATTCCTTTCCCAATCTATAGGCTAATGTGGTGGATTCAGGAAAGTCAGTTGCTTTTTTTAGTAAGGGTTCAAACTCTTCCTCCAATGCTGTTGCTGAAAACTCCTGGTTATTAAAATAAATAATCAATGAACTTGCGTTGGGGAAGTCAAATATCAAGGTGTCTGTAATTGGCCAGTCTCGATCCAACCATTCTTGATTGGTATTACCGAGTTGGTTTTCTACGGCTTGGGCTCTCGCTTGAAAAAAGCATAGGAATGCCAGACAAGATGCGAATAGGTATCTTTTCATGAGTTTTATTTTTTCTGTTTGATGGAATTATTTTCTTTTAAAATCTATTTGGATCGTCCGTTTTGAAGGTGCAGCTTTTCCTATTTGCTGATCAATACTTGTTTCAGGTCGTTTTCCAAATTGTGTTCTGATTTTTATTTTTTCCTGAATCTCCCAAGCGATTGTAACTTGGTGGTAAGATGGAGCTTTTTGAGGCAGACTCCTTTCTGGAATAATTAGGCTGGAAGCCTGTAGGCCATTGTTTTTTATTTCGGTTATAGCTGGTTTATCCACTTTTTTTGGAACTGATACATCCTGCCTCTTTTTCTCAATATTATTTACGAATGGAATAGGGGCCTCCTTTTGAAACTCTTCGGGATTATTATTCTTTTCTAAAACTATTTCTTTTTCCAATGAGGGAGCTAAATCCAAATCATCGGTATTTATGGCTACTTGGTCTTGTGGCTTTAGGGAAGTAGAATTTTGGTTCATAAAATAGACCCCTGAAAATGATACGATCAATAAGACCGCGGCTGCAATAGACAGGTATTTCCATATTGGCATTGGTGCTTCCTGTTGATCCAGAATATTCTCAATATTACTCCAAAGTTCTGCTTTTGGACTTCTTTCGGGAAGTTCTGTGATTAATCCTTGGAGCTGGTTATCAAATTCCTTTCGATTTTGAATTCTACTCCATAAATCAGGATTTGGATTAAATTCTTTCATGCCTGTAGGAGTTTAGTGATTCTGGATTTTAATAAGGTTTTTGCATAATGAAGTTGGGATTTGGAGGTGCTTTCTGAAATCCCCAATAACTTGGCTGACTCTTGGTGAGAGTAACCTTCTATTGCCACTAAAACGAAAACAGTTCTGGCACCGTCAGGAAGGCTTTGAATGGCTTGGTCCAAGACTTCCGCATCAAACCAAGCATCAAAATTTTCGGTAGTTGCTGGACTATGGTCTTCAATCGGAGCAAAATGAATCTGTTTTTTACTTTCCTTAATTGCTTTCCGAATGGTAATGGTCTTCATCCAAGAAATAAGTGCTTGTGGATGTTCGAGTTTTCGTATGTTTTGAAATACTTCCACATATGCATCCTGCAAAACATCATTTGCTTCATCTTCATTGGCCAACACTCTGTAACAAATGGAATACAACATACTTTTGGTTAATTCAAAAAGCTGGAATTGAGCGGATCGGTCTTGTTGGATCACTTTGTTGATTAACTCTGAATTAAGTTTTTGAATACCCATAATATTGCTGTCTACTTAAAAGAGAGTATTTCAAGCGAAAAGGTTGGAAAGTCCTTAAAAAAGTTTCCTCTCTTAAATAGTGTGTATTCAAAATTTAAAGGATTCACATAATAATAATGGTATTTGATTAGAATCTTTAACAAAAGCAGAGGATTAGAAATTTCTGGATTTTAGAAAATCATAATCTTTAAAGGCTGAATAAACATAGGTGTAAAGCTTCTTCCTTTCTGGAGATAATTCTGTTAATTTCCATTTCTGATTAACAAGACATAAATAATCAAGAATATGAGATTTGAAACAATCGCAATTCATGGAGGAAATTTCGTGTCGGATTCTGAAAAACCAGTAATCCAGCCTATTACCTTGAGTACTACTTTTATTCATCAGGAAAACTCCATGATCTATTCTCGGGCAAATAATCCCAATAGAGCTTCTTTGGAAAAATTATTGGCAAGTTTGGAAACAGGAGAAGACGCAGCAGTTTTCAGTTCGGGGAATGCGGCTGGAATAGCTGTATTTCAAGCCTTGAAGCCTGGTTCTCATATTATTGCTCCAGATGATATGTATCATGGTTTGAAAAAGGAATTTTGACTTTGTTTGATGGAGTGTTGGAGGCCTCATTTGTGGATATGACTGATTTAGAGAAAGTGCAGGAAGCTTTCCAGGAAAACACCAAATTGGTCTGGGTAGAAACACCCTCGAATCCATTGTTGAAAATTTCTGATGTAGAGGCAATTTCAAAATTGGCAAAATCAAAAGGTGCTTTCCTTGCCTGTGACAATACCTTTGCGACTCCTGTTTTTCAAAACCCGTTGTTGCTAGGAGCTGATATAGTCATGCATTCCAGTACTAAATATTTTGGAGGTCACTCTGATATTTTAGGAGGAGCCTTGGTGACTAAAGAAAAAAATGAATTCTGGGAAAAATAAAGAATGTGCAGACCACTGGTGGAGCGGTTCCTTCCCCAATGGATTGCTACTATTTATGTAGAAGTATTAAAACACTTCCTTATAGGATGAAAGGGCATGCTGAACATGCAATGGTATTAGCAAATTATTTATCACAACACCCAAACATCGAAAAAGTGTATTATCCAGGCTTGAAAAATCATCCAGGTCACGAGATTGCTTCTCGGCAGATGACAGGATTTGGAGGAATACTCTCATTTCAAGTAAAAGGGGATGCTACAGCAGCAGATAGGCTGATTTCAAAGTTAAAGTATTACACCAATGCCACGAGCTTGGGAGGAGTAGAAAGCTTAATAGAGCGAAGGGCAGCTTCCGAAGGACCCGATACAAAAACTCCACAAAATTTAATTAGACTCTCTGTAGGCTTAGAGCATTTAGATGATTTGCTAGAAGATTTAGACGAGGCTTTGAAATAAAAAAGGCCGCAAAAAATGCAGCCTCATTTCTTAAGGGAACTTAAGGTGGTGATTCAATCAACTTTTACTCATTTGATTTGATAATAAATTAAATACTTTTTTTGAATATGAACTACGTTTTAAGAAATGTTTTTGTTTTTTAGGGAAAAATTGAATGATTTAAAGAGAATTAGTAAGAAGTAACTTAAAATTCCGTTCCAATCGTCTACTTGTTGTTACTTTTCCAATAGGTAGTTTAATTCTTCCATCTCATAAAAATTAAATTGCCTTAATTAAATCACATGGGTTTTAAAGTTTTTCCAATTCTGACTTAGTTAAATCCCCAACCGTATTACCTGTATTCAAAGTACTAGCAGGTTCAAATAAAAGAACTGAAACTTCTTGTGAAGCGACAGGTCTATGCTCGACTCCTTTCGGGACAATCAAGAAGTCGTTTTTGTTTAAATGGATCGTTTTATCCCTGAATTCCATATCAAACTCTCCTTCAAGGACTAAGAAAAGCTCATCCTCATGTTCATGATGATGCCAAACGAACTCCCCTTTAAATTTGACCAGTTTAACATGTTGCTGATTTAGTTCGCCGACTATGCGTGGGTTCCAATAATCTGAAAATTGAGCTAGTTTACCTGGGATAGAGACCTTATCTATGTTCATTTTTTGAATTGTTAAAGTACGTATTGCTGCAATTTGTTTACAGGGTAAATGTACCCTTATTGACAATACGTAGGGACAAAAAAATAGGCAGTTAATTCTGCCCACATTTTTTAGTTGCTTGGATACCAGTTTTTAAGTCTTACTTCCACTTCAGGCGCATTGGCGTTGACCAGAGACTTGAATTTTTCAACGTCTGCAAGTCCATCTGTGCCACGATAGTGATAAGGATATACGATGGAGGGTTTAAATTCTGAAACAGCGTCAGCAGCTTGATCCACATCCATGGTGTAAGGTAGGTTCATACACACGAATGCAACATCGATTTCTTTCAATGCCCGCATTTCAGGAATGTCTTCCGTATCCCCAGAAAGGTAAATGTTTTTGCCCCCATACTTAAAACATAACCATTCCCTCTTCCTTTGGGGTGCCTACTATCATCAGTTTCTGGCAGATTGTACATAGGGATAGTGGAAATGAAAATATCTGATACTTTTTGACCTTGGTCATTATTCATCACCAAAATTGACTTTGATTTGGACTCATCCAATTGGTCAGCAACTGCTTTTGGAGCCACTATGGTTGCCTTGCTTAGGTCTATTCCATCCAGGGTTTCTGGATTATGATGGTCCCCATGAATATCAGTGATCAATACAATGTCAGGAATGTTTTGTCCATCAAATGCAGAGGCTCCTCCATAGGGATCTACGTAGATTGTTTTTCCTTGGTATTCTAAAACAAGAGTTCCGTGTAAAATCGGAGTGATTTTGATGTCTCCTGAATTGGTAGGGATTACATCTTGCCCAAATAAAGTTATGGGTAAAAAGAGTATTCCGAATAAAATATTTTTCATAGTAAGTGGTTTTAAAGCTTAATTTTAAGATACATAACTTGTTGAAAATTTGAAATTTATCCAGATGAAACCATGCTGGAAAACTAATACTTCATAACTGTTTCCTAAGGATTTTGTTATCGGTGCCTTTATTTGGAAATCATATTTGGATTATTGATGAGTTGTGCAGGTGTTTTTATAAAATAATTGCTATATTCTATCACTTTTCGCATTTTAACTAAATAATAAGATCAGTGCAACCAATAGAAATGATTCTAGGTAGGCAATTTGCAGATAGCATGAGCATGCCGGTATTTTTAGTTGACACAGAAGGGACATTAGTTTTTTATAACGAACCTGCTGAAGCTATTCTTGGGTTAAGGTTTGGTGAAACCGGAAGTATGCCTGTTGAGGAGTGGTCTACGGTTTTTACCCCCACAGATATGGAAGGGAAGCCTTTACCACCGGAAGGACTTCCATTGGTTCAGACTTTAACGAATAGAAAACCGGCTCACGGTTCATTTTATATTAAAAACTTAAAAGGAGAACGCCATCTTATTACGGTAACCTCTTTTCCATTGGAGGGAAGGCCAAATAGGTTTTTAGGAGCTATGGCATTATTCTGGAATTCTAATTTCTCATGATTATAAAAGTTTGGGGCTGTAGGGGATCTTTACCGTCTCCGGGGCCTGAAAATATTATTTATGGAGGGAATACTTCTTGCGTGCAAGTGTTGTACAAGGATACCTGTGTAATCTTGGACGGAGGGTCAGGAATTCAAAGATTGGGGAAATTTCTAAATCCAAAAATTAAAGAAGTCCATATCCTTTTAACGCATTTGCACATTGATCATACGATGGGCTTAGGTTTTTTCAGCCCTTATACCATCCTGATATCACCGTTCATCTATGGGGCCCTTCTACTACCGTAGAACCTTTATTGCATAGGCTCAGAAGGTATTTTTCTCCACCCTTATTTCCCGTAAGGATGAATGAACTTCCCAACCATCCGGTGATTCATGAGATTGATAATTCTGAATTTATGATAGGGGAATTGAAAATCAAGTCTGAATATATTTGTCATCCTGGCCCAACTTTGGGATTTAGGATTGACGATGGGGAATGTATATTTACTTACCTGCCAGATCACGAACCATTTTTGGGCTCAGCCAATTTTCCTTATGACCCTGAATGGACAAGTGGGTTTGAGCTGGCTAGAAATGCTGACTTATTACTGCATGATGGAGAGTACACCGAAGAAGAATACAAAGGTAAAATTGGATGGGGGCACAGTTCAATAGATGGGGCCATCGATTTTGGGCGGCTCTGTGGTGTTCGAAAAATGGGGATATTTCACCATGATCCTTTAAATTCAGATGAGAAGTTGGAAGAAATTTTTAAACAAAGTATGGAGTTTAAAAATCCTCAATTTATTGTCGAACTCTGTAAGGAAGGCAGTGTATATAACCTAGGTGGTGGAGAATAAATCAACCCGCCCACCCTTCTCGGTCTAGACTTCTGTATTGAATTGCTTCGGCGATATGTTCTACTTTTATCTGATCCGAGTCAGAAATATCTGCTATGGTTCTGGCTACTTTCAAGATTCTATCATAAGCTCTTGCTGATAGCCCAAGTCTTTCCATTGCTGTTTTCAAAAGAATTTTACCTGCCTCATTGATTTCACATACTTCTTTCACTTGGTGAGAGGGCATCATCGCATTACAAAATACTTCCGGATTATCTTTGAAACGTTCTTTTTGACGCTCCCGACCTATAATGACTCGTTCTCGAATATTTTGACTCGATTCGCTTTTTCGGGTAGAAGTCATTTCTTCAAACTTAACTGGTGTGACTTCTACATGTAAATCAATTCTATCCAGAAGAGGGCCTGAAACTTTATTTAGGTACCGTTGAACTATCCCTGGGCCACACACACATTCTTTATCAGGGTGATTATAATAGCCACATGGGCATGGGTTCATACTGGCGATCAACATGAAATTGGCAGGATAATCTACCGAGACTTTTGCCCTAGAAATTGTCACTTTTCGTTCTTCCAAAGGCTGTCGCATGACCTCCAAAACCGTTCTTTTAAACTCAGGTAATTCATCTAAAAATAAGACCCCATTATGAGCAAGGGAAATCTCTCCTGGTTGCGGATTTCCACCACCACCGACCAGCGCTACATCTGAGATTGTATGATGAGGACTTCGAAATGGCCTTTGGGCAAGCAAACTTCCATTCTTGTCTAATTTTCCTGCCACAGAATGTATTTTGGTAGACTCCAATGCTTCTTGTAAGGTCAAGGGAGGTAAAATGGAAGGAAGTCTTTTTGCCAGCATGGTTTTACCAGCACCAGGAGGGCCAATCATAATCACATTATGACCTCCAGCAGCCGCAATTTCCATGGCACGCTTGATGTTTTCTTGCCCTTGAACATCGGCAAAATCAAATTCGCTTTCATTTAACGAATGGTAGAAAATATCTCTGGTATCAGTAACCAAGGGGGCTATTTTCAAATCACCTTGTAAAAATTGCGATGCTTCTTCCAGCGTTTCTACTGGGATGATATCCAGATTATTGACTATGGATGCCTCTTGGGCATTTTCTGAAGGAAGAATGAACCCTTTAAACCCTTTCTTTCGCGCTTCTATAGCAATGGGTAGAACTCCTTTGATCGGCCTCAACTTACCGTCCAGGGCTAATTCTCCCATAATGATGTATTGATCAAGTTCAGGAAACTCTACTTGCTCTGATGCTTGTAGAATCCCCATCGCAATAGGCAAATCATAGGAAGAGCCTTCTTTTCTAATGTCCGCTGGAGCCAAATTGATGACTACCTTTTGTCGGGGCATTCTGTATCCAAAATATTTAAGTGCAGATTCTACACGCTGCTGTGATTCTTTGACTGCAGAATCAGGTAACCCTACCATGTAAAAACTGGTCCCCTGTCCCACATTTACTTCGATCGTAATTAGGTTTGCATCTACGCCTGAGACTGCACTTCCAAAAGTTTTTGCTACCATAATTAAAAAAGAAAAGTTTCTTTTATTTAATATACATGTTTAGTTGAATTAAACCTTTATTTTCAAGGAATTTCATTGATTTAGGAAAAACCAAACCCTCATTGTGTAAAGTCGATGGATACGAATTCCAGTCCGATGCTAGTGGCCGTTCTCAATAGACTGAGGCGTAGGTTTTTGTTATTTTCATTTCCGAAAGAATAAAGAATTTAGGTTGTAAGTGCTTCATAGAAGGTGGGTGGACTTAATGATTTTGGATTAATGTTGCCCAATTTCCAAGTTAATTGCAACTGCAATTTTATGGTTGGAAAACAGTAATTATTAGGAGGTTAGAAATATAATTATTCATAAAAAAAGGAAGTCTAATTGACCTCCTTTACTTTTGATTTTTTTAGGGATTAAATCCTACTCAGTAAAATTTTGTCTAGGTTTAATTCCTGAGCTGTCAGAATCTGTTGGTTTTGGTTCTTTACCTTTTGGCGTACTAGGAGTATCCGGATGTTCTAAGTCATATAGCTTGGCTTTCAGTTTGTTCATTTCAACTTCTTTTTTGAAAGCTGATCTGACAGGCTTTTCATAGCGAAATAAGCTCCCGCCCAAGTGAGAAGTACCAATACTAATCCTGCTAGAAATATTTTGACAAGGCCATCAGAAGTGATTTCATCCATTCCAAACATGCTCCCTAGCGTGTTAAATGCCATAAAAAAGATGAGATATGCCACAAAAAGATCAGCAGTGCTATTTGGGCAAATTGATGGAATTTCTTCATTTCAACTAATATTTTTTACGAATATACTAAACCGACTGAATACTGGAAAGTTTCTGGTAAAGCCCTTCTTGCTCAATCAGTTCTAGATGAGTACCTCTTTGAACAATTTCCCCTCTTTCAATTACTAGAATTTCGTCTGCATGTTGAATAGTACTAAGGCGGTGGGCAATTACTAAAGTTGTTCGGTTGGACATTAATTTGGTAAGGGCCTCTTGAACTAATAACTCTGATTCAGAATCCAGTGCAGATGTCGCCTCATCCAAAATCAAGATGGGAGGATTCTTTAATACAGCTCTTGCAATGCTGACACGTTGACGTTGGCCCCCTGACAGCTTGGAACCTCGCTCTCCAATTGAAGTCTGATAGCCGTTTTCCAATTGGGATATAAACTGGTGGGCATTGGCAATTTTTGCAGCTTCGATTACTTGCTGCTCAGTCGCATTTTCAATCCCAAACGCTATGTTATTGTAAACGGTATCATTGAAGAGAATAGATTCTTGCGTGACGATTCCCATCAACGCTCGGAGGTCTTCTAACTTAAACTTTTTAAGATCATTGCCATCCAATAATATTTGTCCTTCACTTGGATCATAAAACCTCGGTACCAGATCTGCAATTGTTGATTTTCCGCCCCTGATGGACCAACTAGTGCAATCGTTTTTCCTCTTTCTAAATTGAAATTGATGTTTTTGAGGACCAATTGATCTTGGTAGGCAAAGCTTACTTTCTGGAAAGAAATTTCTTTTTCAAAGGAGTTTAAAGTCAGGGCTGGTTCGGCAGAATTTATCTGAGGAGGGGTGTCCACCACTTCAAAAATTCTTTCGGCAGAAGCAATGCCTCTTTGAATGCTGCTGACCGCTCTTGAAATTTCTTTGGCTGGATTAAGTACTTGGGTGAAAATGATGATATAGGTAATAAAATCACTGGCTCCCAATTGTGAATCACCACTCAAAACCAAACTTCCCCCATACACCAAGATACCTGCAACTACGGTGACACCTAAGAATTGGGAAATTGGAGAGGCCAATTCATTTTTACGGGCCATGTTAACATTGACTCCGGAATAGTAATCAGTTTCTCGGTCAAATTTCTTTTCCATGAAATTCTCGGCATTAAATGCTTTGATCACTCGCATGCCACCTAAGGACTCATCCAAAATGTTGACCAATCTCCCTAAGGATTGTTGGCTTTCTACCGCCTTCTTTTTTAACCTCCTGGTGATCCCACCAATAATGGCTCCGGTAATTGGAATAATTAGAATGGTGAAAAAGTAAGCTTGGCAGACATGAAAAATAATACGCCGAAATATAAAATAATGGTCACAGGTTCTCTAAATACCACTCTTAAAGACTGAACAATGGTGTTTTCAACCTCTTGTACATCATTGGTCATCTTAGACATCAAATCTCCTTTACGCTCATTAGAGAAATAACCGATATGCAATTGACTTACGTGGTTGAAGATATCCATCCTCATCTTTTTTATCACAATCGCTCGTACTTTGGCAAGGACCACTCCCGATAAATAAGTAAAGAGGTTAGATAAGAATACCGATACTACAATAATGATACAGACATAAAATAGTGTGCCTAGTTTACCAAACTCCTCTGCTACCTGCAGGAAATTGTAATTGAATAAATGAGTGAAATATTCAATTGAAAAACTGAAATCTGGCTTTTGTTGATAGGCAGACAACACTTCTGGATCCACTTGTTCAAAGATTACATCAAATAGAGGCTTAAGGAGCGTGAAATTGAGTAACCCAAAAACAATGGATAGAAATGCGTATATAATATAAGTCGGAACAAACCTTCCATAAGGCTTGGCATAGGCCAATATCCGCAGGTATGTTTTCATGTAAGTAAATCCTGAAAATAAGCTCGCAAGTTACGGAATTTCCTGCGGCATACTTTAGTAATTGTAATCCGGTCTAATGAAGTTCCATCGAAATGCTAACTGAAGGTAGTTATTGGTAGCTGGTGCATCCAAATCCTGGGCAGTCCTTCTTCTCCAAGTATGGGAAGCGTCGATAAAGAAGTTATGCTTCAACATGTAAGAAGCATTCACATGAGTTTGCACCACTTTATTCTCAATTCCCTGACCAATTTCATTCCCAAATAACCCAGTTGGGCTACCCACTAACCTATTTTTCAGCACATCTCCACCCCAATTGGTTTCTTCATCCGGGTCAGCTCCGTACAATTGGTACATGCTTTGAAAAGTAAGACTTAACCTAGGAAGAGGTTGGTAACGAATGATTCCAAGCATTTCTCGAAAATTGGCGCCACGGGGATGTGTCAATGGAGTTCTCCAGTTACTATAGGATTGATAGTCGTTTTTCTCCTGGAATGTGTATGGTCTTGCAGAGTTGAATTCTAATTGAAGGTCTAAGTTTGAAACTTTCAGTAAGTCGTAATACTTCAAGCCTGCCTGAATTCCATATTTATTTCTTTTGGACCCTTTTCCATCTTGTCCAAAAAACTCTGAGAAAACGAATTCATCCAAAGCAAATTGACCATAAACCTGCATGCCTGGATAGAAATTCCATTTACCATCCAGTCCCAGCATGACTTTGTCTGGAGTGCCCAGTGATTGTTCTACCCAACGGTAAAAGACGATTGGGTTGAAATAATTGAAATCAGCTTGGTCAGTCATGACAGATTCAAAGAACCCTAGATTGGCGTTTTTGCCGATGTTGAATCCCAGGCGGTGGAAGGAAAACCATTTTTGAGGATACCTTCCGTCCGTAGGTCTACCTCGATCATAATCTACATCAGCTGTCATTTGCGTCCAGATATTCGTCAACTGAAATTTCCATATTCGGGTATTGAACTTGACAAACATGTAGGGATTAGAAAAGTCCGAGAGTAGAAAAGATCTATAGCCTTCTCCGATAAAGTTGCGATCATGGCCTACTTCGATTTCAATATGCTTGGTGATATTAAAACTGACATGGCCCAATGCAGAGAAGTAACTATAACCATTGGTATTGTATTGTTTCCAAAACCCTTCTCCTGGCACAGCTCCATTGTGGAGGGCGTACCCTTTGACCCAGGTTGGGAAAAATGCTTCTGAAGAAGTGAAATAGGTATAGAATCCTACCTTCTTGTCAATAGACCCCTCAATACTACCCCCTAGAGAGGCGGTTTGGGTTTTGATCGTTATCTGGTTCGAATCCCCCGTTCAAGTAAATCACAGGACTTACATGAATGTCAAAATCTTCACTATAATAATGTGCAAAGTCTCCAGGCCTCCTATAGAGACTTTTAAGAAAAGGCTTTTAGATTCTGGGGTTTCCCGACTGACAAATTCCCAGTTGTCCTGACTGAGATAAGCCAAATTAAATTCATCTGACCTGGATTGAATGACCTCCGAATCTGCAATGCTATCTAAATACTTGGCGACATCATCCCTTCGGTAGGGTTTGGTAGCCGTGTGAAAGAACGCGTTGTTTTTGCCTTGGAGGATTTGATATCGATCTATCAGATGATAATAATCACGATCAAACGGGATGTAAGACCCTTGTGCAGATGCCAAAAAAGGAGAAGAAATCAGACAAATCAGGATAATCCAAAAGAGTCCAGTCGATCTAAGTAGTTTTTTTTGCATTGGATTAAAGCTAAAAAAGCGGATGATTCTTAAATAAAGAGAGTATTTTTGAATTTCGAAGCCAAAGATCCTAGTTTTTAATAATTCATTTAGAAATACTTGAGAAAGATTTTGTGGATTTTCTGAAAAAGGGTAACTTTGTGCCTCATTTGAAAAAGGTACAATAAAACTAACGATACAATGAAAGCCGATATTCATCCAAACTACAGAGACGTGGTTTTCTACGACACTTCTAGCGAGTTCAAGTTTTTGACCAAGTCAACTATCGAAACTAACGAAACCATCGTTTGGGAAGATGGTAATGAATACCCTGTATATAAAATTGAAGTGAGTTCTCAATCTCATCCTTTCTATACTGGTAAGAAAATGATGCTTGATACAGCTGGTAGAGTTGAGAAATTCAACAGAAGATACGCTCAGAAGAAGTAATTCTCCTGCGACACATTCTAAAAAGTCTTCCGGAGCATGGATTCCGGGAGACTTTTTTATTTTTGCCCCATGGATAACTTGTTATTATTTGATGATCCGGCGATTCGGGGATCACTTCTCCCTTTTACTTTTACCAGGCCGGTGGCAGATATCCGAGTGGGGATATTAAAAATCTCAGAAAAATGGAGTATCCATTTAGGCGCTGAGATATCTTACCTTACCCAGAAATACCTCAAAGACAGGTTTCAAAGAAAACCGGGTACACAACTTGCCATTAATGGAGCCTGGCTTCCTAACGATCAAGCAATAGCCTGTTTGAAACAATTGAAAGAAAACCAAGCTTTGTACTTTGGGAAAACTCTATTGGCGTCTTATATCGGTGAAACTGAGAAGAACTTAGATTCAGCCAAGGAGAAAGAGGTCATTCAGTTGGATTTTGACCCTGTTCTGATTCAGAAAAGCAGTGCTATATTTCAGTTGAACGGGGCTGAAATTACCTCGGATTTTAAGCTGATTACGGAAGGTAGGGAGTCTGCTTTAATTACAGACCCTCATACCAAGGTCTATTCCCCTGAAAATATATTTATTGAAGCAGGAGCAGTCATAAGAGCCGCGGTGTTAAATGCCGAGAATGGTCCGATTTATATTGGGAAAAATACAGAGATCCAGGAAGGTTCTTTAATTCGTGGTCCGTTTGCTCTTTGCGAAAGTTCTACGGTGAATATGGGGGCAAAATTAAGAGGAGATACGACGGTGGGTCCCTTTTCAAAAGTGGGAGGTGAAATCTCCAATTCTGTGATCTTTGGTTACAGTAATAAAGGGCATGAAGGATTTTTGGGGAACTCTGTCATTGGAGAGTGGTGTAATTTAGGAGCAGATACCAATACCAGTAACCTGAAAAATAATTATGCATCCGTCAAGATTTGGGATTATACCAAAGGGAGCTTTGCAGATACAGGTTTACAGTTTTGTGGACTGATGATGGGGGATCATTCCAAATCTGGGATAAACACCATGTTTAATACGGGAACTGTAGTAGGGGTTGGGGCGAATATTTTTGGAGGTGGATATCCCAGGAACTTTATTCCTTCCTTTTCTTGGGGAGGAAGAGAGGGTATGTCTACTTACCAGTTCCATAAATTCAAAGAGACTGCCATTGCTGTGATGGCAAGAAGAAAGGTAGAATGGACAAAAAAGATGAAGAAATTCTTCATTGGATTTTTGAATTAACCAAAACCTATAGAATTTGGGAGACTTCTTCCTGAATAAATTAAACCATGCTATTTGCTGATATTCCGGGTTTACCCGAGACCAAAGAAAATCTGATCAAAGCTGTCCAAAACAATCATTTGGCACATGCATTACTTTTTCATGGACCTGAAGGCTCTGCAAGCTTGACCATGGCATTGGCGCTTTCTACCTATTTGTTTTGTCAGAATCCAGGTGAGAAAGATTCCTGTGGAGAATGCTCCTATTGCAAAAGGATGGAAAAATTAATTGTTCCGGACTTGAACTTTGCATTTCCTTCTATTTCAAAAGATAAAGAAGGAGAAGAGGATGAGAAAAATAATGAACTGGCCAATTGGAGGACTTTTGCATTGGAACAGCCCTATGGGAACATGCATGACTTTATATACTTTAATGGTTTTGAGAAGAAACAATTAAATATCTCGAAAGGCGCAGCCAGAAAGATCATTCAGTCTTTGTCTTTGATGTCTTTTGAAGGAGGGTATAAAGTGATGTTGATTTGGGGAGTTGAGTATCTACACCCTTCGGCAGCCAATTCTCTTTTGAAAATTATTGAGGAACCACCTGCTAAAACTGTGTTTATGCTGGTTACTTCTCAACCAGACCAATTACTGACGACCATTCTATCCAGGACTCAAAAGGTAATGGTAAGAGCCTTCTCTGATGAAGAGGTAAAAAATCATTTGGTGGAATCCGGGCAGTGTGAAAGTAAATTGGCGGAGCAAATATCCATGCTGGCCGATGGAGATTTAAGAGCTGCCTATCGCTTAGTCAATGAGGTGGAGGATGAACAGGTAAGCAAAATAAGAGAATGGTTTCTTCTATGCTACAGCAAGAAATTAAAAGACTTGTTTGACCTGGCGGACAACTTCCATAAAATTGACAAAGAGGCTCAGAAATCTATGATCCTGACTGGTTTGAATGTATTGAGAGAAATCATGCTTAAGAACTTCAGTTTGGAGGAACTGCTGAGAACGACAGGAGAAGATCGTGGTTTTATTGAAAAGATTTCCGGTAGAGTCCTCAAGGAAACCCATGTGATGGA
Source organism: Algoriphagus halophilus (assembly GCF_041729275.1). GTDB lineage: Bacteria > Bacteroidota > Bacteroidia > Cytophagales > Cyclobacteriaceae > Algoriphagus > Algoriphagus halophilus_A. Next base: position 2,068,318 of record NZ_CP146486.1, on the reverse strand, counting down.
ACTGTACGAATCTTTCAATGAGGCCCACTATCATTTGGAACGTAATGGAAATGCCAAAATGATATTTACTGACCTTTCTATGAAAGTTTTGCTTTCAATGGCAAAAACCAGTTAAAATGGAAAAGAAAGTTATTGGTAGAAAAGAGAAAGTTTCCATTCCGGATTTTGACCTTGATCTGGTTTGGGCGAAAGTAGATACAGGTGCCTACACCAGTAGCATCCATGCGGAAAACATTCAGGTAAAAGAAGAGGATGGGAAAAAGGTACTTACCTTTCGGGTATTAATGCCCGGACATAAATCTTATACAGGTAAAGAAATAAAGTTGGATCATTTTCGTGAGAAAAGTGTAAAAAATTCATTTGGACAAGCAGAGACCAGGTATTTAATCCAAGTGACATTTCAACTTGCAGGGGAAGAATATCCTGCGGAATTTACTCTTTCGGATCGGTCCAAAATGCGTAATCCTATTTTACTAGGTAGGAAGATATTAAAGGATAAGTTTCTTGTAGACGTATCAGGCTATAATCTTGCTAAAGTTTACCGCCAAAAATCAGAAGAGAAATAACCAATTTCTTTTAGGAAAAATAGAAAATCATGAAAATTGCAATCCTTTCTAGGAACCCAAATTTATACTCCACCAGAAGGCTTTTGGAAGCAGTTCATGCTGCTGGCCACGAAGGAATGGTGATCAATCATAGCATTTGTGATATTATCATTGAGCAGGAAGGACCTTCAATTATTTATAAAGGAGAAAAAATTACTGACGTAGATGCCATCATTCCAAGGATAGGAGCTTCAGTTACTTTTTATGGAACAGCTGTAGTAAGACAATTTGAGTTAATGGGGGCTTTTTCTGTGGTGAATTCCCAGGCGATTGTGAGAAGCAGGGATAAGCTAAGAAGCTTGCAGATTTTATCAACAGCGGGTTTGGGTATGCCTAAGACTGCCTTCACCAATTTTTCCAAAGGAGGAGAGAAGCAATTGATTGAGCAAGTAGGTGGAGCTCCTCTGATCATCAAACTATTGGAAGGAACCCAAGGGTTGGGAGTGGTTTTGGCGGAAACAAAAAAGCTGGACAGTCAGTAATTGAAGCCTTTCATGGATTAAAGGCAAGAATTATTGTGCAAGAATTTATAAAAGAGGCAAAAGGAGCCGATATTCGCGCTTTCGTTGTCAATGGAAAGGTAGTAGGGGCTATGAAACGACAAGGTGCTGAAGGCGAATTCAGGTCTAATCTCCACCGAGGAGGAATGGCTACAGTCATAAAACTTTCTAGAGCTGAGAAGGCTGCTGCCTTAGGAGCTGCCAAGGCCTTGGGATTGGATGTTGCTGGAGTAGACATGTTACAGTCGGCCAGAGGCCCATTAATTCTTGAAGTAAACAGTTCACCTGGACTAGAGGGAATCGAAAAAGCTACTGGAATAGACATCGCAGGTGAAATCATTAAATTTATAGAAGGCGGAGTAAAAGAAAAAGAAACTCCGGTAGAGTCACTAATCAATGAGCAGATTGATCAAAATAGGAACTAGAGGAAGTAAACTGGCCTTGTGGCAAGCGCACCATGTAGAACAACTTCTTCAAAAGTCCGGACTAGCCACAGAAATTGTCATCATTGATACAAAAGGAGACCAAATCTTAGATGTGTCTATTTCTAAAATTGGAAGTAAAGGAGTTTTTACCCAAGAATTAGAAGATCAATTACTGGATGGAAGAATTGACATTGCGGTTCACAGTGCCAAGGATATGCAGTCAAACCTTCCTGATGGCTTTGAAATTATTGCATTTACTAAGAGAGAAACTGAAAATGATGTGATTGCCTCACATAAAAAAGGAATCACACTTTCGGATAGCTCCCAACCTTTGGTTTTGGGGACTTCCTCTACCAGAAGAGTAGCCACCCTCAAACATTTTTACCCACATGTCAAGACTGTGGAGGTAAGAGGGAATTTGCAAACCCGAATCTGAAAAATGGAAGAGGGACTTTGTGATGCACTTTTGCTTGCCTATGCGGGAGTGCATAGAATGGGCTATGATGGGATGATTGTAGAAAAGTTGAGCTTGGAAGAATTTACTCCTGCTGTGGGCCAAGGTTCGGTAGCCATTGAAGCTTCCAGTACTTTAGATCCCAAAGTAAAAGGACTCATCATTTCAGCGTGTAACCACCGGGAAACAGAAATCAAATTGCGTGCAGAGCGAGGCTATTTGCGGGTCTTGGAAGGAGGGTGTAGTATTCCGGTCTTTGCTTTGGCTGATAATCAAGGAGATATCGTTACTTTGAAAGGGGGGATAGTCAGTTTAGATGGGAAAGAAAGAATCAGTGTTTCTGTAAGCGGAAGTGCAGATCAACCGGAAGCGTTGGGAGAGAAATTGGCAGAGGAAGTATTTGCAAGAGGAGGTAAAATGATATTAGATCAGATAAAAACAACATTGAACAAGTGAGGAATCCAATTAAATTAGTCCTTTGGGCTGTAATATTGATCAGCTCTTTTTCTTGTGGTGGGGATCAGGATTATGTGGCCACGATTCATACCGAATATGGAGATATAGTCGCAGTGTTTTTTGACGATACCCCAGTTCATAAATCCAATTTCATTTCCCTTGCGGAAGAGGGAAGATTTGATTCCACGGAATTTCACCGGGTAATGAAAGGTTTCATGGCTCAAGGAGGAGATGTCTTCACAAAAGAAGGATTGATCCTGCTACCTGGCCTACCTTACCTGCCGAAATCACTTCGAATCATTTTCATCAACGCGGGATGATTGCAGCTGCACGCCAACCAGATGGAATAAATCCTGAAAAACGATCCAATGGATCCCAGTTTTATATTGTATTGGGTAAAGTGTATTCTGAAGATGAATTGATGGTGGACCTGAGTTTACTTCAGCCTGCCTTTATGAAATACATTCAATTGGGAAGCCAAGAAGAATTGAAAAATGAATATGTGAGGTTATATGAGGCTCAGGAATTTGACAGTTTGACATCATTGTTGATTTCAAAGAGTAAAGAAATCGAGGAGTCGCTGAATATAAACGTGACGAAAAATTTCTCTCCTGCCCAGGTAGAAGCTTACACGACGGTAGGGGGAACTCCCCACTTGGATGGTGAATACACGGTTTTTGGTCAGGTAGTTCGGGGAATGGAAGTGGTAGATAGAATTGGGGAGGAACCGACTGGTTTTCGAGATAAACCAACCGACCCGGTTTGGATGACTGTGACCGTGGAAAAAATGTCTAAGGATAAAATAGAGAAAGAATATGGGTTTGTCTACCCCAAAAAGAAGTAAGCAGAAAATAGCGATCACTGGGGTAAATGGATTGCTTGGTCAAAAGCTAGTAAGCCAATTAATAGACCGAGGGACCTTTGAAGTCATTGGTTTTGGAAAAGGTGCATGTCGAATTCCCAATCAGGAATTTGAATATGTCACACTGGATATTACAGACGAGTCAAAAGTCCATTCAGAAATTAAAAGGGTTCATCCTGATATTATTATTCATGGTGCAGCGATGACCAACGTAGATGAATGTGAACTTCACCAGGAAGCCGCCTTTAAGGTTAATGTAAAAGCCACCGAATACTTATTGCGAGCTGCTGAAAGCGTGGGAGCACACTTTATTTTTGTTTCCACTGATTTTATTTTTTCGGGAGAAGAAGGTCCTTTAGATGAACAGGCAGTTCCTGCTCCGGTGAATTATTACGGGGAGACAAAGTTAGAGGCAGAGCGATTGGTGCAAGCTTCCGCCACAAAATGGGCAATTGCAAGGACCGTGTTGGTATTTGGTATCGCACATGACATGAGCCGCAGCAACATTATCCTTTGGGTAAAGTCCTCTTTGGAATCCGGAAAAAACATTCAAGTAGTCGATGATCAATTCAGGACTCCAACCCTTGCAGAAGATTTGGCAGAAGGTTGTATCTTAATTGCTGAGAAAGGAGCAGAAGGAATATTTAATATTTCTGGTCCCGATTTTCTTACTCCTTATGAGATGGCCATGATCACGGCTGACTATTTTGGCTTAGACAAATCCCTTATCGCAAGAGTTGATTCAAAAACATTTACTCAAACAGCAAAAAGACCCCTTAAAACAGGATTTTCTATTGAAAAAGCCAGAAAAGTCCTTGATTTTGAGCCTAAAACTTTCCGAACGGCAATTGGTATTTTATCAAAACAAATTATCTTAGCCAGCTCGTAAAACAGCTAGTCTTACCCAATATTTAACTTTAGTATCACTCAAATTTAATTAAGTAATAGTTTATGGCAGCAAGTCCAAACACCGAAGAAAGAGGTCAGTGGGGGTCGAGCCTCGGATTTATCATGGCCGCAGCAGGTTCGGCAGTAGGTCTGGGGAACATTTGGAGATTCCCGTATCTAGTAGGTGAAAACGGAGGAGGCGCTTTTGTTTTTGTATACATTATTTGTGTACTCTTAATCGCTTTACCTCTTTTGTTCAATGAAATTGCTTTAGGTAGAAAATCAGGTAAAAACCCTATTGGAGCTATTCGTGAAACAGGAGGGAATAAATTTTGGCAAATAGCAGGCGTACTTTGTGTATTGGTCTGCTTTTTTGTTTTTAGCTACTATTCAGTAATCGCTGGATGGACGGTAGGGTATATTTTTACCGAAATCATCAATATTCCCATTGATTTTGAGGTGTTTGTAGAAACGCCGATGTATGTGATTCCATTGACTTTCATTTTCATCATGATGACGATCTTGATCGTTTTAGGTGGAGTAAGTGGAGGAATTGAAAAAGCATCTAAATTTTTGATGCCTGTATTATTCATTATTATCATTTTCATTGCTGGAAGGTCAGTTACACTGGAAGGTGCTGAAGCTGGAATTGAATATTACCTAACCCCTGATTTCTCCAAGATTAATGCTACGGTAATCCTTCAGGCGCTCGGTCAAGCATTCTTCTCCATGTCCGTAGGATGGGGTTTGATGATTACGTTCGGGTCTTATTTACCTAAAAGTGCCAATATCATCCAGTCTTCTGGTTGGATTGCTGGGATGGATACTTCCGTAGCACTCTTAGGTGGTTTAATGGTATTCCCGGCGCTTTTTGCTTTACTACCAGGGAAAGATCCAGCGGCAGGTCCAGCATTGGTTTTTGATGTACTTCCAAAGGTATTTGATGCTATGCCAGGCGGTAATATTATTGGAGGTTTGTTTTTCATTTTATTGATGGTAGCTGCTTTGACCTCCACAATTTCCATGTTGGAAGTACCAGTTGCATATTTGATTGATGACAAAAAGTGGGGAAGAAAAAGAGCAACGTGGACAGTAGGTATTGCAGCCATGTTACTATCTGTGCCTTCAGCTTTGTCCCAGATTCCAGGTAACTTCTTCCATTCTTTCCATTTAAATTTCTTCGGTAACCAATTGGAAGGGTTCTTCGGAATCATGGACTTTGTATTCGGTACTTTCGCAGTGATTGTGATTTGTCTGATGTTAAGTTTGTATACAGGTTGGGGACAAAAGCTTTCCGATTATGCAGATGAATTGGCTTCAGGAGCTCCTGGGTTTAAAGGGTTGTTTAGAACAGGATGGATGTTCTTCATCAAATGGGTTTGTCCGATTGTGATCATCTTGTTAATTTTAAACATGGTTGGAGTATTTGGGGATCCTCAAGCTGCATAAAACCAATACTAAGAATTAATGAAGGGGGCCTTTAAGCTCCCTTTTTTTGTTTAGAATAAATATCTTTTTGGGAATGATGTTGGTATGAGATGAATTTCATATACTTATAAAAGTATTTTGTAAAATGACATACCGGTTATGCGTGTATTAGTAGTTGACGATGATGAGATTCACCTATTGATTCTTCGAAAGATTTTCGAAAAGTCCCATGACATGGTGGTTACTGCGCATAATGGATTGGAGGCATTGAAGGTTTTAGAAACCGATCATGGATTTCATGTAATCCTTACCGATATAGTCATGCCAGAAATGGATGGCATTGAATTTTTAATGAATTTCAAAAAGCAGGATTTTTCCAAAAGAATTCCAGTTATCGGTTTTACTGCAGGAGATGTAGAATATTACCGTAAAAAGAGTGCAATTGCTTTCGATTCGCTGGTTTCTAAACCACTGGATTTTTATGATTTATACACTTTAGCCAAACTAAAAGTGGACGCCCAGCTCAATTGATCGTTGGCTTGGCAAGAACATTGCTAAATTTTTTCACAAACCTTCGTTATTAGGTGACTAAACCAATTTAGCAGCTATGAAAAAACTTCTTTTTACGTTCGCCTTTTTGAGCTTTGCCCTATCGGCATTCTCTCAGGATTTTGCCATCGGACCCAAGGTGGGGATCAGCCAAACCAAATTAGACCTTTCAAAAGAGTACCTTAAATCTGGAGATGCCAAGTTTGGCTATCATGTCGGATTGTTTGCAAGGGTAGGATTAGGTGGTTTCTTTGTTCAACCTGAATTACTGTATACTCAAACCAAAGCAAGGTTCTCCTTTGAGGAGATGGGATCTCAGCCAAGCAATGAGTATGAGTCTAGCTTTAATAGACTGGATGTCCCAGTGATGCTAGGGTTCAAGTTATTCAATGTGTTGAGGCTTCAAGCGGGGCCTATTGCAAGCTTTAATGTCAACTCGGAATTAAAAAATGCGGGAGAAGATGTGCGGGATGTTGACTTTAAAAAATCTACCTTAGGTTACCAGGCAGGTCTTGGTTTGGATATAGGAAACCTGATAATTGATGCCAAATACGAAAGCGCTTTAGGGAATATCTCCAACTCTGTGGGAGGTTATGAAACAGACCATCGACTGAACCAATGGATTCTATCCTTAGGATTCCGATTGTTTTAAACTCACATGGGAATAGAAAAGCCATTTGAAAAAGAATTCAAATGGCTTTTTTTATTTCTGTACTAATCGGGTTTTGTAAATAACGGAATAATCGTTTTCTACTTCTGAGAAATTCAAATTGAACCAAATTTCATCTCTGGAGACAAATTTTGCCAAATTGGATAAAAGCTCATTTTTTTCGATGAGTTTACTCACCACTTGTCCGTCAAAAATCACATAGCCTGTTGTATTCACTTTATCCGCATTTTCAAAAATTTGATTGAAATCACTAGAAACACCAGACATTGCTTCTTCGGCCTCTTGGTCTGTCAACCCTGAAGTGTAAAAGATCAAGAATTCTCCATTCTCCATTTTTTTAAGGTCATTGATTGACCCCAGTAAAAGGTCCCTAATATTGAAGCCTCCGTTTTCTAATCCTTGACTGCTGTTACGCTCTATGAATTCCTCAAACGGAATCGTTTTGGTAAATGCAGGACTATCCAGATTGGATAAGGAGTAAGTGTAAAGCTTGGGTTCATTTCTAAATATGAAATACAAGGAGTCCTGACCCACGTCAAAAACAGGGTAATAATCAAAGCCAGCAAAAGTAGCTTCTGGATTTGCAAATTTAGAAGACTTAGGAATTGGAATAATTGGCTGGTACTCTCCAGTATTCATATTCACCTTTTCTAAATTTCTACTATTGACAAGATCATTTTGATCTGGATATCTGCCTTGGATTTTGAAGAAATAGTTTTCTCCTTGTTTGATTACTGTTTTAGAAGAAGAAACGATCAGATTGGCACTGCCAGAAAATTCTGGTTTAAAGGTATTGAGAAGTTCTCCCGAAAGCTTGTATTGGACGAGGTCCATTGTGGTTGGGATAAGGTACTCTTCATTGTTAATGAATAATGCTTTCCCACTTTTATTTATGTAGGAATTAGGGCCTTCTTCCGAGTTGTTGTATTGGTATAGGATTTCTCCTTGGGCATTGGTAACTAAAATATCATTGGACCCTTGATCCTGCAAAAGAAAGGTGCTTCCATCAGGACTGATGTCCATTAGGGTCAAGTTGCCTAAATGATCCACTATCAGTGAATCGTATATTTCAAACTCTAAATTTTGAGATGAAAGAGGAGTGGAGGGTTGTGCCGTCTCTTTTTCCTCCGTGCAAGCAATTGAGAAAACAGCTAAAGTGACAATCAATAAATTGGTTTTGAATTTCATTTTTCTTGAATTTTCACCTTGTATATTCTTAAAAAGTCTTCTTCCTGTTCTTCATTGGCAGATTTTTCCATCCAGAGAAATCCATTTGCGGAAGTAAACCCCGTATTATTTAAGTTTTTTGGAAGGGGATGATCCCTTCAAGTTTTAAAGAATTTTGATCAATCACTAAAAGTCCTTGGTCCAGTTCTGCTTCTAGTTTTTCATAGAGTTCACCAGCCTCTTCTTGTTTGCCTTGTTCCCAAAGAAGTTCTGCTTCTTTCATCTTTTCAGGATCTATACCTGGGTAGTAATGCAATAAAATTTTGTTGTCAATAATATGGATATTCCGAATGGAAGGGGTGCTTCCACTAATTGTAACAGTTCCTTCGGAAAACTCAGATAGATCTTTAGGTACTAATGTTTCAAATCCCGGAATTGAAAAGGAGATAGCAGTATCAAGAGATGTTCCTCCTGAAGAAAGATTGTAAACATGGAGTTTTTGTTCTGCTCCGAGACTGATATATAGTTTTCCATCTTTTGTTTCAAAAGCTGGGGCATAGTCGCTTTCATAATAACCTGTGCCGTTCAAAAACATACTTCCCTCTTCAAACGGACCATTTCAGTGAAACTTGCAGATTCAGGATCGACTAATTCCAATGCCTTGAAAGTATTATAGAATTTCATTTCGCCATTAAAACTATCCCTTGACCTGACAGACTTTGTGATCAAATAGTCATTTCCATTGATTTCAGTGGATTCTGTGTGTTTCCCTGGAAAGGCCATAAAACCTGCTCCTCCTAGGGACTCTGGATGATCCATTTTCTTGATCAAATTACCCTCATAATCATAAAGGAAAATGCCCTTCATTCCTACAACAGCTATTTGATTTGAGCCAAAAAAACCGGGTACTTCCATCATGAAACCATAGGCATCTGGGGTGTCTTCTTTTTTTGAGAATTTACTTTGAATCTCACCTTCCGCATTGGTGACGATTAGGTCTGAGCTCGCAAAGTCATAAAAAGAAATTTTGATCCATCAGATTTAACATCAGCTATCAAAGGATTTCCAAGTATAGTTAGGTCCAATGAGTCCAATATTTCCAAAGAATAAGAAGTGGGTTCATTAATCGTCTCTGATTTCTCGGAGCAAGAAATAGCAGAAAGCAGCAAAAGGTAGAAGCTGGTTTTGAGTAAAGATTTCATGTGGTTTAGTTTCTTGAAAAATACTAATTAGAATTTGTCTTGAAAAATAAGAAAGAAAAAAGCCTCTGAAAAATTAGTTTTCAGAGGCCTCTGGTCAAAATTTTAACCGATCAGGTTTCCTTCGTCATCCCATTGGGCTACCGTACCACGGTCTTCCGGTTTGAGGTAGATCGGTACATATTTTTCAGGTAAGGTAAAGCCATGCTTGTCCATCACTTCTTGAGGTACCCCATCCCAAACATTAGGTTGATTTCCTCTGTAATCAATGTATTTCCATCCCGCTTCGGTAGAGAAATAACCTGAACAAGTAAGATTTCTAAGTAGATTAAACCATTTGACAGCTCCTTCATATTCAGGAGTTGCTTTATCAGGCCACGCTACCAATTCCACGATTTCAATTACTTGATCATGGCTTAGTTCCAAGAATGACTTACCGAATTTCTCATCAGCTTCAAAGTCCAGCCACATCAATCCACCTCTCATCGGGGTTTGATTATAGGGCATGTCCTTCATGATGAATTCCATGAATTCTGGAACTTTTACTTCCGTGGCAGAAGGAGATTCAGCATCCTTTGGGATAATGATATCCACCAAGATATTGAGTTTCTTCATTTCATCTTCTGTAAAGAAGTTTTCTGAAAGAAGTTCTTGATCTCTTAATTTCTCCTCTTCGGTTCTTCCTCCAATGGTTCCCCCAGAAAGTAGTGCTTGTTTAGGTAGCGCCTGCTCTTCAGGAGAACATCCTGCTAATAATAAGCCTGTTCCAACCGAACCGGTAAAGAGTAATTTTAGGTTTTCTCTTCTGTTCATGGCTTAGATATTTTTTGTTTCAATTGATCTACAATGTATTCTGAAGTTCTCCAGCTTAGGGCTAAAATGGTCCAAGTTGGATTCTTGTCTGCTTGAGATACAAAAGGCCCAGCATCTACCACGAACAAATTGTCACAGTCATGTGCCTGGCAATTTGAGTTAACCACAGAGCCTTTAGGGCTATTCCCCATTCTGGTAGTACCTACTTCGTGGATGATTCTACCCGGAGCATGCAATCCATACTGAGATTCTGGTCCTGGCTTTTCACCCAATAGGATCGCTCCTGCATTGGTTAATATTTCCTCAAAGGTATCATGCATGTGCTTGGCTTGCTTCAACTCCTGATCAGTCCAGTTGTAATTGAACTTCAATACAGGGATACCATACTTATCTACAGTGTTTGGATCGATTTCGCAGTAGTTTTCATAACGAGGAATACTTTCTCCTCTTCCTGACATGCCTAGAGTAGATCCGTAGATTCTTCTCACGTCTTTCTTCAATCCTTCTCCATATCCTCCATTTGGGCTTGGGTTGCCAAACTCATCTTTGATGAATTTACGCATGGTGTCCATGCCACCGCCTGCTCCGTAGGAAGGTTGGCCCATTCCACCCCAATACTCAATATGGTATCCTCTGGCGAAATCTAGCTTTTTGTTGTCCAACCACCATGGAGTGTACATGTGCATCCCGCCTACACCGTCCTCATTGTATCTATCTCTGTCAATCAGATCAGGAAGGATTCCCATTCTATCTGCACCGGTAGAGTCGTGAAGGTAACGTCCCAATGCACCGGAATCACCGCCAATACCATTCGGATGGGTTTTGGATTTGGAGTTCATCATGATACGAGCTGACTCACAAGCGGAAGCACCAAGTACTACCACTCGGGATTTCAATTTGTATTCTTTCATGTCAACCTTGCTCACAAAAGATACCCCTGTGGCTTTTCCGGTATCGTCAGTAGTCACCTTCCTTACCATGGAGTGTGTGTACAAGTCAACTTTACCCTTTTTCATAGCCGGATGTACCAAGCAGGTACCTGCAGAGAAATCGGCATATACTTGACAAGCTCTATTACATTGGCTACAGAAGAAACAAACACCTCTTTCATTATTGATCGGACGGGTCAACATGGAAAGTCTTCCCGGGATCATCGGCATTCCTGCTTTATCAGCTCCTTTTTTCAAGAAAAGTTCGTGTAATCTTGGCTTTGGAGGAGGAAGGAAAAATCCATCTGGTTCATTGTAAATACCTTCTTTTGAACCAAATACACCGATTAATTTATCTACTTTATCGTAATATGGTTTCAGATCGTCATAACCAATAGGCCAATCATCTCCTAACCCATCAATACTTGCTCTTTTAAAATCATTCGGTCCGAAACGTAGAGAAATTCTTCCCCAGTGGTTGGTACGTCCACCGACCATTCTTGACCTGAACCAATCAAATTTAGTTCCATTGGCTCTGGTATAGGGTTCTCCTTCTATATCCCAACCACCAATTGCTGCATCAAAATCACCAAATGGGCGAATTCTTGTTCCTGCACCTCTTCTTGGTGATTCCCATGGTGGACGAAGCTGAGTTCTATCTTCGTCTTTTGCTGGGTCAAAATCACCTCCAGCTTCTACTACTGCTACTGACAACCCGGCCTCAGAAAGGATTTTTGAGGCCATCCCGCCTCCAGCTCCAGATCCAACAATGATTACATCATAGCTGTCTCCGGATGATTTTATCTGAAAACTCATTTTTGAAAATTTTTAATGAAGTTTAAAAATTACTTCAATTTTTTCGAAAATGAAATTAACAATAGCTTTGAGTAGGGATATTTTCAATAAATGGCGGAAAAGTTAGAATTTTTGAAGAATTTGATCTGCTAAATTTCTTCCTTCAGGTATTCCCATACATTTTCAAACACTAGCTTATGACCTTCTTCAGTGGGATGGATTCCATCGGGTAAGTTGAGTTCTTTAATACCTCCGACATTTTGTAATAAAAATGGAATAAGAGTCACATCCTTTTCTTTGGCTACCTCTGGGTAGATAGATTGGAATTCTTGAGAATATTCTGGTCCCATGTTAGGTGGAATCTGCATTCCTGCCAAAATGATTTTGGTATCTGGATATTTGGTTTGAACCTTATCAATGATCGTTAAAAGATTCTTTTTGGTTTCACTTAATTGGATTCCTCTCAGACCATCATTGCCCCCAAGCTCTAGGACAAAAATGTCTGGTTCATCTTCTAGAAACCAGTCGATTCTTCCCACTCCACCAGCAGTAGTTTCTCCGCTCAGTCCTCCATTGATTACTTTATAGTTTTCCCCTAAACTATCTAAGCGTGCTTGAACCAAACCTGGGAATGCGAGGTCCTGCTCAATCCCGTATCCAGCAGTGAGGCTATTGCCAAAAAATAAGATGATCTTCTCGTCACTTTTTTCTTCTACAACTTCTTCTTTGGTCTGATTTTGAGCAACCTTCTTTTTTTTCTGAGCAAGAGATAAGTGAAAGGCTAAGAGCTAGGCTAAGAATGAATATTGGAAAATACTTGAATTGAAGGTTCATAGGGTTCAATAGTTTAACATGTAAAACTATATACCCAAAAGCAATTTCCTGCCAAAAGGTTCGATTATTCTGATTCAAAAACTCAAAAATGGGACTTTAGAGTTGGAAATAAACCCTTTTTCTGGGAGTGCCTACTCTAATTTGTTGGTTTATGGCTTGATTACTATCTTCCACAAACTAAATTGGAGGTTTATCGTTAAGTGATAGCCAATCCTTTTACCTACTTCTTTTACCACCCCATGAATATTTTATCAGTTTCTGACCTAAGCAAGGTCTACCAAAGTGGCAGTAGAAAACTTACTGTGCTGGATGAAGTGTCATTTGATATAGAGTCTGGAGAGATTATTTCCATTGTAGGCCCTTCAGGTAGCGGAAAAACCACCCTTTTGGGACTTTGTGCGGGATTGGACTCCGCTTCTAAAGGAAGTGTTAGTCTAAATGGAGAAAATCTTCAGACCATGAATGAAGATCAACGTGCAGCGGTGAGGAATCAGCATGTTGGGTTCATCTTCCAGAATTTTCAGCTTTTGCCAACGTTGACTGCCTTAGAAAATGTCATGGTTCCTTTGGAGCTTAAAAAAGGAAAGATGCACGTGTGAAGGCGCAGGAACTGTTGGAAAAAGTAGGTCTTAGTAATCGGGCTACCCATTACCCAACCCAACTTTCAGGAGGGGAGCAACAGCGGGTTTCCATTGCGAGGGCATTTGCTAATGAACCAAAGATTTTATTTGCGGATGAACCAACAGGAAATCTGGATACTGAGACAGGAGAAATGATCGAAAAGTTGATCTTCGATTTAAATAAAGAGCAAGGAACTACTTTGGTTTTGGTAACCCATGATTTGGATTTAGCAGCAAAGACCCAGCGTATTATTCATATCAAAGGTGGTAAAATACAGGAGGATGCACATGCCTGATTTTAGATGGATTATGAAGATGGCTTTTCGGGACTTCCGAAAAAACATCTCTAGACTTTTATTATTTGTCAGTTCCATCGTAGTAGGAATAGCTGCTTTGGTAGCGATTAGTAGTTTTGGCGAAAACCTGACAAAAGATATTGACAACCAAGCCAAAGAGCTTTTGGGGGCAGATTTGAGATTGGAAAACAATCAACCATTAGGGGATCAGTCTGTAGATTCTTTAGCAATTGAAACGGCTTCTGAGGTAAATTTTGCCTCGATGGTAGCCTATCCTCGAACTGGAGCCAGTAGACTTACCCAAGTTCGGGCGTTGGAAGGAGCTTTCCCTTTTTATGGTGTTTTAGAAACTATTCCTGTCTCAGGAGAGGCTGATTTTAGGGCAGGAGGGAAAAAGGCTTTAGTAGAAAAAACTTTGATGGCACAGTTTAATGCTGAAGTTGGAGATGTGATCAAGGTTGGGAATGTGGAATTTGTGGTTGCCGGAGAGTTACAATCAGTACCAGGGCAAACAGGGATCACTGCGACAGTAGCACCAGCGGTATATATTCCCATGGATTACCTAAAAGAAACTGGTTTGGTTCAATATGGAAGCCGGGTAAATTACAACCGGTATTATTTGTTTGAGCCAGGAACCAATGTAGATGAGCTGATCCAACCTTATGATGAGCAATGGGAAATTGATCGGGTAGATGCAGATACTGTAGAAGATCAAAAGCGATCCACTGGAAGGTCATTCTCCAATTTGTCCAACTTTCTGAGTTTGGTGGCATTTATCGCCTTACTATTAGGTTGTGTTGGTGTGGCTAGTGCGGTAAATGTATTTGTGAAGGAAAAGCTTGCCTCTGTAGCAGTGTTAAGATGCCTGGGCGTCTCATCCAGGGATGTTCTTTTGATCTATTTGGCTGAAATCAAGATTATGGGCTTGGTAGGCGCGCTACTTGGGGCCTTTTTTGGGACTCTGTTACAATTTGTGCTGCCTGCTGTATTTGCTGATTTCTTACCTGTGGAGGTGAATTTTGGAGTTTCTTGGCTTTCTGTTGGTTTTGGAATTATCACTGGGCTTTTTGTTTCAGTGTTGTTTGCTTTATTGCCCTTATTGAAGGTTCGTAACGTGTCTCCAATGGCTACTTTAAGACCTGAAACAGCTGATACTACCTTGTTGAAAGATCCGCTTCGATGGATGGTAATTGTTGGGATCTTATTGTTTATTTGGGCATTTAGTTTTTATCTGCTGGATCGTGTGGATTTTGCCTTTGGTTTTACTGCTTTCGTGGTTTTTGCTTTTGGCATATTATGGGGCATTGCACAGTCCATCATCTGGGCAGTCAGAAAATTTCTACCTATCTCTTTTTCCTATCCCTTACGGCAGTCGTTGGCAAACTTGTACCGTCCAAACAACCAAACGGTTTCGTTAATTGCTACCATTGGATTGGGTACGGCGATGATTTCTACCCTCTTTTTCCTTCAAAATCAATTGTTGGAAGAAGCGCGTTTCGCTGATAAAGAAGACCAGCCCAATATGCTGATGTTTGATATCCAAACGGCCCAATTGCAGGCGGTAAAGGATAAAATAGAATCTTACGATTTACCTATCATGCAAGAAGTACCCATTGTGACCATGCAACTGAATGCGATCAATGGGATTGATAAACAGGCAAATGAAGAACTGCCAGAAGAGGAAGATTATTCTCGTTGGATTTATAATCGGGAATTCAGGGTGACCTATCGGGATACTTTGATCTCCTCAGAGACTTTGACTTCGGGAGATTTAATTCCAGTTGGTGCTCGTGGGGATAGTATTTTTGTCAGTTTTGAAAAAGGATTTGCGGAAGGGAATCGTTTGAAAATAGGTGATGAGATTGAGTTTAATGTGCAGGGACGTCCAATCAAAACCTATATTGGGAGCTTCCGTGACGTGAAGTTTAATCAGGTTTCTACCAATTTTTTGGTGCTGTTTCCTAATGGGGTATTAGAACAAGCACCTAAGTTTCATGTGTTGATTACCAAAACCAAGAATGATCGAGAGGCAGGTTCGGTACAGGCGGATATCGTAAGGCAATTCCCCAATATTTCCATTATTAACCTAGGGACGATCGTGGCAACTTTGGAGGAAATTTTGGGGAAGATCAGCTTTGTGATTCAGTTTATGGCCTTCTTTAGTATTGCTACAGGGATTTTGGTATTGATCAGTTCCTTGATTATTTCAAAGTATCAGCGGATGCGTGAAAGTATTTTGTTGAGAACCTTAGGTGCCAATTCGGGTACAGTCAGTAAAATCAACACTTTGGAATATTTCTTTTTGGGAAGTTTAGCCTCATTATCTGGGATCATACTATCCTTTGGAGCTACCTGGCTATTGAGTGAATTTGTATTTAATATCCAATTCCGTGGAGCTTGGGGTTCAGCATTGATCCTTTATTTGGGAATTACTGCCTTGACGATTGTTTTGGGTTGGTTGAATGGAAGGAAAATCATCAATCAGCCTCCAATGGAGATATTGAGAGGGAATTAAAAAATCAGATAGTTTAAGTGAAAAGTCTAAAATAATGGGAAGGCTCGCAGGAATGCGGGCCTTTTATTTTTATGGTATATCTATTCCCGCAGATCCCCGCAGAGAAAAATACGCTGATTCCCAAAGATTGATTTCAACATGTTGTTGTAAATATCTGAAGGATTATTATTAGCCTGGTAAAAGAAAAAGCTCGCTGAAAAGCGAGCTTTTGTACCCAGGGCCGGAGTCGAACCGGCACGCCCGAAGGCATTGGTGTTTGAGACCAACGCGTCTACCAATTCCGCCACCTGGGCTTTTGGTAAATTCTGATTTCTCAGAATCTCGGTCCGTTGCTTTCGTAACGGGATGCAAATATGAGTAAAGAATTTTTTTTCTACAAACTCATTTTTCCACTTTCTGTATTTTTTTTGAGCTGTAGGCTTGAGGTTTTTCTGAAAACAAGGTCTTAGTGAAAGCCCATACGATTTTAAATAGCTCAGAATCACGATATTGATTCAAGTGTTCTTCACTTTCCCAATGGCTATACGTCATGAAAATATTTTTTTTATTTTCATCCTGCCAAAGCTCTAAATGATGACAACCAGGAAAATTCCGGATGGATTTCTTATGAATCTCAAAATTCTCTAAAAAAGCAGCCACTTTTTCTTCATGAAATGTCATACGTACAATCCGGATCAACATGGCTTTAAGGGTTGAAATTCACGAAGACCACACTGTCATATTTCAACCCCAATAAATCTGCCCCATGCCCATGGTTAATACCGATTTCCAATAAATTCAAGCTGTTGAAAAAAGCGAAGCAATCTCCTGGTTCCACTTGATCATATCCTTTATCCAATCGGGTAACTTCTTCTCTGCCGAATGCAATGGTGAATTTTCCAGGGTTTAGTTTGTCAAACACCTCTTTCTGGATGTTGGTAATCAAATTACCATATCGATCTACGCGTACCACATGCCCAAGGATTTGCTCCCGGGTAGCTTTGGCTTGACGTCCCATCAGTTTCCGGAAATTTGTCAATGGTCCTCCAAAATCATGGATCGCGGCACCACTGGCTACTTTGGCTGCAATAGGAGCTAAAATATCTTTGGCAGGAAAGGAAGTATCCTTCAAGTGAATGTCTGCAAATTGAACCATGATTCCTGGGTCATGATCTGCCAATAAACTCAAAATCCCATTGTTGGGACCTAAGAAAATATGTTCTTCCAGTTTGATCCCTATGTAACCATGCGTATAGGATCCAGTGGTATTGATGGCCACCAGATGTACGGTACCCTTTGGGAAATCACGAAAAGTAGATCGTAAGACAAATGCCGCGTGGGCGAGGTCAAACGTATCTATAGAATGTGAAATATCTATAATGTTCAATTGTGGGTTCACTGCAAGCATTTTGGCTTTTACTGCAGGAACGTAATAATCTTTGTCCCCAAAATCTGAGAGGAATGTCACCAAAGCCATAGGAGCATGTCAATTAAAATTGTGTACTTTTGTTAGAGGAGCTGCGGACAAAAATAGAAATTTATTTGTTCGTCTAAGGATAATCTAATCAAAGAAAACAGATTGGTAGAAAAAGTAATCACTTTAGAAAACGTGCCTTTGGCCGAATTTTTAGGTCAGGCCAATGAAAATATCAAGCAAATCGCGCTTGCTTTCCCCCAAAGTAAGATTATTTCCAGAGGGAACGAAATCCGAATCAAGGGTGGAGCGCCAGAGATTTTGCGAATAAATGATGTGCTCAACTTATTGTTGGAACATTTGGAGCGCTTTGGTCATCTCACACCAGAGAATGTCAAGGATTATTTGGATGTGGAAGGGGTACCTTTCGAAGAAGCAAATAGAGATCAAGTAATCGTTTTTGGAAATAAGGGATTGGTCATTAAGCCCAAATCTCCTAACCAGAGAAAATTGGTCGAATCTGCGATGAATAATGATTTGGTTTTTGCATTAGGTCCAGCAGGTACAGGTAAGACATACATCGCAGTGGCGCTGGCAGTAAGAGCGCTCAAGAACCGTGAGGTGAAACGAATCATCATTACCCGTCCAGCTGTGGAGGCTGGAGAAAATCTTGGATTTCTTCCTGGAGACCTTCAGGAGAAATTAGACCCCTATTTGAGGCCGATCTATGATGCCCTTGCAGACATGGTTCCATCCGAAAAACTGAAGTTTTACCAGGAAACAAGGGTCATAGAAATAGCACCATTGGCCTATATGAGAGGTAGAACCCTTCATGATGCTTTTGTATTATTGGATGAGGCTCAGAACACGACTAACGAACAAATAAAAATGTTCCTTACTCGTATGGGACCTAATTCCAAGGTGATTATTACCGGGGACCAAACCCAGGTAGATTTACCTGTTCGTCAGAAATCTGGTCTTTCTGAAGCTTTGAAGATTCTGAAAAATGTGAAAGGAATCGGCGTGGTGAATTTGAGTGGAAAAGATGTAATCCGACATAAACTAGTCAAATCTATCATAGAGGCTTACGAAAAAGATCAAGCTGAAAAAGACCGAATCAAAAATGAAACTGGAAGTAGAAAAAGTAGCAGCTGAGGACCAAGATCGGTTGAAGAAGGTCTATGCTATACGGAAACAGGTTTTCGTGGTCGAACAAAAAGTACCAGCAGAGGCAGAATACGATGAATTTGAGGAAAATTCTACCCACTTTTTGGCTACGTTAGATGATGAACCGGTTGGTGCTGCTCGATGGAGGTTTACTGAAAAGGGAGTCAAATTGGAACGCTTTGCAGTTTTGAAAGAAGCAAGAGGCCAAGGAGTAGGTCAAAGTATGGTCAAAGCAGTTTTGCTTGATATTCAGTCAGATCCTAAGTCAAAAGGCAAGATGAAATATTTAAATGCACAGTTGGATGCTGTACCATTATATGCCAAATTTAAGTTTGAGAAGGTAGGAGATGTTTTTGAGGAATGTAATATTCTTCACTATCAAATGCAGTTGGCGTAAGAATTGTCATTCTATTTAAAAAAATTATATGAGAAAATCCATTGTAACCATTGCATTGATCTTCGGAGTGATAGGGTCTTTAGCTGCACAAGAAGTAGTTTCTAGTAGCTCGGGAAGTAATTATTATGGAGATTTCAACAATGAAATAAAAGTTAACTTCCTCACCCTAATCATGTTTGGGTCTTTTGAAGTAGCGTATGAACGTTATTTGAGTGAAGACCATTCCCTTGAGTTCAAAGGGTTCATCAACGACCGATTTGGATTTAATAATGAAAAGAAAGGGAAGAAATATAAGACGAATTCCGTACAAGCTGCCATGAATTTTTACCTGAATAGTAATGGAAGCGGTCGTTTTTACCTCTTTCCCTTGGCAAAAATCAGGTTTGGGGACTTTGAGGAGCCTTCCGAATCAGGAGGTATAGATACGACTGATATGACAGCCTTTATTTTAGGAGCAGGAGCTGGTTACAAGTGGGAAGTTTCTGAGCATTTTGCTTTTGGTCCTTATGCTAGCATCGGGAGAAATTTTAGTGACGATGTTGTGGATCGATTTACAGGGATTGAATTTAATGCAGGATTTAATTTAGGCTATCGTTTTTAATAGTCTTTTCAATAAACTGAAGAGCTCTTAATTAGGGCTCTTTTTTTGCCCGAAAATCATTAACTTAATAATTAATTCAATTAAAAGTGCGGTTTTCGGATTTTCCATTTTTGAGATACCTCCCATTTTTTATCGCTGGGATTTTTGCGGGAAAAGCTTGGAACAATGATCCAAGTATCATCTTCATCGCTTTAATCGGTACATGGATCCTCTATGCAGGATTATTGATTTTTACTCCTCTTCATTTCAGGCAGTTAAGAAGTGCAGTACTTGGGTATTCCATGTTATTTCTTTTTGGGAATTGGATTTCTCTAAATGCCGTCAATTCGTATTCGAAAATTGCTTGGAATTCGGTGGATGGATATTTAGCCGAAGTGGTCAATTATGATGAGGAAAAACCTAATTCATTTGAAAATGTCCTAAAAATCAAATCCATCCATACCGATGGAGTCTGGGAGAATAGGTCGGGACAAGTAGTGATATATCATCAGTCGAAGATTCCTTTACTGCCGGGTAATGTGGTGTGGATCCCTTCCATTCCTGAAGCCATTTCATCTCCTAGGAATCCAAATGAATTTAATTATTCAGGCTATTTGGAAAGAAAAGGGATTTTATATCGACAATTTCTAAAGGAGGAAATCTATGTATTAAATAGTAGCTCTCCCTTCATTAGCATCTATTTTTTTAAACACCTAAGAAAGAGGCTAAGTGAGTTTTTGGAATCCAAAATCCCAGACAGAGCTTCCAATCAAATCGCTCAAGCAATTTTGCTGGGGCAAAAACAATTTTTAGAAAAGGACCTTAAGCAGGCTTATGGTCAGATTGGGGTCATGCATTTACTAGCTGTATCTGGCTTGCATGTTGGGATCATCTACGCACTATTGATGGTGGTCATCAAACCATTCGGATTAAAGAAAGTAGCCCTAAAAACCTATTTATGGTGGGTGATTGTTCTGATTTGGGTTTATGCGGTGTTAACAGGGATGTCTCCTTCCGTGGTAAGGGCTGCAATTATGTTTTCTTTGCTGATCCTAGGACAAATGAGGGAAAGAAAGCCTTCCATTTTTAATGTCCTGGCCTTTTCTGCAATGCTGATGATTACCTTTAACCCGGAGGTGATTTTTGAGGTGGGCTTTCAGCTTTCCTATTTGGCTGTAGCAGGAATTGTTTTGTTCCAACCAAAACTTCTCAGATTATGGCAGCCTGACTATCAATGGCAAGAATACTTGTGGCAACTATTGGTCGTAAGTATGGCAGCTCAGCTGGCTACTTTTCCATTGACTGTCTCCTATTTTCATTCTTTTCCTACGTATTTCTTGATCGGAAACTTATTGATCATCCCGATTACCTTTTTGGTTTTACAATTTGGGGTACCGCTTTTGTTTTTTGGATGGATACCCTGGCTTGGCGAGTTGTTAGGGTTTCTGGTCAGTAAATTAGTGACATTTCAAAACTTCTTAATTGTATCCATTCAAGGACTTCCCTTTTCAAATTTTGATAGACTGACTATTTCATTCTACTCCATGATCGGAGTTTGGTTAATGCTCTTGATTTGGGTTTCATGGGATTATTACCCAAAGCGAAAGCTGGTTTGGCTAGCCTTGATAGGGTGTTTTTCTTGGGCAGGCATTGCGGTGTATGCTAATTTCAAAAGCTCTCAGGAAGAACTGATCATCTATCATACATCCCAAGGGGTAATGCTTGATTACGCCTATTCAGGGAAGGTGAAAAGTTGGAATCAAGGTGTAAGGCCCCAGGATATCAGCTATCAGATTGACCCCTATCGGGTACTGAAAAACTGGGATGCAATCCCTGATTCTTTGTTTTTCATCAAGGAAGAGGGGGTGTTTTAAGGTTTCCTTTGGATAAATTTAGAATTGATCCTCAAGAAAAAATGCTCTTTTTAAAAGCCCCCCTTTCCTTAGCCATTCAAAAGTGGGAGAATGATCAATGGGTGGAATTGCCTACATCAAGTCAGATTTCCTTCGAAGGAGCTGCATTTCGGGTTCTTTTCTAGACCTTATTTTTGGGAAAGACTATTTATGAAAGTAAATTGATTATTCCTAAATCAAGTAGTTACATGACCCACGCTGTATTAACCCGAGTCGAGAACCGGATCGGTTTTATAAAACTAAATAGACCCGAAAAGCGAAATGCTTTAAGTCCTGAATTGATTTCTGGATTGCATCAGGCTTTTGTGGAGATGGAACAGCGGGAAGATGTCAAAGTAATTATTCTGGAGGCGGTGGGGAAAGCATTCTGCGCTGGTGCTGATCTAGCCTACCTTCAGGATCTACAGAATTATTCTTATGTGAAAAACTTGGAAGATAGCAATCATTTAAAAGAATTACTGACTTTGATTTATACCATGCCAAAAGTTGTGATTGCCAATATCCAAGGGCATGCATTGGCTGGTGGCTGTGGATTGGTGACCGTATGTGATTTTGCTTTTTCCGTTCCCAATGCACTTTTTGGTTATACAGAGGTAAGAATAGGCTTTGTCCCTGCCTTGGTTTCGGTATTTCTTGCTGAACAGATAGGCATGGCCAAAACCCAAGAGCTTTTACTTTCCGGTGAACTTATTTCCGCTGCAAAGGCAGCTGAATTGGGATTAATTACGGAAGTTTGCCATGATGAATTTTTGCAAAAAGGAGTGATGGATTTTGCCAATAAACTCATTGATCAAAATTCGGGGTTTTCCATGGCAGCAACCAAGACCTTACTTCGATCTATCAATCGGGATAAACGAGAGAAAGCCTTGTTAACCGCCTCCGAAGTCAATGCAAAAGCAAGATCCCATGAGGATTGCATCAAAGGGATATCATCCTTTTTGAATAAGAACAACCCAGACTGGTAATTGGAAAAACGTAGCAAGGAAATACTTCATAAGGTCTTTGGATTCGAAGATTTTCGACCCGTTCAGAAGGACGTTATCAATTCAGTTTTGTCCCATCATGATACGTTGGCTTTATTGCCAACAGGAGGAGGAAATCCCTGTGTTATCAAATACCTGGCTTGGTAAATGAGGGTATTTGCTTGGTAATCAGTCCTCTGATTGCTTTGATGAAAGATCAGGTAGATGCCTTGAAAGCAAAAGGTGTCAAAGCAGCAGCAATATTTTCCGGTATGAGTTACCGAGAGATTGACACGACCTTGGATAACTGCATTTATGGAGATTTTAAATTTTTATATGTTTCTCCAGAACGCCTCAAAGTGGATTTATTTATTGAGCGATTCAAGCAAATGCCAGTCAATCTTATTGCGGTAGATGAGGCACATTGTATTTCTCAATGGGGCTATGATTTCAGACCTCAGTACCTGGAAATTGGAGAAATAAGAAAGCATCATCCTGAGGTTCCCATTTTAGCTTTGACGGCATCGGCAACGGCAAAAGTATGTGAGGATATCAAGGATAAACTATTGATGAAAAACGAGCAGGAATTTCATCAAAGTTTTGCCCGTGAAAATCTAAGTTTTAGCGTTCGCCTTGTTGAAAATAAATTTGAAAAAGGAGTGGAGGTCCTCCAACGGGTAGCAGGGTCGGCAATATGGTATGTGAGAAACAGGCAGGCCACACATCAGATATCTAGTTCCTTATTGAAACTGGGCATTTCCGCATCTCCCTATCATGCAGGTATGACCATGACGGATCGTAATGCTGTACAGGCTTCTTGGATGGCAGACAAGACACGGGTGATAGTAAGTACTAATGCCTTTGGGATGGGGATTGATAAACCCAATGTTCGAGTGGTAATCCATACGGATTTACCCGAAAATATTGAGAATTATTACCAGGAAGCTGGGAGAGCTGGCAGGGATGGAGAAAAATCTTTTGCGGTTTTGATAAGCAATGTACAGGATTTTGAAGCTCTAATGGATAGAGCGGCTTTAGTCTATCCTCCCATAGATTTTGTCAAACGAGTCTACC
The DNA here is from genome assembly GCF_041729275.1 of Algoriphagus halophilus. Lineage (GTDB taxonomy): Bacteria > Bacteroidota > Bacteroidia > Cytophagales > Cyclobacteriaceae > Algoriphagus > Algoriphagus halophilus_A. The sequence continues at coordinate 2,044,827 of NZ_CP146486.1, read as the reverse complement.
AATGCCTTGCAAATTATTACAAGCTTGCGGTAGGGAGTAATATGTTCAGCAGTTTTGATTTCGTTTACCATGAATTTGCCCATAATTATGATTTAGGTGTTTTAGAGACTTTTTATGCGCTCAAGGTATTGGAGGAAGAAGGCTTTATTTCTTTGAATGAAAGTTTTTATGCCCCTTCCAGAGTCCATTTCTTGGTGGATCCAGCCAGGCTTTATGAAGTTCAAATTGCCTATGCGAATTTGGATCCGCTGGTAAAGGTCCTGCTTAGAACCTATGGGGAAATCTCTTTTCAGAATACCTTTCTATTCAAGAAGCAAAGCTGGCAAAAACACTTGAAATACGGGAAATTGATGTCATCAGTCGCTTAAGGAAATTGGCAGAACTGGAGGTGATGGATTATGATCAGAGAAAAGAGAAACCTCAATTGACTTTTTGACTCCACGATTCGATGCCGGGAAATTACCTTTGAACTTTAAACGCATTGAGGATAGAAGAGCATTGACCTTGAACCATGCCCAACAAATCATTGCCTATGCTCACCAGGATGCTCTTTGTAGAAGTCAGTTTATTCAGGAGTACTTTGGAGAGCGTACAGATCGAGAATGTGGAATCTGTGATTGGTGTATTAAAAATCGAAAATCTAAAGATCTGGCCTCCAGTGAAGAGAAACTGGAAAGAAGAGTCATTGAAACTATTATAGAGTTCGGAGGGTTAAATGAAAGTCAGTTATTGGCAAAACTTCAGCTACCTGCTTCCCCAGAATTGTTTTCGATCATTCGAAAATTAGAGGATTCAGGAAAGATCTCTTCCACTTCCTCAGGTAAATACGTAATTTCAAACTATGGGTAATTTCTTCGACGATTTGTTAAAAAAGGTTTTTCAGTCTTCTGAAGTAATGCCGGTTAACCATAAAGAAAATTTCATCATTAAAGAAAATGAGCTTCGGGAAGCTTTAGAATGGTCGCAGCGTGAGGATGGAAGGAAGTTTATGGAATTAATCAATAAGAATTACCATTTCAAAAAGGCTCAGATTAATAAGAATCCCCAAGTTCACATATTAGAGTCACCTTATGCGAATGGAATTGCGATAAGCTATGATTTGCCTTTTGATCCAAAATCTTTTTCACTGCTTTTCTTGGCTTTTAGCCAACGTGTTTTAGCTTTGGGTTACCGGCAAGTGAGTTTAGATCGGAAGTTTGAAGAAATAAACGACCAAGTGAAAATCACGGAGAAGTTTTATTTCAAGCCGCCGTTAAAATCATCAGATGATGGAGAGTTAATCTCTCAGTTATTTGGTAACATTACCCTAGAAAAAATAAGTATCGACAATACACCAAGTTTCATTAAGCTCTTGGTGACCATTTATTCAGATCGACTTTACAAAAACCCAAAACCTTTTGATCAATTTCTGGATTTACTATTTGAGGTAGACTACAATGGATAGAACGTTATTAAAAAGTCAGCTGGAAAAGTATCGAACTCCTTATGAAGAGGAATCGGCATTCATCAATTCATTTATTGAGTTGACAGAGGATCCTTTGGCCTATAAGAGAGAAAGGTTGGAGGGGCATTTCACTGCCTCTGCTTGGGTGGTTAATAGAAGAAGAACACATACCTTGCTGACGCTGCATAGAAAACTAGGAAGATGGCTCCAATTGGGAGGTCATGCAGACGGAGATGAAAATTTAATAGAAGTCGCCTTGAAAGAGGCCAAGGAGGAAAGTGGGTTGAAGTCCTTGGAGCTGGTAGATTCCACGATTTTTGATTTGGATAAACACATCATTCCGGAGCGTCCACATGTACCCGAACATTTCCACTATGACGTAAGGTATATTTTGGAGGCAGATATCAATGAGCCTTTACAGATCAGTGACGAAAGTATCTCCCTTGCTTGGATTACCTTTGATTCTGTTGTCGATATGATTGGGTATAATCCTTCAATCCTTAGAATGTTGGAAAAAACCAGTAAATCTGAAATTGTACTTTAATGCCTAAAGTAGAAGTTTCGGATATTATCGGTGAATTTCATTTCTCCATTCCTATACAAATTCGTTTCTCTGATATCGATGGTTATCAGCATGTGAATAATGGAATATATTTCAATTATTTTGAACATTCCAGAGCTGCTTTTTTGATGGATTCCTGTGGTTGGAATGTCATGGAGGTAGGAACTGTCGTGGCGCATGTGGGAATAGATTACTATCGTCCCATCCATTTGAGTGATCAAATCAGAGCCTATGTGAAATGTGTCAAAATTGGCAATACTTCTTTTGATTTAGTGCAATATATTATCGGAGTGACTTCGGATGATCAAGAGGTGGTGTTTTCCAAAAGTAACTGCACCCTGGTATCGGTGGACATGAATACAATGAGACCGGTACCTATCCCTTCCATCTACCGAAGTAAACTTGAAGGCTAGACAGCTTTCCACCTAGAGATTTCCTATCTTTGCCGAAAAAAATTACCTGTGAAAAGAATTTTAAGTATTTGCCTTTTGGCATTTGGAATAGCCAGCTGTAGTCCAAGTGAAGAAGAATTGTTTCAAGCTGGAATTGAAAAAATGGACCAGCAAGCTTGGGCAGAAGCGATTGTATATTTTGATCGTACCCTAGCGCAAAATCCTGAAAATGCCTCGGCCTTAAATGCAAAAGGTGTTGCTCTATTTCAGCAAGGCAAATACGAAGAGTCTATCCCAGTATTTACAGCTTCCATTGAAGCAGACAGTTCCTTATATAAACCTTGGTTCAACCGTGCTAATGCCAGCTTTGAGCTAGGTAAATTCAAAGAGTCATTGGCCGATTATAACATGGCAAATGGCTTAGACCAAACCCAAACAGATATTTATTACAACCGCGGTCTTGCCTTATTAGGTTTGGAGCAATATGAAGATGCGTTGCTGGATTTTGATGCAGCATTGCAAGTGAATCCAAACCAACCTTTGGTGTATTTTAACAGAGCAAAAGCTCAAATCGGAAATAATGATCCAGCAGGTGCCATGGAATCTTTGACCAATGCAGTCAACCTGGATCCAAGAAATGGAGCAGCATTTTACCTCTTGGGCGTCACACGCATGAGCGCCACTGGTGAAAAGGAAGAGGGGTGTGCCGATTTGAAAATGGCTTTAAGCCTTGGTTATACAGAGGCTAAAACTTGGATTGACGATTTTTGCGAGTAAAATGGCGATCATTGGTCAGGACATAGCGCAAGCAAAAAGCTTCCTCGATAAAAGTGAATTGGTAGCCATACCTACTGAAACAGTGTATGGTCTAGCAGGCAATGCCTTAAATGCTTCTGCGGTGACTTTGATTTTTGAAACGAAAAACCGCCCAAGTTTCGACCCTCTGATCATCCACACCTCTTCTTTGGAAAGAGTAGGAGATTTTGTGGAATCTATTCCTAAACCCCTGTATCAATTAGCTCAGACTTTCTGGCCAGGTCCATTGACCTTATTGCTTCCAAGAAAAGCATTGATTCCTGATCTGGTTACTTCTGGTATGGAAAGAGTGGCCGTGCGAGTTCCTCAGCATCCTCTGACCCAAGAATTGTTGGCGGCATTGGATTTTCCTTTAGCTGCACCTAGCGCCAATCCCTTTGGATATATTTCACCTACCACCGCTAAACATGTGGAAGCTCAATTGGGAGCAAAGATTCCGTATATATTGGATGGTGGAAGTTGTGAAGTGGGCTTAGAAAGTACTATTGTAGGGATGGAAGGAGATCAGGTTACCGTTTACCGATTGGGGGATTGGATGTGGTCGAAATAGAAGAAGTAGTAGGTTTAGTATCTATCAAAAGTCACAGTAGTTCGAATCCTCAAGCTCCAGGGCTTTTAGAAAGCCATTATGCTCCAAGAAAGCCGTTTATTTTGGGTGACTTAGATTCTTTGGTCCCACAATATAACGCTCAAAATATTGAATTTGCGGTGCTGAGTTTGTCCCGGGAAATTGAGCAACTAAAGCCAGAGCATCAGATTCAATTGAGTAAGAAGGGAGATTTAAGAGAAGCTGCCCAAGGCTTGTTTGCCAGTATGAGAAAGTTAGATGAGCTGGATGTGGAATTAATCTTGGCTGAGGAAATGCCTGCTCAAGGACTTGGAAATGCCATCAATGATCGTCTAAAAAGGGCCGCTGCAAAGGCTTGATGATTACTTTTTCTTTATCAAATTAAATTCAAATGCTCTGAAAGGCGGTATTTGATCTAATCTTTAATAAATTCACTTTCTTTTTGAAGATAATAGATTTTATTAAATCAAGATACCTATATATACCTACTTATGAATCCTAGAATCAAAAATGTAGATAACCTTAGCTTTGAAGGGAAAAAAGCACTTGTTCGAGTTGATTTTAATGTGCCATTGGATGATCATTTTCATGTGTCTGATGATACCAGAATTCAAGCAGCCCTACCCACCATCGAAAAGATTTTGAACGATGGGGGATCTGCAATTCTAATGTCCCACTTAGGAAGGCCAAAGTCTGGACCTGAGGATAAATTTTCTTTGAAATACATCGTTCTCACCTTAGAAAAAGCGCTGGGTAGACCTGTGAAATTTGCAGCAGATTGTATCGGTCAGGAAGCAGAATTACTTTCTGAGTCTTTGAAGCCAGGCGAGGTTTTACTATTGGAGAACTTGAGATTCTATAAAGAGGAAGAAAAAGGTGATCCTGAATTTGCCAAAAAATTGGCTAGACTAGGAGATATTTATGTAAATGATGCATTTGGAACAGCCCATAGAGCGCATGCATCTACTTCTATTATTGCGCAGTTTTTTACGGATAAGGTTTGTGGATACTTGATGCTTTCTGAATTGAAGAATGCGGATAAAGTACTCGGTAATCCTGAAAGACCTTATACTGCCATCATGGGAGGAGCCAAAATTGCGGATAAGATTTTGATCATTGAGCAGCTTTTGGAAAAAGTAAATAACCTGATCATCGGTGGAGGTATGTCCTATACATTTGCGAAAGCGCAAGGTGGATCTATTGGTGATTCCTTACAGGAGCCTGATAAAATGGATTTTGTTCTTGAATTGATGGATAAAGCCAAAGCAAAAGGCGTGAATCTTTACCTACCTGTGGATACGGTGATTTCCAAGGCATTTGCTAATGATGCAGAGCAGGGTTTAGCAGTAAGTGGAGAAATTCCTGACGGATGGATGGGCTTGGACATTGGACCAAAAACCAGAGAGTTATTTGCAGAGGTGATCATGGGTTCCAAAACTATTTTATGGAATGGTCCTATGGGCGTTTTCGAAATGGACTCATTTGATAAAGGTACCAAAGCAATTGCTGAAGCAGTGGTAGAAGCAACTAAAGCAGGTGCCTATTCTCTGATTGGTGGAGGTGACTCTGCTGCTGCCGTCAATAAGTTCGGTTATGGGGACGAGGTATCTTTTGTGTCAACAGGTGGTGGAGCATTATTGGAGCATATGGAAGGAAAAATTCTTCCTGGGGTAGCGGCGTTAGAACCTTAATAAATACTGCTAGAAAGATATAGGGCTGTTTACACAAGTAGACAGCCCTTTTTTAATGGAAAAGTTTTTAATCGTTAAAACTCCACTTCTACTAATACAGGGAAATGGTCTGAAGGATATTTTTTACCATAATTATCTGATAAAATGCCATGTCTAAGAACCGTAAGATCACCATTAACAAAAACATGATCTATAATCCCATCTGGCATATTCTCCCAATCAAATCCAGTGAATGTTCCAGCTGGACCATGGGAAGGAATCTTTGAAATTAATCGTGCATCTTTCCAGCCTTCTTGATTGGTGATGGTAGAATAAGCAGCATTTTCAGGAGTTACATTAAAGTCTCCCATTAAGATCACTGGAAGATTTTCGGTGTTCATTTTTTTCACTGTGGAAACCACCAGTTTACTACTTTCTTCTCTAGCCTGCTGCCCTCTATGGTCATAATGGATATTGAAAATGTAGAATTCCTTTCCGTTTCCATCTTCAAATTTCCCCCAGGTACAAATTCTGTTGAGGGCCGCATCCCAACCTTTGCTTGGTTTTTCTGGAGTGGGAGACAACCAAAATGTGCCATTTTCTAACAGTTTGAATTTTTCTGGGTTATACAAAATAGCTGCAAATTCACCCTTTTCAGTTCCATCATCCCTGCCGACTCCAATGTACGAAAAGGCTAGAGTATTGGCCAAATCTGTTACCTGATGATGAAGCCCTTCTTGAATTCCCACAAGTTCGATTTGATGGAATTGGATCAGACTTTTGATAGGAGGCAATCGGTCTGCCCAAAGGTTCCCAACGTCATTTTGATTGGCATATCGAATATTAAAGGTGGCAAAGTTATGAGTTTGTGCCTGGCTTGAAGTTTGAATCAAAAAGGAGCAGTTGACCAGTACTAAGGCAAATAATGTAAATTTAAACAGGGTTGATTTCATGAAAGGTGAACTTAATCTTTAGAAAAATATTTAAGATTTAAAATTGCGTTCTAATTTAAGAATATGAAAACCATCTATCCCAATGACCTCGCACCTGTGGAATTTCACGCGCTCCTTCAAGGGAGTATAGCTCCCAGGCCGATTGCTTTTGTAAGTACCGTAGATTTAAAAGGAAATGTAAACTTAAGTCCTTTTAGTTTCTTTAATCTTTTTAGCACCAATCCTCCCATATTGATTTTTTCCCCTTCAAGAAGGGTAAGGGATAATACCACCAAACATACCTTGGAGAATGTAAAAGAGGTTCCCGAGGTGGTCATTCATGTAGTCGGTTTCAATTTGGTGGAGCAAATGTCTCTAGCCAGCACAGAGTATGAAAAAGGAGTCAATGAGTTTGTGAAGGCAGGTTTGACAGAAATGCCATCTGCAAAGGTGAAACCACCCCGGGTAAAAGAGGCGCCGATAGCCTTCGAATGTAAAGTCAATGAGGTAAAGCCTTTGGGGGAAGTAGGTGGATCAGGGAACCTGGTAATCTGCGAAGTGATGGTTGCTCATATTTCAGAGGATATCCTGGACGAGTTAGGAAGAATTGATCCCCATAAATTAGATGCTGTAGCGAGGTTAGGAGGGAATTGGTATTCCAGAGCAAGTGGAGATTCCTTATTTCAAATTCCAAAACCTTTGAGAACCAAGGGAATTGGAATAGATCAAATTCCTGATGAAATAAAGAACAGTGCTATACTCACAGGAAATAACTTAGGTAGATTAGGGAATGTAGAACAATTGCCAACCCAGGAGGAGGTGGAGGCCTATTCCTCTCGTCCTGAAATCCAGGAAATTCGGCTTAGGTTTGTCAATGATGAAGAATCATGGCTAGATCACATTCACTTGTTGGCTCAGGAAAAATTGAGACTAGGGGAGATGGAGGAAGCTTGGAAAATATTACTTCAGAAGAGATGAAGAAAGCGGCTTTTTCAAGCCGCTTTCTTTATTTAATGATGTATTCCAAAGGCATCCTTACCTGAATCCCTTGGTAATTTTTCAGTTTTTGAGCTTGCTGATACAAGGTGAAGTTTTCACCCAACTCAGATTTTAGCATTTTTAGCTTCACATTTTCTCCAAAATCACTCATCAATTGCTCAAACCAAGGTTTCTTTTGAGGATAATAGACCACTCGGTAATCATCACCTGCATTGATCCGCTGTGCAGCTAATTCAATGGTATCATCTAAGCCCCCTAAGACATCCACCAAACCTCTTTCGATGGCTTGGTTTCCTGTCCAAACTCTTCCCGAAGCGACCGCCTTAACGTCTTCAGGGTTCATTCCTCTGCCTTTAGCAACTTTTGAGATAAAAGTCTCATATCCTTTCTCTACACTTGTTTGAACGATCTTACGCTCTACTTCTGTCAGATCACGAGTAGGGTTCATAAAGTCAGAAAGCTCGCCAGTTTCGACTACATCGGTCGTGATTCCAAGTTTGTCATTTAGGAAGTCTTTGGTGTTGAACCATAAACCAAAAATACCAATCGAACCAGTGATGGTGTTAGGTTGAGCGACAATAGTATCGGCAGGAGCCGAAATGTAATAGCCTCCTGAGGCAGCTACCTCGCCCATAGAAACATAGACTGGTTTCACTCTTTTTGCCTCAACCATCTCTCTCCAGATAACCTCTGAAGCCAGTACGGATCCTCCAGGTGAGTTTACTCTCAATACGATGGCTTTGATATTGTCATCTTTCCTTGCCTTTCGGATTTCCTTGGCAAACTTATCTGAGCTGATCACCCCTTCTGCATCTCCGCTGACGATCTCGCCTTCAGCCAAGATCACCGCAATCCTATTTCTGGAAGTAATGTTTTTAGATTTGACAGTGGTGTTTAACTTGGTGGCGTTGATGGTAGAAATAGTATCATCCTCAGATAAACCCAATTTCTCTCTCAATTTGGCATGGATTTCATCTTCATATGCCAAATCAGTGATCAAGTTATATGTCACAGCATCTTCAGGCTCACGGACGAGCATGAGGTTGTTTGTTTTGGTCAAAGAATCCAAATTGATGCCTCTGGAATCCGCAATGCCTTTTAATGCATTTGCATTGATGTCGGACAAAAATGCTTGAGTCTGAAGTCTGTTTTCATCAGACATTTTCTTTAAAATGAAAGGTTCTACAGCACTCTTGAATTCACCTACTCTAAATACTTCAGGCTTAATTCCTACTTTTTCAAATAAGCCCGTAAAAAACAATACATCTGAGGAATAGCCATTAAAATCAATTCCTCCCATAGGGTTCAGGTAAATTTCATCCGCTACGGATGCTAGGTAATAACCTCCTTCGGTGTATACCTCGTCATAGGCTAGAATAAATTTTCCAGAAGTTTTAAAATCTTCAAATGCTTCTCGAAGTTCTAAAAGGTTGGCTTGTCCAGCGAGCACGAATCCAGTGTTTAGGTAAATCCCTTTGATGCTTGGGTTGGTCTTTGCTTCTTCAATTGCCTTTTTGAGGTTGACCAGACCTGCCGTATTTGGTTGGCCAAGTACAGACCCAAAAATCGGAATATCTAAATCGTCTTCGCTGGTACGCTCTACAATGGTTCTTCCGTTGAGGTTAAGATGGAGAATGGTGTTTTCTTTCACTGTCACCTCCTCGTTTCCCGAGGCGGCAATCATGCCGATAATCCCGAAAGAAACAAGAATGCTTAAAACACTGAATATAATTAGACCCACAATTACTGCGAGTACATTACCTAAGAATCTCATATTTAGATTAAGTTAAGATGCGAAAATAACCTATTTTGGCGAATGATAATAAGTAGAATCATACGAATGACATGAAGTCAAAGGTTACTTTAATTTTAGGAGGAAATAGAGGGGATCGGGAGTTATTGTTAAATGCAGCAGTTAAATCTATAACGGACAGGAATACACTTTTGTTGAAGTCTTCTGTTTATGAAACGGAAGCATGGGGAGGAATCGCCGAAGGGCCTTTTCTAAATCAGGTGATTCAAGTCAAATCCTCGGTTGATCCCATGACTTTTTTAGGATTCATTCAGAAAATTGAAACTGATTTAGGAAGAAGAAGAGAAGAACATTGGGGCGACCGCACCATGGATATTGATGTGTTATTTTGGAACGACCGGATCATAGACACTCCGGAACTTAAAATCCCACACCCTTTTATGTCCCAGAGGAAGTTTGTGTTGATACCGTTGGCTGAAATTCTACCAGAATTTGTCCATCCGGTTCTAGGGAAAAGTACTTTGGAACTTTTGAAGGAATGTCAAGACCAAAGTGAGGTTAGAAAGGTTTAGAGTTCTTTATGTTTAAAGGCGCATTTCGGAAAGTGGAGAATTGAATCACTGTAGATTTCTCTATTTAAGACAAATGATCCGGAGGCATCTTGAAAGATTTTTGGGGATTGTTTTTTAGGTTTATTTGCATCCATATTAAATGATATATTTAACGATGTTTTCTGTTAGATTTACAATAGTCCTGATTTTTGTTTTAATGATTCCTTTCATTCTCAGGACGTTAAGCTATAGATTGGAGCCTTATCCAGCATTACTTTTTCCTGGTGGGGAGGGGATGGTTTCTGTTCCATTAGATTCAGCTATCACTAATTACCAATTTACAGAACTACATGGCTACCGAGAGGGAATCGGATGGGAGAAAATAGATGAGTTTGAACTTATAAAACCTGTTCCCCAACATTACCTCAGAAATATATTAAAACACAATATTGATCTGTTTGAAGATGAGGGAGCTCAACCTAAATCGAAGTCAACTTCAAAAGAGAAAGGGATTAAGTCAAAACTGTCTCCGATTTTGAAATTTTTACTGAGAAATCAAGAAAAGGAACTCTCGGAAAAAGATAGAAGTAATTCTACAGAATGGTTTGCAGGTAAGTTAAGAGCTCAGGGCTTTGAGCCATATAGGATTAAAATGGTGGATGTTGAGATCCTGTCCTACCCAAATGATGAGAAATTTGAAAAGATAATCACCGATGAAAAGATTATTAATCTTGGCGGAGACTTTAAATAAGGCTTTTGGGAGAGGGTAAGGATATCTACTGAGGTGTCCCAAGTGTCTTTATGGTTGTTGAGACCGATTGTAGGCGTCTATCTTTTAGTTATTTCATTGCCTTATTTTTCTTGGATAGGAGAGGTTCCAAATGTCTTTTTTATCCGCCATTGTTGAGTTTGCCCAATTTGTTAAATGGCTTTCCTCCAGCTTGGTTCTTTTTTTGATTGATATTCTGATCGGTATTTCTATTACACTGATAATTCTTGGTGTCAAGGCTAAATGGGCAACAAGAGCCTTGGTACTTTTACTCTTTACAGGATTTAATTTTCAATTTTCTATGGGGAAAATTGATCATACCATATTTCTGTTAATCTTTTTGAGTGGTATGTCTTTCGCTGGCTGGGGCTCTGGATTCGCTATTATCCCTGATAATCCCGTACCGAAAATTAATGTACAAAGATGCATGGCGCTTTTGGCTGTTCTGCTTTGTTTTGGGATGTTTACTGCTGGATCAATCAAAGCCGTGAATTGGATAGATTTTGATCCCTCAAGAAATGGATTCCTTCGTTGGTATTATTCCTCTATCTATGTCAAGCATTCAGATCTATTTTTTTCAGGCTCGTTAAATGCTTTGCCGTATGCGTGGCTTGATGCCTTTGACTGGGGAGGAGTGCTTTTCGAACTATCCGCATTTGTATTACTATTGGTTGGAAGGAAATTCTGGAAATTTTGGTTATTAGCTGCCTGCACCTTTCATCTATTTAATCTACTGATTTTGAATATTTCCTTTTCTTCGAATTTTATCTTTTATCTGGCTTTTCTGGATTTTGGGAAATATTATGATTGGGTTAAAAGACTATTCTCTAAGCCAATTATCGTATGGACTTCATCTGCCTTTCTGTTAATACTTGTGTACTTTAGATTTGCCTATATTTTTGATGTTCCCCATTTCAACTTGCTTGAATTCTTAAAAAAAGACAAGCTTTTCATGTACGTTGTTCTAGTTGTTTGGGCATCTGGAGTAGGAATTTTTGCTTACTCACTTTGGAGGGATTTAAAACTCGCAAAGAAAAATGGCATACAGAATAAATAGAGTTGAGTTACTGCTTAAATCCAAAAAAAGGTCTAAGCTTAACGGCTTAGACCTTTTGATTTAACTAAGAATTTTCAGATTATACTCCGGAAACCTCGGCTTCTGCATGAATTTTCTTGACCAATCCTTGGAGTACTTTTCCTGGGCCACATTCCACAAACTCGGTAGCTCCATCTTTCACCATATTTTGTACAGATTGAGTCCATTTAACAGGTGCAGTAAGTTGGGCAATTAGATTTGCTTTGATTTCTGCAACATCACTGACTGCTGTTGTACTTACATTTTGGTATACAGGGCAGATCGGCGAATTGAATTGAGTTGCTTCAATTGCCTTTTTCAATTTTTCACTAGCTGGCTCCATCAAAGGAGAATGGAAAGCTCCACCAACCGGTAGTGGTAATGCTCGTTTTGCTCCCGCCTCTTTCATTTTCTCACAAGCAATTTCAATCCCTTTGTTGGAACCAGAAATCACTAATTGACCAGGACAGTTATAGTTGGCTGGCACCACGATTTCATCCGTGATTCCTGCACAGATTTCTTCTACTTTTTCGTCAGCCAAGCCCAAAATCGCAGCCATGGTAGATGGATTGATCTCGCAGGCTTCCTGCATCGCCAATGCTCTTTGATACACCAATTTCAAGCCATCTTCAAATGCTAAGGTCCCATTTGCAACCAAGGCAGAAAACTCTCCTAGGGAATGTCCAGCTACCATGTTCGGAGCAAAATCGGGAGTGGTTTTAGCTATTACTACTGAGTGAAGAAAAATAGCAGGTTGGGTGACTTTAGTTTGCTTGAGCTCTTCAGCTATTCCGTCAAACATGATGTCTGTTATTCTAAAGCCTAAAATGTCATTGGCTTGCTCAAACAATGCTTTTGCTTGTGGATTTTCCTCGTAAAGGGCTTTTCCCATACCGGGAAATTGGGCGCCTTGGCCCGGAAAAACAAATGCTTTCATTCAATTGGATTTTGTTGTTGGGGCAAATATAAGGCTTTTCGACCAGCGGATGGTTTAGACTTTGGCAGAGAGATAGTCAGGAAGATTTTCTTCTGTTAAGAATTTTTGTCGTTCCTCTTTGGTAGGGAGTCTACAGGTAGATTTTTTGCCAAACCACTTGTATCTGTTTTTACCTATCCAGTCATAAATGAAATCTCTAAAACTTTCCGGAAGTATGACCAAAGGGTGCAAAAGAGGCCAAAGCCCTGAAAGGTTTTTTGCGATTTTTAGGGCAGCAGTACTTTTATAATATATTTGATCTGATTCAAGAAGGACAATAGAATCTAGGTAGTTTTTATCCACCTCGAATCGCTCAAGGATCCTTTTACTGGTTTCATCTTGCAACGCTCCCACTAAGAAGTGATCCTTTTTATCTCGTTGGATTACAAAATCAATGGAAGTATTACACAAGTTGCATACCCCATCAAAGAATATGATGGATTGCTTTTGACTCATCGTAGTAGTTGTATTGTTCCTTTTAAACTTTCAGTTTGTTGACTTGGGTCTAGTACATCATATGTAACCGTACCAGAATAATAGTAAGTACCCGCTGGAAGTTCATTTCCATTCTTATCTCTTCCATCCCATCTGATGAAAATGTCATTTTCATTGGATTCAAGGCTGTTGTAAGAGAATACTTCAGCCCCCCATCTATTAACAATGAATATTTCCACTCCAATCACGAATCGTGGACACTCGGAGAATGGGTTATCAAATGCCATAAAGGTCTCGTTCAGACCATCTCCATTCGGAGTAAAAGCATTTGGAAGATTATAAGAAGGACAATTTTCTACGCATACGATATTACTTGGTTCACTTTCATTTCCAGATCTGTCCACTGCAGTGATGTAATAACAACCTCTGTAAGTGGTCAGCTGGCTGATTCGAGTTTGTAATTCCAAAGCGGAAATTTCTTTAATCAGGGTAAACTCGCTGTCTTCCCCATCAGAAGTGTAATACAACTTATATCCACTCAACTCATCGTCGCATTCTCCACTGAAGTCAGGTTCCCAACTCAAATCGTGGTAGAAAGTGGAAGTATTACATGGTTGCTCCGCCAAGTATTCCTCACAAAGAGGGCCCTCAAAAGTCAATACTGGTGGACATGGCAATCTGTTGTCATCAGGTTTTGCACAAACAATTTGTGACTTATTTTCCAATGGATATTCCAAGCCATCGACATTGTAAGAACCTTTAGTAATGACATAATAGCAATACTCAATCTCTCTTTCCAATGGAATGCCATTAAAGCTTCCATCGTCCAAGTAGGTAAAACCATCCTGAGTGACATCTACTTCTGCTATTTTTACAAAGGTATCCTCGTCTTCAGAAGCGGCGTCTGTTCTGTTCCTATACACTTCATGGGTATATTGTTGCACTGCATTATCCCATGGAACTTGGAATTCCCAGTTCAATTCAATTGCTTGATTTATGATGGTCGGCTGCAACCAAACAGAAGATGCTTTAGATGAAGTGTCAATTTTGGTATCACGATCCAATAGGATTACCTCGTAGTTATATACCAAGTTTTCAGTATTCAATCCCGTATCTGTAAACAAGGTATCGGAAGTGACTCCTAGAGAAATTTGATCTTGGTTGCCATCAAACCCAGTATTTCGGAGCAATTCATAGGTAAATGGTCCTGGATAGACAGTTCGGTCTATGTCATATGGCGGAGTCCATTTTACAAAGATTTCTCCATCAGAAGGATCGGTGTTTTCTACACTGACATTGGTGATGATCGGTACATCCACATCCACCGTAATACAGATTTCTTCAGAAACTACACTTTCTCCAGATCTTGGTGATGGGAATGCCGCCACCAATCTATAACAATAGGTGTTGCCTGGGTCTAAACCTTCAGAACCATTAAGATCCGTGAAGCTGAAGGTAGACATATCAGTAATTCCTACCAATTCATATCCTGGACGTATGCCCGTTTCACAGCTGTCTGGTTCGTATGGGTCAGAGTTAATTCTTCTCCAAACTTGCATTTCACTTGCTGAATTCGAGCAAGTATAAGGGTCCCAAGTAAGTTCGGCAGTCCTTCCTGCCTGTTGTTCGATCTCGTCAAAAACCGGTGGAGGACCAATCACTTTAATTCTCCAAGTCTGAATGTCCACTAAGCTAGGGCCTGAAGCCGGTTGATCAGAAATACGGACACGTACATCATATTCCCTTGCTCTAACATGGTTGCAGACTGTCTGCCAATTGAAGTTTACGATTCCTGGGCTAGGCTGGTAATCGCCATCATCTGGAGAATAGGTAGCCGGTGACGTAGTAATTTCTATAGGTTCTCCATAAACATCAATTCTGATTGGGTCCCCATCTGGATCGGAACCTTGAATAATCTCCTCAATCAAAGTTCCTGCTTCCACACAGATATCAGGAGGTAATATTAATTCAGGCCTTCGGTTATCAGAATTCTCGATAATGATCTGCATATCACGGATCACATAGCCAATCTGCACCCATTCTCCATCCAGTTTCCGAAATTCCTTGATTTTAAAAGCCACATTAAACTGCCCTGCTGTACCTGGGGCATCCCATATTAAATCTCCAAAAATCGGGTCTAATGTTAAGAAAGCGGGAGTGCTTCCGTCCTGCTGATTAAAGCTAAATTCTGAGGAAGCAGGACTTCTATAGTTATTTACAGGGCGTTGAAATGCCTGCTTAGGAATATCCATTTCATAGGCCAAACTGTCTCCATCTGGATCATATGCACCAGGATTATGGATGTATCTGGAATTGATGGCTCCATTATCTACAGGAGGTATGGTCAAAACAGGTGAATTGTTGACTCCGATAAATGGGTCAATAGTAATTTGAGTTTCTACATAAAAAGGAGTGTCCACTGAATTGTCCATATTCAGGGTACGGTCATTTCTATTAAATTCCTGGAAACGGATATTATAGACCCCCGGACCCTGGTAGGTATGAGTAATTACAAATGTGTTTTTTTCAATTTGATCTCCTAGACTTTCTACCAAAGAAAAATCACTTTCAGTATTGAGTTGTTCGTCACGTCCATCTCCAAAATTGATATTTCCAGGACCAAAAACGACACTTGAACGGGTATCTGTATACCCTACAACAATAATCCTGTAGGTAAGAGTTTGTACGGAAATTCTTTCAGCGATGATTTCACCTGCTCTGATGTGCGTTGCCCACGCATTGGACAGGCCGAAGAGAAAGAATAGTAAAAAAAATCCTAAGGAAAGTTTCAGTTTCATGTTGGTCAATTTGATCGGGTCAATTTGAGATACGTCTTTCTTGTAAACGCGGTTTGTTGGTAATTCAAAACTATAATTTTCTACCTATACGAAATAAACGGAAGAAAGTAGAAAATTCAGTTAAAATCAAACAATAAAATTTAACAAAGTGTTGCACTACCAAACGAAACACTAAAATAGCATAAATGAATTTAGTTATTTAGAAACGATTAAAATAAGCAATCCTTATTTACTTGGATTGTTTACTAAGTCATCCAAATGTAAATTTGGCTCCAATAATTATAAGAATTCGTTCTAATCTAATCGCACTAACTGTATGAGCTGGGTTACCAAAACCTTAAGTAGCACACTAGGCAGGAAATTGATCATGGCATTGACCGGACTTTTCCTCATCCTGTTTTTGACAGGACACGTTTCCGGAAACTTACTTTTATTCAAAGGTGACGGAGGCGAAGCATTTAATATTTACGCCAAGTTTATGACTACCAATCCTGCGGTAAAGTTGTTGTCTTATTTGACTTACATCTCTATCATAGGACATGTCATTTATTCAATTATGCTTTCTAGCAAGAATAAGGCGGCAAGACCTGTAGGTTATGCTGTTTCAAAGGCGTCTACCAATTCAAGCGCTGCTTCCAGAAACATGGGAGTATTAGGAACCATCATCCTTTTATTTATCGTGGTGCATATGCAGAGCTTTTGGGCTCAGATGCATTGGGGTTCAATCCCAACTGTCACCTATGGTGGGGAAGAATACAAGGATTTATATACCATTGTGAAGGCTGCATTCCAGATTGAGTGGATGGTTGCGCTTTATGTAATCGCAATGATCTTTTTGGGTGTTCATCTTTCACATGGATTTGCCAGTGCTTTCCAAACATTAGGCTTGAACCATAAAAAATACACGCCGGCCATCGAAGGTTTAGGCAAACTTTATTGCATTGTGGTACCTGCGCTTTTCGCAAGTATGCCGCTGTACATCTATTTTACACAGAGCTAATCCAAAGACCCGTATGATACTAGATTCAAAATCACCTGCAGGCCCTTTAGCTGAAAAGTGGACCAAACATAAATTTACCAGCAAACTGGTTAATCCTGCAAACAAAAGAAAATACGAAGTAATTGTAGTTGGTACCGGATTAGCTGGTGCATCCGCAGCCGCCTCTTTGGCGGAACTAGGATACAATGTGAAAGCTTTTTGTTTTCAAGATAGTCCGAGAAGGGCTCACTCCATTGCTGCGCAAGGAGGGATCAACGCTGCCAAGAATTACCAAAATGATGGTGACTCCGTTTTTAGATTGTTTTATGACACCATTAAAGGTGGTGACTATAGAGCAAGAGAGTCCAATGTATATAGACTAGCTGAAGTTTCTGTCAATATTATTGACCAATGCGTGGCTCAAGGAGTTCCTTTTGCACGTGAATACGGTGGATTGCTTGCCAACCGATCTTTTGGTGGTGCACAGGTTTCCAGAACCTTCTATGCTCGTGGCCAAACTGGACAGCAGTTGTTGTTGGGTGCCTATTCAGCCTTGAGCCGTCAGGTAGCCAATGGTAAAGTAAAGCTGTATCCAAGAACGGAAATGATGGATTTGGTGACCATTGATGGGGAAGCTAGAGGGATTGTGACCAGAAACTTAATCACTGGAGCGATCGAAACACATGCTGCCCATGCTGTATTGCTTTGTACTGGTGGATATGGTAACGTATTTTTCCTTTCTACCAATGCCATGGGGTCCAATGTGACAGCCGCTTGGAGAGCACATAAGAAAGGAGCGTATTTTGCGAATCCTTGCTATACTCAGATTCACCCTACCTGTATTCCAGTTTCCGGAGATCATCAGTCTAAGTTGACTTTGATGTCTGAGTCACTAAGAAATGACGGAAGAGTTTGGGTGCCAAAGACAGTGGAAATGGCTGAAAAATTGAGAAAAGGCCAGATCAAACCATCTGAAATCAAAGATGAGGACAGAGATTATTACTTAGAAAGAAAATACCCAAGTTTCGGTAACCTCGTTCCTCGTGACGTGGCTTCCAGAAATGCGAAATATGTGTGTGATGAAGGTAGAGGTGTCAATGAAACCGGTGAAGCGGTATTCTTGGACTTCAGAGATGCCATTATCAGAGATGGAGAGGATGCCATTCGAGCTAGATACGGCAACTTGTTTGACATGTATCAGCAGATCACCGGTGAAAACCCTTATCAAACTCCGATGATGATTTATCCAGCTGTTCACTACACCATGGGTGGACTTTGGGTGGATTATAATTTGATGACTACGGTGCCAGGATTGTATGCTTTGGGAGAAGCAAACTTCTCGGATCACGGAGCGAACAGACTAGGGGCTTCTGCCTTGATGCAAGGATTGGCCGACGGTTATTTTGTGATTCCTTATACATTAGGAGACTATCTAGCACAAAATCTAGCTAAGAAAGTAGATACTAGCCATCCTGAGTTTGCCAAAGCGGAGGCAGAGGTGAAAGCCAAAATCCAGAAATTACTTTCCATTAACGGTTCAAAGACCGTAGATTATTTCCATAAGAAGTTGGGTAAAATCATGTGGAATGAATGCGGAATGGCCAGAACTGCTGAGGGGTTGACGAAAGCAAAGGCTGAAATCAAGCAATTGAGAGCTGAATTCTGGAAGGACGTGAAAGTATTGGGAGCTAATGAAGAATTGAACCAATCTTTGGAAAAAGCGCATCGAGTAGCTGACTTCTTAGAATTAGGAGAATTGATGGTGGATGATGCATTGAATAGAAATGAATCTTGTGGAGGACACTTCAGAGAAGAATACCAAACTCCAGAGGGAGAGGCTTTGCGTGACGATGAAAACTTTGCGTACGTAGCCGCTTGGAAATACATGGGAGACGAGGAAGAAGAGGAACTTAACAAAGAGCCTCTTGTATTTGAGAATGTGAAGTTGACCCAGAGATCTTACAAATAATCGCTAGACTAAAATTCATAGCTATATGAAATTGACATTGAAAGTATGGAGACAAAAGAACGCTTCTGATCAAGGAGGTTTTGTCAATTATCCATTGGATGGAATTTCCAAGGATATGTCCTTTTAGAAATGTTGGATGTACTGAATGAGGAACTTTCCGAAAAAGGAGAAGACCCGGTACACTTTGACCACGATTGCCGTGAAGGTATTTGCGGGATGTGTTCCTTGTACATTAATGGAAAGCCTCATGGACCTCAGCAGACTACAACTTGTCAGCTGCATATGAGGTCTTTCTCGGATGGAGATACCATTACCATTGAACCTTGGAGAGCGAAAGCATTTCCAGTAGTAAAGGATTTGGTAGTAGACAGATCAGCATTTGATAGAATTATCCAAGCTGGTGGATACGTTTCCGTCAACACAGGTGGTGTTCCGGATGCAAATGAGATTCCTATTCCAAAGGTCATTGCAGATGAAGCATTTGATGCAGCGACTTGTATTGGATGTGGAGCATGTGTGGCGGCTTGTAAGAATGCTTCCGCGATGCTATTTACTTCTGCCAAAATCTCTCAGTTGGCGTTGTTGCCACAGGGGCAGGTAGAGAAAAAATCCAGGGCAGAAAAAATGATCGCTCAAATGGATGCGGAAGGTTTTGGAGCATGTACCAACACTGGTGCTTGTGCGGCAGAATGTCCAAAGGAAATCAGTTTGACGAACATTGCGAGAATGAATAGAGAGTATTTCTCTGCAGTCATCAGCAGTGATAATGTCTAAACTTAAGAGAACATAATTTCAAAAGCCGGCGCAAGTCGGCTTTTTTGGTTTTAGGGAGTTTTTACTAGGAGAAGTAGAAGTTGCGCATATCTTCCATTTTTAGGATATATGCGCAACTCTTGATTTTTGGTAGTGAAAAGCTATTCTTTTTGGACTTTTCCGAAAGTTTTAGGAGAATTTGACCGATAGCAGGGGTAAGAGTGATTTTTAGAGTAGATTATTTCCTATTTTGAAAGGCTAAATGGATGTTGTTTGGGTAAAAGCAGAACCGGATACCCATTCAGCTAAATGAAATATATACGAAACTAGTTTCATATACACAATCGTTGTAACCAATGCCTAAAGAGCGTTTAGCCTATCAATTTCGGCGGCTATCAATGCGCCAGCTTTTTGCAGTTCGCGAATACGATTATTTGGAGTTGGCTTGTACCAGCTTTTTCAAATGGCCAAGTATTTGGCACATAATCACCATATAGGTCGGTCATTGCATAAGTGGCGGCTGCGTGGGCAAGCTCGCCATTTTTATGTTTCGCATCATGTTCAGAAGTCCACCCTTCTTTTTCAATTTGTCGCTGCCTTTCTTCGGCAATTAATTCAATTCCAGTTTTCATAATTATGTTTTCGTTAAAGGCACTGGCTACAACAATGTATAAAAACAAGCCGCTGAAAAGCCAGTGCATAATTTCAGCGTTTGTCGTGGCGGCCAATTTTTATACTTGGCCGTTATGTAGCATTGAAAAAATATGAGGCAGCTATTTCTACTTTTCTTACTTATTTCGATTGATGCTTGTTCACAGAACGAGCAAAATTTTTATGAAGATGAATTACTTCAAAGAATTCATTATGTAAATAATCCTAATTCAAATGACACTCTCTGCATTTCTGAAATAGAAAGAGCTAAAAAGGATATAGAAAATGGAAGGATTGTATTCACCCAAACTATAGGGTTTCTTTTCGGAGAAATTCGATATGAAAATGAGTTAAGGAAACTTTGCAAACAATATGGATTGGTATTCGATTTTGACTTAATAAGCGATGTAATTTATGAAGGTCAAACACAGGGTTGTTATGGGGATTTCATGGATAAAGTAATTATTGAAAAATATGGAGTAGGTTTCAAAGAAAAACTTCATGAAAAAGCTGATAGTCTTTTCATATTTCGAACTCAATCAGAAGATATACTTGTGAAATACTGGGATTGTGATGAAAGACCAAGACTACCAAAAGAAATAGAAAGAACCGGAGATTATTTAACAACTATAAAAGTAAATAATATCAACGTTGTGAAAAATAAATCTGAATTCGGAGGTTGGCCCTTTCTTGACCTAGGTTTTATAGTAGAAAAGGACAGCACAATATCAGACTTTTACATAAATAATTTTGTCCCTCAAATGGAAGAGAATGAGAAATATCGAGATGATTTATTCAAAATTGCAGTAAGGAAACTAAAAACTAGTTATTCTAGATGGATACCAGGGACAATCAAAGGTATTCCGGTTAAAACCGATAATATTGTTAGGATATTTTTTGAGAAAGAAGAGTAATCGCCACATAACACCACATATGGCTTATGGCGGGTAAACGGCTGTCAGCAAGGTTTTCGCTTCGTAGCCAACTTTGGTTTCGGTGGACTGGAAAGTGCTTCGAAACCGCCACAAGCCATATGCAAACCGTTGGCATTCATTCAAAATTGAAGAAAGAACAAAATGGTGGAATCCGAAAAACCTCAAGAGTAGGACCAATTAAATTTATTGAAAGATGAAAAAACAGTACTCGCTGCTATTTTCGGTCTGGTATCGACTTTAGCATTTTCTCAAGAAAAGGGAACACATGAAATCAAATTTGGTGTAGGATTTGAAACAAGTAATGAATTCTTAAACACTGTTGAAGACATTATAAGTGGAGTTTCTTATGCTAACACTACAGTGACTCCTGCCTTTAACCTGACATATAAAATAGCAATCAAGGATAAATGGTTTTTCTACGCAGACGCTGCATATCAAGTGGTGTCTGAAGATGTAATTGAAAACGGCCTAATAACAGGAGACGTCTCGCAGCGATATTTTACCGTTGGCTTTGGCTCAGACTACCACTACATTTCTAAGGATTGGTTTCAAATGTATTCAGGAGCTAGCATTGCTTATACATCGCAGAACACAGATTTCACGACTTCTTCGAATATTGAAGATAAGAGCGATGGATATTTCAACTTTCATGTGAACGCTCTAGGGTTTCGCTTTGGAAAAGCTTTGGCGGGCTTCGTAGAATTAGGTGTGGGTTATAGAGGAGTTGCAAACGTTGGAGTGTCTTACCAATTTTAAAAAAACGAAATGCCAACAACTAGGTTTTCGTCGCGTGCGTAGCACGAACGATGAAACCGATGTTGCACGGACCGGTGAGGTCTTTATGGGGATTGAGTCAGGTTTTTTTGAAGAAAACGAGGTGTCCAATTAGATTAAAAAGTAATGCCTACCAGTAGATTCGGTATCGATTTAAAGAAAAGTCTTTGTTTTTAGCCTTTCCAACGCCTTTGAGGGGGCTTTTTTATTGCATGGGCATAGGTTTCCCCTCCTGCGGCGGGCAGGTAGCCCGAGTAAAATCAGGAACTAAAATTGATTGTGACAGTAGAAAAGACGGCCTTTGGAGGGCCACGCGCTTGGGCAGGCGCTGGCTGCTCACTCATGGTTTCCTTCTGGCAGCAGTGGCAGTATCGTGGGTTATAGGTTTGGTGATCCGGGGCTCCTTTTCTGAATCGGAATTCCAGTTCCTGACGAATAAGTTGAATGATGAGTTGTTTAGCCGAGTTGCCGAGTATTCCAAAGTGGCGGATCCGAACCAGCCCTTTGGGTAAAATATGCATGGAAAACCTTCTGATAAACTCCAGATTATCCAGAGTCATTTCCAGCCTCTGAGCGCCTTGACGATAATCCTTGTAACTGAATGAAGTGCGCTTTTGGTCAATGTCCAGTATACGATGGTTGGAGATGGCGACCTTGTGGGTGTATTCACCCAGATATTCCAGCACTGCCTTGGGATGTCCGAACGGCCGTTTGGCATATACCACCCATTCTTTTTGGAACAAAGCATTGATCAAGTTCTTTATCGGGATTGATTCTGGATTTTAGAGCTTTTACATACTTGGCTCTGAATACTATGCTCATAGCCATCACCGGAAACAGTACTTGCCTTTGCTTTTGGCTGTTTTCCACTTTTGGTATTTTGTCAATCCACCTCCCGGCACGATGCAGTGCAGATGGGGTGAAGGTTGAGTGTCTGTCCCCAGGTGTGTAGGATGGCGATCATTCCAGGCTTTGCCCCAAGATGCTTTGGTCCCGGCGAAACAGGCTACCGTTTTCCAAGAAGTTTCAAACAGGCTGTCATAGACAGCTTTGGGCTGGTGCAATGCCAGTTGATTTAAGGTGTCCGGCAAAGTGAATACCACATGAAAATAGGGTACTGGAAGCAACTCGGCTTCGCGCTTGGCGATCCAATCCTCCCCGTTTTTGCCCCGGCACCTGGGGCAATGTCTGTTTCGACAACTGTTATAACTGATACGTATCGAGCCACAGTCTGTACAGGCATCCACATGTCCACCCAGATCAGCAGTACGGCAGCGTTTCAGCGCCGATAGCGTCCGCAACTGCCAGCCATTGATATGTGGGTGCTTTTCCACCTCTGCCCAGTGTTGCTTGAGCACATGGCCACTTCAAAGCGTGCATTCACTTTCTGACAGGTACAGCCTGTCGAGCGGACTAAAGGCACGGCATTTTTCTGTCTGGGCGACATGCAGGTAGATCATCGTGGTGTCGATGCATTCATGCCCCAGCAGATCTTTAATGGTCAGGAATGTCCAGACCCTCTTCCAGCAGGTGGTATACGTGTGCCGCAAACGTGTGGACGTTCATCGGCTTAAGGATACCTGCTTTCTTTTTGGCTTCATTCACCGCCCACTGCACCCCTCGCTGGGAGTAACGTCCGTCAAAGTCTCCTCCGGCACGACCGATGATCTGTTCCCCTTTTGCTATTGAACAGCCACTCAAGGGGCTGTTCGGCTTCTAGGTAAGTCTTAATGCCACGGATCAATAAATCAGACAGCGGAACATAGCGGTCTTTCTTTCCCTTGCCATCCTTTACATGAAGCATCTTTCTGTCAAAATCCAGATCGGCAATCTTCAGGTTCCTGACCTCAAACAGCGAAGTCCACAGCCGTAAAGCAGGGCTATCAGAACGCGGTGTTTTAGAAGTTTGGGAGCTTTAAGAAGTCTGCGGACTTCTTCCCTACTCAGTACAATGGGAAGTCTTTTACTCCGCTTAACGGTCGGAAGCTCGATCCGCTTATCCTTCATCCCCTCAATGCGGTAGGCAAACCGAAGAGCATAAACTGTAAACTTGAAATAAGCTTCAGAAGGGGTGTTGCGGCTCCGCTTGACCAGATGCAGGTAATCGTTGATCCGGTCAGGTCCACTTGAGTGGGTAATTCGTTGAAGTGGATGGCCAGTTTTGCCAGATGTCTGGCATAGTTGGAGAGGGGTACTTTTGCTTTTTATTGGCAACGACAACTTTCTGCTCAAACTTGGCTACTAGTTCAGCAAATCCAGCTATCTTGGAACAGGCAGCCTGGAGGATGGTTTCCTTTTTTTCATGATTAATAAGAGTTAATGAATGATCTAAAAAGATACCGCTTCTTGGCTGTTCCGAAACTACCGCAGGTTTAGTGCAACCAAAGTATATAAAACATAAGGGTGACAGTGGATTACGGAACATTTGTGCGTTTAATCAAGTCCGCCAAATCTGCGATTTGACAATTTTGTTAAATATTTTAAATTTATGTCAAAACGCAAATTTGGCTACGTGCAAGCTTGAAAGGAAAGTGTTTCAAATCCCTTACGTTTCATATACATGGCCGTTAGCCACAATCCCCTATATATTGAAACATTTACTTCCGTAGCTAACGGTTTCGAATTCGCTTTTTTAGTAAATTCATTGACTCTCCGAAAGGCCGATTTTTAAACTGTTGCTCCTGAGAGATCGGGAAGCACGGGCGCAATCCTGGTTGGGATGCTTGCGATTACTTCAGTAGCGGTCCCGATTTTTTCGGGAACCCTGTTCAGAATATTTTCTTGCCAAAAGCACATCCCCGGAGAGTATTCAAAACCTGATTTTTATGGAACAGGAATCTATCGTTATGGAAGTCGTCAATCCGCATGCTGCGGGTGTTGACGTAGGCAGTCGCTCCCACTGGGTGGCAGTGGGCCAGTCTGAACAGGATGTTCGGGAGTACGGGGTTTTCAACCAGGATCTTTTTGCCATGGCAGACTGGCTGAATGAAAAGGGTGTAAAAACTATTGCCATGGAAAGTACAGGTACCTATTGGCAAAACCTGTATGCAGTACTGCTCTCCAGAAACTTTCAGGTCATCCTATGCAATGGGAAGTTCACTAAAAACATCAAGGGGAAGAAAACTGATATCAAGGACTGTCAGTGGATCCAAAAGTTGCATACCCTGGGACTTTTAACGGGTAGCTTTCTTCCGGATGGGCAGACTGAAGAACTTCGGACTTACTGCCGCCATCGCTCGAATCTACTTCATTTAGCAGCATCTACTTCCAAGAAGATGCAGAAATACCTGCGGTTGATGAATTTCAGACTTGACGTGGTGGTGAAAGATATCTGTGGCCTGACCGGCCTTCTGATCATCCGTTCGATCTGTGAAGGGGAGGTGGATCCGGCAAAACTCGCCTCTTTACGGCACGGGAACTGCAGGAAAAGTGAAGAAGAGATAGCCAGAGCTTTACAGGGCAATGGACGTAGGGATTACCTATTTGCCCTGCAGCAGGAGTTGGAAACGTATGACCATCTGCAAAATAAAATAGAACAGTGTGACCTGGAAATTGATAAAATGCTGGAACAGATCATCAATTCGGATGATAATAAGAGGCAGCATCACCTTGACCCAAAGCCGCACAAAAGGGTGAATAAAAATACGCCAAAAGACATTGATCTGAATCTGAGATCCTATCAGATGTTTGAAGGGACAGATCTTTTGGCCATTGAAGGCATGAGTTATTCGACCGTCTTGGCCCTGATGAGTGAAGTTGGGTTGGAAGGGATCAGAAAATTCAAAACTGCCAAGCAATTTGCCAGTTGGCTCCGGCTTGCACCCAACAATAAAGTCAGCGGAGGAAAGGTTCTCTCCAGCAAAGTCCCCAAAGGAAGCAACCGTCTGAAGATAGCACTTCGGAATGCAGCAAATGCAATCGGAAACCTGAAAGATTCCACTCCATTGCGAGACTTTTTCCACGGCGGATTAACTTCCGAAAGGGAAGGGTTTCGGCTATCAGTGCCACAGCCCGAAAGTTGGCAGTTATTATCTGGAATATGGTGGTCAAAGGAGTTCCGTACATCAACCCGGAAGGCTATCTCTTTTTAGATCAGAAAAGAAAGTTGGAATTAGTTAAAAGGATAAAGAAGCAAATCGATAAATTCGGTCTCAAAGAAGACGACCTGGGCCTTAAAACATCTGATTTTTAAGGGTTTTATGGTTCGTTAGTCAGAAGCTAAATGAAACTACTAGATAAATACAAAGATCATTATAGACTTTATCACGAGTACGCAGAAGCTTTGCTCGATGACATAAATAATAAGGTCCTAAAGTACGAGCGCCTAAATATTCAACTAGTTACGGGACGACTTAAAGACCCAACTAGTTTATCGCTAAAGATTGCTTCTGACCTAAAATACGAGTCCTTAAACGATGTAACAGACTTGGTTGGATTACGAGTAGTAACAACTTATGAAGACGAAATTCCTTTCATTATTAAGCAATTTGAAGAAGCATTTGAAATAGATGAGAAGAATACAAATACCAATGCCGCAAAGTCAGAATCTGAATTTGGATATGCTTCTTTTCATATTGTGATTTCAAATGCAAAAATTGAGTCTTTCAAATCTCATGAAAAGCGTTTCGCAGACTTGAAAGCAGAGATTCAAGTTCGAACAATCTTACAACATGCTTGGGCGGAAATATCTCATAAAATCGACTATAAAGCCAAAGATAAACCAGGCACTGTTTACAGGAGAAAATTATTTAGAGTAGCTGCTTTATTGGAACTTGCAGATCAGGAATTCGGAACAATAAGAGAAGAAATAATTAAGAGCCAAAAAGAGTTAGTTCCAAGAAAAGTTAACAGAATATCAGATACACCAATTAACATAGACTCACTTCAAGCCTATGTTATGGAGTCAGATACATGCAACGCAATTGATCTAGCAATAGCCAACCTCACAGACAGCTCACTCCACTATAATGAAGAATCGATAAGTCAGAAAAACCTAAATCAAGTTAAAAGTTTGAAAATTAAAACTCTGAAAGAACTTGACGATATTTTAAATACTAATTCGGAAAAGATTATTGAAGCATATAAGACACAAAACAAGTCATGGATTGAATTCAGGAAAGCATTCCCAGAAACTCATGGTAACGCTTCTTCCCCACGTGGAATATCAATCACTTACTTATACTTTCATTTAACGGGTAAATTTGATTAAAAAAAGACTGAGCCTAACAAAACCTAAGAAAACATGGGGAGAAACGTACTGAAAGCTAGCATAGAAGTTCGTAGTTTAGTTCGTCAAGGGCGGACAGGAATGCACTTTGAAATCCCCACGTTTCTTAGCTTGGCAGTTGGCCTTCATTTAAAAAAACTAATGAAAAACTATCTCTGGATAACATTCTTTGCGTTAATATTTCTTTCTGGATATGGACAACGAGAAAAGTCAATTATGAAACGAAAGGAGAAAATCCATCTCACAGAAAAGCAATCAGAATTAATTTCCGATTGTTTGACCATCCTCCCGAACAAAGCGCAATTGTCAATTGCATTAATTGAAAATGGAAACGTAAACTTCATTGGATATAGTAAAGAAAATGATTCAATTCTGCCCATTGATAATTCAGTTAGCGTTTTCGAAATAGGTTCCATCACAAAGGTTTTTACTGCCACCTTACTAGCCGATTTTGTATTGGACAAAAAAATTGGTCTTGAAGACAACATTAATGAGCACCTTGATTTTTCGCTGAAGGACAACTTTCAAATTACTTTCAAACAACTGGCGACCCATACCTCTGGGCTACCACGCGTGCCAATTAGTCTGAGCTCCCCGAATCTAAGTTTAGAAAATCCATACAAGGACTATGGAGAAGAAAAACTGGAGCTATATCTTAGCGAAAAGCTAGAATTAATCGACGAGCCAGGAACAAAGTCCTCCTACTCCAATCTGGGTTTTGGTCTTTTAGGTTATCTACTTGAGAAAATTGATAATACCACTTATGAAGATTTGTTGCAGAAGAGAATATTCTCCAAATATCATATGTCTAGCTCAACAACCAATCGTGATAAAGTAAGGGAAATACTAGTAGAGGGATTGAATGACAAAGGTATTTCAGTCCCGAATTGGGATATGTCCGTACACATGGGAGCGGGAGGAATACTTTCTAACATTCAAGATCTATCAAAATTTGCCCTTGCACAATTTGATGAAACAAATAGGGAATTAAAATTGACCAGAGTAAAGCATTATACAGTAGACGAAAATTACTCGACAGGTTTGGCTTGGGGATTGATAAAAACGGATTCTGGCGAAGTTTGGGACTGGCATAACGGAGGCACGGGCGGATATACATCTTCGGTGATACTGAACACAAAATCTAAAAATGGCATAATAATTCTATCAAATGTTTCAGCTCTAGGCAAATTGACCGCAAATATTGCAGGATTAGCCCCTGAACTAATGAAAACAATTGAATAAAAACGAAATGCCAACAAAATGTATAATCGATTGCAGGAATTTCCATAGGGAAATTCCTGCAATCGATTATCGGTAATACCTAAAGAATATTTTCGTTCTTTAAACCGCAACTGATCATACATAGACCGTTGTGCAACATATGAAGACAACAATAAATGAGGGTAAAAAAAGCTTCTCGGACTTCTATTTCTTTTATCATGTACCTCACTAGATGAAAACTCAAGACTTAGAGATCTTTTGGTGGATGATATGAACAGAGAAACGATATTATTGGATTTTTCTGAAGATTACGTTGAATTAAGATATGACATAGCCAGAAAGAGTCAAGTGGATTTATGCGACACAACTCTATCATTTAAAAGTCTAATCACTTTGGAAAATGACGATCCAATTTTGGTAAACTTGAGTATTTCTGATATTTGTTCGCCTGTCACGCCCAGCTCGGGAACTATCGAAATTTTAGTAAAAAGTAACCAAGAGATTCGAGTCGGCCTAGAATATACCTCCATGGATTCAGTTCATTATTATGTTTTAGATGAGCTTTATAAAAAAATTGAAGGGCAACAACTAGACGAGCATGTATTTTTTATTAGAATGGCGTGATGCGTCACAGAAAACTATTAGCGAGGTTGTAGACAAATCATTTTCAGCTTTACAACAATTTATAGAAGAAGAAACACTAAAAATTTATGGTATGAATCTTAACGGTTTAGATAAAACAAATTTTCTGAAATTGAAAAATAATTTTCGCTTTGAGCTTATTTTGACTCAAGTAAGACCTGATGTACCAAAAGATTTTAAGAATTAAATACGTTGCACAACATCACCTTAGATACAGCGGGTGGGTCAGAGTAAATATGAAAAGCAGAATCTTTAAGAAGTTAGGAGTAGGCTGGAAGAAAAAGGCTCCTAATGCCCGCCGTCTCCTAGCTGAGGACCGTTGAGAAACATCCCTTCGGTCGTTTCTCAATGTCGGGCTCCACCCCATTTGGAAACCGCCCCGACATTGGCAACAAGCTAAAAAAAATGAACTGAAATCGAACACATAGGGAATGACAAAAATTATTTCAAGTCCAAATTGTGGAAATTCACCGAAAATGGAATTCTTAAAGGAATTCAACATTGCCTTTGCAAAAGGAGACTTGGCCTTTATTTCTGATAGTGTAACTGATGATATTGTTTGGAATATAATTGGCAACAAAAAAATCGAAGGGAAAGAAAGGTTTGCCGTGGAATTGGAAAAAATGAAATCCAAAAAAGTAAGCGAATTAGTTCTTGAGCAAATATTGTCTCACGGAAAAGAAGGAGCTGCAAATGGAATAATGAAAATGCAAGACGGAAAAGAATATGCATTTTCAGAGTTTTATGTCTTTCAAGTAGCAAAAGGGACGAAAATTAAGTCAATGACCTCATATGTAATTGGAGTTTCCTGAAAAAGAAAAAAGCCAGTTGCCAAAAAAAAAACTATAAGCAACTCGGGTTTTAGGGCAAAATTGAAAGGAAAAAAACTAACAAACATATCGGGAGACGGACAGTGAAGTGCTATTTAGTTCCGCAATATGCATAGCCCCGACATTGTACTTCATTTTGACCAAAAGTAATCAATGATAAAATCCTTTAGAAAACTTTGTATCAATGACTTTCAGTAGGAAATAATTTAAATTTATCTCTAAAAATTAGTCAAATGGCGTGTCGTCAAATTCGTATTTGAAATCAACTGGAACAATAGAAGTTCCATTTTTATAAATAAGTTCGATAGACTTTAGAGCATCAATATTTTTCAACGGGTCATTTGAGAGGAAAAGGAATGTGGCGGGACCGCCAACTTCAAGCGAGCCATTTCCATCAATTGGTAAATATTTCGCAGCATTACCGGTTGCGGTTTTTAGTGTTTCTTTTAAAGGAATGCCTGCCTTTAAATAGATCCTCAGCTCTTCAATTAAATCAGACCCGTAGTTAACTCCAGCATTGGGAGGGTCTGTACCTGCAATAATCGGAATTCCGGCCTCATATAATTCATAAATTTTTCTTTCAAAAAGCGAATCAGGATTAAGAAACTTTTCCTTTTCAAATGCTATGCGTTCTGGACTTAGGGTCTTGTCGTACTCTAATCGTAAATTAAGATTATGCTGCAACAAGAGTGTGGCTATAAAGAACACCCCGGATTCCCGAAAGACATCTATATCTTCTTGAGTTAGCTCCCCTTTCTTTGCCCAAAGATGCGCAAAACCACTAGGCCGAAACTCGGCAATGATTGAGGCGTCCTCAAGATCATCGATATGAACAATGGAAGGGATTTTGTAAACACGAGCTTCTTCAATTATTTCCTGTATCTGATCATAGGACAAGGTAGGCATTGGAACCAAACTATCTCCTTCAAAATTGTCTCCTTCAAAATTATCTGGTTGTCGGATTATCTTGATGACCTCAGAACCTGATTCTTGCGCTATCTTCACGAATTGTTTTGGGGTCAAGGTGTCTGAGATAAGTGGATAATTAGGTGGATGTGGAATTGTTCTATGAGGATGGGCTCCCTCAACAGTTGCACCCATACCTGCTCCATAGTAGTTAGAATGCCCTAATGAATCACGATAGGCCCGCATGCGCGGAGCTATACCCCATGGATCATATAAATCTAAAACTGTCAGTACACCATTATTAAATGATTCTTTCAGCATATCTGATTCCCACATATGAACATGAGCATTTACCAATCCCGGAATGATGTATTTTCCATTACCTTCAATTATCGAATCTGCTAAAAGTCGTTCGGTGCTGATGGCAGCTATAGTGTCTCCCGAAATTGCAAGATTAACTATACCAAGGTCTTCATTACCATCGAACACGGTTATATTTTGTATTACTAAATCATATTCTGGTCGTTTTTGACAACTCCAAATCATCAACAACGATAGATATAACAGAGAAATTTTTTTCATGGTTTATAATTTGTTGTTTGGGTCAGGATCTGAACAGCCTTAAAATTAGTCTCTTAAATTAAGAAACTTTAAACCAACATATAATGAAAGCCCAATAACGGGAACTATAAGTAATTGCTCGCTCTCGTCAAATTCAGAAAATCTTAACGGATTTTCAGTTTGGTGAGTACTTTCAAAATTAGCAGTTTAACTATACCACTACTCATTACCGATACCGTGGGTAGCTAGGAAAATGTACTTAAATATTGGTCAAGAGAAATGAAAATAAATTTGTCAAATATCCATCTGATGATGATTCTGATTTAAATGGTAATCAGTTTTGGCTGTACTAATCGTGAAATTCGATTATCATCTTCAGTTCCTGAAATTGATAAAACCAGAGAAGCTAAAATATTTTCAGCATTTTTTGGATTGGACAATGCTTTAACTCAAAGTGACAAAAAGCTTGTATGAAACAGCCTCCTTGGTTTTTTGGCATAGATGAGCTAATCGATACCAAATTTTCTAAAGTTTTCCTGATGTTAACTTGGGTGAATGAATAGAAATGATTTTTAAAGTGGATTATTTCCTAATTTAAAAGACTGAATAGATGTTGGTTGGGGGAAAAACAGAGCCCGATGCCCATTCAGCTAAATGAAATAGTTGTGAAACTAGTTGCGTATTCAAGGTCGTTGGAAAACATTAAAAAAGGTGATATGAAAAAGTATTATTTATGATTGTAGCCATGTCTCTGCTGGCATGCAATCAAACCGAGAAATCAAACCAAGAAAAAACCAAAGCTTCAATAGAGCAAGTCATGGTTACACCGAAACATTTATTCGAGCAGAAACAGATCGTGCCTTCATGGAAATGATTAAAAATGCGGGACAAACCAACAATTTTTTCCACTTTAGACAACCAACACCATTAGATAAGCAAACAGTGATTCGTATGAATAGAGATGTACTCTATTCAGGAGGTGTATTTGATGCAAGTGATGGCTTGGATATCACATTTCCCGAAATGCCAGATGATCGATATGCATCTATTTTCATCATTGATAATGACCATTACGTACAAGATTTGATTTATCAACCTGGTCTATACAAAATTGAAGGCAACACTGATTTTCTATACATCATAATAAGACTTCAGGTCTTCGATGCAGATGACAATGAAGAAATTGCAAAACTCAATGATCTTCAAGATCAATTTATTGTAAAGTCCAAGTCCGCACATGAGTTTCCTGAATTTAAATGGAGTTTAGAGTCTCTGGATTCTTTAAGAGCAGTCTACAATGAGGAAAGTGCAAAGTATTCTAGCTGGGAAGGTATGATGGGAAAAAGAGGTGAAGTAAATGAAAAGACAAGACACATTGCTGCGGCGGCAGCCTGGGGCTTGTTGCCTGAAGAAGCTGCAACCTATTTAAATTATAAGCCAAAAGAAATAATTGCTTCAGACTGCTATACGGCCACTTACAAAGTACCAGATAATAAAGGGTTTTGGTCCATTACCGTTTATGGAGAAGACGGTTATATCAAAACGGAGAATTGTCTGTTGAATAATTCCAATGTTCAACTAAACGGAGATGGAACCTTCACCGTACATTTTGGATCAAAAGATGTTTGTGGCGATGTTCCTAATCGTCTTGATGCGCCTGAAGGTTGGAATTTTTTATTTAGAGTTTATCTGCCTGGAGAAGAAGTTTTAAGTGGCGATTATTTGGTTCCCGAAGTTGAGATATCAAATTAAGATGGAATAATGATAATTTGATTCTTGACCGATTTGAAAGAATAGAAACGTTTGCCTAAACTGTGTATAGTGAATATCCTCTGGGATACGCACTATACACAATCGTTGGTCACTATGAAAATGTACTTAAATATTGGTAAAGAGAAATGAAAATAAATTTGTCAAATATCCATCTGATGATGATTCTGATTTTAATGGTAATCAGTTTTGGCTGTACAAATCGTGAAATTCGATTATCATCTTCAGTTCCTGAAATTGATAAAACCAGAGAAGCCAAAATATTTTCAGCATTTTTTGGATTGGACAATGCTTTAACTCAAAGTGACAAAAAGCTTGTATGAGAAAGCCTCCTTGGTTTTTTTGGCATAGATGAGCAAATCGATACCAAATTTTCTAAAGTTTTCCTGATGTTAACTTGGGTGTATGAATAGAAATGATTTTTAAAGTGGATTATTTCCTAATTTAAAAGACTGAATAGATGTTGGTTGGGAAAAAAATAGAGCAAGATGCCCATTCAGCTAAATGAAAAATATACTAAACTAGTTTCGTATATACAATCGTTGAGAAACATCCCTTCGGTCGTTTCTCAATGTCGGGGCGGTTTCCAAACTGTGTGGAGCCCCGACATTGACAACTATTAACCTCAGATATCATGAAGCGCTTTTTCTTATTTCTAACCCTAAATTTTATTTTTTTTAATGTTTTACATGGACAGAATTTCGAC
This sequence comes from Algoriphagus halophilus, assembly GCF_041729275.1. Classification (GTDB taxonomy): domain Bacteria; phylum Bacteroidota; class Bacteroidia; order Cytophagales; family Cyclobacteriaceae; genus Algoriphagus; species Algoriphagus halophilus_A. Next base: position 2,011,163 of record NZ_CP146486.1, on the reverse strand, counting down.
TTCATCCCTGAACAATTAAAACCCATTACTCATGCAGAGCTTTTAAAAAATCCTCCCTCAAAAAAATAGACTTGGTTTTTTATGCTGATGGCACACCTACCACTTTTGATGCCGTTATAAATCAAGTAAAATCTGGGGAGCTTGTCCCTGAAGCATTTGTTGACGAGAATGGAGATTACAAAGCACTGGTTGTTTATAAGGTTGATAGTAAAATAAACTATCCTAATATACCAGATAGCATCAAAAATCTTGGATATTCGGTTGGCAATATTCAAAGTGACACCATAATTATATGCTCTCAAGGAGGGCCTAGTTTTGCCTTAGATACTTGGAGGTTTGCCAAGTTAAAGGATATAGTTGGCAACTATTTATGGGTGAATGTCAAACAAGGTCAGATGCTTAACCCTAATCCTTTCGAAAACAAAGAGCTTACTTTTGAAGAGCTAAAGAACTTTGAAAGGCAATCCCAAAAAAATCTATATGAAGTTGTTCAATTTTTTAAATCCCAAAACAAGAAAGTATTTTTAATAGGCGGTTCTGGAGGTGGTTTCCTAATATCTAGGCTGATTGCTACTTACGGTAACATCGCTGATGGCTATGTCATCACCACATCACGTTTAGACATGAATGACGAGATGTGGAAACCACGATTAAAAGGAGAGCGTACGCTTTTCAAGAGTGACGGTAAAACTATTTACCTAGGAAACCCACCATCAACAGTATTGGACAAAAACATCAATTTATTTCAAGCAGCAGGCGTAGATAGAAAACTGACCGAAGAACTGGGACAAACCGATTTATCTAATGTTATATTCTTATATGGGAAAACAGATAATAGGGTTGGAGCACTATCGGACCATGAAATTCATTTTTTGCAATCGCATGGTGCTTTAGTAATAGCAAGTAATGGTGGGCATTTAATTTATCAAGATTATATTGAAATTTTGCTGAGGTTATTACTTCTTGACTAAGAGATGTTGGTAATTTTAAAAATAGCTGTCAAAAACAGCTACATTTCAGTATGAGGCTAGTGCTAAAAAGAAACCTAAGCCATAAACCTAAACTGAGTTCTCAGAGAAATAATTCTGTGAACGATTCCACACCAAAATCATAGCCAAAACGTTGCAAATCATTTGAATCAAGCGCTAATCAATGATAAAATTTTTAGAAAAATTAGGCAAAAATTACTTACTGAAAATAAATTCAGCAAGTATCTGATTTATGCTATCGGGGAGATCATACTTGTCGTAATCGGTATTCTAATTGCCATTCAGCTAAATGATTTTAACGGAGATAGAAAAGAACGTGAAAAGGAATTGTCATTTCTTCAAAAGCTGAAATATGATATCAATTTGGATATTCAGAATTTAATATTGAGAGATTCTATTTTAGCTGTTTATCAATCGAATCAAGAGAAAGGGTGGGAATTATTTCTTGATGCAAAATCAGTAAATGACATTTTAACCGTTGATTCTCTTATTCAATTCCGTTGGCGAAGTTTTACAGTAAGTAGAAAGACCTATGATGAAATGATTAATACCAGTGGCATATATATTATTAAGAATAAGGATTTGCTAAATGAATTGAGTGATCATTATGGTTTAATAGAAGTGTATCAACAAAACTTTAGAGAGATTAATGAGGATTCACGGCATTATTATAAAGCCTCCAATTTAGACTCTTTTGATTTTCGAAAGAGGCACTATAGAGATACTTCATCCGATATTACAAAGATTGATACTGCCTGGATCAGCAATCATAATTCACCTTCTTATTTAGCCTTGGCTAGATTCTATAGTCATGTAATAGACGCTGTTAATGGAGTACAGCGAAATTACATCACAGAAATAATTGCAAATAGCAAAAAAATGGTAGCTGAAATAGGACAGGAATTAAGAAAAAATAATGTCAAAAATTAACGAAAGCACAAGAATTAATATGCGGTAAATCTCCCTATGCGGCCGCGCTCCACATATACTTTACTTTATGCTCAATTCCAAAAAATCCATATAGGTGAAAATCGACCACATCTTTATCTTTTCGAGCAACTCAGGAGTTGAGGCAGATGAACTGGTCAAGTTCGGACTAACTGAAGGAAGTAGTAGAACTCATCTAGGTCAGGGAACGACAAATAGAAAATTCTATTTTGAGAACTTCTTTTAGAGATCCTGTGGGTTCACAATCAACTCGAAATTCAGAATGAGCGAACTCAACCAACCAAGCTTTGGGAACGATCAAATTTTAAGAATAACGAGTACCTTCCTTTTGGATTTTGCTTGATTAATGATGAGGACTCTGAATTAATTTTCGCCAACTCATCGACCTACCAACCAGTATATTTTCCGGATGGTAAGACAATTGATTTCATTACAGAACCTCAATTACCTTGGATTTTCAGACTACCTTACAATGGACATAAAAAAGAAATGAATGAACCATTGGACCATCCAAAAAAGCTAAGGAAACTTACAAAGACTACTTTTCGAACTCCCGAAGTCAATGAGGTAACTGAATCGATTCAAAAGCTTTCTGGGGGAACTATTGATTTCTTGAAATCTAAAGAGTTCGATCTAATTCTTGAGTTTGATAACGCAAAGTCTAACCAGGAAATTAGGTTCGAGAACTTACCATTATCCTTTCAATATTAAGTGTTTCAACCTGGCTTAAGACAATATGCTTCTTGTGCACATCATCAACTCAGTCTCAAGGCTAGGTTAATGCCCTATGGTTAATTTACAGTTTAGGTTCTCTAGGTTATATTTACATTAGTTGGAAGATCAGGGTCTTGAGTGATGGAAAACTATCGATCGTGAGGTTGGCAAGCGATCCATAGGAAATAGAATGTAGATCAATGGAAATTTATATAGACATTACCAAAAACATCATCAATCAATTTGATCATTACTTCAATTTTACAAAAACAGGGAATGGGTTGAGACCGAATCCTGCCATTATTGAAAGTGAGGTAAAATATATAGAGTTCCCTGGTGAACTTGAATTTCACCATTTCGGAAGAGCACCATTCAAAGTGCCCATTACCATGACTTCAGTCAATCCAGCTGACACAAAATGGTTTATTATCCATATCAATCTTTCCAAAATAAAGCAGGAGAAAAAGGTAGGTGATCAAGTCATTCATTTCCAAAGATATCTTCCGATCGGAATTCTACTCTATGGTCCAGATCTTAAAATAGTTACTCAAATTCCACCCAATATAGAATCCGAGGTAGCTACCATTCGGTTTAGCGACACCTTTTTAAGTTCTTACTTCGAAGATTGGCAGAATATCATTGACCGAGAAAAAGTTTAGTCTATGAAGACTTAGACCCAATTTTAGATAATAAACTCTCTTTGGCATTATCAGCTATGGACAATAAGCTAAAATGTCATGGGCTCGTACTCGATTTTATGCAGCGCTTTTTCAACAAGCTAAAAAGCCATAAAAAAGGGGTGGCTTCAGGTAAGTTGCACCCTGAAGACCTAAAAATCTCTTCAAAATTTCGATCATTCTCCGAGACCCAACTAATACTAAAATTCCCTCCATAAGTGAATTGGCAAAATTGGCGCATATGGGTCAATCTAAATTCAAGAGTTCTTTTAAACAGGTCTTTGGCTTGCCGCCGATGGAATACCGTAATAGGGTACGAATGGAATTTGCAATGACCGAAATTCAAAAAAATGCAAAGAGTCCGACAGAGGTAAGCTATCTGCTCGGCTATTCTCATCCCTCCAACTTCACCAAGGCTTATAAAAAATTCTTCGGTTATCTACCTTCAGGCTCAAATTAGTCTTCCCGTCTTTCAAGACTATTAAAATGGCTTTTTACATTAAATCTCTGATCAAGCAATGGTGTAGTTTGCAAGAAAACGATTGTCATGAAACACATCATTCTGATTTTGGGAGTTTTAGGATTGTCATTAACATCCTATTCGCAACAAGCTAATTTATCTCCAACTAATATCCAAGAAAGGAACAAAGCAATAGCCCGTAATTTTTACCAGGACCTTTGGTTCTCGAATAATACTGACAAATATGAGGAATATGTGGCTCCTGAGTACGTTGTTCACGATATTGGAGACCGTAAAGGAGTAACTGAGCCTGCTGTTGAGCAGAAAAACATTGCAGACTTCTTCTGGGATAATGGAGCATGGGAAAACTCCAAAATCTACTATCAAATTGCGGAAGGGGACTTGGTTGCTACTAGATGGGAGACCACCTATAATCCTTCTACTTTACTTGGAAAAATTGCAATCGGATCGGGTAGTATTCCCATCATTAATGTTTTCAGAATCAATAATGAAGGAAAGATTGTAGAGATATGGAATCACCGGCATGACATTGATACTGCTCAAACCATGAAATTCACTATTCAAGGATTATTAATTGGCTTATTGGTTGCCATAATCCCGACAATATTTGCATTTAGACTGAGGCGAAAGCTGAAAATCATTCAAAACCTGGAATAATTGCTTACTAAAAATAGTTAACCAAAGGCGGTTTAGGGGTATTCGTAACCCGCTTTTCATTTAATTTAAGTATCTTCTCAATGAAAATCGGTACGTAAATTCTGCTACTGATTTTAGATTAAAACCCTTATCATCCAATAAATGAAATTCCTTAAGTAAAATGAAGGTCTCTTTAAAAAACAAATTCAATAAGGCCTTTTTGTTAATTACTATTTTGGTAAGTATTGCAGGGTTTTGGAATATTTATTTCGGCCCTGAATCAAGTCCAACTTTTTATCAAAACTTGCACGTTTTGACTACTTTTTGTTGGCTAGGGTTACTTTTGATCCAGTTGATTTTTATTACGTCCCAGAATAATTCTACACATAGGAGACTAGGTAAATCAATTTTTATAGTAGGACCCATTCTAATTGCAACATTAATGTTATTATCTGTTCACTCTGCATCAAAATCTGCTGCCCGGGGTGAAGCTGATATGTTTGTCATTCAAAATATCTTTCCAGCTTTCGAGGTGGCCATACTTATTTTGTTAGGGTTCCTTTTCCGAAAAAACGATTGTTGCATGGGCACTTATTAATGAGCACATCTCTCTTATTCTTTGGGATAGCTCTTTTTTTACATTAATAAGTTTTATTCCGGGGTATATAATTGAAGGTCCAGAAACATTCTATCGATTTGAAACTTCAGGAATTACCGCAACTTATATTAGTGTAGTTTTCGGCTTGATTTTATTCTTTATTCAATGGAAATCAGGTTGGCCATGGCTTTTGGTTTGCGGGCTTTTCTTTTTAAATGGTTATCTAAGTCAATTAATTGATGAGGCCAATCAAATGATAACTTTGACTGCGTTTATTGGCTCTAAAAAATGAATATGTTGCTTTTTTTGGTACCCTAATTTTTATTCTGGCAATCTTGACCTTCTTCTTTGTAGAAAGAAAAAAGGGAGTGACTTAAACAAAAAAATGTGATATTAAAGTATTCTAAGAAAAATTAAACATCCATTTTTTGGGATTTTTTTAAGATTTAAAGAGCATGACAATATTAGTAGTTGGTGCAAGTGGAGCCACCGGAAAACAGGTAGTGGAGCAGTTGTTAAAGGATCAACAAAAAGTTAGGGTGATTGTCCGTTCCCCTGAAAAGTTGCCTGAATCTTGGATAAAGAATGACCAACTTTCGATCATTCAGAAATGTATCAGATTTTACAGTTAATGAAATGGCGGAATATATTCAGGGTTGTCAGGCAGTCGCTTCTTGTTTAGGTCATACGGTAGATTTAATGGGGCTTTATGGAAAACCTCGAAGACTTGTTACGGATACTGTCAAGCTCCTCAGTCATGCTATAAAAAGAATGCCGCTGCTAAGCCTGTGAAATTTGTTTTGATGAATACTTCAGGAAACCGTAACAGAGATTTAGACGAGCCCATATCCAAACGTGAAAGATTCATCATTGCGCTTCTTCGATTAGTGTTACCTCCTCATGTAGACAATGAAAAAGCTGCAGGTTATTTACGGATCCAAGTTGGTCAAAATTGTAATTTCATGGAGTGGGTAGCTGTTCGTCCAGATGGTTTGGTAAATGAAGAGCAAGTCAGTGAATATGAAGTTTATCCTTCACCCATACGAAGTGCGATTTTTGATGCTGGGACTGTAAGCCGAATTAACGTTGGGCATTTCATGGCAAAATTGATGGAGGATCAGGAACTTTGGAATAAATGGAAAGGACAAATGCCTGTAGTTTATAGCAAAACTTCTTAATTAATAGTCAACACCAATTTTACAAAAGCCAAGGACTTTATTCCATCGACAAAATAGAATAGTGCTGATTCAAAAGATTACATTTTTTTATTTTAAAAATAGGGTAAAATGAAATAAAACCTGAATTGAATTTCATGTACTAATTGACCTTTCTAAATTAGCTGAAGGATGTAAAGTTAATGGCTTCAAACAGTCTTTTTAGAATAAAAATCCTAGTTTCTAAAAATTATATAAATTTTAACTATTTAAAGAATTTATTATACTAATAATAAAAATTCAATATTAAAAAGCTCAAAATTCGATTAATTGAGCATAAAAGCCTAACTTTGAAAAGTTATAATTTAGAATGAATTTATTACAAATCAAAATAGGGTATGAGTTGGATAGATCTGGGGATCTTTTTGGCCTACATGCTGGCAATGCTAGGTGTGGGATTTTTACATGAAGAAAAACACAGATCAGGAGGATTATTACGTAGGAGGGAGAAATATAGGTAGTTGGCATATTGGACTTTCCGTCGTTGCTACTGATGTAGGAGGAGGATTTTCAATAGGTTTGGGTGGATTAGGTTTTGCCATGGGGATTTCAGGATCCTGGATGCTTTTTACTGGATTACTGGGGGCTTGGTTAGCAGCCGTCTTATTGATACCAAGAGTCAAGTCAGATCCTGCATTTTCAAATTTTTTCACTTTCCCACAAATTATAGGGCACCTCTATAATTCCAATGCAGCAAGAGTCGCTGCAGTCATTTGTTTTTTGGGTTACCTAGGCTTTTCTTCTTCCCAATTGTTAGCGGGGGCGAAATTGGCTTCAGGGACATTTGAAGCATTAGACTTGCATTATGCTTTACTCATAATGGGAGGTATTGCCGTGGTTTACACCGTGATGGGCGGATTGAAAGCGGTGATCTACACCGACACCATTCAATGGATCATATTGATGCTTGGACTGATGTTGATTGGTGTGCCCATGGCTTACCATTTTGTCGGTGGTTGGGAAGGAATCTCAAGCACTCTTCCAGCATCATTCTTTTCCTTTTCAAACCTTAGTTGGCAAGATTTAGCCAATTGGGGAATTACTATTGTCCCAATTTGGTTTGTAGGTATGACGCTCTATCAACGGATCTTTGCAGCGAGAGACGTTCGATCTGCAAAAAAGCCTGGTTTATAGCGGGTTTATTTGAATGGCCGATCATGGCTTTCCTTGGAGTTTCATTAGGTCTGCTTTCCAGAGTGGCGGTAGAGCAGGGAGTATTGGAAGGCTTTGGTCTGGGGATGGATCCTGAAATGGGATTGCCAGTCCTACTAAGCCAGATCTTACCGGCCGGGATATTGGGATTGATGATGTCCGCTTATTTCTCAGCGGTGCTTTCTACTGCGGATTCCTGTTTGATGGCCGCATCGGGTAATCTTACCACAGATTTATTGGGTAGATTTATGAAAGGGAAGACACACAAGCAAGAAATTCGCTTAAGTCAAATCCTTACACTTATCATTGGTGGAGTAGCGATTCTAATTGCATGGCAAATGACAGAAGTGCTTAGCCTGATGTTATATAGTTATGCATTTATGGTATCGGGACTATTAATCCCGGTCATTGGAGGATTGTTTTTTAATCAAAACAATGGGACTGCTGCTGTAGTTTCTATGATTGCCGGCGGGTCGGTTACGGCTGGCCTGACGATTGCAGAAGTAGCTCTACCTTTCGATTTGGATGCCAATTTATTCGGGCTCCTAATCTCTTTTCTGGCATTTTTGTCAGTAACTTATTTTCAAAAATTAAATAGTTCAAAGTTAAAATCTATATGATCAAGCTAGAAACACTTTCAGCGATTGATTCCGCTACTTTCCTGCAAAAAAATGAAATTGCAGATTTCCTTTTCCATCACTTAGGCAAATACGGAGATCCAAAAGATGACATCATGAAATGTCTTGACTATGCTTTGGACCAAGGGCTCCATGCAGGGGGATTTGTTGTGATGGCTAGAGAAAAAGGGAAAATTGTTGGGGCTCTGGTAATGAACAAGACCGGAATGTCTGGATATATTCCTGAGAATATATTAGTTTACATAGCCGTAGATGAGTCCCAAAGAGGGAAAGGCATTGGAGGAAAGTTGATGGAAATGGCTATTAAAATGGCCAATGGAGCTATTGCTCTCCATGTAGAACCTGATAACCCAGCTAAAAAACTGTATGAAAGACTTGGCTTTACTAACAAATATCTCGAGATGAGATTGACAAAATAAATGGCTTATCTGACTTTAAATAAGACCAAACTCAAAACAAATTTTGAGTTTCTCAAAAAACTTTTTGATGAAAAATCCATTTCCTGGGGAGTGGTTTCCAAACTTCTTTGTGGAAACAGGACTTTTCTTCAGGAACTAATCAATTTGGGCGTACGTGAAATTCACGACAGCAGGATCAGTAATTTAGCGATGGTCAAAAAGATCAATCCCGAAGTCCAAACCGTGTACATCAAACCCGTTTCTAAACGAAATGTGGGGAAAATGGTGGAATTTGCCGATGTGAGCCTGAACAGTGAGCTAGATACGATACACTGGATCAGTGAAGAGGCAGTGCTTCAAAATAAGAAGCATAAAATCATCATCATGGTAGAGACCGGAGATCTTCGTGAAGGAGTAATGGGGGAACAATTAGTGGAATTTTATTCCCAGATTTTTCAATTGCCCAATATTGAAGTAATCGGATTAGGCACCAATTTAAATTGCCTAAATGGGGTCATGCCCTCTACCGATAAATTGATCCAGCTTTCGCTTTACAAGCAAATCATTGAATTAAAATTCAACAAGAAAATTCCTTGGGTTTCGGCTGGAACGTCTGTGACTATTCCCTTGATTTTAAACCATCAATTGCCACTAGGAATTAACCATTTCAGAGTGGGTGAAACCCTTTATTTTGGCTTGGACCTATTTGAGGAAAAGCTTATTGAGGGGATGAAAGCAGATGTTTTTGAACTCCATGCAGAGATTATTGAAATGCAGGAAAAACCCATGTTACCCGTTGGGAATCTGGCAGCTAACCCTCAAGGAGAGGTAGCGGAGATAGATACTGAACTCTATGGGAAAAGCTCATTTCGGGCTATCTTAGATATTGGATTGTTGGATGTAGATCCAAAATACCTCATCCCGAAAGATCAAAGCTTTGAAATATTAGGAGCAAGTTCAGATATGATCATCATTAACCTGGGTGAAAACCCTGCAGAATATAAAGTGGGAGATACCTTGAATTTTGAATTAAAGTACATGGGAGCGCTTGGCTTGTTGAACTCCGACTATGTAGAAAAGAAAGTCATAAGTTAGTAGTATTTTTTTCTGATCCTCCGTTTTGGCATAACTCTGGAATAATAGATGGGAAACCAACTATTAAAACACATGAAAAAGTTATTTCTAGTAATTGCCCTTGGATTCATTGGGATTTCAGCCACACAAGCTCAAACAAATTATTTGGGAGGTTTCGGTATTAGAGGAGGTGCCAATCTATTCAATTTTGGGGGTTCTGATGTAGAAGAAAATGACTATACCAACCGAGTAGGATTTCATGCTGGTATTTATACGATGATGTTTGCTACCGATCGTTTTGCTATTGAGCCAGGAATCTATTATTCCGTAAAAGGAACCCAAAATAATGATGCAGTGGATAGCCGTGCCATCTTTAATTATGTGGATGTACCGGTATTGTTTAGGCTTTATCCATCTGAAGGATTCAATGTTTTTGCCGGTCCACAGATTTCATTTCTTGCCAACTCAAAATATGAAGGTGATTTCTTTGGTTCTACTATTTCCTTTGAAGGGGATAACACCAAAGAAACTGATTTGGGACTGGTCTTTGGTGTAGGTTATAATCTTCCTAAAGGCTTTAATGTGCAGGGGTCCTATGATTATGGAATGACTCCGATCTTTAAAAATAGTGATGCGGATGTGTATAATCGTGGATTCAAGATTTCTCTTGGGTATACATTCTAAAGGCTGTCTTATCAATAATTTTGTCACACTGAGCGGAGTCCAAATGTGGTACGTTTTCATAATGAAACCTTCGACTCTGCTACCAATTACAGATGGATTTTATAGAACGATATACAGGTCAATCCGAGCGGAGTCGAGGACCCTTCGACTCCGCTCAGGGTGACTGCAATCCCTTTTTTAAGACAAATTTCTGTCATTTCCTTTTTTGTATGTTCATAGAATTTTTAAGACTCACGCTGACAGATGTGGTTTTAAAAAGCTTCCGTTTCTATTTGTCCATAGAATTTATCCAATCCCGGATCAATGCGACCCCCTCTTGATGGATGGTAGTCCTGCCCAATTCAGGCATGGCAATACCCACTTCTGTGGAATTCATACGGTAGGTAATGATTGATTCATCAGCCTTTCCTGGGACTATGTCATAATCAAAAGCTCCTGCTCCATTTCCTGCGGCGACCGGGGTTTTCATTACCCCAAGTTTCATGGGGTCTTGTTGATCAAAATGTAAAAAAGCCCAGAAGTGCTGGCAGGACCTTCAGATTGATGACAATGGGAGCAATTGATGTCCAAGTAGGCCATGGCTCGATCCGATAAAGCTTGTGACTCATCGGCGTAATTCACCAAAGAAGGATGTTCATTAGGGCCTTCAAACCCTTCAAGGATTCCCTTTTCCTTCCAATAAGTTAATTGATTTTGAATTTTTTGCCCAATGCTTACCTCATGGTTCAAATGTTTGATTTTTACTCCAATTGGAGCTAGTTCCTCCGAACTGTTATGACAGGTCTTACACTGGTTTTTATTCGGAATTAAATAATTGATCACTTGCTCTTCTCCATTCTTTTGAATGAATTTAACATTTTGTTCTCCTCCTACAACTTTTAGGACTGCATCCGTCTGTTCCTCATTCCAGATATAAGGAAATGCTTCCCAGCCCTTTTCTGAATGAATCAATAGTCTTGTTTCAATGATTTTTAAATTCTCTTCTGGTCTATTGAAATCAGCAGGGTAGTAAAAGTTTTTGATTAGGATCGTACCGATAGGAAACAGAAAGTTCCCTTCATGAATCTTTACTTTTTCAGAGGCAGGAATTGAAATAAATCTGCTTTTAAGGGCATAATCTGTGAAAAGGGAGGATGCTGGTTCATAGGGTAAAATAGAAGAGGATGCTTGGAGCTTTTTCATTTCTCCTTCAAAAAAACCATAGGTAGACAATCTGCGATACGGATATTCCCCATCTGCCAGCTCTTCTTGGAGGGTTCTTTTGAAGGTTGTTCAGGTTCTTGGGTAGACTCTTTGCAAGAGATAAACAGGCAAATACCTGCCAATCCGAGGATTCTTGAAGTAATTTTCAGCATGATTAAAGAGAAGCCAAGTTGGATACGTCAGTAGATACATTCACATTACATCCTTGGAATGGGTTGTAATCTTTAAAAGATTCGATGTTGTCTTCTCCATCCATCAAATAAAACATGGTAAAATGGAGTTTATCCATTCCCTTTTCCTGCAGGCAAATTCGCATGGGGTTGGTTTCTATTTTATCGCTGATTTCTTTGTCCCAGATTCCATCGTATACGATATCCTGGGTCTTTGCTTTGCCATGGGCATTATACACCGAAATCAATTGCCCTAATTCTCGAGTTAAATCAGGGATTTTAAGCGTGCGTTCATAGCTATTGTCATGCACATAAATGTCATGGGAATAAGGAGACCAATTGGGGGCTTCTGCAGGGAAACCAGTAATCTGATAGCTTGCAATAGCCAAACCAGTGGTTTTATTCCTATGGATTTTATTGTTGAAAATTTCTACTTCTTTGGCGGCCAATAAGATAATGCCCGACCCCGGTGGGATCATGGTGACTGTATTTCCATTTGGACCATCTCCCAGTGGAGTTGCAAAGTTTTCGTGATTATTGTCAATTACTTCATTATTGTAGATTTTGGTTCCCCTTCCGTCAGATTTAGGTAGTCCAGGAAGATTGAAAACCAATATGCCACCGGCATTGTCTCTAGCTACATTGTCAAATACCTCTGCATTGTCACAATTTTCAATTTCTATACCTGCTACGTTCCCAAAGGCAAGTGAATTTTTGACAATGATATTTTCAGATTGCCCTACATAAATACCCGCATCTTTGGAATGTGAGGCAATACATCCATCGATTACCACATTTTTACATTGTACCGGATAAATGGCATACGTTCCATTTTTGGATTTATCTCCATTCGTCCAAGTAACATTCAATTTCCGAAAGGTAATTCCATCGGTGTGCTGAGATTTAATGCCATCTCCCGGAGCATCCTCGACGCTAAAGTTTTCCATCAGGATATTCTCTCCTACAATCTTGACTCCTTCTCCTCCAGTTTTCAAATTCCTGAAAGAAAGAACGGATTGATCCATTCCTGCTCCAATGATTTTGATGTTCTTTTTATTATCTAAAATCAGCTGCGTTTTCAGATCGTAAAAAAGCGGTTCAATAGAAATGGTCCCTCCATCTTCCACCATAATGAAATCTTCCACCAATTTTTCCACTTGTGCTTCTGAGGCTCTTGGTAATTTGGAAGAGTCAAAGGTCTGCTCATTGGATCGGCTACTACAAGAGGCCAGGATCAAAAAAGAACGAAAAACGGAAGAAAATTTTTCATGGCATTTGGGTTGAGATAAAGTTACTTCTTCAAAGATTGCCATGCTATGCAAAAAATACTATTGACAAAAATCAATTAATTAAATTTTACTTCTGATTCTACTCAAAGTTTCAATACTCATGTCCAAATAGGAAGCTATATGTCCTACTGAGGCTTTCTGAATTACCTTGGGTCTATACTCCATTAGTTCTAAATATCGCTCTCTTGCGGTCTTGAATTTGGAGAATATTTGCTGCTCCTCTAGAACGATGTAATATTCCTCTAAAATCAATCGATAGGCACGCTCTGTTTCAGGATAATTCACAAACATGTTCTCAAGTGTATCATGTGAAATTCGATAAGCCTTACTTTTTCTAAGGTCTCGATGTTTTCATAGGATGGCTTCCTTGTGATAAAGGAATGCATGGCTGTAACAAATTCGCCATCCAAGGTGAAAGAAACAGTAATGTCCCTATTGTTTCTACTATAATAACTTCTAGCAGCTCCTTCAGAAAAGTAATACAAATATTGGCTCACTTCACCTTCTTTGGCCAGTAAATCTCCCTTGTTGAACTCTACCTCTTCGAGATTGCTCAAAAAACCTGTCTTTGCGCTGTCGCTCAAAAATGGGAATTTGTCAAAAATGCCAAGAATCTTTTCCATGTATTCGGTAGAAAAAGTCTAATTGATTGATTTTATAATGAAAAGCTTCTGCTAGTTTTAGGAAGTAAATTAAAAAATCTAGATTAGATGAGCGATTTTTCTTTGGAAAACATTTGAAAATACTCTCTTCTCCATCAAAAATTTTGTTCAAAATATAGTTAATCAACAACTTATAGGGGTTCTTTTTCTACTCCTATTATCGCTTGGTCTAATAAGTTTAGTACATGGACAAGCAGGGATTAGAGCAGGGTTAAGCTCCAGTAATATTACCAACTCAAATGTCAATGCCAGGTTGGGAGCACATGGAGGGGTGTATTACCGGCTTGAATTAGGTTTTTTTGCAATTGAGCCAGGAGTTCAATTTTCCCAAAAAGGCTTTCGCGGGAATGATAGAAATACAGGTAAAATTATCTACGAGCGATTCAATTATGTAGATGCTCCTTTATTAATCAGGATCAACTTTTTTCCGGATATTCATTTATTCGTAGGACCTCAAATGTCTTGGTTGATGTCTAGAAAATATGAGTTGGAAGGAGTGGTAGATACGAATATGGATGCATTTCCAAAGACTGAGTTTGGTGGAGTAGGAGGTATAGGGATTCATTTGCCTTATGGATTGAATGTTCAAGCCAGCTTTGATATTGCGAGAAATGATCTAGGAGAAAATTATCCAAATAGAAGAAATAAAGGGTTGAAGCTTTCTCTGGGCTTTGATTTCTTTTAATTAATAGAAGGAAGAAGTCTATAAATTTTTGAACTCACCATCCTTGGTCGAATTTTTGTAGAAAACAATCCTTAGTAAATAGAAAAATTTCCAATCATTATTTAATTGATCAAATGAAAAAAGTCTTGTTTTTGATATTGACCTTAGGGTTTATTGGTGCCGCTCAGGCTCAATTTGGATTAAGGGCGGGGTTAAGTTCCGCTAACTTCTCAAATACAAACTATGATGCCAAGCTAGGCTTCCATGCTGGAGGGTATTATAAATTTGACTTAGGGATATTTGCAGTGGAACCGGGTATCCAATATTCTCAAAGAGGATATGAAGGTGTAGAAAGTTCATCAGGAGATGAGATCAATGAAAAATTAAATTACATCGATGTTCCGGTCTTGGTACGATTTGATTTCCTACCAATTGTCAATGTGTTTGCTGGGCCTCAGGCTTCTATTTTAGCTTCCCGAAAATATTCCTTAGGAGGTAATACCTCTACAAGTACGGATGTGATTAGAGGATATGATGTTGGTGGCGTAGTAGGTGTAGGAGTCAATCTGCCTTTAGGATTTAATGTGCAGGCCAGCTATGATTTTGGATTGACTAGTTTAAATTATTTTGATACCAACGTCAAAAACAGACTACTCAAATTGTCTTTAGGAATTGACCTTTAATAATCAATTTTGAAACCCGGTTTAGGCCGGGTTTTATTTTTTCACTCGATTTGGGTTTTCTTCTATAAAGGATTTCCAGCCTTGACTTCGTCCCCTGGTTTGCGTCCTTCCTTCGTGAAAATGATGGCATAAAGCCACTGCCAAAGCATCGGTTGCATCAAGCATTTTCGGGATTTCTGTTAATTTGAAAAGTGTCTGGAGCATGGCTGCTACTTGTTCCTTGGAGGCATTTCCATTTCCGGTTACAGACTGCTTTACTTTTTGGGAGAATACTCCGTGATTGGAATTTCCCTTGCCAAAGCTGCGGCCATGGCTACTCCTTGAGCTCTGCCCAATTTCAACATAGATTGTACATTAACTCCATAAAATGGGGCTTCCAGTGCAACACTATCCGGTAAATACTCTTCGATGATCCCAGTGATTCTTTCAAAAATTTTCTTGAGCTTTAATTCATGAGAATCATATTTCTTCAAATGAATGACTCCATATTGAAGCAGTTCATATTTCTTGCCTTCTGTTTTTATTAATCCATAACCCATGACCGTAGTCCCTGGATCTATGCCTAAAATGATTTTTTCCTTAGCCGTATTTTTCACTTCTTTACTCACCCTCGCAAGTTAGCCCAAAAGATGCTAAGTTTTTACCTGATTTGTAATCTCTTCTATCTCTTTCTGCTCTGGAGAATGAGTTTGACCTGGCCAAAGGGAAGCCGTGAAGTGAAATGTCCTAACCAGCTATTACCTGCGACTTTGGTGGTTGCTCTAAGGAATGAGGCAGGGAATCTACCTTCCTTGATATCTTCGATTAACAGGAGTTTACCTTCATTAAAAGAGGTGATTTTGGTAGACGATCATAGCGAGGATGGAACATTATTGAAACTTGAGCAGCAATTTTTGAATTCTGAGCGAGTGAGGGTAATCCAAAGCTCGGGAATTGGTAAAAAAGCAGCAATTATTCATGCCATATCGCTAGCTAGCGGAGAGATTATCCTTACCACTGATGCTGATTGTAAATGGGAGGAAACATGGCCTGAGGTCCTCTTAGCTACCTTTGAAAACCCACAGATTCAATTAGTGACTGGGCCCATTTTACCCCAGAACCAATCAGATTTTTTTTCTGGTTTTCAATTAATGGAGTGGGTGAGCAATTTGCTGGTGACCAATTATAGCTTTGCAAAAGGAAAAGCCTTGACATGCAGTGCTGCAAATATGGCATTTAGGAAATCTGCCTTTCATCAAGTACAAGGCTATGTAGGGAATGAGCATAATCCATCTGGAGATGATGAGTTCTTACTCAAAAAGATAAAAAGTGTGTTTGGTGAAAGTGCCGTACAATACCTCCCTTTTAAAGAAGCTCTTATTCAGACAGTTCCAGAGCCCAATTGGAATTCATTGATTCATCAAAAAGTTAGATGGGCAGGAAAATGGAAAAGTCACACTTCTCTTTTTCATTCCTTGGCGGCAGCTGTTCCAGCCCTCTTTCAAGTGATTTGGCTTTCAAGTCTGGTGCTGCTTTTTTGGGGAAGATCAGTTTTTTGGGTTTTTGTTCAATTTGGCTCTTCAAAATCCTAGCAGAAATCGTAGCCTTTGAAAGAATTTTAAGAAGTTTGGGAAAACCTTTCAAATTAACCGCTTTGATTGGGACTTCCTTCATCCATCCTTTTTATGTTATTTTGGTTGTGATGGGAGTGTTTCGAGGGAAATACATTTGGAAGGGTCGGGTAACCAAAAGATCTGATTAATTTAGCTATTTAATAAGTTATGAGTGAGGAAGAATTTGATGTAATGGATGAACTGTATTTCGTGCAGTCATTTGATTACTTAAAAGAAACACTTGAATTAGGGACTAAAGAAATATTGACAGCCTTGGACTCTTTATACAAGCAAGGTTTGATCAAATGTTTGACTGCTCCCGATGAAGAGTGTTTTTATACTGTGAATGTTTTGGAAGAAGGAGAGAAATTATTTTTCCTTGCCACCAAAAAAGGTCTTATGGCCCATAATACGATTTAGCATTGACTACAGAGACAATAAAATATCAACGTAAAGAATTAGAGCTTAAAGCATTGCTCGAAATCACCCAGGCGATCAATGAAAATCAGTCTGAGGTGGTTTTAGCAAATATCTTCAAGTTTACTTGCTTGGTGCATTTAAACATTAAAGCAATGGTTTTGTATGTTGCTAAAGAAGGGGCCTTTGAGAAAATCATTGCACATGGAGTTAAATCAAATGTTCCTCAATTGATTCCTTTAGATGATATTATCTCTGAAAAAGATTCGGATCAACTCAGGATAGAACTCCCCGATGGGTATTCGTTTCAAGATTTGGAGACATATTTGCCGGTTTACCACAAGGATAAAATGCTTGCGATTTTATTCCTCAAAAGGAAAGACCTATCTCAGGATTTAGATCTTGATTTTACGCAAGCCTTGACCAATATTTTGGTAGTAGCCCTTGAAAATAAACGTTTTGCAAGAAAACAATTGCAACAGGAAGTATTGAACAGGGAAATTGCCATTGCGAGTCAGGTTCAGCAAATGTTGTTTCCTGCGGAATTACCTGTTACAGATAAACTGAAAGCCAAGGTGACTTATTTTCCTCATAGCATGGTAGGGGAGATTACTATGATCTGATTCAGCGATCCAAAGATGAGGTATTCTTCTGTATTGCGGATGTTTCAGGAAAAGGCTTTGCAGCGGCTCTTCTAATGTCAAATTTTCAGGCAACCCTTCGCACGTTATTAAGAAGTGACGCAGATTTGAAAATGATCGTGAACCAGTTGAATTTTACGCTTTTTGAAAATACAAAAGGGGAGCGCTTCATAACTTTTTTTCTTGGGTACTATAATTTCAAAACCAATAAGTTTCAGTACGTAAATGCTGGGCATAATGCCCCCTCTTATGCGGGAATATTCCAGGGAAGATCGAATTATTAAATGCTGGAACCACCATTTTAGGGGCTTTTGAAGAGCTTCCTTTCTTGGAGATTGATGAAAAAGAGAATCTAAAGGACTTTACAATTCACCTGTACACAGATGGAGTAACTGAAGCTACCAATGAAGAGGGGGAGGAGTATGGTGAAGATAAATTGGAAGATTTTGTCTTACAGCACTTGTGTGTAGATCCAGATGATTTTCACAGAGAGTTCTTTAAGGAAATGAATGATTTTTCTAAAGATGTACCATTAAGAGATGATTTGACATTATTGAGTCTTAGGTTCCGTTAATCATGGTATTTCATACCGTTCCATTGGTTATTCAGCGATTATTTCCACAAAGAATTTGGTCAAAGAATTCAGAAGGAAACCAAGTCTTTTTGACATTTGATGATGGTCCTGTACCAGGAGTGACGGACTTTGTCCTTCAGGAGCTTTCTAAACGGGCTATGAAAGCTACTTTTTTCATGGTTGGTGATAATGTTCGGAAGCACAGTTCCTTAGCCAAAGAAGTGCTTTCTCAAGGACACCAATTAGCTAACCATACCTTTCATCATCTGAATGGCTGGAAAACCAAAAGGGAAAAATACGTCCAAGACTTTCTGGCTTGTAATCAAATAATAGAGGATCAACTGGGAGTTCAGACAAAATTATTTCGCCCTCCTTATGGACTGATGACTTCAGCGGAAGCCAAGGAAATTTCTAAAACGCATTCCATAGTGATGTGGAATATGTTGAGTGGAGATTATGATCTAAAACTCGATGCCGAAGAGGTCCTGAGAAAGTCTATTGAAAATACAGGTCCTGGATCAATCGTGCTATTTCATGATCAGCAAAAGACCAGTTCAGTTTTACCCAAAATTTTACCAACTTACTTAGATAAACTTCTAGACAAAGGTTGGACAACGGCAACACTATAATTTTCTATTTGGCGTTTTTTGCAGTAAGCATTCTGCTTGCCCAGTACTTAGTGCTTATCTTTCGGGCATTATTTTTCTGGGTTGATTTTTCCAAATCGAATCCAAGTAACTTTCCTAAAGTGTCTGTTTTGGTGACTTCTAGAAATGAGGAAAAAGACCTTCCTAACTTATTGGCTTCACTTCAGGATTTGGACTATCCTTCCGAGCAACTTGAGTTTTTAATGGCAGATGACCAAAGTGAAGATGGTACGCTGGTGATATTGGAAGAATGGAAGGAAAGAACCACTAATTGTAAGGTTTTTTCCATTAAGGGACAGCACCTGGGGAAATTTCCCATCAATGGAAAAGCAAATGCCTTAGCCATCATGGCTAAAGAGGCAAAAGGAGATTTTTTATTTTTTACGGATGCAGATTGTGTGGTGGGTAAAGACTGGGTTAAAGAAGGGGTAAACAGTTTTTCGGAAGATATAGGGCTATTGAATGGTGTAACTGAATTAGAATCTCACACTCTTTTCGCAGAATTTCAAAAAATAGATTGGTGGAATATTCTAGCGATCACCAAAATCGTCTCGGATATGGGAGCTCATACCACTGGGTTGGGAAACAATATGGTGATTTCACGGAAGGCTTATTTGGAGTCTGGAGGTTATGAAAACACTAAATTTTCTTGGACCGAAGATTTAGAGATTTCCAGGTCTATAAACCGTTTGGGCTTTCAGGTACATCAACAAGTCAGTCCGGGTATGCTTTTAAAGACCAAAGCGGAAAGAAGCTGGTCTGATTTGTTAAGACAACGAAAGCGATGGCTCAAAGGAGTTGTTTCTTTGCCATGGAAATGGAAAGTGTCCTTAGGTTTTCATTTGCTCTTTTTCCCTGCTATGGCTTGGATTTTAGCAAGTAATGTAAGTCTTGGATTTGGGATTTGGGCGTTAAAAATCCTTTTACAATCCATGTTTTTAATAGCGGTTTCTAATAAAGCGGGCAGAAAACTTTCTTGGTTTGTACTGGCAATCTATGATTTTTATTACCTGCTTGCCTCCTCCCTTACTATTCTTTATTATTTTTGGCCTTCCAAAATCACTTGGAAGTCTAGAAATTACTTATGAACCTGATTGAAACCCACGCACATATTTACTCTTCCAAATTCGATTCTGACCGAGACGAGGTGATGGATCAAATCCGTGAAGCCGAATTGAGCGTGTATATATGCCCAATGTTGATGTTGAAACCATTGATGCCATGTTGGCCTGCGAAGAGAAATACCCGGATCTTTGTATTCCGATGATGGGGCTTCATCCTTGTGATGTGAAGGAGGATTTTCAGACACAACTTTATGTGATGGAAGAATGGTTGGAAAAGCGCCCATTTGCTGCGGTAGGGGAAATAGGATTGGACTTATACTGGGATAAGACATTTTTCGAGCAACAAAAAGAAGCGTTGAAAATACAGATAGGATGGGCTAAGAAAAAGAAACTTCCAGTAGTGATCCATTGTAGAGAATCCATGGATGAAACGATCGAACTCATTAGACAAGAGCAAGATGGTAGCTTGACTGGTGTTTTCCATTGTTTTACAGGTACGTTGCAACAAGCACAGGAGATTATTGAGTTGGGATTTCTCTTGGGAATAGGTGGAGTTTCCACTTTTAAAAACGGAGGTTTGGATCAAGTAATTCCGCAGTTAGAATTAGGGAATTTGGTTTTAGAGACTGATTCTCCTTACCTAGCGCCAGTTCCTCATAGAGGTAAAAGGAATTCTCCAGTTTATTTACCTATAATAGCAGAGAAAATTGGAGACTATTTGGCAATTTCTAAAGAGGAGGTAGCCAAGAAAACCAAAGAGAATGCATTGAACCTATTCAGGGAGTTTGAGCTATGAATTATAAAATAGTAAGACTAAATACAGGCCTTCGTACCAGTAAGACATCATCAGTGTTGATTATATATACTGGTGGAACTTTGGGTATGGCTTACGATGATTCAGGGTCTTTAGTGCCATTTAATTTTGGAAAGATTCTGGAAAAGATTCCTATTCTCTCCAATATGAATATTGCGATCACGGTAATTTCATTTCCTGAGCCTATTGACTCATCTAATGTTTCTATGAAGCATTGGACCGATATGGCCTATATTATCTATGAGAATTATGATAGCTATGATGGGTTTGTCGTGCTACATGGGACTGATACGATGGCCTATTCTGCATCCATGATGAGTTATATGCTTCAAGGGCTCAATAAACCTGTGATTTTTACTGGTGCACAATTGCCGATTTCGGCGATGCGTTCAGATGCCCGGGAGAATTTGATGACTTCATTGGAAATTGCGACCGCTAAAATCAATGGGAATCCTATAGTACCTGAGGTTTGTGTATTTTTTAATCATGTTTTATTGAGAGGAAACCGTTCTAAAAAGGTACAGTCTGTCCACTTTGATGCATTTGAATCAGAGAATTATCCTTCCTTGGCGGAGGCTGGGATTGTGATTGATTATAATACGGCTTCTATTAGACCTTATGAACCTAATAAGGAGTTGGTATATAAAAACCTTCTGGATAATAGAGTCATGATTTTAAAACTATTCCCGGGGATCACTTCCCAAATCATGGATGCTTGTTTTGATATCCCTGGTTTAAGAGGGGTGGTTTTAGAAACCTATGGTTCTGGGAATTCTCCTAGTGAAACCTGGTTTATGAATTCCTTGTCCAGGGCTGTTAAAAAAGGGTTGATCCTTTTAAATGTTTCTCAGTGCAATGGAGGTAGAGTAATTCAGGGAAGGTATGAGACGAGTAAAGAGTTGTTGAATGTTGGTGTTATTAGCGGGGCAGATATTACCACAGAGGCGGCGGTAACAAAATTAATGTTCTTGTTAGGGCAGTATTCTTCTGCTGATGAAGTGAAGAAACAATTGATGGTTCCACTCGCTGGAGAAATGACCACCTAGAGAAATTCAGGATATTTTAGAGTTAGATTTGGAAAACGGGGGAATAATTTTTTCTTTGCACTCCGATTTGCAATAGCAAGTCAAATTCAACTAGAGAGGTGTCCGAGTGGTTGAAGGAGCACGCCTGGAAAGCGTGTATACCCCTAAAGGGGTTATCGGGGTTCGAATCCCTTCCTCTCTGCCAGTAAAAATCCTAATTATCTGAAATAGTGGTAGTTAGGGTTTTATTTTTTAATTCAGTAGCGAATTCATCTATTTTTTGATCAAAAAAGAGCCTCAGAATAAATTTTCCAGATTAAGTCCACATTATCAACTCGTACTTTCGTACGGTACGAGAGGTACGAGGTGTACGAATCGTACGAATATCATTTGTCGAGACTTTTTAAGCCTGTTGACAGGATTTGAAGAGTTCATTCAGTTGAAGCTTTAAGGTTTTTAAAAGACAGCTTAAAACAGCTAGGATTTGAAGGTTTTACGAAAAGGTAGTCTTTCATTCAATTGGAATTCGAGGCATTCTCACAAAAGCTTTGGGCCTGTGAACTAGCTTTTGATTAAAAAAAATATCTAATACCTGCTTTTCGGGATCGACGAAATTCTTAATTTGGTTTCAACAACTCCCCGTACCCCTGTGGACAAAGCGAATATATACGAAATAGACAAGTAGGACTAGGGTTTAGCGAGGTGTTAGGCACAATAGAAAGACGACACAATGCAAATAGAAAAACTATCGGACAATTGGCTATTTGAACGACACTCTAAACAGACAATTAGAGAGTGGTTAAGACAGTTGCGATATTTTTATTTTAAAAGAGCTTGGGGTGGACACGCAAATGATGGTGACGAATTTCAAGTAGCATTTGCATTTACTGACAGACAAGACCTACTAAATAAAATTGGACAACTTGGTTTGACTTTAAACACAATCCCTGACGACTTTCCAAGACCTATAATCGGACAACCTTATCCAGCTGACGAATACAATAAATTTAAAAATGAAATAAAACAATTCACAGACTTAGTACAGCCTGGACATTCAATAATTTTTGGACACAAAACGTTTGTTTGGGTTAATGACAATTCAATTCAAATAACTATTTCAGGGACACGAGACGAAAACCGTTATGAAGTAACCGAGGACGACCTGAAAGTTTGCATCGAGTTAGAAAAGCAATTTGACAATTTAGGTTGGCAAAATATCATCGACAAATCATTGGAGAAAAGTGTTTGTTGTATTTCAAAGACAAAATATCCAGAACTATATGGAGAAGAAACTACTGTGCCTAACAACTAGGTTTTCGTCGCGTGCGTAGCACGAACGATGAAATGCAAAGCATTCACCGAGTCATAAAATCACCTTTTCACCGGAGGTAAACCGATGTTGCACAGCCTGTCCCGATAGCCCAGCGTATCGGGAGAACCGGTGAGGTTCTTATGGGGACGAGTCGTGAGATTTTTTGAAGAAAACGAGGTGTCCAATTAGTTTAAAAGTAATACCAGTCAGAAGATTTGGAATCGATTTAAAGAAAAGTCTTTTGTTTTTAGCCTTTCCATTCCCTTTTTGGAAGGGCTTTTATTGCATGGGCATAGCTTCGCCCCTCCTGCAGCGGGCAGGCAGCCAGAGTAAAATCAGGAACTAAATTGATTGTGACAGCAGAAAGATGGCTTTCGGAGGGCCACGCTTGGGCAGGCGTTGTATGCTCACCATGGTTTCTTCTGGCAGCAGGAGCAGTATCGTGGTTTATAGGGCTCTGGAATGCGGGGCTCTTTTTCTGAATCGGAATTCCAAGTTCCTGATGAATGAGTGGTATCGTGATCAGCTTGGATGAACTTCCCAATATCCCGGAAGTGGCGGATCCGAACGCTTCAGCCCTTTGGGTAAAATATGCATGGCTTGATAAACTCCAGATTATCCAGAGTCATTTCCAGCTTCTGAGCGCCTTGACGATAATCCTTGTAACTGAATGAAGTGCGCTTTTGGTCAATGTCCAGTATACGATGGTTGGAGATGGCGACCTTGTGGGTGTATCTACCTAGATATTCCAGCACTGCCTTGGGATGTCCGAACGGCCGTTTGGCATATACCACCCATTCTTTTTGGAACAAAGCATTGATCGTCTCTTATCGGGATTGATTCTGGATTTTAGAGCTTTTACATACTTGGCTCTGAATACTTTGCTCATAGCCATCACCGAAAGAGGTACTTGCCTTTGCTTTTGGCTGTTTTCCACTTTTGGTATTTTGTCAATCCACCTCCCGGTACGATGCAATGCAGATGGGGATGAAGGATATCGTCTGTCCCCAAGTATGGAGAATGGCGATCATTCCAGCTTTGCGCCCAGATGCTTGGGGTCTTTGGCAAAACATGCTACCGTCTGCCAAGACGCTTTCAAACAGGCTGTCATAGACAGCTTTGGGTTGGTGTAATGCCAGTTGATTTAATGTGTCCGGCAAAGTGAATACCACATGAAAATAGGGTACTGGAAGCAACTCGGCTTCGCGCTTGGCGATCCAATCCTCCCTGTTTTTGCCCTGGCACTGGGGCAATGTCTGTTTCGACAACTGTTATAACTGATACGTATCGAGCCACAGTCTGTACAGGCATCCACATGTCCACCCAGATCAGCAGTACGGCAGCGTTTCAGCGCCGATAATAAGGTCCGCAACTTCTCAGCTATTGATATGTGGGTGCTTTTCCACCCCGCCCAGTGTTGCTTGAGCACATGGGCCACTTCAAAGCGTGCTTTCACTTTCTGGACAGGTATTAGCCTGTCGAGCGGACTAAAGGTACGGTATTTTTCTGTCTGGGCGACATGCAGGTAGATCATCGTGGTGTCGATGCATTCATGCCCCAGCAGATCTTTAATGGTCAGAATGTCCAGACCCTCTTCCAGCAGGTGGGTGGCATACGTGTGCCGCAAACGTGTGGACGTTCATCGGCTTAAGGATACCCGCTTTCTTTTTGGCTTCATTCACCGCCCATTGCACCCCTCGCTGGGAGTAACGTCCGTCAAAGTCTCCACCTGCACGACCTATGATCTGTTCTTTACTATTGAACAGCCACTCAATGGGCTGTTCGGCCTCCAGGTAGTCTTAATCCCGCGGATCAGAATATCTGCTAGCGGAACATAGCGGTCTTTCTTTCCTTTGCCATCCTTCACATGCAGTATCTTTCTGTCAAAATCCGATCGGCAATCTTTCAGGTTCCTGACCTCAAAGCAGCGGAGTCCACAGCCGTAAAGCAGGGCTATCAGAACGCGGTGCTTGAGCAGTTTGGGAGCTTTAAGAAGTCTGCGGACTTCTTCCTTACTCAGTACAATGGGAAGTCTTTTACTCCGCTTAATGGTAGGGAAGCTCGATTCGCTTATCCTTCATCCCTTCGATCCGGTAGGCAAACCTCAGGGCATAAACTGTAAACTTGAAATAAGCTTCAGAAGGGGTGCTGTGGCTCCGCTTGACCAAATGCAGGTAATCGTTGGATCCGGTCAGGGTCCACTTCTGTGGGCAGTTCGTTGAAGCGGATGGCCAGTTTTGCCAGATGTCTGGCGTAGTTGGAGAGGGTACTTTTACTTTTTCCTGGCGACGACAACTTTCTGCTCAAACTTGGCTAATAGTTCAGCAAATCCAGCTATCTGAACAGGCAGCCCGGAGGATGGTTTTTTTCATGATTAATAAGAGTTAATGAATGATCTAAAAAGTTACCGCTTCTTGCTGTTCCTGAAACTACTGCAGGTTTAGTGCAACAGCACCTTGCCAAAAGCGGGGCGGACGTGGTTACAGAAACTTTTTGGCTCCGAATAATCATTAATAGTAGCTTGACAGATGGTGCTTCGAAAGCCCCGCCTTCGGCAAGCTGCAAAACGTTGTGCGCATTTAAAAATGAGAGAGATCACGGATAAAGAAAGACAGTTCGTTTCAATACTCTTGAAACGGTCAAACCATCATGTTGTAATACCAGAAATGGTAATATCAATGAAAGATGGAAGAATGGGATCAATTTCATTCGACTTGAAAGGTGACCAATCAAGAACAAAGCAAATAATTGCTGGAAACTTTAAGGACAAAGACGGAATCAAGGTTGACTTCGAGTTAACAGCAGACAATGAAGGAAACTTATTCGAATTGGACATTTGGAAAGTCGACTTTAGTCCGTTGATTTCACTACCAAACGAAAAAGAAATAAAAATAACTGCGCAAAACAACTAGGTTTTCGTCGCGTGGGAAGCACTTTTTGTCCGCAGAAATAGGTAAGATGAAACATTTGCTAAACCCCATAATACTCAGCAACCGCCTTTAATATCATATCCCTCATGGATAGTTTAATTTCCCTGCCAATCTCATATTTGAGTTTGTCGAACATTGGAGTTGGGATTCGTAGGGAGTAGATTTTGACATCTTCATTGTCGAATACTCTGCTGGATGCTTTTTCTTTTTGCTGTGTTTCTGGTTCTGAGTTGATTAGCATACCTGGGCCTCTTTTTGGAGTTCCAAGATTCTTATTTCCCTTGCTAGGGTCGTTTAGCTTCTTTGCCATTGGTATTTCAGTTTAGTTTGGTGATAATTTCCTCGACATGTATTTCATAGTCGTTTGCTCCATTGGATTCAGGTGCAAAGTCGAAGACGCTTAGTCTCTGACACCAGGTTTTTAAATCAAAAAATAATTATTCAATGCCTACTATATGAGATGGACGAAATCCTTAATTTAGTTTCTATCACACTTAATGCCCCTGTGCGCAAATAGTTATTAGTCATATGTCCGTATATTGAAAAGTAAGTATGATTGCCGTATTAGCTCCAAATCCACTTTTTTCTTATTACTGTTTTAGAATAATCGTTTGTAAGCTCCCCCGAAAATTGGGCCAGTCAAAAGTTTACTTTTCACCCGATAAGCGAAGGTAAGTGAATACTCCAAGTGGTTCAAGACCAAGGCGAGCGGTTGGCTTGGGCCAACCGGTCTTGAGCCGCTTTCCGCATTCACTTTTGCGCTGCTTAACGGTTTGAAAAGCAAAAGATATGTTCATTTTAGTTCTTTCAATAAGTCAACGGGAGTCCGATATCCAAGTGCCTCATGGGGCCTTTCCCGGTTATAATCTTCCATCCATTCCATCGCTTTCCCTGACCTCATCCAGAGAATTAAATACATTGGAGCTAAGCAGTTCTTTTCTGACGATCCGTTACAGCGTTCCACATAGCCGTTTTGCATCGGCTTGCCCGGCTGGATAAAGACCAGCTCAATGTTCTTCTCCCTACACCAGTGATCCAACAGACGGGAGATAAACTCCGGTCCATTGTCCACGCGGATCATTTTGGGGAGGCCCGGACCAGCTCAACAAACTCCAACACTCGGATTACCCGTTGTGCGAGGAAGTGAAAAATCCACTTCCATAGCCAGCATTTCCCGGTTATAGTCATCCAGAATGTTAAAGACCCGAAAGTGCCTGCCGCTCCAAAGGCTATCGCTCATAAAGTCGATAGACCAGACGCAGTTGATCGATTCCGGCCTGTATAGGGCCTGTTTAATCCTTGCGGTAGCCGCTTCTTGTGTCTGCGTCTGATGTTCAGTCCGCATGGCAGAATAGATCCGGTAGACCTTTTTATGGTTCCATAGATGGCCTTTTCTGCGAAGCCGGTAATGGGACTGCCAAAAGCCAATGGCAGGGTGTTTGGCTACCAGTTCTTCCAGCGCCTGGATCACGGGCATATCGTTTTTTGGTTTGGGGTGATACTGGAAAGTACTTCGGGGCACACTAAGCGTTTTACACGCCTGACGTTGGCTCACTCCATGTTCGACCATGAACTGAACCAGCATGCCTTTTCGTCAGGCGTCAGAGCTTTTTGCCACCGCATCCTTGAGAGCCTCATGCACAGACTCAGATCGGCAAACATCCGCTTTAGGCGGGAATTCTCTTCCTGAAGTTCTTTCAGCTTTTTGACCTCACTGGCTTCCATTCCGCCATAACGCTGCTTCCATTTATAAAAAGTGGCAGGTGTAACTTCCATTTCACGACAGATTTCTTCTACTTTTCTGCCGGCCTCATGAGCTTTGATCGCTTTGACGATCTGCGTTTCTGTGAATCTCGATTTTTTCATAATAACCATTTAAAGTTGATAATTTCAATTCAACTTTCAAATGGCCGACTTTAGGGAAGCTTACAGTTTAGAAGATAGATAAATCCACAAAGTCTCTTAGTTGTTAATTTTTCTAAAAATAGAAAGAAAAGCGGGAATACAACGCTTTGTTAATTCATTACTAACTGAAAGCTTAATTTAATTTGTTCACAGGAGAAATTTATAGAACAACTCGGTCTCTTACAATTAATCCAAGTAATGGTATGGTAGGTTAATCAGATTTTCTAGTAGCAAGATAAATTGGATTTTAAACTATTTTTTCTCAACCTTGGTGTAAATATTAATAAATTAATTGATAATTTTCAGTCCAAGTAGTGCTTTAAAAAACATTAGATTAGGAAATGTAATTGAGTACTTAACTAATTTTTATGACACTTTTGAATTTTACTCTTTGGTCAAGATTGATTAGATTTTAGTTTTAAAAAATAAATTCCATAAAATGAAAAAACCACTTTTAATCCTATTCCTACTTTTGGGATTTTTTTCCAACTATTGTTTTGCATCTGATACTCTTGAAATTCCAAAAAAACATAGGTTTCAGATTGGAATCAGATACTTCAATGTTCATAATAATTTTGTTAATCAATCCAATGTGGGATCTGGAATCTATGGGACTTATAGCTTCCCATTATTTAATAAACTTGGAATTGATGGTAAAGTAATTCTAGGGACAGATTGGATGATTGGAGAAGGGGGATTTCAAAATCAGAATGGTATCAAAATCCAATTTGGGGTGGTGCTGGTTTAGAAAAGAAAATTTCAATTTTTTCACACAAAGATTTTGGTATAGTACTAGGAATGAAAGGATTCGGAATTTCAAAGCCAGACTCTTGGCTTTATAATCCTGAAACGGGTGAAAGGCAATATGAATACATTGATCAAATTAGAGTTTTGTTTAGTACAAATATTAACTATAGAATAAATAATAGTCCGATTGTTTTGGACCTTGGAATTGATTTGGATCATTATTATACTCTTACAAACCTGGGGATTTCCTATTCGTTCTAAGTTGTATTTATACTTGATGTGGTCCTTAGTATTGTGTTAATTTTTAATTCACCACTTTTCTTCAAATCATTAAGATTTGGGGTAAATGCCGTCAGGAGTCTGTTTCTCTCCCTAAATACTAAAATGATCCGCAACTGCCTTCAAAATCATATCCCGCATAGATAATTTCGTTTCTCGGCCTATTTCATATTTGAGTTTGTCAATCATGGGGGTAGGGATTCGTAGAGAGTAGATTTTTACATCTTCGGTATCAAACTCTTAGCTGGATGCTTTTTGTTTTTGCTGTGATTTAGGTTCTGAGTTGATCAGCATACCTAGGCCTCTTTTTGGAGTTCCAAGATTCTTATTTCCCTTGCTAGGGTCGTTTAGCTTCTTTGCCATTGGTATTTCAGTTTAGTTTGGTGATAATTTCTTCGACTAGAATTTCATAGTCTTTTGCTCTGTTGGATTCTGAAGAATAGGAGAAGATTCTTTGATTCTGAAGTCAGACTTTTTATTTCAAAAAATAAATTTTCAAAGCCCGCTTGACTGCATCGACGAAATTCTTAATTTGGTCACAGCAGCACCCGGAACCCTGTGGACAATTGCGATATAGACGCAATAGGGTAGTGGTAATGCTGTAACCACAATTGTTGGGCGCAAGCTGAAAATGAAAGGCAAGAACGCCTATAAAGCTACTCTGGACGAGATACAGAAATTAGTCCACCAAGACTTAAAGCCAAATGGCTTCAAGAAAAAGGGACGGACACACAACAAGACTGTTGACACCGGACTAATTCAAGCCGTCAACTTCCAAATGGGACAATTTCCAATTGGGGACAACTACGTAGTTCCAGGAATTCGTGAGAGCTATTATGGAAAGTTTACCGTTAACCTTGGCGTGTACGTTGACGAGCTTGACGAATTAAAAGGCAATAAGACAAGGACATTTGTACAGGAGTATGACTGTGCCATCAGGAAAAGACTTGAACATTTGACAAAAGGACAAGATAAATGGTGGACACTTGACGACAATTACGAGCAAACTGCACAAGAAATAATTGACGGGCTAAACTCACAAGGACAGACTTGGTTTGACCTTTTTGACACGAGAGACAAAATCGTCAAAAACTTGCAAGACAAATCATACGAGTTCTTCCTTACACCAAGAGCAAAACTTGACGCTGCAATTGTTCAACTCAACATTGACAGACAAGATGGAGAAAGACTATTTCAAGAATATTATGACTCGGTTGACGACAAGAAACCGCATAAAAAGTATGTAGCTGATTTGATGTACCGACTGAAAATAAAAATAAAGCCAGCGCCCAGCAAAACCTATAAGCAATAGCGCCCTGCGGGACGCTACTGCTCATAGCCAGGGCCGTTGGCACTAATCCATTAATGATGAAACCTAATGACTTTATTAACTCAAGAAAGAATAAAACGCTTTTGGGAATAGCGAAGAATTACATTTTAGCACCTTTAGTGTTAACTTTTATTTCGTTACTCTTAAAATGGGTTTTTGCTGTAGCTATTAATGATGTTAATTTTGGTGCTCTTTGTGGTATTTGGATTGCTGTTTTTCTAAGGTATCTTTTATTAGATGTCAAGCCAACATATCTTTTCAATTTAACCAAGACAGAAAATTATTTGATTCTGGACTTGACAAATCCAATTGGTAAAACTCTGAAAGTAAAAGTTTCATTAAATGAACTCGAAAAATTTGAGGTAGAAAAGAGAACGTTCTGGAGAGCCTTTGATAAAATTAATTTAAAGGTGGATGGTAAATTCAGGCACTATAAAACTGTAGACAGAAATTTGAATGAGGAATCATTTAAGTTAACCTAAACTTTCAAAAAATAGATCATAGCACTTTTGTCAACACTGTATATTTCAAATAAGGCTTAATTTAGGTTTTAGGAAAAGTCATTGACTTTGACAATCGGCGCCCAAAGCGTCGTTTTCATTTAAAAAAGTATTAATTTCAAAATCAAAACAACGCTTTGGTGAGAAGTGAACTAACGGTTTTTTAATTGCCTTACTTGCCATATGCGAACACTCTATAGCCAATTTTAGGGCGACACAACAATGAAAAATATGTTGATATTTTTAGTTGGACTTTTATTGTTTGGCTGCAATTCGACAACAAAGACAGAAAATTATGAAGGTGTAACGGTTTCGAAAATAGAGAAGGAATCTGAACAATCTGTTTACTTCAACTTTCACAATTTCATAATCCGTAAAGGACAATTAGGTGAAATTAAAATAGGTATGACTATTACCGAAGCAGAAAAACAGCTTACTGGACTGAAAAAGAAAACAGACCAAGCGACAAATTTTGGATTTGGTGGTGGAAGTTCAGCGAATCTATATTACTTGGGAGACGAATTATTGTTTGGACTAATCCCTAGACTTGGAACCGACACTTTGCTTTTGATAATTGCGGCAAATAAAAATTTACTGACAACAAATGGACTTAATCCAAACTCAACAGTTGAAGACCTTCTTGAAAAATATCCGGACCTGACAGTAAACCAAGATTTAATGAGTGGTGGTGAGTTTTATCAGGATACAACGAACAATTGGGATTTTGTTTTTAAGACCAATGAACACACAGAAATAGGAGACTATCCTGAATTGGAAGAGCCTTCAAGGCCAAAACAGCTGACAACACATGCGGATTGGATAGTAATCAGATAAAAAAAAAAATGCCCTATAACAGCACCTACAAGATATTGGGAGTTCAGTGGATAAATGAAGCTTTGTGCTTCGTATCAAGTTCAATGGTGGCAGACTATTTAGTGCTTCGAAATCCGCTTTTTCGCCAAACGCCCAAAAGCTGAGCAGCAATCCTAAGCCTTTTTTTAAAGTTCCAAGGTTTATATTCCCTTTTCTTGGGTCGTTTAACTTCTTTGCCATTTTGATTTCAGTTTAGTTTGGTAATGTTTTTCCCAACCAGCATTTCATAGTCTTTTGCTCCGTTGGATTCTGGAGCATAATCGAATATGGTTTGTCCCTGCCACCAGGTTTTTATATCAAAAAATAAATATTCAGATCCCTCTTGATGAGATTGACGAAATTCTTAATTTGATAAACAGTATTTCATAAATCCTTTTGAAAACTGTGTTAATAAAAATTGAGTGATCGCTTATAGTTTACATTGTTGTTAGAATTAACCTTAGATCAAATGAAATACCTCTTTACTTTTTAACATTTGTATTGTTGAGTGCATGTAATGCTCAGAATACAAGAGAAGTTACAACTGAGATTGGTTACATACCCAAGCAGAAAGCTGAAGTTTCTGATGAAGACTACAGGAAATGGACATTCCTACTACGTAGTATATATGAACAAATTTCTAAGGATAGTGGGTATTTGAAATATGGTGATCACCTTAACATCGCAACTGCTTTTATTAAATTAAAAGAACCTAGGCAAAAGGTTGTGGATCAATGGTATCTCGCTCAGCAAGAGGATTTAGAAAGTACTGCTGAATTATTTCCTTTAATTTATCAATCTTCTAGAAGTGTAGTCGGTTATCTATCTGACTCTGAGTATGATTCATTAATAGGGAAATTTGCTGAAGTTGTGGAAAATAAGCATGAAATAAGACTTAACCCATCTGAGTATGCTCTAGAAAATAACCTTGATACTGTCCTCGTTGCGTTAATGGCGCACTTGAATGAAAAAGATCAGGAATTTCGAATGTCAGATATGGGGAAACAACAACTTATTGATGAAGAAAATATTCAGATAATCGATTCTCTTTATTCTTTACATAAAAAGTACATTGGCAATTCTTTAGTTGGTGGTGAATATCAACACGTAATGTGGGCAGTAATTCAACATTCGGATCTTGGACATCAAGAAAAGTATTTACCAGTTGTTCATGAAGGTGTAATTAATGGAGAATTACCGAAAACACCATTAAAAATGCTTATTGATCGAGTTTATATGAAGAAATATGGTTATCAAATTTTTGGTTCTCAATCAGGTGGTGATTTAGCCGATGATGCAACTATCGAAAAAGTCAAGAAAGAATATGGCCTATAGAAATTCATTTATTTGAAATTCTAATACATTCTATATAGAATATGAAAGCTAAGCTTTTGTCTAAATTGAAATTTTACCGAATCTAGCAAGAAGATCGCTAACCTTTTGATAGCTTTTATAAACATGATATTTATTTTTCTAAATTCCATAATACTCCGCAATCCCCTTCAAAATCATATCCCTCATGGATAATTTGGTTTCCCTGCCTATCTCACAATTAATTTTTAGATCCATGAGAACATTATTTACAATCATCGCACTTTTTATCCTTGCCTCATGTGACGGTGAAAAAGAAAAATAATGGGAGGGGCCCAGCCTTTCAATTTTTCTGTTGAAATCGACACGGTGCAAATAGATTTCAAGGACAGGTTTTACTTTATGGAGATCTATTTGGCCACCTCGAATGTATCTCCTGACAAGAAATTTTTATACAACTTAAATTCATTTGCCCCAAACCTGGAAATCATTGACTTGGATAAGCAGGAGTTGATCAAAATAGAACCAATGGCAAAAGAAGGCCCAAAAGGCATTGGTCCAGTAGTTTTTGGGGTTTTTGTAACTCAACAGAATGAGTTGGTGGTAGAAGGTTGGAATGAGTATAGAATTTTTGACTCTCTGAGGACTGAAATGAAAACTATCAAAATCGGCCCAAATTATTTCAAAGGGGATGAGATGGAGGAAGGAGAACGTTTCGAATACCACCCCATCTTTAGTGATGATGGATCTCATCTTTATGCAATCTATAAGGAAGACGCTGGTAAGAAGGTGGGAGAAACCAAAGGTCTTGCATTGGTTGATTTAGTTAATTCCACGATCCTTAAAATCCCAATTCCTGAACTCAGTAGCCTCAAACAGTTTATTATACAAAACCAATATGGCTTTGAAAAAGGAGAATCATCTTATATCGCAAAAACAAAAAACAATCTAATTGTATCCACAAGTGCTTATAATGAAGCATTTGTCTTTGACATGGAAAATGACACTTTAATTCATAAGGTTTTTCATTCTCAACTCACAGCAGATGCAAAAAAAGGAAATTCGACAAAAGAATCTAACCGCAATGAAGATCGAGAAGCCAGTTTCAATGAGCACTCTAAAGAAGTACAGTTTGGCAAATTCCTCTATGATGAGCAGAATGAAAAATTTTGGAGATTCAGTTATGACAAGGATCGAATGATTGGAGACTCTGTTGCTATGAAAACAGTTCTGACAATTTTTGACTCTGATCTGAATCAATTGCATGAGGAAATGGTGGAATATGATTACTCCTATTATCAATCCTTTTTCAAGGAAGGGATTTTGTATTCCTACATTAACCTAAATGATGAGATGGCATTTATTCGAGTCAAACCAAACTATAAACAATGAAAAGACTATTTTCCACTCACAGTCTATCCTAATAACTGTCTGCTGTGAAAAGGCAAATCCGAAGGTGCTAGATCTAGGAATGTTTTAGAAAAATTCGACCAAATAACGCACACATTAATACTTGACTTGGGTGACGAAATATTCAATCTCAACAATCGCTTGCAGAACACCGGTGTAGTTTTTAAAAATATTTTCAAAGTCAAGTTAATGGGATCGACGAGATTCTTAATTTGGTTTCTCGCTGACCATTCCACTGAGGACAAATTGGGGGTTATTCAATTATTGTTCGAGAATGAAATGAGGAATAGATTTGTTTTCCTAATGAGTGTTTTGGCTACATTTGGTTGTATAAAGCAAACTCCTAAAATGAAAGAATTTGAAAAAGCTGAGGAAGAACTTGTTGACTTAATGTTCTTTGGCCTTGATTATGGAATTGAAAATATTCAGGGGGATTTTTCCGGAGCTTTAATCCCAATTGTAATTACAGAGAAAGAAGGTGAAAGACATTTGAAGCGATTCGTAACAGAACGTATAGAAGATGGTCTTGAGAAAGGGGAGTTATATCTTAAGACTGATAAAGAAGCTCAATACGGTGTAGTTATTTATGATGGATATTTGACGGGCGACGGAATTAAAGTTGATGCTATTTTGGTGAAAGGGTTTGATAGGAAAGATGAAGTTGGTTATATAATAGGTCAGAGATACAATCGAAAAAATGACAGTCTTAATATTGAATTGATAGGAAACGCTTTCTTCCTTGGAAATGAAGAGCAAATGTTGAAGTAAAAAAATTGGTACTAAACATTTAACGGTAGCAATAATAATCTAAACCCCATAATGCTCCGCAATCGCCTTTAAAATCAAATTCCTCATGGATAGTTTGGTTTCCCTGCCAATTTCATATTTGAGTTTGTCGAACATTGGAGTTGGGATTCGTAGGGAGTAGATTTTGACATCTTCATTGTCGAATACTCTGCTGGATGCTTTTTCTTTTGCTGTGTTTCAGTTTCTGGGTTGATCAGCATACCTAGGCCTCTTTTTGGAGTTTCAAGGTTCTTATTTCCCTTGCTAGGGTCGTTTAGCTTCTTTGCCATTGGTATTTCAGTTTTTTTGGTGATAATTTCCTAAACCAGCATTTCATAGTCTTTTCCTCAATTGGATTCTAGACTGTAGCCGAGAATCATTGTCCTGGAGATGGGCTCTTTATTTCAAAAAATAATTATTCAATGCCCACTTGATGGGATGGACGAAATCCTTAATTTAGTTTCCACAACACCCCGTACCCCTGTGGACAAAGCGAATATATACGCAATAGACAAGTAGGACTAGGGTTTAGCGAGGTGTTGTAAGCCATTTTGAAAAACCACACAGCACACAGATTAGCAAAT
Organism: Algoriphagus halophilus; assembly: GCF_041729275.1. Classification (GTDB taxonomy): domain Bacteria; phylum Bacteroidota; class Bacteroidia; order Cytophagales; family Cyclobacteriaceae; genus Algoriphagus; species Algoriphagus halophilus_A. The sequence goes on along the minus strand of NZ_CP146486.1, from coordinate 1,975,569 downwards.
GAATTGGTTTGATAAAATAAAGAAACAGACAGAGAAAATTGACGGAAGTCGAGATATGAAACGTGGTGAGATTAAGACTATCTTGATTGATAATTTCAAGCAGCAAATTCCTGACTTTCCGTTTCTGGATTATAAAAATGGTGTTTATTTTTTTGAGCGTATTCGGAGTATTTACAACTATAAAATCTATGAAACGCTTCACTTGTCTTTTGGATTAAAGGATAAAAATTTTTCATGTTCAGTTTCTTCGACTCTAAATCCCACATATAGATACGTTGGAACTTATAATAGTGGGATTTTGACCCAACATGTGAATTTGATTGTACTCAAAAAGAATAAAGGAAGTATTCCGATTGAAGAAGCCTACTATTTTCATAACGGCAAAATTGAAACTACAACCAAGATTGTAAAGTCTATTGTTGATGATTACAAACAATTTGGATTACGATTTCTTGACAAAAGGTATAATGACTTATTTGATAATAAAATTTTCGATAAAGGATTACGCCTATTAGAGAATATTACAATTGATAAAACAGTACTTAAGGAGCAAATCGAAAAGGAACTCAAACAAGTAGATTATGTTTCGAGTAGATTGACGAACAGTGTATACTTGTACATGAAAGAACAATTACAAGCAGTTCCAAAACAGGATAAAGATATGAGACAAAAGATACCAGGATTTGCTTATTCTTTATTGGAATATTATTGGGAAAATGAATAAAAAACGGCTTACAACACACAATATAAAACAGTTGGGGTTCAGTGGTTTGCGAAGGTTTGGTTCTCGCATCAGCATTCTTGTCGGTGGACAAGAACGCACTTCGAAAACCCAACCGTTTCATATTGTCAAACGTTAGCCACAATATGAAAAATGCAATCTACATACTGACATTCCTGTTGACTTTAAATCAACTTTCATATGGACAAGAATTGCCAATTCCTGACAATTACTCAGTTGTAGATTCCGTTTCGGGCGACTTAGACAAAGATTCGATTGCTGAACTTGTTGTTGTTTACAACATGGGGCCTGAAAACGAGATTGACGGTATTCCACGCGAACTAATAATCTATAAGCTCAAAAATGATAGTTGGACAGAATGGAAAAAATCTGACCAAGCAGTTTACGGGAGCAAAGATGGCGGAATGATGGGCGACCCATTTGCAGAACTTAAAATTGAAAAAGGAATTCTTCAAATCAGCCATTACGGTGGAAGTAGTTGGAAATGGGGATTTACCGACAAGTATCGATACCAGAATGGAGACTTCTATTTAATTGGATATACCGGAATTGGTGGAAAACTTTGTGAGTATTGGAGAGAAGTTGATTTTAACCTTTCGACCGGAAAAATGATAGTCAAGAAAGAATTTGAAGAATGTGAAACTGAAGAACAGGAGATTTACAAGAGAGAAAACGAAACCTTGTATGAAAAAGGATTGAAAATCACTCTTCAAAATCGACAAGAACTCGAGATAAAAATCACAACTCCCAAGTACAGACATGAAATTTATATCGCAATTGGAAAAGAATAAAAAAATACTGTGGCTAACAACTAGGTTTTCGTCGCGTGCGTAGCACGAACGATGAAATGCAAAGCATTCACCGAGTCATAAAATCACCTTTTCACCGGAGGTAAACCGATGTTGCACAGCCTGTCCCGATAGCCCAGCGTATCGGGAGAACCGGTGAGGTTCTTATGGGGATTGAGTCGAGATTTTTTGAAGGAAACGAGGTGTCCAATTAGTTTAAAAAGTAATACCAGTCAGAAGATTCGGTATCGATTTAAAGAAAAATTTTGTTTTTTTTAGCCTTTCCAATGCCTTTTGGAGGGGCTTTTTTATTGCATGGGCATAGCTCCGCAACCGCTTTTAAAATCAAATCCCGCATAGATAATTTGGTTTCCCTGCCTATTTCGTATTTGAGTTTGTCGAACATAGGAGTAGGGATTCGGAGAGAGTAGATTTTTACATCTTCGGTGTCGAATTCCTTACTGGATGCTTTTTCTTTTTGCAGTGATTCTGGTTCTGAGTTTATCAGCATCCCAAGGCCTCTTTTTGAAGTTACCAGATTTTTATTACCCTTGCTAGGGTAGTTTAACTTCTTTGCCATTTTGATTTCAGTTTAGCTTGGTGATAATTTCCTAAACCAGCATTTCATAGTCTTTTCCTCAATTGGATTCTAGACTGTAGCCGAGAATCATTGTCCTGGAGATGGGCTCTTTATTTCAAAAAATAATTATTCAATGCCCACTTGATGGGATGGACGAAATCCTTAATTTAGTTTCCACAACACCCCGTACCCCTGTGGACAAAGCGAATATATACGCAATAGACAAGTAGGACTAGGGTTTAGCGAGGTGTTGAACTAAACCGACTTTACGGGTAATGGTCGAAACCGTTGTCTTTTAAAAAGTAAAGATGTATTTATATAAACAATAAACTAAAAATTGAATTTTGGTAAGTTTGTTTTACGAAATGTTTAAAAAGGAACTTCTATCAATCAGACTAATTTATCCGGATTATTTATTCTGTGCATTTTGATTTATTAAATTGACAGAAGTAATTGATCTATTTTTACTGTTGAAAAAATAAGGGCGAAGCTAAATCAGCATTCGCCCATATTCTTAATTATAACCCATCTATCTATTACTGTCTTAATTTTGCTTCCGATATGGAAATGTTATCCATATAGAATTTGATGGTCTGACTATTGCCTTCATTGGCACCACGGATATTCAAATTGTAGTTACCAGTAGCTTGAAACTCTACTAGCATAGAGCTATAGACCCACTTACCAATTTCAAAATCTGCTGAGAATTCCGGGTTTGGTCCCACTCCCCAGTTAGTATTTGGATTCCAGTAGAATCTTAAATCTGGTGGATTGGCGCTAGGATCACTTTTACCTAGATCTTCCACATATACCCAAACCCCGATTTCATAGGTTTTTCCTTTCTCTACAGGGAAAGTGATCGGTGCATTGTCATTATCAGTATGACCTATGATCATCCCTCCGTTTGGTTCCATGGTCACGTATGCACTCTTTTTACCATCTAATGATTTTGCAGAACTGATATTGAATTTATATTTGTCCCAAGGAGCACCCCACCATTGGTAAGGCCAATTAGTACTAGTGGAAGTTTCGAAGCTGTAATCAAAAGCGGTGTCCTTGAGGATGTTTTTACCAATAAAAAATACTGGTATATCTTTAAAATCATCCGCCATCACGCCATCTGCAGTTGCCATTTCGCCTTGTTTGTAGGAGACAGTAACCTGATCATCGTTGTAAATAGACTGATTATCCAAATTCAAAATCACAAAATTTCCTTCGATTGGATCTACAGTTGCGGTTGCTACTGTAGCAACAATAGGATTTCCTTTGTTCATGATGCTAACGGTAAAGTCAGCAGGATCAAGACTGGCCCCGTTCATTTCTCTACTGAAATTCAAGGCAATTCCTCCATTTTTTTCCTGAGCACCATCCAGTGTAACAGGTTCAGTAGAAGGAATAATTTTCAAAACATTTTCTATAGCAATAACAAATTCCCCTCTGGGTCTGGCTCGAGATGCGATCAAACCGAAATCAAATTCTCCGACTTTCTTGTATCGTACGTCAAGTGTATCCACCAATTCCTCTGAGAATGAAGGATCTCCTCCATCTAGGTTCCATTGATAAAGCGCTGGTTCACCTTCAGACTTCACGATATAGCGGATAAAAGTTCCTGCCATTACTTCATTTTTGGCATTGTCTTGAAGACTTAATGCTTCACCAAGCGTGCCGTCATTGTTCAGGATATTTGCTGTTATACTTATAGTTATCTCAGGAATAACTTTCACAATAATCGTAGTGTCCAACTCTTTTCCCCGCTGCTCTAGTCCTACAAAAGCATTGTCTTTGAATACTTGATGAAGCTTTACTTCATGCTCACCTAACATTTTGAAGGTAGTTTTTACTGTAGCTTCCGTAGAGGTCACATCATTGTCTGAACCTTCTATATCCACAGCACCTTCCGGAAATGTCCATAGTCTGGAAATTACTCCGGCTGATACATCACCAAAGTCTAATTGTCCACCTATTTGAACCGTATTTTCAAAGTCCATTTCTGAGGTGAAAATCACCTGATTACTTGGTTCATTTAAGTTGATGCCCTCATAGGGATCTACACAGGATTGCAGTAGGAGTACAGCAATCAATGTTTTTATGATATTGATATATTTTTTCATGTGAGTCGTGATTAATTTCCTATCTGATCATTGGTTTGGAGTTCCTGAGCAGGGATTGGAAAATAGTTGTGAACTGCAGGAGAGTAATTGGCCGAGGAAAGTAAGAAGTCTGGTCTGATCCGCTCTGCTATGTAAAGCGGCGGTTGGTTGAAAATGGAAGCCTGATTCTGCATTCTCCAAATCTCATCCTGACGAAGTTCATCAAACACTTCTTTTACGATTCCCCATCTTACCAGATCTTTCCATCTATGTCCTTCAAAAGCCAGTTCTAGAGGACGTTCCACTCTTCGGATATGAGTCATGATGTTTTCCGCATTTGGAGCTACCATCGGCTGAGCCCCATGTACTTGTTTACTGATGTGCAACTGTGGAAATGTATTGTTATTTGCAGCTAAGTATTGCTTAATAGTAATAACTCCTGCCCTTGCTCTTACCATATCAATGTATTCTATTGCTTCATCTACCGATCCACCGGAATTAAGCAAAGCTTCAGCATACATTAGATACACATCGGCAAGGCGAATATGTCTGAAGTTGATACCTGAACGTGAATTGCCATCTTCATTTGGTAAGTGGTACCAATTCGTATATTTCTTGATATAAGCACTTTGGCCGAATGCCCAGCCTCCCCTCGTCCCTATAGGCAATTGATAATAGAGTCCTTCTCCATTAATAGGAACTATTGAAGCTGACATTCTTACGGACTGCTGATTTCCCTTATTGATAGAGTTGCTCGGGTCAATCTCGTCATTTACATACAACTCATGCAGATAATAGCTTGGCAATAGCGTGTTGTAGGCAGCAAAATTCAACTGACCAAGTTGGGTGGCAATATTGGTAGCTTCAGCTCCAGTCCTACTTGGGTCATCATCTACCACAGATCCATTTGCTCCAGGGTTGATATCCGCATTATATGCTACTTCGAAAATTGACTCCTCATTGAATTCGTTTTCTTCGCTGTAGTTATCTCTTACTTTTGGCGTAAGGCTATAGATGTTAGAGTCGATAACTTTTTTGAATTCAGCAGCTGCTGCAGACCAGTTTTCCTGGAAAAGAAATGTCTTTCCACTCAATGAGGCTGCAGCCCCCAAGTCACTCTTCCTTTGTTTTTATCATCCCAGATTTTAGGAAGATGAGTTTTGGCAAATTCCAAATCCGGCATAACTACCGTAGTAAAAATTTCCTCCTTTGGACTAGGCGGCGTGTTGAAATCAGCATCTGATACAGGAACTGTAGTTCTTATAACTGCTTGGCCATAAGTAGTCGCTAATTGGAAGTAAAAGAAAGCCCGAAGGAATCTAGCTTCAGCTTCTATGATTTCTTTTTCATTTGCTAAAAAGATGCTAGGATCAGCTTCCTGAATTTGATTGATGACTTGATTGGCACGGAATATCCCTATATAAAGCTGATTCCATTTATCAGTCACCTGATCGCTGGCGTCATTGTAGGTGAGATTTCTGTAGGCAGTTGGTCTATACCAAGCTTCTGTTCCTCCAATATCTCCCAGGATCATTTCATTCACTAGTCCACCTCCCGAAATCGCCTGAAATTGTGTAGCTCCGTAAACGGTAGCCAGTGCACTTTGGAACTGAGAGGAAGTTTCCCAGAATGTGTCTGTAGTTATTGCGTTTGGATTGGTTTCTTCCAGAAAATCCTGGCCACATCCAGTCAACAGCATCGCGCATAGGGAAGCTGAGGCAAGTGTTCGTTTATATATTTTGAGTTTCATTGTTATGCTTTTTTAGAATTAGAATTGAATCTGAACACCGAAAATGAATCTTCTTGATACAGGATAATTTCCCTGATCCACACCTCTGGTGCTGATGCCGTTTCCACCAACTTCAGGATCATATCCTGTGTATTCAGTGAAGGTGAATGGATTCATAGCTGTACCGTAGATTCTCGCTCTGTTAACTCCGATTTTGCTTGTTGCTGTCATTGGAATGGTATAGCCCAGCGTGATATTTCTGATTCGGAAATAGGTACCGTCTTCCAAAAAGAAGTCAGATCGTGCACGCACATTGTTGTGATAACCATCGCCACGGTCAGTAGGGATGTCCGCATCAGGATTTTGTGGAGTCCACATGTAATACTGATCCGTGTGTCTGCCTTGGGTGTATGCGTAATATCTAGAGCCGTTATAAAGCTTGGCTCCATAGGAAAAGTAATTCTGTACATACAGATCAAATCCTTTGTATTCGAAATTACCGCTTAGTCCAATATTGAATTTATCTTGACCTGAACCGGAATACACACGATCATTTTCGTCAATTCTTCCGTTCCCTGCATCTGGGATCCCATCTCCATTGGTGTCTTCAGTCAATTGATCTTTGTATTTCATGTCTCCGATCTGAGCACTTGGGTCAATTTTCTTATATTCAACTAGATCTTCCTGAGTTTTGATCACTCCATCATGCTGCACCAGGAAGAATGCTCCTGCCTGATAGCCTACGGCAAAGAAGGTGGTGTAATCTACATTTGGACCCAAAGAGGAGGAAGGCTGTCCATTGCCATAACCTCTCTCGATTCCTTCCAAATCAGTGATTTCATTAATATTCTTTGTGAAAGTAGATGCAAGATTCCATTTGAATCCAGAAGCATATTCTGTTCTATAGGAAAGAGAAAGTTCAATTCCCTTATTGGTCATATTACCTGCATTGACAATGATTGGACTATACGTGCCCACAGCTCCAGGGTGATAAGCACCTCCTGAAGGTGGAGTTGCACGAGGAAGCAGCATGTCTTGCTTGTCATTCTTGTAGATGTCAGCTGTGAAGTTTAACCTGTTGGAAAACATGGCCAGATCAATCCCTATATTGCTAGAAATGCTGGATTCCCATTTCACATTTGGATTGGAATACCTTCTCTGGATAGCACCATTATAAAGATCCTCAGAAGAACCAAAAAGATAATTGACGCCACTTTCGATCTGACTTGCATAGGTATATGGAGGAATGCTTTGATTTCCTACCTGAGCGTAACTTCCTCTTAACTTCAAGTTATCGATGAAGCTTAAATTTCCATTTTGGAAAAACTGCTCTTCGGAAATATTCCAACCGGCAGAGACGCCATAAAAATCACCGTACACATTGCTTTGCCCAAAATTGGAAGAACCATCCCGTCTATAACTACCCGAGATCAGATAGCGCTCATCATAATTGTATTGTACTCTTCCCATCAAACCACTTAAGGTGTTGACATAATCAAAACTGGTAGGTTTCGTGGCTTGCTGTCCTGCGCCAAGTACAGGTGTTTTATTACTCAATAGGCCAATGATCCCTGTTCCTATCTGCTTGGAGGTAAATTTTTCATAAGAAGCCACAGCAGTTAAGTTGATTTTATGCTTTCCAAACTCCTTGTCGTAGGATAAAATGTTTTCCAATACATTTCTTTGAGTGAAGGTATAATCCTCATTCAATAAGGCATCTTCTCTGGAAGCCGTTGGGTTGTAAGAACCATCCCTGTTGGTCACCAAATACTGAGGTCTGAAGAAATTCCTTCTGTAATTCCAGGAGTTACTTCCCAGATTCAATTTGTATTTGAAACCTTTGAAGAATTCATATTCCAGATTCAGAGCAATGTTTGAGGTGGTAACTTTACGGTCATCTACATTTTCCAACTCTTTTGACAAGTAGCTATACAGGATAGCATTGTCCACTGGGATTTGCACATTGTTTTCACCCACCGTTTTCAGGGAATTTAGCGGGGCAAGCCAAGGTCTCTGTGCGATGCTGTATTCATAGAGTGACCAAGGTTCCTGGGAAGTGTTTTCTTCTGTATAACCCAAACTCACAAAAGCTTTAAACTTGCCTTTGTTGAACTGTGCAGTCAATCTGTTACTTAGCCTATCAAAGCCAGAATTGATTAGGACACCATTCTGACTAAAGTAATTGGTGTTGAAGTTTAGAGATAGATCTTCGGTCCCACCGGAAACGCCTAATCCATAATTCTGGATCAGCGCATTGTTGTTTTGCACATCACCCACAAAATCTGTGTCGTAATCCAAAGCATCAGGATTGAAAAAGAAAATCAAAGGATCCCTTCCCAAGGCTTCCAATTTTACTTCCTCAGCATACATCTGCTGCTGGGAATTCATCAAAGGTGTACCAGAGGTAATGTTCTGTACACCGGCATAAGCATTGAGATCAACTACGATATTTCCTTTTTTCCTCTTTTGGTTGTAATCAGAATTACACCGTTAGATGCACGGGTTCCATATACAGAAGCAGCTGCGCCATCTTTAAGGATATCAAGCGACTCGATCTGATCAGGGGAAATGTTTGGATTACTTTGATACGGTACTCCGTCCACCACATAAAGCGGCTCAAGAGCTCCCATGAGAGAACCCACACCACGGATTTGAATATTGGCCGCTTGGCCAGGTCTCCCACTTGCAGCCTGTACGTTTACACCTGCCACTTGACCTTGGATAGCTTCCCCCACATCGGAGACAGGAGCCTTGCTGATGACGTCAGCCTTGACTTGTCCGACAGCACCGGTAATTTCTTTCTTCGACTGAGTACCGTAACCTATCACCACGACTTCTTCAAGGCTTTGGGTGTCAGGCATCATCTGTATATTGATTTCAGATGAAGAGCCTACAGTTTTCTCTACTGCGTTAAAGCCAATGAAAGTATATATGATTATATCTCCTTGATTAGCTTTTATACTATAATTACCATCTATGTCTGAAATGGTACCCGTAGTCGTTCCCTTTAATAAAATAGAAGCACCCGGTAAAGGAGAACCAAGATCATCTATGATCTTGCCTCTTATTTCTTGTTGTGCCGATACAATAGGTATCCATATACACAACAGGATAAGTGTCAAAGGGAGGCTTTTCCTCCAGTAGTAGAGTTGTTGTTTCATACGGTATTTTGAGTTTAGGTTATTTGTTTTCGGAAATTTGATCAAGGCAACTTTTCTTACACAAAAGTCTTTTTGGATCTTAAAACCTCGGTCAATGTAGAGATCCTAAACCTTACAATCCATTTTTCAAACTCGATTAAAACTGGACAAATCGATTAAAATATCGATTGCGGAGCCATTTTTGACTATACAGCACTTGACGAACATATTTTTTCACCTCAATTTGAAGCAAAAGCTTGCACTATTGAAACGGTACAAAAAAACACCAAGCAATTTTGCTTGGTGTGGAATACTTATTAATTGTATAAGTGTATATAGTGTAGGCTTAGCTAATTATTTTGTCTAGTTGCTGCCACTCTTTTTAGAATTTAGCTATAAACTCTCCGAGATTTTCATTTCGGTCTATATTAAATTTCTTTCGGAGTCTATATCTAGAGGTATGTACGCTTTCTATGGATATCCCGAGGAGTGAAGCCATTTCCTTGCTGCTGAAATTAAGCTTTACCAAGGCACAAATTTTTAGGTCAGTCTGAGTAAGCTCAGGATATTTCTTTTGCAGGTTTTCGTAGAAGCTTTGATTGATGGCAGTAAAGCGAGCTTCAAATTCTTTCCAGTTACTTCCCGGAGAGCCTTGAACGGATTTGATCATCTTTTTCAGACTGTTCACATCCACCAGGCCCTTGTCATCAGATAGACTGTTTTTTAGTTTATCGATGAATTCATCTTTTTCTATCAGTTGTAGAGCAGTGGTGGTTAGTTCCTTGTTTTTCAACTCCAGAATCTCATTGGTCTTCTGAAGTTCCAGGGCCCGCCTTTCAGCAAGGGCCTTTTTCTCCAATTTATGCTTTCTTCGGATATTCTTCACCAGCAGCATTCCATAGATTACCAGTGAGCATAAGACCACTCCCAAGAGCCATAATTTCAGCACATTTAGGCGTTCTTCATTCTCCAGATTGGCGATGTGCTGCTCCTTGATCAACTCTTTTTCCTTTTCCTTTTGCAGTCTGTACTGATCGTTTATCGCAAAAAGGTGTTTATTGTTCTTACTATTTGGTCCAAAAATTTCCGCATTGATACTGTTTACTTCTCTCGAATGCTGAAAGGCATCCTGGAAATTACGGGTCTGAGAATATAAAGATGCCAGTGCTTCATGAGACATCAGTTTGTAATTGGAATGACTTTGAAATACTTCTGACAGGCGCAGAGATTCATTGAAATGCTCCGCACCTTTTGCAAGGTCTCCTTTTTTGAGATACACTTTTCCTATCAGCGTGTGGATTACGATGAGATAGGATCGGTCGTTTTTTTCAAAATAATCCAAAGCCTCATCTAATTTGGCTAGAGCACTCTGGTAATTCCCATTCATGCCGTCCAAATACCCATCTTCGGCAGTGACATAGAGTAGGGAATTGGTGGTTTGGTCTTTTAGTTGAAAGCAGCTGTCCACATAGTGAGCTGCCTGTTCAAAATTACCATTAACTCTATAAAAATTAATCAGTGAGAAATAGTCACTTATAATATAGGATACATCGATAGTTTTTTGTGCATACAATTCCTTATTAATAGATAATCCTAAATTGAAATATTTTAATGCCTCTTCATCTCTATGATAAAAGCTATAGAGCCAACCAAGCTCCTGATATATTTTGGCTTTGAGCATTTCGTTATTTATTTCCTCAGCCAGAAGCAGAGCTTCCCAGTACCCATCATAGGAATTACCATAATCTAATAAGTGCGCGTGAATGCTTGATAATTCATTAAGGGATTTGATCAAGTTTATGGTGTCCTTTTCTCCCCGGAATTGATCGATTTGACTTTTTAATACTAAAATGGAGCTGTCAGGATTGCTGTATTTCAGTTCATTTTTTCGAAGCACATTTTCTAGGCTTGTAGAGTTGTCCTGTGCAAGTGTTGATTGGCATGTCAAGATGATCACTCCTATAAATAGAGAGAAAATCAGGCAAAACCTCCTAAAAATGCATTTGGAGCATAGGAAGGATAGTACCGGAAAATCGAAATGATTGGAGCTCATTTTCGTGTTATTAGGCGTATTTTGGGTGTAAATGATGTTTTTTGCAAAATAATCTGAACCGTATCAGGTTCTTTAAATTTTGTAAGGTCAATTTATCGATCGTCGAGATTAATTTTTCGTTTTTTCAGACTTTTTATCGACTTGTTCAGTTTTTGTCTAGATGGTTTTTGGAGGTTTATTCTTTTCTAATGGCATATTTGTTCAAAGCGAAACACTAAAAAATTTGAATTTAGATAGTCAGTCTTAAAAGAGGATTTTGATTTCTTTCTCAATAATTAAGGCTGGCAATTTTGCACCTCTCTCACTTTACATTCGAGTTTATGGATTCGTCTTTTTATAGAATTTAATGTCCTTTACATATAAGTCTTTTAATAAGTATAACCCAAAATGAAAATTATATATGTTTAAAAATTTGTGTATTGCTTCTGTGGTGGGGCTTGTAATATTACAGTCTTGCTCACCTTCCGATAAGGGTGATAATAAGGATACCATAGCATCAGATCAGGATACTTCAATTACTCCTGAGCAGCTCGACAAACTAGGTATTACCAATGCAGATCACTTAAGTGCTGCCTCTAAGCGCGCCTTAAAGTGGCCGAATATCGGTAATGAATGGTTTATAGAATTTTCCGGGCTTCAGCCTCTCAAAGGAGATCTTGCCTATGAAGAAGGTGTCGTTCGTCGTGATCCAAGTGCGATGATTTTTGAAAACGGCAAATACTATGTCTGGTACAGTAAAAGTGTTGGGCCTACAGATGGCTTTGCAGGAGATATAGAAAAAGACAAAGTCTTTCCTTGGGACAGGTGTGATATCTGGTATGCTACTTCCGAGGATGGCTGGACCTGGAAAGAGGAAGGTATGGCTGTGGGACGAGGTGAACCGGGTGCTTACGATGACAGATCAGTGTTCACGGTGGAAATCATGAAGCATGAGGATAAGTATTACCTGACTTATCAGACGGTCAAATCTCCTTACACTGTTCGGGTCAAAAATCAAATCGGATTAGCCTGGGCAGATTCACCTGATGGTCCTTGGACCAAAAGTGAAGAACCAATTCTAAGTCCTGCCGACAATGGCATCTGGAAAGGCGAGGAGCAGGACCGCTTTGCAGTGGAGAAAAAAGGGGATTTCGATAGCCACAAGGTTCACGATCCATGTATCATTCCTTACAATGGCAAATTCTATCTCTACTATAAAGGTGAGCAGATGGGAGAGGAGATCACTTTTGGCGGACGCCAAATCAGACATGGAGTAGCTATCGCTGACAATCCTAAAGGTCCCTATATCAAATCAGAATTTAATCCAATCAGTAATAGCGGTCACGAAATCTGTGTCTGGCCCTACAATGGAGGTATAGCTTCTTTGATTACGACTGACGGTCCAGAGAAAAACACGATCCAATGGGCTCCTGATGGAATCAATTTTGAGATAATGTCCTCCATCCAAGGAGCGCCACATGCAATCGGCCTGAATCGTACAGCCGATACGGAAAAGGAACCTACGGAAATCCTTCGATGGGGATTATCCCACATTTATAACAGCTATGATTACCAAAGCATCATGAGGTTTTCTTCAGCAAGAAAAACCACTCATAAGGCTAAAGGAGAATAAGCAAACCTAAAAACCAAAAACATTTTGAAAGCAACAGTTTACAATGGCAATCAATCCTTCACTGTGATTGAGAAGGAAATCGACGCGCCAAAATCAGGAGAAGTCCGCATCAAAGTAGCCTATTCTGGCGTCTGCGGCACTGACGTTCATATCTACCATGGCATGATGGATAAGCGGGTAAGCATTCCTCAGACTATAGGTCATGAGATGTCGGGAGTGATAGATAAAGTAGGTCCCGATGTGGAAGGATTCACCGAAGGAGAAAAAGTAGTGGTTAGGCCACTGGATGATCGTCTGGTAAAACCTTCTGACAAAGGATTCAATCACATCTGTGAGAATCTGAAATTCATTGGAATCGACAGCCCAGGCTCCATGCAGCAGTATTGGAATGTGCCGGCTTTCGTACTTCACAAGCTAAGGCCAGAGACGGATTTGAAGCTGGCAGCCTTGATAGAGCCTCTTTCAGTGGCTGTTCATGATGTGCGAATGTCTGGTCTTGTGGCAGGAGAAACGGCAGTTGTTCTTGGTGGCGGTCCAATTGGCCTTCTTGTGGCACTGGTTGCCAAAGAAGCCGGAGCAAATGTGATCATCTCGGAAGTGAATGAAACCCGCATACAGATGGCAGGTGAATTCGGCTTGAAGGCTGTGAATCCAACCAAAATAGACCTAGTGCAGTACGTCCGTGAGCAAACAGAAGGGAGACTTGCCGATGTGGTCTTTGAGGTGGCTGGAGTTCAGCCGGCCTTGGATGTGATGACAGAATTGGCTGGAATCCGTGGTCGTATTGTGATGGTGGCTATTCATGGGCAGAAAAAACCGGTGGATTTATTCAAGTTTTTCTGGAAGGAATTAAAGCTGATAGGTGCTAGAGTTTATGAAAAGGAGGATTATGAAAAAGCCATTGCACTGATCACAGCCAATGAGCTCCCTTTTGAAAAAATGATCACAGACGTGCAGCCGCTTAGCAATATCCAGCAAGTCTTCGAAAACATAGACAAGAACCCTGAGGGATTGAAGGTTTTGATGGACTGCCAACTTTAAATTTTTACTACAAAAAACAGCAATAATGGGAGTATTAGAAACATTTAGATTAGACGGGAAGACTGCATTGGTCACAGGATGTAAACGCGGAATTGGCAAAGCAATGGCGATCGGTCTGGCAGAAGCCGGTGCAAATATCATAGGCGTCAGTGCCACTTTAGAAGAAAATGGAAGCGCTGTCGAAAATGAAATAAGATCTCTTGGAAGAGAATTTAAGGGATATGCCTGTGATTTCTCCGATAGGAAAGCAGTCTATCAATTCATAGAGAAGGTAAAGGCGGATTTTCCGGTCATAGATATTTTGATCAACAATGCAGGTACTATTCTCAGAACTCCTGCTGCCGAGCATCCCGATGAGATGTGGGATAAAGTGATAGAGGTTAACCAAAATTCTCAATTCATCCTAACCCGTGAATTTGGGAAGGAAATGGTGAAAAGAGGAGCTGGTAAAATTGTGTTTACGGCTTCTCTATTGACTTTCCAGGGAGGGATTACAGTTCCTGGCTATGCAGCTTCTAAAGGTGCGATTGGTCAAATGACTATGGCTTTTGCCAATGAATGGGCCGGAAAAGGAGTGAATGTAAATGCGATTGCACCAGGCTATATCAATACAGATAATACGGAGGCTTTGAGAAACGATCCGGAAAGATCCGCTTCGATTTTATCCAGAATTCCAGCAGGAAGATGGGGAAGCCGGAGGATTTTGCCGGACCTACAGTTTTTCTCTGCTCTGAGGCTGCATCCTATATGAACGGCACTACTATGCTGGTCGATGGCGGCTGGATGGGCAGATAATTTTACCCAAAATAACCTTTAGAAAATATGTCTTCAATCAAAGAGTATCAATTATTTATAAATGGTGAGTGGGTGACTTCTGAATCAGGAGAGACCATAGATATCATCAATCCAAGTACAGAAGAGGTAGTAGCAAAAGTTCAAAATGGGACAGTGGACGAGGCACTTCAGGCATTGGAAGCAGCAGAGGCAGCTCAGAAATCTTGGGGAAAAATGCCTCCTCGTCAGCGTGCGGAATTGCTTTACAAGCTGGCAGCTGAAATCAGAACCAATGCTGATTACCTGGCAGAATTGCTGGTAAAGGAACAAGGTAAACTTCTCAAAGTAGCCAAAGGGGAAGTGGCTGTGACCGCATCTTTTATAGAATATGCCTGCGAAGGTGCTAGAAGAATAGAAGGGGATATCATCCCTTCCGACAATCCCGGGGAGCAAATCTGGATTCAGAAAATCCCTAGAGGAGTAGTGGTTGCGATTACCGCCTGGAATTTTCCTTTGGCTTTGGCCGGAAGAAAACTCGGGCCTGCTTTAGTCGCCGGGAATACGTTAGTTCTTAAGCCAACTTCAGAAACTCCTTTGGCTACTCTGGAACTGGGCAATCTCGCCAACAAAGTAGGTATTCCGAAAGGTGTTATCAATATTCTGACCGGTCCAGGCCGGGCTATGGGGACCGCACTCGTGGAGAGTCCCATTACCAAAATGGTGACAATGACTGGTTCAACTCCTGTAGGTCAGGATATTGCGAGAAACGCGGCCAAGAACCTGACGCATGTTCAGCTTGAGCTTGGGGGTAAAGCCCCCTTCATTGTCTTTAAAGATGCGGATATAGATGCTGCTGTGGATTCCGCCCTTCATTCCCGATTTGACAACTGTGGTCAAGTGTGTACTTGCAACGAGCGAATGTATGTGCAGGAGGATATTTATGATGAGTTTATGGAAAAATTCATCGCCAAAACTAAGGCTATCAAAGTTGGTGATCCCATGCTAGATGACACGGATATGGGGCCAAAGGTTAATCAAGCTGAACTGGCGCACATGGAAAAACTGGTTCAAATCAGTTTGGATGAAGGAGCTACCATTGCCACAGGTGGAAAACGACCTGCTGGTGTTGCTTTTGAAAAAGGCTTTTGGTTTGAGCCCACAGTCTTGACCAATATCACTCAGGACATGACGATTATGCATGAAGAGTCATTTGGGCCGATTCTACCGGTCATGAAATTCAAAACCTTCGAGGAAGTCATCACCTACGCGAATGACTGTGAATATGGCTTGGCGGCGATGGTTTTTACTAATGACATGAACCTGATCATGCGTTGCAACGAGGAACTGGAATATGGAGAAATCTATGTCAACAGAGGTCACGGAGAGCAACATCAAGGCTTTCACAATGGATACAAACTTTCCGGAAGTGGCGGTGAAGATGGCAAGTATGGCTTCGAGCAGTACCTGGAGAAAAAGACTTTCTACGTCAACTACAACAGATCATGAGCAATTTGATAAAAGAAGTAAAGTGTAAGCTTTTCAAGGTTCCGTTACCTGAAGTTTTGAATGATGCCAAGCATGGAGATCATACCCATTTTGAATTGGTTACTACGACCATTACCCTGGAAGATGGGACTGAGGGTACCGGATATACTTATACTGGAGGAAAAGGAGGTCATGCTATCAAGGCAATGGTAGAATATGATTTCGCTGGAGTTCTGGTGGGAAAAGATGGGAGTGATATAGACGGAATCTACGATTTCATGGAGTGGCATATCCATTATGTCGGACGTGGGGGAATTGCCTCTTTTGCTATTTCTACCATTGATATTGCACTTTGGGATATCAAATGCAAGAAAGCAAACCAGCCCCTTTGGAAAATGGCAGGTGGGGTAGACAATACCTGTAAAGCTTACTGCGGAGGGATTGATCTTCAGTTTCCGTTGGAAAAGCTGCTGCATAGTATAGAAAGCTACCTGGCAAGGGGCTTTAATGCCGTGAAAATCAAAATTGGTCGTCCAAATCTCCAGGAAGATTTGAATCGAATTTGCTCGGTGAGGAAGTTTACTGGCCCTGATGTCACTTTCATGGTAGATGCTAATTACTCCATGGATGTGGAGAAAGCTATCAAAGCTATTGAAGGGTTCAGAGAGTATGACATCACTTGGTTTGAAGAACCTATTATTCCTGATGATTACCTAGGCTATGCTGAAATTGTAGATAGAACCGGTTTTCCGCTGGCGATGGGGGAAAATCTCCATACCATCCATGAGTATGAGTACGCGATGGAGCAGGCAAAACTTTCTTTTATACAGCCTGATGCCTCGAATTGTGGAGGAATCACTGGTTGGCTCAAAGCTGCTAGGTTAGCGGCAAAGTATGGTGTTCCTGCCTGTTCACATGGCATGCAGGAATTACACGTTAGCTTGGTTTCCGCACAGCCCAATGCTGGTTGGCTGGAAGTTCATAGTTTTCCAATAGATGAATATACTACAAGGCCACTTGTAGTCGAAAATTTCAGAGCAGTGGCTCCAGACACTGCTGGTACAGGAGTAGTGTTCGATTGGGAAAAATTGGGTCCATTTCTAAATTCTTAAGCATAGCCTATGAAACCTATTGTAAATGATTTTGGTAGGCTTGAGGACGAATCCATTTCCATCTACACCTTGAGTAATTCATCTGGGATGCAGGTGAAAATAATGAATTATGGAGCTACGATCACTTCTATCCGCGTGCCCAATCGCTCGGGAGAATTGCTTGAAGTAGCTTGTGGCTTTGATAGCTTCGATGGTTATTTCTCGGAAGCTTATCAGGCGAACGCCCCCTATTTTGGAAGTACTGTGGGTAGGTATTGCTCGCATATCAAAAATGCCAGCTTTACCCTAAAGGATAAGCAGTATAAACTAGCGGCCAATGCAGGAAAAAATAATCTCCATGGAGGAAAAATCGGTTTCGATAAGAAGGTTTGGAAGGCTAGTATTCTTGATCTCCCGAACTTGTCTGCTGTGGAAATGAGACTGAAAAGTCAGGACATGGAAGAGGGCTTTCCTGGGAATGTAGAGGTATTGGTGATCTTCTCCCTTAATGAGGTAAATGAGCTCACCATCAACTATGAAGCAATTACGGATTTCGAAACTCCTTTTGCAGTGACTAACCATACCTATTTTAATCTCTCGGGTTTTTCTTCCAATATTTTAGGACATACGGCCCGAATTGCATCAGGCAGAAGGCTGGTCATGGATGAAACTGGAGCTGTGACCGGATCGGTGATTGACTTAGAAAATCAACCTGATAACCTAAGTAAAAGTAAAATCATCGGCGATGTGCAACAGGCCATAGCAGATGGGTTTGAACATTACTATGTCTTTGACAAGCCTGCTTTCAAAATGGAAAAGGTAGCGGAATTTAACTGTGCCGAAACTGGTATAGGTCTAGAGGTGGCTACTGATGAATTGGGGATGTTATTTTATACTGGGAAATATACCTGCGATTCCTTAAAGCGTGAAAATGGCCTGTCGTATGGCAAATTCCGGGGTTTTTGCTGTGAAACACATCGCTTTCCTAATGGCCCAAATCTGCCCAATTCTCCAGGTACTTTTCTCAAACCCGATGAGAAATTTAAGAGCTGTACCAAGTTTTCTTTCAGATAGATCAATTCCTAACATTCACCCAAAACTACACCCAAAATGACCGAAGGAATATTATTGGCGATAACTGCTGGCATTATGCTAGGCGTATATGCCTTACCCGAAAAATTCACCAAAGGATTCCAATACGAAAATACCTGGAGCCTTTTCTTTTTGCTCACCATGTTTGTGGTTCCTGTGATCGCCTCCGTAGTACTGATTCAAGGCTTTAGTGAGATTTTCAGTGAAATGCCTATGGATCTCTGGATTAAAATGGGCCTAGCGAGTTTCCTCTGGGGCATAGGAGTGATGATGTGGAGCAAAGCGATCAACTACATTGGGCTATCGCTGGGCTTTTCCATTTTCATTGGAACTGTGATTTTTATCGGTTCGCTGATACCCTTTGCAGTAGATGGCTTACCGGATCAGGAATCCTTGATCCTAATTCTAGTTGGGATACTGATAGTGCTTTTAGGCATTGTCCTCAAGAGAAAAGCTGGCCTCATTCGTGAAAAAGACGAAGCTCTAATTGATAATAAAGATTCGGAAGCTGGAAATAAAGGTTCCATGGCTACTGGGATACTGATTGCAATAGTTGGTGGATTATTGGCTACGGGTTTTAGCTATGCCAACGCTGTGGGTAGACCTTATCTGCATGAAGCTAGTCAAGCGCATGGAAATGCCGATTGGATCACTGCTGTAGCTGTCATGTTTCCGATTTTCATAAGTGGGGGCATCGTAATGACGGTCTATTTCGGTTACCAACTTTCCAAAAAGAAGGCATGGAAATCATTTAAAACTCCAGCCTTTGGTAAGAACTTCCTCTTCATCCTGTTTATGGCAGTTTTTCACTATGCAGCCTCAGCCTTGTTTGCTTTCGCAGCATTCAAACTTGGGGAAGCTGGCAACACGGTTGGGTATGCTATTTACAATACTTCATGTGTGGTGACGGCAATTTTGAGTGGGATTATCACCAAAGAATGGATTTCGGCTTCACTAAAAGCTAAAAAATTGCTGTATGCAGGAGTGGCATGCATGGTTATAGGAATTGTGGTGATTGCCATGGGGAATTAAGATTAGTAGATAAAAGTGATGATGAAACTATACCTAATGCTCCTGCTATTGATTTGGTCTGGTAATTTCCATCAGTCACTTCAAGTTCAGTCTAAACCTAATATTGTGTTGATTTTGGCCGATGATGCTGGATATGCAGACTTTGGTTTTCAGGGCAGTAAAGAGATGCTTACTCCCAATCTTGATTCGCTTGCGGCAAAAGGTGTGAAATTTACCCAAGCCTATGTTTCCGCAGCAGTTTGTGGACCATCTAGAGCTGGGTTGTTGACAGGGAAATATCAGCAAAAATTTGGCTTTGAGGAAAATAATGTACCCGGATATATGTCAGAATCCTGCCTGTCTGATGATGAAATGGGCCTACCATTAGATCAAAAAACTTTGGCAGATTATTTACTGGCACAAGGATATCAAACAGCCTTGTTCGGGAAATGGCATCAGGGAAATGCGGACAAATTTCACCCACTGAAGCGTGGATTCATCGAGTTTAACGGGTTTCGGGGAGGTGCTAGAAGTTATTTCCCTTTTGATAAGAATAATCCCAACACCAGGCCTGAGGATAGATTGGAACAAGGATTTAGGAATTATCAGGAAGCACCTATTTACCTCACAGATTACCTGGCAGATAAAGCTGTTGACTTTGTGGAGGAAAATAAAGCAAAGCCATTTTTCATTATGCTTTCTTTCAATGCAGTTCATACACCTATGGATACTCGCCCTGAAGATTTGGAAATCTTTGCTGGATTGATTGAGCAAAGGCAAAAATTGGCAGCTATGACCTATGCTATGGATCGGGCTTGCGGGCTTTTGATAGCAAAACTTAAATCCGAGGGTCTGCTGGATAATACCCTGATTGTATTCACCAATGATAACGGAGGTCCTTCAGACGCAAATTTCTCAGATAATTCTCCGCTGAGTGGAACCAAAGCAAACCACCTTGAGGGAGGTATTAGAGTGCCATTTATTATGAGTTTTCCAGGAGAACTACCAGAAGGAACCACCTACGACATGCCAATAAGTACCTTGGATTTACTTCCGACTTTTCTGCATTTAGCGGGAGAAAATCCAACTCAAATTCCAGGTTTGGATGGTGTGAACCTCATGCCATTTGTTAAAAATGAAAACAAAGCTAGACCTCATGATGTGTTGTTTTGGAAGAAGGAAAATAGGGGGGCTATTCGTCAAGGAGATTGGAAGCTAATTCGATTTCCGGATCGACCAGCTGAACTGTATGATTTGAGTAGGGACATTTCAGAAAGTAATGATCTGGCTGGCAAATACCCAGATTTTGTGAAAGAGCTATATAAGAAATTGTTTGAATGGGAATTGACTTTAGAGAGACCGCTTTGGCTACTTCAGCGAAAATATGAGGGAGATGCCATGAAAAGGATGGGCCAGTTTAAAAATAATTATAAGTAAAATATTGTACCACAACTAATTACGAAATCATATGAAGCTTTTTCTAATATCAATAATTTTATTGGGATTTGCATCTTGTTCTAATTCCCAAGACCAGGAATTGATAATCGACGATGAGCAGCAAATTGAAGAGCCAGTTACTCCGGAGCCCGAGTTGGGCTGGAAAGATATCCCTGTTCCTGCGGAAGCAGGTGACAACAAAATTTGGGAATTTCAGGATTTGTCAGACGACTTTGAATATGAAGCTGCGGCAGATGGGAAAAGTGAGAAATTTCTGGAAAAATGGGATGATTTTTATCATAACCAGTGGGCTGGTCCCGGACTGACGGAGTGGAGAAGAAATCATTCCTTAGTAAAAGATGGTCAGTTGCAAATGATTGCTGCACGCAAGTCGGATTCAGATAAGATTTTGCTGGGTTGTATTACTTCCAAAGTTCGGGTTTCTTATCCCGTATATGTGGAAGTTTATGCCAAAGTGATGAATTCTACCTTGGCCTCCGATGTGTGGCTTCTAAGCCCTGATGATACTCAGGAAATAGACATTGTAGAAGCCTATGGAGCCAGTTACTCGGCAAGTGCACAGCAGAATACCAGCTGGTTTGCCGAGCGGATACACCTCAGCCATCATGTATTTATAAGAGATCCTTTTCAGGACTATCAGCCCACGGATTCCGGTTCCTGGTATCAAGATGGCACGATCTGGAGGGAAGAATTTCACCGCTATGGAGTGTATTGGAGAGATCCCTGGCATTTGGAATATTATATAGATGGGGAGTTGGTTCGTACCGTTTCGGGCAAGGATATGATCGATCCCAAATTTTATACAAATGCTGAAGAGCCGGGGAATACCACCAAGGACACCCGAACCGGGCTGAGTAAGGAAATGGATATCATCATCAATGTGGAGGATCAAACCTGGAGATCCAGTCCTGAATCAGGTTTACAATCAGAAACCTACACGCCTACTGATGCAGAATTGGCCAATGCAGAGGATCATACATTCAGAGTGAAGTGGATAAGGGTGTATAAGCCAGTGGAAAAATAGTAGGCTATCATATTTTAGCTTTTCTTGAAATACCTCTTTCTATACTGTGCAGGGGATATCTGGTAGGATTCGTTGAATTTCTTATGGAAAAAAGGAAGTGAATCGTAGCCACATGCATAGGCGATTTGCGCTATGGGTTCCTCCGTGTCCACCAGCATCCTCGCTGCATGGTTTATTCTATATTCATTCAGGAAGGTAAAGAATGGCCTTCCCATCATCTTGGTGAAAAACCTGGAAAAGGATTGCTCGGAGAGATTTACTAAATCCGCTAATTCTTTCAGATAAATTTTCCTCCCAAAATTTCCCCCTACAAAGTCATGGATTTTGGCCATTCGTGTGCCGTATTCGCTGGGAATATCATCTGTAAAACTCGCGGCTGAAAGTGGGGTATAGGATGCTTTACTAAGTGCTGAAAGTAGGCCCAGAAGTTGAATATAAAGCTCTTGCCCTGACAAATCCGGGAAGGTTTTTATCAGGGGAATTAGGTGATTCACCTGCTCCTTGTCAAAAATCAAACCTCTGGAGGCGGTCTTTAACAATTGATGAATTGAGTCTAATTCTGGCACTTCGGGAAAAATCCCCAAATTCCATTGTACTACAAATGATTTGGAGTTTGATGACTGGGAGGTATTGTTTTTCCAGCAATGAGGAAGATTTGATCGCAACAAAACCAATTCTCCTGGCTGGTATCCCCCTACATAGTCCCCAATAAATTTGGTTCCTACACTTTCTTCAATGTAGGTCAGCTCATGCTGAGGATGGAAATGCCAGGGTGTTTCAAAATCCTTTTTATCAAAACAGAAACCTAAGATAGATTTCTGATTTCCTAAGGGGATGGGTTCTAAAATTGGCTTCAAAATCGTGTAGAGATAGTATGGTTAAGTTTACTATTTAATCAATAATCTATAGAAAATTATCAATAGACGACATAATAGATTACTTATTGGTGAAAATAGGGAAGTTATCTGAATGATTTTTTGGCAATTATTGTAAACCAAGAAACAAGGCCCTTACTTGAAACCGAACTCCATGAAAAAAGTGAAATACCTGATCCTTTTGCAACGCAAAGATCCAATTGTGGCTATGAGACTATAGACGACCAAAATGATCCTGTGACCATGTTGCTGCGCCACAAAGATGTCAGGAAGACTGCGCATAATTATAAGACCTTTACTTCTGAGACGGTTCCTGGAAGGATTGTAGTTCCCTCTGAAGTGAATATTCGTGATACACGGCAGATTCCATTTGAAGTGGATCCTCCAAAACATGGTGCATACAGATCAGTCCTAGAAGCATGGTTTAAGCGTCCTATTAATGCGGACTATCAGGAAGCATTGACTACGATGGTCTCAAGTATTATTGATGAGATGTTGGCTAAGGAATCTCTGGAAGTGGTCAATGAATTTGCGCTACCCTTACAGTCCCGTGCCCTGACGCTTTTGCTCAATACGCCTTTCAAAGAGTCAGAAACCTGGATATCCTGGGGGACACACGTTTTTCGTAGTGAAGGAGAAGCTTTGGATGCGGATAAAGCCAATGTGCTTTATGATTATATAGATCGTGAAATTGATCGTGCGATAGCCAATCCATCCGATGACTTGTATTCGGTACTCATGCAGTCAGATTTTGATGGGAGAAAGCTGTGCAAAGAAGAAGCAAAAGGAGTGATGGTTTTGACCTTCGCCGGAGGTCGTGATACGGTAATTAATGCCGTCACTAATGCAATCGCCTATTTTGCCGATCATCCTGAATCCTTGGAAAGGCTGAGAAAGGAGCCTGAAATCATTACTAATGCAGTGGAAGAAATGATCCGGTACTTTTCGCCTTTGACCCACATGGGCAGGGTTGTGACGGAAGATACGCAGGTCTGTGAGCATGCTGCGAAAGCAGATAGTCGGGTTTCCCTTTGCTGGGCCTCTGCCAATAGGGATGAAAATGTTTTTGAAAACCCGGATGAAATCGTCCTGGACCGAAAAATCAATCCTCATGTGGGTTTTGGTTTCAGTCACCATAATTGTCTTGGGGCTACGCATGCCCGACAGATTATGAGAATTCTATTAAAGGAACTTTCAGAGAAAATAGAATCAATAGACATTCTTGATTTGAAAGAAAATATAGAGCAATGGGGCAGATTCCAACGTAAGGTAGGCTACCATAAAATCAATGTGAAATTCAATGCAATAACCCCATAAAGAAATGGCAAAGATTACTTTTATAACTAGCGATGAGCAAAGGATTACTGTGGAAGGGTTTTCAGGTTCAGTGATGGCATTGGCCGTGGAAAACGGAATAAAAGGGATTGACGGTGATTGTGGGGGAGTATGTTCCTGTGCCACTTGCCATGTTCACGTGGCACCTGAGGATGTCACAAAAACCGGTGAGGCGAGCGAAATCGAAACGGATATGCTGGAATTGGATGATCATACGGATCAGTACAGTCGGCTTTCCTGTCAACTGCAGATTAGCGAGGACCTGGATGGAGTAGTTTTACGCGTTGCCAAATGAGGGATTTGAGCCTGGCAGAAAACCTAGCGGAAAATCAGATCTGTGTGATAATCGGGGCTAGTCATGCGGGTGTAAATTGTGCATTTGCGTTGCGCAAAGAAGGTTGGGGAGGGAAAATATTGCTTATTGACTCAGACTCGGAATTACCTTATCATCGTCCTCCTCTTTCCAAAACTTACCTCCATAGCTCAGAAGCATTGGGACAAAATCTCCTGAAGTCTTCTGAAAGCTATGGCAAGGAAAACATACAATTACTCCTTGGAATCAAAGCGCTAAGCATAGATCGAAAAACTCAAAAAGTACAGCTGGATAATGGTACATGGCAAGCCTACGATAAATTGGTTCTTGCCACAGGTGCTCGGGCGTTGATTCCATCGATCAAGGGTTTGTCCGAAGCTAAATATGTTTATCCGTTACGAACTGCCGCTGATGTCAACGGAATTCGGGATAAAATCTATAAGAACCAAGTCAAAAAGTAGTCATCATCGGAGGTGGGTATATTGGGCTGGAGACAGCTGCTTCCTTAAGGAAATTAGGAGCAAAAGTTACCGTGCTGGAGCGGGAATCCAGAGTGCTTGCACGCGTGACTGCGCCAGAGATGTCTTCGTTTTTTGAGAGTCTTCATGCGGCAAATGGAGTAAGCATCCACTGCAATAAACAAGTGATTTCCATAACAGAAGATGGTGAGAAAGTTCAGGTAATTTGTGAGAATGGTTCAAGCTTTCCTGCCGATTTGCTGGTACTTGGAGTGGGTATTCAAGTGAATTCAGAATTGGCATCCGCTGCTGGATTACAGATAGAAAATGGAATTCGAGTGGATGAGACTTCATGTACGAACGATCCGAATATTTATGCGATCGGTGATTGTACAGATCATTTCAACCCTCATTACAAGCGATATCTCAGACTGGAATGTGTGCAGAATGCGGTGGATCAGGCCAAAATCGCTGCTGGGGCAATCTGTGGTAAAGATGTTTTCTATGATGCGATTCCTTGGTTTTGGTCTGATCAATATGAAGTGAAACTGCAACTAGTTGGATTGTCTGCTGGATATAATGAGGCAGTTTTGCGAAAGAATCAGAGCTGGTTTTTTCCATCTGGTACTTTCGGGGAAATGAGCTGCTGGCCGTTGACGCGGTGAATTCAGCAAAAGCTTATGTTTGGGGTACTAAATTCATCAAAAGTGGAGAGCCTATAGACAAAGAAAAACTGAAGAATCCTGAAATTGAACTTAAATCTATTGGGAGATAGAACTACGGGATCAGGGTAAATAAATAGTAATTCAACCTAGCCAAACTTAGATTGGCTATTATTCCATTTAGCTTAAAGCTTTAGGAGTAAGCAAAAAAACATTTTGACCACAGTGTTCATGGTGGTTTTAAAGTAAATACAAACTATGTCAAAACTTTCCAAATCAGCCATAGCCAAAGGAGATGGCACTTTTAACATTTGTGAGGTCAGTATTTCTGATCCGGAACCTGATGAAGTGCTGGTGAAAATGAAAGCTGCCGGACTTTGCCATACTGATTATGACTCATTAAGCTGGGGCAAACCTATAGTAATGGGGCATGAAGGAGCAGGAGTAGTTGAGCAAGTTGGAGCTGCGGTGACAAGCGTAAAACCCGGTGATCAGGTGATCCTGAATTGGGCTACGCCATGCATGTATTGCTTTCAATGTCAGGAAGGCAATCAGCACATTTGTGAAAATAATTCTCCGGTAGTTGCCGGGGGAAATGGACATACGCCTGGTCAGGCCACTTTGGGAAGTACCAAGTGGGAGGGCAATCCTATAGAGCGATCATTCAATCTGGGAACTTTAAGTGAATATACCTTAGTAAAAGAGTCAGCAGTGGTGAAAGTAGAAGAGGCAAATCTGAATTTTTCTGCCGCCAGCATTATCAGCTGTGGCGTAATGACTGGCTATGGGTCTGTGGTAAATGCTGCCAAACTGAAAGCTGGAAGCTCTGTGGTAGTTCTAGGCTGTGGAGGGGTTGGATTGAATGTAATCAATGCCTGCCAAATCGCCGGGGCAAGCAGGATTATCGCAGTGGATATTAATCCAGCAAAATTGGAAATGGCGAAGATGTTTGGAGCTACTGAGGTTATTTTGGCTGAAAAGGATGATGTAGGACTGATCAGCGTTTCAGGTAAAGTCAAAAAGATGCTAGTAGGAAGAGGAGCTGATTATGCCTTTGAATGCACAGCTATTCCTGCTTTGGGAGCTGCGCCTCTGACCATGATCCGAAATGCAGGAACGGCTGTCCAGGTGAGTGGAATCGAGGAGGAGATTACGATAGACATGCGGCTTTTTGAATGGGATAAAATTTATATCAATCCGCTCTATGGCAAGTGCCGACCCCAGATTGATTTTCCTGTCCTGATGCAATTGTATAAAAAAGGGCAGCTTAAATTAGATCAAATGATCAGTAAGGAATACAGGTTGGATGATCTGCAACAAGCATTTGATGATATGCTAGCTGGAGTAAATGCCAAAGGAGTAATCGTTTTTCCCTAAAGCCATAAATTATGAGCAGTTTTAGATCCTTAGAATTGTCAGACGAGATGTTTGAGAATTCAGGCCTTCGTTTTTTGACAGTCAAGACGCCCAACTTAAAAGGTAGGGGAGATATCTGCCTCTTTGTGCCCAATGTGATAGACAATCCAACGGATCTTCCCATCTACATATTACTACATGGTGTTTATGGATCTGCTTGGGTTTGGGCGATGAAAGGAGGTGCACATGTGACAGCAAAGCGGCTGATGGAATCTGGTAAAATACGGCCAGCAATTATTGCCATGCCTTCAGATGGACTGTGGGGAGATGGTTCAGGATATTTAACACATCAAGACAGGATTTTGCTCAGTGGATTGTTTCGGATGTGCCCAAAGCTATACGCGAGAATATTCCCTGCGCCAGTGAAAAATCCCCAATCTGCATTGGTGGTCTTTCCATGGGAGGTTACGGAGCTTTGAAATTAGGAGCTCAATATCCAGAGGTTTTTACTGCTATTTCAGCTCATAGTGCCATCACCAGGTTTTCTGAAATGTCCTTATTTGTAGAAGAATCTCTCGATTCTTATAAGCTTCGAAATACTGACAATGATGTAATTGACTTGATCAAAAGGAACGTAAATTCTTTGCCTACCATTCGCTTTGATTGCGGAAAAGAAGATGAATTGCTTAGTGGGAATAGACTTTTGCATGAGCAATTATCAGAATTAGGAGTGGAGCATTCCTATGAGGAATTTGATGGAGGGCATCAGTGGGAATACTGGCAAAAGCATCTGGAGAGTACACTTAGGTTTTTTGATAACCACTGTAGCAGATAATCTGTTTATAGTGAGTTTTTTCAATTATTGAAATACAAGAAGATAGGGCAGAAAAATAGGGGCTAGAAGATTGGCAATCTAAAGCCGAAAATGAATTTTTCCTGATAGGAAGGTTTAAAAGAAGCCTTGCGTTTAAGCTTATAGCTGTCTGGAATTCAATATTTTTTTGTAATCATATAATGACCAAATCAAAAGCCTTTCCCAGACATACTCAGAGGTTTGTGAAAGTGGATTTATTTTTGTCCGAGATCCTTCCAAGTTATCAATTGAATGTTATTTTCCATTAGTAGGATTCTGCATGTTTCACCAGTGAAAAAATCGAAGTCTATCTTTCGCCATTCCGATCCAAAATTCGGATGATTGATGGAGATACCTTACATTTCCTGTGTGTCAAAAGATGGATCAAGATCATATTTAAACCGGGAAAAAGCTCCCTCAGAACTTGTTCGTAATAGATAGCGAGCTTGCCTTTTTCGAAATCTGCATATTTGCCCACATACACATGGTCAAAAATCAAATCATCCTTTCGGGTGTTACTCTCGAAGTCGAAACCTACTTCTTCCATCAATTGTCGGTTGATTAGACAGGGAAGATGGTATTCTTCGGCGAGTTCACTAAATATATTCAGGAGATCGGGGCGTGAACCTACACTGTACATATGTGAATCAAGATGCGAGGGAGAAAGGCCAAGTTCTAATGCTCACTCAATTTGAGCTTGAAGCTCCAATCTGACTTCGCTAGCAATGGCATTTTTACTAAGCGATTTTCTTTTTGGTTAGAAATAGGCATTCTCGTCTACCAGACTTGGAACTTCATGGATAGGTAAAATGGGTCCGAATTTATAGTTTTTCCACTCACAGGTGAGTGTAAGATGTATCCCATAATCAAATTGGGGGTTGTTTTTGGCGAATTTTGGCATTTCAAAAAACTAGGGACAAGGCACCATAATGCTGTAGGAAGTGACCATTCCTTTTTCCAAAGCACCAATTGTCGCCAGGTTTTCAGAATGGCAAAGAGCGGAATCATCCGCATGGATTATCAGCAATTTGCTGTTTTCCGGGTAATTGCTATTCATTTGTGAAAACACATTCTAAATATTGAAAATCGCGAATACAGAAGGATTACAGTTCTCTGATTTTTACGTTTCTGTAAGTGACCAATCCGGCATTTTGAAGCCCGATATGCCCGGATTTGGCAATGCCATAGTCAGGAACTTCAGCCCATTTCCCAGCCGCTTTCCGACTTTTCCAATCTTCACTGCCAAACTCATATTCCACTACTTTTTTGCCATTGAGCCAGTGCTCCACGTGAGGATATTGGACAATGATCTTCGTAGAATTCCATTCTCTGACTGGCTTCACTTCGGCTCCCTCCGGTGCATACATCGCATAACTACCAGCCGTAAGTTGGTTGGGTTTCATTTGGTCAGGCCAACCTTTGTCGTCCAAAACCTGATATTCAGGAGCATTTTCATAAATAGGAGTACTGTCGGATTTTTGGACGTAATAAAAAATGCCAGAGCTGTTGGCTTCTTCGATTTTCCACTCAAGCTCCAATTCAAAATTTTCATAGGAGTTTTTGGTAATCAGATCTTCTCCGGCGTCCCATCCTGCTCCGGAGGCCATCAGTTCACCGTTTTCAAATTTCCAGCCTTTGATTTCGGAACCATCATACATCTCCCAATGATCCAGGAAATTTCCATCTGTGAGCTGGATCCATTCAGAACTTGGGGTTTCAACTTCTTTATTTTCAGTTTTGCTTTGTTCGTTTGCTGGGCAGGACAGCATGGCAAATGCCGCGATCGGTAGGGATAAGGGTTTAAATAGTTTCATGGCTTGTAGGGTTTACTGGTTTGGGTTACAGGATAGTCGAGTAAGTAAATGATTTGTTTTGGATTTAGCGTAAGTTAAGTAGGTAGGTTGAAATGTCGGCCAATTCCTGAGCTTTCATACCCAAGCTTGCTGGGTCGGGCATAATTGAATATGCCTCCTGTTTTTTCTGATCGATTTCTGACAAACTTAGCGTGATACGTTTGCCTGAAAGATCTTTAATAATCAGTGTTTCTTTAGTTTCACCTTGGATAAATCCATAATAGGATTCACCGGATTTTAACTTCACCAGCCAAGGTTCGTAGCCAAACACAATTCCTCCATTCGGATTGATAATGGCATCGAGCAAGGTGGTTTGGTCATATTTGGTCTTGATTTGAGATAGATCTGGCCCAATGTCTTTCCCTTCTCCATTTACTGAATGACAGGTTGTGCAAAAGCTCTTAAATGCTGCCTCCCCTCTGAGTACATCGGAATTCAGGCTTTTTAAGTGATCGATAGCGTAGTTCTCTCCGTTTGCTTTGCTGCCAAAATAATTTCCGGCCTGTACGCGAACTCCCAAATTGGGATTGCTTGGAATGGTTTCCTTTACCGTCTCGATGAGGTCGGCAGGTAATGAATTAGATACAAGCATTTCCATCAGCATCTGGCCGCCAAGAGGGTCTTTTGCCATGGCTTTTGCCTGATTTTTACGGTTATTCAGCGCCATCTTTTCCTCCAAGAGTAGGCTTCTCTTGGCTTTCATTTCAGCTAGTTTTCTTGTTTTCTCCGGATCCACTCCAATTTTACCCCAATCCAAAAATCTTTCCAGTCATTTCCCTGGCGAAAGGAAAGCCAGTAATTGGCCATTTCGGCAAGGGAGGAGTCCGGGTGATTACTGAATGAGTACATCGTTTCTGCCGCGCTTTTCTCTGGAATAAATGCCAAGGAGGTCAGTACATAATCCTGCTTTTTAGTGTCCAGCTTTTCATTTTCCAGACGTTTTTTCAGTGCTGGGATTGCTTCTTTGCTAGGGATTCTCCAAGCCAAAGCTTCCAGTTCTTTGGACCATTCGCCTTTGTCTGTTAAGGGAAAGGTTTTTGGGAAATGGCGAAAGCTTCCTGTTCATGACCAGCTGCCATTTTTCCAAGAGCATCCAAATACCAGCTGTCCGTTGGGTCAAAATCTTTCAAAAGCAGTTCAAATGCCTTTTTTCTGACCTCCCAATCCCTATCCCATAGCATGGCGGCATAAGTTCTTCTCACCAAGGCAGAGGGATCCTCCAGCAGTTGGTCTGATGGGAGAAGGGAAGGATTTCCGTTGGCTTTGATTGCCCGAAGTGCTTCCAGGCGAGTCATTTCGTCCTCGCTGTCCAGTAGTTTTAAGGTTTTTTGTTTGCCTTGCTCTCCCAACTGTGCCAATAAATAGATGGCCCTCGACTTTATGAACGGGTTTTCATCACTTAGCAATGGTTCAATGAGCGGAATAGCCGTGTCTCCTTTGGCTTTCAACGCTTCAAATGCCTTAAGCCGAACGTTTACAGCCGGATTTTTCAAAACTTCCACCAAACCTTGGTCAGAATCATAATCAAGGGTGGGTGTGCTGAGTTTCTTGTCTTTAGGAACTATGCGATAGATTTTGCCCATTGCGGCGCTGTCTTTTATCTGATGTCCACCTACCACCGGATCATACCAGTCTGCGATGTAGATGGCTCCATCTGTTCCAGTTACCAGATCACTAGGCCGAAACCATTTGGCTTTTTGGCTGTGAAAGGACGTATCATTCCATACGTAACCTTCATCATCTTCCTTCACTGAAGAAAAAGAATCGTCCGTGAACCAAGTTCATATCCGGATTTAAAAACCTGAGGCTGATAGGAAAAAATTGAATTTCTACCTGCATCTGCACTCAACAGAGTACCTCTAAATTGCTGGCCGAAAGCATCTCCCTCGTATCTCATCATACCTGTAGGTGAACCTGCGCCGGTTTTATCTCCAGCTGGCATTACTCCCGGATCATCCTGATGCCAATGTGCACTAAAGATGTCTTGACCAGGTCGCTGGTCTGCTTGCCAAGTTCTGGTGCCATCCGAACTGAAATAACCTGCATTGCCTTTCTCTGGAATCCAAGAAACTCTACAGGTGACGACCTGATCATCGTTGTCATTTTGCCATAAGTCCCCCTTGAATCAACAAAGACCTCATAACTATTCCTGAAATTATGAGCAAGAACCTCTAGTCCTGTTCCGTCCGGATTGATTTTTAAAGCTAATCCACCGACATATACTTTTCCATCGTCACTGATCTGACCTCCGCTATTAGTGGTGTTATAGGGTGAACCACCGGTATATAGACTTCCCGAGCGTAAGGTCCAGCCACTTTTGTCAGTGACCTGATGGGGTCCTGCATTTCCTGTATTGAAATAAAGCTTTCCGTCAGGACCTGCCAAAATGGAATGCAGAGAGTGATCATGGTCTAGTCCTCCAAACCCAGTAAGAAAAATTTCCTTTTTATCGGGAACATCATCACCATCTTCATCCGTGTAGACAAGCAAATGAGGAGCACAGGAAATAAATACCCGCTTTCCAAAGACTGCTATACCCAATGGAGAAACTAAATCCGGGTCTTGGACAAAAACCCGGGAAGAATCCGCCACGCCATCCTGGTCGGTATCTTCCAGAATCATGACCCGATCACCTTGAGCGTGGTGAAGAAATGAATTCGAATCATTGTTATAGTTTCTATAATTCACTGCTTCTGTCACCCAAATCCTACCCTTTGCATCCACGTCCATATTCGTTGGATTAAAAAACATCGGAGACTCTGCCCACACACTGATTTCGAATTCTTCCGGAGAAAACAAGGCTGGCTCCTCAATGGCATCCGACTCACAAGAATAAGATAAGACCGAAAGTGCGAAAATGAATGTTATGGATTTGAAGCTCATGCGGGATTTAGATTTTTGTTTACAAAAGCTAGGTTGTGTTGATATGCTTTTACGATATCTGCCCCTTTGGGAGTCGACCATTCGATTTGCATATAGCCGGATCCTACATAGTTAGATTTTGACAGCAATTCGCCTATTCTCGCCCAATCCAAATCACCCTCACCCAATAATTTTCCGTTTTCCT
The DNA here is from genome assembly GCF_041729275.1 of Algoriphagus halophilus. Lineage (GTDB taxonomy): Bacteria > Bacteroidota > Bacteroidia > Cytophagales > Cyclobacteriaceae > Algoriphagus > Algoriphagus halophilus_A. The sequence continues at coordinate 1,943,087 of NZ_CP146486.1, read as the reverse complement.
TGATGTGGATTTCGCAGATATACTCCTTTGCCAATAGGGGAATCTCCTCATAGATGGGATGGCCGGCATCTGCAGAATTTCTGAAGTCGTAATAAATTTTTACTGAATTGGAACCAACGGAATCGATGATTTCCAGATGCTCAGCAGCAGAGAGGTAGGACTCGATGCCCAAGATCACTCCTGCTTTTTCTGCTTTTGGGGCAATGTTTTTTAGCTTGGAAATGACTTCACTTTTCCCTTGTGAATCGTCCCGTAGGTCATTTTTATTGAAAAATGGCAACAAAACCACGCCTAGATCCATGTTCTCTGCTACTTCGATGCTATCGGATACCCACTGTTCGGTTTGAGGATCAGATTTATAGGGATAAGAATTCAACTCCCCAATTGCCAGACTACTGATGGGGATGCCTAATGCTTTGGATTTTTGAAGGTATTCTTGTTGAAGGGATTTTTGTCTCAGATGAAGCTGATTATCGAAGTTACCTAGATTTACCTGAAGGCCATCCAAGCCTATTTTCTTGGCTATCTCCAGTCCGGCAGGATTGCTGCTTTGGCCTAAAGACCAATCACAGCCCCCACCTTTAAATGGAGCTTTTGATAAGGATTTGCTGAAATGTCAAAACCCATTCCCATCAGTAATGAGGCCAGAGCCGACTTTTTGAGAAATTCTCTTCGATTGTTCATTTGCTAGCTGTCTTCTGAGGGTTAATATATAAACTTTTCCTAACTTGTATAGACAGGATGGGTAGGATTTGTCGTGTCAGATTTACTGGCAACGATCCAATAGGAAGAAATCCTTGTTAAACTGATAATCAGCTGTGAATAAATGCTTACTAGACCTATTTAAAAATTCTGTTCGATGAGTTCAATTTTAATTTTGGGAGCAACGGGAAACGTCGGAAGGGAGGTGATCAAGCACTTACTAAATTCAGGTTGTTCCGCTGTAGTATTTGCAGGAGTTAGAAATCCGCAGCGAGCAATTGAAGGGTTTCCGGTGCATAAGCAGTTGAAGTTTCGTAGGTTTGATTTCGAAGACCAGAGCTCTTTCGGCGAGGCGCTGAAGGGAATTGACGTGTTGTTTCTTCTACGTCCGCCACAAATAGCAGATGTGGATCGGTATATCAAACCCCTGCTCAATTATGCCAAAAATGAGGGAGTGAAGAAGATCGTATTTCTGTCGGTGCAGGGTGTCGAACAAAGTAAATTTATCCCACACCACAAAATAGAGAAATTGATTTTGGCGATGAGTTTTAAGTTTGTTTTCTTACGCCCTAGTTACTTTATGCAGAATCTCACGACGACCTTACTGCCTGAAATTCAAGAAAAAGGTTCGATCACACTGCCGGCGGGTGGAGCAAAATTCAACTGGGTGGATGTGGAGGATATCGGTGCCTTTGCCGCAAAGGTCCTTTGCAATTTTGATGTTTTTAGCAGCCAGACTTTCGAGCTTACTGGGCTGCAAAATTTGTCCTTTCAGGAAGTTTCGAGTCTTATTCAAAAAAAAGTTGGAATTAAAATTAACTATCGAAGTGTAAGCCCTTTGAGGTTTTTCTGTTAAAAAGAAGAACCGGGATGAAAGCTGGTTTTGCTTTGGTCATGTTGATGCTCCACTTTCTGCCTCGATTCCAGGCCGAACCACGAATCAGTAGAGACTTTGTGAGAATTATGGGGAAAGACCCGACTTCACTGGAAAATTTTGTTTGGAGAGAGAGGACAAAATTGAGCGGAGGCATCCATCAACCGTCACAGGGATAGAAATCAGAGAATAGGTTAGTTTGTAGGGATTGGTTCTTTCAAATAGTCTTTTAGAATCGTCTGCTATTTTCCCTAGGAATACAACTCAAAGTAGAATTCTCAAGAAAAAGGGGCGACGAGTATTCTGACTATAAGCCAAAGGCAAGTTTCGATTACTTTTTCGAGGGAACAGGCTCGGAAGAATCAATAGTATATCTTTCCCTTCCTTTTTTGATGATAAATACCAAAAGAATTCGAGTTGGTAACTCGGGGCCGGGATTACGGGTAATTGAATGGAGGATATTTCGCGGCTCATAAAACATCTGACCAGAAGAGAAAGTCTAAGCTTCTTTTCCCGATAATCCGATTTGGACGTTGCCTTCCAAGACATATCCAAACAATTCGGCATCATGTCGATGAGCTACGGTGTCTTCAGCACCAGGGACCAGTGTCATCACAGAGGACTCCACCCGAAATCCAGCCAATCCCGGATCTGATAAGGCCTTAGAAAAGACGTTAGCGAAACTCATCGGCTCCAATTTTGAATTGGTAGTAGTATGTTCTAAATGATTGTGCTGCGAAAATGAAAGGATTGTCCCGCTAATTAGCAGAATAAAAATGAGAATGATCCTAGATGTTTTCATTGTTCGGTTAGTCACAGTAAAACTGTTAGATGTGTTGAGTTTATTAATCGGATTTTGGTATGTGATGAAATAGATATTAACATAATCGTGTAACAAAATTCCAACGGGCAAATTACACCAGGAACTATATGTCCATAAAGTCAACTAAGTCAGGCAAATAGATTCTTGACGACCTCCAGATCTTTCCTGTGTGCTGTGACTACATCCAGCGTGCGGGGAGATTGGGCTTCCAGGCACTGTTCGATGACCAGATGGGGCCTGATGTTTTTCTGTTTCAGCATTGAAGAGAATTTGAGGTAATCAATATCTCCCTCCGCTGTAAAACTCTCACTCCAGATTCCACCCGTGGATTGGCGAAGGTGAAGCTCCACGATTCTATCTCCATACATTTTCAATATGTCAAACACAGCAAGTTGGGAATTATCAGACCCTCGAAATACCCAATGCGTGTCAAAACAAAAAGAAACATACTCGGGATCTGTGTTTTGCAAGGTGTGGTGGATTTCCCTGGCACCTGCCCTGAGCTCCATGTCATGGGTGTGATAGGCCAGAGTCATTCCCATATCCTTGAGCTCTTTTCCCAGCTGGTCCATGGCTTTTGCCTGAGTGATTAGTTCGGAATCGGATTTATTGATAGGATTATTCCAGTCGATGGGGCTTGGATTGGTGACGATGATTTGACACCCGTACCCAACGGCTTTTGCTGCTATTTCCAGGATGGATTGGATGGACTTTTTGACTTGACTTTGTTCATGCAAAACAGAATTTGCATAGAGAGAGGGCATGGCTATTTGATTCTCTTTCATCGCCGGGATGAGTTTTTCCAACATCTCCAATGATTCTATTCCCGGCTCAAAAGATTTCAATCCGGATTGGGCATAGAGTTTCATGTCTCTGTTCCAGTTTTCGCCCCAGATCTTTCCATCTCTTCGGTAGAAAGTAAACCAATTATAGCCATTACTGGATATTGATTCATTTTGTATACCCAATTTTTGAAAATCTATGCTCGCAAGTAGAGGTAGGGAGGCAAGGAAGTTTCTTCGTTTCATGAAAAAGGTAATTAAGGGGTTATTGTGTGTTTAATCGGTACATACGCCCAAAAATTTCCAGAGTCAAATGACCAAAATCATTTACATCTTTCAGGAAATAGTTTTATGGCTTGTGTTCATTTCTAAATATAAAAATTTTTTCACAACTTGTCTATACAAGTTGAATTTTCTAAATTGATGGCAGGAATAAATGATAATCATCCAGGTATGGCCAGAAACCCAATGAATAACAGGAGGAAATTCCTTCAAAAGACGCTCGTACTATCATCAGGTGCGCTGTTGATGCCAACTATGATGCACGGTTTTACAAAGGTGGATAGCAAAAAAATCCCAGTAAACGGTCACCTATGGGTGTATGCCAGTAAGTTCCCACCGAATTGGGATGCCTATCCAGATTTGGAAAAAGTTTTTGCAGACATGAGCTACGCAGGTTTGGACGGAGTTGAGTTGATGGAGTCCATTTTGAGGCACGAGGATTCGGTAAAAAGGTTGAAGAAATATTCCAAGAAGTATAAAATCGCAGTTTCAGGTTCATCTTACGGAGTTGGATTAGCTATGTGGGATGCGAGTCAATATCAGAAAATCGCGGATGATCTGGCGATTGTTATTCCCCGACTTGCCAAAGTGGGAGGTAAGACTTTTGGCGTTTCAGTAGGTGAGGCAGACCATCTGAAAACAGAATCAGAATTGGATGCGCAAGCTAAAATTCTAAAGGAGCTGATGAAAATCTGCGCAGACCACGGCATCGAGCCCAATCTCCATAATCATACCTATGAGGTTAAAAATGACTTACATGATCTGAAAGGAACCCTGGCAAGAATTCCCGAAATCAAGTTGGGTCCCGACTTGAATTGGCTGATTCGGGCTGGAGTCGATCCTGTAGAGTTTATTAATACTTATGGCAAGCAGATCGTCTATCTCCACATCCGGGATCAATACGACAATGGGGAATGGACCGAGTACCTCGGTCAAGGCGATACAGATTTTAATAGAATCGCCAAGGCATTGGAGGCGCAGGGATTCAATGGACAGGTAGCCATAGAGCTAGCATTTCCTGGTGAATTTACTCCCGTCAATCCGCTGAAGGAAGATTGGAAAATGAGTAGAGAATTTATACGAGAAACATTTGGCTGGTAAGGCCAGCATTAAACCCAAAAAACCATGAATATCGCAATGTTAGGATCGGGATTTATCGCCCGTTTTTATGCCACTTCTTTACATGCTCAGCGAAGAATTGACCGAGTCACGATGGTGTATTCCAGAGACAAGGAAAATGCTTCACGCTTTGCCTCAGATTTTGGATTGGAGTATTATACTGACAATATGCAGGAAGCTATTTCCCATCCGGATATCGATGTGGTGATGATTTCTCTGCCAAACCATCTGCATGAGGAAGCTGTAGCTGCTTGTGCTGCAGCAAAGAAACATGTACTCTGTACGAAGCCACTCGGGCGAACTGCCGCCGAGGCAAAAAGAATGCTCCAATTGGTAGAAGACTCAGGAATCTTTGGAGGCTACTTAGAAGATTTGTGCTACACCCCCAAGTTTCTGAAATCCCTCGAAAGTGTAAAATCTGGGTCAATCGGAAGAGTTTTGTGGACCAAGTCAAGGGAAACTCATCCCGGTCCCCATAGTGATTGGTTTTGGGACAAGGAGAAATCAGGAGGTGGTGCAATGATTGATTTGGCCTGCCATTGCATTGAGATAGGAAGAAATTATATCGGAAAGCATGTAAAACCGGTCGAAGTGATGTGCTGGGCCGATACCCAAGTTCACCCGATAGATGCAGAGGACCATGGCATCGGATTGATCAAATACGCCAACGGGGCAATTAGCCAATTTGAGGTGAGTTGGTGTTTTCGGGGAGGCATGGATTTGCGGGATGAGGTGATGGGTTCAGAGGGGACAATTTGGATCAATAATTTCCTGAGAACCGGATTTGAGACTTTTACTACAGGTGCTGGGGAAGGCTATGTGGCTGAAAAGGCTGAGGTGAACAAAGGCTGGCTTTTTCCAGTAGGCGACGAAGCACATGAATTGGGATATCCGAATATGTTTACGGACATGTTCTCGGCAATTGAGGAAAACCGCCAGCCGCAGGAAACTTTCTATGATGGCTATGTGGTCAATGCAATTTTGGATGCAGCCTATAAGTCAGCAGAGACCAAACTTTGGGAACCCGTGATTTTGGAAGATTGGAGAGGGGATGAAGGGGTTAGCTATGAAAAAGGCAATACTTCTTACGATGCCGACCATTTTTTGATCAAAGAAGAAAAGCTTCCCAATGGAGATTTGAAGTTGATCTTAAGAAACAAGAAAACAGGTGAAATGTCTCAGAAAGTAAAGTACTCCTAACCATTACTGATAAATCTTAGAACCAAAATGCCAGCACCCTTGAATAAAAATATCAACTTAAATATCCAAGCCAAAGCTCAAAATACCTTTGATGCAATCGTCATAGGCTCTGGGATCAGTGGTGGATGGGCTGCCAAAGAACTGTGTGAGAAAGGCTTGAAAACTTTGGTGCTGGAGAGAGGGAGAAACGTAGTCCATATCAAGGATTATCCTACCGCAACTACACCTCCTTGGCAGTTGGAACATAGAAACCAACTGACTCAGCAGCTTCGAGAAGAAAACCCAATAGTCAGTAAATGCTATGCCTTTCAGGAATCCACGGCACATTTTTTTGTAAAAGATAAAGAACACCCATACATACAGACCAAACCCTTTGATTGGATCAGAGGCTATCAAGTAGGTGGCAAGTCTTTGACTTGGGGACGATGGACTCAGCGATGGGGAAAGCATGATTTTGAAGCCAATGCCAAAGAAGGGATTGCCGTGGACTGGCCAATTCGCTACCAGGATATCGATCCATGGTATAGCTATGTGGAGCGTTTTGCAGGAATCTCCGGCAATAGGGATGGTCTACCACAGATCCCTGACGGAGAGTTTCAGCCTCCTATGGAGATGAATTGTGCGGAGGATTATTTCAAAAAGTCTCTTCAGAAAAATTATGACGACAGGCACCTGGTCATTTCTAGAACGGCGAATCTTACCAAACCACTTCAAGGGCGAGGACCCTGTCAATATCGAGATCTTTGCTATAGAGGATGCCCTTTTAGTGGGTATTTCAGCAGCAATTCTGCCACATTGCCTGCAGCAGAGAAAACAGGCAATTTGACTCTCAGACCTTTTTCTGTTGTACATTCTATCCTTTACGACAAGGAAAAAGGAAAAGCCACAGGCGTACGGGTGATTGATACCAATACCAAGGAAGAAATGGAATTCTATGCCAAAATTATTTTTGTGAATGGATCTACGCTAAATTCTACTTTGATTCTGATGAATTCTATCTCTGATCGTTTTCCCAATGGTATGGGGAATGACAGCGGAGAACTTGGTCACAATTTGATGGACCACAATTACAATGGTCGGATCACGGCCGAATTGGAGGGTTTTGAAGACAAGGTTTTTTATGGAAGAAGGCCCACTGGAACCTATATGCCAAGGTTTAGGAATTTCGGATCAGATAAGCAATCCTCTTTTCTTCGAGGCTATTCTTATGCGGCAATCGGGGGACGTGGGAGAGGCGTTGCTGGCCAAGGAGATGAGTTGGGCGCACAGCTGAAAGATAGGCTTACCCAATGGGGACCCTGGAGTATGACCATGTTTGGTATGGGTGAATGCCTGCCTTACCACGAAAATCATGTTGCGCTAAGTAAAGATCAGGTCGATGACTGGGGCATGCCTTTGTTGGTGATTGATGCGGAATACAAGCAAAATGAAAACACTATGACCGAGGATATTGTCGCCAGTGGAGTGGAGATGCTGGAAAAAGCCAATTTTAAAAATGTAAAAGGTGAGATCCAAAACCGAACTTTTGGTTTTAATATCCATGAAATGGGAACAGCCAGGATGGGTAGAGACCCTAAAACCTCCGTGTTGAACGGCAACAACCAAGTCTGGGGAGCAGAAAATGTATTTGTCACGGATGGAGCCTGTATGACTTCGAGTGCCTGTCAAAATCCTTCCCTTACCTATATGGCCTTGACGGCTAGAGCGGCAGATTTTGCGGTGGCAGAACTCAAACGTCAAAATCTCTAAATAGAAAATGAACACCACAAAAATGCGAATAGCTCTACCTTCTTGATATGAAAAAACTGAAAGAAACAGCCAGATATCTGACGGTACAAAAAGACCTCAGGCGCTCCATTATCGAGGGTAAATATAAGGTGGGTGATCTATTGCCATCGGAAAATGAATTGTGTTCCAAATATGGAATTGCAAGGATGACGGTAAGGAATGCCTTGAGCAATCTTGAGTCGGAGGGCTTGATCGAGCGGCAGAAAGGAAAGGGCAGTATCGTCAAACTGAAGCGGAAAAGTATTGAGTTGCTTTCCATCAAAGGCTTTACCGAAATCATGAAATCAAGGGAGAGCAAGATCGACACTGTGTTCCTCCAGAAGCCAGTTCTTTTGGATTGGGAAGATGATTTTTATTGGCCTTTGAGTGAAGCTGAAATCGCCTCAAAATGCATTTACCTCAAACGGGTTCGGATGTCTGGCGAAAAGCCCATTATGATGGAAAAGACTTATTTATCCAATATGGATTTGGCTAATTTTTGTAAAGAGGAATTTATAAACAAGTCGCTTTTCGATACGTTGATCGTCAACCACGATATTGAGATGACTGGTGTGGTACAGAAGTTTCGGGCAATACCCGCGAATGCGGAATTAGCTGATTCACTTCAGTTAAACATAGGAGCGCCGGTGCTAGAAATCATCCGGAAACTGACCACGAACCGAGAAGGATTCTTTGTCTACTCTTTCGCCTACTGCAATACAGACGATTTCACCATAGAAGCTTAAGGATATGAATTTTCAAAATACGACATACATAATTATGGGAGGAACAGGTGGAATGGGACTTTCATCCGCTTTAGCGCTCAAGGCTCAAGGTGCCAAAGTTCTGGTCGTGGGAAGAACAGAGCAAAGCTGTCAAGAAGCACTACAATCTTTGGGCTCTGATGCTTTGGCCTTGGCTGGAGATGCTTCTGAGCCTGAAACAATCCAAAAAGCCATCGTGATGGCACATTCGAATTTTGGTACGATCACCGGCCTTTTTCATGTGGCAGGTGGCAGTGGAAGGAAATTTGGAGATGGGCCCCTACATGAATTGACTTTGGAGGGTTGGAATAAGACGCTTGACATGAATCTTACCTCGCTGATGCTTTCCAACAGGGCGATGATCGAATATTTCCTTTCCCATAAAAAAGCAGGTATGATCCTAAATATGGGGTCTGTATTGGGCTATTCGCCTTCACCCAAATATTTTGTAACCCATGCGTATGCTGCGGCAAAGTCTGCTGCAATTGGATTTACCAAATCCATCGCAGCCTATTATGCCTCTCATAATATCTGTGTGAATCTGATCGCGCCAAGCTTGTTTGAAACACCAATGGCCCAGAGAGCAATGGAGGATGATAAAATCCAGCATTTTCTCAAATCCAAGCAACCACTGGATGGTGGAAGACCCGGCAAACCAGAAGACATTACGAATGCGGTGCTGATGTTTTTGGCTCCGGATTCCAACTTTATTACAGGTCAGGTCCTGGCGGTAGATGGGGGTTGGGCAATCTCTGAAGGGCAATATGAATAATGATGAGGGAATAGAAATGTATTACTTAGGCATTGATATAGGCGGAACACACACCAAGGCGGTTGTCTTGGACGCACAGGGAGAAGTGATTGAACAAAGGAAATTAGAGACCGAGGATTCTGCCCTAAACCCTGAAATATGGAAGTCAAAAATCTTTGGACTCATTCAATCAAAAACAGACGAATTAGCAAATGGAGATTCTTCGAAACTACGTTGTGGGATTTCAGCTCCGGATTGGCAGATGGGGGAAATACGAAAATCCTCTATATGCCGGAGCGGCTGAAGGGTATTGAGAATTTGGATTGGTCCAAGGAATTGGGCAGGGAAGTTACGGTCCTTAATGATGCACATGCCGCTTGCCTTGCCGAGTACTATGGCTATTTCCAGTCTCAAAACATCAAAAATATGCTTCTGCTCACTTTGGGAACCGGAGTAGGTGGAGGTGTGATCATCAATGGGGAATTGTATCAGGGGGCAATGCAGCGGGCTGGACACTTTGGTCATACGACGGTAGATCACATGGGGAATCCTACCATGACCAATATGGTTGGTAGTTTGGAATATGCCTTTGGGAATTTCTCGGTCAAGGAGAGAACACATGGTCAGTTTGACTCAGTGAAAGACTTGGTTGCAGCATATCATCGTGGAGAGACATTGGCGACTTATTGGTGGCTTTCTTCGGTACAGAAACTAGCAACTGCCTTAGCTTCCTTAACGAATGCTTTTGCGCCGGAACTTATCGTTATTGGAGGAGGCATAACAGCAGGTGCAGGTGATTTATTGATGAAACCTTTACAGGAATTTCTTCCACTTTATAGCTGGTCGCCGGACGGTAGTTTGCCAGCAATCAAAGCCGCCCACTTTCAAGGATATGCAGGAGCAATGGGCGCAGCTTTTTATGCCAAATCAAAATTTAAAACAAACCAGAAATGAGTTATACCAGAGAATATTTACAAAAAGGAAGGGATATAATCGACCAAGTCCAAGCGCAGGAGCCCGTTATTCAGGAAGTTGCAAAGCTTTTTGCTGATTCGATCCTGAAAGGAAGAATGGTCCATTTGTTTGGCTCGGGCCATAGTAGGATCATGGTGGAGGAAATGTGGCCGAGATATGGTTCATTTCCAGGGTTCAATCCAATCGTGGAGCTATCTCTATCTTTTCACAATCTCGTGATCGGGAGCAATGGTCAGAGACAGGCGATGTTTCTGGAGAACGTGCCGGGTTTTGCTCCAAGGATTCTTCGAAATTTTGATATCAGCCCAGAGGATACAGCTTTGATTATTTCATCTAGCGGTTGCAATGTGGTACCTATAGAAATGGCCGAGGAACTGCAAAAGCGTAAGGTAAAAGTCGTGGCTTTGGTGAGTAGCAAGCATCTAGAAGGAAGCACATCCAAAAGAGCCGACGGGAAGAAATTGACGGATTTTGCAGATTATGTGCTGGATACCGGTGCACCTCTTGGAGACGCGATGATCTATGTGGATGGCATGGATACGCCAGTTGCGCCAGGGTCTACGCTTGGCGGGGTGCTGCTGATCAATACGGTAAAAGCCGAAGTAGCAAACCTACTCCAGCAAAACGGTAAAACTCCAAAGGTCTTAAGTAGTGGTAAGATCATCGGTGACAAACGCGCGGCAGAGCTATTTGAAGCGGCTTATGATGAGCACGCACACAACATGGCGAAACTGTATCAAAATGTGGGTCCCCAAAACTTCTAGCCATGGAATTTTCCTCCTCAATTTCTAGAAAATACCAAACGGACATCCTCGTGATCGGTAGTGGGAGTGCTGGTTCGGTTGCAGCCATAGCAGCTGCTCAGGGTAAATTCAAGGTGACGCTGGTAGAACGTTACGGCTTTGCCGGAGGCACATCTACCCAAATGCTGGACACCTTCTATGGTTTTTTCACTCCTTCGGAAAGCCCCAAAAAAATTGTGGGTGGTATTCCGGATTGGGTGGTGAATGAGTTGAATAAAAGCGGGGATATTTTCCTTCGCCCAAATACCTATGGTGCAGGAACCGGAGTGAATTACAATCCTGAAAAGCTCAAGGAAATCTGGGATAGGCTGCTTATAAAAAATGGCGTTGAATTATTATTTCACTCCACCTTGGTAAGTGTAGAAAAGACCGGTGAACGATCAGTCTGTGTGTTTTTCCACAAGGGCATAGGATTCTTTACCATTACCGCAAAGCGGGTGATCGACGCCTCAGGGGATGCGGATTTTTGCCACTGGGCAGGTTTGCCTTATGAAAAGGCCGGTGAGCTTGAGCCAGCCCAAAGTATGACAACGACATTTCGTATGTCCAATGTGGATTTGGAGGCATTTGAGGCAGCAGGAGGGAAAAAGATGCTGAAAACAAAAATGGGTGAAGCTTATGACTCAGGAACACATCCCTTACCAAGAAAGGAAGGATCTGCGCACGAGATGTGTCAGCCGAAGTGCATTTCTACAGTGGCCGTAAAAGTCGTGGATTTTGATCCCTTGGACCCAGAGGGAATTACAAAAGCTGAGATCGAAGGACGTAGGCAATCCTTTCTATTTGAGGATTTTTCAGAGCAGAAGTTCGGGATATGAAGACTCCAAAATCATTGGTCTTTCCCATCAAATCGGAGTGAGAGAGACTAGACGGGTTTTTGGGGAATATCGATTGACCAAGGAGGATTGCATGGAAGCAAAGCAGTTTGAGGACCAGGTTTTCCTTTGCGGAGCACCGATCGAAGATCATAGAAAAGGAGCCGATGGAAGCTCTGAAACGTATTGGCAGTATGTACCTGCAGGGGGATCTTATGGTGTTCCCTACCGGACGTTGATCCCCAAAGAGAGTATGAATACCTGGGTGGTGGGTCGTTGTTTCTCAGCTACTCATGATGCACATGCTTCCTGTAGATCCATGGCCCAAACGATGAGCATGGGGCAGGCGGCGGGTTTTGCTGCAGTTCAGTCGCTCGAAAAAGACTGCGACGCAAAAGGAATAGCTATCGGCGAACTACAATCAACCCTGCTTGGTAGGGGAGCGATTCTGGAACTTCCGACTCAAGTCGCCGATACTTCCAGAAACGGTTGGTCAAACAATTTGAAACTATGAAATCGAGTATGAAACGATAATCCTATGAAAAAGCCATTCTTCAGAAGCGTTTTAGGTGATGTGGATTCCGATGAGATGGGGTTCACCTATTCTCATGAACATATAGTGATCGAGGACAGTTACCCTACAGCCTCTCATCCAGAATTCTTGCTCAATGACGTAGCAAAGATCAGCTCCGAATTGAAGGAGTTTTATTCGATGGGTGGAAGAACGGTGGTAGATACCATGCCTTCGAATTGTGGGAGAAATCCATTAAAGCTCGCTGAAGTCAGTCAGAAAAGCAGTGTCAATATCATTGCGCCAACGGGGATTCACCTCGAAATCTATTATCCTGAAACGCATTGGAGGTATTCCTACTCAGAGGATCAATTGACAGATTTGTTTATCGCGGATATTCAGGAAGGGATTGACCAGTTCGACTATTCAGGACCTATTGTAAACCGAACCTCCCATCAAGCTGGCCTGATTAAGTTGGCCACAGGGGATGAAGCGTTTTCTTCCCATCAGGAGAAGATATTCAGAGCGGTGGTCAATGCCCATTTGGAGACAGGTGCGCCGATTTTGACCCATACCAATTTTGGCCGACAGGCACTGGAACAGGCCAAGTTTTTTGAAAAGCTGGGAGCCAAGCTGGAGCATGTGGTATTATCCCATGTGGATCGGGCAAAAGACATTGCCTACAACCGGGCTGTGCTGGATGTGGGTGTAAACGTGGAGTACGATTCTGCTTTTCGCTGGAAAAAGAAGGGCCTAACCATACTTTGATCCTATTGGAAAATTTGCTTCCAGACTACCCGGATCAGATTACACTGGGAATGGATATGGCGAAAAATGCGTATTGGAAAAACTATGGAGGAGAACCGGGATTAGTCTATCTGATCGAAACGATTCCCGCTTTTCTGAAGGAAAGAGGAATGGAAAAGTACTTGGAAAACCTATTCCTAAGTACTCCAAAACGCTTGTTTTCCTTTTTCAAATAAAGATTGTCTTTCCAAAAGGCTATCAGAATAATTGAGAAATCATTTAAAAAATATTTAACTCTTAAACCCAATAACTATGAAAAATCAACGCAGAGAATTTCTCAAAAAAGCAGGAGGAAGTCTTGCTTTGGCTTCGGTTGGAACCAGTCTTGCGAGTTCGGCTTCTGCCAAAACCTTTCTTTTGCAATCCGATATTAAATCCCAGGCCAATGATAAAATCCGAATTGGACTTATCGGAGCGGGGATTATCGGGCATTACGATACCGATGCGGCTTTGACTATAGATGGGGTGGAGCTGGTAGCAGCTTGTGATCTGTACACCGGAAGGTTGGACTATGCCAAGGAAAAGTGGGGAAAAGATCTTTTCACCACTAGAGACTATCGAGAGGTTCTTGCCAGACCGGACATTGATGCAGTGCTGGTTTGTACTCCGGATCACTGGCACCAGCGCATTGCGATAGATGCGATGAAGGCTGGTAAACATGTGTATTGTGAAAAACCGATGGTGCAGCGAATTGAAGATGGCCAGGCGATTATCGATGCGCAGAAAGCAACCGGGAAAGTCTTACAGGTTGGAAGTCAGCGGGCATCCTCCGTGGCTGTCTTGGAAGCCAAAAAAGTCCTACAATCCGGCGTGATCGGAGATTTGACTTTTGTGTCTGCCTATTGTGACCGAACTACAGCAAATGGTGCCTGGAACTATTCCATTCCAACCGATGCCAGCCCAGAGACCGTTGATTTTGATACTTTCTTGGGTTATGCACCAAAAATTCCTTTTGATGCCACCCGTTTTTTCCGATGGAGAAATTATAGCGACTACGGTACGGGAGCAGCAGGTGATTTGATCGTTCATTTGCTGACTACAGTTCATGCGATTACAGATTCCAAGGGGCCAAATAAAATATTCAGTGCCGGAGATTTGAAATATTGGAAGGATGGAAGGGATGCGTATGACGTGATCAATGCGCTCATGACCTATCCAAAGACCGATCAGCATGATTCTTTTCAAGTGACTACCCGTGTCAACCTTTGCGATGGAGAAGGAAAAGGAGAGTTTGGGCTTAAGCTAGTGGGAACAAATGGGGTAATTACCATAGGCTGGAATGACTATACTGTCCAAACCCTCAAGCGTGATCCGGCACCTGGTTTTGGAGGATACGATTCCTTTACCAGTTTTTCTGCCGAAGAAAAGAAGGATTTCAAAAAATGGTATGTAGATAAATATGGAAGCGAAAAGGGTGGAGGTTTCAACAGGAATGAACCTATAAAATTCGAAGCGCCGCAAGGATATGATGATCGGGTTGATCACATGATCACCTTTTTCAACGGAGTAAGAACAGGTTCACCAATTTTGGAGGATGCCACCTTTGGACTTAGAGCTGCTGCGCCGTCCATAGCCTGTAATCTTAGCATAGCGCAGGAGAAACCTATTCTTTGGGATCCTGTGGGGATGAAGTTGGTGTAGTAGATTGAAAACACCTTGAAATAATCAATCAAGGATAAAAAAGAAAGCAATGAGAATAAATTATTTGGCCAGTCTACTTATTGTGATAGTAGCTTCTCTATTAGAAATACCCGCATACTCCCAGAGTCAGCTGATCATCTCTGATCTGGGTAAAAACTACGCATGGAAAGAGCAGAAATTGAGGCCAGGATTATATTTCCATATTCCTTCAGAGCTTGTGAATCATGGCAATACGAGCATCCGAAATGAAGCGGAAGCATCATTGGTATGGAAGGGAAGTCCCGATAGTAACGGATTTGGTTATTTTCAACGAAACAGGGACATGGGACAGGTTTTCAATGTGCCGGAAGGGAGAATGTTCAGCTTGATGCATTGGTTTTACGAACTTCCAAAGGAGAAAACGCCATGATGGCAGGAGCCCCGAATGCAGAAATGTATGTGGTCTTTTTCGAAGTAAAAACCAAAAAGGGGCAGGAACTGAGGATCAATGAAAATGGAACCAGTAAAGGAGATTTGGCTACTCATGGTTTTGATCATCAATTGAATCGCTGCGATGACTTTATAGAAGGAGATGAATATGTATTTCTACATAGAGCTTCAGGCGGAGTTTTGCCAGAAATGCCCGTGACCACCCATCCGGAATATAAGCGGGAAGGAAAGCTTTCGGGAGAGCAGGATGGACACCTCAGGTACATTAGATTTGATTTCCAGGGAGATTCAGAGCTGGTCCTAGAGGCTGGTAAGCGGTATGCTTTTATGGTAGGATTTGCTGAGCCAGGAAAGGATCGGGGAATCGCTTGGTCCATCAGTACCGAGGTACACCAAAAGGAGAAAGCTGAATTTGTGCGGGATGAAAATGGCATGGTAAAATGGGGAATACGGAGGGAAGGAGATGGAAGTGTACCACCTACGATGATCCAAAACTCCCAACCTCCAACAGATCAAAAGCAATACCGTAAGCTGGTCAGTGAGTCACTTTTTCCGTCAACCCATTTTGAAACTCTTAAACCGACCACAGATGGCTATCCGGATGTAGATACTTATCGAACCATGGAATTCTACCTGGAGTTGAAAAAATAGTGTTTATCACATTGGTAGAAAGGTTGTTAAGGATTAGTAGGTACCTTGTTGTTTTATGAGGGCTATGATAGTTATAAAATTGAATTGACAATGAATAGAAGAGATTTTGTCCTTGATTCCGCCAAAGTTGCCGGCGCCCTGTTGCTTAGTCCTGTCCAACTTTCTGGCGTGACCTCTTTTATTCCTGAGAAAGAATTTCCTCTCACTAAACTTACCGATGGCCCAAAGCAACATTGGTTTGGATACTACGATAAGCTCCAGGTAGATCCTACTGGCAGGTTTGTGCTTGGAAATCAAGTAGATCTATTTTTCCGATCTCCTGCGATTGAAGATAAACTGACTGTGGGCCTGATTGATTTGGAAATCAACAAGCTTTGGACTCCACTCGGAGAAACAACGGCATGGGGTTGGCAGCAGGGCTGTATGCTACAATGGTTGCCTGGAAGTAGTGCGGAGGTTATTTGGAATTCAAGGGTGAAGGGAAAGTTTGTCAGTATCATTCATAACATACGCAGCAATTCCCAGCGCATTCTTCCAAAGCCTATTTACACACTAAGCCCAGACGGGCGATATGGATTTGGGATTGATTTTGGGAGATTGCAATTTTTCCGTCCAGGATATGGCTATGCGACGGAAGACAAAAACGTGCCTGAAAAGGCTCCTGAGGATACTGGGATTTACCGCATCGATCTGAAAAGTGGGGCAAGTGAGCTCATTTTGTCCTATGCTGACTTGGCCAAGTTGGATCGCCCTTTAGGTTCCGTGGCTGAAAATTATCATTGGATTAACCATTTACTAGTCAATCCGGCTGGAGATAGAATGGTCTTTTTAAATCCGTTCCCGTCCTTATCCCAGTCCTGAAGAATTCCGGAAGGAAACTGGGCGGGATTTGCAAGGAGATGATTTGTATGTGACCAGAGCGATCACGGTCAACACGGATGGAAGTGAACTTTATGCGCTCAACGATTCCGGTCAATTTTCTCATTTTATTTGGGATGGGAATGAGGCTTTATGTGCCTGGGCAGAACCTGAAGACAACAACCAAAAAGCATTTTACCTTTTTCAGGATAAGAGTAAGAAATACAAAATAGTAGGTGAAGAGTCTATGACCCTGAATGGACATAATACCTATGTGCCCCATACGAATAATGAATGGATATTAAATGACACTTATCCTCAAGGGAAAGAACGACTACAGGAATTATATCTTTATCATATACCTACCAAGCGTAAAGTTGTTTTGGGGCATTTCTATGAGCCAAAGGAATTCAGCGGGGAGTGGAGATGTGATCTTCATCCAAGGTGTAATCCATCTGGAACAAAAGTATTCTTTGATTCAACCCATGAAAATGGACTAAGGCAAATTTTCGAAATAGACATTTCTTCGCTTAAAAGCTAAATAAAATTGCAATCCTTTGTCTAATGGAAGGTGAACCACAAACTTTGCAATTTGGAGATACTTATTACTAAAACTCGAGGCGAGAGAAAAATTTAGAAGAGTTGATTTTTAGTTTTAAGGCCTTAATACTTTGATCAACAGAATTAAAATTAGTTCTTTATTTCCTTTGGGGATTTTCCATAAAATTCGCTAAAGCTTTTGAAAAGTAGGCTGGATCCTTAAATCCCACATCATATGCTACTTCTAGCACTAACATCTGGGGATTCTCAGATAACAGGTCATGGGCAATTTTCAAACGATGGGATCGAATATATTCGTGAACAGTTTTTCCTGTGATGGCTTGAAGTTTTCTATAAAGCTGAGTTTTACTTACTTCTATTTCTTTGGCGATAATTTCATGATAAAGGGATGGATTTTTAATCTCACGTAGTATAAATGAATCTAACTGTTCTATGAAAGCCATTTCGAGCTCATTTTCAATTATCTTACAAACCTTGATTTTTTCGGGTGAAGAAAGGATTTAATGAAGTTTCTTCCGAGAGGAGATCAAATTGTGAATATGAGCCTTAAGAATTTTTAAATTAAACGGTTTAGAGGTATAATCATCCGTTCCGATAATTAATCCTTTAATTTGAGAACTTTCCCCAGTTTTGCCTTTGAGAAGGATTATTGGGATATAGTTGGTCCGAAGATTAGATTGATTCGCTCATTGCCATGCCATCCTTTTTGGGCATCAAGACGTCACTTAATATCAGGTCAGGAATATGCTGCAGGGCTAGGTTTAGATCTCCTTGACAATTTGAGGTTGAAACCAAGTCAAATTCAGGTTCTCACTCAATTTTAAATAATTCCTTTAAAACCAAATTGTTTTCAATAATTAACACCTCGTACGACTCGTAACCCTCATATCGTACATATTGAACTAGGAAGTGAAAATGAGCCTAAGATTTAAAAATCATGATTCGTAATTTCGAGAGAATTCAACTTTTAGTTTTGTTATTTAAATATTCATTTAAGTCCTCAAAACTTTCATAATGAGCTCTTTGATCTGATATATTAGTTTGGATATTCCAAATCTGCTTAGTCTTGAAATGATCGATTCCAAGGTTATAGATCAGCTTTCCTATTTTGTCCTTACTACTTTTTAAGCCATTTAAATCCCAATCTGTCGTCAAACCATTTTCTTGGCAATACCGATACAGCTGAGCAATTTTTTTAAAGGTATCGGTATATTTCTCACTAGTTTCATCATTATCGAGATAGAGATCAACATTCTCATTTTCTTTCAAAATATCAAGTATTAAGGGAAAACTGAGGTTGGCTGTGCTGTTCAAGATGATTGCTTTAAAATCTGTAGTGCCAGAAAGCTTTAGGTAACTGAGAAAATCAAACCACCCTTCGAAAACCTTTATTCTTTCTGGTTTTCCAAGATTTTGGATTGAAATTCCACCACCCAGAATGTTCCCTTTGAAAATAGAAGATCTCAGCACCCAGCCACCAGACTCAATAGGAAAACCAACTGCGAAGTAACTCTTCCCTTTATTTTTCCAATGAACCTCCTTAGCAAAATTTGCAATCTCACCTGGCTCAAACCCTCTTGATTGAATATAATTAATCAAAGCTGGATGGGAGATTTTTGCTACACTTTCCACCTCAATTTTAGAATCCGTCTGAGCCCTTTTCTTTGGGGTAATTATACTTGTCGGAATAGATCCAGCTAGTCTTTGTACAGATTGAGGAAAAGTCATATTCTCAAAAACCTGGACAGCTTCAAGGATATCACCACCACTTCCAGCGGAATGATCGTACCAAACATTCGCTTGATCATCCACGGCAATAGATCCAGTTCTTTGGCTTAAGAATCCGAAGAAATGGTCCTTTCCTAGAATTCCTTCATATTTGAGAAATCCGGACTTTACTAAGTCATGAAAATAATTTAATAGAGGGTAATCACGCTTTATCCGCTCAGCCTCGCTTTTTACTTCATTATAGTTAAACATATTTATGCCTTTATATAAATATTTCTTTGAATAAAAAATTATACTAATTATTAACCGGGATCGTGTTGATTCCTTTTTCGATGTTATCCTCCCTTGGACATCAAAAAGAAAAAAGAGGTACGAGGCAGGGGAATTCGTACGAATCGTATACCTCGTACCTCTCGTACCGTTCGATTTTACGAATCGGCCTGATCCTCCAGATCCACCTGCTTTAGCCACTTTCTGATAGCTCCTTCAGATACACCTAATTCCTCTGCAATTTTTACATTGGTGTAGCCTTCCTTCTTAAGTTCAAAAGCCTTAGGTTTTGCCTGGGCTTTATTTATGTTATTGAGTTGTTTTAAGTGATCTGATTCTTTTCCGAACTCTAAAAATTTGAATGAACTGAAGTTCGATTCTTTACCAATCTTGCATACCAAAATATTTTCTGATGGGAATTTAAAAGCACCATATCGAACTTTGATTTGCTTTAAATATTTGATTGATGGATCTTTTTGGCTTTCTCCCACCGCAAAACAGGAATCGATCAAATTGATAAAACTCTTGCTTCCCTGGATATCATTTCGGCTAATGGGAGCAAACAAGTTCCTTTTGGAATATGGGCAATTAAGAGTATTGACCAACCATGCATCTTTTTGAGATTATTCAGCCGAATCAAAAATGGAGTGGTGTTCTTGGCTTTTTCATTGTCAGAAATCACACAGGATAAATTGTCGATGACCAATATTTTAGCTCCAGATTTTGAAGCTCGGTTTTCTATTTCTTTAAAAAGAAAAGTCTCATACTCCTCGATATCCTCATCAAAACCAAAGGGATTGATTTCGGCTCTCAGGAAAAGATCACTAAAATCAAAATGATTGAATAGGACATCCCATTCGATAGACTAAAATTCTCTCCTCTTCGGATAATTCATCAAAAAACCAGAATAACTCTTTTACTTAATATTGACCAAGGGAATTCTTAGTGTCAAAATTCTTCATTTAAAAATTGGTTTAATCCCAAGCCATGCTCATGGCGTTTCTTTTTCGATCTTCATCTACCTCAACGTAGCGCTTGAAGCTTTTATAATCTGAATGTCCAGTTATTTTCATCACGACTTCTGCTGGGATTCCTTTGGAAAGTGACAGCGTTACAAAAGTTTTCCTTCCAGTGTGTGCACTAATTAGCTCATGCTTGGGGTGTAATGTTGCATGTCTTTTCGCTCCTTTGAACCGAATGATTTCCACAGGGTCATTTATTTTAGCCAGTTCGCAAAGTTCCTTTACATATTTATTGAGCTTCTGATTGGAAATCATCGGAATGGGAGAAATCATTTCCTCATACTTTTCAAGGATTTCCCTTGAAATTCTAGTTAAGGGTACTACCAAGGGTTCTTTTGTTTTGGTAGTAGTCAATCTGATTTCATCTTTTTTAATATGTTCCCTCCTTAGTTGCCTCAAGTCATAATACCGGTATCCTGTCACACAGCTAAAAAGAAAAATATCCCTTACCTGATCCAATCGTTTATTCTTTTTTAGATCTATATTATATAGTGCGTCAAACTCCTTTTGATTTAATGCAATCACCTCCAATTTCTCTCTCTTAATTTTGAAGGTTTTATATCCTGGATTGACTTTGATGCCTTTGAACGTGGCATAGCCAAGAAATGTCTTTAATGTACTCAGCTGTTTTGCTATAGATATATTATATAAGGTGTGGACATGACCAGTTTCGGGATTTACCACTTTCCATTTAATCAAAAAGTTCTGGAAGCTTTGCATAAAAGAATAATCTATATCCTCAAATCGAATGGAACTGCGTCTTTCATCCTGGAAGTTCTTAAGGTGTTTTTTCAGGGATTTGTAAACCACCATACTTCCTTTGACCCGAGACAATTCATTCTCCTCAATGTATTTGTCGATGAAATCAAATACCAAATCAGTTGGCTCTGACTTTTTAATGGTCGGCTTTTTTGATTCTTTGATTTTTTCGACAAGCATCTCTAGATTATAAGGTGTTTCATTTAATCTGAAACTCTCTTCAATTTGTCGAACTTGATTTCGGAGCCTTAGGATTTCATCTTGATATTGGAGTAGAGTGTTTTTTTGAGGAACGGTTTCTCCAAATTGCTTTTCCAGCAAACTTTTTTGTTTTGCTGTAATATCTTTGATTTCCTGTTTGTCTGCTGACCAGAGATCCGGGATCAACTTAATTCCTGTGGACATCACTTTTCTTTGGCTGGCTAGGTGAATGACCAGCATTAAAGGTTGTTCTCCCTTTTTATTCTCCAAATCACGCCTTAGAATGAATTTTACAGTAGCTTCCATGTCCTCTTCAATTAGGTAGGAAAGATACTGATTGAAAAAGTCAGTAGCGAATTCAGTAGCGAAAAAGTTGGTCAAAGGTTGTCAAATCTGTTCAAATCTGAATTCTAGCATGCTCCAAATGGCTGTAATCAATCATTTTTGACCACATTTGATCAGTTATGATCAAAAGGTTCTAATCCATTCCTCTCTGCAAAGCCAAGCTAGCAATAGTTTGGCTTTATTTATTTTCAGAAAAGTAGAAACAGAAAATAAAAAAGGATGAGAACCCTCGATATTTAAAATGATCGGGTTCGATATCGACTGCAAGGATAAATTTTTTTAAAAATATTTGTCAGTAAGTTTGATTTATTAAACACTGTTTAATTATATTTGACTGTTCAGTATTTATCATGGGAATAAACGATAGAAAAGAAAGAGAAAAAGAAGAACTGAGAGCTTTGATTTTGTCCTCAGCAAGATCTTTGTTTTTAGAAAAAGGAGTGGAGAAAACTTCTATTCGAAATATTGCGGATAAAATTGAATACAGTCCGGGATCATCTATCATTATTTTAAAGATAAAAATGAGATTTTCCATTCACTTCATCAAGAAGGGTTTTCGCAGCTTCTAGCTCGGATGAAAGTTTTGATCAGTGTTCCAGATCCTCTAGAAAGGCTAAAGGCTATGGGGAAAATTTATCTGGCCTTTGCTGAAGAAAATCCAGACATGTATGATCTGATGTTTATTAAAGAGTCCCCAATTAGTCATTTGGCTCACCACGATAAAGAAGATTGGAAAGAGGGGAACAATGCTTTTGGATTTTTAAGGAGTACGGTTCAAGAATGCATAGATCAAGGTTATTTTAAAGGACATGAAATTGAAGCCTTGACCTACATGATTTGGTCAACGGTTCATGGAATGGTTTCTCTAAGAATCAGAGGTAGATGCGAAGCTATCTATCTTGAAAACCAAGATACCATTATGGAACAAGCTTATTTGTCCTTGACGAAAATATTGGATTCGATCTGATATTTTTTTACCCTTTAATTAAACAGTGTTCAAATAAAATACAATGTTTTATGAATTTTAAAAGAATTCTCATTTTCACGCTTTACCTTCTGCTTTGTCAGGTTGCTCTCGGGCAGGAGGTTTTGAATACATATATCGAAGAAGGACTTTCTAATAATCTGGTAATAAAAGAGAAAAATATTTCTCTTGAGAAAAGCCTATTAGCCCTTCAAGATGCGAAATCATATTTTCTGCCTTCTGTGGATTTTAGTGCGAGTTACAATCTCTCGAATGGGGGACGTACCATTGATATTCCTTTAGGAGATTTGTTGAATGGTGTATATAGCACCTTGAATCAACTGACACAAAGTAATCGCTTTCCACAGCTAGATAATGTGTCGGAGCAATTTCTTCCCAATAATTTTTACGATGCTAGGGTCAGGGTATCCATGCCGATTTTCAATCCTGACCTTCACTATCAAAAACAAATCAGGGATAGTCAAGTCCAGGTGTCTTCCTATGATTTGGAAATTTATAAGGCAAATCTGATTGAGGATATTAAAGTAGCCTATTACAACTATTGTACGGCTCATATTGCCATCGAAGTGATCGAAAGTTCCAAAGAATTGGTGGAAAGAAACCTCCGGGATAATCGTTCTCTCTTGGAAAATGGCAAAGGGCTGCCAGCATCTGTGCTTAGGGCTGAAAGTGAGGTGGAAAATATCAATGCTTTGATGATCGAGGCAAAAAACAGAGAATTAAATGCGGTTTACTATCTCAACTTTCTTTTGAATCGAGATTTGGAAGCCACTGTTGTGTTTGAGGAACAGACCCCTAATTGGCAAACCATAGATTTTTTACTGCAATCGGAAGAGTTAAATGAACGACCTGAAATACTTCAGATTACCACCTTGGAATTAATCCAAGCTACACAGCTGAAGTCCAGCAAAACTATTGGACCCCGATTAAATACCTTTGCGGACTTTGGGAGTCAGGCCTTTGATTTCGAATTCAGTACTCAATCGAGCACCTATGTTTTTTTTGGCCTTAATCTCGGGATTCCCATTTTTCAAGGGGAAGAAACCGAAATCAAATCGCCCGGTCGGATTGGGACCTAAAGAATATAGGCTATCAAAAGGAACTCCTATCAGAAAAACTCCAACTGGATTTGAAAATCGCCAAGAATGACCTAAGAACAAGTCATGCAGCTTTGCTAACTGCCGAAAAAAATTAGAGTCTTCCGCTTCCTATCTAAGATTGGTGGACAGAGGATTTAAAGAAGGATCTAATTCCTTAATTGAATTCATTGATGCCAGAAACCAATATACTCAAGCTGCCTTACAAAAGACCATCAATGCCTATGCGCTCTTAAAAGCCCAGGCAAAACTTGAAAGACAACTCTTAACCGAAACCAATTCACTATGAAAGCCTTCACGCTATATACCATTGTTATAGGTTCTTTGCTCATTTTTAGTTGTGGTGAGCAAGAGAATTCTTCTGTAATACATCGCAAAGGAGATGTAATTCCCGTAACGCTATTAGAATTAAACAAGGGATCATTTACCACATCTATACCTGCTAGTGGTAACTGGACCACAAATGATGAAACCATCCTTTCTTTTAAGGTCGGCGGAATAGTATCTAGAATATATGTAGAAGAAGGGGATGAAATAAAAAAGGGGCAGTTATTAGCCACTCTTAATCTTACAGAATTAGAAGCTGGATTAAGCCAAGCTAAGATTGGTTTCGAAAAAGCAAAACGGGATTTCGAAAGAGCTTCCAAGCTTTATCAGGACAGTGTAGCTACCTTGGAACAAATGCAAAATGCTGAGACTGCCTTACAATTAGCCACGGAACAACTTAAAGCTGTAGAGTTTAATTTTCAATTTGCACAGATACGAGCAAGTCAGAATGGATTTGTCCTTCGAAAATTCATCAATGAAGGACAGCAAGTTTTCCCAGGTAATCCGGTATTACATACCAATGGTGCCAAAGAGGATTCTTGGGTACTTCAAGTTGCAATTAATGATGTGAACTGGACTCAAATAGAAGAGGGAGACACTGCCCATATCGAAATAGGAAATAATCCGGAAGGGTATTTATTGGGTAAGGTGGTTCGGAAAAGTCAATCTGCCGATCCAGCAACAGGTGCGTTTTCTCTGGAGATTTCTCCTGAAAAAAAGGATCATCTGAATTTGGCTTCAGGGATGTTTGGCAGGGCAAGGATTTTCCCATCCAAACAAGCGGAGGGGTGGGAGATTCCTTATGAATCCCTCTTGGATGCAGAAGGAAAGGAGGGGTTTGTCTTTGTGACCCAAGATCAAAGAACCGTGGCCAAGGTGCCTGTTAAAATTGGAAAGATTTCCAATCAGACGGTACAGGTACTTTCAGGATTAGAAGACTATCCATTTCTGATTGTTTCTGGCTCTGCTTATTTGACAAATGAATCTGAAATCCAACTCCAAAAGCAATGAAAATTTCAGATTTTTCAGTAAAAAACTATCAGTTTACGCTGATCATCTTTCTGATGACAATTGCCGTAGGAACTACCACCTTCTTGAATATGCCAAGGAGTGAGGACCCTGTCATTGAAGCACCACAATTTCCTGTGGTTGTTATCTATCCAGGGGCAAGCCCAGAGGACATGGAAGAACTTGTTGTAGATCCTTTGGAAAAGGTGATTTATGGATTGGAAGACATCAAGAAAATCAAAACTGAAATCAAAGATGGAGTAGCAGTTCTTCAAGTAGACTATAACTATAATGAGGATGTTACTGAAAAATATCAGGAGCTCGTACGTGAAGTAAATGCATTGAGGCCTGAGTTGCCAAAAGATATATTTAGTATCGAAATCCGAAAAGTTCGCCCTTCCGATGTGAATATTTTACAATTGGCGTTGATCAGTGAAAACGCTTCGCGAGAGCAATTAAAAAGTCAAGCGGAACAATTACAGGATGATTTGGAAAAAATCACTGCCCTTAAAAAAGTAGAAATCCATGGTCTCCCTGATCCAATTGTCCGCATCGACCTACGGTTGGATAAAATCTCTGAAATGAATATTCCTATCAACGTGATCTTGGGAAGTATACAAAGCGAGATCGCAAATATTCCTGGAGGAACGGTAGAAGCAGGAAGCAAAAGTTTCAATGTAAGAACAAGTGGGAATTATAGTTCTACCGATGAAATTGCGGAAACAATAGTTTACTCCATCAATGGAAAGAATATTGCCTTAAAGGATATAGCTGAGGTTCATCCTACCTTCAATGAGGAAAATTATATAACCAGAATGAATGGCTACCGAGCAGTATTTGTCACCGCAGCCATGAAAGAAGGGAATAATAACTCAGCTCTTCAAGCAGAATATCTTCCCGTTTTAGAAAACTTCAAAGAAAAGCTTCCTAATACAATAGATTTTGTGGTTGGCTTTGATCAGGCCGATTATGTCAATAGAAGGTTAGGAGGATTAGGTACGGACTTTCTTATTGCTATTGGATTAGTATTTCTCACGTTATTGCCCCTGGGGAATAGAGCGTCTTTGATCGTCATGATTTCGATACCTCTTTCCCTTGCGATTGGTTTGGTAATATTAAATGCGTTAGGGTATGGACTGAATCAACTTAGTATCGTGGGGTTGGTAGTTGCTTTGGGCTTATTAGTGGATGATAGCATAGTGGTAGTAGAAAATATCGAACGGTGGATTCGCGAAGGACATACTCGATTGGAAGCAACTTTAAAAGCCACCAAACAAATATCCCTTTCTGTAGTAGGTTGCACCATCACCTTGATCATCGCTTTTATGCCTTTGGTGTTTTTGCCTGAAGGATCGGGAGATTTCATTAGAAGTTTACCGATGGCTGTTATCACAAGTGTGTTGGCTTCCATGCTGGTTTCTTTGACTATTATCCCATTTCTTTCTTCCAAGATTTTGAAAGAAAAAGGGAGTCATGAAAATAAGTTTTTAACGATTTTACAAAAGGGAATCCATGCTAGCTATGCACCTCTTTTAGAGAAGGCATTAAAATCTCCGATAAAGACCTTAATCATTGCCTTTTTGATTTTCGGAACTTCCTTGGCTCTTTTCCCGGTCATTGGATTCAGTCTTTTTCCCCCTTCAGAAAAGCCACAGTTCCTAATTAATATTACCACTCCTTTGCAATCCAATCTGTCCACGACAGATTTGGTTACGAGGAAAGTGGAAAAAGAAATTGTGAAAATCCCAGAGCTCAATAATTTCTTTACGAATGTGGGAAAAGGGAATCCAAGAATTTATTACAATGAGATTCCAGAAAATGAGCGAAGTGATTATGCACAGTTATTTGTACAACTGGATCCCAATACCACGCCACCTAGGAAGTTGGAAATAGTAAATGAACTCCAACAGGTATTTTCAACATTTGCGGGTGCAAGAATTGAAGTGAAGAATTTCGAACAAGGTCCTCCGGTAGTTGCCCCTGTAGAGGTGAGAATTTCAGGTGAAAATTTGGATACCCTTCGGAATTTGGCAAGTAAAGTAGAAAGGGTGTTGAAAGATACAGAAGGGACTATTTATGTCAATAATCCTGTTTCCAATCTTAAAACTGATATCAAGGTTGCCATTGAAAAAGACAAAGCGAGGCAGCTTGGGGTAAACATAGCCGATGTGGACCAAACGATTCGTCTTGCCATTGCAGGATTGGATTTGGGCGAGTTTACTGATAGCTATGGAGATGAAAGGTCAATTCTTGTGTCTACCCCCAGAAAAGGCAAAGCTTCACTTTCCAATTTTGAAGGCTTGTATGTGAATTCGCAACATGGAGCAGGAATTCCTTTGACTCAAGTTGCCTCATTGGAATTGGAAAGCAGTACCCTGACTATTGACCATTTCAATAAGAATAGAGCTGTTTCTGTGAGTTCTTTTGTGGATCAAGATTACCTTGCAGACCGGGTGATTGATGAGGTGATCTCAGCGATGGATCAGATTGATTTTCCATCCGGGTATGGATATGTCATGGGAGGGGAATATGAAACCAAGCAAGAGTCCTTTGCAGGATTTGAAACTGTGATCATCATCACGGTTTTCCTTTTCATTGCTGTTTTGATTTTACTTTTCAAGACATTTAAAAGTACCATCATTGTCTTGTCCGTGATTCCTTTGGGAATGGTAGGGGCTTTGGCAGCACTTTGGATTACCGGAAACTCCTTGTCTTTTGTAGCGATAATAGGATTGATTGCCCTGGCTGGGATTGAGGTGAAGACCTCTATTCTTTTGGTGGATTTTACCAACCAGCTCCGGTTGGATGGCAAAAATTTAGATGAGGCGATCCGGGAAGCTGGGGAAGTCCGGTTTTTGCCAATTGTTTTGACTACTGTTACAGCGATTGGCGGATTGATTCCAATAGCTATTTCGACCAATCCTCTGATTTCGCCTTTGGCTATTGTATTGATAGGTGGGTTGATAAGCTCTACGTTGTTGTCGCGAATCATTACCCCTGTGATGTACAAATTGTTGCCTCCAAGATTAATCCCAAGCGAATCCAAAGAATAAATTCCTGTAATAGCTTGAATAGAGAATTTGAGCAATTAGTTAATTCAATGCAAAGCCAAGCTAGCAATAGTTTGGCTTTTTTTATTTTCAGAAAAGTAGCAACAGAAAATAAAATAGGGATGAGAACCCTCGATATTTAAAATGATCGGGTTCGAAATCGACTGTAAGGATAATCATAAGATGCTGCGATGTGCTGTAAATAATAAACAATCAAACGAGCATATTATTAAAACCACTCTTATCTAAAAATAAAATGAAATAGGTTTTTACTGTAATTATGAATAAATGTTCCTAAATCCGGGAATCTCAAATCTTTCTAATTCAATAGTTAAATGCTTTGAAAAGGCCATTGGCCTAATTTTTTGAAGGGATTGTTAGAGAGATGGCAATGAAAAGTTTCAATCCTTAGCGTATTTTAAAAATATTTAACGTTAAAAGATTTAGGAAAGTCTGATAATGGGACGGATAGAATTGCATTTTTTGTAACTTAGTTGCGAAATCGGTTAAGTTATGTCGGTAAGGGAAAAATATTCAAAGAAATTTTTCTTTGTCTATCTGACTGACGCAAAGGACTTAAGAGATTGTTTTGGAATGAATTAACACTTGAAAATGGACTATTCTGACCTTTAAATGGCGAATTAGAAGCCTATGACAGTTCAAAGGAATATTTTCCGCTCGTGTAATAATTGCCCCAATTCCGCTTTAAAAGCAGGATTTTTCCAAAAAATCTAAAAGAGTCCATTGTTTTTTGAAATTAAAAAATGATAACTTTAAAACTCGATTTTAGTGTAGAAACCATTTAACCTTTATCAAAAGTCTATTTAAAAATCAAATTATGAGAAAGTTAATCGCTTTGTTCATGCTTGCAGGTATCATGTTTGTTCCTGTTTTCGCAAACGCACAAGAAGCAGCAGCTGATTCTGCAGCTCAAGAAGAAATGGCTCCTGTAGCAGAAGAACCTGCTGCATCACCAACAATCATTGATGACGAGATCGTCGTTGAGGAGCAAAGCTTCCACCAAGTAGTTAAAGACAAGTTTATCGAAGGTGATCCTTTGTACATGACTCCAGTATTGATCTGTTTGATCTTAGGTCTTGCTGTAGCTATCGAAAGAATCATCACTTTGAACCTTTCTACGACCAACACCAAGAAATTGTTGGCAAAGGTTGAAGATGCTTTGTCTTCAGGTGGAGTTGAGGCGGCTAAGGATGTTACTAGAAACACCAAAGGCCCTGTAGCTTCAATCTTTACTCAAGGACTTATGAGATACTCTGAGGGTATCGAAATGGTTGAGAAGTCCATCATTGCTTATGGATCTGTTGAAATGGGTAGATTGGAAAAAGGTCTAGTTTGGATCTCTCTTTTCATCTCTCTTGCTCCAATGTTGGGTTTCATGGGTACTGTAATTGGTATGATCGGTGCATTCGACTCTATCGAAGCAGCTGGTGATATCTCCCCATCCCTTGTGGCAGGTGGTATTAAAATTGCCCTTTTGACTACAGTAGCGGGTTTGATCGTAGCGATTATCCTTCAGTTGTTCTACAACTACTGTGTCGCTAAAATTGACTCTTTGGTTAACGATATGGAAGATGCTTCTATCACTTTGGTGGACATCTTGGTGAAGCACAAATTGACTGGTAAGTAAGCCGTCAAAATTTGAGTTTCAATTATTTAAGTTAACCCCGAAGAAAGCTACATTATGGATACTTATGACATTTTATTATACGGTAGTTACTTACTAATTGCGATTGGAGCTTTCGCTTCTATTGTAATGCCTTTAATCAACTCTTTGAATGATCCTAAGAGTTTGTTGAAGACAGTAGTGGGTATCGTTGGCATCTTGGTGTTGTTCTTCATCGCTTACTCTATTTCTAGCGACGAAGTACTTCCAAAATTTGAAGCAGAACCTTTCAACTTAACCGCAGATGGATCTAAGTTAGTAGGAGGAATGCTTATAACTACGTATGTACTTGCGATTGCAGCATTGGCTGGAATCGTAGTAACTGAATTAAACAAAGCGATAAAGTAATATGGCTAGAAAGAAAAATAGAATGGCTCAGGAGGTCAATGCAGGTTCTATGGCTGACATAGCGTTCTTGCTCCTGATCTTCTTTCTCGTCACTACTACTATTGCATCGGATAAGGGTATCTTGAATGTACTCCCTCCAAAAGTGGATCCTAACGTTCCGCCACCAGACATTCAAAAGAATGAGCGTAACATCTACACCATTCTTGTCAACGCGAACGATGATCTTCTTGTAGAAGGAGAATACAGAGAAAGTGCCGATGGTCTAGATAAGGATGTTAAAGCATTTGTATTGAATTTCGGTGCGCCGGATGAAGAAGCAGTTGCTCTTTACAATTCTTTGCCAGCTTCTCTTCAAGCAGAAGCAGCTAGAAATCCTGAATCTTCTGACTATCCAAGTGAAGCTGTTGTTTCCATCAAAACAAACAGAGGTACTAGCTACGAAAAGTATCTTGAAGTATTGGATTTGGTGAAAAAGGCTTACTTCGATATCTATGCAACTAGAGCAAACTTGTCAACTGACGAGTACAGAGCTCTTAGTGGTAAAGATGACGCAGAACAAGCGCTTATTGACAAAGGGAAAGAAGGCATTGCAATGCAGATTTCCATCGCAGAACCAGATAAACTAGGAAGCAATTAATATGGGAAAGTTCGGAAAGAAAAATAAAGTCTCTGAGAATATCCCAACCTCGGCGTTGCCGGATATTATCTTCATGCTTCTTTTCTTCTTCATGGTAACTACCGTGTTGAGAGATCAGGAGATATTGGTTGAGCAAAAAATTCCTCAAGCTACTCAGCTTCAGAAATTGCAAAAGAAAACGTTGATTTCTTACATCTTCATTGGTAAGCCTAAAAATACATCATTGTATGGAACTGAACCAAGAGTTCAAGCTAACGATGCCTTGATGTCAACTGACGAAATCGTTCAGTGGGTAAACCAAGAAAGAGATGCATTGCCTGAAGCGGACCGCGGAGGGATTACAATTTCAATGAAAGTGGATAAAGACGTAAAAATGGGTCCAATCTCAGACGTTCAAACTGAATTGAGAGAAGCGGATGCAAGAAGAGTTCTTTACGCTTCTGTTGGTAAAGTTGTAAAAGACTAAATAGAAACTATTCAGTATATTTAAAGCTATCCCCATACCGGGATAGCTTTTTTTGTTTATCCCATGCTAGTAACACTAAAAAATAAAAAGAAGGTCCAAAACGGTTGGGCCATGTATGACTGGGCGAATTCTGTTTATAGTCTTGTTATTACATCTACCATCTTTCCGGTTTATTACAACAATGTCACCAAAGCAATTGATGGAAGTGATAAAGTGAATTTTTTGGTTTTGAAATGATCAATACGGTTCTGTATTCGTATTCCATTTCCTTTTCCTTCCTGATCATTGCCTTGATCTCTCCATTGTTATCAGGAATAGCAGATTCCACAGGAAAGAAATTAAGCTTTATGAAGTTCTTTGCCTATTTAGGGGCAATTTCTTGTGTAGGACTTTTCTTATTTGATGGAAGCAATCTTGAATTTGGAATTATTTGTAGCGTGCTAGCCAGTATAGGGTATGCAGGAAGTATTGTGTTTTATAATGCCTATTTGCCGGAAATTTCCGAGGAGAAAGAATATGATTTTTTAAGTGCCAAAGGTTTTGCTTTGGGATACATTGGATCCGTGATTTTACTGATTCTTAATTTATTAATGATCCAGTTTCCTTCTGCCTTTATGATTCCTGATGGAGGGATCGCTGCCAGGCTGTCCTTTTTAATTACTGGAGTATGGTGGGCTGGATTTGCCCAGATTACTTTTAATGTACTGCCTAAAAACCCTTTTGGGAAAAATGTAACAAGGGAGATTTTATCCAAAGGGTATAAAGAGATTCGAAAAGTGTTTTTTGAGGTGAGGAAAATTGGAGTAATGAACAAATTTCTAGCTTCTTTCTTCTTTTATTCGATGGGAGTACAAACGGTCATGTATTTGGCTGCAAGTTTTGGAGATAAGGAGTTAGGGCTTCCTGGTGATCAATTGATACTAACCATTTTGATTATTCAGTTTGTGGCTATTATAGGAAGTTATTTCTTTGCCTTTATATCTAAGAAGTATGGAAATAAATCCAGTCTGGTCACCATGGTCATTATTTGGATTTTTATCTGTGGAGCAGCCTATTACGTGTACACGGTTTATGAGTTTTTTGCTTTAGCCTTTGTGGTAGGTTTGGTAATGGGAGGAATCCAATCTTTATCAAGATCTACCTATTCTAAATTAATTCCGGAATCTACCACAGACCACGCCTCCTATTTCAGTTTTTATGATGTTACCGAGAAAATGGCTATTGTATTAGGGACATTTTCCTATGGTGTGATCGAACAGCTTACTGGAAGTATGCGAAACAGTTCCTTGACCCTAGGAATCTTTTTCTTGGTAGGTCTAGGCTTCTTACTATTGGTTACGATTCCGAAAAGTCAATTAAACGCTTCTTAATTTCTGTTCCCATGAAAAAGGTCCTTCAAGGTGCTCAAGTAAAAGAGTTAGATGCTAAACATATTTCAGTTTCCAGGCAGTCGAGCCAAGAATTGATGGAAGTGGCTGCCTTGGGGTTTGTGGATTGGTATGTAGGACAAGATCAATTCAAAGAGTATGGAGTGTTGATTTTGGTGGGAGCTGGAAATAATGGAGGAGACGGACTTGCAATCGCTAGGATTTTAACAAATCATGGGATTTATGTGACAGTGGTTCCTTGTTTTACTGATCCAAGTAAACTATCACCTGACGCGTCAGCTAATTGGAAATTACTTCCTAAAACTATTCAAATAGTCGATTTCAATGAATTAAAGTATAAAGGTGATTTAATTCTGATTGATTGTTATTTGGGCGTCGGACTTGCAGGGACTTTAAGGGAATCAAGTATTCCAATCATTGATTACATAAATGAGTTCTCAGGCCCTGTTGTTTCGGTAGATATCCCAAGTGGTCTTCCTTCTGAAGCCATCCACCAGGGTATTGCTGTACGAGCAGAATTTACCGTTACTTTTGCTTTTCCAAAATTGTCCTTACTACTTCCTGAAAATGCTGAGTACGTCGGAGAATTGGTATTGGTGGAAATTGGGATTGAGGAGGAGACCTATAAAGGCTTTGATTCAAACTTTTATTATTTAGAGGAAAAGGATATTCCTTCACTTCACAAATCTTTCCATCGGTTTTCCTATAAAGGTGACTATGGTAAAATTTTAATTGCAGGTGGCAGTCCTGGGAAAATGGGAGCATTGATTTTGTGTGCGAAAAGTGCTTTAAGAACAGGGACTGGACTTGTTACCTGCCATATTGAAGATTCAGAAAGAGATATCATCCAAACAGCAGTTCCTGAAGCCATGGCTTCTTGGGGTCTGATCGCAAATTTGGAATATTACGATTCGGTAGGAATTGGACCTGGTTGGGGGCAAGATGGTAGGGTTCATTTATTGACTCAGATTTTGGAAGAATTTAAAAGCCCCGTAGTGATTGATGCGGATGGCTTGAATATTTTAGCGAGAAGTAAGGAATTGCTTGAACTTGTGCCCAAAAATTCAATTTTAACCCCTCATATAGGAGAGTTTTCCCGTCTTGTAGGTCCTGCAAAGAATCATTTGGAGCGACTGGAAATGGCTAAAGAGTTCTCTGTTACCAACGAGTTAATCCTCGTCCTTAAAGGAGCTAATACAGTCATTTCTTTGCCAGATGGAAGACAGATTTTTAATTCTTCTGGTACCAAATACATGGCAACTGGTGGTTCTGGAGATGTGTTGACAGGAATGATTACTTCCTATTTAGGGCAGGGATATGAACCGGAGAATGCCGCCATTTGTGGGGTATATCATCATGGGTTGGCAGGAGAACTTGCTGGAGCAAAAAAGAGAAAGGGACTAATCGCCTCTGACTTGATTGAGGCTATTCCGGAGACATTTAAACTACTTGATATATCGTGATATATAGCATTTCTCTGTAAACTACACCTTACATCCCTTTTATGAAGAATGAAAAGTTTCTTCTTTGGACTTTAGCATTGATCAACTTTATCCACATCGTTGATTTTATGATCTTGATACCATTAGGTCCTCAGTTGATGAGAATATTTGAAATCAGTCCAAGAGAATTTGGCCTTTTGGTTTCTTCCTATACATTCAGCGCTGGGATTTCAAGTTTTTTGGGGCGTTTTTCTCGATCGATTCGATAGAAAGAAGATCTTATTATGGGTGTATATGGGCTTTACCTTGGCCACATTGGCATGTGCCTTATCTCCAAGTTATTCCATATTATTATTTGCAAGAGTTTTATCAGGACTCTTTGGAGGGCTTACTTCCGCATTGATTTTGGCTATTATCGGAGATGTTATTCCTGATCAAAGAAGGGGAAGGGCCATGGGATTGGTCATGGCAGCATTTTCTGTAGCCTCGGTTTTAGGCGTTCCATTAGGTCTGTTTTTGGCAAGTCTATCGAATTGGCATACTCCATTTTTATCCTTACTGGTACTTCTTTGTTGAGCCTAGTGATGGTTTTTAAATATATTCCATCGATTAGGGACCATTTAGATCAAGGATATTTGAGACCCAACCCCATGTTGGTGATATCCCGGGTTATTGGGAACTCCAATCAAATGAGGGCAATTTCCTTGTCTGTGATGATGATGTTTGGTCAGTTTATGATTATCCCATTCCTGAGTCCCTGTACGGTATCAAATATTGGCTTTACAGAGATGCAGTTAACTTACATTTATATGGCAGGAGGAGCTTTTACTATTTTCACTTCTCCCTGGGTGGGTAAACTTTCAGACAAGTATGGGAAACTGAAGATTTTTACCATTTTCATGGCTTTGAATGTGGTACCTATTGCTATTATTACCCATTTAGGTGTTACTCCCATCTTTTTTGTCCTAATGGTTTCCACACTATTTTTTGTGACCTCCAATGGCCGATTTGTACCTGCCGCAGCCTTGATTACTGGAACAGCAAAACCTGAGAATAGAGGGAGTTTTTGAGTTTTAATTCTGCAGTCCAACAAATGGCAACTGGGTTGGCGTCGCTTATTGCAGGGGTAATTATAGGGGAGAATGCCGCTGGGGAACTCACTAATTTCAATTTGGTGGGCTATTTGGCAATCTTCTTTAGTTTACTTTGCATTCCTTTGGCTAGAAGGATAAAAGTAGTGAGTTGAGCTAGTTTAAGGCAGTTTGAATTAACCAAATAATTCAGGAAATTACCGGTGAAGGAATTACCCTCTAAAGAATGGAAAAAAGTACTTTACGATGTGCTAGATGCAATACAGAATTGAAAGGTACTTTTTGTTACAATTGTGGAGAAAAGCGGATTGAAGCGAAAGACAAAAGTTTTATTCAATTTTTAGAAGAAGCTATTTCATCTGTGTTTGTGGCAGATGGAAAATTTTTTAAAACCATCAAGCTTCTGGTTACGAATCCCGGAGAATTAACAAAAGTTTCGTCATTGGCATTCGAAAGGAATACCTAACCCCACTTCAACTTTTCTTCTTTGCCAACCTGATCTATTTCATTTTTCCTCTGATTTCTACTTTTAACACCTCGTTTGATGTTCAGATGTATCAATTACCATACAGTAATTCTATTCGTCCAATAGTAGAATCCTATATTCAAACCAATGATTTAGATCTGGGAAATTTCCAAGCTGAGTTTGAAAAGGTATCTGCCTCCAATGGAAAACTATTGTTAATCGTGTTAGTAATTCTTCAAGGGCTATTTCTGAAAGTTATTTTCTGGAAGACTAAAAAGCTGTTTTTAGTGGACTTTCTTGCAGCCTCAGCATATTTCTATGGGTTTTATATACTTTTTGTATTGGTCTTGTTTCCAGCAATTGTGATCTTTTTTAGTAAGATTTTCGATTTCTCGATGAGTTCCCTTTTCAATGAATTGACGATTAGCATTGTGTTTTTGCTAATAATCGTTTTCTACATGTTTTTTCTTATCCGAAAGGCGTTCAATATCGATAATTTAGGAGCTATTTGGAGAAGTGTTCTGTTAGGATTGTTTATCATCCCGAGTTTTATTATTTACAGGTACATTTTATTTTGGGTGACCTTTTGGATGATCACTTAAGGAATCAAAAAAATCCCCGACAAATTTGCCGGGGAGTGATGATTAGAATTCTGCGTTTCCAGGGGTTCTAGGGAATGCAATCACATCGCGGATATTACTCATTCCTGTTACGAAAAGTACCATTCGTTCAAAACCCAAACCGAATCCAGCATGAGGGGTAGTGCCAAATCTTCTGGTATCTAAATACCACCACATTTCATCCTGTGGGATGTTCATTTCTTGCATTCTTTGGGTAAGAACATCCAGCCTTTCTTCTCTTTGAGAACCTCCGACAATTTCACCAATTCCAGGGAAAAGGATATCCATAGCTGCTACAGTTTTTCCATCCTCATTCTGACGCATGTAGAAGGATTTGATCTCTTTTGGATAATCTGTCAAGATTACTGGCTTCTTAAAGTGCTTTTCCACTAAATAGCGTTCGTGCTCAGATTGTAAATCAGCACCCCACTCATCAATAAGGTAAGCGAATTTCTTTTTCTTATTGGGCTTGGAGTTTCTAAGGATATTGATCGCCTCCGTATAGGTTAGTCTTTCAAAATCGTTTTCGACCACGAATTTCAACTTATCAAGTAATCCCAATTCACTTCTTTGGTCTTGAGGCTTTCCTTTTTCTTCCTCAGCAACTCGTTGATCCAAGAATTTGAGGTCTTCCGCACAATGATCCAACGCATATTGGATGATATATTTCAAGAAGTCTTCTGCCAGGTCTTGGTTGTCCTCAGCATCGTAGAATGCCATTTCAGGTTCTATCATCCAGAATTCTGCCAAGTGTCGAGCAGTATTTGAATTCTCTGCACGGAAAGTAGGGCCGAAGGTATAAATCTCAGACAGAGCAAGAGCAGCTAATTCACCTTCCAATTGACCAGAAACAGTCAAGTTAGTCTCTCTTTCAAAGAAATCTTCCGTATAGTCGATCGCACCATCCTCTTTTAATGGAGGGTTTTTGAGATCTAGGGTAGTTACTTTAAAAGTTTCACCTGCACCTTCAGCATCTGAAGCAGTAATAATTGGGGTATGGATATAAAAGAAGCCCCTATCATTGAAGTATTTATGTATAGCAAAAGCCAACGCATGCCTAACTCTGAAAACAGCTCCAAAAGTATTGGTTCTTATTCTTAAGTGTGCAATCTCTCTCAAAAACTCAAGGGAATGCTTTTTGGGTTGAAGTGGATATTTTTCAGGATCTGCCTTGCCCAATATTTCAATAGAAGTAGCATTCAATTCAGAAGCCTGTCCAGCTCCCATGGATTCCACTACCTTTCCAGTAACTTTCAAACAAGCTCCTGTAGCACAATTTTTTAAGATATCTTCTGAGATCACATTAGGGTCTGCGACTACTTGGTAATTCGTAATGATAGATCCATCATTTAGAGCGATGAATGAAACATTCTTATTGCTTCTTTTTGTACGTACCCAGCCCATCAGTGTCACTTCTGAACCTATTGGACTTTCATCCAGGATGGTCTTGATTTTGACCCGTTTGTTAAATGCCATTAGGAGAATTTATTTAAGGAAAATATCTATTTCCGATGATAGTAAAGTGGAATGCAAAAAAACGATTAAATAAGCTTTTTAT
This sequence comes from Algoriphagus halophilus, assembly GCF_041729275.1. GTDB lineage: Bacteria > Bacteroidota > Bacteroidia > Cytophagales > Cyclobacteriaceae > Algoriphagus > Algoriphagus halophilus_A. Next base: position 1,905,480 of record NZ_CP146486.1, on the reverse strand, counting down.
CAAAAAATTGTTTGTTTTTCCTAACTTTGGGTATGAGGCTTTTTCACTTGAAAAGGCCTTTTTTGAACCCAAATATTGGTTTTATCTGATTTCTAATGCAAAAGCTAAATCTTAGCCAGTCACTTTCACAGAAACTTTCTCCTCAACAGATCCAATTTATCAAATTGTTGCAGGTACCCACTGCAGAATTGGAGACCAGAATTGAGGAAGAGTTGGAAATAAATCCTGCTTTGGAAGAAGGGAAGGATGATGATTCAGATAGTTCTCAAGACGATTTTGAAGATAGTTACGAGGAGGATTCTGTGCAGGATGATAGGGATGTTAACATTGACGATTACCTCGATGATGAATATGGAGGTTACAAGATGCAAGGAGATGGGAATTATAGCCCTGATGAAGAAGATCGGGAAATTCCGATTTCCAGTCAGTCATCCTTGCATGAGCAATTAGTGTCTCAGCTTAATTTTCTTAAGTTGGATGATCGACAAAGAATCATCGGGCAACAGTTGATTGGGAGTATAGAAAACGATGGCTACATCCGTAGGGACCTAGATGCGATAATTAATGACTTGGCTTTTAGCCAAAATATTGAAACTGATATTGATGAACTGGAGGAAATTTTGAGAAAAATCCAGGGCTTTGATCCAGCTGGAATTGCTTCAAGAAATCTTCAGGAATGTCTGACACTTCAGCTTGAACGCAAAGAACATCCGGAAGATCCTACGGTAATCCATGCTCTTCGAATTATTCAAGATTGCTTCGATGAGTTTACGAAAAAGCATTATTCCAAAATTCAGAAAAAGTGTGATCTAACGGAGGAGGAGACGAAAGAGGCGGTAAATCTAATTACGAAACTGAACCCGAAGCCTGGAGGCGTAGCAGATGGATTGGTCCGTACCCAGTATATTATTCCTGATTTTATTCTGACGAATAACGGAGGAAAAATGGAAATTAGCCTAAATTCCAGGAATGCACCCGAGCTTAGAATTTCCAGGTCTTATTCTGAGATGTTTGATGCCTATGACAAGAGTGATAAGAAGGATAAAAAGCTCAAAGAGACAGTATCTTTTGTCAAACAGAAGTTAGATGCTGCAAAATGGTTTATTGATGCCATTAAGCAACGACAAAATACTTTATTGAGGACGATGGAGGCAATACTTACTTATCAGAAGGAATTCTTTATCGATGGGGATGAAACCAACCTCCGTCCAATGATTTTAAAAGATATTGCTGAAAGAATTGATATGGATATTTCCACTGTGTCTCGTGTAGCAAATAGTAAAGCCATCCAGACGGAATTTGGTGTATATCCTTTAAAGTATTTCTTTTCGGAAGGAATTGCCACGGATAGTGGAGAGGATGTAAGTAACCGTGAAGTAAAATCAGTTTTGCAGGCAATGGTGGATCAAGAGGATAAGAAGAAGCCTTTATCAGATGATAAGCTTGTGAAGATGCTCAATAAAAAGGGGTATAATATAGCAAGAAGGACCGTGGCAAAATATAGAGAACAACTTCAAATACCGGTTGCAAGACTAAGAAAAGAACTCTAGTGCCTAGATTAATTGCTTTATTTGTTTCTGTAGTTTTTCAGCCTTTGCTAGTCCCTACCCTGGTGTTTGGGTTGATCTTGTACTTGGTACCAGAGGCAAGCAGTATCCCTGATGTTTTTAAAAACAGAATCTTCCTTTTAATAGTCTTATCTACCCTTGCCATACCCATGGTTACTATTTTTGGGTTAAGATTGAGCGGTACTTTAAAAAGTATCCATATGGTTGATATAAAGGATCGGATTGTTCCATTTATTGTGACTACCATCTATTTTTTATTGACCACTTATTTTCTGCATGATAAGAATGAATTGGATCCGATTCTTTGGCAGGTATTAGGCATCATATCTGTCTCCATTGTAGGCTTGACCCTGGTGACTTTTTTTGGAAAATGTCTGCACATATGACTGGATTAGGGGCTTAGTGGCGACAGTTATAGTGTTAAACTTGAAATTCGCCACCTTCGATGCATTGTATCCCTTATTAGGTGCGATTGTGCTTTCTGGCTTGGTAGCTACTTGTAGATTATATTTAAACGCCCATAAACCATTGGAGATTTATATTGGCTTTGTTTATGGATTTATCATTTGCTTTCTGGGGTTTGAATTGATTTACCCCTGATTTTTATAAGAAGTTCTATTCAAAAAAATAGCATGAAAAAGCCGGAGTTAGTTTCCGGCTTTTTTGATATGTTGAATGGGATTAAAAGACATTGACTGCAACCCCAAAGTTAAGTTGTGTAGCTCCCGTCCCAATTGGTCCCATTCCTTGTTGGAAAGTTTTATTCAATCCGTAATACATCCATGCATAAAAGCCAGGAGATCCCGCTTTTAGGGTCAATCCATATCTGAATTTCTCAAGTCCATAATTCTGGGAGTCCTTGATTTTTCTTTCTAGACCATCAGAATCAGTGAATTTAATTTTAGAATGTGCTTCATAAAGCAAGCCTAACTTGGCTCCTAATGAAACCCTGAATCCTTTGTAATGATTCGTTTTATTGAAGTGGTATGTTAAATCTAAAGGAAAGTCTATATAGTTTGCTGCAAAGGTGTTTTTATTCAACCGAATATTTTCTCCATATACTTCAGTTACTTCAAGCAGGTCACTGGATTCAGGCCCTTTTTCTACGTCATTAAACAGGTTTTTCCCATCTTTGAAAGCGTATTTGTCTGTTCCAAAGCCAATACCTGGATCGAATGTAAAACCAGATGTTTCACCGAATATTTTAAATGGGTGCTGGAAGTACACATTGAAAGTCCTGGAACCAAAGAAGTTCAGACTCATGTCCTCAGGTCGGTTGTTTAATTGGTTAAATCCGAACTCAAAAGATAAGTTGCTTGGAATATTTGGTCTACCTCCAATTGGAGTTTTTGGTTTTTCCTGTGCAAATGCGGTTTGGAATAAAACCAAAGCGAACAAAATAGTGTATAATTTTTTCATTAAATAAGGATTGAATTTCAAATTCATCGCGGGCAAAAATATGAATTCCTGAAGGAATTACCCTGTTTTTAGTCTTAATTATTCTTAAGTGGTGATCAAGTTTAAATTTACAAAAAGATCTTTTTCTTCCTTGTGCTTGTTTGGAATAAAAAGAAAAATAAATACCTTTGCATTCCATTTCGGCTTCGTAGCTCAACTGAATAGAGCACCTGATTACGGCTCAGGAGGTTTCAGGTTTGAATCCTGACGAGGTCACAAAGCTCTTCCATAACGGTTGAGCTTTTTTTGGCTTAATAAAACGGTAATAGGAGGTTATAGCTTACGATGGTTATCAGGGTGAATTCCCGCAGATGCGGGACAGGCACTAACGAGGTCATAAAGCTCATCCATAACGGTTGAGCTTTTTTGTGCTCAATATAACCGAAAAAGGAGGTTTTAGCTTACGAAGGTTATCAGGGTGAATTCCCGCAGATACGGGACAGGCACTGACGAGGTCACAAAGCTCATCCATAACGGTTGAGCTTTTTTGTGCTTAATAAAACGGTAATAGGAGGTTATAGCTTACGATGGTTATCAGGGTGAATTCCCGCAGATGCGGGACAGGCACTGACGAGGTCACAAAGCTCTTCCATAACGGTTGAGCTTTTTTTGTGCTTAATAAAACGGGTAAAGGAGCTTTCCGCCCACTATGATTATTAGGATGAATTTTGATAAGTATAACTAACACTTATTAAAAGAAAGTTGATGAATGATTGAAAGGGGTGGATAAAGTATTTCTAACAGTGTTATCAGTTTTTATAAGAACTATTTTTTGTTCATTTTAGCCATGAGTTTTAGTAGGAACAAATGAAAAAGTTATCCCTCTTCTATTTCTTTTAATGGGTTGTAGCCTGTTTGAAGACACCAAGTTGGTAGACATTCAAAAATTTGAAGGTCCTTGTGTGATCACATTGAAAGATGGATCTACCATAGAAACGACAGGTGGAATTGAAGTATCAAAAAGGTATGAAGGTATTACTTATCGAGATGAAGAGGGGAAGATATGGTCCCTTTTTAAAGAAGAGTATACGTCCTATTCATGTGGAAATCAATAAAGCAAAAAAGCAGCCCGAAGGCTGCTTTTTTAATGTGCTGTTGCAACTGAAGGTTTTGAGCTTTTCTGCCAAAAGAACAGTATCAAGAATGCCACAATCAAAATAATTGGGAAAGTGGTCATTGTAGATAGAGTTGCTTGACCTGCAGCAAGATCCAATTCCGATCCAGTTAATCCTAAAGCTGTTTGCTCTGCAATATCACTATCAATCCATCCACCGATAATAGGTTGGAAAATCGCTGTAGAAAACATACCTACACCACCGATGATTGACATGCCTAAGGCACCGCTTTTTGGGATTTTTGCTGCCACAAATCCAATCATAGTAGGCCAGAAGAAGGCAACTCCCACAGCAAAGAAAATAGCGGCTACATAGGCCATTACGCCAGTTTGTGTACTAAACAAGTAAATTCCTATGGTAGATACGATTGCACCTCCCAATAAAACACCAGTTTGACCCAAGGCCTTGGTTACTGGTCCTCCGAAGAATCTCAATACAGCCATAAGTCCTGTGGTAAGGGCAAGGATCAACATAGGCTTAGCACCAGAACTTTCCATAATCAATCCAGTCCATTTCTGTGGTCCAAACTCAGTAATTGCAGTAAGTGCCATGCAAGCGAAAATGAAAAGGAATAAAGGAGTAAACATCGCTTTGATGTTTCCTGACAAAGAACCTGCTTGCTCCACACTTGCTTTAGGGAAAGTTTTTCCGTTGAATAAATAGAAGTATATGATTGCAGGGATAGGAATTAACCAGAATTGACTTTGCCAAGAGAATCCAAAGCTTGTCATTGCTTCTGAAAGAAGAGCTCCAACGAAAATACCTCCAGGGAACCACATGTGGAATCTGTTTAGCATTTTATTCATCGTGGAACCGGTATACATATCAGCAATCATTGGGTTACAAGCTGCCTCTGTACATCCACATCCAATTCCCATTAAAAGATTTGAAGCTAGAAGCAAAACATAGCTCATATCTGAAACAAAATAAATCGCAAACAGCGTCAATGCTGCTCCTATAAAGTGAGAAAGGAATGCGATTTTCATAATTTTTTTAGGTCCTATAGAGTGATAGATCAATCCTCCGATGATCATTGCTATTGGAAATCCAAAGAACCATAGAGAGTTGATATACCCTAACCTCTCGGCAGTGTATCCTAAGTCATCTCCTAATTGTCTTAATGTTCCGGCACTGATACTAAATGAAAATGCCGTTGTAATGAGTGCAAAACAACTCGCGTTGAAGAGCGCACTTTTGTTGATGGTTTGAGTCATAAGCTAGGTATTTTGGTTACTGGGTCATTAAAATAACAATTGAAATGGCTTTGAAAATAGGAAAAATATCGGATTAAGGCTTTTCCGATTATATAAAAATTTTAAAGAATCTAGATATTCTTTACTCGATAACTAACAGTGAGCTAGTTATCTTATCCTCAAAACCAAATTCATTATTTCGTAACAACAAAATGACTACGTAAGTACCGCTTGGAATATTTTTTCCATTGATTGTTCCATCCCATTGTAAAATAGGCGTCTCAACTGGGATTTCACTGGTTAACTCATGATGGATTAAAGTTCCTTGTCTATTTAATACAAAAAGCTCTGCCTCTGAAACGCCTTCACTGATCAAAACTCTGAAATCTTTATCAGCTTGGTTTAAAATCATGGCATTGGGGTAAACCACTTGGAATTTACATGCATCATAAGTGTTGAATTCTGCTGTAAATTCACAACCATCTTCGGTGGTAACCACTAATACATAATCTCCTATTTCTTCTGGCTTATAGGTAGGGGAGGTGGATACCAGTTGATCTTCATGGAACCAACTATAAGTCGCAAAATCTCCTGGGTCTATAGCAGGGATCGTGTTATTTTCTATAGAGCAAAATGCATAAGAATCCTCTACTTGTGGAAGAGTCGTAAATGTACTTTCTTCCACTTCTATTTGATTTCTACCTAATTCACAGCCCAATTTACTGTAGACAACTACCTCATAAGTTCCTACTTCCACTGCTGGAATCTCCAATAAATCATCCAATGCGGTAAGATTTTCTCGGTTTCCATTTAAGTCAAAAAAGATCCATTCAATATGATCTACTGCCTCTTCATCCGTAGTCAAAGTAATGGTTGCTTCATAAGGCTGTGGACAGATTTTGGTAGCTTCCAGTTCTGTGTCAACTCTAAATATCGGCTCAACCACCTCGAAATAAATCTTTTCAACAGGGCAATAACCACTTCCTAATGGTTGTACGATTAAGGAATAGGTTCCATAAGCTGTAGGATAGAATATAGGACTTCTTCCTACTATTTCTCCGTCGGAATTTTGCCAACGAATACTAGCATTTTCAGGTTCTATTCCTTCAATCGAAGCCTCAAAAACTTTATTCCCAAAACAGTCCTCCTCAATCAATTGATAATCAAATGAAATTGATTGTGAGAGAGATGCGGTGAATTGTCTTTTCTTTGGGCATAGTCCTAAACTTGCGTCATTAGAGACTGCTAAAATTTCATAATCCCCTGGTTCTGTCAATGAAAAGGCACCATTAGCCCCAATTTGTTCCTCATGTCCATCTGGAAAAGTTAAGGTGTATGTTAGGTCCTCTTCTGTTTCTGGGATCAAATCAAAGGTTTCGCAAATGTTGATGGATTCAGGAACAGAATATTCCACCTGCATTTCAGTTCCAATTATTACTTCTTCCATTGGGTAAGTACAACCTCCCATGATAAGCTCCAGCACATACTTCCCTCCTAATAAATCGACAGTTTTGCTCGTTTCGTTAATCAGTTCCCCATAGGTTATTTCCCCCTCGTTTTCTTGCATGACCCTAAAAGAACCAGTGACAGGCTCATCAAATTCAAAAGTCAATTTTCCTCGAGATACCCCAGTAGGACTACAGGTTTCTGGTTCTTCTATGATGTTAACATTTGCCTGACTAGGAGGAGAAGCTGTTAAAGGGGGATCCATTGCTTCCAACTTCATTAACTCTGTTACTTCACACCCATTTTTAAAGGCCTTAACGGTATAAATCTTTGGTTTGAGGTTAGAATAAGAAAGTGTTTGACCTGCAGAAATATCAAATTCAGTCAAGCCAAGTTCAGGAATAAATAGGGAGTCAATTTCAGATTGCGTAGTTACCTGAAAGCCTCCAGAAGGGTCAGAACAGTCTTCAGGCTGATCTGTCATACTTAGTTGGATTTTTGGAGCTTCATTTACAAAAAAGAATTTTCTCCTCTCAGATCTGCAATCTGGGAATTCCTCATTCACTGCACTGAAGTATACTTCAAAATACCCGATGCCATCGATGTCCTCCGGACGAATTACCTTTTCAAATCCCTCACCAAGGCTTACTTTGGTGGTCTCAGTGTCTTTCCTGATAAACCATTCTCCAGAAAGAGGAGTGTCCAATGAGAAAGTAATGTTCTCCCCTTCGCAGATTTGCTCTGAACTTTGGATTATTTTAAAATCTATAGGAGGGCCTACGAAAGTTGAACCTGTAATTAAACAATCTTGTCCACCTTCAGAATTGGTTAAAAAGATTTCTACTTTATAATATCCTTCATAATAAGCTTGAATGGTATTGCCAGAGGCAATTTCATTATCCAAAACATCTCTCCAGATGATGGTATAGTCATTGATGTTTGGAGTATTGTTGGGATTGATCGCAGTAAGTTCGGCATATCCTCCATTACAAAGGAGGTAATCTGGCTCTAATGCTAATTCAGGGCCTTTTGAACGGTGACTTCCATGGTTTTTTCATAGAAATCACTTTGATTATTTCTCCTTACGTTCAGCTTGACCTGGTACTTACCAATTTCATTAAATGAAATTTTAACAGTTTCATATTGTACTCCACCTCCTGATTGGTTGAATATAACTTCCCCGTTTTGGTCGGTGACTACCCATGTGTAGACGTCTGTTTCGGGATCACCCCCGCCGCTAAAGGTTCCTATAACTCCTCCAAAAACAATACATAAGTACTCTGGACCCATTAGTTCCAGTACTCCAAAATCTTCAGCGACCGTTCTGTGAATATTTTTTACGGCGCTTATGGAGGTTAACGGGGATGATACAGTCAATAAACTGATCAATGCATACAGGATTCCAATCTTCCAAGTCGGAAATTGGTCTTTAGCTCGCAAAATGTCTACTTATTTAAGTGTCTGCAAATTTATATGATCTGCCTCAGAAAGAATTGAACTTTCTAATCGCATGCCGAAAAATATCAAAATCTATTCCACTTAAATACTTAGTAATTTACTCTTAGTTGATTACTAATATTGATCCAATTTGATAATCAGTGATCCCTCTTTCGAGGTTCACATAATTGAGTCGGATAGAATAGGTCCCATTCGGAATTTTTTTACCATTGTAGGTCCCATCCCAAAAACAAGTTGATTCTTCTTTGATCAAGTCTGTTTGTTTACAATTGTAAACCATCTGGCCCCATTGATTAAAAATGAAGACCTCTAATTCATCAATAAGATAATTGGTGTAAACCAAAAAGCCTTTATCTGGGTTATCGAGCTCAATGGCATTTGGGTAAGTTACTCGGAGTTCACATTCCTCGATGGTTTCAAAAGTTGTATTATAGGCGCATCCTTCTTCACTATATACCACAAGTTCAAAATTACCTACTAACAAAGGTTTGTAGGTAGGGCTTGTGGAAACCAGGTTTCCTTCGTGATACCATTCATAAGAAGCAAAACTTCCAGGGTTGATCACAGGCGCGATTTCATACCTTGGACAGATTTGATAACGCTCATCTACTTCGGGTCTAACTTGATCCATACTTCTGGTAAGTAGCACTAAATCTGACCCTAACAAGCATGATGCATTATTATAAAGCCTTGCTTCGTAGGTGCCTTCTTCAGAAGCTAATATCTCAGGTATATTCTTTTGGCTGGTCAATTCGGTCAGGTTTCCATTGAGGTCCGTAAACCACCATTCAATGGTGTTGACCAAATCCAATTCCGCCTCAATGGAAATTGCGGCATCCGTGGCATCAGGACAGAGTGGAGCAGCCAGTAAAGATACCTCAAGATTCAAAACTGATTCTTTAACTTCAAATAGAATGGGTTCTAGATCACAGGGTTCGCTATTCCTTGGCTGGACTTCTATGTAATAGTTTCCAGATTCTGAATTGCCTATGCTAATAAATTCATCAGTACTTAAAAGATTATTGTCTTCGTCAAACCAAAATATCAGTACATCCTCTGCTGAAGCACCGGTTAATTTCGCTTGATAGGTTTTTTCACCGTTACAATCCTCGCTAACTAATATAGGCTCAAAAGGAATTGGTTGATGAACCTTTACATAGAAGTCCTTAATGACTGGACAATTAGGGAGCTTATTTCAGGGTGGTAGCCAAAGAGGCTATAATTTCCTTCCTGAGTTAATTCAAATGGATTATCTGCATCTTTTTCAACGGTGCTTCCATCTGGAAGAGTTAATATGAATTGTAACGGTTGGTCTGTTTCAGGTATAAGATCAAAAGACTGGCAAATAGATAATGAATCAGGGACTGAAAATTCAACCTTTTCGGTGTTGAAAGTCAGGTCAATTGAATTTCTGCCTAACTCACAGTCTTTTTCTATAGAGGGGATTATACTATACACAGAAGCTTCATAGGTTCCATCTTCAAAAACTGTGATCTCGGTTTCGTCTTTAAATTGATCGAGTTCTTCAATAACCCCAGTTGAAGTATACCTTCTCCATAGGATATCTGTCACCTCATCAGGGAATGTTGTTTCTATTGAAATGGTAGCACCTGGTCCAAGTTCACATAGTTTTGTAGTTTTCATGCTCACATCCACCTCTAATATGGGCTCTTCAATCAAAAAAGATTTTGGAGGAATTGGACAAGCTGCACTATTGGAAGGCTGAACATCCAGCTTGAATTCTCCAAATGAGGTAGGGAACATAGTTTGGCCTGTCCCTATCAACACATCATTTTCATTGTACCAGGAGAAAATTACTGAAGAAGGATCTACCCCTGATATATCAGCGAAGTAGGTTCTATTCCCAAAACAGTCCTGTTTGATCAATACTGGTGTAAAGTCCACCGGGTCTACTAGGGTAACCTCAAATTCAAGAGTTGAAGGACAGACTTCTGATTGATCCGGAAGCAAACCTGTAATTTTGTAAGGTCCTGCTTGAGTGATCACAAAAGGCTCTCCATTGCTTTTATATTCCGTGGTGCCATCAGGAAGTTGCAGTTGATAATCCAAAAGCTGATTTGATTCTGGGAATAGTTCGAATGACTGGCAAACAGTCAATATCTCAGGGACAGAAAATTCGGTTTGTTCTAGTCCCGGTACATCTATCAAATCCGCTCTAGGAATTCTACATTCGTCTTCTCCATAAAATTCAAAATAGTACTGTCCTCCAGGAATACTGATTTCAAGATTGCTTTTGTCCGACACCTCGTTTTCCCTGATCAAAGTACCTTTTTCATTGATCAATCGATAAGATCCGCTCACTGGACCATTTGGAAAAAGGATACTGATAGAGCCATTTATTTTTCCTTCAGCTGTACATGCCTCTCCGGTGATATTCTGTATGTCATATTTATAACTATCAGGCTCAGTAGCTAAGGAGACTACAGATCCTAAATAATTCAAACAACCTCCTAATACACCAGTGAGGGTATAAGCTCCAGATTTAAGATTGGTAAATTCATAGGTTTCTCCAGGATTTAATGGGGGGGATGATTCTCCACTTTCTTCCAAGAAGACCTTATCTAACGGCGTGAGGGCCCGAATAGTAATACTTCCATCTGGAATCAAACAGTTTGATGAGCTTTTGCTATCTATGACCTCATAGTCTGGCTGAGGATAATAGGTTAATGGATAGGTCTTTTCAATTAAGCAGTTGTTTCCACTGACAGGGTTTGGTTTAAAAATGATTTCATATTCTCCTGGCATGTCAAGGTCTAGGATCGGAGTGATCACGATGCTTTTATCCTGATCTAGAAATATTTCATCAGTATTAGGGAGTTTTCTATAATACCAGGAACCATTCAAGTCCTCTGAGGTAGTTAATGTAACGGTATTGTCGGGGCAAATGAATGGGGTAGAACTTACTATTTCATATCCTTCATACAAACTTATATCTGTGAAAATGCTTGTTTCACAGGCTTGGTTTCCATCTTCATCTTCGAAGAAAAATGTTACCGTGTACCGGTCTGGTTCAACTACTGTGATGGAATTGGAGTCCCCTATCAGGTTTCCTTCTCCATCTTCCCAAACAAATTCATAGTCTGTGAATTCAGAACTATTTTCATCTATGGCAGAAATACTGATTCCATTTATATCACAAATCTCATAGGCGGGAAGTAAACTAATCGTAGGTCCTTTAATCAGTTCTACGTCTTGAGATTGGCTAAAGTCAGGGACTCCTGGTCTTCTTACAATTAATTCTACCCGGTGTGTTCCGATTTGGTCAAATGTATAACTGATTGTTTGAAAACTTTCCCCTCCTGATTTATCGAAAACCAATTGGCCAGATGGATTAAAAATTTTCCAGAAATACACATCAGTTTGGGGATTTCCAGCTCAAAAAAATCTCCTATTACGCTTCCATATACGTTACAAAGTTTATCTGGCCCTATTAATTCGGGATCTTGAATTTTTTGGTTATGTAGATTTGTTGGATTGAGGGTTTCCGCAAAAAAATCCGATATGGCAATAGAAACAGATCCACTAACCAAAGTGAGGAATAAAGTGAAGAATAGATGTCTTTTTGCGTATGTCAACTTCAAAATGTTGAGGAAAACTGATGGGAAACAGACCTCTAAGCTACCATAAAATTTTAGGTAAAAAAATCCAGAAGTTTCCTAAACCTCTGGATTTCTATTGAATTGACCTCGCTTATCTTACGAAAACCCAATCGGATTCCGTGCTTAAATTTTCTGAGTATTCATATCGTTCCTGATTGAATTTTTTGAGTTCCTCGGGATCCGTAATTCTATTTTTGATGGCATAATTAGTCATCATTCCTCTAGCTTGTTTCGCGAAAAAACCAACCACTTGATAGCTATCATTTTTATATTCCTTAAAGTGGATAGTAATCAATGGGGACTTTAACGTTTTTTGGTCTACAGCCTTGAAATATTCTTGTGAAGCAAGGTTGATGATTGGGGCTCCTTCTGCGACTTTATTTATTGCTTTTGCAATTTTCTTGTCCCAAAACTCATAGAGGTTTTTACCCTTCTTATTCTCCAATTTGGTTCCCATTTCCAACCGGTAAGGTTGAATTAAATCCAGCGGTTTTAACAAGCCATACAAGCCTGAAAGAATTCTTAAATGATGCTGGGCGAATTCAAAGTCCTTCTCATCATATTCATCTACCTCTATTTTGGTATACACGTCTCCTTTGAATGCCAATAATGCCTGCTTGGAGTTTTCAAAGCTGAACTCTTTTTGGAAAGTTTTGTAACGTTCCTCATTCAAGTTTGCTAAGGAATCAGAGATATGCATCAAACCAGAAATTTCTTTGGCAGATTTTTTCTTCATGATTCTTACCAACGCTTGCGTGTCGGATTGAAATTCCGGTAAGGTATGGGATTTGAAATCAGGTAAACTATAGTCTAACGTTTTGGCAGGGGATATTAAAATTAACATGTTATTGAATGACTGTAATTGCTTTGGTGATTTTTTGGGTAATATTTTGGTCTTCACTTGTCAACTTCACAACGACCGCATATGTTCCATTTGGAACAAATTTTCCATTCAATTGCCCATCCCAAGGACAAAATGGCTGGCCAGGCTCTAAGTTTTCGTGTTCACAATAGAAAATTAATTCACCCCATCTATTATAAATGTAAACCTCTACATAGTCAATGTACTCATTAGCATAAAGAATAAAGTTTCGATTGGGGTCATCTAATACCACTCCATTAGGGAAAGAGATTTTAAGAGAGCAGTCCTCGATAACCTCCATAGTGGCTATGTATTCACAACCAACATCGTCAGAAACTGTTAAAGTATAAATACCTGGTAAAGTAGGTGTAAATAAAGAATCCTGAGAAACTTCCTCACCTTCTAATACCCATGAATAATTGTCATAGTCTCCAGGGGCAATACTTTCTGTGACACCTTCGGCAGCACAAATCGTGATAGACTCTGGCAATACAGGTGGGATAATCGTGGATTTTACGACTACTCCTGAAGCTCTTCCCAAATCACAGCCGGATGAATTTCTCAATAAAGCCTCATAGGTTCCTTCCTGTGAAACTTCAATAATAGGAAGATTATCGAAAGCAGGAATTCTGGTTCTAGTAGCCCCCTGTACAGAGTACCATTCAATTTCAGTCACTATACTCAAATCGGCTACCACGGTAATGGTCGTACTAGTTTGGTCCACACAAAATGGGACTACATCCAATTCCACTTCAAGTCTTTGATCCACCAATTCCGCCTCGAAAGACTTCTTGTCTACTGGGCAAAGCCCACCAGAAACAGGCTGTACTTCCAAAGTGTAATTACCTTCTCTATTAGGAGCAAAACTTTGAGATCTTCCTACAATGACTCCTCCTTCATCTTTCCAAAGGAAAATCACCTCGGTAGGGTCTGCATTATTCAGAATGGCTTCATATACAGTACCAACTTGGCAATCAACTATAGCATCACTTACCTCAAAATCGATAGGCTGGGTAATATTGGCGACCATTTCTATTTCTCTTGGACAATTAATGCCATTTGGATCCTCTCCCAGCATGGTAAAAGTGTCGCTTGAGTCAATGGTAAAACTTCCGTCTGAATTAGGTGATATGATGGTCCCGGTGCTGGAAGTCAAGGTATAGTTTAATGAATCTGGAGCATCAGGAGTAAAGGTGAAGCTTTCACAAGCTGTGAAATCAGTAGGGACTGAGAATACCACCTGCAATTTTTGCTCGATCGAATAAAGCGTATCATCCGGAACGGAACAGTTGGTAGCGTCAAAAACTTCAACAGCATATTCACCATAAGGAACATTTACTAAAATTTGATTGGTATTGGTGAAATTACCTGTAAACTCCTGGCCATCACCTTGTCTGGTAATTACATAACTTCCGCTTTGAGGGGAGCTTGTGAAGTCAATTGTCAGGACCCCATTTTCCACTCCAATACTGCTACATAATTCATCAGTTGGTGTGACGGTATATTCAAAATCCACAGGAGGATTGCTATTCACGACTGTTACAGTTGCGGTATACATACACCCAAAGCTATTTTGGGCTTCAATCGTATAAACACCCGGGAATAGGTCAACGACTGGGATTGAATTGCCTCCTGATACATTGTTAAATACTTCGCCAGTCTCTAAAATGGTAACTGATTCAGCCTCACTTTGCATCGTGATTTCAAACGAGCCATCTGCTGTATTACAATTAGTAGCAGGATTTGTCTGGTTGGCAATAAATAGTGGCAATTCATTAACAATTAGCTCCACTTTCTTCTCTACAGTACAACCTTCCAAAATTGGGTCTTGGGTTACAAAAATAATTTCATATTGACCTGGCCCAGGAAGGTTAGGGATGAATAACTCCAATTCAAAGAAACTTCCTAAAGAAGTCCTGGTAGGATCTCCGTCCAACGTATAGAACCACTCTCCTGTGATTGGAGTGTCTGGAGCGAAGGTGACTGTAGTCTCCTCATAACATACCTCCTCTGAAGTTTGAGTTAAATCAAATTCAAAGGCAGGACCCACAAAAACTTCCGCGGTAGATGGGCATGTTTCATAAAGTAAGGCTTCATCATCTGAAAGCCCATCAGGCAATCTGTAGCTTACAGTGACGGTGTAGATGCTTTCTTCTTCAACAGTAATTTCATTCGAATTCTCATCGCCAAATACCTGGCCTGCTGCATTGGTCCATTGGAAATCATATAATCCTTCTGCTGGATCATATCCGTCAATCGCAGTTAGGGTGACAGGAGCACCTGAACATAGGGTCACATCATCCTCCAAAGTCAAAACGGGAGGAGCATCAACCTGAACTTCTAAGCTGGCTTCATAATAGGTAGGATCTCCGCATCGGTCCACTCGTAAATCAACAGTATATAATCCTGGCTCCGTAAAATTATGTTCATAGCTCTGGAACTCCTCTCCAGGACCTCCAAAATTATCTAATACGACTACTCCATTTTCATCGGTAATCGTATAAAAATAGCTATCTATATCAGGTTCTCCGGCACCTTCAAACATCGCTCCACCACCTTCATTGGGATCCAAACAAATTCTTGGAGGACCAGATAGGGATGGTTCAGGGATAGAACTTCCTGAATTTTGCACAAATGAGGGAAGACCTAAATTTGAAGTACCCGGCATAGGTTCTACACCATCCATCGTGAAAGTGCTGGAGGAATTACAACCAGATCCCACATTGATCTGACCAATTCTATTGTCGCCTACTACTGCAACATAAACTTGTCCATTTGGACCGATTTGAAGTGCGCCGAGATCAAGTCCAGAAGTTTGGCTAACCCCGTTTTTGGTACTCAAAATACAGGCTTCAATTTCAGCTCTGGTGGTAGCATTTTCAAAACAAGTAGGACATACTGCGGCATCCGGATCGTCATTTTCCACAGGTTTGATATTGAATTCCTCTATCCCAGGTCCTCCATTTCTGTAAGAGACCAATACTCGATCACCATCTTCGGAAAATTCCAATCCATAAACATCCCCATCACATCCAAGATCAATTCTGGCATATTCAGTCATTTCTCCAGTATCCGCATCAAAGTCGAAGATTTCAAGTTTGTTACATCCTCCCTCAGAAATGGTGACAGCTACTTTATCCCCATCCGAATTGAACTTCATTGCACCTACCCCAGAATTAAATCCATGGTTGCTTCCCACAGAGCTTAGGACAGGAGGCCCAATCCCCAAAGAGGATACTGGGTAGGCTCTAAAGGTATTATTACCCAATTCATGGAACATCATCCAAGTAGTATCCCCCGCATTTAAAGCAGCAGTATGTTCTGTGGACGGGCTAAATAGGAAGTTGTCCTTAGATACCACATTCCCGATTCCTGATTCATTTTCTGCCTTTATATCCACTAAAGAATAGCTCACTTGATTGGAACCATTAGCAGATTGTTGAGTGGTAAATAAATAGAATAGGGTTTGTTCTTCAGGGACAGGAACCGCCATCACAGATTGGCTTGAAGAATTGTCTCCTCCGATAGAATCCCCATTTTCCATCAAGTCCCCATTGAGATCCCATACAGAAGCTCCATCAGTATAAAACAGAACTTGACCTGTTTGATCGGATATAGTTGTAGTTCCTGCAGGAATATCCTGAGGGTGTCGACTTTCAATAGGCCTAGGAGTGGGAGCATCAGGATCATCAGGATCCGGGTTAAAATCTAACCCTGCTCCATCTCCAAAATACCAGATGTTGTTACTTTGGTCATCTAAATCCCAGATTTTTACTCGGATTTCTGCATAAGCATAACAAGAAGAACCTGGTTCTCTTACCAAAGCCCAATATAATCCTGGTTGACATACTTCATTTTCCTGTCTCGTTCCCCAGCCTTCATCCCGGTAATTGGACCAGAAGTATTCATAATTGGAACCACCTCCAGTATCAGGAGCTTCTCCATCTTGACCTGCAGCTTGGGCTTGTAAAAGTGGTCCGATGTCAATACAGGTATTACAGATCGTGGTATCAGATGGATTAAAGTTGGCCTCCAGGTTGTTTTCAGTCAAAGGAATGGAATGCGTGGAGGATTGGGTTTCTCCATCCTCATACTCAACTGTCAACGTCACAGTAATGTCAGTGCCTTGAGCAGCATCAGCAGGAATTAAAAAATGTTCCTGATTGTAATCAGCCTCTATTGGATTACCGTCCGAATCAGTCAATGGAGGAGTAAATTCCCAGGTATAGGTAGCGGGACTGTAATTTTCTGGAGTAATCGTGCTGGTTAGCTGAACAGGATTATTGGAACAGGGCATTTCAGGGTCCCATGTGAAATCTACTGAAGGTGAAATGTCTGCATTCGGGGCAAAAACTGGGAATATTCTTCCGCAAAAATCTGCTCCCATAAATGGGTCTTCATCCAGCGTCAATAAGGTTAGATCTGGTTCATCTGGATTTTCTACCTTACCAATTAATTGTGGACCTCCTACAGTTTCCTCATAGATGTAATAAAGACTTCCATCAGGACCTACTTTTACATCATAAATTGAGTTTACTGGATTCGTAAGTGGAATAATTTCTGGCGTAGCAGAAAGGTCATTTGATGGAACTCTTACTAATTGATCTCCCAGAGAATAATAAATAAAGCTTCCGTCAGGAGAAAAATCTGCTCCTCCATAATTCCCTGTGCCAGAAATCGATGAAATTGGAGTTGGATTGCTAAAGCTTCCGCTACCAGTATCGAAATCTAGAACTTGAATTGGATCAGAGCTCGTTTCAGGAATTAATATCAATTGACCAGACTCCTCATTGAAAATAATCCTTTCTGGTGTGAATGGTAAGCTTTGATTATCCGTAGTACTAAAATTCCCTTCCCCATCCTCTAATCTTTGGGAAACCAAGTTCCCTCCGTCAAAACTGATTAAATAAGAGGGAGAGGAGGAATTTTTACAACAAGGATTGCTCCTGAGGCATTCCCCATACTGTTGTCTTTGGAAACAACTTCACCCAACGGTCTTTCATTTCCTGTCGCTTGACCAGGTGCGTTCATGTCAACCAAGGAATATTGGAGTTCCCCGGATAGGGATATGTAAAAAATGTAGAATAATTTATTGCCCTCTGGGTCGTATTCCAAAAAACCTGTAGCTACTTGCTGAGTACCATCTACATTGCCGTTGAGCCCTGGAGCAGAACCTTCAATAGGAGATTGACTGAAATCATAAACTAGTTCACCATTTGTTTGAAAAAGCGGTTGTCCTGTAATTGGATCAATGGCGATCGCACTGTTGTTTTTGCCAAGTAGCACGGTATTTGGTAGAGTTTGTACCGTGGGAGTATTGCCTTTACCAAATGATAAGTAATTGCTTTCTCCTGTGTCGCAACTTCCGAAAATCCACTCGTTTTCATTAAACCCCTGAGATAGGACATTTGATTCTATCGCAAAGAGGGCAAATAGAAGCGAAAAGGTAAAAATATACTTGATCCTTATGGAATTAGGGTTGCTTTTCATAATTTTCGAATCGCTTTTAAAACAACCAAACTAGTAAAACGTTTTAAAAGCCAACTGAATAATCAAATAAACGAACAAATCCTTGTTACGGTCTCTGTCTCTTATTGTTTTTTTTCAATCTGTTGTTTAGGACTTCAGATTAATGCCTTTGGGCAGGACCCCCAATATAGCCAATATTATGCAGCGCCCCTTTACCTAAACCCTGCAATGACCGGGGAGAGTTAACGGGACGAATAGGATTCAACTATCGCAACCAGTGGCCAAGCATTGATGCTCAGTTTACTACCTTCTCGGCATACTACGATACCTACCTGCCAAATTATAATTCAGGAATTGGCGTTATGGTAATGCAAGATACCGAAGGAGCTTCAAAACTAAGGTCCACTACGATTTCTGCACTCTATTCTTACGAATTAAAAATTAGTGACAACGCGTATTTTCGTCCAGGCTTTCAGGCATCCTATATTCGACGGGAAATAGGGTTTTATGAAAATCTAGTTTTTGCCAACCAAATCAACCCCAATGATCCATTTGGACCCATATTGCCAGGGACTGATTTACCAGGATTGGGAGATCCCGTAAGTATGTTGTCCCTATCTTTAGGAGGAATGTTTTTTACCGAAGATTTTTGGATTGGCGTTTCAGCTCACCATGTGAATCAACCCAACCAATCTTTTTTGGATGGAGTCAGCAAGTTGCCTGCAAAAATCTCCTTCCATGGTGGATACCGATTTAATCTTGGTGAAGGAGGAATGAGACAGGATTTTACTCATATGCGTCGTCAGCGATATTTAACTCCAACCATTAATTATAAACGCCAAGGACCATTTGAACAGTTGGATGTAGGAGCTTATTTCTATGTAGAACCTGTTGTTTTTGGACTTTGGTATCGAGGATTACCTTACAAGCCCGTAGAAAATCAAAGTAATCGAGATGCGATCGTAATGATGGTAGGTTTAAATCTACTCAGTGGATTGAATATTGGATATAGTTTCGACTACACAGTTTCACAGTTGGGGATTCAATCTGGAGGTGCGCATGAATTGAGTTTGTCCTGGACGCTGCCTAATAAATATGAGGGTAAACCTAATCGAAGGGATACCATTTTACCTTGTCCGAAATTTTAAGCAGACTTCGGATTAGTTAAAAAAGCTGAAAGTAGACCTTTCAGCTTTTTCATTTTTACAGAATAGAAGATTACAGGGTGTAAAACTCTTCCCATCCTTTTCTTGGTGCCTCCCCAGTCAAAAGTTGATTGGCTAGAGGATTATTGGTGATGCGATGCGTTTCCCTGTCAAAAATTAACTTGGAATTAAGCTGCTGGGCCAAAACACCTAAACAGAAAACTTGGCTTAGAGGGCCTGCAACAGAAAAAGGAGAACGTGTTTCTTCTTCACCTTTGGAAGCTTTCAAGAAATTTGCAAAGTGGTTAGAAGGGCTCTCTGGAACTTCTGGAAGTTTGCTGGCCATATCTTTGGCTTTTTCTTCTCCTATGATGGATAATGTACTTCCATGTGAACCTCCTTTGAAGGTCAAATCTTTTCCGTAAATGATTTTACCTGGATTTAGTTTAGCTGGTTGGATTTGACCATTGCTGGCTGCAGGAATATCTGCATTCAGTTCTGAGACACCATAATTTTCAGGAACAGGCGGAATATTGTCTACTCCATCATACCATGTCAAGGTCAGGGCAGGCATTCCATTTCTTTCAGGAAACTTAAATGCCAACGTAGTGGACATAGGGAAGAAGAAATTATTGTGCCCTCTCAACATCACTGGATCTACTTCATAAGGAAGACCTAACTCCAGAAATTCGTGAGCAGTATCCATGGTATGTGCACCCCAGTCGCCAAGAGCTCCCATTCCAAAGTCATACCAACAGCGCCACTGTCCATTAATGAAGTCTTTATTATAATCGTGTTGACTTCTCGCCATCAGCCAGTTGTCCCAGTCCAAGGTGGAAGGGATAGGTTCTGCTTTTGGGAAGCTTTGCATATTCACATCCCATCCATGCCATCTTCTTGGACTATTCATATGGGCAGTAACAGCAGTAACGTCCTTTATTATACCTGCTTCTTTCCAGGCTTTAAACTGAAAATAGTTTCCTTCGGAATGTCCTTGATTCCCCATTTGAGTAACCACATTATGTCTTTTTGCACAGTCCATCATCAGGGAAACTTCATTGAAAGTTCGTGCCATCGGTTTTTCAACATAAACATGCTTTCCTTCTGACATTGCCAGCATGGTGATTGGGAAGTGAGAAAAATCAGGAGTACCTACGGTGATGGCTTCAAAGCCATGGCCAAATTGGTCAAATAGCTCTCTAAAATCCTGAAACCGTTTCGCATTTGGAAACTTGTTCATAATCTCCAAAGTATGAGGAGCGCCCATGTCTACATCACAAAGAGCTACGATGTTACAAAGGCCTGTATCGTAAAGGGCATTGATGATCTGAGCTCCTCTATTTCCAATTCCACAACAAGCCAAGTCCACTTTATCGCTAGGGGCAACATGACCTAATGGTTTTCCAAAAACTGAGGATGGGAGAAAGCTAATTCCTGCCATTCCAAGAGCACTGGTTTTTATAAAATCTCTTCTTTTATTATTCATATCAGGATATTTATGGATTATCGGATCAATTGAACTGAAAAAGTAAGAAAATCTTTCCTAAGTATTTTTTAGAAATAGGCTTCTCAAGCGAAAACTAACGGAATGGATTTCGTGATTATGCTGGATGCAGGTATCAAAAACTGATGAGCATGCTTTTAATTTTTTTTAACAATTTTCCGACATTTTATCCCAAATAAATCCTATTTGGGAATAATAAAGATAGAAGGGATGGGTTGCCAATAAGGGGTGGTTAATTACTTTTTTATAATTCTTGATCAAAAAAATGTATGTATCCTCCTAAGAAGGTTTTGTCTTAACTGACAAAGCCTTCTTGAATTTTCAGGTCAACTCAGTTGAATAAATCTATTTGAAGTGCAATGAATTTCAATAATTATGCGAAAAATCAGAAAGTAATGACAGATCAAAATCAGGATTTTGCTAACTTCCATGTCAACTTAACGCACCCAAAAATGAGAGATCTATCGGTTTATTCTCATCCAATTACGGACCTTTTTGAACAGCCCAAAACAGAAGCTGAATGGGAGAAATACCGACTTAGCCAAGATCAGGTTGATTTCTTTCATGAAAACGGCTACTTGTCTGGAATCAAATTATTGGATGAAGATCAGATTCGTGTTTTAAAAGAGGCATTGGAGAAGGTTTCCAATCCAAAGCATCCCATGAATCACTTGTTTCATGAGTTTCATAGCAATGAGTCCTCAGACCCTAATCAGGTTTTATTTCATTCATTAGGTCATTGGAGGATACACCCCGCCTTTCATGATGTAATTTGGAATCCAGCTTTTTTGATGGCTTCCAGTCAGTTGCTTGGCGATAAATCGGTGAGATTTTGGCATGATCAGCTTTTCTGTAAACCCGCAAAGCATGGGGGCAATGTAGCTTGGCATCAGGATTATTCATACTGGACAAGGACCGTTGTGATGCAACATCTGACGTGTTGGTGTGGATTGGATGATGCAACAGAAGCGAATGGATGTTTGAATTATATTCGGGGAGTCACCGTTGGGGATTGCTGGAAAAACCGGCCTTAGCAGGAGAGATGGATGGGTTAAAGGCCATGCTTAATGAGCAGCAATTGAAAGAATTTAACCCGGTAGCTGTTCCCTTGAAAGCTGGATATGCTACTTTTCATCATCCTTTGATGGTACATGGAAGTTTTGCAAATTATTCCGAGAATGCTAGAAGAGCGTTTGTGTTGAATGTTTTTGCAGATGGTACAGTTTCTGATACCAATGATCCATTATTGAAGGGTGTACCTATTATTCCAAAGGGAAAAAATGGAAGGTAAGTTTTTCCCTAAAATTTTTGAAATAAAATAGCCGTAAAACATATTCTGTTTGGTGGGAGGAAAATATTTTTATTTCTTCCCATTTCAACCCAAAAAATCTATGAAAATTCTCTTTAATCGTCAATGGGCAATTGTTTTTGCTCTTGTACTTTCTTTTTCAATTTCTGTGGCTTGCGCCCAAAACGGTAAAACTTTTCTTCAATTTGAAGGGAAAACTGGACCTGGGAAAAGTAAACATGTGGTGCTGATTTCAGGCGATGATGAATATCGATCTGAAGAATCCATGCCAATGATGGCCAAAATTCTTTCCGAGACCTATGGTTTCAATACTACTGTGTTGTTTCCGATTGAACCTGAAACAGGAGATATCGTTCCTAGCTATCAAAAAAATATTCCAGGATTGGAACATCTACAAGATGCGGATCTCGTGATTATGTTGATTCGATTTAGAGACCTTCCAATGGATCAAATGAAACAGTTGGAGGATTATTTCAAATCTGGTAAGCCTTTTATTGCATTGAGAACTTCTACACACCCATTTGCAGTAAAAGATCAAAACTCTCCTTATTTCAAATGGAATTGGAATAGTAAAGTTCCTGGATGGGAAGGAGGCTTTGGTCAGCAGATCGTCGGTGAAACTTGGGTTGCTCATCATGGAATCCATAAATCTGAAGGAACAAGAGCCTTGGTAGATGGAGTAGACCGTGATGCTGATCATCCGATTCTTCGAGGAGTGGATGATATCTGGGCACCTACGGATGTTTATTCTATCAAAAATCTTCCTGCTTCTGCCAATGTGCTACTTTTCGGGCAATCAACTGCAGGAATGACTCCGGATGCTCCCTTGATGTGGGATAAATCCATCATGCCTATTGCTTGGACAAAAGAGTACAAAATGGAAGGTGGAAAAAGCGGTAAAGTATTGGGAAGTACATTAGGATCTTCTTTGGATTTCCAAGCGGAGGATATGCGAAGACTTATTGTCAATGCATCATTTTGGTTATTGGATATGCCTGAGGTGATTACTCCTGAATTAAATGTAGCGATTGTTGGGTCCTATGAACCAACCATGTTTGGTTTTGATAGCTTCCGAAAAGGAATGAAAGTAGAGGATTTTAAATGAAATAAGTCCACGGACCACAGTCAACTGTCGATCGAGATTCGGCAGTGGACCTTGGTCAGTGGTCTGTTGACCAAATAACAATGAACAAAATAGGATTTAATGTACTGGCATGGTCTGCGGAGATGTCAGAGAACTTGTTGCCTGTATTAGATCGATTAAAGAAAATCGGGTACGATGGGGCAGAATTTTTTATTGGAGGATCTCCTGAAGAATCCTTTAAAATGATCGGTAAGCATTGTGCAGATATCGGTTTGGAAGTAACTGCTGTGACTGTGATGGGTCCAGAACAAAATCCGATTTCACCAGATGCCAAAATCCGTGCTGCTGCCAGCGAACATTTAAAGTGGGTGATAGACCGTGCAGTCGATTTGAATGCGCAGGTATTATGTGGTCCATACCATTCGGCATTCACTGTCTTTGCTTCAAGGGAGCCTATAGAGGATGAATACAATTGGTCAGCCGAGTATTTGCATGAAATGGGAGATTATGCGCAACAAGCGGGAGTATTATTGACGCCGGAAGCCTTGAATAGATTTGAGTGCTATCTCTGCAATACCATGGAACAGCTTTCGTATTTGCTAAAAAAGTAGATCACTCCAATGTACAGGCCATGTTTGATACGCACCATGCAAATATTGAGGAAAAAAATTGGGAGAGGCCATCAAATTTATTGCACCTCAATTAGGCCATTTTCATATCTCTGAAAATGATCGAGGAACCCCGGGTTCAGGGCATGTCAATTTCGATGAAACCTTCCAAGCCTTGGCTGAGGTGAAATACAAAGGCTGGTTGACCATTGAGGGTTTTACCCGAAATGACCCAGCATTTGCCAATTCCATAGGGGTGTGGAGGAATTTCTCCGAACCTTGGGATATGGCCGAGAACGGCTATAAGATGATTCGGGAGATGGGGGAGAAATACGGATTGTAAATTCCTAGCCCATGGTTTAAACCATGGGCTATTATGTTTGTGAGGAGACAAACCGAGGAGGAAATTGTTTTAAGGTCATTTCGACTGAAAGGAGAAATCTCAGCAGCTATGTAGAAAATCTAAGGCATGGTATGTAACCTCAAGATCATTTATTCTAAAATCGACTCTCCATTTTGGTCAGTAGTTAGCACTTCGCTCATGTAATCAAAGAAAGGTCGCATGGCCAAAAATGTCAGAAGCACCTCTTTCTGGAAATTGTCAGCCAAGACCTCCTGATCAGAAAATTTTCTTCTTACTACAAATTGCTTTTTCTTGATCAAATCAATCGCAGGAAGGGTTTTGTCAAAGCCTTTAGGAGCATTTTTTACACCATCCTCTCCCTCTAGCTTTCCAAAGTATTTCAGGAAATTATTGTCTGAAGTGATCTGCTGGATTTCATCTGGATTTATTTCGAATTCTTTTCGAATACGGAATAAATCATCCTTATTGGGAGCCCAGAAGCCTCCTCCTACAAAACTACTGTCAGGCCCAATCTGGAGATAGTAACCGCCTCTCAACATGGGTTTTACCCGAGAGAATCCTGCTCCGAAATTGGTTTTGTAAGGTGTTTTATCTTTTGAAAAGCGGATGTCCCGGTAGATTCTAGAGATATGGATTTTATTTAATCTGTCATGTTTTTGAAGTTCAGAATAGATCTTGTTGAAAAATTTTGAATTCTCTTCTTTGATCAATTCATATTCAGGTTTATGCACTTGAAACCATTCACGATTGTTATTTTCCTGGAGCAGTTTTAGAAATTCAAAACCTCTTTTCATGATAAGTTATTAGCAATGCGATGAACTGATGGATAATTAATTTGACTGTATTAATCTCCTGTATCAGCAAAAGTTAATTTCTTGGGCTTTGGTGCTCCAATTCTAATCCTACTGTAGTTCTAGGCTTAAAGCCCGGCCATTCTTTTTCCACGGAATCAGGATTCAAATGAAAATAAGCTTTATACTCCTCCTGGTTTTTCAAATAATATCCCAAAAATGCCGTGACAAAATGTTGATTGATATTATTCATTCTTCTTGAATCCCACACTGAATCAGCATACCTCAAATACTCGTCAATATTCAAACCTGGATTTAAAGATTCTAAAGGAGCCGGGTTAGGAGCGGTATTATGTCGGGCTTCCTTAAAAGTCAGCAAATATCTTTCTGCGTTTACCGCACCTTCATAAATCGCCTTTGTGCCATCTTCATATCCAGAAATATCATCTTTGCTTCCAGCAATAAAGAATGAAGGAATCTTGATTCCAGCCAATCCTTCTGTATTCCAAACACCTCTTTGCATGCCCCAAGGAGCAAAAGCTACGATGACTTTTATTCTAGGATCAATGGATGCCTCAAATTCCGGATTGCCTACAGTCCTTTTCAATAAAGCGTTGCTTCCCCCTGTCATTCCTCCAAAGAGTTGAGCTGCCTGAGGGCTGTATCCACCTCCTGCTACATTCACTGCCCCATAGCCTCCCATGGAGTATCCAATCAAAGCGGTATTGTTTGCGTCCAATAAACCATTTAGAAAGGAACTTTGATCTTGTCCCAACCTGGCCATTTCATTCAAAACAAATAGGTCATCCAAGGACCGATTTAGCAGCGTGCTTTGAAAGCCTCCCGCATCTCTAAATGTTGCTTCGGTATGATCTATAGCTACCACTACATACCCTTTGGAAGCTAGATTTTCCGTCAGATATGTCATTAAATATCGAGACCCAGTATAACCATGGGATACGATCACCAGTGGATATGGAGAGACTGAATAGGCAGGTTTTGCATCTCTTGTGGCTCTTCCCAAAAAAGTAAAAGGAATGATTGGCCTTGACGACACCCCGTTTTGCCCCATAACTTCTTCGTAAGAAATGATTTCATTGGATCCTTCCTTAGATTCCGATGGATACCAAATTTCTACTTTCAAAGGTCGGTTGTATAATGAATCTCCACCTTTCCCATAGTTTAGGATGTCCAGTTGATTTTCATGAATCAAATCCAGTGTCTGTACACCTACAGCATAATTTCCTCTTGCAGCCAATTCTGGGGCATCGGGAAGTAAATCCCCGTAGATAAATTGGTTAGAAGCTGTTTGGGCAAAGTTGGGTATTATATTCCCTAGCAAAATGATAAGTATAAGTAGGGACAAAAATTTGGGTTTATTAAACATAGATATATTGAAAGTTTACCACCCAAGATATCTTCAAATCTTCAGTTTAAAAAACACAGGATGATAAGAGTTAGAATGAAAGAATTGGATTTTCTAAAAGGGTAAGGTGAACTCAATTTTGGACAGTTGTATGGAAGTAATTAGTTGGTTAAACCGAATGGCTTCTCCAAGATCTTGCCTGAAATTAGTCAGCCAGATGATTGATCTTGAGTAGTCAAATTTAACTTAGCTGTTTTTTGAAGAAGCATTTTAGTGAGGATGA
The DNA here is from genome assembly GCF_041729275.1 of Algoriphagus halophilus. Taxonomy (GTDB): domain Bacteria; phylum Bacteroidota; class Bacteroidia; order Cytophagales; family Cyclobacteriaceae; genus Algoriphagus; species Algoriphagus halophilus_A. The sequence continues at coordinate 1,878,837 of NZ_CP146486.1, read as the reverse complement.
TCATGAAGATCAGGAACACTCCCAGAAATGGTAATAGAAATGAATAGCCAGTAAATATGGATATTTCACCGAAAACAAAGGGCATCAGGGTGATGCCTACATAGGCACTGGCCATTTGCATTCCCATAATTTTTTGAGAATGTTTTTTGCCAAAATTCACAGGAGTCTCATGAAGTAAACTTGGAAAAATAGGAGCACATCCAAAGCCTATGAGTAAAAAGCCTGGTAATAATACTGATTCAAAAGGAAGCAATAATAAAATAATCCCTAACCCAATAATTCCCTGTCCAGCAAAGACTAATTGTCGGTTGGTGAAATAGTGGGTTAAGAACCCGAAAGAAATCTTCCCGCCGTAATTCCGACGTAATAAAGGGAGACCAATCTCGCTGCTTTATCGACTGGAAAGCCTTTTTCAAAAACCAAAAAACTAGCGCTCCATAATCCAAAACTTGCCTCTATGGTACAATAGCAAAAGAAGATCAGTAACGATTGCTTCAAACCCGGTATGGTTTTAAGCAAACTGAAAAGGCTTTTTGAGTCTTTTTTTCTTCAGAAGCATCCTCTTTCGAAGAAATCCATAAAGGCAAGGAAAGCAGAAAAATGATAACCAAACCTATTTGAATCCAGGCAATAGTATGGTATCCCTGCGTCCAAAGGCCTCCTTTTGCCAAATAACTTGCCATGATCATCGGTCCTATTGCTGCACCAACTCCCCAAAAGCTGTGGAGCCAGTTCATATGCTTTGCTTGATAATGTAGGGCTACATAATTATTTAATGCAGCATCTACACTTCCTGCTCCCAAACCTAAAGGGATTGCTAGCAAGCAGAGGAATATAAAATGATGGGAATAGGCAAAGCCCATCAAAGCAATTGCTGTTAGAAATACACTGAAAGTTGTGACTTTTGCCTCCCCAAATTTCTGGATTAAATAACCACTGAACAGACTTGAAATAACAGTTCCACCAGCAACAATCATAGAAATGATTCCTGCATAAGAAACGGGTACTTTTAAGAACTCAAACATCGCAGGCCAAGCCGAACCCAACAAGGCATCCGGTAAACCAAGGCTGATAAATGCCAGATAAATGATGAGTAAAAGGATCCGGTTTCTCAAATTCAGCTGGGGATAAAAAAGACTCTTTTGGTGATATATGATTAAAGTATTCTATTGAAAGTGCAGAAAAGTAGTTGAAAATTTTTGATTCCACGAAGTTGAAAAAGAAAAAGATAGCCCATGTTTTCAACCATGGGCTATAAATATTAACAACATCCTGAACTTGGCTCGCAGCAGGATGATCCGGCTTGAATTTCCGAAAGCTTAACCTTGGGTTTAGAAGATTTAGCTCCAGCCTTTTCTGCAAATACTGATATACTGAAAATTCCGGTTGCTCCTTTATTGAATTCATTCACCTCTTCCTCAGATAGGTATTTGCTTAAAATATCATCCGGGATTACAATTGGTTTTTCCTTTTGGATTGTGATGTTTTGGAACCCTTGATCTTGGATGAACTGCAAGTATTCTGATTTTTGAATGGCTCCCGCCACACATCCTGCATACATTTCTGCATCTTCTCTCAATGCTTCAGGCAAATCACCTACCAATACAATATCAGAAATACTAAAGTGTCCACCTGGTTTTAAAACTCGATGGATTTCAGAAATCACTTTTTGCTTATTTGGGACTAGGTTCAAAACGCAGTTACTAACAATCACATCAGCCACGGCATCGTTGACTGGCATATTATCAATATCTCCTTCTCTAAATTCCACATTGTTGTAACCCAATTTCTCTGCATTGGCTCGGGCTTTTGAATCATGATAGGAGTAAAATCAATCCCGATCACTTTGCCTACTACACCTGTCTCATGTCTGGCCACAAAGCAGTCGTTTCCTGCCCCTGAACCCAAATCTATTACCGTGTCTCCTTTTTGGATTTTGGCAAACTGTGTCGGTAAACCACAGCCTAAGCCTAGATCTGCATCGGCTAAATATCCTTCAGTTTCCGAGTAGTCATCCATCATGATATTGTAAATCTTATTGGATGGGGTAGTAGCCCCACAGCAGGAAGCAGCATTTTCAGCTTTTCCTTGCTCCGCTATTTTTGCATATCGCTCTTTGACGATATTTTTTAATTCTTGTTCCTTGTTCATGGTATATAATGATTAGAGGGTTCTTAACAGCAAGTGGAGTTGCGAAGGTCTTGATCCAAAAACTCTGAGAGTAGTCCCTTCATCTTCGCCCAGTTTTCTTTGTCAATACAATAGCAAACGCTGGTGCCTTCCACATTTCCTTTGATGAGTCCGATCTGTTTTAATTCTTTCAGGTGCTGGGAAATGGTAGCCTGAGCCAATCCGATTTCCTCTACCAAATCCCCGCAAACACATGCGTTGATTTTAAATAGATGTTGAAGGATGGCGATTCTGGCGGGGTGGCCTAGCGCTTTGGCCAATGAAGCAATTTCATTTTGCTGCTGGTTGAATATTTCAGTTTTTGCGAGTCCCATGGTTCAAAGCTAATTAATCGTGATAATACGATCAAGTTTAGAACTTGAATTTCGGGTGGAAAGTTCTGTTTTAGCGAAAAAGATGCTAGAAAAAGATAGTTTTTTAATGGCTGCCTTGATACCCTGGTCCTCTCACCACTTGCCCTGGAAATGCTCCTGTATGTTCCCCTTCTTTTAACACTTGGGTACCATTGACGAATACGTGTACCATCCCCGTGGCATACTGCATCGGCTCTTCGAAAGTCGCATGATCCTGGATTTCATTCGGGTCAAAAATTGCCAAATCTGCAAAGTAGCCTTCTTTTAAGGCTCCTCTTTTTTGATTTTTAAATTATTGGCAGGCAAAGTGGTCAATTTGTAAATGGCTTCTTCCAAAGGAATCACTTTTTCCTCTCGAACATATTTTCCAAGTACTCGTGCAAAATTACCAAAAGCTCGGGGGTGATAGCTGGACTTCAAAAATACCCCTTCAATGGAGTAGGATCCTGCATCCGAACCAAAACTCATGTAGGGAAGCTTAATCTGCTTTTTTACGTTATCTTCAGACATCAAGAAATAGATTGTGCCCACTCGGCTGCCGTCCTGAACGACCAAATCCATTGCGGTTTCTTCAGGAGAAAGATTTCGCATGGCCGCTACTTCTGCCAGCGTTTTTCCTGTTAGGTATTTGAGGCTGTCGTTTTTGAAACCCACCAAAATGATTTTATCAGGTCCCGCCACTGCCTGCATCAGGCTTTCCCATTCATTGGTGGGAGTAGTCATTTCTTTCAATACGCGGGTTCGAATGGCAGGGTCTTGAAGACGTTCCGCCCATTTTTCATAGCCTCCTTCCTGAACCCAGGGGGCATGGAAGCATCCAATCCTGTGGCTCCCGCCACGTAGTTGTACATGTCAGTGGTGATTTCCAACCCAGCTGCTCTAGCAGAATCAATCTTGGCTACTACTGCATCAAATTTGTTCCAATTATCACGACCACTCATTTTGAGGTGGTATACTTCTGCTCGGATATCTGCCTCATCAGCAATCCGAATCAATTCATCCAAGCTTTCCAACAATCTTCCCCCTTCACTTCTCATATGGGAAATATAAAGACCATCGTATTCAGCAGCCACTTTGCAAAGTTCTATAAGTTCTTCCGTACTTGCATAAAATGCCGGGGCATAAATCAACGAAGATCCTACTCCCAAAGCTCCTTCTTCCATAGCCTGCCGAACCAACTTTTTCATGGCCTCTAATTCTTCAAGAGTCGGAGCTCTGTCCTCATATCCTAGTTCATGGATTCTAACCGTAGTAGCTCCTATAAATGAGGCAACATTCGTAGAAATCCCTTTTTCTACTAGATAATCAAGGTATTCACTGAGATTTGTCCAATTGATCGGGAATTTAATGTCACTCTGCATTTTCAATTCCTCATTCTTCATTTCCTCATTCCATGGGCCCATTGAATTTCCTTCTCCAAAAACTTCAAGAGTGACTCCTTGTTTGATGTCAGAGATAGACCTTCCATCTTCGATCAGTGATTCCACGGCCCAACTCAACATATTGATGAAGCCGGGAGCAACTACTAGCCCAGTCGCATCGATTTCTAAAGTTCCTTTGGCTCCTTGTAGATCTCCTAAAGCAGCAATGGTGTCGGCATTGATGCCAACATCTCCTATATAAGAGGAACTGCCGGAACCATCGACAATCTGTCCATTTTTGATTAGGACATCGAAAGTTTGTGGATTGGAACAACTTCCAAGAATAAGGATAGTGCAACAAAAAAGAAAAATGGTTTTCATAGGGTTGGTGGTTAGCCTATTAAATTAGTAAAACATTGGAAGTCTTTACAGGATGTTAATGAAAACCCGTTAAAAAAGATTACTTCTGCTGCATTTCTTACTGAAGTGTAAAGTAATCCTGCATCACAATACGAATACTAGAAATCACCAATTCAGGATCATCCCATTGAACAAAGTGTCCTGCATCCCCGCTATAAAGTAACATGCCTTTTTCCACTGACTGGATCACATCCGTCCAACGGGATATTCGGTGCTTGATTTTGGATCGGAACAGTGCTTCATCATCGTATTCTTTGGATTGAAATTCTGCTGGCATATCAAATCTTCCTCCGACGACCATGTGAACAGGAATATTCGGGAGTGGGGTACTGGTTATTTCCTTGAAATCTTGTTCCCTTAATTCTTCCAACACTTGTCCTTCCCTCTTGATTGGTGCTGGAGAATCCTTATTTCTGGAAGTTCTGATGTCAATAAATGACTGAACCAAACTATCAACTTTTGAGGACTCCCAATCAAGGATATTGTAATACTCATTGCGATTTTCTTGGGTTTCGGTGAAATCCCCAGGGTCAATGATCACTAAGCCGGCTAATTTTTCTGGGTAGTAATTGGCAAATCCTCTGACATATACTCCTCCCAATGAGTGTCCGACCAAAATATAGGGAGGAGCTAACTCCAATTTATCCAAGAGGTTCACCAATTGCTCGGAGACGTTTTTTAGGGTAGGTATATAGTCTTTTGCTTCAGATTTACCTATTCCGGGTCTGTCATAGGTTAGGGTAGGGGCAAATTCAGCTACTGCTCCGATTACCTTATCCCAATTTCCCATGGGTGTTCCATGACCGCTTTCAAAAACCACCAAGGGCTGACCTTCTTCTCTTTGTTCTAACCCCAATGTTTTGATCCAAATTTTCGATTGATCCATTTCTACAAAGCGTTCCTGAGCGGTAGCTTGGAGTATGGATAGGAAAGCAAGAAAAACAAATGAGAAAAAGTGCTTCATCATAATTTTTGGAATGAATATTCCTTACCAAGTTAAACGAATTCAGGCAAAAGGGCTTAAAAGCTATTTTCTCTTCTGCTTTGGTCTGTGCCTTTTCAGACCATTTTTATCCCTCTTTTAATACCTCAGTCAACTCCAGCGCACATCCCCAAGCCACCGTATAACCCGCTCCCCCGTGTCCGTAATTATGAAAAACGTTGGGGTAATCTTCGTCAAACTCGAACCTAACAGCCGTTCGCTTAGGCCGTAAGCCGACTAATTCCTCTAGAACTTTCGGGGGTTCTGATATTCCTGAATCCTTGATCCGATTCAGAATTAAAGTGGTGTCCTCCGGATTTATTTCAGGGTTCCAATCATGCTCATAGTCTGTCCCTCCTATGATGGTATCCGAACTCCGATTGATGACATATCGCAAAGCCCCTTTTTTTGTTGGATCCGCAAAAGAAATTGAGTCTAGTTTTTCGCACCTTAAAATCTGCCCACGAATCGGATAGAGTTCCTTATCGTGACATAGTTCTTTAGCGCCTAATCCAGTACAATTCACCACTAGTCCATCCAATTCTGATATTTCTTCTAAAGAGGAAATCTTAGCTAATTCAAATTGCCCTTTATACGTAAGAAATTGATTGAAAAGATAAGGCAGATAGATTCCAGGTTCTACCAAAGGTACTTCCGCATACAAGGCTTGATCAATTCCTTTGGGAAGTTCTTCCTTTTTGGCTTCTCGGACGGTTCCAGGAGGTAATTGCTCCTTCCAATCTGTGTTAGAGCCTTCGATATAGGCATTGATAAAAGGAATAATGGAAACGCCTGATGGAAAAGTCAGGTCTTGTAAATAGCGGATATAGGAATTAGTAGCCCAAGTATTTGTTTTTTCTTTGGGAGCAATTTCAAAAGGAAACCAGATCGCACCTACCTTATGTGAAAGGCTTATCTGAAAAGGTTCTTTCGCGATGATTTTCACTCGAAATCCTGCTTCCTGCAAGGCGATTGCTGAAGTCAAACCAATGATTCCTGAACCTATGATTGTGGCTGATTTCATATAGGGAATTTAAGCAGGAATCTTTCATTAAAAATGGATATCAAGTGCAAAAGCATATTTACCCTTTAAATACCAATTCAGAAAAATTTTACATGAAATAAATTTCTTACCTTTCACCTATTAGAATCTCTCTATAAATAGTGCATGAAGATCTCCCAGATCCAAAATAGCTTTCATTCTTAAATGTAAGGCTGTCTTTTTAATGTCCACACTTTATAGAGAATACCATGAAATCAAATCAAAAAATTGCAGTTATAGGAGGTACAGGAAAGTCCGGGACTTATTTAGTCAAAGAGCTTCTTTCCCGAAATTTCCATGTAAATCTACTCGTAAGAAATCCTGAGAAAATCCCTGAAGATTCCCATAATCTCACTGTGATCATAGGTGATGTGTTAATGGAGAATAAGGTTGAGAAATTAATCCAAGGTTGTGATGCAGTAGTTAGCACATTAGGTTTAGGAATTCCAGCAAGTACTCCGGATTTATTTGAGAAGGCAAGTTTGATCATCCTGAAGACCATGAGTTCTTTTGGAATCAAACGTTATATTCTTACCACAGGATTGAATGTAACTACTCCTTCAGATCAAAAAGTGAAAAGATTTTGCAAGCCACTGCTTGGATGGAGCAAATGTTCCCAATTTCCACCAAAAGCAAGCAAAATGAATATGAACTTATTTTGAATTCAGGTTTAGACTGGACTATGGTGAGGCTCCCTATGATTGAGCTTAGTGACCAGAAAAATCCAGTTGGAACAGATTTAAAGGATTGCAAAGGCAATAGTATAAGTGCCACTTCCTTGGCGGCTTTTCTAGCAGACCAAATCCATTCTGGTCAGTTTATTCAAAAAGCTCCTTTCATTTTCAATTTATAGGGATATAAAAAGAAGGCACGAAAGGTGCCTTCACCTTTTTTATTTTAAATATTATTTCACCCATATTCTTTCTTTGCCAATTTCCTGACGTTTTTCCGAAACATATTGAATTTAAGATATTCAAATAAAATAGTACATTTAAATACAGGGAGTTAGCTGTTTTCTTACCTATTTTTTAAAGATTGATGTTGACAATTCGAGTATGTCTGAACCAGTAAAACATAAGCCATGGGTTAAAACTTCCCATTGGATCATAACCATGAGCTTTTTGATTTTGGTGTTTACCGGAATTGAAATTCTGATGGTTCATCCTCGATTGTATTGGGGAGAAGTGGGAAATGATTTGACTCCAGCTTTTTTGGAACTTCCTATCAGCAGAAACCACCAATGGTCGGATTGGGAGGAAGAGGTTTCTTTTTGATGCCCAAGATTCTCCAGTCAGTGCGGGAAGAAGAGGAGAAGAAGAATTGTTTAACCAAAATGGATGGGGGAGAAGTCTTCATTTCCTAGCTGCTTGGTTCCTGGTTTTAACAGGGCTTTTTTACCTGATCATTGGGTTGTTTAGCGGACACTTTCAAAAACATATTTGGCCTAAAATCCAAGAGTTGACTCCAACACAGTTTTTCAGGGATTTGAAAGATCATTTCCGATTGAAAGTTTCACCTCCTACCGGTGGCCCACAATATGGACTCTTACAAAAGCTTTCTTACATGGGAATCATTTTCATTGGTTTACCCATGGCAATCATTACTGGTTTTACCATGTCTCCAGCGATTACAGCTGCTTATCCGTTCTTGCTGGACCTTTTTGGAGGATATCAATCTGCTCGTACGATCCATTTCTTTTCCTCTTTGTCTTTAGAGGTTTTTCTGATCGTGCATGTGCTGATGATTATTTTATCAGGATTTAAAGCCCAATTGAAATATATGACTTTAGGTAAATAGCTATGAAGAAGAGGAAAGAAATCATTACAAGACGAGCAGCCCTTACTACAGGGGTGGCAGCATTGGGCGCATTATTGATTCCTGGATGCAAACAACCCATGCCTCCCAACTATGGGAATATCCTTCGAATGGGAGATAATTTTACTTATGCTGCCCATAGAGCTTTGCTTTCCAAACAATCCTTAGCCAAAGAATATAGCTTCAGCAATATATCCTCCATGCCTGCTACAGGTACTATCAACCCTGCCGACACTTCCAAGGAATATTTTAGTGAGAACTATGACAAACATTTACGAACTGGTTTTGAAAACTGGCAATTACCAGTGGAAGGATTAGTAGCACGTTCGGGAGTTATTCTCTAAATCAACTCAAGCGATTTTCTCCTCGTACTCAGATTACTCGGCATACCTGTGAAGAAGGATGGACCGCCATTGCAGAATGGACTGGAGTACCACTTCGTTTGGTATTGGAACATGCCGGGATAATGCCCAAAGCAAGATGGGTGAATTTTTATTCCTATGATGGTTGGTTAGACAGCATTGACTTAATAGATGCATTTCATCCACAGACGATTTTGGCCTATGGAATGAATGGGAAAAATCTGTCCATTCCCCATGGTGCTCCTGTTCGTTTGAGATTGGAAAGACAGATTGGATTCAAGAGTATGAAATACTTGGAGAAGATCGTGGTTTCGGAAGAATACATTGACCCAGGAGATATCGGTTGGGCCTGGTATAATGGGTTTTAATATTCCAAAGCCCAGTCTGAATAGACCGGGCTTTATGTTGAATTGGGGCTGATAATTGATTTTTATCCTTGCCAGAATTACTCGATTAACTGTTAGCTGGGGTATAACATTTATACACCAATAAGGCAGCAGCTAAATCTTCCACAGCTAATCCAGCGGATTTAAAAGTGTGATTTCATCTTCGGAAGTTCTTCCGGGATGAATACCTTTTACAAGTTCCACGATGTCTGCTTTTACATCATTTTTGGAGATAATACCACTGGCAATAGGGATGGCAAGCTCACCCGATTCATGTAAGGCACCAGCCCTTGAATCCACGAAAATGGAGCTTTTCTGGATGGCCACATCATCTGTTTCTCTTGTGTCGGGTTTGTAGGAGCCGATTAGGTCCAGATGTGCACCAGGTTTTACCCACCCACCTTTAATGATGGGTGTTTTTGCAGGTGTGGCGCAGGAAATCAGGTCTGCTTGGCGAGCAGCTTCTTCCAAGTTGGTCACGCCTTCAGCAAGGATTCCTTGCTTTTTTAAATCCGAAACAAAATCTTCCAGTTTAGTGGGGTTTCTCATCCAAACGCTAACTTTCTTAAAATCACGTAACGCTGAATGAGCTTGCACCAGATGCTGGGCTACTTTACCTCCGCCTACTACCAGTAAATGTTCCGCATCTTTTCTACACAAGTAAGAGGCAGCCAAAGCTGATGCGCAAGCAGTTCTTCTGGCCGTCAACTCTGTGGCATTCATCATCGCCAATGGCTCACCAGTTTTGGAATCGCTCAAGATGTACTGGGCATAGATAGAAGGCATGTTTTTGGAAGCATTCGCTGGGGCCACAGTGACTTGTTTCATCCCAAGGTAATCTTGGTTCCAGACCGGCATCAAGATCAAAGTATTTTCATCCCCTTCTGCCGTTTGGTAAAAATGATGATGTCGAACAGGCATGGTATAATCAGACTGAAAATTTCTCGTAGTGCTTCAATCAATTTTTTGTAATCCAGCAATTGAATGATTTCTGCATCTGGAATAATAAGCATGGTGGTGGTTTAGGTTAATGGTTGTGGTAAAGTTCGAGGATTTCTTGAGAATTTTGACAGGAATGGACCCTTTACGATAAAAACAGCACTAGGAAGAGTTAAAAAATACTTCTAGGCATGAAATTCAAATGATTATATCTAGGATGGCAAGTGATCATTTTTCTGGATAATTCTATTAACATTCTTCAGTGAGTTTCTAATTTTTCTCGATCCTGTTGATCAATTCATCTGTGGTTTCCTTTAGTTCATTCCAATAGGTTTCGTTGACAGAATTGTAGGAATAAAATTCAGCCAGGCGCTTTTTGTTGTCTTTATTTTCCTTGAGATATTCAATGAAACTTGGGTCATAGGTGCCAATTGACCAGTTTTCAAACCAATCGTATTGCTTATATTCTTGAATGTTTCTTATGGAGATCTCCACGGTAACTTTGTTGTATTCTGGAAGAACAGTTCCCAACTGTGAATAATAGCTGATGATGTCATTGGTTAATGAGTCATTGACCAAATCCTTATTGTTAAGGAGTTTGAGCAAATCGTATCCTTTGGTATTTGGTAGAAAAGCCACAAAGTCAGTACATAAACTCCGGATGGGCCTGATGTTAGGGGCATCATAAGTGACTGAATCGATGCTGGCATAAAAGGAATCTGGAATTTTATTTCCCAGTATATCGAGAATAAATTGATTGGTAGTCTCGATATTCTCAATATCAAGTGCCAGCTTTACTCTGTCATTTTGAAGATCCTTGCGGATTTGCTCGAATACACTTTTGGTGTATTGGTCTTCTAGAAAATCCTCACGGCTGGTATTGATATAAAGAGCTATCAAAATTCCGATTACGACCAACAAAATTTCTCCGATTGCATATAAAAGATACCTGACTATTTTATCGGACTTCAAGGTGGAAACATCTTCAGATATTAATTTTTGGCGGAATTTTCTAAAAAGTTGATCATGGTTTGGTACCTCTTTCATTGGTTTCTTGCAATTCTGATTCGATCAGCATAGTCAACTCACTGATGTCATTGTCTAAATTCACTCGGTAGTCCAATACATCTTGAGTCATATTCAATTTGATACCTAACAAGTTTCTGATGCGCTGATCGGATAGGATACTCTTGTAATCATTTTGGGTTTCATTTGTAATGTTGATTGAGGGGATGGCTGATTTGATAAGAGGAATAAAATTGATCTCGTTTTCAGCAATATCATCAATTCGAATTTGTTGCACATTTAATCGGTCTTCTAGCATGCCTCTCAATTCATTTAAATTTACTTCCAAGCTGGTGAATTTTTCTTTAATCTTTTGATTCTTGATAAGTCCGAGTTTATTGGTGTTTTTGAGGTCAGTATAGGTATTAATGACAGGTATGTCATTTTCTAAATTCCAAAAAGCATCTTTGAAAATCTTATCTGTAATCGTAAGATCATCTAAATTTGACTTGATTGAATCTAGCCTTAGAACCACTAACAGAACGCCCTTTGTTTCTCTTTCAGCAGAAACTAAGGCCTCGGATTGTTTTTTTGCCAGAATTAAATTTTTATCCAGACTTTCTAGAATGGCGGTTTCTTCCAGGTTGTTTTTTCGCGCTTCATTCCAATTATTGATAGATAATGCAATTAGAATCCCAATCACTACTAGGATAATTTCTCCAAATGCATAGAGTAGATATTTCGTAAACTTGTTTTCAACCAACATATGTTGACGAATTTTTCTGAAGAAATTGATCATGGGTGATTATCTGGCTGGTGTACAATTAGTTTGTAGCTACTTTCCTTACTAATATACTTTTCCTTTTTGGTAGAATTGATAGAATTCCCCATTCATTCAGGGTTTGTATGATTCCAAATGCCCAATACTAACTAGTTCCTATGTTCAGTTCACATTTTTTGAAAGCTCAACAAAGACAAAAATTATTGAAAAGGTATTTGATTAGGTAGTATCAGATCCCCGTTTTATACCTCCTCTAATTTGCTAATGATGATATAAAACAATTTCCTCAGACTCAAAAACTATCACGCGATACTCAAAAAGAACCAATCATGAACCTTTTCGGGTCTGGTTTGATGCAAAAAGAATCAAACGACACTCAAAAAGAATATAACGAGATACTAAAAGAATCTCCATTAAACCAAAAAGGACCTCGGGAGGTACTCAAAGAGTCTCGTTTGATATTAAAAGGACCTCCAGAGATACAAAAAGAGTCTCGCGAGATTCTTTTACCCCCCCAGGGGGGTATATAGACTGGGGAGAGGGGGTATATTTATGTTGATCCTGTTAGAAAGAAATTGTAGAATAGCCTGAAGTTTACCTTAATTCTAGGTAATGCTTGGGATTGAAAGGTTTGATTGATGTGGATAATAGGGTGTAGTCCGCGACAATTGTCGGGACAAACTACACCCAGCCAGGGCTATTCTGGATGGAAAGGTTTGATTGAGGTGGATATTAGGGTGTGGTCCGCGACAATTGTCTGGACAAACTATATCCCGTGCCGAGATTACTGATGATTGACCTTGTTAAAGCATTTTCAAATTGCTTTGGGGAAGGAAGTTGGAGATTACTACAGTTATCGCAATAAACTACCGCCATAATCAGCAAAGATAGAATGAGTAGTTAAATTTTAAACCTCAATTGATTCGCCATCTTCTGGTATCCTTATTTTGGATTCTAAACCTTTGGATTTTAATTCTGCAGATAGGATTTCCCTAGTTACAAAACAATGATTAATGGTGTCCATATGGACTGCGATGATCTTTGTGTCCGGAAGTTTTTCATGAACTTTTACAATGTCACTGGAAGTCATGGTAATCGGATCACCAGTTAAGAACTTTGCTCCTCCTGCATTTAGAATTGTGACTTTTGGACGATGTTTGGTAAGTACATTTTCCACTTCCTCACACCAAATGGTATCACCTGCCAAATAGATGGAGTCTTTTTGGTGTTTGAAAACAAACCCTGAAACTGGCCCCATACTTTTTCCAATATCTCCAGTCCCATGTTGTCCACTTGTTCTATGAAATTCGATTCCTTGCCAGCTGAACGTATTCTCAATGCTTTGGACATTTTCAAAGCCTTGCTTTCTCAAGGGTTCATCATCATTCGGGGAACAAAAATAAGTTTGCTTTTAGAGATTAAATCTTTTGCTGGAACGTCCCAATGGTCTCGATGCAAGTGGGTAATCACTATTGCGTCCATTTCAGAAATCAAGGTGTTTATTTCTGATTTGGGAATGGGCAAATCGACCATAGGAATCCTTATATCATTCCCGCAATTCCTAATCGGATCCATGGCATCTTTTTCTGAAAGCATGGGGTCTATTAGTAATTTTTTTCCATTCATCTCCATAATCAATGTAGCATGTCTCAGAAGCCTGATGCTTGATGTGCTCTTCAAGGGAACGGGTTTTGCGCTCAGCAAAGAGGGGAATGTCCCTAAGAATAATAAACTCTTAATGAAAGTTTTTCGCTTCATATCTGCATTTCCAAATTTATGAAAGTCCCTATTGGCTTTTGTAAAGCTACCCAATAAACTGACAAGGACTTGCTTATGAAATTGGTTCTAAACCCCTTTTAGGATTTTATTTAATGTCTTGATTTTCTATTTCATAATAATATTTGAAAAATCTTCTGGACGGTACATCCACTATCCAATAACTATTAATAGTATAAATATTTTTTCCTGCTTCGCTTTCTTTATACACCTTAAGAATCTGTCCAGCTTGATTTTTAATAACTACAGAATCATAATCGAAAAGTGAAGGTTCAAGGTCGGTTCCACCAATATCAAAACCTTCTTGAAAGAGTTCCATTTCTCCAGAAGCTATTTGTATGATTTTGCTTGAACTTTCATCTGCCGATATAAATTCAATGGTAAGGTTTTCAGTTGTTAGATTTGTAATGTTTGCCTCCAAAGTTGAAACTGGGTCACAACTTGAAAAAATCAGAATTAGAATGACTAAAGTGGAAAGCTTTTTCAATTGCATTTTGATGGTTCACTAAAGAAATATAAGTATTGAAGCTGATAATGAGGAATCAGACATGCATGTAAAACCAAAGCTTAACAAAAACCTAATACCATTGAGCGATAGAAGTTTGTTTTATAAGCTGTCCTAAACAATGACTTGCATTGTCAAAATGGCTTTTTACTTTGCTTTTCTTAATTCAAAATTCAACATTCGCTATTCCACATTCCAGCTTAATTGCTTGTGTTAGGTAAAGCTTGTATTTAAACTGAGTGTTAAAATTTTCTGAAAGACTAAAATGCAGCCCTTGGTACAGCTGGAATTGACAGTGTTGTTTTAATGTGAAATAGTTATGTTTTTAAATTCTATCCTGATTTCTTCTTTGTTCTTTTGTCTTGAAACAAAGACCAAAAGGTCAAGACAGGGCAAAAATGGAAGTTTTTGAGACAGATTGTGGGTAGGAAGCTTCAACCGCACAAGTCCGGAGGCTGGCTCGCTGCTGCGCCAGCCCCCGCGCCATTCCAAACAGTATTCTGTGCAAATATTAAAAATGAAAAAGGCTGAACTCATAAGAATTCAGCCTTTTCAAAGGGTGGTTAAATCGGAACCTATTACTTGGTCGTCTCAATAACTCCACGGAAATATCCGAGGGATTCGGCAATTCCCATAAATGGATTATCCATATTCCGCTCATGTTCCAAACTGCATACTCCGGTGTAACCCACTTTTCTGATCATCCTCACCATGGAAGGGAAGTCGATGATACCTCGGCCTACTTCTAGTGAATAACCTTGTTTTGATGGTCCTGTCACGTCCTTAATGTGCATGTCAAACACGCGGCTGTGATATTTTTCCATATCCGCAACCGGGTCTTTTCCATTTCTCGTGTCATGTCCAATGTCCAGACACATTCCAATTCTTGGATCGAGATCTTTGGTGTGCATCCAAACATCATCGGCATCCTGATAAATATTGATATCTGGTCCGTGTAAGTGGATAGCGAACTTAAAATCATATTCCTTCACCTTTTTTTCTACATAAGGAAGCAATTCCACATTGGGAACGCCCACGATCAGCTTTACACCAACTCGTTTGGCATACTCAAATGCCCGATCTATTTCGGCCTCGGATTTCATATAGATAGGACCAACCGCATATCCTGTGATGTCATGGGCTTTCAATTTCTCATGAAAAGCAGCAATTTCAGCATCTGTGCTTGTCATCGGCAAATGAAAATCTTTGATGCATAGATAATGTACATCCAAGGCGTTCAAGGTTTCGAGTGTCTTGTCCAGGTCAAATTTCACGAAGGTATAGCCCGCAATTCCTACTTTAAATGTTTCACCAGTTTCAGGCGGAAGCTGTGGTCCTGGTCTGCTTTCCTGGGCTTTGCAAACCATCAGGGAGAATGCAAACAAAAGGGTTAATAAGGATAATTTCATAGCGTTATTTTAGGAGTTATTGTCAGCCAATTTAGCAAATGCAAAGCAAAGAGAGGCCCTGAGTTTTGCCAATACTACGGAATCGTTTGCTTTGACAACGAAGGTCATCTTTAGGGAAGCAATTCCAGTCTTATTTCTTCAGGAGGAGAATCAAAAAGGCTTTTACCTCCCAACTTTTTAACATCCATAACAGGCTCAGCTACCCATTTTGGGAAGATTTATTCACCTCAACTTTGGTTTTAATATTTTTCGAGACTTTACCAGATTACACAAAGTGCTATTACTCCCCTTAAAATGGGATTGAAGGGGTTTTCCTTGGACTAGCCCCTAAAAGGCAGGCAAGTTGCACCTATATAAGAAAAACGAAATATCATGAAAACTAATAAAGCACAAAACCAACAGAATTCTAATGATAAAACTGCCGAGGAACTAGCCAAAGAAGCTAAAGTGACGAAGGAAGATCTACAGGCTTTGGGGCCAAAGAATGCAAATCTGAGTCATGATGGTGGAGATGATGAGCAATTGATAGAAAGAAATAGAAAAGTCGATTTTTCCGGTGATCAATTGGACGTTCCAGGAAGTGAATTAGACGACGAGCAGGAAAGAATTGGCTCTGAAGATGAAGAAAATAACCTTTATAGCAACGCAGACGAAGAAAAGAAATAAAGAGCTTTAATTTAAAAGATAGTGTCTAGATCCAGTGATTGATTTACCCTTTCCAAATACGATTTAATATTTTCATAGGGCTTGAAGGGCAAGATTGAGGTTGATTATTGGGGACGAGTGAAATTGCTATCAAAAAGATATTAGGGTAGGACAAGGCCTAAAACATCCAGTGAATGTTTTAAGCCTTGGGCCGGGTTTTAGGGCAGGCAAACTACACCCAGACCCAACGACGATCTGACTACACCCAGAAGGGGGAGGGTAAATTAGTAGGCTTAGACGAATGATCTGACTACACTCAGATAGTTGAAAAAAGAGCAATTTCGACTTTTGATATCCGCCGTTTTAATCCATAAGTTTAGGTAAGCAATAACCTAAAACCTTTTCAGCTTTACGATCTATGAAACGAAGAGAATTTGTCCAATATGGCTCGATAGCTTTTTGTGCCGCTCCGATGTTAACTTCGATGGTTTTCGCTCCCGCGCAAAAGATGAAAGCAAGCCTGACTGGCTGCTAAGATTAATCAAAGCCAATGATAATCAGCTTGATCGGCAACGCGGATACCGTGTTTCTGATATTAAGAGTTCGGCTTACGGAGGCTTCCTAGACGGAGCAGAAATCCCAAATGCGCATTCTACGGTAGCATATATCCGTACGGCGGGCTGCGCCCTAGCGAGTTCCGAGAGCAGGTACTATCGCTCCGAAACCATAGCCAAAGAACTTGAAGAGGCAATAAACTACCTCCTGAAAATTCAGCATTCCGATGGTACCATCGACCTACTTTCTACCAATTTTCACTCAACGCCCGATACGGGATTTATAGTCAAATGGCTGGTGCCAGTGTACATAATTGTTTTGAGGGAAGAAGGTAATAGATACTCCACCCAGTTGGAACTCCTAAAAACCTTCTTGCAAAGGGCTGGAGAATGCTTGATCGTAGGCGGTATTCATACGCCAAACCACCGCTGGGTGGTATCGGGGGCATTGACAAAGCTGAACGAGCTGTGGCCCAATCCGCGCTACGAAGCTCGCATTGACGAATGGCTCAGCGAGCATATCGACATGGATCCCGACGGGCAGTACAATGAGAAAAGCACCCTCATCTATTCGCCTCTCACTGATCGGGTGCTTATTACAATCGCTAAGGGCGCAAAAAGCCGGAACTGTACGAATTTGTGCGTAGAAATCTGATGATGACTACCTACTACATCCATCCTAACGGGGAGATAGCCACTGAAGCCTCGGGCCGACAGGATAAGGCAGCAGTAGGTACGATGGAAGGCTATTACTATCCCTACCGCTTTATGGCCTTAAAGGATCAGAATGGCATTTTTTCGGCAATCTGCAAAGAAATTGAGACTACAGTACTAGAGAAATCCGTCTCCCAATTATCTTATTTTCTAGAAGATACCTCGCTTTGGAGGGAATTACCCAAGCCCAATTCATTGCCTACGAGCTACGCCAAAACATTTCCGTACTCGGGTCTGGTTCGCATCCGGAGAGGAAACTGGGATTCCACTGTTATTTCCCAAAATCCAACTTTTCTGACTTTTCATTCCGGTAATGCTGTGTTGCAGGGCATTCGCTTTTCAGCTTCCTTTTTTGGAAAAGGACAATTCCAAGGTGGCGAGATCCGGCAGGAAGGCAAGGATTATGTTATGGACAGAAACTTGCTGGGCCCTATTATCAACCTTACCCTAAAGACTCCATCGACCCAGGAGGCGATTGGGAAAAAATGCCCCGAAGTAATCGAGAACAAAGTGAAATACAGTACCTCACCTCGACGGCTCGGATTCGGGAAGGCAACGACGGAGTAGAATGTGATATCGAAATCATAGGGACCGATAACGTACCGGTTTCGATAGAACTTATTTTCCGAGAAGGGGGGTATTCAAAAATGTGGCGGCTTTAAATTCTAAAAATGACTCCTATCTCCTTAACACAGACGAAGTAGGAATTTATACGCTAAAAGGAGACACGCTGACCTTCGGGCCGGGACTGGCAGAACACAAAGGAGTCCAACTTCGAGGAGCCTTACCTCATATGTCTTCGCCTACGGTTTACCTGACGGGTTTTACGCCTTTTAAGCATACCATCAGGATTTCTTGAGTGGTTGGTTGGAATTACAAATCCTTAACAATTTTTATTCAGGACAATTGTTGGGAGTAGGGCAAAACAATTAGATGGCGATCTGATTACGCCAAGAAGGGGACTTATTAAGTTTAATTATTGGTGACTAGTAAAATTGCTATGAAAAAGTCACTATGATGTAGTTACAAACTATTTCCGGGTCCAAGAACGGTTAGACTACACCCAGACGGGATCCAAAAACAATCTAACTACACCCAGTCCTTAAACTATCTAATCAACCCAATATCCCCTTCACCACTTCCCCTTCCACATCCGTCAGTCGGTACCTTCTGCCTAAATGCTTAAAGGTAAGTCGCTCGTGGTCGATGCCGAATAAGTGTAGCAAAGTTGCTTGTAAGTCGTGAACGGATACAGGATCTTTTACCACGTTGTAACCGAAATCATCAGTCTCCCCATAGCTAAAGCCAGGTTTGACCCCAGCTCCTGCCATCCATTTGGTAAAACATCTGGGATGATGGTCCCGACCATAATTATCTGGTGATAGTGTGCCTTGAGAGTAAACGGTTCTACCGAATTCTCCTCCCCAGACCACCAAGGTGTCTTCCAGCAAACCTCGTTGTTTGAGGTCTTTGATCAAGGCTGCAGTGGCCTGATCTGTTTTTTGGCACTGGTTTCTGATTCCATTCGGAAGGCTGCCATGATGATCCCAACCCTGATGGTAGAGTTGCACGAACTTCACATCATTCTCGATCAGCTTTCTAGCCATGAGGCAGTTAGCCGCATAAGTGCCCGGATCACGACTTTCTTCTCCATACATCTCATACACCCAGTCAGGTTCTTTAGATAGATCGGTCACCTCGGGCACGGATGTTTGCATACGAAATGCCATCTCATACTGTGCGATACGGGCATTGATCTCTGGATCTCCATAGGTATCGAGCTGAACTTCATTGAGTGATTTGAGGTAGTCAAGCATTTCCCGCCGATCTTTTCCATCGTAGTTTTCAGGATTTCCCAGATAGAGCACGGGGTCTTTTCCGGAGCGGAACTGAATCCCCTGATGCTGGGAAGGAAGAAAACCATTGCCCCAAAGCTTGGCATACAAGGGTTGATCCCGCACGGCATCTTTGGAAACCATTACGATAAAAGCAGGAAGGTTTTCATTATCCGAACCCAAACCATAGCTTAGCCAAGAGCCGATGGAAGGTCTGCCGGGAAGTTGATGCCCCGTTTGGAAGAAAGTAATGGCCGGGTCATGGTTGATCTGACTGGTTTGCATGCTTTTGATAAAGCACAATTCATCTACTACTTCTGCGGTATATGGCATCAATTCACTTACCCAAGCTCTGCTCTCTCCATACTGCTTAAAATTAAAGGCAGAGGAAGTCATAGGAAAGGAACTTTGATCGGCACTCATGCCAGTGAGACGCTGTCCATTGCGCACTGAATCTGGCAGTTCTTGACCATGTAAATCGCGTAGCTTTGGTTTGTAATCGTAGAGATCCAGTTGAGAAGGGCCACCCGCTTGAAAGAGGTAAATCACTCGCTTGGCTTTGGGGACGAAATGCGGTAAATGTCCCAAACCCAGATTTGAATTCGAAAGAGGTGGGAAAGAAGTTGAATTTTGTCCAAAAATTTTCCCCATCCCCATCAGGGACCCTAATGCCAAAGAGCCAATCCCCAAGGAAGTTTTAGTCAGAAACCTTCTCCTGTCCATCTTCTTTTCTATTTCTTGAAGATCTGCATGGTTCGATCGAAGTGGGGCGTGGTGATGGTGTAGGCTCATGGTTATCTTTTGGTTATGGCAGCATCTGAATTGATAATCACCGAGGCGACCACTGCATTTGCTACCACCTGTGTCGGATCCAGTTTGGGATTGATTTCATATTCTCCGGCACTCAGCCAGCCTTTCAGTTTTTTTGGGTCTTTGGTGAATTTTTGGAACTCGCTTTCCCGTAATTCCAGTAGAATTTCTAGCTCATTGGATTGGGGTTTCCTTCCGGTAAGTTTTTGGAAGGTATCTTGAATAGCCTCAGAAATTCCGGAATAGGAGGCCATTTGTTCCCCCAAAACCTTGGAAGCTTCCAAAAAGGTGGGGTCATTGAGCAGGGCAAGTGCTTGTAGGGGCGTGTTGGTTTCCTGTCTTTTGCTGATGGATTCGCTATGGTCCGGCGCATCAAACATGGATAGGGTAGGGTTATGCACAGATCGCTTCCAGATGGTATACAAACTTCTGCGATAGAGGTTTTTGCCTTTGTCCTGAACGTAGGTGGCAGAATTCACCCGCCACAATCCCTCCGGCTGATAAGGGAAGACACTTTTTCCTCCGATTTTTGGATTTAGTAATCCCGAGGCAAAAAGCGCATTGTCACGGATGAGTTCGCCGGGAAGTCTCACCGAAGGGCCTCTCGCCAACAAGACATTATCTGGATCAATATCTTTCAATTCTTTTCTTTGCTGGGAAGTTTGTCTGTAGGTAGCGGAAGTGACGATCAGGCGTTGCATCGCTTTGACATCCCATTCCGATTCTTGAAACTTCAAAGCCAACCAATCCAATAATTCCGGGTGGGAAGGCAATTGCCCCTGATTTCCAAAATCTGCGGAAGTCTCAACTAGACCCCTTCCGAAGTAATTTTGCCAAAATCGATTCACTGCCACCCTGGCGGTGAGTGGGTTTTCTGGGGAAATGATCCATTGCGCCAATCCTAACCTGTTTTTGGGTAAGTCCTCTGGCATGGGGAGAACACTTTTAGGCGTATTTGGAAAAACTTGTTCTCCATGATTGTTGTATTCGCCCCGTGTCAGGATATAGGTAGGGCGTGGTTCAGTCTTATCCTGCATAATCATCATTTCAGGAATATTTTCCACCGAATCTGCATAGGCTTTTCTGGCAGCGATCAAGGATTTTAACTTATTCCGATAAGGAAGGGAATGGTTATTAAGGTAGAAGGATTTAAGCTGTGCCTTTTCATTCACACTTAAATTTTCCGGAGCCTTACTCAAGAGGTTTTTGTACTGTTCCTGATCGTAGATCTGAAGAATTTCAGGTTCTGAAAGTTCGAGACTATAGATACTGACCTCATCCGCAATCGCTCCTTTGATGCCTTTTCCTCTCCATACGGCCCCCACTTGCAATCCCGGTTGTTTTCCTGCGAGCAGAATATCTTTATAGAGATTGTCATGGGTGGTTTGGGTAGAAATAGGCTTTCCGTTGAGGAAAACCTGTAAGCCCTCCGCTTTGGAGGAGCCATCATAGGTCAAGGTAAGATTGATCCATTCATCTCTGGGAATATCCTTGTCACTGATTTTGGTGATGGCATTGTAGGGAGCGGAATGGGCCATCAAGAGTTCCAGTTTGTTGTCTTTTAGGCTAAGATGATATCCCCGCCAGTTGTAAAGCACTGCTCCCGATCCGCTATGAAAAATCGCTCCCGTAGTCAGGTTTTTGGGAATGTTGACCCAGATGCTAACAGAAAAAGGTTCGGATTTTGAAAATGCGCCAGGACCTCCGAGTTCCAACCACATATCCCCATTGAGTTTGATCCCTTTTCCCCGTACTCCTTCCACATAGTTGGGAGGTTGGTTTTTTACTTCACTGCTTTCCATCGACCCTTTTTGGGCAGGGTTTAACTGATTTTGTATGCTAGATTGGTCAAAAGTATAATACGCAATTTGAGTGGCTGGAAATTCTCTTGTTGCATAGGATTGATAGGCTTTGGAAGCCAACCAAGTTTCAAAAGCTTTTTCTTCGGATTCAATTACCTCTTCAAGCGATTCCTCTTCTTTCTTTTGCAGGGATTGCAGGTAATCCAGCATCTGATCTTTTTGTCATCCGTCAGCAGCATGGTGGGAGCAGGCATGGCATTGTCCCAGGAAATCTGACCTGCTTCATCCACTTGGTTGAAAAAGCTGCTGAGCTCGTAGAAGTTTTTCTGAGTGATGGGATCGTATTTATGGTCATGACATCTGGCGCAACCAACCGTCAAAGCCAAAAATGCCTGTGCCATGGTACTTGTCCTGTCTACCACATATTCCACTCGAAATTCTTCCTCGACAATTCCTCCTTCCATATTCTGGGGATGAATTCGGTTAAATGCCGTGGCAATGAGTTGGTCTTTGGTGGGATTGGGAAGCAGGTCTCCTGCCAACTGATCTCTGATGAACTGATTATAGGGAAGATTGGTATTAAAAGCATTGATCACCCAATCTCTGTAAGGAGAGGCATCTCGATAGCGATCCACGGTGTAACCATGTGTATCCGCAAACCTGGCGATATCCATCCAATGGAAGGCCATTTTCTCTCCATAATGATCGGATTCAAGAAGTCGTTCTACCTGCTTTTCATAGGCATTTTCAGAATTGTCAGCGAGAAAGGATTCGATTTCGGATTTACTTGGAGGCAATCCGATTAGATCCAGACTTAATCTTCTTAATAAAGTTTCTTTATCCGCTTCTGGGGATGGGGATATTTCTTCCTCTTCGAGTTTTTGGAGGACAAATTGATCGATGGGGTTCTTGGCCCAGTTTTCATTTTTTACACTCGGAGGAGTATGTTTCTCAGGTTTGATAAATGCCCAATGTTCTTTGTACGCTGCACCATCTTCGATCCACTTAATCAGGATTGCTTTTTCCTTTGGGGATAAAGTAAGATTGGATTCCAGCGAAGGCATTTGATAATCTGCTTCTTCTGAAATAATCCGGTGAAATAATTCGCTTTTCCGAAGATTCCTAGGCGTAATGGCTTTTTTGCCGGGAGGAATTAGGCAAGTCAAAAGCCATTTCTGGATTATGAAGACTTAAACCGGCTTTTTGTGCGGCGAGGTCAGGGCCATGGCAGGCAAAGCACTTGTCTGATAAGATGGGTTTGACATGAATATTGAAATCCAAAGTTTCTGGCAATTCATTGTATGCTACTTGCACTTCTTCCGGAAGATCAGGAGTGCAGGAATAAAAAAGTAATAGGATGAAAAAAAGACTTAGATTCTTCAGGTTCATTGTGAGTTTAATCTATCTATTAAACTACTGGAATTTAGGGATTATTGGAAATGATTTTATGTGAATTGAACTATAGTCCGACCTTGCCTGCCCTACGGGAGGCGGGCGATCCCGAGAATCGGGAGTGGCAATCTCGTTTTTTGAGTTGTAAATGTTGTGGGTTGGCGAGTCTCGTATTTCGTCGATCCTATTTCGGAATTTTCCCCGGGTTTTATAATTTGATCTTTCTTTAGCCCAAACATATGAAAATCTCCGAAATACCTTCTTTAATACTTCCTGTTTTTTTTGATTTTAGTTTCCTGTGAACCTAAGGCAGAGTTCATGGAGGAATCTATTCCGGCAACGGAAAAGCCTCGAACGATCGTCACGACCGATGGAGAGATTGA
The DNA here is from genome assembly GCF_041729275.1 of Algoriphagus halophilus. Classification (GTDB taxonomy): domain Bacteria; phylum Bacteroidota; class Bacteroidia; order Cytophagales; family Cyclobacteriaceae; genus Algoriphagus; species Algoriphagus halophilus_A. The sequence continues at coordinate 1,855,376 of NZ_CP146486.1, read as the reverse complement.
CGACGTGGATTCTTTTATTCGAATGCTTTTATATGCCAATGAATTTCAAATAGAAGGGCTGATTTATAGCAGTTCCATGTGGCATTACAAAGGAGACGGGAATGGGACCTTGTTCACATCGGAAATGGAGATGACCAAAAATCTATATGGAGCAAAAACGGATCTAAGGTGGCCGGGAGTAAAGTGGATGAACCCCTTGTTGGATGCTTATGAGGAGGTGTACCCAAAATTGAGTCAGCATGCAGCCGGTTTTCCTACAGCTGATTATTTGAGAAGCTTGGGCAAAGTGGGAAATATTGATTTTGAAGGGGAAATGGAAGTAGATACTGAGGGATCGGATTTTATCAAATCCAAATTATTGGATGATGAGATGGTCCCCATCTACCTACAGGTTTGGGGTGGTACGAATACTATTGCCCGAGCTTTGAAGTCCATAGAAGATGAATACAAAGGCAAGCCGGAATGGAATGCTGTTTATCAAAAAGTAATTGATAAGGCCATTATCTATGCAATTCTGGATCAGGATGCTACCTATAGAAAATACATTGCTCCCAACTGGCCGGATTTGAAGATTTTTTACAACTCCAACCAATTTTGGTGTTTTGCCTATCCTTGGAAATCCTCTGTTCCAGAAGTCCAACATTACCTTTTTGAAGGGGACTTTATGGGCAATGAAATCATTAATAACCATGGGCCATTATTAAAGCAATATTACAGTTATGGAGATGGACAAAAACAGGAAGGAGACGATGAACATATCCATGGAGATCCCACTAAATTGGAAAATGCACAATGGGGTACCTTTGGAGTGTATGATTTTATTTCTGAAGGTGATTCCCCGGCCTATTTACATTTGATTGATGTGGGACTGAATAACCTCAATCATCCCGAATGGGGTGGTTGGGGAGGAAGGTTGGTACAGTCTGACTCGCTACCCAACCGTTGGGAAGACGGGCAAAATGTCTTGGATTACAATCCTTTTACAGAAAAGCTCGACGCCACTTACCCTCAGATCCGATGGGTAGAAGCAATTCAAAATGATTTTGCTGCCAGAGCAGATTGGTGTGTGATGGATTATGCAGAGGCCAACCATTCACCTGTTGTCAAAGCTGTTGGTCCTAATCTAGTAAATGCCAGTCTTGGAGAAAGTTTGACTCTGGAAATTGAAACTTCTGATCCGGATGGAGACGAATTGGAAGTTAAATTCTGGATCTATCAGGAAGTGGGTACCTATCAGGGAGATGCGATTCTTAATGGGGAGGGAAATCAAGTGATCGTTTCTTTAGATGATTCTTCTCTCGGCCAACTTCATGTCATTGCCGAGGTAACAGATAATGGTGTGCACCCTATGACTCGTTATCAGAGATTTGTAGTAGAAGTAGGGAAGTAGGGGGAGAGAAGTCGGGAGGTTTGGAGGTTGGAAATAAGAGTGATTAAACTTTTGGAAGAGGTGTTGGTTTATTACTTGTCAGCTACGGACTGAGCAGGATAGGCTTTTTCATTTCTTTAATTTATTTTAATGCTATGGGACAATTACGACTTTTTTCGGAACAATCTTTTGTGTATGTTTTTTCTTTCGCAATACTTCTTTTGCACAAGTGGAGAAGCCAAATATAATTTTCATTCTTACAGATGATCAGCGCTGGGATGCGTTAGGGTTTTCAGGAAATGGGATTATTCAAACACCTGAAATGGATCGATTAGCTGGTGAGGGGATTTACTTTCAAAATGCATTTGTTACCACTCCCATTTGTGCAGCTAGTAGAGCCAGTGTATTGACGGGATTATACGAACGTACCCATGGATACACCTTTGGACAAACCCTTCAGGAAGCTTATGCGGAAAACTCCTATCCTTCTATCCTAAGAAAAAATGGGTATCAAACAGGTTTTTTTGGGAAGTTCGGAGTCAATTATTCCCAGTTAGATCAATTATTTGATGTTTCGGATAGCTATGATAGAAACGGTAAATTTGACGATCGTCGTGGGTATTTTTATAAAACCATTAATGAAGATACCGTACATTTGACCAAGTACACCTCGCATCAGGCACAGGAGTTTATTAGGAATTCATCCAAGGAAAAGCCTTTTATGCTTTCCCTGAGTTTTAGTGCTCCTCATGCACATGATCCTGCGAAAGACCAATATTTCTGGTCAGATGATGTAGATGAATTGTACGAGAAGCAGAAATTTCCTAAAGCCCAAATTAGTAGCAAAAAATATTTTGAAGAACAGCCAGAGTATGTGAAAACTGGCGAAAATCGTACTCGTTGGTACTGGAGGTATGATACTCCGGAAAAATTTCAACATAGTATGAAAGGCTACTACAGAATGATTTCTGAAGTGGATCTAGAAATTGGAAAAATCAGGAAAGTGTTGGAGGACAAGGGAATTGCGGAAAATACCATCATCATCTTGATGGGTGATAATGGGTATTTTCAAGGGGAACGTCAACTCGCTGGAAAATGGCTGATGTATGACAATTCCATCCGGGTTCCGATGATTATTTATGATCCTCGAAATCCAGGTCATAGAACTGTCCCTGATATGACGTTAAATATTGACATTGCGCCTACAATTCTAGGTTTTGCCAAAACCGATATCCCTGAAATGTGGCAAGGAAAGAATCTTTCTAGCTATGTTGTTGGTGAGAATCCTGCTGCAGACCGGAAGGAATTCGTAGTCGAACACCTTTGGAAGGTAAATATTATTGCGGCTAGTGAGGGGATCCGAACCAAAATTGGAAATATTTTAGGTATCAAGATGATATGGATCATGAGGAGCTTTATGACTTAGAAAAAGATCCCATGGAGATAAATAATCTTGCTCAAAAGCCTAAATTTCAGGAAGTACTATTAGAGTTGAGAGGGGTATTGCAACGACAAATAGATTTATTGCAAGAAGCTCAAGTGAAATAGATTTAGCATTGCCTGAATAGTGATTATCTCAATCCCTCGTATTTCTTTAAGGCGGATTGCAGATACTTATAGGATTCTTTCCCTTTTTGGTCTAGCTCTTCATAAGAGATAGGGTTTTCTTCCAGCCAGTCTTCTTGAATATTGTAAAATTCACCTGTGCGATACAGCTTATATTCTTTGTCCCAAGCAAATTCTTTTAAACTCTCCAGATCTCCATTTCGAGTATACCAACTATACACCCAATCACGTGATTTCCCATGATTACCAAATAATTGTGGCAGGAAACTTACGCCATCTAATGGAAGGTTTTTTGGAGCTTTGACACCAGCTACATCCATCAAAGTAGGCAGGAAATCACTAAAGTCGATTAAGTCATCACTTAGGGTTCCTGGTTTGATATGATTATCCCATTTGACCACTAAAGGGACATGAATCCCATTTTCAGTGGTGTATTTTTTACCTCCAGGATATTCCTTCCCTCTATACATGGAAACAACAGGTTCATCGGTTCCATTGTCACCTGTAAAAATGATAATGGTGTCTTCACTCAATCCCAATTCATCTACTTTGGCGATGATTTTACCCACTATTTTATCCATATAGGCAACCATATCTCCAAAATATTGAGGATTGCCTTTATAAGTAGGAGAGCCGGGACTAGTCGGATCCCAATCTTTAGAATCTGGTGTTGGCACAAAGGGACAATGGGTAATGATCATGGGGTAATAGGCAAAAAATGGCTGATCCTGATTCTTTTCGATAAAGTCAATCAGGAAGTCACTTGTAATGTCAGTGGAAAATTGGCCTCCAGTAAAGTGCTTGGGGACTCCATTGATTTCCAACACTGGATTGGAGTACCGGGTGTCAAATCCGTCTTTGTTGGTTGCTCCAAGCATATGCTGCCATAAACACGATTCGTCAAAGCCAAAATGTTGAGGAGAATCTTGTTCTTTCCCCAACTGCCATTTTCCTGCGATCGCAGTCTTATACCCTGCTTCTTTCAACAAAGTGGCAAAAGTAGTCTGACTTCTGTCGAGCTGACCAAATACCGTATAGTTTCTGACATTGTATTGGCCAGTCATCAATTGAACTCTAGAAGGAGTACATAAAGGCTGGGCAAAAGCATTTTCGAATTTTGCTCCCTGCGCTGCCATTTCATCGATAAAAGGAGTGGAGTAGGATGTTCCTCCGTAAGAATTAATGGTTTCTACTCCCAGATCATCTGCCATGATTAGGATGATATTCGGCTTTCTTTCTTGAGAAAAAGCCGCAAGAGTGACTACAAAATATCCAAAAAAGAAAATGGAAATCTTTGAAATAAAAGATGATAAATTCATGGAATAAAACTATGAAAAATAGGTTGCACCTACCATGATTTTTTGGTAGCTTTTTTATTCTAGGATTAAGTATGGTTAGGTATTATCGGTATTTGTCATTTAGGCCTTTTCCTTCCAAGATCATAGGAATGATTTTTTCAAGACGATTCATTTTTGTAGCTTCTCTTTTAGCTTCCGTGATATACTCGATATACTCTTTTTGTTTAAAAGGAGTCAGCCTTTCAAATGATGTTTTTAATGTTTTATCTGCCTGAAGTCTTCCTTCCAAAAGCTCTGGAATTTCTATTTCTCCACTTTTTTCGACTTTCCAGGACTTTCCATCTTTTTCATTCTGAATAGCCTCCTGCAAGTATTCAAGGATTTTTTGTTCATCGATATCCTCTATGGATTCAAAACGCCATTGCCGCATGGCTTTGGTTTTTCCTTCCTGTGCATTAATCAATACCTGATAGGGATCTGAAAGGAAAACACCATTGTAAAACCAAAGGCCAAAGTGAGTTTTAAAACCTGTATACCCGACTACATTTTTGTCATTGAGGGTAAATACGGGCATGCCCCATTTGGTGGTTTCTACCAATTCTGTTTTAGAAATTATTTGATTGAGTAAGCTTAAGGCTTCTTTCCATTGATCGTTTTTAGGCATAAGGAAATCCGTTTGGACACTAAGTTAAAAAATACCCCTACTGATTACAAGGAATAAGTAGGGGTATGTTTAGAGTTTAAGATTTGTTAAAAGCCCAATCCCAAATCCGTATTCGGATATTTTTTCATGGTTGCCAAGTGTCTTTTTTGGAAAGCGATGACCGCCGGCATTCCCCATTCGAAATAGCGATGTCCTTCACTGCTCATTTCTTTAGGATCTACATTGAGATTAAATACCCATGGTGCGGTTCCCACTCTTGTCAAGGTGGTGGCATCCAAATTTCTTCTTGGGACATGGGTTTCAAAAATCTGGAAATGAACTTTATAATCTTTCCATCTCACCGCACAGAAATCAGTGCTATTCCACAAGAAAACAGCTTGTCTTTTGGAATGACCATTTTCAGCCAAAAGAAAGGCTGTCTGATCGATTCCATCAAAATAGAGGTTAGATGGAAGTTGATCCAACACTCCTCCTAACCTTAAAGAGATCATATATAAATCAGTAAGATCAATCAATTCATTGGTTTCCTGACCAGGTTCAATCATACCTTTCCAATAGGCAATTCCAGGAACCCTTACCCCACCTTCCCATGTGGTTCCTTTTCCTCCTCTCCAAGGATGGTAACCAGAATCAGGGAAAACGTCTTCGTTTGCTCCATTATCCGAAGTGAAGACTACCAGTGTGTTTTCCAGTTGTCCAGAAGCTTCTAATGCATCCATAATTTCTCCTACGATGGCATCCATTTCCACAATGGCATCTTTCACTGGCATAGCAGCAGGGCTTTTTCCAATAAAGTCTTTTCCAGAATATGTGTCATTATGAATGGCTGTGAAGGAATGCACCAAAAAGAAAGGGTTTTCTCCAGCATTTTCATTAATGAATTTGATGGATTCGTCTTTTAGTTTTTCATCGATCATTCTTAATTCATCAATGGAAGAAATCTCAAAGCCAACTTCACTAGGCCCACCTTTATGTCCCATGATCAACCCTTCTGGTTGCAATTGGAATGCTTTGTCATGGAGGTCTTTGTTACGGATCATATCTGCATACTGTCTTTCTACCAAGAACTGCGTGTAGTCAGATTGAACGGCGGGAAGCCCATAGAAATAATCAAACCCTACTTCATGGGGAAGCATATTTTCAGCCTCTCCAATATGCCATTTTCCGATCAGTGCAGATTTATATCCTGCATTTGCAAGTAATTAGGCTTGGGTGACTTCTATTTCCCATGGATTGGTTGTCACCTTGTCTCCACTCTATAGCGGACGTGTTAATCCACTTCTGATGGGGAGTCGACCTGTCAACATTGCCGCACGGGAAGAGGTACAGGTAGGCGTGGAGTAAAATGATTTAAACTGCTTGCCTTCTCGAGCTAAGCGGTCTACATAAGGAGTAGGTGCACCAACTGCAACGCCACCCCCATTTACCCCGATGTCTCCCTAACCCAGGTCATCGACCAAGAAGATAAGGATATTGGGCTTTGTTCCAGTTCTGCTTTCAAGAGAGGCCAGTTTCTTATCTGCAATATTTTCTTGCAAGGGTCTTGGAATAACAGGCTCCAAATTGTCTTTGACTACCACTGTTTCGTCAAACACACTGATTTTTTCCTGTGCATGAAGAATATCAATTGTAAAAACTGTTAAAAACAATCCTAAAATTCGATGTTTCATGATGCTTAAAATTTAAATATTCTCTTTTGGTAACTTTTAAAAATGGTCTTTGTTAATCAAAGGGTTTGTCAAAATTTATAACTGAAATCAATCCTCTTTAAGTTAAATAATTTTGGAGAATGGTTTGCTACATGTGTCAAAATAAGGAATTGCCTTACAAAAAAGATCAAACAGTGAAACTGACTTTGAAAACTTGGGGTTTTAAAGATCAATTATGAATTTTCTTTTTGTATAAATTTTAGAATTATGATTTCATTAAAAAATAAAACAGCAATCATCACAGGTGGAAGCCGTGGACTAGGTAAAGCCATGGCCTTGCTTTTAGCTCAGGAAGGTGTGAATATTGGAATTACAGGCAGAAATGAAGAAAAATTAAAAGCTGTGGCTGAAGAGCTGAAGGAGGTAGGTGTTAAAGTTGCTTATGCTGCTTTTGATGTGTCCAATGAAACTGAAGTAAAGAAAGGAATCGATGCCTTGGTAGCTGAGCTAGGTGGAGTGGATATTTTAATCAACAATGCGGGGATCGGGAAAATTGGAACTTTGGAAGAAATGTCCTCAGAAGATTGGCAGCAGGTGATCCAGACAAATTTGTTTGGGGTGTATTATGCTGCGATGGCGGTATATCCATACCTGAAAGATAAAGGGGAGGGTGATATGATCAATGTTGCCTCTACTGCCGGGCTGAAAGGCGGAGCACATATGTCAGCTTATGCTGCTTCAAAAGCGGCAGTGATTTCACTTTCTCAATCCATGATGGCCGAGTGGAGAAAACAAAATATTCGAGTTATAACCTTGACTCCTAGTACCATTGCTTCGGATATGAGTATTCAAGCTGGTTTGACCGATGGCAATCCGGATAAAGTACTTCAGCCGGAAGATTTTGCAGAATGGGTAAGAGATATTCTAAAAATGAACCGTCGTGCTTTAATTGCCAATGGTTCGATTTTCTCTACCAACCCTTGATTGAATAAGTAGCAGGTGCAATTCATCTAGAATTGCGCCTGCTATTTTATTTCAACCAACTCCAACGCTCCGCCCAATCGGAAAGCACCTCATTTCTCCATTTAAAAATTGTCTTTCCACCTTGCAATCTTCCATCAAAATCGCTAGGTTTAGTAGAGTCTGAAAACCAATTTTCTCCCAAAAGATTATCAGTGGGATTAGGTTTTCCTGGCCAAAGATTGGTAACTACAAGTTGTGCTTCTCCAGTTGGGAATCCTTGAATTTCGGAAGTGAACTTAAATTTCAATACCTCTGCTTGCTTGGGAGCATACCGAAGGCAATATAAGCCATCACCTAAATAGTATCCTGGCCAGATTTGCTTGCTATCCCCATAGGGCACTTCCATTTGAAATACTGATGAATCTGATGGAACACTGATTTTTGGCCCTTGGAAGCGATATTCCACAATTGTACAAAAAGCCACAGAATCGGAAAGGGAAGTGTTTCTATCAAAAACTACACGGGCGCTTCTTTTGATTTTTTCAAATCTTCCGCCCCAGCTTTCACTCGTAGGTTCATTCCGGTTTCCATTCATCAGATAAAGGAGAGAAGGAGTGTCTCCCATTTTAATTTCTCCCTTATAATAATCTTTAAAATCTTCCCCCAAATGTCCGGCTCCCTGAATACTCTTTTGGTAGTAGTCAGTGGTTTTGACAACATCTGGTGTTTGGTTGTTGGAGAAAAACCATAGTAACTGGAATTGACTTCAATCATCCAGAGGTCTGGGAAATTGGCAGCTATATAGGCATAGCTATTGGCAGACCATTTCTTATTAGGCCCTCCAATCCAATACCCTCTGATGTTTTTTTGAATTTCAGGTGCATCATGAAGTGCCTGCGCCAAATCATCCAAACCTCCCCAAACCAAAACCCAAAGAGGGCGACTGTCTTTTTTTCTTGCTGCTTTTATTATCCAATTCGAACCCTCTGTGGAGGTAGTATATCCTTTAAAAGGAGCTCCACCCTTCCTTCCTTGCTTGGTAATAGATCTTAAGTAGGATGGTTCAGCAAATCCAGCTTTATGTTTTTTTAATTGAGGTAAGTCTCGTTCATAAAGATTGATCATCCTAAAAATCTCCGCAGTACTACCGCTTCCATATGAAGGGGAGGAGATTAACCCTTCCAAATCAAAAAGATCGTTGTACATCAGGAGATGTGCCATACTCTGATTGTCATCTGGATCGGTGCCACCTATATCGGTACTGATTAATACTCGTGGTTTTGAAACAGAAGGGGTTTGTCCAAAGAGCTGAACAGAAAACAGGAAAATAATAGAAAAAAGGCTTATACGGATCATCTTAAGAATGCTAAGAAGTTCGAATATGTAATCTTCCGATTAAAAAAGTGTCCTGTGGTCTAGGTATATAAAAAAGCATCTCTGATAAAAGATACCTATTTAAAGTTTCCTGATGTTATTAAAAGTTAGTTAGAATTAGTAGAGGGATTTAAATGTTCCTTTCACTTTTTCCCATTTCCCAAATTATGGAATACCACCAAACCATCTTTTCCCGCCACCGCGATATCCTTCCAGCCATCTTTATTGAGATCAGCAACTGAAAAATACAGTCCACTTCCTTTGCCTTCTCCAGCTGGACCATAACTGATAATATTTTTACTAAAAGATTCTCCGTTCCATTTGAAATAGTATAATCCCACATAATCCTTACCTCCTGGGTCTTTGCCATTATGTGCCCGGTGACGTTTTCCTGTGACTAGTTCATTTTGTCCATCATTATCTATGTCCACCCACTCCATGGTGTGGTATTGGGATTGATAAGGATCAATTTGATGCTTGACAAAATTGAGGTTATTTCCAGTTTTTTGTTGCTCCAGCCAAAACAAGCCAAATGCATGGGCTTGTCCTACTATAATGTCATTAAGCCCGTCTCCATTGACGTCTGCAATGATCATGGGTATACTGGCATCCCCTAAATTGAAGTCTTCATGCAATGTCCATTTTCCATTTTTCAAGTCACTGGGAGCTTCTAGCCATCCTTCAGAAATTACTAAATCTTTTCTTCCATCTCCATTGATATCACCTAAGCCCAATCCATGTCCATGCATGTCCGTAACAGGATACTTTTCAAATTGATCGGGGCCGGTTTTCTTAAAAAAAGCGAGTGGTTTTCTAGGCGTATTTGGGAAAATTTCCAATACTCCATCTCCATCAATATCCCAACCTCTGGTGGTTTCTATATTACCGGTTTTTGCAATTTCATGAATGGGCCACTCAGACCCATCTCCAGGATTTTCTTTCCAGATCAATGTTCCTTCAAACCATCCTCCCGTTACAAAATCCATTTTCCCATCCTCATTGACGTCCATGGGGATGGTGGAAAAATCCTCATAATATTCCCCATAGCGTTTCACCTGTCCGATCAGAGATCGATCGATAAACTCGGGGCCTTTGTACCAAAAACTACCGGAGACCAAATCCAAAATCCCATCATTATTCACATCAAATACTCCTACTGATTCCGTGCTTTCAAAAGCGATTACCTGCTTTTTGAATTTGACAGTCATCTCTTGCGCTGTAACCATCATGGGTATTGTGGCAAATAGGATGAAAAGCGTGTGTTTGATAGGGTTCATGGTATTATTCGATTTTTATCCAAAGTACCAAGTACTAAGAATTGATGGAAAATTTGAGGTCAGAGGTCAGAAGTCTAAAAACTGAGATATCAACATTACCACGGATTCATTCTTTGCCTGGCAATGACCCTTATTTTTTATAATCCAAGAATCAAGCTGAGTAGAGTGAATCACCCTTCGATTCCCTGACTACAGTCAGGCAGGCGCTCAGGGTGACAGCTATCATTCCAAACTCAACTGATCACTGCATCCGAAAACTTTCGGGACTGACCACTGACTTCTGGATTACTTTTCCAAAGGATGCATTTTCAATAAATCTTCAGGCTTGTAGAATCCCTCATAATCTTTGACTTCCTCTCTTACCTTTTTGACCAATTCAGGTGAAATAGGTGAAGCTTGGTTCCCAAAGGAATTTCTTACATAGGTTAGAACTGCCGCTACTTCTGAATCATCCAACATGCCTTCAAATGGCGTCATAGGAACCTGTCCTGGATAATCTTTACCCAATACGGTGATTGGACCCAATAATCCTTTTAAGACAATTTTGATTAATCTTTCCTCGTTCCCAGTAACCCAAGGAGTTCCTGCCAATGGAGGGAATTGGGAAGCAGAAAGTCCCCCGCCATCATGCTGGTGACAGGTGCTACAAAATCCTTCTCTAGCATAGATTTCTTTTCCTAATACAAAGAGTTCTCGGTCTGAACCAGTCAGTGAGGATTTAATGTCTTCTACTTTTTTATCTTCTACGGATAGTCCATTGATATGGGCAATGGCAGTTTCTAAGGTTCTTGGAATCCAGGTATTATCCTTTTCTTGTTTTTCTGCCTCTGCTAAAATCGGAACACCAATTTCTTTTGGCAGCCAAGAAGCAGCTGCGATGGCTTCCATTCTCACTCTACCATGGGGATCTTTAACTGCGGCCATCAATAATTCCGGCTGGTCTTTCACCTGATGTCCTGTATACCTCAAAGCTCTTACAGAGGCAGCTCTTACCCTATAATCATCAGATTGTAAGAGTTGTCTAAGTAAGTCTTGGTTGATTTTATTTATTCCCCAGGTTACCCAAAGTGCTTCTAGTCTATGGTGTTCATATCTAGGATCAGAAGGATCCAATTCAGAAAGCCACTTATTTACGGCTTCATATACTTCATCTGCATCTCTTCCTCTCAACTCTCTTCTGGTCCTGTATCGAGTTCTGTATTCAGGCAGTTTTAAATTTTCCAATAATTCAGGAATGCTTGCTCCATCGATTTTAGCAGGTTCAACTAAAGGTCTTGAAGGGTAGGTTACTCTGTAAACCCTTCCATGGACATGGTCACGGAAAGGATCTCTTGCATTGTGCTGCATATGCCCAATCAGGATATTGTGCCAATCCACCACATACAATGAACCATCAGGCGCAATTTCCATATCTACTGGTCGAAAATTCCCATCTGTAGATTTGATTAAATCCTGAGCCCAATTCGTGGTAAATCCTACTGTGTCTTCATGTACTTTATGTTGCTTGGTACCCAAGAAACCAATGGTATTATTGATAATCAAGTCTCCTTGCATTTCTTCTGGGAAATGTCGGCTATAAATAAATTCCAGGCCTGAAGTAGGACGAACCATGTGTTTCTGCTCAATCAAATTTGGGCCTTTGAAATTGGCATTTCCATAGCGAGGATACACGGAACCTGGAAGCATCCAGTTGACATTTGGTCCTGAGGTTTCTGCATAGAAGTTCTGCCCCCATTCATCAAAAGCAATTCCCCAAGGGTTTGGAATACTTACTTGGTTTACTCGCTCCAACTTATGTCGTTTGGGCTCATACCGATAAAATCCTCCATTTGTACCTCTTACAGGTCCATAGGAAGTTTCCACGTTGGTATGTAGAAACACCCCTTCTGCCATATGTATCGCGCCACTTTCGTCGGTCGTAAAGGCAGAGATGGCATGGTGGGTGTCGTGATCATCAAATCCACTCAGCAAGATTTCTTTTTCATCCGCTTTGTCATCTCCGTCGGTATCTTTCAATAAAACCAAATTTGGAGCTTGAGAAACATAAACTCCTTCAGGCGCTATTTCAAACCCAACAGGAATGGATAATCCGTCTGCAAAAACTTTCACCTCATCTGCTTTGCCATCTTTGTCTGTGTCTTCAAATATCAGCAGTTTGTCATTTGGTTTGGAGTCGCCTGGCTTGTAATGAGGGTAACTTGGCATGACTGCTACCCAGAGTCTGCCTTTGTTATCAAAGGACATTTGAACCGGATTGGCTAGTTCAGGGAACTCTTCTTCTGAGGCAAATAATTCGATTTTATATCCTTTAGGAACTGAAATCGTTTTTAACGCATCTTCTCCATATTTGTATTCCAAGTCTCCATTGGCATCTGGATTGTAATTTGTTTTCACCTCTGGAAGTGATCGGGTCAATGCATCCGCTGCAGCCAAATCTTTCTTTTCTCCTTTGGTCGCCATCCAAATGGCTGTGTCTCGAATTGCCGTCATTTGACGGATTTTTTCCAATTCAAATGGGTAGTTGTCAGGACCGAACGGATCATATCTACGACCGAAGACATGTACTCCATTTGGAATTTTGTAATCATTGTGCCAGATCCAGTTTTTCTCCATCACAGCTTCATGGATCAGCTCTTCGTGCTCTGGGACTTTTGGGGTTCCGCCGAAAATTTCATCAGCCAAAAACTCAGAAAACATACGGTAACCTTTGTCATTCAATTGAGAGCCATCAATGGTTAAGGGTTCGTTTTCTAAGGCGTACCATTTCTCACTAGGGCCAAATGCGTCCACAAATAATACGTTTTCATGCTTGGCCACCACTTCTTCCATGGCTTCGGTATAAAGCAATAGGTTTTTGTTCTCTGCTTTTCCATCAGGGACATCCAATTGGTCCGATAAGTCCTCGAATGCTATTGGGGACACGATTGCCAATTGTGGAGCGGTGCTGTCGTTATAGGTTTGTGCAAGAGTATGGCGAATAAAAGCATCTAGCTCAGCCTTATAATTCTCCAAACCTGCCTCTCCTTGAAAGCTTTCATTGAAACCGAAAAAACCGATAATCACATCTGCTTTTAATCGGGTCAACCATTCGTCAGGTTTCTCAAAAAAGCCAATACTTCCTGATGGCGTGGCATATTCTTCTTGAAAATCTTCAGCTCCAGGGAAAGCCCATGGGTCATTGATGGCAGATCTGGGTCTGAATCCAGGTGTATCCCCTGGGTCGGACATATTTCGAATGATGAGTTGATTGTCTGGAAATCTTTCGTAAAGTTCTGTTTCGAAATAGCCAAAATTCATCATTCTGGAGCCGAGATTATTTCCGACCATCATGATGTGACTGTCCTTTTTTACTTCAATTATTTGATCTTGGGTACAGCTAAAAGCTAAAAGTCCAATTGCTGTAGCCAGCACTGGCGCAAAAGAATTAATTTTTCTCATAATTAAGTATTCATCCAATATAAGTTTAGCCAGAATTCGGAGCTTAAACAAGCTAAAAATGTCAATTGGATGCTATTTAGGATTTTAAGGGAAATTGTATTGCTAGGTAGTCAATCTATGAGAAATCCTATCCTGTACTAGGGGGTGTCTTGTTTGTTTTTTTCTAAAACTTTCATGGAGGGGAATAAGAACCTCTAGGAAAAATTGGTCGATTATCGGAAAAAATGGACAGGGGTTGGGTTGCTTAAAAGGGTATCAAAAAGGATATATTTCCAAAGATTCGAAATTAAAAGAATGAAAAGACCTTCAAGGTGTTTAAAACCTCAAAGGTCTTTGTATCAAGCAAGGTTAAAATACGCCTTTAAAACCCTCTATCTTTTGGTCTACCTGGGTATCAACAGGGAATGCAAACATGGTTTGGTCCCAAACAAAATGAATGCTTGCTACTTTATTGTCCTCTGCAGAAATCATAAACATCATTCTTTCATGGGGCATTGGAGGAGTCATGGTCTTTACCTTGAAAGAAACGGCGTCGTCAGCAGCCACTGCAGCTTCATCAATTTTGCCGTCTTTCATGTAGGCGAACACAGCATTTGCTTTTGGGTTCAAATGGACAGTCCATTCTCCGGATTCCATGGGAGTAATAAATAGTGAATATTTTCCAGCGTTTAGGTTTTTCCTGCCACACTTACTGGAGTGCTAAACTCGATGATGGTAGGGTTATTGGCGCCAGCTCTCCAGGTAACCCCGAATTTTTCTAAGTCTCCAAATACTTTTCTGCCTTTCACAGCAGGAGAAGAGTAATCAATACTGATTTTAGTAAAACCAACGACTTGGGAAACATGGGCAGCAGGACTTGGTGCTGGAGCTTGTAATTGGGCGAAGGATTGGGTGGTAAATGCAAGGCAAATAGATAAGATCATTGCCAAGCAATAGGATTTGTTGTTCATGAGATAGATGTTGAATTTAAATTTGGTGTATAATTGATGATGAAATTTAACCTTGGTTTTAGTGGATTGTTTCAATCCTCATTTTTTAAAAACTTATTGGTTAGATAATCAATAAGTTTATTTTTCTAATTGGGATTTAATAAAAGCAATACTCAATGGGATTTGACTCACTGACCTGCTACTTTCATCCTCAATGGTTAGGTATTCGGTGCCCTGCTTTTTGGCCTCTTTGATGATGCCAGCGATATCCACATCTCCCGTTCCTAGTACCACGTTCGTTTCCACGTCTCCATGACCATCATTGGATCCGGGTGTTCCGATTGACCGGTCTTTCAAATGTAGCATGGGGAATTTTCCTTTGTGTTTTTTCATGATTTTCAATGGATCTCCCCTCCCATTTTAACCCAAAAAACATCCATGTTGAATTTAAAATCTTTTGCGTTTTTCAACATGTAATCCATGATTACTCCTTTTCCTTCCGGGTCGGGAGCAAATTCATAACCATGTGGGTGGTATAAAAACACTAAGCCTTCTTTTTCAATTCTTTTCCAGTCTGGTTAAAAAGTGCTGTAGCCACTTTTATTTCGTCTAAGGAGATCGGTCCTTCTGTATGCGGAATCCAGTAGCAAGTCACGTATTTTGCTCCAAACCGTTTGGCTTCTTGGATAATAGGTGTCAATGATTGACTCAGTTGGTTATAGTCGGCACCAACTCCAACGAATTTTAAATTATTGTCCTCTAATAGTTTCTCATATTCCAAGTCTGTCATTCCATAATTGCCACCTCCTTCGAGGTTTTCAATTCCCCACTCAGAAATTAATTGGTGGTATTTGACAGGGTCTTCCTTCATTTCGTTTCTTAGCGAGTAGAGTTGAAGGGCTATTTCTTGAGAATAGCTTGATGATATTGGAAGGAAACCAAAAATTATCAAGGCAATAGTATAAATCAGCTTTTTCATATGGGTTTAATGTATTGATTCTCGTAAATTACGAAGAATGTTCGGCTTTGTACGGATTCAAATTATTAAACAATAACTTAAAACTATGAAAACAAGTCGAAGAGACTTTGTCAAACAAACCTCCCTTGCGGGATTAGCCATCAGTATTACACCTTCATTTTCTTTCGGATTCAATACAGATGAAATTATCGGACACGGTGATTTTCAATATAAAGTAGATGCTAAATGGGGTATGTTAGACCCCTCCAAGGTGCCAGTAGTGAACTGCCACGAGATGGTCATGGACCGAAAGGGTAGAATGATCATGTTAACTGATGAAGCAAAAAATAATGTGATCATTTATGATCAATCCGGCAAGCTTTTAAAAACTTGGACCTTAGGCTTGGATCGCGCACATGGGTTGACCTTAGTGGATGAGGGAGATGCGGAATATTTATGGATTTGTGATAATGGAGGCAGAGTGGTCAAAACCACGTTGGATGGAACCATCGTCAGTGAGATTGTTTCTCCTGTGAAAGAAGAGATCTATACCGAAAAAATGTCTTGGGTGCCAACAGAAACGACCATAGGTCCCAATGGAGATTTGTACATTGCAGATGGGTATGGCTCTCAATATTTCCTTCAATACGATAAGGATGGTGTTTTTAAAAGAAAATTTGGAGGACCTGGTTCTGGAGATTCTCAATTTAGTACTGCCCACGGAATTACAGTGGACCAGCGTGGTGGAAAAACACCTACCCTTCTATGTACTTCAAGAGGACATAATTCATTCAAGAGGTTCAGTTTAGATGGAGAATACCAAGAGACTATATTCTTACCGGGGGCTTTTGTTTGTAGGCCTGTAATTCATGGTGATAACCTCTATGCTGGTGTATGTTGGTCAAGATTGAGGTATTTGGAGCAAACTCCAGATTCAGGTTTTGTGACCATCCTCAATAAAGAGAATCAAGTGGTTTCAAATCCAGGAGGTACCGCCCCTGAATATCGGGATGGTAAATTACAGTTGATGGTTCAGTCTCAACCAATTTTCAAGCATTGCCATGATGTGTGCATTGATCAGGATGAAAATATCTATGTATGCCAGTGGAATGCTGGAAAAACCTATCCGATTAAATTGACAAGAGTGTAATATATCCATAATTCTAAATCCAATTCCTATGAAAAATGTAACTGTTGGTTGGTTTGAAATTCCTGTTGCTGACATGGATCGAGCCATTGCTTTTTATGAAAAAGTTTTTGATTGTAAGTTGAATAAGCAAGTCATGGGAGATTTTCAAATGGCCTGGTTTCCATGGGAGGATATGGAAAAGGGGGCAGGTGGCAGTTTGGTATATCATAAGGAGTTTTATGCCATTAGCGATTTAGCTGGTCCATTGATTTATTTTTCATCAGATGATTGCGACATAGAATTAGGAAGAGTAGAGAATGCGGGAGGAAAAGTTCAGATACCCAAGAGAATGATCGCTCCAGATATTGGATATATGGGAGTGTTTAGTGATTCTGAGGGGAATAGGATTGCGATTCACTCTAGAAGTTAAAAGATAACAAACCCCTGATTTTTTTTGAATTCAGGGGTTTTATTTTGCCTGAATGAAAATGAGTGAAGTTCAATAGATAGAATAATGAGTTTGTTTGATTTAGATTTTGATCCAGCTAAGAATCTTCTTCCAGAAGGAGGTACGGTTCATTATTATGGGAAGTTATTCAATCAAAAGGAGGCTGATCAATATTTCCAGATCTTATTAAATGAGATTGAATGGAGGAATGATGAGGCTATCATATTTGGTAAAAAAATCATAACAAAAAGAAAAGTAGCCTGGTATGCAGAAAATCCCTATGAATATACCTACTCCAATAGTACCAAGACTGCTTTGCCTTGGACTAAGGCATTATTAGAGTTGAAAGATAAAGTAGAGGAGAAGACGGGAGAAACTTTTAATTCCTGCTTGCTAAACCTCTACCATAACGGAGCAGAAGGGATGGCATGGCACAGTGATGGAGAAAAAGATTTAAAAAGAAATGGAGCAATTGGTTCTCTAAGCTTGGGGGCTGAAAGAAAATTTGCATTCAAACACAAAGAAACCAAGCAAAAGGTGGAAATGATGTTGGAGCATGGCAGTTTATTGGTAATGAAGGATGAGACACAGAGCAATTGGCTTCATCGTTTGCCTCCAACCAAAAAGGTCTCTGAAGCCAGAATAAACCTGACTTTTCGAACCATCGTCGAAAACCCCTAATCTAAACCAAAACAACCCTGAGGCTTTTAGCACCATGGGCACCAATTACCAGGGATTGTTCTATATCAGCAGTTTTGGAAGGTCCGGCGATAAATACTCCAAAACCTGAATAATGCAGACCAATGAGAGAGTAGGCCTCATGCATGTTTCCTACCAATTTAGATTTTTCCAGTACGATGACTAAGTGCTGGGTGATAAATGGAACAGCCCTTAAACCTAAGTTTTCATCTTCCAGCCATATTGCTGCATTTTCTGCAACGCCCAGTTGGCCATCAATAATTGCAAGGTCCAAATCATTTAAATCTGTACCCTTTTCAGGTAGCTCAAAAGATTTTAAATCAGGAATTAATTTAGAGCCTGAATAGACTTTTGGATAGGCTCCTGAATTTACTAAATCCACCAATTCCAACTCGGAGATAAGAGTCCCCTTATTGTTTTTTACAGATTGCTGAAAAGTCTCTAAATTATTTTCTGCCGCATCAAATGAAGGGACAGCAGGTAGTGGCTGCTCTTCTTGCGAAAGCTTTTTAATGCTGGATAGTATCAATTCTTTACTGCTCATGATCTGTTTTTTTGATACCACTCTTTAAATGATTCTTTGGGGACTTCAGGTAGATCTCGGTTTTTACCCCAGGCATTCAGAGGATTATAGATCACTGAATTTGGAAGGGTCTTCAACGTGGATCGAAGCAATTTCCCTGATATTTTGTAAGCCAAAGGGCTTTTGAATATGCCATTAGCCATCTTCATAGACATTCCTTTAGCAGTCCAACCTTGAGCTTTGGTGATTTCTTGCCGCCATTCATACAATTGCTCATGAATGTTGATTTTCACTGGGCAGACATCCGAACAGCTTCCACATAAGGTGGAAGCAAAAGGTAATGTACTGTATTTTTTTACATCAATTCCCGGCGAAAGTATAGACCCAATAGGACCAGGCACCGTACTTCCGTAACTATAACCTCCACTTCTTCTGTAAATGGGACATGTATTCATACAGGCTCCGCAACGGATGCACTTTAATGAATTTTTAAATTTCTCCCGAGCCAGTTGTTTGGTTCTTCCATTATCCACTAAAATCAAATGAATTTCCTTGCCTGGAGCTGGACTTCTAAAATGAGAATTATAATTGGTGATAGATTGTCCAGTAGCAGATCTGGCTAATAATCTCAAGAAAATACCTAAATCTGCTCTTCTTGGGATGATTTTTTCAATGCCCATACAGGCAATATGCACATCTGCTAAATGAACTCCCATGTCTGCATTACCTTCATTGGTACATACTACAAATTCGCCAGTCTCAGGAATGGCAAAATTCACTCCAGTGACAGCCACTTTAGCTGCCATAAACTTGTCTCTTAAATGCTGTCTGGCTTCATGAGTTAAATATACAGGATCCTCATTTCCTTTCTCTGTATGGAGTTTCTCATGGAAAATTTCTGAGATGTCCCCCTTTTTTAAGTGAATGGCCGGGAGGACAATATGGCTTGGAGGTTGCTTTAAAAATTGAACAATCCGTTCTCCAAGGTCAGTATCCACTACTTCTACTCCATGTCCTTCCAAATAGGGGTTGAGGTGGCATTCCTCGGTCAATATGGATTTACTTTTGACGATTGCCTTGCATTTCTTTTCCTTCAAAATGCTCAAAACAATCTCATTATGTTCCTTTGCATCTTTGGCCCAATGAACTTTGACGCCATTGGCTGTGGCTTTTTCTTCCAGTTCCTCCAAATAGACATCTAATTTGGACAAAACATGGTTTTTGATTCCGGAAGCAAGGTTTCTAAGCTCCTCCCATTCAGGGATATTTTTGCTTGCGAGATCTCTTTTCTCACGGACAAACCAAAGAGTTTCATCATGCCAATGGGCTCTTTTTTCGTCCTTCAAGAAATTTGCGGCTTGACTTGGATGGCTCATGAGATGGCTTGATTTAAAATTTCTGCCAAATGCATAAACTTGACAGGTTTATGGGTTCTTTCTGCAATTCCTTGTAAATGCATCAAGCAAGAGGTGTCTCCTCCGCAGATGATTTCTACTTGATGTTCCAAATGATCCGAAAGCCTGTCTTTTCCCATTTGAACAGACAATGCTTCTTCGGAGACGGCAAAGGTTCCACCAAAACCACAGCATTCATCTTTTCTGGTAAGATTGACTACTTCAAGATCTTCAATTCCTGCAAAAAGGTCCATTGCTTTGCTAAATGGAGTTTCATTCAATTCTGAGGAGGAGCTTAACCTTAATCCTCTTTGTCCATGACAAGAGGAGTGAAAACCTATTCGGTGAGGGAAGGATCCTTTGATAGTGCCTACTTTTAATACATCTGTGAGAAACTCACTTAATTCAAAAATTTTGGATTGAACCTCCTTTTGTGTTTCAATCAAATCTCCCATTTCTGGTTGGTGTTCTTTGATATGTAAGACACAACTACCAGAAGGGGCTACGATGTAATCAAAGCCTTTAAAAGTCTCTAAAAACTGCCTTGTTGTTCCCTCTGTATCTCTCTCAAACCCTGAATTTGCCATAGGCTGTCCACAACAAGTTTGATCCATCGGATAGGTTACTTTACACCCCAATTTTTCCAATAATTCTAAAGTAGCCTTTCCTACATGGGGATAGAACTGGTCAATGTAACAAGGTATAAAAAGGGCAACTTCCATGGATTTTATTAATTGATTCAAATAATTTTGGAATTTAAGAATCGCAAAGAATGAAGTTAGGAGTATTTTTAAGCTTTGGGAAGAATTAAATTACCGGTGGTTTAAAATCTGGCTGAACAAGTAAAGCTGCTCCTAAGGCGGTTCCTAAGGCAAAATCACTGGTCAGAATTTCCAATTCAGGTAATTTTTCTCAACATTCCTACGAATATTTCATTGGCATTAAACCCTCCATCTATAAACATTCTTGAGACCGAAGAATTTGCCCAAACTAATTTAAGTGCTGCAATCTGGAGGTCCGTCAACTCGTGAATAAAGCTGTAATAAGCATCTTCAAAATCCTCGAATTCCTCAAAATTCATGGATTCGGCTTGCGTTAATCCATAGGCCTCAGGCTTTAGGTAATGGAACCGAACCCGGTTAGGTTTAGATTTTACCTGATTAAATCTACCCTCTTCAAAGGCCAATTTCTTATAGGTACCCAATGGCTTTTTGAAGAACTCATACATCTTTTCTACTTGGTATTTATGTTCTTCTCCGATAAATAGTCGACTGATTTTGATGGGATCACCAGTAATCCCGATAAACTGAAGGCAATCTTTCAATAATTCCGACTCAGTCAAAGGGCTTTTGTTGAAAGGGTTAATGCTAATCGCCCAAGTTCCTGTGGACAAAAGCATAAATGGCTCATTCTCCCTTTTCAAATAGGGTAGAAGTGCGGAAGAAGAATCATGGACTCCAATGCCTGAAGGGATTTCTCCAAACTGTGGTAATGTTTTGAAAATAGAGGAACTGTTCATTGCTGGAAGCAACAAATCCAGAACCTCATTTTCTTTCAACCATTTATGGTACTCTTGCATTCTAAAATCCCAAAGGCCCGTATGACATCCAATGCTGGTGAAATCTGAGACAAATTTTCCAGTAAAGATGGAACTCAGGTACTGAGGTAAATGGAACGTATGTTTGATATTTTTGAATTGTTCAGGTTTTTCAATCTTAAGGAAATAAAGCTGAAGACCTGAATTCAGCATGGCCAAAGGAGGAGAGGCTGTAGTGGTACAAAACTCCATTCTGCCCCCTTGTTCTTCGTAAAACCGATCTAAAAGTTCCTCAGGGAATGGTTTTAAATAATCATATAAAGGAGTGACAGGCTGCCCATATTCATCTGTATGAACGAGTGTAGCTCCATAACTTGTGAAATTAATTCGCGTAATTTCGAACTCTTCCATTTGACGAGCTTTGTTGAATGTATCAATCATCCAGCTTTTCAATTCGTCAATTGGTTCAGATTGGAAACCATCTTCATCTACCCCTGGCTCCAGTCTGTGGTAAGTTTGATATACTACTTCTAAGTCTTGATCAAATAGAAAGAATTTTTTATTGGTCTTCCCAATATCGAAAATAGCGGTTACTGAAATTTTATTCATGAATGTTCAAGACCCATTAAATTGAATAATTGTTAGAGAGATCTTCTGACGATAAGCCTAAAAGGATTTTTGATTGGCATTCGATCTTCTGTTCCTAAAATTTGGTTGGCAATAGACCTTCCCATATGGATAAAATCTGTGGAAATGGTAGAAATTCCTTTGTCTAAAATCTCTTTTAATGGAGTTTCATTGTATGAAATCAAACCCACATCCTGTCCCAGGTTCAAACCTTGTTCTCTGGACTTCTTGATGATATTCACCAGATCTGACTCAGCTAATACCAAGAAAAGATCACCTTCATAAAGAGGCTCATCATCAATCCCATCCAAGATCAGGTTTTCAAAATCGTGGAAGAAACAAAAACGTTTGAATCCATCCACAATTTCCACAGGATACATATCCCCTTTTGGAAACACCAAGATCATTCTTTTATACTTCCTTAAATGGCTTAGCCCAGATTCTAGTGCAGCGAAAATATCTTTTGCAAAATCCTGAAAAATCCCTGGGAATTCGTTTTCATGACCTTTTACAGCTCGATCCATGATCAACATCTTATCCTTTGGAATTTTCTTTAAAAGCTCGTATCCAGTCACAGGGTGTGTGTCTTTGTCAAAGAAATGAGGGGCTACAACATAATAATTGTATTTCCCCATGCTTTGATGAAGCAAATCTTCCAGCAGGTTCACATTATAATGGTGAATATGCATATCTACCGTAGCATTTTCTCCTAGAGTCTCTATGATGGAATAGTAGATGATTTTCTTGTAAGAGCTTAATTTGTTGAACAAAAGGAGAACTTTTAGTTTATTTTCAACATTTGTTGAACTGACATAAAAGCCCTTGCCTCTCACCGATGTGATGATACCTCGGTCCTTTAGCTCATTATAAGCTTTCTCTACGGTATCCCGGGAGAGTAAGAAGTCAAAACTAGTTTCATTAATAGAAGGAATTCGATCCCCGATGTTTAGTTTTCCTTTTTCAATTTCATCGAGGATCAAATTCACTACTTGTAAATACTTAGGGGTCCTTGAATCCGTAAGGATTCTTTCCGATTTGTCGACAAGCATAGCGTTCTGGGTTATGTTGGGTTTGGGTACTCATTGTTTTCTATCTTAGGAAAGCCGGAGCCAGTCCAATCGTCCACGTTGACTATGTTTCCGGTTGATTTATTGAGCATTCCGGAAACGAAAGCAAAAGCTGCATCCGCGATGTCGGATGTTTTCACGGCTTCTTTGAGTAAGGTTCTGTTGCATAATAAGCAGGAAGGTCCTTCACTAATTCCATAGGCCTTTGCCCGGTTTTCGGCCCATCCACCTTCCCAGATGTTGAGCGGAGTTTTCGATGACTGCATCCGGGTTGACCACATTGACGCGGATCTTGTCCTCACCGAGTTCGGCAGCCATCAATCTTGACATGCAGCTGTGCAGCCTTTGCGGTGCCATAAGCCACGTTTTTAGGCCCTGCCACCAAAGCATTCTTGCTGACGATATTGACGATGTCCCCACCGAGTCCCTGCTGCTTGAGGATCTTGACTCCTGGCTGGGACATCAAACTGTCCTTGACCAGGATGTCCAGCAGTTTGTTCCAGTCGGCTTCGGTATGTTCTACCAAAGGTTTGAGATGAGGATCCCCGCATTGTTGACGATGATGTCCAGTCCGCCGAACTTCAGGCAAATTTCCTGCATGGCTTTTGAGGCTTTCGTATCGGTGACATCCAGGGTAACGCCCAGAAAACATCCTCTGTATTTTTTCTGCATTTCCGTTTCGGTCTGGAAAAGTCTTTCCGCATTGATGTCGGTGACCACCACACAGGCACCTTCCTGTAAATATCGTTCGGCATGCCTTTGCCGATTCCCCCAGGCACCCCTGTGATCAGTGCGATCCTTCTAAGCGGTTTTTCCTTTGGCATGCGCTGAAGCTTCTTGGCTCCCCTTCAAGCAGCCAGTATTCAATATTGAAAGTTTCCTGAAGGGGAAGGGAAACATAAGAGGATACGGCCTCTGCCCCTCTCATTACGTTGATGGCGTTGATATAGGAATTCCGGAAGCTACCCTGGAAGTCTGCTTGTCCTTGGCAAAGGAGAAAAGACCTACACTCCGGCCACAGGATGATGACCGGATTTCACGCATGGCAGGGGAATTGGGGTGCTTGTGTTTTTCATAGTAATCGGCATACATCTCCCTGTACTTCTGGAATTCCACTTCCAGTTCAGCTCGGTGTAGCGGGATCGGAAAGATCCACATCTGCTGGGATGTCGAGCACCAAAGGATATCTTGGTACGTGGTGGAAGTGATCCGGACAGGAGGTGCCCATGGGTGCAAGCTTGTTAAGGTCGTTGGAATTGATGAACTGCAATACCACCTCGGTGTCTGGAGAAGGTACCGAATTACTTCTTTTTCGGAGGAAGCCAGCCCCTGCAGCACGGGAGCCAATAAGGCAGCCTGTGCGCGCGCTGCTCGGCAGGAAGCGATGTGACTTTCTGTCCACCGAATACCGGTCTGTTTTTACCGTAATTGGCCTCCAGGTAAGCTGAAGCGGTTTCGATGACTTCCAGACTGTTGATATAACATTCAAAGACGGCCTCCCCAGGTGAAGAGCCCATGTCCAATGAGCATGATTCGAATCCTGGGATTGTCCGCCAAAGTCTGCTGCAACTGGAGTCCCAGATCGAATCCCCGGCTTCTGCCAAGGTACCCAGGCGATCTGTCCGTTCCAGAGTTCCTGCGTGATCTTCTCGCCTTCCTTGGAAGCGGCTATGGCAATGGCTGCATCAGGATGGAGATGGTCAATGTGTTTGAAAGGTAAAAAAGTATGTAAAGGGGGTGTCGATGGAAGGAGCTTTGGAGTCCAGGTCGTAGATACAGTGGTTGAAAAGGCCCACCATTTCGTCTTCAAACTGATACCCTGTAGATTCCCCGCAATGCCCGGAGTTTGTCAACATATAGACCGGCCAGTCCGGCCTTGGTGAGGGTTCCGATATCCCCTCCGGATCCTTTGACCCACATAATTTCCACGGACTCCTTGGTCAGGGGATCTTTTTCAAAGTTTTGGCAACTGGTATTGCCCCCGCCGTAGTTGGTGATGCGGAGATCGGCACCCAGGATATTGGATCTATAGATTAATAGGTCAACTTCGTTTCCTTCCAAAGCGGCAGCCTTTTTATCATCCCATGCGGTTGACATGCTTGAATTCTTTTGTATTCGTAGTCATTTACAATTTCAATTTTAATAGGTTGAATATGGGACAACCCAGGCTTTTTGGTGTCCTGTGCTGTCTTGAAATGGGTCATTTTTGTTACTTCAAGCCAATTTTAGCCCATTATTCTATTGTTAATTTTTCGAAGGTCAATTTAATGAAATGAGGATGGAAGGGAAACAGCTTTTGGCTTTTATTCTATCTTTTATCAAATTTCAAGGATGCAACAGGATAGTTGACAGGTTAATTTTGGATTTTTTACCCGCCGATATGAGTGATCAAAAATTATTTAAAAAGATAGTTAGTCAAACTAACGAATACGAGCGAACACCTGTGCCTACAAGTGAGCTTAAATCAGGAAAGAGCTTTCTTGGTATGTATGCCGGTGAGCATACAGCAGGTACTGAATTTGTTATCGGGCCATTATTTGTTGCACATGGGGTCGCTGCAACAGATCTTATTTTAGGTTTGTTTGTAGGGAATCTTCTGGCAGTCCTGAGTTGGGGATTAATGACTGGTCCAATTGCTACCTCGAAAAGGCTTACACTTTATTACCAACTAGAAAGGATTACCGGTAAATCGGTTGTTTCTCTGTATAATTTTATCAACGCATTGATGTTTTGCTTTTTGGCGGGATCGATGATCGCAGTGTCAGCCACTGCAGTGGGAATTCCTTTTGGATTGGAAATGCCTACCTTGACCGACTGGTATCCAAAAACCCCAGGCTGGATAGTCGCGGTAATGATTATGGGAGCGGTGATTACATTGATTGCGATCAGAGGGTATAATCAGGTAGCCAAGTTTGCCAATGTCATGGCACCTTGGATGATCTTGATTTTTATTTCTGCGGCATTTGCAGCCTTACCACAGTTAGGAGTCCATTCCTTGGATGAGTTTGTTGTGGCAGCGAAAGAAGTAATATGGACTGGAGTTCCATTACCCGGAATTTCAAAATTTACTGTCTGGCATGTCATATTTTTCTGTTGGTTCTGTAATATGGCCATGCACATCGGGATGTCAGATTTGACGATTTTGCGTTATGCTAAGTCCTGGAAATATGGATTTTTATCTTTTGCAGGAATGTACATCGGTCACTTTGTTGCCTGGATAGCCTCTGGAATATTGTATGCAGTCTTTCTTCAAACCAATGCTAACTCACAGGAATTTGCTCCAGGACCCATTGCTTTTCAAGCAGCAGGCGTAGCTGGGGCTGTTTGTGTGGTGGTAGCAGGATGGACAACAGCAAATCCAACTATTTATAGAGCGGGATTGGCTTTGCAAGGGATTTTTCCAAAAACCAAAACATGGAAAATCACCGCGATTGTAGGGGTAGTACACCAGTCTGGCAGCTTGCTTCCCTGCTTTGGTGATGAAATTGTTGGATTTTGTGGCTTTGTATGGTTTGGTGTTGATGCCTATGGGAGCCGTCATCTTTGCAGATTTTTACTTCGCTGAAAAAATGGGTTTTCAGCCAGAACAAGCACTGCATAACAAAAAGGCATTTACATGGCCAGCCTTAGCTGCTTGGCTTATCACACTCATTATTTGCTGGCTTTTGAATTACTTCTATGGACTGGAAATTTTCTTTTGGGGCTTCCTGGATGGTTTATAGCCGTAACCTTATTTGTAACATTTTCCAAAATCCAGTTTCCAGCACTTCGAACGAAATTTGCATGAAAACCTTACTTAAAATAGCATCCTACCTAGCCCTTTTGCTGACCATAGTGCCGCCTTTGATGTACTTTAAATCAATGATCTCCCTTGATTCCAGCCATCTTTACATGACCATTGGGATGTTCCTTTGGTTTGGAACAGCACCTTTTTGGATCAATAAAAAGAAGGAGGATCAACCTAAAGAGTTATGAAATTAAGTTTAGAACAATTACAAGAATATAATCTATCAGTACTTTCCAGCCATCAGGAAGAGTTTAGGTTTTTGGCCAATCACTTATCAAAAGAGGGGAATGATGTCAATGGGTTGGTTGAAAGAATCAAAGCTTTTCAAATTGCTGTCCCTAGTTGGGCTTTAGGAGCTGGAGGAACCCGGTTTGGGCGCTTTGGAATAGGAGGAGAGCCTAGAGATTTGGAAGAAAAACTCGAGGATATTGGTTTGTTGAAGGCTCTGACAAAAAAAACAGATAGTGTTTCTTTGCATATCCCTTGGGATATCCCAAGGGACTATTCGGCTATTCAATCGAAAGCAGAATCATTAGGGATCAGCTTTGATGCCATGAATAGTAACACTTTTCAAGATTATGGGCAGGCAGAGAGTTACAAGCTAGGGTCACTCGGGAATGCCAAAAAATCAGTGAGAGACCAAGCTGTTGCGCATAATGTGGAAGTGATTGAAATTGGTAAGAAGTTAGGTAGTAAAGGGTTGACTGTTTGGTTGGCAGATGGAAGTAATTTTCCTGGGCAGGCAAGCTTGAGAAAATCATTGCAATGGACGCAAGAATCCTTGTCTGAAATCTACCAGAATATGCCAGAAGATTGGAAGTTGTTAGTGGAATACAAACCGTATGAGCCTAACTTTTATCATACTATTATTCCTGATTGGGGTACCTCCTCTTTGCTATGTAAATCTGTGGGAGATCGGGCAAAAGTATTGGTGGATTTAGGACACCATTTACCCAATACCAATATTGAACAAATTGTGGCTACATTGATGTACCAGGATATGTTAGCAGGTTTCCATTTCAACGATAGTAAGTATGGAGATGATGACCTAACTACTGGTAGTATTAAGCCATATCAGTTGTTCCTGATTTTTTGCGAACTGATTACGGGTTCTGAAGATGGAGCCCAAGCATGGGAAAGTATTTCTTGGATGATTGATGCAAGCCATAATACCAAGGATCCCTTGGAAGATTTGATGCAGGCCCTTGAAATGATTAGCATTAGTTTTACCAAAGCTTTATTGGTCAATAGAAAGAAATTGACTGCTTTCCAGATGGAAGGCGATGTAGTAGGTGCGCAGGAGTGTCTCCAAGAAGCATTTCAAAGAGATGTTCGTCCTTTGGTAAAAGAGGCTAGAATTCAATTAGGAGGTGCCGCAGACCCTATTGGGCTTTATCGCAAAATGGATGTTCGAAAAAAATTGATTCAGGAAAGAGGCGCAGAGTCCAGATCGACTGGTTTGTAGTTGATTTTCATATTACTTCCTTGGAAACTCTTGTAATGACAATTCAAAAGGATTTAATAAATTGGAGATTAGAACTTTATCAATCGAGCCATGAATAAGCCTCTGCCTATTATTTTTCTCTCCTTACTTGTGTTGTCTTGCAATTCGCCAGAAAAGAAGGCGGACTCCGAGGCAGGGGATGCTAAGGTTTCAAATTTTGAAACAACGGGTTCCATTGAAAGATTAAGTGGGAGTATGGATATGTTAATCCCTCTTGATTCTAAGATTGAGGTAATTGCATCGGGTTTTGATTGGTCTGAAGGACCTTTATGGCTAGAGGATCAGCAGGCATTGATATTTACAGATGTTCCAGAAAACAAGATTTGGAAATGGTCAGAATCAGATAGCTTACAGGTATATTTGGAGCCATCTGGATATTTTGGAAGTGAGACAAATAAAAGAGAACCAGGAGCCAATGGGCTGATTTTGGATGAAGACGGGAAGTTGATGCTATGCCAACATGGGGCCAGACAGGTTGCCAAAATGGTGAGTGATATATCAGAGCCCAGCCCAGTTTTTGAGGTGTTGGCAGATACCTACCAGGGAAAGAAGTTTAATAGCCCCAATGATTTGGTGAAGAGTGAAAACGGAAATTTGTTTTTCACTGACCCACCTTATGGATTGGATGAATGGGATACCAAGGAGCTGGAATTTCAGGGTGTTTATCAGCTTGATTTTATGGGGAATTTAACCCTACAGATAGACTCACTTTCCCGTCCAAATGGTATCGGATTAAGTCCTGATAAAAAACTTATACGTGGCCCAATCAGACCCCCTTAAAGCAAGATATTATGCTTTTAATTTGGATGAGAATCAAAATGTAAGTTCAGGGGAAATGATTTTGGATGTGAGTGATCTGGTTGGAGAGGCCAATCCTGGGCTTCCAGATGGAATGGCTGTGCATAGTAGTGGGAACTTGTTTGCAAGCGGACCTGGGGGAATTTTGATCATCAGTCCCAATGGAGAACACTTGGGGACGATTAAAACAGGAAGAGCCACCTCTAACTGTACTTTTGATACCAATGAAGATTACCTATACATCACGGCTGATGGAGAGTTGTTGAGAGTGAGATTAATATAGCGTTAATTTTTACTCCAATCCCAAACTACAATGGCCCATGTTTCATACTCGTCTTTGAAGGTGTGAATCACTTCAAACCCCACTTTTTGATGTGCTTTTAAAGATCTTGCATTTGAAATAGAAATTTCTGTGATCGCAAAATCATATTCTTTTTCAAAGGCTTTTCGATAGGCTTCATAACCATTAAAGAACAATCCCTGTCCTCGGTATTTCTTACCAACACAAACCTGTCCTACAGCCATATAATTGTACTCACTTACTTTTTTACCTAGGTAATAAAGTTCATCAAATTGCTCAAACATGGGCACTAACATAGGGACATCATTCCTGGATATTTTGGTCATCGCAAGAAAATAGGCAGCCACATGATCTCCATCTTTTGCGATGATATGAGGTTCGATAGAATTTAATAATCCCAACAATTCTAAATTGTGTTGTACCCTTACAAAGCCCTGTTCATTCTTCTCTGATTCTGAGATATTTTGGATTAGGTTTTCTTCTTGAAGGTCTAAAATCCCTTGGAGATCAGCTTCAGTTTTAGCTTGGCAAACGTTTACCATAAAAAGGAATTAGCGATAGGTTGAGTCTTCTGGTTCTTCGCCCGCATCTGAGGGTTTGATTTCCATGTTCTCAGGGTTAGAAGGGGCAGGAGTAGTAGGTGCTGCTGGCGGAGTTTCCTCAGGAATATATTTTGGAGGAATTGTCAAGTCATTTCCTTCTCTGTTTGCCCGGTAATGTGGAGACATGATTTCTACGCCTGCTTCTGTGAAGGCATCCTGAATACTGGCATGTAAATCAGAGTAACTTTTGGCTGCTTTTTTGGTTTCAATCGTGTAAGCATTGATCTGATAACTCACATAAAAATCATCCAAACTTGTTTGCAAAACAAAAGGTTTAGGCTCTTTGATAATTGTATCCACTTTTAATGCGGCACCGATCAAGAGCTCATGAACTTTGCGCCAGGGCACATCATATCCAATAGTTACGGTACTATGTAAAATTAATCCAGAACTATTTTCTTCTACCGTATAATTGATAGTATTTCCATTTAAAATAGCAGAATTTGGGATGGTGACTTCTTCATTTTTTATGGTTCGAAGACGGGTAACCAGCATTGTTTTTTCTATGACATCCCCAGTTGTATCTCCGATTTTTACACGATCTCCAATTTTAAATGCCCTCATGTAAATGATAACCAGGCCAGCAATAATATTACTGATGGCGGAAGAAGAACCTAGGGAGATTAATAAGCCTAAAAACACACTGACTCCTTGGAAGGCAGGAGAATCTGAACCAGGTAAATAAGGGAAAATCACAATGAATGCGAAGGCATAAATAATGGTTTTAACCAAATTAAAAGTAGGCTTTGCCCATTCTGGATAAAAACCAGGAATGCTTAGGTTACCTCTCCCAATTTCCCCTGATATAAAATTCACAAATTGCCCTATGTAATAAGTAATGACCACCACCACGATGATCATAAACATGTAGGGAATATATTGTAAGAAAGAGTTAATGATGGATTTTAAAGGGTTGGTGATGTAACCCAATAAGATTCCCGCAAGATTTTTAGTAGAAGGGAAAATACTGAATATAATAGGGAGAGTAAGGTACAGCAAAATGATGATGAGGATAATTTTGAAGATCCTCATCAATGATTTCAGTAGGCTTTCTTCACGCTCTGCAGAGAGTAATTCAAAGTCTTTGATTTTGATTCCTTTGAAATATTTATGCCATTTGGAAAGAATAAAATCAATGGTTCTGTTTATGCCTTTATTGATTAAATACACCAATAAGACTACCACTAAAATCACCCCGATAAGCATTCCTGTTCTGGTGATAATCTGTATCAAGGAACGATCCTCATGATTTCTCCTGTAAGATTCTTTGATCGCCTCCAGATATTCCTGAGCCAGCACACGTTGGTCTTTTTCAAAATAGGAAGCATCTTCTTTTGTGACACTTCCTAAAATCATTTCGCCATGCCAAATTTCGATGGCAATATCATCTTGAGTGGTACTCAAAAGAGTAGTGTCAAACGCCTCTGTTTCTAGAAGAAGATCTAGTTTGTTGCTAAAATTTTGGGCTCGTTCAGAAGGAGAGAACGGACCTATTTTATTGGCAATGAAGAATATGGTGTCATTAAAAAATAACACTGGTTTTTGGATGGTATCAGGATAGTTAATCGAAGTTGAGTCTTGATCTTGAGCGAGAATCAATCCTGAGTTTATTAATAGTAATAGAAGTATAGAAAGTCTCTTAAAAATCAATTTCATAAATAAGTATTTATGGGAGGTATATGCTTGTTTACTTATTTCTAAACCGTTCACAGGATTAAATTAAATAAAATTCATCGTTTTCAGTAGATTTGATCAAAAACCATTTAATCATGACTTTTAATAAAGTGTATTATGGACTTTGGGTAGTCCTTTTCGCCTTATTTGCCTTTTGGCAATTCAATGACCCAGACCCTGAAATTTGGGTAAGTATTTATGGGGTAGCCATTATTTTCTGTTTATTGGGTTTTAGGGGATATTCCCTAAAATACCTTTGACAGTGGTAGTAGCTGCCTGTCTGATCGGTGCAGCGTATTATTGGCAAGGCCATGTAGGAGATTGGGTTTCTCAAGAGGTAGAGCAGCACAATCTCAGTATGAAAAATGATTTCATGGAAGAATCCAGAGAATCATTTGGTCTTATGATTATTACTTTGGTGATGATCCCTGGTTTGATTAAAGCCTGGAAAAAATAATCCCTTATCTTTTACTTTCTTACCAATGAACCCATGAAAAAAATATCATTATTGACACTTTTAGGAGTGCTTTTCAGTTTGAGTGCTTTTAGCCAGCAAGCAGCAAATTTGAAGTCTAATTATTTTGAAATCAGGAAATACTACGCTAATCCTGGGAAGTTGCCTGAATTGATCAAAAGATTTCAGGATCATACAGTAGCTTTATTTGAAAAGAGTGGGATGGAAAATGTGGCGTATTTTGTGCCAGTAGAAAATAATGATAATTCATTGACTTATATCTTGGGTTATCCGGATGAGGAAGCGAGAGATAGAATGTGGAATCAGTTTTTGAATGACCCAGAATGGAAAAAGGCTTACCAAGAGTCTATTGTGGATGGGGCTTTGGTTTCCAAAATAGATCAAACCTTTATGACTTTAGCACCAGGCTTAAATGAAATGCCTATGCCAAGTAAAAGTGGTGTGTTCCAATTAAGGGTTTATACCTGTTTAGATGGGAAAATTGATAACCTTATCGCACGATTTAAAGACCATACCCAAGACCTTTTTGCACGTCAAGGCTTAAAGAATTATCCATATTGGATTACTTCCGAAAAAGAGGAGGCCAGCCCAAACTAGTATATTTATTAGGTCATGAAGATAAAGCTAAATTTGAAGCTGCATTTCAGAATTTTCTAAAAGACCCAGATTGGGTTGCTGCTAGAGATGCTTCTGAAGCAAATGGAAAAATCGTAGAGAAAGTAGATGCTACCTTCTTTACCACACTACCATTTTCTTCTATGAAATAAAAGATCAAGATTTAATAGAGCAATAAAATAGAGGCTGTCTCATAAATACTTTTTGTCACATTGAGCGAAGTCGAAATGTGCTTTTATTTCCTCAATTAAGCCTTCGACTCCGCTCAGGCTGGCAAATAATCTACTTTTGAGACAGCCTCTTTTTTGATGTTCATAGTGGGGTCTATTTAATTTATCTAGGGAAAGCCGGAGCCAGTCCACCGTCCACGTTGATCATAAGCTCGGGTTGATTTATTGAGCATCTCCGGAAAACGAATGCGAAAGCCGCATCAGCGATGTCAGAAGTTTTCACGGCTTCTTTGAGTAAGGTTCTGTTGGCATAATAAGCAGGAAGGTCCTTCACTTCAATTCCATAGGCCTTCGCCCGGTTTTCGGCCCATCCACCTTCCCAGATGTTGGAGTTTTCGATGACTGCATCCGGGTTGACCACATTGACGCGGATCTTGTCCTCTCCGAGTTCGGCAGCCATCAATCTGACATGTGCAGCTGTGCTGCCTTTGCGGTGCCATAAGCCACGTTTTTAGGCCCAGCCACCAAAGCATTCTTGCTGACGATATTGACGATGTCCCCACCGAGTCCCTGTTGCTTGAGGATCTTGACTCCCCTGCTGGGACACTTCAAACTGTCCCTGACCAGGATGTCCAGCAGTTTGTTCCAGTCGGTTTTCGGTATGTTCTACCAGCGGGAGATGGAGATCCCCGCATTGTTGACGATGATGTCCAGTCCGCCGAACTTCAGGCAAATTTCCTGCATGGCTTTTTTGAGGCTTTCGGTATCGGTGACATCCAGGGTAACGCCCAGGAAAACATCCTTTCCGTATTTTTTCTGCATTTCCGTTTCGGTCTGTGCAAGTCTTTCCGCATTGATGTCGGTGACCACCACACAGGCACCTTCCTGTAAATATCGTTCGGCAATGCCTTTGCCGATTCCCCCTGCACTCCCTGTGATCAGTGCGATCCTTCTGGAAAGCGGTTTTTCCTTTGGCATGCGCTGAAGCTTGGCCTCTTCAAGCAGCCAGTATTCAATATTGAAAGCTTCCTGAAGGGGAAGGGAAACATAAGAGGATACGGCCTCTGCCCCTCTCATTACGTTGATGGCGTTGATATAGAATTCGAAGCTACCCTGGAAGTCTGCTTGTCCTTGGCAAAGGAGAAAAGACCTACACCCGGCCACAGGATGATGACCGGATTGGGGTCACGCATGGCAGGGAATTGGGGTGCTTGTGTTTTTCATAGTAATCGGCATACATCTCCCGGGTACTTCTGGAATTCCACTTCCAGTTCAGCCTTCAGTGAAGCGGGATCGGAAAGATCCACCTCTGCTGGGATGTCCAGCACCAAAGGGGATATCTTTGGTACGAAGGAAGTGATCCGGACAGGAGGTGCCCATGGGTGCAAGTTTGTTCAGGTCGTTGGAATTGATGAACCGCAATACCACCTCGGTGTTCGAGAAGGTACCGACCATTTTCTTTTTTCGGAGGAAGCCAGCCCCCGCAGCACGGGAGCCAATATAAGCAGCCTGTGAAGAGGCGCGCTGCTCGGCAGGAAGCGATGTGACTTTCTGTCCACCGAATACCGTCTGTTTTTACCGTAATTGGCCTCCAGGTAAGCTGAAGCGGTTTCGATGACTTCCAGACTGTTGATATAACATTCAAAAGACGTATCTCCCCAGGTGAAGAGCCCATGTCCACCGAGCATGATTCCTCGAATCCCGGGATTGTCCGCCAAAGTTCGTTGCAACTGGAGTCCCAGATCGAATCCCGGCTTCTGCCAAGGTACCCAGGCGATCTGTCCGTTCCAGAGTTCCTGCGTGATCTTCTCGCCTTCCTTGAAGCGGCAATGCTAATGGCTGCATCAGGATGAAGGTGGTCAATGTTTGAAAGGTAAAAGCATGCAAAGGAGTGTCGATGGAAGGAGCTTTAGAGTCCAGGTCGTAGATACAGTGGTTGAAAAGGCTCACCTCGCTAAACTCGATACCTCTGTAGATTCCTGCAGTGCCCGGAGTTTGTCAACATATAGACCCGCCAGTCCGGCCTTGGTGAGGGTTCCGATATCCTCCGGATCCTTTGACCCACATGATTTCCACGGACTCCTTGGTCAGGGATCTTTTCAAAAGTTTTGCAACTGGTATTGCCGCCACCGTAGTTGGTGATGCGGAGATCGGCACCGATATTGGATCTATAGATTAATAGGTCAACTTCGTTTTCCAAAGCGGGCAGCCTTTTATCATCCCATAAAAAGCTGACATGTTAAATGATTTATTTGTTGTTGCCATGTATTTTGGGTTTTGTCAATATTGTAACATGCAAAACAATTTAATATGGTATATATGGTATGCTATCCTGTTCTATACTGTATTGAAAGATTTTAAAAAATGTTATATAAGGTATTTTTATTTTATAAAAGGTTCAAACCAGTCTTTGTTAGGTTTAGAAGTGGGATAATTTGTTTGGATTTAATTTATTAAGTGGATTAAAATTTAAAAAAATAAAACTTAAGTGCTGAAAAACAAAAGGTTGCAAAATTTTTAGATCTTTTTATTTATTGTCTATTATAATTTTTTCATTGATAAGTTTACTTTATTAATGAATATTTAATCTTACCATATAAATAAAAATAAAATTGTTTTTATCATATTTCTATCCTGTACTATCCTGCTTATTTTTTATTATAAAAATTTATTTTAATCAGGATGCGACAGGATAGGTTTGGGTGTTAATAGAAGTTAATTAGTAGAAATTACCGCTTGTTAACATAAACCCCAAGATCTATGAAGAACAATTATTTATTAATAAAGAAGCGATTTTTACTGCTTCTTTTTATTATTCTTTCAACCAGCATTTCGGCCTTTTCTCAGGCTACGAATGTGACCGGTACTGTGAAAGATGAAACAGGAGAAGTTGTACCGGGAGCCACCGTAATGATCAAAGGTACCCAGACAGGTACCGTAACTGATATTGACGGTGTTTTTTCTATTCAAGCAGCCCCAGGAAGTATTTTGGTGATTAGTTTTATTGGATATACGCCTACCGAGGTGGCAGTCCAATCGGGACAGACAAATTACGACGTTACGATTAACACTTCTATGTCGGATTTATCCGAAGTAGTTGTAGTGGGGTATGGTAGCCAAATTAAAAAGGAAGTGACAGGAGCTATTCAATCTATCAGTGAAGATGAATTGAAAGATATGCCTGTTACTACTACGGCACAGAAATTACAAGGTAAACTAGCAGGGGTTCAGATCAACCAGACTACTGGTAAGCCTGGCCAAGGGATGAACGTAAGAATTCGTGGTCAGCTTTCCGTGTCAGGAGGTAGTGATCCATTATACGTAGTGGATGGATTTCCTATTACAGGTGATATTAACACCCTGAACCCGGATGAAATCCAAGATATTACCATATTGAAAGATGCGGCTTCTACCTCTTTATATGGGTCTAGAGCAGCCAATGGTGTGGTTTTGATTACCACTAAAAGAGGAAAAGTAGGGCAAACCAATGTAAACCTAAATGTCTATACTGGTTTCCAGAAAGTTCCTGAGCAAGGAAGATTAGAAATGTTAAATGCTGAGGAATTTGCCCAGTTCAAAAAAGAATATTACGAAGATGCAGGACAGCCTGTTCCGGCTATTTTCCAAAACCCATCTGATTTCAGAGGTAAAACTAATGATTGGTATGGAGCCATGTTGGAAACTGCCCCAATTACTAATTACAATTTAACCATCACCTCTAATAAAGAGAAGGTAAATACGGCGATTGTTGCGGGTGTGTTTGATCAAAAAGGAGTGGTTAGAAATACCGATTATGAAAGATATTCTATCAGAATGAATACTGATTACACGGTTTCAGATAAGGTATCTATCGGGTTGAATGTGGCTCCAAGCTATATTGTTGATAATACTCCTCAAACAGATGGTTCCAGAGGTACTGGTATTTTGTTTAACGCTTTGCATACTTGGCCAGTGATGGACATTTATGATGAGAATGGAGATCTTACCTTCTTTAATAGATTCCCAGCAGAGACAGGTAATATCTTTGCTTATCCTAACTGGTTAAGATCAGCAGATGAAATTACCAACCAAACCAAGAGGGTAAATATCTTGGCTAATACCTATGCAGAATGGAGACCGATTAAAGGACTTTCCTTAAAGTCAACCTTTAATACTGAAATCAGAAATTCAAATTATTTCTTCTTTAATCCTTCCACTGCGACGAATAGAATTAACGTTGCTATTCCGACGGTGGCAGTCTCTATCAGAGATAATTTCCGTGATTTTTCATGGTTGAATGAAAATATTGCGACCTATACCAATAATATCGGAGATCATAATTTTGAGGTTTTGGCAGGTTTTTCTAACCAACAGTTTAGAAGAGATCGAACCAGAGTACAAGCTGATACCTATGCTGATGATCGACTACCAACGATCCAAGGTGCGATCAATATCAACAGAGGTGGAACAATTTCCGATGTGAATGAATGGACCCTGACTTCCATTTTCTCAAGATTGACCTATAATTTTAAAGGAAAGTACCTGTTTACTGCAGCAGTAAGAGGTGATGGTTCTTCAAGATTCGGTGCCGATAACCGTTGGGGTGTATTCCCATCTACTTCGGTAGGTTGGGTGATTTCTGACGAAGAGTTTTTAAACACTAGTTCATCTGTCTCTTTCTTGAAATTGAGAGCAAGTTATGGTGTGACTGGAAACAATAATATCGGTAACTACACCC
This sequence comes from Algoriphagus halophilus, assembly GCF_041729275.1. Taxonomy (GTDB): domain Bacteria; phylum Bacteroidota; class Bacteroidia; order Cytophagales; family Cyclobacteriaceae; genus Algoriphagus; species Algoriphagus halophilus_A. The sequence continues at coordinate 1,817,824 of NZ_CP146486.1, read as the reverse complement.
AATATGCATTAGTGAATAATACTATTAATGCGACATTTGACGGTAATGTGGTGCCTGGTGCTGCGGTTACTTCGCTTAGCAATACCAACTTAGGGTGGGAAACTACCTCACAGTTCGACTTAGGATTTGACCTTGGTTTATGGGATGATCGAGTGACCTTTGGTTATGATTATTACACCAAGAACACTACTAATTTATTGTATGCGGTTCAGGTGCCTCAAGAATCTGGATTTACAAACTTCAACGATAATATTGGTGAGATCAAGTTCTGGGGTCATGAGTTTACTGTCAACGCAGTTATTGCTCCTGGAACGTTCAGATGGTCTGTCAATGCGAACTTATCCATTAATAGAAATGAAGTATTGGAGTTAGCAGATGGAATTGACCGAGTATATGGGTTTGCACACATTACCCAAGTTGGACAGCCTTTTGGCCAGTTTTATGGATTAAATAAACTAGGTAATTATGCAAATGCTGAAGATTTGGCAAATTCCCCAGTGATTCCAGGAAGATCTACAGTAGGAAGTATTAAACTGGAAGATATCAATGGAGATGGTGTAATTACGTTTGGAGGTGATAACGATGATCGAACTATCATCGGTAATCCTTTTCCTGATTTTGTGTATGGTTTCACCAACAATTTCAAATGGAAAAATTGGGATGCTAGCATTGTAGCTTCTGGTTCTCAAGGTAATCAGTTGTATATGAGACACCTTTATTCTACAGCCAATTTGGATGGGGTGTTCAACATGGTTGCGAAAGTGGCTGATCGTTTCAGATCTCCAGAAAATCCAGGTGAAGGAATCTTTGGAACTACCGTGGGTGGTGGTAACGTAACCGGAATTGAGAGAGACTGGCCAAACAGTAATTTCGTGTGGGATGCTTCTTACTTTACTATTAGAAACATCACAGTAGGGTATAACTTCACAAATCTACCTAAGTCAATTAAGGCGGCACGTTTGTATGCTTCCGGACAAAATATGTGGGTTTTTACCAAGTATTGGGGAGGGTCTAACCCAGAGGTTAGTATGCAGAACAATGGTCAAGGAGATGGAGGAAACCTAAGTCCAGGAGTTGATTTGGCGGGTTATCCGGTTCCACGTACAATCACATTTGGTGTAAACATCACCTTTTGATTGACCTCATCTCATTAGTAAAAATCAAACTGTAGAAAAAATGAAAAAACATATAATAGGCTTTGCAGTAGCATGTATTTTATTGACTGGCTGTGAAGATTTTCTAACGGTAGTGCCTGAAACTCAATTGAGTTCGGCTACCTTTTTCAAAAACCAAAGTGATTTTGAGCAAGCTGTAAATGCTGCATATGTTCCCCTGAGAACAATCATTAATGATAGAGCTTGGTTGTTAGGAGAAATGCACTCTGATAACACCTACTACGCTAGAAATGTGTTGTTCGGAGCAACAGATAACCAAGAAGATATTGCGGATTTCTCTATCCCTGAATCCAATGGGACTTCTGCAAATACCCATGTTTTGAACCAATGGAGACAGGATTATCTAATTATTGCCAGAACCAACCAAATTCTTGCTGTAATAGATGAAGTCGAATTTGACCAAGCTGCTAAAGACAATGTGAAAGGACAAGCGCTGTTTTTAAGAGCATATGCCTACTTTGAATTGGCCAGGTATTTTGGAAGTGTTCCGTTACACCTCACTCCAGTAGCTACCAGAGAGGAAGCTGCTTTGGACTTATCTCCTGAATCAGCAATTTATGCTCAGATTGAGCAGGACTTACAGACGGCGGTTACATTGTTGCCTAAGAAATCTGCGCAAGAGCCAGGAAGAGCGACAGAAGGAGCTGCTAGAACTTTATTGGCCAATGTGTATATCAACCAAAAGAAATGGTCTGAAGCAGAGCAAGTGTTGACCCCTGTCGTTACAAGTGGTGAATACACCCTGATGGCAGATTATGCAATGGCATTCCCTGGAAATGCATCTAATAAAAACAATGCTGAATCCGTTTTTGAGGTTCAGTTCTTAGAAGGTGCTGCTGGATTGAATGGTAACTTTATTTACCAGTTTATGCCACGGCCAATTAGTGCGGCAGAATTGCAACCGATCATGGGAACCAGCAATCCTCAGAATATCGACGGTGAGGGAAACAATATTCCTACTCCGGATATCATTGCTGCCTACGAAGAGGGAGACTTGAGAGAAGATGCATCTATTGGTTATGTGTTTTTATCTGGAAGTTTTAGAGATGATAAAACCTATCCTTATATCAAAAAGCACGCGAAGCAGCATTCACAGCATAATAATACGGGTACCAACTGGGTAGTGTATCGCTATGCCGAGGTCCTTTTGTTTATGGCTGAAATTCTCAATGAACAAGGCAAGCCAGGAGAAGCAAAAGTTTACCTTGATCAAGTCAGAGATAGAGCTGGATTAGATCCAAGTACTGCTTCCGGTCAAGCTGAAATGCGAGAAGCTATCTTTAAAGAAAGAAGAGTGGAATTAGCTTTTGAAAACAAAAGATGGTTTGATATCCAGCGTACAGATAGAATAGAAGAGATTATTAGACCTTATGGACAAAGGATCATAGCAAATCCTCTAGACTATTACTATCCACCAATTGAAGGAGCTGTACCAAGATCAAATGCATTTACTAATTTGAGTAAGTTCTATGCTTATCCAGCTGCAGAATCCGACTTGAGTCCTTATTTCTAAGAAATATTTATAGGAAATCACCCTGTGTAAAGTAGAATTTTCTGCGTTGCACAGGGTGAAATCCAAAATAAAACCGCTCTTGTATTAATTCGTGCAAATTATTCTGGAATTGTGTTCATTGTTACTTAAATACGATAAATGAAAGACAATAATATTCCCTAATATCCTATGAATCACAAAAAACATGTCGTTCGCATTTTGATCTTTTCCCTGATTGTTTTTGGGGCAATATCCTGTGCGAAAAAAGAAGAAAAAAGCCCGTTCACCCAAAGGTTGCAAAATTAAAGTTACCAGCAGGGTTTGTAGCGGAACATATTTATAGCCCCGGAGAAAATGATCAAGGTTCTTGGGTAGCAATGACCTTTGATGACAAAGGTAGAATGATTACTGCGGATCAATATGGAGCGCTATACCGGTTAGAAATCCCAGCTGTGGGTTCAGACTCTCTTGCTCCTAAAATTGAAAAATTGGTAGTCGGAGATCAAACGGATCAAAAACTGGGAATGGGGTATGCTCAAGGTTTGCTATACGCCTTTAACTCTGTCTATGTGATGGTAAATCACAGAGGTAATGATGAATTCGAAAGAACTACAGGTATGTATAGAATTCAAGACCTAGATGGAGATGACCGCTATGAAACAGTTACTTTAATTAAACTAATGGAAGGATCACCCGGAGAGCATGGTCCTCATAGTATGATTTTGTCTCCTGATGGACAGTCTATTTACATCTCAGCAGGTAACCATGTGGATGTCCCTGAAATGGACTCATACCGCTTGCCGAAAGCTTGGGATAGAGATAATTTATTTCCAGAAATCAAAGATCCAAGAGGTCATGCCAATGATAGAATGGCTCCAGGAGGATGGATCGCTAAAACAGATCCAGAAGGTAAAACTTGGGAGTTGATTGCAGCCGGATTCAGAAATGAGTTTGACATTGCTTTTAACGAAAATGGGGATTTGTTTACTTATGATTCTGATATGGAATGGGATTTTGGGATGCCTTGGTATAGACCTACCAGAATTTGTTATGTTCCTAGTGGAGCAGAGTTTGGATGGAGAACTGGAAACCAAAAATGGTCTCCAAACTATCCGGATAATTTACCTGCTGCTTTGAATATTGGACAAGGATCTCCAACCAACGTCATGTTTGGTACCAATTCCAATTTTCCTGATAAATACAAAAAAGCATTATATACTTTTGATTGGAGTTTTGGAATTATTTATGCCACAACGCTTACCCCTGAAGGAGCTTCCTATGCTGCAAGTGGTGAGGAATTTATTTCTGGATCTCCTCTTCCTCTTACGGATGGAGAATTTGGCCCAGATGGTGCAATGTACTTTTTGACAGGAGGTAGAAGATTAGAGTCTGATTTATATAGAGTGTATTATGATGGAGACGAAGCACCTGGTACTTCCACCAAGCAGACCTTAACTGAAGAGCACGAAATCCGAAGAAAATTAGAAACTTATCATGCTGGTGGTCCAAAAGCTGGAGCTGTTGATGAGGCTTGGCCTTATTTGGCACATGAAGATCGCTTCATTCAATATGCAGCTAGAATCGCAGTGGAACATCAACCAGTTTCAGAATGGCAATCCATGGTATTTGCTGAGGAAAATCCAAATATCGCTATTCAAGCTGCCATCGCTTTGGCGAGACATGGTAGTCCAAGTGTAGCTACGCCTTTATTGGATAAACTTACCAGTATTAATTATTCTGATTTATCGGAAACTGGAAAGCAGAATTTGTTAAGAGCGATTGAACTGACACTTTTCAGATTTGAAAATTCTGCAAAAGCATCTTTCCCTAAAGTGATTGCTTATTTAGATCCTCACTATCCATCAGGAAATAATAATTTGGATCGGGAACTTGCAAAACTTTTGACCTATACCGGTGCTGAGGATGCTGTAAGTAAAACCTTGGCGATTTTAGAAACCGCAAAGGATGATGAAAATTTCCAGAAGACATTAACTTCTTCTTCTGATTTGATCATGAGAAATCCTCAATACGGTATGGACATCGCCAATATGCTTGCCAATGTGCCTCCTGCTCAGCAAACGTATTTGGCAGTTGTACTAGGAGGTGCTGAAAAAGGCTGGACTCCGGAATTACGGGATAAATATTTTACATGGATCAGAAATGCCTTTAACTACAAAGGTGGTAGAAGCTATGTTGGTTTCATAGATCGAGCTAGAAAAATGGCACTTACTCATGTTGCATCTTCCGAAAAAGCGAAATATGATGAAATGTCTGGTGCTGCTTTATTGACTGGAAATGGAAATGACATTGTTCAGTCTGATGTTCAACCAGAAGGACCGGGTAGAAGATGGACATTGGAGGAAGCAGAACCTTTGGTGGAGAATCTGTCCGGAAGAGATTATGTCAGAGGGAAAGCAATGTACGCTGCTACCCTATGTCAATCTTGTCATACCATGCAGGGAGAAGGAGGTATTATTGGTCCAGACCTTACCCAGCTAGGTACACGATTCTCTCCTAAGGATATTTTGAACTCCACCATTAATCCAAGTGATGTGATTTCCGATCAATATGCAGCCACTGTGTTAGTATTGAATGATGGGAACTCTGTAGTAGGAAGGGTGACAAATGAAGACGAGAGCAATTACTATGTTTCTCAAAATCCATTTGCTCCTGAAACCATTCGAACTGTACCTAAATCCAGTGTGGTAGAGACTAAACTTTCTGAAGTATCTATTATGCTTCCTGGTATGATCAATAGATTAAATGAGGAGGAATTGAAGGATCTGATGGCTTATTTGATCTCTGGAGGTAATCCTGATCACGAAGTCTTTAAAGGATCTGAAACCGCATCAAATACTGATTAATCATGAAAAAGATACATTATCTAATGATCGGAATATTATCAGTAGTGACCTTAGGGTTACTGTTGAGTATGATTCCTGCAGATAAAACAGAGCCAATCTCTTCTGAGTCCCAAAGTGAGTTTAAATCAATTTTTGATGGAAAAACCTTAACTGGATGGGAAGGCGACCCAACTTACTGGAAGGTGGAAGACGGGGCCATTACGGGGGTGATTACTCCTGAAACCTTACTGAAGGCCAATACATTTTTGATTTGGAAAGATGGTCAGCCTGGAGATTTTGAGTTGAAAGCTAAATTTAAAATTTCTGAAACAGGTAATTCAGGAATTAACTATAGAAGTGATATGGTTCCTGATGTTCCTTTTGCATTGAAAGGTTACCAAGCCGATATCGATGGAAGGATCAATTACACAGGTCAGAATTATGAAGAGAGAAAAAGAACCACTTTGGCATATCGTGGACAAAAGACCAAGATTACTCCACAAGAAAATCCAACTGGAAATCTGAGGGATTATGTAGAAAGGAATGCTTGGAAAGGGTTGAATGTGATTGAGGAAATTGGAGATAGAGATGAGTTAAAGACCAAAATCAAAGCGAATGACTGGAATGACATTCATATTGTTGCTCAAGGCAATGTTTTGAAACACTATGTCAATGGTGTGCTAATGAGTGAAGTACATGATGAGGATCCTGCCAATTTTTCTGCGAAAGGATACTTGGGAGTACAGGTTCATGTCGGGCCACCTATGAAAGTCCAGTACAAAGATTTGATGATAAAAATGAATTAATTGGGTTGGGAATAGATTAATTGTAAATGTTAAATGCACCGATTGGAATTACAGCATCCGGTCGGTGCCTTTTTTTAACTAAGTATTTGACCATTGATCAATCCCTTCTTGGTATACCAGATAGATAGGATTAACTTTTAAAACCTGACACTACAGGATGGAAAACAGGCCTTTGAAATAGAAATTAAGGTGTCAAATAATCCTATGAACTCACCCGAAATAGCTCAAATAGATAACTGGAAGCGGAAAATTTCTAATTCTCAGCAACTTGGAGGAATTGAAACTTCTGTATTGGACAATGGCTCTGGAAGAGGAGTGAGAATCGCATGGATTAATACAGGTTCCGGACTTCGATATAAAGTAATCTTGGACCGGGGAATGGATATTCTGGACTGCTTTTTTAATGAGAGTAGTCTGGCTTGGATTAGTCATTTGGGGCATGTTTCAGCGCAACCCTTTTCCAATAAGGGAATTGATTGGCTTCGGACTTTTGGAGGAGGATTATTAACAACTTGTGGTCTGTCCAATGCTGGACCTCCCAATTCGGATGAAAGCGGTGAAAGAGGATTACATGGAAACTTTAGTAATATCCCTGCGGAGTTAATATCTATCAAACAGCCTGATTTATATAGGAATGACCTTTCCTTTGAGATAGTAGGGAAAATCACAGAAACCAGCACTTTTGGTCCTAGTTTGGAATTGACCAGAACTATCTCGGGAGAATTGGGTTCTTCCGCGATTCGAATCAGTGATACGGTGCAAAATAGAGGAAATACTCCGGCGCCTCATATGGTATTATACCATATAAATTGCGGTTGGCCCTTGATAGATGATGGAACAAGGATCGTTTGGCAAGGAGATATAATTCCAAAAGCAAACGATATAAATAATACTGATTTTAATAAAAAGCATCAATTTACCAAATGTGCTCCGCCTTTAAAGGAGCATGATGGCTTTGGAGAAGATGTGGCATTTATTAAACCTTCTAGCGTAGATGCAGACCAAGTGCTTTGTGGTTATGCAAACGATGAGCTCCAACTAGGTTTGAAAATATCATTTTCAAAGAAACAACTGCCATGGTTAATCCATTGGCAACATTGGGGCGAAAATGAATATGTAACAGCTTTGGAACCAGCAACCAATCCGCCAATTGGGCAAGCTGAAGCAAGGAAAAATCAAACATTGATCATGTTGCAGCCTGGAGAATATAAGTCTTATGAGTTGACCTTGGAGGCAATTACAGGAAAGGATGTAAACGATTTTAAATAAGAGATTAAAATGGGGGGTAGTACCCTATTTTTAACATATAATTACTCAATAACCCGTTAACCAATTATAAAAATGAGTTTAGCAAAAAAAGCGCTCGAACAAGGAGAAGGAATATTAAGATTGACTCCCACTTGGGTTCCTCGGTCATTTTGTGTGCCTGGTAGAAGAATCAAATTGCACCCAGATGATTACTATGCCCTAGGTGGTGCAAGAGGAGGGATTGACGAGCGTTGGTTTTCGTCTACCACTCCAGCAGAGAATGGACCTTTGACAAGCAAAAATGAAGGGTTGAGTCACATTGCTTTTGAAGAAAATGGAAAAACAGAATTATTTCTGTTAAAAGACGCAATCAATGAATTAGGAGGACAAATCATCGGGGATAGACTGTGGGATAAGTACAAATCTTGGCCAATGTATTCCAAGTTTTTTGATAATATGGGGCCATTGCCGCACCATATTCACCCAAGTGATGAATTTGGGAAATTAACCGGGCAAAACGGAAAACCGGAGGCTTATTATTTCCCTCCCCAAGTCAATAATCACGGGGGTGATTTCCCTTACACATTCTTTGGGATTGCTCCGGGAACTTCCAAAGAGACCATTTTGGAATGTTTAAAAAATTTCAATAAAGGAGATAATAAAATCACAAATTACTCTCAGGCATTTAAGTTAGAGCCGGGAACAGGATGGAATGTTCCTCCAGGAATGCTTCATGCGCCTGGAAGTTTGTGTACTTACGAACCTCAAAAAGCCTCAGATATTTTTGCGATGTACCAATCTCTAGTCAATGAAGCAATTATACCTGATGAGTTGTTATGGAATGCTACTCCAAAAGACAGATGGGGTGATTATGATCTGCTAGTAGAGATGATCGATTGGGATTTGAATGTCAATCCTAATTTGATGGATAACCATTACATGGAGCCAATACCTGTAAAGGACCGTGCTACCATGAATGCTGAAGGCTATGATGATAAATGGATTTGTTACCGCTCCCATGATTATTCAGCTAAAGAATTGACCATCTTCCCTGGACAAACCGTGACCATTAAAGATTCAGCAGCGTATGGAATGATCATGATGCAAGGATATGGAAAGATGAATAATTGGGATATTGAGACTCCTGCATTGATTCGATTTGGGCAGTTAACCCATGATGAGTATTTTGTTTCAGAGAAGGCAGCTCAGGAAGGGGTGAAAATCACCAACCATTCCAAGACTGATCCGATCGTCATGCTTAAACATTTTGGACCAGATAATCCTGACCTTAAAGTAGTGGAATAATCCCATTAAAAGGTCGATCTAATAAACAAGTGCAATCACATAAAACCCACTTTTAACTATGAATAATTTCCCGAAATTACATAATGCAACGTGGCCTGGATTAGTAGGAAAAGGCCCAGACTCCGAACCTGTAATTCCTTTTGATTCGCTATTGGAGATGACAGCTGCAGCTGAAGTCAATGGGGTGAAATTTGATGGAGTGGATATTGGTTTACTAGAACCACATATCAACTTAGATGCCCCAGATGAGGCAAAAAAAGTTGCAGATAAAGTCTCAAAATATAATTTGAATATCGGTTCGATGGTGGCTCCGATTTGGGCTGGGGCTGCAATGGGTACTGAAGAACAGCGTAAAACATTTTTGGAAATGGTTCGCAAATCCTGCGAATTTGGAAAAGAACTCAATGATTTAGGTGTCAGAAAATATGGAGTGATCCGTATTGATTCAGCTTCTTCTGTGGAGGCTTGGTCCAAGGACCCTAAAGGGAACACCAAGCAAATTGCCGATACCTTTAGAGAAGCATGTGATATTGCTGCTGGGTTTGGTGAGAAGCTTGCTGCAGAAGGGGAGATTTGCTGGGGAGCCATGCACAGCTGGAAATACATGGTGGAATTGATGGAGATGGTGGATCGACCTAATATAGGTTTCCAGGCCGATATGTCTCATACTTTCCTATACACCTTAGGATACAATGCTCCAGAACATCGCATTTTACCAAAGGATGTAGACTTGAAAGATAGAGGTGCCATTGAGGCTGCTTTGAAAACAGTGACCGATGCGTTAAGACCCTGGACCATTGATTTCCATGTGGCTCAAAACGATGGAAGTGTTTTCGGTTCCGGATCACATGATAAGACAGGACGACACTGTCAAGCCACCGATCCAAATGGACTGTTGGATATTGCCCATGATGCCGGGTACTGGTTGAGAGATGAAAATGGAAATCTGACAAAGGCCTTCAAGCATATCTGCTGGGATGGGTGTATGTTCCCGAATTCAGTGATGGAAAATCAACAGACATGGAATGATATTTTGGCAGCAATGATCAAAGTGAGAGAGGCTCACGGATGGTCAGAATAAATTAGAGGCCAATAATCAGGAGGTGTAGTTCACCCTCGTTTTCAATTTTCAATTTTCAATTTTAGATTTAAAAACAATGAGCGAAAAAAAATATATACGAATAGGATTAATCGGAACAGGTTTGATGGGGCGAATCCATACAAATGGCTATAAACGATTGGCAGACTTTTTCCCAGAGTATGAGCATAGACCAGTGTTACAGGCTGCTTGTTCCAGAAGAAAGGAAAAAGTGGAAGCATTTGCAGAGCAATGGGGATATAAGTCTGTAGAGACTGATTGGAGAAAATTACTGGAAAGAGACGATATCGATGCAGTAGATATTTGTACTCCCAATGATATGCATGCCGAGATTGCCATAGCCGCTGCTAAAGCGGGGAAAATGATCCTTTGCGAAAAGCCCTTGGCAAGAACAGTGGAAGAAGCTAAAAAATGGTTGATGCCATTGAGGAAGCTGGAGTACAAAACACGGTTTGGTACAATTACAGAAGAATTCCAGCTGTCACCCTTGCAAAGCAGATAGTAGCTTCTGGCAAGCTTGGGAAAATTTTCCATTACAGAGCAAATTTCCTTCAGGATTGGACCATTAACCCTGATTTACCTCAGGGAGGGGATGCGTTATGGAGATTAGATGCAGAAGCTGCTGGTTCGGGTGTGACAGGTGACTTATTGGCACACTGTGTAGATACGGCTATGTGGATCAATGGAGGAATTAAAGATGTTTCTGCAATGACGGAAACATTTATCAAAGAGCGAGTACATCAAGGTACTGGTGAGAAGAAAAAAGTAACCATTGATGATGCTTGTATTTTCCATTGCCATTTTGATAATGGTTCTTTAGGACTGTTTGAAGCCACTCGATATGCAAGAGGGCATAAAGCGCTTTATACATTCGAAATTAACGGAGAGCATGCCTCAATCCGGTGGGATCTTCATGATTTGACCAGATTGGAATATTTTGATCATGATGATGAAGGAAAAGTTAGGGGTTGGAGATCTATTCACGTAACTGATGGGGATCATCCTTACATGGATAGATGGTGGATCCCAGGAACTTCCATTGGATACGAACATTCCTTTATTCATCAAGTAGCGGATTTCTTTAAAAGCTTAGATGAGGGCACAGCATGTCATCCTACTTTTAAAGATGCTTTTGAAACTCAAAAAGTATGTGAGGCAGTGATAAATTCTGCGAATGAGAGATCATGGAAAGACACAGGTGTTGAATGGACTGAAAAATAATTTTCTTAAATTCGATTAAAATCTATTAGCTCAATCAAGTTGAACTTGGTTGAGCTTTTTTATAGAAAATAAAATAACCCACACATGATCAAGAAACTCTCTTTTACCATCAAGTTGACTTTTCTTTTGCCGATTGCTTCCCTTCTTTTTTACGGATGTGAGTCTTCAACGAATGAGGAAGAAACTGTAACTGAAAAAAAGACCAATATCATTTTTATCCTTGCAGATGATTTAGGATATGGAGATTTGGGTTTTTTGGGTCAGCAATACATTGAAACTCCAAATATTGACAGACTGGCAAAAGAAGGTATGTTCTTTTCTGATTTTTATTCAGGTTCCACAGTTTGTGCTCCTTCGAGATCATCTTTTTTGACCGGCTTACATACGGGGCATACACCGATTAGAGGTAATTCAGAGGTGCAGCCTGAAGGTCAGTTTCCAATGCCGGATTCTGTAATGACCGTGGGTAAGGCCATGCAACAAGCAGGGTATGTTACTGGGGCATTTGGGAAATGGGGGCTAGGATTTATAGGTTCGACTGGAGAGCCTGTTAATCAAGGGTTTGAGGAGTTTTTCGGGTATAACTGTCAACGGTATGCGCATCGTTATTATCCTGCATATTTATGGCATAATGATCAAAAGGTTGATTTGCCGGGAAATGATTGGACAACTACTGGGGATTATGCACCTGATATCATTCAGGAGAAGACCCTTGAGTTTATAGATCAAAATGCTGAGAACCCCTTTTTCTATTTATGCCTATCGTAACTCCTCATGCAGAACTCGCTGCTCCTGATGATGAATTAATGGCGAAATACAAAAAGATGTTTCCGAATGAAGAACCTTATGTAGGAGGAAAAGGAGCTGATTATGGTCCAGATATGCGTATTCCAGGGTACCAATCTCAACCATATCCACATGCTACTTTTGCAGCAATGGTAGAGAGGATTGACCGGTATGTGGGTGAGGTCTTGGATAAGTTGGAAGAGAATGGACTTTCAGAAAATACGCTAATAATTTTCAGTTCGGATAATGGAGCACATCAAGAAGGGGAGCAGACCCCGAGTTTTTTGATAGTAATGGACAATTCAGAGGTTTTAAGAGAGATTTATATGAAGGAGGAGTACGTGCTCCAATGATTGCTTGGTGGCCCAATAAGATCAAAGCAGGAACAACTACTCATCATGTTGCGGCATTCTGGGATTTGCTCCCCACTTTTGCTGAGGTAGCAGGACAGAAAATATCTACTGCAATCGATGGGATTTCGTTCTATCCTACTTTGGTGGGAGAAGGAGAACAACAAGAGCATGAGTATTTATATTGGGAGTTTCATGAGCAGGGAGGCAAACAAGCTGTTAGGCAAGGCAATTGGAAAGCTGTGAAACTGGATGTATTTAAAAGCGAAGAGCCGGTATTGGAATTATATGACCTAAGTAAGGATCCTGGAGAAACTAACAATATTGCAAATGATTTTCCTGAAAAAGCGCAAGAGTTAGAAAGCTTGATGAGTTCTTCCCATATCCAAAATCCGAGATTTTCTTTTTACAGAAGTGAGAAGGAGTCTTCTGAATAAGGTTGAATTAATTTGTAAAGGATGTAGTTTTCATATCATTTAAAGGTAAATGGAGGAGGAGGTGATGCATTTGAAATTGCGGCTTCAAGAAATATGATTTTTCTCATTTTCCACTGAAAAATAGCCCTTTTTTGACCGCTGGTGTTATTCCTTCCTCAAAAAATTAGAATATTGCCTTACCTTTATTGACCTCGATTAACCGTTCGAAATATTCCATTCGATATGTCTATCCCAAATCAAGTAAACCCAATTACAACCATCATCTTATCGGCTCTAAGCGAACAGGTTGCTGAGAAATCGATTGTATGGTTAGCTCAAAAAAGAGAGAAGATTCTATTATCCGAAAAGGAAATGGATTTCTTTATGGCTTTTAGCCAAGCTTCTAGATATTTTAAAAGTATTCCTTTAAAACTTAGCGTAGATCAATTTCATGAGTCCCAAGCATTGTGCGCGGGTCTCAGGATGGATTTATGGAGCCAGTTACAGGCAGCAAGAGTTTATTTATTGCTTCAATACCCAGCAGCTGATTCGGCTTCTTGGAAAAGCACCCTTCAAAAACTATTTGAAACGGGAGATATGCTTGAAGTTGAGGCCTTGTATTCAGCCTTGCCGATTATGCCTTTTGCAGATGAAATGGTAGGTAGGGCCAGGGAAGGTTTGAGGACCAATATCACTTCCGTGTTTGATGCAGTGGCATTAAATAACCCTTATCCATCTACCTACTTCGATGAAAGTGCCTGGAATCAGATGGTCGTGAAAGCCATTTTTATGCAACGTCCTCTTTTCAAAATCCAGCATGCAGAAGCCAGAGCTAATCAAGAGCTGGCGGATATAATCATTGATTTTGCTCATGAAAGATGGTCTGCAGGTAGAAATGTAATCCCTGAATTGTGGAGGTTTGTAGGCCCCTTTATTAGTTCAAAAAACATAGAGGACCTAAAAAAGTTGTAGAAGAAGGCAATGAATTAGAAAAAAGGCAGCCTTACTTGCATGCAGTATGTCTGATTTTCCGGAAGCCAAGACCCTTTTGGAAAAGAATAGCGAAATTGCAAAAGAAATTGAATCAGGAAAACTGAACTGGGATTGGATAGGCGAGGAAGCTTTGGCTATAGCCTAATTCCCATCGAGAAGCATAAAAATTAAGTAGAGAACCCCAAATTTACCATACATGGAAATGTTTATTGATCCCCATATACACGTAACATCCAGGACAACTGATGACTATGAAGCAATGCGTAAAGCAGGCATCGTAGCGATCATCGAACCGGCCTTTTGGTTAGGCCAACCCCGAACTGAGGCAGCTAGCTTTAAAGATTATTTCAGCAGTTTGGTAGGATGGGAACGCTTCGGGCCAAGCAATTTGGAATTGTACATTACTGTACGATCGGATTAAATTCCAAAGAGGCCAATAATGAGCCTTTAGCGGAGCAAGTGATGGAGTTACTTCCACTTTATGCGGGCAAGCAAGGGGTTGTGGCAATTGGAGAGATAGGATATGATGACCAAACCGCTGCAGAAGACAAGTTTTATAGACTGCAATTAGAACTTGCCAAAGAAATGGATCTTCCAGTGATGATTCATACGCCACACAGAGATAAGAAAAAAGGAACCACCAAAAGCATGGATGTCAGTGAGGAGCATGGTTTGGCTCCTAACATGGTGATCGTGGATCATAATAATGAGGAGACTGTCAAAGAAGTATTGGATCGCGGCTATTGGGCTGCTTTTACGATTTATCCTCATACCAAGATGGGAAGCGAGCGTATGGTGGACATTGTAAAACAATATGGACCAGAACGGATTATTGTAGATTCTGCAGCTGACTGGGGAATATCAGATCCATTGGCAGTTCCAAAAACTGCTGCGTTGATGCGTAAAATGGGAGTGCCTGAAGAACACATTCGATTAACGTGCTATCAAAATGCCTTGACTGCCTATTCTCAAAGTGGTCAAATGGATGAATTGGATTGGTTGAATGCAGAACCGATTGACCAGACCAAAAAAATGTCAGGAAATTCAGTGTTGAGAGGAGGCCAGGTTCCCCGTGTAGATGGACCGGCCGATCGTGTGGAAAATTAATTCATGAATACATCGAAGGTATTTGCGCATTTGCAGCTAACCAGGCCAGCCAATGTGGTCACCGCCATAGCAGATATTATGGCGGGCTTTGCTATAGCTGGAATGGGTGTTTATTTAACTTCTTTTTCCAATGAAAGTGGCCATTTAATAGATTTGGCCTGGTTGGTGTTGTCTACCATTGGGCTTTATGCGGGTGGGGTAGCTTTCAACGATGTATTTGATGCCGATCTAGATGCAGTAGAAAGACCAGAGCGACCCATCCCTAGTGGAAGAGCCTCTATAAGAAGTGCTGCTACCATGGCATTTTTGCTTCTTGTAGTAGGGGTACTAGCTGCTTCAATGGTCAGTATGACTTCTGCAATCATTGCATTTGCAGTTGCCTTCTGTGCCGTATTGTATGATTATTGGGGGAAGCATCAGCAATTTTTTGGCCCAATCAATATGGGGCTTTGCCGTACCGGAAACCTATTATTAGGCGTCAGTGTGGTTCCAGAGTTAGTGTCTGAATACGGCTTTATAGGTTTGATTCCGTTGGTATTTGTGGCGGCTATCACCATGATCAGTAGGGGAGAAGTTCATGGGAAAAATAGAAAAGCATTATTTGGTGGTTTGTTGATGTATATCACGATAGTAGCAGGTATACTTCTTTTGGCTTATAGCTTTGGAGGAAAGCTAATAGAAGTGATTCCATTTGTGGTGCTATTTGTGTACATGGTGTTTCCACCCTTGGTGAAAGCCATTCAAAAACAGGATCCAAAATTGATAGGGAAAGCAGTCAAAGCTGCAGTGATTTCGTTGATAATAGTAAATGCTTCACTGTCGGCTGCATTTGCAGGATGGTTATATGGTTTAATGGTATTAATCTTATTGCCAATTTCTCTTTGGCTGGCCAGAAAATTTGCAGTGACCTAAGCTAAAAAATATGCTTAAAACAATAAATTGCAGGCCGAAAGAACCTTTTGCCCCTGTTTTAGATTGAGTAATTGATGAAAAGAATAATAGAACAATCATTTGCGGTACCTTATACCTATCCGGTGATTTTCTCTCAAAACATATTTGATGAGGGAGATGATACTTTGGCTGGTTTGCTAGACAATGGCAAAGGAGGGAAAGCCTATTTTGTGATTGATAGTGGAGTAGCGGAAGCTCATCCTAGCTTATTGGAGCAAATTAAGGTATATGCCGATGCACATGGTGCTCAGTTTAAGTTATGTGCTGAACCACTGATTGTCCCAGGGGCGAGGCTTCCAAAAATGACCCGCAGTACTATGAGAAAATTGTGGAGGCAACCCATCTTTATGGTATTGACAGACATTCTTATATTGTTGCGATAGGAGGAGGGGCTGTTTTGGACATGGTTGGTTTTGCTGCAGCCATCTCTCATAGAGGTATTCGGTTAATCAGAATTCCTACCACTGTTCTTTCCCAAAATGACTCTGCAGTAGGGGTTAAAAATGGGATTAACTCATTTGGTAAAAAGAATTACTTAGGCACTTTTGCGCCACCTTTTGCAGTATTGAATGATTTCAATTTCCTACTGACATTGGATGAAAGAGATTGGAGATCCGGGATTTCTGAAGCAATTAAAGTAGCTTTGATAAAGGATATGGATTTTTTGAATGGATTGAAGATCATGCGAATTCTCTTGCAAATAGAGAAATGGAACCCATGCAAGAATTGATTGTAAGATGTGCACAAATGCATTTGGATCATATTGCAGGAAAAGATCCATTTGAAATGGGATCTTCAAGGCCTTTGGATTTTGGCCACTGGGCTGCTCATAAAATGGAACACCTTTCGGGTTATGAAATCAGACATGGTGAGGCTGTAGCCATGGGGATTGCCTTGGATTCTACCTATTCCTTCTTAAAAGGGATGATTACAGAAGAAGAACTTCAAAGGATTGTCTCAGTAATTTCAAGGTTAGGATTCCATCTTTACAATGAAGTACTTTCAGGAGATATGTTGTTGAAGGGATTGGAAGAGTTTAGAGAACATTTAGGCGGAGAATTGACCATCATGTTATTGTCCAAGCTGGGATTGGGAAAAGAGGTTCATGAAATGGATCAAACCCTTATTGTTGCGGCTGTGGAAAAATTGAAAGCCTTCCAAGCAGATCGGTTGATTACTAATTGATTTTGCCTTTTATTCCAGAAAATTCTTAAAAATAATGATTGTAAAAGAAGGAACTCACCTGACTTATTGTACCAATATTCATCCTGGGGAAAGCTGGAAAGAAACCTTCGATAATCTTAAAAAATATATCCCTAAAATTAAAGAAGAACTTTCTTCTGCTCAGCCATTTGGGATAGGGTTAAGGCTCTCCAACGAAGCTAGTTTAGTTTTACAAAAACAAGAAGAGCTACAAATGTTTAAATCTTGGTTGGAAGAAAACGACTGCTATGTCTTTACCATGAATGGGTTTCCCTATGGGGGCTTTCATGGTCAGGTGGTAAAAGACAAGGTCCATGATCCAGATTGGACCACCAAAGATAGAAAAGACTATACTATTCGACTTTTTGAAATACTCGCAGAATTACTTCCTAATCAAATGGAGGGAGGGATTTCTACTTCTCCATTATCCTATCGATTTTGGTTTAATACCCAGCATGATTTAGATCGTGCGATTACCAAGTCTACTACCCATTTGGTTCAGGTGGTTACCAAATTGATTGAGATTAGGCAGAAGTCCGGAAAAGTTTTGCATCTGGATATTGAGCCAGAGCCGGATGGAATTTTAGAAAATACCGCAGAAATGCTTGCCTATTTTCAGGATTGGTTGATTCCAATGGGGACCAGAGACTTGATGGATTCTCTTCAAATGAGTAAACAAGATGCGGAATCTGCAATTAGAGAGCATATAAGATTATGCTATGATGTTTGTCATTTTGCGCTGGTTTATGAAAAGCCCGCTGAAGTATTCAAGGCAATGGAAGGAGCGGGAATTAAGATTGGAAAGATTCAAATTTCAGCAGCATTGAAAATCAATATTCCAGATTCAGGATCTGGAAGATCATTGATTAAAGAAACCCTTTCGCCATTTGCTGAATCCACGTATTTACATCAGGTAATTGGAAGAGATCAAAATGGCCATATAGAATCCTATAGAGATTTAGATCAAGCCTTGGATTTGCTTTCTGAAACCTCACAAAATGAATGGAGGATTCACTTCCATGTTCCTGTGTTTTTATCGGATTATGGAAAGGTTTCATCTACTCAGTCAGATATTTCGGAAGTGCTAGAATTGGTTCAGGAAAAAGATGTGTCAAAGCATCTTGAGGTGGAAACCTATACCTGGGATGTATTACCTGAAGGTATGAATATAGATATTCAACGTTCTATCATTCGAGAACTTTCCTGGGTGACAGAAAATATGAAGAAGAAATGAAAAAAACGGTTGTCATAGATGTGGTGGCCTTGTCCAAAAGATTAATAGGCGAATACACCCCATTCTTAAAAAAGTGGACTTCAGAAAAACTTCAAGCTACTATTGATCCGGTTCTTCCGGCTGTTACCACCTCTGCTCAAACTACCTACTTAACTGGGAAGTGGCCTACAGATCATGGGATCGTTGGGAACGGATGGTATTTTCAAGACGAGTGTGAGATCAAATTTTGGAGACAATCCAATAAGCTGATTCAAGCAAAAAACATATGGGATATTGCCAAGGAGAAAGATCCTAATTTCACCGTTTCCAATATGTTCTGGTGGTATAATATGTATTCTACCGCTGATTACCAGGTAACTCCTAGGCCGTTGTACCCTTCTGATGGTAGGAAAATACCTGACTGCCATTCTCATCCTATGGATTTAAGAGATAGGCTTCAAGAAGAGTTGGGACAATTCCCCTTATTTTCTTTCTGGGGACCTAACGCCAATATAGAATCTACTCAATGGATTGCAAATGCTTCTAAGAAAGTAGATGAATGGAAGAATCCTACGCTCACTTTAATCTACCTTCCACACTTGGATTATGGACTTCAGAAATATGGGATAGATTTTCCCAATATTTCTAAAGATTTGAGAGAAATAGATGCGGTTTGTGAAGACTTGATTACCTACTATGAAAAGCAAGGAGCGGAAGTGATTTTACTTTCTGAATATGGGATCACTTCGGTTTCGAATCCTGTTCACCTCAACCGGGTTTTTAGAAAAGCGGGACTCATTCAGGTCAAAAATGAGCTAGGTTTGGAAACCTTAGATGCCGGGACAAGCCGTGCCTTTGCTGTGGTGGACCACCAATTGGCGCATATTCATGTCAAAGATAAAGCTGATTTACCTCTCGTTAAAAAGTCACTGGAGGAGACTCCGGAGTGGAACTCATTTTGGATGAGGAGGGGAAAAAGAAGTATCACTTAGATCATGAGCGTTCTGGGGATTTGGTGGTCGTTGCGGATAAGGACTCTTGGTTTACCTATTATTTCTGGTTGGATGACTCAAAAGCACCTGATTATGCCCGATGTGTAGCAATCCATCAAAAACCAGGATATGACCCTGTGGAATTATTTATGAACCCAGAATTTAGCTTGCCCATGGTCAAAGTGGGTTTAAAAGTGCTAAAGAAGAAATTGGGTTTCCGTTATTTGATGGATGTGATTCCATTGGACGCTACCTTGGTAAAGGGTGCACATGGTAGAATTCCTGAGGATAATCTAGATCACCCGGTGTTTTTCACTTCTGATAACTCCTTGATCCAGAAAAATAATATCGCTCCTGTAGATGTTCAGGGCTTGATTTTGAAAAAGATTTTTGGGTAAATAGCTCAAGGTGCTTCACGCCTCCAATTTTATAAATAAAATTTTAAAGGAAATGAAAAAGCCATCCCCAATTTGGAGATGGCTTTTTGATTGGTTATAAGGTTGGTTTATTTTGCATTGAAGGTCATTCCTGATATGACAAAAGTACCTGAACCTCCATCATTTTTAGGTTTGGTGACTACAAATAGCTTATGAAGCTGTCCATCTACATTTCCTGTAATTGGAATAGTAAATGGACCAAAGTTTGGAGCTCCTTCAGGCCCGCTGGAAGGTTTTTGAACAAATGTATTAGACCCAACCAATTCCCCAGTCGGAGAATCTAACCTAAGTTCGAAATCAAACTCATCTCCAAGGCTTCCCATGGTAACAGCGATTGCAGTTACGGATCCAACACCTGTCAGATCAATTCCATCAACGGAAAAAGAAGCCTCATTTTTTGGTACCATCAGAAGGTTATTTCCATCATAGCTCATACTGCTATATCCGCCAGTATAATCTCCTGTATTCCCCATATCCACCGTATTGCTCTTCAGCAATCTTGTGGTAGAGCCTGTCAAAGGTTTCACATTTTCCCCTCCTTGATCTGTATAGGATGCATTTAGCATTAAAACCCCATTAGGGCTAGGAGTCTTTCCTGTCGTTGCATCTACACTTCCAGATGCAGGTAAAGATGGAGTGGTTACTTGATCCAAAGAAAGGATATAAGCTACCAAAGCATTCAGGTCAGAGTCCTTTAAATCCGGATTCGCAGGCATTGCTGTTTCTCCCCAGACTCCTCCGCCACCATTTTTAATTTTGTTTTTTAGGTAATCTATATCTCTCTGATTGTATTTCTTAGCTACATCCACATAAGAAGGCCCAACCGAAGCTTCAGCCTCTTTGTGGCATGTTTTACAGGTCAAAGTGGTAAATAAAGATTTTCCCATCATGGCTTCCGTCATTACCTTGTGTCCCATGTCAGACTCTGCCTGATCAAGACCTTCGATGTAATCCGCAGAAACGTACAAGGTACTCATATCTGTGGCTGATTCAGGGTTATCTGGATCTTCCACAGAAACGCTGTATGCTACCTTCTTGCCTGGGAAATAGAAAGACTGATTTCCATCAATTGAAATGGTCACAATAGGAGCAATATTTCCAGAATAAACACTTTCAATTCCACTGATTCCAGTTAACCCATCTGGATCCTTAGCGGTAACTCTCACTTCATATTCTCCAATCGCATTGAAGGTATGCGTAAGGGTAGGAACATCCGTTGTTTTGGTTTCCCCGTTTCCTAGATCCCAAGTATAAGACAAAGGATCATTTTCAGGATCAGAGGATATAGCAGTGAATGTTACAGTCAAAGGATTGGTGCCAGAAGTTTTATCTGCAGAAATAGAAGTCACTACTGGGGCTCTATTGCCTCCATTGAAATCTATTCTAGAAAGTCCTGAATCTGGGTTCTTGGAGAACCATCCATTTCCATATTCCAAAATATAAATTCTGCCATCAGGCCCCATTTCCATGTCGATCAAAGCATTGAATTTAGTGCTTGGCATAAACGGTTCCATCTTATCGAAATCGCCGTTTTCCTTCATGGTTACCACTTTGATCCAACCTCTAATCCAATCATAGATAAAGACTTTTCCATCAAAATAATCAGGGAATTTGGTGTCTGCTGTGAACATATCAGAATAATACACAGGTCCTGCCATTGCATTTCTTCCTCCAGAACCCACTTGTGGGAATTCTTTGGATTCACCATATGGATACCAAATGAATGCTGGGGCAAGTTCAGGAAGCTGAGTAATGCCAGTATTATTTACAGAGGTATTTTCCGGCCCATTAGGATCAAATGCTGGTCCTGACTCGCCGGTCTCATAATTATATTCACGGTAAGGATAATTGTTTCCTACTGCAAATGGCCATCCGAAATTCCCGGCTTTTCTGGCTTGATTGACTTCATCATATCCTCTAGGTCCTCGAGTTGCCATACTGTCAGCATTGGCATCTGGACCCACTTCGCCCCAGTACAAGAAGCCATTTTTCTGATCTACTGAAATTCTATAAGGATTTCTATTTCCTTGTACATAGATTTCAGGTCTAGTGCCCTCAGTTCCTACTGGATATAAGTTCCCTTCAGGAATGTCATAAGACCCGTCTTCATTTACTTTGATTCTAAGGATTTTCCCTCTTAAATCATTGGCATTTCCAGAAGACCTTCTGGCGTCATATTGTTCATATCCAGGTCTTTGGTCCAATGGAGCGAAACCATTGTTTCTATATTTTGAATCAGCCTGGTTGAATGGAGTAGAATTATCACCCAATGATAGGAATAAGTTTCCGTCTTTGTCAAATGCAATGGAACCTCCCGTATGGCAGCAAATATCTCTATCGGAATGAATATCCAAAATAACCACTTCGGAACTCATGTCCCAGGTGTCATTTTTGAAAGTAAATCTGGATAGTCTGTTGATCTCTTCATCACCTGAAGGGGCATAGTAAACAAATACATATCCATTTTCAGCATAATTCGGATCTTTCTGGATTCCCATCAATCCTTCTTCCGCGTTTACTCCTCTAACCTCAGTTTTCCAATAAACATCCAATTTGGCTACCTCTTTCAATTCCTCAGTTTCATTGTCGAAGAATAGGATTTCGCCCCTTCTTTGCGCCACAAGAATATCCAAATTTGGAAGAATGGTCATCTCTGTTGGCTCTGTAAATACGCCATATGCCAAAGGAGTTTTAGTAAATCTGTTTTCTTCAGGTACTCGCTTGCTTGATGCTTTCGAATAATCCAATTCAAGGTTATCTCCAATCGCATACTTGATTCCCTCTAAAAGGTGTTTTAAGTATAAATCTTCAGAATAAGACTCATTGGTGTGTCCACCTCCTGTATAGAAAGCTCTGCCCCCATCATAATCATGATACCAAGCGATGGGATGGTCTCCCATGTCAAATCCTCCTTTGTAGGAGTTTTCATCCAATTCCAACAGGACATTCACCTCGGGGTTCATGTTTTTATAGCTATACCATTCGTCTGTTCTTGCCCAAGGGCTTGGTAAAAATGAAGTAGCTGGATTATTCGCATCTACAACGGTGATTTCTCCAGGTTGAACGTTAGGGTTTGGATCATTTATTCCTGGGTGATCTGTAAAATAACCACCTACCAAGCGGCCGTACCAGCCCCAACCATATTCGGTGTCAGCTGCAGCGTGTATACCCACATACCCTCCGCCTGCCTGAATATATCTTTCAAAGTCAGCTTCTTGATAATTATTTAATACATCACCAGTAGTGCTCAAAAATATGACAGCGGAATATTGAGCTAAATTTTCTTCGTTGAATTTTTCTGACTGAGTAGTGGTGTCCACTTCAAAGCCATTTTCGGAACCGAGCTTTTGTATGGCTGCAATTCCATTGGGAATAGATTCGTGATAATACCCTGCTGTTTTGCTAAATACAAGTACTTTGGGAGAACCGGATCGTTTATTTTTACAACTCCAGGTCCCAAGACTTATTACTAGCGCCAAAAGCAGCAGGCTACGTAGGTTTTTCGGGAATTTCATAAATGTCAAATTTTTGGGAAAATAGCTAATATTAGCCAAAATCGACGTAATTAACTGAATTTAGTCGAATTTTCAGTGTGATTTGACAATTATTTCTTTTTGATACAATAGAGGGAATTCTTATGAATTCTAAGGGGTTATCATAAAATTCCTGCTCCTTCAGATGGAGTGACATGGATAAATTCGGGATGGATACCAAATTTGTTGAAATACGCTTTTTCTAAATAATTTTGAAACTTTTCTATGGAGTTAGTTTTCAGTAAGTTAATGGTACAACCGCCAAAACCACCTCCCATCATTCTTGATCCCAAAACAAAATCCATTTTCCAGGATTCTTCCGCCAAAAGTCAAGTTCGGCGCAACTCACCTCGTAATCTTTGCTTAAGCTTTCATGTGAAGCTTTCATTAATTTTCCAAAATTGATTAAATCTCCATCCTTAAGGAATGATCCTGCTTCACGGACCCGGGCATCTTCCATAATCACATGTTTGGCTTTAGGGAGAAGTTCTGAAGGGAGCAATTTTTCTACTTCAGGCAGTTGATCAGTAGAAATATCTCTTAAAGTTTTGATTCCAGGGAAATGACTTGAAAGAATTCTTACACTTTCTTCGCAGGCTGCTCTTCTTTTGTTGTAGGCTGAATCCGCGAGTTTATGTTTTACTTTAGTATTGACCAAAAGCAAACTATAGTCCTTTAATTCAATTGGGATTTCTTCATGGGTGTTGCTCCTACAGTCTAATAATAAAGCATGATTTTCTTTCCCAAAGGCTGAAGCATAGGGATCCATGATTCCACAGTTTAGCCCTTCAAAAAGGTGCTCTGATTTTTGGGCATATATAGCAATGGATCGTTTTGGGATTTTGAATGAAAATAATCCAGCCAATGCAGTTCCTATGCCTACCGATAGGGCAGCGGAAGAGGAAAGTCCAGATCCAACAGGGATATTACCTCCAAAAACCATATTAAAGCCTCTAACGGGATATCCTGCTTGTTTCAATTGGGCAACCATTCCCATGATGTAATTTGCCCAATGCCCTTTTTTCGGTGAGAATGAGGTGACATCAAATACAAAATCCTCCTTAAAATCAAATGAATGGATTTTGCCGAAATGGAATCATTTTCTTGGACAGCTACCCAAATTCCTTGAGAAACAGCAGCGGGGAAAACAAAGCCTTCTTGATAATCTGTATGTTCACCGATTAGGTTAATTCTACCAGGTGCAAAGGCAAGAAGAGGCTCTTGAGAAAAAATCTCAAAAAAGACTTGGCTATACGTTCGCGCATTTATTTACTGATTTGCGTGGATTGTCTTGGAATAAGGGTTGTTTCCAATACGATGGAAATAGGATCATCCGAAGCGATCCCATCCAATTGGTCCAACAGATGACTTACTGCAAGTTTACCCATTTCGTAACCTGGTTGAGAAACGGTGGTCAATGGGGGTTCAATCACTGCTGAAGTTGGGTTATTTGTAAAACCTGCTAACGCAATGTCTTGAGGGATTTTAATTCCTTGGCTTTTCCAATGGATTAATACTTCGACAGCTACAGGGTCAATCATGCAAAACACGCCATCCGGTCTTTCCTTCATTTGCAGGATTTCTTCCGCTACAGCTATATTGCCTTCAGAGGTCAAATCAGTCACTTTGATCAAACTTGGGTCTTCAGCCACCCCAAATTCCGCCAAGGCCTTCAAATACCCTTCTTTTCTTTTTTTACTAATATATAAATCTTCAGGACCTGATATATACATTACCCGCTTACATCCCATTTCCAAGAGATGTTTGGTTACTTGATATGCTCCACCGACATCATTAAATGTAACTTTTGAGACAGGAATGTCTTCTTGCACCCTGTCAAAAAGTACAAATGGAATCTCTCGATTATAGAGTTCAAAAAGGTGTTCGTAATGGTTGGTTTCGCGGCTCAATGAGATTAATAACGCATCAACTTGGCTAGCTACTAAGGTTTTGATATTGGCAATTTCCAACTCAAGATGTTCATTGGACTGACAAATCATTACATTGTATCCACGGACATTTGCTTGATCTTGAATACCACTAATACAGGAGGCAAAGAAATGGGAAGTAATTTCAGGCACTATTACACCAAGGGTCTTGGTTCTGCTAATCCTTAAACTTTGGGCCAAAAGATTGGGTTGGTAATTCATCTCTTTCGCCATTTCCACAATCTTTCTCTTAGTCTCCGGATGTAATTCTGGAGAGTCTTTTAGTGCACGGGAAATGGTGGAAACAGAAACTCCCAATTTCTTGGCAATTTCCTTCATGGTGACCTGATGCCCTTTTTTCATGATTGTATGTAGGTTAGCATGAATGCAACAAGATGCATTTCAGACAAAGATTAATTCGAAAGATACCATTTTACTCCTGGTAAACCGTAAATAAAACAGTTTCTCCCACCGCTTGCAAGGTTCTGCGGTCAATCAATTCCATATTATCGCTATGGGTATGGTGATAATGTCCAAACCCATAATCAGGAGAAAAGTCCAAAATATCGATCATTGGAATCCCTGCTTTGGTATTGACAAAGACGTGATCATCCAAGATTTCGGCAGCATCTCTATTCACAAAGAAATCTCCGTGTCCAATTTTGGCAGCATTATCCCAGACTTTCCTAAGGATTCCAGCTGCAAATTTTCTGCTATAGCCTTCTCTATAAAAATGTGCTCCTTTGGCACCTACCATATCCAATAAAATGCCATAATAAGCGGTATAATTCGGGATATGCTTATTTCCAGACCAATACTGAGAACCCAAGCACCACCAAAAATCTTGGGAAGTATTTCGGTAAGTAGTTTGATCCGGCTCTCCATCATCTTCACCATCAAACAGGATAAAGTCAATACCCACATCCGGTTTCAAATCTTGAGAATGGATAGTTCTGGCGATTTCCAGTAACACGCCAACTCCACTAGCTCCATCATTTGCTCCATCAATAGGTTGATCCATATCTTGAGAATCTTTATCAGCAATCCTTCTACTATCCCAATGTGCAGAAAGCATAATTCTTTTGGTTGCTTCGGGATTATAAGAGGCGATGATATTACTAAGATTCCATGTCAGGTTATCGTAAGTCTTTGCCTCAAAATCTTGAGTTTGAACGCTCATTCCATAACTTTCGAATTTTGAAATGATCCATTCTTTGGTTTCCTGATGGCCAGGGGTCATTGGAACCCTAGGACCAAAATCCACTTGTTTCTGAATAAATGTATAGGCAGAATCCGATGAGAAGCTTGGGTAGGGTTTAACAGGAACCTCAGCTACGGTTTCGGTTTTCTTTTCTGGAGAGCTACAAGCCCAAGCTAAAATCAAAAGGGCAATGAGCCACAATTTATTCTTCATATGCCCAGTCAATTTTATTTTTCATGTCTTTTACGACAAAACCTATTTCTTTCAAACCAGCTCTGATTTCATCTACTTTTTCATAATCACGAGCAGTTTTAGCTTCTGTATATAAGTTGAGAAGCAAGGAAATCATCTGTTGTTGGGTATCGGATTTTTCTTCAAGTAGTCCTAAAATATCTTCCACGAAGGTGATGAATGTTTGGATCAGTTGATTGAATACCTCCTCACCCAAAGCAGCTGGTTGCAACTGGCCAGTATACATGGAATTAATCTTCTTCAATAAATTGAAAAGATGACCAATGGCTTGTGCAGTGTTAAAATCATCATCCATCGCTCTGTAAGCATTACTGATGCTGCTTTTAATTTGTTCCAATTGCTTTTCATCAATGGAAATAGCCTCTGCGGGTTGGTATTTTAGCATTTTTGCTATTCTCAAGCCATTAATCAGCTTTTATACCCCTTTTGCGCAGCCTTTAAGGCATCGTTAGAAAAGTCCAAAGTGGATCTGTAATGAGCAGTCAGAATAAAATAGCGAATAGTCATTGGGCTATAAGCTTGCTCCAATAAGTTATGGTCTCCATTGAATAATTCCTGAAGCGTGATGAAGTTTCCTAAGGACTTCCCCATCTTTTGACCATTGATGGTAATCATATTGTTATGCATCCAGTAGTTTACCGGATCCTTATGATTGCAGGCGTTTCCCTGAGCAATCTCACATTCATGGTGAGGGAACATCAAGTCCATTCCTCCCCCATGGATATCGAAAGTTGTTCCCAGGTATTTTGAACTCATGGCTGTACACTCCAAATGCCAGCCTGGAAACCCTACTCCCCAAGGAGAATCCCATTTCATCAGGTGTTCTGGAGCTGCATTTTTCCACAAGGCAAAATCTACAGGATTCCTTTTTTCACTTTGCCCATCTAGTTCTCGGCTCCCACTCATCAATTCCTCGATTACTCTCCCTGAAAGTCGTCCATAAGGGGTTTTTTCATTGTATTTCAAGGTATCGAAATATACCGACCCATTGACTTCATAAGCTAATCCTTCCTTCAAAATTGCTTCTACTAGGGCAATTTGCTCTGGAATATGACCGGTAGCTCTTGGTTCAATATTAGGTTTCCATGTATTCAATAAAGCCATGTCCCGGTGATAGGAATCCGTGTATTGTTGAGCAATTTCCATGGGTTCGAGTTGCTCCAGTTTGGCTTTTTTGCGATTTTATCTTCTCCTTCGTCTGCATCCCCTTGCAAATGCCCTACGTCCGTGATGTTTCGGACATATCTTACCCGATACCCTAAATGAGTTAAATAGCGATTGACCGTATCAAAGGTGATCGCTGGACGTGCATGACCTAAATGTGCATCTCCGTAAACGGTTGGTCCGCAAACATAGAGACCTACAAATGGAGGGTTAATTGCTTGGAAGTTCTCTTTCTTGCGGGAAAGAGTGTTGTATAGCTTTAATTGATGCGATTTCATAAGTCTTCAAAAGTACGAATTTGAGTCCGATAATTATTGGGTAACGTGATCCGTG
Source organism: Algoriphagus halophilus (assembly GCF_041729275.1). GTDB lineage: Bacteria > Bacteroidota > Bacteroidia > Cytophagales > Cyclobacteriaceae > Algoriphagus > Algoriphagus halophilus_A. The sequence continues at coordinate 1,789,776 of NZ_CP146486.1, read as the reverse complement.
TGATACGGTTCGGAATCGGGCTGCAAAATAGAATATTAGTACCGGAAATAAAGTATTATTTAAAATAGATAAGTCCTTGGTTTACCCAAAGTCTTTGAAATGTTTAATTTGGGTTAAAGAATCAGATAAGAATAAAAAGACCTCCTGATTAGTTCAAATCAGGAGGTCTCGCTACTTATATCTAATTACTTGATACTTTTTAGTGTTTAAAGTGTCTCACTCCTGTCATCACCATTGACATGCCGTGATCGTTACAGTAGTCGATGCTCAATTGGTCTTTGATGGATCCACCAGGTTGAACAACAGCAGTGATTCCTGCTTTTCCAGCGATCTCCACACAGTCGGGGAATGGGAAGAAGGCATCAGAGGCCATTACCGCTCCTTTCAAATCAAAACCAAACTCATGTGCTTTCGTGATAGCTTGCTTTAATGCATCCACACGAGAGGTTTGTCCTACTCCTGAAGAAAACATTTGATTGTCGTTGCTCAAGATAATGGTGTTGGATTTGGTGTGCTTACAGATTTTAGCAGCAAAAACCATTGCATCCATTTCTTTTTCGGTAGGAGTTTCCTTAGTGACTACTTTGAAATCAGCCTTTGTTTCAGTAGCAAGATCTTTGTCCTGTTCAATCACTCCATTCAGAAGTGTTTTCATCATTTTGGTACCTGGAAGGTCGATTTTTTGACGAAGTAAAATTCTATTTTTCTTAGAAGTCAATACCTCCAAAGCTTCCTCAGTAAATTCTGGAGCAATCAATACTTCGAAGAATAACGAATGCATTTCTTCAGCTGCTTCTTTGTCAACAGTTTGATTGGTGACCAAAACACCTCCAAAAGCTGAAATGGTATCTGCTTGGAAAGCTTTTTGGTAGGCTTCTTTCACCGTTGGTGCTAAAGCTACACCACAGGCATTGGTATGCTTTAGAATCGCAAAGGCAGTTTCTCCTTTGAATTCAGCGATCAAGTTCACCGCTGCATCTACGTCCACCAAATTGTTGTAGGAAAGTTCTTTTCCATTCAATTGGTCAAATAGAGCATCCATGTCCCCATAGAAATGGGCCGCTTGATGGGGGTTTTCACCATATCGAAGTGCTTTTGCTTTGTTTTCAGATACTTTCAACGCTGGAATATTTTCAGCTCTGTTGAAGTAATTAAAAATATGTGTATCGTAATTGGAAGAAACTTGGAATGCTTGTGCAGCAAAATAACGACGGTCTTCCATCGTAGTTGCTCCGTCTTGGTCTGTTAATCTTTGCTCTAGCTCAGTGTATTGATCTTTAGAAGCAATAATGGTTACATCTTTAAAGTTTTTGGCAGCTGCTCTGATCAAGGAAATACCGCCAATGTCGATTTTTTCGATGATGTCAGCTTCGGAGGCACCAGAGGCTACCGTTTCTTCGAAAGGATACAAATCTACTATCACCAAATCTATGGCAGGAATATCGTACTCTGCAGCCTGAGAAAGATCTCCATCATTAGCTCTTCTATAAAGAATGCCACCAAAGATTTTTGGGTGAAGGGTTTTTACTCTTCCACCAAAGATAGATGGATAGCTGGTCAATTCTTCAACAGGAACAACTGCTGCGCCTTGCTCTTCAATAAACTTTTGGGTACCACCCGTTGAATAGATGGTTACACCGTGTTTTTTAATAGGGCAATGATAGGTTCGAGATTGTCTTTATAGAAGACAGAGATGAGGGCAGATTGAATTTTCTTTGTTGCCATTTGGGAATGGATTTGTTTGATTTCTAAAGGATAACCTTGTCCGCCAAAGCGGAATGCAAAGGTAGGAAAAAAGACCTAAAGGAGGAGTAAATAAAATATAATTTGGAGCAAACTAGAAAAAGGAAAAAGGATGGAGTTTTTCTATTGAAAATACCATTAATCTCGAATTGGATTAGCGTGTAAAAGGTTTTCGCCCTTATGCATTACGTGACTTCAGACGCTGGCCATCTTTTTCTTAGTTTTTCCAATTGAAATAAACATCCTAATAAAGGTTTTTTGCTAAGGTGAAATAATTATTAAGTTTTTAATTGGAAGTTTAAAAGAAAAAAGGTGCAGCTACCAATGTGTTGGAAACTACACCTTTCGATTTTTATTCTGGACAAATTTAATTGTTGGCAGCTTTATAAATTGCATCAAGTAAGCTTCCAGCTTCTTTGGTGTCATTTCCAAGTTCCCAGAACATAATACCTCCTAATCCTTTTTCCATGGTGTATTCGGTTTTTAAGGCGACAGAAACAGTGTCATCATAGGAAACAAATAAGCTGTCCTCGGCATTGTACATGTACGGTGATTTGGCTTTTTCATCCCAATAGCGTTTGAATTTGCCATCAGGTTCATATTTATCACGAATTTGATGATAAGCCATCCAGCCTATATGTAAGCCACCGCTCAATTGATAAAGTCCGTTGTTTACTGGGGGAACACCTTTCCAAACTCTTCCATAAAATGCACTGCCGATGACTATTTGTTTGGGATCCACTCCTTCTTGGATCAGGAAGTCCACAATTTTTTCAGCTGATCTAGGGTCAGGGTCTAGGTTTCCACCACTTTGGTATAAGCTGTCTAGGTGTGCTTGAAATGGGGTTCCTTCAATATCTCCTTTTTTTACATCACCTAGGGGCGTATGGTGTCCAGTATAAATTGAAACACCAGAAACTTGATCGTAAGTCATGACGTTGGTATAGTCCGCATATTTCATGACTTCATTTACTTCAATGAAATCATAATAGCGTTTCCAACCCGCAGATGCAAAAGTTAAAATTTTCGGAGTTTCGAATTCATCCAGCATCTCTCTCAAGCCTTTCATCAACTCGGTGAAATTCTTGGTGTCTTCTGGTCTAGCCATGGTTCCTGCACCAGATATTCCTGGGTATTCCCAGTCCATGTCCATCCCATCAAGATTGTATTTTGCAATAAATTCTGAAGCACTCTTGATGAATTTAGCTCGGCTTTCTTCGGTCAAAGCCATGTCAGAGAATCCATCAGCTCCCCAACCTCCGCAGGCAATCATGACTTTCAAATCAGGATTACGCTCTTTTTGTTTGACCAATGCTTCCAGTTTAGGCCCTGCTGCTTCTTCATTTCTAAATTTCATTTCCCCATCGATGACATTGGTAAATGAATAGATGATATGGGTCAGCTTTTCAACAGGAATTTTTCAGGTTGATAATCACGTTCGGCAACATAATAAGCCATAATTACAGGATCAGAAGTAAGTATCCCTGTGTTTTGTGATGTTTCCTGCTCATTTTCGATTGGAGCCGAGCAACTCGCAATGAGTGTCAAGAGAAAAATAAAAGAGAGGTAAGAGGTTTTCAATGTGGTCAGGTTTTATACTTAATTAATAATTTTTATTAAGTAGCAATTACTTAAATTAAATTCTTTTTTAATAATGAAGAGGGAAAAAGATATTGTTAAAGGGTATAATTTATTGTTTCAGAGTATTGGCTGAGTCTAGATGCTTTATAATGAGAGGGTTTGAAACGACCTTTTTCTCTATCAAATAAATAAAGATAGACCCACCTGAGAGTTAAAAAATCTTGAGAAGCAATCTATAGAATTCATAATAAATAGCTGATTAATATCATGATTTCACCCCTTTTGCATCATGAACAGCTCATCACAAAATGGGTAAATTGAATCATTCATTTTGGTTTAGACAACAGGGATTATGAATGATCTAGTGATTTCTTTTGAAACAATTGGCATTGGAGATGTTCCTAAAGTTGGAGGGAAAAATGCTTCCCTTGGGGAGATGTACCAAAAGCTGACTCCCTTAGGAATTCGCATTCCCAATGGTTTCGCAGTGACAGCAGCAGGCTACGGACTATTTTTAAAAGAAAATAAGCTCAATCAATCCATTCAGGAAAAGCTTTCCGAATTGGATTTAGATAATTTTTCCAATCTCCGGGAAGTTTCAGGGGAAATCAAGTCCTTGATTTTGCATGGCAAGGTACCAGATGATTTAGCTAAAGAAATTGTTCATTCCTACCAAAGCCTGGGAGGGTTGAATCGAATCAATCCTGATGTGGCAGTGAGAAGTAGCGCGACTGCGGAAGACCTGCCCGGAGCTAGTTTTGCAGGATTACACGAATCATTTTTAAATATCAAGGGGGAGCAGGAATTATTGAAAGCGGTCCGTTCCTGTTTTGCCTCTTTATATAATGGAAGGGCTATCAAGTACCGTCATGACAAAGGATTTGATCATTTGGAAATAGCCCTTTCAGTGGGAGTTCAATTGATGGTGCGAGCTGACAAGGCCAGTAGTGGTGTATGTTTTTCCATAGATCCTGAGTCAGGTTTTTCTCAATCGGTTTTGATAACAGGTTGTTGGGGATTAGGGGAAAATATCGTGCAAGGAGCGGTCATTCCTGATGAGTTTTTGGTATTTAAGCCAAGTATTAAAAAAGGTAAAAGAGCCATTCTTTCCAAAAAAGTAGGATCAAAGACCAAAACCATGATTTATTCCAAGGATGGGGGAGTAGTCAATCTGGATACCAGTAAGGAGAAGCAAAAAGCTTTTGTCTTGAATGATGAGGAAATTGAAATTCTGGGTCAATGGGCGATCAAGATTGAGAACCATTACGGTATGCCTATGGACATTGAATGGGCAAAAGATGGTCTTTCAGGTGACTTATTTATTGTGCAGGCTAGACCGGAAACAGTGCATGCAGATAAAGACCCTTACCTGCTGAAGGAATATGCTCTTGCAGAAAAAGGGGAATTGCTTTGTTCGGGATATGCTATTGGAGGTGGAATTACCTCTGGCAAAGTAAAAATCATTCTTTCACCTTCTGAAGCAGATCAATTGGAAGAAGGTGACATTTTGGTCACTGAGAATACTAACCCAGATTGGGATCCTGTGATGAAAAAGCAGGTGCAATCATTACCTCGAAAGGAGGACGAACCAGTCATGCTGCAATTGTGGCCAGAGAAGTGGGGGCTTTGGCAATCGTAGGTGCCGAAGGAGCCTTTGAAATGCTTAGCAATGGGGATTTGGTAACCTTGGATAATTCATCGGGAAAAATTGGGAAAGTGTATCAAGGAAAGCTGAAATGGAAGACCACAGAACATGACTTTCATGGATTGACTCTCCCAAAAACTAAACCTATGTTTATTTTGGCTGATCCGGATAAAGCTTTTAATCTTTTTCTTTTTTCCCGAACCAAGGAGTAGGCCTAATGCGGATGGAATTTGTAGTAAATAATAGTATCCGAATCCATCCAATGGCCTTGGTGAATTTTGATCAGTTGAAGGATAAAAAAGAGCAAGCTTTGATTGAGGAATTGTGCGAAGGATATATTGATAAAAAAGAATATTTCATAGATAAACTATCACAGGCAATTGGAACTATATCCGCTGCATTCCATCCAAAAGATGTGATTTTAAGAATGAGTGACTTCAAGTCAAATGAATATGCCAATTTAATCGGTGGGCATCAATTTGAACATGAAGAGGAAAACCCCATGATTGGATTTCGGGGTGCCTCAAGATATTATCATGAGCGTTACCGGGATGGATTTGCCTTAGAATGCGCTGCGGTTAAAAGGGTGAGAGATGAAATGGGGTTGGAAAATTTAAAGGTGATGATTCCTTTTTGCCGAACACCTGAAGAAGGGCGAAGGGTAGTCAAAATTCTTCAAGAGGAAGGAATCAAGCAGGGAGAAAATGGATTGGAGATTTATGTTATGGCAGAGATTCCTTCCAATGTGATCTTGGCAAAAGAATTTTCGGAAATTTTTGATGGGTTTTCTATTGGATCCAATGATTTAACCCAATTGACTTTGGGAGTGGATAGGGATTCAGAAGTGTTGAGTGAACTATTTGAAGAGCAAAATTCAGCCGTCAAATGGATGATATCAGAAGTGATTCGTGTGGCCAGAAAAGAGGGAAAGAAAATTGGATTATGTGGTCAGGCTCCCAGCGATAACCCTGCTTTTGCTCAATTTTTAATAGCTCAAGGAATAGATAGTATTTCTTTTAATCCCGATGCATTACTAAAAGGTATTGAGAATATGATTCAAGCAGAAACCCAAAATAAAATACACAAAAATGAAAAAGCTAGAAAATAAAACGGCGATTGTCACCGGTGCGGCTTCTGGTATGGGAAAAGCAATTGCTAGATTGTTTGCCTTAAATGGAGCAAAAGTGGTAGTGGTGGACTTAAACCCAGATGATGCAATGGATACTGCAGAAATGATCCGGATGGAGGGCGGCCATGCCATTGGGTTAAAATGTGATGTGTCCAATGAAAGTCAGGTCAAAAAAATGATCCATGCGGCTCAATTAGAATTTGGTTCCATTGATATTCTTGTTAATAATGCAGGAATTATGGATGATTTTACCCCATTGGATAAAGTGACAAATGAACGTTGGGAGAAAGTCATGGGAGTCAATATTAATGGTCCTTTTTATATATCAAGGGAGGCAATTGTTCCTATGTTGAAGCAGGGAAAAGGTGTGATGATTCATATTTCATCAATAGGGGGAACACATGGAGCAAGAGCTGGCCTAGCTTATACAACCTCGAAGCATGCTCTGATAGGAATGAGTAGAAATATAGGATTCATGTATGCGAAAAAAGGGATAAGGAGCAACGTCATTGCACCCGGAGGAGTCAATACGAATATCATGCAAAATGCTTCGCCCGATGAAGAAGGGGCCAAGCTTTGCAGTTCAGGGGCAGCTTCCATGCCCAGAATGGGAGAACCTGATGAGATTGCAAAAATTGCCTTATTTCTAGCAAGTGAAGACTCCTCCTTTGTCAACGGAGAAGTCTTAACAGCTGATGGAGGATGGACTGCTTATTAAATGGACTGTTTGTTTTGATTATCCTTTAATGATAGTAGTCAAAAATGATTGTATTGCTTCTGACCTTCCTAAGGGTTCCAAAAGACAAACAATTAGGTTGATAGCAACTGCCAGATAGGTAGCAGGATGCTTTAGTTTGTTGAATTTCCAAGCTGCAAGTAACAATATACCGATGATGATTGCTTGTGTTAGATATAAGGATGGCATTAATGGAATGTTTGGCCAATCATCAATCATGATTCCAAAATGAACATTCTGAATTCCTCGCCCTAGCGCTGGCATCATGATCAAGAAGACGGTAGAAGTTAACCACCAGGCATGATCTTCCAAGGATTTTCTGGTGAGTATACTTTTTATGACAGCATAAATAAATGCCATGATCATGATGATTTCAACAGAAGCAACTCCAAAGAAAAACCAAGGTTCAAAGGGGCCAAACCGCTCAGGTTCTGCCATGGATAATTGAGTAGTTCTAATGTCTCTATACAACATGCTAAAAGCTGTGATCCCTACACCACCTGCTAGAAACATTCCAATGATACCATTGGTACGGTGTTTTTCCAGCATTCCATGTGTGGCATAGTAAGGTTGGATGATGAGGTAGATGTACCAAATAGTACCAGTGATGTAATGGATATGCACAGACCAAGCGTTATCAGTAAAATCACCCCAATAGTCCCTAAAAATCCCTAATTGCATTAACACTAAAGGAACAATCATCCACTTATACAAACTTTTATACTTTTCCATTCTCACAAAATATTTTGGTGATGAAACTAAAAAGGAATTGAAACATGAACTCCATACTTCTTTCAGGAAGGGTCATGCAAAGGCACTTTGTAATGTTCAAGTTCCTAATTGATTAAGCAGTTATTAGAAAGTTGGATAGTTCTCGGTACTGCAAAAAGATTGCTTAATCAATAAAAATTTAATCATTTAAAATAAGTAAAAAATGTAATTATTCAAATAATGAATTGTAATTAAAAAATTAATTACATACTTAAATCATTGGATGGATTTGATATTTTCAAACTACTTGTCGTAGTTCTATTTAGTATTTACTATTGAAAATTTGATTAAATAAAATGATCAGTTGACTTTTCCAGTCTGGATATTGCTAAACAATTTGGGGCATTATTTTGTAGTTGGTAAATGGGTGATAGTATAAGTTCATACTAACCGTTTTTTCAATGAATCGATTCTAGGAATCAAAGTATAAATTTCCAGAAGTTTCATCCATATGAAAAAGTATACCTTCAATATTATAAATGTAAAATTCTTAAGAACTAATTATTTTGACCTATTTTACAATGGGTTAATCCTTTAATAAAGCAATTCTCACCAGTTGTCTACATGACCTTATTTGGATGCTGGGGTCATTGCTGATTTACATATTAATTAAAACCTCAGATTTAGAATGATAGTACATAATAAGTTTGATTGGCAACTAGTATTAAAATTTAGCCTGAAGAATATACTTTTTAGCATCGGTGTTACTTCTCTTGCTTTCCTTTTACATTTCATTATTGGGGTGAATTCTTGGCAAATACCTATTACAATCATTGCAACTTTAGGTACTGCTTTGGCGATTATTCTCGGGTTTCGAAATGGATCAGCATACGACCGGTGGTGGGAGGCCCGCAAAATTTGGGGTGGACTGGTTAATGACAGTAGAACTTATTTGCGGCAAATACTTTCCATGGTTCACCCAAATCTTGAAAAAGTAATAATAACGGAAGTTTGAGTGCCGTTCAAAAGGATTTGATATTTACACATCTTAGCTTCATTCATGCACTCCGGCTTCAACTTAGAGGAAATTCTGATGAAATTGAATGGAATGAAAAAGTGTACCGAGCTTTGAAAGAGGAAACTCTTAAAGAAATTCGAGATAAATCTAATAAAGCAACACAGTTACTCATACAACAGGGTATGAAGTTAGATGAGTGTCTTAAAAATGGCTTTATAAATGAGATTATTTACATAAATCTGGAGAATACTCTAACTCGTTTAACTGACCATCAAGGTAAGTCTGAGAGGATTAAACATACTCCTTTGCCGAAAGCCTACGAAATTTTCAATAGAATCTTATTGGGTTTATTCATCTTTTTTCTTCCTTTTTCTTTATTGCCAATTTTTAATCAAATGGGTGAGCTATGGCTAGTTTTTCCATTGACCATTTTGATTTCTTGGGTCTTTTTTGGAATTCATAAAATGGGGCTGTTAATGGCAAATCCTTTTGAAAATTTCAGATGGGACGTTCCGCTAGATGCCATTTGTAATACGATTGAAATTGACTTGCTAGAAGCTATTAATGCCGATTCAATTCCTGAGAAATTAAAACCTGATGAAGATGGGATATTGATGTGAGTGATTGCTCATTTTTAATAAACTCATTTTGATCATGTCTCATTGATCGTATTTGAATTCCAAAAATAGGTTTAATCTTTTCGGTAAACAGTCTTTTCTCCGCTTTTATATTTCTCTAACTGTAAATTCAGTTCCTCTACTTTTTCAGGAAAATCTCTATACAGATTATTCTTTTGTTCTGGGTCTTCGTTCATATTAAATAATAATCCGGGAGTATTGAAGTCTGAATACCCTCTCAATTCTGCAAAATCTTCAGGTATGTTTCTATGTCCTCCTGTAGAGTCATTGATAAATAACCAATCCCTTTTTCGGATTCCCCAAATAGAAGCATAAGTATTATGAATAGTAGCTTCCCTCAATGGGGATTGATAAGATTCTCCTTTCCAAACAGGTAAAAAATTATAGCTATCAGGAGCAGCGTCTTCGGGAAGTGTAATTTCAGCAGCATTTGCCAAAGTAGCCATGAGGTCAATTTGGGAAATTACTTCAGTTGATACAGTTCCAGCTTTGATTTTGTTTGGCCATTTCACAATCATGGGAACGTGATGGCCTCCTTCCCAAACGTCTCTTTTTAAACCCCTAAAATCCCCCATACTAAAATGGTTATATTCTAGGCCTCGTGCCCATGCATAATGTTCAGGCCCATTATCTGAACTAAATATCACAATGGTATTTTCTTCCAATCCATTTTCTTTAAGAGCCTTTAAAACTTGTCCAGCTACCCAGTCTGTCTGTACCACAAAATCTCCATATCCTCCAGCCTGAGATGTTCCATCAAATTCTTCATTTGGTATGATAGGAGCATGTGGCGAAGGCAATGCAAAATATAAGAAAAAGGGTTGGTCTTGACTCTGATTGCCAATCCATTCCAGAGTCTTTTGGGTCAAAGTAGGTAAAACCTCATAGGGATTCCAATCTTTTACTTTTGGACCAACCCGGAATTCCCAATTACCTTCCTTTGTTTCAAATCCCACTTGATTAAATTCCATCAGTTCAGTTGGGGCTTCCAGGAAACGATTGTTTTCTATCCAGGCATAGGGAGGGAAGTTGATGGTCCCATCTCCAAAATAATAGTCAAATCCTCGATCAGTTGGTCCCCCAGCGATGGGCTTAGTCCAATCAATATCCTCAGGAAGTACTTGGTTTGGGTTGTTAATTTGACCAGTTGAATCATTTTTTGATACCCAATTCCAACCAAGATGCCATTTCCCGATAGCTGCAGTGGTATAACCTTTTGTTTTTAAAAGTTGAGGTAGTGTGATATCTGAGTCTTTAAAGAATGATTTGCCAAAAGCCCCGACAATTTCATGTTGTCTTCGCCAATGATACATGCCTGTAAGGAGGGCAAATCTGCTTGGAGAACATATTCCTGAGGAGCTATGTGCATCTGTAAAACGCATGCCTTCTGCAGCTAGTTGATCTAGGAATGGAGTAGGGATTTTAGAAGTAGGGTTTTGAACGTTCAAGTCCCCATAGCCCATATCATCTGCATAGATGATGACGATGTTTGGAGGTGGATTTTTTTGGTGCCACAGCCTATGACAATTAGAAAAAAACGATGGATAAAAATGAAATAAGCTTAGGCATACCTTAAGTAAAGGATAGGCGTGTAGTTGTTGGAAATAGAATTAAAGGTTAGTCTTTATTCGAACTCTAGGTTCAAAGTAACCCTTCAATCACTTTTGGGAAATATTTATGTTCCAATTCATGAACTTTGGCAGCAATACTGTCAGGAGTGTCCAATTCATCAATAGGCGTGTGGGCCTGAAAAATGATTTTCCCTTCGTCATAATTTTCATTGACCAAATGGATGGTAATGCCGGTTTCTTTTTCTCCTGCTGCTTTTACAGCCTCATGAACATGAGCACCGTACATGCCTTTTCCTCCATATTTGGGAAGTAATGCTGGATGAATGTTAACCATGTGATCTGGAAACGCTCGGGTAAGAGCATCTGGAATTTTTAGAAGAAACCCTGCCAAAATCACCCAGTCAATTTGTTCTTCTTCCAATTTTTTCAGCAAAATACCTTCTTCCATTTCTTTCCTTGTAAAGGTGAAGGTAGGGACCTGGAAATTCTTTGCTCGTTCTAGCACATATGCACCAGGCTTGTTGGATGCAACCAAAACTACTTTTCCTTTATCAGAGTTTTGAAAATGCTCCATGATTTTTTCGGCATTGCTACCACTTCCGGATGCTAATATGGCAAGACGTTTCAAGGGATTTTAGTTTTATTCGGATACTGCGAAATTAAGGGATTCTCTCGGAAAGGAGTCAAGGGGCTGGGTGTTTTTTAACGAAATTGGTTGAATAGGAAAGATTTTCAGATGGTAATTAAGGATATATAGATGATTTATGTATTTAGTTTAAATTCAGAATTCCCTTGCTTTATAGGGCTTGATTTTTCCCAAAAACAAAAGTCGATAAGTGATAGTTTGGAAGTTGTTCCCTGATCTCTATAATTAATCCCTCACTTGTCCATTGCCTCGAATCACCCATTTGTAGCTACACAGCTCTTTCAAAGCCATTGGTCCTCGAGCATGTAGCTTTTGGGTGCTGATGCCAATTTCCGCACCTAAGCCAAATTGAGCTCCATCCGTAAAAGCAGTGGAGGTGTTTTCATATACAGCGGCGGCATCTACTTCCAAAAGGAAACGATCGATGTGTCCTTGAGTATTCGATACAATGGCTTCCGAATGTTTGGAAGAATACGTAGCAATATGGTCCAAGGCCTCATCTAAATTCGATACGGTTTTTATTGCCATTTTTAAACTGAGAAACTCTGTTCCAAAATGGGACTCGTCTGCTAAAGAAATGAGTTCGTGTTTATGAAGGACCTCCCAGGATTTTTGGTCTGCAAATACCTGTACCTCTTTTTGGAGGAGAGGAGCTATCAATTCATTGAGATTTGGAAGAATAGACTCATGGACAATCAGGCAGTCCAACGAATTACAAACACTTGGTCTTCTGGTTTTACTATTGAGAATAATCGCTGCAGCTTTTTCTAAATCTGCAGATTCATCCACATAAGTATGAACAATTCCAGCTCCTGTTTCAATAACAGGGACTTTTGCATTTTCTCTGACAAAATTGATCAGACCCTGAGATCCTCTAGGGATAATGACATCCACAAAATCCACTGCTTCCAATAAGGCTTTGGTGGAGGTACGTTCCGGAGGTAAAAGCTGAAAGGCGGAAGTAGGCAACCCATGATTTTCCAGTACTTGATGAATAAGGCTCATAATTGCTCTGTTGGAATGATTCGCATCAGAACCTCCTTTTAATACCAAGCCATTTCCAGATTTAAGTGCCAATGAAAAAACATCAAAGGTTACATTGGGCCTGGCTTCATAGATGATTCCTATTACACCAAGTGGCACTGTAATTTTCTGTAACCCCAAACCATTTTCAAGGGTTTTGCTTTCCAATACCTGATGCAATGGACCAGGTAATGCACTGACTTGTACCAGTTCACCTGCAATCCCCGCGATACGTTCTTCTGTCAACAACAAACGATCATACATGGGGTTTTCGGGGTCCATTCTTTGAAGATCTTTCTCGTTTTCCTCGAGAAGAAAAGGAGCATTTTCGACAGCAAATACGGCTAAATTATGAAGCACAAAATTGACCTGATCATTCGTGATGCCAGTCAGTTTTCTTGCGCCCTTTTTTACTTCTTCAAAAATATGTTGGTACTCAGTCATAATCGAAAATATAGAGGTAATCGTAATGAATCAATGCTTTTTGGTTTTTTTGACCTATTCTTTCCAAGGCCAATTTACTAGAGTATTCGGCTCTTCCTAGACCTAATTTTTCTCCTTTTTCATCTTTGATGACCAAGATGTCCCCTTTGGAAAATTCACCAATTACATGGGTGATCCCAATGGGCAAAAGGCTTCGAATTACTTCCGAATGGAGTGAGTTTTTGGCTCCTTCGTTTACTATAAGTTCTCCCTTATAATATTCAGTTCCATGGGCCAACCATTTTTTGACTCCTTGTTTAGCTTTCTTTGGTTCAAACCAAGTGCATCGTAGTTTCTGGGAAGCAAATTCGTCTAATACCCCGTCTTTTTTACCATTCGCGATGATTACCTGAATTCCCAAATTGGCAGATTTTTTTGCCATAGCATATTTGGTGAGCATACCCCTCTTCCAAAAGAGGATTTGGTTGCGGAAATATACTTGCTCACTTCCGGTAAAGAGGAAGAGACTTTTTCAATCAATGTGGAGGAAGGATCCGCTGGATTTCCCGTAAATATGCCATCTACATTGGTTAGAAGTAATAAAGAGTCTGCATTAATCATGGCGGCTGTTAAGCTTGCTAACTCATCATTATCCGTAAACATCAATTCTGTAATGGTCACGGTGTCATTTTCGTTGATAATGGGAAGAATACCTTGTGAAAGCAATGCCTGAATACAATTTTTCATGTTTAGGAAATGCTTTCTGTCCCGGAAATCCTCTTTTGTTACAAGGATCTGTGCCACTTCTTGCCCATGTTTTTCGAATAGATTCTGGTATTGATTGATCAGCCTCACCTGCCCAGTGGATGACCAAATTTGTTTTTGAAAACCGGGTTTAATTTTTTGGAAAGGGGATGGCTTGTCTGCCAAAAGCTACTGCACCGGAACTCACCAATACTACCTTTTTTCCAGATTTAATCAGACGTTGAATTTGATTCACCAATTCCTCCATCCGTATCAAATCAGGAAGTCCGTTTTCCTGTGTCAATACGTTGGAGCCTATTTTGATCACCAGAAGTTTGCTGTTCAGCATAATCTAAAAATTTGCCCGAAAATAGGGAAGTTGAAAGGGAATTGCTAAAAATTAATGAATGGAGATTTTTTAAATGTAGTATTAGAAGGAAGTGTTTAGATTAAAAACCCTATAAAACGGTTGAGTTTGGTCGATTCACAAAAAAAAATACCTGAAGAACTTCTAAGGCCTAAAGCAATCCCATACTTAAGGTTCCCACTAGCATCAAAATTTTTGCAAATGCACTGAGCTGGGTAAATTGAGATTTTCTGTCCGCATAATAAATCCGGTACATAAACAAGCCAAAGAAAATTCCCATCACTCCAAAATAATAGAATAAGTTGGGGGAATTGATTTTAATGGCTACGATTAAAATGGAGATGACAAAAGACAAAGCAATGGCAAAAATCACCTTTTTTGTATTGTGAAAGCCAATCACTATGGGTAAGGTTCTGCAGCCATGTTTACGATCTCCAGGTCGATCTTCAATATCCTTTAGGATTTCTCTAATCAAGTTCAAAAAGAAAGCAAAAATCGCATAAGTTAAAATGAGCAATTCCGACTTCTGGTAATAGATGGCAATCATGTAAATCGTAGCCCCAGTCAAGAAAGCAACGGATAGATTCCCAATAAATGGTTCTCTTTTCAGTCTGTTACTATAAAGCCAAAGTAGAAATGCTGCAAAGAAATTCACCAACCCGATGTAAGGAGATACCATAAACCCTAAACCTATTCCTGTGAAGTTAAGAATGGTATGTAGGAATATCACTACCCTTCTTTTAATTCCTTTACCCACGACTACTTCATTCGGGCGGTTGACATAGTCAATTTTCACATCATAGTAATCATTGATCATATACCCTGCCGCTGCAATAATAATCGTAGAAAACACCATTAAATAAAGGTGGTAATCCTTAAGCACAGGAAGACCTGAATTGGTAGTGGTTACCAAAAAATAGGCTGTCATAATTTGGGCAAATGCAACCATGAGCAAGTTGATAGGCCTGCTTATTCGAAATAAACCTCCGAATGAAATGGTCCGGTCCATGCTTATTGCATCCATACTCCAAAAATAGCTTAATTCATTTCATTAACTTACTATTTACTAGGGGAATACTAAAAAAACGGTTCCGTAATTTTCAAGGTTTTTAAATTTCTGATTTATTATCAGTTAAGTTTCTATTATTGAGGCTTTTAAGCTCATTCTTTGTTTAAAGACAGGGTTTATGGAGAAGAAAGCTAATTCTTTGTATAAGTGACTGCGCTTTGTCTTTCTCTATTAACATGTAATTGCAATACATCTGGTCTGGAATAATGTCCCACTGGATCAAAGTTTTGTCTTTCTTCTAATACTCGGTTAAAGTCTAACGTTTCAATCAAGAGACCTTCTTGAAGGGGAACTGGTTCAAGTATCCATTTTCCATCTGGTCCAGCAATGCAAGAACCTCCATCTGCCAAAACTTCGGGTGAATTTTCTATTATGGTTTTCAAATGTGGAGTGTCTTTCGGAAAATCTGTTGTCCTCATTAAGCTGGAAACTGAAATGACATAAGATCTACTTTCCTGTGCGATCATTCTGGTGATATTTTCTGTGTTTCTTACAGCTCCTGGCCAAACGGCAATGTGGAGGCTCTCTCCTAATCCGTAAAGGGCTGTCCTAGCTAAGGGCATCCAGTTTTCCCAGCAATTAAGTCCTCCAACTGTAAACTCCTTCAAGGGGTGAACCTGAAGTCCATTGCCATCCCCAGGAGACCAAGTTAATCGTTCTTCATAGGTAGGTTGGAGCTTTCGGTGCACCGATTTGATTTCACCGATTTGATTGATATAAACCAAACTACAATAGATGCTGTGTCCTCCTCGATCCTTTGGTTTTTCGATAATTCCCAGATAGATAGCCATTTCATGCGATTTAGCCAGTTCTTGGATTTCAGTAAGATCTCCTGATTCTATCTGAACAGCATTTCGCAAGTAGTGTGCATGTATTTCTTTTTGGGTTTGGTTATCCCAAGCTGATCCATTGGTAATGGACAACCAAAATGGATATCCTGGAACAAGCCCTTCTCCGAAGATGATTAATTCACAGTTTTTTTCTGCAGCTTCAAGGATAGCTGTTTTGACTTTTTCTAAAGTTTTATGTTTATCCAGCCATACAGGGGCAATTTGAGCCAATGCTACAGTTAACATGTTTTTCATACGAAAGCTTTTGCATGAAAATAATAGAATATGAATTGAAATGCATTGAAAAATGTCCAAAACAAAAAAAGCGACCCATTTTTGGGCCGCATTTTTATCTATCTAAACCAACTTATTAACTAACTATTTACCACTTCAGGCTCCACATCTACTAGCGCAACAGCTCCATGAATGGCTGTTTCGTCTAGTTCTGAAAGGAGAATCTGTAAATTTTCAAGTACGGTAGGGTACATGAATGTGGATAATGTTTTATACAAAGAATCCTTAAACAAAGGATATGATTTCCTGATTGATCCGCCAAGAACGATGGCCTCAGGAGCTAAGGCATATAAAATATGCTTGATGAGTTCCCCAAATGATGTCCATATTCTTCAAAGGCTTTGATGGCATTTTTGTCTCCAGCCATGGCTAATTTAGCAAGTGCTTTGGGTCTCTGATGATAGAAATTATGAAAGAATTTGCCGCTGCAATAAAATTCATAATTATTATCCAAATAAGGTGCACTGCACCATTCCCCAGCAGCAGAAGTGACGCCACTATAAAGTTGTCCGTTGATTACGATACCTCCTCCCACACCGGTACCAAGTGTAATGCCTACCAGATTTTTAAACTTCTTTCCGACACCATACTTATGAACGCCTAATGCAAAGCAATTAGCGTCGTTGTTTATGAATACAGGTTTTCCGAATTTCTGGAAAACAAATTTTCTCAATTCAACATGCTGAAATGCCGGTATGTTTGCAAGACCGAGTACTATTCCTTCATCTACATTTACCAAACCAGGGATTCCTATACCAATACCTTCAATATCATGATGTAAATAGGACTCGATAAACATGGCAATGGTTTCTAATATATGATCTTGATCTTGATCAGCAGGGGTTGGTATTGATCGAATATCTTCTAGATGTCCTTTGATCAAAACACCACCTTTTATGCCTGTGCCTCCGATGTCCAATCCCAAAATGGCCTTTTCCATTCGATTTGGTTTACTGTTGTTATGGTTTAAGGTTTGATAAAAGCAATGTTAATGATGAATCACTAACATTGCTTATGGCTTTAAGTTTAAATTAAGGGCTGATTAAAGCATGCCTTCGATTGATTTTTCAAGTTCTCTTGCAGTTGCAAGGAATTCTTCTACGTTCATATCTCTAAAGAAAATCAAGCCATGGCTAGATCTAACTTTAGCTCTTTCATGCTGGTAGAAGTAATTTTTACCTAATAGCAACTGTATGTCATTCAGTTGGTTAACCCAAATTCTTTTGGCAACGGTACTGAATTTTCCGTTATGAGAATAACTTGGGAAAGAAGCGTTCACTTGACTTAAGTAACAGTTTGCAAAGGAATCTTCCATGACTGACATGTCACCAAGAGAAACTGGTACGATTACATTAGCCTCATGAGGTTCAAATTTAAACCAAACGTTTCTGTAACCAATAATTCTCAAGTTACTGATATCTTTTTCTTCACCCCACTGTCGAACAGCTTCTGCAGTCGCTTGTAAAACTTTGTAGTGGGTGTCAGGACCAGAACCTTCAGGATCGAGCGTTAAACTAATCTTTGTTGGATTGATTTTTCGGAACATTTCCACGATCGGTTCTACGTCTCGTTTTTTATCTGGCTGTTCTGTGAAAATATCTCCTGTATAGAACCCAAGTCTTAAGTGATGTACATTTTTGACTTGAACTCCGAAGTGAGCCCATACTAATTCCTCTTCAAACTCACGGATCATTCCTTTCAGCTTTTGAATCTTTGATGGGTTTTTCTCTCCATCATAGCTATTTTTCAAAATGCTGATTACCTCATTGATGGTTTCTCTTAACTGCGTGGTGTTTTTTACTCCAAAAACAATTACCAAAGCTCTTACTACTCTGTGGCATAGACCTCTAACTCTTTCGTCAGCTCTTTCTGAAGCCACATTGGTCAAGAAGTGATAAACATCTTTGTCTGTCTTTAGACTATAGCCAATTTCAAAGAAGTCTTCGAAATTAACCATCTGGATTCTATTCTCATCCAGTAATTTTTTGGTTTGCTGTAAGGTGTCTATTACAAAAGTGTTGGTCACTGCTGTAAAGCCTGACGTCAATACTGAGAAATGTGCTTCATTCGTCGGCTCATGAAGCTGATTCGTGATATGCGGTAAAATCCCCAGGGAGATATCGTCATGGTGAGGACCGGTATGAAGTAATACCTCATCTGTCTCCTGTTCCAATCCTTTGGCTAATTTTGCCTCAGTACTTTTCATGACCTGATTTACAGTGTCCTCAGAAAGTTCCGGGATCATTCGAGTATATTTATCTGCTTTCAGATCAGAAAGCTTCACACGGTGGCCGTATTTTCCAATTTTCTTGCAAAGATCAATTACTGCTCTTTCAGTTTTCTCCCAAGTCCATTCTCCTTTTTCATAATAAGCATCAATGGAGTCAGTTAATTTTACCGCTGCCCCTTTAGTAAGGTAGAACCTTCCGTTTTTAAGTTTCTGAAGTACTGTTCCAGGGAAAACGTTATCTAATGGGGTTTCTAATGAATCTTTTACTATTCCTGCTTTTGCCTCACCAGCAGCAATGATAATTGCAACTGCTTCTGGGTTATAAACGATGGTATCTAAACCTATGGTGATAACCAGTCTGTTTGCAGATACTTCAATACCTCCCAAATCACCGGCAGCTACTGCTTGGGTTTCAAAGTTGGTTTCTGTCAATCTTGTGACGGAGAAAATATGGGAACCCCTTGTATTAAAGGCAATATGGCCATCAGGTCCGATTCCTCCTAAGAAGAAACCTATACCACCTTTATCTCTGATTTTCTGCTCATAGTCTCCGCACCATTTATCGATTAAGTAAATGGATTCTTGTTGAAGTTTTTCAAGATCATTTTCCGGATCTCTGAATCTAAGAGATAAATCTACTTTTAGGTCCGGGAATACCTCTTTATAGGTCAATCCATTCGCCAAAGGAATCTCATCAGAGTTGATTAAGATGGCGTTTTCCTTTGCTAAACCGAATCCCTCAATGTAAAATTTATTTACGTAGTGATAGAAACTGTTTTGTTGCTCAGAAGAGATTGGATAAAATTCATCAATCTGGACAAAGGTCAAATCTTTTAAAACTGGCTTTTTGCAGTTTCCTAACCCATACCTCTCTCTGACTTCTTTACCTTTTTTGTTGTCCCAATTGTCCAAAAGGAATTGAGTCCATTTAATAAAGAATTCTGGAGATTTTCCAGTTGGTAAGCTGATAACTCCATTTGGGTTTTCCGAAACCCATTCTAGAAAACGGCATGCAGTGAGCAAACCAAGTTTCGGGAAATTATCAACGGTTAAATAGGGAATAAGAGTGCTTATTTTCTCAATCCCGGATTCCTTAAGAAAACTTTTTTCTACTTCTGAAAGAGGGTACTTACTTAGCATGCTATTAGAACAGGTTAGGTATAGTTGGGAATAATAAAATTATATTCATTTGAATCCAAATAATATTCAGTTAAACGTAAGTGTAAATCGTTATAACTTCGATTTGACTTATTATTTAAAAATAATATTTGGTGTAAAAGTGATTGGATTAATCAATCTTCCACTAAACAAATTTAAAAAAGTTTTTGAATAAAAAGCACTTTAATAAAAATTTTATAAAAGTATTCCTCTTTCCTTACAAAGTCCTGGTAAAAGCCAATTTAATTCTTGCTTGGAATTCTTCGATTACCTTAAAAATTTCCAAAAGAGTGACGGACTGAACTTTTGTGATTTGATTGATAATTAAAAAGTTTTTAGGTTTTTCTTTCTTTTCTAGAATCAATTGCGATTGGTTTTCTAGGCGAAGTGCCATCAAATAATCAAAAGCATGAATTAATTCCTGAGCCTCTTTATCGGAGAATACTCCTTTATCTCTAAGTAATTCAATCCTTCGGTTAGTGTTTGTTTCAAATACCCGATATTTTAAGGCATAGACTCTGGCCAAGTCTACAATAGGGCGCATGATCTGTTTTAAATTTACTTGCCTTTCGCCATCAATGGTCTCAGTTTTAATTTTCCTGAAAAAAGTAATAGGGGGTTCGTACTGGAGTGCATTGTATCCTAAGTTGATGTAAAACTTCTCAGGAGCTTTTTGCAATTGGATGTCCATATATTCTTTCAGGTTTTCCAATAAAGAATACTCTCCATAAATCGCTCTGCAGTCAAAAAAAGTAGCGTAATTCATCGCTGTTTCTTGGGAAGCATCCTGTATCCAACTTTCATAGTTTTTTTCCAATGGGAGAGAGAATGCGTCCATCTTGGATTCATGGCCATCAGTTCTCCTTCACAAAAGACAATTCCGATTTCATTTAAGGCTGTGGAAACACGGGTTGCAAAATCCAAAAAATAGGCTCTTACTTCTTCTCGGTGCTCGTTGGCTTTGTCCTCATATATAATCGCATTATCCTGATCGGTTTTCAAAGTCAATTCTCCACGACCCTCACTGCCCAAAACAAAAAACACGAATTTTGCCGGAGCAGGACCAATTTCCTTAAATACTCGCTCTATGACTCTTTGCGCTATCGTATCAACTACTGTGGTGATGATCTGATTGACGATCCCTGCTTTCATTCCTCTAGACAAAAGCAAGTGAATGATTTCAGGCATTCGATTCCACTTTTCTGTAAGCTCAGGGATTTGTCTGGCCTCTTTTACAGATTGGATAAACATGAAGGGACCTTGGGACTGTTCTGTCAGTATTTTTGTTCTACTGATCCAGCCGACATATTTGCCATTCTCTTCCACTAATAAATAGCGAGACCTGGTCCTAAACATCAGCATCAAGGCTTCTACCAAATATGCTTGGGGGCTGATCGTGACCATATCAGATTCCATGATTTCAGATACCTGAATGGTTGCGGATAGTTGTTTTGCGAGTAGTTGATCTCTTAAGGTAATATCTGTAATATAACCAATGATCTGTTCTGGGGGTACTCCTATAAATAAGCAACTCACTTTTTCTTGGGACATTTTTGCTGCACATTCAAAAACAGGGGTTTCTGGAAGGGCCAATCTTAAGTTTCGAAAGTGAAGATCACTTACTTTTTTGGAGTAAAAATGGTCAGTGACAACGGGTGTGGAAAAATCCATTTTGCAAAAATTTTGAAGAGTTGAAAATAATTAATTTTCCTAACTTGGCTTCATGCTAATTATCGTTACAGGAGTTTCAGGGACAGGCAAAACTACTATTGGAAAAGGCCTATCAAATCATTTCAAGTTACCATTTTTTGATGCAGATAACTTCCATCCTCCAGAGAATATAGAAAAAATGAGCAATGGCTTTCCCTTGAATGATAAGGATAGGTTACCCTGGCTTCAAGCATTGGCAAATCAATTAATGGAATCTGAGAAATCTGGCGGAGCTGTTTTGGCTTGCTCTGCTTTGAAACAATCTTACCGGGATATTTTACAGGTAAATGATCAGGTAAAATGGATACACCTGGAAGGAGATAGGGAATTGATTTGGGAAAGGATGTTGGCCCGAAAGAACCACTACATGAAAGCCAGTATGTTAGATTCTCAGATTGCAACCTGGGAAGAGCCTGATTTTGGGCTCAAATTATCTATTGCCAATTCTCCAGAAAAAATGATTGAAGAAGCCATTTCATACATTCATAAATAGAGAAATTGTAAGCCTCAATGAAATAAAAGAGTTGCATACAACTTTTGAATAAACGAACTTAATCATAGATCCAATCTTCCAATCCGCTATGAAGCACCTTGTTTTATTTCTCGTAACCTGTCTTTTATCCTTTTCTTACCTCCAAGCTCAAGTTCAGGTAATTCAAAATGTCCACGTGCTCAGTTTGGAAGATGATTCCATCTTGGAAAACCAGGCTATTCGGGTAGAAAATGGAAAAATTGTGGAGGTTATTCCGATGACAAAAGTGTCCAATCGTCCCAATGAAACTATAATTGAAGGCAATGGAGCTTACGTTTTTCCAGGGCTAGCAGAGTTTCACTCTCATATTCCAGTGGCTCAAAATGGAAACACTCAATTACAAGAAGAAGCCATGTGGCTCTATTTAGCAAATGGAGTGCTAAGAGTGAGAGGAATGATTGGGCATGCTTCACATTTACCTTTAAAAGCAAGAATTGAAGCTGGAACCTTGCCAGGCCCCCGATTATTTCTTTCAGGTCCCTCATTCAGCGGAGGTTCTGTTTCCTCTCCGGAACAAGCAGCACAGATGGTAAGAGATGAAAAAGCTGCTGGTTATGATCATCTAAAACTTCATCCAGGGTTAGAAATGGATGAATTTTTGGCCATTGCAAAAACTGCAAAGGAATTGGATATTCCATTTGGTGGGCATGTTTCCTTAGATGTGGGGCTTAAAGTCAGTTTGGAAAATGGGTATAAATCCATTGAGCATATGGATGGATATGTGGAAGCCTTATTGCCTGACTATTCAAGAGTTTTTGATTCAGATGTGGCAGGTCCTTTTACCATGCTATTGGTGGGAGAAGTTGATATGGATAAACTGCCTGAACTTGTTCAAATGAGTTTAGATCATAAGGTTTGGATAGCGCCTACCTTGACCTTATTTGATCGATATTTTGGGTCAAAACCAGCGGAAGAATATAGAAACATTCCTGAAATGAAATACATGTCAGCGGCCCAGGTGCAGAACTGGATCAATGCCAAAACTCCCTATGAGGAAGCTGGAATTTTGACCAAAGAAAATGTTCAGCCTTACCTGGATTTTCGAAATAAATTATTGATGACTTTGCATCAAGCAGGAGTTCCTGTTTTGATGACATCGGACTCTCCTCAGGTTTTTAATGTCCCAGGATTTTCTATTCATCACGAAATCGAATTAATGTCAGATGCTGGAATGTCCAATTATGAAATCCTAAAGTCCGGTTCGGTTAATCCTGCCCTATATTTTGAAGAGGAGGGCGAATGGGGAGTAATCAAAAAGGAGCTTCAGCAGATTTTGTTTTGGTTAAGGAAAACCCATTGAAAGATTTAGAGACTTTGAAGACACCGATCGGAGTGATGATGAAAGGAGCGTATTATGATCGGAATAGACTGGATCTAGAGTTAGCAAAAATTGAGTCAAACCATCAACGATAATTTCAAAGAGTTTCCATTCACCCAATTCCAAAACCACCTATGTACCAGACAAATAAATTATTCTACTGGCTTCTAGTATCCATGATGATTTTTGCCTGTCAGAATAAACCCTCAGAACGAACTGAAATGGATGATTCAAAAGAAATAAACTTTGAAATGAAAGTAGAGAAAGTGGGAGAATGGGAAGGCAATGATGTGTACAAGTACGATTTAGATAATGGTTTCATGCAGGTCCAAATGACCAATTTTGGAGGGATCATCTCCAGGATACTTGTTCCTGATAAGGATGGGAATTTAGAAAATGTGGTCTTGGCATTGGATAGCATACCACAATATTTTACAGGAAATGGACCTTATTTAGGCGCCGCTGTTGGTCGGTATGCCAATAGAATCGGAGGAGCATCATTCGATCTGGATGGAACGACATATGAAATCACCAAAAATCTTGGAGAGAATCATTTGCATGGAGGAAGAAAAGGTTTTGGGGTACAAGTATGGGATGCTGAACCATTTGATACTGATCAATCGATTGGTGTCAAAATGCATTACCTCAGCAAAAATGGAGAAGAGGGTTTTCCTGGAAATCTGGATACATGGCTGTACATGGAATTAACCACTGATAATAAAATAAAAGTCAGATTTGAATCTACTACCGATCAAAAAACGGTCGTGAATTTGACCAATCATAGTTATTTCAATCTAGGCGGAATTACTGGAGATGTGAAGGATCATGAAGTACAGATTTTGGCAGATTCTTATACAGAAACAGACGATCGATTGATTCCAACAGGAAATCTATTGGATGTAGAAGGGACTCCTTTGGATTTTCAAACTCCAAAAAATCTAGGACAGCAAATGGAATTGAATGGGGGTGGATATGATCATAATTTTGTGACCAAAAAGAAAACTCTTCTGAATTGATTGCTATCGCAAAAGTAAAACATCCAGATACCGGTCGTGTCATGGAAGTTTTTAGCACGGCACCGGGTGTACAATTTTATACAGCCAATGGGATGCGGGATTTTAAGGGGGCTGACGGAAAAGTTTATCAACCTTTTTGGGCTTTTTGCCTTGAACCACAAGCTTGGCCTGATAGTCCTAATAAACCCAGTTTTCCAACCGCTTCATTAGCACCGGGTGAAAAGTATGTTCACGAAATTGTATACCAGTTTGAAGTCGAGAAGTAAAGTGATAATAAGTATTCTATTTTGATTTTTTTAATAGGTTAAATTGTACTGGAAGAGTGTTGTAATTAACCTTCTTAATAAATATAAAAATGGTGCCTAGAGAATTTCCGGACACCTTTTTTATAACTGAGGTAATCAGTTTATGAAAGCTTTACGCTGAGTTTTCCAATTGCTTTCCATTCTCCCATCAAATGCTTTACTGCAACTCTTTGAGTGGCCTCAAAAGATTGGTAGGCTACGATGACACTGGAGTAGATAGATAGATCTCCAAAATGTCGTAAGGCTAATGGATTTCCAAATAGATATAAAATACAAGGTTTTTCATGAGCCAATTGCTGAATTTCCTCCAAATCAGATTTATCCAATCCAAAATGATTCATCGGTTTAGCAGAAGGGACAAAAACAGGGATTATTAAGAGCTCAGATTTTTTATCGGAGATTTCTGCAAGATTTCTACCAAAGGCTTCTTGTAGTAGACTTTCAAAAGTTCTGGTTGGACCGGATGGAAAAGACCGTAATCCCAAATTACCTGATTCTCCCAAATCTCTGATTCTAATGGGATTGATTTCTCCTTCCAGTTGACAAAGGAATTCTTTTGAAAGCTTCTCCAAGAACTTATCATGATTTTCCCAGTTGAAATGGGGGATCTCAATGGTTTTTCGCTCTAGAACTCCAAGTTTTTGTTTTAAGTCCAGGATTTTTGAAATGCTAGTTCTATGTCCTCTTTTTTGCCTCTTTCTAAAATAAATTGAATTCCTTCTTTTACATGTTCAGAAAAGCACAAAATATCATTCCCGGCCTGAAATGCTTCCCATTCCAATTGACCAGGATTGGGGAAGAGATTAGCTACAGCTTTCATGTTTAAAGCATCCGAGATGACCAATCCCTTAAAGCCCATTTCATTCTTTAACAGGTCAGTGATGATGTCCCGACTGATACTGGAGGAAATTTCAATATTTCCACTAAGTGCTGGAACAGCCAAATGTCCGACCATAATCATTTCTACATCATGATCGATTCCATATTGAAAGGGATATAGTTCTTCGGCTACTAACTCCTGTTTTGTTTTATTTACCACAGGCAAACCTAAATGAGAATCCACATGGGTGTCTCCATGGCCTGGGAAGTGTTTTAGGCAAGCTCCAATTCCTGCTTTCTTCAATCCCTTATAAGCAGCTAAGGCAAGCCGGGCGACGGCATTTGTGTCAGACCCAAAAGACCTATAGCCTATGACTGGGTTTGAAGGATTGGTGTTGACATCTGCGCAAGGAGCTAGATTAAGATGAATTCCTGCACTTTTTAGATCAAGACCCATTTTGTAATTGACCTCTTCTACTTGCTTTTCCCCTTCTTGGCTAATTCCACCCAAAGAAATAGCAAAAGGATAGGCGGGAGTCTGCTCAATACGCATTGCCAGACCAAATTCCCCATCAATAGATATGAGTAAAGGGATGGTAGAAGCCTCTTGATACCGGTTGATGAGCGCTACTAATTTTTCTAAAGTCCCTGATACATCTAAAACCTCCTGTCTTTTTTCAAAGTTGGCAGCAGCCGAAATACGACTATGAAAAAAGGTCAATCCACCTATTTCTTCCTCTCGGATCAGGTTTTCCAAGGCTTGGTGATTTTCTTCCGAATCATGAATAAATGCCGCAGGGAAGAAAATCTGGGCTATTTTTTGCCTATTGGTTAGCGTGGGGTTCATTCGTTAATTTCAGGTTTATGTGCTTTTTTACTTAAAAGCCGCCTAGTTCAAAGCTACCGGTTTTAAATGAAAGTTTAGGAGAAAGTTTTATTCAGTTTTCTTGCCAAACTCTTTAGGGTATTTTACGGATTTTGCCATGATTATGGCCGGGATCATGGCAATTCCTACCCAAATAAAGAACCCTGTGTATCCTAACCATTCCTGAATATACCCTGAAACCATTCCTGGAAACATCATCCCCATCGCCATAAATCCAGTGGCTAATGCGTAATGGGAAGTTTTAAAAAGCCCTTCCGCTAAATAAATCAAAAAGATCATATAGGCTGCGAAGCCAAATCCATATCCAAATTGCTCAATGACAACGACTGTTCCGGCAAATACGATGCTTTCTGGTTGAAAATGGGCCAAAGCGATGTAAAGTAAATTGGGAAGGTTTAGGGATAATGCCATGGGGATCATCCATTTTCCCAATCCATTTTTTGAAATGGCAATACCTCCCAAGATTCCACCCAATAATAATGCAATCACTCCGATGGTTCCATAAAGAAAACCAACTTCAGAAGTGCTTAAGCCCAATCCACCAGTTTGGCGATCTTCTAATAAAAATGGAGAAGCCATTTTTACCAACTGAGATTCCCCAATCTATAAAGCAAGACAAAGGCCAAGGAGATTCCAATATTCTTTTTGTAAAGAACGTGCTGAAAACCATAGCAAAACTAGCTTCTTTTTTATTTGTGACTTTGGATTCCTCTTCTACTTTCGGAGTGGTTAAAAAATTAATAGCAGTAAGTAGCAACATTAATGCCCCTACTATAATCATGGTATAAGACCAGGCTTTGCTGTTATCTCCTAAACTGGTTTCTAGATACCCTGCAATAATGACGATCAAGCCTTGACCAGTGATCATACCTATTCTATAGAATGTGCCTCTCAGTCCTACAAAAAAGCTTTGTTGGTCTGGTTTCAAGGCAATCAAATACATGCCGTCCGAAGCGATATCATTGGTAGCGGAGGCGAAGGCCCCCATCCAGAAAAAGCGAGTGAGATAAAGAAAAACGAAGAGCCTGAGGTATTGAATCCTACCCCAATGAATACCAAGGCTAATACCAATTGCATGTATAAAAACCATTTTCTTTTGGTACCTACTAAATCAATGATAGGACTCCAAATGGGCTTAATTACCCACGGTAAATACAATAAACTGGTGTATAATCCGATGTCGCTATTGGAGACTCCGAGCTTTTTATACATAATCACTGAAACTACGATGATCACAATGTAGGGTATCCCTTCGGTCATGTATAAGGAGGGTATCCAAAGCCAAGGGTTTTTAGGTTTATTTTGTGTCATTATTGCGAATCAAATTTTCATATACACTGATTTCCGAGCCATCAATTACTTTAGCTCCCACTGTTTTTTGGTAAAAATCCTCTGGTCCTACTCCTCCTATAATTCCATAGATGTATCCCATTTCCCGAAGAGATTCTAAGGATTTAATCAATAGTATCTTTCCTATTCCTTTTCCTCTTTCGGATTCTTTGGTGCCTGTTGGGCCAAAAAGTTTTTTGCTGTAGACTCATAACAAGCAAAACCCAGGATTTCATTTTCTCTTTGGGCTATGTAACAGCTTACAGGTTGCCTGGAAAAAGAAACCTCTACTTCCGATTTCCAATAAGCACCAAAATGCTCTAGTACCCAAGAAGTAATAAAATGCTTTTCCGGAGCAATGGCTCTACGAAAGACAATGTTTTCCTTTTTGGCAAGTTGTTTTTCTAAATCGGAACAATCCGGTAATCCAATCAATCTGACAAGCATGTCTTTCATTTCAGAATATTTTAAGGTACCTGGTAGACTTGGGTTTGAACAATTCTACCATAATGATCTATCCATCTTATGGCAAGATACTTTTTATTTAAACTGGATACTTCTAACGCCCTAGCTCTCATTCCTCCTACCCAAACAGGGTGAATTACTGAATCAGCAAGTTGGCCCAACTCACTTGCTCCTTGTACCAAGGCATAACGAATTGCCGGGTCCAAAGGCTTCTCGAGATGGATTTTGGTCAGTGTTTGATCTGCGGTGATATCCAAGACCACAGGTATGTCAATAATGGCTGGTGTCTTGGGTTGGAAAGCAGGAGGCAATGTGGTTTCCTGATACAGCTCATTTTTTATGGTTTGCGCCACATCCTGATTTTTGATCAGCAAAGATTTGGCGGAGAAAAAGGCATTACCCTGTACATTTGGGATAGTTCGAGTGTAAGAAATTTGATCAGGAATTTCACTTGGATTATCCCAAGCCTTATCTGCATTGTCTCGGATTTTATAAGGGCCGTTTCCGATATAGATATTTGTTTGGTTGCTATTGTTTGACCACCAATCATTCAATTTTCTATAGCTTGCCAACTCATAATCCATGCTCCAATAGATTTGGGGGATCAAGTAATCTATCCACCCATTTTTCATCCAAGTAATTGGATCGGCAAAAAGATCATCATAATTGGTCTGTCCTGCTCGGGTAGGGGAGCCCTTTGGATCTTTGTCTTGATTTCTCCAAACCCCAAAAGGAGAAATTCCAAATTGCACCCAAGGTTTAGTGGCTTCTATAGCCTTGTGAACAGCAAAAATTAAATCATTGACATTTTGTCTCCTCCAATCTTCTAAGGTCTGACCTGGAGATTTAAATTGATTATAAGTGGTGATATCAGGGAAAGATTGATTCTCCACTTTGTAAGGGTAGAAATAATCATCAAAGTGAACGGCATCTAAATCATAATTGGCTACCAATTCTTTAATGACAGAAGTTAAATGAGATTTGACCTCGGGAATCCCAGGGTTATAATAGTATTTGGTTCCGTATTTCAGCATCCAATCCCGATGGAGATTGAAATCATGCGAGGGGCTCAATAATTCTGTTTTCAAATCAAAGGTGGCACGGTATGGATTCAGCCAAGCATGAAATTCCATACCTCGGGCATGTGCTTCTTTGATCATCCAAGTCAATGGATTTTCCGAAGTTTCTGGAGCTTTTCCTTCTTTTCCAGTTAGGTATTTAGACCAAGGAGCGAGATTACTGGGGTAGAAAGCGTCTCCTGCAGCCCTAACTTGGACAATGACTGCATTAAAATTTAAGGACTTGTAATAGTCTAATAATTTAAGGAAATCAATTTTTTGCTTTTCAAAGGGATCTGTTGGCGAGGTAGGCCAATCAATGTTTGCCACAGTAGCGATCCACACTCCTCTAAATTCCCTAGGGATCTCAGGTAATTGATAATTCAAAGGTTGCAGATGTACTGCTACCGGAGAGGTTTCCTTTTCAGGGAATTGGTCTTTTGGGCCTGTAGTTGAATTTCGTGGTAATTCTTCTTTAGAGGTATTTGTTCCTATTTTTTTTGATTTACAACTAGCAAAAGCAAACATGGAAATCAAGGCAATGCAAAGGTAAAAATGGGAATTCCGCATAAATAATCGCGAGGTAATCAAAGCGAAGGTATTGGTTTTAAGTTCAAGTCAGATAGGTTTTTTCGAAGCCTCTCCATAAAGTCAACTCCAGGGTCTGTTTTCACAGTTCTATAATCAGGATCATATTCTTTCCATAGGTCAGTCTCTTGAAAATTTTGATATTCATAATGACCTATTACATATTCGATTTCATACTTCTTCCTTAAATGCCGAATGAGCATTTCATTAGCTTTGAGTTGTTCCTTTGTTAAGGGAGCATTGGGGCCTCCAATATTTTCTATTCCAATGGCGGTATAATTCAGACCGATTGTATGTCTTGCAAAGGTGGTTTCCGGTAAAAGCCTAAATATAGTTCCATCGCGATCGATCAAAAATTGACTGGAAACATTCAGGTTGCTTGCTCCGGTAAGATCTGCTCTTCCTCCTAAAGTGGGAGAATCAAACACGTCAAAGGTAGATTCTATGGAATTGACAGCAGTCCAATGGACCACTACCATGGTAGGGGCTATGGTAGCTTCTGTTTTATCCAAACCATGTCTTTCTTTCAAATACTTGAGTGAAAGTTCTTCACGTTCCTGATTCCAAGTAATTGGTTTTTCGAAAATCCGAAAAGTTGATTTAGAACTACAGGAAATTGAGGCGATAAGGAGTATACAAATTGTTAAATGCTTCAAAAGTCTCATAATAGTCAAACTTGAAATTGGGATTTAGTATTGCTTAAAGAACCGGGATTTTTGACATGAATTTAAGAATGAATGCTGATCGCCGAAATAGGTAAGCTAAACTAGTAGGAAATTAGAGTAATCAGGGTATTGGGACGCAATTATTTGCTGTATTTTTCAGATTCTTGGTAAATCTTGCATGGTCTTGCAGCTTTTGCTAGTTTAAGACCTCAATCAAAAAGAATATGCTAAAAGAAGAAAGGCAAAAGTTCATCTTAGATCAGGTGCATCTTCATCACCGGGTATTGTTGGTAGATTTATCAGAAAGTTTAAATGTTTCCATAGATACTGTAAGAAGGGATGTGAAAGAACTGGCCAAGGATCGGAAATTAAAGAAAGTCCATGGAGGAGCTACTTCTTTTGGGTTTATGAATTTCCGGAAGGAAGAGGGAAATGTATACTTACAATCCAAAAAAATAGCAATTGCAGAGAAAACAGTCTCCCTGTTGTCCGAAGGGCAGGTAATCTTAATGAGTGGGGGCACCACGAATATGGAGGTGGCGAAAATGATTCCCAAGAAACTTTCCCTTACTGTTTTTACTCCCAGTCTCCATGTAGCCATGGAATTATTGGAGCACCCGGAAGTGGAAGTGATATTTTTAGGAGGAAAATTATTGCATGATGCGAAATTTGCAGTGGGAGGTACAGTGGTAAATTCCTTGTCTCAACTTAGAGTGGACTTATGTATTTTAGGTACGGGTTATTTGGATGCAGAATATGGATTGACAGAATTTGATTGGGAGGTAATTCAAGTAAAACAAGCCATGATACGTGCGGCCAAGAAGACGGTCATTCTTTCTGTTTCAGATAAGTTGCATTCAGTCCAAAAATACAAAACCTGCGATATGTCTGCTGTTCATACCTTGGTGACCGAGTTGATCCTTCGGACCAACTTTTAGATGCCTTTCGGCCATTTAATTTGACTTTAGTATAAAAAAAGCTTCTGAAGATTTCTTCAGAAGCTTAAATAAATTGTCTATAACATCTATTCCGAAGCCTCAGCTGGAGTGAATTTCACTACTTGATTGGAGATAGGTTTCACTGTTTTCAAATAAGCGTAGATTGCTTTCAAATCTTCATCTTTCATTCCTGAATACATGGTCCAAGGCATTAGAGAGTTAAATTCTCCAGGTTGGACTTTAGGGATCACATATCCCGAATCTTGGTATTGTTTAAATTGCCTTACAAATCTTGTTTCATCCCAAGACGCCAAGCCTGAAGGATCGGGAGTAATATTGGAAGATCTTAAGACTGACCCATCTGGATTGCCAAATTCTCTTCCTCCTGAAAATGCCATTTCAGGAATGATCTGACCTTGTGGTGTTACTGGAGTATGACATTCTATACATCCAGCAGCATTGGTCAGGTATGCTCCATAGGCTACTTGATCACTTGGATCAGGGGTTTTTTCAGGACTAGCTTCTGTTGGGATGGTTCTCATGATTAGATTGACAGGAAAGTCTGCCTCAGAATCCGGTACTTCATAATCTATTGGATCTAAAGATCTGATGTACGCTATAATAGAGTAAATATCTTCTGGATCCATTTTCCCATAATAGAGATATGGCATCAATGGAAACATAGGTCTTCCGTCATTGGTTACCCCAGTGGTGATCACTCTGTATAATTCTCCGTCAGTATAATCAGAAATACCCGTTGGGGTGATGTTTTTAGCATAGAATACGCCTGGGAACCCCATGCTATGATCAAATTTGTCTCCCCCTTTTCCTAGCGTACCATCAACAGGAGGTCCGGAGAATAGTGAGAAATCCCTGGTAGAGTGACAATCCATGCAAACGGTGACATGGTTTGCTAGGTAGGCTCCACGTTCGATTCGAGCCTGACTATGTTCTACATTTAATTCTGCAGGTTCAGCTACGCTTGGAAATGCTATTTGAAGGTAGGCAAGAGCCCCGATTACAAAAATGATAATGGCTCCAAAGAGGTATCCAATAATTTTAATTAGTTTTTTCATGAAAAGTGGATAAGGTTGGTAATCAGTAAATTATGTAAAAAATAGTTTTTACAAAAATATTGACATGAAAAACGTTTTTATAGGTTTGAAATATTTAAAAATAGCTTTAATCAGTGCATAAATGGTCGAAAATTACTTGCGTAAAGTGAAATGAAATTTCACTTTTTATAGATCCTTCATACTATTCTACTATTCAATCCGTATTTTCGAAACTAAATCAACCACAACTCTTAAGAAATGAAAAATTTAATTACCCTGTGTTTTTTATTCCTGGCTTTTATTGCAAAAGCCCAGGAAGAAGTTTTGAAAAAACTGGATGAAAAGGCATCTTTTTATTCTGAAGTATCCCAGCAGATTTGGGATTATGCAGAATTGGGATATTTAGAAACTAAGAGTTCTGCTTTATTACAAAAAACGCTATCTGATGCTGGGTTTAAAGTTACAGCTGGTGTAGCTGAAATTCCAACAGCTTTTGTGGCAGAATATGGATCAGGGAAACCAGTAATAGGAATCATGGCAGAATTTGATGCTTTGCCAGGTGTATCTCAAAAAGCAGTTCCTTTTCGTGAGCCAGTTGTAGAGGGTGGAGCTGGACACGCTTGTGGTCACCATCTATTTGGTACTGCTTCAGTGGCAGCAGGAATTGCTGCGAAAGAATGGATGATAGAGAATAATATTCAAGGTACAATTAGAGTTTATGGTACTCCAGCTGAAGAAGGTGGTGGAGGAAAAGTATATATGGCAAAATCCGGAAT
Organism: Algoriphagus halophilus; assembly: GCF_041729275.1. Classification (GTDB taxonomy): domain Bacteria; phylum Bacteroidota; class Bacteroidia; order Cytophagales; family Cyclobacteriaceae; genus Algoriphagus; species Algoriphagus halophilus_A. The sequence goes on along the minus strand of NZ_CP146486.1, from coordinate 1,756,760 downwards.
CATGGATGATGTGGATGCCATGCTTCACTGGCACCCATCTTCTGCCAATAACGCAGGTGCTAACTCCTCTTTGGCTAATATTTCCACCAAATTTAGATTCTACGGGGAAGCTTCTCATGCTGCTGCAGCTCCTGATCGCGGGAAATCTGCTTTAGATGCGGTAGAGGCCATGAATTTTATGGTGAACTTAATGCGTGAACACGTGCCTATGGAAACCAGAATGCATTATGTTATTACTCGAGGTGGAGAAGCACCTAATGTGGTGCCTGCATTTGCAGAGTCATACCATTATGTAAGACATCCTGATGCCATGAAAGTGAAGGAAATTTTTGCTAAAATGATTGATGCAGCAGAAGGTGCAGCTTTAGGAACTCAAACCAAAATGGAGTACGAAATCATTAACGGGGTATATAATTTACTTCCTAACGAAACACTGGCCTCTGTGATGCATAAAAACCTAGAAGCAATAGGAGGTGTTGAATACAATGCAGAAGAAACCAAGTTTGCGGAAGATATCATTAAGACTTATCCAGCAGGCGTGATAGTTTCTCCTGAAGATGCTGAGAAGATTGCTCCATTCGAAGTGAATGAAAAAGGTTCAGGTGGTTCAACAGATGTTGGCGATGTGAGTTGGCTAGTTCCCACTGCAGGATTAGGCACGGCAACTTGGGTTCCTGGTACTTCAGCCCATACTTGGCAGGCGGTAGCAGCAGGGGGTACTAGTATTGGTAAAAAGGGAATGATGGTAGCAGCAAAAACCCTTACCTTGACAGCGATTGATATTTTCAAGGATCCTTCTATCGCCGAAAAAGCAAAGGTAGAGTTGGATAAAAGAAGAGGAGCTGACTTTAAATATGAAGCTTTAACAGGAGAACGAAGCGCACCTTTAGATTATAGGAAATAATTATAGATATAGATATGAATAAGCAAAGAATTGGTCTACTGTTTTTTTCGATCCTTTTTATTCATGTCTCTGTATTTAAATCTTTTGCCTTTCAACAAATTCCCACTGACGAAACCAGACCTAAAATTGGTCTGGTTTTGAGTGGTGGAGGAGCCAAAGGAATGGCTCATGTTGGAGTCATTCGATATTTAGAAAAAGCGGGGATACGGCCCGATTATGTGGTTGGAACAAGTATGGGGTCTGTCATAGGCGGCTTGTATGCTTTAGGGTATAGTGCAGATGAGTTAGAAAAAATTATTCTCAGCATCGACTGGGATTTGTTGATTTCCAATAGAGTAGAATTCAACTCTATCTCTTTTGAGGAAAAGGAGTATTACAATCGATACCTGTTGGAGCTTCCTTTAAAAGAAGGAAAAATATCTATTCCTTCTGGATTGATTGAGGGACAAAAATTATCAGAAGTTCTCCATTATTACACCTGGCCCGCCAATGAATACAAAAATTTTGACGAATTCCCTATTCCATTTAGATGTATAGCTACCGACATCTCCACTGGAGAGCCTATTATTTTTGACAAAGGATATCTTCACGATGCACTTAGATCCAGTATTGCTATTCCTACTGCCTTTACCTCATTTTCCTTAGATTCAACACAAGTGGTCGATGGAGGAGTAGTCAATAATTTTCCTGTGGATATTGCTCAGGATATGGGGGCAGATATCATCATAGGAGTAAACGTATCTGATGAAGATTTTTTAAAAGCAGATGAGCTTGGAGGCTTTGGGGGTATTTTGATGCAGGTAGCGATGGCAAGATCACTTGCAAAAACAAAGGGAGCGATTGAAGAATGTGATATTTATATCAAACCTGATTTAGGAGAATATTCCACAGGTAGCTTCGGTAATTATAAAGAGATTTTAGAATTGGGAGATCAGGCGGGACAACTTTATTTTGATGATTTCAAGCAATTGGCTGATAGCTTGGGAAGAAAGGATGTGATGTCTAGTCTGGGCTTTGAACCTGCTCCGATTTTGGTCAACGACATCGAGTTTGTGGGAAATAATTTGTTTTCTGATAACCTCCTTCAATTAAAGTTAAACATCAGAAAAGGCTCGAAAGTAAACAGGGATGAAATAGAAGATGCCATAGAACGAGTATATGGTATCAATGGCTTTTACAAGGTTGATTATACCTTGATTCAAGTAAGTGAGAATAGTTACAATCTGAAAGTTAGATTAAAAGAGAAGCCATCTTCCTTGATTAGTACTGCTGTTCATTATGATAATCAGTTTTCGGCAGGAATTCTCTTTAATTATACCGCAAGGGATTTAATAGGTCTTTATAACAGAACAGTGTTTTTGCTGGATGTATCTGAAAACCCGAAAGCTAGGGTAGATTATTATAAATATTTTTCAAGAGAAAATAACTTGGCTTTTAATGTCCGTTTGAACCTCCTTAGGCAACAATTACCTGATTATGAAGAGGGAAATGAACTGGATGTAATCATCGCAAGGAATAATAAATTGGTGGCCCAAGTAATGACTACCGGTTCGCTGAAACAATCATTTGCTATTGGAGGAATATATGAGGAGACCAAGTCGAGATTTCGTTTTAATGTCGGGGTTTCTGATGGATTAAAAAATGCCAAGCAAAGCTCTTTGGCGGTTAGATTTCGATATTTCCGAAACTCACAAAATAACAGAAATTACCCCACAAGGGGAGCAGAAAGTATTGTAGAAAGTAAATTTCATTTTAATAATCGATTGAGTTTTAATTTGAGGCCTGGAGTAGATACGCTATTTATTGATACTGAAAATGGACAGGTTCCAATCTCCAAAGATCAACTGAACCTATTGACTGATATTTTCAATCCAGACCCATATCTTTCTTTATTCTTTAAATACTCAAAGTTTCTGCCTATAGGTCCGAAATTTCAGTTTAGACCCGAAATAGCTTCTGGAGTTGTATTAACCAGTTCATCTGGAAAAATTCACCAAGACTTTTTTGTTGGTGGATATCAAACGATTCGATTCAATGATATTAAGTTTTGGGGGTTAAATTATGCTGAAGTACAAAGTCCTAATTTTTTAAAAGCGGGCATGGATTTTCAAGTAGTCCCTTTTAAAAAGATCTATCTTAGAACAGGCGTGAATGTATTAGGGTTTAGCTCCTCCTATTCTTACAAGGAAAAAGAATATGTTAATAATATTTTTAATGATGACCAATATTTTGGGTATGGGGTTGATTTGACTTACCAATCCTTTATTGGTCCGATAACGGTAGGTTTATCAAGCAATACTCAAGATAAACAGCTTAGGTCTTACATTTCTTTGGGGTACTCCTTTAATTATTCGGATCGATAGTCTGGATAGACCCATCAGGCAAATGTGTCAAAGGAGTCATTTTGATATTTCTCAAGTGGGTTTCCCCAGACAATTGGGTGTCGTGATAGAACAGATACCATTCCCCATTAACTTCTACGATAGAATGATGATTGGTCCATCCTTCCACAGGGTTTAGCACGATGCCTTGATACGTAAAAGGCCCATAAGGATTGTCTGATGTGGCATAAGCGATGAAGTGGGTATCACCTGTAGAATAGGATAAATAATACTTGCCATTGTATTTGTGAACCCAAGCGGCTTCAAAGAACCTCTTTTCATGATCACTACTCAAAATCGGTTCCCCGTCTTGATCCAAAATCTGAATTTCTTTGGGAGTCTCAGCAAATTCCAATAAATCCTCGCTCATTTTAGCAATGATTGGTCCCAGAGCAGGTTCTTCAGCAGCGGGGATTCCGTCCGTGGGAGCTGGACCCTTGTCATCAAATTTGTTATCTCTGTATTTTTGCAATTGGCCACCCCAAATTCCTCCAAAATACATGTAGTAGGCACCATCAGTGTCCTCAAAAACGGATGGATCTATACTGTAACTCCCTTTGATTGGTTCGGGCTGAGCAGTGAATGGACCAGTTGGAGAGTTGGCTACTGCTACTCCGATTTTGAAGATATCCTGCTCATCTTTTGCCGGGAAATATAAATAATACTTCCCGTCCTTTTCAGCAGCATCTGGTGCCCAAAGTTGTCTTTTTGCCCAAGGAATATCTTCTACACCCAATACCTTTCCTTCGTCTACCACAGAGGATGTGGGAGAGTCCATGGAATAAACATGATAATCCATCATGTTAAAATGGGAGCCTAAATCATCTTGAGGTACATCTGATTCAATGTCATGAGAAGGATAGATGTAAATTTTCCCTTCAAAAACGTGTCCCGATGGATCAGCGGTGAAATGATCAGTGATCAAGGGTTGGGAAAGGTATTTGGAAGATTTGGCTTCTGCTTGGGGCTCCTCCGAAGAACCTGTAGTATTGGTGGATTTATTGCAAGAGGCAAAATTGATTACAAGGATTATTGCTGAATAAAATCGAAATAGGTTATTCATAATTAGGTTTGTTTGAAAACCAAGGATTTAAGATAAATTGAAAAAAAGATTTTTCAAGTATTCCTGGATTAAATAAGAGAAGTGGGGATGGGAAACCTTTAGGAAGACCATTGATCTAAAGCTTAAACCATAAAAAGGATTTCTCTTCTGAATATCAATGAATTCGGTATATTCAAAATTCAAAACCCAATCTACCCTTATTGTATGGATCGCAGAAAATCACTCAAAATCCTTGGTGGCTCTGTTGTTGGAATTGCTGGTTTGGCTTTAGTCAATTGGAAATGGCAAATTACAGATCAATTAACCCATCAAGGCTTCTTTTCTTACCAAGAAGAAAAACTAATCAGTAGTATCGCTGATACGATTATTCCTGAAGGACTTCCTCCTCAACTTCCTAATCCTGATGCAAAACCTATTGGTGCTTTAAGTACTGGTACTGATTCGTATTTAAAAAAGCTATTTGAACATTGCTATGATCAGGATGATCAAGCGGATATAAAAAATGGACTTGATCAATTGAATCAACAAGCTAACCTAGAGTTTGGTGATGATTTTTATAATCTTCCAAAAACAGAGCGGGAAGCTTCATTGATGCAAATGGCCAATTCTGAAGATGAAAAGCAAAAAGAATTTTTTAAGCTCATGAAGAGCCAGACAATTACAGGTTTCACCACTGTAAAAGAAGTCATGGTTGATTACCAAGGATATCAAGTTGCTCCAGGCTTCTACAATGGCTGTGCTGAAGTAAAATCAAAAGCTTAATCCCTAAAACGTATGCTACAAGATTCAAAAGAAAAAAGAACATATGATGCCATTGTGATTGGCTCGGGGGCCAGTGGAGGTTGGGCAGCGAAAGAATTGACTGAGAAAGGCTTGAAGACCTTGGTGCTCGAGAGAGGTAGGATGGTGAAACATATAGAAGATTATCCCACTGCTTCAAAAGCTCCTTGGGAATTTGAATTTCGGGGAGCTACCTTTGGAAAAAAGATCGGGAATTGGTGGAGGAAGATGGTTGAGGGAGGAGACTGCCCATTGGGCATTAGCGGATGATGAGCAACCCATCATTCAAGAAAAACCATTTCGGTGGTTTCGGGGATACCATGTGGGTGGAAAATCGTTGCTGTGGGCAAGGGCTACCCAAAGATGGTCTGATTATGATTTTGAGGGACCCGCAAGAGATGGTTTTGCCATTGATTGGCCTATTAGAGCCAAAGACTTGAATCCATGGTATGATTATGTGGAAAAATTTGCTGGAATAGCCGGTAGTAGAGATGGATTGCCCGAGCTACCTGATTCAGTAGTGATGCCGGGGTTTGAATTGAGTTGTATTGAGAAGTATTACAAAGAACAACTTCAGGCAAACTATGGGGATAGACATCTGATCCAAGGGAGATGCGCCCACCTAACAGATCCCCAGGAAATTCATAAGCAGCAGGGAAGAAATAAATGCCAGCATCAAGCTATGTGTAATAGAGGATGTGTATATGGAGGATATTTTTCGGCCAATGCCTCTACTTTACCCTGGGCAGAAAAACCGGGAATCTGACCGTGAGGCCTGATGCTGTAGTCGAGTCAATTATATATGATGATGCGAAAGGAAAAGCTTCAGGGGTAAGAATCATCGATAGGCACACTAAAGAAGCAATAGAGTATTATGCAAAAATCATTTTTGTAAATGCCTCTACTATTGCCTCCAATGCAATTCTATTGAATTCAAAATCATCTACTTTCTCTCATGGCATAGGAAATGAAAATGGCCTACTAGGTAAGTATTTGGCTTGCCATAATTACAGAGGAAAAGGGTATGCAACATTTGAAGGTTTTCTGGATAAGGCTAATTTGGGAAGAAACCCTGGTCATGCCTATGTTCCAAGGTTTCGAAATGTCTTTAAGCAGGACACGGATTTCCTGAGAGGGTATTCCATTGGCATGTCTGGAGGAAGAGGAATGAGTGCAGATACAGGAATGATTGGAGATCAGTTAAGAGATAATCTACTCAACCAAAAATACAATGATGTATGGGGGATGGCAGCTTGGATGCAAGGAGAAACAGTCCCGGTTGAGGATAATCATATGAGATTAAGCCCTGATAAAGTAGATAAATACGGCATTCCACAGATTATTCTTTCAGTAGAATGGAAGGAGAATGACGATAAAATGACCGCGGATTTTGTCGCCCAACAAACTGAAATGTACGAGCGGGCTGGGTTCAAAAATATCAAAGTAGAAGATTCTCATTCAGATCCTGGTTCGGATATTCATGAAATGGGAGGAGTAAGAATGGGTAAAGATCCCAAAGGATCATTACTCAATGAGTGGAATCAGCTGCATCATTGTAAGAATGTATTTGTAACTGATGGCGCTTGTATGACCAGTACCAGTACCCAAAACCCTACTTTAACTTTTATGGCATTAACTGCGAGAGCTGCCAACCATGCAGTAGAAGAATTGAATAAACAAAACCTTTAATTGGAAAGAACTTAGATTGATTTATGAAATATAAACCTGTCCTACTGATCCTTGTCTTCCTTGGCATGGCGATTTCTTTGGATTCCTTTGCCCAGAAAAAGGAGATCCTTTGTATAAAGCTCCTTTGGGTATTGCGGCATATACCTTTAGAAATGAATTCCCGAAAGGAGTAGAGCATACTTTGGATATTATTCAAGAAATGGGATTTACAGAATACGAAGGAGGTACGGCTGGGCTTACCCCAGAGGAATTCAAAAAACTATGCGCAGAAAGGGGGATAAGTATTCCTTCCACAGGTACTGGTTTTGAACAATTAGAGGAAGACCCTCAGGCGGTAGCAGACCGGGTGAAAGCTTTAGGCGCCAACTATGTCATGTGTGCCTGGATCCCTCATAAAGGAGATTTCACAAAAGCCAATGCTGATCGGGCTATTAAGGCCTTTAATGAAGGAGGAAAAGTCTTAAAAGAAAATGGAATCATTTTCAAATACCATGTTCACGGGTATGAATTCCAACCCTATGGAAATGGGACGTTATTGGATTACATAATTGAAAATACGGACCCGGAATATGTTTCTCTTCAAATGGATGTTATGTGGACGCACTTTGGAGGTGGAGATCCTGTGGCTTTATTGAAGAAGTATGGAGACAGATGGGTATCCTTACACCTGAAGGATTTCCGAAAAGGTGCTCCAAAAGATATGACTGGGTTGACAGGTCCGGAAAATGATGTTCCACTAGGGACAGGTGAATTGGATATTCCGGGGATTTTGAGAGAATCCAATAAGATTGGAATCAAACACATGTTTATAGAAGACGAAAGTGATCATGAGCTTGAGAATCTTCCAAAAAGTATAGCCTATTTAAAAAGTTTGAAGTACTAACGAGGATTGTCAAATATTTTGAAGTTTACTTTGAAAAGAATAATCATGAATTCCGGGTTTTCTTCCGGAATTTTTACTTTTAGGTAAAATCTATCCTGATGAATAAAATAGTACTGATTGCCACTCTTTTAATTTTTCATGCCTTTTCTTCTTTAGCACAAGATGAAAAAGATTTCAATGTTTTGATCATTCATGTGGATGATTTGGGTTGGGCGGATATTGAGCCCCTGGGCAGTGATTTTTATGAAACCCCCCATATCAGTACTCTTGCTTCTGAAGGTATATTATTCACAAATTCTTATGCTGCAGCAGCAATTTGTTCACCGACAAGAGCTGCTATGCTCACTGGTAAATACCCAGCCAGATTAGGAATCACGGATTGGATTCGAGCTAAATTTCAAGGAGTAACCACATCAGGTAAACCTGGCGATTATGAAGTCTTTGAAGACCGACCTTTGAAAACCCCTAAAATTCAAGGTTTTTGCCTTTGGAAGAAGTGACCATTGCTGAAAGAATGAAGTCAAAGGGATATGCTACGATGCATGTTGGCAAATGGCATTTGGGAGAAGAAGGGTTTTATCCAGAGGACCAAGGTTTTGATGTCAATGTAGGAGGGAATGATTTGGGACAACCCCCTAGTTATTTCGATCCTTATCTACCAGAAAAACCAAGGGAGTTTTACGAAATCACTACGTTGAGACCTAGGAAAAAAGGTGAGTTTTTGACTGATAGAGAAGGGGATGAGGTGGTTTCATTTATGAATGCGAAGAAAGATGAAAAATTCTTCATTCACTGGGCCCCTTATGCGGTTCATACCCCAATTATGGGTAAACCGGAATTGGTAGAAAAATACAAGCAAAAAGATCCGGGCAACCAGCGAAATCCTACCTATGCTGCGCTAGTAGAAAGTGTCGATCAGAATGTAGGAAAAGTAATTCAGGAGCTAGAAAGATTAGGTTTAAGGGAGCAGACTTTAGTGATTTTCACCTCTGATAATGGTGGATTGATCGGAAATTATGAGAACCCCATTACCAATAATTTCCCATTAAAATCGCAGAAAGGTTATCCTTACGAAGGTGGAATAAGAATTCCTACCATTGTAAGTTGGCCCGGTACCTTGCCAGAGGGGGTTATTAATGAAAATCCAATTATTACCATGGATTGGATTCCTACTATATTGGATTTTATAGGTGATAATCCGAATCAGGAAGGTTTAGAAGGGATTTCCCTAAAAGAAACTTTGACCAACCCTCAGACAAAACTAGAGCGTGATTTGTTTTGGCATTTTCCGCATTATCGATTGAATGATATAGTTCCTTATGCCATCGTTAGATCTGGGGATTATAAATTGATCCATTATTTTGATGGAAGCGAAGGAGAGCTTTATAATTTGAACTATGACATGGAGGAAAAAGTAAATGTTATCTCTACCCGCAAAGCCATTGCAGAGGAATTGCAAAACAAGCTAGAACACTGGTTAGTAGAAACTGGAGCTAGATTGCCAGTGGAAAAATAGAGTTTAGCGCACTTAGCAAACTAACTTATAGCCATACCCTCGGATATTTAGAATTTGAATTTCGGGATCATCTTGAAGTTTTTTGCGAAGCTTTGTGATAAAAACATCCATGCTTCTAGCATTGAAAAAGTCATCAGCTCCCCAAATTTGATTCAAAATTAAACTCCTATCTGTAATGTCATTGCAGTTTTCCAGCAGGATTTGGAGTAGTTGGGATTCCCTAGCGGTAAGCGGAGATTCTGTGGTTCCTAATTTCAATAATTGTCTGGTAGGGTGGAATTCAAATTTTCCTAATTCCAACCAGTCACTTTGTTGGGTTTTTAATTTTTTTCGACTCAATTGAGCCTTGATTCTTACGATCAATTCCTCCATGCTGAAGGGCTTTCGGATGTAGTCATTACCTCCTTGTCCAAATCCTTTGACCACATCTTCTGTTTGACCTTTAGAGGTCAGAAAAATGATGGGTGTGAATGGATCAATTTTTCGAATTTCCTCAGCAAGTGTAAAACCATCCTTCTTGGGCATCATCACATCCAGAACCAGAATTTCAGGTTTGGTGGTTTTGTACTTTTCCCATGCAATTTCTCCATTGGAACAAAGAACCACTTCAAAGTCTCTGCTTTCCAGACTTTCCTGAATGATCATGCCTAGAGAGATTTCGTCTTCAGCTAATAGTACTTTTGTCTTGGTGTTCATGGCCAAATGGTTGTAAATGATGTGCTTTTTGGGGCGGTGTCCAGTTCGATGACTCCTCCATGTTTTTCGATGATCTTTTTGACATAATAGAGACCAATTCCAAAGCCCTTTACATCATGCACATTGCCTTGAGGAATTCGATAAAATTGCTCAAAAATCCTTTCTTCTTGACCTGGGGCTATTTTTCCGCCGCTGTCCCAGATTTTAATTTTCGTTTGGTTGCTTTGTTCCAAACTAATTTTAATATGATCTCCTCCGTATTTGATCGCATTGTCCAGAAGATTAGATAAGACATTCTCAAAATGAAAGGTGTCCACTAAAATAGGTTTGATTTGTGCTGGTAGCTGGAGTTCTACCTCCTTCTCAGGGGCCAAGGTTTGGTATTTCTGAAGCAGAGAACGAAGAATGGGTTCGGGATCTATTTCCTCCATTCTCAAAATCAATTGCTCAGAATCCAGAGTAGCTGTTTCTAATAATTTTTCTACCATCATGTTCAATTTGTGTAATTGCATCTTTGAAATACCCAGATAGCGTTTGTTCTTTTCTGGGTCGTTGGTAGGATTAAATTGTTCTATTCCTTCAATGGCAGATAAAGTAGTGGCGATTGGGGTTTTGAATTCATGGGTAATATTCGAAATCAAGTCCTGTTTGATTTCTGCCACTTCTTTTGGTTTTGATAGTATGGTAGAGGTAATAAAAAGCGTAAGAAATAATTCCTAAAAACACAAGAGAGAGGTAAGAAGTTCGAATACTCCTCGTTTTAGAATATTGAGAGCTGTATTCTCGAAATACAATTCCAAGTATTGGCCCCTTGGCAAAAAGGTGGACTTGGTAACGGTTTTGAAAGGCATGTCCAGCAGGGCTGGATAATTATAGGAACCGGAAATGGTGTCCTTGGCAAATTGAAGCAAGCCATAATTGATGCTGATTCCCTTTCTATCTAAATCAGCTTGGAATAGCTCGTTGATTTTTCCGAAATCCAGAGAATCTCTGGTAATAGAAATGATGATGGTATTAGTCAATGCCTTAAGCCTATGAATACTATCTGCAGATTCTAATCCTCGAAAAATATTGATCTGATGTTGCTCATCTACTGCCATATTGGTAGCCGAGTCAAACGTTAAATTATTATATAATTGGAGGGGTTCAGAGGAATCAGAAAATGACCAGGTAGCCGCATTGGAATCAATAGCTTCTAACGTTTCCAAGGATTTGAAAAACATTTTACTTTTTCCTACACGATGAAAAAACTATCGTTTAGACTATCTGCTTTTACGGAATCAGAAACTGTAAAATCGAGCTGAAGTGGTTTTCCATCGGTAAATGTAACTACATCTGTTTTTGCCAAATCCGCAAAATATGCTTCTAATGCATTGTCTAAACTCACCTGGATATCCTTGGTCAGTTGAGTTTCTATTTGTTTGAATTGAGAGATATTTCTATAGATCTGTACTCCGATGGAGACCAACAAAGTGAATCCTATTAAAATACCTATCCGCTTGAATTGTAGCTTTTTCACAATGCTAAATTAGGAGCTAATCAATTGAAAAACCGAATGTTAACACACGTTAACACTGCTTAACTTAGTTATTTGGGCTGTTTTTATTGGTTTGCATCAAAGAAAATACATATGAAAACCAAAATTTTACTCCTCGGATTTATTGTTTTTATGGGCCTAGTAAGCACTACTAAGGCTCAAGGATTGACTGGGATTGCCCACTACAAATCCTCTTCAACTATCAAATTTTCAATGGATAGCACTAAAATGGCTCCTGAGGCTATGGCAGATATTCAAAGACAGTTGAAAAAACAACTCGAAAAGGAATATGTGCTTACGTTCAACCAAGGAGAATCTAATTGGAAACAAGCAGAAAGCTTAGGTGCCGGGCCTGCTACTGCTTCCTCAGGAGGTGCTACAATCGTGATTAACACCGGTGGAAGTGATTTAGTCTTGTATAAAAACCTGGCTGAACAGAAATACCTGGAAGAGAAGGATTTGATGGGTAAAGAATTTTTGGTCAAAGATGACCTGAAAGTTTTTGAATGGGAACTTACAGGAGAAACCAAGACCATTGGTAATTATACCTGTCAAAAAGCGACCTATACAAAAATTGTGGACAGCAAAAGATTCTCCACTGGCATGGAAGAAATGGAAGAATTCAAGGATACTGTCCAAGTCGTTGCATGGTATACCGATCAAATTCCTGTCAGTCATGGACCTTCTGAATTTTGGGGACTTCCTGGCCTAATCCTCGAGTTACAAAACAATGGTTCTACTATGATCTGTGAGAAGATTGTGTTAAACCCGGAAGAGAAGTTTGAGCTCATTGTTCCTAAAAAAGGAAAAGAAATGACAGCTGATGAATATAGAGCCCTTGCAGATGAGAAGATGCAAGATATGATGAAAAAATACCAAGGAAAGCCAGGAGGAGAACATCAAATGACCATAAAAATCGGTAATTAAAAACCATTTATTTCAAGAAAACTAAACCAACATGAAATTGATTTTTAGGGTTTTTGCAGGATTTCTCCTTTTGACTTTCCTTTCTTTTCCTTCTTACTCCCAAACAAAAATCTCATTGGGCAGGTGCTGGATACATTAAATCAGCCGATTAGCTATGCAAATGTGGTAGCTGTCAATCAGACTACTCAAAAGATCGGGGCATTTGCTATCACCAACGGGGATGGACGATTTAAACTGGCTTTAACTCCAGGTGCTGAGTACTTACTCAGAATTTCATTTGTAGGGTATAAAAAGTTTGAGCGTACCATTTCAGATTGGTCTCCAGACGAGCCTATCCAAGTGATTTTATCGACTGATGAAACTATGCTGGATCAAGTGGAAGTCGTAACTGAACTCCCTGTAACCATGCAGGGAGATACATTGACTTATAAGACAGACGCCTTTACCACTGGGACTGAACGAAAATTAAAAGATGTATTGGAAAAGCTTCCCGGTTTTGAGATTGATGAGGATGGAGGGGTGAAAGTTCAAGGAAAGAAAGTAGATAAAGTCATGGTAGATGGGAAAATTTTTTTGATGGGGATACAAAATTGGCCACCAAAAACCTTCCCGCCAATGCTGTAGATCGTGTTCAGGTCTTGAAGAATTTTAATGAAGTGGCTCCTGTGAGAGGCTTGGACACAGACGAATCGCTTGCTTTAAATATCCAGTTGAAAGATGGAAAGAAACGGATGGTGTTTGGAGATTTGACAGCAGGAGGAGGTCCAAAAGAAAGGTACTTGGGACATGCCAACGCTTTTTATTACTCACCGAAATTAAACTTGAATTTAATCGCAGATGCCAATAATGTAGGAGAGTTACCATTTACCCTTCAGGATTATTTTCGATTTAGCGGTGGACTGGAAGGTCTTGGAAGAAGAACAGGGTCTTCAATTTCCTTGAGCGGAGAAGATATGGGGATTCCTATGGCCCAACGAAATAATGCAGCCTCTTTAGAGACAGCATTAGGAGCATTTAATTTCAACTTTCACCCTAGCTCTAAATGGAGACATTCCGGATTTATCATAGGTTCAAGCTCGGAAAATAAATTGGGTAGCAACTCTCAGAGAACCTATTTACGCGACGATGAAAATAATCAGGAGATTTTGACGTCTGCAAGTACTGTGGAAAATTCCTCCGGATTAATGAAGTATTCCGCAACCTATACTCCTCGAGAAGAAACCTATGTGAAATATTCGGTTTTTGGGAAAACCTCAGATATCCAAAATAGAAATATCATGGATTCGGATTTTGGGACCTTCAGGCAACAACTTGACAATATCCAAACCCGAAAACCTTACAGTATCCAACAGAAAGGTGAGTGGTACCATGCTCCTTCCGAAAAACGTGTCTTTTCTATGGAGGTAAACTGGGAAAAGAAATACCAAGATCCTTTATATGATTTGACTACCAATCAAAAACCATTTGTAAACCTACTTCCAATCATGGATCAGGAACAATATCGCTTTTTGCAACAGCAAGAAGTACATTCCAGGACGTTGGAAGGGGCATTTAATTATTACCAAATTTTAAATGCTACAAATCATGTGAATTTGAGCCTGGGGTATTCAGATACCAGACAGGATATGATTTCCAGCTTAAGTCAAGTCGCTTCTAGTGATAATTACCCAGAATTTGAAAATGATAATCGATTTGGGATTCAGGATCTTTACTTAGGCTTAACCTATAAAACCAAATGGAAGGATTTTATTCTTAGTCCATCTTTGTTTACTCATCGATATGCTTGGCAAGACAAACAGTTTGAGGACCTGATGGAGAAAGATAAGATATTATTCTTACCTGGAATGTATGCAAAATGGGCAATCAAGTCCAATAAATCTTTGACCTATAGGTATCAGGCAACAGCCAATTTTATGGATGTGCAACAATTGGCGGAAGGATATATCATTCAGGACTACAATTCAATTTTTACAGGAAATAGATTGCTTGAAAATGGATTTTATTCCAATCATACCTTGAATTATAGCCATTATGATTTTTTCTCTTCAATGACTGTTTATGGATCTTTAAACTGGCAGAGAAAAAGGAATGATATGGTAACGACCACTGATTTTAGAGGAATTAATAGGTTCCTTACCGTATTAAATATTGAGCCAGTAAATGAAACCATGAATGGGAATATTAATCTGGATAAGAAATTCAATACCTTCAAAATTAGCGGAGGGGGAAGATGGAATGCATTTACAACAAATAATTTAATCAACGATGTGGTCAATCAAAATAAACAGTTTTCCCAAACCTATGAAGCAAAAGCTACCACGACATTCTTCAAAAAGTAGAAGTGGATTTAAGTTATACCTTCTCTACTAATCAATACAAAGGACAAAGTACCCAAAACACATTTAATACCCATACTCCGAAAATTGAATTGGATTGGGATATATGGAAAGGTTTGAAATTGAACACTGATTATGCCCTGAATACGTATACCAATAAAGGAGCTGGAACGAAAAGTGAATTCGATTTTTGGAATGCTTTCCTCAGCTATCAAGGTAAAACCAGCCCATTGGAAATTAGATTGACGGTTTGGAATATTTTGGATACCAGATCGATTCGAAGAGATAGCTTTACGGATAACTTAATCAGTACCTATTCCTATTTAGTTCAACCAAGATATGGTCTCATTACAGTTAAATGGGATATTTAAAAAGTTGAGATTGGATTGATTTCCAATCTCTTTTCTTTGAATAATTCAATTCTCGAAATTTTTGTGGAGTAAGTTTTTCTCTTAACTTAATGAAAAACAAAATTTTACCTCCAACCCAATCTATTTTTATGAACATAATTTCGAGAAGAGATGCAATCAAAGGTTTGTCAATTGTTACTGGAGCTAGTTTAGTTTCTCCAAAATCATTATTCGCGGGAAGCTCAAAAGCAGGACCGCTTGGAGTAGCACTTGTTGGTCTTGGATATTATAGTACAGATTTATTGGCTCCTGCATTACAAAAGACAAAGAATTGCCGCTTGGCGGGAATCGTCACAGGTACTCCCTCCAAAATTCCCGTTTGGAGAGGAAAATATAATATTCCTACATCCAATGTTTATAACTATGAGAATTTTGATTCCATAGCTGATAATCCTGATATCGATGTGGTATATGTGGTTTTACCCCTTCTATGCATAAAGAATATGTGATTCGAGCTGCCAAAGCGGGTAAGCATGTTTGGTGTGAAAAACCGATGGCGGTTACTGCAGATGAATGTCAAGCGATGATTGATGCTTGCAATGAAAACAAGGTCAAACTTTCTATTGGATATCGATGTCAGCATGAGCCAAATACTATGGCTTTTCAAAAGATTGTAGAAGAGAAGCAGCTTGGGAAAGTAATGAGTGTGAACTGTGCCGCAGGTTATAGAGAAGATAGAACCAACCATTGGAAACAAAAACGGGAAATGGGAGGCGGCGTGATTTATGATATGGGTGTGTATTCAATTCAAGGTGCCCGCTTGGGAACTGGGATGGAGCCTATAGCAGTCACGTCAGCAAAAGTTTGGACCGAAAGACCTGAGATTTATAAAAACGGTTTAGGCGAAATTGTGGAAGCAGAATTGGAGTTTCCTAACCAAGTAAAAGCACGAATAAAAACCTCATTTTATGAGCAGACCAATTTTTTAACAATTCAATGTGAAAATGGGTCAATAGAAATGGAGCCTTTTTCAGGTTATAGTGGAAACAAGGGGAAAAGTCCATTAGGAGAAATAGATTTTCCATATAGAGTTCCAAATCAACAAGTTTTACAAATGGATCATGATGCTCAATCCATTATGGATGATACACCTGTATTAGTACCTGGAGAAGAGGGACTTAGGGATATTAGGATAGTTCAAGCTATTCTAAAATCCGCAGATACGGGAATGCCGGTCTCTATTTAGAATTTTTTTCCAAGTAAAATTTATAAGCGGTTTCCATAAATGGGGCCGCTTTTTTCTTGACCTAGAATTTTTTTTTCGAATAACTAAAAATAGTACAATGTTTTATCTAAAAATTATATTTACCTTATAAAAGGTTGAAAAATGAATTTCAAATAATCAAAAATGTTTTTCAATTTAGGATTTTTTTTCTCGATTAGGCAGCAAGGGTTTTTAGGTTTTCGGCCTTTTCAGAGCAAAGTGTAATAAAAAGTAATAACCATCAATTTAATACTCCTATGAAAAAATTAGTTAAGTTTTTAGGATGGGTGATCGGGATTTTGGGTCTGGTAATTTTAGCTTTTGTAAGTTTTGTGTATCTGACCTGGGATAAAAAATATGAAGCTCCCTATCCCGAAGTCTTGGCAAGCGCTGATTCTGCCATGATTGCTAGAGGAAAATATTTGGTTTTTGGGCCTGCCCATTGTGCGGGTTGCCATAACACAACAGAAAGATCTGCTCAAGTGGAAATGGGTATGGACTTAGAGCTCATAGGAGGAGCAGAGTTTGTATTTGGACCAGGGATATTGAGATCTAGGAACTTGACTCCCGATAAAGCAACCGGAATAGGAAATTTGACAGATCAAGAGGTGGCGAGGGTGATGAGGTATTCCATTGGGCATGATGGTAGGCCAATTTTTCCATTAATGCCGTTTCAAAATATGTCAGATGAGGATGTAAATGCCGTGATTTCTTATTTAAGATCTCAGCAACCCGTCAAAAACCCTATCCCGCCTACTGAATATAATTTTATGGGTAAAGCTATTTTAGCCTTAGGTTTAATTAAGCCTGAAGGTCCTGATGGTACTCCTCCAAAAAGAGTGAAAGTAGAAGCATCTGAAGTATATGGGAAGTATTTGGCGAATTCAGTTGCCAACTGTGTGGGCTGTCATTCTCCTAGGGACTTGATGAGTGGGGAATTTATTGGTCCTAAATTCAGTGGAGGACTTTTGTTTGAAGAGGCTCCAGGAGAGAGCTTCATCACACCAAATCTTACGCCTGACCCCGAAACAGGATACATTGCTAATTGGACCGAGGATACTTTTGTGCAAAGGTTCAAAACAGGAAGAATATACGAACATTCTCCAATGCCTTGGGGAAGTTTTTCTAGAATGGATGAGGTGGATTTAAGAGCCCTGTATCGGTATTTAATGTCCTTAGATCCTGTATCCAATAAAATTGAAAAGACGGAGTACATGCTTCAAGCTGCAGGTTCTAATAAATAACTCCGAAGCTGATTTTTACAAAGTAGACCAACCTTTTTTTAATTGACCAGTTAAATTTTTCTTTTTAGATCCTTAAGGAAATGAGGTGAAAGGAGAAGTCTTGCCACAATGATTTCAATAACCTTTTAAACCCAAAGCCTCATGAAAAAATGGATCATTACATTATCAGGAATTGTGATACTTGGAATAGTTTCACTGTTTGTTTTTGTAGAATCAAGATGGGAAAGAACGTATGATTTTCCCTATCCTGAAATAACCCATAGTTTGGATTTATCAGTAATTGAACGTGGTAAATATTTGGTTTATGGGCCAGCGCATTGTGCTTCTTGCCACATCAACATAGATGATTATGAATCGATGGAAGCAGGGGAATTGGTTCCTTTACGTGGAGGGGAAGTATTTAATTTGAACTATGGAATGGTGGTCTCATATAACCTTACACCGGATGTGGAAACGGGTATAGGAGGTTTTACGGATGGCGAGATTGCTAGGGCCATGCGAGAGGCTGTAGGACATGATGGTAGGATTTTACCAAATTTTATGCCTTTCAAATTGATGACCGATGAAGATGTTATTGCAGTAATTTCTTTTTTAAGATCTCAAAACCCTGTAAAAAACCCAATACCAAAACCTGTTTACAATTGGAGCGGTAAATGGAAAATAAGTACTGGAAAAATTCGTCCCAGAATTATCCATGGGACTACCCTGCCTTCTATCAAACGAGAAGCAACAATAGATTATGGAAATTATTTAGTGAATAATGTCGCGAATTGTGTGGGATGCCACTCTATGGCAACCGTTGAATATAGGGAAAAGAAGTATAGATTTGGTCCCCTTTCCTGAGGAGTAAGATTTGGTGGAAATAATGTAAATAATACCCGGTATGTAACTCCTAATCTAACTCCTGAAAAACAAACAGGGATGATTACTAATTGGGACGAAGATACTTTTGTAGCTAGATTTCGGCAGTGCAGGGTGTATGAAACATCTCCGATGCCATGGGGAAGTTTTGCCAGAATGGATGAAGTGGATATTCGTGCTATCTATCGTTATTTAAAATCCATAAAACCTGTTGCAAATAAAATTGAGAAAACTGTGTATCAACCAGGAGAAGAAATTGAAGGCAGCTGATTTATTTAATGAAAATAGTTTGGTGGGTTTTTGAACTTTTTGCTGCATCCAGTATTTCAACTACTATCAAATTATTTTCCAAAGAGCTTAAATCATAAGGCTTAACTTTGATTTCATTTCTAATTACAGCTATTAGGTAAGAAAAAGGATCATCGAAGGGAGCTTTTCTTGATTCAAAAGTCAGTGTTTCTTCATCAAAACCATCGTAGCCTTCTGCCATTCGAATTCTTAATGTGCGGCCATTGTCTGCAAAAATAGCTCCTGTGAGTCCGTAGATCTCCATGTCTTTTCTTCCGATTGGCCAATTCCAAGAGGGTTCCAGTATGGTTTGGGAATCTTCATAGGTTAAGATGATGGTGGCATCGTCATCCACTTTGGGATTATTTTCAGATTGTAATTGCTGAGTTACAGCGGTAACTGAAATTGGCTTTTTCCCCTCTTGAAGCCAAGTGGAAAGATTTGCTCCATAACAACCAAAGTCAATGATCGCTCCTCCTCCATTTAATTTGGGGTCGGTCAACCATTCCAAAAATTCTGGGTTAACACCAATTTTCTTAGGTCCTCTATGGCCGTCTCTAACAATTAGTTTTCTCATTTCACCAACTTTCCCATTTTGCAATAGCTGCTGTGCTTTTTCTACGGAAGGATACCAGGTGGTTTCATAATTGGTAAGGAGATGGATTCCATGCTTTTGGGCTAATTCAGCCATTCTTTTTGCATGATCTAAATTCACCGCCAAAGGTTTCTCCACCATCACGTGAATCCCTTTGGGAGCCGAAGCCTCAACCACAGATAAATGGTCAAAAATATTTCCAAAGGCGGTAACTGCTTCCGGTTGGGTAGTAATCAACATCTCTTCCAAATCATCAAATACCAAATCTATGGAAATTCCATATTGTGAAGTCAGTCTCTCCGCCAATTCCTGGTTCGGCTCTGCAATTCCCACAATTTCAATGTCAGCTCTTTTGTTGGCATCTAAAATCCAACCTACATGTCCATGCGTCAACCCTGCAACTCCAATTTTTAATTTGTTTTGAGAAAAAGATGGAAAGGTTTGGATAAGGACCATCAAGAAAAATAAATAGCGAATCATGAGATCAAGAGTTTATTCAATTGGAAATTGACCATATCTAATGTTATTTACAAGTGATTTTTTATAGAAGAACCTAAATCAAGAATGTTTCAAAAAGATAGAATCAAGTTGCCCTTCCAATTTGATGTGCAAAAATTACAACAAGAGGTAAAGGCGCTAAACCATATAGAATGGATTGGACATTTTGTAACTTCTAATTACGAAGGTGACTGGTCGGTAATCCCTTTGACTGCTCAAGAAGGGCGAACTCATCCAATTCTTATGGCATCAGCTGTTCCGGGAGAATTTAAATTTATCCCCACTCCTTATCTGGATCACTGTCCTTATATCGCATCCATTTTAGATGGTTTTGAATGTGAAAAATGCTCTATTCGACTGATGAAATTGGCTGCTGGATCTGAGATAAAAAAGCATCAGGATTATGATTTGGATGATCAGGAAATCCGAGTTCATATTCCAATATTTACCAATGAAAAAGTTAAGTTTTTGGTAAACGACATTGCCGTGAAGATGAAGGAAGGAGAGTGCTGGTATTTGAGACTATCTGATCCACATCAAGTCAAAAACCAAGGGGAATCGGATCGAATTCACTTGGTATTGGACTTAAAAATTAATGATTGGTTGAATCGTTTGCTGATCCAATAATCCTCATTCTCGAAGCCATTTTTTCATAGTTGGAAAACCTTCATAATCACATAGTCCCATCCAAACCAACAAGGGTAATCCAATGTACTGACCATTTTGGAACCCCATGATTAACGTTTCGGAATCTCCTTTGTATCCATCTGCATGGAACACAATTTCGGGTGGGATTCCCAAGTGAGTCAGGGCTGCAAAAGTCCAACATAAAACTCCTATTTCATCCTCTTTTCCAGGGTCTCGAAATTCACTTACACTCCCCACAATTATAGTTTTTTCTTCCTTGGTCATCAGTGCAATATGTCCTGCTTCATGTAAGATATCACCAGTATGTTTTAATTTTTCCGGATCATAATAAAGAGTTCCTTTGTCAATTTTTAACCCAGGTAAGAAACAATCACCCTCTAATTGTTTTTGTTTCAAAGGAATGCCAATTTCTTCTAGAAAGGATTTAATTGACTCGAAATAGGGGTGTTCATGGATAAAAATGGTTTCTGGGCGAATTTATCAGAATATTCAATTGTAAAAAACTATCTCAATCTAAAGGGTATTTCTTATTTACTAATTCGGTAAATTTAGAATCATCCAACCCTAAAGAACATGTATTCAAAGCCACTTATATTACTCCTTTTTCTTGGAATCATATGGAGTTGTCAAACGAGGGAGCAAGAAACTTATAAGTTTCAAGTTTCTGATCTGGAACCCCAGTTAGCCAAGCTTGCTTCCGATGAATTTATGGGTAGAATGCCCTTTACAGAGGGAGAGAGAATTACTGTCAATTATTTGGAAAAAGAATTTAAAGAAATGGGCCTAGAGCCAGGAAATGGAGATTCCTATTTTCAAGAGGTTCCTTTGGTTTCCATACAAACCCTCCCTGCAGACCAAATGACGGTTAGTTCATCTAGCCAGACCATCCAGTTAGAAGGGCTAAAAGATTATGTTCTCTGGTCGCAGAGGACGGATCCTGAAGTTAGTTTTCAAGATGCCGAAATGGTATTTGCGGGTTTTGGAATCATCGCTCCTGAGTATGGTTGGGATGATTATAAAAACATTGATGTCAAAGATAAAATTGTGGTTGTCCTTGTGAATGACCCTGGATTTGGGACTGAGGATGAAAGCTTTTTTAAAGGGAATACCATGACCTATTATGGTCGCTGGACCTACAAATATGAAGAAGCAATCCGGCAGGGAGCTTTAGGTTGCTTGATTGTTCACAATACTATCCCAGCAGGGTACGGCTTTAATGTTATCCAAAATAAGTGGGATGCTTCCTTGTTATATTTGGACGAAAGGGGAAATGATGCCTACAAAACTGCTTTTGAAGGATGGTTGACCTTGACCACAGCAAATAAACTTTTTGAAATGGCAGGATTAGACGGAAGGAAGCTTTTAGCTGATGCGAGAAAACCAGATTTTCAGGCAATACCAATGAATCTAACAGCAAGTACTTCTATGCAGGTAATTGCTAAATATGATGTGTCTAAAAATGTTGTAGCTAAAGTTACTGGTGCCACTAGGCCAGAGGACGTGATTATTTATACTGCCCATTGGGATCACTTCGGATATGGAGCTCCTGATGAAACAGGTGATAGTATTTACAATGGCGCATTGGATAATGCATCGGGAACCGCGGCATTATTGGCATTGGCAAAGGCTTTTAAAACGGACCCTCAACCTGATCGTACGGTCGTGTTTCTGGCAGTAACTGCGGAAGAACAGGGGCTATGGGGCTCTGCATATTATGCCCAAAATCCGATTTTCCCGAAAGAGCATACAGTCGCCAACATCAATATGGATGGGATCAATCCATATGGTAAAATGAAAGACGTTTCTCTGATTGGCATAGGACAATCCGAGATGGAAGATTTATTGAATGTGGAGCTCGAGAAAGTTGGAAGGTATTCCGCTCCAGATCCCACTCCATCTGCAGGATATTATTTCAGATCAGATCATTTCAATTTTGCTAAAATCGGTGTTCCCGCGCTTTATTTCAGTAATGGTATTGACCATGTAGAAAAAGGAAAGGAATACGGGAAGGAATTGGAAGATTTGTACGTTCAAAATTATTACCACAAACCTTCTGATGAATACGATCCCAGCAGATGGAATCTAGATGGAGCGGTGGATGATGTTCAGGTACTTTATGAGGTAGGAAGAAATCTGGCCAACTCAGATTATTGGCCAAAGTGGAAGCCAAATTCCGAGTTCCGGGCAATTCGGGAATCCTATATAAAATAAGTAAAAGAACGTTAACGGTTAAAAAGTACTATTTGCCTAAACAACCTAAATAAAACTGCTCTCAGGAGTAAAAAATAGCAAGAGCTCCCGATTGGCCTTTGGGAGCTCCTGCTTTTTAAATGTGTTGAAAAACCCAATTTTTTTATTGAGGTAGTCTAGACCTTAACAAGGCAATTTGCCCCATATGGTTTGATTGATGCTCCATTACGTGGAACCAAGCCCAGTAATTATTCATTTCAGTTCCTGCAGCCTTTGAAGCAAACCATTTATCATCTTTTTCCTTCAGCAAAGCTTTCGTTTGTTCCCGAACTTCATCCCAAATTTCGAAATAATAAGAAATTGGTTTTCCTTTATACTCTTCCCGGGCATCCTCTCCAAGCATTAAGCCTTTCATCCATCTGGCCTCTTCGGATTCATTAAACTCCCTATTTTCAAATGTGTAAACCTGATAGAACGCTTCGGTTGCTGCCAAGTGCAAAATCATGGCTCCGATTCTATTGGCTTTATCATCCAAAAGGAAATCTACCTGCTCCTGATTCATGGAACTTGTGAGCCTATAAATTCTCCCTTTGATGTCGTCTAACATGGCGACCATATTCCCGATGTCATGGGAATATCCTTTTGGAGGTTCGATCACTTGAGCATTGGAAACACCACTGAAAAAGAGGGCAATGAAAAATGAGAGAGTAAAAATTTGTATTCGTTTCATAGCTGTTATAATTAAGTGTTAGATAGTGAGTTCAATATGATTTCCTTCCGGATCTAAAATGATACTTTCGAAATAGCCATCACCGGTGGTTCTGGGTTCGCCGAAGATTTCAAAACCATCATTTCTCAACTTTTCTGTTAAACTGAGGACCTTTTGTTTACTTCCTGTTGAAAGGGCAATATGGGTATACCCAAAAGAATGATTTCGCTGTTCTGGAGTACCTACTTCTGGTTTGTGCATCAGTTCAATTCTTGCCCCCGATTCAAAGGATAAAAAGTAGGACGTGAAGTTTTTAGAAGGATTATGGTATTTTTCTCCTGCAGTCATGCCAAAGTATTTACAATAGAAATCTTTCATCATTTCCAGTTCTTCAACCCAAATTGCCAAGTGCTCAAGTTTCATAAAAACTATTTTTTACCTAAAAGTATGATGCCGTGAAGCTGGTCTACCGCTTTCTCCGTTTCCGAGTTCTTTGATACACTTTGAAATACTATTTGAACCTTCATCGAGTCATTTGGGATTTCAAAACTCATGTCTGCCGGACTTATATTTTGGACATAACCTTGCCCATATAAATTTTCAATTTCGTTTTTCAATTCGACTAGATCCACTTGACCCTTTACATTCCCAATTTCTACATGAAAGGTTGAAAGGTCTTCGTCTACTCCTATTTTGGCTTTCCCAATCTCGGGGATCAGCCAAGTCTTATCCTGATCGGTTTCCAAATTCAAATCAAAAGCCAGTTGATAATCATATCCAGAAATAGGTCTGACCTCTTGAAATTGAATTTCCCACCTAAAATGAATAGGTAATTTATCGTTCAATTGAATTTGGAGTTCATTGACATAAGTTAATCCCATGGATTCTACTATGAATTTGCTATAGTTTAAGGAGATATTTCTTTTTTCAGGGTCATCAGCTTCTTGAAAAATTGCAGCTAAATCTTGCTCAAACCAAGGTAGAATAGCGTTTAATCCATGATAGTCTTCCAAGTATTGAATGATGGAATTAACATCATTTTGATCCTGTGGAGGCATTCTATTTGTGTTTTTTTGGACTATAGGTCGTAGCGTTCCTTTCTCAGAAATTTCCCAAAAACTTCATTTTGGATTTTTCCATTTTGAAGGATTCCTGATTCGGTCAAAATATGCTCTAATCTTTTGATTTGGTTGGACTCACTCAAACTAAACATCCCCCAAGGACCGAAAGAGCCAAAGATCATAAAGGCTGCCAGAGAAATAGGGATGGTTTTGATTTTGCCTGGCCCAAAGATGAAATACCCGGCAATAAAAACAAGCCAAAATCCCATCAGTAGGACAATGTATCGATTCACCGTCAATCCATATTCCTTCACTCGTATTCCGATGGCAAGGAATAAGATGATGATTAAAGGGATGATCAAAAAATAAAATGCTTTGTAGAATGTTCTGATCCAGCTGCTTTCTTTCTGGTCTTGTATAGGGAATAATAGAAGATTGGTAAATATCCCCAATACAGAAATCGCAATGATCATATAACTGACGATTCCTTTTGGCCAATCCCAGGTGAAGATGATTTTTCCTCCATAGATGTAGAGAATGGTCATATATACTAGCAACAAAGGAATCAGTATAAACTGGGTGAAGATCTTTAATCCTTTTGGATAGTTGCTCAGGGAAACTGCTTCTTCAAAATCAGTAGGTGCTCCTGCTAAAAAGTACCAAGTATTAAAAAGCCCAATGGATACAATAAAAATGTAAAAGTAATTTTTGGGATCGATTTCGATGGAAAAAAGAAGGGATACAGCCCCTAGAGCTAGGGAGATACCTATTTGAATAACTAAGGAATAAAAGACACCAGTAATTACTCGGAGGAAAATATTTTCATTGAATTTCCAAAAAGCCTGATCGCTTTTTTCATTCCAATACGATAGAAATGCCACCAATAAATGGGCAGTAAGATTATATACCAGGTATCTTATATAGGGGATTCTTGTATTGGTAAATGTGTTTTCAGAAGGAAATGAATAAAAGACAAGACCTAACAAAATCACTACGACAGTCCAAGTGATCTTTCTTTTTATAGGAGAGAATTGATGCTTTTCACTATAAATGTCTACACAGAAGAATAGGGGATTCCCAGAATCAATACCAAAAGGAGATTGACAAGCTGAATTTCTTGATCAAACCGGTCTATTTCAATTAAATAGATCAGTAAAGTAGAAGCTAAAAAGCCGAGACTAAGCTTAACGGGAATCTCTTAGCACTTCGGATTGCATCCTCACTTAATTGATGTAGTGATGGGAATTTCATGTTGAGGAAGATTTAAAAGTAAGTTACTGATAATCCTTTCTATGGGAAAGTCTTATTGCTTAGAAAGGATATCCAATGGCAAAATTGAAAATTAGGTTTTCCCTTCTCCAAGTTTTACTGCTGATATCAAAGGTGTTTCCCCATCTCTGTCCTTCTGGTAAAAATGGTTTTCTTAAAGGCGTAGCAAAATCAAATCGTATCACAAAGAACTGGATATCAATTCTAAAACCTATACCGGTTCCTACCGCAATTTCATTCCACCAACTAGAGCTGAATTTACCTCCAGGCAAGGCTTCATTTTCATTCATTAACCAAATATTTCCTGCGTCCAGAAAGAGAGCACCTTTTAGGAGAGAAACCATAGGGAATCGGTATTCTATATTTCCCTCTAATCGAATGTCACCTGATTGGTCAAAGTAGGAGTTTAAATTCGTTTCCTCTGGTGCATAACTCCCTGGGCCTATAGATCGAATTCTAAATGCTCTTATACTGTTTGGACCACCAGAGAAATACTGTTTTACATAAGGCAAGGACGTTGAATTTCTGAAGGGTACACCCACTCCAGCAAAAAGCCTTGAAGCGATGGTTTGGTTATTACTTATATTGAAATGATACCTAAAATCAAGATCAGCTTTACCATATTGGGCATATTCTAAACCAAAGATCTTTCCATTACCTTCTCCCAGCCATTTGTCAATTCCATAGACTAGGTTTCCTGCGAAGTCTAAACCCAAACCGAAGAAGTATCCATGCTTCCGTACAGGGTCGTTAATTTTATTGTAATTAAAAATATAATTGATTCCAATAATAAAGTTTTGGTCAAAACTTCGTCTTAAAAATGGGTTTTTATCCAGAATTTCTTCAAACTCCGGAGATGATTTAGCGAGGTTGGTAATGTTGATATTGATTGGGTTAATCTCATGGTAGGCAAACCTGTTGGCATTCCAGAAGTATCCATAACTCGTGTAAAAGGAATTTAAGGTATATAAGCCACCTCTGCTCAAATAATCTGTACCCAAACTAACTTTGGTCTTAGGCACTGAATAACTGAATTTTTCTTCAATTGGCACAAAGAAAATCACTCTTGGGAATATTAAATCTCCTCTCAACCCTAATTCAAGAGAATGCAATCCTGTTAAATCCCCTCCTGCGATCTGAAATTCATAGCCGATTTTTGCGGAAATATTGAAATTTTCACCTCCCTTAAACAAGTTCCTGTTTCTATAAACCAGATTGAGTGCAGGGCCTGCAAAATTGTTGGATTTGGATACTCCTAATAATTCTGCCCTTACCGATCTTTTAGTCATGGGAGAGAGTAAAAAACTGGCAGCAAGATGTCCTAAACTATCTTCATTGATCAGTTCATCGTATCGTAAATTGACATATTGGTAATTACCAATTGAGCTTAGACGGTTGCTTGAAAGTCTGGATTTATTGGGGTTATAATATTCTCCATTCTCAATTAAAATGTATTGGTTTAACAATTCTGGTTTGAAAACCACACCGTTTTGAATAAACTCTTTTCCGTCAAGTTGGACGGTGTCTGCTTGATCAGTGTTTTCATCCAAGGAATAATTGGGGAATACCTGAATTTGGTCAATTTGATATTTTACCAGGCTGTTTTTTGGGACATTATTTTTCAGTCTGAGGTAAAGGTTAAACTGCCGGGCACTGTCTGTAATATTGGTATCAGCTTCAAAGATTAGGAAGTCATTATTGAAATTGTAATATCCTTTTTGCTTTAGGCCTTGGTCAAGCCTTTCCCTTTCGGAGTTCAAAGTGTTTAAATCAAATCGGTTGCCTGGTTGAAGTAGGGTTTCTGCTAATAGACTTTGAATTTCATGCTCAATCTCTAGTGAATCTCTTTCCAGTTGGAATTCTTTCAGAACATAAGGTTGGCCCACTTTTGCAGTGTAGTTCACTTCAGCAAACTTTTCACCTCTAATACTTTCAGAGCTAGCTTGTCCATAAAAAAAACCTCGGTTTTCTAACCTATTCAAAATCAACTCTTCCGTGCGCTCCGGATTGACCTGGCTAAAATAAACGGGTTCTTGACCAAATTTTTTATTGAGAAAGCGATTGATGAATCCAGGCTTTTCTTTTTCTCCTTTGTAATGGGTCCAGAGTCCAAAATACATACCGAGAAACTTCGAATTAGGCTCTGGTCTGAGCAAGTCATTTAATTCAGATTCAATTTTCTTTAAGTCTTGAACTTCTGGAGCCTCAAGATCCAAAGTGGCTCCCGTATAAAGTAGTTCCCCTTCGGGAATATGTTTTTTTATTTGACACCCAGTGAAGGAAATCAAGAAGACTAAAAAGAAGAAAATGATTTTATTAGTTTTCATTTTCCTCCTTTCCTTTATTGGTTGAATCTATAGAATTAGATTCTTCTAGAGCTTGCTTGGACTTATGCCATAGTTCATAAAACTCATTGAATTCCCGATTGAAAATTAATCCGCCACCAGTTACCACTAGTTGCCCATCAATGATACTTTCATATTGATTTTTTCTAAAAACTCGAACTCTCCATCGACCATCTTCGGTAAGGATGTATTCAAAACTTACATTTGCTAAAATAGCATTAGATTGTTCAGGCTCCTGAGAACTCCCTTCCAGTCCAACTTGACTACCTACTTCTACGATTAGTCGGTCATTGAAGAGGGTTTGTTGGGCATTGATGTTAAGATCCGTTCGATTTTGACTACTACCGGATTGGTAATCCTCATAAGTGTCGACATCAAAACCTAATTGAAAGCCACTATCCCCAAAAAGCTTGCTGGATAATGCATTCATCTGATCGGATAGTAT
Organism: Algoriphagus halophilus; assembly: GCF_041729275.1. Lineage (GTDB taxonomy): Bacteria > Bacteroidota > Bacteroidia > Cytophagales > Cyclobacteriaceae > Algoriphagus > Algoriphagus halophilus_A. The sequence continues at coordinate 1,728,281 of NZ_CP146486.1, read as the reverse complement.
TTGGCTTGCGCTACTTCTAGCAATTGTTTCTGCACCTCCATTGGAGCCATCACTTCCTCTGGAAGGGAAGAATCTATTCAATACCAAGAGGGAAAAACTTGTTTGTTTAATTCGTCTTCCTGATCATTGATTTGAAGTACTTGGGAGTATACATTTCCTCCAAATGCTCCCCGTTCGTTTTCAGGCATATCCAATGCAAATGAAATTTCAGGCCTCAATAACTCCCCATCCACATTTAAATAAACCAAAAATGGTAATCGTCTTTGGTACTGGGATTTGGTACTTTGGCTACTGCCTGTCAACTGGGAAGACATCAGTGCGGAGGCGGAAGCATCCACTTCATAAATGGCCCGAATGTCCATATTAGCGTCCATTGGGTCTCCATTCCAACTAATTCTACTTCCAGGGTTGATAAGGAATTTTTTGCTAATCAGGTTATATAAGGACATTTCATAATGTCCATCAGATATTTCATAATCTCCAGAGAGTGTGATTCTTCCATTTGGAGTAATGTCCATTCGCAAATTAGCACTTCCCGATATCAACAAATTATCCCCGGTTTTAGGATCTATGATTACTGTAAATTTTGCTTTTGGGTCTGTTTTAAGGGAAGCTTGTATATCATATCCTAAAAATGCAGTGGTGGATTGCTCGGTTTGAGAAGTAAGAATATCGTCTGGATTTTCTTTGTTTACAAATAAAACCACTCCGTCACGCTCCACAAGGTCCAGTTGAGACTCTGGGATCAGCATGGTTAAATTGGTATTTTCCTTGACGTTTAAATTAGCTCGGACGATAGGCAAATTTAGATCTCCTTCGATGGTCACTTCAGCATCGATCGTCCCTCTTCCATAGAGTAGTTCATTTTCTTGATCTGTGGAATTGACCACCATGAAGTTTTTGGCCACTAGACTTAGGTCAAATCCGGGGTTGTTTAGATCGGTAGTAGTCACCGTACCATCTACCGTAAAGGTATTGTTGTCTGTGTCTTTGACGGTAAATTGATTAAAGTATATTCCATCATTATCCGCTTGGATTTTTTCGTTGGAAAGTAGGTATTTGGTGCTGAGTTGGGCAGGTACAAAGGAGGTTTCGAAAAATTGAAATTCTCCTTGATAGTTAGGGAATTTGTTGTGCCATTGGCACTGATAGTGCCTTGCAAATAACCTGATGCATCCAAAATCTGGTCTTGTGAAAGCGCTGCAATTTTCTTCATATCAGCTTTAATCAAGTCCAATTTTAAATCAAATTCCCTCCGGATTCATTCGCCTTAAACTGACCGTTGACATCCATGTCTATGCCGTCATCTCTTAATGTTAAGGCTAAGTTGTAATTCCCTAAACTTTCTGCGGTAGCATCTAAGGATAAGTTTCCTAAAGAAACACCCACTGCTTTTAGGCTGTCAATTTTTAAATTACCCATCAACCCTATTGCTCCAAATGGATTTTCAACTACAAGCTGCCCATTCATTTTTCCGCCGACCAAAAGTTCATCTGGATTCAACAAACTGGTAAATGTAGATAATCTGAAATTTTGGAATAACACTGCGATATTTTCATCTGTAAAACCTTCAATGTTCTTTTTGAAGCTAAGCTCCTGTCCATTTTGCGTAAAGCTGAAATTTTGAAAATCAAGGTTATTACTAGAATATAGAATCTGATTATTTTCCGGAATCACCCATTGGTTTTTTTCAATAATAAGTTCTCAGGGTTAATATGAAAACTAATAGTATCACCTAATAGACCCAGGTCTGAGGAAATATGGAATACTTCTTCAGTTTCGTTATATGAAGAGAAATCAAAGTAAATTCTTGAATCTTCCATCACTCCAGTAAGTGACGTCTCATCCATATTTAATGGTCCAGCAACTAAGTTGAGGAAGCCTAATTCCATATTCAAGTTGGATAAATTGGAATGGACATTGAATTCCAAACTGTCGATTTCAGTTCCAGAGAAATTTATGTAAGGAAAGCTTACCACTGCTTCCAAAGAGTCTAGATCTTGATAATAGGCTAATTGCACCCGTCCAGAATCTAGCTGTTCTAATCCTTGAAGTAGCACTTCGTTCAATAGTGGGGATTCGAAAATGGAAAGGTCCATATTCATGACTATTCCACTATCCAGTTCTGTATTCGAACTGTCTTTGACAGCTAAATAATTTAAGAAATGATTTTCTAAAGCAATTCCTAATGAGGCAGGGTTGGTATTGGTATGAACAAATCCTTTGACGACATCACTTTCAATAATTAGACTGGTGGAGTCAGGTTTTACCAAGCTTTCTATATTTAAGTTTCCGGTAGGATAGGTTTTTTTATCGTAAAGAACCAGGCCATCACTTAACCCGATAGATGCTTTAAAATTATCGGGATTTCCTTCAAAATTCCCTTCCATTTGTAAACGTGCACGGAATTCTTTGGGGGAGAAACCTAACTTATTAAAGTCAGCACCTTTTAAATTTAAATTAAAACCCACTTTTGAGTTTACCGAATCAAGTTGGATGGAGCTGGTTAAATCAAAATCAAGGTATTCAGAATCCAAGATTAGGCTGACGTCTCCATCTCCATTGGCTAACTGTCCACTGAGTTGGAGACCTGAATAATCAGAACCATATAGATTTAATTTGTCAAAATGGGATTCAAGTTGAGCAGTAAGATCATATATGGAATTTCCCTGACCCTTGGCATTAATTTCCATGGATAAAGTGTCTAAATCAGGGTTTTGAAGTAAGGTTCCTAATTGAAGTTGTTGAACTTGGAGATTTACATCAAACTCCAATAACCCCTGATCCTTATATCCAGCATCCAATAGTACTTGTCCTAAGTCAGTTTGTAAATCCAATGATGCGATGAGATCATTCATGGATCCTTTTGCTTGAGCTGTAATGCCAATCGAATCTGGGAAAGTGATACCGAAGTCAGACTCACTGGCAAAAAGTTGCAGTGATTTCTTGTTGGTATTTAATTCAATTTGCGGGAAATCTACATAGAGTGAGTCTAGGTTTAGGGGTGAGTGCACAGATCCCTTCGTATAAAAATCAGTTTCCCTCCAATTCAATTGGAATGTGGGGATTTCTAACTTAGAAAGACCTCCGTTGATAGCTAAATTTCCTTCAAAAGGTGCAGTCGCCAATTCCTGAATTAACGTGTCAGAAGTAAGCTCTGGGGCAAAAAAGTAACTGTCCCTAACATCCAAAGAGAATTGATCAACAGAAAGGTTGATAAGTGTTTCTTCAGGAGAATCGATTAGTGTTTGAATGGAAGGATAAGAGAAATTACCTGTGGAATTGAGTTGACTGTAATTTGTAGAAACAAAGAGTTGCTTGACCACGGCTTTCGTATTTTCAACGGAGCCATTGAGAATCAAATCCCTAAGTTGGAACCCACTTCCTTCCCGAAATGAGAGCGATTTCAAATTCAAGCTTGCTTTCTCATTTTCCAACAAAACATCCGAGATTTCTAAACCTAAGTCTTGAAGTAAAAGCACTTCAGGGTTGAAGACTCCTTCAGTGATTTTACTATCTGAAGTTTTATAATCGATGGTATTATTCTCCAAAACCAATGAGCTCAATTTCACTTTCCAGTCTGGCCAGGAAAAAGGGGGAGCATCTTCTGGCTCATCTGAAGATGTAGTGCTTGGTGAAAAATCATGGAAGAGAACTTTTGAATCAGATAATTGTATGGATTCGATCAGGATATCCTGGTTTACCAAGTCTAAGGAGGGAGCTGAAATACCCAAATTAATGACTTCTAACTCTGCAAATTGTTGGTCCACTTGATTGTCATAAATAAGTGAAATCTCATGTAGGCCTAGGTTATCAATTTTTATTTTGGGCAAGGTTGATTCTTCTGAACTAGCTTCTGAGGGAGGAAAGGCTTTGGTTTGTCTATATTTGATTTGAGTATTAGAAAGCTGTATGTCTTTTATTCCAAATGAAAATGCATTTAGATCTAATTCAGGTATGTTTAGTTCAAAATCTCCAAGTGCCAAGGAAGTTTCAATACCAAGAACTTCATCTTGATAACTAATGTCAAAATCCCGGAGACTAACTGGGGATAAACTAATGTTGAGTGAAGTGGAGTCTGGTTCGGAACCCGCTACTGTGCTACTATCAGGTTCGGTAGAAGCAAAGGAAGTGAGGATGTAATCAAAGTTGAAAGCTCTTGTATCCTCAGGTCTTTTAATTCTAGCTTTTAGTCCTTCCCATTCAAATTTACTGACATGGATAGCCCCAGTTCGAATCAAAGGGACAAAAGCGACTCCTGCTTCAAGGTCTTTGGAATAGATTAAAGTGTCACCATTGACATCTGAGATATATAAGTTTTCTAAAAAGATATTTCCTGAAAATGTGACAAATAATCGGTCAATACCTACTTGGGCCCCAGTTTTACCCTCGAGATAAGAGATTGCTTTATCCACAAGAATCCCCTGACCCCAAGGGCTCCGAATAAATAGGATCACTGCCAGTAAAAGAATCATTAGACCTGCTAATGAAAACCCAATGACCTTTAAAAATTTTATTAGAATTCGTTTAATAATTACCTGTTAAAGAATTGGTCAAAGACGAAATTTGAACATCCTAGATTAAAGACCAAGAAGTAGGCCAGAATGTTACAGAAATAACAATTTGAAATTTATTATCTCTAGTAAAATTTAAAATAATCATAGGAATAACCATGTAATATCCAGGAAATTAATTGAGGATGAACAAGTTCTTCATCCATGTGTAAAAGTTTTTTCTTTATCTATTCAAGATGTAAGAAGATGAAAATAAAAATCCTCACGCAAATTAGTGAGGATTTAACATTGGTAGGTATAGCTTTTAATTGATGTTTTGTCGAATTACTAAAGAGTTATTGTCGGGATCCCTAAAAAAGAAAAACTGATCAATATACCCTTCATCGGATTTGTTTGTAAGGATGTAACTGTCGCCTGCTTTATCTATGCTCACTTGATTTTCCTGAAAAAAGGCGAGTGTGGACTCTATATCATCTACCAAAAAACTTGGAACAGTTCCATTAGATGGTTTTGGGGAAAAAGGACTCGGAATGTCTTGATACAGCCCAAATACTATTTTGCTTCCATGGGGGCCAGTAAGATTCATTTGAAGGTAGGGAAGGTCGGTTCCAGTAGGATGAGTAATCGAATACTTTGGGTCTAATTTAAAGCCCAGTACACGTTCGTAAAACTCCTTTGACCGATTGAGATTACTCGATGAAATTTTAGTAATCAGAAGCGAACTTGAAAAAATCATGATGTTATTTGATTTAATAAGGTGATTTCAGCGCTTGATAAATCTTCGTTTGAGACGTATTCAAAACTAGGTCCAGAGACAAATCCAGGTTGATTTGGATAGGGAGTAGATAGGAGTTTTCCAGCATAGAGCCTTAAAGAAAACATTAAGCCCATGGCTTGATTGATTTGATCAGTTTGACCGTTGAAGGTCAGATGCAAACTATTTAATAAGCAGGTGTAGGTGTAGTTAAATAACTTACTGTACTGAAAAGCTAGCGTGTTTTCAGGCAATTCGGCCATTTTTGGATTTGGTTTCATGTTAGGAACCTCCTTTTCATTAAAAACGATTGGGGTTCCGGAATAGGAATAACCAGAAGGGGCACTTGGGTCTTTGACTAGAGTTTTACCTTTGTAGATTTCTTCAAAACGGTAATAATGCGCAGGTTCTTTTTGTCAGAATCCTCTCCATCTACAAACGGGTCAGTACTGGTTCCTTCTCCTTGGTCAACGATAAGATCTATCCCTTGAAATGCCGTTGCTTCATCAATAATTGGGAATAATAAATTCTTTGGAAAGAATTTCTCATAGGTAAGCTGATAGGTAGGGTCTCCGGTAAATATGGTTTTCCCCGATTTTTTAGCTTCCCCTTCCAAAAGGGAGATCTTTTCCTTGATTTTTTGATAAAACTGCCCAATTGTCATAGTATCTTCCTGCAATTCCATGGATTTAATAGGAATTGGCTTTTCTGGTTCTTCGATCGACATGAAGACATTTTTAATCAATGAAAGGGAAAATTTTTCCAAAGGAACAGTGAGTCCAGAATCTACGCCTCCAGGAAGTGGGCCAGGGTAAGTCGGTATAAAACCTGGTCGATTTAACACGGGTGATCCACCTATTGCATTCAGAAGATTACATGCGATGGAGAGATGAAGCATTTCTTCTCCCACGACCGACCCAATCAGATTCGAAATCTCATCATTTCCTGTATTGGCAAGGGTGAAATTTGCAGTGAGGTACGGGGGTATGGTGGAATGTTCTAATTCGATTGCAGTTTGAATAGCCGAACGAAGTTCATCAAGGGTGTCTATTTTTATTGCTTTGAGAAAAATCATGGTGCTTGGTTTATAATTTTTTAAAAGTGATGGAATCTTTTGTTCCTGCTTTTGAGATAACAGCGTTTAAATAATTGATAATCATCGCAGACTTATCTCTGGAAAGATCCCGGGTTGCCGGCATGTAATTGGGGTCTTCTTTGTCTTTACTAAAAACAAATTGTAGAATCTCTGCATTCTTGTCTACAATTGATTGATCTGCGAGGTTAAAAATTCCTTTTGACATCAAGGGATATAAATTGGCGTATTGCTGCATGATAGGTTGGATGTCCTCCCAAGTGGGATTAGCTACTTTTTCTGGATCCACCGAATCAAATACCAAGAAGCTCAGGAAATTATTTTGATTACATTCTGAGAAATAGCCATCGCTGAAATTATAGGAGATTCCATAAACCTGTCCATCAATGTATCCCCTTGGATTGCCTGGATCATTGGCTTTTACAGTTAGGCTTGCTTTGCCTAGGGTATCGGTTTTTATTGTTTTTGGGAAAACCATTGCAGATTTGGGAACTCCTACTACCGGTGGAGTGGGGCCGAATGGGCTATTGATCAATTGGAATTCTATTTCTTTGTCAGGTAATGGTTTTCCCAGTTTACTCGCATAAAAATTAACTTGGCATTCTTCCTCTGGATTTAAATAAAAAACAAATTTATCAGCGCAGACATATTCCACACTTTCTCTAAAAATCACCTCCCCCTCGGAGTTTAAAATAACCAAAGGGTTTTCTTCTACTAAGGAGGTGTTGGGCCCTAGAGGAATCGTATTAATTCCTGATTGGCCTTTGTACCAATTGGAATCTGCAAGATGTATTTCTCCGATTATTGTGATGTCATCAAAACCCACTTTTCCGGTATTTACTCCTAAAGTTAAAGGCAAAGTGTTCTTAATGGTGCCATTTGGAAAGATGGGGAAGGAATTGGCCAAATCGATGACCACTTGATTTAAGTTTTTGTCAATAATGGCATTGGCATAATTGATAGTACTGGTCTGAGGAAACAGAGGGCGGCCTTGCGTGAAATATTTTGGTTCCCCTTCAAAGTAAGGTCCAATGGATCCTACGATTCTTCCAATGGTGAATGCAGGAGAGGTATGATCCATATCATACAGGTCGGTTGTAAATTGGATAGAAAGTTGATTTTTGCTGACTTCAAATAATTCCTTTAAATACCTTGAATTACAAGATTCAATATTCCAGTTGATATTGGTTAAAGTAGATTGGAAGATGGCTGCAGCTCTCGTATCTCCTCCTAATTCGGGTGCACGGTTCATCCAAATATTGGTAAAAGAAGCTACTTCATAATCTGACCTTAAAATCTCTTGATCCCCAGCTACTAAACGGACTACTAATCCCCAAAGGGCAGATACCATTTGTTGTTGGGAGTCTAAATCGACAATTTTTCCCGCCACCTTTTGGTTGGAATCCATGATAGTCATTCCGATGACCGGATCTTCTTTGGGGTCTGATGTAGAGGTTCCATCTAGGTAAGTGACGCTTTGCACAATGCAACTTAAAAACCTCCAACTGCCGGTACCTTCAGGATTCCACCAACCATTCGATGCGCCAGGTCCCCATTTTTGAAAATCAGGCTCAAACGTTTGGTTATTAAAATGAGTGGGGTCGTTGTTAACGGTGGATGGATCAGCTTGAAACTGCCCCGAAAAAGTCAGTCTAGGCGAATTTAAATAAGACATGAAAGTTGATGTTTACAAAGTAAAAATTTGAAAAAGAATAATTTAATCTAGGAATTATCGACCTGAAAAACTAATTATTAAATAATAAAAAAATGTTATAACTATCTAAAAATAAATAATTTACAATTTACTTAATGCCAAGAGGACTTTCATGGCTTCCAAATGGTTTATAAGAAATATTTCGAATTTGATTATAAAAAAATGCCTGAAAGATAATTTCAGGCATTATAAGGGATTCTTTTATTCTTCTCCTTCTTTCAGCGTATAATTGACCATCCAACCATTTCCGTATTTATCGGTAAAGCTTCCGTAATACGCTCCCCAAAATGCTTTTTCATATGACATTTCTATTTTTCCTCCTTCTGATAAGCCATCAAAGAATTTCTTTCCTTGTTCTTTGGAGTCAGGCATCAAAGAAATATAATTATGATTGCCCACATTTAACTGATGTCCCATACTCGGCATGTTATCACTAGCCATAATTTTTACTTCCTCTGAAAGTTTAAGTGTAATATGCATAACGCGATGCTTATCTTCCTCTCTGATTTCCATGCCAGGGATTTCACTGAAGTAATTGATTCCTCCATCGAATTCACCACCCAATGTCTTCTTGTAAAAATTCATTGCTTCTTCAGCTTGACCGTCAAAATTTAAATAAGGATGAATTTTCATGATATTTTGGTTTAGTAATTAAAAATGAATGCATTACAATTTCGTGATTTTACTTGTGTTTTTGTCTGTTTTAAAACTTAAATATGATAATACCAGCCCTATAATCACGACTGTACAAGCCAAGACCCAATTGAAATAAGAAATCTGAATGGAGATAATTTGCAAAGCTAATCCTGCCAGCCAAACTAAATGTCCAACTCGAGTTCTTTGCTCTCCTTTTTTACATCATAGCGGGCATTGCCTTCATCAATTAATGGGCGAAAAAATCTTTGTATTGGATCAATAAAATTAAATCCAACAATAGTAAAAAAGCCAAAACGAATGGTGTTCCTTTCCAATTCATCGATATGGTAACCATTAATATATTACCAATCATAGGGATCATCATGATGCTACCCAAAAGCTTATAACGTGTGGTTACTAGAAGATACCCTATGATTATTTGGCAGTAAGCTATAAAGACACCATATAAACCTAGACCATATTTTGCTAACTCATCAATTAACCATACAGGGCCAATCCATCCAAAAAACTGGTGTTCGTAATAAAGTTTTGCCATACCAGCTCCCCAGAAAGTAAAACCAAGAAAAATGGAAATCACTTGAATAAGATAGTAGGGTATTTTTTTCATGGAAGTCGTTGTGATCCTACTAATAAATATAGTGTTTGTTCCTGAGGACTGCTTTAAATGGATAAAAGATTGATTGAAAGGAAGTTTAGTTAGCCGCTTAAATCAACTCTTAATTTTTTTAGATTAATTCTAAATAACACTTGTTTAGAATTAATCTTAATAATAGTTTTGTCGCATCATTGAAAACTTAATCCATATGAATCGACTATTTATACTATTGTTCACCAGCTTTTTGCTGAATACTTTCCATGCTTTTGGACAAAACGGGAGTATCAGCGGACTTGTGTCTACCTCCGATAATCAGGCATTAGAATTTGTAAATGTAGGTGTCAAAGGACTTGCTAAGGGAAATTCTACTGATAGGAAAGGGTTTTATGAAATCAAAAACCTTCCCGCTGGAAACTATACCATATTCGCCTCATTTGTAGGGGTTGAAAAACAAGAAAAGCAGGTAATTCTAGGAGAAGGAGAAAAACTGACATTAAATTTCATTTTATCGGAAAGCTCTACAGACCTAAATGAAGTCATTGTCACGGATATGAGCTCTAATCGGTTTTATTCCGATAGTAACTTTACGGTTGCAAAATTACCGTTGACAGATTTAGAGAATCCTCAAGTGTACAATTCTGTAACCTCAAAACTTTTGAAGGAGCAGGTAGCCACAAACATGAATGATGCTTTAAAAAATGCCACTGGAGTAACTCGTTTATGGGAATCTACAGGGCGTGGAGGAGATGGAGCCGAATATTATTCTATGAGAGGGTTTTCTGTGCAACCAACTATGGTAAACGGTATGCCTAGCCTAAATAATGGAGGCTTGGATCCTGCGAATATTGAAACTGTAGATGTAATCAAAGGTCCTTCAGGTACCCTATTTGGAAGTTCTGTGATCTCTTATGGGGGATTAATAAACATTACCACCAAAAGACCTACGGACAATTTCAAGGGAGAAGTAGGGTTTATTACAGGGAATTACGGTCTCAACAGGATCACTGGAGATGTGAATGTGCCATTAAACGAGCATGCATCCATGCGGGTAAATACTGCTTACCAGCAAAATAACACTTTCCAAGATGCTGGAGGAAAAACCTCTTTTTTTGTTGCCCCTTCCTTCAAGTTTAAGGCTAGTGAAAGATTGACTTTCCTGGTTAATACAGAGTTTTTGAACTCCAATTCGGTAAACGCACCAATGATCTTTTTGAACAGATCAAATCCTTTGACTTTTGATTCAATTGACTTGTTTGAAAGAAATTATGAGCGATCCTTTACGAGTGATGAGCTAAGTATCAATAATAATTCATATGCACTTCAAGCCCAGGCCTTCTATCAATTGTCCAATAACTGGACCTCACAAACTGTGCTTTCTAGAAGCTCTACCAAAACAGATGGTTATTACCATTACCTGTTTGATGGGAGTGATGGAGATTCTTTTTACAGATATATCTCCGATAGAAATGGGCAGACTTTAACCACAGATATTCAACAGAATTTTATAGGAAATTTTCAAATCGGTTCTTTGAAAAACAAAATGATCCTAGGGTTGGATTACTACGATCAAGACATCAAAAACAGTAGCACAGGTTGGGTAGGAAATGGAGTTGTCACACTTTCAGATGGGAATGACACAGGGGTGTTGACTCAAGCTGGAGTGGATGAATTGTTGAAAGATACCTTTGAGGGCAATACCACTGGAACCACTCAAGTAGTGAGTGCTTATGTGTCAGACGTGATTGAATTGACCTCTCAGCTCTCAGTGATGGCCAGTGTAAGAGTGGATCATTTTAAAAATGAAGCTTGGGGAACTGACAGTGATCAAAATACACAAACAGCTGTTTCTCCGAAATTCGGAGCAGTGTTTCAACTGATCCCTAGCAAGGTTTCCATCTTTGGTAATTATATGAATGGGTTTCAAAACATAGCTCCAACCACTGTTTCTGATCTTGATGGCTCCAATCCAAGGTTTAAAGTCTTTGATCCTGAAAAAGCCAATCAATATGAATTTGGATTAAAAACTAATTTGCTAGGAGATAAAATCGCAGCAACAGCGAGTTATTACAATATCAGGGTCAGTAACCGAGTCATGATTGATCCCAGCAACGTAAACAATTCCATTCAGGGGGAGAAGTAATGAGCAAGGGTGTAGAACTGAGTGTGATTGCTAGTCCTATTCAGGGGTTGAATTTGGTTGCTGGTTTTAGTCACAATAATGCTGAAGTAACCGAAGATTATCCCGAAAGTGGATATTTGGGCATGCGGCCTGAGTCTGCTGGTCCTGAAAGCCTTGTCAATTTTTGGGCAAGCTATAACTTCTCTGCTGGAGCCTTGCAAGGATTCGGATTAGGTTTTGGTGGAAACGCTGCAAGTGAATTTTTAACCCTAAACAGAGATAATATCGGTTCCTTTGCCTTGCCAGCGTATCAAGTGTTTAATGCATCGATTTCCTATACAGGTTCACAGTATTTCTTAACCCTAAAACTAAATAATCTTACTAACCAGAAATACTATTCTGGCTGGTCCACTGTGACTCCACAAAATCTAAGAAATGTTGCGCTCAGCCTTAATTACAGATTTTAATGAATTTCAAAAAGATCATCAATAAGTTGCACCTTTGGCTCGGACTTACGTCCGGGCTGGTGGTGTTTATAGTCGCTATTACTGGATGTATTTATGCCTTCCAGGCAGAAATCAAGGATTTGACTTATTCTTTTCTATTTGTAGAACCGGAGAAGAAAGAAGTATTGCCGCCCAGTAAAATCAGTGAAATAGCATATCAAGCTTTTCCGGAAGGGCACCTCCATGCTGTACTTTATCCTACCAAGGAACGGTCTGCTCAGGCAATTTTCTTTAGCTATGGGGAGGGGAATGATCATTATAAAATCGCCTACATTAACCCCTACTCTGGAGAGGTTCTAAAACTCAAGAATGAATACGCAGATTTTTTAGAGTGGTATTAGATGGTCATTTTTACCTATGGCTTCCTCCAGAAATCGGCCAGCCGGTGGTAGCTTCCTTTACCTTGATTTTTTTGTTTATGGTAATTTCTGGATTGATTCTTTGGTGGCCTAAAAAGAGAAGTAACCTCAAGCAAAGCCTGAAAATCAAATGGTCTGGAAGATGGAGAAGGAAGAACTATGACTTGCACCAGGTGCTTGGATTTTATGTAATGATTTTTGCCTTTGTTTTTGCAGTAACTGGATTGGTTTGGGGTTTTAGCTGGTTTAGAAGCGGTTTATACTCAGCCCTGTCAGGGGGCGAGGAATTTGTGGAATATTACACTCCCCCTTCTGATTCTACTAAGGTTTGGTCCAATGATATTCCAGTATTGGATGCAGTATGGATGAAAATGAACGTCTATTATCCAGATGCAGAATGGATAGAAGTTCATCCCCCGAATATGAAGGGGCCGCCATTGCTGCCAATGCCAATCCTGATGCTTCTACTTATTGGAAATCAGATTATCGGTATTTTGATCAAAATACGTTGGAAGAGCTTCCAGTAGATCACTTCTACAATCGGTTGGAAGAAGCCACTTTCGCGCAAAAAGTCATGCGTCTTAATTATGATGTGCATGTAGGTGCTATTGCGGGATTACCAGGAAAGGTGTTAGCATTTTGTTTGAGTGCAATCATAGCATCTTTGCCGGTGACAGGTTTTTTGATTTGGTGGGGTAGGAAGAAAAAGAGCAAGAAAGGAATTATGAAAATCAGGAAAGAATTGGTGAATGTTTAAGCTGGTTATAATCTACCTTTTCGTAGATGAACCTTGAATGCGGCGAAGATTTTTATTTCTTCGCCGTTTGAATTTTTTCATCTGACTAAATCTTCCAAAATCACTATTTTGACTCATTAAATCTTTTAAAAATATGGCAACAGCAAGTGAATTAGCTCCAGGAAGTAAACTTAACCATCCTAAATTCGGAACAGGGATGATTCTATCTGTCGATGATACTTATTACAAAATCTATTTTTACAACACCGAAGAAGTGAAGACTTTGGCGAGGGATTATGAGGGATTTACCGTAGAAGAAGCAAAAGTTCCTGACTTCCCCATGTTGACGATGAAGGACGTCGAAAAAGCCATTCGAGAGGCTATAATGCAGACTTCTGAGCGAGCTCCAATTGTTCCTCTAGGTGGAAAGTGGATGGGTGGAAATGTAGTTTTTGAACCCAATGATAAAAACCTACAGCCCAAGGAGATTCCAATGGCCACATTCTTTCACAAAATCGTGATGGTGAGGGAGAAACTACGGGTATTAGAACAAAACATCAACAATCATCCTAAATTGGATGATGAAGATCGGGTACACTTACAGCAATACATTACTCGTTGCTATGGCTCTTTGACGACTTTCAATGTACTCTTTGCCTACAAAGAAGACCAATTTAAAGGAAGTGGTTCTTAAAAAGTAGGATTTGTGATATCAGACTTTATAACACTTAAAACCTATGAACCTATGATTAAAAATACGTTTCTTTTGATAGCAATGGCCATGCTTTTGACGGCTCAAAAACCCAATGAGCAAGGTTTGAAAGATATTTTTGAAGATAGCTTTTACATAGGGGTGGCTTTGAATTCACGGCAGGTTGCTCCCGAGGCTACTCAAGAGTATGCCTTGATTAGTTCCCATTTTAATAGCTTGAGTCCGGAAAATGGATTGAAGTGGGCTTTGGTTCATCCCCAACTCGAAACTTATAACTTTCAATTTGGAGATGAATATGTGGCATTAGGAGAAAAACTTGGAGCTTTTACTATTGGGCATTGCTTGGTTTGGCATCAGCAGGTACCGAATTGGGTTTTTGAAAGCGAGACTGGAGAAAAACTTGATAAAGAGGCCCTGATTAATCGAATGGAAGCTCATATCGAAACAGTGATGGGTCGATACAAAGGAAAGATAAAAGGGTGGGATGTGGTCAATGAGGCATTTAATGAAGATGGTTCTTTTAGGCAATCCAAATGGTTTGAAATTGCAGGAAAAGATTTTATCAAAGCTGCTTTTAAGAAGGCACATGAAGTAGATCCGGAAGCCGAACTTTATTACAATGATTACAATGTCTGGAGAGCTTCCAAGCGAAAAGGAATTCTCGATTTTGCCAAGGAAATGAAGGCAGAGGGAATTCACATCGATGCAATAGGAATGCAAGGACATTATACAGTCAATGGACCAACCATTGAAGAAATTGAAAAAGGAATTTTAGAGATTTCTGAGGCTGGGTTTCAAGTGGCGATCACTGAATTAGATGTGGACGTGTTGCCAAGGCCAAGAAATTCAGAAGGGGCAGATTTAACTATCAATTATGCTAATTCTCCTGAATTCAATCCTTACAAAGAAGGAATCACACCGGAAGGAAAGGTGCAACTTGCGAAACGATATGAAGAAATTTTCAAATTATTTGAAAAGCATAAAGATAAAATCAGCCGGGTTACTTTTTGGGGATTGTATGATGGTAAATCCTGGTTAAATAATTTCCCTGTGAGAGGTAGAACCAATTACCCCTTGCCATTTGATAGAGATATGAAATTAAAAGAGGATGTTTACAATGGGATCAAAAAAGCGGTCGAACATTAATTCTTAACCCTCTTAATCCAAAAGTTTTCAGCCGTTCGGATTTAAAATCAACTCCGGACGGCTGATTTTTTTATAATGAATAGGATTCGTCAATCAATTCTTTATTGCAAGCTGCTCCAGCCATGTTGCCTGAAGAAACAGCAAAGGCAACTGACCTAAACATATTCGTATTGTCTCCACATGCATAAACTCCAGCAACCGTTGTTTTTTGGAATTGATCCACTTCAATGAAACCATTTTGCTTCAACTCACAACCTAGGGAACTTATGATCCCTAAACTTTGCTCAAAATCTGGTTTGGTATATAACGCTTTTAAGTGAACAGCATTTCCATTAACCAATTTGACGGATTTCAGCGCTCCATTTTGATGGGATAGCTCTTTTACTGGGGTCTCAATCATGTTGATGTTTTTACTAAGTAATAGGGAGGTTTGTTCCTCAGTTTGTGTAGATTTCCCGTTGGTAAATAATGTTAGGTCTTTGGTCCAATTAGTAATCATTTTACCAAACTCAAATCCAAAATCTCCATTGGCCAGAAGCCCTGTGGCTTGGTTTCTTACTTCATAACCATGACAATAGGGGCAATGTATAACAGAAATGCCCCAGCAAGCCTTCAATCCAGGAATAGCAGGTAATAAGTCCTTAATTCCCGTTGCCAAAATCAATTTTTAGATTTGTAGATGCTTCCTTTCTTCGTTTTAATTTCGAACCCTTCTTCCATCTTATTTCCTTCTACCGCTAAGTCTGAGGTAAATTGGACTGTTGGATATGCTTCCACTTGTTCCCGGGCTATGGAAGAAATTTCTCTAGGCGATTTCCCGTCTTGTGTTAAAAAATTATGTGAATGTGGAGTTTGCTTATTGCAGGGTTCACCCGCATCGATGACTAATACTTGACGCAAAGACCTGCCTAATGCCATGGCAGCCGCTAATCCTGCATAGCTCCCGCCAATAATGATAACTTCAAAACTATTCTGTCTCATTTCTTGCTTGATTGAATTCCAAAGGTACAAGGAAAATCCTTTAATGCAACATTGTTGCATTAAAGGATTCGAGTTAAACAACCATAAGAAATCATCAAGTATTCTGATGACAGGAAAATCTTTACTTAGTTATTTTGAAAACAGCTCGATGGTGTAATCCAACAATTCAACTCCTCCGATTTTGCCATGACCTGGAATGACAACCTGAGTTTTCGGGAAGGTGCTTTTAACTTTCTTTACTGTTTCAGGCCAGGCAGCAACATTGGCGTCTTCCAAATTTCCATTTCCAGCTCCTAGAGTTTTGATCATGCAACCTCCAAAAATGACATGATCCGAAGGGACGTAGGAAACAAAGTTGTCCTTTGTATGACCTTCTCCCAGAAATTGATTGATTACTTTCTGATTTCCTGCCTGAAGTTTTAATTTATTCTTAAAGCTATTTTCGGGAATTGGATAAGCAGCTGCTTTTGCCAATTCTATGGTTTTTTCGGATGCAAAAGAAGGAATTCCTTTATTATGAAACTCATTTAGTCCTCCCAGACAATCCCAATGAAAATGAGTAGCAACTACCGCTTTTACTTTTACTTTTTGCTCAGTCTCTAACCAGCTAATTAATTCATGGCTTGCTTCACCGTTGGCTGGTGTGTCAAAAACCAAGGCTTCATTTTGGTTAATCACGATCATCCCATTACAGGCTACTTTTCCAAAATCATCAGTATTGAGGTAACTAATATGGACGAATGTATGTGGCGCAATCTGTTCAATCTGAAGCGTCTCAGATTCATAAATAACATTTTTATCCTGGCTTAGTGCGGTGCTGTTTTTAAAAAGGAAAAGAAAGAAGAGGCCAAAAAGTAGTGTTTTCATGGTGGTGGAAGAGGAATAAAGATTTGAACTGATTGAATTATTCCAAAACAAAATCCCAGCCTATTTTCATAAACTGGGATTTGAAAACCGATTTTTTGGAAACTTATTTTCGTAATGTTTCCAGATAACTTACCAGATCTACTAATTCTGTTTCCGATAGTGGGAATTTTGGCATTAATGATTCATCCAATTGCGTCACACTTTCTACATCAGCCAGTTTATAGATTTTTTGTTCACTACTACCCACCAATTTCACAATCAGGTCATTTTCCGTTTTGGAATTGACAATACAAGTAAACTCCGTTCCATCTTTCATTTTTATTAATTGGGTTTCATAGCCAAATCCCATTCCTTCAGAAGGGTTGATGATGGCATTGAAAAGCCCCTCTTTAGAAAGCTTGTCTCCGATTTCAGATAAACCTGGCCCAAAATCAATCCCTTCATTTCCTATTTTATGACAAGCAAGACAATAATTGGAAGCGATGGTTTTTCCATTTTCTACTGACCCATTTGCGGCCACTAATTTTGTCATGTCATATTCTTTTCCAGCTGCGTCTCCAAACAATTCATTGGCTTCCGCACGGAGATTCCCATTCCATGAGGAAAGGAGGATTTTCTGGGCAATCGGAAGTACATCCGCAGGTATTTTTCCAGCTTTGGCCAATTCCATTAAGTAAGGTTCGGAATTATATCCCTTGGCGGCTTCCATTGCTGCCGTTCTAATTTCTACTGGCTTGGATTCATCGGTATAATATTGAGCCAAAAGTTTGGCCATATTTTCATTGTCTATGGTCCCAAACTTCTCGAGGGCAGTGACGATTTTCACTTGATCTCCTGTGTCAAACTCATTTTTGATATCATCCAAACCATAAAGCGATGCGAAAATATTTGCCGCCATTTGAGAATGACGATTATTTTCAGATTGATATACAAGTGACATTAACCGTTCTTTTTGATCCGAAATACCGTATTTGCTGACGATATCCAGAAAGTCGCGATCATCAACGATGTCTCCTGCTGTTTTCTTTGCTAAAGCAAGCAACTCCCTGTCTGGGGAAGAAGGATCAAAATTGATTTGTCTCAAAATGATTAGCTGATCTTCTTCAGGAGCAGATGCCAATAGAGATTTCAAGATTTTAGTTTTACTATTTGGTTCTTGAAAGTCCAAGGCTCTATAGTAGCGCAGGTTATTTCTACCAGGCTGAGAGAGGATGATTTTTCCTAATAATTCTGAAGTTTGGCTGCTTCTTGACCTCCATACAATATCTGTTGCTTCAGGAATTTGCATCCAAGAATCCTGCTTATTTGCTAAATAAGCGCTTAGATACTCATCCCAGAATCCATCTGCAGCTATCCCTAGTGCTTCCAGGAACCAACGATCCCCACTTTGGTAGGAAGCGGCTAATTTCAGCCAAACATCCTCATTTTTTTGATACCTGATGGCCAAAGCCACTTCTCGTCTTACTTGAATGTTTTCATCCTCCGCCATTCGTAAAAGGAAATCAGGATCGTTTAGCTGATTGATTCTTGAGGCTCTAACAGCTGCCACTCGAATATTTGGATCAGGATCAGAAGAAGCTAATTGAATGAAATTGTTTCCCTCCGGTAATTTTGTCAATACCCAGAAAGCTCTTGCTCTCATTCTGGAGTCCCCATCAGTATATAATTTCTCTAGGGCCTCTTTCGCTTCTTCTCCTTTTTCTACCAAGGCCATAAATGCTTTAAAATGAGTAGCTCTATTCGGGTTTTGAAGCAAAAAAATCAAGGATTCAATGTTGTTATAATTGTGTTTTGGCAAATCGTAATCAACCCCCTTTGGTGCCAGTCGATAAACTCGCCCTCTTTCCTGGTCTCCCATGGCATGGCCTCCGACTCCTGGATCGTACCAATCTGAAACGAATAGGGAGCCATCAGGCGCTACTGTCACATCCGATGGTCTGAACCAGTTGTCTCTACCATTTCCATTCAATAAGTTTTTGATGCTCGCTGAAAATCCAGCTCCATCAGGTTTTGTGATATATGCTCTTACGATATTTGGGCCTGCATCAGAATGAATGAGTTGGTTATGATATTCATCAGGTAATAAATCTCCCTCATAGACCAGAATTCCAGTCGGGGAACCCGCATAAGTTTGTAACATATTGGGTACTACTCCTGGATCATTCAAATGCCAATGTTGCAATGGGATAGAATCTTCCATGTTGATTCTTCTGGTTCTCCAATCAGCTCCAGTCATTTCATCTTTGAACCCATAATTCCCGTAATCCATCACGTAATTTATTCTGGTGCCTCTGTTTCCATCATCATCGTTATCAGATTGCCACATTCTGCCATAGCTATCCACTGCTACCTCATAATTATTCCGGAAATTCCAGGCTAGTACTTCCACATCCGTGCCATCAGGATCCATTCGGAAAACCATTCCTTCACGGTAGGGATGTGTTTCACTGTTCACTGGCCTTCCTAAAGGATCCAGAATGGGGGAGCCATCTGCATAATGGATACCTTTACCTTCATTCCCGTAGTTGAAATAAAGTTTGCCATCAGGTCCAAAGGTGAAAGCATGCATTCCATGATCATGTTGAACTCCACCAACTCCTTCAAACAGAATTTCTTTTTCTCAGGCACATCATCTCCATCCGCATCCGTGAAAACATAAACATAGGGGCTAACAGAAACGTAAACCTTTTCTCCCAATACCGCAATCCCTAATGCGGCATTGATGTCATTTCCTTGGTAGAATACTTTTGATTCGTCTGCCACACCATCTCCATTGGTGTCTGTCAGGATTAAGATTCGGTCTCCTTCTTCTTTTGTTGGATTTCTCGGGTTTAAGTGAGATCTATAATTATAAGCTTCTGTAATCCAAACTCTTCCACGATCATCTACATCCATGTTGGTAGGATTGATCATCATGGGTTCGGAAGCAAAAAGCGTCAATTCAAGCCGATCATCTTCCACTACAATACCATCAAGAGCGTGTTTGGAAGTTCTCTTTTCCTCTTCCGATAACTGAGCATATTGGGCATCCGAAAGTTCAGATTTTTGTGATTTTGAACAAGAAAAATAACACTTGCTGCTAGTAAAATAGAATAAATAGGTCTTTTCATTTTGAATAGGTATATGGGCATCTGATAGGATTAAATCTAATCTAACTTCTAAAGTAGAATTTTTAGGTAGGTTAGCCAATCTACATGCAGGATTTTAGAAGGTTATGAAAAAAATATTGTAAAAAAATATCCCTGCTTAAGATAAACAGGGATATGATATTCAATTAGGCTAATGTGGGTTTTAATACACTGAGTTCCTGTTGAAGAGTTTTTAATTGAACTTTCATTTTTTCAAGCATCTCTTCAGAATCTAGCTGTACAGTTTGAATTAATTGTTGGTAATACTCAATTCCCTGGTCTAGATTTTTTGAAACTTGTCCAAGTAATTTTCTTGCTTGCTAGAAGGACTAGCGATAAGGTTTTGAAATTCCTTCTTCAAATGGTTGACATACAATTGGGCTTCTTTGACAAATACATGAGGCCTTTCTGAATCCAGATTGAGATTCAATTTTCCATATATATGAGACACCATATCCTTTAATGAAAAGGTGCCTTTGAAATAAGCTAAGTTAGGACCAGGACAAATGGTCACTGCATTTAGGTTTCTCCTTGAAGTGGAACCATTGGATAAAATAGCTGGAGCGCTTAACCCTTCACACAAGCAGTCTTTTTCAGCCACTTCTTTCCACTCTTTTTCTGATATTTCACCATTTTGAAATTGCTTACTTTTCAGATTTTGATATTGTCTGGATGCTGTACAAATAGGTTTATCAGTAAACTCTGTACTAAACGACAAGAACTTTTTATAGCAAGGACTTCCAGGTCTGTTTCGCTCTAACCTTTGTTTGCGTTGATCCTCTCCACTGCTGGTTTTTAGATTGTTGAAAGGGACTCCAAGTGGAGAAGCATTGCTCAGGTAAAAGTCTGATTTTTTTGCTTTCAAGATTCGCTGAAGGGTGTCTTCATCGACTGAAGTTGCCTCAGGAACTAATAAAAACGGACTTCCCCAACCTGTCCCGTCTAATTGGTAATAATTTCTTAAAAAGCTATCTTCTTTGGAAGTTCCAATTCCACCTTGGTAAGTGATTTTTATCCCAGGAGTTTGTGGCAAACTTATTCCTTTTGCTTCTAAGGCTTTCTCGTAGACCTCCATCAATGAAGATTGAAGTCTTTTTTTGTTGGTTTTGAATTCTTCTAAAATAGGGCCGACCAACAAACCATCTGTGGCAAATGCATGGCCTCCGCAATTCAATCCTGATTCAATTCTAAATTCTGAAACCCATAGCCCTTTTTTAGCCAGAAATTTACCTTGTATCAAGGCGGATCTGTAATCAGAAACTTTTAGAATAATACTTTTGGAATTTGGATGTTCAGGCCTAGGGAAAAAGCAATCAAATTGTTCTGCATAACTATAGAGTGCAGGGTTTAGTCCTGCAGAAAAGATGACAGAGCTGGATAATTTACTATTGGCAAAACCTCTAAGAGCTGCCAATGCATCTGAGTATTCTCTTGGAAGTAAATCACCTTTTTGATCATAATTCATCTTGTCCACCTTGGTCATGATGTTGACATCAATTGCCCCGGGCAGAATCATAGATTTTATGGTTTCCACCTGTTGAGGGGAAAAGTCTTGATGCATTAATCCCTGAACAAATTGCTTCATAGGGTGAGCTTCAGCAAGTAGTTCGATGTAGTTTTGGAATAATTGACCTTTCTCGGGGATAGCATTTTTGATTTCCTGGATTTGTTTGTCCACCAGCAATTTGGTCAGGTCTAGAAATGCAGTTGTTCTTTTGGCTTTGAAATCTTCTTCTTTTTCGGAAATAGGAGAATAAGGAAGATCAAATTTTTCAGAATAGATTCTTCTCATATCTTCCAGGAGATGATCATCCATGATGGAAATCACACTGGAGATACCATACTTGGCAACTTTGATTGGACTGTCCACAGTAAATCCCAATCCCATCACAGGAATATGAAAAGAATGAGGAGAGGTAGCTTGATTCATATTATTTCCAATAAAATTTAGCTCCAAAATTACCAAGGAAATCTCCTGCAAGGGCCTAATAGGGGGTGCCTTTAATCAGCGTTAGATGTGATTTATATCATGTTTTTAAGGATGAGAATAGATCAAGACAAAAAAAGGTCTCAATTAGCATTTGCCATTGAGACCTTTCAAGTTAAAATAACCTGAAGTTTATTTTTGTTGCTGGAGATAAGTTACCAATGAAGCTAATTCCTCAAATGAAAGTGAATTGGCCAATCCGGCAGGCATGATGGAATTTTCCATCTCTTTTCTACTTCTGATGTTATTCTTTTGGATGGTCGTTGCTTTTCCTGTGATATCACGAAGAGTTAATTCATCCGCAGATTCAGCAGTGATAAAGCCCATATAAGTATCCCCATCTTTGGTGTCGATCATAAAAGAAGCAAACCCTTGTGAAATAGAGGCATTTGGTTTCATGATGGATTCCGTGATCTGATCACGATTCATGATCGAGCCAATTTGACCCATAAATGGACCTTTCATGACTTCACCCTTTTCGATGCTATGGCATGCAATACAGCCTTGGCTAGTGAATAATGCTTTTCCTTTAACAGGATCACCTTTGATAGCTGCGACTGCCAAGATCACATCTTCAATAGAAGATTCTCCTACCTGACCTTTTTTATTTTTGATAGCTTCAAAGTCTACCTGTAGGTTTTCTTCGATAATTACTTCCTCAGAAACGGTTCCCAATTCAGAGATTTCCATTCTATTGCGATCATTTAATCCAGCAAAGAAATTCTTTTGGAAGGATTAGACTTTTCAAATTCCTGAACTAGGAATGATTTGATTTTATCAGAAGATTCCCAAGTGATACCTTTATAGTAAGGACCATGCGTGTCAGGTCTGGTACTCCACCACCAACTGCCATCGTATGGAGCTTCTTCCATATAAAGTCTAGCTAATGTGCTTAGGATTTCATCTTTTAATTCTTGGTCGCTTGATCCATCATAGGCATTCATCAGGCCTTCAACTGCCTTCGGGTCATGCATGTACCTTAAGGTCCAAAGTGCCAATTTGGGATTTGTCTTGATGGCGTCAACCGTCGCGTCTATAGCATCTAGTTCCACCAAAGACTTCACCGCCAAATGTGGTAAGATAATGTCTGAATTTGGAGTGGCATGAGGACCTTCTATCCCTGGTTGAGGAATTTTTGCAGAAGCAGGAACAGCAATTTCAAGCAATGTTTTCGCTGCATCTTTTTTGCCCAATCTGCCTAGCCCAACAATAGCTGCTACTTGTACTCTTGGGTTGGCATCATGCACGGCAGCTAAAAAAGGCTCCTTAGGAACATTGCTCAAACAAGATTTTCGATCAGTAAGGGCTCTTAACGCGAATTCACGGATTTTATCCTCTTCGCTAAGCTTCAATAATTCTTCGACCCCGTTTGAACATGCCGCTTGGGCATAAGTGAAAATACCAGCTACTCGATTTTGAAGCGGTAAAGTTTTGTCTTGTGCAATTTTCAAAGACTCCATAGCTGCTTCGTCCAGGGTCTTTTTAAAAGCTCTTGCTGCGCATGGAAACGAGTCACTGAATTACCTGCTTTCAACAATTCTCCAAGTTCAGCGACTGAGGCAGCTTTCAAATCAGGAAATGCTTCGTAAGTCCAATCTTTTGGAACCACTTTTACTACATATCCTTTTTCAGGGCTTCCTTTATAACCTGCACCATCCCATGCAGCCAAGAACATTCTTCCTGATCCATCCACATCCACATCGGTGATCTGTGAAAGTTTGATGAACCGTTCATCTTGCTGGGTGAAACCAGGTCCATCCATAGTTACTCTGTGAATGAATAGTTGGCTTCTGCCCCAATCAGCCATCATCGGTACGTGATTGAATTCCGCTGGCCAACGGTCATCATCCATGAAGTATGAACCTGTTCCCGAACCACCACCTAGGTCAGCTAATGCAGGAATGATTTCGTCTGTAAAGTTTTTAAATAAGCTAGGATAGCCATACTCTCCACTTTGGACATAATGGATAAAGCGAATGTTCCACCCACCTCCATCATTGGTGTTTCCTCGGGTATAGATATTCATAAATGGATCAATGGCCACATCATAAATATTTCTAGTACCGTGTGCATACACTTCCATTTCTGTACCATCAGGTCGAACTCTTACGATTCCACCACCAAGCATGGTCATCTTTTTGCCACTTCTATCTTCTGCTTCATGGAAGCCAAAGTCACCAACCGCTACATAGATCCATCCATCGATACCCATTCTGATACCATTGGTAGCGTGGTCCGTTCCTCTGCTTCTTAATGATTCTGGAGAACAAATATTTTTGATCAAAGGATTTGCAGGACCGTCAGCAACACCGTCATGATCTTTATCAACAAACTCCACTAAATCCATTCTTTCCGCTTCCCCGGTAGTTTCGTTGAACACCGTATGCAGAACAAAGACTTGATCTCCTACAGGCATGATACCACGTGGGTTGTCTGCTTTTGCAAACTCAATATGAGTTTCATAATCCCCATCGTTGTCACGGTCTATCAACTTGACAATACTTCCTTTTCCAGGCTCTTTACCCAAAGAACCCATCATATCAACTCCCACGAAAATTTCACCAGTGGGGCTCACAGCCAAACAAGCAGGACTCGGCACGATATCTGGGCCTGCAATGTTGGTCATGTCAAGTAGAGTGCTGTCTGCCGGGATATTGCTAGGGTCGACATTGGAAGGGCTGAAGTAGGCCTTCAGTTCATCATTATCTAACGTGGTGGCAGGTTTGTATTTGGAACAACCAAAAGTAAAGAAAGCAATAAGGTGCTTAAAATTGGAACTCTGATTTTAGTCATGCTAAAATGGTAATAGGTTACTTTATTATTAAATGCTGATTTTTTGAGCCCTCAAATATAAAAGATTCAAATGCTTTAAACCTTAAGATGCTTTGATTCCTTGTTGAACCTATTCCTTCAATGGATGAGTGGTTGAATGGATATTGGATATTTAGGAAATAGAATGCATGCTTTCAATCCTATTCTTAAAATAGGGGCTGATTTAATTTTCTGGTTCTATCCTTTCATTAATAGCTTTTGCCCGTAGCTCAATAAATTTATTTGGACCATCTTCGGTCTTGATCAATTCAAATGAATCATACAATTCGCCTACTGCGGTGAAGCTTTCAAAAAGAAGATGATCTCCCTCTACTGTGATGACCTGAAATAATTGGGTGTTTTCTCCACTTCGATCTTTGGTCGCGCCAAGGTCTGTCCAGTCTCCGCCTACGTCATACATTTTTCCTCCGCTGACGGAGACCACGTAAACAGTTCCTGTTTGATCTCTAAGATTTACCCCTTCTAATACATTTTCTCCAGGTGAGACCCTTCCTCTAGCATAGCTATGGTCATGTCCCTGCAAGGCAAGGTCCACATGGTATTTGTCAAAAATTGGTTTCCAGATTTCTCTTAGGGTGGGGTTATCTCTTCCTGAAGAAGCAGAATACATGGGGTGATGATAGGTGACGATGATCCATTTTTGAGTAGTTTTCTGCAGTAAGTTTTCTAACCATTCAGCTTGGACCTCCAATTCACGGTTACTATTTAAAGAAATGATTCTTGCATCTTGGTAATCCATGTAATAGACCGTTTCTTCCAGCCCTTCTGGTCCGTTTTGAGGGAGAGTAAACTGTGGATTCCATTGAATGGATAAACTTCTTTCTTTGGCAGCATTTTCTAAAGAATCTTTCGCCCTGTATTCATGATTTCCTGGGGTAGGAACAGCAGGGATCATACTATGGATGAAACCTCCTGCAGTAAACCATTCGTGCCAATCCTGCTCTTTATGGGCAGTATTGACCAAGTCTCCAGCATGTATGAAAAATTTAGCGTCAGGAGCAGTTTTGAATCCTTCCCGAATAAGCCTTGACCAGAGTTCCAAAATGTAATTTTGGGCATCGCCAACATATAAAAAGGAGAATTTATCATCCAATTGGTCGGAGGCAGTTTCAAACTGGAACCATTCACTCCATCGCTCTCCATCCCCAACACGATATCCATAGATAGTCTTAGGTTCTAGGTCTTTTATTTCCAAGGAATGGTAGTGGGCCAATACTTCTGCAGTTTCGATGGTGTCGGCATCTAAAACCTCCGTGTTGGCTAATAGAGTCTCTTTGTTTTCCCAAAATTTGGGATCACCTGTGGCTTTAGCAATTTCAACATAAGCAGTATCGATTTCTTCATTGGTTCTCCAAGTAACACTAATTTCGCTGGCTGGATTTGCTCCGAAATTAATGATGATTCGATCAGGGTATACACTGGGTTTGCTCCAATCCATATCAAATATTGGAGCTGTGTAAGGAGCAGGTTCTTGAGCAAAGGATTCGGAAACTAAAAAACAGAAAAGAAATGAACAGAATAACGGTTTAAATGGGGAATGATTCATACAGAAAAGCTTTTAAATAATTGTTTTCCAAGATAAAAGTTTCTTTTAGGGAAAGAGGCTTTCTCCAAAAGAAATAGCAATCTCCTAACTATAAGTTAATATGGATTGGAGATTAGATCGGTTAGTACAAAAAAAAACCTGACACTTTTCAGTATCAGGCTTGCTGCAGAGGAGGAGGGATTCGAACCCCCGGTACCTCGCGGTACAACGGTTTTCAAGACCGCCGCATTCGACCACTCTGCCACTCCTCTATGTGGACTTTAATTGACTTTGAAGTTTTCAGACCGCCGATCCACGATAGCTATCGGGACGACCACTCTGCCACTCCTCTAGGTCATTATCAGGTTTTATCCCCTGATTAGGATTGCAAAAGTAGAAGAATTCAGATTTATTACAAAACAGTTTGTTTCTTTTTATTATAAGGTACTGATTCTTTGAGAGAAAATTTTTCTAGCGTTAAATCCTAAGGGCTGCACCATTCGATTTTTGATTCAATGGTGTAGAGTACATGCAAAAACCATGGCCTATTCCCCTTTGAATTTCATCTCAATTACCTAAATAAAAAGTCTAAGAATTACTAATCTTTATTTTTTGTAATGATAGGCTCGTAGGCCTCTTCCTCCTCAAATTCCCTGAGTTTCTTCTCTTCTTCCACTAAGTCCAGACTAACATTGACTTCAAAACAAACCAATACAATCAATGAAGTGATCAATAACCAAAGCATCAAGGCGATCAAAGTTCCAATGGAGCCATATAGTTTATTGTAACTGGCGAAATTGTTGAGGTAAAAAGTAAAACCATAAAACCCTAACGTAATCAACAAACCACCCAATATTGCTCCTGTAGACGAGAATTTCCATTTATCATGTACAGCGGGAGCAAACCTAAAAATAAATGCTGTCGCTATGTAAAACATAAACAATAGCACTAGAAACTTTAAGGTAGTAAAAAGGAAAATCATAAATCCAGAATTAAATACCTGGAGTTCATCAACTCTTTGAATGATCACACTACCCAAAATCATCACCGTGCTTGCTGCTACAATGGTCAAAACCAATAGAAAAACGATACTTGCAGCAATGATCCTGGATTGAAAAAATCCTCTATTTTCCTTGGTTTGATAAACGGAATTGAAAGAATTCATCATAGATACCACCCCTTGGGTGGAAGAGAATAGAGCAAAGAAAAAACCTAAAGAAATCAAGCTTTGCCTGGGTCTGGATACAATATCCATAATCGTGGTTTCTGCTTGTGAATACAGTTCACCAGGTAATATTTCCTGAACAAAATTCAGGATATTTTGAGTAGTAACGATGGGGAAGATGTCCTGTAAATAAGGGACAATGTTTAAAAGAAAGAGAATTAAGGGAAATAGCGCCAAGGTAAAGCTAAATGCTACAGAGCCCGCTCTTTCTACTATGTCATCCTTTTGAAGCTGTTGTATGAAAATCCGTCCTACGTCATATAGGTTTTTATCTGGATCTCCAAAATGGACCTTTTGAAAATACTTAGCCTTTTCTTCCAGGCGATTCTGAAATAGTCGAATCTTTTCTTTGACCACAAGTTGCTTTTTCTAAAAATATGGATTTAATAAAGCTAATAAATTCTGTGGAGGTCTTGTAGGCTGATGGCTGTCTTTTTTTAAAAAGGCCAAAGAAGTCCAGCCTTTGGTAATCAGTTCATTTTGTTCATTAAATACTTCGTACTCAAATTTAATTTTTACCCCAGGCATTGTCGGGATGGTGGTACGAATGGTTAGAAGTTCATCGTATTTTCCGGGTTTAAGGTAGGTGTAATGACTTTCAAGTACCGGCATCATTACTCCATTTTCTTCCATTTCCTTATAGCTAAACCCGATATTTCTCATGGCTTCTACACGGCCTACTTCAAAATACATGGCATAATTCCCATAATACACATAACTCATTTGGTCAGTTTCGGCGTATCTTACTCGAACTTGTGTTTCTGAAGTATACATTCTAATAAATTTTGGCAGCGTTCAGTGCAGCTTGGTATCTTCTCGCATTGGCATTATGTTGTGCTAAATTCGTCGCGAAGGCATGATAACCAGAGAAATCTTCTTTTGCACAGAAATAAAGATACTTGTGATCTTCAGCATTTAATACAGCTTCCAAAGAGTTAATATCTGGCAAATTGATTGGCCCAGGAGGAAGCCCTGGATATTTGTAGGTATTGTAAGGGCTTTCAATTTCCTTATGCACATTCAGCACTCGTTTGATTGTGAAATCTCCTAAAGCAAAAACCAGAGTGGGGTCTGCCTGTAGGGGCATATTCAAGCGAAGCCTATTTAAATAGACTCCAGCAATCTTAGGTCGTTCGTCGGATTTTTGACTTTCCGACTGGACAATCGAAGCCAATGTGCTAACCTCCTTTGGACTGAGTCCAATGGTTTCAGCTTTGGATTTCCTTTCTGCAGTCCAAAACGCTTGATACTCCTTATACATTCGATCAAATAAAGACTCAGGGCTGGTGTTCCACCAAACTTCATAGGTGTTTGGGATAAACATGCTCATGATGGTCTCTTCATCGAAATCAAACTTTCGAATATAAACAGAGTCTTCTATCAGGCTCAAAAACTGATCTTCATCAATTTCCAGGTTTTTGGTAATCCTTTCCGCAAGATCTTCTTTGGTTCGGATGTTATTAAATGTGATTCTAACTGGTGCTTGATTACCTGAGCGAAGATGTCGCACCAATTCTATATTGGTCATCTTTGGACTGATGATATATAATCCCGGCTTCACCGCTTCTTGATATCCCATTACCTTAGAAACAAATGAAAAGCTTACCACATCATTGATCACTTTGTCATCATACAGCTGATTGCTCACTTTTTTGAAAGTGGCATTACTTGGTATTTTCAGCGTATAGCTTTGTTCGGTTTCCAATAAAGCATTTGGGCTGAAGAAGACCTGGTAAAAGTAAAAGGACATAGATATGGCCAACACCGAAAAGGAGATGATCAATACCAGGAATAGTTTATTCTTTTTATCTGTTTGCATTTCGCTTCAAAAATAGGGAAAAATCCTTTCCTAGGAATTACCTGTTAATTCCTACTTTGAATCTTTTTCCTTCCTTTATATTTAACTCCATGAAAACCATATCAGTTTCTTGTGCGATCATAATTCACTTAAATAAAGTACTTGTGGCCAAACGTTCTTCTTCCATGAGCCAACCCGGATTCTGGGAATTCCCAGGTGGAAAGCTTGAGCAAGGTGAACGTCCAGAAGAAAGCTTAATTCGGGAAATCAAGGAGGAGTTGGGGATGGAGATTACTATAGATTTCCAATTGACAGTTTCTAAATATGCCTATTCTGAAGAAAAAATAATTGAATTGATTCCATTTATATGTACTTGGAAATCAGGAGAAATCCGTGTTTTAGAGCATGAGAGAGTCGATTGGCTGGAAATAGAAGAGTTAAGTGTGTTAAATTGGGCACCTGCTGATATTCCAGTTTATAATGAACTTTTAGAAAACTGGCAGGCTTTTCGAAGTAAGAATACCAATTAGGCTAAAAATTAACTGATGGCTGCTGAATTTATTCGTTTGTATGAAGAAAATCCTGATCCCAGAAGGATAAGTCAAATCGTAAATATCTTAAGGGATGGGGGAGTGATTATCTACCCGACAGATACTGTTTATGGTTTGGGTTGCGATATCACCAATGTACGAGCGGTAGAAAAAATCTGCCGAATCAAAGGAATCAACCCCAAAAAGCATAACTTCTCATTTATCTGTGCAGATCTCAGTAACATCGCCCAATACACGAAAGTGATTTCAAAGCCAGTTTTCAAAATGATGAAAAAGGCTTTTCCTGGTCCTTTTACCTTTATTTTGGAAGCGAATACCCAAGTCCCCAAGATTTTGCATAGCAATAAAAAAACCGTAGGAATCCGTGTTCCAAATCATTCAGTGCCGAGAATGATCGTGGAGGAGTTAGGACAACCCTTGTTATCTACTTCCATTAGAGATGAAGATGAGGTAATCGAATATAGCACAGATCCAGAGTTGATCTTCGAAAAGTATGAACATTTGGTAGATATAGTAATCGATGGTGGATATGGTCAAAATGTGGGTTCCACTATACTTGATTGCTTGGGAGATGAAGTGGATATAGTAAGACAGGGGTTGGGAAATGTGGATGATATCATCTAAATCCTATTGGAGGTTTCCCCCTTAAAATTAGAAAAAGTACATCCAGATTTATGAAGAGAGTCGCAGTTGACTTACATTTTATCCCATGCCTTGAGTTTTTTACGGCTGTCGTTGATGCAGATGACATCCTCATTTCACCTAATGAATTATACCAACGGCAATCATACCTAAATAGGACTAGAATTCGCTTGGCAAATAAAGTTGAAACCCTAAGTGTACCCATTCAAGGCAGGAGGCCTAGACTTCCTTTAAACAAAGTTTCGATAGATTATTCTCAGAATTGGCAGAAAATTCATGTGAGAGGAATCCAGTCGGCCTATGGGAAAGCACCTTTTTTGAATTTTTTTCCATATCTCGAGCCTGTTTATGGTAAAAAACATGCCAGTTTATGGGATTTAAACTATGAAATACTGACAATATGTCTCAAGCTTTTGAGGTGTTCTGGCAAGCTGACTGTATGTCAAAACCTGGATGAAGAACAGGTGGATTTGGACATAAGAGGGCAAATTAGGCCCTCAAGCTCGTTTTTGGAGCGGGAACTTTATTCGCCTGTACCCTATACACAACTTTTTGGCTCAGACTTTGAGCCAAATTTAAGTGTTCTGGATCTGTTGTTTTGCATGGGAACAGAAGCTAAAAAGCTTTTGTTAAGTTCTGTAAAAAATTAATGAACAATCCGTAAAAGGATTGTGTTTTTAAAACAAATTCGGTAACATACGTACAGGAATATTAAACAATCAGAAAGGAATTAAATGGAAGCTAAATTTTCAAACAGAGTTAAAGAGGTGATCTCTCTCAGCCGTGAAGAAGCGCTTCGCCTGGGACATGATTATATTGGTACGGAACACCTCTTACTGGGGATGATACGAGAGGGAGAAGGTGTAGCTGTTTCCATTCTAAAAAAACTAGGAGTGCCTTTGGATGAATTGAGAGGAGCGATCGAAAGAGCTGTAAAAGGTACCGCAAATCACAATGTGAAAAATATGGCCAACATACCGCTGACCAGACAGTCAGAAAAGGTGTTGAAGATTACCTATTTGGAAGCCAAAATATTTAAAAGCCAACTTATTGGTACAGAACATCTATTGCTTTCCATTCTTAGAGATGAGGATAACATTGCCACTCAGATATTAAATAAATTTGATGTCAATTATGACTCTGTAAAAGAAATGTTGGAGATGCAATCCGATGGAGGTGCCTCACCTAGAGCAAGAGCAGAAGCAGAGGATGGTGATGAGGATGGATCCAAATTATTTGGTTCTACAGGAAGTGGTTCTGGCAGTTCAAAAGCAGGTGCTGAAAAATCCCGAACTCCGGTATTGGATAATTTTGGCCGTGATCTCACCAAGATGGCGGAGGATGATAAATTAGACCCAATCATCGGTAGGGAAAAAGAGATTGAGAGAGTGGCTCAGATTCTTTCCAGAAGAAAGAAAAACAACCCAATTCTTATCGGTGAGCCAGGAGTTGGTAAGACTGCCATTGCGGAAGGTCTAGCACTTAGAATTGTTCAAAAGAAAGTTTCAAGAGTCTTATTCAACAAGCGAGTAGTGACTTTGGATCTTGCTTCTTTGGTTGCAGGTACGAAGTATAGAGGTCAGTTTGAGGAGAGGATGAAAGCAGTGATGAACGAGCTGGAAAAATCTCCAAATGTGATCTTGTTTATCGATGAGCTCCATACTATTGTGGGAGCTGGAGGAGCATCTGGATCATTAGATGCATCCAATATGTTCAAACCGGCTTTGGCCAGAGGAGAAATCCAATGTATCGGAGCAACTACATTGGACGAGTATAGACAATACATCGAAAAGGATGGAGCCTTGGCTCGTCGTTTCCAAATGGTGATGGTAGATGCTACTTCACCTGAAGAGACGATCCAAATCCTGAATAACATCAAGGATAAGTACGAGGATCACCACAATGTGAATTATACTGATGCAGCCATTGATGCTTGTGTGAAATTGTCTGATCGTTATATCTCTGATCGTTTCTTGCCAGATAAGGCAATTGACATTTTAGATGAAGCGGGGGCAAGAGTGCATATCAACAATATTCATGTTCCAGAAGATATTTTGAAACTGGAAGCCGAAGTAGAAGACATCAAGACAGAAAAGAATCGTGTTGTTAAATCTCAGAAATATGAGGAAGCGGCACAGTTGAGAGATAAAGAGAAGAAGTTGTTAGAGCAACTTGATGCAGCTAAGATCAAGTGGGAAGAAGAAAGTAAGTCCAAAAGATTTACAGTCGATGAAGAGCATGTTGCAGAGGTGATCGCAATGATGACTGGTATTCCAGCGAAGCGAATCGCTCAAAATGAAGGAGCAAAACTGCTCAACATGAATGAGGAATTGGCTGGAAAAGTAATAGGTCAAGATGAAGCCATCAAAAAATTAACGAAGGCAATTCAGCGAACTAGAGTTGGACTTAAAGATCCTAAAAAGCCAATTGGTTCCTTTATTTTCTTAGGACCAACAGGTGTTGGTAAAACTGAGTTGGCTAAAATGTTGGCCACCTACCTATTCGATAAAGATGATTCTTTAATACGAATAGATATGTCTGAATACATGGAGAAATTCTCCGTATCCAGATTAGTAGGAGCACCTCCTGGGTATGTTGGATATGAAGAAGGTGGTCAGCTTACTGAAAAAGTAAGAAGAAAGCCTTATTCCGTAGTCTTACTTGATGAAATCGAAAAAGCGCACCCAGATGTATTCAATATCCTTTTACAAGTATTGGATGATGGAATATTGACAGATGGATTAGGTAGAAGAGTAGATTTCAGAAATACCATTATTATCATGACTTCTAATATTGGGGTTCGTGATCTGAAAGATTTTGGAGCAGGAATCGGTTTTGCTAACAAAGCAAAACAGGATAACATGGATGATGTGGTTAAGTCTACTATTCAGTCCGCTTTGAAAAAGGCTTTCAGTCCAGAGTTCTTGAACCGTTTGGATGATGTTGTGGTGTTCAATTCATTGACCCAGGAGCATTTGTTCAAAATCATCGATATCAGTTTGAATAAGCTGTTCTCCAGAATTACTGATCTTGGATATCAAATTGAGCTGACAGATAAGGCGAAAGCATTCTTGGCAGAAAAAGGATATGACCAACAATATGGTGCACGTCCATTGAATCGAGCCATTCAGAAATACCTGGAAGATGCCATAGCAGAAGAAATCCTAAAAGGTGATTTGTCAGAAGGGGATGTCATCACAGCTGATTACCCTGGTGAAGGTTCTGAATTGACGATTTCAGTAAATAAAAAGAAAGAAAAGGCAGATTAATTTTGTCTTAAGCATAAAATAAAACCCCGAGTCAGTAATGATTCGGGGTTTTTTAGTTTCGTTGGAATTGAGATTACATAGAAAGAATAAAAAACAAAAAAGCGACCGCTAAAACCACGATCATTTTTTGAGCTTTCTCTTTTATGTTTGGGTCGACTTTCCTTTTTCTTAATACCAAAATAGCTAAGCTGATCGCTACCAGTTGCAAGGAAAAGCTCACCCCATTTAATGGACCCATAGGAGCGTCAACCAAATAAAACTTACTATTTAATATTGATAGAGTTCCCAGAACTATGCCGACTATTCCAAAAAGGAATGACCTTTCCAATAATACAGTGTCTGGCTGATTTGTCCACTTCATAATTGATTTCTTAACTGAAAGGCGAAGATAGGTAAAGAATGCGAAGACTGAGATTATTTGCTTTTAGATTTAATCGAGGCCTTTCTTTCGGAAAAGTAAGAGTCAATTTCTTCTCGCGAAAACGCATT
The DNA here is from genome assembly GCF_041729275.1 of Algoriphagus halophilus. Lineage (GTDB taxonomy): Bacteria > Bacteroidota > Bacteroidia > Cytophagales > Cyclobacteriaceae > Algoriphagus > Algoriphagus halophilus_A. The sequence goes on along the minus strand of NZ_CP146486.1, from coordinate 1,694,082 downwards.
TAAAGTCATGTCTTTTGTGAGGCCACCTTTTCTACCGGTCAATACTCCATATTTCATGTCCGAATATCCATCCATTTCATGGGCATCTGGATTGATTGAAAGCATGACTCCTTGGTCCATGGCGTATCGGACCCATCTCCAATCAAGGTCCAATCTCCAAGGGTTGGCATTGATTTCTATGACCACCTTGTTTTTTGCACATGCATCAATGATGCTCTTATGATCAATAGGATACCCGGCTCTTCTCAATAATAATCGACCAGTGGGATGTCCCAAAATGGTGGTGTATGGGTTTTCTATGGCTGTCAACAATCTGTTTGTAGCCTTTTTGATATCCATGTTCAAGATAGAATGAATAGAAGAAACGATGAAGTCAAAGCTTTCTAAGACATCATCAGGATAATCCAGACTTCCGTCTGGTAATATGTCACTTTCTATTCCTTTGAAAATTTTGAAAGGTGCCAATTCCCTGTTTAGCTCATCGATTTCTTGGTGTTGTTTGATGATACGCTCCACTTCCAGTCCTCCTGCATAAAAAGCAGTGCGGCTATGATCTGAAATCCCAAGGTATTCATAGCCCAAATCTCGGCAATATTCTGCCATTTGTTTTAAGCCATGCTTTCCATCGCTATAGGTTGAATGATTGTGAAGAATTCCTTTTAAATCTGAGTCCTCCAATAATTTTCCGATCTTATGTTCTTTGGCCAAGGAAACTTCTCCCAAACCTTCCCGCATTTCGACAGGGATAAATTCCAACTTGTTATTTTGGAAAAACTCTTCTTCATTGGAATAGTCTTTTTTATTGAGGAGATCACCCACATTTTCTTTTTCAGTGACCGGTTCACTCAAAAAAGTAGGGGAGGAACTGAGAAGCATTTTTTCCAGACGAATTCTTTTTTGCTGCAAAAGTGAACTTTTACCAAAAGGTCCAGGTCATTGACTTTTCCTCTCCAAGCAAATGGTCCTGAAGCGGACATGTCCCAAGTAATTGAGCCCCAATTTTTAAGCTTTTCCTTGCCCCCAAACAAAGATTCCATCCCAATCAGCCATTCTGCAGAGGAAATGATTTCCATTTTTCTTGCAAAATCTCCAACGAGCCCAATTTCTGATCCCTGATAAAGTTCTTCTAATTCTTTCGATAACGCTATAATGGTTTCTTCTACATCTGCATACAACCACTTTCCTTCGTTTGAGGCTTTAAATTCAAGATTTTCAATGATGGTCTGTTGGGTTTTTCTCCGAACCCTTTGGTTTTGGCAACTTTACCGGATTGACAGGCTTCCATCAGTTCATGGGTGCTGGTAATTCCAATTTCCTGCCATAGTACTTTAACTTTTTTAGGGCCAAGTCCTTTTATTTGAAGGATTTCCAATACGCCTGAAGGAGTTTTTTCCAGGAGTTCTTCCAAGGCAGGGAATGCTTCTGTTTCCTTTAAAGAAAGAATCGCTTCCAAAATACTTTTTCCGACACCGGGTATTTTTTGTAATTCCTCTTCGCTTAGGTCCATCAAATCTTGGTCTCCACGTTCTAGGGAATTGAGCGCACTTTGATAACTTCTTATTTTAAACGAGTTCTCCTCATGAAGCTCCATGAGTTGAATACATAATTTTAATTTTTTCAGGATAGTCTTGTGGTTCAAAATCTTTTCTTTATATGTTGGAATGAGACAAATGTCTTCAATTATTGTTTCAAATTAAAGGTCGAAACCTTAACTTAAAATTGAAATTTAATTCTTAAGAAATGAATTATTGGATGGTAAAATCGGAGCCTGGGGCATATTCCTGGGAAGATTTCAAAAAAAGAAAGAAGATGTTTGGGATGGAGTGAGGAATTACCAAGCTCGTAACTTTTTACGTGATATGAAGTTAGGGGATTTGGTGATGTTTTATCATAGTGGGAAAGAAAAAGCTGTAGTGGGGATAGCAGAAGTTTCGGAGGTAAGTTTTCCAGATCCGACAAATAAGGATTGGTTAGCCGTAAGATTGAAAGTGAACAGGGACTTGAATAATCCCGTTTCATTAAAAGAAATCAAATCAAAAGATGCCTTATCGGAAATGTTGATGTTGCGACAAACAAGGCTTTCTGTAATGTCTCTTCAAAAAGACGAATTTGATATTATCCTTAAGATGAGTTCATGAAATTATCCTTAACAAGTTTTTTTTATTCTTCTTTGGTTCGGTATGGGCACAGGTAAAGTTCATTGAGCGACTTGAAGTGCCTTCGGAAATGTATGAGCCAAATTTTGAAATGACCAGACTTGAAGATGGGCTGGTAGCATTTCGCACCGTTCCCGAAAAAGGTCTGAATTTCAGGAGGAAGTTACAGTATTTCAAAAGTGACTTTGACCTGAATAGTACTGGAGTCATTGAATTCCCGGTAAAAGAAGGCTTTGATATCGTCGGATTTGATGTAGATAAAGAATTCTTGTTCCTTTTATTGCAAAAAGGGTCTTCAATAAATTCGGATAAATATATTTTTAAAATCAATTTGGAAACCAATAAAGGATTGGAGATAGATGCCAATAATTTATTGGATATGGAATTGGTGGAGTTTTTAGTGCTGGAAGACAAGGCTTTATTTTTAGGGATTTCAGAAAGAAACCCAGTGCTCCAAATTTTTGATCTCAATTTAAATTCCGTTCAGACCGTACAGGGGATATATAATCCTAATACCCAAGTATTACAACTTCGGAAAATTCCAGAGTTGAAGGAAATTGAAATTGTGATCAGTAGGGAGGTAAAAAATAGAAGAAAAGAGATTTTGCTGAACACCTATGATCTTCAAGGAAATCTAATGAGGGAAATCAAAGTTGATAATTTTGGGAATTCAGATGAGGATATCCTAGATGGCTTGTTGTTGCCAATGTCAGAATACCAACAGGCCATGATCGGCGCTTATGGGTATGATAAAAGAGATGTGTACTTGGGGATGTATATCATGGATATCAACGAATTTGGAGAGTATCAATTCAAAAAATATACGTTAGAAGATTTTCCTAACTTTTTTAATTACCTCGATGAAAAGGATAAAGAAAGGAGGGATGCAGAGGTGATTAAAAATCTTGAAAAGGAGAAAGTCCCAACGATTCGAAATATCTATTCTATCCGAGACGTATACACTACAGATGATTCCTATGTGGTTTATTTTGATCATTACACAATGGTTAATTCGAGAGGAAATACTCGGCCTGGGGTGTATTCAGCATCTAGTGCTTATCGCTATGATCGTATAAACAGGATGGGCTATACCCCTTATTTTGCGGACCCTTTTTATCAAAATACCTATCCCTACAATAGTAATTTTCAAGTGTCAACTGAATTTAGGTATGTGTCAGCTCATTTTGCGAAAGTTGCGAAGGAAGGGAATGTATTATGGGATAATTCAAATACCTACGATGATTTTACTACCACTTATTCCGAGCCATTTGGAGAAATGGCGGTGGTGGGAGATGATGTCTACCATGTTTATGTAGAAAATTTGGATGTGGTGTTGAGTTTTTTAGAAATGGAGAAAAAATACTTGAAAATCAGCACTTTGAATTAGAGCTTATTAAGGAAAATGAGCGTATCAAAGATACAGACCCGGAAAGTTTGAAATTTGTCCACTGGTATGATCGGTATTTTTTACTAAGTGGAAATCAGAGAATTAGATATCAAGATGAAAGTGGGAAAGAACAGGTTCGAGATGTTTTCTTTGCCACCAAAATTTTGGTAGATGGTGATTTGTACCAGCCAGAAGAGTCTCTAGACTAGAAATTCTTCCTATATTTACCCCCAAATCTTACCCATGCAAAAAAGGCTAGTCTTAGACGAAGGACAGATTGCCATCACCCTGAGGAGATTCTGTCATCAACTCATCGAAAATCACGACGATTTCGAAAATACAGTACTTTTAGGATTACAACCCAGAGGAACATTGCTGGTTGATAAGATTGTTTCCCTGCTTGAAGAAATTTCAGGAGTCAAAGTACCATCAGGTTATTTGGATGCTACATTCCATCGAGACGATTTCCGTAGAAGAGATTTACCGCTAAAGGCCAACGAAACCAAAATTGATTTTTTGGTGGAGGGCAAAAAGGTGATTGTGGTAGATGATGTGCTTTACAAAGGTCGATCAGTGAGAGCTGCCATGGATGCCATGATTGCTTTTGGTAGGCCTCAAAAAGTAGAGCTCATGGTGCTTGTCGATAGAAAACTTACCCGGGATTACCCTATTAGGCCAGACTACTACGGTATTCGGATCAATACCCTTGAAAGCCAATATGTAATTGTAGAATGGAAGGAGCAAGGGCACGAAAAAGACGCAATTTGGATCACAGAGAAAGATAAAAATTAATCATGTCTCAACTCAGCACCAAACACCTGTTAGGAATTAAAAACATCACAGAAAGTGATGTTCAATTGATATTAGAAACAGCGGCAAATTTCAAAGAAGTGATCAACAGGCCCATTAAAAAGGTGCCTTCATTGCGTGACATTACCATCGCCAATGTGTTTTTTGAAAATTCGACCAGAACCAAACTTTCCTTTGAATTAGCAGAAAAGAGATTGTCTGCTGATGTAGTGAATTTCTCTTCCAGTAATTCTTCCGTAAAAAAAGGGAAACCCTGGTAGATACCGTGAATAATATCTTGTCTATGAAAGTGGACATGGTAGTAATGAGGCATTCCAGTCCAGGTGCTCCTCATTTCTTAAGTAGAAATGTGAAGGCAAATATTGTAAATGCCGGAGATGGTACCCACGAACACCCAACCCAGGCATTGTTGGATTCTTTCTCTATTAAAGAGAAACTTGGAGACGTTGCTGGAAAGAAAGTGGCCATAATTGGAGATATACTTCATTCCAGAGTTGCACTCTCCAATATTTTCTGCCTTCAAAAACTTGGGGCAGAAGTCATGGTTTGCGGTCCAATCACGTTGTTGCCAAAATATGTAGAAAGCTTAGGGGTAAAGGTGGAGCTGGATGTGAGAAAAGCACTTCAATGGTGTGATGTGGCGAATGTCTTGAGGATTCAGCTGGAACGGCAACAAATCAAATACTTTCCAAGCTTAAGAGAATATTCACTCTACTATGGGATTAACCGAAAAATGTTGGAAGAGTTGGATAAAGAGATTGTAATCATGCATCCAGGTCCCATCAATAGAGGTGTGGAATTGAGTTCAGATGTTGCTGATTCAGAGCATGCTATTATTCTGGAACAGGTTCAGAATGGGGTGGCAGTCAGAATGGCTGTACTCTATTTACTCGCTGGAGCTAGGAATTAATCGTGATACTTCAAACAAAAACGGCTGTTACCAATTAAGTAACAGCCGTTTTTTTTCTTTCAAACTTTAGGTTTTAACCCTTACATTCCTCTCCATCTTCCGCCACCAACATAGAATCCCAGAGTAAATCCAAAATATTGGTTGATTGCCTCGCCAATGACCTCTCCTGAGGCATTTTGTAAGTTGCTTTTTGGGACGAAGTTGTATTCTGCACCCATTCTGAACTTACCTAATTCCACTCCGGCTCTGACCATAGGAGCCCATTTAAAATCAGCTTCTAGATCACCGAAAATATCAGGCACATCAAAATCCCCATTATTAATCTGAACACTGCTTAAAGTGTAATATCCAAAACCAGCACCTATGTAGGGAGCCAATTGGGTACCCCCTTGATTGAAATAATAATCAAAGGTGCCTGAAATAGAAATGTTAGCAGAAATTTCCCCCTCATAATCTTCTGTAAAATTATAGTAGGTCACATCTTTTGCGAGTCCAGCTATTCCAAATCGTATTCCAACATTCATGTTGTCTTTTAAGTTGACTTTGGGCTCTAAGTTTACCAAGGCTCCTATGCCACCACCTTTGGGAATAGCAGCGCCTAAGTCCATCCCCATTCTAAATCTTCCGGCATGCTGAGCCATGGTATATTGGCAGAGCGTTAGAAGTAGTGCGATTACAAAAAGTTTTTTCATTGTCTGTGGTTTATTTGAACGTGATTTCAAAGAATAACAAAAAAGATTCCAAATTTTAGAAACCTAGACTTGTTCGCATTAGTTTTAAGATCAAATTCACTTTTATGTTAATAGTCAATAATCTGGTAAAAAAGTACGGCAAACAGAATGCGGTGGACGACTTGTCTTTTGAATTGAAGGGTGGAGAAGTAGTCGGCTTGTTGGGTCCAAATGGGGCTGGGAAAAGCACCACCATGAAATGCATCGTGGGGCTTTTGAGAAAAACTTCTGGAGATATTACCATTGGAGGGTATGATCATTTATCCGTGGAGGCTAAGAGACTATTTAGCTATATTCCTGAGACCCCATATGTGTATGATTTATTGACGGTCAAAGAACATTTTCAATTCATCGGTCAAGCTTATGGAGTGCCCAATTGGAAAGAAAAACAGATGAGTTGGTTCAGCTATTTGAGCTTGAAGATAAACAGGATAAATTAGGGAGGGATCTTTCCAAAGGGATGAGGCAAAAAGTGTCTATTGTTTGTGCTTTGATTCCTGATCCTCAAGTTTTGTTTTTTGATGAACCAATGATTGGACTGGACCCAAAAGCCATTAAAAACACCAGACAAATTTTTAGGAATCTGAAAGAGGCAGGAAAAACCATTTTAGTGAGTACCCATTTGATTGATAGTGTGGAGTCTATTGCCGATAGAATTATGATCCTGAAAGAGGGGAAGATTGTAGGGAATGATACCATAGCCAATCTTAAACAACAGTTTGTTCAAGAGGAAGGGACTTCCTTAGAGGATTTGTTTCTAGAACTTACCAAAGATGTTTGAATTCCGGATACTCCTTAGAAAGGATATTTTAATCCTACTCAACAATATCAAACTAATCCTAAAAAATCCACTTAGGCTGTTGCCATATGGAGGATTGTTGGCCTATTTCTTTTTTATCTATACCATGCGAATGAAGAGTAGGCCGGAGGAATCTGGAATTCAAACTCCAGATTTGGAAGGTATTCCGGAAGTGAATTTTGCCTGGCAAAATGTGATCGGAGGAATAACAATTCTGGCCTTGTCGTTTTTCGTTTTCCAGCTTTATCGTGCGACGAAAAAGAACATCAGTTTCTTTAAGATGGCGGATGTCAATTTATTGTTTACAGCACCGGTGAAGCCAGAAAATATTTTGATTTACTACATGGCAAGATCAATACTTCCTGCTTTGGGAGGTAGCATGTTGTTTTTATTTTATGGAGCTAGCCAACTTGCAGATCAATTTGAACTTACGGCAGGAAATATCATTTTCTTGGTTTTGGGATTTGCACTTTTCTTCTTTATGATTTTCCCACTGAGATTTTTGATTTATACCCTTCATACCAAGTATGGGATCATGAATTACATCAAAACTGGAGTATCTATAATGGGTGTTGCTTTAGGTTTGATGATTTTAATTCCTGGCCTTATGGCGGAGAAATTCTGGCAAGGGATGTTTTCCTGGGTGAGTTCTCCTTGGTTTAACTTTTTTCCAATTGTGGGTTGGAGTAGGGGGATCATGAGCTATGTCTGGGAGCAGAACGTTATTTTATCATCCTGCTTTTTGATGCTTTATGGATTGGCTTATTACACCGTCGTAAAATTGGTGATACAGTTTTCTGGGTATTACTATGAAGATGTATTGGAAGCTACCAAGTCCAATGAAGAAAAAATTGAAAAAGTAAGAGGAAAAAAACAAGCTTCTGAAGCCTCCTTTAGTATGAATGCCAAGAAACAATTGGCCTTACCCGACTTTGGGGTGGGGGCAAAAGCATTTTATTGGAGAAATTACGTGCATAGTTCCAGACAGGATTTTCATCCTCTATTTGGGATTTATTCATTGACCATGACTGGTTTGGGGATTCTATTTGCCACCCTTTCCAGGTTTGATTGGTTTTCGCATAAGATGTTTTACGGATATCTGGTCGTGCTATTTGTTTTCTATTTTATGGCTGGAATAGGTAGGGCTTCAGTTGGAGACTTAAAAAAACCATTTTTTATATTAATCCCTGCTAGCTGGTCAGCAAAATTCTGGAATATGATCAAACTGGATCTTTTTCAGATTTTACTGTTTTCTGGTCTAATGATTATCCCATCAGTATTTATTGCAGAATTGAACTGGGCGATCATCCCATTGTTTTTATTGGGAATGCTTGGGTTTTATTTAATCGGCTTTTCCATAAATCTAATCCCTCAAATCGCTTTGGAAGAAAGTTGGGATCGGATTTTAATCAAGCCCTTGCTAATTGGTGGAATATTTATTTTTGGAATCATTCCATCAGGAGTCGCCAGTATTTTAATTTTTGTTCTGACTAAAAAGTTTGTGTTTGGTTTATTGACTTTAGTATTAGGAGTAGCCTTTGTTACCGCTATTTTACTTCATGTAACCTTGGATGTGATTAAAAAGGTAGAATTTAAAGAAGTCTAGAAAAAGAACTTTTTAACTCAGAATTTTATTTTGTTTTTAGGTAAAGCGGACAGGAGGGCAAGAAAAATCCTGTATTTTTGGATACCAAATATAACTGACTATGATCTATAATTCCATCATTGAAACCATTGGGAATACCCCGATGATCCGATTGAATAAACTCGCCAAAGGAATCAAAGGCGATGTTTTAGTAAAGGTTGAATATTTTAATCCTGGCAATTCTATGAAAGATAGAATGGCCGTGAAGATGGTGGAGGATGCCGAAAAGTCAGGGCTTTTAAAACCAGGAGGAACTATTATAGAAGGGACTAGTGGAAATACTGGGATGGGCTTGGCTTTAGCTGCTGTGGCGAAAGGCTATAAATGTATTTTTACCATGGCTGATAAGCAGTCAAAAGAAAAGATAGATATCCTCAAGGCGGTAGGTGCAGAGGTGATCGTTTGTCCAACTAATGTTTCCCGGAAGATCCAAGATCCTATTATTCCGTCGCAAAGAAATTGAATCAGGATATTCCAAATTCTTTTATCCGAACCAATACGATAACCTTTCCAATACAGCAGCACATTATGAAACAACTGGTCCTGAAATATGGAGTGATACAGAGGGCAAAATAACCCATTATGCAGCAGGTGTAGGGACAGGCGGGTCAATGTGTGGTACGGCTACATATCTTAAGGAACAGAATCCGGAAATTGTTACCGTCGGGATTGATACCTATGGTTCAGTATTTAAAAAATATAAGGAAACAGGGATTTTTGATGAAAAAGAAGTTTACCCCTACCTGACAGAAGGAATTGGTGAAGATATTCTCCCAAAGAATGTCAATTTTGATGTGATAGACCACTTTGTTAAAGTTACAGACAAGGATGCAGCAGTAATGACTAGAAGGTTGGCGAGGGAAGAGGGACTATTTGTAGGTTGGTCTTGCGGATCCGCTGTTCACGGAGCATTGGAATGGGCCAAAGAGAACCTAAAAAAGGAGATCAAATGGTGATCATCCTTCCAGATCATGGGACTCGATACTTAGGGAAAGTCTATAATGACGAATGGATGAGAAATCATGGGTTCTTGGAAGATAAGACATTTGCAACAGCTAGGGATATTATTTCCGGAAGAAAAGGTACCTACCAATTGGTGTCTACCCTCAAAACGGATTCAGTGAGAAATGCGATTGGTTTGATGAATAAAACCAGTGTCTCCCAAATTCCTGTGATGGAAAATGAAGAGGTAGTGGGTTGTCTTACTGACAACAAATTACTGGCAAAAATTATTGAGAACCCAGAATTGAAAGATGCGAAAGTCTCCGATGTAATGGAAGAATCCATGCATTTCGTCGCATTGGATAGTACGCTGGACGTACTTTCTTCCATGGTAGAAAAGGAGAAAGCAGTTTTGGTGAGGGATGAGAACAATCAGATTCACATCATTACCAAACATGATATTTTGGAGGCGTTTACAAATTAATAACCTAGAATGGATCAACTTAAACTTCAAAGAATCATTGATTCTGGAGTAGATTTTAATATTTCGAATATCATAGATAAGGCCTGGGAAATGTTCAAAGCCCGGGCCATGTTTCATATAGGCTTTGCATTTCTGATTTCCACTATACAGTTATTTTTTACACTGTACTTAGAGGACTTTGCATTTATTTATTCCATTTTTCTTTCCCCTCCATTGGTAGCTGGATTTTATTTGGTGGCCAACCGAATGAGTCAAAACGAGTATGTGGATTTCCAGAATTACTTTGATGGATTTAACTATATTCTGCCGCTGATCATCGTAAATCTCATCACTGCGATTTTTATCGTAGCGGGTCTTGTGGTGTTTATTTTGCCGGGGATTTACCTGGGGGTGGGATATGTGTTCAGTTTATTATTTGTCCTTTTTGGGGGATTTGATTTCTGGCCAGCCATGGAGTACAGTCGGAAATTAGTTCACACCAATTGGTGGAAATTCTTTGCATTTCTCCTGTTGCTTTTACTAATCAATATTGGTGGTTTTCTATGTTTGATTGTAGGCTTATTGGTGACAATTCCATTGACCTACCTTTCCATATATGTCCTTTTTGAGGAATTGACGATTGATGCAGCTGATGAAGAAGGAGAGGGGTTATTGATGAACAAGGAGTAGGTAGATCCTTTTATAATTTAGACTGCAAGGGAAGGAATGAACATGAGGCTTTGTGATATCTAGTTTTTCTAAGCGTTCACTAGGTTGATATTAGGAAGTGCTTCTTGTTATTCATGACTTAGGATAATAGCCTCTAATCTATTTCTGCATTTTTCAGATAATTCATCTATTGAATGTTGATCTGAAGGATAAATCGGTTTGGAGAAATAGACTTTTACTTTTCCGGGGCTTAATAATAAAGAACCTCTTTTATGAATTTTGTCTGCATCGATGATCGCGAAAGGTAAAATAGGGATTCCAGTTTCAATAGATAGCCTAAAAGCCCCTTTTCGAAATGGTAATAATACATTTTCACTATCATTCCTAGTGCCTTCTGGAGCCACCACAATAGAGATACCCTTTTGGAGAAACTTGATGAGCTTCGGGATGCTCTCTTTTCGAGATTCTGGATTATCCCGTTCTACCCAAATGGCAAATTTGGCTACGACCCATCCAAAAACCGGGATTTTAGATAGCTCCTTTTTCCCAAGTGCTCTTACTTGTTGTGGGATTGCTATGGGTATGATAGGAGCATCGAAAAAGAACGGTGATTAAAAATGTAGATATAAGGCTGTTTGGGGTTGATATACTCCTTCCCTTGTATTTCAAACCTAAATCCTGATAGTCCGGACCAAATCCTTGCCCAAAGCCTGATAAAGAAAAAAGATAAGTTCCCAGCTCGGTCATTGATTAAAACAGGAACAATAATGAATAAGGCAAAAACAAGCATTAAAGCAGCAAAAATTACTAGTGAGTAAATGGTAAAAATTGCTTGGAAGATTTTCATGCTATCTGAATATTGGTAATTTTGGGTTTAAATTTAATCTTAACTCTTTGCTTGCATAAGCCCCGGAGCGCTCTGGGGCTTTTTATTTCAATTTAAGCTAGCTGAATTTATTTTTCTAATTCCTTATGAATAAAGGCTCAGGTAAATAATTCATTTTTTGATCAAGCATTTACGAAATAAAAGAAAATACGTACCTTTGCAGTCCGTTCGGGTGAACGGGGTGTTTTAGAACTATCTAAGGCATTGATTTACAACTAAAAACCCGCAGTCTCTTGACTCGAGGACTGATGGGATTTCAGAGTCAATACTATTATGTCTAATAAAGAAGATTTTAACTGGGACAACTTCGAAACCAAAGGTTTTGGAGAAGGCTATTCCAAAGAGCAAAAAGCTCAGATGGAGGCAATGTATGCTGGTACACTAAATGAAATCACTGAGAAAGAAGTGATCAAAGGTGTAGTAGTAGGAGTGAATGATAAAGATGTGATCATCAACATTGGCTTCAAATCTGACGGTTTGGTTCCTTTGAGTGAATTCCGTGATCTAGATGGTATTAAGCCAGGTGATGAGGTAGAGGTATTCATTGAGGAGCAGGAAAATGCTTTGGGTCAATTGATCCTTTCCCGTAAGAAAGCCAAGATCGTACGTGCATGGCAGGACATCGAAGATGCTCTTGAGCATGACAATGTGATCGAAGGTTTGGTGAAAAGAAGAACCAAAGGTGGTTTGATCGTAGATATCTACGGTGTAGAAGCTTTCTTGCCAGGTTCTCAAATCGACGTGAAGCCTATCAGAGATTTCGATATCTATGTAGGTAAGAAGATGGAAGTGAAAGTGGTGAAAATCAACCACGCTAACGATAACGTTGTAGTTTCTCACAAAGTATTGATCGAAAAAGATCTAGAGAAGCAAAAAGCGGAAATCCTAAACAACCTAGAAAAAGGTCAAGTATTGGAAGGTGTGATCAAGAACATGACCAACTTCGGTGTATTCATCGATTTGGGTGGTGTAGACGGTCTACTTCACATTACAGATATTTCTTGGGGACGTATCAATCATCCAGAAGAAGTATTGCAGCTTGATCAGAAAGTTCAGATTGTGGTTCTTGACTTTGATGATGATAAGAAGAGAATTTCTTTGGGTATGAAGCAATTGACTGCTCATCCTTGGGATTCTTTGGCTTCTAACCTTGAAGTTGGTTCTAAAGTAAGAGGTAAGATTGTAAACGTAGCCGACTACGGTGCGTTCTTGGAGCTTGCTCCAGGTGTGGAAGGATTGATCCACGTTTCTGAAATGAGCTGGTCTCAGCACTTGAGAAACCCTGCTGACTTTGTAAAAGTTGGTGACGAAATCGATGCAGTAGTATTGACTTTGGATAAGGACGAAAGAAAAATGTCTTTGGGTATCAAGCAATTGACTGAAGATCCTTGGACTAAGAATGATATGGGTACTAAGTATGCCGTGGGTACTAAGCACACTGGTGTAGTTAGAAACTTGACTAACTTCGGTCTATTCCTTGAAATGGAAGAAGGTATCGATGGCTTGGTTCACGTTTCTGATCTTTCTTGGACTAAGAAAATCAAGCATCCATCTGAATTCGTAAAAGTAGGAGATGAGCTAGAGGTAGCTGTTCTTGAACTTGATGTTGATAACAGAAGATTGGCCCTAGGTCATAAGCAGTTGGAAGAGAATCCATGGGATACTTTTGAGAATGTATTCCCAGTAGGATCTGTTCATAAGTGTACTGTAGTTTCTAAGAATGATAAAGGTGCTGTTCTTGAGCTTCCTTACGGTTTAGAAGGTTTCGCAACCATCAAAAACTTGGAGAAAGCAGATGGTTCTTCTGTAGAAGCAGGTGACTCTGAAGATTTCAAAGTGACTGAATTCTCTAAAGATGATAAGAGAATCGTTCTTTCTCACACTGCTACATTCAAAGAAGAGGCAAAGCCAGCTAAGAAAGAAGCGAAGAAAAATCTGAAACTTCTACATCTTCTTCAGCTCCAGCAGAGAAGTCTACCCTAGGAGACTTAGATGCTTTGACTCAATTGAAAGAGCAAATGGAAGGTGGAAAAAAGTAAGAATTTGATTTCTTAACTTATTCATATAAAAAACGCCGGCTGAAAAGTCGGCGTTTTTTTATGTCCTTTTATATTTTTAGTGTATCCATCCCAAGTTGCGGATTGAATTCAACCAACGTATCGATTGATATATCTTTCAATTAAATTCCTACCTAATGAGAAAACATCTACTGTTTATTTTCTTCATTTTCTTTTGTATTACTTCTGCAAGGGCTCAATCGGAATTGAGCTCAAAGGGTATTATGGGATTTCTGGGAATCGGTTAGCGAGGAAGATACAGCTTACAGGATCGAGTTCGGTAAACATGGAAAGCTTATCTGAATTTGGATTGATTCTTTCCAAAGGAATAGCCAAAAAATTTAGGCTTAACGCAGGTGTGAATTATACAACGGCCCAGGTTTATTACAGACCAGCTCCATGCCCAAACTGCGGGATGGAGAATAGGTCATCCTATGTGCATAATCCTGATTTTGAAATGGTTACAATACCAGTATATCTCGAATATACATTTTTGAAATACCTATATGGAGCAGTGGGACCTGTAGTTGATTTCCAGACCTCTCATACCCATAATTTCACAGATCAAAGCGGAATTGGGTACATGTTAGGAGCTGGGGCTAAGTATACAACCAATAAGATGGTTTTTTCAGTTTTTCCTCATTATAAGAGACACAATGTTATTCCTTTTGAAAAAACGGAAAATAAATATTTGCTGGAGGAATTCGGTCTTCAGTTTGGGATAGCTTATCGGTTTTAAGAAAGTCCTTAGCCTTTCTACCACCTTTGAGATTTAAAGATTTCAAAGGTTTTTACTTTTAGGTGCTATTGTTGAAAACTATTCAAAATAAAAAAGCATCCTAGGTCCAGGATGCTTTTTTGTGGAGGTCGCGATGGCGGACCTGGCTTCAGCAGGCAAGCAAAGCTTCCAAGGAAGGTTCGAACCGCTGTACAAGGTTTTTATGAAAAAGAATTGGGTTAAAATGAAAAAAGCACCCTCTTAAGGATGCTTTTTCGTGGAGGTCGCGAGCGGATTCGAACCGCTGTACAAGGTTTTGCAGACCTCTGCCTAGCCGCTCGGCCACGCGACCATTTATGAAATGGAATGCAAATTTAGAGATTATCTTTCTCGATGCAATAGAGACTTCATTTATTTTCTGGATTTAAGGTGAGCTATTACTCAAAGTATTGATTTACACCTTAAAAAAATCCAGTAACGACGAATTATTTTTGAAGTTCTATCCAGAATTTATTTCTAACTTATTTATAACGATTCTAAATAAAATAACTTCCATAAAAAGTACTCTAAAATATTGAAAATCAGCTAGGTAAACTGGCTTTTAGCCCTTAGTTCCTCCGGTTATTTGAATTGAAATCTTGTTTGAAAAATTGAGCCCGGGTAGTACCTTTGCAAGGGTTATTGAAAACCGCATAAACTATTTAATTAGCTATAATATGTTATCCAAACGCTCGTTAGTAGGGGTTCGATGGAATTTCCACACACTGGCAGTGCTGTTTTTCATGCTGATAGGAATTCAGGCTTTTGCCGCGGATCCTGCAGTTGATAGTAGCGATGAAGCAGTAGCAGCAGGTAAGGCTGTATTCAATGCAAATTGTAAAACATGCCACAAATTAGATCAAAAATTAGTTGGTCCAGCATTAAGAGGTGTTTCTGATAGAAGAGAAATTCCTTGGATCAAATCTTTCATTAAAAATTCACAGGCATTAATCGCCTCTGGTGATAAAACAGCCAATGATCTCTACAAAGAGTTCAACAATACAGCGATGCCAGCGCATGAATTTTTATCAGATGATGATTTAAATAATTTACTTTCCTACATCGAATTTGGTGACAAGGTAGATCCAGCTGCAGCAGCTGCTGTAGAAGGTGGTGCCGAAGGTGCTTCCGTTGCAGGGGGAGGAATACCAAATGAATATCTGACAGTAATCCTAGCTGTTCTGGTAGTTGTATTGCTATTGATCTTGGTTGTTTTGGGATTGATTATCTCTGTTTTAACCAAGTATTTAAATAAGCAGGAACTTGATGAGGATGACAAAGAATTCGTTACTCAGAAATTCAACTTAGGAAAAGTATTTAAAAGCGATGGTTTCATCATCATTGTTACTGCCTTGGTAGTGGCGGTGGTTGCTAAAACTGCGATTGATGGACTTTATTCAGTTGGTGTTCAGCAAGGTTACGCCCCTACGCAGCCGATTGCTTATTCTCATAAATTACACGCTGGTACTTTAGAAATCGAATGTCAGTATTGCCATACTGGGGTTGAGATTGGTAGATCAGCGAATATTCCTTCACCTAACATCTGTATGAATTGTCATACTCACGTACAGAATGTACAAGGTAAAGAAGGTATTTCTCCAGAAATTCAGAAAATCTATGATGCTGTGGACAACAATACTCCAATTGAATGGGTGCGTGTTCACAACCTTCCGGATTTAGCTTACTTCAACCATTCTCAACACGTGAAAGTGGGTGGAATTGAGTGTCAAACTTGCCACGGCCCTATTCAAGAAATGGAAGTGGTAGGTCAGCATAGTGCTTTGACTATGGGCTGGTGTATTGATTGTCACAGACAAACCGAAATTGCTACTGAAGGCAATGCCTATTATGATAAGTTGGTACAGATTCATGTGGATTCAAAAGATGCCCTAAAGGTGAAAGACATCGGTGGGCTTGAATGTGCTAAGTGCCACTATTAATTCATTATCCTTTTTGCAAATTCATTCCTAGATCATAAAATGAAGGAAAATAAAAAAACCTACTGGAAAGGGCTAGAGCAACTTAGCAACGATCCGGAGTTTGTAAAGCATGCCGATAAGGAGTTCGCAGAACTTCCATCTTCTTTGAATGAAGACGGCAGTGCCTCCAGAAGAGATTTTCTCAAGTTGATGGGATTTAGCTTAGCGGCTGCATCTTTGGCAGCTTGCGAGGCTCCGGTAAGAAAGGCTATCCCTTATGTTAACAAGCCGGTTGATGTCAATCCGTCTATCCCTAATTATTACGCATCTACCTTCTCTTCAGGAGGTGATTATGCGTCAATTGTTGTAAAGACAAGAGAAGGTCGTCCTATCAAAATCGATGGAAACGAGCTTTCTCCTATTAATAAAGGTAAAGTCAATGCGATCGTAGAAGGATCTGTTCTTTCTCTTTATGACAAGCAAAGACTAACTGGGCCCCACATTTCGGGTGAGAAAACTGACTGGGCAACTCTTGATGCTCAAGTGAAGTCTAAACTTGCTTCTGCTGGTTCTGTAAAGATTGTTTCAAATACCATTCTTTCTCCAACTACCAATAAAGCCCTTCAGCAATTCTCTGAAGTATTTGGTGGTGCTGAAGTGATTCAATACGATCCTATTTCCAATTATGGAATTTCAAAAGCTGCGGAGACCTATTATGGTACTGCAGTTGTTCCTTCTTATTCATTTGATAAAGCAAAAACCATTGTTTCTTTCGGAGCTGACTTCTTAGGAACTTGGATTTCTCCAATTGAGTTTGCAGGCCAATATGCTAAAACAAGAAAGATTTCAAAGGAAAAGCCTGAAATGTCCAGACATTATCAGTTTGAATCTAATCTTTCTTTAACAGGTGCCAATGCAGATTATAGAACTCCAATCAAAGCTTCTCAAAGTGGATTGGCGGTTTTGGCTTTATATAATGCCATTGCAAAGAAAGCTGGTGCGACTACTGTTTCAGCCCCAGCTGTTGAAGTAGCACATTTAGATAAAGCAGCAAATGACCTGTGGGCAGCAAAGTCTTCAGGTTTGGTAGTTGCTGGTTCTAATGATCCAAACGTTCAGGTAGTCGTAAATGCGATCAATGAGCTATTAGGAGCTAATGGAACCACCGTTGATTTCAATGCGCCAGTGCATTTCCGTAAAGGTGATGACGCTCGGATGAATCAATTTGTGAATGAGTTGAAAGGTGGACAAGTTGGAGCGGTAATTTTCTACAACTGTAACCCTGTATATGATTTCGCTAGAGGTGCTGAAATTGCTGAAGGTATCGCAAAAGCCAAAGTTAGTATCTCTACTAACGGAACAATGGATGAGACAGCTTCTTTGGTACAAATGGTTGCTCCAGATCACCATTTCTTAGAGTCTTGGAATGATTTCGAACCAAAAAAAGGTCATTATTCTTTAGGTCAGCCAACCATTTCTCCTCTTTTTGATACCAGACAAGCACAGGATTCATTCTTAACTTGGTCGGGATCTACTTCTAATTATTATGAATTCCTTCAACTAAACTGGGAATCTGAGATTTTCACTCAAGTTGAAACAGGAACTGATTTCCAAGAATTCTGGGATCGTTCTTTATATAATGGTGTTTTTGCCATTACACCTGCAGCTTCTGAAGCTTTAGCTCCTGTAGGAGATGTAAGTGCTGCTGCTGCAGCTGTTGCAAAAACATATTCTGCTTCTAATGCTGGTGCTGAATTGGTATTGTATACCAAAGTAGGTATTGGTAGTGGTGCATTTGCAAATGTGCCTTGGCTTCAGGAAATGTCTGATCCAATCACTAAAGCTACTTGGGATAACTATTTGACAGTTTCTCAAAAATGGGCTTCTGAAAATGGAGTGACCATGATTGAAGGGGAGACTTCGAAAGCTTCTATTACAGTGAATGGAAAATCTTTAGTAGTTCCTATTTTGGTTCAACCAGGTCAAGCAGAAGGTACTTTTGGACTTGCTGTAGGTTATGGTAGAACAAAAGCTGGTCGAGTAGCAAACGGTGTGGGTGTGAATGCTTATGAATTGGCAGATACATCCAAAGGATTTGTAAACTTTGACATCACAGCTGGAGTTGAAGTAGCTGCGACAGGTGAAGCATATAGAATTGCAAGAACACAAACTCACCAGACCTTCATGGGGCGTGAGAATGTGATCCAAGAAGCGACTCTTGCTGAATATAAAACCGATGCAAGTGCTGGTAGATACCATCCTGAAATCTACAAAGACGGAGAGTTTGTAAAACCAAGCAAAATCTCTCTTTGGTCAGGTCACCAATATTCACAGCATCACTGGGGTCTTGCTATCGATATGAACTCCTGTATTGGATGTTCAGCATGTTCTGTTGCTTGTCAAGTTGAAAACAACGTGGCAGTAGTTGGAAAGCAAGAAGTATTGAACAGAAGAGAAATGGCTTGGATCAGAATTGACCGCTATTATTCTTCTGATGCTCCTGCAGATGATTTGAGAGGTATGGAAGTAGCATCTGAGAATCCAGAAGTAACATTCCAACCTATGATGTGTCAGCAGTGTAACAACGCTCCTTGTGAGACAGTTTGTCCGGTTGCTGCAACCACCCACTCTTCAGAGGGTCTAAACCAAATGACTTACAACAGATGTATTGGTACAAGATATTGTGCAAACAACTGTCCTTATAAAGTACGTCGATTCAACTGGTTCAAATACCATGACAACAAAGACTTCGCAGGTGTAAACATTGCACAAAACGATGATTTGGGTAAAATGGTCTTGAATCCAGATGTTACTGTAAGAGCACGTGGTGTAATGGAAAAATGTTCCATGTGTGTGCAGAGAATTCAAGCTGGTAAGCTAGCTGCTAAACGTGAGAAGCGTAAAGTTCAGGATGGTGAAATCAACGTGGCTTGTGCGGTAGCTTGTCCTACAGATGCTCTTGTGTTTGGTGATATGAATGATTCAAACTCTAAAGTTTCTCAGTTATTGAAAATCAAAGAGAACACCACTTCTGCTTTGAAAGAAGTAAATGAGGAAAGAGCATACCACGTATTGGAAGAGATCAACGTGAGTCCAAACGTTTGGTACTTTACCAAAATCAGAAATAAAGACAAAAACGAAGCGTAATCATAATTTTATAAACTATGCAGGTTACTTCATCCGTACGTGAGCCGTTAGTTACCGGAGGTAAAACCTACCATGATGTGACACATGATGTGTCCCGTCAGGTAGAAGGAAAACCAACTTTACTTTGGTTTCTTGCCTTCTTAACAGCCGCTGGTACTTTGGCTATAGGATTAATTGCAGTGACAGCCACCGTTTGGGAAGGCATCGGGATGTGGGGATTGAACAAGACAGTAGGTTGGGCTTGGGATATCACCAACTTCGTTTGGTGGGTTGGTATTGGTCACGCAGGTACTTTGATTTCAGCAGTATTGCTACTTTTCAGACAGAAGTGGAGAACTTCTATCAACAGAGCAGCTGAAGCAATGACAATTTTCGCGGTTATTTGTGCGGCAATGTTCCCGGTTCTTCACATGGGTAGACCATGGTTAGGAGCTTATTGGGCGCTTCCGCTTCCAAATACTTTTGGTTCGCTTTGGGTAAACTTTAACTCTCCTCTTCTTTGGGACGTATTCGCGATCTCTACTTATTTCTCAGTTTCATTGGTATTCTGGTATATAGGTTTGATCCCTGATTTTGCTACCATTAGAGATAGAGCTACAGGATTAAGAAAAGTGATTTATGGAGCGCTTTCCTTTGGATGGGACGGAGCTGCTAAAACTTGGATGAGATATGAATCAGTTTCCTTGATTTTGGCTGGTTTGGCAACTCCATTGGTACTTTCGGTTCACACGATTGTATCCTTTGACTTTGCAACTTCGGTTATTCCAGGTTGGCATACTACGATCTTCCCTCCATACTTTGTGGCTGGCGCGATTTTCTCTGGATTCGCTATGGTATTGACGCTGATGATCATTACCAGAAAGGTGTTCAAATTGGAAGATTACATTACCATGACCCACATTGAATTGATGAATATCGTTATTATCATCACTGGTTCAATTGTAGGTATAGCATACATCACTGAATTCTTCATCGCTTGGTACTCTGGCGTAGAAGCAGAACAATATGCGTTTATCAACCGTGCTACTGGACCTTATTGGTGGGCTTACTGGTCAATGATGACTTGTAATGTGATCTCTCCTCAGTTGTTCTGGTTCAAGAAAATTAGGACTTCTATCATTGCGACATTTGCTTTGTCTATTGTTGTAAACATCGGTATGTGGTTTGAACGTTTCGTAATTATCGTTACTTCTCTTCACAGAGATTACTTGCCATCTTCTTGGGCAATGTTCTACCCATCTATTACAGATATTGGAGTTTACTTATTCACCTTTGGATTGTTTTTTACTTTATTCTTCTTGTTTGCCAAGTTCTTCCCGGTAATCAACATGGCTGAAGTAAAATCAGTATTGAAGTCTACATCTGAAAAAGTTCGTAAATAATCATGGAAAGAGATAAGAATTTTATTTTGGGAGTTTACGACGATGAGGACGTATTGCTCCATGCTGTTTCTGAAGTAAGAACTAGCGGTGTCAAGATTCATGAAGTATATACTCCGTATCCAGTTCACGGTTTGGAAGATGTACTTGGTTATAAAAGAAGCCGATTACCGATTGCTGCATTCCTATTTGGATTGTTAGGAACCACCTTGGCTTTGACCATGCAGTTGTATATGATGAGATTTGACTGGCCAATGATTATTGGAGGTAAGGATTACGCTGCGATTCCTGACTTTATACCAGTTACGTTTGAATTGACTGTATTGCTTGCGGCATTTGGAATGGTGGGTGTATTTATGATCAGTTCTGACTTGAAGCCATGGGCTCAGCCTCGAATCTTTGATTTGAGAAGTACTGATGATAAGCACATCATGGCAATTGATATTGCAAATAACTCGAGTATGGAGGTAGCAAAAATTCAGGAGATTCTTAAGTCTTCCGGTGCTACAGAGGTGAATAATAAAAGTTTTGAATAGTAATTCTGGAAAAATGAAGATTGCTAAAGCACTAAGTTTATTGGGGTTTGCCGTTGCTGGAATCACGCTAGCTGGCTGTAAAGCTGATGGTGATAACCAGGGACTGGAATATGCTCCACAGATGTATCACTCTGTAGCATACGAGCCATTAACTCAAATTAAAGATGAGTCTCAGGGAGATTGGTTGTCTACCAGAGAAGATGAGAAGGGTGAGTTTTTCAACAGTAACGTGTATAATCCTCATGGAATGAACATGAGAGAGCCAGTTGAAGGAACTGTTCCTAGAAATAAAGGTGGATATCTTCCATATAGATACAAGGCTTTCGAAGTGGAAGCTGCAGCTGCAAATTTGACTAATCCTGTTGAATTGACAGATGAAGTATTGGAAGATGGAGAGAGGTTGTTTTTACAATATTGTTCTGCTTGCCATGGAAAAGGTGGACAAGGAGATGGTAAAGTAGGAGAAATTATCGGTGGTGTGGCTAACCTTACAGGTGGAGCATACATTAACCTGCCGGAAGGACATATTTTCCATGTTATCACTAAAGGAAAAGGAAGAATGGGAGCTCACGGTTCTCAGATTTCTCCTGAAAGAAGATGGAAGATTGTTCACTATGTTAAACAAGTAATTCAGAAGCAATAATCATGGCTCACGACGTACAGCATTATAATTTGGATCAAAAATTTGATTTTACCGCTGCGACTAAGAAGTCGGTTTTCACGGTATTGATCATTGGTGCAGCATTGTTGGTCATTGGTATTGTGATGGCAATGTTTGGTGGACACCACGAAGAAGCTGCTGAAGCTGGAGGACATGCATTTCATTGGTATGAGCGTTTATATGCTAACCTTTGGATCAACAATGTCTACTTTACAGGAATAGCTATTATCGGAGTATTCTTCTTTGCTGTGCAGTATGCTGCGCAAGCTGGTTGGTCTGCTCCAATTTCTAGAGTGATGTTATCATTTGGAAACTGGCTTCCATATGCAGGGATTTTGATGATTGTTACTTTCTTCGTAGCAAATCATGATTTGTTCCACTGGACGCATGCTTATTTATTTGACACCAACTCTCCAGAATATGATAAAATCATCGATGGAAAGGGATCTTTTTCTATTGGCCAATGGCTAAAGGAACTTTCCCGGCATTCTATATTTTGAGAATGGTTTTATTCTTTGGGTTCTGGGTGTTCTTCTTTACGAAGTTTAAAAAATATCAGCTCAAGAAGATCAATTAGGCGGAACTACTCATTGGTTTAAAATGAGAAGTTGGTCTGCTTACTTCATTATTTTCTTTGCAGTATCCTCTTCCGTAAGTGCATGGGATTGGGTGATGTCAATTGACACTCACTGGTTCTCTACCTTATTTGGATGGTATGTGTTTTCTTCTTGGTTTGTTTCTGGTCTTTCTGCAATAACTTTATTGGTAATTTTCTTAAAGAGCAAAGGATACTTGGAAATGGTCAATGAAAATCACGTCCATGACTTGGGTAAATTCGTCTTCGGATTCACCATTTTCTGGACTTACTTATGGTTTTCTCAGTTTCTTTTGATCTATTACGCAAACATTCCAGAAGAATCTGTGTATTTCATAGAGAGACTTTCAAGTGATATCTATGGTCCATATATCTTCGTGAATCTGATTATGAATTTCTTCTTGCCTTTCTTGATTTTGATGACAAGAGATGCTAAGAGACATGGAATTTTCCTTAAAGTAGTATGTACCTTGATCATTGCAGGCCATTGGGTAGATTTCTTCTTAATGGTTCAGCCAGGTACTTTAGGTCATAATGGAGGAATTGGATTTATGGAAATTGGTATGTTCTTAGTTTATGGTTCCGCTGTAACATTTGTAGTACTTACAGGGTTATCTAAAGGAAACTTGATTCCTAAGAATCATCCAATGCTTGAAGAAAGCTATCATCATCACATTTAATTATTAGCCGAAAAAATTAAGCTATGTACGGATTTCTGATCGGAGTAGGAGTTCTTTTATTACTATCCATTATTTGGATGGTGTACAGAATTCAAACCTTGGTATCTGTAGTAAAAGGATCTGATAAAAAGATCGCTACAGGTAGCAATAAGGTAAATGCTATTTTATTTATTCTATTTATGCTGGGTACCGGTTTCTTAATGTTCTGGTATTCCATCAAGGAATTTGATACCTATCAATTACCCATTGCTTCTGAGCATGGAGTTGTGACGGATCGTTTGTTTTGGATTACAATGGCAGTAACTGGAATTGTATTCCTGATTACGCATGTGCTATTGTTTATCTTCCCTTACAAGTACCAATACAAGGAAGATAGAAAGGCTTCTTTTACCCTGATAATAACAAACTGGAAATTATTTGGACCGCTGTTCCTGGTGTGGTATTAGCCCTATTGGTTATTTCCGGTTGGATGGCTTGGTCCGATATAACTGCTCCAGCGCCTGAAAATGCCCATGTAGTTGAAATTATGGGATCTCAGTTCCAGTGGGATGTAAGATATCCAGGTAAAGACAATGTGTTAGGAGATTATGATTACAGATTAACTTCTGCTACTAATGCGCATGGAATAGACTTTACAGATAAGAACTCAATGGATGATTTTCCATCTCCTGTAGTAGTAATTCCTAAAGGAGAGCCTGTGCTTTTCAAAATTAGAGCTAGAGATGTACTTCATTCAGTTTTCTCTCCTCATATGAGATTGAAAATGGATGCAGTTCCTGGAATGCCAACTCGTTTCTGGTTTGTGCCAACAAAGACTACAGCCGAAATGCGTGAGGAAACTGGAAATCCTGACTTCCAATATGAAATCGCTTGTACTGAGATTTGTGGCCGTGGTCACTTCTCTATGAGAAAGATTATTGAAGTGGTGGAGCCAGGTGAATACCAGAAATGGTATGCAGAACAAAAGTCTTTTATTCAGATGAACCCTGCCTTGGCAGAAGGTACTCAAGCTGAGACAAAGGAACTTGCAGAAAATAATTAAGCGAAGGTAATTAACAAAATTATAGATTATGTCTACAGCATCTGTCGCAAATCATGATACCACAGCGCACGATCATCACGATCATGAGCATCATGGTAATTTTGTAACAACATATTTATTTAGTACTGATCATAAAATGATCGGTAAACAGTTCTTGATTTCAGGTATCTTCTGGGCTTTGATAGGTGGACTCTTATCCATTCTATTCAGATTACAACTAGGTTTTCCTGAAATGAGCCTTGAATTCCTTCGACCAATTTTAGGTGGTTGGTTGGATGATGCAGGTCATTTGGACCCAACATTTTACCTGGCCTTGGTAACAATGCACGGTACCATCATGGTATTCTTTGTATTGACGGCTGGTTTGAGTGGTACTTTCTCTAATTACCTTATTCCACTTCAAATTGGTGCACGTGACATGGCATCTGGATTTATGAACATGCTTTCATTCTGGTTCTTCTTTATGGCCGGAGTGCTTATGTTTATTTCCTTATTCATTCCTACTGGTCCTGCAGCGGGTGGTTGGGTTGTGTACCCTCCTTTATCTGCCTTGGAACAAGCAATTCCTGGTCCTGGATTAGGGATGACCTTATGGTTAACCTCAATGACCTTGTTTATTGCGTCTCAGTTGTTAGGTGGTATTAACTATATCACTACAGTTATTAACCTAAGAACGAAAGGTATGTCTTTCTCAAGACTTCCACTTACTATCTGGGCATTCTTCTTGACAGCAGTAATTGGTTTGTTATCCTTCCCAGTATTGGTAGCTGCAGCATTGTTGTTGATCTTCGACAGAAGCTTCGGTACCTCTTTCTATTTATCTGATATTTATATCAATGGGGAAGCTCTTCCAAATACAGGAGGTAGTCCGGTTCTTTACCAGCACTTATTCTGGTTCCTAGGACACCCTGAAGTTTACATAGTATTATTGCCTGCTTTGGGTATTACTTCTGAAGTAATTGCCACCAACTCAAGAAAACCAATCTTTGGTTACAAGGCGATGATCATTTCCATGTTGGGAATCACGATCCTTTCCTTCATCGTGTGGGCTCACCACATGTTCGTATCAGGAATGAATCCTTTCTTAGGTTCGATCTTTATGTTCTTGACATTGATTATTGCGGTTCCATCAGCGGTAAAGGTTTTTAATTACCTGACTACGCTTTGGAGAGGTAATTTGATCTTTACGCCTGCGATGTTGTTCTCCATAGGTCTGGTATCCTTCTTTATTTCTGGAGGTCTAACAGGTATTTTCCTTGGAAACTCGGCGATTGATATTCAATTGCACGATACTTATTTCGTTGTAGCTCACTTCCACTTGGTAATGGGTTCTGCATCATTCTTCGGTCTTTTGGCGGGTGTGTATCACTGGTTCCCTAAGATGTTTGGTAGAATGATGGACGAAAAGTTAGGGTACATCCACTTCTGGTTGACCTTTGTAGGAGTTTACATGGTGTTCTTCCCAATGCACTACATCGGAATCGCCGGATTCCCAAGAAGATACTATTCTTGGACCAACTTCGATTTCGCAAATATGTATACTGATTTGAACATGTTTGTTTCTGCTGCTGCAATCATCACATTTGCTGCACAGTTTATCTTCTTGTTCAACTTCTTCTATAGCATGTTCAGAGGACGCAAAGCTTCTTTGAACCCATGGAGATCTACTACTTTGGAATGGACTACTCCATTGCATCCTGGTCACGGAAACTGGCCTGGTGAAATTCCTACTGTTTACAGATGGCCTTACGATTATTCTAAGCCAGGTGCAGAGGAAGATTTCATCCCTCAAACAGTACCTCTTTCAGCTACCCCTGAGTCTAACTTGCCACATGAACAAGAGCAAGTGAAATTAGAGATGGAGATTATGAAAGATGAGGAAGAGGGTTTGGTAGCTAATGAATCAAAGCACTAACAAAAAAATAAACAGCTTTCGCAAAGTCAGTTTTCTGACCGTGATAGCTGTTTATTTCCTAATCTTAGTTGGTGGGATAGTCAGAACTACCGGTTCTGGTATGGGCTGTCCTGATTGGCCGAAATGTTTTGGAAGTGTTGTTCCTCCTACAAATGTGAACCAACTTCCAGACAACTACCAAGAAATATACCTTCAAAAAGAATAGCCAAAAACGAAAGGTTTGTGGCTACCCTTGAAAAACTTGGATTTGTAGAAACGGCAGAAGCCATAGCAAATGACAAATCTATTCTGATAGAACAGGAATTCAATCCGCTGAAAACGTGGATTGAATACATCAATCGATTGGTGGGTGTACTGATTGGGTTCTTTATCATTTTAACAGTATGGAAATCTTTTCCTATCTGGAAATTAGATAAATGGATCCCGATTATTGCAATAGCTTCTTTGATTCTTGTTTTGTTTCAGGGTTGGATAGGATCTTTGGTAGTCTCTACAAACCTACTTCCTTGGATGATTACCTTTCACATGATGCTTGCAATTTTGCTGGTTTTGATGTTGATCTATTTATATCATCGTTCAGGTAAATTAAAAGAGGGGAAAGGTGTAGTAATGGATGTTCCCGCAAAGATTGAATGGGTTTTAATCGCTGCTCTCATCCTGATGATCATTCAAGTTGTTTTGGGTACGCAGGTGAGGGAAGAGATCGATCAAATTTCTTTTGCTCTAGGGAATATGTTGAGAGGAACATGGATTGAACAATTGGGTTTACCATTTATCATTCATAGATCTTTCTCACTCATCTTATTGGGAGTACATATGTTGTATTTCTTTTGGGCTTATAAATATGTCCTGAGAGGTTCCAACATCAGTTTATGGTCTCAATTATTGATGATTTTGGTGATTATTGAAATTGCCACGGGAATGGGAATGGCATATTTTGCGATTCCAGCATTTCTTCAACCCATTCACTTAGTGATTGGGACAATTATAGTAGGAATTCAATATTTCTTGATCCTACAACTGCGAGAGCATAAACAGTATCGATTAAATTCAAATTGATAATGAGGACAGTTGGAGTAACTGACCAGAGTATTTACCACTTGGTTATCACTAGAGCAAAGGCTTATTATGAATTGTTAAAATTCAGATTGTCTGCTTTAGTTACATTTTCTGCTGTATTTGGTTTCATCTTAGGTGATTCAGGAAGTTCCTTTGGATGGTCCAGTTTTCTTGGATTAGCATTAGGAGGTTTTCTAATTAGTGGTGCTTCTGGTGCCGCAAATGAAATCATGGAACGGGATTTGGATAAATTGATGAAGCGTACCAAAAACCGTCCTCTTCCTTTACAGATTATTTCCCTTACTGAGGCTTACTGGTTTACCTTTGGCATTGCCTTTATTGGTCTTGCTTTGCTTTGGATGTATACTAATCCCTTGACTACTTGGTTGGGGGTGCTAAGCATGGTGTTGTACGTTTTTGTTTACACTCCATTGAAAAGAGTTGGCCCTATTGCTGTCTTCGTTGGTGCAATACCAGGAGCAATGCCACCTTTGTTAGGTTGGACTGCTGCTACAGGGGCTATTTCCTATGAGGCATTAATCATCTTTGGAATTCAATTTATCTGGCAGTTCCCTCATTTCTGGGCAATTGCTTGGGTAAGTGATGAGGATTATAAAAAAGCTGGGTTTAAGTTATTACCTAGTGGAGGAGGACAGGATTTGAATACTGCTATTCAAATTATGATCTATACCTTATTTTTATTGCCTTTGGGACTATTGCCAAGTTATTTTGGTTTAACGGGACTGAATTCAGGAATAGTTGCAACCGTTTGTGGGGTGTTGTTTTTAGCTCAAACATTTTCTTTGATGAGGGATTGTTCAAGAAAATCCGCCTTAAAAATTATGTTTGGCTCGTTCTTGTATTTGCCAATCGTTCAAATTGCTTATTTACTAGATAAATTACCTTGAGATGGAACATGAGTTGAAGTATATTGATTTAGTAGAGCAGCCTATTTCCATGCATGCCAAGAAGTTCGCTCTTTGGTTGTTCATGGTGACTGTGGTCATGATTTTTGCGGCGATGACATCTGCCTATATTGTAAGGCAGTCGGAAGGGAATTGGCTTGAATATGATTTACCTCAGATATTTTGGTTAACTTCTGGAATAGTAATATTGAGTAGTGTCTTTCTTCAGTATGGATATTATTCTGCCAAGAAGGATAATATGTTGGGTTTGAAAATAGGATTGGCCAGCGCTGTAATTCTTGGGATTGCTTTCCTTGTTGGGCAATGGTATTCTTGGGTAGCCTTGGTTGACGAAGAGGTTTTCTTTGTAGGGAATCCTTCTGGATCCTTTCTTTATGTATTTACAGGACTTCATGCTCTTCACTTGATCAGCGGTGTGATATTTCTGATTATTGTATTAATTTCGAGTTTTAGATACCAAATTCATTCAAAGGCCATGGTCAGAATGGAAATGGCTACAACATATTGGCATTTTCTAGGTGGGCTTTGGCTTTACCTGTTTATGTTTTTGCTTTTGAATCATTAAAATAACTATAGTACAAACCGATAATTTATGTCTGCGCATTCTACTGCTATTGGAGTAAGCTCAAAAAGAGGCGTTTGGGGAGGTGGTAATGAACCTCTTAAAGCCAGCTATGGAAAACTTATGATGTGGTTTTTCCTACTCTCCGACATTTTCACTTTTGCTGCATTCCTGATTACTTATCTTTCTATAAGGGTAAGTTATCCTGCTTATGCTGGTCCTGCTGGGGAATTCGTTGGATCCAATGAATATTGGCCAGTTCCAGAATTGGTATTTGATGCCATTCCATTTGTACATGGTGTTCATGCGCCTTTGGTATTCGTTGGGATTATGACATTCATTTTGATTTCATCTTCTGTAACCATGGTATTGGCAGTAGAAGCTGGACACAGAAATGATAGAAACGATGTAGTGAAATGGTTACTTTGGACCATTCTTGGAGGAGCAACTTTCCTTGGCTGTCAGGCTTGGGAATGGAATCACTTCATTCATGGTACTGATGGAGGAAGCACCATGACCTTCATCAATTCCATTAATCAATTGGTTACAGAAGTAGTACATGGGGCTAATTTATCCGTGAACGAATATGGACCTGGGTCTTTTGCCCAGTTGTTCTTCTTCATTACTGGATTCCATGGTTTCCACGTAACAATCGGGGTATTCCTTTTATTCTTATGCTTCTATCAAGCGGCAGTAGGTATTTATGATCAAAGAGGTCATTACGAAATGGTAGAGAAAATTGGTCTTTACTGGCACTTTGTAGACTTGGTGTGGGTATTCGTATTTACCTTATTCTATCTTATCTAAGCATTAAAATTTTCGAGATATGGAAATTCAACAAAATAAATCTACGCTGGAAGTTCAACCACGTAACGACGAGAAAATTAAAAAATCTGGAAAACTGCTGGTATCCTTTTGGCAATCACGGTAGCTGAATTTATCATGGCATTTACAATGCCAAGAGGTTTGTTATTGTACTTTCTATTTATTGTTTTGACAATTTGGAAAGCCAGATATATCATGCTTGAATTTATGCACCTAGGAGATGAAGTGAAACCACTATTTTACTCTATTATGGTTCCTTTGGTGTTTTTGATTTGGTTACTTATCGCGCTTGCTAAAGAAGGCTCTGAGATTTTCATGATGCGCTGGTAATCATAAAATAAATAGAAAAAAAGTACAGGTTGAAGAGAAACACTTCAACCTTCTTTTTGTAAATACAATATTATGAGAGGAATAAGGATTTTGCAGGGGATGGTATTGGTGTGCATACTATTGATACCTGTTTTGATATTCATGTTTCTTAAGGGTTTTGGAACTAATACCTATGAAATTCCAATACTCTATCAAAAAGGGACTGACAGTCCATTTAGCGAGTGTGTTCAAGGAGACACCACTCAGCATTATATTCCTGAGTTCACCTTTACCAATCAAGAAGGACAGCCTGTAGGAAAAGCCCAAATGGAAGGGAAGATTACCATAGTTGATTTCTTCTTTACTTCTTGCCCAAGTATCTGTCCAGTGATGTCCCAAGAAATGGAGCGGGTTTATGATATGTTTCGAGATGAACCAAATGTTCAGATTTTTTCAATTAGTATAGACCCTGAATTTGATACTCCTGAAATCCTAAAGGAATATGCTGACGATCACCATGTCCAAGCTGGGAAATGGGATTTCTTAACCGGAGACAAACTTGAAACCTATAAATTGGCAAGGTGTGGATTTATTATTCCGACAATCGATGGGAACGGAATTCCTGATAACTTTATTCACAGTGATAAGTTTACTCTAGTAGATGAACAGGGCAGAATTAGAGGTTATTATAGTGGAACCTCAAGAGAGGATGTTGATTTGTTAATGCTTGAAACAAAGATTTTATTACATGGAAACAAGTAGACCGAACTTATTGCAAGATGAGAAAAAGGTAAAAAACTGGATCATTACGATCTCTATTATAATTCCTTTAGCTGTAGCGGTATTATTATTCATGCCTGCGAAAGTAGATGTAGGAAGTGAATGGGTCTATTTTCTCCCTCACTTAAATGCTGTAATTAATTCGACAGCATCTATCGCATTAATTTGTGGGTTAATCTTTATCAAGCAAAAAAATATTGCTTATCATAAAGCATCCATGAGTATTGCCTTTATTTTGGGTGCAATATTCTTGGTTTCATATGTCGTCTATCATGGTGCAGCGGAGAGTACAAGTTTTGGAGGAGAGGGTTGGATTCGACCGGTTTATTACACCTTATTGTTGACTCATATTGCTTTTGCGGCAATCGCTTTGTTCCCGATTTTGTTTGCCTATTATTATGGGTTGACAGACCAGCGTGAAAAACACAGAAAACTGGTTAAATTTGCCTATCCTATCTGGTTATATGTGACGATTACAGGTGTGATTGTTTACTTTATGATCAGTCCCTATTATTTACACTAAACCGAATAGGCTAAAAATCGTAAATTGGTATGATGAATCGATTAGTAAAGATATTCTTCCTTCTTACCATCTTCTTATTGATACAGGTAAATACATTTGCGCAGTGCGCGATGTGTAGGGCTTCTGTTGAAAATAATGTTGCGAATGGGGAGACGAGTATTGGTGCCGGTTTGAATGCCGGAATTCTATACTTATTTGTAATGCCTTATTTAATGGCAATGGTCATTGGATTTTTTGGTATAGAGCTGCCAAAAAGAAAAAGGCGAAATTATCATTTCATTAATGCCTAACAGGGAGCAAAGTTTGATACAGGCTTTGCTTTTTATATTTTTAGCATAAATGAGCTATGAATCCCGACGTTTGGTCATTTTGGTCAGCGTGTTCTCTCTACTTGCCGTCTTAATTCTGAATTTCTTTTTTTCAAAAAAGCAATGAGGAACGTTTTTTGGAAACTCTACAGGAAAAAATCCAAAAAGTAGATCGTGAATTCGATGAGGATTTTATTCAAATTCTAATGAATGTCCGGTCTACTGATTCTATTTCTTTTGAAAGAATGGAATCGTCTGGCAATATCCATCCTTACTTTTTATTGAATTCTAATAGAGATTTAATCTATTGGTCGGATTTTACCTTTTCCTTTGACTTTGAACAAATTGATCAGGATAAAGAATATCAGTTAATTGAAGACCCTTTTGGATCAATATTGATCAAAGTCCGGCAAATTAGTAGGAATGGAGACCCGGTATTAATGGTGCAGGCCTTACGACTTATTTATCCGGGGAATATAGAAAATGATTACCTGGTAACTGGAGCCAACCCTGAGATTTTTGGTAATAATAGGTTTACGCTTTTTACCAATGCCGAGGAAGGTAGATATCAAGTCAAAAATCCAGGTGGTATTCCTATATTTGGGATAGATTTCTTATTTGGCTATCAGCCAGCCGATCGATTAGCGAACCCAGCTATCCTCATTTTTTTACTTCAGTATTTTTACTCTATTTCCTTTTAAGTTCTGATTTTGTAAGAGGCAAATGGAATAAAAAACATCGGTGGCAGGCTATCGGATATGCTATTATTGTATTGATTGCTTTTAGGTTAATCATGCTTCTATTGGATTTTCCTGGGAGCTATTTAAATATCTCACTTTTTGACCCAGCTAATTATGCTTCCTCATGGTTGAACCCAAGTCTTGGCGATTTATTGCTCAATACTGTTTGTTCGGTGATTGTTTTTGGGATGATCATTTATCACTTGGCTTCTCAAGAAATGAGGTATAAGGTTCAGTCCCTGAAAGAAGCTACTGAAATAAGAGTATTTGGAATTATAATTTTGGCCATTAGCTCCATGGCCTTGTGGATGGTCTGGGTACTTCCAAGAGATATTATATCTAACTCCCAATGGGCATTGGATATTAGTTCAATACCTTCTTTTGATTGGTTTAAAGGATTGAGCTTTTTAATCCTTTTTCTATGGGGAGCAATATATGTGTTGATTTCCCTGACTTTCATTAGTCTTATTTTGGAAGTTGCCAAGAAGAAAGCCGAATTATACAAAGGATTACTCATTTTGGGCTTACCAGTCGCAGGTGTTTTATTGATTTTTAGTATTTGGGGAGCAGTAGTTTGGTTAATTCATTTACTACTGATTGCCTTAGTTATTCGTTTTGAATTGTTTAGGAATGTTTTTAAGCTCGGATTTGATACATTCTTGACCTTCTTTTTTGCTTGTTTAATTACTGCGGGGATTTGTGGGATCAGTACATTTCAAACAGAGCGAAATCAATTGATCCAGTCAAAAATCAGATTTGCCAATCAAAACTTGATTGAAAATGATGTCATGACGGAATTTTTCCTCAGCGAAATATTTACCAGGATTAAGTCAGATTTATTTATTCAAAATAGGATGGGAGATCCCCTGCTTTCCAAAGATCCCATCGAAACCAAAATCAGAAAAATATATTTAGATAATTATTTCGATCAGTTTGAGGTGAAAGTAGGGATTTATTCCTCCTCTGGACAGCAAATGCAGGGAGGGTTAGATTTGGGAAGTCTCAATGATTTAAGGCTTAAATATATAAATAGTGATTTTGCTACCTCTGTCAAAGATCTCTATTTCATAAGAGGTAGTGATGGGAATAATGGAAATCAATTCATTGCCTTTATCCCTTTATCAAAGGACAATGCTTCATTGGGTACAATATTTCTTGAGTTGAACCAATTGAGAGTTCAACCGACTAGTGTTTATCCTAAGTTGCTTTTAGATAAAAAATATTCTGAAAGATTAGACCCCATCCGGTATGATTATGCAGTATTTAGAGGAGAAGAGCTTCTTAGAAACACAGGAAGCTTTAATTACTTGTCCCAAGCATTAACCTCAAGATTTGGGGAAGAAAAGCTGTTTGAGCAGGGAATTCATGTTGGACGATATCATCACTTTGGAATTCGAAATGGAGAGGATTTAATTATCATTTCATCTCCAAACAGGACATTATCCCATTTTTTCGGAAACATTTCCTTGTATTTTGTTGCCTTCGTGTTTCTGACCTTCCTCACGATATTGATCAATACCTTTTTGAAAGGCTACAAGAAATTTGAATTTAATTACTCTACCAAGCTTCAGCTCTACCTGAATTTTGCATTCTTTTTTCCTATCATCATAATCAGCATCATTACCATTGGTTTATTGGCTAACAGTTATCGGGAGGATTTGGATAGGCAGTATATTCAGAAAGCGAATTTAATTCGGGGTAATTTGACCAGTTTTTTGATAATCAAAGGGCGGAAGATGTAGATCGAGAGGTCTTGAATGAAGAGGTAAATAACTTAGCGAATACCATCGCAAGTGACTTACATATTTACACCGGGGAAGGGAAATTACAAGCTTCCAACAGACCTAATATTTTCGATAAAAAGATTCTTTCTAATTGGATAAACCCTGTCGCTATTTCAGAAATTGAAGAGAAAAATCAGTCTCGCTTTTTGGCGGAGGAAAAAATAGGGAAGCTGATTTATAAGTCAGTTTATTTGTCCATACCTTCTACAAACAGTCAAAGCAATTTAGGAATCTTGGCTGTTCCTTTCTTTGAATCTGAAGCGGAATTGAATTCACTGATTTCGGACGTGTTGAGTAATATATTTAATGCATTTGTAGTGATTTTTATCCTTTTCTTGATCGTTTCTTATTTTGTTTCCAAGAACCTGACTTTTCCATTTAAGTTGTTAACCCAAAAACTAAAAACGACAAACCTGGAAAATAATGAACCCATGTATTGGGGGTCCAAGGATGAAATTGGACTATTGGTAAATGAATACAATAACATGTTGTTCAAGCTGGAATCCAGTAAAAAAGTCTTGGCATCCACAGAAAAGGAATCTGCCTGGAGAGAAATGGCCAAGCAAGTAGCACATGAAATTAAGAATCCTCTTACTCCTATGAAGTTGACTTTGCAGCATTTATTGAGGTTGCAAAGTGCCGGCCAGTTAGATGATCATGAGCGTCTGAAGAAATCTTTGGAGACGTTGATCCATCAGGTTGATGCATTAAGTGGAATCGCTTCCTCATTTTCCACTTTTGCCAAAATGCCACTTCCAAAGAATGACTTGATGAATTTTAAGGAAGTATTGAATCAGGTGATTGAATTGTTTAAAAATGATGAACGATTGGATTTGACATTTAAAGATGATTCATACACCGATAATATTCCTATTATTGGAGATGATAAATTATTTGGAAGAGTCATTGCCAACCTGATTATCAATGGAGTTCAAGCGGTGGAATCAGGTAAAAAGCCAGAGATTAGAATTTGGCTATGGATGAGTGACCAAGCAGTATTTCTTGAAATTACTGATAATGGAAATGGCATTCCTCCGGAATTAAGGGATAAAATCTTTATTCCTAATTTCAGTACTAAGAGCCAGGGTTCAGGACTTGGATTGGCAATAGCAAAGAGCGGAGTCGAAACTGCGGGAGGTAAGATATGGTTTGAAACGGAAATGAATGTCGGGACTACTTTTTATCTTACTTTTCCATTACTCGAATAAATTCTCCTTTTTATTACCTTGAAGGGAAAAGGGCTTTAATTTGAACATGCATAGATGGATTGTTTCCTGTGTACTTTTAGTTGGCTTCTTTGCATCTGCAAAAGCTCAGGAAAAGTGTCTATGGGTGAAAAGTTCGGATTATGTCCAGCCAGCCATACTTGATTCACTTTCGATTTTAGAAGAAAGTATTCGCGTGAAAGGGAGTAATGGAGAAACCTATGCCTTTCAATACGATCTCAATACCAATGAATTTCAAGTGATTTTCCGGGGTGCATCCTTGCCGGATTCTGTCAATATTTGTTATCAGACATTCTCTATTCGCCTAGATCAAGCTGTGGCCAGAAGAACGTTACTTGCGGACTATGATTCGATGGCCCAATTTCGGGATACTCGATTATTAGAGTCTCCAACTTTTGATTTTAGAGAAGAACTTTTCCAAGTACGGATCTCTATAAATCAGGAAG
This sequence comes from Algoriphagus halophilus, assembly GCF_041729275.1. Classification (GTDB taxonomy): domain Bacteria; phylum Bacteroidota; class Bacteroidia; order Cytophagales; family Cyclobacteriaceae; genus Algoriphagus; species Algoriphagus halophilus_A. The sequence continues at coordinate 1,658,508 of NZ_CP146486.1, read as the reverse complement.
TCTGACCCGTGGGATTTCTTTTGGGAATACCCAAAATGTATTTGTCAATTCGGCTTTGAACTTACAGTTGGAAGGAAGTATTTCGGATAACTTGAAAATCAGAGCCAGTATAACAGACCAAAATGTCCCTTTTCAACCTGAGGGAAATACTCAACAAATCCAGGATTTTGATAATGTTTTGATTGAGCTATATAATGATGATTTTAGTTTGGCGGCAGGAGATGTTGTCCTCCAGCAACGGGAGTCACAGTTTTTGAGGTATTACAAAAATGTCCAAGGACTTCAGTTTACCTCTAATTACAAGATGAAGGGAAATTGGAAAGCAAGTTCACAAGGATTTGCTTCTATCGCGAAAGGAAAATTTGCTTCCATTCAGCTCCCTATTTTAGAAGGAGTCTTGGGGCCTTACCGGATTCAAGGTCCCCAAAATGAGCGGTTCGTAATTATCATGGCAAACTCGGAGCGCGTGTTTTTAGATGGAAAGCAATTACAAAGAGGGTTTAATGCGGATTATGTAATTGATTATAATCAGGCTGAAATCACCTTTACACCCAATGTGCTGATCACTCAATATTCTAGAGTAAGGGTTGATTTTGAATATGCTGAACGGAACTATAGCCGCTCAATTTTAGGAGCAAACCACACCCAGAGTAATGGTTCTGTGGATGTTTATATGAATTATTACCAGGAAAAAGATAATAGAAATAGACCCTTATTTACAGAATTTAGCCAAGAAGAGCTTCGGTTATTGGCCTCTGTGGGAGATCAAACAGAAAATGCATTCATCCCTAGAATTGATAGCGTAGCATTTGATCAGAATCGAATTCTATATCAAAAAATACAAGGCTTTGATAGTCAAGGAGAGCCATTCATTTATTATGAATATTCCACAGATCCAGAATTAGCTCATTTTGCCCTTTCATTTTCCCAAGTTGGGCTGGGCAATGGGGATTACCGTCGGAAAAGTCAATTAGCGAATGGTACAGTATACGAATATGTAACTCCTGTCAATGGCCAGCCCCAGGGGGATTATTCCATTTTAAGCCAATTGGCATCACCTGATAGTAAAAGAATGGTGACTGCAGGGACCCGAGTGAAATTAGGATCCCATGAAAAAGTATATACGGAGTTGGCACTTTCTTCCTTAGATAAAAATTTGTTTTCAGACCTGGACGATGCAGATAATCAAGGGTTAGGTTGGAAAATAGGGTTGGAATCGGAAAACAGAAAACTGAAATGGCTAGATGGGTATCAATTTTCAGGTCAGACAGAACTGGAATATAATTCCACCAACTTTAAGTTCATTGATCGATTCAGATACATTGAATTTGACAGGGATTGGGGATTGACCCAAGAGGACCTGCAACTCGCAGCACAGGAACAATTTTTTTGGACCCAGGTCTCATTAACAAAAGACCAATCCAATCGATTTGATTATAGGGTTTACCTTCGAAATAGGAAGAATGTGCTCAATGGAAGCCAGCATACAGCGAATTGGAATTTGCAACTTGGGAAGAGAATTGATTTGCGACAGGAGTTTTTAAACTGAATAGTCAGAAAGATAGTCTGAAAACGGATTGGATAAGATACTTAGGGGATGTTTCATTCAAGAGTAAATTATTGGCCCCCGGATATCAATTTTCTGTGGATAGAAACACCCTCCGAGACTCCAGACGTGATTCAATCCTTGGCACAGCCATGAATTTTCAACAACATTTAATCTATTTAAAGAGTAACGACTCACTTTCCACTTCTTTTTTGATGGATGCTGCTTGGAGAGAAGATAGAGCTCCTTATTTTGGAAAGCTGGAAAACGACACGAAAGCATTTACATCCAATTTCACCTTTAAAAAGCAATGGTCCAAACATAGTTTGAGCAGCACTTTTACTTACAGAGAGCTGGAATATTTACAAAGAGAATTGCCTTCAGAATTAAATGTTATGGGGAGACTATTTTATGAAGGAAGTCTTGGTGAAAATGTCATTCGAAATGAGGTAAGTTATGCAATTGGGAATGGGAGGGAGCTTCAACGTGAATTCGTTTTTCTGCCTGCACCTAATGGAGACGGGACGCATACCTGGAGGGATGATAATGGGGATGGTGTGCAGCAATTGAATGAATTTTATTTAGCGATCAACCCTGAGGAAAAACAGTACATTAAAATTTTTGTACCTACTGATACCTATGTGCAAGCATATACCAGTATTTTGAATTATAGAGTTCAAGCCAATTTCCCCCAATCTTGGAAAGAGGCAGGTGGATTAAAATCCATTTTGCAAAGGTTTTCCAATACGACCAGTTTAAGTATAGAAAAGAAAGTGACTACTGATGATTTTGGAGATCGAATTAATCCATTTATCGGGCACTTGGATAGAGAAGATATCCTTTCACTTCGACAAGTAGTCAGGACTTCTTTTTCTTTAATAGGGCCTCGGCCAATTATGGGTTTGATCTCTCTCTGTTTGATTCACAATTGAAGCAATTACTATCTGGGGGATTTGAAGATTTAATTCAAAAGGACTGGAAACTGAATACGAGATATAACTTTACTCCAAGTGCTTCTTTGAGGGTTCAAGCGAGTACAGGAAACAGGCAGTCTGGTTCTGATTTTCTGGAGAATAGAAATTACACCATTGATCAACAAACCATCGGACCTGAATTTGCATGGCAGCCATCACCTTTCTTCCGAAGTACTATTTCATATTCTTTTACAGATAAAGAGAATGTAGAGAACATGGAGTTTGAAGAGAAGGCAGCATTGCACCAGGTAGCTTTAGACTTACGGTATGCAAAAGCAATTAAAACCACTTTATCCGGGAATTTAAAGTTGATTCAAATAGACTATAATGGAGTGTCCAACTCTCCTGTAGGGTATGAAATGTTACAGGCATTGACTCCAGGGACCAATGTAACTTGGACGTTGAATTGGTTGCAGAAAATAGGGGAAGGCCTGCAATTGAATTTAGTGTATGAAGGTAGAAATTCTCAGGGTCTTGACCGGCTGGTTCACGTGGGAAGAATGCAAGTTTCAGCTCTATTTTGATAAAAAAATGTAACTTTGTGCAAGGTAGATAGTTGTCATACTAACTATTAAAACACGAAATAAATGAGTAAAAGTATCTTGGTCACAGGAGGCACAAAGGGCATAGGAAGGGCCATTATCGAGCGTTTTGCAAATGAAGGGTTTGATGTGATTACCTGTGCTAGAAATGAAGAGGAGTTAGCATCCCTGAGAGCTTCTTTAGAGGAAAATCATGCTCTGATCCATGTTTTGGCCGTGAAAGCTGACCTTTCCAAAAAGAAGAAGTGTCGGAGTTTGCCGAAAAAGTAAAAGCTTTTGGAGTTCCAGATGTGTTAGTGAACAATACAGGGGTTTTTCTTCCAGGAGCAATTTTGGATGAACCAGAAGGTAATTTTGAGCTGATGATGAATACCAATTTGTACTCAGCCTACTATTTAACTCGTGCGTTAATAGCTGGTATGGTAGCCAGAAAAAGTGGTCATATTTTTAGTATGGGCTCCATTGCAGGACTGACAGCCTATGCTAACGGAGGGAGTTATGCCATTTCTAAATGGGCGATGTTAGGAATGACCAAATGCCTTAGAGAGGAATTAAAAGATGATCATATAAAAGTCACTTCCATTCTTCCTGGAGCCACATATACAGCTAGTTGGGAAGGAGTCGACTTGCCCGAAGAAAGATTTATGAAAGCGGAAGATGTGGCAGAATCTGTTTGGTCTGCTTATAACCTTTCACCCCAAACTGTTGTTGAAGAACTAGTGATCAGACCCCAATTAGGAGATATTTAATTATGGAGCCAATTATAAAATCACAGGATCAATTGTATTGCAATAGCCTTACTTCCTATTCGAGAAGGAAAACCATTCCTGTCAATGTAGGAGGGGTGTTGATCGGTGGGGATAATCCCATTGTCGTGCAATCCATGACGACCGTGGATACCATGGATACCCAAGGGTCCGTCGAGCAATGTATTCGAATGATTGAATCAGGTTGTCAATTGATACGTATTACAGCTCCAAGCATTAAAGAGGCTGAGAATTTAAAAAATATCAAAGATGAGCTACGTAAAAGAGGCTATGGTACCCCTTTAGTTGCTGACATTCATTTTACTCCCAATGCGGCAGAAGTTGCTGCAAAAATAGTGGAGAAGGTTCGAATCAATCCGGGTAACTATGCGGATAAAAAGAAATTTGAAGTCATAGAATATACGGATGAATCTTACCAGGAGGAATTGAATAGAATCCGCGAGCGATTCTTACCATTGGTAAAAATTTGTAAAGAGCATGGTACTGCCATGAGAATCGGTACCAACCATGGTTCCCTTTCGGATAGAATTATGAGCCGCTATGGAGATACTCCTTTGGGAATGGTGGAATCTGCCCTGGAGTTTTTAAGAATATGTGAGGACGAAAACTATCATGATATCGTCATTTCTATGAAGTCCTCCAATACGCAGGTTATGGTGCAGGCTTATCGTTTGTTGGTTCAAAAATTAGACGAAGGGGGCTTCAAACCTTACCCTCTACATTTAGGAGTAACTGAAGCAGGAGAAGCGGAAGATGGAAGAATTAAGTCCGCAGTAGGAATTGGGACCTTGCTGGAAGATGGGCTGGGCGATACAGTTCGGGTTTCCTTGACAGAGGATCCAGAATTTGAAGCGCCTGTAGCCAAAGCATTGATTGATCGGTATTCAAATCGGACTCCTCATGCAGAAATAAAGAAAATAGAGGAATACCCTATTCATCCTTTTGACCATGAGAAACGACATACCTACGAGGTTTTCAATTTTGGAGGACATCATGTCCCTAGGGTCATTACAGATATATCAAAAATTGAGAAAATTACGGAAAAGGAAATAAAGCAAACCGGACATTTCTATTTGCCAGAATTGGACAAATGGAAAATGAATGATCAGGGTTGTGATTTTGTTTTTTCAGGCTCCAATCCCATTCCGTTTATGTTACCAAATGGGATGAAGGAAATTCAATATGCAGCCATTTGGAAACAGCAATCAGATCAAATCAACAAGTTTCCTTTGTTTTCATTGGCTGAATACGCTAGTTCTTCGGTTTTTCACTTAGAACTGAACTTCCTGGAAATTTTTGATTCCGAAATAGAGGAAGCCATTCCTCTTGTAGCCCATAGAAAAGATACCGTGTTGATTTTGAAAACTTCAAATAAGCATGCGATGCCTGCTATAAGGAGGGCTTTTGTCAGCCTTATGGAATCAAATACTGAAGTACCAGTGGTGGTAAAAATTGCCTATCCAGATCAAGATCATGATTTGACTATGTTATATGCTGCCACCGATGTAGGAGGCTTGCTAATAGATGGCTTAGGGGATGGAATATTTATTTCTTTGGAAAAAGAAAACCAGACGGATCGACAAGAGATTTTGGATCAAATAAAATTGCATAATTCTGTAGGCTTTGGGGTACTTCAGGCAGCTAGAACAAGAATGTCCAAGACTGAGTACATATCTTGTCCTTCTTGTGGTAGAACCTTGTTTGACCTTCAGGAAACTACTGCTATGATCCGAAAAAGAACAGATCATTTGAAGGGTGTGAAAATTGGGATTATGGGATGTATCGTGAATGGACCTGGAGAAATGGCAGATGCAGATTATGGATATGTAGGTTCAGGGAAGGGAAAAATAACCCTTTACAAAGGAAAAGAAGTGATGAAAAGATCAGTTCCTTCAGAACGTGCAGTGGATGAACTGATAGAGATTATAAAAGAAGATGGAATGTGGAGTGAATCCGATTCGATTTAAATAAACTTATTAATCCATTTTCCTGTTGAACATACAAAGTCAGAAACTATGTCAGAAAATAATAAAGTTAAAGAGTTCTTTAAGTTAGGCGAAGTCGGCAATTACTTTGTTCGAGTTTTTCAAAAACCTGACCCAAGCCAAAAATCCAACTTGAATTTGAGAATGATGCATGGTATTAATAAAATTTCCATCATTGTTTTTATTTTGGCTTTGATCGTTTGGACCCTTAAAAGATTTATATAAGATTAATCGAGTATCCAAGTAAAAGGTCATCTGAATTTCCAGATGACCTTTTTTTGGACTAAATTTTAAAGAAGATCTTTTTTCGGTAAAGAAAATAGCAAAGACCCCACATGGCAGCCAAGGTACAGAATGCGGTGATGATTTCTAATGAATGTTCTCCAAAACCAATTGGCTCAAGAAAACCGGTGGTGAAAATCCCGATGGTACGATTAAGCCAACGATGTCCGAGTATTTCAGCAAACAGGTAAATGAAGATGGAATTCATTCCTACTATAATGAAAGGAAAAGCTTTGGATTGGTATTTTTTTACGTCAATCAGCCAGTAGGAAAAAGCTAAAGCCAAAAGAGCCCATCCACCAGAAGCCAATGCGAAGGAGCTGGTGCTGATTCTTTTGATAATAGGAGTTATTCCAACGATATCTAGGCCATATCCTAAGGTTAAGCCAATAATTCCACCAATAACAAATGTCCGAATTTTATCTTTTGAAAAACTTTTGGATAAAAGAATATTTCCACAAATAGCTCCCCAAATGGTATGGGCTGCTGTAGGAATGCAGTTGATTGCTACCCAGCCCCCATTGTTGATCTTACCCATCAAAATCATGTCGATATAGTTACCGAAATTCGTTCCATGTTCATATGGAACTTCTGGGTTATACCATCTATAAAGAACTTCTGTAAGGGCTAATAAGGCTATAGAAACTCCTAATTGAATTTTCCAGGATTTCTTAAGGAGGAAGAAGGTTACTAAAATTGTGAAGGAAAGTTGGGTCAATACATTCCAAAGTTCAAATACCAATTTCCCCGCATAGATGCAATGGAGTCCAGTACCAAATAGAAATAACAATAGACATCTTTTAAGGATATGTCCAGTTACTTTGGATCGGTCTTCATGATTTGCCAACCGTTTATTCAAAGAAAAGGGCATGGCGACACCCACTATAAACATGAAAAAGGGTTGGATCAAATCCCAAAATCGAAGCCCGTTCCATGGGTGGTGAGTAAACTGCGTAAAAAAGGAATTTAAAAATCCAGGGTCCGGAAAAGCTTCTAATAAACTTTGATAAACTGAGGCAGCTTCTGCTACCAACAGAAACATGGTCAGCCCTCTAAAGGTGTCCAGTGAAACAAGCCTTCCAGACTTGATTAAAGTTGAATCCATTTGGTTTTAGGTTGGGTTTTACCCTAAACTAACCAAAATAGATAAATATGGCTCTGCCAATAATATAAAAAGCTTTGCCCTACTTTGACAAAATCAGAATTCGTGATTTTTATCCTTTTTCTTTCCAAAAATTCGTTGAAAAGGAGCAAGGTTTTGACCGATGAAATCTTCAGGATAGTGTTCTTCATCGGGAAGTCCTACTGGAAGATTTTCGTCATCAGAAGGCCAATAATTAGTCTTAAATAAAAAATCCCAAAGACTTAAGGAAATTCCGTAGTTAAACCCATTTGGATGGGATTCAGGAAGTTCTTTAGCGTGGTGCCAAAGGTGCATCTGGGGCCCATTGATAATATAACGGAAAGGGCCTAATGGAATATATAAGTTGGAATGCCCCAGCTGTCCTACTACTAGTGTGAAAATATGGACAATGAAAAAGTCTGTAATCCCAATACCTATCATAGCTAATGGTATATATTCCAGTGTCCTATACAAGATGTTTTCCATCCAATGGTATCTCAGTAATGCTGCAAAACCCATTTCTCGGGTGCTGTGATGGACTTTATGAAATTCCCACATCCAACCAACATGATGGTACATCATATGAATCGCCCATTGCATAAAGTCTCGGACGATGAAGATGATAAATAATTGAACCCAGCCAGGGAGTTGATCGATTTTGATCGCAACAGTATTGGTAATTCCAAATAGTCCTAGAAAATCATTGAAGGCTTCTACTGCGACCATTGAAAGTGCATTGTAAGCCACAAGAGAAAAAAGGAAATAATTCCAGAAAAGGTAGAAAATGTCCAGCCAAAAATGTTCTCGGATAATGGGTTGGTTTTTTCTCCAAGGGAAAAATACTTCCAACAGCCAAATCACAAAAGAGGCTCCAATGAGCCAATAAAAGTAATTATGCCAAGAAGGATTTAATATTTCATTTACCAAATAATTCCAATAGCCATAATAGCCGTCAGAAATTGCTTTGATGTATTTTTCCATGCAACAAAGATGTTTATTTTATCCTAACCCTTACGTGACTTCGCTCACAAAAATATTGCTGAAAATGAAATTGTCTTTTGATAAATCTAAATTGAGGTAAAGATTCAGATCGAATTCTTTATTTTCAATGAATTATTGAAGCTCAATGACATTAACCTACTATCGAGATTATTGTTTGTCAAAACCCGGTACCACCGAAGATACTCCATTTGATGAGGATGCACTTTGTTTTCGGGTAGGAGGAAAAATATTCTCCATTACATCTATCAGTCAATTTCAGTACATCAATCTTAAATGTGATCCTGAGAAGTCAATAGAGTTACGTGAGCAGTACGAAGGGATAACTCCTGGATATCATATGAACAAAAAACAATGGAATTCTGTCAGTACCACTGGGAATGTTCCAGATCCTTTGATCCTTGAATTGGCAGATCACTCATACGAACTTATCTTTGCTAGCCTGCCAAAGAAAATCCAGGCAGATATACGCCTATGAGTTACTTTTCCGTTCGTCATGTGTCAAAATCCTATGACCAGAACCCAGCCTTAGTTAATTTTTCACTAGAACTAAATAAAGGAGATTTTCTTTCCATCGTGGGAGCGAGTGGGTCCGGGAAAAGTACATTGCTAAGGATTATGGCAGGTCTAGAGATCCAAGATGAAGGAGAGGTCCACCTAGATGGAGAGCTGATATTAAATCCAAAACATAAATTGGTTTCAGGCTATGATGAAATCAAATTGATCCATCAAGATTACCATTTGTTTCCAAATTCCTCAGTGGAAGAAAATATTGCTCGTCCGCTGCTTCATTATGAAAAGGAATATGCAAAATCCAGAGTGGAAAATCTTTTGAATTTATTGGGGTTAAAATCGTTTAGAGATCGATATCCAAGACAGCTTTCAGGTGGACAGCAGCAGAAAGTGGCAATAGCAAAAGCATTGAGTGTGGAGCCTGAATTATTATTGCTGGATGAGCCTTTTAGCTCTTTAGATACTATTCAAACTCACCAATTGATATTTGAGTTAAAGGAATTGTTTCAGGAATTGGGGACTACTGTGGTTTTTGTGACTCATGACTTGGATGATGCGCTCAGACTTACCGATAACCTTTTGATTTTACAAAAAGGGAAAACGGTCCAAAGCGGATCTTCCCAAGAGTTATGCGAAAAGCCTAAGTCAAGATACGTGGCTCAGTTGTTTAGTCCTATCAACCTGATTCCAGATCGATTTAACTCTTATATCAGACCTTCCAATGTCAAGCTAAGAACTAAAGGACAACTTCTTGGCCATGTAGTGGATACTCGATTTTTGGTGCATTTTAACAGCTTACAAGTCCGGTTGAAAAATGGGGGTGAGGTTTGGGAAGTAGATGATCCACTTAGAAAATATAAAATAGGGGATCGAGTTTATCTTCAATTTGATGAAGACGATGTAATGGTTCTAAAAAATAAAAGGAAGGTTAATTACCTTCCTTTTTGATTGTTAATCATGAGCTCCATGCTCTCCATGGACATGTCCATGTTCGATTTCTTCAGGGCTGGCTTCACGGACTTCTATTACTTTTCCATCAAAGTGTAAGTCAAATCCGACTAAAGGATGGTTAAAGTCCAAAAGCAAATCCTCTCCTAAATCTTTTAAGATTTTTGCCTGCATAGGGTACCCATTTTCATCCATGAGAGGAAGAAAGTTTCCTTCTTCAAGCATTTCCTTTTTGAACCCTTGTTCCCCAGAAAACTGGGATTTAGGAAGGTTGATGATTAATTCATCATCAGCTTCGCCATATGCCTCCGCTACAGAAAGGGTAAATGAAAATTCCTCACCTTCTGATTGACCACCCAACAATTCTTCAAATTTACCGGGAAGCCCACTTTGGCCAAAAAGAAAATAGAAAGGATCTTCGGTGTCCCTAACTTCTACTGAGAAAGGGGCTGATTCAATCTCATCTTCTGTTTTACTTACCTTTAATTCGTAAGTAAGCCCAACTACTGTATTATTTTCAATTTTCATATCTTCTTTATTTAATTCCATGCCTTAATCGGATACTTAGTCTTTCCTTTAGAATTTTCCATTTGTTTCTTGGAGTGGAATGTTCCAAAGGTTTCTGAGATCTAAAGACAAAATATTGGTAATCCTTTTCTTCAAAAAAGACGGAATAGGTTTCCATTTTTTCAAGGTAAAAACCACTTGAGGTAATGCTTTTGATTAAGTCTCCCGAGTCTAGGGGCTGATCGATTACCTGTAGTTTTTCAGGCTCATTTTGAATCATCCATTGCAAATACCTAGGAGCAGGGATGTGAATAAAAATAACGGAATCCTGATGTGAATGCTCCTGAATAGTTTGAAATAAACGTGGATGCTGATCCACAGGAATGTGTTCCAATACATCCGGGAAGACAAAGAAGTCAAATGTCTGATTGGTTTTATGGAAGTCAGACATGTCAGAAACTTCGAATTTCAAGTTGTCAAATCCTTTCCAAATCACTTTGGCTTTATCTATACTTTCTGGACTGATATCTACAGCCAATACTTCGCCTTTTTTAACCTGACCTGCAATTAGGCTACTAACTGTGCCAATGCCACAGCCTACTTCAAGTACGCGATGATGTTCTTTCAGACCGGCAGCCATTACCTTGTCCAGAATACTAAGATGCCTGGAGTTGATTCCAGTCTTTTCCTGTTTTTCGGAAAACTGGTCGTAGTAGCTGATGATTTTGTCTTTAGGCTCTTCCATTTTCTTCTTTTATAGTGAAGTATACACCGCCAATTAATCCTAAAATGATCAGGTATTGGAAGATGATCATAGGTGTTTTGGTTTTGGTATAGCTGCTTGGGGCAAAATGAAATTCAATTTCATGCTGACCGGCAGGAATAGTTAACCCTCTTAATAAATAATCAGTTCTTAAAATCTCGGATTCTTGCCCATCAATTGTGGCTGTCCATCCCACAGGGTAGTAGATTTCTGAAAATATTGCCAATCCTCCCTGGCTCATATTGGCGGTATATGAAAGATGGTTTGGTGCATAGGACGTTAATTCAATAGTTCCAGCTCCTGCAGCAACTTGACCAAATTCATCTGTATTAATCGTTGCTTCTGTTTTAGTGTTGATTTCTCCCAGAACTGTAATCTCATCCAAGTTTGAATTCACACTGCGTACACTAGATGGGATCCATGCAGGCCCATTTGCTTCAGGGTTTTCAAATACTGCATTGGCTGCTTTTCCAGCAATGATGTATTTGGTGTTGAGCATATTAAATGTTTGGATGCCTGCAAAATCAAAATCTCCTTCCTGAGCTTTGGTGACAAAATTATTGAGCTCATTGGAAAGCCTGTAATCGATCAGGTCTTGGAAACGTCTCAATTTGGCGCCATGATATCCTCCAATGGCGTGGAATCTATAACTCGCTTTTCCTGCTGATTGTATCCCTTCTGTTAAATCTAAAACTCGGAAATAAGATTCATCTTTTAGGATTTCAGTTTCAGCCGGAGTTTCAGCGAAATAGGTATTAGTGGGACTTTTTTCAAAGGAGTCCGAATTTAAATAAGGACGATTGATGGTCCAAAGGTCAAAAAGAACTAAAATAAAAAGCCCTGCACCAAGAACAAGATCGCTCACTTTTCCTTTGACCGTAAAATAAATCAAGGCAAAGGAAGCTGCTAAAAATCCTAAGCTCTTCAATGCACTGGATTGTAGCATGGTTTTTCGGTCTTCTCTCAAAGCCCCTAGCAACCAATCAGGGAGACCTTGATCTGCCGCTCCTTCAAATCGAAACATACCAGCACCTAAAACAAAAAGTAAAATAAGGCCACCAGTTACAGCTCCTGCCATATACAGTGACTTCAATTTATTCTCTTTGATAAGTTTTTCTAAAGAGACCATTCCTAAAACAGGAATAGCAAACAAGGTCATGCCCAAAGCCATGGAAACTGCTCGAAACTTGTTGTATCCAGGCAAGTAGTCAAAAAGCAAGTAATTGAACCATGACAAGTTTTTGCCCCATGAAAGCATCAAAGAAAAGACGATAATGGTACCAAAGGTGATAAGTGTTTGCTTAGGTGCTGCCCAGATCCCTAAAACTGCTAAAAAGATTAGGATTACTCCTCCATAAATAGGTCCCCCAGTAAAGGGTTGGTCACCCCAATATGTAGGGGCTCCTTGAACAAAACCATTGATTTGTGCTGGGTCTAATCCTTGTTGTCTCAGTACTTTTTCTGAAGCTGAATTTTTGGGTAAAGGAGTAGTAGATCCCCCTCCATAAAAATCAGGAATCAAAAAGGTGAAGGATTCCATAATTCCGTTGGACCATCCAAAAGCATATTCTTTATCAAGTCCTGCCTCTTTTGTTTCAATAGTTATCTCGCCTCTTGTGGAATAGGTGGAATATTCTAGCGCAGTAGCCAGTCTACCAATATTTCCTCCAATGGCTAATATGGTTCCGATGGCTAAGATTCCTACTGTTTTGGACATTGGAACTAGACCCTCTTTCTTCCATTCAAAAATAACTCTTACCAAAACGTATATTCCTGCTATCAGGAACGTGTAATAAGTGATTTGAACGTGATTGAATTTGAATTGTAGGAGAAGGCCTAAAGCCAAAATGGATGCACCTAGGATTCTCTTTTTTCAAAGGCCAAATGAATGCCTAGGATAATGAGAGGGATTAAACATTCTGCCCAAATTTTAGCGTTATGTCCTGCCGCTAAACTGAGTAAATTGTAGGTGTTAAAGGCAAAAGCAACACTGCCTAAAATGGCGAATATTGGCCTGACCCTGAAGCTTAACAATAGAATGTACATTCCCACCATTCCAAAAAACAATCCATTGACAGGGTGAGGTAATCCCAAAGAAAGGATGGAGACTAAAGCATTGGTGATGTCTCCGGGGAAATCCATGCTTATAAAATAGGCAGGCATGCCACCAAACATGCTGTTGGTCCAAAGAGCTTCCTCACCGGTCGCTTCTCTGAAATCCATTGTTTCTTTTGCAGATCCTTCCCATTTCAAGATGTCACCTTGAAATATAACCTGGTTTTCAAAAACCACTGGGGAAAAATAGATCCCAACAATGGCGTAAAATAGGGCAATTCCCACTGCGTGAGGGAGAATGTCTTTCTTAAAATCTATGGTCATGAAAAAGAAATTTCGAGGATTTTTTAGATGCAGCCGCAAATTAGGAATTTAAAGGCAAAGAGTCCTAATCACATTATTTGCTTGGTGGCAGTATTAGATGAAATGATGCTTTCTATCCCTGATGAAAATCATTACTTTTGCCACAAATAGCCGCAATAGGAATGTTTGATAATTTAAGTTTAAAATTAGACCGGGCTTTCAAAACGCTGAAAGGTACTGGTACGATCACAGAAATAAACGTAGCCACCACGGTTAAGGAGATAAGAAGAGCCTTAATTGATGCTGACGTTAACTATAAAGTAGCGAAGGAAGTAACTGATACGATCAAAAAAGAGGCACTTGGTCGCGATGTATTGATTTCAGTTTCTCCAGGTCAGTTATTGGTTAAAATCACACAAGAAGAGCTGACCAAACTCATGGGTGGCACCAAAGTGGAAATCAATTTATCTGGAGACCCTTCTGTAGTATTGATTTCTGGTCTTCAAGGTTCTGGTAAGACTACTTTTTCAGGAAAATTAGCAAGCTTACTTAAAAAGCAAGGTAGACAAGTTCTTTTAGTAGCTTGTGATATTTATAGACCAGCTGCGATTGACCAGTTGAAAGTACTAGGTGAACAAGTAGGGGTTGAGGTGTATGCGGAGCCAGACAATAAAAATGCATTAGAAATAGCAAACAATGCGATCGCATATGCTAAGAAATCAGGAAAGAAAACCGTGATTGTCGATACAGCGGGTCGTTTGGCTGTGGATGAGCAAATGATGCAGGAAATTGAGGAGTTGAAAAAAGCACTCAATCCTTCAGAGACCTTGTTTGTAGTTGACTCTATGACTGGTCAAGATGCTGTAAATACCGCAAAAACTTTTGACGAGCGTTTAGATTTCAATGGAGTGGTATTGACGAAACTAGATGGTGATACCCGTGGTGGTGCAGCTATTTCTATTCGTCACGTAGTCAATAAACCAATCAAATTCATCTCTACAGGTGAAAAGATGGAGAATATTGACGTATTCCACCCAGATAGAATGGCCCAACGTATTTTGGGTATGGGAGATGTGATCTCCTTGGTGGGAGTGCTCAGCAATCCTTTGATGAGGAAGAGGCCAAAAGGATCAATTCAAAAATCCGAACCAACAGTTTCAACTTTGATGATTTCCTTTCTCAACTTGAACAGGTGAAGAAAATGGGTAATATCAAAGATTTGATGGGAATGATCCCGGGGATGGGGAAAGCAATGAAGGGCTTGGATATTGATGACGATTCTTTCAAACCTATTGAAGCCATTATTAAAAGTATGACCCCTTTGGAAAGGCAACAGCCTGATGTGATCGATGGAAGTAGAAGAAAGCGTATTGCAAATGGTTCAGGAAGGACCATTACTGAAGTCAATAATCTGATGAAGCAGTTTAGTGACATGCGTAAGATGATGAAGCAGATGAATAAAATGGGCGGAGCTAAAGCAGCCATGAGCCGATTGATGCCGGGAGGAAAAAGATAAAAGTAAAAAGGGAGCTTCTAGCTCCCTTTTTTAATTCTTTAATTCATCCACTTGCTTAGAAACTCAAGGAAAGCTTCTTTGTAATTATCTCCCACAGCTATGTGGTGTTTTCCAATCTGAATGACATTTTTTGAAACCGAATCTATATGATCTAATGAAACAATATAAGATCGGTGTACTCTCATAAAGTGGGAGGAAGGGAGTAACTCTTCCATACTCTTCAAACTTGTCAATGAGAGTAAAGGGTTGGGCTTGGAAATCAAATGAACTTTGACATAGTCCTTGTAAGCTTCTACGTAGGCAATATCTTTCAAAATCACTTTCACCAATTGATATTCCACTTTAAAAAATGTATTCCGGAACAGCATTAGGTTCAGCTGGACTACTGCTAATAGGTGATGCGGAGTTTAATTTTTCAAAATAGCTAAAAGCCTTCGTGGCCGCATTAGAAATTCTTCGTAGCTATATGGCTTTAACAAATAATCCAAAGCTTCCACTTTATAACCCTCTATGGCGAATTGATGGTAAGCAGTGGCAAAAATGATTCTTGTCTTATCCGAATTTTTTTCCCATCCAATACCCTTGCAAGTTCCATCCCAGAGAGATCAGGCATTTGGATGTCCATAAATATTAACTGGACTTCATTTTGGTTGATAAAGCCTAAAGCTTCGATGCCATTACTGAACCGGCCTTCTAGTTGTAGGAAAGAGGTTTGCTCAATAAACTTGCAGATCAAGTCTAGTGCTAAAGGCTCGTCATCTATCGCTACACATTTGAGTTTCATGCAAGATTAATTGTAAGATTTACCCAATACTCATTATTGGATTCATCTTTACCAAATTTAAGCCGATGTTTTTCAGGATATAATAAAGCAAGCCTTCTCTGAGTATTGACCATCCCAATCCCATTTTCTTTAGCTTCAGGGCTATCTGAGTGGACAGGAAATATTTGATTTCGAGTTTCAAAAAATAAGGTTTCACCCATTACTTCCAGACGGATGGTTATTTCACATTCCTTCTGACTACTGATTCCATGCTTAAAAGAGTTTTCTAAAAAAGGAAGCAATAACATAGGAGCAATGATATGATCATCTTTAGGCTCTTCTATTTTCAGATTTAATTTGACATTATTCGAAAGCCTCATCTTCATTAACTCAATATAGTCTTGAATAAAGTTGACTTCTTTTTTAGTAGCGTGACATCCTTTTGGTTTTCATACAGTACATACCGCATCATTCTTGAAAGTTTTAATAAAGCTTCCTGTGCTTTTTTTACATCTAGATTGGTGAGTGAGTAGATGTTATTTAAGGTGTTAAAAAAGAAATGAGGATTGATTTGTGCTTTTAAATAGGATAGTTCTGTATTGATTTTCTGTTTTTCAAGATCTTGACGTTCCACCTCATCTCGCTGCCATTTTTGTACCAGTGCCAAAGAAGTACTTAATCCTATAGATACCATATATAATAGGATCTGGAAGACATCTCCAGGTAACCATCTTCCTCTTGGTGAATAGGGCTTATTTGGATTGAAGAATTCATGCATCTTTTGGGGATACTTAATGAATTGCTCAAAATAAATAATGGAAAAGTAAAAAAGGATAGCCCCTCCCACTACCAGTAAGATGTATTGATAGTTTTTTCCTTTAAGGAGAATCCTCGGGACGGTGATGGATACATTGGAGTAGAAAACACCAATGAGGAATATGATGAGAAAAACCTGTTTATACCAAAATGCATCTGGTAATTCATTATCTCCCATTCTCCAAGATAGCGGAGATAGCAAGATTAGAATGATGCAGAGCATCAACCAACCAAGTATATGGACGATAAATGAAAGGTTCTTTTTGAGCTAAATGGAGGCATTTGGTTGTATTTCGATCTGAAACTAAGGAAAAGTCCCTAAACACCTAAAATAAAATCTACCAATCTAAGAATTACATCTCTAGAACATCCATTTGAATAGATAAACCCGTTTATCGGCTGATTTTTGGGTTTAATCCGGCGGTTTCCCTGGTTAGTCGATAAAACTAAAGGAATGGTCTATTACACCATTAGAGTGTAAAACAATCGGTGTTGTTTTGCTGTACATAACTGTGTAAAGCAACTCAGCAACAACTATCATGAAGAAATTATTTTACTTAACCTTAATTTTTAGCACCATTACTTCGGTGGGGATTTTTGCCCAAAGTACTGATGGGGATAAAAAAACTCCTGCAAGGATTATTGGAGTAGCTAAAGATCAAAATACCGGAGAGGCCGTTCCTTATGCGACTGCCGCTCTTTATAAAGCTGGTACAGAAGAGAACATTGCCGGTGGTGTGGCTGATGATGAAGGGAAGTTCTTTATCACAGGAATGAAGCCAGGATCCTATACTCTTAAAGTAAGCTTTTTGGGATTCGAAACTCAAACAGTTGATAATATCCAAGTTACTTCTCCAAACGGAGATGTGAATTTAGGAGATATTTTAATGGCGGATGAAGGGGTAGCTTTGGAAGAAGTTACTGTTCAAGGTCAACGAGAATTAATTGAAGAGCGAGTAGATAGAACGATCTATAAAGCAGAAAATGATAAAACTACGGCTGGAGGAGATGGTACAGATGTACTTAGAAGAGTTCCAATGCTTTCAGTTGATTTGGATGGAAACGTATCCATGAGAGGAAGTAGTAATATCACGGTTTTAATTGATAACAGACCTTCTGCAATTGCGGCAAGTAGTATAACAGATGCATTGAAGCAGATTCCTGCCGATGAAATTAAAGCTGTAGAAGTAATTACTTCGCCTTCCGCTAGGTTTGATGCAGAAGGAACATCTGGGGTAATCAACATTGTGACTAAGAAAAATAACCTTCAAGGTATGTCATTGAATGTTCGTACAGGGACTGGCTTAAGAGGCTCTGATTTAGGTTTGAACGCAAGTGCTAGAAAAGGAAAGTTCGGATTTACTCTTGGAGGTTTTGGTCGAGCAGGGTATAATGTTTTGGGTAGTTTCGAAAACAATCAAGTACTGACCAACCCAGATAATTCTATCTCTACCATTTCTCAATCTGCTGATACGGAAAGAACCTATATGTTTGGTAGATACAATTTTGGAGTGGATTATGAAATTGATAAATACAATTTCTTAACAGGTGCTGTGAATTTTGGCATTAGAAATTCTAAAAATAGCCAAGACAATTTTTTGACTGAGAACTATTTGAATGGAGATTTGGTGAGAAATGCCTTAAGAGAAACTAACTCCAAAGACAATTCTAACTCTATCGACTTGAGTGTAAACTATACCAGGACTTTTGAGAAGAAAGGAAAGGAAATCAGTTTATTGACCTTGTATAGCAGAGATAACCGTGAGAGCTCTTTTATTAACACCTTATTTAATGAAGATTTCCAGACCATTGATTCCAGGTTGAAGAATGACAACCCTAGCAAGAATGAAGAATACACAGTTCAATTGGATTTTGTTGAGCCTTTAGGAAAAGATGGTAAATCCATCTTAGAGTATGGAGCAAAAAAATTTTAAGAAAATCAGTTTCTGATTTCACCTATTACCAAGCAGAAGGTGCAGATGGAGAATTTGTGATCAATCCAGATCCTAACATTTCCAATGCATTTAATTATGATCAAAATGTAACTGCAGGGTATGTATCTTATACTGCTACCTTATTTAAAAATTATACCATCAAACCAGGATTAAGATACGAATACACTACTGTTAATGCTGATTTTGAAACAGAAGCAGCTGCAGATATTCCTTCTTATGGAACCTTTGTGCCAAGTGTCAACTTGAGTAGAAAAATGAAGAATGGCAACCTGATCAAAGCAGCATATAACAGACGTATTTCTAGACCTTCCATGAGATACTTGAACCCTAACTTGGATGTTTCTAACCCAACGCAGTGGTCTCAAGGTAATCCAACATTGGATCCAGAATTTACCGACAATTACGAAATTGGATATAGTACCTATTTCAAAGAGACGATGTTAAATTTCACAGGTTACTTCAGAAATACCACTGGTTCAATTCAAGCAGTTAGAACAATTCAGGATGATGGTGTGATTTTCACTACTTATGAAAACATTGGTGAGGAGCAAGCAATTGGTGTGAACATCTTTACAAATATCAATATCAGTAGCAAGTTCTCTTTGAATGGTAGTATTGAAACATATTACTCGATGCTTGATAATGGTTTGACTGATCCTCTTTATGCTGCATCCAACCAAGGGTTTGTAGTTTCAGGGCGTATGTTTGGTAACTATTCCTTACCAAAAGACTGGCAGGTTCAATTATTTACGTTTGCTAGAGGTAGTAGAGTTCAGCTTCAAGGTACTTCTGGTGGATTTGCAGCTTATGGTTTAGGTATCAACAAGCAATTTAACGAGAAGAGAGGAAGTATTGGATTTGGAGCAGATAACTTCCTGTCTAAAGAGTTTAAAGTTAGAAATGAAATCATAACACCTACGATTGTTCAAAACAGTACGAACGTGATGCGTAATATGAACTTCAAAATCAACTTTAGCTACAGAATTGGAAAGTTGAGTATGGATCAAAGGTCAAGAAGGAAGAAATCCATCAACAATGATGACTTGAAAAGTGGAGGAGATGGAAACGATATGAACCAAGGTGGTGGTGCTACTGGGGTTTCAAATAATAAATAATTGAATTAACATGCTGGATTTGAGCTTGCTCAAGTCCAGCTTTTAACAAATATCAAAAAGACTTTTATAGATAGATTGGGTATAAACAAAAAAGCCAACCTTTTTGAGGTTGGCTTTTTTTATGTTTTGGAATTCTTATTTATAGCTTACTTTTTTATCGCATCTACCGTTCTCTGTACGTTTGGAATAGTCACATCAATATAAGTAGGAGAGTAGCTCAATGGAATATCCATAGAGTTTACTCTAACGATCGGTGCATCCAAATAATCAAATGCATATCTCTGAAAATGATAGGTTAATTCAGATGAAATAGCCGCCAATGGATTTGCTTCCTCTACGATTACTGCTCTATTCGTTTTCTTAAGGGATTCAACGCAAGTAGCATAATCGATAGGCCTCACTGTTCTAAGGTCAATAACCTCACAGTCGATACCTTCTTTTGCCATTTCTTCTGCCGCTTGAAGCGCTACTTTCATCATTTTACCAAAAGAAATAACAGTCACATCATTTCCTTTTCTTTTGATGTCAGCTACTCCGATAGGTAATAAATATTCTCCATCAGGCACCTCACCTTTATCACTATACATGACTTCTGATTCCATGAAAATTACTGGATCTGGATCACGGATAGCTGCTTTTAATAAACCTTTGGCATCGTATGGATTAGAAGGGACAATTACCTTCAAGCCAGGTGTATTTGCAAACCAGTTTTCAAAATTGGATGAATGTGTAGCTCCTAGTTGACCTGCGTTTCCAGTAGGGCCTCTAAATACGATAGGCACACTATAGGCACCGCCAG
Organism: Algoriphagus halophilus; assembly: GCF_041729275.1. Taxonomy (GTDB): domain Bacteria; phylum Bacteroidota; class Bacteroidia; order Cytophagales; family Cyclobacteriaceae; genus Algoriphagus; species Algoriphagus halophilus_A. The sequence goes on along the minus strand of NZ_CP146486.1, from coordinate 1,638,237 downwards.
TCATTGCGAGCATCTTTGCAGCTGAATTGATGATTTGATCAATGGCAACCAAAGAAAAGTTGAATGTCATGAACTCGATGATAGGTTTTAGGCCATTCATGGCTGCACCTACCCCTAATCCTGCAAAACCAAGTTCTGCAATCGGAGTGTCATAAACTCTTTCGGGGCCGAACTCATCAAGCATCCCCTGTGACACTTTATATGCACCGTTATATTCAGCAACTTCTTCGCCCATTAAAAAAACGCTCTTATCACGTCTCATTTCTTCAGACATGGCCTCTCTCAGGGCTTCACGAAACTGTAATTCTCTCATTAGTGTAAGACAAAATTTGGTTCGTAAAAATAGAAAGGAATTGGGCAATTGCAAAAATACACCGCGTGATTAATATTCTTATTTAACCCAAATAGACAGTTTTGGTGTTCACAAATTCTAAAATGCCATATCTGCCCAACTCTCGGCCAAATCCTGATTTTTTGATTCCACCAAAAGGGAGGTGAGGATTAGAAGCAACCATGGAATTGATAAACACAGCTCCACTTTCAATTTTACTCGCCAGTAACTCTCCTTTCTTGAGGTCTTTAGTCCAAATTGAACTGCCTAGTCCAAATTCAGAATCATTGGCCAACTTGATGGCTTCTTCCTCATTTTTTACAGAAAAAAGGGTGGCTACTGGGCCAAAAAGCTCTTCCGAGTAGGCTGGAGAATTTGAAGGAATATCCGTTAAAATGGTTGGTGTGAATAATGCTTTCCCTTCTTCGGGTTTTATTCCCCCACTAGCACTTTCGCTCCTTTTTCTACACTCGTTTTCACTTGATCATACAACTCTGATGCTAAATCGGCTCTAGCCATACATGCATAATCTGATTTTTCATCCAAAGGATCGCCTGGAACCAGTTCTTTTAATTTGGCGGAGAAAAGTTCTACGAATTTGGAATAGACATCTTGCGCTATAATAAACCGTTTGGCAGCAATACAACTTTGGCCATTATTGATCATTCTGGCTTTGACGGCAGTTTCAGCAGCTAAGGAAATGTCCGCGTCTTTTAATACAATGAAAGGGTCGCTTCCTCCAAGTTCCAAAACGGCTTTCTTGATTTTTTTAGCTGCTTCAGATGCTACACTAGCACCTGCTTTTTCGCTTCCTGTAAGTGTGACCGCTTTGATGATTGGATTGGAAATTACTTGAGTTGTGGCTTTTGAGTCAATCAATAAACTTTGGAAAACACCATTTGGGAATCCTGCTCGTTCGAATACCTCCTCAATTGCCAAAGAACATTGCGGAACATTGGATGCATGCTTTAAGAGTCCGGTATTTCCTGCCATCAAAGTGGGGGCAGCAAAACGAAAAACCTGCCAAAAAGGGAAATTCCAAGGCATTATTGCTAATACAGCCCCTATGGGTTCATGACTAAGTTTTGCTTTCTTTCCATCTGGTAAATCGATGGGTTCATCTTGAAGGAATTCAGATGCGTTTTTGGAATAATACTCACAGACCCAAGCGCATTTTTCCACTTCGGCTACGGATTCTTTGATTACTTTACCCATTTCCAAAGAAATGATGTTGGCATATTTCTGTTTTTCCTTTAGTAGCTGTTTCCCTGCATTTGCCATAAGTTCAGCACGTTCAGAAAAAGATGTGTTTTTCCAATTATTGTAGGTTTGATCAGACAATTCTAATTTTTCCCGAATTTCAGGTTCATTTAAAGAGGGGTAGCTTTTTAATAATTCTCCAGTGTATGGATTAACCGATTTAATTTCACTCATTTTTTTGTTGGTTTGCCTTCTTTCATCCAGTTGTCGATTCCACCTTCCAATAAATAGACATGCTTAAAACCAGATTCTTTCATGTATGTTGCGGCCTTTGCTTGCCGGATACCCGATTTACAATAGACAACATAAGATTTATTTTTGTCTAGATTTTCTATTTGTTTTTGAAAATCATCTCCCAAAAGTTGGTAAGCATGGCTCCATCTATATGGCCTTCAGCATACTCCTCTGGCGTTCTGACATCTAAAATAACCGGTTGCGAATTTTGGGATAACAGCTCTTCAAATTCATTGACAGAAATGTCCTTGATCGGTTCGTCTGTGGATTCAGTTGAACAGGCAACGAGGATCGACATTAAGAGGAAAACAAAGAAAGTTTTTAGATAAGTTTTCATGGGTGAATTGTTTGAAGTGAACTTTTTGCGGGCCAAATTGAAAGGAATTTAAGTCCTTTATTTATAAATGTCCACTAAGATTGCACTCATTTCTGATTCACACAGCTTTATTGATCACAAAACCCTTACCTATTTACAAGAAGTAGATGAGATTTGGCATGCTGGGGATATTGGAGATCCTAAAGTAATGGAGTCCCTTCCTAAAGGAAAGCTTATTAGGGCCGTTTTTGGGAATATTGATGCTATGGAAATTCAACAAAGCTATCCAGAATGGCAATTCTGGGAGACCGAGGGAGTACCTGTTCTGATGACTCACATTGGGGGAAACCTCCTCGATATGCGAAAGGAGTAAAATCAAGAATTAAGGAATACCATCCCCAGATTTTTATTTGTGGGCATTCTCATATTTGTAAGGTGGAGTTTGATCCTACTGTAAACTGTCTGTATATGAACCCTGGGGCAATCGGTCAACAAGGGTTTCATCATATGCGTACCATGCTGCTCTTTGAACTGGAGCAAGGGAAAGTGAAAGATCTAAAAGTGGTGGAATTAGGAAAAAGAGGAAAATAAAAAAGGCGATCGTCAGATCGCCTTTTCGCCTTATGGTAAAGGTCAATTATTTTTCAAAAGACTTTTTCAATTCTTCAACGTCCACGTTCTTGATTACTGGCTTAGCGCTCAGTTGCTTGATTTTAATTACGCGAGTATTTTGAGACAATCTTTTTCTTTTCAACTTTCTCTTTAATGTAGTAACTGCCATGGTCGTATATTTTTATATGTTTTTATTCCGAAACGAAGCGCAAAATTAAGAAAACAAATCTTTTTAGCCTAGTATATTCCTGAAATAAATTCTAATTGATTTCAATTAAGGGGGCTGTTTCCCATTTTTTAAATAAATTTGAAGTCTAAATCACCAGATTAAGCATGCAAAAACCTAGTCTTCCAAAAGGAACAAGAGATTTTGGGCCAATCCAAATGGCTCGGAGAAATTTTATTCTAAATACGATCAAAGACACTTTTCAGCTATTTGGATACCAACAGATCGAGACTCCAGCCATGGAGAATCTGAGTACCCTGACAGGGAAATATGGGGACGAAGGAGATCAGTTGCTTTTCAAGATTTTAAATAGCGGTGATTTTCTTAAAAAAGTACATACAGAGGACATTGCTTCAGGAGCAGCTGCCACTTTACCAAAGGTGGCAGAAAAGGGACTACGATATGATTTAACGGTTCCTTTTGCGCGATTCGTGGTGATGAACAGAAATGAACTGACTTTTCCTTTTAAAAGATTTCAGATCCAGCCGGTTTGGAGAGCTGACCGACCACAAAAGGGGAGGTATAGAGAGTTTTACCAATGTGATGCAGATGTGGTGGGTACGGATAGCTTAGTTTGTGAAGCTGAGATTATTTTAATGATTCGTAATGTCTTTGCTAAGCTTGGACTTTCCAATTATGATATTAAAGTCAATAATCGGAAAATTTTGACAGGGATTTCCGAAGCCATCGGGGAGTCAGGCAAAGAAGGGTCTCTATGTGTGGCGATTGATAAATTAGATAAAATAGGTTGGCAAAAAGTAAAAGAGGAACTAGGTGAACGAGGGTTTGCTTCCCAATCTGTAGATAAATTGGAGCCTCTAGTTCAGTTGGAAACGGACCTAAAAGGGAAAATTGCCTTTTTAAAGGATTTCTTGGCGTCTAGTGAAGTGGGGTTGAAGGGTGTATCTGAATTAGAGGAAATGCTTGATATTCTTGATCAGATGGGGGCGAATTTAGAGCATGTGGATTTTGATATCATGCTAGCTAGAGGTTTGTCCTATTATACGGGAGCTATTTTTGAAGTAAAAGTGAATGGAGTTTCAATAGGCTCCGTAAGTGGCGGTGGTCGATACGATAATTTGACAGGAGTATTTGGCCTTTCCGGTGTATCTGGAGTGGGATTCTCATTTGGTGTGGATAGACTTTATGATGTGTTGGAAGAGTTGGATTTGTTTCCAGAGGAAAGCTTAAAAGGAACCACTCTGTTGTTGACCCACTTTGACCAAAAAGGATTTCGTTATGCCTTGAATGTATTGACTCAATTCCGAAATGCTGGTATCAAAGCAGAGATTTATCCAGATCTAGTAAAAGCTAAGAAGCAGTTTGATTTTGCAAATAAAAAAGGAATCCCTTTTGTAGGGATTTGTGGGGATAATGAGATAGCTACTGAAACCCTTGCTCTGAAGAACTTGGAAACAGGGAATCAGGAAAATTTAAAAGTAGAAGAAGTGATTTCTTTTCTTAAAAAGAATTAATCTACTTCCAAAATAGAAGAGACCGGAATCGTTAGCCCACCTTTTAAAGAAATGTAATCATTTCCAACGGCCCAAACGGTGGTGTGGGTTTGATAAATGTTTCCGTCAGCTGCTTCAAACGTAAGATATACTTTTGTTTGAAGCAGGTTTCCTAGCGTCTGAGATCTGAATAGTTTAGATAGTCTCAACTTCTGTAAATCAGGATCAGGAAGAACTTCTTTTTTGCTGAAAAAGAGGTGTGCAATGTGCTCTTTTTCAATGGATTCTATTGGTTTCATGCAGGTTAAGATTAGATAGTATATAGACTAAAAAACCTTTATAAAAGTTACATGTTTTTTAAAAAGGAAGAAACTTTAATTTACAAATGGTTATTATCGTTTTATAATTGATTTAAATCGTTGATATCTGATAAATCCAGGAATACTGAAATTTCAATTGAAATAAAACTTATAGTAGAAATAAAGAAAAAAATATGTTTGATATCATGGGGATGATGGGCAAGATCAAGGAAGCCCAGTCGAAAATTAAAGATGCGCAGGAAAAATTAGTTCACCTGACAGCAGAAGGAGAATCTGGTGCTGGATTGGTAAAGGTTACGGTCAATGGAAATCGTAAAGTCCTGAAAATCGATATTGATGAATCTTTATTGACACCAAACGATAAAGAAATGCTGAGTGACTTAGTGGTAGCAGCAACCAATATCGCTATGGATGCCATTGAGGTAAAGATTAAAGCCGCTATGAAATCTGCCACGGATGGTGTAATCCCCAATATTCCGGGAATGGACCTAGGCGGTATGTTTGGATAAAATCAAGCAAGTAGAAATTCAAAAAAGTTCTAAAAGTCAAATCTTGCGAGATTCCATTTGACATGGTGAAATTATAATTAACTCAAAATGAAATCCTGTGCAGTAGTCATTCTCAATTACAATGGGGAGGAAATGCTTCAAAAATTTCTTCCTTCTGTAGTAGAATACAGCCAATCGGATGTTTGGGTAATTGATAATTCGAGTACTGACCAGTCAACCACCCTTTTATTTAGAGATTTTCCTCAAGTCAATTTAATTCCATTGAAAGCAAACTTTGGATATGCAGGGGGATATAATTGGGGTTTAGAAGAATTAAGAGGGAAATACAAATACTATATTCTGCTCAATTCAGATGTGGAAGTGACACCGGAATGGGATTTGGACTTGGTATCATCTGCTGACTCAAAATCTGGATATGCTGCCATACAACCTAAAATTCTTTCTTTTCAAAACCGTGATTATTTTGATTATGCCGGTGCAGGAGGAGGGTTCATTGATGCTCTAGCTTACCCATATTGCAGAGGAAGGATTTGGGAACACATTGAAATGGATGAAGGACAATACGATGATTTTATAGATGTTGATTGGGCATCAGGTGCCTGCATGCTTGTTAATGCGGAGGCATTTCATCAGATGAACGGTTTTGATGCGCATTTCTTTGCTCACATGGAAGAAATTGACCTTTGCTGGAGAATGAGGAATCAAGGTTGGAAAATCGGATATGATGGAAAAACCAAAGTATATCATGTAGGAGGTGCCACATTGGCAAGAACTAATCCCAAAAATTATTTCTTAATATCAGAAATAGTCTTTCTATGATTTTTAAGAATGAAGGATGGTTGAATTTTGGCTTGATTTTTCTGACAAAATTTTGTCTGGAGATGATGGCTGCGATTTCATTTTTCTTAAAGGGTGAAAAGGCAAATGCTCGAGCGATTTGGAAAGGGTATAAAGAGTTTCTAATTCATAGAAACATTTCTGAGGATCAAATTGTGAAAGTAAATAAAGAGAAATCAGTTCCTGGAAAAGGGCCAGTTAGATTCTTGATATTGAGTACCGGGATTTTGAAGAAAAAGACTTTCCAGTCTCTTTAGTCAAACAAAATTGGGTTATTACTTTTTCTGAAGTATTTCCGGATTTTCATCATCATTGCCATACTGACATAAATGATGACTGGTGACCCCATCGTGATGAAGGAGGTATAAATAAAAAATAAACGAATGCTGTCGATAGGGAAGTTTAACTTCTCACCTAATCTGGAACAAACTCCAAAAGCCCTTTCTTCAAAGAATAATTTTATCTTTTCCATGGTCTTGTAGCGGTTTAGTAATTTAAATTTATGAAAAATGTTGATCCAAACTATAAAGCAAAATGTTTAATCGATTGTTTTTGAAAACAATAACTTTATTTATCACAACTTTTTTACTTGCAGCGTGTGGGTCAAGAATAGTGCCTGAAAGTAATTTTTTAGAGAATTCTGAAATTACTCCTTCTAAATTAATCTATCAAAGAGATTCTCTAAACTTCAATATTAAAGGTGAAATTCCTATCATTTCAGCCTTAAGTCCAAAGAATCCGAGAGTTGAAATTGAGTTTAGGGGATCAATCAACGAATTAATTTGGGTGAGCTTGAGCTTCAAAAGGAATTAGGGAAATATACCTATGAACACAATTTCACCATTCAATACCAACCTTGGATGGAAGGTGCGGTGTTGGAGGCTTTATTTTATCAAGGGAAAGATCTAACTAGTCCCAGCGAAAAGAAAATTTTGGCAAAAGGAGTGATTACAACTCCTCTTTTAGTAAAAGTTGGGGAAGTAAGACCTGATGAACCGATTCCACAAGTTGGATTGTATATCCCTACAGGAAGTTTGGATAAAGACTTATCACGGTACTCAGATTTTTCTTTTTATTTTTCTGCAGGATCTTCCAAAGTAATAGAAACGAATCAAAACAAGGCTACTTTAGATAGTCTCAAGAATTTCATATTACTATACCCATCTATTTCAGGGATAAAGATTACGGGTACTCAATGTCCCGAAAATAGCGAAGGGAAAAGCAGTAAACTGGGGATGGATCGTGCAGAAGCTACCTTGGATTATTTAAAAAAATCTAATATTCGAATATCGGATAGCCTACTAGATATCAGTTCTCGGTGGAATGACTGGTTTGATTTTAGGCTATTGCTGCGTGATTATGAGAAATTGTCCACTCAACGTAAGGATCAGTTTTATTCGGTTCTTTTGAATGGGCAAGATTATCAAACTCAAGCTAGTGATTTGAGAAAAATTAATGGGTTTAGAGAAGTTTCTAACGATCTTTTTCCAAAGCTTCGAGCTACTAAAGTGGAAATCCAGGCCAAACCGCTTGCCGGGCTTGATCAACAGCAGGCTGCACAACTGAGAGCTGCATTGGAAAGCTCAGGGTTAAATTCAGGATTAAGTCCAGCAGATTGGGCCATAGCAGGAGAGTCTTCTCCTAGGTTGGAAGATAAGGAAGAGATTTATAGTAAAATGACGGAATTGTTTCGCTCTGCTTTGCCTTATAACAATTTGGCAGTGGTAAAAATGAGGCAGGCACAGCGTACCTTGGATCCAAAGAAAAAGAGCTATTTATGGGAAGAGGCTAACCGTCTCCTCGATCAAGCTATCCGAATTGAAAATAATCCTTACGTTTTACATAATCAAGGTCAGATTTTGGTTCTTCAAGGTAGGGTGGAAGAAGCCTATAAAAAACTGTCAGATGCGTCAGTGCTTACCAAAAACGAAGACTTTATTAGATTAAATGAAAGTCTTAGGGGATCCATAGATATTATCCGAGGGGATTATAAGTTGGCTACTTTGCGTTTTCAATATCAATATTCCTCTCCGCAGGATTTTTTTAATAAAGGATTGGCTTTTTCTTGAGTGGGGATTATGCAAATGCTAGTATATCTTTTGAGGAGTCGGTCACAGCAGGACGGTCATTTGGATATGGGTATTATGGGCTTGCATTATTAGCAGTGGTCAGTGGGCAGGATGAAGTAGCTTTAATCCATTTAAAGCAAGCTATAGACAAAAGTGAGGTGCTTTATCAAAAAGCTTTAATAGATCCAGAATTCGAAGAATTAAGACAAACTCAGGCCTTTTTTGAAATATTTAAGTAGCGTTTTTAAAATTAATTGAAATTACATTTTCCTAATGGAAGATAGGATTTTTGAAAAATCGCTAATTTTTCAATTAGAAAAAATAGTTATATCTAAATTTTTGAGATAATATTAATTTTATCATCATTTTCGACTCTTTTTTTTGATTAATAATGTCTAAGCCAAATTTTATTTTTCGCTTTTGGATTTGAATTTTGTTTTAGAATCTTTAACATTGACGATCAAGTGAAACAGTAAAACCCAAAACAATTGCCAATGATATATCTTTCCTACAACTAGTATCTCATCCCAGCATCAACCGATGCCCTCAAACCTAATAGGGTAAAACCCTTTTGCAGGTATTCTTACCACGGTATAGCAACCATTTAAAAATGCTGACTTAATTCAGTGCCAGTTGCTGTTAATTTGCGAGCTTTCGCAATCGATTGCATTAACAATTGAAAACAAGTATTTACAATTAATCTTGTTACCCAATCTATCTATGTTTATGAAAAATGTTTACAAAAGTCTAAGCGCCTTATTTTTGCTCTTAGTTCTTTCCAGTGCGGCAACATTTGCACAAAAAACCGTGACTGGAACAGTGTTGGACGAGTATGATGTAGGACTTCCAGGAGTTTCAGTTCTTGTGAAGGGAACCACTACAGGTACTGCCACTGATATTGACGGGAAATTCTCCCTCAATGTCCCTAATGATCAAGCTGTATTGGTCTTTTCTTTTATTGGTTACGCTTCAGTAGAGCAGGTAGTAGGCAATAGAAGTATTATTGATGTCAAATTAAATCCAGATGAAACTACACTTTCTGAACTTGTAGTAACTGGTTATACAATTGACAGCAGAAGAGAAACCACTGGTGCGATTGCCACAGTGGATCCTAAAGATTTGACAATAATTCCAACAGGTAACGTAGAACAGACTCTTCAGGGTCGTGTTTCTGGTGTTACAGTAATTACAAATGGTCAGCCAGGTACTTCTTCCATTATTCGTGTTAGAGGTTTTGGAGCATTTGGTGGTAATGAGCCACTTTATGTAGTGGATGGAGTTCCTGTAGGTTCTACCGACTTCTTGAATCCAGATGACATTGCTTCAACTACTGTATTGAAAGATGCTGCTGCTGCTTCCATTTATGGTGCGCGTGCTGCAAACGGTGTAATTATTTATACTACTAAAAGAGGAAGAAGAGGAAATCAGAAAATCCGAGTTGATTACAACGGTATGTTCGGTGTTACTACACCAGGCAAAGGATTGGATATGATGAATCCTCAAGATTTCGCAGAATACACTTGGTTGGCTGAAACGAACCAAGCAATCATTGATGGAAGAGATCCAGCTTATGGGCATCCTCAATTTGGATCTGGTACTTCTCCAGTATTGCCATACTATATTAATGTAGGAGGAGCTTCAGGTGTTCCTGGACCTTTTACTGATGCTCAATTAGAAGAAGAAAGAGCGAAGTATAACATTGATCCTACTAAAGGCCCAGTTTACCAAGTGGTGAGAGCTGCTACTGGTGAGGGTACTGATTGGTATGATGCTTTGACTAGAAATGCTCCATTGAACAGGCATTCCATTGGTTTGAATGGTGGTTCTGAGACTTCAAGATTCTACATCGGTTTCGGTTACCAAGATCAAGCTGGTATCATGATCGGTAATAGTTTCAAGAGATATTCCCTAAGAGCTAACTCTGAATTTGATGTGACCAAAAAATTCAGAATTGGTGAGAACTTCCAGGCTACTTATCGTCAGGTGTTAGGCCAGCAAGGTGGAACAGGCGGTAGAGGTGTTTCTGATGATGAAAATGATATTCTTCAGGCCTTCAGAATGCCTTCCATTATCCCAGTTTATGATGAATTTGGTGGATATGGTGGTACTGCAGCAAGAGGTTTTAATAACCCAAGAAACCCTGTAGCTAACAGAGATGGTCAGAAAGACAATAGAAACTTCAATGCCAATATCTTCGGTAACGTTTATGCAGAATATGATATTCTTGATGATTTGACTTTCAGAACATCTATGGGTGGTCAGTATAACAACTATTATTTCTGGGGTTATTCAAGACTACAATATGAAAACTCTGAAAACAACTCTGCTTTTGGATACAATGAAGGTGCAGGTTTCGTATTCGGATGGACTTTCACAAACACGCTATCTTGGAAACATACATTTGGAAAGCATGCATTTGATGTGATTGCTGGTCAAGAAGCGTTAAATACCGGTGCTGGTAGAAACATGAGTGCAAGTGGACAGAATCCTTTCTCAAGAGATCCTGACTTCATTAATATTTCAAACCTTCCAGTTTCTTCAAGACAGGTTAACTCGAATTTATTTAAAGGTGTAAACTTTAACTCTTACTTCGGTAGAGTGAATTATACCTTCAATGACAAGTACTTAGTAAGTGCGGTAGTTAGACGAGATGGTTCTTCAAGATTTGGTTCTAACTCAAGATATGGTGTGTTCCCAGCATTCTCTGCTGCATGGAGATTATCTTCCGAACCATTCCTTCAGAGTGCTACTTGGATTGATGACTTGAAGATCAGAGGTGGTTGGGGTCAAATGGGTAACTCCAATAACGTAGACCCTAATAACCAATACTCTCTATTCGGAGGTACTGTTGGTGCATCTTCATATGATATCACAGGTTCTAACAGTTCTGCTCTGATTGGCTTTAGAAGAACTAGAATTGGTAACCCTAATGCACAGTGGGAGACTGCTGTAACTCAAAACATTGGTTTTGACGGTACATTCTTCAATGGTCGTTTAGACGTGATTTTTGATTGGTGGAAAAAGGATACCAAAGACTTGCTCTTTACTGTTCCTATCCCATTGACTGCAGGATCTAATGCTGCTCCTCCAGCTGTAAACATCGGTCAGATGTTGAACAGAGGTTTGGATTTATTTGTGTCTACCAGAGGTAACCTCTCTAGTGAGTTTACATATGAGTTGACAGTAACAGGAAGTACGTTGAAAAACGAGATTGTTTCTCTAGCTCCAGGATTGGAAATCATTACTTCCGTAAACCCAGCCTATAGAGGTATTCGTCCTATTCGAAACCAGGTGGGTGAGCCATTGTCTACATTCTTTGGATATGATGTGGAAGGTTTATTTAGAAATGCAGAAGATGTAGCAAATCATGCTACTCAAGATGGAGCTGCACCAGGTCGATTCAAGTTTAGAGATGCAAATGGAGATGGTACAATTACTCCTGAGGATCGTGTTGTATTAGGTAATCCTGTGCCTGATTTTACAGGCGGTTTAAACTTCACTGTAGGTTATAAAGGGCTTGACCTTTCTGCATATTTCTATACTTCTATTGGTAATGAGATTTGGAACCAGTCTAAGTGGTTTACAGATTTCTTCCAAACATTTGAGGAGCTGCAATTTCTGAGCGTTTGAAAGATGCTTGGACTCCTGAGAATTTGGATGCTGAAATTCCTGTTGTAGAAAAGACTTCAAACTTCTCTACATCGAATGTTGAGAATTCATTCTATGTGGAAGACGGTTCTTACTTGAGATTACAAAACGTAAGCTTAGGTTATACGCTTCCAGCTTCTTTATTGGAAAGATGGAGAATGGAAAGAGTTAGAGTTTTTGCATCTGCAAACAACTTATTTACTATCTCTGGATATTCAGGATTGATCCAGCTGTAGGTGGAGATGCGGATTTGAGCTTCGGTATTGACGTTGGTAACTACCCAGTTACACGTGGTTATACTTTTGGTATCAATCTTAGCTTCTAAGAGAACAAAAGAATCAGAATCGAGTTATAGACAATATAATTGATTAAAAAAAATGAAGAATTATAAATTAAAAATCGGAGCACTTTTGTCCTCAGCAGTCATGATGGTGGCAGTTAGCTGTAGCGATGATTTTCTAGATGTGCCGCCGACAGGTTTACTTGCAGAAGCGCAGTTGACATCACTTGGAGGTATTGATGCCTCTTTGATAGCTGCTTATTCTCAAGTCAATGGTCGGGGTAATAGATTAGGTTCTCCATCCAATTGGGTTTGGGGAAGTATTAGAGGTGGTGAAGCTAATAAGGGTACTGACCCTGGTGACTTTACCACAATCAACCCTATCCAGCGATTCGAAAATAATGCTGCTGGTGGTGATATGGGTTCTAAATGGAACGTTTGTTACGAGGGTATTGCCCGAGCAAATAACGTTTTGAGACTTCTTGAAAGTGCGCAAGAAGATGTGACTGATGCAGATAAAATTAGAATATCTTCTCAGGCTCGTTTCTTAAGAGCACATTTTTACTTTGAGTTGAAAAGGGATTATAACAATACTCCTTATGTTGACGAGACAGTAGATTATGGTAGTGGTCTTGAAGAAATTAGTAATAATCAGGATTTATGGCCATTTATTGAAGCTGATATGCAGTATGCAATAGATAACCTTCCTGCAACTCAATCTCAAGTAGGTAGAGTAAACTCTTGGGCAGCAAAAGCATACATGGGTAAGATTCTTCTTTACCAAGGTAAGTTCGGTGCTGCTAAGACTATGTTTGATGATGTTATCGCGAATGGTGTTACAAGTAATGGTTTGAAGTATGGTCTAGTAGATTATTATGACGATATGTTCAGAGGTGCAAATGATAACCACCAAGAGTCTGTTTGGGCTTATCAAGCAGCTGCTGGTACTGGTTCTGTATTGAATGCAAACCCTGAGTTTGACTTGAACTTCCCTTACAATACTGGTCCTTCTGGTCCAGGTAACTGTTGTGGATTCTTCCAGCCAAGCTTTACTTTCGTAAATGCATTTAGAACAAGCAATGGTTTGCCTTTGCTAAATAAAACATACAATGATCCTGCTAATCAGGTTAAAAACGATATGGGATTGGTATCAGCTGACCCATTCACTCCAGATGCAGGTCCTCTTGATCCAAGATTGGATCATACAGTAGGTAGAAGAGGTATTCCTTATCTTGATTGGCAAGATCATCCAGGTGCTGCTTGGATCAGAAATCAACCAAACGGTGGACCATATTCTCCTAAGAAGTATGTTTACCAAAAAGCTGAAGAAGGATCTTATCAAGATAATAGTTCTTGGACTCCAGGTTATACTGGTATCAACTTCATGATCATTCGATTTGCTGATGTTCTATTGATGGCTGCTGAAGCTGAGATAGAAACTGGTGGATTAGAGAAAGCTCGTGAATATGTAAATAGAGTAAGAACTAGAGCAATTAATTCTAAGCTTATGAGAGAAAATGGAGATATGGCAGCTAACTATCAGATTAGCACTTATGATTCTCCATGGTCTGATGCTGATCTAGCTAGAAGAGCGGTTAGAATGGAAAGAATGCTTGAACTTGGAATGGAAGGTCATAGATTCTATGATCTTGTAAGATGGAATATTGCGAAAGAAGAACTTGATTTCTACTTCGCTTTGGATGGGAAGCTATTAGCTGCTGCTTTGGGTGGTGCATCCTATTCTGAAAAATTCAAGTATGTTCCAATTCCACAAGATCAAATAGATTTGGTTGGATCTGATATTTTGATACAAAATCCAGGTTTCTAAACCTAGATTTGGAAATAATTAAAAAGAGAAGGTCTTTGGCCTTCTCTTTTTGTTTTTTTAACTACATAATCACTTTTATTTTTTCTCATATCTACCAAAAATGCTAATTTGAGGCCAATCACACCCAATTTTATCCATTATGAAATCCCAGTATTTTCTCTTTTTGGGAGCCTTACTAATCTTGGTAAGCTCCTGTCAAAAAGAGTCAAGTTTATTTGAATTAAAGTCTCCGGAATCTACTGGAATAGACTTTGCAAACAATATTGTAGAAACAGACTCCTTTAACATTCTTACCGATGAATACATATTTAATGGTGGAGGATTAGCCATTGCAGATTTTGATAATAATGGATATCCAGATGTTTTTTTTACTGGAAATCAAGTGACTAATAAGCTTTTTTTAAATCAAGGAGGGTTTAAATTTAAAGACGTTTCTTCTGAGGCAGGCATTGAAGCTGCTAACAGGTGGTGTACCGGTACTACTGCTGTAGATATCAATCAAGATGGCTTAATGGATCTTTATGTGGCCGCTGCCATGATGAAAGGTGAAGGAGAACGCAATAATTTACTTTATGTAAATCAAGGAGTTGATGCGAACGGAAATGTAGTCTTCAAGGAAATGGCTTCCCAATATGGGATTGCTGATAGTGGTAATGGAATGGGGGCAGCTTTTATTGATTATGATCTAGATGGTGATTTGGATTTGTATGTTCTCAACAATGAGCAAAGCAGAGTTACCCCAAGTAATTATAAAGAGAAAATTGTAGATGGAAGTGCTATTAATAATGATGCATTCTATAGGAATAATGGCGATGGGACGTTTACCAATGTAACGCTAGAAGTAGGGATCACTATTGAAGGCTTTGGTTTAGGGTTGTTGATTGCTGATATCAACAATGATGGATGGCCCGATATACATGTTAGTAATGACTACGTCACTAATGACATTCTCTATATCAATAACCAAGATGGTACATTTTCAAATAAAATCAGCCAGGCTTTAAGACATCAAAGTCAATTCTCCATGGGTTCAGATATCGCTGATTTTAATAATGATGGATTGCCTGATATTTTCACTTTAGACATGTTGGGGGAGGGGAATTATAGAAAGAAAACTACCATCGGAAATAATGTATATCAGACTTACATCAACAACGAGCAATGGGGTTACGAATACCAGTATGTAAGAAATATGTTACATATGAATAATGGACCCGACATGCCTTTTAGTGAAATTGGAATGATGGCTGGAGTATATCAGACAGACTGGAGTTGGGCGCCTTTGTTCGGTGATGTGGATAACGATGGGATGAGAGATCTGCTCGTCACCAATGGATTTCCAAGAGATATTACTGATAAGGATTTTGCAAATTATCGTGCAGATGTAGGAAGTATTGCTACAACGAGGCAATTATTGGATTCCATTCCCATTGTCAAAATTCCCAATTATGCTTTTAGAAATGTGGGCGATTTGGAATTTGAAGACACAGGAGCTGAATGGGGTTTGAGTAAACCTTCATTTTCAAACGGTGCTGCCTTAGTTGATTTTGATTTGGACGGGGATCTGGATTATGTGGTTAATAATATCAATGATCCAGCCTTTGTTTTTGAAAATAGACTTTCAGAAGAAAAGGAAAAAGGGAATTACCTACGGATTCAATTAAATGGAGCTGTTGCGAATCCTCAAGGATTAGGGGCTAAATTAACGCTAAAACTGAAAGACGGGACTACCTTATACCAAGAACAACAAGTTGTAAGAGGATATATGTCCTCCATTGATCCAATTTTGCATTTTGGTCTTGGGGCTAATCCTGAGGTAGAAAAGTTAACTATCATTTGGCCTGACGGTAAAGTTGAATCTCATTCCAATGTATCCGGAAATCAGGTTATGACGTTGGATTATAAGAATGCTTCCAATGGGAAAGCAAATAGGGCAATTCTGGACTATCATGCTGGACCAACTTTATTTTCTGAGGTTTCAGCGTCATTAGGGATAAACTATAGGCACCAAGAGGAGGATAAAGTAGATTTTTATATTCAGCGGACCATTCCTCATAAACTGACACAATATGGTCCTAGCTTGGCAGTGGGAGATATCAATGGAGATGGAATGGAAGATTTGTTGGTTGGATCTTCAAGCGGTTATTTTCCAAAGGCTTATTTCCAAAATCAAAGTGGTGAGTTTGAAGAAGTGGATATTTTGAAGGGAGAAAATCCAGTCTTTGAAGAAATGGGAATGTTGCTGGTTGACATCGACAACGATTCAGATTTGGATTTGTATTTAGTAAGTGGAAGTAATGAGTTTTTGCCTGAATCCGCGGAATATACGGATCGATTATATCTAAATGATGGGCGTGGTAGATTTACTCTTGATAAGAATTTTTCTTCTGTAAAAGCCAGTGGATCCACTGTCAGGGCTGCTGATTTCGATGGAGATGGATTCTTGGATTTGTTTGTAGGTGGAAGAGCTCCAGTTTCCCAATATCCCATGCCGGAAAAGAGTTTTCTTCTAAAAAATATCAATGGAAGCTTGGAAGATGTGACCGAAAATTTAGCGCCTGGTCTAAAAGAAATCGGTATGGTGACGGATGCAGTTTGGTCCGATATTGATTCAGATGGTCAAGTAGACTTGGTGGTAGTTGGAGAATTAATGGCGATCACCATATTTAAAAATACTAATGGAGGGTTTACCAAATTGGAAAGTTCGGGATTAGAGAACTATTTAGGTTGGTGGAACTCCATATCTACCGGAGATTTTGATCAAGATGGAGATACAGATTTTATTGTGGGCAATTTGGGTGCAAATAACCCTCATCACCCGAGTGCAGAGATGCCTGTTAAAGTCTATGCAAAAGACTTTGATAAAAATGGAAGTGTTGACCCCGTAACTTTTGCTTACTATAAAGATAGAGAAGGCAATTATAAATCTTATCCAAGTCATTTCTGGGGAGATTTATATGGTCAAAGCACCCTGTTTAGAAAGAAATACGAGCGTTACAAAACCTATGCTTTAAGTACAGAAGAAGATCTATTTACTCCCGAAGAGAAAGAAGGAGCGTTGATCTTAACTGGTAATTATGATAACTCGGCCTATGTTGAAAACTTAGGAAACGGACAGTTTAAGTTAAAAGCATTGCCTAGGATTGCTCAGGTAGGCCCTATAAACGGAGTTGTTTCTGAAGACTTTGATCAAGATGGAAATTTGGATGTTGCATTAATTGGTAGTGATTATGGAAATGAAATTTTTATCGGAAAACTTGATGCCCATATAGGCTTAATTCTTAAGGGAAATGGACAGGGTGATTTTGAGCCAATGAAAGTATTGGAAAGCGGGTTTTTGGTACCTGGAGATGGAAAAGCTTTAGTGAAAATATCTTCCGCCCAAGGTTTGCCTCTACTTGTTGCTTCACAGAATAGAAGTGATTTAAAAGTATTTCAAACCCAAAGTCCAAAAGGGAAAAGTTTTAGTCCTGGATTAGGGGTCATGGCAGTATTATTAGAACTAGAAAATGGAAAGACTCAAAGAATAGAAACGACTTTTGGTTCCGGTTTTCTTTCTCAATCTACTCGTGAAATAGCAATTCCAAATGGAACAAAGGGAATTAAGACGATTGATTACAAAGGGGAAATGGAAATAATTGATCTTAACTCCCTGAATTAAAGATTATTTGTAAAGTTTACCAGGTTCAACCTCGCAGATTTCCACGATTAATTCAGCTACTTTATTGGTGACATCCTCGAAATAAAGCCTTCCTTTTTCTGGGGAGGCTTTTTTTGGATTTCCAATTCCAGTATCCTCTGTAACTTCAGACCATTTCCGTTCGGCCCAAGCCCATTTTTCTCTCAATCCGGAAATTACTGATTTTTTTCCGCTCCATTACCTGCCTCATTTAGAGGAGAAACTAAATGAGGTTGAAGGTGCATGATCAAGGAAGTTTCCATTTCATCAGCGTGATCTCCCTTTTCTTCAAAATATTTGGTTTTATCCAATGCTTGAAACCAATTGCAAGTGAATAATAGCATTTCGGGAAAACTAAGTCCTAATTCTCTAAGCATTGTTTTAAAATCATTGCCCCCATGACTATTTACGATCAAGAGCTTTTTCACTCCCTGCCTGTCTAGAACCGTGATCAAATCTCTTAAAATGGCAAGTTGAGTACTGGGATTAAGATTCATGTCTAAATAGATGTCAGACTGACCAGTATTCACTCCGAAAGGGATGGTAGGTAAAACCATTACCTTGGCTCCTTTTTCCCATGCTTTTCTTCCGCTTTCCTCAGCGACTCCATCGGCCTCGTAAATGTCTGTACCATAAGGCAAGTGATAATTATGAGCTTCGGTAGCTCCCCATGGAAGTACAGCTAGTTCAAATCGTTCGGATTTTAAATTTTTCCAACTTGCTTCTTTTAAAATAT
The DNA here is from genome assembly GCF_041729275.1 of Algoriphagus halophilus. Lineage (GTDB taxonomy): Bacteria > Bacteroidota > Bacteroidia > Cytophagales > Cyclobacteriaceae > Algoriphagus > Algoriphagus halophilus_A. Next base: position 1,619,898 of record NZ_CP146486.1, on the reverse strand, counting down.
ATGGTCTCATTTTGAGGGGGTTTAGCAATGAATTGACAGAAGGTTCACATTTTTAAAGGCAATTTTGATAATTTGAAGCCTCATTCGAAATTAAGTTTTATGTCTGAAAGAAGAAAGTTTATTAAGAAGTCCATTTTGGGTTCTGCTATTTTAGTTCCAGGGATTTCTGGTGCGTTTGCCAATTCCTCCAAAAAGGAATTAATAGGTGAAAAACCATTGATATTATCAACTTGGAATCATGGCTTACCTGCCAATGCTGCTGCTATTTCAAAATTAAAAGAAACAGGAAGTATCCTAGATGCAGTGGAAGCCGGGGTAATGGATACCGAATTAGATATGGATAACCTTTCTGTCGGTCTGCAAGGATTACCAGATAGAGAGGGTATTACTACCTTGGATGCCTCTATCATGACTGGAGATGGTTCTTGTGGGTCAGTGGCATTTGTCCGTCAGGTGAAACACCCGATTTCATTAGCCAGGGTGGTTATGGAGAAGACTCCACATGTCATGATCGTAGGTGAAGGGGCTAGACAGCTAGCAATTTCAGAAGGATTTCCAATAGAAAAAGAGGAGCTTAGTCCAAAAGCGAAAGAGGCCTACGAAAAATGGAAGGTAACCAGTAAATACAAGCCGGTGATCAATATTGAAAACCATGATACTATTGGGATGATTGGAATTGATAAAAATGGTCAAATGGCTGGAAGCTGTACCACAAGTGGTCTTGCCTATAAAATGCACGGAAGAGTGGGTGATAGCCCAATTATCGGAGCCGGATTATACGTGGATAATGAGGTTGGAGCTGCCACGGCTACCGGACTTGGAGAAACTATTATCAGAGTATGTGGTAGTTTCTTAATCGTTGAGTTGATGAGACAAGGTAGAACTCCACAAGAAGCTTGTGAGGAGGCTGTCAGAAGACTTGTTTCTAAAAGCAAAAACATCAAAGATGTTCAGGCCGGATTCTTAGCGATCAATAAAGAAGGACAAGTAGGAGCTTATGCAATTCACCCAGGATTTAATTTCGCTCAAGGTACTTTAAGCTCCAATGCATTGATAGATTCAAAAAGCTATTTTTAAGATGGCGAAAATAACACTTGAAGCTCCCGTATTTAGTGTAGAAGCAGCTTTGGAGGCAGCAACTTATGGAGTAAATAGGCTTGAATTATGTTCTAATTTTCCAGAAGGTGGAGAAACACCAAGTGCGGGCATGCTTAAGTTTCTAAAATCTGAAGTGGATATCCCGGTATTTGTGATGATAAGGCCTAGTGGAGGCAATTTTGCCTATACTCAAAAGGAGCTAATGGTTATGAAAAGGGATATTGAATTGCTTGGGGAGTTGGGAGCTGATGGGTTTGTGTTTGGGGTTCTAACCAATGAAGGGAGAGTGAATGTTGCTGCTTGTGAAACCTTAATCCGGACTGCCTCAGGTAAGCCTTGTACTTTCCACAGGGCATTTGATGCATTGTCAGATCAATTTGAAGCACTTGAAGTAATTAAGAGCTTGGGGTTTCAAAGAATACTTACTTCAGGTGGTAAAAACTCAGTAACTGAGGGGTTGGATGTGATTCTTGAGTTAATTAATAAGGCAAACGGAGAAATTTCCATCATGCCTGGAGGAGGAACAAAGCCTGAACATGTCTCTGTTTTATCTAAAACAGGCCATTTAACAGATATCCATGCTTCATGTAAAATCTGGAAAAAAGTCCAAACAACTATGTCAATCCAGATGTTTCTTTTTCTGATGACCCAGCAGCTTTCCTAAAAGATTTAAGGGTAGATCAAGAAACTGTATCCCAATTTTTAGATGCGATCGAATCTTTATGAATTCTTTCCGTTTAATAGCCATTTATACACTTATTCTACTAGGAGCGGTTTTCTGCAAGCCGATTTCTGAGCGGAAACAACCTCCACCTACGCTTGAGCAGCTAGCTTCCGAAGATTTAAATTTGAATGGAGAGCAATTAGCTAATGCGTATTGTGCAACTTGTCATCTAAAGCCAGAACCTCAGATTTTAGATAAATCTACTTGGAAAGAAAAAGTTCTGCCAGATATGAGGAAAAGGATGGGACTTTATTTAGAAGAGGATTTTGGTACTATCATGCCCATTGATATGGATGTGCCAGATGGGATTTATTCTGATATTCCTTTTATAAATAAGGATAATTGGAAAAAACTCAAGACTTATTATCTAGACAATGCACCAGATACTCCATCCCCACAAGCAGATAAGGCTTCAATCAAATTAGGAGTTCCAGGTTTCGAAATAGTCCGACCTAAATTCACTGGTTTTTATCCTGATTTGGTTACACTTCTTAGGGTAGAACCTAGTTCTGGTAATCTTTGGTTGGGACATCGATTCAAATCGATTTTTGTGCTAGATCCGAGTCGTAATTTTCAAATTTTGGACTCTATAGGAACAGATACAGCTCCAATAGATATTCATTGGGATAAGCGTTCCAATTCATTTGAATTGTTGACAATGGGGGTAATGGATCCCTCTAATGATTCCTCTGGGGTTGTAAATGAATTTTATAAATCAGGACAAGATTGGAAAAGTAGGCCAGTTTTGGAAAATCTCAAAAGACCAGTCAATCTGGAATATGCAGATTTTAATGGAGATGGGGTATTGGATAAAATAGTCAGCGAATTTGGAAACCATGTTGGGGAACTAAGTTTATATCTGTCGAAAGGCGATCATTGGGAGAAACAGGTATTGAAAAATTTTCCAGGAGCTAGAAGGGTAGTCATTGAGGATTTGGATGGTGATGGAGACTTGGATATTCTTGCTTTAATGACACAGGCAAATGAAGGTTTTTTTGCGTTTTTAAATCAAGGGAAAGGAGAATTTAGAGAAAAGATCTTGTTAAGATTTCATCCAGCATTCGGATCAAGTGATTTTCAATTTCTGGATGTTAACCTAGACGGCCAAAAGGATCTTATCTTGGTCAATGGGGATAACGCAGATTTATCTCAAGTTTTAAAAAGCTTTCATGGCGTGAGAATCTTTTTAAACCAAGGTGATTTAGATTTTGAACCTTCTTGGTTTTATCCCATGCATGGGGCTAGTGGACTTGAAGTAGATGATTTTGATCAAGATGGGGATCAAGATATTTTTGTGCTTTCATTTTTTCCAGATCAAAATCAAAGCCCTAAACAAAACCTACTTTATTTTGAACAGAATGGGAAGATGGATTTTCAAGCTTATTCACCTGTAATTGAAGAGGGTTCACATTGGCTTACAATGACTAAAGGAGATTTAGATGCCGATGGAGACCTTGATTTGGTGGTAGGAGCTTTTGAATTTGATGATTTATATAAACAGCCTAATGAGGCATGGTCTCCTATTGTGGTTTTTAAAAATCAAAAGAAATAATATTTTGTATTAAGTGTAAATATGTTCTCAATTTATTGAATATATGAGAATCAGTGATTTCTGTTTTGATAAATGCTAATTTTTCAGTAAATTATTTTTCACCTTAAAATTATTTCATCTATGGTAAAGAGTTTCCAAGGAGTAAGAATGGTGGAGCCCAAAAATCTCCTGCAACCCAAATTTTAGTAAAAGATCATATGAGTACCAATTTGGTCACTTTTCATCCGGATGATACTATTGACAAAGTATTGGATGTTTTGACTAAAAGAAAAATCTCTGGTGCCCCTGTTGTGGACGAATCAGGTGCTTTGATTGGTATAATTTCAGAGGTGGATTGTTTAAAAGAAATAATAAAAGGAAAGTACACCAATACTCCAAAATTCCCTGGAAAAGTGAAAGAGCATATGAGTACTGATGTGATTACCTTAGGTCAGGAATTATCGCTTTTTGATGCTGCACAAAAGTTTTTAGAACTAAAAATCAGGAGATTTCCAGTATTGAAAGATGGAGTGTTAATTGGTCAAATAAGTTTAAGTGATGTCATAAGGGCTTTTCCTAAACTCAAACAAACAACCTGGTAGAAATAGAAAACGCCCCCATATAATACTTATGGGGGCGTTTTCATTTTGATTTTTTATTTGGATAAGTGCAAGGCTCTCTCTACATCTTCAATAATATCATCCACATGTTCTAGTCCTACGGATAGTCTTACGAGTCCATCAGAAATCCCGACTCTTGCCCGTTCTTCTACCGATAATTTGCTATGGGTAGTAGAAGCCGGGTGGGTAATAATACTTCTACTATCCCCTAGATTGGCAGTAATTGAAATCATTTGAAGATGATCAATAAATTTCCTTGCACGCTCTTCTCCACCTTTTACGGTCAAAGTAATAATGCCTCCACCATGTTTCATTTGTTTAAGGGCCAAATGATGTTGGGGATGTGATTTTAAGAAAGGATATTTGACGTTTTCTAATTCTGAATTCCCTTCAAAATACTGGGCGGTTTTTAATGCATTTTCGCAATGTCTGTCCATTCTCACACCCAGGGTTTCCATACTTTTGGAAAGGATCCAAGCATTAAATGGGGAAATAGCAGGCCCAGTATGTCTGGTGAAAAACTGCACTTCCTTCATTAATTCTGCGGTTCCAAGAATCAAGCCTCCAAGCACTCTTCCCTGACCATCAATATATTTCGTGGCACTATGGGTGACAATATGTGCGCCCCATTTAGCGGGTTGTTGTAAATAAGGAGTAGCAAAACAATTGTCCACTACTAATATCAGATTATGTGCCTTCGCGAAGTTGCCCGCCCATTCCAAATCAATAATTTCCAGTCCAGGGTTGGACGGAGTCTCAATAAAAAGCATTTTGGTGTTAGGCTGCACTAACTTTTCCCAGTTGTCAATATCAGAAATATCCCCATAAGTTGAGGTGATGCCCCATTTAGGAAATACTCGAGTTAACAATTGGTGCGTAGACCCGAACAAAGATCTTGATGCTAGGACATGATCTCCCTGTTGTAATAAAGAAGCAATACTTCCAAACATGGCTGCCATTCCAGATGCTGTAGCAATACCCATTTCGGTACCTTCTGCAGCGCAGATTTTCTCAATTAGATCGCTGGAATTGGGGTTGGCATATCTTGAATAAATATTGCCCTGAATCTCTTCAGAAAAGGTAGCTCTTGCTTCTTCGGCAGATTCAAATGTGAAGCTTGAAGTAAGGTAAATTGGAGCTGAATGCTCCTTTTGATTCGATTTCGACGGGGTGATTCGGATGGAATTAGTTTCAAAATGCTTGCTCATCACTGAATGCCTTATTTATTGGTATGACATAGATAGGCTCTAGTTAGTTTGAGAAAGTCAAACCAAAAGCGGTCAAATCGAACTAAAAAGGGGGTTTTTGATTATTAAAGCCAATTTATAGTTCCCGCTAAGGGTAGGACTTGGCACCTTTCCGCCGAAGGGGATGGTTGCCAGAGGGTCAATGAGCCTATTCTCTCGCCTCTTCTTTATAAATCAGTTGCCTGAAGTGTTACAAAGTAAACCCGTGTTTCGGGTATTTCCAAATCTATTGATTTAATTATTGTATTGATTCATCGTTCGTTCTATTCCTATCGTACAAAATGACAATATCATCTCGATGGCTTTATCCATGATGAGAGGAAGTTCTATAAATTCATCTTGCGTAAACTTGCCTAACACATAATCGACCTGCCTTCCTTTTGGATAATCATCCCCAATACCCATTCTCAATCGAGGGTAGTTTTGTCCCCCAGTCAGTGCTTCAATATTTTTCAGGCCATTATGCCCGGCAGCACTACCCTTTGGTTTCATTCGAAGACTTCCAAAAGGAATGGCTACATCATCAACCAGAACCAAGACATTTTCTTTGGGGATATTCAATTCCTTCATCCAGTAGTTCATGGCTTTCCCACTGAGGTTCATATAGGTAGTAGGCTTGATCAAGTGGATGGACCTTCCTTTGTATTTAAATTCTGATTTAAAAGCAAGTCGACTACTTTCCCAAGAAATGGATTCTTTGTCTGCAAGCCGATCTACAGTAAGAAAACCAATATTATGTCGAGTCAATTCGTATTCAGGCCCGATATTTCCCAAGCCTACAATGAGGTATTTCATAAGAGGAGTTGATCAATGCGTAAAAATAAAAAATCCTGCCCGTTTTAAAGGGCAGGATTTCTGTGTTGATGCTATGAAGATTAAGCTTCTTCAGTTTTCTTTCCTCTAAGTGCTCTTGGAATACCGATAGTAACAAGAGAAACATTAGGGCTAGTTAAGATTTCGAATCCATCAGCTGATAATTCAGCTACTTTAAAAGATTTACCCAAATCAAGGTTTGAAATATCTGCTTCGATAAAATCAGGAAGTTGAGATGCCAATCCTTTAACTTTAAGCTTTCTTGTTTTGAATTCAAGCTTACCACCTTTTGCGATACCTGGAGAGTTACCAACAACTTTTACAGGAATTTCAAATTTGATTGGCTTGTCTTCAGTATAAGCCATGAAATCTGCATGAAGCAAAGTTTCACTAACTGGGTGGAATTGCGCATCTTTCAAAACAGCCTTTACGATTGTTCCTTCAATGTTCAATTCTACTAAATGTACTTCTGGAGTGTAAATCAAATCTCTAAACAAAATGATTGGAGAAGAGAAGTGGATTTGCTCAGGAATACCTGGTCCATAAACTACGCAGGGAACATTGCCGCTTTCTCTGATTTCATTTAGAGAGGCACTGTCGAGATTTGCTCTTTTAAACCCTATAATCTCAAGTGTTTTCATAAGATATATATTTAATAAAATTGGTTCTTAAATAAATAAAGAACTGATAGAAGTGTGACCTGTTACCGCATGGATAGCTTTGGCGAATAAGTCTGCAACTGTCAATACTTTAATTTTTGAAGATTTTTGTTTTAAAGGAATGGTGTCTGTGATCACCAACTCTTCCAAAACTGAATTTTCAATATTTTCATAAGCTTTTCCTGAAAGAACGCCATGAGTTACTATGGCTCTTACGGAAGTAGCTCCTTTTTCCATGATGATTTGAGCTGCTTTGCATAAGGTTCCGGCAGTATCCACCAAATCATCCACTAAGATCACGTCTTTCCCTTCAACATCTCCGATTACCTGCATCGAAGCAATCTCATTGGCTCTTTTTCTGTGCTTATCACAGACTACCATTTCCACTTCAAAGTGCTTTGCATAGGCTCTTGCTCTTGCAACTCCCCCGACATCTGGTGCCGCGAAAATCATGTTGTTTAAGCTGAGCCCGCTCAAATAGGGCACAAAGATAGCTGATCCATTTAAGTGATCCAAAGGTAGGTCAAAAAAACCTTGAATTTGTCCAGCATGTAGGTCACAAGTCATGATTCTATCTGCTCCTGCTGAGGTAATCATATTAGCAATTGCTTTCGCTGCAATGGAAACCCTTGGACGGTCTTTTCTATCTTGTCTGGCATATCCAAAGTATGGAATGACAGCACATACCTTATAAGCACTCGCACGCTTTGCAGCATCTATCATCAAGCAAAGTTCCAATATATTGTCACTCGGTGGATTCGTGCTCTGGATTAAGAACACAGTGCATCCACGAATTGACTCGTCAAAGCTTGGAGACATTTCCCCATCGCTGAATTTTGACATGGTTAGGTCGCCAAGTTTTTTACCGTAGTTTTTTGCGATTTTTTCTGCTAAAACAAGGCTGTTTCCGCCTGAGAAGATTTTGACTTCGGACATATTCGGTGGTTTATTCGGAGAAGAAAGAAAGGTTTCTGAGGCAAAAATAGTAAAAATTGATGGTAAGGCTAAATCAAATGGAATTCATTCAAAATATATGTTTGCAAAGAATTTATTTGATTGAAATTTTCATTCTTTTATCAAGTTGAAATAGACTTTAAGAACCTAATTTCTGAAGGGACTCTAGTAAAAGCTTCCATTTACCAATGGTGATCATTCCAAATAAAACTTAATTTTTGGTCTAGTTTCGATCTGAAAATCGATGATTTATTTTAAAAATTTCAATTTTTTCTATTTCAATTAAACTTCATTGACGTATAGTTCCGATCCTGTAAAAAAAGACAGAAAGTATGTAAGTGGAATGCAAACCTTTTTTTCATAGTATTTTAGAAATGGTTTAATCTACCATCAACCAAAAATTATCACATGAAAAAACGTTTTACGCTCTTTACATTACTATTGAGCATTTGGTCATTTGGACTTTTTGCTCAATCCATCCCAACACCTAAATCCCATTTTGGGTTTGATATTGGTGATGATTATAAGCTAGCTACCTTCTCTCAATCAGAAGAATATTTTAAAAAAGTTGCTGATGCCAGTGACCGAGTAAAATTGGTTGAGATAGGAAAAACGGAGTATGGAAGATCTCATCCTATGATGATCATAACTGCTCCTGCCAATTTCGATAAATTAGACCGATATAAGGAAATTTCCCAAACCCTTGCTAGGGCTGAAATCACCAAAGAAGAGGCAGAGAGCCTGGTGATTGAAGGAAAACCAGTAGTTTGGATTGATGGAGGTCTTCATTCTACGGAAGTGGTAGGTCCCCATCAATTAATCGAAACGTTGTATCAATTGGCTTCCAGAACTGATGAGGAGACCATGAAGATTTTGGATAATGTAATTATCCTTTTGGTTCATGCCAATCCTGACGGGATGGAGATTGTTTCTGATTGGTATATGAGTGAGGAAGATCCTGAAAAAGAAATCAGAATATCCCAATTCTTTATCAGAAATACGTTGGGCATGATAACAACAGGGATTTTTACATGAATAATATGAGTGAGGCGGCAAATATGTCACTTCAGCAATATGTAGAATGGATCCCTCAGATCATTTACAATCACCACCAATCTGGGCCAGCAGGGACAGTAGTGGCAGGACCTCCTTATAGAGATCCCTTCAACCATGTTTTCGATCCTCTAATTATTACTAGCCTAGATGGTGTAGGGGCTGCCATGATCAATAGATTACATCAAGAAGATAAACCAGGTTATACCAGATTAGATGGTTCAGTTTTTTCTACTTGGTGGAATGGAGGACTAAGAACTACTCCTTACTACCATAACATTATCGGGATTTTGACTGAAATTATTGGTAGTCCTACCCCTTCTACCGTTCCATTGGTTCCGGATAGATTAATTCCTAACAATGGTACTCCATACCCAGTGGCTCCACAAGATTGGCACTTTAGAAGATCCATCGACTATTCTGTATCTCTCAATTATGCCATTCTAAACCATGCAGTTAGACATGGAGACGAATTGCTTTACAATATCTATTTGATGGGTAGGAATTCAATTGAAAAGGGGAGCAAGGACAACTGGACCATGTATCCAAAATATGCCAAAGCCGTACAGGATGCATTTGAGGCTTCCCAAAAGAAAAATCTGAGGAAGATGAGGATGCTGTTTATTTTGGCTTTAGGTCTGGAATCCCAAAACAGTTTTATGACTCCGTTTACCAAGACCCAGCCAGAAGAGACCCAAGAGGTTATATTTTGTCTGCAGATCAGCCAGATTTCCCGACTGCGATTAAATTCTTGAATGCATTGATAAAGTCAGGGATTTTAGTTCATAAAGCGACGGCAGATTTCACAGTAAACGGGAAGTCTTATCCAGCGGGATCCTACATCGTAAAGACGGATCAGGCTTTTAGACCTCATGTAATTGACATGTTCGAGCCTCAGGACCATCCGAATGATTTCTTGTACCCAGGAGGACCTCCTATTAGGCCTTATGATGCTGCAGGTTGGACTTTAGCTTACCAAATGGGTTCTGAGGTAGATCGAATCATGGATGATTTTGATGGGCCTTTTGAGCGAATGCCATATGGTGAATTATTGACTCCAGAATCAAAAGATTTGGTCAATGGCTCAGGATACCTGCTCGATGCAAGAGGAAATAATAGCTTTATGGCTGTAAATGACTTGCTTCAAGCGAAAGTCAAAGTATACAGAACCACTTCTCCAGTAAATGGGCTGCCTGCGGGCTCATTTTACGTAGGGGGAGCTGGTAAAAAAGTCCTTGAAAAAGCCGCAAGTGAATATGGTGTGTATCCTATTGCCGCGAAACAACCGTCAGGAGCAACTGAGATCAAGCCCGCAAGAATTGGTCTTTTTGATTATTACGGAGGCTCTATGCCTTCCGGTTGGGTAAGATGGATGATGGAACAATTTCATTTCCCATTTGAATTAGTTTTCCCTCAAGAAATTGATGAAGGCAATTTAAATGATAAATATGACGTTCTATTATTCATAGGTCCAGGAATCCCTAGTCAGAATTCCAGAGGGTACAATAGAAGACAACCTGATGCAGAAGATGTTCCTGAGGAGTATCGTCATATGCTAGGGGGATTTCTACTAGCAAGTCTATTCCTCAGCTAAAGGAGTTTATTTCCAATGGAGGAAAAGTAATTACGGTAGGCAGCGCGACGGATTTGGCTTATCACTTAGACCTTCCTGTGGAGGATGCGTTAACGGAAATTGGGCCAAATGGAAAAGCTATTTCTCTGAGTGGTGAGAAATATTACATTCCTGGTTCTGTATTGGAGATGAATATAGACACAAATTCTCCAGCGAATTATGGAATGGGAGAAACCGCTTATATTATGTTCAATAGAAGTCCCGTGTTCAAATTGGCTCCAAATGCTGCAAAAATGGGAGTGAAGCCTATAGCTTGGTTTGGAGAAGAGGAGCCATTGAGAAGTGGATGGGCTTGGGGACAATCCTATCTGAAAAATGGCGTAACTGCATTTGAGGCACAGATAGGTAAAGGGAAACTGTTTGCTTTTGGTCCTGAGATTACCTTTAGAGCTCAATCTCATGGAACCTTCAAACTTTTATTTAATGGATTATATAAATAGCAATATAATCAGGCGTTAAGTTTTAAAAGCTGTCCTTTTGGGGCAGCTTTTTTTATTAAACTTAGCGGAGCGATTTTTAGTAAAGGGAGTAGGAGGAGTTGACAGATGATCCTGAGTCTTCCTTTTAGTATAAAAAAATACAACTGAATGGATATTTACATGGAATATGTGAATGCCGAATTAGGGCTTTGGCTTTTTAAAATGAAAAAGAAGTCGGGTTTGTTTGGTAAAATCACACATGGGGTGCAAAAAAGTAAATAACTGGATTCCTGATAAAGTTCATCGAGTGATTACCACAGCGATTGAAAATATGGTAAAGCTCGTTATTTCTGGTTCTTCTTTAATTCGGCCAAAAATCAAAAATGAAATAAGCTTGAAAGAAAGGGAGTCTAAGGTCAGGAGTAGAATAAAATGGTATAGAAATACGGCCTCAGTGGAGGGTGCAATCACAGGAGCTGGAGGAATTTTACTCGGATTTGCGGATTTCCCGGCATTTCTTACTATCAAAATGAAAATGCTCTTCGATATAGCTTCTATTTATGGGTTTGATACCAAGGATTATCAAGAACGACTTTTTTTGCTATATGTGTTCCAATTGAGCTTTTCTTCCCAACAAAGAAGGAATGATTTGATAGGGTTGATTGAGGACTGGGATAATTACAAGAACACTCTACCAAAGGATTTAAATGAGTTTGACTGGAAAACCTTTCAATTGGATTATCGGGATTATATAGACTTGGCAAAGTTGGCTCAGTTAATCCCATTGGTGGGAGCAGGCGTTGGAGCAATTGCTAATTATAAGATGACGGAGTTGCTCGGAAAGAATGCGATGAATGCATTTAGATTAAGAATACTTCTTAATGATAAATGAGATTTTCTTATTAGGAAAAAATATTTTAATAATTTTTGAGTAATTATCTATTTTTTGAATGTTATGTTAACAAAATTAATTTTGGTTGGGGGTTATATTTTCTTAAAAGGAAAATATATTTGAAAGATTAAATTTTAAACATTTGAAATGAAATATAGAATTGCCTTCTTTCTTTGGGTGATTGGTTGTTTTTCTTTTGCCCAAGAAATAGAACTAGAGCCCAATATCCTTTCCTCTACTATTGCCATAGATAATGACGATACAAAAGATAGTGTCCGAATAAAAGCTTCGCATGTTGGTCCGACAGAGAATCAATACCGTGCCTTAAAAGATGAGTTTATTGCATTTGTCCATTTCGGTCCTAATACATTTACTCAAAAAGAATGGGGGACAGGGATGGAGGATCCTTCAATTTTTGAATTGAAAAATTTGGATACCGATCAATGGTGTGAAGCAATGAAGTCTGCCGGCATGAAAAAAGTAATTCTAACCGTCAAACATCATGATGGGTTTGTTTTGTGGCAATCTAGGTATACCAACCATGGGATTATGTCTACAGGCTTCCAAGAGGGAAAAGGTGATATCCTTAAAGATCTTTCTGAATCTTGTAGAAAATTTGGGTTGAAATTGGGAGTATACCTTTCTCCGGCAGATTTATATCAGATTGAAAATCCAGAGGGTTTGTATGGAAATTTAAGTGAAAGGACAGAAAGAACTATCCCTAGGGAAGTGAAAAATAGGCCTTTTGAAAACAAGAGGACTTTTAATTTTAAAGTGGATGATTACAACGAGTATTTCTTAAACCAACTTTTTGAACTACTTACGGAGTATGGGCCAATTCATGAGGTTTGGTTCGATGGAGCACATCCAAAAACAAAAGGAGGGCAGACTTATGATTATTTGGCATGGAAAGAGTTGATTAGAACCCTTGCGCCCAAAGCGGTCATTTTTGGAAGACAAGATATTCGTTGGTGTGGGAATGAATCAGGTCGAACCAGAAAAGTCGAGTGGAATGTGATCCCATATGAAGAAGATCCAAATAAGATGAATAGGTTTTCAGATATTACTGGAGAGGAAGTTGCGAGTTTGGAGAAAATATATCAAGCAAATTACCTTCATTATCAACCAGCAGAAACGAATACTTCCATCAGGGAGGGCTGGTTTTATAGAAATGATGATGAACAAGGCGTAAGAAGTGCAGATGATGTATTTGATATATATGAAAGGTCTGTGGGCGGGAATTCCATTTTCCTGTTAAATATTCCTCCTACGAGGGAAGGTGTATTTGGTGATCGAGATGTCCAGGCCTTGAAAGAGGTTGGTGAGCGAATCGCCTCAACTTATGGGGAAAACTTTTTGGAAAATAGCCGTGGTCCTATTGAAGTACTAGATCAGAATGACTCCAACTATGTATTGATGGAAAAAGGAGAAGACGAGTTGATTTTTGAATGGGATGAGCCTGTGAAAATTAATCGAATTATGCTACAAGAAGCAATTCGTACCCATGGAGAACGGGCTTCAGGAATAGAGGTTTCTTTTTGGAATAATAAGGGATGGCAATTGGTTTCAAAAGGTCCAAATATTGGGTATAAGCGGATTTTGCGGTTTGGAGAAGTTATTACTAGTAAAATTAAAATACGAATTACTGAAGCTCGTTTGTTTCCAGTGGCTTTGGCAAAAGTTGGGGCATATTATTCGGAAAATCATCCTCCTCAATTGGAAATTGAAAGAAATCTATCAGGTGATGTGAAAATAGGGGCTAAACTTGAAGATTTTGGTTGGAAGACTTATGAACAAGATATTGCTGGAGACCTCAACAAAGATTTAATTTTTCGCTATACTCTGGATGGTAGCGATCCAATAGAGACGTCTACAGTTTATGAAAAACCATTTCCTCTCCAATTTGGTGTAGTAAAAGCAGCAGCATTCACTAAAGGTGAAAAAGGGCCTGTTCTAGTTAAAGAGTTTGGTGTTATAAAAAAGGAATGGAAGTTACTTGAAGTAAGTAGTCAAATGGAGGGGAATGAAGCGGAGATGGCTTTTGATTCGAATAATAAAACCTATTGGAAGTCTTCAGGACTTGGGGTAGGACAATTTATCTCATTTGATTTGGCTCAAGAGCAAGAGATTGTTGGATTTACCTATACGCCTCCCCTTAAGGATTCAGAGGGAATGATTGAAGAAGGTGAGATATTTGTAAGTAAAAATGGAAAGGACTGGGAACTTGTAAGTTCATTTCAATTCGGGAATTTGATTAATGATCCTACTCTAAGGAAGTTTCAGTTCCCCGCTCCAGTGAAGGCACGATATATTAAATTGAAAGCTACCAGGATTGCAGGGAATAAAAAATTTGCTTCAATAGCAGAAATTGGCATTTCTAAGCAGCCTTAACTCTGAAAATACAGGTGCCCTAAATCAAGATAATTCCAACAAAAAAAAGCCTTATGCAAAATGCATAAGGCTTTTTTTGTTGGTCTACTAGCCCAATACATGACTACTGACTATCAGTTTGTTATAAATTATTGGAAAACATTTTTCTATTTTTTAGCCGGCTATGGCTTCATTGATGCGCATTAATCGATCAATTACCCGGTGAAGGGTTCCCTCCGTTCCGTCCAGTTTCACCATCATTTCCAAAGGCTCTGGAGATTTCTTAAACTCGATTTTTTCTACAGGTTCGGAGACAATATTATCCGCTAAATCCTCATTGAGATCCGGGATGTACTGGGTGAAGTCAATGTCTAGCTCCTCGCCAATTTTCAGAATATAAGAGGTGAACATATCCGATCGATCCAACTGGATATACAAGGTGGGTTTACTGACTCCTATTGACTTGGCAAGATTTGTAAGATTTACCCCTTTCTGCCGGAGGATCTTATTGACGATCTCCCCACGATGAACCTGGTTTCTTTTCATATAAGCAAAAATTGGTAAAATCGTCTAAAAAATAGTTTACATTATTTTACTAAAATTGTTGTTTATTATTTTACGTTATTTTACATTTGTTTACATTCAAGTAAAGAAACGTCAATAATCGTAAAAAAGTTATGCAAACAGCCAGAGCCAAAGCCATGGAGCTCACTCCCGCCCAGGAGAAACTAGTCCAAGACATGACCGAGAAGCTGCCTAAAAACTGGGTGGAGCTTTTCATTAAAAAGTTTGAGGAGGTATTTGATAAGACCTACTCCAGACAGCACGCCTACAACATCCTCAAAGGATGCCGCACCGATCACGACGGATGGAAAGTATTGGAATCTATAGCCAAGTCACACCAAGAAGTCCTCAATCAGATATGATCTGCGACACGCTGATATCCTTTGCCAAGCAGCGAGAGAAAGCCTTCAGTTTTACAGGCACACTCAACGGAGCACGTGCCAAGGCGGTCACCGTGATACAGCAGAAAGCCAACTACTGGAAGGGCAGAAACGAAGTCGAAGCCCTTCGACAGGCTGAGCAACAGATCAGAGAGATCCTTCCCTCCCCTTACGGACGGTTCAAAAAACACCGAGAAAAATCCTTTCACTTTTAAATACACATCTATGAGCTACCTGAATCAATTAATGAATGCGGAGCGCGAGTTTACCAAACTGGCCGCAGTCAAGCTGGAGCGAAGCAAGGATATGACCTTGTCACTTTTTTACAGAAACAAAAACTACTACGATCACCTCAAAGCCATGCGAGAGGTGAGAAGCTACCGACGGGAGATTGAAGAACTCGCAGATACGCATTTCCCCATTCATTTAGAAATCACTTTTCACGAACTACTTAGAACCCCCACATCATGACACAGACCAAAGTCAACATCGAGGGCACTGTACAGACAGTCGGCCCATGGATACCTACCGCCAAAGGTGACCAGATCAGAGAAATAGGAGTACTCGCTCAGACCAAGCGACCTCAAAAATTCAACCTTACCCAGTTCTGCAATAAGGACAGCGATCCGGTAGAGATCGAGGTGGGGTCGAGGTACCTGTTCACAGGATTTATGAACGGGATTGACTATGTCAATAAAGTATGCATCACCCGCATCATGGCTGAGAAATCATGCTAACCCTCAGAAAACACAAAAAAGTCCTTTTGGTCAATGCCCTCTTTTGGGGATTGTTACTCGGAGGCAACCCCATCGCTCAGAGCCTTGGGTGGATTCCTGCCAAATACCTGTACAGACAAGTACGGGTTAGAGCCCGGCGAGCCGGTAGAAGATTCGGAGAATTATTTATTGAAGACGACGAAAACCCACAAGAATGAGAAAACTGATCACGTACCTCGCTATCGGAGCGGTATTGGTTATTGCGCCGACCTCCTGCAAGTCCAGTCATAAACTCACTGGCAAGCAGTACATCCAGAAAGAGCAGAAGTATTACAACTACGATGCTGCGATGAAACGTGCCAAGAAAGCCCGCAAAAAGAAAAACTAACCTAAAGCGTCTCGTACCGGCAGGGAATTCTAACCTGGTCAATGGCTTTCCGACCTGTTTTGATTCTCGCAAACCTGACCGATCGAGACGTTTTAATACGACATCAACATGACCAATTTTCTATACGCAATCCATTGTATCATGCAAGCCCTTACTGGAATGGCGATTCTTTGTGGGTTGGGGACTTTTACCTGGTATTCGATCAAGGAATATAAAGCATCTCGAAAAGGAAAGGATACCAATGAATAAGCAAATCCAATTCAACGAAAAATACAGGGATTGGGAACGGCGGTAATTCAGTTAAGAGAGGCATATCGGTCAAACCATACCCGCCAAGGTAGAAGAATCCGAATCCTAGAAAAAAGACACTATGAAATCACAAAAGCATACAATCAACTCCATAGAGCCCTTGCAGCAGAAATCGAACGACTCAGAAAATCAGGAGGAGAAAGTTCATCCGATGACCCTCAAGGATCAGATACAGATGACCTACAACAAACTGACCTGCATCCACACCTTGAAACCATCGGAGAGGAAATCCCTTACCGAGCAGCTCGAAAACCTCGAGAAAAAATATCATTCACTTTTATCCCAAACGCCATGAGCTACAAACCAGAAAAGAAAAGCATTTATCAATTGAAGGAAGAAAGAAGAGATCTCCTCAATAGAATCATCAACGGTAGTCACTTAGATGCTGTCAGTATGCAGCAACTCACCGAGGCACTTAAGCAAAAAGAGGCAAAGATCAACGAACTCAGAAAATCCGAGCAGGTGAAAGAAGGAGAGGAGGTGAGTAATGAAATTTAAAGTGATAGAACAAAATTCCGTAAGGAAATTAATAGGAAACCCAAAATTGAGATTCACCCATCAAGGTTTCGTTTCAATCAATGGAGCTGGAGTACATAAGCTGAAACTTCCAGAAAACGCACACATTATCATCGTTCAGGATGAGGAGAAGCCAAATGATTTTTATTTGATTATTACTGAGGATAAGAAGTTTCCAAGGTTAAGAAAAGTGGCAGGAAGATCTAGGATCGCGAGCTATGGTTCTGCCTACCATATTTTATGCAATCACTTCAACTTGCCCCCAAAGATAAATTTTGATTTAGGGATAGGAGGGCAGATTAAATCCGAACTAGGGACAGCTCATTGCCTGATCACTTCAAAACTTTTAGAATTATCAAAGGAGGTGAATCATGTCTAGTCTAGGAATTATCATTCTTTCGATTTGGGTACTGTCTGTCTTGATGCTGGCTCGATGGGCTTGGGTCAACTGGCAGTACAATAGCAGAAGGGAGGCAGAAAATGAGTAAGCCTACCATCAAACTGACAATCTCGGGTCCGCAGGGATCCGGGAAAACCAACCTGCTCAATAAGATCAGGGTAGTGTTCGAAGAAAACCTGTTTTACAAACTTCTCGAGATCGATGAAGAAGGACCAGGAGAGGACGAAACGCTCACCCTCGCAGATGAATTCCATGAGGTTATAGTAGAAGTGAAGGAGGTGGGGAGTGAACAGTAATCAGAAATCAGTGATCAGTAAGCAAGAACCTAAAATCACGATTGATCAATTAAAGAACTATTTAGGAACTGGATTGAAATTTGAAACACCTAAAGATGATTTATGCTCTATAATTGGAATAGAGGAAATTGAAGACAAAGACTATGCAGTTTATTTCCATAAAAATTCTGATCAATCAAAGGGGTACTACTGCCGAATAGGAAATGTAAAACCTCACTGCTACCGACTATCAGACCTTGATAAACTCATCCCTGAATTGGGGTTAGTTCCAAGAGAAAGGTTAGGTGAAATATTGTTTAACCAAAATCCTGAATCTTTTGATGATGATTTAAGTGCATCGATTTGGGCAAACTTAGTGATGATTGATCCAATCGAAAATTGGCCTTTTATAATTTTTTCTTCTTTAATCGAATGGCACTTCTGGCCTTTTGGAGAGGAATACTTTGAACAAGGATTAGTGATTGATAAGCTCCTTTGCGACTCTGCGGCTTTGCGGGATTCAAATAATACTAACCCCTCATCCGTATGACTCCTGAAATACAAAAGCAGCTCACCACTGCCTGGTCTCGGAAACAGGCAAAGATGGCCAACCTAGTCCAGACCATGGAGGCAGAGCTCGAGCGACTACAGACTAAGAAGGTAAGCCCGGACTTTATCCAAGAGAAATCCTCCAGAGTAGATAAGCTCTTGGATATCGTGAACACTGCCGATGAGATCATCACGCTCTATCGAAATGAACTCATCCGGCTACGACTAGAAAACGCCATCCTCTACCAGCAGCTGAGCGACACCCAGCGACTGGAATTGATCAAACAACCCAACACCGTAATTTTAAAAAAGCTCCATGAAACTCACCCGAAAACAAACCTCGATACTAGATCAAACACTGGACCTGGAATCGGGTGAAATCATCGAACCGGTTCAGCCAGATAGTTCTTGGTCTACACGGGATCAGGATCAGTTCAGCAAGTGTGAGTCTTTTGTCATCGAGATAGAATCCAGAAAACTAGATCTCACCAAAACCCAAAAAGATAGAGAGGATATCATCACTTCATTTTTGAAGTTCGGGGAGAAAGGAAAGCAGCTCTTCCTCAGGATTTGTGATCTGAGTACTTCCCAGTCGAAATTCAATCCATCCAAACTTTGGGATGATTTAGAGAAGGAGGGAAACCTGCCAAAAGCCCGAGCGCATTCTTCTCGATGTGCAAGTTTTACGAGATCACGGCAGCAGCCATCAAGAAGAACGAGGTCAAGGCCAAAGTGGAACTACCTGAAGGAGTAGATGGGGAAGACTATTATCGATACGGGTTTTATGAAAAGGATGGAGCCTACTATTCCATAGGTAAGGATGGACCGCGCTGTGTGGCTGAGTTTACCATCCACGTGCTCTACCTGATCAAATCGAAATCCAATCCCAAGCGGATCGTAGAGCTCAAAGGAAAAGGTGGCTATACCGAAATTCTAGATATGCCGACGGACAGCTTCTCCAGTTTGGGGACGTTTAAGAAAGCGGTGGAATCTGTGGGACCCTATGTATTCGAAGGGAATGACACAGACCTCACCCGATTAAAGAAAAAGCTATTCCGAGAGGAGAAAGAATCCATCGAGATCTACTCACTTGGGTACTTCAAGCGGGGTAACTTTTACAGCTTTGCCAACGGCATCTACTCAGGATCATCTTGGATCCCTGCGGATGAATACGGAATCGTAAGCTGCGGAGACAAGAACTATTTCCTGCCATTTGATTCTAAAATCTACCGGGACGATGACGAGGAGTATGTAAACGAGAAGAAATTCCGATTCATCCCTGCCAAAAAGCCCGTGAAGGCTGAGGAATGGATGAGGCTGGTTCGGGATGTCTACGGTCCTAATGGCATCGTGGGTGTTTGTTTTTACCTCGCCTCGATATTCCGGGACATCCTCTTTGAGATCGATGGCAACTTCCTGATGCTTTTTGTTTTGGACAGCGACAGTCAGGAAAGTCCACCTTTATGAACTCCTTCAAATACCTTTTTGGAGAGCCACAGGATTCCATCTCACTGGAAAACCCGAGCTCCGTGATCGGTGTGATCCGAACTTTGGCACGCTTCTATAATACGATCAACTGCCTCGATGAATACAAAAACAGTCTCGACCGCAAAGCCATCGGCATGCTGAAGGGAATCTATGACGGCATGGGGCGTACCACTGGCAAACTCAGCAATGACAACCAGACCCGCACGACCAAGCCTAATTCGGCGGTGATCGTGGGAGGTCAGGAAATGCCCACGGTAGATAATGCCTTGTTTACGAGATTTATCATGCTGGAGTTTTATGCCAAGAACAGAAATCACGAAGCCTATGAGCGACTGAAGGAAATCGAGAAGACTGAGCTCGTGCATATCACGCTTGGTTTTATGAAGTATCGCCCGAATATCTCTGCCGAGGTGATGGTGGCCTACAAGATTTATAGGGAGTATTTCAAAGGAGCCACGGAAGGACTGGCCATGGATGACCGAATGATCCACAATGCAACGATGCTGATCACTCCGATTTTTATCCTGAAGGATCACCTCGATCTGCCTTATACCATGGAGGAAGTGGCGACGGTTATTCTGGACACGATCGTAAAGCAGCACGAGAAGATCAGCAAGTCTACGGATGCGAATATCTTCTGGAACATCTTCAGCGGACTGGTACGGATGGGCACGATCAAGGAAGAGATTGATTTCCGATTCAGGGACAGACAGATCCTGGTACGGATCAGCAATGTGTACTCACCCTATGCGGTACAGCACCGGCACGAGACGAACACGCTCGGACTGGCGAAGGAATCACTGATCTGGTACCTGGAAAACTCCGAGGCATACATCGGGCAGGATAAGCAGAAGTTTAAGACCGGGACGTTTGACGATCAGGGCAACCCCAAGCAAACGACGACAACCTGCATGGTCTTCGACTATGACAAATTGAATCTGGAAATAATGGTGGAAGGAGAAGGGAATTAAAAGTTTAAAATTTAAAAATGTAAAATGAAAAATTCATACATCACGGCCACTGATCAGTTTTGTGGAGCTGGTGGCAGCTCGCAAGGAGCTAGAAATGCAGGAGTAGAAGTAAAGATGGCTTTGAACCATTGGAAGTTGGCAATAGAAACTCATAATACCAATTTTCCAGATACCCATCACGATTGTACCGATATCTCCGCATGTGACCCAAGGAGATATCCAAGTACCAATATTCTGATCACTTCTCCGGAATGTACCACGCATTCTCCAGCAGGTGGAAACAGGCATAAGAAAGTAAAGGAAACGATGGATCTATTTGATAAAGGAATCATCGATCCAGCTACCGAAAGAAGCCGAGCAACAATGTGGGATGTTTGCCGATTTGCTGAATATCATAATTATGAAATAGTAGTGGTTGAGAATGTGGTGGAAGCAAGAACACAATGGGTTTTATTTGAAGTTTGGCTTCAAGCGATGCACCGGCTCGGATATAATCACAAATGCCTTTATCTAAATTCAATGCATTTTTGGCCTACTCCTCAAAGCAGAGATAGGATGTATATCGTATTTTGGAAGAAAGGAAACAAATCTCCTGATTTAGATTACATGCCATTAGCATACTGCACATGCTGCGGAAAAGATGTGCATGCAGTTCAAACTTGGAAAAACAGTCAGAAGAAATTTGGAAAGTATAAATTTCAATACGTGTATTCCTGTCCAGTAGATGGAACGGTGGTTGAACCTTATTACTATGCAGCTTTTAACGCCATAGATTGGAGTGATTTAGGTCAGCGAATAGGAGATAGAAAAAAGCCCTTATCGGAAAAAACAGTAGCAAGAATTCAATGGGGACTAGATAAGTATGGGAATGATCCATTATTAATTCAGACTAGACAAACCAGTGGGTTAAATGGTAGGGTGAAAAGTGTATTTGAAAAACCAATAGGAACTCAGTGTGCAGAATTGAGCCATGCAATTGCTTCGCCATTTGTAATAAATACTGAAAATGGAAGTCAATTAAAAACTGCCAAAAGTTCACTAGAAACATTCGGGACTCAAACTACCGCTCAAGCAGCTGGAATAGTAACTCCATGGATAATTGAAATGAATAGAACGGGGAAGCTAAACCAGCTTCTAACCCAACTTCTACTATTACATCAGGGGGAATCAATCACGCAGTAATGGGAGTCCCCTTGATAGTTCAGAACAAAGGTAAATCTATGTCAAAGAAATCAACGGATCCAATGCCAGTTCAAACCTCCAATATCAATAATGGATTAGTGACACATGAGGCTTGGAATAGCTTTATCCAATATTACTATGGCACCAATCAATCCTCTAAAGTAACCGAGGCAATAGATACTATGAACACTAGAGATAGAGCCTATGTAGTAAACTACCAAAAGCCGAGAATTGAGGATTGTTTCTACCGTATGATAAAGGCTCCAGAAGTAAAGGCTTCTATGGCTTTTGATAAGGAATATGTGATTCTAGGAAACAGCCGGGACCAGGTTAAGCAGTGTGGGAATGCTGTCACTCCTCCTGTGCAGGAATGGATAATAGGGCAATGTGTTAAATCATTGAGCTGATCAATATCAGAGGAGTATTATTAGCAACCTCGGATTTTTCCGAGGTTTTTTATTTTATCAAATCCCAAACCAAAATCAATAAATCTTTCAGGAAAACACCTGCAAGCCCAGCTACTAACCATCCAAATTTTGCTGTACGTATATCCCAGTTTGCTCTTTTAATTTCTAATTGAAAGAACTTAGATTTTTCTTCATTCTGAAGTTCATGGTAGATGTAAGCATCTTCAAAAGTTTTAAAAGAGAGCCCGTGCATCGTTATTACCAAAGAGATATTTCCATCATCCTTTTTTGATAGTTTGATTAAATTCATCGATTCCATGAAATGGAATAGAAAAATAAATCCATTCAAAGGGCCTATTACTTTTCCAGTTTCAGTATATATTTTGTCAGCAATAAGACTGTGCATTCTAAATAAAAAATCAGCCTTTTTTTCTTTGATTAGGCTAAACGCTACTTCTAGGTACTCTAATTGGTCTTTTTCCATTTTATGTTTATTAAACTGATTTCACAAGTTAAGAAGACCCTATCATGTTGAAAAACCAAATCCCCAAAGACTCGGAATATGATTTTTATCATGTTTTTGGTTTTTGGATATCTGGATTATTTTTCTTTAGAATAATTATACCTACCACTCAAATAAATTTGAATCGGTTGACCGTCAATTCACGACACGTCCTGCATTTTTCTCTACATAAAATTTATTTTAGGGCACCTAAATTTTATAGATATGACCAGACAGTTTTTGACGAAGCTCTTCTATGACGAGAGCGATCCGGTGATCATTGATTTTTGCCCACATGTGATCCCGAGAATAGGTGAATCGATTTTTATAGATCACCTTCCACAGCATGGTTCTGCACAAGTGGTAAATATTGTCCATCGCATTAAAGCCAATGAGGAAAAGGAGCCCATCGGTGAAATGCATATCTATCTCCAGCCCGAGAAAGTCGATTTCTAAACCCACCCACGTAACTACCACACTGTATCCAAACCGAATGCGAAGCGTTCGGTTTTTTTTTGCTCCGCCTGTTGCGTGGTTGCCAAGGAGGGAGCATTTTAAAGGAGGGAGGTTTTCTAGGGAATGAGCCTAAAAAGAAAAAACAAAATCAAATTTGTAGACCATTAAAAAAGCGAGCAACCAAAAGCAACCAAGCAACCATAAAAAAGAATATAATATAAATCTTTAATTATTAGATAGTTATGTTTTTTGTACGGCTGTTTTTCTGGTTGCTAATCTTGAAATAGTGAAGCAACCAAAAGCAACCAAGCCCGTAAAAATCCGTCAAATCGTAAAAAATCGTCAAGTTTACGCCTTTTAGAAGCAACCTAAGCAACCAAAACGGCTCTCAAGCAACCAAAAAAGTTTATTTAAAGGCTATATGAGCAGATTATGCCTCTAGTTGCTCGGTTGCTTGGAGTTGCTATAGGTTTTTTCATTTCTGTAGAATTCACGCAACACGTAAAAAAACGTCAGTCTAATAGTTCAATTTTCTATTGATATAGTTAAAAAATGAAAAAATAAGTCTAAATCCGTTTGACGAAAAGTAAAAAACTGTAAATTTATGTAAAGAAAAATCCACCGAAAATATGAGCAATAAATGTCTAGTAAGAATTCCTCTTCCTGCATGGGCAGTGAAGTTCTACCTGCACCGCCAGCGTCATAAGCTGGCAGAAGACGGAATCAGCATCCACCAAACCGCGAAGGATTTCCTTGGTAAGCTGGTCACTGGGTATATGCGAAAGACGTTTTTTGACCCATGGTATGTAGGGATTCCTCAGACCTCCCACCTGAGGATTTGGCTACCTGGTACCTATAACCGGCACGGACTGACCAAGCAGGACTATGAGAACCTATCTGATATGCTAAAGGACTTGGCACAGCAGGAGCTCTGCTTTCAGGTGGCTTTGTTTACGACTTTGCCATGTGTGAACTGTGCACAGGCGATCCGTATTACTTGGGACCTATTGGGGCTGACAGACGAGGACTATGACCAGGAGCATTTCAGGAGGTACTTTGACCGGTACAATAAACATGCGATCGGGACGGACTTCCCTGATTTTTCGGAGGATGTGAACAGGC
The DNA here is from genome assembly GCF_041729275.1 of Algoriphagus halophilus. Lineage (GTDB taxonomy): Bacteria > Bacteroidota > Bacteroidia > Cytophagales > Cyclobacteriaceae > Algoriphagus > Algoriphagus halophilus_A. Next base: position 1,595,660 of record NZ_CP146486.1, on the reverse strand, counting down.
ACCTCAAAGCCTTTTATGATGTACACTATTTAGAGAAAGTATAATGAACGAAGAATTAGAGATTGTTGTAAATGATCGATTTGATCTGTGGTCAGTCGAAGTATGGATGAGAAGAAAGAATTATGAAGGATTCATAAACTATCAAATCGTCGATGGAAAAATAACCGAAGTGCAAGTCGATGTGAAACTTGGTGAAAGATCGACAGAAGACATCAAACCTTTTATGGTTCTTCCAAAAATATTTTTACCCAATTCATGCACGCCATGTCAAGGTTTACCTCAAGTCAAGGGGTCAAGACAAGAGATGAGTTTCTGATTGAGGGACAGCTCAATGCCTCTTTGGAGCATTTGAAAGATATGAGAAAATTCTCTGAAAAACTGCTTGATGCATTTCTTGAGAAGCCAATGGAAACAATAGAAGTAAGAGAAATAAAAAATAAATAATTCATGCCCTTAAAAATTGAAAACAGACTGATCGAAGTTCGCCCGAAATCCCTACGCGGATCGGGAAGAGGCCAATCCATCCAGGTATTGAAGAAAGTATTTGTCCAGCGACCCCAGTACGGGAAGATAGGAGGCAAAGCCCAAGGGATACTCAAAGTCCTTTTGGTCGTACTGGCGGTGGTGATCGTGTTGAGTTGGTTTGATGGGTTTATTGGAGGATAACACATAGCTTAACGCTGTCCCTTTAGGGGATGGCGTTTAGCGTTAGTTATCCTCCTTTAATTTTTTGAAATAATCCGTCCTACCTGACCTAGTTTGTTTTAGGCAGATTTGGGCATGATCGAAATCCTATCTGTCAAAGCCTGGGCCCTTGAAACCCGATTCTTTAATCGGATGGCTCCTATCGTCCTTAGAGGATTAAGTGAAGGTCGTGATTTGACCTCTCTGATCACCAAACAAGACCAATTGGATAAGCCAGAAGTAGAAGCCGGTCAGGTCTATCGAGTGGGAACCAATCTTCACTATTCATCCGAAAATGGATATCACTACCTAGGTGATAATGAAACAGCAATCAGTAGAACTTTACTAAAAGGTACAGTCACTAAAGATGGAGGGGCTTGTTCTTATGGTACTAAAAAACTAGGAGAAAAGCTTCGTATAGCAGATGAAAATAAAAATGTCTCTGCACATATCATCGAAATTGACTCTCCTGGTGGTTCCGTGGATGGGACACCAGAGTTTGCAAGTATTGTCGCCGGTCTTTCTAAGCCGGTAGTAGCTTTTGTAGATAGCATGGCCGCATCTGCTGCCTATTGGATCGCTTCACAAACCTCTCACATTGTCACCAATCCATTAAACTATACAGAAGTAGGGTCTATTGGCACTTTAGCCATCATGACTAATGAAAGGGAATACCTGAAAAAGGAAGGTATAAAAGTGGAAATCATGAGAGCTACTAAATCAGTCGATAAAGCTCGATTGAATACTGTTGAGGAATGGCCTGAGGCTTCATTGGAAGAATATCAGCAATACCTGGATTCTATTAATTCCGATTTTATCAGGGCAGTGAATAAAGGTAGGAATGGAAAACTAGCCACTTATGGAGAGGACATCTTCACCGGCAAGATGTACGATCAGAAGCGGGCCTTGGCACTGGGAATGATCGACCGGATAGGCACCTTAGAGGATGCGATTGCAACTGCTAGATTATTGTCTCGAAAAGCAAAAACCAAAACCACCACATAAGATGAAAATCAAAGAAACATTTCTCGCACTGATCGGAATTTCTTCAGAGAGATTTGAGAAGATGAGCGAGGCTGAGCAGGCGAACCTGTCAAAGGTCAGCGAGCAACTGGATGCAGCAGAAACTGCACAAGCTACCGCAGAGGAGAATCTTGCCACTGCCAATACCAGAATCGAGGAACTAGAAGGAGAACTGGCAACTGCCAATGAATCTGTGGAAAGTACCCAAGCATCTTTGGATGAGGCGAATTCCAATCTGGAAACTGCCAATGCTCGCATCGCTGAGCTAGAGGCTTCTGTAAGTGACCTGAACGAGAAATTATCCAAAGCTCCAGGAGCGGAAGATACTCCGGTCGTGAAGGAAACCGAAGAAAATAACGGAGGTAATAAGAAGCAGCTGAGAAGCTGGGAAATCATGCCTTCCTAAATCAAGTCACCAACTAAAAACCACCATACAGTGAAAACACAAAAAGCAATCCTAGGAGTATTAGCCTCCGCTTTGTTCTCGCTCCTAATCGGAGCTGCTACCGGTCTGCCTGCATTGGCAGTATTTGCGGCGATCTTCGCGTTATCTTTCTTTGTAAGTAGACCAGAAGCATCCCTTTTGACCGCTATTGATATCGCCGACTTGGCTACTGCCTGCGGGGATTATTACCGAGAAAATAGAAATATCCTGACTTCCGAATTACTATTGGATCCAGCAGTGACGGATAAGTTCACGGTGTACGATAATGTGACCGATGAATTGCCACTTCCTAAAATGGAAATCGGAAATATCCTACAGCCTGGAGTAGTGAAGACGTTCGTTCCTACCGCTGATGCTCTAGCATTTGATGCCAGAATTTTGAAGGTAAGAGACGTGAAGTTTGACTTGCAGTTGGTTCCTTCTGTATTGCATAAGCAGTGGTTAGGGTACAATGCCACCAAGAGAAGATCAGACGGTTCCAAAGATCCTTTTGAGTTGCCATTCGAGGCATTCATCATGAATAAAATATCTGAAGCTGCCAGAAATCAATTGTACCTACAGGCGATGTTTAATGGTTCTTACAATGCGGCTGGAACTACTCCGGTAGCTACCATGACAGGAATCAATACCTTGATCACTAACCTGATCGCATCGACTGATATCGTACCGGTTTCTGTGGCAGATCCTACTTCTACTACTGTGATTGACATTGTGGAAGCAGTATATGACGGATTGGGTGAAGCCTACAAAGGTGTACCTACTGAGATGAAAGTATCTCCTACCGTGTACGATTGGTACACTAGAAGATACCGAGCTCTTCACGGTCCTAATAATAACTATGAGGGCATGAAGATGGGTAGAACCTTGATCGATGGTACGATGTGTGAGTTGGTACGTGAGCCAGGAATGGGCACAAGCCTAAGAATGATCGCTACCAGAAAAGAAAACCTAGCGTATGGATGTGACACCTTCGCCACTGCGACGATGGATATCCAGAAGTTTGATAGAACTCTCAAAGTATTGGGAGACTTCAAGGCGGGTGTAGAACTACACCAATTAGGCACCGCTGGAAATCTTGCGATTTCTGTGAATGAATTGGTCTCTGACGGATTAGTATAAGTTGACTTATCACCCTGAGCCCTGGGAAACCAGGGCTCTTCTAAACCCCTAAATCGTTATGAGCAAACATATTTTTGCAATTAAGAAAGATGGTAAGGAATCTTACCTGAAGATCACTCGAGAGAAGATCCATATTCCTCCTTATGGGATTTTGACTCCTGACGAACTGATCAATCATCCTACTGCTCTGACTTCCCTGCTTAAGAACGGACCCGCTAAGAAGGTGTTCAAAGAAGTAAGTGAGAAAGAATACCAGGCAGCAGTAGCTGAGGAGAATGAGGCAAAAGCACAAGCCGAGGCAGATGCCAAAGCCGAGCAGGATGCCAAGGATCTGGCAGCCTATGAAGCGGCGAAGCAAGTAGTGGCTGAATACGAAGCTGCACATCCTAAGAAGGGTGATTCTCCAAAATTAGAGGAACTGCAAAAGCAGTACGAGGAACTGACTGGAAATAAGCCAGGTAATAAGAAGGCTGAGACTCTTTTGAAAGAAATCGAAAAATTTAAATCTGAGAAATAATGAGCAGAATCGCATTTGTAGATAGGTCTTGGACAGAGGGGCAGGATAATATGCCTGGACTAGTAGGTCCTTGCTACTTCATCGCCAAATCAGGAGTGGATTTATCCGCTTGTACGATTGAGGATGATGGAGTGACACTGACTGGAAATATAGCCTTGACGGCATCTGGTAAAATCATCGAAATCTACGCTACTGAGAATGCAAGTTCTTCAGCAGATGCAGATCAGGGTGATATCGATGGGAAGTATGCACAACATACTTTGACATTCTTCACCCCAGGATCCGATAAGATATTGGAGTCACAGAAGAGAGCATTGAGAAATACTCCTGGAATATGGATTTATAAGGATACCAATTTCAACTTTAGAGTGGCTGGTATCTGGGCAGCTGAGAATCCTAAATGGGAAGGCGAGGCTGATGTAGTCAATGATCGATTTGTGGCATCATTGGATATGCCGGCTCGTGTAAGTACGATGAATGGTACCTCTGGCACTAGAGGCGGAGACCGTAAAGGAACTATATTCGAAATCATTTCTGATGCTCCTCATGCACCTCTGTTCATGGATGGTGATTTACCTGTAAACGCCTAAGCCATGAAGATCAACCCAGCATTGAAAGGAAAGTATGAGGCCACTGATAAAGTGACCAGTCAGAAGTTTATCAATGGAATACTTGGTAAAATCGACTTGGAAACCATCAATGATCCTATGGCTGAGAAGCTGGTGAAAAGTGGCCACCTGAAGAAGGTTTCAGCTAAAAAGAAAGAACAAGAGTAATTTATTATAGGTTATTTTGGGTTTATTGTTAATGGAAAAATCCGCTCTGATGGGGCGGATTTTTTGCGTCAAATTTTTCGGGAGATTTCGCGGGTAGATTAGAGTTCATGTTGATCATCGATCTAGATACAGACCAAAAACGTCCAGCTCATGTAACACCACCCAACCCTCCGAGGAGTGCGGGTTTGATATCCGTCGCTCCTCCAGAGGAAACCAAACCGGTCACCGCTCCCAATCCCATCAAAACAGAAGGGGAGAAGCTGCTCTGGAAGTTGGAAGAAGAGGATAATCATGAGCGATACCTTCGGGCGATGACCCACCAACGTTATTTTGATTTGTTGGGACCGGATCTCCTCCCAATAGAGGGAGCCGACTTCTCGGAAATATACCAGGAGATGCGGGTGCACCAAGATCGCTTAAAATCTATCTGGCTGAAGAAGGAGCAGGTGAAAGCTACCGGTTCGCTCCAGCAACCCAAATTCATGACGGATGCGGACCTCGCAAGATTGGGATCGATGAAACACGAGCGGTCTAATGCTTATAAACTGATCGCCAAAAAGAAGAAAAAGATCAAGGAAGCGGAAATCAAGGGAAATGCTGCCCGAGTCCAATCCCTGGAATCAGAAGTAAATCAGATCGAGATGAAGATCCTTAATCTGAGTCACCAAATCAAAATCATACAGCAAGATGCCATTCTCAGCCGTTAAAGATCACGGAAACCTTCCTCGAAGGAAAGAGGATGACCCATTTTTGGCGATTTGGAGACATTACCACGATGTCAATACCGATATCATCCTCACTGACCTTCAAAAATCACGATTGGAGATTTATGAGTTTGCTTGGGAGCAGATCACGATGGGATTCTCCAATGGAGAGGCAGCAAAAGCGATCCAAACCCATTTTTTAGAGAAAACTGAGAAAAAACTAAGTATTCGGACCTGCTACAACCATATCCGAGATGCGATTGACCTTTTTGGCAATGTCAAGGAGATGCCGGTCAGTTTGGAGAAGAAAATATTCATTGAAACCCTAAAATTTGGCTTGAAAAAGTGTGCAGATCAGGGTGAATGGAAAGCATGGGCACAAATCGCCCAAACACTTGGTAAAACTTACGATTTCAATAAGGAAACCAATGAGATGGCGGATATTCTTCGAAGTCTGCCTCCTAGTGAAATAGTAATAAGCTCAGATCCTTCAGTTTTATGGAAAGAAGCTGATGAATTGATGGAAGGTGTGGATTTTGAAGATTTGACGAATGAAACCAGCGAAGAAGAAGCGTAAATTCTATCTAAATCCGATTGCCCAGCTGTATTACGGTTGCCAATCTGGAGTAAAAGCCTTGATTGCTGGTAGAGGTTTTGGAAAGTCATTTGTGAATGGGCTTGACCTATTTGATGATATTAAAAGACTTCCAAGGGCAAAAACCATGTTTTTGGGGATTACCTATACCCAGATTTACACCAATATCCTACTGCCTGTCACTTCAGCCCTTGAAACGATGGGATATATCCGTGATATCCATTATGTGATTGGGAAAAAGCCTCCTAAAGGATTTGCAACGCCATACCAAAAGCCCGAGCGATATGAAAACGTGTTCACGGCCTGGAATGGTTATACGATGGTATTTGCAAGTTTCGACAGACCTCAATTGATGAGAGGAGGGTCTAATGATGGAGTGAAATCAGATGAATCCCTTCTGATCAATAAGGATGTCTATGATGAGGTAGTGATTCCAACATTAAGACCATCCAGTATCCGACTACAAGGAAAACCTAAAATGCTCCACCAACACTTTACCAGCTCTATGCCTTATGGAGATAAGGGAAGTGGATACTCGAGCTAGAGGAAAAGGCGAAAAGAGAGCCTAATAAATATGGGTTTTTCGAGGGTACATCCTGGCACAATAGAAAAGTACTTGGTGATGAGACCATCCTACGATGGAAAGAATCCATGAGCCCTATACGCTACAGCATAGAGGTAATGAATAAAAGGGTTTTTAACCTAGGGAATCGCTTCTATAAGAGCCTAACGGAAGACCACTTCTATGAGGATGCCGGTAACTATGATTATATAGATGGGTTAGGTTTAGATCCCACAATTAAGAGAGACTGTAGGTTTGACCTGGACTGCGACTTCTCCCAGCCTATGGACCTGAGCTTTGACTTCGGGAACTTCACCTGTATGTGGGTGGGGCAGGAGCATAAGCTCGAGCATACCTATAAGCTGATCAATACATTCCATACTGAGGACAATGAGATACTGGATGATGTAGTAGAGAAGTTCTGTGAGTACTATGCCCCAAAGCTCAATCGCCTGGTATGTATCTATGGCGATAAGATGGGAAACTACAAGGGAGGGAATACCAGGTGGACACAGTTCGAAACCATAGAGAGGATTCTTCTCAAGCATGGGTTTAGAGTACACTTCGAATACTCCGGTGACGTGGACCACCTAGACAGACACGACTACATCAACCAACTACTCAGGCAAGAGAACAAAAGACTACCATCAATTGAGTTCAATAAGGCGAACTGTAAGGATGCCAAGATAGCACTGGAGACCACCCAAATGATCGATGGAAAGAAGGATAAGAGACCAGAGCGACAGAACATCGAGCAGAAGCATGCACCCCATTATGGTGATGCCCTGGATTACCTGCTATACCCTAAGTTTAAAGGACTGGAGAAGGGATCGATGGACCACGATCGTGCCGGTGCCAGGTAGCCATTCACATATCGTAAAAAGAGCAAATCGGCGTTCGTCCCTCGTTAATGCGGTCGGGAAAGAGGAAAAAGACAGGTTTTTGATTTAGAAGGGGTCTAATTTTTAACTATTTGATAAACAGCTTTTTATAATTCTGTTTTTTGCACTAAAAAAGCCCGTCCTAATTAAAAAATAGGTGCCTTGATACTTTGAGGCATGAATCAGATTGATACAGCCAGCGCATTGATGAAGATGAATGATACCTATGATCATGAGCTTGATCGGGTGAAAACATACGGTCTGAGATTTATCACAAAAAAGGGTTTCGGGAGATATACAATGCCAGGAAGGGAGTAAAAGAGCCCAAGCATCAATCCAAATCTACCCCCACTAATAATCGCGGCAGAAGTAATAAGAAGTTCTCAGGAACGGTCCAAGTATATGACGAGGATCTGAGGCAATTTCGTGAACCATTCTTCTCCGATATTATCGCATTTAGAGACTATAATTCTACAACATGGATACCAGTAAGACTGACGTAAAAAAATCACAGAAGTACGTGAAATCACTCGCGCTGGAGCTAGTTCCATAGCAGGTCCTGTCCAGTTTGATATATCAAGAAAAGGGCAGGAGCCCGATTCTAGTCCTTACAGACCATCTGAATCCGGAGGATCTACTCCTTATGCAAAATGGGGAAAAGACAATCGATACCCTCAGGACATTGTAGATGCCAACATAGAAGATACCACCTCCTCCGCCTGTTTGAATTTCAAGATCAAAGCCCACTATGGGAAAGGAATCTACATTTTTAAGAATGAGGTCACGGGAGACGGAAAGGAAAATAAAGTTCCACTAAGTCTAAATGATGAAGCCTACAAACCCATCAAGGACTTCTTTATCTTGAGTGATATTGAAAACCTTCAGCAAGGAATCATCTCCGATTTTGAATGGTGGAACTGGTGTGTGGTAGAGCTCATCCCTAATGCAGCAAACAATCAGATTCTATATGCAAATAGAATACCCACCATCAATGCCCGAATGGGTTTGCAGGATAAGCAATCAGGGAAAATAAAAGAGATCTATGTATCCGGTGAGTTTGGAGGTAAGAAGGAACCTGTCAAAACGGACTCGATCCCAATCATCGACCGAAGAAAGATATTCCTGGATAAGCCATTCGCAGGAGGAAAGACCGTACACGTTGCAAAACAGTCATCCATTGACCGCCAATACTATCCACTACCTGCTTGGCAATCGAACAATAAGTTCCTAAACCTATCCTTAGAGATTAGTACCTGGATTCTGAGCAATATCAATAACTCAATCAACATCAAGTACCACATCACCTATCCATCATCTTATTTTGAAAAAATTTGTCCTAGAGCAAATTACAATCTGGAGGAGGACTGGATAGCAGCAATCAAAGCGGAAAAGGCTTCCCTGTTTGCTGCGATTGATGAGGTTTTATCGGGTAGTGCCAACGTCGGGAAGTACTTCCACTCCGCATTTGATGTGGATCCAAGGTATCCGGATAGGAAACTAGGCTTTGAAATTAAGGTCATAGACATCCAAACCAACCACGAAGCCTACCTTCCTGCCTTTGATACGAGTGCCGCAGCCATTGCCAACGCGCACAATGCACCGCTTGATCTAGTGGGGCTCTCACTTTCCAAAGGATTTGGAGGAGGTTCAGGATCAAATATCCGTGAATCCTTCAACTTCTACATGCAACTGCATACAGAAGTTCCGAGACAGACCACACTCGAGTGGCTATACCTGGTCAAGAAAATCAACGGGTGGCCTGAAGAGGTAGAGTTTGGATACCGAAACATCGTATTCCAATCCGTCAACGAAAACAAATCCGGCTATGCGGTAGAAAACGAATCCACACCAACTACTGACCAGAAATGAGCACGATCTTAACCACCATCGCACAAATACAGGAGGCAGGACTGGATATCGATAAGAATACCAAAATCGAAGTCCTAACCCCGCGAATTGATGAATCCGAAAGAGATTATCTTCTTCCGGTATTGGGTCAGGATCTATACGATACGTTAATTACTGACTTAGCTGAAGTTACTCCGTCAGCTGCCACCACTGCGATCCTTCCTTATCTTCAGAAACCGCTCGCTTGGAACGGTTACTATCGGTTTTTCAAGAAGCCGGTTGGGTCACTTTCACATGCTGGATTCTACAAAAAGAACTTTGATCACTCCCAGCAACCCGCAAAATGGGAGATCGATCTCCTCAAAGAGGAACTGATCTGCACTGCGGACAAATCCCTCGATGAGTTGATCGCATTCCTTCGGGACAATGTCGCAGACTATCCAGACTGGGAAACCTCTGCGTATTTCTCGCAAAACAAATCCCTGATCATCCAGAATGCGGATCAGTTCAATCAATTTGTTAAGATTGGCTGCTCTTCCAGGGTATTCCAGTTACTGGATCCATTCCGAAGAAGAGCAGAAAAAAACGTCAAAAGAACGGTTTGCTCCGATCTATACGCTGCGATCTTGGATCAGATGAGTGGAGATGTCGCTGAAGATGCGGCCATCACTGCCTTACTTCCTTATCTCCGCCCGATGATCGCCTACGAAACGATGATCAATGGCATCCTTCGCGTTCCTTTCTACCGATATGGTGAAGATGTGATGTCCTGGACTTATGCAGACGGTACTCTTACCAAACAGGGACTTTCTGCGGCTGAAGCCAGAAGTCAATCAGAAATGTATAAGGATATGTATGAGGAAGCCCGTCAGGATTTACTCGCGTTCCTAAATGAAAATATCGACGACTATCCAGAATACGCGAATTCAGACTGTTATAGCACCTCACCCCGCACGCTCGAAGTACGATATGACAACGACGTGACGAATAAACATTTCGGAATCTGATGCCATCGAAACTATTTGCATCTATTGGACTTTCTCAAAAATCCGCTTTTGGTATTCACATGGCGATGTACGGTACGCCATTGCTATACCTTTTTGAGAAGTATGTGTTCGATGATTGGGATTTCTTAGTTTCTCTCATTTTACTCTTTTTCATGGATACGGTGGTAGGCTCTATCGCCAGTATTGTAGAAGGAAAATTCAAGCCTTCCCAAGGTGCAAAAATGTTCGGTATGAAGCTGATAGGTTACACATTTACGGTGATCTGTATCGGTATCATGGATAATACATTGATTGCCGGTCGTGCAAACTGGCTAGAAGGAATTGTAGATGCTGGAGCTTATGCGGTTTTGATGGCCTTCGAGGGTGCTTCTGTGTTGAAAAACATCTATCGCATCTATCCATTCGAACCCATCAAGCTGATACTCGCAAAGCTGGAAATCTACTACAACCGACAGAAAAATAAGGTAGATCCTGAGCTATGAACCGACTGATTCTCAACCGAGAGGTTAAATCCCTCATCCAAACGCAAGGCAGATTCCGATTGATGGATAAGCATGGCCAGTGTATCTATGAGTGTTACACCTTGGAGCTTCCATGGATGGATAATCAAGTGGGTAAGTCCTGTATTCCTCCCGGAGAATACCGTCTCGCACATCGAAGAAGTCCTAAATACGGAGACCATATCCACGTGATGGAAGTCCCCGGTAGGTCCTATATCTTGATCCATCCCGCCAATTTTGTCACCCAGCTACGGGGATGTATTGCTGTAGGAGAAAAAAGAATGGATATCAATGGAGATGGAGTGCCAGATGTAGCCAATTCCAGAAAAGCACTGGAGCGATTACTCCCACTGATCTCCAACGGAGACAAACTCATCGTATTATGAACTATCCACAATTTGACCCGTCATTGCTAACCGTCATTGCGAGCAAAGCGAAGCAATCTCGTTATAACTGGATTGCTTCGTCGTTCCTCCTCGCAATGACGGTGATATTATTATTCTCCTGCAAAACCCCTCAGGTCGTAACAGACACCATCCGTTCCGATACCACCATCATCAAAGAAATTCCCCGCTTGATCGAAATACCAGGAGACACGCTGATCTCGCAGAGCATCAACATTGACTCACTGGCCGCACTTCTCAGAGCTGGCGTTCCTCCCTCCGTGATCGAAAAGACCACCATACGCGAGGACCCTGTCACAAAAAACCGTGTAGGTATATTAATCGATGAGCTGGGGAACCTTACCGCTTTATGCGAAATACAGGATCAGCAGATCCAACTCTTGGAAAAAGAAATCACCCGCCTCTCTTCTATCCAAACGACCACCACGATCACCAAACCTCCGGGCTTCTTCCAGCGCATCAAAGATGCCTGGGATCTACTGATCATTACATTTTTTATCATCCTCTTTGTACTACACCTGATCAAAAAGCTATGAAAGTCAAATTTGAGGGATATATAGAGCTTCCTGATTCCGTGGTCCCGGTTCCAGCTCCGGAGACTCCCCGTATCCGTGGAGCCAAGTCTCCCAAAACCTACGCCCACACCTGAGCCGGTAGAAACCATTGATTGGAATGATGGCACGATCATCTTGGAATCTGGAAAAACCTACTACTGGAAGGAAAAGCCCATACATCCGGTCACTAAGGACATCATGGTCAAGACGACAGGACCCGAACCTGCCACAATCATGTTCGGAACTCCCAATTATTCCCAATGGGCAGATGGTGAGTCCCCCATTCATCCGAGATTTCAGTTTGATCTTGGAGATTGGAAATGCAATGTTTCCTTTCAAAATATTCACCTTCGAAATGCCGCGCTGGTCGATGAGGCGCAGCCCTTCCACCGAGCACTATTCAAGAACAATCCTACCGAAAATCAAAGCGGATTTATCGCACTGATCAACTGCACCACTGATATGCAGCTGGGATTATTCTACTCAGGTCAACAAGAAATACAGCAAGTCATCTACTTTGAGAAGGTCCAGTTCAAAGGATTCATGTGGACTGAGATCAAAGCTAATTTTGGAGGAGGAATCCTGCTATATGGAATAGATTCAGTACTGCAACAAACCAAACCATCCACGCACTTCTCCGCCTCATTTTCCTTTTCCCAAAACGAGGTTTTTTCTTCCAAACCCTTCACCTTCATCGACACGATCTTTGATGGATGGGGCAACTCCTCCAATATTATCTACTGCGAGGGTATGGTATTCCAACTCCGCCCTGGACTCGGGGTCAATAGCTCCGTGATCGCTCGAATTCCAAAGGTAGGGGATAAATTCTCTATGACTTTCAATGGCGAGTTTCTTTCTTCCAATGAGGTACAGCTTCAGGCAGGAGATCTAATCGAGCTACTGGGAAAAGAACAGGAAATCATCGCTAGGGACCGAATGGTAAACCCTGCCTATCAAAACGGAAACTACCCTCAGGATTATAAGATTCCTGATATTTCTGGCTTGGTACCAGGGGAAAACTACTTGATCAAAGTCATTCACTCTAGAGCCGACCGGTTGGTAGGATCAGGAAGATATGAGGGATATATGATCTTCAAGTATGATAAGCACTTTTGGACTGGGACGAACACAGATCTTGGTCTGGACTATATCCTACAATCCAATCCCTACGGAGTCCTTTCCTACCACAAAAGAAAATCTCGATGCTCATGAAGAAGGTCCAGCATTTAGGATTTTACAGGCAGACGGACTCTCCGGTTGGTGCATCGCATGGATACTACCTAGAAGACTGCGAAGGATTCAAGGATCAGTTTAGTCCAGGGGAATACTTGGGCATCCGTCCACCCGTCCCGAAGGACTTCACCGATTGGCTCGCCTCCATCCGCACCTAAACTCTACCCTTTAAGTGTATAGGTAAACAGCCTGCGCTGATCTAAGGCGAAGCGTCCTAAAATTCAAATCCTACAATCCACATCTTACATCATAAATCATAAACCTTAATTCCATTGTCCTACCTAGTCCCTATACAAGCCCTCGATTCGGACAACCTATCCGGACTCAAATACATCTGGGTGATCAAGGCATCTGATGTCGATCAATACCCAGAAAACTTTGAAGGCATCGCTCAGGAAGAGATTGTATTTGTATCAGGAAGGGATTGGATTTCTTGGGTGGCGACGTATTCCACTTCGGGACTCACCTCCAGATCACAGGACAGCATAGAAGGAGTTTCCTCAGGACAGGAGCTTCCGTTCATTATTCCTAGAGTCACAGAGGCCAATACGGTCATGCTGCGCAAAGCTGAAAAAGACGAGTTCGTCGTATTGGCGGAGGATTTCAATGGAATCCGCTATCTATTCGGGTCCAAAGAAAAGCCTGTTCGATTTGCTTTTGACTTGAATACCGGTTCAGGAAGGGACCGCAACCAATACAACTGCCGATTTTATTCCGAAAGCCCTGACAGCATCTTGATCTATCCCCACACCTTGGGAGATGGGGAAACCGATTTCTCAGGATGTCCTTCCGTGATTATTCGGAGAGGAGATTCTGAAGGGCCTATTCTGGCAGTCGCTCCGGCAGGGAGTACCGTCGTGATCACTTCTCCTTATTCCTTTGGATATCAAATCATCGCCTCATGACATTAGCAGAAATAAAAGCCCTCATCGATCTCAATCTCGCGGATAATACCACGGGACTGATCACTCCTGCCAAAGAGCGGCAGGTGATGAAAGCAATCGCAGATTTTGTGGTGAGTTCACAGGGAGAAGCAGATACCGCGCCATTTGTATATGATCCTGTATTCAGTTATAGTATAGATGACCCGGTGATTTATGATAGCTCCTGGTTCCTTTCGTTGGTCAATTCCAACTTGAACAATACCCCAGACTCGAGCCCTACCGAGTGGGATCCGGTCAATGCTTTTAATACTGTGCTGTCTATTTACGAAGTCAATGGAGTCTACCTCGGCACCTTGACGATCGTGATCAAAGATAATAAACTGTACCTCCTTGATCGGGATGCAGTAGGAACTGATCCTTATGTATCTACAGATTTCGCGGCAGAACTCGCAGCTGGAGATTGGATCAATTTACTTCCAGACACCAAGCCAGTCGCCAATACCTACGCAGACAGTGCCACGATGATCGCAGCACAAGGCTCGCAGGTAGAAGGTTATTTATACTTTGGAGGAGCGACGATCTATGTATATTTAGGCACAACCGTCGGAGATATTACAGACTACTTCGCCCTTGGAGGGGAGGTGGTGGGATATCCTCCGTCGGAGCAGGTACTGGGATAGATGTTGATGTGACTGATCCCGCCAACCCAGTGGTAAATCTTAATTCAGCAGCGATCGCATCACTAGGTAATGCAGATACCGCTTTTGGTTGGGGAGATCATGCCAGTGCTGGGTATAACTCAGGATATCAAGAAGCCACACACCGGGAAGATAATGAAGTGCTTTTCACAGGAGACTACATCACTGGAATCAACGCAGCCGCTAGGACTGGAAACATCACATTCAATTTCACAGGTGCCAAACTTGGAGCAGTCACCATCATGAAGCATTCCGATGCGAGTGCTTTCACCATTCCTACCGAGGCAGTATATCAGTTTGATACCACTGATCCGGTTCATGGAATCCGAACAGACATCCCTAATTATTTACATTTTGTACTCGTGGACAAAACTGCCAGCTCAGAGATTGTGCATGTGCATTGTTCACATGATGATGGAGGCGCATGACACTAAGAAGAGTAATACCAGGATTATTGAGGAAGAGTGGGTACTTTAGACCCAGACTACCAGGCTGTAATTGATTACGCTGTTTTGCAGGGGTACACCTTACCTGATAGCGCAACTCAAACCAGAGACAGTAATAGAGTAGCAAACTTAAAAACAGAAGGAGTTTGGAGTGAATTGGATGTGTTTTAGAACAAATTCGAACAAAGCGCAGTGTTCTGACTTTGCAAGGATCAATTTTAAAGACCCTGCTAATTTCTATTTAACGGCTGCACCTACCTACTCAATTCCAACTTTTGAAGCAGGAAGGGGATTTAAGGGAGGTACAAGTTTAGGCTTTAATACTAATTGGAATGCCTCAACTGATGCGGTTAATTTCTTGAATAATGACAATTCTTTCATTTTTAAAGGATATGATAGTGTTGAGTCTTGGAATACTTTATTACGCATGGGCTAGAACAACTAATAATATAAACCAAATCGGATTAGCGTATTCTACAAGTACATTTTTACATAGAATCGCAACAACCGCAGGAGGAAGGATCAACATTCGCAGATACAGACAATCATCAACTTTGGAACAGAGGTTCAAACTTTAGAGAAATTTATGAAAATGGAAGTCAAGTATATACTAATTCTGGTATAAATGGCCCAGGCGCTTTCTCAAACTTAGACTTATATCTTTTTTGTGGTAATGAAAATGGTAGTACTTCTGGTAGTTGAGATCAGGGATTTTCATATTTTGGATGGGGTTCTGATCTTTCTGCAAAAGCAAATGAAATTTATAACATCATGAACGATACTTATTGAAGATATGATCGCAAACATTAACACACTTCCACTTAAAACCTACTCTGATATTTTAAATTATATCAGAAGAGAAGGGAGTCCACGGCCTCACCTCATGAGTTATCACTTAGCTAAACCCTCTATTCACTTTGAAGATGGATTCAGAGATGTTATAGATCCTCAGATCAACACTGAAACTCAAAGGAGAGGAGTTTTGATTTATGATGATCAGAATGATGTAGTCACTTATCAGGTGATTGATTTCACACCTGAAGAGATTGAAGAAAGAACAAAGAATCAGGTACTAGCTCAGGCTGAAATAGATCGATTTCAGAAGCTCCAAGAAGCTCAGGAGAAAGCTATCATGGATTCCTACCAATCCATCACTGATCCTGCTGAAGCATTAGCAAATCAATCCATTTATCCTTTCTGGTCTCCTGATGCAGTAGAGGTGAAATTGGGTGAGAAATACCAGGCTTTTGATGGTACTGAATTGAAACTTTACGAAGTGATACAGGCTCACACCACACAAGCAGACTGGAATCCACCTGCTGTGCCAGCTTTATTCAAAAGAGTGGCCGTAGAAGGTCAGATCCTTCCATGGGTACAGCCTACAGGCGCACATGATGCTTATAATATCGGTGATAAAGTATCCTATCAAGCTCAGAACTGGGAATCCACTGTGGATGCTAATATCTATGCACCTGGTGTGGTATCTGGTCAGTGGGTAGTGATTTGATAGGAAGCTATTTTATCTTTTTGTCATTTCGACAGCAAGGATAAATCTCAGATATCTCCTCTCTTCACTCGTTCGACATGACGATATTTCTCTAAAACTGATCACTGACCACTGTCAGGCTGAACGCAGTCAAGGCCTACTGAATACTAAGAAAATGCTCAAAGTCTCCGATATACTCTATACCTCTTGGGAGGAAATCCCCTTCCGAAAGCTGAAAGTGATCCTCCAGATTCTTCCATTGATCCGATGGGATAATCATACTTCTGCCTCGAATACCTACGCGAAAAATTTCCTGCTCAAGCAGCTCTTCAAGTCCAAAAATCTACCTCGCCACTACTCCGGAGCAGCGGGTGGATCTATTCACCCAGGAGCTCGGATGGATTCAGGAATTCAGCACGCATTTCCCCATCAAATCCTACCGGCTGGGAAATAAAACCTTTCATGCTCCTGCAGAAGCTCTCGCGGATATCGATGTCGAGCGGTTGATGGAGGCGGATGTCGCACTCTACCGATTTATCCATTCTCAAAAGAATCACTATTTAGGTCACTTTCTGGCCATGCTCTACACCGTCAAAGGAGAAGTGCTCACCGATGGAGTGATCGATACCAATGCCGCGCTTCTTTCCAAGATCCCGGCACACGAAGCCATCGCCCACATCCGCTCCTTTATCGGGTCCTTTACCCAACTGAGAAAAGTTTGCAGCACCCTATTTCCTAATGACTTCGACTCCGCTCAGTCTGACGGATCTAAGAGTCACCCCGAGCGGAGTCGAGGGGCAGGCGACCCATCTCGGGCATGGCAAAAGATGCTCTTTGAACTGAGTAATACTCCGGGCTATCCTGGAATGCACCTGGCTAAACAAGCCAGAGCTTGGGAGGCTCTCCCTTACTTCGATGCTGAGCAGCTAAAAATATCACAGCAAATTGACCGTCTTAAAAATACAGGAACGAAATGAGGAACTTTTGCTCACTTAGTAATAGGAAATCCATCACCTAATGAAGACTACACTAGAATACGTCTCTTATTTTCAAGCTCTTGCGACGAAAGCGACATTCATCGATCACTTCTACTATACGCACGATGAATTCAAGGAGAACTCAGACGAAGCGGAAAACACGGTGATGGTTTTGGAACCCTATGAAAATCCGATATCGGAAAACCAGAACGATAATGCACTGGCCAGTAGGAGAGGGATGTTTATCATTATTAAACCCTATGATTCAGACTTAGGTAGAGAATACGCGACCGTCGCAGATGCCTGTGAGAAACTATGCTACAAAGTAATGGGGCAGATGAAGAGAGACAGTCGTGCAGGAACGATCACATTGGATATCATCAACTGGTCAGGAGAAGAAGTCGCTCCGATCGTAGGAGGGTGGACCGGCTATGCGATCAATTTCACCTATGAGGAGTCTATCAATAGTTTAATGGCTTTTGATGCTGGGGATTGGACTGAGTGAGCAGTATTCAGTAGGAAGTGATCAGTGAACAGATAGGAAAATGAAACAGTACACAGTTTATTTTGAAATTTTCAATAAGAAGCTAAAGGCTAATGTCATGGCAAAGTCTGAGGAAGATGCCAAGCAGAAGATCAGAGAAAAGATATCATTCCATAAAGTGGAAGAAAATCAAGATGAGGATTGGAAAAATATCGAGGAAATGATGAAAGCTATGGCTGATGTGTTAGGAGTAAAAATGAAATAAACCCTTTGCGGCTTTGCGCCTTTGCGGGAGACTTAAAAAAATAGATCATGGAGCTAAGTGCCAATAAAATATACCGAACCGTCGCTGCTAACCCTGCCAACTATGGACTGGGAAACTACCAACTCTATGGAGAACTGAGGGTGGAGCAGGTGCCAGGTTCAGGGGCTTATACCCAAACACTGACGGCTAAGATCACTCCCGACAGTTCTGATAATTGCGTATTCCAGCTTCAGGATGGTCTCGCGGATTTTTTCCCATTCACAGACTTCAACCCCTACGGAGTAGTAGGGATGCAAGCGATCACGGACAACGTGGTCAAAGCCCAGTTTTACCAAGCGGAAGTTTATGGGGATCCTCAAGTGATCCAAACCCTGAGTTTAGTGGATACCTTTAATACACTGAATGGAGGAATACCGAAGCAGATCAGTGAGGACTTCATGACCGAAATCTTACCAGTGACCAAGCAGTTTTTAACCTGGCACCCGGTACGAAAGCGAGTAACGCAAGCACAGCCTGAAATCCTTCACTTCTTGGTTTACAATGATCTGATCACGGAGCTGAATCTCCTGGTGAAATTATACTTCACTGATGGTACTGACAGTACCCACACCATCGATACGGTGACAGGAGTAGAGGAGGAGCAGCTTTATAGATTACCCGCAGGATATACGCTTTTGGGATTAAGTACTCTTGCAGCATCAAAGACGGTGAAGAAATACGAGCTATGGCTGACTGATCAGGCAGATGCAACCGTGTCGGAAGTCCGAACCTTTGCCATGGATTACCTGGATACTCCGGAGACTAGGTTCTGGTTATTTACCAACTCACTGGGAGTATTCGAAATCATGCGCACAGAAGGAAGGGCTACAGAAGTCAACAAAGTAGATAGGGAGATTTCAACTAACTACCTGCCTAATGGCTACGATCGAACCATTGGAGAAATTCAAAGCCGAGTACTGGGAATGACTGAATCCTTGGAAATTTCCACGGGATTCCTGGACAGCAGACTAGAGGCCCACTGGGCAAAGGAAATTCTCCTTGCTGAGAAAGTATTCCTACTGACGGTGGATGAGCGTATCCCGTACCGCATCACCACCAACGATTACAATCCAAGCCAAGACAAAAACTTCCGCTGGTTCCTACGGTTCAGCGCGACCTTGGCTTATAATAATACTAAATATTCAAGTCTTTAACTGGTCCTCGACTCCGCTCGGACTGACTGTCAGGCTGAGCGGAGTCGAAGCCACTGACCACTAATTAATGATCGGCTTCGAAATAAACGGTGAATTCCTCGACCTACCCGACAATCCATCTGTAGAACTACAGAGGGCGAGTACCTTATTCCAATTTGACGGTTTTGTCCAAGGGAATTTTACCCTCCCGATCAAGTTTCCAAATACTCCGAAAAACAAACGGCTTTTCAATTTCCCGCATATCGTAGAGAACGCATCCAGACTTCGCCCGAAATGGACTGCCCGACTTTGGTACAATGGAGTGCCAAGACTATCCGGAGAGATCCGCGCCAAAAACCCCATCAATAAAAACGTGATCACCGCCAACTTTGTCGCGGGGCTTTCTCTGATCGGAGACGATATCAAAGTGAGGAAACTGGCTGAGGTGATTGACGAAACCATCACCATCCACTCCCAAACGATCTATAAGTCAATTACCATCATTTTCAACATTGGCGGTACTTACAAGATCAAAGTGAATGGAAACGAATACAATGAAACGGTATTTACTACCCTGATCTCCACGATCAATGCAGACCCAGCGGCAAACTACACCGCATCTGGCGCATCGGATGTACTCACCCTGACCATGGATGATCCTGGTGAGTTTATCCCCTTCTATGTAGAAGCAGATCCCGATTCCAATGCCGTCGTTTCTGGAGTCTTGCCACTTTGGATGATAGATTACAAAACGGCATACGAAGACTTTATCACAGACCACCTCTCTACCGCTCGGGATGATAAGAAAATCCGATTTGGTACCTGGGGAAATAAAACCGAAGTCCCAGGAGCGGTCAAGGACTGGCCCATCATTAACTACATCACAGGCGGGATTTTTCAGGCCAACCAATACCGAAATGCAGCCGTTCCCAATTCAGAAATGGAGAACTTCAGCTCCTTGGCTCCTGCGCTGACGATTGGAGCGATGATCGAAGCGATAGAAACCTATTACGGCATCACTATTAATTTCTTTGCATTGGATGCAGATGATGTGATGGTCTGCCCTTGGACATTGGATGTGCCGGTGAAGTTCTTTAATGGTGAAAGTTTGATTCTATACCAGCGATCATTCAACCTCAACCAGATCGTGCCTGATATTACGGTCAATGAGTTTCTGAAGGCTCTACAGGTGGGATTTAATGCATTGGTTGACTTTGATCCCGATCAAAAGATATTGACCATTGCGCACCGGCAACCATTTATCACCGATCGAACCTACGAGGATATCACCGAGCAATGCTCCGAGCCTTCTGATGTTCAGCTGGCCATCAAGAAGGGGCTGCGCTTTTCCCTGCAAAACGACGGCAAGGATAAAGTAACCGATGCAGATCAAACTCCTTCGGATTACCTGGTTGACGAGGGAGAGCGAACGATCCAAGCGGGATTCGGGACCTATGGCATGCGAACGCACACCTCGAAAGCAGACTGGCCTCAGGACGCGGCTTTGCTGACGCTTTGGGCAGAGATTCCATACGATACCAAGTTTGGATTAAGATTCGCACGATATGTGGATGGAGACGAACCCTATTTAGATTCCAGACCATTCTTATGGGAGGCCACAGGAGGATTGATCGAGAGCTACTGGGCGGATTCTATTTCTTTGGAAAACAACCCTGTGACCATCTCCACCACTTGGAGGATGCCTCGAAACGATATTTTTGCCACCCGATGGGGCAAGCGATGGAGAATCGATCGGAATGATTTCCTATTGGTGGATTTTGGCGTGACCCTTCGATCCAATGGAGTAAGTGCCGCCGATTGTCTATTTGTCCAGCTGCCCACCTTTGTGGATGGTGAGGAGCCCGTGCCACCTTCTACTGCATGGAGAGTATTGGAATCTTCGCTACGATGTGAGCGTGATGCCAATAATATCAATACCGGGA
The DNA here is from genome assembly GCF_041729275.1 of Algoriphagus halophilus. Classification (GTDB taxonomy): domain Bacteria; phylum Bacteroidota; class Bacteroidia; order Cytophagales; family Cyclobacteriaceae; genus Algoriphagus; species Algoriphagus halophilus_A. Next base: position 1,574,453 of record NZ_CP146486.1, on the reverse strand, counting down.
TGGCGATTTATGATTTCTTGGAGGAGTACTTTACCGAGACAGACCTACCGACGGGAGAGACCAAACTCAATGCGCCAAGCGATCCGGATTATGTAGCTCCGGTGGAAGACTTTGTTTCTTGTCCCGTTTCATTTGGTGGCTATACATCAGGGAATCTCTATATCATTATGAATCCTGCCATCAATTCAAACGAGGAGAAAGTTCGCATCAACGGCACCGAGTACACCCTACGAACCAACGGACCAAATCCGTTCCCTTATCCGTATCCGATGGGAGCGACTACGCAGGTAGATATAGTGACCGCGAGCAATCCTAAAAACAATGTGTACCTCTGGAAGGTGGAAGTGTACCAAAACACCACCAAAATCTATGAAGCGACCCGAACCGTAGGACCTAACAACGCAGGACCTCCAGGCACCGACCCGATCAATCTGACTTATAGAACGATCAACTTGGGAGATGCAAACTTTGACGAAACCAAAATCAATAGAGTGATCATCACTAGGACTTTGATATAATCGTCATCGCGTACCGTCATCGCGAGGGAGTCCTCGATAGTTATCGGGACGACCGCGGCGATCTCGTCAAATAAATCTAGATTGTCGTCCCTCCTCGCAATGACGTTGCTAACCGTCCTAAAAATCAACCTACAGGTTTACTTTCTTTCGAGTATGGGATTGAATCAAAACATCGGTGTACCTTCCAATCTTCCGGGAGTAGAAACTCCTTTTAAAGGAGATTTTGAAAAACTCGTCCGAAGCTGGGCGAAGGGAACAGCAACACAGCTTTTTGATAATGCCCAAAAGCCAAGTACTCCGGAAATAAGATTTTCTATTCCATTAATGACAATGGAATCACCTTCGAGTTTCCAGCCTATATGAAGTTCAGAGATATGAAAATGCTCTTCTGGACCAAGATGCCTAATATCGAAGCTATTGAGAACTGGGTGCGAAAGGGCTACTATCCCGGTAAATTCTACGTGCCTGGATACAAAGAAGGAAGCACTCCCGGTATTTCACAGGAAAAGCAAATCCAGCGGATCGCTTTCGGAGTCGCTTATGCCATGGGATCAGCCAGAGAGCCGGTAAATAACTGGGCCAAGTACAAGCGAAAGAAAATATGGCAAAACCCAAAATCAAATAAATCTGCACCAGGTAACCTCGGAACCAGCATCGGACATCTTGTTAAGTTGATCGAGGAAGAAATGGCACAGATCATCCCCAATACCATCGCCTACACCTTTAGCCAAATCGTATGAGCAACGTAGCACAGATTAATATTCAACTTTCCAATGGTCAGGAAGCAGGAAGGACCATTAATGAACTCACCGCTCAGTCTGCAAAGCTCGCGCGTGAAATCAAAAAACTGGAAGTAGGCTCTGAGGAATGGGTGGAAAGATCGCAGGATTTCAAAATGATTTCTGGTCAATTGAAGAATGTCAAAAAAGAGGCATTCGATACTGCTGAAGCTCAAAGTTTCTTGAATTCCACTTTTGGAGATATGGTTCCTTTTCAGTCTGAATTTGGAAAACTGGCCACTGGAGTCAAAGGAGTAGGTTCAGCATTGAAAAACACAAGCTCAATGGCTCAACTTCTGAAAGTAGCTCTTGCAGCCACTGGAATAGGGGCTTTAGTAGTACTATTAGGTTCCTTCGTTACCTGGTTGACAAAAACCCAGAAAGGGATGGACTTTGTGGGTAAAGTCACCGCTTCGGCAGGTGCTGCTTTTCAAATTATCATTGATAGAGTTCTGGTTTTTGCAGGAGCAATGGCGGATCTATTCTCAGGTAATTGGTCTGCAGCTGTAGATGGATTGAAAGCTAGTTTTACCGGATTAGGTGAAGAGTTAAAAACAGAAACTACAGCAGCTTGGGAAATGGAAGGGGCTATGCAGGATATTATACGTGCAGAGAAGCAAATCGAACTCCAACGATCCAGAAGCCGGGCAGAAATCGAAAAGCTGAAGATGGCGGCAGAGGATCAGTCACGATCTGAAAATGAACGATTAGCGGCAGCTCAGAAAGCATTCGATCTAGAGAATGCCTTGCTCAATCAGAGCATCGAACTACAGCAGAGAAAGCTGGATCTGATCAACGAACAAAATGCACAGGGAACGAGTACAGATGAAGATCTGAACCGTGCCTATGATGCAGAAATCGAACTGAATAATCTTCGAGAGGAATCCTATACGAAGCAAACAGAGCTACAGAATAAAATCAATGAGCTCAAGCGAGCAGGGGCTGTAGAAGCGGAAAAACTAGCCAAGGAGGAATTCTATGTCGTGTCGGAGAACATGGAAAAAGAGTTTGCCGCATTGGATAAGCAGGTAGCGAGAGAAGTTAAGGCCGCAGCTCAAGCAGAAGAAGACAAAAAGAAAATCCGGGAGGAAGCCATCGCAGGGAGAATGGAGCAGCTGGATATGGAGTTCAATATGCGGCAGGCCAAACTGGAAGAGCAGTTTTTTACAGGTCAGATCACGGAGGATGAACTTCGTCAGATCGCTTTCGAGAATGAGAAATCATTTTTGGAGCAGCGACTGGAAGAACTGGCCAGACTGGGAAGTACCGAAGTGGAGCAATACCAAGAAATCTACACCGAACTGGCACGGATCAATTACGAATATGAGGCGGGAAAGACTCGGGATATGGAGGAGGAAGAGGCGAAAAGAAAGCAGATCATGCAGCAGGGACTTTCCGCTGCAGCGGGAGTTTTGCAGGGCTTGCGACCTTGCTCAGTGAAAATGCCAAGGCCAGAAAGAAAAACTTTGCGGTGCTGAAGGCTGTCCAGGCTGCTGAAATCGCCGCCAATACCACTACGGAAATTTCCAATATCTTCAAAGGTTACTCTGCACTGGGTCCATTTGGTCAGGCTTTGGCTATTGTCCAGGCTGCCATCGCTGCCGCTCGTGGAGCCTCAGCGATTGCCAGAATCAACTCTACCGAAATACAAGGTGGTGGTGAGGTATTTGCCGATGGAGGTCCCGTATTTGGACCTTCACATAATGCAGGAGGAATTCCTTTCTCGGTACGGGGCAAGGGAGGATATGAGATGGAAGGAAACGAGATCATCCTTACCAAAGGAGTCTATGAAGATCCGGTTCTTCGAGGGCTAGCTTCCGATCTCAATGCCATGGGAGGAGGCAGACGATTTGCGTTGGGCGGTCCAGTCTTACAGGATAGAGGAATCCAGCCTACCAATACCCCTACTAGTTCTGCAAATCGACCAGAATTAAACCAGCTACTCAATGGAGGGAATAGTGCCATATCCACGCAGCTAATCGAGATGTATCTGGCACAGATCGCCGCCTATACACGGGCCACAGCAGAGAAGCCGGTGCTCACGACGACACGAATCCGAAAAGAGATCCAGGACTTAAACGAAATCGAAGAAGATGCGAGAATCTAAGATACACGGCTTACAGTTTAATGTGATCGGGAAGCTAGGCCCCTGCGATCATCAAGACACGCGGGTGATCGAAGGATATGATACTACGCCTAGAGGAAGGATAGATGCAGAAGTCTGCAATCAGTGTGGAAAGGTACTTGGGAAAAGAATCATTCGATAATACCTATTGGTAATCATATGATAAAAGGTTAGTTTTAAGAGAACTAACCTTTTTATTTATGACTCTTTTTTTAATAGTTATTGCTTTGATTGTTCTTTACTTCATTTTTAAGAAAAAGAAAAAGCCAGAGATTATTCCAAATATCCCTTCTCGAGAAGAACAAAAAACAATTTCCATTGGATACGATGATTCTGATACAGGATTTAAGCATTATATGGTATTCGATACTGAAACAGATGGACTTCCAATAGATAAAAATGGTGATCCAAATGATTTAGATAATTGGCCAAGGATTGTGCAATTATGCTGGATGATATTGGATTCTGATTTTAAACTGGTGGAGATTAAAGACAGATATATAAAAGTTAATTTTGAAATAGATCCAGAAGCAATTAAAATTCATGGTATTACAAATGAGAAAACAGAGACAGAAGGAGTTCTTATTAATGAAGTAATGGAAGAATTCCTTAATGACTTAGAAACTACTGAAATTCTTGTAGCCCACAATTTAGATTTTGATGTCCCAATAATTGATGCGGAATTGCTTCGACTTGGAAAAAAAGAAGAGTCTATCGCAAGCGAAAAATATGTACTCTCAAGTATGGTTCTGGAATTACCAGACAATATGGAGAATATATAAGATTTCCTAGTTTGCCTTATATGTGTACACTCCTATATGGTGGGGCAGAGAGTGATTTTATATCACATAATGCAAATCAAGATGTTATTTTGACAGGAAAAGTTTTTCAATTTTTAGTTGATGAGCAAGTTTTAAAAGAGCAATGGATAAGACCAAAAATTAAAAAGTAAAAAAACCCGGCCTATTTGGTCGGGTTTTCTTTTTGATCTACTAGAAAATCTTCTAGAACACTTGAAACAACTTCCGCAAGCGAAGTTTTCTTTTTTTCATCCAATCGTTTTTGCAATTGGATCTTTAATAACTCCGCGTGGACTTCATCGCTTACAGTGATTGTGATTTTTTTCATATCCAAATCTACACCATTCTACAACAATTAAAAATAATTCACAATCATTTGTTTTTAACAATAGTTTATTTATGTTTGTTGTGATCTACAACAAATTACAATAAAATGAACACAGAAACAATCATCGAGAAGTTTGAAGAGCAAGAGATTGCTTTCGACTTATTTAGAGGAGACCTAATGGTCAATGCAACGGAGATGGCTCGGCCATTTAGAAAGAGAGTTAGAAACTGGCTTAGACTTGATACTACTAAAGCTCTTATTTCTGCTATCAAAGAGGATAGAAAAAATGAATTCAAACAGCTCACATCTGAGCTATTTGAAAATGAAATTTTCAGGAAAAAAGAGGAAATCACGGAGGTACTTTTATGTGTGAGGATTTGGCCTTGGCTTTTGCGATGTGGCTGAGTCCGCAGTTCCATGTTTGGGTATTGAAGACGGTTCGGGAAATCATCTTTGGAAACAATCCAGAGCTAGTCCGTGAGGCTGTGATGAATATGCCTCGAATTCAAAAGGAACTAAATACCAAGCGTAGAAAGAGAAACCGAATCAAGGCGGTGCTACTAGGTCCTGATCGAAGAAAAGAAATGAGAGACTTGATCAGTAAGAGATCTGATATCAATAACAGAATCCATCATCTTACTTTCTTGCCTACCGTTAAAAGTCTTCAATTGGACTCGGAGTCTCTAGGAAATCAACTGATTGATTTAATGAATCAAAGAGATCAACTAGAAGAGGATATCAAGGCTTTAGAAAATCGATTTGAAAAAATCCTAGTCAAAGAAGAATACCTCGATCTAGTAAAAGAAATCAGAGACCTGGAAGCGGAGCAGCGTCAATTTTCCAAGATCATCCGCTACTCAGAATTTAAATTCTCACAGAACTAAAAGAAAAACCCCTGTAGATGACAGCTACAGGGGCAAAACGAATCAAATCATTTTAAGCATTTAAGCTATGACAAATTTACTTGAAATTTTCGAAATCGCCAGAGACTATTCTGAGGATAGAGTACTGGACACTAAGCTCTTTTTTCTAAACCAATCAAGAGAAAGAAAGCATTCTCAGATGTTTTGGAAGCTATTGACAAAAATTACCGTTGGTTTGAAATCCTTTTTCAGGATAGTACCCACGAGCTGATAAATGGAGAACATTCCATAAACTTCTTACATCTGGTTAATAGTATGGAATCTTATGAACTCCAATCTATTTATCTGAATGTAAAGCTGATTAGGCAGGAACTACTTGTCGCTGCTACCAAAGAGGAGTTTGAAGAAATGAAAGAGCTTCATGCCTTTTGGGAAAATATGGAGGCTCCCTTACTAAGACTCCTGAAAAATTAAAGTTGTTTAATCCATCTTCAAGAAGTTCGATATCCGTCGAGCTTCTTCTTTTTTACGCTGGTCTCGGATTTTCACATACTTCTCGGACATCTTGGTAGTCGTGTGACCCAGTAGCGAGGCCAGTACTTCCAGCTTGCCATCCATCTCCATATATAAGGTGGCGAACGTCTCCCTACCTACCTGGTAGCAGAGAGGAGTGGAGAGCTCCATATTCTGTCCGATATCCCGTACCGACTCATTCTGCTTTTGTTCACAGACATTTTTAAACAGACCCTTCTTGTGATTGTAGTCCAGTTCATCCGCAATCAATCGCAATGCATAATCCGTGGCAGGAACCCTCACCTTCGTACCAAACCTTAGAGTCTTCAAAGGCTCAAATTCAAAGAAATCACCATCCACCCAATCCAAGGAAAACCGCCTCACATCACTGTGCCTCATTCCAGTAAAGCAACAAAGCAGAAACCCACGAAGACAACTCTGATCGCTAAAGGATAGCTCCTTCTTTAGGTACACATTCCAGAGCCTGATCAGTTCGTCCCGGTGTAAAGGTTTGAACCTACCCATCACTGATTTGATACGAAAGAAATCATAGGGATGCATGAACTGTACCTGATCAGATTTCGCCTGGTTCAAGTAAGTTTTAAAATCCCGATGCCTTCCAAACCTTCCATTGATGCTTTTGATCTTTGCTTTTTTAGTCAGGTAGTCATCAAACTGGTAAGCAGTCCGTTCGTTCAGTAAATCGAAAGGAATCCGCTTCTTCCATTTTTTGAGGTGGTTTAATGCGACCAGCTGAGTCTTGTAAGTAGAGAGAGATATTTCATGCTCACGAAGTCGCTGCTTCATTTTTGACTCCATATAGATCAAGAAATCATCCGAAGGACTTCCGAGTTCATATTCCTCCAGAAACTTATCCACGGAGATTGTTTTCCTTTTGAGCCGGTACTGGATCAGGATCTCACTGGCCCGAGCCTCAGCATCCCCAAGGATCAGGTTGATATCCTTCGCCTCATTGATTTCCTTTTGACCGGTAGTAGGAACCTTACATCTACCATTGACAAACTTCTTCGGATACCAGAACACCTTCAGAGGAATCAGTTTGACCCTTCGATCGATGATGATACGGAGATAAATAGCGGATTTCCCGTCTTTTCTGCGATAAGATTTCTTGATGATTGAAGTGATGGAAGCCATAATAAATGATTGTAAAACATTTGTAAAACAATCACTGAATACCAGCGAAAAAATAAAGGGCCTCCAATGGCCTTAGAAGCACTTCATCGCGCTTCTAAGACTCTTATGGTAAAATTTTGTTGGTCTACTAGGGCTCGAACCTAGACTCTTCTGAACCAAAATCAGACGTGTTGCCAGTTACACCATAGACCAGTTTAAATAGATACTCCTTGTGGGTGTCTCTTAAAGTGTCACAAAGGTAGATTTTCAATTCTTTTTTTCCAAGAAGTGTAAAAAAGATTTTTTGATTTATTACTTAACCCTCTTGAAGTCAGGTGGTAAAAATTTAGGTTAGTAGGAGAGCTTTCTGACTGTTATGAGAGGCTTATATGGAAGTTATATATGTAAACTCCATTTTGTCTATATTATAGAAATGTTAAAAAATTTCTATAAGTATTGTTTATTTGCAAATTAATATTCTTTTTTGATGCGAATATAAAAATCTATCCAACAAAAAATTACTAATAATGCAAATTCAAAAACTTGAAAAAACAATTCCTGAAGTTGTTCAGAAGCTGGAAAAATTAAAAATCGGAGACTCCTTAGCAGCAGAGCTTACTTGGTGCTGGGGAAGTTTTATGTATGATCATAATCCTGAGGGAGTAATCGAAAAGTCTCAGAAGGCTATTGAGCTCTTGAAAGAAGCAAGGGAAACTAATAGTAGAGCTGTATCTAAAAAATTACTTGAAGATTTCGAAAAGTCTCTTAGTTAAAAAAGAAAAGCTCACCATTTGGTGAGCTTTCTTTTTTATTCATAGGGAATAAGCTTATTCGCCTACTACCACAAATTTAACGTCAGTTTTCACTTCTCTGTGAAGATCAACTTCTGCAGCAAATTCTCCAGCACCATCAACTGGTACATTGATAGAGATTTTCTTTCTGTCGATGTCGATTCCATTTGCAGCTAAAGCGTCTGCAATTTGAAGAGTAGTCACTTTTCCGAAAATTTTACCTGATTCACCGATTTTCGCTTTGATTTCAAGCGTCAATGCTTGTAGTTTCTCAGCGATGTTCTCAGCTTCAGTTTTAATTTTTTCTGCTTTGTGAGCAGCTTGCTTGATGTTCTCGGCAAGGATTTTCTTGTTTGATCCTGTTGCTAGAACTGCGTATCCCTGAGGGATAAGATAGTTTCTACCGTAACCAGGCTTTACTTCAACCAAGTCATTTTTATAGCCAAGACCTTTGATGTCTGTTTTTAGAATGATTTCCATTTGTAATGATCTTTTGTGATTGGACGATACAAGACCGAATTATTTCAACCCATCGGTTACGAATGGCAACAAAGCCAAATGTCTTGCTTTTTGATGGCATTAGCCACTTTCTTCTGATACTTTGCAGAGTTACCAGTAAGTCTTCTAGGAAGAATTTTACCTTGCTCGTTCACAAATTTCAACAAGAAGTTAGGATCTTTGTAATCAATGTACTTGATACCATGCTTCTTAAAACGGCAGTATTTTTTTCTGATTTCGCCTCTATTGATTGGCTCGTTTACTAATGTCATTTGGCTTGCTCCTCCTTAGCTTCAGATTTTTTGTTAAACTCTCCTTTTCTTCTTCTTTCGGCATAAGCAATACCATGCTTTTCCAAAACAGTAGTCAAGAATCTCATCACTTTTTCATCTCTTCTAAATTCTAGTTCGAATTTGCTGATGATAGTTGGATCGGCCTTGAACTCAACCAAAACATAAAAACCTGTAGTCTTCTTGTCAATAGCATAAGCCATCTTCTTTAGACCCCAGTTTTCCACATTAATAACATCTGCTCCCTCTTCTTTTAGCAAGTTCACAAACTTGTCTACGGTATCCTTCATCTGAACATCAGACAAAACGGGAGTTAAAATGAATACCGTCTCGTAATTTCTTTGGAACATTTTTAAATGTGTTTAAGGAATTTGAATAAACAGACCGCAAAAGTAGGGTAAATCATGCTGTTTTCCAAGTATATGTAGAGATGAAAAAGTATAAAAATAAAAAAGCCTCTTGATAGAGGCGGTTTTTATTTAACTGAGAATGTTTTTGATCCTATTTGGTAGTTGTCAACAAAAATCCTGACTTCGTGAGTACCTGAATTATAGTCCGAACCTTTTTCATAGTAAAATGTCAATTCCTGCTCAGTATTATCAAAGATGATGTCCTGTCTGACAGTGTAAAATTCTTCGACCCCGTCCATCATGAATGTGCCTGATCCTTTGGCTACATCGAAAATAGGTTGGGAATTAGGGGCCAATATCTGGACGTAAACATTTCTAGGACCTTTTTCTGCTACCTGATTGTCAGCAAGGTTAAAGCTTACTTTGATGCGTTCAATTTGCCTATTTCTGAAATCCTTGGTAGTCTCAACCCGTTCTTTACCCCTTGAGTTAACAGCGGCAATATTGATATTTTCTGCCTTAAGCATGGCAGCAATATTCACTTTGGCCTGTAGGTCTTCTTTTGAATATTCAATTGAGCTACTTCTTCTTCAATTTCAGCTTGAGTAGACCTTAAATCTTGGTTTTCGGCATAGAGTTGTTGATTCATTGCACGAAGCTCTAAGATTTCTTGATCTTTCTCTTCAATCAATCCGCTATAGCTTCTGATTTTTTCATTTAAAACGGCGATTTCATTCGCACTTCTTTGTCTTGAAGTGTTTCTTTCGGCAATCAATTGATCTCTCACTTCTTCCAGCGCTTTTACATTCCCCCCTAATTTTTCAATTTCTTGGATTCGAAGATCCAATTGATAAGTGACAGAATCCAATCGTTTATTTAATTCGTTGTTTTCTGTAGATAATAATAGTATCTCCTCAGTCTTTTTGCTTCTATCCACGTAATCAGTGTAAAGCTTAATCCCACTGATGATGACTAAAAGCACCAATACAATGATGATAATATTTTTACCTTGGTCTTTCTTTTCTGTGGATTCTGATTCGAAATTAGTGCTCATAATAAATTGAAATAGGACTTATTTTATGGCTTATCTAGACGAAAATTATTGGTCTCAGCGTTATTTAACTGGTAGTACTGGCTGGGATATTGGATACCCTTCATATCCACTTGTGCAATATTTAGACCAAATTGTAAATAAGGAGGTTGAAATTCTGATTCCTGGAGCCGGGAATGGGCTAGAAGCCGCTTATGCCTTCCAAAATGGCTTTAAAGACATCCATTTATTGGATTTTTCTTTGCATCCTCTAGAAAGCTTTCAAATGAAATTCCCATCTTTTCCGGAATCCCATATCCATCATGAGGATTTTTTCTACCATAATCATCAATATGATCTCATCTTGGAACAGACCTTTTTCTGTGCACTGGACCCAACATTGAGAATTCAATACATAAACAAAATGTATGATCTGTTGAAGCCAGGGGGAAATTGGTAGGCGTGTTATTTAATCAACATTTTGAGAAAGCAGGCCCTCCTTTCGGTGGGGATGTGAAAGAATATCAATCTTTATTTTCTTTGAAATTTAAGGAAGTGAAAATGGAACCCTGTTACAATTCAATTCCGGAAAGGCAAGGCGCTGAATTATTTATTCAAATTCAAAAGTCAAATACCTAAAGTGAAGTGGTCTTTTTTTAATTTAGGATTAAAGAAAAGAATTCCACATTCAAAAAATCCAAACTCAAAAAGACTTGTGGATGATCTTTTATTTCATCCCAAGCTTTGTTCATTTCGGTTGACCAATAAATATCCCCAATGGCTATAATGCTGTCCTTGTGGATTTTGTCAAGGAGTAATCCAAAGTAATCTTTGGCTCCATAGTAGGTATGGTTGGCATCTATTAATGCAAAGTCTATCTGATCTAGAGTTGATAATATCTCTGGAAGTTTATTGGAAATGTCTCCTTGGATATAGGAAGCATTGGTAAGTTGGGCAGTGGAACGGGCGATTTGTAGGATCTCTTCTGAACCTTCAAAAGTGTATAGATGACCTTTGGTTACCTTTGCTAAATATTGAGTGGTAATCCCCATACAAGTCCCTAACTCAATCACCTGATTTGCTGGGGTTAGCTGGCAAAAGTACTGGTAAAGCAATGCGTATTTTTTTGGACTGGTGCTATACCGGGTAATGTCTGATACTTTTCTTTGATCGGTTTTAACTTTTTTAGAACCAGCTCCGAGATCTAGGACTTTAATGTTTTGAGAGGAGGAAAGTAGGTGTTTCCTTACTGCCTCTATTTGTTGGTTACTCGAAATTTGGGTTTTCAGGTAGTTTTGTAAATCCTGATAGACTTGAAATACAAATGGGGATTGTAGGGAGTATCCGTCTACTTTTTAAGCCAATGGTTTAAAAAGGAGTAAAAAGAGAAGAAATTATTGATCAAATCAATTCTGGAAGATATTCGCAATCATTTGGAATTCAGGAACCTCTACTTCAATGCTTTTGCCATCAAATAATTTTTCCATGAAATAGATGCCTTTCATTTTCCCAAGTCCAGATTTCAGATTGCAACCAGAAACATAGCTATGAGATTCGCCGGTTTCTAGTATTGGCTGTTGACCTACCACACCATCACCTTCCACGATTTTTAGGGTTTCTGCTGCATCATAAATCTCCCATTTCCTTCTTAATAATTGAACGGTATATGGGCTTTTATTTTGAATAGTTACTTTGTAGGTGAAAACATAATGGTGCTGATGCGGACTGGAAAATTCCGCTTGATAGGTAACCTCTACATTTACATGAATTCCTTCTGTGATAGCAGTAACCATAACTTGTTTATTTTAAAAAGAATGTAAAGATACAATCGGAAATTGGAAAATCAATATTTTGATCATGAATGTAAAAATTGAACCTAGTTGGAAAAAGGTATTGGAACCTGTATTCCAAAGTGAATCATTTATAAATCTAACATCTTTTGTCAAAGAAGAATATTCAAGAGAGCATATTTTTCCAGAAGGAAAAAATATTTTTAACGCTTTTTGGCATTGTCCTTTGGATCAAATAAAAGTAGTCATTTTAGGTCAAGACCCTTATCATGGCCCAGGTCAAGCACATGGGCTTTCTTTTTCAGTTAAACCCGGAATCCCATTTCCTCCTAGTTTGTTGAATATCTTCAAAGAGATAAAAAATGATTTAGGAAAAGACCTTCCTTCTAATGGAGATTTGACTCGATGGGCTGATCAGGGTGTCTTTTTATTAAACGCAACATTGACCGTAAGGGCTCACCAAGCAGGCTCCCATCAAAAAAAGGCTGGGAAGAATTCACAGATGAGGTGATAAAAAAAATCAGCGAGAAGAGAGAACATGTGGTATTTCTACTGTGGGGAGCTTATGCTCAAAAAAAGCAGAATTGATAGATGTCTCGAAACATCTGATCTTAAAGGCTCCTCATCCAAGTCCACTCTCAGCGCATCGTGGATTTTTGGGCTGTGGTCATTTTTCTAAATCAAATGAATATCTTATTTCTAAAGGGATAAATCATATTGAATGGTAAATAAAAAGGCCGGAAATTCTTTTCCGGCCTTTAGCTTTTTTATTCGATTCCCTTAAAGAATCTACTCCAGCGTATTTTATTAAACATGGATTCGTACTTATCCAAGGATAACCATAAAAACCATGCTTTACCTACAATGTGATCTTCTGGAACAAATCCCCAGAATCTGGAGTCTAAGGAATCGTGCCTGTTATCCCCCATCATAAAATAATAATCTTGTTTGAAAGTATAGCTTTCTACTTTTTGACCATCAATCATCAAGGCTCCATCTTGCATCACCACTGAATCATGTCCTTCATATTTCTCTATTACCAAGAAATACTTTTCTAGATTCTCTTGTGTGAGTTGGATCGTCTCACCCGCAGAAGGAACTTTTAGTGGACCAAAATGATCTCTATTCCATTTGTAGTTGGTGTTAGCGGGGTAAATGGAAGGGTCTCTGAAATCTGCTCTTTCTATCCTTTTATTGACAGATGTAACTACAGGAGAGGATTCAAGTCTTGAAATGACTTCCTCGGTAGCAAAGACTAAATATCCAGATCCGTCTGTAAATGCCAAAAAGCTTTCAGGGTTTACTCCGTACTCCATAAAGAAGTCCGCATTCAATGGACGAGAAGTAATCACATCGTAAGAAAACTGCATCTCCTCTGGCTTCATCGCAGATTCCCCATTGATAAATAATTCAGCACTTTTTATTTCGATCACATCTCCTGGTATCCCTACAGCTCTTTTGATGTAATTGGTCTTCAAATCTGGCGGATATTGAAATTCAACCGGATAATTAAATACTACCACATCATAGCGTTCTACATCACTAAATCCAGGTAGTCGGTAATAAGGAAGTTGAATTGCATCACTATAGGATGGAATATCAGTCCCCCAAATTTTTTGATGTGTTAATGGTACTTGAAGTGGTGTTTTAGGAATCCTAGTTCCATAATGCATTTTGCTTACAAATAAAAAGTCTCCTACTAATAGGGATTTCTCCATGGAAGCAGTTGGAATAGTAAAAGGCTCCAACAATAGCCATCTTATCAAGCTTGCCGCCACTACGGCGAAAACCAAAGCATCGACCCATTCACGGGTAGGGGATTTTTTCTTTTTAGGTTGGCTCATTTTTAATTAAATAATTTCAGAAAGATAGAAAATCATCCATTGAAAGCACTCCTTTCTTTTCAGGAATCCACTCAGCAACCAATACTGCGCCAAGTGCAAACCCTTGTCTGCTATGAGCTGTATGAGTTATCTCTATGTCATCAATAGGAGATTGGTATCTAATAATATGGGTGCCTGGTGCTGGATCTATCCTTTTTGAAGTAATCTCTACGGACCCTTCACTACTTGGAGTTTCTCCATTCAGGTTCCAGGTGTTTTTCGAATTTAGATTTTTTATAACTCCCTCTGCTAATGTGATTGCTGTGCCGGAAGGTGCATCCTTTTTAGCAGTATGGTGAATTTCCTCTATTGACACTCCATAACCAGTAGTCTCATTCATTAACTTGGAAAGGAATTCATTCACTTTGAAAAAGATATTGACGCCAATACTAAAATTAGAGGCATAGAAAAAGCTTCCGTTTTTATCGAGGGTCATTTTTTCAATTTCAGATTTTTTGTCCAGCCATCCGGTGGTTCCAACCACTATAGGAACACCATGGTTAATGGCCCATGAGATATTCTCAAAAGCTGCTTCAGGTTGGCTGAACTCGATGGCGACATCAACATCTTTAGGGTTTAGCTTCTGTAAATCCTCCTTGTTGTCGATATTTATTTTGCCAGCGATGGAATGACCTCTGGATTCAGCGATTTCGCCGATAATCTTTCCCATTTTGCCATATCCAAGTAATAATATGTTCATTTTAAAATTTGAGTTTTAAAGATACTCCCATTGTATTATTGTTCGCGGAGAGGTTTTCCATATAAGGTTCCAAACCCAAAGCCAAATCTTCAGAAATATCAAAGCCTGAAAGATGGGCATCCACATTTGCATCAATCAGATTCAATGCATAAATACCAGCCAAAAGTAAGAAACATAAGTCTCTATTTCTTCTCCAATAATCCACATTCCGAACTAATGCCTCTCGATTCAAATTTGGGAAGTCATTCGAAATCCCATCATCGAAATCAAATAGTGCTTGACGAAAAACTTGATACCGGCGATTATTAAACCGAATGAAGTAAATGTCAGTCATAATTCCTGCATAAAGAATCGGGACTTTCCAGGCTTTATTATTGTATACCTGCCCGGCTCCAGGCAGGATAGCAGACAATAAGGTGGCTTTTCTTGGGTTTTTTGGAAGATTGGAGTAGTCAGGTTTTTCCTTTTCTACTGGTTTTGATTCTACTTCCGCTTGTTGAGCTTCAGCTGACCAAGTTACAAATAAGGACAAAACCAAAAGTCCCATGAAGATCCATGGGGCTTTAATATTGATAATTTTATGAAAAATTAAGGTTTTCAAAGGTTAAATGATTTCCAGTATTTCCAGAATTCGATTTAGATCTGATGTTGAAGTAAATGGGATTTTGATTTCTCCTTTGTTCTTGTCATTGGACTTTAGAGAGACTTTTGTTCCAAAATGTGAAGCCAGTCTTTGTTGAATTTTACTGATTTCGTACTTCTTTACAGGATCTAATTCAGGAGCAGATTTTTTCTCAGGTTTACCTTCATTCAAAGCTTTTACCAAGGCTTCTACCTTCCTTACACTTAATTCTTCCTCAACAGCTTTTTTAAAAATAGCTAATTGCTTATCAACATCCTCAATATTGATCAAGGCTCTCGCGTGACCCATTGAAATTTGTTGGTCTCTGATAGCAGCTTGAATGGTTGGTGGAAGTTTTAGCAGTCTTAGGTAATTATTAACCGTAGTTCGATTTTTACCGACCCTATCCCCCAATTGCTCTTGCTTCAAATCGCATTCAGCAAGTAGTCTTTGATAGGAGTGAGCAATTTCCAAAGCATTTAAGTTTTCTCTTTGGATGTTTTCTATCAATGCCATTTCCAGCATTTGCTGGTCATTGGCAGTCCTAACATAAGCAGGGATTTGTGCCAAACCAGCCAGCTTGGATGCCTGGAATCTACGTTCACCGGAGATTAACTGATATTCATTGGTGTCAAGTTTTCTTACCGTGATGGGTTGAATGATCCCTTGAACCTTGATGGATTCAGACAGTTCACTAAGCGCATCTTTATCGAAATGTACTCTAGGTTGAAAAGGATTTACCTGAATTTGATCCAATGGAATTTCGAATATTCCAGTTTTCACTACTTCCGGTAGAATTTCCTCAGACTTGTGCTTGGCAGGACTATCCTCCAGTAAAGCTCCTAGGCCTCTGCCAAGTGCACTTTTTTTCGATTTGGCTTATTGTCTGACATAATTAACTATTCACTTTTTGAAGATCATTCTTTTGAGCAATTTCATTCGCCAAGTTTAAATAAGCGACTGCTCCTTTACCTTCCGCATCAAAGGCAATTGCAGGTAGGCCAAAAGAAGGTGCTTCACTCAAACGTACATTCCTTGGTATAATTGTCTCGAACACCATGTTCTTAAAATGCATTCTCACTTCCTCCACTACTTGGTTGGAAAGTCGTAGACGCACATCATACATTGTCAACAAAATCCCTTCAATTTCCAAATCTGGGTTCAGTCTTGTCTGGATAATTTTAATGGTATTCAAAAGTTTTCCTAAACCTTCCAAAGCAAAGTATTCGCATTGGACAGGAATAATCACGGAGTTTGCTGCGGTAAGGGCATTAATGGTAATCAATCCAAGGGAAGGAGAACAATCAATGATAATGAAATCGTATTGTTCCCGAACATTCGCAATTACCCCACGCATCTTTTCTTCACGATTATCCAAATTAATCATTTCTACCTCAGCTCCCACCAAATCAATATGAGAAGGAACTAAATCCAGGTACTCAAGCTCTGTTTTAATGATGATTTCTTTGATGTCGATTTCATCCACCATGCATTCATAAATGCTGGTATTGATTGATTTGGGATCTTGTCCTAAACCAGATGTAGTATTTGCTTGTGGATCTGCATCGATCACCAAGGTTTTATATTCCAGTACAGCAAGGCTGGCAGCGAGATTCATCGCAGTTGTGGTTTTTCCCACACCACCTTTTTGATTGGCAATGGCAATGATTTTTCCCATGTTAATTTTTTCTCGGGTAATTGAATACCAATATTAAGCAAAATCAATTCTTTTACGGCTGATGAAGTCGGTTTTTTTGAACTGACAATAGAATTGGTATTTGTTCGTTTAGCAGATTGTTTTTTTTAAGTAGAGGTTATAAGTATCGATAAATCAAGTTTTTGCAACAGTGTTAGAGAGCTTTTTCAGAAAATGTTCTGCTACAAAATTTTTGAAATTTTATTAAACTGTCATTTAATGTCAGAACTTTTTATGTAGGACCAAATGGCCTAAATAAAAAAAGGAGCTCTTTGGAAGCTCCCTATTAATTTATTTCTTTCTATTGGCATCGGCAGCTTTCATTGCTTCCTCTAGCTTTTGCTGAAATTTAGATTTCTTTTTATTGACATTTTTAGCCTTACTTTCTTCTACTTTTGCTCTGATTTTATCATCATCTACAAACAGTTTGATTAATGCCTGCTGACCAAATGTTACCATGTTGGACACGAAGTAATAGAAACTCAATCCAGCAGGGTAGGAGTTTAAGATAAACATGAACATTACCGGCATGATGTACCCAAGGTTTTTCATTGGTCCCTGAGCTGTGGTCAGTTGATTATTGAAATGTGTATAGATCAACTGTGAAACCGTCATCAATAAGGTAAACAAACTGACGTGTGATCCATAGAATGGAATTGTAAAGGGCAAATTGATAAAAGTATCGTACGTCGATAAGTCACTTGCCCAAAGGAAAGATTCTTGCCTTAGTTGTATTGCATTAGGAAAGAAGAAGAACATGGCAAACAGGAATGGCATCTGCAATACCATTGGTAGACAGCCAGAAATTGGACTAACTCCCAATTGACCAAAAAGCTTCATTTGCTCTTGTTGCATTTTGGTTTGGTCATCTCCGTATTTTTCCTTCAACTCATCAATTTCCGGTTTGATTACACGCATTTTAGCCATCCCTATGTAAGACTTATAGGTCAATGGAGATAGTGCAAGCTTAATGATTAATACTATCAGAATTATAATGACCCCGTAATTGCTGAAATACTTTTCAAGGAAAGCGAATAGGTTGACAATAATGTACTTATTCACCCAACTCACAAAGAAATATCCCATGTCGACATTCTTTTCGAAGCCTTCAGTTACTTTCTTTAAAGTTTTATAATTGTCAGGGCCAAAGTAATAGGTGTAGTTCGCTGTTCCATCTTTTAGAGGAATACTTAAAGACGCTTCCATGGATCTGACGATGGAGCTATCCTGAGGAGTACTTTGTGCGAGACTTACATTCTGAAATGAATCCTCAGCTATGATACCTGCTGTAAAGAAGCGCTGGCTGAATCCAATCCACTTTACTGGCTCTGCAACTTGTTCTTGTTCTAGGTCATCACCAACTCCCAAGTTTTCATAAGAACCTGAGCTTAAATAATAATTAACCTGAGATTTTCTCCTGGATTCAGCTAAATCTTTTTCTTGGGCCTTTACCAAATCAGACCACGCTAATTGGATATTGTCACCAGTGAAGAAGCCATTAAAACGTTCAATTTTGAATGACTTGTTTACTTCATAGGTTCCGTCTTTAAGCTTGAAAATATGAGAAATTTTCCCGCTTTCTGTAGCTGCACTTAGCGTAAGAATTTGGGTGGTAACACCCTCTTCATCCTGTTCAGTACTTGCTTCAGAAGTGTAGTAAAGCTCATTCAAGGAAATATTCCCCATTCTACTTTCTAGGCTAAAGTCCATTTTTGAACTTTCAGCATCAAGAAGCAATAAAGGTTCTTCTTTCCAATTCTTGAATTCTTTCAGGTTTACTTCATTGACTATCGCTCCTTTAGTTGAAATTGCAACCTGGATGAGATCGTTTTCTAGGGTGACTTGGCTTTCCTCTCCTGAAGTCAAAGTGGCTACAACACCATATTTAGCGATTTTTTCCGCTGAAACTAAGCTGTCGCTTTCTGCTAGAACCTGACTTTGCATAGCAGGTTGAGGTTCCTGAGTTACGCTTTCCGTTTGAACTGGAGTTTGTGTCTCTTCTACTGGAATTTCTGGGCCACTCGCAAAGAAGAAGGAGTAGATTAAAATTACTGCAGCAAAAAGGATTAAACCTGTCGCTTGATTTTTGTCCATAATAATAGGATAGTATCGGGAATTAGGTCCCGCAAATAAACTGTGTTACTTTAATTTTTTATTATCAATTGCCGCTTGAATGAATTTCACAAACAGAGGCTGTGGGTTTAGAACAGTACTTTTGTATTCTGGATGGAATTGAACGCCAACAAACCATGGATGGTTTTTGATTTCAACGATTTCCACTAGCCCAGTGTCCGGTTTTTACCAGTTGCAAGCATTCCATTTTTCTCAATTTCCTCTAAGAAATCATTGTTGAATTCATAGCGGTGACGATGTCTTTCCTGGATTTTAGTTTTTCCATAGGCATTGAAAGCCTTGCTTCCCTTTTTCAAATCACAAGCATAAGATCCTAAACGCATGGTTCCACCCATTTGGTCGATTTTCTTTTGCTCTTCCATCAAAGCAATGACTGGATAAGGATTATAAGGATCCATCTCTGTACTATTGGCTTTGGCATGGCCCAAGACGTTTCTGGCAAATTCTATCACTGCAACTTGCATTCCTAAGCAAATACCAAAGAATGGGATTTTATTCTCTCTTGCATATTTTACCGTCTCAATTTTCCCTTCAAAACCTCTTTCACCGAAACCTGGAGCTACAAGGATACCATCTAATTCCTCAAGCTTCTCCATATAATTTCCTGCATTGATTTCTTCAGAAGACATCAACTTGAGGTTGACATGACACTCGATGGAAGCTCCAGCATGAGTAAAGGATTCAATGATGGATTTGTAGGAATCTGGTAAGGATACATATTTACCGATCAGACCAATTGTTACTTCTTGAGTAGGGTTCTTGAGTTTGCCCAAGAAGTCTTTCCAGTTTTCTAGATCTGTATTTTCTTTAGAGGAAAGCTTCAACTTGGTCATCACTCTTTCATCTAATTTTTCCTTTTTCATCAATAAAGGAACATCGTAGATGGAGTCGGCATCCATTGCCTCAATAACGGAGTTTAATTGAACATTACAGAATAATGCTAACTTCTTCTTCACATCATTTGGAAGATGGTGCTCAGTTCTACAAACCAAGATGTCTGGTTGGATACCTGCCTCTAGAAGTTGTTTAACAGAGTGTTGAGTAGGTTTGGTTTTTAATTCTTTTGCTGCTTTTAAGTAGGGGATTAGCGTAAGATGGATTACTAGAAAATTATTAGCCCCTAAATCCCATCGGGCCTGTCTTACAGCTTCTATAAATGGGAGAGATTCAATATCACCTACACAACCCCCAATTTCCGTGATGACTACATCGTATTTACCATCTTCTCCAAGCTTATAGAAATTAGTTTTGATTTCATCCGTAATATGTGGAATTACTTGAACGGTCTTTCCAAGGAATTCACCTTTACGTTCTTTGGTAATGACATTGTTGTAAATTCTCCCGGTCGTAACATTATTGTTTTGAGAAGTGGTAATATTCAAAAACCGCTCATAATGCCCTAGATCCAAATCAGTTTCAGCGCCATCATCGGTCACGTAACATTCTCCATGCTCATATGGATTTAATGTTCCTGGATCGATATTGAGATAGGGGTCGAATTTTTGGATGGTTACTTTAAACCCTCTGGACTGTAGCAATTTGCCAAGAGAGGCGGCAATGATGCCTTTTCCAAGTGAGGAGGTAACCCCTCCTGTAATGAATATGTATTTTGTTGATGATCCCATAAGAATGGAGGCAGAATGATTTTTGGTTTAATTCTTATGGGGCTCAAAATTACGGAAAATTCCCGATTAAGGGCTTTTATCCTTTTGATTTTTCTCATTTTCCGAAAAAGGATTTACTTGGACTTAATCAAAAAGCATGTTCATTTCTCGACAATAAGTGACAAAAATTATTTCCTTTAAAATTTGGAGTGCCAAATACCAATGATTTAAAAGAGTTCTTCATTCAATTTCAGTTGATGTTTTACCATTATTCTATTTTCATATTTATTAAAGTTTTTAATTTTCCTGTTGAAATGTGTTGATTATCAATTGATTCATGGGAATTGTATTTTATGCTAGATGACTTTTATATGTTAAGTATTTGGGGAAGTAAGTGTTATCTATACTTGAACATTTTTTTAAAAAATCTTCTAGTTAATTAAATAATTTTAAGAGTTACTTCGTTTGAAACGAATATGTTGTTTACGAATAAAAAATATCAAACCTAAAATGGATATTTATTGAAAGTGCCATTATGAAGGTTCTTTTTAATTCATGGAAAAATAATTTGAATACAATGGTCCATAAAAAATAAGATTTGAATTGATTTTAAATTGGGGTTTATGAATACTGATGGTTTAATAGTTATCATTTTAGATCCTTTTTTGAGAAAATTATATTTTAATAATGTATAAATGAGTTTAATTATATTGAAATTTATTAGATGAGTTTTTCAATTTAGTTATTTATATATATTGCATGAATTAAAAAAATCGGACAAACTATTCAAATTATGAAAGACTTAATTAAAGAATCTATTAGCGACCTAAAGAAAAGTGACGGCTTTGTTTATGTGACTGCTGAAGGTGAAAAAATAGATTTACATGAGGCTGCTGCAAAAGGAATTGCAGTAACTCCAGTGAATCCAAAAAGCGAGGTAATCAAAAAGCTTGAAGCTGCAGGTTTAGATCTAACAGATTCTAAATTTTTAAATGACCTAAATGAATTAATTTCCCTTTTAAGTGGTTCTGGTTCTACTAAAGGAAAGTCTGGCAAAAGAAGGACTTTTTCTGATTCCGAAAAAAGCAAAATAGTAGAAGAGTGGAAAAAAGTCGAAGCTGCAGGAAAGAAGACCAAAGCGGCTTTTGCAAGAGAGATAGGAGTAGGCTATCAAACTTTTATTAATTGGTTAAGAGATTAATATCCAATATAATATCATTTAAAAGGCAGCTCAAGAGCTGCCTTTTTTTATTGCAAATCATATTTTTTCCTTAAATAAAATATCCATGTTCCCAATAAAAAACAAAAAGCAAATAGGGAAGTATTAAATACTGGTCCCAATTGTATTTTAGGGAAGTATAATTTAGGTAAACTGATGGAAACCGGACTTGAAAGCAAATTAGATAGATTGTTCAAATAAGGTGCTGAGCTTTCTTGGCCAGGCAAAAATATAACAGTGATCAATACTAAAGAAATAATTCCTAAACCAATTAATTTTAAAATTCTCGGTGAAATTAAAGGTTGATATGCAATTGTTTTATTTGCTTCTATGCGAGACAGTATTCTTTGATGAAAATCCAAAGAAGGGGATTCGCTTCCTGCTTCTGAAAAAGGTTTTTCATAAAAGCATCTTCCTGATTAGTTAGATTTTTCATAGCAAATTGATTAATTCCTGCTTGGTTATCTTTTGTAAAGAGGATAACATGTTTTTTCGACCTCTATGCAAAAGTATTTTAATATGTGATTCAGTCAGATCTGTTATTTGTTCTATTTCTTTTATGCTTTGTTCTTCTAAATAGAATAAAGTCAATACTGCTGACTCCGTTGGCTTCAGGTTATTTAACGCTTTTTTGATCAATTGTTTTCTCTCCTGATTATGCAATAGATTTAGCCCATTCACAAATTCTGTAGGTGCTTCTTCTGTTTCGAGAATCAGGTCTAATTCAATCATGTCTTTTTTGGACTTTCTCAATCGACCCAAAGACTCATGGTAGACTATCTTATAAAGCCAAGTCGTAAATTTAGATTTTCTTTCAAAAGTCTTGAGCGCACTATAGGCTTTCATAAATGCATCCTGTGTAGCTTCCTCTGCTTCTTCATGGTTTCTCAAGATTCTATAGCTCAAAGTAAAGGCATACTTTTCGTGCTTTTGGATCAATTGCCCAAAAGCATTTAAGTTACCTTTTAAGGTCTCTTCTATATAGTGGAGGTCTTCTTTGAAATGCATTTTTACTTTAGATGCAAAAACTTCCTAAGAAGTTACGAAATATTTTTTTAGTTTTTGTAACCTTTTGTGTTGTAGCCCCCATCAAAGAAAATAAAACCTTAAAAATATACTTATGGACGCAACCACAGTTCTTGTAAACTTGATAATCTTCTCCTCTTTATTTGGGATTATCTATGTATACCTAACAAGTAGAAACAAAGAAAGATTGGCGCTAATTGAAAAGGGGGCAGATGCCTCTGTTTTTAATTCTGGAAGGAAATTTAGTTTCTCTGAGGGTATTTTGAATATTGCTTTGCTTGCAATTGGAATCGGTGTAGGAGTTCTTATTGGAGCTAGCTTGGAGCAAGGGGGAATGGATTCAGATGTTTCATATCCTGCCTGCATATTTATTTTCGGTGGGTTAGGATTGCTGGTTAGCTTCTTCATCAATCGAAAACTTGCGAAACAGGAAAACTAAACCAACTTGTTTTAAACTTGAAAACCTCCTTTAATCGGGAGGTTTTTTGTTTGAATTGGCTAGAAAAGGGTTGCTCTCAATATTCTGATTATTTTTGTGACAAAAAAACAGACATTGGACCATTCAGCGTATCTAAAGTTATTTAGAAAAGAAGGTAAGCTTTCCATTCAGGAAGGAAATGGAAATACCATTACGATCTTGTCTCAGGATCACTGGTCACCATCCTTTGGGAATGACTGGGTTTATTTATTGTTTGATCTATTCCAGATCAGAACAATTTGTGAGCCTTTTTCTGAGGTCTCTTTGGATATCGTTGAGTTTGCTTCAAAACCAACGATTTACCATAGCAAGCCAAATCAGATTTTGAAAGGGGGACCAAGGGGAAATGAATTGATCAAGTTTTCATTGATTCGAGAGCCGAATTGGAATAAACTACTTTTTCAAATTTCACAGCCTGTATTAGTGAAGTTAAATTCTGTTGAGAAGCCTGAGGTCAAAACTGATATTTATTTCCCATTATTTAGCACCAGTACTAAAGAAATGTATCTAGGAGCGGAAGGGGATGTGAAAATATTAAAAGAATGAATTTTAAAGCACATTTAGAAGGGATAGAAGTCTTTGAAAAAGTTGCAAAAGCAGCAGAAAAACTAAATGTGGAAGCATTTGTAGTGGGAGGATATGTCCGAGATCTAATCTTAGAGAGGGATAAAAAATCAAAAAAGGACATTGATTTTACTTGTGTAGGAAGTGGGATTTCATTAGCAAAAGAAGTGGCAGAGAGCTATGATGAACATGTACCGCTTTCCGTTTTTAAGAATTTCGGAACGGCCATGATCAAATTAGATGATTGGGAGCTTGAGTTTGTAGGGGCCAGAAAAGAGTCTTACCGTAGTGAATCCAGAAAACCTATTGTAGAGGATGGCACTCTACAAGAAGATCTTGAGAGAAGGGATTTCACTATCAATGCCATGGCCATTTCCTTAAATAAGGAAAACTATGGGGAACTGCTAGATCCATTTGGGGGCTCAACGACATCAAAAGAAAAATTATCAGGACTCCTTTGGATCCTAATGTGACCTTCTCCGATGATCCGCTTCGAATGATGAGAGCTGTCCGTTTTGCATCTCAGTTAAATTTTGATATTGATGCAGATACATTTTATGCACTAACCCAAAATGCTTCCCGGCTCAAAATAATTTCGAAAGAAAGAATTATTGACGAGTTGAATAAGATTTTACTGGAACCTAAACCATCTTACGGGTTTAAGCTGTTGTTTGCCGGAAAATTACTTCATGAGTTTTTTCCGGAAATGGTGGATCTTCAAGGGGTTGATTCCGTAGATGATAAGTCCCATAAGGATAATTTCTATCATACCTTACAGGTGCTGGATAATGTATCTCAGATGAGCGATGACCTCTGGTTGAGATGGGCTGCAGTTTTACATGATATAGCAAAGCCTGCTACTAAACGTTTTAACTCCAAAGTAGGATGGACCTTCCACGGTCATGAAGACAAAGGAGCCAAAATGACTCCAGGAATCTTCCGGAGATTAAAATTGCCAATGGATGACCGGATGAAATTTGTCCAAAAATTAGTCCGCTTGCACTTAAGGCCTATTGCCCTTGTAAAAGATGAAGTAACTGACTCTGCCCTTAGAAGACTTTTATTTGATGCGGGGGATGACATTGATTCCTTAATGAAGCTTTGTAGAGCAGACGTAACATCAAAAAACAATAGACGTGTAAAGCGATATCTTGACAACTTTGATAAAGTGGAAAAGAAATTGCTAGAAGTAGAAGAGAAAGATCAAGTGAGGAATTTCCAACCTCCGGTTTCTGGAGAAGAAATTATGCAAACTTTCGGACTATCTCCATCAAAAATCGTGGGAGAGATAAAAGAAGAAATTAAAGAAGCTATATTGGAGGGCAAAATTCAAAATAAGCCCGAAAAGGCAAGAGCATTGATGTTTGAAATAGCCAAATCAAAAGGCCTATTTCCAGTCAGTGAACTTCCAAAATCATCATCAAAATAAATAAATCGAAAAATGAAGCGCGTATTATTCATGCTGCTCCTGGTCCTTTGTGCCAGCCCAATTATTGCCCAAACAGCAGATTCTATCCCTAGATTGGATCAGAAAACCAGAAAAGTTTTGAATACCCAAGATCAAGCATCTTACCAATTGGCATTACGCTATGCAGATCCACTGGTTGCCAGAACAAAACTATATGAATTAATGGTGAGGAATCCAGAAGATTTGCGGTATCCAGAGCTATTAGCAGGATTATATTTTGAAAACAACTTATATACATCTGCTGCCTTGGTGGCAATGGATATATTAAGTGTAAATGATAAAAGTGTAGGTGCTTTAGAAATAGCAGCATATTCCTTAGAGCAAGTTGGTGCTTTAGATAGAGCTTTGCCGCATTTTGAAAGTTTATACCTTTTGACTGGAGATAATTTTAGTCTTTACAAATCAGCATTTATCCAATATTCACTAAAACGTTATGATGAGGCTTTAAATTCAACAAACATGTTGATTAAAAATGCAAAAGCGGATGATAAGATTGGATTCAATACCTCTGAAGGTGCTACTCAAGAAGTGAGCATGAAAGCAGCAGCTTTAAATTTGAAAGGAATGATTTATTTGGATAAAGGATCAAAGCCAGAAGCTAAAACTGCTTTTGAAGAAGCCATTCAATTAGACTCTACTTACGAATTAGCTAAAGAGAATTTGAAAAAGGCACAATAAACGGTCGAGTTTTTATAAAAAAAGAGAGCTGAGTTCAATTCAGCTCTCTTTTTTTGATGTCATTTTTAATTTAAAAGAATAAAAAGTAAGCGACTGTGGTAGGTAAAAGAGAAGTAGTAAAGCTTAAAAGCAAAATTTTGGAATAATTAGATACAATGTGTTTTTTATGAGAAACTTGATCAATTTCTATTGAAACTTTTGGTTGTATTACTTCTTGAATGAGTGAGAGTGAGCCGAAAAAATAAACAGTAAGTAATAATAATAAACTAGCTACAAGTTCCATGTCCATCTCTTTTTTACAAATTTAAAATTCTGTAGAGTTTTAGAGATCAGAATATTAAAACTTAACAATTTGATAATAAGCAAAAAAGCGACTCATCGGAGTCGCTTTTTTTAATTTCTAAATAGCTATTATTTAATGGCTACCTGATCTATGGTTCCATCAGGGTCACCGATAACTGCTCCGCCATTTCTTGGATTGTTCCATATCAGGATTCCACAAACATGAGGGGAAGCCATAGAGGTACCACTATAGCTTGCATATCCTCCAGGAACAGTAGATAAAACTCCAACTCCTGGAGCAGCAAAATCTATAGGAGGGTTACCAAAATTAGAGAAAGAGGCATAAATGTCTCCTTGCCCAACTGCAGAAACAGTGTAAATATTATTTCCATTAGCACGTGCAGGTGAAGAATTATTTGCATCGGAAGATTCATTCCCAGCAGCTAATGCTACTTTTACCCCGCTTGCTCCTAATGCTTCAACAGCGGCATCCAATGCAGAGGATGCAGGACCTCCCAAGCTCATATTTGCAACATCTCCAGTAGAAGCATTGCCTGCAACGAAGTTCACTCCAGCGATGACACCAGAATAAGAGCCTGATCCTCTAGAGTCTAAAACCTTGACGGGAACAACTTTTACTCCTGCAGCTACACCAACTACACCGATTTCATTATCGATTGCACCTACTGTTCCGGCAACGTGAGTTCCATGACCATTTCCATCCACTGCGATGTCGGCATCTTTACCTTTGGAAAATGCATTAAATCCAAGGTTGGCGTCGACATTCAAATCTTCATGACTTGAGTCAATACCCGAATCAATGATATAGGCTTTCTTGGTACCTGTATAGGTTTGGCCCCCTCCAACACGGGTGATACCGTAAGGGGTTTCTTGCGCAGAAGGAGTGCCTCCTCCTCCGTTTCCTGGTCCTTTTCCTGGAGGGGCGCCAAAGCAATTACTCTATCTGGTTCAACAGACTTGATGGAAGGATCTTTTGCTAAAATTTCTGCTTGGTCATCCGTTAAAGTAACTGAAAAACCTTCAATACTGCTTCCGTAAACATATCCTAAACTCTCTTCCGAGATTCTATACTTTGCTAGAAGTTCAGAACCAGTTTTTCTCATCGCAGCTTGTACAGCGTCATAAGACATGTCTTTTCTGAAGTTTAAACCGGTAGGTTGTAAAGTCACGATGAACTTTCCAGGGATGATTTCTCCATGATTATATCCAATAAATTCTACGGTATCGGATGAAAGGGGCGATTCATCTTGGGGCTGACAAGAAAATGCCAGAATCCCCAAGGATAAGCCTGCAAATAGCAATGGCTTTCTCCAAAGTTTGTTTTGGTAACTCATAAGATGTTTGGTTAAAAATTGGTGATTTAGACACCTAATTGGTTGATATTTGGTTTTAACAGTTTAAAATGTCATGAAATTTTGAATTAAAACCAATTATTACTATCAAAAAAATAAGTCAAAAAAAATGGCCTCAATTTCTTGAGGCCAAAATGCATTTATTTGATGATCTGTTCTTCTATCATTATTCCTGTTCGGACTTTTCGGTCCAAAGTACTTCCTATGTCTACTCGATCAAGGGTTTCAAATCTACCTGAAGAGGGAGTTCCTGTAATTTGGGATATTGCTGTTCTCAATAATAGTTCAGTAATATCTCCAAGTGGTCTCAATCTTTCAGAAGACTCTTTTACAGAGATGTTAGGTGTAAACCCTGTTGTATAATCTGATTGATCAAGACTATTAAAGCTTCTACTAACGATAGGTAATAAACCGTAAGGATTCTCCGAATTTTCTTCATCTTCGAATGGAATCGATCCTACATTCTTACCATAGGTTTTATCTCCAATTAAGAAGACGTCCATATAGGGTTTCAATCCATTGATGACTAATTCAGAAGCGGATGCTGTACGAGGAGAAGTCAAAATATACACTCTATTGCCATCCAAAATATTACCTAGATTCTGCGTTTTGGTTCTAAAGTTGGTTTTGACATCACTCAATTCAGGAATCTCTGACATCAAAAAGCTATTGTATTTAGTTTTTGAGAAAATGTCTGAGGTAGTTACAGCAGGAGCAATCAAACTTGCCAAATTAGTGGCAGAGGTAACATATCCACCTCCATTATACCTAAAGTCAATTATTAAGTGATTGATATTTTCAGATTTGAATTTTGCGAAAATCTCATCTACCTGATCATCATAAGTGGTACTTGTTCCTCCATTGCCAGGCGCAAAGAAGTTATACATGAAATATCCAATTTTTTCTCCATCGATCGTGTAAATAGTATCGATATAATTAGGGTTTTCAGCCAACTGAACAGTTTCCAAAGTCAATGGAGGTTGCTGTTCGTATACCAAAGTGGTAGGGTTCAAGCTCAGATAAGTGATGGAATGCTGGGATTCGATCTCGCTTAACAAATCTCGATAGTTATCAGTGGTAATCTGGGTGCCATTAATCTTCGTGATAATGTCTCCTCTTACTAATCCTGCACTCTCTGCGGGACTTCCTTTTTTTACGTAAGAGATTTCTGCAATGACATTGGTGCTTCCTTGACTTTCTAAGTAAAGTTGGAATTCATATCCAGCTTCCAATGTCACCCCGCTTAGATTATTGATTAATTCCTGATAATCAGGATAGATGACAGAAAATCTGTCTGTGGGCTTATAAAGTAATGCATTAAAATAATCTTCTGGATCAGAATCGTCAGCTATTGGCGTCCCCAGATTGTCCAGCCAATAATATACCTCATCCATGACATCAAGAATCCAGTTGTTCACAGCTGTGTCTGATTCTTGATCAATTACTGGTTCAGTGTCCTCTTTATCCTTACAACTCCAACCAAATACGGTTAATGAAAGAAGTAAGGATAGTTTAAGTAATTTGGTTAATTTCATATGATTTGTGTTAAAGGGCTCTATATGAACGAAATAAGGAGAGGGATGTTTGAATTTATTTAATAAGTTGATCCAAAAGAAACATCATGGGTTTTACTATCCAATAATTTTCCATTTTCACATTTTAAGACTCTATAAGGGTACTTACGTAATAACTCATGGTTATGGGTTGCCATCAAGATAGCCGTTCCTTTTTTATTGATCTCCTGAAAAAGTTTGAAGATTCCATCGGCTACATCCGGGTCAAGATTTCCTGTAGGTTCATCGGCCAATAAAATGGAAGGTTCATTCAGTAATGCCCTGGCAATCACTACTCTTTGTTGTTCTCCTCCTGACAATTGATGTGGCATTTTGCTAGCTGCATTGTTTAATCCTACTAATAAAAGAACTTCGGCCATTCTAGCTTTAATTTTTGAAGAATCTTTCCATCCTGTCGCCTTCATGACAAAAATGAGGTTCTCAGCAACAGTTCTGTCATTGAATAATTGGAAATCCTGAAAGACGATTCCTATTTTCCTTCTTAAGTAGGGGATTTCCTTAGTTTTTATTTTGGTAAGGTCAAACCCTGCGATTTCTACCTTCCCACTTTTGAGTTCTAGATCTGCATACAAAGTTTTGAGAAGTGAACTTTTACCACTTCCAGTTCTACCTATCAAAAATACAAACTCATGGGGCTCTACGGAGAAGTCCACATCAGATAGAATAGGTTCTATTCCCTGGAAGATAGTGGCATTGCTAATTTGCAATACCGGATCAGTACTGAAATCCATTATTTAAAGATCTAATTTTTGAAGTTTACCAAAGGGCAGTCCCTGAATCAATGACTCCAACTCCTCCTCTTTTCCCTCTAGACCAAATTTCTCAATATTTTTTAAAGGTCTATCTGCTCTAAAATAGGCAACCAATACGAAATTTTCATCTCGTATTTGGATGTAATCAGGGATTTTTGCTTTGCCTTTTACTTTAATGATGTACATATGGGGAAATTAAAAAAAAGACCGACAATAGTCGGCCTTCTTCAGATTATTTTCCAGCCGCTTTCGCATGATCAGCCAGAAACTGTGCCAATCCTGAATCGGTCAAAGGATGATTTAATAAACCTGTAATTACTTTCAAAGGACAAGTAACCACATCGGCTCCAATTTCAGCACATTTAATCAAGTGCATGGTATGCCTTACAGAAGCTGCTAAAACCTCGGTATTATACCCATAGGTCTGATAGATGTGTACGATTTGCTCAATCAACTGAAGTCCGTCGAAAGAAATATCGTCCAATCTTCCAATAAAGGGAGAAAGATAAGTAGCTCCTGCTTTGGCTGCTAGGATAGCTTGACCTCCAGAAAATACCAATGTACAATTGGTTCTGATTCCTTCACTATGGAAATATTTGATAGCTTTTACCCCGTCTTTAATCATTGGGATTTTAACCACAATTTTGTCGTCAATTTTTGCAAGTTCCTTGCCTTCCTTGATCATTCCTTCAAAGTCAGTGGAAATAACTTCAGCACTCACTTTGTCATCTACGATATCGCAAATCGCTTTATAATGGTCTCTTACTGCGCTTTCGCCACTGATTCCTTCTTTTGCCATTAAAGAAGGATTGGTGGTAACTCCATCCAATACGCCTAAATCATAAGCTTCTCTGATATCATTCAGATTAGCAGTGTCGATAAAGAATTTCATGTTTGATAAATTAAAATAGGTGTGAATTTGATTTTCTTCCTTTGGGATGTTCCAAAAATCAGGAAAGTCCTAAACAAGGCAGAAATCCAAGGTTAAATAGATTTAATTGCCTGAGCAAAGTTAGAAGATTAATCAAGATTAGGAACCAGAATTATTATGGCTTCACAAAAAATTGGGCAAAAAAGAAGCGGCATCGCACCGCTACAACCGCCTACCCTTGCTTCCTTCCGGACCTGGGGGATTCAGCAGGAGCTGGTCGTGCCGCTAGGCCACAAAGGTAAGTCAAAAATTACGGTTTACAATCCTTAAACGCATTATTTACTTAATTTATGGCTGGTGACACTGAATATCAGGCGAATAATTTAAGCGCCCACTAATTTCTGTCAAGTTTTAGATAAATGGAGTTGGAATTCCAATGGACTACAGGTCTTAAATTCATCCTCTTCTAAATCCTCAAAAATCTCTTCGTCAAATTCCATGATGGTCTTTTCCACCTTTCCATCCGGGTGAATAATCAATTCTGTTCCAGTATAATCATTTGGATTTACTTGTACGAGCACTTGATAATCATCGAAAACTCTCTTGAAATACTGAAATAATGTGGTAGCCATGGATTAAACTTGATTTTTTTCAAAAATAAGCGTAAAATTTTGAAAAGAAGTTTTGCTATATCAGATCCGTTTCTAAATTTGTCCGAAACTTATGAAAACAATAGCAGCAACATATTGGTGGTGGCATTTCGATTCTTTCCAAGGGAAGCTCAGAAAGCCCGTGCCTAAAGATTGTTGCACGAAATATTAAGGCTTGCTGGAATTCCCAGTAAGCCTTTTTTTATGATCAAAAAACCCTAACAATGTCCCAGTCAAATTTTCAAATCATCACATCTTACCGGAAGCGGTTAGCAGATACCATTACTCCGGTAAGTATCTACTTACAAATAAGGGATAGATTTGTCAATCCGATTTTATTGGAAAGCTCAGATTACCATGGACAGGAAAACAGCTATTCCTATATCTGCTTTAATCCATTGGCAACTTTTACTTTTAATGCAGGTCAGGTAGAAGAAAAGCTTCCAAATGGCGAAACGGAAACGTATTCTGTGAGCAGTAATTTAAAGCTTATGGATAGTCTTAGGGCTTTTGGTAATAAATTTTCAAGAGAATCCGACGGCTTTAAATTTAGTACGAATGGACTTTTTGGATATATACAGTATGATACTGTCTCTTATTTCGAGGATATCCAACTAAAAAACACCAAGCCTGGTGATGTCCCGATGCTTCAATACGCAGTTTATCAAAATATCATTGTAGTGGACCACTACAAGAATGAGCTGCATATGTTTGAGCATCAGGTAGAAGGCTTTGAGGAAGAGCCTCAGTTAGATGAAATTGAAATCCTGTTAAATAATAAAAATATCCCTTCTTACTCATTTAAAAGATTAGGAGAAGAGACTTCCAATTATTCTGATGAAGAGTTTTTGAAAATCCTTAATGAAGGGAGAGAGCATTGCTTTAAAGGGGATGTGTTTCAAATAGTTTTATCTAGAAGATTTAAAACTGCCTTCAAAGGAGATGAATTTAATGTTTACCGAGCATTACGATCTGTAAATCCATCTCCTTATCTGTTTTATTTCGACTATGGGTCTTTTAAAGTTTTTGGAAGTTCGCCAGAAGCTCAGATTGTAGTGAAAAATAAAAAAGCCACCATTTTCCCTATTGCAGGAACCTTCAGAAGAACAGGGAATGACCAAGAAGATGCGGTATTGGCAAGAAAACTATATGACGACCCAAAAGAGAATTCTGAACACGTGATGTTAGTGGACTTGGCAAGAAATGATTTATCCAGATCTTCTATTCATGTCAATGTGGAGGTGTTTAAGGAAATTCAATATTATTCCCATGTGATCCACTTGGTCTCTAAAGTGACTGGAGAGCTCACTCCTGGGGCCAATCCACTCCAATTAGTAGCAGATACATTTCCGGCAGGCACGCTTTCCGGAGCTCCAAAATATAGGGCGATGGAATTGATAGACGAACTGGAAAATACATCCAGGGAATTTTATGGAGGGGCCATAGGGTACTTGGGCTTTAACGGAGATTTTAACCACGCCATCCTAATCCGATCCTTTGTTTCTGAAAATAACTATTTGCGTTTTCAAGCAGGTGCTGGTGTGGTCGCAAAATCTTCCATCCCTTCTGAATTACAAGAGGTTTCTAATAAGCTCGAAGCACTTAGAGTGGCTTTAAGAGCAGCAGAAAGTATTTAATTGTCAAGGGCTAATCACAGAATAGAAAAATAATAAGTAATAACAATGCGAATTTTAGTTCTCGATAATTACGATTCCTTTACCTATAACCTGGTCTACATCGTGCGGAAATTAGGGTATGGAAATCAGATGGATATATTCGGAATGATAAAATTTCTCTAGAGGAGGTCGATCAATATGACAAAATCTTGCTTTCGCCAGGACCGGGTGTCCCAAAAGATGCAGGGATTATGCCTGAATTATTAAAAAAATAAGCGCTACAAAATCTATTTTGGGAGTGTGCTTAGGCCATCAAGCCATAGGAGAGGCATTTGGAAGCAGCTTGATCAACTTGTCAGAAGTACTTCATGGAGTAGCTTCCCAAGTGACTGTGAGGCCTGATTTGCTTTTTAGTGGCGTTCCCGATACATTTAAGATAGGTAGATATCACTCTTGGGTTATCGACGAATCCACCCTTTCGCCGGACCTGGAGATCATTGCTCAAACTCCTGATAATCAAATCATGGGAGTCAAACATAAGACATTGGATGTAAGAGGGCTTCAGTTTCACCCAGAAAGCATTCTTACCGAAAATGGAGTACAAATCATTCAAAATTGGTTGGAGAATTCCTAATCATTCTTCTAACGTAAATCAATCCCATCATGAAAGATATTTTAAACCACCTCATTGCACATAAAACGCTTACTCAACTAGAGGCTAAAGAGGTATTGAAAAATATAACCAGTGGTAATTACAACCAAAGTCAAATTGCCGCTTTTATGACCATTTACCTGATGCGAAGCATCACCGTGGAAGAATTGTCAGGTTTTAGAGAGGCAATGCTAGAACTCTGTGTGCCGGTAGAAATTGCGGAATACGATGCCATGGACCTTTGTGGCACGGGTGGAGATGGGAAAGATACCTTTAATATTTCCACACTTTCCTCTTTTGTAGTAGCAGGAGCAGGTCAAAATGTGGCAAAGCATGGAAATACTGGGGTTTCTTCAATTTGTGGATCTTCCAACTTGTTAGCCTATTTCGGCTATGAATTCACAAATGATATCGACAAAATCCGTCAAAGTCTGGATGATGTTGGGATTTGTTTTTTACATGCACCCCTGTTTCATCCGGCTATGAAAAATGTAGCACCCATCAGAAAAGAGTTAGGTGTAAAAACCTTTTTCAATATGCTGGGTCCTATGGTAAATCCTAGCTTTCCTAGAAAGCAGCTTGTAGGAGTTTTTAGTCTTGAATTAGCCCGTTTATATGGGTATTTATATCAGGATATGAACGGAAGGTTTTCGATCCTTCATGCCTTGGACGGGTATGATGAAATCTCTCTCACCGGTCCATTTAAAATGATTTCCAATGAAGGAGAACGTGTGTTGAATCCAGAGAATATCGGTTTGCCTACCTTAAGGGCAGATTCAATTTTGGGAGGAAGTACTGTTCAAGAGTCGGCAAAAATCTTTGAAAATATATTGAAAGGAAAAGGGACGAAAAGCCAGAATTCGGTGGTAATAGCCAATTCTGCTGCAGCCTTGGTTACAGCTGAGGAGGGATTGTCCTTTGCTGATGCAGTCGGAAAAGCCGAAGAAGTTTTGCTTTCTGGCAAAGCACTGGAAGTGTTTGAAGGCCTAGTAAATCCAAAAACCAGCGTCTCATTAGCCTAATAAATCATGAATATTCTAGATAAAATTATCGCTCGTAAGCAAGAAGAAGTAGCTGAAAAGAGCAGCTTGGTTCCAGTGAAAATGTTGGAGAAAAGTATCTTTTTCGAAGGAAAAGTGGTTTCCATGAAAAAGTATGTGACTGACCCAGAAAAATCCGGAATTATCTCTGAGTTCAAAAGAAAGTCTCCTTCCAAAGGGCTGATCAACGGAGCTGCATTAGTGGAGGCAGTGAGTATAGGATATATGCAAGCAGGTGCCTCTGCTTTATCTATTTTGACAGATACCGATTTCTTTGGAGGAAGCAATGCAGATTTAAAAGAAGCAAGGAAATTCAATTTCTGCCCTATTCTAAGAAAGGATTTTGTGATCGATGAGTATCAGATCATTGAAGCGAAATCAATAGGAGCAGACTGTGTTTTACTTATTGCTGCTGCTCTGGAGCCTACCAGGTTAAAAGAGTTGGCTTCCTTTGCCAAATCTTTGGGACTAGAAGTACTAATGGAGGTACATGATAGAGAAGAATTAGAAAGAAGCATTTGTGATGAGTTGGATTTAGTAGGTGTCAACAACAGGAACTTAAAGACCTTTGATGTTTCCTTGGAAACCTCTTTGGAGTTAGTGGACAAAATACCTTCCAATTTTGTGAAGATTTCTGAATCCGGAATATCTAATCCATCTACGCTTGTGACTTTGAAACAAGCTGGATTTGACGGATTTCTGATTGGGGAAAATTTTATGAAATCAAGTAGGCCTGAACAAGCGGCATACAATTTCATTAAGGAATATAAAAAGCTGCTTGCTGAAGAAGAGAAAGTAGGAATCTGATGAAAATCAAGGTTTGCGGAATGAGAAATTCCCACAATGTACGGCAGCTACTTCAGGAAATTAAACCCGATTGGATGGGATTGATATTCTACCCCAAATCCTCCAGGTATGTTTCTTCAGAATTATCAGAAGAGTTGAAAAATACTGAAGTCTCGAAGGTAGGGGTGTTTGTGAATGAGTCAATTGAAACTATACTTTCTAGGATTGAAGAATTTAATTTATCGGTTATCCAATTGCATGGTATTGAAAGTCCGGCATATGTCAGAGAATTAAAGTCAAAAACCGATAAAAAGATATGGAAAGTGATTTCTGTAGGAGTGGAAATTAATTGGGATGATTTGAAGGATTATGTGGACTTGGTGGAGTATTTTCTATTTGATACAGCAACCCCGGCGTACGGAGGTTCGGGAAGAAATTTAATTGGACTGTATTGGAGAGTTATCCTTTTAAGAAAGGTTTTATTCTCAGCGGTGGGTTGGATGAGGATTCAGCTTTAGAAGTCTTGGGTTTCGCTAAAAAGCTCCCCCAATTAATAGGGGTGGATTTGAACTCAAAATATGAAGATGCTCCTGGAGTAAAGAATATTGGAAAACTGAGAAGTTTTAAAAAGAAATTAATTGGCAGTTTTTAAAAGCCAATAAACTAGAATAAAAATGATCAAAGTAGACGAAAAGGGATTTTACGGCAAGTTTGGTGGAGCTTATATTCCTGAAATGCTTCATCCCAATGTGGAGGAGTTGCGGGAGAACTATGAGTCGATTATGGCCTCTCAAGAGTTTCAAGATGAATTCAGAGGGCTGTTGAAAGATTATGTAGGTCGACCTACTCCATTGTATTTCGCCTCTAGACTTTCAGAGAAATACGGAGCTAAAATCTATCTTAAAAGAGAAGATTTGTGTCATACAGGAGCTCATAAAGTAAACAACACGATCGGTCAGATTATTTTAGCAAAGAAGCTTGGTAAAAAGCGGATTATTGCAGAGACTGGAGCGGGTCAACACGGAGTAGCTACGGCTACCGTATGTGCTTTGATGGGGATGGAATGCACCGTATATATGGGCGAAGTTGACATTGCTCGGCAGCATCCCAATGTAGAGCGGATGAAGATTTTGGGAGCGACGGTAGTACCTGCTACTTCCGGTTCCAAAACCTTGAAAGACGCGACCAATGAAGCCATGCGTGCCTGGATCAATAATCCGGTCGATACGCATTACATCATCGGTTCGGTAGTGGGTCCTCATCCATATCCAGAGATGGTGGCTAGATTTCAATCTGTCATTTCTGAAGAAATCAAGTGGCAATTAAAAGAGAAAGAAGGAAGAGAAAACCCTGATGTCGTCATCGCATGCGTAGGCGGTGGTTCCAATGCTGCTGGTGCTTTTTACCATTATTATAATACTCCTGGAGTGAGACTTGTAGCGGCGGAGGCAGCTGGTCTTGGAGTTAGTTCTGGGAAGTCAGCCGCCACTACAGCTTTGGGAACCCCGGGTATTTTACATGGATCGAAAACCATCTTAATGCAGACGGAGGATGGCCAAGTGGTAGAACCGCATTCCATTTCTGCCGGATTGGATTATCCAGGTATAGGTCCTGTTCACGCACATTTATTCGATGTAGGCAGAGGTGAGTTCGTTGCCGTGGAGGATAAGGATGCCATGGCAGCTGGGATTGAGTTGAGTAAGCTTGAAGGGATTATTCCTGCAATTGAGTCAGCTCATGCCTTATATGCATTGAATTTAATTGAATATGCTAAAGACGATGTGATAGTAATCAACCTTTCTGGGAGAGGTGATAAAGACCTAGATACTTACATTAAATGGGGGAAGTATTGAAGTCAGAAATAAGATGTAAGAAGGTTGAAGTGAACAATTTCTTCAATCACAGGTCACCTGCCATTTTTAATTGTCACTAAAATCATGAACCGAATACATAAACTATTTAATACAAAAAAAGACCGGGTGCTCTCGATCTATTTCACAGCTGGTTTTCCAAAGCTAGGGGATACATTGCCCATCATGGAGGCTATTCAGGAAGGAGGGGCTGATATCATTGAAATTGGAGTTCCTTATTCTGATCCGGTTGCCGATGGTCCTACTATTCAGGAAAGTAATATGGTTGCTTTGGAAAATGGCATTTCCATGAAAAAGCTATTTGCTCAACTTGAGGGTTTTCGTGAAAAAATCAAACTTCCAGTGGTATTAATGGGGTATCTCAACCCCATTATGCAATACGGGATGGTGGCTTTTTGCATGAAATGCCAAGAAGTGGGAATTGATGGATTAATTCTTCCAGATCTTCCAATGCAGCAATATTTAGATGAATACAAAGAACTATTTGAACAGTATGGTCTTGTGAATACATTTCTAATATCTCCTCAGACTTCTGAGGCTAGGATTCGTGAAATTGACGAGCATTCCAATGGCTTTATCTATATGGTTTCGTCTCATAGTATTACAGGGGCGAAAGCAGGAATTTCTGAGGAACAAATTGCTTATTTCAAGCGAGTGAAGGCGATGGGATTACAAAACCCTAGATTGATCGGTTTTGGAATTTCCGATTCAGAAACATTCTCAAAGGCTTCTGAGTATAGTAATGGGGCAATTATTGGTTCAGCATTTATCAAAGTATTGAAAAATGCAAAAGACCTTAACCAGGATATTCAAGCATATTTAAAAGAGGTGTTACATTAAAAGCGGATTTATAGTACGAATTCTTGAATTGTTCGATTCGTACTTTATAGTTCATAATTCATATTTAGAAATGATTATTCAATTGCAACCCGATATTTCCGAAGCACAAAAGGAAAAATTGATTCAAAAAGTCAATGGTATCGGTTATAAGACTACTGAAGTAAAAACTCAATTAGGAGATTACTTAATCGGAATAGGGAAAAAGGAATTTGATATCCGAAAAATAGGCCAGTTGGATGGAATTGTTGATATCCACATTGTTTCTGATGAATATAAATTGGTTTCAAAAAATGGAAAGCAAAACCTACTTCCATTGATTTGGGAGATAATGTGTTTATCAAAGATGGGGAAATGGCCATTATTACCGGTCCTTGTTCCATTGAGTCCGAAGAACAAATCCGTGCTGTGGTAGCCCATTGTGTGGAAAATAATGTGAAGATGATGCGGGGTGGAGTTTTCAAACCTAGAAGTAGCCCTTATGCATTTAGAGGGTTAGGCTTAGAGGGGTTGAAACTTTGGTATGAAATCGCTCATGAAGCAGGAATAAAGATCGTCACGGAAGTGATGCAAACTTCTCAAATAGAAGAAATGTATCCTTATGTGGATGTATATCAAGTGGGGGCTAGAAATTCACAAAACTTTAATTTGCTAGATGAATTAGGCAAAGTAGATAAAGCCGTAATGATCAAGCGTGGGATTTCTGGAACGATTGAAGAATTATTGCAATCTGCAGAATATGTATTTTCTGGAGGAAATGAAAAGTTGATCCTATGTGAAAGAGGAATCAGGACTTACGAAAGAGCTTCCAGAAACACCTTGGATTTGAATGCGATTCCAATCCTGAAAGCAAAATCACATTTACCTGTGATAGTGGATCCATCTCATGGTATTGGGATCAGAGCTTATGTTCCTCAGATGGCTTTAGCAGGTGTGATGTCAGGAGCAGATGGAATCATCTATGAGTCCCATGAAATTCCCGAGAAAGCCTATTCAGATGGTCAACAAACATTGGATTTTGCTCAAAGTACTAGATTGATTTCCTGGATTAGAGAGAGTTTCGCGATGAGAAAGGGATTCGAATTACTTTAAATTATTGTTTTAGAGAAAACTCTCTGTAAATTAGATGCAGTATTTGTAAAACAAGATTTATTAGTTTCAAATAGTAATCGACAGTGAATCCTACGCCAAGAACCTTTGTACACCATTCTTACCACCATTCTCAATGAAGGGGTAGGAATACTATGGTTTTTTGGTAAAAAATATAGAGGCCTATTCCTTCCTGGAGTAGGCCTTTTTGTTGCTGTGATACAGTATATGTCGCTTCTCTAGAAGCAACATCTGATTGTATGAATTTCATCCAGCTTCCGGAGAAGCAGGACAACTGAAACTTATGACAAATAGAATAGTTATTAATACTCAAGAATATACCCAAATACCATGAACACAAAACCTAAAAATTGGGTCTTTAGCGACCCCCGACTTCAAAAACTCAGGCAGGAATATGATCAGTATACCGAAGAGGATTTTAAGGTTTGGAAAATTCTCTTTGATAGGCAGATGCCCAATTTACCCAAAGCTGCTTCTAAGGCCTATTTACAAGGAGTGAAAGAAGTCGGGTTTACTTCCGATAAAATCGCAAATTTTGAGGAATTGAATGAGATTCTCAAAAGAAGTACAGGATGGGCAGTCCAAGTAGTCCCTGGTTTGATTGACGATGATTTGTTCTTTGGGCTATTGAATAATCGAAGATTTCCTTCTTCCACCTGGTTAAGGAAAATGGAGCAATTGGATTATTTGGAGGAGCCGGATATGTTTCACGATGCTTTTGCCCATATGCCTTTGTTGACCAATCAACCTTATGTTGATTTTTGGAAAAGCTATCGGGAATTGCTTTGAAACATATTGATAATCCTTGGGCTATTCAGTTATTGAGTAGGATTTATTGGTTTACCATTGAGTTTGGGTTAATAAAAGAGGATGGAGAGTTAAAAATTTACGGGGCTGGTATCTTAAGTTCGGCTGGAGAGACTAAATTCAGCCTTTCAAATGAACCGAAGCATTATGAATATGATGTGAGGAGGATTTTGAATCAAGAGTACTGGAAAGATCACTTTCAGGATAAATATTTTGTGATTGATAATTATGAGCAGCTATATGAATCACTTCCGGAAATAGAGGAGGTATTGGAAGAGATGCTGGCAAGTAAGAAATAGAGAGGACGGATGTGGTGTTCAAAGAATGTTCAATTTGAGTGATTTAAATAAACTGATTGAATACTGGAGAAAGTAGATTGAAAATATGTTTTTCTATCTCCTTATTCTGGGAGTTCGTCAATGAAAAATGAAAATAGCAGTCATAAAATATAATTCAGGTAATGTCCAATCGGTGCTTTATGCACTGGAACGGTTAGGGGCAGATGCTGAACTGACGGATGATCCTGAAAAAATCAGGAAAGCAGATAAAGTAATTTTCCCTGGACAGGGAGAAGCAAGTTCTGCCATGAAATATTTGAAAGGGCGAAAACTCGATCAATTGATTAAGGAATTGAAGCAGCCTTTTCTTGGGGTATGTCTTGGATTACAATTGCTTTGTGAGCATTCTGAAGAAAATGATACGGAATGTATGGGTGTGTTCCCTGTGCAAGTAAAGCGATTTGTTCCTGAGAATTCCCAAGAATTTAAGGTGCCTCATGTGGGGTGGAATGAATTGGAGAATTTGGTAGTCAATCCGTTATTAAAGGATTTGCCGGCCAATCCATTTGTATATTATGTACATAGTTTTTACGCCGAGTTAAGTGACTTGACTATTGCACAGACACATTATATTCATGATTTCTCGGCTATTTTACAACGAGATAATTATTATGCCATTCAAGCTCACCCAGAGAAGAGTGGTTTGGTAGGAGAGAAGCTGCTAAGTAATTTCTTAAGTATTTAAATCTATTAAATTACGATGTACGATTTTAGAATTACGACATTAAATTGAACCTAAGACTTATAAATAAAAAAGTTAAACCTTAGAAGAATATGGTTGGAGTTCAAGTTAATCTCGTAATTGGTATTTCGTACTTCGTAATTTTTCAATAATCTATTTTAAAAGTTTTCAAATCCCAACAATGCAAATAATCCCAGCAATCGATCTCATCGGAGGAAAATGTGTTCGCCTTAGTCAGGGTGATTATTCCAGTAAAAAAGAATACCACGACGACCCTTTGGAGATGGCCAAGCGATTTGAAGGTGTTGGAATTCGTCGATTGCATTTAGTAGACTTGGATGGTGCCAAAGCAAAGAAGATTGTCAATGGGGAGGTGCTGGAGAAAATTAGTTCTGGGACTTCTTTGCAGGTTGATTTTGGTGGTGGAATTCAAGCAGACGAAGAAATTGAAAAAGCATTTAGCTTAGGTGCGAAACAAGTGACGGGAGGAAGCATAGCTGTGAAGAACCCGAATTATTTACTACCTGGGTTTCCAAGTTCGGCTCCGAGAAAATCATTTTGGGAGCTGATGCCAAAAACAGAAAAATAGCAGTGGGAGGCTGGGAAGAAACCACAACAGTAGACTTGATTCCATTTATTAAGGATTACGTGTCCAAAGGAATTAGCTATGTAATCTGTACAGATGTGGCCAAAGATGGGCTATTGCAAGGCCCTTCTTCGGAACTGTATCAAGAAATTCTTCAAGAAATTCCAGGAGTGAAATTAATAGCCAGTGGAGGGGTATCCTCTGTCAAAGATTTGGAGGATTTGGAGAAAATAGGAGTTTATGGAACCATCGTTGGGAAAGCGTATTATGAGGGGAGAGTGACACTGGAGGAATTGGCAGCTTTCGTTTAAGTATGATTTACGAAGTACGCCCCTATAGAATATCGGGGACGATTTTGAAATGAACCTCAATCATCAATATTAATTAAGGCTAAATATGGGAAGGATGGATAACACTAAAACAGGACTCGTAAATCGTATTTCGTACTTCCCAGATTTAGAATGAGGAACTCCTAATAATGAAAATTGTAGTAATATTAATTGAAATCAAATAATGCTTACTAAGCGAATTATCCCCTGTCTGGATATCAAAGAAGGACGAACTGTCAAAGGAGTGAACTTCGTGGAGCTCCGGGATGCAGGAGACCCTGTCGAACTTGCTAAAATCTATTCCGATGAGGGAGCAGATGAGTTGGTGTTTTTGGATATCACTGCGACAGTAGACAAAAGGAAGACTTTAGCAGAGTTAGTGACCAAAGTAGCCAAAGCGATTAATATTCCATTTACCGTTGGGGGAGGAATATCCACCGTGGAAGACGTGAAAGTTCTTTTAAATGCCGGGGCAGATAAGATTTCCATCAATTCTTCAGCGGTCAAGAATCCCCAAGTGATCAATGAAATGGCTGCCGAGTTTGGTTCTCAATGCATTGTCGTAGCGATTGATACCCGAAATGTAGATGGGATTGATTTTGTGCATACGCATGGAGGGCGTAAAGCAACTTTGTTGAAAACCCAAGCTTGGGCTCAGGAAGTTTGTGATCGTGGGGCAGGTGAGATCCTATTGACTTCTATGGATCATGATGGAACCAAAGCGGGGTTTGCCAATGAATTACTTTCTGAGATTTCTTCTGCGCTTTCCATTCCAGTGATTGCATCTGGAGGGGCAGGTACTATGGGACATTTCCGAGATGTGTTTACCTTTGGCAAAGCAGATGCTGCCCTGGCGGCAAGTATTTTTCACTTCAAGGAGATTGGTATCCCTGAACTGAAAAGTTATTTAGCAGATTCAGAAATCAGTATCAGGAATTAAAAAGAAACTAGAAGTAAGTATCAAGATGCTAGAACCGAATCTTTAAAGGCAAGAAATGGAGCTAGTGTAAGGCCGGTCCTCCAGATTAGTTATGGAGATCTAGGTCTTGAAAAAACTAGTAAATAATTAACAAAACCTTCTAGGTTTCTGTAACCTAAAAGGTTGATTGAGAAGATATGAAAATAGATTTCAAAAAAATGGATGGCTTGGTGCCGGCCATCATTCAAGATGCACTCAGTGGAATAGTGCTGATGCAAGGGTATATGAATGAAGAGGCTTTGGCAAAAACCGAAAAATCAGGTTTAGTGACTTTTTTTAGCAGAAGCAAAAATAGGCTTTGGACCAAAGGAGAAACTTCTGGCAATTTTATGGAAGTAGTTTCTATTGCTTTTGATTGTGATGGAGATTCAATTTTAGTAAAAGCAAATCCAAGAGGTCCTGTATGTCATACTGGGGCAGATACTTGTTTTGCTGAGGTTAATTCCTCCAAAACCGGGTTTATAGACCAGCTTAGAGCCATCATAAAAGACCGTAAAAATAATCCAACTGACCAGTCATATACTGCTTCGCTTTTTGCAAAAGGAATCAATAAAGTAGCTCAAAAGGTTGGAGAAGAAGCCGTGGAAATAGTCATTGAATCCAAGGATGACAATAAGGAATTGTTTATGGGAGAGGCAGCAGATTTATTATACCATTATTTGGTGTTACTGGAGGCCAAAGGATACGAATTGGATGAAGTGATGGAGGTTTTAATTGAACGGCATAAGAAATAAAAAACGGCTCAAAATGTTCTAGCACTCTTGAAGTATTAGACTATAAGGAGGTAATTTAAATTTCAAGGACCATTCTTTAAAAAGCTGGAAACTCCTGCTTTAAACCAGTAAAGGCATCGATCATTTCCCATTTTGGTTTAAAATAGGAGTTCTTTAACCTTCCACTAACTGCTCCATCTTGTAAATATTGAAGCGCAGTCGCAAGCCTTAAATCATTTTCATCGCCCCAGTTGAATTGTGGAGAATCTCCTACCAAAAACTCTGCTGGGAATCCTTCAAAATATTCTGCTTTACCCTGGGCATTGGCAGTCGCAAACGTGATGGGTACTAGTTCAACATCATTGTCTTTCAGTATTGGGAAATAACTTGACAATGGAAAAGATCCGACTGGTTTCCTATAAGTGTGATCCCCAATTAAAGTGACTTCTAAGTAAGGATCTAGGCAATTAATAATAAGTTCGGAA
The DNA here is from genome assembly GCF_041729275.1 of Algoriphagus halophilus. GTDB lineage: Bacteria > Bacteroidota > Bacteroidia > Cytophagales > Cyclobacteriaceae > Algoriphagus > Algoriphagus halophilus_A. The sequence goes on along the minus strand of NZ_CP146486.1, from coordinate 1,530,240 downwards.
GCTGAAGCTGTTCCTCTTGAAGTAATGAATACGATGTGATTTAAATTAAGCCCTCCAATTTTTCTAAAGTTTACACTTTTCTCAAAATTAGGCTTTAATGAATTGAGCTTATTCGTGTACATCAATTTGTTCCCGTTGGAAGCGTTAATCAAATAATTATTGATTTGTTCTGCTACTGCTACTGAACCGCCCCCATTGTATCTGAGGTCTATGATTAAATCACTGATGTTTTGAGATTCGAAATATTCAAATGAATCCTGAACCTCTTGACTTCTTGTGGGATTTAGACCTTCAGTAGCCTTGAAACTATTATAAACCCAATACCCAATTTTTTCTCTCCTATATCAAATACATTTTTGTACAGAACGGAATTTGATTGGTATTCAGCCTTGGTGTTGCTTCTTGTAGTGGTGGTTCCGTCAGGTAATTTGAAAGTAAAGGTGTTGGTGATTCCGGGATCTGCAGGTCCTAATTTGAAATCAAATGCTCCGGTAGTGGTTTTGTAATTGGAAATAGGTTTTCCATTTATTTCAATTATTTCCCAACCTCTTTCCCAGCCATCTTTTCCTGCTGGGGCCTCCTGAAATACAAAGGTTAGGTAAAGTCTATCTTCTGCATCAAATCCAAATCCAAATCCATGTCCCGCATTTCTTCCAACGAATGCATTATTAAAGGCTTTTTGGGTGGTGAGGTATGAAAATCGATCAAGAGGTTTAAATTTTATAGCCTCTAAAAACTCCTCGTTGGAATCGAAGTCAGTTACCGTTGGTTTTATAGGAAGATCCTGATTCCAATAATACCACTCCTCCATAGCATCATAAATTGCATCTCTTACTAATTCACCTTGAGGATTAGGTATAGGGTCATCTCCTGGGTTGCAAGAGAATAATCCGATACATATCAAACTGAACAGCCAAAGTTTACTTTTCATGATTAGAGAAATTTATAAATTAGATACGTGATACTTTGGAATCAGGATGAGTTTTGTCTTAAATAGCTATATCGTACACCTGAACTTTCTTCCACATGGAGGAATATTTTTCAATAAACTCCAAATGAAGAGGATCTGATTGATAGATATCTTGATCTTCCAGACTGTCAAAGAATAACGTACAAGAAACCTGAAAAGAGTGGTCTACAACGTCTCTATCAGCAGTAGCGGCAGGTGTACCTGCAATGAATTTCCCAACGGTTTTACACCTGCCCAGCATGGGCACAGCTTCTGTTAAAAACTCTTTGGTATTGGCTACATCATGAAGCCAAAAATAAACCTGGTGGATCATTTTTTGTTTTGCCATTTCGTTAGCGATTGAATGTAAAGGTAAAACGGCTGAAGCACTTGCTACGCCTACGGTTTTTAAGAATTGTCTTCTTGATTTCATGTTAATAGGATTGATAAGCTTTTTGGATTCCATAAAAAACTGCTTTAAGAATCCTCAAAGATTCTAAAGATAAAAATTTATATTGCTTTTCGATAACTGTTTAAATTTTCCCTGAATCTTAGGTTTTTTATAGGCCATTCTTTAATAATAAACATCCATGAATTATCGCAAATTAGGAAAAACAGGATTTGAAATATCTGAAATAGGACTTGGTACTTGGCAAGTTGGCGGAGGATGGGGAAAACCCTTCAACCCGAAAATTGCAGAGGAACTTTTACATTCCGCATTCGATAAGGGAGTGAATTTTGTTGATACGGCAGACGTGTATGATGCTGGTTTAAGCGAGGCTGCAGTGGGAAAAGTCGTAAGGGAAAGGTCAGAAAAAATATATGTGGCTACCAAATGTGGGCGACGTATACAGCCTCATGTAAATGAAGGTTATTCTACAGAAAAATTAAGAAGGTATGTGGAAGATAGTTTGCGGAATACTGGCCTGGATAGGCTGGACTTGATTCAGTTACATTGCCCTCCGGAATTAGTGTATAAGCGGGATGAAATTTTTGGGCTTTTTGAAGATTTAAGATCTGAAGGAAAGATTGCTGCCATGGGAGTCAGTGTTGAAAAGATCACGGAGGGCTTAAGTGCGATCAAATATGACATCGTTTCTACTATTCAAGTGATTTTTAATATGTTCAGGCAAAAGCCCTATGAATTATTATTTAGAAACGCCAAGAAAAATGACATTGGGATCATAGTAAGGGTCCCTCTGGCAAGTGGATTATTGACAGGTAAAATCACAAAAGAGTCTACTTTTCCAAAGGATGATCATAGATACTTTAATCGAGAGGGAAAAGCCTTTGACAAAGGGGAAACTTTTTCTGGTGTCCCATTTGAATTGGGATTATCTGCAGTGGAAGAATTACAATCTTTGCTGAACCTGGACTATTCTTTGGCATCTTTTGCCTTGAAATGGGTTTTGATGTTTCCAGAGGTAAGTACTGTGATTCCTGGAGCATCCAATTTGGAACAATTGGACAGTAATGTAAAGGTTTCGGATTTACCACCTCTTTCAGCAGAACAGATGGAAGTCGTAAAGACCGTATATGAAAAATATATTAAAGAGGAAGTCCACCATTTGTGGTAAGGAAGAAAGCCAATTTGTTTTTTAGGTAAGAAGGTGTATTGTTAAAATGGGAAAGTAATTCACTTACAAAATAGTGGGGGTTATAATCCCTTGTTTTCTTTTTAAAAAATGCATTTATAGTGAAGTAATCAAAGAAAATCCCGTAGGCCAAAGTCTACGGGATTAAATATGGTTTAAGTTGCTGTAATTAAGCTTCTTTCTTAGCCATTCTAGTTCTTTCACCCTCATCCAAATAAATTTTTCTCATTCGGATAGTTTTAGGAGTTATTTCAAGGTACTCATCCTTCTGGATGTATTCCATGGATTCTTCCAAGGAGAACTTCACAGCAGGAGCAATTTTGGTATTATCATCAGAACCAGAAGCTCTCATGTTTGTCAATTTCTTACCCTTTTGAACGTTTACCACGATGTCATTGTCTCGGTTGTGAGCTCCAATAACCTGACCTCCGTATAGTTCTTCCCCTGGATTTACAAAGAAGGTTCCTCTATCCTGAAGCTTATCAATTGCATAAGCAGTACATGGACCACCTTCCATAGAAATGATAGATCCTGTATTTCTTTCCGGAATAGCTCCTTTGAATGGTTCGTAAGCTGTAAATCTATGGTTCATGATCGCTTCACCTTGAGTAGCGGTCAATACATTGTTTCTCAAACCAATCAAACCTCTGGAAGGGATTTTGAATTCAAGGTGCTGTAAATCACCTTTTGGCTCCATGATCAACAATTCACCTTTTCTCTGGGTAGCCAATTCAATTACTTTTCCAGAAGATTCAGCAGGAACGTCTACAACCAAGGTTTCGATAGGTTCACAATGTACTCCATCGATTTCTCTATATATTACCTGAGGCTGCCCTACCTGTAATTCATATCCTTCTCTTCTCATTGTTTCGATCAAAACTGACAAGTGAAGAATACCACGTCCATAAACCAAGAACTTATCTTCAGAATCCGTCGATTCTACTCTAAGAGCCAAGTTCTTCTCGGTCTCTTTCATCAAACGATCTCTCAAGTGACGGGAAGTCACAAATTTACCTTCTTTACCAAAGAAAGGAGAATTGTTGATGGTGAAGAGCATATTCATCGTAGGCTCATCAATAGCAATTCTTGGAAGAGGCTCAGGGTTTTCTGCAGCAGCAATAGTGTCTCCGATTTCAAAATCTTCAATACCGGTAACTGCACAAATATCTCCAGCTACAACTTCAGTCACTTTAGCTTTTCCAAGTCCTTCAAACGTGTGAAGTTCTTTTACCTTCACCTTTTTGAATACTCCGTCAGCTTTGCAAAGCGTCACTTGAGCTCCCTCTTTGATGGTCCCTCTTTTTACTCTTCCGATAGCGATACGGCCTACGAAATTGGAGTAATCCAATGAAGTAACTTGCATCTGAAGAGATCCTTCGTCAATTTTTGGAGCTGGAATATGGTCAACAATTGCATCAAGCAAAGGAATAATGGAATCCGTTGGTTTTTGCCAATCTGGTCCCATCCAGTTTTGTTTAGCTGATCCATAAAGCGTTTGGAAATCCAATTGCTCCTCAGTTGCATCCAAGTTGAACATCAAATCAAAAACTGCCTCATGTACCTCATCAGGACGACAATTCTCTTTATCAACTTTGTTTACTACTACAATTGGAGTTAATCCTAGGTCCAATGCTTTTCCAAGAACAAATCTTGTTTGTGGCATTGGGCCTTCAAAAGCATCTACCAATAGAATAACTCCATCAGCCATCTTCAATACACGTTCTACTTCACCACCAAAGTCTGCGTGACCAGGAGTATCAATGATGTTGATTTTAGTATCTCTATAACGAACAGATACGTTTTTGAAAGAATTGTAATCCCTCTTTCACGTTCCAAATCGTTATTATCCAAAATCAGGTCATCGAACTGCTGGTTCTCTCTGAAGATCTTTGAAGCATGAATGATTTTGTCAACCAAAGTTGTCTTGCCGTGGTCAACGTGTGCGATGATCGCGATATTCCGAATATTCTGCATGGTTTGCCTAATTGAGCCGCAAAAGTACGAATAAAATTTGGGAATTAGGTTATGGAAATATTAATGATGAAATCTTAATGCTGAAATCCTTGGAAAAATCTTCTCCCGCTAAGGTTAGATTGGTCTTAGCTTGAAAGTGATTAAGCAAAATCCATATTTATATTCACTTTTATTTGATGACAGGTAGATTGTTTGGTCAAAAGCTATTTATCTCTATTTAATTTTTAATTTTTGTAACATGGATTACCAGCAATTAATAGAGGAAGTATATCAAGAGGTACAAGCAGAGAACCTAAAAGGCAAAGTCGCAGACTATATTCCAGAAATTGCTACTGTAGACCCCGATCAATTTGGTATTGCTTTGGTAGATCTTAAAGGGAATCTCTATGGAGTTGGGGATTACCTAACCCCTTTTTCTATTCAAAGTATCAGTAAAGTTCATACGCTTACCATGGTATTTCACCGTTTTAATTCAAAATTATGGTCAAGGGTAAATGTCGAGCCAAGTGGTAATCCTTTTAATTCCATTGCCCAGTTGGAGTATGAAAATGGAATACCGAGAAATCCTTTTATCAATGCTGGGGCATTGGTGATAACTGATGCCTTATGCAGTAAATTCGAAAACCCCTTAGAGCAGATATCCGCATTTATCAACGAGATTGCAGGCTGTGATTGTGTTAGAATTAACCAAGCGGTGATGAATTCTGAAAAAGACAATGCTGCTAGAAATACAGCATTAGCTTATTTTCTGAAGTCCTATAATAATTTTGAAAACTCCATTGAAGAGGTGTTAGATGTTTACTTTTCCCATTGCGCCATGGAAATGAGTTGTGTGGAGCTTGCAAAAACCTTTTCCTTTTTAGCCAATGACGGTTATTCTATCTATGCCAATAGAGAAATCTTATCAGAAAGCCATGCCCGAAGAGTCAATGCCCTGATGTTGACTTGTGGTTTTTACGATGAAGCGGGAGAATTTGCATATAAAGTAGGTTTGCCTGGGAAAAGTGGAGTAGGGGGAGGAGTGGCAGCAGTCATGCCTCATAAATTTAGCATTGCTGTTTGGAGCCCTGAACTCAATGAAAAAGGCAATTCCGTTAAATCAATCAGGGCTTTGGAGCTGCTGACAGATAAATTGGCTTTTTCACTTTTTAATTGTTCTACTTTATTGAATAGAAATTACTTCTCTAAGAAAGGAGTGAATATCTCTTTCCAAAGGTCATAACCTTTTTCGTTCATGTGTAGGTTATCGCCTATAAAAATATCAGCTCTGGGAACTCCGCTTTTATCTAACATAATATCCCAAACATTTACAAAGTTGACATTCTCATGCGTAGTGCAATATTGCCTCATCAGATCATTTAAGACCAAATACGAATTTTTTAATTCCCATCTGGAAGGACTTGGCTTGGCGGAAATCAAGTTAACCGTAGTGTTTGGGAGTTGTTTTTGGATTCTGGTGACAATATCATCCAAGGTGGCCATAATCTCTGCTGCAGTATTGCCTCCATTGATATCATTGTCCCCTTCATAAATAAAAACTTTGGATGGTTCCAACCTTAAAACCAAGGGAAATAACTGCTCCGATAAATCCAAGGCTGTGGATCCCCCAAACCCAGTATTAATAATTGGCACATCGGGAAATTGTTCTTGTAAGTTTTTCCACATTCTTACGCTGGAACTTCCTGTGAAAACTACTTCACCTTTTGACCAACCTATGCTGTCTATTTTATGGCTGATGCTTTCAACTTCTTGATCAAAACGATTGGCTTGGGCAAAGAGTTGATTTACCCCTATAAAGAGGGTAAAAAGTATAGAGGCTAAAAGGGGATTTGTTTTCATAAACTAAAGATATTCGCTTTTTGGGAATGGTCAAAACCGTCCATAACATGCTCATTCTCGTACACTTCGGACATATTTATGGTTTGTTCGTATTGAATTTCGTCACATTTTTCTAGAGAAAAAGGCCTTTAAACGCCATTTTTTAATGATTTCGTCACATTTCAAAATTTGAATCTGTTGAATCAGGTTTTTTGGAGGAGTTTTAGCGTTATAAAGGCAAATCATTCCAAATACCCTTTTCATGGAGCAACTCACTCGTTTTTTCTGGTTTTGCAGTGGGGCGAATTTTTCATTATTGAAAAGATCGCCCACTGAATCGAATAAATATATAGGAATTGGTGCTACTGTTTTCTTTACAGGAGTCCTCGCAGCTTTGGCAGCAGGTTATGCCTTGTATACCGTATTCCAATCTGTCTGGCCGGCTATGTTATTTGGTCTTTTATGGGGATTTATGATCTTCAACCTAGACCGATTTATCGTCTCCAGCATGAGGAAGAGGAAAAGTGCCTGGGGAGAATGGAAATTGGCAATACCTAGATTGGTGTTGGCTGTATTGCTTGCACTAGTCATTTCAAAACCTCTGGAGCTAAAAATGTTTGAGCGTGAAATCAATCGTAAAATTGATGAGAAACGAACCGAATTCATCGCTAAATCGAAAGCAAACCTAGCGAAAGGATTTCCAGAAATCCAGGAGCTGGAATTGAAAATAGAGACTTTGAAAGCAGAGATCTTGGATGCAGAAGCTTTTAGGGATCAGGTTCAAAAAGAGTATGATGCTGAACGTTTTGGTGAAAAGACTGCCAGTACCAGTGGAATAGTAGGGATTGGTACCAATGCAAAGAAAAAGGAACAACAATTAGATGCCGCTCAATTGGCATTGGATGATTTAAGAGCCAGAAACCAAGTGAGGATAGATAGAGTAGAAGCTCAAATCAGGGATTTTATGGCCTTGAGGCAAGCGGAATTCGAGAAGCAGCAACCTGGGATAGAAGGGTTTGATGGACTTGCTGCAAGAATGGATGCCTTGTCTAGTTTGACAGAAGAAAGTGCAGCCATGGCCATGGCCAATGTTTTCATTATGCTTCTTTTTATTGCAATTGAAACTGCTCCGATTTTTGTGAAATTAATTTCTCCAAGAGGTCCTTATGACGAATATCTAGAATTGCATGAAGACAAAGTAAGGCTATTTAAGAGTGAAAAATGGACCAAAGCTATGGGTGAATCCAATGCGAGGGTTGATTACTTCCAGGAAACACATTTTTATGCAACCGATTTGAAAAAGAAGAAAACCAACCGGAAAAATGAGGTGATGACCGAGTCTGAAATTTCAGAATTGGAATCAAAATATAAAATTTAGTTTGAATAGGGCAGTGCAGGTTGCTGCCCTTTTTTAGATCGATTTTTTAGCTACAATATCTAGTTGATTCATGGTGTTGCTCACAGATTTCCATTCTGCGAAACCGATGACTTTTACGATAAATGAAAGAAATTTCCCTGGGCGAATCAGTTTATTGGCCAAGCTTGAAATATTCAAATCCCGATCCTTGATCAAAGCCTCCCGGTCTACACCTGAATAGTACTCTCCTGCATACTTCCAAGCGCCATCTCTAGCTAGTTGGATACTGAAATTCAAGAGCATTTCATCACGTCCTTTTGCCAAAGGGATCAATAAGCCAAAAACAGGAGATACTTTACTAATATTTGCTTTTACGCCATCTACCAGTTCTGCCAAGATGGAATTGATTTGATTAAAGTCTTTTTGTATTCCCTCTAAGGGTTCGCTGCCCACAGTTTCTGCAGCAGAAATACCTAGGTCTAGATTGATATGGGCATTGATGCCCAAAAACAAGTGCTGTAAAACTAAGTGAGAGCTTGATTTACTAGCTTCAAATGCAATATCCCAACTTTTGGTAGGTTCCTGTCCAGATTTCCAGGTATCATAGGCATCAATAAATCGACCAGCAAAAAGAACGTCGAGTCGCTCCATTCTTGGGTTGTCTTCAAACTCCTGGAGTTCAATTCCTTTTTAATCCTTCGAGTTACTTGCCTATACAATATGGCGAAATAGCCAATTCTTGAATTTTTTTGCTCGCATTCCGCCACAATCTCATCCATGTGTGACAAAACCTCGTTGATTGTTTTCATGATTACTTGAGAAAAAAGTTTTCTAATATATCACCCACATAGTAGGCAACTACAGCAGCCAACACTCCCAGAGCAACCGTTTCGGCAATACTTTTAAACTCTGAGGTCTGATTGACGATAGATTTTAGCCAGCCTATGATGATAAAAGCTATTCCGGTAAGAATACTTGTCCATAGAAATATGTTTATTTCGGAGGGATTAAAATAGGTCCATAAGTAAACCAATAAAGGAATAAATCCCACCGATAAGAATGAAATAAATGTGGCCAAACCAATTTTAAATGGGCTTTTGGATTCCTGCATAAGGTTAAGTTCGTCTTTCATCATTTCAGCAACCCATAGTTTTTTGTTGGAAGTGATCTGATCCACTACTTGCTTTAATAGCTCTCCTTTAAATCCTTTCGCTTTATAAATTTCAACAATTTCTTCTCGTTCTACTTCTGGGAGATTTTCGATTTCCCAATATTCAATGGCTTCATGTTTTTTGAAGTTTTCTTTGCTGCTTTTTGCCGAAAGATAAGCTCCTACGGACATAGAGAAGCCATCAGCAAATAGATTGGCAAAACCTAAAATGATGATGATGCCAGCATCTAAATCTGCTCCAAATCCTCCCGCTACTACTGCAAATGTGGTAACTGCCCCATCGATTCCCCCGTATACAAACTCACTTAAATACTCTTGAAGTTTTCGAAAGTACTTACTCTCCTGATGAATTTGAGATTCGTTCATTAGATCAAATTTTTAAGAAAAAACCGCTTTACATTTTCTCCCATTATTGCTCGAATTTCTTCTTCCGTAAACCCTTCTTTCAGTAGTGCTTCTACAATGAGAGGTAAGCCAGTGATGTCAAAAGGTACTTCTACTGCTCCATCATAATCAGAACCAAGTGCTATGTACTCGACTCCTACCAAATCCCGGATATGTTTCATTGTTGCTACAATTCCATCGATTTCTGGTACTCCTATAGCCATATCAAAAAATGCAACCCCGATAATGCCTCCGTTAGCGGCGATTTTCCTGATTTGATCGTCACTCAGATTTCTTTGAGAGTTTAGCACGCTTTGTACGCCAATATGAGAAACCATGACTGGCTTGGTAGTTATTTCCAATACATCTTCCACGATGGCAGGTGAGCAATGAGCTAAGTCTACAAATATGTTTAGCTCATTCATTCTTTTAATGACTGATTTCCCAAAGTCAGTCAAACCAGCACCATTTTCTCCATGGGCTGAGCCTCCAAGTTCGTTGTCAAAGAAGTGGGTAGGGCCGATCATTCGAATTCCAGCTTCGTAAACTTTTCCCAAGTTTTCCAATGATCCCTCCAAGGCATGGGCCCCCTCTATACCCAACATGGCACCAACTACTGTCTTATCCGTGTTTCGGGCAGAGATTAATTCTTCAAAGCTTTTTTTGTCATGAACAAAAATTACTTTTCCATTCTCTTCTTTGATAAATTGATGGAGACTTTCAGCTTGACCAAGTGTTCTATTTAATAGGCTAAACCATTGGTTGGGGGCTACTCCCTTCGCAATGGTCAGCGGAGTGATATTGTCGAAAGTATCTGCACTATTGCTTTTCATGTTTTGTCCCGAAGGGGATTTTGAAACAATCGTAAACATTTCCAAACCCACATTTGCTTCCCTCATCCTTGGGAAATCTACATGTCCAATACTGCCTTTTTGTGTTAAATCCCTACCCCATAATAATGCGTCGCAATGAAGGTCTGAGATAAAATCCAATCGATCATAAATTTCCTGTGCTTCAGTGGACACCGAATAAGGAGGTGGAGATTTTACCGGGTTCCGTTGTTCTTCAATATAGGGAGGGACGAAAAAGTGGCTATAAAATATAGGATCGTGATTATTCCTAGGGCAAACAATAATTTCTTCATAGCGATGGGTTATGCATATGAAGATAGCGAAAAATGTAATGCCACCTGAACCCCAAATAAGTTTAGTTTTCTTTTACAAGTTCTTCTCCACTTTTGGTAGGGCTAAGATTCTTTAACTCTTCTTCAGTAAAAAGTTTGGAACGAATCATAAACCGAATTCCCATTGGGATTTCAATGGAGAAGCTACTTCCTCTTCCTGGCGTCACGTCCAAGGTGAGCTGGGTATGTTTCCAGTATTCAAATTGATCAGCACTCATGAAAAAATCGCAGCCATAAACTTCCCCTAGCCATACATCTTGACTGCCTACTTTAAAGTCACCTTTTTCGAAGCACATAGGAGAAGATCCATCACAGCATCCACCGCTTTGATGAAACATCAACTCAGATCCAAATCTTTTCCGAAGGGTGTCAATTACTTCCTTTGCTTGTTCTGTAACTAAGACTCTTTTGATAGATTCCATGTTATTTTGGGTTTTGAATAAAGTGAAGAAAGGCAGAAGATATTTCCTCTGCCTTTTCTGGTTTGTTTAGATTGACAATTAAAAGAATCCAAGTTTCTCCTTACTATAGGAGATCAGCATGTTTTTGGTTTGTCTGTAATGGTCTAGCATCATTAAATGATTTTCTCTGCCAAATCCAGATTTTTTGTATCCTCCAAATGGAGCATGAGCTGGATAAGCATGATAGCAGTTGACCCAAACACGACCTGCTTGAATTGCTCTTGGAACTTGATACAGCTCATGAGCATCTCTTGACCATAAGCCTGCTCCAAGTCCATACATGGTATCATTGGCAATTGCAATGGCCTCTTCTGTAGTTTTAAAGGTGGTTACACAGGTTACTGGACCGAAAATTTCTTCCTGGAAAACACGCATTTTGTTATTTCCTTTAAAAATGGTCGGTTTGATATAGTACCCTGTTTCCAGTCCACTATTCAATCCTGCTTTTTCTCCTCCGCATAGCGTGATGGCTCCTTCTTGCTTGCCAATGTCTAGGTAAGAAAGAATTTTCTCGTATTGATCGTTGGATGCTTGAGCTCCCATCATGGTGTCCTCAGCTAGGGGGTGCCCCATTTTAATGGCTTTAGTTCGCTCAATTACACGCTCCATAAACTTGTCAAATATATCCTCATGTACCAAGATTCTGGATGGACAAGTACAAACTTCGCCTTGATTTAAAGCAAACATCACAGCACCCTCTACAGCTTTGTCAAAAAACTCATCATCAGCATCTGCTACCGACTTCATGAAAATATTTGGTGATTTACCGCCTAGTTCCATCGTTACTGGAATCAGGTTCTCAGATGCATACTGCATAATTAATCTACCTGTGGTAGTTTCTCCGGTGAAAGCAACTTTTGCTACTCTTTTGGATGTGGCTAAAGGCTTTCCAGCTTCAACACCAAATCCTGTTACTACATTAATTACTCCTGGAGGTAAAACATCTGCAATTAATTCCATCAAAACCATGATGCTGGTGGGAGTTTGTTCTGCAGGTTTTACAACGGTACAGCATCCTGCTGCCAATGCTGGTGCGATTTTCCAAGTCGCCATCAAAAGTGGGAAATTCCAGGGGATGATTTGAGCAACTACTCCTAGGGGTTCGTGTAATGCAATACTCACTGTGTGTTCATCATGCTCAGAAATCGTACTTTCATCTGCACGAATCACGCCGGCAAAATATCTGAAATGGTCCACACATAATGGCAAGTCTGCAGCTCTGGTTTCTCTGAGCGCTTTACCATTATCGACGGTTTCCAATCTTGCCAACATTTCAAGATTGTCTTCAATAATGTCAGCAATTTTGTTTAACACTCTACTTCTTTCGGCGGCTGAGGTTTTAGACCAGGTTTTAAATGCTGCATGAGCTGCATCAATTGCTTTTTCAACGTCTTCTTTGTTTCCTCTTGCAGCTTTGGTAAAAGGTTTTCCATCAATCGGTGAAATATTGTCAAAATATTCGCCTGATGCAGGAGCTACCCATTTTCCTCCTATAAAGTGATCATATTTTGCCTTGACAGATGGGCGGTCTACAGGCTTTGATTGAGATAATGTTTGCGTTGTCATAATAGACGGTTATTTTGGTTAAAATCAAATCTCATCATTTTATATTCTAAAAAATTACACTGGATCATCATCTCATCCACCTGAATTGATATTCTCTTGGATTTTGAAATTCATTCATTCTAAGAACTATAAACTTTACTTAATTAGAAGCGTTGAATATTTAGTATTTTTATAGTCATGACCCAAAATAACTTTATAGCAGGAGTGCCTTGGAGAAATACAAGAGATTTGAAAACACTGGTGGAGAACCGAACTACTTACACCCTGGAGAATTGTGAGTTGAATATTTTTGAAACACATCAACAAGCAGATGATGTGAATTTGGTTTTTGGCGACTTGGTCTTGACTACTATGTTGAAAGGCAAAAAAGTGATGCACCTGTTCGATAAACCAGGCTTCGATTACCTTCCTGGGGAATCTGTCATTGTTCCACCAAATGAGGTGATGAAAATTGATTTTCCTGAAGCAAAGTTAGATAACCCTACTCAATGCATTGCTCTTTCAATTTCAAAGGAAATGATTGAAGCCACGTTCAATTTATTGAATGAAAAGTTTCCAGATAAAATGATTTCAAAAGATTGGGGGCTTGATTTAAGCTATTTTCATTTGATTAATACCAAGGATCTCTCTGAAATTATTAATCGTTTCATACGAATAGGTGTTAAAGATGGCTCCAAGGAAAAAGATCTGATTGCCACCTTAGCACTGAAAGAATTACTTATTCGGTTAAGCCAGACTCAGGCGAGAGATATGATGGAAAAAACCTACAAAGAGCTTGCTACAGGAAATCGAATGGCTCATGTAGTAGATTTCATTAAGAAGAATATAAGAGAAACGATTTCTCTAGATGAATTAGCAAAAGAGGCTTGTATGAGCAAAGCCCATTTTTTAAGAACCTTTAAACAAGATATGGGATTAACTCCCATGGAATTTGTACTACATGAAAGGTTAAAACTAGCCAAACAATACCTTCAACTTGGTCAATTCCAAATTCAAGAGGTCTGCTACATGGCAGGTTTTCGGAACATTACCTATTTCATTCGAGCTTTTAAGCAAGAATATGGCCTGACACCTAAAGTCTTTCAATCTTCGGTAGGTTAAAATCAAGAAAAAATATTTAAAAAATATTTGTCTGTTTTTGTGTGATTTAATTCATTTTTATTAAGTTTAAGGAATTATATAAGTCATAAAAACAGATCAACAGGCATCTTTGCCAAAGATTATTTGGTTTTAGACGATTGACAATAGACCCACTGCGGGGGCTTTTTTTAAAGCCCCCTTTTTTTTGAAGCGGTTAAATAGATAAAATGTAAAATCTAAAAAATCTGGTTTAAAAAATCAGGATTTTTGCCTTAGAAACTGTAAAAAATGGAAAAACAGGTTATTATTTTTTAAATCTGCCAAATTATCACGGATGACTCTTTTCTTTTGAAAAATGACTGAATTCTTCTTTAATATTTCGGTTTTTCAAAATCGCTCTAAAAAGAATGATGAGTGAAAATTTATTTTCAAAGAAATTCAATGATTTTCTATTCCTTTTTTGATTTGTGTCAAATCAGAAAAGACTTATTTAGGATGGGATTAATCAAACATTTTAGTAATCCTTATTGATTAAAAGAGAGAATATGACCCAAGCACAAAGAAAAACCTTCCTAAAATTAAGAAGGTCTTTCTGGTCTATTAACCCTTTTCAACAACCTAAAAAAGTCCACTTATGTTCTTTAGTAGTTTTATTGAAATTCAACTAACGGAGCTTTTGAATAGCTGACAAGTGTTTACTGTCTAGCTTGGTAATGATCTATTTCTTGAAACTTGATTAATTGTTGCAACTTAATTGGGTGGAATTGATGATGTCTTCATAATCGGATTGACTAATATATACTGGTGTATAAGAAATGTTTGATGAACGAATCAGGTTCTCAAAGGCCCTGAGATGATTCATAGAGCCACATTGAAGGCTTTGATAAATGCGTTGAATGGATGCATTACCAATATCCTTCAATGCATTTTCCAAATCATAAATATCGAAGTCTTCGATAAGCATTCCTGCAAGCAATGCATCTTCCAGTGAAAGATTGACTTTAGTTATTAAATCCTGATATAGAGTCTGGATTTCAGGAAGGGTAAACTTTCCAGGAGTTTCAGAACCAATGAGTGGGTCTTGGATTTGATGAATCTCCATCAAATTTAATATAGCGTTTACGTGTTGGTTTTCGCTCTCGGCAATGTTTTGAAAAGCCAGAATACCATATTTGGAATATGCGTGCATGTATACATCTTGAGCTAGTTTCTCTTCTTCTCTCATGTACAACAATGAGTTCTCTTCTTGCTCATTAATCGAATTGTTGATCAAAGGCTTTTGATCTTCCTGACAGGAAGAAAAACCAATCATCAGCATTAGAAAAAACATGAAGTTTTTCATGACCTTGAAGTTTTATCTTCAGAAAGGTCTTTTAAAAATCCTTGTAATTCAGTGATATGTATCACTCAAAAAAAGCCACTTCAAATTTTATCCTTTACTAAGAAGTATATAATTATCGTGAAAGTACTGAAAGGAGCTCCGTTTTTCTTCTGGAATAAGAGTACACAGTTTGGATTCTTTGAGAAAATAAATCCTGCATCATTAGATAATCGCTTGAAAGGATTTTGCTTAATAAATGCTCAAGCTCTTTAATATCTTTTTGAACCAATATGAATTCTTTTTTCTATAATTTCTGGAATTGCCCCTACAGCAGAACCAATTGGAATGCAGCCACAAGACATAGCTTCTCCGAGCGAGTTAGGGAATCCTTCTGAAGTAGATAATTGCAGATAAAATTGATGGGTATTGTAAAGAGTTAAAAGTTCAGAGGCTGTTTTTTTTCCTAATATGGATACGTTTGGATTTTTAGATTGATAGCTCGAATCTCCCACCAAGGTGAACTTCCAGTCTGGATGATTTGCAGCCAATTCCTCAATAAGATCATAGCCTTTCACCTTTGCTCTGGAAGGGTTTGAGGTACCGGTGGCAACTGAGATGAAAGATAAGGGGACTCTTTTTAATTGAAGGTTTTTCCAAAAATCAGTATCAAAACCATTTGGAATTACCTGTATAGGAGTAGTCAAGTCTGGGATTAAATTGATCAATCCCTGATTTGGGGAAATCAATCCATCATACTGGTAATGCTGCTTGATCAATGCTTGGGCAACAGGGAGAATTAATGTGCAATTTTTAAAACTAAAGATGGTGGCTTTTCGAAGCCATTTTTTTCTAAAGTTTCCATAACCAATTTCAGGCATATTGATGCAGTCCATCCCCCCAGCTTGAATAATACATTTCTTTCCGAATATTTTACCAAACCAAACAGGTAATACTGAATGATATCCTCCGAAGAAACAGAGGTATTGGGAGGTTTTGGGCAAATACCAAAGTAATTGAAAAAACTGTAGAACGTAGAAAAGTGGAAGGTGGATTGGATTCTGGGTGAATTCCAAGGCCTTGATTTTTCTTTCTGGGCGGATCATCTCCAGGTCTCGGTCTGTGAAAGCAGTACGTACAGGATAGGTGTAGATGATCATAGAAAGGGTTGAATCAAAACTAAAAATAGGCCTTAAAAAGAAAAGGAGCAAAGAAAACCGAGGAATTGTTTCTTTGCTCCTTTCTTTTGTACTCATTAAAATTTATATGACCACATTGACAATTTTCCCTGGTACAACGATCATTTTCTTTGGAGATTTTCCATCCAGCCATTTTTGAACGATCTCGTCGGCCAAGGCTGCTTTTTCTATTTCCTCTTTGGAAAGTGAAAGGTCTAAATTGATCTTAGCTCTCATTTTACCATTGATCATCACAGGATATTCAAAAGCACTTTCTTTTAAATAGCGTTCATCGAAAGCAGGGAAAGCGGATTCAGTGATAGAAGTAGTATGTCCCAATAGACTCCAAAGTTCCTCTGCAATATGAGGAGCGTAAGGAGAAACTAACACCGCCAATGGTTCAAGAATCTTACGCTTATTGGATTTTAACCCACTTAATTCGTTCACACAAATCATAAAACTAGAAACCGAAGTGTTGAAGGAGAAATTAGCCATGTCTTCCTCCATCTTTTTGATGGCTTTATGAAGGGCTTTGTATTCCTCTTTACTTGGTTCTGCATCTGAAACTTGGAATTCACCTTTGTTGGTATGGTATAGGTTCCAAAGTTTTCTCAAGAATTTGAAAACACCGTCGATTCCGTTGGTGTTCCAAGGCTTGAATTGCTCCAAAGGACCTAAGAACATTTCATACAATCTTAAGGTGTCTGCTCCATACTTTTCAATGATGTCATCTGGGTTGACCACATTGTATTTGGATTTAGACATTTTTTCTACCTCTGCGCCGCAGATATACTTTCCATCTTCCAAAATGAAATCTGCATCTGCCAAATCTGGTCTCCAAGCTTTGAATTTTTCAAGGTTTAATTGATCGTTGTAAACGATATTGACATCAACATGCATTTCAAAGGTGTCATATTGATCTTTCAACCCTTTGCTTACAAATTGATTGGTGCCTTTGACTCTGTATACAAAATTGGATCTTCCTTGGATCATACCTTGATTGATCATCTTTTGGAAAGGTTCATCGATACTTACCACTCCCATATCATAAAGGAATTTGGTCCAGAACCTAGAATACAATAAGTGTCCTGTTGCATGCTCGGATCCGCCAATGTATAAATCTACCGCACCCCAATAATCAGTTTTTGCCTTGTCTGCAAACTCGGAGTCATTTTGAGAATCCGTATACCTGAAGAAATACCAGCTTGATCCTGCCCAACCTGGCATAGTGCTAAGCTCCAATGGATATTCTCCTTCAGAAGTTTTGTAGGTCCAGTCTTTTGCTCGACCCAATGGTGGTTCACCATCTTCAGTTGGTAGGTATTTGTCTACTTCAGGCAATACCAAAGGAAGATCTTTTTCATCTATCAAATAGGGAAGTCCATCTTTGAAATAAACAGGAAGTGGCTCACCCCAATAGCGTTGACGAGTGAAAATTGCATCCCGCATTCTATATTGGATTTTTCCCTTTCCAATACCTTTTTCCTCCAGAAACTCGATCGCCTTGATCATGGCTTCCTTCATATACATGTTGGAAATGAAACCCGAATTGATGATGAATCCATCCTTGCCAGGGAAAAGACCTTCTTCCATGGATCCTTCGATCACTTGTCTGATCTCCAGACCAAAATGTTTGGCAAAATTGTAATCTCTTTCATCGTGTGCCGGTACAGCCATGACAGCGCCTGTACCATACCCTGCCAACACATAATCAGCTACCCATATTTGGATTTCTTCTCCATTGAAAGGGTTAATAGCGTATGAACCTGTGAATGCTCCTGAGATTGTTTTCACATCACTCATCCGTTCTCTTTCAGAACGGTTTTTAGCAACTTCAATATAGGCTTCCGCAGTTTCTCTTTGATCTTCTGTAATCAAAGAAGCTGCTAATTCAGATTCAGGAGCCAAAGCCAAATAAGTCACACCGTAAATGGTGTCAACTCGAGTCGTAAACACTTTTATTGTTTCTTCAGAGTCTTTGACTTTAAAAATAACCTCCGCTCCGATGGATTTTCCAATCCAGTTTCGTTGCATCTCCTTAACCGGTTCAGGCCAATCTATTTTATCCAAACCTTTCAATAGTCGGTCTGCGTAGGCAGTGATTCGCATGGACCATTGCATCATTTTCTTGCGTTCCACGGGATGCCCGCCTCTTTCGGAAAATCCGTCTTTCACCTCATCATTGGAAAGGACAGTACCCAAGGCCGCACACCAATTGACAGTAGTTTCTGCAAGAAAAGTCAATCGATACTTCAAAAGTATTTCCTGCTTTTCCTTTTCCGAAAAGGCATGCCAGTCATTTGCAGAAAAAATAGGAGTTTCATCGTCACAGACTGCTTTTACTTGACCGTTTCCTTCCGCTTCAAATCTTTCAATTAGAGAATCAATAGAAAGCGCTTTGTCAGCATCTTGATCATAATAGCTATTAAATAGTTGCATGAAAATCCACTGAGTCCATTTATAATAGGAGGGATCGGAAGTTCTCACTTCTTTACTCCAGTCAAACGCAAAGCCAATATTTTTAAGTTGCTCGGTATAGCGAGCAATGTTTTGTTCCGTAGTGATAGCAGGATGTTGGCCTGTTTGGATGGCATATTGTTCTGCTGGTAGCCCAAAGCTATCGTAGCCCATGGGATGCAATACATTGAATCCTTTTAACTTTTGAAACGGGAAACGATGTCCGAAGCAATATATCCTAGCGGGTGGCCCACATGAAGTCCAGCTCCAGATGGATAGGGGAACATGTCCAAGGAATAAAACTTTGGTTTGTCAGGATTTACTTTGGCTAGGAAAGTTTGGTTCTTTTCCCAGTATGCCTGCCATTTTTTCTCAATTTCCTTAAATGTGTATTCCGCCATGATTGAAATATTCGTGTTTTTTTAGCTAAACGCCTGCAAAAATAGAAAAATTGACTGGGTTTGGAATGAAAATCTGTAATTCCTCTTGTCTATAAATTATATCCACTGGTCATTTTTTTTAAATCAACTCATTACTTTTTAGTATTTTCCAACTTAACCAAACCACCAATCCTATGAAAATTTCTACCCTATGGCGGCCGGTCCTATCGGTTTGTGCTGCCTTGTTGATCTCTCAATTTGCTTTTGGGCAGAAAAAATATTCTGCCAAACAAAAAGAAGCTTTAAAAGAAGAAGCCCTGGATCTTGTACAAGAGAATGCAAAACTGAGCCAAGTGATGGTTGATAAGATTTTCAGCTTTGCAGAATTGGGGTTCCAAGAAATCGAATCCTCGAAGTACTTAACCGGGGTCTTGGCAGAAAATGGTTTTGAAATTAAAATGGGAGTATCTGGTATCCCCACAGCATGGTTTGCCACTTGGAGTAATGGAGAAGGACCTGTTATCGCTTTAGGCTCAGATGTAGATGATATCCCAAAAGCTTCTCAATATCCAGGAGTAGCTTATCATAAGCCTATTGTTGAAGGAGCTCCAGGTCATGGGGAAGGTCACAATGCCGGAATTCCTTTGAACATCACTGCGGCTTTGGCGGTGAAGGAGATTATGGAAAGAGAAAATATTGGAGGGACTTTGATCTTATGGCCGGGAATTGCAGAGGAGCTGGTAGCTTCCAAAGCATGGTTTGTAAGAGATGGCCTATTTGATGATATAGACATCTGTATTTTTACCCACGTGGGAAATAATTTGGGAGTAAGCTATGGCCAGGCATCTGGTACCGGCTTGATCTCTGTAGAATATACATTTAGTGGAGAGGCAGCTCATGCTGCTGGTGCTCCTTGGAGAGGGAGAAGTGCCTTGGATGCCGCAGAATTAATGAATGTGGGCTGGAATTATAGAAGAGAGCATTTAGATCCTCTGAAAAGATCACATTCCATTTTTACTGATGGTGGAGACCAACCCAATGTAGTTCCATCCAAAGCATCCATTTGGTACTATTTCAGAGATGTGAAATACGATGGAATAATGGAAATGTATGAAGTTGCCAATAAAATGGCAGCCGGTGCAGCTTTGATGACTGATACTGAAATGACTTCCAAAATTTTAGGAACCGCTTGGCCTAGACACTTTAATAAAGTAATTGCAGAAAAAATGTATGCCAATATCTTGAAAGTAGGTTTGCCTGAATGGTCTGAAGAAGATCAGACTTTGGCTAAAGCGGTGCAAGAAGAAGTAAATTCTACCAGAGTAGAAGGTCTTCCTACCAAATTGGATACCTTGGGATTGCCTGTGACTACCCCTCGCTCTGGAGGCTCTGATGATATTGGAGATGTGTCTTGGGTGTTGCCTACTGTTACCTTGAGATTTCCTTCAAATATCCCTGGACTTCCGGGACACCATTGGGCAAATGCCATTGCGATGGCCACTCCAATTGCCCATAAGGGCGTAACCGCAGGAGCAAAAGCGGAAGCAATGACCATTTTGGATTTCTTGTTAAATCCTGAATTAGTGGATGAAGCTTGGGATTACTTTAAAAATGTACAAACCAAAGAAGAGCAGTACAAGCCCATGATTTCTGATACCGATGAGGCTCCTATATATCTTAACAAACAGATTATGGATTTATATCGTCCGATGTTGGAGAAATATTACTTTGACGAAACCAAGTATGATACCTATTTGGAACAATTAGGAGTGACCTATCCTACAGTGAAAAAGTAAACATTTTACGTTTCGTTTTATTCAAGTGGCAGGAATCGGTATAATCCCCGGTTTTTGCCACTTTTGTGTTTTTAAGGATGATTGAATTTATTTTCCTATGGAAATTGTAGTTAGAGAAGGAAGCATCGAAGAGATTTTTCAGGTTCATCAGGGGATTCCTGAATTTTATGAAGAGGTAGCCATAGAATTCTATAAAGAGCGGCTAAAAGGCCGCCTGTTTTTAGCCTTAGTTGCAGAGCAAAATGGAGAGCTAATAGGGTTTAAAGTGGGATATCAAAGTCAGAAACCGGAGGTCTTATACTCTTGGATGGGAGGGGTAAGGCCTACATTCAGGAAAAGTGGTGCAGCGACAGCTTTGGCAGATTTTCAAGAAGATTGGGCTACAAAGAATGGGTTTAAGAAAGTGTTTTTTAAAACTCGGAACAGGTTTCCTGATATGATCAAATTTGGTTTGGGTAGGGGTTTTAAAATAGTGGAGGTGATTCGAAAGGATCGTGTAGAAGATTTTAGGATTGTGATGGTTAAAAAGTTATGAAAAAGCTCCCTTAAGCGAAGCTTTTGATATTCTTTCTAAATTCCAATACAAAGACGTACCTTTGCACTTGATTTTCACCAGCGGTTCAATTGCCCGCTTCAACAAAAATTCATGAAGACAAAAGAATTAATTGCAAAAGGCGTTTCGCTTCCAGTAATGGAAGCATTTTATACCATTCAGGGAGAGGGGAGATTTACTGGACATCCTGCTTATTTTATTCGGCTTGGGGGCTGTGATGTGGGCTGTGTTTGGTGCGATGTCAAAGAGTCCTGGGAAGTTGGGAAATGGCCGGTTTTATCCATAGAAGAAATAGTCGCAGAAGTAGAAAAATATCCAGGGAAACTGGTAGTGATCACAGGAGGAGAACCTTTGATGTACGACTTGGGGCCTTTGACAGCTTTGCTCAAGCAAAAAGGATTTTCAACCAATATTGAAACTTCAGGTGCACATCCTTTCTCTGGAGATTTTGATTGGGTTTGTTTTTCACCGAAAAAGTTTAAAGCCCCACATCCTTCCATATACGATAATGCAGATGAATTGAAAGTTGTAATTTTTCATGCAAGTGATTTTGACTTTGCTGAAAATCATGCGCTTAAGGTGAAAAAAAGTTGTGAATTACGACTTCAGCCAGAATGGAGTAAAGCCGAAAAATTCACTCCTTTGATTATTAATTACTCGAAAAACCATCCAAATTGGAAAATTTCGCTTCAAACTCATAAATTTATGGACATCCCATAGGTTTATGTGCCGTTTTCTATTAGGAATAACCTTTTTCTTTGTTTTTAGCTTGAGCCAAGCTCAAACCTATTCCATTATCGATGGAAAGGCGATCAAATTGTATCAGGAAGGAGAGGAGCTTACACTTTCCAGACAATATGATTTGGCAATTGCAAAATATAAGGCGGCCATCAATAGAGAGGCTTCTTTTTTGGAAGCTTATATTAAAATGTCCCAGCTCTACATTACCCAAGGAAAATTAGATCAGGCCGAAGAAGTTGCCTTAGCAGGGAAGAAAAGATTAGCAGGGAAAAATGCGACACTAAAAAATAAGGCGGATTTTGGATGGTTATTTACCAATCTATACATGGCTCAAGGAAGGTTCCAAGAAGCCTATGAGACTTTTCAAGAAGCAGACCCTCTATTCGATGAGACTTTCAAAAAGAGCATGTACTATGTTCAAATGAAGGCAAGCATGGATTTTCTGACAGCACAATTAGATAAGTCCATGGCTATAGAAAAAGAAAAGCTGGAAGACCCACTCAATAATTTTCAATTGCAATACTTTCCAGTGCTCACTGCGGATGGGGAACAAATCCTCTTTACAAAAAGAGATGGAACTGGAAATTATGATAAAGAGGATATTTATACTTCTTACGCGGAACCAGATGGCACTTGGACCAAACCTGTAAGTATCGCTCAAACGATCAACTCTCAATACAACGAAGGAACCTGCTCTGTTACTGCGGATGGAAATATTCTGATTTATACTTCTTGCGATGCTCCGGACTCTCAAGGCAGTTGTGATCTTTACATCGCTTATAAAGTCAATGGCAACTGGCAGCGCCCTAAAAATATGGGTAAAGAAGTGAACTCGAGATCTTGGGACTCCCAACCTTCCTTATCAGCAGATGGAAGAATTTTATTCTTCTCCTCCAATCGAAGAGGAGGATATGGAGGAAATGATATTTGGTATAGTGTTCGTCAATCGGATGGGTCCTGGGCAGAAGCGAAAAATTTGGGAAGCGTGGTGAATACAGCGAAGGATGAGATTTCTCCTTTTATGTTTTTTAATAATGAAATCTTGTTTTTTGCCTCAGACGGTCATCAAGGTTTTGGGGGCATGGATATTTTTCTTTCTAGGGTGAAAAATGGGGAGTTTTCGGAGCCGGAAAATCTAGGATTACCGATTAATGATCATTTGGATCAAGTAGCTCTATTTATTACAGCTCAGAAAGATTATGCTTATTTCACGGAACTTACTTCAGGTGACAATGGAAATGATCGCTCTATATTATACCGATTCAGGTTTCCTCAAGAAATCTATTTAGGGGAAAACTTAACGGTAACAGGAGGGAAAGTTTTTAATGAAAAGACTGGAGAGCCTATTGATGCAACCTTGTCTTTGGTTTCATTGACCAATGATAGTACGCTTTATGAATTTAAATCCGATGGGAAGAACGGTGAATTCATGATGCTCTATCCCAATAAAGGAATTTCAGGCTTATATGTGGAGAAAAAAGGGTTCTTGCCAAAGATTTATAATGTAGAGCGTGATAAGCTTCAAAATGTCAAGGATTTGAATGTAGAGTTAGTTCCTGTGGCCTCTGGAGAAGAGTTCGTTTTTGAAAACATATTTTTTGACTTTGATAAATACGAACTGAAGCCTCAGTCCATGTCCTCCTTGAAAAGGCTTATTAAATTTTTAGAGGAGAATCCAAATGTCAATATTTTAATAACTGGCCATACGGATAACGTAGGTTCTCCAGGATATAACCTTCAGTTAAGCCTTCAAAGAGCTGAAAGCGTACAGCAATACCTTGTGGAGGCTGGAATGCACCCAGGTAGAGTGATGGTAGAAGGTAAAGGAGATAAAGAGCCTGTAGTCCCCAATACGACGGCAGAAAACCAAGCTTTAAACAGAAGGATTACCATTAAAGTGCTTTAAGTATTGCCGGGCATAGGTTTGCCAAAATGGATTTTTTAATGCTTGAAAAGGTTAGATGTATGGACTTCTAACTTCCATTAATGATTTATTATTTGGTTTTTAATATTAGAAGCTAGCATAAATAAAATTTAATTATTGTAAGATTAACTTTAATTTATTTATAAGGATAGCCTTTGAACAATTAATATGGAGTTGTGTATGCTCTATTTTTATGTATTATTTCTCTATAGTTGCTTAAAATAGTAGATTTAGTTGATTTTATGTGTATAATATATTTTTTGATTTGCCTATTTCAGAATTTTATTCTTTTTGCTAGTGGATCTACATATTAATGATTCTCTTTTATTTAATTGTAAATATCTTCATGTCAATTCATTTTGATATTCTATTATAATTATAGATTTTAATTATTTAATTTATTGATATATAGTAAGTTGTTTCTATTGATCAATAGTTTATAATTGTTTTGTAGAGAAAAAATGTATTTCTGAATGTTTTGAATCAATTGATTTCAGATTTATATCCGTTTTTTTGATTTGAAAAAGACAAGATTCACCAAAAAGCCAATCAAAGGCGTGAAAAACTATATTTTTTAGTTTTTGCTCCCAACACGCCTCAGTGGTGATTCAATAAGAACAAATCGCGTGTATTATTATTTAAAAGAAATTGAATGATTAGATGTTAGATAATATTACTTAGATTTTGTATTGGTATATATCTATTTAATAGTATAAAATATTGAATTTGATATATGTCAATATATTCCCCTTAAGAATAATTGTTCAAAAAAATTAACTTTTGTTAACACTACGATAACACTATGATTTTTCAATCTGCTTTTTATAATTTAATAAAATGTAAAATATAATTTTGATAAAACTGTTTATGTGTATGTTTTATTTTTTATGTATTGACTAACCGTTTATCATATTTTCCCTCCTATTACTTCGATAATATAATTTAATAAAATAACATTGTCGATTAATTAAAATCAACCAAATTAATAATGAAGAAAAATTTGCTAGCGTTCTTGCTAATGATATTCTTTGCTCAAGGTGTTTTTGCACAGAGTAAGTCTATTAGCGGAACGGTGACTTCCTCGGAAGACGGATTAGGACTGCCAGGGGTAAGTGTTCTGGTCAAAGGGACTACGAATGGTACCATTACTGGTATTGATGGTGAGTATACAATTCAACTACCTGCTGGTAGGGATGTCCTTCAGTTTTCATTCGTGGGGATGAGATCTGTAGAAGTTACTGTAGGTAATGAATCCACCATTGATGTAGTGCTGGACCCAGATGTAAAAGCACTAAATGAAGTAATTGTAACCGCATTGGGTGTATCTAGAGATGATCGCTCTGTTGGGGCTGCCATTCAATCCGTAAAAGGTGAAGACCTTACCGCTACCAGAAATTCCAATGTAGTGGGTAACCTAGCTGGTAAAGTAGCCGGTGTACAAGTAATTGGATCTTCTGGTGCTGCTATCGGTGGTACTCAAAATATCCGTTTAAGAGGGATCAATACTTTAGGTGGAGGTTCTCCTTTATTCGTTGTAGACGGAACACCTATTTCCAATAGTTCTTTTTCACCTAGTGGTGACTACGCAGGACGTGATTATGGTAACCTTGCTGCGGACATTAACCCAGATGATATCGAAAGTGTTTCTGTATTGAAAGGTCCTTCTGCTGCTGCTCTTTATGGTAATAGAGCTGCTAACGGGGTAATTATCATTACTACTAAAAAAGGAAACAAGAAAAAAGGTCTTGGTATTGAAATCAACCAAAGTACTACACTAGAGAATGTCTATGTGCTTCCTGAGTACCAGAATGAGTATGCAGGTGGTTATACACAGGATTTCTTGACTTTTGAATATGACCCAGCTATCCACCCAGAGTCTTGGTCTAGCTTTGATGGTCAAAAAATGTTGAACTATGCAGCTGATGAGTCTTGGGGTCCTAGAATGGATGGAACCTTGATCAGACATTGGGATTCTTGGTTAGAAGGACCTCAGTTTGGTGAATTGAGAGCATTGAATCCAAATCCTGATAACGTAAGAAATTTCTTTGAAACTGGGGTTACAGCTAACACCGGTGTTGCATTTTCTGCAGGTGATGAAAAATCAAACTTCAGAGTTTCCCTGAACAACATCAACCAAAAAGGGGTAATGCCAGGATCTGAATTGACTAAAAACAATGTAAGTTTCAATGGCTCTCAGGAGTTAAATGATAGATTGTCTGTTGGATTGAACTTCAACTTCACTGGGACCAAAGCAAATGGTCGTCCTGCATCAGGATATACTGGTAGAAACCCAGTAAACTCGTTCAACCAGTGGTTCCAGCGTCAAATTGATATGGATAGACTGGCACAGTACAGAAATCCTGACGGAACTTACAGATCTTGGAACTTAAGAAGCCCAACCAATGCAAGACCACTTTACTGGAACAATCCATATTATGAAGCATATGAAAATGCTCCAGAAGATAGCCGTGACCGTGTATTTGGTAACTTCAACTTGACTTACAAGTTGACTGATGCATTGAAGGTTTCAGGTTTTATTAGATCTGACTTCTACAATCAAAAAATTGAAGAAAGAATCGCTTCAGGTGGTTTGGACTTAGATTCCTATTCTGTAAGCCAAAGAATTGGACGGGAGGATAACTATGAAATCTTATTCCAGTATGATAAGATGTTTGGCGAATTCTCTGTGACTGCCAATGCAGGTGGTAACATCAGAAGAAATCTTTATAGCTACATGTACCAAGGTACTGTAGGGGGATTGGCTGTTCCTGATTATTACAACATCGATGCTTCTGTAGACAGACCTGCTACAGATAGCTATAAGAGTAACAAAACAGTTCGCTCTGTCTATGGTAACGTTTCTTTAGGTTATCAAAACACGATTTTCTTGGATGCTACTTTGAGAAATGACTGGTCTTCTGCTCTTCCTAAAGCAAACAATAGCTACTTATATCCATCAATTACATCTAGTTTCGTCTTTACTGAACTAATGGGTGGAGGAGGAAATTTCCTAAGCTTTGGTAAATTAAGAGCAAGTTATGCACAAGTAGGATCAGATATCGGTCCTTACAGAATCGCTCAGATTTATAACGTATCTACTCCTTACGGTTCATTCCCGAACCTTCAAGTCCCGAATACTGCAGCAAACCCTAACTTAAGACCTGCGCTATCTTCTTCTTATGAAGCTGGGGTTGATTTAAGATTCTGGAATGGTAAGGTGAACTTTGATCTTACCTTCTATAGAAATGACAACAAAGATCAAATCCTAAACTTAACCGTTCCTGGTTCTAGTGGATTCTCTGGTGCTTTGGTCAACGCAGGTAACATCAGATCTGAAGGTGTTGAACTTTCTATAGGTGGAACTCCAATCCAAAAGCGTGACTTCACTTGGGATGTTAGCTTGAACTTGGCTCATAACACCTCTAAAGTAATTGAATTAGCTGCTGGTCTAGACAATAGACAATTGCAGTCTGCATACTGGGGGATGAGTATCAATGCCAAAGTTGGTGAAGAGTGGGGTACTTTGATTGGTACCGGATTCAAATATGCTGACAATGGTCTTCCAATCATCAATGAAGATGGTTCTTATGTAAAAGAGAGAAACATAGATTTAGGAACTACTCTTCCTACTGCTACTGGTGGTTTTACCAACACTTTCAGATACAAAAACTTTGATTTGACTGCATTTATTGAATTCCAAGCTGGAGGTCAATTCTACTCAGTTACCAAAATGTTTAATGCTTACTCTGGTCTTGGTTTAGAAACTGCGGGTCTAAATGACAAAGGCAATCCTTTAAGAGATCCAGTTGAAGATGGTGGAGGAGTACGTGTAGACGGTGCTTTGGAGGACGGAACTCCTACCACTGTTTATGTGGATGCTTATGATCATTTCTCAGGAATGTTCGGATTGCATGAGAACTGGATCTATGATGCTTCTTATGTGAAATTGAGAGAGATCAGATTAGGATACTCTCTTCCTGCGAGATTGGTTGATAGATCTCCATTCCACACAGTAAACGTGGCATTCATTGCGAAAAACCTTTGGTTGATCCATACCAATGTACCAGGACTTGATCCAAGTGAATTTGGGTCAGGAGCAAATG
Organism: Algoriphagus halophilus; assembly: GCF_041729275.1. Lineage (GTDB taxonomy): Bacteria > Bacteroidota > Bacteroidia > Cytophagales > Cyclobacteriaceae > Algoriphagus > Algoriphagus halophilus_A. The sequence continues at coordinate 1,502,252 of NZ_CP146486.1, read as the reverse complement.
GATATGCGTATTTCGAAAGTGGACAGTTACCAGGTGTAAGATCCCTAGGATTCAATGTGAGACTTGGACTATAATAGAAATTAAAAGATGAAAAATATAAAAAATACAGTTTTAGGTTTGGTAGCAGGTACACTTTTGCTAAGTGCCTGTTCAGAATTTGGAGACATCAATGTGGATCCAAACAGACCTTCCTCTCCTTTGACTTCTGGATTGTTGACGGGAGCTGAAAGAAGCGTATCCGGCATCGTTGGAAACGCGACAGGTGTATTGTATGTTCAGCACCTTTCTGAAAAGCAATACACTGAATCCTCAAGATATCAGGATATCTACTTTGACTTTAATGGTTTTTACACAGGTCCTTTGATGAACCTACAAAGAATCATTGACTTAAATACAAATGAGGAGACTAAGGATGATGTATTGAGCTCTGGTAGCAATGAAAACCAGATTGCTGTAGCAAGAATCCTTAGGGCTTATTTCTTTGGTGTGATGACTGATAGATGGGGAGAGCTTCCATATTCTCAAGCATTACAAGGAGAAGTTGAATTTTCACCTACTTATGATACTCAAGAGTTCATTTACACAGATTTATTGAAAGAGCTGAAAGAATCTGCTGATCAGATTAATTTTGAAACGGCAGGTGTAGAGGGTGATTTGTTGTTTAACGGTGATATGGAGCAGTGGAGAAGATTTGCCAATTCTCTTAGAATGGTGATGTCTCTTCGTATAAGTGACGTTGCACCAGGATTAGCTGAGTCCAATTTCAAGGAAGCATATAGCAATGGTGCCCTGACTGGGGATTTCATGTACCCGTATTTGGCAGAAGCAAATAACCAAAATCCATGGTATGCAAGGTATTTGACTCGTGTAGATTATGCGATTTCTGACACCATGTATGACTATATGAACCCATTGAATGACCCTAGATTAGCTGTGTATGCAGATCCTGCAGCAAATACTGGGGAAATTGCTCCAATGCCTTATGGTGTTTCTAACACAGTAGCTGGTGGTATTACCAATGCATCGGTTTCTTACCTTGGTTCAAGTTTAAGAAAGCAAAATGCAGAACTTCCAATTGTTACTTTGGCACAGATTCATTTCTCTTTAGCTGAGGCTGCCGTGAAAGGTTGGATCTCTGAAAGCGCTGAGTCTCATTACAGGAGTGGAATTGAAGCTTCTTTCAGACAATTTGGTGTATTTGATCAAGCGGCATATGATGCTTATTTAGCTCAACCAGAAGTAGCATTCAATTCTTCTAATGCCATGGAGAAAATTGCCGCTCAAAAATGGGTAGCGCTATTTCTTCAAGGATATGAAGCTTGGGCAGAATGGAGAAGGTTGGATTACCCTGAATTAACTCCAGCGGTGGATGCAATGAACGATAGTAAAATGATCCCTGTGAGACAAGCTTACCCTACTACTGAAAGAGATATCAACTCCGAAAGTTATTTGGAAGCTGTTGCTCGTCAAGGAGAAGATGGATTGGATACGAAACTTTGGTGGGATGTAAATTAATTTCTTTCCTTGAGGGTTCGATAATTAATCATCCTTAATTTTCTTGAAAGCCTTCTGGATCTAGTTTTATTTAAAAACTGGTCTGGAAGGTTTTTTTATTGTAAAAAGATTAGGATGGTCGCAAGGGAGTCTACAGCTAAGAAGGATTCATGATCCTTTTTGACTTGTAAATTCTTATGAATTCTATTATTTTCTTTCTTTTAGCTACCTTTGCGTCCTATTTAAGAAAGCTATGATTTACGTTTGCCGAAAAGAACACTTTAATGCTGCCCACAAACTGTGGAATCCAAAGTGGACTGATGAGAAAAATGTGGAGGTTTTTGGGCCTTGTGCCAATGTGAATTGGCATGGCCACAACTTTGAATTAATTGTGATGGTGAAAGGGTTGCCCGATCCCGATACTGGGTTTGTAGTGGATTTAAAGAAATTAAGTACCATCATTAGAAAGCTTGTAATCGAAAAGGTGGACCATAAAAACCTGAACGTAGACGTGGATTTTATGGAAGGGAAGTTGGCTAGTTGTGAAAATCTAGTGATGGAGTTTTGGAAGATTTTGGAACCAGCAGTGAAAGAAATCACCAATGAAGGAGGTTTACATAAATTGACTTTGTACGAAACACCGCGGAATTTTGTGGAGTATTATGGGGATTGAATTCATTCGTAATAAATAGTAAGTAGAAAAGTAGGTTTCGAAGACCTACTTTTCTTTTTTAGATAAAATTTAGAGATAGCTGAAATGCCCGGGAAATCATTGAAACTGTACATCATATCAGGAGAGCGGTCAGGAGATATGCATGCCTCCAATTTGGTGTTGGCTCTTAAAGCCAAGGAACCAAGGATAGAAGTAAGAGGCAGGGGGAAGTTTTCCAAAGAAGCTGGTGTGCAGTTGGCAGTAGACTATGGCCAAGTGGCGCTCATGGGTTTCCTTGAGGTGGTTTTAGGGTTTAGAAAAGTACTCAAGTACCTAAACTTGGTGAAAAAAGATATCCTAGAATACCGTCCAGACGGCATTGTTTTGGTGGATTATGGTGGATTCAACATGAAAATTGCCGAATTTGCTAAGGGGCATGGGATTCCTGTTCATTATTATATTCCGCCTAAAGTCTGGGCCTGGAATCAAAAGAGGGCTTTCAAGTTAAAAAAGTTTACGGATCATGTGTATTCAATATTACCCTTCGAACCAGCTTTTTTTAAGTCTTATGAGATGGATGTCAACTATGTAGGGAATCCCCTATTTGACGAGATCAAAAAGTTTACTCCCCACGATTTTTCTTTCAAAAAAATGAAATTAATTATCAGCCAATCATTGCATTGCTTCCTGGGAGTAGGACCCAAGAAGTAAAAGCCATGTTGGATAAAATGATCAAACTATCTTCCTCATTTCCTCAAGCTCAATTTGTCATTGCAGCTGTGGATAGTTTAGAAGAATCCGTTTATACACCTGCAATTCGTGCCGGATTGAAGGTGGTGTACAATCAAACGTATGATTTACTTTCTCATGCAGTTGCAGCAGTGGTGACTTCAGGGACGGCCACCTTGGAGACAGCCTTATTTAGAGTACCTCAAATTGTAGTGTATGAAACCAGTCCCGTGACTTATTTCTTTGCGAAACGCCTGGTGAAAATTGATTTTATTTCCTTAGTGAATTTGATTGCTGAAAAAGAAGTGGTCAAAGAATTGATTCAAGATGATTTTTCAATCGAAAATTTGAAAAAGGAACTCAATTTAATCTTGTCGAATCCAGTTTATAAAGGTCATATGTTGCAAGGATATGATTTGATTAAAGAGCGATTAGGGGAAACTAGTGCGTCTGAGAATACCGCGGATTTGATTTTGAATACACTTAATTAACTCCTGTAAAGGAATTTGTAAGGTATGTTGTATTTTTAAAAATGCATCAACTTTTACTCTTATCTCGATATCTCTGTTTATTTGTCCTCACTAGTATTGGCAGCTTATATTTAAGCAATGGTAGTTTTGCTCAAGAGGAGGTATCCCTTATTCTTAGCATAAATTCAAATAATCAATTTCAAACAATTGATCATTTTGGGGCTTCCGATGCCTGGTCCATTCAATTTGTAGGACTTTGGCCAGATGAAAAAAGAATGGAATAGCGGATTTGCTTTTTAGTATGGAGGCGGTTAATGGAAGGCCCAAAGGTATTGGCTTGTCCATGTGGCGTTTCAATTTAGGTGCCGGCAGTGCAGAGCAAGGAAAGGAAAGTGGAATCAAAGACGAGTGGAGAAGGGCAGAGTCCTTCCTGAATTCAGAAGGAGAAATTGACATGTCCAAAGCAAAAGGCCAAGTTTGGTTTGCCCAGGCAGCTAAAGATCGGGGAGTGGATAAATTGCTTCTTTTCTCCAATAGTCCATTAGTTCAATATACTAAAAATGGGAAAGCATTCTCCAGCGATGGGAAGTCCAATCTTGATCAAGATAAGGCAAAGGATTTTGCGGATTATATAAGTTCTGTCGGAATTGGTCTTCAAAATATTGGTCTTCATCCTAACTATATTAGTCCTGTCAATGAGCCTCAATGGGACTGGTCAGATGGTGGGCAAGAAGGAAATCCCGCTACCAATGATGAACTAGCATCTTTTGTTAAAATCCTGGATCAAAGTTTTTCTGAAAATGAGTTTAATGCCAAAATTGATGTGGCGGAGGCTGGTAAAATAAACTACCTTTTTGAATTGGCAGATAAGCCAAGGCGAGGTGAACAGGTGAAAGCTTTTTTGACCCATCTTCTGAGAATTATTTGGGTAATTTAAGACATGTTTCAAATGTGATCTCTGCTCATAGTTATTTCACCACCAGCCCATCCACTGTATCTGAAAAGTTGAGAGTTCAAGTTTTGTCTGAAGTGGAGTCAATTCCCGGACTCAACTATTGGATGACAGAATATTGCATCCTCGGAGGAAATGAGGGTGAAATAAATGGAAATGGACGGGATCTTGGAATGGAGTCAGCCCTTTATTTGGCTAGAGTGATTCATCAGGATTTAACCATATCCAATGCTTCCGCATGGAATTGGTGGTTGGCCGTTTCGCCTTATAATTATAAGGATGGATTGGTTTATATTGATAAGAATAAGGAGGATGGGGCATTTTATGAAAGTAAAATGCTATGGACTTTAGGGAATTATAGTCGGTTTGTTAGACCTGGATTTGTGAGGATAGAAGCTTCCATCAATTCGGATAAGTTGATGGGATCAGCTTACATAGATCCATTAAGTAAACAAAAGGTGGTTGTTTTGGTGAATCCAGAAGCTAAGGATATACAGGTCTCTTTGGGTGGGGAAGGATCCGAAAATACTTCGATTCAATGCTATCTAACTAATGAGCAGTCAAGTTTATCCCCTTTAACAGTTTCGAGTATTTTTCAAATGCCAGCAAAATCGGTAATGACCTTAGTGTTTAATTAAAGATGGGGATTGACAATATTTAAAAAGAATTGAGAAAAGAAAAGCCCTGCAAAGTTCATCGCAGGGCTTTTGTTCATTTTAAGATTCAATGATTAAGCAACTTGAAGTCGTTTGAATTTCGACTTGTCAAACTTGCTTTGTGCATATTTTCCATCAATGATCAATTCTTTGATAGAATCATCAGAAGGAATTTCATACATCGCATCGGTGACTATTGCCTCACAAATGGATCGCAATCCTCTTGCTCCCAAATTGTATTCTACAGCTTTGTCCACAATGAAGTCGATGGCACTATCCTCAAAAACAATATTCACTCCCTCCATTGCGAGTAGTTTTGAATATTGTTTTACCAAGACATTTTTAGGTTCGGTAAGAATTCTTTTCAGGGAATCTTTATGTAATGGATCTAAGTGAGTCAGTACAGGAAGTCTTCCGATTAATTCGGGGATCAATCCAAAAGCCTTTAAATCCTGTGCAGTAACATATTGCAATAAGTTCTCTCTGTCTGCAGAGGGGCCAGCATTGTTCTTACTAAATCCCATCGGCTGAGTATTGAGCCTTTTACCAATATGTCTGGCTATCCCATCAAAAGCACCACCACAAATAAATAAGATGTTTTCCGTGTTTACGGCTATCATCTTTTGGTCTGGGTGTTTCCTGCCCCCTTGAGGCGGCACATTTACTACCGTTCCTTCTAGAAGTTTCAACATGGCTTGTTGTACACCTTCTCCGCTGACATCTCTTGTAATGGAAGGATTGTCTGATTTTCTGGAAATTTTATCCAGTTCATCAATGTAAACGATACCTCGCTCAGCCGCTTCCACATTGTAATCTGCTGCCTGCAATAATCTAGTCAGGATGCTTTCTACATCTTCTCCTACATAACCAGCTTCAGTCAATACTGTAGCATCAGCAATACAAAAGGGTACTTCAAGAATTTTTGCCAAAGTTTTAGCTAAATAAGTCTTCCCGGTACCTGTATCTCCCACCATGATGATATTTGATTTCTCAATTTTCACATCATCCTTTTCGTCTTTCTGAGAAAGTCTTTTATAGTGATTGTATACCGCTACGGTCAGCACTTTTTTGCCTCGTCTTGACCAATTACAAATTGATCCAAGAAGGAAGTTAGTTCCTTAGGCTTTTTAATTTGAATTTAGGTTGAGCTCCTTCTGATTTTTTGGTTTTATCTTCTTCACCAAGAATCAAATGAGCTTGTTCGATGCAGAAATTACAGATATGGGCAGATATACCCGAAACCATCAGGTCTACATCTTTCTTATTTCTACCGCAAAAAGAGCAGGTAACTTGAGCCATTACTTAAGGTTTTTTTACTAATACTTCATCAATCAGGCCATATTCCTTGGCCTCTGGAGCTTTCAACCAATAATCTCTATCTGAATCTCTTTCGATCTCTTCAAAGGATTTACCGGTATGATTAGCTAAAATCTGATACAATTCTTGTCTCATGGAAAGAATCAATTTCAAGGAAATTTCCATGTCTCTAGATTGTCCTTGCATTCCACCGGAAGGCTGGTGAATCATTACTCTAGAATGTTTCAAAGCAGATCTCTTATCTTTTGCTCCTCCGGCTAATAAAACAGCACCCATGGATGCTGCGATACCTGTACAGATAGTCGCTACATCAGGTCCAATGTACTGCATCGTGTCATAAATTCCCAAACCTGCTGTTACAGAGCCCCCTGGACTATTGACATAAAGCAACACATCCTTTTTGGAGTCTACCGATTCCAAGAACAAAAGCTGAGCAACAATGATATTTGCAATGTGATCGTCGATACCTGTCCCAAGGAAAATTATACGATCCATAATCAATCTAGAGAAGACATCAATTTCACGGAAATTCTGTGGACGCTCCTCGATCACAGATCGAGTCATGTTTTCAATATGCTGTGTGTATTGGTCAAAAGCTGTACCATTTACGCCTTGATTATGGATGGCGTATTTTCTGAATTCTTCTTTATTGATCATATTCGAGTTTGTTGTGGTAAACAAAAATAAAAAAAGCCCTTAAATAAGGGCTTTTTTATGATAGCAATAATCAAATTAGTTTTCTAAAAGTTCCTTAAACTGATCGATAGAAATTTCTTTTTCTTTCATGTCCACAGTTTCTTGAACAAAAGCAAGTACTTTATCATTCTGAACTGAAGTAAGCATATTCATGTAGTTTTGTCCTTCTTCACCTTTAAGGTAATTGTCAACAAACATGTCCATGCTGTCTTCCATTTGAGAACCTAATCCAGAAGAGGCAAATTGCTCACGGATCATTTCTTTGGTTTTAGCAATCACATCTTCATGCTCAGCCTGAATTTTGTTTTCAGTAGCTAATTGATTGGAAATCAATGACCATACAAGTTGTTTTGCGTACATTGGGAATTCTTTCTCAACGTCTTCTACAGAAACTTTTCCTTCATTAGCTCGAATTAACCATTCTTTCAAAAACTCCTCTGGCAATTCAACTTTCGCAGACTCAGTTAACGCTTTCTTCAATTCTTCTTCAGTGAATACTTTAGATTCTCTATCGTAATTACCTTGAAGAGTTTCCTTTACTTTGGCAACAAACTCTTCTTCAGACTTCACTACATCTGGACCAAAAACTTTATCGAAAAATTCTTGATTCATTTCTGCAGTTTCAGTTCTATTGATGTTTTTTACGGTGAAAGTAAGAGCACCCTGTGCAGATTCAACTTCTTCATCGGACATATCAAAAGCATCTTTCCATTGTGCTTTCTTCACATCTTTAGAATCAAATTCCACTACTGTATCTTTGCTGATGCCAATGAATTTGCCAGCAAGCTTTTTAGTAATTTTTGATAAGTCCAAAGAAAGAGTTTTAGTGAAACCGCTTTCTGCGGCAGTCAAGTCACCATAGATGTGATCACCTGCTTCGCTTACCTCAGGGTTGGTACTTTTTCCAGACTGAGATTTCAAGTTTTCGATTGTTTCTTCTACTAACTTGTCATCTACTTTGATGGAATATTTGGTAGCCTTGAACTTTTTGTCCAATGGCACTTTGATGCTTTCTACAAAACCGATTTTATAATCAAAATCAAATTCTTTTTGAGTTTTCCAGTCAATAGAATTGTCTTCTTTTTCTACTGGAAGTGGCTCTCCAAGAACTTTAAAAGTTTGCTCTTTCAGGTAGTTGTTTAATGACTCTCCTAAAATTGAATTGATTTCCTCAACCAAAACAGAAGTACCATAGATGTTTTTCACCATGGAAACCGGTGCTTTGCCAGGTCTAAAACCTTTGATATTGGCTTTCTTGGCATAGTCTTTCAGTTTCGCATCTACCTTTGGTTGGTAATCTGCTTCGTTTAGTTTAATTTTAATTAAAGCTTGATTTGCTGAATGCTTGTCTATTGAGATTTCCAAGGCGTTTGAATTTATTATGATGATTAACTAAAAACCCTCAATCTCCTTCCTGTTGTGAAACAGTAGAGTGATTGAGGGTTCGGTATTGGTGCGGATAGAGGGACTCGAACCCCCATGCCTTGCGGCGCTAGATCCTAAGTCTAGTGCGTCTACCAATTTCGCCACATCCGCTAATGGTACAACAGGAGCGAAAATCATGGAATTTTCATTCCGTTTCCTGATTGTGGATGCAAAGGTAAATAGTAATTTTCAAAATGCAATAAGTCTCGAAAAAAAAATAAAAGAATTAGGCAAATAATTTCATAGCATACATTTTTGAATTAAAAATAGGTTTGTATGATCCAAGTGGATGTAGAAGAAGAACGAAAAGAGATTCTAAAGCGCTATCGACGTTTGTTGAGGCAAGCTAAACCTGTGCTCAAGCCTGGGGATACAAAAATCATCAAAAAGCTTTTAATGTATCCCAAGAAGCGCATAAGGAGATGAGACGGAAATCGGGTGAGCCTTATATATATCATCCCTTAGAGGTAGCCTTGGTATGCGTAGAAGAAATTGGGCTTGGTACCACCTCAATCGTTGCTGCACTCCTACATGATGTAGTAGAAGATACGGATTGGGAATTGGAGGATATTGAAAGGGAGTTTGGTCCGAAAGTGATGTCCATTATTGATGGGTTAACCAAAATCTCAGGAGTCTTTGATTACGGAAGCTCGCAGCAAGCTGAGAATTTCAGGAAAATGCTGTTGACTCTATCTGATGATGTACGGGTTATCCTAATCAAATTGGCTGATCGACTCAATAATATGAGGACGCTTCAGAGCATGCCTCGACACAAACAGTTGAAGATTGCTTCAGAGACCATGTATCTCTATGCACCTTTGGCGCACCGTCTGGGTTTGTATTCCATTAAGTCTGAACTGGAAGACTTGTATCTGAAATATACCGATACTGAAACCTATATGGACATTGTTCAGAAAATTAATGAGTCTAAAAGTATTCGGAATAAATTCATTAAATCCTTTATTCAACCTATTGAGGATGAGTTGATTAGGCAGAAGTTTAATTTTGTTATCAAAGGAAGGCCTAAATCTGTTTATTCCATTTACAGCAAAATGAAGAAGCAAGGGATTCCCTTTGAAGAAGTGTATGACTTGTTTGCCATCCGGATTATTTTGGATAGTGACCTAGAGAATGAGAAAGCAGATTGTTGGCAGGTTTATTCCATCGTGACCGATTTTTATCACCCAAATCCAGATAGGCTGAGAGATTGGATCAGTACCTCCCGCTCCAATGGATATGAGTCTTTGCACACTACTGTGATGAGTAATACCGGTCAATGGGTGGAAGTTCAGATCCGGTCCACGAGAATGGATGAGATTGCTGAAAGAGGATATGCAGCCCATTGGAAATACAAGGAAAAAGACAGCAGTTCCAAATCGACTGCTGGTTTGGATGATTGGATTTCTCAAGTGAGAGGTTTGTTGGAGTCCAATGATGGTTCGGCTATCGAATTCATGGATGATTTTCCGGGGAAATCTCTTTCATGAAGAAGTCTTTGTATTTACCCCTAAAGGAGATTTGAAAGTATTGCCTTTTGGTTCAACTGCCTTAGATTTTGCCTTTGAAATCCATACGGAGATCGGCGCGAAATGTATTGGAGCGAAAGTGAACCAGAAACTGGTGCCTATCTCCCATAAACTTAAAAATGGTGACCAGGTAGAGATTTTAACATCCAATAAACAGCGGCCTACCGAGGACTGGCTAAATACGGTAGTTACTTCCAGAGCAAAGGCAAAGATCAAAGATGCTCTGAGGGAAGAAAAGAAATCAGCAATTTTGGATGGGAAAGAAATTGTGCAGCGGAAGTTGAAACAGATGAAAATGGAATTCAATTCTGAGGCGGTAGATAAACTGCGAGCTTATTTTGAATTGAAAACTGCCAATGAATTTTATTACAGGTTAGGGAAAGGAATCATAGATCCAAAATCAATTAAGTCCTTCAAAACTTTTAAAGAAAACCAAAAACTTAAGAGTAAAGCGATTCAAGAAAAGGTGAAAGATGAATCCACTTTCACCAAAGAAATCAAGAGTCTGAAAGGGCCTGATCATGATCAGTTACTGATAGGAGAAGACATGGATGTAGTAGACTATATCCTTGCGAAATGCTGTAATCCAATCCCTGGAGATGACGTTTTTGGGTTTGTGACTGTTAATGAAGGAATAAAAATTCATAGAACCTCTTGCCCAAATGCATTGGAACTTTTGTCCAATCATGGGAATCGAGTCATCAAAGCTAGATGGACCAGCCAACAAGAAATCGCTTTCCTTGCAGGTCTCAGGATTATTGGAACAGATAGAGTAGGATTGATCAATGACGTTACCAAGGTGATTTCCAATGAATTGAAAGTTAATATGAGGTCTATTACGGTTGATTCTGACGCCGGGATTTTTGAAGGAACCATCAAGTTATATGTGCATAGTACCGAGCATTTAGACCAGCTTATGAAAAACTTGTCTCAAGTAGAAGGAATCCATAAGGTTTCAAGGTTTGATTAGGCAATTGAATTATTTCTACCGTACAAAAGTTATATTTGAAAAAAATAGCTCAAAATGCCTTTGAATACCACGCATTTCGAAGAGGTGAAGAAAATATTTACCGCGTATCTGGAAAATCAAAAACTCCGTAAGACACCGGAAAGATATGCGATCCTCGAAGAAATTTACACCCGAACGGGACACTTTGATGTAGAGTCACTCTATATCAGTATGAAGAATAAGAATTATCGCGTAAGTAGAGCCACTGTTTATAACACCTTGGATTTGTTGGTTGAATGTGATTTAGTGACCAAGCATCAGTTTGGAAAAAACCTGGCTCAATTTGAAAAATCATACGGGTATAAGCAGCATGACCATTTGATTTGTGTTGAATGTAATAAAGTGTTGGAATTTTGTGATCCACGCATCCAAAACATTCAAAATACCGTTGCTGATATTTTAGATTTTCAGGTTTTACACCACTCACTGATTCTATATGGCAATTGTAAAAAGGTCAATTGCGAAAATAAAAAAGCTGAAGAATGAAATTAACCTATACAACCAGCAAGGATGATCTTGCAACTTACCTCTTTATCAAAGGTGATTTAATTGGGGATGAAACGGGGCCTCAATTAGTGGAAGTGGTTTCGGATGCTATTGAGGATGGAGTAAAAACCTTTGTAGTAGACCTAAGTGAAGTGAGATATATATCTTCCAGCGGAATTGGTTTATTGATCACCATGCTTACCAAAATGAGGAATGTGGGAGGAGAAGTATATTTAGCGGCACCTTCTGAGCATGTCAAAAAATTGCTGATCATTACCAAGCTGAACAATATTTTTACAGTGTATGATTCGGTTGAAACCTTTAGAAAGGAGAAAGCTTCTTAAGTCATTTACTTTTGAAATAAGAAGATTTGAATTGAAATTTCTTCAAATGTGAGAGGTCGCAATAATAAATTGAGTCTAAGTCTTGGTTTTCTATGGGCTTATTGCAAATTTCACGCCTCAAAAAGTTTTAGCATAAACGATAGACCGCACATCAAATGAAGATGGATGTACTTCTGGGGCTCCAATGGGGAGACGAAGGTAAAGGAAAAGTAGTAGACGTTCTCGCGCCACAATATGAAATAGTAGCTAGATTCCAAGGAGGACCTAATGCAGGTCATACACTTGAATTTGATGGAATAAAGCATGTTTTACACCAGATCCCTTCTGGCATTTTCCGTTCCCAGATATTAAATATTATTGGCAATGGGGTTGTTCTCGACCCAATTGTTCTCAAGAAAGAAATTGATGGATTGGCCAAATTCAATATTGATTACAAGAAGAATTTAGTAATCTCCAAAAAGGCAACCATCATTATCCCTACTCATAAACTGTTGGATGCAGCCTATGAGCAATCCAAAGGCGATAAGAAAATCGGGTCTACCTTGAAGGGTATTGGTCCGACTTATCAAGATAAAATTGGAAGATCTGCTCTACGAGTAGGAGATATCATGAGTGCTGATTTCAATGAAAAATATGCAGCTTTAGTAGAAAAGCACAAAAACACACTTTCCCATTTTAATTACCCTCTTGATGCATTGGCAGAAATGGAGGAACAATTCTTTGCAGCGATTGAATTCTTCAAAACCTTGAATTTGATTGATAGTGAGTATGTAGTTAATGATGCATTTGCAGAGAATAAGAAGATTTTGGCTGAAGGCGCTCAAGGGTCACTATTGGATATTGATTTTGGTCTTATCCTTTTGTGACTAGCAGTAGCACGATGACTGCTGGTGCATGTACTGGTTTGGGAGTTTCTCCTTCAAAAATCGGAGAGGTATTCGGTATTTTCAAAGCATACTGTACTAGAGTAGGAAGTGGTCCTTTCCCAACTGAACTATTTGATCAGACGGGTGAAGCCATGAGAAAAGAAGGGAATGAGTTTGGAAGTACTACAGGAAGACCTAGGAGATGCGGTTGGTTAGACCTTCCTGCCTTAAAATATTCCATCATGATCAATGGGGTGACTCAGTTATTCATGATGAAAGCTGATGTCCTGAATATCTTTGAAGAGATTCAAGTTTGTACCCATTATGAATTGATATCTGGGGAGAAAATCGATCGTCTAAGTTTTGAGATCTCGGAACAAGAAGTGAAACCTATTTATAAAATCCTAAAGGGTTGGAACTGTTCTTTGGAAGGAATTGATTCTTATGAAAAGTTTCCAGCAGAATTAAAAGAATATGTGAGCTATCTAGAGAAGGAACTAAATGTTCCAATTAATTTAGTTTCAGTTGGTCCAGACAGAAGTCAGACCATCCTTAAATAGCCATTCAAATAAAGATTTGGAAGCCTTCGGTTTAAAACTGAAGGCTTTTTTATTTCTGAGATTTTTTAATCCTATTTTAGAAACACAAATAGTCGTGTTTTGAGAACCAAAATTGCTTTTTTTACTCTTTTATTACTTGTAGCCAAGATGAATGTCTTTGCACAATCGGGATTTCCGTATTGTGAGACGTTTGATTCAAAAACCACACAGCCTACTACTATTTTTGGAGCAGATGCTCAACTAGTAGATGGGGCTTTGAGACTTACCAATAATCAGGTCGACCAAAGAGGTTATGTCTATATAGATATTCCTTTTTCTTCAGCTTATGGAATTAAGACTTCCTTTGAATTTTTTAGTTATGGAGGGGACGGAGCGGATGGTTTGGCCTTTTTCTTATTTGATGCAAATGTTCCTAGTTTTTCAATCGGAGGCTTTGGGGGTCTCTGGGCTATTCCAAAAGATTACAAGAGCCAGGGCTTGCAGGTGCTTACATGGGGGTGGGTTTTGATGAGTTTGGCAATTTTGGAAATACTGCAGAAGGAAAAACAGGTGGTTTTCCAGGAGCTGGGACAAGTTATGTTCCCAATAGCATTGTCATACGAGGACCTGGGAATGGATTTTCCGGATATGAATTTATCAAAGGGAAAAGAACTATGGAATCTGGACCGGATGGATTGGCTGCAGATCAGTTTTTCCGATCAGTTCGGGTGGAATAGGTACAAGCAGAGTAACTGATTTAAATCAGCCTGGATATAGAAAAGCAAACATCACCTTGACCCCAAATCCAAGTGGGGTAGGATATTTAATCACTTTAGTGATGGATTATACCGTCGAACAAAATAAGCATCGGACCATTACTATTTTTCAGGATGTCCCCTTTCCCTATCAAGCGCCTCAGAATTTGAAACTAGGTTTTTCTGCTTCCACTGGTGGGTTTACAAATTTTCATGAAATAAGAAACTTAATTGTGGAAGTGGCAAATGACGAAGATTTGTTGAACCCAGAAGGTTCTGATATTTCAAATTGGGAGTCATGTGCAGCGACTGAAAATACATTTTATATCACCGAGGAAGAAGTAGAATTGTTAAATGAAAATGCTTCGATTTCCTGTCTGCAATTTTTTAGGACCATGGAAGAAATAGAAGGTATTTCGGAGGATATCTGTGAACAAGCAAAATGCGATGAAGAAAATAGGTTGCTTGTGATGCCTGAAGGGATTTTTCAGGCAACTGATGAACCAGGTGGATTTTTATTTACTCCTAATTTAGAATATGTCGGAGAAGAGGTTTCTATTTATTATACCGTAACTGATAATTATGGAAAACGATCCCAAGGGAATTCTTTGACCATCAAAATTCTTGATTCTCCACCTCCAATGGAATTGGTTCAGGCAGAAGGAGAGGAGCCTGTTGAAGATATTTTTCTTTGTGGAGGAGAGACTGTTTTATTGAAGGGGATCAATGAAATTGATTATTCACAAATAGAGTGGAGGAAAGACGGAGTTAAAATTCCTGGTGCTGAAGGATTGGAGTATACTGTTAAAGAATCAGGAATTTATACCATTGTAGGTTTTAACGAAAGAGGCTGTTTTATTTCTTCCAATGAAATTGAAGTTACTTATCCCGAAGCACCTTCCTATGATATCGAAAATCCAATTGTCGGGTGTACGCCGGGTGAACCAATTGACTTGACATCTTACTTGGAGGGTTTTGATCTTTTGACCTATGATTATTTGCTTACTGGAAGTGGGGTTTCCTTAATAAATGAACAATTGAAGGAAGTTGCAGTTTCCGGAAACTTTGATTTAACCGTAAAGCCAAAAAGTCTGGAATGTTATTCTAATCCTATACAAATAGAGATCATCCTATTGGAAGAAGAGCTTCTTTCGGATTTTGAGTTTGAAGTCCAAGGGTCCGGAATAACAGGGGATATGGATGGAGGGATTTTCCCAGATGATGTAATCCAATTTAATAATCTGTCAGATGATTCTTCGGTAAGTTGGAATTGGGATTTTGGTGACGGAAGTACCAGTAACCTAGAAAACCCAACGCATATATATGGAGAAAAAGGGGAGTACGATATTGTTTTGACCGTAGAAAATGAATTGGGTTGTTTAGCTACTTCCACAAAAAGACTTTCAATTACCAGAAGTTATAGAGTGATGTTTCCCTCAGGCTTTACTCCCAATGAGACAGAAAACATCACTTTTGTGCCCAAATTTAAGGGCATCGTAAGCATGGAGCTTTTAATATTCAATACTTGGGGGAATTGATTTTTGAAACAGATGCTATCGAAACCGAGGGTTGGGATGGAAAACTAGATGGTGAATTGCTAGATGCTGGCATCTTTATATATAGATTTAATGGAGTAGCCATCGATGGCGAAAAAGTAACGAAGGCAGGTAAATTCAGATTAATCCGATGATGAGAAGGTTACTTTTTTTACTTTTGGCTTTACAAATAACTTCTGCATGGGGGCAGGATGTTCAGTATAGTCAGTTTTATGCAAATCCACTTTATCTGAACCCTGCATTTGTTGGAAGTACAGGGTTCACGAGGCTTGGTGTAAACTTTAGAAGTCAATGGCCTTCTTTAGACCAAAGCTTTATTGCATATACTGCGTATGCTGATCATTTCGTTGAAAAATATAATTCTGGGATTGGAATTAGTATTTCGGGAGCAAGGGAATCCTACACGCAAAGCCAAGTACATGAAATTGGGCTTTTATATAGTTATAGACTTCGTCTTGGAGAACGTAGGTTTTTACACGCAGGCTTTCAGGGATCTTTTGTAGCCAGAGACGCACTATTTGATCAAGTGGTATTAGGCACCCAATTGGATATCGATCGAGGAGTGATCCTTGGTTCTCCCGGAGATGGTTTTGAAGGAGATAGTAGGTTAAGAGATGTTGATCTTCATACTGGTCTCCTGTATTATGATGACAAATTTTGGTTTGGAATTTCTGCATTTCATTTGTTGAGGCCGGAAATCAGTTACCTTGAGATGGATGGAAATAAACTTCCAATAAAATATTCTCTTCAGGGTGGAGTGAAATTTGATATGGCTCCTGGGGATATCAATGATTATTTTAATAATACAGACCAGGAGCGTTCTCTCTCTTTTGCTTTTAATTATAAAAAGCAGGGACAATTTTCACAATTGGATATAGGAACTGAATTTTATTTTGAACCCTTGGTTCTCGGAATTTGGTATAGAGGTCTTCCGACAAAGTACAGTTTGCCGAATAATGAGTCGATAATTTCTTTAATAGGGGTTCGGTTAGATAATAGAATGGAGTTTGGATACAGCTTTGATTTCTCTATTTCAAAGCTGGGACAAAAATATTCCGGAGGAGCCCATGAAATTTCGATCAGATATGTTTTTTCCAGTAAAGACCCATCTAAAAAGTACTATCCAGAGCTTCCTACCTTCAGATATTAGTTGATAGGTGGTGCAAATAAAATTTAAATCTGGTTTATCGATAAAATTCGAAATAAAACATAAATCAAGCCTATTTATTTTATTCTAATGCAATAGAATCTTTTCCTAAAATTTTTATTCTTCTGTTTCAGGGGTTTATGATGAGTAGGGATATTTTTTGTGATCTGATATTGTTGTTACGGATAAAAGTAGGATATTTGCACTCCCAAACGACGCGAACGGCGGAAGAAACGGGGAGGCTGAGAGGTCTGAAAATTGAAAGGAAATAAAATTTTGCAAAAGAGTTAGGAAGTCAAAAAAGATCACTTACCTTTGCGCACCCTTCGGCAGCGAAGGGGTTAAAAGCGGAAGGGATTGAGGTTCCTGAAACTTTTAAAAAATAAAAAAGTCAAAGAGTGTTGCGGATTAAAAAAGCTTCTTATTTTGCACTCCCTTCAGCAAGGAAGGGAAAAATTTGAGGTCGAAACGGGAGCTTTGAGTGATCGACAGAGGCCACAAAAGGTGTGGTATCAGTTCTTTTCGGAAGCGATGTAAGGCGAAAAAAATAATAACCTGAGAAAGACGAGGAAGGTTGATGGACATTGCTTAGTGCGTGTTTGCCTGACAGTGTATATAATGATAATTTACAAT
>NZ_CP146486.1:0-1482500 GCF_041729275.1 Algoriphagus halophilus | reverse complement strand
GGAGGTAGAGCTACCGATAGGACTAGGGGGAGTCAAACTCTACCAAATCCTGACGAACTCCGAATGCCGTCATACCAGAACCGGCAGTGAGGGCTGGGGTGCTAAGGTCCCAGTCCGAGAGGGAAAGAACCCAGACCTTCCGCTAAGGTCCCCAAATCTATGTTAAGTTGAACAAAGGTGGTCCAGTTGCAGAGACAGCCAGGAGGTTAGCTTGGAAGCAGCTATTCCTTTAAAGAGTGCGTAACAGCTCACTGGTCGAGCGACAGGGCGTCGATAATAATCGGGCATCAAACATAGTACCGAAGCGAAGGATTGTCCGCCACGGCGGACAGTGGTAGGGGAGCATTCCAACGGCGGTGAAGCTACAGCGTCAGTTGTGGTGGAGCTTTTGGAAAAGCAAATGAAGGCGGTAACGATAATGTGGGCGAGAAACCCGTACACCGTAAGACTCACATTTCCTGATCAACGCTAATCGGATCAGGGTTAGTCGGGACCTAAGGCGAACCCGAAGGGGGCGGTCGATGGCAAATGGGTTAATATTCCCATACTAATTATACAGGTGATGGAGCGACGGAGTGATGAAAGATCCGCGCGGTGACGGAATACCGCGTTAAAGGTAGTGTGTATTGGACCCATAGTTAAATGCGTGGGTTTAGCCGAAGCTGATAGTACCGAGCGTTTACGGACAATCGGATAGTGATCCTAAGTGGCTTCCAAGAAAAACTTAGCGTTAAGCGTATAATTACCCGTACCGCAAACCGACACAGGTGGTCGAGGAGAGTATCCTAAGGTGCTCGAGGAATCATGGCTAAGGAACTCGGCAAAATAGCCCTGTAACTTCGGGAGAAGGGGCGCCCCGAGCAATCGGGGCCGCAGTGAAGAGGCCCAGGCGACTGTTTAACAAAAACACATGGCTTTGCAAAGTTTAACGACTAAGTATAAGGCCTGACACCTGCCCGGTGCTGGAAGGTTAAGAGGGAGTTATCGCAAGAGAAGCTCTGAAATCGAAGCCCCAGCAACGGCGGCCGTAACTATAACGGTCCTAAGGTAGCGAAATTTTTGTCGGGTAAGTTCCGACCTGCACGAATGGTGTAACGATCTGGGCACTGTCTCAGCCATGAGCTCGGTGAAATTGTAGTCGCGGTGAAGATGCCGCGTACCCGCAACGGGACGGAAAGACCCCATGCACCTTTACTGCAGCTTAGCATTGGTACTGGACAAATGATGTGTAGGATAGGTGGGAGACTATGAAGCGGGTTCGCCAGGATTCGTGGAGTCACTGCTGAAATACCACCCTTTGTTTGTTTGGTATCTAACCCCGAATGGGGACATTGCTTGGTGGGTAGTTTGACTGGGGTGGTCGCCTCCAAAAGGATAACGGAGGCTTCAAAGGTTCCCTCAGTACGCTTGGTAACCGTACGAGGAGTGCAATAGCATAAGGGAGCTTGACTGTAAGGCCGACAAGCCGAGCAGGGTGGAAACACGGGTATAGTGATCCGGCGGTTCTGAATGGAAGGGCTGTCGCTCAAAGGATAAAAGGTACGCTGGGGATAACAGGCTGATCTCCCCCAAGAGCTCATATCGACGGGGAGGTTTGGCACCCTGATGTCGGCTCGTCACATCCTGGGAAGCTGGAGAAGGTCCCAAGGGTTGGGCTGTTCGCCCATTAAAGTGGCACGCGAGCTGGGTTCAGAACGTCGTGAGACAGTCTTCGGTCCCTATCTGTTGCGGGCGTGGGAAGTTTGCGAGGACCCACCTTAGCACGAGAGGACCGCGACTGACCGCTGGTGTACCGGTTGTGATGCCAATTGCATTGCCGGGTAGCTACGTCGGGAAGAGATAAGCGCGAAAGCATCTAAGTGCGAAACTCCCCAAGATGAGACTTCCAAATAGGGCCGTCAGAGACGATGACGTTGTATAAAGGCGCAGGTAAAAGGCAGTAATGTCATAGCTGAGTAGCGTTTTAATTGCTCAAAAGCTTACCGCTGTTTAGCAGTTTCTGCCAAGACATGTTAGTAAAGTCAGAAGTAGAAGTACTGGGCATGAATTACCTACTACCGAAGAAGAACTTAAGATATTAGATACAGGAAAAGCTGATCACAGATCACTGATGACTGTATACTTACAGATTAGGCGGCCGAAGAAGCGCAGGGTCCCACCCTCTTCCCATCCCGAACAGAGAAGCTGCTTCCTGCAGCGCCGATGGTACTGGGGTTACACCTGGAGTAGGTCGCCGCCACATTATTCAAGCCCTTTGATCACTCCGGAAGGGGCTTTTGTGTTTTTTAGCCCCCAAGAAACAAACCGATCCTAAGGTCCCCTGTCTTCTTGCCAGCCATGCTGGCTTTTTTGGTGGTGTGCCAATCAATCGAATTCAAGTATTCCAAATTTAGAATCTGCCTTATAGCTTTTTCAAATCACTTAATTTTCCCTTCAGAATTCTATTTTTTCTGTTTATAAATGCTCTATTGATTATCTACAATAGCGACTATCCATTCCAGTTTTCATTGACTATTGAAATAAAATTCAAAAACTGACTTTTATCATTTTTCCAACTAGGAATGGTCATGAGCTGTAAGTGCTCTCTTGAATAGCTTTGAATAAAGTTATTCTATATGGAAGCCAAGCCTTCAAGTATGACGAAGTTTGATCTACCCACCCAATTGATCAATGTTTTTCACCAAGAGATTTTGGATGAAGAGTTTAATCCAGCGATTGAACTTAACAACCTTGCCATTGATGATTCACACCCTACTTTGTTTTCATTAGATCTTAATAAAGTATTGGATTGGTTGCAAACCCATGAATATCCTAAATCATTGGAAAAAGAACCTTGCCAAACGCCTGTCTTACTTTATGTCCCTAAATTCTCATTGAAACATCTTCTATTTCACTATGATGGGACTACCGATTCAGCCAGAATCATCCATAAGTTTTTGTTCCTATTTCAAGACTTAATCAAGGAGAGCAAAGCTACCATCATTTCACCCAGTTTTATTCCAAAATCCAGGTCTAGAGAGGAACAGGATATTATCCAAAAGATCTCTTCAGCAACCAAAGAGACAAGTTTTATCAAATTCAATTTTATGAGAATTGGAGACTTTTGGTCCTATTCAGTACAGCATGACTGTACTTTATTAGTCACGACAAAAACCTACCAACAAGAGCTCTCTAATGTGCTTTTTGATTTTTACAAAGGAGAATTATGGGATGATCAATTATCATTTTACCTATCCTTATAATTAATGACTTCACCTGACTTTAATCATGTTTTTTTATTACTTATTTAAGTAAATTTAGTAAACTAATACTCATGAAAACCACCTCTAATTCAAATTCTATTACTAAATGCTATCATTGCGGAGAGGTGTGCAATGAGTTGGACTTGGTTCATGATGATAAACACTTTTGCTGCCAAGGCTGTAAACTAGTCTTCGAAGTTCTCTCTGAAAATGACCTGTGTAGCTACTATGAGCTAGAAGAATTCCCCGGTGAAAATCAAAAATTAAAGAGTTCCAAAGAAAATAGATTTGACTACTTAGAAGATGCAGACGTTCAGTCTCAATTGTTAGATTTTAAAAGTGATTCTGAAAGCCATATTACTTTTACTATTCCTCATATCCATTGTGCATCCTGTATTTGGTTGCTCGAAAACCTAGTTCAAATCCATTCTGGGATCCTTTCAAGTAGGGTTGATTTCATAAAGAAGAAAGTTCAAGTCAAATTGAATCAGCATAAAATCAGTTTAAAGGAGCTGGTTTCATTGTTGGCTACCATCGGTTATGAACCAAAAATTAGTTTATCTGATCAAGGAGGTAAACCCAAAACTACGATAGACAAAAAACTGATTTCCCAGTTAGCAGTAGCAGGGTTCTGTTTCGGAAATATGATGTTGTTCAGTTTGCCGGAGTATTTTTCAGAAACCCAATTCTTAGGAGAAGGATTTAAAGGCTTATTCAATTATTTGAATGTCTTGCTTGCTTTACCGGTCGTTTTCTACTCTGCGAATAGCTATTACGTATCTGCTTGGAATTCTCTCAAACAGAGGAAAATCAATATGGATGTGCCTATCGTGCTGGGAATTATTGCATTATTTCTTTATTCCCTTTGGCAGATATTTATTTTTGGGAATGCAGGTTTCATGGATAGTCTAGGAGGATTATTGTTCTTCCTTTTGTTGGGTAAATATTATCAGCAGAAAACTTTTTCGGCTTTGGAATTTGATCGGGATTATAAATCCTATTTTCCAATGGCCGTAACAAAGCTTGTTCAAGACAAAGAAGAAGTAGTTCCTATTTCTAAGCTTGAAATAGGGGATGTCATCTTAATAAGAAATGAGGAATTGATTCCTGCCGATGCTATTTTACTTAGCGACCAAGCTAGTATTGACTATAGTTTTGTCACAGGAGAAGAGATCCCTGTGCCTAAGTCTAAAAAAGAAATTATTTATGCGGGTGGAAGACAAGTAGGAGATCCTATTCTCTTAACTATTCAAAAATCCCCGTCCCAAGGGTATTTGACAGATCTTTGGAACAATGAAACTTTTGAAAAAAAGCAAGATGGATTACTAGAGCCCTTGGCCAATAAAGTAAGTAGCGTGTTTACTTGGACTGTGCTCTCTATCTCTTTCCTGGCTTTTGGATATTGGAGTTTGCAGGATTTTTCATTGGCAATCAAAGCCTTTACTTCTGTATTGATAGTCGCATGTCCATGTGCATTGGCCATGTCTACTCCATTTACGTTGGGCAATACCTTGAAATTTTTGGGAAGGCAAAGTTTTATTTGAAAAATGCTTCTGTCATTGAAAAGATGGCTCAATTAGATACCATCGTATTTGATAAGACAGGTACGCTTACTTCCCTGCCAATGCACAAATAGAATTTGTAGGAGATGAATTGACTTCCCAAACCAAGAATATTTTAAAATCTATGGTTTCAAAGTCCAGTCATCCCTTGAGTAATCGAATCAATTACTATTTAGGGGATAGGGAACTGGAACGAATTACAGATTTTCAAGAAATCAAAGGGAAAGGAATTCAAGCGTTTTACCAAGGACAACTTTTTCAATTGGGGTCTAAAGACTTCACTGGATCAAATTTAGAACCAAGTATCGAGGAAGGTAACCTGGTATATTTTTCTGTAGCTGGCCAAGATCTTGGGTATTATTCCATTAAGTCTGGATTGAGGGAAACTGCCCCATTTGTCATCCAACAATTGGAGGATGAATATGAATTGCACTTACTTTCTGGGGACCATAGCCATGAACAAGTTACTTTACGGGATAGACTGGGAACTTCCATTCAGTTTAAATTTAATCAAAGTCCTTCCGATAAGCTCCAATACCTAAAACACCTGAATCAAGAAGGGAAGCATACGCTCATGGTAGGGGACGGTTTGAATGATGCAGGGGCCTTACAAGAAAGTGAAGTTGGGATTGCAGTTACAGAGCAGATCAGCCATTTTTCTCCTGCCAGTGATGCCATTATGGATGCCACCGTGATTTCTAGTATTCCTGCATTTTTAAGCTTTGCAAAGGCGAATAGGTACATTATTAAAATCAGTTTTATACTGAGTTTTATGTACAATATTATCGGGATTTCCTTGGCAGTTCAAGGTGCTCTCAGCCCCGTAATTTGTGCCATTTTAATGCCAATCAGTAGTATAACGGTAGTGGTATTTACTACAGTAGCAACCAATCTAGTGGCGATGAGAAAAGGATTATTTAAGACAAACTTCAACTAATATGGAGGTGATTTTTCTATTGATCGGTGTGAGTTTAATTCTAGCAGGGACATTCCTTTACCTGTTTTTTAAAGCAATGAAGGATGGCCAGTTTGATGATGATTATACGCCATCCATTAGAATATTATTCGACAGCAAACAAAAAAAGAAACAAAAGATCAACCAACAAAAACAAAGTCCTATGAATGATTCTACTTTAGAAACGTTCCAATATGACAATAAAATTGTCAAGTATTTTGGAGCAGCCACCGTTATATGGGGGCTCGTCGGGATGTTGGTGGGAGTCATCGCTGCCACCCAACTTTTCTTACCAGAAGCCAATTTGGGTAATCCTTATACCACTTTTGGTAGGATTAGACCATTGCATACGAATGCAGTAATTTTTGCCTTCGTAGGAAATGCGATTTTCGCAGGCGTGTATTATTCCATGCCTAGGTTATTGAAAACGCCAATGTGGAATAAAACATTGAGCTGGTTTCATTTCTACGGATGGCAGCTGATTATTTTAGCTGCTGCAATTACCCTTCCTTTAGGTCTTACAACCTCTAAAGAATATGCAGAGTTAGAATGGCCAATTGACATAGCGATTGCTTTGGTTTGGGTGGCATTTGGTGCCAATATGATAGGAACGTTAATCACTCGTAGGGAGCGGCACATGTACGTGGCCATTTGGTTTTACATGGCTTCTTTTGTGACGGTGGCCGTACTGCATATTTTCAATTCCTTGGCCTTACCCGTTTCCTTCCTAAAAAGCTACTCTGCTTATGCTGGGGTTCAAGATGCGTTGGTGCAATGGTGGTATGGTCACAATGCAGTTGCATTTTTCCTTACTACCCCATTTTTAGGGCTGATGTATTATTTCTTGCCAAAGGCTGCGAATAGACCTGTTTATTCTTATAAACTTTCTATAGTCCACTTCTGGTCGTTGATCTTCATTTACATGTGGGCAGGACCTCACCATTTGTTGTATACCGCTCTTCCAGAATGGGCTCAGGTATTGGGTACTGCTTTTTCGGTAATGCTGATTGCGCCTTCCTGGGGAGGGATGGTCAATGGTCTATTGACCCTTCGTGGAGCTTGGGATAAAGTCAGCAATGAACCCGTTTTGAAGTTTATGGTGGTAGCTCTTACCGCATACGGTATGGCGACCTTTGAAGGACCGATGTTATCCTTGAAAAATGTGAACGCGATTGCTCACTATACAGACTGGATTGTTGCTCACGTACATATTGGAGGCTTGGGCTGGAATGGGTTCTTGACTTTCGGAATGCTGTATTGGATGTGGCCAAGAATATTCAAAACCAAGATTTACTCCACCAAATTGGCGAATACCCATTTTTGGATGGGAACCCTAGGGATTATATTCTATGCACTTCCCATGTATGTCGCTGCCTTGACTCAGTTCTTGATGTTAAGAGAGTTTGATGAAATGGGACGATTATCCTATGGTAATTTCTTGCAAACTGTTGTGGAATTGGTACCGATGTATATGTTGAGAGCCTTTGGTGGTTTACTTTACTTGAGCGGTGCCGTGATCATGGTATACAACATGTGGAAAACTGCTCAACAGGGAGAATTCCAAGAATCTGAAGAAGATTCTGCACCGGCTTTGGCTAAAAACTACAAGCCGGCTGGAGAATTTTGGCACAGAGCCTGGGAAAGAAAGCCTGTTTTCTTCACTGTGTTAGCGACTGTTGCAATCGCGATTGGAGGTGCCATAGAGATTATTCCTACCATTTTGGTGAAATCCAATGTACCAACCATTAGTTCTGTAAAACCATATACTCCTCTTGAATTGGAGGGTAGGGATTTGTATATCTCGAATGGCTGCGTGGGTTGTCATTCACAAATGATCCGACCTTTTAGATTTGAAACAGAGCGATATGGAGAGTATTCCAAAGCAGGGGAATTTGTCTATGATCGACCTTTCTTATGGGGATCCAAACGTACGGGGCCTGATTTACACCGTGTAGGTGGCAAATATCCAGATAGCTGGCACTACTTCCATATGATGGATCCAAGATCTATGTCTCCGGGATCCTTGATGCCTCCTTATCCATGGATGGTAGAAAATGAAATGGATTACTCCGATTTACCAGCAAAAATCAGGACACTTCAAAAATTGGGAGTTCCTTATCCAGAGGGGTATGACGAGCGCGCGTTGGCAGACTTGGAATCTCAAGCTGCTCAGATTACTGCTAACCTTAAAGATGCAGGTGTTGAGGTAATGCCAAATACAGAAATCGTGGCATTGATATCTTATTTACAAAGACTTGGTACTGATATCAAGGCAACTTCTTCTAACGAATAAATCAAAAAGTCATGTATAAAGAAGTTTTAAGATCTATCGAAAACATAGAAATCTATCCAATCATTTCGCTTTTGATTTTTGTCCTATTCTTTGTCGCCATGTTGCTATGGGTGATTAAGGTACCTAAATCTTACATAGACCATATGAGGTCACTTCCTATGGAAGATGACGATATTATTAAGAAAGAGCCATGAAAAATATACTAACCTTATTATTTGCTTTTGTTGGGCTTTCTGTGACTAACGCAGTTTTTGCTCAAGCAGTAGAAAGTTCGACTTACGAAAAACTGATGAATATGGATGGGAATCAACTTACCCTTCTAATCATCATGGGGGTCATATTAGGAGTCATTATTCTTCTTTTAATATTGATCATTTATCTCATGTCTTTTATCACTGCAGTGTTTAGAAAAGAAAACCCTGCAATGGCAGCAGAACCAACATGGTGGGAATCCTTTAAAGAAAAGTTCATTACAGGAGATGTCGCAGAAGAAGCGGTGGAGAAAAAGGAAATGACAGATCACTCCTACGATGGGATTACTGAACTTGACAATTTCATGCCGCCTTGGCTTCAATATGTATTTTTAATTACAGCCGTTTTTGGCATAGGTTATTTCCTCAATTACTCTGTATTGGGCTATGGGAAAACAGGAGTGGAAGAATATGAAGAAGAATTGAGAATCGAAGCCATTGCCTCCGAAGAACGTAAGGCCAATGCTGCCGCTGGAATTGATGAGACAACCGTCGTTTTTGATGAATCGGCTTCAGCATTAGCAGGAGGTAAAAGCATCTTTGAAGGTAATTGTGCCGCTTGCCATGCTATTGATGGAGGTGGTGGAGTTGGTCCCAACTTAACCGACGATTATTGGATTCATGGGAATTCGATTTCAGATGTATTCACTGTGATAAAATATGGTGTAGTAAGTAAAGGGATGGTGCCATGGGAGGATCAGCTAAGTCCAGAGGAAATCCAACAAGTAGCAAGCTATATTCTTACGCTTAAGGGTACAAGCCCAGCCAATCCGAAGGAACCTCAAGGTGAATTAGTTGGTGGAGCTCCTGCGGTAGAAACTCCTTCAGAGTCCGATAGTACCGCGGTAGAATAGAAAATAGATTGTTTCCAATAAACCGGAAGAAGAAATTCTTCCGGTGTTTCCATACACTGTATTATGGCAAAAAAGAATCCACATTTAAACCCTGAGAATTTCCGTGATGCCTTGGCAACTGTCCAAGAAGATGGAAAAAGAAACTGGGTATACCCAAAGAAAGTTAGAGGTATGTTCTTTAAATATAGGACCTATCTTTCTTGGCTTTTATTGGCTATTTTATTTGCTGGACCCTTCATAAAGGTAGATGGAAGACCTTGGCTTTTGTTCAATATTTTTGAAAGGAAGTTTATCATATTTGGAGCTGTTTTTTGGCCTCAGGATACCTATTTGTTGATCTTCCTTTTATTAATCTTTTTCGTTTTCGTAATTCTTTTTACAGTAATTTTTGGAAGGGTATTTTGTGGTTGGGCCTGTCCTCAAACTCTTTTTATGGAAATGGTTTTCCGTAAAATTGAGTATTGGATCGAAGGAGATGCCAATCAGCAAAGAGCATTGAATAGTGCTCCTTGGGACGCCGGAAAAATTGGAAAGAAAGGAGCTAAATACCTGATCTTTGGGTTCATTTCATTGATGATTGGTCATTTGGTAATGGCTTATTTAATAGGGGTGGATCAAGTGATAGAGGTAGTTACCCAGCCCCCTTCAGCCCATATGGCTGGTTTTATTGGATTGATTGCTTTTTCGGGAATATTCATGTTTGTGTTTTCCTGGTTTAGGGAGCAGGCTTGTTTGGTTGTTTGTCCATATGGAAGACTTCAAGGTGTTTTATTAGACAATAACTCCATCAACGTCATGTATGATTACGTGAGGGGTGAACCTAGAGCACCAATACGGAAAAACAAGGCAGAACTTGAGCCAAAAGGCGATTGTGTGGATTGCAGCCTTTGTGTACAGGTTTGCCCAACAGGAATCGATATTCGAAATGGAATTCAAATGGAATGCGTGAACTGTACTGCTTGCATTGATGCCTGTGATGAGGTCATGGTCAAAGTAGATAGACCAAAAGGTTTGATCCGATATGCTTCTCAAAATAGTATTAAAGAAGGTTTTCAGAAATTGATCACGGGTAGAGTCAAGGCATATGTGGTGGTTTTGTTGGTATTGGTTGCCGCTTTTGTCTCTTTAATTGCCACTAGAGAACCTATTAATGGAACAATTACTAGATTTCCAGGTATGACTTATCAAACCAGAGAGGATGGAAGGGTATCAAACTTGTATGAAATCACTTTAATCAACAAAACATTTGAACCACAGACGGTGGAATTGACCCCATTGGTAGAGGGGATAGATTTGGAAGTAGTCGGGGATACCCACTGGACCTTGGAGCCCCAATCAAAATTTGAAGGAAGATTTTTCTTAGTTAGAAATCAATCAGATGTACAAGTAAGCCAGGAAAAGGTACAATTACAGTTAAGTGCCGGTGGTCAAGAATTTGGGGATATTGAAACAAACTTTATGGCACCTATAAACAAATAAGACAATGAAATTGACTATGAATTGGGGAACTGGAATATTCCTTTCGTTTTTAGGTTTTATTGTGGTCATCATGACCATGGTGACTATATCGGTTAGAATGGATGGAATTGAGTTGGTGACCGAAAGCTATTATGAAAAGGAAATAGTTTATCAGGATCAAATAGATAAAGAACAGGCCACCTTAGATCAAAACAAGGATATTATGACTTTTGATATGAAGGGGCAAATGATATTGGTGGATCTTCCTTCCGGCGCCTCTGGGACTCTTCATCTTTTCAGACCTTCAGATGCTGCCTTAGACCAAAAAATCAAATTAGATGGTAATAGCCAAAGGGCTATTGAAGTTCCAATTAATCAATTGAAAAGTGGGTATTGGAAGGCTCAATTGAATTGGGTGGAAAATGGAGTAGAATATTATCAAGAAAAGAAATTAAATTTTTGATGCTTTGGACTGCTGTCATATTAGGTTTTTTGGGATCATTTCATTGTGTTGGAATGTGTGGACCTATTGCATTGGCGGTGGGTGGTTCCAATAAAAATAAATTTTTAGGAAATAAAATCATCTACCATGTAGGAAGAAGTCTTACTTACTCTCTTTTGGGGCTTTTGGTAGGCAGTCTTGGTTTTTCTCTGGCATTGGCAGGAGTACAACAAGGCTTATCAATTGGGATGGGAGTGCTTATTTTAATCTTTGCACTATCAGTTAAAACATCAGATCAATTCTTATCCATTCCAATTTTTTCAGGTTTTGTAAAATGGGTAAAAAAGACATTAGGAACTTATCTAAAGTCTGGAAAGACATCAGCTTATTTTAGTACAGGTATGATCAATGGATTATTACCCTGTGGCATGGTCTATATGGCTCTGATCGCTGCTTTGGCCTTGCAAAATCCATGGTTAGGAGCAGCATACATGTTTTTCTTTGGATTGGGTACAGTCCCTCTTTTATTGGCATTAATGATTTCTGGAAGTCTTTTTAGCCTTTCCCTTAGACAAAAATTCCAATCAGCCATCCCATATTTGGGAGTTCTGATTGGGATTCTATTTATTTTTCGTGGACTTGGCCTAGGGTTGCATGGGTTTAGCCCTGATCTGCAAATCTATGACTATGGGGCTAAACAAATCGAAATAACGATGTGTCGTTAAATAGCTTTACTAAACACCTGATGGTGCTTTTGATTACTGGACAGTCTTAGGTCCAACTGTTTACAGACATGACGAATAATGGCCACTCCTGTTTCAGTAATTTTTAATTTTTCACCTTCTATTCTCACCAGATATTCTGACTCCATATTTTTCAGTTTGAAAATCTGATCTTCATTTAGCTTTTTCCAAACCTTGGAAGGAATGTGCGCTTCATTTCTACATATCAAATCTAGGATGATCTCTCTGATCTGAATATCCTCCTCTGTCAAAACGTGTCCCTTTTGAATCGCCCATTGATCCTGATTCAATATTTCTTTATAGGCTTCAATATTCTTTTCGTTTTGAGCATAGCCAAGATGGATATCACTAATACTGCTTGCTCCCAAGCCAATTAATATCTTGGAAGGAGAGGTGGTATAGCCCATGAAATTCCTATGCAAAGTACCCTTATGCTTCGCCAAGTTCAGGGGTCATTGGGTAGGGCAAAATGGTCCATTCCTACCTCCTCGTATCCCATATCAATCAATTTTTTTCTTCCAAATTCATAAAGTTCCCGCTTTTCAATATCCGCTGGCAAATAGCTTTCAAAGCTCTTTTGGGCGGGGAATACACTTGGTAGATGAGCATAAGAATAAAAGGCAATGCGGTCCGGTTTTAAATCAGCGACCTTCTCAAAAGTATCTTCTAAAGAAGCCATGGTCTGATGGGGCAATCCATAAATCAAATCAAAGTTAATAGAGGTATAACCTGATTTTCGGGCGTTTTCAGTAGCTTCGATCACCTTTTCCAAGGGCTGGATTCTGTGAATGGCCTGCTGAACATTCGGATCAAAATCTTGGATTCCATAACTCACTCGATCAAAGCCAAGCCTGCTTAATGTTTGTAAGTGTGCCAACGTGGTGTTGTTGGGATGCCCTTCAAAACTGAATTCAGCCGATTCCAGGATTTCAGAGTTTTGAATGATTTCGCTCAGAAAATATTCTAAGGACTCAGGTTGGAAAAAGGTAGGTGTTCCACCGCCTAGGTGAATTCCAGCTAGTTTGGGTTTTCCATTAAATAGCTTCAGGTATTTTTTCCATTCTACTAGAACAGCATCCAAATATGGGATTTCTACCGTATGGTTTTTTGTAATTCGCTTATTACAACCACAATAGGAGCAAAGACTCTCACAATAGGGTAGGTGGATGTACAAAGTAATTCCTTCTTGTGCACCAAACTGGTCAAAAGCAGTTTGAACGAGCCCTTCCCAAGTTGCTGAATAAAGATTGTTTTCCCAAAGTGGTACCGTTGGATAAGAAGTATAACGAGGAGCAGGTTTGTTATACTTTTCTATAAGTTCTGGTGATAAAGTCATTCTTTTTTCTTTGTACAAAACTGTACTTAAATGACTTTTTTTGACTGACTAGAATAAGAACAAAACCTGATATTTGTCAGGTTTTAGTTGCTTAATAGGATCATTAATCAAGTAAGAAATTATTGAGAAAGCTACTTTTCAGAAGTAACCAGATAAAGAATAATAGCATCCCCCAGAATAAATAAACTCGATAATAATCTGAAGTCTCCTTATACCTATTTTCTATCACTTCCGCTTTTTCCAGGGTATCAATTCTTTCAAAAATACTATTTAGTGTACCGCCATCGGAAGCCCTGAAAAACTCCCCATTCCCAATTTTAGCAATTTCTCTCAAGGTAGTTTCGTCCAAGTAACTTTCGACCATTTGAGGTCTTCCAAAAAATCAGTCCCGTAAGGAACCATGCCATCTTTTCCCACTGCGATGGTATATATTTTTATGTCCAATGCAGAGGCAAGCTCCGCGGCAAACAAGGGGTCTACATTCCCAGCATTACTTTCCCCATCACTCAATAAAATCAACACTTTGGAAGCAGACTCTGATTCTTTCATTCGATTCGTAGCTGAGGCTATTGCCGAACCAATGGCAGTACCTTTTGCTTCCATCATATTAAATGAAATATCCCCAATCAAATCTGTCAAAAGCTGATAATCATTCGTCAATGGTGCAAGTGAATACGCTTCTCCCGCAAACACCACCATTCCAATTCTATCGCCAAAACGACCATTAATAAAGTCAACAGCGGTGGATTTAGCTGCTTCCAACCGGTTTGGAGTAAAATCCTGAAGATCCATTGATTCCGAAATATCCATCACTAGGACAATGTCTATACCTTCCGTAAATTGCTCCACCCGCTCGTTACTTCGCTGAGGTCTTCCTAATGCTATCACGATCATGACCAAAGCCAAGAAGAAGAATCCTGTAGGGATAAGTCTCAGGTAAGTCCAAGGATTGTTTTTTGCGGCTCTTTTAGGAAGTGAAAGTTCTAAAACAGGGTTTTTCAAAAACTTCACGAAAATCCTCAAAAGCATCAGCGCAGGAATGATCCAAAGCAAATGCAGAATCCAAAGATTTTCCCATTCGTATGATTTGAAGGTCTCAGGCAAAAACCAAGACCAGCTAAAAAACTCAGCTAGTTGCTCTTGCATGCTTCATCTCGTTTAGTTTTTCTAAATGTGTTTCTTTTGCTACCTGAAGTAGATAATCAGTAGCTTCTTCACTTTTTCTGAAACCCCTGCATAAATGATCAAGTCAATTGCTCTCAAAGCTTTAAAAACTTCAGGGTCATCCAGTTTTTCTCCGATTTCACTGGAAGTCCATTCTTGGAAAGGCTGATGAGTGAGTTTCTCCATAAAAGATTTCCAGAGTCCCTGAACTTCATCAGCTAGATCTAAGCTAGGGTTTTGGGTAAGGCGGGTCGTTTGTTTGATCCATTCTTTTTCAAATTGCCTCCACCTTCTTTTTTGACTTCTATCCTTCAAAAGGCGTTTTATACGTTCTGCGAAAAGCAGATAGAAAACCAATATTACTAAAACAATTCCTCCAACTAAGACACCTACAACAATCCAATTAAATTCTTTTTCAAGCGGTTGATATACATTGTTTTCCTGAAAAACTGGTTGTTCCGGAATGCTGTCTAAGGTGAGTTTTAATTTTAATTCTGCCTCTAATGGAAAATGCGTGATGCTATCGTATCTAGCCACCTCATATACTGGGAGTGTCATAAATACACTAGGTTCCAGGGAAAAGTTGGATACATAATAGATGGTGCTATCACTGGTTACTCCTTCTGTAGTACTCGAAATAAATGTCTTTTTTCAAGTAATACCAATGGAGAATAATCATACAGTGAATCTGGAAATATGAGTTGTTTCTGTTCAGGGTAGGTAGCTTTTAATACATAACCTACACGTTCTCCAAGTTTTGCAGAATCCTGAAGAAAATATCCATCTATCTTGACTTCTTGAGCCCAGCTTAGAATAGGGAGGAAAAATAAAAGAATGATCTTACTAAGTTTACCCACGTTTCATTCTTTTGTTTCTGTACTTAAATAATTCAATCAAGGGAGCTACAATATCTTGACTCGTATCAATACTTAGGTAATTGATCTGATTCTTTTTGCAAATTTCTTGAAGGTTCACCCGTTCCGAAGAAAAGGTTTCAGCTATTTTTTTGAAAAGCTTCCGAAAGCGGTATTTACCCAAGTTGTTTTCCCTCTCTCTTTATCATAAATAGGAATAATTCCCAGTGAAGGCAAGGCGGATTCTCGTGGGTCAGTCAACTGAATTGCAACCAAGTCATGTCTTTCTGCAAGGGCTCTGAAAGGTCTTTCGTATCCTTCATCAATAAAGTCAGAAATCACAATGATGACACTTCTTTTCTTGATAAGGTTTAAGGCGAAGGTAAACATGGCATTCAAATCAGTTTTTAAAGATTTGTTTTCATGCTCAAAGATTCCTCTGACCATCTTTACACCTTGTTTAGGCCCTTTCCCGGGTAAAATCAGGTTCTCTTTTTGATCAGAAAAGCTGATAAGTCCCACCTGACTACCATCAAAAACGGCGGCCAGATTAAGAACTCCGGCAATGATTTTACCCTGATCTATTTTCTTGTTTCCTACTTGACCAATATCTTGGCTTCCGCTGATGTCCAGCAAGAAATAAACACATTGATCTTTATCTTCTCGAAAGGTCTTCACAAAGGTGCCATGACCTTTAGCTGACACTTTCCATTCGATCGTTCTTACATCATCTCCGTATTGATAGGGACGTAAGTCGTCAAATTCCAAACCAGAGCCTTTGAAAAGAGATTGGTATTCTCCTTGCAAGTGGTTGTTTGCCACTTTTCGGATCATTATCTCGTATTTTCTAAGCTTACTGAATAGTTGATTCATTCCTGGTGATTTGAACTGGCTAATTTATAGGAACAGGTTGAATTATAAAATTTGTCTTATATGAAGGGTGAAGGAAATTTCAGTTAAAAAACCATAATTTTACATCGTGAAACGATTACTACTAATTTGTATAAGTCTACTTTTTGTAGCCTCTTGCTCCGAAGATGAGAAACCAGAGGGTTTGTTGAGTCAGGATAAAATGATTAATGTCCTGATTGATATACAGATAACGGAGGGGATCGCCAGTGCAATACCAGTAGCCTATGATTCTTCTGAGGTTTTATACAAGCTAATGGAAAAAGAAGTCTTCAAAAAACATCAAGTAGAAGATTCAGTTTTTACTCAAAGCCTCCGATACTACCTGCAATACCCAGGAATCATGGATAATATGTATGCCCAGATTTTAGATTCGTTGGCGGCAAGAGAAACAATTGGGATTAAAAAAGACGAAGGAGAGATTTTCTAATGATATACCCCTCTAATTTAGAGCAAAAAATAAATTTCGGAAAGGTCAAGGAATTGCTAAAGGAGGAATGTACCTCTCCTTTGGGAATGAGTTATGTAGATAAAGTTTCCTTTTCCTCAGATCACAAATTGGTCGAAAAACTCCTAGACCAAACAAATGAATTTTTTCAGATCTTGGTTTCAGGGGAAGTTTTTCCTTCCTCCAATTTTACGAATCTTTATCCTTTTTTAGAAAAAGCCAAATTAGAAGGCGCGTTTCTAGATCAGGAGGATTTTCATGAAGTGAAGTTGGCACTATATACCTTGAGAGGATGTATTTCATTTTTTAAAAAATTCGGAGATGAATATCCAGCCCTTAGTCAACTCTTAGGCTTATTGGTTGATCTAGATTTGGGCTTGTTGAAATCAATAGAACAAGTAATCGACGATAAAGGGAAAATCAGGAGTAATGCGAGTAGGGATCTTCAATTGATAAGGAATCAGATCATCTTTGAAGAAGGAAGGTTAAGAAAAGTGATGGAAAGAATCTTTAAAGAGGCAAGGGCCAAAGGGCTAACTCCTGAAGATTCGGCGATGACCATCCGTGGAGGTCGAATGGTGATTCCAGTGGCAGCAGAAAATAAGAGGAAGTTACGAGGCTTTATCCATGATGAATCTGCAACGGGCCAAACGGTCTTTATGGAGCCGGAAGAGGCCTTGGATATCAATAATGAAATCCGGGATTTGGAATACATGGAGCGCCGTGAGATTATCAAAATACTCACGACTCTAACTGATAAACTGAGACCTGCAATCCCAGCCTTAAGGAAAGCGACAAATTACCTAGGCTTGATGGATTTTGTCAGAGCCAAAGCAAAATTTGCTCAGAAAACAGAAAGTGTCAAACCTGAGATTACCAAAGAAAGACAACTGACTTGGACCAAGGCAAGACATCCTTTATTGGAAATGGCATTGAAAGGTCAAGGGAAGAAAATCATTCCTTTGGATGTGAAATTAGGTGGACATGAGCGGTTGTTAGTAATTTCAGGACCCAACGCAGGAGGTAAGTCTGTTTCATTAAAAACGGTCGCTTTGCTTCAATATATGTTGCAATGTGGTTTGTTAATACCTGTCCAGCCTGACTCAAAAAGCTCGCTCTTTGATAATTTCTTCATTGATATAGGAGATGAGCAGAACCTTGAAAATGACTTGAGTACGTATAGCTCACACTTGATGAGTATGAAGCATTTTACTCAATTTTCAAATAGGAAAACCATCCTCTTTATTGATGAATTTGGAACAGGGACGGAACCTCAGTTTGGAGGAGCGATTGCTGAATCCATATTGCTGGCTTTGAATAAATTAGGAGCCTTTGGTATTGTGACTACCCATTATGGAAACTTGAAACAAATAGCCAATAAAAACCAAGGTCTGGTAAATGGAGCCATGCGCTATGATGTAGATAAATTGGAGCCAATGTACCAATTGGAAATAGGAAAACCCGGGTCTTCTTTTGCATTGGAAATTGCCTCTAAAATCGGGATATCCAAAGATATTCTTCAATATGCAAAAGATAATATTGGAGAAGAGCGAGTGCGCTACGATAGATTATTGACTCAGCTTGAAAATGAGAAGAATCAATACACCAGCTTATTGGCAGATGCCAAAGCGAAAGAAAGGTTGCTCAAAACCAGGCTCAGAGAATACAATGAACTGAAAGAAACCTTAGAGCTCACAAAGAAGCGATATATTCAAGAGGCCAAACAGGAAGCCAAAGCATTATTGGATCAAACCAATAAAAAAATTGAATCTACTATCCGTCAGATAAAGGAAGACAAAGCGGATAAAGAAGCCACTAAAAAGATCAGAAAAAAACTCGAGACTTTTAAAGAGGAGGTAAAGCCTGAGAAGATGGCCATTAAAGATCCTGAGATTGTGGTGGTAGGAGGTAAAATCTCCAATGGAGATTGGGTCAGGTTAAAAGATAATGGAGCGATTGCTCAAGTGCTTCAGGTGAGAAATAAGGAAGTGGAACTTTCAATTGGAGAGTTGAAATCCAATGTCAAACTTTCCCGATTGGAGAAAATATCACAAACTCAGGTGAAGAAGGAATTGAAGTCATCTTCCAAAAGAAGTGGGTATAATACCAACGAGAAACTCATGGATTTTTCTCCAAACTTGGATTTGAGAGGAAAAAGAGGAGAAGAGGTGCTGTCTATCATCCAGACATTTATTGATGAAGGATTTATGTTTGGGGTCAAAGACCTAAGGATCGTTCATGGAAAAGGTGATGGAATCCTGAGGGATATTACCAGAAATTTATTGAGATCCATGCCTCAAGTTGCGAGGTTGGAGGATGAGCATCCTGATCGTGGTGGTGCTGGCGTAACCTTGGTGACCTTAAAATAGGAAAGGAGCTTTTTAGCTCCTTTTTTTAATCCTTCAAAAGATCGAATTCGTAGGTTCCTGCAATGGCTTGGACCCCATTGATTCTAGCTCCTGGTAATGGAATAGTAAAGATTAAAATGAGGCGATCACCATTTCGGGTAAAAGAAATCTCTCTACCTGAGACAGGTTGAGATCCGGTCAAAATAATTTTGTCAAAATTACTACCAGCAAAAGACCAAGTTCCTGCATTGTCAAAAATGTCATTATTGTTTTTACTGGTATATGTTTTTGCAGCAGTGTTGGCACTCAAATTCAATTCAAAGTTTTGATACAGGTCGGTAACCAAGTTGCCATCCCTTTTCACCGTTCCACCACCGGCAATCACCCAATTTATTCTACCAGTTTCTGTTAATGCTTCAATTGCCAATTCCTCCGCTGTTTTTGAGGAGGGGTTGGTTCGTCATTCCAACAAGCTTGAGCGAAAGCCGCAATAATTAGAAAGGATAATAATCTTAAATAGTTGAATTTCATGAATTGAATAGTTCCTTCTTAAAAATTAAATATACACAAGTATCCCAAAAACTAATCTTATTTGTAGTCCTCTAGTTTTATTTTTTGTGTACAAAACTCATATTCTCGAGGTTCATTGGAACAAACGAAAATTGTTCGATCCGATTTATAGGTGTCGATCAAATTTTGGTACCATTCAATTCCTTTTTTATCCAGGTTGGAGGTAGGTTCATCCAAAAAAATCAAGGGAACTTCCGAAAATAATGCGATTCCGAGTTTCACTCTTTGTTTCATTCCCGAAGAAAACTGAGCGATTGGTTTCTCAGCATGTTGTTCCAAATACAGGGTGGAAATGATCTTTTCTACCGTGAAATTGGAAATCATGTTTTTGAACTTGAAATGAAATTTCAACAGCTCTTCCAGAGTGAATTCCTCTGGCAGCTCCATGTACGGCGCTGCAATACTTAAATAAGAAAACCAATCAGATTCTGAAATCGATTGGTTTTCATAGATATAATTCACTTTTCCTGAGGTAAGGGGAATGGCCCCACTGATGCATTTGAGCAAGGTGGATTTACCAGAACCATTGCTTCCAGTGACAGCCAAAGATTCACCTGATTCTAATGTTAAATCCAGGTTTTTAAAAATCCATTCATATTGAAATCGCTTTGTAGCCTTTTCAAGTTGGATTTTAAACATGATTAATTGATATAACCTTTCATGACCCCGCGTTCGGATGAACGGATGAAGTTCAGGATTTCATCCCGCTCCTTGGTAGCAGGTAAATTGATTTCAATTTCTTCTAAAGCTCTGCTGTTATTCATGCTGTTCAGGAATAAATACCTGTATACTTCCTGAATATGCCCTATAGACTCACTGGAAAAACCTCTTCTTCTTAATCCAAGTGAATTGACACCTGCATAGGAAAGCGGTTCTCTCGCAGCTTTTGTAAATGGAGGCACGTCTTTTCTAACCAAAGATCCTCCAGAAACCATGGAGTGCATTCCGATTTTCACAAATTGATGAATGGCACTGGAACCTCCAATAATAGCCCAATCATCTATAGAAACATGACCTGCGATTTGTACGGAGTTTGCGATGATTACATGGCTGCCCAGAACACAATCATGAGCTACATGTACATAAGCCATTAATAAGCAGTCACTTCCGATGACGGTAGTTTGTTTATCAACTGTTCCTCGGCTGATCGTAACACATTCTCTGATGGTTGTATTATCTCCAATTATCACCGTTGATTCTTCCCCCTGAAATTTTAAATCCTGAGGAATTCCTGCTACTACAGATCCTGGAAAAATCTTACAGTTTTTACCAATTCTTGCACCAGGGAAAATGGTCACATTCGGGCCAATCCAAGAGTTATCACCAATGGTCACATTTTCATGGATCATGGTGAACGGATCCACCGTTACATTCTTTCCCAAATTTGCTTTTGGGTCTACGTGGGCCATTGGGCTTATCATGATTCTTTTCGGGTTATGCTGGCTGTCATAACTGCTTCACAGACCAATGTGTTTCCAACATAAGCCTCTCCTCGCATCTTTGCAATGCCTCTTCTAATAGGAGCCAAAAGTTCGCATTTAAAAATAAGGGTATCTCCCGGTAGCACCATTTTTCTAAACTTACAGTTTTCAATGCCTAGAAAATAAGTCCAATAGTTTTCTGGATCTTCTACTGTACTTAATACTAAAATTCCACCTGTTTGAGCCATGGCTTCTACTTGCATGACTCCTGGCATCACTGGGTTGCCTGGGAAGTGTCCCATGAAAAAAGGCTCGTTGATCGTGACATTTTTTACCCCAGCAACTACTGTTTCATCTAAGTAGATGATTTTATCCAATAGCTGGAAAGGATATCTATGAGGCAAAATATTGCTGATCTGATTGATGTCCATTACTGGAGGCAGCTTTGGATCATAATGTGGTATATGAGAGGAGCCGGACTTTTCCATAGCTCTTTTCAATTTCTTAGCAAAAGCGACGTTTGCAGCATGGCCTGGTCTAGCAGCTAAAATCTGCGCTTTCAAAGGTCTACCAACTAGTGCCAAGTCACCTACTACATCAAGCAGCTTGTGTCTAGCAGGTTCATTACGGTATCGAAGATCCACATTGTTCAAAATGCCTTCTTTTTTCACTTCTACCTTCTGCTTATTAAACATCTTGGCTAGATGTACTAATTCTTTTTCTTCTACCACGCGGTCCACCACGACGATGGCATTATTTAAATCTCCCCCTTTGATTAAGTTGGAATTATAGAGCATTTCTAATTCATGGAGAAAACAGAATGTTCTACAGGAAGCAATCTCAGGGATGAATTGACTGATATCAGTGATAGATGCATGCTGACTTCCCAACACTGGAGAGTTGTAATCCACCATTACTGTGACCCGGTAATTATCAGTTGGCAAAGCCACCATTTCCACCTCTCTAGAAGGGTCTTTGTATTGAATGCTTTCTTCTACCTCAAAGAATCTTCTCAAAGCATTCTGCTCTTCTAATCCAGCATCTTGTAAGACATCGATGAATTGAATTGAAGATCCATCCATAATCGGAGGTTCTGGACCATCTAGCTGAATCAGCACGTTGTCAATTTCCATGCCGACCAAAGCGGCCAGTACGTGTTCAACAGTATAAACTCGAGCACCATTTTGCTCCAAAGTAGTACCTCTAGAAACGTCTACTACTAAGTCGCAGTCAGCATCCACAGTAGGTCGACCTTCTAAATCAACTCGTTGGAACTTAATTCCATGATTTGGTGGGGCTGGCAGGAAAGTCATATTGGAAATTACTCCAGTATGAAGACCTACTCCGGATAGTTCCACCTGCTTTTTGATGGTATGTTGTTTTACCTTCATCTGATATTTTAGACTTTCAGGATGATTAAGGGTGCAAATTTACGGCTTTTTTCCAGTTCTCTTAAACGGTTTTGAATGTCGTCTAAGTTTTTGAAAACAGAATAAGATTTCAGGAAGTTTTTCATATCTATTCCAATATACCCAAAAACTGTTTCCCCTGCTTTTTTGATAGATTTTATTACTCCTGTATTAGCTCCAATCGTGGTTTTATCCGCGATTTTGAGATGCCCAATGATTCCTGCTTGTCCTGCAATTACGCAGTTTTTTCCAATCTCAGTCGATCCTGAAATTCCTGCTTGGGAAGCGATCACAGTATTTTCACCGATCACCACATTGTGTGCAATCTGTACCAAGTTGTCGATTTTAACACCTTTTTTAATAATGGTTGATCCCAAAGTGGCGCAATCAATCGTAGTGTTTGCTCCAATACTCACATGATCTTCAATGATCACATTTCCGATTTGCGGAATGGGTTTATACGTTCCATCGGGTTGAGGGGCAAACCCAAAGCCATCGGAACCGATCACTACGCCAGGATGAATTTCACAATTACTTCCGATTTCAGTTCCTGAGCAGATTTTTGCACCAGGATGAATAATGGTGTTGTCTCCGATTTTTACATTGTCACCAATAAAAACCTGTGGATGAATCTTGACCCCTGATCCGATCTTGCAAAGTTTTCCTATATGTGAAAATGCACCCCTGAATCCATTCTCGCCCATTTCCGAGCTTGAATCCATGTAAGAAGGCTCTTGAACTCCTACAAGACTCATTTTGGAAAATTGACTATAGGCTTCGAGTAATGTGGTAAAACCCGTATAGGCATCTTTTACCCTGATCAAATTGGTCTTGATCTCCTTGATAGGAGTGAAGTTTTCTGAGACGATTACAGCAGTTGCCTCTGTATCATAGATATAAGACTGATATTTTTCATTGGAAAGGAAGCTGATTCCGCCTTCTTTTCCTTCTTGGATTTTATCTAGTCTATATACTTTTTGGGTTTCATCCCCTTCTACTTTTCCCTGAAGGATGGCGGCCACTTGACCTATAGTGAATTCCATATGCAGGTTGGACAATTTAGAATTTTAAATTTAAGCTTTTGGCTTTACATACATAGTGTTTCTCGACGATTTTGCTCATTACCTTAATATTTGGTAAGTCAGCAGCTTGAGCCACGTCAATTACCTTGCCTTTTTTGGTCAAAATGTTAATTCGATCTTTTGCTAGGTATCCATAATTACTGACTGCTCCATGGGAGAAGAAATACTGGATGTCTTCCCCAGGGATGCCCAGTTTGTGAATGGTCTTTAATTTCATTTCCTCAATTTCCTCATTTCCAAACTGCTCATTTGTTAAGGTGATTTTGAATAAATCCCTGGTCAAAAACATATTGGAAATATTTCGAAGAACATAATCTGGATGTCTCTTCCAAAGTTTTACAGCTCCCCAAATGTCCAAGTCATCCATTTCCAGAAACTTTTTCAAGGTATCAGGATTCTTCTGGAAATCTTCCACTGAATTTTCATGTTGCAAGAAAAAATCAAACTCCTCTGTAATGGTGAAATTCATGCCTGATTTTCGAAGCATTTTTGCACGTTCAATCAATTTGATCAACATCTTTTCAGCACTTACTGTGGTTTTATGGAGGTAGACCTGCCAATACATTAACCTTCGTGCACTTAAGAAGTTTTCTATGGAATAGATTCCCTTTTCTTCGATGACCAC
Organism: Algoriphagus halophilus; assembly: GCF_041729275.1. Taxonomy (GTDB): domain Bacteria; phylum Bacteroidota; class Bacteroidia; order Cytophagales; family Cyclobacteriaceae; genus Algoriphagus; species Algoriphagus halophilus_A. The sequence goes on along the minus strand of NZ_CP146486.1, from coordinate 1,458,534 downwards.
TTGATCATTTTTTACGTCCATCATTTTGATGATCCGATCTGCCCCAATCGTACCTTCTGAAACCCCGGTAAAGAAACAGTCCCGTTGTAAGTAGTCCAATCGATCTATGTCCAATTGGCTAGAAACTAGCTGATGGAAGAACTTTCTTTCGTAAGTATTCTTAAATATTCTTAAAACTAGATCTAGTTTTCCATCCAATTCCTGGTTCAGAAGTTCAATGATGAGCAAGGATAATTGTTCATGCGGCACTCTTTTTAGCAGGCTATACTCCAATGCATGGGAAAATGGACCATGTCCAATATCATGCAATAGAATGGCAATTAAGGCAGCTTCATATTCTTTATTCGAAATTTCTGTTCCTTTTATGCGTAAATTATCCAGCGTTATGCTCATCAGATGCATGGCGCCGATGGCATGATGGAAACGAGTATGAAGAGCTCCTGGGTAAACAAAGTCAGTCAAACCCAGCTGTTTTATTCTCCGTAACCTCTGGAAATAGGGATGGTCAATAATGGTAAAAATTAACTCGCTTGGGATAGTGATAAATCCGTAAACCGGGTCATTTAGTATCTTTTGGCTTTTCAATTGGCCCTAATTTGATTGACTCAAAAGTAATTATAATTTTAGAAGAAAAGGAAACTCTAATGTCTCAAAAGTTTAATATTCTATGGGCGGACGATGAAATCGACCTTCTCAAACCACATATTCTTTTTCTGGAGCAAAAAGGATATCAGATTACTACGGTAAATTCTGGAGTGGATGCCATTGATGAAGTGGAAGCTCAAAATTTTGACGTCATTTTTTAGATGAGATGATGCCTGGTATGACAGGCTTGGAAACCTTGCAGCAAATCAAAATCATCAAGCCCCAAATTCCAGTGGTGATGATTACCAAATCAGAGGAAGAGCACATTATGAATGATGCCATTGGTGGTAAAATTGCGGATTACCTGATCAAACCTCTAAATCCAAATCAGATTTTGCTTTCAGTAAAAAAATTGTTGCAAAACAAACAGTTGATCGATGAAAAAACTACCCTGAATTACCAGCAGGAGTTTATGAAAATCAGTATGGCTTTTGGTGATGCACAAGATCATAATGATTGGGCTGATATCTATAAGAAGTTGATTTATTGGGAGATGCAGATTGATTCTACTGAAAATAAAAGTATGATTGAGGTGCTGGAAACTCAGAAAACTGAGGCGAATGCTTCCTTTGCCAGGTTTATTAAAGACAACTATTTGGATTGGATGGAGGAACAGAACAAAGACAAACCTCTTTTGTCCCACCAAGTCTTGAAACAAAAAGTGTTTCCTCAGGTCAAAACTGGCAAGCCCTTGTTTTTGATTGTAATAGATAATTTGAGATTGGATCAATGGGAAGACATTGAGCCCTTATTGTCTACCTATTTCAACGTGGAGCAAAAGGATACTTATTTTAGCATTTTGCCTACCACAACCGCGTTTGCAAGAAATGCACTCTTCAGTGGAATGATGCCGATGGATATGGCTAGATTTTACCCAAAACTTTGGGAGGATGAAGATTCAGACGAAGGGAAAAATAATTTTGAGGAAGACTGGTTGAAAATCAACCTGGATAAAAACAGGTTGCCCATCAAGTCTTCCTATCATAAAATCTTACAGGCTAATCAAGGAAAAACTGTAGTGGAACAATTCCATCAGTTACTCCAAAATGATTTGAATGTCTTGGTCTATAATTTTGTGGATATGATGTCCCATGCAAGGACTGATATGAAGATGATTCGGGAATTGGCCCCTGATGAATCCGCATATCGATCTATTACTAAAAGTTGGTTTGAGCATTCTTCTTCTTTTGAGTTGTTCAAAAAAATACAAGCAGCTGGGGCAGAGGTAATAGTCACCACCGATCATGGTACAAAACGGGTGAATAGGCCCTATAGAATTATTGGAGATAAGAATGTGACCACAAATTTGAGGTACAAGCAAGGGAAAAACTTTAATTTTGAAGGCGGGAAGGTTTTTGAAATTAAAAGACCGGAAGATGCAAAACTTCCTAGGTTGAATGTTTCATCCAGTTATGTATTTGCAGTAGAGGATTATTTCTTTGCCTATCCCAATAATTACAATTATTATGTGAACTTCTATAAAGATACTTTTCAACATGGAGGTGTATCTTTGGAAGAAATGATCATTCCGATTGTTCATTTGTCACCAAAATAATAGATCAGTTGATTCAATTTTCATATGGGAAGGAGGCTATTTCCAAAGCTGCAAAGAAAGTAATCGAAATAGCAGGTTCTGAAAAGGTTTGGGTGTTTAAAGGGGAGATGGGAGCCGGTAAGACGACCTTTATCAAAGCCTTGGCAGAGCAGTTCCAAATACAAGATCAGATCAGCAGCCCTACCTTTGGAATTGTAAATGAATATCAAAATGATTCGGGTGAAGAATTTTATCATTTTGACTTTTATAGACTCGATGATCCTACCGAGGCATTGGATATCGGAATAGAAGAGTATTTTTATAGTCAGAATTATTGCTGGTTGGAATGGGCTGAAAAAGTTGCTGATTTTCTACCAGATCAATATTTTCTAATCAAGTTAGAAATTCTTTCTGATTCAGAAAGAAAACTCACGCTTCAACACGTTAACGATGTCAGCTGAATTAAGTGAACTGTCTGCAGTAGGTTTAATACCAAAAGAATCGCCATCAAAAGTTAGAAAAGATTCAAAATCTATCACGATTGGGATTCCAAAAGAGGTTTCTAGCCAGGAAAAAGAGTGGTCCTTACTCCTGAGGCAGTAGGTATACTTTCCAATAATGGGCTAAGCGTAATTTTAGAGACAGGTGCAGGCTTGCAGGCAAAATTCTCCGATCAGGATTATTCAGATGCCGGTGCTAAGGTGGTGTATTCAAAAAAGAGGCCTTAGCAGCTCAAATTGTTTTAAAAATCGATTCTCCTACACTAGAAGAAGTGGAGGATATGAGCCTAGGGAGTTGCTTGATCTCTGCATTGCAACTTGGAAGACAGAGTAAAGAATTCATTGAAGCCTTGAATTCAAAAAAGATCACTGCCGTCGCTTTTGAATATTTGGAAGACAAAGTAGGAGGGATGCCAGTAGTCAGGGCAATGTCTGAAATCGCAGGAAGCACTGTCATGCAAATAGCTGCAGAGTATCTTTCCAGTGTCAATGATGGGAAAGGTTTGATCATGGGGGAGTAACTGGTGTTCCGCCTACTCAAGTAGTGATCATTGGGGCCGGTACAGTAGCTGAATATGCTGCTAGGACTGCCTTGGGTTTAGGAGCGAATATCAAGGTATTTGATAATCATATCTACAAATTGAGAAGGATCAAGCAGTTGCTGGGACAGCAAGTCTATACTTCCACCATTGATAATTTCAGTTTAAGTCAAGCCATGGCAGAGGCAGATGTGGTGATCGGTGCGTTAAGGGCCGAAAAAGGCAGAAATAAAATTGTGGTCAGTGAGGAAATGGTGGCGAACATGATGCATGGAAGCATTGTGATAGATGTAGGAATTGATCAAGGCGGTTGTATAGAAACATCAAAAGTGACCAGTCATGATGACCCTATCTACAGAGTCCATGACATAATTCATTATTGTGTTCCTAACATTGCATCTAGAGTCGCGCGTACTGCATCATACTCTTTAAGTAATATTTTTACGCCAATTATTTTGCAGACAGCAGATCTTGGCGGAGCAGAAGAAATGATATTTAATTACAAATGGTTTTTGAGAGGAGTGTACACCTATCGTGGAAGTCTAACAAATGCTTATTTGGGAAGAAAGTTTGGACTTTCCCACAAAGAACTTCAATTATTACTGGCAGCTCGTTATTGATTTAAGAAAGCAGGTTTTGTCTAAGAAGGAACTCAAGCTGTTCATTGGCTTTCAATAAGGCCTCAGTTAACTTTTCATTTTCTCTTCTGAGCGTATACATCTCAAAAGCATTTTTGATGACAGTTCTTAAATAATCTTCCTCCCAAGGTTTAGTTAAATAATGATATACTTGGCCTTTGTTAATTGCATCAATAACTGCTTGTATATCAGTATATCCAGTTAATAAAAGTCGAATTGGTTTTGGGTAAATAGGGATGATACTTTCTAAAAATTCAACACCAGTTTCCTCTGGCATTCGTTGATCCGTGATAATCAAATCAACTTCTTGTTCTTTTAATATTTCTCTTGCTTCTTTTGCTGAGATAGCTAGAAATATTTTATAATCTCTTCGGAATGTTGCTTTAAATGCCTGAAGATTATTTTCTTCATCATCTACATAAAGAATTTTTATTTTTTCTTCACTTCCAGTTTCCATAAGGCATCTATAACTGTCAACAGATAGTAATCCGTAGGACAAATAATCTTTTTTTAGTTAAAAAACAAACTAAGGTCAGTTTGAAATCTATTTAGGGCGTTAGGTGATAAATTATTCTCAATAAATTAATTGATTATGTTTAAGAAAATATTTGACATAAATCTTAATAAATTATCTTTACTGAGCTATTCACCCCCAGATTACACAAATGTCCATTAAAAATTTCGCGGATCAAAATGTAAATTATTCTGCTGTAATTCTAAACCCAACCCTTGAGTCTGACTGGTTAAAAATCAAAGAATTACAAAAGAGTGAATTTGTTTTTGTTTCAGATCAAATTGAAAGTCAAATAGGAGATTTAATCAAATCAGAAAATCCTGAAAGGACTATACCCAGCCAAGAGTTAGATGACTTGGTACAAAACTTTTTAAATAAACTAGAAAAAGATAAGTATGGCAATTGGGTGTTTTTCCTTGGAAAAATACTTTGGTACATGTTTTAGCAGAAGAGGAATTTATTAAAATCAGAACGCTTAGAAATAATTTTAAAATAACTCCTTCGGAACAAGATTTATTAAGTAAAAAGAAAGTAGGAATTGTAGGCTTATCTGTAGGTCAAAGCATCGCATTGGCCATGACTCTGGAGAGAGGATATGGGGAGATCAGATTAGCAGATTTTGATACATTAGAACTCAGTAATTTAAATAGATTGAAAGCTGGTGTTACTAGCTTAGGGTTAGAAAAAGTCATATTAGCAGCCAGGAGATCGCAGAAATAGATCCTTACCTCAAGGTGAAGGTCTATAGAGAAGGAATCACACCCGAGAATATTGAAGATTTTCTTTTGGGGGATGGAAAGTTGGATTTGCTGATTGATGAATGCGATAGTTTGGATATCAAGGTGCTGTTGCGGGAAAAAGCAAGGCAACACCGAGTGGCCGTGATGATGGATACTTCGGATCGGGGGATGTTGGACATTGAACGCTTCGATATAGAGCCTGAAAGAGAATTGTTCCATGGATTATTAAAAGGGGTAGATGTAAACTCTCTCAAAAGCCTTTCTAATACAGAGAAAGTATCCATAGTTTTGAAAATTACTGGATTGGAAACTCTGACTCCTCGAATGAAAGTGTCCCTATTAGAAATAGGGCAAACAATCAGTAGCTGGCCTCAGCTGGCCTCAGGAGTATTTCTAGGTGGAGCCTCTGTGGCACATGCAGCCAGGAAATTTCTATTGGGAGAAGATGTAAAATCCGGGAGATTCTATGTGGACTTTGATCAACTTTTTAACCTAAAAGAGGCAGAAGAAATTGAGGTTGAAGCACCAGTCTATGAAAAGCTTTCGGACTTTCAATTTGAAGTTCCAACGAATGTTTTGCAGTCAGCTTACCGACTTTCAAGGGAAGAGCTAGAATTATTGGTGGATCAGGCAAACTGGGCACCTTCAGGAGGGAATATTCAACCTTGGGTTTGGGTTTTTGATAAAAAAGGAATCCTTCATCTCTTTCATGACAAAGTAAGAAGTCACTCCATGCTGGATTATAAAGGCTCTGGTTCTTTGATTGCTTTTGGAGCAGCATTGGAGAATATTCGATTACAAGCCGGTAAACTTGGAATCGAGGTAGAAATCATCTATCAAATCAGCGATTTTGAACAGGATTGTATTGCCAGTGTTCGGTTTGTATCCAAACAACCTAATCCACTCCCTATCAAATTTGCTGAGTTAGTCGATGGGATTAACCTTCGGTGCACAAATCGAAAAAATGCATCTAGGTATATTTTGAGCGAGGAGGAACTACAAGCTTTGGCTGAGGTAGCCAAAGAAGATGATGTTTCCATGGAGTGGACTTCTGAGCCAGAAGATTTAGTGCAGTTGGCAAAAGTGGTGGGAGGAATGGACCGTTTACGGTTTTTCCACGATCAAGGCCTGACGGATTTTATAAATGAAGTCCGTTGGACAGAAAAAGAAGCGATTGAAACAAAAGATGGAATCGATATCGCTACATTGGAGTTGAAAGGGGCAGAAAGAGCAGCTATGGGGCTATTGAGAGATCCTAGAACCATTCGATTTTTTAGGAAGTACTTGATGGGGTACGGCCTGACAAAAATTTCCAAAGACACGATTACCACTGCTTCCGCAATATTCTTACTGAAAACTCCAAATTATACACCGGTTTCGATTTTAAAAGTGGGAACGGTACTCCAAAGGGTTTGGATTAAAGCCAATATGATGGGCTTAAGTGCACAACCAGTTTCGGCGATGCTGTTTATTTTTCATATGTATTTGAATGAAAAGGAATCAGGTTTTACCCAAATTGAAGGCAAAGAGATTGAAGAATTAAAGAAAACGTTTAATTATATTTTTAATAAGCCAGTTGATCAGAAAGAAATTTTTATGTTTAGGGTGAATAAGGCAGGTGATCCTTCCGTAAAATCCTATCGCAGAGATCTGTCAGAAACCTTAATTACTATCTGAAATGTTCAATTTTAAGGCATTTAGAGCGATTGATGAACCAGAACGATGTGAGAAATTCGTTCAAGGTCATTCTGACGTATTGAAGCAATATGGAGTCACTAAGGTAACCTCCTCAAATAATGATTGGGTGAATAACCCTTTTGTGTATGTAGTGACAGTGGAGACGGCGGACACCCAGGAAGTAGTGAGTGGATTGAGAATACACATTGCACACCCAGATTACCCTTTACCGATGGAGCAAGCGGTATCCCAAGTAGATCACAAAATTTTTGATTTGGTAAAAGACTATTCAGTAGAAGGAACGGGAGAAGTTTCTGGCTTATGGAATTCTAAGTCCATTTCTGGGTATGGAGTAGGAGCTGTTTTATTGATTCGGGCGGGGATTGCAATTGCAACACAACTCAAATTAGGTTCCTTATTGGCCTTGGTAGCTGAATACACCTTGAAGCCTTCTTTGCAAAAGGGATTTGAAATTGAAACAGGAATAGGAAATTCAGGAACATTCTTTTATCCAAAATTGGATTTGGTAGCTACTTCTATAGTGATGAAAGACCCTGAAAATTTACCTTTGGCAGATTCGTCGGAGAGAGAAAGAATTATGGAGTTGAGGGAAAAGCTTCAGTTTAATAAGATTGAAGAAGGGCCCAAGGGGAAATTTGAGGTTAATTATGACCTATTATTGACTAACATTAATTGGAGAAATGACATTTAGGATTTTTATTTTAGGCCTCATGTTTTTTGCAGGGGCCTACCAGGTATCTGCACAAGAAACAGAAAAGGTTGAATGTTTTTCTTATTTACTCGCAGAAAATGATGTAAAGATTGGCGAGGTAATAAATAGTGGTGAATTCAGTTCCAATGACTGTCAAAATTTCAATTTTGGAATTAATTCCAAAACTTTGTGGATCAAATTAGAGCTTTCTAATTTAAGCAATTTTGAAAACCCTGTCTTTGCACTTAATTCATCTTCTGCGGACCATGTGCGACTTTTTTCCATAAAAAATGGGGAGGTTCTAAAAACTCATGAAAACGGTCGTCTATTAGGGATTGAAGAGCGGGATTTTCCATCTCAGAAAATAGCCTTCGAGTTTGATCAGAATGAAATTGATGCAGATTATTATTTAGTCAGGCTTGATAATGTCGATAAAAAGATATTTTACGGTTTCCTTTCTTCAAGGGAGACATTACTGGATATTATCACCTTTGAAGATTTGCTTTTCGGACTTTTGACCGGAGTTTTTATAGGTCTATTCTTCTATAATCTGTTTCTTTATTTCTCTGTCAAGGACAAGATTTACTTCGTTTATGTTCTTCATACCCTATTAGTTTGGTTTGCACAAGCTTCCATATTGGGATATACGCAAAGTTTGCTTTGGCCAGATTGGGATTGGATGAATCAGCGATCTATTGTTATTTTTCTTCCTTGGTAAGTATTGTAGGGATTTGGTTTTTGCGAATTTTTCTAATGTCCAATAGCATTGTTCCTAAACTGGATAAAGGTTTTCGATTCATATTTATTGTCTATGGATTTATTTTGGCAAATGCCTTCTTTTTTCCACTACGATCAGTTATCAGGTAATACTAGTCACCCAGTCTATTGTAGTGATTTTTGTGTTATTGGTGGCCATCATGATTCTTCGAAAAGGATATAGACCTGCCCGATATTACTTGTTGGCTTGGTCCATCTTTATGATTGGTATTTTCCTTTTTGTATTTAGTGAAATGGGAATTATTCCTTCCAATAACTTGACTGCCTATATCATGCCTCTGGGGTCTGCATTAGAGGTAGTGTTACTTTCTTTTGCATTGGCTGATAGGATCAACATTCTCAAGAAAGAAAAAGAAAAAGAGCAGGCTGAGCGTTTGGAGGTCTTGAAGGAAAATGAAATTCTGGTGCGTGAACAGAATACGCTTTTAGAGAAAAAAGTAAAATTGAGAACCGATGAATTAGAGCATGCACTTCGGAATTTGCAGAATACCCAAAGTCAGTTGGTAAGTCAGGAGAAGATGGCTTCATTGGGTCAGTTGACGGCTGGTATTGCACATGAAATCAATAACCCTATCAACTTTGTGAGTTCAAATATCACCCCGCTTAAAAGGGATATTAAAGATATCATGGAAGTTATTGAGTTTTACAGAACTACTGGTAGCTCTGAATTTACTGAAGGCTCTAAAAAGAAAGCCAAGGATTTGGAGGAGGAGTTGGAGCTGGATTATGTGCTAGACGAAGTAGATCAATTGCTCAAAGGGATGGAGGATGGAGCGAGAAGAACTGTGGAAATCGTAAAAGGTTTGCGGATTTTCTCACGAGTAGATGAGCAGGATGTTAAAAAGTAGATATTCATGATGGCATCAATAGCACCATCATTCTTTTGAACAGTCAAATTCCCGGAAAAATTAGAATTGTACGTGAATTTGGAGAATTGCCAATGGTAGAATGCCTGGCAGGAAAGATCAATCAGGTATTTATGAATATTATCAATAATGCCATTCATGCATTATCTGACCATATCGATGAAATTAAGGATCCACATATTACCATCAGAACAGTGGCCAATGCAGAAGAAACTGTTACGGTAGAAATAGAAGATAATGGACCAGGTATGCCAGATAATGTGAAAGAGCGTATATTTGAACCATTCTTTACTACTAAAGCAGTCGGCAAAGGTACTGGCTTGGGGCTGTCAATTGTTTATTCTATTATTGAGAACCACAAAGGAACCTTGGAAGTAAAATCAAAACAAGGAGAGGGAACCACTTTTATTATCACCCTTCCAGTATACCAAAGTACTCAGAAATATGAGCAATAAAATCCATGTGCTCTATATTGATGATGAGGATAACAACCTCAAATCATTTAGAGCAACTCTTAGAAAAGACTTCAAAATTTTTACAGCTATAGATGCTGAGGAGGGACTGAGAATCGCTCAGGAAGAGGAGATTCATGTAGTCATTGCAGATCAAAGAATGCCTGGAATGACAGGTACTGAATTCTTTGAGAAAATGGTGAAGATCAATCCGGACCCTATCAGAATCTTATTGACAGGCTATTCGGATATTGCCAGTGTCATTGATGCAATCAATAAAGGTGAAGTGTATCGATTTATTGATAAGCCATGGAATATTGAGCAAATCAAAAACTCGATAAAAAATGCTGCTGATATTTATTTCATGCGGATGGAATTGAAGGAAAAGAATGTAAAGCTCAAAAAGCTTCATTCGGAAATGAACCAGTTTGTTTACAGCCTTTCCCATGAATTACGAGGTCCATTGATGAGTATTTCTGGGATATCGAAGTTGGCAAAACTTGAAGTTCAAGACCCTCAAACCTTGGAATATTTTGAAATGATTGATTCGGCAACGGTCAAACTTGATGACTATATCTACAAGATGCTGGATTTTTACAGATCCACTAAAATAGACCATAAAGTTACCGCAGTCGATTTCAAAGAAATTGTTCGTCAACAAATGGAAGCCTATCATGCGAAATTTGATTTGACGAATTTTCATATTGATGTACAGATCAATCAGGATCACGATTTCTTTTCAGATGATGCCAAAATCCGTGTGATATTGAATAACCTGTTTAGCAATTCGGTACAATTTCAAAAACAAGAGCCTGGGCCTAAGAATATTAGCCTAACCATCGATGTGATGGAAGATTCGGCGATGATCTCCGTTGAGGACAATGGAATAGGAATTGATGCCAAGCATCATCCTGAAGTTTTTAACCTTTTTACTCGTGCCACACAAAAAAATGTAGGAGTAGGATTGGGGCTGTATATGGTGAAAGAGGCGGTTGAACAAATGGGTGGAAAAATCAACTTGAAATCAGCTTTGGATGAAGGAACACAGATAACTGTGATTCTTCCAAGCATGAAATAAGACAGAAAATATGTCAAATAACTTCTAAACTGTATCTTTGCTGTCCAAAAGTAAAGAATCCCACTTTTTATTACCAAATACAAAAAATATGATTAATCCTTGGCACGACGTCAATATCGGGAAAAATGCCCCTGAAACTGTAATGGGCGTGATCGAAATTCCGAAAGGAAGTAAAGGCAAATATGAGCTAGATAAGAAGACAGGTATGTTATACCTTGACAGAGTTCTTTTCTCTGCGGTTCATTATCCAGCTAACTATGGGTTTATTCCTCAGACTTTTTGTGAGGACCACGATCCATTGGATATCTTGATTATCTCCCAAATTGATATCCCTTCCATGTGCTTGGTTGAAGCAAAAGTGATTGGAGTGATGAGAATGATTGACGGTGGCGAGGCTGATGATAAAATCATTGCTGTAGCGGCAGGAGATCAATCTGTAAATTATATTGAAGATATCGATAACCTTCCTCCACATTTGATGAAAGAAATTCACAGATTCTTTGAAGATTATAAAAAGCTTGAAAACAAAGAGGTGAAAGTGGAAGACTTCTTGGGTAAAGAAGATGCCATGCGCATTATCCAAGAAAGCATTGAGCTTTACGATAAGAATTTTAGAACTGCACGATAAAATGAAAGCCTGAGAAATTCTCAGGCTTTTTTGCTTTTAACTTTTTGCTTTCCTGCCTTCTTCAGTAGGTACTTGATCAATTGATCATAGGATTCATGTTCATGGTTGGAGATAGAGATTGATTGCTGATCTTTGAATGCCACTGTCAATTGCTTGAACTCTTTTTTGTTGGCCATGACCTTTTCTTCATCCCATGCTAAAATCTCGGTTACCGGATACACCTTCTGATAGCTTTTAAGCGGCATCCTAACAACAATTTGATCTTTTCCTGCCGCAATGAATCGGTATCCAGCCAATAATTTGACTAAGATCATTAAAATGACTAAAGAAATTAAAGGGCAAGCAATCAAATAAAACCAAAGACCAAAACTTCCTACATAGGCAAAATCACGTAAAATAAATACAAGTCCAGCAATTAGGATCAGGACTACAAGTCCTAATGAAAAGTAGGTAGAGAGTTTTGGTTTAATCAGAATCATTGTTTTGTTGGATTTCGTCCAGTTTTTGCTTTGCAAAAGTCTTTAAATCTTCGAAAAAAGCGAAAAATATCAATTCAAATTCTGCTTCTTTCTCCAAGAGGGCCAGATGTGCTTGTTCCATTTTAGAATCAAACCGAGTTCTTTTAGATAATCCTGTCAAGGAGCGTTGGATCCCTTCAATGGAAGAATAGTTTAAAAGCCAGTTATCTTTTTTCATCCAGTAAAACAGATTGCCAAAGCGCTCAGGGAAATAATTTTCATACCTTGATATTTGTTCATATACATCCTTGGTAAAGATTTCCAGAGATTGATTCGAATATCTACCCCAATTTCTTCCTAGGAAATAGTCAAAATAAATGTCGGTAATGACGGTAGAATAGTGACCAAATTTCGGTCTGAGGTAGGTCTGGCCTGCTCTTACGAGTGGATGGGTATCCGTAAATTTATCGATTTCACGATGTAATAGGATTCCTTGTCTTATGCCAGTGGGGTATAGATCCATCATTTTCCCCTTTACGAAATCACCAAAAAAATTACCCACGAGAATTTCTTCTTGATGAAAGGAAAGATAGGCATGGGCTAAGTAATTCATCCTTGTTTTTTGAATAGAAAACCTAAAAGGTTTTGATTAGTTTCAACCCTAAAATACGGATAGATGCCAAATATCAAGGAAGAATTAAAAAATGGACTGAAACTGCTGAAGTTAGAATGGCAGGAAGACCTCGCTCAATACAAGAAAAAATTCTTAAATACTTCTTTGGCAGATAAGAAAAAAGAGGGGATTACCTGGCATCCGATCCAATTGAAAAAGAGTAAGATAGGGATGGGGGAACGATTGTTGGTAGAGGTGGAACGATTCGACTCCAACCATCCATCTGCCTTTAATTCCGGAAAATCTGTATCATTTTTTACCACTCAGGATAGTTATCAAAGTGCCGAGCACCGGGTGAACGGAGTGATCAATTTTGTGAAGAAAAATTCCATGACGGTTACGCTTCAGGTAGATGAAATCCCAGATTGGATGGAAGGGAATAGACTGGGAGTCGATTTACTGTTTGATGAGGCTAGTTACCGCGAAATGGAGTTTGCCTTAAAGAAGGTGATTTCGGGAGAAAATCAACGGGTGGAAGAACTGAAAGATATGTTACTTGGAGACAAAGCTCCTCAGTTTTCAGACAAGCCACAGCCACTAAATGAGTTCCTAAATGATTCCCAGAATAAAGCTTGTTTCAAAATAGCCAATGCCAAAGATGTAGCCATTGTGCATGGCCCTCCGGGTACCGGGAAAACCACTACCTTGATTGCAGCCATAGAGCAGGCAGTGATTGCGGGACAATCCATCTTAGTCTGCGCACCAAGTAATGCCGCAGTGGACCTGTTGGTTGAAAAATTAATAGATAGAGGAATAGAGACCTTGCGATTGGGACACCCGGCACGTGTAGAGGAGAAAATTTTGAATCAGACGTTGGATGCCAAAACAGCTAACCATGCCAGCTACAGAGATCTTAAAAAGCTTCGTAAAGAAACTGATCAGTACTTAAAATTGGCCAAGCAGTACAAGCGCAATTTTGGACCAGAAGAGCGAGTGCAGCGTAAATTAATGTATGCAGAAGTGAGCAGGATCAGGGAAGCAGCCAAATCTCTGGAAGAATACATCCAATACGATATTTTTCAGCAGACCAAAGTCTTTGCGAGCACCTTGGTAGGAGCCTCCACCTATAGTTTGAAAGGGATGGAATTTGATGTGGTATTTATAGATGAAGCTGCACAAGGATTGGAAGCAGCCACTTGGATTCCGATCTTAAAGGCCAAGAAAGTCGTCTTGGCAGGAGATCATTGTCAGCTGCCTCCTACGATCAAATCCTATCATGCGGCACAAGAGGGCTTGGCTAAAACACTTTTTGAAAAAGTAATAACCAGAAAACCTCAGGCTGCGCAGATGTTGCAAATACAATATCGGATGCCAGAAGATATCATGGGCTTTTCCAATGACTATTTTTATCATGGAGAACTTAGAGCAGCTGCTAACACCTCAAGCCATTTTTTCCAAATGAGGAAGGGGTCTTGGAGTGGATTGATACAGCTGGAGCTGGATTTACAGATCAAAAAGAAGAAGAAAGCCTCAGTACATTCAATCCCGAAGAGGCTGCTTTTGCCTGCCGATACTTGAATGAGATGATTGTGAGAATTGGAATTTCAAATTTTAAGCAAGAAGGATGGACCATTGGATTAATTGCCCCATATGGAGCTCAGGTTCGCTTGTTGAGATCCTTGATTTTTGAGGGATATGATTATCCTAACCTGAAGGCGTTTTCGGATAGGATTACCATCGATACCGTTGATGGTTTCCAAGGACAAGAACGGGATTTGATGTTGATATCATTAACCCGATCTAATGAAAAGGGGGAAATTGGTTTTTTGGCCGATGAACGCAGGATGAATGTGGCTTTGACCCGTGCAAAAAGAAAACTGGTACTCATTGGAGATAGTAGCACCCTCGCTCAAAATAACTTTTTCGATCAGTTACTTCAGTATTTTGAAAGCCATCAGGGGTATAAAAGCGTTTGGGAGTTTTTGGGGTAAAAAAAAACTAACTGATAATCAGCCACCTAAAATTAAAATTTTAAGAAAACTAAATTTAATTTTGAAAAAAAAACAGTTGCTTAATTGAAAGACTATTTATTTAATTTTAACCTTTTAAAATTTTAAGATTTATGAAAAAATTAATTTTTGCAGGATTCACATTTTGTTTGATCCTAATTGGTAGCTTAAATGTAATTAAAGCTGAAGAACCAGGACCATTTTTAAAGCAAGGACATTGGGTTCCTTTGGCTAATGGTGGAGCAGAGTGTATGACACATTGGTGGAATAATGATTGTAAAGTAGGAGATATCCAAGAACCTGGAAGCGAATAAAAGGATTGCCCCTATCTTATTTGATAGGGGCTAATTTTAATAAAATGAGAGGAAATTTATTTTTAATAGGCTCATCTATACTTTTGTTATTGTTTTCATGTCAGAGATCCATTGATTTAGAAAATAGTGATTGTCAAGTAGATTTTACTATTCAAGAAAACACAAAACCTGAAGACCTAAAAATACAATCACCTGATGATTTTGGAGGAGGAATAATATCCTCTTTTATTTTCGAGGATTCATTGGGATATTTTTTACCAAGTAAGCCTAAAAATAAGCTTTTTGTGGCAGACTTACAGAATGGTGGCTTTATAGAAGAAATTACCCTTGATCCCAACTTTATTACTTACCCATCTGGTGTACAGGTGATTTCCAAGGACAGTATTTTAATTTCTGATTTTCAATTTCCGGTTATTTTTTTAATCAACAGGCAAGGCGAGATTCTAGATTCCTATAATTTGTACAGGGAGAATTTATGGGAAATGCCAAAAGAAGGCTTTGACAATTTTGGGTTATATTTTGGTTTTGGAGCCACTTTCCATTTCATTCCTGAGAGAAATAGTTTTCTAATTCCATTAAGGCAAATGGATCAGTGGTTTTTTGTGGAGGAAAAAAGAACTTTCCTGCTATCGGAGAATATAGTTTAGATAAAAAAGGATTTGTTAATTTTTTTGGGAAATATCCAGGGATTTATGCTTCAGATAAAAACACCTTATTACCTTTTTACCTAAGTCACCCGATTGTCGAGCTAGTGGAAGACAGAGTGGTTTTGAGCTATCCAATGGATCCTGATTTATATGTTTTTGACCTTGTTGGACAGCATTTGGAAAAAAATGTGGATCTGTTCCAGAATTTGAACTTGGCCTTCCACTGGAGTACGATATGAACGAATATGATACTAAAGGTATCAGGGATTTTAACAAGTCCAATTCTTATTTTGGAAATTTATTCTTTGTAAAGAATCAGGAAAAATTTGTTCGGATTTTTCAAAGTGCATCAAAGATGCAACCGGCTTTTGTTCTTCAAAGAAGCTATATGCCATTATTTTTGATAAAAATTTAAATTTAGTTGAAGTCAATGAGTTGCCAGAGGAATTTGATGGGAATGAGTTTATCTACCAATCTGCTTTTAAAAATGGTTTTATTTCAAAAAAATCTAATCTTGAAAGTGACGACATTTTTCCTCTAAATAATTATTACCAGTTAGAAAATTGAAAAATGAATAGAATACTTATTTGCCTTGGATTTTTCTTCTTTGTCATCACTCAAGCCAAACCACAATCTACAGATCCATCTGAATTTCAAGCACTAGAACTGTCATTGGATAATATGTTTTATGGAAATGATAACCACGATCTTTCGAAGCTATTTTGGTTAAATGAGGACGAAATCATTTCTATTCGCTTTAAAAATTCAAGGCCAAAAGATGTGATTCTGTTAAATAGTCAGCGACTGATTACCGACAGCTTGAGCATCAATCAGATGTTTTTAGAAAATTACACCAATAGTTCTCCAAATTTCATTTCTATAAATGGTTTCATTCAAGTAGAACAAAGTAAGTTTATCATTCTCCATAACTTTGGAAGTACCGTAGTTCAGGTCTCTAAGGATAAATTTGAACTATTGGAGAAAAGAATAAAAGCTGAAAAGCCTCCTATTTCTACTGAATTTTTAGAAGGATATAAGTTACTTGCTTTGGAGAAATATACCATTGGTTATAAAATGGATGAGAACAAATGGCTTAAATCCCCCGATTATTGGGTGTATAATTGGGAAAGTGGGGCATTTGCTCAATATCAAGATTCTAAGTTTGAAGAAAGTTCAAAGAATAGGTATTGGGACCTTAAAAATAGTTTGGAGACATATAGTACTTACAGCTTTTTTGTCTACTACATAACACAGACCAAAGAAGGACTTCTTTTCAATCTACCCTTAAAAAACCGGTTTGTTTTATTCTCTAACAATACAAACCAAATGCAAGGGTATAGTTTTCCTGATTTGGATAAGAAAAGTCAGTGCTGGTATGCGTTTTATGATTGGGAGTGGAACAGGTTTTTTGGTGTATTAGATGAAAATAGTCACTATTCCATATTTGCCTTAGATATGGACTCAAAATCTTACCATAAATTAGCTGAGCTAAAAGAGCAACCTTTGGGGATGAATGATGGAAAAGTATATGTTAGAAATATAGAAAAGATAAATAAAAAAGAAGGGTATTTTATCGATCATTATTTAATTGATCTATTTCCCAAATTAAAGTAAAGTGTATTATCCTTTTAATTCCATTGATTTTATAAATCAAATAGCCAATTCCGACCAGAAAGTGTAGCATCAAAATCCCGACAATTATAAAAAATGCTGGTATTGCTCAATGGGTGATTTTAGTTTTTTGGCAAAGAATGAACGGTTTGGTAATACCTACTGAGATAGCTCAAAACATCCCCAAAAGCTTCTGCAGATTTTAAAAGTTCATCAAAAACGTTATGTTTTAACGGATGAACGTCAATTTAACCCGTGCAAAACGAAAACTGGTTCTGATTGGCGATAGCAGCACCTTGGCGCAAAACCCATTTTTCGATCAGTTACTTCAGTATTTTGAAAGCCATCAGGGGTATAAAAGCGTTTGGGAGTTTTTGGGGTAAAAAAAATAACTGATAATCAGTTAGTTGTAATTATTTTCTCTAGAAAACTAATTACAACTTTGAAAAAAAAATAGGTGTTAGATTAAATTCTTAATTAAATTTTTGTTCAATTAAAATCGTTTTTATTATGAGAAAAAAATTTTAGTTTTAAGCTTAGTTCTATTTTCTATTGGAAGTGTTTTTGCTACCTATGGACAGGTGTGTGACACTCAACCAGATCCTGGACAAATTGTTGGTAAATGTATTTCAGGTAGCAATGAAGAAGGCCAATATGCTGCTTGTGGAATTAACTATGAAGGACCTATTTGTTATTTTGGTAAACCTGCAGGAGAACAATGATTTTTTAAAACCAGGTTCGCCTGGTTTTAATTTTATTGGTAATTGATTATTCGAGACAAAATGAAATTAAGAAACATACTGATTTTTTTTATCTTTTTTTATGGATGCAAAACACCAGATGAAAAAATCAATAATGAAGAAGAACAACCTTCAGTAATTGAGGAAAAAAGCTATAAGCTTCCACTAGATTCAGAAACATCGTTATATAATAGATTAAATGATGTTGGTGATATTGATGGTCAGGAATCTTTATTGTTGTTCAATCAAAATGCAAACACTTTGCAAGTTTATGATCTTGGTTCAGAGACTTTAAAAGATAAGATAAAGTTTCCTTGGGAGGGCCCCAATTCCTTACAAGGCATAATGTTTCCATATGGTTTTCATTATATTAATCCTGATTCGTTAATTTTTTATAGTGGAATGTTTAAGATAATTTATTTGGCTAATCTTAATGGAGAGGTATATAATGAAATATCACTTTCAGACCATTCAAATGGGTTCGGTTCAGTTTTGCCAAGATCCCCAATTGCATACAAGGATGGAAATGTATATATGCAATCCCTTCCCAGGTTGCCTGTACAGATTCCAGAGGATTATATCTATCCATCCAATAAAATTTCTAAAATTAATTTAGATAATGGAACCTATGAAGAATTTGAATTAGATTTTCCAGAGATTTATGATAGCAAAGTTATTTCTCAACAATTGAAAATGATCGACATTGTTTATAACTCTAAAGCAGATAAATTTGTGATAAGTTTCCCCCTATCTGATGAAATTTATGTTACAGATTTTAAATCTGAACCCCAAACTTATTTAGCAAATAGTGATTTGGTAGTTGATCCAATAGAAACAAATAAAAATAATACGATTGTTAGTGAATCCAGCTTGGGTAATTTTTATTATTGGATGAATAGCTCTTATGATAAGATAATTTATGATTCTGAAAATGATGTATATATTAGGCAAGCTCGGGCAGGACTTTCTGAACAACAATATCTAAATAAAGAGTTTAAGAGCAAAAAGGAGTTAATTATTTTAAATTCAGATTTCAATATAATTAATAAGATCCCTTATGAAAGTGCTGAGATGTATTACTATTTTTTTAAGGACGAAAGATTTTTTTGGAATAAGAATATTCAAGAATTTAATTTACAGGCAGGTGTTGAAGATACCTTATTTTTTGATTCAGTTAAATTGAAAATAAATTAAGCTATAAGACATCTAATGAAAAGTATGTCTATAATTTATCTATCGCTTAGAATTTAGATAGATTATATTTGTGAATTAGCCAAAATTAATTACTTGACAGGGAATGAACTGTTTGGTAATACCTGCTGAGATAGTTCAACACATCCCCAAAAGCTTCTGCAGATTTTAAAAGTTCATCAAAAACGTTATGTTTTAACGGATGAACGTCAATTTAACCCGTGCAAAACGAAAACTGGTTCTGATTGGCGATAGCAGCACCTTGGCGCAAAACCCATTTTTCGATCAGTTACTTCAGTATTTTGA
Source organism: Algoriphagus halophilus (assembly GCF_041729275.1). Classification (GTDB taxonomy): domain Bacteria; phylum Bacteroidota; class Bacteroidia; order Cytophagales; family Cyclobacteriaceae; genus Algoriphagus; species Algoriphagus halophilus_A. Next base: position 1,439,345 of record NZ_CP146486.1, on the reverse strand, counting down.
AAGCCATCAGGGATATAAAAGCATTTGGGAGTTTTTGGGGTAAAAAAATTAACTGATAATCAGTTAGTTGTAATTATGTTCTCTAAAAACTAATTACAACTTTGAAAAAAAAATAGGTGTTTAATTAAAGTGTTATTTATATCATTTAACCAATAAAAATTTAAAAATTATGAAAAAATTGATTGTTGTAGCATGTTCAATGTGTTTTGCTTTTTGTTTTAGTGTTACTCAACCAACTTTTGCAAACTATGATCCTTCAGTAATGATGCCTGAAGCAAAGTTGTGTCCTAGTAAAATGTCTTATTACACAGCATGTGTTCAATATGGTATGGGATGTAATCCCGATGCTTGTCACGATTCAGGGGAGCAATAAGTACTAAAGGCTAGGTTTCAATTTATGAAACCTTAGCCTCTAGTTTTTTCTGAATTAAAAAAACAAATATTTATCTAATTTTAATTATGTGCCTTAAGTTCTTAGAAAGATTCCATCTAAAAGTTGTATTCTTTTTCTTTCCTTCTTAATTTCTTGTTCTGAAAGAACTTCAAGGGCTAAAGTAAATGAGTACCCTAAAATAATTTCATTGGATGATTCAAATAGTATGATTAAGGGGAAATTCCTTGAAAATTTTCAATTAAAAGAAGTTGTCGAATTGGAAAATAGAAGGGGTTACTTTTTAGCAGAAATTAGTAAAATAGATCTAACTAATAGCGGATTTATAATTTTTGATAATGAATTGGATAATTTACTGAATGTGGATTTTCAAGGAAATATTATAAATAGAATTTGTGAAATAGGTGAAGGTCCTGATCAGATGTCTTCCATTAGTGATTATGCATTTGATCCTATCCGAGAAGAAATTTATGTAATAGGACCAGGTAATTTTAGAGTTAAAGTATTTCGTCTTGATGGAACGTTTGTAAGAGATTTTAAAATGGAAACTCAAGCAGATCAAATAACATTGCTTGGCGATAAACCGGTTTTAACACTTACTTATTTTAATCCATATTTTAAATATTTAAGTGTTTTAAATAATAATGGAGATACATTAAAAACTACTTTTCCATTCCCGAAAGAAACTTTTCCTATCGGGTTGCAACATATTTCTGGAAATTTAACTAATTCTTATCTAGGTGGTGTTTTGGTAAATGAACCAGCCTCATCAACACTGTATTTTTTAGATAAAGAGTTGAATTTTACTCCTAGATATAAATTTGAATCATCAAATGATTTGTGGCCGGAAGAGGATCGCCATGATTTGAATGCTTATTTTGAAAGGCTTTCTTCAGGAAATTTATCATTCTTGACAAACTTTTATGAAGAAAGTGAATCTTATTTATTCTTTAATTTAAATGTTAAAAAAACAGAGGGAAGTCGGTTTGTAATTGATCCTAGAATCGGTTATTACAATGTCAATACTAGTCAAATTTTTCTAAGTGATAAAGAAGAATTTATGTTGGATATTAAAGGTCCATTGGCTGTAACTGGTAATGATTTTTATGTGTACATTTCAAAAATGAACTTGGTGGAGCTCGTCCTATCTGGCGACAATATATGGAAGACAATCTTGGCTGATTTTCCTGAAATCAGAATCTTAGAAAAGGCTGATTATGATACACCAGTATTATTGAAATTTGGGGTGAAGTAATCTCAAAATTTCTCAATCCTCTAACCTTCAAAATCTATCCTCAATTTTTAGACAACTTCTCTCTCTTTCGATAATTATAGCTTAATAAACTCAACACTTCCCCATATGCTTCCGCAGATTTTAGCTGTTCATCAGAGACTTTTTTCCTAAAAGTCGGCAAAGCAACAATCCATAAATCCCATTTAAGCAAATCTGAATCTCGTTTCCCAAGTCTTTGCCTTCTGCCTGCATGACCGCATCAATGATCAACGGTTTTACTTTAGAATAAGCCTCAAAATAGGTTCCATCCGATTTCAATAAATTCCAATGGATTTTAGCCAATTCCCCCACCAATTGATGGAGTTCCTTCAAATGCCCTTTTTCTAGAATTTGTTCCACATTCATTTGATCCAATAAGGATAAATACCAATCGGATATTTCAGCTTTTTCCTTTTCAGAAACGGGATACTTTTCTACGACATATTGTTTGATTTCGTCTGGATTTCCTTGGTAGGATCTTACTAGGTCTTCCATTTGATACATGTAAATAATGTATTCCGCTATGTTTTGAGCTTTTTGTTTTCTGCTACCGACTTCATGGCGCAAAGGTAAGAAAAGATTGTTTTTTGTTTGTAGCCGTTTCAAAAGGAATAGTACTTGGCAAAAGGGCGGTTTTTGTCACGCTGAGGTTCCCTGATTGATTTGTTTAGGCTAAATAAGTGTCAGTCCGAGCGGAGTCGAGGACCTTTCGATTTAGAGACGCTCGTCTCTCAAGTGTTCAAGGTGACCCAATCTATATTTCTAACTATCCAAAAATTAATTAAATCTATTTGATCATTCCCCTTCGACTTGCCAACCGCCACCTAGACTTCTGTATAATTCTACTTTGGCCAAAGCCAATTGCATTTTTAACTGTACCACTTCCAGCTGGTTTTGAAGTGCATCCTCTTGGGCATTGATGATTTCCAAGTAATTCGCAAAGCCACTTTGAAAGAGCAAAAATGCATCAGTCATACTCTTGGTAGTCGTCCTTAACCGCTCTTGGGCAATATCGTATTCCTCTTGAAGCTTTTCAATATTAACCAACGCACTGGATACTTCACTAATGGCAGTATTCACTTTGTCTCGGAAGTCCAATTCAGCTATCTCACGTTCCTTGATCGCAATACGGTGATTGGTCTTTAATTTTCTGTTTTGGAAAATAGGCTGGAACAAAGCCCCATTGATCAGGGCAAATCCAGAACTGAATGGATCCAATACATTCCCAAAACTCATGGAGTTTAACCCGGCACCCGCATTAATGGTTAAAGAAGGGTATTTCATGGCTTGGGTGATCCCAACTTTTGCATTGGCAGCTACTAGATTATACTCTGAAGCAGCCACATCAGGTCTGTTTTGAATCAAGTCGATCGGTACCCCGGTACTAAATCGGTGATCTAGTGCCAGCTGGTCCAGTACTCCCTCCAGTTCGATTTCAGAAGGTACATTTCCCAACAAATTGTTTAATTTGTTTTCCTGGATGATATAGGCTTTTTCCAATTGAGGGATCAATGCCTTGGCTCTTAACATCTGGGACTGGGTTTGCTGAACAGCCAAGGATGTGTTCTCGCCAGCATCGTACTGAAGCTTGACGATTTTTAAGGTGTTTTGGCTGAGGCTGTAGTTTCTTTCTGCCACGGTCAACTGAGATTTCAGCATCAACATATTGAAATAGGTCGAAGAGATCTCCGAAACCAAAGCCGTTTGAAGTGCTTTTTGAAACTCTGCCGTTTGCATATACCTGGCTTGGGCAGCTTCTTTTTGCCATCTTAACTTACCCCAAATATCAATCTCCCAACTTGCTTGCAATGCTACCGCATAAGCTAAATTTTCGGTATATAAGGTTCTGGGAACCCCATCTGGATGATTTCTTCTAGCTCTATTCGAGCCGTAATTATTGTAGTTTTCCGAATAATATTCCCGGGTAAACCTTGCAGGATTGGCCCCAAGGCTAGGTAAGAAATTGGCTTTAGTTTGCAGGAAGCTTTCACTTGCAATTTCAATTTGCTTTCTGGCTTTTTGCATGTCAAAATTTCCTGACAGCGCCGTGTCGATCAGGGAATTCAACGTGGAGTCCTGGAAGAAATCTTCCCAAGAAATCAGAGCGATTTGTTCTTCCCCGATAAATACACTGTCTTGCAGTTTTTTACTACCATAGAATTCATCGGGTAAATCCGTTTCAGGTCGGGTATAATTCTCTCCGACTTTGCAACTTACCGCTACGATAAGCAATAAGAAAAGGGGTATTAATCTCTTAGTGTACATCATTGTTCTGCGGTTTCTACTTTTTTACTGGTAGTCAAAGTGAATCTATCCTGCAGCTGTTGGAATAGATAGGCCAATACAGGGATGAAAATAAGTCCTAGTGAAATCCCGAAAATCATTCCCCCGGCAGTACCAATACTGACTGATTTGGTTCCTTCTGCGGAAGATCCTACGGAGAACATCAAGGGAACCAACCCTGCTGTAAAGGCAAATGAGGTCATCATAATAGGTCTCAATCGCAATTCACAGGCTTCTATGACCGCCTCAAAGACAGGTAGTCCAGCTCTTCTTTTTGTGCCACGAACTCTACAATCAGGATGGCATTCTTTGCCAAAAGACCAATCAGCATGATCAGTCCCACCTGGACATAAATATTGTTGTCTATGCCTACCAAATTTATGGAAGCGAAAATCCCCAGAATACCTGCAGGCAAAGAAAGAATCACGGCCATAGGAAGCCAGAAACTTTCGTACTGTGCTGCCAGAATGAAATAAGTCAGGATGATACTGATGATGAAAATCGTGGTGGTACTGGAGCCAGATTTCTTTTCTTCCAAACTCATCCCCGTCCATTCAAAACCAAGGTTGGCAGGAAGTTTATCTTCGCTGAATTTCTCCAACATATCCATAACATCACCCGTGCTGTATCCTTGAGCTGGTGTAATGTTGATTCTGGCTGCATTGTATAGATTGTACCTAAATACCGTCTCCGGTCCATACGTTTGTTCAAGACTTACAAAGGAGCTAAGCGGCACCATTTCTCCTTTGTCATTTTTGACCATGATTGAATTAATGGCATCGGGGTTTCTCGGTATTCAATGTCCGACTGCATGTATACCATGTATTGACGGGTGAATCGGTTGAAATCACCCACACGGGTTCTACCGAAGTTAGACTGAATAGTAAACATCATGTCTTTTACACTGACCCCTAAAGCTTTTGCTTTTTCATAGTCGATGTTCAGTTTGAACTGAGGGAAATTGGTGTTGTAGGAAGTAAAGGCTTTTTCGATTTCTTTTTGTCTGGAAAGTTCCGCTACAAACTCATGGATCAACACTCCAAATTCAGCCAAATCCCCATCAGAATAATCTTGAAGAACAATCTGGACCCCATCGAAATTACCAAATCCCTGTACCGTCGGTCTTGGATACATATTGATTCTGGCTTCATTCAAAACGCTGAGTTTATTGGTCAAATGCTTGACCACTTCCTGGATATCAGAAATGTCTCCCCGCTCTGAAACTTCTTTTAGTTTCACATAGCCCAATCCAGTAGAAGCACTTTCTGAATCATCCACAATATTGTAACCAGAAACTGTGTTGACGCTAGCTACAGCCGGCTCCAAGTGTAATAAAGAATCTGCCTGACGTAGTAGTTGGTTAGTTCGGTAAAGCGAAGAACCTTCCGGCATGGATAATGAGAAGATTAGGAAGTTGTCATCTTCTGTAGGGATAAAACCTTTGGGAGTATTGGAGGCCAAGAAATAGGTAAGTCCAGTCACGAGGACCAATCCCCTACGGTCCACCACTTACGAAGGATGGCCCATTTGATTAATCGGATGTATTGAAAGGTAAACTTGTCAAAAACAGTGTCAAATTTCTTTAAGCTTTTGGTCTTGATAGACTTGATTTTGTCCATCTTCTCAGACTCTTTGATCTTTCCGATCAGGTTGTTTTTAGCAGCCTTCTTTTCCTTTTTCTTACCTAAAATCAAGGCGCTCAAAACAGGAACCAACGTCAATGCATTGATTGCTGAAATCAAAACGGCAAAGATGATGGTGAATGCAAATTCCTTATAGAATACTCCCACTGGTCCATCTAAGAAGCCTGCAGGTAAAAATACGGCGGCAATCACAATGGTAATGGAAATAATCGCTCCGGTGATTTCAGACATAGCTGCGTTGACCGCATCCAATACCTGCATTCCTTGATCGTGGATTTTTTCGTAAATCGCCTCAATCACCACAATGGCATCATCCACCACAATACCGATTGCCAACACGATGGAGAACATACTGAGCACATTCATGGTGGCCCCGATTAATTGAAGGAAAAAGAATGTGCCTATCAATGAAACAGGGATAGAAATTGCCGTGATGATGGTCGCTCTAAAATCCTGTAGGAAGATAAATACAACCAAAAAGACCAATACAAATGCCTCAATTAAGGTTTGTCGAACATGGTGCATAGACTCATCGATTTGGTCACGCACACTATAGGTGATTTTGTAATGAATTCCTTCAGGGAATGCCTTAGCCTGCTCCTCCATGATTTCACGAACAGCTTTGTCAATTTCCACTGCATTGGCTCCTTGCTGCTGTACAATATCAATGGTGACTGCAGATTTACCATCCAGTTTGTTCTCACTGGCATAGTTCGATGCACCGAACTCCAGTCGGGCCAAATCCTTTAATCGAAGTTGGGATCCATCCTCCTCAGATTTGATGACGATGTTTTCATATTCTTCTGGTTCACTGAATCGCCCACTATGTTTTAATACTATCTCAAATGTTTCCTCTGAGTTTTCACCAAACCTACCTGGAGCCGCTTCAAAACTTTGGTCTCTTACTTCATTTAACACCTCTCTAGGAGTCAATCCATAGAGCGCCAGTTTTTCTGGGTTGAGCCAAATTCGCATGGCATAATCCCGGGAGCGCAAGATGGAAGCTTCTGCAATACCGCCCACACGTTTTAACTCTCTACGGATTTTCATCCGGGTGTAGGCATTTAGGAAAGTCTCGTCATAATCATCACTTTCACTGTAGATGTTGATGGTCATCAAAGATCCTTTCAAGCGTTTCAACACGACAATACCTGCTTCTCTCACCTCGGAAGGGATTTGCTCCATGACCTTAGAGATCCTGTTTTGAATTTCTACAGCGGCCACATTGGGATCGGTCCCGGGCTCAAAGTACACGGTAGATCGACCTCTTCCTGAGTTAGTGGCTGTGGAGTTGACATAACTCATGTTTTCTGCCCCGTTAATTGCCTCTTCAAGAGGTAAGAGCACTGAATTAGCTACGGTTTCTGCATTGGCACCGGGGTAATAAACCTGCACACTGACACTAGGAGGTGCGATTTCGGGAAATCGCTCTACGGGAAGCATGGTCATGCTCGCTGCACCGGCCAATACCAATAGAATGGAGATTACCAATGCCAAAACTGGCCTTTGTATAATGTTTTTTATCATGCGGTTTTCAGAATAGGCCTAGATGAAAAATGAGCGTCAACCAAGAAGGATCAGCCAACCCAATTCCAGAAGAAGAGGGAAAATGTCTAGGTGTAATTTTTGATGGTCTAAGCTTTCACAAAAGTTAGACTACAGCTTGTCTGAATTAATTTTGTGTAAGTAATTGACCTTGTTCTAAAGGTTTTACAAGTACGCCTTCACTGAGTTTATCGAGTCCTGCCGTAACGATTCGGTCATTTGCTTTCAAAAGATTTCCGGTTACGATAAAATCATTTCCAGATCTACCTTCAATCGTAATTTCTTTTCTAGAAACAGTATTGTCTTCATTTAATACGTAGATAAACCGTTTGTTCTGAATGGAAGTAGTTGCAGATTGGGGAACCAATATCGCGTTAGGATAAATCTGTTCCATCAGGATTTTACCAGTATTACCAGTTCTCAATAAGGTGTCTGGATTTTCAAAATGGGCACGCAAAGTAATAGAGCCAGTTGATCGGTTTATTTGACCTGAATTTGCATCTATTGTTCCCACTTTATCATACACACTACCATCAGCTAACACCAGCTTCACGTCTGGATTCATTTTTTTGGAAGTGGAGTCCTTTTTCATTCGTTCAAAGTAGAGGTAATCAGACTCACTCATTGAAAAATACACATAGATCTCACTCACATTGGATAAGACTGTCAACGGTGTGTCGTCTGATTTTTTAACTACGTTACCTATCGATTTTGGAATTCTTCCCATTAAACCATCCACTGGTGCTTTGATCGTGGTAAACTCCATATTGATTCGCATGTTAGCGGCCTCTGCTTCGGCTTTCGCCAAGGAAGATTGCGCTACCTCATAATCAGCAATAGTAGTCTCCATTCGTACTTCTGAGATTACTTCATTTTCGATTAGTGGACGTAATCTGTCAATTTCGGTTTTTGCTTTCCGTAGTCTTGCTTTTTCAAGCTCAACATTGGCAAGTGCATTTTTTAAGTCCTCCATATATGGTTGACTATTGATTTTGAACAATGCATCTCCTTTATTGACGTATTGGCCTTCATCCACGTAGATTTCTTCCAATATTCCTTCAACTTGAGGTCTTATTTGAACATTTTCAACTCCCTCAATGGAACCTAGATATTTATAGGAAATAGCTGCTGGCTCTTCTTTCAAGGTAAGTACAGGTAAAGGGATTCCTTCCTCTTTACCTCAGTTTCCTCGCAACCGTAAAACCCGAAACTTGCTGTAAGACAGCCAAGGATGACGGCGAAAGATTTAAGCCTGTATGTGTTGATAGATAAATAGTTCATGTCTAATAGGTAGTCTATGTCCTGTTAACAGTTGGTTTTGCTATGGGTTTAGAAATAATCATACCACGGCCTATTAAGGTACGTGCGAGAGCCTAATAGCTGATTTTCAGGGAGTAGTGTAAATAAAATACTAAAAAAGTGGGTAATTTTTGCTGATTATTGGGGAATATTTCCTCATATTTTCCCTAAAAGTCGGGGTGAATTCCAATACTTATCAGTTTCTATCCATTTACTTCCTCATCCTGAGTAAGTTGTTTTAACATTTTTAAAGTGAAGGACTTTAATAAGTAAGCTTTTAAGAAAGCAATAAAAATAAAAGCGATAAGCCTATTTTTTACTACTTTTGCCCCCAGAATGGATATGCAAAAAATTAGAAATTTCTGTATCATCGCCCATATTGATCATGGGAAGAGTACACTGGCGGATAGATTACTGCAGGAAACCCAGACGGTAGCAGATCGGGATATGCAGAATCAGTTGTTGGACAACATGGATTTGGAGCGTGAGCGAGGGATTACCATTAAGTCTCATGCGATTCAAATGAGATATACTCATGAAGGAGAAGTGTATACACTCAACCTGATTGATACTCCGGGCCATGTGGATTTTTCCTACGAGGTTTCCCGTTCCATAGCAGCTTGCGAAGGAGCCCTGTTGATTGTGGATGCTTCACAAGGGATCGAAGCCCAAACAATTTCCAATTTGTATTTGGCATTGGGACATGATCTGGAGATCATCCCAGTTCTGAATAAAATTGACCTTCCAGGAGCAGATCCCGAGGCAGTAGCGGATGAGGTGATTGATTTGATAGGTTGTGACCGAGAAGATATCATTCTGGCATCTGGAAAAACCGGGATTGGGATAGATGATATCCTCAAAGCAGTAGTAACGAGAATTCCTGCACCTAAAGGAGATCCAGAAGCGCCTTTACAGGCCATGATCTTTGACTCAGTATACAATCCTTTCCGAGGCGTTGAAGTAATCTTCCGAATTTTCAATGGTACTTTCTCCAAAGGAGATAAAATCAAATTTGTGAATACAGGCAGAGAATATGAGGCGGATGAAATCGGAATCTTAGGTTTGAATCAAATACCACAGCAAACCATGAGTGCAGGTAACGTAGGTTACTTGATCTCAGGGGTAAAAGTGGCAAAAGAGATTAAGGTAGGGGATACCATTACACACATCAAAAGACCTTGTGAAAAAGCAATCCAAGGGTTTGAGAATGTGAAGCCCATGGTGTTTGCAGGTATTTATCCTGTAGATACGACTGATTATGAAGAACTCAGAGCTTCCATGGAAAAGCTTCAACTCAATGATGCTTCTTTGGTTTGGGAACCTGAAACTTCTGCTGCATTGGGCTTTGGATTCCGTTGTGGATTCCTGGGAATGCTTCATATGGAGATCATCCAGGAACGATTGGAGCGTGAATTTGATATGACCGTGATTACGACGGTTCCATCTGTGCAATTCAAAGCTTTGATGACCGATGATTCCTACAAATTAATCAATGCACCTTCTGATATGCCAGATCCAACCAGGATGAAGCATATCGAGGAGCCTTATGTGAAAGCTTCGATTATTACCGCCTCCGAATATGTGGGGTCCGTGATTACTCTTTGTATGGAGAAGCGAGGCCAGATCAAAAACCAAGTTTATTTGACAGCAGATCGAGTGGAATTGACATTCGATATGCCTTTGGCAGAGATTGTCTTCGATTTCTTTGATAAATTAAAAACCATCTCTAGAGGATATGCCTCTTTGGATTATGAATTGATTGGCTATAAGGTTTCTCACATGGTAAGATTGGATGTGATGTTGAATGGAGAGCCTGTAGATGCGCTATCTGCGGTTGTTCATAGAGATAAAGCTTATGAGTGGGGAAAGAGACTTTGCGAGAAGTTGAAAGAATTGGTGCCAAGGCAAATGTTTGAGATTGCGATTCAGGCAGCTATTGGAACCAAGATCATTGCTAGAGAAACGGTCAAGGCATTACGTAAAAACGTATTGGCGAAGTGTTATGGTGGTGATATTTCCCGTAAGCGTAAATTGTTGGAAAAGCAGAAGAAAGGTAAAAAGCGAATGAGGCAAGTCGGAAACGTTGAGGTGCCTCAGGAAGCGTTTATGGCGGTATTGAAATTAGATTAGGAAGTACGAAGGACGAAAATCTGATACTAGATTAGAAGTACGAAGGGAGAAATGCGAGTTGTGCCAGAGTAAGGATTAATTGGAATAGAAATATTGAATTATTATTTTAGTTCAAATATTTTTTTTCAATGAGTCAAGACTTGAAAGACCGAACAAAGAAGTTTGCCATTGATGTTTGGTATACATGTTCGAAATTACCGCAAACCAGAGAGTTTAATAATTATGTGAATCAGCTTCTTCGTAGCTCGAGTTCAGTTGCCGCAAATTATAGAGCTGCAATGAGAGCAAAATCGAATGCTGATTTTATATATAAGCTTAAAATTGTTGAAGAAGAAGCTGATGAGAGCCAGTTTTTCTAGAGATTTTAGAGAAAATAAATTCAAAACTGGAACTGAAACCAGAAATAGAAAGATTAATTAAGGAATCAAATGAGCTAGTTGCTATTGTTGTGGCAAGCCTTAAAACTGCTCGGTTAAAAATAAAAGGTTAATATTAACAAGATGCCCGTACTTCGTACTTCGCATTTTGTACTTAATTTGACCCCAATCGAAATTCATAAATTCATATGATCTTAATAGACGGTAAAAAAACATCTTCCGAAATCAAATTTGAAATTGCTGCTCGCGTAAGTGAAATCAAGGCCGAGGGAGGAAAGACCCCTCATTTGGCTGCGATCCTGGTAGGAAATGATGGCGCTAGCCAAACCTATGTAGGAGCGAAAGTAAAAGCTTGTGAAGAGTGTGGTTTCGATTCTACTCTGGTTCGCTTGGAAGACACAGTGTCTGAAGAAGAACTTTTGAAAGTAGTGGAGGATATCAATGAAAACCCATCCATTGATGGATTGATAGTACAATTGCCTTTGCCGAAACACATTTCTGTGGAGAAGGTGACTGATAAAATCAAACCTGAGAAAGATGTAGATGGGTTTACACCAGCCAACGTAGGTAGAATGGCGTTGAACTGGCCTGCTTATGTAGCAGCTACTCCTTATGGGATTATTGAGTTATTGAAAAGATATGAGATTGAGACTTCCGGTAAGCATTGTGTAGTGATCGGAAGAAGCCATATTGTAGGTAGCCCTATGAGTATTTTGATGGCTAGAAACGGATACCCTGGCAATGCCACTGTCACGTTGACTCACAGCCGCACCAAGAATCTAGAAGAGATTGCTAAATCTGCCGATATCTTGATCGTTGCCTTAGGAAAGCCTCATTTTGTTACTGCAGAAATGGTAAAGCCAGGGGCAGTAGTCATTGACGTGGGAATCCATAGAATTGAAGATAGCAGCAAGAAATCAGGATTCAGGTTGGTAGGAGATGTGAAGTTTGATGAGGTATCCGAGATCGCTTCCGCCATTACTCCAGTTCCTGGAGGGGTCGGCCCGATGACCATTGCTTCTTTGCTTTACAATACCTTATTGGCAGCCGAGAAGAAAGTTTACGGGTAAACGATAAAAATAATTGGAAAAGCTTGAGGAAAGGGGTTGCTTCGAATGGGCAACATTTCTACTTTTGCTGACCCTAATCGCGCACGTGGTGAAACTGGTAGACACGCCATCTTGAGGGGGTGGTGCATTAAGTTGTGTGGAGGTTCGGATCCTCTCGTGCGCACGAAAGCTTCCGAATTATTTCGGTAGCTTTTTTTGTATCCAACCTTTAAGGTTTACAAAACCTCGAAGGTTTTTGCCATTCAAAAAGGGAAAGCCATTTTTTTTAACGCAAAGCTGCAGATTATGCTGAAAAAAGGTGGTAACGTCACTGCGAGGCCAAAGGACTAAGCAGTCTCATTTTTAAAAGTAATTCTCCCGCAAACAGGCAAAGCCGCAAAGTTTTTTTAAGTCATTTCGACAAAAGGGAGAACTCTCCATTAATTAACTTCAAGTTGTCGTAGGATGGAGGATATAGTTTGGGAAAGGCAATCGGAAGTGATCAGTAGCAGTGGCCAGTCTGCCTACTGAAGGTAGGTGGTCAGCTTACCTATCGAAAGTAGGTTGGAAGTATTCAGTTTGGATCGTCATTGCGAGCGGAGCTTGCGGAGCGTGGCAATCTCATTTTATAAAGCCTGGATTGCTAAGTGGGTTTTTGAGTCACCTTGCCTATCAGCAGACAGGCCCGCAGTGACCGTACTAATGCAAGTTTTCTGGACTATGCTTATTCCGTAAGCATGAGTTTGTCAAGGTTTTTTAGGATTCCAAATCCTTTGAATATTAAAGCGTAGTTACAAACTACGCTTAGGGGGTGGCCGTAGAATGGAGGATATAGGTTAGGAATTTGGAAGTGATCAGTAGCAGTGTTCAGTTTGCCTAAAAAGGAAGGTTGGCAGTATTCAGTTTGGATCGTCATTGCGAGCGGAGCTTGTGTAGCGTGGCAATCTCATTTTCCAAAGACTGAAGTGTATTTCTTTTTTAGTTGAAAACGGACTATCTTTTACGGATTGGAAATTTTTAGAATAAAATGACAAACAATGAGCTTGGAGATTTTATTGATTCAAATTCCTTAGGAGAATCTGCCAATAAACTAATCAAAAGTACTGAGGAAACACTTGGTGCTGGGGTTGACTTAATTACTACTACATTCACCGGTTTACCTGGGTACTCTCTTTTAAAGCCATTCATAGATGGCCTTAAGGACTGGAAAACGAGAGTTGAATTAAAACAATTGGCTTATTTTTTCAAGGAATTTGAGAGTCTTAATCAAAATGAAAGAAGTGAGTTTTCTTTAATGATTCAAAATAATGACGAAGATTTTACAGAACGGTTATTCTATTATATTTCACAATTAAATGATAAAAAGAAGGCTAGACTATGTGGTAAATTAGGTGTTCAATATGCTAGGAAAAAGATTGATTCAGATCAATTTATGAGACTAATTCAAATAGTCAATAAAGCCAATTATCTTGATTTAGTTAGCTTTAAAGATTTGGTGGATCAGTTTAAAAAAGGGAATGGAATGTGGGTTGACCGGTTCATTCTACTGCAAGAAATGTTCATATCCAATAGCACCTTTAATTCTATATTCAAGAAAGATAATATTCAGCTGGTCTGGAATTTAATAAACTTGGAATTAGCAGTACAGGAAATTGATCTTAATATTATCAAAGAGATTAGATCCGCTAATAGAAACAAAAATTTAAGTATTGGAGCTATTGCAGATATTATTGAAGGAATAAAATTATCTCATAGATTAACGGTAGAAGCTTTTATTTTATACCATCACGGTCTTTCTTTATTAGATAAATAAAAGCAGCCTTAAGCTACTTTATTTGTTTGTTTCTCCATTTCAGAAAATTCCTTGCCGAGTACCAAGTCTGTGACGGTACGGCAGTTTTTGATTGCAGTTTTGAAGAAATCCAAATCGGACTTGTCGAGTTTTACTTCTCCATTTTTTTATTAGGTTGATAAACACGCATTTCATTTATTTTGATCATTACTCAATAAACTCCTTTATGGCTTCGCGCCTTTGCGGGAGGCTATTAATTCAAATAGAGAAACTCTCATCTAGAAATCTTAAGTAGAAATTTCCACCAATGGCCACCCATTTCCCCAATAAAATCCCTACTTTTTCGGGCTAATAAAATTTCCTATGAATCAACTATTGAGAGCAGCTCTTTTCTCTGCTGCACTTTTGCTTATTACCCAAGTTTCATTTGCCCAATCCGAAGCACAATTTCCTTTAGTCAAAGGTTTTGGAGGGATTTATGAAGTTCCAGATGCGACAGAACGTCCTGATCCAAGTTTGGATTACAAAATCATCGTGGACTTATCAACTGGGGCGGATAACCCCAAAGAAATCAGCAGATGGGTGGATAATATCGCTCGTTTAATGAACCTACATGGTTTGGCAGGAGTGAAGCAAGAGCAGATGCATGTGAAAGTTGTGATTCATGGAGGTGCAATCTTTACTGCTACTACAGATGAAAACTATCAGTCCCGATACGAGGTAGATAATCCTAATCTGAAAGTATACCAAGCATTAAAGGATGCAGGCGTAGAATTCTATGTATGCGGGCAGTCGATGAGAGCCCGAGGGCTTACCAAAAAGGATATTTGGCCAGGGATAGAAATAGCGCATTCTGCCTTGACTACTCTTACTACCTATGTCCCTCAGGGATATACAATGCTCAAATTTTAAATACTTGGAATAATTATTGGTAATTTTGGAGGGTAGAATGAAAAAGTCAATCCTCCTTCCAAGACCGCTAGAAAAGTCGTGATCGGATTTTTCTTTGCTGCCATCTTTTTGATAGGTGTGGCAGGACTGACTTATTATACCCTTCACCGTCTGGTAGATACAGTGGCAGAATTAGCTCAACCTAATCAGAAACTGAATTTACTAAGTGAATTGCAGTCAGAGATTTTTCAGATTACCCAAATCGAACAGGTAGATCAAGGGGGGATTTTAGAGTAAAGGACTCTACCATGAATTCCCTTAATGCCAAACTAATTCAGTTAAATGAGTGGGCTTCAGATACTTTGGAGGAATCCAATATCAGGAGTATCCGAGAAAATTTAATTGCCTTGGTAGCAGGATACAAAGACCTATATGAGGTAAAAAAGAACCTAGCTAATCGGAATTTTACCCAGGAAGCACTTCGTAAGGTAGAATTGGGTATTCGGAGGAGAGCAGCTGATGCTGAGACAGAACCCTTGATCACCCTTCGTCCAAGAGATATTATCTTGGATGAATTGGAACAGCAAAATGCCACCCGACAAGAACTTCCTAAAAATCAGGAGTTGCAGGTAGGTAGGGTATCGCCGGAGGAAATCTCCCGAGAGGAAGATAAATTGGTAAACTACCTTCGAAATCTTCAAAAGCAGAATACCCGCACCAATTCCACCCAACCATTTACCATTGATAGCATCCTTTACAATATTAAAGGGGTAATTAGCAGGATTTATAGAGAAGAATCTTACCAAAGACAAAAATTGGCCACGCTCGAGGCAGATCTTTCCCAAAAGCAAAGTGAGATTGTCGGGACCATTCAGGAATTGCTGGTCACCCTACAAAGAAGAACGATCGAAGAATCCAACGACCAGAACAATGCTGCTTATGGGCTCGCCAATGATGTGACTTATTTCTTAGTGTTAGTGGTAGTTCTGGCAGTGTTGGCTTCAGCTTTATTGGTGTATTCGATATTGAAAGAGATTCGACTCAATAGAAAGTACCAAGAGAACCTACTCATTTCCCAACAAAAAGCAGAACAGTTGGCTAAATCCAAGCAGGAATTTTTGGCAAATATGAGCCATGAGATTCGCAATCCCTTGCATGTGATCCAAGGATATCAATCTGTTTTGGAAAAATCAGAATTAGATTCCGCCCAGCAGTCTTATTTGAGAATGATCGGTTTTGCTTCTCAGACATTGATGGAAATTGTAGACGATGTCCTCGATTTCTCTAAACTAGAAGCAGGAAAATTAAAATTGGAATACACCGCTTTTGATCCAGTAAGATTATTTAGTGCTCTTCAGAAATTCTATGAACTTCAAGCTACTGAGAAAAAGCTTGGCTTTTATTGGTCCTTAAAGCTTCCTGAGGACAAATGGTTGGAGGGAGATCAACTTCGATTGAAGCAAATCTTGAATAACCTCTTGTCAAATGCTTTTAAGTTTACTCAAGAAGGTTCGATTCATGTGGCTGTAGAATGGTCGGAAAATCAGCTAGTTGTGGAGATTAGGGACACTGGGATAGGGATGAGTAAAGAGGTGCTGGAAAAAGTATTCTTAGAGTTTGATCAGGCTGATAACTCGATTTCCAGAAAATTTGGAGGTACAGGACTTGGATTAGCAATTGTACATCGATTGGTAATGCTGATGAATGGTGAAATTGATACCCAGAGTGAAGAGGGAGTTGGAACCAATATCAAGATCTCTTTGCCAATGGAAACTACCCCAGCTCAAGAACCTGAAGTTGACCAGGAAGAACTCAATTACATTGACTTGGAAGGGAAAAATGTATTATTGGTTGATGATGATAAAGTGGGGCTTCGGTATTTGGAGACCATCTTTTCCTACTTTGGTGCCAATGTCATCGCCTATCCTGGAGGAGCCACTTTTAGAGATGAATTTGAAGAGATTGATATTGATTTGGCGATCATTGATATTCAGATGCCAGAATTTTCGGATTTGATGTCGTGAAATCCTTAAGATCAATCGCTTCCTATAAAACCCTGCCGATTTTGGCCATGACCGCCAATGTTTTTGTGGAGGAAAAGGAAAAAATGATGAGGGAGGGTTTCAATGAGCTCTTATTCAAACCATTCCAAGAAAGAGCATTGGTGGCTTGTTTAAGTAGAGTATTCCCAGACCGGGCCACCAAAGGGCAGCCAATCAATCCAGAACCGAATGCCGATAAACATGATCATTTTGATCTGAAGGATATGAGAAGGTTCTGCATGGGAGATGAGGATCTCTTGATGGATATCTTGAAGGATTTAATCAAGGATACTCAAAATGACATGACCAAGCTGAAGAAGGCAAGGCTAAATGATCGTTGGGATCAGGTTTTGGAAATATGTCATCAATTGGGAAGTAGGCTTGGACAAATAAAAAGCCCAAGTGGGGAATTGGCAAGAAAGGTTGAAAATAGCCTTAAACTGGGCACCCATAATGGAATGGAAGATGTGCTTAATCTCTTGGATATAGAGGTGAAAAACCTATTAGCAGCTCTCTCAGATCTGGTTTATGCCCCAGAGAGCTACTCTTAAATAAGTTTGTTTATAGCTTAATCCAATCCGTACTTTTCCATTTTACTGTACAAGGTCTTTCGGTCCATGTTCAGAATTCTGGCAGTTTTGGATTTATTGAATTTCGTATCGTTGAGGACTTTTTGGATCAACTCCTTTTCCTGTTCAATCCACTTGGATTTGTAATCTTTGGGTGAGGGTAATTCATTTCCCATGGAGGAGGCTCCACCCATCATGGAAGTGGACGTAGGTTGGAGTGATGGTTCGTACAAGTCAGCAGGAAGCGCATCTTTTTCCACTAATCCCCCCGCAGTAAGCAACACGGCTCTTTTGATGATATTTCTTAATTCTCTTAAGTTTCCAGGCCAATCATAAGCTAAGAAAATCTCCCAAACTTCAGGAGTGAACCCACTGACAGATTTGTTGAGTCGGGCATTACTTTCTTCTAAGAATTGCTGAGAGAAATCCTCTAAATCTTCTTTTCTTCTTCTTAGAGGGATCGCTTGAAGTGTAAATTCATTCAGTCTATGATATAAGTCTTCTCTAAAATGTCCATCCCCGGATTGTAGAATCAGGTTGTCATTGGTTGCGGCAATAATTCGCACATCTATTTGGATTTCCTTATTGCCTCCGATTTTACGGATGGTTCTTTCTTGAATGGCACGTAATAACTGGATCTGAACTTCATAGCTTAAGTTTCCTATTTCATCCAGGAAGATGGTTCCTCCATTTGCAGACTCAAAATGTCCCGTTTTATGTTCTAAAGCCCCTGTAAAAGCACCTTTTACGTGGCCAAACAATTCACTTCCTGCAAGCTCTCTTGGTAAGGCTCCACAATCGATCGCGATGAAAGGTCCGTCTTTTCTGGTGGAAAGCTCATGAATTCTTCGAGAAACAAACTCTTTACCAGTTCCAGTTTCACCCAAAACCAATACGCTTAAATCTGTTGGAGCGACCAATTGGATGTGCTTTTCCAATTTTTTTGCCTCTGAGGAACTTCCAATAACATAGCTTCCCTTGGATACCTTTGGTTCTGCACTTTTTTGAGGAGTGGAGGAAGTTCTTGGGGCTTCGTTCCCTTTTACAGAGAGAGACTCTTTCACGGTTGCCAACAATTCGTCTGGGTTGATTGGCTTGGTGATATATTCAAATGCCCCAAGCTTCATAGCTTTGATGGCAATCCGAATGTCTGAATAGTGGGTGATGAGGATGACCTGAGTCTGCGGGAATTTTGATTTGGTCCATTGGAGTAATTCCATACCTGTACCATCAGGTAAGCGGAAATCAGCAATGATCAAATCAAAACTATTGGAACTCATGATCTGCTGAGCATCTTTTACTTTGATGCAGGTTTGAACAGCGTACCCATTTTTCTCCAAAAAGGTTTTAACTATTCTTGAGTAAGTCAGGTCGTCTTCGACTAATAAGATCTGCTTCATGAAATCATTATCATTGAATATTGCGAAATTACGAAAAAAGCATCGAGCAAAGTGCACGATGCCTTTTTAATATAGGGAGATTGAACAACTAGCCTTTTATTTCATTTCCCTCTTGATCATATTTTTTGGTTATCTGTTCATCAGTACCATCATCAAATTTGACCTCAAAGAGGAAGGTTCCATCGAGCTGGGTGAGTTGGAATGCTTTATCAATAGGCAAAGATTTGACCAAATCATCCTCAGCGATGGAGTTTTTCACTGCCTTAGGCAATGATTCAGCTTCGATTTTCATTTTATCTTGTCGGATCGAAACTGTAGTTGGGTTTATTTTTTCCAGGGCAATTGGTGGAGAAGCCAGTGCAACTCCAGTAAATAACATTGCAGACACTAAAATCAGAGTTTTCATCATGTTATTTGGGTTAGTTAAATATTAGTTAACTAGTTGGAGTCCGGACTCCTTCATTCGTAATGGTCATTATCGAACTGTCATTGGTAGTTGCGAAGGGTGTGCCAACCGCTTAAAATTCTCGTAAAGCAACTTTTTTGAGATAGATCAAAAATAATTTTGGGGAAAAGTCCCTCAGTTTGTTCTTAATGAACCAAAATATTCCACTTGAATCGCGGCTATTTCTGCTTATTCGGCGTTTTGTAAGAAAAAGGGCTATTCACAAAATTTAAAATCATGAAATAGAACTTTTTTGAAGAAAAATTCTTTTAAAAACTAGTAACTTTGAATCATCAAAAATAACATTCGCCAGAATCCATGAGTGACGCCATCAAACACGAATGCGGCATAGCAATGATAAGGCTACGCAAACCTGTTCAATACTACATCGATAAGTACGGAACAGCAGCCTACGCAGCAAACAGGCTTTATGTCTTAATGCAAAAGCAAATCAATCGAGGCCAAGATGGCGCAGGTGTCGCCAACATCAAGATTGGCACGGACCCCGGAACGAGGTATATTAGTAGGTATCGTTCGATTGAGCCTTCAGCAGTCAATTATATTTTTGACAAAATCAACAAGAAGTACAAGAAAGCCAAAAAGTTAGGAGGGCATGATGCCTTAACCGATGCGGATTGGTTGAAAGAAAACATTGCCTTTACAGGCGAAGTTTGGTTGGGACATCTTCGTTATGGAACACATGGCGAAAACAGTATTGAAACCTGCCATCCATTCTTAAAGCAAAATAACTGGAGAAGCCGTAACCTAGTGATGGCCGGTAACTTCAACATGACGAATGTGGAGGAGTTGTTTAGCAAGCTGGTTCAGCTTGGACAGCACCCAAAAGAAAAGACGGATACAGTAACCGTAATGGAGAAAATTGGTCATTTCCTTGACGAGGAAAACCAACGTATCTTCGATAAATATAAGCATCAATATTCCAATGAGCAGATCACGCATGTAATTGAAAATGAATTGGATGTAGCTAGGATTTTAAGAAGATCTTGTAGAGACTTTGACGGAGGATATACCATGGCCGGAATGATAGGAAATGGCTCCTCTTTTGTGGTTCGAGATCCTTCTGGAATTCGTCCTGCTTATTATTATGCGGATGAGGAAGTGGTAGTAGTAGCTTCTGAAAAACCAGCGATCAAATCTGCTTTCAATATTGATTTTAATGCAATCCAAGAGATCAAGCCAGGACATGCCTTAGTGATCAACAAAGACGGGTCTTATGCGGAATCTGAAATCCTTCCTGCCAGAGAAAAGAAATCATGTAGTTTTGAACGGATTTACTTCTCGAGAGGAACAGATCCGGCCATCTACCAAGAGCGGAAAGACTTGGGGAAAGCTTTGATTCCACAGATCTTGAAAGCCATCGATTTCGATCTTAAAAACACCGTGTTTTCCTATATCCCAAATACAGCTGAAACAGCCTTCTTGGGGATGATTGAAGGTTTAGAAGATTATCTGAGTGCCAAAAGGCGTGAGGTGTTTCTGGATGGAAAACCACATATGGGGGAGCTCGATGAATTGCTTAATTTCCGCCCAAGAGTGGAAAAATTGGTAAGTAAGGACGTGAAGTTAAGGACATTCATTACCAATGATGATGATCGTGACACCATGGTGGCAAATGTTTATGATACTACCTATGAGGTTGTGAAATCAGGCATTGATTCCTTAGTAGTGATTGATGATAGTATTGTAAGAGGTACTACTTTGGAGAAGAGTATTTTGACCACCTTGGACAAATTAAATCCAAAAAGAATCATCATCGTATCTTCAGCTCCTCAAATCAGATTCCCTGATTGTTATGGTATCGATATGTCAAGAATGAAGGAATTTATAGCTTTCAGAGCAGCATTGGCATTATTGAAAGAGAGAGGAATGGAGTCTGTGTTGGATCGAATCCATGAATCCTGCTTAAATGAGCCTAACTCCTATGAAAACTTTGTAAAGGATGTTTATAGCTCCTTTACTGATGAGGAGATTTCTGATAAAGTAGCCCAGATTGTGGCTGGAGACAATATCAAAGCTGAAGTAAAAGTGATTTTCCAAACGGTGGAGAACCTTCATAAGTGTATTCCAAAACATACCGGAGACTGGTATTTCACTGGGAATTACCCAACTACCGGGGGTACTAGAGTGGTAAATAGATCATTTGCCAACTATATGGAAGGTAAGACAGTAAGAGCTTATTAATTCAATAAAAGAATTGATAAAAATATTGATGGGCACAGGGAATATTCCTTGTGCCTTTTTCTTTATAATCTAAGCGATCAATAAATTAGTGTTTTAAAACAAAATAGATTTACCGAAATGGACATAAACGTATCTCTTTTAAAAGAAATTTGTGAAATCGCCGGCGCACCGGGTTTCGAAAAACGAGTAAGGGACTTGGTGATAAACCTAGTAACACCACTTTCAGATGAAGTAAAGGTAGATAACCTAGGAAATGTGATCGCCATCAAGAAAGGGAAAAGAAACCCGGATCAAAAAAGGTAATGGTGGCTGCCCACATGGATGAGATTGGATTTATAGTGACACATATCGATGACAATGGATTTTTAAGATTCCATACATTGGGTGGTTTTGATCCAAAAACCTTGACGGCTCAGCGGGTGATCGTACATGGAAAGGAAGATTTGGTAGGTGTTATGGGAAGTAAGCCAATTCATGTGATGTCTCAGGAGGAGAGAACCAAGCTTCCAAAAACGACAGATTTTTTCATTGACCTGGGGATGCCTAAATCAGAGGTGGAAAAAGTGATTTCAATAGGGGATCCTGTGACCAGGGACCGAGAATTAATTGAAATGGGTGATTGTGTGAATTGTAAATCCATTGATAATAGAGTGGCCGTATTTATCTTGATTGAGACCTTGAAAAAATTGGAGAATCCCGCCTATGACGTTTACGCGACTTTTACGGTGCAGGAAGAAGTGGGTATCCGGGGTGCCAATGTAGCCGCACATGGAATCAATCCTGATTTCGGGATCGCATTAGATACGACCATTGCGTTTGATGTGCCGGGAGCTCAAGCTCATGAGAAAGTGACAGAGCTAGGAAAAGGGACCGCAATAAAAATCATGGATGCTTCAACAATTTGTGACTACAGAATGGTGGAATTCATGAAGCAAACCGCTAACAAACAATCCATTACTTGGCAGCCTGAGATCTTAACTGCAGGAGGAACAGATACAGCTGGAGTTCAGCGAATGGGGAAACATGGGGCGATTGCAGGCGCCATCTCCATTCCTACCAGACACCTTCACCAAGTGATTGAAATGGCCCATAAGCAAGACATAGCGGATTCTATTTCCTTGTTAACCGCCTGTTTGGAGCAAGTAGATCAGTACGATTGGAAACATTAATAAACTAAACTTGATGGCAAGCCATTTCGAGAAATCGGGATGGATTTTTTTTTGGCAACCTCCTTCAAACCTACTGATTCAGATTCTGAGGCCTCTTTTTTGCATTTACAGTAGGTATGAATTCAGTAACAATCGTTCAGAAAGAGGTCCACTCGAAGGAAAAAGTAAAGGTGGAGCCTTTTCTTTCCTTTGGAAATGAGGATGCCGTCTTTGTAAAGGGAAGGGTAATTACCTCCTATAAGCAAAAAGGCCCACTTCGAGGAATTCTTGGCTGAAAAATATCATTGCCTCTATCAGGAGATATGCTGTCAAGTCTATCCCTAATGCATTGGTGGAGATTCATTTACATGATCAAAAATTTCAAGTCAGAACAGATGAAGAAGGGGTTTTTGAGAAGCAAATTGAGGTAAAAAATCCCTATTCTGCCGACAGATTGGAACATGTGAATTTTAAGGTTCTAGAACCGGTGGAAAAAATTAACTCCACGTGGGTAACAAGAGAAGTTCAGAGGTTTAATGAACGGCAGGGGGTGATTTCAGATATTGATGATACAGTTCTGATTTCCCATTCCACAGATATAGGAAAGAAGTTTTGGCTCTCCATCTCTAAAAATGCCTATACAAGAAGACCCTTGCCAGGGGTGTCGGAGTTTTATAAGGAACTTACGCGCCACAAAGAGGATCCCATCTTCTACGTGTCCAGCAGTGATTGGTCGATTTATGACCTTATACGGGATTTTATGCGATATCGACATATCCCAATGGGCCCCACCTTATTGAAAGACAAACATCTAAATCTTAGGAATATTTGGAAATCCGGACATGGAAATCACGATCATAAAAAGGATAAGATTGAGTTTCTATTTAGGTTTTTTCCTGATATGCACTTCATTTTAGTAGGCGACAGTGGTCAGGAAGATCCGGAAATCTACACTGAAATCATCAAGAAATTTCCGGGTAGGGTCACTGCTGTGTTTATACGTCTAGTCAATGAGTTGGACCCTGAAAGAAAACAGAAACTTGAATCCCAAGTGTCTTTAGAAAACTTTTTCTTTTTCAAAACTTCAAAAGAGGCCTTGGAATTAGCGAAACAAAATCAATTTATTTAACAGAATATGTAATGAGAAAAGTATGTCTATTTGTTTTTAACCCCATTTCTGGGGAGAATGGTTTGACGGTAGAGGATTTGGTAGAAATGGTGCAGGTTAAACTTCCCCAATATGATACTCATATTTTTGAGACTACAGGACAGGGAGATGCAGAAAAAATCAAAATGGAATATGACCGTCTTTATCCAGATTTGGTATTAGTTGGAGGAGGAGATGGTACAGTAAAATTAGCTGCCAAGGCTTTACAGGAAATGAGTACCACTCTGTGTATTGTTCCATTAGGCTCTGCCAACGGGCTTGCCAAGTGTATGGGCATCAACACCATTGAGGATGCATGGGAGGCAGTAAGAACTTTCCAGGTTCACCACATCGATGCGATTCATATTAATGGAGAGCTATGCCTGCACTTAGCTGATTTTGGTTTTAATGCTAACTTGGTCAAAAAGTTTGAATCCACTGATGGTAGAGGAATGCTGGCCTATATTACCAGTTCGGTTTCCGAGATTTTTTCTACAGAGCCTAAATTATTTCGATTGAATATCAACGGCGATACCAAGGAGGTTTCCGCAAAAATGCTTGTCATAGCCAATGGAGATCAATATGGAACAGGAGCTTTGATCAATTGCAAAGGGAAAATGGATGATGGGAAGTTTGAAATAATTGCCTTAAATCCGGAATCAGCCAAAGACTATATTCGTATGACCATGGCTATGTTTAAAGGAGACTTAGAGGAACAGGACTCCTCAAGAGTTTTTCGCTGCGAGTCCTGTGTGATTGAAAATCCTGAGAATGTGGAGTTTCAAATTGATGGAGAATTAATGGGGAAACCTCATTCTGTGGAGGCAGTGATAAAAAAGGAAGCTTTTCAATTTATCACCTCAAAAAAATATGCGGCCTGCCAAAAAAGCTTTCCTAAACCTATTATAAATTCTGGGCTATAGATTTTAGTAGATTTCCATATCTTCCACTTTCAATGACCAAAAGCTTTATGATCAAGAATATTTTATGTTTTTCACTGTTGAGTTCAGTGCTTTTTTCATGTGCCCAAAACAAAGCTGAAGAAAGAGAGGAAATACAGAATGGAGTCAAACCTGAATGGATTCAAATGTTCAATGGAAAAGACCTAGAAGGCTGGATTCCTAAGATTCAACATCATGAAACGGGGGAGAACTACGCCAATACTTTTAGAGTGGTAGATGGAACGATTGAAGTGAATTATGATGATTATAAGGAAGGTTTTGATGATCGTTATGGTCATCTCTTTTACGAAAAACCTTTTTCCTCCTTTCATATGACTTGGGAATACCGATTTACTGACCAGTGGTTAGAAGATGCTGCAAGCTACACATATAGAAACAGTGGAGTAATGTTCCACTCTCAGGCTCCTTCGACAATCTTAAAAGAGCAGGATTGGCCCATTTCTGTAGAATGGCAGATGCTAGCAGAGGAAGAAGAGGGAGTGCCAAGACCCACAGGTAATATGTGTTCTCCAGGGACAGATGTTTATTTTGAAGGAAAGAAAGATCCTAGACATTGCATCAATTCCACTTCACCAACCTTTCAATGGGATGAATGGGTCAGAGCAGACTTAATTGTCTTTGCGGATTCTTTGGTGATTCATTTGGTCAATGGAGATACAGTTTTACAATACACGAAGCCCCAAATAGGAGGAGGGACTGCCAATAGATTTGATCCTAAAATGAAGGTAAATGGTCAACTACTTACCGAAGGATTTATTGGATTACAAAGTGAAGGACAAGGGGTGCTTTTTAGAGATTTAAGAATTAAAGAGCTTTAAAGATATTCTTGGATAGGGATTGGATTTTTCTGGTTAAATTAAATGGAAATCAAATTTTTAACATTTAACCAGAAGATTCATGGAATCAAAATATGGATTTTTAAAAATGAGTTTGCCAGAGTTCGTTTCTTGGATTCAAGAGCAGCGGATTGCAAGGACTATTTTAACAGTACAGCAACATCATACCTGGAGTCCTAGCTATATTCATTTCAATGGGTCGAATCATTTCGAACGCCAATCGGCAATGAAAAACTATCATGTCCGAAACAATGGCTGGCAGGACATAGGGCAGCATTTTACCAGTTTTCCGGATGGATCCATTGTGACAGGAAGATCACTTGAATTAACCCCCGCTTGCATCTATGGAGCAAATCGGGATTCTATTTGCATGGAGCATTTTGGGAATTTTGATAAGGGAGGAGATGAGATGACTCCCGAGCAAAGAGAAACGGTAGTGGGAATGACTGTCGCGCTCTGTGACAAGTTTCGACTGCCATTGAATAGTTTCAGCATTACCTATCACCATTGGTTTGATTTGAATACTGGAAAGAGGAATAATGGGACAGGAAATAATAAGTCATGTCCTGGGACCAATTTTTTTGGAGGAAATAAGGTAGATGATTTCACTAGGAATTTCTTGCCTTTAGTATCCCAAAACCTTCAGAGAAGACCGGCCCCTGCGCCTCCCGCAGCAATCCAGAAATATGTGGTGGTGACTGCAAACTTATTGAATGTTCGAGAGGCACCCTCAGGTTCAGCCCCAAAGGCATCTGATAGAGGTGCGGCTCAGTTAGGATCTATTCTTCGGATTTATGATGAATCCAATGGGTGGTTGAAAATCTCCAATAGTCAATCCCATTGGGTGTATGGTCAATATACAATTGAAGTAAAAAGAGCAACTGTAAATACCAATGTATTACGGGTCAGAAGTGGGCCAGGAACCAATTTTTCCGTGGTAGATAACCTAATGGAATCAGAAGAAGTGTTTATTTCTGAGGAGGAAAATGGTTGGTGTAAAATCAGTTTAGAGGAAAAATGGCTGAGTAAAAACTATTTGAATTTTTCCTAAAAGGTGCAGGTGAAAGATCAGCTGTGGATTTTCTGATCTTTCACTAAAAAGTCAAAACCCAAAGTCTTCACTTCGGGTTTTGATTGATTGTTTTATAATGAGGCCATTTTTGATTTAGCCTAATTTGGCTAAGCTGTCTTCCAAGGCCTTGATTTTAGCTTCTGCATCAGCCTGTTTTTTACGTTCCATTTCGATCACTTTCGCAGGAGCTCCAGATACAAATCGCTCATTGCTTAGCTTTTTCATGACAGAATTCAGGAATCCTTTCGTGTAGTCAAGCTCTTTTTGGATGTTCGCTTTCTCCTCTTCTACATTGATGGAGTCTCCCATCGGCACGAAGCACTCATCTGATTTTACAACAAAGCTGATGGCATTATCCACTTTCTCGGCAAAGCTTAATGAAGCCAAGTTGGCCAGTTTATTCAATACAGATTCAAATCGTTGATAAACACCTTGATTTTTGGTATTAATTGTCAATTCCAAGGCCTCTTTTGGGGACATACCCTTGGAAGCTCGGAGATTTCTCACTTGTGAAACGACCTCAAAAATTTGATTTGCCTCCTGGATAATCTCCAGATCAAACGTTTTTTCTTCTGGCCATGAAGCAAGAATCAATGATTCTTCCACTGTTCTATTCTTGATTTGATGCCAAAGTTCTTCGGAAATAAATGGCATAAATGGATGAAGAATCTTCAGGATATCTTCGAACAAGGAAATAGTCTTGTCATAGGTTTCCTGATCAATTGGATGTTGGTATTCCGGTTTGATCATTTCAAGATACCAAGAGCAGAAATCTCCCCATACCAACTTATAGGTAGTCATCAAGGCATCTGAAATTCTGAATTTCTCAAAATGCTCATTGATTTCGACCAAGGCTTGGTTGAAGCGGTTTTCAAACCATTGGATGCTAGATCGATTGGCCGATCCATCTAAATTAGGGTCGATTTCCCAACCTTTCACCAATCTGAAAGCATTCCATATTTTATTGGCAAAGTTTCTTCCTTGCTCCACCAATTTGTCATCGTATGGAAGGTCATTACCTGCAGGAGAAGAGAATAACATACCTGTTCTCACCCCATCGGCACCATTTTGGGCAATCAATTCCAATGGGTCTGGTGAGTTACCCAGAGATTTGGACATTTTTCGCCCCAATTTATCCCGTACAATTCCTGTGAGGTAAACGTTTTTAAATGGCTTTTCTCCCATGTACTCATATCCTGCAATGATCATTCTTGCTACCCAGAAAAATAGGATTTCCGGAGCAGTGACCAAGTCATTGGTAGGATAGTAGTATTTTAGGTCTTCATTGGGTTGTCCCGTTTTAAAAACTTCCGTATCAAAAACAGAGATAGGCCATAACCAGGAGCTAAACCAGGTATCCAAAACATCATCTTCCTGCTTAAGATCCTCTAGGCTGTAATTCTCTCCATATTGCTCATTGGCAATCTGTAAGGCTTCTTCAGCCGTTTTTGCTACGACATATTCTCCATTAGGAAGGAAAAATGCAGGGATTCTATGTCCCCACCAAAGTTGGCGGGAAATACACCAATCACGAACATTCTCCATCCAAGAACGATACATGTTTTTGAATTTTGGAGGATATAGCTTGATGACATCATCCATGACGGAGCTCAGTGCCGGTTTAGTGATTTCATCCATTTTCAAGAACCATTGCATAGATAGCTTTGGCTCAATGACCGCATCTGTCCTTTCAGAATGACCTACATTGGATTTATAATCTTCGATCTTTTCCAGCTGATCAACTTCCTTCAAAAGTTTGCCAATCATCTTTCTGGCGTTGAATCGATCTTCACCTACTAGAATTTGGGCTTTTTCATTGAGAGTACCATCGTCATTCAGAATATCGATAACTTCCAGTTTGTGCTTGAGTCCTAGCTCATAGTCATTGATGTCGTGTGCTGGAGTTACTTTTAGGCATCCAGTTCCAAATTCCATATCTACGTACTCATCTTCAATAATAGGAATAGCTCGATTGATCAAAGGAACAATAGCCTTCTTCCCTTTCAAATGAGTAAATCTTGTATCATTTGGATTCACACAGATGGCTACATCGGCCATGATGGTTTCAGGACGAGTGGTAGCAATCGTCAAAAACTCATTTTCAGTACCTTCAATTTGGTACTTAATGTAATAGAGTTTGGATTGGATTTCTTTGGTGATTACTTCGTCATCAGACAAAGCAGTTTTACCTTGAGGATCCCAGTTAACCATACGGATCCCACGGTAGATTTTACCTTTTTTATGGAGGTCTACGAAAACTGTCAATACTGCATCGCTCAAACCTTCATCCATGGTAAAGGCAGTACGGTCCCAATCGCAGGAAGCTCCTAGCTTTTTCAATTGCTCCAGGATGATACCTCCGTATTTTTCTTTCCATTCCCAAGCATGCTTCAAGAATTCCTCACGGGTAATTGATTTTTTATCTATCCCCTGTTCTTTGAGCATGTTTACTACTTTGGTTTCAGTAGCAATAGAAGCATGGTCAGTCCCTGGAACCCAGCAAGCATTTTTTCCTTGCATTCGGGCTCTACGAATCAGAACATCCTGAATGGTATTATTCAACATATGCCCCATGTGCAATACCCCTGTGACGTTAGGTGGAGGGATTACGATGGTGTAAGGCTCTTTATTCGGATCTACTTTCGAAGAAAAAGCTTGTGCTCCATCCAGTAAGCATACCACTTGGCTTCTGCAGAGGCTGGATCGTATTTGCTGGCAATAGACATATAAGGACAGTTAATTGAGGGGCAAATATAGGGAAAAAGCCAATTTTTGCGGCATGATTGGTGGATCAATTACAGGGCGGAGAAAAAAATAGCCTTTCATCTTGGGGTGAAGTATACTTCCAAAAAACAATATGGAAAAGTTCTTTTTCAATTAGATGAATAGTGGATAGCCAAGATTTCAAAAAATCGAACTTCCTTTGCAAGTTTTAAGACTGCTTGATCCCCAACTTTTTTACCGGTTAAAATCTTGGCAATAGGGGAGATAAAAGATATTTTGTTTTTGGAAATATCTGCTTCATCTACTCCTACAAGTTGATAAGTCATCTTTTTAGGGCTATTGTTCACTTTGAGCGTTACGGTGGCGCCAAACCGAATTTCATCTTGTGGTTGTTCACGTAGGTTTACCGGCTTTGCAGTAGCGATTCGTTCATCGAGCAAATGAATTTTAGCATTGATGAAATTGGAAAGGATCCGTTTTTCCTGTTCAGTGGTAGCCTGAAGTTTGGTTTTTCTTCCAACAAAGCTTCCTTTTCGGAAAGTAATTCAGCCAATCCATTTTCGGTTACATAATTGGTAACACCATTTGGAAGCTCCACTCTTGGAGGAACTAAAGGAGTTTCTTCCTGATCTTCTTCTTTTACAAATCCTCTACTCATGGTGTTTTTTTATTTCTTTCTTAAAAAAGGCTTGAAGCTTCGATAAAGTTTCATTTTCAAGGGATTCCAAATAAATCCTTTTCCTATGACGATACTATTCAGAAACCTTTTTGTCTAAGACATTCAAAAGTTTGAACAGGGTTTTTTGAAAGGAAAGAATCTCTTCCTCGGAGATGGTGCTGTCATGAAATGATTCCACAATCTTTTTGGGTACCTCCAGGGCTTGTTCTTTCAGGTTCATTCCTGTTTGCGTCAATGAAACCATCACGGTACGTTCGTCCGTTTTGGAGCGTATTCGTTGGATAAGGTCTTTCTGTTCCAATCGCTTCAAAAGCGGGGTCAGGGTATTGGATTCTAGAAATAAACGTTCTCCAATGGACTTGACGCTTTGTTCCTGAAATTGCCATAAGGTGAGCATAACCAGGTATTGAGGATAGGTTATACCCAACGCCTCTAAGAATGGGGTATAAATTTTGGTGGTCAGACGAGACGCTGCATATAAAGGAAAGCAGAGCTGATTTTCTAAATAAAGCTCCGGTGCTGGATTAGCCATGGTTTATTACTTTTTCAATGTCTTTTTCCATCTTTTTGGGAACTGTAGTAGGGGCATATCGCTTGATAGGAAGCCCATTTTGATCAATTAGAAATTTGGTGAAATTCCATTTGATTTTACTTCCTAAAAGACCTCCGGATAGCTTAGATTTCAGAAATTTGTAAAGGGGATGAGCGTTATTACCATTCACTTCGATTTTTTCAAACATCGGAAAACTCACGCCATAATTAACCTGGCAAAATTCCTGAATCTGCTCTGAATTTCCTTTTTCTTGATTTCCGAACTGGTTACATGGGAATCCTAAAACAACCAAGCCTTGATCTTTGTATTTTTGATAGAGCTCCTCCAGACCTTCATATTGGGGAGTCAGACCGCATTGACTGGCGGTATTGACAATTACGAGTGATTTACCTTGATATTCTTTAAGACTGATCTTTTTTCCGGCAAGTGTATTCGCCTCAAAATCATATACAGTTTTCAATTTCATGCTATTTATTAGTTCTGTTGATTAAATATTTCAATGCTCCGGTTGACCATAATGCCCATAAAATCAAAACAGGCTGAAAAAACAGGCGGATCAATCTTTTTTGATCGGTGTCTAAACCAAATGCGCTGATTTCATTGGTGTACTGAGAAATATTGCCCGGGAATATCAATACGTAAAATATTGCCAAGGCAATTCCAACTTTGATTTGATGTTTCCAAAGAAATATCATAGCCAGACCAAAGGCTATTTCTACTACTCCTGAAGAGACCACTACAAAATCCATGAATTCAGGACTGTCAGGTAACCATCTTGGGACCTGGGCTTGAAATTCATCGCGTTGGAAGGTGAGGTGGCCAATTCCCGCCAAGGTCATAAAACCGCCAAGAATGACGCGCATTATTTTCTGAAATAAGTTCGTTTTCATTAGTCGTCAAAGATTAAATCGTGCACGATTCAAATATAGAATAAAATTATTTCTTATGAAATCATTTCAAAGGCGGATGTAGGTTTTTTGGAATTCCTTCATGGACTGGGATTTAAAATATATGGAGCTCCTAGATACGTTTTGGATTAGGTTTTCCTAAAAGCTGGCTTGAATAAAAATTCTTTTCAGCTTATGTAAAACAAAGAATATCAGTTGGATGTTTGAATGGGGTAGCTTTGTATTATCAAGCCAAAAATTTAATTCCTTTTCATTTCCTATATAAACCCTAAATTTGCCCCTTGAAAGATTTTTAATCATGAGCGACATTACGAGTAACACCTTGAGTACCTGGGTGGAAGTCCCCAAAAATTCCGATTTTACCATTTATAACCTTCCTTTTGGGGTGTTCAAGAACAAAAGATTGAGCCCTAGAACTGGAATTGCCATAGGCGACAAAATTGTTGACCTAAGCGTTTTGGATCAAGAAGGTTTTTTTTCGGACTTGTTTCTTCCGGAGGGAATTTTCCTTAATGAGGCTTTAAATGATTTGATTTCTCTTGGTAAAGTTCAAACCAAAAAGATTAGAGAGCGGGTTCAGGATTTACTTTTAGTGGACAATGAAAAGCTAAGGGATCATTCGGTAAGAGGGAAGGTGATGGTCAACCGCAAGGAAGCAGAAATGTTATTGCCCGTCAAAATCGGTGATTATACAGATTTTTACAGCAGTATGGAGCATGCAACCAATGTTGGTAAAATTTTCCGGGATCCTGAAAATGCCTTGTTGCCCAATTGGAAACACTTGCCGGTAGGCTATCATGGTAGAGCATCGAGTATCATTCCATCTGGGGTACCTATTCACCGTCCCAAAGGTCAATTCAAATCTCCTGACATGGATTCGCCAGGATTTGCTCCATCAAAAAAAATGGATTTTGAACTGGAATTGGCATTTATCACTGGGAAATCCACGAGATTGGGGGATTCGGTAAGCACTGCAGATGCTGAAGATTATATTTTTGGATTTACCTTATTCAATGATTGGTCTGCCCGTGACATCCAGGCCTGGGAATATGTGCCCTTAGGGCCGTTTCTTGGAAAGAGCTTTGCCTCATCCATGTCACCTTGGGTGGTCACCTTAGAGGCGTTGGAACATTTTAGAGTGGATAATCCCGTTCAAGACCCCGAAGTATTGCCTTATTTAAAGTGTGATTCTCCACATAGTTTTGATATTAATTTGGAGGTTTTGATTCAGCCAGAAGGGAAAAAAGCCACCAAGGTTTGTCAGTCCAATTTCAAATCCATGTACTGGAATGTAGCGCAGCAATTGGCTCACCACACCGTCAATGGTTGTAATATCAATGTAGGAGATTTGATGGCATCTGGAACAATATCCGGAACTACGGAGGATTCTTTCGGGTCCTTGTTGGAACTGTCCTGGAATGGCAAAAAAACGTTGAAATTGGATACAGGAGAAGAAAGAACATTCCTGGAAGATGGAGATACTGTCATCATGAAAGGGTATGCAGAAAAGGACGGGATTCGAGTAGGTTTTGGAGAGGTCAAATCCCAATTATTGCCTGCAAAGTAATTTAAACTTTATAAAATTCTATTAAGGCTTCTGATAGTTCTATCAGGAGCCTTTTTGTTTGATATTATTATTTTTTTTGATCAATTATTATTAATTTATAATTAGTTGAGATTCAGCTATTTGCTGAATGTTTGATTTCATTATGAAATAGGTTCCCGCAAAGGGATTGTAGCCAAACTGCGCTCATTTTTAGGCTAGAGCGCAAAAAAAACACTTTTATTACATTTTTATAACCCTTAAAAACCATGGCAAAACTTAGAAACTTTTCCATCACTACCCCTTTGCTTTTTGCGTTTCCGTTGAAAAGCACCTGGGCCAACAGCCCGATCAATTTAGGAGCTCCCATCAACTCAGGAGGATGGGAAAATGCTGGATCCTTAAAATTTTCAAGAGGATACATCATGGCAAAAAATGACGCCAATTTCCTGTATTTAGCGATTGACGTATTGGAAGATACCGGAAATGATCCTGGTACTAACGATTACTTCTGGCTTTCTTTTGATTACAATCGAGACCGGGCCATAACCAGCAACGTAGACGTCAATTACGCTTTGTATCAAAACCAACCCAATAAACTAGCAATCCAAAAGTACTTGGGGCCCGGTTCATGGACCGGGATTTCTGTTCCACCTAAGTCTGAAGTGGTGCAAGAGTTTGCTCCAAGTCCCAACTCGGAGGTGAGCCATAGAATATGGAAATTCAAAATTGAGTTGAAAGAAATCAATGTTTCTCTTTCTTGGCCATTGAGTACTCCCTACACGTATTTTGGTTTTAGGGTACGCTCCAGCAATCCAGGGTTTATTACTGATTTTCCAGGTGGATTTTACAAGGATTTCACCAAACTCAGGCAGCTGATCTTATCCAGAAAACCAACGATCCCCTCTGCAGATTTGGGGCCTGTAGTGGGTAGTGTTGGACTTATTCCTACTACTAAAATTGATGCTTTGGGAAGGGCTACCACTGATCCTGGGTATTACGTACATGTAGAAAATGCCGCGTTTGGAGGAACCCTGAATTTGATAGGAAATAGGACCAAACTGCAGCAATTATACGCTGCGGGAAATCGGAAATATAAGGTTGAAATAGACCCGCCAGGAGGATCCTACACGAAATTGATCAGTAATTGGTCCAACTACCGATGGACGGGAAGTGCCTATGCTTTGCAATCTTTTGCTCCAACTGCCTATGGTTATTATCAACTGCCCAACCCGGCCATAGATTACTCCATCGATGATTTATTGATTCAATTTCCGACGACCGCCTTATTACCGGGATTGTATAAAATCAGGGTTACATTTTATGTAGGAAGCAGCTATACCTCGGTTGCTGCGCAACAAGAGTTAAGACTTTACATCGATAACCATGTCCCTGCCACCAATATTGAAAGTATCAAACATGGCAGCAGTGAAGTTTCAGCTTGTGCCATAGAATCCATAGGTGCAGCTCCTGATGGGCTTAATTTCAGGATTACGGCCAATGATCCTGAGGGTAATTTGAGAGGAGTCAGCTTCTATGCAACCTATGGTGCCGGCTTATCCACGTCCATTTATTCAGAGGGATATTCCTTGTCTAAAGGGAACTGGACTGGGTTTACAAACAAACTGGTTCCCGCATCCGGGAATTGGAGACCGCCCCAATCCTGTGCCTACAGCTTTATCTTAGTAGCTACGGCAAGGACCACGAACGGATATTCCTACATAGGGAAAAATACGATTCACAGGAATTTAACACTCCTGCTAAGTTAATTCATGATTTGAAACCAAGACCAATCTGAGTGAATCCGGATTGGTCTTTTTTTGGTCTTTGGAAAATAAAAAGCGGAACCTCCATGAAAAGAAGTTCCGCTTTAATTTCAGGTAGAAGAGATTATTTAAACCCGATCTCCTTCAATCCATCATGACTGATTTTAATGGCTTCCATTGGGTCTAATCCGAAAGTTTGATCTTGTTCCACAAGATAGAATTCCATTCCTGACTGATCTTTTTCCGCCAAAATTCTGGCAAAATCTATACTTCCCGTATTTACTGGAGCGAAGTTTCCCTCTTGGTTCATGTCTTTTACATGCCAAGCTTTAAATCTTCCAGGGTATTTTTCAAAATAGGTCAAAGGATCAACTCCCGCTTTGGTCACCCAGAAAAGGTCCATCTGGAAATTCACAAATTCAGGGTTGCACTTTTCTAAAAGCAAGTCTTCGATGATGGTTCCATCTTCCATGGCCTTGAACTCAAAATCATGATTATGGTAAAGCAGTTTGATTCCAGCTTGATGGCATTTCTCACCCAAGGTATTCATGATATTTACTAGTTCATCAGGTGTACCTTTCATTCCCATGGATCTGGTTTCTGGGTTGAATGTAAACATGCCCATTGGTGGGACAGGGATTACAAAATATTCGATTCCTGCGGCTTTCACGTCAGCGATCAACTGGTCAGCATTCTCCATGTTGACCATGCCCATGTGCGCACTTTTTGCGGTCATTCCTAGAGATTCTAAATAGGATTTGAATTCAGAAGGAGTCATTCCGTAAAATTTACCATCTGCATAGTTTGCAGCTTCCACGTAGGCATATCCTGCGTCAGCTACAGCCTGTAAAGTGGCCTTTGGGTTGCTTGCCATAGAATCACGGACCGTGTAAAGAGCTAAACCACCAAAGCTGGAAGGTTCAGCGACAACCGCTTCCATGGTTTCTGTGGAATCTTCTGTGCTGGTTTTTGAACTACAAGAGGTAAATCCTATGGCTACAAGAAAAACCAAGGATAAGGTTAAATTGAAATGTTTTTTCATAAGGGTTGTTTTTAATCGCGACAAGATAGCCAAATCAAATAATTTTTAGGCAAAAGAATCAATTTTGGGATGATAGGGGATTTTAAGAAAAGGAGGGATTTGCCAAACAAAACTGAGTTAAATCGTTTGTATAAGTACAACCAACTTTAATTTAACTATGTCAACCATTGTAAAAATACTGGATATTCAAACTTTGACACATGATGTGAAACAATATACTGTGGAGAAGCCAGAAGGATATACCTTCATTCCTGGGCAGGCTACTGAACTGGCAATCAATAAAGAGGAATGGAAGGATGAGTTACGACCATTTACTTTTACTTCACTGCCTGATGAGGATCAGTTGGAGTTTGTAATTAAATCTTATGCAGATCATGATGGAGTCACCAACCAATTGGACCGTCTGGTCAAAGGAGATGAACTTGTGTTGAATGATTCTTGGGGAGCAATCCAATATAAAGGGAAAGGTGTGTTTATCGCTGGAGGTGCAGGAATTACTCCTTTTATTGCCATTATCAAAGACTTAAAGAAAAAGGGGTGTCTTGCTGGGAATCGCCTATTCTTTGCCAATAAAACCAAAGATGATGTAATATTGGAGGATTATTTCAAGGATACCCTTGGAAGTGATTTCATTTCTATACTTGAAAAGGAAACAGTTTCAGGTCATGAGCATGGTCGAATTGGAGCCGATTTCCTGAAAAATCATGTACAGGATTTTACTCAGCACTTTTATGTTTGCGGACCAGATCCTATGGTCAAAGCGATCAGCGGAATGCTGGAAGAGCTTGGTGCAAAACCGGATGCCATTACATTTGAAAAATAAAGGGTTTAATCCTCCTCTTTTTCTAAAAACGCAAACAGCAATTGCTGTACTTTAGGGTCCTTCTCCGGAGTAAGGGTAAATAGGATGGCGACATCTCCATTTTCGCCTTTGAGTCTAAAAATGCCTCTTAATTGATTTTGAGGTTCAATTTCCGTGACCTCAATGATTTTTCCCGCTTTTTCGAGTGCTTTGGAGATTTCCCCTACCCGATGTTCTCTACTTTCATCCAAAAAGAAGTTTTCTGCAAAAATATCGGCCTTTAGGGCATCTTCGCCTTGCTGGAACGTTTCTGCAACTTGAGTTTTTCTTGTCGCCAAGATGGATGAAACAGGTAATACCCGGGGACTTAATTCCAATTCATCAAATAGCATTTGCTGGATCTTTTGCAAAGGCCAAGGAGTGGTATAAGTCAGGTTACAAAATGCCATGATGCCAATTCCGTATTCTGGATAAAAAACATAATTACTTCCAAATCCCGGAAGGGCTCCTCCGTGTGACACCCATTTTTGATCCTCACAATTTTGATAAATGCCCAGACCGAAACCATATCCTGAGACGATGGCGCATGGTTCTCCTTTATAGTTTTTGGCATTTGAATTCAACCTTGGGAATTGGGGTGTTTGCATTTCCCGAAGCGAACTCCTTTTCAACGGTCCTCGTCCATGTTCATTACGAGGAGGCCAGGCAGAAAGATGAAAACTTACATACTTGCTAAAATCCTCTATGGAGGTAATTAATCCCCCCATGGATCCAAAAGCTCCATCATGCAGCATGGGTTCTAATTTCCACTCCTCATCTTCCCATCGGTAGCCTATAGCCAGCTGATCTGATGGAACATCGTCAATTTCCCAATACGTGTGCGTCATGCCCAAGGGGGCAAGGATTTCCTCCTGAATGTATTGTTGATAGGGTTTTCCTGAAACTTGAGAGACAATATATCCTAGCATGGCATAACCGGTATTGCTGTATTCATATTGGAAAGAAGGCACATTAGAGAATGAAATCCCCTCTTTGATCAGGTCCAATAACATTTGGTTGGGTTCATCCAGTTGGCGGTCTCCCCAGGGATTGTCTTCAGGGAAGCCTGCCGTCATCGTTAATAAATTCTCAATATCAATTTCAGGGGCATCCTGCGTCAGATAGGTAGTTTGATCCATTTCTGGGATATACTGGACTACCGGGTCATTTAAGTTAAGTTTTCCTTCATCCCGAAGTTTAAGAATGGCCATCGCAGTAAAACTTTTCGTCATGGAAGCTATTCGAAATGCTGCGCTGGTACTGGCAGGTAGTTGCTTTTCCAGATCCAAAAATCCTACTGCAGAGGAAAGAACCAATTCCTCGTCTACCACAATTCCATAAGCAATCCCAGGGATATGATTCTCCTTGGCATATTCATCCATGATTACCTGAAGCTTTTCCGCTAGGGTTTTGATTTTTTCGGCCCGTTGGTCATCAATAAATTCTGGCTTTTTGTAGTCCAAAGAAAAGGCATGTTCAATCGATGAATCAGTAAGCTGCATTTCCCTGGTTGGTGCATTGCAAGCTGAAATCAAAAAGAGTAGTACCAAGGGGCCAGATAGGGAGTTTTTCATGGAATTAAGAATTGGATACCAAAAGATAAAGGTTCGAAGCTAGAAGCCAAAAATCACAGCTAGACTAAACTTGGTTTGTGGGGGATTGGAAGTCTCATTCTTTGCTAGAACTTTTTGACCAATGGACCTATCGTTAGGCCCTGGCCTATAATGGAAAATACCACAATGACGTAGGTGACTGTGAGAAAGAGTTCACGCTCCATTTGAGTTTCCAAAGAGAGTGCCAAAGCGATGGATATTCCACCCCTGATTCCACCCCATGTCATCAGTAAATTGGTTTTGGGGATGAAATCTAATTTCTTTTCAAAGATGGAAACAGGCCCGGCCAAGGATAGAAACCGGGCAATTAAGGCAATTGGAATGGCGACCAACCCATAGATCAAATATTCCTCTTTGGCAGAAATGATTAGCAGTTCTAAGCCTATCAAGACGAATAAAATGGCGTTTAGTAGTACATCGATGAGTTCCCAGAATTTGTCTACATAATTATGCGTAGTCTCTGACCAGGCAATTTTTGGAGATTTATTCCCTATAAAGATCCCGGCCACTACCACTGCCAAGGGTCCTGATACATGAAGTAAATGAGCCAAACCTGACAGCCCCATCACCAATGCCAGGGTGATGATTACCTCTGTTTCATAGTGGTCTATAACTTTCGTCACTTGGAAAGTGAGCCAGCCTGTGACCAGCCCTAAGGTAATTCCACCCACTACTTCTTCCAGAAAGAGTAGCCCGACTTCGCTGGCTGAGACAGCCTCAATCCCTTGCTGAGCAATTTTGAAGATCACTAAAAACACGACTACACCCACCCCGTCATTGAACAGAGATTCTCCTACGATTTTAACCTCAAGTTTTTTAGGAGCGTTGGCATCTTTTAGGATTCCCAACACCGCTATAGGGTCTGTTGGGGAGATTAGTGCACCGAACAATAGGCAATAGATATAGGAAATTTCATGTCCAAATACCTGAAAAACAACATACATCATGGAGCCTACCAGAAAAGTAGACAAGACTACTCCAATGGTTGCAAAGGCAGCAATTGGAGCTTTCAAGGTTTTCAAGGCATCGAGTTTTGTATGTAGAGCCCCGGCAAATAATAGAAAGCTTAGCATGATGTCTAATAATGCTGTTTCAAAATCGATGGACTGGATCAGCAACTCTGCTTCGTCAATAAAAAAATGATTGATTTTACCCAAAGCCGTAATGCCCAACGTAAAGGCAATGGCAATAATCATCAAACCAATGGTGAAGGGTAATTTCAAAAACTTGGTGTTGATAAAAGCAAATACTGCCGATAAAACAATGAGAATGGTGATAATGGTAAAAATGCTCATAAAATCCTGATTTAGGTATCAGGAAATTACAAGCATTTTTTGAAAAGGTAATGAGAATTGCCTCAAAAGAGCGAGTGAGGCTTTGGTTGGTATTCTCTAAAAAGCTTACATAAACCCAAAAACCAAAGGGAAAACAAATACGACGATACAAGCCCAGATAAAGTAAATAGGGACGTATTTAGCCACGGTTATTCCAATGTCTTCAAGAATTACTTTTTGGCGAAGGGCTTTGCTTAGTTGGTAAGTGACCAGTACCAGGTGAACTAAGATAAGCAAGTTGGCAGCCAAGACAGCCAATCTATTCGGAGTAAAGCCCCATTCTGAGATTCTAAACGTAATTGCAGACAGGGCGATTCCATTGACCAAAATCGTAACACAAGAAAGAAGAAATAGTATCCAAACGTTGAAGGAGGTTTTTTCATTGTTGGATGTTTCTGCAATGGAAAAGAAAATCAACGCCATGACTCCAATCAGTAATAGGTTGAAGATTAACAAAAACTCCCGGTCATTGTAAGGATCCCTTCCTGAGTAAACAATGGCCAAAAGGTAAATCACTAGCATGATCAAAACGGCAGGACTGAACAGCTTAGCTACGATAGGAGTGACTTTGTTGACCAATTGAGGATTGGACTGGGTGAGAAAAGTGGCCACGACAGGAAGGGCAGGGAGCCCAAAAACGACTAAGTACTTTTCAAAAACAGGTTCTATGTTGATACCGATCAGTTCAAACAGTCCAAAAGTCATACCCATCAAGAGGGCTCCGGCAATTCCTAGTACGGCACATAATACGATCCCCTCCCCATTGAACTTAAAGAATTCCAATCGTGATTGGAGACGTTTAGATTTGGTTCCGATAAATGAGAACCCAAGTAAAAACCAAAGCAGAAGTGGTAAATGGATACATGCCAATATCAGCGTGTCGCTTTCCTGGTTATTGGGAAGCAGATTAATATAAATAATGCAAATGCTGAATATTCCCGCTAAAAAACCTACGGTTTGTCTGGAAAGTTGATTTTTCCATGCAAAATAGGCGGTTAATACGGGGAAGATGATAAACCCTAGATTTCTTGGGTAGAAGAAATCAGGCGAGACTGAAATGATATCAGGTAGTTTGGCAACCAGCCCTGCTACTAGGCACGCAATAGCTATGTAAAGCATTTCATTTTTTTGTCCCCAAGAAATAGCATTGCTTTCGTAGTTTAGTCTGGCATTCCAAAATTCAGTTGCGGAACATTCTTCAATTTTTGGAGAGAGCTTGAGGAATGACTCCTTGAATAGTGACTTGTTGGACCGATAAAGTTTCTCTAAGGAAACTGGGTCATTTAGGAGGGTTAAAATCTCTTGTTCCATGGTGTGATGTTTTTAGCTACAGGGTTGGAGATAAGTGTCATAAATGGATTAATTTTATGAATTTTCATATGTTTCTAAGCAAGAGTCTAATGGACTTCCTTTTATATGTATGCATTCGCAAAAAGCAAATCCAGCGGTTTCATTTTCTGTTCCCATAAATTGCTTTTTGCATGATTCCAGGGAGTTTTGAGGCATAACCTCATGACCGAATCGTGTGAATAAGACGAAGAAAACCATTGTTAAAAGAACTCCACCAAAAAAGAGAAATGGAAACTTAAGACTGTATTTTTCTGGGTTTGAAAAGCTTACGCCTTTTGAGAAGCGATTAAATGCTAGGATAAACCTTAGCTTGTCATAGTGCCATGCAAGGATGTAAAGGTTTGCTAGAACCATCAGTGGTGAAGTAATATAAGAACCTATAAATCTCACTGCATAGGATAAGATCCAAATATTAATAATGATAGGTAGGTATAATAATGCCCCCATTAAAACTGTGCTAGGGATGAGTAAAAGAATTCCAGCAGTTACTTGAGCATACCCAATAAATGTATAATAGTAGCCAGTATGATGAAGAGCTTCCAGGTAGGCCCCCATCGGGTGAATCTCAGATAAACCGCTGGCAAATCGTTCGCCTAGAATTTTCACCATTCCTGCTACGATAAAGGCATATGCTAATAGAATCCGGCAAAAAAGCTGGAGAAGCCAATGCCACCGATTTTGCTTGATTTGGATATAGTACTTTTCCAAAGCGTTATTGGGAGTGAATTCAATCATATCTTTTTGATTTATAAGGTGGTGATGTTTAGTTCCAATCTCCCGTAAGGCTAAATGCGAACACAGCACTTAGCCATATCGCACTAAAATAAAGTAGGGTACTAAAGAGGATCGCAATGAGTTTGGGAGTTCCTTTTGGAAACCAGACAAAGGCCATTAAGTAAAAGAAGAGTGCACCAAAAATTCCTCCCAACGGAATAAAAGTCAAGGGGATTAACATCCATTTTTCAAAGACATCTTCTTTGAATAAAATGATGAATCCTAGCCAGGAAAGGGGGATGGATGCCCCAATGATTCCGGCTGCCAGCATGGATTTGGCTTGTATGCCTTTTAGAAAATCGATTTCAGTTTTCATTGTTTTAGATTTTATGAAAGTACTTTGTGTTTCAAAGTAGATGGATAAATTTTTTTAGCTTTTATTTTCTTTAATCAAATTTTCAAGGAATTCTAAATGCTCTTCAAAAGCTTTTTTGCCTTGCGAAGTGGCCGAATATGTAGTGAAAGGCTTCCTTCCTACGAATGATTTATTGACAGTAATATATTCTTGCTTCTCCAGGTTTTTAAGGTGGGAAGCCAAGTTCCCATCCGTCACTTCCAAGAGTTCTTTGAAGGAATTAAAGTCGTAATCCTCATTGACCATCAAGATGGACATGACCCGCAAACGGACTACGTTTTCAAATGCTTTATCGTAATTCCCCTTCACCTTATCGGTCGTATTTGTAATACATCATTGCACCATAAATAATGTGCAACACTCCAAAGCCCAAAGCCCAAATGATCAAGCCAAATTCTGGAAAGAAAGCCGAAACTAATCCAAGTATCAATTGACCATACCCTAGGTATTTGATGTCATTCAAGGTGAAATTGGAGGCATTGAGCAAGCCTAATCCATAAAAGGTCAATGTAGCGGGTACGACCATTTCCAAATTATCCATCGCGATCAAGGCCAAACAAAATAATCCCCCTGCGATCACAGGAACGAACAATGCTTGAATGAATCGTTTGCTTGCTGGTGTCCAGAATTTTTGTGATTTCTTTTTGCTTTTGTTCTGGCTCATGACCCATGCAGTACCTATAGACAAGAGCAACACCGTAATGGCAGTCCATAAAAGATGATTGACGATCCCTTCTTGCTGTGTTTTGGATAGATCCAAACCATAAGGAAGGCCCGGATAATAAATCCAGGTATAGGCAACGCCCGATGCAATCAATGCATAGGTGCCGGCTAAGATTCCAGAGATTCCACTAAGGGATAAGAAGCGGGTACTTCGCTCCATCATCGATTTAATGTCGGCTAATTCTTGCTCAGGTCTTGTCATTTTAAAAGTACTTTGAATTACAAAGTAAAATTAAATAATTGGATTTTCGGTTTTTTGGGAAATATTTTTTAAAAAAATTAAGGAAACCGTTTCTATTCAAATTGCTGGAGCTTTTTAAGGACTTCTTCCTTGAAGCTACGGCTGATCGTCAATGCTTTATTGGCAATTTCCAAGTATTCATGAGTATAGGAATGAATGGCTGAAATGTTTCCTATGTAGGATCGATGAAATCTCAAAAATTGATTTTTTGGGAGTTTTGATTCAAAATTGGAAATGCTTTCTCGGACTACCAATACCCGGTCTTTCAAATGGATTTTTAAATAGTCTGAATAACTTTCTAGGTACAAAATGTCAGAGAATTCAACTTTTTCCATCTTTCTGTCCTGACGCACAAATAAAAAGTCCTGCTTTTCCCCTTCTTGAATGACCTCCTTTTTTTGATCCTGAACTTTGGAAAGTGCTTTTAAAAAGCGGTCAAAAGGGATAGGCTTCAACAAATAATCTGTGGCAGCCAAATCAAATCCATCAATCGCATATTCT
Organism: Algoriphagus halophilus; assembly: GCF_041729275.1. Taxonomy (GTDB): domain Bacteria; phylum Bacteroidota; class Bacteroidia; order Cytophagales; family Cyclobacteriaceae; genus Algoriphagus; species Algoriphagus halophilus_A. The sequence goes on along the minus strand of NZ_CP146486.1, from coordinate 1,395,902 downwards.
CTATAGGCAGTTGTGAAAATGACATGGGTTTCAGGAGGGAGGATCTTTGCAAATGATATTCCATCGATTCCTGGCATATTGATATCCAAAAAAACCAATCGAACTGGGTTTGACTTCATTTGGTCAAATGCCTCGTGCGCACTGGAGCAGCAGCCCACCAAATTCAGGTAATCTACCTTGGAGATGTATTCTTTTAGAATATCTTGGGCGATGGGTTCATCATCTACGATCAGGCAATCCATTCTTGTGGGGTTTGAATTTTTAATTTTACTAGGAAGTAATCTGTTCCTTTTTCTATAGAGAATTGATGGGTATCTGGGTACAATAGAGCCAGTCTCTTTTGGATGTTTTTCAATCCGATTCCGGTGGACTTTTTCCCTTGGGTTTGGTTTTCTGGCTCAAAAGAGTTCTTTAAGTAAAAACCCACGTTTCCCTCATTCACTGTGATTTTCAAATCCACAAAGGCATCTATATGCTGGGTTTTCCCATGTTTAAAGCTGTTTTCCAACAGGGGCAAAAATATCATAGGAGCAATTTGAATATGATCTTGGTTTTGCGGTAAAGAGGTGGTGATTCTAAGTTTGGCTTTATGGCGAAGCTTTTCCAAAGCCAAATAATCTTGGAGATGATCGATTTCATCTTGTAGCGGTACCAAGGACTTTTTGGTTTGATAGAGGATGTAATCCAATAAATTTGAAAGCTTTAGAATCAGTTCGGGGGTTTGTTGATCTTTCGCGATGGCAGAGCCATATATTGAATTGAGGGTGTTGAATAAAAAGTGAGGATGGATTTGCATCTTCAAATAGGAGAGTTCCTCTTGCTTGAGTTGGAGTTCTCCATTGACCAGGGCAAATTGGAGTTCTTTATTCCGGATTTGCATTTTATAGCTTTCCCTATAAGCGGAAAAAAGGGAAGTCAATAAGACCACCATGTATACTCCTATCAGGATGAGGTATAGGTTTTTTGTCAGCAGGAAATCACTGTTGAATGTCTCTAAGGAATTGATGAAAAGAAACCCATAAAATGAGGAGGTAGTGATCAGAAAACTGGAAATGATCACTGTATATAAGGTGTAGATAGTAAACCAGAGATATTGTTGCTTGAACAGGTAATGAGGAATCAGGTGAAAGCTGAACACATGGACAATCCCTAAGGTAACCGGAAGCAAGAAAGCACTGAAAGCCATTACTGGGCCCAGATTGGAAATGGTGATCCCAAAGTAAAATGTAAAAAAAGGAAGATTCCCAGACACAATAGCAATTGCGTCAACAGCTTTTTTGAAAGGATTCGAATCAGATCTTTATACTTCATGGGGAGGACCAAGATCCTTTAAATTAATGTAATTGCAAAGATTTTACGATGGTTGACGGATTTAATGCGGTAAATAACCTAAGAGCTCCTATTTTAGTCATCAACCTTTTTGAAATGGTTGTTTGGTCTGCTACTCTTGTTATTGATCGAAAATTCTGAGAGCTTTCCATTTGTCTGCTTAGAATTGTTTCATCATCTAAATCGAAAAAGAAATGAAATTAATTGCAACTGTATTCGGATTAAATCTATCGTTTTCAAATGTGTTTGTTGAACGGTTTGTAGAGGGTGGCTTAAGTGGGATGACCTTGATCTTGGTTTGTTTAATTCTAGCTGTATTTTTTACTTGGAAGGCCTTCTCTCATCTAAAAAGTGAGACCGGGCAATTCTTGAAATACAAGAAATTGATCAATCAAATTGTGCTGCTCGCATTGGTGATTTCCTTCGCGAATAGTTTGTTTGGACTGATTTCCGCCTTCGATGCCTTGGAAGCTTCAGGAGGAGCAGAACCAGCCATTGTAGCAGGTGGATTAAAAATCACCCTACTTTCTCCCACATTTGGTTTATTGGTATTTATTCTGGGCCATGTGGCGACCTTTACGTTAAGTTGGATGAGAAATGCTGAATTAGAAGAAGCAGCCTGATTCTGACCAGTCAATAATCTTTCCAAGGAGAACAAACCTGTTGTCAGGCATAGTTCTCCTTTTTTTGATTTCATGAAACAGGGATTGAATAAAGTCTATCGTACCTGAGACTCATGAAAATCAGTATATTGGAAATTGATTATCCACCCAATTTATTTCAACCTTATGAATAAAAGACTTGTTCTGGTCTTCGTGCTATTGATTTTTGCAGTAGCCAAGTGTTTTGTCAACATATGATCATCAATGGAGGCTGGGTTTTTGACACGTCTACCAAAACCTTTAAAAAGAATAAGGGGATCTATTTGGTGAATGGACTTTTTGGAACTGGATCAGAAAATGTGATGAATTGGGAGGTGATGTCTCTGAGCGATGAAGATTACATTCTGCCAGGACTAATCGACTTACATGCTCATTATCGAATCAGCTACAATCAACAAGCCTATGATGATACAGTAGCAATGCCTAAAATTTTTCTGGCCAACGGCATTACCAGTACATTTCCGGCAGGGGAAATAGAGCCAGAGAAAATGTGGGATCTACAGAAAGATATTGAGGCCAACAAAAGACCTGGTCCTAGAATTCTTCATTCTGGACCCTATTATGGAACAGCAGCTCCTGATTGGAACCCGGATTTTACGGAAAGAGCTATCCGTGATCGAGTGGATTACTGGGCAAAAAGAGGAGCCTATGGTTTGAAAGCCAAAGGGATTACTCCTGAGCATTTGGCCATTCTCATCGACCAGGCTCATAAGAATAAATTGACGGTAACCGGTCATTTGGATTCTGGGTTTAAAAATTCTGTCAATCCTCAAGATGCAATTCACATGGGGATTGATCGGGTGGAGCATTTTTAGGAGGGGATTTATTGGTTGACACTACCAATGCATATAATAGTTTGAAAGAACTGGACCCCATGGATCCAAAATTGGAGGAAATCATTCAATTGTATATTCAAAACGGGGTTTATTTCGATGCTACGTTAGGAACCTATGGGGCAATAGGGATGGTGGATTCTCCTATCTTTTTTGATTGGGCTTATGAAAGCCAATATTTTACCCCTTTTACAAAAAAACTGATAGAAGGGATCAAGCCTTCTGACTTTAATGCCTTATGTGCAAAGATATATCCGGTAAAACAAGGAGTCTTAAAACGATATTATGATGCTGGAGGCTTGATAACAGTTGGTACAGACAGGCCTTTGTTATTGGATAATTACCTAGGAGGAGGAATAGGAGGGTTTTTCATTCATCGCGAAATGGCAGCCATGGTGGAAGTAGGAATTCCTGCAGCTGATGTACTGTATTTTGCAACACAACAAAATGCAGAGGCCTTGGGAATTGAGGATCGTGCAGGAAGCATCAGTCCTGGGAAATGGGCAGATTTGATGATTACCAAAGGAAACCCAATCGAGGATATCAAGAGAACCCGCTTCGTTCATACCGTGATCAAAGGGGGAAGGTCTATTCATCAGAAGAATTGAAAAATGCTGCCAAGGGCAAGTTGGGGCCGGAGAATTGATACTGATCATGAGATCAAATCCATTTTCAGTTTCTTCGATACTAATTGATTGATTTGATCACTTTTCCTCCTTTCATGACGAATTCTACGCGGGACAATTCAGTAATATCGTCTAAGGGATTATTCTTCGTGGCAATGATGTCTGCAAATTTCCCAACCTTGACACTTCCAATTTCACCTTCTTTCATTAGTAACTCCGCATTTACTTTAGTTCCTGCAAGTATTGCCTGCATAGGAGACATTCCCAATTTCACCAGTAACTCGAATTCCTTGGCTGCAAAATAGGGTGGGAAGCCAACATTGTCTGAACCAATTCCCACTTTTACGCCTCGTTCAATTGCTTTTGAATACATCTTCCATGACTCCTCTCGATGCTTCAAGGTTAATTCATACATTTTGGATTGAGCCTCACTTTCCTTCCATGTCTCCAATCCATACTCTCCCACACTGACAGTAGGAATCAAAAATGCATCATACTCCAAAAACAAATCAATACTTTCATCATTCAAAAAGGTGCCATGTTCTATGGATCTTGCCCCAAATTGGATCGCTTTATTAATGCCCTCCGTAGCATGCGCATGAGCCATCACCGGAACACCTCTTCTTTTGGCTTCTTCCATCGCTGCAACTATTTCCTCATCACTAAACTGGACATTTTGTGGGTTGTCTCCTTCGGACATAAAAGCCCCAGTAACCAAAATTTTAATCCAGTCACTTCCATATTTTATTTCCTCCCGAATAGCCTTTTGAATTTCATCTTTACCATCTACCACCAAACCATCAGCAATAATCGATTGGTCCGGGGAGAAAAATTAATATCACCTCCTCCTCCAGTAACTGATAAGTAATGTCCTGCTCCGTAGATTCTTGGGCCATCAAATAAACCAATGTTTATGGCATCTCTGATTTCAAAATGGGCGTATTGTGTGTCAGCGTCACCTGCTATTCTTATAGTAGTCCAACCCTCATTCAGCCAATTTTGGACTGATTTTAATCCTCTGAGTGCATTGAAAGCAGAGGATCCTTTTAAGTGATTTACTTGGTAATCGTCTCCATAAATTAAGGGGTGTACATGTGCGTCTATCAATCCTGGCATCACAGTATATTCGGAAAGATCTATCACTTTATAATCAGGCTTTATAATAGCTCTATTTCCGATTTCTACAATTCTATCCTCCTCAATGAGGATTACTGCATTGGTGAAGACTTTATCATCTTCAGCGGTAATAAGTTTACCACATATGATCGCTGTTTTTTCTTGAGCATGCAGCACAAGGGAAAACAGGAGCATAAGTACGGATAAGAGAATTCGGTTTTTCATCATCAGTTTTTTTTTAAGGCATGGTCAGGTTGACAATGCGCTAAATATTGGGCTTTTCTTGACCTAATTACTAAATTTTTTTCGACGAAATTTAATAGCATAATTTCAATTGCTTTAAGCCAGTGGTTTCAGGAATTAAGGTAGGAAATATTTAGCCTTTGGGTATGGAAATAAAACTATTGATTTGCTTATAGTTAATTTCTTTTTTTAGAGAGTTAGATTAAGCTTAATACATCGGTCATCCCTAAGGGATTTTTTATCTCTGCTCGGTAGACCAGACAATTAATTGTCTGGTTATGAGTTAATTCGTCCTTACAGGACTGTAATTTGGCGGAGAAAAATTGAATGAATTGAAAGTTTGATTTTTTGTTCTGTATATGGAATTGTCTTGAGATGGTGAGATTCATACTTAAAAAAACTGTTAAGTTGTTACTTGCTTATGCTATCAAATAGTAGTCCCATTGGGACGGTTAAATTTTCCAGAAAGCTGCTTTAGCTGCTTGAATAGGAGCTTTTCTGCTGAAGAAATCCTATTAGGATGAACGATTTCATTACAAAAATTAAATAATAACTAATAATTAAATTATATTTATAAAGTTCAATTTTTTAGTTATGCCAAATACCTATTCACAAATGTATGCTCAATGTGTATTTGCTGTAAAATACCGAAAATCTCAAATTTCTGAAGATTGGGAATCAGAGCTTTTTGCTGTAATTGGGAATTTGATTAAAGAAAATGGTTGTGATCTATTAATTATAAATGGTATGAGGGATCATGTACACACACTTTTCAGATTTAGACCTTCAATTAATATTTCAAAAGTAATGCAAGGAGTGAAGGCCAAATCCTCTAAGTGGGTGAACGAGTCAGGATATTGCAAAGATAGGTTTGAATGGCAATCTGGTTTTGGATGTTTTACATACAGCCAAAAAGAAATAAAAACTGTTTTTAAATACATTGAAAATCAAAAACATCATCATTCAAAGTTTGACTTTCATGGAGAATATTTGAAAATGCTAACAGCACATCAAATCCCTTTTAACCACCAATATGTTTTCAATGGGCTAATTTAATTTGAACCCAAAAGTTAAATACTTCCCAAAAAGTATTTGAATGATTTATTCTATATCAATACTTTATGTGTTTCTAATCAAATAAATATACACTAAAGTCTTTGATTTGGACTTCCCCTTTTGATTCCAAAATTTTCAAGCGTACCTCCGATACTTCCATTTCATCAAATTGATGGATGAACTTATGACCTATGACTGAACCTTCAAAAATGGTTTGCCAACCCCCATTGGTTTTACCTTCCACTATAAATTTACGGACAAGTTCTCCCTTAGAGATTTCCTCCATTAATACCAATTGATTGATTGGGGTTCGTCTAGGTAAGTTGATGCTAAACTTATTCCCAGAACCTGAAGTAGATCCAATTTTATTGCTAAATCTTCTTTTGATTTCATCTCCGAATTCCTTTAATCGTCTGGCATCTGTGTCAGGAATCAGGCCTTCTGCATTGGGAGTCAAACCCAATATTAGACTGGTATTATGACCCACCGAATTATAATACATATTGACAAGTTTCTCCAAAGGGTAAACTAAGAGATCTCTTCCTGGTTCCCAAAACCAATCATGTCCTCCATTTCCCCTCAAGGGTGCATCACTCATGGCAGGCATGTAATAAGTTCCGTTGGGGTCTCCGGTTTTTAATAATTCAAAATTGTTTTTACTGATTTCTTCCCGAGTACTTTCCCCCGATCCTATTGCAGGATAAGCAAAGGTCCCCCAACTCGGGTAAGGAACAGTTCCGGATTCACTGCCTCCCCAACGCATATCTGCCCGCTGAAGGTTATGATAAAACAGACCATTAGGTTGATATTTTTCAAATATGGATAATACATCAGGACCTCCTTGTTCAGGTCCATGTGCACCTCCATCAAACCAAACCATGGCCCAGTCTCCATAATTGGTAAAAATCTCTTTGACCATACCTTCGACCATGGTGTTATAATGCTGCTGACGATTTTTGGCAAATTCGCTTGTGCCTTCCACTTTAAAATCATGGATTCCATAGAAGGAATTCCATCTGATTCCAATGTAAACCCCTGCTTGGATCCCATACTTTTCACATGAAGCTTTGAAATCACGGAGTAAATCGCCCTTCCCATCTTGAAATTTCAAAGCCTTCATGCTATACGGGTTGTAATCACTTTGAAATAAAGCAAAGCCAGTTTCATGGGTAGCAGTCAAAATAGCAATTTTTACTCCTGCATCTTTTGCGGCTTTTACCCATTGATCTGTATCCAGTTTTTCAGGATTGAACATGTTAAAATCTGGAATCGGAGTAATTCGGTTGTAAGCCTGGTTATAAACTTTCCCATCAAAAACATGGAGATCATAGTGAAAGACGGCTACCATCTCTGCATTTTGCCAGTTGAGCTGGGCCTGGGTTGGAATAGGGACTACCTCTTGGGCTTGGGAAAAGGTCAAACCTAGGATAACCAAGCAAAAGCTTAACAGGGATTTTTAAAGGACATATTGGGTTAAAATCTTTTCGAAGCTTCAAAAAAATGGATTGAATTTACTTTTCAATGCTTTTAAGGATAAAGTCCACTAAAGGACTGGGATCTTTTAAGCTATGGGGGTGATGGCCAACCCCGGGTTTTGGGATTAAGGTGATCTCTCCACCAGCCTTCCGAAATTCTTCTGCTAATAAATAGGTGTTTTCCATGAAGGGGACCACTTTGTCGGATTCCCCATAAACATGGACGACGGGAATCCTTGCTTTGGCAATTGCCACACTTTTGTAGATGGGAATGCCTTTAAAATCACGAACCGAAGCAGCATCCAATCCATAGGCATCTAAACATTTCCTCCAATCACTGGCGCTACCCTGACCAGCGAATAATCCTCCCGGCCAACTTTTGATGTCGCAGACCGGAGCATCTGCATAGATAGAATACACCTTATCAGTATTTTCTGCGGCCCAATTATAAATGATCAGACCACCACGGCTCATGCCTTCCAAAACCACTTTTTGGTTCAGTTGGTATTCTTTTCTACAGAATTCATAAAACTCATTCCACCGTTGCACGGCTTCTGGATTACCGAATAACCCGGATACATCTACATACACTACATGAAATCCTTTTTCTAATAAGGCTTGGTCCAATTGTGGCTCATGACCCCAGAATCGAGCTCTCCAAATCCAGTTTCTAGCTTCATTTGCCTTTGTGGGGATTACAACCTTTGCCTCATGGCCTTGAAATAAAAACTCCTTTACTTCATATTTTGAAAAGGCAGACTCTTGGGCAATGCTTTGAGAAAACCAACAGCTCAAACCTATAATCGCAATAGCTTTGATAAGAGAATTCATGAGTTAGCTAGGTTTAGACGAATTTACAGTTCCTCCTTTGGAATGGCCATGGTGTGGTTTCCTATCAACAAGCATTTGCCACCTATTTCCACATAAGTTCTCATAAAATGATAGGTAGTGGGTTCAGGTCCTCGATCTACCACAGTAATTCCCGTGACTACTGCAGTATTGCCAGTAATGGCCACTTTCACATCTCGTTGGACCCTTGATCGGGTATTTGAAGTTCCTGCTGCTTTCTTTTTTGCCCCTTCAACTACTGTTCCTTTAGAATCCACCATGGAAACATGATTATGTACCCAGACAAACTCCTCTCCCAACGTGGATTCAAAAAAATCAGGGTCTGGATGTAAATTTGCCTCCTCCCATTTTGCGTCAAGAAGTTTGATGTTTTCTTCTGTCATACAGGTAGTCTGAGCGGAAGCCATGAAATAGGAGGAAAATACGAGAAGGAATAAAAGAATGCTGGCTCTCATTTGAATTAGAATATGGGCTAGAAAATAAGTAAAAGGTTTAGGTGGAATGGGTAAGAACAGAATTGACTCAAAAATGATTAGGCTATTCCCAGTTCAAATAATTTCTCCAATGATGCTGCTCTTTGAAGCCCAGTACTTCTTTGATCTTGCGATTGGAAAATAAGGCTTCATGCTCTTCCAATTCACGGGTGATAGGTACTCCTGGAAAGAATTGTTCAGCCAGTTCTTTACTTGGAATCACCGCTCCGTTGTGGTCATTTCCTGCATTAAAGACTTGGTATCCTAACCCGTCTTTCTTCAGGCATAAGTCCACAATTTGCCCTAAATCCCTTGCATCGATATAACAAAAGGCATTCCTTCGTCTGACCTCTGGATGTTCTAGGTAGTGGGGGAATAATTCGGCATATTCATGAGGCTCGATTACATTTCCGATACGAATGGCATATATGTCATAACCTGATCTACGCTGGAAGCTTCGGGCCGTTTTTTCATTGACTACTTTGGATAGGCCATAACTATCCATGGGATCCACATCATAGTCTTCTTCTAAAGGAAGAGACTTGGGGTCAGTTTTTCCATCAGAAAAACAAATCCCGTAGGTGGTTTCCGAAGAAGCGATGATGATTTTTTTATTCCCAACTTTACTGCCGCCTCAATCACATTGTAAGTACCAATAGTATTTACACGGAAAGTTTCATTATCAGGATTGATCAAAATTCTTGGGACAGCAGCAAAATGAACCACTGCGTCAAACTTCGGGGTACCCTTACCTATTTCCAATTCACCCAGATTGGAATAGGAGGACATGGCATTGAACATTTGGCCCGAATCGGTGATATCGGCGATCAAATTATCCACTTTGGGGTGATCCAAAGGTTTCAAGTCTACATTCATGACCTGATGTCCCTGATCCAATAAGTAAGGGATGACGTGCTTGCCAGCTTTACCTGAACCTCCTGTAAAGAATATTCGCATGGTGATATTGGGGTTTATTGTGAAAATGAGACAAGGATCATTCAAAGTAGATCACCTTGAATGATCCCTTTAGACTTATTTTTCTACGCTTAAACGATGCTCTTTTTTAAGACCTTTATTGATGTTAGGAACAGTAGTTTTAATGACTTGATCCCTTTCTTCTTTCAATTTAGGTTTCATGGAGCTGTAATACTCGAATTGTGCTTTTTGATCCGAAGTCCATGGACCAATGTAATTATCAATCTGAGAATAAAGCGTTCTGATGCGGCTGTTTAATTCTCCATATTTTCTGATTATTTCTTTCAAAGGAGCTGCATCATCCTGATCATAGGATATATTTTCTTCCTCCAGATTTTCTAATTGTTCCTCCAGTTTTTGTACCGGAGCTCTGTCTTCCGCCACTTCCGAACTCAATTCCAGGATTTCTTTTAGAGAGGCAGTCCATTCTTTTCTTACGCCAAGGGAATATCCAGCCTTGGGTCACCATTCACCCTGAAATTCTCTTCAAACATTTCTCCATTCACTTCTAGCTTGGCAGTGTACAAACCGGGAAGTACAAAAGGACCATTCATTCTAAATCTTCCAGATCCAGGGGCATCATATTCGTACCTCAAATCCCACATAATACGGTGAAGACCAGATTTATTCTTGGCTTTTACTTCACTTACATACTCACCATTGCTATCATAAATCTTCAAGCTGATGGCGTCTTTTCCTACAGAATCTTGGAGGTAATAATCAATAGCTGCTCCGAAGGCTGGATTTTCGCCGCGGTAATACATATCGCCAGTATGAGCCCCGTCATTGGTATAATTGATCATTGCCGCATCTCCGATCGAGAATAATTCGGCAGATTGCTCAAGTACTTCAGGAGTCAATTCCTGTAAGGCATTCACCTGGTCCAAAATCCAGACGCCACGTCCATGAGTACCCAGTACCAAGTCATTGTCTCTAGGGTGAATGACCAAATCATTGAAAGGAAGTGTAGGCATATTGCTTTTCAATTCCACCCAGTGCTTTCCAGCATCATTGCTGATAAACAATCCGAATTCTGTTCCTAAGTACAATAAATCTGGATTTTTGGGGTCCTCTCTTAAGGTTCTTGCTACACGATTGGCAGGTAAATCACCTTCTACAGATTCCCAAGTTTTTCCATAATCTTCCGTGCGGTAGATGTAATTGCCATAATCATCATTTCGATAATTGTTGATCGCTACATAAGCCCTTCCTGCTTGATGTGTCGAAGGTTCAAATGTATTGATCCAAGTTTCCTTTGGTAAACCTTCCAAGGCGCTACTTACATCATTCCAGCTTTTTCCACCATCCCAAGACACTTGTAATAAACCATCATCAGTGCCGGCATACAGCATTCCTGGTGTATGCAAATCTTCAGCAATGGCGGTAAGGGTAGGGTAGTAAGGAATTCCATCATCCAAAGACGCGGTGTGCTCATCTGGTCGTTGTCCCATGATCAAAAGCTCACGACGATTCACCTTGGTCGTTAAATCACCTAAAGGAACCCAGCTAGCTCCATTATCCATGCTTTTCCATAATACATTGGTACCTGCATAAATGGTGTTGGGGTCATGGTTTGATAGAAAGAAAGGTCCATCCCAATTGCCGGGAGCCATGGCATTTCCTAATTCTGGTTCGGGAAGTCCAGGACCCCAAGCATCCCAGTTTCTTCTGGCACCAATTCTACCTTTTGGATCACCGGGGCGAATGTCTTGACGTTGTCCATTTTTCATATTGAGCCGGGAAAGACCCAAGTATTGAGACTCGGTGTACACTACATCCGGATCGTTTTGATCTACCAAGTTGAGGAAGCCATCACCTCCTCCTAATCTCTTCCAATCCTCATTGAGTATTCCATCTCTGCGGTAGGTTTCACTTGGTCCTACCCAGCTTCCATTGTCTTGTAAACCACCATAAACATTGTATGGAACCGCATTATCCACAGAGATTCTGTAGTATTGGCTGACCGGCAAATTGTTGATAAAAAGCCATTTGAGCCCACGATCGTACGAAATTCCTATACCTCCGTCATCTCCTTTGATGACATGTCTGGAATCCTTGGGATTCACCCACAAAATCCGATCATCCCCGTGTAGGGATTGGCGTGGTGCGGTAAATGTTCTTCCGCTATCGCTGGAATAGCTGTATTGGTTCATCATATAGATGCGTGATTCATCACTTGGGTCCACCAAAGGCTGGGAAGCATACATGGGTCTCGGGTTCCAGTCGCTCATCAACTCCCAACTTTCTCCTTTGTCCTTGCTTCGGTAGATTCCTGCTCTCCGTTCATTGTATGCTGTGGAGGCATTATACTGAAAGCCTTGCTCCAAGGATATAAATACCACCTCTGGATTTTTGCGATAAATCGAAATCCCAATTCTCCCATAATCACCCTCTGGAAGACCATTGCTTAGCTCTTTCCAGGTTTTACCTCCATCAGTGGATTTATGAATTCCGCTTCCAGGTCCTCCACCATGAAACCCATAGGGCTTTCTCATTCTCTGGTAAGTAGCCGCATAAAGAATAGTAGGATCTGAAGGATCCATAGCCACATCGACTACACCTGTTTCCTCATCCACAAAAATCAATCGTTCCCAGGTTTTTCCACTGTCACTGGTTTTGTAAAGTCCTCTTTCTTCATTGGGGCCCCACAAATGACCCATGGCAGCCACGTAAGCCACAGCGGTGTCAGTAGGATGGAGAACGATTCTTCCGATATGGTGAGAATCTTTCAACCCTACGTTTTTCCAGGTTTTTCCTCCATCATGAGATAGATAAACCCCATCTCCCCAGGAATTACTTTGTCTATTGGCTCTTTCTCCAGTTCCTACCCAAAGGATATTGGGATGTGCTTGGTTCAAAGCAATTGCACCTATGGAATGCGTGTTTTCATTTTCAAATACCGGTTCGAATGAAATTCCATTGTCGGTGGTTTTCCAGATTCCACCGGTAGCAGTGGCCGCATAGAAAGTGTAAGGATCTGATTCCAGTACTGCCAAGTCCACAATTCTTCCACTCATGGTGGCAGGACCTATATTTCGTAAGGGCAGTCCATCTAATAGCTGACTAGTCAACTGCTGGCTATAGCTAGAAAATGAAAGGCTCAAGCAGAGCAAGAGCAAAACGTATTTGGTTTTCATAAGGGTGGTTTTCTTTATCAACCTGAATTTAATCAGATGTGGGGAGTCTACCATTCTATTTTTGAGGAATGGTGGAGAGTTGATTGGGAAGTAATGAAAAAATAGCCGAATGAAGAATTGTGAATTTTAGGTTTAAATAGCGAAAAAGTGGAATTAGGTGTCCCACTTTTTCGCGATTTGTCATCTTACAATCTAGAATTTAGCGTTGTAATTCTTCCATTTCGGCAAGTGCATGATCGAGCTTATCCAAGATTTTACCATAGATGGCTTTCACATCTTCTTGATGGATCACTTTACTAAATGCGCTCATGATTCCGGCTCCAACGAGGATGACCAAAGTGGTATAAGTATGGAGACCGAAAATCAAATCTGAGGTACTTTCAGCTACTTTTTCACGCATGGGCGAAAAGATGTCGGAGTACCAAATCCCAAAATAAAAGAGCAAGATTAACGCTGGATATACGAATCGATACATGTTGCCATAGCGCTCGGTGGAGCGATCAATCCATTCTTTGAAGGATTTTAAAAACACATAACTGCTTTGTCCCTTATCTAGATTTTCCAAGGATTTTAATTCTTGGTAAGCTGTATAGGCTACATAGAGCATCATGATCAGCATAAGGCTACCAGCCAATAGTGCACCCGCCAATACTGCACCGATAAACAAGAGGGAGGAGCCAATGATAATTCCCCAAATATTGATTTTGAACATTTTCTCATATTTCTCAATCAGGTGTATGGATTTCCGATTGTAAATTTTATTGACCTTCGGAGCGATTAGCGCATCGCTTTTTAGAAATCCTTGTTTCCAGGTAGATTCAATTGATTTTTCCATCTAATAATTTTTTTAAGCGTTCTTTAATACGTTTGATTTTTACCCCGATATGATTGGGGTTGGTACCCATGATGTCTGCGATTTCCTGATAGGTTTTTTCTTCCAAGTACAGTAAAATTATTCCCCTGTCGACTTCGGATAATTTCCTGATGGCTTGGAATAGTTGTTCCAATGACTCGTCTGAAAATGCATTCGAATCTTCTGTTAACTCCTCAGGAATAAATTCTGAACCGGTTTGCTGAGGTGCATTCTTTTTTCTTGAGCAAAGTCATACTCACATTCAGCGACAAGCGATACACCCAAGTAGACCATTCCGATTGCCCTTGGAAATTGTGTCTGCTTTTCCAGATTTGTAAACACACTTCCTGGTAGTAATCTTCGAAATCTTCCTGCGTATCCGTATAGGCCCTGCAGATCTTGATGATAATCGGGGCATAGGGTAAAATTGATGCGGAATAAAAATCGCTACTCACAGGCTTTTTCTTAGTTAGTGGCTCAAATCATAATTTATTACACCCCACTGGATATTTATTTCAAAAAAATGATTCACCTCTTATTGTGGATGGGGAAGAAAGAAAATGATTTGGATATACTATGGGAAGGTTAGAACAGAAATTTGGAAGAAATCCACTTCTTTCTGGTTTTATAGAAATCATAAAGATTAATCTTTCAAGCTGAGGGAACCCAATCGCTCGCCCATCAGCAGATGGTTGTAGCCAGCTCCATGATCCATTTTGGGGGCATCTAAAGTGAATTGTACGGACTCCTGAAATAGCATCACAAAATCCGACCCCCCAAATTGGAAATATCCCAAAGGATCTCCTTTTTGGACTCGGGCTCCTTCTTTTACGGTATCTTCAAAATTAACCGAACCGATGGTAGCCATACCCACCGGGATCAATGCGACCAAACCATAATCCTCTGTGTCCAGAATGACTAGTCCCCGGGTTTCAAGAATCTGCCAATCTATGCCGGTAGGATCGTAAGCATACCGCTGGTTTGCCGGATCCCATTCCAAAAGACCACCTGCCACCCCTAAGCCGGGAATCAGTTTTACTTCTATGATTACTCCATTTAAAGGGAAATGAAAGCGATGGTAATCATTGATTGCCAAAAAAGAGTGTAAAAAAGTACCATTTTTAAAGGCATCTGAATATTCGCTTTCTTCTCCGATAAGTTTGGAAACAGAACGAAAAGTAGCTGATTTGACAGGAACACCCTCTTGAGCAACAAGCACAGAATTACTGTCTATTTCCCAAATTCCGATAGGTCTGGAATCTGCAAAGGAGGTGACAATCTGATTGTCTTTCGGAAAAGTGATGGGGCGTTCTTCCGGAGATCGCAGTTTTCTTGCAAAGAACTCATTAAATGAGTGCCAATTGGATGGGGCTTCATACCAGGAAGAGTTTAGCCCAAAGAGACTGTCCGCTTTGGCAAGTTGGTAATAGGAGTCGTTCCAAGATTCCTCTGAGGAAAGGTATTTCCCCATTCCTTGTTGAATTTGGTCAGCCAGGACACAAAAGGTTCTGAAAATTGGATGGTATTGTTATAAAGCCCTTTGCCTGCTAGTTCGGGAAGGGGTTGGTTGATCAGAAAGTAAAAGTATCGGAGACTCTTGCTGATATCAGAATAGACTTCAATACTGTCCTTTTGCTCATATAAACTCCATGGCATCCCTTTTTCTGTGTTGGAAACAAACTCCAGGTATTGTTCTAAAGATTGGATAGGATTCGTCTTTGGATCAGGATTGGCAATTTTTGCTCGTTCAATGGACTGCTCCAAAAGCTTCTGTACCCCAGGTTCTGTCTTCATTAAACTGATCAGTTCCACTGTCATGGGATGATAGTCCACCTGGTTTGCTGCATCACTACAGCCAAAACACCAACCAAAAAGAAGAAAAATACTAAAAAAATAGTGAAGCTTTTCCATCTTGTTTGAAAAATGATTCTTTCTAAATTACTAAAAAGCTTGAAATAATACTATTTTAAAACTCTACTTTTGAAAGGGTTTTAAATGGAATTTATTGATTTTTTATTTTTCAATTTCCTCTTATTCCACCATACCAAAAAGCCTGTAATGGGCAGGGATGCCCCGATCAAGGAGGCGAAACAAGCCAGGATTTTCCCGGGAAGTCCCCAAACACTCCCAAAATGGATGTCATATACTAACCCATTGATTTTGCCAAAGGTGCTCCGGTTTTCCGCAAGCCCATTTTGGAAGTTTCCGCGAATTGGTTCTCCGGTATATTGGTCATGGTAATAAAAATCTACTGCATTGATTCCTGCTGTTGGCTGGATGACGGATAACTGAACCGGTCCGTCCTCTTTATGGGGAATGTTGATTCGAACTTCCGCGTCCGCATAGTTCGTATGATATTCTTGGATCAACCTGTTTAAAACTTCATCCTTGGAGTTCGCTTGACCTGCTGCCGGCACAAGGGATTGGGGAGATTCCCAGGTCAAGTTGTTCTCCCCACTGAATTCTTTTAGGCTTTCTCTAGCTACAGCAAAACCCCAGAAAATCCCGGTTCCAATGGTGAAAATAAGGATCCAGGTGGCATAAAATCCGAGGATGTTATGCAGGTCGTAATTCAGTTTTTTGGATGAGGCGGTCCATTTGATAGTGAATTTATCTTTTCCAGGCCTTCCTTTCACTGGCCACCAGATCACCAAACCTGTAATCAGCATACCCATTGCCAATAAGGTCACCCAGTGAACAATTTCCCGCCCGGGAGGTCCTAATAACAAATTTCTATGTAGGTTTTTTAGGGTACTGATCCATCCTTTGTTCATATCCTGTAAGTGGATCAGTTCTCCTGAATAGGGATTGATATAGGCATGAAAATAGGTGCCAGGCACATAGATTAATACCTCGATAGCACTTTCGGGATCCCTGTAAAGTGCGGTGCGGAAATCTCCTTCTGGAAAATTCCGTTCCAAGGTGTTTTTTATATCCGTAATGGAAATAAAAGGCTTGTTTTCATGATGGACTTTTTGGTGAAAAGCAATTCGACTGAACTCAGGTTGCCAAGTATAGATGGCGCCAGATAGCGCAATGATAAAAAACAATAATCCGGTCAGCAGCCCAAAATAAAGATGAATTTTGACGATTAACTTTCGAAGCGTCATTGGTAACAGGTTGAATCCTAAAAATTTAGAAAAAAATTGGATGGCTATCCTGTTTTGGTCTAAAAAGGAGTAAATACTTTAAATCCTGAAGATCCTACTTCCCATAAGCTGGTTTGAGTTGGACTTTGGGCAAATTCCAGTAATTAAAGAACTCCAAGTTGCTTTAAAATTTCTTTGGTAATGGTTTTCCGGCAAGACCCAAAGTTTGGGTTATTCTCTGAGCGATCTTTGATCAGCCGAGTAGCAAAAAAGTAGACATTGTCAGAAGTCTCGAGGTATCCTACCCACCAACCGGTGTCTTTACCACCTTCTCGGGTCCATCCAGTTTTAGCTCGAATGATATAATTATCAGTTTTTTCTTCAATCATCATTTCTTTCAGCGTTTGAAATGACTGCTCAGAAAAGGGGAGCGATTCTTCATAAATTCCTATCAGAATCTCAATTTGGTTAGCTGGAGAAATCCCAAAATCCCCAAAATTCCAGAAATCATCTCCATCAATAGATAAATCCACATTTCCATAACCAATTGCGGTCAGGTATTCCTTGTACTTGGGCTTTCCAATTTTTTTGGCCAATTCAATATAAGCCCAGCCTGCAGAGAGTCTAAAAGCCTCTTTCATGCTCATGCTATGGTATATATTGGGGCGGTGACCATATTTCACGGTATCATAATCATCGATCCAGGGAATGATCTCATCTTCATTCTCTACTGCCCTGGTATCTAAAGCGATGAGTGTATTGACAAGTTTGAATGTAGAGGCAGGTAGGGTCTGGTCTTGGCTATCCTCGATATCGCTACTCAACCATTGTTTTTTCTGATAATCATAGATGGTGGTGCTGCCCTTTAAACCACAATCCTCAAAAGGTTGATTCCAATTTGATTGAGCAAAAGTGATGGAGTTGAAATGGAGGAGTGCAAGAAAAAAATAAGCCTCATGATTTTGAAGTTGAACGAGTAAAGAATTGATTTGAGTAAATCATTCGGTTCAAAATCTGTACCTAGATTTCCATAGAAGGATTGGAAATGATTTAGGATTAAAGAATGGATTAATCCTGCCTGCTTTGATTTATATTTTGATTGGGAACAAAATGGAAGTTTATCAGATTTTCATTAAAGGTTACACCAAAAGAAGACCTATTTACTTAGCAAAAGAAAGTTCCTGCTTATTTAGGAGTTCTATAAATTCCGGGATTTGATTTCGATTGATTTCTTCCAGAGCCAACAGTGCTTGGGGTTGATCGCTCAATAGTTTTTTTAGGTTTTTCTTCCAGTTGCCAAGCAAATGTGTAGTAAGGTCATAATACGTTCCTTCTGGGCTGAATATCGCATACTGAGGTAAGGTGGTGACAACCCCATTGACAGAGGTACTGACCATATGTAGATACAACAGGTATTTTGGGCCATAATCGATTTGTCTAAAAATCCACCATCATTTGTTTTCTCGATTTCTATATAACGAAAATCCACTCGCTGACCTAGGTTGTTGAAACCATAAGCGGCAATTTTCCGCTCTTTGGCTTTGAATACAACTGATTCCCCTCCATCCTCTTGAATCACCAAGGCAAAGTAATTTGTAGAGAGCTTTTTCCTCCAATTTTAATGGTACAAGGAACTGTGTCTTGAGCCATTGTCACATAATATCCTTTTGCAAAATCCTGTGCCGTAACTGATTGAAATAAAAGCAGAAAGCAGCTGATAAAAAGAAGAAGTTTCATCGTTGAATCGGATCAATTTTCGCCAAATGTGAGTAAAAAATTTGATAAAAAAGCGGAGTGAAAATTAATTTTTTCAGGCTTGTTTCTGCCGTTTGGCAAGTATGAAAAAAGGGTAGTGATTGCCTATTTTTTAAAGCCTGAAGAAAGATATAAAAGAATGAAAATTCGGTTTTTAAAGGAGGGGAAGAATCAGTTTTTGGAAATTAATTTATAACAGGCGTTAAAAATACCAATACTAAGAAGTGGGTGAATTGGAAGGTTTCAGATACCTAGTCAGAGCCATCGGGCTTTCCTCATCACTTAGCAAATGAAATAAAGCAGGATCGCTGAGGATCTTGGAAACAGTGGTGATTTCTCCATCCAAGATCACATGTTGGTTCATCAGTCGGATGCCATGACTGTAATCCACATACCAGTCCACATGTCCACTGTATACTGGTTGGATCGGGAGGCCATCAAGTTTATGCCAACCGTATATCACGACCTTACTGGGGGAGTTTGCCAATCGATTGGAAAGGATTACATCCTTTTTTATTCCGGCAATCAGTTGACCGTTTTGTCCTTGCCCTTCCTTCTTTTGTTGTTCTATTTGGCTATTGTGGAGAATAAACTTTTCCACGCTTTCATTTTCCCTGCCCACTGGTTTGTAGAAAAAGGGATCCAGTTTCACTTCTGCCTGTGTATAAATTTGTTCACTGATTTTGGCGGTGATTAAGGATGCTCCTAATGCATCTGCCAGTCGCTGGGCAGTATGAGGATTCATTGGGATTCGGCAGTAATCTTTATTGGAACCTATCGCCAGGTAATCTGGCATGACTTCATAGACCAGTTCATGATACTGGCCAAGAGCGTCCGAAAACATAGAGGTCAGCCGGATCGGTTCTCTCAGGAAATCAGGCATATTTCCAGAAGCCAAAGCTTTGAAAATTTCCTCTTCCCGTTCTTCTAATTCCAAAGGGATCATTCTCTGCATAAATTCTGACCCAGTCTCTGCATTCGAATCTCTTTGAGGGATTTGAAGTGGTTTAATGCTATTTTGGGCTAATGCATACAGTGGCAAAAGAACGAAAAAGAGGAAAAGTAGGGTACGCATTTTTGAGGACCGTTTGGGAGTGGCCTTCAATTTAATAAAGAGTTAGAAACTATTTTGCTTAACCAAAGTCCCATAATTCTATCATCCTGAAGAACTAGTTTATGAATTTAGGAACCCAAGCAAATTTTAACCGAATAATTGCATCCATTCGAAATTCAAATCCGTAAAGGGAGTCGAACTGTTTACTGAGATAGATTGAATTTGGAAGGTATAGGTTCAAAATAAAGCCCCTTCCTTCTATTTGTGAATTTTATTAGCAGTCTCATTATTCTAATCACCATCCATGCGACCTCATTTGCCACTTTCTTCCAATTATCAGTGTTTATAGATCTATTTATTTCCATGCTCTGGAGTGTATCACCTTTTGGAGAAGCAAAATTCGGAATTCCTTATGCGTTACTCAATGGAGTGAATATTTACTTGACGTTTGTTTGCTGTTTTGTGGCAAACATTCTGGTCTTTCCGGTGATGAATTTTTTCTCCAGGTAGTCAACCGTTACCTGCTTAAATGGTACCACTATAAAAAGGCAGCCATTTTTGTAGGGCGCCGAACCAAGGCAGGTGCTGGTAAAAATGTGAAAAAATATGGATTTTGGGGCCTAATGGTATTTGTTTCTATTCCCTTTCCTGGAACCGGAGTATATGCCGGAACAATTGCCAGTTTTCTTTTTGGACTAGACCGGAGAAAGGCATTTTTTGCCAATACAGCAGGGATATTTATTTCTTGTGTGATTGTTTGGATTACCACCCTTGCGGCAATGAAGGGGTTTAAAGCTTAAAGTTCAATGTTCAATGTTCAATTTTTCAAATAGTCAATTCTCAAAGAATGGAAAGTCCTTTTGATAAGGATTCTGGATTGATCTAATACAGATTAATCTGTAAATTGAGTTACCTGGTTTATAACTCCAAAATACCATGACGCAAGCATCCACACTCGACCCCAGTACCGCAGCCTTTTTAAGCTTTCTGATTCGGGATGGGGGCAAATGCGCCGTGGACGAACATTTCAAGGGACCCTTTGGCTGATTGTCGTATTCGGTGGGTATTTTTTAATGATTATTCCAGGACTTATCCTGCATATTCTTTGTATGATAGAGGCCTACTGGAGAAAGTAGAGGGTAACAGGTAGTTTTTTAACTTAGATAACTTGAGGGATTTAAATTACAAGAACAATAAACTTTTTTGAATAAAATTAGTATATACTTTTGGTGATACTATTGGAAGACTATGAAAACATTATCATTAAAACTAGATAATTCTGTTTTTGAAGAAACAGAGGAGATATTGAAAGAAAAAGGGATCGCAAGAAATAGGTATATCAACGAGGCCCTTGATTTTTATAATAGATATTATCAAAGGAAAAAATTGGCCAACGAATTCAAAAAAGCTTCAAATATGGTTCGGGAAAACTCTATGGAAATCAATGCAGCCTTTGATAAAATGATCGATGAAGGAACAGTTTGATATTTGGTTAGTAAACTTAAACCCTTCAAAAGGAACTGAACCCGGAAAAATCCGTCCGGCCATTGTGATCCAAACTAATTTGTTGAACCATATGGATCACCCTTCTACATTGATTTGCCCTATTACTTCACAGCTTTCTGAAGAAGAAAACGTTCTAAGGGTGAGGGTCGAGGGTAAAGAAACAGGCTTGAATCAAGAATCAGAAATTTTAGTCGATCAAATTCGTGCGTTGGACAACCGTAGGTTTCTGGAAAAATTAGGTAAAACCTCTAAGGAGAAAGCTTTGGAGCTTCAGAACAAATTGAGAGCTGTGTTGGATTTTTGATAGTATGACCCAGGAGACTTTTTCTCTCGGAGAACATTTTTTCATCCATTTCAGGATTGCAAATCCTGAAGAGCAAGTTACAAAACCTGAAGAGCGAGAGCCAGGAAATCACTTCGCTACAAACCAATCCATCCCATCAGGATTCTCAAAGCCGCTTATTTCTTTGATCACAGTCATGGTTTTGGTGTCGATGACGACTAATTTATTTCCAGCGCTTACTGCATAGTAAGCACGTGGTCGAACAGGGTCGATGAGTATACCTTCTCCACCTGCTCCAACGTCAATTCGTTTTACTTCTTTTCTTGTAGCCACATCCCAGACCCGCAATTCGTTTCCGTAAAGTTCATTCATCAATACGTATTTTCCGTCTTTTGTAAACTTGATACGGTTGTTCAATCCCCTTCAAAAGAAATCGTATCGACCAATTTCATTTCCGAGACATTAATAATGGATAATTTCTTCTCATGCATATGCAGGACCCAAAATTCAGTACCATCGGGAGAAAGTGCCATGCCTTCCATTCGGGTGTCACCGGGAAAATTATGGAATACAAAATTCTCCCGACCTCGATCATTGGTTACCCGGTCAATAATAGAAATCAATTGGCCATTGCTGCTTGCAGTGAAAATGCGATTTTCGTCAGGAGTGACGATGAGCATGTGAGATCCACCGGGGAGGCCAATGACCTCATCAAAAGTTTTAGAGGCCGGATCATAACGCGAAATCAGACGGTTGTTCTCATGACCTATGTAGAGATGATTGCCCGCGAAGGTAATCGCATGACGGTTTCCAAATGCGCTGATGTCAATGGGGTCAACCCGCTTTTGTGCGATAGCATCCACTACCGTGATGCCTGGAAGATTCGAGCCGATGTATACGTATCTTCCGTCGGTGGCCAGTTCATGTAGATTTCCCCCTGCCGGAATCCGAGCGACCACTTCCAATGTTTCCGGATCGATAATTACCAGTCGGCCCGCATCCTTCTCACCTAATAACAAAGCCTCTTTGGGAGTAGGGCCGAAACTTACGACAGGCGAATCCGGATCTACCGTCTTGCTTTGCCCTTGGGCAAGGATGGGGTGGACTTCAATTAGAAGAAGCGAAATCAAGGCTAGGAATAAACAGCTTGAGTTTTTCATAACTGGGATTTGAATTTAAATAGTTATAAAAACCAGCTCTTTGGATCGTCCTGTGCTGTCTTGAAGGTTTGTTTAGTCTTTAGCTTGAATTTCAAATTTATTTGGATAGGCGGGTGTAGTTTAAAACTACACCTAGGGGGAGAAACTACAGATAGCTGGAGTGATTTAATTCTTCAACAACTTCCCGAAAGTCTTTAGGAGTATAATTAATGTGTTCAACATATTCCGGAGAGTCTTAGAGACTATGATTAATGTGTTCAAGACATTCGGGAAAGTCTTTGAGGCTATAATTAATCTGTTCAACAGATTCCCGAGACTCTTAAAGAGTGAAATTATAGTGATGAACACTCTCCGTTGAGTCTTCAGGAGTAAAAGTTAAGTGTTCAACACTTTCCGGAGAGGGTTGGAGGGTGGATTGGGAATTCTGGAAAATAGAAAGGTGTGGCGCATCCAAAAATGAATGAAGTCTAGACTTAATTCTAAACATTTTTCCACTAATAGTAAAAATAAAAATTTGCGTCTTTACAATTATGAATAACAACCTTGATGATTTCTGAAAATCATAAGAAATTAATTGATTATTATATCTTCCAATAAATTTAATTTATCTAATAAGAAGGAGATTTTCAAATCAGAAATATTGAAATTGAAACGATCGTTAGTTAACATTGTTAGTAATAAATCATTATCAATTTTTGATTCAATTTTTAGTATGTAGATATTTTCTTTTGAGTTTCTTTCAAACAATGCAGAAGGTTTTCTAAATTCTGATTTGTAGTTTTCGTAAAATTTCAAGAGGTAAGCTTCAATTTGTACTAACAATCTTTTATTGTCATCTGTTATTAAATGCTCAATTTCTTTGTAAAAATCATCTTGTACTTCTTTTAATGATAATAGTTTATTTGATAAACTATTGTAGAAGTTTGAATTAATTGCTTTAATGTAGGAAAGGAAGACGAAAATTGTTGGTAGTAAATAATTGTTGTGATTAAAAGTTCGTAAAGCTAAACGTGTATGCGCCATTATTTTTTCCTGTTGACGTAATGTGAGATTTTTTATTAAAATTTTACTTGTTTGAATAAAGTTGTCCCTGTCATATTGAAACTCCGGATATCTAGTTCTATTACCTGACCTGAAAAAAATCAAAATCAAAGTATTCGTATAAGTAAGCAATGAATTTATCACTGTCAGGTTCAGGGATTAAGTATTCTATATCGATGAATCTTCTCAGATATTCATTAGAGTCTATATTTTCTGATCCATAAACACCACACACAGCATTTCCTAATTGTGATTTGTCAATTGATAACACAAAAACAATATTTGGAACAGAAAAAAAATGTTTAATCTGTTCAAGTAGTAATACTGCATAATTTGGTCGACATCTGTCTAGTTCATCAATAATAAAAATCAAAGGCTTGCCGTTTGATTCATTTGCTACATATTCAGATAAACTCTTTTTAAATTCGGAAATTGATTCTTTTCGTTTTGAATACTCATTAATATCATTTTCAAAAATCTCTAAAAAACTCTTTGAGGTGTCTGTTATTGTTTCTAATAAAATTTCTGAATCAATATATTTGTTGAGAAATGCCTTAATAATAGCAGGCCCTACATTTTTAGAGATCAACGCAGCTTTTTGTACTACCTTATTAAATTTGTCTTTATCTTTTTTGTTTATAATTTGGAGTTCCCCAATAAATGCGGTAAAAGGATTGTCTTCAAAATCATTTTCCCATGCATTTAAATAAATTGTTTTGTATTCTTCGTTTTTTAAGAATTGTTCCCACATTTTAACAAACGTTGTTTTACCTGTCCCCCATTTATTATTTATTGCTAACACAAATCCTTCGGGATAACTATTAATTATATTTGTCAAAACCTTTGCGTATTTTTCCCTGCCAAGTTTGCAATTTTGAAATGGGTTTTCCTCTGGGATTTCTAAATCTTGATGTTTAAATGTCATTGTGTTTGTTTTTTCTTGGTGCGGTTTAATTCTTTTTTGAAATTTTTTTTACTTTTTTTAAGTTATGTGATTTTTAAATAAAAAATGGAAAACGCGAATATTTCAAGTCACTTGTTGTCAGATAAAAAAGTTTGAGGTTTTGATGTCAAACCTTCAAGCTAGATTTTGCCTCTTTTCAAATTTTTGTTTCAATTTCAGAATATTGAACTGAGGATTTATACCCTACGCTGGGTATTTTTTGGGTTTTGTGATGGGTGGGATAAATATTTCGAGATTGCCACGTTTCGCTCGCAATGACGGTCAGAATAATAGGCTTACTTCTCCCGATTCTCGGGATCGAAATGACGGTTCGATTGACGAGATTGCCGCGCTCCTTCGTCGCTCGCCTGCCTGACGGGAGGTCGGCAATGAGGGTTAGAAGGTATTGACGGTAATAAGGATGAGATTTCATTCCTATCGGTATGCAGGCTCCCTTCGGTCGAAATGACAGGAATCAGGCAATGATAATTAATATTTTGGGATTGCTGCCTCATCCAGTATCTTTGTTCCCTTAACCATAAAACCGATCAATAGTGGCAAATAAAACTGTAAAAGTGGGCTTGGTCCAATTGAGCTGTTCTGCTGATGTGGCAGAGAACCTGGAAAAAACCATCGCAGGAGTTCGCAAAGCGGCTGCCCAAGGCGCGCAAGTGGTGGTCCTTCAGGAGCTGTTCCGTTCCCTGTATTTTTGTGATGTAGAAGATTATGAAAACTTCAAGTTGGCCGAAGCCATTCCAGGTCCTTCTACGGATACCTTTGGTGCCTTGGCAAAAGAACTTGGAGTGGTCATCGTTGCTTCCCTTTTTGAGAAAAGAGCAGAAGGTTTGTACCACAACACCACGGCAGTATTAGATGCGGACGGTTCTTACCTTGGTAAGTACCGCAAAATGCATATTCCGGATGATCCGGGCTATTTTGAGAAGTTTTACTTTACACCTGGCGATCTAGGTTATAAAGTATTCAATACCAGGTTTGGGAATATCGGGGTCTTGATCTGCTGGGATCAGTGGTATCCGGAAGCAGCGAGAATCACGGCCTTGAAAGGAGCGGATTTCTTGGTGTATCCTACAGCAATTGGTTGGCACAAAGATCAGGATGGCCTCACCAATGACGAACAATACGGTGCTTGGCAAACGATTCAGCGTTCCCATGCGGTGGCAAATGGTATTCCTGTAGTATCCGTGAACCGTTGCGGGATCGAAGGGGATATGAAATTCTGGGGAGGATCTTTCGTTTCCAATCCTTTTGGAAGAGTGATCTTCAAAGCCAGCCACGAAGAGGAGCAAATCCATGTGGAGGAGCTTGATTTTGCAAGTTCCGACCGATACAGGACGCACTGGCCTTTCTTGAGAGATCGAAGAATTGATTCATATCAGCCGATTACCAAACGATTCCTGGACGAAGAATAGGACCACATGTCAAACATTTTTGAATTAGCGAATACCGGAGAAATGACTCCCGCGGAACTGGGATATTATTTCCCAGCGGAATTCGCACCCCATACTGCTACATGGTTGAGTTGGCCGCATAAGGAGGAATCCTGGCCTGGCAAAATCCATACGATTTATCCAGCTTATTGCGAGTTTATCAAGATTGTCGCCAAAGGGGAGATCGTGAATATCAACGTGGCGGATGAAGCTATGAAGGCGTTTGCGGTAGCCCAGCTGGAACAAGCAGGAGCTGACCTAAACAAAATCAAATTCCATTTCTTTCCCACCAACGATGCTTGGTGCCGGGATCATGGGCCAGCATTTCTGGTCAATCCCAATGCGGAGGAAAAGAAAGCCTTGGTGAAATGGAATTACAATGCCTGGGGGAATAAATATCCACCCCATGACCTGGACAATCAGATTCCTTACCGCATCGCGGAATACTTGGGGATTCCTTGCTTTACACCTGGAATTGTCATGGAGGGCGGATCGGTGGAGTTCAATGGCAAAGGAACGTTATTGACTTCCCGAGCATGTCTCTTAAATGAAAACAGAAACCCACATTTGATTCAATCTCAGATTGAGAAGTACTTGTGTGACTATTACGGAGTAAACCATATCCTTTGGGTAGGAGATGGGATTGTAGGAGATGATACCGATGGACATATCGATGACATCACCCGCTTTGTGAATACCGATACCGTGGTGACCGTGGTGGAGGAGAATAAGTTGGATGAAAACCATTTGTTGCTGGAGGAGAACCTACAGGAATTGAAGCAAATGCGTTTGGAAGATGGCAAGCAGTTGAACATTGTGGAGTTGCCAATGCCAGAAGCCAAATACAATGAAGACCAGCGATTGCCGGCTTCCTATGCGAATTTCTACATTGCCAATGAAGCGGTAGTTGTACCTACCTTCCGAGATAAAAATGACCAAAAAGCATTGGATATTTTGAGTGATTGCTTCCAAGACCGAAAGGTAGTAGGAGTGGATTCACTGGATATTATATGGGGCTTGGGTAGTTTTCATTGTCTGAGTCAGCAGGAACCAGCTGTTTAGTACTTATGGTTTAGTACCGTCATTGCGAGCGCAGCGTGGCAATCCAGATAAATAGTTCGAGATTGCCACGTCGGCTTTTGGCTCCCTGCCTACCGGAAGGCAGGCTCGCAATGACGTCCTAAAACTTGAGATTGCTTCGTCGTTCCTCCTCGCAATGACGATGGGATTAACGTTCCTGCTCTTTGCGACTTTTCTTCTGTAAACAGATTGCTTATTGATAACAGTGCCTTTTTTCTGAAACCATTTTCTGCTTTCCGACTTTAGCCTCCTGATTTTCATGCCTTCTATATAAAGTAACCTGCCAACTGTGACTGACCACCTACCTCCGGCAGGCAAGCTGATTACTGCCCAATAATCATCCTTTTCCCCTTTAATCTGTTAGAATTCTTCTTAAATTCTCATAAAGTGCCATAGGTACTTTAGAACGGTAGTTCAAGGATAGTAAATTAATCCAAGTGCCATCGGCACGGAAGGATAATTGCCTTTTCTTTTTCAGGTTCCTGCGATTTCAACCTTATTCCAAAAAAGATAACGGGCAGGAGCTAAATAGCCTTTGATTGATTATACCATGGGTTTCGCCTTTGGCTTCACCATGGCTAAAAATCTTTGACCCCGCTGGGGTCTTTTACTGTGACTTTTTAATTGAAACCATTTTCAGCTTTCTGACTTTAACCTTCTGATTTATTCAACAACTATAAAAGTTATCTGCAAACTGTGACTGACTACCTACCTCCGGCAGGCAAGCTGAATACTGACTACTAAATCCCCTACCCAGTTTAATCTGTTAGATTTCTTCTTAAATTCTCATGAAGTGCCATAGGTACTTTAGAACGGTAGTTTAAGGATAGTAAATTAATCCAAGTGCCATCGGCACGGAAGGATAAATGCCTTTTCTTTTTCAGGCTCCTGCGATTTCAACCTTATTCCAAAAAAGATAACGGGCAGGAGCTAAATAGCCTTTGATTGATTATACCATGGGTTTTGCCTTTGGCTTCACCCATGGCTAAAAATCTTTGACCCCGCTGGGGTCTTTTACTGTGACTTTTTAATTGAAACCATTTTCAGCTTTCTGACTTTAACCTTCTGATTTATTCAACAACTATTAAAGTTATCTGCAAACTGTGACTGACTACCTACCTCCGGCAGGCAAGCTGACTACTGTCTACTAAATCCCCCTTACCCCCTTTAATCTCCAAATTCAGTTCCATTCACGATCTATCTCCAAGGGGGAGTCGATCCGGATTCGATTACCGTTTCTGTTTTGAGATTTCTGAATTTTGCCTTCTGATTTTTGCAACGGCTATAAAAGTTATCTGCATACTGCTACTGACCACCTACCTTCGGCAGGTAAGCTGACTACTGAATCAGTGCCTGATCACCCTTCCATCTTCCATTTCGATGATGCGGTCAGTGCCGGATGCGAACTCGGGATCGTGTGTCACAATCAACATGGTCTGTCCGAATTCCTGAGCCAATTCCTTGAATTTGTTATAGACTATGTCGGAATTCTTTTTGTCCAGGTTTCCGGTTGGTTCATCTCCCATAATCAATAGGGGGTCGTTAATTAGGGCACGTGCAATGGCAACCCGTTGCTTTTGTCCACCGGAGAGTTGGTAGGCTTTTTCAAGGCATGCTCCTCCATTTCAAAAATCTTGAGCTTCTCCATCGCCCGATGTTCCAGTTCCTGTCGGGAATACTTCCCAAGTTTCAATCCCGGAATCATGATGTTTTCCAATACGGAGAATTCATTGAGCAGGTAGTGAAACTGAAAAACAAATCCGATTTTTTCATTTCGAAGCTTGGCCAGGTAGTTGGCAGGTTTTCCGGAAATCAATTCCTGGTCCATCCATAATTTCCCGTCAAATGCCGTGTCCATGGTAGAAAGAATATACAGGAGCGTAGACTTTCCACAACCCGATTTACCCACCACCGATACAAACTCTCCCCGATTTATTCGAAAGGTTACTTTCTTTAAGACTTGGGTTTTGACCGGGTTAAAGAAGTATTTATCGATGTCTTTCGCTTCTAAAACGCTTTTCTTTTCCAGACTCATTTTCCTCTGATAATATCTACAGGATCCACACCACTGGCTTTTCTGGCGGGGAAATACCCTGCGAAGTAGGTAGTGACTACACTGAAAATCCCCCCGATTAAATAGTATTTCAAATTAAAATCAACCGGGAAAGTCTTGATAGTTGGCAATGCTTCTGTTTCGAACGGGATTCGTTCTATGCCCAAACAGGCCAGGAATCCCAAGATCAAGCCAATACTTCCACCTACCACTCCGATGACCAAGGCAATGCTGATAAAAATCCTCTTTACGTCCTGGGAATTGAATCCAATGGCTTTCAGGATGGCGATGGTGTCCAATTTCTCATAAATCATCATGTTGAGAATATTGTATATCCCAAAACCAGAAACCACTAATAAGGTAATCCCCACTGCATAGCTGATCAGAGTTCGGATATAGGTCCCCGTTTCAAACTGAGCGTTGACCGTTTGGATATCGTCCGCATCGATCCCAAAAATTTCCCGGTATTCTTTCGCCATGGAAGGGGCCAGGTCTAAATCCGTAAGTTTGATTTGAATGTCCGTGATGTAAGAGGAAGGCTCTCCCAGCATCTTTTGCACCGTAGAGATACTGGCGAAACTATTGGTGTTGTCATAATCTCCCAGTCCGGATTGGTAATAGCCCACTACTTTCAACTGGATTTTATTTCCATTGGCGGTAGTGGCTTGGATTACATCTCCAATATCCGCCAACATCCGATCAGCTGCTCCTTTCCCTAGGATAATGCTATTGGTTTGTTTGAGGTCCTCATGATTTCCGGTAGTCACATAATCTTGGAAAGCAAACAATTCTGCTTCCTTATCTACATCAATTCCGTTGACCACGCCTGTGATATCTATGGTTCCAACATTGAAAAACACCTGTGCGGAAATTTTGGGGCTGATTCCAGTGACCCTTGGATCATCTTCCAACGCATGCATGATGGACTCACTGTTATAAATAGAAAGTCGGCTGGTACTTGGCCGGATGGAGCGAATGAAGTTTAAGGAATTGGAAAATTCATCGCTGATATCTACCGGTTGATCGGGGTTAGGCTTGATTTCATTGTAAAATCTGATATGAGGAGTCCGGTTCAATACTAAGCCATCAAGCATCCCGTTGAGTCCATTCATAAAACCCAGCAAGGTTACAAACATGGTGATGCTGAAGGTGACTCCAATCGCAGCCACCAAGGTTTGCTTGAGCCTGGCGGTCATCAAAGCCTGAGAAATCTCTATGATCAAGCCCCATTTCATAATGCAGGTTTCAATAACACAGTGGAGGCATCAATTCCTTCCAGGATCTCAGCGAATTGATAATTTCTTATCCCGACTTTGACAAGCAAGGTGTCCTCATTTTCATTGACTACCAAGGAATCTGCAATCAAATAGGCCCTAGGGATTACCAAAGCCTGATCTTTTACTTCCGTGATGATATTCGCTTCCAAGGTGAGATTGGGATACAGCTGTGGAGGAGATATGGTGAATTTAGCTTCTACTTTAAAACTTTTGCTTTGCATATCCATTAAAGGGTAGATTTTACTCACTACCGCTTCGAATACCTGTCCTTTATAGCTGTCCATGGAAACAGAAACCCGTTGCCCTACCTCTACTTTCGAAATGTCGTATTCATCCACTTGAAGTTCTAAAAGGAATTCATCTGCACTTCCCAAAACCGCCAAGGCCACCTGTGGAGTCACCATTTCACCTCTTTCTTTCAAGAGCGCATACACTTTTCCGTTGATCTTACTTTTTAACACATAATCACTTTCTAGGACCTTGCTGATGGCTAAATTTTTGGAAGCACTGCTGGAATTGAATTCAATTTCACGTTTGAGGTCATTGTATCGGATCAAAGCAGACTCATAGGCCGTCTTTGAATTTTCCCAGTTCAGCTTTTTTGTTCGAATTCAATCTCTGTTCCTATGTTTTGATCATGTAGGCTTTTTTGTCGAACAAACAGCAAGGAGTCATTTTGCATCTTGCTTTTATTGAGGTCAATAGAAAGTTGCAGGTCTCGAAGCCGTGATTGGTTGGCTTGTAGGTCTGCATAGGATTTGGCGAGTTCCGCATTTTCCCTGCTGAGTTTTTCGCGCTCACTAAATACTGCCAATAGGGGTGTTCCTATAGCTACTGAGTCTCCTTCTTCCACAAAAATCTCTTGGATTGGGCCACTTGCATTGGTAAATGCATCGTATTGATCGATCGCTTTGATATTGCCGGAAGCATAGACTGATTCGGTAATGGACTTTAATTCTGGGCTGATTCGTTCTCCGGAACCATTGCTACAGGAAAAAATAAAGAAGAGAAGCCCCAATAAAATTATTGGGATGCTCATGTACTCAAAGCTGAATTTTCTCATAGGGATCCTTTGAGTGAGAATTTGGATTTTGCTTACCTGAAAATAAGGACAATTATGGGATAAGTCCAGTTTTATTGAATCACTTAATTTTTTAATTCCATATTCCGTGAGATTAAGTTAATTTAGTAGTCATTGATTTTGGCTACCACCACCTATGAACCACCTAGTTGCCTGTAGATATTTTTTGGCCTTAGTGCTATTGATGTTGAATTCCTGTGCATTTAAAGGGGTGCAACGAAACAAAGGGATCAAGTACACCAATTCAGACTTGGAAGCTTCTATTCCCCAAAAAAGTCTCAATGTGTTTTCTCCCAAAAAAGCAGATAGTCTTCCCGTGATGATCTTTTTGTATGGAGGAAGCTGGGAAAGTGGTAAAAAGGAGATCTATGATTTTTGGGAAGTAGGATGGCCAGAAGAGAGGTTGTGACCGTGATTGCAGATTATCCCCTCTCTCCTGATTACCAGGTGGAGGAAATGGTCAAAACTGCTGCCCAGGCTGTTCGATGGACCAAAGAAAATATAGCAAAGTATGGAGGAAGCCCGGATCAGATCTTTGTTTCGGGACATTCTGCAGGAGCCCATTTAGCCGCGGTTTTATCTACTAACAATGAATATTTTGAGGAATTGGGTATGGATAACCCAATCAGAGGAGGGATTTTGATTGATCCTGCAGGCTTGGATATGCATTGGTTTTTAAGTGATTATCCATCAGAAGGAAAGAAATATATCCAAACCTTTACGGAGAATCCAGATGTTTGGAAAAGCTATTCTCCCATTTACTTTTTGGAAGGGCAAAAATCCCTTTGCTGATATTGGAAGGAGAACGAACCTATCCTTCCATTTCAGAAAGTATCGACCGATTTTTGGAAAAAGCCGAAGAGGAAGAAGTGGAGGTGTCCTACGAGTTTTATCCTCACAAAAAGCATATTCCCATGATTACTCAGTTTTTTGGACAGGAAGTCAGGGATATGATGATGTGTTGGGCTTTATTCGAAAAGAAGCAAGTGAGTCAAGAAAAGCGACGAGCTTGAAACCTTAATTGGGGTCCACGTCTACAATAAACCGTACCGATCGAAATTCTGGTTTAGCCGTAATTTGTTCCTGAATCTGAGCAATTTGTGTTTTGAATTCAGTTTGGGAGGCACCAGAGCGATCCAACTTGATCAAACTTTCGAATTGGTATTGGTTTTTAATTCTTCCAATCAATGCTTTTTCAGGGCCTAACACAATCTTCTTCACCGCGATTCCTGCCATTTGTCGATGCAAATCCATGGCAGCTTTTTCTGCAGTTTTGAAATCGCTGTGCCTGGTAGTGATTTTGATCAGTTTGACATAGGGGGTAGTAGAATTTTTTTCGTTCATGAATTTCATGTTGATAAAATTCCAAATAATCACCTTTTATAACTTGTTGATAGATGGTCTCATCTGCTTTTCTGGTTTGAATGATGACATTTCCTTTGGCTTCCCTTCTTCCGGCTCTACCTGCTACTTGGGTGATTTGTTGGTATGCCCGTTCTCCCGACCTGAAATCCGGGAAATTTAAAATCCGATCCCCATCCCAGACTCCGACCACTGTGACATTCCCAAAATCCAATCCTTTGGTGATCATTTGGGTACCCACCAAAATATCGATGTGGCCTGAACCAAATTCATCCAGTAATTTTTGATACCCATACTTGCTTCTGGTGGTATCCAAGTCCATTCTTCCGATTCTAGCTTCTGGGAATAGCAGACTTAAGGATTCTTCAATCCGTTCTGTTCCCATTCCCATCGTGGTCAAATGACTCCCTCCACAAGCAGGGCAAGAAGTAGGAACCTTTTCTTTGTAGCCACAGTAATGGCATCTCAGTTCTTTGGCGAATTGGTGATAAGTAAGGCTGACATCACATTGAATGCATTGCCCTGTCCATCCACAGTCTTCACATTGTATGTAAGGAGAGTAGCCTCTTCTATTCTGGAAAATTAGGACTTGCTCCTGCTTGCTCAATGCATCTTGGATTTTTTCACGCATCATTCTGGTGGAGTCTACCTTGAGTAAGTTTTTCCGCTTATCGGCTCCAAGATCCGCTAGATGGAATACAGGTAAGTTGGATTTTCCATAGCGTTCGGAGAGCTCAACCAAACCGTATTTTTGAGTTTCAGTGGCATTAAAATAAGATTCAAAAGAAGGGGTGGCTGACCCTAATAAGGTTTTTGCCTGATGAAAATAAGCCAACATGATGGCAGAGTCTCGGGCTTGAAACCTTGGGGCTGGATCAAACTGCTTGTAGCTGGACTCATGCTCCTCATCCACGATGATCATTCCTAAGCTATCGAATGGCAAAAATATAGAGGACCGTACACCCACTACAAAAGGGAATCTTCCTGAGATGATCCCATTCCAAACTTCTACGCGTTCATTATCTGAATATTTGGAGTGGTAAACCCCCATTTGACCTCCAAAAACTTGTTTTAGCCTCGATACTATTTGAGTAGTCAAGGCAATTTCTGGAAGTAACATTAAAACTTGAGAACCCGATTCCAGTACTTCTTTGATCAGTTGAATGTAGATCTCTGTTTTTCCACTTCCAGTAATCCCATGCAGCAATACTGTGGATTTTGTATCGAAATGGGATTTGATTTCTGAGATGGCAAGTTCCTGTCTTTCTGAAAGTATGATTTCTCCTGCGGTTACTTCCGTTTCATCTATTCGATTGACTACCTGCTTAAAGGATTCAAAAATGCCATTTTTAATCAGCGTTTTGAGGAGCTTTCAGAATCTCCTTCTTCCAATAAAGAGGCTTTATCCAAGCCTTTTTCATTCAGACTTGGGTTATTAAAAACAGGGACATCCCGTAGGTATTTTAATAAAATAGATTCCTGCTTTGCCTTTCCTGATAGTTGTTCGAAGAGCTGTTCAAGAGCGTGTTTGTCCTCTGCGATTTCCTGCTTTAAACGAATTCTGGTTTCAACTTTGGGAGTGTATTTATCTTGAACCCGTTCAAAAATCAGAATGGCTTCCTTGTAAACCAGACTTTTGAGAATAGGGTGGATGGTCTTAATGCCCAAAATCTTCTCACAATCCTCATAGCTGAGTTCGGCCTTGTGTTCCAAAGCTTCCAAAATCAGTTCCTCGCGTGCATCCAGAGGATATTGACTTTCTTCAGCCACGAAATTAGGGTGGAGCTGCACCTTACTTTCGCTACTCATTCTGAGTCCGGAAGGCAATGCCGCCAGCATAACTTCTCCGATATGACAACAATAATATTCTGCCATCCAGACCCAAAATCTAATTTGAAGTGGGTTGACAGTAGGTTGTTCATCTAAGATGTCTAAAATAGGTTTTGCTTCGTAAGCCTTGAGAGGTTTTGAGTGCACCTTGCCAATGATTCCTGTTAATACTTTTTCCTTCCGAACTGCACAATGACTCTAGCCCCAATCTGAACTTGGGAAACCAAAGCAGTTGGAATTCGGTAGGTAAACATCCTTGGAATGGGCACCGGTAAGATGATATCGGCAAAGGTGTTGTTTCCTTCGTCTGGGAATAAATCTGGATGAGTAATCAGGCTTTCCAAGGAATCAGGCTAAATAGGGTAGTTGAGAAATTGCTTCTTCGATGGTACTTACCGGCTTTTGACAGGCATGGTCGAAGCAAACATAAATTAAGGCATTTCCTTTGGAATCAGGGGTTTTACCCTGAAGTATTGGGGCAGTTTCTGTCAATTCTTCAGAGAAGACCACTAGCATATTGGCAAGGTATTGTTGTTTTAGTTCCAAAGAGAGTTGACTGGCACCTTTCCCAACAATGGCGATTTCAGCGGTTGGGACCAATTTTTCCAAATACAAATTGGCCCAGTTACAAAGAAATCGGGTTCTTTGAGAATTAACTCCTTCATTCCCCCCAGCATTTTATTGGCCATTTCCTGATATTTTTCATAGTAAGTAAACAAAGAAATCCGGTGTAAATTTCTTGCCATGATGGAATTGGAAGCAGGAATGACATTGTCAAACAACTCTTTTTATTGGCTATCAGTTTTTCTGAGCTTGGGTTATTAAAGTAGAAGAACCCATCACTTTCATCGAAAAACTCATTCAAGCAAATGTTTGTCAAGGATACCGCTGCATCAAGGTAGGATGCAGCACCTGTTGCCTCAAACAGCATCAGGTCTGTTCGGATGAGTGCGGCATAATCTTCCAGAAATGCAGGAGTATAAGCTTGTCCGTTTTTATAGGATCGGAACAACTTTCCTTCAATCGTCATCTTCTTGGTAATAAATTCCCGGTTTCGAATAGCTAGTCTTAATGCTTCCTTATTTCCACTTGCAAAATAAGCTTGTATTAAGCCTGTGGACATTAATCCATTCCAACCACTCAAAATTTTATCGTCTTTACCAGGATGGATTCTTCGGTTTCTTACAGAAAGTAACTGGCTTTTTACCGCTGCCAGCTTTGAAATCAACTCCTTCTCAGTCATTCCATGATTTGCGGCTACGGTAGCGTATGTGGAAGTCTGGAATAAGATATTCACACCTTCTTCCCAATTACCAGAGGACTTCAAGTTGTACAATTCTGCGAACCAGGCAAGGTGTTCTGGAATGACCTGTTCAAGTTCCTGATAAGACCAAGTGTAGAATTTTCCTTCCACTCCCTCGCTATCGGCGTCTTGCGCTGCTTGAAAAGCTCCTTCTTCTTGTAGCATTTCTTCCGAAAGCCACTGGATGGTTTCATTTACTTTCTCCAGGAAAAAATCTTCTTTGCTTACTTGATAGGCCTTGGAATAGAGTTCCAATAATTGGCCATTGTCATAAAGCATCTTTTCAAAATGTGGGGCAAACCATTCACCATCTACCGAATAGCGGGCAAAACCCCTCGGAGATGATCGTATATTCCACCCATACCGATTTTTCGAAGAGTAAACAGGACCTTTTCGATTAAAACTTGGCTGTTGCTTAGCAAGGCATAGTCCAATACAAAATTCCAGATGGTAGGCATAGGGAATTTGGGGATCCGGTTCATTCCGCCCCAATCAGGATCAAATTGGCTGCTTAATTTGGTGATGATTTCAGCTAGATCATCTGGATCCAATTCCACTTCTCCCGGGACAATTCCATATTTCTCTGTTTCTTTTTTGGAAATACTGATACCAAAACCGGCGGCACTTTCTGCCAGTTGGTCTTCATGCTTGGCGAAGGCATCCGCGATGTTGGCCAACAGGTTTTTCCATTGGGAATTCGGGAAATAGGTACCACCATAAAAGGGCTTTTGGTTCGGCATCAAAAATACGTTCAAAGGCCAACCTCCCTGAAGCCCCATGGCTTGCACCGCATCCATGTAGATGTTGTCTATGTCGGGCCGTTCTTCCCGGTCAATTTTGATGCATACAAAATTTTCATTCATCAGGTCCGCAGTGATCTGATCTTCAAAGCTTTCCCGCTCCATGACATGACACCAGTGACATGCGGAATATCCGATGGACACAATGATGGGCTTGTTTTCTAGTTCGGCTCTTCTCAAGGCTTCAGGTCCCCATGGGTACCAGTCGACCGGATTATGAGCATGTTGTAGAAGGTAAGGGCTTTGGCTATTGATCAGCCTGTTGGAAGGTTTACTCATGGTAGATTCAGAATTCGGAAAGCGTATGGGTGACGGTCTCCAGTTCTTTTGAAAAATCAATTTGACTGTTCAATCGTTCCAGTTTCTCTTTTAAGTTTTGAAGGAATTTTTGATGCGCGATGCTTTTTGGGTTCAGTGGTCTATGTGCAAGCTCCAGTTTGACACTTTTAATTTTTTCAAACAATCCTTGGGACTCTTCCGTGAACAAGGAATTTTGCCACTTGCTCCAGATATAATCTTCTGCTTGTAAGGAAGGGTGGATCAAATCAGGTTTATAAAAGCGATATTCCCTTAATTCATCTACCATGATTTCGTAAGAAGGGAAATAATGTACCTGTTCATAGTCATTGGCAAACTCTCCGCATAATACCCTTAATAAACTCTTGCTCAGTTGATTTTCAGGGATTCCATCTTTGATATGTCTTACTGGACTAAGCGTTAGGATGATCTGTAAGTGGGGATTCTTTTCTTGAAGCTTTTGAAAAACCCGAGCGAGCTGATTGGACATTTCATCCAGTCCTGTCAATCTTTTTGAGAATAGTTTTCCGGGTTGCTTATGGCAATTGGCTACGGGTTCCGAACTTTCAACCAATTCATAAAGCCAAGCTGTTCCTAGAGTCAAAATCAAATAATTACTGGATAAGAGGTATTCCTTGGTAAGAAATCGTTCACCAGTCAATCTACCTCTGAGTTCCTCAAAAGAATACCCCATCACCTGGGAATGTGCCCAATAATGAAAATGCATTCCATCTCGTTCGAGAAACATATTTTCAGGAAGGTAATGATCTTCCAAGGCAGCTTCTATCAACTGACAAATGGGGATAGGGTGAAAGAGGGTTCCAAATGGATTAATTAAAATATCCATTTTTAATTCTTGCATTCTTTTCCCCATGGTTTCCGCAAAGCAAGAGCCTAGGCTAAGAATCTTATCTGTGTGAAAAATAGGTTTTGGATGGGGCGGAATTTCAAAACTTGTGGTCCATTGCATATTCGAAAATAAGCATTTGGTATTTTAGAAGACAGGTTTTCGGAAATGAATCAAAGAAAGGATTTTTAATTCAAATTGATTTTTTTGAAAATAAATGAGATGAACTGTGATTTTTTTCTTGATAATGAGACTAATGAGTAAAACCAAGTAAATGAGTAAGGAAGAAGAATTCGTCAATCTAATTCAGGAGAATCAAGGGCTGATCTACAAGATTACCTTGGTGTATTCCAATGAAAAGGAAGAACAAGATGATTTGTATCAGGAAATTGTTTACCAAACCTGGAAGTCATTTGATCAATTTAAAAGGCTTCCAAGCCAAGTACCTGGCTTTACCGGGTGGGGATGAATACTGCGATCACTCATTTAAATAAATCAAAGAAGAAACCCTTGTTGGTGTCCTTGGATCATTCATTTATGAATTATTCAGAGTCGGTTGATTCAGAAAAAGAAGAAAAGATTAAATGGCTGTATGCCCAGATCAGAAATCTGAATTTGCTGGATCGAGGAATCATGTTTCTTTTTTTGGAAGGGAAAAGCTATGAGGAGATAGGACAGATTACTGGTATATCCACAAGCAATGTGGGGACGAGAATGTCCCGAATCAAACAAAAACTAAAGTCTGAAGCCACGCCTAAACCAACGAAGTTATGGAATTAGAAGAGATGCAATCATTATGGGCTGATCTGAGCCAAAAAATTGAAAAACAAGATAAAATTCAAAAAGAACTACTCATGGAAATCACCAAACAGAAATTCAGAAAAAAACTCAATCATATTCGCTTTACTGAAACCATAGGTTCCGTGATATGTTTTGTATACGCCATGTATTTGCTTTCAAAACTTCCTGAACTTGAATTGTGGTACAATCAAGTATTTGCCATGATTACCATTTTGATCATGACCATTTTGCCTATTTCAAGCTTGTCTGCAATCAAAGCAATGAGAAGTGTCAAAATTGATCATGAAGCGCCTGCCAAAATGTTGGAGAAGTTTGAGAAATCAAAAATCAGATTCTGGAAAGTGCAAAAATATGGGATGATATTTGGCGCCTTGGTTCTGGTGACTGTATTACCTCCGATTTCAGAGATCCAAGGTTCAGGAGAGATGATATCCAAACCATTATTTTGGGTGATCTATCTACCTGCCGCCCTTTTATTTATGTTTTTATTCAGTAGATGGGCCCTTGGAAAATATAAAAATGTAATAGATTCATCCGAGAAATTACTTTCGGAATTATAACAAAAAAAGAAGCTGTCAAACAGCTTCTTTTTTTATTTCTTCCAACATTCTTTTTCCTTGGAGGTCACCAAAACCATAAATGGGTACTCTTTTGATGAATTCTAAAAATATTTTTTTGAATTCATCTGTTTTAAGCTCAGCCATAATTTCTATTAAAGTGGCTTTTGGCTTTCCAGGGTAGCCTCCATGAGGAATGGCATCTTTCCATGCTTGTACAGCTTCCAGCAAAAAGGGAAGCTCATAATGATCTTGTTTGGCAAGGGTCAAAGCTTCGTCTATATGTTGCAATTGATACAGGGTCCATAAATTACCCAAGATAGACCTTTCATTTTTACTTAGTAATCGGGCGTCTCTAAAATGTTCATGCAGTTGCCGCTCATTCAATTCAGCAAACCCCAAACGGATATCTGCTTTTTCGGGAAGGACTAGATAAACTTCTCCTTGATGCTTGCTAAGCAAGTTCATGACGAACCAAAAGTTTACCTGGCAAAAAGTCTTTCTCAAACCAGCAATACACCTTCTCATCCGATCTAGCGGTTAATATTTTTCAAATTCTGGAACCACTTGTTCAAAGTACCCTACTTCTTGACTTCCAAAATTAGTGGTTAGGTATTCATCCCTGATTACCCATAATTCTTCCAAGGAGTGGGCTTCTACTGATCCTTCTAAGAGGCATTCTCTGACCACTGCTTGTTGGCCATGAATATCGGGAGGGAATTTTGAGGCTAAAGAATCTCCATTTAAAATGTGTAGCATTCTAGGTTGATTTTTGGTCCTTTTTTATGATTTGGGAATAACACTCACGAATCATAGTTCGAAGGACAGGCTCATTGATATCAGTTAATTTATTAATATATAAACAGCCTTTGCTGATTTTGTGTTTCCCCAATTGATTTAATGATTCTTCAAGATCGGAAAAACTTTTCATTAGGTAAATGGAAAGTGATTGCTTTCTTGGTGAGAATCCTACAGGAAACCATTCTTCCTCCCTTCCGGATTTATAGGAGTAGGTAAACCTTCCGAACCCGATGATACTCGGTCCCCACATTTCGGGGCTTTCTCCTGTCTCTTCCTGAAAAATTTCCAACAACTTGAATCCATCTTTTTTTCTGGTTTGGTTTTCGACGGAATTCAAAAATCTGGTACTGAAGACTTGTTGGGTCTTGTTTTTAATTCTGTCATTTTATAATACGATTATATTTTATTCTATAAATATAGAGAATAATAGTATTATATATTTTTAAATAGTAATAAAACAGGTGTTTAAAATTTAATTGTATAGACAAATATTATATAATTAATTTACCTAAAACATAAGTAGGTTTTGTGCAATATTTTGTATTAAAAAATTCAATAAAAAATTAAATAGCCCTCTTAAAATATTTCAATTTTGACCGATAATGGTATAAGTGTCTCAAAAACAGACGCTTTTGAGAATTGTTCTCTAATGGAGCTAAATATTCTTTCAAAGAAGATTATTGCCGTATTTGTAAACTTTTTATTAGAAATAGGATTATTATTTGGTTAATAATGATGCTTACTTGTTCTTGTTTAAGTAATTTTAACATTCCTAAACCATTGTAGTGTTATTACAAACTAGTTTAAACTAACCAACAAAATTTATGAGAAAAGCATTACTAAGCTTACTCTTTGGATTGGTAATTACTGCTTCGGCATGGGCGCAAAGTCGCACTGTGACAGGTAGGGTTGTCTCTCCCGAAGAGCCTGAAGGACTCATTGGAGTCAACATTTTAGTGAAAGGAACCACCATTGGGGTGGTGACCGATTTGGACGGTAGTTATGTCCTCCAAGTTCCAGATGGAGCTACGACTTTAGTCTTCAGTTATATTGGATATTTATCCAAAGAAGAAGAAATCGGTAATAGAAGCGTAATCGACGTTACCTTAAATCCGGATGCTCAAAATCTGGAAGAAGTGGTAATTACAGCTTACGGTGGTACAGTAGACAAGGGTAACTTTACCGGCTCTGCAATTGCATTGAAGTCAGATAAAATAGCGAATAGACCTATCAACAACGTAGTAAATGCCATTGAAGGACAAGCTCCAGGTGTTATTACTACTTCTGCTTCTGGTCAGCCAGGTTCTACACCTGCAGTACGGATCAGAGGGGTAGGTTCTGTGAACTCTTCTTCAGCTCCTTTATATGTGGTGGATGGTGTTCCTTACGATGGGGACCTTTCTAACCTGAACCCGGAGGATATCGCTGATATGACCATTTTGAAGGATGCTTCATCTTCTGCATTGTATGGTTCAAGAGCTGCTAATGGGGTAATTATGATTACTACCAAAACAGGTAAGAAGAACCAGCCTACGTTCAACTTGAGAGTTCAGCAAGGTTTCTCTGGCAGAGCTTTGCCAGAATACGATCGTGTCAATGCGGATCAATATTATCCAGTAGTTTGGGAATCATTGAAGAATAGTCAGCTTGGCTCTGGATCTTCTGAGGCAGATGCGGCGCTTTATGCATCCGAAAACTTGATCGATGTATTAGGTTATAATGTATATAATGTTCCAGATGATCAGGTGGTAGGAACTAATGGCCTTTTGAATTCTAGTGCAGTCAACAATTTCCAAGGCTTGGATTGGTTTGATGAGCTTCAGAGAATGGGAGATCGTAAAGAATACAATATGACGTATTCAGGTGGATCTGAAAAGACGGATTTCTATACTTCTTTCAACTATTTGAATGAAAAAGGATTCGTGATCAAATCTGACATCGAACGTTTTACTGGTAGATTGAATGTGAATACCGCTCCTACTAAATGGATGAAAACCGGTATCAACCTTTCTGCTACCATGAGTGAAGGAAATAATGCAAGATCGGGTGGAAGTTCAAGTTTTGTGAACCCATTCTTTACGGCAAGATCCATGGGGCCAATTTACCCCGTGTATGCTCAGAATATGATGACTGGTGGATTTATCTTGGATGAATTCGGTCAGAAAATTTATGATACAGGTGACCTTGTGGACCTGGGCCTTCCAAGAAGAGGTTCTGGTGCATATCCTGGTCGTCACGTGGTTCAAGAAACCAATCTGAATGTGGATCGATTTGACAGGGATGTGATTTCATCTAGAGCATATGTGGAAGCTACCTTCCTAAAGAACTTCAATTTCAGAACGAATATCTCTACCGATATGACTTCATTGCTTGATATCGGGTATGACAACCAAATCGTAGGGGATGGAGCTCCAGCTGGTAGAACTAGAAGAGAAAATGTAAGAACCAACTCTTTGACGTTTAACCAATTGCTTTCTTACTCAAACACCTTCAATGACAAGCATTTCTTGGAAGCTTTGGTAGGTCATGAAAATTATGATTTGAAAATTGATAGACAATTTATCTCTAAGCAAGATCAAATCCTTGCCGGAAATATCGAACCAGACAACTTCGTAACAACTAACTCCGCTACAGGTAGAGTAGATAGAGATCGAATTGAATCGTACTTCAGCAGAGTGAATTATGTGTATGATGATAAATATTCATTCTCTGCTTCTTGGAGAACTGATGGTTCATCTAGATTCTTCGAAGATGTAAGATGGGGTACTTTCTATTCAGTAGGTGCTGCTTGGACCATTGATAGAGAGGATTTCTTCAACTCAGGCTTCTTCCAATTGATGAAGTTAAGAGCTTCTT
Organism: Algoriphagus halophilus; assembly: GCF_041729275.1. Lineage (GTDB taxonomy): Bacteria > Bacteroidota > Bacteroidia > Cytophagales > Cyclobacteriaceae > Algoriphagus > Algoriphagus halophilus_A. Next base: position 1,353,051 of record NZ_CP146486.1, on the reverse strand, counting down.
ATGGTGAAGTAGGTAATAACAATGTGGGGGGATATTATCCTTGGCAAGCATTGTATGACTTAGGTTTCAACAACGCATCAGAACCAGGAATCCTTCAGGCTTCTCTTGCTGCAAGAGACCTTCAGTGGGAATCTAACAATACATTCGATATCGGATTGGACTTTGCATTTGCAAATAGATTCTCCGGTACCATTGAATACTTCAATAGAGAGTCACAAAACTTGTTGTTTGAAGTTCCACTTTCTTTGACAACTGGACTATCCACTAAATTCCAGAACATTGGTACCATGGCTAATAAAGGTATTGAATTCAATATCGCTGGTGATGTAGTACGTTCAGGTGATTTCAAATGGAATGTTGGTTTGAACGTTTCTACTTTCAAAAATGAGTTTAAAGAACTTCCTTTTGACGAGCAGATCAATGGTACTAAAAAGTACGTAGTAGGAAGATCTATCTATGACTTCTGGTTGAGAGACTGGTATGGTGTAGACTCAGAAACTGGTGAAGGTTTGTTCAGAGCAGATGAATACGATGCATCAGACGAAGACATTAGAATTGTAGGTCAGGATACATTGACTACTGATTCCGGAAATGCCAGATATCACTTCGCTGGAAATGCAATTCCAGATTTCTTTGGAGGTATTACCAATACCTTCACTTACAAAGGATTCTCTCTTAATGTGTTGATGAGCTTTGCTGTAGGTGGAGATATTTACGATGGTATCTATGCAGGTTTAATGTCTGCTGATCCTGATGGTGGTGCTTTGCATACTGACATCTTGAACAGATGGCAACAGCCAGGTGATGTGACTGATGTTCCAAAAATGGATGTCACAGCAGCTGCCCAATCCAATGTGGCATCAGATCGCTGGTTGACCTCGGCATCTTACTTGAATCTAAGGTCTATCAATTTATCTTATACGTTCCCAAGAACTTTACTTGAGAGAGTAAAAATGAAAGGTGCAACGGTATATCTAGCAGGTGAAAACCTAGGCTGGTTATCTTCTAGAAGTGGAATGTATGTATCTGGAACCTTTAATGGTACCACTTCCAATACATTCACCCCAGCTAGAACATTTACTCTTGGTGTAAACGTGAACCTGTAATTAAGAATGACGATGAAAAAATTATTAAGCAAAATATTTATCGCAGGAGCACTTTTAGTAAGTACTAGTTGTGCTGATGATTATCTGGATACACTTCCTACGGATGCAGTATCTGAAGCGGCGGTCTTTACCACCACACAAAATGCCATGACTGCCTTGAATGGTATTCATAGAATGATGTTTATCCGTTTTGATAGCCAGGGTCAACCTGCTGAAGGCGGGGTAATGATCATGCGTGAGGTATTAGGAGATGACGTAGTCATGACCGGTACTGCCAATGGATGGTTTGTAGCTATGAGTAGATGGTTAAGACATAACAATGACAGTAATAGTGATGTTCGTTTCGTATGGAGATTCTACTATAAAGTGATTGGTAATGCCAATATGATCATTGCAAATATTGATGCAGCAGATGGTCCTCAAGCTGAGAAAGATGAAATCAAAGGCCAGGCATTGGCTTATAGAGCTTGGGCTCATTTCAACTTGGTGCAATTATTTGCCAAGAGATACGAGGCAGGGGAGATAACTCTAACCTAGGTGTTCCAATTGTGACAGAACCAATTACTGAGGGCGGTCCAAGAAATACCGTTGAGGAAGTTTATGCTCAGATCAATTCAGATTTAGATACTGCAATTGGTCTATTGACTACCAGAAGAAATGCAAAATCTCACTTGAATATCAATGTTGCAAAAGGTATCAAAGCGAGAGTGGCATTGACTCAGGGAAATTATTCCTTAGCAGCTCAAATGGCGAAAGAAGCTCAAGAAGGTTATTCTTTCATGAGCACAGAGCAGTTGTATGAAGGATTTAATAATGTGAATAACCCTGAGTGGATTTGGGGTAGTGAGCAGGTGGATGATCAGCAGACATTCTTTGCTTCCTTCTTCGCTTACATGTCTTTGAACTTTAGCTCTACCAATATTAGAGGTAATCCTAAAGCGATCAACAGCTTGCTTTATGACATGATTCCAGATACAGATGCTAGAAAAGGTCTTTGGGATCCTAATGCATCAGATCCAGAATTGAGAGACCCATTCATTGATGAGATGACCCTAGGTAGTTTCTCAAAAGTGGATTACATGAACCGTAAGTTTATTGCTCAAGGAAATGCTTCTTCTGTTGGTGACGTACCATATATGAGAGTAGCAGAAATGTATTTAGTCGAGGCAGAAGCACTTGCTAGATCTGGCAATGATGCGGAAGCGGCGCAAGTTTTGTTTGACTTAGTGTCTACTAGAGACTCCGCTTACACGCTTTCTACCAATACGGGAGATGCTTTGATTGAGGAAATCATGATTCAAAGAAGAATCGAGTTATGGGGTGAAGGATTTAGATTCTATGACTTGAAGCGTTTGAACTTGCCTTTGGACAGAAGTGGAGCTAACCACGTGGACAACGTAATCAACTCCAAGTATACTGAAGAAGCAGGTACCAACGATTGGCAATGGAAAATTCCAATCGATGAACTGAATGCGAACGACCAAATGGTTCAAAATCCTTCTTAAGGATTTATCATAATACGAAAGCCCGGGGATTTATCCTCGGGCTTTTTTATTCTTCATAAAATTCGATGGGCAAATCATCCGGATCTGCGATGAACGTAAATCGTCTTCCCGTGTGTTCGTCCACCCGAATAGGCTCTGACTCTATTTGGTGTTTTGTTAATTCAGCAATGCAAGAATCCAGATTGGGAGTAGCAAATGCCAAATGCCGCATTCCTGCTGCCTCAGGCCTGGAAGTTCGCTTTGGAGGATCTGGAAAGGAAAATAGTTCAATGATATAGTTCCCATTTAATGCCAAGTCCAATTTATAGGAAGCTCTTTCCTTCCTATAAACCTCTCTTATGATTTTCAATCCTAGGACCTCTGTATAGAATTTTTTGGATCGCTCATAGTTCGAACAGATGATGGCAATATGGTGCACTCCTGATAAATTCATTTAATCCATTAGGTGTTTCTGTAGAAAATCAGCAGTTGCTTGATCCACACGGATCATGTTGGACCATTTCATCCAATGGTGCGTGTCACCTGGAATGATAATGGATTCATAGGACTTGCCCAATTCCTCAAATCTTCGGATTAAATCCACGGTTTGTCTTACAGGTACATTTCGATCATCATCTGCATGGATGAATAAAACAGGGAGGTCCAAGTGTTCAGATCTGCTATCGGAGATGATTCCCAGGCTGTTTTTCTTGCCAAATCCAGGTCTGGAGCTTGTTCATAATTTGGAGAAAGGTCGTACCGTCCATCTAGATCATGTACACCATGAATATCTACGCCTACTTTAAAGAGATCCGAATCCCTTGCCAAAGCCAAGGCGGTTAAATATCCTCCATATGACCCTCCGTAAATCCCTATTTTTTCTGGATTTACCTGGGGTAAGTTTGCCAAATATTCGCCTGCAGCTTTTACGTCCTGGTACTCCACAGCGCCTTGATAATATGCTCCGGATGGTTTATGAAATTCGTAGCCATAACCAATTCCCAGTCTATAATTGACAGAAAGTACGACGAAACCCAAATTGGCCAAGTATTGATTGATGGAATAGGTATTGGAATAATAGTCCATATAGCTCCAGCCTAATAGCATTTGCCTTTGGGGACCCCCATGCACAAAGACTACAGCTGGTTTAGTGGAAGAACCACCTTCTTTTTCAAATAATTGCCCATAAACAGTGGTTCCATCAGGGGCGGTGAATTTCACTTGTTTTGGAGTGACCAACTGATTTTGAGGGAAGTCAGTGGGGATAAGGGATTCTCCCAGTAATTGAGTGTTATTGCCATCTTTTACTGCTACCAAATGTGACCGCTGGGCAGTAGCGCTAAAGAAGGCCAATTTCCCGGATTCACCCACCCAAACTGGGTAGGCTTCGATACCAGTTCCAGCGGTTTCCCATGTTAATTTTCCCGTGGGAATCTCAACTGACCCTATATGTCTTCTGTCCAAATCTTCTGGTTCTGAGCCAGTATTTGCTGAGAAAACAAGCTTTTTTCCATCTGGGCTGAGCTTAATTTGCTCTACCATGTAATTCCCCGGTGTCAGTAATTTGGAGGCCTTGGAATTAATAGTTAGAGCATATAAATGTTGCCAGCCATCTTCATAGGATAGGTAAACTAAGTCCTCGTTGCCTGAAAATTCAAAGAAAGGATAGACATAGGATGCTGCTAAGGTTTTAGGAGCTTCCCAAAGTTTTTGACCCTTTTCTGATCCGATAGCTGCTACCCAAATTTCCCAGGGGCTGTGTCTAGGTTCTAGAACAGGAAATGCAGCTCCATTTCCCCTGGTCTTCTGATAAAGGCAATCTTCTTGCCATCTGGTGACCAGTGAATATTAGAGTCTCGATGGAAAGAAGGAGCGACCCATTGAATGGGAGTCTCTGGATTTTGGTAGATTCCTATCATGGAATGGGAACTCCTATTGACAACAAATGCGAGTTGCTTACCATCTGGTGAATAGCTTAGCTCATTGATATTACCCTTGATTTCAAACAATTGACTTGGTTTCTCAGAATTATCTAGATTTGCCGACCAAACCTGGCCTCCTTTCAAAAATAAAAGTTGATGTGGAGGGCCGAATATAGGGGCATCCGCTTCTGCAACCACCTCAAGTTGTTGAGTGGATAGATTTATTTTCCAGATTTCTACCTTGGGTAGGACGGGAAGATTTTGTGCATTGACCGTGGAAGATGCATTCCCTCCGCCATGATCTCCACCTCGCACGAATACCAGCCATTTTCCATCTGGAGAAAACTGAAGACTAGAAATTTCTTGTCCATCATCTTTATCAAAGGGGGTAAGTTTTTTGGAGTGAATTCAGGGCCTTCTGCCAGGTAAACGTTCCGTCTTCCTTGCTCATTCATGGCCCAAGCTATTTTTTCTCCGGTTGGCGAACTAGTTAATTCGGAGGGGAAAGAAAACTTTCCCACTTGCTCCATGGTAAAGTTCTGGGCAAATAAAACGGGGGAAAGAAGAAGAAATACAAGCGTAAGAAAATGGTTAGGTCTCATAAAGGAGGTGGTCAAATGATTGCAAGGATTGATGATTAGATACTTAATACTTGTCATGAATCAGGTAAAGTGTTTTTTCTAACTCTCTTTTTAATTGAGAAGAAGGTAAGGCATAATTATTCAGGATACAGGAAAAATGCAGGATTTTGCCGCTTTTGGTAATCAGGTATCCACTAAGTGCATTACTCATGCTCAAGGTTCCTGTTTTAGCATAGATGTAAGCAGGTTGTCCTTCATCCGCTTTGTACCAATTCCTGATAGTTCCTGATTCACCTCCTGCGGGAAAATAGGCCTTGATTTTTTCAAGAGGAACCTCAGCTCTTATTTTACCAAGTAAGGCAATGATTGAACGAGGTGTAAACATGTTTTTTGCAGATAGACCGGAACCATCCACCCATAAGGGTTCATCAGGTAAATCAGCTAACAAACTTTCTTTGGCATAAGCTATTGCATCGGAGGTGCTAAGTTGATTGGTCAGTTGATCGGAAACCAATAACATTAATTGTTCGGCTAGAAAATTGTCCGAAATTTTCATCATTTGCGCATAGATACTATCTGCAGGGGTGGTTTGAAGCTTTTGAGGGTCTAATTCCCCCATTTCCTTGTTTTGGATAATGGTAATCTCTTTCCCGGTTTTTTCTTCTAGAAGCTTTGCGGTAAACTCTGAACTGGTTACAAATGGAATGTCCTGTTCGAATTCTTTGACCGCTACTCGGTCAGCTGTTTGATAAGAAAACTTGTTATCGAATCGGTCTCTTCTAAATCGATAGCCATTCCATTCCTTGGTTTTTGTTCCAGTTAAATCAGGCTTGAATCGTTCTGGAATTACCCTAAATGTTTGTTCAGTGGAATCCTGCTGGATTCGTACCACATTTCCAAAAATAGGCAGGGCCGAACGCTCGGTTGCATAATAGTAATTGTACCAATCCCATGACCAGCCTGGACCAAAGGCATCTACTTGATCAAAATTGTCTACCAGGTATAATTTTTTATTGGAGGTTTTTAAAAATTCAAGAGCTACCTCATTTTGTAAGTCTGGATGCAATAAGCCTGGATCTCCAGTCCCCCAGAATAGAAGAGAGTCTCCATTTTCTATGTAATTCAGTCCATTGACCAAATCATCTCCCAATACGGAGTAGGAGGTGTAGAAAGTGAAAAGTTTAGTGTTGGAAGCAGGGATAAAATATTTATCAGAATTGATATCTACCAAAACTTTATCCTTTTCAGGGTCAAGAAGCATAAACCCCATGTGACCTTGATTGAGGACGGCTGATTTAGTCAGTGATTTATTGATTTTTTGGACCGTACAGGAACTGAAAAGTACCAGTATTCCAATAAGTATTTTCTTCATAGGTTGGGGATTTCTATCAAAAGATAAATAAAAAAGTCTCCTATCGAATGGATAGGAGACTTAGGTTCATAATTAAAGGATTACTGGTCCCACCAGATTCTGTCCAGTAAAGTAACAGATGGAACGTTGTTGCCATTTCTACTTACCTCACTATCAGGATAGGCCAATCTTCTGATATACTCACCTCCTAAATCAGGGTTTAAGTTTTCTGGAGTGGTCATGTTTTTGTATCCATAGTCAAATCTTCTGGCATCATTCCAGGTTTCAGGATGCAGGAATAACGCCACATATTTTTCTTTGAAAATATCATCCAAAGTCAATGCATCTGCTCCCATACTTACACTTGGGTCCGCCAGATAGGCTGCCTTTTCATCCGGATCTACACTCAACATATCCATGTGCGCGTTGATTCCTTCCAAATAAGCCTCGTAAGCTGCTACTTGATCAGAATCGAATGCAGCTTCCGCTTCAATGAATTTTAATTCAGCATAAGTTGCAATCAAAAGTGGTGCTTGAGTGGAAGTATAAAACTGACCTTCAATCAATGTGGATCTTGCGCCTTGTTCAGGGGCATCACCACGACCCGCTCCATTCACAGTTCCAACAAATTCACCTTCATCAGTTGTCCCAACCATTAATTTTAATCTTGGGTCAACCGTTGGGTAGGAAGTTCCATCAAGTGCTTCGATAAATTGCTCAGAAATCCAACCTCCCAATAAAAGATTGGCATTGTTGATGGCCACCGAAGCCCAAGGATTGAATCGCTGCTCAAAAAAGGTAACAGTTGCATCATCGGCGTTGCTTGAAAATCCATTAGCAGCCGCTGTCAATACATCTGAAGCATTGTAGGTAGAAGTTCCTTTGGTATGAAGTAAATATCTAGCCTTCAAGCTATATGCTAGCTTTTTCCAAGCGTCAATATCCCCGCCATAAATAAAATCATCTGCTCCAATGGAGGAGGTAGATTCCAGGTTTAAGTTGGCGATACCCTGGTCTAATAAACTGAGAACCTCTCCATAAAGCATTTCATCGTTATCATAGGCAGGCGTTACCGTCGTGAAATTGAAGCTTTCGGAGAAAGGTACATCACCAAAGAAGTCCACCGTCATTCCTAGATTTAAAGCCATCAGGATTTGACCGGCTCCCAAGTAATGGGCTGCTCCACTTTCTTCTGCCTTCAAATTCATTTCGTTCAGGTCAGTCATTACATTGTAAAGGCTAAACCAGAGACTGCTGAAGTTGAGGGGCTCCATGGTATCTGAACCGCTGCTTGGGTTAGGAGATGCTAAGTACTGTACATAATTGCTGACTGCGCTACCTTCCCGGTATACATTAAGACTTGTCTCATAAGTGATGTTGGTCATCAGACCAGAGATCGGCGCGTCTTGCGGATTGTTGGGGTTTTCATTGACATCCAGATAGGATTCACAAGCTGAGGCAGTTAGAATCAAGGATGCTCCCAATATCGTTTTTAGTTTATTCTTAAATTTCATCTTTCTGTTGGTTTAGTGGTTAGAGTCCTAAATTCAAGGTGAAGTAATAGCTCTGTACACCTGGAAAACCTAATCCGGTGAATCCGATAGCATTGCCTCCTGCTCCTGAGGAGAAGGATTCCGGATCAAAACCATCCCAAGGAGTGGATAGAATGATGTTATTAGCAGCCAAGGAAACTCTAAGAGATCTGAATGGAGTTTTTTCCAAGACTTGAGGCTGTAAACTGTAAGCCAACGTGATGTTTCTTAGCTTGATAAAACTAGCGTCGTTGACAAAATTCTCAGAAGTTCCTCTGTAATAGTTTCTCCAATAGCCTGCTCCATAGTTCACTCCATCAGGCCCTTCCCCTTGGCCCAGCCAAACTTCTTTGGTGTTCTGGGAACCATCTTCCAAAACTCCTGGGAAAACGACGATGTCATTTCTTCTTTCAGAATCTTCCTGCTTTCCGAAAGCTGATAAGAAGTTTCCAAACTGATCATATTGTTCTAAACCTGTTCTGAAGTCGATTAGGAAGGAAAGTTCTAAACCTTTATAGGTGAACTGGTTTCTCAACCCTCCAAAAAAATTAGGAACCGCATTACCTAAAATCAGCTGGCTTCCTGTTCTAACCGGGAATCCATTGGCTCCAATTAATACTGGTAAACTTCTGTCCAATACTTCTGAATCCGGATCTGCATCAGGACGGACATAAGATGCCCCGTAGATATTTCCGTAGGCTTGGCCCTCTTTTAAGATCATAGTGACAGTACTGCCTGCATAACCAAATTGACTTCCTACCACGATTTGATCAATTCCTTCCCGAATGGATTTCACTTCGTTTTTGTTGGTAGTTAGGTTGGCAGTTACATCCCAAAGGAAATCTCCACTTTCTACAGGAGTACCTCCAATGACAAATTCAAAACCCCTGTTTTCAATTTCACCCGCATTGGTGATGTAAGAGGAGAATCCAGTTGCATCAGAAATTGGAACAGGGATAATCTGATCTGCTGCATTGGATTTGTAATACGTCATATCAAAACTCAATCTATTGTTGAAGAAAGCGAGTTGCGTTCCGAATTCTATAGAAGTAGTTTTTTCTGGCTTCAAATTAGGATCTCCAAATACGGAGTTTTTAGAGAAGCCTACCTGACCATTCAATGGGAATATGGATGGAGAAACAAAGGTAGCACCCAAAATATGTGGGTTGGTGTCTTTACCTACCTGCGCCCATGAACCTCTTAATTTCCCGAAAGTAAACCAGGATGGAAGATCAAAGCTTTCGCTAAATACATATCCTAGATTGACTGAAGGGTAAAAGAAAGAGTTATTGTCTTTTGGAAGGGTGGAGGAGATGTCATTTCTTCCGGTAATATTCAAGAACAAGAAGTTTTTGTAATCCACCATCAAGTCTCCATAAAAACCTACGAGTCTTCGGATGCTTTTGCCTTGACTTGCAAAAATCTGGCTGGTATTGCTTAGGTTATAAAAACCTGGAATTACGAAATTGGATCCAGAAGCTGAAACGCGATCGTATTTTCTTTCAAATACATCATTACCCAATCTCAATTGTGTGTTCCAGTCCTCGTTCCATTGCTTCTTCAAAGTGATGTAGAAGTTGGAGTTTAAATCTCTGCTATTGATTCTGGTTTCTTCCATGGAGCCTTGAGAACTCAAAGGTTGTTCTCCATCTATTCCCATCGGACCGGGAGTGATTTCAGTTCTGCTATCACTATAAAAGTCGGTTCCTAACCGGTAAGAGAACATGAGCCAATCAGTAGGACTATAATTTAAATTTAGGTTACCTATCACACGGTTGACATTGTCCTCATAAGTGGCAAATCGAGCATCATAAATGGGGTTAGTATTCCCGTAGGTTTTCATGGTCCCATCTTCGTTGATGTAGTCCGTTACGTCTGTAGTTTCTGACCAATACATCATACGTTCCAGGAATCTGTCATGAGGAACTCTGTTACCTCCTGAATTTGAGTAATTAAATGAACCTGAGAAATTGAATTTTTCACTGGCTTTCACCGTACCGGAAAGTTTGGCAGTGGTTCTTTCCCAAGTGGAAAATGGAATGATACCTTCTTGATCTAAGCGACCAAAAGAACCGTAGAAAGTGGCTTTATCATTGCCTCCGGAAATATTGATACTGTTGTCAAAAGTTTTTCCCGTATTGAATGCATTCGTCCAGTTGTCCTGATAGACATAGGTAGGATCATTCTCCTCAGCGATATTAGCTCCCCATGATGGCCAGAAACTGGAGTCATTTCTTTCTCCGCTAAATCCTTGACCATATTGATCTTGAAGTTTGGGTTTTTTAACCAATTCATCCACACCAAAAGAACTGGAAATGTTTACTTGCATTTGACCGGATTTACCTTTTTTAGTGGTGATGATCACGGCTCCATTGGCAGCGCGGACTCCATAAAGCGCGGTAGCTGCCGCACCTTTTAAGACTGACATGGTTTCAATGTCATTTGGATTGATGTCCGCAATTCTATTGGTCATTCCTCTAGGTGTACCTGTTGATTCAACCGTGGAATTATCTACAGGAACCCCATCCACTACGAATAGGGGTTGGTTGTCTGCGCTGGGGTCTAAAGAGTTGATCCCTCTGATAATGATTCTTGCAGACTGACCAGGTGCGCCTCCGGAGTTGGTGACTTGAACACCTGCCACTTGACCTTGAAGCGCATTGACCACATTTGGTTGCCTAGTAGTAGTGATTGCTTCTGAATCGATACTTTGTGCTGAGTAACCCAAGGCTTTTTTCTCTTGGGAAATACCGAAGGCTGTGACAATGAATTCATCTAAGTCAGAAGTTGAGGTAGCCAAGCTCACATTTAATTGAGTGTTTGCACCAACCGTTACGTTTTGTGTTTCAAACCCAATAAATGAAAAGACCAATACAGATTCACTGTTGGGTACATTGATAGAATATTCACCGTCAATATTTGTGACGGTACCAGTGGTAGTCCCTTGGATCACTATACTGACACCAGGGAGTGCTTGCCCATCTTCTTGGGCAGTTACTTTTCCTCGGACTGTTTGTTGCGCATAGGTGGATATGCTGATCAAAAAGCCAAAAAGGAAAAGCAAAGTCATCGAGTAGCTTTTCTTCATTTGTTTTTTGGTTTAGGATTAATAATAAAGTTTGTATTCATCGTGCTGATTTTAAAAGTGTTGCCGTTTTTTACTGTTTTTAATGAGTGCTGATTGCAAGAGATCTCGCATAAAAATCTACTTTTCAAATAAAATACTGATAATCAATGTGTTTTATATTTTTCTGTAAAAATCAAGAAATACGATCAAAATTCCATTTTGTACTGAAAGTGCACATTTTTAGAACCTCTCAATAAAGATAATTCTTTAATTTAACGATTATAGGTGTCAAAAATCAAAAAATATGATGCAATTTTTATGAAAAAAATAACAAACAGGTGTTATTCGAATAATATTTGCTTTTGCTGGTTTATGCAGTAATATATTTTGAATAACTGCATCAAATAGGTAATTCGGAATTTTTGGTCCAAAAAAAGCCACTTCAATTTGAAGTGGCTTTACATGAAAGGTTGGTGGTTTTAATGAATTACTTTTTTGTTTCCGTTACGATCTTCTTTCCATCCTCATATTTGATTTCTTTTTTTACTTCAACTCGTTCAGCCATTTCTGTACCATGGGAAACATGACTAATGTGAGGAGCAATGACCAATGCCACAATGGACATCAATTTGATCAAGATGTTCATGGACGGTCCAGAGGTGTCTTTAAATGGATCTCCAACTGTATCCCCTGTAACAGAAGCTTTATGTGGTTCTGATTTCTTGTAATACATTTCGCCATCTATTTCTACTCCTTTTTCAAAGGATTTTTTGGCATTATCCCATGCACCACCTGCATTGGATTGAAACATACCCATCAACACTCCAGAAACGGTCACGCCTGCAAGCAAACCTCCCAATACCTCGGGTCCAAAAATAAAACCTACAATAATCGGGGTGATCAATGCGATTGCTCCTGGTGCAATCATTTCTCGAATAGAAGCTTTGGTGGAGATTTCAACACATTTGTCATATTCAGGCTTTGCTTTATATTCCATGATTCCAGGGATTTCACGGAATTGTCTTCGGACTTCATTCACCATGTCCATGGCAGCTCTACCTACCGCCGCAATGGCAAGGGAGGAGAATATAAATGGAATCATGCCTCCAACGAAAAGCCCTGCCAATACATCCGCTTTATAGATGTCAATGGCATCAATTCCTGCAATACCAACAAATGCTGCAAATAATGCTAGAGAAGTCAATGCTGCTGAAGCGATCGCAAAACCTTTTCCGGTCGCTGCTGTGGTGTTCCCTACTGCATCTAAAATGTCTGTTCTTCCTCTTACCTCGTCTGGAAGCTGGCTCATTTCCGCAATTCCTCCGGCATTGTCTGCAATGGGTCCAAATGCATCAATCGCTAACTGCATCGCAGTAGTCGCCATCATACCTGCAGCTGCAATTGCCACTCCGTACAATCCTGCAAATTCATAGGCTCCGTAGATTCCTCCAGCTAAGACCAAAATAGGTAATACAGTGGATTCCATTCCTACGGATAACCCCCCAATAATATTGGTAGCATGTCCTGTAGCTGATTGCTTAATAATCGATAGGACAGGTCTTTTACCCATGGCGGTATAATACTCCGTAATAATACTCATCAAAGTTCCGACGATCAATCCCAGAATGATGGCATAAAATACATCCATGTTGGAAAACGCATACCCTCTGATTGAAAGGGTTTCGGGTAGCATGTATTGCACGATAAAGAAGGAAGCAATACCTGTAAAGATGATGGAAGACCAGTTTCCCATATTCAAAGCTTTTTGAACATCACCTTTTTCATCTTTAATAGTAACGAATGCCATTCCGATGATAGAAAACACAATTCCCAATCCTGCAAGAATCATGGGAAGCAAAATAGGCGCGATTCCTCCAAATGCATCTACAGAGACAATTTCCCGTCCCAATACCATCGTCGCTAGGATAGTGGCTACATAGGATCCAAAAAGATCTGCTCCCATGCCCGCTACATCTCCTACATTGTCTCCTACATTATCTGCAATGGTGGCTGGATTTCTGACATCATCTTCAGGGATTCCTGCTTCGACTTTTCCAACCAAATCTGCTCCTACGTCAGCTGCTTTGGTGTAAATACCGCCACCTACTCTCGCAAATAATGCGATGGATTCTGCTCCCAATGAGAAGCCGGCCAAAACCTCCAAGGCTTTCTCCATTTCCACGCCATTTACTCCAGCTCCTACACTCTGTACATACAAGTGGTAGAAGAAAATGAATAGGGAGCCTAAACCCAATACAGCGAGTCCCGCTACACCTAATCCCATGACAGATCCCCCTGTAAAAGACACCTTGAGGGCTTGCTTCAGGCTTGTTCTTGCAGCCTGAGTAGTTCGTACATTCGCTTTGGTAGCGATACGCATTCCGATAAATCCTGCAAAAGCTGAGAAAAATGCACCAATTAAAAAGGAAATGGCAATGACCGGGCTTGATGTTTCGACCATCATTCCTGACCATCCCAATAAAATCATGGCAATAACAGCAAAGTAGCCAAGTACTTTCCATTCTGCCCTTAGAAATGCCATGGCACCATCGGCGATATAGCCTGCCAGTTCTACCATGGTCTTATCCCCTGTTTCTTGTTTCGTAACCCAGGAAGACTTTAAGGCCATTACGATGAGGCCTAAAATTCCCAATGCTGGGACCAAATAAATAAGCGCGTTTTCCATATAAATTCGTAATACTAAATTGGATTTATTGATTATCAACTGAGCAAATATAGAATTTCTCTTGAAGCCGACAACTCCAAAGAAATCACTGTATAATAAGAAGAAAAACCTATTTTATTGAGGATTTAGCAATAAAACCAAGTATTAGGATTAAGATTGGGCGTGCAAATGGAACTTATTTTCTGAAAATAAGTTAAATTCTATAACTCAAGGAATTAGTATGAAAAGTGAAAAAATGCTTTCCGATTTAAAGTTTAATTCATTTTTAGACTTTAATCTGCTTTTTGAACAGTGGGAAAAGCTAAGTGATCAAGAAAATCCAAGCACTTGTTTGTATCAAGATTATTTGACGCGAATGAAGGATTATCCTGATCTGAGCAAATTTCCCATTGAAAGAGAAGATGTATTGTCAGATAGAAACAAGCTAGGTTTTAGTTTGATTTTGAGTTCACTTTTCCCCTTATCCGGTCAGGAGGAAAATAGAATATTAGGCTTGTCAAAGCCATTTGACTACCATCCTATTTATTGTACTCCTGCTTTCAAAAAGGAATTTTTGACTCCTAAAGGAGAAGTAAAGATTCCGTATAACCTCAATGAAGAGCGCATTTACTTCCATAAAATGCTGCATGTTTATGCATTGATCCTTGATCAACTTTATGGAATTAAAATCAATGAGATATATCCCTTGGTTTTTAAAGTGCCCAGTTCCGAAGGCTTTACCAGACATTATCAGATACAAATCAATTCTCAGTTTGTAAAGGTAGTTCCTAAGGTCCCAATCCCTGAAATTAAAAGAAAATCAGAGTTTTGTTCCAGTAATAAGCCCAACCATTACGAGGTGGAAAAGTGGATGGAATTGTTGCCATTGGAAATGTTTGAATTCCATGGATTTATTTTAATGGAGGCTCAGGACCTTACCGTTGCTCAAAGTGTGGCTACTCTAAATGAAGCAGTATTAAACCAAGAGCAGGTGTCAGCAGAATCCTTTATGGAAATTGTAGAAGATTCCGTAAAAAGCTTATTAGGAAAGCCAGGAATAAAAGTAGGACTAGCGGTATTGCAAACCATCAATGGAAGGATGGTAATGACTGAAAGCAGGCTAGCTTATAGTTATTTGATTAAACATTTGTGTGGAGAGGGATGTGAAAATAGTTACCAGGCTGTATTAGAGTTATTGTCAACAGTTGAAAAACCTATTTTTCTAAATGATTTGGATGTGGCAAGAGAAAAATTGCCATTGGGTGTGAAGTTGAATGAGATGGGGGTAAAGGAAATTATATTATACCCTTTGAGGCATAATGGAGAATTGGTAGGGGTTTTGGAAGTATGCGCCTTCCAGGAGCAGACCTTTGATCCATTGATGTTAGTGACATTGGATTATTTGGCTCCCTCGCTTTCCTTGGCCCTTAACAGACAAGCGGAGGTGCTAGACCAAAAAATCAAAAGTATCATTCGCAAAAATTTCACTGCAATACATCCTGTAGTCGAATGGAAGTTTGACGAGATCGCCTTGGATTATGTATTAGAGGAAGAGGAAGGCGAACATCCTGAAATTAAGCCCATTGTTTTTAATGATGTTTACCCATTGTATGCGGCAGTGGATGTAAAGAATTCTTCAGTAGAGCGGAATAATGCCATTCATGATGATTTTCAAGTGCAGTTGGCTTCCGCAAAGAAGGTCTTGCAGAAAGCTAAAGAAGTTCATTTTCTTCCCTTGTTGGATCGATTGATAGATCAAATCGAGGAATTCGAAAAGCGAATTAACTTCATGTTGGTCAGCGATGAAGAAGTGAAAATCACGGACTTTTTCACTATGACTTAGAGCCAGCATTTAATTACCTGAAAAGTAATTTTGAAGACCTTGAAGAATATGTCAATTCCTATTTCAAAGCTTTGGACCCTAAATTGGGAGTGGTAAGTACCAATAGGAAGTCTTTCGAGCAAAGCCTTGCCAAAATAAATCAGGTAATCGGCAACTACCTCGAAAAAGAGGAAACCAAGGTGCAGCAAATGTTTCCCCATTATTTTGAAAAATTCAAAACGGATGGGATTGAATATAATATTTACATCGGACAGTCTTTGGTCAAAGACCAGAAGTACGATCCATTGTATTTAAAAAATCTGAGACTTTGGCAATTACAGACCTTGATCGAAACAGTTCATTTGGTGGCCCATCAAAAGAATGAATTGCAGCATCCATTGGATGTGACCCAAATGATCTTGGCTCATAGTACCCCGATTTCGATCAGTTTTAGGTTGGACGAACGTAAATTTGATGTGGAGGGAGCCTACAACATTCGTTATGAAATTATCAAAAAGCGTATTGATAAGGCTTTGGTAAAAGGTACAAGAGAACGCTTGAACCAACCCGGTAAAATTGCAATAGTATATTCTCAAGAGAAAGAGGCCCGGGAGTACTTGGACTTTATCAAATACCTTCAGAATAAGGATCTCTTGACCAAAGAAGTGGAAGAGTTGGAATTGGAAGAAATGCAGGGGGTATATGGGATGAAAGCGATTCGGGTCACAGTCAAAGAAAGGACTCAAGAGAATCCAGAGATTTTCTCAAAATTGATAGCCGAAAGAAAAGAAGGGTAAGGTTTCTTCATCATTAAAACCTAGAGAAAGGGTAGCAACGATTTGGTTTAGGGGTGCGAGCCATACTCCTAACCCAAAGGTATTGTGCCATGTAGTGGATTTTTCGTTTTCCATCCAAACTCTACCGATGTCATGAAACCCCAACACGCCTATGGTTGCAGGTAAAATATAAGTTTTGAGATTGAAAACTTGAATCCTTACTTCCGTATTGTTGTAGGCAACTGCTTTTCCATTGAAGCGGTATCGGCGAAAACCTCTTAAATTATCCATGCCTCCCAGGATTTGACCTTGGAAATAGGCGTAATTTCCCCAGTTTTTCCCTGCTCCAAAACGAGTAGCCCACACCATTCTGGAAGGATAATTGAATGACCAATACAAGGCAAGTTCCGTGTTAAACCGAGTGAAACTATTGGAAGCCTCATTTAATCCCCAACTTCTTTTAAGCTGATTTTGGAAAAGGAAACCGCGGGTAGGTATATGCTCATTATCTCTTTTGTCGAAATTGACCTGAGCAGTAATTCCTGAATAGAATTTGGCCTGATCAATATCCTCTTGGTCTAAGCCAGACTCAGGACTTGTAATAAATTTTCCGTCATTGTCATCTGGATCAAATCGATACACCTGATAATGCGGTCCAATGGTTAACGTCCCACTTTCTCCTAGGTTAGTTTGGAGCCCGGTAGATAATTCATACCAGCTAAAACGTGCTCGGTAATAGCGGATCTCAAAATTTTCTGGGTTATAAGTGGATTCATTTCCTTGGCCGAAAAAGTTGAAGGCATAGTCTGGGGCTTTTATATCTGCTTTCCATACTAAATCCCAGTTATTTAAAACATCGACCGCATGCCCATCATAGTCCAGGTTAAAAGCATTGGTTTTAAAAGCCCAGTTCCCTTTTAAGCTTTGTCTGATGGCATAAGGTCTTTTTTAAAACCCTGCTTTTCCCATAAAATTCCGGCTCCAAAAATATCCCATCATCTTGATTGAATTCCAGGGATGCTAAGGGCATCACTTTGTCATACTTAAATTCCTTCCTATTGTACTCTAAAAGATTGGGGTGGTAGGCTTTGATTATTTTTGAAGATTTACCGGGTTGGATAGAAGTATTGTCCTTCTTAGACTGGTAGATTAACTGGGAAGTTTTCTTCAACTCAGCATGATCCTCATATTCCTTTTCACCTTTCCCTGGGATGACCCTGATTTTGATATCTCCTGGTCCTTCTCCTTCAAATATAAACTTGTCTTCCCCTTCCAGGCCATAGAGTCGAATTTCTTGGGTTTCATCAGGAAGGAAAGTTCGGTCAAATATTTTCTGCTTTAGATTGCCTGATTTACTGATCTTGCGAACTTCCACTTTTACATTTCCATCTGGATAATGTTTGACTTCAAACTCCTCGTTTTTATTAGAACCGACCACATTGACATCTAAAGCTAAAAAACGGTAGTATTCCAGAGATTTTGCTTTGAGCCAGGTTTTTCTGTGCAGCAGTTTTGCTTTTATTTCATCACCGTCATGTTTTTTGATCGTATCAGGCCAAGCATCCAATGCATGATCGATTTCTTCCTCTGTAAGTTTGGGTAGCATGTTGTCCAGTACCTTTTCCCAATCCTTCTGTTCCAGATTATTCAAAAAGCTACGATCAAAATATCGGCCATTAAACATGAACCCATTTACATTTTTCAGCTCATAACCGAAACCTTGGAATTTGGGGTTCAACCAAGGTCTACTGGCCAGTTTTGGAAAGAAGCCTTCATTCAGGAAGAATGCCTGGTCACGATCTCGTGGCATGGGTTTAAATTCCCAATCACCTTTATTTTTCTCTCCAACCCATCTCCATTGATCGTCATGTCGATCCCAATCCGCAATCCAAAGATCAAAAACCCTTGCTTTGAGCACCTCCTTTTGATTTACCTGGTTGTCATTATCCTTCTTGATTTTTTCAACATTTTATCGGTGCTGAAAAACTCAATGTCTTTCGGATCTTCCGAATGGCCAATTTCCCTTTCTTCAAAGAGATAGAGTTGGTTTGCAAAGGATTTTCTATAAACTCCTAATAGGGGGTCATCGGGTAAATACACGATGGATGGGTTGGTATGAATCACTCCAACCGCATCGGCCAGCCTGGCAACCGCCATAGCAGCATAGGGATGAGAGGATGAGATTTGATCTTGAACAACCTCTTTGGCTATGGTCTGCCTCAGTGGAACGGAAAGTGCATTTTCAGGATATTTATTGATAGACCTCAATACAAATTCCTTTCCATCCGGATTCTCCAATCGGAGTGAACGGGTTTGCATGCCACCACCTCTTTTGGTGATCTTTAGGCCTCCTTTTGCCTGTGTCAGATCCAAAGAAGGAAAAGTAACTGGTATTGCCCAGGTTTCCCGATAGTTAGTACCTAAAAATGCCTGATACGCCTTGCCATGTAGGTACTGTAAGGAAATGGGTTCAGTTATTTCTTTTGGGAGATTTCTGTCAAATAATTGTAGCTCTGCAGGGTTATCTGCAAATGGCTGAATCAGTTCAGATTCATATAGGGGTGCTTCTTGTAAAGGGTCAAAAAAAGTGAGCTTTACCTGATGGTTTTCATAAAAATCCAAAGTGGCATACCCTTGTTGGGGATAGGTGAATTCCGCTGGGTTATTTTTTTGATATAGGTGTTTTTTGCTCCCGCCCCGCTCACCACATAATGGGTATTTCCCTCTTTGGTATAAAAAAGCCCATGTTCATGGCCAGCAACTTGAATGACATTGGGATGTGAATCAAAAAGCCGATCCAGTGCTTTGATCATGGCTTCATACTTAGGATGAGGTATGTCCTGAATATCTCCAAACCAAGATCTATACAAAGGATAAATGGAACCGACTATAGGTAAAGGAATATACAGGTTTTCTGAGGCTGCTGTTAATGGGAAAAGGTGATCCTTCCAACTATATGCCCCATTATGCGGTCCATAAGCGCGCATGGGATGGTGCATGGCAAATACAATGGTTTTATCTTGATTCTCTTCCAAGGTGTAGGCCAATGAAGCTAAAATTTCCTCTTCGGTTTTAAATTCACAATCGGATTCAACACCCGGCTTGTCTTTGGAATGCAGCCACCATTGACTGTCAAAAGCAATTAATAATGTTTCTGAATCAAGTAAGGTAATGTATGGACCGGGGCAACCTCCTGAAGGAACTAAATTGACTTTTTCAGAAGAGTAATTGTCTTCAATATATTCTTCAGCATACAATACCCGATTCCAACCTTCAGACTTTCCTTTTTTCCAATCATGATTTCCTGGAACCATCCAGATTTTCCCGGAAATAGAAGAAAATAAATCAAGCTGAGTTTTCAATATGGCTTCTGCCTCTGGTCGATCTTCATCACTGATCGAAGGCATGCCTAACGGATAAATATTATCTCCTAGGTAGAGGATATGAGTAGATACATTCGGTTCTGAAAGCGCCTTTTGTTTTACTTTTTCTACAACTGGATGATGTTCGTTTTCTAGTTCCCCTGCATCTCCAATTAAATAAAGCCTGAACTTTAAGTCAGCTTCCTGGGCATTGGTACTAACAACCCAGAAAAAGTAAGGATAGAGAGGAACAGCTTTTTCATGGCTGATAAGGGAATATAAGAATATTGGGTCGGCCATCCCTGGCTTCATTCGAAATGAAAAGGGTCCCATCTTTAGAAAAAGTAATCCCTTCCGGTTGCTTGAAAAGAGCCGGGTTTAAATGATGAAAGCTAATAGGGTTAAATTCTTGATCTAATACCATAACCCAGTGATCACTTGAAGATAAGAGATAGTAATTTTTTTCGATGGGATGGAAAGCAATAGCAGATGGTTGCATTTTGACTTTCTTAAAATCATCTTCCTTTAATAATGGTTCCAATTGCTCATTCTCAAGAATAAAATTGGCCTCTTCTTCAAAACTCATCGATTCTAAATTGAAAGCAAAAACCGAGGATTTATTGGAGTTTTTATCCCAACTACAGACTTTGCAAAAAATCCAAATGAGCGATTGGTCTGGAGATTTGATCAATGCCTCAAAATCTCGTTTCTCCTGAATAGGGAATTTATGGATAGTCGTGTTACTATATTCGGTTAATGGCTCTTCCACTTGATAGAGGTTTCCATTACTTTGAAGTACCCAGGCATCATTTTCTAGGATCATGAGATCTTCAATGTCCTTGTTTTTGGCAAACTTTTGTTTATCCGTGATTTTGCCCGTGTTCGGGTTTAGTTCAAAAATGATGGAAGACTCGTCTTCAATCGCCCAAAGCGTTTGTTCATTGATCCATTCCAACCCAGAGATTTCCTCCAGATCATTAGAGAGATTGAATTTTTTCACATTTTCCAAAGAGTAATGGGAGGGAAACTGTAATAATCTGTCCGCCTATCCTGCCCATAGCATTGACTTAAAAGCAGAAAGCAAAAAATGGATATATTAGATATTTGGTTCATGTATGATCGAGAACTAATATTCTTTTATCTTAGAATACTCAAAATAAGGTAATAACAGTGGATAACCAATTGAAAAAATTCGAATCCTGGATGCGGGAAATGTTTGCTAACCGTCAAATGCCTGAGGTTTGTTATCATAACCTGGACCACACCTTATTAATAGTAGAAAAAGTAAATGAGATAGGGAAGTACTATAAACTTTCAGATCAGGACCTAGAAGATCTATTTTTTGCCGGCTGGCTACATGATGTAGGTTACTGGGATGGAGTGGCTGAAGGGCATGAACAGCAGGGGGCAGATCTTGCCCAGAATTGCCTGACTGAGTTAGGCATATCAGATGAAAGAATCCAGCGGATTAAATCAGCCATTTTAGCTACGAAAGTTCCCCAGAAGCCTAAAGATTTATTTGAATCGATCCTATGTGATTCAGATTTATACCATTTGAGTTCAGATTTATTTTATGAGCAGACACTTTTATTGAGAAAGGAAAAAGAAAGTGCATTAGGGAAGAAAATCCCTTTGGAAGAATGGTTAAAAGGCACTCGGGATTTTATGGAATCCCATCATTATCATTCTGAGTATGCTATTAAGCATTTTCAACCAGGTAAGGAAAAAACAAATTGATATTGGACGAGAAAATAGAAGACGCTGAGTTGCTCGCAAAAAAAAAGGGAAGAAAAAAGGAAAGAATAAAAAATCAGACCGTGGGGTAGAGACCATGTTTCGTGTCACTGCCAAAAATCACATGGAACTTTCATCCATTGCCGATAACAAGGCCAATATTATGATCTCGGTCAATTCGATCATCATTTCCATCGTTGTCACGGTTTTAATCCGAAAACTAGAGGAATTTCCTAACTATACCATTCCAGCTATTTTGTTGATTTCTACCTGTTTGGGAGCAATGGTGTTTGCCATTTTGGCTACCAGGCCAAAAGTTACCCATGGGAGCGTTTCAGAAGAGAGTATCGGAAAAAAGAAAGCAATCTGCTGTACTTTGGGAATTTCTATGAAATGAGTCTTCAGGAGTATACGGCGGGGATGCATGCAATGATTGAGGATGGATCTTTCTTGTATGATTCCATGATTAGAGATATCTATTTTTTAGGGAAGGTGCTGGCCGTGAAATATAAATTGCTTAGAAAAAGCTATAATATTTTCATGTTTGGATTTATCATCTCAATCCTTTCTTTTTTGATCGCCTCTATCTTTTTTGAGCCTTTGCAATATTAGAAGCCAAAAACTCGGCTCTAAGGGAGTTGTTCTCAGTAATACCAGTGGTTTCAGTAGCTGAAATTTTGCAATCGTGATAGTTTCGTGATGTTTTAAAATTAATTTTCAATTCAAATTCTTGAATATGAAAAAGTACTCATCGTAGAAGACGATCCAAATATCAGTGAGTTGATTCAAATTCACCTGAATGACCTAGGCTACCAAATTCAGGTTCGAAATAATGGAAGGTTAGGTTTCGAAGAGGCAAATTCAAATTCCTTCGATTTAATCATCTTAGACATCATGTTGCCAGAAATGGATGGGATTGCAATTTGTCAACGTCTGAGGGCATTGGATAATTATACCCCCATTCTTATGATTACCGCCAAATCAGAGGAAATTGATAAAGTGATTGGGTTGGAATCAGGAGCGGACGATTACATTACCAAGCCGTTTAAAATCCGAGAGTTTATTGCTAGAGTAAAGGCAATCATGAGAAGGCAAGATCAATTTGCCCTCTTGGCAGAGAAAGATGTCAAGCAGATGCGGTTTAATACTTTGGAAATTGATGAGAAAAAAGGAAAGTGATTTTGGATCAAAAACGGCTGGAATTAACCCCAAAAGAATTCGATTTATTGTTGCTTATGGCTAGAAATCCTGGGAGAAGTTATTCAAGAGGAGAGCTTTTAGAGTTAATCTGGGGATATGATTTCAGCGGTTATGAACATACTGTAAATGCCCATATCAATCGTCTTCGGGCAAAAGTTGAACAAGATCCGAACAATCCGACATTTATATTAACTACTTGGGGAGTAGGATATCGATTTAACGATGACCTTTAAATTCATTTTATGAAAAGTCTATATTGGAGAATATCCCTCAGTTTTATTTTGATCTTGCTGATCGTAGGTTTCTCCTATGTATATATTACAGCAACTACCTCTCAGCGTTATTTTCAGGAAACAACGCAGCGTCTCAATGCAAATGTGGCTGATTACTTGATCAAAGAAGTCAATCCTTTTCAAGATGGGAAAGTGAATGAAGAGGCCTTAGGCGTAATTATGCATTCCATGATGGCGGTAAACCCAGGTATTGAGGTGTATTTGCTGGATCCAGAAGGAAATATCTTGTCCTATGTGGTTTTAGATCAAAAGGTGAAATTAAAAAGCGTGGAGATTGAACCAGTTAAGAAGTTTGTTGCTGATCAAGGATCTAATTTCATCCTCGGAGATGATCCTCGAAATCCCGGAGATCAATCTGTTTTTTCGGCAACTGCAGTTTATGAGGAAAATCAGCTTCTTGGATATGTTTATATCACATTAGCGAGTGAAAAGTTCGAAACCATTTCAAATAGTCTATTGGGGAGTTATTGGATGAAATTGACATTTAATTCTATATTGATCACTCTGGTAGTTGCTTTATTAATTGGTTTAGTACTGATAGGATGGCTCACTCGTCATCTTAGGAAGATCGTACAGACGGTAGAACATTTTAGAGATGGAGACCTTAAAGCCAGGGTCCCAGAATCTAA
Source organism: Algoriphagus halophilus (assembly GCF_041729275.1). Lineage (GTDB taxonomy): Bacteria > Bacteroidota > Bacteroidia > Cytophagales > Cyclobacteriaceae > Algoriphagus > Algoriphagus halophilus_A. The sequence continues at coordinate 1,329,527 of NZ_CP146486.1, read as the reverse complement.
TTCTGATTCAGAACTTGCTACTCTTGGGAATACCTTTAATCACATGGCTGATACGATACTTGCCAACATCGATGAATTAAAAAAGTAGATTCTTTAAGAAGAGAGCTAATTGCAAATGTGTCTCATGATTTAAGAAATCCATTAGCCATCATTAATGGATACATTGAGACCTTACAGATTAAAGGAGAAAAGATAAGCAAGGAGGAACAAGAAAAGTACCTGAGGATTATTTCCAGTTCCACAGACAAGTTGACTAAACTGGTTTCTGATTTATTTGATTTGTCCAAGCTTGAATCGGGTCAAATGCAAGTAAAATTAGAACGATTGAAAGTACAGGAGTTGTTATTTGATTCTGCATTGAAGTACGAATTGCTTGCAGAAACAAAAGGAATTAAAATCAAATCCCAGATTTGCCAAAATTTGCCCATAGTCAAAGCGGATTTGTCACTGATAGATCGAGTAATCCAGAATTTATTGGATAATGCTGTCAAATACACTCCAAATGAGGGGCAAATTTTAATTGATGCCTGCGAAGTAGATCACGGAGGGGTTTGCATAAAAATTCGTAATTCAGGTAATGGAATTCGAATCTGAACTTCAATCACTTTTTGATAGATATTATATGATTGATAAAGATCAACAAGGTGTTCAGGGTTCTGGTCTTGGCTTGGCCATCGTAAAGCATATTTTGGAGATTCACGGGAGTAAGATTAAAATTCACTCTGATTCCAAAAGTTTTACCGAGTTTGAGTTTGAGTTAACTCCTTGATTTCAAGTTTATTATCTTGATTCTCTCTCACTTATTTACTGTAAAGTAAAATCGAATGTGGAATACAAAAGAGGCTGTCTCATAGTCATTTGCCACATGGAGGGAAATCGAAATGTGGCTTAAATTGCTCAATAAGCCTTCGATATACGCGACTCTCGTCGCTCAAGTGCTCAGGTTGACAAATTATCGACTTTTGAGACAACCTCTTTTGATGAAAGGGGAGATGGATTTAGGATTGGATTTAATCTAGTGGAGCAAAGCCAAAAGGAATTGCAGCTGCACCACACCAAATAATCCCATGGGTAAATTTTGCTTCAGGTGATGAAGCAAGCGGGAAAAAATGTTCCCCAGATTTACCAACTATGGAAATCAATTGGAATGATCCAGCAGAAGAAAGACGGAGATTTTCGGAAGTGGAAAGGTAAACAGTTACCGTTCCTGTACTGAATTTAGTAGTGAAATCATCTGTGAGTCTTACAAAGAATTTGCCCTCTTCGTTACTGACTATTTGAATCATTCCTTTTGTATTTGTGCTACTTTGAGGTGTTAAGGTTCCGGATTTAATTACGGACACAGGACCTACCACTTCTACTTCATCCACAGGTTTCATGGGGTCTGAGTCACTCAAAGAGCCAGAGTCACAACTTGCAAATAGAATTGAGAAAAATAGGCCTAAAATTAATTTACTTGGAATTTTCATCGGGATAGGGGTTGAAAGTTTTAAGATTCCTAAATAGTATTCGATTTCTTGAGTAATTGATTATTCCATCTTTTTTAAATTGGAAAGAGTCTTTGTTACGGTTTGTCGGCTGGTATCGGTCAGCATTGCAATCTCCTCATGTGTCAAATTCAATTTCAACAGAGTTTCATCTCCATACTGTTTACCTAGTTTTACGGCAAGGTTGAATAGCAGACCCTTTACTCTACTTTCAGAATCCATCCAATTCAGATCTTCTAGGCGCCGAGTCAATTCTAGATTGTACAATTGGAGTTTATCCAATAACTGAAGTCCGATTTCAGGATCTTGAAAGTTTTTTAAAGAGATTCTTTGAATTAATGTCCCTTCCTCCAGGGAAATTGCAAACGTATTGTTTTTAGTGTCAAAAGATCCTGTCGAAAAGCCATCTCCGAAAATCTCACCAGAAGTTATGATTTTCAAAATTGCCTGCGCCCCATTCAGAAGCGTTTTCTGTAGTTTGACACTTCCATGCTTGACTAAATAAAACCCGGAAGAAGACTCACCTTGTCGATATATGGTTTCCTTTTTTGAATAACTTTTGAATTTTGGGAATTGGATTTGATTTGATTCCCAATTTGCTGTCATTGTTTGCATGGCTTATTTACGTTCATAGTAAAGACCTATACTGACCACCCCTGAGGAATACAAGTTTCTTCGATCAAAAATCAGATCATTGAAATTTCTATAGTTTAGATTGAGGTGGAGGTTTTTGTAAACCGGGGTACTTGCTCCAAAACTAAAGCTGGTGTATTCAGTCCCATCTCCTCTGACAAAGTCAGTTGCTACAAGAACTTCGTCTACACTGGCCAATGCATTTAACCGGGCATTTACCCAGACTTTTTTAGCAATTTGGTAGCCTATTTCTGCCCCAATAGCAAATTGGTCGCTAAACTGTATTCCATCGTATTCTGTTCGGAAATTATAAGATCCGAAAATACTTCCATAAAAAGGAGTATTGGGTAATGCAAAAGAGCTGGCCAACGTCGACCAAACGTTAAACTCACCATCTCCAGAAGGTAGGTTAATTTGCTCGAAATCATTAATTGTGCTTTTTGCAAAATTATTGGCTTTTCCAATTGGCAATTCTGGAGCAATTGAAATAGAAAGAGGGAGGTACTTTTTCAAGATTGCATGTTTGAATTCAAGTCTCAAATCGCCCAATCCACTTACTTTTTGAGTGTTTTCAAACCCATTCCAAGTTTGCAATGGCAGATTGGCAATAATGGTAAACTTATCAGTGACACCATATTCACCATAGAATACCAAGGATTGCTGCGAAAATTGATTGGTTTCCAGTTTTTCCCCACCCAATGTATAATAATCACGAGAAACCATGGATTGAAAGCTAAGCTGATAAAAGCCTTCTTTTTTCCTTTTGTCCATCCACTTTGAGTGAACCCTTCATTGGAGATTAGTAAGCAAATCAACCCGAGGAATAATTCCCCGAGATGACTTGACTTACCAAACCAATTTTTCGGTTTTATCAACATGACAATTAATTAAGTGGGGCATTACCAAAAGGAATTCCAACTGACCCACACCATAAAATAACATGGGTGTATTTATCCGTGGAAACTCCTGAGGGAATTAAGAAGTAATTAGTACCTGAATTTCGTACTACTCCCATGGCCAATAAATCAGGATTTCCATTTCCAGGATCTGCCATAAAGGTATCCGAGGTAGAAAGAAATACCGTAACTGTTCCTGTTGCTAATGCAGTATTGAAACTACTTCCGAATTGAAGGAATTGATGGCCTTCTGAGTCAACTCCAAGGGAGGCAGATCCAGTTGATCCAGCACCGTTTTGATCCATAAAATCCCCCATCCTTAGTACATTAAAGGAGCCTTGGGGCAAGGTTGGGTCAATGATAGTTGGTTCGGGATCATCTGAGCAAGCAACTAGGCCCAGAAAAGCGAAATAAAAAAGGAGCATGATCTTTTTCATGGTATTATTGGTTTTGTGATATTCAAAATTGGCCATAGGTTATCACAAAAAAATCACAGAAGAATAAAGCTTTTGTCGCAAAAATCGGCTTGTTTTGAAGCGGATCGATTATATGAATAAAATGAATCAGCAAGATATTGAGAAATTTTTGGCTTTGCCATCACCTAAGAAACACTTTTCAGCCGAGTTGAAGGCCTTATATTTTGATGGGAAGGGAGATTGGCAAACAGCTCATGATTTAGTGGATCAATTGCCAGGAAAGTCTGCTGCGAGAGTCCATGCTTATTTACATAGGAAGGAGGGTGACCAGTGGAATGCGGATTATTGGTATAGAAGAGCAGGTGAATCCAGACCAGAAGTTTCTTTGGAAAAAGAATGGGGAATGCTTTTGAAGCGTTTTTGGGAAGATTAATAGGATTTTATTAGGGAAATTGTGATTCTTCTAAGTGTTTAGTGCTATTTATCGATTTTTTAGTTGAAAAATACCCAATACTGGGTATTTTTTGAATGTAATGTGACTAGTATTTTTAGAAAATTAAATTTACTGATATGAAATTCTTTTACTTAGCCTCTAGCCCAAATTCAGATGGTGAATTTGAAATCCATGATCGTGAATGTGAATTTGTTCCAGATTTGCATGAAAGAGAATATTTAGGACCATATAATAATGGCAAAGAAGCTATGCGAAAGGCATTGGATTTAAATCCTAAAGCGACTGTTTGTGAGAAATGTGGTACATCCGCTTTTCAAGGGATTTTTTCTGATAAATAAGTTTTTAGCTATTTTTTTGAAATCCTACATTATAAAATGATCTAAACTTGTAAATTCGAGCCTGATTCGGGGTGTGGCGCAGTCCGGTTAGCGTACACGTCTGGGGGCGTGGGGTCGTGGGTTCAAATCCCGCCACCCCGACAATCATAGAACAGTTCTTCGGAACTGTTTTTTTTTGAGTAATGAACTTTAAAGTCTATATCCTTTTTTCAACTAAGCTTGGTAAATACTATGTAGGTCAAACTTCGGACTTAGAAAAGCGATTGGAACGTCATAACCAAGGGAGAGAACGATTTACACGGACGGGTATTCCTTGGGAGTTAGTTTATACCAAAGCCTGTTTCTCCAGAGGTGAAGCAATGGGCTTGGAAAAACGAATCAAAAATTTAGGAGCGAAGCGATACCTGGCATCATTGGATCTGGAAGGTTAGCGTATCCTGACTAAGGTCAGGAGGGTCGTGGGTTCAAATCCCGCCACCCCGACAATCATAGAACAGTTCTTCGGAACTGTTTTTTTTGAGTAATGGAGTTTAAAGTCTATATCCTTTTTTCAACTAAGCTTGGTAAATACTATGTAGGTCAAACTTCGGACTTAGAAAAGCGATTGGAACGTCATAACCAAGGGAGAGAACGATTTACACGGACGGGTATTCCTTGGGAGTTAGTTTATACCAAAGCCTGTTTCTCCAGAGGTGAAGCAATGGGCTTGGAAAAACGAATCAAAAATTTAGGAGCGAAGCGATACCTGGCATCATTGGATCTGGAAGGTTAGCGTATCCTGACTAAGGTCAGGAGGGTCGTGGGTTCAAATCCCGCCACCCCGACAATCATAGAACAGTTCTTCGGAACTGTTTTTTTTTTGAGTAATGGAGTTTAAAGTCTATATCCTTTTTTCAACTAAGCTTGGTAAATACTATGAGGGTCAAACCTCGGACTTAGTAAAGCGATTGGAACGTCATAACCAAGGGAGGGAGCGATTTACACGGACTGGTACTCCTTGGGAGTTAATTTACTCCAAACCCTGTGTCTCCAGAGGTGAAGCAATGGTCTTGGAGAAACGATTCAGAGGTAGAATTTCAGAAGACCTATCTATTTGTGAATTAATACTTTAGTAGGCTTGAAACCTTATATTTTCCAATCATATAAATTCAAATTTATTTATGATTAAGTATAATTGAATTCATTTTTGGTGAAATACGATAGCAAATTTTATTATTGCATTGATTAGCCAATTAAATATGCTTTTTTCTTGTATTATTTTTCTTGATACAAAATTGTAAAAGCAGGTTCTGATCAAACATTATTTTGCTGTTTAATTATTTTTTTAAAAATTGAAGTTTTAAATTAAACCCAAGAAAACCAGATTGATGAAAAGTCTTGCATCTAGTCAAGATACAATTGATGAGTTGAATTGCTGGAATAAGTTAATTGAAGGTGAAAGGCCCGCTTTGGAATTTATTTACAGAAAACACATCAATGATCTATTTAATTTTGGATGTTCCCTATTACCAGATCCTGATCAGGTGAGAGATTTTATTCAAGAGATCTTTATTGATCTTTGGAAATACCACGCCAATCTCCAAAGCACGGATAACGTAAAACTCTACCTTTTTAAATGCTTATCGAATAAGATTTATTCATTGGCAAAAGACGAAGCAAAACGCAAGGCAATCTTTGAGGGGCATTTAGAGCAGATGGATTATGTGTTAGATAGCCCAGAGAATCAGTTGATTAAGATGAAGAGGGATGAAGATTTAAGGGCTAAACTTTCTAATGCATTGGTTGGACTTCCCATGAGACAAAAAGAGGTAATTAATTACCTATTTTTTGAGCAGCTTAGTTATGAACAAACCTCCAAACAAATGAATATTAATTTAAAGTCGGTTTATACCCTTGCTTGGAAGGCTATTTCGAGTTTAAAAAAATCGTTTTGACCGAATATTATTTTTAAAATCGAATTATCATTTATAGAATATTTTTTATTTAAGAATAGTTGAAAAAAAGTTCAATTTCGAAGGATAACTTTTAGCAAGTCCGCACTTATCTATATGAACGCGGATTTTATGAGTAAATCAGAATACAGAACAGAAGATTTTGTTTTAGACCCTGAGTTTCGGAAATGGGTGTTGGCCAATGACCTGGAATCCAAACTCTACTGGGAGGAATTTTTAAGATTAAATAAAAACAAGGTCGAAGAAATTGAAAAAGCCAGAAAAATCATTATTAATCTTTCTAAAAAGGAATTCCATCTGGATGAAGTCCAGCAGGATTCACTTTGGAATCAAATAAATTCCAAGATTGACCGTCAGGAAGCAATAAAGAAAGAAACAAAGGTAGTGTCTTTGGATAGTTGGACAGCCATTCAGCATCATAAAGAAAAGTTGGAGTCCAAAAGGAGGGAAAAGTTAAAAATGACACTTGTTTTTTCCGCAGCATCTGTAGCAGTTCTTTCTCTAATTTTATGGTTTAATTTTTATCAACTTCAACAAGAAAAAGCAATACCGCCTGTAGAATACGAGACAATTGAAGCACTTGCGGGAGTGAAATCCAGTATTTCATTACCAGACGGAACGATTGTAACTTTGAATTCCAAAAGTAAAGTAACCTACGCAAAACCATTTGATGGGAAGGTTAGAGAAATTGTCTTGGAAGGAGAAGCATATTTTGATGTTGCAAAAGATACCCTTAGACCCTTTATAGTCAAGACCGGACCCGTCAGTACCCAAGCACTAGGGACAGAATTTAATATTCAAGCCTATCCTGAATCCCCCATTTCTATTTCATTGATAGAGGGCTCTGTTTTAGTGTCCAATGAAGAAGTAGTGGGTTTAAGTGAAAAGTTAATCCCGGGAGAGGGGATTTTGGCGAGTCTCGACAACAAGTTATGGCAAAAGGACCGATTTGATCTGGAAACTACCTTGGCCTGGATGAATAAGACCCTGATTTTTAAGAACACACCTTTCAAGGAGACTATTCATTCTCTTGAAAAATGGTATGGGGTGGAATTCAAAATCACTGGAAAAATGCCTGAGGATGTTTATATCACTGGCAAGTTTAAAGATGAATCCTTAAAAAATATCCTTGAGGGAATTAGCTATTCGACCAAGTGCAGCTATTCCATTGAGGGGAAAACTGTCAATTTAAATTTAACCCAATATTAAAGCCTATGGATAAAAACTCACTTTTCTAAGTACAAGGGCTGAAGGTGCGCCAACACCTCCAGCTTGAAACGGTCTGAAAGTAATTGTTAGTCTCTTTCAGCACCAATTGATTACACTATTCTTCACAGTATAAACACGTAGTAAAGTTATGAAAAAAGTCATACTCTTACATGTATTGGCTATGTCCAAAAGAATATTCTATATTTTCTTAATTCAATGCTTGTCTATGAGTCTGCTCTTCGCCAATAATGGCAATGCACAGATAAAAAAATAGACGAAGTACAGATCAATTTAAACCTTGCCAATTTATCTATTGTGCAAGCGTTTTCAACTATTGAATCTGAATCCGGTTTCAACTTTGTTTACACCAATAAAGAGTTGAAAAATATACCGGTAGTTTCAATTCAATCTAATAAATCAGTTTATGATGTTCTTGTTGAATTATCTGTCCAAACTGGTTTGCAGTTCAAACAAGTAAATAATAACATCCATGTTAGGAAAGGAAATAGCTCTAATCTAGAGAAGCCAGTTTCCATTCAAGAAAAAGTTCAAGAAACGGTTTCTGGAGTTGTCTTAGATGACACCAATTCTCCACTTCCTGGAGTATCTGTAATTGAAAAAGGGACATCCAATGGTGTCGTAACAGATTTAGATGGAAAATTCACACTTACGGTAAATTCCGAAGAGTCAGTATTGATTTTTAGTTTTATAGGCATGCAAACGATTGAGTTGCCTGTTGGAGATAGAAGAACCTTTAATCTTACGATGACTCCAGATGAAACATCTCTTGATGAAGTAATTGTGGTTGGTTATGGTACAGTTAAAAAATCAGATCTTACCGGTTCAGTGGGAGTAGTTGGAAGTGAGGAACTTCTAAAAGCTCCTATCAACAATGCTTTACAAGGTCTTAAAGGTAAAGTAGCTGGAGTTAATGTTTTCTTGAACTCTGGATCTCCTTCATCAAGTCCAAGAGTGTTAATTCGGGGTTTGGGTACCATTAATTCATCTTCTCAGCCGCTTTATGTGGTTGATGGGGTTGTGATGGAAAATATTGAGTTTCTAAATCCAAACGATATTGAAAGTATGGAGGTGCTTAAGGATGCATCTTCAACGGCAATTTATGGTGCAAGAGGAGCTAATGGTGTGATTATGGTTAGTACCAAAAGAGGAGCTAAAACCTTGGGCACTAGCGTGGGGTATGATGGTTTTTTAGTATTGGCGTACTTCCGAAAAAATTAGACGTTCTGAATGCAGAAGAATTTATGGAAGTTTTGGAGCGTGGGTTTGCTAACCATAGCAAATATAGACCCAACTCACCAATTCCTGCATTTACCAAAAACGATCCCAATCTTTTTGATGCGAATGGTAACCCATTATACGATACAGATTGGCAAGAAGAAGCAACTAGAACTGCTATTTCACATAACCATCAATTATCCTTTCAATCAAAAGCTGAGAAATCATCTTTTGGAGCCTTTCTTAATTATGCAGATATGGAAGGGATTATGTTGAATAATTACCTAAAGCGGATCAATGGTAAATTTGCGTTTGACGCTCAACCAAAAGAATGGTTGTCTATAGGGATTAATTTATTGGCAAATACCACCAATGAAAATGTATTTGAGGAAAGCGGAGGCCATCAAATGCCAAGGAGATCCATGATCGAGATGCCAGCTATTTTTCCTGTACAATTTCCAGATGGGACTTATAGTAATTCCAGCATGGTGTCAGACCCATATGGTTTAGAGGCAATTCCAAACCCAGTTCATGTACTAAAAACTCAAGATAGGTTAAGAAAGAGAACCAAATTATTTGGGAACTTTTATACCACATTCCATATCCTTCCGGGTTTAGATTTACGTTCTCAAATTGGTTTTGATAAGAATGACTATAACGAGCAGATTTACAGCCCTACGGATTTAATCAATATTTCTTCTCCAAATGGTTATGCTTACTTAGCAAATAATAGAAGTTTATATTGGCAACAAGAAAACTACTTAACCTATACAAAGGAGTTTGGCGACCATTCAATCAATGCAATGGCTGGTTTGAGTTGGCAAAAAAGAACCTCTGAATTCTTTAATGTGAGTGCAAGAGGCTTTTCTGATGATACTTTCACCTTCAACAGAATCCAGGCTGCAAGTCAACCCGGTACTCCCAATTCAGGATATGATGAATGGAGCATGAACTCTTATTTCTTAAGAGGTAACTATAATTTCAAAGACAAGTACCTAGTAACTTTCACTGGTAGAGTAGATGGTTCTTCCCGATTTGGCGATAATAATAAATATGGTGTTTTCCCTTCTGTAGGGGTAGGTTACGTTCTTTCAAACGAGCCGTTTATGCAAGGCTTGGCAAATTCCATTGATGAATTAAAAATAAGATCTAGTTTCGGTGTAACAGGAAATACAGAGATTCCAACTTACCAATCCTTAGGAACTATTTCAGCTGGGACCACTTTGCTGAATGGAACAAGAGCTCCAATAAGTTATGTAAACCGACTTCCAAACCCAGATTTGGAATGGGAAAAAACAAATCAGTTTGATGTTGGCTTTGACTTGGCTGTCTTAAACAGAGCTTTGGTATTTAGTTTTGATTATTATTATAAGCTTACCAATGACCTGTTGTTGGATAGACCAGTTCCATCATCTTCTGGTTTTGCAGCCGTAAGGGATAATATAGGATCTGTGTCAAACAGAGGTGTAGAGGTTTTGGTAAAAGCATTTCCAATCACAACCAATGATTTCAGCTGGGAGTCAAATCTAAATTTCTCCTACAATAAAAATAGAATTGAAAAACTTGGAGAAAATGATGAAGATATTTTCCCAGGTCCTTATTGGGTGTCAGGTTCTCAGACCATATTGAGAGTTGGCGAGCCTTTAAGTTCATTCTGGGGATTTGAAAGATTAGGTACTTGGGGTACTGATGAGGCAGCAGAGGCAGCAGAGGTAGGTGCTATTCCAGGTGAAGCCAAAAGAAGTGCTGAAAGAAAGATCATTGGAAACGGTCTTCCGAAATGGACCGGAAGCTTTATAAACAATTTTTATTATAAAAACTTTGATTTGACATTGGATGTGCAGTTTGTTGCAGGAGTAGATATTCTACAACAGTTCTTCCATTCAACACAGGACAGAACAGGTTTTGCCAGTGGGTTAAGCGATGTTTTATATGATGCTTGGACTGAGGATAATCAAAATACCATGGTTCAGCAAATTCGTAACGGACCTTATTCAGGTCAAAATAGTGAAGTGGATTCTCAATGGGTTACAGATGGATCTTACATCAGAGGTAATTTGATTTCTCTTGGTTATACCTTTAACGATTTAATTGCAAAGAATAAGGGATTCAATAAACTAAGAGTTTATGCAAATGTTCAAAATGCATTTTTGATTCACTCTAAGGATTTTAAAGGTTATGATCCTGAATCTTCATCATGGGAAGGGAATCAATGGGGACAGAATATTTTCTTTTTCCAATACCCTAGACCAAGAACATTTACTGTTGGTTTAAGTCTTCAATTTTAATCCTAAAGAAAACTTCTAATGAAAAAGATACATATATTATTTATTGGACTATTGATTTTCACGGCTTCTTGTGAGGGTTTCTTGGAAGAAAAGCCAAAGGACGAAGTAGCTTCTAATCAATATTTTAGTAGACCTGAACATGCAAGAGATGCTGTGAATGCCCTTTATAGAAGAGGTGCTATGCAGATGTATGAAACAGGAGTTTATTCTGGAGCAAGAATAATGTTTGGTCCATATCTTTCTGGATTCGTGGATAACGATTATAAAGGACAGGAATTCCATGTCCAAAGAGGGCAGACCATGACTTTCGATGGACTGAATTTGTCTGATTATTTCAATTCTATGTGGTCAGATATTTATAATGGAATATCTAGAGCTAATAATGCGATAAAGTATATCCCTACCACCCCTGGGTTGTCTTCAGCAGATGCTGAGAGATACATGGCTGAAGCAAAGTTCTTCAGGGCTTTGAATTATTATTATTTGGTAAGGATGTTTGGGGATGTTCCTTTGATCACAGAACCTTATGAAAGTCTTGAGAATCTTTTTGTGGAAAGAACTCCTGCAGCCCAGATTTATGATTTAATTGTAGATGATTTAAATTCGGCGATCCAAGGAGGAGGGTTGTCAAACCAATCTATGTCAAATAATTCAGGACGAATTTCAACCACTGTAGCGCAAACAGTTCTTGCAGAAGTTTACTTAACAATGAGTGGTGCTGCTATAGGAGAAGACAATTATGCAGAATCTGCCGCTACTGCCAGAGAAATTATTAATTCCGGAATTTATTCATTGGCTCAACACTCATTATCAGAAGATGGTGAAATTGTACCAAATGGTTCTGCATATAACAAACTGAAATCCAGTGTTTCAATTCCAGAGGAGTATATCTATTATTATGAGTTTGATGAAACAATTGCAAATAATGGGTATCCTGCGATTTGTTATCCAGTTACCATAGCTCCAGAATTGGCTTATGCGATTACCAATAATGCTTATGGTCCCACTCCACCATTGTTGAATTCCTATGATCATAAAAACGACCTTAGAGTTCAGGAGAAACAATATTTCCATTCATCAATTACAATTGATGGAGAGGAGATAGAGTTTGCTACCTCACCTTATATGTGGGTCGATGAAGAAGCTGCAAGTTCTACAGCGCTATCTAGTAAAGATAAAGTAATTTACTCTTATGCTGATGTATTGTTGATTGCTGCTGAATCTATTGCGAAGTCTGAGGGTGTAACAGCAGAAGCAGTTGACTACTTAGCTCAAATTAGAGAAAGAGCGTATTGGAATACGGATCCTTCAGAGATTAGAAATCAATTGGCAAGCTTGTCTACAGAACAGTTTGTTGAGGAAGTTTGGAAAGAAAGAGTTCGCGAACTTGTATTTGAATTTCCGATTTGGTTTGATGTGATGAGAACTAGAAAAATGCCAAGCCCTTCAAATGATGGTTCTGGAAACATCGATTTTATTGATGCAGTTGGGTCTTCCAACTTTTTCAACGGACCTATCCGAGAAGCGAATATGTTATTCCCATTACCCGAACAAGAGTTACAAAGAAATCCATCATTAACTCAAAATCCTGGATACGCTAATTAATTTATTCACCTGGGCAGTTTTAAAAATTGCCCAGGTGAATCTTTTTTGAATAAATAAATGCTTTGTTTCCAATATTTAAGACGAAGTAAAAAGGTAAATTTCTTTTGAATTCATTCGATTCAGAGAAATTGATCCCGTATCTTTCGTGTTGAAAAATTCAAGGATAAAGCTTTTTTAGACTTAATAGTCCATTTGTCAAAATGCTAAGCAAGTAAGTTCCTGAGAATATAACATTTCAATCAATTTTATTAACCTATGCTTTTGAATCCCAGATTACTTGGGTTAGGAATAGCTTTGACTATTTCAGCTCCAGTTGTAACAGCACAGGCGCAAACTGTATCCAAACTCACCTTGGATTCCTTTACTAACAATAAGGGAAGTTGGTCAGAAGTTGGAAGTGTTTGGTCTGACCTTGCTCCAAACAGTCATCAATTGATCTCTGAAGGAGAAGGAACAATTCTGTTTAACGCACCTACTAAGAAAAAACCAGGCGCAGACATCATTTCTTCGGAGAAATTTGGAGATGTAGAACTGAAATTAGTTTATATGATGGCCGAAGGTTCTAATTCAGGACTTTACCTTCAGGGTCAGTATGAAATCCAATTATTGGATAGCTGGCTAAAAAAGTCCTAAGGCTGGAAGTAACGGTGGAGTATATGAGCGATGGGACGATTCAAAACCAGATGGCCAAAAAGGTTATCAAGGATATGCTCCTAGACAAAATGTAAGTAAGGCTCCAGGAGTTTGGCAAACCTTAGAAGTAGGTTTTGAAGCTCCGAAGTTTTCTGCCAATGGAGAGAAAATCCAAAATGCCAAATTCAGATACATTCGACTAAATGGAGTGACCATTCATGAAAACCTAGAGCTCTTTGGGCCAACCAGAGGTGCATTAGCAGGAGGAGAAGTTGCAGAAGGTCCAATTAGAATCCAGGGAGATCATGGGGCTGTAGCCATCCAATCCCTTGAAGTAAAAAGGTTGGATATGTCTTCCCCAGAAATTAAAACCATCAATTATTCGGTTTTCCCGGGTGTTTATAATGAACTTCCTTCAACCTCCAGTTTGAAATCTGCGAATGCTGGAAGTGTGAAATCATTCGACGAATTTAAAACTGGTGTTACTGGTTCAAGTTTGACGAAATTTGAAGGAACATTAGCTATCAAAGAGGCAGGTAATTATACCTTGGATTTAGAGGTTCCTAGAGGTCTTGGAGCTTTGGTAATTGGGGACAATTCCGCATCCGTAGAATTAAAGCAAGGAAGAGTTCGTGTAGAGAAAGCGTTATCTGCAGGAATTGTACCTTATACCCTATGGGTTTCCAAGCCAAGAGATTGGACCGCTCAAGGGTTCAACCTAACCGCAAATGCGGAAGGTATGTGGCCAGTAGTTTTGAGTGAACCTGCGCTTGCTTATAATAATTCTGTGGATCCTATTTGGGTAAAAACAGAAGAAACCCCGGTATTGAGAAGCTTCGTAGAGCTTCCAAACAGAACGAAATTATCCCATGCTGTTTCTGTGTCTTCTGAGTACGGTACCCACTTTACCTACGACTTAGAAAGCAATCAACTTATTCGAGTATGGAGAGGGGAATTTTTAGATGCTACTCCCATGTGGCATAGTAGAGGGAATGGCGTTTCTAGACCCTTAGGTACTACTGTGGAATTGAGCTTGGGTACCCCGTTATTGCTAACCAATTCCTTCACAAAACCTGAAGAAGAATTGAAAAGTATGGGGTATCAGGTATTGGGTACTGGAGATATGATCTTCACTGCCAAAACCTCCAATGGAGGAGAAATGAAAGACCATATTCAATTGATGTCTTCAGGTAAAGGAATCACCAGAACAATCCAATTGTCTGGAGCAGGATCTTATATGATCAAGGTGCTTCCCGGTAGCTCTTTGAAGAAAGTATCCAAGACCCTATATCTAATTGAAGATACTGGAGCATACTTAGAAGTACTTACAGATGGGGTAACACCTCAACTAGGTAGTTCAGAAGAAGGAGAAGGTGTTTTTCTTCCTCTAAATTCAAATTTGAGCTATGTTATTTTATTCTAAATCAGGCCAAAAGATGAAAAAGATGAATTTAAAAAGATGGATCTTGGCCGCAATGAGTGTGGCGTGTATTAACACCACTTTTGCTCAGGAATCGCCAAAAGAGGAAGATTATTTTAAGATAACAAGAGTACCGGCACCAGAAGGTTTGCTTTTGGAAGTGGGTGGCTTGACCATGTTGCCAAATGGTAATTTAGGGGTGTCTACCAGAAGAGGAGATGTATTTGTGGTAGAAAATCCTACTTCTTCCAGACCGTATTTCAGAAAATTTGCTTCAGGCTTACATGAAGCCCTAGGTTTACATTATGAGGACGGGGCATTCTACGCAGTTCAGCGTGGTGAGTTGACCAAAATGGTAGATACCAACGGAGATGATAAAGCGGATGTATACGAAACCGTAGCAGCCTGGCCATTATCAGCCCATTACCACGAATATAGCTTTGGGCCAAAAGTAGCTGCTGATGGTTCTTTTATAGTCACTACCAATGTGGCTTTTGGAGATCAGGAATGGTGGAGAGGTGAAAGCCGGGTTCCATACCGTGGATGGACTTTGAAAGTTCATAGAGATGGAACGATCGAACCATATGCTACAGGAATGAGATCTCCTGCGGGTGTAAACGTCTTGAATGGGGATGTGTTCTATACTGAAAACCAAGGGGATTACCAAGGGTCTGGGGGCTTGTGGCATTTGGAGAAAGGTGATTTCTCAGGACACCCAGCAGGTTTAAGATGGTCTGGGTTGCCAAATTCTCCTATAGCTATTACTTCAGAAGAATTTGATAAAGTAGTGGATCCTCAAAAAGTGAAGGATGAAAATGGAAGATATATCAAGCCTGAAAATGTGGTGGATGACAACTTTGTGACCTTATACGAAGCAAAGAAATCCTTGCCGGCAATCAAGCTTCCAGCGGTGTGGTTCCCTTATGGAGTTCATGGAATTTCCACTTCAGAACCAATTCTTATACCTGAGGGCTTCTATGGTCCATTTGCAGGTCAATTACTGGTAGGTGATCAAGGTCAAAGTAAGATCATGAGGGTAGTGCTGGAGAAAGTAAAAGGAGAGTACCAAGGTGCTTCCATTGATTTTAGAAATGGATTCCAGTCTGGAGTTTTAAGAATGGCTTTTGCGGATGATCAATCCTTATTCGTAGGTGAGACCAACAGAGGATGGGGGTCGGCCGGTGATGCCAATGAAGGGTTGCAGCGATTGGTATGGAATAGAGAGCTTCCATTTGAAATGAGAACAGTCAAAGCAAAAGTAGATGGTTTTGAAATCGAATTTACCAAACCGGTAAATAAGGAGTCTGCTGAAGACTTAAGTTCTTATGAAGTAAGCAGCTATACCTATAAATACCATCCAGTCTACGGAAGTCCTCCGGTAAGAAACATGGAGCATGAGATCTTGGGTGTTGAAGTGTCTGAAGATGGAATGAAAGTGAGAATTGCAGTAAAGGATATGAAGCAATATCACGTTCATAAAATCAGTTTGCCAGGCATAAGAGAAGCAAGTGATTCGCATGAATTGATTCACCCAGATGCTTATTATACCTTAAATAATATTCCGGATGGCACTAAAATGGCCATCAAGCCTAAGCCTGTTCCAGTAGTAGAAGAGAAGGCAGCTCCAAAAAAGCAACTCCAGCTCCTGCTAAAGTAGTGGCTGCAGCAGAAGCGATTCCTTCTGAGGCTGAAATCAAGACGTTATTGGCAAAAAATACCTGTACGGCTTGTCATGCTGCAGATAAAAAGTAGTTGGTCCTGCTTTTAAAGATGTGGCAGAAAGAGGGTATACCCCAGAACAAATCGTTGAATTAATCTATAATCCAAAACCTGAAAACTGGCCTGGATATGCAACTCCAATGGCTCCAATGCCTCAAGTGAAAAGGGAGGATGCCTTGAAGATTGCTAGATGGATTAATTCCTTAAAATAATAATGGTAGAAATAATTGAGTTTTAAATCGGAAACCGAGATTCTAATAGAGTCTCGGTTTTTTTGGTTAATAAAATGGGGAAGAGCAGGATAGGTGGTAAAAATGAAATGCTAATATGCATCTTGTAAACTCTTAAAAGCCCAGAATGATGCGTCTATCTCTTCTTATTTTTGGATTGATTTTATCCTTTGCCTTACATGCTAAAACCATCACTTTAGACTCCCTGTCAAAAGAGAAGTCCAAGAAACCCAATGTGATATTTATTTTGGCAGATCAATGGAGGGCTCAGGAATTAGGATATGCGGGAAGTGAAAATGTGATCACTCCTAATTTGGATGCCCTTGCCGAAGAGAGCTTGGTGTTTCATAATGCAGTTTCCGTCAGTCCGGTATGTACTCCCTGGAGAGCCAGTTTTATGACAGGGCAATACCCTTTGACCAATGGGATTTTTACAATGATAAACCCTTACCTACGGAAGCATTAACTGCCGGGAAAATTTACAAAGAAGAGGGATATCATACAGGCTATATAGGTAAATGGCACTTGAATGGGCATCCAAGAGGAGCGGATTCATTTGCTTCCAGAGATTTGCCAGTTCCAAAAGAAAGAAGACAAGGATTTGATTATTGGAAAGTCAGAGAAGTGACCCACAATTATAACAACAGTTTTTATTTTGATGAAAACAATGAAAAGCACTTTTGGGAAGGATATGATGTATTTCCCCAAACGGATAGTGCCATCAGTTTCATCAATAAAAATACGGATCATCCATTTTTCTCATGTTATCCTATGGTCCGCCTCATGACCCTTATTTCTCAGCTCCCGAAGAGTTTAAGAAATTGTATCAGGAAGATCAGATTAAACTTAGACCAAACGTGCCAGAGGAATTACAGGATAGTGCCAGGCATGTTTTGGCAGGATATTATGCCCATTGCACCGCGGTAGATAAAGCCATAGGAGATTTGCTTTCCGCTCTGGATGAGGCAGGACTTAAGGATAACACCATTTTGGTTTTTTCTTCTGAGCATGGAGATATGCTGCTTTCCAAAGGGGTGTTGAAAAAACAACGCCCTTGGGATGAGTCTATTAAAGTTCCTTTGCTGATACGATATCCGGATAGGTATGGAAATTCCCGGAAGGATATCTATGACCCTATCAATACTCCGGATTTGTTGCCTACACTATTGGGGATGAGCAAAATTGAAATCCCGAATACCATGGAAGGAACCAATTTCTCTAAACAACTGAGAATGGGAAAGGATTTAGGAAATGAGGCGGCGCTGGTCATGTTGCCCGTACCGTTTCATGAATGGAAATTCATGAATGGTGGCCGGGAATACCGAGGAATTAGAACCAGAAGATATACCTATGTCAAAGACCTATTGGGGCCTTGGTTACTTTATGACAATGAAAAAGACCCTTATCAAATGAATAATTTGGTAGGGAAGGAGGAATTCAAACAGTTGCAGGAGGAATTAGAGCAAATCTTACAGGCAAAACTAACCAAAACAAATGATGCGTTTTTGCCTGCTGACCGATACATGGAAATGTGGAACTACCTCTATGATCACCCAGGAGGTAGAAGTGATAGCACACGTTTGGAGAATTATTTACAAATCAATAGAAACGATTAATTCAAAGACAAATCTAGAATTAGCTAAATTGAGAGTGGTGGGAGCTAGTTTTTACTTGCCGCCAAGACCTTGTTTTAATTTTTAATTGTTTATGATGTCTCGAAACTTCATTCTAATCCTTTTGATCGTTGTTTTTTTCGCCTGTACTGAAGGGCGAAAGGAAAAGGTCCTTTCTACTGTATATGCTGCAGATGTCATTATTTATGGAGGAACCTCTGCTGCGATAACGGCTGCTGTACAGGTTAAGAAAATGGGTAAATCGGTATTGGTGGTTTCTCCTGATCAGCATTTGGGAGGGTTGTCTGCTGGAGGACTTGGTTATACAGATACCGGTAATAAATCCGTGATTGGTGGATTGGCCCGAGATTTTTATGGTAGGGTTTATGCACATTACCAGCAAGATTCAGCTTGGAAATGGCAAGCGCGTGAGGAGTATGGGAATAAAGGGCAGGGAACCCCAGCGATTGATGGAGATGCGAGAACAATGTGGATTTTTGAACCCCATGTGGCCGAACAGATTTTTGAAGACTATGTCAATGAATTTCAGATTCAAGTATATAGAAATGAATGGCTTGATCGAAATCAGGGAGTGGTATTGGATGCAGGGGAAATTAAGTCCCTAAGAACCCTTCAGGAAAAATCTTTGAAGGGCAGGTTTTTATTGATGCAACTTACGAAGGCGATTTAATGGCTGCCTCAGGGGTTTCTTATCATATCGGTAGGGAATCCAATGAAGTTTATGATGAAACCTGGAATGGAGTGCAAGTAGGAGTCTATCAGCATGGGCATTACTTCAAAGATTCTATTAGTGCTTATCAAGTGCCCGGTGATCCATCAAGCGGTTTGTTGCCAGAACTATCAAACACTCCTCCGGGTGTAAATGGACAAGGTGATTCCAAATTACAGGCATATAATTATCGAATGTGTTTAAGCCGCCATCCGGAAAACCGAGTAGCTTTTGAAATGCCAGAAAATTATGACCCCGCTCGATATGAATTATTGGCGAGAGTTTATGAATCAGGTTGGGATGAGACCTTTCAGAAATATGATCCTATTCCTAATTTAAAGACGGATACCAATAATCATGGTCCTTTCAGTACTGATTACATCGGTAAAAATTATAACTATCCTGAAGCAAGTTATGAAGAGCGAAAGGCCCTATTAAAAGATCATATAGACTACCAAAAAGGATTGATGTATTTCCTGGCGAATGATCCCAGTGTTCCAGATGAGGTACGAAATGAAATGGCACAATGGGGATTGGCCAAGGACGAATTTCAGGATAATGGAAATTGGCCGCATCAGATTTATGTGCGTGAGGCTCGAAGGATGTTAGGAGATTATGTAATGACCGAACATGAAGTTTTAGGTAACAAAGAGGTGCCTAATTCAATTGGAATGGGCTCTTATTCATTGGATTCCCATAATGTTCAAAGGTTTGTGACCCCCGGGGATATGTTCAGAATGAAGGAGATATTGGCGTTCACCCTAAGCAGCCCTATAGTATTTCGTACGGAACCCTGGTGCCTCGAAAATCAGAGTGCACCAATCTGTTGGTGCCTGTTTGTGTTTCTAGCTCCCATACAGCTTTTGGATCCATCCGAATGGAGCCTGTATTTATGATATTAGGACAATCAGCTGCTGCAGCCGCTGCTTTGGCCATAAACACAGACCTTCCTGTTCAAGACATTGATTATCAAGAGCTCCGAGAGATTCTGTTAAATGAGAAGCAAATATTGGAATTGGAAGGAAAGTTGTAACCCCACCAAATTCTATGGGGAATGTCTTCCTAGCAAATTAATTTCTCGGTGGAGTAATCATAATATGCGCACGATGTGTTCCTGGATCCATAATCCATGGCATTCCTGGAGCACTGGGTTTTAATGGCAAACCGGTAGATTCGGAAGTTGCCCAAGGCAAATAAACCACATAACGAAGATAGGTGTCCGAGACTTCTCCTGTGGCCGGTGAATAATTCTCTTCATCTGCCGTCAAAACGTAAAGAGTAGCTCCATCTTTTGGCATTTTGAGTTTGCCACTTTTGGCTTCCGCTTCTCTGGTGTCAAAAATTTCCTGAAAGGATTTTCCTTCCTGTTTAAGTTCTCTTCCTCTTACCATAAATGGCTCTAGATCATTTTGGTAGCTAGCCACACTAAAACCAGGAGAATTTGGGTCGTCTGCAATACAAATCATTTCGTTGCTCCCTTTTCTCAAAACCGTAAAAGTGCCATTGGAATCGTATCCATAGACAGTTGCCTCCGCTCTTTTTTCTTCAGGAGCCGCCAAGACAGCTGTTTTTATTTGGACTTCTTTGGAAGGAATTTCCTGGGAGAATCCCTTGATAAAGATCAGTAGCAGGAAGGTGGTGAATAAAGACGTTTTCATAGATCGGTTAATTGGGTTTCTTCAATTTACGATTTATTTATTCATTTTACTCTTGCTCTTAATATTCGGACACATTCACCACGTAAAACTCACGTGAGGCTTCTCCATTTCGGAGCTTGTATTGGATTTGCCGTGTTTTACCAGTAGGAGCCCAGTTTTCACCATCCAATTGATAAGTGGGAAACCTTCTGATCAGAGAGGTTTCAACAATGGCAAATTCATCCATTCCTCTAAACCCTTCTTTTTGTTCTTCTGTCAATTCAGGCATACTTATTCTACTCATGGACTTTCCATTATTTACAGAATAACCAATTAAAGAAGCCTTCATCTCTAGACCATAAGTATTAAAATAAACCAGGACTTCGGGCCATCCATCACTGTTCAAATCCTCAATTTCAGATTTGATATACCCTCCATCAATTTGGTGTTTTACCTTGCTGTTGTCTATTTCCAACCCGCGAGGAGTGATTTCCAAAATGGTATAAGGATTTTGTTCTGTGGCTTTGATTTCGAAATCAATCCCTTGAAGGGAAAGTGTTTGGTCAAAAGTGAAGTTTTTGATTTGGCTTTCATCCAAAGGTTCATAAATCCTGGTGTAAATATTCTTTAAACTAGCACCTCCATTACAAAAAAAGTGAAGCATCTCATCTGCTTCTGGCGAATCTCCTTCAATCCAAAGGCTATCCCCTTTGATTTTGAAAAGGATGGTTTCATCCATAAAGCTAGTCACTAATGTTTGTTCATCGAGTGGGTCCAATTGGGTTGCCCAACGACAGCTGGGACGTTTTAAATCTGATCTAGAGCTTATTTCAGCCGATAATTCACCCAATTCATTTTGGAGAATTCGTACTACCGTCCAATCGTATCCGTCTTCTCTGTTTTTATATTCTTCAGTGACAAAGTCACCTATGAAGTTTTCAGATGTTTGTTCTATTGTATTTTCAATTCCACCTTCTTCCGATTTGTTGGAAGTAGGGGTGGAGTTAGAGCACCCCAACTCAAAAAAATAAAACCACGATAAAAATAAGTATTGGACCTTTTTCATAAGAGTTAGATAAGACCTGCTTCAATGTATAAAGATACGCCTTGTCCAATCATACTTTCTATTTCTTTCCTCAATTCAATTGAAGTTTTTTTGAAATGGAAACAACTTTTTCCATGCAGGCATTTTCGTAATTCTGGTGATATGGAAAGAAAAGCATGAGGGTGCGTATAAATGGGGAAAAAGTAAAGCCTCGCATCCTTTGGTTTTAGTACCACGCTCCCAACATAGTGTCCGTCTACTTTTTGCTTTCCTTGCATCACAGGTTTGGTTCCACCTACTTCAAATACAGATGGATTATCTTTGTTTATTTGTAAGGGTGGGACATGTTTTTTAAAGCTGTCTATTAAGAATGTTCTTATTTCCTCCGGTGTGTCCATGGGCTTCACTAATTATTAAATTCCAAGCTCAGAATACACCCAAATAGTCAAATAGTGGAAGTCTGAGAGTTCCTGAATTTAATAATTTAGGGACCAAATCCCAGCTTTTTCTGCTGGGCTCACTTGTAGGCTGGAATCATTGACTATAGCTAAAGGTTGACCATCCGTTCCCAATTCCCAAAACTCACCTCTTAAGAATACACTCAATCCCACTGATGGGCTGGAATTTTGGAGGTGCCTAGGTAACCCATATTTGTAATACGCTTCCCGGTTTGTTAATTGACTGGTATCTGATTCATTCACAAATTCTGGACTGGGTCTTCGATGATAGCCTTTCCAAAGTTTTTCCATACTCCCATCTCCCTGTTGATAAGAAGGCACCAAAACTAAGTCCGGAGATTCAGAATCCACTTGTTTGAAAGGTGCAGAGTACCAACTGTCTTCCGAAATAATAACAGAGGCTTTGGAAAATGGAAATTGAAAAGTTTGAACTGATTTTAACTCTGGTTCTGTAATAAACTTCAACTCTTCTGTATTGGGGTAAGTTTCAAAAATTGGGGCTCCTAATATTTTTCCATCAGGGCCAAATACAAATGATACATTGTATAATTCTTTTTGATTTTCAACCGACAGTCCTTCATCTGAAACATAAGGGCCTGGGAGGATTATGGATCCCGCTACAATATGGGTTTCAGTTTCTTTGGATAGTTCACTGAATGTCTCATAATAAACTTGGGCCATCTGTTTTGATTTCATCCGAAGGATCGCAGAAATCGATTTGTCACTTTCATCTCCAGTTTTAATGTATCCAAGGAAGTAGTCAAATACATTGCTAAAGATCAGGGTGGATATAGCTTCTTTGAGTGTCTGTTTTTCAGCTAATGCATGTTTCTCACGAATCATAAATAGCCAAGTTCCAATGTATTCCGGAAAAAGGATAATGGTGTTTTTTCTAATGAACCCTTTTGCTGATGCGGCTTGGATATATTGCCTGATTTTCAGTTTAAATCGTTCAGGGCTAAGGTAATCTGAAGGAACCATGTAAGGCTGAATCCCGATTATATTTCGCTCCAAAGAATCATTGGGATTGATTTCCTGAATTACAGAGATATAGGGTTCTGGAGGGTCTAAGGGCAAGTTTCTTCCTTCATAAGACCAAATAAGCCAAATAAATATTAGTAGTGTAAGGAAACTGAAGCTTCTTTTAATCATTCACTGATTAGAGGTTTATAAGGGAAGCATCAAACTTAGCAATTTCCCTAGAATTGGGACTTTAAATCAATTATTTTCAATTGGAATCAATCCATTTCAAACCCAAATTTTTCACCTTTTTTGAGCATCACCGTAGTTTCAGAACCATTATAGATGATCGTGATGGTTTGATTGATTCCTGAAACTAATGAAAGCATCACGATTTCCCCATTCTCCCAGGTCATATCTACTGTAATATTCCCTCGGGCTTTGATACCTTTTACACTCCCATTTGACCAGGCTTTAGGCAAAGCAGGAAGGAGGCGGATGATACCGCTTTCATGTGATTGAATAAGCATTTCTGCCACCCCTGCGGTATATCCGAAATTTCCGTCAATTTGGAAAGGAGGATGTCCATCAAAAAGATTGATGTAGAGAGAATTGGTGATTAATTTCTGAATATGTTCATGAGCCATTTCTCCATCCAGTAATCGTGCAGAAAAATTGATCAACCATGCTCTGGACCATCCAGTTCCAGCACCACCATTAGCCAAGCGAAACTCCAGGGTTTTCCTGACCGCATCAAAAGCTTCAGGGGTATCACTTTTTGTAATGGCATTACCAGGATGAAATGCATAAAGGTGTGACATATGTCTATGCCCTTTTTCTGGTTCCTCATAGGGTTGGTCCCATTCCAGAATTCTTCCGTCTTCTCCAATCTGTACTCCCGGTCGAAGCATCGTTAATTGCTCAGCAATTTTATTTCTAAGTCGTGATTCTGAATTCAAAATCGTCGCAGCCTGGAGAAAAGAGGTAAATACATCAGCTATAATTTGCTGATCCATCGCAGCCCCCATGGTAGTGGCAACTGATTGTCCTTTGGAATTCATGAATTGATTTTCTGGAGAAGTGGAGGGAGAAGATACAAGGGTATTTTCCCCTGGATAATTGACCAGCCAATCTGAATAAAATGCAGCCACTTCAGAAATGGCAGGAAATGCCCGTTCAGCCAAAAATCTAAGATCCCTTGTAAATAAATAATGGTCCCAATAATGTCTTGCCATCCAGCCACCGGCTCCGACCCATCCTCCCCAATAAGCAGTGGCAGCCCGAATGAAAGGAACTTGCCATAAATCGGTGGCATGTGGTAAGAAGGTGCCTCGCATGTCAAAATTGGTTTGGGCCACCTTGCTTCCATTGTATATGGCTCCATCGATGAAGTCAAAAAGTGGCTGGTTTAACTTACTAAGGTTGGTGACATCTGCTGGCCAATAATTCATTTGCAAGTTGATGTTGAGATGGTAATCTGCATTCCAAGGTGCATTGATATGTTGATTCCAGATTCCTTGTAGATTAGCCGGATTAGAGCCTGGTCTACTAGAAGAAATCAGCAAATACCTCCCATAATCAAAAAGTAATTTTTCCAAATACGGATCAGTAGCTCCTGCTTTTACACGCTCTATTCGAACATCCGTAGGGATTTCATTGATGGAATTGTTGCCCAGGGTTAATTCCATATTGTCAAACCATTCTTGGTAATCCTCTACATGTTGGGCAAGGCTTTGTTTCCAAGACTTGCCTTTGATGACCTCCAGAGCTCTTTCTGCAGCAGACTCAAAATTTTTATTATAAAAACTTGTGACGGTGACCAGTTTCAAGAGCACCTCCTTGGTTCCATTTAGGTTTAAGTGATCCTTTTCCGTTAATATCCTACCTTCTTCCGATTCCGCCATTAATAAGGTTCTGAATTTTACACCCTCCAAAATCGGGTACGGTTTGGAATCGATTTGCCCTTTTCGTTGGGTGGCCATTCCAATCATTTCAAGCATATTGGGAGCAAGTGAAGTTGATTTAGCAGTAGGAAAACCTTCATCCTCAGGCCTGCTTAGCCTGATTTTGCCGGTAAAACCTGCTGGATGATCCGTGTGTAGTCGGATAAGGATGGCGTCATCAGGCATGCTGGCAATGACCTCTTCTGTGACATAATATCCTTCACTTTTAAAAGTAGTGGTGGTGGTTGCAGTAGTAAGATCTAGTTTTCGTTGGTAATCGCTGATCTGTTCGAAATTAAAATCAAGCCAAAGGTCTCCCAAGGTTTGGTGAGATCTGGTAATTCCTTTTCTAGAAAATGCTGCTACCCACAAAGAATCCGCCTTATTATTCTCACCCTCCAACAAATAGGCTCTTACTTGATCCAGGTCCTTCCTTCTTCCCTCAGCCAATCCCCAATCATCGCGGGAACCTGGCCACATTGAATCTTCATTGAGTTGGATTCTTTCCATGGAGGGCTTTCCAAATACCATGGCCCCAAGACGACCGTTGCCCACAGGTAAAGCTTCTTCCCATACCTCAGCGGGTTGGGTATACCAAAGAATGGATTTTTGGGAAAAGCTTAGGGTGTGGAAACAAAAAAATGCGGCAATAAGGGTAACTAGGCGTTTCATATATTTTGGGTTTGGATTTAAGATTACAAAAAACCCATTCTACCGCCAATATAATTTGATTAAAAATCAATCCTTCTGGAGGAAATTTTACTGTGAAACTAGAAACTCTTTAAATTCCGGAGTGTTAAAATTGCTCATTCCTTGTTGGTAAAAAACAATTTTTCCTTCCGGGTTGACCACTAAGGTAGTTGGTATCGCCTCACTCTGTAAACTGGGATTTAGGCCAAAACTAGCATGAGCGGATGGAAAGCTCCAAGATTTACTTTCAATAAGTTTCCTACTTTTCTCAATATCATTGTCCACTCCAATCATCAAAAACTCAAGATTAGGCTCATTTCTTACCGACTTATAGAGCTCAGAAATATGAGGCATTTCAGCACGACATGGGCCACACCAAGAAGCCCAAAGGTTGATGAATAGCGTTTTTCCCTTATAATCTTCCAGATTGATTCTCTTGCCTTCAAAATCCATGAATTGACCTCGGTAATCAAATGTTTCCTCGGTGAGGTCAGGAACTTCAATATTCGGTTTGATTAATCCAGTAGATAGGAGTACCGATTGAAGTCCTCCAATAATTACTGGGAGCAACCCGGTAAAATAGAGAAAGGCAACAACTGCACCCATCATAGCCCAACTTTTTATTTCTTTTTCCAATCCATTGCTTAGGGAATACGAGATTTGAAATGAGTAGTTTGGTTAATTTTACTATTCAAAATTACTTCCACATTTCCAGTCGTTTAGTGACAATGGATACAAATCTTTCTTTTGTCTCAAAAAGGCGGCTTAACTTGTGGCTTGAAATTAGGACTGACATACTATTTTATATGAATTACGAGATTAAAATTGCCGCTGAACTCAATATCAGACCAGAACAAGTCAAAGCCACCATTGGCTTGCTGGATGAAGGTGGTACGGTGCCCTTTATTTCCCGATACAGAAAAGAGGCAACTGGAACCCTTGATGAAGTCCAGGTAGCTGGAATCCGAGATAGGGTGTTACAATTGAGGGAATTGGATAAGAGGAAAGAGGCAGTGTTGAAATCCATTGAGGAGCAAGGGAAATTGACACCGGAATTAAAGTCTAAAGTTCAGGAGGCCGAAACCATGGCCAAGCTGGAAGATATTTACCTTCCTTACAAACCCAAAAGAAGGACCAAAGCAACGATTGCTAAGGAAAAGGGACTGGAACCATTGGCTGAATTGATTTTTCTCAGGAATCTATCCCACTCGAATCTGAAGCAGAGAAGTTTGTGGACCAAGAAAAGGAAGTTACAAACGTAGAAGAGGCCTTGCAAGGAGCCAGAGATATCATGGCTGAATGGATCAATGAACATGCTGAGTTGAGACAAAAGATGCGAAAGCTTTTCTTGGAACAAGGTGTGTTTTCTTCAAAAGTGATCCCTGGAAAAGAGCAAGAAGCCATCAAGTATAAAGATTACTTCGATTGGTCTGAACCCATACATTCCGCTCCTTCCCATCGTGTGTTAGCGATGAGAAGAGGAGAAAAGGAGTTATTCCTGATGTTGGATGCCGTTCCTGAAGAGGCATTGGCCCTAGCCCAAATGGAAAAGATGATTTTGGCCGATGAGGCCAATACTTCCGTGGACCAGGTGAAACTGGCGATAAAAGATTGTTATAAAAGGCTGTTGAAGCCAAGTATGGAAACTGAAATCCGACTTTTGACCAAGAAAAAGCGGATGAGGAAGCCATCAAAGTATTTACAGAGAACCTGAAGCAACTATTATTGGGGGCACCTCTTGGCCAAAAGTCAGTCATGGCTATAGATCCTGGATTCAGAACGGGGTGTAAATTGGTCTGCCTTGGACCCCAAGGACAATTTTTGCATTATGAGGCCATTTATCCGCATGAACCACAAAGCAGAACTGCAGAAGCAGGAATGAGTATCAAGGGTTTGGTGGAAAAGTATTCCATTCAGGCCATTGCCATCGGAAATGGAACTGCTGGAAGGGAAACAGAAACCTTCGTAAAAAGCTTGGGGCTTCCAAAATCAGTGATTGTTACCATGGTCAATGAAGCTGGAGCTTCTATCTATTCTGCATCAGATGTAGCTAGAGAAGAATTTCCGGATTTGGATTTGACAGTAAGAGGAGCTGTTTCTATAGGTAGGAGGTTGATGGATCCATTGGCAGAATTGGTGAAAATAGATCCAAAATCCATTGGTGTTGGACAATACCAACATGATGTAGATCAGAATGCCCTCAAACATGCGTTGGATGATACCGTGATGTCGGCAGTAAATGGAGTGGGAGTGGAGGTGAATACAGCTTCCAAACAATTGTTGACCTATGTCTCTGGTTTAGGACCTGTATTGGCCCAAAATATCATTGAATTCAGGAATGAGAATGGTCCGTTTAAGAGCCGGTCTCAATTGAAAAAAGTGCCAAGGTTAGGGGATAAAGCGTATGAGCAAGCCGCTGGATTCCTTCGAATTTCAGAAGCGAAACATCCTTTGGATAGATCCGCAGTTCACCCGGAACGATATGATCTGGTAGAAAAAATGGCTCAAGATGTCAATGCCTCAGTCTCAGACTTAATGAGTTCGGAAGAATTACGTTCCAAAATTATCTTGAAAAACTACGTGTCTGAGACGGTTGGGTTACCTACTCTTCAAGATATCTTGGATGAATTGGCAAAACCTGGAAGAGATCCTAGAGAGACCTTTGAAGTCTTTGCCTTTGAGGAATCAGTAAATAGTATTGGAGATTTGAAGACTGGGATGAAATTACCAGGTGTGGTGACCAATATAACGGCATTCGGAGCTTTTGTGGATGTAGGAATTCATCAGGATGGGTTGGTTCACCTAAGTCATCTGGCAGATCGATTTGTGAAAGATCCCAATGAAATCGTAACAGTAAATCAGAAGGTCATGGTGACCGTGATGGAGGTGGATATTCCGAGAAAAAGAATTGAGCTAAGCATGAAATCAGATCCTTTCGCAGAAAGAGGAAAAAAATGGAGAAACCCCAGCACAAACCCAAAAGGAAAGAGGAGGAAGGGACCATGGCAGAAAAATTGGCCATGTTGAAAAAGCAGTTTGGTAAGTAAACAAATCCCCGGGATTAGGCTCGGGGATTTGTTTTTCAATTCAATATTTCAGCGGCGATTTCAAGCGATCTATGTCTTCTTTCAGGATCGTAAATATTGCAACTGATCATTAATTCATCAACTTGGACTTGATCGAAAAAGCTTACGAACTGAGGCTTTAGACTTTCTTTTGTTCCAATGAAGGTACATGCCATCATATTTTGAATGGCAGCAGCTTCAGGTTCAGTCCAGATTCCTTCCATGCTTTTTACGGGTTTCTTAAGAGGGTAAGAAGTGCCTCTGATGACACCGAGGGCAGCTTGGAAAAAGGAAGTTGCCAAATAATGTGCCTCGGCTTCAGAATCAGCAGCAATGACATTTACGCAAGAGATGAAATAGGGCGTTTTTTGTTGTTCGGAAGGCAGGAAATTCTCCCGATAGTATCGAGAAGCCTGAATCAAATAACCAGGTGCAAAATGACTGGCAAAAGCATAGGGCAATCCTTTTTTGGAGGCTAAAACGGCAGAACTCATACTGGAACCCAATAAATACAAGGGTACATTCAGGCCTTCTGCCGGAAATGCCCTGACTTTTGAGTCAAGATTATCTTCAGAAAAATACTGCTGAAGATCATCCAGGTCATTGGGGAATTCTTGAACTGATTCGTGACGTCCTCTTCTTAGTGCTGTGGCGGTCGTTTGATCGGTGCCAGGTGCTCTGCCTAACCCTAAATCAATCCTATTGGGGAACAAAGTGGCCAAGGTTCCAAATTGTTCTGCAATGATCAGAGGACTGTGATTCGGAAGCATGATTCCCCCAGACCCGAGTCGGATTTTTTGGTGCCTTGAGCCAAGTGTCCTATTAAAATCTGAGGAGCGGAACTACCCACAAAGGCCATGTTATGATGCTCGGCTAACCACATACGGGTATAACCTAACTCTTCGGCTTGTTGTGCCAAAGCCAAACTTCTGGAATAGGCATCTGAGGCGTCAAATCCTTCTCGAATAATAGAAAGGTCAAGTAACGAATAAGGTACTGTCATTTGAGTATTTCAATTGGTACTGGGCTGACTAATCATCAGACCTGTTATCTAATGGAAATGATCCTCAAAAAAGTTTCTTTACCCTTAAATTAATGCTGACTTCTGGTTGATTTTTATTAGGTCTTTAGAAGTTCAGGATAAAACAAAAAGGCTCAACTTATTTGAGCCTTTTGGTATTAGATGGTGTCTTGGTCCCTACGGCGGTCCCCACCGCTATTCATCATATCGTTGTAATCATTCATGTCCATACCTTTGCTAAATCTTCGGATATTAAATGAGAAAGTAAGCATGAAGTATCTTTGGAGAACATTATTTTGAACATCTTCAATGTATACATCCGTTACGTTTCTTCTCACACTGGTATTTTGACCAAGCATGTCATATACATTCAGTGAAATTTCTCCTCTTTGATTATTGAATACTTTTTTCCGATACTCATATTCATGAGTAAAAAGTTATTGTCAAAGCCCTCAGAAAGTCCAGAATTGATTTGATGGTTCAGGTCCATTCGATAGACAAAACCCTCCCAAATGATCCAACTGAAATTCAATCTGGTTCTTTGGTTGAAGTACTTGTTGTTCAAATTGGAGTTCAAGGTATTCTCGACATTGTTGAAAGACATCCTGGTAGAAATATTGAAGTCTACTTGATCACTGATATTACTACTGATGGAGATACCGGTGCTTAGCCTAGTAGAGTTATTGAAACTCAACTCATCATTGACCTGACCAGGTCTTTTGTTATAGCTAAAGCCACCATTGATATTCAAATTAGACTTGATAAAGTCTACAGGCATCCCATAACTAACCCAAGATCTGAAGTCCTGAAAACCATCCAGGTTCACAGGTCTAAATAACTGAGATCCTTTTTCCAAGATGATTCCCCCTGGAAGTTCTGTGGTTTCATCTGCGATGTAGGAACTATTGGCAATGGAGTTTTCCACTAATCTTGATTGTGCAAAAACAAACCAGGATTTATCGGTATCCGGATTTCTGCTCCTAAACCTTAATCGGATTCGATTGGAATAAGACTGATCCAAATTAGGATTTCCCGTTCTCAATTGAAGTGGGTTGGAATTATCGATTACACCTTGCAGTTGTTGAACGGAAGGGGCATCGGTATTGGTATCATAGTCCAACTCCATATTGGTATTGTCCGAGAATTTGTAATCAAATCGAACGGTCGGCAGGAAGCTTTCAAATGTTCTCTGTAAGTCAAAAGGAGCAGGGAAAAATTGATCGTTTTGCAGTTTTGCATGTTGATATTCTCCCTCTATTTGTATTTGAACTTTTTCTTTTCTGAATTGGTATCCGAGTTCTGTTTCTTGCCTGACGTATTTACTTTCAAAACTATTACTCAAAGCGGTATCCAATTCGAGATCCAAGCCAGATAGATCTTCATTTAGGATGTCGAACGTAAGTTGATCAGAATCATCAGCACGGTTTCCGATTTCATATTCAATTTCCATCATCCCATGCTTTCCAATAGGTTCAGTGTAAGATATTCCTGTTTGCCAATTCGTTCCAGTCCTGTCCCTGGAAATTTGCTGGTTGATGATTTCTGTTCTTTCCGTAGGTTGGAAATAAAGGTTTTCTGCCCTTCTAAAAGCCAGGTCCTCATTCCAATGGTATCCGGCATTTGCCCTTAAGGTAAGTGATCTGCCTTCCTTGTCGAACTTATGACCATAGTATAACCGATTGTCTATATCGAAGTCATCATTGTCAGCTGTCCGGACGTTTTCAGTCTGATTAAGAGGACCGTCTATATTGACTGATTCTCCTAAGAAATAGGAGTTTTCCCGATCATTGGCAGCAGAAAATCTTGGACGATAAACAATCCTGTTTTTATCGTCAATATTGTATTCCAACCGCATGTCAAAACGATGTTCCTGATTAGTCCTGGTATTTCGGCTGTTTTCAGTATAGGTTTGACCATCATTCGCATCAGTGACATATTCTCTAAAAAGAGAAGAAATCCCATTGTTTTCTCTATTTCTATAGAGATAACTTCCGCTAACCTTTATTTTTTCACCCCATAGATCTGAGTAATTAACCCCAAGAATATTGGTTTTTATAATTCCGTTCTGCGGCCTATTATTTCCTTGCGCATTGGGATCAGAGGAGAAATTCTGGACGTTGATGTTATTGCTTAGACCTGTAAAAGTAATTCGTTGGTCCTCATTAAAGGCATTGATACTAGCTCCTAGCAAGTAGCGATCGTCTGTTCCATACCCAGCCGATACTTTTCCGAACTGGCCTTTTCTTCTATTGGGTTTGGTGACAATGTTGATGGTTTTTAAGCGTTCCCCATCATCAAAACCGCTGAGTTGGGCCTTTTCACTTTTTGGTCAAAAATTTCTATTCCTTGGATTACTTCTGCAGGTAAATTTTGGAGAGCAGTCTGAACATCTCCCCCAAAGAAAGGTTTGCCATCCACTAAAATCTGTGCAATGGATTCTCCCTGAGCTTGCAGGGCCCCATCAATCATGGCTACACCAGGTAATTTTTCCACTAAAGATTGCGCACTTGCATCTTTCATGGTTTTAAATGCATCGGCATTGTACAAAGTAGTATCACTTTTTTGCTTGCCCGTAGATCTTCTTGCAGTGACCGTTACTTCTCCTAGTTCGGTGGCAGTCTCCCGTAATAAAAGATTACCCAATTCAAGATCCTTGGAGGCCTGAATGGTTCTAAATAAATCTTGATATCCTAAATATTGCACTTTGAGGAGGTATTCTCCTTCCTTGATTTCTTCGATATCAAAATTTCCGTCCAAGTCAGAAATCATTCCATCTACTTGAGTAGAATCCGAAAATGTTAAAAGGAGGATTGTGGCATTGGGGATACTTTGTTCGGAGTCAGCATCGATGATTTTACCTTTCACCGAATAGATTTGTGCAAAGGCGCAGAAACTAGCTCCAATAAAAAATAATAGAGTTAAATAAAATTTCATGTAGTTGGTTTTGGAATTCTTGCTTTATATAAATAACAAGCGTTGGTTTAATAGGTTTTGATTCGGGTCAAAGAACGCGCTTATATAGAGAAATAAATAGGTATTATTCTCTAAGCGGTCAAATGAGTTATTAAGCAGTCATTTTGTAAAGGAGGTTTGAGGGGAAGTGGTCGGTATTATCCTCTGATAATGAAATAATTGTATAGAATTGACAGTTTTTGTCAGATTTAAATGTTGATTTTTTGATCATTTGAATGTTTATAAAAGTAACATTTGTAAATTAGCTACTGTTAAATCACAGTGTTATGGAAAATCAGGATAAAATCAGCATTACTTCAAAAACCTTGGCATCTGGAAACCGTCAAGTGAAATTTTTATTGAGGATGAGGAAAAACCTCAGTATGGTTATTTATTGATGACGGAGCCAAAATCGGTGGGAGAAATAATTGAGGAAATAAAAATGCGCATGGAGAGAAGAAGATCAGCGGCATTAAATATGAACCCATTTTTTCCTTTGCAGCCTACGCAGGATGATCACAATTTTTATTTATTCTCGGCATGAGTTTCCTCTCCTCTAATCTTAAATTTTTGCGTAAACAACAGGGGATTACGCAGAATGAGCTGGCAGAAAAATTAGCGGTACAGCGGACCATGATTTCTGCATATGAAGATGGAAGGTCTGAGCCAAAACTTCAAACCTTGAAGTTACTCAGTGAAATTTTGGATGTGGGGTTGGAAGAATTGTTGAATCATGATATTGAAACAAAAGGAAGGAAAGCGATTCAAAAAAGGGGGATTAATATCTTGACCATCGCGACCAATGATGAAAAAGAGAATATCACCATGGTGCCACAAAAGGCTTCCGCGGGCTATCTCAATGGGTATTCGGACCCGGAATATATGGAAAGCTTACCCCAGTTTAACCTTCCCAATCTTTCCCAAAACGCTACCTACCGTGCATTTGAACTGGCAGGAGATAGCATGCTTCCTTTGATTCCTGGTACCATTGTGATCGGATCTTATGTAGACCAGCTCAAAGACATTAAAAGTGGAAAGACCTATGTATTGGTTACCGCCACGGAAGGGGTGGTCTATAAGCGGGTGTTTAATTATTTAAATGAGAACGGAAAGCTTTTCTTAGTGTCAGATAATGATCATTACAAACCCTTTGAGATTCGAGGAGAAGATGTGTTAGAAGCATGGGAGTCAAAAGCCTTTATCAGTACAGATTTTCCCAATCCAGGGGATAAAAAGAAGCCCATTACCTTGGAAGATCTAGGTGAGATGATTCAGGACATCCAAGCAGATTTAAGGAAGATCAAGGGTTGATCCGTTGCATAGAAACATTAGTGGTTGTTCCCAGTGTTGGGAAGGATATGGTGCCTACCCAACTTCCTCCTGCATTGGAGGTATTAAGTATTAACTTACCGCTGATCTGTACTAAAGAGTTATAATAATCTGCCGTTAATTGGGTACCTGAAATGCTGCCGTTTCCTTCCCCAACTTCCACCTCGTATATGTTGTATTCCAAAAACTCAACGGAATCATCATATTGGTTAAAAACCAGGGTGCTTGTATTACCTTGAGGATCGGATAAAAGCCAGTACCCTGTAATTTCATCTACATAGACTTCCTCAGTAGAAGTAGAATTTTCGGGTTCTTGAAAAGAATTGTCTTGGGTAGTCGTGGGCTTTTCTTCTGGGACTTGGGCTGGTGAAGAATCTTTCTCAGTAGGTTGGCTAAGTCCATTAGTCAATTCAGTATTCTCTTCAAAATCATCGTAAATAGCATCCTCTTCCGGCAAACTCAATAATTGAATCAAAACGATGAGCCCTACTAATCCACCAAGTAACCAAAGGTAATTTTTAGCTAACCAACTTTTCTGTTTTGCTGCATTAGGGGAGATAGGAGCAGGTTTGACCGGTTGAGGTTTGGGTTCGATGATTTTGCTCAGAGCGGCCACCAATTGATCGCAATCATATTTCCACCGGGAACTGCTAATTTCCTGGGCATGTCGTCGGGTTAGGCCTTGGAGGTCTTCAGGTAATTGATCAGCAGTGGGCATCACGGCTCCATTGACCAGGACTGGAATCACTCTGATATCCCTTTTTAAAGCGGCAGAGATCTCTATTCTAATAAAATCTCCCTCATTAAAAATTCGTTGGTTTCCTTCAGCATCTTGAATGTTGAGCCAATGAGGTCCAATCATCGCAATCAGTACTTTGCAGGAGTTTAGCGCTTTTTCTATGGCTTGGATGAAATCCAAACCTGCTTCTAAGGTTTCTACATCTAAAAAACACTGTCTTCCCCATAGATTTCTTGCAAATGATCTACTAATCTTCCTGCTTCTCCAGAAGCATCCTGACGGCGATAGCTTACGAAAATTTTATTGTCAGCCATAAAAAAGTCCCTGATTGTCAGGGACTAATTTAATAAAAAATAGGATGTATGGAAGAGTTGTTCGGATTGTTATTCTTCCAATAAATCACTAAATATTTCTTTGATTTTGCTTACTACATCATTTGAAGGGTCAATGTTAACCACGCCCTTTCCTAATTCATGCCATAAACCATCCCCGCATTCAATGTAAGCTCCACGTTTGATGCCTGGATTTTCTTTGGCTATTTCATAGTTGTAATCTGGCGTGAAGATCAATTTCATCAACTGCACGGTATATTCCCAATTGATGTTTCGCTCCTCATCTCCTTCCATAAATATTACTTCCCTATCTGAAAATCGGATGGTGATCGAACAATCTTGAATTTTATCTGAAGTAACCTGTCGATAATGAATAGTAAGAGGAGCTTCTTTCTGGGCAGTTTCATAGATAGCCTGGATGATATCTTGACCAAAGACCATCCAATCATCTTGATCTGTAGGGATTTTTACCTTTCCCTGAACACCGGATTCTGTAAGTTTTAGAATAATTCCTCCCTCTTCCAGGCTTTTACCTGACCACTTGGTTTCCGAAAGTTTGTTTTGAATTGCCTTGATCCAGGTTTTGTTCAGAGGGCCTTCATAAGAAAAGTCATCTTGTAAAGTGAAACCTTCATCGAAGATTTCTGCCTCACTGATTTCATCTCGGTCAGTATAATGTAGATCTAATTTGCAACTCAATTCACCTTTGCTCCAGTCAAGAGAAATCCTATAAACATGACTATATGGGGGTGGGATTATTCCGGAATCAAACTCAATTTCCAATCCTGTAAGTTCTTCTTGTTTGGGCATGATAAAATTTGCTTTGCGCAAAAGTAATTTTTTTCGATGAAATAGAAGTTATTTGCAAGGTTAAACACAACATATGGAATCAATATCAGAGCGTATCGCCTCCGAGATTTACGATAAATCTTATGCGATAATTGATGATTTTATCAGTGAAGAACTTAGGGTATCCCTATTAAAGGAACAGTCAGAGCTGTTGGAAGCAGGAAAATTTAGGATTGCTGCAGTTGGAAAGGGCGAAAAAAGCAAGTCAGAACTGAGATCAGAAATGACCAGGTTTTGTGGATTGACTCGGATAACTTGAACAAATTTGAGCGGCAATACTGGGCTAAGGTAGAAGAAATCAGAAAGGCGATTAACCAGCGCTGTTACCTGGGCTTGAAGTCGTTTGAGGCACATTTTGCCAGATACCCCATTGGATCATTTTATGTCAGACATATGGATCAATTTCAACAAGTTCTCTATCGTTTGGTGACCGTGATCATTTATTTGAATGATTCATGGAAGGAAGAGGATGAAGGAATGTTGAGAATGTACCTACCCCAAGAGGATGGTTCTGAGAAAATCTTAGATGTACTACCCAAAGGAGGAAGATTAGTAGTTTTTTTGAGCGGAGAGATTCCTCATGAAGTAATGCCCACTAAAAAAGAACGAATAAGTATTACGGGTTGGCTAAGGGATATTGATTAACGTAATTTTATTTTGACTGTCACTGGTTTGTCTTTGACTTTAAAAGATGCTTTACTGAAACTTGGAGGTCCAAATAATAGAGAAGGATTATTAGAGAAACCAAATTTATCCAAAGGGTATCCAATTTGGTTTTTTTTCATTTCTCCATCCATATCCTGGTCGTGAAAAACAGAAAATGCGTATTCTCCAGGATCAATATCTGTTAAAACAATTTCGGCCTTTTTGTTCACTACAGGAAGGCTTAACTTTTTTATAGCCTTGTTTATTTCTGAAGGGAAACCATCTTTATTGTTGAATAAAAGTACCTGAACCACTCCTTTATTGATTTCAGTTTCTTCTATAATTAAATGGATTTCTCCTTTTAAAGGTGAAATGAAAGAGGAAAAAGAAATGAATAGCGCAACTAGCAAGTTCATGTTATAGTTTGAATGGTCTTTGGTCTGTTAATCTTACCTGTCCTTGTACGTTTAAACTCAGGGATTAGCCGTATTTCTTTGGGGATTTCATATTTATGAAGGACTTCCTTTAATACCCTTTGCAAATTTTCTGCCTTTTCAGTTTCAGGTCCCAACGATTCAATGGCTAAAATCAGTTTTTGCCCCAACTTCTCATCTGGCGCCCCATAAAAGAAATAGGAGTGATTAGGGAAAAAAGGTTGGATACTACTTTCAATTTTAGATTCTAAAATTTCTGGATGAAGTTTAATCCCTCCAGTATTGATCACGAAATCTGCTCTTCCTAACCAAGAAAATCGCTTGCCTTCATGCAATTCCACCAAATCGTTGGTTTGAATGGTTTGGTAGTTACTCATCGCGGATTTTATCCAAAGTGCTCCTCTAGAATCCTGTCCTATTTCCACTTCTGGCAGGGGCTTATACATCAGCTCCCCTTCTTCAAATGCTGCGATGGCGATATGGGAAACAGTTTCTGTCATCCCATAGGTCTGGTATGCATTTAAACCCTCCTTCAAAATAGAGGACTTGAGCTTTTTGAAACAGGGGCACCTCCTATAATTAGATATTCTAAAGATTTTAATTCCTTCAGATTTGTGGATAAACAATCTTCCACTTGCAAAGGAACCATGGCCACAAATTTTGGCGAGAAGTGGGTAGGAAGGTCGGAAAGCGGTTTTGAACTCGGTTCAACGACTAGCATTGGGCAATTCCAAACCATAGCCGGACCAACATCATCTTTCCCGCGATGTATTGGGTATTCATGCAACACAGCATTTCTGTTCCGGCAGTGATGCCAAAAAAGGATTGAGTAGCCAAAGCACTTGCCGTCATTTGAGAACGTAGAACCTGAATAGATTTGGGAGTGCCTGTAGATCCTGAAGTTTGCAATTCAAAAGATTCTTGGCCTGCCAACCATGCATTGCAAAATGTGAATGCAGGGATGGCAAAATCCGGTAAACCAGAAGGTGTATGTATGAAATCTTCTTGGGAAGAATACCTTTTTGTTCCAATTATCAATTCAAACATGGAGATGCAGGTCTTTGATTGATGAAAGTAGAGCAGCAAACTAACAACATTTTTCCGCGAAGCCTGTTATCTTGCAGCGAAAATTCAGCTTAAAATTTGATCATCATGGAGTGGATTACTGCAAAAGAATACGAAGATATCACCTATAAAAAGTGCAATGGCGTAGCACGAATTGCTTTTAACAGACCTGAGGTAAGAAATGCTTTTCGTCCAAAAACAACCTCCGAGCTTTACGACGCATTTTATGATGCGCAAGAAGATACCTCCATAGGAGTAGTATTATTGAGTGGGGAAGGACCTTCTCCCAAAGATGGGGGCTGGGCTTTTTGTTCAGGAGGTGATCAGAAGGCAAGAGGAAATCAAGGGTATGTAGGAGAAGATGGTTACCATCGATTGAATATATTGGAGGTCCAGAGACTGATCCGATTTATGCCAAAAGTAGTCATTGCAGTAGTCCCGGGATGGGCTGTAGGAGGTGGTCATAGTTTGCATGTGGTTTGCGATTTGACCTTAGCTAGTAAAGAGCATGCTATTTTCAAGCAGACTGATGCAGATGTAACCAGTTTTGACGGAGGATATGGATCTGCCTACTTGGCTAAAATGGTTGGTCAAAAGAAAGCGAGAGAAATCTTCTTCTTGGGAAGAAACTACTCCGCACAGGAAGCTTTTGAAATGGGAATGGTCAATGCTGTGATTCCTCATGAAGAGTTGGAAGCTACAGCCTATGAGTGGGCCCAAGAAATATTGGAAAAATCACCTACTTCCATCAAAATGCTAAAATTTGCCATGAATTTGACGGATGATGGGATGGTTGGCCAACAGGTGTTTGCCGGAGAAGCTACTCGATTGGCCTATGGTACAGAAGAAGCGAAAGAAGGTAGAAATGCGTTTTTGGAAAAGAGAAAGCCTAATTTCGGTTCCAATAAATGGATTCCTTAAGCGAAGAGAAAAGTTTTTGACCATACAACATAGCCTCAAAACAAGAGTTGAATCCTCCTTGTTTTGAGGCTTTTTCTTAGGCTATTGAATAGATTGATAGACCATTTGTCTCATCTTATCTCCCCAATAATTGCTATACGGATTCATTTGGGTCATAAAAATAGAAATCAGGTCTTCTTTAGGATCAATAAAGAAGAAAGTACAATAGGCTCCACTCCAAAAGTATTGGCCAACCGAACCCAATTTCTTGGCATTCGCTAGGTCTTCCAACACGGCAAACCCGAACCCGAACCCATGTCCTGCTCCATCATATAAGCCATCTGCCTGATCCATGGTCATTATTTCTATGGTTTTTGGGCTTAGGAATTGAATCCCATTAGACTCCCCTCCATTTAAAAGCATTCGGGAGAATTTTAAATAATCTTCAGCTGTGGAAAATAGTCCATGCGTACCTCCAAAGACAGTGTTTCCAGAAGTGGGTGTTTGGTTTTCCTGCTTGATCAATTTCCCATTACCATCCATGGTATGTACCTGAACCATCCTTTTTTGTTGCTCTTCATTCAGATTATACCCGGTGTCTTTCATTTCTAATGGGTCAAACAATCGTTGTTGTAGGAAATCTGCCGTGTTCATCCCAGAAAATGTTTCTATCAATAAAGAAAGCACATCCGGAGAAGCTGAATAATACCATTGTTCTCCCGGTTCGCCAATCAAGGGTAAGCTCACCAGTGTTTTTACCCGGCTTTCAATGTTTTCTTGAGGAGAGCCATACATGGCTTCTCTAATTTCCTCTTCTAGCTTTCCTGCTGCAATTCCATGCGAAAAACCAGCCGTATGACTAAGAAGTTGAGCAATGGTGATTTTGTTTTTTGCAGCCCGAGTTCCTCCAGCAATTCCTTGGCTTGGATCGTTCGCTATTCTGAAATCTTTGAACCAAGGCAAATATTTTTCTACTGGGTCATTCAGCTGAAAATACCCTTCCTCATAAAGCATCATGATACCCGTAGTGATGATGGGCTTACTCATGGATTGGATGAAAAATAGTTGATTTTTGAGCATGGGTTCATTGGAATTGATGTCACTTACTCCATAAGCTTCATGTTGGATCACTTCTCCGTTTTTATATACCAAAGTGACTGCCCCAGGAATATGACCTTCCTCAATTTGTTCTTCT
This sequence comes from Algoriphagus halophilus, assembly GCF_041729275.1. Lineage (GTDB taxonomy): Bacteria > Bacteroidota > Bacteroidia > Cytophagales > Cyclobacteriaceae > Algoriphagus > Algoriphagus halophilus_A. The sequence goes on along the minus strand of NZ_CP146486.1, from coordinate 1,289,409 downwards.
ATCACAGATTCGTACCGGGCTAAGCGATCTAAAGAAATGCGACTTGGCCCATGGATTACTGATTGGGCAAATACTCCAAAGCTTAGTAAAAAGAGAAGTAATGCAGAAGGGAAAAGTTTGGATTTAAGCATCTTGGGTTGGGTTATTAGTTATTGAAATTACGAATGCTAAGATAAGGTAATGAATTCGGACTGTTTACAATCAGAAAAGCCCTTTCATGCAGAACGAAAGGGCTTGATTTAGTTAATAAAGTGAGTTTAGATTTCAATTTTTACACCTAGCACCTTTAAAAACTCTCTGATCCAGGCAGCATGTCCAGGCCAAGCAGGTGAGGTAACGAGGTTTCCATCCACCAAGGCATCTGTGGCGGGAATCTCATGAAAATCGCCTCCTGCAATGGTGACTTCAGGTCCTACAGCCGGGTAGGCGGTAAGCTTTCTCCCTTTAACCACGCCTGCTGCAGTTAATATTTGTATCCCATGGCAAACTGCGGCAACAGGTTTATTGGTGTCAAAGAAATGTCTTACCATGTCCAAAACTTTGGAATTTAACCGTAGATATTCAGGGGCCCTTCCCCCGCGATGGCAATTCCGGCATAATCTTCAAGTTTCACCTCATCAAAGGTGTAATTCAAAGTAAAATTGTGACCAGGCTTTTCTGTATACGTTTGGTCTCCTTCAAAATCGTGGATAGCAGTTTTGATGGTTTCCCCTTTTTCTTTCCAGGGCAGACGGCGTGTACTTCAAATCCTACCATTTCCAGCATTTGGAAAGGAACCATGGTCTCATAATCTTCTGCAAAATCGCCTGTTAGAAATAAGATTTTTTCATTTTACGTGTGGTTTAAGTTGAAAAATTTGGTTTCTGCTTATACAACGGAAATGGATTAAAAAACATTCTTGGATAACGGCTAAATCTTTGCATTTTCATAGTAAGGTTTAATAAATAGTTTATGAATCATTTTGAGAGCACATATGTGGCCCCTGATGGAGTGAAACTTTACTTGCAGGCATGGATATCAGATCATCCCAAGGCCACTTTATTATTGGTTCATGGGCTAGGCGAGCATAGTGGCCGGTATTCCGTGTTGGCAGAAAACTTGGTTTCAATTGGGATTTCTGTTTTCACATTTGATGGTAGAGGACATGGAAAGTCTGTGCCAAATGGACCGGACGCATATTTTGACTCGTATTTAAGCTATTTGGAAGATATTCACGTGCTATTTGAAAAAGCAAAAAACTATCAAAAATCACTTCCTGTTTTTCTATATGGGCATAGTATGGGGGAGGATTTGCCGCTGCCTATGTACTGAGATATAACCCTGAATTAAATGGAGTGATTCTAAGTAGTCCTGCCATCATGGAAGATCCCAATACTCCAAAAATTCTAAAGTCTATTTCTGGATTAATTAGCAGATTTTTTCCTAGGCTAAAGGCTTTAAAACTTGACCCCAAGGGAATTTCAAAATTGAAGAAGGAAGTACAGCGGTACTTGGATGATCCGCTGGTTTATAAAGATGCCTATCCCGCAAGGACAGCTACTGAAATTTTCAATATGATGAAATACATTCAAGAGAAGGCGGGTGAATTTGACCAACCCGTCTTATTACTTCATGGTACCAGTGATACCTTAACCAATCCTGAAGGGTCAAAACTTCTGTTTAAAAAATCTAATTCTATTGATAAGACATTAAGGCTGATACCCGGAGGGTATCATGAATTGATCAATGATACCGATAGCGAGTTAGTTATGGAGATACTTGTGAATTGGCTAAAAGAAAAAATTTAAGTTTTGGGAGTTCCTAATAAAAATAAAAGATAAGCGGGACCAGATTTGACCCTCCCTACTTCCCAATGAAATTGATCACGATTTTTTACTTGAGCTATTAAGTCATTCATTTCCCCTCCGAATAGGTTCTTAGGCAAGATACTATTCCATCCCACCAAACGAATAAAGGCACAATAGGAATCAGATATGTAAAAAGCAGCCTCCCAAAATTAAATGGTCTGATGAAAGGAGTAGAGAGCACTACGGTAATAGGGGAGAAGAACATCGCTAACATGCTAGTTAAAGATCTTTCCTGACCCTCTGCAATAAAGATCGGCTGTCGAGTAGTCACTGCATTTTCCAGAATTTGGACGGCATCTTTAGGGCGGAAATGATGGAAAGAAAGGAATTGGGTCCGTAATCCCGAATACTTTTCCGGAACCGCTCTTGCATCAATTGCCTCCATTGAATAGGCTATATTAGTAGCTTGGGAGACAGTATATTCAAACGCTGCTAGGTTTGGAAAGTAATCTGTGAGAAGAATAGTGGTCTCAGGGTATTTTGCAATCAATTCCTGTTTCAAAGACAGGATTCCTCCGCCTCCCCAGATGCCAAATCAATGATCTGGTTTGTCCCAACGGATTGCAGTCCTTTTTCTATCCAAGGAATCAGGGGAACAAACATGTTTGTTTTGTTTGACAAAAACTGAAGGAAATCAGTACCATAATTTCGAAGAAAACCCGGAAACCATGGCAGATCTTCGAATTCGAAAAGATGAAGTCTATTCATGGGAACAAAAGCTGATTCCTACTTAATTTAGTCAATTCTCCATCAAATCCTGAAATAAATATTCGCTTGTATGGAACCTGGTTCCCCTCTTAAATTCCTGGAGCATTTGGGAACATCAAGCTTTTATAGTATTCCAAATCTCCTTCAGGTTGTTCGATATCACTGGGGAATGGCCTTTTTGAGAATGTTTGAAAATAAAGTAAACAGGCATTTCTCCACCATTCTGCTTCCTCCTCCTGAATGTTTAGCAATTGGCGGACATGCTCAAATTCTTCCGGATCTAGTTCAGGTTTTAAACTGGTCCAAGTTTGCTGCATGGCCCTCACTTCCTTTACCCCTCGATCATAATGATAGGCTATTCCTTCCCATAAGGTATGTCCGTCTTTCAATTTAAAATCCCAAGGTAAATGGTGGAACCAAAGCAGGTATTTTTCAGGTATTTCATTGGGGTTTGACCAAACCTCTTGAATTTCCTGGGCATATTGGCTCAATGCATCACTTCCGGTACTAGTTCTATCAAACCCGATTCCCAAGCTGTCGGCTTGATGGTAAAGGGGCGGTCCAATCTGCTCGACCTCCCATCACCCAAGGGCCTGGCCCGTAATGATGGCTTCTTCCCATGATATGGTGGAGTCCTAGAGGAGTCATATAATCCACAGCCGCTTCATGTGAATCGAGCATCATTTCCTCAATTTTCGAAACGACCATAGGTTTTTGACCAAAAGTCAATTTAATCCATTCTTCAGCAATATCAGCTGAATTGGCATCGGGGTTCCAAGCTAATTTTCCAAAAGCATACCAATTGGCTTGGCCAAATAGGTGACCAGTCCAGTTTCTATCCGTTCCAATATTGGAAACACCTGCCATTAAGGTAAGGTCTTGGTTCGTTTCAGTGCCTTCCAAGAGACTTGCAACCGTAGTGCTTGGCTTAGGTCTATAGATGTTCGTCTGTAATACTTCTTCCCACATGGGAGCTAGGAAAACCAATTGGGTAGCTTGTCCCAGATATTCCTGGGTGATCTGAAATTCCATTCCCACATTGGTTTGATTGATGGCTCCGAATAATGGATGGAAGGGTTCCCTAGGTTGGAAGTCAATGGCTCCATTTTTTATCTGGATAATGACATTGTCCCTAAATTTCCCATCTAGGGGTTCAAATTCAAAATTGGCTTGTTTATGCCGATCTTGATCCTCTTGAAAGGAATACACAAAAGCCCTCCAGATCAGCAACCCTCCATGGGGGCCAAGGCATCTGCAAGCATATTGGCACCTTCGGCATTGTTTCTTCCGTACTCATGAGGACCTGGCTGCCCTTCTGAATTTGCCTTCACTAAAAAGCCTCCAAAGTCCGGGATGTACGAATAGATTTCAGCAGTTTTTTCTTTCCAGAAATCCATGACCTGATCGTTTAACGGGTCGGCAGTTTCCAAACCACCGATCTGAATGGGAGCAGAGAATCTGGCAGTCAGAAATACCTTAATTCCATAGGGTCTGAAAATGTCAGCAAGCACTTTCACTTTCTTCATGAAGTCGGTGGTTAAGATCAAGGAATTTGCGTTCACATTGGTTAAGGAAACAGCATTAATTCCAATGGAAGCATTTGCTCGGGCATAGTCTATATACCTGGGATCAACATACCCAGGAAGTCTATGCCAGTCCCAAATTGAAAAGCCGGCATAGCCTCTTTCCACTGTTCTGTCCAGATTATCCCAATGGTTTAACATGCGTACTTTAACTTTCGGACTATCAGAATGAATTGAGTTTTTATTAAAAGTTTTACTTTGGACAGTTTTGATCCAATGAAATGTCCCATAAAGTACTCCTATGGGTGTGTTTCCAATGATTGAAAAATAGCATTTACCATCAATTTCCACTGGCCCTGTCCAAAAGCCATCCTCACCAAGCGCCTTAATTTCGGCCTGTTGGTCCAAGGATAAAACCTGCGAAAATTCTTGCCGGGTACCTAAATAAAATGTAGCGGATTGCAACCTTTCCTGTCTGAAACTGGGGGCGTTTCCAACCCAGGATTCCGCTGCTCTATTCAGCTCTTTTTTGATGACTTCATAGGTAGGATTTTCTCCAAAAAATAGACTCCAGAAAGTAATTCTGTAACATCATTTTGAAGGGTCGAGTTGGGCAGGGGCTGGTAGTCCAACCAAAGTTTGTAGCCATCATTTCCGAAGGAAGAAAAGCAATTGCCTAGCCAAAGGGAAACGAACAATAGGAGTAGGTTGATGGGTTTTTGCATAGTCTTAAAATTGGGGGTTTCTATCCAAAAAGCAATTGTTGTTTTAGGAATGAAAAGATACGGATATAAATCAATGTCTTAACAGACAATCTCTGTCAAATTGAGCCAGAAACCACCAAAATAAGAAGTGCCTTCCTTATATTCGGTTCTAACTTTTAGCCATGGATCAAAAACCATTCATTATCTACAAGTCTTCTGCGGGTTCAGGAAAAACCTATACCCTGACCCTGGAATATTTGAAATTAGCCCTACAAAGTCCACATGCTTTCAAGCAAATCCTTGCTGTCACTTTTACCAATAAGGCGACGCAAGAAATGAAAGAGCGGATATTGGAAGAATTGAACCGATTGAGATCAAAGGTAGATCCTCAAGAGAAAATGGATGCTGAGTTAATGAAAGCATTAGATGTGGATGAATCAGGGTTAAAGGTTCTGGCCCAACAAACGCTTACTGCCATCCTCCATGATTATGGCAGATTCTCTGTGAGTACCATTGATAGTTTTTTCAGAAAGTAGTCAGGGCATTTGCCAGAGAGATTGATCTGAATGCCAAGTTTGATGTGGAAATGGATCAGGCAGCGGTATTGGATCGGGTGGTAGACCGGGTGGTGATGTTGGTGATGGAGGATGAGTTTCTCCATAAATGGTTGGTGGATTATGCCTATGAGCAAATCCAAAATGGGAGTTCATGGGATATCCGAAGAAACATACACGGATTAGGTCAACAGATTTTTCAGGAAGACTTCAAAAAGTTCGCACCGGAGATCAAAGAATTTTTGAAAGAAAAGGAAAACATCACCTCGCTCCAGACGATGGTCAGGGAGCGGAAATCCGAAATTGTTCAATTAGCGAAGGAGCTTGGGACTCATGCCAATACAATACGGGTTTCCAATGGCTTGGAATGGACTGATTTTGCAGGCGGATCCGGACCTTTGCAAAAGTTTTTAGCCTATTGGGAGATAAAAATCAACCTATTCCAAAGTTGACCGATGCAACACTTGCTAAGATAGATCAACCTGATAGCTGGTTTTCGAAGTCCAGTAAATGCATTGATCAGATTCAATCGGCATACGAACAAGGACTTAACCAGATCCTCATTCAAATGGATGCTTTGACTTCCAGATGGAATACCCTGCAGGCAATAGCCAAAAACAGTTATGTCTATGGAGTTTTCAAAAACTTGTTGGATGAGTTAAGTTTGGTAAAAGATGAAGAGAACATACTTCTCATATCGGATGCAAATGAGTTTCTCAAAGAAATTACAAAGGGGAATGACACGCCTTTCATCTATGAGAAAGTAGGAAACCAGTACAAAAACTACCTCATTGATGAGTTTCAGGATACCTCCGGCTTCCAGTGGGATAGCTTTAAGCCTTTGTTGGAAAACTCTTTAGGACAACATCAAACCAATTTACTGGTGGGAGATGTGAAGCAGTCCATTTATCGCTGGCGGGGAGGAGAGATGAAATTATTGCTCTCTCAGGTAGAAGAAGAGATTGGAACCGACCGGATTGCCTTGAAAAACCTAGATACGAATTTCAGAAGCCTTCCCCATATCATTCAATTTAATAACTCGGTATTCAAGGTGCTTCCAAAATCTATGGAGCAGGTATTATTTGTTGATTATGGAGTAGAAAATCCGAAAATCTTATCTCAGGCGTATGAAGATTCATTCCAGCATGTTTCTTCCAAAAAGATGAATTCGGGCTTCAAAGGAAAAGTAAAACTGGAATTTATTGATCCCAAGAATGTGGAAGATGAAAGTAGTTTTGACGAGTTGGTGTTGGATAAGCTTCCCGAAGTAGTCAAAGAACTTCAAGACCATGGATATGAACTCAAAGACATTGCATTCTTAGTGAGGACAAAAATCAAGGAGAGGCGATTGCAGACAAAATGATGGATTATGCTGCTGAAAACAAAAATCCAAACTATGGTTTTGATGTCCTGTCGGACGAGTCCATGTATCTCAATAAAGCAGCATCAGTAAAAGCATTGGTTTCCGGTTTCCACTATTTACATAATCCAGCGGATCAAGTGCAATACAAAACCATGTGGTACCATTTGGCAGTATTGAAAAATGAGCCCGTTTCCCATGAGTTATTTGCATTGGATAAAATGCCTTCCTATTTGGATGAGCAAGTGAAAGCCTTTCAGGAAAAGGAAAAGACCATGCTTCAGTTGCCCTTAATGGAAGCGCTGGAGGAATTGATTCAAGTTTTAGGGCTCATGGAGCTTAGGAAAGAAAGCGCCTATATTTCCGGATTTAAAGAAGCAGTGTTTGATTTTACAGCAAACAACAGGGCTGACTTCAGTGGCTTCTTGGATTGGTGGGAAGATCAGCAATTGAAGCGTACCGTCAAAATTCCGGAAGGCCATAATGCTATGAGGATTATGACGATTCATAAATCCAAAGGACTCCAATTTAAAGTGGTTCTGATGCCGTTTTTGAAATGGACCATATTTGATACCAGTAAAGGAAATGTGATTTGGTCGCCTTTTGAGGATAGAGAGAAGGGCTTGTCGGCGATTATTCCTTTAAATCTGAATAATGAATTGGCCAACTCTGATTTCCGAGAGACTTATGCAGAGGAGGCTACCATGGCCTATTTAGATAGTTTGAATATGCTTTATGTGGCTTTGACGAGGGCTGAGGAAGTTTTTTATGGGTTTTCACCATTTAAAGAAACCATCAAATCCCAAAACTACATGGAAGCCCAATTGCAGCAATTGATTCAATTTGATGGTTCAGAGGAGGGGGATTAAGCTTTAAAACTTATTTTGACCAAGAGTCAAAAGTATTTGAGTTAGGAGATTGGCCAGAAAGCCAAGTGAGGAAATTGGAACCCCATCAGGCGCCGGCCCTTCGTTGGGCTTATAAAAATTGGGCGGAGGTATTAAAACTGAAGAAATATGCCGTGGATTTTTCAATAGAGGGATTAGCACAGCGCAAGAAGCAAAAATTCGGATTGTTGGTACATGAAATTCTGGAACTATCCATCAATCATCAATCCGCCTTGCAGCACCTTCAAAAGTTCTATTTTGAAGGCAGATTAAGTGCGGAAGAGAGGTGCATTGTCGAAGAGCAATTGGGACATCTTTTCGCCCATCCTACTTTTGCCTCCTGGTTTAGCTCAGAAGGAGTATTACTAGCAGAACAAGGAATTTTACTTCCTGGAGGAAAGCAAAAACGACCAGATCGGATCATTTTAAATGAACAGGAGGCATTGATTGTGGATTTTAAAACTGGTGAGAAGCAAAATCGCTATGCAGAACAAGTGCGAGAGTATATGAAATTGGTGGCCAGTTTGGCCAAAAGGCCTACCAAAGGATATTTATGTTATTTAGAGACTGGTTTAATTGAGGAGGTATATGCATAGTTTTTGAAAAACACAGCAAAAGAAATCCTCGAATCAGGGTTGGATTTTCAAGATATTACAGTGGTATTGCCAAATCGAAGAGCAGGCCTATTTTTTACCCAACATTTGGGAAGCCTTATCCAGGAACCTACTTGGATGCCAGAGGTAAAAACCATAGAGGAGCTATTCTGTGAATTGGGAGGGGAACGACCGGCAGATGATCTGACTTTAATCTTCGAATTGTATAAAGTTTACCAAGAACTCAATCCTGAGCCAGAAACCTTTGATCGCTTTTATTTCTGGGGAGAGATGATCTTAAAAGATTTCAATGATGTGGATCAGTTTATGGCCGATGCCAGCAAACTATACCACCACTTATCAGAAATCAAAGAGATTGAGTCTGACTTGAGTTTTTTGAACGAAAGTCAAATAGAGCTGATCAAACAATTTTGGTCTTCTTTTATTAGACAGGATCGGGATCATCAGGAGAAATTTTTGAAATTCTGGCAACTATTGGGGCCACTTTATTCTGCCTATAAAGCTTCTTTGAAAGTTTCCGGTCTGGCTTATTCAGGAATGATATACAGGAAAGTGGCGGAATCCCTGAGTGAGATTACTGTCCCAAAAAGAAGTTTCATTTTATAGGATTCAATGCGTTTACGGGAACGGAGGAAGCCTTGATCAAGCACTATATTACTGAATTTGATGCAAAGATATACTGGGATATAGATGCCTATTATGTGGAGGATAAAGTCCAGGAGGCAGGTATGTTTTTTCGTGACTATCGCAAAGACCTGGTTTTTGGACCCACGTTTCCGGAAATCATCCCCACACATATTGAGGATAGAGATGCAAGAATTCATACCTATGCCACGCCATTAAAAGTCAATCAAGCAAATCTGGTAGGAGCACTTTTGGAGAAAGTACCTGCAGGAGAATCTTGGGAAGAAACAGTGGTGATTTTACCGGATGAGCAAATGTTATTTCCTATACTTCACACACTTCCGGAGCAGGTAGGCAAAGTGAATGTCACCATGGGGTACCCGGTAAAAAATGCTCCTGTTTATTCCTTTTTGGAGGCGGTATTGGAAATGCAGCGCTTTATCAAGGTAGAGGACGGGCGAGTGTTATTTTACCATACAGCAGTCAAAAATTTATTGAGCTCGGTGTACTTGAAAAGTGTAAACCCGGGCTTTGCTGAAAAACTGTTGGAGGAAATGCAATTATTGAATCAAATTCATATCCCAGTAGATAGACTTGCCAAAGGAGGGAGTTTGTACCAGCTGATATTCCAAAAGCTGGAAAATGATCGACTCTTTCCTTATTTGACCCAGTTAATGGAGACCTTGGCTGAACAACTTCAGGAGGAACCTTTGCAGCGATCTTACTTGTACCAATGTTTTAAACAATTGACCCGCTTAAAAGAGATTTTTGCAGGTCAGGATATTTTAAGCATTAACCGGGAGTTTTTTATCCGTCTGTTTCGTCAGGTATTTCGGGAAGTGAAGTTGCCTTTTGAGGGGGAGCCTCTTTTGGGATTACAGGTAATGGGTGTCCTGGAATCCAGGAATTTGGATTTCAAACGTGTCATCATTTGTAATATGAATGAGGATAGTTTCCCACCAGCGGGAGGGTTAAATTCCATGATCCCATTCAATATCCGTAAAGCTTTTGGTTTGCCTGTACAGGAGCAGAATGATTCCATTTATGCCTATACTTTTTACCGCTTACTTCATAGTGCAGAAGAAGTGCATATGATTTATACCACCGCTTCTGATCAGGGGAAGGCAGGTGAAAAGAGTCGATACATACAACAAATGGCTGTGGAGCTTGGGCGGAAGATGGAGGAAGAGGTGATTTTTATTCCTATTGACCAGCAATCCCCTGAGCCTATTAGCATAGAGAAAGATGAAGAGGTATTACATCTATTGGATAAATACCTTTTGGATGAGCATGGCTTTTCCGAAACCGCATTTTCACCTTCTGCCTTGAGTGTTTTTTGGATTGCAGGTTGAAATTCTATTTTCAGTATTTGGCAAATATTCAAGAGAAAGAAGAAGTCAGCGAGGAAATAGATGCAGCTGTATTTGGGAATCTGGCACACTTGAGTATGGAGTTCTTGTATCAGGATTTCGCAAATAGGAAGAAGAGGACCGTGTTGGAGAAATCCGATTTTAAGGAATTGAAAACCAATTGGGTTTTTCCTGCAATTGAAAAAGCGATCAGGAAATTTTACCACTTGGAAGGGGAGGCCAATACCAAGCTGAACGGTCAAATGGCCATTGCCCGTGATGTGCTTCAGAAATATTTGCATCAGATTTTGAAAATAGACGAGGAATCTGCGCCATTTACCCTGATTTCTCTTGAAAAAGAGAAAAGGTATGCGGCAGCATTAACGATCAATACAACATCAGGAGATCAAAAAGTCGCGCTTCGGGGGATTATAGATCGGGTGGATGAGCAAAATGGAACCATTCGCCTGATAGATTATAAATCAGGAATAGATAATAAGAACTTTCCGGATATCCCTTCTTTATTTGACCGGGAGAATAAATCCCGAAATAAAGCAGCCATGCAGACCATGTTTTATGGATTGATTTACCAGGAAACGGTGGCAGGGAATACAGCACCCTTGAAACCTGCTATTTTCAATCTGAGGGAAATGTTTAAGGATGATTTTAATCCCTATTTGCAGCTCAAGGAAGGAAGAAAACCTGGTGTAGAGGTAAATGATTATCTGGATTTTGAGGAAGAGTATAAGGCCGGGTTAAAATCCCTTTTGGAAGATATCTATGACCCAGATCAAGCCTTTGATCAGACAGAGGATCTCAAAAAATGCGGGTATTGTCCGTATCAAGAGATTTGTGGAAGATAATGGGCTATAGCTTGAATTAATCAGAACATAAGGCCTGCTCTAAAAACAAAACTTCGAAATAAGAAATTAGTTTCTGTCAACGTACTATATCCCGGAGGTAAAAGATCATTGGGGATCGCGGTAGAACCAGGAGGTGAAAAAGTCCCGACAAACTGTGAGATTTGTTGACGTTTATAGGCAAAGCTAATTGTTAACGCTGATTTTCCTTTTTTAGCGGGGAAGCTAATTCCCATGGATGGACTAACTAAATAGCCTCCTTCATACCAGCTTTTGCTCCATTCGTTTTCCTCCTTTTTCTCCAATAGGGCTGATCCTCCTCCAAAATCCAATCCAGCAAATACCTTGGGTTTTCCCTCCTGCCCCAAAAACCTCTCCATCCCAATGCCAGTGGGATAATGGAGAGTTCCTCGTATTGATCCAATCCGGTTGAAAACCCGATGACATGATTTTTGGTAAGGCGGATTCCATGAAATGTGATCAAACTGACATCAATTCTTTGTTCTTTCCTTCCGTCCCATTGCTCAGACCCTTTACCATATAAGAAACCCAGTTCGGTCTGATTAAAATAGGCTTTTTCCTGAGCGTTACTGTTCAAGTAAAAAAATAAGGCACAGGATAGTAGAATTGTAGTTTTAAGGCTCATTGGCATCAATACACATTGACAGGGTTGCTTACTTGAATACAACTAAGTTTTCTGAGTTTGGAGGGATTACTATAATCAAATTGACAAACCCCATCTGGGCCAATCACAATCAAAGAATTAGGACCTGGAATTAAATCAACAGATTTTTCTTTTTCCAAAAACTCCAACTGGTTCTGATCAATCGCCATCACATCACTTACATTGAAGCTTTTCAGTCCATGTACCCCTTCAGTTACATAAAGGTAATCTCCTGCCAAGCCCAATCCATGAGGATTGAGCATCGGGTAAGCCTTGATCAATGTTGGATGATAAAGATCTTTGATATCGATTACCTGAAGTTCATTTACCCCATTCCAGCATGCCGTCCCATTTCTCAACGTTACAAAGGCATAGTCCTCATTGACTACCACCGGGTCACATGCCTGTACGTGTTCGTAAACAGCCATCCGGGTAGGGGAGCTGGGAGTGCTCGCATCATAGATATGCATGCCATTGTTTGAACCGATAAATAGGACATCCTTAAAAGGGAAAATAGTTTCAATCCCCCATCCCAGGTCAATGGGTTTTACAAATGTGGGAGCTGCTGGTTCTTCCACATCAAAAACTCGCATGGTGGATTCATCTACCGCATACAGGTGTTGGTTTAACAACGTAAACCTAGCCATGGATCCACCTGTCCCATAGCTTTGGGAAGCGGCGGCATAATTCGAAGAAAAGCTCAAGGCGTCATTCATCAGCCAGCCTCCCTCTAGCTGCCAAGTGGGGCTTTCAGAGGTGATGACAGTATCTTGAAAGGTGATGATTTCTCCCGTATCGTGACGGTATAGGTGATTAAAAACATCTTCCACCCGTTTGACCAATTGAATATTATTGATGTCACTGATGTCAAAGGCCAGTAAATCCACATAATTATCAGCATATAGGATATTACCATTAATAGCCATGTCTACATTGCCGGCAATTGGAATGAAACTTAAATTGATGGGGCTGGATGGATCTTCATTATCTAAAATATGGATTCCCTTGGTCGGCTCATTAATGAACAGGTAATCCTCATAGATATAAATTTTACCTGGATTGTCTAAATCCCTGGCAGGTTCGGTAGCAAGGGTCCTTGCCCTCACGTCGCTCATTTCAAGGTAAACTGGCATCATGGTCCGATAGGTATAGGTGCTAGTTACGTCATCATGGCAGGATGAAAATAGAAGAACTGCTAAAAAGAAAAGCAAGAGTTGGGGAAAATAGCGAGATTTCATACTACTGTTGGTTAAGAAAAGAAAAAGGTATAATCTAATGACGTAGCCAAACTAAAAACTGCAACACGTAAAAAGACTACTATTTTATAAAGGCTAGACCTTCTTTAATCCTGAGTTAATTAATGGTGTTAGAAAAAATTAAATTAACTATTATTTTAGAAAAAATAACTGGAAATCACATCCCTTGGAGTTCAAACATCTAGAGGTTACAGCCTGAATAGCGCTTTTTAACCCAGGGATCAAATAATCTCTTTGGCAACTTTCCTATGAAGCTCATTCATCATCATTAAAGCTGCAGAACCATACCATTCTTTCAATTCCATTTTCAAGACTCCTGCTTGAATGGAAGGGTCGGTCTCAGTAAGAGATTTTGCTTCTTCTAAATCCTGCACGTCGAATATATAAAGGCCTCTTAGGTCTTCATTTCCAAAAAATGGACCTGCCATTACCAATTTCCCTTCTTCCGCCATTCGATTGATGTTCGCCATATGACCTTCTTGAAGTTTACCTCGCTCTTCTTCGGTGTATTCACTTACTTTATCTCCTCTATAGAGGAAAGCGATGACATACTTCTTCATTCCATACTGATCAGCCCCTACTTCTTCGGCTAATTTAGGGTCATAACTGGATTGGGCCTTGGAAATGCTAATAGAGCAAGCTAGCAAGGTAAATACAAAGAGAAGGGTTTTCATATCAGTGGGGGGGTTAGTTGAGGATAAGACCAACGGTGTCTGCTTTGGTTCTTAATTTAAGCCATTCTGTCAATTTTTTTGTTTCAGAAGCAGAAGGTTTCGTAGAAAACTCCGCATAGGCTACTAAAAGTGTGTCTGTTTTTCTTTTTCCAGGTCAGTGACCAATGACCTGTTTAAGGTGAATTTACGAAGTTTGGGATGATTGACCTTTGCTTCTTGTGCAATATCATTCCCAAGAAACCGTACTTCTCCATAATTTGCGACTTCACTTTCAAGCAAGGCGATGCGTTGATCCTTATCTTGAATGATTTGTTCATTTCGTTCATACAGATCTTTTAGGATATCCGAACGCAATAAATTCATATCAGTAATGCCCGCATTGTTTTGATTGATCGTAATCTCCGTATCAGTTAAGCCAAAGCTGACCGCTTTTTCTTTGATAAGTTCGATGGTTTCTTGGTCAATTTGATCTCCAATCAAACTTACCTGGATTGTTTTATTTGAACTGGAATAGGTGAGATTTGAATTGAGGACTTGCGTTCTTGGGAAAACCATTTCCTGACTGACAAAGGTTTTTGCCTGTTCCTCCCAGATAGATCGGATGACGATTCCATAGGCTAAATAGACACTTGGTACGATCGTGATGATGGTGAATATGGTGATGTAAGTTTGTACCCGCTTTTCTTTTTTATGATCTAAAAATTCCTTTTTGGGAAATTTCATAAAGCGAACAATTAAATAAGTGGAGAGACTTATAAATACTGAATTGATAAAAAATAAATAAAAGGCACCAATAAAATAATAAAGATTCATTGTTGCCAAACCATATCCAGCAGTACAAAGAAGGGGCATCAAAGCAGTGGCAATTGCTACCCCAGGTATGGCATTACTTTTCTCTTTTCGGGAACCTGCAATGATTCCTGCAAGTCCTCCGAACAAGGCAATTAAGACATCCCAAATTGTGGGTTCCGTACGTGCCAAAAGTTCGGATTGAGCATCATCCAAAGGAGTGAAATTAAAATAAATTGTAGAGGTTAAAATCGCGATGAAAACGGCAACGCCAAGGTTCCTCATGGAGCGTTTCAAAAGCTCAAAATCATTGATCCCTGCAGCCAGTCCAATTCCCATAATCGGACCCATTAAAGGGGAGATTAACATGGCTCCAATGATCACTGCTGTAGAGTTTACATTGAGACCGATCGAGGCAACAAAAATCGCAAAAATCAGAATCCATAAATTGGCTCCTTTAAACTCCACGTTCTTTTTGATATAGTCAATAGTGGCTAGCTCATCCTCCTTGCCTTCATGCAAATCAAACCTGTTTTTCAAATAGAGTAGGGTTCGGATCAATTGATTTCGATTGCTTCTAGGAGCTTTTTCTTCTTCCATCTTAGGGGTAATTAATAGGGCTGTAAATTAGTTAAAATAAGCCTTCAACAAGTTTTTGAATAGTAAAATAGTGCCGGTCTATGCCAGGTTGATTGGGTTTTTATTGGTACACTTTATGCTTTATTAAATTACTATTTTGCTGCATTTTTATGTTATAAATAACTTTAATTAAAAAATGTTAATCTATTGATTTGTAAATAAATAAGATTGAATTAGTCTTGACGTAATTAGGTGATACTAAAAAATTTAGATAAGACTAAAAACAGATGGTTTCCCATTATTTTAAAAATTGCTTCTTGATTGAAATCCCAATGGGAGGATACTTCAAGAAGATTTGAAGATCTGAATGCGAAAACCGAAAATATTGGATTTGCCTTAGGAATAGTGATATTTGCAGACTGGGCCTCACCCTAAGTATCAAAAATCAAAATATGAACAATCCGGTTTCCAAAAGAATTGCATCCATAGATGATGATAAAATTCAGCATATTTTGGTCAAGAAAAGAATGCAGTTGATAGATCCTTCTGTAGAGATTTTTCCTTTTGATGATCCTGATCATGCCTTGGAATGGCTTGGTAATAATTCCGTGGATTTAATATTTATGGACCTTAATTTTCCTGGTCTTTCCGGATGGGATTTGCTTCAAAAATCAGGGAGGTTTCCCAAGCTCCCGTGATCGTATTGACAGGAAATATTGGCCCTTTTGAAAGAGAAAAAATAGAGGCCTAT
Organism: Algoriphagus halophilus; assembly: GCF_041729275.1. Classification (GTDB taxonomy): domain Bacteria; phylum Bacteroidota; class Bacteroidia; order Cytophagales; family Cyclobacteriaceae; genus Algoriphagus; species Algoriphagus halophilus_A. The sequence continues at coordinate 1,273,666 of NZ_CP146486.1, read as the reverse complement.
CCTCAGGCAATTCGACTGTTTGAAAAACCAATTTCCAGTGTTCAGGTGAATGATGTTTTTGAATATTTGAACGCTAAAAATTAGAGTAACATTTAGCCCATTTATTTCAAAGTAAGAGAAGGAATGTCTTTGAAAAAGGAGGTGAAAATTGGCAGTAAATACACTGCTATTTTTTTGGCAGGAATTTTGGATTCACACCTCATGGTATAAACTCTTAGGAGGCTATAAGAGCAAAATTAATGTTAGATAATCGAACTATTTAGCTCGCATTCTATTTAGATACTTTGAACTTTTTAAAAAAACGAATTAGGTTTGTGGAATAAATAAATTGAATGATTTTACCATTTAAGAGTATTAATGTCCCTTTTGGTATCTTAAGCCAAAACCCTTTGGAGATTTTTACTTAATTTCAAGCGATTAAATTGACCTATGGCTGAAGAAGCAAACAGAAAGCCTGTGCTTTCTAAGAAAATAGATAAATTTTTTACAGGCTTAGCAAGTGCCTGGAGCTTTGTAAGGAGGTTCTTTAAAGAAGTGTTTTTACCTCCTTATGAACTAAAAGAAGTCATCCACCAATGTTATCGAATTGGGGTGGAATCCCTGCCACTTATTTCGTTGACTGGGTTCATCGTAGGGATTGTATTTACCAATCAATCTAGACCCTCACTTTCAGAATTTGGAGCTACCTCTTGGTTACCTTCTTTGATCTCCATTGCTGTAGTAAGAGCGATGGGACCTTTGGTGACGGCATTGATTGCAGCAGGTAAGATGGGATCCAGTATCGGTGCAGAGATAGGCTCCATGAAAGTGACAGAGCAAATCGATGCCATGGAAGTTTCAGCTACCAATCCTTTTAAATTTTTGGTGGTAACCCGGGTATTGGCAACAACTTTCATGATCCCCGTCTTGGTGATGTATACTGATTTTGTCGCGTTGATGGGATCTTTCTTAAGTGTGAACGCCAATGAAAATGTCAGTTTGACCACCTTTTTTGTGGAGGTGTTTGAATCGATCAGTTTCTTGGATATCAACTCTTCGGTCTTGAAATCCCTTCTATTTGGCTTTACCATCGGCATAGTGGGTTGCTATAAAGGTTATAACTCTTCCAAAGGAACCGAAGGAGTAGGTCGCGCAGCCAATTCAGCTGTGGTGATGGCCATGTTCCTCATATTTATTGAAGAATTACTGGTTCTTCAGATTGTGAACGCAATAAGAATGATGTAAACCATGGAAGAGAAAGTTGTAGAAATAGCTGGTTTAAAGAAATCATTTGGGGATTTGGATGTTCTCAAAGGGGTTGATTTGGATTTATACAAAGGAGAGAACCTGGTTGTGCTCGGTAAATCTGGTTCTGGTAAATCTGTATTGATAAAAATCATGGTGGGTTTGCTGAAGCAGGATGAAGGATCCATGAAAGTATTAGGGCAGGAAGTTTCCAAATTAGGAACCAAGGCACTCAATGAACTCCGATTAAAAATCGGTTTCTCTTTTCAGAATTCAGCCTTGTATGATAGTATGACTGTTCGGGAGAACATGGAATTTCCTTTGGTAAGAAATGTGAAGAATCTGACCCGGGGAGAAATCACAAGAAAAATAGAAGAGTTGTTGGATAGTGTGGGCTTACCCCAATCCATCAACCAGATGCCTTCTGAACTTTCAGGAGGTCAGAAAAAAGAATAGGTGTGGCCAGGACGTTGATATTAAACCCTGAGATCATGCTTTATGATGAGCCAACTGCTGGTCTAGATCCGATTACTTGTATGGATATTAATAATTTGATCAATCAGGTAAGAGAGCAGTATAATACTTCATCTATTGTCATTACACATGACCTTACTTGTGCCAAAGTCACAGGGGATCGTCAAGCAGTCTTGTTAGACGGTCAATTCAAGGCGATGGGTAGTTTTGAAGAAGTTTTTGCTCATGCACAAGATGGGCGAGTCAAATCATTTTACGATTATAATTTCATTGATTCATGAGAGGTGAAAATAAACGCAACGTTTTAGTAGGCATATTTGTATTTATAGGAATAGCCATCCTGGTAGCCGGTATTTTGACCTTGGGCGGCCAGCAGAAGAAATTTGTCAAAGCGATCCAACTGAAAGCAGTTTTCGATGATATTGGAGGTTTACAGACTGGAAACAATGTTTGGTTTTCAGGGGTGAAAATCGGTACCGTTCGAAAAATCAATTTCTATGGCGACTCCCAAGTTGAAATAGAAATGAATGTAGAGGAGGAAGTGGTAGAATTTATTCGCAAGGATTCTAAAGCTACCTTGAGTTCTGATGGTTTGATCGGTAACAAAATCATCGTGATCTATGGAGGAACGACCATGGCTCCACCAGTGGAGGACGGGGATCGTTTGGAGTCTGTTATGCCTTTGGATACCGATCAAATGATGGAGACGTTACAGGCAAACAATGAAAACCTAGTTGAGATTACTAATGATTTGAAGGTCTTGACCAGTAAATTAGCCGCAGGTGAAGGCATCGTGGGAGCTGTAATGACTGATTCTACCTTGGCAGAAAGTTTCAAAACCATCATTGCCAACTTGAATAATGCCTCTGTTCAAAGCAACAGAATGCTTACCGACCTCAATTCCTTTACTGCAAAATTGAATCAAGAGGGTAATCTTTTCAATGATTTGGTCACGGATACCACGTTGGTTACCGAATTTAAATCCACTATGGGAAGCCTGAAAGCTACAGCTCAAAATTCAGAGGAAATGACTGAGGAGTTGAAAGCTATTACAGAGAAATTCAATTCATCGGATAATTCCATCGGTGTATTGTTAAATGATGAAGAATTCGCTAAAAGTTTAAAACAAACGATGGTGAATACGGATTCAGCGACTTACAACCTAAATAGAGGATTGGAGGCATTGGAATATACCTGGCCGTTCAGAAAAGGATTTAAGCGAAAAGCGAAAGCTGAAGAGCAAGCCAATGAAAATAATTAAAAACGAAGCCCTAAATTGATTTAGGGCTTTTTTTATGAACGATCCGAAATTCCGTTTTCTATCTTCTCTATAGCCTCCTGATGGTCTTCCTCATTGGCATCCAATTGATCCGTGGTATTCTTTTCTGTGATTACTGCTTTCATACTGATTGGGAAATGATCTGAACCAATTCCTGACTGCACTTTAAGTTCGGAAAGTCCAAAATGTTTGCTGAGGAAAATATGGTCCAAAGGCCAACGTAAAAGGGGGATCTTGGCATGGAAGGTACTATATAGTCCTCTACCTCTCCTTGGGTCCGCCATTTCTGAAATCTTTAAGAAGAGCTCAGTTGTATAGCTCCAGGCCACGTCATTCAAATCCCCGATCACCAGAGAGGGTTTGGGGTTGGCCTTAACTTTTTTTCCAACGATAAGAATTTCTGCATCTCTATCGGTACTTTTTGGGTTTTCGTTGGGAACAGGAGGAGTGGGGTGAATTGCGTACACCGTAATGATTTTTCCGCTTTTCAGTTTTATTTCTAACTCTATAGAGGGGATTTCCTCATCAATGAGGTATTTAATTTCATGCCTGACAATTTCCAACTTGGTATACAGCAACATTCCGTAGGTGTTGTCCAAAGGAATCAAGATTGTATTTGGATATTGTTTTTCAAGGGATTTTAATCCCACTTCCCAAGCCTTATCTGTTTCTACCAAGAAAATGAGATCGGGGTTTGTTTGTTGGACCAAGTCAATCACTTTTTGGTAATGGGTATTGAATTGGTAAACATTTCCTACCAAAATGTAAATCCCATTCTCCTCATCGTAGGCAATCGAGTCAATCATCTTTTTGCCCAAGGGACTGAAGATTTTAACTTTTCTAAACAGGTGAGTACCGGCAATCAATAATAGCGCAATCCAAATGAAACTTTCAGGGGAAGCTTCCTCAAAAGCAAGATACGTCCAAGGCAACACGCAAAGAATAATGATCACCAACTTTTGCAGTTGAGGATAGTCAAAAACTCTGATCCACCAATAGTCCCATTTGATAAATGGGATCCAGGTAGCAAGGATAAAAAATGCACTGATTATCCTCAAAACGTAAATCGGCATAGGCTTTGGAATTATTTAACGAATATAAACAAGTAAGAAGTAAAATTGACCATGCCTTTGATTGAAGGAAATAGCGGGTGGGGAATGAATTCTATCTTTCGTAATTTGGTTATTAATAAAACGCTTCTTCATAGACCTAAACAATTTTTATCATGAACCAAGATCCATTTCAAATTAAATCAAGTTTAACAACTGATTCCGGTACTTTTGATTATTGGAGTTTGGATAAGCTCCATCAAGCTGGGCATGAGGTTAAGAAGTTACCATTCTCCATTCGGATTTTATTGGAAAATGCCCTTCGAAACTATGATGCCTTTTCTATTACCAAAGAGCACTTAGATACTATTTTAAACTGGAAACCAGAAGCATCAGAAGCAGACATTCCTTTTAAACCTGCAAGAGTTTTAATGCAGGATTTTACAGGGGTTCCAGCGGTAGTAGACATAGCTTCCCTGAGATCGGAGGCCCAGCGTAAAGGAAAAGATCCAGAAAGAATCAACCCATTGATCCCTGTAGATTTGGTGATAGATCATTCGGTTCAGGTGGATTATTTTGGAACCAATTACAGTTACCAACGAAATGTGGAAGTAGAATATGAGCGGAACGCCGAACGGTATCAGTTTTTGAAATGGGCACAAAAATCCTTTGATAATTTTTCTGTAGTACCTCCAGGAATGGGGATTTGTCATCAGGTAAACCTAGAATACTTGGCTCAGGGAGTGATTATGCGTGATGGGAAGGTTTTTCCAGACACCTTGGTAGGTACCGATTCACATACCCCAATGGTCAACGGAATTGGGGTCGTAGGATGGGGCGTCGGCGGAATTGAGGCAGAAGCAGCCCTTTTAGGTCAACCCATTTTCTTTATCATGCCAGAGGTAGTTGGTTTGAAATTGACCGGTAAGCTACCTGCGGGAACTACTGCGACAGACATGGTTTTGACCATTACCGAATTGCTCAGAAAACATGGAGTGGTGGGTAAGTTTGTGGAGGTATTTGGACCAGGGTTGGATCATTTGACGGTGCCGGATCGGGCGACCATTTCCAATATGTCTCCGGAATTTGGATGTACAGTTTCCTATTTCCCAATAGATGACAGGACTCTTGATTACATGGCCAAGACCAATAGAAGCAATAGCCAGATTAAATTGGTAGAAGACTATTGCAAAGCGAATTTATTATGGAGGAAAGAGGAGGATTTGATCCAGTATTCCTCAGTTGTAGAATTGGATTTAGGAACGGTAGAGGCAACCGTATCTGGACCCAAAAGGCCTCAGGATAAAATTTTGGTTCGAAACTTTAAACCAAAATTCGAAGAGTTATTACATTCCGTACATGGTAGACAATACATTCCAATCGATAAAAGAGAGGAAGGAAGAATGCTTGCTGAGGGTGGTGGACAATCCTCAAAAGAGGCAAAAAATTCCCCCAGGATGTCGCGTTTAAAACAGAAGTAAAAAACGGGTTGAAATCGGTAACCATTGATTTAAATTATGAAAAATTCACCCTTTATGATGGATCTATCGTCATCGCTGCCATCACTTCTTGTACCAATACTTCCAATCCGGCAGTGATGCTGGGGGCAGGTTTAGTAGCCAAAAAGGCATTGGAGAGGGGATTGGATGTGAAGCCCTGGGTAAAAACCTCCTTGGCTCCAGGTTCGAAAGTCGTGACAGATTACTTAAGCAAAGCAGGTTTATTGGAAGAATTAGAAGCCCTCAAATTCCATACTGTTGGGTATGGTTGTACTTCCTGTATCGGAAATTCAGGGCCCTTACCTAACCATATTGCCAAAGCAGTGGAGGATAATGATTTGGTCGTAGCTTCCGTACTTTCAGGAAATCGGAATTTTGAAGCTAGGGTCCATCCCCAAGTGAAAATGAATTACCTCATGTCTCCCATGTTGGTGGTTGTATATGCCTTGGCGGGGAGAGTAGATGTGGATTTGTACAATGAACCTCTAGGGTATGATCCCAACCAAGAACCGGTTTATCTCAAAGACATTTGGCCAACCACCGCAGAAATAGATGAAATTTCCAGAAAAGTGTTGACACCCGATGATTACGAGAAAAATTATGGGGAGATATTCGAAGGAAATGATATTTGGAAAAAATTGAATTCTGGGGAAGGGTCCATATACCCATGGGATGATTCCAGTACCTATATCAAAGAAGCTCCCTTTTTCAAAGGGATTTCAATGGACTTGGAAAGTCCAAAGGATATCGAAGATGCAAGAGTTTTATTAAAACTTGGAGACTCTATAACCACAGACCATATTTCTCCAGCAGGTTCATTTAAGCCTGATACTCCGGCCGGGAAGTATTTGAATGGAAGAGGGGTGCAGCGACCTGATTTCAATTCCTATGGTTCAAGAAGAGGAAATGATGAGGTGATGGTTCGAGGTACTTTCGCCAATGTACGGATCAAAAACCAACTCTCTACCCAAGAGGGAGGCTTTACCAACTACATTCCTGATGATGAGGAGATGACAGTTTTTGATGCCTCCCAAAAATACCAAGCCGATGGGACACCCTTGATTGTCTTGGCCGGAAAAGAATATGGTTCAGGATCTTCCAGGGATTGGGCTGCCAAAGGAACCAATTTATTGGGCATTAAAGCTGTGATTGCAGAAAGCTATGAGCGTATTCACCGAAGCAATCTGGTGGGAATGGGAGTCCTGCCTCTACAGTTTATTTCAGGAGAGCGTGCCGAAAGTTTAGGCTTAACAGGTTTTGAAACCTTTAGTATTGAAGGTATTTCGGACGGATTGAAACCTGGCCAACGCTTTAGGGTGAAAGCAGTGGATCAAGATGGAAATAAAAAGGAGTTTCATGTAAAATCCCGATTGATTCTGAGGTAGAGATTGCTTATTACCAACACGGAGGAATCCTGAATTATGTATTAAGAGATTTCTTAAAGGACTAGGTTCCTATTTCGTTGTTTTATAATACTTCAAAACCCGTCATTGATGGCGGGTTTTTACTTTTAACTCATGGCAAAGCGGATGGGGATGGTAAAGTAGGCCTTGGTTGGGTTACCTTGATAATCAATGGCTGGTTCAAAATCGAGATGAATTTTTTCCATGACTCTGATTGCCTCTTTGATTAAGGATGGATGTACTTCTCCGGATTGGCCCAATACAGGTGAATCAATTGACCGTTTTCATCTACTTCAATTCCCACTAGAGCCATACCCGTTTCCCTCAGGTTTCGTGCTTCGGGGGATAATGAAGCTCCTTTGCCAGAGCCTTTTGAAAATCTTTCTTGTCAATTTTTGGTTTGGGAAGCATAGGATTAAATTCCCTTGTGATCCAAGCAGAATCCATATCTCCTCTGTAGAAATAATAGGCTTTATCTTCTAAATAGGTCAGTTTTGAGACCACCTGTTCCCCCTCCAAAAATACTTTTACAAAACTGCCATTATCTAGATTTTTAATTTCTGAAGAAACTATATTTTGAAGACTATCATAGGTAGAAGTGATGGCTTCCTGGTAGCCTAATTCCTCATTGAATTTTTCTTTCTTTTGACTAACCAATCGATTTTGAAGATCATAGGTTTTAGTTATTATCATGTCATCTTTTTCACTGATCACTTGATTAAATACATGAGCTTCAGGAGTATCATTTTGTATGGGTATTAGGTATTTATTCAGCTTGAGGATGACTCTTTCTTGTGCCTGAGCTAAGAGAGACTGAAAACTAAAAAACGTGATCAAAAAAATGAGACAATACTTAGGCATTTCCAGGGGTAATAACTAATTCTTTGTTTGAAGATAGCGAACTGTGGAGAAATATGAAATTTTTCTATTTATAATAATAAAACCCTATCGGTAAATAGAGCCAAGCTTCAACGGTTTCCCCTTTATAGTCGATGGCAGGATTGTAGTTTCCTACAAACAATTCTCCTATTCGAAGAGCTTCTGATGTTAAAATAGGAGATAGGTCATGAAGATTGGCAACTTCAGTTTTCAGTCGTTGACCATTCTTGTCTATTAAAAATGCAAGGATAACGGTACCCTCTAGGCCTTGAGATTGGGCTTCTGGCAAAAACCTTTTTTCTTTCAGTACAAATTTTTTCCAGTCTTTATCATTTGGGAATAGGGAAGGTTCAAAATCATTCTTGTTGGAAGAATACCTATTTGCGCCTGATTTTCTCCAAATTTCAAAATCATTGTTGCCGTAATGGGCCACATGGGCCACCTGAACTCCGTCTTGATAATAGAAGTAGAGCTTTTCACCATTCTGCTTATTTTCCTCACTTCTAAGAATTAACTGGCCATGCTGATCAAATACTTTTACTACTTCCTCAATTGCCCCGGTTTTAGGGTTGATATCAGTCTCAAAGGTTTTGATCACTCTGTTTTGGGTATCACTTATTTGGGTGAACGTGGATCCGTCTTCATTGATATTTTGTAATTGAGAATATACAGTAGTAGGATCATAGAAAGAGGCAGTTTTAAAAAAATGTTGATTTAGAGGAGTGATTTCAAAGTCCTGGCTTTGTGCCTCAAATGCCTTTCCTACTAATACCAAGCATAGACAGCATGCAAATAGATTGGTATTGTAAGAATTTTTTAATTTGAGCTTCATTCTGTCTCAATCTATTTATTTTTCATTGGAGTAACAAAAGGCAAAATCTTCCTTTTCGGGAAGGAGAATACAAACTTGTTTTCAAGAAAGAAAAGGCTTTTATCCTACAAGATAAGTCTTAATTTTGTTGCCCATACCTATAATTAACCTAGCCATGAAATCTATCAATCCTACCACAACACCTGCTTGGAAAAGATTATTAGACCTTGCCGAAGAGCATAAAGACCTAAAAATTACCTCCCTATTAGAAGAGCACGAAAGATTCGAGCGATACAGCCTTCAACTCGACGATATTCTAGTTGATTATTCTAAAAATAAGGTGAACGAGGATATTCTGAAGGCACTTTGTGATTTAGCCCGCGAGACAGAGCTTCATCTAGCCATCGAGGACATGTTTACCGGCAAAGCCATCAATGAGACTGAAGGAAGAGCAGTATTGCATACAGCTTTGAGGAACCCCTCAGATCGGGCTGTTTATTTAGATGGGGAAGATGTGATGATCGAGGTCCAAAAGGTTTTGGACCAGATGAAAGTCTTTGCGGACAAAATTCAAAATAAACAATGGTTAGGCTATACTGGAAAGCCCATCAAATCCTTGGTAAATATTGGGATAGGGGGGTCAGATCTGGGTCCTGTCATGGTAACGGAGGCTTTGAAACCCTATCAGAATCCTGACATTGACTGCTATTTTGTCTCCAATGTAGATGGGACACATATTGCAGAAACCCTGAAAAAGTAGATCCGGAAACCACGCTTTTCTTTATAGCTTCCAAGACTTTTACGACACAGGAAACCATGACCAATGCACATTCTGCCAGGGATTGGTTTGTAGGATATGCAAAAGATGAGGCGGCTATTGCCAAGCATTTCGTGGCTTTGTCTACCAATGCCAAAGCAGTTGAAGCATTTGGAATTGACCCTGCCAATATGTTCTCATTTTGGGATTGGGTAGGAGGCAGGTATTCGTTATGGTCCGCTATTGGTTTGCCGATTGCTTGTACGATTGGATTTGAAAATTTTGAGCAATTGCTACATGGAGCTCATGCCATGGATGAACATTTCCGTCATTCCATGTTTGATAGAAATATTCCTATTGTGTTGGCATTGATTGGTATTTGGAATACCAACTTCTTGGGGGCTACTTCGGAGGCCATTCTACCCTACGATCAGTATATGCATCGATTCGCTGCCTATTTCCAGCAAGGAAATATGGAAAGTAACGGAAAATACGTCAGCAGAAATGGAAACAAGGTAGCTTACACTACCGGACCAATTATCTGGGGAGAGCCGGGTACCAATGGTCAACACGCATTTTATCAATTGATCCACCAAGGAACCCATTTGATTCCTTGTGACTTTATTGCACCTGCCATTTCCCATAATCCTATTGGGGATCATCACCAAAAATTACTTTCCAATTTCTTTGCTCAAACAGAGGCTCTGGCAAAAGGGAAGTCACTGGAGGAAGTGAAAAAAGAAATGAAAGCAGCAGGAAAGTCTGATGAGCAAATTGAAAAGATTGCACCTCATCGGGTTTTTGAAGGAAACCGACCTACCAATTCAATTTTGGTGAAAAAGATTACTCCTTACACGTTAGGCTCACTGATCGCCATGTACGAACATAAGATTTTTGTTCAAGGGGTGATTTGGGACATCTTTAGTTTTGACCAGTGGGGTGTGGAACTAGGTAAAGTATTGGCGAATGGAATCCTTCCTGAGTTGAAAGGTGATGAAGAGGTCACTTCCCATGATGGCTCCACCAATGGATTAATCAATGCCTATAAAAAGATGCGATAAATAAGAATACGATCAGCAGATAATGAAAAAGCCTATTCAGATTCTGAATAGGCTTTTTCTTGTTCCGCTACTTAAGGATTTTTAATCCAACAGCTTCAATGCCCGGAAGCTGATTTTGTCTCATATATTGAAGGAGGGTGACTTTCTTGGTGTTGTTTGGTAATTGAAAAGGAAGAGAGTCATAAAAGGTATAGGTGCTTCCAAACCCATCACCCAGAGGTTCTCCTGTTTTCGAATCAAACAATGGAACATTGATTAATTTATTTTCAATAATAGTTCCTGTGGAATCCTGACTGAGTACCCTTACATAACAATTGGAAAAAGCGTATTCCTCATTAAACCGAAACGCAATAAGACTTTGATTGCCCTGCAGCTGAACAGTACTTAAATCAAAATGAAGACTATCTTCCATTGCCCAGTTTTGCGTAGGTAAAGCTTTGAATTCCTCAAAAACCCGATCATCGGAACAGGATGAAATACCTAATCCCATTAACGCAATAAGGAAAATAAGAACTCTATTCATTTCCAGATGAATTTGGATTGGGCCCTTGATTTTTTCTAGGTGGAAATTTTCTTTTACCTCCTGATTTACCTTCTGGTTTGGGGTTTGGTTTGCCTTCTCCTTTAGGGGTAGACTTAGGTCCTTGTTTAGGGTTTGGATGTTGTTTCTTCCCTTCCTGGTTTCTAGGCTTGTTTTGTTTTTTTCTCCGGGTTGATGGGGATTAGGTTTATTTCCGCCTTGTCTTTTAGGAGGATTGTTTCCTTGAGCCGGTGGTGTGGCCTGTTGATTCCTATTCCGGTTTCTATTGTTTCGGTCTTTTTTCTTCTAGGTTCCCCAGGTTGATTTGGAGTCGTCTGCTGTGGAGCAGTCTCTTGCTTAGAAGGAGCTGGATTAGCCTTTTGATTCCTATTGGAATCAGCGGTTTGTTGAGGAGAATTGGAGTTGTTTCGGGATTTATTTCTCGATTTTCTCTTCTTTTTCCCTGTTGAGAATTTCTTGTCCAGAAGTTCAAGTTCCCTCGTAGATTTAGCTGCCAGATCTTCTATATCGGATGCTTCATTTACCTGAAGGTTAAAAACTTTGATTCCTTTTGCATTGATTTCTAAAATCTCAGCTACGCGCTCGCAGCTGATGCTATGCCAATCATTTTCGTTATTATAGCTAAACCACATCATTTTTCTGAAGATGTCGGTTTTTTGAAGTTTTGCAGGGCCGGATTCTGTTTGAAGTGGACGCTCAATTTGTGGGATGTCTTTGATGGCATCCATATAGGTGTCCAATTCATAATTTAGGCAGCATTTTAATCTCCCACACTGCCCGCTTAGCTTGCCTGGATTAAGAGATAAATTTTGGTAGCGAGCTGCAGAAGTGCTGACATTTTTGAAATCTACCAACCAGGTAGAACAGCATAATTCTCTCCCACAAACTCCTAAACCACCGATTCTACCAGCTTCTTGACGAAGACTGATCTGGCGCATCTCCACTCGAATGCGGAATTCACCAGCCAGAACTTTTATCAACTCCCTAAAGTCAACCCGTTCGTCTGCTGAATAGTAAAATGTAGCTTTTGAATTATCCGCCTGGTATTCGATATCAGACATTTTCATTTTCAAACCGAGTTCTTCCACGATTTGCTTGCATCGATACAAGGTAGGGATTTCTCGGTTTTTGGCCTCAGCCCACTTTTCCAGGTCTTTTTCAGTAGCTTTTCTGTAGATTCTAAGAATCTCATCATCATTTTTGATTTTTCGCTTCTGCATCTGTAGGCGAACCAATTCACCTTGAAGGGAAACGTAACCAATATGATGTCCATTGGGTACATCCACGACTACAGGATCACCGGTTGTCAAAGGAAGGTAATCGACGTTTCTGTAATAATCTTTCCGCCCCCTTTAAACTTCACTTCCACTATATCAAAGGTGTCCACCTCTGGAATTCCCATATGACCTAACCAGTCAAATGAGTTCATTTTATTGCAATCACTCGTCCCGCAACTCCCATTATTTTGGCAGCCACCGGTACCTCCAGAGGAGGTCGAGCAAGTAGTACATCCACTCATAAGTATATATTTACAGGACCTTGATCCTGGGTAAGATTGGGTTTACTTCATCAGTTTCAAGATATCTTGACCGATATCTTTTCTGTAATACGATTTTTCCCAAGTAATATTTTCAACTGTGGAAAAAGCGTTAGTTAAAGCCGATTCTAGAGTTTTTCCCATTCCGGTAACTGCCAACACTCTACCGCCTTGGTTTACCAACTGGTTCTTATCGTTTGTAGAAGTTCCGGCATGGAAAACAATCGTATGCCCGGCCTCTTGAGGTAAGCTAATCGGAAATCCTTTTTGATAAGATTCAGGATACCCTCCGCTCACCATCACTACAGTTGTGGCATATTCAGGAGAAATTTCCAATTGGTATCGGTCCAAGGTTCCCGTGCCAATGCCTACCAATAAGTCCACAAAATCACTGGTGATTCTTGGTAATACAGCCTCTGTTTCAGGGTCTCCCATTCTTACATTGTATTCTATTACATAAGGCTGGCCATTGTTGTTCATCAATCCTATGAATAGAAACCCTTTGTAAGGGATGTTTTCTTTAGCTAGACCATCTACAGTAGGTTTCACTACCAATTCCTCTACTTTTTTATGTAGGCTTCATCGGCGAAAATCACAGGGCTTACAGCACCCATTCCTCCTGTATTCAAACCCGTATCACCTTCACCGATTCTCTTATAATCTTTGGCTTCAGGTAATATTTTGTAACTCTTTCCATCGGTAGCCACAAATACCGAAAGCTCGATTCCTTGAAGGAATTCTTCTACAACCACTTTTGCTGAAGCTGCGCCAAACTTATGATCGATCAGCATTTCCTTGAAGGATTCCTTGGCTTCCTCCAAAGTTTGGCAGATCAATACTCCTTTGCCAGCGGCAAGCCCATCTGCTTTTAAAACGATAGGCAAGTTTTGAGTTTCCAGGTAAGCAAGTCCAGCTTCAATATCCTCTGCGGTGAAAGTCTCATAAGCTGCAGTCGGAACATGGTTGCGCTGCATAAATCTTTTGGAGAAGTCCTTACTTCCCTCGAGGGTAGCTCCAAGTTGAGATGGACCAACTACGGGGATAGATGCGGTCTCGGACTCGTTTTGCAAGTAATCCACCACCCCTTTTACCAAAGGCTCTTCTGGGCCTACAACGACCAACTCAATGGAATGCTCAAGAATAAAATTTTTTATTCCTTCAAAATCAGTAATTGAAAGTGGGATGTTTTTTGCAATGCTTGAAGTACCAGCATTTCCCGGAGCCACAAAAAGTTGAGTGCAATTTGGGCTTTGTACAATTTTCCAGGCGAAAGCATGTTCTCTGCCTCCGCTGCCTAATAAGAGTATATTCATTGACTCAATTCACGTTAATTAGCATGCTCGGAAATAAACTTGATTCGATAGACCCGCAATTCATCTTCTGCGAAATCCTCGTCTTCCAGTTCTTCCAGTGCATCTTTAATCCGATCGCTTTCTGCATTCATGAAATAATCATGGAGTAAATCTTCACGTTCCTCATCCATGATGTGTTCAATGTAGTAATCGATATTTAATTTTGTTCCACTATAGATAATTTGCTCAATTTCCTGAAGGAGTTCAGACATGCTGATGTTCAAGTTGTCCGCAATTTCATCTAAGTCTATTTTACGATCAATCTGTTGGATAATCGTAATTTTTAATTTTGACCTTGATCCTGCCGACTTCACTACCACCTCTGAAGCAGTCTCAATCTCATTTTCTTCTACATAAGTAGAAATAATCCTCAAGAATGACGCACCAAATTTAGCGACTTTTCCCATACCAACACCGTTGATTTGGGCAAGTTCCTCTCGAGTGGTTGGGTAAACCGTGGCCATTTCTTCCAAAGAAGGGTCTTGGAAGATGACATAAGGTGGTAAGCCTTTTGACTTTGCTACTTTTTTCGCTCCGCTTTGAGGAGCTCAAATAGTTTTTCATCATAAGCAATGCCTGCTGTAATTTGTACATCAGGCGTACTGGATGAGTCTTCTGTAGCATAATCATGATCCTTATACAGGTTGACAGAATAAGGTGCATCTATAAATTCTTTACCCTTTTGGGTAAGCTTCAACACTCCAAATGATTCAATATCCTTTTCCAACAAGTCAAAAATCATGGCCTGCCGGATGATGGAAGTCCAATATTTTTCAGGAACTTCTTTTCCCTTACCAAATACAGGAAGCTGATCGTGTTTGTAGCTGGTGACATATTCGGTAGGCTCTCCAATGATTACTTTCACCAGATGCTCAAGTCCAAACCGTTCATTGGTTTGAAGGGCTGCTTCCAATGCGGTTTGAATGTATGTCATCCCCTCAAAAATCTCGCGATCTCTCTTACAGTTGTCACAGTACCCACAATCCTTTTCGAATGTCTCTCCAAAATAATTCAGGATAAACTTCCTTCTACAAACTCCGGTTTCGGCGTAGGCCGCCATTTCCTGAAGTAAAACCCGTGCATTCTCTCGTTCGGTAACAGGCTTGTCCTTATTGAACTTGTCCAATTTGACAATGTCCTCGTACTTGTAAAACATGAGGCAATGGCCTTCCAGCCCGTCCCGACCTGCTCTTCCGGTTTCCTGGTAATACCCTTCCAGTGATTTGGGTACATCGTAATGGATCACGTAACGCACATCCGGTTTATCAATCCCCATTCCAAAGGCAATGGTGGCCACGATGACGTCTAACTCTTCATTTAGAAAATCATCTTGATTTTTAATCCGAACCGCTGACTCCAATCCTGCATGATAGGGAGCTGCATTAATTTGATTTACCTGAAGGAGTTGGGCGATCTCTTCTACCTTTTTTCTACTCAGGCAATAGATAATACCGGACTTCCCTTTATGGGACTTAATGAATTTAATCAGCTGCTTTTTAGACTCATTTTTTAATTTGGGCCTAACCTCGTAATACAAATTGGTTCGATTAAAAGAAGACTTGAACAAGTCAGCTTCTTCCATCTGAAGATTCCGTTGTATGTCTTGCTGCACTTTTGGAGTGGCAGTAGCTGTCAAAGCGATAATAGGAAGATTAGGGGCTATTTGAGCTACTATGGATTTTATTTTACGGTATTCAGGCCTAAAATCATGTCCCCATTCTGAGATACAGTGTGCCTCATCAATCGCCACAAAACTCAAATGAGCTGACTTGAGAAACGCGACATTTTCTTCCTTGGTGAGAGATTCCGGTGCCACATAAAGCAACTTGGTTTTTTTGCTTAATACCTCATTTTTCACCTTTGTTGCTTCTGATTTGTTCAGCGTTGAATTGAGGAAATGGGCATTAATACCGATGGCATTCAGTTGGTCTACCTGATTTTTCATCAATGCAATCAAAGGCGATATGACTATTGCTGTACCATCAGATACAACTGCTGGCAATTGATAACACAATGACTTCCCCGCCCCAGTCGGCATGATGACGAAGGTGTTTTTTTGGCTTAGTAAATTATCGACGATGGGTTCTTGATTCCCACGGAATTGGCTAAAGCCAAATATTTTTTGAGTTCTGATTTTACTTTTTCTTCCACTTGAAACAGGTGCTTTAAAGGGTGCTCTTAGCCTGTAAACAGGAATGATTAATTACTTTTATACCTTTGTACGAAAATACTCATAAACGCAGGTAAAATTGAATTTAACTAAAAATATTAGAAATACAGCCACTCGGGTATTGCAAAATGAGGCGAATGCTGTTTTAAATTTAGTAGAGTATATAGATGGTGATTTTGAGGCATGTGTGGAAAGGATTTTAAACTCAACGGGAAGAGTGGTAATCACAGGTGTCGGGAAAAGTGCCATTGTTGCCAATAAAATTGTAGCAACTTTAAATTCAACCGGAACACCTGCTCTATTTATGCATGCGGCAGATGCTATTCACGGTGACTTAGGGATGATCCAGGAGGATGATGTGGTGATTTGCATTTCTAAAAGTGGAAATACTCCTGAGATTAAAGTGCTGGTTCCTCTTCTAAAAAAATCAGGATCTGTACTGGTTGCACTTGTCAGTAATGTCAAAAGTTATTTGGCAGAACATGCAGATTATGTCTTGAATGCAACCATAGGAGAAGAAGCTTGCCCGCATAATTTAGCGCCCACCACCAGTACCACTACGCATATGGCCATGGGGGATGCTTTGGCAGTTTGTTTATTGGAGGCGAGGGGCTTTACCTCAGAGGATTTTGCCAAATACCATCCTGGAGGATCTCTTGGAAAACAGTTGTATCTTAAAGTCAAGGATTTATTGAACAAAGAGCAATTGCCGATGGTGGATGAAGCAGCTGGATTGGCAGAAGTAATTGTAGAAATCTCAGGAAAAAGATTGGGAGCCACAGCGGTCATAGATTCTGAAGGAAACTTAAAAGGGATCATTACCGATGGGGATTTGAGGAGGATGTTGGAGAAAAGCCTGGATATCCAAAAGCTAACAGCAGGCGATATTATGACGGTAAACCCAAAGACTATTTCACAAGATGAATTTGCCATTCGTGCATTAAATCAGATGAAAAGTCATAATATCACACAACTTGTAGCCATGGATGGGGACAAAATCACTGGATTTGTCCATATTCATGATTTGATGAAAGAAGGAATTGTTTAAACCCAAAATGCAGGTAAAACCATATATCGTCATTATGGCAGGGGGCATTGGCTCCAGATTTTGGCCATACAGTCGGAATGACCGACCGAAGCAATTTTTAGATATTCTAGGTACCGGCAGGACCTTGCTCCAAATGACCTATGATCGGTTTCAGGAAATTTCCAGTCCAGATAAATTTTATGTGGTGACGAATCAACAGTACTTTGATTTAGTCAAGGAGCAGTTACCTGAAATAAGCGATAACCAGATCCTGACAGAGCCGCTACGTAGAAATACAGCCACCTGTATAGCTTATGCTGTCTATAAAATTAATGCCATTGACCCCAAGGCTACCTTAGTAGTCGCTCCAGCAGATCATTTAATTACCCAGGAAAGTAAGTTTCATGCGGCCATCGATCAAGCATGTCATGCGGCTCAGACAGAGGGTAGATTAATCACTATGGGGATTCAACCCAACCGACCGGAAACTGGCTACGGGTACATTCAATACCTGGAGCAGGAAGGTCAAGAAATCTTTAAGGTCAAAACGTTTACCGAAAAGCCTAATTTGAAACTTGCCAAAACCTTTTTGGAGAGTGGGGATTTTGTATGGAATTCTGGGATGTTTATTTGGAAGGTTTCCAGCATTATCTCGGCCTATGAAAAATATATGCCTGATGTGTCTGAGGTATTTAATGAGGGGGTTGAGTTTCTTGGTAAGGAAAACGAACAAGAATTCATCACCAAAGCCTACTCTTTGTTAAAAAATATATCTATTGACAATGGGATTATGGAGCATTCTGACCAGGTGTATGTCATCCCAGCTACTTTTGGTTGGTCTGATTTAGGTTCTTGGAATAGCCTCCATGATTTAAAGAAAAAGGATAAGAAAAATAATGTAGTGGAAGGAAATGCCATCTTGTATGATACAGAAAATTCTTATGTCAAAGTCAGCAGCGATAAACTGGTAGTAGTCCAGGGGTTAGATAATTACCTGATTAATGAATCAGATAATGTCATTCTGATCTGTAAGCTGGATGCAGAAAAAAAATTCAGAGAGTTTGTGGCCAATGCAAAAAGAAAGGGAAGGACTTTGTTTGACCTTCCCTATGAATCTTATTTGTTTGTTCGTTGCCTCATCGCCTCATAAATGGCTACCCCGGCAGAAACTGAAACATTTAAACTTTCAATTTTACCAAGCATTGGGATATTCACTTTTTCGTCAACTATTCCCATTAGTTCATTTGAAATTCCATCTTCTTCCGATCCCATGATCATGGCTACTGGAGCTGAAAAATCAGCTTCATACATGCTCTTGTCAGTTTTTTCAGTGATTGCAATTAAAGTCAGCCCGCTTTTTTGCAAATCTCTACAGGTATAGAAGAGATTTTTGACTCTGGCTACCGGTAAGAAATTTAAAGCTCCAGCGGAAGTTTTTACCGCATCAGAATTAATCTGTGCACTTCCTTTGGATGGGATGACAATGGCATCCACCCCGGCGCACTCAGCAGACCTTGCTATGGCACCAAAATTCCTTACATCCGTAATTCTATCCAAAATCAATATCAGAGGGGACTTGCCGGCAGAAAAGCAATTTTCAATGACATGATCCAATGATGCGTACTCAATGGAAGAGATGTAAGCCACTACACCTTGGTGATTTTTACGGGTTATCCGATTGAGTTTTGCATCTGGTACTCGAACTACAGGGACACCATCTGCTTTGCAGAGCTTCAGTAATTCCTTGATCAAGTCATTGTTCAACTCTTTTTGAATCAGGACTTTATCTATTTCTTTTCCTGCATGGATTGCCTCCATAACAGCTCTTGTCCCAAAAGAAAATCTTTCTCGGTTGCTCCTTTATCAATCAGAAAGCCATCTTTCCGCTTCTCCATATGGATATGTTTTTAAACCAAACAGGCTGATATGCTCTGGAGCGGTTCAGCGAGTAATAGTGTGGGTTTAGAATATTCTTTACTCGGACAAAAGTAAAGCGAATTTTTGAACTCTCATTCATACCCAAGTAAGTCCATACTTCTCTATCCTGATAAAAGTTAACTTCATTCGGTGGACCCATGACCACATAGATCATCCCTCGATCTGTTTTCCAACCTTCCTTAAAGTCTGTAAATAAGATGTTTGCAAACTCGATCTGACGGAAATACTCACGGATTAAGTCCTTCGCAATGTCCGGGTTTCGGGTCAAATTATACCAATATTCATCTAGTGCTTTCTTTTTATCTTCCGCAGTCAGCAAAGTTTCATGTTCTTTTCTGGTAGAAATATAAGTGACCATTTGAATCATTTCTTCCCAGTCTTTCACTTTAGGGAATGCTTCGTGGGTGGTTTTCAATAACAATCCAGTACTAGAGCTGGTATCACCTTGAATGAAGTAATACCCTTCATTATCCAAGCTTTCAGGTACATTGGTTAGAAAATCTCCTTCATCTATTACTTCCAGTTCTTTGGGTACAGTGGCTGGTTTCGTCTCCATTGGGGGGTAAGGAACATCGAAGACAGCTGGATAATAAAATTCATGAAGACTAGGCCCTGCTGCTGACTTGAAGAGAAGGGACTGACCTTTAGTTAAGAAATTTTGATCAAAGGGAACATGATTGGCATAATAGGCCCCAAAGGAAGGCTGCTCAAAAACAAAAGGACTTTTCAAGTCAATATGGTAATAATATTCATCCGCCTGCCTTGTATCCAGCACAGAAAGTAAAGCTACTGCAACTTCTTGATCTGCCGGAATGCTGACAGTCTTTTCAAAGTACCAATGCCTTTCTGTATCTAGCTTGATATCATTTTCTGTAAGAATTGTCACCTCATCATCCATGATCTCCTGATCATAACTGTTGAGGATCATGTAAGAGAAACTAAATGTATTGAAGTCGATATCTTCCTCAATTTTCTCTACGACCATCTGCAATTTATAATCGGTCTCATTCTCTTTGATAGGAATGATTTTTAGTCCTAATCTAGAGTACCTCGAATACCGAAGTGCTTGATTGAGGCTGTTTAGCTTCTTCTGTGAAAAAGCCGGTTGGATGGCCATAAATGCCAATAGAAAAAGTGAGAAAAGAATGTTTGTTTTGAGCTTCATTAGGTGATTCTATCGGGTTTTAAAAATTAACCTTACTTTTGCCAAAATAGTAAAATTTTGTATGGCTACCTATACAACGGAAATTGCTTCTGACAAGTTAATCAGTGACAGTCCTATTCATCAACGTTTGCTGAAAGCATACATTGCTGCCCAGCCCTGGATTTCTGGCAAATTGCTGGAAGTGGGATGTGGAGAAGGTAGGGGAGTGGAAATATTATTGCCCCATGCTAGCGGCTACTTAGGGATTGACAAGATCCAGGAAGTAATCGATATGCTCCAACAAAAATTCCCTGATGTTTCTTTCAAGCAAGCAGTCATCCCCCCATTTGCAGGGATAGAAGACAACTCATTTGATACAGTAGTAAGTTTTCAGGTGATCGAACATATTGAAAACGATCGGTTGTTTTTGGAAGAGATTTACCGGGTTTTAAAACCGGGAGGTAAGGCAATTATTTCTACGCCAAATATTAACCACACGCTTTCAAGAAATCCTTGGCATGTCAGGGAATATACTCCTCAACAATTAATTGATCTTTCGAAATCAATTTTTGATCAGGTGGAGGCGAAAGGAGTAGGTGGAACGGACAAGGTCTGGACATATCATCAGGCCAATCGGGAATCTGTCCATAAAATCATGCGATTTGATATTTTTGATTTGCAACACAAGCTTCCTGCATCGATACTTCGCATGCCTTATGAAATATTGAATAGGATCAATAGAAATAAGCTACATAAACAAAAATCCAGCAAAGCCATGGATATTACCCATGAAGATTATCCAATTGTAGAAGATCCTGCTCAGGGATTGGATTTGTTTTACATCCTACATAAAAAATAAAAAGAGGCCCTTTGATGTGCCCCCAAAAAGTTAGACACTTATTGGGGGCATTTTTATGAGGAAAAACAAAAAACACAATTTCGAATTCAAGCTTCGGATATTCCAAGAAGTTATTCAGGGTAGACATTCTTTGGAAAGTATCGGCAAAAAAGAAAACATCCACCATTCCTTAGTTGGACATTGGGTTTCCTTTTACCGAAAGTTTGGAGAAGAGGGTCTGATGCCTATTTCAAACAGATATTCGGCAAACTTTAGATTGAAGGTTGTTAAAACAATAAAGTCTGAATCTTTATCTTTACCTCAAGCCTGTCTACGCTTTAAGGTTCCTAGTGTAACCACGCTATGGAATTGGGTTCGGATCTACGATTCCCAAGGACCAGAAGGGTTGAGGGCATTACATAAAGGAAGATCGATTGTTATGCCCAGGAAACCCAAACGCCCACTTACCCGAGAAGAACAGCTTCTGGAAGAGCTGGCAGATCTGAGAGCTGAAAATGCCTACCTAAAAAAGCTTCAAGCCTTGATTCAATCCGAAAAAGAGAAAGTAGAAAAACGCAAATCATCCAAGAATTAAGGCAACAGCATGCATTGACTAGTCTGCTCAAGCATGCTGGGATGGCACGGAGCACCTTTTATTACCATCTCAAACAACTCAGAATAAAGGACAAGTATGAGATCATCAAAAAGGAGATCCGTAGTATTTATAAACAGAACAAAGGACGGTACGGCTACCGAAGAATCAGGGATGAACTTCAAAACAGAGGATATCCGATCAATCACAAGACCGTCTACTCCCTGATGCGCGAGTTAGGCTTAAAGAGTATTATTCGGGTTAAAAAATATATCTCCTACCGAGGAGAGCAAGGCAGAATAGCTGAAAATCTCCTTAACAGAGATTTTAAAGCTTGCCGCCCTGAACAAAAGTGGGTGACTGATATAACCGAGTTCAAAGTCCATGACAGAAAGCTTTATCTCTCTCCCATGATGGATCTGTATAATCGAGAGATTGTCTACTTTACTCTGGCTGATAGACCTACGCTACAACCGGACTTGGATATGGTCAAAAATGCAACGGAGAAAAGACAAAAAATCTCAGATCTGGTGATCCACTCTGATCAGGGATGGCACTATCAAAATTCTCAATACCAACACCTGCTCCATGAAAAGGGCATTAGGATCAGTATGTCCAGAAAAGGAAACTGCCTGGATAATGCAGTTATCGAAAACTTCTTCGGAACTCTTAAGTCAGAATTGTTCTACCTCAAAAAATATCAATCAATCCAAGAGCTCAAAAAAGAAATCACCGAATACATTCACTACTATAACCATCACAGAATAAAATCAAGTCTAAACAGAAAAAGCCCGGTACAATACCGAGCTTCTTCACTAAATTTAAATCATTCTTAAACCGTCCAACTTTTGGGGGCTAGTTCACTTGGGCCTCTTTTTTATCTTCTATCAATCTCGGTTGGAAGCGCTTCTGCTCCCATATAGGCGGTGAGCCTAGCTTTTAATTCATCCGCTTTTTCTTGGTACCCACGCTCTTCCAAAAGCGGGATGAAATACCGGATCATTTCTACGGAAATCATCATTTCCCGATCATAATCACGGTTTTCTGCGGTATAGAATTCAATCATATCCAATGATTTTTTGGATACTTTATCTATGATGTCCAGGGCTTTTTCTTCTTCGCCCACTTCAAAAGACAAGGGTACTGACTGTCCGCTTGAAAGATCGTAAGGAATTGCAACATGGGGCATCACCTCAAGCCCATAGTTTAGGATGTTTGCTGCTTTATCCATTTCATTTTGATCCAATAAAGCGATGGCAATAGAGTTTAAGGCACTTCTATGATTGGAAGCAAACCTTCTATATTCCTCATCCAAGTAGGCATCCGGATCGTCCATTCCCCTGAATGCAAACTTCTCCATAAAGTTCTTGTAAGCTAAGTCTGCATTGACTAGTTCATCCCTGATGAAGTCAGGTTTCTGAATAGGAAGGAGTCTATAAGTCAATCCTTCATTGACCACATGGCTTTCCAGGTCAATTCCAATCGTAGAAAGGGAAGTGTTATTGAAATAGATGGGTCTTTCCCAATTATTGGTGGTGATCAAATCGATCAACATCAGGGTTCCCTTAGTGAGGTATTGTCCTTTCACTCTCAGATTGATTTGAGGAGTGAATAACGGAGTGAATTCTTCTGGAATGATATCTTTATTGGCCACAGAAGTAGAGTCCACATCCAAAATCAGGTTTCTGGAAGGAACCATGTTGACCACACTTTTTCCTCCTGTGTTGACATTCAATCTTGGATCTCCGGAATTCAGCAGAGAAAGGTAGGCTTTCACGGAAATAGCAGAGTTTGGATTTTCGTCACCTGTGACGTAAAGTACGTCGTTGGTTCCTTTTTGGTACCTGTTTTTATCCAAACTAAATGGTAATGCCTCTGATTCATTGACCGGTCGAGTCATTTGTTCCACGTACCAATCCGTATCGAAATAGCTGAGTACAATTACTCTCACATCCGTACGGAATCCCTCTACCTCCTGCACATACCAAAGCGGGAAGGTATCATTATCTCCCCCAGTAAATAGAATGGCATTTGGAGCACAAGAGGCCAAGAAATTTCTTGCAGAATCCACAGAGAAATATCTTCCTTGTCTATTGTGATCATCCCAAGTCTGGCTTGCTACCAACCCCACAATTGGCAATGTCAATAGGGTGGCAACCAATCCAGCGGTAGCCAAATTCTTATTCATTTTACCTATGGCATGGGCAATGCCTATTACTCCCATTCCCAGCCAGATAGCAAAAGCATAGAAACTACCCACATAAATATAATCTCTTTCTCTCGGCTCCACCGGAGGGGAATTCAGGTAGAGTACCAGAACCACTCCCATCATCAGGAATAGCATCAAGTTGACATAGAAAGATTTTGGATCGTATTTGGCTTGGAAGAACATTCCGATAATCCCTAATAAGAGTGGGAGCATCAAGTAGTTATTATGCCCCTTGTTCTCCTTGATATAATCAGGGTATTTATCAGACAGGGCATCCGTAATTCCAATCCAAGGAGCATCTGAAAAGTCACTTTCACGACCGGAGAAATTCCACATGAAATACCTCCAATACATTTGTCCTAACTGATGGCTGAACATAAAGTATAAGTTATCGCCGAATGTCGGGTCCTGACCTTCTCTTAAGCCAAGTTTTTGTCTATAAATCCGTTTATGGTTTTCCTGAGTAGAATATACCCGAGGTAGAATCGTGGTCTTGCTTTTCTCGTAGATGTTTTTCAGCCCATAATCCACAATTTCATATTTGTCTTCCCCCTTCATATAGACTGGATCCCCTTCTTCCTGGTCCACCAATTTGGCTGTGAAGTATTGGCCATGGAGAAGAGGACGATACCCGTATTGTTCCCTTTTTAGGTAGGATACATAGCTGATGATATCCTTAGGGGCATTTTCATTGATGATGGGGTCTTGATTGGCACGAATGACAATTAAGGCATAACTGCTATATCCAATTAAGATAAACACCAAGGAAAGTAGAGCGGTGTTGAGGGTAGCATTTTCCTTGCTTCTGGAATATTTATAAGCAAAAAACAAAGCCGTAAAGAACACAATCGCAAAGAAGATAATCCCTGATCCAAAAGGAAGTCCTAAAGAATTGACAAAGAATATCTCCATGGAACCTGCAAGGCTAGGTAAGCCAGGAATAATAAAGTTGTTGATGATGACCAAGGCTACTCCACCGCCCAAAAAGGCAAGAATGGCACCTTTTATAGTTGGTTTCTCATACTTCTTAAAATAATAAATCAGTGCTAGAGCAGGTAGGGTCACTAAGTTTAGCAAGTGAACGCCAATGGAAAGTCCAACCAAATAAGCAATGAAGATCATCCATTTATTTTCATCTCTAGGGTCTTTGATGACATCCCATTTCAAAAATGCCCAGATGACAATGGCAGTAAAGAAAGAAGACATGGCGTATACTTCTGCTTCTACCGCTGAAAACCAAAAGCTGTCACTGAATGTATAAAACAAGGAACCTATGATTCCAGCACCCATCAAGGTAATTACTTGCCCTTTGCTTTCTTTTCCTTCCTCCATTTTGTAAAGTCTTCTTCCAAAGAGTGTAATGGACCAGAACAGGAATAAAATAGTAAATGCAGAAAAAGCGCACTTCCCACATTCATCCAATAAGCCACCTCTAAGGGATCCCCTAGCGCCAGGAAGCTAAACATTCGGTAAACCAGCAGAAAGACCGGTGCTCCTGGAGGGTGGGGCACTTGCAGTTTATAAGAAACGGCGATGAATTCTCCTGGATCCCAGAAACTTGCCGTCTCTTCGGCTGTCAAAATATATACGATCGCGGCCACGGCAAAAACCACCCAGCCGGTTAAATTATTGATTTGCTTATACTTGAGCATTAATTCGGAATATTAGACTGGCGAAAATAAAAAAATAATTCCCAACTGAGGATTTTTTAGCACTTTTTAAAAGTTAAAGGTAAAATAGAAATCTAGCCCTTTGTGATAAAAATTACTGTAGAGAACCTATTGACTCTGTACTTTTGTTATGTTAAATAAATCAAATGACCATGAGCGCACAACCTAAAACCTTTCAGGAATTAATTGATGGAGACCAGCCAGTGTTGGTAGACTTTACCGCAACTTGGTGTGGCCCTTGTAAAATGATGCATCCTATTTTGGAAGATACTTCCAGACAAATGGGAGACAAGGTCAAAATATTGAAAGTTGATGTGGATAAAAACCCATTGGCAGCGAGCAAATTTCAAGTACGAGGTGTTCCTACATTGATTTTGTTCCAAAAAGGGAAAATCCTTTGGAGACAATCCGGAGTGGTACCAGCGCATCAATTGGTTCAAACGATCGAATCCAATATTTTAAAAGAAGCATAATAGTGTGACAAAAGTCATCTATACAGTTCATTTGGACTGGTATATTTGAACTTCTTAATAGAAAATATAAAAACACATCATATGAAAATCGAACAAATTTATACCGGCTGTCTAGCTCAGGGAGCTTACTACATTGAGTCAGATGGTGAAGCAGCGGTGATTGATCCGTTAAGAGAAGTTCAGCCTTACATTGAAAAAGCTGAAAGAAGAAATGCGAAGATCAAGTACGTGTTTGAAACACACTTTCATGCTGATTTCGTGTCTGGTCACCAAGATCTTTCTGCGAAGACTGGTGCGCCTATCGTATATGGACCAACGACCATGAAAATGGGATTTGATGCGATCGTAGCTGAAGATGGGCAGGAATTTCAGATTGGTAAGGTGAAAGTGAAAGTGATCCACACTCCAGGACATACGATGGAGAGTTCTTGTTTCCTACTTTACAATGAGGAAGGAAAGCCAGAAGCCATTTTTACAGGAGATACTTTATTCATTGGGGATGTAGGAAGACCTGATCTAGCCCAAAAAGTAGTGAAGGATTTGACCCAAGAGAAATTGGCGGGTCATTTATATGATTCCCTTAGAAATAAAATCATGCCTCTGCCAGATGATTTGATCGTCTATCCGGCACACGGGGCAGGTTCAGCATGTGGAAAAAACATGAGCAAGGAGACTTCAGATACCCTTGGAAACCAAAAGAAGACCAATTATGCGCTTCAAGAAATGACCAAAGAGGAGTTTATCAAAGAAGTACTTACAGGTTTAACTCCTCCTCCAGCATATTTCCCTCAAAACGTGATGATGAATATCGAAGGATATGACAGCATTGATGAGGTATTGGAAAGAGGTGTGAAACCATTGACACCTGCGCAATTTGAAGCTGCTGCAAATGAAACAGGAGCATTGATCTTGGATACAAGAGCTCCCCAGACTTTCGCCAAGGGATTTGTTCCTAACTCTGTGAATATCGGAATTGACGGAAGTTTTGCCGTATGGGTAGGAGCAATGATTCCGGACTTGAAGCAAGAAATATTGGTGGTAGCGGATGAAGGAAGAGAAGAGGAAGTAATCACCAGATTAGCAAGAGTGGGTTATGACTATGCATTAGGCTATTTGGAGGGTGGAATCGAAGCTTGGAAAAAGGCTGGTCATGAACTGGATTCAATTGAATCTATTTCTGCAGAAGAGCTTGCAAAAAGGAAAGAGAAAGATCCTGAATTGACTATTCTGGATGTTAGAAAAAACAGTGAATACTTATCAGAACATGTAGTTGATGCTGAAAACGCGCCATTGGACTACATCAATGAGAGTATGTTGAAAGTAGACAAGGATAAAACTTACTACGTTCATTGTGCTGGGGGATATCGTTCAATGGTATTTAATTCCATCTTGAGAGCGAGAGGATATGATAATTTGATCGATGTGGATGGAGGATTCAAGGCCATCAAAGAATCTGAGAAGTTTCAGGTGACAGATTACGTTTGCCCGACCACGCTTCTCTAAATGCTAGGAGAAAAGTTGCTTAATTCCCAAAATGGCGAGTCTTATGACTTGCCATTTTTAGTATCAACTTATTCCATGTGATTAAAGTCACAACTTTATGCAGAAAATGATCGCCAAATTTGCATTACTATTTCTTCTCCTGGTGATGGCTGAATCAGTTTATTCCCAGCACTCGTATGAAGAGGTGGAAATGGAAGAAGAGCCAGACAAAAAGTTGTTTGGTAAACTATTGAAAACTGGATCGTTTGAGTTTCATCTCAGGTCATATATGATGGGAACTGTCAATCAGGGTGCTTTGACTAATTACAGTACTTGGGGTACAGGAGCTGGAGTCGGTTATTTCTCACCAAGATGGAAAGGACTAGGAGTGGGCTTTAGTGGTTTTTTTGTCTTCAGACATTTTGAAAACCATATCACTGAACTTGATCCTTTGACAGGAATGCCGAATAGATATGAGCTGCCCTTGTATGATGTTCATCATCCCGAAAATCACAAGGATATGGATCGATTGGAGGAGTTTTACATTTCCTATGAATCGCCTTCCATTTCAGCTTGGTTCGGAAGACATCATTTCGAGAGTCCTTTGCTTAATGCCTCTGATAATAGGATGCGTCCCAATTTGTTCAGCGGCTTATCCCTAGATTGGAATAAAAATGATTTCACGGTGCAAGGAGCTTGGTTTACCCATGTGATTTCAAGAGGATCTCTAGAATGGCTACCAGTTGATGAATCTTTTGGATTTTATCCTACTGGAAGAAACCCAACGGGTGAGGAAGAAACCTACCAACATCATATCCATACCAAAGGAATTGGTGTGTTAGGGCTTGGATGGGATAATGAACAGGTAACAGCAAACTCCTGGAGCTATCTTTCGGAGGGGTGTTTGCCACTAATCTTTCCCAAATAGAGGGCAGGAAGCCCATGGTAAAAGGTCCTGATTTGATCTGGGGGTACAAACCATGTTCCAAGCTGCGATAGGAGATGGAGGAAATCCTGATCCTGCCAAGGCTTATATTCTGCCAGGGGAGAAATCCTCTGCATTTGGAATGAGAGCTGGATTGTCCTGGTCCCATAGTAAATGGACCCTAAACTACCTTGGATTTTCAGACCAGGGAAGGTTTTTATTTCCCAGAGAATGGGGGAGGGAAAGTTCTTTGCAAGTCTTCCAAGGGAGCGGTTCGAAGGATTAGGCGCTACTCATGCTATTATGACCCAGTTTGAACAACAACTGGCAGATGACAGAATGAAGGTGGTGTTGGGAGCCTCACATGTAAAAACTCCGGATATCCATCATGTAGAACTTAATAAATATGGAATCCCAAGCTATCTGCATTTCTCAGGATTGGCAGATTACAGATTTAAAGGGTTTTTCCATGGACTTGATTTACAGTTGTTGGTAGTAGCCAAAAAAGAACTATTTGAAAGGGAAATCCCTTTGGAATATGTGATAAACCGAGTTGAAATGATGAATTTCAATCTCATACTAGACTATAGATTTTAAATAAACGAGAATAAAAATGAATCAATTTATCGACTGGATTACCCAGCCTTGGCCTTGGTACGTAGCGGGCCCAATGATTGGCCTTACGGTGCCAACTTTGCTCTTAATTGGAAATAAGACCTTTGGGATTTCCTCTTCCTTGCGACATGTTTGCGCCATTTGCGTACCTGCAGGCATCCCTTTCTTTACCTATAACTGGAAAAAAGAAATGTGGAATATGTTGTTTGTGTTAGGGGTGTTAATTGGTGGTTTTATAGCGACTAATTACTTGGCAAACCCCAATGATTTTATCCTGGCAGATCAGACAAAAGCTGATTTGACAGCTTTGGGTATCACGGATTTCTCGGGCCTTATGCCATCTGACATCTTTGACTGGAGCGTTTTATTTACTGCGAAAGGCCTTTTGTTCTTCGTGGTTGGAGGATTCCTAGTGGGCTTTGGTACCCGATATGCAGGTGGATGTACTTCCGGGCATGCGATCATGGGAATTAGTTCACTTCAGTGGCCATCCTTGGTAGCTACTATTTTCTTTATGCTTGGCGGTTTTGTAATGACTCATTTGTTGTTGGGACCTTTGATGTCTTTGGTGGGATTTTAATTAGATGATAAAATGAAAGTAGCAGAAAAAAACATACAAGGAGCTGCAGTTTGTGATGCTCCAAACTCTCAAGAGAATATTGAAAAAGGCCTGGCCTTAGTGAAATACATGATTGTCGGAATCTTGTTCGGAATCGTGTTTGTCAAAGCTGAAATCATTTCTTGGTTTAGAATTCAGGAAATGTTCCGTCTTCAGTCTTTCCATATGTATGGAGTCATTGGTTCGGCGATCATTACCGGGATCATTTCCATTCAGATCATCAAACGATTCAACATTAAGACCATCAAAGGAGAGACTGTCAATATTCCTAAAAAGGAATTTAGGAAAGGACAGATCATCGGAGGATTCATCTTTGGTTTAGGATGGGCGATTACCGGAGCTTGTCCAGGACCATTGTTTGCTCAAATAGGAAGTGGATTTACCATTGTATTTGTAACCTTGATTTCAGCAATTGCGGGAACCTGGGTGTATGGAAAATTTGCCAAGAAGCTTCCAAATTAACTATTAGGTTTAGATGGAATAGTTAAAGCCAGTTTCTGATAGGGAACTGGCTTTTTTAATCAAATACTTTTTTGATAATGAATCTGATGATCAAAATGGCTGTGGTGATAATTGCACCTACGATGATGAATTCCATGTGCTTAAATTTACCACAATAACACCCCCTTTCCTAAATAGTTTAAGCTTGACGAGAGGTTAGTTGCCGCTTATTGGAGTAATCTTTCTAAATTTCGGAGCCTATTAATCTATACCCAACCTATGATTTCTTATTCCAAACGCCGAGTAGCCCTCGGAGCATTTTTCTTTTTTGTGGGTTTATGTTTTGCCTCATGGGCTGCAAGGATACCTGATATTCAAGCCAAGTTCGATCTTTCAGAAGGTCAACTCGGAACCTTATTATTGTTCCTTCCCCTGGGTTCAGTGATAGGACTTCCAATTGCGGGTTGGGCAGTTCATCAATTTGGAAGCAGAAAAGTCATTATGATCGGTGCAGTTGCTTATGCACTTTCTTTGCCTTTGATTGGTTTGGCTCCTGCTATTTGGCTTCTAGTTCCGGTTTTGATTCTGTATGGAATGTTAGGGAATACCATGAACATTTCGTTGAATACCCAGGCCTTAAACCTCGAAGATCAAATGGGGAAAAATATATTGGCTTCCTTTCATGGTCTTTGGAGTATGGCGGGATTTACAGGAGCTGGAATCGGCGCGTTAATGATCTACCTGGGGCTAAGTCCGGCCCAGCATTATGGGGTGGTCATGTTGATTTCTTTGACGATTATTCTAGCCGCCCAAAGATTCATCATTAAAGAAAAAGCTGCATCTGCGGATGGTGGGTTGGTGTTGAAAAAGCCAGATGCTTTGCTATTAAGAATTAGCTTGATTGCGTTTTTGGGCATGATGTGCGAAGGGTGTATGTTTGATTGGAGTGGCGTGTATTTCAAAAAAGTGGTGAATGCCGACCCTTCACTAATTGCGTTAGGATATGTTGCCTTTATGGGGACCATGGCAACAGGAAGATTTATTACCGATAAAATTGCAGCGAGATTTACCAAAGTTGCCGTTATTCAAGTAAGCGGTGTTTTGATATTTGTAGGTTTGGCCTTAGCGGTGGTATTCCCCACAGTTACGGTAGCTACGGTAGGATTTTTATTGGTTGGATTAGGAGTGGCATCCATTATCCCTCTTTCCTATAGCATAGCTGGGAGATCAAAATTATATGCGCCAAGCGTGGCTTTGGCCTTGGTATCTACCATTTCATTTTTCGGATTTTTGTTAGGACCTCCTTTGATAGGATTCATTGCGGATCTCTTTAATTTAAAAACCTCTTTCGCCATGGTTGCGGTGGCTGCATTGGGGATTACCTTGCTTTCAAGTTTCCGTAAAGCTGTATTTCTTATTCCACAAAAAGTTAAACCCTCCTCTGTTTCATGAGTCATGCTTCTACCTTTCAGTACGAAAAAGACTTTGAAATCGGCTCGTTTCAAGTTCATCCTTCGGGGAAAATCAGATTGAGTTCTGTGGCAGACCTATTCCAGGAAAGTTCTTGGGGGCATGCTGATTCTGCGGATTTTGGGAGGAATTTGATGGAAAATGGTCAAATGTGGGTATTGTCAAGAATGGATTTTCACTGTTTTGATTTGCCTTCTTGGGGTGATCATGTGAAAGTTTATACCGCAGGGAGAGGGGTAGAGAAATTGTTTGCTTTTCGGGAGTTTATGATGACCGATGAGGAAGATACGATCCTTGCACTTTGCATGACCTCCTATCTTTTGTTGAACATTGAGTCCAAAAAACCAATGAGACCTGAGCAGGTATTGCCATCAAAGCTATTTGATCCATTGGAGAAACCTGATTGGCAAGCAGCAAAGGTGAAAGTGGAAGGGGATTTGATCGCCAGTGAAAAGCTGACTGTGCGATATTCTGATTTAGATTTATACGATCATGTGAATAATACCAGCTATATTCTTTGGGTAGAAAATATCCTGAAAGAAAGGCACATTGAGAAAGATAGATTTTTAATCAATTTTCAGGCAGAATGCATGTTGGGAGAGGTGGTGGAAATTAATCTTTACCAAACAGCAGATCGTTTTATTTTTCAAGGATTAGTGGGAAATAAACTCGTGTTTTTAGCGGAAGCCTATTAAATTACAAGATGTCAAGCTAGATGTGATTCTTGTCACAGCATGATAGCCATTCTTTGAGCCATTTTTGTAGCTTGATATAGCACTATGAAAGAGATCGGTAAACCATTTCTACAATTGATTACGCTGGTACTAAGTTTATTGGTATTGGCCAGTTTATTAGTAGGCGTAATCGGATTTGTAATTTATTTGTCCTACTCGGGGGTTAACCTACCTGCTTTTAAAGAGGAGCCTGTAGTCGCTCAAGTAGAGAATACACCTGTTTCTAAGGCATTGATGGATCCTACGGGGATGTGGCAAGCGCCTGATTGGGCAAGCGTAGATACAGAACCCAATGCGGATGAGATCAAGTATGGTCGAGAATTGATTGCCAATACTTCCGAATATTTGGGGCCAAACGGAAAAGTCAAAAAGATATCCAATGGGCTAAATTGCCAGAATTGCCATCTTCAGGCAGGCACCGTTCCCTTGGGGAATAATTATTCAGCTGCTGCAAGCACTTATCCAAAAGTAAGAGGTCGGTCTGGTACTTCTGAAGATATTGAAATGCGAATCAATGGCTGTTTCCAAAGAAGTTTGAATGGGGATGCCTTGCCAAGGGATAGCAAAGAAATGAAAGCCATGGTTGCCTATATGAATTGGCTTGGTCAGGAGGTTCCAAAAGGAGAAAAACCCATGGGAGCAGGGATTTATGAGGTGCCATTGTTGGATAGAGCCGCTGATCCGGTAAAAGGAAAGTTAGTGTATGATAGACAATGTGTTGCCTGTCATATGGCGGATGGACAAGGCTTGGCAAAACCCGACGGGACAGGTTATACTTACCCTCCACTGTGGGGTGAACATAGTTACAACCAGAAAGCCGGTCTTTTCAGAATGTCAAGATTTGCCGGTTATGTCAAAGCCAATATGCCTTTTGGTGCTACCTATGAAAATCCAATGCTATCTGATGAGGAAGCCTGGGATGTGGCAGCCTATGTAAACAGCCTTGATCGGCCTACCAGAGATTTCCCCAATGATTGGCCTGATATCAGTAAAAAGCCAATGGATCACCCATTTGGTCCTTATGCAGATGAATTCTCAGAGGAGCAACATAAGTTTGGTCCTTTCAAACCTATTAAAGAAGCGATCGCAAAACTAAAATGAAAAAGATACTACTAGGGGTATTCCTGGTACTATCTTTTCAAGTTATTGCTCAACAAACAGAGCCTCAGCTAAAAATAGTACCGGATGTCCATTTCCGAATGTTTTGGATGAGTACCAGCTATCCAAAGGATTTTAAAAATGACTATGCCCTGGGTTCAAGCCTGAACCTTGGAGCGAAACTGACCTATTCAGAACATGTAAACTTCCATGTAGGATACCGATTTTATGGAAATCTATGGAGTTCCGATCTCACGAGCCCAGATCCTCTTTCCGGGCTAGGGAATCGATATGAAGTGGGATTGTTTGATTTGCTCCACCCAGAAGATAAGTATTTCGGAAAATTGGAGACACTTTCTTTATCCTACATCCAAGATAAGTGGGGTGCAAAAGTGGGTAGAATGGGGATCAATACCGATTGGGTCAATGCCCAAGATGGTAGACTTGCCCCTACAGCCATAGAGGGACTCCATGCCTGGTATGCGCCAAGTCCAAAATGGGAATTCGGTTTATGGGCAATCAGTAAAATGGGAGTGAGGGGAACTTCTGAATGGCTTGGGATTGGGGAGTCTATTGGAGTATTTCCTGTAGGTAGAACTATCAATGGAGAACCTTCTCAGTATGCAGGGAATACCAATAGTGATTGGATAGGGATCTTGGAGTTTTCCCATCAAACAGAAAAGTTTGGAAAAATCAGTGTTTCAGAGACTTTGGTGCAGAATATATCCAATACCCTTTGGGCATCATTGGAGAAAAACTGGCCGAGTCAATCAGATGGCAAGTGGTTTTCAGGAATTCAGTCTGGATTCCAAAATGGGATAGGGGATGGTGGTAATATCAATCCCATATTTCAATACAAAGACCCTGAAGATACCAATTGGGTAGTGTCCGCTAAGGCTGGTTATGCTGTAACAAACTGGTCCATGAGTTTGAGTTATTCTCACTTGGATGGTAAAGGGAGATGGCTAAGCCCAAGAGAGTGGGGAAAAGATGCTTGGTATACCTTTATTCCTAGAGAGCGGAATGAAGGGTTTGGAGGGATGGATGCCTTGGTAGCTTATGTGGATTTTAAAATAGGAGATACGGGCCTTAGACCCTATTTGCATTTCGGATTTCATTGGTTGCCGGATTATACAGATCCTCAAGCCAACAAATACGGGTTTCCTTCCTACCGACAACTAAATTTAGGCCTTAAATATGTACCCCAATCCTATAAAGCCATTGATTTTCATTTGATTATCATGAATAAGGAAGCTATAGGAAATAGGGACCTAAGCCCGAAATTACGCTACAATAAAGTGGAAATGATCCATGTTAACGGCATGTTGAATTGGAGGCCTTTTAAGTGATTTGAATCATTTTCATGAAATACCAGTGGAGAGATAGGTGATTAAAATCCCCCTATTTTGGTACAAATTAGGAATTACCAATTAATAAACGGACCTTTGTCCCAGTCAGGAATTCACTTAACAACTATTGTCCTGATCCTTGAAGTAAAGTTAGCGTTGATTATCAACCTGCTTAAGTAGCAAATTCAAGAGTTTTCCCTTACGAATACCTAGGTTTTAATTCTCTCCCTTTTCTACTTTTTTAATTCAACAATGGCCCAGTGCTTTTTTTCGGATTAAAACCTGCAGTAAAAATCCTCCCCAACAGTATCAGAATTGCCCATTAATTTAAACCAAAACAACACTTTATTAAAACTGTAAGATTCTCAGAATCAAATCTATCAGATTTCTCTGTCACCCTCAAGTCAAGGGTTTATGGACATTTCAAGTCCAATAACAAATCCAAGTATGCAAATAAGGAAATGGTCATCAAGACAATTTTACTCATTTCGCTATTTCTAATCCCTCAAGCACTCATTATTTCAGGATGGGTTGCCGAAACATGGCAGCTAT
This sequence comes from Algoriphagus halophilus, assembly GCF_041729275.1. GTDB lineage: Bacteria > Bacteroidota > Bacteroidia > Cytophagales > Cyclobacteriaceae > Algoriphagus > Algoriphagus halophilus_A. The sequence continues at coordinate 1,238,454 of NZ_CP146486.1, read as the reverse complement.
TTACCTGTTATATATTATCAGCCTTCGGAATGGCCGGCATTGGCATGGGGGTCATGCATGATGCATGTCACGGCTCATATTCAAAAATCCATTAGTCAATAAGTTCGTGAGCTACACCCTGAATATGGTGGGAGCAAGTTCAGAAGTATGGAGAATTCAACACAATGTGTTGCATCATAGCTTTACGAATATCCATGAACATGATGATGACATCAATGCTCCATTCTTTTTGAGATTTTCTCCTGAAGCTGAGCAAAACAAACTTCACAGATTTCAACATCTCTATGCATGGTTCTTTTACTCCTTGTCTACACTTTCCTGGGTAACAGCCAAGGATTTCATTAGACTTAAAAGATACCATAATAAGGGATTGGTAAAAGGGGAAAATGGATATCGAAAGACCCTGTGGAAGATCATCGCTTGGAAAGTGGGATACTTTGCTGTGATTCTAGGATTGCCATTAATCTTCTCTCCCTTTCCTTTTTGGATGATATTGTTAGGTTATGTATCCATGCACTTTGTGACAGGATTTGTAATAACCATGGTTTTCCAAATCGCTCATATTGTGGAAGATGTTAATTTTCCGGTAGTTGATGAGCATGGAAATGTGGAAGGTGAGCGAATGCTGCATCAGTTGGCAACTACCTGTAACTTCTCACCGAATTCACGCATCATCACCTGGTTTGCCGGGGGTTGAATTACCAAGTGGAACATCACCTATTTCCGGATATTTGCCATGTACACTATAAAAAAATCGCACCTATTGTAAAAGCTACAGCAGCGGAGTTTAATGTGCCTTATTACTCCAAGCCGAACTTTTTGATGGCTGTTTTAGACCATTTCAAAATGCTTTATATCCTCGGAAACACTCCGAAGTTGGAGCCTCAAAAAGTTTTCAAATAATGAATAGCACCACTAATAGAAATACGAAGCCCACTTCTTCCAGAAGACCTAATCACGGGCCGAGACAGGTTCAGAAGAAAAAGGTTTCTACGCTTGATCCAAATTTATTGATCAAGAAAGCCAAGCCAACTGGGCAAAAGGGTTTTCAGTCGAAGACTGCTTTCACCAGCCCTATCACTTTCAAAAGGCTTGATGAATAACCTGGCAACAAAAGGCTATGTGAATATGACCAATATTCAAGAGCAATCAGTAGCCCCTTTATTGGAAGGAAGAGATATGCTTGGGATTTCCAATACGGGTTCTGGTAAAACAGGTGCGTTTTTGATTCCTATTATCGAACATGCATTACAGGATAAAAACCAGTTTACCGCATTGATTGTAACCCCTACCCGGGAGCTGGCCCTTCAAATTGAAGAGGAATTTAAAAGCTTGAGCAAAGGGATGAACCTTTACTCTGCGACCTTTATTGGAGGGACCAATATCAATACGGACATGAAGGTACTTTCGAGAAAACTCCATGTAATCGTTGGTACCCCAGGTAGGTTATTGGATTTGGCCAGTAGAAGGCTTCTAAAGCTAAACCAAGTGAAAACCTTGGTACTGGACGAATTTGACAGAATGCTCGATATGGGTTTTGTAAATGATGTCAAAAAGCTAGTTGGGGCAATGACCCAAAGAAGACAGACCATGTTGTTTTCTGCCACGTTGGAGGCCAATCAGAAAACCTTGATCAATAGCTTATTGAATAATCCTGTGGAGGTGAAAATCAATTCAGGGGTTACCACAAACGAAAACATTGAACAAGGGATCATCCGGGTACCGGAAGGTAAGGACAAGTTCATATTGCTTGCAGACCTTTTTCAGGATCGTAGCATGGATAAGGTGATCATCTTTACAGAGACCAAACGCTTGGCAGATAAGCTCAGTAAAAAATTGAACCAATCTGGCATCAAGTCAGGATTGATCCATGGAAATAAGTCTCAGAATTTTAGAAATAAAACGATAGAGCAATTCAAATCTGGCGAAACCAGAGTGTTGGTAGCGACTGATGTAGCTGCCAGAGGTATAGACGTGGCTGATGTTTCCCATGTGATAAACTATCAGCTGCCCATGACAATGGATAGCTATATACACAGAATCGGAAGAACAGGTAGGGCTGGTAAGACTGGTCATGCCCTCACATTTGTCAACTAAAATAACTGTATGTCAAAAAATCAAAATAGCTTCATTAAGAAGCAAAAAGCTGAATTAAAGAGAAGAAAACAGAAAGAAAAATTTGAGAAAAAGTTAGAAAGAAAAGCACAGCCCAAAAGCGGCGACTTGGATGACATGATTGTCTACGTTGATCGCTTCGGTAATTTCACCGATACTCCTCCTGAGGAGGAGCCAGTAAAGAATACAAAAAATCAAAATCAAAGTAATAAAAACACAAGAACACCAAATTTTAAATCAAGAAATCATGAATGAAGGAACAGTAAAATTCTTTAACACTACAAAAGGCTTTGGATTCATCACACCATCTGACTCTGACGAGGACGTTTTCGTACACCAGTCTGGTTTGGTTCACGATATCCGTGAAAACGACAAAGTATCCTATGAACTAGTTCAAGGTAAAAAAGGCGTTAACGCTGTGAATGTTAAAGTGATCAAATAAAGAAAAATAGAACGGGGCAACCCGATCTATTTACTTTTTGATACAAAAACACCTGGCTTCTCTTGAGGTCAGGTGTTTTCATTTTAGCGATACCAATTTATTCAGAGTAGGTGACTTCGTTGGACAGCTCACTGCCCTGTTCCAACTCGTCCAGGTTGAGCAAGGTGGTTTTTGCAATCTGGGACAATGCCTCTTGGGTTAAAAATGCCTGGTGACCTGTAATCAACACATTAGGGAAGGTCATTAATCGGGCGATTTGTTCGTCCATCAATATCTCTTCGGATAAATTCCTAAAAATAAGTCTTCCTCCTGTTCGTAAACATCGATTCCCAAGTAACCTATCTTTTTGGATTTCAGTGCTCTGATGACGGATTTGGTCTCAATCAGAGCCCCACGGCTGGTATTAATGATCATCACGCCGTTTGGCATTTGATCTATGGTCTTTTTATTGATCAGGTGCTTGGTTCCTGGGGTCAAAGGGCAATGGAGAGAAATGATCTGGCTTTGCGATAATAACTCATCCAAGTTCAGGTATTTTACTCCTATTGCCTTCAACTCTTTGTTTTCGATCAGGTCATACGCCAATACCTCACAGCCGAAGCCCAACGCTATTTTACAGAAAGCGGTGCCGATGGCACCGGTTCCAATGACGCTGACGACTTTCCCATGCAAATTAAACCCTACCAGACCTTCCAGGGAATAATTGTTTTCCCTGATCCTATTGTAAGCTTTATGGGTTTTTCTGCTTAAAGTCAAAATCATGGCAAATGCATGTTCGGCCACTGCTTCCGGACTATACGCAGGAACGCGACAAATTTTCAAGTTTAGCTCCTTGGCAGTTTTCAAGTCTACTTGGTTGTATCCGGCACAGCGGAGTACAACCGCCTGGATTCCGAACTCATGAAGCATGTTCAAAACGGGAGCATCGAGATGATCATTGACAAATGCACAAACTGCATCGTACCCTTTTGCCAAATTTACCGTGTGCTTATCCAGTTTTGCCTCAAAATAGGTGAAATGATGTCCATGTTTAGTTAACCTTATATCGAAACTCTTTTGATCATAAGATTTGGTACTAAAACATGCGACTTTCATAGCTAATTGGTTTGTAATATGTAGATGGTGAATTTGGTGAACTCTTCTTCTATTTCGGTGTTTGCAGGTTCTTGGACTAACAGTTTATTCTCCTTGAGAGCAGTGACCAACACCCCTCAATTCCCGGTAATTCTACTGGCAATTGTTTTCCGTCTTTAAAAATAAGAATTCTTTGCTCAGATGCATCTTGTACCGCAGAATAAGGGTTTTCTTCTGAATTCCGGTTTTCGAATTCAGATTCAGTAATCCCGGTGAAATACTGGAGCAGAACAAAGCCGTTCCCCAGGTTAATCAGTTTTCTGTTTCTCCCTGAAAGTCTTGCAAGGTTAATTGCCTGTGGATCGTCAAAAGGCGCTCCTATGGGAACAGGGTTATAAGTCAAAAATTCAGAATAGTTGATAGGAATGGAGTTTTTCAACGTGAATTCTGGTAATTGATACACTAGGATTTCCGGATCCAGTTCTTGTGCTACTACCAATTCATTGGCGTCATGGTCAATGAAAAAGTCTTCCCCATGACCCCGTTATAAACATTTTCTGTCTGCTCATAAACCGAGGTTGCTTCGTAAGGGACTACCATTTTCGTCTCACCGGTAAATAAGTTTAATTGATAAAAGTTTTTGAGTGTGTCTTTTCCTTCTTGATTTCGAATCAAATGAGAGGCAGTCAGGTAATTGCTGGGGCCGACCAACAAATGAGTGGTGTCATTAGAAACAAAATAAGGAGTTTTTCCCAAAGGAGTATTCGTTCTAATTGGCAAAGGAGATAACACACGATGGGAATGGGTAATCTCATAATTGGGGTCGTAAGAAATTACTTGAAAGGGAAGCTCCACAATTCGTTCTTGATTGGGGCCAAAGGCTAAGCCAACTGGATTCCAATTCCCATATTTTCCCGGTCCATCTCCTTTTTTATTGACTCTTTTGATAATTTCTCCGTTTTCTGAAATTTCAAGTAGATCGTCTTCAACTTCAGAGTAGCCTAAATAGATGTTTTCTTCATGGCTATAATCCCGGATGCTCACTCTGGTAAAGTTATTTACTTGGAAAGAATCCACTTTCACTAATGAGTAATTCAGATCAACTGTAGATTCGGTCTTTGAAGTACAGCTGAAGAGTGAAAACCCAAATAAAAGACAAAATAGAAGAGGGTGAGTAGAATTGTTCATGGTTAAATATTTAATTTTCGTAAGTCTACGAAAATTTCGTTTAATTTAAAATCTTTTCGTCAAATAGCTTATTTTCTTCAATTAGCCTGATTTTGTTTACCTGATTTGACAAAGAGTTGGAGAAATTTATAGTTTCTGCCTAGATTGGGTCAAAAACCATCAGATTATGAAAAAACTATATCAAAGTGTCCTTTTAGTTATTGCAATGGCCTTGGTAGGGGCTTGTTCGCAAGAAACAGAAGAGAAAAAATTGTTGAAGAAATAAAAGAAATAGAAATGGAAAGTACTGCTCCGGATTCAGTATTAAGGCATGTAGTGATGTTTGGTTTTAAAGAAGAAACGAGTCCTGAAAAAATTCAAGAGGTAATTGATGCATTTGCTGCATTGCCAAATAAAATCGAACAAATAAAAGGATTTGAATGGGGGATTAACAACAGCCCTGAAGGATTAAATGATGGGTTGACCCATGCATTTACGTTGACTTTTCACTCTGAAGAAGATCGTGCTATTTATTTACCGCATCCAGATCATAAAGCTTTTGGAGAAGTGTTAGGTAATAGCCTCTCCAAAGTGGTAGTAGTCGACTATTGGACCCATTAATTATTGATCAAATGGCAAAGCGGATCCGTCCGTTTTGCCTGCTTCTTTACCGTCAAAACTTCCGTTACCACAAAATTACTAGTGCCTCTCCATGGAAGCATTCCATTATATTCTTTGTATCGGAGTTCCACAAATTTTCCCGAAGCCCTTTCTAATTCGCTGGCAACCTCATCACTTACCACGCTGAATCTAAATTCATTACTTTGCAACCCTCCAGCGGTGGGACTTTGAAATCCCTCTTGAACGACTCTTCCTTCAAAGGTTTTAAAGATGACCCCTTTTTCACGAAGTAATTTAAACTTCCAGCTTTGACTCCTTCACCGAAAACAAAATAGAATTTCCACCAAAAAAAGAGTAAGAATATAAGCAATGCACTGATACCGGCAATCCAAGCGAACTTCTTCATAATGAAATTTTAAAAGTTTTATTAAATATAGAAAGTGGAATAGAATTATTGATTCAAAAATCAAATATTTGATCTTTCCCCCTCCAACTTTTCCCAGGAGTTCGATTAATTACCACATTTGACCTGAAACTGGAACCATAGTATTCTTAGGAGGAATTGCGCTACCTGCCCTAAAATCCATCTAGAATAAATAGCAGTCTTTCAGCATGGTTAAATAATCTGTTGCCAGGGGTTTTTCTATATACTCGATCACGGAGTGATATTTAATGGCTTTTTTCTTATCCTCACTATTGACTGATGAAGAAATCAGAATCACCTTGAATCTTTTGGGGAGGTTCAAGGATTCCAAATAGTCCAATACCCCCATCCATCAATTCCTTCCATGTAGATATCCAAAAAGATCAACAGGTTCTTTTTGGGTTCTGCGCTTTTCAACTTTATATATTCAATCGCATCCAACCCGTTTGAAACACAATGGGGATTGAGATGAAACTCAGTTATTTCAGCTAATTTTCTATGTAATAATTGAAATTGGGGATCGTCATCAACGATTAATAGGTCAAAATTCATTAGGCCGGTTATCTTGTTTTTATAAAGTTTCCACGTTTTTGCTGAAATAGAAACAACTATTTGAAGGATGAAGAATTAATATTTTAAAATTGTTTGAAACTTCCTTGTCAAATCCTTCAAATTCTCTCAAAATAGTTATAATTCCCCTGATTTTTGCTTTGAATTCTTTTCAATACCTCAAAATCAATAGCTAAAAATTAATCAAAATTAGGATTGGAAATACCTAGGCGAATCATTGGTTGCATTTGAAAAAGCCTGCCCTCAATTATGAACTAAAATTAGCATAAATAAATTGATCCTACTAAAAAATTAAAAGCCCAGATTAATCTGGGCTTTAACACTTAAAAGAAGTGGTTTTTTTAATCTACTAACCATAAGTAATCTCCATATCCCGCAGCTTCCATTTCGCTTTTTGGGATAAATTTCATCGCTGCTGAATTCATACAATAACGTAGGTTGGTAGGGTTTGGTCCATCGTAGAACACATGTCCTATGTGGCTGTCACCTAATTTGCTTCGGACTTCTACTCTGGTCATCCCGGCGGATCTGTCTATGGGTTTATCAATGATCCTAGCATCAATAGGCTTCGTGAAGCTTGGCCATCCGGAGCCAGATTCGTATTTGTCCTTTGAGCTGAAAAGGGGAGCTCCAGTTACAATATCCACATAGATACCAGGCTCTTTATTGCCGTTATACTCATTCTGGAAGGCGTATTCAGTGGCATCCTCCATGGTGACTTCGTACTGCAAGTCCGTCAGTTTGGCTTTTAATTCAGATTTGGAGGGAGCTGGGTATTTTTTTCTGACAATTCTGGCCAGTGAGCCTTGATAAAGGCATCCCTTCCGCTCCCGTTTCTATAGGCATAATACTCTTTAGGATTCTTTTTATAATAATCCTGATGGTATTCCTCAGCTGGGTAGAAATTCGTGTATTTGATAATAGGAGTGGCGATAGGTTTGTCAAATTTTCCTGAGGCATCCAACAGCTTTTTGGATTCTTCAGCTACTTTCTTTTGTTCGGCATCATGGTAGAAAATGGCCGATTCATATTGTGAACCTCGATCGTAAAAGGATCCTCCTACATCAGTAGGATCAAATGTTTGCCAAAATATATCCACCAGTTCGGAGTAACTGATGACTTCTGGGTCAAAGGTGATTTGTACAGATTCTCGATGTGAAGTTGCTCCACTACTTACTTCACCGTAGGTGGGTCTTTTCCTTACCACCGGAATATCCAGAGGTCACTGCTATGACTCCGTCTAACCCCTCAAAAGGTGCTTCCACACACCAGAAACAGCCTCCTGCAAAGGTCGCCAGTTCGGTATCTCCTTTATAAGCTGCTACTTTTTCCATGTCAGCACTACCATTTTCATTCTTTTCAGCTGGAGAATTTCCGCAGGCTGCCACCATGAGTGCGAATCCTGCAATCAATAGTTTTGAAGACATATTTTTAAAATAATTCATGGGTTGTTGTATAGTTTAATGAGTGGCGAATGAATCAGCCATTAAAAGATAAAACCTTCAATCCACTCTTAGTGTTTTGGTATTCCTGATTTAAAGATAAAGTTTTTTATGGCTAGCTTAAAATACGGATAAATAGGGAGGTGGATGTGTCTTCTATATGACAAATTGAGTAGATATTGGACTTTTTTAGGAGTCCAATGAATAATGTCCTGAAATCCACCATCGGTAATTTCATAGAAAACTAAATTTTATATCTTGGGCACTGCCAAAAATTAAGGATAGAATTTATGAAGAAATGGTTGTTGGTCATGGCTGTTTTAGGCGTTTGCCTGAGCAGTTGTACCGAACAAGATTCAGACCCATTTGCTACTGTCAAACCTGACGAAAGTAGATTTACAAAAGTCACCCTAGTTGAGAAATTGAATGAACCCATGGAAATTGAGGTTCTCGATAATCTAGATGTTTTGATAATAGAACGGGCTGGGAAAATCAGACTTTATCGACATGAGACCGGAGAATTAGTGGAGGCAGGGTTTTTACCTGTTTATCCCGAGCGGGAAGATGGGCTGATGGGGTTGGCCAAAGATCCTGATTTTGAAAATAACCATTGGATTTACCTATACTATGCTCCACCAAATACCTCAATCAATCGACTTTCCAGATTTGATTTTAAAGATAATCTGGTAGATCTGGCTTCCGAAAAGGTATTGTTGGATATCCCGATTTACAGAGATTGTTGCCATTCAGGTGGTTCCCTGGAATTTGATCGCCATGGTAATTTGTTTTTATCTCTTGGGGACGATTCCACACCATTTGAGTCCAGTAATTATAATCCGATCGATGAGCGTGAGTTTAGAGATGAAAATGTGGACGCACAAAGATCCTCAGGCAATACCAATGATTTGCGTGGGGCTATTTTGAGAATCCATCCAGAACCCGATGGGACTTATTCTATTCCTGAAGGAAATTTATTTCCGGTAGGGATGGAAGGGACTCGGCCGGAAATTTATGTGATGGGAAACCGAAACCCTTTTCGAATTGCCATCGATCCGCATAATGACAATCTCTTTTGGGGAGAAGTGGGGCCAGATGCTGCGGTAAGTGATTCTCTCCGAGGTCCCAAAGGTCACGATGAATATAATTTGGCAACTAAACCAGGGTTTTATGGTTGGCCTTATTTTGTGGGGGACAATAAAGCCTATTGGAAATTTGATTTCGCCACAGGTGAATCCTTATTCCAATTTGATCCCAATGCCCCAATCAATACTTCTCCAAGAAATACTGGAATTCAACAGTTGCCACCGGCACAAAAACTTTGATCTGGTATCCTTATGATGAGTCTGAGGAATTTCCGATGCTAGGAACAGGAGGGAGGAATGCGATGGCTGGACCGGTTTATTACCGAGAGGATTACCGGGATTCTGAAGTTCGGTTTCCAGGTTATTTCAATGGAAAGTCCATTTTCTATGATTGGATGAGAAATTGGATTTTCATGGTCAGTCTTACCGAAGAGAATGAATTGGATACCTTAGAGCAGTTTATGCCATCTACCAATTTTGACAAGCCCATGGACATGCAATATGGCCCAGATGGAGCTTTGTATATTTTGGAATATGGAACCTTCTGGCGTTCCCAAAATGATAATTCTGGATTGTATCGAATAGAATTTTCTGCAGGAAACCGGAAGCCTTCGGTTCTGCTAAGTGCGGATCAAAGAATTGGAGCAGCGCCCTTGCAGGTTCAGTTTTCTTCGGAAGGGACTCAGGATTTTGATGAGGGTGATGAGCTAAGGTATCAATGGGAGTTTGGAGGTGCAGGAAGTTCGAAAGAGAGAAATCCAAGTTTTACCTTTGAAAAGGCAGGCTTTTACCCAGTTACCTTAACCGTAACTGATGACTCAGGAGCCACAGCTGAAAAAACTATGGAGATCTTAGTGGGGAATGAAGCACCAGTGGTGGATATCCAATGGAATGGGAACCAAAGCTTTTATTTTACGGGTGACCAAGTCTCCTATGAGGTAATGGTTTCAGATCGAGAAGATGCAGAAATCAATGATTCTGAAATTGAATTCAGCATTGATTTTATGGAAGGAGGCTATGATCTCATTCAAACAGGTCACCAAGAAGAAGTGCTTAGTTTAGGGGAGACATTGATCAATCAATCTGGCTGTAAAGGCTGTCATGGCATTGCCGATAAGTCAGTTGGTCCAAGTTACACCGAAGTGTCCAAGAAGTATTTAAAAGATCCAGGTGCAAAAGCCTATTTGGTGGATAAAGTAACCAAGGGAGGAGCAGGAGTTTGGGGAGATACCGAAATGCCTGGTCACGTCCACCTGGATAAAGGTGAGATTGAAGAGATGGTGGATTTTATATTGGCCATCGCTGACCCATCCCTCAAAGAAAGAACACTTCCTTTGGCAGGAAACTATCAGTTGGATCAGTCCAGTTCAGGTGAATCCTATTATTTGATTCAGGCATCTTATGAAGACCAAGGAGCCAATGGTATTGAACCTTTAAAGTCTACCAAACAACTGGTATTAAGAAGCCCAACCCTATCACCTACCCGTGCGGATGAATTCGTACATGTAGCCAAATCCAATGAGAATAACTCTCATTTTGTAAAGTTTACTGAAAAAGGAGCTTACATTAAATTTGATCAATTGGACCTGAGTGGTATTTCCTCCTTGGAAATGGAGGTAGAGCCAGGAAGTATTTCAGGTAAATTGGAAGTACGAGCAGGAAGTGTAGATGGAGCGCTTATTGGTGAATCCAAGTTGCTGGACAATTCTCAAAAACCAAAAGACAAGCAGTTCCTAACCGTAGAAATTCCAATTTCAAAAATGACGGAACAGACCGATATTTACCTGGTTTTACGTACTGATTCTGGAATATCGATTTGGTCCACTTTAAATATGTATTCCATTCAATTTAAGAGATAAAAACTAACTGTCCCGTTGAAGGCTAATTCTAAACAAGCTTTCAATGGGACAATTTTGTGCATTCTAAAATAATCAATCAATCTTCAGGAACTCCAAGAAATACTTGGTGAGGTACTTGTATTCCTCCTGTTCTATTTTACCTGCATCGATGGCCTTTTTTACCACAGCAGTAATTTCATTAAATGGGTAGGTGTCTTTCAAGTGATCGTGGTCAGTTAACCATTTTTGAAGCAGGTTTAACTCATATTTGTTAATGTCTCCATCTGCCATGATTCCATAACAAACCCCTTGTAAAAAGTGTAGATCAGCTTTGATTTGATCCTTTTCTTCAAACAAGGGAGAATATTTCGCAATTATTTGTTGCAGTTCGATTATTTCTTCTGAGCCCAGGACCCCACTTCTGATTTTTTCTTTTACCTCTTCATGAAAATCCTTGAAAGGATCTATAGAGCATAAACCGTCATGGGTTTGGCACCAGGATTTGAGTGCATCGAATTCGCTTTTTGTAATATGCCCATCCATGGCAATACCATTGATGAGTCCATTCAAATTGTGAAAAGCTATTTGGGTTTGGGTGATGATATTTTCTTCCATATCCTCTTTTTTGTATATAAGTTACAAATACTTGAACTACAATAAAATACCCAGTACAGGGTAATTTTTGAGAGTGGTGTTGTCTACTAAGGTATTTTTAAAAAGAAAAGATAAGTACTGCCTCTTGCGTAAAAACTTAGGAGGGAGGAAAAGCGTATCAATTACTTGTTCACCATAAACTCCTTCCCATGAAAACGTCATTCTTACTAATTGCCCTTTTGATAGGTAGTGTTATTTCAACCAATGCCCAAGAATCCAGTTGGGAATTACCAAAAATCAATATTCCTTTGGTCTCAGAGGGCAAAGAAATAGCAAATCTAGGAGTTGAAAAAGTCTGGAATATGCAGATCTAAAAGTAGGGTCAAGATATTACCGAATATTGCTGAATAATAGCAGTAAAAAATGTAAAATCATCGATTTGGAGTCCGATAAGGTGTTGGCAGAAGGCAAAAGTCTGAATAGCTTCCAATTGGCAAACTTGACTTTTACAGATGGGGAGGTTTTAAATTTTGAAAAGAAGAAGAAAAAGGAAGGCTATGATATCATCGGTCCTTCTGGACTTTTGTTCAGTGTAGAAAATAGAGGGGTAGCTTCCGTTGAGGTGACTAATGAAAAAGAATTGATCGCTCAGTCTATTTTTGTTTTCAAAAGATTGAGGGATCTGTATCGACAGACCCCCGATGTATATAACTACTATACCGATTATTATTCCTCCTTATATAACCGATAGTTATCTGAAATTTAAGGTGAAGACCGTCTTTTCATTGAGGATGGAAGTCACTTGTAAACTTCCTCTATGAAGGTTCATGATTTGCCTTGAAATTGCCAAACCGATCCCTGATCCTGTTTTTTTAGTGGTATAGAAAGGAACAAATATTCGTTCGAGGGCCTCCGGTATGATTCCTGGACCATGATCTTCCACGCGGATCAGAATTCCCATATCGCCTTGTGATAATGCGGACAGCCAAATGGTTCGTTCTACTTGATTTTGTAAAGACTCACTGGCATTCTTTACGAGGTTAATCAAAATCATCGCAATTAGATCTGGATCACAATTGATTTCAAGATCCTCCGGCATGATGTCTGTCACAATTTTTACCTCAGATACTTTCAAGTCCTCTTTCATTAGAATCAGGACATTTTCAAACAATGATTTAACAGAAATCAGCTCCTTTTTAGGAGTAGGGATGTTGGTATAATCCCGATAGGCATTGACAAAAGCTACCAGACCCTTGCTTCGGTTGGCGATGGTTTCCAATCCTTCCTGTATGTCTTGATAGCCGTCTTTCTTGATCAAGAACCCTTCTTTTTGTACATAGGAGTCTTCTTCTAAAATAGTGCTCAACGAATCTACCAAACTTGAAATAGGGGTGATGGAATTCATGATTTCATGTCTCAGCACTTTGGTAAGATTTTGCCAAGCTTCCAATTCGTTGGATTGAAGTTCCGCATTAATGTTTTGTAGCGAGAGCAACGTCCAACTTTGACCTCCCATTTTTAAGGAAGTGGACTGAATGATCAAGTGCAGGTTTGGATTGACCCGATACGAGATTCGCTGACCAGGTTTCATTTCCATAACCTGTTCCAATAAAGAAGTAGAGAGCTTTCCTAAATCAGAAATATCTCGAAACTGAGGGATTTGTAATAAGTGCTTGGCGGCATTATTGATCACCCCGATTTTTCCTTCAGAATTGAAAGAGATGATCCCTGAGTTGATATGCTGGATAATCACTTGGAGAAACAGCATTTGTTCCTCCTTTTCAGCCCTGGTTTGTTTGAAGACGTTCATGACTTCATTGAATGCCATGTTCACTTCTCTAAAGGAACCTCCCATTTGGCTATCAGAGGTAAAGGAGCTGGAGAAATCAGTAAAACGAATGGAGTCTAGAAATCGGGCAAGCTTATGATTGACCGAGTTGACATAGTAAATCAATTCGCCTATTTGGATCAAAGCAATCAACCCTAGAATCCCTGGAGCAAGCCATAAATCTTGCCTATAATAAAGCCACAAACCTAAGTATAGGCATAAAATAATCAGGAAAATCCTAAACCCTACACCTATCGAAAACCGCTTATAAACCATATTTTTCCAGTCTGCGATAAAGTGAGGAGCGGGTCAATCCTAATTCCTCAGCGGCCCTAGTGATATGTCCGTTATGTTTCTGAAGGGCTTTACGAATTAAAATCCGTTCTACGTCTTCAATATTTAAGTGCTCTAAACTCACCGATTCATCCTTGCTCTCCGGTTGCTGCATTTTTTGAAGGAAGAGATCTTCTGGCTGAAGCACATTATGATTACTCATAATTACTGCCCTTTCAATGCTATGTTGAAGTTCACGGATGTTTCCAGGCCAATGGTACTTCATCATCCGTTTGATCAAAGGTTCTGAAGCTTTTCTGACATCCTTATTGTATTTCTTGGCATAGAAAGCGATAAAGTGATTGGCCAGCAACATGATATCGTCATCTCGCTCCCGTAAAGGAGGAAGCTGGATTTCAATCGTATTGATCCGGTATAATAAATCTTGTCGGAAACTATTATCATATACCATGTTGTGGATCGGCATATTGGTCGCTGAAATCAACCGGATGTTGACATCAATGGCACGGTTTGCTCCCACACGGGTAACCTGCCGATTTTGTAATGCTGCTAATAATTTAGCTTGAAGTGGAAGAGGTAAGTTTCCGATTTCATCCAGAAAGAGGGTGCCTTTATGTGCTTGTTCAAACCTTCCAGCCCTATCTTCTTTGGCATCCGTAAAGGACCCTTTTTTATGACCGAACAATTCAGATTCAAAAAGTGATTGAGTGATGGATCCAAGATCCACTCCTACAAAAGCCTCTTTATTTCTTCTACTATGTCTATGGATCGCTCTGGCGATCAATTCTTTTCCTGTCCCGTTTTCGCCTAAGATCAAAACATTGGCATCGGTTGAAGCTACCCTCTCTATGGTTTCATAGACTTTTTGCATGACCGCACTTTGACCGATGATTTCGCTGAACTTGCGGTCCATATCCGCTTGAAGCGTTTGCTTCTGGTCTTTCAGTAAATCTACCTCCAGTTTTTTCTGTCTTAGTTTCAATGCAGAATTCAATGTGGCCAATAAGCGTTCATTTTCCCAAGGCTTCAAGACGAAATCAGTGGCTCCTTCCTTGATCGCTCTTACAGCAAGGTTGACATCTCCATAGGCAGTAATCAAGACCACCACAGCGGAAGGGTCCAGCTCCAAGATTCGGTCAAGCCAATAAAAACCTTCCTGCCCTGAACTCACATCTTTGGTAAAGTTCATATCCAGCATGATTACATCATATTGCTCATTGTGAGTCAAAATAGGAAGTAGGTCAGGGTTGGTTTCAGTATCTACTTGCGCAAAATGTCTTTTTAGAAAAATCTTGGCAGCTTTTAGTAGGTCTTCATTGTCATCAATAATGAGAATTTTACCAATTTTTTGCTCACTCATCTATCTGTTGGGTTTAAAAGAATCAGGTGTAGGCTTTCGCCATATTCAAATAACTGCACTGTAGTGTTCCAAAAGCATACCGAATTCTACATTTCAATTAATTTAAAATCAAATCCAGCCCTATTATGGAAATTAGGCCATTTTAAATCTTTTTGGGCCAGTGATCTGCTCTTGATAAAAATAAGAAAGTTGAATGAGTTTTGTTCGCCTGCGAACAAAAATGTTCGGGAGATCCAAATGCGAAAAAGGTGAAACCTCCATTTTAAGCCTGAGAACGATGTTTTTTTGATGGCATACCATTTGGCATAAAGGGTATAGCCGAAAATGGCAGATACACACAATGGATAGAAAAATACAAAAGAAGACCTGGACGCCCAGGAGGATTGCATGGATTGTCGGAGGAGCAGCATTGCTCATCGGAATTATTTATCAAATAGGCTTTGCGGATCACCGTTCCACCATGAATGTAGAGCGAGATCGGTTAAGTATTGCTACGGTAAGTAAAGGAGAGTTTACAGATTATATTTTGGTCTCTGGCCAAATTGAACCTGCACAGACTTTTTCCTGGATGCGGTAGAAGGCGGGATGGTTGCTGAAATTGTCCGGGAGTCCGGAGCCTTGGTGGATGTGGGTGATACGATTTTGATCATGGCCAATTCCAATCTACAATTAGATGTCATGCAGCGTGAAACGATGTTGTACGAACAAATAAATAACCTGCGTCAAACACGTCTCTTTTTAGATCAAAATGATTTGAGTCAACAAGGTCAATTGGCTGAAATTGATTATCAGATCAGTTTGCTGGAGCCTCAATATAAAAGATTCAAGGAGCTTCATGAGAAAAACCTGGTTTCAGACCGTGAATTCGAAGAAGTAGCCGAGCAATACGAATATAACCTGAAGCGTAAGGAGTTGACTTATGCATCCTATAAAAGTGATTCCATTGCCAGAGCCTATCAGCTCGCGCAGCTTAGGCAGTCAGAAAGCAGAATGAATGCTTCACTGAATGGAGTAGGTCAGATTTTAGATAACCTGGTCATCAAGGCTCCTATAGCTGGACAGTTGGCCATGGAGCAGATTGAAGTAGGACAAGCCATTAACTCTGGAGAGCGATACGGGCAAATCGATGTGTTGGATGAGTTCAAAGTGAGAGTTCCGATCGATGAATTATACCTACCAAGAATTGGACAAGGGTTGAGAGGTAAATTCACCTTAAGTGGTGTAGACCATGAATTGGAGATTATGAAAATCTATCCAACCATTACCAATGGTCGATTCGAGGTGGATATGAAGTTTACAGGAGAAAGTCCACAAGGGATCAGACGTGGTCAAAGTGTTCGGATCAGGTTGGAGTTAGGTGATAGCGAGCAAAGCTTATTGCTACCAACAGGAGGCTTCTTTAAAGATACCGGAGGAAATTGGGTGTTTGTCTTGAACTCAGCTGGAAATGCAGAGAAAAGAAATATCCGTTTGGGAAGAAAGAATCCTGAATATTATGAGGTACTGGAAGGTTTGGTAGAGGGAGAAAGAGTCATTGTTTCTGGCTATGAGAATTTTGGGGATAATGAGGTGCTGGAGTTGAAATAGAAATTGGAATGGAGAAGAATGAATTGGGGTGTCAGGTATAAAAAGGAAACCCATGCAACCAAAATCGGATTCTTGTCATCTAATAATTAGGATAGAAATAATAAAGTCAAAAAATAAAATAAATACTAAAACCACTGATTGAGCCGGATCGGAATAACGACTTCGGACATCGGGCAATAACAACACCATATGGAAAACGTCATCAAAACCGTCAATCTTAGGAAAATGTATGCTACAGAGGAGGTAGAAACTACCGCTTTGGATAGTATTCAAATCGAAATTAAAAAAGGGGAATTTGTCGCAATCATGGGACCATCCGGTTGTGGTAAGTCCACTCTTTTAAATATTCTTGGTTTATTGGATAACCCTGATGCCGGTGAATATTATTTCTTGGATCAGGAAGTGGCCAAGTTTTCTGAAAGGCAACGCTCTTCCTTGAGAAAAGGAAATATCGGATTCGTGTTTCAGAGCTTTAACCTGATCGATGAACTGACAGTTTTTGAAAACGTAGAGCTACCTCTATTGTATTTGAAAATTCCTGCTGATGAGCGCAAAACCAGGGTGGAAGAAGTATTGACAAGGATGAACATCATGCACCGTCGAAATCACTTCCCACAGCAACTTTCCGGTGGTCAGCAACAACGTGTGGCGATTGCCAGAGCTATTGTCGCAAAGCCTTCTGTAATTCTTGCCGATGAGCCTACAGGTAACTTGGACTCTACCAATGGTGAAGAAGTAATGCGCCTCTTGGAAGAGCTAAACAACGAAGGAACTACCATCGTGATGGTAACTCACTCTCCACATGATGCCAACTATGCCCACAGAACGATCAACTTGTTCGACGGTAAGGTGGTGACTGAAAATATTCGTGAGCAGTTTCATGTTTAGTTAGTTGGAAGTGGGAAGTGGGAAGTCGGGATGTTCGAGATTTAGAGATTGCAGAAGATGTGATGAATGAGATTTAGTGTGCTTTGCCTTGAATATTGCCGAAGGATCAACAGGTAATTGTCAAGCTGAATTCAGAAAATTTGTTGGATATTCTTTACGCTCCCTTGCTGAAGTAGTAACCTGTCTTCATAAAGCAAAACTGCGTGGATATATAGATGAAGAAACCTTTCAAAGTAGCTATAAACAAGCTTTTGACTTGATGAATAGCATTGCTGCATTTAGAAATACCTTAAATCCACCTTCTAAATAACCTCCAATTTCTAAACCTTCTAGCCTCCAACTTCCCACTTCCAAACCTCCAACTACCCACTTCCAAACCTCTTAACCCCAACTACTCCATGCTACGTCATCAAATCCTATTGGCCTTCCGAAGCTTCATGAAGTCCAAGCATATTTTTGCCATCAATCTTTTTGGGTTGACTGTAGGTCTTACCACGGTCATTCTCATATTGCTTTGGGTGAAGGATGAATTGAGTGTCAATCGTTATCATACCCAAATAGATCAGATTTACACCGTGATGACGAATCATGATAATTCTACTGGAATTGTCACTATTCCTTATACTCCTGCGGAAATGGCAGAGGCAATGAAAGCTGAATTGTCTCAGGTGGATAAAGCAACTGCATTTTCTCCTTTTATCGAAGGAGTGGCCTTTGAGCAGGGAAATACAAAGATGGAAGGGGATGGCTATTTCGTGGATCAAGAATATTTCCAGATTTTCGATGTAGATTTTTTGGCAGGAAATCCAGAAAAAGCCCTAACAGATATTAATTCTGTGGTCATTTCAGAAACCTTTGCAAATAAACTTTTTGGTAGTCCACAGCTCGCTTTAGGGAAGTCATTGAAATGGCAGGTATTTGATTTTAAGAATGAGGTAGAAGTGACCGGAGTTTATAAGGACTTTGGGAAACTTGATCTGGTTAAGCCTGAATATTTATTGGCTTTTCCATATTTCAAACAAATGCTTGGCGAAGGTGTGCATTGGGATAATTTCAATGCAACTGCCACTGTGTTATTGAAAGCAGGAACAGATGTAGCTTCCTTCAATGAGCAGGTTGCCGATTTCATAAAAAACAAGGAGGCTGAATCCAATGTTTCTGTTTTTGTACAACCTTTTGGAGATACCTACTTGTACGGTACCTATGAGGATGGAAAAGTTGCTGGAGGAAGAATCAGCTATGTAAAGATCTTTTCCGTCATCGCTATATTCATCCTAATCATTGCCTGCATCAATTTCATGAATTTAACCACGGCCAGATCCATGAGCAGGTTAAAGGAAATAGGTGTGAAGAAATCTATGGGGGCCAGTCGTGGAGGATTATTTACCCAGTTTATTACAGAATCATTAGTTCTGACCTTTTTTGCCGTTGTTTTAGCGATCTTGGTTTCCTTTCTATTACAACCATTTTTTAATCAAGTTACCTCTAAGTCACTTGGCCTTACATTTCAGCCAGATATTGTATTCATTATAGTTGGTGTTTGGTTGATTACAGGATTATTAGCAGGAATTTACCCGGCTATATACCTCTCCAAGTTTAAACCGGTAGAGGTGATGAAATCCAATCTCAAAGGAAGTTTTGGAGAACTTTTGGCAAGAAAGGGATTGGTCGTATTTCAGTTTTCCATCTCGCTTTTGCTCATTATTGGTATAACCGTATTGAGTAAGCAGATGAACTTTATCCAAAATCAAAATTTAGGATACAATCAAGCACAATTACTGGAACTGAATGCTTCTGGAATTGCTCCAAATCAATTGGCTACCTACCTCGAAGAAACCAAGAAAGTTCCTGGGGTAAGCAATGCCTCAAGTCTATCCCATCCATTGGTTGGGCTTGCCAGTTCTACGATCGGATTGACTTGGGAGGGAAAAGATCCTGAGGAACAAGTGAAGTTTGAAAATATTACTGTGAATATGGGCTTGATCGAAACCATGGGTTTTGAAATGGCTGAAGGACGTGCTTTTTCTCCCGAATTCGGAGAAGAGGATAACAAGATCATTCTAAATGAAGCAGCCGTCCGAACGATCGGTTTTCAGAACCCGGTAGGTCAAATCGTGAATCTTTGGGGAGAAGACAAAGAAGTAATCGGGGTAGTCAAAGACTTTCATTTTGAGTCCTTAAAAGAAACAGTCAAACCTGCATTTCTGAAATACGACCCCGCATTTGCTCAAAAAGTGATGGTAAGAATTGAGTCTGATGACCAGCAAGCCAGTATTGCAGGAATATCAGAGATTTATGAGAGATTCACGGGACAACCTTTGAACTATTCATTCATGGATGAGGATTATCAGTCCTTGTATGCTTCTGAACAAAGAGCTTCGAAACTCGCGAAATATTTTGGTACTACGGCCATTTTCCTCTCTTGTTTGGGACTATTTGGATTGGCTGCCTTTACTGCCGAAAAGCGCAAAAAGAAATCGGTGTACGGAAAGTTATGGGAGCTTCCTTGATGAGCGTATTGACTTTGGTTTCCAAAGACTTTGTTGCTCTAATTATGGTTTCGATCATCATCGCTGTTCCCATTGCTTGGTATTTTGCCAATAATTGGCTGCAAAGCTATGCCTACCAAACAGATTTGAGTTGGTGGATTTTCGCAGGATCAGGGGTGTTATTGATTGTGATTTCCCTGATTACGGTAGGCTACCAGGCTTTCAAAGCAGCTTCTGCCAATCCGGTCAATTCCCTTCGAAGTGAGTAAGGGGATTTAAGATTTATGATATGGGTAAGCGATTTCAGAATCTGTGTTGGACAAATGAAATGATACTTCAAGAATCTGAATCCTTTGAAATAGAGAAAATCAATCCAAAATGAATATTAAGTGAAACCTGTTTCACGTACAACTCATCTAACAGATGTAGGAGCCTGCGTTCCAGAATTTTGACCAACCCAATCCAGCACTATTATGTTTGAGAACTACTTCAAAATCGCCATTAGGAACTTAAAAAAGCATAAGTTCTACACCTTTATCAACATCTTGGGTTTATCCGTTGGGGTGGCAGTCTGTATGATCATCTCACTTTTTGTCATCAATGAACTCTCTTACGACAAGCATTTCAAAGATGCGAATCAGATTTACAGAATTCATTCAGAAATTATTTTTGGGGGGAACCATTGGAATATGACCCAGGCTCCGGCCCCAATGGCAGAAGCACTTCCAGCTGAGTTCCCAGAGGTGGAATACGCGGTTAAATTTAGACAGCGAGGTTCCTATCTGGTCAAAAAGTAGATCAGAACATCAAAGAAAATAATGTGATTTGGGCGGGCAAAGATTTTTTTAATGTCTTCGGAACGCCACTCTTAGAGGGAAATCCAGAAGGGGTTCTTGCTGAGCCCAACACTATGGCTATTAGCAAAAGCATTGCTGAGAAGTATTTTCCTGGAGAAAGTGCTTTAGGGAAATCCTTGATTTTAGACAATGACAATGATTTTCGAATCACGGGTGTCTATGAGAATATCCCTCAAAATAGCCACTTTCATTTTGACTTCTTACTTTCTATGGAAGGTTTGGAGGAAGCGCAAACCACCTCTTGGTTAAGCAATAATTTCCAAACCTATTTGAAGCTCAGGGAAGGGGCAGATCCACAGGACCTGAATCTAAAGATGAAATCACTGATCAAAAAGAATATCGAACCTGAATTGGGTAAAATATTTGGGGAAGGTACGACAATGGATGCTATGCTTGCCGATGGGGGAAAAATGGAATACGTCCTGCAACCCTTATTGGATATCCACTTGAAAAGTGATTTGATGGGTGAGTTTGAGCCGAATTTCAACATTACTTATGTCTATCTTTTTGTGGCAATTGCACTATTTATCTTGGTCATTGCCTATATCAATTTTATGAACTTATCCACAGCAAGATCTTCCAACCGAGCTAAGGAGGTAGGTATTCGAAAGGTGATGGGATCTTACAGGTCTCATTTGATCCGACAGTTCTTGATGGAGTCTATTTTGCTAAGTGTCATCTCATTTTTGATTGCTATTCCATTGGTAGCCTTTTTGTTACCAGTTTTCAATGATTTGGCAGGGAGAACCTTGGGCATTCCTTTTTCACAATTGACGTTTTATATGATCTTAATTTTAGGAGCCATCGGCACAGGTATTCTTGCTGGAACCTATCCTTCATTTTTCTTATCCGGATTTAAACCAGTGAGTATTCTAAAAGGAAAGGTGGCTTCTGGAATGAAAAGTGGGATGATACGAAGCTCGTTGGTGGTATTCCAGTTTTCGATTTCCATTATTCTGATCATTGCAACCATCGCAGTATTCAACCAGCTGAACTATATCCAAAACAAAAAGATTGGTTTCAGTAAAGATCAAGTCATTACCATCGATGATGTTTATGCTTTGGGAGATCAGGCAGAAGCGTTTAAGCGGGAGATTTTATCAAACAGCATGATGGAATCCGGTACAATCACAGGTTACTTACCAGTTTCTGGTACCTGGCGGTCTGATACACCTTGGTGGGCGGAAGGAAAAGATCCCAAGCAAACAGAAAATCTTGTCAGCCTTCAAAACTGGCGGGTGGACTACGATTACGTGAATACCATGGGGATGGAAATTGTAGAAGGCAGGGATTTTTCCATGGATTTCCCCTCTGATTCAAGTGCAGTGATCCTAAATGAATCGGCGGTAAAGCAATTCGACTTTACGGGTGATCCAATCGGACAAAAAATCTACACTTTGGCCGGAGACAATGAAACGATGAATATGGAAGAATTGGAAAGCAAAACGGTGGTAGGCATCGTGAAGAATTTCCACTTCGAATCTCTGAAAGAGAACATTGGATCTTTGATGATATTCTTGAGCAAAAGACCTCAAGGGATTGCCTCTTTCCGTTTCAATGCCAATGATACGGATCAGGTAATTGAATTTGTGGAAGCGAAGTGGAATGAATTTGCACCAGGGCAACCTTTCACTTATTCCTTTTTAGATGATCGTTTTGGGAAAATGTATGCAGCAGAAACACGACTTGGAAAGGTCTTTGGCATATTTGCAGGATTTGCCATTGTGATAGCCTGCTTGGGCCTGTTTGCCTTGACGGCATTTACTGCAGAGCAGCGAACCAAAGAGATTGGTATCCGAAAAGTATTGGGTTCAAGCATTGGAAGCATCATCGTTTTACTGTCGAAAGAGTTTGCCAAACTGGTTTTGATCGCATTCTTGATTGCTTCACCCGTGGCCTGGTATGCGATGAAAAAATGGCTGGAAGATTATCAGTTTAAACAAGATTTGGGATGGCAGGTATTCCTGGGTGCAGGACTCTTTGCAGTGGTGATTGCCTTGTTGACCACCAGTTATCAATCCATTAAAGCGGCTACGGCCAATCCTGTGAACTCATTAAAGAGCGAGTAATTTGAAGGGTACCGTCATTGCCTGCTCTCCGGGAGGCGGGCGAGACGAGGTACGAGTTGTGGCAATCTAAAGTCAGAAAGCTAAAATAAGAAGTCTGAAAAGTAACCCATCTCGACCCTTGCCGGAGTTGGTGTCTTCACCAACTTAAGATTGAAACGGCTCGTGAAGACACGAGCCGGGGCAGAAAATAGAAATCCACCTTTGAGGTTTTTAAAACCTCGAAGGTTTTTATATGTCTTAATTTTTCGTCCCGGTTTATGTCATCAAGAATTATCCTTATAATCGGCTAGTGAAGACACATACTTCGAAAATCTCAAAAATCTCAGCCCTATTGAATTGCTTTAATACTCAAATCCAGGGTTCCTTTTACAAAGGGACCTTGTTCTAATCTTCCCTTGGAATCTATGGCAGGTAAATAAATATTTTTGGATACCACTTCTCTCATCTTGAGGACTTGATCCAATGTGAAGCTATTCTTTACCCCGATATAGTCCATATAATTAGTGGAGTAGAATGGAATGTCGTTGCAATAAATGTCTTGATTGGAGGCCAAGATATCGCCTTTTTTCAGGTATGATTCCGTGTCAGGTATTCCATCCCCATCTTTACAAGGTTCGTATTCGTTGTTATGAAATATGTGGGGAGACCAAATAAATGACCCAATTCATGGGTTAAAGTGGTAGAGTTTCGATAAGAGGACATCCCCACAACAACTGCATAATTAAAGTTTAGAGGAGGGATTTGATCGGCTGGATATTCTCTGGGAAAATTGGCAAAACCTCCGGCCCCAGTCAGTTCCAAGATGAAAACATTGATGTACTTTTCTGGATCCCAAAGATGCTCAAAAATGAATTTATCGGTTTGTTCGGTATTATATCGAAATACAGTTTCATCGGTTTCAATCCTGTGAGTGCCGGGTTCGTTCAGTAAGTTGCCAAGAGTATCTTTAAGTGCCAAGGTGAATTGAATTCCGGAATCGAATGAATTATGGCTTTGTCTGAAAAGACTTTGTTCATTTCTAAATTGTTCGTTTGTCTTTTCTAAAATACCAGGAATTTCTCCTGAGGTAACTCTTCTTCCTTGTGGACCTTCCACTAAATGAAAAATAATTGGTAGGCTATAGACAGGTGACAAATCAGGCTTTTCTCTGGAAAAAATAAATTGAACCTCAGATTTCTTGTCTCCCGAAACAACATAATAGGGGATATTGCCTGTCCGGCTGACAAGGATATCATTCGGGTTGGGATATTCTACACCGTCAAACCAAACAGAATAATTGGGATAATAGCCTGGCTCGAATTCTCTTTCCTTGTAATTATAGATCCTTGGCTTCAAATCAATTCTGGAAATGCCAGAAATGGCATAAGGCGAAAATGTAGAATCTCCCGGCGAGATTTCTATTCTTGAAATATAGGTTCGGGTATTTACATCCATGACTTTTATCCGAAGAGAATTGCTTTTAACACCGCCTACTTTCATATAAACCGAATATTCAGTCTCTTCACTGGTGTCTATAACCAGATCCTTGCTGACTTTATCATTGATATAAATCACCTGATTGGGGAGTTCTTCCAAAGTCACTTCTTCATCTATGCCATTTAAAAATTGAGGGAAAATCTTCAAAGTTTGTTTTTTGAAGGTTGTGGAGAATATCGAGTCATAGGCAGTGATTTTTATACCGGCAACTTGATTGTTAAAAGCCTCCAATTTTTCATCTTCTAGATTGGAGCAGCCTGCCAAAATAAAAGCTAGAACAAAGAGTAAAACCAGCCCGGGCAAAAGGTTAACGTGTTTCATAGAAATCTAAAAAGTATGATAAATAGATGATAATAAAAACAATACGCAGAACCCTTTCAAGGCGCAACAGGGGAGAGGAATTAGGATGTAGGATATAAGATTTAGTTCTTGTTCGCACTAACTAGGTATCTTCACAAATAGAAGGAACTACTAGCTTGTGAAGACACAAGCCGAGGCAGAAATCAACCTTTTATGTTTTTAGAATCTCGAAGGTTGATTTGGTTTGACTTTCCTCTTTTTTTCACTTTCTCAAAATAAATCAGAGAGCCATCTGGCAAGATCACCAATTTGCAGCCCCGTTTTTGAATGGTAATCGATTGATATTCTGAATTTCACTAAACCAACAACTGTGGAAATTCCCGATGGGGTAACACACTTTTGAAGGACGCTATCAAATTTAGAAGGAAACACAAAAACTACTCAGAAATGGGACTTGTGATAAATTGACAACTTCTTCGGGGAATTCAAAAGTCCACATACCTTTAGAAAGATTTGGGTTAATATATCTTGAATTTAGGCATCGTTTATTCCTTTAAGTTTAAAAGTACATCAGATATATGGATAGTGATGCCATTTTGAAGACCTTGAAAAAAGTGCAACTACAGTCATTTGTTTATTTCTTCCTGGTATTTGTAGTCGTATTGCTCATTGGTCAGGTAGACATACCAATTCCAGAACTTTAATGGATTTCTTTTAAAAGTCCGATGCAGTTTAAGGTCTGAATATTCCGGGTGCGCATTTTTGAAGCTTTCAAAATGTCTTTCCATTACTTCAACATCTCTCCCTTTTGAAGGCATTGTCCAAAATTCAAACTCCGCTTTTTCGGTTTGAAATAAATACGATTTAAAAATCCCTTCTGTAAATGCATTTATATAAGCTGAAAAGATATTGCTGAGAATAATAATGGATGAGACAAGGGTCAAGAGTTTGATGTTTTTTTTGCTCATTTATCCAGGTGTTTGATGGTTTTTATTTTTGACATTCTCTTTGTTTTCACTTTCTCAAAATGAATCACAGAGCCATCTGGCAGGATTACCATTTTGCCTCCGCGCTTTTTAAGGGTAATCGGTTGAAATGCATAATTTGAGCGAACCAACACCTGTTGAAAATTTCCTCGTTTAGCAAGGATGGAATGAGTTCCATTTGAATTTACAATGATATTAGAGTTTCTATGATCAATAATCTGAGAGTGAGTACCGTCAGGATTTACCAAGATGTTGTTTGTGCCTAAGTCCACTACAACAGCATGAGTTCCATCAGGATTGACAATTACTTTATGGATCCCATGATCATGAACCACCGAATGTGTTCCATCAGGATAAATCATGACGGACTGTGCAAAAAGTCCCACAGGTATCAATAAGAAAAAAGTATCACTAAAACCTTCATAATACCATTTACAGAAATCCTGAAAAAAGGTTTAAATAAATAGTAGAAGTTTTTATCCACCCAATTCTAATTCTTAGCGGAAGTGAGGAATTCAAAAACACTTTGTATCAACGTACAAACTAACTTCTCTGGGTGGTATAAATTCATTCAACTAAAAAGTTTGAATTACTCTTGTAGTTTGGTATATTCCGAAGCTTTACCAATTTAAACAATAGGAATTATGGCAGTTATAATTTTAGGAACCTTGTATTTGATTATTGGTCTTGTGGTAAGAAAGTATCCAACTATTCTAGCAGGATACGGAAGGTTGTCGAACAGAGAAAGGGAAACTGCCGAGAAAAACAATTTGCCCTTCTTTGCCTCTCTTCTTTTTTGTTTAATGGGCGGTATCGTGCTTTTAGGATATCCAGTATCTATTTGGCTTGAAAATCCGCAGTTAAGTATTGGGATTTTTGTGATAGTGACATTCGTGGGACTGATAGTGACTGTTGTCGGCTCAAACCTATTGATTAACAATCGCTTTAGGTAAGAATAGGTGGCTACACCTCATACTGAGCTATTACTCGATTATTTTAATTCCAGCATTTATTTTCAATAAATCCGAAACAAGTTTCTCATTACTTTCTGGCGCGATATAGATTTCATCATATCTATTGAACTTAATAATCAGACCTTTTGCCGCTAGGGCAGGTTTTACTCCGCTCCACTTGGTTTTTCCTTTTTGTATTTCCTGGATAGTCGAAATCCCAATTCTACCCCGAAGGAATCCAGAGCGATAAATCAAATCCTCATTTTCAATTTTATAGGAAGTGTCAAAATAGATCCAAAGGATTAAAATCATTGGACTCAATAATGGTAAAAGAATAAAGGGCTTCTCTGAAAAAGTATTCTGATCAAGTAGGAAAATAGCTATCGGCAAAATCACCGAACCGATCAGTAAAAAATTGATAAATCCTGTCTTTTTGGCTTTATAAACCTTCATATTCTTCAGTTTCTAGCAAATTACAGGAAATGGTTCTCTTTAATCTTAGAAGGGGAGAATTAAACAAAAATCTTTATTATAAATAAATAATTTAATAATATGTCTCAAAAATTTTTTCAAGATGATAGGGTTTGAAGGAGAATTAGAATTTAGTGTGATTTTGGTTGGTTTATTGATTCTTTTGGCTTTTGCTGCGTTGTTATGGTATCAATTAATTGAGAAACCATTAGAGGAAAAAAGGAATAAAGTTCAATATGAAGATTTACTTAAAGACCAAGATTTGATTTTTCTGGAAAGAATCTAATCTCCAAAATTGATTTTTTAAGTCGTCAGGTTGCACCATGTAAAAAATGTCATCAAGATGAATTTACAATTTGGGACATACTTCCTAATGTGATAACCATTAGATGTAATCACTGTAAAAAGAAATATAACCTTAAGGATTCTGATATCGAAGAGGGCTTTATTCAGAAACTTATTCATTCACATAATAGATTTTTTGAATTGATTCAGATTCAAAACCCTTTACTCGACCAATTCAAAGAAACACCTTTTGAATTTTTTAAGCTCAGAAAAAATCAGCCGTTTTTTCAAGCTTTAAATTTTGTGGCAAGTGGAATGGAAATCAAGGCCATTGAAGAATATGAAAAATCAAATAAAGGGAATAGAAGGATTTCCAGAGAAATTCAGGATAGGGTTTGGCGAAGAGATGAAGGGAAATGTGTGGTTTGTGGCTCAAATGAGAAGTTAGAATTCGACCACATCATTCCTTTTTCAAAAGGTGGGGCAAATACCTACAGAAATGTCCAGTTACTTTGCGAAAAGTGTAATAGGGAAAAATCGAATCGAATTGGGTAGGATTAATTTTTCAAATTAAATCATTGTTTAATGATAAACTAAGATGAATTTGCCTGTCTGCCTATCGGCAGACAGGAGTGTAGTTGCAAACTACACCCAGTGCTATTACTTTTCGACTACACCTAGAGGGGCTTCTCGGTGTCGAGTGCTTGTCTTTACATGATCCTCATTCATTAAAAAGAACGCCACTTTTTCATAAGTTCCACCAGAAATTTCCAAGAGGTCAATAGTTTCTTTGTCAAGCAGCTTAATTACTTCCAGTGATTCCTCTTCAGTAAATCCACCCTTTTGGAAATCGGATGAATTCAACTTTACTGCAATTGGAAATAAAGGGCCGACCACCTTTCGTATTTCACGAATGACGGAAAGCAGTATTCTGTTACGGTTGAAAATACTTCCTCCCCAATCATCCGTTCTTTGATTGGTTAAAGGGGAAAGAAATTGACTGATCAAATAGCCATTTGCTGCTTGGATCTGGATCCCCGTAAAACCTGCATCTTTGGCGATTTTGGCAGCTTTGATATATCCTTTAATTGCATTTTCTATATCCCTTTCTGACATAGCTCTTGGTTTCCCGAAAAGTCCAAGCTTTTTGAGCTGTACTTCTGAAGGCGCCAATGGTTTAAAGGTGCTAAATTTATTGGATTGCCTTCCGGCATGAGAGATTTGTACCCAAATATGATTCCCATTCTTTTTCCTGCAGCAGCCCATTTTTTGAGCTTTGGCAACATCTTTTCATCATCAAAACATACATTTCCAGCGGATTCTAAATGAATCCTATCAATCATCACATTTCCGGTAATTAATAAACCCGCTCCAGTATCAGACCACTTTTCATAGAGCCTTTCGTGCTCGATAGTGGGTTCGAATTTATTGTTACTGATTCGCTCTGTCATGGCAGATTTTACCAATCTATTTTTCAGAGTAATCCCACAGGGAAGTTCAAATTTTGTATTGATTATATTTTTAGACATCGATAGGATGATTTGTAGGATGGCCTTTGTTTCAACGTGAAGATATGTCCCCCTGAGGCTAGGTCCGCCTTCCGTAAGGTAGGTAATGACTTGTACTACCTTATTCTCTTCGGTTCCAGTAAATTTTTAGGTTATGGGTGGATCGGCCAGAGGCGATTAGATCGAGTTTTCCATCGCCATTGAGATCAGCTGCAGTTAAACTTTCGGTTGCCATTCCGTTTTGATCGATCCAGTGGGATTTGAATTCTGTATAGTTTTCGTTAATAGGTTCGTATAGTTTGATGCCTATATCTCCCGCTTCATTTGGCGTACGCCAGCCAGCGACTACTTGGACGGTGCCATTTCCCAGAAAATCGCCTGTGACAATCCCATGTCCTTCCTTCAGGCTTTTGTCCAAGACGATCCGCTGCGGCTGATTAGTTTCCTGGGTTGCTGTGTATGCAGTCACCTGATTGCCATGCATGGGCTCTACGCCAGCCAGCAGTAATCCTCGGCTAGAAATATCTGCAAGAGATAATTCACCATAAGATTCATGTCCGGGAGGTGACTCAGTTGTAGGTCCTGCAAACCAGCCATTATCTCGATAAGAAAAGCTTTTCACACCTTCTTTTCCCCCTATAAAAATGGTCTCTCCTTCACCCACGCCCAGGTCTTTGGAGGTCATATTATGCGTGAGATGCATGGACTCATCGATGAGATTGGTTTTCCAGGGATTTTTGGGTCTGAAGGTTTCTCATAGCCAATCACTTTCACTCCAGCTCCCTCGCCTGCTTTATTTCCTCGACCGTGGAGTGGGAGTACGACGAGTTGATAGGTATCACTCCCTGTTTTTACCCAATACATACGATGTACCGTTGGCTCATGTGGAAGTTGCACTGGGGTCCAAAGTTGTGTAGGATCTGCGGGTCGGATTAAGAAATGAACTGAGCCGGATTGAGCTTCATCGCTGGTTTCTCCTGGGTTCCACTGTGCACCTACAGCTATCTCTACCTTTCCATCTCCATCAATATCCCGAGCCGCAATACAGACATTATCCCGCACGGTCAGGTTTTCTACCATTAAAAAGCGCTTCCAATCTCCGTTTCGGTACCAAACGAATTGTTTTTTATCTGCCAAAATCAAATCTGGTTTTCCATCTCCATCCACATCACCCACGACTACTCCATAACCTATAGAGACATTGGAGTCAATGAGTTGGGCTTCGAAGTTTGGCCGATCCTGAGAAAATAAAAGTGCAAGCCATGGTAAAATTAACAGGGTCATCATTCAAAAATTTTGGTGTATTCTAAAGTTAGAAAAATTGAGGGGATTCTTGTTCTCCTGGAAAGGTCATGGAGATCTCCAGTATCGACAAAAGCAATCAGATTTTTCGTTATCGTCCGATTGCGACCAAAAAAGAATTATTAGCGGACAAAAGAGATCCAGATAAATGGCTTTTGCTCAGTAATAAGGGCATTTTATTCCACTGGCACTTTCTATGCAACTTTTCCTAGCCTAAGTGCATCTACTTTAGTAGAAAGCTAAACCAACTTTATAATATTCCTCATCAAACCTCCTCCACTTTACGACGCATTACTATGTCCAAGAACTATTTTAAAATTGCCTTACGGGGTTTTGCCAAGCATAAGCTTACTTTTTTCATTAACCTTTTTGGCTTGTCCTTGGGGTTATGGGCTGCTATTTTAATCGGTCTTTGGGTCAATTCTGAATTGAATGTAAATAGAGAGTTTAAAGATCTGGATCAAATCTATCGAGTGATGGAGCACCAGACGTATGGCGTTGATGTTTTTACTACCAATTCTACTCCAGGCGTATTGGCAGAAAGCATGAAGGAAACGCTTTCGGAAGTAGAATTTGCCTCTACCTATACCTGGTCACAAACCCAGTTATTCATCCAAAAAGATAAGAGAATCAAGTTGACCGGGATTTATGCCATGCCTGATTTACTTCAGATTTATCAATTTGATGTGGCGCAAGGAGATTTGGATCGGATGTTGACTGCAAACAACCATGTAGTCTTGACGGAAAAAGGGGCTATCTCCCTCTTTGGGAAAACAGATGTCGTAGGGGAGGATGTAGAAATTCGACAAGGGACAGACTCAAAAAATTTTATTGTACAGGGAGTTCTTAAAGATTTGAAAGAAAGCTCCTCCTTGAAGTTTGATTATATTTTGCCTTATGCCCTTTTTTTCAGGAAAATGAATGGCTTTCTGACTGGGGAAATAATGGTCCCAGTACCATCATCAAATTGAGAGAAGGAACAGATCCTGAAGCTTTTTCGGCTAGTATTGAAAATTATATCTCCGAAAGAAATGAGGATTCCAATGTTCGCCTTTTTGCATATCCCTTGGCAGATTTGTACCTCTACGGGCAATGGAAAGATGGTGAGTTAGTAGAAGGGAGAATAAAAAACGTCAAATTGTTTGCCATGATCGGTCTCTTCGTCCTGATCATCGCCTGCATAAATTTCATGAACTTGAGCACTGCAAAATCTCAAAAACGTGCCAAGGAGGTTGGGGTAAGAAAGGTGGCAGGAGCTGATAAAAAATCGCTGGTCATGCAGTTTATGAGTGAGTCTATATTGATTTCATTTTTTCTGGGTTCATTGCCGTGCTATTGGTAGAAATTAGTCTTCCCATATTTAATGAATTGACTGGAAAAGAAATGTTTGTGCCTTATGGTTCAGGTATTTTCTGGATGGAATTGCTCAGTATTATCTTATTTACCGGATTGGTTGCGGGCAGTTACCCAGCGCTTTACCTGTCAGCCACCAAAGTAGTTTCAGTTTTTCGGTCATATACCAAATCAGGTAAAGGAGTGGTGATGGCCAGAAAAGGATTAGTTCTATTTCAGTTTATTCTTGCCACAATTTTGATCGTTTCCACCTTGGTAGTATATCAGCAAATCAGTTTTGCTATGAACCAAGACCTGGGATACAGCAAAGACCAATTGATTCAAGTAACCTTGGAAGGGAAGCTATTGGAGAGTTTTGATGTGTTCAAAGCAGAATTGGAGAAAAATGAAAACATAGAATCCGTCAGCCGCTCGTCCTTTGGGTTTATGGGAAGAAACTCTAATACGGGAGGAGTAGAGTGGGAAGGAAAAGACCCCGAAAATGCGGCGTTATTTGAGATCATCCGGATCGACTATGATTTCATTAAGACTTCCGGTTTGCAATTGGTGAGGGGAAGGGATTTTGATCACCAGCATGGATCGGATTCGGTATCAGGAGCTATATTAAATCAGACTGCTTTGGAATTAATGGAGCAAGATCATGAAGGAAATGAATTTTTTAGACTTTGGGATGAGGAAAGAGCTATTACCGGAGTGGTGAAAGATTTTCATTTTGAGAGTTTTAGAAAAGATGTAGCCCCTGCTATATTTCTGCTAGATCCTAAAAACACCTGGCAAGGTTATATCAAGGTAAATACCAGTAAAATTCAGGAAACAGTGGCTTACTTAGAAACTGTTGCCAAAAATCTAAACCCGGAATTTCCTTTTGATTATAGTTTCATGGATGAAAACTATGCTCGTTTATATCAGGAGGATGTACGTTTAAGAGATCTTGCTCAATATTTTAGCATATTGACTATTTTGATTTCCTGCCTGGGATTACTTGGACTTTCTGCACATGTGGCGGAACAAAAAACCAAAGAGATTGGAATAAGAAAAGTATTGGGAGCCTCCACTATTTCCATTTTACAAGTCATCAATAAGGAATTTATTCTAATCGTTTCCCTGTCTATCCTCATCGGATCCGGTATTGCCTTTTGGGTAATGAAAGACTGGCTTGCAGGGTATCAATACAAGATTTCATTTGAATGGTGGTTTATACCGGTAGCAGCTGCTACGATTTTAGGTGTGGCATTTTTAACGGTCACCTTACAATCCTTGAAAGCGGCCCATTCCAATCCGGTACAGGCGATTAAAAGCGAATAGGGGATTTAAGATTTAAGATTTATGATGTAGGGTTTGGACCGTCATTACCTGCCCTCCGGGAGGCGGGCGAGACGAGGAACGAGGCGATGCAATCTCGTACTTACCGCGGTCTGTGTCTTCCAGACAGAATCGTTTTGGCAGCAAGATGGAGTCTAATCTAAGATTGAAATCGAAAAGTCCTCGAAAAAATAATTCCAGACCCCAGTGGGGTCAAAGATTTATAGCCCAGGGTTAAAACCCTGGGTAAAATGGACTAGATTCCCCCAGCGCTGGCCCAGGATTTTCTTTTGGAGACAGAATCGTTTTGCCAGCAAGATGGAATCTAATCTAAGATTGAAAAAGTTTTGTGGGACTCAGACTTTGTTCTTTTCCATTGATGAAAAGAACCAAAATCTAGGCCATGGAGAATTCTTCAAATTGAGCTGTTTTCGATTTAAATAAATTTTCGTTTAGCTCAATTTGATTTTGTTCCCCTTGATTTTTGCTAAAAATGAGTGGATCTCGTTCGTAAACTTCACGAGCTAACTCATTTTCTTCACGCCAAATCAACTGTCCCAAAACCGAATACTCCAAAGGCAATACTAAGTGTTTTGAGTCAACATTTCGTCATCTCAGTCAGTGTCCTATAGACAGAAAAGTTTTGCCTGCCCTTCGGGAGGCAGGCTCGCAATGACGTTCGAGTATCAGTTTTTGGACCGTCATCCTATGTTTGTCAGTGAGAGTTGAAGCAGTATAATATTTTGTAGTTTAATAATCACAGAAGAGGAGAAGGGAGAAAGATGGAGTCTAATCTAAGATTGAAATCGAAAAGTCCTCGAAAAAATAATTCCAGACCCCAGCGGGGTCAAAGATTTATAGCCCAGGGTTAAAACCCTGGGTAAAAATTAGATTTCCCCAGCGCTGGCCCAGGATTTTCTTTTGGAGACAGAATCGTTTTGCCAGCAAGATGGAATCTAATCTAAGATAGAAAAAGTTTTGTGGGACTCAGACTTTGTTCTTTTCCATTGATGAAAAGAACCAAAAATCTAGGCCATGGAGAATTCTTCAAATTGAGCTGTTTTCGATTTATATAAATTTTCGTTTAGCTCAATTTGATTTTGTTCCCTTGATTTTTGCTAAAAATGAGTGGATCTCGTTCGTAAACTTCACGAGCTAACTCATTTTCTTCACGCCAAATCAACTGTCCCAAAACCGAATACTCCAAAGGCCATACTAAGTGTTTTGAGTCAACATTTTGTCATGTCAGACAGTATCCTTCAGACCGAAATGAATTAAAAGTGGTCTTTAAGGACCTGCCTTTCGGTAGATAGGCTCGAAATGACGTCGAGTATCTTCGACCGCAGGCGAACAATTTTGTCCGATAGTTTGGAGGTAGCTTCAAATGAAACTGCCCAAAAGCATTGATTTGACGGTTTTTGGATGGCATGAAAGTGGATTTCTACTGAATAGTTTGGAGTTTGTCCAGTGCCTTATGGCACCAAAGAAGTCCCTTCTGTATTTTTTTAGCTTCATCAGCCAAATTGAATCTTGTATGTGGAAAAACTACTTCAAAATTGCATTTCGTAGTCTTCGGAAAAGGAGACTTTTCAGTTTCGTCAATGTCATAGGATTGGTTTTAGGACTAGTTACTTTCATGACCTTGTTTGCTTTTGTAGCTACTGAATGGACATACAATGATTTTCACGCTAACAAGGATCGTCTATATCGGGTGGTTGTGGTGGAAGGAAATGGAGAGGCTGAAATCTATTTGCCACCGGGATATGCTTCTATACTCAAAGATCAATTTGTAGACCTGGAGTCTGTGGATCGAGTGGCAGGTTTTATAGGAGGAGGATTAATCGCTATTCCAGGTACTGATTTAGCTTTTAAAGAGAATGAAGTAAGCTATGTAGAAGGTTGTTTTTTGAGAATTTTTCATTTCCCGTATTACGTGGTACTGCTGATTTAAGAACATCACAAACTGCTGTTATCACCGAGGTACTCGCTAAAAAATACTTTGGGGAAGCGGATGCTTTAGGGAAATCGTTTACACTAAGCAATCAGTTCGGAAAGCATGATTTTACGGTCACAGGCGTACTTGCTGAAATCCCTGCTAGATCCGATTTAAATGCCAATATCTTTTTATCCATCCATACCTTAGAGAGCCCGGATAACCGGGGAGGAAATGATTGGGCGGATCCAAATGGAGTAGATTCAGGATTTGTAAACCTTTTTGCTTTAAGCAAATCAGGGGTAGACGCAGGGGATTTATCTCAGCAGATCACAGATTTCATACGAAAAAATCCAGGTTCAGAAGAAGTGTCCATCATTCTTCAACCATTGTCAGAAATTCATTTGGGTGCCAGTATTTCTGATCCTTTACCTTCTTATGGTAGCCTTTCCACCATTTTGGTTTTTGCCATCATGGCTTTTTTGATTTTGGGAATTGCTTATGTGAATTATTTAAATCTTTCCTCAGCCAGTATTCTGACTAGGATCAAAGAGATTAAAATGCGAAAAGTACTTGGTGCCAAGAGTTGGCAATTGGCCGAGCAGTTTATGGTGGAAACTACCCTTTTGATGGCCTTTGCCACTGTTCTGGGGCTCTCTCTGGTTTATCTGGGGCAAAGCCTTGCTGAGTCAATTATTGGACAAGGAATTTGGATGGGAGCCTTTCAAACCCCAGTGTTTTGGATTTTGCTTGTTGGAGTGATCGGTATCTGTGCCTTGATTTCTGGGTTTTATGTGGTGGTTTTGTCTGGAAAATTTGATCAAAAGTCCGAACTAAAGGTGAAATCTCCTGGAAGAGAACTATTGAAAAAGGGGTTAGTGGTATTCCAATTTGTGATTTCCATAGGGATTATCGTCTGCACTTTGGTAATTAGGGATCAGTTGACCTTCATGCAAAACAAAAACCTTGGGATGAATCTGGATCAGAAAATCATCGTGGAAGGTCCAAATGATGTAGGAGAAAACAAGCAAAATAAAATGGCAAACTTCAAACAGCGTTTGCTATCTCAAGTATTTGTCAAAGGTTTGGGAGCCTCTAATGCGCTTCCAGGTATTAGCTATAATTTTTCGGCAGGTGGAATCACTCCCATGGTTCCAAGACCAGAGGATAAAGATAAAAGCTATGCCATGATGATCATGGATGATCAGTTTATCCCCACCTACGAGATTGAAATGGTTGCAGGAAGAAACTTTACCCAAACAGATGCGGAACAAGGATGGGGAACAGCTAAAAAGCTGATTTTAAACGAGAGTTCTGTGAGAGAACTTGGCTTTGAGAATCCAACAGATGCCATCGGGAAAAATATTTTGTGGGGAGACCCATACGAAGTAGTAGGTGTGGTCAAAGATTACCACCATTTGTCCTTACGTGAGAAAATTGCACCCATGATTTTCTTGCCTTCTCAAGCTGAAGGTTTCTTTTCTTTAGTAGTGGATCCCCATCAGATGGCAGATAATCTCCATACCATCGAATCCATCTATGAAGAAATCTTCCCCGGGAATCCATTCACTTACTTTTTTATGGATGAGAAGTTTGCTTCCCAATACCAATCCGAACAGCAATTGAGTAAAGCGTTCACGATGGCAGGTGTTTTGGCAATCTTGATTTCTTGCTTAGGATTGTTTGGTTTGGCAGCCTATACAGTTCAGCAAAGAGCCAAAGAAATTGGCATCCGAAAAGTGTTGGGAGCAAGTAGCACCAACCTTTTGAATTTGGTCAGCAAGGATTTTATCGTATTGGTAGGAATCGCCATGGTTTTGGCATTTCCAATCGCTTGGTATGCCATGCAGAGTTGGCAAGAGGAATTCCCTTACAAGGCGGGTTTATCCATATTCTCCTTTTTGGTAGCGGGTGGGTTAACCTTGTTGATAGCAGTATTGACCGTGGGCTCCCAAGCCTTGAAAGCGGCCTGGTCAAATCCAGTAGATTCGATTAAAGACGAATGATTTGAGATAACTGATTTTAGATAAAAGATTAAGATTTATGTAAATGAATATAAAATGGATTTAACGTAGAAATGCCTATTTAAACGCCCCAAACCCCAGAGCTATGTTTAAAAATTATATTAAGATTGCCCTTAGAAATCTCTTTAAAAACAAGGTCTATTCCATCATAAATGTGATGGGTCTGACCCTAGGTTTTCTTTGCTGCATGCTGATCATGTTGCATGTCAAAGATGAGCTTTCCTATGATAAATTTGTTCCAAACTATGCCCAAATACACCGCGTCTCATTGGAGCGGATTTATCCAGATCATGTAAATTTTTATTCCATTATTCCCCATAGTTTTGCAGAGGTAATCCAAGAGGAAGTAAAAGGAGTATCGGATGCTATCCGGATTTTTAATTTTGGCGCCGGGAATGTAATTACCTATGAAGACACTCCTTATGAGGAAGATTATGTGGCTGCCGCGGATTCTAATTTTTTCAATGTTTTTGATTTTGTGCTTTTAGAAGGGGACAAGGAGACGGCATTGGCGGAGCCTAATACTGTGGTGATTTCCAATTCGGCTTCCATGAAAATATTTAAAGGGGAGTCAGCTTTGGGTAAAACCATCAAGCAGGGGCAAACTGAATATGAGATTACTGGAGTCATGGAAGATATTCCGGAAAATTCCCATATGAAATTTGATTACTTGGTTTCCAGTACTTCCTTTCCTTTCATAGATCAGGATAATTATACCTCCTTTTCTGCTCATACCTATTTAAAATTGGATCCAAATGTATCTCCTAAATCCGTGGAAGAGGCAATTCCTGGATTAGTGACCAAATATGCTTCGGGGCAAATTGAGCGGAATTTAGGGGTCAGTTATGCGGATTATACTGCAGCTGGAAATGGCTATCGCTATTTCCTTCAGCCTCTTAAGGACATTCATTTGCACTCCAATCTAGAGGGAGAAATCAAGGCAAATGGCAATTATTTATATGTGTATATTTTTATTTCCATTGCAGCATTTATTCTGGTATTAGCCTGCATCAATTTCATCAACTTAGCTACTGCGAGGTCTGCCGATCGTGCCAAAGAAGTTGGAGTGAGAAAAGCGATGGGTTCAGCAAGGAAGCAAATCATCACTCAATTCTTATTGGAAGCAGTACTTCTTACCATTGTCAGTTTGATGATTGGAATCGTTTTGGTCAGCTTTGCCGTTCCATTTTTCAATAATCTGGCCCAGAAATCCTTGGTATTTGATTTTGCGGCAATGCTATCGTCCATTCCATTATTATTGATTTTCGGAGTGATTGTTGGCTTATTGGCAGGGTACTATCCTGCATTCCAGATTTCAAAATTCAATACGATCAGCATTCTCAAAGGAAAGTTACAAACGGGTAAAGGCAATTGGCTTAGAAATGGGTTGGTGGTTTTTCAATTCGGAATTGCCATCGTATTGATTTCGGGGACCCTCATAATCAATGATCAGATTCAGTTTATTCAATCCACTAGTTTGGGTTTCAATAAAGAAAATGTATTGGTTTTACAGCGGTTTGGCAATCAAGACAACCATAATGCTTTAAAGCAAGAGATAGAGAATTTACCGGGAGTGATATCTGCTGGGAAGACAAGCACCATGCCTGGAAAAGGTACCTTCGGTGTTCAATTTACCAAACCTGGCGGTGGAGATGTGTTGACCACCAAAGGCTTTTCTGCCGAAGCTGATTTTTTCAGTACTTTAAAAATAGAAGCCTTGGAAGGAAGGGTATTTGATGAGGATTTCAATGATTCACTTTCTTTGATTTTAAATAAGTCTGCTGTAAAAGTGTTTTTTGGAGATGAAAATCCCTTAGGGCAACATTTGATGACCACAAATAATATCAATGGAGAAAATATTACATCCGAGTTAACAGTGGTGGGAGTGGTCGAGGATTTTAATTTTGAATCTCTGCACACAGTGGTGACACCATTGGCTATCTTCAATACCAAGAACCCTGCTGGTTTTACCAATACACTTGCGATCAGATTTGAGAATAACCGTCAAAATGAAGTGTTGGGAGCAGTAGAAGAAAAATGGGCAAGCCTGTCCGATGGTCTTCCTCTTTCCTATTATTTCTTAGACAATGGCTTGGCGGAATTGTATAAAAATGAGCAGACTTCCAGCAAAATTTTAGGAGTGTTTTCCATTTTAGCAATTCTAATTGCCTGTATTGGATTATTTGGCTTAGCCGCCTATACAGCATTTCTCCGAACCAAAGAGATTGGTGTTCGAAAGGTCCTTGGGGCTTCCGTGGGGAGTATTGTGTTCCTTTTGTCAATCAACTTTGCCAAGCTGGTGGGGATTGCCTTTTTAATTGCTGTGCCAGTGGCTTGGTTTGCGATGGACGGTTGGCTGGATTCTTTTGCCTTCAAAATAGATTTGGGGCTTACTGTGTTTTTGGTAGCAGGGCTTCTGACTTTGGGAGTGGCTTTAATTACTGTAAGCTATCAAGCAATTTCAGCTGCAATAGTCAATCCGGTAAAAAGTCTGAAAAGCGAATAAGGACTTGAAACTTAGCGCTTAATTCCTGCCTTTTTCTTCATAATAAAGTCCTTCAGATGCAACCTTTTTGGCTTTAGTGTCATCTTGTAAAGTAGGAAGTTTTTTATTTCCTGTTTTGACTACTAAACCAACCCACCATGCTGAAGAATTATTTGAAAATTGTCTTTCGCACGCTGCAGAAAAACAAAGTGTATGCCTCTATCAATATCCTGGGCCTTAGTCTTGGGATAGCAGCCAGTGTACTGATCGTTGTATTTGTAGCGGATGAATTGAGTTATGATCAGTTTCATCCACAAAGTGAAAATCTTTACCGAGTTGATTTTTCGGAAAGCTTAACGGTAATGAATTTAACATGGCCATGACAGGGGCACCTATTGGGCCTGCTATGGCCGAAGAAATTCCTGAAGTTGAAAGCACCCTTAGGGTAGGGCAATGGGAGTCAGTTCCAATCCAATATGAAGAACTCACTTTCACAGAGGGAAATATTCTGGTGGTTGATAAAAACTTCTTCGATTTTTTTGGATTTGAGCTGCTACAGGGAGATCCAGCCACAGTTTTGGATGGTCCAAATAAAATTGTAATTACCCAAGATAATGCGAGAAAATACTTTGGAGATGAAGACCCAATAGGGAAGGTGCTTTTACGTGGTTCAGACAAAACTGCTTCTGAAATTACAGGAGTGATCAGTAATCCTCCATCAAATTCCCATCTCACGTATGATATGATCATTTCTGGAGAAAGCTGGGAATATATGAAAAATGAGAATTGGTCTAGTAACAATCTTTATACTTATTTCAGGACCTATCCTGAGGTAGATTTGAGTAATGTACAGACCTCTCTTGATGGATTTATTGAAAAATATTTTGGACCTGAAATTGAGCAGTATCTTGGTTTTTCCATGGATGAGCTAAGGGCCCAAGGAAATAATGTTGGGTATGGGTTTATGCCTGTAGAGGAGATCCATTTATATTCTGAGCTATCTGAAGAGCCGACTACACCGGGCAATATCCAATACCTATACATATTTGGGGCTATCTCCATTTTTATCATTCTGATAGCCTGCATCAATTTCATGAATCTTGCCACGGCCAAATCAGCTAATCGTGCGAAAGAGGTAGGAGTAAGGAAATCCATCGGCGCAGGTCGAACTTCACTAGTTGGCCAGTTTCTTTCTGAATCCATGATTTACAGTTTTATTTCTGGTTTTGTGGCTTTGATTTTTATTTTGGTAGCATTGCAACCATTTAATGCCCTTTCAGGTAAAAATTTGAGTTGGATGGTTTTTCTCGATCCAATTTTACTCATAGGTTTTTTTGCCTTTCTTTTTTTCGTGGGACTCGTGGCGGGTTCTTATCCTGCCTTTTATTTGACATCCTTTTCTCCTTCGGAAGTGCTCAAGGGAAAAGTAAGAAAAGGAGCCAAACGATCTGGCTTTAGAAATGGCTTAGTTATTTTTCAGTTCATTGTTTCCATTTGCCTAATCATCAGTAGTTTGGTGGTGTATAAGCAGCTGACCTATATGCAGGAAGTCAATTTAGGTTTTGACAAAGAAAATGTGATCAACTTGCTTCATACCCGGGCTTTGGGAAATAATGCTGAAGCTTTCAAGCAGGAACTTTTGTCGAATACTGGCTTTGTTGCAGCCTCTTTCGCTAATAATTTGCCTCCGAAAATTGATTGGACCTCTGTGTACCGAGCGGTCGATACCGAGCAAGATTATCTCTTTACGATGAATTGGGTGGATCAGGACCACCTTGATGCCATGGGGTATGAGATGGTGAGAGGAAGGTTTTTTCTGAAGATTTTCCAACTGACAGCTCTGCCTTGATAGTTAATGAAAGTGCATTTAAACAAATAGGTTGGACAGAGTTGGACGGAACGCAAAAAATCTCCGGGTATTTTGATGCAGATACCAACGAAGTAAGGGAAGTAATCGGCGTGATTAAGGATTTTAATTACGATAATCTCAAGCTAAAAATAGAACCATTGATTATGGGGATTGCGCCTGATTATTATCAGGAAATGGCTATCAGACTAAATCCTGGTGATATTACTGATCGGATTAATTTAATTGAAGAGCTTTGGTCAAAATATGCTAATGGAGCTGCTTTTGAATACTCTTTCGTGGATTCAAATTTTGATTCCCTTTACCGATCAGAAAAGAATATGGGTAATATCATTTTGGTATTTACAGTCCTGGCGATCAGTATTGCCTGCTTGGGGCTTTTCGGGTTGGCAGCTTATACCACCGAGCAGCGATCAAAGGAAATTAGTATCCGCAAGGCCATGGGAGCAACAATGCCTCATTTGGTCACTTTGCTGAGTAAGGATTTTACCGTTCTAGTTTTGATTGCTTTTGTCATTGCAGGGCCCTTGGCTTACTATGTGATGGATCAGTATTGGCTTCAAAATTTCGCTTTTAGAACCTCCATAGGTTGGGTCCTGATTTTTGGTGCGGGAATGCTGTCCATTCTTATAGCATGGCTTACAGTGAGTTATCAAAGTTTTAAGACTGCCGCTTCAAATCCGGTAGACTATTTAAAAAGTGAGTAGGAGAATTCAGGATTTGGGATTATTCAAACTTAATTCCAAATCCTTTCCTATCTACCTTCGATACCTTATGTTTCTTTTGTTCGCTTGCGGTCAAAATCAAGGTTGTTCGGACAAGTTTATTCTTCAGTTGACCCTTTCAGGGCTTTAAAAGGGCTTTTTGTCGCTTGGCACAGTCTCTGAATTAGTGATGATAACCAACTAAACTAAAAACGCTATGAAACTTTCAACTATATCTGCCTTCGTGTTTATGCTTTTTTTTATGGGTGCAACTGCCCAGGCACAAACAGAAACTAGAACGCCAGGTGACTTTACAAAAGTGACTTCTTCCGGGTCTTGGGATGTATATATCACAATCGGAGATAAAGACGAGGTGAAATTGGTTTCTAAAGGCTTTGATCTAAACCAAGTCATCACAGAAGTAGAAGATGGTTCGTTAGAAATCAAATTGGAAAAAGGCAGACATAACAATGTGAACTTTACTGCATATGTAACAGTCCGTGAATTGGAATCAGTTGGATTAAGTGGATCAGGTCATATGGAAATTGAATCTGATATTTCCTCTAGGTCATTTGCAATAGGAACTTCTGGTTCAGGTGATATTAAGATGCAACAACTTGAAGCAAGATCCCTGTTTGTAGGTATGAGTGGGTCCGGAAAAGTAATTATTGAGGGAGGCTCCTGTGAAAATGCCAATATTGGCCAATCCGGTTCCGGTTCCTTTGATGCCTTGGATTTGATGGCTGGAGATGTGAAAATTGGAAAGTCTGGCTCTGGAGCTACTTCCATAGGAGTCACAGGAGATTTAAAAGTAGGCGCTTCCGGCTCTGGTAATGTATATATCAAAGGAAATCCGACCAGCCAATCCATAGGAAGTTCTGGATCAGCCAGAATCATTAGAAAATAAAAAAATCCCATAGAGTTTGACTTGAAGCTAATCAGTTCAAGTCAAACTTTTTTCAAAATAACCCACTCGACCATGTTCAAGAACTACTTCAAGATTGTTTTCAGAAACGCAAAGAAAAACCCCTTGTATGTCTTTATCAATATCTTGGGGCTTTCTATCGGGATGGCGGTCAGTATTCTGATTTTTTTGTTCGTCCAGCATGAATTGAGCTACGATACTTATCATAGCAACTCAGATCGGATTTTTAGGGTATCCAGAAATTGGTACAATGCAGATGGAGAGGTGAGTTTACACTTAGGACATGTGGCTGCTCCATTTGGTCCATTGATCAAGTCTGATTTTGGGGATCAGGTGGAGGAAGTAGTTCGACTGACTAATAATGGATTGCTGATTCGGTCTGGAGAGAATTCCTTTATGGAAGATGAGTTTTTCTTTGCTGATCCCGCAGTATTTGATGTGTTCTCCTGGAACATGATCGATGGTGACCCTAAAGCAGGATTGGAGTCAGGAGATGGGGTGTTGATTTCAGAGGATATGGCCAAAAAGTATTTTGGAAATTCTCAAGCTATTGGTCAGGAATTAATTGGTGAAATCCAGGGGATGACCTTGACATTTCAGGTCAGGGGAGTTTTTGAAAATATCCCGGATAATACCCATATGCATCCGGACTTCATTGCCACTATGAACCCCGTAATCCAATTTTATGGAGGCTTGGAGGCATTTATGCAAAATTTTGGGGGGAATAATTTCTCCACCTATGTCTTGTTGAAAGAGGGGTATGATTACAAAGCTTTGGAAGCCCAATTACCAGCTTTGATTGATCGGAACATGGGAGAAGCACAAGCGGGAGTACCCATGTCCAAAGTGACGGAATTGCATTTGTGGCCCATTGAGGATATCCATCTGTATTCCAATCTGGATTCCGAGATAGAAGCCAATGGTAATATCGATTACGTGTATGTGTACTTTGCAGTAGCATTGTTCATCCTACTGATTGCTTGTATCAACTTTATGAACCTATCTACTGCCAGATCCTCATTGAGATCCATGGAAGTAGGATTGAGAAAAGTGATGGGAGCAGATCGAAGTAGGTTAGTCAACCAGTTTATGGGGGAATCCTTTGTGATGACCTTTATTTCCTTGATCATCGCAGTCATTTTGGTCTATATATTCCTTCCTCTTTTTTCAGATTTCACACAAAAACAACTGAGCCTTAATTTCATTGAACATCCTGAATATTTTCTGGTTTTAGTGGGCTTGGCTATTGGAGTGGGGTTATTGGCAGGAAGTTACCCCGCTTTGTTTCTATCCGGATTTTCTCCCTCCAAAGTGCTGAAAGGGACTTTTAAAGCAGGAAAGGGACATGAGAATTTCAGATCCGTTTTGGTAGTGGGTCAATTTGCAATATCAGTAATATTGATTGTAGCCGTCATTGTCGTAGTGCGGCAATTGGATTTTATGCAGTCCAAAGATCTGGGCTTCAAAAAGATGATATTGTGGTTTTGCCTGCAAACCCTAGAATA
Source organism: Algoriphagus halophilus (assembly GCF_041729275.1). GTDB lineage: Bacteria > Bacteroidota > Bacteroidia > Cytophagales > Cyclobacteriaceae > Algoriphagus > Algoriphagus halophilus_A. The sequence goes on along the minus strand of NZ_CP146486.1, from coordinate 1,194,334 downwards.
GTGGAAAACTACCAGATTATTAAAGATCGATTGGTTAATAATCCAGGAATTTCTGCCGTAACCATTTCTAGTAGAGTGCCATCGGGAAGGCTTTTGGATTCACAAGGAGGTAGTGCTGAAGTGAATGGTGAAATGTCCCAGTTGGATGTAAGAATCGCGGATATCCATGTGGGCCACGAGTTTATTAAAACCTATGGAATTCCAATAGTGGCGGGAAGAGATTTTGATTTTCAAATGGCGAGTGATTCTACCGAAGCCTTTATCCTCAATGAGGTAGCTATTCGCGATATTGGATGGGCAACTCCGGAGGAGGCAATTGGAAAGAAATTTAATTATGGAGGAAGAAATGGCTTTGTTACTGGAGTGATGAAAAACTTCCATTTCGAATCCTTGCACCAGCCGATTGTGCCGATTGTATTTATGATTACTCAGGATCGTTCCAATCAGGTGAGTATTAAAATAGATGCTTCCAGAAGAGAGGAAACTTTGGCTTACCTCAAATCTGAATGGGCTGATTTGAACCCTGGATTCCCTTTTGAGCCACGTTTTGTGGACGAAGGTTTTAACAGGCAGTATGAAGCCGAGCAACGAGTAAAAACAATCTTCACCTTTTTCTCTGCTTTAGCTGTTTTGATTTCCGTATTGGGATTGCTTGGATTAACCACCTTTGCCACGGAACAGAGAACCCGGGAAATAGGAATTAGAAAAGTGATGGGAGCTGAAACCAGCAATATTCTGATATTACTTGGCAAAGATTTTATGAAATTGGTATTGATTGGATTCTTGATAGCAGTTCCAATTTCTTGGTTTGGAATGGATAGCTGGTTGGAAGATTTTGCTTATAAGATTGGCATTAGCTGGACCGTCTTTCTTTGGGCAGGATTGATTGCAGGACTGATTGCAGCAGGAACCGTGATGATGCAATCCCTGAAGGCTGCTTTAGCGAATCCAGTGAAAAGCATCAAAAACGAATAGAAAGCCCCGGCTTCTAACATGATATCGGCTCATCTGTAAATTCAGGTGAGCCGTTTTTTTATTCGATACATCAGAAATCCAATAAGGGAAACTTCTCAAATTTTTTGAATGAGGATTGGTTAAATTCCTGAATGAATATTCTTTTTCTAAGGTTAAAGCTGATTTAAATCAGTAATTTAGGTAGCATATCTCTTCATTTTTAATAAATACTTTTCTGAAATTATAGTTTAAAATTAACGACTTGGGTTTTGGATGTAATCAATACACCTTTTTTCAAAGAAGTAGGAGAAATAGCTAGGTTTACCGGAAGGTTTTTCAAACAGATCGTTAAACCAAAGCAGGAATATGAGGAATTTATCAATCAATGTTTCTGGATTGGCTATAAGACCTTCACTTTGGTAAGCATCACTGCTTTTATCATGGGGCTGGTATTGACTATCCAGTCTAGACCTACTTTGGTTGAGTTTGGAGCGGCCTCCCTCTTGCCATCAATGGTTTCGGTATCCTTGGTTCGTGAAATTTCACCTGTTATCACGGCATTAATATGTGCCGGTAAAATAGGTTCTGGAATTGGTGCAGAGCTGGGATCTATGCGCGTGACAGAACAAATTGATGCAATGGAAGTATCTGGAACCAATCCTTTTAAATATTTGGTGGTCACCAGGGTGATGGCCTCTACATTAATGGTTCCCATTCTATCCATTTTGGCTATTGCTATTTCCCTATATGGAGGGTATTTAGGGGTGAATTTGAAAGGTTCTGTAAGTTGGTCCCTTTACTGGTTTCAAGCTTTTGATGCACTTACTTTTGGGGATTTTATCCCTTCATTGATCAAGACATTTTTCTTTGGTTTTGCGATAGGGATTGTCGGATGCTATAAAGGCTATAATTCTCAAAAAGGCACAGAGGGAGTAGGAAGGTCGGCTACCACCGCGGTGATCGTCGCGTCTTTACTGGTTTTTATTTTGGATTTGATTGCTGTACAGATTACTGATCTATTAGGACTGACTTGAGGGATGGAACAGAAGGATCATATTATTAAAGTTTCAAAGCTCAATAAGTCATTTGGTAGCAATCAAGTGCTCAAGGACTTCTCTATGGAATTAGGCCGAGGGGAAAACTTGGTTATTCTTGGAAAGTCAGGGTCTGGGAAGTCCGTTTTGATCAAATGCATCATCAAACTCTTGGAGCCGGACTTTGGTGAGATCAAGGTGTTGGATCAGAATATCAGTGAATTGGATGAGGATGAAATGGATTTACTCCGAAAAGATGTGGGTTTTCTTTTTCAAAGTAATGCATTGTATGATTCCATGACGGTTCGGGAAAACCTGGAGTTCCCTTTGAGGAGGCACTGGACTTTAGAAGAACGTGAAAACAAGGCTGAAGAAGCAGTGATGGAGGCTCTGGAAGATGTCGGGCTTTCCCACACGGTCAATATGATGCCTGCAGAATTGTCTGGGGGAATGAGAAAGCGAATCGCTTTGGCAAGAACGCTGATTTTGAAACCTCAAGTGATTTTGTATGATGAGCCTACTACAGGCTTAGACCCCATTACAGGTAGAGAAATCAGTGAGCTTATGATTTCTATTCAAGAAAAATACAAAGCTTCATCAGTGATCATTTCTCATGACATGAACTGTATAAAAATGACTTCTAATCGGGTAATTGCTTTGATAGATGGAAGGAATTATGAGACGGATACGTATGATAATTTAATGAAAAGCACTGACCCAAAAGTCAGTGAATTCTTTCGATAGGATGAAAAAAGAACGAAAAATAGAAAATGCAAAACTGGGAGTTCTAGTATTGGCCAGCCTGATATTTCTGGTTTTTTCCCTGTATTTAATTGGGAAAAATCAGAATATATTTGGTTCCTCTATCAAAGTGATCGCAGAAATGCAGGATGTCAATGGCCTTCTTCCTGGGAATAATGTGCGATTCAAAGGAATGGATATTGGAACGGTGAGTGGGATTGATATGAAAAATGATTCTATCATTCATGTGGAACTCCTGATTCATAAATCCATGCAGCCCTATATCAAGAATAATTCGAAGACTACGATCAATACCGATGGATTAATGGGCAATAAAATACTGCATATTAATCAAATGGAGGCAGATGCCCCCTTTTGGAACCTGGAGATATATTGTATTCATTGCCTCAGATTGATACCGATGAAATGCTTCAAACACTTAATTCTACCGGGAATTATTTGGAAAACACCTTAAGTAATCTTTCTGTGATCACAGAAAAATTGAATCAAAGCGAAGCACTTTGGGACTTGTTGTCAGAACCTGAATTAGTGAATGACTTGAATATTGCGATTCGGAAATTTAGAGATGCCGGTTCGAATGCGGTCGAAATCACTGAATCGGGTAGGAATATGATCACCTCTTTTGAAAAAGGAGATGGCCTGGTCAATCAGTTATTTACCGATAGTAGTATGAGTTCTAATTTCGAAGAAACCTTGATCCAGCTTCAAAATACTAGTAAAGAAGCGGAGGAAATGATGAAGAACGTCAATTTATTACTCCATAATATCCAGGAAGGCAAAGGAACAGCCGGGTTGATTTTACAGGATTCCTTGTTTCGACAACAAGTGGATCAAACCCTTCAAAATCTTGAATCCAGTACCTACAAATTAAATGAGAATATGGAGGCGATGAAGTCTAATTTTCTTTTCAGGGGTTATTATAAGAAGCAAGAAAAAGCCAGAAAGAAGGAAGAGAAAAACGAGAATTAGGTACGATCTCATCCTTTACTTTTTTACTTGACTGCTAGTTTTAGAATTTAGTAAAACATTCAGGGGAAGAAATTTTTTGATTGTTCGAATTTGGTCAACTGTGTCCGAATATTAAGTCCATTCGCTCTCAAAACCGAGTTTTATAGACAAAAGAGCAGGTTTTTTTATGGCACAATACTGGTGAATGGGAATGGTATAAAATGGCAGGTAGAAGAATGTTCATATACTAGCTTTCCCATTGGATTATATTCTTTAGTAAAAGTGCTTAGGCGGATGTCTTTATATGATTTCTTCCAACCAGCATAATAGCATGAAAAAATTTACTAGTAATCCTGATAGCAGCATGCAACCTTCAAAGCACTTACTGCATCTTATCCATAGCACGTGATGCTATCCATGTTTTTTTTAGAAACTCCATTGAATAAATCAAATCAACAAAACTATCATAACAATGAAAATCTATTCAAAATTGTTGGCCCTTGCCATTTCAGCTTTTATCCTAGTTTCTTGTGCACAAGCCCAGCAGACAGAAACCAGATCTCTTGGTCATTTTACAGAAGTGCATTCCGGAGGTAGTTGGGAAGTGATTTTGGAGGAAGGGAATAAGGAGGAAGTTCGGATTGAAGCCAGTGGTGTAGACCTAAGTAAGGTTAGAACTGAAATAGAAGGGAATGAACTGAAGCTGGGCTTAGTAAAGGGAAGCTATAACCGAGTGAAATTGAAATTTTATGTGACCTATAAAAGCCTTGAGGGTTTAAGATGTTCTGGATCAGGAGAGATCCATGTAAAATCTGATGTGGTAGCCGAAGATTTTAAGTTGGCTCTTTCTGGTTCTGGGGACATCATCATGCAATCTTTGAGAGCGGATGAACTCGATGCATCCATCTCTGGATCTGCAAAAATCCAAATTGATCGAGGGGCAATAGGAGGAGCTGTAATCAGTCAGTCCGGTTCCGGTGATTTTGAAGCGGAAGAGGTGACTTTCGAAGAATTGGAAGTAAAAAAATCAGGATCTGGAGACACCTATGTCGGTGATTTGGGTGAAATATCAGTTCGTTCTTCTGGTTCAGGAGATATTGTATACTCAGGCTCTCCTCGTATGGGAGACATCAAAGTGTCCGGTTCCAGCAGCATTAGAAAACGTTAAACTCAATTATATACCAATTTAAAAACCACCAATTTTTTGGTGGTTTTTTTGTTTTATCCATGACTGGTTTTCCATTACATCAAGAAACCATTTTCAGTTTCATAAGGTGTAGGGATATTATCATCTCCGATCATTTCCAAAAGATCAATTTCAATGGCCCTGGCCACTGAAGAAATTGGCACATCATTGTAACCTCCTTCGAAGGGGTTTTCAGAATAATCACCAATCCTGTCCACCAAGAAGAAAATCCAAATTATAATGGCAGAAAAAGGAATGGTCAGCCAATAGTGAAGTGCCCTGGATTGTTCAAAAATATCCAATAAGCCAAAAGGTATCAATGCACAAAAAATATAGGTGATCCAAAGCCCCGTGGAGGCATATTGCCTAGGGAACGGAAAGTTTTTGATGCGTTCTGACATCCCCTGATGGGTGTATAGATTTCCGATTAGTTCGTGGAGCCTGACTTGCTTGTAATCACTTAAAAACCCTTGTTCTTTTAATTTTGAAATCTCATTACTTTGGTTCTTTAAGATATGTGAGGGAATGTTTGAATGGCTTTTGAGTTGATTCAATTCTTCTTCAGAAAGGTACCTATCTATTTCAGAAAAAATACCGTCGTAATATTCCTTGATAAATCCAGGAATGAAATTCAATTTGTTGACAGGAAGGTTGTGTTCCCATGTTTTTTCCTGACGCATTACATGCTTCAAAGCCAACAGCCATGCCAAATGTCGATAGATGAACTTTTTCTTTTCCTTCAAAGGCATATCGGGATTTGGTAAACTTAGGATTGCCGTGGCGAAGGTTCTGCTTTCGTTCACAATGGCTCCCCAAATTTTTCTTGCTTCCCAAGTTCGGTCATAAGAACTGTTGTTTTTAAATCCTAAAAAGAAAGCAACAGCGACACCGATTACTGAGATGGGTTCCCAAGGGAGTGAAAATGGAATGGAAGTAATTTCATATAGGACAATGATGATAAAGGAATAGAGTATGCCATAAATCAAAGAAAACTTGGACCAGCGAACTGTCATCCAAAAACTATAATACCGTTTGACGTACATAAAACTGGTTTTTTGTTATTAAGCTACTGATTTTTGTTAAAAAATCACTTAACTAATTGATTGGCATGTTGATAAAAAACGCCTAAATGACTTTTAAATGGTGCATTTTTCGTAGATGATTTAGCTTTTAGTTTAAATTTGATACGACTCAAAGAGCTCTTGAAAAAATAGTTTGAAAAAGGTGAACTAATCCCTCAATTTGTGTGTCAGTTTGGTAAGAAGTATCACGTGATTGATTAGCTGGTAAAGCTGGTCATTAAACATAGAAGTTACATGGAGGACCTTTTCGCAGCACGCTCCCAAATGGCGCTTTCGCTCGGGTTTCACATTATTTTTGCCTGTATTGGTATGGTGATGCCCTTTTTTATGGCCACATCTCATTATCAATGTCTGAAGACTGGAAACCCTTTGTACAAAGATTTAACCAAGGCTTGGAGCAAAGGAGTAGCCATATTTTTTGTGACTGGTGCAGTATCAGGAACCATGCTTTCCTTTGAACTGGGGTTGCTTTGGCCAAAGTTTATGTTGCATGCCGGACCGATCTTTGGAATGCCGTTTTCTTTGGAGGGAACGGCATTTTTTATTGAAGCCATCGCATTGGGATTCTTTCTCTACGGTTGGGGTAAATTCAAACCATGGTTTCATTGGTTTACCGGTGTGGTGGTAGGAATTAGTGGTCTGGCCTCAGGCATACTGGTGGTGGCTGCCAATGGTTGGATGAATAGCCCTACAGGCTTTGATTTTGTCAATGGTGAATATTTGAATATTGATCCCATACAGGCCTTGTTTAATGATGCTTGGTTTTCTCAGTCCTTACATATGACCTTGGCTGCGTTTACAGCAACTGGGTTTGCAGTAGCAGGTATTCATGCCTACATGATGTTGAGAGAGAAAAATATTGAATTCCATCGAAAAGCCTTCCGCATTGCTTTGGTTTTTGGAGGGATTGCTGCCTTGCTCCAGCCTATTTCCGGAGATATTTCGGCCAAGGATATAGCGGTCAGACAACCCGCAAAATTGGCGGCAATGGAAGCTCATTTTGAAACTGAAAAAGGGGCTTCTTTGATTATTGGTGGGATTCCTGATGAGGAAGCTAAGGAAGTAAATTATGCTTTGAAAATTCCAGGCGCTTTGAGCTTTTTGGCTCATGGAGATTTTGAATCAGAGGTAATAGGTCTGGATCAATTTCCAGAGGAAAATCACCCTCCCGTGCTGGTGACACACTTTGCTTTTCAAATTATGGTGGGCTTGGGCATGGTGTTGATGGGTTTGGGGCTGTTATTTTTCTTTTCCAATTGGAAAAAGAAGGAATGGATGAGGAAGGATTGGTTCCTCAGGTTGTTTGCTTTGGCTACCCCGCTTGGATTTATCGCAGTAGAAGCTGGCTGGACCGTGACGGAAGTAGGAAGACAGCCTTGGATTATTTATGAAATTCTGAGGACCGAAGATGCCGTTAGCCCTATCCCCGGGATTGCATATTCCTTTTATTTGTTCACAGCGATTTATGTTTCCCTCGCTCTCGTGGTTACCTTCTTGCTGATCCGACAGATCAAAGCTGTGCCTACCTCCCTGAAGAATTCAGGTGAAATGAGTTCCAAGTCAGTCATTTCTAACTCTTAAATTCGAAATCATGCTTTACGTGGTAATTGTTTTTCTGGGGTTGTCCATCTTATTATATATTCTGATGGGAGGAGCTGATTTTGGTGCTGGGATCGTGGAAATGACATCTCCTGCAAAGATTCGGGATCAGGTTAGAGGAATTACCTATCAAACTATCGGACCGATTTGGGAGGCCAATCACATGTGGTTGATTATTACGATTGTGATCCTTTTTGTGGGGTTTCCAGCTATATATACCATGCTTTCCGTGCACTTACATATTCCTTTGGTGCTCATGCTGATTGGAATCATTGGAAGGGGAACTGCATTCGTCTTTAGGCATTACGATGCGGTGAAGGATGATATGCAGCAGATTTACAATTTGATTTTCACCTATTCCAGCTTTGTCACTCCCTTGTTTTTGGGTTTAATATTTGGAGCAACCGTCAGCGGAAACATCAACCCAGTTGCAGTGAATTTTTACGATTCCTTTGTCCAGCCCTGGTTCAATTTCTTTAGCCTTTCTATTGGTGTTTTTACAGTGGCAATTTGTGGGTTCTTGGCAGCTGTTTACCTAGTAGGTGAAACAGAAGAAATGAACTTGAAACCATTTCTCTTGAAGAGATCACGGATGTTTATGGTGGCCATTGTCTTGGCAGGGGGATTGGTCTTTTTGGCAGCTGAAGTAGAAGGAATTGCATTGGTCAGCCTCTTGGTACAAGAACCCTTGACACTTTCAATACTCCTGCTTGCTACCCTTGCATTGGTATTTCTTTGGTTTCAGGTTGAAAAGGGAAACAGAAAATTAAGCAGAGCCCTTAGTGGTTTTATAGTCAGTGCGATATTGATTGCTTTTGGATACCATTATTTTCCGGATATCATCATTACCCAATCCGGAGAAAATCTTTCAGTTTTTAATTCTGCAGCAGTTGGAAAACCGATTGAAACCCTGGCTTGGGCACTAATGATAGGAAGCTTATTTATTTTACCCTCTCTTTTTTATCTTCTGTTTAGTTTTCAGAGATCGAAGGTGATGTAGTAGAATGAATTTATGAAATAGGATATAAGAGGTACGAAATACGAAATACGAATGGAGGGAAAACCATGTGTGGGAAAGACAATTGAAGTACTGGTAACTTTGACCATTTCCTACTGAGACTGCGACTGCCTACTGTGCCTATTTACTACTTCTGCTTCCCAAAATCGCCCATTATCGAACAAAATTGTCCGTTACTTTTGAATAGGGATTTCAAAAAAATAGCTGTTAGGGTTTTTAAAGCTGTTTCGCTTTGGCATTAAACTGGAATAGCTAATTGGGATTTTCAGTCTTGAGATTTAGAAATACCAAAACAATTGCCAACATGTTTACAAATTATTTGAAAGTTGCTTGGAGAAATCTGATCCGTAGCAAATGGGCAGGTGTAATCAATATTCTTGGTTTAGCCATAGGGATTACTGCATCCCTTTTACTTTTTATGGTAGTACAATATGAAATGAGTTTTGATAAGTTTCAAAGTCATTACCATGAAATTTATCGCGTCGTTTCTAAGGACAAATACCCAGATGGGTACGATTACAATCCCGGGGTCAATAACCCTGTACCAGATGCCATCGCTGCAGACAACTTGCCTTTTGGAGAAGTAGTGCCAGTAAAATCTGCTTATAACACCCAGGTGAATATCTATAAAGATGCAGCTGAAGTTGGGATTCCAGACAAATATGAAATCGACTATACCTTCTACACCACACCGGATTTTGCGGATCTTTTTGATTTGGAATTTGCCTCGGGAAACATCCAAAGCCTTTCAGAACCCAATAAAATAATCCTCACCAAAACAACAGCAGCTAAGTTTTTTGGCAATTGGGAATTGGCTGAAAACAAAACCCTAGATTTTTCCAGCGGCTTGAAATTAACTGTTGGAGGGATCGTGGAAAATATTCCGGATAATAGCAATATGTTTTTTGATATGCTGGTTTCCTATCAGACAGTGAGATCCAATCCAGGTATTTATGACCATGATTTAGAGTCCTGGGGTAGTTTGGGAAGCGATAATCAATTGTATGTGAGCCTGGCAGAGCATACAGATGTCGCGAGTGCCCAAGCCGCTTTAGATGGTTTTACCAAGAAGAATTTTGAGGGGAGAGGGAATTCAGAAAAGTCTTTGATCTTACAGCCCTACCAAGACATTCACTTTGACCAGGAATATGGAAGCATCAGCGGGAGTGTGACCCGGTTGTCTACCGTCAACACCTTGGTGATCATCGGATTGTTTATTCTAGTTATGGCTTCCATTAATTTTGTGAATTTGGCCACTTCCCGTGCCATTGGTAAAGGGAAAGAAATTGGGGTACGAAAAGTCATGGGGAGTTCCAAAGCGCAGATAATTTTTCAATCATTTGGAGAAACTTTTCTGTCAGTGTTGATTGCAGCTTTGATTGGTGTGATGGGAGCTACGTTATTACTTCCTTTTTTAAGCCTGATCGCCGATGTTCCAGAGAAGATGGATTTCTTCCAACCTGTCGTCCTGATATTCATCGGAATTTTGATAGTAGCTTTGACTTTACTTTCTGGGTTTTACCCCGCCTTGGTGATTTCTAAATTTAAGCCCATTCATGCGCTGAAAAGCAAATTCCACCAAGGCCAAGTGGGAGGAGTATCGATTAGGAAAGCTTTGGTAGTAGTCCAATTCACCATCGCACAGATCCTGATGATCAGCACGATCATTGCCATTCAACAAATGAACATGGTTCAGGATGCAGACTTGGGTTTCACCAAGGATCATGTCTATTACATTGAAGTGCCATTTGATTCAGAGGATGAACGGAGAATTGAATATTTCAAGCAGGAATTACTGAGCAATCCAAGCGTAGTCTCCGCAAGCTTGGCTTCGGATGTTCCAGCTTCTGATAATAATAGCCTGTTTAATTTTTATTTTGACGGAAAGTCAGAAGACGTTCCTTTTCCTGCTTTTGCAAAGTTTGGGGATGAAAAGTATTTTGAAACCTATGGGATTGAATTTGTAGCCGGAGGTCCCTATCAGGCTAGCGACACCATCCGGGAGGTAGTGATTAATGAAACCATGGCCAAGCGCTTACTGATTGAAGATCCAAATGATGCGATCGGCAAGCAGTTTAGGCTGGGCATTATGAGAGAATGGGCCACCATTACTGGAGTGATCAAAGATTTTACCGTTAACTCCCTGCGCGATGAAATCAGACAGCTGGTCATTGCACCCAAGAAGGATTTTTACCATGTTGTAGGGTTGAAATTGGACCAAAACGCATCCTTGGCAAGCATTGCTGATTTGGAGCAGTCCTTTGAAAAAACTTATCCTGAGCAAATCTATCATGGGTATTTCTTGGATGAATCCATTCAGGAATTCTATGAAAGTGAGCAGAAATTAGCTTTACTATTCAAGATTTTTGCTGCCATTTCCATCCTGATTTCCGGCATAGGCCTTTATGGACTGGTTTCTTTTATGATCAGCCAAAAAGTAAAGGAGATCGGTATTCGCAAAGTGTTGGGAGCTTCCGTTTCCCAGATTACATTCTTATTGACCAGAGAGTATTTCTTAATGGTACTTTTAGCCTTTTTTATAGCGGTTCCAATTGCTTATTGGATGATGGACCGATGGCTTGAAAATTTTGCCTTTAAAATTCCATTTTCCACAGGACTCTTTGTGGTGGTCATGATTTGTTCGCTGTTGATTACAGGTTTAACGGTAGGATCCAAAGCGATCAGGTCCGCCTTGGCGAATCCGGTGGATAGCTTATCGGACGAATAGTGATTTTATGATTTGACCACGAGCGGACGAAATTGTTCGCTTGCTCACCAAGAATCCCTTTAAAAAGCCCAAAACAATGCTGTTTTGGGCTTTTTTCTATGGCACAAAACTGGAATTAAAGAATGGGATGAAACAGGAAATGTTGTACCCCTTTTATTCTATCTTGATTTGACTATGTTAAAAAACTACTTAAAAATTGCCTGGAGAGTATTAAAGAAAAACAGACTGTATACTGGATTGAATGTCTTTGGTTTGACGCTGGGGATCAGTGGTTTTTTGATGATTACACTTTTTATCCAGGATGAATTAAGTTATGATCAATACCTTCCTGAATCGTCATCTGTCTATAGGGTGAATGCTCAATGGGGAGATTTTAAAACGGCAAGCTATGCAACTGCACCTCCCGCTTTGGGGCCAAGGATTGCTTCTGATATTCCAGAAGTACATGCGGTGACACGAATTCTAAAATGGAATGACTTTACCATACAGCCAGGATCCGGAGCCAACAAGGATCAGGTATTTCGTGAGGAGAACGTGTTTTATGCCGAGCCAAATTTCTTTCAGGTTTTTGATATGCCTTTGGCGGCAGGAAGTAAGGAAAAGGCATTATCCCAGCCTAATTATATTGTTATTACAGAAGCTTTCGCGAAGAAGTATTATGGAGATATTGCCCCTCAGGAAGTCCTTACAAAGGTATTGTTGATCGGAAGTAATGATCCTACACCTCGGGAAATAGCTGCCGTGATCCAGGATATACCTGCTCAATCCCATTTACATTTTGATATGTTGGTATACGAACCGGGAATGTATCAGGAGATTTTCTTAATGGACTCTTGGACCTGGCCAATCTTAAATACCTATCTGAAAATCGAAAATGGTAGTAGTGAAGCCGTAAAGTCGAAACTGGATCAGATTGTTTCGAATTACGCGATACCAGCTTTTGACAACGAGGGAGAGGGATCAGATTACAATCTTCAACTGATGCCCATTCAGGATATTCACTTAAAATCTCACTTATTGAGAGAGTTGGAAGCGAATGGCTATGAAAGCTATGTGTATATTTTTTCATTGGTAGCTGTTTTTGTACTGCTTTTGGCCTGCATTAATTTTATGAATTTGGCCACTGCCAAAGCGGGGCTTCGATCTATGGAAGTAGGGGTTAGGAAAGTAATGGGTTCGGCGAAATCACAATTGATTTATCAGTTTTTGACTGAAGCATTCATCTTGGTTCTGATTTCAGTGGTACTTTCACTAGTGGTGGTTCAGTTGTCAAATGGGCTGTTCAACCAACTTTCAGGTAAAAATCTTCAGTTTAATTTATTTACAAATCCGTGGATCCTGGCCATGATTCCATTGCTTTTGATTGGATTGACTTTGATCTCTGGAGCTTACCCAGCCTTTTACCTTTCTTCCTTCAAGCCTTTGTTGATCATTAAGAAGCAATTATCCTCAGGGAAGAGTGCCCATTCCTTCAGAAATGCCTTGGTGATTTTTCAATTCGCCACTTCCTTGACCCTGATTATTTGTACCCTTCTGGTACAGCGTCAGATGAGCTTTATTCAAAACTCCAATCCAGGTTTCGATAAAGAGCAACTGGTCATCATCCATAATGATGGGGAAATACGAAATGAACAACGTGAGGATTTCAAGGGGAGATTTGCCTCCAGTGGCCAAATCGAATCCATGAGCTTTTCAACAGGAATTCCGATGACTGGCCAATATCAAATGCGCTCTTTTAACTCCATCAATTCCAATGAAAATCAAGGAATGAATTGGTATGAAGCAGATGCAGAGTATCTAACTACCTATCATTTCGAATTATTGAAGGGTAGGAACTTTGCACAAACGGCTGGCGCTGATGCTGGAAAAATCATCATCAATGAAAAAGCTGCCGAATACCTGGGAATCTCCAATGATCCGATTGGACAGATTCTGGTGAAAAACGAAGGGGAAAATGATGAGGCTTCCTTAGAAGTGGTAGGATTGGTCAAGGATTTCAATTTTGAAACTTATAGAAATGAGATCAAACCCCTGGTAATAGAATACATGCATGACTATTACTTAAGAGATTACATTACTGTGAGAGTTCAAGGGAACCAAGTGGAATCAGTAATCAATGAATTACAGAAAGGCTGGGATGCTTATGAGCCACGAGTTCCTATGAATTACTCCTTTATGGATCAGGATTTTGCGAGAGTTTATCAGTCTGAAATGAAAATGGCAGATTTACTGAAAGTATTGACTTTCATGTCCATTTTGATTGCCTGTTTGGGACTGTTTGGGTTAACGGCCTATACCACTCATTTGAGAACCAAAGAAATTGGAATCCGAAAAGTTTTTGGTGCTTCCATGGCGGAAATCTTTGTCATGCTGTCTGCATCCTATCTTCGATTAGTTCTGATTTCTGTTGCATTGGCCATTCCGCTTGCTGTTTATTTCATGAATCAGTGGCTGGAGGAATTTGCCTACAAGACTGGGATCAGCATTTGGGTGATCACGCTGGCAGTTGGTGCTTGTTTATGTTTGGCAGCATTGACTATTTTCTTCCAGACTTACAAAAGTATTCAAGCAAACCCAGTGAAGAGTTTGAAAGACGAATAAGAAATAGGAAGTACGAAGTTGGAAATACGAAGTGGGAAGTACGAATGACGAAGTAAGAAGTACGAGAGAGGAAGTGGGAAAGTATGAAAAATGAAATGTAAAAAGAGCATTGGTGATTATCCAAAAAGCTTAAAAAATTAGAAATATATGTTTAAGAACTACCTAAAAATCGCTTACAGAAATCTTCTCAAAAAGAAGGTGTACTCTTTTATCAATATTCTCGGTTTGGGTATCGGAATGGCTTGCTGTGTGCTCATATTTATGTTTGTTCAGGATGAACTTTCCTATGATCAATTTAATGAGAAAGGGGACCGGATATATAGAGTGGTCCACGGATATTTTTCTGAGGATGAACAAGCTGAGAGTAATTCAAGGGAAAATTATTGGGTTTGGGGAAATGCACCCGTGGGGCCTGCTTTAGAACTAGATTTTCCAGAAATAGAAAAAGTGGTCAGATTTTCAGGTAAGGCAGATATTCTGTTTACCATTGGAGATCAGACACAACAAGAGGAAGGAATAGTTTTCATGGACTCTACGGTATTTGATGTGTTTTCTTGGGAACTAGTAGAGGGAGATCCTCAAAAAGCCTTGGTGGCACCCTATAGCATTGTGCTTTCAGAGTCCACTGCAAAGAAATATTTTGGAGACCAAGAAGCCTTGGGTAAAACGCTGAAAGGATCGGAAGTGGCAGGTAGAGCAAATCCCGGAGATTACACGGTCACTGGAGTCATGAAAGACTTACCTTCTAATTCCCACTTGAAATTTAATACCCTGCTTTCTTTAAGCACTTTTCATCAATCCCGACCAACTGTCTTTGATGCTTGGGGCTATGTGGATACCTATACTTATTTTCTAGTAAATGATCAATTTGACCAGCAGGCGTTTGAGGCCAAGCTTCCGGAATTTGTCGCTCGGAGGGCAAGTGAAGAAAATGGCCCCAATTATACCATAGGAATTGAGCCTTTGAAAGATGTGTACCTCAGATCAGAGGTACAGCGTCAACCAGGAGAAACAGCTTCCTTGGCGAATATTTATGTGTTTTCTGTAATTGGATTATTTATCCTGGGTATTGCCATCATCAATTTCATGAACCTTTCTACCGCCAGATCCATGGAGCGTGCCAAAGAGGTTGGGATCCGTAAATCCATCGGAGCAGATAAAAACAGTTTGATATTCCAATTTCTTGGGGAGTCTTTGGTGATTGTGATCTTGTCTGCTATCGTAGCAGTGATTTTCGTTTCCTTGGCCATGCCATTGATGAACCAGCTTACAGGAAAAGAACTGATGCTCAATAGCATATTGAATTGGCAGACCATTCCATTCTTTTTGGGCATTGTACTAGTGGTCGGGCTTCTTGCTGGTTCCTATCCGGCTTTGGTTTTATCTAGTTTCAGACCGGTTTCGATCCTGAAGGGCATCAATAAATCCGATGCCAAGGGAGCCAATTTGAGAAAGGGCCTGGTGGTTTTTCAGTTTAGCCTTTCTATTGCATTGATTGGCGGAACCATCATCGTCTACAATCAAATGAGTCATTTATTGGATAAGGATATGGGGTTTGATAAGGAGCAAATGTTAATTGTGGATTACAATTACGATGAGCAAGTAAACAACGTATCCTCTGCGTTGGAAAATGAATTGGAGAACAATCCAAACATTGCCTCAGTGGCTTTTTCCCGTAGCGTGCCTGGAAGTTATTTTCCAAACGCCGGGACGACAATTGAAAACCCGGAAGGAGAAATGGAGAGGCAAGGACAGGCAGTTTTTCAGGTTGGATTGGATTTTATCGATCATTTCGATCTGGAGTTGGTAGCTGGTAGATCCTACAGCAGAGATTATCCCTCAGATTCAACATCGGCTTTGGTAGTGAATGAAGCGGCAGCCAGGCAATATGGCTATTCCAATCCAGCAGATATTATTGGAAAAAAGTTTGATCAGTGGGGAAGAGCAGGTGAAGTCATCGGGGTCGTGAAAGATTTTAATTACATTTCCTTACATAATACCGTAGAACCTCTGACCTTGCCTTTTGAGGCATATGCCAGCCGCTATATGAGTCTCAAACTCAACACAGAAGATCTTCCAGTAACCTTGTCAGAAATTGAAAGTGTATGGAAGGAACTGGCTCCTCATCGTCCATTTATCTACAGTTTTTTGGATGAGGATTTCAACAGTCAGTATGAATCGGATTTCCGTTTCAGACAGATCTTTACCACTTTTTCAGTATTGGCAATTATGATTGCCTGTTTGGGATTGCTCGGATTGGCCACCTATACGGCGGAGCAACGGACCAAAGAAATCGGAATCCGAAAAGTATTGGGTGCAGATGTGGGAAGTATCGTGGGATTGCTTTCAAAAGATTTCATCAAGCTGGTGCTGATTGCCATTTTGGTTGCCACACCTTTAGCATGGTTTGCCATGAATAAATGGTTGGAAGGCTTTGCTTACAAAGTGCCTTTACATTGGTGGGTTTTCTTGGTTGCGGGGGTATTGGCCGTGATCGTGGCCTTAGTTACCATTAGCTTCCAAGCCATCAAAGCAGCGATGATGAACCCTGTGAATAGTTTGAAGAATGAGTGAGGAAAATACGAAGTATTAAGTAAAAAGTACAAAGTAAAAAGTATCAAGTATTTAGAACAAATGTAATAGTGATAAAGTAATCAACATTTGGTCTACAAAATTATTAAAACCAGGACCTGCTGTAAATAAAGAATTAGTAAGAATAAACAACCTAAAAATAAATGCGTCAATAATTACACACTTAAACCCCTTAAGCCATGAGCCATATCGCAATACCTATTCCGACATTTCCTGGAAAACAGGACATAGAAATCCAGGTCATCATCAACAATGAAGTAAAATCACTTCACTACAAAGTTGAATTGTTTTATTGGGATGACTGCGCCAATCCCCAAGGACATAGAGCAGATTGTATTTCAGACATGCTGGCAAACCATGACCCTAATTGGACCGTCTATTACATTGGAGCTCCCACAGACAAGTTTGTTCCCATCACTTTTGTCAACAAGGAAAGTAAAAAGTGGATGCAAGTGAGGTAAGGATTTGAAGAGGATCCTTTGTTTAAGAAAGAATCCTCTCGTTCCTTTGTTCTGTTCCCTTTCGAGTAGAATGAACTGCAACTTATGCATACCCTAGAACCTCATTACAATTGGAGGAATATATACATCGCCGCTGAAGATCAGAGATCTCCATTTTTTGGCTATGAAAACAGTGAGGTTTACTTCACGGATCAAATATATAATTACCTCATCCATCCTCAATGGGATAATTTTGGGAGTGAGACCCTTTATTTGAAGGTTCTTTTTGCTGATTATACACATGGATTTACGGTTATTGAATTTTTGGGAGAGTGGAATGATCTCTTAAACAATGATATCATGACCTTGAAAAGAGATGTGATTGAACTGATGATCAGTGAGGGGATCAATAAATTTATCCTCGTGGGTGAAAATGTCTTTAATTTTCATTCCGATTTGGATTCCGTAGATTATTATGAGGAATGGCAAGATGAACTGGAAGAAGGTTGGATTGCAGCCTTGAATTTACGGCCCCAAGTGATGGAAGAGATGAGCAGGTTTGGAATCGATCAATTCTTTGTCATGGGGGGTAAATTGGATGATGTCTCCTGGAGGACAAAGCACCCAAAACTACTTTTCAAGCAAATTAATGAATTGGTGCAAAAACGATTGGGGTGGTAACCGGGAACTACCGTAGAGCCAACTAAAATTTTTTTTTGAAATGAAATTGATGTGATTTTTTTGGTTCTCTGAACTCAGAAAATCATTTGATCTTTGCCCGAAATCGAACGAAATTGTCCGAGAAATTCTGGTAGTTCTATTGAAAATGTGCCCTAAAAGCCATTTTAAAGGGGTTTTTGCTGGCACAAAAGTAGAATGGATAGGGTCTTGTTAATTTAAACTACCATGAAAACCTCATTCTATTCCCTGTTTTATCTATCCTTCTGTCTGTTCTTTGCTTCAGTTCAGGAATTAATCGCCAGCTCCATTGCTGACCCTTATTTAACCAAAGAGTTTACCCTTAGTGGAAAGGGTGAATTAGAGGTGGAAACTTCTGGCGCCAGCGTGGCTGTAATGGGGTTGCCTGGAAATCAGGTAATTGTAGAAATGTATGTTAAAAGAAATGGGAGAGAGTATGGTTCCAAAGATCCTGAAATTGAAGAATTGCTAGAAAATTATCAATTGGATATATCAAAGAGTGGCAATACGATTTCCCTTAAAGTAAAGAAAAAGAACAATTCAGGCTGGAATAATCGAAACAATCTAAACCTTTCCTTCAAGGTACAGGTGCCTACCGAGATGTCCTCTTACTTTCAATCAAGTGGAGGATCTATTTCATTAGAAAATGTTTCCGGAGAACATAAGATAGCGACCAGTGGAGGTAGTATTCGTATTGCAGATGCAAGTGGTAAAGTCACTTCCCAAAGTTCTGGAGGATCCTTTTCATTAACTGGATTTGATGGTATGGTGGATGTTCAAACCAGCGGGGGATCCGTAAAAATCAATGGTCTGGAAGGAGATCTTGAAATCAATACTTCTGGAGGTAGTGTGACCTTGGAAGATATTTCGGGGAGCATAGATGCGAATACCAGTGGTGGATCGATCCGTGCAAAATTGCTTGGTGTGGATGAAGATCTATCTTTTCAAACTTCAGGTGGAAGCATCACTGCCATGGTACCAGCTGGATTGGGGTTGAATTTGGATTTGCGAGGTGGAAGAGTCAATTCAAGATTTTCCAATTTTGATGGAGAAGTGAAAAAAGACCTGATTGTTGGAAAAATGAATGGAGGAGGACCACTGCTTTCCATGAGAAGTTCCGGTGGTAGTATCAATTTGGAGTTTATCGATTGATCTTTTCATACCTCTCATTGAATGATTTTGGAAAGTTGTGAATAAAATAACCAACCTGTTATGTGGAAAAACTACTTAAAAATAGCCTGGAGAAATATTACCAGAAGTAAAGGGTATACCTTCATTAATATTGGAGGTCTAGGCATTGGAATGGCAGCATCCATATTGATCCTGATTTGGGTCCAGTTTGAATTGTCAGTGGATAATTTCTATCAAAATTCTGATAGAATTTACGCAGTCATGAGAAATGACAACAATCAAGGAGAAATTTTTACCTGGGATTACACTCCGGCTCCTTATGCACCCACCATGAAGGAGCAGTTTCCTGAAGTAGCAGCTACCAGTAGGTTGACGGAATGGGATCCAATGTTGATCAGTGTAGGAGCTACCAGCATGTATCAAAAAACCACCTTTGTTGATCCAGATTTTTTCGAGATTTTTTCATTTAAGGTATTGCAAGGGGATATTTCCGATGCAATGTCTGATCCGAATGCCATTGTATTGACAGCAACCCTGGCCAAAAATCTTTTTAATGATGAGGAGGCCATTGGAAAAACGGTGACTTTAGAAAAACAACTTGATTTAGAGGTCAAGGCAATCATTCAAGATCTTCCTCAAAACACTGATTTTGATTACACAGCATTTCTTCCTTTTCAAAAATTGGAGCAATTGGGATGGGTGGATGAAAATTGGAACAATAACTCCTATTTGACATTTGCGATGTTGAATGAAGGGACGGATTTGGAATTTTTCAATCAGAAATTTAAAGGCTTTACCTCTGAAAATTCTGGAAGTGAAAGAATCAGTGACTTCCTTTTTCCCATGAGGGACCGGCATTTAAGGTCCAAGTTTGAAAATGGAGTATCCGTTGGAGGAAGAATTGATTTGATCAAGATGTTCGGAATCGTGGCGATCATTGTATTATTGATAGCCTGTATCAATTTTGTCAATTTGAGTACCGCCCAAAGTGAGAGACGGGCCAAAGAAGTGGGAGTGAGGAAGATCTCAGGAGCAGGAAGAGGAATGTTGATTCGACAATTTTTGGTAGAATCCATCATGATCGCATTTTTTGCATTTATTCTTGCGACTTTAATCGTATCCCTTTCCTTTCCATGGTTTCAGGAATTGATCGGTAAAGAATTGGAAAGCCCCTTTACTCAGACTTTTTCTGGCTGACTTCTGGAATATATGTGGTGATTACCGGGGTGTTGGCAGGAAGTTATCCGGCATTTTTGCTCAGTTCATTCAGACCTGCCATCGTCTTGAAATCTAAGCTTCAATCCAGACACTACTGGGTAAATCCACGAGAGGTGTTGGTAGTGTTCCAGTTTGCCATTGTGGGAATATTGATTTCTTCAGCTTGGATAATTCGAGACCAAATGGTCTATGTTCAGAACAGGGATTTGGGACTTAACAAGGAAAACTTGTTATTCCATCCCTTGACCGAATCCATCAGAAAAAATAAAGTCGCATTTAAGAATGAACTTCTGCAAATGAATGAAGTGGAATCAGTCAGTTATACCTTTTCACCATTAACAGAAATTTACAGCGACACCGATGCCATGGAATGGCAAGGTAAGCCAGAGGAGTTCAGACCAAATATCAGTCGAATGGGCTCAGATGCCAATTTGGTAAAGACGGCTGGAATGGAATTGATTGCAGGCCGTGATATTGACGTGTATTCATACCCCAGTGATAGTTTGGCTGCTGTCATTAATGAAACAGCTGCGAAAACGATGGGCTTTGAGGATCCTATTGGTCAGGTAATCAAAGATGACTCCTATGAATTCACCGTCGTTGGAGTAGTGAAGGATTTTATTATGGAATCACCTTTTGACCAGGTGAACCCCATCGTGATCATGGGTCCAAAAAGAAACCTGAATTTTATCCATGTTCGATTAAAAGACAACCTAGAATATGCAGGGGCGATGAATAAACTACAAGCCCTTTTTTCCAAATTCAATCCTGGTTCTCCTTTTGAATACCAGTTTGTGGACGAGGCACACGAACGGAAATTTGTTTCTCAAAAGAGAACCGCGAAACTTACTGGAGTTTTTACTGGACTTGCCATTATCATTTCCTGTATGGGGTTGTTCGGACTTGCCACATTCATGGCCGAACAAAGAAGCAAGGAAATATCTGTCCGTAAAGTATTAGGCGCTTCGGTTGCTGGTATAGTCCGGTTGATTTCTTCTGAATTCACGAAATTGGTGTTGATCGCCGTTGTAATCGGGATCCCTGTAACTTGGTATTTTATGGATACTTGGTTGGAGTCTTTTGCTTACCGTATTTCAATTGATTGGAAAGTTTTCCTTTGGACCACTTTGGCAGCCTTGATCATAGCCTTCTTGACGGTGAGCTCCCAAGCCATCAAAGCAGCGTTGATCAACCCTGCTAAAACATTGAAAAGCGAATAAACTTTACCATACACAGTTAATTATAAAAACAGAGTCCGGGCATCTGCCCGGACTCTGTTTTGCTTAAGTCCCTTTTGTTTTCACCTAGAAAGAGTTTGTCTTAATCTGCGGGTAAGATATTTTGATTCACCCTGAAAAAGTTATTCGGGTCGTAAGCCTTTTTGATTTTGGTCAAGCGCTCGTAATTTTTCTTGTAGCTCGCTTTTATCCGTTCCTGACCTTCATCTTGGATAAAATTCAGATAGGCTCCACCTGAGGAATAGGGGTGAAGTGCTTCCCAATACTCTTTGCACCATTGGGTGATTTTTGCTGCATTGGCAGGATCAGGATCCACCCCTACATACACCCCGGCGTATTTGGCATCTCTATGTCCCCAGGGAGTCTCTTCTTCACCCACTCGGCTGGCAGCCCCACTGATAGGATATAAGTGCATTTGTGAAAGCGGAGTAGGGATCTTGGATCCGAATTCCAAGTGTTTGGCCCTTACCTCTGCACCCAATTCCTTGAAATAATCTCCTCTCCAATACCATTGTAAACCTGGTGGAAGCATTCCATCAAACATGGTCTGAATAGAAGGATAAGGCATTTCACCCACATGATGGAAAATTGGTTCTTTTCCAAAATAGGTTTGAACACTTCTTCTTGCTTGGCTGGATCACCCAAATACGACCACACGATTCCACAGAACTTTTTATGATGTAAAGCCTCTGGAAAAGGAGGTCCAGGAATCACCATGGTTGCAATAAATCCATTTAAATCCTCAGATGAATTATTTAGGAACCCATGATACCATTCCATGATTTCATCAATTTGTTCTATTGGCCACAGCGTAGGGCCACCAATAATAGTCTTTACGGGATGTGCCTGGAATTTGAAAGAAGTGACAATTCCAAAATTACCTCCTCCTCCTCGGATTGCCCAAAAAAGATCCTGATTCTGGTTTTTATTCACCGTTACAAACGAGCCATCAGCTAGCACCATATCGGCTTCCAACAAATTATCTATGGTCAGACCATATTTTCGAGAGAGGTAACCTACCCCTCCACCCAACGTCAACCCACCTACCCCTGTAGTGGAGATAATCCCGGCAGGGACTGCTAATCCAAATGGATGTGTGGCATGATCTACTTCACCCCATAAGTTTCCTCCTCCCACTCTCACGGTGCTGTTTTGAACATTTACCTGGACGAATTTAAGACCTGATAGATCGATGACCATTCCCTCTTCACATAGCCCTAAGCCCCCTCCATTATGGCACCCCCTCGTACTGCAACTAGGAGTTTGTTTTCTCTCCCGAAATTAACAGCATAGATGACATCGGCTACATCTGCGCACATCACAAACATCCCTGGATGTTTATTGATCATGGCATTGTAAACTTTTCGGGTTTCATTATATGCTGGATCCTCTGAAAAAATGACCTTGCCTCTAATCTGAGTAACAAATGCTTCAATCACTGATTGCTCTAATTCTTTCACTTTCGTTGTCATGATTACTAGTTTAAATTAATGATGAGAAAAATGATTCTATAAAAATTAAATGGTGGTTTGCCTCTTTTTAGCTACTGACAGTTTCAGCTTTTGGATAGGCATGTTTTTGCATGTTTTCGATGACAAAATCCAATGCTGAATTCCAGGCATTGATGGTTTTTGTAGTTTTGTTATCTCCGAGGATTTCTTCAATAGTTTCCATCATAGCCTGTTTAACTACTGGGTAGTATTCGACTTTGACCCCATAGCTTACATGGTTTCTGCCTAATGTTTTTAATCCATTTTGGAGTTGCTCAGGTCTAGATAAAGAATGGATGATTCCTCCCAACATGTGCGTAAGTAATCTCCCCTGTTCTGTCATATTACTCCTAAACAACTCCCTGACCTCTGGGGCCATATCAAAGACTTTTTGGTAAAAAATTTCAGCAAATCGATCCTCGTCTTCTAATAGAAAATTCATGGAGCATTGTAATTCGAGTTGAAGATTCAGTTCTTTGAACCCCAATAATTCAAGGATTTTAATAGGGTCATCTTTTCCCCGGACTTTGTTATTGAATTCCTGGCCGATGATCAAGGAGCCACTTTCAATATTTTGGAATACCGAATCTGAAATGAGGATTTTTGTGCCAGTGGATTTAGTTTCATTCTGAATTCTGCTGGCAACATTCACAGGGTCTCCAATCACAGAAAATTGTTTGAAGGTGGGGTGACCTAAAAGGCCGATATAGGAGGTTCCAAAATTGATCCCAATTCCCGATTTTAATTTGATTCCAAAATCTTTGAGTTCTGTTCTATTGAGAGATTCCAATGCATACTGCATTCCAAGTGCTGCACGGATAGCATCTTCGCAATTTTTTTGTGCGGTACCTCCATTAGTACCAAAAACTCCCACAATTTCATCTCCCACATATTGATAAATAATCCCATTATTCATTAAGATAGGTTCACCTAATGCCGTGTAGAATTTGTTCAGGAGGTAGGCGATGTCATAGTTTAGGTTTTCGGAAGATAGGTTGGTATAGTTTCTTAGGTCACAGAACAAAATTGCGATGGGCCGTTCTTCTGCTTTCCCTTGTGGTACCAATTCTTTTTGCAAATTATTCACCTCCCCACTGGACCAGATTAATCGTTGGACAATGACATCTCCTTTGGGTCTGGCTTGACAGGCAAGGCGGACCGTTGGATCCCATTTTCTGGAATGACCATTTATTTTCTCGGAATCTGTTTTGGGGCTAAGATTTTCCATCCCATGTAGCACCCTCACTCTGCAGGTGGTACAAATGCCATGTCCGCCACATTCATGCATATGGGGAATGCGGTTGGCGATAGATAGATCCAAAATGGTTTGAGACTGGCCCTCGAATTCCACCTGTCTATTGATAGAGGAGTAGGTAATTTTAAAAGACATGAACAAAGAATTAATTGGTTGAAAAATCACTCTAAAAACTTGATTCAAAGCTAGGAAGACAGGAGTCGGTTTTTACACCCATTCGTATGATTTCTAAAAATCATACTTCTATTAGAGGAAAACTCACACAATTGTGTGAGGTGAAAAAGTCATGGTTTAGGGTGTTGTCTCAAAATTTGAAAAGAACTACTTTGGAGTGTGGAAAATCCTAAGGAGTTGATTTCTCATACTTTATCAGTTTTATTGATGAATGTTTCTTTTTTCATAGGCCAAACATCCTGATATGGAGTTAAAGAGCGTGTTGATTTTTCTGTGTTACCTGACTTGTAGATTGACATTTGCACAATCAGATAATCTGGATAGCCTGAAATCAAGTGTTGAAAGCATACCAGATGATTCGTTGAAAACTGAAACCTATCTGAGGATCGCATACATTTTATATGCAGGTGATGAGTCTGAATTATATGCCCAAAAGGCGCTGGAGTTAGCGAAGAAATTGAATAGTCCGTACTTGATAGGTAAATCTTATCATCGATTGGCCTGGTGTCATGGATTGGATGAGATGGATAAAAAGACCGCTTATTTGGATAGTGCGGCTGCAACTTTTACCAGCATTGCTGACTATTATGGTTTGGGAAATGTCTTTGACACCAAAGGCACCATATTGATGGAATATGGATCCTTATCTGAGGCAAATGATTCCTATCAGCAGGCATATGATTACTATGCAAGAATCGGAAATGAGGAGCGGAAGGCAGGAGTTTTGAATAATTGGGCGATTGCGGAATATTCCAGGGGAAATGTCAATGAGGCAATACAAAAATTTAGGACTGCCCTGGCATTTAGAGTAGAGGAAAAACCTATTTCGCAAATTGATATAGCGAGGCTTTATCAAGGTTTGGGAGAATGTTACCGACTGCAAGGGGATCTGGAATTAGCCACTAGGAATTACCTCAAAGGTTATGAACACAGAAAAGCGGCTGGGAATATCGGTGTAGTTGAATCTATGCTCAGTATTGCTTCGATGATGTACGATGCGTCAGAACAAAACATAGATACCACTTCCATTCAGGAAATTATTAGGGAAAATGGCTTTGATAATTCCATGAGCCTTATCGAACAAGCTGAAAACACCCGAGGTGTATCAGATCGAATCGGGATACAAGAGTCCATCATGGATGTGAGAAGGCGAAGGTTTTTATTAAACAAGGATTTTGAAGCGGCATATGAATTACTATTGAGGCAAAAACAAATCCAGGAAGAGTATAAGCTTCGAGAAAGCAGTTTGGAGGCGATGGCTGATTTGAAAGTAAAATTCGAAAAAGATCAATTGACCATTCAACTGTTAAAGGAGGAAGTATTAAACCAAAAAAAGCAGGAACAAGTGACATTTTTAATCATTTCTTTAGCAGGCTTATTTCTGATTTCAATGATTGGATTCCTATACTATCAGAACCGGGTAAAATCTGCACAAATCGAACTCAAAGATGCTCATCGGGAACAGCAAATAGTATCCATGCGATCGATGTTGGAAGGGCAGGAAAAAGAGCGGTCCCGGATCGCTCGGGATTTACACGATGGATTAGGGAATCTACTATCAACCCTAAAAGTAAACATTGGGAGTCTTCAAATAAATTTTGATGATTCAAATGCAAAGAAAATCTACGGGTCAGCAAGTCAAATGATCGATGAAGCTTGTACTGAAGTAAGAAAAATCGCACATGAAATGATGCCCCAGGCCTTAAAGAAACTGGGACTTCGTAAAGCCATCGAGGATTTAGTTAAAAAGATGGATGCAACCCATCCTTTTGACGCGGAATTCCATGTGCATGGGGTAGAGCAAACCTTTGATGACAACACCAATGTTATGTTGTATCGAATTGTCCAGGAGGCTTTGAATAACATCGTCAAATATGCAAAAGCTTCTGAGGTTTCTGTTCAGATTACCTACTCAGATGAATGGTTTGACCTGACTATAGAAGACGATGGGGTAGGGTTTGATCCTGGTTCCATAGATTCAGAAAAAGGAATGGGGTTGAAAAGTATTGCCTTTCGAACCGAGTTTATAGGAGGGACTTATGATATAAACAGTAGGCCTGGAGTAGGAACTTTGGTGACCATTAATCTCCCTCTTCATCCAAAAACGGAAGCTTAGACCAGAAATTGAAATTCATATGGAAAAGATCAAAGTTCTATTAGCCGATGACCATCAAATCATGCTCGATGGTTTAAAGGCAATTTTTGCAAAGGATAAATCCATTGATGTGGTAGGAACCGCCGGAAATGGCTTAGAAGCCTTGGAATTTTTGAAAAATCAATCCATAGACGTACTGCTTCTGGATTTGCAAATGCCTGTCATGGACGGATTGGAAACTACCATGCATGTAAAGAAATCCCATCCTGAGGTGAAAGTAATCATGCTGACTACCAATGATGAAGGAAGCATCATTACCTCATTATTTAAAGTAGGTGCTACAGGCTATTTACTTAAAAATGCCTCCAAGGAATCCTTGATTCAAGGAATTAAAGATGCCTTTGAAGGGAAGAAAGTTCTCAGTTCCCATCTGACTGAGAAAATGATAGAAAGTCTCCATGAAAACCCCAAGCCCAGAGAAGGTGAAATCCCGAAAATCACCAAACGGGAGATAGAGGTGGTGAAGTTGATTGCCCAAGAATATACTACACAGGAAATTGCGGATGCATTGTTTGTCAGTACCAATACAGTAGCTACTCACAAACGTAATCTGTTCGTTAAAATGGATGTCAAAAACTCAGTGGGAATGATCAAGAAAGCAGTGGATTGGGGATTGATTTAGGTTTTATTGGAATTCCAGGTAGAAATCGAAGAAAGGAAGCATTTGGTTGGGGATTCTTCCATCTTTGGTATAGATCCCAGAGGTATGAGTACCAATATATTCTTCCGCAAAATGGGTGATTCCATCATTCTCAAGCCTTTGGCTAAACATTTTACATTGGATAGTAAATCGGTCTCCGGCATTCCTTCCCCAATCAAATTTGATAGCTTTTAACTGTTGTAAGTTATCCAGATTGTCTTCAATCATATGTACAGGCATATTGGCATGCCATTTTTTTAAAACTTCTTGATTGACTATTAATTCTTCACCCTCACTTCAAATGGAAGGTCACAATAGAATGGGGGATTGTTGGGGTTGGGTGACCAAGATTTGGCAAAGGCAATAATGACTTTTCCGAAGTAAGTTTTATTCAGGTCCTCGTAATTATCGATTCCCGAAAGTTCTTTATACGTATCACTATTAGGACCATACTCCCTTACAATGGCCAATGCTCCTGGGCTTAAACCATAAACTGAATTGAAAATATCGGGATGATGCATGGCGATTTTCAAGGCCCCATAAGCTCCCATACTATGCCCTGTAATTCCACGGCTCTCTTTTTTGGCAAGGGTTCTATAGTTTTCATCCATGTATTCCACAAGATCAAAAGCAGTGAAATCCTCCCAATTCCCATAGATCCCTGAATTGCTATAGAAACTCCCATCATACGTGGTTTGCTCGTCTGGAATCACCATGATAAAAGGCCTGATTTTATGGGTGTTGATCGAAAAATCAAGAATCTCTTTCATGTAAGAAAGCATTTGATTGTTTCCCATAAACCCGTGGAGAAAATAAATGACGGGATATCGTTGATTGGTATGTTCGTAATTGGGAGGGAGGTAAATGGATACCTTTCGAGTTGGGTTTTCTCCGAAATTGTTTTCCAGGTTTTCAGAATAAATAGAATCTACTAAAACGGTGCCTTGTGATTCTTGGGCAATTGCAGAAGCAACCCAGAACCAAAGGGTAAGAAAGAGGAGAATCTGTTTTCTTAAATGGGGTATATTGGGTCCAATTATTTTTTTTCAATATACTTTTCAATTATTGAAATCTCGAAAATTTGCGATCAAATTCAAAGACCTGATTAAAAGACTTTTGGACGCAATCATGTTTTTATAAAAGTGTCCGCCCATTGCGCACCAAATGTCCGAAATCCATATCGGGAATTTAATAATAAGCCTTTTGCAAGCTCAAAAAGCATGATTTTTTGGTTGGCACAGGAATTTGATTGAGAAAAATGAACTCAGCTCGATACCAAAGTCTTGTAACTTTTCCTAAGTCCATAACATCTAACAGAATATGTTCAAAAACTACCTCATCCTTGCCTGGAGAAATCTTAAAAGGAATAAATCCTTTAGCTTTCTCAATATACTGGGACTTGCAGTGAGCATGTCCGTTTGTCTCCTCATCATCATGATCCTCATGGATCAATACAGCTACGATACCTATCATAGTAAGAAGGATAGGGTTTATCGGGTTCATACCACTCGTTATCAGCAGAATAATGGTGAAACAGCCAGTTCGGCTTTGCCTTTGGCTGAGAAGCTGAAAAGTGACTATCCCAATATTGAAGAAGCAGCTGCGCTGAATAGTGAAATTGGGGGTGATATTATTTATGAAGAAAAATTTGCGACTGGGGGAGGGTATTTCGCTGATGGCAATCTTTTCAAAATCCTGGATTTTTCCTTTAAGGAAGGTGATCCAAACACTGCGTTAATCGAGCCTTTTTCGATGGTCATTTCTTCTGACATGGCAGAGATCCTATTCAAAGATGAATCAGCCTTGGGTAAAACAGTGGCATTTCATGACAAGGATATCAGAGCAATGGATCTTGAAGAGGGGAATACCGAAACTGACTTCGGTTATTTTACCATCACCGGGGTTTTAAATCCCAGCCCAGGCAAAACGCACCTTCCTTTTAAATTATTGGCTTCCCTCAGTACGATGAAATCGCTCCCTGAGGGATCAGTCATGGCTGCTCAGGATGACTGGGATAATGTCTGGTCAAATTATACCTACGTGCTTTTAAAAGAAGGAAAAGCCAAACAGGATTTACAGGCAAACCTGGATCATATCTCAGAGGAGATGTATGGCGATAAATATGATAACAAGCATTCATTTAAGGCCGTAGCTCTGGGAGAAATTACTCCTGTAGGGTTTATTGGCAATATGACTCATGTATCAGTTCCAAAAGTGGTTTTAGTGATTTTATCAATATTATGCTTGATCGTGATGTTTTCGGCCTGTTTAAATTACACCAATATGTCTGTAGCTCGGGCTTTGACGCGAGTAAAAGAAGTAGGGATCAGGAAGGTTTCGGGTGCGAATAAAAGACAGATTTTTGGACAGTTTATAACAGAAGCGGTGGTCATATCTCTCTGCTCCTTGTTCTTTGCATTTTTGATGCTTCAGGTTCTGGAAAATGGCGTGGATGGGCTGACATTTAACCAATACCTCAAAATTTCCTTAAAGCAGAGTTTTCTTGGCATGTTGATCTTTATAGGGTTCAGCATTTTGGTTGGGGTAGTTGCAGGTGTACTTCCAGCAACCTATGTGGCAAAATTGAATCCTGTCAATCTTTTTAATAAACTGAATGGCGTTCGGATTTTCAAAAGTATGGGATTGAGAAATGTTCTTCTTGTGGTCCAGTTTTCAATCTCTTTGATTTTTATTATTTCGGTGGTTTTGATTCAATCGCAGGCAAGGCACATTCTGAATTTTGATTATGGATTTGAAAAGGAAAATGTGGTCACCGTCAAGCTTTTCAATCATGAAAACTATCCAAGATTTGCACAGGCATTGAACGCTAATCCAGCCGTTTCTTCTGTAGGAGCATCCTCTTTGATTCCTGCAGGAGGTTGGAATTTTGGAACAGAAGTGATCAACCCGGATTATCCGCTGGACAGCTTGGAAACCAACTATTTTGATGTCAATAGCGGAATCGTAGAGGTCTTGGATTTAGAATTGGTAGCAGGTAAAAATCTACCACTAGAAGGAAGTGATAACCTCATTTTGATCAATGAATTCGCAGTAAAAAGTTTCAATCTTGGAAGTACTACCGAGGCTGTGGGGAAACAACTGGCGGTGGAGGATGGAGCTGCGTTTAAAAATGTACAGATTGCCGGCGTGGTTAAGGATTTTCAGTTCCTTTCACCAGATAGACCCATGCAAAGTCTGGTTTTACGAAATAGAAATGATGCTTTGGGGTTTGCTTTAGTGAAAGTCTCTGGAGTCAATCAAGCCCAAACCCTGGCTTCTCTCGAGGCTACCTGGAAAGAAGTGAACCCTGATTCCAAGTTCTCTTACAAATACCTGGATCAGGAGCTTTTGTTTATCCATCAGGTGTTGGGAGATGTGTTTGCTGTCATCGGACTTATTTCCTTCTTGGCAATTTTTGTCTCCTGCTTGGGATTGTTGGGTATGGCTACCTATACCGCTCAAACCCGGGTCAAGGAAATAGGAATCCGCAAAACCTTAGGGTCCAGTATTTCCCAGATTATCTTTTTGCTTTCCAAGGGCTTTTTGAAATTGCTTGGAATAGCGATCCTGTTGGCAGTTCCTGCTGCTTATTTCATCAATAATTTATGGTTGGAATTCTTCGCCTCCCGAGTCAGTATCGGGGTCGTACCTGTAGGAATAGGAGTAGGGGTAATCCTCTTGATCAGTATAGGAATCATATTTTCACAGGCCTATCGTGCTGCGGTGATTAATCCCATTGAAAGTCTAAAAAACGAATAGGTATGTAAAATGGTAGTTTGATCGTTTGAGATGTCTGAATTTATGATTTGGGTTTACCTACTATCCGTTAACTTATTCATTTGACTGATAGGGGCAGATAGTCCGTAGGCGAACAAATTTGTCCGAAAAATTTGAATCAAAAGCCATATAAACCTCCAAAACACTCCGTTTTGGAGGTTTTTTGATGGCATAAATGTGGAATTGATTGCAGCATTGTATAATAGAATAGCCCGGGAATATAGTATTCTATTGAAACAGATCTGCTGCATGATAAAAAATTACCTAAAAATAGCTTGGAGGAATTTGGTTCGTCAGAAATCATTTTCACTCATTAATGTACTGGGATTGTCCTTAGGTTTGGCCTGCTGCCTAATTCTTTTATCCTATGTCAAACAGGAAAAAACGTATGATACGTTTCATCCAGATTCTGACCGAGTTTTTAGAGTAGTGCAAGAGGTTCAATCAAAGAATTCATGGGCTTGGGCAGGAGGTGCTGTTGCACCTATGCTAAGAAAGGAATTTGAGGGACAGCTGGATGAGGTGGTTAGCTTAACCCAGATCAGTACCTATTTATATGCTCCTGAAGGTATAAGTCCTGAAGAGCGATTTAGAGAGGATCGCTTTATTTTTTCGGATGAGGGATTTGAAGAAATTTTTGGTTTTGAATTGATAAAAGGGAGTTGGGATGGTGTTTTAGAAAACACTTACCAAGTAGTAATCACAGAAAAAGCTGCCCAGAAATATTTTGGAAATCAGGACCCAATTGACCAGGTTTTGATTTCTACAGGAGATTTTGCTTTTCAAGTGAAAGGAGTGTTGAAGGAGTTGCCGGAGAACACACATATGGCATTTGATTTTATTTCTGGTATGAACACTTTCAAAGCGTTCAATGAATTTCCAATCACTTCAGATTTTGGTAGTTTCTGGTGGCCTCAGACCTATACCTATGTAAAAGTCAATGAACAGCAAGATCCATATAAGATAAGCGAGGCCATTCCAGAAATCAATGGTAATTATAGGAATCCAGAAGAGGCAAAATCCTATGTACATTTTTTACAACCGATTACAGATATCCATACCAATTCAGGTTTTCAAGGAGAATGGACTCCTCCAATTTCTGCAAAGACCCTTTGGATTTTCCTTTCAATAGGGGTTTTTGTATTGGTATTGGCCTGTATCAACTTTATTAATCTGGCAACCGCCAGAGCCATAAAGAGGATGAAAGAAATAGGGATTAGAAAAGTCAATGGAGCTCAAAGAGGTCAATTGATTGCCCAATTTTTAGCGGAGTCATTTTTGATCAACGCGCTGTCCATTGTCATTGGACTGATGATCGTCTTTTTGGTAGCTCCATTAGTTGAAACTAGTTTGAATCTTAGAATTCCAATTGACTTGGTAAATGATACTCAATTACAATTATTAATAGTAAGCGTTTGGGTACTTTCGTCACTCCTGGCGGGAATTTTTCCTGCATTTTACCTTTCTGGATTAAAACCAGAAATGATCTTAAAGCAATCTCCTTTGAGTAAGAGCAAATCCCTGCTTCGAAAAGGATTGGTAGTCTTCCAGTTTGTGCTATCAACATTGTTAGTCTTCTGTGCTTCTGTAGCCTATTTTCAACATCAATACCTATCAGATGCCTCCATGGGCTTTGATTCGAATGGATTGATTTCTGTCAAAATGGGTGAACTCGCAAAAGAGAAAGGAGATGTTCTAAAACAAGAATTGGCAAAAATTCCAGGGGTAAGTTCTGTTAAATTCACCAGTGATCGACCTGGAATTGACACAGGTTGGAACCCCACTGCGGATTATCCGGGCATCAAGGAAGGTGATACTAAAAATATCAATGTACAATATGTAGATGCAGGATATTTTGAAAGTTTAGGTATCCCTATGGTAACGGGAAGGGAATTTATAGAAGATGGAGCAGATAAGGGGATTTACAGTTTAATGAGAGATCGTTTCCCTCAGCTCGACCAAGTAGCCATGATTGTCAATGAAGCTGCATTGGAATGGTTGGGAAAAGATGCGAATACCGCCATACAATCTGAATTGAGAGTATTTACCGAGGAAAATGGCGAGTTGTTTTCAAACTTCAAGGGAACTGTTGTAGGGGTGGTTCAAGATTACCATACCCGGGATATGCGTTTTTCCATTACTCCCACCATTTACCTTCCCGCTAAAAATGCTGCTTTTGATGGTACTTCTTATACCTTGATCAAGTCGGAGGAGGGGATCAGTCCTGAGCTGTTAACTGAGATGCAAGCTACCTGGAAAGAAATAAATGATGGCTTGCCTTTTGATTATAAGTTTTTGGACGATGACATTGCTCAGCAATATGAGCAACAAGCTAAAACGAGTACCCTGCTAGGTTCTTTTGCTTTTCTCACCTTGCTCATTTCCTGTTTGGGGCTATTTGGCCTATCCATTTTTACCGCAGAATCTCGCAAGAAAGAAATAGGAATACGACGCGTGCTAGGGGCTTCTTCCCTGAGTATTGTCAATAAGTTGACCTCTGAATTCTTGATTTTGGTGGGTATTTCACTTTTGGTTGCCCTTCCTTCAGGATATTTTCTGATGAAAGAATGGCTTACACAATTTGCATTCAAAGTACCTATTTCGGTATGGTTCTTCATCGGTTCAGCTAGTATTTCCATCCTATTGGCTTACACGACTGTTTCTTTCCAATCCTTTAGAACGGCCCATGCCAATCCGGTAGAATCCATCAAAAATGAATAATGAACCCTAATAAGATAAAACTAAGCCCATCTAAATTTACATATCAATGATCAAGAACTATTTCAAAATCGCCATTCGTAATTTGTCTAAAAACAAGTTGCATACAGGGATCAATTTAATTGGTCTTTCTCTTGGTTTGGGAGTGAGTATTTTGATTTTCTTTTTCGTTCAGTTCGAGATGAATTTCGATACATTTCATTCCAACGCTGAAAATACATTTAGAATAAAAAGATTTGAAATGTTTGAAGGGGAGTTGAGAAGTTCTTTTTCCACCCCCATTGTTTCAGCTCCTGCATTGCAAGAGGAATTCCCTCAAATACAAAATGTGACACGGATGATTAGTGGGGTGGCCCAGGCCTTTTTGGATGAAACCAATACCCAAAGTCAGGAATTTTTGATGGTAAGTCCTGATTTCCTTAAAATTTTTGATTTCAATTTACTCCAAGGAGATCCTTCTAATGTGTTGGGAGATAAATATGGAATCGTCATCACGGAAGAAACTGCTGGAAGATATTTTGGAGAAACGAACCCAATTGGTAAAAGTATTCGAATCCGATTGGGAGAATCTTATGAGGAATATCAAGTGGCTGGAATCCTAGAGGATATCCCGGATAACTCAAGTATCAAATTTGACATGCTCCTAAATGACGAGAATCTTGATTTCATGGTGGAGGAGAGAAGTAGAAACTCTTGGTATAATGTATTTGGAGAAACTTATGTGACCCTTTCCAGTGCCAAGCAAGAGCAGGATGTGGAAGCGGGAATGGAAGGCATGATGAAAAAGTATTAGGAGAGGATTATGTTGAAGGGGATTACTTCTTTACATTGGAACCCATCTCTGAAATGCATTTATCAGACGATCCAAATGGGGGAATGGTTGAAACTACCCGTCCTAAATTACTTTGGATTCTTTCGACCATAGCGGTATTAATTCTATTGATTGCCAGTATTAACTTCACCACCATGGCCGTTGGTAGGGCCATGACCCGGGCCAAAGAAGTAGGGGTAAGAAAGACCATGGGAGCTGATTTTGGACAATTGGTCATTCAGTTTTTGACAGAGGCTTTCCTGACTACGGTGGCAGCATTAATTGTTGGAGTGATTCTAGCAGAAGTGCTTTTGCCTACTTTTAATGAGCTTTTTGAGAAGAATCTAGTTCTGGTTTATGGGTTGAAACAGATTTTGATCCTAGTTGGGTTAGTGATTTCTATTACACTTTTGGCGGGTTCATATCCTGCATTTTTCCTATCGGGATTAAAACCCATCAAAGTCTTAAAAGGAACCCTTTCGCTTCATTTTGGAAAGCAGGGATTAAGAAAAGGCTTAGTAGCCATACAGTTTTTCATCTCTTTTCTTTTAATCGCCTCTACACTCATCATGGTACACCAGATGAATACCATTCGCAATTTCGATTTGGGATTTGATCAAAATATGGTGGTGCTGGTAGATGCCGGAAATCCCTTCTCCAAGTTTCATTAAAACCATTAATGAGAGTTTTAAACAAGCGGAATTATATAGACAATCCTTAAATGCCAGGTCTGAGATTCAATCAGCGGGAATCACCATTGCTACTTATGGCGACGATGCATTTTGGAATGCTGGATTCCCATTAGAAGAAGGAAAACAATTTCAGTTCCGAATTAATTTCGTGGGAGGAGATTATATCAAAACTCTAGGACTGGAATTGGTAGATGGACGGGACTTTAACCCTGATTTAGGAGCAGATAGTAGTGCATTTGTTATCAATGAAAAGTTTGCAGAGGCTTTGGGCTGGGATGATCCTACGGCTGAGATGTTGCCTAGCACTCGATTCGATAGCCATGAAATAGTGGGCGTGGTAAAAGACTTCAACCACGCTTCCTTGTACCAAGAAATCGAACCTGTCTTATTTGCAAAAAGTCCAGATGCGGTTTTCAGCGGGATTAATTCTTTGAGTATCAACTCCGCAACTAATCCAAAAGTAATTGTCAAGGGAACAGGGACAGATTTTGAGTCTTTCAGGGCCTTGTTGGAAAGCGAATGGGAAAAAGTGTTCCCTTCGGAGGCATTTAGCTTCAGCTTCCTGGATGAAACCGTGGAAGCCCAATACAGAGCTGATGAGCGGCTTGGTAAAATGGTCTTTTTTGCTGCAGGGATTGCCATTTTAATTGCTGCCATGGGGTTATTTGCTTTGGCAGCATTGAGTATCTCCGGAAGAACCAAAGAGATTGGAATCAGAAAAGTATTAGGTGCTTCTATATGGAGTATTTCGTGGATGTTTAACAAAGAATTCTTGATTATCACGCTAGCGGGTATTTTGATCGCACTCCCATTGAGTTTATATGTGATGCAAAGTTGGATCGAACAATTTGCAGTGAAGGCCTGGCCATCTTGGGTAAACTTCACACTGCTTGCGATAGGTGGAGTTGGATTTACCTTATTGATCGTGTCTGCTCAGGCCTATTTTGCAGCACAAATGAATCCAGTGAAAACCTTGAAAGATGAATAGTTTTCTTTTAATAAATAGTTTAGTCGTAGAGGCAATTCAAACAGAGAAAGTATGATTAAAAATTATTTCAAAATAGCATGGAGAAATATTCTCAGAAATAAGTTGAGAACAGTAATTCATATTCTGGGCTTATCTATCGGGATCTCTATTTGTTTCCTAATTTTTAACGTGGTAATCCACGCCTACAGTTTTGATAACTTCCATCCTGATGAAGATCGAATAGTTAGAATTACCACAAAGTCATCCTATGGAAATATGGAGTTTAGTAATCCGGGAGTTCCATTTCCTTTGGCTGAAGTCATTGATCAGGATATAACAGGAATTGAGGAAAAAGCCCATGCCTATTTATTTAAAAGGACCATGGTCAGTATTCCGGAAACCAACGAAAACTTAGGTAGAAGAAATGGAGCTTTATTGGTATCCAATTCCTTCTTCAGGATATTTCCCAGAGAATGGCTAGTTGGTAAAATGGAACAGGCATTGGAAAAGCCAAATTCGGTGGTGCTTTCGGAAGAAACTGCCAAGGTCTATTTTCCAAATTTGCCTGCGGAGGAAATATTAGGGAAAGAAATAGTTTATTTCAACCAGGATACAATTTCAGCTACAGTTACAGGCATCGTGAAGCCCTACACCGAAAATTCTGATCTTGATTTTACGGATTTTATCTCGATCACCAGTTTAGATGTCCTTCCAGACAATTCCAGATTCAATATGGAACGTTGGGATGCCTTTACTTCAGATTCTCAATTGTTTGTCAAGTTGGCAGAGGGGTAAGTCCAGAGCACCTGGAAGCAGCATTTCCGGAGATGATTAAGAAGTATTTAGGAGATGAGGATGAAGAGTATAGACAACATTTTGCTCAGCCTTTATCCGAACTTCATTTTTCTGATGCATTAGGAAACGAGCCTGCAAACAAATTGATACTCAATGGGCTGGTTATTTTGGGATTGATTATTTTGGTTTTAGCCTGCCTGAATTTCATCAACCTGGAAACCGCTCAGGCCATCAACAGATCCAAGGAGGTAGGAATCCGGAAAACTTTAGGCGGGAGTAAAGGACAGCTAACGAATCAATTTTTGGCAGAGACGCTAGTGATTGTTTTGATTGCCACTTGTATTTCAGGAGTTTTCACTGAACTGTTAAGGTCAGTTTCAACGTCATACTTGCCTGAAAATTTTGAGCTGAAATTCTTTTCCCTGAGTAATTTAGTTTTCTTGATCGGGTTTTCCCTGTTGTTGACCTTGGTAGCGGGGCTATATCCAGCCTTAGTTCTTGGAAATTATGATCCTCAAAGAGCCTTAAAAGGGGAGCGGCAAGGAGTCACCGGAAAATTTTCTTTTGGGTATTTCTCCGGAAGAATTTAACGGTGGTGCAATTTACCTGTTCCATTGCATTTGTCATCATGGTGCTGGTGGTGAATAGCCAATTAAGATTTTTGAGCAGACAGGAAATGGGCTTTGACAAAGAAGCCGTACTATTCATTGCTACCCCATTTATGGAGTCATCTAGCCGGATTGATGTTTTAAAGGAGCGGTTACTTCAAAAATCCTATATAGCTGGAGTTTCGCAAAGTGATGCCTTGGTCTCCTCCAATAGTTATAATACTTCTGGTATCAACCTAGTGGTGGACACTGCCAAAATGGAAATCGATATACAGACCAAGAATATTGATTCATCATTTGTGGCTGTAAATACACTGGAGTTGGTGGCAGGAGAAAACATGAATAACCAGGTAGATCATGTCCTGGTAAATGAGGCCTTAGTGAGGGAGTTAGGACTTGAAAACCCAGAAGAAGTGTTGGGTTTGATGTTTAATTACAATGGTCAAAACAGAGTAATCAAGGGAGTGGTCAAAGATTTTCATGCGTTGAATCTGAGATCTAAAATAAGCCCCTTGGTCATGTTTTATATGCCAGAATATTCACCGATTATCAATGTCAAGTTAGAGAAAGGAACGGATATCAGTGTGGCAAAATCCGAAATGGACCAACTTTTTAAAGGGGTCTACCCATTGGAATCGTCTGAATTTAATTTTCTTGATGAGACGGTTGCAGAGTTTTATAAAGATGATCAAATGCTTAGAAATGTCATGGGCTTTGCATCCGGACTTGCTATTTTGATTTCATGCTTAGGGCTCTTTGGGTTATCTTCTTTTACAATCGCCCAACGCACCAAAGAAATTGGGATTCGCAAGGTTTTAGGTGCGACCATCGCGCAAGTGTTAGTAATGATCAGTAAGGAATATGTATGGTTGATTGGAATTTCATTTGTGATGGCCTCAGGAATAGCTTGGTTCTTTTCAAGTGAATTTTTGAATACCTATGCCTTCAAGATTGGAATGCCATATGAGCTTTTTGCTTTATCCGGTTTATTCATCTTGAGTATTTGCTTACTGATTGTTGGGCTGCATGCTTACAATGCCACCCAAGCAAATCCTTCAGAAGTACTTAAGGATGAATAGAATTAAGTACCAAGTACTAAGTGCCAAGTACCAAGAATAAGAATTAGAGATTTCAGGAATTGAAAAGATAGGAGTCAAATTTCAAATATTAGAACCATGTTGAAAAACTACTTTAAAATCGCTTGGAGAAATATCCTCCGAAATAAACTTAGAACCGGGATCCATATTCTAGGTTTATCTATTGGGATAGCTATCAGTTTTTTGATCTTCAATGTGGTCACGCATTCCTACAGTTTTGACAAGTTTCATCCAGATGGAGATCGCATTTATCGTGTGAACACTTTAACAGATTGGGGAGATGGAGGAAGTTTTCCAAATTCGGGAACTCCTGGACCATTATACGAGGTGATTAGTGAAGAGATTACGGGAATCGAAGAAAAAGGGAAACTGTATACGCTTTATAATACCCTTGCAGCTTTGCCAAATACCGAAAAGGTTTTTGGTAGATCCAATGTGGTGACATTTGCAGATCCCGGGTTTTTTAAAATATTCCCGAGAGAATGGCTTGCCGGAAATCCTGAAACAGCTTTGCTACAACCTGAATCGGTTGTGATCTCTGAAACAAGTTTGCATAAATATTTTCCTGGTTCTGATGCCTCGGATGTATTAGGTGAAGAATTGATGTTTGTGGATTCAGATTCTATCTATGCGAAAATCACAGGGGTAATAGCAGATTATAAGGAGAATACCGATTTTATATTCCATGATTTTATCTCTCTGAGTACGATTAGGTCCGAGGAGCAAATTAGTTGGTATGGGCTTCATGAATGGGGTTCGGTGAATTCCAGCAGTCAGCTTTTTGTCAAACTTGCCCAAGGAGTTTCTCCAGAATCAGTGGATGAGGCGTTTAAGCCATTGATTGCCAAAAATATGGAGTCAGAAGAAAACGGTGAATATGCAACAAGTTTTTTTACAGAGCCGCTTTCAGCTATGCATTTTCAGCCAAATTATGGTAGTAGCCATGTATCCAAAACATTTCTAAATGGATTGATTTTTATAGGCATGATCATTCTGGTACTGGCTACATTGAATTTTGTGAATTTGGAAACAGCGCAAGCGATCAGTCGATCCAAGGAAGTTGGGATTAGAAAAACGATCGGAGGAACACGAGTTCAATTGATTTCACAATTTCTGACAGAGACTTTTCTGATTATTCTAGTCAGTTCAGTATTGGCCTTGGGATTAGTGGAAGGTCTAAAAGTATTATTTGAAGTATACTTGCCTAAGAATTTCACCATAGCGTATTTTTCGCTTTTCAACATCCTGTTTTATACATCTTTTCCTCTGCTTTTGACTTTGATCACAGGGATTTACCCTGCGTTAATTCTTTCTAATTACGATCCTCAACGGGCGATGAAAGGAGAAACGATCCGAAGCGGAAAGTTCTCCATGGGAGTTTTTCTCCGAAAGAATCTTACAGTCATCCAGCTTTCTTCTTCCATAGCCTTTATTATTCTTGTTTTGGTACTGAACTATCAGCTCAAATTTGTGACTAGCCAGCCACTTGGCTTCGAAAAAGAAGCGGTGATGTATGCCAGCCTGCCATTTATGTCTGATCCGGATAAAATGCTGCAGCTACAGGATCGCTTCAATCAGGAGGGAATGGTGCAGAGTGCCAGCCTGAGCGGAAGCCTGGTGTCTTCTACCAGCCTTTGGACTTCGGATGTCAAAATCCCAATGGATACTACTGAAAAGGAAATGTACATTCAGGTAATGAATGTTGATTCTGCCTTTGTCAAAGTCAATGGAATTCCGCTTCTGGCTGGTAAAGATGCTATTGATAAAGTTGATGAAATTTTGGTGAATGAGCAGTTTGTGAAAGAGGCTGGATTTGCTTCCTTAGAGTCAGCGGTGGGTTCGTCGGTTACTTTTAGTGAAGAGCAGGTGACAATTATTGGAGTTGTTGCTGATTTTCATTCCAGAACACTCGGGAGGAAATTCGGCCTTTGTTGTTTACCTACAATCCTGAATATTTTCAAACAGTAAATGTGAAATTGAATTCAGACCAGAATTTGGCTACGGCAAAGGAAAGGCTAGAGCAGATTTATCTGAGCGTTTATCCATATGAGGAAGCTTCGTTTAATTTTCTGGATACGCAGATCGACCGATTTTACCAGGAAGATGTGAAAATCAAAAATGTATTGAGTTTTACATGTGGATTGGCCATTTTGATTTCATGCTTAGGTCTATTCGGCCTTTCCAGTTTCACAATTGCACAGCGAACCAAGGAGATCAGTATCCGAAAAATATTAGGGGCAACTTTAAACCAAATCCTGTTTCTTATTTCCAAAGAATACATGATTTTAGTAGGGATCTCATTTCTGATTGCGGTGATTCCAGCCTACTATTTCTTGGATGATTGGCTGAGTGGATTCAATACACGAGTGAATATGCCTTTTATTCTGTATGCACTAGCAGGATTGGGTGTAATGGCCTTATGCCTGATCATCGTAGGGCTTCATTCATTTATTGCAGCACAGTCTAAT
This sequence comes from Algoriphagus halophilus, assembly GCF_041729275.1. Classification (GTDB taxonomy): domain Bacteria; phylum Bacteroidota; class Bacteroidia; order Cytophagales; family Cyclobacteriaceae; genus Algoriphagus; species Algoriphagus halophilus_A. Next base: position 1,153,457 of record NZ_CP146486.1, on the reverse strand, counting down.
CCTGCGAAGGTGTTGAAAAACGAGTAAAAAATTTAGTACTGTTTGATCGGCCCGATGTAAGTTCGGGCCATTACTAGATTTGCAAATTTGATGTGATGCGACTCACCTTTGGGAGTAGTGTCATCAAAAAATTCAAACCATAGATAGTTAAGATTCAAAGCAGGATCATTTCTCCATTGAAATCCTTCAAATGGGTTTTCGGAGGGGGCGTTGATCCAAGAATCCCTGTCCCAATGCCCATTCGGAAAACCGGGGCCCCAATGGCCAACTTCCACTCCATCTTGCCAGATTTTTAGTTCACCATTACTGGAGTTGACGGGATCATTGAGTTTGATCATCAATTCTACGCACATCCACTCATCCCAAACCAATTCTTTTGCTTTTGGACTTCCATTGATCAGATCATTCCCATAGCATTTACCTTGAGCACCAGCTTTCATTCCTCCCCAATAAATGTAAGAGTCCATTCTTCTGTCTTGGATCGGTTCGTAACTCACTGAAAAGCGCTCCCCACCAAGATCGCATGTGCCAGCACTAGGTTTGGGGTAAAGAAGGGCAGGAGAAGAACCGCCAACCCAGACTGATTCGTGATGGATAAATCCTTTGGAGCTCTTGGGATATTTGACATAATACCGGATAAAAACTGTGCACTCGAAGCCTTTTTCAAACTTTTTAAATAAATGCCCTCCATGGTTTTCGGAACCCGTATTAGTCATGACTAATGCTTTTGACCCGGATGCTGGTGCATCCAGACTATCCAGATACATTCCTTCCCCATTTAGGATGTCAGTATACTTGGCAAAAATCCTGTTTAAATCACCTTCGAAGTTTTCTGAGAAAATCACATTTGGATCGTTCTCTATCCCTTGATCAAATGGATATTTTTCTGCTAATGGCAAAGTTTCATGGTGATTCTGTTCACTTTGAAAAATGCCTGCTAAACCACTTACAAGCAAAAAATATAGGAAAGGGAGCAAGGCCATTCTTTTCTTTTAAATCTGGTAAATCTACTTATTGGAATAAATTCAAATTGCCATTTCTTCTAAATTTCGTCAAATCATAATCTGGAAAACCACGTCCTTCAAAAAACTTTTTCTTACAGGTTTTGAATAATTGTTGGATCATTTCCGCTTCTCTTCCTTCACCGGTCATTCTCCGACCAAATTTTGAATCATTGACTTGGCCTCCATGCATGGACTTGATTTTATTCCAGACTTTGTCAAATCGATCTGGAAAATTTTTCAGCAACCAATCTTCAAAAATTGGAGCAACGCTGCCATTCAATCGAACAATAGTCATTCCTGCAGCCAAGGCTCCATGATCTGCTGCAGCTTTGAGAATTGTTGGTATTTCATGATGATTTAGTCCTGGAATAATGGGAGCATTCATGACACCCACGGGAATACCAGCTTTTGAAAGTTCCTCAATAGTTTTGATGCGTTTCAGACCACTGGCAGTGCGCGGTTCCATTTTCCTTCGCAGACTTTCGTCCAGCGTAGTCACAGAAATGTAGACATGGACCAAGTTTTCACCTGCCAGGTCTTTCAAAATATCCAGATCTCTGAGGATCAGACTGTTTTTAGTAATGAGTCCCACCGGATGTCTGTAGCGTAGAAAAGTCTTTAAAAGGTTCCTGGTCAACTCAAATTTTCTTTCCAAAGGCTGGTAACAATCGGTATTTCCAGAAAGACTGATCGGGGCAGGTTTCCAACTCGGTTTGCTAAATAGTTGCTCCAAAAGCTGAACTGCATTTCGCTTGATCATGATCTTACTTTCGAAATCCAATCCCGCATCAAAGCCATAAAATTCATGGGTGTTTCTGGCATAGCAATAACTGCAGCCATGTTCGCAACCCTGATAAGCATTCAGGGAATAAAGCATCCTTAGATCCGGGCTTTTGATCTTATTGACGATGGTTTTGGGATTTTCATAAAAGAGTTTCGTCAAAGGACTTTGGACCATAGGTTCGTCGATCCCTTCTATATGTTCAAATACATAGTGATTTGTAAGGAATCGGTTTTCGGGTTTGATCTGTGAACCTCTTCCTTTAAAGTACTTTTCTGAATTCAATTCCCCTTCCATAAAAGCTAATTTACTGGCTTCAATGATGTAACGAAAGGCAAATAATCGTATTCGACAGCAGATGTCAGTTTATAGGTCTATCATGGTTTAGAATCCTTGAGACTAAAGAGCGAACAGAAAAAAGAAGCATCTTTCCAAAAAAATCAATAAATCCCCAATGGTGTAATTAAAATTTTTAATGAAGTTCATTAGGGAGAAATTCCCTATAAAAGTTAAATTGTGCCATGGTTTTATTATGCCAAGAAATAATTTACTTGAATAACATCTCATGAAAACCCTAAAATGTATTTTTTTTATTATTCTTTCTGGCTTTGCAGTAGGTGCAAGTAATGCCCAGAATAAATCCTTGGAACCAGGATTTACACGATTGTTTAATGGCAAAGATCTTGAAGGTTGGGTCGGAAATAAAGAGTCATATCGAGCCGAAAACGGGATGATTATCATCGATCCGCAAGGAGGTGGAGGTGGAAATCTCTACACAGAAAAAGAATTTGGGAATTTTATCCTCCATTTTGAATTTCAGCTGACACCAGGAGCCAATAACGGTCTTGGGATTCATGCCCCTTTGGAAGGAGATGCTGCTTATGTGGGTAAAGAAATACAGATTTTGGATAACCGGGCAAAGAAATATGCCGAATTGGAAACCTATCAATATCATGGATCTGTCTATGGAGTGATACCTGCCAGACGAGGCTATCTAAAGCCAGTGGGTGAATGGAATCAAGAAGAAGTAATCGTTCAGCATCCGAAAATCAAAATTATTTTGAATGGAGAAGTGATATTGGAGGGAGATTATTTAGAGGCAAGTAAAAATGGGACCTTGGATGGAAAAGATCATCCAGGGCTTCAAAGATCCTCTGGGCATATCGGTTTTCTAGGACATGGAGACGTCGTACATTTTAGAAACATCAGAATTAAAGAATTATAAATCAACAAAATAACTAAATCGTAAATAATGAGTAAGAAAATTTCAGTTATGGACCGACGTGACTTTGTAAAGAAGAGTAGCATCGGTATGCTTGGAGCCGCTTTGGCACCATCTTTTTTAGGGAAACTGAATGCAGAAGGTAGGTTAAGAACTGCACACATTGGTCTAGGTGGAATGGGAATGGCAGATTTAGATGCTATCTCATCCCATGATTTGGTAGATGTGGTTGCGCTTTGTGATGTAGATAGTGAGGCATTAGCCAAAGCAAAGGCCCTTCATCCTAATGCGAAAACCTATGCAGACTATCGTGTTCTATTGAAAGAGCTTGAAGATGAAATTGATGCGGTTGTTGTTTCTACTCCAGACCATACTCATGCACCTGCGTCCTTGATGGCGATGAAAATGGATAAGCCTGTGTATTGTCAAAAGCCTTTGACCCATCATGTCTCTGAGGCAAGAGAGATGAAGAAAATGGCTGAAAAGAAGAATCTGGTAACTCAAATGGGAATCCAGGTTCATTCATTTTATGACTATAAGTTAGCTACACTTTTGATTCAATCAGGAATCATCGGGAAAGTTCATACGGTTAGAGCCTGGTCTCCGAAAAACTGGGGATTTGATGGGCCAGAGCCAGCGGGATCAGATCCGGTTCCATCTACATTAGATTGGAACTTATGGCAAGGTACAGCTCCGGAGCGACCCTATAAAGAAGGATATTATCACCCAGGTAACTGGAGAAAAGTAATGGATTATGGTTGTGGTACGCTTGGAGATATGGGAGTTCATATTTTTGACACCCCTTATAATGCCTTACAGTTGGATGTGCCGGAAACGATCATCAACGAATGCCGTCAACCCACAGGATTTGGTTTTCCAGAGAATAACGTGGTAACCTATGAATTCCCAGGCACACCACAAACTACAGAGAAATTGAAGTGGGTTTGGTACGACGGACCTGGAGCTCCTGCAGATCATGAAGATTTAGTGTTGCCAAATGGAGATCAATTACCTGATCAAGGCGCCATGTTTATTGGTGAGGAAGGCAGATTGCTACTTCCACACTTCCAGCAGTTGCCAAGAAAAATAGTAGATGGTAACTATGTGGAAATGGACATTGAATCATTTAACTTAGGTAAGCCTGTGAAGGACTATGATGCTGAAAGCAAGAAACATTACCACCAGTTTGTGGATGCCTGTCTTGGTAAAGATGAATGTAGTGCACCATTCTCCTATGCAGCCCGATTGACAGAGACCATTTTGCTTGGAGTTATTGCGGGTCGTTTTCCAAACCAGACCTTACATTGGGATAGCAAAAAGCGAGATTCTCAGAGAAGGAAGCCAATAAATACCTGGATGGGAAATATCGAAAATTTTAAAAAAGACCTTCTTAACGGATGAAATAAAACATATGTTTCGTCCGCATGCGAACAAAAATGTTCGAGAAAACAATAGGGTTGAATACCAAAAAATGCCTCTGGAGTAGTTTCAGGGGCTTTTTTTTATGGCACAAAACTGGGAAAGAAAGCAGGAGGATCACAAAAGCCGAAGGTGTGTTCAATTCACCTTTATTTTTTGTGTTTGAAGAACATGACAAATCATTAAAATTCAATTTTCCTAAATCAAACCTTTTTTGGCCATGTGGAAAAATTACTTGAAAGTATCTTTTAGAAATCTCCAGAAGCGAAAGCTGTATACTGGGATCAATTTGTTGGGCCTGACCATTGCAGTGGTAAGTTTTTTGGCTATTTGTCTATATATCCATCATGAATGGAGTTATGATACGATGTATTCGGATTATCACCGGATTTATAAAATGAATCAGGAATTCAAGTCTGATGGGGAATCGCAGTTGGTGTCTACTACACCTTCCAGTTTGGTGCCTTCCATTTTAGAGGAAATACCAGAGGCAGAAACCGGAACCTTGATTTTTGATATCAGTATTTTTTCCACTGTGATGGTAGATGCAGGGGAAGGAAACCAAGAAGAGTCAGCTTTTGCCTTTGTAGATGAAAACTTCTACCGGGTGTTTGATTTTAAAATGGTTTCTGGAAATCCACTACAGGCTTTTTCAGAACCCAATCAAGTGGTGTTGACCAAAAGCACCGCAGAGAGATATTTTGGAAATGCCAATGCAGCTCAAGGTCAAGCTTTAAAAATAGACAATCAAGATTATGTGATCACTGGGGTCATGGAGGACTTTCCATCCAACAGCCATATTGATTTTGATTTTTAGCTTCGTTTAAGACGCATAGACATGGTAGAAATCCGGAGTGGTCTCCTAGTAATTATTATACCTATGTCAAGGTGAAGCCTGGTACAGAACCAGCAGTTTTTGAAGGTAAATTAGCACAGCTAGTCGATAAGTATTTAGGGAAAGAATTGGCAGAGTATGGATATGAAACTGCTTTTTTCCTACAACCTGTGACCAATATACATCTTGGAAATCAGGCTTTGGACTCAATCAAGCCAGGGACTGATATTCGTTATTTATATATTTTTGGAATTGTTGCTTTATTACTGATTGCGATTGGGGTGATCAACTATGTGAATCTTGCCACCGCTGAAGCCACAGAAAGAAATAAAGAAGTAGGCTTGAGGAAAGCCATGGGAGCAGGAAGAATTCAATTATTTGGACAATTTGTTTCCGAGTCCATGCTATTGACTTTTGCCTCAACGCTGCTCAGTATCTTGGCGCTCTATCTGATTTCTCCCAAATTTTCGTCGATCAGCGGAGTTCCTTTGAGATTAGACCTTTTGGTAACTCCACTGGGAATCACGTTGATTCTCGCTTTTGTGGCATTGATAGGAGTATTGGCCGGGTTATACCCTTCTTTGATCCTTTCAGGAATGGAGCCCATTAAAGCCTTGGCCAACAAGACCAAAATGGGAGGAGGCGCATGGGTACGAAAAACATTGGTGGTTTTTCAATTTTTGTTTCCATTGGTCTCTTGATTTCCACCATGGTGGTGAAAAACCAATTGGACTACATGCAGGAAATCAACCTGGGGTATGACAAAGAGCATTTAGTTTCTTTGAGCTACCACTACAACATGAGAGGTGGGATAGAAACCATCAAGAATGAACTATTGAGGTCAGGGGCAGCTACCTCCATTTCCCGGGCTGCAGACATGCCGGTACACATCAAGGCAGGATATAAAATTTTCCCTGGTGGTGATAATCAGCGAGAGTTCATGATTACTGGATATTCTGTAGATACCGATCTGATCAAAACCATTGATTTGGATTTGATAGCAGGTACTAATTTTTCTGAAACAGATCCAAAAAGAAGTGAACTGGAAGAATTAGATGACCGTAATACAGTGATTTTGAATGAGACAGCCGTAAAAGAAATGGGCTGGACGGTAGAAGAAGCAGTAGGCAAAACCATCAATGTTGGCTTTAATTCCAACTCAGAAGTGAAAGGAGTGGTAAAGGATTTTTATTTCAATTCTTTGCATCATCAAGTGGGGCCACTTGTCATATTTAATGACCCTGACCAGGCAAACGTACTCTTGGTAAAACTACCAGTAGGGAACCCTGCAACCCATTTGGCTACTTTGGAGGATGTTTGGCAGAAGTTGGTTCCAGAAAGGCCCTTCAATCCCGTATTTGTGGATCAGGCCTATGCTCACATGTATAATTCTGAACAGCAAGCAGGATTGATTTTTGGAGTCTTTTCGGGAATTGCCATTTTCATTGCCTGCATGGGACTCTTTGGGTTGGTTAGTTATGTAGCCCTAAGAAGAACCAGAGAGATCAGTATTAGAAAGGTCCTGGGAGCTACCCAACAAAATGTGGTGGGGGTGCTCGCTGCTGATTTTCTCAAACTATTGTCGGTGGCGGCTATTTTAGCGACCGGCTTCGGGATTTGGTTTTCCAATTCCTGGTTACAGGACTTTGCAAATAGAACCACTCAATCTATATGGCCATTTGTGATTTCGATATCCGTCGTATTCTTGTTGGCACTCATTACCATTGCATATAGAAGCTGGAAGGTGTATTCATTGAATCCGGCAAAAACTTTAAAAAGCGAATAATTACACACAATACCTATTTCATTAAAACAGAATGATTCAACTTAAAGAAATTGATAAGTACATAGAATCCCGCTTTCAGAGGATTTTTATTCTCAAAGGAATTAACCTTACCATCAATGAGGGAGAGTTTGTTACGTTGATGGACCTAGCGGTGCCGGTAAGTCAACGTTACTCAATATTCTTGGTTTGTTAGATGAGGACTATTCTGGGGAATATTGGTTTGGAGACAACAATATCAACAAGATGAGGGATCGGGATAGATCAGCCCTTCATAAATCTGAATTCGGTTACATTTTCCAAGCCTATCATTTGATTGATGAGTTGACCGTTTATGAAAACATTGAAACTCCACTTTTATATAGAAAAGTATCCTCCAATGAGCGAAAAAGCATCATTGCAGACTTATTGGATAGATTCAATATGGTAGCCAAAAAAGACCTATTCCCTGCCCAATTGTCAGGAGGCCAACAACAATTGGTTGGTATTGCCAGAGCAATAGCCGGAAAACCAAGAATACTCTTAGCGGATGAACCGACTGGTAATTTACATTCTGGACAAGCTCAGGAAATCATGCAGGTTTTCCAGGAGCTTCACAAGGAAGGTACCACCATTATCCAAGCTACCCATGCAAGAGAAAATGCAGATTTTGGTACCAGGTTGATTCAAATGCTGGATGGAAAAATTGATCAAGATGAAGTTATTACCCATGCGTAACTATATTTTAGGAGCTACACTCCTGATAAGTACTTTAGGAGCAGCTCAAGCTCAAGACACCCTTCAACTGGATTTTCGCCAGGCAGTTGACATTGCACTTTCCAAAAACATGGATTTTCAAATCCAGTCCAACCAAATGGAGGTATTGAAAAGGCAAAAGCAATCGGCTTTTGCATCTCATTTCCCAAGTGCGAATGTAAGTACTACTTTTCAGCAACAGCGAGGACAGCAATTTCAACAAATTGAAGGTGAAATTGTGGTGACGAATGTGACCAATGAAATCGTATCCTCAGGAGTAAACTTGAATATGCCTATCTTCAACTTCGGAAGAAGAATTTTAGATACACAATCTTCAAAATTATCTTACCTGGCTGGAGAGAAGGGGCTTGAAAGAGCCGCTCAACAAGTAGTATTTGAAGTTTCAAGAAGGTATTTGCAAGTATTGCTGGATGGGGAACTCTATCGAATAGCTAAAGAAAACCTGGATAATCAGAAACAGCAGTTAGAACAGATCACGGGCTTTGTAGATGCTGGTCTGAGAACCTTATCCGATCAATACAATCAGGAATCAGAAGTGGCAAGATTGGAGTCTGTCGCTGTGAGAGCTCAGGTTCAATTGGAAACAGACCTTTGGAATTTATCAGAATACCTGATGCTGGAACCTACTGTGGTACCGGAACTGGATCCTGTAGATCCATTGGCTACCACGGTCACGTTTGACGGGCTTAGCGTCAGCGAATTGTATGAATTGGCTATGGAAAGTAGGTCAGATTTAGATCAGCAAGAAATGCTGGTGGAATCGGCTCAGAAAAGTGTGAAGGCCATGAAAGCGATGTATTACCCAAGATTCAATGCTTTCTATAATTACAATACTTTCTTTACCTCTTTGGATGATAGAACATTGCGTGAGCAATTGTTGAAAATTTATCCTCAGCAAGTACTAGGCTTGAATTTACAAATTCCAATTTTCAATAACCTTCAAACCAAGTTGGAAGTCGGTAGAAGAAAAGTAGCTTATCAAAACCAAATTCTTCAAAAAGAATCTTTGGATAGAAAGATTTATCAAGAGGTTAAGCTTGCCTATATCAATTACCAGGCTGCGGTAAGAAATGAAAAGAATACCCAAGTACAGGTATTAGCTGCAGAGGAAGCGTTATTGGCCGTTCGTGAACGGTTCAGATTAGGTTTATCCAATTTTGTAGATCTATCTACGGCCAATCAGCAATTGGTAGCTGCACAAGCAGACCAAGCTCAGGCGATTTATACCTTGTATTTTCAAGAGGTGTTGATGAAACATGCTTTGGGAACCCTGACCGTGGAGTACTAAAAGAAATAAAAGAATAAACGATCTCCAAAAAAAAAGGCTGATCTTCAATGAAGATCAGCCTTTTATGGTTGGTAGTGTTGGTATTCGGGAGGTTTACAACATTGCAAAGAACATGTCCAAATCTGGAATCAAAACAATTCTAGTTCTTCTGTTGATCGCCATGTTTTCTGGAGAGTCATTCTCCACGATCGGCATATAGCTCGCTCTACCTGCAGCAATCATTTTTTCTGGAGCTACATTGTACTCTTCCTGAAGCTTTCTGACGATGCTGGTTGCTCTTTTCACAGATAAATCCCAGTTATCCTGAAGAACGCCTGTAGAGATAGATCTTGGATCTGTATGACCTTCAATCATCACTTGTAGGCTTGGTTCAGCATTGATTACTTCCGCCAGTTTCTGTAATAAGGGGTTGGCCTTATTATTGATTCTGTAGCTCCCTGTATTGAATAACAATTTGTCTGATACGGAAATCATCACTACAGTTTGGTCAATATCAATTTGAACATCATCTTGATCACCTTCTTCGGTAGTCTCCGTAATATTTTTCTTCAGGTTGTATTCTACAGCTAAGTTTACTGAATCTTCCAAGGTTTTGGCCTGAGCTAATTTTTCTTGATCCACCATTGCCAAGGTCTCATTCATCTTGGTCTTGGAGTTTTTGGACATGACCGTAGAGCCTTCAATGCTATATAGGCTAGCATTCGTGCTGCTTAATTCGTCATTCACAGATCTTAATGAGTTGATTCGGTTATTATATTCTGCTACTCTAGCTTCAATAATTGCCATCTTTTCCTCTAATTCAGCTTTTTCCTGATTCGTAGTGGCCAGTTCTGTTTGAGTCTTAAAAAGATTACTCTCCAATTCTGTGTATTTCTTCTTGGAAACACATGAAACCATGATCGTGGCTCCTAAAATTCCTGTGATAATAAATGATTTTTTCATTGTTCAGTTTTCTTGGTTTTGATGAACTAGTTCCAAACCAATTGCCAGTCCCAATGGTAAGAGGAATCCTATACCCTCATTTTTGTCGGAAATCAGTATTTCCGGGCTTTTGAGGGCATTTTTTAGTGATTTTGGTATGATTAGATGAGATAAAAAAAAGCCCCGAAAGAATCGGGGTTTGATATTTTATTGTGGATTAAGTCCACAGATTGCATAGGAATATTCCCTAAAAACTACCTAAGATTATTGCATATACCTATTGACAACCTTGAATTCATTCATGACTCGATAGGCAGCTCTGGTAATATCGGATTGAAAGTTAGGGGAAGAAACGTCAAAGTTTGCCGCAGTATATCCTTGCCAAATGGTACTGCCTCTTTTACTATCTATGACATAGATGACCAACATGCCTTGATTTTCTTGATACCTCACTTGGTTATATGTTTCATCTTTTTCTTGTTCCTTTTCTTCTTCACCTTCATCATTGATGGTGGTGATCCCCCTTCTGTTTAACCAATAATCAAACTCTGGTTGAACATACCCTCTATACCGAATGGAATCCATGAAGATCTTATAGCTTACCAGCATATCAGGCTTTTGTTCATATTCTCGGAAGCCTTGCGAACCCAATCTTGCCCCAATGGTGGCATTTAAAACAGGAGAGATAGAAGTGGTGTCAATTTCATCCGGAACCACAAAAGCAAAGGTTTTATACTTTTTGAATGAGCCTTGATAATTGTAATCATATTCGGTTACATAATCTTTCTGCGAAAAGCAGGAGGCACATAAGATCAAGATTGAGGATAAAATCAGGTAAGAGTTTTTCATGATTACTTAAGTCATTTGGTTGATAAAAAGTCTATCAGAAATACGAACAATCCGGTTCTATTGGATTAACCTAATTTCGGTAATGTTGTTTTCAAATACTTGTAATTCAATTATGTATCTACTTAAGTTATTGAAAAAAAATTACAATATCATCCAATAGCCTTTGTATTTTAAATATTGTCCCTTAGGTGACAGTTTATTTGAAGATTTTTCAAATTTGTGTGGTGAAGAAATTTGAATCCATTTGTAATCAAGCCAAGAACTGCATGGTCTGTAAGGAGGAGTTGCCTTTTCATCCTAAACCTGTTTTTGTGGTTCATCCCAAGAGTAAAATCTTGATAGTAGGTCAAGCTCCTGGTACCCGAGTGCAGGAGACAGGTATTCCTTGGAATGACCCTAGCGGCAGGGAATTGAGAAGATGGTTAGATGTTACAGAAGAAGAGTTTTACAATGAACAGGTTTTTGGAATCATGCCCATGGGTTTTTGCTATCCTGGCAAGGGTAAACAAGGAGATCTGCCACCGCGTGTGGAATGTGCTCCGCTTTGGCATCCAAAACTCATCCATCATTTGAAAGAGTTGGAGTTGGTATTGTTGATTGGCCAATATGCACAAGCCTATTATTTAGCCAAAGAAAGAAAAGAGAATCTGACCAATACAGTCAAAGCATTTCGGGAATATTTGCCTTATTATTTTCCTTTAGTGCATCCTTCTCCAAGGAATCGCTTATGGCAAAAGAAAAATCCTTGGTTCGAGGAAAAAGTAATTCCAGAACTTCAATATCGGGTTAAAAAGATCCTAGGATCTAATGTTGATGAGGTTCTGTGAGTTCACAGTTCTCTTCTTGCAGTTCCACTTCTACGGTATAGTGGCTGAAAGGATAGGATTTTAAAACTTCTTTAATGGCAGCTTTAGCATCCAATACATCTTCCAGGCTATGAACTTCCTTAATTCGCACATGTGTGGTGAACACATGATGAGCACCTTCCAAAGACCATAAATGGGTATGGTGAATGGATTCTACTTGAGGGATTTGACATATTTTCTTTTTAATTTCTTCGAGTGAAAGCTCAGCTGGAACAGCTTGTAAGAAAATGTATAAAGTCTCCTTGAGGTTTTTGAAAACGTTCCAAAGGATAAAAAGTGAAATGCCCAAGGATAAAGCTGGATCCAACCAAGGAATGTATTTAAAATAGAGAATAATCCCTGCAATCAATACGGCAGCCCATCCCAATACATCTTCGAGCAAATGCCAACTGACCACTTTCTCATTTTGGGTGGAACCCGTACTGACCTTCCAAGCAGCATATCCATTGACAGCCACTCCAAGCAATGCAAAAAGGATCATCCCTTTGGCATCTGATACCTCTGGAGAAATTAATCGGTCGATGGCTTCTGATATCACGAAAAATGATCCCGTAATCAAGATGGCAGCATTTATTAAGGCTCCCAAAAGTGAAAATCTGGTATAGCCAAAAGAGAATTGTTCGTTTGCTGTTTTTTGGACTTTTTGTCCAGGTACCAAGCCAGTCCCAGCGAAACAGAATCCCCTAAATCATGGATGGCATCCGATAAGATTGCTATAGAATTAATCCAGATACCACCAAAGATTTCCAAGATGGTAAAAGCGAGGTTGATAAAAAACGCCAGCTTGAGATTGGAACCGCTAGAATGATGGTGATGGTGTGAATGTGAGTGTCCCATAAATAAATTCTATAAACACTAAAATACTAAAAGAACGGTGCAAGGCTATTGCATTAAATTTAACCTACTTTTAGTTGATTTATTTTTATAATTAAAATTAAATACCTATGTTCTTCGGTGATCTATCGGTGATTTAATTTTTCATGGCAATAAACAATAGGATGAAACCAATTTTTGAAAAATGTTCCGGGCTTTTGTTGCTGGGCATATTGACATTTTCTTGTACAGCTAATAAAGAAGAGGGAAAAGTAGAGCGTAGTTTTTCTCTAGAGTTAATTGATTCTCTTGAAGTAGATTACCTTGGGGATTTGATGTTGGTGGATTATGATCCAGAAGAAGGAAAATACCTTTTATCCAATGATACCTATTATGAATATGTAGAGGTAGACGGATCCGGAGAAATTTTGAATCAACATCAATTTAACTCAGAGGGAATAGATGCCGTTGAAACTGCCTTAGGTTTAGGTTATGTCAATGGAAAAGTAACGGTTTTAACTCCGACCAATGGCTATTTCCAGTTTGAGGACTCGCTGAAAGTTGGGCAGATTGAAATTCCATATGCCTATCAAATTTTCATGTTTTATCCCAAATTGGGGGTGTTCAAGGAAAACAATCAGATTTATTTTCCATCCCTTTGGCCAGAAACCTTTGCGGTTAATATGAATGAAGGGGAGTTTTATAAGAAATTATATAGACTCCCGATCCTTAGTAAATTTGATGAGTCTATCAGAGATACCCTGGGTGTGGTTCGGCTTCCGGAAACAAGTAAATTGCTGAATGGACAAGTCCACGGATTTCCCATACCTGTTTACACCAAATCAGATGAGTTGCTTTTGTTGAGCATGTGGATAGAACCCCGATTCTATGTTTACAATCAGGAGGGGATCACTTTGACTATGTTCAGACAGTAGAGTTGGATATTCCGAATTGGGTGCACTATGACCCAGTTCCTGAGGATCAAGCTGAGAAATTTTTTAAGGGATTTAGTAAGAAAATATCGGGTAATCTGACCAATCTCTTTCAGGTAGACGAATTTATAATTGCCACTTACACCAAAGGAATCTCAGAGGATGTATTGGCAACAATGAATAGGCAAGACCCTGATTTTGGATTCGAGCGGAGAAAGAAAGACCCACATTTAGCTGCAGTTTTTGACCAGGATTTCAATCAGGTGGCGGTAGACCTTCCATTTCCTAAAGCAAGTGACTATCCAATGGTAGTCAATAAACAAGGAGAATTAGTCGTATCAAAAGATGGAAATCTATCTGATACAGAAGATGAGGGAATGATCCTTTACAAATTAAAACTGGTAAAGAAGTAACATTAAATACAGGCTTTCAGACCTTCTTTAAATGGAGTGGGTGTTAGTCCATACTTCTTCTCTATTTTTGAAGAATCAAAGCAGTAGTCTTCGGCAGATTGATATTTTAGTTCCCGTATTTCTTTCATGATAGACATGAATATTCCTAATACAAAGACCAGCCAGGAGGGCATGACCTGAAGTTTAAAATTGGTGCCAAGCTCTTGGTTCAAAAATTCTGTGATTTCATTTCCAGATGGATAAGAATCGTCTGTAGGAAGATGCCAGCTTTGGTTCCAGGAATCTTCTTGCAGCGCCAAAAATGCGGTAGCTTTCCCTGCATCTGGTATATAAGTAAAGGAATGTTTTTTATCTCCTGAATATAACCATTGGGGAGCTTTTCCGGATTTCATTCTTTTGATCACCAATTCATTCAGGAAACTATTGGAAGCATTGGGTCCATAAAAATCAGCCGCACGGGCAACCATTGCAGTTAATTTTTTTCTTCCACCGCTTTCCACAGCATCTCTAATATTTCCTTTCTTACCTGCCCCTTTCTGCTTTTAGGATTCAATGGGGTTTCTTCTTTCAAGTTGCTGATCTGTTCAGGATCGTAGGCATACATATTATCGAAGAAGACCAGTTTAGCATTGTTTGAAATACAGGCTTCAATGGTATTACTCATAATAATTGGCCACTCTTCCTCCCAGATTTTGCTACTATATTTTATGCCAGCCAACAGATAGACTACTTCGGCGCCGGAAACGGCATTGTTTACGGCAAGACTATCCAATAAATCTCCTGAAGCTAAATCGTCAGAGTCATTTTCTTTTTGTGGGTTTCTACTGAATTGACGGACTTGGATGCCATGTAAATTCAGTTCATTGGAAACGATCTGGGCAATATTTCCATTGGCCCCTAAAATAGTGTGTAGCTTCATGCTTGGTATTTATATTCAAAAGATCATTGAAAAATTAAGCATATTAAAGAGGAATCTGAAGAGAAATCATCACAGTTTTTTTAAATGAGAAAAATCAATTGAAAAAGGTTTGAATGATTAATCAAGGGTCAAATAGCGTTAATTGAACCTAAATAAATGGTATGAATTTTATTTTTAGGTTAATTTTTAATCAATAAAGCGTCATAATTTGATTAAAAATTGAAGTTGAAGGTTGCCAAACAAAAAAAATGGTGGGATAAATGGCTTATTTACCGTGACTGTATAATTCTATTGGCATCTTGATCTTAAAAGGTATTTTTATACAGAAAACCCTATCAAACCAAATATCACTAATACACCATCATTTAAACAGAAGGTAAATTGAAAAGAAGAGATTTTATTCACCTTTCAGGGATGGGCCTTGGCGCTCTAATGACCCCTGGAATGCTGGCCATGGGAAACCCCGTGACCGCGGAAAGATTAATGGAACCTGGAATGGATGTAGCTGCCAAGAAAGTCTTGGCGGACATTGCGCTCAATGCCGCCAAAGCAAAAGGAGCTACTTACACAGATGTGAGAATAGGTAGATACCTCAACCAATTTGTAATCACCCGGGAAAAAAATGTTCAAAATATCACCAATGCTGAATCATTTGGAGTAGGTATACGAGTAATCGCAGAAGGTACTTGGGGATTCTCAGCTACCTCTGATGTAAGTCCGGATGGAATAAAAAAATGTGCGGAAACGGCAGTAGCGATTGCAAAAGCCAACTCAAAGCTTCAGAAAGAACCGGTGCAGCTTGCTCCAGTCCAAGGGGCAGGTGAGGTTTCCTGGCAAACCCCAATTAAGAAAAATGCCTTTGAGGTTCCCGTGAAGGACAAGATTGACTTATTGCTCAGCGCAAATGATGCGGCTATTCAGAATGGAGCTGCCTTTGTCAATTCTGCGTTGTTTATGGTAAATGAACAAAAGTATTTTGCCTCTACTGATGGTTCTTACATAGATCAGGACGTTCATAGAATTTGGCCAAATTTTACCGTGACAGCTTTAAACAAAGCCGAGGGTAATTTCAGAAGCCGTCAAGCATTAAGTGCACCAATGGGAATGGGCTATGAATATTTAGACGGATTAGCATCTGAAAAGATCCCTGGTCCAGCTGGATTGGTGAGCTACAGAAATTCTTATGACTTAATCGAAGATGCAACTGCTGCCGCAAAACAAGCGGTAGAGAAGCTTTCTGCAAAATCAGTGGTGCCTGGTAAATATGACTTGGTACTTGACCCTGATCACCTGGGCTTGACCATCCATGAATCAGTTGGTCACCCACTGGAGTTGGATCGAGTATTGGGCTACGAGGCAAATTATGCTGGAACAAGCTTTGCCACTCTGGATAAATGGAAGTCAGGAGATTTCAAATATGGCTCTGACAAGGTAAATATCTTCGCGGATAAAACGCAGCCCCATTCTTTGGGATATGTTGCCTATGACGATGAAGGAGTAAAAACCAAAGAGTGGGACTTGATTAAAGATGGCGTGTTGGTAAACTATCAAGCTATTAGAGATCAAGTAAGTATTCTAGGTGAAAATGAGTCTCATGGCTGTTGCTATGCAGATAGCTGGGAGTCTGTTCAGTTCCAAAGAATGGCAAATATTTCTTTGAGACCTGGTAAAGAAAAGTTGAGTGTCAATGACATGGTGAAAGACGTGGAAAAAGGAGTCTATATAGTAGGTAGAGGTTCCTATTCTATTGACCAGCAGCGTTACAATTTCCAGTTCGGTGGACAATTGTTCTACGAAATCAAAAATGGAGAAATTGTGGGCATGCTAGAAGACGTGGCCTATCAATCGAATACTCAGGAATTCTGGAATTCTTGTTCACAGATTTGTGACAAGGATGATTATAAGCTATTCGGATCTTTCTTTGACGGAAAAGGTCAGCCTTCGCAAGTTTCAGCGGTCTCTCATGGTAGTTCAACTACCCGGTTTGACGGTGTCAATGTAATTAACACAGGAAGAAAGATTTAACTTTTAAAATCATCGAAATGGCTATTTTAACAAAAGAAGAAGCAAAACAAATTATAGATAAAGTTCTTTCCTACGCTAAAGCTGATGAAACTGAAGTTAGCATTTCCGGAGGAAGAACAGGTAATATTCGGTATGCCCGAAACACCGTCAATACCAGTGGGGAAACCAATAGCATCAGTCTCAGCATCACCTCGGTTTTTGGGAAAAAATCCGGTTCCACCAGCATCAATGAATTGGACGATGAGTCTTTGAAAAAGGCGGTTGCGAGAGCAGAGGAGATCGCTCAACTCGCTCCAGAAAACCCTGAGTATATGCCGATGTTAGGTCCTCAATCCTATGTGGAAACCAATACATTTAGTGAGGCTACGGATCAAATTGATCCTGACTATAGAGCACAGGTAGCAATAGATAGTATTCAGCCCTGTGCGGAGAAAAATCTAACTGCGGCCGGATACCTGGAAGACTTTTCTGGCTTTTTTGCCACGGGCAACAGCAAAGGTCTTTTTGGGTACAATAAGCGAACCTCCGTTGATTTTACAGTAACAGTAAGAACCGCAGATGGAACTGGCTCCGGATATTCAGGTTCTGATTACAATGACGTGAGTCTTTTAAAATCAGGACCGGTTACCTCTTTAGCGGTTCAAAAGGCAATGGCCTCCGTAGATGCGCAAGCCATTGAGCCAGGGAAATATACGGTGATTTTGGAACCTAGAGCTGCCTCGGATTTATTAGGCCGGTTGACATTTGGTTTGGATGCTAGAAGTGCGGATGAAGGAAGAAGCTTCATGTCTAAAAAGGGAGGAGGAACCAGAATTGGTGAGAAAATCTTTGATGAGCGAGTGAATATCTATTCAGATCCAACGCATCCAGATATCCCTGTAGCACCATGGAGTGGGGACGGTTTGCCTCTTACCAAGACCAATTGGGTAGAAAATGGAGTGGTGAAAAACTTGTTCTATTCCAGGTATTGGGCAGAGAAGCAAGGGGTTGAACCAGTGCCAAGACCTCGAGGAGTCATTTTTGAAGGAGGAGACCAATCTCTGGCAGATATGATCAAGAGTACTGAAAGAGGGGTATTGGTTACGAGATTTTGGTACATCAGATCCGTAGATCCTCAGACCTTACTATTCACAGGCCTTACTCGAGACGGTACCTTCTATATTGAAAATGGACAGATTAAGTTTCCGGTAAAAAACTTCCGCTTCAACGAGAGCCCCATCATTATGCTTAACAATATTGAAGCGATGGGCAAACCTCAGCGAGTGGATGGTAGCATGGTTCCTCCAATGAAAATCAGGGACTTTACCTTTACCAGCTTATCTGATGCTGTTTAAAATCAGTTAACAGTGAAACTTGCAGTGGGCAGCATCCTTCGATCTTCATGAACCAGGTTCTGCTCACTGCTTACGTTTTCACTGTCTATCGAAAAACTGACCAACTACATGCGCCCTTTCTTTTTCACAAGAATAAAATACAATTCAGGAAACTGGGATACTGATCAAAGGATGCCGTCCAATTTGATACATTCTTTGGTAGAATACACCACCATACCAGTGGATGAAACCGAAAAGGTGGTGGAGTTGAGCAGCCCTGAACTATTCAAAAGCCCCTTTTGCTACATAAGTGGGCATAAATTGGTGGATTTCTCTGCTCAAGAGCGATCCAATTTTAAAACGTATGTAGAGCATGGAGGATTCGTCTTTGCAGATGATTGCAACCATGATATTGATGGGCTCTTTGCAAAATCCTTCGAAGCAGAAATGGCAGAGATATTTGGCCCGGATGCTTTACAAAAAATCCCAAATGACCACTGGATTTATAATTGCTTCTTCAAATTTGAAGATGGTCCTCCTGCCACTTCCTTCGAACTGAATGGCTGGGGTGATGATTTGGTCCATGACTATCTCAAAGCCATCCTGATCAATGGAAGGATAGGAGTCCTTTATAGTAATAAAGATTATGGTTGCGAATGGGACTATGATTTTAGAAACAAGCGCTTCCTCAAAGTTGATAACACCAAGTTTGGTGTCAACATCGTGGTCTATGCTTTAACCTAACACGTATTGGAAAATATAGAATTAGCAGAGTACAAGGAGTTGGTAGAAAAGATTCCGCTGCTGAAAAAAGAAATTGCTAAAGTGATCGTGGGCCAGGAAGAAATTCTGGATGAGATCATTATTACGTTGCTGGCAGGAGGTCACTGCTTGCTGGAAGGGGTTCCAGGCTTAGCCAAAACCTTAATGGTCAAGACCATCTCTGAAGTAATGGAGCTCCAGTTTAAACGTATTCAGTTTACTCCGGACTTGATGCCAGGGGATATTTTAGGGACTGAAATTTTAGAGGAAGATCATGAAACAGGAAAGAAATTCTTCCAGTTTAACCGAGGTCCCATCTTTGCAAATATGGTGTTGGCGGATGAAATCAACAGAACCCCACCCAAGACCCAGGCTGCACTTTTGGAAGCGATGCAGGAGAAAATGGTGACGTATGGAGGGCAAATTCATCCACTTCCAGACCCATTTTTAATCATTGCCACCCAGAACCCAATTGAACAATCCGGAACATATCCACTTCCGGAAGCGCAGTTGGATAGATTTTTATTGTACATCAAACTAGCCTATCCTTCAGAACAAGAAGAACTGGAGGTATTGGAAAAACTACCGGAACTTATTCCGGTAAACCTGAAATCGTGTTGTCAGCCACAGAAGTGAAGAAGCTTCAAAAACTGACTCGGGAAGTGCATATCGACTCCAAATTACTAGCGCATATCAATAAGTTGATCCGGTCTACCAGACCTGATACCTCACAAGTCGAGGCGGTTCGTGAATATGTGGAATGGGGTGCAGGTACCCGTGCAGGTCAGGCCTTGATATTATGTGCCAAAGCTAGGGCCATCGTGAAAGGTAGGTTTGCAGTCACCCCGGAAGATATCAGAACCTTAGCCTTTCCGGTATTGAGACATCGATTATCACTGCATTTTAGAGCAGAGGCAGAAAATATTGCAGCCGATGCGGTGATCACTCAAATTGTAGATTCCCTCCCGCTACATGCAAGCTAGTAATCTGGAAATCATCAAACTCAATAACTTGAGGTTGTCTGCTAAGATCATCAGCGAACAACTAAAGCAAGGAATCCATCTTGGAAAGCGGGTGGGAGCCGGATCTGAGTTTGAACAATACAGATATTACGAACCTGGAGACGATCCCAAAAGAATAGACTGGAAATACTTCTCGAGATCTGGGAAATACATGATTAAGGAATCCCAAGCAGAGAGTCATTTGCAAATCACTTTGATGCTGGATTTGTCTGGCTCAATGAATTATGAAGAAAATGGAGTGAGGCGGATTGATTATGCCAAAAACATCATCGCTACGATTGCATATTTAGCCCATCTACAGGGAGATTCCCTCTCGTATTTTACTTTTCACGAGGGTACGCTTACTCAGAAAGTGGCACCTTCCCCAAAAGCTTCCAGCGTATTTTGTATTGTTTGGAGTCAGAGGAAGCATCCGGTTCTTGGCCCATATCTAAGCAATCCTTTCCCGCATTGAAAAATAAACAAAAGGAATTGATTCTTTTGGTTTCTGATTTTTTACAAAAAGACCAGGAATGGGTGGAGATTGTAGAAGAAATGAAACATCCACAAAAAGAGATTGTATTGTTTCAGCTTTTAGGAAAACAGGAGGTAGCGTTTGATATGAAAGGCAGTTTTGTTTTCAAGGATCTTGAAAGTGATCGAGAGATTACCTTGGATGGAGCGACAGCAAAAAAGGAATACAATCAAGCGATTGATGCGTATTTGAAATCCTTAAAAGAGGCATTTCACCAGCCCAATATTCATTTGATGCAAGAAACCATTGATGAACCCATGGTATCAGTCATTTCTAAATTTCTTTCAAAAAGGTCTTTTTTCTAATGGAGTTTTTACAACCCATATTGCTCTGGGGATTGTTAGGATTGTCCCTCCCAATAGCCATTCATTTATGGAATGGGAAAAAGGGGAAGACCATTTCTTGGGCAGCCATGGCCTGGCTTTCCGAGCAAGAAAATCAATCCTCTAAATCCATTCGTTTAGATCAAATCCTGGTATTGTTCTTACGATTGATCCTCTTGACCCTATTGGTGTTGTTGCTTTCAAAATTGATCGTCAAGTCCTGGCTGCTAGCTGATGAAACCAAAACTGTACATTTGGTGACTCCAGATCAACAGGTTTTTGAGGAATATAGATTTGAAATAGATAGGGCATTGGACGCAGGAGAGGAAGTGTTTTGGTTGGAACCTGAATTGTCCGAAGTAACTACTGAAATAAATCCCAATTGGCTGGTTGAAAAAGGGGTGCAAGAGGCTTTGAACAACTTGGAAGGACCAATATCCGAGCTCCACATCTACCTACCGAATTCCCAAAGCTATTTGCCTGAAATCCCAATCATTAGTCCTGTGAAGCCGATTGTTCATATCGCAAAATCCGCAAAAATGAAGCAGGCGTTCACATCCATAAAGGCTGATTCAAGCTATGTGCTCGAACAAAATGAACTAGGGGTTTTGGAAGTAAGTAGTACAAGCTCCTTGAACCCATCCAAGAATGAGTTGCTAGAACTATCCTATTTCCTAGGAAATCTAGAGGAGGAAGAGAAAAGCACCATTCGGGCAGCAGTGAAGTCAATTTCGGAAGTGATGAAAATCAAGAGTGTCGAAACGGATCAACAAGACGAAGGGAATTTGGTTTTCGATTCCCAAAAGCCTGATCAATTGGATCCATCCACATGCTATTTTCTAGTATCCCATCAAGGGTATTCGATGGATCAAAATGTGGTTTTGATTCCTGAGCAATTGAATTTTGATCAATCTGAGATGATCAGGAATGGCCAACTTCCTGAATTTATTTTAGTAAACTTTCTGGAGTTTCTTGGAGTACAACCCTTGTCTGTGGAAGTGACCCAACATCAAATAGAGGCTCGATTTATAGCTAAAGAGATTCCCAAAGAAGATAAAAAGTCTGGCTTTGAGATCGTTCTGGTTGCATTGATTGTCCTCACCTATGGGGCAGAACGTTATTTCTCTAACCAGCGGGGGATATGAGTAAAATTGAAAAACATATAGACCATATTCAGCTTCAGCTAAGACTCAATGCACTCATCAAGTCTATGTTTATAGTACTAGGGTCAGGATTGTTGTTTGATGCATTTCAAGATTCATTGGCTGTTACATTTTCTATTTCAATAATTTCATTTGCAATTGGGGCCTATTTCCAAGGACTGTTCAAAGATCAAAAATCCCATGCTTTACAGATCCTTCACGAGCGCTTACCTGCCTTGGAATTCAGTCTTGAGTTATTGGACAAAAAGAAAAAATCTAGCGGAAACACTTCAGTGGGAGCGGATCAACCATCAGGTTCCTGAACAGTATCCTTCCATTTATCAGGATGGCTTAAAGGTGTTTATGGTGTTTTTCCTGATTTGTGCAGGGGTATTTGCCTTAAGTTTTGTGGACTGGAATTCCACTATTAACCAAGAAAAGGGGCAACCTGAAATAAGAAATACCTTGGCAACTGAGGAGGCAACTCCACTTGTGGCATTGTCTGAACTTCATGTGACTATTCGCCCACCTGCCTATACAGGGCTGCCAGTTCAAGAACAAAATACGCTCGAGATTAAGACAATTAAAGGATCCGAAATAAAATGGATCGCTGCTTTTTCCAATTCAGATCAATTGAATGTGACCATGGTTAATTCTCAGGGTGAGGAATTGATTTTTACAAAAGAGAATCAGATCTATTCTTTAAAGGATGAGGCATTAGGATCAGGGATCTATGCACTTCGAGGGTACCAAGGCGAAGAAAAGGTATTTGAATCCTCTTTTTTCACGATGGAAGTTTTTGAGGATAAGGTGCCTTTGATTCAGCCTTCTGAAAAGGAAGTGTACAAGTTTCATTTTCAGAAAGATCCACAGGTAATGAATCTGGAGGCTAGGGTTTCTGATGATTTTAGGGTGAAGGAAGTGTACCTGGTAGCTACCTTGGCCAGAGGATCTGGAGAGAATGTAAAGTTTCGTGAGAGCAGGATCGATCTGGAGGAAAGGGATTTTAAATCAGCTACTGTGACTGTCCAAATTGATTTTGATGCCCTGGAATTTCAACAGGGGGATGAGCTGTATTATTATTGGGCAGCAAAGGATAATAAATTACCTGAATCTAATTATTCAAGGTCGGACACTTATTTCATCAAATACGTTGATTCCTCCGGATTGGGAGAGACTGAAATGGCCGGAATGGCGATCAATGTGTTGCCAGAGTATTTCAGAAGCCAGCGCCAAATTATTATCGATACGGAAAAATTGATTGCTGAACGCAGTACCATGAAAGAGCAAACATTCAATGAAACTTCCAACAATATTGGCTATGATCAAAAATTATTACGATTACGATATGGTCAATACCTAGGTGAAGAATTTGAGAATTCTGCTGGAGGTGGATCCATGGTGGAAGATGATGGGGATATTTTAGCTGGGTATAGGCATGCCCATGATGAAGAGGGAGAACATGAAATGGCTGTAAATCTTGGAGCTTCCGAAACAGTAGTTGAAGAGAGCCATTCCGAAGAAGAACATGCCAGTGAAGATGAATCCGGATTGGGAGATTTGTTAAGTGCTTACATGCATAACCATGAAGAGGAAGAGACCAATACATTTTTTGAGGAATCTACGAAAAACGCTTTGAAAATGGCCTTGGAGCAAATGTGGGAATCGGAACTCTATTTGAGATTATATGAACCGGAGAAAGCCTTGCCATTTGAAAAGAAGGCTTTGGAATATCTAAAATCCGTGCAGCAAAAATCGCGAGTTTATGTCAAGAGAACTGGTTTTGATCCTCCTCCAATCAAAGAAGAGGAGAAAAGATTGACGGGAGAATTAGATGATTTAGACCAACAGATAAGAAAGGAACAGGTGATCCTTCAGGAGAAAATTGGGCCGCTAGCTTCCCAGGTGATCGGATTGATGTCAAAAAATGAATTGAATGGTGATGATCAGTTGATCATTACTGAATTTGGGAAGTTATGGACAGCCAAAATGCAATACTCTGGCATGGAGGAATGGTCGGTGTTACTGGAATTACAGCAGCTTTCCTCAGGTGAGATTTCCAGGGAAGGAAAAATTCAATTATTCGAGTCCATTTATCCTTTCGCAGTAAGTGGTGAAAGAAAGTCAACTTCTTATTTACAGCAACAGGACTTGGAGCGTGCTTTTTGGAAATATATCAAATGATGAATTTTAATCCTTCCATACCCATCGGCTGGTTGACCGTTTTTACTATCCTGACTATCCTGGTTCTGGGGTTTCAGTTGTTTTGGATTTATAATTTGAAGATTTCCAACCACAGGAAATGGACAAAGTCTTTATTAAATATCCTTTTTGCTACCTGTTTGCTTGCCTATCTATTCCAGCCTGCCTGGATTTCCACGATGGCTTCTGAACCAGTGTTGGTGTATTCAAAAGATATTCCTCAGGAAAGGATTCGCTTCCTAAAAGATAGCTTGGTGTTAAAGCGAGAGGTACCCATTGAAGAGTATCACGGAAAGGGGAATCCTGTCTATTTGATTGGGAAAGGTTATTCAGGTTTTGAGTTGAATAAGTTGGTCGGGAAAAAAGTGAATTGGATACGAACTGGCAGCCCAAATAAGGTGGAGCATATTCATTGGAGGGGGCTTCTTAATCAGGGAGAAATTCAAAAAATAGCAGGTGAAATTCAGGTGGATAAGCCATCTCTACTTGAACTCAGAATCCTTGAACTACGTATCGCTTATGATTCTCTTCATGCCGGTACCAATAGAGTTGAGTTTAATTTCCCAGTTTACATTTCAGGCAGGAATGAATGGGGACTTTATTTGAATGATTCACTTCAAGATGAAATCCGATTTTTTGCTCAGGCTACTAAACCCAAAAGTTATAGCCTCCAATTCTCCTTTCCAGATCCTGAAGTCCGTGCTTTAAGCCAATATTTAATCAAAAAAGGAGCAAAGGTAGAAGAACAGATAATAGTTTCCCGCTCCAGTGAAATCGCTTCTGGAAGCCAGGAATTGGACTCATTGAATATTCTGATCAATGATATAGAACAACTCCGATCGGGCAATGGATATCTGGATAACGATGCGGGTATTGCAGGGATCTTATTGATTAATTCCCAGAATCCAGAATCCGATGTCAAGGCGTTGAATGAGCTTTATGAAACAAACTTTGAGATCACTAGAAGTACCAGCGAGGATTATCGAGTGTTAGATTCAGGAATTGAGGCCTTACCCTATGCTTTTGTTCCAAAAACGGGGCAGAAAATGTTGTTTGAGAATTCAGTAGCTGTTCAGGATCAGGGTGATTTGAAAATTGGGTTCAGTTTACTAAGTCAGACATTTCCTAAATACCAAAGTGGGGATACGCTCGCTTATGAGCAGATTTGGAATGAAATTCTATCCCTAGTCACTCCTGGTGAACTTGAAAACTGGAATCATTCAGCTCCGGTATTTACGAATCAAGTTGCTGAAATAGTATATAATGGAATCAATAGGGAAGCAGAGTCCATCTTGCTCAACCGGGATACTGTTTTTTTCAACAGGACCTGATCAATCCATTGACAAAAAGAGCTCAATTTATCTCCTTGGATTCCGGCTGGGTTTCTTTGGCAGACTCCATGGAAGTGTATGTATATGGGGAGAATGAATTGAATTCCGTTCGATCTGAGAGGATTCTGGCTGAATTTTTCAGGGAAGGAGCTGGAAATCAAATTGATTTGCAATCCGGAGTGGAGAAAAGCGGGGTTTCAGAATGGGTGTTTTTAGTTCTTTTTTTAATCCTTCTTGGGGCTTTGTGGGTAGAACCTAGAATAAACTATTGATTTTTTTAAGGTCCATGTTGCATTCAGCCCATCAGCCACGTAATGGTTGAAAAACCATCATGAAAGTCTTTATTAAGGTGATTTTGTTGTTGTTCTTTTTCGGGTTTACGCTCGAAGAAAATGGTAATGCATGCGGTTTAATAGAGCAATGTTTAATTAATCAAGGAGAATTGAATGAGTTTGAAGATTCGGGAATGTATCATCTTAAGAATTTTCACCGTATAGATCATTCGGTTTTGGATTAGGTACGAAGAACTATGCCTAATGAAGAAATAAGAATAGAAAAAAATCAGCCAACTTTGGCTGTCTAAGAAATAGCGTATTGAATTGAACTATACGGAAGAGGAGTTGATCGCCGGTTGCAAACGGAGGTCTGCCAAACATGAAGAGGTATTCTACAAAAAGTACTATGGCTATGTCATGGGAATCAGTCTGTCCTATTCCAAGGAGCGGGATTTGGCATTGGAAATCACCAATGATGCTTTTTTAAAATTTTTTGCTTCCATCAAGAAAGTCGAAAGCTTTAAAACCGTGAAAGCTTGGCTTAGAAGGATCACTGTCAATACGGCCATAGATTATTATAGGAAAAACAAGAAGTTTCAAAGTCATCTTGATTTAGAAATAGATATTCCCAATGAGGTAGAGGTCAATGCCCTATCAAGTTTGGGGTTTGAGGATATATTAAAGCTAATAAACCAATTGCCGGAAGATCAAAAGCTAGTATTCAATCTCTATGAAGTGGAGGGCTACAGTCATAAGGAAATTTCGGATAAAATGGGGATAACGGAAGGCTCTTCACGAGTTTATTTGACTCGAGCCAAGGTTAAACTTCGACAATTGGT
Source organism: Algoriphagus halophilus (assembly GCF_041729275.1). Taxonomy (GTDB): domain Bacteria; phylum Bacteroidota; class Bacteroidia; order Cytophagales; family Cyclobacteriaceae; genus Algoriphagus; species Algoriphagus halophilus_A. Next base: position 1,126,908 of record NZ_CP146486.1, on the reverse strand, counting down.
CCATATACATTTAAAAGAATATGAAGGAAGATAAGTCGGATGAATGGATTGCTTCTTCCCTGAAAAAACATCTGGAGGAGGGGCAATTGCCTTATGAAATCGGGGCATGGGAGGAATTCCAAAAAGTGAGGAATTCCAGGAAACGTCGTGCTTCCTATTATTGGATGGGTGCAGTAGCAGCCTCTTTACTTCTATTGGTAGGAATCAGTCAAGTATTCTTCCAAAGTGACCTTGAACCTGATCAGGAGTTGGTTGCTACGGAAATGCGATCAGAACCATTCCAACAGCAGGAAGAGAAACCGATTCAAGAGGAGGCCTCTGATTCAGATTTAAAAGAGGAAGAGGGCAAAAGTCCTGAGCCGGAATTATTGGCTGAGTCTCATCAACTTCAGCCGAATAATGGTAGTAGCAGTAATGAACCGGATGAGGAAATTGAGTCAGAGAGATCAGTTCAGAATACGGAGGCAATACCTTCTTTCAGCAAAGCAGGTAAAGCAGAAAATCTGATTGCACTTGAAGAAGTAAAGGAATTGGAGGAGCAGCAGACTGCTAATCCAATAAAAGAAGAGGTAAAGAAAAATACCGAACTACCAACTTCCACTTCCGGATTGATTGCAACACTGGACAAGCAACCTGAAGCTCAAGCAGCGCAGGAAACAGTGGTAAAAATCAAAAAGAACAGGATAATCAACTGATAGCGAAAGTTGAGGAGGAGGATTTTCCTGAGATTCCAAAAGATCATGCAACGGTTTCCTTGGGGATGGGTGTATCACCAGGATTTGGAACCATACAGCAGGATGATGTGAATACCACAGCGTCAAGCATTGGAGTTGGGATGTTGTTGGATGTGGATCTGCCAGGGAAATTGACAATTGGTTCAGGCTTTGGATTGAATTACATGAGTCAGCAAAATAAGTCTCAAATGCCTGTGACCATAGCAGGGTATCGTACCTCTCAGGTGGAAAAGCAAAATATTCAGCAGGTACAATTGGAGATGCCGGTTTACTTTAAATACCCGGTAACTAGAAATAATGCGGTCTCCATTCAAGCGGGATTTTCTAATCTCTTTGCGATTAATCAAAGTGCAGAACAAAGCACTACCATCAATGAACAAGTAGCAGTCAATAACTTCTCAGATGCGAATAGTAGTGCATTTGCATTATCCAGCGTAGCCGTATCCCAAACAGAAGTTTTACAAACAGAAGATTCTAAATTCTATCCATTTGCCACGCTTAATTTTGGGGTAAATATTCGATTGGTGGAGACAAAACATGCCAATTATTTGGTCATGCCATTTTATAATCACCAGTTGAGATCCATTTCAGGATTTGGGACAAATTTCGGAATGTTTGGAGCCAGCCTCAAGTTGAATTTCGGAGGTTCAGAAAAGTAGGAAACAGATAGAATTTCCTGCTTTCCTTGAAGGGTTTGAAGAATATATGTCTTCAAACCTTTTTTTATATTTTTTTGTAGAAATTGGATTTCTACAATAGCCCCTGAATTTCCTGAGTTGTTTAACAATTAAAACCTTTTAACACTATGTTTACGAATACAAAAGCATTCGGTGGGTTCTCTGTAGACGATCTTCATGAGGCAAAAATTTTTTATAGGGAGATTTTAGGGGTTGAAGTGGAGAAATTGCCCATGGGAATACTTTGTCTCAAATTCCCTGATGACAATCAAATCATGATTTACCCTAAGACCAATCATCAACCTGCCACATTTACTGTATTGAATTTTCCTGTAAAAGATGTGGAAAAAGCAGTGGATGAACTGATTGCAAAAGGTGTCGTATTTGAGCAATACCAAGATCCGATCAAAACAGATGAAAAAGGTATCTGCAGAAACTCAGGGCCCTTAATCGCCTGGTTTAAAGATCCTGCGGGAAACATTTTGTCCATTTTGGAGGACGTCTAGTATACCGCAAAAAAATCCCAAAGCAGAGGCTTTGGGATTTCATTGACTGTGGTTAGCTATTAATAATTGATATAATTGGTGATCAGCTGTAGATCAATCTTTTTGTCATTATCGGTGCTTGATGTTAAACCCCTTAATATTAAGGTAATTACCCGGTTACCTTTCAGCTCAATATCGGTTGCTGTGACCAGGGTTTCTCCGGTAGTGGAAGACTTCACCGTTAGGTCGAACGTCCCAGCTTCTATTCCTTCAAAATCACTTGCAGTTCCAAAAGCCAGGTCACTTACAAAAGCAGACTCTGTTCTGAGATTTCTAAAATAACATCTCCAGCATCAGGAGATAAGTGGACCAATCTAAGTTGGGCTTCTTCGGCTACAGGCTCTTCCCATTCATCCTGAACCAAGATTGCGTCGATCTGAGAAAGATGGTCCAAAACGAAAATAGAGTAAACACTATCCTCCTTGATGGTAAAATCCTTTTCTAAAATGGAACTCAGGGAATTGACTGAAGTAAATTTAAACGTTCTTTCTCCAGTATAGAATGGGCCATAATTAACCCCATCTGCATATCTGATTGGGTAGTTGTTGATTTTGTTCTGATTTGCATAGATATCCATTTCTGGGGCATCAGGAGAACCTTGGTACACTAAAACGTAAGCTGCAGGGGGTACAGGAATGGTTTCATCATCATCAAAGCAGCTGGTTAAAGAAACTGTAGCACCAATAAGTAAAAGGGCAAGTAATGATCTTAAATGTTTGTTAGACCAATTTTTCACTTTGTTAAGCATAATAGTAGGTTAATTAATTTTTCACAACTGTGACGTGGTCTTTCCTAGAAACGCATCAATCGTTGTGTTCTTTTTTCGATTTCTTTGAGTTTTATCCATTGATGGTTCCTTTTTGATAATTTCTGATAGGATCTTCGTATTAGTTTGGATTATGGGAATTGACCAAGTAATTTGATTTCATAAACTACGGACTTCGAAAGGTTGTTTGTTCGCTTGTAGGCAAAAAGAAAGGTTCAACTTTTCTGGAATCGACCTAAAGCGGAATTATCATTTGAAGTTTGGTTATAAATTAACAATAACACTCCCCAAAATACCTAGCCTTTAGGGTTTGGGGTGATTGATCCCAAAATAATGGCTAAGACCTTTAAGATCCTGATTTCCTACGCTGGAGTATTATTTGCCTTATTGGGTTGTAGCAACCCAGAAGATAAGATTCCCCAGCAACCGAATATCTTATTTGCGATCATGGATGATGTCACCTATATGCATATGGGGGCTTATGGAAGTGATTGGATCAATACTCCTAATTTTGACCGGGTTGCCGCTCAGGGAATACTTTTTCAGAATGCCTATACCCCAAATGCAAAATGTGGACCTTCCAGGTCAAATATTTTGACGGGCAGGAACTCCTGGCAATTGGAAGAAGCGGTCAATCATTGGGCTTATTTTCCCGTGAAGTTTAAGTCTGTTGCAGAATCCTTGGCTGAAAATGGATACCATGTTGGCTATACGGGGAAAGGTTGGGCGCCGGGGTTGCAAAACATGCAGATGGAAGTTCAAGAGATTTATTGGTACATCGGTACAATGAACTAAAGTTAACTCCGCCCACACCTCATATCAGCAATGTAGATTATGCGGCCAATTTTGAAGCTTTTTTAAAAGACAATAAAGAGGAGAACCTTTCTTTTTTGGTATGGTGGTTTAGAACCTCACAGAGGTTATGAATATGGCTCCGGTATTGCAAAGGGAGGAAAGCAGCTTAGCCAAGTGAAGGATGAGGATATTTATTCATTCTGGCCTCAGGTGGATTCTGTCAGAACGGACCTTTTGGATTATGCTTTTGAAATAGAATATTTTGACAAGCAGCTAGGAAAAATGCTGGATCAATTGGAAGCATCTGGACAGTTGGAGAATACCTTGGTCATAGTTACTTCCGATAATGGCATGGCATTCCCAAGGATCAAGGGACAGGAATATGAATATTCAAACCATTTACCTTTGGCGATGATGTGGCCTGCAGGAATTAAGTCTACGGGTAGAATTGTAGAGGACTTGGTAAGCTTTATTGATTTTGCCCCTACTTTTTTAGAATTGGCAGGGATTTCTGAAGAAAATTCAGGAATGGAAACTATTACAGGCAAGAGCTTAACGGAGATTTTATTTTCTGATAAAGAGGGGAAAATCACAGATGATAGAGGACAGGTTTTAATCGGAAAAGAGCGGCATGATGTGGGCAGACCCAATGATGCAGGATATCCGATTCGTGGGATGGTCAAAGAGGGGATGCTTTACCTGAAAAACTACAAAACCGATAGATGGCCTGTAGGTAATCCGGAGACTGGATACCTGAATACGGATGGAGGTGCTACCAAAACGGTGATTTTAAATAGTATTTATTCCCCAGATACATTTCAATTTTGGAATTGGTCATTTGGTAAAAGAAATGAAGAAGAATTGTATGATATTAAGAATGATCCCGACTGTATGAGCAATTTGGCATTGGAGGAAGAATACCAGGATATTCTCCAGAAGATGCGCATGGAAATGGTGACTGCGTTGACCGAACAAGGGGATCCTAGAATGTTTGGGAAAGGAGATGTTCTAGAAAGTTATCCTTATGCAGATCAGGGAGGAGTAAATTTTTATGAGCGCTACCTAAAGGGAGAGGATGTGAAGTATGGTTGGGTAAATCAAACTGATTTCCAGGATTTGGATAAAATTGAAACGTATCAACAGTTGAAAAATGGAAGTAATTCCATGCTTTTAGACAAAAAATAAATTTGATTATCTATAACACATGAACCTAAAATCTACTTTTCTTTTATCACTAGGGATAGGGCTGATGAGTGTCCTAGTAAGTTGTTCTTCTGGTACGGAAGCAGATGCTGAAGTGCAGCCATCCAAACCCAATATTGTGATCATCTATATGGATGATTTAGGGTATGGGGATATAGGGGCTTATGGAGCCACAGAGATCAATACCCCGACTATGGATCGCTTGGCCAATGGAGGGGTAAGGTTTACCAATGGCTACGCTTCCTCAGCCACTTGTACCCCAAGCCGTTATGCCTTACTTACGGGCACTTATCCATGGAGAAATAAAAACGCCCGTATTTTGCCGGGGACAGCACCTTTGATTATCGATACGGCACAATTGACATTGCCTAAGCTATTAAGGGAACAAGGCTATTACACAGGGATCGTCGGAAAATGGCATTTGGGCCTTGGTGATGGAATTACCAATTGGAATGAATATATTTCTCCGGGACCGAATGATGTGGGCTTTGATTACAGTTACATATTGGCTGCTACCCAGGATCGGGTTCCTACGGTATATATCCACAATGGCGAGGTAGATGGTTTGGATCCAAATGATCCTATTGAAGTGGACTATTCAAGTAATTTTGAAGGTGAGCCAACGGGGCTGGATAACCCGGAATTATTGACCATGAAATGGCATCATGGACATAACAATAGCATCGTCAATGGGATTCCCAGAATTGGTTTTATGAAAGGAGGGGAATCTGCCAAATGGAGTGATGTGGATATGGCCGATCACTTTTTGAAGAAGGCTCAGGACTATGTGAAAACCCATAAGGAAGAACCATTTTTCTTGTATTATGCGCTCCAACAGCCACATGTCCCTAGAACACCCCATCCTAGATTTGTGGGTTCCTCAGGAATGGGGCCTCGTGGAGATGTCATAGTTGAAGCAGATTGGGTACTAGGAGAGTTTATAAAAACCTTGGAAGAAGAAGGATTATTAGAAAATACATTGATAGTTTTTTCCAGCGACAATGGTCCTGTTTTGAATGATGGGTATTATGACAATGCCGTAGAGATGCTTGGAGATCATACCCCTGCGGGTCCTCTGAGAGGAGGGAAGTATAGTCTGTTTGAGGCAGGAACGAGAGTGCCGTTTTTCACCTATTGGAAAGGAACCATTCAACCGGGTGTTTCTGATGCGTTAGTTTCTCAAATTGACCTGATGACTTCTTTGGGACGCTTAGCGGGTAGTACAAAAAAAGGGGAGGATAGTGAGGATTTCCTGCATGTATTTCTGGGAAAATCAGATCAAGGAAGGGATGAGTTGATATTGGAGGCAACCAGTAGGCTGGCAATTAGAAAAGGAGACTATGTGATGATTCCTCCTCATAAAGGAGCTGCAAAAATTGAGACGGTGAATATAGAGATAGGGAATGATCCCCATATACAATTGTATGATTTGAAATCAGACATAGGTCAACAACAAAATTTGGCAGAGCAGCAACCTGATCTTGTTTCCGAGATGATACAAGACTTTGAAAGAATTACCGGGAAGAAAGTCGATGTAACGATTAATTAAGCTTTTATTCCCTACATAAGAAGGATTTGAAATGGATGAAAGTCCTTTTAAATCCTTTTTTGTTTGAATACCTTTCGGAATTATTTTAGGACTAAATTGATTGTTGATAGGTAGACTAATAGGAGATGAAAAGCGTATGAAAAATGAGCAAGGTTTGCTAGAAGGAAGCATTTTTAAATCTTTAACCATGCTAGCCTGGCCAATTATCATGGCCAACATTCTTCAAACTGCTTACCAATTAATAGATACGTTCTGGCTTGGAAGATTAGGTGCTAATGCCGTTGCCGCAGTGAGTATCAGTTTCCCGATCCTGTTTTTAGTCCTGTCTTTAGGTGCTGGGTTGACCTTGGCAGGTACCGTCATTGTTTCTCAATACAAAGGCGCTTCCAATCAAAAAATGATTGATTTTTCTGCTGGACAAACGGTGGCTTTGGTATTGTTGGTTTCCACTTTTCTAGGAGTGATTGGTTTTCTTTTTGCCAGACCCTTAATGGTACTCATAGGTGCAGGTCCAGAAATCCTAGAAGATTCAGTTTCCTATTTTCAGGTCTCGTCTTGGGGTTTTGTGTTCCTTTTTATGTTTTTTGTTTTTCAATCCTTGATGCGGGGAATCGGAAATGTGTTGCTTCCCATGTATATCGTGTTGGGCACTGTTTTTCTAAACCTGGTATTGGATCCCCTTTTTATTTTTGGTTATGGATCCATCCCCGGCTATGGGGTAGCAGGAGCAGCAGTGGCAAGTGTGATCACTCAGGGAATTTCAGCGGTAGTAGGGTTGACGATTTTGTTGGGAGGCAAGCGAGGGATAAGAATTAAGTTAAAAGATATGATTCCCCAATGGGAGTGGGTGAAGCGATTGTTTTCCTTAGGCATCCCAGCCAGTTTGGAGCAGTCTTCCAGGGCTGGAGCCATGACGGTGATGGTCATGTTGGTTACAAGCTTTGGAAGTAATGTAGTGGCTGCCTATGGAATTGGAGCCAGGATATTGAGCCTAGTCATTGTCCCTGCATTAGGTTTTGCCATCGCCACGACGACCCTTGTCGGTCAAAATATTGGAGCGGCCAAAATCAAGCGTGCTGAAAAAATAGGGGATTTAAGCAGTAAAATCGCCTTTTTGGATTGACGGGGGTAGGCTTGATATTATTTCTATTGGCAGAGCCACTGACTCGGTTTTTGTTCCCAATGATCCTCAAGTAATTCGAGAAGGGTCAAAGTTTATCAAGATAATGGCCCCAAGTTTCGGCTTGTTGGGAGTTCAACAAGTATTAAACGGATTGTTTAATGGGGCACGCTTTACACAGGCTTCCATGTTGATTTCAGTTTTCAATATGTGGATCGTGCGGTTTCCGCTGGGCTTTATCCTATCCTACCAAACAGATTTAGGTTTTGAAGGAATATGGTGGGCTTTCCCAATTTCCAACCTATTTGCAGCGATAGTGGCTTTTATCTATTATAAATCGGGACATTGGAAAGTCCGAACGCTGAGAAAACGGCATTTATGGCTTCAACAAGGAATAAATTAAGGCCCTTGGAAAGCAATACAAGGGCCTTTTGTGATTAATCCCGCTCCCAGAAGAAAGGAGGTTCAATTCCTAATGCTCTCAGATAGACATACCCTTGCCCTCTATGATGAACTTCATTTTCAATGGCATAAGCTATTAGACCATATCCAGTACTTTCATATTGACCAAAAGCGACTACCTTCTTTTGAAAAATTTCATTAGGGATATTCTTCCAAGCCCCATTGATTACTTCCGTTGCATGGTCCCAAGCTTGCAGTAAATCCTCTTTGGTTTTCAAGTCTTTTTTATCCTCATCAAGGGGTTCCCATTTGCCTGTTTCCAGCCCTTTTGCCGAAGGAGCTGCGATGGCCAACATCTCTTTTACCAAATCGGCATAGCTTCTCATTCCACCAATGCTAAATTCAAAAAGCTCCTTTTCGGGGAATTTTTCCAATGTTCTTCTGCTCAGGGTTCTATGTCCTTGCCAATGGGTTAAAAGTTGGTCTTTTGTGATGATTTGATTCATAATCTGCGTTTCCATAATGCGGTTGTTTTTTGTTGATAGGGTAAAAGTATAGGCACCTAGTGTCAGCCTTATGTCAGTAGGGTTATGAAAAAATGATTTATTTTTTGCTCATTTGATTTTCCATTCAATCAGATAGCTCCTTACCTATGAATCGAATCGATAGACTGACTGCAATTTTAACCCACCTCCAATCCAAAAGGACCATTCGTGCAGTGGAACTTGCGGAGCGCTTTGGGGTAAGTCTTAGGACCATCTACAGGGATGTCAGGGCATTGGAAGAAACAGGGGTTCCAATAATAGGAGAAGCAGGCCAGGGATATTCGCTGGTAGAGGGGTATAGACTGCCGCCGGTGATGTTTACCAAGCAAGAGGCGCTGGCATTTGTAGTGGCAGAAAAGTTGTTGGAGAAGTCAATGGATGAGGAGAATAGCCGGTTTTATAAGGAAGCATTATATAAGATCAAAGCCATTTTAAAATCTGAGGAGAAGGATCTAGTAGGAAGAGTAGATGCGCAGATACAAGTAATTGGCTCCAATTCGATTCCTACCCAAAAACAAAAAGTAAGAACTTTCAAAAAGTCCTGGAAGGAATATCGGAGCGGAAAGTTCTATTTGGGAAATATACTACTTTTGTACCCCAACAATCCTCCGAGCGAAAACTTGAACCTATAGGGATTTATCATCATTATTCACATTGGTATCTGATCGCTTATTGTCGGCTGAGAAAAGACTACAGGACTTTCCGAGTAGATCGATTTGATCAACTTATGGTATTGGAAGAGAATTTTGTCCTGGGAAAACATCCCAGTATACAGGAGTTCTTGGATCAATTGTCAGATGAGCACCAGTTGCATCAAATTATACTGATGGTTAAAAATGAAGGACTGAAATATTTACAGACCCAGAAGTATAACCTAGGTTTTGTTTCCGAAAAACAAATAGGAGATGAAACAGAGATGGTTTTTATGAACTCATCCCTGCAGTATTTTTTAAGATGTATAGTTAATATGACCGATATGGTTCGGATTGTGGAGCCTATTGAGTTGAAAGAAAATTTGAAAAAATTAATCGAGGATATAAAGAGGATTCAAGAATTCTAGCATTTTTTTATGGGGTAGTTTTCTATCTCCCTGATATTATTGGGTTTTTTACTCGTTTTCATCCTCATAATTTTTTAATTCTTTTGATTTTGGAAGAAAACACAAGTAATAAATTATTATTTGATAATTTGTACTTAAGATTTTGGGATAGGGTATTCTGATTACTCTCACCGATTTTTGAAAATTGGACGATGATTTTTTCTCATCTCTGAATTTTTCTTTGGCATCAATCCAGATTTCTACTCAAACTCTGTCCTTTCAGGAAAAAAAACACTTTAACAAAGACCATTTTTGCTATGTCAACACTGAAACTCAAGCTCAAAGGAAATGACCATTTACCGTTTATTAAAGGGGAGGATACTGGTTTTGAATATTATGGTCTGGATCAGGCATTTACTGTTTTAAGCCCTACCCGTGGCGATGTGGAGGAGCAAACCATTGAAATAGATGATGATCATATTATTGAATTTGAATTTGACGATGACAGCATTTGGGTAGGGGACAAGGAAACCCTTCGCGAAATTTTCCCAGAGCGATTCAAGCGTTCTGCTGGTGAAGACGAGCTTTTTTGCCCGATGAAATTGCCACTGAAGAGACGGATAGAGGCATCTTCAAAAAAGTGGGAATCAAACTGTTGAAGATTTTTGTGAAGAAAAAGGTGATCCGGCCCAAAATGAGGGAGTTGGCAATCAACCTGGAAAACAAACAACTGGCATTTCGTGGAAACGACTTTGAACAAGTAAAGTATGGTATTTTATGCCATTGTTTGCCGGATTTTGAATTAGAGGCAGTCAAAGAGCTGGACTCTTCCAAAAGACATTTGTTGTTTTTGCATGGTACCGGTTCGTCTACCAAGAGTTCTTTTGGAGATTTGAAAGATTCTGAAGATTGGAAGAATTACACCAGTGAATATGGGCTTAACCAAATTCTGGCTTTTCAGCATAGAACCTTGTCTACCAGTCCTCTTGAGAATGTTTTGGATTTAGTCAGTCAGCTCCCAGATGAGATTGAATTAGATTTGATCAGTCAATCCCGTGGAGGTTTGGTGTCAGATGTTTTTGCAAGATTTTGTACCGACCCGAGGGGGTTTGATACAGCAGAGTTAGGAGTTCTTGTTGACCATGATCGAGACCGTGATGTAGAAGTAATCAAGGAACTTCAATCCTTGATGGAGTCTAAAAAAATCACCATTCATAAGGTAGTTCGTGTTGCCAGCCCGGCGAACGGAACCACCCTGGCCTCCAAACGATTGAATTTATTTTTAAATGTAACCTTCAATTTGATCGGGTTGGCAACCGGGCAAGCCGGAAATCCAATATTTATCACATTCAAAGAGATGATTATGGAGGCCGTTGCTTGTAAGGATGATGTGGATGTGCTTCCTGGTTTAGAAGCCATGAATCCCAAGTCTCCATTTATCAAGGCTTTGAATTATCAAGGATCAGAGATTGTGATCCAATCTCCTTTGTATGTAGTAGGGGGTAGTAGTGAGTTGAGTTTACGATTTAAAAGTTTGGTGGTCTTAGTTGGAAAGTTCTTCTTTTTGGATAAAAACGACTTGGTAGTGGATACCGAAAGTATGAAGTGGGGGCAGTGAGAAAAGAAGGGAATGTTTCAGTTTTTATAGAAAAAGCGGTTTGATAGACCATTTTAAATACTTTTCTTCTCCCAGGACTTTGAAGGCAGTGGTGGATGCATTAGATGCGTTGGTTGACCAAGAGCCAGAAGGCTTCATCACCTTTGCACGGGCCAGCAGTAAGGAGAGAGGGGCATTTGGAATTGAGGGAGGAGATTACAAACGAGAGAAGATTTCGGGGAAAAACCAATTGTCATTCTTTTGCCGGGAATCATGGGATCCAACCTAAAGGACGAGAAAATGCTTTGGATTAATTATTTCCGATTTTTGAAAGGCGACTTGTCCAAATTAAGATATAAAGACAGCGGTAAGCAGCCTATTCAAGCAGATTCATTGATTGCTACTTCTTACGAGGCCTTAGGGAAAAATCTAGAAAAGAGCTATGAGGTGCTCACGTTTCAATTTGACTGGAGAATACCCTTAAAGGCCAGTGCTGCAAGGCTCAATGAAAAGGTTTCAGAATTATTAAAGTACAACCAGCCCATCAAGATAGTAGCCCATAGTATGGGAGGGGTATTGGTTAGAGATTTTATTTTATATCATCCCCAAACCTGGCAATCACTGAACAAGTCCATTGGATTCAAAGCGGTCTTTTTAGGTTCTCCTTTAGGTGGGTCTTATCGAATTCCTTATGTGCTTTTTGGCAAAGACAGTTTAATCCGACTGTTGGGTAAAATTGATATTAGAAATAATACCAAAGACCTGTTGTCTGTTTTTTGTGACTTTCCTGGTATACTCAATCTGTTACCGATCAACAAAAATGGAAACCATGACTTTTCAAGCAGGAGTTTTTGGGAGAAATTGAGAGCTGCCTCAGGGGATAGTTCTTGGCCAATTCCATCTAAAAAGTATTGGATGAGTTTGCCCTGCATCAAAACAAGGTCTTGAAAGAGGCTGACTCCATAGACTATAGTAATATTACTTATATAGCTGGACAAAGCAGTAAAAAGAACTTTACTGTTTCAAATTTAGAAATTGAAGATGGAGAATTGGTCTTTTATGCCACCAATGCAGGGGACGAGAGTGTGACCTGGAAATCTGGAATCCCTGATGGAATCAGAAAGGCAGGACAATATTATTACTGCAATGTGACCCATGGAGGGCTTTCGAAGGATAGTAAATTATTCGCAGCAATTGAAGACTTGTTGGTGTATGGATCTACCTCCAAATTACAAAACAGCCTTCCGGTGGTGAGAGGTGAAGAGCAAGAGTTCGCACCTAAAGAGACAGAGGTATTTGATATAAGTGAAGAGCATGTTGTCAACAGCATCCTTGGATTGGATAAGGAAGAGGAAAAGTGGAATGTAGAAGCTCCCATTCGAGTATGTGTCAGCCATGGAGATTTAAAATATGCAGACTATCCGGTGTTAGCAGGGCATTTTGAATACGATTCTATTTTGACTACTGAAAAAGCAATTGATTATCAATTGAATGGCGAGTTAAGTAGGTTGTTGAGGCTAGGTTTATACCCAGGGCCAATCGGTTCAAATCAAATTGTTTTAGCTGACAAAGATGCCGAGACAAAATTTAAAGGTGGAGTTATTGTGGGTTTGGGAGTTCCTGGCGAATTATCTGCATTTCAGTTGATGGTTTCCATTGAAAAAGGAGTGTCCAGGTATCTGACCATCAAAAATACCCCTGAAGAAGAAGTTTCAGATGAGGTAATTGGGATTTCCGTCATAGCGATCGCAAATACCTATGGGGGCTTGTCTACAGAGAGCTCCATTAGAGCGATCGTTCAAGGTGTACAGCGGGCAAACAGAAATATTAGGAACTATTATGAATCAAAAATAAAAGTTATTGAAGAAATAGAATTCATAGAGATTTTCCATGACAAAGCCTTGTCCATATTGAAATCAGTCCAGCAATTGCAAAACAGCGATAGCAGAGACTTTAACATGGTGTTCAAGGGAAAAGGGTTGAAGTCAAAATTGGGTAAAAGGTGGAGAATCCCATATGATAATTCTTCGGATTGGTGGACTAGAATTACGGTGAGGGAAGAGCTCAAAGAATCCTCTGAAATTCTCAAGATTTCGGTGGCGACGAGTGGGGCAAGTGAAAAAGTGGAAGAGGTTGAATCCAATAACAAGACCTTGGAGATTTTGCTAAGGGACATGACCTTGAATAATCAATATTCCCCGGAGATTGCAAAAACCATGTTTGAATTATTGGTTCCTTTTAGTTTCAAAGAGGAATTGAAAAGGCAAAACAATATCTCATGGGTATTGGATATTGCTTCAGCGGAATATCCTTGGGAGATGATCCAAGAGGATCTGAATGCCGTTCCGCTTTGCATCCATACAGGAATGGTCAGGCAGTTATCCACTGGGAATTTCAGGGAAAAGACCTCTAGGGTAAAAGATAAAACAGCATTGGTCATAGGTGACCCCCAATTGGATCAGTTCATGTCGCAATTGCCAGGAGCAAAGAGAGAGGCGGAAATGGTCTCGAGTTTGCTTAAAGATGCTGGATACACCACACAAAGTCTCATCAACACCAATGCTTCAGAGATTTTTTTAAAGCTTTTCTCCAAAAATCACAAAATAGTTCATTTGGCAGGCCATGGAGTTTTTAATTATGGTAGCAAAAAGGCAACTGGAATGGTGATAGGAAATGATACATTCTTAACACCAGGGCAGATTGCAGGGATGAGTGAAACAGCAGAAATGGTTTTTGTGAACTGTTGTTATCTTGGGCAAATGAATCAAGAGTCTGAGAAGGAAAGCCAACAGCGAAACAAGTTTGCAGCAAATATTGGAACCCAATTAATCAATAATGGGGCAAGGGCAGTGGTGGTAGCTGGTTGGGCGGTAGATGATTCTGCAGCATTGGAATTTGCAAGGCAGTTTTATAAGTACATGTTCTCCGGAGTGGGGTTTGGAGAGGCAGTAAAAAGGTCAAGGAAAAGGATCTATGAGGAATTTGGGAGAAGAACAAATACCTGGGGGCATTCCAATGTTATGGTGATCCATTTTATAACCTTTCTGAAGGAACCAAAGATCGCTCCGGAGGTTCAGGAGTCTTGGTAGAGGAAGAGGTGGAAATTGAATTGCAGAACCTTTTACAACAATTGGAGGCCAATCAAAACGACCATGAGTATGTGCTTGGTAGGGTAAACAAGTTGGTAGAAGCAACAGAAAAAACAGGGCTGGAAAATGATCGGATTGTAGAGCTTACTGCGGCCTTATATAATGGGCTGAATAATTATGCGAGTTCCATCACATGCTATCAAAAGCTTCTATCCTCGAATAAAGCTACCTATTCTATGAAGTCCCTTGAGCAATATGGGAATGTAAGAGCCAAGTTTGCGGTGAAGAACTTCTTGGAAGAATCGATCAGTGGACCAGAGACGATTAAGGAAATGGATGTGGTAATTGCTGATTTTGAGAACCTACTCAAATTTGGTCAAACGAGGGAGCGATTAAGTTTGATGGGAAGTACTTACAAACGAAAAATGTTTGTGCAGCAAAAGATGGGGGTCAAACAAAGTGTCAAATCCCTGAAAGAATCGATCTCCTATTATGAAAAAGCTGCTAGTATGAGTGGTTTCAAGGATCCTTATCCTTTGACAAACTGGCTTTCCCTAGAAAGGTTGGCGATGCTTTTGGAAGGAAAACCAAGTATTACCTTGATTCCACTAGAAGCTAGAAAAGCATTGGATGAACTGAAAAGTAGGTGTGAGAAAAAGCTGGAAGAAGAAAAGGATTATTGGGCCTATGCAAATCTGGCTACTATCCAATTAACCCAGCTGATTTTGGGAACCCCTAAGGTTAGCTTAGGGGAAGTCAAAAAATCTTACAATGAGGTTTGGAAGATGGCGGGAAATAAAGGACAGAAGAATGCAGAGATCGAACACTTGGAAATTCTAAGTTTGATTATTTCCAACATCAAAAAGTCGGATTCCAAAGAATTAGGAAAAGATATTGATGAATTAATGGAGCACTTGAGGGCTAGTATTTAGAAATACCAGAAATCAAAAAAGGTAAGGGATTTTCGGCTCCCAAAGCACCAACCATGGCAAAAAAGCTGATAAAACTGGTCCTAAAAATTTTATTTGAATAAAGGGAAAAATTCTTTTTACAATTATTAAAATGATGGAATGAAATAAAATTTAGATTTTCGAATACCGACATGAAATAGCATTTAACAGCTAATTGAACTGTAATTGAAATATAGCCGGTTGACAAGACAACAAATTGAACATATTTTCTCAAAGGCTTAATCGATAAAACTAAAGTTGGAGACTATTTTTCTAATAGAATAGCCATATTGGCTTCGATAAAGTGTTTGAATTTTTTTAAGTGAGTCCAAATTTTATCTTATTTTTTTCATTAGTTGGATGATTTATTTAAGATTTTGGGGTTCTTTTTCTTTAAAAACTCTCAAATAAGTAGACGTTTGGGTTTTATTAATTTAAAAGATCATCTTTTACCTTCCTTTGAAGAATGAGATGTTTTTTTTAAAAAGCTTTTTGACTATTATGAAGAAAGAGTTTTCGATGTATTTTCTTAGAAATGGAAATTTCAATAGCCATTTAAAAACTTGTTTTTTTATTCTTACTTTGTTTTTGGCAACTTTAATTTCCTGTACCCCTAAGCTTGATCAGCCAGATTTTTTCCCCAGTCGTTTGATGATCGAATCAATATTGAATTAGTTGCTTCCAGTCCGGAAATCGTAACTCCAATTGGAATTACAATTGATAAGTCGGATAAGGTTTATTTTTTAGAGTCCCATACTCATACACCGCAAAATGATTACCCTGGGCCAAAGTATGATAGAATTAAGATCGGAATAGATTCTAATGATGATTCTATACCTGATAGTTGGCAGATTTATGCAGATAGTATTTCTGATGGAATGAATCTGTTATCAGGTCCAAACAATGAAATTTTTCTAACCACAAAAAATGGTGTTTTTAGTTATTCTGATACAGACCAAGACGGGGTTTCTGATGTCAAAAAGACTCTTTTGGTAATGCCTGAGCCCGAAAATGTCTATGATCATGCTGGTATCTTGGGGTTAACCATAAAAGATAATTGGATTTATATTTCCCGCGGTAATACAGGCGGCTTAAAATGGAGAATCATTGGATCTGACGGTAGCGAATTGAATGGATATGGAGATGGTGGAAATGTCATTCGATGCAAACTCGATGGTTCCCAGCTTGAGGAAGTGGCGACAGGTTTCTGGAATCCATTTGATTTAACCTTTGATCATCTCGGTAAACTCATGCTTATAGACAATGACCCTGATAGTAGAGGCCCCAATCGATTGATTGAGATAGTAAAAGGAGGGGATTACGGCTATCAGTCTATTTATGGTGGAAGTGGCATTCATCCTTTTTGGCTTGGAATGGTGAATTGCCTGGAACCCTTCCGTTTTCTATGGGTTTGGGGGAAGCTCCTTCTGGAATAGTTGATGCGGCATTTTCTAATTTTCCTGAGGCATACTCCAATAGTTTACTTGTCAGCATCTGGGAAGAAAACAGCATTGTTTCAGTTCCATTGATCCCAGGTGAAAATAGAATTTATGGTGAACCCAAAATCCTTTTCAAGGGTGGAAATGATTTTCATCCAGTAGCATTTGCAATTAACTCTAAAGGTGATGTTTTTTTTACTGATTGGGTTAAGCGGGAATATCCAAATCATGGATATGGTAGGATTTGGAAAATATCAGGTAAGCAGAAAAACACCAGCAGGGTAATTGAGGACTTTTCCGGTAAAGGATTTCTCCAGAGGACAGAAGAACTTGGAAATGAAGAAGAGATAATAAACCAACTTTTGGTTAATGATCCATTTGATCAAGCAGTAGCTAGAGACCAACTAGCCAAAGTGATTTCAGGTGAAAAGTTAATTTCTATGCTTGAGGATCAAAATCAAGCACTCCAGTTACAAGCCTTATTGATGCTGAAAAAGACTGATTTACAGATACCTGCTTCTGTTTTAACATCTTTGTTACACCAAAATAATCCCGATCTTCTAAGGATGACCCTGATTTACATCGCCACAAAAGGTAGGGTAGACCTTAAAGGCGAACTGGAAATCCTCTTACGCCAAAATCAAATTCCTCCATACCTGTTCCCAACTTTTCTTTCCACAATCAGTCACTTAGATCCAGAATACATTCAGAAATATGTATCACAGGAGGAACCAAACAGTAGAAGTCTGAAAAGGAATTTACCTGAGGACTATGTTTTGAATTTAATCAAGGACCCAAGCATTCCCATAGCCATAAAAAACATTGCAATCCCTTTTATTGATCAACCCTCACAGCATATACCTGAATTGATTGAGCTCTTTCAGAGTGAGTCAATGGAAGTAAAAACCGGTTTGGTTAAAATCTTCAAAAGAATTCCAAACATGGAAGCGGAGAAGCTAATGGTAGGGTTAGTAGAAGATGAAAGTGCTCCGGAAGAAATCCGGTGTGAATCAATTATTGCTTTAAGTTTTCATGGAAATTCCTATTGTCAAGTAATGCTGCGGCTTTTGGCAGATGATTCTGAGTTAATTCAGGAAGCAGCCTTGAATTATTTAGTGAACTGTGAAAATGATCCAGAATTATTGGATAAAGTTGGAATTGCAGTGGAAAAAAATGAAAGACTAAAGAAAATATGGGAAAATAGGAAAGGAAAGAACCCCTGGGACATAAAGAATCAGGAACAATTAGCTAAGGAAGTGGTGTTTGGCGATCCTGTTCGTGGGAAGATGATTTTCGGTTTACAAAAGTCCCAATGCACGAATTGTCACCAAGTGGACGGATGGGGTGGTAGTTTGGGACCTGATTTATCAAATATAGGAAGTAGTAAAAATTCCGATCTTTTAATCAGTGCAATAATGAGTCCTTCTGCAGAGATATCCCCTGAATGGCAAGGATGGTATTTGACAACAGAAGATGGAAAAAAAGTCTATGGTAGACAGATCGATGTTGGCTTTAATGAAGTGGAAATCATGAATCTGAATGGGGAATTTGAGTCATTTAAGAATGTCTCCGATTTTGGTCCTTCCGATAGCTCATTAATGCCTGAAAATCTTGTTGATCATTTGACAAAGGAAGAATTCATTGACTTGGTTGCCTATTTAAAAACCTTAAAATAAAGCTATGAAAAGTTCGCATAGAAGAGATTTTATGAAGAAGACGGCTTCTTTGCTTACAGGAGCAAGTGTTGTACCGGGGATTTCCTTGGCAGAAAAAGTTTCCAAAAAGGCTGGAATATCGGATTCTGTTCTTGAAATGCCTGATAACCCATTGATCTTGTTTGATAATTTTCATTCAGGAAACAGAAGGTCTTATTCTTTGAAATCAAGGTTTGAAGCTGCTAAGTATGCCGGATTCGATGGGTTTGAATTTGTTTCAATTGATCCAGGTTCTGATGCCTGGAAAGAGGCTATGACTCTGAAAGAGGCGAGCGATTTTTCTGTGTTTGGATTGCATTGGACCACAAACACGGTGGTAGATAAATATTCAAATCAAATTGATAGTGCTATAGCCTCTATTGAAAAAGCAGTGGAAGCCTGTGCTGAAAATAAAATCAATTACATGACCTTGTCTTTAAGTGGGACTGAAGAACTATCAGGCCCAAGTATATCCGAAAGTGGATCTGCCAAAGCTGAAGAAAGACATTGGTTACGAGCCTATAAAATTATCTCAGCATTTGATTCTGCATGTGAACGTAATGGTGTGAATGGTTCCTTGTATCCTCATACCCACTGGATTTGCGATACACCTGAATCTCAAATAAAAATTTTTGAGGGTGCGCAAGTAAAAAAGATTGGACCTGCATTTTGTTCTCATCACTGGTATGCCAATAAATCTGCTGCTGGTTTGGAACAGGTTCTGGAATATCCAATAATGGAAAAGTTGAATTATGTGGTCTTGACGAATGGAAGGTTTTCTGGGGCTTATTTTCCTGCAGTCAGATTTGATGAAGGGGAAATCGATATGGCTTGGATCTTGGCAAATCTGATAAAATTCGGCTACAAAGGTCCAATTTCATCTCAGGGATGGGCAATAGGTGGAGATCCTTTTGTTTCCTGTAAATTAGTTGTTGAAACCATAAAAAACTTGAAGAAACGATTTAAGGAGCAGCCTGAATTATGGCCGCTCAGGTAATTATTGATCCCTGTTTTTTCAGCTTTAAATGATGAAAAAATTCATTGTTTGAAGATTGATTTCTAAAGCTAAAGCGTCGTACTTTTTGAATTAATAGACAGGTTTTTCTCAAAATCACTGGGGTTAACCCATCCTGCATTCATTTTTTCTCCATTCATGTATCGACTGTAAAAAGCACTATCTGCCTTATTTGAATAAGGATAGTTGTCAAATAGTTCGCCCTGACCAAACATTCTTGGATCATTTTGTTCGGTGAGTTCTTTGGTGAGTTGGTTGCTCAAACTAGATAATATATGATTGAATTCAGGTTTCAAGGCAAGGTTTTCCAAACATTCAGGATCTTTTGAAATATCATATAATTCTTCCTGCATTCTCTTTCCAAAGTTCAATTGCCAAAAAGAGCTGTTTTCTCCAGATCGTCTCAAATTTAAGATCACAGATTTAGTCGCTCCGCCATCGGTATTCAAATAACCGGTTTCAGGATTACCCGACGGCCACCTTTCTGTTTCAAAGTATTTTATATATAGATAACCATCCTTAATTATTCCTCTGATAGGGTAACCCACATCATTCGGTCTACCGACATCATGTCTTTCTTTTCCGATCAGCACATGGTTTCTGTTGGGATTGATTTGGCCTTCTTTTTCAGACTCAAATATTTCAACTAAGCTCTGTCCGGTTATTGGCTGCATAGAGGTATCTTCAATTGATAGACCTGCGGCCTCTAGAACTGTAGGAGCTATATCCAGGAAAGAAACAAAGTCTTTAATTTTTCGACCTGGTTTATTTATTCCCTTTGGCCACATAATAGCAAGAGGAAGATGATTGGAAAACTCATAGGCTTGTCCTTTTGCCCTTGGAAATGGCATGCCGTTATCTGCTGTGATTATAACGATGGTATTCTCTAATTCACCCATCTTTTCTAATTCAGCTAACATTAAACCTGCTTGCTTATCGAAGTATTCTAATTCCAATGCGTAATCCAAAAGATCTATTCTTACTGAATCATTATCTGGCCAAAATGCAGGAACTGAAGTGATTTCTTCTGGATTTTTACCTTGTGTAATGGAGGAGCCGAATTCATAGGCTCTGTGTGGCTCAATGGATCCAAACCAAAAAGAAAAAGGTTGTTTTTTGGGTTTATCGTTTAGAAAATCCTTGAAATTGGAAGCATAATCCATGTTTGAAATTTCGCTTGTAGGAGGTACAAGTTTTCGGTCATTATAGGCTTTGCCGGTAAGTTCTCTTCTTTTTCCATCCTTTGTGCCTGGGTTTCCAGGAGACCAGCCTTTTAAAGTATGCCCCGTAAAATATCCTGCATCTTTGAGGACTTCCATAAAAGAAACATACTTTTCAGGGAAATAGGGCATATGATTGCCAGCCTCCTCAAGTTGCCAAGAGTTTCTTCCCGTTAAAAATATAGCCCTTGAAGGAGCACATTTTGCATTTGGAGTATAGGCATTTAAGAAAAGTAGGCCTTCTGTAGCAACCCTATCAAAGGTGGGGGTGTTTACCCATGTCGTACCATAGGCACTCATATGGGGAAAAGACACCTCATCGGCCATTAGGATCAAAATGTTGGGCCTTGTAAAATCTGAAACTTCTTTTTCTTCACTACATGAACTTAAAATAAGCAGTAATACCCCTGAACAAATTAGGAGAAATTGAAAGAGTAATCTGGGTGAATTAACGTTTTTCATATATCTGGACGTAACCTGGAATATTTTCTTTGGTTAGAGAATCTGGTATTTTTTGTGTCTCGATCTCGAAATCATTTCCACTGAAATCCTTGAAAATTTGAGTAGATACAACGGCTTGATTAACTGGAAAAAGAGGTCCATAAGTGGAAGATTCATTCACTACTAGATTTTTTCCTACCCAGTTATTTTCCAGAATCAAATTCTTTCCAAGGAGATTCTCAGCTGTATATGGTACAGCAATAGCCAGGTCAAAACCATAGTTATCAATTGCAATATTATTTTTAACAAGGACATTCTGGAAGTTTGGTGACCTTAAATCAATTCCTCCTGTTGGAGCAGACCAGTGGTTTGGACTTCCATTTCTTACCACCGTATTATTAGATATTTCAATGTTTTTTCTAATTAGGTTTTTGCCCCAAATACCAAAATATATTCCCGATCCTCTATTATCCCGAATTAAATTGTGGTGAAAATTGACTCCATCAACCACAGAGTTCTCACCTTCTACCGAAATGACAAAGCCCCATTCATTTTCATAGGCCTCATTTTCATATAGCTCTATATTCTTCAGCTCTCCAAACCATGCATCTACATATAATGCTTGTCTTTTTACATGGTGGACAACATTGTGGTGAACTTTCCCATTTTGGCTTACCTCTTTGACATCAATTCCCTCTTTTTCACAATGATGTACTTCATTTCGGAAAATTTCAAAATTAGTAGCTCCCGCTATTGTTAAGGCCTCATGAGGTGCTTCAGATCCAAGTTTGCGCCCTTTTGTAGCCATTTCCATACGATTGGCTCCTGAAATGTCACATCCGTATACTTTGGTATGATCTGAATACCAAATCCCAATTCCAGAACCGAATGTGTTTTCCACTTTACAATTTGAAATTTCAATATTTGAAGCACCAGGCCCTCTGACAATAATACCCTGAGAATGGCTGTTTTTAACAGTAATCCCATTCAATCTGAAGTAGCTGCTATTTTTAATCAATATTACTGCATGATGATCCGTGCTTAAATGATTTCCATCTGTATCTAAAAAGTAATTCTGGCCATTCAAAACCACTGGTTGATTTTTGTAATTGCTTAAAGTAATCCACTGGTTTTCTATTCCTGATTTTTCAATTACGAGTCCTTGCTCAAGTTCAAATTCCCCAGGAAGGAGATATACTGTGTCGCCAGGAATGGCATTTTGTAAGCCTTCTTCTATTGAATGGAATGGTTGATTGAATGAACCATCTCCACCTATACCGTTTTGAGAAGAAACAAACCATCCCGTTTGATATGCCTGCAATTCATATGTTGTTAAAACTAGAATAGCAACCAAAATAAATAGGGTCAAGATAGGCCTCCATGGGGTCATATTGTTTTTAAGAGGATTCATTACATAAAGGTTTATACTTAAAGGAGGATGGAATATTTGCTTTAACCCCAACCTTATTTGAAATTTTCCAACTTATAGTATTAGTATTATTGATTTTGATTTCATTTCTCTTTGAATAGATTTAGATAAATGAAAATGTAATTGGCCACAGATTCATGGCACATGGGATAAAATATGAAGAGTTATTTTTCCGGCATTCAGCTGATTTTTTGCATAGAACAATTCAAAGGGTTTTTATTTTCCTTAGCCTCCTGGTTTTCTGTTGTTTTTGTCAGCAAAGTAAAAACAGGTTTTCAATAGAGCTTTCTGAAAATGAGTTGATTGAGAAAGGAAGGGTCCTTTCAGAGTCCTACTGTAGTTCTTGTCATCTTTATCCAGACCCACTAACATTGGATAAGCAAACCTGGTCAAAAAGTGTACTTCCTGCCATGAAAAAGCTTGCTTTTTCTGAAGCGATACAAAATGAAGGTTGGAACTCCTGGTTCTCTAATGATCCTACAGAGGATCTGGAAAATGAGTTTGAATTTATTGAAGCTTTTTACATTTCCGAAGCTCCTGATCAACTGGAAATACCTGAAGCACCTGCTCCAATATCAAGAATTCCTGGATTTGTTGTTGAAACCCCGGTTTTTGAAATGCTTTTACCCAATCTCACCACTTTTGTTGACTATGATTCTGTTTCAAATCTTATTTGGGTTGGAGATCGTCTAAATAAACTTTATGGAGTCAATCCGGAGAATTTTTCTATTGAAAAGCAGCTTGAATTACCCAGTACTCCAGTTCAGATAAGCCCCATTTATTCATCTAATTTAGCTGTCTTAGTGATGGGAAATATGGATCCATCTGATCTTTACCTAGGAAAACTCTTGCAGATAGATTTATCTTCAAAAGAAGAGACGGTGCTGTTAGACAGTTTGAATCGACCGGTTTATTTCAAGGATATTAAATGGAAGAATGGAGAACAGCAATGGATTCTTTCCGAGTTTGGAAATATCAAAGGAGGATTGAGTCTACGTACTCCAACAACTACCCAAGACTTGATTAACCTTCCTGGTTGCAGAAAATCAATTCCGGTCGATTGGGATAATGACGGAGATATGGACCTCATTGCCGGCTTTGGCCAAGCACAAGAGGCAATATATTGGATGGAGAATAGAGGAGAAGGTAAATTTTTAAAACATATCCTGGAACAATTTCAACCTTCTTTTGGACTCAGTGATTTAGCTATACAGGATGTCAACCAAGATGGTTTCCCGGATATTATTCTGATTAATGGAGATAATGCTGATTTATCTCCGATCTTAAAGCCCTACCATGGGGTAAGGATTTATTTTGGTAAAGGCAATGCCCAACTAGAACTGAATTGGTTCTACCACATTGACGGTGCTATGAGTATGGTGGCTGAGGATTTTGATCAGGATGGAACTATTGAAATGGCTGTGGTTTCTTATTTTGCTGACTTCAGAAATGAGAATAGGTTAGATTGGTTGTATTTTGATCAATTGGAAACTGAAGCAAAAAAGGTATATAACTTACCTGTTCCGTTAAAAGGGAGATGGTTGACAATAGCTGCTGGAGATGTGGATCAAGATGGAGATTTAGATTTGCTGACAGGTTCATTTATGTTTCAACCAGGTTTCAATTATGAAGTTGAAATCAATAATTGGACAGAAACCTGGACCCCTTTTTTATCCTTAAAAATCAATCAAAATAAGGATTTATTTTAAAAACAGGTATTGTGATTTGGCCCAATGCAAAAAAGTGATCTAACAATTGTATTAGTTACCTCAAATTTTCCCGTTTTAAGCTTAATTATTCTGGTTGAAAAAGGTTTTTTAAAATATTAATAGGTTAAGCGTTAAAAAATTCAAATTTTATGGGGTCTTTTTTAAAGAAGCTTCCTCTTACTATTAAAAGAGAGTTAAAAACTTTCCAATGCCCAATAACCCAAACAAAACCTCAGCGAAGGCTCAGATCTCTTTATTTAACCAAGAGGTAGTAAAAATTTTTGAAAGTAAGTCGGATCTGGAGATCTGGAATGCTTTCAATAAAGGGGATGAAATGGCATTTAATTACCTCTACAGATCTTATGCTTCGGTTTTATTCCAGTTTGGCTGTCAGTTTACCAAAGACAGGATGTTAGTTCAAGACAGCATCCAAAATCTGTTTATCTACTTGCGAAAGAAGAGAGGCAATTTAAGTGAAGTGACCAATATCAAAGGGTATTTATTTCGCTCAATTCAGCGGGAAATTTTGAAAAACTGCAAAAACAATCCCGGAAAAATTGAGATAGAGGAATCTCAATTAGAATATTTCCAGATTCAGATTTCTCCAGAAACATCTTTTATCCAAAGGGAATTTGAGGATGAAAGACAGCAAATGCTCCGTGAGGGAATAAAAAAGCTTACTGGGAAACAGCGAAAGGCAATCCTTCTATTTTATGAGGAGGAACTTAGCTACAAAGAGATTGCCCAAATAATGGATTTTAGTGAAGTAAAGTCAGCCAGGAAATTGATTTATAGAGCTTTATCTAGTTTAAAAGAATTTATTAAACCAACTAGTTGAATTCCGATGGATTTTGAAAGGAATGACATGAAATATGAGGACTACGAGCTGGAGCACTTTCTTGTAGATGAGTTCTTTATACAATGGGTAAAAAACCCAAATGAAAACACCACGCATTTTTGGGAAAAATGGTTGGTTGCGAATCCAAAAAAGAGGGGGATAGTGTTGGAGGCTGCTCAACTGATTAAATCCATAGGTTACAAAGAAAAGCCAGAGTTTTCCAATGAGGTTTATATAAAATTATTTGAAAATATTATCAGATTTGAAGATCTCACTGTTGATCAGGATACCGGCATACCAAAATTAGCGAACTGGTACTCTTTTTTTCATTTCGGAAAATAGCGGCGATTTTTATATGTGCATTTTGTATTTGGGGAGCATGGGATATACTTTCTTTTCAAGATGAGGTGGAGGTTAAAGAAGTTACTTTTATTACTAAGAAAAACCCAAAAGGAGTAAAATCTAGTATTAAACTTTCAGATGGCTCAGTTATACATCTCAATTCAAATTCTGAAATAATTTACCCAAATGAGTTTTCCGATTCACTAAGAACAATAAGTTTAAAAGGTGAAGCATTTTTTGATGTCAGTAAAGAATCCAGGCCATTTAAGGTCAATGTAGATAATACAATCGTCGAGGTTTTAGGAACCGAATTTAATATAAATCAATCCAAAGGAGAGGAGCTTGCAGTTGCCTTGGTTTCCGGAAAAGTCAAAGTCAATGATACCCATGGAAATCAAGTGATTCTTGATCCATCTGAAATGCTAGTCATCAAAAATGATGGAAACTTTTATAAATCTACATTTGACTCACTTCAAGTAGTGGGTTGGAAAGATAAGAACCTGATTTTTAAAAGAGATGATTTTTATACGGTTAAAGAAAAGTTAGAAAACTGGTATGGAATAGAGATTACTGTTAAAGGTAAAATCGGAAGCAAATGGGCTTATACCGGCGAGTATCATGACGAAACCCTAAAGAATGTTCTGGAAGGGATCCGACAGACTTCTAATATTCATTATAAGTTAAAAGGAAAGAAAGTAGAAATAACACTATAACCCAAAATCCTTAAACCATGAAAATCCAAAACAGTACTTAGAAAAAATGGCAGTAGATACCTGTTATAGTATCATACTGCCAAGTAGTAATTGCCTAAAGGAGCGCTAACCAATTCAGGCAATCAGTTCAAGTGTTTTTAACTTAAACCCTAACAATTATATGAAAAAATATATACTGGGACAACTCATTATGTTATCTAAGAGAGTACTCTATGGATTCGTTTTTCAGTTATTTTTTGCTCTGTTCTATTAGCAAGTAATGGAAATGCTCAGAGAAAAAATATTGAGCAGGTAAAAGTATCAGTGAAGGTAAATGATGTCTCACTTTTACAACTGTTCAGAAAAATAGAAAATCAATCAGGTTTTGAATTTACCTACAATTCAGAAAAAGTGAATTTAGGTCAAAAGGTAACCGCTGAAGTAAATCAGGAAAGTGTTTACGCGGTTTTGGAAGATTTAGCAAGAAAAACCGGGCTAAGTTTTGTTCAGATCAATAATAATATTCATGTCAAGCAAAATGAAAATGGTAATCCTGTCAGCATCCAGGAGAAACAACGGGTATTAATCTCTGGCGTAGTCACGGATTCAAATAATGAGCCATTACCGGGTGTTACAATATTAATTGTAGGAACTACACAAGGTACTGTTACTGATTTGGAAGGACGATATGAAATCAATGCTGAAGAAGGGGAGTATTTACTGTTTTCTTTCATTGGGTTCGATGATCAACGAGTACAGGTGGGAAATCAAACCACCATCAATATTACCATGTCAGAAAATGCCCAGAACCTTGAAGAGGTAATTGTGATCGGTTATGGTGAAAAGAGCAGAAAGTTAATGACTGAATCCATCGGAACCGTAAATTCAAAAGAAATCACCAAATTACCTGTAGCATCTGCTGATCAATCTTTGCAGGGAAGGATTTCAGGAGTTCAGGTAACTGCAGTCGATGGTACACCAGGAGCTCCGGTTTCTGTTAGGATAAGAGGTGTAGGTACCGTTGGAAATACCCAACCGCTATTTGTAGTAGATGGGGTGCCAGTTGGAAATAACTCAAGTGGAGTGACCAATCCACTTACTACAATTAACCCATCCGATATAGAAAGTATTTCAGTTTTAAAAGATGCGTCTGCTGCTGCAGTTTATGGTGTAAGAGCAGCCAATGGCGTCGTTTTAATTACTACCAAACGCGGAAAGAAAGGTAAGCCAACAGTTAATTTCGATGCTTATTATGGAATTCAGAATATTGCTAAATTCAATGAATACAATAATACCGGAGAGTGGCTTTCTTTGACTCAAGAGGCTTATGATGCAGCGAATGCACAGAATGGCTTAAGTCCTGGTGATCCCAGTTATCAAGAACTTCATCCTGACTTGGCCTCAGGTAGCCCAATACGGAACAGAAGCAATGAAAATGCATGGAAAGAGGAGGCATTAAATAAAAATGCACCTATTCAGAATTATAACTTAAGTGTGTCAGGCGGTAATGATGGTTATAATTACTTTGTTTCTGGAGGTTATTTTGCTCAAGAAGCAACTGTTCAGAAATGGGATTTAAAACGTTATAATTTTAGGGCAAATTCTGATTTTAAGATCAATGAGAGGCTAAAAATCGGTCAGACCTTTACTGTTTCTCATCAGGAAATCTTACGAGGTATGAATGGAGGCGGAGATGGGTTTCTCCTTCAAAATTCATTGACCATGCCTCCTTTTTTCAACATATATGAAGATCCTTCTAACCCTATTCCTGGAAATAGATATGGTTATGATGGAAATTCTGACCTAGCTGGTTTGACTATCGCCAATCAACCTGGAATTAATCAAATTATTCAAAATAATGACCGACTAACACGAATGTTGGGAAGTATTTATGGTGAGTTTAAAATCCTTGAAGGATTGACCTATAAGTCAATGGTTTCCGTAGACTTTGTTTCCTCTAGAAATGATTCTTGGAGACCTGAATATCTTGTTGCTGAAATGGGTTTAAACCGACCTGGAAATGAATTTAATGATACCAGAGGAGAATCAGTTTCCCAAGTTTTTACCAATACCCTAAATTATTTTAAAGCATTTGGTGATCATTCAATAGATGTTTTAGCAGGTATTGAATATCAGAAAAACACCAATACTTCATTAGGAGTTAGGGCAAGTGATTTTATTAGTAATGCTCCTGATTTTTATCAGGTGGTGAAAAATGGAAGAGGAGATCCAAATATCGGAGGTGGGGCAGGACAAGGATCATTTGTAGGGTACTTGGGAAGGGTTTCTTATAATTTTAAGGATAAATACCTTTTGACAGGTACAGTTAGAAGAGATGGAACCAGTGCGTTTTCTCCTGAAAACAATAGGAGATGGGGTACTTTCCCTTCTTTTTCAGCAGCTTGGAGAGTTAGTCAAGAGGATTTCTTTTCCACTTCAGGTCTGATTTCAGAAATGAAATTTAGAGCTAGCTGGGGTCAATTGGGAAATTCCAACACTACTTCTTATCCTCACATTTTCAGGGTGTCTACTACTCCTGATTATGGAAGCGGAAATACTACCATTCAGGCGCCAACCCCAATAAATTTTGTCAATAAAGATGTAGTTTGGGAAACAGTAGAAACGATCGATTTTGGAGTTGACTTAGGCCTCTTTGATAATCAGGTAGATTTATTGGTCACTTATTATGACAGAACTACCAAAGACTTTTTATATTCTTTACCTCTTCCCAATATCACAGGTTTTGGGAGTACCCCGGTGAATCTAGGAAGTGTGAGTAATAAAGGGATTGAAGTAGAAATCGGGTATAGCAAAACTTTTTCCAATGGTCTTCAAATGACTTTGAATGGAAACTTCACCACAATTAAAAACCGATTGGATGAATTGGCTCCTGGAATAGAGGAATTTTCTTCAAATAATGCCTACAGAACAGCAGTAGGCCAACCCATAGGCTATTTCTTTGGATATAAAACGGATGGTATTTATCAAACTCAGGAGGAAATAGATGCGATTTTTACCGGAAATTTTGTAGATAAAAATGCTCCTCAAGGACCACGGCCTGGAGATGTGAAGTTTCTAGATGTAAATGGACCCGGTGAAGATGGTGCTCAATTCTCAGGAGAGCCTGATGGTCTAATTGATTTTAATGATAGAACTTACTTAGGAAAAACAATTCCAACGTATTTCTACGGTTTGAATGTTGGATTAAACTATAATTCATTCGATTTCTCAATGTTGTGGCAAGGAGTAGGGGATGTTCAGGTTTATAATCAAGTAAGACAAAACAATTTGAATTTGACTGGTGGTGGAAGGAACATGCTGGTTGAATCCCAAGAAAGATGGACTGGTCCCGGAACAAGCAATTCAGTTCCAAGAGCCATCAGTGGTGATCCAAATCAAAATGGCCGTTTTTCTGATAGGTTTGTGGAAGATGCAGGGTTTTTAAGACTTAGAAATGTTCAGCTGGGTTTTAGTTTACCAAGAAATGTCTTAGATAAAATGAACGGCTTTAATACAGGAAGAATTTATTTGGCTGCTTCTAACCTATTCACTTTTACAAAATACACTGGTATGGATCCTGAAGTGATGACTTATGGGTCAAATTCGAATCAGATAGGTGCTGGTACCGATGGAGGAAATATGCCTCAGCCCAGAATTGTTCAAATGGGAATCCTGCTTCAGTTTTAATCTCTAAATCCAATAACATGAATACTAGAAATATATCTATAGCAATGATTCTCCTTGTTGGACTAATAGCAGGATGTGAAAATAAACTTGACTTGCAACCATTGGGAGAATTAAACTCTGAGACGTTTTATAAAACTTTTGAAGATTTTGAGGCTGCTTCATTGTCTCCTTATAGTACCATTCTTAATTTCTATTATGAACAAAACGGCAGAGGTTTTTACAACGGAATAGAATATCCTTCGGATGATACCCGTCATGGTGGACAGGGGATTGATAATAACAACGACTTTAACTGGTTGCCCAATAACGGGGATTTTGGATGGTTGTTTTCAGAAAGCTATAAAGGAGTAATGAGGGCAAATGTAATTTTAAATGAACTTCCAAACTCTGAGTTGTCTGATGAAGATAAAGCTCGGTTTGAAGCAGAGGCAAAGTTCATCCGTTCTTATTTCTATTTTGTTCTTGCAACAAATTGGGGTACTCCTCCTTTGATTTCAGATGAAATCACTTCTATTGCTGACTCACAGGTAGGAAATAGTCAACCTGGTGAAGTTTTGGATTTGGTTGAAGCAGATTTAGCATTTGCTAAAGAAAATCTTCCAGCCACCTGGTCTGGTACAGATGTAGGTAGAGCTACCTCAGGAGCTGCTCAAGCATTTTTGGGTAAGGTTTACCTTTTCAGGCAGAAGTATTCGCAAGCTGCTGCTGAATTGAATGCCGTTATTTCCAGTGGTAGGTACTCTTTACTGGATAATTATGGGGATAATTTTAGAGAAAGTCTTGAAAACAACCAAGAATCCATTTTTGAAATCCAATTCACAAGGGGAGATTTTAACCCTTGGTTACCAGTAGATTTCGGGTTGGAAGGAAATCAAAATGTGGGACATGCAGGAACAGCTCGTGCTATAGTTTTCAGGGCTTCTTGTTTCTTAGGGAACTGTGCTCCTGGTGCAAATGGTCAGGGGTATGGAAGGATGCATGCAACACAAGATCTTCAAAATGAGTTTGAACCAGACGACCCAAGAATTCCCTTTACATTCTTTAGGGAAGGTGATGAATATTTTGGTTCCCCTTATAGTTCAAGCTGGTCTATTACAGGAGCTACACCTTCTAAATATCTTTTAGATTATACTACCTACCCTCAACCCAATGCAGGTTCGAATAATGAACGGGTGATCCGTTTGGCAGATGTTTATTTGATGGCTGCAGAAGCAGAGTTGCTTGGAAATAGCAACATTCAAAAAGCCGCTGAATTGGTAAATGTGGTAAGAAGAAGAGCAGATCCCTCAGGAGAGATTTTGCCAGATCGATCACCCACTTCCTCTCAGGATGAAATGATGGAATATATCATGCATGAAAGAAGGGTAGAACTGGCATTTGAAGGTCATAGGTATGCGGATTTAGTCAGATGGCATAATGCCGGAATTATCAATATTTCTACTGATATAGATTTTGGAAGTCCTGCTAATGAAAACTGGTCTGAAACACACTTGCTTAAACCATTTCCACAGCGGGAGCTTGATTTGATCTCGGCTTTATCCCAGAACCCAGGATATTAATAATTAGAGATGTTGAGCAGGAGGGAGAATCTATTTTCCTTCCTGCTTATATTTTTATGTAAATTGAAAATGCCCAAAATGAACCCTTGAAATGATCCGATGGAATCTTTCTTATTTTATCCTCCTCTTATTTTTTGGTTGCCAATCATCAGATTCTAGGGTCTTTGAATTACTTGATTCCGACTCTTCTGGAATCACTTTTTCTAATACGATAGCAATAACAGATTCTTTGAATGCTTTGGTTTTTGAGTATGTATACAATGGAGCTGGCATAGGTGTAGCTGATTTTGATAAAGATGGCTTAATGGATCTGTTTTTTGCTGGAAATCAAGTTTCTAGCCAGCTATATTTGAATAAGGGAAACTTAAAGTTTGAAGATATCAGCATCAACGCAGGAATAAATACAGAAAATAATTGGTGTACAGGAGTCAGTATCGTGGATATCAACCAAGATTCCTATCCTGATATTTATGTTAGTGTAGCGGGTTATTCCAAGAATGAGACCAGAAATCTATTGTATGTCAATCAAGGTGACTTAACATTCAAGGAGGAAGCAAAAAAGTATGGGATCGATGATCCGGGATATGGTACACAAGCAGTGTTTTTCGATTATGACAGAGATGGTGATCTTGACCTTTATGTCTTAAATAACGCTTTAGAAAACTTCAACAGAGGTAATATCAAACCAAAAGTTTTAGATGGATCTGCGAAGAGCAATGACAGGCTTTACAGAAATGATGGCAATGGGAATTATCTAGACGTCACAGTTCAAGCGGGAATTCTAAAAGAAGGTTGGGGACTTGGAGTTTCAGTCTCGGATTTAAATGGAGACGGATGGCCGGATATTTATGTGTCAAATGATTTTTTATCGAATGATCTGATGTACATCAATCAGATGGATGGGACATTTGCTGATGAAATAAACAGTAGAGTCAGTCATCAGACTTTCAATGGAATGGGGAATGATGTGGCGGATTATAATAATGATGGCTGGACTGATATAGTGGTCATGGACATGTTGCCGATAGACAATTACAGGGAGAAAATGATGCTCATGCCCGCGAGTTACAATCAGTTTCAAATGTCATTGCAGCAAGGATATCAGCCTCAATATGTCAGGAATACACTTCAATTGAACCAAGGAGGAGTTTTTAGCGAAATTGGCCAATTGGCAGGGATTGCAAAAACAGATTGGAGCTGGGCTAGTTTGTTTGCGGATTTTGACCTAGATGGGAACAAAGACTTACTTATTACCAATGGATATAGAAAGGATGTTACCAATTTAGATTACATCGTTTATACTCAAAGTGAATCCGCATTTGGGACAAAAGAATCCAATAAGAGAGATATTATTTCTGAGATGAATAATCTGGAAGGAGTAAAACTTCATAATTTTTTATTTCAAAATCAGGGAGATCTTACGTTCAGGGACCAAAGTCTCAATTGGGGATTGGATCAAGAGACTTTTTCCAATGGAGCTGTTTATGCTGATTTGGATAACGATGGTGATTTGGACCTGGTAACCAATAATATTGATCAGGAAGCATCTCTTTTTAAAAACAATTCCATCGAAAATTCAATTGGGAATCCTTCTTTTATTCGGATAAACCTTGAAGGTCCTCCTGGAAACTTAGAAGCTATCGGAGCTAAAATCTGGATAAAAACTACAAAAGGAATTCAATTACTTGAAAAGTCGCCTGTTAGGGGCTATAAATCTTCTGTTGACCCAAGATTGATTTTCGGAATCAAGAAAGAAGAAGATATTGATTTAGTTTTCGTTCAATGGCCTGATGGCAGTTTTCAATCAGTGGAGATTCCTGATCTAAATACTGAGATGCTGATAAAATATCAACCCAATCAACCTGTCTTACCCTCTTTTATTTCTAATAATAATCAAACCTATTTCGAAGAAACCAATATCCTGGGATTAGACTTTCAACATGTTGAAGATGATTTCAATGACTTTGAAATTCAGGGTGCCATCCCAAGAAAGTTTTCGCAGGACGGACCAAGCTCTGCTGTTGGAGATTTAAATGGAGATGGGTTGTCTGACGTTTTTATAGGTGGATCCACAGGTTTTCCTGCAAGCATTTATCTCCAAGATCAGCAAGCTAATTTTCATTTTCAGCAATTTGATCCCTCAATTCCATTTCATGATGCAAGTGCTTTGATCATGGATGCCAATGGAGATTCTTTCCCGGATTTGGTAATAGGAAGTGGAGGCGGACAATTTGAACCAGGAAACTCTGGATATTTTGACAGATTGTATTTAGGTAACAAAGATGGAGGTTTTGAATATGATTCAACTGCATTTCCTCTACATCCAAACAATACCTCAGTGATCAAAGCTGGAGACGTCGATTTAGATGGCGATATGGATTTAATAGTTGGAGGCGGTGTTTTACCAGGTTATTTCCCTCTTGCAGCGGATACCTATATTCTGATCAATCAATCCGGTAAATTCAGTAGGAAAGAGATTGAGCTTAAAAACATAGCACATAAGATTGGAATTGTGAGGGATCTGGAGCTTTCAGATATCAACAAAGATGGTTTCTTGGATTTGCTTATAGCTGAGGAATGGGGAAGAGTAAGAGTTTTTTAAATCAAAATGGACAGCTGAAAGAATCTGATTTCGGACAAACCGATTTGATTCCTCTTGGCTGGTGGTGCAGTATAATACTAGGAGATTTTGATCAGGATGGGGATGAAGATTTTATAATCGGTAATATGGGGGAGAACCAATTGTTTAAACCTAATCCAGATCAAGCTGCTAAAGTATATTACAGTGATTTTGATAAAAATGGTACTGCTGAACCTATCATCACTTACTATAATCAGGGGACAGAAGTGGTTAAAATGCCAAGGGACCTTTTGATCAGTCAAATTCCGGTAATTAAGAAGCGCTTCCCAAACTATAAAAGTTATGCAAAAGCCAGCTTACGGGAAACCTTTAGAGAGGATGAACTCGCTCAGGCTGTGGAGAAAAAGTAGAATATGCTCAATCGATTTTTCTTGAAAATCTAGGTGACATGAATTTTAATTTGATTCCTCTTCCTATTGAAGCTCAGTTTTCTCCGATTTTGGACGGAGAGCTTGTCGATATTAACAACGACGGATATCTGGATTTGGTTTATGTGGGAAATGACTTTGGAATGGAAGTCCAATCAGGAAGGCAAGACGCTTCTTTGGGTGGAGTTTTAATGTTTGACCCTACTGAAGGATTTAAATTTATGCCAAGTTTTGAGAGTGGATTGACCATAAAAGGAAATGCCAAAAGCATAGAAAAAATTAAACTTGCCTCCGGAGATGAAGTCTTTTTTAATATTTTGAATAGAGATAAAGCATTGATTTACAAAATGTCTGGATCACTTGATTAAATGAAATTTGCCATGAATATTAGAAAGACGCTGAAACAGTTTTCAATTGCCCAGAATAATATTTTGCTGATAATTCTGATCTTTTCCTTTTTTCAATCAATTAGTTTGTTTGCTCAGGAAACGGGTAAGCAACCTAATATCATCTGGTTAATTGCAGAAGATATCAGCCCCGCTCTTGGCGCTTATGGTGATTCTTTTGCCCATACTCCAGCTATTGATCAGTTAGCTTCCAGAGGAATTGCATATACAAATGCCTGGACTACTGCACCGATTTGTGCTCCTTCCAGATCTAGCTTGATCACTGGGATTTATGCCACTTCTCTAGGTACACAACATTTAAGGTCAGAAGTGAAATTCCCTTCACAGCTTCAGACCCTTCCGGAACATCTAAAATCTGAAGGGTATTTTGTGACCAACCGGGATAAAACAGATTATAATTTTACAGCAGAAGGAATCTATGATCATTGGTCATCTCAGATTACTCCTTGGAGAAATAGACCATCCGGTGAACCTTTTTTCAGCTTTATAAATATTGGTCCTTCCCATGAAGGGTCGGTGAATAATCCTGAAAATTATAAAACGTTTACTCAGGATTTAGACCCTGCCTTGATTCATGATCCCAATAAAGTAAAACTTCCACCTTATTACCCTGATAGTAAAGAAACCAAGGAGGTTTGGGCTCATTACTATGATATTCTGACGGTTTTGGATAGAAACGTAGGGGAGGTGCTGGACTCTCTTGAGGCAGATGGTTTACTGGAGGAAACGATAATCTTTTTTATCGCTGATCATGGTTTTGGGATGCCGCGCTACAAAAGATGGTTAAACAAAACAGGGATGCATGTTCCTTTTATCCTGTCAGTTCCGAAAAAATATCAGGAATGGGCAGGTTTGGATTCCTTAGTAGGAAAAAAGGATGAGCTGATCAGTTTTATTGATTTAGCGCCTTCTGTACTCTCACTTGCTGGAGCGGAAATTCCAATTTCGATGGAAGGGAAGGCTTTTTTAGGTCCCAAAGCAAAAGATAACAGTCAAAGAGAATTTGCTTTTGGAGCCCGGGACAGGGCTGATGATATGGTAGAAATGTCCCGCTCCGTGACAGATGGAGACTATATATACATCAGGCACTATATGCCTCATTTACCCTATATCCAACCCGGATTTATTTTTTCTGATGTAAAAGTTGCTTTCAAAGCACTGAGGGATCTTGAAAAAGCTGGAAAAACCAATGCGGAACAGCAGAAATTATGGGAGCCAAAACCGATTGAGGAATTGTATGATTTGAACCAAGACCCTTATGAGACCAGGAATCTTGCAAATGACCCAGCTTTTGAACAAATCAAATCAAAGCTAAAAAACCAGCTTCATGATTGGATTTTGGAAACGCATGATCTAGGACTATTGGCAGAACCTGAATATATGATAAGAAGCAGTAATTCCACTCCTTATGAATATGGGAAAAGTCGGGATTTTGATTTAGATAGAATTTTGTCACAGGCCGAAAAAGTTGGTATAGCTTCTGAAAAGGAACTTGTATCAGATTTAAAAGATAGAGATAGTGGTGTTAGATATTGGGCTGTGATGGGAATCAGGCAATTGGAAAGTATTGAAAAGAATACCTCAGAAATCCTTAAAAACCTTTTAGAAGATGAATCTGCTTCTGTACAAATAGTAGCTGCTGAGACTTTATCTCATTTTGGATATCAGGAAGGAGTTGTAGAAGTATTGGAAAAATGGGTGCAGGACGATCGGCCTTGGTTAGCTTTGATGGCGGCAAGGAACTTGTTGTTGATTGGTCCAGAAGCTCGTCCTGCAATTCCTGTAATGTATCAGGTTCTGGATAAGAATTTAAGCCAACCCGGTTCTCAACGGAAGTATAAGGACGCAAATTTTGCCTCATTTACGAGCTGGGCTTTGGAGTGGGCACTTCAGGAATTAGGGGAACAGATAACTGTCAATTAAGATGAAAAGATCCTTCAATCTACTTTTTTTGACCTGTTTAATTTATTCATGCCAAAAGCCAACAGAAGCTCCCTTCAGGCCAATAAAAAATGTCATTGTAATTCTTGCAGACGACCACGCCCTAAAGGTTACTGGGGCCTATGGTAATGATTTAATTAGGACTCCAAATATTGACAGGCTTGCTAATGAAGGAGTGAGGTTTACCAATGCCTATTGTAATTCTCCTATTTGCAGCGCTTCAAGACAGTCTTTGCTTACGGGGAAATATCCCCATGCCACTGGAGTTAATTTGCTTTTTACCCCATTTCCAGATGAAGGCAATGTTACAATTGCTGAATACCTAAGAGATCAAGGCTTTCAGACAGCTTTGGTAGGGAAGAGTTATTTCAACAATGGTTTTTGGTCACAACTTTACACGGATGGTCTTCCTAACCATGGCTTTGATACATGGATAGAAAATGCCTCCTATCAGGATTTTTAAAGAAGAGTAATCCTCCAGAATTACCTTCAAGCATTCAAACCTATCATGGAGGAGATCCGGCAAATGAAATTGCGAAATGGATGAATAGTCAAAATCTTCCTCATCCAATACAAGACGAGTATAGCCAAGGAACTTTTTATGCAAAGGAGGCTGCCAAGTTCATATCAGAAAATAAAGAAAAACCATTTTTTTATGGACAGCCTTTTTTCAACCTCATCATCCTTATTACTATCCTGTTGAATATGCAGATAAATATCGAACTGAAGATATGGTCCTTCCAGTGGGAAGCCCAGAAGATGAACGATGGATTCCTGCAAAATTCCGTGGCTTATCTGATCAGGAGAGAAAAGGTATTATAGCTGCTTATTATACTTCAACAGAATACATGGATAAAAACGTAGGGATTATTCTTGATGCGGTTAGAGATAATAATTTAGAAGAAAACACCATGATTTTGTATATCAGCGACAACGGGTACCTTTTAAATGATCATAGACGATTTGAAAAGCATACCATGTGGGATGAAGCTGTAAGGCAGCCTTTAATTGTGAAATCTCCAGACATTCAAAGTAATGTCTCCAAAGCATTTGCTTTGGTAGAGTACATTGATATTTTTCCTACAATCATTGATTGGCTTGGTTTGGCAGAGGTCCCGTTTGTTCAAGGGAAAAGTTTTTTTCCGATTTTAAAAGACAGCTCAGATGAACATAAATCTTATGTCTTTTCAGAATATTTAGAGGATAACATGGCCATGGTGGCTTCCAATGATTGGAAATATATATTTACCACTGGGAGTAGGGATTTAGGAATTGGCTATCAGACCGGATTTGGACCCTCTGGAATTGTACATAGACTTTATGATCTTAAAGGAGATCCAAGCGAATCCAATGATGTCTCCAAAAATCCGGAGAATGAAAAAATACTCTCTGAATTACAAAATGAAATGTTGAAACGATTTATGGAAACCCATCCTGATGCAGCTGATTGCCCCGAAAATCTAACATTGGAAGGAAAGTTGGTTTGGTTTTGCGAACCAAGGGATATTGGAGTCGATCAATCACTGATAGACAAACCAGTGAGGGTATTTCTTAAAGATTAGGAAAGCTCATTCAAGAATTGATTATAAATCCTTATTGAATTTTCCAGAGATTTTACCCGGAATCATAAAAATTTAAAAGACCTGAAATGATGAAAAGATATCTTACCATCCTTGTGTTTTTTTTGAGTCCTTTTTTTCTCTATTCTCAGACCAAAGAAAAGGCTCCTTGGATTTCATACCCTTCTGCCAATGTGACGGATTATGGAGTTTATCATTTTAGGAAGTCATTTGAATTAAAAGAAACCCCTGAAAGTCTATTGATCCATGTTTCTGCTGATAATAGGTATAATCTATTTGTCAACGGGCAGCGGGTTTCCTATGGCCCTGCAAAAGGTGATTTCAAGACCTATAAATATGATGTCTTGGATATTGCATCTTATTTGACTAAAGGTGAGAATGTAATTGCAGCATTGGTTTACAATGGGGGAAAAGATAAACCACTGTCCTTTTTTTCAGCTCAGACGGCTTTTATGCTGGATGTAGAAAAGGAAGATTTTGATTTTTTAAGGACAGATAAAAGTTGGAAGGTATATAAGAATCCTGCCTATTCAGTAATTTCTTATCAGGAAATGCTCTTTGATGAACGTTGGTTTTATGGGTTCTATGCTTGTGGGGGAGGAGATCATTTGGATGGAAATCAATACCCATGGGGCTGGGAAGAAATACAGTTTGATGAGAGTTCCTGGCTTAATGCAGAAGCACTGCATTTTGATGGATCAGCACCATGGAACCTGGTTCCTAGGAATATCCCCTTTATGGCTAATCACCCGGTTTACCCAGAGAGCATAAGAGAAATAACAGGTTTTGATAAAAGTACTGGCGCTTGGGAGGGAGAAGTAAACTATCCATACCTGCCAATACTGAAGCTACTGTATTGATAGATTTTGGTTTGTTGACTATGGGCTATCCTGAGCTGACCACTTCTGGAGGAGCAAACAGTTCCATCAAAATTAAATATGCAGAGGCACTTTATGAGAAAGTAAATCTAAAGGCGCACAGGGATTCTGTAGCTAATCTAACCATGTTTGGAGTTTGGGATATTTTTCAGACTGATGGAAAGCCCTCCAGGACATTTAGACCCTTATGGAAAAGAGCTTTCCGTTATGTCAAACTGGAAATAGAAACAAAAGATAAGCCGCTGGAGATATCATCATTTGTAAATGAATATTCAGGGTATCCTTATCCAGAAATGGCAACTTTTGTAAGTAATGATGCAAAACTGAATGAGATTTTTACGATCAGTCAGCGGACCTTGCAAATGTGCTCGGGAGAAACCTACTATGATACACCTTATTATGAGCAATTGAGTTATGGCGGTGATAATAGACCCATAGCTAATATCTCTACTTATAATTCAACAGATGATCGTCTTCTAAGAGAAATGCTTCGACTATATACCCAGTCTGAGAATAATGAAACGGGTCTTTTTAAATCTGCATACCCTTCCAGATTTGATTTTGATCAAGGGACTTGGTCAATGGCTTGGATCCAAACCTTACTCGATTACTACGAATTACGGGGTGATGCAGAATTTATTATTCCATTTGTTCCAAACATAGAAAAGATACTTGGATTCTACGAAAGACACCTAGATGAGGAAACTGGTCTTATTGGTGCTGTTAGAAATAAGAACTTCATGGATTGGAGTATTACCAAAGGTTCAATTCCAAGAGCAAATGAACAAATGGAAATGGTACAGTCTACCATGTTAACCATGAATTATGTACATACGTTGGATTGTGCGGTGAAACTGTACAACTATTTGGGAATAGGGGATAAATCAATCGAGTGGGCAAGTATTTCTGAAAGTATCAAGTCTTCCGTACGTGCCAACAGTTGGGATGAAGAGAAAGGTCTTTTTCTGACTACCCTGATAGCGATGTTTTCTCTCAACATACCAATATCATGGCTATTCTTTCTGATGTGATTCCTGAAAATGAGCAGAAAGAATTGTTGAATAAAGTGCTGAACTATGATGGATTCGAAGAGATGGCCAGTTCCTATTTTTCCTTCTTCTTATTCAAAGCCATGCAGAAAACCGATCAGGAACATTTGTATTTAGAGAACCTTGACTTTTGGTACGACTTTTTGGATAGGGGATTAACCACCTGCGGAGAAACAGGTTTTGCCTCGCATGACAGATCAGATAGTCATGCCTGGAGCGCACATCCCGCTTACTATATGATAAATTCAGTGGCAGGAATAAAACCAGCAGAAGTAGGTTTTAAATCTGTTTTGATTTCTCCTCATTTAGGTTCACTGACAGATTTAACTGTATCTATGCCACATCCTAAAGGGATAATTAATGTCAGTTATGAAGTAACTGGTAAAGATTTAGTGGC
Source organism: Algoriphagus halophilus (assembly GCF_041729275.1). GTDB lineage: Bacteria > Bacteroidota > Bacteroidia > Cytophagales > Cyclobacteriaceae > Algoriphagus > Algoriphagus halophilus_A. The sequence continues at coordinate 1,086,571 of NZ_CP146486.1, read as the reverse complement.
AGAAGTAGAATTACCATTAGGGTTAAAAGGTAGTATGTTATATAATGGAAAATTAATTCAATTAAATGAAGGCTCTAATAAGTTAATCCTTCCATTATAATTGATTTTTAAATTTTAACTAAATCAAATTTTATGATATTAAAACGTCTTCTTTATGTCAGTTTGTGCATATGTTCAATAGGCATGAAAACATGTTCTCCTATTGTGTAAGACACCCCAATGGTCCTTATGTTGTACTTGCAAACCAAGACGCATACATTGATCCTAGTCGAGTAGATGATGTATTCAAATATTCGATGATGTTAATCTCCTTGCAATTAAGTTTAAGACAGAGGTTCATACCGAGTATATTACCTTCTATATTGCCAGGTGCTTCCTATTGAATTTGAATCAAATTGGAGTTATTAAAGGTCAGAATCTTCGCTAAGTAGTATAGCGATTATTATAGTTGATGATCAAGGTGAAAATACCATCGGAGTCGCTTCAGGAGCAAATAGTGCGATGAGCCCAATAGACCTTCAATTGGAGGAGGAAGAAATTCGTGGCGCGGAATATTTTCTCGTCCAACTCTAAACTCCATTGGAAACAGACAACAAGCTTGCTGGAATTTCAACCACTAAAGAAGGAGCACAGACTTCGATTCCTTTTAGAAAAGAGATTGTTTTTTAATCTTTCAAAAACTAATACTAAGTGTACAGAATATTGATTAAAAAGAAACAGACCCTAAATAACTCGAAAATGAACTACAAAAACCTTGTGACAACCTTACTACTAATCCTCACATTTTTTTGCTGCTATGGGCAAAAGAAGGAAGCAGATAAAGTAATATTCGATACTGACATGGGCCCTGATTATGACGATGTGGGAGCTATTGCAATGCTTCATGCTTTTGCTGATCAAGGTGAAATTGAGATTTTAGCTACGATAGCCAGTACAAAATACGAAGGAGTAGCAGGAGTGCTGAATGTTTTGAATACCTATTTTAACAGACCAGAAATGCCAATAGGAGTGCCGACTTCCAAGGCAATTGAGCAGAAGGATTGGCAGCATTGGACAGATACTTTACTGGCTAACTACCCTCACAAGATTATAAAGAACGGCGAAACACCAGATGCGGTAAGCTTGTATCGAAAAGTTCTCGCTGCACAGACTGACGCAAGTGTTACCATTGTTACGGTAGGATTTCTTACCAATATCTCAAATTTACTCCAATCTAAACCAGATGAATTTTCTCCGTTGACCGGAGTGGAATTGGTGAAACAGAAAGTTGTAAAGCTGGTAAGTATGGCTGGTAAATTTCCTTCTGGTTCAGAGTTTAATGTCAATCAAGATGTATCTTCTTCACAGTATACTATAGCTAATTGGCCAAAGCCGATCATCTATAGTGGTTTTGAGATTGGTGAAAGAATACATACGGGCGTTCCTTTAATAGAAAACAAAAAGATCAAGAATAGCCCTGTGAAGGATGTTTTTGCGATCTCTATTCCTATGGCCGAGGAAGATAAAAATGGGCGGATGAGTTGGGATCAAACAGCTGTGTATGTAGCGGCTTTAGGTCATGAAAAGTTCTTTGATTTGGAAGAAGGAAATATGGTCGTCGCAGATGATGGTTCAAATACCTGGGATACTTCTGCAAAAGGACAATTCCGATTAGTAGGAAAAGAGAACATGATGCAAATCGAGAAGGAGATCAATAAGCTCATGATGCATCAGCCTAGGAAAAAATAGCGAGAATAAGTCAAGAATTTGCAAATCTTTGAGAAATCTGGATGTGGATTTTTCTTCATCAATAAAAGTGAATCAAATAGCTTAAAGTTATCTATTAAGTCTTTGGATTAGGATGATATAATAATCTTGTTTGATATAAGAAAATCGACTTTTTTCTAGAAAATTATACCTTTATAATGCATATAATAACCAATTAAAGAATACATGGACATTCACAAAAAGTATATACTTATCTCAATTTTCACCTTTTTATGTTCTTCATGCTTATTAGCTCAAAGGTTGAAAGTGAGTGAAAATAAAAGGTTTTTAGTTACTGAAAATGGAGCTCCATTTTTTTGGTTAGCCGACACAGCTTGGGAATTGCTTCATCGATGTGATAGGGAAGAAATTGATATGTATTTGGAAAAACGTAAGTCACAAGGATTTACCGTGATTCAAACAGTGGCTTTAGCAGAATTGGATGGCTTAAATTCACCAAATCCCTATGGGGAAAATCCCCTCATTGAAAATAATCCTCTTTTACCAAATGAAAAATATTTTGAACATGTGGAATATGCGATTCGGAAGGCAGATGAGTTAGGGCTCTATGTGGCTTTGCTGCCAACTTGGGGAGATAAACTATTTACAGAAAGTTGGGGTGTAGGGCCAGAAATTTTTGATGTAGAAAATGCCGGAAAATTCGGTGAGTGGATAGGAAATCGATTGAAGGATTTTGACAATATCATCTGGGTAATCGGTGGAGATAGAAACCCCCGGTTGGATTCGGATGATGTGAAAGTATGGAATGCCATGGCTGAAGGTATTGTAACCCAAGCAGGTGGATATGACCGCACTTTGATGAGTTTTCATCCACAGCCAAAAGAAGATGGAGGTTCTTCAACTTGGTTTCATAATGAGGATTGGCTGGATTTCAATATGCATCAGACGGGGCATTGTGCCAATCAAGGCACCTATTCCCATATTACCTATGATTACAATCTTGCCTCAGTAAAGCCAGTGCTAGATGGAGAGCCACTTTATGAGGATCACCCCAATTGTTTTAATGCTAAAGAATTAGGACATAGTGTTCCGGAAGATATAAGAAGAATTATGTACTGGAATGTTTTCGCTGGAGCATTTGGGCAGACTTATGGCTGCCACGATGTGTGGCAAATGTACGATACTGATAAAGATCCTATCAATCAGCCACTTCGTCCTTGGAAAGTAGCTTTGGATTTGCCAATGGCCAATCAGGTGAAACACTTGAAAAACCTGATGCTATCTCGTCCTTTTTGACTAGGATTCCAGATCAGTCCATGATCTTGGACGAGCAAATCGATGATGAAAATTATGTATTTGCGACCAGAGATGATCAGGGGACTTATGCGATGGTTTACTTCCCAACGGGAAAGCCTACTAAAATTGATTTTTCGGGATTGAAAAGTAAGGATTTAAGAAAATGGTGGTTTGATCCAAGAACGGGAAATTCCTATGAGGTTCAATTTAATAATACCTCTGACGCATTTCTAATAAAACCTCCTTCAGCAGGTAAGGGGAATGATTGGGTGTTGGTTGTTGATGATGCCGAAGAAGTATTCACTGCTCCAGGGAAAATCGATACTTCTTTAGAAATTGGATTGATCAATTAAAATAACATGAAAAGACTTGACATATTTCAACTCTTAATTTTGAGTTTGGATAAATCAAAAGTCATTAAAAGAATTCAATTCATTGTGTCATCCAGAATTTTATGCTGATTAAAACCATCCAAAATTTGAGGAAAACTTTCTTTTCCATAGCGCTTATTTTTACTCTTTGCTCTTTTGAGTTGATGCCTGTGATCCCTTTGACAGACCAGGATAAACTTTGTCTTAAAAAATTGATTGCCAGCGACAAATTAGCCTATGAGTCATTTTTGGAAATAAAATCCAAAGCTGATGAGGCTTTAGACGATATTCCAAATCCTGCATCCATCATTTATTATGAAGGACTGCATGACAAAAATCCATTGAGACAAGAGACCATTGCCAAGCTAAAAGACGTAGAGAAAGCACATTATCTAGGATATGCATATGTGGTGTCAGGAGAGAAAGAATATGCTATCAAAGCAAAGGAGTTTATACTTGCCTGGGCCAGTTCCTACAAACCAACGGGTAATCCGATCAATGAGAATAAACTCACTCCTTTTTTTGTGGTAGCGGATTATATCAAAGATGCCTTGGAGTCAAATGAAAGATCCAAAATCTTTGATTGGATGGAAAGTATCGCGAAGGCTGAATTAAACGGAAGCTATCCTGAGGAATTGGGTAATTGGAGAAGTAAGCGGATCAAAATTGTAGCGATGGTGGGAAGTTTGACGAATAATGAGAATCTATTGAGCTTCACCAGATCAGAAGTGGAGGAGTATATTGAAAAGAATTTCAATTCCGATGGGTCCACGTTTGACCTGAGAGAAAGAGACGCACTTTCATATCATTCCGGAGGTCTGAAGCCTTTATTATCCATTATCCTGTTACTGAAGGAGGATATTCTCAATCTATACTCTTATGAGAATTCAGTCGGAGGATCTGTGAAAAAGTCTGTTGAACTGGTTATCCCATATGCTAGGGGGAGAAAATTTATCCCCAATGGACGAATTCAAAAGTGGCTTTTGATAGTTTGAGATATGCTGAGGGAAATGACCATTACAAGCCAGGTACGCCATGGGATCCTATATCGGGATTGGAGCTTTTTGAATATGCACAATTTTTTGATGACAGATTTAATAAGATTGTGCAAGACCTGAGCGACAGTGAAAATGAGAAATATCCTACTTGGGAATCTGTGCTTGCTGCTGCAAAGAAACCAAAAAGATAAAATTAGAAGATGGTCTTTTAGGTAGTCTATAATAAAAATCTGGAGGAGGAAAACTACCTGGGATTAAAAGAATAGTATTAATCAAATTCGTAGACTGGGGAGTTAAGGGAGGCTAATTAACGTATTTTACTTTGAGGAGAGATTACAGTTTAAAAAGACTTTTGACAATGATTAGATGAGATTTTGTACTGGATTCTACCAATGGTGCTGGAGCCTTGAAAGTTGGAGCTCAATATCCAGAGGTTTTTTCTGCTATTTCGGCTCATAGTGACATCAAGAGGTTTTCTGAAATGTCCTTATTTGTTGAAGAATTTCCCGATTCTTATAAGCTTCGAAATACAGACAATGATGTAATTGACTTGATCAAAAGGAACATAAATTCTTTGCCTGCCATTCGCTTTGATTGCGGAAAAGAAGATGAATTGATTGCTGGAATAGACTTTTGCATGAGCTATTATCAGAATTAGGAGTGGAGCATTCCTATGAGGAATTTGATGGAGGGCATCAGTGGGCATATTGGCAAAAGCATCTGGAGAGTACACTAAAGTTTTTTGATAACCACAGTAGAAGATAATCCTTCTTATAAAGAGTAAAACCGGTATTTGAAATCAATGGCTCTTTTAAGTGAATAAAGTGTTTATTGAAAATTTAGTTTTTAATGAGTTATTTGATTTGTCAATCATGTTTTAAGAGAAGATAGCAATAGTTTCATTTCGTAAACCTCGTACCACATGACGAGGCTGAAATGAAATTCTATACCATTGAAATTCTTTCAATTTTCTTGATAATACTTAAGATAATCATTCAAATCCTCCAAGCCTTCATATTGGTTTCTTTGATCCGAAATAAGAGCTTGAAACTTTCATATCAACTTCTCCTCGGATGGATCGATTGCAAGTGAAGTTTAATTTTTCGATTTTGTTACGACTACCTTTTGAGCCATATAAATCCCAATCTGTCGTCACACCATTTTCTTTGCAATACCGATACAACTGAGCGATTTTAATTCAGGAATTAATATACTTTTCACCGATTGCATCATTATCCAGATATAGGTCGACATTCTCGTTTTCTTTCAAAATTTCCAGCATCAGGCGAAAGGTAGATTGGCAGTGCTGTTCAAGATGAATGCCTTAAAATCCGAAGCTTCAGATAGCTTTATGTAACTGAGAAAATCAAACCAAACTTCGAAACTTTTATCTTTTCTTGCAATCCCTAATTCAAGGTGCTCATTTTATAAAGCCTTTCTATTTCTATGGAGGGTATATGAGGCGAGCTCGGAAGATCTTCGTGCCTGGTGACAAGAAATTGGAGTGGATGTAGACAATCACTTTGTGCCGGATGAGGTACAACCAAACTGGTTAACATTTTACACTGGTGAGAAGTACCCAAGTGAGCGAGGAAGCAGCTATCGAATGCTGGTAGGAATGTATGTATGTGGTTAGATCACCTGGCAGCTGGCCATTTCTGATGTGTTACACCAGAAACGATTTGCTTAAATATTTTCAGAAATCAACAGCTTCCTAGTTTAGAGTATTGGGAATTTATCTAAAATACGTATTCCTAATTTCGTACCCCTCGTACTGTACGAATAGTACGAGTAGTTGAAATGTACCTAACCAGAGAAAAGATATTATGATAATCAGAATTCAAAAATAAGATGAATTCGCTACTGATTTCGCTACTTTATTAAAAAAAATTAAACCATAACTACTTGTCTTAAAATTAGTTAGGGATTGTTCAGGCATAGGGTGGGGGATTGGCTTCGCCTTTCCCTAGTTGGGGGAAAGGTGCAAACCAAGCCTACTCCCTTGGTTCGTTTTGGTCTTTTTATTTCATAGCCACTCAAGCAAGCTTGGTAGCTAAAAAACAAAAGCCCTTCCGCTATGCGAAAAGGCTTGCTTTGCAGAGGGTGGGGGATTCGAACCCCGGTACGGTTTGACCCGTACGACAGTTTAGCAAACTGCTGGTTTAAGCCACTCACCCAACCCTCTTTTTGACTTAAGGAGCACAGGACTTTACTTGAATAAATCTCCTTGTTTCCCTAAGGCGTTGCAAATATAAATCAATTGATAAGATTATAACAAGCTTCAGAGGCTTAGAAATCATTTCTATTTTACTTTTTTGTTAAAATACTGGTAATCAAAAGAAATAATTTACATGTTCGTAATTCCTTTTTTGGGAAAAATACCCAGTACTGGGTATTTCTATTGAATTTCGCTTTTATAAATTTGTGATCAATCCTCTTTTAAAACTATGTTAATACAAACGAGCAACGGAAATTTTTTAATAGAAAGAAATAGTTTGAAATCAGACTCTGTGAAAATTAAAACTAATTCAAAAGAAGAACTGCAACGTTTTTTTGGCTCAAATCAGATAATTTTTACTTCGAATCCAGATTATCCGTACCATATTTTTGCTTGTAAGCAAGAATTTGCAAATGCACTGATTCTGATGGTAAAAGAGATAGAATACTCTGAATTTACTAGCCAAGTGCTTGTAAACAGGTAAGCTCAAAAAAAATTGATTTTTTTAGAAATGCTTTTCAGGGATGAAAAGCATTTTTCATTTATTCACTTACTTTTTTTCTGCCGTATAAAAATTTTAATTCGAATTATGACTATTTATAGTATAAAATTCTTCAAAACCACCTTTTTTTAATTGATAATTTTTATCAATCTTTAAGCTCAAAGAATCAAGAAGTTATCACCTAGTACTTCTTTAATGCTGTGATTAGTGCTGAAAAAATAGAAAATCTTATTCCGGAGGTTTTAATGGATTCCAATCATTTTTTCTCATCCTGATGGATGTGGAAGGAAATTTATTGGACTCTAATAAAATCTTTAAAGAGACTGTTGAGGGAGTAGAAACTGCTTCCTTGTCTTCGTATTTGTCTGAAAGCTCCTGTAGAGATTTTGCAAGGACCATGGATGAGTTATTGTCTTGTCCAAAAGAAAAGCAGCACTTGTTATTAGAATTAAGAGGAGGTCGAAGTAATCCGAAGGTTTGGATTGAGTTTTCAGTCATTACCAATCTTGACATGGACTTATTAGGTGTAGTTGGGATAGGGATAGATTTTCAGTTTCTAAAGCAGGAAATACCTTTGGATAATCTTTGTGATATCCTGGGTTTACCAAGTATACTGTTAGACGAGAATTTCTTCGTAATTGAAGTAGAGGATGTTGTCAGAAATTGGCTTGGTATAGACTTAGATGAATTTTCTGATAAACGAATTTTTGATTCCGAGCTTGGTTTGGAAATAGTAACCAATACCTCCTGGAGAAGCCTGTCGTTGAGTCATGAAAGCTCCCAATTTCTACCTCTAAAAGATTCCAAACTAGGTCATGAATTCACGGGCTTACTAGTCCGACATAAAAAAGGGTATCAACTTTTTTTTCTTCCAAAAATGAAAGAACCATTTTCTCTTCAAACTACAAAACCATTTAGTGAAACTCAGTTAACAGCAATTCCTGGTTCTGTTTGGGTGGTGGATTCGGATATGAATTTGATCCAGCAAAATAATGCGGGTAAAGTGCTTTCAGAATCCTGGTCTGGCTCGAAATTCCAAGAGGGATCAAAGCTCCAATTCACTTCCGATTCTTCTAGATTTACTCAATTAAAGGAAAATGTAAGAAAATGCCTTTTAAAAGGAAGTTCCTCCGAAATAGAACTGAATCTCAAACTGAATGAGGAGGAGTTTGGGTTTTGGAAAGTGAATGTAAAACCTGTTTTGAATCCAAATGGAGATCGAGTTGCGGCTTTGATACAAGCGATAGATATTTCTGCTTGGGGAAATAAATTGGTGGAGATTCAGCATGAAAATAAAAAGCTGAAAGAGCTGGCATTAAAGCCTTCCCACGTGTTGCGCTCTCCCTTGTCTTCCATGTTGGGGCTTTTGGATTTGATCGACCCTCATCAACTGGATATAGAAAATCAAAAATATTTTTCATACCTCAAGCCATTGGCAAAAGAGTTGGATGATGTCATCCGGACCAATGCCAAAAACATGAGTGTATTTGATTAATAAAGCCCCTTTATGTTCATTTCGCTCAGTTTGCCAGGGACATAAACGCCTCCAAAGTTTATTTCCTCTCCTGAGATATAGACTTCATTCGATGTCCTGAAAACGATGCCTTCTGTTTGGGATAGAATGGAAGGGCTTCCCAGATAAATCCTTTTTTTATTTCCACTGAAAAACCCAGTAGTACTAAAATCAGAAAACAACCAGATAAAAGACTGGCTAGCAATTCCCTTATTTTCATAGCCCAAAAGAGCAAAGACCTTTCCATCTGGACTGATATCAGCACCGGTTATTAGGCCTTGGGTGTCAAATTCTTCCGTAGGAGAAACTTCTTGTGTGCTTATCTCATCTTTAATCACATAGTGCCTGGTTTTTCCATCCCCGCGATTTTTGGTAAATAGATGAAGTTGATTGTTCAGGAAAAAAACTTTCGCAATCAAAGTTATTGCTCTCCATTGGACCGGAAAAATTCACCTGATCGGCAAATGAGAATTCTATTTTTTCAGCCACTAAGGTATTGGAATGAAGGAGTTCATCTTTTGAGACTCTAAGAATACTTAAGTTTTTTCTTCTTCCTAGGTTGTTCCCGAAATCTCCTATAAAAACATGTGACTCACTTTGGGCGAATTCTTCCCAATCCTCATTGAAGGCATTTTCAATAGTTATTTCCCGTATCAATTGTCCGTCTTCAGGGTTCAACTCTTGGATTTTAGGGTCATTGTCTTCATCATTAATGGAAAATAACCTGCCGTCAATATAGGCAAGTCCCGAACTTTCATTGAGAGAAGTTCCTAATTCAGCTTGAATCCAGGGTGATAGGTTGATAGGTTGATGATCCAAGTCCAGATTGATTTTCTCCTGAACCAGATCAAAGTCCGTTTTTTGAAATGCATCCAGAACATTTTCATGCTGCTTCTGAATGATTTTTGAAACGTGCTGAAAAGGCACTGATTGACTGATTACCTGAAAACTATTAGATGGGGAAGTTGAAGAAACCTCAACAGTTGTCTTTATTCCTGATTTGATATAAGAATAATATACTTCATTATTCTTATTGAATTGAAAGGAAGGATGAGAGGTAAACAGTGGTGCGGGTGAGTCAGGACTTTGTGAGAGGGTCAATAAACCATATTCGGTGTCTACGGGTAATCTCCATGATTGCTTTTCTTGATTGAGGTTTAGTTGCCCCTCAGCTTTTAAAGGCAAAAAATCCGAAAAATCTGTACTGACAGGAATCGAATGAAAAGTATAATTCCCCAAAGGTAGTTCAATTGAAAAAGACTTTTCAAGAGTGTTGGGGTTCAGCTCTAGTTGAAAGGTTTGGTTGGTTTCATTGGTGAGGTTGACAATCAGGGAATTAGTCAGCACATGTGTCCAATTTGTTCCATTATCGTTAGAAAGTGGGGTGTTTCTTAAATCTATTCCTGTAACCGTAAGTATTCCATTACCAGGCCTTGGTTTTTCATCTTCTTTACATGAAAGCAAAAAAGAGAATAATAAAAGGTTAAAGACGAGTTTCCTCATGGCCGGTACAAAAGAGAGTTTGCTATGCACGTTTATCCTCGTAAGGAAATTAATTGATCCAAAGTAGACTGCTATCCCCGTAACTCAAGAATCTATAACCAGAATTTAATGCTTCCTCATAAATTTCTCTCCAACGATTACCTAGGATAGACGCTATTAAAAGAATCAAGGTAGATCCAGGTTGGTGAAAATTGGTGATCAACCCATTAACAACTTGAAATTGGTAGCCTGGGAAGATGAAAATTTCCGTTGAACCCACTAAGGTATCCATTCCTTTGGCTTCCATATGATCGAGGATAGCTTGAAAGGATTCTTTGTATTGAGGGTGAATGGAGGATTCTATATATGGATAAAGTTTAGGAATGTTGAATTCCTCTCCATCCTTTCTCAATAGCTTCACACCGTACCAATAAAGACTTTCCAATGTTCTGATGGAGGTGGTGCCTACCGCCACTATCTTTCCTTGATGTTGGAGCAGGTTCCTGATCGTATGACGATCTACATGGATCTGTTCGCTATGCATGGGGTGTTCGGTGATATTTTTCGACTTGATGGGTTGAAAAGTCCCGGCACTGACATGCAATGTTACTTCCTCAGTTTTCACTCCTTTTTTCGGAGTTTTTCCAATACTTCATTTGTAAAGTGGAGCCCGGCGGTAGGGGCAGCCACTGCCCCTCTTTTTGGGAATAGACTGTTTGGTATCTATCCCGATCTTCGGCTACTGGCTTACGGTTTAAATAGGGGGTAAAGGGACTTCGCCGCTGGCTTCCACCACATCGACAAACGCAATCTGTTCTTGATCCCATGAAAACTCAACCTCTCTACGGTCCCTATTGATTAATTTGGCAGAAAGGATGATTTCCTGATTTTGATAGATGATCCTTCCCTGAAGGATTTCTCCATCTTTCCATTTTTTTAAATTTCCGATCATGGTCTCCCAAATCACTGGATGCTTCGCTAGCATAATTTCAGGAATCACGGTAGTGGGAGCGATGGGTTGAAGCAGGAAAATTTCAATTCGGGCACCTGTTTCTCTTTGAAAAATAAGGCGTGCAGGAATGACTTTGGTATTGTTATAAACCAAAAGACTATCCTCCGGCAATAAATTAGGGATGTCCGAAAATCGTTGATGTGCTATTACCTGATTTTTAAAATGAAGTAGTTTGGAAGAATCCCTTTTTTCAAGCGGAAACCTAGCAATTCTCTCTTCTGGTAATGTATATTCGTATTCCTTTAAATCTATCTGAGGGATATTCATGTACTTTTTCCTAATTCGCTGGCAAATATAGCCCTTGTAAACAAAATTACCGATTGGCTTACTGATTAAACTATGCAGACTATTCCAACCATCCGATTTGAATTCATTAAAAGGAATCTAATTTTTCGATTCGATGCTGGAACTTCAAGAGGGGTTTTGAAAACGAAAGAAGTGTTTTGGATTAAGGCCTTTCGCGAAAGTGAACCCGAATTGATCGGATGGGGTGAAGCGGCTCCATTGGTGAAATTAAGCCCAGATGACAGGCCTGATTTTGAGCAGATATTGGAAAAAACGCTCCGGGATTTGGAAAAGGAATCCTGGTCCATGGAAGAAGCCTTAATTTTGAAAAAGGTAGGTGATTTGATCCCATTTGAATTACCGAGTATTCGATTTGGAGTGGAAACAGCATTGTTGGATTTGTTGAATGGCGGTAATCAAAAGATTGTCTCGAATCCATTTTATGAGAAAGGGCTTCCAATTCCTATTAATGGGCTCATTTGGATGGGAAGTGCAGAATTCATGAAACAGCAAATTGACGAAAAGTTGGCTCAAGGGTTTCACTGCATCAAAATGAAAATCGGGGCCATTGATTTTGAAAAAGAACTTGATTTATTACACTATATCCGCAGCAATTATTCCGCTTCAGAAATCACCTTGAGAGTGGATGCGAATGGAGCATTTGCACCCGAAGAAGCACTTTCTAAACTGACTGCTTTACATCAATTGGATCTGCATAGCATCGAACAGCCGATTCGGTCCAGGCAGGTGGAAGAAATGAAGAAGCTATGCATGGCCTCTGAATTACCGATTGCTTTGGATGAGGAACTCATCGGAGTCAAGGATAAAGCCGGGTTATTAGATCAGATCAATCCTCCTTATATTATTTTGAAGCCAAGTTTATTGGGAGGTATTAAAGAAACCAGATCTTGGATCAGCGAAGCCGAAAAACGTGGGATTGGCTGGTGGATGACTTCCGCTTTGGAAAGCAATATAGGCTTAAATGCCATTAGTCAGTTGACAAGTCAATATCAGCCATCCATTCCACAGGGGTTGGGAACTGGGAAGTTGTTTCACAATAATCTGAATTCTCCGCTAACTGTTCGTGAGGGGAATATTTATTACGAGGTCGAAGTTCCTTGGGAATTGCCCTCTTAATAAGGTAATTGAAACAAGTAAACTGGTTTATGGACTTTCACTTTCCAGTTTGTCAAGGTTAAAGACCCATTTTCTTCATTTCTTTTGAATACCACAATATCATTGCTAGCCTGATGCGCAGCTAACAGGTATTTTCCATCGTGGGTCAGGTTAAAATTTCTCGGCATGAGTCCGCCGGAGCTTGTATTTTGGATTCTTGAGAATGTTCCATCTTGGGCTTTTTAAATACGGAGATGGTGTTGGCATCCCCTCTGTTGGAAACATAGATGTTTTCACCATCTGGGGATAATTTCACTTCAGCAGCACCGACCGCTCCTTCAAAATTTTCATCCAATAAACTGAGCCGTTGTTTGGGAGTAAACGTGTCATTGTTGAACCCAATTATTTCGAGAATTGCAGACATTTCCTGCACTAGGAAGAGGGTGTTGCCATCTTTTGAGAAAACTAGATGCCTTGGACCATCTCCTGCGGAAAGACTCAATTCATTGACCAGAGACAAAGGCTCTTCTTCCTCCGGGCTTACCTTGTAATTGTATAGTTTATTGGTTCCAAGGTCTGCCACCAATAGCCTGGACCCATCAGGGCTGAAAACGGTACTATGAACATGGGGACCTTCCTGTCTATCAGGGTTTGTTCCTTTTCCATGATGCTGGATGGTTTGTTGATGGATCAGCTTTCCTTCTGGGGTGATTTCATAGATACTTAGACTTCCTCCCGTGTAATTACCTACAGTAAGATATTTTTCATTGGGGGATAAACCTATATAGCAAGGGTGGTCACCGAAAGACGGTACTTTATCCAACGTCTCTAAAGAATCGGAAGCTATGTTTAGCTTGAAACTAAGTACCTCTCCTCCCTTTGTTCCAGCGGATTCTTCCAATGCAAATACTTGTTTCCCCTCTTTGTTGGCTATTACGAAAGAAGGGTTTTGCACATCAGGCGCTAATAAGGTAACTTCAAGAATATCTTTTTCCGGATTGAATTTTAAAAGGTTGATCCCCTGATCCGCAGCATCTGTATAGGTACCTATTAGAAAGGTATATGTAGTTTCGGATTGGCCCATAGTGGAATTGGAAGGGTTTTTACAAGAAAAACACAGAATACATAAAAGGATGATACTAATTAATGATTTCATCTGGGAAAGATAGAAAAATATTCAATTGTTTATGATTGCTCAAAATGCTGAGAATTGATAATTTTCATGTAAAAAATTAAATGATTTGCCTTTTCTGTTATTGAATAGGTAAATAATTGGGTAAAACTTAGAATTTTATTTAATTTGGTAAGCTTATTAAACCAGACCCTGATGCATAAAACCTATGATACCGAAGTCGCGAAGCGATTTACGATTTACAACAGTTTATTTTTAGATCTACCTTTTGATGACATTTTCCGCACAGGTACTTTATTGCCAATTTTAGGTACAGCATGTCAGAAAGGCTTTCAATCCGGTCTAACTCCAAAACAGATCATTGAAGGGTTTTTGAAGAGATGATGTCAAATAATTCGGAGAAAGAACAAACCAACCTTTTGTTTAAAATGATCCAATATGTGGAGCGGCAAGTGGTATTGTTTGACTCTATAGAGGATGCTGCATTTGAAAAAATCAATGACCTGACTGGAAAAGGTTCTATCAAAGCTTTAATAGCAAGAGCAGATAATGATCACAAACGAGAGGCATTGATTGAGAAATTGAAGAGCTTTTCAGTTCGACTTACGTTGACTGCCCACCCGACTCAATTTTATCCAGGAAGCGTACTTGGGATTATTACTGATCTCGAGAATGCTATTCGTTCTGATGATATTGGGAAAATCAATTTGTTATTAAAGCAATTGGGTAAAACAGGCTTTATCAATCGGGAAAAACCAACACCTTATGAGGAAGCCATCAGCTTGATATGGTATTTGGAGAATGTGTTTTATCAAAGCATTTCTGATATCACCATCAGGTTACTTTCTACGCTTGATATTCCACTTCATACCTGGGAGAATCCAGGCTTATTAAAAATAGGATTCTGGCCAGGTGGAGACCGGGATGGAAATCCATTTGTGACTCATGATACCACCGTCAAAGTGGCTGAAAGGCTTCAGAAATGGATTTTAAGATGTTATTACCGAGATCTTAGAAAATTGAAAAGAAGGTTGACCTTCAAGAATGTAGAGGATAAAGTACTGCATATTGAACGGTCCATCTATAAAACGCTCTTTGAGGATGAGGCAGTTTATACCTCCAAAGAGCAACTTTTGGAAGATCTGCTTACAGTTAGGGAGACCTTGATACAAGATCATAATGGAATGTTTGTAGATCTTCTAGACCAATTTATTCTAAAGATTAAGATTTTCGGCCTCCATTTCGCTTATATGGATGTAAGGCAAGATAGCAGAAAGCATGATAGTCTTTGGGGAGAAATATTTGAGTTGAAAGGAATTGATTGGGCTGAAACAGAAGATGAACAGATAGCGCAAATTTTAGCCATCAAAGATTTACCTGCCGTAGAAGAAGTTCAAGATGATTTTCATAAAGAAATGCTTCAAACATTTGGGGTGATTGGGCAAGTCCAAAAATCCAATGGAGAAGAAGCATTGCATCGCTATATCATTTCTAATTGTCAATCTAGAAAACACCTATTAGAAGTGTATAAATTGGCTAAGCTTACAGTAGGAAAGGGGAAGGAGAACTTGCCTTTGGATATCGTTCCTCTGTTTGAAACCATTGATGATTTGGCGGAAGCTCCAGAGATCATGACTTCCCTCTATCATTTACCTGAATACAGAGCACATTTGGCAAGCAGAGGTAATAAACAAACGATCATGTTGGGCTTCTCTGATGGGACAAAAGATGGTGGTTACCTTCAAGCTAATTGGTCCATATTGCGTGCAAAAGAGGAATTGACAAGAGTTTCTCGGGAAAATGATATTGAGATAGCCTTTTTTGATGGTAGAGGGGGCCCTCCAGCTAGAGGAGGAGGAAACATGCATAATTTCTATGCTTCTTTAGGTGAGAAAGTTGAAAACTCTGAAATCCAAGTTACGATCCAAGGACAGACCATTTCAGCCAATTATGGAAAACAGGCTTCCTGCACCTATAACTTTGAGCAGTTGTTAAGTGCTGGGCTAGAGAATCATTTATATTCAGATTCAGAAAATAACCTCAGTGAAAGCCAAAGGGCCTTGATTCAGGAACTAGCCGATAAAGCTTATGAGTCTTATAAGGACTTCAAAAACCACGATAAATTCGTTCCATATCTGGAACACGTGACTCCTCTGAAATATTTTGGAATGACCAACATTGGATCTAGACCTCTCAAACGAGGAAAGGGTGGAGGTCTTAAATTTGAAGATTTAAGAGCAATACCTTTCGTGGGTAGTTGGGCACAGATGAAACAGAATATCCCTGGTTTTTATGGAGTGGGAACCGCTATAGAAAAGCTTGAATCCGAAGGGCGAATTGATGAGGTGAAAGAACTCTATCAAAATAGCTTGTTTTTCAGAACCTTATTAGGTAATTCCATGCAGTCTCTCAATAAATGTTTTTATCCAGCAACCGCTTATTTAAAGAAAAATAAGACGTACGGAGAGTTTTGGGAAATAATGTTTGATGAATACAATAAATCAATTCTGAAGCTGAAAGAGGTTTCTGAAATGGAAGAGTTGATGGGAGATAATCAAGTAAGTAAAAAATCTATTGCAATTCGTGAAAAAATAGTTTTGCCATTGATTACCATTCAGCAATATGCGATTCAATCGATGCTTGAATCTGGAAAGAGTTCAGAACTACTTCAGAAATTAATTCTGAGAAGTATGTTTGGAATTATCAATGCGGCAAGAAATGCTGCCTAAAAAATCATAAAAAAGGAAAGCCGCTTTCATCAATAAATGGAAGCGGCTTTTTTTGGTTTACTTGCCTGCTATTAATCCGTCTTTGATCAATTGATAAACCACCAATTCAGAAAAAGTTCTGGAAAAGGATTCGATCGAACTAGGATTAGTTGTTTCTGATTGGGCAGACCAAACAAGTGTTTCAGTTTGTACATCATAGAGGTTCATCTCCAAGTAATACTTCTTGTCTGTAGAATAGTATCCGGGGTTATACATGACAGGATTATAGTAAGAATAATACCCATAGAATCTGCCATAATAACCTCCATACATCATAGGTGAATACATGGTAGTACCTGGGACATATCTGGTTTCAGAGGTTTGGTCCAATAAGGCGATTGTTAAGATCGCATCACTACCCCCATCTTTGATGGCTTTTAATGTAGCATCTTTGTTTTCTTCTGTAGCTTTAAAACCGGGAGGAATAATATCAAAAGAGCTGACAGCAGTAACTCCTCTCTCTTTCAAATGAGTGTTGATATCGCTTTCAATGGTTTGTCTAGCCACCAAGTTACTGGAAATCCCAGTGACGAAAATTGTTTTATAAGGTTCAGATGGAGTGTCTGGACCCGTCCAAGATCCAATAATTTTGGAACTTGGAGAACATGAAATGGCAAATGCCAAAATAAGCAAAGTGAATACTATATTATTCTTTTTCATAGTTGAATAGAGAAGATTTAATTTTGGTCAATTTCTTTGAACAATTCACTCACGGCGAATTGGATAGCTTCTGCTTTTTTATCGTCTTTTTTTGGAACTACTCGATCGATGGAACCTACCCAAACTGCTGTGTTTAATTTCGGGTCAATTAGATGCATGGTAATGCTACCCTCTTTATAAGTATTAACGGGCACCTCTTCACTTTTCCATGTATAACGCCTTTGTCCCGTATAGGTAAATGGATCTGTCGCCAAACTAGTCGTTCTCGTTTGTACTTTATCCTCCACCAATAGGCCAATATTTACCAATAAATCAGGATTGGAAGAAACACTTAATCCACGAGTACTCATCTCTGAGTCGATATTATTTTTGATCAGTTCAATTGCTTTTTGAAAATTTGGATTATCTGGAGCGGTATTTTCAATTTCCATGTAACCATAACTTTTATAACTGGAAAGGTTGAAGTCTTGGTAGTCCTCACCTTCCACGGTCACCAAAGAAGAAGTACAACCAAAGCTGACTAACAAAATTAGATATGGAAATAGTAGCTTTTTGATTTTCATTTCATTGATGTTTTAATTCAATTACTAATACTAAGGATATTACTGAAGGTTTGACCTTATCCAAAAAAGAACCCATACCTTCAAAAGGCAAATCAATCAATTAGATGTAACAAAATTGTTGTAAGATGGATCAGTTAATCAATTGAAGATTACAAAGCCGATGTTAAAATTGATATTTGACTGAGTATCAAAATTATCGCCACCTGTTCCCATCAAATATTTAGCACCTATTTTGAAAGCCATACTTGAGTTAGGTTGGATTAATGCTCCCACTTCAGGTTTAATAGCAAATTGCCAATGGGTTTTGCTGGTAGTGTAAATCCCCATGTCAAGTCTTCTGTTACTTGCCATAGTTCCGATGCCTATACCAGCATATGGTCTAAATAGGCCAGTTCTAAGCGCATAGTAATTAGCAGTAACTAAAATTGGCCAAGTATATTGGTAGCGATATTGTACTCCAGAAATAGATGCTGAACCTTCTGTATATACCTTGTCTTCTTCTCTTTTATATAGTGTGGTATGTCCGGCTTCTAGACCTACAGCTACATGAGGGTTAATAAATTTTTGGAATTCAAAATTGATTCCTCTACCAGAAGGATTATCAATATAATCTGAGGTATTACCCAAAGGAACAGTTACCACATAGTTGACAGAAAATAAAGAGTTTTGAGCGGAAGTAACAAAGGATATACCTATAAATAATAGGGTAGTAATAACTATATTTTTCATGACTTATTTTGCTAAATATGGTGATTGATCGAAGGCTTGATTAATACTGGCATTAACACGGTTGTTGATGCTGTTTTCACTTCCTTCTATTAATCCATTAAAAATACCTGTCCAAAAAACTGGGACTTTTTCAGTCTCATCTATTGCATTTGGATCAGTCATTTGCATCAGCAAAGTTCCTGTCCTATATCTTGAAATAGTGGGCGGATAATAACCTGGATACCACCAGCCCCATCCTGGTCCCCATCCAGGGTAAAACCAACTCCAATACCACCAATCATAGTAATAATAAATCTTGTCTGTTTGAGAAACTGAAGGCAAAATAATTAGATCAGGATTTACAGATGAATTAACTTCTGTGTATCCTAAATCATTCATATTACTTCTTATGGAAGATAAAATTAGGTTACCATACTTTGGGTCAAGGTATTCCGGTTCATCCCCAGGCTCTCCACCGATAAAGTCGTCTGTGATTAATACTACTTTGTCTGGGAGTGAATAGGTTGATTTAGATTGAAAGTCATAGCTTACATCATAATTGGTGTAAACTAAGTCCAATTCGTCGATGAAATCCGCTCCACCCGGACTGCAGGATAGTGCAAATACCCCTAGAGTAAGAATTAATGTGATTTTGAGTAATTTTTGTTTCATTTTTTAATTTGTTGGTTTAATCAATTTTCACCTATAAATGGAAGTTCTTGCTGTAGTGCATTCCGTATAGTATTATGGATATAAGTATCAATTTGTAAAAATTTCGCAGCATCCATGGCAGAGGTGGCCTTCTTGAATTTTTTATAGTATTTAGAATGAAGCTTTGAGAGATCCATGTCATTCTTAATGGTTCTCCTTGCTAAATCATCCGCATCGTATTCTCCCAAAGAGTTATATTTATTGAGATATTCATCTATAATCTTGATACGGTCTCTGGAAATAGCTTTTCGTTCTAGTTCGTATGCTTGGTATATCGTCCAAAAGCTCGGTGCTATACTTTCAGGTAAATCCATATAAGACTCTACAATCATTTTTTTATCATTACCAAAAGCTTCTTGGATTAAAGTGATTTCATCATCTACCGTCATCTGTTGACCATAGCTAAAGCTGACAGTAAAAAATAGGCATGTTACCAGTGGAGCTAAATAATTTTTCATGATTTTGATGAGTTAGTGATAATCTTTATTAAAAATAAAGCTTCAAGTTTATTTATTCTGTGAAAAGATAAAAATTTAATGGGTTATACGTTAAAATTGACTGAAAAATATCAAAGAATTAAAAAGTTTCATTCACATTCAGGTAAAATCCTGAATTTCCTTTTTTCCCAAATCCATAATCTGCGGTAATGGTGGTTCTGTTTTCCTTATTGATCATTACTCGTAGACCAATCCCATATGCAGCATTAATGTTTTCCAAAAGTTTCTCCTGTGTCATTTTACTTCCAAAAGATGAGGCATTAAAAAAAACAGTTCCTCCAAAAGTATCTTTTTCTTTTTGTAAAGGGAAGCGATATTCTGTTTCTGCATAAACCATGGTTTCTCCTCTAAACCTTCCTTGAGCATAGCCTCTTCCTCCTCGTCCAAAAGTGTCATAGCCTATGGAAGGTAAACTCATATAAGGTAGATCACCTGAAACTAAAAAGTTCCCTAATCCCCAAATTCCAATCAGGTGCCTTTTCCGTTTTTCGCTTAGATTAAAATAGTGCCTATAATCTAAAAGGAGGGTAGAGGAAGTTTTGTCAGATCCTAAAAATGATGGATTTATTTTATAAGAAATCAGCGCAAAGTTTTTCTCATAGGGAGAAACTGCAACATCTCGATTTTCATAAAGTCCATTGATGGTGATACCAGATAATGTATAACGATCTTCATTAAACCCCAACTGAGCATTATAGTAATCATGGGAAAACCTCAATTCGGATGGACCGGTTTCCGTGTCAAGGAAATTCTCAATCTTGGAATAAATGTCCAAGTGGTAACCGATACCGAGATAGAATTTTGAGTCACTGATTCTTTTTAAAACCGCTTCATAGAATCTAAACCAGGAAAAGTCCATTTGCTGTTCACCCCAAAGAACCCCCGCCTGATTGGGATTTTCTCCCGGGTCATTTGGGGCAGCACTTCCCAATCCAAACGTAGGCTGTGAGGTAATGAAATACCTCCAGTCTCCCCATAAAATCCATTTATCTTCAGAAAGGAAAATGTTCGACCTTGAACTAAAAATCCATTGTTTTTTTGTGGTGTATAAAAAATTACCAACCAAATTAGATAAATGGGTGTCTTCAGGATTACCCATACGCCAAGTAGCTGATGGGGCCACTCCAAATAACCAACCATTGGCAGGGTTGGAACCTATGGCGGGCAAGGGGACGATTTTGAAGTCCCTAATTTGATTTGGTTGGTAGGTAACAGAGTCCTGAGCATAACTATTTCCAAAGTGCATTAGAAAAATGAGTACAGTCAGGAGTCGTTTCATTAGAAGGATATATCGTATTGCAATCTAAATCTTAATTCATCACTTTGAGGAAGTTCCTTATCCTCAAAAGTGAATTTCGTGATTTCTGTGGTAAGTTTATTCAAATGTCCCACAAAAACCAATTAAATGCCAGAGCCAATTCTCTTTGTTTGTTTTGTGAAATGGACATATCAGGCCTGATAACAGCAAATCTCATGGCAACTTCCAAAGGTTTGGGCCAAAAATCCACCACTTGATTCGGGAAATATCCAGCCGTGAAGTATACGCCACCTAGGGTAGTACTTCCGCTGTCTTCATAGTTATCGACAATGTTTTTTCTATGGAATTCACTTGCCCATGAAAACCCCTTGTAAATAAAAGCAGTCTCAATATTATATTGCTTAATGGTGTATTGACCATCATTCGTGCCTTCAAATCCTGCTAAGTTACCTCCTCCCGAACTGGAAAATCTGGTGTAGGGACTAGTATTAGTGATCCCCGCTATTGCAATTAATGCAGCTGGTTTCTCTGAAATAGTTAAATCTCCACCTGAAAAAGGTACTTCTCTACCTAATAAATTCCACTGGAATCTTCCAAAATACATCAATTTGGAATCATCATTAAATCTTGATCCTCTTCCTGTTCCGGTAAAAGCGCCAAGCCAATAATTAAAATTGGCAGCTCCTCCGCCATCTAAGTTTCCGTAAATTGACAAACCTTGCTGCCTATCCACAGTAAAAAATCTATTCAATAAAGACCTATCTACCAATTGTTGGCTACCACTACTGATGAAACGTTCTCTGGTAAATTCAACTTTCCATTGCCCTGCTTTAAATTTTAACCAAGGGAATTTTTCAACCATAAATCTGAAATCCAACAGGATACTTTGGCCTAGTTCATACTCAAAGTAATATTTTAACCAAGGCTGATAAGCATGGCCTCCCACTTTTAAACGAGCTCTATTGATTTTAAAGAGCTTTACATCTTGATTATTAAAATCATTAAAAGTGATTGGGTCCTGATCGTCTGGAACAGCAAACCTAAACTGGAGTCTACTGGCTAGTTGTAATTCAAATTTTTCATCCGCAGTAGTAAATACAAAACCTTTGGATGTGTGTTTTATAGGTTTTTCTTTTAAAACGGATTCTTGTTTGATTGAATCTTTTTCTTGAGCGATGGAACCAAAGCTGAGAAGGATAAAAGATAGTCCGAGCAGGAATTTGAAGTTAATTGGAATAGGTAAGTCCCTAAAGAAATCCATTAAAATTCTGATTTTGAAATTTGCGAAGGCAAAAGACGTAAAATGCATTGAGAATATGATATTTTCCCAATGCATTTTTATGATTTTTCCAAGAGAAGAAAATTAATTCCCAGGGATTCTAAATACCAGCCCTCCTTCAAAACCGAACTGGAATAAGGAACTATAGGATGAAAGTCCTGCCCCTAAACCCCCAGTACCAAAGTAAAGCCCTCCTCCAATGGCTTGTGTGGCAGAGAATAAACTAGCTTGTGCTCTAAATGCGACATTGGTAGATAACCAAAAGTTAGCTCCACCTCGTATGTTATAAGAGAATTTTGTAGCGGAGCTACTGTTTCGGGTGTCAGGGTTTGAAACATTAAAAATACCCATTCCAATACCAGCTCCAGCAAAAGGTTCTATAAGTTCAGATACTGGGAAGTAACGGGTCCCATTCAACATGATCCAATTGATGGCCATATCAAAATCAGTGAATCTAGGTCCTCCTTGAAACCCAGTGTCAAGATAGGTGGTAGGTGCATTTGTATCTTGTCTCAAGTATTGAATCTCTACTGCTCCGCGGTTCGGTATGTGGTATTCCAGACCAGCACCCCATCGGAATCCATCTTGAATTTGCCCATTAAAATAAGAGGAGCTGGAATAGTAAGAATCTACTTTGTCCTTGAATATATACCCGCCATAGGTATTTACTCTGATTTCCTGTGCCATGGCAATTCCGGAAATGACAAATAGCGCTAGAAATAGTATGGTATTTTTCACTATGAGAAAGTTTAAATCAACTGATTGGAATTGAAAAGTACTTTAATTATAAGGATAAAGTAACAATTAATCTTTAGATGATTCAATGAAACTTGTCAAATATTAATGATATCTGATAAGAATCAGCTTTAACTACCAGTACTTACACTTTTAGGAATTTCTTATTTGAGTAATGATTTAAGGATTTCCCTTTTGATAAAAACAATCAAAAACCAACTGATCAACCCTGCTAAAAAGCCTATGAATGCCCCAATCAACACATCAACAGGGTAGTGTACACCTAAATAAATCCGGGTGTAGGAAATAATCGCAGCCCAAAGAAACAGCCATTTCAGGTGTTTGATTCTCTTCCCAACTTTTAGGTTTAAAAATGTGGCGACGGCAAAAGTATTTGCGGCGTGTGAAGATACAAAACCATAGAGGCCTCCACATCTTTCATAGTTGTGCATAATACCCTCCCAGCGCTCATCATGGCAAGGTCTCAGGCGTTCGAAGAAGGGTTTCATGAAGCCAGAGGTAGTCTGGTCTGCGATAAGTATGGATAATGCAATTCCACCAAACACCCACCAGCTGATTTTCGGGTCAGCTTTGTAGATAAAGTAGATTAAAACGGCATAAAAGGGGATCCATGTTACCGTTTGAGAAAATTGGTACATGATAGGATCCATCCAATCCCAATGGAAAGAATTTAAAAAAATGAAGAGACTTTCGTCCCATTTTTTGATGGTTTCAATCATAAAGAAAAGTTTATCCAGTCCACTCCCTTATTTAAATGCTTTAAAGTAAAGCTTTCTTCACTACCGATTTCTGGTTGATGCATGTATTCCCAACTGGCTTCCGGAGGCATACTCATTAAGATACTTTCAGTCCTTCCGTTGGTGTCCAGGCCAAATTTTGTTCCTGCATCCCAAACCAAATTGAACTCCACATATCTACCCCGTCTCAATTTCTGCCAAGCCACTTCTTTTGGACCGTACGGAATTTGGTGATTCTTTTTCATAAAATAGGTGTAAACCTCAGGAAACAGTTTTCCCACGTTGAGGCTGAAATTAAGAATGTCCTCAAATTCTTGATCTGAATTGGCTTTCAAATGGTCATAAAAAATCCCGCCAATCCCCCTTGTTTCATCCCGGTGTTTAATAAAAAAGTAGTCATCGGCCCATTTTTTATAGTTGGAGTAAGCATCCGGACGAAATTGATCACAGACTTTTTTACTTCCGAATGAAAGTAAGAAGCATCTTCCAAATTGATATAGTGAGGGGTGAGGTCTATCCCTCCTCCAAACCAATGCACCCCATTATCCATTTCAAAGTAGCGGATATTCATATGAATAATAGGGACCATAGGGTTTTTTGGGTGCAATACGATCGATACCCCTGTGGCATAGAAATTGGCTTTTTCCAGCTTCAGTTTTTCCAGGATTTTAGTGGGGTTGGTCCATGGACTGCTGAAAAAGCAACGCCTCCTTTTTCGATTATTTCCCCACCTTGAAAAATCCGGGTTCTCCCACCACCGCCTTCAGGTCTTTCCCATTTATCTTCCAGAAATTTCCCTTTTCCATCTCCAATTTCAAGCTGGTTACAAATAAGGTCTTGAATACCTTGGTATATTTTAGAAATCTCTTCCTTGCTTTTTCTAGTCATCATCTGATTTGAATTAAAAAGGGTAGCCAATGCCAAAGTTAAACACTGTTTGCCCTTTTTCACCCAAGGGTCTTTTAAAACTTAATTTATTGAGAATCCATCGTTCCCCTTCAGGTCTTGCTGGGTCAATGGCTTTGGTAGCCATATCAAGCCTGATAATCAGGAAGTCAAAATCCATTCGGAGTCCGATTCCCGTTCCAACAGCAATTTCCTTATAAAACCGATTGATCTGGAAATCACCACCTGGTCTGGAATCTTCCACCCCTATATTCCAAGCATTTCCGGCATCTATAAATAAGGCCATGTCAAAATAACCCACCAGTTTTCTCCGGTACTCGAGCATGGATTCAATGATCATCTCAGAAGGTTGCTCAAACCGGTAATCAAAATATCCATTTTCATTCAATGGAGGAGTATAGCTTCCGGGACCAAGTCTTCTTGCCTGCCAGGCCCTGATGCTGGTACCGCCTCCCGCAAAGAAGTATTTTTCATAAGGTAAGATCCCGTTGCTCACTCCATAGGGCTGGGCAATTCCAAAATTCAAGCGATAAGCGATCGTTTGTTTTTATCTATTGGTAGGTATTTCCTGAAATCTGCCTGTAGTTTCAGCCATTGGAACCTTGCAAAGTCGGTGGTTTCGTTATTGGAGGGTGCATTAAAGAAGTTAAACGAGGTACCGCCACTTTCAACGAATAGTTTTAATAGGGAGGAGCGGTTGGTTTCAAATTCACCATATCGGTTGAAATTAATGATGGTTTGGGCGGAAATACTGCTCACAATCGAAGGAAGAAAAGACCAGATTAAGTTATTCCCCTGGTTGGCTAATTCCTCTAATACATCCAGGAAGTCCTGGGTGATTTGCGGTGTTCGTATGTAATTGATGTCAAGCAGGTTGAATGTGTATTGCTGTCGATTGGACCTGGTGGCCCAGGTGTAAGAAATTAACCCGTTGAGACCTGATCGGGTGTACTCCGGTCTATTGGTATAGTTAAATCCGATCAGGGTCCGGGTATTGGGATTGTACCTACCGTATCTTTCCAGACTTCTAGGAGAGAAAGGCATCAGGAACCTTGGGAATATCACGGAAGCTGACGTTCCTATTTCCCGGCTTTGATAAACCCCTTGATCAGTAGCGGAGGCTACCCCTTCCAATCCAGCTCTAAAATTGAATTCCAAGATTTCTCCAGCTCTAAAAAGTTTCTATTCCTAAGAGAGGCAGAGAAGAATGGGCCTGGCAACTGCTCGGTGATGCTAAGCCCCAATTGATTCGTCAGTTGATATTTTTGGTTGGGTTGGGTTTGAATTTTGGCAGTGAGTGAAGTCCCAACCGTATCAAAAGAAATATTTACAAATCGAAATAAGTCTAGGTTGTTTAATTGTCTTTGGGATTCTAATACCTCGGATCTGTTATACACATTGCCACTATCCAAGAATACTCTTGAGGAGAAAATTTTTTCTGAATAACGATCCTTATAAAATGAAAAGTCGATGTCTCGATAGCTTCTTGAAATTTTTTGATCTATGAAATCATTGCTGGGTGGGTTTACCCGGAAGTAGATTGAATCGATGGTATATACCTCATGTTTCTCCGCAAAGGTGGGTTTTCTGATCAACTCTTCAATGACCACCGATTTCTTGCTTGTATCCTGGAATACATTGTATTCTATAAATGATTTCGAAAACATGAAAAACCCGTTGTTTTTCAGAAGGTCTTCAATTCTGTTTCTTTCCGCTACGATGTTGTTTTGATTGTAATTTTCATGAAGCTTGAGAAGGCTTTCTGATTTTGAGCTATTTAATAAACTTAAAATTTCTTCATTATCAGATCTGACATAGATAGAGTCGATGAGATAAGGTTCATTTTCTTCTACCTCATAGGTTACAAATGCTTTTTTCTTTTTGGTTTCCACTTTGAAATTGGTGGAAACATCCATGTAACCCCTGTTGTAGAGGTAATTTCTAATTTCTGTGGCAGAAACCTTGGTGTCTGCACTGTCTAAAACTGTAGCAGGATTTCCGGTTCGCATGACCAGATTTCCAAATTCAGCTTTCTTCTCCAAGCTCTCCACTCTTGATTCTAACTTGTCTTGCTTTTTAATCAGTTTCCTGTTGTCAGGATTTTCTCCCCGTGCCCTTCTAATGGAATCCAATTCTTCTTTCTTCAGCTCGAGCTTTCCCGCGACTTTCGCACTGTCATAAAAATTTTTTCCAAACCTGTAAATATTCACTCCCAAAGAAATGTTGGTCAATGGGATTCTTGTATTGGGTTCCTGAATGAGTAGGGGGTACAGGTCTCCTTGATTTACTTGGTCAAGGCCAGTGATGTCGTTTTGAAAGATCACATATTCACCCTCAGGGATGTTTTTAGTCACAGAACAGCCTGCCTGGACTAAAAGGACACAGATAAAAAGTATATATTTGGTGAATTTCAAAACGGGAGAATAGATCAGAATGCTTAGCAAAAATACAGTTAAGTTTATAAAAACCTTACATCAAAAGAAATACCGAAACCTAGAACAAAAGTTCTTTTTAGAAGGAGAAAAATCAGTTTTAGAGGTCATGGATTCGGATTTTAAGATTGAATTACTGCTTGCCACAGATCAGTTCATGGAAAGTAACGAAGTAACCATGAAATCCTACCGGGGTGAGCTGTTGAATGTGAGCCAAAAACAATTGGAAAGTGTTGGGCAATTCCAAAGTAACGACAGTGCATTGGCGGTAGTTTGTATGAAACCCAATCACTATTTTGATAGGCCCCAGGATGAGTTGGTGATAGCGCTCGATGATGTGAGAGATCCCGGGAATTTGGGAACCATTATCAGGATTGCTGATTGGTATGGGATCAAGCATTTACTTTTCTCAGAACAAACTGCGGAATTTTATAATCCAAAAGTCATTCAAGCAAGTATGGGCTCCTTCACAAGAGTGAAGTTTTATTATGGAGATTTGGCAGAGGTTTTTGCTCAGTGGGAATGTCCTGTTTATGGAGCTTACTTAGATGGAGAGAATATCCATCAAATAGACCGGGTGAATCCTGGAGTTCTGTTAATGGGGAATGAGTCCAAAGGAATTTCAGAAGAGCTTGCTCCCATGGTCACCAATAAATTGACCATTCCAGGGTCTGGAAATGCCGAGTCATTGAATGTAGCAATTGCCACTGCAATACTGTGTGACAATTTTAGTAGGTTGGGAGTCTAATGTTTCGAAAATTACTAGGAACCTTAAATAAGGTCGGAATTAATGGGTTTTTATTGGGAATATTTGCCGCCATATTTTTGGGCTATTTATTACCATTTTTTGGTTCATCTGAATCAATGATTCCTTGGAAGCCCATCATCAATGTAGGGATTGGCTTGGTCTTTTTCTTTTATGGGGTCAAATTAAATCCTGAACAATTGAAGTCAGGGTTAAAAAACTGGAGGTTACATGTATTGATACAATTGACCACTTTCTTGCTATTTCCCCTTTTAGTGTTTTTGATTTTTAATCTTCTACCATTTATCAATCAGGATTTTAGGCTAGGGATCTCCTATCTTTCTGTATTGCCTTCCACGGTTAGTGCTTCCATCGTGATGGTTTCTATCGCAAAAGGCAATATCCCGGGAGCAATTTTCAATGCAAGTATTTCCAGTTTGTTGGGAGTGATTATTACTCCTGCATGGATGGAAGTATTGGGGAGCTCCTCCAATTTTGAGATTGATTTTGCCGCAACCTTAGGAGAGTTGTCGGTGAAAGTTTTGTTGCCCGTGATTATAGGGATATTGTGCCATAATTGGTTGTTCCCAAAAATCCAAGGACATATAGCGAAGGTGAAATACCTGGATCAGACAGTCATTATGATCATTGTTTTCACCTCTTTTGCGGAGTCTTTTGCCCAACAGGTATTTTCACCTTATACCTACTCAACACTCGCTGAGGTAAGTTTGACCATGTTGGGATTATTCTTTTTGGTGATGGGAGTGGTAGAACTCCTCAGCAGGGTTTTGAGGTTTTCCAGGGAGGATAAAATTACCGCTCTTTTTTGCGGATCTAAGAAATCATTGGTTCAGGGTGTTGTGATTGGGAAGGTGATCTTTCCTGATCCTGCAATTTTAGGATTGGTATTACTTCCAGTTATGCTTTATCATATTCAACAATTGATAGCGGGGTCAATTATTGCATCTAGTATGGGAAAAAGGAGATAAAAACAAACTATTACTTTTTCCGGTTTTTTGATCGAATTAAATATTTTGTATTTTAAACAGAAATAAATTTCTAAAAGGTATGAAAGCTAATAAGAGGGTGTTTTATGTGCTTTTCTTGATTTTTGCAATGGGTTTTTCTCAAAACCATGAAGTTTTTGCCCAAGAAAAAATAGATGTTCTATTCTTAAAAAGCGGGGAGAAGAAAGAAGGTAAAGTAACTGGAATTACTGAATCACATGTTAAATTCAGGTATACTGGGGAGGAATTTGATTATGAAATTCCAAAAACTGATTTAGCGAAGATTCAATTTTCCAGTGGGAGGGAAGAGGTATTTGAGGTGGTTGAAACTGGAGCCACTGTAAGCACTATTCCAGCTCCTGCCAATGCAGCAGATGCCCATAATAAGATTGCAGTGTTACCATTTCAATTTATCAGTAATGATCCCGGTATGGATGCTAACTCTTTAAGTAATCTAGCCCAAAACACTACTGCTAATTCTATTCGAGAGCAATATGGGAACCTGATTTTGCAAGACCCAGTGACTACGAACGCACTGCTGGCCAAGAAGAATATAGATCAATCCAATATTACTACCATGACGCCAGCTGAAGTAGCTAATTTGTTGGGGGTGGAATATGTGGTTTATGGTACTGTTAACCTAACAAATAAAGGGGCCTCCACTTATGGCAGCTCAGGTACTACTTATAAAGAGCGAGAAAAAACAGATTATAACAGAGGAAAGTCTGATGAACGAACAAAAGGAAGTGCTTTTACCTCATCAAGTTCTTCCACGACCATTGAGTATGACACTTCTGTGGATTTTAGACTATTCAATAATCATGGCACAAACTTATACTCGGATTCCAGACATGTGTTTGGTAGCGATGTAAATTCCTACGAAAATGGTATTAATTATATGATCAAAAGAACGCCATTTGGTTCCAAATACGGAAAAAAATAACCTAAGTTTTTCAAGAAAAAAAGGAGGTCTGAAAATTTTCAGACCTCCTTTTTTATAAATAAGATTTAGAAAGTTCTTCTACTAGTTTAATGTACTCTTCTTCTGCTTCGGATTTAGATTTTCCTTTCAAGTTTAGCCAGCTATGGTATTTCGCTGCCGCCTTGAAGTCGAATCCTCCTGGTTTTTCCCCCACGTTATCCCCTTCGGTAGCCTGCTTATATAGGCCATATAGTTTGAGGAGCTCTTCATTCGAAGGCTTCTGCGTAAACTTCTTCGTTAAATCAATCGCTTGATTTAGATTTTCTAATTTCATGGTAAACTGGTTTAGGCTATTCTAGTTTCCAAATATTG
This sequence comes from Algoriphagus halophilus, assembly GCF_041729275.1. Taxonomy (GTDB): domain Bacteria; phylum Bacteroidota; class Bacteroidia; order Cytophagales; family Cyclobacteriaceae; genus Algoriphagus; species Algoriphagus halophilus_A. The sequence continues at coordinate 1,056,618 of NZ_CP146486.1, read as the reverse complement.
CGCCAATTTCAGAATAAATGAAATGTAACGGCATAAAAAAAGGCAAGCACTCATGCTTGCCTTTTCTATCCTAAGACAGAGATAATTTATCTCTTATTCATGGATACATATTCGCGTTCGTTAGCTCCTACATAAACTTGTCTTGGACGTCCAATAGGCTCGTTATTTTCACGCATTTCTTTCCATTGAGCAATCCATCCAGGAAGTCTTCCCAGTGCAAACATCACTGTAAACATATCGGTAGGAATTCCAAGGGCTCTATAGATGATACCAGAATAAAAGTCCACGTTAGGATATAACTTTCTATCGATAAAGTATTGGTCATTCAATGCAGCATGTTCCAATTCTTTGGCGATATCCAAAACTGGGTCATTTACACCTAATTTGGTCAATACATCATCAGCCGCTTTTTTAATGATTTTTGCTCTTGGATCGAAGTTTTTATAAACTCTATGTCCAAATCCCATTAATCTAAATGGATCATTTTTGTCTTTAGCCTTGTCAAGATATTTCTTGGCATCTCCGCCATCTGCTTTGATTGCTTCCAACATTTCGATCACTGACTGGTTTGCTCCACCGTGTAGTGGTCCCCACAGTGCATTGATACCTGCAGAAATAGAAGCATAAATACTTGCTTGAGATGAACCAACAATTCTAACTGTAGAAGTTGAACAGTTCTGCTCATGGTCTGCATGTAAAATCAATAATTTATCCAAAGCAGAAGCAACGACAGGATCTACGTCGTACTTTTCAGCAGGAAGTGCGAACATCATTTTTAAGAAGTTCGAACAGTAATCCAATGAATTATCAGGATAATTTACCGGATGACCGATTTCATTTTTATACGCCCAGGTGGCAAATGTTGGCATTTTCGCTAGTAGACGAATAATGCTCATATTTACTTCTTCCTCACTTCGATTTGGGTTCAATGATTCTGGATAGAATGCAGTCAAAGAACAGATCAAAGAAGAAAGTACTCCCATTGGGTGAGAATTAGAAGGGAAACCTTCCAAGATTTTTTGATGTCTTCGTGTACTAATGTATGGTGAGTGATTTCTTTCGAAAAGGATTCATACTCAGCCTGGGTAGGAAGCTCACCATAGATCAATAAGTAAGCGACCTCCAAGAAAGTTGACTTTTCTGCAAGATCTTCAATTTTGTAACCTCTGTAGCGAAGTATACCTTCTTCACCATCTAAAAATGTAATTGCACTGGTAGTTGAACCAGTGTTTTTGAATCCGGATCAAGGGTGATTAAACCGGAAGCTCCTCGAAGCTTTGCAATGTCAATTGCAGATTCATTTTCTGTGCCGGTAATAACCGGGAATTCATACTCTTGTCCTTTGAAGGACAACTTAGCGGATTCAGACATATAACAGGTTTGTTTGGATTGCTCTTAAGAAAAACTTAGAATTTCGGGGTTAAGTTAATAAAAGCATGTTGTTTTTTGGACGATAATTGTATTAAGGGAGATATAATTCTTCGATTAATTGATAAACTGACTTAATCGCAGAAAGTTTATAGGATATTTTGAATAATAAACTGCATGTTTTTTATCCGAATAACCATCCATCTCCATTAGTTGAATAAAAAAAGCCCCGCAGGGCTATTTTTATTAGGCACAAAAGTGCTCAAATACTTCCACTAGGTGATCACCTATCATTTTAGCATTTCTTCCTTCGATGTGGTGACGCTCAATAAAGTGAACTAATTCACCATCTTTGAATAAAGCCATAGCTGGAGAAGATGGAGGGTAAGGAAGTACAATTTCTCTGAACTTTTCCACTGCTTCTCTATCATTTCCTGCAAATACAGTTCCTAGGACATCAGGTTTTACTTTTGCATGATCTAAAGCATATTTCACTCCAGGTCTTGCAGCTCCTGCCGCGCACCCACATACTGAGTTAACTACTACAAATGTGGTTCCTTTTTGGTCTGGGCCAAGTTTCTCAGCAACGATATCGGCTGTTCTAAACTCCTCAAAACCTTCATTAGAAAGCTCTGCTCTCATGGGAGCAATTAATTCTTCTGGATACATATGTTCTTTATTTAAATTCTATATTATAAGAAACCTAATTCTAATTTCGCAGCCTCAGACATCATATCTTGAGAATAAGGCGGATCAAAAGTAAGTTCAACTTCTACATTACTAATTCCTTGAATCTGCTGGATTTTATCTTTCACTTCTGAAGGAATAAATTCCGCTGAAGGACAATTCGGAGATGTCAATGTCATGAGTACATAAACATTGTTTACAGGGTATACTGTAATCTCATAAATCAACCCCAATTCGTAAACGTCTACAGGTATTTCAGGATCATAAACCTGTTTGATAGCAGTCACTACTTTCTCCTTCAAATCTGTTATTTGTCCCACACTTGTATTGTTTTCAGTTTCCATGGATTAGGCGTTTTGTTTGGTTTGTAAGGCCAATGCGTACAATTTCATTTGTTTGATCATTGCAGCAAGCCCATTGGAACGTTGACTTCCAATAATGCCACCCATGCCTATTCGATTGATAAAATCTAAATCAGCGTCGATGATTTCCTTTGGAGTCCGATCATTCAGTACTCTGATCAACAATGAAATCAGCCCTTTGGTTATATCCGTATTCGAATCAGCTTGGTAATGGACTTTCCCATCTTTATCATCTGCGATTAGCCAAACTTTTGATTGGCAACCCTTGATGATATTTTCTTCCACCCGTTCGTTATCAGGAAAACTTTCAAGGTTGGCACCAAGTTCCATTATATAATAAATGGTACTCTCTTTGTCATCCCCGAGGATTTCAAATTCACTGATTATTTCATTTTGAATTTCCTGAATACTGCTCATTTATTTTTTATTCTTGCGATTCTGGCAACGCCTTCGGCCAATTGTTCAATCTCTGATTTGGAATTGTAAACAGCAAATGAAGCTCTAACAGTTCCCTCGAGGCCAAGTCTTTTCATCAAAGGTTGCGTGCAATGATGACCAGTTCTTACGGCAATTCCTCTTGCATCCAACATCACACCTACATCAAAAGGATGCATTCCATTGATGTTAAATGATAGCACGCTTACTTTTTCAGCCGCAGTTCCCACTGGGATAAAGCCTTTGATCGGCAAAAGTAATTCATTGGCATAAGCCAACAAACTATCTTCATGCTCTTTCATGTTGGGTTTGCCAATTTCACGGATAAAATCCAGGGCATACTTAAATGCAATGACGTCTCCAATGTTTGGAGTTCCTGCTTCAAATTTGAATGGAATATCATTGAAAGTAGTCTTCTCAAAACTTACTTCCTTGATCATTTCACCACCTCCCTGAAAAGGGGCATAGACTCTAAAACTTCTCTTTTTCCATAAAGTACCCCAAGGCCAGTAGGTCCGTATAATTTATGCGCAGATAACGCAAGGAAATCACAATCCAATTTTTGGACATCTATTTCCAAATGACTGGTGGATTGTGCTCCATCCAAGAGGACTTTGGCACCAACGGCATGAGCCGCTTCAATCATCCGTTCTACAGGATTGATGGTGCCCAACGCATTTGAAGCGTGCACCACACTGACCAATTTGGTTTTTGGGCTGAGAAGTTTCTCAAACTCTTCAAAAAGGATTTCCCCGGCATCGTTAATAGGGATCACCTTTAATATCGCTCCTTTTTCTTCGCAAAGTAGTTGCCAAGGAACAATGTTGGAATGATGCTCTAACGTGGATATGATGATCTCATCACCTTGGTTGATGAATTTTCTTCCAAATGTGTAGGCAACTAAATTGATGCTTTCAGTGGTACCTTTGGTGAAGATAATCTCGGCGGACTCTTTGGCATTTATAAAATGCTGAACAGCCACCCTTGTATCCTCAAAATAACGGGTAGATCGATCCGCTAAGGCATGGGCTCCTCTATGAATGTTCGCATTGTCATGGAGGTAATACCCATTCAAAGAGTCAATGACCGCTTGCGGCTTTTGCGTGGTCGCTGCATTGTCAAAATAGACCAAAGGCTTCCCATGTACCTCTTGATGAAGTATGGGGAACAGTTGTCTAATTTTATCAATAGGGAAACTCATTCAATTACTAGAAATTACTCCCAAGCCTATGTTGTACCAAGTTGATGCAGTACTCTCTAAAGCTGTCATTTTGGATATGCTCCAATACCTCTCCGGCGAATGCATAAAGGAGTAATCCTTTCGCTTGTAATTTATCGATTCCTCTCGCTTGTAGGTAAAACAAAGCCTCCTCATCCAGTTGACCGGTAGTACAACCATGGGAACATTTCACATCATCTGCCCAGATCTCCAATTGTGGTTTGGTATTCACAATTGCATCTTCAGAAAGAAGGATGTTATTGTTTTGTTGGAACGCATTGTTTTTTGAGCATCCTGTCTTACGAAGATTTTACCATTGAAAACCCCTCTGGACTGATCTGCCAAGATTCCTTTATACAATTCATTGGATTCTGCATGGGGAATGGTGTGGTCCACATTCGTATGATTATCAACATGTGTTTTGCCATTCAGAAGATATATTCCATACATGTTTCCTTCTGAATTACTTCCCAGGAGATTCAGGGAAAGGTTATTTCTCAACATTTCTCCGGAAAGGGAGATCGTCACAGAAGTAAAACGGGAATCCTGAAGGAGGTTTGTTTCTATATTACTGACCTCGATGGCATTCTTTCCTTCATTTTGCAGTCTATAGTACCTAATCTGTGAGTTTAAGCCTCCTTTGATTTCTACTACTTTATTGACAAAATAAGGCTTGTCACTCTTATTGATTGAATGGGTAATAAAAGTTACCTCGGCAAAGTCACCTGCTTCAATCCACACTCTTGGAGAAATCACATCGCCCTCATTGCTCTTATTAAAAGAAAGCAACAGAATAGGCTTTTCCATCACTTCTTTTTTAGGGATGGAAATAAAAACTCCGCCCTCGAAAGATGCTTGGTTTAAGGCCGCAAAAGGATCTTTTTCAGCCTTTGCAATTCTTCCAATGGCTACATCAGATTTTTCGTTCAGGGGAGCGAAATTTAGACTTTCAGCCTCCAGGCACAGGTGTTGTTGTAAATGTCCATTGGCAAAAACCAATACAGAACCTTCAAATCCCGTTGGGATACCTGCTTTCACTTCTTCAGGACTAACCTCAAAAGGCTTAGCTCCGGTAATAGAAGTAAGAGATTGCTCCAGCTTTTTGGTAATTGAAGTAAATTTATATTCTTCTGATTTGAGAGATGGAAGGCCTTGCTTGGTGAAGCAGACTTTACCTTCTTCCCTGATTTTTTCAAATCCGGCAAAAGAAGATTCCAAAAATCCTTCAAATAGATTTTCCTTAGTCAGCGTACTCATGTTTTTGGGGTTGATGCGAATATCAGACAGTTGCCTCAGAATCTACGGCTTCTTTAATCCAGTCGTAGCCTTTTTCTTCCAATTCCAAAGCCAGTTCCTTGGTGCCGGATTTTACAATTTTTCCTTTGTAAAGCACGTGGACAAAATCAGGTACGATGTAATCCAATAAACGTTGGTAGTGAGTTACAACGATGGTTGCATTGTCCTTGGATTTCAGTTGATTCACTCCATTTGAAACGATTCTTAATGCATCGATATCCAAGCCTGAATCGGTTTCATCCAAAATTGAAAGGGTAGGTTCAAGCATGGCCATCTGGAAAATTTCATTTCTTTTCTTCTCACCACCTGAAAAACCTTCATTCAAGGACCTGCTAAGAAGTTTTTGGTCGATTTCAACCAACTTCATCTTTTCCTTCATCATGGTCAAGAACTTCACTGCATCCAACGCTTCCAAACCTCGGTATTCCCTTACTTGGTTGACAGCAGTTCTAAGGAAATTAGTGGAGCTTACTCCAGGGATTTCTACAGGATATTGAAATGCGAGAAATACTCCTTCTCTCGCTCTATCTTCAGGAGCCAGATCCAACAGATCTTTTCCTTTGAAAGATACTTCTCCTTCGGTCACCTCATATTCTTCTCTTCCAGCCAATACAGAAGCCAATGTGGATTTACCAGAACCATTTGGTCCCATAATCGCATGAACTTCACCAGCTTTAACTTCCAAATTGATACCTCTCAAAATAGGTGTTCCTTCGATGGAGGCATGCAGGTTTTTTATACTTAACATATTCGTCTTAATCTTTCAATTTCTAATTTTTAAACTCACTTACCCCACGGAACCTTCCAGTGTAAGAGCAAGTAACTTTTGGGCTTCTACAGCAAATTCCATTGGCAATTGGTTCAACACCTCTTTTGCATAACCGTTGACAATTAGGGCTACTGCATCTTCAGTGGAGATTCCTCGCTGATTACAATAGAAAAGTTGATCCTCTCCAATTTTTGAGGTGGTCGCCTCATGTTCCACTTTCGCAGTTGAGTTGTTGATGTCAATGTAAGGGAATGTGTGAGCCCCACATTTGTCACCCATTAATAAAGAGTCACATTGAGAGAAATTCCTTGCATTGTCTGCCCTCTTCATCACTTGAACCTGTCCTCTATAAGAGTTTTGAGATTTCCCTGCAGAAATACCTTTGGATACGATTCGTGATTTGGTGTTTTTACCAATGTGAATCATTTTGGTTCCGGTATCAGCTTGTTGGAAATTATTGGTAACTGCAACTGAATAAAATTCTCCGATAGAGTTATCTCCTTTTAAAATACAAGAAGGGTATTTCCAAGTAACTGCAGATCCAGTTTCTACCTGAGTCCAGGAAATTTTAGAATGATCTCCGGCACATATCCCTCTTTTTGTTACAAAATTGTAGATACCGCCTTTACCTTCTTTATCACCTGGGAACCAGTTTTGCACCGTTGAATATTTAACTTCCGCGTTTTTAGAAGCATAAATTTCAACCACGGCAGCATGCAGCTGATTTTCGTCTCTTTGTGGAGCAGTACAACCCTCTAGGTAGGAAACATAAGAATCATCTTCTGCCACGATCAACGTTCTTTCAAACTGACCGGTATTTGCGGCATTAATTCTGAAATAAGTAGAGAGTTCCATGGGGCATCTTACCCCTTTAGGAATATAACAGAAAGAACCATCGGAAAATACCGCTGAGTTTAGTGCTGCGTAATAATTGTCAGTCATTGGAACCACAGAACCCAGGTATTTTTTTACCAGCTCTGGATGTTCTTTGACTGCCTCACTGAAGGAGCAGAAAATAATACCAAGTTTAGATAAGGTACCCTTGAACGTGGTGGCCACAGAAACTGAATCCAAAACCGCATCTACAGCGATTCCTTGAAGTTTCTTTTGCTCATTTAGGTTGATTCCTAGTCTTTCATAGATCTGAAGCAATTCAGGATCCACTTCATCTAATGATTTAGGTTTATTATTTTGCTTAGGAGCCGAATAATATCGTAAGCTCTGAAGGTCAATTTTAGGATAGGTGACATTGGCCCAATTGGGCTCAGTCATATTTTGCCAGGTTTTGAAAGCCTTCAATCTCCATTCAAGCAACCATTGTGGTTCTTCCTTCTTGGCAGAAATCCACTTGATGATTTCTTCATTGAGTCCGATAGGGGCTTCATCCGCCTCAAAATTTACAGACCAGCCGTGTTCGTACTCTTTGGAGGTAAATTCTTCTAAAATCTGATTGTCTTTGCTCATATTAGCTAAGTTATTTAGACTAATTACATTTTAACTGCGAAGGTACAACATATAATGAAAAAATTATGTTCAGAATCATTCGAAAAATCTATGATTGATATAATAATTCAATAAAAAGGGGTGTTTTGCTTCAATTTGGCCCTATAAAAGCAAAAAAAAGTGCTGAATTTTCAACACTTATTTTTTTGAAAAGTCTTAAAAGACTGATTTTTATTTATTTGGATTTAATCCAAATAGAGTTATTTCTCTTTGTCGAAGAATTGAATAGGTCGGTTAATGCTCTCTTCCAAGACGATTAATGTTTCGGTTCTGTCTATTCCTTCCACCTTTTGGATATTGTCCAAAACCAAACGCAAGTGATTGGTGTCACGACAGATGATCTTTGCAAAAATGGAATAGTTACCTGTAGTATAATAAGCACTTACTACTTCAGAAATGGTTTTTAATTTTTCAATGACATTGTCATAAAGAGAACTTTTTCAAGATAGATCCCCAAGAATGCGGAAATGTCATATCCTAATTTTGAGAAGTCTATGTTGAGTGTGGCACTTTTCACAATTCCCATATCTTCCAACTTCTTCATTCGAACGTGAACGGTACCGGATGAAACGAAAACTTTTTGGCAATTTCCGTGTAAGGGGTCTTCGCATCTTCGTTTAATAAGGAGATGATTTTTAGGTCTATGTTGTCGATATCTAAAATTTTATCCATTTTCGGTTATTGGATTTAGATGATTGTTAATGAATGTGCCTGTAAATTAGAGGTTCTTCAAAAAATACCAAAATTTTTTTTTCAATTTGTAATTGAATGATAAATCTATTTACTTTGGGAGCTAGATGAAACAATAGTTGAATATTTGGTTTTCATCTTGAATGATCAAATTAAAATTGGTTGATTTTCGAATAGCCAAATGTTCGATCATAAAAAACTAGAAACTTTTAATCTCTAAAGTTATATTTGGGTTTATATTCTGAAAAGGGTCTTGCTGATGGCGAGACTTTTTTGTTTCTATTTTAAAATTTAAAATACAAAAAATTGCATTTGAAAGTTTTATTGATGTATTTTTGTTGGATATCTTACAGCTATGAACTCAAAAGTGATTTTTCAGATTTTTCTTCTATGGTCCTTTTAGGGCTTACCATCCTGTTTCCATTAACCAGTGGTGAATTAAAAGCACAGAATTCCGGAGACTTCCCGGATACCAGAATCAATTACATTCAGTATAATCGATTAAGCTTTCGCAACCTGGAAGAAGATATTCATGAAGCCGAGGGGCTAAAAGCTGAAAAATTAACGATAGAGCCTCTGACGATGATAGAGGAAAATGTTGCCCGGAATTTAAATTCACATTGGACTTGGCCAGAGTATACTTTGGATATGATAGATAGTTATTCACCTTTTCTATTTAGGACAAAAAAATCAGCTGCTTTAGAGGAAGTAAAAGTATTGCTTCAGATCAATTCAAAAGGGAGATTAAGTGGTTTTGAGATTTTAGGGAGGTGGATCATGGGCTAAAAGAGCGATTGGATCACATGCTTCGCAAACTTCCTGATTGCAAACCGGTACCTGGCTATGCCTATTATAATCCTGAAGTCTTTGAATTGACCATTCGAAAATAGATATCCTTCAAATAAGTCAGGCTTTTTTTGAGCGGTTGGGTGGTTTATCTCTACTCTATTTATTTTGAGATAACCAACCATAGACCAAATGAAAAAAACGTTACTGATTATCTGCTTTGCTTTGGCTGCAAATGCTTCATTTTCCCAGGTAAAATCATTTGTTCCAGACAAAATTTTTCCAGAAGAAAATTCCAAATCCAAGTTTTATACGGTTTCAGGAGAGCGGCACGGGCCTTCGTTTTTTAAAAATTCACCTTCCCAGAAGTTCAATATACGCCAGGAGAGGAATTGACATTTGACCAATACCACACGGTAGATGTGATGTATCATTGGTATACTACCTGGGCTGAACAATACCCGGAAATTGTAGATGTATATGAAGTGGGGAAATCCTTTGAGGGAAGACCCATTCTTCAAATGACGATTACCAACAAGGAAACTGGGAAAGATACTGACAAGCCTGCAGCTTATTTTGAAGGAGGAAGACATTCTGGTGAAATCACCTCCAGTGAGTCTATCCTTTGGCTGACCCAACACATCCTTGAGAATTATGGCACTGATCCAGAGATCACAAAACTGGTAAATACCAAGGCAATTTACCTGCGTCCACAAAACAATCCGGATGGATCCAATCTTTACTTAAGAACTGAACAAAGAAATAGGAGCACAGTTAAACCTCATGATAATGATCGGGATGGATTGATTGACGAGGATCCCGAAGAAGACTTGGACGGAGATGGCATTATTTATCAAATGAGGAAAAAGGCAGTTACAAAAGAGGAGAAGAAGAAGGCCAATTTCATTGTTGATCCTGAAGACCCTAGTCAAAAGCTAATGAAAAGGACTTTTCCAGGGAAAGGTGAATACTTGGTGTATACGGAGGGCTTCGATAATGATGGAGATGGTTCCTATAATGAAGATGGCATCGGTGGTTTGGACTTACACAGGAATTACCCAGAAAACTGGAGGCCGGATATTGGTGGAGATTTAACAGGTCGCGGGTATACCCAATATGGAGCTGGAGAATACCCCATGAGTGAGCTGGAATCCAGATATACCGTATTATGGATGTTGAGCCATCCAAATATCTCAGTGGTCAATTCGATGGATACAAGAGTTCCTATGCATTTGAGAGCCCCATCTACTTCTAAGGCAGAAGAAAGGATGTATCCGGAAGATTTGGAGATTTATAAGGAAATGGATGAATTAGGATTGTCTTTTACTGCCTATCCATGGGCCGGAGATGTGTATGAAACCTATGCCACTCGATACAAAGTGAATAGCATGACCGGCGATCCCTTAAAACCAAGCCCCTTGTTTGGTCACGGACCAGATTTTGGATACTTCTATTATGGAAGTATCTGGTATGGGGATGAGCTTTGGAATAACGGAGCGATGAAGGATTACAATGGAGATGGCATCTATGATGATTTTGATGGTCTCAGATGGGATGAGGAAGAAAACGGAGGCAAAGGATTTAAATCTTGGACACCTTTCCAGCACCCTGAATTGGGTGAAGTGGAAATTGGTGGATTTCACCCAAAATTCTTTGGACAAAACGGACCTACCTGGCAATTGGAAAATTGGGCCAAAAAGCAGGCCCTATTTAATCTTGCCATGGCCAAGAAGCTGCCCGAGTTGACGGTTTCTTCGGTGGAGGTCACTGATTTAGGAGATGGAGAGTTTGAAATCACGCTGAATTGGGAGAATACAGGAAGTCTGCCTGTGGCCCTAGAGCAGGCTAAATTGGTCAAAATTGTTCAGGAAGATCGGGTGTCCCTGAGCTTTGAAAAAGAATTGACCGAAGGGTATGAGCATGCAAAGGTTAAAATCATTACTCCTGAATTGTATGATAAAACTATTTATGCGGGATATACTGGTGTAGGGGAGAAGAAATCAGCCACTTTCAAAGTGAAAGTGGAAACAACCGAAGAAGTTTCCGGGAAAATTAGATTGTCCTCTACGAGAGGAGGGTATTTTGAGAAAGAATTTACTTTAAAATAAGCAACTATGTTAAAAAAAACAGTAGTGATTTGTTTCTTTTTTGTGGGCCTTATCAACCATCTGGAGGCTCAACAGAAAAGATCCTTGACGCATCAGGACTACGATGGCTGGGAAAGTCTCAGATCAGAAAAAATCACCAAGGATGGACGTTGGGTAAGCTATCAGATTTCTCCACAGGAAGGGGATGGGAGAATTGAAATTTTTCCCTTTAAAAATCCGGGTAACAAATATGTCATCCCAAGAGGCACCTCCTTTAGTTTCACCGCCGACGATCAGTTCGTGGTAGGGAAAATCCTTCCTCAAGAGGATACTGTTCATTTGCTCAAAGTGAAAAAGACAAAAAAGGAGGATATGCCTACCGACAGCCTTTTTATTTATGAAATGAGCACTGGAGAACTGGAAAAATATGCCAGGGTAAAGTCCTTTGATACTCCAAGCGAAAAAGGCAGCTGGGTGGCCATACTCTTTGAAAAAGAAAAACCTGCGAAGAAAGACCCCGCGGACTCCACCTCGAAAGCAGAAAAACCAAAAAAGACAGATGGTACGAAGCTGCTTGTCCGAAGTCTTAGTGGGGATCAGTCATTTGAATTTGAACGTGTAAAGTCTTATGGGTTTGCACCAAATGGGGATTATTTTCATTTTGAATTGGCAGAGGAAGATACTTTAGACAATGCTGCAATTCATATTTTGAACTTAGCCACGGGGAAAGTCAGGAAATTCATCAGGGGATGACCTCCTATACCATGAATAAGTTTTCTCCCCAGTCAAAATATTTGGCATTCCTGACTTCAGATGATTCCACAAAAGCTAAAAACCTCATTATCAACTTCAGCTTTATGATATTGAGAATAAGAGCCTGAGTCAAATCGCCGATGAGCATACTGATGGTATTTTAGAAAACGGCAGGATCAGTGAAAATGGTTCGTTGAAGTTTTCTGAAGATGAATCCAGAATATTTTTTGGGACGGCTCCAGAGTATATCGATTACCCCTATGAAGAGGATAGTACCATTTTGGATGATGAAAGACCAAGGTTGGATATTTGGGGATGGCAGGATTCGCAAATTCAGCCCATGCAACTTAGGAGAAAATCCAGGGAGGAAAGCAGGTCTTATTTGGCCACCATGGATTTGAATTCGGAAAAATAGCTCAATTAGAAACTCCTGATTTACAAGATGTTTCCTTGGAGAATAAAGTTACAAGAGAGGTTGGGTTAGGGACTACCAATGCTCCCTATGAAAGGAATTACAGCTGGGATATTCAAATTGGCAGGGATGTTTATTTAGTTGATTTCAAAGATGGTTCCAGAAAACTCATTGAAAAAGATGTAAGTGGTTTCCCCAGTATTTCTCCTGGGGGAAGTATGTTTATTGGTATGCAGGTAGAGATAGTGCATGGGTAGCTTATGATATTCAGAATGAAGAAAAAATCAATTTGACTGCTGGACTTGATGTGCCTTTCTATGAAGAACTCCATGATTCCCCATCGAATCCTGGAAGTTATGGTACTAGCGGTTGGTTGGATGAGGATGAGGCTATTTTGGTAAATGACCGCTATGATATCTGGAAAATTGATCCAAAAAATCCAGGGGCCGCATCCAGGATTACATTGGGAGAAGGAAGAAAGAACAAAATTGAATTTCGAGTGGAGGTTCTTGACAGAGAGGTATTGAGTATTGACCCGGAAGAACCGTTGATCTTAAATGCCTTCCATGAGATGACCAAGGAATCCGGGTATTTCACGACAAGAATAGAAGCGAAGACTGCACCCAAAAGCTGATTTTTACTCCAAATCGTTATTATGGCTTGACAAAGGCCAAAAATTCTGAGGAGGTATTGGTAAGAAAATCTACCTATGTGGAAAATCCGGATGTTTATCTAACAGATTTGACCTTCCAAAATCTAACCAAGGCATCTGACCTGAATCCCCAGCAGGCTACTATTAATTGGGGTACTTCAGAATTGGTTTCTTATTTAGCAAATGATGGCACCCCACTTCAAGGGATCTTGTTCAAACCTGAAAACTTTGATCCTACCAAGAAGTATCCGATGATGGTCTATTTTTATGAAAGAAGTAGTGATGGGCTATATTCCTATCGATCGCCAGCTCCTAGTGCTTCCACCATCAACATTCCCTATTTTGTAAGCAATGAATATGTGGTGTTTGTTCCAGATATCAAATATGAGTTGGGATTACCAGGACCAAGTGCCTATAACTGTATCATTCCTGGAGTCCAGACAGTCGTTGCAAAAGGATTTGTTGATGCAGATAATATGGCCATTCAAGGTCAGAGTTGGGGTGGGTATCAAGTAGCCTATTTAATTACACAGACCAATATGTTCAAGGCTGCGGGAGCTGGAGCACCAGTAGTCAACATGACTTCTGCCTATGGTGGGATCCGTTGGGGTACCGGAATGAGTAGGATGTTTCAGTATGAACAGACCCAGTCAAGAATCGGTGGTACCTTATGGCAGAAGCCTCTTTATTACATAGAGAATTCACCATTGTTTTTTATGGATAGAGTAGAAACTCCTGTATTGATCATGCATAATGATGAAGATGGAGCCGTTCCATGGTATCAAGGGATAGAAATGTTTATGGCATTAAAGCGGTTAAGTAAACCTGCTTGGTTATTACAATACAACGGGGAGGACCACAATTTGGTCAATCGTAGAAATCGCAAGGATTTATCTATGAGATTAAGCCAATTCTTTGATCATTACCTGAAAGGAGCTCCTGCTCCTTTGTGGATGACCGAAGGGCTTCCTGCTGTAGAGAAAGGGAAAACACTCAAATATGAACTGAGTGACAATTAACTAGAAAAAGATCCGTTGATATGAAGGGTCTGGGTTTAGTCCAGACCCTTTTTTTACCCTTAATTAACAAGCTGTTAGTTTTTAAATTACATTTTTAATGATATTAAGTACTTTTTAATTTATATTTATGGATAATTCAATTACCTATTTGATCATATACTTTTCATGTACAACAAAATTAAATCCATTGTCACCGGCTATAAGATCAAAAAGTTAACCTTAGGGGAAATAGAGATCAAGCTGGCATGTCAAAAAAGGTTTTCAACATTAGATCCTTTGGCACCTTTAAAAAGTATCAAGCATGAGCTTCTTAAATCCCCCATTCAATCTTTAAAACAGGTTGATTTGAAGCCTTGTTGGGAAAAGAAAAATTTTTCAGTGGAGCAATTGATACCTACCCATGAAGCCACCTTTAGGGTGAATCATAACAACTACCTGGTGAAGCGATATGTGACCAAACATCAACATCGCTCGGTGAGCATCTATGCCTACCATGTAGATGGGGAAACCTTTGCGATTTTCACCAGAAAATATGATTATGGTGATTTTCACCGTCAATTTATGAACAGCTTCCTTGAAAAATATAATCTGGAGGGAAACTCAGAAACTGCCCATTGTATCAAGGCGAATGAGTACGCTGTGTTTTTCAGTCATTTTGGACATTCCCATACACTCATTTGGAAAAATCAAACCGAATTGGATGAGTTCCTTTCAATACTTGAGTAATGCAAAAAGCCCTTGAGAAGATTTTTCCCAAGGGCTTTTTTAATGCGTATCAAAGTAATAAGAATTCTCAGGATGCTACACAGCCACGGCCGCTTTGATATGTGGATGTGGATCATATCCCACTAATTCAAAATCTTCTAATTTAAATGAGAATATGTTTTTTACTTCCGGATTGATTTTCATGGAAGGAAGTGGTCTTAGCTCCCTACTTAATTGTAATTCTGCCTGCTCAATATGATTGGAATACAAATGAGCATCACCAAACGTATGAACAAAATCTCCCAGCTTCAGGTCACAGACTTGAGCGATCATCATGGTAAACAACGCATAAGAGGCAATATTGAAAGGAACACCCAAAAACACATCAGCACTTCTTTGGTACAATTGGCAAGAGAGTTTCCCATCGGCTACATAGAATTGGAAGATGGTATGACAAGGTGGTAGCGCCATTTGGTCCACATCGGCAACATTCCAGGCACTGACAATATGCCTTCTACTATCCGGCTTGGTTTTGATCTGATGGATCAAATTTTTGATTTGATCAATTTCTCCCCCTTTTCCATCAGGCCAATGTCTCCATTGGTATCCATATACAGGACCCAAATCCCCATTTTCATCAGCCCATTCATCCCAAATAGAGACTTTGTTTTCTTTCAAATAGCCAATGTTGGAATCTCCTCTTAAAAACCATAACAATTCCACAATGATAGATCTCAAATGAAGTTTTTTGGTAGTGACTAAAGGGAATCCTTCAGATAAATCAAAACGCATCTGATGACCAAAAATACTTCTGGTTCCTGTACCGGTTCTATCGCCTTTTTGAGTTCCTTCTTCAAGGATTTTTCTCATTAAATCGTGGTATTGCTTCATGGATTTTGGGAGATTTCTTTGCCCGCAATTTAGTCAGTTCGACCAAGAAAAGGAACAATCTTTAACAAAGATCAGAGTTATCTTGTATTATTAAGTGCTAGAGGTCTAATGGTAAAGACTTAATTATTCACATGTTCCATCAATCAACTTCATTTATATCACTGGGTATTGGGATTTTAATTACTGTTTTGATTTTAATCTTTCCTCCTAAAATCAGCTTTAATTATGATTTTGAACAATTTTTTCCTCAAAACAATGAAGACTTGGAGTTTTATGAAGCCTATAAAAAGAAGTTTGAAAACGACAATGACTATTTGCTGATCGCGTTTGAAAATCCGAAAGGAGATTTATTGGAAAAGCAATTTTTGGAATCCATCTGGTCTATTCAAAGCAAGATGAAGGACTTGGAAGGAGTAGATACCGTCCTATCGATTCTAAACCTAGAAAAGCCCATCATCGGCCTATTTGGCTTAAGAAAAGAGAAAGTATTGCAATGGGAAACAGAAACCCAATTGTCGAAATCTTCTTCGGACTTAGGGATTTATAGATCTCAATTGATTTCAAAAGATGGAAAATCCCTTTTGCTATGGGTAAAGAACGCTCAAAACATCAGTAAGGAAAATGGGGACAGGCTCTATTCCGAGATCAAAGGAGTATTTCAACAAGCTGGAATCCAACCCAAGGCCATTGCAGGTAAAATTCAAGCCCAAGGGGATTTTATCCGTTTGATGCAAAAAGAATTCGGGATGTTTTTTGGTGCTTCCATCGTGCTGATCCTTGGAATGCTTTTCTTTATTTTCAGGACATTTTGGTCCATTTGGATTCCCTGTGTGGTGTTACTGGTAGGAACTCTCTGGTCTTTTGCCCTGATGCTTTATTTCGGAAAGGCACTAGATGTGATGTCCGTGATGCAACCGACGATTTTTTTGATTGTAGGCTTGAGTGCTTTCATCCATTTTGTTTCACACTTGAACCAAAAAGTCCGTCAAGGCGTCCAGGTGGAAAAATCGGTTCAAGGAGTTTTTAAAGAGCTCTTTATCCCAGTCTGGTTGACTATTTTGACCACTTCATTGGGATTTATCTCCTTATACTTCACGACCATTCCTGCCTTAAAATCATTCGGGATCAGTACTGGGATTGGGGTGTTGGTCGTATTTGGAGCATTGATTTTATTGACCCCCGGTTTATTATATCTAAGTAGCATCCAGCCAAATCCCGGAACAGAAAAATTCATTTCCCCCAAATTTTTGAGAGGATTATTTATTGAGGTCCTAAAAAAAGGAAATGGATTTTGATGGTTTTCTTACTGGTCAGTCTCATAAGTATTTGGGGAGGATCAAAGATTCATGTGAACGGATATCTCTTGGATAATCTGCCTGAAAACCATCCCATAAAACAAGATGTCCACTATTTTGATGAGCAATATGGAGGGTCCAATCCATTGGAAATCTATTTAAAAGCAGGCCCAGAGGCCTCCTCCCTGATGGATTACCAGGTATTAGAGGCACTTGAAAAAATGGAATCCAAACTGACGGAGCTTACAGGTACCGATCAATTTCTTTCCCCTTTGACATTGGTGAAAACCATCAATCAGGCACAAAACCAAGGAAGCGCCAAGGCATTTGTTTTTCCTTCTCCTGGACAATTTCAGAGAATGGGCAGGTATCTGGAAAGAGCAGGGGAGGAAATAAACTTCAAACTATTAGTCAATGATCATCAGGAGGGGCGAATCAGTGGGAGGTCACCTGATTTTGGGTCCTATAAAATGGCCCAAATCCGAGCAGCGTTTGAAGAATTTGTAAGTCAAGAAATTGACCCTCAATTATTGACAATTCAATGGACAGGTACCGCCTATCTGATAGATCATGGGCATCAATCTGTAACCATTCAAATGGCTAAAGGGCTGGGAGTTGCTTTTTTAGTGGTAGGCCTGATTGCAGGGATCTTATTTAGGTCCTGGAGAATATCTTTGATTCTATTGATACCCAATGTGATCCCACTGATATGGATGCTTGGAATGATGATTTTGCTTGGGATAGAATTTAAGTTGACCACAGCAATTCTGTTTACAGTGGCCTTTGGAATCGCCGTGGATGACAGTATTCATTTCATGACCAGGCTAAGATTTGAATTGGGGAAAGGTAAAAGTTTGATTTATGCGATGAAAAGAACAGTGATGGAAACGGGAAGAGCCATTGTTTTGACCACCCTGATTTTGGTGATGGGGTTTGGACTTTTAATCGCCAGTGATTTTGGAGTGACTCATTTCACAGGATTATTGATCGCAGCTTCCTTGATTGTTGCACTTTTATCAGACCTACTGCTACTTCCTGTTTTATTGCTACCCATGAAAAAAGTTTGGGAGAAAAAAGCTAGGAAATTAATCCGGTGAGGTTCCGGTTGAGAAGGTAGCTGATATTGGATAATGATCTGAATAATCCACCTCCCTATGTGTTTTAAACTCGATGGCTTTTAGATTAGGAGAGGAAAAGATGTGATCTATTCGTAAAAAGAACAAAACTTTATTATACGTGAAGCCAAAGCCTCTGCCCGCTTTTTCAAATGCATTGTCCAAATTCTCCCCAAGTTTAAAATACGTATAGGAATAGGGGATTTCATTCAAATCACCCATTAAGATAATCGGGTGGGGGCTGTTTTTTAGATGTTCCACCAATACCCCTAATTGCTTGCTCCGTTCCAAGCTGCCCCTATGAAGTTTTCCCAGTGTTTGTCGGTAGTTTTCCTTTACCCCTTCCAGATTTTCCAACCCATCCGAATCGATTCTCATGGATTCCAAATGTGCGTTATATATCCTGATCGTATCGCTATCCACCAAAACATCGGCAAAAATTGCCCCGTTTGTTCCACTTCTATCAAAGACTTTTCCTTCATGGATGATCGGGTATCTACTGAAAATCGCCAGGCCAATGGACCGTTTTTCAGGGTTTCCATCCACAGGGTGGTAGAAGGAATAAAAACCATTGTCTTTGCCCAGCAGCTTTATGGCATTTCTGGAAGCAGAGGTATAATCCTGGTAAAACTCCTGAAAAACCTTGATGTCCGCTGGATGTTCATTCAACCAGGTGAAAACATTTTGATCTATTTTGCCTTCCGCATCCCTTTTGAAATCAAAATTATGGGCATTGTAAGTAAGCACCTTAAGCCCTTGGGAATCTTCATTTTTCGGATGGAACTGAAGTGTAATCAGAGCGAATTTGTAGCCAATCAATAGGGCTGCAACATGAAACCAAGCCCATTTTTTCCATGACAAAAGAAAGATAAAAAACAGGAATAGGTTGACTAACCAAATGATGGGGATAAAGAAAGGTAGTAAGCCAACGTAGGGGAAATATTCGGGTGAAACATATACACTTAAAAATAAAATCAGTGAAAGGCAAAAGATGAGTCCTGAGAGGTATTTCATAGGTAATCGAAGTGGACTTCAAATTAAATGAGTCAAAATTGAAAATCAGAATATCTGAAGGGTTTAATTTGTTTTAACAAATTCTTGGCCTTTTTCGTCTGTAATACGGTAAATTGGGTTAACTGTTGAAAAATTAGTTGCTTGACCCTCATGGGTATGAAAATTGTCGTTTAAATTAAGATAGGCTGGAATTTTGTAAGGAAGAAGTTAATTATTTATTTGAAAGAGAAATCTCTATATCATGAAAATACAATACTTAATTTGGGTATCAGCGATTGCTACCCTTCTATTTACTTCATGTGATCCAAAATCCTCTGAGTCCATTGAAAAGTCTGCGTTGTCTGATTCGGATTCTGAATCAGAGGAAGTAGAGAATAGGCCCAGTCCACTTGAAGTGAAAGATGGAACGGTATCAGGAAAAGCCTTTAAGGTACATTATGGTTCCCCTGCAGTCAAAGGGCGCGTATTATGGGGAGATTTGGTTCCCTATAATGTGGTTTGGCGAACTGGGGCCAACGAGGCTACCTATGTAGAGTTGACTGAGGATATGACCGTGGAAGGAGAGTTGTTGAAAGCTGGAAAATATTCACTTTTTACAATTCCAAAAGAAAACGCTTCCTGGACTGTCATCTTCAATTCTGAGTGGGATTTGGAACATGGCCATTTTCAGTATGATGAGGATAATGATGTATTAAGGGTGAAAGTTGACCCAATTTGGGAACAAAATTCACAAGAACGTTTATCTATTGATTTAGAAAATCCTGGATTAGTGATCCGTTGGGAAAAATTAAAGCTTCCCATCACCATTCAATAGAATAATCAATAGATCCAAACAATAATCACTAGGTCCAAACAATAATCACTAGATCCAAACCATAATCACTAGATCCAAAGCTCTCAATTCATCATTGAGGGCTTTTTTTGATAGATGTCAAAACTTGATTTCAAGTATAGAGATTATGAAAGAATGGGTTAAATTCGCTCCATGTTACCTCTTTGGTATATCGTGTAATTTGATTCCCCCTCATCCTATTCAGGTTCCTTGTTTTAAGACACATGAAATATTTTTCCTTCCTTTTTGTTCTCGGGATCAGCATCGCTTTGGCTATCTATATTTCAAGACCTATTGGCCCAATTCCCCCGATTGCACCACTGCTGGACCCTTATCATGGATTTTGGCAAAATATGATCAGTGAGGATGAAAAAGCAGCATCTGAAATTTCGCTTCCAGGATTAAGTGCGCCTGTTCAGGTAATTTATGATCAACACCTGATCCCCCACATTTTTGCCCAGAACTCCAAGGATTTATATCAAGCCCAGGGATACATTACCGCCAAGCATCGGCTTTGGCAAATGGAATTCCAGACCAGAGCTGCCGCTGGAAGGCTATCTGAGATTGTTGGGGATATCGCATTAGACCTAGATCGAATGACCAGAAGAAAAGGACTTGGTTATGGAGCAGAGCTAGGTTTGGAATATTTGAAAGCAAATGACCCTGAAACTTTAGCATACATTGAGGCTTACGCCCAAGGAGTGAATCAATATATTCATGATTTAAGTCCAGGGGAACTTCCTGTGGAATACAAAATATTGAATTATCGACCTGAGGAATGGACTCCTTATAAAACCTTATTGCTCTTAAAATACATGTCTGACATGTTGGTGGGTGATCGGGATTTAGAATACACCAACCTTCGCAAGATTTTAGGGGCAGAGATGTTGGCCAAACTTTATCCTGATTTTCCGGAGGAACCTGATCCTGTGATCGAAAAAGAAAAGATTTGGGACTTTGAACCCATTCCAATTGAAAAGCCTGAAGGGCTGGCATATCCAACCGATTCCTTGATGCTGGATCCTTTACCTCAACCCGTAGAAGGAATAGGTTCAAATAATTGGGCAGTATCCGGTGCCAAAACGAAAAATGGAAAACCCATTTTAGCAAACGACCCACACCTTAGTCTAAACCTGCCCTCATTGTGGTATGCATTGCAATTGACTACCCCTGAATTTTCTGTAAAAGGAGCTTCACTTCCCGGGGCCTTAGGCATCATTTCCGGTTTTAATGAAGATGTTGCCTGGGGAGTCACCAATGCGACTAAAGATGCTCGTGATTGGTATCAAATTACTTTTCGGGATGGAAGCCGAAAAGCATATAAATATGGAGAAGAGTGGAGGGTAACCACATTTCGGATAGAAGAAATCAAGGTCAAAGGAAAAGAGGATTTTTGGATACCGTAGTCTATACCCACTATGGCCCCATTGTATATGATAAAAATTTTCCGGGGAAAGGCAGGATGTCAATTTTGCCTTGAAGTGGACAGTTCATATGGGCTCAAATGAACAGAAGACGTTTTTATCACTCAATAAGGCTAAAAGCCATGCAGATTATAATCAGGCATTGGATCATTTTACAGCCCCTGCCCAAAACTTCGTTTTTGCCTCCAATTCCGGAGATATTGCCATGAGAATACAAGGGAAATTTGCCCTTAAATGGCCTGAACAAGGAAAGTTTTTGATGGATGGCTCCGACCCTCGAATGGAATGGCAACAGTTTATTCCGAACGATCAAAACCCAAGTACCTTAAATCCTGAAAGAGGTTTTGTTTCCTCTGCCAACCAGCGACCTGTAAGTTCAAATTACCCCTACTATGTCTTTGATAATAGTTATGAACATTACAGAAATCATCGAATTAATGGAAGACTTCGGGCCATGGATCAAATTACGGTAGAGGACATGAAAGAACTGCAGTTTGACGATTATTACCAGCAGGCATCAGAAGTTCTTCCTACCATGTTGAAGCTCCTGGGGGATCAAGTCCCTGAAGGGAAAAATGTACAGACCTTTTTAAAGCAGCTTCAAGAATGGGATTATTATGCGGATCCCAACCAAAAGGCTCCAACCGTTTATTATGTCTGGTGGAATCAATTATATGACCTAATATGGGAGAGGTGGGATGAGTTTGGTGTGCCTGTAGTCAAGCCAAATAGTTATCGTACCATCCAGCTATTGATTCAAGAACCGGAGGGAGCGATTTTTGATAAGAAGGGCACCTCAGAAAAAGAAACTGCTACCACACTTGTCAGGACATCATTTGAACGGATGGTGGAAGAATTGAATGAATATATTTCAAAAGAGGGAGATTATGGCTGGGCTAATTTTAAGAATACCACCATCCAGCATCTCGTCCCACAGTTTACTTCATTTTCAAAATCCCATGTATTTACTGGAGGAGGATCTGGAATAGTGAATGCCACCAGCGGTAGACATGGGGCCAGTTGGAGAATGGTCGTAGAGCTGGGGGATGTTCCTAATGCCTCTGGGGTATATCCCGGAGGTCAGTCAGGTAACCCTGGTAGTAGATTTTATGCTGATTTGTTGCCTATTTGGGCGGAGGGGGCTATTTGAATTTCGATTTGAGAGCCCCGGAAAATTTAGAGGAGGTCCTGTTTCAAACTACTTTAAAGTAACGTCATGAGGTTTATATCACTAACAATAGTAAGTGCTTTGATTGTGGTTTTTATCAATCCGTTTTTCCCCTACTGGATCGTCATGATTTTGATAGGGATTCTATCCACTGTATTTGGTTTGAAGGGATTTGTTTCCTTTTTAGCTGGAGGCCTGGGGATGGGACTTGCCTGGGTAGGTCATACCGTATACCTAAGTTATATGACCGGAAGCCCACTTCCAGATCAAATGGCTGAGATTATGGGGGCAAGTAGTGGAGTTTTCCTTTCCGCAATCACTGGCTTGATTGGCTTTTTATTAGGAGGCTTTAGTGCCTATTCGGGCAGTTTGTTCAGAAGAATGCTCAAAAAGAAGCCGGATAATATTTACAGAGGTTAAAATTTCTAATCATTTAAGTTTCTTAGTTCAACAAGTGTTTCAAAATAATCATTTTGTTTTTCAGTTCGTACTAATGAGTACCTTTGTTACTCACTAGAAAAGTGATTTTTTATGCTTGATTCATTAATTACTTCTAAGACCAGACTGAGACTTTTGGTCAAGTTTTTTGTCAATTCCAAAACTCATAGCCATTTGAGAGGGTTAGCTGAGGAGTTTGGGGAATCTACCAATGCCATTAGAAAGGAATTAAATAACCTGACCCAGGCAGGGATACTGGAAAGGCATACCGATAAAAATAAAATTGAATACCAGGCAAATGTGAAGCACCCTTTCTTTTCCAATATCCAGGAGATCATTCGAAAATACTTGGGATTGGATAAGTTGTTGGAACAGATTTTAGAAAGGATGGGTGAAGTGGAGCAAGTGGTGTTGGTTGGAGATATTGCCGAAGGAAGAGATTCCGGGAATATAGAAGTGTTGGTAGCAGGTGAAAGCTTAAATGCGGAATATATTAACCACCTGACTACAAGAGTGGAGGAGCTGATTGATAGAAAAGTGGTATTTACCTTGCATGGAGAACGGATAGCTTCTTCAGGTTTGGTACTATTTGATAAAGAGGCAGGGATCTAAATCCTGCAACAAGATATTGTTCAATTGCTAAGTACAAATTTGTGACTGAAAGGGCGAAGCTGTAGCCGGAGCTAATTGATTTAGGAAAATTTATTGCAAATACTATATGGTTAATACCCAGAATATAATGATCGCAGATGCTTTAAGAAGGCGATATCAGACAATAGATATCAGGGTTTTTATGTTTACCATCCTGTTTTTCTTGATAGGATTAGTGGTACAGGCCCAAAATCTTTCGGATATCCAAAACCTGAAAGTAGATAATCTTTCGGATGCTCAGTTAGAGCAATTGCTTAAACGGGCAGAGGCAAATGGGCTGACGGTGAATCAATTGGAAGCCTTGGCGAGAGAAAGGGGCATGCCTGCTGTGGAAGCCGCAAAATTGAGGCAGAGGATCAATCAACTACAAATGGCTGTCAGTCCTGCAGAAGGTGTGACTCCATTAGGATCTGGTAGGTCAGTAGTTGGGGGTGGAGAGAATGATGTATTTGACTCCCTTAGAAGATCGGACCCTTATTATGATTTAACGCCAGTTCAGAAGAAGATTTTTGGATATAAGTTATTCCACAATAAAAACTTGGATTTTTCTCCAAGTCTCAACCTTCCTACTCCTTTATCCTATGTGATTGGAGCTGGAGACCAGTTATTACTGGATGTTTATGGAGCATCTCAACAGTCTTTCGATTTGAATGTGACTCCAGAAGGAAGAGTCTATCTGCCCAATATAGGGCCAATTCAGGTAGGAGGCTCCACCATTGAGGCTGCAACAGCCAGAATCAAAACTGCTTTGGGAAGAATATACTCTGGGCTAAATGGTGCAAATCCTAATACGTTCATCCAATTGCGATTGGGGAATATCCGATCCATCAAAGTTTCCATGGTCGGTGAATTGACGAAACCCGGTACCTATACCTTGCCTTCCTTTGCCACCGTTTTCAACGGCTTGTATGCGGCGGGTGGTCCCAATGAGAACGGAGCATTTCGAAATATTCAAGTTTACAGAAACAGTAGATTAGTAGCGACAGTAGATATCTATGAATTCCTCTCCAAAGGGGAGCAAAGTTCAAATATTACCTTACAGGATAATGATGTGGTGATTGTTCCACCTGTTCAGGCTAGGGTTGAAGTGATTGGTCCCGTTAGGAGGGAGGGATTATTCGAAGTGAAGCCCGAAGAGCATTTAACGGATTTATATATCTATACAGGAGGTTTTGAAAGCTTGGCTTATAAAGACCGAGTGACCATCAGAAGGATTGAGGATAATGAACGAAAAGTAATTGATGTTTCCTCAAGTCAATTTAACACCTTTCCTCTCCAAGATGGAGATGAAATTCTAATAGGAGAGGCCTTGGATCGATTTGTAAATAGAGTTCAGATTTCAGGATCTGTCAATCGTCCTGGAGAATATTCTTTTGAAGAAGGCAAGCTAACGGTGAAAGGATTGGTGGAGAAAGCTGAGGGATTGAAACCAGAGGCCTTTACCAATAGATCTACTTTATATAGAACGAGTACGGATTTGACGCTTGCTGCCGAATCCTTGGATTTAGCGGGGATTTTAAATGGCACCAAGCCTGATATTACCCTCCAAAACGAGGATTTGTTATTTATCCCAAGTAGGTATGATATTCAAGAAGAATATTATGTCAAAATATCCGGAGAAATCAATTTTCCCGGAACCTATCCATTTGCTTCTAATATGACGGTAGGAGACCTGATCTTAAGATCCGGAGGATTATTGCAATCCGCCTCCAACGCCTCTATTGAAATTGCCCGAAGAGTTCGAGACCCTAGTTCTGGAAAAATTGCAGAGATTTCCACTCTGTCTATAGATCCTAATTTAGAATTGACTCCTGAGGAGTCGAACATGCCTTTAAAACCATTTGATCACGTTTTTATTCGGAGAAGTCCTGGTTTTGAGAGAGAGCAGTTAATTACCTTGCAGGGAGAGGTGGTACACCCGGGAGAATTTGCAATCTCTGGAGCGGATGAAAGAATTTCTGACGTGATCAAAAGAGCGGGTGGATTGACTCAATTTGCTTATCCAAAGGGCGCTAGTTTGATCAGGAGAACCGTGTACTATAAAGGCCCGACGGAAGAAGAGATCAAGGAAGGCTCTTTAAGAAATCTAAAGGATAATTTGGATCCGGAAAGAAACCGAAACATCAATGAAGCCGAGGAACTGATGTTTGAGAGAATCAACACCAAGCTAAGTCAAAAAGAGCAAGAGCGACTCTTGAGGGAAAGGGAGCAGGAGAGAATGAAGTTGTTTGAATCCACCAATTTAAAAGATACCATTTCACTGGACTCCACGATCAATCAAGTAAGAATCTCAGAGCAGGATCTGGTAGGGATTGACTTGGAGAAAATTATGCAAAACCCGGGTTCAGATGAGGATTTATTCCTATTGGAAGGAGATATCATCCGGGTACCGAAAGAGTTACAAACAGTCAGGATGGTAGGAGAGGTATTGTTACCTACTACCAGCCGATACAATAAAAAGAATAGTTTAAAAAATTACATTTCAAAAGCAGGTGGATTCACGGAAGAGGCTAGAAAATCTAAAACCTATGTGATTTATGCGAATGGGGATGCCAAACGGACGCATAACTTTTTGGGGATAAATTTTTACCCTGAGCTGGAACCTGGTGCTGAAATTGTAGTACCCAAAAAACCTCAGAGAAATAGGCTTAGTGCAGCAAGTTGGATAGGACTTGCCTCAAGTTTAGCAACGTTAGGGATCCTTGTTGATCGATTATTAAATTAATATTTAAGGAATAATTTTATGAAAATTGCAGTAGTTGGTACCGGCTATGTAGGCTTGGTATCAGGAGCTTGTTTTGCTGACGTAGGTATCGAAGTTACCTGTGTGGACATTGACCAAAAGAAAATCGAGAAATTAAAGAATGGGATCATGCCCATTTATGAACCAGGTCTAGAAGAAATTGTGGTTCGGAACTATAAAAGTGGAAGATTACATTTCAGCACAGACTTAGGGGAGGCAATTCAAGGTGCATCTGTTGCATTTATCGCAGTTGGCACCCCTCCTGGAGAAGATGGTTCTGCCGATTTAAAATATGTATTGGCAGTGGCTGATGAGATTGGTCAAAAGATGTCAGATTACATTGTGGTAGCTACCAAAAGTACGGTGCCAGTGACTACTGGGGAAAAGGTAAGAGGGGCCATCAAAAATGCCTTGGATCAAAGAGGATCTGATCTTCCTTTTGCAGTAGCTTCAAACCCTGAATTCCTGAAAGAGGGAGCTGCCGTGGAGGATTTCTTAAAACCTGATAGAATTGTCATCGGGGTGGATGATACCCGTGCAGAGGAGATCATGAAGCGTTTGTATAAGCCGTTTCAGTTGAGTGGTGAGCGAATCATCTATATGGATATTCCTTCAGCAGAAATGACCAAGTATGCGGCAAATGCGATGTTGGCGACAAAAATTTCTTTCATGAATGACATTGCCAACCTATGTGAGAAAGTTGGGGCCGATGCCAATATGGTTAGAAGAGGAATTGGAACAGATCCAAGAATTGGAAATAAATTCATTTATCCTGGAGTGGGATATGGTGGATCCTGTTTTCCAAAGGACGTCAAAGCCATCATCAAGACAGCCAAACAATATGGATATGATCTGAGAGTGCTTCAGGCTGTGGAAGATGTGAATGATGACCAGAAGCATGTGTTGGCCAATAAAGTGAAAGCACATTTTGGAGAAGATTTATCAGGGATGACTTTTGCCATGTGGGGGTTGAGCTTTAAGCCCAATACCGATGACATGAGGGAAGCACCGGCAGCGGTGATCATTGATGAGTTAAGAGCAGCAGGAGCAAGCGTGAGGGCTTACGACCCCGTTGCCATGGAAGAGGCGAAGGAACATTACCTGTTTGATAAAGTGACGTATTGTAAGGATTCATACGATGCATTGGTGGATGCCGATGCCTTGTTGCTCGTGACCGAATGGTCTGAGTTCAGAATTCCAAGTTGGGATGTAGTATCCAAACTCCTAAAAAACAAAGTGATATTCGATGGTAGAAATATCTATGATAGAAAATACTTGAATACTCTTGGGTTTGAGGTATACAATATCGGATCGAAGTAATACTAATTGCCCCTGGGTTCTTTCTCAGGGGCATAACTATGTCTTATTACATATAAATATATGGTAATAGCTGGGGCTGGAGGACATGGCCATGAATTGAAATATTGCCTCATACAGGAAGGTATTTCCGATTCAGAAATCATTTTTTTGATGAACATCCATCCAACAAAAATCTGGAGGAGCATCCAACTTTGATTTGTGGAGAGGAGCAATTGAAGGAAGCCTTCCAAAAGGATCCCCGGTTCATGCTGGGGGTAGGTAATCCAATCCATAGAGAAAAGCTATACCATTTATTGACGAATCTTGGGGGATCTATACCGGGCTCCATGGCAGTTCATCGTTGAAAGAGGATATACACCAGTTTCAGTTTGATGTTTTCCCATTCAGTTTTCTTGGACCCAAGACTCAGATTGGAACAGGTGTGCTGATCAACACCAGAGCCAGTGTGCATCATGAAAGTACAGTGGGAGAATTCAGTGAAATAGGTCCCGGGGCCATGTTACTGGGTGCCTCAAAAATTGGAAAGAAATGCAGGATTGGAGCTGGGGCAGTAATCCTTCCCGGAGTAGAATTGGGAGATGAAGTAATCGTGGGAGCTGGAGCAGTGGTAACCAAAAGTTTTTTGGAAAAGGAATGGTGATCAAAGGAATACCGGCAAAATCAAGGAGCGTTGGGACAGAAAAAGATAATTAAAGGGGTATTTTGGAATGCCCTCCAATTGATCATAAACAAATCCTTTGCTTTTATCATCAAGTTGATTTTAGCAAAACTCTTGGTACCCGAGGAATTTGGGGTAGTCGGGATGGCGATCGTGTTTATCAGTTTTGTAGAGGTGTTCAATGACCTGGGATTTGGGGCAGCACTGATTCAAAAAAGGAGACGGATTATACTCCTAACCTATTATACACCGCATTTTGGACCAATTTAGGGTGGTCTCTTCTCACGTATTTGGCTGTTGCCTTTATCGTGGCTCCATTGGCGTCAAGTTTTTACGAGGAACCCGTTTTGTTGCAGATCATTCCGGTGATGTCTGTTGGGATTATTTCTAACTCCATTATTGTCATCCACAAAGTTCAGCTGACCAGGATCATGGACTTTAAGAAAATGGCCATCATCAGTAATATTTCCAATGTGTTTTCCGGGGTATTATCGATTACGTTGGCGCTTTTAGGGGCAGGGTATTGGTCTTTGGTTTTTAATTCAGTGGCAGGATTTATTGTAGCCATTCCACTGTTTATGCATGCCACTAAATGGACTCCAAAATTTATCTGGGAAAAAGAGGATTTCAATAAGATTTTTGGATTCGGCTTCTATTTTACGGGTACTAAATTTTTCAATAACCTCATCACAAAAATCGATTATTTACTAATAGGTAAATGGGTGGGTGCCTATTACCTAGGTATCTATACGTTTGCATTCATACTTACCGATACGTTCAGAAGTCAAGTACTTCAAATTATAAATAAGGTGATGTTTCCTGTTTATTCCACCATCCAGGATAACCCGGTAGAAATCAAGAAAAATTACCTCAATGTATTGAAATACAACAGTATGATTATCAGTCCTATCATGGCAGTTTTTGTGGTGTTGGGAGAAGAAGTAATCAGGTATGGATTTGGAGAAAAATGGCTGGAAGCAGTTTTTCCATTGAAAATCATCTCTCTATCCATCCTCATTCATATGATGGCTAATAGTTATACGGTGCTATTAAGAGGGATTGGGAGAGCAGATGTGGAATTTAAACTTCAACTCTTCAAAGCAGTTTTTATTTTTATTCCAATGCTCACCATCGGTATCTATTACTATGGGATCAATGGAGCATCCATCGCAATTCTCATAAACAAATCCACAGAAGTGGTGATTGGAGTCTTTATTTTAAAGCGATTCATTGGGTTGGATTATCGAGAGGTCTTTGCATTCATGAAAAAAACATGGTTTTTCATTGTCGCCATGATTCTTATAGGAATCCTGTCCAGGGAGGTTCTGGGGCTGCATTATTTCATCACCTTTATTTTAATGGCAGCGATGTATCTCCTTGGATTGAAAGGTGAGATAAAAAAGGATATAAAACACTTTTCCTCACTCAAGTCCAGCTAAAAATTTGGAAGTGCATTCCCCTCTGGTTTCGATAATTATTCCCGTTTACAACAGATCTGACTTGATTTCGGAAACGTTGGATTCGATCAAAGCGCAAACTTTTACGGATTGGGAGTGTGTGCTGGTAGATGATCACTCCACGGATGACAGTTTTAAACTATTAGAGGAATACAGCAAAGCGGATCCGAGATTTCGGGTTTATTCCAGGCCAAACGATAGAATAAAAGGAGGCTGTGCCTGCAGGAATTTTGGCTTCGAACAATCAAAGGGAGAATACATTCAATATTTTGACTCCGATGATCTGATGCTCCAAAACATGATCGAGGAAAAAGTTGAATTACTAAGTGAAGGAAAAGAACTTGATTTTGTGGTTACCAAGATGGGTAAGTTTTTCAAAAATGGAGCGTTTTTGGCCCCAGAATACAGTCTCCATTCCAATAACTTCATTCAGGATTTTTTGACCTATCAAATTTTCTTTCTTACCCCAGGACCACTATTTAAGCGGAAATTCCTGGAGAAGTTTCCCATCCATTTCAGCGAAAAATTGGAAAGAAGGCAGGAACGGGAATTCTATAGTAGGCTGATCTTATCCAGACCAAGGTTTGAGGTATTTGATCATGTCCATTGCTATAGGAGGATGCATGAGAACTCCATCCAATCCAACTACGATGAAGGTGATTTAAAAAAGCACCTGATTTCTAAGTTCCGGTTTTATGATTCCCTGCGCTCAAATTCTGGAGGAAAGTTTAATCAGGATATATTCAAGTATTGCAAACCTGAAATAATCATGCTTTGGAAGAAAAGCTTGAAAAATCAGTTTTGGGGGCTTGCGTTCTCCTATTCAAGCATGATTTTAAAATTGAAGTTTTGATGTCACAGGTGGAGCTATCAGTGATCATTCCCACCTATGAGAATTGGGAGCTTCTCAAAGCCTGTCTCCAGGCTTTGAATCAACAGACCTTTGAAAAACACCGGTTTGAAGTATTGATTATTAACAATAAGCCTGGATCACCGATTCCAGATTTGCCTTTTGAAGGCAATTTGAGGGTGTTGGAAGAAGCCAAACCAGGCTCTTATGCTGCCAGAAATAAAGGGATAGCTGAAGCTCAGTCCGATTTAGTTGCCTTTACTGATTCTGATTGCCTTCCATCCAACCATTGGTTAGAAAATGGGGTCAAGGAAATAGAGAAGGGGTTTGATCTGGTGGGAGGAAGGATGACGCTTTTTAAACCCAATGGAGGAAACCATTTGGCATTTATTTACGAACAGGCCTTTTCTTTTAATCAATTTAAAAATGTGACTCAAAAAGGTCAAAGCGTGACTGCCAACTTGATCTGTAAAAAATCAGTCATAGAAACAATCGGGAAGTTTAATGAAACACTGATGTCTGGGGGTGATTTTGAATGGACAAAGCGGGCAACAGACGGTGGATTCAAAATGGGATATGGTCATGATGTGGTAGTGGCTCACCCTTCTAGAAAAAATCTACATGAACTAATTAAGAAAAAGAAAAGGACGATTGGAGGTATGTATTCCAGATTTTATAAATTCTATACTCCGAAGCAAAAACTCCTTTTCGGACTACATTTTATCAGGCCTCATGTTTCTATCTTTGGTTATCCTAATCTAAGTTTATCAGAAAAAACTAAGCTGTTTTTTGCCACCTGGTATGTAGAATGCATTGGGATGAAGGAAATGTTGAAATTGGACTTGGGTCATAAAAAAGCAGAAAGAGAATGAAAAGACATGTTCAAAAAGATCAGGATTTCGTAAATCAGAATTTTATTCTATGAAAAATCAACTAAATACTATCCTGCTAAAAAATGATTTTACACTTCTCAACTTAGTGAAATTAGGTAAAGCTAAGTTGAAAGTACTGATAGCTACCATTGTAATCTTTATACTGATAGGGCTTGCTTATTATATTTCTACTCCAACCTCATTTTCTTCAGAGACGATTTTATTAGTAGAAAGCCAAAACACCAGTTCTGCCGGAGGTCTAGGGTCCTTGGCACAGGTGGCAGGATTTGCCGTTCCGGGTTCCTCAGCGGAATTGGCCACCTTGGATCCTGCACTATATCCTATGATCTTGCAGAGCAAGCCATTTTTGGAGGATTTGATGAATTCAAAAATTAAATCTGAAATCTATCCAGATTCAGTTTCTCTTTTCAAATATTTCGTGGAAACAAGGCCTGATAATGAAATTTACAAGTTTTTAAAAAGCCCGCTTTCAGTTTTTAAACCAGGTATTCAAGTAAATGATAGTGATAGAGACTCTATCAAAATGGAAAACAGAACAAAGTATGAACCGATGGAGATGTATGTTTTGTATCGAATTTCTGAGCGGATCACTGCAAGTTCTGAGGGTAGGTTGTTAATCATTTCTACTACCATGCCAGAACCAAATTTGGCATTCCAATTTTCCAAAATGGTAAAAGATTTATTAGTAGAATATTCCACTAGATATCTTCAAGAAAAGCAAAAAAGTCAGGTTCAATATTTAGAAGTTCAATACCAAAAAAGCGAGGAGGGTTTTAAAGAAGCTCAAAACGCCTTGACCACTTTTAGGGAAAGGAATCAAGGCTTGTTTTTGGAAAGTATGAAAGCCATAGAGCAAAACTTAAATTCGGAATATAACCTAAAGTTTGAATTATATAGAACCATCGCAAAAGAGTTAGAAACCTCAAAAATTGAACTAAACAATCAAAAGCCCATATTTACGGAGATTGAACCCCCTATTATACCAAATAGGCCTATTGCTCCAAACCTACCATTGACTTTGGCATTCAGCATCACCTTAGGTTTTGTTTTTGGGCTGATTTTCATTTTTATTCTTTACATCAAGCAATACATCAAGCTACATCAAGAAATTGAAGCCTGATTTGAAAGTATCTGTAGTTGTACCCTGTTTCAACAACGAACGGTTAATTGCTGACACATTAGAGTCTATTCTCCAACAAACCTATTCCAATTGGGAGTGTGTCGTAGTAGATGACGGCTCCAAGGATGGTACCGTGAGTAAGGCTCAGGCTTATGTGGATAGAGATGATCGTTTCAGACTGTTAAATAGGCCTAGTGAACTTCCCAAAGGTGCCAATTCATGTAGGAATTTCGGAGTCCTAAAGAGTTCTGGAGAATATCTGATATTTCTTGATGCGGATGATTTACTGAGTAAAAATTGCCTTGAACATAGAGTGAATTCAATAGCTGATGAAGATTTAGTAATTCATTCGACAGCCCATTTTACGAAAGATATAGATCAGGCAACTCCCCTTTTCCCAAACCTCAATATCCATTTATCTGCTATTGAATACCGGAACATGTTTTTGGAATACATGATTCCATGGCATACCAGTAGTGGGATTTGGAAGAAAGAGTTTTTCACCAAAATAAATGGGTTTAACGAACGATTGTTGAGGTTTCAGGATGTGGATATCCATGTAAGAGCATTATCAGTTCCTGCCATCAAGTTCAAACTGGATGATGTTGCACCTGTTACATCCTATTACCGGAAATCCGAGTTTCATCAAAAAGTCACCAAAGAAAAACGGAGGTTTATATTGAATCAAGGGCTTGCTTTTGCCACTGAATTGAAGTCGGTATTGCCCCCTAAAGACTATCTACGGGTCCAGGGATTATTTATTTATTTGTTATTCAGGTTTGAGGAAGTGTTTGGCTTAGAGGATGTAAAGATGCTTAAAAACCTTATGCAAGCGAATCTTGAGGATTCGAAGTCGCTTAAACTAGCTAATGAATTCAGCTTTCTGGTTTGGGTTTATGGAACTTGGATGACCAATTCCAGCCGATTTAGAAAGTATTTGAGTTTTATGGTTTTCAAAAAATATGCTTACTCAATCCGAAAGAAGTTGAACCATTGAAAGCCTATTATGAAAATATTGAGTTTTGGCATTTAATTACTTTGCCCATTTACTTCGTTTTGGTTTATTTAATCCTGACGACGTTTGCCAAAAGGATTTTAATTTCAGACAATAAGTATATCAACCTCCATTTTCTTGGTCTGCTGCTTTTTTATCTTGCTATCGGCTTAGTTGATTTTAAAATCAAACTGATTCCTTATTTCCCTGATACGAATCTATTTACCAGGATTTTAGAGACCGGTGTAACCCCACACAATCAATCGATAGGGGTGAAAATAGGCTATAAATTTCTAGCCATTCCAATCTATTTGATTTCACTGAAATCCATATTTAATTATTTCTTATTCAATATTTTATTCTTCCAACTTGGACTGATTTTCTTGGCGGGGGCATTTAATCGAACCTATGGAATTCAGGATGTGTGGGTTCAGCGGTTTTATTTAATACTTGCTGCATTGGCCCCTTCCATAGTGGTTTACTCTTTCACGCCACTTCGAGAGAGTTATTTTGTCCTGGCCTTGGGGTTATTCTTTTACGGAATGACAGGAAAATACAAACTCAATTACTTTCTGATATTGGGAGTGATTTTGGCAGGGATTCTTAGGATCCAGCTTCTTTTGTATTTTTTTATCATCGTAGGGTTGCAATATTTAGTGCAACTGAAGTTGAGCAGAAAAATGGTAATTGGTCTTATTTTAGTCTTATTTCCATTATTTTTCGTTTCCTTGAATTATTTGTCCACCAGTATTTTAAATATCCCCATATCACCTGAGAGTTTGTCGTTGTTTAGAAACGTACAACGTATGAATTATTT
The DNA here is from genome assembly GCF_041729275.1 of Algoriphagus halophilus. Taxonomy (GTDB): domain Bacteria; phylum Bacteroidota; class Bacteroidia; order Cytophagales; family Cyclobacteriaceae; genus Algoriphagus; species Algoriphagus halophilus_A. The sequence goes on along the minus strand of NZ_CP146486.1, from coordinate 1,022,195 downwards.
TGAATCTGGAGTTACCTACCCAGAAGTGGATTGGAGAACATGGTTGGACCTAATATTAGATTTTCCAGGCTTGTTTTTTCAATTTTTACTGGCTCCTTTTCCGGTAATTATTTTCATCCCATTTTGGACAAAATTGGCCTATTTTGCGGATGGACTGTATCTGCTTTTCCTGTTATTTATATGTTTAACATTCATAAAAAACATTAAGAAATATTCCTTATGGTTGATCTATATTGGAGTTTACGTGGGTATGTCGGCTTTTTTTGAATTTCATTTGCTTGGTGCAGTTCGTCATAGATTGCCTGCAACTTTATTAATATTGAGTATTGCTGCACAAGCATTAGCGTATTACTTGCCAAAATATAAATGGATTTTCAAGTACTGATTTCCACAATGAATCCATCGCCAGATTCGTTCAAAGGGAAAAATTTGATGTTTTGGTGATTTCTCAAAACCAAACTGGAATCCACTTCCAGGATGAAAACTTAGAGTTTATTTCCTTTGATGAAAAAGGATTGTCAAAGAGCAGAAACCGGGCCCTGGAAAATGGGAAGGCTGAATTAGGTTTAATTGCCGATGATGATGTGGCTTTCTGCGAGAATTTTGACGCTAAAATCAAAAAAGCTTTTCAGGAATTTCCGGATGCCGATATTATTACCTTCAAAATATTGACTCCAACAGGAGAGAATTATAAAAATTACCCAGAGAGTTCTTTTAAACATACACGAAAGAGTATTTACACCGTGTCCTCAGTAGAAATCGTATTCAAGCTTGAACGTTTGAAAAAGCTGGAATTAAGTTTGATGAACGATTTGGCCTGGGGCTTCCTATCCAAGTGGGGAAGAAACCATTTTTTTAAACGACGCAATGAATAAAGGTCTAAACATCTATTTTGTACCAGAATATATCGTGATGCATCCACTTGAAAGCTCCGGGAAAATTCTGGATGCAAGCTATTATAAAAGTAAAGGAGCGCTTATAAAAAGGTTGTATGGCTATTCTTTTAATTTAGTGTTGGGCATGGCTTTTTTAATAAAGCAATACTTAAAACCGCAAAAATCTATTTCTTTTTTTAGTTCATTCAAAGAAAGTTTGATAGGTTTCAATTCAATCAATAAAGGATAATGCTTGTATCAATAATTACTCCTGTTTACAATGCCCACTCTCATATCGAGGAGACGATACAGTCTATTATTGCTCAGACCTACTCTGATTGGGAATTGATCTTGATAGATGACTATTCTAATGATAATGGTATTCATATTCTTAGCCGCTATACAGAATTGGATGCAAGAATCCATTTGCATGAAAATCCAAAAAATTTAGGTGCTGCCGTCAGTCGAAATAAAGGGATTGAAATGGCGAAAGGCAGGTTTATCGCATTTTTAGATAGTGATGATCTTTGGGAGCCCAATAAGCTTGAAACCCAGGTGAGGTTTATGTTGGAAAATAAGCATGCATTTACTTTTGCAGGTTATTTTAAAATCAAGAATGATATCATCGTAGGAGAACATGAGGTTCCCGCAAAAGTTAATCACCATGATTTATTAAAAACCTGCTCCATTGGTTGTTTGACAGCCATGTACGATACAGAACAGCTAGGGAAAGTGTATATGCCGATCATATCCAAAAGACAGGACTTTGCACTTTGGCTTAAAATATTGAAGCTAATCCCTTTCGCCTATGGTATTAATCAACCCTTGGCAAAATACAGGCTAAGGGATGATTCTATTTCAGGGAATAAATTCAAGGCTGCCAAGTACCAATGGATTGTTTATCGTGAATTTGAACACCTAAGTCTTTTTAAATCCATTTATTATTTCATGCATTACACCTTTTTTGGGGTATTGAAAACCTACTTTCATAAAGCGAAAAATAAGATCCGGCGGCGTGTTTATTAGTGTAATAATTCCTGTTTATCAAGATTGGGAACGTTTGAATTTATGCCTCAAAGCGCTGGATCATCAAGAAAATATCGATTCAATCTTTGAGGTGATTATCGTTAATAATGATCCTTTGGATGATTACATACCCAATGAAAAATTTTCTTTTCCAATTAAATTCTTGACTGAATCTACCCCAGGTTCCTATTCAGCAAGAAATAAAGGGTTGACTGAAGCAACAGGGGAGGGAGTTTTATTTACCGATTCAGATTGTATTCCAGCGCCTGATTGGATTTACCAAGCCAAAAACCTTCTTGAAAAGGGAGAGGCAGCTTTATATGGAGGACAGATCGAAGTATTCTCTCACCTTGAAAACAAATACGTCAAGTTTGAGAAAGCATTTGCCTTCCCCAATGCATTTTATGTAGAACAGGGCAGTTTTAGCGTTACTGCTAACCTTTTGGTAAAAAAAGAGGTTGTAGATAAAATCGGTGGTTTTAATCCGTCTTTAATGACAGGGGGAGATTCGGAATTTTGCAATCGAGCTGTGAAAGCAGGATTCAAAATAAGCTATAGCCCTTTGATGTCGTTGAAACACCCGGCAAGGTCAAGTTGGGAAGAGATGAAAGTGAAAGCCATCCGATTTGGAGGAAGATTACCCAAAGGAAAAAGCAGACTCTTAATTATCTTGAAATTAATCGGTAAGTTCAGAATAAGGTTCACTGATATTCAACAGGTTTATCACCTATCGGGATATGGGATCTCAGATAAATTCGTCTTTTTCCTGATCAAACAACGATTAAGGTGGGTAGAAGCAAATGAATCAATGCGTGTTTATTTGGGTAAAAAACCTGGTCGAAAATAATCATGTTTAAAAAAGCTGAAAATGGTGTAAATCGATCCAAGTTACGATTTGGTGTTTTACTCCTGTTCACGCTTTTTTCTTTTTATGTAGATGTTCAAGCCCAAATCCTGAATGCGGATTTCCCAGTATTGGAAGAATACCTTAGGAGGCAACAATTACTGGGAGAATTTCCACTTAAGCATTCTTTTACGTTAAGGCCCATTCGCTTTGATGGGAGGGACTCTACAATAGCAACCAATACCGTTTCTGAGATACTTACAGGGATATCCAAAATTGATAATCCGCAAAAGCGTATCAATGTATTACCTCTGATTTCTACGACAGAAATTAATACCAAAAGGCCTTATGGTTGGGGGAATAAGGGTTTGGTGCCCAATGTAGGTATCCAAACCTACTTAAGTGCTGGTGTTTATGCTCGATTTGAGTTTTTGGAAATCCAATTCCAACCAGAATTTTCATATTCCCAAAACAAGCCATTTGATGGATTTGAGGCTCAGTTCTCCGGCTTCGAAAATTATTCCAGGTATTTTTACTGGAATAATGGAGATAACCCAGAACGATTTGGGAATGAGTCCATTCATAGATTTTGGTGGGGCCAGTCAAGCGTAAATATATTAATGGGGCCTATGGCTCTGGGTGTTTCCACCCAAAACATATGGTGGGGGCCAGGCCAATTTAATTCCCTGATTTTCTCGGATAATTCTGAAGGATTTCCTCATTTGTCCTTATCCACTCGAAGACCTCTCAAGACGGTGGTCGGGAATTTTGAAATGCAGGTAATTATGGGGAGACTCGAAGATTCGGGATTGTTTCCTTCTCAAAACGAGGTGTTAAATAGAAGGTACTTCCGGAGATTTGATGGGGATTGGCGCTATTTGAATGGATTAAAAATAAATTATAACCCCTCTTTTTAAAGAATTTCTTTTTAGGGTTCAGTAGAACTTTTCATCAATATAGTAAGTACATGGGGGATTCTTTTAAAGATTATTTCCCTGTCTTTGAGGTTTTTCAAAAGAAAACATTGTTTGAAAATGGTAATTCAATTACCTATGACGGAAGAGGGCAGGATCAACAGGTCTCCTTATCCATGAGGTATGTGGTTCCCAAAGCGAATTTTGAAATCTATGCAGAATATGGGAGAAGGGATCATGCCTACAATTGGAGGGACTTTATTCTAAATCCAGACCATGCAAGAGCCTATTTGTTTGGGTTTCAAAAACTCTTCCCGATCCCAGAAAGAAATTCATTTCTTCAGGTGAGAGGGGAAATGACCCAACAGCAAGAATCTGTGAACAGGTATGTGAGATATCCTGGGCTGATTGGAAATCAAACTTGGAACACCCATGGTTTGGCGCGGGCCTTTGGCAATTATGGGGAAAATTTAGGAGTAGGGATAGGGGTAGGTTCAAACGTTCAAACACTCGAGATAACCGAGGTGAAGGGAATGATGAAAAGAGGAATTTTATTAGAGCGTTTGGAAAATAACCAAGATTATTTTTTCAGGGCATTTGGGCAAAATACAGAGAAAAAACCTTGGGTAGATTTAAGCTTTGGATTGCTTTGGGACCAGCGATTTGATAGACTTGTTCTCAGTGGGAAAGCCCAATTTGTGAAAGCCCATAATTATCAGTGGCAGTCCAAAGGAATAAGTACTGATGATTATCCCAACGGTAGAAAAGTCTTTTCTTTTTACGGGAATCTGAATATTGTTTACCAGTTAAAGAAGTAAGTAGTTAATGGATTTTATTTATTCCAAAACCTATTACATTTGCATTCATGCTCAAATGAGTAACTTTAGTACTCATTTTAATAGCTATCTTTAAATCAATTCCTTTCGGGCGATTTCCAATGAACCAAAAACGTCTTTTAGGAGGAGTTTCCACGATTCATTGAGAATTTATTTAAAGAAAAAGTAAGTCAAATAGTGCTGGGTTCATGGGACCGAAAGGGCGAAGCTGAGCCAACTGAATATGTATTCCTGCTACCTAAAGCAGGAATGTAAAAATTGAAATAACACAACGTAAAACATAGTATTTTTAATGTCGACACCTATCAAAGAAGTTAAAATTGCCGTTATAGGCTTAGGGTATGTTGGTCTTCCTTTGGCAGTAGAGTTTGCCAAAAAATATCCAACTGTCGGTTTTGATATTGATGCCAAGAGGGTTTCAGAACTTATAGCCGGTGTGGACCATACACTGGAAGTAGAAGATGAGCTGCTTCAATCCGTATTGACTGATTCTTTAAATGGTGATACAGGGTTATTGCCTAGTTTTGATTCGGAGGTCTTGGCTGATTGCAATATTTATATCGTGACTGTTCCTACCCCAACAGACAAACACAATCGACCGGTATTGACCCCTATGCTCAAGGCTTCTGAAAATATTGGAAAGTATTTAAAGAAGGGAGATATCGTGATCTATGAATCGACGGTATATCCTGGGGTGACCGAAGATGAATGTGTGCCTGTTTTGGAGCAAGTTTCTGGATTGAAATTCAATCAGGATTTCTTCGCGGGGTATTCTCCGGAAAGAATCAATCCCGGTGATAAAGAGCATACCGTTGCAAAAATTTTGAAAGTCACTTCTGGAAGTACTCCGGAAATAGCGGAATATGTAGATCAGCTGTATAAAACAGTGATTGTGGCTGGTACCCACAAGGCCTCTTCCATCAAAGTTGCTGAGGCTGCAAAAGTGATTGAAAACTCCCAACGAGACATCAACATCGCATTTGTCAACGAGCTCTCCAAAATCTTTAACCTGATGGGAATTGATACCAATGAGGTGTTGGAGGCAGCTGGGACCAAATGGAATTTCCTCAAGTTTAAACCAGGATTAGTGGGCGGGCATTGTATTGGAGTGGATCCTTTTTATCTTGCTCAAAAAGCGCAGGAATTGGGATACCACCCTGAAATTATCCTGGCGGGAAGAAGGTTGAATGACTCCATGGGGAAGCATGTCGCCACAGAAGTCATTAAACTGATGATGAGAAAGGACCTGAAGGTCATTGATTCCAAGGTACTCATCTTAGGGTTTACTTTTAAAGAAGATTGTCCAGACGTCAGAAATACCCGAGTGATTGACATCTACAAGGAGTTAAGATCCTTTGACATGGAAGTGGATGTGTACGATCCATGGGCCAACCCAGCTGAGGTGGAGCATGAATATGGTGTTCAGATCATTTCCGGTAAGCAAGCTCCGGACTTAGCAAACTATTCAGCAGTCATTTTAGCGGTTTCCCATCAAGAATTTAAGCAACTGCAAATCAAGAAATCTGATGCTCAAGTGGTATTTGATGTGAAGGGATTTTTGGATAAATCTGACGTGGATGCCAGATTATAATTTTGCAGAAACACCTGCCTAAATAAATAAAAGTTTAAAATTCTGATTAATTCTTATTTTTGATCCCGTATTCAAATTCTGAAGAGATCCTTTTTCTACATTTACCTAATTCATGAATAAAATTTTAAGAAACCTGTTCTTTTTTGGGGTAATCGCTTTGGGCTTTTACTCTTGCGTTCCCAATAAGAAAATGATTTATATGCAGCAGTTAGAGGAAAGTCAGGGTCCTCTGATTGAGTCCAGCGAAAAATATTCCTATGAAACAGAGGAATACCTGTTACAGATAAACGATAATGTAGAAATCACCATTAAAACTACTGATGAGGACTTGAACCTGATTTTTGGGGCCATCAGTAATGAAAATCAGACCTCTGCCCAAATGGGAGGAAGCCAGGGGGCAGGAGATGCCTTTTTCTTAAATGGGTATACCATAGACGAGAGAGGGATGGTGGAGATTCCGTTGATCGGGGAGGTGAAACTGCTGGGACTTGATACCAAGCAAGCAAAAGAATTGATTGAAAAAGAGGTGTTGAAATATGTCAAAGCGAACGAGTTTTTTGTCAGAGTAAGGTTAGGAGGGATTCGTTTTAGTGCGTTGGGGGAATTTACCAGATCTGGTAAATACACGATTTTACAGAATAGAGTGACAATATTTGAAGCAATTGCTTTTGCTGGAGATTTGAACAGGGTTGCCAAAAGAGATCAAGTGCTCCTGGTGAGACAATATCCTGATGGTTCCCAGATCCATAAAATCAATTTATTGGATAGAGATTTACTTGGCTCAGAATTTTACTTTTTGAAGCCTAATGATTTAATCTATGCTGAGCCAATGAAAGTTAGAGAGTTGGGAGCAGGAACAAACTTAGTAGAAACATTGACTTTGCTGACTACGACCATCACGGCAGTGGCTTTGGTTCTTACTTTAATTAAAAATTAATATTTCCAAGAATATGAGTTTCGATCAAGAGGAAAGCGATTTTTTCCAAGAGGATGACAGCAGTTTTGATTTAAAAACGCTGTTTCCTAAAATTTTAAAAATTTGGCCGATAATCTTAGGAACTGTAGCCCTTTTTCTAGGTGCTGCCTACTATTATACCAGTACTACCGTTCCTACTTATTTGGTGTCAAGTAAGTTTTTTATCAAGGAACAAGAAAGTGCCTTATCCTTATTTGAAAACCCAGCTTTAGGAAATCAGCAAGGAATTGGGATCACCAATGAGATCATCATCCTAAAATCCCGACCGATTGCAGAAGCCACCTTGATCCAATTGGATTTTGATGTGGAATACTACGAAAAAGGTCGATTCATCAAAAGAGAGGTATTTAGGAAAACTCCTATTGTGGTGGAGGTAGATTGGGGATTTCCCCAACTGGTCAATGGATTGGTAGAAGTGAAGTGGGAGAATGCCAATGAATACTCCTTGGTTTTTAACGATGAACATTATTCCCAGTATTTTCCTGATGGTAGTTTTGGGGTAGGAGTTCCAAACCAAGGGGGCACCTATCAATTCAATGAATGGATAGAAACTCCTCAATTCAAAGTTAAAATCAACAATACTTCCAATCAGGATGCTGGAGAGGCCTATTATATTGTAAGGGATAATAACTATTTGATCAACAAATATTCCGGTGGGCTCATTGTTGATTTGGAGGAGAAGAACTCTACCATCCTAAACCTGAGTATGGCGGTTCCTAATGTGGACAAGGGACAAACCTACCTCAATGCTTTGATGGAAACCTATCTGGAACTGGAGCTTCAGGAAAAAAACGAGATCGCCAATAGAACCATCAACTTCATTGATAAGCAGGTGGCAGGAGTGGCCGATTCATTGTCTCAATTTGAAAACAAGCTACAGGCTTTCAGATCCAGTAACAAGATTTATAACCTCAACAATGAGAGTAGTACCGTTTATGGCAGGTTGACAGAAATTGAATCTGAATTAGCCAATGCCAATCTCAAGAGCAGGTACTACCAAAGTTTGAAAGACTATTTGGTAAGGGAAAACTACAATGAAATCGTAGTTCCTTCCGGTTTGGGTATTGAAGATCCTTATTTGAATGGATTGATTGAAAACCTCTTGTCTGTACAAGTGGAGCGTTCCAGATTGATGGCCACCCAAACAGAGCTTTCCCCAGCAGTGAGGGAAGCCAATAAAAAGCTCGATGATTTAAATAAATCCATTCGGGAGATTTTGGACAATGTGGATCTGAACAACAAGATGACGATCCAGGATTTGGAACAAAGAAAGAACGAAATCGAATCTTCCTTTAGGAATTTGCCTCAGGCAGAGCAGAACTTGATTGCCCTTCAGCGTCAGGCCGATCTTTCTGAAAGCATCTATAATTTCTTGAGTGAGAAAAGGGCAGAGTCTGCGATTACCAAGGCTTCCAATCGACCCAATAACAAGATCATTGAATTTGCAAAAGTAATTGGAGGACCTATTACCCCTAAACCACAACGGAATTACCTTTTTGCATTCTTCTGTGGACTGATGCTTCCGATCCTTTTTGTATTTGGAAGGGAGTTGTTTAGAGTACGAATCGAAGATATTTCCTATCTGGAGAAGCGGCTTAAAATTCCGGTGATTGCCACCATTCTAAAAATAAGGAAGAAAACAACCTGGTAGTTTTTAATAACGGGAAATCAGGTATCGCGGAATCCTTTAGATCCTTGCGGGCAAACATCCGCTATCTGATGCAAAAAGATAAGCAGGTAACCCTGATGCTTACCTCTACTATTTCTAGTGAGGGAAAAACCTTCTGTGCCATGAACCTGGCTTCCGTCTATTCCTTGACAGGAAAGAAAACCATCTTGGTAGGTTGTGACATGCGAAAGCCGAAGATCTTTGATGATTTTGGATTGAAAAATGATGTAGGACTTTCCACGGTTCTAAGTAATCAGGTAGATGGCTGGAGAGATGCCGTTCAAAACTCCAAGTTTGATAACCTGGATATCATGGTTTCAGGACCTATACCTCCGAATCCGGCGGAATTATTGTCCGGGGATCAATTTGAAAGTTTGGTGAACGATCTCAAAAAGTGTATGATGTCATCATTCTGGATACTCCACCGATTGGTTTGGTGAGTGAAACCATAGAATTATTGAATTTTGTTGATTTGACCTTGTTTGTCTTTAGACAGGATTATAGCCAGCGAAACTTCATAGATGCCCTGAATGGCTTGAAAACCGGTAAGGGGATCAAAAATATCTACGCCTTATTCAACGGAGTAGAAGGAAAAGGAGTCACCTATGGCTACGGCTATAGCTATGGCTATGGCTATGGATATTATAGTGATGATAAACAAGTCAAGAAGTAATCTGAAACAATTCTAAGTGAAATTGATTTCAAAATACTTCCGGCATTTCCTCTTCTTTTATTCCTACTTAGGAAATAGGATTATCCTGTTAATAGGCTTAAGCTTAGTAGGAGGGTTTTTGGATGGATTTGGCCTGGCTTTATTTATTCCTTTAATCCAGGTTGCTGGCAAAGATCAAATAGATAAATCAGAGGCAGCCGAATCTTTGGGTTCCTTAAGTTTCTTATTGGACTTCATTACATGGACCGGTTTGGAACTGACGGCGGTAGTCATCCTTGTTTTTTTACTTTCTATATTTGTTGCCAAAGGACTTTTTAAATACCTGGAAAGCCATTATAAAGTGATGGTACAGATGTTCTTTGTAAAGAAGATCCGTTACCAAATGGTGGATAGTCTTGGGGATATGGAGTACCGAAACTTTTTGGGATTGGATGCCGGTAGGGTCCAAAATACCCTTTCAGGAGAGATCTATAAGATCGTTTCGGCCTATGTTGCCTATTTTAATACGCTGCAATCCTTTGTGTTGTTATTGGTATATGTGGTGTTGGCCCTGTTGGCCAATTTTCAATTCGCATTGGTAGTAAGTGTAGGCGGGTATTTATCCAATCTGATCTTCAAAGTAATTTTTAAATACACCGAATCAGCTTCTCTCAATAACAGCCAGCTCAGTCATAAATATCAATCTTCCTTGATCCAGGCGGTTCATAATTTCAAATACCTCAAGGCTACCAATTACTTTCAGAGGTATAAAATTAAGCTCAAGGACTATGTGGATAGAATAGAGCTTGAACAGAAGAAGATTGGGATATTTAATGCGATTCTATTGGCCGCTAGAGAACCCTTGGTAATCGCCATTGTAGTGGGTGCCATTCTGGTGGAAATAAAACTCCTGAACGGAAACATCGCCGCTATCTTTTTGAGTTTGATGTTTTTCTACCGGGCGTTGAATTTCATTATGTTGGTACAAACGCACTGGCAGGCATTTACGGCCAATCTAGGAGGGCTACATGTAGGCTTGGAACTGTTAAAAGACTTAGAAAAGGGCAAAGAGCAAGATCTTTCCAAAAAACAGGTGGAAACTATCAAATCCCTTTCCTTACGAAAAGTGGGTTTTTATTACCATCCTGAAAAACAAGTTCTTCATCAGATTGATCTGACCATTGAGGATAACAGGTCCTATGCCTTGGTAGGAAAAAGTGGGAGTGGAAAGACCACACTCACCAATTTATTGGTGGGATTGGTACATCCAACTTCCGGAAAATTCCTCCTAAACGGGGAACCCTTGCGATCTTTTAACCTGGCAAGTTATCGCTCCAAAATCGGATATATCACCCAGGAAGCAGTGATTTTCAATGATACCGTTTTTAACAATGTGACCTTTTGGTCAGATAAGACAGAAGAAAACTACAAGAAGTTCGAACATGCCTTGAATCTTGCGAATCTCACCGAGTTGGTAGATTCACTTCCTTTGAAAGAAGAAACCATTTTAGGTGACAGCGGGGCTTTGATCAGTGGAGGGCAGAAACAGCGGATTTCTATTGCCAGAGAATTATTCAAAGAAGCTCAGCTCTTGATTTTCGACGAGGCTACCTCAGCCTTGGACAGTGAAACAGAGAAGATGATTCAACAAAATATTGACTCTTTAAAAGGTAGCTGCAACATTGTTTTGATTGCCCACCGATTAAGTACCGTAAAGAATGCAGATGAGATTCTACTGATGAAAGATGGAGAAGTGGAATGCAGGGGTACTTTCAGTCAATTATTGGACGAAAGTGAAACCTTTAAATCAATGGTGGAACTCCAAGAGTTTTAATTAAACCCTCCAAGACATCTATGGTAAAATTCCTAGACCTTCTAAAAATAAACCTTGCTCACAAAGCAGAAATCCAAGAAGCTTTGAATCAGGTTTTATTAAATGGCTGGTATATCAGAGGTAAATTTCATGATGAATTTGAACAGAAGTTTGCGGAATACTGTGGGACTTCAAGATGTGTTGGGGTAGCCAATGGTTTGGATGCATTGATTTTGATCTTCAAAGGATTTAAGGAATTAGGTCTGCTCAAAGACGGAGATGAAGTAATTGTGCAGGCCAATACCTATATCGCTTCCATCATTTCAATTACCGCTTCAGGCTTGGTTCCTGTTTTTGTGGAGCCAGATGAGGATACCTATAACTTAAGCGTCGAAAATGTAAAAAAAGCTATTACCAGTAAAACCAAAGCAATCTTGGCAGTTCATCTGTATGGTCAGTTGACCCCGATGAAGGAGCTGAAAGAACTGGCTGAGAAGAAGGGCCTATTGTTGGTGGAAGATTGTGCCCAGTCCCATGGAGCGATGGATGAACGAGGTTTGAAAGCTGGGAACCTTTCCGATGCTGCCGCTTTTTCATTTTACCCTGGCAAAAATATGGGAGCCTTGGGAGATGCCGGAGCAGTCACTACTTCCAATGAACCCTTGGCTGATATGGTCAAAACTATGGGGAATTATGGCAGCCAGAAGAAATATTATAACGAGGTACAAGGGGTGAATTCCAGATTGGATGAAATACAGGCAGCAGTTTTATTGGTTAAACTGAAATACATCGATCAGGAAAATGCCGTCAGGAGAAGAATTGCGAAGAGATACCTTACAGACATAAAAAATCCGCATTTGATTCTACCTACATCCCAACCGGATAGTTTGGATCATGTGTTTCATGTGTTCGTCATACGAACCAAAAACAGAAAGGAATTAATCGAATTCACCGATGCTCATGGAATCCAAACCTTGATCCATTACCCCATTCCTTTTCACAAACAAGGGGCTTACCAGGAATATTCCTCTCTGCATCTTCCTATTACGGAACAGATCCATGAGGAGATTTTAAGTATTCCGATTAGTCCGGTGATGGAAGAGGCAGAAGTAGATAAGGTCATCAGCGTGTTAAATGAATATCAACCTGGATAATCAAGTGAAACACTCCCCTTTGGTCAGTATCATTGCCATTGCGTATAACCATGAGGAGTTTTTGGAAGAAGCGCTGGACAGTATCATTGCCCAAACCTACCCGGAGATTGAAATTGTGCTAGTGGATGCCTGCTCCAAAGACCAAAGCGTTTCCAAAATCAAGACATGGATCGCCAGAAACCCAGGTGTAAAAGTCAAAACCATTTTCCAATCCTCGACCAAAAAGATTACCGAGAATGCCAATGATGCATTGAAATTGGTTGAAGGTGAATATTACCAGATTTTAAGTTGTGATGATGTGTTGCTTCCCCATAAAATCCAGGATCAGGTAAAGGTATTTCAGGAATCTGATGAAAAACTTGGGGTAGTTTATTGTGACGCAGAGAAGATCGATAGGGAAAATAAATCCATGCAAGTACCTACATTTTTCAGGAGAGGAATTGGACTTCAGCTTCCCAATTGCCTGCTGGGATGATCTTCCCTTTACTTTTGATGGATTATTTCATCTGTGCCCCTACGGTATTGGTCAGGAAAGAATTGGCATTAAAAGTAGGAGGGTATAATCCAGAGTCCATGATGGAAGATCTGGATTTGTTCTTGAAGATGGCGCAGGATTATTCTTTCAAAGGAATCCTGCAAGTAGGAGTGAAATACCGTATATTAGAGACTTCTTTGTTACGATCGACTGATCCCTTCCATAGGCAAGCAACCAGGTTGAAAATTTATTCAGGATACCTGGGGCAAAAAGGGGAGTGGGACCGGTTTATAACCCACCAATTTTTAATTGCCCACCGGGCAAAGTCTTCCTTACTCAACCTAGTTTATTCCTTGCAACTTGGGATTCAGAAATTCCTAAAATCCCAATTCAAAAAACACTATTGACCTGTTGATGCCCCAAAGAAGAAAGGTTCTTTTCATTTTGCCCGAGCTATTGGGACCTGGAGGGCAAGAATTGGAGAATATTGGATTTGCAAAATGCCTCCATTCGGATGCTAGGTTTGAGGTTGCAATCCTGAATTTTTATGCTCCTTTTCAGGTGAAAGAATTGGAAAATCTCCCCAAGTTGGACTGGGACCTGTACCAGTTGAAGCAAGTGGTTTTCAATATAAAATTCCTGAAGATCTGGATGAAATCAGGCTTCAACTTTCAAATGAGTCTGGGGAATTGTTTTCGAAACTTTCCTGAGCTGTTTGATGCTTGGCTGAATGCCAAACTCAACACGTTTGACCTCTGCTTCACAGGAATTAGTCCCACGGGTTTATTGCCCCATATTTTGAACAGCTGCATTCAAAATAACCTGGCATTTGCCTATCATGAGTCTTCGATTTTCCATCCCAAAAACGACTATTTCTATCGATTAATGGAAGGAAATGGATCTTTTTTGATTTCAGCCAAGGCAAAAGAAGACTATCTCTTGGAACATTACCCTCATGCTGATTATTCGATCATCAAGCAGTGGATATACCTTGGACAGGAAGAGTTCTTGAAAATTCCCCAAAGAAACCAGCATCCCATCAAGTTTGGCTATGTAGGTAGAATGGATTCGGGGAAAAATCTTCAGGTGATTCTGGAAGCCGTAAAAATCTTGAAGGAGAAAGATCATGTGCTTGAATTTTTACTGTTTGGGGATGGACCTGAGATGGCTAATCTAAAAGCATTAACCCAAAAAATTGGATTGGAAGACCAAGTGGAATTCAAGGGAAGTTTTCCTTTTGAACAAAGACATACCTGTTTTACCGAACTGGATGTTTTTGTGATGACAAGTACATTTGAGGGAGGTCCATTGGTGATTTTGGAAGCAATGGCAGCTGGAAAGGCAATTATTACCACCCTGGTGGGAGATGTTCCCAACCGGGTGTTTGAGGATCAAAATGGCTATGTCCTGCCGGTTGATTCCTCCCCTTACGCTTTGTCCCAGCAGATGGAAAAGTATTTAGATCAACCAGATTTGGTAACCAAGCAAGGAAAGAGAAGTAGGGAGCTCTTTTACAAGAATTTGAAGAAGAAGCCTGCCAAGAAATCTTCAAGGAAAGTATTTGGGACATCATCCGTTCAAAAAGTAATTAGTGGATAAGAAAATTCTATTTGTCATCCCCGATGGGGTAGGAATCAGAAATTACCTGTATTCTGATGTATTTCATCACCTGAAGCAACAAGGGTTTCAGATTCATTTGATGCATCATCTAGAACCTCAGGTGTTGAATTATGTAAAGAATGAAAGAGGGATTGATTTTAGCGATGAACCGGTAAGAAAGGTCAGCGAATCCAGGTTTCAGCAATTTTTGAGGGAGACTTCTACCTATGCTAGGTTGAAACATAACTCCAAGCTGAAACAAAACCCTACCATTCTCACCAATTGGTTTAAGGTAAAGAACAATCCTTTGAAACGGGTATTTCAAAAGGCGACTGAGTTGGCTAGTGTTTCCTTGTCTTCCTATGATGGGATCAAATACCTGGAAGAGACCAATCGATTTAAGTGGAGGCGTAGTCTTGCCTACAAAGAATTCAGATCAGATTTCCGAAGAATTCAACCCGATTTGATCTTTATTACCCATCAAAGAGTAGCTACACTGGAACCCCTTTGCCTGGCAGCCGCGGATATGGGAGTAAAGACGGTTACGGCCATATTTTCTTGGGATAATCTCCCAAAAGCCAGGCTACCCATCCGTACCGATCACTATGCAGTATGGTCTGAATACATGAAAAATGAATTACTGGAATATTATCCAGAAATTCCCGAAAGCACCATCGCTGTAGTAGGTACCCCACAATTCGATTTCCATTTTCAAACGGAACTGTTGGAATCCAGAGAAGAATTTGCTGCCAGGTATGGACTGGATAGTTCAAAAAATGGATTCTTTTTTCAGGCGATGATGAACTGACCTCCCCTCATGATCCTGAATATTTGAAAGATGTGGCATCCGCCTTGGCTTCAGATCCTCAGGTGTCCATTCTGTTTAGGCAGGTCCCTGTTTGTACCGTAGATCGATACCAAGAAGTATTGGATCAGTATCCGAATATCATTCATATTCCGCCTAAATGGGAAAAAGGAACCAGTTGGATGTCGTTTTACCCTCTCTTCGAGGATGTGAAACTCTTGATGAACCTTTGTCACCATTGTGAATACTCGGTAAATATTGGATCCACCATCGGCTTGGACTTTTCATATTTTGGGAAGCCAACGGTGTTTTTGGCATATGATACGGTGCAAGATCAACACTGGAGTACCGAGGTGGTGTATCAGTTCCAGCACTTTCGATCCTTTGAAGGATTGGATGCAGTGGTTTTTGCAAAAGAAAAATCAAACTTGGCTACCCTCTTGAAGCAGGTATTGGAAAACCCAAGCCAGTTTTCTACCCAAAAACATCTGTGGAGAGATAAAATCGCTGCCAATACAGAAAACGCGCCTTCATCCGCACAGATCGCTGCTTTTTTGGAATCCCTATTGATTGAAAAAGAGGCAGTTCAGGAATAACTCAAATCAATTCGTTAAGAAAAAGATCATGCATATTTGCTTTTTATCCAGTGAATACCCCAAAGCAGGGTTTCCCCATGGAGGAGTAGGAACTTTTCTACAGATTCTGGCTAGGAATCTTGTAAAGCATGATATTCGTGTTTCCATTGTTGGGTTGAATTATACCGACGAATACGAAGAGACGCTTGATGAAGGAGTGCACGTTTATAGATTAAAGCCCAGAAAAGTAAAACCCATTACCTGGTATTTGACATTTCAGGCGATCAACTCCAAAATCAAGGAAATCCATCAAAAGCATCCCATATCTATCGTAGAGTCCACAGAATTGGGCCTGGCATTTATCAAAAAGATTCCTGGCATCAAGTATTTGATACGGATGAATGGAGGCCATCATTTCTTTGCAGAATCAGAGAATCGGCCCATTGATCCTTGGAAAGGCTTCCAGGAAAAGTGCTCATTTAGAAAGGCGGACATGGTTTTTGGGGTGAGTGAATACGTGATTAACCATACTGCCAACTACCTGGATTTTGCAGATAAGAAAGGACCTGTTATTTACAACCCTGCGAACCTTGAACATTTCTATCAGGCAGACCCCAGTAAGATGGTGCCTGGAAGAATATTTTTGCGGGTACCGTATGCGAGAAAAAAGGAGTGAGGCAATTGATCTTGGCCTTTCCTAAAATCAAAGAGCGATTTCCAGAAAGTGAATTGTACATCGCTGGAAGAGATTGGTTTTTCCCGGATGGAAGGTCCTATATTCAGTATTTGAAAGATTCTCAAATTCAGGATGCCGTAAAAGATTCCATCAAGTTCTTGGGACCAGTTGCAAACCATGAGCTTCCAAAATACATGGAAGCAGCAGAAATCTGTGCCTATCCCTCCCATATGGAAGCGATGCCCTTGGCTTGGATTGAGGTGTTGAGTATGGGCAAAGCATTTTTGGGATCAGTTTTAGGGCCCGGTCCAGAAGTGGTGAAGGATCATGTGACCGGAAGGGTATGTGATCCGAGAGACGTAGCAAGTGTGGAAAGGGTCTTGTTGGAGATGCTCAGCGATAAGGAAAAAATCTGAAAATGGCAGAGGCGGCAAGAAAAGATGTATTGGAACGCTTTTCCATTGACAAATTGGTCCATAAAAACATAGACCTATTTAGGCAAGTAGTAGCTGGATGAATTTTTTGATTCTTACCCATGTGCATCATGTCAAAAAGGGAGGGAACTATTATGCCTATGGTCCCTATGTAAGGGAAATGAATATCTGGACTAAATTTTTCACCTCCGTCACGATCCTGGCACCGCTGTCAGAAGATAGAGAATTGAATCCCATAGAGATTGCCTACGAGCATGAAAATATCCGCTTTGTACCTGTTCAGGAAATCAACTTGACCACTTGGAGCGGGAGAGTCAAAACCCTAGCCTCCTTACCAGGGACCCTTGCGAAAATACTTCAGGCGATGAGGTCAACAGACCATATTCACTTGAGGTGTCCTGGAAACATGGGATTGGCTGGAGCGGTTTTTCAGTACTTTTTCCCATCCAAAGCAAAAACAGCCAAATATGCTGGGAATTGGGACCCGGAAAGCGATCAGCCTTATACCTATAAGCTCCAACAGCGATTGGTTTCCAACCCCACATTTGCAAAAAACATGAGCGTGTTGGTTTATGGGAAATGGCCCAATCAAAGTCAGAATATTGTTCCTTTTTTTACCTTTTCCTATAGCCAGACTGAACCTCAGGAGGATAATAGAGCGCCACTAAATGAAAGCAATAAACTACAATTACTTTTTGTAGGGGCGCTGGTTCCCGGGAAAAACCCCTCATGGCTGCGGAGGTAGCCCGCCTATTAAAAATGCAGCAAGTGAACTTTAAATTGACTTTTTGTGGAGAAGGGGATCAAATGGAACCTCTTCGTCAATATGTGAAAGAAAATAGACTGGAAGAAGAAGTGGAACTTTGTGGGAATTTGGACAGTGAACGATTGAAGAATAAGTACAAGCAATCCCACTTTTTAATATTTTTATCGGAAAGTGAAGGATGGCCTAAAGTTGTCGCCGAATCCATGTATTTTGGTTGTCTACCCATTACAACTCCTGTATCTTGCGTTCCATTTATGTTGGCAAATGGAGAGCGGGGAGATTTAGTGGATAAGGATCCAGAAAAAGTAGTAGAGAGAATCAACCATTACCTGGCAAACCCAGAAGATTTTTTAGAAAGTCTAACAAATCAAAAGAGTGGTCCAAAGCTTTTACCAAGGAAAGTTTTGAACTGGAAATAAAGAAGTTAATTAAGAATGTATAAAGAAGGCACCTATTTTTCTGATACCAAGCGACACTTGGAAGATGCTGATTTCAAAGTCAGTGCGATTCTAAGGTTACTGAATCCTATTTTAGACAAAGCTGATGTAAAAGTGAATTCCTATGCGGATGTTGGTTGTGGTGCTGGAGGAGTTTTACTCGGTATTTCAGAAGCTTTTACCCAAAAAGGCAATCCGATCCAAGAGGTCAAGGGCTATGATGTTTCCCCACATGTAAAAGACATGAAGATGGATCCTATTCGTTTTGAACATGGGGATTTTGTGGAAATTGGGACCGATGCGGATTTGATTACCTTAACCGATGTGTTTGAACACGTGACAGATCCAGTGGATTTTATCAAAAATGTCTCCAAGAAAGGAAAGATTATCGCCTTTCATATTCCTTTGGATGATTGCTTAAGTGTGAACCTGAGAAATCTTCAAAGACAGAAAATCCAGAATCCTGGTCATTTGATATTTTTGAATGTAAACTCTGCTTTAAATATGATTACCATGGCAGGATTACAGATTTTGGATTATGATTTTTCCCGAGAGACGATCAAGGCTCCCTCGAATAATGAAACAGTCCTTCAAAAACTCTTTTCTCCCTTGAAAAGAATCCTAGTGGCGTTGAATCCATGGATCTATTCCAGAATCTTTGGATTCAGCTTAGTAGTGATTGCGAAATCAAATTAATGAGGACAACTAGCTCAAATAAGCCCAAGATTTTTCAATTGGTGGATTCCCTTAGCATGGGAGGAACCGAGAGAATGTCGGTAAATATTGCCAATGGCTTAACTGAAATAGGGGTGGAGAGTGGCTTGATTGTCACAAGAGAATCCGGGGATTGGAGGAATATTTACTACCCTCTGTAAAGAAATTCATATTCAAGAAGAAAGGAAAGCTGGATGTTTTCACCTTCTTCCAAATTTTGAGCTTGTTGAAAAAAGAGGCTCCGGATGTGTTACATGTACACCAGACCTCCATATTTTGGGGGGCATTGCTGAAGAAGTTCCTCCCCAATACCAAACTGATATGGCATGATCATTTTGGGATGAGTGAACAGTTGGATCAACATCCAAGAAAGGAAATGGATTACCTGATTTCCTCGGTGGATTTGATCATTTCTGTCAATGAGAAAATTGAAAGTTATTGGAAATCAAGATTTCCGATAATGGCAGATTCCACCTATTTCATCGAGAACTTTTCAGGAAAACTTACAGCAGTTCCCGAACGGAAACTGGGCTCCACCTTTAAAATCATCAATATTGCGAATTTCAGAAGGCAAAAGGATCAGTTAACACTTATCAGGTCCCTTACCGGATTACAAGAGAAACTGGGAGACTTTAAAGTCTATTTGCTGGGAGAGTTTGTGGAGAAAGATTGGGTGACAGCCATCAAAGAAGAAATAGATGCGCTTGGGTTTCAGGAACAGATAGAGATTGTAGGACCCGTTGTGAATGTCACGCCCTATATTGAAATGGCACATTTGGGGGTTTTGAGTTCAGAATCCGAAGGACTACCTGTTGCCCTTTTGGAATATGGAATGGGGGCCTTGCCTACCATTGCCACGAATGTAGGACAATGTGCAGATGTTTTGGGGAATGGATCCTTGGGAGAATTGATCCCTTCTAAATCACCGGAGCAGCTCCATGAAGCAATTCTTAAGGTGTTTAATAAGTACCCTCAGGCCATTCAGCGTGGGTATCAATTTCAGGAGCAGACAGAAGCCAACTATGGGCCTTCAAACTTCTTTAAAAAGTATGTACCGATTGCTTTACCGTCGTTTGAACAAAAATGGCTAAGCCCCAACCAGTATGATAAAGCGGATTATCAGTTCTAAATCCCGATTTGGGTGGGTGTTGTTCCATGTGTTTTTGGGGATCGCCTCCTCGATTACTCCCTGGGGCTTAATTGCCTGGTTTTATTTGGTGTTTGCGACTTCGTTTTATGTCGTGATCAAAAGTAAATCCATCTTTCCTTTTTGCCTGTTTATAGCCTACCTGACCTCGTTTGAGCTGTTGGCAAGGATGTCTCAAACTTCCCCTTTTATTCCCTATGAATTGGGGAAATACCTCTTGTTTCTGATGCTTTGCATTGGGGTATATAAGTTTAAGACCAAAAGCCATATTGGGCTGGTGATGGTCCTGTTACTCCTGCCCTCTGCATTCTTCGATCTTTCAGGAGAGGTCAACAGAGGTTCATTGATTTTCAATTTGATGGGACCTATCAATGTGGCCATGGCCATCTGGCTTTTTTATGGAAAATCGATTTCTAAACTTCAATTGATTCGGTTATTAAGGATCAGTATCCTTCCCTTGATAGCGATTCTTGCTTCGACTATTTTTAAAACGCCTTCCTATAATGAGCTGGAATTTACCTTGGGAGCAAATTTCGCAACCAGTGGTGGGGGTGGGTCCAATCAGGTTTCCACCGTGTTGGGCTTGGGAATGTTTATCTCTTTCATTTTCCTTATCAACAAATGGAATTTGACAGGATACCGAATCACAGACTTCCTGTTGTTTTTCCTATTTGGTTTCCAGGGGTTGCTGACCTTTTCCAGAGGTGGAATCCTGGGAGGTGCCTTAGGGATCATGATCGTGTTTTATTTTGTGATAAAGACCCCTAAGAGACATAAAACCCTCTTCAAGCTCCCTAATTTAGGGAAGGCCTTCTTACTCTCTTTATTTTTGGTATTGATTACATTTCAGGTTGCCGACAGTTTAACAGGAGGCTTATTGAGCCTAAGATATTTGGGAGAAACAGAAGGGACCTTGGCAGGAACCAAAGAAAAGTCACTCAACTCGATCACTACAGGAAGAGTAGAGATTTTCTTGGAGGATATGCAGTTATGGGGAGATTCCCCCATTTTAGGGGTTGGGGCAGGAGCATCCTCCTATATGCGGAATTTTAGTTATTTCTACCTTTCCCATGTGGAGATGAGCCGTTTGCTATCAGAACATGGATTACTGGGCCTCATTTATTTTGTGCTGCTGCTCTATGTATTGCTTCAAATACTACTGAAAAAACAAACGCCAATGGAAAAAGGGATCATGGTAGCCTTTTTCATCATCGCTTTGTATACCACTTTTCACGCAGCCATGAGGACTTATCTTACGCCACTTTTTATTGGGTTAAGTCTACTTTATGTAAAACCTACTATGGGGAAAAAGACACCTGCTAAAGGAGTTAAAAAGCTTGAACCCATTCATCCTGAACCAGTTTCTGTAAGCTGACATGTTGAATATTCTTGATTTATTAAAGTTTCAGGGATACCCTATTGAAGCGGCCCAAAAAGAGTTGGCAACCCTACAATCCTACTCCAAAGACCAGTTTGAAGATTGGAGAACCAAAAAAGGATGGGAAACTGCCAAGTTCCACTATGAACATAATCCACTTTATAAAAAACTGGTAGGAAAGCATTTTCCAAACAGATGGGAAGATTTGCCCATTGTCAAGAAAAAGGATGTTCAAGTGGATTTTTCTGAGAAACTGAGTCAAGGGATTTCCAAAAAAGACCTGCATTTTGGAAATACTTCAGGCTCATCTGGAATTCCCTTAAAATTTGCCAAGGATAAATTCTGTCATAGCATGACCTGGGCATTGATCGTGGATCGATACCAGAGAATCGGGTTTTCGCAAAATGATTTTCAGGCAAGATTTTATGGCATCCCTTTAGGGTTTCCCCAGTACCATAAGGAAAGGCTAAAAGATAAACTCATGAACCGGTACAGGTTCATCGTTTTTGATTTTTCAGATCAAAACATGGAGTTTTATATCCAGAATTTCAAAACAAAGAAGTTTATCTATACCTATGGGTATACCAATTCCCAATTGTACTTTGCCCGGTATCTACAGAAAAAAGGGATCGTTCTAAAGGACATCTGCCCTACTTTAAAAGGTACCATCGTGACTTCCGAGCAATGTACAGAAGAAGATAAGGTATTTCTTGAAGCACAATTTGGGCTCCCAGTTTACAATGAATACGGAGCTTCTGAATTGGAATTTCTTGCCATGACAGACTTAGAAGGTAAAAGAAGGCTTTCCTCTGAAACAGTGATTACTGAAGTGGCGGATGAAAACAATCAGATTTTGAATCCTGAAAAAGGAGGGAATTTGATTTTTACGAACATTTACAACAGAGCCATGCCTTTTATCCGCTACGAGGTGGGGGATTTAGGTGCTTTTAAAAGGGATAGGAATTCAATCCAAGATGAGTTGACCCAACTCAACGGTCGTTTGAATGATACCATTGTTTTACCATCAGGTAGAAATGCATCCGGTTTTTGTCTTTATTATATTTCCAAGCATTTGAACACCAAGCTGGGAACATTACAAGAATATCAGGTTCGCCAGACCAAGCGCGACACCTTTGAGGTGGATTTGGTTTTATCTAGGGAATTAGATCAAAATACCATTCTGACTATTAACGAAGCATTCGATCAATATGTGGAAAAGGGGCTTCATATTGTCATCAAAAAAGTGGATCGGATCAATCGGGAGAAGTCCGGGAAGCTAAAACATTTTTTATCCTTATTGGAGGAGCCAAATTCATGAACATCCTTTATTTCTATCAATATTTTGCCACCTCCAAAGGATCTTGGGGTACAAGAGTTCATGAGTTTACCAAAGAATGGGTAAAAGAAGGACATCAAGTGACGGTGGTTACCAGTGTGTATTCAAAATCCGATATTTCTGCTTCTAAGTTTATTCAAACGAACTATTATGAAGGGGTGAAAGTCATTATCATTAATGTACGAATTGATAACAGACAGCCATTCTTGAAAAGGATTTTTCATTCCTTGCTTATTCCTTTATCTCCTGCTGGTATGCCTTGACCTATTCCTGTGATCTGGTTATTGCCTCCAGTGGCCCCATCACCGTAGGGGTGCCTGGTTTGATAGCGAGGTATTTTCGTGGAAGGAAATTGGTGTTTGAAGTTCGGGATTTATGGCCCGATGGAGCCATAGAGCTTGGGATCATCAAGAACCCATTGCTCAAGAAATTATCCCTGGCCTTTGAAAAGTTTTGTTACAAATCCTCCAGTCTTGTGGTAGCGCTTTCAGAAGGGATGAAGTCGGAGATTTTGGAAAAATCCCCTCAAACCAAGGTGATTTCAGTTACCAATGCGGCGAACATATCCTTGTTTTCTACCCCCGCCAATTTTCCGGCAGATGCATCGGTCAAGCCCTATCATTATGCCATTTATACAGGGAATATAGGAGAGGTCAATAATTCAATTTGGTTATTGGATGCTGCAAGAATTCTTCAGGAAAGAGGAGTCAATGATATCCAAATTCTGATGATTGGGGAAGGACAACAAAGGGAATTGATCGATCAAGCAATTCAAGAGGAAGGATTAAATACCCTCATTAGATTAGGATTGATGCCAAAATATAAATTGGTTCCTCTCATTCAGCATGCCATGGTCTCGTTGGTTCCATTAAAAGGAACGCCAGTCTTGGATACCTCTTCCCCCAATAAGTTTTTTGAGTCCTTATCAGCCGGAGTACCTGTAGTCCAAAACACCCAAGGTTGGATGAGGGATTTCTTAGACAAGAATAAAATCGGTTATACACTGTCGCCCAACGATCCAGCCCAATTAGCTGATCTGTTGGTTTATTTAAAGGATCATCGAGCCATTTTGGAGGACATGGGGGCAAGAAGTATGGCAATAGCCAAAGAGGAATTTGATGCAGACTTCCTTGCACGAAAAATGCTTAAAGGAATCGAGGAAGTATATTCATGAAGATTTTATTAACGGGAGGAACAGGCTTTTAGGAACCTATATTTTCAGGGCATTGGAAAAAGACTATGAAGTCATCACCATGGGTAGATCAGCAGAGAACACCCTTCAGGCTGATTTCAGCAAGGACTTGCCCTCGGTTCCTACGGTGGATTGGGTGATCCATGCTGCGAGTCCAGCTCATTTTATCCCCAAAACCGAGTCCGAAAAACAGTCCTTTTTTGATGTCAATGTAGGTGGTACAGAAAAACTATTAAGGAGTCTGAAAGAGATCCCTAAACTCTTTGTTTACATCAGCACCGTGGCGGTTTATGGATTGGATGAAGGATATATGGTCAAGGAATCGACCCCTCTCAAAGGGGAAACCCCCTATGGGAAAAGTAAAATTGAGGCAGAAAACCTGATTTTGGAATGGGCTGAAAAAAATGGAGTAAAGACTTTTATTTTTAGGCTCCCGTTGGTGGTGGGTGAAAACCCTCCCGGTAACCTATCGGCCATAGCGAAGGCAATCAAGAAAAAGATGTATTTAAGGATCGGGAAAGGACTCAACAAAAAGTCCATGGTTTTGGCGGAAGATGTGGCCAAGCTGATCGGTGAACTAGCGCACAAAACTCCAGGTATTTATCATTTATGTGATCCTGCACCTGCCAGTTTATCGGAAATTGACTCATCAATAGCGTCACGATTTGGGTATCGTGTGAAAACCATACCGGAACTTCCTATACAGCTGGTTGCCAAGATCGGTGACCTTTTCCCATTCTTTCCTCTAAATTCCTTGAAAGTAAAAAAGCTTTCCAGTACGCTGACCTTTGATACCCAGAAGGCGATTGATGAACTTAACTGGAAGCCAAACAGTGTGCTTGGCTTTTTGAAAAACACCTCCATTATTTCATGAGAATTTTATTTCTAGGAGAAACCTACCGGGCAGACGCCATCAGTTGGATAAAGGGAGTCGAAGCCAACTTGGGAGTAAAATTGGAAACCAGGGAATTGCCGAAAGGAAATTCAAGGGTTTTGAGAATGCTTGCTGCCTTGGGTTTTTTTGGCAAGTTGCTTCTGACCCGATTCTCCAAACCTTATGATTTGGTTTTGGCAGAGCGTGCGACCAGTTATGGGTTTTTCTCCTTATTCGTCCATGCCAAAAAGCGAGTAGTGGCACAACAGGGAATCACCGACGTTTATCCAGAAGGTGGATTCTCAGGTTTCTATAAAAGTATCCTCCAGAGGTTAGCTTACAAAAAAGCGGATTTGATCCATGCTTGGGGAAATGTGATGACCTATGCCATGTTGGAATCAGGAGCTAGCCCTTACAAAATCATGGTGTTGCCCAAAGGGATTGATTTATCCCGATACCAATGTCCCGATAAGGAGGAGTTGACGCCTGCTTTTATTGTGACCAGATCCTTCTATGATCTATATAGGCATATCGATATCGTAGAGGCAGTTAAGATCTTACGGGACAGGTCGATTCCTATAAAAGGATATATGGTCGGAGAAGGACCAGAAAAAGCGGAAGTAGAATCCTTAATCCACCAATATCAATTGGAGGAGGCGGTGATTTTAAAGGGGCATGTTCCTAATGATCAATTACCGGAACTGATGGATTTATGTCGCTATTATGTTGCGGTTCCCACCACAGAGGGAGTTTCCAGTTCCTTGTTTGAAGCGATGGCATCAGGCTGTTACCCTGTCGTTACAGACCTTCCCGCCAATCAGCCATTTATCAAAAATGGAAAGAACGGACATTTGGTAGCTCCATGTCGGCCCATTGAACTAGCAAATGCCATAGAGTCCGCATTACAATCCGGAACTCAGGTGGGAGAGGCTTTGGAAGAAAACAGAAGGTATATCGAGCAGCATGTGGATTATTGTAACAACATGAAAATCATCACAGATAGGTATATATCCTTAATGCAAACTAATTAACAATACATGTGTGGAATTGTAGGTTTTGGAATAAAGAGTTACCTGCTTCAGAATCCACTCTGATGGCAATGCGGGAATCTTTGATTCATAGAGGGCCCGATGCAGGCTCTCATTGGGCTGAGGGTAAAATTGGCTTGGGACATAGAAGACTTTCCATTTTGGACTTGAGTGAAGGGGCCAACCAGCCCTTCGAGTCTCCTTGTGGGAACTACATTTTAGTGTTTAATGGAGAGATTTTTAACTTCAAAACCTTTTATCCAGAGCTAAAAAATAAAGGGTACAGCTTTAAAACCACCTCTGATACCGAAGTTCTCTTATTCCTGTTGATGGAATATGGGACAGATTGCCTAAGCCGACTCAATGGATTTTTCGCATTTTCTTTTTTAGATAAAAGAAATCAGGAAATGATTTTGGTAAGGGATAGATTCGGCGTGAAGCCATTGTTCTATTCCAACAATGCTCGTGGTTTTTATTTTGCCAGTGAGATCAAGGCCCTTTGGGCAGGAGAAGTTCCCAAAGAGATCCAGGAATCTCAGCTTGACGAATTATTCCTTTACCGATATACCTCCGGAGAAAACACCGTATTCAAAAATATCTTCCGGTTGTTGCCAGGATACCTGATTCGATTAAAAGATTCAGGAAATCAGGTTCATTCAGAACGCTGGTTTCACTTGGGGAATGAGATCGCTGCCCAACAAACCATCTCCAATCCCTACGAATGGTTTGAGGGGACCTTCCATGACAGCATCCGTTTGAGGATGATCGCTGATGTGCCTGTAGGCACCTTATTAAGTGGAGGTTTGGACAGTAGCAGTACCCTATATAGCCAGTCAAGCCAAGGATTCGAGGATCTAAGCGCATGGAATATTTCATTCAGCAATAAAGAGCATGATGAGTCCCATTTAGCCAGAAAACTATCTAATGAGCTTGGGGCAAATTTCCATAGCTATGAGTTTGATCGGGAGCAACTTGTAGATTTGACCACCAGATCTATTTTCCAACACGATGAACCCATCATGCATTTTTCTGATGGTCATTTGTTGGGAATATCCGAAAAGGCAAAGTCCGAGGTGAAAGTGTTGCTTTCTGGGGAAGGAGCGGATGAGATCCTTGGGGGTTATGTGAGGTATAAAGTTCATGACAACGAACTCCGATATAGACTGCTCAATTTAATTCGGTTTATTCCGGACAAATGGTTGAAAAATGACAGATTGAGAAAAATGAAACGCTATTTGGGAATGGGGAATATAGAGGCAGAAATCCTCATGAATTCCAATGAGCTCTACCTGGCCGACCTAAAAAAACTGGGAGTTCTATCTTCGAATTTGCTTCCGGATTTTAGAGTTCGAATTTTGGAAGAGGCCAAGAAAGTATATCCCAACAACCGTTTACGGCAATTGCTATACCTGGAGCAACATACTCATCTGTACACGTTGAACGACAGAAATGACCGCACCACCATGGGAGCATCCATTGAGTGTAGAGATCCATTTCTGGATCCTAACCTAGTGGTAGGTGTGGGAAGTCTTCCGGATAGGTACTTTCATATCAAAGGAAAAGGCAAAGACTTGCTGATGAACAGTATTGGTAAAAAGCTTCCTGATTACATCACGCAGCATAGAAAAGTAGGGTTGTCGGTTCCTTGGGATGAATTGATTTTACAAAATCCCATGTTGAGGGAACAGCTGGAAAATTTACCGAATTCCGAATTGTTTTCTTATAAGCCTTATTGTTATTTGGATGTGAAGGGGATTGTTGAGAACTTCAAGAAGCACCCTAAATTATATTATCCTACCATTCGGCAGGTATTCTTTACCGCCCTGTGGTATCAGACCAAGTTTGAACCTTCTACCATTGAAAATTGATTCAAGACATGCAGAATAATGGGCAAGTAAAACTTCCGCAAATATTCGATCCTAGGGGAATTTAACCTTTCTACAATACCCGGAACAAGTTCCATTTGAAATCAAACGAGTGTTTTGGACCTATGATGTTCCAGGTGGAGAAATCCGTGGAGGGCATGCATTTAGGAAGCAACAAGAACTTATTATTGCCTTAAGTGGATCCTTCGATGTGGTCATTACGGATGAACAAGGGAATGAAACCAGAACTTCCTTGAATAGATCCTATCAGGCCTTGTTCTTGCCAAAGATGACCTGGAGGCATTTGGAAAATTTTTCAACCAATTCTGTCGCGCTGCATTTATCTGATTCAGAATACCTGAAAGAAGATTATATTCGGGATTTTCAACAATACCAAACCTTAAAAAATGGCGAATAAGACAATTTGGGATTGCAATTTGGTGTATCTCCCAAAATTAGGAGATCGAAAAGGCCATATCACTCCAGTCACCAACCTGAAAGAATTGCCTTTTGAAACCAAAAGAGTATTCTATTTATATGATATTCGGGAGGGGAAAGTAGAGGAGCCCATGCCCACTACGAGTGCCATCAATTTTTAGTGGCAGTCAGTGGAGCTTTCGAAGTCCTATTGGATGATGGGAATTCCAAAAGGCAAGTATTATTGAATAGACCTGACTTGGGATTGATGATTCCTGCAGGTATTTGGGCTTCCGAAATCAATTTTTCTTCTGGAGCGGTTTGCTTGGTGTTGGCAAGTGAAAAATACAATGAGAAGGATTACATACGAGATTATTCTGACTATTTGAAATTCATACAATCCAATGATTCATCCGCTAGCTGACGTCCAAACCAAAAAGATTGGAGAAAATACCCGTATATGGCAATATGCAGTTGTTTTGCAAGGAGCCTCCATTGGAAAAGACTGTAATGTCAACTGTCATACCTTTATTGAAAATGATGTGTTGATTGGGGATCGGGTGACCGTGAAATCCGGTGTTTTCCTTTGGGATGGCTTGACGGTAGAGGACGATGTTTTCATCGGTCCGAATGTCACGTTTACCAATGATAAATATCCCCGTTCCAAACAATATCCAGATGAATTTCAACGCACCATTATCAGGAAAGGTGCTTCCATTGGAGCCGCTTCGGTGATTTTGGGAGGCTGTACCATCGGTGAGAATTCCATGGTAGGAGCAGGATCTTTGGTCACCCATGATGTGCCTCCCAATACCTTGGTAATGGGAAGACCTGCCAGAGTTGTCCGGAAATTGGTGGAAGAATCTGAATAAATATTGTTTTAAACGCTCTGGAATGAATTCCAAAAAGATGGAGAAGTCATGAGAACAGGAATTAACCCTGCAAAATTAGATTCCAAAATTGCCCAAAAATATCATCACAGGATCATCATTCCTGTGTTTATTCCGGAGATTTCTGGCTACTTCAAGGATTTGATGGAAGTGTACCGATTGTGCATTGAATCAGCGCATTTGACTCAGCATGGAAGATCTGCAATTACGGTGGTAGACAATGGTTCCTGCGATCAAGTGAAAACTTGGTTGAGGGATTTGCAGGATCAAGGGGTCATAGAGACCTTGATAACCCACCGAGAAAATGTGGGTAAAATTGATGCCATCATGGGCGCAGCCAGAGGATGTAGGGAGGAACTGATTACCTTATCTGATAGTGATATACTGTTTAGGAATGGTTGGCAGGAGGAAGTGGAAAAGGTTTTCATGAATTTTCCCAAAGCAGGTTCTGTGGCGCCTTTTCCGATCGCCAGACATATGTATTATCATTCCTCTTCCACCCAAAAAGCGGTCATAAAAGGGGAATTGGGATTTAAGTTCAAAGAAACCTCGGAGCATGAAATGATCAAAGAGGTGTATGAATCCTATGGTTGGAATTATGATCCTGGGTATGATGGCTTGTTGCCTGTAGTGGATAGCAAAGGAGTACAAGCTGTAATGGGAAGCGGCCATCAGGTGTTTACCATTAGAAGGGAATTGTTTTTTGGAATGCCCAAAGAACCTAGTTTTATCAAAATTGGATCGGGTAGTGAATTGAACTGGATTGATAAACCGATCAACGAATTAGGTACTTGGAGATTAAGTACCTTACATACATTGGTCCATCATATGGGAAATCAATTAACTCCCGAAAACAATCTGGTGTTTGACAAAGTTGTAAGAAATAACCATGTGCCTGAATTGATCAGCCTTCCAGAATTAAAAACTGGTGAAATTAACCGATTGGAACATCGGATATATGCAAAACTATTTAAAATAAAAAATGATTCGAGGCCTCCAGCCCCAGAGTTGACTGTTCAATTTAAAAGTTTATGATCCCCATCAAATTTAATTTTTCTCCTAGAAATTAATGGTTCAAGCAAAGAAGGTCCTTTATTACAAAGGTTTAAATGGAATCAGAGCGATTGCAGCTTTGTCAGTCCTTCTTTCGCATATTATCACAGGAGCCAATTATATTTATCCGCAATTGGAGATCGATGAATTGGACATTGCCAATTATGGAGTCACCATGTTCTTTACCCTAAGTGGCTTTTTGATTTCCAGTTTATTACTGATGGAGCAAAAAAAGTCAGGGACCATCAAACTGAAGGATTTTTACATTCGGAGAATCCTGAGGATTTGGCCGATTTATTACCTCTATATTTTTATTTCTGCTGCTTGCCTTTACTTTTTTCTAGATACCAGTATTATTCAAGCAGAACTTCTCTATTACTTAACCTTTTTTGCCAATGTGCCTTTTATTCTTGGAGCGGGACTGATGGCAATCAGTCATTTATGGTCCATAGGGGTGGAGGAGCAATTTTATATATTCTGGCCTTGGTTGTTCAAGAACACCAAAAAATCCTGACCAAGCTCTTTGTGTTTGTTTTGGCATTTTATGCCTTAAAAGTGTTTGCACTAGTGATCTTTAAATACACAGATAGTGATATTTTTTATTCAGTATTGAAAGTAAACCGGTTTGATTGCATGGGAATAGGAGGGATTGGGGCCGTTCTATATCACCAAAAAAGTAAAATGGTTAAATTTTTTACCAGTAAAGTTGCTCAGTGGACCGTGCTGATCAGCCTAATGGTGATGCTATTAGAGGAATTCAGATTTTCCATGTTAGTAGATCACCAGTTGGTGGCCTTGGTCACGCTTTCATTGATCCTTTCAAACATCACCCTCAAAAAACCCCTCCTTAATTTGGAAAACAAATTTTTCAATTTCATCGGAAAGCTTTCTTACGGGATTTATGTATACCACAAGCTGATCGTGTTATTATTAGTCCCCTTCATTCAATTCTTACCATTTCCAAAAGGTCTAAAATTAGCGTCCTTGGGCATTCTTTCTTTGGTATTGACTATCGTAATATCTTACCTTTCCTACCAATATTTTGAAAAAAGATTTTTAAAGCTAAAATCGAAGTATACGACCATCAAAAGCACTTCCGAAAAAGAACTCACAGCGAGTTCCTTATAGTTTTTTTGCTTATTCTACTAAGTTGCATAGTTTTTGTTTACTTTTTAGACTCTTAAATTGCAGGTTGAATATCATAAAAATCAATTGCATGAGGTTGCGTTTTTACACACCTTTGAGGAATTATAGATGGATAAAATAAAGTAAATGGCAAAAATTTTACTTGGCCTTGCTAGACTCGTAATGACTTCTTTTCAAAAGAAGACTCAGCTGTTTGCTTTAGCGGCCAGTATTTTTTGCTATTCAATTTTTGTACTGAGTTCAGCAGAGGCTCAGGTGATTGTTATTCCTCGTGAGGGATTCCCATATTGTCAGCCTTTTCAGGGAAGCGGGCCTTTTGATTACACAATTCTTGGAGGAGAAATAAGAATTCCTGCAAATCAAGGATTGCCAGAAAATCAAACACCTAATACAATCATCAAGCCTTTTTCCGCAAATCCAACAGGACAATCATTACAATTAACTCCCCTGGAATATTGGCATTCAGGCTATGCGATAGTTGATATTCCATTTTCTTCGGAGTTTGGTATAAAAGCCTCATTCGAGTATTTTTCTTACGGCCCTCCTGATCCAAGGGGAAACGCCGATGGTATTAGTTTTTTCATGTTTGATGCCGATCAGCCCATTGACATTGGATACTTAGGTGGTTCATTGGCTTATGCCCCCTATATAGATTTAGATGGTTCTGTCTTGCAGCCAGGGATTTCCGGTGGATACGTAGGAATAGGTTTTGATGAATGGGGGAATTTTGGAGTAGGGACAGTTGGAGAACCTTTTGCAAACTGGGACCCTAGAATTTCAAACAGTATTACCATTCGAGGGCCAGAAATTCTTAATTACGATGTATATGAGAGGTATGTAACAAAAAAAGTCAATGCATTTGGAATTGACTATTTCCCACCGCCACCTTTAGATGCTGATCCGACAAAATGGTTTGATATTGATCACAGTAGTGTAGTAAGAACTACGGATTGTCTGTTGCCGGGTTATAGAAAAGTTTTTATTGAACTGACCCCTAAAAGTTCAGGGATTGGATACAATATTGAAATTACAATGCTGGTCAATACTACTGCGAATGGTCAGCAGTTAGTTTCATTTCCCCCATTGATTATCCATTCGATGCTCCCGATCGATTAAAAATAGGATTTGCAGGGAGCACTGGGTATGGAAAGAATAATCATGAAATTAGAAATGTAAACGTAAACGTTGCAGATATTTCTGAAGCACTTTTACCACAAGTTTCCGATCAGAATAAAATTATTTGTATCGATGAGGATTTAGAGTTTGAGTTTCCAGTCGTTCTTCAAGCAGGTTCAGATGCTTTTATTACCTGTATGCAGCTATTTGAAAACAATCCAGGTCCACCTGATAACACGGTTCCGCCTACAAATTATGACTGTGGATTTGACGGTTCATTATGTGCTGCAAAATGTGATCCGGATAATTATGAAGTTCCTGTATTTCAGAATGGTGTGAAAATAGGGACTTTTACTCCATTTTGGAGGAGTTGAACACTGGTAATTTTGAAGACGAAAGAAATAAAGCAACAATTAGATTTGAGCCTGAACCAGGCTTCACCGGAGAGGCATCAGTTTATTATAATGTAACCGATAATTATGGATTGACCTCACAACCAGCAAAGATTACAGTGGTTGCCAATCCGTTTCCCGTAAAGGTTCAAGATGCCTCCATAGAAAATCCTACTTGTGATGGTCAGCAAGATGGTAGAATTTTTGACATCATTGTAGGTGATCTAGTAGATGGATTTGATTATGAATGGCTCTACAATGGTAATTCAATTGGAAAATCCGGAGCTTCTGTAAGTCCTTTGGTGAATGGTGAAGCCACCTTTGAATTGGATGGAATCAATTTAGGAATCTATACTTTAAACGTTTGGAATCCATCAGACTCCCAAAATGGCGGTTGTTACGAAACGGTAGAGGTAATTGTAGATCAAGAAGATGGTACTCCCGTGGATATAGAAGTGCCTAATCAAACCATTTGTGAAGGGGAGGATGTTTCATTTTTGCCTTTGATTGATCCTGCAAATAATCCTTCAGGAGAAACGCCTAATTTTTTATGGTATCAAAATGCCAATCGGGCAGGAGGAGCATTGGTGAATGGATCTACTGTGACAATCGGAGGTAACCCAGTGGAGGTTTCTATTTCTTCCATTGGAGAATTGACTTTATCCGGATTGAAATATTCCGCAGGTACATCTACTTATGAGTTTTATGTGGAGGCAGCGTCACAATCTCAAACTGGAGGTAATTTTTGTCCATATATAGGGGACGTACTTACCAAAGCGACTGTTCTAGTAAACCCACCAATAGAATTTACCATTTCACATACCGATGATTGGTGTTTGGCTTACGTAGGGGAAATTATTGGTACCGTCACTGGAGCTACCGATGTCACCTACTATTTATTGGATGAAACAGGTAATCCAATTGGAAACAACACCTCGGGAGAATTTTCAAGTTTACCTGCAGGGACTTATCAAATTTATGGAAGTTCACCTTCCCTAGGCTGTAGTACTCCTGTGGAAGAGGTGATCATAGAAGGCCCATCAGAAGGGTTGGTAATTACCCCGTCGCAAATTGACAATGCCTATTGCGAACTACCAAATGGGCAGATTGATTTTGTGGTAAGCGGAGGTAACATGCCTTATCAGTCTGTCAAAGTGGGGGAGTAGATGTTCCTGTCACTTCAAATGGAATTTATGCTGTCTCTGGACTAGCAGAGGGAAGTTATACGATCGAAGTAATAGATGCGCAAGGCTGTAACACAAGCATTTCTATGGAGGTGCCGGGAGATGAACCATCTAATTTTACCACTCTTGGTTCTGAAATCTGTGAGGGAAAGGTAGGGACTGCTACCATTGATATCAATGATCCTTCTACCGGAACTCCGACCTATGGCTGGTATTATGAAGATGCTTCGGAAACTATCAACAAATTACGGATGGATTGACAGTGGGTGATCTTTCTTATGAGATCAGTCCAAACATGGAACTGTCTGTTACCGGTTTGACATCCAATCCAAGCCCTTATATCTATTATTTACTGGTTACTGGAGATAGAATCTGTGATCAAGGATATATTCCTACAGAAATTTTAGTGACTCCAGGCCCTGAATTGAATCCTCCGATCGTGACTGAAACTTGTTTTGGGGAATCTACGGGAAGTATTCAAGCACAAATTCCAGGAAATAATTACTCAGATTTTGAATTTAGCCTGTCAGGGGATAACGGAATTTTTGAGGATTTTTCTAAAAATGATGGTTTGTTTACTGGGTTACCTGCAGGCATCTATGAGGTAAGTATCAAGGATGATTTGGATTGTATTACCACCTTGGATGGAATTGAGGTAAAAGAACCAGCAGCTCCAATATCCATCAATACGAATTACTCCATCGAGCGGGCATCCTGTGGATTGGCTAATGGTGTAATCAAAGATATTCAGCTGAGTGGAGGTTGGGGCGATTATACAATAGAATGGCATAAAGGTGCCCTTGATGGCCCTGTGGTTCCGGGTGACCTGACCGGAGCAAATAACTTATTGCCTGACACTTATTATGCTGTAGTTACTGATGCCATAGGCTGTTCCATTTCGTTTGAATTTGAAGTAGGAACACTTTCAGATCCAGTGTATGATATTGTTCCACCAATTGACGTTTGCGTAGAGGAGCAAGTAGAAATCAGACCTATTCATTTGGCACCAGATCCTAATCTGCCTCCAGCAGCATTTACAGAGGTTTTCTGGTACAAGGATGCAGGACAACAAGGATTGATCACGACAGGGCCTGATACTAGCATCCCAGGCGTGAATTATACTGTAGACGACTCGGATTGGTTAAACCCGAGACTGCTCATCGATGGACTTCCGGCAGGTGTGTATGAATACTATTTTTATGTCGCTTGTACTGGTCAGGAAATTAAAGTAGATGTAGAGGTATTTGCAGTACCAACAGTGGCTCTGGAAACAAGCCCAGTTTCATGTTTTGGTGGGGAAGATGGAAAAGTATCATTCCTATCAGGAACGAATCCAGCTTATGAATACAGTATCAATTCCGCTGCACCGATTTCACAAAGCGAGTTTGAGTTGATGGGCTTTGCTGCAGGAACTTATCAAGTAGAAGTGACCACGCCTGCAGGATGTCCTCAGGAACTGGAATTTACTATAGAGGGTCCTGAATCTGCCTTGGAAGTTACTCCTTTGGAGGGAATAGACCCTGGATGTGGAGCATTGAATGGAAAGATTGAAGCAAGCATAACTGGTGGTTGGAGCCCTTACCAAGTTACTGTGATCAAAGACGGAGCAATTCTTCAGACGATTGAAGACTCCGGAAGTTCCATTGCGATGACTGGACTTGGAGCAGGTATCTATTCCTTGGAAATTGAAGATGCACAAGGTTGTCAGATCATTTCCTCAGAACTGGAGTTGGTTGATGGGCCTTCCCAGGTTTTGGTGGATGATCAAGCTGTTTGTGAAGGACAACAAGTGGTATTTACCCCATCTATTGATCCAGCCAGCCCGGGGCAACTTTTGAGTGGTATTTCGATGCCAATATCAGCCAAAAATCCCTTCAAGTTCTACTCCTAATGGGCAAGGTATTACCTATGAAATCAATTCTTCCACAGGGGAATTGACCATCACTGGTTTGTCTGTGTCAGCCACCCCTTATCAATATTATGTAATAGCTGTTGGAGAAGAGGTTTGTACTGGATTTGTGGCGGAAGCAGAGGCCATGGTTTATGGCACACCATCTGCTACCTATGTCAAGACCGATGAAGTTTGTTTTGAGGATGGTGGAACTATTGAAGTAACTGCTACAGGTGGTTCAGGGAATTATACCTTTACATTAGATGGTCAGATTTCTCAGGATAACGGTTTGTTTGAAAATGTACCTAGAGGAATTCATAGCATTACCATTTCAACTCCTGAAACCTGCGAGATCACACTGGATAATATTGAAATAGTAGGTCCAGATAGTCCATTGGAAGGAGAGATCATAGATATTATCAATCCCTCCTGTGATATGTCTAATGGATCGATTACCCTAGCATTAACAGGTGGAATGGCTCCTTATACTGTAGAAGTACTCAAAGATGGAGTAAGCCAGGGAACCCAAACTTCTGATCAAAACGGGGAGGTGACGGTATCTGGAATCAGCAAAGGGGAATTTGTCTTTGAAATCACAGATGCATTAGGATGTACCATCACTCTTTCAGAACCATTGGATTTGGTAGAAGTACCTACTGAGATCAGTTTGGAAGATCAGCAAATTTGTGAAGGGCAAGATGCGGTTCTCACTCCAGAAGTTCCAAGCAATGTCAACGCTCCTGTATTCACTTGGTTCTTTGATGGGGAAATGAATAATCCACTGCAGTCAGGTGTGGTCAATGGAGTTACCTATACCATTGATTCAGAGGGTGAAATGACTGTTTCGGGATTGCCTTCCAGAGATCAACCTTATGAGTACTATGCGATGGTAAGTGGCGAGGGAGTCTGTGGAGTGATTCCTAAAAAGTGGAAGTGAAAGTCAGCCCATTCCCGAATTTGAGAGTTTCTAACCCTTCCATCGTTTGTGATCCAAATGAAACGGTGGATTTGACCAATTACATTGAAGGCTACAATCCATCCGTGTATGAATACAATATCATTAGCCCATTGGGTAATGCCTTGACAGGAAATGAAGTAAGTGCCGTAAATGTTTCAGGAAATTATGAAGTGAGTTCCTCCTTGAAAGGTTCAGGTTGTTGGACAGAATCGCAACGAATCCTGGTAAGGATCGCTGAAGAGATGTTACAATCCAACTTTGAATACCATGCCGACCAAGGCGATGGAATCATTGTTAGCAACGGAGATATTCAGATTCTTGAGAAAGTTGATTTTGAAGACATGTCCAGTGGGGAAGTCATTATTTGGGAGTGGGATCTTGGTGATGGTGCTACCAGTACAGAACAGAATCCAAGCCATGTCTATTCCAAAAAAGGTACATTTACTGTCACATTGAAAACAACAGACTCCATTGGTTGTCAAAGTGTCTATTCGATTTTGGTGGATGTGAAGGATGATTATTTGTTGATGATGCCAAATGCCTTTACTCCGGATGGTGTCAAAAACCAGTATTATAAACCGATGCATAGAGGACTTGCCAGTCTTGATTTTTATGTATTTAACACATGGGGAGAACTGATCTACCATTCAGATTCTTTGGAAGATTTAGGTTGGGACGGTACACTGAATGGCAAACCAGCACCAAATGGTAATTATGTTTATAAAGTGAAATACCAAACCAGGTCTGGAAATGTGTTTGATGAAGGAGGAGTATTTATTTTAATTCGATAGATGATAATTGCCGAGATAGGCCAGGCCCATGATGGAAGCCTGGGGAATGCACATGCCTTTATAGATGCGTTGGCTGAAACAGGGGTAGATGCAGTAAAATTTCAAACCCACATAGCTGAAGCAGAATCTTCTAGTTTTGAACCTTTTCGGTGAAGTTTTCAAAGCAGGACGATACCCGTTTTGACTACTGGAAAAGAATGGAGTTTACTCCAGAGCAATGGAAGGGATTAAAAGCACATTGTGAAGAAAAGAACCTGAAATTCATCTCTTCCCCTTTCAGTAATGCAGCAGTGAACTTACTGGAATCAATACAGGTGGAATCCTATAAAATAGGATCAGGAGAAATTGGAAACTTGTTGATGTTGGAAAAAATTGCCCGTACCGGCAAACCGATCATGCTAAGTTCAGGGATGAGTTCATTTGAGGAATTGGACAAAACGGTTGATTTTTTAAGGTCCTTTGGTAATGCCCTAAGTATTTTACAATGTACTACAGCTTATCCCACACAACCGGAACAATGGGGTTTAAATGTGATGGCTGAATTAAAAGCACGGTATCAGGTACCTGTTGGGTTTTCAGATCACAGTGGAGATATTTTTGCATGCCTAGCAGCGGCAACTTTGGGAGCAGAGATTTTTGAATTTCATGTGGTCTTTGACAAAAGGCAATTTGGACCAGATTCCCCTGCCAGCATTACCATAGACCAAACAAAGGTGCTCTGTGAGGGAATTAAGAAAATCCAAAGTGCCTTAAGAAATCCAGTGGTGAAATCTGAAAACCAGAAATATTCTGAGTTGAAAGTGATGTTTGGAAAATCCCTGGCAGTAAATAAAGACTTACCAAAAGGTCATCTACTGACGGTGGATGACTTAGAATCCAAAAAACCAGGGGACAAAGGAATTCCTGCCTCTCAATACCAATTAGTCCTTGGAAAAGAGTTAAATAGAAATCTAGAAAAATGGGATTTTCTGAATTCAGAAGATCTTAAGACAGACTCATGAAAAGAAAAATCTGTGTTGTAATTACTGCACGCCCTTCCTATTCCAGAATTAAAACTGCATTGGCAGCAATTAACAATCATCCTGATTTGGAATTGCAATTGGTAGTAGCCGCTTCCGCATTACTGGACCGGTATGGCAATGCAGTAAATAATATTGAGAAAGACGGCTTTAAGATTTCTGCAAAAGTTTTTAATGTACTGGAGGGAGAGAACTTGACTGCTGCTGCAAAAACAACAGGAATAGGCATTCTGGAGCTTTCCACTGTTTTCAATAACCTGAACCCTGATATTGTGGTGACGGTGGCAGACCGTTTTGAAACCATGGCCACGGCAATTTCCGCCAGTTACATGAACATCCCTTTGGCACATATCCAAGGAGGTGAAGTAACGGGAAATATAGATGAGAAAGTGAGGCATGCGATTACCAAATTATCTGATTACCATTTCGTGGCATCCGAGGATGCGTATCAAAGAGTAGTGAAACTGGGAGAAAATCCATCTTATGTCTTTAATACGGGCTGTCCCAGTATTGATTTGGCCTATGAAATAAAGCAAAGCCCCAAGTTAGACTTTGACCCCATTCAAAAGTATGGTGGAGTAGGAAAAGTACTGGATTATTCCAATGGGTATTGGGTAGTCATGCAACACCCTGTCACCACGGAAGTAGGTAATTCAAGATTTCATATTGAGGAGACCCTACATGCTATGTATAGTTTAAATCAACCTGTTTTTTGGTTTTGGCCAAATGTCGATGCAGGAGCGGATGGAACCAGTACAGGAATCAGATCTTTCAGGGAAACACATGACTTGGAGAATTTTCATTTCTTTAAAAATATGGAACCCCAGGACTTCTTAAAGCTGCTTTACTCCAGTAAAGGCCTCATAGGAAATAGTTCTGTAGGAATTAGAGAATGTGCGTTTATGGGAGTGCCCGTCGTGAATATCGGTTCCCGACAAAACAGTAGAGAAAGAGGGAATAATGTCAAAGATGTTGGCTATTCTCGAGTAGAAATTCTTCAGGCGCTCAATGAAATAGAAAATTCGCCAAAACCACAAATCTCTACCATCTACGGAAATGGAGATGCAGGTGAGAAAATTGCGCAGCACTTAGCAGAACTCCCCTTGATTTTTCATAAAACCATCACCTTTTAATGAGAATACTAGGTCTGATCCCCGCAAGAGAAGGATCAAAAGGAATTCCCGGGAAGAATATCAGAATACTCGGTCATCAACCATTAATTGCCTATTCCATCAAAGACGGCCTCGCCTCGAAGAATTTAACCAAAGTAGCGGTCAGTACAGATGGGGAAAAGATCTCCGAGATTGCAAAATCCTATGGAGGGGAAGTTCCATTTTTGCGACCTAAAGAGTTGGCACAAGACAAAACCCCTTCCATAGATGTAGTGCTACATGCCTTGGATTTTTTGAGCAAAACGGAGAGGTATTCGAGGCGGTTTGTTTGTTGCAACCGACTAGCCCCTTCCGTCCCAAGGGTTTTATAGATGCCTGTATCCAAAAATTTGTGGATACCCATGCAGACTCACTTATTTCGGTTTTGGAGGTTCCCCATGAATACAATCCACATTGGACTTTTAAAATGGATCCAGAAGGAAGCCTATCCATTGCCACAGGGGAACCCACTTTGATCCCAAGAAGACAGGAGCTGCCCATGGCCTACCACAGAGATGGATCAGTATATATTTCCAAAGTCTCCCTGATCAGGGAACACAGAGTACTTGTTGGAGGCAAAACAGTAGGCCAGCTATCAGATAAGTCTTATTATGCCAATTTGGATACCCAGGAAGATTGGAAGAAGGCAGAAGTAACGTATAAAAACATAGTTGAATGTGCGGAATAGCCGGTATTGTCGGAAGAAATCCTGAAAATAAGATTGCCCTTGAGCGTATGCTTGAAAAGCAGACCCACAGGGGACCAGACGCCAAGGGAATGTGGTCTGGGGAAGAAGTTTGCCTAGGTCACAACAGGCTTTCTATTTTGGATCTATCTGAAGCGGCAAACCAACCATTTTTCAGTAGTTGCGGGCGGTTTGTGATTGTTTTTAACGGGGAGATTTATAATTACCTAGAGTTAAAGCAATCCTTGGATTACCCTTTCAGAACGAAATCTGATACAGAAGTGCTGTTGGCAATGTATCTCAAGTACCGGGATAATATGATCAATTATCTCAATGGTATGTTTGCTTTTGCCATTTGGGATATGGAGGAGAAACAGCTTTTTGCTGCGAGAGATCGATTTGGAGTCAAGCCATTTTATTATTCGATGGTCCAGTACCAGTTTGTATTTGCTAGTGAAATCAAAACTTTATTTGCAGCAGGTGTCCACCAAAGGCTGAATGAGGAAGTTTGGGCAGATTATTTCGTTCATGGGAGTTATGGGTATCCTGAGGAGACTTTTTCAAAGACATTTACCAATTAGCTCCAGGGCATAGTCTTAGGTATCGAGAAGGAGATCACAGGCCTCAGATCAGTCAATACTATGACTTTGTAGATCAGGTCAAGAGTCAGCCCGTTTTTGAGGACGAGAAAAGGCTTCAAGAAGAGTATTTGGAATTGTTACTGGATTCCATCCGATTAAGATTTAGATCGGATGTCCCCGTCGGTTTTAATGTGAGTGGAGGTTTGGACTCCTCGATTCTCTTGGCCATGATTTCTAGGATCAAGGAAGGTGAAATGGAGAATATAGAAGCATTTTCTTTCTACACCGGAGATGAGCGCTATGATGAATTACTATGGGTCAAGGATTTAATTTCCAAAACCAAAAGTCCATTAAACCCTGTTCTTTTATCTCAATCCGAGGTTCCGGATTTAATAGAGAAAGTAGCCTATTTCCAGGACGAGCCATTTGGGGGATTTCCTACCATTGCCTATTCAAGGATTTTTGAAAGGGCGAGGCAGAAAGGCTTCTTGGTTTTACTGGATGGACAGGGGATGGATGAGGCCTGGGCAGGTTATGATTATTACCGGAGCGATTCCAATGCTTTGGTACAGGGAATTAAAAGTTCATTGACACGGCCAAATGTGATATCCCCAGAGCTTTGTGCCAAAGCGAGAGAAATACGTTATCCAGAACCATTTGATAATCCACTCCAAAACAAGCAATACAGGGATGTGTATTTTACCAAAATTCCTAGAGCCCTCCGATTCAATGATCGGGTAAGTATGATGCATAGTTCCGAATTGAGAGAACCATTCCTAGATTATCGGTTGGTAGAAATGGCATTTGCCCAAAAAAGGGAAATGAAAATCAAGCAAGACCAAGGAAAGTGGTTGCCTCGACAATTGGTCAAAAAGCAGCTGGAAAATATTGCATTAGCCCCTAAAAGACCCCTTCAAACCCCTCAGCGTGAATGGATAGGAGGTCCTTTGTCCGATTTTGTGGAAGACAGAATAAATATGCTACGCTCTAATCCATGGATTGAGAAAAATGCATTGGATTTGGAATGGCAGAAATATAAAAATGGTCAAAACGACAATAGCTTTTTCGTTTGGCAATGGATCAACACTTCCTTTTTTGAAGGTTAATCCATGTAACCAATCAAAAAGTAAGTGATAAACAGATATTAGTAAATAGTAGTAGTTAAGGAATTCAGTTTTAGGGATTCTTATAAAAAGGTTGAAAAATGAAGTTTCTAATCATTGAGCAAGATTTAAGGGTTTCCGGTACTAGCCAGGGAATAATTTCTAGATCATTTTTGGGTAAGCTGAGGAAGGCATACCCTGAATCCTTGATCGATGTTCATTACATAAAAGCTGAGGACTCAGTCGATCAACTCGATTTACTTCCTGTAGATCATATGGTTGAGTACAGAGTAAATGCTGCTGCACCTTTGTTGGTTCAGCTTGCTAATAAATTGTATTGGAGACTTTTCAATGTTTCATTGGTAGAAGAGTGGTTTGTAAAGCAATACGCTAAAATTATAGCCAAGATAGAGTATGAAAAATATGATCATATCTTCATCAGGAGTGCTGGGATTGGTCATGAAATGATTCTGGCTACCCTGGATTTACCAATTCTTAAAAAAGCGATTGTTAATTTCCATGATCCTTTTCCTGTTGCCTGGTACGTAGGAACAAAAGTAAAGCCCACGAAGTTGGATTTTTTTAGACTGGCTAAGATGATGAAGGTTGTGGAGCAGGCACATGTTTGTACATCCACGGCTTCTTACATGTCACATGACCTACAGCACCTATATGGTTCTAAAAACCATTTTTAACCCTTCCCCATCAATATGACCCTACCGTTTTCAGCCTAAAGGAACCTACTCAAGTAAGAGTCAAAGAAAAACCTGTAAGTATTTCTTACCATGGGGCATTGATGTTTGGTAGAAATATAGAAAACCTGATTAAAGCATATAGTGAATTGGTCAATTCTGATCCGAAATACGTGAAAAATTCCGAATTGATTTTAAGAGTAAAAGGGAATGAGGTCGCTCGATTCAAGGAGATGTATGGTGATGCCCTTAATATCAAATTTTTGGATACGGTGGATTTTTCCAGTTCCTCCAGTGAACAGATTCACCAAAGTGACATCGTGATTATTTTGGAAAATGGACCTTATTATTGTAATATTTTAGTTGGGAAAGCTCCTTTTTTGGCTTCCATTAATAAGGCTGTTCTTTGTTTATCTCCTAAGAAAAGCGAGCTAAGAACCATCGTTTCAAATGACACTTGTATCGCGAATATGGAGGATGTGACTGAAATCAAAACGAAGCTGAAGAAACTGATTGATAATGAACTTGATAAGGGTGAACCTGTTAAGCCATTTGGAGCATATTTCAGCCAAGAGAATTTCAAAGTTCAGCTCAATGAAATATTGCAAGCCAATAAATGAATAATCTCAAGTAGGCATAGATGAATTTGAGAATCATCAAAAAACCATGAGAAAAATTTATTCTATTTGAATAGGATGTTCGCATCCTTAGAAATACATTTTTAAATTGGGGCTAAGGTGTAAAATCTTAGTTTGACTTTTATATTAGGAATTCTTCTTGATCCAGAGAGGGATCTGAACAAGATATGACACCGGAATGGAGGTGACTTTTATATCAACTAATTCTTTTATCTATGAAATATCGAGTGCACATATCCAATCTATCCTTTGAAATCGAAGTTGAGAAACTGGAGGACCTTTCGAATTCCATAAAGGAGGGTGTTGCAGCTGCAATTGTCTCTGCTCTTCCAGCTGATATTGATCCAGAACCAGTCCAAAACTTATCAGAAGTAAAATATATTACGCTGGAGGAATTTAACTATGATTGGGAAAAAGCTATTCAGCATACTCAGAACTCGGATGTTTCAATCATCAGGCTTCAAAAAGGAAAGAAATACAGGGTTAAAGAATATAGTACCCAAAAGCTTAAGAAGGACTTATTTATTATTTCTGAAGGGGATTCTGAACTACGATTCGGGTTGGATAATTTCGATCAATGGAATCCTGATCCATCGGTCAAACAGGACCGTTATGTATTTGATTTGGATACCTGGAATTCCAAAGTGGCGATTGTAAATGTAGACCTCAAATCAGCACAACTTGTACAGGAAGTGCAACCTTTTTATCGAGGTATTTTTAAAAATTCTCCCAACCAAAATCAATCAGGGTTAATAGCCTTAATAAATTCGAATACAGATATGGAGTTTGGACTCTTATATTCAGGAGGCCAAGAAGAAGATTTAACCCTTATACAGAAAGACGTCAATTTTGAAGGAATCATTTGGCAGGAATTAAAGGCCAACAATGGGGGAGGTTTACAAGTGATTATGGACAATTGTCACTTAAAACAAGTGGATCCACCCACTTACTTCAAGAAGCAATTAAAGTTCTCTAAAAATGCTGTCATGGTTAATGAAGGAAGTTTCAACCAGATTGAAAATACCTTCCAAGGAATGGGAAACAGCTCCAATATAGTTTTTGTAGAGGGAATGACTTTCTTACTTCCGCCCACAACATTTATACGAAATTACCATAACAGATATAATGGAGATAGTATAGACAGTACCAATCAGGATTTATCCCATTACATACATCCCATACCTTCAGTGGGGGAGAAGTTTCTGATGTCCAGGAGTTATGATCTATACGGGGTACCTATTCCTGCGATGTTACGAAATGTCATCAACTGGGAAAAACTGGGTTTGGACCCTAGGCCAAACGTGGTCAGGTCATTACAAGTGGGGGACAGATTGAGGATAAATGGGCAAGAATACCTGATCAAAATCACGGATCGAATTCCTGGAGTGACTTTTAATTCAGAATATAGATTTAACGGTCAAGACTCCTATTACGCTCAGGAATTTAAGTTGGATAAAGATCTTCCGGAGGATATACCCATGCTAGTAGAGGTAGA
The DNA here is from genome assembly GCF_041729275.1 of Algoriphagus halophilus. Classification (GTDB taxonomy): domain Bacteria; phylum Bacteroidota; class Bacteroidia; order Cytophagales; family Cyclobacteriaceae; genus Algoriphagus; species Algoriphagus halophilus_A. The sequence continues at coordinate 977,342 of NZ_CP146486.1, read as the reverse complement.
AGTGTTAGAAAGTAAAGGAGAAAAATTGCTGGATGGAAACCTTCATGAGGGGTATATTATCTTTAAGTATAATAAAAATTGGCAGACAAATATGGAAGTGGACCATGGCTTGGATTATATGCTAGCTTCCAATCCTTTTGGGGTACTTTCCTATAATCATAAGGAAATATCCCTTTGGGCCAAAAATACAGTTCACCAAGGATTTTACAGACAATCCAAATCTGGCAAGGGTAATTCTAAAGGATATACCTTAATTAATTGCAGTGGTTTTGGAGACCAGTTTAATCCTGAGATACCTATGAATGAGTCTGGAGAAATGGCAAAAAAAGCAAAGGATTTTATTGATTTTATAATGGCATTGGTTTAAAAATTGCTTCAATAGCCGAACTTGTCTTTAATTTTCTGGAAGATAGGGCCGAATTCTTCACTCTTCTATTAATTTGATTCAAATTTGATTTGACATACTGCACTGTATGATTTTATCCCACCTGATAGTTTTCCTAATTCTTTTATTGCTTGCGCTGATTTATCAGCGATTAGCGATAAAATTTAAAATAATTGACATTCCAAACAATAGAAGTTCGCATGCCATACCTACTGTAAGAGGAGGGGGGATTTTATTTCCAGTAGGGGTAATTTTATGGTGGATGGCTTTTGATTTTCAAAATACCTGGATGGTACTTGGGGTCGTTTGGGTTTCTGCAGTCTCCTTAATGGATGACCTATATTCTATTTCCAGGAAGATTCGTTTTGGGGTTCAGTTTTTGGCAGTTAGCATGGCTTTTTATGACCTGGATTTATTCTCCAGCGTTTCTTGGTATGTATTACCCGTGTTTTATTTTTTCGCATTAGGGATTATCAATGCGGTCAATTTCATGGATGGCATCAATGGGTTGACCGGTCTGTATTCCTTGATATTTATGGGTAGTATTCTAGTGGTGAATACCTATACCCCACTATTTGACAGAGAATTGATTCAGTATGAAATCCTAGCGCTGAGCGTTTTTCTGATTTTTAATTTTAGAAAAAGAGCCATGATGTTTGCTGGAGATATAGGAAGCATCTCCATTGCTTATTTGATGATTTATTTTTTAACGAAATGGTATTTATACGAACAGAGTTGGACCGTGCTGTTGTTTTTGATAGTATATGGAGCAGATTCTATGCTTACCATGATCCAAAGATTGATCAAGCGAGAAAATGTGCTTGAGCCACATCGGTCTCATCTTTATCAGATTTTGGCAAATGAAGGTAAAATTGACCATATCCTAGTGGCAATGATCTTCGCGGGGATCCAGGGGATTATTAATTATTTCCTGTTTATACAATATCGAGAGGTTCCACCAGTGGATTTGTCAGTGCTAGTGATCGTGGTTTATGGTTTGATTTACTTGGCAGTAAAAAGAATTTATTTATCTAAATATAGAATGAACTGAATTTGCCCTTGGGGAAAAGTTGTTTTTAGGAAAAAATAAGAAAAGCCGAGGGAAACCCTCGGCTCTTCGTTTAGGCAAACGCCCTATTTAAAACTTAACGCATTTCAAATATCGGGTATATTTCAACTCGATGAAATACCTATAATTGGGTATTTTTTAACCATTTTGTGGATTTTTCATGTTTTCCATGATTTATTTTTTGAGGTTTTTAGCTCTTTTTAATTGAATTAAAAATCTGGAACAGTTTTTATAGACCTTCTGATCTTCCAAGAGATTTTAGGATTCGTTTCTCACTAAATCTTCTAACCGACTAAATAAACTACTCTGACTTAGTGGTTTTATTTTAGAGTTTCCTGATAATTTCGGATTACCATTAAGCTAAACATTGTGCCGTCAACAAGGTGAATAGAAATATTAACAAAAAGGATTGACTATTTGGTATGGCATTTGTCTTTTAATCATCTGTTTTTATTTAATTTGTGGCAAATTTGCCAACCGGTTATTTCCGATGCTGCAATTCCAAATAACACCTTAATATTTAATCAAACCCCTAAAATGAAAGAAAAGTTATTCTCTTTTTCGATCAACCGCTCTCTGATCATTGCCCTAGTAGGTCTGTTGGCTCTAGGTGCTTGTAAGAGTAAAAAGAAAGCTGTAGAACCAGCTCCTGCTCCTGCACCAGTAGAGACAGTAGAGCAAGCTCCACCTCCACCACCTGTTGCCTCTGCTGAAGAAGTGGCTGCCGAAAAATTGGAGAATTATTTTAATAGTGTAGCTTCCTCTGGAAGTACTTCTATGGCAAATCAATCTATTCAGGAAACACTTTCTATGTTTTCAAATCAGGAAACTCCGGTTTTGATTGTTATTCATGAAGAAAACGGAATCAAGGATTACGATGAACCTACTACCATCAAAAAATACCTTGAGTACCTGAAAGACACCAAGAAAAACTTGAATTTCATCTCTGACATTCGTCTGGATGCAAATGGTAAAGTTTCTGAATTGGAACTTAGAAGAAAATAATTCCTCACCTGAAAATTAGATTTGACATGAAAAATAAAATGATCCTTATGTTGGGCCTTTTTTTAGCCACAACAGTAAGTGTATTCGCTCAGGCGGATGATATCAGCCCTGCAAGAAAGCAGGCAATCGACTCATTAGCCTTAGAAAAAGTAAAAGATTTAAGTAAATATATCAGCATTATCGGTAGCAAAGAAACTCAGTTCTCTGAAGCTAATCGTGTAATGGACAGAGCAGAGGAGTTATTCGCTCCTGGAGCTGAAATGGGTGTTTCCAGCATCAATTCCAGCGAAATTGCTTATTACAAAGTAAGACGTTATTTCGAAAGATTGATGGCGTTGAATTATGACCGAGTAAATATCACTTGGTATGACATTCAATACATCTCTGACCTAGAAAGACAGCCTGATGGCAGATATGTAGGTGTGATTACCGTATTCCAACGATTTGAAGGTACTTCCATTGAAACTGGAATGAACTATAAGGATACCACCAAAAAAGATATCACAATTTACGTAGAGAAAAAGCAGACTCAAATTGCCGGACGAACCATCGAATTCTGGGATGTGATGTTGGGTGATGTAAGAGTGACTGAAACCTCCGCATGAGATTAATTTCCCTGATATTTGCGTTTTTTATCGCAAGCATCTTTTTTGTCTCGGGGCAGGGCATAGGCGGCCCCGGGACAATCAAAGATGATGGTAGATTCGCAGCATCAACAAAGCAAGTAAATCAATTTTTTAGAAGGTTTAATGCCGAGGAATCACCGACAGATGGTAATAAGAGATATTATCCTGGTGACTCCCTTTACCATAATAAAGCATTGAGACAGGGCTTTTTGAAAGTCCTTTTTGATAATCAGACTTCTTCTATTTCTCCTGACCTGAAGGATCAGTTTCAGAAAAATGTATTGTCGGATCAATATCCTCAATACCTGAATTTCCATCGAGAAGGTTGGATGGCAGAGGTACAGGCCGATTTCATTTTTAAAGGAAAAAGAGAGACGGCTACCCTCATATTAAAATTACAGCCTGAAGGCTTGGGCTATGAATGGGTCATTGATAAGGTGAGTTTTCCTCCTTTTAAGGATCTTTTCAACAAGCCTGTAGGAGATTCGAAAGATTTTCTACATCCATTAAGTCATGAGTTAGGCTTCATGAATCTGCGTAGAGCCTTTCAGGACTCTAAAATGCCTGAAGCTTTTACAAAATCTAGTTTTGAACCGGATTATTTGACACTGTTTTTGTATGAAATGAAACAAAATAACGTTCGATTCGAAACTGTTAAAGATGTCAAGTTCCATTTCTTTCAGATCGAAGGATGGTATTTTGAAGTGAATCAATTCAATCGACCAGGTTTTAATACCGGCTGGTTGATTTCAAATCTGGTGAAACTTAGTCCAGGTGATAAGGAAACTATCCTGAAATACATTTATGATCAAGAGTAAAGTATCCATTTTTCTATTCTTGCTTTTAGGTTTTGCTGCTTCTGTTCAAGCACAAAATATCAAAGGCTATACCCAAGAAGAAATCAAAGACTTCACTGGAAAAGTAGAAGATCAGGTTCGCTTTTTGGAATACCTTCTCAACACGGTTGGGAATGAGGAAACTCCTGCTCGTGATAAAGATGTAGTAATCAGAGAGAGCTACCTGAAAATATTCAGAGATGAGCATGTGCAGGTAGAAGATGACCTGTTGATGGATAGAAAAGTAGTGACCAATAAAGATGTAACTGCTTACCTAAAAGACATCGAGTTCTTTTTTAACCATGTGAATTTCAAATTCAAAATCCGAGAAGTAAAGCCTTCCCAAAAGGATAATGGTGAGGTTTTTTTCATAGTTTCCTTGGATAGGACGATCACTGCTACAGGAAAATCCGGCGAGAACATTAGCAATACCAAGCCCCGGTTTGTGGAAGTGAATTTGGAAGACAAATCGCAAGAATTAAAAATTGCCAGTATCTATACCACGAAGTTGAGCCGTGATGAAGAATTGATGGAGTGGTGGGAGATTTTGGATCCCAATTGGAAAGTCTTTTTCAGGGAAAAATTCCAGATTTCAGAATATGACTCCATCGATATCAATCAATTGTATCGATTTGTGGAAATGGATTCCTTGGACATCTCCGGGACAGATTCATTATTGAATCTGAAGCCCATGGAGGCGATGAGGCAACTGAAGTATGTCAACCTCAGCAATACCCAGATCACTGAGTTAGGTCCGATTTCCAATGTCACATTTCTGGAATATTTGGACGTTTCCAATACTCCTGCTTCCGATATACAGTTCATCAAATATTCCGATCGATTGAAGCATCTGGATATTTCCAATACACAGATTCAACATATTGAAGAGCTGGCCAACTTGAAGTCATTGACCAGTCTGAAAGCCGACTATACTCCGATTATGAGCTTTGCGGTATTGAATGAGTTTGATAGCTTGAAAAATCTGAGCTTGGTACAAAGTGGTTTTAATAGTGCTGAAAACATCAAAGAGTTAAAGCACCTGAAAAGACTGGATTTAAGTCGCAACTATCTAATCAATTTTACCTCCTTGGCAGAATTGATGGATTTGGAATATTTGAACTTATCTGAAACCAATATTCAAGATTTAACTCCTCTCAATAATTTGGAGAATCTGCAAGAGGTGGATATGACGGGTACTCAGGTTTCAGATATTTCTGTTCTGAATGGCAAAGAAAAGTTATATAAAGTATTGGCTGACCAGACCAAACTTTCAGTATTGGCTGCTGATAACTTCACGAGAAATAACCCAACTGTTTTATTGATCCACCATGTCAGAGATTTGGAGAGTTGGTGGTCCGGTTTATCCGATGCTTGGAAGTCTACCTTGAAAAAAGCCAATCCAAAGATTCGAACAGATAATCCAAATGTGGAAATATTAACCGAAACCATCGGGGTGGAGGAATTGGATATGTCCGGAGAGGGAATAAAAACACTTAATCCGATCACCCGATTTGTAAAGCTTCATAAGTTGAATTTCTCTGACAACGAAGTGTCAGATTTATTGCCACTTTCCGAGGTAAAAACTTTGGTAGAGATCACGGGAAAAAACACGTTAGTGAGAGATATATCTCCCATTAAAAACAATGAATTACTCGAAAGGATTGATTTAGAAGGAGCTCCTGTTGAGAGTATCATGGATGTATTGTCTCTTCCTGAGTTGGTATATATTAATGTAAACAACTCCGCAATATTTGAGGAGGAGGTGCCAGAAATATTGATTCAAAAGCCTACCTTGAATATAATTTATCGAACAGATGAGTTGATGGCCTGGTGGGAAGAATTGGATGGAACTTGGAAGAATTTGCTGAGAAGGCAAAATGGGACACCGGAAGATCCAAATACCGAGCAATTACATGCTATGACCGAGAAGTCTTCCTTAAGCTTTGAAAGTGTGCCGATTGGGAAAGTGGAAGCTTTGACCATCTTTAGTAATTTGAGATCCCTGACGATTTTTGATGCACCTTTGATGAATATGTCACCGATATCCGAATTAAAGCTTTTGAAGTCTTTAAAGCTTTCTCAGGTACCTGTTTCAGATTTTAGTGCATTAGCTTCATTAACTGATTTAGAGGAACTGGATATTTCTAATACAGGTATTTCTGATTTGGAACCTCTTTCCAGTTTGATTCATTTAAAGAAATTGAATATTTCAGGTACTAACTTGAAAACACTTCGGGGTTTGGAAGGTTTGATCAATCTGGAGGAGTTAGACGTTGCAAGCACTAATTTGAGATCATTAAGACAGATCGAAGGCTTGACTAATCTTAAAAAATTATCATGTTTCAATACCCGGCTTAATAGCCGGTCTGTAGATAACTTCAAACAAGCAGTACCAGACTGTGAGGTGAGGTACTATTAAAATTATAAGGGGTAAAAAAATGTGAAAAAAAATCCCTTAATGATGGTCTAGAAAAAATGTTGAGAAAAGTTGCTTAATCACCCTGACATAAAGGTAGAAAGCAGCATTGAAAAAAAAATACCCAGTACTGGGTATTTTTTTGTTTTTAGACCTAGTAGTTATCCACAAAATGTGGATTTACATAGAAAACATTGAATTTATATAAGATAGGTTTTAAAGGAAACAATTAATTTTTTCTTATGAATTTTAGTGAATCAGACCTATTAAAATTGGTTTGAATTTTTTCCAGATGCTGATTCATGGCACCTGTTTCAAACTTGGATTAGGTAGCGCAATCCTATTTTGAATAGATTTGATTATCATTACTAAGCCGTCAATAATTCTTGCGTTGATTAATTAAAATTTTAAAGTCCCAGCATTGAAAACATTTTGTCGTGAAATGAATCTGAATTTCAATTCTAAAATTTGGCTTTGGCTAGGGTTTTTAATGATGGCGATTATTTGGAATAGTCCATGGCGATACCAGGTCAATGATGATGTGATCATGATGTGGTTGGTTTCTGGGGCTTATACCGGAAAAGAAGAAATGTATGCGGTTTTTATGCATCCAATTCTTACCTACTTTTTCTCATTCCTTTACCGGAATTTGAATCCTACTTTTTCATGGTATAGCCTATTCATGTATGGAGGTGTTTTTTACTCTTATTGTTTATTGCAGACCAAGATAAATGAGAATGCATGGGATAACTCGAGCAAATTTTTATTTAAAATTTTGATTTTGGCCATATGTTGTCATTTGTGCATTTTCCCTCAATTTACCCTAGTCAGCGGCTTGCTAGCATTGGCTTCTACGTGTTTTATTTTTCATCAAAATGAACAACCTCATTTTAAAAGGATTTTACTATTCTTTTTTGGGGTCTTATGTTCTATGATGATTAGAATGGAAGCGTTTCTTTTAGTCAGTATTGGTGTATTCTATTTTAATTTTTTTATCCTTAACAGAAATACAATCCAAAAGAGAATTTGGATTGGTGTAATTTTTTAGGTGCCATCCTTTTCTTCTCCAAGAAAAGTTTTGAGAATAATTCTGAGTTCAAAGATTATTTGATCTTCAATAAGTTGAGGCACCTAGTGATTGATCATCCTGTCTTTTATGAAAACTCAAAAGATGATCTATATAAGCTAGATTCAAAATGGTATTATTTTTCAAAATGGTATTTCCAGGATAGTGAAATAGGTAATCAAGATCTTGTTCAAATGAAAACCATTTTAGACAAATCTTACCTTAATATAGCCTATGTTTTAAAATCATTTTCTAGATTTTGGGAGGTTCAAACAGCAGAACTTTTTAAGGGATTTGTCAGCATTGTGTTGATTTTATTATTTATGAAATCATTTCCTAAACGGAAAAGCATCATTTTTTTTGGTTTATGGATTGTGTTGTTCTTTTTGGCAAACCATATTTTTCATTTAAGAGGAAGGGTGGTTTTTTATTTTTTATTGTCCTTTTATTTCCGCTTTTGGAACTTCCTAGATTGTTAATGAGGAGAAAATTGTCAATTTATCTAGGGGTAGTAATTGTTTTGTTTTTAGGTGTTCATTTTTCTAATTTTTGGAAAGAATCTGTCAAAAAGAAAGAGTTGCTTAGTCAATATGACCAACTTATCAAATTGAAAGCACAAGATGAGTTGTTGATGCTGGAAGGTTTTCCCCTTGAATATTTTTCAAAAGATATAATAAGGAAGATCAGGTTCCTTTTTTCATTCATGGATGGTTGTCTAGAAGTCCATTTCAGCAGAGAGCGCTAAATAAACTGGGCCATTCTTCATTAAAGGAAGTGGTCAAGTTTAATTTGATAGTTGTAAACGAAAAAGCTCCTTTTGATACGAAGGATTATATGGAGAGTATCAATTCACAATATGTCATGACTGATTCCATCAAGACGGATGATTTGACCCTATTTACATTTTCAAGAGAATAGTCAAGCTTATAAAGCGCCATTTCCAATTTTCAGGATTAACCAAGCCAATACAAGAGGACCTTTTGATGCTTTTGATTTCAATATTTTAATCACTTGATGAAATGAGTGTTATAATTCTCATCTTCAGTAGTTTAAAAATTTATTTTTGAAGGAAGGAGGAAAGATTTTGTTAAACCTCAAATCAAAACTAAATTGATGCTTTTGAATCTGAAATAAATGAGAAAATTAATCAAACTTAGAGACCTATTACTAGGGATTGATAAACTAGAAACGTCGAATAAAAAGCTGGAAGAAAGCAATTTGTTTAAGATTAAAGAGCTAAAAGCATTTGAGATTTTAAAGCCTTATTTTCCCGAGGGGTACTTGTTTGAATCAAGTTTTAGTATGTCTTTTCAGGCAATACAACATATTTTAAACGATATTTTTATATATAAGCCAGCGACGATATTGGAGTTTGGGTCTGGTTTATCTACCCAAATCATATCCAATTTTTTATTGGAAAATAAGTTAGATACCAAGCTATATAGCGTGGATGATGACGGGGAATGGCAGTCCATGTTAAAAGTCTCCAACCCAAATGTTACCCTATTTAGCTTTTCATTAATTCAGGATAGCCCTTATTCTTATCAGAAAAACGGAAAATGGTTTGATGTGCCTGATGATCATGAACTTACCAAATTGAATTTCGATCTCGTGATCGTAGATGCTCCCAAGAAAAATGTCTGTAAATATTCAAGATATGGGTTTATTCCTTTCTTGAAGGATAAGATTTCGGAAAAAGCGATCATCTATGTAGACGATTCAAATAGACCTGATGAACAACAAATTGTGGAGTGGGCAAAAGAGAATTTCCCGACAATTAATACTTCAAGGTTTCATCAAAGGTATACTCGGATTTCACCGAAAGAAGCATTTTCTACCCGGCCCTCTTAATGCGGTGTCCTAATTGACCAGAATAATTTCTACTTCCTAAATTACTCATGCATAGAGTTATGCGTGTTTAACCTGATGCCTTTCCCAAGATGGAAAGGAATAAGATGGTATTTTTTTCTAAGAACCGGAGATTATGAATATTCTATAAACCACAAATTTGCTATTACCAAACAACCGAGTAAATTTATTACTCAGTATTGTAGGCCCCATATGGGACTGAAAGGGCATTGCCATACTATGCTGGCAATCAAACTTAATTTTTACTTTTATCATTTTTCTGACCGTATAAAACTTGCTAGAATCGCTCGTTACATCTAAAACTCGAATAAAGCTGTTGCTAAAGTTTTTTGCGCACGCTAATTCTGGGTATTTACGTTCCTTGGCGAAGGAGTTTGACGAATCCACCAATTCCGTAAGGGTTGAATTAAAAAGATTGACAGAAGCAGGGTTATTGGTTTCGGAAGAAGAAGGGAAAACCAAAGTATATCGTGCCAATAAGCAGCATCCTTTCTTTTCTGAAATCACCAATATGGTATCTAAGTTTTTGGGTTTGGATGACCTAATGGAACGTATTGTAAAAAGAATGGGAGAGGTAGAGAAAGCCTATATCGTCGGTGATTATGCCTTGGGAGTTGATTCTGGAACCGTCAATATGATCTTAATTGGTAAAAATTTAGATACTGATTATCTCGATTTTATTCGGGAAAAGACCTACGAAAAGGTTCAACGAAAAGTAGAAGTATCCATATTGGACGCTGATCCTGGAGATATTCAGGGAATTTTGGTTTATGGCTAAATACTAAAAATTTGATTCTTTCCATTGTTTCTCCTGTTTATTGTGCCGAAAATACGCTTGAAGAACTGGTCTTCAGGATAAAAAAGGCAGTAGAAGAAAGTGAGATGGAAATCATTTTAGTGGATGATGGAAGTCCTGATAATTCATGGATTAAAATTGAAGAATTGGCAGCCACTCACCCAGAAATTAAGGGGATTAAGCTTTCCAGGAATTTTGGACAACATTATGCGATCACAGCAGGACTGGATGCTTCACTTGGAGAGTGGGTAGTAGTGATGGATTGTGATTTACAGGATCAACCTGAGGAAATATCTTCCTTTTTGGAGAAAGCGTTGGAAGGCTATGACGTTGTTTTAGGAAAAAGGAAAAATAGGAGAGACGGATTCCTAAAACGATTCTCATCTAAATTGTTTTATAGAACGTTGGCATGGCTGACGGGCTCCCATCAGGATGAACGCATTGCTAATTTTGGGATCTACCATAGAAAGGTGATCAATGAAATTATTGGGATGCGGGAAAGCATTCGATATTTTCCTACCATGGTCAAATGGGTGGGTTTTAGGCAAACCAGTATGGAAGTGGTCCATGCCAAACGAGAGGAAGGAACTAGTAATTACAACTTTGGCAAGCTGTTTAATTTGGCCTTGGATATCATGTTAGCCTATTCAGATAAACCCATTCGCCTTACCGTAAAACTTGGGTTTGGGATTGCGTTCTCTGGTTTTTTATTTGCGCTATTTACCTTTTTCAAGTACCTCAATGGTGAAATCATAGTGGCAGGGTATGCCAGTTTGATTATTTCCATTTGGGTATTGACCGGGTTTATTTTGATTACCCTAGGTATGGTTGGTCTGTACGTGGGGAAGACCTTTGAGGGAGTAAAGAACAGACCGGTTTATATCATAGAAAAACAAACGGGGACTAAATAGTACTTGACAAGAAAAGAGTTGGACAAATGAATCCTAATTAAACTTAGTACATATACTAAAAATTCAGCCCGGAAGGGCTATTCTTTTTTCTTCTTGGCTCAATCCTTCAAGACCCTTCATTTCCTCAATATCAATTGAAAATACAGACACTTCCATTCGATTCAGAGTTATTTGGGTACCCCGTAGCAAAGCTAGAGGTACAAGGGGATTGGAATGAGTTTGAGTTTTTAAAAAAGCAGAAGAATTCAATTTGGTTTACCTGTTTTCCAATGACCCTTTGGATACTCATGACCCTAGGATTTTATATTTAAATAAGAAGGTGGTTTTCAAAAAAGACCTGAAAGACAAGAAGGAATTAGATCATCAAGTGAAAAGGTATACCAAGACCGTGGTACTGCCTTCACTTTATTCATTGGCCTTTCAAAGTGGGGCATATTCTCGTTTTCATGTAGATCCTAGATTAACGCAGCAAGAATTTGAGAAAATGTATACTGCTTGGATGGATCGGGCGCTGGATGAAGATGAAATTCTGGTTTTAAATGATTGGTCAGGCATGGTTACCTATTCGGTGGAAGGAAAAGAAGCAAGCATTGGGTTGCTGGCAGTTGCAAATGAAAAAAGAGGGCTGGCTTGGGGGCTGCTCTGGTACATGCGGTGGAGGTAGAGTCCCTAAAATCTGGAGCAGAATTTATTCTGATTCCCACTCAGGATACCAATATAGCAGCATGCCAGCTCTATCAAAAATTGGGATACACAATAGTGGATCAAACATATGTGTATCATTTTATGAAATAAAAAATTAGTTTAAAGTCTGATATTATAACCTTTTACGAGAAGACCAGTTCTTTGGTCATTTCGAACGTAGTGAGAAATCCCAATTTTAATTGTTATAAGATTCCAAGTTTTATGTTTGTTTATATACTAACAAATAGGACCAAAACCACTCTTTATATTGGAGTGACAAACGATCTTTCAAGACGACTTTTTGAACATAGAAATGGCTTTGGTTCTTCAAATTCATTTACATCTAAATATAATTGTTATTATCTCATTTACTTTGAAGAGTATTCTACTCCAAAAGAAGCAATCGAAAGAGAAAAAGAACTTAAAAAATGGAGAAGACAGAAAAAGGAAGGTTTGATCAATAAGAAAAACCCTAGATGGAAATTTTTGGATATAGATCCCTAACTAGATTTCTCATTCTTCATGATGAATGTAGTTCAATACTGAATGTCATCACCTCCTTCGAAATGACTTTATATTATTTCATTTCGACTGCAAGGAGAAATCTCTATACCCTAAACCACGTGAGATTTCTCAGTCGACTCAATGAAGCTTTTCCAAAATTAAATATCCTTACCTCCTTCGAAATGACTTCCAATATCTCAATTACAAATCCATGAAAATCCCTTTCAACAAACCGTATCAGACTGGTAAGGAACTGGTTTATATTCAGGACGCCATCCACCGAGGGAAAATCTCAGGGAATGGACATTACACCCAGTTATGTCAAGAGTTTTTGAAAAACGGTATGGGTTCCAAAAGTGCCTGTTGACTACTTCCTGTACCGATGCTTTGGAGATGGCAGCCTTGCTTTGTGATATCCAACCCGGAGATGAAGTCATTGTACCTAGCTTTACATTTGTGTCTACTGCCAATGCGTTTGTTTTGAGAGGAGCCAAGGTCGTCTTTGTGGACAGTAAATCTGATCATCCGAATATGGATGAAAAACTGATTGAAGAGTTGATTACCCCAAAGACCAAAGCCATTGTAATTGTTCATTATGGAGGAGTTCCCTGCGAAATGGATACCATCCTTGAAATTGCCAATCGATATCACCTATTGGTAATTGAAGATGCCGCACAGGGAATAGACAGTTTTTATCAAGGGAAAGCGTTGGGAAGTATGGGGCACTTGGGATGCATGAGCTTTCATGAAACAAAAAATATCCAAAGTGGGGAAGGGGGAATGTTAATGATCAACGATCCTTCTTTGATAAAAAGAGCCGAAATCCTATGGGAAAAAGGAACAGAGAGAGTTGCTTTTTCTAGAGGGGAAATTCAAAAATACGGGTGGGTAGATCAAGGAAGTTCTTTTTGCCTTCTGAACTTACTGCGGCATTCCTTTGGGCTCAGCTAGAAAACCTTGATGTAATCCAATTGAGAAGAAAAGCAATTTGGGAAGACTATTACAATGTTTTTTCGACTTCAATAGTAAACCCCATGATTTTAGGATCTTATTATTTGGAGAGAATTAAAAGTTTAAAGTTTAAAGTAGAAAAAGAAAATCAGCACAATTTGGATAAGCATAAATTTGACTCAAGTTTAAACATATCCACTTTAAATTTTAAATTCAAAGGAAACTACCATCTCTTCTACCTCCTTTTCCCAAACCTAGAATCCCGAACAGCTTATGCTGCAGCGTTAAAAGAACAAGGGATCTTGTCTGTTTTCCACTACCAAAGCCTTCACAGATCAGAATTTGCTAAAAGACATTTCCCCGATCAATATCAGCGGGATCTCCCCAATTCCGATTACTATTCCGATTGCCTGTTACGTTTACCGCTTTTTTATGAGTTACCGGAACTTTGTAGCGTATTCTAAATATGCCTACGGCGAAATAAAAGCTCGTACCTCGCTTGAAATACGCCTTCGGCGAGATATAGCCTCGCTCCTCGGCTGAGATAATTCGCCTTTGGCGAAGAAATACAGCTCCGCTGAGATAGGCTTAGCAAGTAACAGCATTTTCTGCTTATCAAAAAACGGGACTGCCACGCTCTGCTCGCAGTGACGGAAATAGAATAGTGACTTGCCCTTCAATTTTAAACTCTTCATTTTAAATTTCACATTAACTACTTCTCACTTCCTTCTTTCAGCATCCCTGCCCTCAAAAAATCCTTCCATTCTGATCACTGCGACTGAATACTATTTAATGCAGAGTAGCACCTGTTCAATTTTAAATTCCCCATTTAAACGGGACTGCCGCGCTCGGCTCGCAGTGACGGAAATAGAATAGTTCCTTGCCCTTCAATTTTAAACTCTTCATTTTAAATTCCATATTCACTATTTCATACTTCCTTCTTTCAGCATCCCTGCCCTCAAAAAAATCCTTTCATTTTGATCACTGCGACTGCCTACTGAACACTGATTCCTTTAAACTCCTAATTTTAAATTCTCTATTAAGGCGAGACTGCCGCGCTCTGCTCGCAGTGACGGAAATAGAATAGTGAATTGCCCTTCAATTTTAAACTCTTCATTTTAAATTTTACAATAACTAATCCTGACCTCCTGCTTCCAACATCCAAGCCTTCAAAAAAATCCTTCCCTTCTGATCACTGCGACTGCCTACTGAACCCTGATTCATTTAAACTTCTAATTTTAAATTCCCCATCAAGACGGGACTGCCACGCTCTGCTCGCAGTGACGGAATTAAAATTGTGAATTGCCCTTCAATTTTAAACTCTTCATTTTAAACTCTTCATTCTTAAAATTAATCCAATCGCCCTTTTCCTACCTGAAACGACCTGGAAATATTGAATCCGAAATGGATATCTCCATCAAAGAAGTTTCCTGTAGTAGAAGGGATAAATCCAGAAGGAGTCATCTCATTGCTGTTCGTGAACTGCAATTGAAAAACGTGTCCGCCGGTTTCAATTTCTATTCCCAATCCTAAAGAATTATAGCCAGGCAAGTCGTTTCCAAATCGATAATAGTATTCTCCTGTAATTCCCACTCTTTTAGATAAGGAAACCTTTCCAGCCATGCCTAATGCCAACAGATCATTGCCTTCGTTTTCTGTTGGGACTAAGTTACGGTGCACATACGTGGGCATGAATTGAATCGATAGGATGGAATTGAATTTTCGTGCCACCAATGCTTGGTGCACATATCGAAGCCTTCGCTCAAAAGTCATCGGTAATTCTGGTCGTTTCAGGGTGTAGATAGAAAAATCACTGACCCAAGTGATGGAGACAGGACTTCCTTTTGTCTTTTGCTGTAGGATTTTCCCCTTGACATAACTATCATACACCTTATTCAAAGAGTTTCTTCCTATTCCTACCGTCAACCTGTCCAAAATGGAATATTCCAAGCCCAATCTTATATTTGAGTCATCCAGGCCAAACAAGTTGTAGGAACCAGAATTGATTCTTCCGAATCTATGAGAAATGATGAATTCCAAATTCCCTTTTCCTCTTGTCTCTATGGATTGGCCATTGATGATCCTTGTCCCCTTAAAAGTTCCAGTGACAGGTCTGGGTTCATTGTCAGAACTTGCTCTTAATTGATCCAATAGATCCTGCCCGGATGAATTCATGGTAATGAATGCCAATAATAGGGTGATAAATAAACGTGCTGAATTCATAAGCTTGGGTTTTGAAATTCAAATTGTATGGTTACTTCTACTTCTTCCGCAATTTTTTGAAACATCAATTTTGGGATTTCGATGTCATAATCTTCAAGGGCCACCTGAAACACTGCTTTCAATAAAAGCGTGTTGTTTTGATGGATGATTTCTCCAGGAATCCTTACCTGATTTGTTACGCCATGAATCATCATTTCCCCTTCAGCAACCGCCTCACTTTTTGTGGCGTCTTTTTGATATCCGGATATAGTTCCTTTGAAATAAGCCTCGGGGTATTGATCAGATTCCATATAATTTTCATTGAAATGCTCCTTCATCAGCGTTTTGTTAAATTCAAAATCAGCAATAGGAATCAGAAATACAGCTTCACCTGTTTCTGGATTGAATAGGGCTTTGGCCTGATGATTTTCAGCAGTGATATCCTCGATTAAGGCACTACTGAAGAATTTGACATACCCCTTTTCAGATTGTAAAGCCTGACATGATCCATAATAGGCATGGAGCCATAAGAAGGTAAATAGGATTAACTTTTTCATGATTAATTGTCTTTAGCGCCATTGGCCACCCAGCAATTGATCAGTTTTTTTCAGCATCAGAAAGGGATTTACCTGAAGTGGAAGGAGGCATTACACCAGCTTGGGTATTGGTTCTGATTTGACTGGCGAAAGAAATAATATTCTCTTTGGTAGATAAATTGGCCCTTCCTGTACCGGAGACATGGCATCCTGCCACTGCACAGTTTTGCTGAATGATGGGAATAATATCATTGGCCAAAGAAGCGGTGCTTCCTTCACATTCATTGGTAGGTGGAGCTGGCAATTGGTCTTCTGAATCAGAGGAACAAGAAATAAAAATCATCAGAGCTGAAACAAATGTGGCTATGATTGCCCAATTGGTTTTTTTGTTCAAGAATGTCGTTTTCATAGTTTTAGTGATTAAATTTTAGCAAATAATTTCCAGTCCTCTTTTAACTGTAAGAGGTTAACATATTTAATAAGAATGTGTTATTATTATTTCAGTGTTTGGCTAGGATAGAATTTTAGACCTATGAATATTCCGGTACTTTTTAATGAAACATCCCCTTCTCCTACACCTGAAAAGGGTACCTTGAAATAGGGTTCCACCTGTAAACTGATTTGCCTACCGAGTTTTCTTTCATAACCCACGCTGATATTGGCTATGCCCAAGAAATGCTGATTGGCACCTTTTACTTCCAACTCCCTTGTATAGGGATATCCTGTGTCTTCGTTATAATATTCCAGTTCATATTTTTCTTTCAGCATGAGGTAAGAAGAGACTCCTGCACTGATGAAAATCCGTTGAACTTTCCCTTCGAAAGGATAATACCTTAGGTTCAAAGGAATATCGAGCAGGTCACAGGCTCCAATTACATAAGTCGGTTCATAACCATAGTTTGAATGATAGCCTTGATCTCCACTGTATGGCTTATAGGAATAATAGACTCCGGTGGAAATACTCAGTTTTGACTGGATAAAATATTCAATACCCAGGCCAGCCATATTTCCTGCTTTGCGAAATTGATCGATTTGAATTGCACTGATGTCTGGAGCTACCTGAACTGAAATATTGAATTTTCCTCCAAATTGTTTCTTTCCCTGTTTACTTACTTTTTTTATGTCTTCCTGAAGAGGCGCCACCAATGAGAAAGTCGTAAACCCATTTTCTAAGGATTTGTCCAGACCTTCCAAACTTCTAATTGGAATTGCCCCATTCCTCTCTCTCACGGGAATAGGATGTTCGACCCCTCTGTTTTCTGCATAGGAATTTCCGACAAAAGATTCCTGGTTGTAAATAGGGTTGATAGTAGCTGCAGCTGATAAAGTTGAGTTTACAGCATACGTTTCCTCAAAAGCACTTTTACCAGATTCATCACCTTTTAGGCTGGAAATACTGCTTTCCTGAGGAGTATTGTTTTCAAGCGAAAATGGCTCCAGAAAGCCCTCATCTTGTTCTAATTGATACTCCTGAATGGGATCCTGCCTATCCCAAATGGAACTCAATAAGGCCCCCACCAAGAGCATAGCAGCTACCCAACCTAAGATGGATGTTTTCCAATCAATGGCCCCGTTAGAAAGATTTTGATCCAGCCGTGACTCCATATCAGACCAATCTTGCTCTGAGAAGGGGATGTCCGCCGACTCGGAAATCTTTTTCAAGAGTTCATCCAACTCCTTATCGCTCTTGTCGAAGAAATTCTCGCTCATTGCTTTGGGTGTTTAACATCTCTCTTAATTTTTGCCTTGCCCTCGAAAGGTTTGATTTGGAGGTTCCTATACTGATGTCCAGTAACTTGGCAATTTCATCATGGGTATAGCCATCCAGAATATATAAATTGAAAACAGCTCTATAGGCGCTTGGCAAGCGAAGGATCAATTGTAATAGTTCCTCGTATTGCATGGTTTCCAATGGACTTGGTTCGCTAGTTTCTGACTCAGGAATCTGTTCAAACCCAGTTTCATCCATTTTTTGATGATGCTTTTTGAAATGATTGATGCATCTGTTAATCAACACCCTTCTAAACCAAGGTTTGAAGGGCAAGGATGGATCTAATTTTCTAGGAGTTTTGTATAGAACCATGAAGCCATCGTGCAAGATTTCTTTCGCTTCCTCCCTGGTTTGGGTATAGCGTAGGCATATACTCATTCCATAACTGTAATAGCGTCTATACAGAATCTCCTGGTATTTACGGTTGTTATCCACCAGGCCTTGCCAGATATCTTTTTCCAGTTTGTCAGATTTCACATTCCCAAGCTTGCATTAGCCCATACAAGGGAAGTTACGAATTGGTTGCGTGGGATTTTAAAAAACTCTAATCTTATTAGATATAGGCTCCTTCGTCGCCTGAGATATACTTCGTGAAATACGCCTTCGGCGAAATATAGCCTCGTTCCTCGGCTGAAATAAAAACTTCTTCGTCGCTTGAAATAAGGCTGCGCTGAAATAGGCCTTCGGTGAGATATAAGCTCGTACCTCGCTTGAAATACGCCTTCGGCGAGATAAAGGCTCCTTCGTTGCCTGAGATAATCCACCTTCGGCGTAGAGATTCTACTTCGCAGAAATACAGAATCTTTGATTCGGAGATAGGATTACATATAATTATCGGTTTTAAATATCTCGCTCCCGAAGGGAGCTTATCTCTTTATCTGCCTTTAGGCTATCTTTTATCTATTTCAATGCATTTCTCCCGAAGGGACTATTTTAATTGTATTTCTTAAATCCTAAAATCTTACATCCTAAAATTTGCTTATCCAATTCAACCGAGTAAATTTATTACTCAGTCAATGACGTCATTGCGAGGAGGTCTTTTTTACCGACGAAGCAATCTCGTTATATTTTACCAAGGAATCTATTTACTGACTCCATTCCTTCATTTCTAACTCCTCATTTTAAATTCAAAGGTGGGAGTGAAAGGGCGAAGCTGTGAATTGCACAATAGAAATCTGGATGTTAATAGTTAATTCGAAAGTAAAATTTGATAGAATATAAAGGAATTTACCTTCTATTGGTACAATAAAGAGTTGAATTAGGATTGAGAAAATTTCTTTTTAAGATTGGGATTGCAGGATTATTTACTTTTCTAGGTTACCTCGTTGTGATTTTGGCTTCTGATATTGAATGGTTTTCCAAGCTAACGAAGATTGAAATTCCTATTTTTAGGGGAGGTAACGGGCATCAATGGACAAGACTAAGAGAAGCAGATACCACCAAAAATGTAGACATACTTATATTAGGTTCATCTTTAGCTCAAAGTATCGACGTTAGGAGATTTGATCAATTTAATTTACGGGCATTTAATCTAGCTTCAGGTTCCCAATCTCCTTTACAAACCAGTTTTTTACTAGAAAAGTATTTAGAACAATTTAATCCAAAGTGGGTGATTTGGGATTTTCACCCCTTCACCTTTACAAATTATGGAATTGAGTCCATAGTAGATATTACTTCTAATTGTGATGATTGTTCTAATTTGTTACCTATGATTGCCCAAACAAGGAGTGTTTATTCATTTAATACCTATGTAAAAAGAATGTTACATAAACCTTTTGAGGATCCAACATTCAGGGAACCATTAGAAACAGAACTTACAACATATATCAAAGGAGGTTATATGGAAACGTTTTTTAAAACTCCTGACCATGAAATAACTATGGATGAATTCCACTATGAAGGGTTAGATTTACAAAAACATACCTTCGAATCAGAATTATTCATGCTTAAAAGAGAAGGAATTAAAGTTATCCTTGTTTACTCTCCAAAATACCATGCCTATAATAATAGCTTTAAAAATAGCCAAGAATGGTTTGATTATGCCTTAAATCTAAAAAGTCAGAACTTGATTGAGGATTTTCTTGACTTCAATACACTGATTCCAGGTTTTGAATCTAATACATTCTATTTTTATGATATTGGTCATCTTACTGTCAAAGGAGCTGCCACCTACAATGAAGTCCTTTTTAAAATCTTAAGGACACGATTTTCAAAAGAGTTGGATATAAATTGAGTTCACGTTTTTGGCTAGTTAAAATAAAAACCGGATAGAAATAGAATCAACCCTAATTCAAAGGATATTTCAATTTTTTTGATGCTCTTTAATTCAATCAGCTTCTTCATTTTTCTTCCAATAGTATTTTTACTTTATTGGTTTGTATTCAAAAAGAATTTAAAAATTCAGAATGCATTTCTACTGTTAGCGAGTTACCTGTTTTATGCATGGTGGGATTGGAGATTTTTGGGATTGATTATTGCAAGTTCGGTCGTGGATTATTGGTGTGGGTTGAAGTTGTCAAGGATCCAAAGCCAAAAGTCCGTAGTAGATTCTGATTTAATAGGAATCGAGCCTGCTACTTTTGAAAAAGAGGCAAATGATTTGACCACAAAGCGATTCTTGTCTCCAGACAATGGACATTGGACTACTAAGGGTTATTTAGCCATCAGTCTATTTTTTAACCTTGGTCTTCTTGGTTTCTTTAAGTATTTCAACTTCTTTATTGAATCTACTGCAGATATTATATCGCTTTTAGGATTTCAACCTAATATCAGTACTTTAAACTTGATCTTACCGGTTGGTATTAGTTTTTATACGTTCCAGACATTGAGTTATACCATAGATGTTTATCGAGGGAGAACCAAGCCTACCAAGGATCCTATTGCATTTTTTGCGTTTGTAGCATTTTTTCCTCAGTTAGTGGCAGGACCAATTGAAAGAGCATCCAATTTTCTCCCTCAGTTTCTAAAAAGAAGAACCTTTAACTACCAGCAAGGAACTAATGGTATGAAATTAATTCTGTGGGGATTGTTCAAAAAAATGGTCATAGCAGATAATTGTGCCTTAGTAGTCAATCCAATATTTGATCATTATCAAACTGCCTCAGGACTCGAATTGATTATGGGGGCTTTTCTATTTTCAATTCAAATTTATGGGGACTTTTCCGGTTATTCTGATATCGCCATTGGAGTAGGGAAACTCTTTGGATTTGAGTTAATGACTAACTTCCGAACACCTTATTTTAGTAGGGATATAGCGGAATTTTGGAGAAGATGGCATATTTCTCTTTCTACCTGGTTCCGGGATTACGTTTATATTCCCTTAGGGGAAGTAAAGTTTCTAAATCAATGGCAATACGAAATATTATTCTTGTGTTTTTGATTTCAGGATTCTGGCATGGAGCTAATTGGACATTTCTGGTATGGGGCGGAATCCATGCTGCCTTATTTATCCCGGTCTTCATACTTGGGAAAAGCAGAGTACATTTAGGGGAATATGCTTCAGGTAATTATTTAAGTTTTAAAGAAATCCTTCAGATAGTGGTAACTTTTGTAATCGTAAGCATGACATGGATATTTTTCAGAGCAAATTCCATTCATCAAGCTTGGGGATACTTGGCAGGATTAATTGAAAATCCATTTTTGCCTTCGAATTATGGATGGATAGCCTATGATTTAAGAGTGCTTTTGTTGATTTTTCTCTTGTTGGAATGGGTAGGAAGATTTCATTTCAATTGGCTGGAAAAGTTGGAGGGTAAATGGTATCGATATCCTGCCTATTTTAGTACCATGATAGTAATTATTTGGTGGGGTATGGCATCTGAAAAACAGGAATTTATTTATTTTCAATTTTAGTGAAGCTTCAATATTCCTTGGTTTTTTGCTTAATCGTTTCTAATAATTAAAATTTGAGAAACTTATTCTTATTAGCATTTATCGCCCTAATCGTTTTTCTTCAGATCAATGGAGAGAAAATCCCTGTAAATGACGGTGCATTTGGAGGCGGTGTTTTTTATAGGGATGTTGGCAGGTTCTTTCTAGATGATATAGAAAATTCCAGCTATAACTTGGTTCAGCTTACAAGGATTCTGCCTTTTGCATTGTTGAATTTATCTTTTTCAGCTTTTCATATCGTCAAGGATGATGAAGGCCTAAGGAATGGAATGTTGATCTGGCAAGTAGTATATCTTGGCTTGGCGATCTACTGGTACTTACGAATCGCAAAGAAACTAAGACTAAATAGTGCTTTGATTACGTTAGGCTTTATTCTCTTCTTCTTCAATTTTGCATGGCTCAAATCCGTATGGTATCATCCCTTTTCCCCTGATATGATGGCTTTTACCATGGGGGTTGGGCAGATGAATTATTTTCTTAGATACGAAAAATTCAAACTGGGGATGTTGTCGGTACTGGGGGCATTTGTTTCCCCTTTGCTACTGATATCTGGTATTTTGATGTTGTTTCTCCCTGGCGACAAATTGCCTATGTACGAAGGGGAGCGACCAAAATCTGCCAATCCGGTAGTGTTTTCTCTTATAACCATCATTATCTTCTCCATAGTGGGATGGGGGATTTGGGGTTGGAGAAATGAACCGATTATTGACCAGGTTTTTCATGGGCTTGCACTGTTATCACTTCCCGTGTGGATCATCTATGTGGCTGTCAATAATAGCTTGGACTGGGAAGTGGCGATTAGGCAATTGAAGAAAAGGACTCATTCATCCCGATTGAGCAAAGGAATTATGTACCTCACCGGAATTTTATTGATTTTGGTGTTGCTCTCAGGCAACAATGAATCTTTGGGTGTTTTTCGAATTTTGAAAGGAATTGGTGCAGGTGTTTTTAAATTCCCAGGGATTTTATCCTTTCTGCCACACTCCATTGGGGAATATTGGTATTGGTTACTTTGGTTTATATCAAACGGTTTTTGCAAGAGATGGGCAGGCTGGGATGGTCTATTTGTCTTATTTTAATGATAGGAGTATTATTCCTTCCTTTTTTAAGGCCAATAACATGGCAGCTTGGATTCCCATTTGGGGAGTCGTGGTAATCAAGAGCATGAAGCGATATAAATGGACCGGTAAAGAGCTGATTTTTTATGGAGTAATGGCTTTGGGTATTTCATTGACCTGGCTTCCAATCAATAATGAAATTCTGAGTGATTATTTAACAAGCTGGAATCCAGATTTACTTCCAACTTGGGGAGTTCAAAAGTGGGGCATTCATTTGCCTGAATATACTTCTATCCTAAGTTATTTTCTGATTTTTATGGCCCTTGGGGGATTGTTTTATTGGGTATGGAGGAGAAGGAAAAAGTATATGAAAGTGATAGTAAATTGATCTTTCCAATCTAGATTATTTATAGATTTCTATGATCCCAGTAACTAAACCATTTTTACCTCCTCGAGCTGATTATGAAAAATACCTTGATGGAATCTGGGAAAGGAATTGGTTAACCAACAATGGCCCTTTGGTAAATGAGCTTGAGTTAAGATTGAAGGAATACCTTGGATTAGATCATTTACTTTTTGTAAGTAACGGGACCATTGCGCTACAAATGGCAATTAAGGGGCTTGGTCTTAAAGGAGAAATAATAACCACTCCATTTTCCTATGTGGCCACTACTACCAGTATTATTTGGGAGGGTTGCCAACCGGTTTTTGTGGATATTCTGCCCGATAGACTAACCATCAATCCGGATTTAATTGAAGAGGCAATCACTTCCAAGACCTCTGCAATCCTGGCTACCCATGTCTATGGAATACCCTGCGAGGTGGAAAAGATCCAACAAATTGCTGATAAACATGGGCTCAAAGTAATTTATGATGGTGCACATGCTTTTGGGGTTAAATTTAAGGGCAGGTCAATCTTTGAGTATGGAGACATCTCAACTTGTAGCTTCCATGCAACTAAGCTATTCCATACAATAGAAGGAGGAGGAGTTTTTACCAAAGATCCAGAACTACTCAAGCGAATGGCCTATCTCCGGAATTTCGGGCATGATGGCTTTGAAAAATTCAATGGAATAGGGATCAATGGAAAAAACTCAGAATTTCATTCTGCTATGGGTTTGGCTGTGCTTCCTTATTTGGAAAAGATTGTACAAACTAAAGCTTCCCAAGTACAATTTTATAAGGGTTTGTTAAAGGGCTTAAAAGTGACTTATCCGAAAACCGAGAATATTGAAAATTACAATCATTCCTATTTTCCAATTCTATTTTCTTCCGAGGGTAATTTAAAGCGCTCCAAGCAAATTCTTGAAATGAATCAGATTGGTTCCAGACGGTATTTTTATCCTGGATTAAATGGGCTGGATTATACATCTGGAGATTGCTCGGTCTCTGATGATGTTTCTAAACGTATCCTTTGTCTTCCTCTTTATCATACCCTCACTCAAGAGGAACAGCGGATGATTGCTCGACTTTTATTGAGAGTTCAAAATAATCCTGATTTATGATCATAGCAGGAGCTGGAGGGCATGCTTTGGAAGTTTTAGATATTCTGATTGCAAATGGGATTAATGAAGAACTTTTCTTTTATGATGACTTAACAGAAAAGGAAGTATTTAAAGAGAAATACCCTGTAATCAAGTCCAAGCTGGAACTAGAAATTCAACTCCGAAAGAATCCTCAATTTATTTTAGGAACTGGAAATCCTAAACTGAGATATCATTTTTATCAGCTTTTCAAATCATTGGGAGGAGAATTAATTACCATCACAGGATCAAGTTCCAATATCAGTTCAAGTAGTAGTATGGAGGGTGTGGATTCGATGAATTTGTGTTTTATTGGCCCAGAGGTCAAAATTGGAATAGGAACCTTAATTAATACGGGGGCTCAAATACACCATGAGGTCCAGCTGGGGGAGTTTTCAGAGATCAATCCAGGGGCTGTTTTATTAGGGTCTTGCCAGATAGGATCTTTTACCTCCATAGGGGCCAATGCAACCATTCTGCCTAAAATTAAAATTGGAAATAATGTTAGGATTGGTGCAGGGTCAGTAATAACTAAAGATGTTCCGAATGCAGTAACTGTGGTTGGAGTGCCTGGAAGGATTGTTTAAAATTAAATTCTGTAAAAATTGAGATTGTATGAATTTATATTAAAACTCAATGGAAAATTTCCTGCTCTTCGGAAAATTTCTCAGTCCATGGTCAAAAATGCTGTATTAAACCCTTCGAAAAGGTTGAAACTAAATAACCTTTACCATAGGCTTTCATATTACGAGAAATCGATTTTTCATGCGCTTTTTGGTAGGATTTTCAGAGATGGAAATACCTATGATATAGATGGTAATTGGATTTTAAAATTCGCAGGAAATGAAATCCGAATTCCTTTAACAAGTGATTCACTTTGGCTGGATTGGGAAACAGCTGTTTCTGTATTGGGGCATGATTATGAGGTCAAAGCTTACTATGAGCAGGAAATCACTTCTTCTAAGCCTCCAAAAAGCTTTATGGACATAGGAGCAAATTTTGGTACTCATTCCCTTTTATTTCTAAAATCAGGAATAAGAACCATTTCGATAGAACCCAATCCTGAATGCAAACCTTACTTTGAAAGATTAACAAAATGCAATCAAATTAAGGGAAAATGGTATTCAATAGCCATGGGAGAGGAAAAGGGTATTGCAACTATCAATTTTCCAGAAGGAGAAACATGGTTAGGATCTTTGAATAAGGTGGATTTTAGTAAAAGAAAAGAAGCATTAAAATCTTATCAAGTGGAGGTTGAGAGTTTGGATAACTTTTTATTGTTCAACAATTTTCATCCAGACTTAATCAAGATTGATACAGAAGGATTTGAAGAAGCTGTATTAAAAGGAGGAAGTGGTTTTTTAACTAGTTGCCATCCAAAGTTAATTTTTGAGGCTAACACTGATAAAGAATTTCAAACCCTAAATTCTTTTTTAAATCAACAGACTACAGGATTTTTAGTTTAAAAAACATCCAATCAAATAGTTTAAAGTCTTTTCCAAAAATGAAGATAATTTTATAAGTATTGCAACCTAGAAAATTAGAATTTCAGTCAATAATTGAACCTTCAAAAGGTTGGAAGTTTATAGACTTTCAAGAATTATGGAGATATAAGGATCTTCTCTATTTTTTAACAGTTAGGGAATAAAAGCCCGATATGCTCAATCCATTCTTGGTATTGGTTGGGCAATTATACAACCTTTGTTTACGACGCTGGTTTTTACCGTTGTGTTTGGAGGATTAGCTAAGGTGGATTCTGATGGAATGCCTTATATTCTTTTTTCCTTTTTAGCACTTTGGCCATGGTCTTATTTTTCGGGTACCTTGTCTGAATCAGCTAATAGTTTGGTGGCTAATGCTGGAATGATCACCAAAGTCTATTTTCCAAGATTGATATTGCCACTTGCCGCTATCTTTTCCAAGCTGTTGGATTTTGGAATCTCATTTATTGTACTCTTGGGGCTTCTAATATACTTTCAGATAATTCCGGGTTGGGGCTTGCTAGCACTCCCTTTACTTTTGCTTCAACTATTGATGTGTTCTCTGGGAATAGGGATGATTCTTTCAGCTATGGCCGTGCAATATCGGGATGTAAAATATGCGCTTGGCTTTATAATCCAACTCTTACTCTATGGAGCACCTGTAGTTTATAGCACCACCGCTGTTCCCGAGGTTTGGCAGTTTGCATATTCCGTAAATCCCATGGTTGGTGTAATTGAAGGAATTCGGGCTGGTTTCCTAAATAGGCCTATGCCATGGGAATGGATCTGGCCAGGAAGTATTGTAGCAACAGTACTCTTTGTTTATGGCCTTTTTACTTCCGTAGGATGGAAAAAGTGTTTGCCGATGTTGCATAACTATCGTTTAAGATTTCTCATTTTATAATTCAGCCTTTAAATAAATGTCTGACACCATCATAAAAGTAGAAAACCTCTCCAAACGCTACCGCATAGGCCTTCAGGAAAAAAGGCAGATACCTTCGCTCAGCAGCTTATTTATAATTTAAAGGCTCCCTTAGATAATTTCCGAAAAATTAAAAGCCTTGGGAAATTTGACGCTGAAAGCGATTCAGTTCATTGGGCACTAAAGGATGTCAGCTTTGAAGTGAAGCAGGGAGAGGTGTTGGGGATTATTGGGAAGAATGGAGCTGGTAAATCAACGCTCTTGAAGATTCTATCCAAGATTACCGAACCTACATCAGGTCGTATAGAAATGAAAGGCAGAGTGGCAGCACTATTGGAAGTAGGAACTGGCTTCCATCCAGAACTAAGTGGAAGAGAAAACATCTATATGAATGGGACTATCTTGGGAATGACCAAGAAGGAAATCGATAGCAAACTAGATGAAATCATTGATTTCTCGGGGGTGGAGAAATATATAGATACCCCAGTCAAATTTTATTCTTCTGGAATGAGGGTCCGTTTAGGATTTTCAGTAGCTGCTCATTTAGAACCAGAAATTTTGATAATTGATGAGGTATTGTCGGTAGGGGATTATGAATTTCAAAAAAAGTGTTTGGGCAAGATGAACGAGGTAGCGAAAGACTTTGGTAGGACCGTACTTTTTGTAAGCCATAATTTAGAATCGGTAAAAGGATTGTGCAACAAAGGTTTGCTAATTGAATCTGGAAAAGTTGCATTTGAAGGAGAAGCATATCAATCAGTAGATTTTTATTTGAATAAGACATTTAAATTTGATTTTCAAAGGGTATGGGATTATGAGAATGCTCCAGGGGATGATTTTGTAAAATTCAAAAGAATTGAATTAGTCGGGGTAGGTAAAAATGGGAAAAACTATATTTCAAGAGATGAAGAAATAATGATCCAAACTGAATTCTGGATGGTCCAAGATCATATAAATACAAATCTAAGTTTGCATTTGTATGCAGGGACAGGAGAATGTATTATGAACATCCATACTCAATTTCCTACACCAAAACTTAACAAAGGCCTATATTCCGCCTCTTGTATAATACCTTCCAGACTTTTGAATGCAGGTATGTTCTCTGTGTCTATACTGGTTGTAAAAGATTCTTCAATCAAATTATTCAATTTTGAGGAGGCTATTTCATTTGAAATTGTCGAGGAAAACCAAAAGGAATTCAGCTGGTATGGTAAAGTTCCTGGCTTTATTAGACCGGATATCAATTTCGAAATCAAGTAATTAATTGGCTTCTAATTTAAATTTTATCTTGATTTTTAATGGTACCAATTGCCTAGGTTGATTGATGAACTTCATTAGTTTTTAAATTCATGATTGATGTGATTTTGTCATTTTTCCGGCTAGTGAATGAGGTTTTTTTAAAAGGCAAAAGAAATATACACCTAGTGGAAGATGAAAAGTTTATTGATTTTGCATATAGGGAGTTTAATGAAGCAGGAAATCAGGGACATCTGTTTCTGATTGTAGGTCCAAACCAAAAATTGAAATTCATTAAGTCTTCAGAAATTCTAATAATTCACCCTCGTTTGTTTTGGCATTTGATTCCTTATACAAAAAGACAAGTCAAAAGTATTTTCTTCCATAGTTTACCCGGGAAGTTTTACAAAAATCTCATATTAAGAATACCTCAAGAAATCCCCATTTTTTGGATGAGTTGGGGTTTTGACTTAATTGAAGTTTTTGGCGATGGCAATAACTATGTAAAGCCCAAAACAAAAATAATTGCATCTATAAAAACCCAATCCCATCTAATAGAAAAATCTGGAACTTCATATTATCAAGCGTTTAAAACTTTGCCAGAATCCAGTTTGATGGTAAGTAGAATAGATTATTTATCCACGGTAATGGAGGAGGAAAGAAAAATCATCGATTTGAGTTTCTACCAAAAAGCTCCAAAATGGATTCCTTGGAATTATTTTAACATGGAGGAAGATGTTATCAAGGGGTTTGAAGACAAGGAGGTTAGAGGAAAAATATTTTACTTGGGAATAGCGGTAATTTTTGGAATAACCATTTGGATGCATTTGAGGACCTCCAACAGTTTCAATTAGACATGGATAAGATTGTATGTCCATTGAGTTATGGGGACACAACCTATCGAAATCAAATCATGCTGAAAGGAAATAAAATCTTTGGAGACAGATTTATTTCCTTGAATGACTTTATGCCCTATCCTGATTATGTCCAACAACTGCTATCCTGTTCCTATTTCTTTATGAATAGTCTAAGACAGCTTGGACTTGGAAACATATTGCTGTTATTGTATTTGGGATCAAAAGTAATTTTGGACAAGTCAAATCCTGTATATAGATTTTTCATAAAGAATGAGATCCGGGTTTTCAGTATTGAAGAAGCAAAATCAGGAAATTTGGAAATCATTGACCTTGATAAAACAAGGTTCAATCTGATTAGAGTTTGGGGAAAAAATGCGATTCGAAGCAAAACAAACCAATTGATTGGCTTGATAAAATAATTTGAAAATGCCTCTAGTATCCATCCTGATCCCTAATTATAATAAAGCGCTTTATCTGAGGGAAACTTTGGATTCTGTGTTGGAACAGACGTATACCCATTGGGAATGTATCATTGTAGATGACCACAGTACCGATAATTCTTGGGAAATATTGGAGGAATACGCATCAAAAGATTCTAGGTTCAAACTTTACAAAAGACCTAAAGACCGCAAACCGGGAGGCAATGCAGCGAGGAATTATGCTTTTGAATTGTCCGAGGGTGACTATATCCAATGGCTTGATTCTGATGATGTTATTTCTCCCGTTAAAATTGAAATTCAAATCAATCAATTTGAAATAGGAGAAGCTGAAAGTATTTCTGTTTCGAATTGGTGTGGTTTTGAAGGGAGCATTGATATTGATTTGGCATTTCAGGCAAGAAAGAATTTTTCATTTCAAGCCAATAGATGGGCAGGTTTCCCAACTGATGGCTTGAATCTATTACTTCACATTTTTTACATTAGGACATTTATTCCTCCACATGCCTATTTGATAAAAAGAGAAATACATTTGGCTTCTAATGGCTGGGATGAGGAATTGATCCGAAATCAAGATGGGGAATATATGACCAGGATATTGGTGGATGTCAATGAAATTGGGTTTTTGGATGATTTGTTGACTTTTTATAGAATTCCAACATCCAACCATACGAGTAGGGATGAGAGCTTTGTAAGTTTATTGTCATTATATCAAAGTTTTGAAAAATGTACAAAGACGGTTCTTTCTAAAAAGAATGACAATAAAACCAAAGTCATACTGAGTACTTTATTTGAGGATTATTTCCTTCGGACAATTTTTTCATATCCTGAATTGTCAAAAAATCCCTTGAAAGGATGGTTCAGCTAAATCCTAAATTGCGGTATGACCTTTCCAAACCCAAAATCATCCTTTCCAGCATTTGGTTTGGGATGGACCGAACCATCAAATTGAGATCAAATCTTGCAAATTTTAAAATGCTATCTGATTGATCCCAAAGGTTATTCATTATTGCTGGTTTGGGAACAAAACAATGACGGACTTGGAACTCAGCTGTATCCAATCCTGGAGGGAGTTATTACCCGATTACGAAATCAAACTTTGGAACGAAAGCAATTTTGATTATTCGGCCTATGCGTTTTCTGCCAAAGCCTATCAGTTAGGTAAATTTGCTTTTGTATCAGATATCTGCAGGTTGCATGCGCTCTATACAGAAGGCGGGGTTTATTTGGATACGGATATGTTGGTTTTGAAAGATTTTGAAGACCTGCTGAAAGAAGACTTTTTTCTAGGAGAAGAAAAAGAGGGACTGGTTAATGCTGCTATTGTCGGGTCAACAAAAAATAACCCATTGGTATCCTCCCTACTCGATCAGTACAAGCAACTGACTTTTGACTACCAAACACCTTTGGATATTCCCACGTTCCTGACGTCCTATTTGGACCGGCATAAGGCAAGGGTTTATGCCAAGGAATATTTCTACCCTTTGCCATTTGCTAAGAGGGATTGGATTTCAGGCCTTTTGTACAGGCTGAAACCTATGCAGTGCATCTTTGGAATCATAGCTGGAGAAATGAGTGGCACTTTCTTCACGATAAAAATTTCAGGATGGCATGGAACCAATATGTGAGTCATCTTTTTGAGGGGCCACTGACAAGTAAAAAGGTGTATTTCCCGGTTCAGTTTTGTAAGTATTATGTTGCGCACCTGTTTCCAGGATTCTATGATAAGGTCAAATCTCTGTAAAATCATTGAAAGCCCATGAATAGGATACCAGGTTCGCTGGAGAAAATCCTTGGGGAAATCCATGATAATGGAGAAGAGTTGGTGGTCTTATCCAATTACTTCACTTCCAAAAATGATCCTATCCGGGGATTCAAACAGCAAAATGACAATTTTAACTACCTAGCCAATTGGTACCACAGCATCCATGACTTGGGGTTAAAGGCGATTGTGTTTTACGATAAGCTTTCTCCAGAATTCCTGGGAAAGTACAGTACCGACAGGATTTCCTTTGTTTATTGTAAGCTTGGGAATTATTCCCTCAATGATGAGCGTTTTTTTATTTTTAAGGAGTTTATCTCTCACTTGAATCCTGAAACCTATGTCATCACGACAGATATCAATGATGTGGTATTCAACAGGAACCCATTGCCTTTCCTAAAACAAAATCCTAAAAAGCTATTCGTGGGAAGGGGTGACAGGAGGTTCTGGAAAAGCGGTACTTGGACATTGAACGCACTGAAGGAGTTCAATGACAAATATCCGGGGAAGGTTCCTCCAAGTATGCTGCATTTTCCGGTTTTGAATCCCGGTACTGTTGGGGGAAGTCATATAAAGTTGGTCTCGTCTTTCAAAAGATGTGTGCGTTATTTGAAAGCATCGGGGATGATGGCAACTATGACATGCAGGCCTTCAATTATATCATGATGCGCGATTATGTACCTTATGGATCAAGCATTGATAAGTTTGTGCCTTTTGACTGGAACTATTGGTTTCAATACCTTTCTTACCGGGTTCACCGAAAGCTGGAAGGGAAATATCGGAAAGATAAATACGACCTGAGCAATGTCGAAGAATCCATTGTCAAAAATGACTATATCCATGCAGGTTTTCCTTTTGTGAGTATGTTCAATTGGTTTGAACAAAAGGGGATTCCCAAGCCTATCTCATTCATAAATAAATCCCATTGGCTAAATCCGATAAAATTCTCGTCAGTGTCTGTATGATCACTTATAATCATGGTGATTATTTGGCGGAAGCTATTAATGGGGTTTTGAACCAACAAATTGATCAGCTTTTTGAGCTCATTGTTTCAGATGATTGCTCCTCTGACCATACCGAAGAATTAGTAGGTGGTTTTATTAAGAGCCATCCTCTTGGTCATAAAATCAGATACGTACGTCATAAGAATAACTTGGGCATGTCTAGGAATTTTTTTGGACTATGCATCAGTGTCAAGGTGAGTACATAGCCTATTGCGAGGGAGACGATTATTGGACCGATCCCCAAAAGCTTCAAAAACAAATTGATCACCTAAATAGTAACGAACAATATTCTTTTGCTTTTCACCGGACGACCCTATTTTATCAGGACAGTCAAATTTCCAAACCTGACCTTAACGAGAGGTTTTTTAAAGAGAATCAAAACCAAGTGGAGGTTAACGGTTTTTCATTGGCAAATGGCTGGCAGATAGGAATGCAATCTTTGGTATTTAGGAAGAATTTGATATCAGGACTGACAATCGAGGGTTTTGAATATTTTAGAGATGTGCATTTATTAACCCATTTGTTAGAAAGCGGGAATGGGGTTTGTCAAAATTTTTTTGGTTCTGTTTACAGAATTCATAAAAAAGGAGTCCATTCAAGAACAAGTAGATCAGATAGTCTTAAAGTAGGGTTTTATTGTTTTGACGAACTGTATAAACGTTATAAAAAAGACTTTCTGAAACTGTCAAAGAGTAATTATTTGCACGAATTAATCCAGCAGAAGATTGCCAATAGAGAATACCAAGAGGCAATTAAATACCTTAAATACTTTATAAATAAAGATTTCAAACCAAAGGTATTGGCATATTATCTCAAAGAAATTATTGTTTCAAAGCTATCCTCATGAAGATTGGGATATTAGTAGAGTCTTTTCCTAAAATTTCACAAACTTGGCTTGATAACCAACTCATTGATCTTTTGAAGAGAGGACATGTTGTTACAATTTATTCTGTTTATTCTTCTTTGATCCAATTATCCATCAACAAGTCAAGACCTATCGTTTGCAAGAAAGAAACCAGTATTTTTATTATCCTAAATCCAAATCGGTGAAAAGTGTATTTGGAGGTTTTAAATACGCTTCCAAGTTTTTTGGAAATACAGGTTTTTTTAAAATCTTCTTAGCAATAAAGGCTGTAGTTGAAAAAACCTTGAACCTTTGTTTGCATTTAATTATGCCTTTTTGAAAGACATTGAAAAATTGGATATCCTACATGCTCACTTTGGCGAAATGGGAGTTTTTGCTGCTAAAATGAAGAAAACTGGTTTGTTAGGAAAAGCCAAGGTTGTGGTTTCTTTTCATGGCCATGATATTTTCCCTTACAAAAAGGATTTTTACAAAAATGAATATAGGATTTTTGAAAATTATGCAGATAGATTATTAGTTAATTCTAAATACAGTTATTCTCTTTTGAATGAAATTATACCTTTCCCCCAAGTTAGAATATTACCTGTCGGTTTAAGTCTTGATTATTTTAAACCTGAATCCAATTTATCTTTAAAGCAAAAAGTTAGGATAGTGTTTTTAGGAAGGATAGTTTATCTCAAGGGAGGTTTGATTATGGTTGAGATTTTCCATCGACTTTTTAGAAAAAATCCTGGTTTGGAATTGATTATGATAGGGGATGGAGAAAAAAGAGAAGAAATAGAATCTCTAGTAAAGACATACGGAATAGAAAACTCTGTCCAAATTAAAGGTGCCCTATCGCAGGATCAAATAATTGATGAATTTAATTTGCATCTATTTATGTTTATCCCGGACTGTTGGATCCATTTTTTAATGCAGGAGATACCCAAGGTCTTGTTGTGCAGGAAGCTCAGGCTATGGAATTACCCGTTGTATGTTCTGATATCGGAGGCATTAAATATGGCTTGAAAGAAGATGAAACTGGTTTTTTGGTGCAGGAAGGTAATGTCGATGGATTTGTTGAAAAGATTCAATTGTTGATTGACCAGCCTGATTTAAGAATAAAGATGGGGAAAGCGGGAAGGGAATTTGTCAAGAAGCACTTTGATTCAAAAGTAATCGGCGATCAGTTGATGTCAGTTTTTACAGAAATACTTCATGACCGATGATTCTGTGAACCCATATTTTTCTATAATTATACCTGTTTACCGAGATACTGACCGGCTGAAAATGTGTTTAAGTACTTTTAGCAAAATTTCCCTTGAGTGTTTTGATTTTGAGGTGATTGTAGTCAATAATGATCCGGAAAGTCCGTTACTAGATTTAAATCATTCTGAATATCCCATTCAGATTAAGGAAGTTTTCCAATCTATTCCTGGTTCATATGCAGCTAGAAATCAAGGGATTGCTGTTGCTAAAGGAGAAATAATTGGATTTACAGATTCAGATTGTTTGCCTTCTGAGAATTGGTTGAAGGTGGCATTTGAACATTTTTCAAAAGATAGTAGAAAGGAAATTGGGATCTTTACAGGTCCGGTTCCTTTGTTTTTCAAAAATCCCAAGGCACTTTCAGATGCTGAAGTATTTGAAAAATATACTGGTTTTACGACAGAATCTTATGCCAAGGAAGGCCATGCCATTACTGCAAACTGGTTTAGTCCTGTTGCTGTGATACGGGAATTTGGAGGCTTCAATGCGGAGCTCAAATCAAATGGGGATTCGGAACTATCGGGAAGGATTTCCCAAAAATATAAAATAGTCTATTCCCCAAAACTGATTGTTCACCATCCTGCCCGTTATCATACCCAAGAGTTGGTTAATAAATACAAGAGATTATTGGGAGGAGCTTATTCCCGAAGATTCCAAAGTAATAAAAAGGGCTTTCGAAATCATGTAATTGATTTTATTTGGAGAAGGTATCGATTCGCTTTTAAAAAATTGGTTACGATTTCTCCAAAGGAATCGTTGGCAATCCTAAAGGTTTGCCATGCAATAAATAAAGGAGCTTTAGAAGAATACAAAAGCTTAGTAAATGGTGGTGAAACTAAGCGTTGATTTTCATAGAGATTTGCGTCATTGCGAGGGGCAAGAGAAAAGTTTTCATTTAAATCAATTCCTTAAGGCCCGAAGCAATCTTTAGGATTGAAGTATAATTAAGACAGATTGCTTCGTCGTTCCTCCTCGTAATGACGATGGATTGCTTCTCTTTGCTCAAATGACGGTAAACCTAAAGCATTCTAAGGCAAACGAAACAAAACCATAAAACTTAGATTTAATTGAACCCTTTAGTTTCCATCATCATTCCTGTTTATAACAAGGCTGCTTTTGTGGCTGAGACTTTGGATTCGGCTTTGGGACAAAGCTATCCAAATATAGAACTGGTTTTGGTGAATGATGGTAGCATTGATGGGTCGATGACGATTTTAGAAGCCTATCAATCGAGATTTCCAGATAAAATAATTTTAATAGATCAGCTTAATGGAGGAGTTTCTAAAGCAACTAATATAGGAATCCAAGCAAGCAAGGGCGAGTATATCCAGTTTTTAGATGCGGATGACATCTTATCTGAGGATAAGATTCTTAAACAAATAAAACTTCTTGAAAATCAAGATTCCAAAGTAATGGCATCCAGTGAATGGGTAAATTTCAAGGAAGATATTGCGGTGTTTTCAAGGTTGCCATACGGTGTTTTTCAAAGTTTTGATTCTGGAATGGACTTGCTTCTTAGATTTTGGAATTTTCAGGAAATGCATCAGCCAGGTGTTTATTTAACACATCGAACACTTATCAAAAAGGCCGGGTCTTGGGATGAAACCTTGAAAATCAATCAAGATGGGGAGTTTTTTATGCGGGTGTTACTTCAGGCTAGCAAAATTCGTTTTGAACCTACCGAGCGAGTTTATTACAGACAGCCAGGAATATCCAATGTTTCCCAGCAGAAGTCTGAGAAGGCTTATGCCTCACTTTTGGATTCGTATCAAGCCTATGAGCGGAATGTGCTTGTAGTAGAAAACTCACCTAGAG
The DNA here is from genome assembly GCF_041729275.1 of Algoriphagus halophilus. Taxonomy (GTDB): domain Bacteria; phylum Bacteroidota; class Bacteroidia; order Cytophagales; family Cyclobacteriaceae; genus Algoriphagus; species Algoriphagus halophilus_A. Next base: position 941,616 of record NZ_CP146486.1, on the reverse strand, counting down.
TAAGAAAGGCTTTAAAGAAAGTATATCAAAAGTTTATTTACGATTGCTTCCCAAATTATCCCCATTTGGTAGCCAAAGCTGAGGAATTGATGGAAACCTTGCAGATTTCTGAAAAGACTTATATAGGAGGACCAAAATTTCAGGAGCTTTCCCGATTAATCGGGTTTAAAAATGCTTTGCGCTTAAAGCGATGGTTTCAATAGTGAAATTGAAACGTCATTGCGAGGGGCAAGAGTAAGGTTTTCATTTAGTTTAACATTTAAAGCCCCGAAGCAATCTTTTGTTTGGACTAGTATTGAAACAGATTGCTTCGCTTCGCTCGCAATGCCGAATTAAAGACGTCATTGCGAAGGTTTCTATTCCAATAGTAAAGAACACAAGAAAGTTGAAAACCTGAAGCAATCTTTTTGATAAAGAAATAGAAGCTCACAGATTTCTTCACTTCCCTTGAAATGACTTAAAATGAAAAAAGGAGGCGCTGTATATATAATGACCAATTTCAATAATACAGCCCTTTATACAGGTGTCACTGCTGATCTTTTTCAAAGGGTTTATCAACATAAAGAAAGGCTAGATCCGAAGTCCTTTACTCACAAGTACAATATTAATAAGCTAGTCTATTTTGATACTTTTCATAGTATTGAAGAGGCTATTGATAGAGAAAAACAGATCAAAGGCGGAAGCGAAAAAAGAAAGAGGATTTGATAAATTTTATGAACCCAGCATGGAAAGATCTTTGGGAGGGTGTAAAGGATTGGTGAAATTATAACGTTATTCTGAGGGTAAGAGCAAGGTTTTAATTTAGTATAGAATTTATAGCCCCGAAGCAACTTTTGGTTGGAGCAGTATTGAAACAGATTGTTCCTCTATTACTGCGGATCAAAGTGACGAGTAGTTTGCTTCGCTCCATTCTTCCGCTCGCAATGACGAATTAAATTATGTTTTCCGTAATTATCCCACTATATAATAAAGCCTCTTTCATTGGCAGAGCCATAGACTCTGTTATGAATCAGACATTTCAGGAATTTGAAATTATTGTGGTCAATGATGGATCTACTGACGGCGGAGAGAAATTGCCAGAAAAATACAATCCTGAAAAGGTTATAGTAATCCACCAAGAAAACCAAGGAGTATCTGCTGCCAGAAATGCTGGGATAACTCAGGCTAAGTTTTCTTTTGTGGCATTTTTGGATGCAGATGATTACTGGCATAAGGATTATCTAAAAATCACTTCAGAGGCTATTAAAAATTTTCAGGATGTTGGGGTAATAGGATCTCATTATTCTCATGATGAGCTTCCAGAAAGAGTTGAAAACCCAGAAGTTTTATCTCTGACAAACTACTTTTCAAAGGCAATTCATAACACATTTTATTCTTCCTCCTCAACTATCATCAGAAAAGACTTTTTGACAGCAATGAAGGATTTAAGACTTATTTAAAAATAGGAGAGGATTTAGACCTTTGGTTTAGAGCAATTGCTTTTTTTGGTAAGGCGTATTTGATAAGAGAGAGACTTGTTTTCTATGATCTGAGTAGCTCTGAAAGTGGTCTTATTAAAAAGAATTTAGCTTTTTCAATTCTTTCCGAGTTTTTGAAAGATGATTATCTAAGTGAAGAGCAGAATGCCATGGAATTGGAAAGTTTTAAAAGGAAATTTATTCTGTTCAATTTGTTTGAGTACTATTCCTTGAATACAAATAAATCAATTCTTGAGAGCCTTTTAAAGAAAGTTGGCACAGATTATAGCCTAATTGGCCTGTTTTATAGGTTACCAGGAGAATTTTTGAAAAAGTATTTTTCTGTTAGGTCGCTAAGTAACTTGTTTCGAAACTATATGAAGTTTTGCTTCCGATATATCTATTCTTGAAATGAAAGTAGTTCGTGTCGTTTCAGAATTGGATTTTGGTGGAGTAGAAAAAGTTCTGGCGATTTCCTTGCCTGCACTTAAAAATCAAAATGGCTTGGAGCTTAAGCTTATCGTATTAGGAAAAGGCGGAAAAGTTGCAGAAGAATTAGTTTCTCAAGGAATCAAGCCGCAGATTTTAAGCTTTAATCCCAGAATCCCAAATTTCAAACTCATTAAGGAACTACGAAACATTTTGATTGATTTCGCACCTGATGTAGTACATACACAAGGGGGAGAGGCTAATTTTCATGGTATTTGGGCTGCTAAATTAGCCAATGTTCCTTTGGTTGTTGGGGAGGAAATTGGTATTCCGAATCACCACACTTTTTGGAGATATGTTTTTAAGTGGGTTTATCGTAAAGCGAATAAAGTAATAGCTATTTCAGAAGCGGTCAAGGAAGCGATTGTGGAGTTGGGAGAGGTGGAAGCTTCAAAAGTAAGTGTAGTATATAATCCAATTAGCAGCCCCGAATTCCAAACAGGACTGTCGACCGTCGACCGTCGACCGTCGACCAAAAGACAACCATTCGTTTTTGTATGCACATGTCGATTAGTACCGATAAAAAACTTGGATCGATTGTTAGTTGCTTTTGAGGGTTTAGTTAAAGAGAATCGGGGTAGGCAGATTTTTCTTAAGATTATAGGAGAAGGGCCAGAAAGAAATAAGTTAGAAAGCTTAAGTCAGAAATTAGAAATGGGGGATGTGTAGAGTTTTTAGGTTTTCAGGAGGATGTTTGGCCATTTTTAAATGAAGCGGATGCTTTTATTCTTCCATCGCTTCGAGAAGGATCGTCGGTTTCCTTGGCTGAGGCCATGAGTGCCGGACTTCCCAGTATTGTCACCCGAGTAGGAGGAGCTCCAGAAATCCTGGGTAAATCCCAATCGGGGATTTTAATTGATCCCTTAAATAATTCAGAAATTCAATCAGCGATGCAGCATATATTGGACATTCATTATGAAGAAAGAATTTCAATGGGACAAAGGGCAATGGATGAAGCTAAACGTTTTTCAATTGAACATTATTTAGATTCCTTACTATCCATTTATGCTTTTTCAGATTTAAGAATTAAGCCTTCAGACTTTTGATCAGGGTCCTTCATTGTATAGAAACTATAGCCTCAGGAGGTGTAGAGCAGGTTCGTTTAACTTTGGTGAGAGGTTTAGATCCTTCAAAGTTTGAGCATAAAATTATCTGTACTTGGAAGGGAGGGGCTATAGCGATTGCATTAGAGCAAGAAGGTATTGAACTAATCCCAATAGGCGGTTTTACTCATCCATTCGAATGGAATAAGCAAAAGCAGGTTTTGGAAGTGATCCGGAAATTCAAACCTCATATTATCCATGGGGCTATTTTTGAAGGTATGAGTATGGCCGCAATAGCTGGGACATTAGGAGGAGTCCCAATTAGAATTTTGGAAGAGACTTCGGAGCCAATTGGAAGAAGCAAAAATCTCTTTGGTTGCAGCGATTATTTCTTAGGTTATCTGATAAGATCGTGGGTATTTCTCCATCGGTAGTCAAGTTTTTAATCGAAAAAGCAAAATTGCCTGCATAAAAATTTTTTTGATCAATAACGGGGTTACTATACCTGCACCGAATGAGCCAAAAGAAACCCAAGAACTAAAAAATAAATTGGGGCTCAAGGAACATGATTTTGTAATTGGATCTGTTGGTCGAATCTATGATGAAGTAAAACGGTTTTCAGATATTCTTAAAGCATTGGAGATATTAAATGATCCAAAATATAAATTGCTTGTAATAGGGGATGGTCCAGATTTGGAATCCTTAAAACTGTTGTCTGAGGAATTGGACCTTAGTAAGCAGGTGATTTTCTTAGGGCAACAACCTAACCCACATCCTTTCTTTGGGGTAATGGATGTGTTTTGTATTGTATCTGCACATGAAGGGTTTGGGTTGGTTGCAGTAGAAGCCATGATGCATAACTTACCCGTTATCGCAACAAAAGTAGGTGGCCTAAAGGATGTAGTAGTGAATGAAGAGACTGGTTATTTGGTACCTTCTTATTCACCTCAACAAATAGCTGATAAAATTAAAGTTTTAGCTATTGATTCTGAATTGAGAAAAAGCATGGGCGAAAAGGGAAGGACTAGAGCTTTGGAAAACTACTCAGCAAAGCGATATTGTGATGAAATTGAAGACTTATATTTAGAGCTACTAGCTAAAAAAGGAATTCAAGCTTAAAGGTTTTAAAATTTAAGGTTTAACAAATACACTCTTGCTTGATATTATAGTCATTCTTCTCCTAATCATAGTCATGGTAAATACCAATTCATCCATGGCTAAAAGGTTTGGTCTGCCATATAAGTATGAGCTTCATTTACACTATTTGTTGGCATACCATATCTTTTTCAGTCTATTTTTACCTGGTACATTTTGAATTACGGTGGAGATTCTCAAGGCTATTGGAAGTTTGGAATGGAGCAAGTAATTGTTAGGGGGGATGAAACTTGGTTTTCCTATTTTGGAGAAGGGACCACATTTATTCTTTGGTTATGTTACATTCCAAGTCAAATTATGGGACTTTCTTATGTGACAGGCAATATTCTTTTCGGCTTTTTGGGGTTTATTGGAATCCGATACATTTTTGTGATGACCGCAGATTTATTTCCTGAAAATCACGAAGTGCTGGGAATCCCATTATTTCCTGCTGTTTTTTATTTTCTAAATCTTCATTTTTGGTCTGCAGGGGTTGGCAAAGATGCTATTTGTTTCTGGGGAATTGCATGGTTCTTTTTTGCAGTTCAAAAATATAAGACTAGATGGTGGCAAGCGGCAATCGCACTATTTTTTGTGTATTTGGCAAGACCACATATGGGGCAAGCTTTAATATCAGGTGCAGGTTTGGCTATTTTATTAGGATCAGAAGTGAAATTAGGTTATAAGATAGTTTTGAGTGGATTGGCAGCAGCAGGAGCCATTCTTTTATTGCCAAGCACCTTAGAAGCTTTGAGGATTGAAGAATTAAGTTTCGAGGCGTTGGAAACCATGTCAGGAGTAAGAAGTGCCGGCTTAAATACGAGTAATGTTGGTTCTGGAGTAAATTTGGCTTCTTACTCATGGCCCATGAAACTTTTTACATATATGTTTCGACCGCTATTTATTGATTCGCATAACATAGTTACATTTTTAAGCTCTTTTGAAAATCTTTTATACCTCTGGCTCAGTCTTTTCATTTATAGAAATTGGACACCAGAGGCGATACGAGATATGCCACTTTTTATAAAGGCTGGAATGTTGACATTTATTCCTGTGGCATGGGCATTTATGGGAGCTTTGAGCAATCTGGGGATCATCATGCGTATGAAAAATATGACCATGATTTATTTTTTATTATTCTGTTTTTTTCTGATTGCTTATAATAAAAAGTTGAGAATCCAGAAGGTTCAGGAAAAGATTCGATACTACCAGCAGCGGGAGGAAATCAAAAGGAAGAAAAAGGAACTGGCAGAGTGAAAAAGAAGAAGATTCTTTTTCTCCCAAAATACCCTCGGCAGGGAGCCTCCAGTAGGTTAAGAACTTTCCAGTATCTGGAATTATGGAAGCAGCAAGGAGTAGAGGTTAGTGTATCCTCATTTTTTAATCAAAAATACCTTTCTCAGATTTACCAGAATCAAAAACCCCAGTTCATCAATGTATTGAAATGCTATCTGAAAAGGTGTTGGGTTCTGATTTACAGTTGGAGGTATGATCTGATTTGGATAGAAAAAGAGGCCTTTCCTTTTCTACCTTCCTATGCGGAATGGCTGATTGAAAAATTAGGAAAGGGCTATATCGTAGATTATGATGATGCAGTTTTTCATAACTATGATCAGAATCCCAATTGGTTGGTCCGGACTTGGATGGGGAATAAAATTGATTGGGTGATGCGGCATTCCCGAATAGTTTTTGTGGGAAACTCTTACTTGGGTAAAAGAGCGCAATTGGCAGGTGCTTTTGATGTTCAGATTTTACCTACAGTAGTAGATACAACCGTCTATTCTGTTCTTCGAAATAAAAATAATTATAAAATTAAGCTGGGTTGGATTGGGTCTCCAACCACAACCAAATATTTGAATTTTTTAACGCCAATTTTGGAAGAATTGAGTAAAACACTTGATTTTGAGTTGTTGATAATTAATTCTCCACATGTTCAGCTACCTGATTTTACTTGTGAGTATAGCTTGATCCCTTGGAAGGAGGAGGAAGAAGCATTTCAGATTTCTCAAATGGATATTGGAATGATGCCATTACCAGATAGTGACTGGGAAAAGGGGAAATGTGCTTATAAATTGATTCAGTATATGGCTTGTGGATTGCCGGTTGTGGCTTCTCCTGTAGGAATGAATACCGATGTGGTTCGACATGGTGAAAATGGTTTTTTAGCTTCCTCTGAATTGGAATGGCTGGAGGCATTGAGGCTGCTGATAAGTGATTCATCATTGAGAGTGAAGATGGGAGATGCTGGAAGAAAGTTAGTGGAGAATGAGTATAGTTTGGAGAAGAACTTTGAGAAAATCAAGAGGGCAGTAGAGGGAATTATTGAGGAGGGTGGTTAGAAAGAGATTTCTCCTCCTTCCCGATAAATCGGGACAGGCTGTACCTCGTCGTCGAAATGACATGAGAGACGATTATGTTATTCTGTCATTTCGAACGAGCAACCTGAAAAGTAAAATCTTGAAGTTCAGTTGTTGCAAGGAGAAATCTTAGAGTCGCTGATAAAGTCAGGGATTGTGAATGTACAGAATGAGAGATTTCTCCTTCCGCAAGCTCCACTCGAAATGACCTGAAGTGTATTTAAAGATAATTAGTCATTTCGACTGCTAGGAGAAATCTAAAAGAATATGGGTTTAGAGGATAAAAGATTTCCTACTTCCAGCAGGTAGGCTCAGTCACTCCACTGCATTGCACTTCCTCGAAATGACCCAATAAAACGTTTTGGGTTATTTGTCATTTCGACCGCAGGGAGAAATCTAAAACACTATGTATGTCTACATCCTAACAAATAAGAATAAGACAACCCTATATGTCGGGGTGACCAATGATTTAAGCAAAAGGTTGGCAGAACATAGGGAGGCAAGAAATACTTTTACTTCAAAATATAAGTGCTATAATTTAATTTACTTTGAGGAATTCCAGTCTCCCTGGATGCAATACCTAGAGAAAAAGAGATTAAAAAGTGGCGAAGGGAGAAAAAGGAACTTTTGATTTCCTCATTGAACCCTCAATGGGATTTTTGGGAGTTTTAGGTTAGAGAGATTTCTCCTCCTTCTCAATAAATCGGGACAGGCTGTTCCTCGTCGTCGAAATGACCAAAAGTGTAATTCACTTTAATTAGTCATTTCGAACGAGCATACCGAAAATTTAAAGTTAGAAGTTCTGTTGTTGCGAGGAGAAATCTTAGAGTCGCTGATAATGTCAGGGATTGTGAATGTACAGAATGAGAGATTTCTCCTTCCGCAAGCTCCACTCGAAATGACCTGAAGTGTATTTAAAGATAATTAGTCATTTCGACTGCTAGGAGAAATCTAAAAGAATATGGGTTTAGAGGATAAAAGATTTCCTACTTCCAGCAGGTAGGCTCAGTCACTCCCCTGCGTTGCGCTTCCTCGAAATGACAATTAGAACGAATCGAATTTTGTGTCATTTCGAACGAGTAACCTAAAAAGAAAAAGCAAGAAGTTCAGTTGTTGCGAGGAGAAATCTTAGAGTCGATGATAAAGTCAGGGATTGTGAATGTACAGAATGAGAGATTTCTCCTTCCGCAAGCTCCACTCGAAATGACCTGAAGTGCATTTCACGTTAATTAGTCATTTCGACCGCAGGGAGAAATCTAAAGGGCCTTTAATTAAAGAATGGGTTGTGAATAGGTTGAAAGAGAGATTTCTCCTTCAGCAAGCTCCAATCCCACCACGGTGAACAGGCGAAATGGCCATATGAAAGATGCTTGTTTTTACCACCTCGTCGTCGAAATGACAATATGAATAAACCCCTCATTTTCTTATTCCTACTGGTTCTGGTGATGTTGCTGCCATATTTCATTTTGGGGAAAGGGGTGTTTATCCCTGTTTCAGATAATATGGACTCCAATCTCGCCTGGTACAAGATGTTGCAGGAGCAAGGAAAGATTTTTCTAGTTGGAATACTCCGGTAGAAGGAATGTTAATTGAGACGCCTAGGTTTAGTTACCCCTCTGGCTTTAATGTGGAAATGGTGTTATATGAGTTTTTTCCGCATTTGAATGCTTATATGATCAATAAAGCATTGATCATCATCATTGCTTTTTTTCATTTCGCTTTTGGTTGAGAGGACAACAACTCATAGTGAAAAATGGAAGGGAGGAAATCTTATGGTGTTTGCTTTGGGCAAGTTTGGCTTACTATCCCCATAGAGGGATCTCCATAGCTGCGCTTCCCGCTTTGGTACAGGTTTTTTCCTTGCTATTAGATAGGAAAGATCACATAGGACATTGGTTATTTCTGATAGGATATGCTTGCTATTCTATGTTGTTCCTAGCCTCTTTTTATTTTTTAATAGGGATTTTGGGTTGGATCATAGTTTCCTCTTTAAGGAATCAATTAATTCCAAAGCGATCGATTGTAGCCTTTTTATTGCTTATGGCTATTTATTCTATTCAGGAAGTCAATTGGATACTTGGGTATTTTTTGAATGATCAATTTGAAAGTCATCGCGCTGATTTTACCTATAATTTTGGAATCTGGATTAATCAAAGTCCCATTGATTTTTTCTGGTCGGGAGATCAAAACGGAGTTCATTTTTCACCGGTATATCCCATTATTTTCTTTGGCTTAGTAATGATGGCTTGGTACCAAAAGAAATGGTCTTCCAGATCCTTTTTATTTCTTAATCTTCTTTTCGGAACCTCATTTATATTAGCAATTCTCAGCAGAGTTGGGAATTTGGAGTTTTGGGGTAAGGTAATCCCCAAACTGAACTCTATTAATTTGTACAGATTTGAATATTGGATTCCTTTTTTTGTTTGCAGGTTTAATTTATGCCTGGAAGACTTTTTCATTTAGAGGGATTTCTTGGATTCTTCCCATACTCATTTTCATTAATTTGTTTGTCTATCAATATGAATGGCGTTATTGGATCAATTCAATGATCCCCATAATGGATCAACAAGTACCTAGTTACCAATCTTATTATGCCACGAATCAAATGGAGGAAATAAAGGAATATCTAGGAGAGGAGTTGCCTAATTCCCATTTTGTGAATTTCAATATTCCCCCAGCAGTAGCAGCTTTTAATGGATTGATTACGGCGGATGGTTATGTACAACTCTACTCAAAATCCCATAAAGAACAAGTATATCAACTAATCAAAGAGGAGCTGAGAAAGGATGATTCTTTAGAACAGCACTTTTTGGAATGGGGAAACAAGTGTTATTTTCAAAATGCCCAATATCCTGATGATTACTTCATATATCAATGGAGGAAAGAGGTGCCTCTCATGGAACCCGGCTATGATTATGAGAGCATGAAAAATGAATTAGGAATAAATTATGTGCTTTCCGCCTTACCTGTCATTTCCGAGCAGTTGCAGTTGGTGAAGGTCTTTGAAGATGAACACTCGGCATGGTCTATTCATCTCTATCAACTGAACTAAATGACATCTAACTTGAGTAAATTCTTAGTGTATTCAGATGTACTATCTTCCTCCATTTATAGGTTTGATCAATACTCCTATCTGTTCAGATGGGCAAACCGTGAATTAACAAGTGGACTAAATTGAATAAATTATTATTCATCACCTGGGATTCTGATTCCACTAATTACCTGGAGAATTTATTTTTTCCCATTCTTTCGGGGTTACATAAAATGGGGGAGATTGAACCTTTTGTTTTTCAGTTTTCTTGGGCAAATAAAAAGGAGGTAGAACGAATCAATTCCATCGCTTTAAAACTGGGCATTCCATATTTCCATGCGGCAATACCTAAAAAATTACCTGGAACGATAGGAGCCCTTGGAGCTATTTCCAAGAATAGAAAAAAGGTATTGGAGTTGGTGAGAACAGAAGGAATTCAAGTTGTGATGCCTAGAAGTACCATGCCTGCCTTGTTAGTCCTCTCCATCTTTAAAAAGTTGAAAAATTTTGGGATTGAACTTGTTTTTGATGCGGATGGGTTGCCCATTCAAGAACGGCTTGATCAAGGATATTTAACAAAGAATTCCATTCCATACCAGATTCTGACTAAAATTGAACGTTTGATCTTACAAAAGGCTGACAAGGTACTTTGTAGGACCCAGAAAGCAATACATTGGCACCTTTCAAAATCCCCTCAATTGAATAAGGAGAAGTTCTTTGTAGTTGGAAATGGCCGGGATCCCAACTTGTTTTATTTTGATAAAGAAACAAGGAGAAGAGTCAGAAATGAATTAGGCTTGAAAGATGAAATTTTATTGGTGCATTCAGGAAGCCTAGGTCCTGGATATGCCTTGGATAAGGTTTTCCAACTTTTATCGTACTTAAAGTCCAACGAAGTTGCTTTTAGAATGCTTTTTTGACTAGAAATGATTCCATTTTGTCAGAGCTTACTCCAACTTCTTTGAATAATTGCATACTTTCTTTACAAGTGCCTTTTAAGGACATTCCGATATATTTGAATGCTGCTGATTTTGGAATTAGCCTACGGGCCCCTCACCCCAGCATTCAAGGGATTTTGCCCATTAAGTTTGGAGAATATCTCATGTGCGGACTACCTGTCATTGTATCGCAGGGGATAGGTGATTTAGATGAACTAGTACAGGGTAGCCAGTCTTGCTATTTTTTGGACCACCAACACGTGGATTGGCAGTATCTATTGGGCTGGATGAGAGAAGCCCAAGGTTTGGACCGAAAAAGGATTAGCCAACAAGGTGAAGAATTGTTTTCATTGGAAAATACACTATTGGATTACATGAAAGCATTGATATGATCTTCACCTTCCAAGATGTACTTGTATTAATCATCGTTCATCTATTGCTGGGTTTCTTTTTTAAATTTCACTACCTGAAACCTAATTATTCGATCCTTGAAAGAGGCTTGGTTTTATCCTTGTGGTTCATCCATCTAGGTTTTGCTTATTTCTTTGTCAAGTATATCCAACAGAATGGAGGTGATTCTATTGGGTTATGGGATTTGACGGCAGACACTTCTCAATATGCTCGAAGTTGGATGGGATACTTTGGAGTCAATACATTTTTTATTCAATGGTTGAACTATATACCATCCAAGCTGATTGGTTTGAGTTATGTTTCGGGTACGATGATTTATGCCTTTTTATCTTTTTGGGGCATGATTGGACTACTTGAGAGTGTAAACTATCTGATTGATAAATTTGAACAGAAATTAAGGTTCCCTCAACTTTTGTATTTGCCTCTTTTTTTACCCGGATTACATTTTTGGACAGCTGGGGTATCGAAGGAGACCTTGCTCTTTTTGGGTGTTTCGGCAATGTTTTACGCTTTTTCTACCCAGAAACAGATCTTCAGCATTGGAATATTGGGTTGGTGCTTTTGTTTGCTGGTTCGACCTATTTTAGGAGTGTTGTTTTTGCCCATACTAGTTGTTTTCGTGGCTAATCGGCTAAAAAAGAGGTGGGAATTACTCAGTTTGGTAATTGTGATCTGTGGAGGCTTACTATATTTTTCCATTAGTCAATTTTTACCCTACCTACATTTAGAAAATTATTCCTGGGAAGATTTATCTGATTTCTCCAATAGGCAATTAAGTTTTTTGACAGAGTTTAGTGCCAATACCACCTTATCCATGGAGACTTGGTCTTGGTATAGGAAGTTGGCTGCTGTTGCATTAATGCCATTCCCATGGGAAAGTTGGGATTTTTATTCGTTGATTTTTTCCTTAGAGAATTTTTGGCTGTTGTCCATTGGAGTTTTAGGCTTGGCAATGGGAAATCGTCATTTAGTTCAAATTCCAAAAACCATGATCTACTTTTTTATGATAGGGATTGTCATGTTTATAGTTTTTACCTTTACATTGAATAACCTTGGATTGTTCTATAGAATGAAATCTATCTGGCTTCCATTTTTGCATATTACTTTCCTATGGTTAATTTGTTATTCCGATCACCCTTCCAAACGCTTTCAATAGGTTAAATTGTCTGATTCCAACTTAATTATTTCTTTAGATTTTGAACTTCATTGGGGTAGGTTTGACAAGTACCCTATTGAAGAATACCAACTCTATTATCAAAATACCTTACGATCTATACCTAAGATTTTATCTCTTTTTGAGAGATATCAAATTAATGCGACCTGGGCTACGGTTGGTATGTTGATGGCAGAAAGTTGGGAAGAGTGGGAAACTTACGCTCCTCTCATCAAACCTAATTTTCTTCAGGAAAAATATTCTGCCTATTTATGGGGGAAACAAAAATATTCAATTGATTTTGAGGGCTTGTTTGCTTCTGGAATTGTCAATGAAATTATTCAATGCCCAGGACAGGAGTTGGCTTCTCATACCTTTTCCCATTATTATACCGGTGAAGAGGGGGGAGTCTGGAAGCCTTCCGTTCCGATTTAATGGCATCCAAAAAAATCGCGAAGGATAAGTTTGGGGTAGATTTGGAGAGCTTGGTTTTTCCAAGAAACCAATACAACGATGGAGTATTGGAAATTGCAGCAGCATGTGATTTTAAAACCGCAAGAATTAATCCTTCTGATTGGTTTTGGAAGGAAACGAACCATGAAAATTTGCTGAAAAAAATTTTTAGAACAGGAGATACACTGATTCCAATGGGAAAACCAGTATATTTTGACCTAGATAAATGTATTCAGTCACCCTTGATTCAGATTCCAGCAAGCCGATTGTTGCGCCCCTATAAGACAGGCTCTATATTTAATAGACGAAGAATTGAACGAATAAAATCTGAACTGAAAAGAGCATGTGATTTACACCAATCTTATCATCTATGGTGGCATCCTCATAATTTCGGTTTTTGTCCTGAAGAAAATATTCGGGTATTGGAAGAGTTACTTAAATATGTTACGGGCTTGATTCAACAGGGGGATTTAAGTAGCCTATCCATGAGAGGAGTCTATGAAAAAATGAATTCCGATATTGAATCAGATAGATAAAAACGCTGAGTGAAAATACTAAATTAACTAAATGAAAAATAGTTTAGCTGTCCTGCTTATTTGTATTCTAATAAGTTCTTGTATTAGTAATAAACGGATTACTTACTTACAGAATTTACCAGGTAACCCAGAGATTGGTTTGGATGAATTTATTCCTTATGCCACTGTGGAATACAAGTATGTGCTTCAACCCTTTGATGTGGTCGATATTGACTTTGCTTCTTCAGATGAAGAATTAACCAAAGCTTTCGAGTTTCAAGGGTCAAGAAACATGCGTGCTGGCGGCGGCGGCGGTGGAGTAAACGATATATTTTATTTCACAGGCTATTCTATTGACCAGGAAGGATTTGTAGGTATCCCACAACTTGGAAAAATTAAAGTGGCAGGTCTGACTGAAGAAGAGGCTCAGAATCGAGTCCAGGAAGCAATTAATAAATATTTTAAAGAAGAAGTATTTGTTAAATTGAGGATAGGAGGGATTCGTTTTACTGCCTTGGGAGAGTTTAGTAGATCAGGGGCCCAGGTGATCCTGAAAAACAGGGCTACTATTTTTGATGCCTTGGCTGTGGCGGGAGAATCAAATATTTTGGCCAAAAAGAATAAATTGTTCATCATTCGGCAATATGACGGAGGTACGAAAATCCATCAAATAAATCTAAATGACAGGCAATTGTTAGCTTCGCCTTATTACTTTATTCAGCCAAATGATATATTGTATTTGGAGCCAATGAACATCAGACAATTCGGGAATGCTGATAATTTAACAGCTTCATTAGGTTTGATTATTTCGGTAACTTCATCTATTATATTGATCGTCGCCTTGTTGACAAGTAATTTATGATTGACGGAAAAGTAGACATATCCAAGTTTCAAGAGGAGGTCAAGCCCATTGATATTAAATATTACCTGATCAAATATTCCAGGTATTGGCCTCTTTATGTGACCAGTATTTTTTTAGGGTTGATCATTGCATTTTTGTTTCACAGGTATTCTGTGGAAGAGTATGAAGTACAGGGTAGTATCCTGATCAAACAAAATTCCAGTCCTGAAATGAGGATTTTGGATAGATCCAATATTTTTTCCGGGGCCTATAATTTGGAGAATGATATTTTGATGCTCACCTCTAAGAATTTAGCGGCCGATGCAATAAGTAAATTACACCTGAATGTTACCTACTATGCATCCACAAATATCAAGGAAGTAGAATTATATGATCAGTCACCTATTTATGTAGAAGTTGATCCGTCCTTTCCCCAAATGGAATTGGGAGAAATTACCTTTACCATGATTTCCGATGAGGAATTTGTATTGACTAGAGAAGAGTCTGGTTTTTTTGATTTTTTAAATGCCAAAGCTGCCGGCCCTATGGATGAGGCTATTTTGAATAGGACCTTTAGGTTCGAAGAAGATATTGTATCAGATAAAAGCCATTTTAAAATCCATAAAAAGAAAAGGTTAGAGGCAGGAGATAAATTGTCATTTGTGGTGCATAATTCTGTGAATGTGATTGACGATTATGCGAGAGCAATTTCCGTCCGGCCTATCAATTCATATGGTACTGTACTTCAGGTAACCATGGTAACAAAAGTGGTAGAAAAGGGACGAGATTATGTCAATGCCCTGATGGACTCCTATATTGATTATAACCTGAAGGAGAAGAATTTAATGACCGAGAATACCCTCAAGTTTTTGGATGAGCAATTGTTCATTGTGGAGGATTCTCTTAAGGCAGTGGAGAGAAAGATTCTCAACTTTAAAGTGGAGAATAAATTAATGGATGTGAACTCTGAGTTTGGGGGAGTTTTGGGGAATATGCAAAGCTTAGAAGATCAGGTTCAAAACATTGATTTTCAATTACAATACTATCAATCGCTACAGCAATACTTAATAGAAAAAGGAAAGGATTATTCAGATATTTTGGCTCCTTCCTTGGTTGGTATTGATGACGGGGTTTTGAATGGTTTGGTGAGTTCTCTGATCAGTGTTTCCTTGGATAGGAGAAAACTTTTGGCTTTGGTAAATGAGAACCACCCATCAGTAACTGAATTGGATGAGCAGATTACCAAACTCCGGGAAAATATTTTTGAAAATATTGATAATCTGGTGGCCAATACTATAAAAAGGAAGGAGCAGGCATTGGCCATGTTAGAAGACGAAGATGTAGAATTTTCAAAACTTCCGCAGGCAGAGTCTCAATTTATGGGATTAAACCGAGAGTTTAAGCTGAGAGAAAATTTATACAATTACCTACTTGAAAAAAGAGCAGAAGCAGGAATAGCCCGGGCTTCCAATATTTCAGATAACTCCGTATTGGATTATGCAAGAAGGGGTAATTTGATTTTCCCTAAAAAGCCACAAAATTACGGTTTGGCTTTTGGCTTGGGACTTGGGACTTTTTATCCCATTGGCCTTATTATTAGGATACCATTATCTGAACAATAAGATTGTAGATCAGGTACAATTGAAAAATGTATTAAGGATTCCGCTGCTGGGTACGATAGGATACAGTACCAAGGATACGAATTTATTGATTCAAGATCATCCAAAATCCATGGTATCAGAGTCATTTCGCTCCTTACGATCTGCCTTGTTTTATATTGCCAGTGAAAAGAAGTGTAAAAAGATATTGGTGACATCTTCGGTTTCAGGAGAAGGTAAAACCTTCGTCAGTATCAATCTCGCTTCCGCAATAGCTTTAAGTGGTAAAAAGACCTTGCTATTAGGACTTGATTTAAGAAGACCCAAGATTTCAGAGTATTTAGGGGTTCATAATCAGACAGGACTTTCCAATTATTTAGTAGATAAGGCAAGAAAAGAGGAGATAATCGTAAAAACTGTATTTGAAGATCTATATGTGGTTCCTTCAGGCCCCGTTCCCCCTAATCCTGCAGAATTGTTGTTGAAAGATAAGATGACAGATTTATTGAATTCCTTCGATGGGGAATTTGATGTAGTGGTGATGGATACTCCACCTATTGGTTTGGTGTCTGAAACCATGGATTTGATGCGCTTTTCTGATGTGAATTTATACATCGTTAGACAGGATTATACCCATAAAAGGTACCTATTAATGATTAATGATCTTTATGCTAATGATCAGGTTGATAATATTTATGCAGTTTTTAATGGTTTGAAAGCTGGGGTAGACGTCTATGATTTTGGTGGCTATAATTACGGGTATGGGTATAATTATTCGTATATGAAGAAAAATGAATATTCTGGGTCTTATTATGATCAAGAGGAAAAAAACCGCAATCAGATTGGTTAAACAAATTGCTGTCTAAGTTTAGAGTTTAAAAAAATAATTCATTGAAAATAGTAGCGCTTATACCAGCTAGGTATGCTTCTACCAGGTTACCTGCCAAACTAATACAAGACTTGGGAGGCAAGTCAGTCATTCAAAGAACTTATTTGAGTACTTTAGCCACTCAAATTTTTGATGAGGTTTGGGTGGTCACAGATCATGAAATCATCCAAAAGCAAATAGAGGAGCTTAATGGGCATGTGTTTTTCAGTAAAACCAACCATGACAGCGGGTCTGATAGAATAGCTGAAGCTTTGGAAAAAATTGAAGCTGAAATTGTGGTCAATGTGCAAGGAGATGAACCATTTCAAGATTCTAAATCTCTTTCCGATTTAGTTGATGTATTTGAAGATTCTTCCATTCAGGTAGCTACCTTAATGACTCATATTTCAGAAGACGAAGCCCATAATCCAAATTTTGTAAAAGTGGTAACTGATGACAAATGGGATGCTTTATATTTTTCGCGCTCTCCCATTCCATACAACCGAGATAAATTAAAGGATTTAGATTATTGGAAGCACATCGGGATCTATGCCTACCGTCGAGAAATTTTATTAGATTTTACCAAGATGGGGAAAGGTAAGCTGGAAAGTATTGAAATGCTGGAGCAATTGAGGATGTTGGAAAATGGAATCAAAATCAGGATGGTGAAGACTAACCATCAACCAATTGCCATTGATACTGCAGAAGATTTGGCAAGAGCTAGAAGTTTATTGGATTTGAACCACTAATTAAATTCTTGTTAAGCTTCTAACCTCTTAAGGAAATTTGATTTCAAAGCCATTTTTAGGGAACTAGTTCAATTCTAAGGGTTGGTTACTAAATAAATATTAGTTAACTTAAAAATTATTGGTTAGAAAGTTGCAATAAACCCTTAAGTGCTTAACGTATCGAAATCAGACCTTTGAGGAAGTAACACCCTCGAAGGTCTTTTTTTTTTTTCAGTTATTCCTGTGAGGGAGAAAAGCAAAGGGCTTGGTTTAATCAAGGCATCCATTTTTAAGGTTACTCAATTCCTTTTTCTCCAAATACAAGAATTTAAACTATGTTTACCTAAAGCTTAAATTTCACTCCATCTTAGTAACTAGATGAGTATTTATTACTAAAAAGTATAAACCCACCACGCATGAAGAAAACTATTTTATCTTTTTCGGTATCTGGCCTGATGCTATATGCCTGTAATCCAACTATTGAGGACATCATCTCCATGGATGAAGTGGAGCGGATTGAACGCACACTTTCTGCGGACGATATGGAGGGCAGGAGAATTTTACTCCTGGGCTGGAGAAAGCAGCTGATTTTATCGCTTCTGAATTTGAAAAAAGTGATCTGCCTTATCTGGAAGGTAATAATTCCTATTTCCAGAATTTCCAATTACTGAAAACGGTCCCGGCTGAAATAGAGGGGATGTTGGACCAACAAGCGTTGAATACTCAAAATGTGGTGGTCAATACTACCCAAGAGGAGTTGAACTTAGATTCTTTTGAAGGGTATGAACTCATCAGTGTGGAGGAAAATGATGTATTCAACCAAAGCGTTTTTCCTCTATTGAGGGAAGAAAAGAATTTGCTGGTTTTAATAGACCCGGCCCATGAGGAAAACTTTGCTAGAGTGGCCAGGAGTGCAAGCAGACCAAAATTCCCTACAGAATACTCCCAGATTTTTGTCTTGACAAAGAATTTGGACCCTTCCTCTATTCAGTTGAAGGTTACCAATCAAGTGGAAAAAGAAGAGTTGAAGAATGTGGTAGCAATGATTCCAGGAAAGTCCCTAAAAGACGAATATGTGGTTTTTGGTGGACATTATGATCACCTAGGAATTCGATCCATGGGAGAGGGCCAAGACAGTATTTTCAATGGTGCCAACGACAATGCAGCGGGAACTACCGCTGTGATCATGTTGGCAAAATACTTTAAAGAACTGCAGAATAATGAGCGAACCTTGATTTTTGTGGCTTTTACTGCCGAAGAATCAGGTGGCTTTGGGAGCACTTATTTTTCCAGGCAACTAGATCCGGATCAAGTGGTGGCCATGTTCAATATTGAAATGATCGGTACGGATAGTAAATGGGGTCCAAATAGTGCCTATATCACAGGTTTTGAGAAAAGTAGCATGGGTGAGATTTTGCAAAAAAACCTGGAGGGATCCAAGTTTCGGTTTGAGCCAGATCCATATCCACAGCAAAACCTTTTTTATAGAAGCGATAATGCGACCTTGGCAGCTTTGGGAGTGCCTGCCCATACGATTTCAACTTCAAAAATGGAAGAGCCTCCGAATGATGAACCCAATTACCATAAAGCTTCCGATGAAATAGAAACCCTGGATATGGCCAATATGACTGAAGTAATCAAGGCGATTGCGCTAAGTAGTGAAAGTATCATCAGTGGGAAGGATACACCTACTAGGGTGGAGAAATTGAATTGAGTCGTTTCAAAGAATAAGGAATTTTATTCTTATCCAAAAATCCAGTCTGAAGCAGGCTGGATTTTTTTTGATGCTGCTCCTAGTTTATATAACTATAAATAGGCATACTTTTAAAACCCTAATTTAAATTCTAATCGAATTACCATCGTAAGAAGGTGCCTTTTAATGAAAAGATGATTTTTATTTGAATACAGATTAATTTTAGGGTAGCTGTTAAAAGATTTGCTTCTAAAAAAACCCGGATAAGGCTATCCGGGTTTTTGAATTAATTATTCAATTCAACAAACTTCATAATAACTTCCTATAGTTTGATGATTTTTTTAGATTCTATTATTCCATTACTATGATGAATTACGATCACATAGTTTCCAGGCGCAATGGTTGAAATATCCAAAGTTACTTGGTAGTCACTTTGATCTCTTATTTTGACTTTTATTTCTTTTCCATTCATATCAAACACCCTGATTGTTGCATTCAGAGGTAGGAATCTATTCTCATACCTGATTCTGACCTCATTAATGGCAGGATTAGGAAGTGCTACTGTTCTTTCTTTCACTTCTAGTGGATTCAAATCCGTTGGATTATTTTCTGAAGAAGTGCCTTCACTACTTAACCTTTTTCCTCCATTACCATTGTTTCCATTGTTACCATTGTTTTTCGGAGCAACAGTAATGACTGGTCTTGAGGATTCTGCCGTCAAACCCCCGCCATCAAACACTTTTGTCTTCAAGGTATAGGTTCCAGGAGGAGGACTGATCCAATTGAACTCGTATGGCGGTTCGAAGGCGATTGCGAAGATCTGTTCATTGTAGAAGAATTCAACATGATCAATATCACCTTCTGGATCTACTGGGTTAGTTTGAATTAATACATTATCACCTTCTTTGAACACCTGACCATCTGTAGGAGAAATGATAGATATGCTTGGTGGCAAATTATTAATGACTGTCACAGTAGGCCTTGAAGATTCTGCTGTTAATCCTCCACCATCAAACACTTTGGTCTTCAAGGTATAGGTGCCTGCTGGAGGACTTTCCCAATTGAACTCATACGGAGCTTCTGTGACAATGGCAAAGATCTGCTCATTATAGAAGAACTCTACATGGTCAATTTCCCCTTCAGGATCTATTGGGTTGGTCTTAATCATGATGTCCTCTCCCAGATTAAAGGTTTGTCCATTTACTGGTTCCTCGATGGTGATGGTAGGAGGCTGATTATCTATTACATTGACCACTGGTCTCGAAGATTCTGCTGTTAATCCTCCACCATCAAACACTTTAGTCTTCAAGGTATACGTACCGGCAGGAGGACTTTCCCAATTGAACTCATAAGGAGCTTCTGTGACAATGGCAAAGATCTGCTCATTATAGAAGAACTCTACATGGTCAATATCACCCTCCGGATCTATCGGATTGGTCTTAATCAAAATATCCTCACCCAAATTAAAGGTTTGTCCGTCTACGGGTTCCTCGATGGTGATGGTAGGAGGTTGATTATCCAAAACAGTGACTACAGGTCTAGTGGACTCGGCGGTCAATCCACCACCGTCGAACACTTTGGTCTTCAAGGTATACGTACCGGCAGGAGGACTTACCCAATTGAACTCATACGGAGCTTCTGTGACAATGGCAAAGATCTGCTCATTATAGAAGAATTCTACATGGTCAATATCTCCTTCTGGATCAATTGGATTGGTCTTAATCAAGATATCCTCACCCAAATTAAAGCTTTGTCCATCCAAAGGTTCTTCAATCGTTATAGAAGGAGGTTGATTTTCTAATACTTCAATATTGATTTCAGATTTCGATGTTAAACCTTCTCGATCATATACAACTGCCTCAATTCTATGAGAACCAGGAGTAGCTTCTGTCCAGTGGAATTCAAGAGCTCGTTCAACAATGACGGCAATTAATTCGCCATCAGAATAAAGTTCTACTTTTTGCAATCCATTTTCAGGATCTGAAGCCGAAAGCTTAAATAATATACTTTCGTTATAGTAGAACTTTTGTCCATCATTTGGAGCAATAAAGTTAACTGCTGGAGGCTGATTTACGACAATGGTTGGCCTACTGGACTCAGCTGTTAAACCTCCACCATCAAAGACTTTAGTCTTTAAGGTATAGGTGCCAGCTGGTGGACTAACCCAATTGTATTCATAAGGGGCCTCAGTCACAATGGCAAATATCTGCTCATTATAGAAGAATTCTACATGATCAATATCTCCTTCCGGATCAATTGGGTTGGTTCGAATTAAAATATCCTCTCCTAGGCTGAATATTTGGCCGTCTACAGGTTCTTCGATACTTATGGTAGGTGGTTGATTATCCTGAACGGTAATAACTGGTCTGCTGGACTCTGCAGTCAAACCTTCTCCATCAAAGACTTTAACCTTCAAGGTATAGGTTCCTGCCGGTGGACTCACCCAATTAAATTCATAAGGTGCTTCAAAGGCAATTCCAAAGATCTGTTCATTATAGAAGAATTCTACATGGTCAATATCTCCTTCTGGATCAATTGGATTGGTTTTGATAAGTATGTCTTCACCTAAGCTGAATTTCTGTCCGTCTACCGGTTCCTCTATCGTAATGCTAGGAGGTTGGTTATCCAGAACTGTGATGACTGGTCTGCTGGATTCAGCAGTTAAACCATATCGATCAAATACTTTTGTTTTTAAAGTATAGGTGCCTGGAGCAGGGCTTTCCCAGTTGGTTTCATAGGGAGCTTCAAAGGCAATCGCAAAGATCTGTTCATTATAGAAGAATTCTACATGTTCTATTTCATTTTCAGGATCTATTGGTTTGGTTTGTATCAATACATCTTCGCCTTTGGTAAATGTCTGTCCATCCATCGGGTTTACAATGGAGATGGAAGGTCCATAATTGGAAACAGTAAATTGGATTTTTTCCGAAGTGCCTGTTTGACCATCATTATCTGTTACCACGGCATATACCTCATGAGGTCCAATTGGAATTTTGGTCCAGGCATAATCAAATGGAGCTTCACTGATCACATCCACTAAATTTCCATCTGTATAGATTTCAACTTTTTTAATGTCATTTTCCGGATCGTAAGGATTGGTTTTGACTAATAGCTTTTGGGCATAATTAAAATCCTCACCCATTGATGGTTGGCTGATAGAGATTGTTGGTGGTAGATTTCCTTCTAATGGAGGAACAATGTGGACTATGATTGACTGGGATTGTTTACTGTTCCCGTTTTTGTCGTATGCGATGGCATAAAGTAAATAAGTGCCTGGTTGAACATCTGCAGTCCAGTCCAATTCAAATGGATTAGCAAAGATGGTCCCAATAAGATTTCCATTACTATAGATTTCCACTCTTTCAAGATTATTTTGCGGGTCTTGGATCTCTGCAGCAATTTCAAGTAATACCCCTGAGTTTAAGACAGTGTCTTTTATTGGTTGTACCAGCTTCACTATTGGTGGGAAATCCACCATAGAGGTATCGATCACATGAATATTGACAATTTCAGATTCTGAATTAGCCCCCTGAACATCGTAAATGATAGATTTTAAAGCATGGTCTTTCGCTTCAGCATTCGTCCAATTAAAACTGTAAGGAGCAGAGTTGGAGGTTCCGATTAGATCAGCGCCGGAATAAAACTCTACTTTTTGTATGTCATTTTCAGGATCGAAAGGGTCTGTTTGGATCAAAATATCCTGTCCAAAAATTTTGAACTCATCATCTACAGGATCCACAATGGATACCAAAGGAGGGAGGTTGGCACTGGAAGGCTCTGTAATGTTAACGATAATATTTCCAGATTGTCCTTCTGCTCCTTCTGTATCAAATACTTTGGCAAAAAGGGTATAACTATTGATGCTAGAGGGCGTCCAGGTGACTTCATAGGGAGATGAGTTTGCAGTCCCCAAAAGATTATTCCCCTCATAAATCTCTATTCGATCTACAGTCCCATCAGAATCTTGCGGAAATGTACTAATCAATACATCTGTTCCTAAGTCAATAGCTTGATTATCAGAAGGCGTGAGAATCTCCACAGTAGGAGGGATATTCTGTTGTGTCTCTTCCGAAATGGTAATAGGAACAATTTGGGATTCAGACGTCCTTCCAATTAGATCATAGGCTTCCGCTCTTAAATTATACTCTCCTGGCGGAGGGCTTTGCCAATTGTATTCGAATGGTGCTTTATAAATTCTAGTAAGCACACTATCCCCTTTATATAAATATACCTTACTGATCAATCCGTCAGGATCCTCAATTTGAGTTTTTATGGAAACATCTTCACCATTAAAAAACACTTGATTTGCAGTTGGTTCTGTAATGGAAATGTCAATATTTGATGGAGGAAGGGCTGGTAAATCAATGTTTAATTTTACCAATAACACTGATTCGTAAGGCTGAATGGTAACCTGTTGGAAGAAGAATTCATTCTTCGCGTTTCTATACACCCCTGGAAGTGGGTAGGTGACTGGTTGATTCGAATTATTATAATTGAAATAGATGAATTCTAAGATATCTAATTCCTTTGTGGTGACCTTGGAAATTTCTATGTTATCAAAAATCACGGGTTCCGAAGGATCGGGTATTTTGATGACGACACTTTCGTTGGCAGCTGCCACATCTGCAATAAAACCAATTTGAATTCTTTCTGGATCTGTAGTGGTACCAAAAAACCTAAGGCTACCCACCTGATCTTGGTCAAATGTTTTTTCTAAGAATAAAATGACCTCTTTATTGTCTTCCACACTTTTAGAATCAAATTCAATCAATATCTGATCCCCCACCTCAACAGGTCCAATCTGAAGGTATGAGAGAAGATCACTTCCAGGATTGGGTTGAAGAGAAAGTGATCCACCTTCAATTCCATCTGGGATCCATTGACCCGTGCCTCCATAAGTTCCCGCTACAAAATCAATATTGGAGTCAAATGAAGTAGATTTGATAGGATCTTTAGTAAGAATTTCATAGCGGTCTAGGTTGAACCGAGGTTGCTTTGAATTTAAATCATATCCAAATGCATCTCCCCAATTTTTTAAGTTCCTGGTTTGGCCTATTTGGCCATCAGAAGGTTCTCTAGAGTAGAAAAAGAAATTGGTATGGTAAGGGTCTAAAAAATAATTGTTATCTACCTGACCAAATTGAGCCACATCATAATCAATTGAATTAAAGTCCATCACGAGTTCTCCATCAAAAATTCTGGATAGTTGGTTTTCTTTCACAATAATGTCTCTGATGGGAGTTCCAATGGGATCATGGGAAGCTAGAATTTGAGTAGGAATGTCATAGAATAGGTTTTCAGAGACTTCCACATTGTTATTGTTATGAAGGAAAATCCCATTTCCATTGATATTTGAAATCGTGTTTTTATAGACTTTTAGACCCGCTGCCATGTCATCCAAATAAATGCCATTGGCTAAGTATAATTTTTCTTCATTCCCATCTATGTTTCCAAGTCCATTGAGGATGATGTTACCGACTATTTCTCTTCCTGTATTATTCCGGTTCGTTTGACCATCTGCATTGGTGTAGATTCCACCACCATCTTGTTTAAAAATACAGAATCGTTCGATGTAATTGTTTTTTACAATGGTGTAATTACCTCCAAAATGAATCCCATTGTAGCTGG
Source organism: Algoriphagus halophilus (assembly GCF_041729275.1). Lineage (GTDB taxonomy): Bacteria > Bacteroidota > Bacteroidia > Cytophagales > Cyclobacteriaceae > Algoriphagus > Algoriphagus halophilus_A. The sequence goes on along the minus strand of NZ_CP146486.1, from coordinate 917,279 downwards.
TATTGATAATTTGATTTTTTCAATGAGGGAGTTATCAGAATCAGAACCAATGTATAAGGCAATCCCGGTCAAATCGCTACTTCTACCCATTCCATTATAAGGCATGGAGTTTTCAAACAAATTATTGGTAACAACTACTCTAGGGCTGCCATAGAAAACAAATAGTCCTCCATTCATATTATTTCTTAGAGTACTCTTGTTGATCTTTAAATCTGGAACCTCTTCTATATACACTGAGTTTTCTCCTGCAGCTTCCATGGTACAGGCTTGAATAGTAATATTGCCGGATTTTCGGATGTCAATTAAGCTCTTATTACCACCCACAAAATGCAGGTTGTCAAAAGTAATATTCTTTACATAAGGCTGGTTTTTAACGAGATTATCCTTGTTTGCTACTTTGATCTTAAAAGTTTCCGGTTTTTTCGCGCCTAGATAAACTGAAATAGTTTTTAAGGTAGAATTATATGCCCACTCACCGAAACTATCTAGCAACGAAATATGGTTTTGTAAAAAATAGCCATAGCCTTGTCTGACAGGATAAGGTGTATTGATGCTTTCAAAATTTATTACATTACCGGAAGCAGAGGTAATCGGATGTCTATCCACCACCCAATTGTTTTTCCTGATGACCACTTCAGCTCCGTCTAAATTTGGAAAGTTAGCCGGACCTGAGATGGAGTTTTGACTGATCACACTTCCTATTTCAAGAAAGCTTTCTTCTTCGTTTGAATTGGGAAATCTTCCAATCTCTTTAGGGATCCCATCAATTTCTAAAATTTGAATTAATGAACTTTCGAGGTTGGGTAGCTTGGCCTCATAAATTCCATTACCTAAAGACCTCCAATTGGTAATAGTTTCCAAAGAGGTGATAATGGGTTGTGGTCCTAAGCCATAAGAGGTATAAACAATGGGATTTCCAGGCTCTCCACCCTTTACAATATTGATTGTCCCATAAAAAATGTCTCCTGCTGCGAATAAAACCCGATCTCCTCCTTTTAGTCCTGCGGCCAATGAATTGAGTTTGCTAATCGATTTCCAAGGTGTATCTGGATTTTGCGCTTCAGTGATACTTCTGCTATCATCACCTCTGCTCGAGGAGAAATAATAATCAGTTGCATATGAAATACTTGGAACGGTGACAATGAATAGAATAATCCATAGCTTAATAAGTTTATAGAAATATTCATTTTTAGGAGGTATTAAAAATACTTTTGTAAGAATGTTAAAAAACTCATAACTAGTAAAGGTTAGGTGAAAATTAATTTAATACAATTTTCTTAAATCATATATAAAAATAATTATGGGAAAATTAAGTTATCATTTTCAAAAAGAAAGAACTTTTAATATAAATAAAATTTCTAAATTGAAATTGGGTTGTAGTTAATTTTTTTACCATCATTACTTTTAACCTTATCACAATTACTTAAATGAAGAAAATCATTCAAGATCAATATCTAGCAAAACTATTGAGTAATTGAAATGTTTATTCATTCTTATTTTATTGGTAAAAAAAATAATTTAATGTTGGCTTACTAAAAAATGTAATTGAATTTACATTGTATTTATAGGTGATTCATTTACTATATTTTGAACTTTTTAGTGTTGTCTATATCCTGTATTTAATGTTTTTTACTTTCTCTGTACTTAAAAAGAATTGACACTTAGAGTGGTGTTTCTCCAATGAGTTTGAGTATGCTTAGGTTCTCGAAGTGTTGGTAAGGATTATTAATAGGGAGAGCCGCTTGTACAGGGTTGCCTTGGGAAGGAATTAGATCTTGGTAATTCAAGAACTTCCGGGAGACCTAGTTCATCCGCCTGCCTATGGTAGCCAGGGAAGTTCAAGTTGATAAATGAAAAGGATACAGGTTAATAAATAGAAGCATTTGTGTTTGTTCCACCATGTTCAATGCAATTTTTTTCATTGCGATACTCCCGAAATGAAAACTTAAAAAAAACATGATTTTTTAATTAAATCAAATAACTAACATTTGAGGTTTTAAATTTATTAAAGTATTGAAAATCAATTATTTGAAGATTAAATATGTAGTTTGTAAAAAGTGTTTCTATTAAAAATGAGCTGGAAAGAAGAACTATGCAATTCGGAATTAAAAAATTATATGATTTTCATCAGTTAATTTCATGTCGATTGAATTATATCACTATTCCAATTAAAAAAATTGTATTTTACTAATTTTAGAAAAATTAAATTCTGATTTGCAATGATCACATTTAAGGCAATTAAAATGAATTTTAAATCTAAAATAATGTAGGAGGCGCTAGGAATCTAATAATTTATTTGTTTAAATTTGCTGATACATTAGTAAGTTCAAATAAAAAAATATAAATTTTTCAATTATTTATTGAACTTAAATTTTTATCTAAACTATAAATTAATTTTTATGAGCAAATCTGAATTAATGGTTTCCGAAGCTCTGGAAATAATCTACTACGTTTTGCAAAAAAACGAGATCAATTTCTGACTTTTTCTGAAATCATTTCTTCTGCAAAGAAGGAGATTTTAGGATTTGAGATGTGTTATAGTTCTACTTATAATGGCATCCTCCAACAACGTTTAAATAAAATGGGGGAGTGTATCGCCTCTTCAACTTTGACTCCTGGACCTGGATGTTTACCAATCGCCCTATCCCTCAAAATTGGGTTTGGCCAGATGAGTTGGTGGAAGAAATATTAGAATGGACAAAGTCTGAAGATGCGAAAAACTTGGACTTATCTAATTTACCTAGACCTTATATTATTCATACAGTTCAATTAGTGATGGAAGATAAAATGCCAGTCTTAAAGTTTTGTTTTCCTTTATCTATCACTATTGAACATGGCGGTGTTGTTTCTTGGTATTGGGAGGTGGTTTTAAATGATAATCCTAAATTAAAAGCTATTTTTTAGTACTTATATATATGCATTAATAATAATCTTATTCCATTGATTATTGAAGTCCTTCTCTTTGTTAAGAGAAGGACTTTTTTAAATGGATATTGTTTTACTACCAGGTATTAAGAATGTAGAGTGGCTCAATTGCTTCTTGTTTCTTCTTCTGTTTCACCACGAATATTTTTAAATCATCATGGAAGGAAATGTGCTGCATCTCTTCATAATTTCTCCGATTTTCATTGTATTTTGCTAATAATTTTATTTTTCAAAATTTGATATTGTTAGCTTTTGAGATTCAGTTTTGATTTAAAAATGATTTTTCCTGAAAAAAATAATTTTTTTAAATTTTATTGATCAATTTTTGAGTCTTGAATTTTCCTATAAATTTATTGTAAAAATTGTACTATAGGTATAAATAAATATTTTCGTTTCATTATACCTGGTTTAGTGTAACTTTATTTTTATACATTTTTTCCTTCAATACTAAAATTTGGTATTATCTACTAAATTAATATTTAATTTCAATTGTGTTGTATTCTATCCAGAATCTTGTTCTTGTAAATAGTATTTTATAAATATTTCTAAAATTTTATTTGGGATATAACTGTATTTGGAAAACAAAAAAACGTATTTCATCCTAAAAAAAGAGCTTTTCAGCATTTTTTCTTTCAAAATCTATTTCCTAATATTGAATCGTCAGATGATTGTTATATAATTAATCTTGTCATTTTTCTAATAATATTTTAGCAGTAAATAATATTGTTATTTAACCTTTTAAACTTATTGTTTTATGAGTCCTTCAAAAGTAACTCATGTCATTTTATCTGGTGGAACTGGTAGTAGATTATGGCCTCTTTCCAGAAAATCCTGTCCCAAACAATATTTGGAGATTTTTGATGGAAAATCCTTGTTTGAATTGTGTTTGGAGCGTAACCGCTTTCTTAGCGAAAAAGGGATTGTAGTAGGAAGTCTGGGGAATTTTGAATTATCCAGAAAGACCTTTGCAAAGATGGGGATTGATCCTTACCAAGAGATAGTAGAGGCTTTACCCAAAAATACAGCTCCTGCTATTGCTTTTGCAGCTTTTTCAAGTCATCCAGATGACATTTTATTAATAACCCCATCAGATCATTTGGTGCAAGATCAGTCCTCTTATGAGCGTGCAGTGGATAATGCTGTGAGACTTGCTAGTATAGATCTTTTGGTAACTTTTGGTATTACCCCAACTCGTCCTGAAACAGGATATGGTTACATCCAAGTGGAAGATGGGATTGTTAAAAGATTTAAAGAAAAACCAAGTATTGAGTCTGCAAGGACTTATTTGGAAATGGGGGATCATTTTTGGAATAGCGGAATGTTCTGTTTTAAGGCTGGACTCTTTTTAAGAGAACTTGAATTTTTTCAGCCAGATCTTTTCCATCAAGTAAAAATAGCTTTTGAAAACTCTAAAGATGGATTCATTCAGAAATCAGATAATGAATTAATTGATTCTCTCAGTGTGGATTATGCAGTGATGGAGCATTCCAAGAAATTGGTAATGGTAGAGGGAGACTTTAAGTGGTCTGACCTTGGTTCTTTTGAAGCACTGAGCGATTATTTGAGTGAAACCCATCAAATCGAGGAAGATGAATTTGGGAATGTCTATATAGGCAAGTCTCGACATGCGAGTTTTCTAGGTGTCTCTAATATGATTTTTGTGGAGACTCCAGATGCATTTTTGATTTTGAATAGGTCTGATTGTCAAAAAGTAAAAAACCTATTTGAACAATTTGAAACAGAAAATCCAAGCTTAGTTAACTGATTTTACAATGGATATTTTTAAAAAGAAAATTTACGTAGCAGGGCATAAAGGAATGGTAGGTTCTGCTATATGGAGACTTTTAAAAGCCAGAGGGGCAATGAACCTTATTGGAAAGAGTAGTTCCGAGCTTGATTTGAGAGATCAATATGAGGTTCGTGAATTTTTTGCTGACCAACAGCCAGAAATAGTCATCAATGCAGCCGCGAAAGTAGGAGGCATCCTGGCAAATGATTCCTACCCCTACGAGTTTTTGATGGATAATTTAATGATTCAAAATAACATCATTGATAGCTCTTTAAAATCTGGGGTCGAAAGATTTCTATTCTTGGGTAGTTCTTGTGTTTATCCAAAAAGATCTATCCAACCTATAAAAGAAGAGTATCTATTAACAGGTCCTTTGGAACCTACAAATGAATCTTATGCGATTGCAAAAATAGGAGGAATCAAGGCTTGTGAGGCAATTTTTACTAGAATGGGTAAAGGGTATAGTTCTATTATGCCTTCCAATCTCTATGGTCCCTATGACAATTTTGACCTGAACAGCTCCCATGTATTGCCTGCCATGATCAGGAAATTTCATGATTCTAAGATCAATGGAAATCAACCAGTGATGCTTTGGGGGACAGGTAGTCCTTTGCGTGAATTTTTGCATGTAGAAGACTTGGCTGATGCAGTCATGTTTTTATTGAATAGAGAAGTAAGATACCCTTTGATCAATGTGGGAACTGGTTACGATATAGAAATCAAAAAATTGGCATTGATGGTCCAAAGTGTAGTGGGGCATGAAGGCGATATCCTCTGGGATGAAAGTAAGCCAGACGGTACTCCTAGGAAAGTGATGGATGTCAGCAGAATAAAATCCATGGGTTGGGAGCCAAGATTGAATTTACTGGAAGGTATTTCCCAGACCTATAATTGGTTCCAAAAAAATCAAAAGAGTTTAAAAATGCATTCCATTGCATTATAAAAGTTCATTGTTAAATAATCCTATCAATTTTTAATAATACTATTTATGAAAGTCGCTTTAATAACTGGAGTAACAGGTCAAGACGGTGCTTATTTGGCTGAGTTTTTACTGAACAAAGGATATGTGGTCCATGGGATAAAAAGAAGATCTTCTTCCTTTAATACCCAAAGAATAGACCATTTATACCAAGATCCACATCAGGCTGATGCTAGATTTTTATGCACTATGGAGATCTCACTGATTCCATGAATCTTACTAAAATCATCAAAGAAACTAATCCAGATGAGATCTATAATCTAGGAGCTATGAGTCATGTAAAAGTGAGTTTTGACTCTCCGGAATATACCGCAAATGCGGATGGCCTAGGTGTTCTTAGAATTTTGGAGGCAGTTAGATTGCTGGGTATGGAAAAGAAGACCAGGGTATATCAGGCCAGTACTTCTGAACTCTATGGGTTGGTCCAAGAAATTCCACAGACAGAGAGAACACCTTTCTATCCAAGATCTCCTTATGCAGTAGCAAAATTATATGGTTTCTGGATCGTGAAGAATTATAGAGAGGCCTATGACATGTTTGCCTGTAATGGGATTCTTTTCAATCACGAATCCCCATTGAGGGGAGAAACATTTGTGACAAGAAAGATCACAAGAGCAGTTTCTCGAATCGGAATGGGGATGGAGAAGGTACTCTATCTAGGTAACCTAGACGCCAAAAGAGATTGGGGACATGCCAAAGATTATGTGGAAGCAATGTGGCTGATGCTTCAGGCAGATAAGCCAGAAGATTATGTTGTTGCTACAGGAGTGACTACCAGTGTTCGTCAGTTTTTGAGCATGGCTTTTTCCAAGATTGGTTTCAAACTTGATTTTGCGGGTGTTGGTGTGGGAGAAATGGGTATTCTTTCTTCAATTGATTATGAGCTGGCCTTTGAAAAGCTTGGGAAAACGAAAGAAGAGCTCCCTAAGCTCGGTGAAATTTTAGTGAAAGTGGATCCAGAATATTTTAGACCAACCGAAGTAGAATTGTTAATAGGGCAACCGGATAAAGCATTAAGGAATCTTGGGTGGAAACCTAAATATGATTTGGAAATGCTTGTGGAGGATATGATGCATGCAGATTTGCAACAATTGAATAAAGATATCTGCTTAGTGAATGGAGGCTTTGAGGTAGTATCTCATTTGGAATATTGAGTTCAGCTCTCCGACAAAAATCAGTTTTTTAATTAAACGTCTCTTGAGATGGAAAACTTTTCAACTTCAACTACACCAAATATCTTTGATCTTTTAAAAAGGAGATTCGAGGAATTTAGAGAATACGATGCACTCGTTCATGAGGACGAATTCATCACCTATGGTAAATTGGAGATCCTGGTAGATTTAGTTGCTCAAAGAATCAGAAATGAGGCTCCAGAAGAAAAACTAATTGCCGTCTCCTGTTCCAGATCTGTAAAAACGATCATTAATATGTTGGGAGTATTGGCTGCTGGAAAGGCATATTTGCCCTTGGATTTTGATCAGCCAACAGAAAGGCTCGCTAAAATTGTATCTGAAACGAATGTTCGTTTTGGATTACAAGGGCTGGATTCTGAGGACTTTGCTTCACTTTCAATCAAAACCATTGATGGGAAATATAGGGAATCTACTTTAGCTCCTAATTACACCTCCGATCTGGCATATGTCTTATTTACATCTGGCACAACAGGAGTACCCAAAGGAATTGAGGTTTGTAGTCCTAGTTTGGTCAATTTAGTGAATTGGCAACTTGAAAATTCCCAGTCTGGACCTGGTTTTAAGACCTTACATTTTGCTAGGTTGACCTTTGATATTTCATTTCAAGAGATTTTTACGACGTTGGTAAGTGGTGGTACTTTGTACATTCAAGACAATGAGGTCCTAAAAGACCCTTATCAGTTATTACAATTCATACAGAAAAAAGGCATTAATAGGTTGTTTGTACCTTTTATTGCTCTTCAAGGATTGGCCAATGCAGCCGTTTCCTACAAAATTTTCCCGGGATCCATACGAGAGATCATGACCTGTGGAGAACAGTTAAAAGTAAGTAATACGATACGAGAGTTCTTCCAAGAACTACGAAGCTGCAAATTTTATAATCAGTATGGCCCTACTGAGACTACCATTATTGTTTCACAGAAATATTTAGAAGGGGAACCATCACAATGGGAGGATCTTCCAAGTATAGGCTGGCCAATCTCCAATGTAGAAATGTTGATTGTAAGCCCTGAAGGGAAGTCCATTACCACCATGAATAAAGTGGGCGAAATCTACATCACTGGAGATTGTTTAGCTCGAGGTTATTATCAAAATGAGGAGTTGACCAATAAGTTATTTGTGGAAATGAATCTGGATGGTTCCGGAATCAAACGGTACTATAAATCAGGTGACTTGGCGGAATGGAATATAGATGGAAGCATTAAGTTCCTGGGCCGTGTCGATGATCAGGTTAAAATTAATGGACATCGGGTAGAACTTGGGGAGATTGAGGTAAATGCCTCAAAAATTAGCGGAATTGTGGAGAATGCGGTGGTGATAGGCCATTTCAAGGATGGACAAAACTATGTAGCACTTTACTACAAGACTACCGGAGAAGATCTGAAAATTGAGGAGATCAAAGAGGAATTGAGAAAATCTGTTCCTGAATACATGATTCCTTACAAATTCATCAGAATTGAAGAATTTCCACGGACTGGAAGCGGGAAAATTGATAGAAAAACGTTGAAAAATTCCCTAGCCGAAAAAAAGACCAGAAAGTTTCCCAGGCGAAGGATGAAACAAATTATAAGGAGATAATTACGGAGATATGGAAGGATCTTCTTCAGGAGACGGAGTTTAATCTGGACAGTAACTTTTTCCAACTGGGAGGCAGCTCGATTTTGGTACAAAAACTTTCATTGGCTATCAACGATCAGCTGAAAACGGTATTTCCTGTCGCTTTAATTTATCAGAACCCTACATTGGGTAAGCAAATTTCTTTCCTGAAAGGAGAAAAAAAGGGGACTTGAAAAGTCCTGAAAAGCTATCCAAAAAACTGCTTCCGAAAATAGAGATGTAGCAGTAATTGCCATGTCTGGAAGATTTCCAGGGGCAAATGATACCGCTGGCTTCTGGGAAATGATCAAAAACAAAAAAGAGGGAATTACCCACTTTTCATTAGAGGAAATTGATCCTTTAGTGAGACATGAGGCAGAAGAGTCCAATTACATCAAATCAAGAGGGGTCGTAGCCGATTATGATAAGTTTGATTCTAAATTTTTTGGGATGAATCCAAAATTGGCTGAAATCATGGATCCCCAACAACGTAAGTTTTTGGAGATTTCTCATGAGGTGTTGGAAAAAGCAGGTTGGATTGCCAATCGGCCGGACTTTAGAATTGGCGTGTTTGCTGGGACTAATAACAACACTTATTACAATCGAAATATTGTTTTTGATCATGAGGCAACGGAAATCTTTGGGCCAAATCAGGTTATGTCCCTTAATGAAAAAGATTATGTAGCAAGTCGAGTGGCATTTCAGTTAAATCTCACCGGGCCTGCCGTTAGTGTTTACACCGCTTGTTCCACCTCTCTATTGGCAGTAGCCCATGCGGTGATGAGTATCAGATCTGGGCAATGTACTGCTGCAATTGCCGGAGGAAGTTCCATTACATTTCCCGCAAATAGTGGACAACGCTATCAAGAGGGTGCTATTTTCAGTATCGATGGTCATTGTAAACCATTTGATTCAGAAGCTACTGGAACCATGTTTTGTGATGGGGCAGGAGCAGTTCTACTGAAAGATTATGAACAAGCAGTAAAAGATGGAGATAAAATCTATGCTGTAATTAAAGGAATTGGGATCAGCAATGATGGGTTTGAAAAAGCAAGCTTTACATCCCCAAGCGTAAGAGGAGAAGCTTCTGCCATCAGAGATGCCATTTTAGATGCCCAAATTAAGCCAGAGCAAATTGGTTATGTGGAGACGCATGGCACGGCTACCCCTATAGGGGACCCCATTGAAGTAGAAGGATTAAAGTTGGCTTTTGGGGAAGGGTTATCCAGCACCTGCGCCATTGGATCCGTAAAAAGTAATGTGGGACATTTGACAGCCGCTGCAGGTATTGCAGGGTTCATTAAGACAGTGTATGCTCTCCATGAGCGGATACTTCCTGCTTCCTTGGGCTTTGTGAAACCTAATCCAGAGATAAAATTTGAAGGATCACCTTTTTATGTTAATAATGAAACCAAAAGCTGGGAAAGTGATACCAAGAGGATCGCGGGGGTAAGTTCTTTTGGCTTTGGAGGTACTAATGTTCATGTAATCCTTGAAGAAGCAGAGCCAGAACAAAAAGTCATGACCTCCAAAGAGGATAAAGAAGCAGGTTTGTTTGTTTTTTCGGCAAAATCTGAGTCAAGTGTTAAAGATTACGCGAGAAAATTACACAACTATGTGCTGGAAAATCCTGATTTAGAGCTTCAAAATCTCCATGCGAACCTTATCAAAAGGTATTTGAATTATGGAGTGAGTCTTCATTTTTTAGCCTCCAACAGAGCCGAATTGATGAAGAATTTAGAGGAGGTCGAAAAAGTAGCCATTCCGGCTTTATATAAAAAAGGTGAATTTAATACTCCTGTATTTTTGATTCCTGGACAAGGCTCACAATATGTGGGGATGGGAAAGGATTTTTACTTGAGCAATCAAGTTTTCAAAGATGCTTTTGATCAATGCTGTGAGTTATTTGATTCTTATTTGGAAAGTTCTTTGAAAGAAGAAATTTTCAATGGGACCCAAGAAAACCTGTCAAAAACCTATTTGACTCAACCAGCCATTTTCACGGTTTCATATTCCTTGGCCAAGATGCTGATTAGTAAAGGGTTTGATCCTGTTGCCTTTTGTGGGCATAGTATCGGTGAATACGTTGCGGCACATTTAGCTGGTGTGTTCAGTTTGGAAGATGCTGTAAAAGTCGTTGCTAACAGAGGAAAGCTGATTTACGAGTTGCCCACAGGTCAAATGCTATCTGTTCGGTCCCAATTAGATATTGTCAAAGAAATTCTTCCTGATGAGTTGTCAATTGCTGCACATAATGCACCTAATTTATGTGTGGTCTCTGGAGCGCATCAAGTAATCGAAGAATTTCAGAAAGTTCTGGAAGAGTATGGGATTGCCAATCAGGTATTAAAAACAAGTCATGCTTTCCATTCTAAAATGATGGATGGGGCTTTGGATGATTTCTCCAAAGTATTGGAAAGTGTTACGCTGAATATTCCTCAAATCCCGATAAAATCTACCCAAACCGGAGCTTGGTTAACCGATGCTCAGGCTACTTCTATTGAATACTGGGTAGATCATATTCGAAATGCGGTTTTGTTTCATGACAGTGCCAAAGCTTTACTGGAAGAATTAGAGGATTCCTACTTCATCGAAGTAGGACCTGGAAATGTGCTTTCAAGCCTCATGCAACAGCAGGGGGAGGCAAAAGATCGGGCAATTATTCATACACTTTCCAGAAAAAATGAAGAACACGAACTGACCTATTTGATGAATCAAATTGGAAGGCTGATTTCCTTTGGGGCTACGGTTGATCAGTTTAAACTAAATGGAATTGGGGAGTATTCTTTTATGGATATTCCAACTTACTCTTTTGAACCCAAACTTTGCTGGACTCAAAAAGGAGCTTTATTAAATCCAGCTTTCTCAAAAGGCTTAGTAAATGCGAACCGTTTGAATAGTATCCAAGAAAATGGTCAGTTGGAAGAATCCATTCTTGAAGAGGAAGATGTAGAACAAGATAATTTTGAGAAGATCAAAGAAATGCTGGAATCAGCTTCTGGCGTTCAGATTCAGCGTAAGGATATTGGTTCCTCGTTTTTTGAACTGGGCCTTGATTCATTAGTACTAACTCAATTTACTTTCTCCATCAAAAAGGAGTTTGGAGTAACGATCACGTTCAGGCAAATCAATGATGAGTTAAATACCCCAGGAGCATTATTATCTTTTATCCAATCGAAATCTCCTAAGCCAGTTAATCCACCTAAGAAAGCAGCGGTTGAAAAGAAGGAGCCTGTAGCTGAGCGGAAGGAAGAATCTGTAGGTGGTGATGTGATTCAATTGATTCAACAACAATTGAATGCAATTCAAACACAAATTTCCCAACTTCAGACGAATGGTGGAGGAGTGAAACAATCTATCAGTAAGTATGAAAAGCCGAGAGCAAAAAATAAAAATGCAGCAGTAGAACGAAACACTTCACAAATAGAGGAAGAAATTGATCCGGCTAACCTTAGTAAAGAGGCTCAGGAGTTTTTCGATGAATTGAAAGAAAAGTATCAAAAAGAACCTCGAAAAGTAAGGATTATCACGATTCCCATCAGGAAGGATCTGGTTCACAAGAGGAAAATGATCAAGTATGGAGCCCTAAGCGATTGAATTATCCAATTATATCCAAGTTTTCAGACGGGTCAAAATTGATTGATTTAGATGGGAATGAATATTTGGATTGGCATTTTAGCTATGGATCAAAATTGTTTGGATACAATGCTGATTTTATCAAAAAGCATTGAAAACACAGATAAGTGATGGTTTGGAGTTTGGAACTCATTTAGATCAAGAAAAAGAGTTAATCAGGAAATTTAAAAGGTTAACTCAAGTGAAAGAATCCTATTTATTCGATCACTTTTCTGAAGCTTTATTGAGAGCGATTATAGGATGTCAATCCCTCAGTGATAAAAAACTGATTGCAGTAGTCTCTAGAAAATGCAAAACACAAAATATTGATACTCATCTACCTTGTGGCTCATTAGGTAATACTGAATGCCTAGGCTTCCTAAAGGACCATTTTCATAATGACTTACTGGTCTTGACCGGAAGTTTAGAAGAATCTTTGGAAATCCTGCAAGATCGATCTTCAGAAATCGGGACCGTATTATATGATGTGCGTTGTGATGATTTGAATACTGAAGAATTGGAAGTTTTCTTGGAAGACTTACGAAAACTAACTCTTGAAGAGGATATGCTATTGGTCATGAATGAGGTATTATCAGGTTTCAACACCTATTCCAATGGCGTAAGTCACTTGATGGATGTAAAACCAGATTTAGTCGTTTTTGGAAATTTGATCGGAGAGGGTTTGCATTTAGGGATTTTAGGAGATTATTCAGGTATCACCTCATCCACTAATAGAACCCAGTTCGGAATGCTTCAAGACCTGGGAGAATATACTGGAGATGCGTTTGTCTTGGCAGCTACTGTGGCATTACTGAAGGAGATTGAGGAAAGAGGTCCAGTTTTTCAAGATGAATTATCTAAAAAGACAGATGAATTTGTGGCTCGGGTAAATGAGCTTTTTGAAAAATACAATAGCCCTTATGAGGCAGCTAATTTTCGCTCTATCTGGAGAATTAAAGAGAAAGAACGCACTCCTTTAACCCCTTTACTTTTCGTTTTATTGAGGTATGAGGGAATTCATATGATGCGGGGAATCCCTTGTTATTTTACCGAAAAGCATACTCGAATAGACATCGAACAAACTTTAGTGAAGCTTGAAAAAGCATTGGCACTGATGATTGAAAATGATGTAGTGAGAGGAGATCTTCCTGATTTAGAAGAGCTGGTGATGGATACTCATAATCCCCCATTTCCAGGTGCAAAAATCGGGTTAGACAGTGAAGGAAACCCGATGTGGGTTTCACCTAAAGAGAATAGTTAATTTTTATTGATCTGATTTTTTTATGAACAACTTATTAGAACAGACATTGAATCAATCCATGCTGACCAAAGCACCTGTGGAAATTGAGAAGGTGATTAAGACTACTCCCTCTCAAACAGAAATTTGGTTGGCTTGTAAAATGGGAGGAAAGGAAGCCAATATGGCCTACAATGAATCTGTCTCTCTTCAATTGAAAGGCAACCTTTCTGTTGAAAATTTGAAAAAAGCATTTTTAGAGCTGATTCGGAGACATGATGGAATGAGGACCATCATAAGTCCTAATGGGAAGAATTTGTTGGTGTTTTCTTCTTATGAACTGCCAATTAGGTTTCGGGATATCAGTCACTTATCTGAGGCAGAGCAGCAGTGTTTTTTAGAAAGCATACCAAGGAGATTGGTAATTATCACTTTAATTTGAGTCAAGGACCATTGTATGTGATGGAGTTGATTAAAATTAATGACCTGCTCCATGAAATTTCATTTACAGGTCATCATATCATATTCGATGGCTGGTCTATTGGATTGATGTTGGAGGAATTAAGTGAATTATATTCCAAAAGTGTTCAAAGCCTGGAAATGGAACTCCCTGATCCAGATTTATTGGGAGAATATTCAGCAGAACTGATCAACAGAAGTAGAAAGTTCGAACATAAGGAGACCAAAAAGTATTGGAAAAATTACTTATCCAATCCTCTTCCAGATTTTTCATTACCCATTTCGAAAGATAGACCTATTCATCGAACCTATGATTCGGATGTACTCGGATTTCCTTTACCAAAAGAAATAGTAAAGCAAATTAAAAAACATCCTCAGAGGAGAAGGTTAGTTTGAACTTAGTAATTCTATCCATTTTTGAGATTTTCTTAAGTAGGTGGTCTGGTGAGGAGGAAGTAGTAGTTGGGATGCCAGTATCTGGGCAGCTTGGTCTAAATAGACCTCGATTGATCGGGCATTGTGTCCATTTATTACCCTTGAGAAGTGAAGTTGATATGGCCTTGCCTTTTTCCCAGTATTTGCAACAAAGAAAGGCGAATTATAATCAGGCGCTGGATCACCAATTTTTAAGTTTTGGGAATATGATTCAGGATCTTCCCATCAAAAGAGATTCCTCAAAAGTCCCTTTAATTCCGATTACTTTCAATATTGATTTGGACTTGGATGCCAAAGTGGATTTTGTTGGGTTGGATCATAAACTCTCCTTTAATCCCAAAGCCTATGCAAATTTTGAAATTATATTAAACCTCTATGGGAATTCGGATGAATTCATTTTCGAGTGGACTTATAATAAAAGTTTGTTTGATCGAGATTACATCAATCATGCAGGGAATGATTTTGTCAGTTACCTGAAGGCTTTTACTAAAGACAGAATACTTACTATTCAGGAGATTATTCGTGAGATAGAAGAGAATTCTCCAAAAGAAAAAGAGCCTACAATTGATCTTCATGTAACAGAATTAGAGTTTGTTTCCTTTGGAAAATACTTTTTGACTCGGTAAGAAAATATCCAAATAAAGTAGCCTTGATGGTGAATCACAAAGAATTCACTTACCAGGAATTGGGGAAAAAGGTGAAACATCTATCGGGGTTCCTCCATAACAAAGGAGTAAAATCAGGAGATATTATTGGTGTTCATTTAGAAAGAGATGAAAATCTAATTATTACTGAATTAGCAGTGATCAGTGTGGGAGCTGGGATTCTTCCCATTGATACTGATTTCCCTGAGGAACGGGTAAAATTCATGCTTGAAGATGCCGACGTGAAGTTTTTCATTTCGGATAACGATACAGTGAAATGGGGTGATTTGGAATCTAAAAAATTGGGGATTCCAATCAGTCAGATCCTGGATCAATACGAACTTTTTATCATTCAAAACTTTGATCCGACAAACCCAGCGCTGATTATCTATACATCAGGTTCCACGGGTAAGCCCAAAGGGGTCGAATTATCCCATTTGAATTTATTTTACTTCACCCAGCAGGTAATTGAACAGCCAGGGCTAAGTAATGAAGATAAAGTGCTGGGATTGACTTCTATAAGTTTTGATATGGCATGGCTTGAGACTGTCCTACCTTTCACATTCGGAGCTAGTCTTTATTTATTGGGTAAATATGAAAGAAAGGATCAACGCGAAATTTTTAATGCGCTGAAAGATCAACGTATTACCAAATTGTACATTACTCCATCCCATTTAAAGTCGCTTATTCAATACATGGGAGAGCCGAAATTAGAAGGACTTACCATTATTTCTGCGGGTGAACCTTTATCTAGAAAGCTAGCAGATTCTTTACTTAATGTTGCTGATTCGGTATATAATATATATGGTCCTTCAGAAACCACTGTATTTGCCACCATTAAGAAAATTAATTCTTTTGAAGAGGAAATTACTATAGGCAAACCGGTCAAAAATTCCTGTGTAATCTTGGTCGATGAGCAAGGTAAAATAATCCCTATTCCAGGTAGAATGGGAGAGATCTGGATTGGAGGAACTTGCGTTGGAAACGGATATTTGAATCGGCCAGAATTAACCAAGGAACGTTTTGTTCCAAGCCCATTTAAGGGCTACGATGGGAAATTTTATAAATCAGGAGATTTAGGCCTTTGGAATGAGGAAGGGGATTTGTTATGCAAGGGAAGGATAGATCATCAAGTAAAAATAAGGGGTCAAAGATTAGAATTAGGAGAGATAGAGAGTGAGCTTGCCAAGGATGCTTTGATTAAAAATGCAGTGGTCATTAAAGTACTCGATGCCAATGGAGAAGGCATGCTGCGTGCACATGTTTCTTTTGTTGAAGGGCAAATGGCTGATTCTAAATTCTCTAATTGGATAGACATCACAAAAGGGCAGCTGTCCAAAAAACTTGCTTCTTATATGATACCTAGTGAATTCGTTCAACAGGAAAGTTTTGAGTTGAATTCAAATGGTAAAATTGATCGCAAGTT
The DNA here is from genome assembly GCF_041729275.1 of Algoriphagus halophilus. GTDB lineage: Bacteria > Bacteroidota > Bacteroidia > Cytophagales > Cyclobacteriaceae > Algoriphagus > Algoriphagus halophilus_A. Next base: position 900,981 of record NZ_CP146486.1, on the reverse strand, counting down.
ATTGGAGAGATTTAGACCAACTTCAGTATTTAGCGATACCTCAAATCAAGACAAAGAAATCAAAAGTTCTTATTCTTCAGTCCTTGCAGTAAAGAAAGCTTGGGAACAAGTTTTAAAAAGAGAATTGCATGAAACGAATGAAGATTTTTTCCAAATAGGAGGACATTCTCTTCTTGCGGTGGATTTATTATCAAAGCTTGAAACACACTTCAAAATAAACCTTCCACTCTCTACACTATTTGAGTTTCCTACTATTGAGATGCTTGCCTCTCACATCGAACATTGTAAAAAAGAAGAGAATAAAGGACAATCCAAATGCTTGGTGAAAATCAAGGAAGGTGACCCTAATAAAGTATTGCTGTTTATTCACGGGGTAGGATTGAATCCTTTGGAAATCAATACGTTGGTGGATAATCTGGATGAGGATCAAACGATTTGGGGACTTCAATCTCCCTCAATTTTAGATGCTTCTTTAGCGCCGCTAAGCAGTATTGAACAGATCGCTCAAGTTTATATTGAACAGATCAGAATAGCAGGACTTCAGGGTCCTTATCACTTGATGGGAAATTCTTTGGGCGGCTTGATTGCTTTTGAAATGGCGAAGCAGTTTATAAAAATGGGGGATCAGGTGCAGTTTTTAGGAATGATTGATACGATTGCTTTTAATACAGATAAGGCTCCTGCAGGATTTTTCAATAAGCTATCTAAACTTTTCAAGAGGTTATGGTATGAAATCAAGTTCATAATCAGAGATCCAGGATTTTACCTAAGCTACAGAAAGAAATATTTATTGGAAAAGCGGGATAATTGGAGAGCAAGATTCCAGAAGAAATCTAATTTATTTTCTAGAATCAAGGAGATTGAAAATGTCAATATGGAGGCTTGGAAAAATTATGTTCATGAGCCAGTTGACGTAAACATTACCTTATTTCTTGCAAACAGAAGGACATTCTATGTGGAGGATTTCAAAACCTTTGGTTGGACTCCATTTGCAAAAGATATAAAAGTAATCAGGATGCCAGGTGAGCATGCCAATATGCTAAAACCACCTCACGGTGCAGAATTTACAAAGACATTACAGAATATTTTGAACTCCTATACTAACTAAGCTATGATTATGGGTAAGGTTTTCTGTGATCAAATTAAGGTGATTGAATGGAGGAAATCATGTGATTTCAACTTAGATAATCATTTTGATATATGGAGAATTTATATCCCTGATCATTTAGATAGGTTAGAACATCTAAGTGATACGCTGTCAGAAGAGGAGATAAATAAATTTAATAATTATAAAGATACGGAGGATAGAAATAGACATTTGTTGGCTCGTTATTTTGTTAGAAAAATAAGTTCTAATTATCTACAAGTTGATCCTAATTCATTTCAGATTGATTATTTAGAGAACAACAAACCTTATTTTAAATACTTCCCTCATTTTAATTTTAACATCTCTCATTCAGGAGATTACATTGTTATTGGTTTTGCAAATAGATGGTCTGTAGGTGTTGATATTGAGTTTATGAATTCACAGTTAGACTTATATGATATGATTATTAATTGTATGTCTAATTATGAAATAAGCATGATTTTAAACTCTGAGGCACCTAGAGCTGTGTTTTTTAAGCACTGGACTAGGAAAGAGTCATTATTGAAAGGAGTTGGTTTAGGATTAACCGATAGAATTAAAGATGTAGCCTGTGTAGACGGCTTAAATTTAATTCCTTCCGACCTCTCAAGTTTTGCCTCTTCCTGGAAGATATGGAGTTTTGAAATGGGAGATTATTGTGTAAGCATAGCCCATGATTCCGCTGTAAGAATCATTAGATTTTATCAACTGTAATAGATATATAACTATAATTTTATGAAATATTTTTTTAAATACTTGGTTGTGCTATTTCTCTTAGCATCTTGTTCTAAAAGGAATATTACCTATTTCTCCAATTTAGAATTACAAAAGGGTGAATTATACACTACTACTAATGCAATAGATCCTATTAGAATTCAAAAGGGAGATGAACTGGAAGTTAAGGTAACCACTTTAGATCCTGAATCTAACCTTTTATTCAATTACGGTGTGATTGCTAGTGGGGATGAGGAAATAGGGCCTAGGACTACCTATACCCAAAGTAGATATAAGGTTTCTGAAAGTGGTGAGATTGATTTTCCAATTGTTGGGAAAATAGAACTGCTTGGCCTGACAAGAGATGAGGCAAAAGAAAAAATCACGAGCTCATTAGAAAAATTGGTTACAAACCCACGGGTAGAACTGACCATAACCAATTTTAAAATTACGGTCTTAGGAGAGGTGAATCAACCTAATACATTTACCATCACTACGGACAATATCTCTGTTATAGAAGCATTGGGCTTGGCAGGAGATATGACTGTGTATGGTAAAAGAGAAAATGTTTTAGTGATCAGAGAACATGGTGGAGAAAAAATGCTTTATCGTATTGATTTGAATGATAAAGAGTTGTTGGGGTCTGCCAATTTCTTCCTAAAACAAAACGACGTGCTTTACATAGAAGCGGATAAAAAGAAGCTGATTCAAGCGGAAATGAACCCAACTACCATTGCGTTCATGACCATATTATCTTCTGTTGCTGTGGCACTAATATTTAACTATCAGAATATTTTTTAAATAACTGTTTATGAAAGCTTCAGATGTTTTATTGGATGGAATTGTTGACACAGAGGTATTTGAGTCATCACATATCAAGAAAAGCTTACTTTACTATTTAAGGTATTGGAAACTCTTTTTGATCTCCTTTGTGGTGGTTTTTTCCCTGGTGTTTGCCTATATCTATTTTGCGATTCCTTTATTTCAGGTGAATAGTGTAATCATGCTCAAAGACGAATCGAAGGGTTCTGTGTTTTTGGAAAATCCTGTTTTAAGTGAATTAAGCGACTTTAAGTCTTATCAGATTACTGATAACGAGATTGATGTTCTTCAATCTTCAGATTTAATGAGACAGGCAATTAAAGATTTAAATTTTAACTATTTAGCCTATCATAAAAACTTCCTAGGCAAACTCAATACAGTATCAAACAGTGAGCTTCCATTCATTATTGAGGTGATCAATATTGATGAGGATTATTTATTGGATAAGGAGTTTGAAGTCTTGGGGATTGAGAATAATTACATCATTTATTCCAATGGCGATGCCGTCAATGAAATTAAGTTTGAGGAAACATTTCAAAATGAATTTGCCATCCTGAAAATTCACAGGAATAAAGAGGTAAAGGAGTTTGATAACTATCCGCTCATTGTGAACTTGTTTAATAACGCGCAATTAGCAAGTATGATGTCAGGCAGCCTGAAAGTGGAGCCAAAAGATAAAAACAGTAGTATTCTATATGTTTCCCTGAAAACGGAATTTCCAGACATGGGAGTTCAGGTAGTCAATGAGCTAGTGAATACTTACAATGAAAATGCAGTTGCTGAGAAGAAGGAAGTTGCATTAAAATCTTTGGAGTTTTTAGATACCCAATTAGCAATGTTATCGGCAGAATTAAGCGGGATGCAATCCAATATTGAAACTTTTAAATACAACAAAGATGTCGTTGATGTAGAAAATGATTCGAAATTTTATCAGCAAAATGCCTTTGATAATTCCAAGCAGATATCAATCAATCGGAGTCAATTGGAAATACTCGGTAATCTTAAGAGCGAGGTATTATCGGGCACAGAGCAAAGTATTACGTTGGGACCTTTGTCAAATGATGATCCGGCGTTGTTGCTCATGATTCAGGACTTCAATAATGAAGTAGATAAGCTTGACCGATTGAAAGGGGCAATTCTCCCAGAAAATCCGGTATATGTTAATACTACTGAGCGAATTGCCAGTGTTAGAAATAAAATTGTTGCGCATTTAGATGATAGAATAGATGCTCTTGAAATTTCTACCAGAAACTTGGAAAAGGCATCAGATACTTATAATAGTAAGTACCATTCGGGTCCTATGATCCAAAGGCAATATGAAGCTCTTACCAGAGACCTGGACTTTAAGAAAACCCATTACATCAACTTAATTGAGAAGCGAGAAGAGACTTCTCTCTACCTAGCTTCTGTCTCTTCTACCCATTCCAAAACGATCGAAAAGTCCTATTTCAGCCCAGTACCGGTAAGTCCAAATAAGCCGATTTTAGGATTGATTGGGTTGTTTATCGCATTTGCTGCACCTTTCTCTTATTTATTTGTAAAAAGGACTTTTCAGGGGAAATTGGAAGACAGGAGTCAAATTGTTGTTCCATCTTCCAGCAGTGTATTGGGAGAGTTGTCCCAGATCGACAAAAAACCAAATGGGCCAATAATTGACCAAAATTCGAAAACGCCAATAGCGGAACAACTGAGGTACGTCAGGACAAGTTATTGCCTGAATGATTTTGGGAAAGAGTCTCAGGTGACCCTGGTGACCAGTACCGTATCAGGGGAAGGGAAGACATTTTTTGCTTTGAACTTTGCCAAATCAATGAGTTTGATTGGGAAGAAGACGGCTGTGTTGTTTTATGACTTGAGAAAGCCTCTGGAGTATGCCCACCTGTTTGATAAAGGGGCAATTGGAATCTCAGAATTTATTAATAACGAGAATATTTCATTTAAGCAGTTTTTGGAGGGAGGACTGGAATACCAAGGTGTTACCTTGTTTCATACAGGTAAACTACCTCACAATCCAGCTGAAATCTTGCTTAGCCCCAGGAATCAGGAGCTCATTAATGAAATGAGAAAGCATTTTGAATTCATCGTATTGGACAGTGCTCCAGTAGGGCAGGTTTCAGATTCCTTCTCATTAATTCCACTTGTTGACGCTACCATTTATATGATGCGCTACAATTGGACTACTAAACATGACATTGAGTTCTTCCACCAATTAAAAGCGGAAGCAAAAATAAATAACCCAATGTTGGTGCTAAATGGTAGTAGGGCAGGGCAAGGATATTCTTATGGTAATTACCAATACAATTAATTTTTTTAAAAATGTGGCTTATTAGTTTACGTAGGGAAGTTGATATAAAGATTGACTGGATTAAGAATTTAATTCAACGGGGTGAAAAGCGTTCCGTTGTAGCTAAAAAAATATCATCGGCTCCTTTTTAATCAAGGCGATGAACATGCTGATTTCCTTTGTCCTAGTTCCGATTACCATCAATTACATCAATCCAAGTCAATATGGGGTATGGCTTACCTTGACCTCTATGGTGGCCTGGGTTGCCTTATTTGATGTAGGCTTGACCCAAGGGCTGAGGAATAAGTTTGCGGAAGCAAAAGCCACTGGCAATAAGCAGCTAGCCAGAACTTTTGTGAGTACGACTTATTACTATGTGGCGATCATATTCTTGCTGGCAGGTGTGCTGATGTTTATCGTAAGTAAGTTTGTCGATTGGTACAGTTTCATCAATATTCCAAAAGAAGGAAATGAGGAGATCGTAGGTTTGATTGCCATCATTATTTCTTATTTCTGTCTTCAGTTTATTTTTCAGATCGTCAAAACAGTCATTACTTCTGATCAGAAACCTGCCTTAGCATCTTTGATTGATTTAATAGGGCAAGTATTGGTATTGGTTGCGGTATTCCTGTTGACCAAATTCACTCAGGGATCATTGATCTATCTGGGATTGGCCATGGGATGCATCCCCGTTTTGATTTTAATCATTGCGAACATTTATTTCTTCAGTCATGACTATTATGATTATAGACCTTCATTGTCTTTTGTGGATAAGAAGCATTCCAAAGAACTAATGTCAATGGGAGGGAAGTTTTTTGTACTTCAGTTGGCAGCGATGATCCAGTATAGTACTTCCTTGTTTTTAATTGCACATTTCTTCAATCCAGAGTCGGTTACGTCTTATAATATCGCTTTTAGATATTTTGTAGCATTACAGACTATTTTCATGATTTTTATTTCTCCCTTGTGGAGTAGTACCACGGAGGCGTATTTTATGAAGGAGTTTGATTGGATTCTCCGTGTGGTTAAGAAATATTTGTTATTGATTATTCCCTTCTTTATTCTGGGACTTTTGATGCTTTTATTCTCTGATGTTTTTTACAAATTTTGGTTAGGGTCATCCTATTTTAAAATCGATTTTACTATTTCATTTTTCTGTTTTTTATCAGTTATTATTTCTATGTTTTCTAGTGTTTTTGTTAATGTGGTAAATGGAATGGGTACACTGAAGATTCAATTTATATCTTCAATAGTTACCTCTATTTTATTTTTAGTGTTGTCATTTTTATTTATTAAAATGTTCAATTTTGGAGTTTGGTCCATCATATTTGCTTCTATTTTAAGCAATGTGTACGGTTATTTTATAGCACCCATTCAGGTATTTAAGGTTTTGATTGAAAAATCAAAAAATCCAATTTGGTATTAATATATAGCTATGAATAAAGTTGTTATTTTTGGTGGTTTGGGAAATCAAATGTTTCAGTTTGCATTGGCAATTGTGATGGATTCAATTGGTAAGCCGACTAAAATATCTGTTAATGATTATATTTTACATGAGCATTACCAGGGTTTTGAATTGATTAAAGCATTTGATATACCTATTTGTTTTGATGATCGATTTAGAGTGATTTATGTCTCTAAATTTTTAAGGCCCTTATTGGTTCATTCTAAATTAAATTGGTTTAAAAAGTTTGCTAAAAATATATTTCGTTTTAGCGATAATATATATTATGAAAAAGATGAGTTTTGTTTTGATCAGAAAATATATGAATTAGATAATTACTATTTAATAGGCGGTTGGAAGTCAACCTTATATTTTGATTCACATAAAAGTTTGATTCAAGAGGTTTTTAATTTTAAAAAGCCAATAGATGATGTGAATCTATCCGTTTCCAGGAAAATTCAATCTTGTAATTCAGTTGCAGTACATATTAGAAGAGGTAATTATTCCGATCCTTCCCAAAATCAAAATAGGGTACTTTTAGATGCAACTGACTATTATAAAAATGCATTTCAATATATCAATGAACATGTCACTAATCCGGTTTTTTACATTTTCTCAGATGATCCAGAGTGGGTTAGAAAGAATATAAAAGGAGATAACGTGTTTTATATCTCTCATAATACAGGTCCGAATAGTTATTTGGATATGTATTTAATGAGTATTTGTAAGCATTTCATTATTGCGAACAGTTCATTCAGTTGGTGGCCTGCCTGGTTATCCAAAAGTGAAGAAAAGATTGTGGTCTCTCCTGATACATGGGAGGCCAAGTGTCCCAATCGAACCGTTTATCCAGAGGGATGGAAAGTAGTTCCAGTAAGCTCTCAGGACATTGAATTTATAGAGGTATGAAGAATATTTTGCAAATACAGTTTTCAACCAAATCCGCTGGTTCTTCCGCCTGGAGGTTACATAATGCCTTGAAGGAAATTCGGGGTATTCCAGTGAAGTGATTTCATTGGTAAGGGATGAAGAAAAAAGGATGGGGTGTATTATATGCCGCGGTATGCTAAACTTTTTGCAAAAATCAATAATAAGCTAGAGGGGTATTTTTATAAGTATAGCAAAGAAAAATATGGTCTTTTTTCCAACCCGTTGATCGGAAGTAGATTGACCAATCATCCAAGTTTTAAGAGGGCAGATGTAGTGTATATTCATTGGGTACAGATGGGTTTTTTGACGCTCAATGAACTAGAGAATATTGTCAATACAGAAAAGAAGGTGGTTTTTGTGCTACATGACATGTGGGGAATTACTGGTGGATGTCATCATGCAGGTACTTGTGATCAGTATAAAAATGGATGTTTCAAATGTCCTATCCTCTTGGGCAAGGGGACGATCACTAAAGAACAGGCAGCGCAAAAGAAAAGGATTTATTCCCGAAGGAACGTCTCCATCATATCGCCAAGTAAATGGCTGGCGGAATGTGCGATGGATTCCTATGCTGCAAATGGTTGTGAGGTGATCAATATTCCCAATTACTTTGATTCCAAAAGTTTTAAGCCGGATCCTGATAAGCTCCACAAAAGAACCGCGAATGGAAATCCTCAAGTCAAAGTAATTTCTTTTGCGGCGGTAGACATTACCAGTGTATATAAAGGCTTTACCTATTTAAAAAAAGCATTGGAATATTTACCCAGTATCTATCCCGATCAGCCTATCGAAATACAGATGATTGGTGCAGGAGATTTGGGAGATTTATCCACCATTCCTTATAAAGTGAACTGTCTTGGCTATTTGTCAGATGAAGAGGAAATGGCAAATGCCTTGTCGATTTCAGACCTATATGTCATTCCTTCTATTATGGAGAATCAACCTACCATCATCATTGAAAGTCTTTCCTGCGGGGTTCCCGTGGTTGGCTTTAAAATAGGGGGCATCCCAGACATGATCGATCATCTTAACAATGGATACCTGGCAGAGCCTTTAGATCATAAGAGTTTGGCAGAAGGAATCAAATATTGTTTGGAGAATAATTTGAAAGGGTTCAAGCTAGAGAATTTCCAGCCTGAATATGTGTTAGATAAGCATTTATCATTATTAAGTGAAGCATGAGTGAACTGACTTATCCATATAGAAAAAGATTGGAGTTCAAGATAGGGACTATTAGCACCTCCTATATTAAGATGATTAATATATTTTGGATAAGCATACTATTGTTCTCAATCTGCTATGTGCTGTCTTCCAGCTTATACTCTATGGCTGCGATTTTCCAAGGAATTCAGATCATTGCTATTTGCGCATTTATTTTCTCTCTATTTCATCTTATCAAGTTTAAAGGCACCAATAGGTATTTCTTGTTTTTTGTAACGCTACTTTCAATCTGGCAAGTTCTTTTGTTAATAAGGGGAGATTACGATTTTATGGATTATGAGGATACAAAATCCATGTTTTTCGATGCGAACTATGGGATTTTCTGTTTGTTTGTTCCACTTATTTCTTTGATCAAACCGAATTTGGTTCAATTGAAGAAGTTTATGAAAGTACTGATCATCTGTTCTTTTGTATACCTTGGCTATACCGTGTTTTTCTTCCCTCAAATGATCCAAGGAGACATGTTGGATACTTTTTCCAGGGAATTAGTAGAATCCTCTTTTAAATTCTTGGCATTTCCTACGATGTTTATTTTACTAACATCACCCTACCAATCTACGCGGAATAAAGTATTGTCTTTAATCATATTCGTGCTTTTTATGACCTTGGGTGCGATCAAGGCAAGAAGAGGTATTTTATTAATGGGAGGGTTCGTATTGGCGATTTCCCTCATTCTAAATTTAGTTAGGAGTTCTAATAAAATCCCTTGGATTATAGTGGGTATTTACCTCATGGTATTTGCTTATCAATTATTTCTAATTGAGTTTTCGTTATCGGAAGTTCAAGTGTTTTCCAGCTTGTTTGACAAAGGATTGGAGAATACCAGGACTTATGTTGAAAATTGTTTCTTCAGTAGTATGTCCACAATGGATTGGGTGATAGGAAAAGGGTACAATGCAGGATACTTATGTCCAGGAATAGATGAATCAATATTTAAGCAAGGAGTAAGGAGGGTAATTGAAACAGATTACTTACAGTTTATACTGACTGGAGGAATCTTGAATTTAGGCATGATCTTGTTCCTAATGATTCCTGCTGCCGTCCTTGGTCTCTTTTATTCTAAAAATCTGTTTTGTAAATCTGCTGCTTGCTGGATTTTAATCTGGCTAGTGTTTCTATATCCGTCCAATGGATTTACTTTTTCAGTGTTCCATGTTAGCATTTGGCTCATGGTTTCAATTTGTTACAATGGTTCATTCAGAAACTTGAATGATAAAGTCTTTAAAAAATATTTAAACATGGAATTAAAGTTTAATCATCGTGAAGAAGCCTAAGGTTTTGATTTTTGGCCAGTCCTTCAACTCTAATACCGGAGGAGGAGTTACATTATCTAATTTATTTCACGATTGGAATAAAGAAGATTTGGCTGTTATAGTTACTAGCCATGCTATCAATAATATTAATTTCTCTTATTGTGACAATTACTTTTTCATTGGGAATAAAGAAAATAGCTGGATTTTTCCATTCAATTTCTTTCAGAGAAATATTCCTTCAGGAAAAATTGATGTTCAGAAATTCTCAAAAAGCAGGAGGTAGTATCTCAGAAGCCAAATATCAGATCAAGGATCATCAATCAATTATTTTATCCGTTCTTGATGTGGACAGGGCTGTTTCATGTGCTTTCAAGAATCACCCTAACAGACAATTTGATGGATTGGGTAAAAGAGTTCAATCCTGATATCGTCTACATCCAAGTTTCCACACGCGACTCCTTGTTGTTTGGAAAAGCACTTGCGAAAGAATTAGATATACCGGTAGTATTACACCAAATGGATGACTGGCTTCATTCTATTAGTTTTGGCGGCCTGTTTAGTAATTACTGGAAGAAGAAGATCAATCAGGAATTTCAAGAGTTGGTAGATTTATCTACGCTCTGTTTGAGTATTTCTGACTTAATGGGGATAGAATATTACAAGAGGTTTGGGAAAAAATTTGTGACTTATCATAATCCTGTGGATCTATCGTTTTGGAACGCAAACCAAGATGAAATATCCCTAAATGATCAGGCGATTACCGTTTTATATGCAGGAAGGACAGGCTTCGGGATTGGGACTTCCCTAAAGAGTTTTGCTCAGGCAGTGGAAGAATTAAACAAAGAGGAGGGAATAGGGATAGAATTTTATATACAGACCGTAGAGCCTTTATCTTGGATCGATGATTTTGAATTCACACATTATAGAGGATTAGTAGCCTATTCTAAACTGCCCAAACTATTCAGAGGAGCTGATTTTCTGTTGCTTCCCTGTGATTTTTCTCAGAAATCAATCGAATTTTTAAGGTATTCCATGCCTACCAAAGCTCCGGAATACATGATTTCAGGGACACCTACCATTCTTTTGGCTCCGAAAGAAACGGCTGTTTATCAATATGGTAGTAGTCAAAAGTGGGCTTTTTCTATTGACAATGATGCAGTACCAAACATCAAGAAGAAATTAAAAGAATTCTTATTTAATCAAGAGCTGCAATATGAGTATTCCAGTAAAGCGCTCAAGTTAGCGATGAAGAATCATGATAGCCAATTGATCAGAAATAGGTTTTTAGTTGATTTTATAAAATTGTTGGATATCAATGATTTGCCGAATGATAAGTTAGTAGCACAAAAAATAGATTTTTAAACTTTTTGTTATGCATGTTTTACTTTTAGGTGTGCCTTTATTTGAGGGAATGGCTGGTTCTGTACGGGTCAGGAACTTGCTGGATCCATTGATCCAGGAGGACAAGATTGAATGGAGTAATTTATATTTTTCAAAACAAGCCGGAAATTATCAGAACAAGGGAGAAGCCCATGTGATGGAAGTTGAAATGAGCATGAAGAGTATCCCCTCTATTTTCAGGTTTCTTAGAGATTCATTTCGATTTATCAAGAGCAGAAAGGTGTCAGGGAGCAAAAATCTATTTTACGCCTATGATACTCCGGATCTTAAAACTATTTTTTTGATACTTTATGCCAAGTCGAAGGGCTATAAAGTGATTTTAGACATCGTAGAGGACAACAGTGTGGCTTCTAGTATCGATGGACTTTGGAATTGGGTACGTATAAAAAGTGGTCAATACTTTGTCAATTTGGCTCCATACTATGCAGACCTATTGATTGGGATTTCCCATCATTTACACAAAAAATTAAGTGGTATTGTCAAAGACATTTCCAGGGTGATTTATATACCAGTTACGGTAGATCTCCAAAAAATCAAAGTCTTTGAAGCTGGCAAGAAAGAAACAATCAAAATATTTTATGGAGGTTCTTTTGGTAAAAAAGATGGACTGGAATATTTAATTGGAGCCTTTAATAAGCTAAATAAAGTGTATCCTTCCACCGAGTTGATATTGACTGGAAAGGGAGAAAGTAAAAGGATTTTGACCAGATTTTTAATCTGATTCAGCAAAGTGAAGCTTCAAGAAATATTAAATATTTAGGGTTTTTGAATTCAGAAGATTACCTGTCTGTACTAAGTGATTGTGACATCTTTTGTGTAACAAGAAATAATTCTTTGGCAGCAAATACTGGATTTCCTTCCAAATTGGCTGAATTTTTAGCTTCCGGCAAAGCAGTAGTTGCCTCGGATGTAGGAGATGTGGGGAAATTATTGGTTGGGGATCGAGATTTGATGTTGGTTCCCCCAGAGGATGAAGACGCTTTATTTGATGCTTTTTCAAGAGTATTGGAAGATAGGTCTTTGATTGAAAAATATGGGAAAGCAGGTAGGATTGCTGCCAAAGAAATTTTTGATAATAGAAAATATAGCTCCTTGCTTTTTGAGAGGATGAACTGTTTAACCTGAATAGACATGAACACAGCTAAAAGGAATGCGGCCGTCTTATTGACTAACTCCTATTTGACTAGTTATGGGGGATTGGGCCTTTTGTCAGAAACTTGGATAAGGATTTAAATTCATATTTTAATCTTTCATACTTTTTTCTTCCTGCTAGTTTTGAAAAATCAGGTGGGTACCACATCGCTTGATGTATGTGGTGTTTTTGGTCTTAAGCTTTTTCAAACTAAAGAAATATGACTTTATAATTTCCCATAGTCCCGAAGGATCCTATGTCGCAAGTTTTACCCATAAGCCATTGATCCATGTATTTCATGGCAATACCAATCCTATGACAATTTCCAGATTCAAATTTGGCAAGTATTTGAATTTTGTTTTCGACCATATTCATGCCGTGATTACCAAAAAAGCAAGCTTGCTATTTTCAGTTGGAGAAAAACGAGAAGGGGTTTTTAAGTTTGTCAACCCTATTTCACATGAAATTGGAGTGCAGGCTGAGGATAAAAGAAAAGGATTCATTTTTGCTGGTCGGCTTGAAAAGCCTAAAGGGGTAGATCAATTAATTAAGGTATATTATTTACTGCCTAAATCTGTTCAAGAACATAATCCATTAGAAATTGCCGGGACTGGATCCGAGCTGCAACGATTAAAAAACCTGGTTTTAAAACTGGGACTGGAGACCAACATTACTTTTTTAGGGAATCTGGAAAATCGGGATTTGATAAAAGTTATTTCTGAGAAGAAAATTCTGTTGATGGCATCAAGCTTCGAAGGCTTTCCGATGGTTATCGCGGAGGCATTTTCTGTTGGAGTTCCTGTCATTAGTACTGCCGTAGGTGATATTCCTGAATTTGTGAAGCATGAGGAGAATGGCCTTCTTTTTCCTGTGGGTTTTAATTTTGAGGATTATGCCACTGGAATCATCAAGATACTTTCCCGGTATAAGCATTATGCGGGTAATGCCTTTTTGTCTAGTGAACCTTTTGACGCTTCCGTGGTAGCAAAAGGTTTTGTGGATAAAGTAGAAGAGACATTAAGTCAAGTTCAAAGTAAATAACAAGATGACTAGAATTTGCATTGATGTGACAAATATTGTCCCTGGATTGGGAGGGGCAGGTGGAGGAATATCTACTTACTCCAAAAACTTGATTTTAGGGATTGACCAATTGTTAGATTCTGCTGAAGAAAAAGTGGAGATGTTGGTTGTTGGTCATCCTGAGTTTTTGAAGAAAATTGAAATCAAGAATATGACCGTTGAATATAAAGTGGTCAACAATCAGTCCTTTTTTTCCAGGTTTTATTGGTTGAATTTTTCCTTGCCCAAGTTTCTGAAAGATCATCAAGTTGATGTTTTACACCGTGTGATTCCAGAATTGCCCATCTTTCCAAACACTAAGTCCATGTTTACTTTGCATGATTTTATGTTTGATTTTTATCTGAGCAATAAACGCTTGGGCAGGTATCTGGGATTTAAGGAGAAATTAAAATTCAGGGTATTGCGCTGGTTGATGCAAAGTGGCTTGAAAAAAGGAAATGTGGTACTTGTTCCTTCTGGATCTATTGCTAATGAATTGAAAAGAAGATTTCCAAAGAAAGAACTAAAGATTAAAGTCACAAAACTTGCCACAGCCTTTGAGGGATTGAATAAAAAAGGGAAACTAAATATAGCCGAGAATTCAGAGATAAAAATTGGCTATATCGCTGGTTTTTATCCTCACAAAGGCCATAAAAGGGCGATCAGCTTGATGAAAATGTTGGTCAACCAACAAAGAGGAAAGTCATTTAAACTTTTTTTCAGGGGAAGTGTGGTTTATCCTGAGTACTATTCGGAAATCAAGGAGTTGGTACAAAAGGAAAATTTGGAAGAGTTTATATTTTTTGAGGAGTTTGAGCCTTCCATTACTATTAAAGAAATATATGATAAGTACGACGTGACCTTACTTCTTTCGGAATATGAAGGATTCGGACTTCCAGTGTTGGAGTCTCAAGCATTTTTAAAACCTGTTTTATGTTCAGATATCCCTGTTTTCCGCGAAAACTTGAACGGGTCTGCTTTTTTATTCAAGAAGAAATAAAGGAGTCTGAAGTAGAAAGAGTGTTGAATGCTTTGTATGATTCAGATTTTCTTCAATCTCTTTCTCAAGAAGGAATAAAAAATAGCTCGCAATATCGCTGGGAAAATACCTGCAGACAGACATTGGCGAGCTATTTAAATTTTGCTTAATACTTGATCAATTTCTTGGTTTGAACACCCTTATTTCCGAAGTCAACTTGGATGATATACACTCCTTCAGGGAAGGAGGACACATTGAAAGTAACGCTGCCATCACTAGTTGAGAAATCTTGTGACTTAAGTTCTACACCTCTCGTGTCAACCAATTTGATTTTACCGTCTAAATTTTTAGGATAGTCATCGAAATATAAAGTGACCTCATCGCTTGTAGGATTTGGTCCCATCTTAATTCCATAGATGGAAGATTGATCAAAGATTTGAACTTCTTGGTTAGAGTTCACAGTACTTTGTATTTCTGAAGTAGTACCGGAGCTAGTAGAAAGTTGGTTTTCTGTCTCATTAATTCTAGCAGAAGTTGAATTTACCCTAAACCTTACTGGTTCAGAATCATAGGTAATTCCATTTTTATCCGTTATCCTGACAAACACCAGATATTCACCTACCTCAATTCTTGTCCAATCAAATTGCTTGGTGGATGTTGGAGCAGTGATCAAAGGGAATCCCCAGTTAAAGAACTCTACTCTTGCCGCGTCAATATTTGTATTGGCTTTGAGGGAAACCAAATCTCTTCCGATCACAAACTGCTGTCCGTTATACGGCTGAGCCATGGTCACGGTAGGTGTGGTATCGCCAGATCCTGCGGTGACCTTGAAAGTAACTGGATCTGATTTGATCAGGTTTCCGTTGACGTCCACCATTTCGGCATGAACCTTATAATCACCGACCTCAATTCTGGTCCAATCGAATTCATAAGGGTAGGAATTCGCCGGTACCAATGGGAATCCCCAATTATAGAATTGAAGTGACTTTACTTGGGTTGGATCGGAAACCAATGCTCTCAGTGTTACCAAGTCCTGATTCAACGTAAACGTTTGTCCATTATATGGTGTATCCATTTTGATTGTTGCTGGTGGGGGAGCACTAGATCCAGAGGTAACTTT
Organism: Algoriphagus halophilus; assembly: GCF_041729275.1. GTDB lineage: Bacteria > Bacteroidota > Bacteroidia > Cytophagales > Cyclobacteriaceae > Algoriphagus > Algoriphagus halophilus_A. The sequence continues at coordinate 885,496 of NZ_CP146486.1, read as the reverse complement.
GAAGTTTACTTCATTCGTAGTGTAAACTTTTCCAGATTGATCCGTGATTTGGGCAAAAACCCGATAATTATCCGGCTCTATGGTACTCCAATTATGTTCAAAAGGAGCAGAAGTAATAGTAATGACAGGGAATCCCCAGTTGAAATACTCTACTTTTTGAATTGCTAATCCAGAGGAAGTTGCGTTGGTTCTCAATACCACAGGATTGGCTCCTTTTTCATACACCGAATTATTGCTAGGATTTACCATTTGGGCGTTAAAACCTGGGCCATTATCAGGTTGGTTTTTTACGGTAAAATTTATGGTTTGAGAAACCGCAGTTTGATTTGCACCATCAGTAACTTTTGCATAGACCTGATAATTTCCGATTTCTGCACTAGTCCAGTTAAACACATAAGGTGGGCTGGTCACCGTGGTGACTAAATTTCCCCAATTGTAAAATTCAACACTTTTAATCTGACCTTCTGGATCAGATGCATTTGCTGCCAATTGAACCGTATTAACCCCAAAAATAAATTCTTGATTTTGGGTAGGGCTAGTTAATGTTACCGTTGGTAATTGGTTGTCAGGGCTACCACCTTCATTGGAGATTTTTGCCAACACCACTGACCCATAAGCAGGGATCGTGACTGAGCCGCTGAACTGTTGGTTTTTCCCTTCTTATAGGTTCCGTCCAAAGGTACCGAAACAGGAGAGGAGCTGGCATTGTAATCAAAGAATATGAAATTTTCTTTAGGTAATTCTTCAGTTTGAACCTTTGAAATTTCAATGTTGTCTAGGTACACCTCTTGTGATGAACTAGGAATTCTCATCACAATACTTTCAGGGGATTTTGTGGCTTTGGCATCTAAGAAGACCTTATAATGTGTAGTTCCGGATTTAGTCGCAACGATTTTGTTTCCTTTTCCTTTATCCACATTAAAAGTAGCTTCTGAAAAAATTCAATGGGCTTATTTTCTGGATTACCTTTCATATCAAATTCCATTAGTATTTTTTCCCCAGAACTTACTGCTCCAATTTGTATGTATGCAGTGGCGCTACTGGAGCTATTGGGATAAATCACCAAGGTGTTTCCTGAAATACCGCTGGAAAGTACTCTTGAACTTGCATTATATAAACCGGAAATAATTCCGCTTCCTGAATTAAAATTACTTTGCTTGATTAAGCTAGACGAAAGAACTTTCGTGGTAGATAAATCAAAAGTAGGCTTGGTGCTATTTGAATCATAACCAAAACTACTGGCCCAGTTTCCTAAATTTCTATTGATTCCTACTGCAGGATCAGAGGAAGACCTAGTATGAATAAAGAAGTCTTGATTGAATGGATCCAAAAATAATTGGAATTGATGGTGCCAACAGAACCTATATCGTCTATTACAGAATAGGCGGAATATATTTCTTCCAATTCATCAACATTGGAATATTGGTTTCCGGAGATTCGAATATTTCTATTAGGGTCCCCGTAATAGTCATGAGTTAATTGTAATTGGACTTTGGAACGGTAAAATAGGTTGTTTAGGACCTCGATATTATTGGCATTGTGCAGGTAAATCCCCTTTCCGGTCATAAATGCGATGGTGTTGTTTGCAATTTTTATCCCTGCACTATTATCATCTAGGTAAATACCTTCAGCCATATCGACTTCTTCAATGGTCCCGTTTTTTGTTCCTTTTCCATTCAAAATGATGTTTCCCGAAATTTCTCTTCCGATATTATTTCTTCCAATCAGGCCATCTGAGTTATTGTAAATTCCTCCACCATCCTGTTTGAATAGGCAAAAATTGTCGATGTAGTTATTTATTATTTTGGTGTAGTTTCCGCCAAAGTGGATGGCATTGAAGCCTATATTCGTAATTCTATTTTTTTGAACGATTGAGTTATCGCTATCACTCGCAACGAAAATACCGATCCCTGCCAAATCACTACTTTTTGCCATCCCTTGAAAAAGCATGGCTTTGTCAATGACGTTATTGTTTATGATTGCCCCTGGCGCTCCGTATTTAATATTGATGCCGTTATTGAAGGGGAAAGTATTTGATTGTTTTGTATTACAAGGCCTCTGACATCAGCCGCATTGATCCCATTTTCACCTGCAAATTCCAATGTGCTGTTTTCGACAGTGAAATTTTGACTTCTGGAAATTTCAAAAATACTCCCATTTGAACCTTTAAAGTGAAGGTTGGAGAATTTGAAGTTGGTGACATAGGGGGTATGGGAAACCAGGTTTTCAAGGGTAGAAACGGATACCGATACATTGGAGACATTGTATCCAGAAAGGTTTATCGTGAATTTCTTGCTATCAGGATCATAAGCCCATTCACCTGCACGATCCAATAAGCTAGGATGATTTTGAAGGAAATAACCAAAACCAGCTTGTGGTGCATAGTGACTTTCATTTCCCTGAAAAGAAATAAAGTTACCTGAGATATAGTTAATTCTGTGCCTATCAATAATCCAATTGTTTTTTCTTACTACTACTTCGCCACCAGACCCATTGTAGGGATTTCCAGTAGTAGAGGTGAATCCAGTTTGACTTTGAACGGACCCAATTTTTAAATATCCACCATTGCTTGCATTTGAATTAGGGTACCGGCCAATTTCTTTAATTTGATTGTTTACCAAGACAACTTGAATCCTTGGCAAATTGAAATTGCTTAGATCTGCTTGATAAATCCCGTTGCCAATGGAGGAAAAATTGGAAATAGTAATCATGGAGGTAATGATCGGCTTGGCTCCACTTCCATAGGATGTGAAAACGATTGGGTTTCCTGAACCACCAGAATTCGTAATTTTTATAGTGCCAAAAAGACTTCTCCTGATCTAAAAAGTATCCGGTCTCCTCCTTTTAAAGTGGAAGAAATGGAATTGAGTTTGTCAATGGATTTCCAAGGTGTTGAAGGACTTTGGGCTTGGGTGGCTGACCGACCATCATTCCCGGAAGAGGTGGAGAAATAATAATCAGTCGCGTAACTAATTTGAAGTGGAGAGTAAAATAAGGTGACTAGGAATAAGAATTTAAATAAAATGCTCTTTTGAAAGAGAAAGGTTGGCGTAAAGGTAATTTTTCTCATATTAGGCTGATTAATTTTTGTTTTTATCGTCAAAGTTTATTCCATAAGACAATAATTTTTGATGAGTAAAAATTCTCTAAACACTTCTCTTAATTACTTAATTATATTTTTTATAATTCGAAAAATTGCTTTGGTTTATTTTTAATTTCGACTTGTATTTTTCCGTTATGATAACAGTGGATAATCCTATAATTTTATTTTATTAGTTGGGGAGAAATTTTCTTATTGGTTTTATACAATGTGTACTTAGAATTTTATCTTATTTAAATAGATGAAATGTTTTTTTGTTAAAAAATAGAAATAACAATAATGAATATTTAATAAAGAGGAAGTTATTTTAATTTTTATGGGGCTATGATGAATTAATTCTATATATAAGATGAAATTATAACTGTTTATTTAGTGTTTATTTGATCTTGAATTCAATAGAGGGAATCTTTATAATTAAATATTTCACTTCATTTTTCGTTTTATTTCATTTGAAAACGGGGTTTTAGAAGTCCACATCCTAATGAATAATCAGTGGGCTGATCTATAGGTATTATTTAGTTATAAGAAAATGTAAAATATTTTTAGGTAAACTTTAAAAAAGAGCAGTTCGGTTGGTATTTTATTTTGAAAAAATGATAAAAGCAGAATAAAATAACTGGACAAAAAATAGTGTGAAAAAAAATCTTATTTTTTTATATACATGATTAAAAATGGTTTTTAAACCTAAAAAAATGTATATTGCATTACCTTTTAATGAGTCTAAAATAAATTTTTCTAATTTTTAATAGAATAGATATGGAAACGGTCAATTCCGAATTTTTAGGGTATTCCATGTACAATGGTAAGTTGATGGATATTTTGCTTAAAGGTAAAACCATAGTAAATACCCTGAACCAATACTCTTTTTGTTTGGCAGAAGAGGATAAAAATTTCAAAAATGCATTGTTGCAGTCAGATGTACTTTTGCCCGATGGGATCTCTATTGTGTTGTCCGCTAAGTTTTTGAGCGGTAGTGAGATTCATAAAATTGCAGGGGCGGATTTACATGAATTTATTTTAAAATATTTGAATAGTGTTTATGGAAGCTGCTTTTATTTAGGTTCCAAGAATGAGACTCTAGAGGTCATAAAGAGTAAAATTGTGGAGAAATTCCCCAATGTAAATTGTGGAAGCTATTCCCCTCCATTTAAAGATTCTTTTACTGAGGAAGACAACGATTTGATGGTACAGAAAATCAATGAGTTCAATCCGGATGTGGTATTCGTGGGAATGACTGCTCCTAAACAAGAGAAATGGGTTCATCAGAATAAAGATAGAATTCAGGCAACTTATATTTGTTCTATAGGTGCTGTCTTCGATTATTTTTCTGGTACAATAGAAAGGCCAAATGATGTTTGGGTAAAATATGGCTTGGAATGGTTGGGTCGATTCATGAAAGAGCCAAAGAGACTTTGGAAGAGATACTTTTTTATGGATTGATCTACGTGAAATATATTTCACTAAATAAGTTTGTGAGATCTTTTAAACTTTTTAAACCGGATACCCATGTCGCTAACACTTGAGAAATTCATTGCAATAGAAGATTTAAATAGAGACCGTGAGTTTATTTTAAACTCGTACTCTATCAATTATCTTGATTCTTCTCAAATTGCAGTTAAGAGATTGTTTGATCTGACAATTTGCTTTTTATTTATCACCATCATTGGATGGTGGTTATTTATCATCATTTCTTTGCTGATCATGATAGACTCCAAAGGTCCGGTGATATTTAAACAGTTGAGACATGGTAAAAACAATAGGCCCTTCTATTGTTATAAGTTTAGGACCATGAAATATAATCCTTCCAAGGAGTTTGTTCAGGCAAAGAAAAATGACGACCGTATTACAAGGGTGGGGAGGTTTTTAAGAAGAACCAGCATGGATGAGCTCCCTCAGGTTTTCAATATTTTATTAGGTGAAATGTCCGTTGTGGGCCCTAGGCCCCATGCCTTAACCATGAATAGGGAATATTCTGTTCAAATTTCCAGGTTTATGTGTAGGCATTACGTGAAACCCGGAATTACGGGGCTAGCACAATGCAAAGGATATAGAGGTGAAATTAAAGATGATAAAGACATTCGATTTAGGTTGAGATATGACCTTTTTTATATCAAAAAATGGTCTGTGTTGTTTGATTTGTATATCTCAGTACTGACTTTTAAATGTGTGTTTTTTAACAATGAAAATGCGTATTGAACCTGTTGTTTTAATTACTTTTTGAATCGGGAGATGGTTAAGTTCTAACCATCTCTTTTTTTATCCTAAATGTTAGGGACTGAATTTTATATGGATGACGCTGTCTTGGATTAATCAGTTGAATCGGGAGGGGGATAGATTAAATAGGGTTTGCTACCGCTCAAATAATAGAAAAGCGATTTATTAGGTGATTTGCTGTTTGCTTTTTATCTTAATCAGGTAATTTATTCAAGTATTTTTAATGGAGGACTTATTCTTTTGAAAAGATTGGATGATGTCTATTTTCTCTAATTCTGGAGACCCTTTAGAATGGTAAAAAGGACAGAAATCTCATCTGAAATACATGATTTAAATTGTTTAATGCTTGAACATTCATTCCCAAACCGCCCAAAATAGCTTCTTTGCTTGCAATGGTTCTCGTGCATCCCACCGTCGATCTATTTCAAGAATACAAAGAGGCGTCTATAAAGACACTTACCCTTAAAAATTAACAATAATGAAGAAAGACTCATCAAGAAGAACGTTTATTAAAAAAACGGCTATTGCAGGTTCTGCAGCGCTCATCGCTCCTACCATTATTCCCGCCTCAGCATTTGGTGCAAACGATAGAATCAATGCAGCGGTTTTAGGAATCAACGGGAGAGGAAACTCACATATTCAAGGTTTTATGGCCCAAAAAGACGTGCAGGTAACTACTTTATGTGACCCTGATATGAACTTGTTGGTGGATCGTCAAAAAACGTTTAAAGAGAAATATAACCAAGATGTGGCGTTGGAGCAGGATCTGAGAAGAGTTTTTGACAATAAAGATATCGATGTGGTCAGTCTTGCGACTCCCAATCATTGGCATGCATTGGCAACTATTTGGGCCTGTCAGGCGGGAAAAGATGTGTATGTGGAGAAACCAGGATCTCATAATATCTGGGAAGGTCGAAAAATGATTGAGGCTGCCAATAAATACGATAGAATCGTACAGCATGGCGTTCAATTGAGAAGCTCTCCAGCTGTTCAGCAAGCAATTAAATTGATGAGAGAAGGATACATCGGTCGTGTTTACATGGCAAGAGGCCTGGTGTTTAGAATGAGAGGGGATATTGGAGATAAAGGTTTTGAACCGGTTCCAGAAGGATTGGATTATGATTTATGGACTGGCCCAGCTCCAAAACGGCCATTTACCCGGAATTTGGTGCATTACAACTGGCACTGGAACTGGGATTACGGAAATGGAGATGTGGGGAATCAGGGAATTCACGAAACAGACCTGTGCATGTGGGGATTGGATGTAGGTTTCCCTACTGAGATTACTTCCATGGGAGGTAAATACCTTTGGAACGACAGTAAAGAAGTACCTGAAGTGTTGACTTCTATTTATAATTATCCTGAGGAAGGTAAAATCATCCAATTTGAGGTGAGGCCTTGGTATACCAATACAGAGGGAGGAGCTACTGTGGGAAATATTTTTTATGGAGATAAAGGCTACATCGTGGTGGATGGATATGATAAATTCCAGTCATTCTTAGGGCCAGATAGGACGCCAGGGATTTCCGGTGATGATGGAGGAGAAGCAGCCACCGGAATGGATCGGGGAGCAGGTGGAACAGACGGGCACTTTGCCAACTTTATTGAAGCCGTTAGAAAACATGATCGATCTATTTTGAATGGCCCTGTGGAAACCGCACATTTATCTTCAGGACTAGCTCATTTGGGTAATATCGCGTATCGATTGGGAAGAGTACTACATTTTGACCCCCAATCAGAGAAATTCGTCAATGATCCTGAAGCAGACAAAATGCTGACAAGGAATTATAGACCGGGATTTGAGGTTCCGGATATCGTTTAATCAGGTCTTTGTTTGAAGCAAGTACGAATACCAAAAGCCGTCAAGGCATTGCCTTGACGGCTATTTCGTTTCATTCAATCAATCTAACATGTCTGTAATAGGGCCTTTGTACCTAAGGAACAATGGCCTTCTCAATTTTTTGAATTCCCTTTGATCCACTGTTTTATACTATGAAAAATGCATTCTCTGCCTTCATTCTTTTGACCTTCTTTGGATTCGGAAACCAGCGGGTTGTTGCCCAAGAAAGTACTTTACTTGATAATGGTCAAATGGTTGATTTTGAAATTGTTAAATATAATAATCCAGAAACCACTTCCTTTTTGGGAGTGGGGCTGTGGGCTTGGCCCTTGCCTATGGATTATGACGGAGATGGGGATATGGATATGCTGGTATCCTGTCCGGATAAGCCCTTTAATGGCCTGTATTTTTTGAAAATACCACGGGAGAATCATTCCCTGATTTTGCACCACCGGTCCGATTGGGAGATGCCATTCGGAATGTGCAGGTATCCCACATAGAAGAGGGAATGAAAGTGAATGTCCCTGGAGCGGAATTGCTGGATTTCAAGATCCATATGGATGGAAAAAAGAGGGACCTATATGATGCTGATGAATTAAAAGTCAGGTTTGAAAAAGTCAGGTTTAATCAATGGAAGATGGTGGATTACGAAGGAGACGGGGATCTTGACGTAGTCGTAGGGATTGACGATTGGGCTGATTATGGTTGGGACAATGCCTATAACCAACAAGGAGAGTGGACGAATGGCCCTCTGCATGGTTTTGTGTTTTTATTGGAAAATGTGAATGGGGATTATGTCAACCGGGGTGAACTAAAAGCTGGTGGGGAAATACTGGACGTGTATGGAGCTCCCTCTCCTAATTTTGCGGATTATGACGGAGATGGAGACCTGGATTTGATTTGTGGTGAGTTTTTGGACCGATTAAGTTATTTCGAGAATATCGGAGATAGATCCAACCCCACCTATGCTGCAGGAAGATTTCTGGAGAACGCAGCTGGGCTTATCAAAATGGATCTGGAAATGATTATTCCGGTTGCAGTGGACTGGGATCAAGACGGGCATGTGGATTTGGTAATTGGGGATGAGGATGGGAGAGTGGCTTGGGTCAGGAATACCGGCGCTAACAACCAAGGTTTGCCTTTGTTCGAATCTCCGGTTTACTTCCGACAGCAATCGGATAACCTTAAATTTGGTGCACTTGCCACCCCCGTCAGTGTGGATTGGGATCGAGATGGAGATGAAGATCTTATTACAGGGAATTCTGCTGGATATTTTGCCTTCATCGAAAACCTTGGAGGAGGAGAAAATCCAATTTGGGCGGAGCCAGCCTTGTTGAAATCAAAAGGGAGGCCATTCGAATCCAGGCAGGTTCCAATGGTTCGATCCAAGGGCCAGCAGAAGCTAAATGGGGGTATACCACGTTATCCGTAGCAGATTGGGATGGAGATAACCATCCCGACATCCTCTTCAATTCGATTTGGGGCAGGGTAGAATGGATTAGAAATACTGGAGATGACTTAGAATCTCCCAAGCCCGTTCTTGTGAAAAGAGAAAACGAGCCTGCTACCTATCCTGCATGGAATTGGTGGGAATCGGCACCGGATGAATTGGTCACGCAATGGAGAACCACTCCTTATGCGATGGATTGGAATCAGGATGGGGTGATGGATTTGATCATGTTGGACCATGAAGGGTATTTGGCATTTTTGAGGGAGTGAAAACAAATGGGCAACAGGCTGTATTACCCGGGAAAAGAATATTTTATGGTGAAAACGCATCAGTTTTCAGCAATCGAGATGTTGCAATCAAAAAGGAAGGAGGTCTTTTGCAGTTGAATCATGCGGAAGCTGGGGGAAGTGGAAGAAGGAAAATAAGTTTGGTGGACTGGGATCAGGATGGAGACATGGACTTATTGGTGAATAGTGTAAATGTGTCTCTTTTTGAAAATGTTAGCCAAACTCCTGATAAGGTGGTTTTTAGGCATCGAGGACCTTTGTCGGATAAAGTGCTGGCAGGTCATACAACCAGCCCCACATTTGTAGATTGGAACAAAGATGGGATATGGGAACTGGTAGTAGGAGCTGAAGACGGACATTTTTACTACTTCAAGAGATAGTGAAAAATGGAAACTGGCTTTCTCCAAATTAGGGACAGGGTCTTTTTGATCAGGAACAGCCTGTCCAGGTTTTTGAGGCTTCTTTCAAAGTTTATCCTTGCCCTTGTATTTTTGTGTGCTAGTTGTCATCCAAAAAATAAAAATGTGGACTTAAATCAGGTATTCACCCATCCCATGGAGCTCCATGAAATTCAAATGACGGAAGGGCCAACAGGTCATTTTTTAAATCAAAGACAGGCATTTTCCCCGAATGATCAATTGTTGGTGTTTGACAATAGAAATGAGGATTCCAAAATAGGAGAGAATGCTTCCATTGAACTTTTGGACTTGTCCACGAAAAAGTAAGCAGGGTTTACACGATTGAAAATCAACAAAAATTTGGCCCCGGGGCAGGAGCAGTGAGCTTTCACCCCAAAGAAAACAAGATTGTTTTTATTCATGGTTTATGGAATGCTTCGGAAAAAAAGCCGTATTCCATAACGAGGCGTTTTGCCATGCAGCTTGATTTGGATGATGATTTGAAAGCCAATCCATTGGATGCACGTGATGTTCAGGAACCTTTTACTTTGGGAGCATTAAGAGGTGGTTCCCATGCCTACTCTTATAGCTCCGATGGCCATATGGTCAGCTTTACCTACAACGACGAAGTAGTGGACCTAGCGTCTCAGGAAAACCCAGAAATAGTCGATTTAAGAACCGTGGGGGCAATTTTGACCAATGATCCAGTTTCAATTCATGGAAGCATCAATCATGAAAATTTCAATGGAAGTGGCTTTGCCGTCTTATTGGCGAAAGTTACTGCATCTCCTGAAAAAGGGACCGATCAAATAAGTAAAGCCTACGAAGAGTGCTGGGTTGGAAAATCGGGTTACCAAAGGCAAGATGGAACCGTTCAAACAAGAGCTTTGGCCTATTTGGGAGATGTAGTGCTGGCAACAGGTGAAAAAGCGACCGAAGTCTTTATTTCTGATATGCCTAAGGAACTTGAACAATTGAAAAGAGGGGTTACCACTGGTACTAAGACCAGCCTTCCTGCTATTCCTGAGGGGTAAAACAAAGGAGGCTGACCTATACTGCTTCACATGCCTATCCGGGAGTTCAAGGACCGAGGCAATGGTTAAGAAGTTCACCAGATGGCAGTAACATCTATTTTTACAAAAAGGATGATAAGGGACTGGTTCAAATTTTTCGGTTTCACCAGCAAACGGATCCATCGTTCAGGTCACCCATAATGATTTTTCCGCGGACACCTCCTTTGATTTAAGTTTTGATGGAAAGTATCTGGCTTATGGGGCAAAGGAATCCATTTACTTGACCAAAGTAGAAGATGGAGAGACCACACAGTTGATGGCTGCTCCACATGGCAGCTCCCATGGACTTAGCAATATCAATTGGGCAAATTCTGCTTATCAATTGGCTTATAACCGAAAAGTGAACAGTCCAGAAGGTCCGTATTTTCAAATTTTCTCTTTATCTCTTTCGGATGAAATTCACCAATAAGGAAATTTTTTGAGATGCGATTGCATTCATTTTCCGTGACTCTTTGAATAGAGGTTTTTTAAAGGATGGATTTATTTTTAATCCCCTATTATCTTTGGCGTTTCACATTAGCTTATTCGTTTTGAAACACCTAGTTTACTTCCTTGGGTTTTGCCTTCTTTTTCTTGTTCCCGACCTGCAACAGACCAGGTATCCATTATACCTGTCCCTGCCCATCTCAATCTAGCAGAAGGGGAATTTTTGTTGGATTCTGAAACCCAGTTGATATTTTCGGAAGCAGATGGGTTCCAACATGAAATTGATTTTTCCAATTGTACATCTCAGAACAATTAGGGGAGAAGCTTTCCTTTTCAGAGGGGAGAACTAGTCTGGAAATTGTAAAGTCCAGTGAAATTGAAGGGGAGGAATCCTATGCGCTTGCTATCCAGGAACATAAAATCACCTTAAAAGCCAGTCATAACAAAGGTGTTTTTTACGGGTTGATCTCTTTGATCCAGTTAATTCCCCCTTCCAATTCCGCAAAGGAGATCAGGCTTCCTGTTTTGGAGATTAGCGATCAGCCAACTTATGAGTGGAGGGGAATGCATTTGGACGTTTCCAGGCACTTCTTTTCCATGGATTATTTGAAAAGGTATGTGGATCTATTGGCCTTGTATAAACTCAACAAACTCCACTTACACCTGACTGATGACCAAGGTTGGAGAATTGAAATCAAGAAATATCCCCAACTGACAGAACAGGGAGCTTGGAGGACCTTCAATGATCAAGATTCCATTTGCATAGCTAAATCCATGGAAGATCCAAGGTTTGCCTTGGACCCTAAACACATCCAAGTGATCGATGATCAACTTCATTACGGGGGGTATTATACACAAGAGGAATTGAAGGATTTGGTGGCCTATGCCGGTACCAGGCATGTGGAGATTATTCCTGAAATAGATATGCCCGGTCATATGATGGCAGCAATTTCGGTTTTTCCGGAGTTGGCCTGTAACGGAGAGGCAGCATGGGGAGAGGTGTTTTCCACGCCGCTTTGTCCTGTAAACGAGGAGGTCTATACATTTGTGGAAAATGTTTTGACAGAGGTAAGTGAAATTTTTCCATCCAAGTTTATACATATCGGTGCAGACGAAGTGGGGAAATCCACCTGGAAAGAATCTGCAGCATGCAATGAATTCATGCGAGAAAATGGGATCGAAGATTATGAGAAGTTACAAAGTTATTTTGTCGAGCGAGTCACCACCTTTCTCCAAGCAAGAGGGAAAGAAGTCGTTGTTTGGGATGATGCCTTAGCTGGGGGAATTGATGAGAGCCTGAATGTGATGTACTGGAGAAATTGGGTGGCTGAAGTCCCTGATAACGTAGTAAAAAACGGGAATGATTTGATTTTAGCCCCAGGGGATCCTTTTTACTTTTCGAGTCCCAATTCCAAACTGTTTGATATCTACAATAAGAAGCTGGTAGGAGCTAAATTTCCAGAGGAGCTATCCCATCAGATCAAAGGTCTGCAAGCATGTCTGTGGACGGAAACCATTCCTTCCGAAGACTTGGCTGATGCCATGTTATTCCCTAATGTATTGGCGCTAGCCGAAAGGGCATGGTCACCCAAATCCGTTCAGGATTGGGATTCTTTTAAAAGAAGGCTTCCCAGCCAATTGGATCGACTGGAGTCCATGGGGGTGAAATATGAGTATAAGCAAAGTAATGCCTTGATTCCCTTTATGAATGTGGATCTGGAGAATAAAAGAATAGGTGTTTCATTTGAAACGGACTTGAATGATCCAATCATCTATTATACCACCGATGGCAGTATGCCAAGCGCTGCTTCGAATCAGTACAAGGGGGAGTTTTTTGTAAATGGAAACGCTTCCATTGTGGCAGCAGTATTTGAGGAGGGGAGGCCAAAGAGCCGATTTTGCGAAAGCAGGTGGATTATCATCTGGCGATAGGAAAGCCTGTAGTTTATAATAAAGCCTGGAACCCTTCCTATCCGGCAGGAGATGCTGGAAGCCTCACCAATGGATTGAGGGAGGAGACTCTTACAATGACGGTTTTTGGCAGGGATTTACCAATGACCTGGATGTCGTGGTGGACCTGGAAAAAATCCATGAACTGTCCTCTTTCTCCGCCACTTTTATGCAAGTCATAGGACCGGGCGTGTTCCTACCTGGCTCGGTAGAAGTTTCCATTTCTGGGGATGGGGAAACCTATCAAAAAGTGTTGACCATGGATCATTCCATTTCTCCTGAGGAAAAAGGCTTGATCTTTCATGATTTTAAAGGCTCGCTGGATGGTAAAAATGCAAGGTATATTCATGTCATTGCAAAAAATACCCAGTCCGGATTTATGTTTGTGGATGAGCTAGTCATACAATAATCTAATTAATCAGGAATTTTCAGGAAGGGGGCATCTGGCCCCTTTTTTTAATTTATTGGGTTTTTGGGAACCATTCTTATGGGGTTCGAGGCCATCCAGAAAGAGTTTACCTGAAATGAAATTGATCATACTTAATTTCTGCAAAAAGATGGTTTGGATGGAATCGGTTCCCCCAATAATTAAATGATGTTAATACTAAAGGTATTTTAGTTAGAATCTCTTTTTTATAAATAATTAATGGAGTATTTTCTCAGCTAGATCTATTTTTCAAATTCCAATAATTCACCTCATTTGTTCGATATGAAGTTCAAAAACCTCCCTATTGTTCTTGTTGTCCTTGTTTTTATACTACGTTCCACTGAAGTGATGGCTGCCCCTGATGTGGAGTTCCGGGTCAACTTACAGGGGTATCTTTCAGATATGCCTAAAACGGCATTGGTGCTGAGCAAAGTGGATTTAGGGACAAGAGAAGTGTATTTAAAAACGTCTGCTGGTCAAACAAGAGAGCGATTAGAGCTTCAAAAAAGGGAAATCCATGGAGCCCTTTTTCCTATTATTATGAAGTTGATTTTTCAGGATTTACGGAAGAGGGAGAGTTCTATTTGGAAATACCGGAATCTTCTATCAAAAGTGAGCACTTTTGGATTGGAGCATATCCTGCTTGGCAAGAGGAGGTAGTTTCATTTATCAGGACCCAAAGATGTGGGTTTAATCCCTTTACTGAAGAGTACTGTCATCAGGAAGATGGGTTGAGTTTTTTCGGGATATGGTCTGATTCCACCAGAATGGATGCGACAGGAGGTTGGCACGATGCCGGAGATCAACTGAAATATTTGATCACCAGCAGTAATACCACTGCCAGACTTTTAATGACCTATCAAATGAGACCGGAGCGGTTTAAAGATGAAGTAAATGAGCAGGGTCTTCCTATGAATAATGAGCTTCCCGATATTTTGGATGAAGCCAAGTGGGGCTTGGAATGGATCCTGAAATTACATCCAGGACCCAATGAATTATACCATCAAGTAGCAGATGACCGGGACCATAGAGGCTTTAAACTACCTCATGAAGACAACGCCGACTATGGATGGGGAGCCAATCGTTTTAGGCCAGTCTATTTTGCAACTGGCAAACCGCAGGGACTTTCTGAATACAAAAGCGAAGCCACAGGTATTGGGAACCTTGCAGGTAGGTCAGCTGCCACGCTTGCATTGGGTTACCAAGTATTCATTAGTTTTCCGGAGTTTCATGAATTTGCTGAGAAATGCATGAAGGCCGCTGTTGAACTATACCAAATGGGGAAGAAACAAGAAGGCTTTCAGCAAGGGAATAGTTTTAGTGCGCCTTACCGGTATGAAGAAAATACCTGGGCAGATGACATGGAATGGGCTGCTGCAGAATTGTTTAAAATTTCTAAGGAGAAAGAATATTTGGAGGATGCCAGAAAATATGCATCCATCATCAAAGAATGGTCCTGGATGGAGCGTGATTCTGCCAGCCATTACGAAATGTATCCATTTTTAAACATGGGACATTATGCCCTTTGGCAAATCGGTAAAGAAGAGGATAAGAAGCAGATGGTCGCTTACTTCGAACAAAATCTGGAACATGTAAAAAAACGAGCGGAACAGAACCCCTATGGAGTGGGGCATTTATTTATTTGGTGTTCCAATAACCTGGCAGCGGCAGTAGCTACCCAGGCCATGTTGTACGAAGAAATGACAGGTTCAACCAAATACCGTCCCCTTTTGGTCAATCATGTCAACTGGCTGCTGGGATTAAATCCATGGGGCTCCAGTATGATTACCGGACTTCCTGAACATGCGGACTTCCCTTTGGATGTGCATATGCCTTTTTGGAGATTGCTCAATACTTCAATTGCTGGCAGTTTGGTAGATGGGCCTATCTGGTCAAGTATTCATGAGAATATGTTGGGAATTGAACTTTCAGAGCCCGATGAATATGCACATTTACAACCGGATCATATCAAATACATGGACGATTGGATGGATTATAGCACCAATGAACCTACTCTGGATGGATCCGCAGAGCTGCTAATGATACTTACTTATTTAAATCATGATTAAAGTCTGGGTGCTCTTACTGTGTTTAATGGGTAGTGTTTCTTTTGTTCAAGGACAAGTTACTTATGATGCATACGGAGCTTTGACCAGATCCGACCAAAAGGAGGAGAACATTTTCCTGATTTTCTCCGGACATGATTATCAGGAAGGTTTTGAGCATATTTTATCGGTACTAGCAAAACATGAGATCAAAGGATCCTTCTTTTTTACGGGAGAATTTGTACGATCTAATCAGGAACTGGTGAAAAAGATAGCGAATGAGGATCATTATATAGGAGCCCATTCTGATCAACACTTATTGTACTGTGATTGGGGAAACCGAGATAGCTTATTAGTGGATGAACAGGTGATCAGGCAAGATATCATGGATAATTTGAGGGCGTTGGGGAATCTAGGAGTCCATCCTGATATTTTCTTGCCTCCTTACGAATGGTACAATAAGAAAGTCGTGGAAATCGCGGGAGGGTTGGGGCAGCTTACCATAAATTTCAGCTCTGGGACAAGGTCAAATGCTGATTATACCAGTCCTGACATGGACAATTATGTCGATTCATCTACCATCCTAGAAAGTATTTTCGATTATGAATCGAAGGCTGGGTTGAATGGATTCCATTTGTTAATTCACCCGGGTACCACCCCAAAAAGAGAGGATAAATTCTACCTACAATTGGAAGGATTAATTACTAGACTCGAGGGTAAAGGATATAGGTTTGCAAAACTATCCAGGTAACTTTATTGGTTTAGAAAACCAGTAATCTTGAAACATTTCAACTGAAAAATTTAAACAATGAAATTTAATGCATCTTTAGATATGCTGGCAAAAGGCATTACAGTGTTTATTATTTTACTTTTCATTTATTTGGGACAGCGCAGTTTCCACATCATTTTGGATTCAGAAACTGATCCTACAGATTATTATCTCCATGTATTTATACTTTTTTTTAATCTTGGTCCTGTTTGGTACTTGGGTTTTTTCTCCTCAGGGTTATAAGATTGGAGATGGGAAATTAACGATCAAAAGAATTATTGGAGATGTACACATACGTCTTCATGAAATCACCGAAGTTAAAGCACTTTCCAGGGAAGAGACCAAAGGGATGATCAGGACGTTTGGTGTAGGAGGGCTATTTGGCTATTTTGGAAGGTTTTATATTCCTAAAATCGGGAGGGTGATGTTATTTGCTACCCAAAGAAAGAATAAAGTGCTTATTATAAAGAAGGATGACAAGCAGTTTATTTTATCACCAGATGACGATCGATTTGTTGAATATTTAAAAAATAAAGTCACCAAATAGGATGGATATCAAACCTCTTTCATTTTTTCGTTGATCTCTTTCAATGCTTTATCTAACTCCTCACTTGATGATTTTAGATTAGATAGCAATTGTTTTTTTTCATTTTGTTCCAGTTTATGGTTTTGAACCAAGTCTGTTATCCCCATAATTCTTGCTAATGGAGCCCGAACGACATGGGAATGTTCAAAAGCGATATCTTTTAATTTTTTATTTTGAGTTTCTAATCTATTTAAGAATTTGACCTGATCGGTGATGTTTTGGAAGGTGGTAATATAATGGACGGAATTTAATCTTTCATTGACAACTTTCATTCCGTAAGCTTTAAGAATAATAATCTCTCCATTTTTACATAAAATACGCTTGGTAAAGGTAAACCCTTCATTTCCCTTTGATCCAGAAATTAACTTAAGCTCCTCTAAGTCAATCTCCTTCCATTCTTCAGGAGTAAAATGGATAATATGTTTTCCTTCTATTTCTGTTGCTTTGTATCCTGTGATTTTGCGGATGTTTTCACTGATATAGGTAACATACCCCATTTCATCCAGCTTTAATATTCCAAGATTGGGGTTGGTGAAAAGTAATTCTAGTTCCTGTTTCCTTTTGTTGACTTGGCTATAAAGGCGATAGATCAGGATAAAAAGCAAAAGGCTTGTTACAAGAACGAAGAAAATTCCTTTCGCCAATTGATACCTTGACATTTCCCTAATATCATTGCTGACTAAATATTCCGCAGCCTTGTCACTAAAAAATCCAGCTTACTCCAACTATCAAATAGATAAGTGAAATAGTCCAAGGCTTATTTATATTTGATGATTTTGACATAGACCTTACCTAGCAAGGAAGTGATTTTCGCTTAAAGATATTTGAATAAACTTTGTTATGGACCCACTTTAGAATAAAATAATTATTCTTTCATTATCTACAATTCAAAATTTGGTGGGTCCAATAGCTTAGGTTTAGCATTGGGGGGCTTTTTGAAAATTGATTTTAAAACTTATTTGTCTAAATTAGGATTAGTTATCTTTTAAATTATTCCCTTAAATAGGGTTGATTCTTTTTCTAAAATTTTTCGATTGAATGTATGAGCAAGCAAGTATTATTTTCAAAGGACAAGCCAAGTACAGCGAATATTTTTCCCAAAAAATCTCCCGATGGTTTAAAATCACAGGTAGATAACAGGCCAGAATCTCAGATTCAAAGGAAAGTGAAAGACATGGCAAATACTCATTCGTTGACACCTTCCCTTAACCCAACTGTCGATGTTTCAATTGACAAAAAGGAGAAAAATGTGATCCAACAAAAGAAAAACAATACTGGTTTACCGGATAATTTGAAATCTGGAATTGAAAACCTATCAGGAATATCTATGGATGATGTTCAGGTACATAGGAATTCAGGTAAACCCAAACAGCTTCAGGCACATGCTTATGCCCAAGGCACAGATATACATTTATCACCTGGTCAGGAAAAACATCTTCCTCATGAAGCCTGGCATGTAGTCCAACAAAAACAAGGAAGAGTCAAACCGACCATTCAAATGAATGGATCAGTCCCAGTTAATGATGATAATAGCCTTGAAAAGGAAGCCGATATAATGGGAGGAAAGGCAAATGGTAATCAAATAGCTATCAGAAAAACACTTTCAGATGCCCCAAGTTCAGCATTGACTCAAATGAAATCTTATCCTCAAGTGTTTCAATTAAGAAAATTAAGTGAGGAAGAGATAGAAACCATGGATAAAGATTTTTTGGAATTTTTTAGACAGTTAGAGGATGCTTTAAAACCATTCTTACCAAAGAAATCAAATGAGGAAAAAAGAAGTTCGGATTTTCAAGAAAGGGGGAATACCCTTGCTAAATCAGGAATTAAAGTATTAAAAGGAGAAGAAAAATTAAGTAGTGCTGTTTCAGAACAAGTTACTACCTCTGACAAAATTGACCTTCTGAAAAAAGCATCTGAAATAGGAAGTTCGTTTTTGGGAAGTGCAAATTCTTCAAACCAATCGGAGGGACGTTCACCCTCGAATCAAACCTCTACTGAAAAAAATGAATCAGCAAAAGGAGGTTTTCTAGATTCTTTCGATCTTTTTTCGTCATCAGAGCCTAAAGAAAAGCCTAAAAAAGAAAAGAGAAAAGTTGAGAATGAAAGTCCATCGATCTTTTCATCTTTTTTCTCAAATAAAGATTCCCCTACCTCAAGAGGAGAAGGAAAACAAAGTAGTGGTACATCAAGTGGAATATTAGAAGGATTAAATGAAGGAGAATTGAGAGCTGCAAGCAAAATTCTTGTCAAAGGTGCCAAAGCAAAGGTGAATGTAGATGAAGGACAAAGAAGAGCGGAAAATGGAGTAGTCAATACATTTGGAAGAATAGGAGGGTTTTTAGGTAAAGGTATTGGCAAAGTAGAAGATTTTTTTGCTGACAATGGTCTAGTATCTAAAGGTGAATCTGATATTCAGTCTCTTGAATCACAATATCAAAGAATAGTTTCCAAAATTGATCAAATTAAGGATCCAGAAGCGTTTAGGCAGGCAAAAGACTTATATCATCAACGTGACCAAGCTGCAATTAACCATCTTGAAAGATTTAGAATGTTAATAGTAGAATATAAATCTGACCCAAAGGCTTCGCAGAATAGAGCACAAGAACATCTATTTGAATTACAGGAAACAAATCCTGGTGAACCAGGAATTTTGGGAAAAACAAAAGGTGTATTCAATGCTATTGGAAATGCCTTTTCATCAGGTGCAAAAAGCATAAGCAACTTTGCAAGTGAAACAGCTACTTCGGCAAAGAAAACATTTGGAGAAATTAAGGAGGAGGCAAATAGATCTATCTTTGATAAGAAGATTTCTTTTTTAGATGAAGTTGAAGAGAAGTTATGAATTTTTACAGGAAGAGATTAAAACAAATTAATCTTTATTATGGAGTTGATTTCTGAGGCAAATGCAACCTGTTTGGAAAGTGAATTGGAGTGGTTTCAAACACTTTGGTTACTTCGGGGAAAAATCACCTTTGAACTGTCGGAACAGGAATCGGCATTAGATCAACTCGCGATTCCTTCATACCCTCCGGAATCTAGCAATTATGCGAAATTGATTGCTGAATATGGGATGACTATGGAGGAACGATTGGTTTTGTTGCTTGCATTGATTCCCTATATCAAACCGGCCCAGTTAGATATTCTTCAGATAAAAAATCAAAATTTTGATTTGCCCTTCACCGAATTTGGGGAGTCAAAGGCGAAAAACATCGTGGCTTATTACCTACCGGTGAAACCATCATGTTTTTATTGGCAGGTACTGGTTTAAACAAAAGGTTCCGTCTTCAATCCATGTTCGAAAAAGATCACTTCTTTTTCGGAAAAACATCCTGTTCATAGATCCGCCTAATCCTGGGGAACCCTTTTTAAGCGGCACGTTGAGGATTTCCAAAGAATACCTCACCTACTTAACCACGGGAGGCACCTATACCCCGAATTTTGATCAGGAGTTTCCAGCCTGTAAGGTGGAAACAGAACAGGAATGGTCAGATTTAATTGTCAATGAATCTGTGATGGAAGGCGTGATAGAAATTAAAAATTGGTTGGAACATGGGTATAAACTGAAAAGCGCTTTCGATTTTGGAAGAAGAATAAAGCCAGGTTTTAAAGTGCTTTTTACAGGACCTCCTGGAACAGGTAAAACGCTCACAGCAAGCTTACTTGGTAAATCCTGTCAAATGGATGTCTATAGAGTGGATTTGTCCATGGTAGTGTCCAAATATATAGGAGAAACTGAAAAAATCTTTCCAAGGTATTTGATCTAGCTGAGAACAAAAACTGGATTTTATTTTTTGATGAAGCGGACTCCTTATTTGGGAAAAGAAGTCAAACTTCCGATTCACATGATCGATATGCCAATCAGGAAGTTTCATTTTTGTTGCAAAGAATAGAGGATTACAGAGGATTGGTAATTCTTTGTACCAATTTCAAAAATAACATAGATGAGGCTTTTTTTAGGAGATTTCAATTGGTGTTGGATTTTGAACTTCCAGACTTTTCCCAGCGACTTCATCTATGGAATACGGCATTAGGGAATGAATTTGAATACGAACCTGCCATCGACTTAGAAAGAGTCGCCGAGAAATACGAGCTTTCTGCTGCGTCCATCATCAACGTACTTCATTTTTGTTTGCTAAAATGTATGGCCAGGAAAAGTAGCGTGATTCTCCAACATGATCTAAAAAATGGAATCAAGATTGAAAAAATCAAAGAAGGTAAAAGTTTAATCGCGTGATTCCTTTGATTTAGTTTTTTCAGCAAAATATTCTACGATAATATCATCCTCCTCTTTTTTGTTTTTTTGTTTCAGATCTTCTATCAAAATATATAGGGATTTGATCTCTTTTTCCTTTTCTAATAAATCATCGCTTTTTTCTGTCAATTGGATTTTTAAATTCTCTGATTGCAATAAATATTCTCTACGAAGTGATTTCTCTTGATCTAATGCATGCTTGAATTCAAATAACTCTTGGTCTCTTTTTAGTAATTGTTGTGCTAAAAACTCATCTTTTTTGAATAATATCTCCAAGTAAAAAATAAAACCAAAAACAAAATAATTACTATAAAAATCAATAAATAATACATGATGGTGTATATGCAGATTTAAGTATTTTAAGGAATATATAAATATGAAATTCTTTAATGAGAAATCCTTGTATTATACCTGTTTTGTTTATAATATAACAGGGTAGAACCCATGTTGCAGTATTTTTGGATGGGTATTTTTCGTTTTAAATTTTAGGTTAATGATCGACACGGTGATGGTTCAGGTTAGGGATCTTATCAATCAGAATTTTAAGAACCAGCATGGATTTTCTGAAAATAAGGTAGTTATCTCTAATTTGGTTGATCTGGATGGAAGTTCTCCCTTAGAAGTGGATGATAAAGTCGTGATGTTTCTGCTCAATTTAGGGGAAGAGCCTTCCCTGAAAAACCACTCCTCTCGATTAGGTGCTTTTGACGGGGCTGGATTTCAAAGTAAATCCCCCATCTTATACCTCCATCTCCACGTCGTTTTCTGTGCAAATTTTAGAAACAAAAAATACATAGAGGGATTAAATTACCTCTCCCAGATTGTTAGCTTTTTTAATAAAAACAGGATCATCGACACGTGTAATTTTGGAGCAGGGGTTTCTAAAAAAATAGAAAAAATAAGCTTTGAACTTTGTTCATTGAGCTTTGATAGCATGAGTCATATCTGGTCTTCCATAGGGGCCAAGATATTGCCTTCTTCCATTTATAAAATCAGTTTAATAGCAATCGATGATTCGCCAATGACCGGTTTTGTACCAGCAGTAAGTACGACAGGGGAAAATTCAAGAGAATGATACTGAAATGAATGAGATTTTTTCCCATATAGCCTCCGTTACGTTTTTTCATAGTTATTTCCCTACCTCTGGATTTACTGGGTTTGAACTATCCTATTCAAATAGGACGGCGAAAATTTTAACCAATTATTCCATGCTATTGAAGAACAGCCCTGCAGGATTTCATCTGCTCTGTTCAGATTTGGAAGTCTTAAAAAATGAACGAAGAAACCTGAATTTTCACCTCAGTATCAAAGACCCTAAATTTCTAAATTATACAGATTTGGATCGTTTTAGATTAGGTCATGAGGTGTTGTTCTTATCTAATTTTTTGGATAAACCCAATCAAGAAACACTTCAAAAAGGCGAGAAAGTAACATCCGAAGATATTTTTCCCATCGTTGATTTTCCCAAACTTAAAAATCAATTAGTTGGCTTCTCTGGTAAGATCACCCTAGTGGATTCCTTTAAAAATGTGGTTTTTGAGTATGAACATGTGGACCATATTCCTGAGGATTTAGAAGAAGGATTGTATGAGTTTAAATCCAATGGGAAAGCGATTTCATGCTACTATTTGAATGAAGGAAGCTTTCGGGTACCCCATATCATTGTTTCGCTGAACCTTGGCTTGATTTATCAGGATTTCGTTACCAATGGGACGAAAGAATTCCATGCGGATTTTCAAAGTAGATCCACGGTATGGAGGTATATCTTGGCTGAGAAGTTTTATGAGAAGTTCGCCGATTTAACCATTCTTGACCTCAATTCGAAAGAACTTTTGTTTTCTAAATCGGAAGTGCAGGTTTCCCCGACGCTTACATTTTCCTGCTTGCAGTCAGATATATCCATTCCACTAAGCAGCGAAGAGGAATACAGATTTCAACTTATAGATCAATATAATCCAGAAAAAAACAGGAAAAATTGTGACTAAAACGTTGCCAAAAGCGAATGCCGACATGATTTATCCGGACCCTTCCAAAGAGGGGATTCTTTACTCTCACATTTTTATATAATCAATTTTAAATTTTAACTATTTCTATTTTATGGCACAAAATCTAATGACTCCCGGAGTCTACATTGTTGAAAAAATGCTTTTCCTGGCTCAGTGGTCGAGGTAGCAACTGCTATCCCGGCATTTATTGGATATACGGAAAAAGCATCGAGAAACGGAAAATCTCTTGTGAATGAGCCCACAAGAATTACATCTTATGCAGATTATTTAGAGCTATTTGGCGGTGGTTTTAGTCCTAAGTTCACCTTGGAAGATCCTAAACCAGGTGATAGAAATCTTTTTCATTGAGTGATGGAGATAAAACGATCACCTACAAAGATGACAACCTTTTTACCTCTATAATAGCCTCAGGTTATTTTATTCGAATGGCGGAGGTACCTGTTACATCGTTTCCGTAGGCACTTATGGCGGAAAAGAAGGCTTGAAAATCGACAAAGATCAATTATTGGGTACTTCAAAAGGAGAAGATGGCAAATTGATCGAAGGAGGTTTAGCTAAGTTGGTCAAAGAACAAGAGCCTACCATGATTGTGATTCCTGACGCCGTAGCACTCGGAGCTGATGCTTACGAGGTCTATAAGCAAGCCATGGCCCATTGTTCCAAAATGCAAAATCGATTTGCGATTTTGGATTTATTTGACGGCTATAACAAACGTGAGATGGATGTGGATAATGTTAATTTTTTCAGAGAGAATATTGGCTCAGAGAATTTGAGTTATTCTGCATCCTATTATCCCTGGTTAAATACCAATGTGGTACAAAAACCTGAAGTTTCTTTCAAGAATTTTGACGACTCAGTAGATCTTTCAGCGATCCTTCCTGAGGAAAAGGCAAAGAATTTAGTTTCTACTTTTCCTAAAACAGATGATGAATTTCTGGCAAAGCTTAAAGCTGATAAGCCGGGAATATCCGATGAAGATGCAGCAGCAGCTTTACCGCAATATAAATCTAATAAAGAAACGAATTTACACCTTGGACTGATGGCAACCAGTCCGACTTATTCAGCATTATTGGATGAGGTGAGGGCCATTATGAACTTACTTCCGACTGCTGGTGCCATTGCAGGTATTTATACCATGGTAGACAATAGCAGAGGTGTTTGGAAGGCTCCGGCAAATGTGAGTTTGAATAACGTGGTGAAGCCTGCGGTGAACATCACGCACGACCAACAGCAGGACCTGAATGTTAATGCCGTGTCTGGAAAATCCATCAATGCGATTAGGACTTTCCCTGGAGTAGGAACGCTTGTTTGGGGAGGTAGGACCTTGGATGGAAATAGTTTGGATTGGAGATACATTAACGTTCGAAGAACGATTATCATGTTGGAGCAATCCATCAAGTTGGCTTTAAGAGGCTATGTTTTCGAACCGAATGATGCGAATACTTGGGTGACCGTAAAAAGCATGATTTCCAACTTTTTGAATGAAAAATGGAAACAAGGTGCATTGGCAGGATCCTCTCCTGAAGATGCTTTTGATGTTCAAATAGGATTAGGTACCACCATGACTGCCTTGGATATTTTGGAAGGTAGAATGTTGATTTCCGTGAAACTGGCGATTGTCAGACCAGCAGAATTTATTGTGGTGACCTTCGAGCAGCAGATGCAAAAATCCTAATTCAATTTTAACAAACTTAATTCTTTAAATAGTACTAATTATGGCAGGAGAAAAACAAGATAATGTATGGCCATTACCGAAATTTTATTTTACGGTAGATTGGGGAAGTAGCAATACGAATATGTCTTTCCAGGAGGTGAGCGGATTGGAAATTGAAGCACAACCCATTGAGTATAGACATGGTAACAGCCCGGTTTTTTCAACGATCAACATGCCGGGAATCGTTAAGAACAATAAAGTGACCATGAAGAAAGGAGTCTTTGTGAAAGACAACAACTTCTGGGATTGGTATAATCAAATCAAGATGAATACCATCGAAAGACAGACTGTGGTGATCAAGCTTTTGGATGAGTCAGGAAGTCCTACCATGACTTGGACTTTGAATAATGCCTGGCCTACAAAAATCAGTTCTACAGATATGAAATCTGACGGAAATGAAGTTGCCATAGAAACCATTGAAATATCACACGAAGGCTTGGTGATTGCAAATAGTTAACAATGGATTACGGTTTTTTTCAAGATGGGTATGCTCCACCCACTGCTTTTCACTTTAGCGTCAAATTTTTAAAATATGGCGATATGGAAAGCAGTTTCCAGGAGGTTTCCGGTCTTAAAGTTTCTGTCAAAGTAACGGAAAAAAGAGGGAGGAGATAATGAATATGTTCATTATCTCCCGAACCCTCCCGTGTTTCAGGATTTGGTACTGAAAAGGTGCCTTTTGCCGAATGAGGATTTGACGAATTGGTGTAGAGATGCCTTGGAGAAATTCAAGTTTGAACCATTGAATTTACAAATCATCCTATTGGGGCCAAACCGTGAAAGTATGGCATCCTGGACAGTCGAGAAAGCGTTCCCGATTTCCTGGGAGTTATCTCCACTAAACAGTACGAAGAATGAGCTCGCCATCGAGACCTTGACATTAAAGTATACCAAATTCACAAAAGATTCTTGATATGACTCTGATTATTAAACAATTGACTATAAAAGGAGAGGTGTTGAATGAGGAGGCCCTTGAACCTTCTTCCCCAATTTCTGAGAGTCGGTTAGAACAAACCTTGGAAGAGATGAAAAAGGAAATTAAAGAGGAATGTCTCGAAAAAATGAATGAGGCCCTTGAAAATTATTTGATGCGTTGAAATGGATACAGGTAAACTTACCAAAATGAAATTGGTGGCTTATAAAGAGCCTGATTTTTCCGGTCAGATAGGGGAGTATGAAGTTTTGGTCAATCCTGAAAAGTACAAGGATAAATCAGAAATCAAGTATTCTACCGTTTTGTCACCCATCGGCTCCTCCTTTGAATCGATCAAATTCCGTGGGGCAGGCCCAAAAGTTTTTACGATGGATTTCTTTTTTGATGGCACGGGAATCCTCAACTCCGAAAAGGTAGACCTTCAGATCCAAAATTTAAAGGATCTGATTTATACCTATAACGGGGATATTCACGAGCCCAATTACATCAAGATATTTTGGGGGACCCAATTCTTGTTTCAAGGAAGATTACAATCATGGGAGCCCAACTATACCATGATGGATACGGATGGAACGCCCCTGAGAGCAGAAGTGAAGTGCGGGTTTATCTATTCCATTACAGCGAAGAAAAAGGCTTTATTGGAGAATAAGAATTCAGCGGATTTGACCCATGTTCGGGAAGTGAAATCCGGGGATCATTTACCTGCTATGTGCTATAAGATTTATGGAGACAGCAAATATTATATCCAAGTAGCCAAGTTCAATGGCATCAGCAATTTTAGGGAGATCCTTCCTGGAGATCAAATAATTTTCCCACCAATCGTGTAAACTCATGGCCCAGCTGGAAGAAAATTCCGAACCGGTAAGTATTGAAATAAAAGTTGATGGATCTGTCATAGATGGATCCATTGAAGTGATTTCCATCACAGTTGAACAAGAGATCAACCGAATTACCAATGCTGTCATCAAAATTGTAGACGGTGGTTCTTTTGGCTTGGTCAATGAGCCTTTTACGAATAGCAATGGGGATAATTTTATTCCAGGAAAAGAGATAGAAATCAATTTGGGATATGCTGATGATAGAAGTCTTGCTTTTAAAGGGGTGGTGGTCAGCCAACGACTCATCGTCAAAAAGAACTCCTCTTACATCCAAGTTCTATGTAAGGACAAATCATTTTTATTGACCAAGACCCGGGCCAACGCCATTCTGGACCAACAAGCAGATAGTGATTTATTTTCCGCGATGGCCAGTACTACCGGAGTTTCTATTACCAGTGATTCCCTCACTACCTATCCATATCCTGTAGTTCAGCATAATTGTACAGACTGGGACTTTTTAGTGATTCGTTCCGAAGTGAGCAATTGCTATGTATGTACTTCCGAAAACAGTATATCGATTAAAAAATTTGACTTTGGTACTGCCAGTGACATTACTATTTCAGCTGACCTAGTGGTCATAGAGGTGGATTTAGACCTGAATGGAGAAAATCTTTTCTCAGAATTTGAATTTACTGGCTGGGATCAAAGTACCCAGGCGGTCATCTTGGAAACAGGAAGTTTGAGTGATTCCTTGAGCCAGGGGAATTTGACTGCAACCGCTATTTCGGAGAGTTTGTCCATCCCAAAAATGAGTAAATACACTTCTGGAAAGGTGGGTTCTGAGGAATTTAAGACTTTTTCCGATAGTTGGATCAGCAAATCAGTTTTGTCGAAGATTCAAGGAAAGGTCAAAGTGGTAGGGACTACCAGTATCAAAGCCGGAGATTTTGTTGAATTATCCAATTTTTCTGACCGGTTCAATGGAAAAGGGTTTGTTTCCAAAGTGATCCAAGAATTAATTGATGGACAATGGTCAACCACCATTTATTTGGGATCTAATTCCCGATGGCATTCCTCTTTACCAGATATTGATGACAACAAAGCCATTGGACTAACCCCTTCTGCCACTGGGTATCAAATAGGGGTGGTGACCAAAATTGATAGTGATCCTGACAATGAATTTAGGGTGGAGCTTCAATTACCCGCCTTCAATAATTCCAATAGTGAGAATAAAATTTGGGCTCGGCTGGCTTTTCCTTATGCAAGTGCCGATGCCGGCTTTTTTTCTTCCCTGAAATTGGAGATGAGGTGTTGGTGAACTTCCTTGGAAATGACCCTCGATTCCCAGTGATCACAGGAAGTTTGTATTCCAGCAAAAACAAACCAAAAGAGACTCCTTCAGAAAACAATGAAATCAAATCCATTTATTCCAAATCCGGGATTTCCATCACATTTGAAGATGAGCAGAAGATCCTGACTGTGAAGACGCCAGACGGTCATGAAGTAGTCTTATCGGATCAAGACAAAAACATCAAATTGACTGATGTAAATGGAAATACAATAACCATGGACGAAAGTGGCATTGCCCTATCAAGTCCAAAAGATATTACGATAGAAGCCACAGGGGATATAAAGATGAGTGCTACCGGAACGATCGATCTTTCTGCCACCTCAGATTTAAAGGGCTCAGGTATGAATGTGGAGATGTCAGCAGATACAGGATTTAAAGCTTCTGGGAATGCCTCGGCTGAGCTTTCCGCATCAGGACAAACGACAGTAAAGGGAGCAATGGTTATGATCAATTAAAAAGAATATGCCTTTAGCAGCTAGATTAACAGATATGCACACATGCCCAATGGTAACCCCGGGATTACCACCGATACCCCATGTAGGAGGGCCTATTGTTGGGCCGGGAGCTCCAACTGTATTGATCGGGAAATTACCTGCCGCAAAAATGGGAGATAGTTTAGTATGTGTAGGTCCACCGGATACCATTGTGATGGGTTCGGCGACCGTGATGATAGAAGGTAGCCCTGCGGCGAGAATGGGTGATACCACCGCTCATGGAGGGGCTATAGTTCTTGGATGTCCCACGGTAATGATTGGAGGGTAAAAAATATGGACTCAAACGACAATTCATTTTTAGGTGTTGGCTGGGCTTTTCCTCCGTCTTTTGACAAAGACTCCAGGAAGTTGAAAATGGTGGCAGGGGAAGAGGATATCAAAGAAAGCATTCGGATCATATTAGGTACGATTCCCACTGAACGGGTCATGTATCCCAAGTTTGGGTGTGATCTGATTTCTTATGTCTTTGAATCCAATGATCCCACATTGTATACCATGCTAAAGGATACCATTTCAGATGCACTGCTATATTTTGAACCAAGGATAAAAGTGAAGGAGATAAAATTTGATAAGTCTCAATTTATGGAGGGGATACTAAAAATCTTTATTGACTATACCATCATCATTACCAATACCAGAAGCAACATGGTTTACCCCTTCTATTTCAATGAAGGAACCAATATTTAAAGAATTGTCCGTGTATGAAGAAAGGAATTAATCAAAAAGGGAGGTTATTGACTGTACTGGATCCGTCTTATGTAAAGACGGATGAGCGTACCTTTTTGGACTTGGTTCAATTCACTTTAAAGTATGCTGAAAAAGTGAAATTCTTTGATCTGATGAATACTCCAAGTGCCACTTGGAAGTCAATGTTGATGAGTGATTCGGTTTTTATCATTGGCTCCATTGCAGAAATGGATTTGAATTTTTACAAAAAAAGCATGAAGAACTAGAGTTTCTCAGGAAAGAGTCAGGAGCAAAGAAGCGGAAAACCATACAGGAAGAGTTAACGGCAAATTCCCTCTCACTGGTCAAGAACTTATTTATTTGGAAAGAACTGTTAATTGAATCTGAATATCATGGGGCCCTGCTTAAGGAGATACTCAATGCTTCCAATTTTTTAGTTCCTAGGATCAAAAGATTGATTCCTCAACAGCATCGCTATTCCCCTCAGGACTTTGATTTGACTGCCGAAGAAGTAATTGATGATCCAAGCATAGACCTGAACGAGTCCTTTAAAATGTTTTTTAAAAACCTGATGTTTGTTCAGGAAAAAGCATCACAAAAATTCGAATTCAGTCAAGTAGAACCTAATTTTCATCCACCTCATTTAGGATTGATTTTGAGTTTTCTAAAGCTTTTTCAATTGGCCCAAAAAGAACTCAACAAGCTGTTGGAAAGGCACCTTGATTATTATTACCAGGAAGTGTTGGGACAAACTGAAAAGGAGAAGAAACCAGCAACAGCCTATGTAGGAATCAGTTCCAAACAATTGGATCAACTGGAAATGGGGGTTCCTGTTGACCTCACCTTTTCCAACAAGGAAACGATGAGCTTCCATACCTTGACTCCGGTGAACCTGAGCGCTGCAAAAATTTCAGAAGTTTGGACCATTTATAGAAATTCTTACCAACCTTTTTCGGATAATATATTAAATGACCACAGCGAATTAAACTCCATTTATGATTCCTGCTTGTTCATTGGAGATGGGCAAGAAACGATAGATTTTTCAGGAAGGTTGGAGGGATATCCTTTGGTGATGGGAGAAGACCAGGATGACTTGGGTCGGTTTGAAAGGAATATGAATCCCAGCGAATTAGGTTTTGTGATTACCTCTCCCGTCTTAAACTTGGCCGATGGAAAACATAAAATACATATTTCCATAAAATTTACTCCCAATTCACTGGGCCAATTTGAGGAGATCATGCAGGCCTTATTGAGTGAGAAAGAAAAATCTGAGGGAGGGTTTAGACAAGAGATCAATTCTTTTATCCAGGCTTTTATTAATGATGCATTCATCATTGCTATTACCGGCAAAGATGGATGGGTGGATTTAGATTACAGTTATTTCTTATTCCATTTTGAAGAAAACACCCTTGAATTGATTCTTGAGCCTGAAGGGGAACAGGAAAAATTAGTTCCCTTTGATCCGAAAATCCATTTTGGTCTGAAAGGGCCTATTTGGCCTTGCATTAAATTAAAAATAAATAACAAAGCTTCTTTGCCTCCCATGACCCCATTGGAGTTGTTGGAAGTAGTAGAAGTGGAGGTTTTGACCAAAAGTTCGGAAGTCACCTCTGGAGTACAGTTTTCTAACCAATTAGGGAATTTAGACACAAGCAATCCATTTCAACCGTTCGGGCCCATTCCTTCCTATGACTCCTACCTCAAGGTAAAAAGCCCTCTTATTTTATCCAGTTTTTTGGAGAAACTTTCCATTACTATTTACTGGTCCGGATTGCCGCTTGCCCGAGGAGGTTTTGAAACCCTGTACGAAGTATATCCCGGAGAAATCAAAAATGATAGTTTTAAAGCAGAAATACTTTCAGTGGATGGCCATTTGAAAGGAAAAAAAGTGATCAAAAAACACAGGTTTTCAACTTATTTGAAACTGAAAAGAAAGTAGATGGATTGTATCTGGTTTCCAAAAAGCAGGTGGATGTGAATTTGGATTTATTGAACCCTTCCATTTTTCCGGCCTTAGGAAGAAATCAAGCCAATCAATTAGAACCTTCTTTCTACCTCAAATTTTCCGAACCTAAAGACTTGGCATTTGGTCATGATATTTATCCGGAATTGTACACGGCCGCTTCAGTTCGTACGGGTTTGTTTTTTAGAAAGCATAAGGAAATTCCGAATGTGCCTTATACCCCGGTAATTGACCATTTTGATATTTCTTATTCTAATCGAGCCAAAGAAAATTTAGCTCGGTATAGTCCAAATACCCAAGAGGCAGTTAAATTATTTCATGTATATCCTTTTGGATATGATCAGGTGTATCCAGGAAAGAAAAAGGATTTCGCCTATTTATTGCCTCAAATAAACCAGAAGGGGAATTTGCTGTTGGGTTTAACAAATGTGCAGCCGAATGAAATAATCAGCATAGGAATAGACCTCATACCAGCCTATTTTCTTCATACCATTACCAAAGCCCCAAAGATAACCTGGGAATATTTGGAGGATAATGTATGGTATCAATTAGGGAATATGTTGTTGGAGGACAGTACCAAGGGGTTGATCCATCCTGGAATCATCCGCATTAAATTTCCTTCCCAAATCAGTACCGATAATACCAAATTACCCCAAGGGAAATTTTGGCTAAGGATTTCCAATGAAGGGAATTCAGACCTGAATGCACGGATCAAATCAATTTTTATCAATGCTTGTAAGATTCAGAAATCCGATGGTTCGATCAAGCAGCAGGGAGTAGTCAAAAGGGAAGTGACCAAAATTGCCATTCCAAGTGTGAAAGCCATTGATCAAGTTTCAGGTCCATTTGGCCTTCGTTTCCTTTCGGATTTTCTGATAGAAGATCAACTGAAGGCCTCAACCAGTGAGTTGCTTAGACATCGCAATAGGGCCATTGATGGCTGGGATATAGAACGGTTAATCCTGGAAGAATTTCCCGAAATAGGGAGAGTGATGGTCTACGGCCGAAGTGATTATCCTGAAAGCATCGTTTGTGGAAGTAATGTGCAGGTGGTAGTGGTTCCTGCTTCATTTGATTCTACTCAGGATATTGTTTCATCACTCAGGGTGCCTTTTGGGTTACTTCAGGATATTAAGTCCTATCTCAAAGGATTCCTATCCGCATTTTCCAAGGTGGAGGTATGTAATCCCGTGTTTGAAAAACTAAAAGTAAGGTGCGCGGTAAACTTCACAGATGATTTAAGAGCGGGGTATTTTAGAGATCTTTTAGAAAAAGAGCTGATTGCATTTCTCGCTCCTGATCCGGTCAAGGATATCAGTGGTAAAGGTTTTATCAATTCGATTTATATATCTGAAATCCAGAGATTTATAGAGAATAGGCCCTATGTGGAATTTGTGACCAGATTATCGGTATTGCAGATTATTGATGTTCAGGGGAACCACAAAATTATAGATACAGCCAAATCAGAATTCAAAATAGAGTTACTCAGGACGATTACTCCCTACGCCATACTCACCTCTGCTGAAGATCATCTCATTGAAATCATCACTGAAGACCGATTGGAAGAGCCCAAATTGGCTGGGATTGGTGATTTGACGATAGACTCGGACTTTATTATTAAATAAATAGGAAAAAAGACCCTCCATGGAAGAACTAAATTCTGGTAGAATAGTAATTAATAATCGGGAGCAGCTTAAAAAGTATTTTAGAGGTGGAGCCCTTCCCTTAGAAAATCATTTTGTGATTTTGATCGATTCTATGTTCAATAAAGTGGATGATGGAATCAACAAAACGGAGGAAGATGGATTGATGATTTTTCCAGTTGGAAATGAGGAGAAACTACTCAGTTTTTATGATAGTCTCAAAGACAAGAAGTCGAGTTGGATAATTTCCAATGGAAAGGGAGAAACCAAGGGCTTGATCCTTCGCGAAGGAGATTCTGATCTTCCCACTATATACTTTCAAAAAGAAGGAAACATTGGAATCGGCACCATGTTTCCAACCCAAAAATTAGATGTCAATGGCCTAATAGCTTCCAAGGGAAGAGTTGGGAGTTTCAAAAGTGATCGGGTTCCAGCCGATGGAAAATGGCATCAGATCCTCAGCGGCCTGACAGGATGCCAAGGATTTGAAATCATGGCCTATGCAGGAAAGAAGCAACAAGGGAAGTATGCATTACTTCATGCAACTGCTTTGAGTACCTATGGAAAGTCCAAACCAAAAATCAGAAAGACATGTGCTTATTACGGGTATTGGTGGAACAAAATCAGTCTGAAATGGGTGGGTGATACTTTTGACTATGGACTTCAAATCAAAACCCTTAGTAATTATGGGGGCGATTGTGAAATATATTATCAGATATCAAAAATTTGGGATGATGATTTTTTAACTAATTTTTAAATGGCCAAAAGCAAACAACTTTTAAAAAACGAGAAACTTGCGGTTGCTGAAGATTTTTTGAATTGAAAAAATTGGGGCTAAGTTATGTCCAAAAACTAAGTGGGGAGGAGTGGACAGACTATAACGCCCATGACCCAGGAGTAACCATTTTAGAACAACTATGCTTTGGTCTCACAGATATTGCTTTTCGGACAAATTTCCCCATAGAGGATATTCTTGCTACCCCTCCCAAAGGCCTCATTAGCCCCCGTAAAAATTCATTCCATTCACCCTCTGCTGTTTTTAGTAACCACCCGGTTACGCTAGTAGATTTTAGAAAGTTGATCATTGATTCCTTTGAGGAGATTCAAAATGCCTGGTTGATTCCTCTTCAAGAGGAGTATAAAGCAGAATCCTTAAATGGCCTCTATAAATTGGAGATCATGCCCTCATTGGCGTTTTCCAAAGAACTGGAGCAAAATCCCGGTAGGGAAGATGGTTTTTTAAAATCCCTGCGTGAGTACTTGGAAGGAATTAGGAATATGGGAGAGTATTTTGAAGAGGTGGTTTTATTAAAGCCCGAACCATTTGTCTTGAGTGCGGAGATAGAAATTAAAGAGGAGCTTGAACCCAATAAGGTGATGGCAGAAATCCTTTTGAATTGGAAAAGTACCTCTATCAAACCGTGGCCTATTCCAGTTTTGAAGAGTTGATGGTAGAAGGGCTCAGCTTGAAGGAGATTTTTCTGGGCCAAGGCTACAAGGTGGTTTTATTAAATCAAAAGAATTGAAACCGAGAGCGAGAGGCTTGCTCGAAGAAAATTTTCAAAGCATTTTTTCAAAGATAGACGGGGTGAAAAAGACCTGGAACCTAGAGTTAAAGCTTGCAAATGGAGAAGATCCCCAACAGGTTGGTGAAGGGAAATATTTCAATCTGATTACCAAAATCACCAATCCTGCTGCGATCTATCATACCCTGAAAATTCGAATCAACGAAAACCCACAGTTGATTAGTCAATCTATGGTAGATGAATATTTATTGGAATTGTGGTCTAAAAATTTCCGGCAGTATCAGCATGATTTGTATAAGGACAGCTTCCTTGATAGCAAGTTGAAGGGGAGGTTCAGGAATCTTGGTAACTATACATCCATCTCCCATCACTTTCCAAGGATCTATGGCATTGGGAAAGAGGGATTGTCCACTCAAGATCCGGAGGAACGTAAAGCAAAGGCAAATCAGCTGAAAGGATATTTATTGTTGATGGAGCAATTGATGGGGAATTACCTGTCTCAATTATCCAATTTTTCTGATTTAATAGATCCTAAATCGGGTGTAGATGGCCACACCTACTTTTCCCAGAAGATCAACTCGGTGGTTGGCCTTTCAGAATTGCTGGATACTTCGGGCGTTCCCGATGAGATGACAGGGACCAACGAATCCTCGAATCATTTTTCAGGAGAGAAAATTCAACAAAAGTATGACCGGAAGAATAGGATTTTAGATCATTTTCTGGGGAGGTTTGGTGAGGACTTGAGTGAAGTTCCTTTTAAAGTAGCGAGGCAGGTAAACCTGATATTCTCTGAACAGCGTTTTCAGGAATCGTTGATAAACGCCAAAGCAAGCCTACTGGAAAAAATTGATCGCTTTAATTATTACCGTGGAATCGGACAAAGATTTTCTGGTAAAAAGCTTCTGAGACCTACGGGATAGAAAAATTGATTTCTCTGAAGGCTGGTATCAGTAAAATTCAGGAGTCTTTACTAGGGGAGATTGACAAACATCACCCCTCTTCCTATGATGAGCAGCTTTCCACCTCCAAAACCCACCTAGATAAGGATAAATTAACGAATACCTATCGTCCTTTAAATCCACACGAATGGGAGAGGATCAATGAACCCTCCAATTCTGAACGCTTGAGTTTTGGTAAAATACCGGTCAAGAATCTCTTTGCAAATCCTCTTCAATCGGATAGTTACATGATTTCTCAAAAGAAATCACTGTTGAGAAACTGGGAGATTTTATTCCAAAAAACTTCTACTAATTGGGTAAGAATCTGGGAAGGCAAAAAACTGGATGAAGGATTTAGGAGAATTGGAGCTACCATTCAGCATATCCGGATGATGAACCTGGATTCGGAAGGACTTTTCTTGGTAGATCATATTCTGTTGAAAGAGATGCTAAAGGGTTCCGAATATGGATTTTATCTGACCAATGGAAAAGGGGAGGTTACCTTTACTTCCAACTGGAACCAAGCGTTAATAGGTAGAACTGAATTGCTAAATGAATTTTTCAAGCAGCTATTTCCATTTCAAACTATCAGGTCGATGGCATACAAGTAACCTAAAAAGTGAGCAAGGCAAAGCCTTGGCCACTGCTATACTGGTAGGATCCCTTCCCAAAAATCAATTGGTGGAGAATTTATGGGAAGAAACCCGTCGATTGGTTTACTTAATGAATGGGGATGTGGAATTACAAGGGGTGTTAGCGTTAAAAGAGGTAGAAAAGATCAGATTGACGGGGACACTCAGTAAGGAAGGGAGAGTTCAGCAGAACAAATTGGTCTTGGCAAGAAGGCTTCCCTCAAAAGATATTATCGGAGAATCATTTTTCAATTTAAGGGCAAGTCTGATTTTACCGGATTGGCCCGCAAGATTCCAAGAGCATCATTTCCGATATTTTGTGGAGACCTTGGCCAAAAACAGAATCCCAGCACACTTGAATTTATCGGTTTATTGGAAAAACCTGGATGAGATAAAAGAGTTTCAAAAAGATTCTTCGCTTGGAAAGAGGCGCTCATAAAAAAAGCGAAAAGCTGTATTCCACTTCTTTAAGTTTGTATCGATTGCTTCACAAATGGGAGGAGGAAAGATAAATGATGCAAAACTCCTCATCCCATATCATCGAACACCTAGCCTTGGATTTTTCTTATTCCAACTTGAATCAGGCCAAAAAATCCAATGAGTTTTTAGAAAGCGTGTTTTTCAGCAAATTATCTCAATGCATCGAAACTGTTTTGGAGGAGGTTTTGCCCGGAAAAGTTCTATTGGAGCTGGATGAACTATCCATTGATTTAGGGAAGATTACTCCCTTTGAACTCGAGAACTCATTGGATGAGCTGATTCAGAAAGCATTAAAACAAAGCTTATTGGGAATATTGAGTTCCAAATATGCTTCCTCTATCAAATCCATAAACCGAACCGGTGGAAGAAACTTCGAATTTTTACTCGAGGCATTTTTCCAATTTCTCCAAAAAGGTTATTTCCCTTCTTGGCTGGGTAATCAACTTGAGTTGATGGACTTGGTAAATCAATTAATTGAGCACGAACCGAATCACTTAAATCCATTGTATTAAACCTGGGAGCTTCCAATGAAAATGCAAGGAAGCGGATTGCCTACGGGATGGATAATGAGCAGGTTGAAAAACTGATCCGGATTTTAGAACCTGTGGAAGGGGGATGGATTATATCTTATAAGCATCATATCAGGAAGGTCCGATTAAAGGAGGAAAAAGAGGAGACCCAAATTAATCTCACTGAGAAGGCACTGAACTACTTTATTTTAAATTTTATCCTAAAGAACAGCGGTCCAAAAATGAACCGAGTTGCATTTTCCCAGAAGATGCTAGAACAGATCGCTGCTCATTACAACCTCAATTTCTCCACTTTATTACAAAGGTTGGAGGCAGCGATAGAAACCTATGCGGACCAAAGTTTTGTACTCAAAGACTTGAAGGAAGTGGTATCCTTAATTAAGAAAAATTCAATTAATCAGGAGGATGTTGTCAAAGCAGAAACCCAAGTGCCAGATGGGTGGGTTGAATTATTAGATGCCTATCAATTGGCATATTTGACAGATCTTAAAGGGTGGGATGCTTTGTCCAATGCCTCTAAATTGAAGTATGTGATTTCACAACATCCTGATTTTTAGAGCGACTTTCTGAAACTCAGCTTCAACAGATCATTTCTATGCTTGCTGGAAATCAGTCCGACTCTTGGTCATTTTTGCTGGATAGCATACTGCTTCATCCCTTGAAAGGAATTGATTTTAGTGTTAGTAAAAACCAATTGATAATCAATGGGGTAAGATCCTATATTTCAATGAGTACTAGAATCAATGATGAATCGATCCGAGCCTGGTTTGGGGGATTGGTACAGGTTTCCACCAATTTATCTTCTGGTTCATATCAGGTGTGGGATGAGTTGGTGAAAATAGCGCAGAAAGTAAATCTGAAGAACCCTGAAAAAATCTTGCTTGCGGCCACTTTGATGCCTGAGGAACCCCAAAATCATATTCAAAAGCCACACCAAGAAAACAGGAAACAGCTAGAGGATTTATCCAATGAACTCCTATGGAAAAATTATTCAACCCTCATTGAAAGCTATTTGACTATTGGTGTTTTACCGACCGATCATCAAGACTTAAGTCTCTCTGATCTACAACAGGGAATGAATTTATTGGTCGCAACAAACCCTGCATTTGTGAGATCAATATTATCCAGTTATGGCACGCAATCTACAGCGGCAAAAAACAACGCTTACTCGGCTTATTGGGAACCGTTGATTTGGATGATTTATTAAAGGCCTTATCCCGCTCCTTGCCACAGATGGGGAGTTATTTTGAAGAATTAAAATCTTTGTTTCAAGGGCGTTCCCTCAGTAAAGAAGATCAACTTAAACTAGTGGTTTCCGAATTTGGAGAGCTCCATAAAATCAGCTCCGAACAATCAATGGCAAAGCTCAAGGCTGGATTGACCTTGATTAATAAAATAGCCCTTTCCCATTCAAATCGAAATCCTCAAAATCAATTTTTGTGGAGACGGATCTTAGAAGTAATCAATCCCCAAAATGTGCTGGATTCCAAAACATTCCATTTGCAACTATTTTTAAGTCTGGTTCCCCTTTCCCAGGTGAGGAATTTCAGGAATTACCCAAAAACATTTTTTGCCAAGGACGCTAGGCTCCCATTTTTATCAGCGGTGAAATTTACCGCCAGAAAAGATCTGGCTGAGCTGCAGGCTTTGTTTTATCCTTTTCTGAGAGATACAGCAAGTGATGTAGAGGTGAAAGAGGTTCTTGGAGCAATCATTTCAGAACGCATCAATTCGAGTCTCCGTGATCTTACTGATTTGGTTAAGAAAGGTGAACATTCGATGGTTGATTCACAGAAAGTACGGTTGGAGGTAAGAAGAATTTGGACCTTGATTTATGAAACACAGCTCCTAAACCGGGGCG
The DNA here is from genome assembly GCF_041729275.1 of Algoriphagus halophilus. Taxonomy (GTDB): domain Bacteria; phylum Bacteroidota; class Bacteroidia; order Cytophagales; family Cyclobacteriaceae; genus Algoriphagus; species Algoriphagus halophilus_A. The sequence goes on along the minus strand of NZ_CP146486.1, from coordinate 847,099 downwards.
ATCAATTGATCAAAGGGAAAATTAGTAAAGCACTTTTAGAAGTGTTTTTCACCCATCTTAAGCCCAAGGAATGGCAACAATTGACCACAGTTTTTCCCAATGAAACCAGACGTTTTCTAGAGTCAAAAAAGAAGTCTTTGGAATTGCCTCCTTCATCCATCATTCCTCAAAAAAGGCCCCTATCTTTTCATGAACAGGTTTCAGATTTATTGGAAAACAGGCCTTTTAAAAGGAGTTGGCCAACAGTTTACTTCGTGTGCATTCATTTTTTTTGGACTTCTTATCATCTAACAATACGGTACCATCCCACTTGGAGGAATTAATGCTCGGTTTCTTGAGGGAAGGGAAGGAGCTTTCCGAGCCCATTTCTTTGGACGGATACCTGGATTTTTCTTTAAGAAAGTGGTCAATAGGTTGATTTGGGAAAACAAGGAAGTGATTAGTCAAATCTACCTAAAGTTAAAAGTTGAGCAATCAAGTCAATTGGATTCAAGGATTAAGTCACATTTCTTAAAGCATTTAGAGTCCATTCAGGATGCCGCTTCAGTTAACAAGGAGGCAGAGTTATTTCGATGGAGTGAAACTTTTGGTTTTCTAAAAGAGAGAGGGTTTTTGCCTTGGTGGAGCCCCATCAAAAACCTTTCAGTGTTTTTAATGGAATATATCACCCTGGTTGATCATGCCACTGATTCTCAACGAAAATTATTGCGGTATCAACTAGATTCTAGGACCTTGGAAAGCCTACTTTCAAAACAAGGGCTGATACAGAGGAACACCATCCTATTGCTACTTAAAAATACCAAGAAGCTCAGTCAGGAAATACCCGATTTTCAACAGTTAATTGCTTCATTCGATGATCCGGGAAATTCCAAGAATGAATTAAAGAGGAATTTGGAGATCCAAAAATACTCCAAAGACGAGGAAGTAAAGTTCCATCAAACTTCCAAGACTAATCTTTTAGAGACTTTAGAGGTAGCAGGGAATGAATATTTGGAACCGCTTCGTGAAATGCTTTTGAAGTTTGGAGATCGAAGAGTTTTTGAATCGCTCTTTTCCGATTCCAGGCAAAAGGAATACATCCTTACACTTTTGGAGTTGGCACCTTTTGTTTATATCAAAAATGTCAATCCTGCCAAGTGGCGGTGGTTAGTTTATTCATTTGCATGGTTTCAGGTCAGGTCAGGTAATTCGCAGATTGATTCCCGGTATTATTTGATATTCTACCATTATTTACTCAAGAATTTTTCCGGCTACCCTTGGAAATCAATTCTTCACCAGGCCTATAAGCAGGATTCTTTTAAGAGCAGGGTAGCTCCAGAATTGGTAATGTCAATAGAACAATTTTTAAAGGTTGAATTAATGGAAGAAAATAACAGTGTTGACCTAAAAGAAGGGGATCAAATGTTTGTAAAAAATGCCGGGCTGGTACTCTGCTGGCCATTTTTAACGATGCTCTTCACCAAATTGGAATGGCTTGAAAATGCCAGCTTTGTTTCTCCAGAGGCACAACATAGGGCCTGCCACCTCTTGCAATACATCGCATATGGGCATACAGATTTTCCAGAATACGAACTCGTTCTCAATAAGTTTTTGACCGGGATTTCTCCGGAGGAGCATTTGGAGGCAGAGATTGTACTAACCGAGCATGAAAAAGCATGGGAGATGCCATGTTGGGAGGCATGAAAAGTAATTGGGAAAAATGAAAAACGTGTCCCATGATGCAGTAAGGGAAACATTTTTACAACGGGAAGGAAGCCTTGAACATGGCTTTAGTTCACTGGTTTTGGTGGTGGAAAAGAAGAGCGTGGATGTGTTATTGGATAGTATTCCTTGGGGAATATCTATGGTCAAACTACCCTGGATGAAGAAAGGAATCGAGATAAACTGGAGATGATATTACTATGAAAGCAACGGCTAAATTTTATCGTATGAAATGCTCCTATTCTATTTTTTGGCTTGGGTTTTTAATCATGGTTTTTTGCGTTTCGACGAAGAATTATGCCCAGACCGAAATCCCTCCAGCTAAAATTGTTTTGGATTCAGTCAACTTGGCGGATACCACCAAAAAATCCCTGATACAAAAAATCATTCAGCCTATTCGATTCCGTGATAATAGAATCAAAAGAGAGCGCCAGACAGTTTATGACTTTCTGAAGGAATTGACAAATGAACAGGATTTAAGCATCGATACAGCGACGATTTCGGCAATCTCTGATGAATTGGTGAAAATGGCCCAAGAGATCTCTGCAAATGATACTACAGGAATGGAGTTGGGGAATCAGATTCAACAAGCGATCAGCCTATTGGATACCAAGGCTTCCAAAGAGAAAATTGATTCCATCCAATTTAAGCTGGAGTCCGTTCTAAAAGGATTGTCAGATCAGGCTCAACAGGAATCCAAGGAAAATGCTACGCTAGTTTCCAATAAGTTGCAACAACTCCGACAAGTGAACATGTGGTGCGATTCAGGGAGTTTGGACTCCTTGGTACTGGAGACCAATCAATTTTACTGCCTACAACCCAAAGGAAAGGTGTTTGGATGGTATTCAAATAGAGAGGGGTCCCAACTTAGGAATAAAAACCTGGGTTATTTGACAGATTTAATTCTGTATGGATACGATTTAAATACAGATGGATCACCCAGAAATTCCACAGAGTTAACTGCCCTCCTAACTGATCAGATTGTTCAAAATGCCATCAATGAAGGAAAAAACCTATCGCTGTCTATTTTCAGTGAATCAGCCTATGTCGTCAATAGGTTCCTTCAAGATACTAGTGCTCAAAATACTTTAATAAAGAATTTAAGCCAGTATGCCAAAAGCTATCACCTCAAAGGAGCTACTATTTACTTTGAAGAATTCGGAGAGCAATATTCAGGTAGATTTTCTTCATTTATCAGTAAGTTAAAGAGTCAGTTGAGTGGAATTGAGGGGTTTGAATTGAGTCTGAGTTTGCCTGCATTAAGAACCTTGAAATTCAGGGAAAAGTCTTATTCCTATGATTTTACAGCGCTCAACCGAGTGATTGATTATTACTTAATTCATACCAACGAGTTGAATGTAACCGCCTCCTATGTTCCATTTTCTCCGAGCCCATTATATCATGATCCCAAAGTAAGCAGGGGGTCTATTGAGCAAACCATCAATTTTTATTTGAACTCGAATTTGCCATTGAGTAAAGTGATCATGACGGTAGGATATCTTGGGATTACTTGGCCTAAGCAGGACTTTGAACCCTATTCCAAATCTTCGGGATCCGGAAGAGAGATGACCCTGAATAGGATTCAGTCCGAAATTTCCTTTAGCAATGATTCCATCTATATCTCTGGGTTTGATCCAGAGCAAGCCTCTCCCTATATAAATTATCAGGAAAATGATCAATTGAGGCAAGTGTGGTTTGAAGATGGGCGGAGCCTCTATTTAAAATACGTTTGGGCCGTGGAGCAACAACTGGGAGGAGTGGCTGTTTGGGGGTATGGAAATGATGATTTCAACTTTGAGTTCCAGGATGCACTGGCTGCGGCTATGTTTGAGGTAGACACCATTCCCTTGCTCAATTCATCCTATTATGCTTTAAACAATGAAGCGTCTTCAGAAGAAGAATCCCTATGGTCCACAATTTTTTCATTTGATCTAAAAAGCGGGATTGCCAATCTCGGAAAACTCTTGAGGAACTTAAACTATATCTATTCAGATCTATATTGGGCATCCAGTAATAATATTCAAATCATTCAAGGAAAATATAATCGGGACTACCCGTTGGATTTCAATAGTTATTGTGAGTATTCTGAGTATACTTCCATCATCCCAATTTCAGATCTTGAAACGGATCCGTATTATTCAAAGCTAGATAGAAAAGCGAAGAGTGAACTGGATTCCAATTTTATGTTTACCCGAAAGAATCTAATTATGAAAATAGATTCCATTTCAAGTCCATGGGATTCAGTTGCGGCCTATAATTTCAAGATCAGCCCATATGAAAATAAACTTCAAAATGATGCGGAATGTGCTTGCTTACTGGACAGATGGGATGTCTATAGAGATGGATTTATGGTGATTTCCCTGATTTTGTTGATTGTTATTGTGGTTTTGTTTTTGAGCCAATATGTGATATTGGTGAATTACGGAGATAATTGGCCCTATATGATTTACAGGGAAATTTTGTTTTTGGTGTTTTTAATCCTGTGTTTTTTCACCATTTCCTTATCTCTTTTCTTTAATGGGAGTTTTGATATTATAGGCGCAGGAAGTGAGTCAACAGGTATTACCGTTATTATTGTGTCTTTTGTTCCAGGCCTGATCATAGGTTGTTACATCATCTGGTTTATCCTCAAAAAGACCTATGAGAAGAAAGACTTACCATAATAAGTTGAAGTGGGCTATGCAATGGATTATTACCCCAGGGAAGTTGGGATTTCCCAAAAGAAAATCAGCTTATTGATTCTGACCATGGCTTGCCTCCAGTCATGGAAATGAAAGAGTAGGTGACAGAGAAGATTAAGGTTGCTGAGATTTAAAATTCCAATAGTTGAACTTTCCCTCCAATCCCAGAAGGCATGGTATTCCAGTTGCTTGCATCAAAGGGTTGGTAATCAATATTTACAAAATTGATTTCATGGTAATTCCTCCATTGAATTCCATTCCTGTCTAAATAACGGATACTATTGGCCATCAAACTCGCCACTTCTATTTTGATACTGTTTTGACCGTTTTTAAGATGCTCGGTTACATCCAGTTGAAAAGGAATACTCCAGATGGCTCCAGCGTACTCCCCATTGATCCAAACTTTGGCACTTTCATATACTTGATCCACCTGTAATACATAGCGTTTCCCTTCATTTTTTTCTAAATCAAAATTGGAAGTATAGTTTGCCTGTCCTGAAAAATCATCCGCACTAGGATCTCCCTGGTTGGTCCATGGATGGATGGTCTCCATTTGTTGGGAGGAAGGAAGGTGGGGTTGACCCTCCTTAAATGTTAAGCTCCAATTGGTAGAGAGGTCTTGTTTTCTTTCTGCCTTGCTGTAATCGGGCCAACTTGGCAGCGCAGTTTCTATAGACTCTTCCAATGCTTTGATAAAAATGGACTCCCCAGATTTGAGAAAGATTGACATGTTGGTTTTGCTTCCCAGAATATTCGATTCCAATATTCCCCTGCTTCCGGTCAATGGATCCATTGCCACCAATTGTTCGGCAGTGACATTCAGTGAAAAAGTTTGGTGGATTTCATGAGGACTGTGGTTGACAAGAAAGTAATACGTACCATCTTCCGTTTTCCTACGTATAAAATCCAGCCCTGAATCTACCAAGGTTTCTCTTTCTATCTCTAGTTCTTCCAAGGCAGATTGGATGGAATTGGACAAAATAACTTGTCCATTTCCATGCTCGGATTTCCCATTTTCAAAATTGAGCGTTTCCCATAATTGATCCAGTTCTGCTTGCATTGCAGCTTGATCGATAGGGTAACCTGGGGTGGACTTGGGTTTTGACTGAAAGATCACATGAGCCCCTTGTTCCGCCAGTTTTAAGATATTCTTGAGGGTTTCAATGGGCATGAATTCCGTTGAGGGAATGATTAATACCTGAGCCTGGTTCTTTTCGGAAGTTTGAATTCTTCCTTGCTCCACCCTTGATTTTGAAATCATGTCATCTGAAATAAAATCCAGGGAATATCCAGAATCCATCAGGTTTTTGGACTGTTTGTAAAATTCGGTTGGGTGAAGCCATTCATCCACTGTATGCACGGTAATCATTTCCATCTTTCCTTTTGGCGCTGACCAAACATCATACACGGGCCAATAGACCAATAATTCATTGTCGGGTTTACCTGTTTGGAGAATGGATTGAGTCCTGGTGATGAACTGATTAAATTCATTAAAATGTGGCCAAAGACTATTCTGCTGGGTGAGGTTTAAGGAAGCATAAAAAGCCATCCCGGGTAAGAGACATCATCGGGGCTGTAGGTGACCCCATGGTAAAATATATGATTGACACCAGCTAAAAAGGCCTGTTCCACTTCTGGCTTCATTTGGGAAAAGGAGGATTTGAAATGCTCTCCCAGCCAGGTAAAGGTTTCAGAAGAAACGAGGTTTTTTCCGGTGATATGTGCTGCTGAAGAAGCAAACTTCAACATGATGGGATCTGGGTCCACATTTCGGATATCGGCACTATCTCTCCTCAATCCTGGGATAGGGAAATAACTGGACCCGAACGTTTCGCATTCAGGAATGTCCACCGCTGCATATAAATCCAATAAATTTCCCGGAGAACCATGTGCTTGATTTTTGGTGATCTTTCCTTGGGTATGCGCCCAGGTAGTCCAATTTTTTGTGAAATTACCCAGGAGAAGATCGTTGATGGTTTCCCTATAGTCCGATTTTACCCTGCGGACGATTTCAGAACCCTCTTCCATTTCCAAATAAGGTAAATATTCCTTCAGGTCGTATCCTCTTAATTTTTCAAATTCCTCAAAAAAACCAGCGGTGAAATCAGCACCATATACCTCGAAACTATCATTGTAAAAAGCCCTGAATCCATAATCCTTTCCGCTCAGTGCAGTTTCAAAATAGCGGTTATAGGAATCAACTGCTGCCTTGCTGAAATGATCCAAGGTAAATCCTACTCCCCCAGGGGCGGCTCTTTTACTTTTTGCCCAGTTTTATCTAAAAAGATTGCTTTGATGTTCCAGTTTCCAGGTTCTGCCCATTCTAACATCCCATCCTCCTTTAAGAATTCGGTCACCTCTTTCGCATGCATATGTTCATCATAAGCCATGATGGCAACCAGTTTGGCCATAGGTTGGTTTTCATTCCTTCTTTGGAAAATTATCGGGTCGGAAAGCCTCTTGCCATCATGAATTTCATAATCCTGTATGTTCATGGCACTGGCAGCTTCCTCCAAGTTTACCTGAGGACCGCCAAATGGCCAGCCTGTACCTTGGGTCAAATCCACTCCCATACCCAAGGAATCTGCTTTTTGTACGGTGAATTTTAGTACCTCCAACCAATCCTCCGACAGGTAATCCAAATATCGATCTTCATACCCTTTCGCTCCATAGATAGGAGCGATTTCCACGCCTCCCAACCCTGCTTCCTGATACTGTTCCAGTAGGGAAGAGAGGTTTTGTTGATCTACAGCACTTCCCATCCACCACCATCTAGTCCAAGGCTTTGAAGTAGGGGTGATTTCAGGCCAATCAGCAGTGCCTACGGCGTTTTTATTATCGGGAGCACAGCACAAAAAGACCGAGGAGAAAGCCAAATAGGTAAAAAGTAAAAATCTATTCATGGGATTGAGCTTCATTTAAGTTGAAAACCGGTAAAAGAGGAATAGACACAGGAGAGTTGTCTGGATTGGTTTCCATAATATCTGCCATGTATTTCCACCAGCGCTGAACAATTTCAGTGTTTCCTAGGTCCTGTGAATTTGCATCTCCCTCGATTATTTGGAAAGCGAAAAGATTGGAGGTTTCCCTATCCAGAAATATATGGTAATCCACGATTCCTGTGTCTTTTAACAAATCCACCAATTCAGGCCAGATTTCTTGATGACGCCTTTCATATTCTTCTTCAAATCCTGGAATCAATTTCATTCGGAAAGCTAATTTTTTCAACATAGGTAATTTTTGATATCAGATTTCAGATTGGAGAATTTGTTTTCAAACCATTAACGAGGTATTCCTTATTCTGCTCTTGGTACATTGTTCAAGACGAATCATGACGAACTTCACTTTATTAAATATTCCTTCAAAGCAATTTTCGTCAGCTCATCAATTGCTTTTGCCACTAGTTGGGCATTCAGTTCAGCGCCTTCTTGTAGGGTATGGGTATGGTCAGTCTCGTTAAAATAATGAGTTCTCACGAATTCTTCACCTAAGCTATCGTAATGGTTTGCCACTAACGTGTTTAAATCAATAAAAGCCGTGTGGGTGTCTTCAGCTACTTGTTTAGCCCAAAGCCCGTATCCTTGGTCCGCTCGAACCACTTTTCCGTTCTCCCAATTATTTCTTGGAATCAAGGAGCAGACGATGGGAGATACCTCTTTGGCTTTGGCTGCCAAGATCATCTGTCTTAGATATTGGCCATAGGAGTAAACGGTTTCTTGTTGCTTTGTGATCGGGTTGTAAATATGCTCGGCTTCCAGCCCTGCACTTTTGATGGTTCCCCTGGCTCTTAAAGTGTCATCTAAGGGGCTGGAGTCATTATGGCCAAATTGCATGATCAAATAATCTCCCGGCTCCATTTTATCCAACACTTTTTCCCAAAGCCCATACGTCTGAAAGGTTCTGCTACTGGTGCCTCCAAGGGCATGGTTTTGAACTTTTATCTGATCGGAATCAAAGTAAGGAGCTAAAAAATCTCCCCAACCCCAAAGCCCGCCTGCTCCATCACCTTGACCATTCTTCACGGTAGAATCCCCAATTAGGAACAAAGTAGGTTGATCTTTTTTCAGGTATTCTTTCAAATCAGTATTGTTCAGGTTTTTATTCCCTGGGTCACTGACCAGGCATTGATTCTGGCACCCGCTTCATTGGTATGTGTGTGATCTTTTTCAAATAGCCTTTTCACGACCTCTGGTCCCCAGGTGTCGTATTGGTCCCCAATAAGGGTATTTAAGTCCAGGAAAGGAACCCCATGTCTTCTTGCAGCTTCCCTTGCCCATTTCCCAAAATCTTGGTTGGCCCTTTCCACTTCACCATTTTGAAACTTATTTCTGGGGATCATGGATGCCACAATGGGAGTGGCTCCTTTCGCTTTGGTATCTTGGATGAACTTTTCCAGGTACCAGCCATAGGTATGCACCGTTTCTTTGGTGCCATCTGGCCAAATCAGCTCTTTGGTTTCCTCTCCCATGCCTCTCAGAACTCCCCGGTAACCTGCTCTCGTGGTATCAGGGACTGATCCTTCATTATGACCAAATTGCATGATCACATAATCTCCGGGCTGGAGCGTACTCAAGACCTTGTCCCACCTTCCTTCTTTCAGGAAGGTTCTGTTACTTCTTCCTGCCATGGCCTGATTGCTGACGTTCAATCTGCTGCTATCGAAGAACTCCTGTAAAAAGTTTCCCCATCCTCTTTGAAGATTTCCCTCTCCGCCATTTCGAACCGTCGAATCTCCGATTAAATAGAGCGTTTTGGGAAGGGATTTTTTGTATTCAGCGTAGTAAAAGCCAGTATTAAAAAGAGAAGAGGAAGAAAGGGGATAACGATAAAGATTGGTCTTTTCTGAAACATGCTTAGAACGATCTAAAAAGAGTTGGGATTTTCAGTTTCTAAGGTAGGAAAAGATTCTTTTTTTAAAAGTATAGTGGGGAGTAGGAATACATAAACAGAGGCTGCAAAAGCAGCCTCTAAGTGAATAGTGAACTACCCATTACTATACATCTTCCTTCACCAGCTCGTATTCAAAAGAGGGTCTTCCCCTTTCTCCATCTTTTGTCAATGAGAGGAATCTTAACTTGTAATAATTGTCTTCTGAATCTTTGACAATGTAGTACCGGTCTTCAAGAACCGCGGGACTTGAGTTTGGACCTCCTCCTCCTCTCCAAGAAGAGCCAATAGTTAATCTGTTGTCTGAATTGAAGTCCAGGGAAGCGATATCTGAGTAGAGAAAGTTTTCATAAGGGATAGCCTCTTCCAGCACTTCTGCCGTGGTGGTTCCACCGTAGATGTTGTGGTAAACCAAATCCTGGAAAAAATAAGCCAAGGTTCCATTGGATGCCTGTGGGTAAGGAGTGGAGGAGGTGCCTGCTGTCCAGGCAATGTCCCAATCTTCTTTGGCGGGTTCTACTTCCACTATTCCATGCTCGAAGGAAACGTACACAAAATTGTATGAATCATCTTTGGGGATTTCAAGGGAGTTAGAGCTGTTTCCAGTTGCATCAGCATGCTCCAAAAGGTATCCGGAATTAGCTCTCGTGATTTTGATTTTTTTCCAAGTTCTTTCAGTGGCTCCACTGGTTCCTCTGTTTAAGGGGTATACTTCATTTTCATCATCTGATGCACTGATTGGGGCTATAGTGGGGTTTTCCAAGGGATTAGAAGGGTCATCCACATGAAGAATCCCCTCCAGGTTGGTAAAGGAGAGCAGGAGTTCTCCTGACGATTCAGCCGCTGAGATTTCTTCGGCTCCAACCTCCTCCAAAGAATTTTTCCAGTGGCAGAGGCCATGGCTCCTGTCGTTCCGTTGATCAACACCTTGAAGTCGGATCCGGTATAAAATGCCAGGTCCCAATCCGATCTCTTGACGGCAGTTTGTTCACTTGATCTCAATTTGATAAAAGCAGTATTGGGATAGGTAGCTCCACCGCCATTTACCTCCATCCATCCGGATTCATCCGGGGGAATGACCATTGGAGCTGAATCATCCTTGCAAGATGAAAATAGACTGGCTCCTATGAATAATGAGCAGATGGTGAGTATTCGATTGTTTTTCATGGTATAGAATATTGAAAATTGGTTAGTTTTTTAATTGATAAGTAAGCCCCAGGAAATAGGATCTTCCATAGCCTATGGGTCTTTGCGACCCCATGCCATGCGCAGCGCCGGATCCCGAACTGCTGTTGATTTGGGTAATGTCGAACAGGTTTTTTATGCCCACATGCAGGTTCAGGTTTGTTCGGATTTCTTTTTGAAGGTGAGATCCATCCATTGGAATCCGTCCAATTCAATTTCTTTTGGTTGGGTATTTCCATTTTCATCCAGGGAGATTTCATAACCAGGCAGGCTTCCCGTCCATTTGTAAAAAGACTGGCCGTGGTTTTCCATGGTTTAATCTGGTAGGAAATATCAGAGGTGATTTCTGGGGTCCAAACAAAAGCGGGAAGGTCGGATTCCTCTTGGAATAGTTGATTATACCTTCCTATGTAGGAAAAGCCCAGGTTGAAATTCCAGTTTTTCATGGAAAGGCTTTCTCCTAGGGTAAGTCCAGTCGTTTTGTACCTATCTACATTGATCAAGGTAGTGACCTGCAAATTGTCAGGATCCTGAGCATAGGCGATTCTATTGGAAAGGTCATTATAGAACCCACTGAGGACCGTTTTCAATTGAACCCCTTGGGAAACTTGCTTTTTCCAATCCAGGGAACCGTTGACGCTATTGGAGTTTTCTGCTTTGAGGTTTGGGTTGCCAGAGATGCTATGACTGGCATCGAAGAAATTAAAATATAACTCTCTGGTGGAAGGGGCCCTAAAGCCATAAGCATACGCAAACCGAATGGCCAACTGATCTGAGAGATTCCATTTGCTGTTGATCGAAGGGATGATTGGAGGTGCCTCATAAGCCGAATTCCAGGTTTTCCGAATTCCAGGTTTGATACTGATTTTCGGGCTGGGCGCCCATTCTGCTGAAAGGAAAACTGCATAATCCCGGATTCCCTCATTGGATACAATTCGTTCTCCTGCTCCTTTTTCAAGGTGAATGTCTACCCCTGGATTTAGCCGTAGTGTGTTCCCTAATTTCCAGTCCACCATCATTCTCCAGGTGAAGCCTTGGTAATGGATGGTGGAATTGGCCCCTTCTGCTTGGGATTGGTATTTTTCGCCACTGTAGACCTGCGTCACCCAGGTCTCAGAGTCCCGGGAGTAATCGGTATAGGCACCTTGCCAGGTAAGGCCAATGCCGTTTGATGATTCCCATCTTCCACTTATTCTGTGCATCCATCTCGAGGTGATGAACTGTTGATCTAAAATTTCAAATCGTGCATCCGCACCATAAGAAAATACTGTTTCATCCAGGTAGTCCAATTGATAGTCCGCATAGAAAGATTTTCCTGTCCAGGAAGCGCTCAGATTCAAAAAAATCTGATCTTTTGGCAGCCATTCATAGTCCCGACCTGTTTTTTTGCCTTTCCAGCCCCCGAAATTGTTTTGTGAAATAGAGGCTCCGAAGTTCCATTTATTAATCCCATAATTTCCGGAAACACTGCGGGTGTGGTTGCCTTTGCGGGTAAAGGGTTGGTATTCGGATCCAACAGTTTCCTCTTGGATTCTAGCCGACAAACTCCAGGTGTTTCCAAGGTCTTTCTTGGTGATGATGTTGATTACTCCGGCCAGTGCATCCGCTCCGTATACCACCGACATGGGTCCTTCTACAATTTCGATGCGTTCAATTCGGTTCACATCAATTTGATTGATATTGATTTCGTTGGACGTGCCTTGTCTGCCAACCATGGGAACTCCATCGATAAGGATTTTCACATTTTGTCCGGACAATCCAAGAAGTTCCATATTCGATGATCCCAATGCATTGTCCTGACTGAACCGAATTCCCAGCTGGGTATTTAATGCTTCCTGAATGGTAGTGGAGGCCCTGTTTTGAAGCGTTTCTTTTTCAATTGAACGAACTTGATAAACCGAATTCCTGGCAGATTGAGGCTCGTAATTTCCTGTGACCACCACGGGATCCAAGTCATTGATTTCCTCCTTTAGCTTAAATACTTTAATCGTATCATTATCAGTTAAATAATACCAATTGGACTGGTAGCCTAATGCCAAAATCTGGAACCGTTTATTTCTCAAATCTTGATCCAAATCAAACTTCCCCTCCAGGTCAGTTGTGATCCCTTTTCCATTCATTACCTGAATCGTCGCGAAGGGAATCGTCTCTCCGGAATTACTGATCACTTTAGCTTTTTCCTGTGCCAACCCGGGAGGAAACCAAAAGAGGATAGATAGGATAGAAGTGATAATTTTATTTAGACTAAATCTAAACATAGGATTAAAATTTTTTGGGGAGTGTTACCTCCCCATCCGTATTAAGTCAATTGATCCAATAATTCTTTCCAGGCGGGTTTTTGGGGTAATCCTGATTTTCTAAGACCAAAGAATTGAACAGCCAATTCCCCGTTTTTGTCAAATAGTTCAAGTGCGGATACATATCCATCTGTGGTGTTTTTATGTACCACATAAACGGAATCCACCTCCGATTCGTTGAGATGCATATTGAAATCAGGATCCAGTACATTGATCCAATCTCCCATCTGTCTGATGGTTCTTACTTTTCCCTGATGGATTTGAATGTTCCCTTTATTACCGGCAAAAATCATGATGGGTAATTGTGTTTCAGAGGCAACAGAAAGTACTTTCCTCACCGAAAGCTTGTTTACTTCGTAAGCCCATCTATCCCCAATCCATTTTACAGCATCCAATCGGTTCAGCCGGTGCTTTCGAAGCATCCCGAAAAAGTCATGGGTATCTCTCATAGTGGCCCAATCAGATTGGAATGTTTCCATATCCAGCTCATTGAAAGAGGAGTAGGAGGGCATTTCAGGCGTTTCTATGTCCAGAGTGCCATGTTGATTTTCCGATGCGTATTTTTCCAGCATTCGTTCATAAGCGGCTGGATTGGATTGCTCCTGTAAATAGACTTTTAAAATGGCCTCTCCCGTCTGGTCAAAATACTGTAGGCTTTTTAATATTCCCTTTGGAGAGGGGCTAGTCACGGCAAAACCGAATTTCCAGCTTTTGAAAAACACACGTTGTTCTATGGGGCCAATCACGGTAGCGATGGTGGAAGAACCGGCGGCATGTAGTTCGATTTTTTGAAAAGGACCTTTATGCTCCAGGACACATGCTTCATTTCTGGTCAAAGACATGACCTTCCCAAGCTGCGGGAAATCAAGTACCTGGGATTCAAAATTGTCTTGAAGTCTAATCACCTGCTCACCGATCCCGGTCGCTAAAAGTTCGGCTTCAGAAACCCCGAGTCTTTTTGCGGCATCCCGGATTCTCAATTGAGGCGATTCTGTTTTTAATGCTTCCCATTTTTGCTTTAGGGTTTGGGTAGCTTCATTAAAGATTTCCATAGTAGGTTAGTTTTGAAGAGGATAATGTTGACATTATTTCAGGGGAGGACGAGACTATAAGTCCTCCGGTATAAGGGTTTTTGATCAGTTGGATGGGGTGGTCAAACACATGGGCCAAGGTTTCTTTTTCCATGACTGCATGCACTTCTCCGGTCTTTACAAGGGTTCCGTTCTTTAGCAGGGCTATTTTATCCGCGTATTGAATAGCCAGGTTCAATTCGTGTAAAATCACCAGAATGCCAATGTTTCTGGATTTTAAGCGGTCCAGTATTTTTAAGACTGCATGTTGCTGGGCAATGTCCAGACTGGAAGTAGGTTCATCCAACAGCAGAAATCTTGGAAAGGGTTTGTTTTCCCAGATTTGAACCAGGACCCTTGCCAAATGAACCCGTTGCTTTTCTCCTCCAGAGAGGTGGTTGAAGGCTTTCTCTTTGAGATGTGCCGTATTGGTCACTTCCATCAGTTCGGAAATCAGGTGTTGCGGGGACCTTGAACTGGAACTGATCAAACCCAGCCGGACCACTTCTTCAGCGGAAAAAGGGAAATTCAACTGGGAATGTTGGGGCATCACCGATCTGATCTCCGCCAATTGTTTTAGTTTGAGGTGATGAACCAATTTTCCATTGTAAGAAACAGTACCTTGCCTACAAGCGATTTCTCCGGATAGGAATTTGAATAAAGTGGATTTCCCTGCCCCATTCGGGCCTAAGACTGCCAGGATTTCCCCTGGATTCAATTCCAGGTTCATCTGATCTATTATCGCCCTGTTTTTGATGCAAAAATGAATGTTTGAAGCTCTAAGCATAGGTTTTGGAATGGTTTAGGTTAAAAATCAACCAGATAAAGAATGGTGCTCCGATTAAAGCGGTAATGACCCCAATGGGCATCTCTGCAGGGATTACGATGATTCTGGCAATCAGGTCTGCGACATTCATCAAGATGGCGCCAAGCAGAAAGGATCCCGGTAAGACGAGTCGATGATCAGCCCCAAAAAGAATCCGGATCAGGTGGGGAACCACCAATCCAACAAAGCCGACCATTCCTACCATGGATACTCCGGTTCCTACAATTAATGCACAGCAGATTAAAAGCAGCAGCTTGATTCTCTGCACATTGACCCCCATATGAAAGGCTTCTTGCTCTCCAAGAGCCAGCGCATTCAAGGCTTGATGTTGGAAGAGCAGCAAGAGGGAAGGGCCCCCGATAAATAGGATGCTGATTGGGATTTTATTCCAGACGGAACCTCCCAGGTCCCCCAAGCTCCAGAAGGTAAAACTTCTTAAGGCCGTATCATCCGCAAAGAATAGCACGAGTCCAATCAAGGCCCCTGCTAAAGCATTGATGGCAACACCTGCCAATATCAACATTCCCGATTCAGATTTTCCCTGGCTTTTGGAAAGTTGATAGACCCCGATGACATGTAATAATCCACCCAAAAATGCGAACAAGGGCAGTCCTACGAGTTGCAAAGCTTCGAACAGGCCGGACGAGACAGGGATGAATACCATGAAGATGACCGCGAAGAGTGCGCTTCCGCTACTGACTCCGATTAAACCGGGTTCTACCAGGGGTTCCTGAACATTCCCTGTAGGGAGGCCCCGGCAATTCCCAATCCTCCTCCTACTAGGGTAGCCATCATTACCCTGGGTAACCTGATCTGAAGCAGCACATTTTCCTGCTGTATGTGATGTGACCCAATACGAATGCCTACCTGATCCATCAAAATGGAAAAGCTTTGTGATAGGGAAATGGAATAGGCTCCCAGAGAGAGGGAGAGGACAAGTAATACAGTCAAGGAGAGCGCAAAAGCCAACAGGATGAGGTTTTGCCACTTGGACTTATCCCTATGTGACGTTGAAATCAGCATTAGGGTCTGGCAGCTTTAGCAAGGTCCAAGGCAGCTTTCCCTACACGGGGTCCAAAGCTGGACAGGTAATGACCATCCATTGAAATAACTTGGTTTTTCTGGAAGGCGGTAGTTTGATCCATTCCCTGAATTTTTGATAAGCCTTCCCATCCGCCCAAACTTTGGATACCTGATGTGAAAAGCACAATAAAGTCTGGGTTTAATGAGGGTAAGGATTCGGGACTTAAAGGAGCGAACTCATCAAAGCCAGTAGTTGTACTTTCTAACTGAGCCAGTTTAAACATCTCAGAAGCAAAAGTTTTTCTCCAGCCATGAATAGGGTTTCCGGTCCCCTTGCCATGACAAACAAAGCTTTGGGCTTGCGATCTTGGGTGGCTAAAAACCCGTTTAATTGCTCTAAATCATCCTCTATTTCTGAAATGAGTTGGAGTCCCTTTTCCTTTTCCTGAAAAAATTCAGAAAGCGCTGTGATCAGGGTTTTGGTCTCTGCGATGGACTTGGGTTTGGTAAACACCTCCAGTTCAACCTGGGCAGCTTTTAGTTGGGTTATGACATCTGCAGCTAAATAACCCTCTTCTATCAGGACCAAATCAGGCCCAAAAGCTAAAATCCCTTCTGCTTTTATCTGATTCCTATAGCCGATGGAAGGCAATTCCTTCATCGCTTCCGGATAGGTTGAGGTTAAGTCCGTTGCAATGATTTCATTCCCATGGCCTAATGCGTTCACCATCTCCGTGATCGTGCCTCCGGCTGTAATTATTTTTTTGGAGGGTTGATCCGTGTTCACCTTTTTGGATTGTTCAGGAGATCCACATGACACCAGGGCCCCTGCCAAGAATACCAGAATTATTTTCCTTATCATTATTTAGATCAATTATAAATACATGACAAAAGTAGATTTATTTAGATTTAATCCAAATAGGGATAAGATTAATTTTACAAAAAAAATGTTGAATGGACTTTGGCAAGGGTTTAGGGTTGAATGGATGGGGGAAAGGAAAAAAATAGCATCAGAGAAGCGAAGGATCACTAGTTGATCTGAAATGCTCCCTTTTTGGGGTGGGCTTCCTTGGATTGAAATCCTCATTTACCTGTTTTTTCATTCCAATAGCCTGTCAAAATTCTTTATAAAAGCTTAGGTTAGGACCATGGAAAAAGTAAAGCGGGTCTTTTTTGCGGTGCCTCCCCAAGTTCATTTGTTGGATATCAGTGGTCCAATCCATGCTTTTTACGAGGCAGGAATGATGGAGTCGGGTTTGGAGACTTACTTTATCAGCACAGAAAGAGGGAAACCCAGCAATCAAGTGCGGGGCTTGCTCTTTCTTGACTGGTGGACTTTGTTGACTTTCAGCTCCACTCGGAGGATTGGGTGTTTATTCCTGGGATTGATTCCGAACTTCTTCTGAGTAGGGAATTTGCACAAGCCGCTGTCCCATTTTTGGAATGGTTAAAGCAGCAACATGACCGAAAAGCCAAGATTTGTTCTGTCTGTACCGGGACCTTTATCCTGGCGCTTTCCGGGATTCTGGAAGGGAAAAGCTGTAACACCCATTGGAAATACCTGAAACAATTTCAAAAGCGATTCCCAAAGACCAGCTGGTTGGAGGATCGGTTGTTTGTCAAAGATGAGAATATCTATTCCAGCGCGGGGGTTACCTCCGGGATTGATTTGTCTTTGTATGTGTTGGAAGAAATGTATGGGCCCATTCTGGCCATGAAGGTTGCAAAGGAATTGGTTTTGTATGTGAGAAGGTCCAAAGAAGACCCTCAATTGAGTGTGTTCCTTCAGTTCCGAAACCACCTGGATACCCGGATCCATGAAATCCAGGATTTTATGGCAGGGAATCTTGATCAGGATCTGAGCTTAGAAAGATTGGGGGAACAGGCCTGCATGAGCCCAAGAAGTTTAAGCAGGAATTTCAAAAAGACCACAGGAATCACCCTGGGGGAGTATCGAGATAAACTACGGGTGGAAAAAGCGGTGAAAATGTTGGCAAGTGGTCAGAAGTTGGAGGTGATCAGCACCAGCTGCGGGTTAAAAAGCAGCAATCAACTTCGTTAACTTATCAGGAAATTTGAAGGGTTTTTACCCCATCAATTGTCCCAATAGTGAGTTGTTTTGTCCTTTCGATTTGCCCATGGCTAAGGTAGCTTTGAGAAAAAAGAATCATGCTCAAACCTATTTTATCCCTTCTTTTAAGTTTGATGTTATTCGTTCCAGGATTTTCCAATAACCCCTCCCAGTACATTTGTCCCCCATGTGGAGCTGCATGTGATTCCCTAGTTTATGAGGAACCGGGTATTTGCCCTCATTGTCACATGCCTTTGATTCGTAAAGAGGAGGTAAAAACAATTGCCTTTTACCTTCAGGATGGAGTAGAGGTGTTGGATTTTGCCGGCCCTTTGGAAGTATTTTCTTATGCCGGCTATCGGGTATTTACTGTTTCCAAAAGCAAAAATCCCATAAAATCACAAGGCGTTTTAAAGGTGACCCCTGATTATTCCATTGAAGATGCCCCCAAAGCGGATGTACTTGCTTTTTTCGGAGGGAATGCTGCCAGCGCCTACAAAGATCCTGCGGTGATTGATTGGATCAAAAAGCAAGTGGATACTGACTATTATTTTTCTGTTTGTACGGGTGCGTTTTTATTGGCGGAGTCCGGGATACTGGATGGTCAAACGGCCACTACTTTTCATGACGCATTAGACAACCTGGAAGAAAATTATCCAACTATAGATGTCCGGAAGGATGTTCGTTTTGTAGATAATGGGAAGGTGGTCACCACTGCCGGGATTTCTGCAGGAATAGATGGGGCTTTGCATTTGGTAGCCAAATTCCAGGGGCTGACCAAGGCGAAGCGGACTGCATTTTATATGGAGTATGACAACTGGGTTCCGGGAGACGGGTTGATTTTAACGGAGGAAGATCCCTATGAATTTCTGCATACCGATTTTGGCTTGTCAGACTATACGGGAGTCTTTGAATACAAGGAGGGAGCGACTTTGGAATTTGTTTTAGTGGATCATTCTCCTGATTTGCATGCGATCATCAAGGGGGTGAAATTCCCGCTGTTCTTTGAATCAGAAAATATCTTTTCTGATGTGGATGGGGATTTGGTTTATTTTGAGCGTGATAGCGTGGGGAAAGTCAGGGGCTATCGGATTCAAAAGGAAGGAGTCCTTTTCAAAAAAATCAAAGAATAGCCATGCTTATCTTGTATTTAGTCCGGGATTTCCGGTTGGCATTGCCAAAAAGCCGTGCATTCCCACCACTTACATAATTGAGTTCATGGGGTTTTGTGGTGCTTGCTTTTTACCTTAATTTAAGTGGCACAACCTTAATTCTATGATCAAACAATCTACAAAAAAATTAAAGAGTGTTTTGGCAATGGGACTGTTAATTTCAGCGGTTTCACTTCCCAATGCTCATGCGCAGAAAATCCCTGACCAAGTCGTGGAGGCTATTAGATTCAGGGAAATAGGTCCTACCAGGCAAGGAGGTCGTTATGTTGAATTCGCAGTAGTGGCCAATTCAACGAAAGTAATCTATGCAGCTACTGCTTCAGGGGGACTTTGGAAATCCGTGAACAATGGACAGTCCTGGACTCCTATTTTTGACAATGAATCAGTGATTTCCATTGGTTCGGTAGCCGTTGACCAAAAAAATCCCGATGTGGTTTGGGTGGGGTCCGGAGAAGCAAACAACTCCAGAAGTTCCTATTGGGGAGATGGGATTTATAAATCTAAGGATGCCGGAAAGACCTGGACAAACATGGGGCTTCCAGAGTCCCATCATATTGGCAGAATCGTCATAGATCCCACAGATTCTGACGTGGTCTACGTGGCCGCTTTGGGCCATTTGTATTCTGAGAATGAAGAGCGAGGACTCTACAAGACAACCAATGGAGGTAAAACCTGGAAAAAGGTGTTGGATATCCAGCGTGAAGACGGGAAATATATTGGAGTGGTGGATGTAATCATGAGTCCTGAAGATCCAAATACCCTGATCGCTGCGGCCTATGATAAAATCAGAAGACCTTGGACTTTCAATGAAGGGGGAGAAGGAAGTGCGGTGTACAAATCCACGGATGGAGGGAAGTCCTGGAATAAGCTAAGCAATGGGTTCCCCGGTGGATTTTTAGGTAGAATAGGTCTTGCCTATGCACCTAACAATGCAAATGTGGTCTATGCCAATGTTGAGAACGTCAATGTGGAAGGGATTTCTGAGGAAGAAAGAAAAAGAATGCTTGAGATCGGACTTCCTCTGGGCAACGATCAAAAAACAGCTGGAACAGAAATGTATCGATCTGATGATGGAGGTGAAAGCTGGAGAAAAATAAGCCCAGAAGGGGAGGATGTAGGAGGATACCCTTCCTATTACTATCAACAGGTAATCGTGGATCCGAACGATGAGGACCATGTGTATGTCCTGGGAATTCGTGTTTGGGAAACCAAAGACGGGGGTAAAACCTGGGGAATGCCTTTCAGATTTGGAGGGGACAATCATGCGATGTGGATTGACCCGGCGGATTCCGAGCATATGTTGCTTGGCTACGACCATGGAATGGGCATCACCTATGATGCAGGGGCGACCTGGTATCATCCGGATGAATTGCCTTTGGCTCAGTTCTATGCGGTAGATGTGGACATGGCTTATCCGTATAATGTGTATGGAGGATTACAGGACAATGGTTCTGTGAGAGGTCCAAGTTCCATGAAAGACGGAAGCTCCATTCCTTTTGAAGCTTGGCAAAGAGTAGGAGGAGGAGATGGAATGTATAACGTGATTGATCGATCCAATAATCGATACCTGTATAACGAGTCTCAATTTGGACCAATTCAACGCTTGGACCTGGAAACAGGTGAATCAAAGAGCATCCGGTATTCTGGGGCACGAGAGATGCGCTGGAATTGGAATTCACCTATCGTGGTTTCACAACATGATACAGATGTGATCTATCATGCAGGCAACAAGGTGCTAAGATCCAGTTTCAGAGGCGAAAATTGGACTGAAATCAGTCCTGACTTATCTAAAAATGATTCTATCAAGGCATTGGGAACCGGAAATATCCAGTATGGAACGATTACCACATTGGAGGAATCTCCATTGGACCCCAATGAGCTTTGGGCAGGTACGGATGATGGAAACGTCCAAGTAACGAGAGATGGTGGAAAAACCTGGACCTTATTAAATGAGAACATTCCAAACAATCCGGAGTATTGGGTAACAAGAATTGAGGCTTCTGCACATTATCCGGGTACCGCTTACCTTTCTTATAATGGAATGAGAAGAGATGACTTTTCATCATTCTTATACAAAACAACCGATTGGGGTGAAACCTGGACTTCTATTGCCGCGGGTATCCCAGCAGGAGGAATAAATGTCATCAGAGAGGACTCTAAAAATCCCGATTTATTATTTGTGGGAACAGAATTGGGAACCTATGCAAGTATCGATGGGGGAGCCAATTGGACCAGGTTCATGACCAATATGCCAAGTAATCCGGCCTATGATATGGTGATTCACCCAAGAGAAAATGAACTGGTGGTTGCTACCCATGGTAGAGGTATTTTTATCGCGGATATCAGTCCTCTTCAGGGATTGGATCAAACTGTGCTGGATACGGAATTGACTTTATTTGATATCCAACCTGCCGTGCAATACATCGAAGGTTTGAGCAATGTGACTGCTTATACCAACTTTGATGGAGAGAGCAGAAGCCCAGGTAACCATATTCAATTCTACGCCAAGAATGCGGGTCAAGCAACGATTAAAATCTATAAAGGTGCCAAAGAGATTTTCACCAAATCTATAGATTCAAAAGCGGGCTTAAATAAGTTTGTTTGGGAATTTGAGGAAGTTACAGGAGAGCGGACCCAGAAGCAGTTGGATCAAACCGCTGAACGGTTCCGTGGATTTGGAATGGAAGAGGAAGACATCCAGAGGAGAATTGAATCGATGAGATTCATTACCCGTACCGTGAACCCTGGTACTTACACCGTGGAGGTTGAAATGAATGGTCAATCATCCACCAAGGAAGCGGTAGTCATGAAGGACTATTGGACGTTGAATTAATTACATATTAAAAAAACAAACAGCCGATTTTGTAAAAAATCGGCTGTTTTTGTGTCTGAATAAATCAGAGTAAAGCCTAGCTAATAGTTGACTAGAGTTGAAACTGTACAGTTAAATAAATTCCCCTTCCATCTGAGGGTAAAATACCAGGACCAGGGTACCCTGTCGCTCTTCTGGTAAAGTAAATCGCATTGGTCAAATTGTTGACAGATCCTTCAAACTTCAATTTTTTGTACTCATAGGATAAACTGAAATCCATGATGGAATAAGCAGGAATTAAACCGACCACTGCTGAAACACCCCCATCGATGGCATTGGTGGCATCACTGAATTGATCACTGAGATGACTGAATTGAAGGGAAGATTTAAAGTTTTTATAGGCAACAGAAAGTCCGGTTTTGAAATTAATATTTGGGACAAATTCTACCTCATTACCTTCAATTCCATTGATATCGCTGGCTTTATAGGTGGAGTTAATGATTGCGAGGTTACTAAATACAGTGCCCCTCCATGACACATTTTCAGGGAATAAAGTAGATAGGAAATCCCATTCTACATAACTCTCAAAGCCACTGATGATGGCCTGACCGATATTGGTTCGCTGTCTTAATACCCGATTGCTTTCATCATAATACTGGACTTCCCCAATTCTGTTGTTATAGTTCAAGTAGAAGAGACTCAGGTCATAATTGATTAACCTGTTTTGATCAGAACGGATTCCAAGATCGATGGAGTAACCTTTTTCATCTTCCAGGTCCGGATCAATGGTGGCGGAAGGGTTGGAGATCCGCATATCACTAAATGTGATGGAACGGTAGTTCTGCGAAATGTTGGAATAGGCCTCCAATTTCTCGTTTGGCTTGAAACTCAGGCCTACACCCCCAACAGAAAGCTCCGGTTATTTTTCCTGGATTCTTCCACCACATTTCGTTCAAGAATGTTCCCTGCCAGATCTCTATAAACGACCGCATAATAGCCTTCCGCTGAAGTTTTGATGTTTTCAAACCTGACCCCGGGAGTAATGGATAGTTTATCATTTAGGAAGAAGATATTTTCCCAAAACAGGGAGAGGTTTTTGTTTGGAAATTCATAGTCATTGAGCAGGTTGTCTTCCCCTGGCAAATAATTAAAGTTAGCATCTGACCCAGTACTGCCAAACCCTTGCGTACTATGGTTATATCCATGGTAATAACGGATTCCGGTGATTCCTATGGATTGGATGTTGCCCAGCGAATACCTTTTGAGGTATCGAAACTCAGTGCCCCAATTTTCAAAATCACCTTTGATAAGATCCCTTTCGGAATTATCGTCTATGGTGGCCACCCTATTGGGTCTGAAACCAACGGAATAGCGATTGGCATTCAATCCAAAGAATCTAAGATTGACCGAATTATTCTGGTTGAATTTATGGTCCAAATGGAAAGCATATAAATTCCAGTCCACATTGAACCAGTTTCTTGATCGATTACTTTGTCTTGGGTCTTGTTCAAACATCTCATCGGTTAGACCCCCAGGCTGTTGGGATAGGTAGGTCATTTTCGTGATGTCAATACCTACTTTGGTGTTTTCTGTGACTTGGTAATTAAGATTGGTATAGAAATTATAGCTGTTAAATTCAGAGTTGGGTCTCCAACCATTCCCTTTTTTGTATTGAAAAAAGGTATAGTAGCTGAATTTTTTATGGGTCCCGCTAAGACTGGTGAAGGCATTGTAGAAGCCGAATGAACCAAGGGTTTGCCGGGCGGTTAATTCCATTTTTTATGTTCCACCGGACGCTTCATCTGAAAATTCACCAGTCCTCCGAATTGAGTTCCATATTGCAGGGAGGCTGCCCCTCTTACAATCTGTATTTTACCAATTCCTTCCAAAGGTGGAGTGTAGTAGCTTTCAGGATAACCTAGTGCATCCGCACTGATATCGTACCCATTTTGCCGGGTGTTGAAATTGGAGGAGCGGTTAGGGTCCAACCCTCTTCCTCCAATGCTTAACTGAAGACCGGCTCCATCATTTTCCCAAATATTTAATCCTACTACCTTGGAATAGACCTGTCTTGCGTTATTGGTAGACAGGTTGGCCGTCATATTTTCAGGCAGGATCACTTCTGATTTTTTGGCTTCGTACAGGCCCATGTTATCCACCGCGTTCATCCGGAAAGGCCAAAATCTGATGCGGATTCTGTGACCACCGCTTCCGCCAGATTCATGCTTTTAGGGTCAAGAAACACTTCCAGGTTCTGGTCTTTATTTGCAATGGACACCTGAATTTTCTTGTACTCAAAAAATTCGCTGGTGAAATGAACGGTATAGGAGCCATTGGCCAGGTTTTCAAAATAGAATTCACCTTTGGAAGAGGCTTCTACCAATTTTGACCCATCATTTAAATAGACGATGCAGGAAGAAACAGCCTGGTTGTTTTCAGATGATCTGATGGTACCGCTCAATTTGGATTGAGCCACCAAGAACATTGGAAATAACCCTATTAGGAATGTATTAAAAACCTTTAATTTCATCTTCAAATTTTAAAATCCAGTTTTTTGGAGCGAGCGATTCTTTTTCTTTGGAAAGGTCAATTGTTGGGTCAACCAATGCTTTTCCGATTCTTCCATTTAAGGAAACATAACTGTCCACAAAGATCTGTGGATTTTCAATTCCTGTTTTTTCAAAATGATGTTGTAGGATATGGGCAAATTCCAGTATCATATCCGGTTGTGTTGCCATCATCTTTTCTTGCTGGGGAGTAAGAAACTCCTTGTTATCCACTTCCTTGATTTCTCCGTTTTCCCCTTTGACCAAGAAGGTGGCAGATCCCATTTTTTCAATCAGCATCACCCTCCAACTGAACCGATATCCTTCTTCGGTCCAGAACAATTCTCCCGGGTATAGGAAATATCTGAAGGGAAGGAGGATTTGAATGGCAAAGAACAGGATCAAAAAGGCAGTTAATAGACTAGTCAAATTTTTGGAATAGCTGAAAGATCTTTGGGGATTTAAAAAGGAGGAAGAGGCATGCAGTATTCCTCCAATTTTATGAATGATGCGAAGGTGAAAGTCCTGGGAGAAAAAATCAGTGCCGTACCTATCATGATATAAGGAAACATTCCTATCGGAAAAAGCAAAGAAGTGAGCAGGTGGAATACAATGACAGAGGCGTAGGCCAATTTCCTGGTAGGAGTATAGAGCAAGAGAAATCCAATACTTAAATCATAGATACATCCGATCCAACTAAAGAGGTATGCAACCCAAGTTTCATTCAATAGTGTTCCGATCAGAGGAAGGTCATTTTTTGCCGGTAACCAAATCTTCATGGGCAGAGCTAAAAACAGCCAATCACTGTTGAGTTTTGCCAATCCTGCAAAAAAATAAAGAATGATGACCATGAACTTGATGGAATCAGTACACCAAGAGGGGATTTTGGAAGAATTGAGACTGGGTTTCCTCCAGGCATCTACAGAAAAGTAGGCATTTGCAGGAAGAAAAATCAATAAGAAGCTTAAGAGGGAAATAAAATAATAATGGTTTAGATAAGTCGTCTTATCCATCAATTCAATGTAGGTGAAGCTTAAAAAAAGAGGAGGGCAGCCCATCGGTAGTAAAGGCCTATGCTTATCAACAAAGCAGCAATCATCCCTACTAAAAAAAGGAGGTAAGTATATTGCCCCACCGGTTGTACCCATTCGAATCCGTAGTAGCTAAAATGGTGTTTTGGTGCAATATATAATTGGTGTATCCAGCCTTTAAGCCAAAATCGCAAGAGGCTTAGAAACATCAATAAACCAAACATCATTCTGAAAACAACTAAGGCTGCTGGAGAAGATGTTTGGTTTAAATAAGATGAAAACCTTGTTTTCAAATCAGTCACCATCGTTATCCGAGTAAGTGATCGTAATACTCATTGCTGAAGTCATATCTACTTTCAGAAGTCTTACAGCTTTTTGCATTTCCTGGTACACTTGGATCATGGAGTCATTATCCGTGATGATTTGCTGGTATAGGTTTTCGGATAATCCATTGAGGAGATTGCTGATGACTGTCAATTGTTCATTGATGTATTCAGACAATAATTTCCCTGTACTTGGGTCTTTGGCGCCGATGGCTACCAAATAGGATTTCAGGGAAGGACCATGTTTGCCATTGGCATTCCCGTTAAAGAAATCGGTGAATGCCTGATGGGCAGTTTTCGCCAATTGAAGAGAGATGTCCTGCTTATAAAAAGCTTCAATTTTTTCTGGGTTTGGGGTGCCGGAACTTGCCAAAGTTGCTCCGGAAGGAATACCAAATTTGCCGCTACGCACATGTCTTTCATAATAAAGCACATAAGCATTGACCATGGAAGCTGTGGAAGAACCTATATCCAATCCAGTCTTTGAAATGAACTCTTCTTTGGCAGGACCATTCCAATCTGTGATTACCTGATTGAGTAGTACTTCCATTCTGGTAACCAGCGCGTTCAGGTAAGCACGTCTATCTTCGCCCTTGTCTGAGTTTGTATAAAATTCCAGGATTTTGCTGTCCTCTTCTGCCACACCATTGATCAGGTAATCCAAGGCTGGAAATCCCTGCTGGTCATAGGTAGAGGGAAGGTTCAAATTCAATGTGGAGGAACCGATGTTGGATTCAATTCCTGAAACATTGGTGGGATAAATGTTGTAAAAGTTCCTTAAGGTATATTTTTCCGCAGGACCTACTTCAAATAATTCTACATGTTGCCAGGAAACATAGGCCTGCACCCAGGTATTTCTTAACGCTTGAAGGTTGGACTCAGTGGGGCTGTTCACAAATTGATCGGCACTGATTACCATGTTTTGCAGGTCTTGATCAAAGGCTGTATATGAAGGAATGATCATTTCCTCTGCCCAAAACTTCAGCATTTCTTTTCGATCGCTGTTTTCTTCAGGAACATCCTGATCATCAGTTGAGTCAACACAACCGAAAAGCAAAGCCAACAAAAAGAGAATAATAGGGTACTTTCCGTAATTCATCTCCAATGTGTTTAAGGTGGAATAAAAGGCCGGAACTCCTCCGGCCTGATGATATGAATTCTTACAAGTTGAATTTTGATTTGATGGCAGCTTCTGCAGCATTGATTTTAGCTGCATCTATATCCCAGAAACCATTTTCACTATTGATTAGAGCAGCGATCACAGAATCAGAGAAATTTGCATCTGCTTGATAAGTACTGGCAAATCTCAGTGAATAAATGAATCCCAAGGCTTCACCGATTGCATGTGCTCTTTTTTCTTCTGTGGTACTGGATCTCCATTTACCCAAATAGCCAAGGGCTGCATTTGCAATTGATTTTTCGAATTCCTGTCTGATGATAAGCGCCTGGTTTTCCATTTCAGCCAAGTCGTTGTTGACGATGGCAGCTCTTCCTTTCAGAAATGCAGGATAGATTTTCGCATAGCCGCTTTTATTATATTCCCAGATGTAAGCTCCTGCTCCGAATTCAGAAACAGGACCTTTTTCAGTATCAGAAAATCCTTCTAAATAGATAGGGTTCAGCGTAAGTGTGCCATAGGCCAAGTCCCAATTGTGTTCCAGTTGGGTATAGTTTTTATCCGAAACAAGTGTTGAGTTATCCGCATTCAGCCCAGCGTTTAGAAGGACATTTCCTATAAAGTCCAACTGGAATGCCCCTAAAAGAGATTTTTGAATGACCTGTGCTACTTCAATCCCCTTGTCATTTAACAGGTAACTTCCAAGTTTACCTGCTTGGTTGATGGATGCTTCTTCATTGATGGATAAACTGTTTGCATCTATTTCCTCAAATAGGGATTCAAAATAGGCCTGGGTGGCTAGAATTTCAGCTTGTGACCTGGATGGAGCCACTCTTTCACTTATACTAACTTCAGAATTAACCAGGTCAGAAGCATTGAATAAGCCTCCTTTTACCTCTATTTGTGTAAAAGAAGATCCAGTATTGTTGAAGAGGTTTGATAAAAGGCTTTGATCAATTCTTGAATTAGTACTGACGCTGGATTTTATGTAATTATCCATCGACTGAAACATGCTTAATGAAATAGTACCTTCAGTTAGATCCACCGTTGAATTTCCAGATTGATCCAAAAATTGAGTGGAGTAGGCCTCGGTGGCGTTCAGTTCACCATAGCCTATTTCAGATCGAAGGTTGGGTTCTGTGGTTTCATTCTCACAAGAGGTTGCAGCTAATAGGGTTAACCCCAAAAGGAATTGAGGGCTTTTTAAAAACTTCATCATTTTATAGTTGATTGGGTAATTGATTTCGACTGCAAAGTTATTTATTTAGATTAATTCTAAAACAATTGTTTAGAAAAAATCTAAATAAAAATAGAACGAGTTTTTTAGAAGTGCTTTTTTAAAGTGAGTATCCTTTTGGAAAGCAGTAAGTAGTATAGGAGAATCCAAAAGAAGGAAGCATACCAAAAAAACGTGTCAAAGCTAAACAGCCTTGACACGTCCAAATAATACTCCCATACCTAAGAAACGAATCAGTACTTAATCCATTTCAATTCGTTTTTCCAATTGTGTAGGACCAAAGGTCATATTGGATTGATGTGTCTGGATCAAGGCTTGGATTTCCTCAATGATTTGACTGTTTTCCGAAGCGATATTAAACCTCTCGGAAGGGTCATGGGCCAAGTTAAAGAGTTGAAGCGTATCCAGTTTTTCGACTTTGGCAGGATAGCCCATGGGGTTGTTTTGGTAAAAATAGAGTTTGTAATCCCCTTTTCTTACGGCAAATAATCGATCTCCATGATAATAAAACATTTCATTTCTTGGGGTTTCATCTTTTCCTGCCAATACAGGGCTTAAGTCAAACCCGTCATAAACCCGATCGTTTGGTTTGACTGTGTTGGATAAACTGCAAAAGGTAGGCAACAAATCCAGGGTACTTCCAATTTTTGATACGACCCCTGGTTCCACATTTCCGGGGCCCCAAATGATAGTGGGCACACGGACTCCACCTTCATAACTAGTGCCTTTTCCCCCGAAAAGGCCTCCATTGCTTCCCCCTTGTTCATTGTAAACAAGCCAAGGACCATTGTCTGAAGTAAAGACCACGTAGGTGTTGGTATCTAAGCCTTCTTTTTTAAGTGTTGTTAGGATCTGCCCCACGCTCCAATCAATTTCCTCAATGACATCTCCAAATAATCCTCTTTCACTGCTTCCTAAGAATCCTTGGCTTGCAAATAATGGCACATGGGGGAGAGAGTGAGCCAGATAGATAAAGAAGGGCCGGTCTTTATTTTCCTGGATGTATTGAATGGCTTCTTCTGTATAGCGTTTGGTGATCGTATTTTGGTCGGCGGGTCTTTCCACAATCTCCGTGTCCCTCATCAGGGGAACGTTGAAATAATTGTATTTTGGATTTGCGAAGGCCTCTTTAGCGGAAACATCGTTGATTCGGTCCATGTCATTGCTATACGGGATGCCAAAGTAAGAGTCGAATCCATGGTTCGTGGGGAGGTAGGGGGCAGATGACCCAAATGCCATTTCCCGATTGCTTTGGTGGCATAGCCAGTGGTTTTTAGCAAGGTTGCGATGGTGTTTTCGGAACTTGGTAGTCCTCCATCCGAGTCTGGAAAAAGAACCCTTCTGGTGTTGCTGTACATCCCGGTTCTTACTGGAAGTCTTCCCGTCATAATTGCAGATCGGCTGGGGGTACAGACATTTGCTGCCACATAGAAATTGGTCCACTTTTGTCCCTCCATGGCCATTTGATCCAAGTTTGGAGTTTTGATGGTGGGATGTCCAAAGATCCCTATATCTCCATAACCCTGATCGTCAGTAAAAATGATGATGAAATTGGGTTTAGAGTTTTGGGCGAAAATGAAACTTGAAGTAGAAAAGACAATAAAAAGTGATAAGCTGAATAGCTTAACTTTAAAAGAAGATTTCATAATTGAAAATTTGGCTATCTATTGGGTTGATTTTATCAGAAGAAATATAAGGAATATAGATTGAAATTATCCTGAAATTGTGGTGCGATCAAAAAATTGGGGGTGAAACAATATTTCTTTCTAGCAAAGAACTTAGTGATTTATTTAGGTGAAATACATAATTGTAAGCGTATAATCTAGAAATGATATGGTGAAATCTTGTGTTAAAAAATATTGATTATTTTCCCTTAAAATTTTAAGAATTTAGACTTTTTAATGTAAAATTAGCCTGATAATTTACTTGGTAATTAAGAGGAAAACAACCCGGCCAACCTCTTGATTAGTTTATTGTAATCCCTCAAAAATGATGAATACCCCATCTCTACTTGGAGATAGTTCCAGAATAAACTCATTGAAGAGTTATCAGATTTTAACTACTGAAAAAGAGAAAGAATTTGATGGAATTGCAAAACTTGCCAGTAAGCTATGTAATGTGCCTGTTGCCTTGATCTATTTTTTTGAAGAGAAAAACACCTTCATAAAATCAGTTTTTGGGGATATTGATGCGATAGAGTCACTGGATTTAAATTCAATTTTTGGTGCTCACCAAGAAACTTCGTTTATATCATTCAATTCAGGGGATGAAAACTTTCCAGCTTCTTTAAAAGAAAGGGGTTTTGAATACTATGCTGCTTGTCCAATAAAGGACCAAGAAGGTTATGTTTTAGGAGCTTTGGCAATGTTAAACCATCAGGTGGTTGAGATCAATGAGGATCAAAAATCCAGTCTGATGACGCTTTTGGGGGATTGCAGAGTTTATTGAAGGATCGAAAAAAGAATATAGAACTTGATCATTTTGAAAAGCTATTCCAGTTATCCTCAGACTTGGTATGTCTTGCTGGAGTAGATGGATTTTTTAAAAAGTAAGCCCTTCATTTCAGAAAATCTTGGGTTGGGATGAGAAGACTCTATTAACGAAATCATTCTTTGAAATGATTTTCCCAGAGGATTTACAGAAGACTCAACAAGAAATTGAAAAACTTTCAGAAGGACTTCCCACCATCAATTTCACCCATCGATTTAATACCAGTGAAGGTACCTTTAAATATTTACAATGGACAGCTTCTCCAGAGCCTGAAACAGGAAGCATATTCGCTATAGGGAGAGATATCACCAATGAACGAACTCGCGAATTAAAATTGGCAGAGAGTGAAGAGAAATTGAGAGTTTTCTTTGAAAATTCTCAAGGTTTGATGTGTACCCATGATTTAGAAGGAAATTTCCTTTCTGTAAACTCTTCAGGGGCAGGAATATTGGGATATAGCGTTGAAGAGATACTTTCTCGAAGTTTATTTGATATCGTACCTCAAGAAAGACATCATGAGGTAAATGGGTATTTAAAAGCCATTTCCACAAACGGAAAAGCCAGCGGTCAAATGTTGACGATGCATAAAAATGGGACTATCCGAACTTGGTTGTTCAATAATGTCCTTGAAAAAAGTGGAGTTGATGAATCTCAGTATGTGATCGGTAATGCAATAGATATTACTACGAGGGCCAAGCTTGAAGAGGACCTCAAAGAGACCAAGCAGATGCTGGAGGAGACTGGTAAAGTAGCCAGGGTAGGAGGTTGGAACTTTGATTTGGTACATCAGAAAATATCCTGGACACCCGTTACTAGGCTGATCCACGAAGTTCCTGAGGACTTTGTACCGGATATTACAACAGGAATTGAATTTTACAAAGAGGGAGAGAGTAGGTATAAGATTACCAAAGCCTTGGAAGAAGCAATCCAACATGGGACTCCATGGAGTTTGGATTTGCAATTGATTACCTATAAAGGAAAGGAAATCTGGGTTAGAGCAATTGGAAAGCCAGAATTTCAAAACGGGGAATGTGTAAGGCTGTTTGGGACGTTTCAGGATATTGATGAAACAAAAAGAGCTGAATTGGAGGCTTCCAGAGCCAGGAAAGTATTAGATGACGTATTTAATGCCTCTTCGGAAGTAAGTGTGATTGCTACAGATGTAGAAGGTGTAATTACCGTTTTTAATAAGGGAGCTGAAAAGATGCTAGGTTATTCTTCCGAAGAAATGGTTGGAAAGCATACTCCTAGTATCATTCATTCCCAAGAAGAGGTTGAGAAAGTTGCGGAAGAACTTTCGGAGGAATTCGGTAGGCCTATTTCTGGATTTGAAACCTTTATCGCCAGACCGGAAAGAGACGGTTCTGAACAACGAGATTGGACCTACATTCGAAAGGACGGAGAAGAGCGTTTGGTTTCTTTGGTCGTTACTCCCATTAAAGACCCCGACCAGTTAAGTATCGGTTATTTGGGAATAGCTATTGATTTTACAGAGAAGCGGAACATTGAGATTGATCTGATCAATGAAAAAAGCAGGCTAGCGGCATTTGTGAAGCATACTCCGGCAGCAGTGGCCATGTTAGATACCGACATGCGGTATATTGCTGTGAGTAATAGATGGGAGGAAGAATACGACTTTAAAGCTGAAGAGGTTTTAGGAAATTCACATTATGATCTCTTTAGTGAATTGATGAATGAAGAAAGAATCGCTAATTATAATCGGGTATTAAGTGGGGAAGTGTTAACTAATAAGGAAGAGAAAATCTTATTTCCTGGGGAAACACAACCAAGATATATATCCTGGGAGATGAGACCTTGGTTCCTTCACAATGGAGAAATTGGTGGGATGATGGTTTTTACCCAAAACATCACGTCCTTGATTGCTCAGCGTGAAGAGCTCAAACATGCAAAGCTACAGGCAGAAGAAGCGAGTAAAGCCAAATCTGAATTTTTGGCGAATATGAGTCATGAAATTAGGACACCACTGAATGGCGTGATTGGGTTCACAGATTTGGTGTTGAAAACCAATTTAAATGAAACCCAACATCAATATCTATCGATCGTCAACCAGTCTGCCAATGCTCTATTAAGTATCATCAATGATATTCTGGACTTTTCAAAAATTGAGGCAGGTAAGCTGGAAATTGATATTGAAAAGTGCGACCTCTATGAAATGAGTTCCCAAGCTACGGATATCATCACATACCAAATTCAAAACAAAGGTTTGGAAATGCTTTTGAATATTGGAACCGATTTACCAAGATTTATCTATGCCGACTCAGTCAGATTAAAGCAGGTATTGGTGAATTTACTGGGCAATGCTTCTAAGTTTACAGAAAAAGGAGAGATAGAATTGAAAATAGAAAACCTTCATTCAGAAGGTGATTTTAATAAAATCCGCTTTTCTGTTCGAGATACTGGAATCGGGATCAATGCTTCAAAACAGAAAAAGATTTTTGAGGCATTTTCCCAGGAGGATAGTTCCACGACTAAGAAATACGGAGGAACAGGTCTTGGTCTAACCATTTCCAATAGTCTTTTAGGTTTAATGGGATCAAAACTTCAATTGGTATCAGAAGTTGGAAAAGGAAGCACATTTTTCTTTGATGTCACTTTCAAAACGGAACAGGGAGAAGCGATTGAATGGTTTGATGTAGATCAGATTAAAAATGTGTTGGTAGTGGATGATAATGATAATAATAGATTGATTGTCAATCAGATGTTGTTGTTGAAGAACATTCATGCCACCGAAGCTACCAATGGTTTTGAAGCTCTTCAACTTTTATCAAAAGGAGAGAAGTTTGACGTAGTATTGATGGATTACCATATGCCATTCATGGATGGCTTGGAAACTATTCGAAAGATCAAAGAGAGTTTTGTGGATAATCTGGATGACATGCCTATTATGTTGTTGCATAGCTCTTCAGATGATCAGAAAATCATACAAGCATGCCAGGAATTAGGGGTAAAACATCGCTTGATTAAGCCACTCAAATTACAGGATTTCTACCATGCACTTTCGAGACTTCATACTAGTGAATTTGATTTAGGGAAAAAGGTAGAAAATGAAGTTCCCTCACAAGACATGAATTATAAGGTATTGGTTGCGGAGGATAATATGGTCAATATGATGCTGGCAGAAACCATTATCAAGAGATCCTTTCCTAATGCAATTCTAATTAAGACTGTCAATGGTAAAGAGGCTTTGGAATATTGTGAAGAAGAATTGCCAGATATCATTTTGATGGACGTTCAAATGCCAGAGATGAATGGCTATGAAGCAACCAAAAAAATAAGAGATTTAAAAAATGGAGAGCGGGTACCTATTGTGGCATTGACTGCTGGAAATGTAAAGGGAGAGCGAGAGAAGTGTTTAGAGGCAGGAATGAATGACTTTGTGGTGAAGCCTGTAGTAGAAGAGACACTTCATGAAATTTTTCAAAAATGGTTACCACTTCAAAAGCTGGATTCTTTAGACTTTGATGAACCAGAAGTATCCTCAAAAAGTCATTATGATCAGGAAGTCTTGATTGCTTACACGGATAATAATATGGAGATTTTGAAGGGGATTTTAAAGATTGTAAAGTCCGAATTGACCACTTCTTTTACTGCCCTTAAGGAAAAACTGCTGATTGAGGATTTGGTAGGATTGAAAGAGGCAGGACATAAATTATATGGTACAGCAGTTTCTTCAGGGATGTTTTATTTATCGGAAATGGCTGCTGAAATTGAAAAGCTTAAGTTACTGGACAAACCTTCTTTAGAGCATCAATTAACTGAAGTGGAAAAAGAGATTAAAATGATTCTTAATCAAATTCAGTCTCAAGAAGATAGTATTAGATGAAGTTAAAGCCTCAGGACTTAAATTAAGTTTAATTTTCCCATGAGTTCTCCTCGCTTGGATCTACTGATAGGGATTACTGATTTATGAATCAATACCGTATTGTCTTGGATATCTACGATCTTTTTAAGATTGATGATATACGATCTGTGAACCTGGAAAAAAGTATCTGAAGGCAATTTTTCTTTAAGTTTTGTCAATGAGGTATGTACTTTATAATCCATTTTTTCCATTTTGATCAGTACATAGTCCCCACTTGCTTCTACCAGATCAATTTCTTCGGTATTGATTTTTATGAGTCGCTTATCAATATTGATGAATAATTGATTTTTACTGGCCTTAGGCTTTTTGGGGTTACTGGAAACAGGACTTCCTGATTCAAGTAATTTAGACACCTTTTTGACGGATTTTTTAAATCGATCGGGATCAATAGGCTTGGTTAAAAAATCAATAATGCTTTCGTATTCAAATGCTTTAATTGCAGAATTTTGATCTGAGGTGGTCAAGATGACATAGGGAGGGTTTTTAAGGTTTGGATAAAATCAAACCCTGTAAAACCTGGCATGTGAACATCCAAAAAAATCAGGTCAACATCTTCCTTATTGAGGAAACGAAATGCATCCATCGCATTCGAAAAATTACCAACTACTTCTACACCGGGCTCCTTTTCACATAAAAAATTTAATATTTCTCTTGACACATTTTCATCGTCAACAATTATGCAGGTCATGTCTACTCTGGTCGTTCAGGTAGAAATTTAAGTATTTTAGTTACTATATCCTGAAATTCTTCTTGAAAATTTAGTTTTCCCGATCTTAATGCAGATTCATGCTTTTCAGTGATATTTAGGGCGTTTTGCATTTGGAAAAAGGCAATTTTATGTTTGATTCGATGGACGGTTTCAGATGCCCAGAAATAATTATTGGATTTGATTGCCTGATTATAAGTTTTATACTCCATAGGCAACTCCTCAATTAATAGCTTTAGGATTTTTTTCTCAAATAGTCTATTTCCACAAGACAACTCTTTCAGATAGTGTAAAGATGGAGTTTCCATAATTTTTCTATTTAAAGATATGCTATTACTGAGGGTACCTCACTTAAATTCTGTAATGCCTTTTTTGAAATGGCCAGGTTAAATTCCTGAATAGGGTCTATAATTTCAGGAGCTGATGGTTTTTCGTTTGCAGAGGATTTCTGGTCAATGGAGAATGCAAAAATCCAGGATTTCGGGTCTTTGATATGCACGACGTTGAC
Source organism: Algoriphagus halophilus (assembly GCF_041729275.1). GTDB lineage: Bacteria > Bacteroidota > Bacteroidia > Cytophagales > Cyclobacteriaceae > Algoriphagus > Algoriphagus halophilus_A. The sequence continues at coordinate 811,533 of NZ_CP146486.1, read as the reverse complement.
GATCCCTAAATGTTGTTTGAATTCCGAAATGGTTTTAAGAATAAAATCTTTAAAAACCCCAATAATAAAATCACGATCACCCTTGATCATGGGGAGTGTGGGGTCCACCAGAAAACGGAAGGAAGCCTGCCCCCCAAATTCAGTTATCAAGGAATGAATCAATTCATAGCTATCAATGATTTGATCATTATTGGCAAATCCGGAGTAGGTTATATATAAGTCGTTTGGATTTGTCATCTTTGATAAAGATTTTTTGGTGAGGGGCAAGGCTTGGGTGACAAACAACTTACTCTCCTTTTTTGTTATTATCGGATGTTTAACTTCCAATAGGTGATTAGCAACTTTACTGTTTCTTTATATTGGTTGGGATTCATAGGTTTGTGAATAAAACTCGAGATTCCATTTTCGTAGCACATGTCAATGACTTGGGGATCATTGGATGTGGTGAAAGCAACTGTTCTTATATTTTTGAGATGGGAAATGGATTTAAGTTCTTTCAAAAATTCAATTCCATTTTGCCCTGGCATATTGATGTCAATTAAAATCAAGTCAGGGATTGTTTCTTCGTTTTTCAAAAGGCTGATTCCTTCTTTGCCATTATTTGCAATGGTTAGATCGATCCCGAGCTTCAGAATTTCTATGGTCCTTTGAAATCTGAGTTGCTCCAATAAAACATCTTCTAATAGCAAGACTTTCCCTCTTTTTTCTTCAAATTTCATCATTTTGAAAACCATGAAACTGAACTATTCGGTCACACTGAATTATCTATCGACGAATTGCAGCTATCTGTAGACGAATGGATTTGAAAAAATCGAAAATCCTTCCTTAATGCGGCCTGAGAGGGGTGATAAAAAAATATAGACCGAACAAATGCATCAAAAAATAAGTGGTGCAAACCTAAAAAATAGCATAGATAGGTTTGCTCAATCCAAAAAAGGATATCATTTGGATTGGATGAGTTCCAGCAGTAATGCCGGTTCGTCAGTAGTAATAAAATCTGCCCCTTGTTCCAACAGCCATTTCATATCTTCCACTTTATTGACCGTCCAGGAATTGACGGTGAGCCCTAGTTCTTGCGCTTCTTGAATCCAATGAGGGTTTTTCTTTAATACGCCAATATTGTAATCAAAACCAAAAAACCTGCTTCCTTCAGTTCTTTTGGGGTTTTATCTCCGCTTAAATAGGCAACGTTTGCCTTAGGATCTGTTTCAATGGCTTTCAGTCCCCCTTCGTAGCTAAAAGTGATGTAATCCACCCATTTCCTGGCTTTCATTTTTTTAACGGCTTTCACAGATTTGATCGCTATTTCCTCCGATCTAGCCACACTAATTTTGGATGGTTTGATTTCAAAAATCAGTTTGGTGCCTTTTTGCTTTTTGCCTTCGGCAAGGTATTCCTCGACCGTCGCCAGTTTTTCACCATTTTCATACGTTTTGGACAACAGTTGATCATAGGTGCTGGTTTCTATCGGCATTCCCATGAAGTCTGCATCATGGTTGACCACGAGTATTCCATCCGCTGTCATCCAAACATCAAATTCCGACCCCTCACAACCCAAAGACACCGCTTCATTCAAGGATGCAAGACTATTTTGTGGGTGTCCTTTTGACTTCCAAGCGCCCCGGTGGGCAATTACTTTGTTTTGATGGAAGGATTTTTGAGCAAAACCAGAAGGAATTTGAACGAGCATTGCTAAAAGGAAAAGTGTGAGGGACAATTTCATGGATGGTAAACAGTTTTTATTTCCTTAAAAATAAGTTTTCAAATAGAAAAAGGGGACCTGATTTTGGTTTCTTTACATAAACTTCATGTTAAATATTAATTTTGAGTATGGTGTTCAATGTCCGTCGAATGTTCTTTTCCCTGGAAAAACAGTCTTACTTTTTGCTTTGCTTGATCCTTGCCTTCTCGGTTTCAGCTCAAAAGAAAGTAGCCATCAGCATTGATGATATTCCAAATACCAAAAAGTATGAAAAGGATGACTTCCAACTGGGACTTCTTTCCAAGTTGGATGAAATCCAAATTCCCATTTCAATTTTTGTGATTGAGGGGTTGATTTATAAAACCGATTCCATTTCAAAAAACTATTCCCTTCTAATGGAATGGACAGAAAGGCCTTATACCACCTTAGGAAATCATTCTTTCAACCATAAAAGGTCTTCCGAATTGACGGTGGAGGACTTGGAACAGGAAGTGGTGAAAGGGGAGGGCATTTCCAGGGAGCTTGCCAGGTATTATGGAAAAGACTTGAAATACTTTCGGTTTCCTTTCAATGACTTAGGGAAGGATTCCCTGCAGCAAAATGCCTTTAAAGCACGGCTGGAGTCCTTGGGGTTTGAAATCATGCCTTTTACAGTGGAAAGTGCGGATTGGATGTATAATGCTTTGTATGAGCATTTCCTTGAACAAGGAGATCGCTCGAAAGCAGCCGCAATTGGGGAGGAATATGTGTCCCAGACCCTGGCCTTATTTGAATTCTTTGAAGCCCTATCAGGGGAAAAATACGGGAGGTTGATACCACAGATCTACCTATGTCATGATAATTCCATCAATGAAGCCTATTTGCCGGCGATCATCAAAGACTCGGAGATCAAGGCTATGAATTTGTGGGGGTAGAGGAAGCTTTGGATGACCCAGCATACCATCAGACCAATTATTACGATAAAAAATGGGGAGTGTCCTGGTTTTATAGATGGATGGAAGATCAGGACGAGGCAATGAATTGGATGAGAAAGGAACCTGATTTGGAACATATTCAAAAACAATTTGAGGCCATTCAGAATTAATTAAAAGAAACTGCTGTTACTTAGACCTGTTTCCGTCTCAAAAAAAATAAGGAGAATACGAATGATGATTAATTGGAATGATGTAATCAAGTTTACGAATCAGGGCAATCCCAAGCCTCCAAGGAGAGTGGAGAAAACGGATGCTGAATGGAGGGAAGCGTTAAGTCCTGAAGAGTTCCGGGTTGCCAGACAAAAAGGAACTGAAAGGGCGCATAGTTCTGAGCTATGTAGTTTATTTGAACCGGGTAAATATGCCTGTGTATGTTGTGGTACGGAGCTATTTGATGCTACCGTAAAGTTTGAAAGTGGCACAGGATGGCCTTCTTTTACACAACCTATTGATTTGTCCCATGTGGCTTATACCAAGGATGTCAGTTTTGGCATGATCCGGGTAGAAGTGACCTGCAATGTTTGTGACGCCCATTTGGGACATGTCTTTCCAGATGGTCCTAAGCCCAGTGGACTTCGATATTGCATCAATGCGGTTTCACTCAAGAAATTATAAATCAATCCAAATCCCCGGCACTACCTAGGGGATTTTTCTTTTTTTAACTTGTAGAAGATTAATTCAACCCAAATGAACCGTTTTCTTCTATTGTTCGCCTTTTTTTGATAGGCATTTTCCCTGTATTCTCCCAGCAGTTAACCTATTGCAATCCTATCAATCTGGACTATGGGTATACACCCATCCCGAATTTTGCCGAATGGGGCCGTCACCGGGCCACGGCAGATCCGGTCATTGTCAATTACAAAGGGGATTACATCCTTTTCAGTACCAACCAATGGGGTTATTGGACTAGTCCGGACTTGTATCACTGGACCTTTCATTCCAGGTTTTTTCTGAATCCATGGAATCAGGTCTATGATGAACTTTGTGCGCCGGCGGTAGGCATTAAAGGCGATACAGTCCTCGTGATGGGATCTACCTATGAACCGGATTTTACCATTTGGATGAGTACGAACCCCCTGGCGAATGAATGGGAACCCTTGGTGGAGAAATTTGAAATAGGAGGCTGGGACCCTGATTTTTTCACAGATGACGACGGCAGACTGTATATGTACAACGGAAGCTCCAATCGATATCCCCTTTATGGGATCGAACTGAATTCCAATACGCTAAATCCGATTGGCACTAGAAAGGAAATGTATCTGCTGGAGCCCTGGCGATATGGCTGGCAACGATTTGGAGAGCATATGGACAATACCTTTCTGGATCCATTTATGGAAGGAGCACATATGACCAAGCACAATGGCAAATATTACTTGCAATATGGGGCTCCTGGAACAGAGTTCAGTGGCTATTCCGATGGAGTGGTAGTGGGAGATTCCCCTTTGGGACCTTTTACACCCCAATCCGATCCCCTAAGTATGAAGCTGGGAGGCTTTGCCAGGGGAGCTGGGCATGGAGCAACCTTTCAGGATAATCAAGGGAATTATTGGCATGTCAGTACCATCATGATTTCGGTCAAAAATACCTTTGAAAGAAGATTGGGGATTTGGCCTGCGGGGTTTGATCAAGATGATGTGATGTGGGCCAATACCGCTTTTGGCGATTACCCCCATTATTTGCCTGCTACGGATAAGCCGGGTGCATTTACGGGTTGGATGCTCCTGAATTATGGTAAACCCATGCAAGTCTCTTCTACCTTGGGGAGTTATACTGCGAATAAGGCCAACGATGAGGATCTGAAAACCTATTGGTCTGCCAAGACGGGGGATGCAGGAGAGTGGATCCAATCAGATTTAGGGGAAGTGAGTACCGTGCATGCGGTACAGATTAATTATGCAGACCAGGATGTGGCAGCCAACCGATTGGGGAAATACAATGATCAGTATCACCAATATGTATTGAAGTATTCAGAGGACGGTAAAAACTGGAAGGTTTTGAAAGACAAAAGCAAAAACCATACAGATGTTCCACATGAGTATATAGAACTCAAAAGCCCTGTCAAGGCCCGGTTTATCCGATTGGAAAATGTTCACATGCCCACCGGGGAGTTTGCATTGAGTGGGTTGAGGGTATTTGGTAAAGGAGCCGGTCAAGCGCCTGAAAAAGTCAATGGATTTGTGGTATTGAGGACCGAGAAAGACAAGCGAAGTGCATTTATCAAATGGCAACCTGTGGATGATGCTTATGCCTACAACATCTATTACGGCACTGCTCCCGATAAACTCTATACCAGCATCATGGTTCTTGGCAACAATGAGTATTGGCTCAAGACCATGGACCGGATGAAGGATTACTATTTCACCATTGAAGCCATTAATGAAAACGGGATGAGTGAAAAAGTGGCAACGCTGAAAGTTCAATAAATCAGCGGTTGAAAGGGTATTCATTGATCCAATGAAAACCTCGCTTTGTCAATTGATAATCGGATACTGACTTTTTACTTCCTACAAGGGTGTTTTCCTTTTCTCCAATTCGGATTTTCAGTTCGTATTGCTGGGTGGGCAGTGCTTTAATGGATAGTTCATGAGGGGTATCCTCATCCTCGGTGTTTTTCCACAAAACATTTCCCCCTCCTTTATTTCTTGAATGGTATAAAATTCTTGGGTTCCTCCTTCAGGTTTTAAGACCAGGTAGTTTTTTTCAACAATGATTTTGGTCCATGGGCTGGCAGCCTCATTTTCAAATCCAGCATACAAACCTTCCCATTCATTTTCCATGGCTCGGAATTCCTGGCTGCTGTAATGCCCATACATTCTTGATAAGGGAATTATTCCTACCAAATAGATATTGGCTATAACCCATGCTATTTTCCACTTTTTCGAGGTAAAAAGAGGAGACATCGATTCTAATTTGCTGGACTTGTGGAGAATCAGAAAATCAAACAATGCTTTCGCTCCAGGGAGAAGAATTAGAATGGAAAAGAACAATAGATGAGAGGAAAAAAGCTTTACCGGTACATCAAAGGAGAAGTTGACCAATACAATGTTGAGACAAACTGATATAGCTACCAGTGCACCTAAGATGGCTGTCCTTCTTAATAGTAATAGAAATCCCGCGATCAGCTCTGATAAGCCCATAAATATTTTGTAGGTGTCTGAATATCCAAAAAATCTCCAGGCCAAGCCCATGGGAGATATGTCTCCCACCAAAATATCCATGGAATAGAAACTTGGTCCAGGAAATTGACCTATTAGAAATTTTGCGATGCCATAGGAAATGAGCGTTAAGCCTACATAATACCTGGCATAAATCAATACCCATTGGTAGAAATCAACCGCATGGAGACGTACTTTTTTGAGGGAGAATAGCCCGATGGCCACTAAAATTGAAAAGGTGAGCAAAGCCGGGATTTTCACATAATCAAAGGTAGTGTCACCACTTCCCGTTCTCTGGATTTTTTCCAGCTCAGGAAGACCCAAGAAAGATTTGCCGAAAAACAGAATATACTTTTCCTGGAGTGAGAGGACATATTTTGAAAAGACCTCATGAGTAAAGGGGATGTTGTCCAGCGGAAAAGGAAACCCATAGGAAAGGATATAGACTCCCAGTGAAAGAAAAACAAACTGCTTGATTGGATTAGAGTTGTTCATAAGCGTTGAGAAAAAAATAAAGTCAAAACTATTGAAAATTGATAAAGAGAAAATTGACTTAAAATTTTTTAACTAAGGAATTCACTCAATTATTGTGTGGAGGAAGGGAATTTAGTGTGAAGGAATTTGGTTTAATGCCAAATGGATTTGGAGAATAATGGAAATAGGAATAGATAGTTTTGTTGCCACAGAAGCAGGTGATGTACAAATAGACGGACAAAAGAGCGTTTTGTCATTGGAACAACTTTTAGCAAGAATAGAATATGCAGACCAGATGGGTTTGGATGTATTTGGGATAGGAGAGCATCACCGAAAAGAGTTTTTGGATTCAGCTACAGCAATTATATTGGCTGCTGCAGCGTCAAGAACCCAACGTATCAAATTGACTTCCGCTGTTTCCGTGATCAGTGCAGCTGATCCCGTACGAGTATTTCAAGAGTTCGCAACCCTGGATTTGATATCCAAAGGGCGAGCAGAAATAGTGGCTGGCAGAGGTTCTTTTACCGAGGCTTTCCCCTTGTTTGGATTAAGACTGAATGATTATGACAAGCTTTTTTCCGAAAAGCTCGGTCTCTTGCTTCAAATCAGGGATCAGGAGACTGTCACTTGGCAGGGACAGTTCAGACCTGCCTTAAACAATCAAAGCATTTACCCAAGGCCGCTCCAAAAAAAGCTTCCTATTTGGTTAGGGGTGGGTGGTACTCCAGGTTCTTTTGTCCGGGCAGGTCAATTGGGGATGCCATTGATGGTGGCGGTGATTGGGGGAGAGACCCATCGTTTTAGGCCATTGATCGATTTATATAGAGAGGCCGGCATCAAAGCAGGTTATGCTGAGGAGGATCTGAAAGTGGGATTGCATTCTTTGGGGTATGTTGCAAAAACCAAGGAAGTGGCACTACAAAATTATTATCCTGGTTATGCCGAGACATTTACCAGAATTGGGAAAGAACGGGGTTGGCCACCGGTCATCTGGAATCATTTTTATGCACAAACCGGAAAGACAGGAGCTTTAGTGATTGGGAATCCAGAGGAAGTGGCTGAAAAGATCCTTAGACACAGTGAAGCGCTGGGAGGAATTTCAAGATTTAAGTTCCAGATGGATAATGCAGGATTGACACATGAGCAGTTGATGGAAGCCATTGAAATGATTGGAAATGAAGTCATTCCTTTGGTGAAAAGAGGGTAAAGGAAACAAATTTGACGTTTCCATGTAAAGAAAAGGTATAAATCCTATTTTCTAAATAAAGCAAATCTCATCCAAATTCATCCTATAGGATCGATAGATTTAATTAGGTCTAATTTTCATTTTTTCATGCTCCTCTTAAACCCTATTACTTGAGATACATCCTTATAAAACTGTTATTTACCATTCTCTTATTGTGAATTCGTAAATTTTATCCTTCTTTTCTGTTAAAATGTTTAAGTTTGCCCAGTTTTTGACGAAGATTATTAAAAATTCATTTATGCGGAGATTCCGACTTGGGATGGTTTCTATCCTAGCCTTCATAGCTGCTTCAGCTTGTGTATCCAATGAGAAGATTATTTATCTCCAAAACCAAGAAGGAGATACTCCAATTGAAGATGGGGAGTTAATTTCCTACGAAATCCCTGAATATAGATTGCAATACAATGATATCATCGATGTGAACATCCAAACAGTTGATGATATGATCCAAAATGGATTTAACAATAAAGCAATGGGTGGGATATCTGGACAAATGGGAAATGTAGCTTCCCAATCTGGAGGTGATATCTATTATATGACCGGCTATACCGTTGATAATGAAGGTAAAATTAGACTTCCGATCGTTGGAGAAGTAGTGGTTAAAGATAAAACCTTGGAAGAAGCACGAATTGCCATTGAGGAAAAATTAAGAGTTTATGTGACTACAGAATTATACGTAAAAGTAAAATTGGGAGGGATACGTTATTCAGCACTAGGTGAATTTAGAAGACCTGGAAAGTTTGTGGTGTTGCAGGACAGAATGACCATTTTTGAGGCAATAGCAAATGCCGGTGATTTAACTCCTATTGCTAAAAGAGACGAAGTATTATTGATCAGACAATATCCTGAGGGAACTCGTCTCCATCGATTGAACTTAAATGACAGGCATGTAGTAGAATCGGAATTCTATTTTATACAGCCGAATGATCAGATTTATGTAGAACCCATGAAAGTGAGAGAAGTGGGAGCAGGTGAAAATGCGGCCCAATCCATTGCTTTAGTTATTTCAGCAATAACGGCTTTAGCACTTATTCTTAATTTAATCAAATAAGTTATATGTACCCCAATACTCCAAACCCAGCAAATTCGGGTCAGAATCCATTTATGGTACAAAAGGAAGATGAAATTGATCTAAAGGTTTTATTGTTTAATTACCTACAATATTGGCCTTTGATTCTTGCATTTATGTTCGCGGGATTAGTTTCAGCATTTTTATTCAATAGATATGCAACCAATATTTATAGTGTTCAATCCAGTGTACTCATTGAAGATGAAGAACCTTCCTTGGGTATGGATTTATTCGAGTCGGCAGGTTTTGGCTTACAGGGAAAGAACAATATTGAAAATGAAATTGGAATACTAAAGTCATTTTCCCTTGCAGAGGAGACCATCTCTGAATTGAATTTGAATGTTCAGTATTTCGGAGAAGGTTTTATCACAACGAATCAACTATATGATAAGCTTCCAATTATCGTTTCAGTAGATTGGAAACAACCTCAATGGGTTGGTGGAATGTTCCGAATTGAAGTGTTGGATGAAAACTCCTTTGAATTGCAAATTGAAAATGATGAATTTAGCATTTACGATCCTGCAGACCCTTTTTATAAATCCAAATTGGAAGATGCTTCTTTGAAGAAATCAGTTTATTCTTTTGGAGAGCAAATTGAAGAAGGAAACCTTTTTATTAAAATCAATAGTATTTATGCGAATCCAGGAGAGAATTATCAGTTCAGAATAACTGATACACCAACTCTAGCATTGAAATACAAGGAGGAATTATCAGTATCTCCAATCAACAAACAAGCATCTATTCTATCATTAAGTTTAGAAACTCCTGTTAGGAGACTGGGTGAAGACTACATCAATAAATTGATGGAGATGTACCTAAAGCGTGAATTGGATGAGAAAAACAGGGCTTCAGAGAGCACTATTCGATTTATAGAAAATCAATTGTTGGGGATTTCTGATTCCTTGGAAATTTCTGAAAACAGACTGCAACAATACCGATCGGAAAATAATGTGTTTAATCTTTCCGAAGAGGGATCTGTTATTTTTGAACGATTACAGGATTTAGAAAAACAAAAAGGTGAAACGGAGGTAAGTCTTAAATATTACCAGACATTAAATTCCTACCTTGAAAATAGTCAGGGGAGAGTTGGTAGCTCCATCCATTATTGGGGTAACAGATCCTTTATTAAACTCTTTGGTCAATGCCTTAGCCGAGCTACAAGCGGATCAAATTCGTTTAAAATCCAATTTTTCTGATCAAGCACCTGCAGTTCGGGAAAATGCTACCAGGATCGCCAACACTAAAAAGCAATTGCAGGAGAATGTGAATCTGGCATTAAGCAATACTCAAAATGTATTAGCAGACTTGAATAATAGAATTCGATTAATTCAAGCTGATATCAACTCCCTTCCCAAGACGGAAAGAGATTTAATAGGAATACAACGTAAGTTCACAATCAACGAGAATATTTATGTGTATTTACTGCAAAAGAAAGCGGAAGCTGAAATCACAAAAGCTTCCAATATGCCCAAAAATACCATTTTGGATTTTGCGAAGGCGGGGCAAGAACCAGTAGCACCTAAGCGTACCTTAAACTTATTGATAGGATTGATTTTAGGTATGATTGTACCAATTGGATTTATTACCATCAAAGATTTCTTGAATACCAAAATTGAGGATCCTAAGGAATTGGAAAATCAGATCAAGGTTCCTTTAATTGGGATGGTGGGAAGAAATAATTCTGATGATGCCTTACCGGTTTTAAATAATCCTCGATCTACTGTTACTGAGTCATTTAGATCTTTGAGGGCAGATATGTCCTACCTAAGTCAGCAAAAGGAGAATTTGACTATTTTATTTACCTCAAGTATTTCTGGCGAAGGGAAAACTTTTGTATCCATCAATATGGCTTCCGTTTATGCCTTAATGGGAAAGAAAACCATTTTGATAGGTTTAGATTTAAGGAAACCTAAGATCGCGGAAGATTTTGGATTGCCTAATGATAAAGGGATGAGTACTTGTCTGAGTTCGGATACCCCATGGCAGTCTGTAGTAAAATCATCTGGTCATCAAGATCTTGACGTGATCCTATCGGGCCCTATTCCGCCCAATCCGGCAGAATTATTACTTCAGGATAAGTTCACTCATATTATCAACGAAATCAAGCAAGCATACGATGTGGTCATCTTTGATTGTCCACCTGTAGGTTTAGTTTCTGAAACCAAGGAGTTATTTGCCTTGGCAGATATCTCGTTCTACGTATTCCGTCAAGGTTATTCCATGAAAGGGAATACCCAGATATTGAATAATTTGGTAGAAAAAGGAGGGGTAACCAAAATTTATGGAATTTTGAATGACATGCATATTGACAAAGGTTACGGCTATGGATATGGCTATGGTTATGGTTATGGATACGGAGGGAATTCCTATGGCTACCATGAAGAAGCTACACCCCTTCCCTGGTGGAAAAGAGCTTTGAGAAGGAAATAGTATCTGAATTACGAAATACGAGGTTGGAAATACGAAGTACGAAGGGAAGTCAGAAGTATGAAATTAGAAGTCTGAAAGGGGGCTTGTCTGAAAATGAATCCGTTTCACCTTTTTTGGGCTAGGAGGTGAGAGAATAACGAAGTTGGAAATACGAAGTACGAAGGGAAGTCAGAAGTTTGAATTCAGAAGTCTGAAAGGGGCTTGTCTGAAAACGAATCCGTTCCTTCTTTAGAGGGCTGGGAGTTGAGAGAAGTACGAAGTTGGAAGTACGAAGGGAAGTCAGAAGTATGAAATTAGAAGTCTGAAAGGGGCTTGTCTGAAAATGAATCCGTTTCACCTTTTTTGGGCTAGGAGGTGAGAGAATAACGAAGTTGGAAATACGAAGTACGAAGGGAAGTCAGAAGTTTGAATTCAGAAGAATGAATAAAGAGTGGTAAACGTATCCGTTCCCCCTTTAGGGGGCTAGGGGTGAAAGCAGTCTTCAGTTTATACTACAGACCGTGTATTCCACACACCAAATACCACATACCAAATACGTTGTCCTTCGTACCCTCAAATTTTGCCAACCAATTTCTAATCTTATATCAAAAATCTGATATCATACATTTCTTCTTGTTCACTTATTCCCCAACTTGATTCTTCTATGTACAGAGCAAAAAAATGAAAATTTCCTCAAAAATATGGTTTCCAAGTATTTAAGATTTGGAGCTTTGTTTGATGAATTCGGAGAGTAGCAATCACCCTTTAAGATATCAAATGCAGTTTTAAGTATATTAAAATTCCACTTAAAAATAGGATAAAAAATGAGTACAAAAACTACTCGCTTTATGTATCTTTGAACCATTATTGCCTTTTTCTTAAAAAAGAGGCTCTTTTTTTAATAAAAAATCTGAAAAGTTCATCAAAATACGGTGAATTTGATTTTGCGCTAAGTTCCAAATGAATGGGAATTGAATCAGTTTAATTGAATACTAATTCAATCCAATTCAGAAAATGGGACTGAAAGGGCGAAGCTGTTATTAGAGTTTAAAATTTAAAAATTAAAGTTTTTCAAATTAAAGTTGAGTGTGAAAGACTTGAACCTAGTATTTATGTTGGAGTCATAGTTTCGACTTTATAAGTTTATTAATTAAAATGCTAACCAACCTAGAAAATAGTAAAATAGCCATCATTGGCCTCGGTTATGTGGGGCTGCCTTTGGCTGTGGCCTTTGCAGAGAAATTTAAAACTGTAGGCTATGATATCGACCCCAAACGCGTAGATGAACTCCAAAAGGGCCATGACCGGACATTGGAAGTAGAAGATAATTTACTTCAAGCTGTTCTAGTTAAAACCGCTCAGGACTTGGATGAAAAAGGAAAAGGATTGGTAATCACAGATGCTATCCTTCCTATTTCAACTGCAAATATCTACATAGTCACTGTGCCAACACCTACGGATAAGCATAATAGACCGGTATTGACTCCTATGCTAAAAGCATCAGAAGCGATAGCCAAGGTTTTGAAAAAGGGAGATGTGGTGATCTATGAATCTACTGTATATCCTGGAGTGACTGAGGATGAATGTGTACCTGTCTTAGAGAGAATTTCTGGTCTGAAATACAATGAGGACTTCTTTGCAGGGTATTCCCCTGAACGGATTAATCCGGGTGATAAAGAGCATACAGTAACCAAGATTTTAAAAGTGACTTCAGGTAGTACTCCAGAAGTTGCAGAGTATGTGGATCAGTTATATAAATCAGTCATTACTGCAGGAACTCATAAAGCATCTTGCATCAAAGTGGCTGAGGCTGCCAAAGTAATCGAAAATTCTCAGAGAGATATCAATATCGCTTTTGTCAACGAACTCAGTAAGATATTTAATCTGCTAAATATCGATACGCAGGAAGTTTTGGAGGCAGCTGGTACCAAATGGAATTTTCTTCCTTTCCGTCCGGGATTAGTAGGAGGTCATTGTATTGGGGTAGATCCATTCTATTTGGCTCAAAAGGCCCAGGAGGTAGGATATCATCCAGAGATTATTTTGGCAGGACGTAGATTGAATGATTCCATGGGGAAACATGTGGCGACTGAGACGATCAAACATATGATGCGTAAGGATCTTAAAGTGATTGATTCAAAAGTCTTAATCTTAGGCTTTACCTTTAAGGAGGACTGTCCAGATGTAAGAAATACCCGGGTGATTGATATCTATCAAGAATTACTTTCTTATGATATCAATGTGGATGTATATGACCCTTGGGCTAGTGCTGCTGAAGTCAAACATGAATATGGTATCGATATTATCAATGGAGGTACGAAACCTAATTTGGAAGAGTATTCAGCCATTATTTTAGCAGTTGCACATAAAGAATTTAAAAACTGGCCCCTTCAAAAGTCTGATAATCAAGTGATTTATGATGTGAAGTCAGTGTTGGGGAAAGAGTTGGTTGATTCAAGGTTATAGAAAAATGTTCGAACAATTTAAAGACAGCCTTCAAGGCAAAAAAGTATTGGTAACTGGGGGAGCTGGTTTTATCGGCTCAAATCTTTGTGAAGTTTTGTTAGGGCTAGAAGCACTAGTGGTTTGCTTGGATAATTTCGCAACGGGCCATCTCCATAATATTGAGCCATTTCTGAAAAATGAAAACTTCCAATTAATAGAAGGAGATATCAGAAGTTTGGAAACATGCCAAAAAGTCTGTGAAGGAATAGATTATGTGCTGCATGAAGCAGCATTGGGTTCGGTACCTAGATCCATTTATGATCCTATCACTTCCAATGAGGTGAACGTATCTGGTTTTTAAATATGTTGGTTGCCGCACGAGATCAAGGGGTAAAGAGATTTATCTATGCTGCAAGTTCATCTACCTATGGTGATTCAGAGGTATTACCAAAAGTGGAAGATAAAATAGGAAAGCCATTATCCCCTTATGCAATTACAAAATATGTGAATGAATTGTATGCAGATATTTTTCATAAAACATACGGTTTGGATACTATTGGCTTAAGATATTTTAATGTATTTGGTAGACGTCAGGATCCAAATGGAGCCTATGCTGCTGTAATTCCACTTTTTGTGAAGAAATTGATGAATCATGAAAGTCCTGTGATCAATGGTGACGGCTCCTATTCGCGGGATTTCACCTACATTGATAATGTGATCCAGATGAACCTCCTAAGTTTGACCACTGAAAATCAAGAGGCTTTGAACCAGGTCTATAACACTGCTTGTGGGGAAAGAACCACCCTTTTACAATTGGTAGAACTGTTGAAAATGAACCTAGCCAAATTCGATCCTGAAATTGGAAAAGTTGAAATAAAATTTGGTCCAACTAGAAATGGAGATATTCCTCATTCTTTGGCAAGTATTGAGAAGGGGCAAAATAAATTAGGATATAATGTTTTAGTGGATTTTTGTTCTGGAATTAAAGAGGTGAGTTTTTGGCATTATAATATTATTTAAGAATATTTTGAATCTTATCAAATCAAATAATTTGTTGAATCATTACAATAAAATTAGTAATGCTTTCATTTATATTAGAGGTTTAATTTACAATTATTTGTATTTTGGAGGTAAATTAAGAAATCTCAAAATATCTTCGAATGTTGAAATTTGGGGAAACCTAATGTTTGGTAATAATGTATTTCTAGGGAAATATGTTAAATTATTCAGGAATGTAATATTGTCAGATAATTCATATTTAGGAGATTTTGTTGAAATTAGAGGAGGGGTTAATGATAATGTTAGCATTGGCCAATATACCACAATAAATAAAGGGACAATATTAATTGGGAATGTTAAAATTGGAGAAAATGCGCTAATTGCTCCTTATTGTGTGATAGTAGGTTCAAATCATTCATTTTCAGATATTAATAAAAATATTAATGAACAAGGCTTTACCTCAAAAGGAATTATTATTGGGAGTAATGTTTGGATAGGAGCTAACTCTGTAATTTTGGATGGAGTGGAAATAGAAGACGGGGTAATTATTGGTGCTGGATCTGTAGTAACTAAATCCGTTCTCCGAAATAGTATTATAGTTGGAAATCCTTCTAGAATTTTAAGAACTCGAATTTGAAAAGATTACGAGAATCTGCCTTTAAAGGGGTTATGTGGAATGCATTTGGTACGGTAGGTTCAGGTGTAATTAATATTATTTTAACAATTATACTATCTAGGATTTTATCTCCAAGTGATTTTGGGATTATTGAGTTATTAATTATTTTTTCTATTGTATCAGATTCATTTGTTGATGCAGGATTTAGTCAATCTTTAATTCGTGAAAAAGAAGTTACGGAGAAAGATCTGTCAACTATTTTTTATTTTAATCTTGGTGTTTCCTTGATTTTGTATTTGTTATTGTATAATTTATCACCTTTTATTGCATCATATTACGACGAGCCACTTCTATTATGGCTTTCCAGATTAGTATTTTTAACAATAATATTCAGATCTTTATCATTAGTACAAATTGTTCATTTTAGTAGGGATTTAAATTTTAAGCCAATCGCATTATCTTCGTTTATAGGAATAATTATTGCCTTTGTAATTACTCTTTTTTGGCAAATAATAATTATGGAATATGGGCTTTGGCAATAAATTTATTGTTACTGCCTATTTTTAAATCAATATTACTTTGGTATTTTAGTGATTGGAGTCCCAAGTTGGTGTTTAGCATATCCTCTCTAAAAAGACACCTTTCATTTGGAAGTAGATTGCTTATTATTGGTGTATTTGACAAAATTGTTTCTAACTTTGAGTCTCTTTTGATTGGAAAATATTATTCAAAGATTGAATTGGGTTATTTTTCACAGGCAAGAAAATTGAATTCATATGTTGTTGAAACTTCCTCTATTGTATTGCAAAGGGTTACATATCCACTTTTATCTAAATTAGGAGACAATAAAGCTGAATTAAAAAATGGATATAGGAAGGTTATTGAGGTTTCTATGTTTGTTATTTTCCCTACTATGTTTTTTATCTATATTTCTTCAGAAAATATAATTATTAGCTTATTCGGAGAAAAATGGTTAGATAGTGCCAAATATCTTCGTCTTTGGTCAATATGCGGATTAGTCATAACCTTGTATTCTTTTTTTATAAATATATTTTTAGTATTAAGTAAGACTAATCTTTTGTTAATTATTTCAATTATTAGGCAAGTTTTAAGGTTAGTAATGTTGTTTTTTGTACTTAAAATGGATGTAATTTCAATATTATATGGTATAACTATTGTGACAATTATTTCTGGAATTATTTATATATATATAGGGGGTAAGTTTATTAATTACACATTTAAAGAAGTGTTTTTTGATATTAAATATATTTTGATTTTTTCTATTTTGTCATCAATTATAACTTATTTTATTGGAAAGTATTTTATTCTTGAATCAAATACTCTAAAATTATTTATTCAAATATTCTCAATGACATTTATGTATTTTTCTTTAAGTATGATTTTTAATTCTAAACCTTTGTTGGAAGTTAAGTTCTTATTAAGTAATATATTAGGGAAGAAGTGATTAAGTATTTGTTGTTTATATTATGTTTATTGTTCTCTGCTAATTTTGTAACAATTTCTGCAATAGTGTTTACAATAATTGTTTTTTACTGGTGGTTATACATTAAAATTATTTTCAAAAATTACTAATTCAAATCATGAATTATTAATTTATCAAAATTTTTTATCTATGGATTTATTTACTTAGTAATGTGTTATTGGTATATGCTTGATAATAATTTTAATTATCTTTTAGCCTATGATACTTTTAATGCATTTCTTCCTTGGACTTTTGATGCCTTGAGCAAATCTTCATTTTATTATAGTTTGTCTTATATTTGGGAAGATTTCACCTTGATAAATAGGAATATGGTTGGATATTTATCTTATTCTACATCTTGGGCTTGGATTGCTAAAATGTTTAATTTAGATATTTATTTTGTTTTACAATTATCATCTTTATTTATTTCTTCATTTATACCAGTAATATTCTATAAAATTCTATTAATTAGTAAAGTTCGTGCTACTATCGCATTTCGTTTTTCATTAATTTTGCCTTTAGTTTCAGTTTTGTTTTTTTATTCTAGTCAAATTCTTAGGGATTGTCATATCGGTCTTTTTTATTTAATTGTAATATACACTTCATTAAAAAAATTTAGTTATTATAATTTATTTGTTATTTTGGTGATTGTTTTAATTACATCTTTATTTAGAATTGAATCTGGACTATTTTTAAGTGTTTATCTGTTTGTTTATAGTTTTATGGGCTATAAAGAGAATAAGTCTAATAGATTTTTCACTTCTTTTGTTATATCTATTTTTATTGGTCTAGGCGTTTATTTTATATACGGAAACTTATCTTCAATATCTAATATTTATTTATTTATTAATGATTACTATATATCTAGTGTCCAAGAAACAAATGGTTTAATTTCTAAATTGCAAACTATTCCTTTTTTTATAGGTGATTTTTTATCAATCTTTTACAATGCAATTCAACCTGTTCCTTTTTGGGTTAAACTTTCAAGTAATTATGATCCAAGTCGTCCTGAAGTTTATAATTTCATGAACTTTCCTTTACTTTTTTCCTCTTTTCTTAATTGGTTATTTATTTGTTATTTATTTTGTTATCTATCTTTTAAAAATATTCGTATTAATGTTAATTTGTTTTTAAATCAGAAGTATTTGATATCAATTTTTATCGGATTAGTTTTCTTGGTTGTACAAGCTAGTGTTATTGATCAAAGACGGTTAATCGGATTTTATTTCTTTTTTATACTTTTTTTATATTTATTTATTTATCTGTTCCTTATCGCAATAAAATTTATATAAATATTATTTCTGTTTTGAGTTATTTTATTGTTCACATTATAGCATATTCTTTAATAAATTAGATTTTGAAATCCTTACTTATTATTAATAGTAATGCTTTGTTTGAAGATGAATCAAAGAATTTATTTGTTTATGATAAAACTGGTGAATTTCTTTATGATTTGTCAAAACATTTTAATGTTTCTACTTTTCATTTTAAGGAAAAAAAAGTGATTTAGATACTGTTAATAATTATAATCTTTCAGTTACTAATGTCAAATGTATTGCAATTAATAAAAGCGGTAATAAAATTTATTCTTACATTAAAGCATATTTACACTTATTTTTTCTGTTGTTTAAAGTTGATTACTTTTATCTTTTTTATCCCAATAGCTTTAAATATTCTGCATTATTTTGTGTTTTATTACGAAAGCCTTTTGGATTGTATGTAAGGGGACAAAAGGGTTTTAATTCAAAATTTTCAAAATTTCTTTTTCAAAATCAAGCTTTATAAACACAGTTTCTCCATTTTTTCTAAACAAATTTCTAATTTTAATTCAAATGTTTTTACG
This sequence comes from Algoriphagus halophilus, assembly GCF_041729275.1. Lineage (GTDB taxonomy): Bacteria > Bacteroidota > Bacteroidia > Cytophagales > Cyclobacteriaceae > Algoriphagus > Algoriphagus halophilus_A. The sequence goes on along the minus strand of NZ_CP146486.1, from coordinate 793,118 downwards.
ATAAAACCGATGATAAATTATGATTGTTCAGATATTTTTAAAAATCGTGGTTATTTTTATAATAATGTTTTTAATTTGCTTTTTGTTGGAAGAATTGAAGAAGATAAAGGTGTTTTTGAACTTATTGACGCCTTAATTAAACTTAAAAATGAGTCTCATTTTTTGTTTAAAGCTAGATTTGTAGGATCAGGAAAATCAAAAGATAAATTGGAAAAATTGGTTATCAATAATAATCTTTCTGAAAATATTGAATTTCTTGGATCTGTTTCGGATCCTGAGCTTTTAAAAAAATTATATTTAAAAAGTGATATTTTGGTTTTACCTACATATCATGAAGGTTTTCCTAGAGTTTTATATGAATCTATGATTTTTGGAGTGGCTATAATAACAAGCTTTGTTGGAGGGATTCCTTTTTTAATGAAAAATAATAAGAACTGCTTAAAAATTGATGTTAAATCTTCTGATAGTATTTTTTGTAATGTTATAAAATTGTGTTCTGATATTAGTTTAATTTCTTATTTAACTACCAATTCCTATGCGGATATTACTTTATATCTTTCGAAAAATTCAAAAACTCATTTAGAATTATTACTACACTCATTAGGAGGAAATGATGTTGAATAAATTTTGGAACTACAAACTATTAGGATTAATAGGATTATTTAATCTTTTTATTTCTAGGACTTTTGAAATAATATCTAATAAATATTCCTATTTTGTCAATAACAAGAATTTAGGTTTTTGTGGATCTAATGTTTCTATCCTTCGTGGTTTTAAATATAGGTTTCCTAAATCAATTAAATTATATAATAATGTATCTATTGGTGAGTTTGTAAGTTTTACTTCTGAGTTAAATAGTGGTTATATTAATTTACGCAAAAATGTTGTTATTGGTAGATTTTGTAAAATAGATTTTAGTGGTGGAATTGAAATTTCCTCAAATTCATTATTGTCAGAAAATGTAAGTATTCAAACTCATGATCATGGTGTTGATCCTAGGAGTTTACCTATTGGAAAACCTTTAATTATTGGAGAAAATGTTTGGATTGGTATGAATTCAATTATTTTATCCAATTGTAATAATATTGGTTCTAATTCTATTATTGGCGCTGGTTCAATAGTCACAAAAGATATTCCTTCAAATGTAATTGTTGCAGGAAATCCTGCAAAGATTATTAAGTATATATGATCTCTATTATTATTCCATTTTATTCTAATTTTTCTTGGTTAGAAGAAGCAATAGGTAGTATTTTTTTTCAGACTATTGATAATTATGAAATTATTGTTGTTAATGATGGAAGTCAGGAAGATGATTCGGATTTTTTGACCAGATATAGATATAAAATTAATTATTTTAAAATTTCAAATTCAGGGCCAGCTTATGCAAGGAATTTTGGTATTTCTAAGGCAAATGGAGATTTTATAGCTTTTTTGGATTCAGATGACCTCTGGTATCCAAAGAAACTTGAAAAGCAATTATCCTATATGATCAATAATGATTGTTCTTGGTCTCATACAGGATATGATTTATTTTCTAATGATTCTGGTGAAATTTTAAAAAGCATTAATGTTAAAAATTTCTATGGAAATGTTTTTTGAAATCATTAATATCCTCACCTGTCGCTACACCCTGTGTAATGATTAAAAAACAAGTTTTTGATGACAATCCAGAATTTCGTTTTGCTGAGGATATGCGTTTTGGTCAAGATGGTTTTCTGTGGCTTAGTCTAGCTACTAAATATGATTTGGGAGTTATAAATGAAACTTTATCTAAAGTTAGAATTAGAGGTTCTAATGCTGCTTTAAAAGCTAAAGTTCATCTTCAAGTAAAGGCCCAAATTTGGGATTCTTTAACTGATTTGAATCATTTCAAATCAAATTTTTATAATATTCCTTTTTTTGTAAAATCAGCTTACTATTTTGCCTCTTTGAATTTTCAATTAATTTATTTTTTAATTAAAAAATTTAAAATAAGTTCCAGTCAATCTGAATTTATATCTAAGATTCTTTATACTCCTTCGTTTGTTTTATTAAAAATTCAATCTAGAATATCTAATAATGTTCAAAAATAAGACCCTGTTAATTACCGGAGGTACCGGTTCATTTGGAAATGCTGTACTTTCTCGTTTTCTCGATTCTGATATTGAGGAAATTGGAATTTTTCTCGTGACGAGAAAAAGCAACATGATATGAGGGTAGCTTTAAATCACCCTAAAATTAAATTTTACATTGGTGATGTTCGTGATTACCATAGCTTGGATTTAGCTTTAAAGGGAGTGGATTATGTGTTTCAAGCAGCAGCATTGAAGCAGGTACCTTCTTGTGAGTTTTTCCCTATTGAGGCAACGAAAACAAATGTATTGGGAACAGAGAATGTGATAAAGGCATGTGTTGCAAATAAAGTGAAGAATGTAATCTGTTTGAGTACCGATAAAGCTGCTTACCCCATAAATGCTATGGGGATGACAAAAGCTTTAATGGAGAAGGTAGCGGTTGCGGAATCTAGAAATATTAAGGAGGATAAAACCAAAGTTTGTTTGACCCGATATGGAAATGTGATGGCGTCACGAGGTTCTGTTATTCCTTTATTTGTGGAACAATTAAAGTCAGGAAAGGAATTAACTATCACCAATCCTGAGATGACACGCTATCTCATGTCTCTAGAAGAAGCAGTGGATCTAGTTCTTTTTGCATTCGAGCATGGGAATCAAGGTGACCTTTTTGTTCAAAAAGCACCAGCTAGCACCATTGGAGACCTTGCGTTAGCATTGAAAGAACTTTTTGAAGTAGATAACACTATTCGCGTGATAGGTACTAGACATGGAGAAAAGCTATATGAAACTTTATGCACAAAAGAGGAAATGGAAAAAGCTGAAGATATGGGGGACTTTTTAGAATTCCAGCTGATAACCGCGATTTGAATTACGGAAATTATTTTACTGAGGGTAGCACCAAAATTGCTGAATTGGAAGATTATAACTCTCATAATACAATGAGACTTTCTATTTCCGAGATTAAAGAAAAGCTATTAGCTCTTGATTATATTCAAGAGGAACTTAAAAATTGGAGAAATTCATGAGTAAGTTGAAAGTTGTTACAGTAATTGGTACTAGACCTGAAATCATTCGCCTTGCAGAATGCATCAAGAAATGTGATCTGTTCTTTGATCATACATTGATTCATACCGGGCAAAATTATGATTACACCCTAAATCAGATCTTTTTCGAAGATCTTCAGCTAAGAGAACCTGATTTTTATTTGAATGTTGCTGGTAGTCACCTTGGCGAAACCATTGGAAATGTAATTGCTAAATCTTATGAAGTTCTTACAGAAATTAAGCCTGATGCGCTTTTGGTTTTAGGTGATACCAACAGTGTATTATGTACGATTGCTGCAAAACGCCTTAAAATCCCCATTTTTCATATGGAAGCAGGGAACCGTTGCTTTGATCAGAATGTACCGGAAGAAATTAACCGAAAAATATCTGATCATATTTCAGATATTAACTTGACCTATACGGAGAACAGTCGAAGATATTTATTAAGTGAAGGTTTTCGTAAAGATCATGTTTTCGTTACAGGATCCCCTTGAAAGAAGTATTGGATAATTTTGAATTAGAGATTTTATCTTCTGATGTCGTATTTAAATTAGGTTTAGAACCAAGGAAATATCTAGTTGTCAGTGCTCATAGGGAAGAGAATATTGATTTGAAAAATAATTTTGAGGTTCTCTCTGAAGCCTTGAATGGTGTCGCTGAAGAATATAAAATGCCAATTATTTTCAGTACGCATCCGCGTACAAAGAAGAGAATTCAAGAGAGGGGAATTGTTTTCCATGAATTGATTAGAAATGTTGAGCCCTTGGGATTTTTTGATTATGTAAAGTTACAAAAGGAAGCTTTTGTGGTCTTATCCGATTCAGGTACTATCTCAGAAGAATCTGCCATGATGAATTTCCCTGCAGTAAGTATCCGGACCAGTACCGAAAGACCAGAAGCAATCGATGCAGGAACCATTGTTTTGGGTGGGATTTCCAAAGAAAGCATGCTTCAATCAATCCCAATAGCCAGAGGATTAAATGAAAGTGGGCAACAACATCTTCCATTTGAATATGAAGTAAGAAACTGTTCCACAAGGGTGATTCGCGTTATCCAAAGTTATACTTCAATTGTAAATAGAGTAACCTGGAATAAAATATGAAAAAAGTATTGTTGCTGGGTTCCACTGGTATGTTGGGGCATCAGGTTTATTTTCGATTGAAAAATGATTCTTCAATAAATCTCAAAGATCTATCGTATCGGAATAAACTTCATGAGGACACGATAATTTGTAACATTACTGACTCAGCTCGATTATCTGGAATAATTCAAGAATTTAAACCAGATTATCTTATCAATTGCATTGGCATTTTGATAAAGGGTTCTCAAGAAAATCCAAAAATTCGATATTCATTAATTCATATTTTCCTCACTGGCTGGTATCTGAGGCAGATAAATATGGAGGACAAGTAATCCATATTTCAACAGATTGTGTGTTTTCCGGTAAGAAAGGCGGATATATTGAAGCTGATTTTAGAGATGCAGATGATATTTATGGCAGGGGGAAAGCTTTGGGAGAATTAATAGGAGGGAGGCATCTTACTTTAAGGACTTCTATAATTGGCCCTGAATTAAAATCGAATGGCGAAGGACTCTTTCATTGGTTTATGAATCAAAAAGGAGAAACCAATGGATATACTAAGGCAATTTGGGGTGGTGTAACCACCTTTGAATTGGCAAAAGTCATTAAAGATTGCGTTTTCAAAAAAGAGAGGGCTTGTTTCACATTACTAATGGTGAACCAATTTCAAAATATGACCTTTTGGAAATTTTCAATTCCACATTCGGTTCCTTCTTGAAAATAAATGCTGTGGATGGAAAAGAAGTTGATAAAAGCTTAATGACTGAATTTAAAAATGAATTTAGTCAAATTACTAGTTATCAGGAAATGATTGAGGAAATGAAATGTTTTATGGATTCTCATCCAACTTTGTACAATAAAATTTATCCTATCCTTGGCTAAAAAGGTTTTGATAATAGGTGAAGCTTTTTTTCCAGAGGATTTTATTATAAATGATCTGGCACAAGAATGGCATTCTAATGGGTATGAGGTTGAAGTTTTGACTAGGACTCCTTCTTATCCTTTTGGAAAAACCTTCAAGGGATTTAAGAATAAATTTTATCAAAAAACTTTTTTTGATAAAATACCAGTTCATAGAATATTAGTTATTCCAGGATACCAAAAAAACAAGTTAATTAAAGTCTTGAATTATTTTAGCTTTGTATTTTTTGCCTCAATTGTTGCTCTTTTGATAGGAAAAAGATTTGATAGAATATTTGTCTACCAAACCGGTCCTTTAACCGTAGCTTTACCAGGTAATTTGATTAAAATTCTTTTTAAAAACCTTTAACTATTTGGACTCAAGATCTTTGGCCAGATACTGTTTATGCTTATGGGTTTAAGAAGTCAAAAGCACTCGAATTTGGATTAAATAGCCTTGTTTCTTTTGTTTATAATAATTCTGATAGAATTGCTTTATCCTGCAGAGGATTTATACCCAAACTCCAACCTTATTTGAAAGGTCAAAAATCGACTAATTGGATACCAAATTGGCCAATTATTGAATCTGAGTCTACTTCAAAAATAAAATTGCCTGGAGAATTTAACTTTACATTTGCAGGTAATTTGGGAAAAGTTCAAAATCTGAGAAACGTATTAGCAGGCTTTAAATCGGTTTCTAACAAATTTCCAAATGCATGGTTTAATTTGATTGGAGATGGTTCTGCTATGGAAGAGTTGAAATTGTTTGTTGATTCGGAAAATATTTTGAATGTCAATTTTGAAGGAAGAAAGCCATTGGAGTTAATGCCAGATTACTTTCAAGCTAGTGATGTTTTGATTATTTCCTTGATCGATGCTCCAATTTATGAGATTATGATTCCTAGTAAATTTCAAACTTACCTCAGTTATCAAAAGCCAATTTTTGCTATAATGAAAGGAGAGGTACCTGCTATGGTTTCCCAATTTAATATTGGTGGAAGTTCTGATCCTGATAATATTGTTGATATACAAAATGGTTTTGAGAAATTTATTAATTCATCTGAGAAGGAATTAAGATATATGGGGAGTGAATCGAAGAAATTATTGAATAATTATTTTTTGAGAGAAAGAAATATTAAATCATTAACTAAGATTACTTTTGAATAATTTAAAGATTTTTGAATTAGAAAAATTTCAAGATTCAAGGGGAGGATTAGCTTTTTGCAACTCATTTGATTTAGCTCCATTTAAAAGGTTCTATATCATTTCTCCAGCATCACTTGGCCAAATTAGGGCCTGGCAAGCACACAAAAAGGAGAAAAAGCTTTTCTTATATTAAAAGGGAGGGTGAAACTAGTTTTAACAAGAATTCTGAATTGGGAAACTAATGAAGCCGATAAACCTATTGTGATGGAATTAGATTATGAGTCTCCTCAACTAGTAATTGTTCCAGGTGGATATGCCAACGGCTTCCAATTCTTGACAAAGGAAGGAGAACTTTTAGTATTTTCAGACTACTTACTAGAGGAGTCTCAAAAAGACGATTATCGATTTGAAAAGGATTTGTTTTATTCTTGGTAAAATGATGAAAAAGGAATTGTTCTTTAGGTGTACTTTATTTTTGTACTTTATTTTTTGCTATAGAACTTATTCTCAAACTATTCCTGCTGGATTCCCGTCATTGGAGGAGGAAGTTAGAAGACATCAATTAATAGATTCAACCACCACAAAGAAATCTCTTTTATTTAGGCCTATATCAAATTTTTATTCAAAATATTTTCAATTATTACAAGTAAATAGCATTGAAAGCAAGGTCAAATTTTCTTTTTATCCTGTAATTAATACATCTAAATTATTGACAGGCCGACCTTATGGATGGGCCGATTATGGCTTAATACCAAATCCTGGCTTTCAAACCTATTTATCTTCAGGAATTAATGTCAGGTGGGAATTTCTGAATTTTGATTTTAGACCAGAGATGGTCTTAGCGCAGAATTCAGGTTTTACAACAGGATTGGAGGGGATGTCCAATTCCCAAATAAAAGATAGATTCTTTTTTTGGAATTGGGGAGATTTTCCAGAAAGATTCGGAAAAGGATGGTATTACAGCCCATGGTGGGGGCAGTCAAAATTAACTTTTCAATATGGAGCATTTGAAATTGGGGCTGCTACAGAAAATATCTGGTGGGGTCCTGGTCAATTTAATTCCTTAACTTTTTCGAATAATGCCCAAGGTTTTCCCCATTTAACATTCAATACAACCAAGCCTGCGAAAACATTCTTAGGAAATTTTGAAGGACAATTGATAATGGGGAGGTTGGAAAACTCGGGAATTTCTCCTCTCAAAACCAAGAATTGAATTCCCTTTATTTTACTCAATTTTCTGGAGATTGGAGGTATTTAAATGCCATTTCTATTTCTTATAACCCTAAATGGATACCTGGATTATTTCTTGGTTTTGCGCGAACTTTTCAACAGTATAATGCTAAAAGAGGAAATACCTTCTTAGATTGGTTTCCAGTTTTTGAAGGTTTTCAGAAAAAAATGTTTTTGATAATGGAAATACGGTAGGTTATGATGGGAATGGTAGAGATCAAACGTTTACTTTATTTGGTAGATTTATTGTTCCAAAGGCTCATGCAGAAATTTACTTTGAATATGGTAGAAGGGATCATCCTTACAGTTGGAGGGAGTTGATTTTGAACCCTGAACACGCTAGAGCCTATATTTTTGGTTTCAATAAATTAATTAAGATTCAAAACTTTAGTAAAAAACTTTTAATTCGAAGTGAAATTACGCATCAACAAGAATCTCTAAATAGAATTATTAGGCATAGTATTAAAGGTGGACTGTCTTGGCATACCCATAATCCAGCGAGAGGTTTTGTTAATTATGGTCAACCGTTGGGGGTTGGAGTAGGCGTAGGATCCAATGTTCAAACTTTAGAATTATCTTTAGTTGAAAGATTAGATAAAATTGGATTTATTATGGAGAGGCTAGACAATAATCAAGACTTTTACTACAAAGCTCAACTACAAGAAACAGAGCGAAAGCCCTGGGTAGACCTATCATTTGGATTCCTTTACGACAAGCAATTCATTAACCTTTTACTAAGCTCAAAATTACAAATAATCCATGCCCGAAATTATCAATGGCAGATAGACCCAAGTAGCACTCCTGATTTTCCAAAAGGGAAAAATTTAACATCATTTTTAGCTCAAACTAGTTTGATATATTTTTGGAATAAGCAATAGTAAGGTGTGATTTGTAATTTTATTCAAATAAATTTTCGAGTTATTTTGGTGTTTCTCTAGTTTAATTTGTTGAGAAACTCCCCATTTTGTTTTTCAGAACATCATTTTCAGGAAATATAAATTTCGTAACTAAGTTTTTAATAATATAAATTTGATGTGTTTGAATAAATTTTACAATCAAGGAAATGTTGATCAAATAGATTTTCAAATCATTTGGATCAATAAAAGTGTTTTTTACAATATTTAATTATTATAAGTTTAAATTATCAAATCGTTAATGGCTAAGCTTTTGTCGTAGGTTTTTCATAAATTTATGCCATTAAACCAACCAATTATATGTACTTTTTATTTGCTGCCTTAACTGCCTTTTCTATAGGTTTTTTAGTAACTCCCATCTTAATCAAAGTATTGAGAAAAGCAGAGATAGGGGATGTTCCTGGTGGTAGGAAAATTCATAAATCATTTGTCCCTTCTATGGGAGGGATAGGTTTCTTTGTTGCCGCAGCGATTTCTCTTTTAATTTGGACCATGCAATTCCCCTTACCTGATATAAAGTATATTTTTGGAGGGATACTTTTCATGTTTTTTGTTGGGTTGAGGGACGACATTGTAGAATTAAAGGCTTCCAGAAAATTGCTTGGACAATTAATGGCTGTGTTATTAGTGGTGGTTCTAGCTGATATTAGAATTAAAACATTTCATGGATTCCTGGGAATAAATGAATTGCCTATTTCAGCAAGTTATATTTTCACGACAATAGTCTTATTAGCATTAACAAATGGATTTAATCTTATTGATGGCCTTGATGGATTAGCTGGAACTATTGCTATCATAACGCTTACTTGTCTCGGAGGATGGTTTTTAGTACAAGGAATTGAAAGTTATGCATTGATTAGTTTTGTTTTCATAGGAGGTATTCTTTCTTTTCTAGTCTTTAATTGGCATCCAGCAAAGATATTTATGGGGGATACAGGTTCATTAACGATTGGATTTACACTGGCGACTCTTATTGTCGCCTTTATGGAAATCAATGAAAGTCTTCCAACTGAAACCTTTTTGAAATTCGATTCTACTTTCTCGATTGCCGTAGCGTTGATGATCTTTCCATTGTATGACATGGCAAGAGTCTTCACGCGTCGTCTTTTACAGGGGAAAGGCCCTATGACTCCAGACAAATCTCATGTACATCATTTTATGATGCGTATGGGATTAAAGCACAATCAAGTTTCATTGATTTTAGGAAGTTTACAATTTTTAATGATAGTCTTAGCATTTACCCTGAGAGACTATTCAGATCATATAGTTTTGCCGATTTTAGCTGTTTTGGTAATTTTCTTAGGTTGGAGATTAGATCAAGTCACTGTCGTTTATCTAAAGAAGAAGGTGGAGCTTGAACCTAAAGTTTTGGAATTAAGGGAGATGAAAGCTAAAAAGATTAAAAAAGTTAAAGTCAAAACAGAATCCTTAAGTGAAAGTCCAGTTAATCTGAATTAAAATATATTCTGAGTCCTAAGAATAAAGGTATTAATTAAGGAAATGCCCCCAAAAGATTGATTTTTTTGGGGGCATTTTTATGCCGTAGAACATGTATCATTTTTTAAACTCATTGATATTACTACTATTTGTAATAGTGTAATAGTATCATCCTTTCTTCTATTTGAATAGAAGACACCCGTTGTTTCTTTTCATTTGAAGAACTTTTTCTATTTGGATATGATCTTTTTGGAAATGAACTTTAATCTTCTCTTCGCTTTCCATTTTCGAGAAGAAATCTCTAGCCTTTAAAGTAAAAGCCAATATTTTTGATCTGACCTGGTGTCCTTCATTGGTAAAATATGATCTTTTGCAATAATGGAGTTAAATAGGTAATTAGAGATCCTCCCTGCTCAATTATCAATTGATGGTTTAGGAGGAGATTAATTTTGGGAAAGAAATCGAATATATAAAGTTAATGAATGGATAATTGTTTAATTATTGATTTTTTGGCGACTTGACAGTGACCAGTCTATTGAAAAAAATATTCCCAGTAAAATTCATCAGGAATGTGCTAAAATTCATTTTGTTTGCTGGACAATCTTTAAAAATAATGCAGAAAGGCTTCTTAGTAAGCCATATCATCTCCCTCAAATAAGGACTTAATAGTGGTGAGCATGATTTTAATATCAAATAAAGGGTGCCAATTTTTAATGTAATAGATATCCAATTTATATCTAAAGTAGATGGAGTGTGAAAGAACTGTTTCTCCTCGATACCCTTTAATTTGAGCTAAACCGGTGATACCAGGTTTTACCAAATGTCTATTTTCATAGCCCTTTATTTTTTAGAATACTCTTCATTTTGAGCTACGATCAGAGGTCGTGGCCCTACAATAGACATGTTTCCATAGATGACATTAAAGACTTGGGGTAATTCATCAATACTCGTTTTTCTCAAAATCCTTCCAATTCGCGTAACTCTTGGGTCATTTTTGGTGGCTTGCTTTAGATCATCTTCTTTTTCAATCTTCATAGATCGAAATTTGTAACAATTAAAAGTTGTATTATTGATTCCTCCCCTCGTTTGTTTAAAAAATACAGGTCCCTTTGAATCCAGCTTGATTAGAATCGCAACGATGGGAAACATCCACCATCCAAAGAAGATCATAAACCCAAAAGCTCCAGCTAAATCAACTACCCTCTTGAAAGTTAGATTGTACCAATTATAATAAGGGGAGTGAATAGAATCATTACTTTCATTTTTGGGCTTTGTTGGACTAACATATACCTCAAATTCTTCATTTTTTCTGAAAATATTATTAGTCATTATTAAAAAAGCTTTTTAGGAAACTTGAATTCTATTAAAGTTTAAAATTGGTCAATTTTGAAAATTCCTCAAAAAAAAGATTGAATATTTGTGAATACATAAATTTGCAGATGGTCATCAAAACAAAGCAAATTTTTGATTTTTTTTAAAATATTCAGAAAAATTAGTCCAAAATTGTTGCCATTTCTGACTTAAATACGTTAAAAGATGGAATTGTTTTCATTATTGGACCTTATTTTTGTTTTTTTGTTATTCTAAACCAATTAACATGTATTATATACTTGCATTTTTATCATCTTTTGCAACAGCAGTCTTATTTTTTCCGGTACTGATTCAACTTTTTACCAAATATAAGTTGTCAGATTCCCCAGGTGGTAGAAAAATTCATCAACATGTGGTTCCTTCCATGGGGGGAATCGGGTTCTTCATGGCGGCGACCATTTCCTTGGGAATCTGGATCTGGCAATTTTCATTACCGGATATACGATTTGTGTATGGTGGAATCTTATTGATGTTTTTTGTAGGGTTGAGGGATGATTTTGTGGAATTGAGGGCTTCCAAGAAATTGCTGGGTCAATTGATCTCTGTTTTATTGGTCGTGGTAGTGGCAGATATTCGTATTCGTACTTTTCATGGATTTCTTGGTATTGAGGAATTAAATCTATTTGCGAGTTATTCCTTTTCTACCTTGGTTCTATTGGCATTAACAAATGGATTCAATCTGATCGACGGATTGGATGGACTGGCAGGAACCATTGCCGTAATTTCACTCAGCTTGCTGGGATCCTGGTTTTATATTCAGGGGGTAGAAAGTTATGCCTTGATTAGTTTTACTTTTTTGGGAGGTGTCCTAGCCTTTTTGATATTTAATTGGCATCCTGCGAAAATATTTATGGGGGATACTGGTTCATTGACTTTAGGCTTTACCCTAGGAACCTTAATTATAAGCTTTATGGAAGTCAATGAAGGATTACCGGAAGGATCTTTTATGAAGTTTGAATCTACCTTTGGCTTCTCTGTAGCATTGATGATTTATCCCTTATACGATATGGCAAGAGTATTTGTAAGAAGGATATCTCAAGGTAAAGGGCCAATGAGCCCTGACAAATCCCATGTGCACCATTTCTTGATGAGAATGGGCCTAAAGCATAACCAAGTTGCTTTACTATTAGGTTTTTGCAGTTTACAATAATTTTTCTGGTTTTTGTGATGAGGGATTTTTCAGATATTTTATTGCTCCCCTTGATCTCGATTATTGTATTTATCCTTGGTTGGAGGCTTGATCAAGTCACTATTAAATATGTTAAGAAAAAGGTGAATCTTTCTCCTAGAGTATTGGAAATCAGGGAGAAAGGAGCTAAGAAAAAAGAAAAGCCACGGTGGATAGAGAAGGCCTTAAGGACAGTACTATCAATTTAAATTAATGGAGCCGAAACTCCGATATACTTAATTTTTTAGCAAATCTGCCTCTATAGTAGCTGTACATTTTTATTCAGTGTTGGGATTTTGTACTTTAAGTAGTATGTTTAGAAAAGTTTTACACTATATTAATACATGGCGTACAAAATCCCTCTTTCCTTTCCGGTATTTGAAGGTAATGAAAAGTGTTATACTGAACAGGCTATATCATCGGGTAATTTGGCTACTTTTGGGTCCTTTATTAATAGATTTCAAAACAAACTTTCCAAAAAGATCAAGACACATCAGGCTGTAGCCCTGAACTCAGGTACTTCTGCACTCCATTTAGCCATGGTTTTGTTAGGGGTAGAACCTGGGGATGAGGTGATCTGCCAGTCTTTTACTTTTTGTGCCTCCGCAAACCCAATCGTCTATTTGGGAGCCCAACCTATTTTCGTGGATAGTGAAATAGATACCTGGAATATCTCTCCGGAGATATTGGAAGATGCTATTCTGTCTCGTCTTGCATTAGGGAAAAAACCGAAAGCCATTGTATTGGTGCACTTATTTGGAATGCCTGCCAAAATCAATGAACTGATGGAGGTTGCCAATAAGTACAATATCCCAGTGATAGAAGATGCGGCAGAGGCGGTGGGTAGTAAATACGAAGGAAAATCCTGTGGTACTTTCGCAGATATTGGGATCTTTTCCTTTAATGGAAACAAAATCATTACTTCAGGTGGGGGAGGAGCGATTATCGCCAACAATACGGAGTTAATTCAAAAAGCCGCACACTTATCTACTCAAGCAAGAGAAGACCTGCCCTATTACCAGCATCTTGAGATTGGCTATAATTACAAGATGAACAACTTGACTGCAGCCGTAGGATTGGCGCAGCTTGAAAAGTTGGAAAGTTTTGTCAAGAGAAGAAGAGAAATCAATACTCGATATAGGACTCTTTTAGCGGATTTTCCTGGGATATCCTTTCATCAGGAAAGAAGTGAAAGTGAATCAAATTACTGGCTGACCACAATTTTGATAGATGAGGAGAAAACAGGCTTTTCCAATGATCGATTAAGGTCTGTTTTATTGAATAATGGAATTGAAACCAGATTCTTGTGGAAACCTCTTCATTTGCAGCCTGTATTTAAAAGAGCTCCATTTTATGGAGGAAGAGTCGCTGAGAAATTATTTAGTAATGGCCTTTGCCTACCCAGTTCATCCAGTTTGACCATGGATCAGCAACAGGAAATTGTTGGAATCATCGAGAAGGAAATTCAAAAAAGTTATTTCTAAAGTGTTTTATAATAAGTACATAAAAAGGCCAATGGATATTCTCATATCCTTTTTAATGCTTGTTGCACTTTCTCCAGTTTTTATCCTACTCTATCTTGTATTAGGAGTGTATTATAGATCCTCTCCCATATTTTCACAGGTCAGACCGGGGCTCAATGGCAAACTGTTTTATATACTCAAGTTCAAAACAATGAACGATGCCTATGATGAATCTGGTTTCTTATTACCAGATAATCAAAGAATCAATCCATTGGGAAAATGGGTCAGGGCTAGTTCATTGGATGAAATTCCCCAATTGATTAATGTGCTGAAGGGTGAAATGAGTATGATAGGGCCGAGACCTCTTCTTAGAGAGTATCTGTATTTGTACTCCGAAGAGCAAAGTAAGCGGCATGAGGTAAGACCAGGAGTGACCGGCTGGGCTCAAATTAATGGTAGAAATGCCATTTCCTGGGAGAAGAAATTCGAGTACGACGTAGAATATGTGACTAATTGCTCTTTTCAGCTGGATATGAGGATTTTATTTGAGACATTTTTTAATGTACTGGCCGGAAAAGGAATTACCCAAAAGGGTCATGTCAGTTCGGAAAAGTTTAGAGGGTCCCCTGCGAAACGTGTGGTGAACAATCCACTCCAATAAAATTTTTCGTACTTAGAACAATAAGATTAATTTCTAAGTTGAAATTTGATAATTTTGCGGAGTCGTCAAAATAATTCTTAATTATACGAATAATGCAAAATAATATTGGATTTAAATGAAAAATACTGAAGGTCCTTTGGCTGAATGGTAATTTTCTTGAGAAATAATCATATATTTGCTTACTCTGGTTAAAATATGTTTGAATTCAAATATTGATCATTTGACAAAAGTTTTACTATGAATTTTTTAACAAGGCTAAAAATTCTTCCTCGATGGATTATAGCCACCCTAGACTCTTTTATCTTATTGCAGTGTGCCCTTTTTGGATACTTAGTCCGATTCAATTTTGAATTAGCACTAATCGAGCAAAACGACGCTTTTGCAGGCTCCTTTACATTTATGGTAGGCGGTCTTCTGGTGATGCAAAACACAAGAAGTTATGAAGGAATTGTAAGGCATACGGGATTCAGAGATGGTTCGAACATATTTAAAACGGTCATCATCAACTTCGTATTATTCCTTTTCTTGAATTTTTTCCATGGCAATTTCCTAAATGATCGGTTCTTACTTCCAACTTCCGTATTGATCATCGCCAGTTTATCGGCTATGTTCATGCTGATATTCTATCGCCTCTTGGTCAAAGAGCTATTTGTTTATCTGAAAAATGGGATTACCGCCAGGGAGATGAAAAACGGGATTATTTTCGGTGCCGGAGAAGCTGGAATCATTGCGCAGGAAGCCATTAAAAGAGATAGTAAAAGCCTGTTCAATACGGTAGCTTTCTTGGATGATGATCCAAAAAGGAAGGGAAAAACATTGATGGAAAAAGGATTTTCAGAGGTTTAACTGAATTGGAGAAATTAGTAAAGGATAATCATATCACTGAATTGATTATTGCCGTTAGGGATCTTTCTGTTCAGAGAAAAAATGAAATCATCGATGAATGCCTGCGATTAAAGGTATCGGTTTCTATCGTCCCTCCCGTAGACCAATGGATCAATGGAGGATTGACTGCCGGGGCTATCCGTGAAATTAAAATTGAGGACCTTCTCAGCAGGGAACAAATTCGTTTGGATAATCCAAGAATTCAGGAAGACCTCATCGATAAGGTGGTTTTAGTGACGGGAGCTGCAGGTTCCATAGGCTCCGAGCTTTGTAGACAGATCTCCCATTATGAACCTAAACTGTTGATCTTATTAGACATCGCCGAGTCAGCACTATATGATGTGGAACAAGAGTTCAAGGAAAAATGGCCTAAATGCTCTATCAAGATCATTCTTGGTGATGTAAGGAATAAAAGAAAATGAAAGAGGTTTTCAGAACCTATAAACCTCAGGTGGTTTTCCACGCTGCCGCCTATAAGCATGTGCCGATGATGGAAAATTATCCGGAAGAGGCGATTCATGCCAATGTAATCGGTACCAAGATTTTAGCTGATCTTTCTGTGCTTTCCCAAGTAGATAAATTCGTTTTTGTATCCACAGATAAAGCGGTGAACCCTACCAATGTGATGGGGGCCAGTAAGCGGACTGCTGAAATGTATGTGCAGGCTTTGAATGAGTACCTAGAAAGAAACCACAAAAAATACCATACCAAGTTCATAACCACCCGATTCGGAAATGTTTTAGGTTCCAATGGGTCGGTAATTCCCCTGTTTAAAAAACAGATTCTCCATGGGGGACCAATTACGGTGACGCACCCTGATATCACTCGGTATTTCATGACTATTCCAGAGGCCTGTCAATTGGTGCTGGAAGCAGGTGTGATGGGTGAAGGGGAGAGATCTATGTCTTTGACATGGGACAGCCGGTGAAAATTCTGGATTTGGCTAAAAAAATGATCCAGCTTTCAGGGAAAAAAGTGGACGAGGATATCAAAATTGTATTCTCTGGCTTAAGAGAAGGAGAGAAGTTGTATGAGGAGCTGTTAAACGATTTTGAGACAGTGAAAATTACGCACCATCCGAAAATCAAGATTGCCCAGGTGGCTCCAGCAGCTTACCACAAAATTGATGGGCAAATAGAACTATTCATGAATTTGATCGGTAAAAACTCTGAAAATGATCTGGTGAGTCATTTAAAAGTGATCGTGCGCCGAATTTATCTCCAATTCATCCAGGTTTGAAGTGCTGGACCGGATGAATTGATTTTAAAGAATTGACCTTCCAAATAAGCGACTTTCGTCGCTCCAGTGCTACCAATTACAGATTGATTTAATGACATGAAAAGAAGGTCAGTCCGAGCGAAGTCGAGGACCTTTCAATTTCGAGACTCTCGTCTCTCAAGTGCTCAACGTGACCGCTATATTGGTTACAAAAAAATCAATCATTTCCTTTTGCGTTATTGAAAAATATTACAGGCTCAAGCTGACAACAAAACATCCAGCAGCCTCCTTTTATCATTATTTCCAACTTTCAACTTCCTATTTTTCAAATCATAACTCATACTTCTCAAATTTTTCTGCTTTCTCACGTTAGACTTCTGACTTTCCTACCACTGGGATTGCCCACTGCCGACACAATCTTCCAAATTCCTTCCTATCTTTGTCTTCTTATTTAAGGATAAATACCTTACCATGAAAAAAGATTTCAATCTTCAATTGAGCCCTGAGCAGGCTTATGATCCTCAGCTATTTCAAGAAACAGTTTTAAAGAAGGCAGGGATTCCAATTGACTCCACTGATGTGGTTGCCCGGCAGGTAAAGCGATCCATTGATGCAAGAGGCAGGAAAGTTAAAATCAATGTCCAAGCAGAACTTTTTATCCAAGAGAAGGCTCCTTCCTTAATTGATCATATTCCTACCTATCAAAATGTGAGTTCCAAAGATCCCATCCTCATCGTGGGAGCTGGTCCTGCTGGTTTGTTTGCTGCCTTAAGAGCCATTGAACTTGGTGTCAGGCCCATCATCCTGGAAAGAGGAAAAGATGTCAGGGCCCGGCGAAGGGATCTGGCAGCGATTACGAAACATCACCTGGTAAATCCAGATTCAAACTATTGCTTCGGGGAAGGAGGGGCCGGTACTTATTCAGATGGAAAGCTGTATACCCGATCCAAGAAACGTGGAGATGTACGACGAATCATGGAGATTTTGGTAGCCCACGGCGCCACGGAAGAGATCTTGGTGGATGCACATCCGCATATAGGCACCAATAAGTTACCGAAACTGGTTGCGGACCTTAGAACCACCATCTTGGATGCAGGAGGGGAAATCCATTTTGATTGTAGAGTGGATGACTTCATCTTGGAAGGCAATGAAATCAAAGGGGTAATTACCCAACATCAGAAAAAAATCAAAGGTCTCGGGGTGATCCTGGCTACCGGACATTCAGCCCGGGATATCTTCCATTTACTTTATAAGAAGCAGATCACGATAGAGGCAAAACCCTTTGCCTTAGGAGTTCGAATCGAACATTCCCAGAATTTGATCGACCGGATTCAATATCATTGTGAAGTGGATCGAGGCCCTTATTTACCTGCCTCTGCTTATTCACTGGTCACACAAACTTCCTATAAAGGAAAACAACGAGGAGTATTTAGTTTTTGCATGTGTCCAGGAGGGTACATTGTACCTGCTGCAACTGCTCCCGGGGAGCTAGTAGTCAACGGCATGAGTCCAAGTAGGAGAGACAGTAAGTTTGCCAATTCAGGAATCGTGGTGTCAGTAGAGTTGGAGGATTTACCTGCCTATCAGCAGTATGGTCCCTTGGCCGCCATGGAGTTCCAAGCTGAGGTGGAGAGGAAAGCTTGGGAACTAGGGGGTAAAAGCCAAGTGGCCCCAGCGCAGAGAATGATTGATTTTGTAACTAAAAAGAATAGCTCGACGCTTTTGGATACCTCCTACCAGCCGGGCCTGGCCTCGGTGGAAATGAGGGAAGTTTTACCTGATTTAATAGCGGAAAGACTGGCGATGGCTTTTAAGGCATTTGGCCAAAAAATGAAAGGGTATTATACCAATGAATCCCAGTTGATTGGAGTAGAAAGCCGGACCTCTTCTCCTGTAAGAATACCAAGAGATCGGGAGAGCTTTGAGCATGTTCAGATCAAGCGCCTGTACCCTTGCGGGGAAGGGGCGGGATATGCTGGGGGATTGTTTCTGCGGCCATGGATGGGGAACGATGTGCTGAAAAATTAATTGAAACCTATCGTAGGAAAGGAGACTGATTGTGTCAATTCCTGACATAGTTCCTTAAGAGCTCCTACCAATTCTTTATCTTGGGCTATGGAATATGCAATCGTGGATATTGAAACTACCGGAGGCACCGCCAAAAATTGCGGGATCACCGAAATAGCGATTTTGATCCATGATGGCAATAAGATCATCGCCGAATTTGAAACCCTCCTAAATCCTGAGCAAGACATTCCCATTTACATCACGGGTCTTACGGGAATAGATAATGAAATGGTTCAGAATGCTCCGACTTTTGAGGAGGTTGGGGAGAAATTATGGAACCTCCTTCATGGAAGGGTATTTGTGGCCCATTCGGTCAATTTTGATTATGGCTTTGTCAGGGAAAGCTTCGCAAGATCCGGCAGGGAGTTCAAAGCCGATAAGCTATGTACCGTACGGTTGGCAAGAAAAGTCATTCCCGGTCTAAGCTCCTATAGCTTGGGAAGAATTTGCGAGCATAGAAATATCCCGATTTTAGCAAGGCACCGTGCGATGGGAGATGCCAGGGCCACTGCCATCTTATTTGATGAAATGATCAAGGAAAAGCCTGATATCATTGCTGCTTCCCTAAAAAGAATTCAGGCGAAGCCTTCTTGCCACCGAATATTTCTCTTTCAAAATTCAGGCAACTCCCCGAAAAATGCGGGGTTTATTACATGCTGAATGAGCGTGGAAAGGTGATTTATGTGGGCAAAGCAATCAATATCAAAGAGCGATTTAAGAACCATTTTTCCGGTAACCTATTGCCAGGTCTCAAACAAAAGTTAAAATCGGAAGTGTTTGATTTGAAATGGGAATTGACCGGTTCTGAAATGATGGCATTATTGGTAGAGGCTCTGGAAATAAAGCGTTTGTGGCCTAAGTATAATTCCGCACTCAAATTGCCAAAAACCATGTGGGGCTTATTTCAATACACAGATGGTTCCGGGTTTATCCGGTTTCAAATCGCCAAAGTAACGAAGCACTTACGGCCTTTGGAATCATTCCTTTCTTCCGAAGAAGCCCATGCCTATTTGAAGGTAGGAATCAAAACTTTTGGCCTATGTCCAAGACTTTGTGGATTGAGAAAAGCTCCCTGTAAGGAGGGGGATTTTTTAAGCTGTCAGGGCACCTGTAACTCACAACTTCCTCCTCAGGAATACAGTCGGAATGCGAAGAAATTCATCCATTTGATAGAAGAAAGTAAGCGTGAGATTCTAGTGAAGTTTAAGGGGAGGTCTGATCAGGAAATTGCCGCATGTGTATTTGACAGGGGAGTTTTAAAAAGCTACGGATATTTCAACGAAATGACCGAGCTGGAATCCATTTTGGAACAACTGGAGCCTGTTCCCACTGTTCCGGAAACTTTTACATTCTGAAACAATTCCTTCCCTCACTTGCTCCGGACCAAATCCAGGTTTTAAACCCCGTCTCCTGATCTTTTTTGATTTTTTCCCATTCTTCCGGAAGCACACTATAATAAATCGTATCCCTTCTTCTGCCATGTACCATCAAGGTATGGCTACGAAGCACCCCTTCTTCCACTGCTCCCAACTTCAACAAGGCATGTCTTGCAGGCAGGTTCAGTACATCAGTTTTGATTTCTACCCTTTTTAGATTCAGTTTTTCAAAACAATATTGCAGCATGACCTTTTTCATCGCCTGGTTGATCCCCGTTCCTTGGGCGGCTTTGCCTAGCCAGGTCCAACCAATTTCTATACGTTGGTCCCTCGGGGCGTAGTTTCCAAATGCAGTGGATCCAACGAGTTGACCGGTAGATTTATCCACCACGGTAAATTGAAGCCTTTCCCCATGTAAAGCAGGGTCCGCCCAATTGGTAAATCCCTCTTCCGTACTTAAGTCAAAAGTGAACCAGGTCCACATCTTAGGGTCCGTGCATAATTCCCTGAGTATGGGAAAGTCCTGCTTTCGAAGTGGTCGAAGCAGGACTTTGTCATTTTCTAAAATCAGATGCTGATGCAACATTTAGCCTAAAACTTCTCGAATGGCTTGATTATATAAGGCAACCTCCTCGATGGTACCCGTCGAGATTCTACACCAATCCGTTAAGGGTGGAAAAGGCCTGCCAATGATAAACCCTTTATCGGCCATTTGTTTATTTAATTCCACGATATCTCTCCCTGTTTGAAAGAAGACAAAGTTGGTATGCGACTCCAAATAGGGGAGTTTCAGCTCATCCAAGGTTTGGATGATCATGGATTTTGCCTCTTTCGCTTTACTGACTGAAAAATCATAAAATTCCTGGTCTTGCAGTGCAGCTTTTCCCGCTTCGATGGCCATGATGTTTAAGTTGGCAACCACTCTTTCGGAGAGCTTTTCTGCCAATTCAGGTTTTGCAATTAAATAGCCTAACCTGATTCCTGCCAGTCCATATACTTTCGAAAATGTTTTTGAGACGATGACGTTTTTGCCCTGCTTTACCAATTCCACCATGGAGGGGTAATTGGGCGTCGTGATGTAATCGTAATAAGCCTCATCAGAAAACACGATGGCCTTATTGCTGACAGAATTACAAAAATCAAGGACTTTCTGAGCCGGAAGCAATTTTCCGGTAGGGTTATTCGGGTTACAAAGGAAAATCAGCTTGGTCTTGGAGGAGACTCTTTTTTCTATTTCATCCAAATCAAAATCATAGTCCTTATTGAGAGGAACCCAATTGATGGAAGTTCCCCATAACTTGGCATAATCCATCATCGCCAGGAAAGTGGGTTCGCAGGAAATGATTTCTCCTCCTCCTCCAAAAGTCAATCCGGTGATTTTCAGTCCTTCCGTTGAACCTGCCACCATGACGATGTGGTCTTCAGGAACCCCTCTTTTGCGGCAATCATTTTCACCAGGTCTGAGTTGTATCTCCAGGGATATCTACAGCCCAAATCAAATCCACTGCTCATGGATTTTCGGACTAATTCTGAAGGTCCGTAGGGGTTTTCATTCGATCCCAACATGATGGGACCATCCATTGGCCTAGGATTAAACTTCCTGATTTCCTCTGCAGAAAGGGAATTGGTGAGTCCAGCTCCTCCCAAAAGTGCAAAACTGCTCCCTAGAGTTGCTCTTTTTAACCATGATCTTCTTGATAATCCTGTCATTTATTTGAGGGTTTATTTGTTGATATTCTAAGTAGAAGTGCAATACTTTAAAAATATTGCATTTTCTCCATTACTTTATTAAAATTAGCTTTTTTGCTGAAAAAATCAATAAAATAAAATAATCTCTCTCATATTAATAATTCAACAAAATTATTTTTTAAATTAAAGCAAAGCACAATTTACCCTAAACCCAAAGTAATATGAAAAAGATTATAATATTCTTGTTTTTTGGCCTGCTCATGGCAAGTGGTATTCGGGCTCAGCAAACTCAGTACATGGTATTCGATTTCATCAAAGTCGAAAATGATCAGATTTTCGATTACATCGAGTATAAAGATTTAATGGAGAAAGTTTACCGTCAAGCATTAAATGATGATAAAATCAAAGGATGGGATTTTTGGGCATTACAATCAGGTGCAGACCAAAGTACCTTTCAATACATTACCATCACCTATTACAATGATCCTGTCAAGATGATGAATGGCCTGGATGAGTCCACGCTGATTGACTATACAAAAATTGCTTACCCTCATTTAAACGATGCCCAGGTGGCTAAACTGTTTCAGAATGCCCTGGCCATCAAGGATACTCCCATGAGGCTTTACATGCAGGAAATAGTCTCGACAGATGATAATTTCCAAATGAAACCAGGGGTACTGGCTTCCTTTGACCTGATGAAAGCCTATGAGGGAAAATTTCAGCAATATGAAGAGGCGGAAACGGAGGTATTTAGACCGATCCATCAAAGTAGGATTGAGCAAGGGCTGATGGGGCATTGGAGCTTTCTGAGAACTGCGTTACCCCTTGGGTCAGAAGCAAAATCAACACATTTAACCCTGAATATGTATAAGGATTACATGCAATTCTTTAATGCGCAGGCATATGAAGATTTAAATCAAACTGCTGCGCAACAAAAGGCTGTCAATGAAGGTTTAAATTCAAGAGATCAAAAGTGGGTGTACTTGGCCACTTTAGAAAATGTAGTGCGATAGTCCGGTTTGACTTTACGCTAGGAGGCTTCAGGTTGAGGCCTCTTTTTTTTGCAAAAAATCTGAAAAGGAGGATTCCAGTCAATGGCCCTACCACCAACAAAGCCAAAGCTTGGTCTATGGGTAACCAAGTCAGTAATAACTGTGCGAATTGAATACTGACGATACTTAAGGCAAACCCCATACTATTTACCAACGTTAGGGCCGTCCCTTTGAATTCAGCAGGTACAGACTGCGAAACCAGGGTGGAGAATTGAGGAGAGTCGGCAGTCACAAGTATTCCCCAAATCAATAGAAAGATTATCCAAATTGTGCTCGGAACACTGGGAGCAATTACCAAGAAAATACAGCATACCCCTGATCCCAATAATGAGAATAAAGCCACTTTTTTACTTCCTGCTTTTTGGGAAATGACTCCCCCCACCGCACAGGAAATTCCTCCGATAGCGATGACTGAGAAGGATAATAAAGAAATCTTAGAGGAGGAGAAGCTCCCTTCTGATAGAAATGCGATCACCATCGGCACAAAAGCCCAGAAAGTATACAGCTCCCACATATGACCAAAATAGCCGGAAGCAGCACTTTTAAGGGCATTTATTTTACTGAGTTTAGGTAATAGACTGATGTCGAATTTGGGGTTGGATTTTCGGAAAGGTCCATCTGGTACAAAAAAGCCTACAAGAGCTCCTCCCAGTATTGCCAATGCAGAGGTAATCCAAAAGATGATTTTCCAGGAAAGTTGAAGTCCGAGTCCATGAATAAGATGGGGAAAGCGGTTCCAAGCACCAACGCACCCACCAGGAACCCTAATGCAGCTCCCAGTCCTTTTTCAAAATAATCGGCAGCTATTTTCATCCCTACGGGATAAATCCCTGCCAGGAAGAAACCCACCAGAAATCTGCAAAACAAGATGAAGGGGAGCTGAAAGGGGAGAAGAACTACCAGAATATTGAAACAGGCCGCTAATATGGCACTGAAGAAAAACACATCTCCAGGAGGAAATCGATCCGGAATTGCAAAAAAGCATAAAAAAATGTGCCTATGATAAATCCAAACTGGACAGCAGAGGTGATGGAGGCTATTAATTCTGGTTCGCCTAACAAGGCACCTATTTCAGATGCCACCGCATTACCGGCAAACCATAAAGAAGTGCCAAGAAATTGAGCAATGACGATCAAAATCAAGGCACTTCTGCTGGAAATCAATTTCATGAAGCCCCGATGATTGATTTTATTTGTTCGATTTCCGCGGGACCAAAAACAGTATTGTTGATGGCCGCCACATTGTCATCGAGTTGCTCAGGTTTGGAAACTCCCACCAAAACCGAAGTAATTCTTGGGTCTTTCAGTAACCAGGCAATCGCCATTTGTGCCAAGGACTGGTCTCTGGTCTTCGCAATTCCATTGAGTTTACTGATCATGGAAAGCTTTTCTTCAGAGATCTGTTCAGCCTTTAAATACCTGCCATCTTTTGCTGCCCTGGAGTCCTCAGGAATACCTTTTAAGTATTTGCTGGTCAGCATTCCTTGTTCTAAGGGAGAGAAAGCGATGCTTCCTATTCCTCTTTCTCCAATTGCATCCAATAAACCACCTTCTACCCAGCGGTCCAGCATGCTATATCTTGGCTGATGGATCAGAAGAGGGGTCCCCATTTTCTTCAGGATATCATACGCTTTGATCGTATCTTCTGCACTGTATTGAGAAATCCCAACATACAAGGCTTTTCCTTGTCTAACGATTTGATCCAAGGCCCCCATTGTTTCCTCCAAGGGTGTTTCTGGATCGGGTCTATGGTGATAGAAAATATCCACATAATCCAATCCCATTCTTTGGAGGCTTTGGTCTAAACTTGCGATCAAATACTTTTTTGATCCGAAATTCCCGTAAGGACCCGGCCACATATCCCATCCGGCTTTGCTGGAAATCAATAATTCGTCCCGATAAGATTTAAAGTCTTTTTGGAAAATTCTTCCAAAATTCTCTTCTGCCGAGCCATAAGGAGGACCATAATTGTTGGCCAAATCAAAGTGGGTGATTCCAAGATCAAAGGCTCTTCTCAATATTTTTCTACCCAAGGTAAAGTCCGCATTATGGCCGAAGTTATGCCAGAGTCCAAGACTTATTTCAGGTAATTTTAATCCACTGTTTCCACATTTTCTGAATTTCATGTGATCATACCTTTCAGAATCAGCATGATAGGTAGGCAATGGATTGTGATCGTTGATTTTCATCCGTGTTTTTTTGGGTTTTAAAAGGTTCTAAGCAAAATAAACTATGCCTAAAATAACAGA
Source organism: Algoriphagus halophilus (assembly GCF_041729275.1). Taxonomy (GTDB): domain Bacteria; phylum Bacteroidota; class Bacteroidia; order Cytophagales; family Cyclobacteriaceae; genus Algoriphagus; species Algoriphagus halophilus_A. The sequence continues at coordinate 768,115 of NZ_CP146486.1, read as the reverse complement.
AATCAACCCCAAAACCATCAAAAGCAACCAGCTTTTCAAAATATAGGAGAACCATTGGTTGTAATTCACGCCTGCAGCGGCGATCACTGCCATCATCCCGCCATTGGTGGGGGTTACTAAATCCATAAATCCTGCGGGATATTGATAGCTCATGACTGCGATATGCCTGGAAATCCCAAGCAAATCCGTTAGTGGGGCTGTCAAAGGAGTGGTTAGTACGGCTTGACCCGATGTACTGGGTACCGGAATATGGATCAGTCCCTGCGCCAGAAACATTCCAATGGCTGCCAATTGGGTAGGGAGTTCTTCCAAAGGGGAAAAGAGTCCCTGAATCAATGGGTCGATGATCGCAGAATTTTCAAGGATGATATAAATGCTTCTCGCGAGCCCTACAATCACTCCGGCAAAAATCATCTCTCCAAAACCTTCGGTAAAGGCCCTTGCTGTTCCGTTAACTCCCAGGTTGCCGATGATGCCACAGCTAAATCCCACCAGGAAAAACAAGGCAGACATTTCATTGAACCCCCAATCTTTTTGGGTGATGCCCCAACCCATCGATAGAATCCCCAGCGTCATGATGAATAGAATGATTTTCTTTCTGGTAGAGATAAAAACCGGCTTAAATGTGATGGTGGCCTGTTCTACATGTTTGATTTTTCCATTCCAGATATGATATAATATCCAGGATAAAACAATGAAAATAAATAGGAAGCTTCTAAACCAAAGACCTTCACCTAACTCTAGGTTGGCAATTTTGAGAGAAAGCAAAGAGCCAAAAGGATTGATCGGGGAGCAAGCTCCTCCCACCAATGCCGTTCCCAAACTCAATGCTAAGATGGATCGGATATCGTAATGCAACTTTTTGGCTAAAATCAATAAGACAGGGGCTAAGGCAATGACTTCTTCTTGCATTCCAAAAGTGGCACCACATAAGGCAAATACCAATCCCAGGAAGAGGAGCAACAGAAATTGCCGTTTTCGAAACGTATAGATCAATGCCTCAATGCCAATATGCAGCGCTCCTGTTTTTTCAATTACATAGAATGCCCCTCCGATCAATAAGATCAATACCAATATATCCGCACCTTCTATGATTCCTTCCGGAACGGCCAATAAGATGTCATATACACTTGCATTTTGATCCTCCACTTCATGAAAACTTCCCGCGATGACAATTTCCCTACCGGTACTTTCATCAATTTCCCTCTCAAATACCCCTGAATGTATGAAATAGGTGCTGATCCCTGCAATTACTATAAATACCAACATGATGATAAGCGGATGGGGAAGTTTCTTTTCATGTGGAAGGGGGATAGATGAGAGGATTTGCACTAATTGATCCATGATTTTTTTCTGAAATTCTTTGAATCTCGGGTGTTCACAAGAAGGATCAGTCCCAAGTTCTGGTTAGGTGAGTAAATCAAGAGGGAGCTATATCCGGCTTGACCCCCATAATGCCCATGCCATTCACCGGTTGCCAGCTGAATTTTCTGGAATCCCAAAGGAGCCTCGCCGCTTTCAGGGGTAAGCCAGTTCAGCTCTTCCTGAAATATTCCCATTTCACCCCGAAGAAGGTGAATGAGAAACAGGTTCAAATCTTCAATGGAACTAATGAGACCTGAAGAGGGGGATGGGCTTCTTTCAAAAGTGATGGGGCGGGGTTCCATTCTCCTCCAAACTAATGTTTCCTGGTATCCCACAGCGGGGATGGTGTCGATGGGCCATTGCTTGGTAAAGAACGAGTGAGTCATTCCTGAAGGAATAAGAACATTGGTTCTCAGGTAGTTCTCAAAGGATTGCTGCGACGATTCCTGAAGGAAAAATCCAAGCATATCAAAATTCCCATCATGGTACTCATACGGAAGACTGTCAGGGATCTGATGATCCTCCATCCATAAATGGTCCCCGTATTCCTTCAGAGGCTTCGCTACATCTGGAGAAAATAGTTTCTTGACCAATCCCGGATTCTTCAAGCCCGTTTGATGTTCCAGAAAATCCCTAAAAGTTAATTGCCCCAGCTGATTTTCAGCGGATGTTGGAATGCTTAAACTTGAAATCCGTTGGTCTGCCTTGATATCTATGGTGGATAGGAAATTTGCGATCGCAAGGGCGGTAAATAGTTTTGAAATGGATGCAGTTGGAACTAAGGTTTTGACTGAAAAAGAATCCAGGGTTTGTAGGTTTTGATAGCCAAATGCATTCTGATAAATGATTTTTCTATCTTTTACAATTCCCACTCCAATTCCTGCAAGCGTATATTCCCTTAATGAGTTTTGGAGCAAGGAATCAATTTTATCCTGCACCGTCTCAACCGTAACTATGGGAATTACTTTGACTTTCGGATAACTGTTCCACCAATCCAGAATTAAAAAAGAACAAACCACAAGGCAATTGCCGAAAGGATTATTCTAGTTTTATTTTTCATTATCAATGGGTTGGTGTTAATTCATTAATGTAACACTTTACGTGTTTTTTAGAACTAAAATGAACCCGTTTTTCATGATTTTTTTTCTAAATGAGAAAAATCACAATCTAAATTTTCACGGTCCCAATCAGCTACTTTACACGCTGCCTCATAGGAGCTTTGCAAAAAGGAAAGTAGTGTTTCAGCCGGATTGGCAGAGGTCCGTAACTCCTCATAATTCAACATAAATTCCCCCATGCTTTCGTTCCAATAGGCAGTGCTGGGCTGAATTTGCTGATTCTGAAAATCTGGTGAATTGGGGTAAATATAAGCGTAATATACCGGGGTAGGGTATGCATTACTTCCAGGCCAAAAACCAAAGCTACAAACCTCATGGGAATACGCTTCCTGCATGACTTCTAGCGGCATATTGGGCATTTCACCTTGGAATGTAGGGGCTTTTCTTCCGGAGAATCTGGTATACGCCAGGTCAAATGAGCCCCAAAAGAAATGAATAGGGCTTTGTTTACCGGTGAATTTACTTCTGAATTTCAAGAATACATTTTGAGTTTGAACCAATATTTTCCAGAAGTTTTGGGCTTGGTTCGCTTGGTAGGGGATTCGCTGGGAGTTTTTGAAAAAGGAATGGCACCAGCTATTTCATTTGGCATATCATGGATTTTTACCTCAATTCCCAGGAATTTGAGTTTTTCCATCAACAATTCATAGAAACTGGAAACAGTTTGCCCGCCCAGTGAGAACCGGTCTCTGGTACCAGAACTGGTTTTTATTTTAAGTTCATGGTGGATGAAATCAAACATGATTTCAAAAAGCCCGTGTTCATAAGGAATATTTCCGGTAGTCAGCCCTTGGTGATCCACGTAGAGCGATACATGCCAGGAATGGTTCTGCCATGGTGTTTTTTAAGCCTAACCTTGCCGACAACCTGGGTCCATTGATGAACAAGCGTGATTGTTTCTTTACATTCCTCAAATTGAAAAACTGGCCAAGGAGACTTTTTAGTTGCCATAGTAAAAATTTTTTATTCAAGATATGAAAATGAAAAACTGAATTCCTATAATTCTCCTAAAATAACACTTTCCAAATGTTTCAATCCCTCACTGGCCCTTTTTTCTATACAAAAGACATCTTTAGTCAAAGCAGAGTTTGGGATGACCACATCTACTAAGAACTTTTTAGCTTTTTTGGGGACATAATCAATGAGACCTGCTGCCGGATAAACCTGTAAGGAAGTTCCAACGACTATAAAATAATCGGCAGATGCTGCATGATCAATTGCCTCTTCCATCTTCGGGACAGGCTCCCCAAACCAAACGATATGTGGTCTGAGCTGACTTCCCAGTTCACAGCAATCACCTTCTTTGATTTCCCATCCTTCCATCGGATACACTAGATTCGGGTTTTTGCTGCTTTGGGCTTTTGATAATTCCCCATGCAAATGAATGACATGGGAGGATCCACCACGTTCATGAAGGTCATCCACGTTTTGGGTAATGATGGTGACGTTAAACCGCTGCTCTAATCTTGCTAATATTTTATGTGCCTCATTCGGCTGACAGGCCCTCGCTTGCTTTCTCCGTTGATTGTAAAACTCCTGGACCAGCGCCCGGTTCCGTCTCCATCCTTCGGGTGAAGCAACCTCCATGATGTCATGGTTTTCCCAAAGTCCATTGCTATCTCTGAAAGTTTTTATTCCACTTTCCTGGGATATTCCTGCACCTGATAAAACGACCAGCTTTTTTTCTCCATGGTTTGGTAAAAATAGTAGGTAATCAAATTTCTTCAAAAAAATCCATAGGCAAGGAACCCCATGGACTATTTCTCATCGGTGGGAACAAAATCAATTGGCATTAAATCGCCGACTCTTTCCCAAGCCATGTACCCTTCTACCATGATCCCTAAAGGATCATCAAAGCTTCCTGATGCAAATAATTCCACCCTTGGATCATTCAGTTTTATTTTGGAAATCTGGTTGGATTTTCTGTAGCTACCTAATGGGGCCCCAGGGTATTCTCTTGCCATCGGTTCCTTGGTGTACGTAATATGGATGTGGTCAGAAAAATTCAGAAATATCCTTCCTTCTTCTTTTTCTCTATCCAATAGGGATTCTGGATCAAGTGCTTGTTGCTGTAGGACTAAAATGGAATCAGGTAGGGTGGATTTGGACAAGACATGCACTTGGATGCTGTCCTTAAGAGCGGTGGAGGTACTGCTTTTAACTAAAGATCTGGCCTCCTCCATTATCGCTGGGCTAGGTTTGTCGGGATTAGGGATGGATTTCATTTTTTGGAGGACATACCCTTCCTCTTCGCTAACCCCTAAATACAGACAATGAATAAGATGCTGCAAACTTCCCCGGTAGGCAAGGCCTCTGTTTTTCTGGAATTTTTTAGCCTTTGCCCTTTTTACATCTTCATAGGGAATGAACAAGGGATATCCCTTATATAGGATGGTTTCTTTTTTAAAATCATATTCAAAATCAACCAATAAAAACTCCACATGATACCCCAAATTGGGGTTGTCCAGTTGAATGGGATTTTTGGCACTCACTTGAAGGATATCCGGATGGGACTCTCTGTCCAGAAGTAAGTCTTTTTCATTATCGATTCGTACGGATTGCCCGTTTTTTGAAGTGCCTAAGAAATACTTTTTGAACAGTTCCAGGTTGCGGTACCAGATCGGATCCCGTTCTTCTTCCACATCTATTTCCTCCAGTTCCTGATCCTCGGAATTAAGTTGAACCTGAAAGCCTTTTTTGGGAAGACGATTGGTATTGATTGAAAATGTCAAGGGTTCATACCCAAGCATTCGAACAAGCACATTGTAACTTCCATCGGGTATGGACAAGGTGAATTCTCCCTGTTCATCTGCTGTGATTCCCAGGGTGGTATTGGTTAAAAAGATGCTGGCATAGGGAATGGGAGTCTCCGTGCTGTATTCAATCACTCTTCCTTTCAAGGTGTTTTGGGCTTCGGAAGAGTTGGAGAATACTACCAACAAAAAAGCCAAAATCAGTAGACTATGAACTGATTTTGGCTTGGATAAAATGATCCTATTGAAAGGCATAAGGCGATAATTTCTTAGCTTTTCTTTTTAGCGAATCTCCCTTTTTCTTTGGTTCCGGTTGATTTTCTATAATATCAATGGTTTCCTCATAGGTCAGGTCTTCTGCTACCTTATCTTTCGGGATTTTGAAATTTTTCTTACCCATTTTGATATAAGGTCCCCATCTACCATTTAATACCTGGATTTCAGGGTTTTCATCAAAGGATTTGATGTGTTTTTTCGCATCGGCCTCTCGCTTGTCCTTAATCAGTTGAATGGCTTCCTCTTCATTGATACTCAGTGGGTCTTGATCTTTGCCTAAAGAGAAGAAAGCACCATCATGTCGAATGTAAGGACCGAACCTTCCGATGGCAGCCACCATCTTTTTGTCTTCAAACATTCCTACGTCTCTAGGAAGCTTAAATAATTCCAAAGCCTCTTCAAGGGTAATGTTTTCAATAAATTGTCCTTTTTCAGACTGGCGAATTGTTTGTCCTCGTCCTCATTGTCACCGATCTGCACCAAAGGTCCAAATCTTCCCAGTCGTGCGGTGATGGTTTTACCATTTTCAGGGTGCGTTCCGATCACTCGGCTGGTATTGATGTCTTGACGGGAAACCTGTTCCGTTTCTTCTACGCTGTGGTGGAAATTGCCATAAAAGGAGTCGATCATGTCCTGCCAGACCTGACCTCCCGAGGCAATGTCGTCAAATTCTTTTTCAACACGGGCGGTAAAGCTGAAATCAATGACATTTGGAAAATGCTCCACCAGAAAATCATTGACCACCATTGCAATATTGGTAGGGAATAATTTCTGTTTTTCTGCTCCGGTGATCTCAGTCTTGGTTTCATCTTTGAATTGACCATCTGCAATGGACAGTTCCACATAATTCCTAGGTAGGCCATCTCTGGATTCTTTGATGACATACTCCCTTCTTTGAATCGTAGAAATCGTTGGGGCATAGGTGGAAGGTCTTCCGATTCCCAGTTTTTCCAATTTCTTCACCAAAGAAGCTTCCGTATATCGTGGTGCCGGTCTGGAGAAGGTTTCTTTCCCTTTCATCTCCTGCAAAGCCAGTTCCTGCCCCACCGTAAGCGGAGGAAGTAGTGATTTGTTGGCATTGTCATCATCTTCCGGCTCATCATCTGTGTCTTCCAGGTATACTTTTAAGAACCCGTCAAATTTGATGATTTCCCCGGTAGCCACAAGGTTCAAATCAGAATTGGAAATGTCGATTGTGATGGTGGTTTTCTCCAGCTGTGCATCCGACATTTGGGAAGCAATGGCTCGCTTCCAGATTAAATCATACAGTCTTTGTTCGTTTCTGTCTCCCGAAATTTGGTTGACGGAAAAGTCGGTTGGACGAATGGCTTCGTGTGCTTCTTGAGCCCCTTCCGATTTCGTGGCGTATTTTCTGGATTGATGGTATTGTTCTCCATAAGAATCATGAATCGCATTTTTTGCAGAATTCATGGCATCATCAGATAGATTGGTACTATCAGTTCTCATGTAGGTGATTTTACCCGCTTCATATAGCTTTTGGGCCACAGACATGGTTTGGGCCACAGAAAAATACAACTTCCTACTTGCTTCCTGCTGCAGGGTAGAAGTAGTAAATGGGGCCGCAGGGGATTTCTTGCCTGGTTTTTTTTCGAGATTTCCCACGGAGAAATCTGCTGCCAAGCAGGATTTTAAAAACTCCTCTGCTTCCGCTTTTGTATCAAATCGCTTAGGGAGTTCAGCTTTAAAGGTTTTTCCGGAAACCTCAAAAATAGCGGTAATCCTAAAGCTAGACTTCGCTTTGAAATGTTCTATCTCACGTTCTCTATCCACTATTAATCGTACGGCCACAGACTGAACCCTTCCCGCGGAAAGTCCTGTCTTTATTTTCTTCCATAGGATAGGGGATAGCTCAAAACCCACCAATCTATCGAGGATTCTCCGGGCTTGTTGCGCATTGACTAAATCGATGTCAATTCCACGTGGGTTTTCGATGGCCTTGGTGATTGCATTTTTGGTGATTTCCCTAAATACAATTCTTTTCGTTTGCTCATCTTTCAGTTTCAGCACCTCTTTTAAGTGCCAAGAAATAGCTTCTCCTTCGCGGTCATCATCACTCGCCAGGTAGATCATCTCAGAATCTTTGACCAATGATTTAAGGTTTTTGATGACCTCTTTTTTATCGGCAGTAACCTCATAAGTAGGTTCAAACCTATTTTTGATATCAATTGCTTTATCTCCTTTTGGGAGATCTCTCACATGGCCATAGCTGGAAACAACCTTATAATCACTACCTAGGTAGCCTTCAATGGTTTTGGCTTTGGCAGGGGACTCGACAATGACAAGGTTTTTCGACATAAAAATCAATTTTATTTTGGGCTCTTATGCCCGATTTGGATTGCTAAAAATAGAGGGCATACTTTTTTGTTCCAAATAAATAAAAAATATGAAGGAAGAATTGGAGGGATTTTTGATGAAATATTGGTGTAAATAAAGGACCTAATCTTATCAATATGAAGCGTTTATTTTTATTAAGGCATGGAGAAGCAGGTTTTTCGGAAGGAACAGATTTTCAAAGACAATTGACAAACAAAGGCAAAGAAAAGTTGAATCAATTGGGAAAAGAACTCCAAAGTAGATCGCTTTCTATTGATTTTATGTTTTGTTCCACTGCTGAACGAACCATGCAAACAGCCGGAATTATCCAGCAGTATATCTCAATCAAAGAAGAGATATTCTTAAGGGATATTTACGAAAGCAATCTCGGTGGATTGATCCATATCCTGGAAGGATGTCCTACACATGCGGAGTCTTGCTTAATCATAGGTCACAATCCCATCCTGAGTCTGTTAGTCTCTCATATTTCTGGGGAGAACTACATTAATATGCAACCGGGAATGATGGCATGCCTGGATCTGGAAATCTCTGATTGGAGCATGGTAGGTGTGAACACCGGTTCTTTGATTGAAATTCTCCAATGACCTGTTTTTTGGGATTGCCATGATTCCCTGTTAGTTCTAGTATATTTTTTAACCCAAAAATTATTTTTTATCAAAATATCACTGATTAGTGATTTCTTTTTAAACCTATTTTCTATAAATTCACAAAAAAAATGGAGTAAATGCTTTTTAAAACACCTTGATGTTTTAAAAACTGCAAAATCCAATGATTTTTACAATAGACCCACCTGACCGGAAGCATTTAATCCCGGATATGATTACCAGAGCCTAAAGGAAAGTGCTCCCTAAAGAATACCTGTGTTCTCCTTCTTACAAGGAAGGAGGGTGCTTATAATTGAATACCCTTCAAAGAAATATATACCCTAACCATTGAAACCATGTTTAAATCAATGAACAGAAGAGATTGGATGAAAACGAGTTTGCTATCTGCAGGATCCTTGATAGCTGCTCCTTCTTTCGCTTTGCCAACTAGAAAAGCAAGCACTGCATTTTCATATGCTCCAGAAAGTATACTCGGAGAATATTTACCGGATTTTCCGATCGCTGAACCAAAAATGGTCGCTCGGTTAAATGCAAATGAAAACCCTTATGGGCCAGCTCCCCAAGTAATCAAAGCAATTGCCGAAGCAGCAGCCTCAGGAAACCGTTATGCGCATGGTGATGCCAATACCTTGATCTCCATGATCGCAGAAAAAGAGGGGGTGACCCCGGACCATATTATGTTGGGCCCTGGATCTACGGATCTTTTGGAGAAAGTGGCCATTACCAGATTTCAACATGGGGGAAATATAATTGCAGCAGATCCTTCTTACATGTCTTTGATCAATACGGCTCAATCCATGGGAGGGACCTGGAAGCCCGTACCTCTGACTGCAGATTATGCACATGATCTTCCTGCCATGGAAAGCGCCATCGATTCAGAGACCAAGCTCATTTATGTATGTAATCCAAACAACCCCACAGGTTCTATTACCAATTCAGCTGATCTGAAGAAGTTTTGTGCATCTGCATCAGAAAAGACCCCGATTTTCGTCGATGAGGCCTATCTGGAATTCTTGGATGATGCGGCTTCTCAAAGCATGGTGGGCCTTGTAGCCGAAGGAAAGGATGTAATTGTTGCGAGAACATTCAGTAAAATCCACGGAATGGCCGGATTAAGAATCGGATACATCGTGGCTACCCCAGAAAGAATTGAAAGCATTACCAGTATGGTAAGGAGCACCATGGGACTTTGTTCAACTTCTTTAAAAGGAGCCATTGCAAGTATGAAGGAAACCCAGTTTATGGGAGAATGCAGAGGATATAATTCAGAATGCCGTGAATTTACCAGGAATGCGATTGCTTCCTTGGGCTATGACATCATTCCATCTTATACCAGTTTCATGATTTTCCCTATTGAAATGAATGGCAAGGAGTTTTTGAAAGCCATGTATGATTCAGGGGTTGGAATCCGGGTGTTTGACATTAATAATAAGGACTGGTGCCGCGTAAGTATGGGAACCAAATCCGAAATGGAAATTTTCGTCGAAACATTCAAGAAAGTAACCGCCTAAGACAGCCTTTATATGTCCATCGCCTTACAAAAAACATGTTCGCTTTTATTGCTGATCCTAATCGGGTTCCTGTTGAAAAACAGGCTGGTAAAAGATGAACATAAAAAAGGCCTTAAAACGATTATTCTTGATTTGGCATTACCTGCCATGATCTTTGTTGCCTTATTAAAAATAGAGGTTGATTCAGAGTTGATGTTTCTCCCTCTATTGATTCTAGTGTGGAATGTGACCATGCTTTTTACCAGCAAGTTCATTTTGCCATTATTGGGGTTCTCAAAAGATAGTGCCGAGATGCGGACTTGGTTGTTGATGATTCCATCCCTTGCCCCGGGATTGTCCTGTTTCCCGTTTTTACTGGAATATCTTGGAGAAGATGCCTTGGCCTGGGGAGCCTTGGCAGATATTGGCAACAAAGTATATGTATTGATCTTTTCTTACCTCCTGGCCATGGGCTGGTATTACAAGCACATGGGATTGGGGTCCCGGTCAAACGGGCAAAAAGTAAAAGAATTGATTCTATCCATGTTTCAGGAGCCGATCAACTTGGTGATCCTGGTAGCCTTGCTATTGCTTTCTTTTGGCCTAAGACTGGAGAACCTTCCAGGATTCATCAGTGAATCTATCCTGATGTTGAAAGATGTGATGACTCCTTTGGTATTGCTGTTCATTGGGGTTTCGGTAATCCTGAAGAGAGAACAGATCCAGTCCATTGCTTCTGTATTGATCTTAAGAGCGGGCTTCAGCTTGGTTCTAAGTGCGGATTTATTGCATTGGTGGATTTGCCAAGTGAAGCGGCCGTATTATTAGCGGTGGTATTCCCTCTTTCGGCTTGTTCATTTTGGCCCTTCGCACATATGTCGGCAGTACGTCACCTGGAAAGGGATCAGGAGATAGAGGTTGAACAAGGGACCTTTGACCTGGGATTAGGGATCAATATTCTGGCGGTTTCCCTACCATTGAGCACGGTGTTGATTTTGGGAGTGTTCAGCTCTGGAAGTTATTTCACCGTTCCCTTGCATGTATTGACGGTAGGAAGCGTGATGATTTTGGTTCCATTGATTCCCAGAGTATTCTCTTGGATAAGAAATTTAGAATTTACCGTTCCTTTTTTAGATCAAAAGGAATTGAAAGACAGTTCTGCTGAAAGCAGATCATAACAATGGGTTTGATTATTGATTAATTTGCAAAAGCCCGGATTTTTGTCTGGGGCTTTTTTTGGTGGGCGTACCTTTTAGAAATCAGTGCTTTTACCATCTAAATCCAATTTTTTGATCCAGATATTTCTATAAAAAACATCATGTCCCTCTGCCTGTAGCTTTAAGCCTCCCGGAGTGTCAGTAATTCCTTTCCCTCCGTCATTTCCTCCGTCGATGCCGGAATTGGGGCCTCCCCACACTTGTTGGATGGGTTCGTCTTCATGGATTTTGATGCCATTGAAATATATGGTGGTTCTGGCCTTTTCTGTCAACACGCCATTTTCAAATCTTGCCGCTTTGAAGACAATATCATATGCATTCCATTTTCCTGTACCGTTGTAGGCATCGGTAGATGGTATTTTTCATTGATGATGGCCGCCATTCCATGGTTGGTATTGTCTCCATCCAGAATTTGGATTTCATACCTGTTCTGCAAATATACTCCGCTGTTTCCTCCTGGATCTTTTACAAAAACTCCACATGTGCCCTGAAATCCCTGTATTTGGTTTTTGTCACGATATCGGCCGCTCCGTATTTTCCTCCGGCACCGGCAGGATCGTTGCTGCTGATGACTGGTCCTCCGTCTACTGGATCCGTGGTAGCAGGCCATTTGATGGGCAGGGTACTGGAAAACCTTGGACCTTCCCAGTATTCCCAGTTTTTATGCAACATTTTTTCGGTGCCGTCCAGTAAAAGTTTTGCCCCTTTAATGGGCTTGACCCCAACTCCTGTTTGGGCATAGGCAGAAATTGAAATGGCAACCATCAGGAGTATTGCCATCGCTGAATTTGTTAGAAATCGTTGGATTGTAGGTTTTAAAAGCATGTGCTGGGTATGATTGAATTTAAATTAATTGATTTAAGCCACGATTGTGAATATGAAAAATAGCTATTTTTATCTATTGATTGGTTATTGGACTTACCGAATCTATTCCCAGTGGTCCAATTTACCTAATCTGTTCAAAGGGCGATACCGGTCCAATAATATGTTTAACCAACAAATTTTTACCCAATGAAATGGCAAGGAAAAAGACAAAGCTCCAATATAGATGACAGAAGGGGAAAAAGTGGTTCAGGAATGGGGGAGGAGGATTCAATCCACTTCTGATCGGCCCTCTGTTAAAAATACTTTTTCAAAGACCGGCTTAATCATCGTGGGGATCCTGGTGGTATTTTCCATTGCAACAGGAACCAACCCCTTGACTTTTATTGGAGGGATGATAAATGGGGGAGGTCAGGGATTTGCCACAGAAAGCACGTATGAGCCCACGGCAGAAGAGGAATTGTTGAAAGAGTTCAGTGCCACGATTTTGGCCAATACAGAGGAAGTATGGAACCGGGAATTGGAAAATTATCGTAATCCCACCCTGGTGTTGTTTACCAATGCTGTTTCATCTGCCTGTGGAAATGCTTCTGCTGCAACCGGCCCCTTTTATTGCCCGGCAGATGAGAAGCTATACCTGGATTTAAGTTTTTTGAGGATATGGAGCGAAAATTAAATGCCCCGGGTGATTTTGCCCAAGCTTACGTGATCGCTCATGAAGTAGGACACCATATCCAAAAAATAATGGGGATCACCGATGAGGTCCACCAATTGAGAGGGCAACTAAGCGAGAAGGAATACAATCAATATTCGGTAAGGTTGGAACTCCAGGCTGATTTTCTGGCAGGAGTATGGGCGCATCATAGCCAGGAATCCATGGACTGGTTGGATGCAGGTGATTTAGAGGAAGCACTCAATGCCGCCAATGCGATAGGGGATGACCGATTACAGAGACAATCGGGAAGAAGAGTTGTTCCGGATTCCTTCACCCATGGCACCTCGGCCCAGCGGGTGAGATGGTTTAAGAAAGGATTTGATACAGGGGATTTATCCCAAGGGGATACCTTCAGCGCTACAGACTTATAAAAGACCTTACCAGATTCCGAAAACTGTACCGATACTTTTTAGCCCAAGGACCAGGGTGATGATCCAAATGGCCAGGTATAAAAGATTGCTCCTGAAGCTGCTCTGGAGGTTTCCCATGATGGATTTTTGAGCACCTACCCAGATGATCCATCCACTGATCAGGGGTAATAAAATCCCGTTTGCCAATTGGGACAAGGTGATTAGTTGGACCGGTTTGATTCCAAAGGAGGCAAAGGTCAAGCCTAGTATCAGGACCAAGCTCATGGATATCCTCATGGTTTTGGATTTTAGATCCTGATCCCATCCAAAAATCCCACATACTACCAAAGCAGCGGCTAAGGGGGCCGTTAGCGAGGATGTTAAACCCGCGGCCATAAACCCTATGCCCATCAGGTATTTTGCAGTGGCACCAAAGACGGGTTCCAATCCTTTGGAAACATCTAGGACATTGCTCACTTCCGTGCTCATGCTACCTGCACCTACCAGAAGGATGGCCATGGATACCAGGCCTCCCAGGATCACAGAAATCCCGATATCCTTTCTCATCCAAGAGATTCCTTCTTCTTTTTTCCATCTTTTATTGGCTAGACTGGCATACAAAAAGAGATTGTATGGGACCACGGTAGTCCCTATCAAAGAAACGATGGTCAGAAATTCCTGGTTGTTCCAGCTGGGAATAAACCCTTTGAAAACCATAGACCAATCTGGCTTCGTAAGTAGGGCCGTTACCGTAAAGGCAATGGACATTAAAATGACCAGCGCAATGAATAACTTCTCGAGACTTTTGTAGTTTCCTACATACAAGAGTGTCAACGAAACGGCTCCGATCAGAAAATTCCCGGTCTGTAGCGTGAATACTCCAAACTGCAGGGTGGGGGCCTTCCAAAATATTTCAAGTCCTAAATTGGCACCGGTAATATTTCCTGATTCGTAGGCAGCATTCCCCAATACGATGGCCAGCAAAACTAAAACCATAGAAATAAGTTTAAAAAAGTATTGGATTTGCTGTTTCGTAGCAATTGGCTCAAATCTTGTCCTGTACTGATGCCTATTCTTCCTGAAATTTCCTGGAGTGCAAGTGTGGCACAAATGGATAAAATCAAGGCCCAGAGCAGGGAGTACCCAAAATTTACTCCGGCAAGGGTGCAGACCGTAACAGTTCCTGGCCCAATGAATGCCGCGGCAATGACCGGTCCGGGACCAAGGTTTTTGAAAAATCGGGAAATAGACAAATTGAAAGTTTTCTGCAAAATAGAGATTTAAGAGATTTTTGTAGATTTTAATTGAAAGCAAATAAAAGCTTAAAATAAATGATGGTTTGGATAAAAAGAATCGGAAAAGTAATTCTTACCCTGCTTTTGGCATTGGTGTTCTTTTTATTGCTTTTATATAGAAATGACATTTCCCGTGAGGAAGTGGATCAAAAGTATGCCACCCCTCAATCCCACTTTATCAATGTAAACGGTCAAATTGTCCATGTACGAATCATGGGGGAAGGGGATCCTATCCTGTTGCTTCATGGAAGCTTTTCTTCCCTCCATACCTGGGAAAGTTGGCAGGAGGAATTAAGCCCTTATTTTATGACCATTTCCCTTGATTTTCCTGGCCATGGATTGACAGGACCTGATGACTTACAGCGCTATTCGATTAAAGATTACAGCCATTTGGCCCTGACCCTGGCAGAGAACTTAGGGCTGGATAAATTCCATGTTGCGGGTAATTCTATGGGAGGGGCTGTGGCCTTGCAAATGGCCTCGACCAGGCCCGATAAGGTATTGAGCCTGAACTTGATTGATGCTTCAGGTGCTCCTATGCCTTCCATCCGGAGTCTGGATGAGGAGGAAGACAGTCAAAATCAAGGATTGATTTTCAAGCTGACTTCCAATCCTATTTTTTCAAAACTATTACTGAAATGTACCCCCAAATTCCTCTTTGCCATGAACATGAAAGAGGTGTATTTTGATTCTGATAAAATCACCAGTGATAAAATTGACCGGTATTATGAGCTCATGCTTCGGGATGGAAACAGGCAGGCTACTTTGGACCGTTTGTCCATCCCCAGGGAATATGATTTTGACTTCGATGTGGTCAAAATGCCTACGTTGATCATGTGGGGAAAAGAAGATAAATGGATCCCCTTAAAACAAGCATACCTCATCGAAAATGCAATTCCCGGTTCCCATTTAGTGGTATTTGAGGAGGCGGGACATGTTCCAATGGAAGAATTACCGACCGAAACTGTCGCAGAATATCTATCATTTTTGGGGGTAGAAATCAGGAAGGACTACATTAAGGGGCCTAATTATCTAACCCATGTCTACTGAATCTTTGTTGATCCTTGTCCTGGTTGCCCAAGTGATCATCCTTGTACTGATTTTTTATAGAAGGAACGATTCCTCCCAAAAGGAGCTCCTGCAATCCGAACTGCAACGGGTTAGCCGGGAGGTGGAGTTGGCATTGATTCAATCCAGAAAGGAAGCCAATGAAAACCTAACGGCTCAATTTCGGCTGCTATTTGACAATCAACGCGCCACATCGAGGGATCAGAATGAAGCGTTGAAGACTTTTGGAGAGGTTTTTAGAAGGAATGTTCAGGAATTTAATTCCCTGCAAAAAGAAAAGTTTGAGGACCTCAACCGAAGGCAGGATGAATTGATGAAGACGACTGAACTTCGGCTGGAAAAAATCAGGGAAACAGTAGATGAAAAGCTTCAAAAGACCTTGGAAACCAGACTGGGTCAGTCTTTTGAAATGGTCAGTAAGCAATTACAATCCGTACAAAAAGGCTTAGGGGAGATGCAGAGTTTAGCCAATGGGGTCGGAGATTTGAAAAGGGTGCTGAGCAATGTGAAAAGCCGGGGTGTGTTGGGGGAATATCAGCTTCAGGCCATTTTGGACAATGTATTGACGCCGGATCAGTATATCTTGAATGCGGCCATTGGGCAAACTGGAAGAGAACGGGTGGAGTTTGCCGTGAAAATGCCGGGAAATGAATCCCAAGTGCTTTTGCCCGTGGATTCCAAATTCCCACAGGAATCTTATTTAAGATTGGTAGATGCTTACGATTTGGTCGATAAGTCGGCGATTGATTTTGCAAGAGCTGAATTGATCAAAGCAGTGAGAAAAGCGGCATCGGATATCAGCAACAAGTATATACAGGTCCCACATACTACAGACTTTGCCATTTTATTTTTACCGGTAGAAAGTTTATATGCTGAAATCCTAAGAGAACCAGGGTTGTCCCAACAGATCCAACAGGAATATAAGGTATTGATTACTGGGCCGACGACTTTGTCAGCGATTTTAAATAGCCTACAGATGGGCTTTAGAACCTTGGCGATCCAAAAGAGGAGTTCCGAGGTGTGGCAGGTCTTGGGCGGTATCAAGACGGAATTCGGGAAGTTTGGAGCCTTGATAGAGAAAACCCAAAAGAAATTGGGAGAGGCCAATTCTGAACTCGATAAATTGGTTGGAGCACGAACCCGGGCCATTCAACGGAAATTGAAAGATGTGGAAGAACTTCCGGAAATTGAAAGCTCCAAATTATTGGAGGAGTAAAACCAGAAATCCGAATTTTTGGAGAAAAAGTTGGGAATATATTTAACAGAAAAGATCATATTAACTACTTTGAAACCTGAATTGCAAAAGATTTAGGATATATGGCTGATTGCCATGTAGAAAGGTGTTAATTTTGCAGCTGTTTAAATCACTCGAATTACCTCTATGGGGATGAATATCGTGATTGCAGGCGCAGGAGATATGGGATATCACTTGGCCGAGCAATTAAGCTATGATAATAAGGATATCACACTGATTGATACAGATCGGGAAGTACTGGAATATGTGGCTTCGAAGTTGGATGTATTGACAGTACAGGGAGATTCTACCTCTTTTGAAGTCCTTCAACAAGCAAATGTGGAGCGGGCAAGCATGGTACTGTGTGTGACCACTTCCGAAAAGACCAACATTGTGACTGCAGTCTTGGCAAAACAGTTGGGGGCAAAAAGAGTCATGGCCAGGGTAAGGAACCACTCCTATTTGAATCCTGAAAACGTAAACTATTTCAATAATCTAGGAATCGATAATTTGATTTCTCCCACCATGCTATGCAGCAGGGAAATCTTTAACATGATCGAGAATTCCAGCTTCACCGAAGTATTTGACTTTGGCGGAGGTAAATTGAATATCGTTGGGATTACCTTGGACCAATCCAATCCCTTGGTAAACCAGAGGATCATGGATACCAAGACGAATCCCATATTTGAAGATATCCGGATTATCGCCATTCTACGGGATCAAAAAACGATCATTCCAAGAGGAAGTACCATCATCCGAAACAATGACCATGTGTTCTTTATTTCCAATAAAAAGAATACTGAAAGCATCATGGACGTATTGGGCCAAAAGAAGGTGACCATCAAGAACGTGATGATCATTGGAGGTGATGACATGGCCCTGACCACTGCATTGCGTTTGGAAGACCACTTTAGAGTGACCTTGGTCAATAAGGATAAAGAAAGATGTAAATGGTTGGCAGAGAACCTCAGCAATACCCTGGTCATCAATGGGGATTATAAAAACATTGAATTACTGGTAGAGGAAGGATTGGAGCAAATGGATGCATTTTTGGCATTGACGGAGTCTTCAGAAACCAATATCATTACCTCTCTGACTGCCAAAAATCACGGAGTATACAAAACCATCGCCCATGTGGACACCCGTGAATACATTCATATTTCCCATAGTATCGGAGTGGATTCACTGATCAACAAGAAGCTGGTAGCCGCGAATGAGATCTCAAGGTACCTGAAAAAAGGAACGGTGGATGCAGTATCCGGGATCTATGGGGTGGATGCAGAGTTTATCCAGTATTCGGTATGTAAAACCAATCGATTGGTAAAAAAACCGTTAAGAGAACTTCATTTTCCGGATTCCGCCATCGTAGCCGGTGTCATCAGAGGGGATAAGGTATTTATTCCGGATGGAGACTTTTTACTTCAAATGGACGACAAAGCGATTGTACTGGCCCTTCCCGAAGCAAAACTTCCCCTCGAAAAACTTTTTCATTAACTATGATTCACTTTAAAGAGATCGCCAAAATCATGGGAGCCCTCTTGGTGCTGATATCACTGTTGATGCTTCCTGGAGTTGGTTTTTCATTGCATTTTAATGAAGATCCCTGGCCGGTTTTAAGTTCTGCGGTGATCACCATGGTCATCGGAGGGATTCTGTTTTTTTCCTTCTCCAAGCAGGATCAAAATATCCGGAAGCGGGAAGGTTATTTAATCGTCTCCTTGAGTTGGATTTTTATGGCGGGATTTGGAATGCTTCCATTCATCCTCAGCCATGAAATCTATTCTTTTTCGGATGCCTTATTTGAAACTACCTCCGGGATCACCACCACAGGAGCTTCCATCCTGAACGACATAGAAGCCATGCCCAAAGGGCTTTTGTTCTGGAGAAGCATGCTGCAGTGGATAGGAGGTTTAGGGATCATCGTATTGACCGTCGCGATCTTTCCCTTATTGGGTATTGGTGGCATTGAATTATTTGTGGCTGAATCCCCTGGACCTACTTCTGACAAGGTACATCCCAGGATTTCAGAAACTGCCAAGCGGTTATGGTATGTTTATGTAGGTTTGACCATCGCGGCTACCTTGTTGTATTGGGTAGGGGGGATGACGTTCTATGATGCCATCAATCATGCCTTAACCACGCTGGCAACAGGTGGTTTCTCCACCAAGAACGCAAGTATGGCCTATTACGACTCTGCATTTATCCAGTATACTGCCATCTTCTTTATGTTTTTGGCGGGGACCAACTTTACGGTGATTTATTTCGGATTGGTTGGAAAGTTTAGAAGAGTGCTAAAAAGCGATGAATTTAAGGCCTATGCTTTCATTGTGCTCGCTACCTCAGTGGTCTTGTTTTTCCCAATATTCACCAAAATTGGATCAGATGCCGAATTGGCATTCCGTAAATCTGCCTTTCAGGTTGTTTCGCTCATTACAACCACCGGTTTTGTGTCAGATGATTATACCCAATATGGTCAGGGAATGACCTTCATTTGTTTTATTTTGTTATTCGTGGGTGGTTCTGCGGGTTCAACCGCCGGTGGTATCAAATTCGTGAGGCACCTCACCTTTTTCAAAAACTCCTACCTGGAATTTAAAAGATTGGTACACCCCAGGGCCATCGTACCTCTGATTATCAATGGGGATCGCGTGACCGGTAGAATTGTAACCCACATCATGAACTTCCTGTTGTTGTACCTGCTGATCTTCGTATTTGGAGCATTTGTCCTATCCATTATGGGATATGATCTGGAGACTTCGCTGGGGGCAACCGCCACTTGTTTGGGGAATGTGGGACCTGCCATTGGTAAAGTAGGACCGGTTGATAATTTCTCCTTCTTCAGCCCGACTGCGAAGATTTTTCTTTCCTTTATTATGCTGCTGGGAAGATTGGAGTTATTTACGATTTTGATTCTTTTACCCCATTCTTCTGGAGAGCCAATTAATCCTGGATTTCGAATTGTGATTGGATTTTGACGATTCTATCTTCTATGGATTCGGAGGATATGGACGTGCGGCTCAATCGGTCCACCATGATGGGGAATGAAAAAGGGGTGAATTGAACCGGGTTTTTCAATACCATCCGTTGGGAATTGATTTTCTTCAATGCCTTGATCATTTTTTCCTGATCCATTTGTTGATTGATGGCCTCTGCATGCGCTTGTTTGAGCAATAAGTTGTCCGGATCGTAGGATTCAAATACTTGAAACAGCAAACTTGAATTCGCTTGGATATGCTTAAAAGTGGTAGGTTTTCCAGGATAGCCCTGGAACACCAACCCTGCAATACTGGCGATTTCCCTGAATTTCCTTCGGCTCATTTCACTTTCATTGACGCAATGCCGGATGTCTTCCTGGAAGTTGTCCAGTGAAAACAAATCTTCCTCCAACAGCTCCTCTATCTGAATGGAGCGATCGGATAAAAGTTCAAACCCATAGTCATTCATGGCAATGCTGAACGTCACCGGTTGACTGATGCTGATGCGGTAGGCAATCAACGCACTCATCAATTCATGGATCATCCTTCCTTCAAAGGGGTAGAAGAATAAGTGGAAGCCTTCTTTGCTTTGATGGGATTCAATTAGGAAGGTATCCCTATTGGGTACTAGGGATAATTTGTTCTGTAAATCCAGAATGGGCAACACCCTCACAATCTCCTCTGAGATGTAGTTGCCTTGGTTGTAGTACTCGAGTATTTCCCTGATTTTATCCGACAGTTTGGAGGAGAGGGACATTCTGGCCCCCATCCAAGAAACTACATTTTTGGTCTTTTTTCAGAAACTTTTACGGTAGCTGTAAGCCCTTTGACCTGTAAGAGCTCCAAACTTCTGCCTGCAAAGAAGAAGCGATCTCCGATTTTCATTTTGGAAATGAAGAATTCTTCCACGCTTCCTAAATACGCTCCGTTTTTAAATTTCACTTTGAGCATCACCTCCGAAACAATCGTACCCATTGAAAGCCGATGCTTCATGGCGATCCGTTTACTTTTCACCCGGTATAGCCCATCTTCATCCAGACTGACTTTGAGGAAGTCCTCATAGCTGCCCAAGGATGCACCACCTTTGGTAATGAAGTCCATCAACCAGCTCATTTCTGATTCCGATAGGTTTTCAAAGGATTTGGTCTTTTTGGCAACGAGATAAATTTCTTCAGGATTTAGGCCTTCACCGACAGCGAGTGTAACTAAAAACTGAATCAAAACATCATAGGGAAGTTCTGGTGGAAATTGGGATTCCATCTCATTATGTTCAATGGCATCTCGAAGAGCAGAACACTCAATCAATTCCAGGGCATTGGTAGGTACAAAGAAGATTTCAGAAGGCAATCCCGGTTGATGCCCCGCTCTCCCTGCCCTTTGGATAAAACGGGAAACGCCTTTGGGACTTCCCACTTGAATGACCCGGTCTACCGGTCTAAAATCCACTCCTAAATCCAGGCTGGAGGTACATACCACCAATTTTAACCTTCCCTCATGTAAGGACTCTTCCACCCAGGATCTCACGGACATATCCAAAGAGCCATGGTGCATGGCGATCCAGCCCGCCCAATCAGGTCTTGCTTCCAATATCTTTTGATACCAGATTTCAGTTTGGGAACGGGTATTGGTAAAGAGCAACACCGTTTTTCCTGCTTCAATAATTGGAATGACTTTTTCGAGCATCCGAATTCCCAAATGCCCTGACCAAGGGTATTTCTCAATTTCCTCCGGAAATACCGGATGCACCAAAATTTCCTTACCGATGTTCGCTTTTACAATATGGGTAGGATTATGGGTCCCCAATAAAGCTTTTGCTGCTTTCTTTAAATTTCCGATGGTGGCAGAAACAGCCCATCTTCGAAAAGTCGAAGGACAGATGGATTGAATATATTCTAATGCCAGCTGAACCTGGACGCCACGCTTATTGCCCACTAATTCATGCCATTCATCTACTACAATCGCATTGACAGTTTGAAATAATTGTTTATGATCTTTCTGGGAGATCAACACATGGAGTGTTTCAGGGGTAGTAATCAGGCATTCCGGAGGCCTTCTTTTCAAAGCAGCCCGGGTTTTTGCATCCGTGTCTCCATTTCTCACCGCAATTTTCCAAGGCAACCCGATCACCTCACAGACTTCCTGCATGGCCAATTGAATGTCTTTGGATAAAGCCCTCAATGGGGTTACCCAAATTATCTGAATTCCATTGTTTTTGGGCTTTTTCCAGCTGTCCGGATGTTGATGGATGTATTCCAAAATTGCAGGAAACCACAAGGCGAATGTCTTTCCTGATCCGGTAGGGGCATTCAATAACCCGGATTTGCCATCCAAAAATCATTCCAAGTTTCAATTTGAAAAGGAAAGGGCTTCCAGCCTTTGGTTTGAAAGTAATTGAATGCGATTTGGAGCCTTTTGTCCTTCATATATTGTTACTTTTTAAAAAGTATTGCACCTGTGAAAATGTGAGAATTCTTTGATGAAACCCATCAATCGAAGGAAATTGTCGATTTTTATTTTGGCCATTTACAGCATTAATTGCTTAGGTTTGACGTTGTATATTGGTCAGGAATGTTTCACTTTTGAGATTAGAAAACATATGAGAAGTGAAATCGTTTTACTGTTGAACGAAATTATTTATGAGGAAACTAGTTTTAGCTTTTGTTATTGGAGTATTGTTTGTTGGATGCACAGAGGTAGAGAGACCTTCTCGGTATGTGCGATCCACCGTTTATGAGTTGCAGCAGGCAAGCGATTATGAGTATACCGGAGAATTAGAGGTAGGGGAGTTACCAACCGGGGAATTGGAATTGGTCATTACCCTTAAAGGAGCGAAAGGAAGTACAGCAGTAACCTATCCTGCCCATTTGCATTATGGTCCTTATGGAACCCCTGATGCTCCCATGGCTGCGATGTTGAGCCCAATTTATGCCAGCTCCCTGGTGGGAGCCACTATTTTGACGGAGCTCTCCAATGGCAATGTGATCAATTATGAAAGTTTCCAGACTTTCAATGGGCATGTAAAAGTACACCTTGCCAGTGAGGGGCCAGACTATGAAGTGATTTTAGTGGCGGGGGATGTAGGAGCCAACTATCAAGAATAAAAATCATTCCTGAATTCAAACAAAAAAAGCAGCTGGTAAAGCTGCTTTTCTGTTTCAGGTCTTAATTAGTTTAACACCAGAGGGAAGGTGAGATCCAAATCCGTTTCACCTCCTGCTTGAGTGTAATTTTCGAAGTTAGGATTATCCGCTCCTGGATAATTTTTATCCAAATCATGTCTCAAGATGATCCGCATGCTGGCATTGTTGAATCCTGGGAATTCAGCGACTTCCACTTGCCCCTTCAGCCCAATGATCTCTCCATTTTCGTCATCGTACGTGTAGGTTAAGACTGGAGAACCTACAAACGCAGTTCCCAAGAAATAAAACTGATGTTCATCAGCCTCTTCCTGAACTTCTTCGGTGATATCCTCATCCTCAATGGAATTGTAAAGGAAGATTTCCATCTGGTAGGATTTTCCTTTCGTTAATTCTACGGTCTCAATGGTTGGGTCACCTAATTCCACTCCCTGAGGATCGGATGCGACAAATTCAAAAGGGGTTCCAATGGCATTGCCCGTTGCATCCACCTCTGTAAATCTCAAAGTCACATCTGTGATCAATTCCTCGTCATTTTCAGGAACCGGGTCTTCACTGTTACAAGAAGCAAAAGCCAGTGAAACCATCATTGCCATTAGAAAAGCAGGTTTTTTGAAGTAATTCATACGTTGGTTAAAGTTTAGAATTGGTAATTTATTTTTAAGAGAATATTTCTACCCATATCATCCGTGAAATACGGAATCGATTCATGTACTCCTTATAGGAGGTATTGAACAGGTTTTGAATTTGTACCCCTACATTCAATTGGTTTTCACCCAGGATAAATTTCTTTTGATAGGCCAGGTTGAACAAGGCATATGCAGAAGGGGCAGGAGCAAGATCAAAATCAGGTTCCCTATGTTGCTTGGCCACCAGCATATTGCTCAACGTCAATTTATTGGTCTGAGAATTTTTCAGGGATCCAAATTGGTAAGCCAGCCCCCAGTCCATTCTATCGGAAGGAATAAATGGGAAATAGTTGTTCTCATCGGTGTTTTTTGCCCGGATGATTGAACCCTTCGCATAGGCACTTAATCGTTCAGTAAACACATAGCTTCCCGAGAAATCAAATCCATAAAAGAAGGCATTGGCCTGTAAATATTCATAGACATTGAACGTACCTCGTAAGGAAACATAGGTTTCACCCGTCGGATTTAAATAGATGTAATCTGAAATATGGTTTGCGTAGGCAGTAAGTTCCAGATGGGTTCTTCCTCCATCGTATTCAAAGGCATTTACCCATTTCAGAGATTTTTCAGAATTCAAGTCCGGATCTCCGATTTCTACTGCAGCTGCTCCATGGTGCAACCCTTCACTGAACAACTCATTGACATTGGGAGGTCTCCATGCTGTTCCTAAGTTGGAATTGAAAGTGACTTTTGGGCTGATCTGATACAGTCCTCCAATGAATGCCGAGAAATTGGTATAGCTTAAGTCCGCTTCCTGTAGTTCTGAATCCACATACCTGGCCGTATTTACGGATCGTGTGTCAAAGCGTAATCCGCCCTCCAACTCCAAAGGCCCTTTACTGTATTTCTCAATGGCATAAATCCCCAAATTGATCATGTCATAATTCGGGATCAAAGGAGTGACACCTGTTCCAGGAACATTGTTATTGGCCTGTTGGATCGCATTTAGACCAAAACTTCCACTCCACTCATTTTTCAGATTATGATCAATAAATAAGTCAAGCGTATTCGTGAAAAGCTGGAGGTCTAAACTGGGCCTTTCATTTAAATCCCCCTTCTTTTATCAAATTCCTGTCTGTTATTGGTTTGGAAACCATATTGAAAATTCAATTTCCAGGTATCGGAAAGATGGTAATGAGATTTGACTTTCGCCAAATGATGGGAAACCACCTGCTTGGGATTGATGATTTCATAGGTGAAGCCTGGATCTGAAAAGGGTCTTCCATTTTCAATAATGGCAAGTAGATCATCCAAATTACCCGTATGGGAATCCCTTAAAATCCCTAAGGTGGTATTGAAGTAGCTATAGTACCCTTCTACCCCTAATTTGGAGCTGCTATATCCCACAGAACCAGAGAAGTTCAGCTCGCTCAATCCGGTATTTCCCTGAAAGTAATCCGGTGATTTAATGTTTCCAGCCCTCTTGGCAGAGGCTTGGACCTGGTAACCCAATCCTTTGATTTTATTGGATCCATCCGCATGGGAAATGGAAATGTTGCCCATTCTTCCATTGGTTCCACCATTGAGGTAAATATTGGTCTTGGGATCTTTCTTGGTAGGAATAGGAGCAGGGTTTACCAAAATAACCCCACCCATTGCCTCAGGTCCATACCTTACCGTTTCAGCCCCTTTGATGACCGTAATCTCATCTGCTACAAAAGGATCGATTTCCGGTGCATGTTCTGCTCCCCATTGCTGACCCTCTAATCTGATTCCATTGTTGAGAATCATGATTCTATTACTATGCATCCCATGGATCACGGGTTTTGCGATGCTGTTTCCTGTGGAAAAGGTGGTTACCCCAGAGATCCGCTTGAGACTTTCCCCAAATTTTCACCTCTCGCTTCCAGCAATGCTTCCCCATATAGGGCTGTAACCGCTGTCGTGGTTTGCACGGCAAACCGATGACCGTGAATTTCCACACCTCCCAAATCAAGGGATTCTTCTTCCAGTCTATAGGTTTTGTTGAAGTTGTTGGAGGATAATGAAATACTGTCTTGGATCTCCTTATGTCCCAGGTATTGAATGGTGAGGTGATAATCCCCTGACAAAGATTCTTGACTATAAAGTTTCCATTTTCATCAGAAACTGCCCCGGTGGCACTTTCAATTACCCAGATATAGGCTCCTACAATAGGATCATTGTTTTCTTGGTGCAAAATCCTGCCCCTTATGGATAAATCACATTTTTGGGCATAGGTATTTTTTGAACCAAAAAGGAGGACCAATGAAAAGAAAATGGCGTATTGTATAAGTTTCACGAAACAAAAATAGAATCCATTTCTAGATTAAACTAGCGTAAATGAAACAAAGTTGCAAAAATGTGAAATAGGCTTTATTTGACTATTCAAAAGGCAAATTCAAAGGACAGATTGTTTAATTGGAGCAATCGGGAACAAAAAAGTCCGACAATGACTTGCCGGACTTATATGGAAGTTTTTGGAAGATACCCTAACCAAGCTGCCCAAGGGATTCTTGAAAGTAACAATACCAATCCAATCGCATACATCATGTAAATGCTACGGAAACGAGCTCTGGGAATGCTTCCTTTTTTGGCCTTGCTATATCCAATGGTAATGAGTACAATCGCAATGATATTGACCAATGGATGTTCTACCGCCGTCAATCGAACTGCAGCATCCGACATGGCCGAACCTGATTTCAACATTTCAAATCCGAGAGGGCTTACAAAATAGAGGATGAGTCCTACTGTCAATTGAAGGTGAGAAAGGATAAAACCGATCAATGCAATTTTTCTATCCTTATCCGTAAACTGTCTATTGGATAAACTGCCTAGTAGGGCATAAATCACTATAATAATGAGGGCCAATAGCACTAAGTAAGCAAGGCCTGAATGTAAATGTTGTAATCCTGTATACATGATCTTTTATTTTGATAGGTGAAAATAGTTGAATGGCTTCGAATTATCAGGCATTACTCCACAAATAATACGAGTCCTTTCAAATATTCAGTTTCTGTATGATAAATATTCACTGGGTGATCCGCTGGTTGGGTAACTTGATGAAGGATTTTTATGTTTCTGCCCGATTCCAGAGCGACAGCCGTAATCGTATGGGCAAACAACGCTTTATCCACTACTTGGCTACAGGAAAAGGTAAATAAGATTCCTCCTGGTTTGATTTTTTCAAAGCCTCAGCATTTAATCGTTTGTAGGCCTGGACGGCATTGTGCCTGGCTTTCATGTTCTTGGCAAAAGCAGGAGGGTCAAGCACAATGATATCATAATCATCACCTATCTCCCGAATGTATTTGACCACATCAGCTACTTTGGATTTGTGTTTGCCTTTGATCTCAGGATTCAAGGCTACGTTCTCTTCCGTGAGTTCGATTGCTTTGGGAGAGATGTCTACGGAGTGTACTTCCTTAGCTCCCTCTTTGAGCGCCAACACCGAAAACCCTCCCGAATAGCAAAATGTGTTTAAGACCTTTTTCCCTGAAGAATAGGAGGCAAGCAATTTCCTGTTCTCTCGTTGATCGATGAAAAACCCGGTTTTCTGCCCTTTCTCCCAATCAATTTTGTACGTGGCTCCGTATTCTTTTACCAAATCAGTGTTAGGCTTCCCTATGATCCATTCATTGGAGGAGATCCCCAGATTCTTGGGAAGGGTCTCTGCACTTTTATCAAAGACCCCGGCCAACTTTTCCCCATAGGTATGGTGTATCGCCTGGGCTATTTCTTGGATATGGGCATGCATCCCCACGTGATGGGCTTGAATGACGGCAGTGCCATTGTAAAAATCCACAATCAGACCGGGCACTAAACCCCTCTCCGTGAACAAGCCTATAGACATTGGTTTCCTGATTGGCTGTCAAGCCTAAACTTTGCCGCAAGGCATAGGCTGACTGGATCTTGACATTCCAGAACTCCTGGTCAATTTCCCTGTTTTCGAAGGATATGATCCTGACCATGATAGAGCCATGAGAGAAATGCCCTATTCCTAGAAACTCCTCTCTGGAGGAATAGACAGCAACCAATTCACCGTTTTCCAGGTGATCCGGCTTTTGAAATATTGCTCCGGAAAACACCCAATGGTGCTTCCTTTTTAAGGAGATTTCCTTTCCTTTTTTAATATGATCTTAGGATAATTCATCGAGTTGTGGGGTTCGTGTTGGGAAACTAATGCTTCCGATTATCATTGCTAAAATACTAAATATCAATCCAATAAGATGTGAATATATTACCGGGTTCAATTGATCGGAGATCAGGTAGGAAAGCATTCCTACCATCATGGAAAGCAGACAGCCTGCAGGCGATCTTTTCCAGTACAGACCTGCTGTCAAAGGGACAAACAGGGAAACCAGCATCAAAATGGAAGCTCCCGCGACCAGGTCATAAATATTCGATTCCATGGTGGCAATGAACGTGGCGACCAGGGCTACCAAAACTATATTGCCTCTCAGAATCCATAACAGCGATTGGTCTTTCAGTTTTTCTCCGAAAAAGGTTTGATCAGGTTTTCAGAAAGAATGGCTGCCGGTGCCAATAAGCCTGAGCTGGTAGTACTCATGATGGCGGAGATCAGGGCCCCAAAGAAAACAATCTGAATGGGAAGACCCCCATGGGCAAGAATCATGGTGGGCAGGAGCATTTGCTTGTTTTCCAGATAAAGTTCGGGTAAAGCACTTTTGCTCCCAGGGCTATGAATAAGGGCAATAACCCAAAAGTCAAATAAAAACCCCCTGCCAGATACGTGGATCTTACGGCTACTTTTTCAGACTTGGAGGACATGACTCGCTGGTAAATATCCTGACTTGGAATGCTGCCCAGACCCAATATGATCCAGGCTCCAAAATAGTTGATCCAGGAAATGGCACCCCCTGTAGGGAAAAACTGGAAGCTTTCTTCCGGGGCTTGGGATAAAATATGCTGAACTCCGCCTGCTTCTGAGGCAACCATGATGGATACCCATAGTAATCCTACCACAATCATGGTAGTTTGAATAAAATCGGTGATTGAAATGGCCCACATTCCACCCAGGAAGGTGTAAAAGACCACTATGCCTGAGGAGATTAAAATCCCTTCCACCAGCGTTAAATCCGTAATGGATCCTAATATTAAGCTCAAGGCCACCAATTGAGCTGCCACATATCCGAAATAGGCAGGGATCATAAAGACGGAGGCAAAAAACTCCACACGTTTCCCAAAAATCCTTCTGAATACATCCCCAATGGTCAATACACCCATTCTATACATGGGACGGAGAAAAAACAGACCAAACAATACTAAACAAAGTGCGCCTCCAAAGGGGTCTTCGATTACGCCTATCAACCCTTCCTCCAAATAAACAGAAGAGGCTCCGAAAATCGTTTCGGAGCCAAACCATGTTGCAAATAATGCAGATGCTGATAGGAAAAGAGGTAAAGACCTTCCCGCTAACACGAAATCATTGGAGCTTTTCACCAGTCGGGTGGACCAGGCTCCGATGGCAACCGTAATTGCCAGATAAATAATGATCGAAGTCAGCAGCAAGAGTTAAGCTTAACTAGTTCCGTACATTTTTTCTCTGATCGCTTTAATTTCCTCAGAGTTTAAATAGTCATCATAAGGCATTCTTCTATCAATCGTCCCATTTGGGGTAAATTCCACGATTCTGTTGGCAGAAGATTGAACAAATGCGTGGTCATAAGAGGACATCAGAACAGTTCCCGTAAACTCCACTACGGCATTGTTGAAAGCAGTAATCGACTCCAGATCCAAGTGGTTGGTAGGTTCATCCATGACCAATAGGTTTGGATTTTGAAGCATCATTTTGGAAATCATGCAGCGTACCTTTTCTCCACCAGAGAGAACAGAAGATTTTTTAAGTGTTTCCTCACCTGTGAAAAGCATTCTCCCCAAGAAAGTTCTTACATACGCTTCCTCCTGATTAGAGGAATATTGTCTTAACCAATCGATCAGATTGAGGTCAGAATTGAAATACTCAGAGTTGTCATTCGGTAAGTAGGCTTTGTTGATGGTTACCCCCCATTTGAAACTCCCTGTCTGCACGGGGATTTCCTCCATGATTGTCTGGAAAAACTTATTGACTGCCTGCTTGGTTTTGGAGATGAACGCGATTTTATCTCCTTTATCCACCATTAGATTAACATCCGTGAAATAAGTGACCCCATCTGATTTCAATTCCAGGTTTTCGGTCATAAATATCTGGTCTCCCGCTTCTCTTTCAGGTTTGAAGATGATGCCAGGGTATTTTCTGGAAGAAGGTTGGATCTCATCCACATTCAGTTTTTCAAGCATTTTCTTCCTGGAGGTGGCTTGCTTGGACTTTGCCACGTTGGCAGAGAATCGTTCAATGAATGACTGAAGTTCTTTACGCTTTTCTTCCGCCTTCTTGTTTTGCTCAGATCGTTGCTTCAATGCAAGCTGGGAAGACTCATACCAGAAGGTATAGTTACCTGAATAAATCTTGATTTTGGAGAAATCAATATCTACGATGTGGGTAGAAACGGTATCCAAGAAGTGTCTATCGTGAGAAACGACAATGACCAGGTTTTTGAAATCAATCAGGAAGTTCTCCAACCACTCGATGGTATCTGAATCCAAGTCGTTGGTAGGTTCATCCAGAATCAGAATATCCGGATTACCAAAAAGTGCCTGGGCCAATAACACCCGTACTTTTTGATTCCCTGCCAGTTGGTTCATAGGAAGGTAATGAAGGTCTTCCGTGATGCCAAGGCCAGAAAGTAGGGAAGCCGCATCGGATTCAGCATTCCAGCCATCCATTTCAGCAAATTCCGCTTCCAATTCAGAAGCTCTGATCCCATCTTCTTCAGAAAAGTCTTCCTTCAGGTAGATGGCATCCTTTTCTTCCATGATTGAAAAGAGCTTTTTATGGCCCATCAATACGGTCTTCAGGACTTCTACCTCATCGAATTTAAAGTGATCCTGACTTAATACGGCCATTCGTTGGCCAGGAGTAATATTTACGGAACCACTGGTACTTTCTATATCTCCGGAAAGAATTTTCAAAAAGTAGATTTTCCGGCACCATTGGCACCGATTACCCCGTAACAATTACCTGGGGTAAACTTGACACTTACTTCATCAAAAAGTGTTCTTTTTCCAAATTTAAGAGAAAGGTTATCTACTGAAATCATTCGGTTTTGCTTCTTTTTTGAGCCGCAAAGATAGGAATAAAATTTTGTTGAGCAGGTTGGGAAAGCGCTTTTCTAAGTTAAAATCCTGTCTATAGTCTGAATATTTAAACTATTGTTTCGCAGGTTGTTTATATTGAAGCAATTTCCACTAGTTGGGTTTCTATGAAGAGAATTTTACTTGGATTTTTATTTCTTTTTTGCTGCTTTTTTTATTGCCAAAAATCAGTTGCCCAACTCTCCACAGTAGGAAAGGAATTCTGGGTGGGTTTCATGGACAATAATCGAGTTTTGCCAGATGCGCCCGATCAAGCCGTAATTGTTATTTCTGCGAATGAAGACGCGGTGGGCTACATCGAGTATAACGGGAGGGACGTTCCCTTTAATCTTTCCAAGGGACAGCAATTTGCCCATATGGTACCTTCGGAAGAAATTGATTTACTACATCGGAATACCGGAGTTATTGAGAACAAAGGAGTTTACATCAGCTCCAATGGAAAGATAGCGGTTTATGCGTTTAATGAGCGTTTCCGTTCTGCTGACGGAACAGTGGTGTTGCCTGTCAGTGCCTTGGGCATGGATTACCTAGTCACCTCCCATTATGAGCTTTTGACAGTTCCAGTACCCTTTGTCGCCAATGTCAATGATGAAAGTGAATTATTGGTGGTGGCTACGGAGGACAATACAGAAATTGAAATCACTTCTTCTGTGCAGGCTTATGGTGGGAATGTCCCTGGAGTACCTTTTACCATTACTTTAAATCGAGGACAAAGTTATCAGTTGAAAGCCAAGGCGGATCTAACGGGCTCCAGGGTTCGGGTGATCGGGGAAAATGCGGATAGTTGTAAAAAGATTGCTGTTTTTGGAGGCAATAAATGGACTACCGTAGGGAATTGTGGAGGCGCACCGGATAATTTATTTCAACAAACCTATCCCACTTCCAGCTGGGGAACCTCGTTTGTACATGTGGCACTTTCGGGAAGGACTTCCGGGAGTTAGTGAAAATACTTGCTTCAGAAGATGGCACCCAAGTTACAATTGGTGGCCAAAACAGAGGCACCATCGATGCCGGTGAGTTTTTAAGTGTGGACTTTGGAATCCATGAATCTGCAAAAATCGAGACTTCCAAACCGGCAAGTGTTACCGTCTTTTCAAAAAGCCAGGAATGCAACGAGCCCAACGATCCCAATTATTCCAATGGAGATCCCTTTATGATGACCTATAGCCCTAGTGAACAGTTGCTCAAGGAAATTCAGTTCAATGCCTTGAATTTACCCTCGATTGTATCACATTATTTAAATCTGGTAGTGAAAGCAGGGACTGAGAGTCTTACCTTTTTGGACGGACAAAATCTAGGGACCAGGTTTTCCCCGGTTCGGGAGATCCCTCTTATTCCTATGCCAGGATCAATATTTCCCAAGGGGTGCACCGATTGGTGAACTCCGAAGGGTTCAATGGCTATGTGTATGGTTTTGGGTTTATTGAATCGTATGGATTTGCTGTAGGTGCGGCATTGGATAATTTGAATTTTGAAACAGAATCTTCTTATGAATTTGAGGTAAATGGGGAACAAGTAGCCTGTTTGAACCACGAAGGCACCTGGGTGATTGAGTCTGAAAACCCGAACTTCAGTTATTTTGAATGGAATTTTGGCGATGGTTCCGAGGTGAAAATAGGCAAGGAAGTAACCCATACCTACACCGAACCTGGAGATTATGAAATTTTGGTCAAGGCTTCGATTAGTCCAACTACCTGTGAGGAACAAGAGGAAGTGGTTTTTGAAGTAGAAGTGATAGACCTCTCTTCTGAGTTGGAAATAGAAGGAATATCCAGCGTATGTCCTGAGGAAGAAGCAATGATCTATAAGCTTTCAGATGCTATTTCCAATCAGGTTTCAACGCTTGAATTCGAAGTAGAGGGTGGTGATATCGTAGAAAATTATGGAGATTCCATTTTGGTAAACTGGGGTCCCGCCAATGATCTGGCCAGTATTATTGCAATTCCCTATTCTGAAAATGGTTGCCCAGGTGACACCATCCGGTTGGAGGTAACCATCAATAAACAGCTGGAAGCAGTCATGCCAGAAGGGCCAACCCAGGTATGTTTCGATCCAACGACTCCATTTGTTTATGAAGTGCCTGACTCGAGTCCGGGAAGAGCCTATGAGTGGAATGTCCTTGGGGGTACCATTCGTTCGACTTCAGATGATGGAAGCATTGAGGTAATCTGGGATCAGCCCGGCATCCAGGGATCAGTAAATTATACGGTGACCAGTTTGGTGGATAATTCCTGTGGAGGCGTTTCACCAACGTTGGAAATTGAGGTGGCAGATCGCTTGGAATTAAGGTCAGTGCAAGAAAGCACGATTCTTTGTTCTGGGGAGAGTAATGGAGAAATTGAGTTGGAAGTAATTGGAGGAGTGGCACCTTTCGAGGTGAATTGGTCTCATGATGCGGGGTTGAAACAGTTGAAGGCAACAGGATTGTCGGCGGGCACTTATGAGGTAAAAGTAGTGGATGCCAATGGTTGTGAATTCTCCCTGGAAGCGCTGGAGGTCAAAGAACCAAATCAACTGGAGGTGTTATCCGTCCAAGTAGAAGGAACTTCCTGTTACGGGAAATCCGATGGTAAATTAGCGGTATCACTGATTGGCGGAGTGGCTCCCTATACCTATGAATATCAAGGAAGTCAGACTACTACAGGAGTAATAAATTTGATTGATTTACCGCAAGGGATCTATGAATGGGAGTTTAGCGATGCCAATGGCTGTGTAATTCCTCTGGCTTTCGAGATTACTTCACCGCCTGCACTTGAAGTATCGGTGAGATTGGAAAAACCTGCATGTCCAGGAGGAAGTAACGGAGAGTTATTGGCAATTCCAGGAGGGGAGATGCCCCATACATTTACACATGGGAAGTGCCAGAGGGGCAAGGGAATCAATTAATTGGAGTTCCACGAGGTACCTATCAGATTTCTGTTCTGGATAATTCAGGTTGTATTAGTTTAGGAACAGGAGAAGTGTTGGAAGCAGCTCCGGAGGTTCGAATGCCTACTGGGTTTAAGCCGGATGCTTCGGGAGACCTCTTTCAAGGTGTTTCCAATTGTGAAATTGAATTTGAGCTCTGGGTCTATAACAGATGGGGGCAATTGATTTATACAGGTACCACTGGTTGGGACGGAATGGTGTCAAATGAAGAGGCCCCGTCCGGGACCTATACCTATTTATACCACTATTCTTTTCCAATGGAAGGAGAAGTTCAAACCATTGAGAAGCGAGGAGGGTTTACTTTAATCAGGTGAAATTTACACGATGCCCAAATTAGGACGCTTATTTCTGTTTTGCGTATTTACTTTTTAGTAAGCTTGAATGGGTACGCCCAACTGAGTACACTAGGGAAGAAGTTTGTTTTGGGATTTATGGAAAACAATAACCGTCCCAATCAACCGGATTTAGCCTCCGTGATCATCACAGCCAATGAAGACAGTGAAGGAATGATTCAAGCGGGAGGTAAGGATATTCCGTTTTCAATCCAAAAAGGAGAGCAATTTTATTATGAGTTCAACAATGGGGAGGACTTGATTCATAGGAGTTCCGGCACAGTTGAAACCAAAGCCGCATTTATTTCCTCCTCAGGAGAGATTGCAGTACATGCTGTTAACCAAAGGCAACGCAGTCTGGATGGAACGGTGGTGTTACCCATCACGGCGTTGGGGAAGGAATATTATGTGACCGCACATGCCGATGTTTTTGGAGCAGGCCAAGATCCCGGGGCAAACTTGAATTATGAGAGTACGCTGTTGATTTTGGCGGTGGAAAACAATACAGAGATTGAAATTGTGACTTCCACGAATACCGTCAATACCATTCCTGCCAATGCTCCCTTAACCATATTCTTGAATGCAGGGGAGAGTTACCAAATCAAAGCCAAAGGGGATTTGACAGGTTCCCGGATCAGGGTGATGAATAGCACGGATGGGGATTGTAAAAATATCGCTGTTTTTGGGGGGAATAAATTGACCAGTGCCGGGGATTGTGGAACCACTGGTGATCATTTGTTTCAACAGGCATATCCAGTAAAAAATTGGGGAAAATCCTATATCCATGTTCCTTTGGCAGGTAGGACTTCCGGAGAAATTGTGAAGGTGCTGGCTTCAGAAGATAATACCGAGGTAACTGTCAATGGTGGTTCGGTGGGCAACCTGGACGCCGGTGAATTTTTGAAACTGGAGTTTGGTCCCAAAGAAGTGGTGTCTATTGAATCCTCCAACCCAACAGCTGTTTCCGTTTTGGCAAAAAGCCAAGCTTGTAATGATTTTAATGACACCTTCTCAGCACAGGGAGATCCCTCGTTGATCACCTATAGTGATAACAACCAAAGGATCAAGTCCATTCTATTCTCCACTCCCGTTGGAGATGAAATTTTAAAGCACTACGCCAATGTGATGGTCCCTACAGAGGCAGCAGGCCAAACTTTATTAAATGGGCAAAATGTAGGAGCTGAATTTCTTCCCGTACCTGGAAACACCGATTTTAGCTATGCCCAACTGGTCATCATTGAAGGAGGGAATTCCCTGTCCAATCCAGAAGGCCTGATAGCCTATGCTTATGGAGATGGTTTTATTTCCTCCTATGGATACGCAACCGGAGCCAGCTTGGAAAATGTTCAGTTTGAAGCAGAATCCACCTACGATTTTGAGGTAGAAGGGGATCAGGTGGCTTGTTTTGGGAAGGAAGGAATTTGGGAAATCATACCGGATAATCCAATGTTCCAATCATTTCTATGGGATTTTGGAGATGGAACTGAATTGAAATCCGGAAAAGAAGTGGCCCACACTTTTGAAGAAGAGGGAGTGTTTGAGGTGGTGGTATTGGCATCTACCGGCGAAGGGAACTGTGACAGCGAGGAAGAATTTAAGTTTGAAGTAGAGGTGAATAAAATCGAAGGGGAACTGATAGGCCCCAGTTCCATATGCCTCAATGCTGATGAAGTGACTTATACCTTTGAAAACACGGATAATTTTGAAAGAGTAGTTTGGGAAGTGGTTGATGGAATTGAATTGTTGAGTACTGATTCTACCATCACGGTAAAGTGGGATGTGGAAACCCAAAATGGATCCGTAAAAGCCATTCCTTATTCAGAAAATGGTTGTCAAGGGGAGATCCAAGAAATCCAAGTGCAGGTTTCCAATAATGCTGAACCTGATATGCCATTAGGTCCCGAGGGAATTTGTGGGGTATTGTCCGATGTGGTGACTTATTCTATTCCCTTTCCCTCCGATCAAAATACCTATCAATGGGAGGTAACAGGAGGAACTATTATAGATGGGCAGGATACCATCGAAGTGGAGGTGCAATGGGAGGAGAATGCACCAGTGAGAAGTTTGTATTATGAATCCACCAGTTTGGTCAATTCCTTATGTGCTGGGATTTCGCAAGTGTTGGACGTATTCATATACCCGGAATTTGAAGTAAGTATCTCTGAAAAATTATCCCCTGCTTGCCCTGGAGAATCGAATGGCTCCATTGTGTTGGATCCTCAAGGTGGTTCTGGAAATTACCAGGTGGAGTGGAGTCATGATCCATTGTTGGAATCCTTTAGTGCTTTCAATCTATCCCAGGGAACATACGAGGTAAAAATCACCGATTTATCTGGCTGCGGGGAAGAGGTATTGATGATTGAACTGGAAGATTTGGAGCCTTTGAGTCTTCTTGATGAACCCCTTACCAATGAAGTAAGCTGCCATGATGCTGCAGATGGTTCGTATCAATTGAGGGTTTCGGGTGGGACACCCCCTTATGAGGTGGAAGGTCAGCAATCAGAATGGGATGGATCGTTTTTGACAGTGACAGGCTTGCCAAAAGGGCCATTCTCCCATACCATCCTCGATTCGAGGTCCTGCAGCATACCAGTGGAAGGGATCATTGAGGGGTCGGAACCATTGACGCTTACGTTCAATGAAATCAGCCCAAGTTGCCCAGGAGGAGGGGATGGTGTGTTGGAAGTGATTCCCGCTGGAGGCGTAGCTCCCTATGAAATAGGTTGGGACAATGGTTTGAGCGGGGCGATCATTGACGGCCTGTCCTCAGGGGAGTTTTCTGTCACTGTCACCGATGCCAATGGTTGTGTGGTGACCGGAAGCGGGGTCATACAGCCTTCCATACCCCAGGTTCGGATGCCCTCGGGATTTTTGCCATCTGAGGGGGTATATGAGCCTATTTCCAATTGCCCTATTACCTATCAGTTGATGATTTGGGACCGATGGGGCCAATTGATTTATTCCGGAAATGAGGGCTGGAATGGGGAATTGAAAGGCACTTCTGTGGATTCCGGAGTATTTACCTATAAAATCACCTATGAATTTTCCTTGGAAAACGGGGTTGGATCCGATTCTGAAACAGGAACCTTCACCTTAATTCGGTGATTTTTGATTTTTATTATTCTAAATGCCCAGTTTTAGATAGTTTTGCCTCAGTAAATTTTTAAGAATATGAAAAAGATTTTAATCACAGGAGGAGCTGGATATATTGGCTCACATACCGCTGTGGAACTTGTCAAAGCTGGGTATGAGCCCATTATTTTGGACGATTTTTCGAATTCCAATCCAAATGTCATCAACAGATTGTCTGAAATCCTCGGAAAAGAAGTTATTTATTTCGAAGGCGATTGTAATGACAAAGAGGTTCTGGAAAGCGTTTATGCAGCGCATGCTTTTGAGGGAGTAATCCATTTTGCGGCCTTTAAGGCAGTAGGGAGAGCACTCAATTTCCGTTGAAGTATTATCAGAATAATGTAGGCTCTTTGACTGTTTTACTCGATTTCATGCAGCAGAAAGGGGTCAAAAATATCGTGTTTTCCTCTTCCTGTACCGTGTATGGTCAGCCCGATCAACTTCCGGTTACGGAAGAAACACCGCGTAAAGATGCGGAAAGCCCATATGGGAATACCAAAAAGATCTGTGAGGATATCCTGGTGGATTTTGTGAAAAGTAATGCGAAAGTGAGAGTGGTTTCCTTGCGCTATTTTAATCCGGTAGGTGCGCACCCCAGTGCGAAAATCGGAGAGCTGCCGAATGGTACCCCCAATAATTTGGTTCCTTTTGTTACCCAAACTGCGGCTGGGATCAGGGAAAAAATCACTGTATTCGGAGATGATTATGATACCGTTGATGGAAGCTGCATCAGGGATTTTATCCATGTGATGGATTTGGCAAATGCCCATGTGAAGGCATTGGCCTATCTGGAAAAACAAGCCGATTCCTTTTACGATGTGTTCAATGTGGGAACAGGAAACGGAAACTCCGTATTGGAGATCATCAAGACCTTCGAACAGGTCAATGACCTGAAACTCAATTATACCATTGGTCCAAGAAGACCTGGAGATGTGGTTAAAATCTGGGCGGATACCCAAAAAATCAACCAAGTGTTAGGCTGGTATCCTCAATATTCCTTGGAGGATTCCCTTCGGGATTCCTGGAACTGGGAAAAAAGTTTGAGTGGCGAACTTGCTTAGTTCGCCTCCTCACTCATTTCCAAAACCAAGGTTCCTCCTTGGGTGATCTGTTGATGCGTCAATTCCAATTCCTTCAGCGGCTGCTCATTAAATACTCCTGATTTTACATAATAGCTGTTTGGGTTATTATGTAAGGTACGGATCGTGAATTCCTTGCCTGGATAATAGTTGGGATGAAGATGAATGAGCACTTCATCAAAAATAGGGCTGCCTAGTTGGTAGGAAGGATTCGCTTCCGTGCCACCATTCATCTGAAAAAGACCAATTTTCATCAGTACCGCCAGGCTTCCCATGAGGCCCTGGTCCTCATCCCCATTGTATCCGGAATCAGGACTTAATTCAGCGTATACTTTGTTCACGATAGCCCTGGTCCAATAGTGGGTCAGATCGGGTCTTCCCAATTTTTGAAAAATAAAGGCGGTCTGAATGGAAGGTTGGTTTCCATAATTGATAGGGATTCTTCGATATTCAGGATGAGCTTCCTGGGAATGCGAGGTTCCGGAAGTAAACCCTTGTTTCTCGGCTTGCTCAAAAGATTCATTTAACCGTTGAATGGCCTTGTCTTTTCCTCCCATCAATGCTGCCAGCCCCTCTAAATCATGGGGTACAAACCAAGTAGCCTGGCTTCCGTTGGCTTCGTTGAACCCTGCATTGTAATCATGGGGATCGAATGGAGTTTTCCAGGCCCCGGAAACATTTCTCGGTCTCATCCAGCCTGTTTCGGGATCAAACGTGTTTTTGTAGTTGAAAGACCGCTGGTAAAACTCCTCATAGGCGGCTTGGTCTCCCAATGCTTTTGCCAATTGAGCCAGCGTCCAATCTTGATAGGCATATTCCAAGGTAAGGCTTGGTCCATCCTGGTGTGCACCAAAACGACCCTCTGGAATTGGCCAAGGCACATAGCCATTCTTTAAATAGTATTGAAATCCTCCTCCCAAATTGGTTTTGTGCTCATACCCGGCTTTTTCCATGATGCCTCCTGGGCGATGGTTTTTCTTCAGGCCCTCATAAGCCATTTCAATATCAAAACCCTTGATTCCTTTTTGATAAGCACTGACGATAAAAGGAGTGCTGGAGGCCCCCGTCATGACATAGGTGTAGTTTCCTCCAGATGGACCTCTGGGGATCAATCCCCCATCTTGATAGTATTGCAACATGGAATTGACAAATTCCTCCGTAATTTCAGGGTAGACCAAATGCCAAAGGGTGTTGAGGGTCCATTGTGCTCCCCAAAATGAATCCGAATTGAAATGCCTGAACTTCGGTTTGCCGGAAGCGTCCAAGGGAATCTGTTTGATCCGATGTTTCCCGGAAGTCATGTCAGCATATTGGCCATTGACATCACTGATGGTTCTCCTCCCTTGCAAAGCATGCCATAAGTCTGTGTAAAACCTTCTTTGAGCCTTTTCTGTCCCCCCAGAAACCTGGATTCGGGACAGGTAATTATTCCATTCAGTAAAAGATGCTTCCTTTATCTGATCGAAATCCCATTGGCTGTTTTCTGTTTCAAGGTTCAACAAGGCCTGCTCCTCACTGACATAAGAGATTCCTACTTTCATCAACAACTCATCGGAACTGTCATCAAAGGAAAGAATAAGTCCGGAATCCGGCCCATTGATTTGTTCCAGGTCTGAGTTTACTTCCTTGGCATTCCAACCGATATGCGATTGAACTGCTCTGTTCAATTGGATGGCAAAGAAAACCGGGGTATCAAATGGTCTTCGGGAAGTAGCTCCATTGACAAGGGATCCCAGGTAGGTGGTTGGAGAGATCTGTGTAATGGATCCATCAATTAGTTGGGAAGGCCCAAGCTTTCCACCCAAACGGATTAAGAGTTGCTGTTGGCCCGGTTCGGTGAAATGATATCTGTGGAAACCAGTTCTTAAGGTGGAGGTAAGCTCCGCTTTCACGCCGTAACGATCCAGGTATACCTGATGATATCCCGGCTTTACGATTTCATGGGCATGGCTAAAAGGGGAGCCGAAATCTTTAGAAGATTCCAGGTCAAAATTGACCAACGGCAGCACGGATAACCCAGACAATTGCCAGGCATGGATATGGCTAAACCCTTTGATGGTATCGCTTTGGTATCTATATCCACTTCCCCAGGCACCATCAATATCCGTGTCAGGGCTTAAATTGACCATTCCGAAGGGGCGGGAAGCCGAATTAAAGAAGAACCACCTTGAGTTACTGCTGTCCACATAGGGGTAGACCAAATCCACAGGGGAGTTGGGTTCCTGAGCATTTATGGAGGAAATACAGTTTAAAAAGAGGAGGCTAAGTAGTATTCGGAAGTTCATTTACTTTGGGTTTACGTGTCGTATTGTCGCCAGGAATCAAAGAAACGAAAAAGCAATAACTATGGCGAATGCTTTATTCGGAAAGGATTCCATAGCTTGACCCGATCCGGATCGTTTCAGGTAGGCAGGAAATAGGTTTAAAGGAAATAGGTTTAAAGTATTGTCCCGATGATTCGGGACAGGCATTCAGAGGCTGGAAGTCCTAAAGCTAAAGATTTAGTTTGATCACAAACAAAAAAGCCTCGAAATTACTCGAAGCTTTTAAGCGGAATAGTTTATCCCGAGTATTCGGGAGACGGGACATGTTCCGACAACTGTACTGAACTGCGACCTTCCCGATGGATCGGGACAGGCATTCTAACAAGCATTCGTTAAATGAGTTATTTTTACTTGGAATGATGAATGAGTTCCAATAAAAATGCTTTAGATTTTTGTTTCTTCAGGAATTTTTCTTTTTCAAGAGCCTCCGATTTGGAGCTGAACTTTTCTTTCCAGACCAGTTTCCAAGGCTGTTTTCTGGAGGTATAACCTTTGTGATGGCCATTATGCTTCACGAGCCTTTCTTCTGGGTCTTTGCTGTAACCGATATAAAAAGATTGATCTTTTAGGGATTGAATGATATAGGTGTAATAGCACATAAAAAATGAGTTGAAACAAAAAAAGCTTCGAAATTACTCGAAGCTTTTTAGCGGAATAGTTTATCCCGAGTATTCGGGAGACGGGACATGTTCCGACAACTGTACTGAACTGCGACCTTCCCGATGGATCGGGACAGGCATTCTAACCAGCATTCGTTAAATGAGTTATTTCTACTTGGAATGATGAATGAGTTCCAATAAAAATGCTTTAGATTTTTGTTTCTTCAGGAATTTTTCTTTTTCAAAAGCCTCCGATTTGGAGCTGAACTTTTCTTTCCAGACCAGTTTCCAAGGCTGTTTTCTGGAGGTATAACCTTTGTGATGGCCATTATGCTTCACGAGCCTTGCTTCCGGGTCTTTGCTGTAACCGATATAAAAAGATTGATCTTTTAGGGATTGAATGATATATGTGTAATAGCACATAAAAAATGAGTTGAAACAAAAAAAGCCTCGAAATTACTCGAAGCTTTTAAGCGGAATGGACGGGACTCGAACCCGCGACCTCCTGCGTGACAGGCAGGCATTCTAACCAGCTGAACTACCACTCCAATATTTTAAAGAATCTATGATGACTTATTCATCAAATTTAAGTGATGTCATTAAGGTTTAAATATGCAATCTTTCAAAGTTGCGGCCTTCCCGATGTGTCGGGACAGGCATTCTAACCTCCCGATAATTATCGGGATGAACTACCACTCCAATATTTTAGACAATCTATGATGACTTATTCATCAAGTTTAAGTGATGTCATTGAGGTTTCTTTATGCAACCTTTCGAAGTTGCGACCTTCCCGATGTGTCGGGACAGGCATTCTAACCTCCCGATAAATATCGGGATGAACTACCACTCCAATACTATAACCAATCTATGATGACTTTTTCATCAAGTTTAAGTGATGTCATTAAGGTTTCTTTAAACAACCTTTCGAAGTTGCGGCCTTCCCGATGTGTCGGGACAGGCATTCTAACCTCCCGATAATTATCGGGATGAACTACC
This sequence comes from Algoriphagus halophilus, assembly GCF_041729275.1. Taxonomy (GTDB): domain Bacteria; phylum Bacteroidota; class Bacteroidia; order Cytophagales; family Cyclobacteriaceae; genus Algoriphagus; species Algoriphagus halophilus_A. Next base: position 726,088 of record NZ_CP146486.1, on the reverse strand, counting down.
ACTCCAATATTTTAAAGAATCTATGATGACTTATTCATCAAATTTAAGTGATGTCATTAAGGTTTAAATATGCAATCTTTCAAAGTTGCGACCTTCCCGATGTGTCGGGACAGGCATTCTAACCTCCCGATAAATATCGGGATGAACTACCACTCCAATATTTTAGACAATCTATGATGACTTATTCATCAAGTTTAAGTGATGTCATTGAGGTTTCTTTATGCAACCTTTCGAAGTTGCGACCTTCCCGATGTGTCGGGACAGGCATTCTAACCTCCCGATAAATATCGGGATGAACTACCACTCCAATACTATAACCAATCTATGATGACTTTTTCATCAAGTTTAAGCGGAATGGACGGGACTCGAACCCGCGACCTCCTGCGTGACAGGCAGGCATTCTAACCAGCTGAACTACCACTCCGTTTACTTCAAAAACATCCTGAAAACATGAATTTCACATCCCCGTCGTTTTTGAGTGATGCAAAGGTAGGTTTTTGAATCATTTTTACAAAAGGAGGACAAAAAAAAAGATGAGTTAAATTGTATTGACTTCTGATTCAAGGAGATAAATTTTTGAGAAAAGGCATTTGAAGAGGTGATATTTCTGAAACCAAGGTGCCTAACGTATCCAGAGAATAGGAGATTTGTTTAAACAGCCTAAAGTAAAGACCTTTGCGAAGTCCTTAGATTTAGTGTAGTATTGAAGTAATTAACAATTTAAAGACTTTGAATACAATAGCTCTTGAAAATCAATAGCTTCCAAAGTGATTGAGTAAAAATTTTATTTCTCAAGGGTATATTGCTTATCTTTAACCTTCCAAAAATCACCAGAATGGTATTAGAATTCGAAAAACCAATAGCTGATTTAGAGCAGAAACTTCAGGAAATGAAGGATTTAGCCCAGGGTAGAAACATAGATTTGACTTCAGATATAAAGTCTTTAGAAGAAAAAATCCTGACTTTGAAAAAAGAAACGTTTCAAAATTTGACCCGCTGGCAAAGAGTTCAGCTTTCAAGACATGCAGATCGACCTTATGCATTAGATTATATCTATGAAATAACCAACGATTTTATTGAGTTACATGGTGACCGCACCGTAGCAGATGATAAAGCAATGGTAGGTGGCTTAGGTGATATAGATGGCAGAACCGTCATGTTTATCGGACAGCAGAAAGGCAGAAACACAAAGCAGCGCCAATTGAGAAACTTTGGGATGGCAAATCCCGAGGGGTATAGAAAGGCTTTGCGTCTGATGAAAATGGCTGAAAAATTCGGTAAGCCAATTGTCACACTGATTGATACTCCAGGGGCTTTTCCTGGATTGGAGGCAGAAGAAAGAGGTCAAGGAGAAGCAATTGCCAGAAATTTGAAAGAGATGTTCATGTTGAAAGTCCCTGTGATATGTATTATCATAGGAGAGGGAGCTTCAGGTGGGGCATTGGGGATTGCGATTGGAGACCGGGTGATGATGCTTGAAAACTCTTGGTATTCCGTGATTTCCCCGGAAAACTGTTCTACAATTTTGTGGAGAAGCTGGGATTACAAAGAGCAGGCTGCTGAATCTCTGAAGCTGACTGCGAAAGACATGAAAGGGAATGGCTTGATCGATGATATCATTCCAGAACCTTTAGGCGGAGCTCATAAAGACATGAAACAGATGTCGCTCACATTGAAAGAAACTATTGTGAAGGCATTAAAAGAGCTGGATAAGATCAAAGCAGAAAAAAGAATTGAACAGCGCATCGACAAATTTTGCTCGATGGGCGTAGTAGTTGAGTAACTAAGTTGAATCCCGGTCTTTTAAAAAAGCCCGGGCTTTTTCTTTCTATACAAAATGGATTTATACGTAGTAAATACCGGTTTTTTAAGTTGGATGGAGGAGCAATGTTTGGCGTTGTTCCCAAAACCCTTTGGTCAAGAACCAACGCTGCAGATGAGAACAATCTTTGCACCTGGGCGATGAGATCACTTTTGGTGGTACATGGAAACAGGGTGGTATTGATTGATAATGGGATTGGCGATAAACAGGATGCCAAGTTTTTCTCCCATTATTACCTTCATGGGGAGGATTCCCTGAAAGGAAACCTATTGAAGTTAGGGGTTCATCCCACGGATATCACGGATAATTTTCTAACACATTTGCATTTTGATCATTGTGGAGGGGGAGTCGGTTATGGTTCCCACGGCCAATATGAAATGACTTTTCCAAGAGCAACCTACTGGTCCAATAAAGCCCATTGGAAATGGGCTACCGTTCCGAATCCCAGAGAGAAAGCATCCTTTTTGAAGGAAAATATCCTACCTATGGAAGAAATGGGTCAACTGGATTTTGTCGATCTGGAAAAACCCTCACTTTTTGAGGGGTTTGACTTTATGACGGTAGATGGACATACCGATAAACAAATGCTTCCAAAGATCCAGTACAAAGGAAGGACCCTGGTCTTTGTGGCAGATTTATTGCCTTCGGTAGGGCATATTCCGTTGCCTTATGTAATGGGATATGATACCAGACCATTACTAACCATGGATGAGAAAGCCGAATTTTTGGAAGAAGCAGCACAGGAAAAGTATATACTATTCTTGGAGCATGATCCTGTCCATGAGTGCTGCACCGTTAAAATGACCGACAAAGGAGTGAGGTTGGATCAAACTTTCAAGCTTCATGAAATCTGATTTAAAAGTTGGGATTGCGTTATCTGGGGAGGAGTAAGAGGGATTTCTCATTTGGGAGTTCTCAAAGGATTGAATGAGGCAGGAATATTCCCGACCAAAGTGAGCGGTACTTCAGCTGGAGCCATAGCAGGAGCGATGTATTGCAATGGTTATCAACCAGAGGAAGTTCTAAAGATCATAGTGGAGACCAATTACTTTAAATTTATGCGTCCCGCCATATCCCTTACGGGTTTCTTAAAGATGAATTCGGTGGGGGATTTGTTCAAGCTGTATCTGAAGCACAATAATTTCAGTGAATTACAAATTCCTTTGACAGTAGCGGCCACGGATATCAAAAAAGGGAAAGTTGTCTATTTTTCAGAGGGGGAATTAATCCATCCAATTCTTGCTTCTTCCTGTATTCCAGGGATGTTTGACCCGATTGTGATCGGGGATAAATTTTTCGTCGATGGAGGAGTTCTGAATAATCTTCCGGTTGAACCATTGGAAGGGATCTGTGACTTTGTGATTGGGATCAATTGCAACCATTTGCCTGAGGAAAGCAATATCAGGAATATGAAAAGCCTGATCGAGCGGTCCGTTATCATGTCGATGAACTACAATGTATACAGCAGGAAGTCCAAATGTGATTTTTTTATAGAAGCACCGGGCTTGGGCAAATATGGAGTCTTCGATATCAAAAAGGCACCAGAATTATTTCAGGCAGGTTATGAACAGGCATTACAATATATTGACGAAAATCCTGCAATTTTGGAGCTGGCAACTAAAAAAGAGTAAAAAGTAATCATATGATGAAGTTATTGTCCCGCTTTGTGTTTTGGATTTCGGGTTGGTCCTTGAATGCCAACTGGCCTGAAGGGGTAAAAAAGGCGGTCTTAATCGCAATCCCCCATACTTCCAATTGGGATATTTTATATGCAAGAGCTGCATTTTTCTTAATGGATATTCCGGTCAGGTTTACCATCAAGAAAGAAGTAATGGTAGGGCCATTGGGATGGCTGCTATCAGGCTTGGGGGCAATAGGAATTGACAGAAAAAGGATTCCTGGGGGCGAAAGCAAACCTACACCGAAGCCATGGTGAACATGCTTAAAGAACGGGATGAATTGGTGATCATGGTCACTCCCGAAGGAACCCGTTCACAGGTGAAAAAATGGAAGTCCGGATTTTATCATATTGCCTTAGGGGCCAATGTTCCCATTGTAGTGGGGTATCTGGATTATAATAAGAAGGAAGCAGGAATCGGACCTTGTGTCTATCCTGATGGTAATATGGATGCACAAATTGAAGAATTAAAAGCCTTTGGAAGGACCGTTACCGGAAAGCATCCCGAGAAAGGTATCGTATAAAAGCAAGGTCTGGAAATCCATCCAGACCTTGTTTATTTTTAGGGGCTTCGATCGCCTGCAGGATGAGTTGGCAGGCTTTTTTAAGTTCCTCTTCAGTGATGGTCAAAGGGGGCGCAATCCGCATGGAGTCATCACAAAACAGAAACCAATCTGTAATCACACCAAGCGCTATTGCCCGGTCGATGATTGGTTTCAATACTTCAAAGGACTCAAATTTTACCGCCATCATCAGTCCTTTGTTTCTGATTTCTTGAATCTTGGGGTGAATCAGTAAGGATTTGATCAGGTTGGCCTTCCCTTCGACCTGATCTATCAGGGACTCGTTTTTTAAGACTTCTATGGTTGCAATACTGGCTGCAGCGGAGACAGGGTGTCCTCCAAACGTAGTGATATGGCCCAGTAAAGGATTGTTTTTAAATACCCCCATCACTTCTTTGTTGGCTATAAAAGCTCCAATGGGCATTCCTCCCCCATCCCTTTGGCACAAACAATGATATCCGGGACGATCTCAAAATGTTCAAAAGCCCAGAATCTTCCAGTTCTTCCGAATCCTGCCTGAATTTCATCCAGGATCAAGAGCGCGCCCATATCATCGCATTTCTTTCTGAGCGCCTGGAAATAGTCCTTGGTTCCCACTCGGATTCCGGCTTCCCCTTGGATGGTCTCCATGACCACGGCGGCAGTATCGGGATTGATCTGTTCCAAATCAGCCAATGCCCCGTAATGAATATTGGTGACACCGGGGAGTAAGGGTCTATAGGCCCTTTTGAAAATTTCATTCCCTCCCACACTCAAGGCGCCATGGGAACTTCCATGGTAGGCATTGACACAGGAAATGATGTTTCTTTTGCCGGTATACCTTTTTGCTAATTTTAAAGCTCCTTCAATCGCCTCAGATCCGCTGTTCACCAAATACACATTATCTAAATGTGGGGGTAGGGTCTTACAAAGAGCTTCCGCCAATTTGGTTTGAGGGCTTTGTACATACTCCCCATACACCATCAGGTGCAGGTATTTATCGAGTTGGGCCTGAATGGCTTCCAACACTTTGGGATGTCTATGTCCCACATTGCTTACTCCGATACCTGAAATGAGATCAATATATTTTTCACCATTTGGGCCATGTAAATAAACTCCTTCCGCTTTTTCTACTTCAATTAATAAAGGGAAGTCAGTGGTTTGTGCTAAATGTTGAAGAAATAGTTGTCTATTATTCATGAATAGATAGGGTTCAATAACTAGAAAATCTGAAGAAAATGCCCAGCGGTAATTTTTTGTCGAATCGGTCATTTAGATATAATTCCCCATGTTCCGCATTTTTCACAGCATCAAAATTCGTTTTGATCAAATTTGCAGCGATCAGGAGGAAAAGCTCAGGGAATACATATTGAGGATCAGGAAGTGGTTTTCTTTATCCAAGATCTCTGCGCATACTTTCAGCATCTCATTGATCTGTTCCTCCAATACCCATTTTTCACCGTCGGGTCCTCGGCCATAAGCAGGAGGATCCAAGATGATCCCTTGGTAGATATTCCCTCTTCTGGCTTCTCGCTTGATGAATTTCATGGCGTCATCAATGATCCATCTGATTCCTTCCAATTCTGAGGATTCCATATTGTGTCTCGACCAAGTGACCACTTGTTTGACGGAATCCAAATGCGTGACTTCCGCGCCGGCCGCCCTTGCAGCTACAGAAGCAGCACCTGTATAGGCAAATAAGTTCAGGACTTTCGGTTTTTCTACCGGGCAAGATTTGATTTTTGTATAGAGGTAATCCCAGTTTACTGCCTGTTCAGGAAACAGACCGATGTGTTTAAATGAAGTTTGGGCAAGGTTCAATCGGATGTCCAATCCTTCCGGATTAGAATAGCTGATGGCCCAGTTATGGGGCATCTTTTTCAGTTGCTCCCATTTTCCTTTTTCAGGTTGTTTTTTTCCTTGGCAAAATGGGCATGGGCTTGTTGTTTCCATTCTCCATCAGAAAGTGATTTATCCCAAATCGCCTGGGGCTCAGGTCTACTTAAAATAAATTGTCCGAACCGTTCCAACTTCTCAAATCCCCCTGTGTCTATAAGTTCATAATCTGCCCATTCAGAAGGGCTAAGTGATAGAATGGTTTCTTCTTGCATGCCTTTTTAATTCAGTATGCAAAAATAGGGAAATAATCAGGAAAGGATTTCTTCCAACTGTTGAAGACTGAAATCGTAAAGTTTATCCTGTAACGCAGCATCCTTGGCTTTGGAACTTGGGCTTTTTAGTTTCTTTTTATCATAATAACCTCCCGACTGAAGCTCGTCTTTATTGGATTTAGCGAGAAAAATGGAGGTTTGAGCCCCTTTTTGAGGACTGATAAAGAAGGGCTTGGTGATCGTTATGAAAATTTTGGACAATGGATCTGACTCAGAGCCAAAGGAAGTGTTGACTGCTCCGGGGTGGAGGGAATAGGAAGCTAAACCTTTTTCCGAGTATAGTTTGTGGAATTTCTTGCTTGTCAGGATATTATATAGTTTGGCGTCGCTGTAGTTTTTCCAGCTACTGGTGCTTGTATGAAGCCCCAAGTCATGGAGCTTGACTGATCCCATTCTATGGAATTCTGAGCTGACAAACACGAGTTTTCCTTTCGAACGGATCAAATTTTGAAGAAGCAATTGACTTAAATGGAAATGCCCTAAATGGTTGACTGCAAACGACCAGTCCAGCCCCTCTTTGGTTTTTTTGCCCTTTGGAAACATTCCCCCTGCATTATTGATCAGAAGATCGATTTGACCATAGGATTCTGTAATTTGTTTGCCGGTCTGATGCACGCTTTGCATGGAACTCAAATCCATTTCCAGGCAGTCAAACTTTTCTGGATGGTCAAATTGTGAAACCAGTTTTTCTGCTTTTCCTAAATTTCTTACAGGAAGAATGAGTTTATCGAAAAGGGGATAAAGGGCTTTTACCGTTTCCACTCCAATACCCGAAGTACTTCCTGTTATGACTAGATTCATCGTTGATTTCTATTTGGTTGAATAAGAAATTAAGTTAATTGGTTTTCAGAGCACTAGTGGTAAAGTTTCAATCTAAAGCTTTAAAAACTCTGTTTTTTCTTATTTTTAAACTTATTTTTCTAGGAGATTGAGTTGGCTTTGTCCGATTTGAGCTCTTGTTAAGAGATAATTGCCCCATGCCCGATAAATTTATCGATGTTAAGAAAGTGATACATGAAAAGAATCCCAAGCTATTAAAATGGCTTCCTGGATTTGTGATTTCATATATACGAAATGTGATTCATGAGGATTGGCTCAATGAAATAATGGGCAGGATTCATCATTTGAGAGGAATGGATTTCGTGGATGCGGTCATCGAAGAGTTGAAAATAGAGGTGGAGCTAGAAGGCGCTGAGCATATTCCCAAAACAGGAGGGGTGATTATAGCAGCGAACCATCCCCTGGGTGGTATTGACGGAATCGCGTTGATGCATGCAGTGGGAAAGATCAGAAAGGATATCCGGTTCTTGGTCAATGACTTATTGATGTCATTCGAGAATTTTCAGCCCATGTTTGTACCGGTAAATAAACTCGGGAAAAACTCTCAAAAGAATCTGGATAACATTGACCAAGTATATGCCAAAGAGTATGTGGTAATGGTTTTTCCAGCAGGTTTGGTTTCGAGAAAATCTGAGGAAGGGATTCGTGACTTATTGTGGAAGAAAAGTTTTATAACCAAGTCAAAAAAGTATAAAAAAATATTATTCCTTGCTTCATTGAAGGGAAGAATTCGAAGTTTTTTACAATTTGGCTAATTGGAGAAAGAAAATCGGGATTCAGGCAAATATTGAAATGTTTTACCTTGCAGATGAAATGTACCAACAGCAAGGTAAAAAAGTGACGATCCACTTTGGTGAGGCCATTCCTTATCAAACTATGGATTCTAGTAAGACCGATGCACAATGGGCCTTGCAGGTTAAGGAAATGGTATACAAATTAGGAAAAACATGAGTAAAGAAGCAGACATTATTCCTCCAGTGGACAGGGCTTTGATCAAAGCCGAGCTTACTGAAGAACGGTTTCTTCGGTATGCGAACAATGGGGATAATCTGGTCTTTTTGGTAAATATTCACAATGCTCCAAATGTGGTGAGAGAGATAGGTAGGTTGAGGGAATTGACATTTAGAGCCGCCGGGGGAGGAACAGGACTGGAATTGGATCTGGATGAAAATGACACCTGCGAAAACTGCTATGATCAATTGATCACATGGAGTGCTGAGGATGAAGAAATAGTTGCGGGATATCGATTGATCAATTGTAAAAAAGCAATAGGAGAAGACGGGACGATCAACCTTTCTACCACGCATTTATTTGATTTTTCCGAAAAGTTTATCCAGGATTTTCTTCCTTATACCATAGAATTAGGTAGATCTTTTGTACAACCTAAGTATCAGCCAAGTATAGATAATAGAAAAGGGATCTTCAGTTTGGATAATCTCTGGGATGGATTGGGGGCAGTGGTGTTGCTCAATCCAGAGGTAAAGTACTTATTTGGGAAAGTGACCATGTATCCCCATTATCATCGGGAAGCCAGGGATTTGTTGCTGATGTTCATGAACCATTATTTTCCTGATAAGGAGGCCCTGGTGACCCCCAAGCCGGAAATTCAGTTGGGCTATGAATCTGATTTGCCATCGCAGGGTAATCCATTTGAGGGATTGCCTTACAAGGAAGGGTATAAAGTCCTGAATTCAAGAGTGAGGGGATATGGTGAAAACATACCTCCTTTGATCAATACGTACATGAATCTTTCGCCTACCATGATGACTTTTGGTACCGCGATGAACGATGAGTTTGGAGAAGTAGAAGAAACAGGGATATTGATCACCTTGGCGGATATCTACGAAACCAAAAAACACCGGCATATGGATACATTTGAGCGGGATAGGGTGTATGGAAGCAGAGAAAAATAAAACCACCTTAATCGCCGGAGCCACCCCAGATCCAACCAGGTATGCCTATACTGCTGCCGTATTTCTGGATCGGGCCCATATACCATTTATACCCATCAGCATCAAGAATGGATCGGTGTTGGGAAAGGACATTGTGCCCTTGGGGAATAAACCTGCACTCCAAGGAATTCATACCATCACCTTATACTTAAACGCGAGGAACCAGCAGGAATGGGAGGACTATTTTTTATCCTTGGCACCTCAACGGATTATTTTTAACCCGGAGCGGAGAACCCCTCTTTGAAGGAGCGGGCAGAGAAGCAGGGCATTGAATGTATCAATGGGTGTACCTTGGTCATGGTCAGCTCTGGACAGTACTGAAAATCAGGGAGTAATAATCCGAGTTTAGGAGCTTTCAAAATGACATTTTGAGCCTTCAAAAAAGCTGGGTTAAGTCACTTTTTTCTATCTTGCGTATTCTTTAAACGAACACAAAATCACCTTTCTATAGCCCTTTTTGAGGGTTTTCTCCAGAAAATATGAGTGAAGAAAAAGCTAATAAACCCGCGAATTACGGTGCAGGGAACATCCAAGTATTGGAAGGTTTGGAAGCAGTGCGGAAAAGGCCTGCTATGTATATCGGCGATGTCGGTGTCAAAGGTCTTCATCACCTGATATGGGAAGTAGTTGATAACTCCATTGATGAGGCACTTGCAGGACATTGCGACACGATCCATGTGACAGTGAATACCGACAATTCCATCACGGTGGAAGATAATGGTCGGGGTATTCCAACAGACTGGCACGAAAAAGAGCAAAAGTCCGCATTGGAAGTGGTATTGACGGTCCTTCATGCCGGGGGTAAGTTTGACAAAGATACTTACAAAGTGTCCGGAGGATTACACGGTGTAGGGGTTTCCTGTGTTAATGCCCTTTCTACGGATTTGAAGGCCACTGTGTACAGAGATGGAGTCATCACTGAGCAGGAGTTTAAGATTGGGGTTCCCCAGTATCCTGCCAAACAGGTGGGTACCACGGATAAGAGAGGGACTATGATTCATTTCAAGCCTGATGCATCCATCTTTACCCATACAGAATACAAGTATGAAACCATCGCCAATCGATTGAGAGAGATGGCATTCCTGAATGCAGGAATCAGGATCTTCTTGAAAGACCTGAGGGAAATCGAGGAAGATGGCAATGCAAGATCTGATGAGTTTTACTCAGAAGGAGGGTTGGTAGAGTTTGTTCAGTATTTGGACAATACCCGTGAGAAAATCATCGAAGCACCCATTTACATCGAAGGAGAATTCAATTCAGTACCTGTTCAGGTAGCCATGAATTACAACACTTCCTACTCTGAAAATGTGGTTTCTTACGTAAACACCATCAACACCTATGAAGGTGGAACACATGTTACCGGATTTAGAAGAGCATTGACCCGTACATTGAAGTCTTATGCAGATAAGTCCGGGATGCTGGATAAACTGAAGATTGATGTTTCCGGAGATGACTTTAGGGAAGGATTGACAGCGGTGATATCCGTGAAGGTTGCAGAGCCTCAGTTTGAAGGGCAGACCAAAACAAAATTAGGCAACTCGGATGTAGTAGGTGCTGTGGATTCTGCAGTTTCAGAGACCTTGCAGTCCTGGTTGGAAGAACATCCAAAAGAGGCTAAAATCATCGTAGGAAAAGTGATTCTTGCTGCTCAGGCCAGACATGCGGCTAGAAAAGCCCGTGAAATGGTGCAACGTAAGAATGTCCTGGGTGGCGGAGGTCTTCCAGGTAAACTTGCCGATTGTGCGAATTCTGATCCATCAATTTGTGAACTATACTTGGTCGAAGGGGACTCCGCAGGGGATCTGCCAAACAAGGTCGTGATCGTGATTTCCAAGCCATCTTACCATTGAAAGGAAAGATCCTGAACGTGGAAAAGGCCCATGAGCATAAGATCTACGATAACGATGAAATCAAGAATATCCTGACTGCACTGGGAGTGAAGTTTGGAACAGTCAATGATGACAAAGAGCTTGATTTGTCCAACTTGAGATATCACAAGATCATCATCATGACGGATGCCGATATCGATGGGTCTCACATTAGAACCTTGATTTTGACGCTGTTCTTTAGGTATATGAGATCCTTGATTGAAAATGGCTACGTATACATCGCATTGCCTCCTCTTTATTTGTTGAAGAGAGGGAAAGACGAGCGGTACTGCTGGACAGAAGAAGAGCGTCAGCAATTGACCAAGGAAATGGCGAAGGATGGAAAAGAAGATAGCGTAGGGATTCAGCGATACAAAGGTCTGGGTGAGATGAACCCAGAGCAGCTGTGGACCACCACCATGGATCCTTCCGTGAGAACCATTAAACAAGTGACCATCGATTCTGCCGCGGAGGCCGATCACTTATTTAGCATGTTGATGGGGGATGAGGTAGCTCCAAGGAGAGAGTTTATCGAGAAGAATGCTAAATATGCCAAAATTGATACCTAAGGCGATTTAATAAACAATAAAGGGGCCTTTGTGCCCCTTTTTCATTCTTTAACAAGGAGATAAACTTGGATTTGACAAAGGAATTTTAAATTGCCTACCCAAATAGTAAACTTTTATGAAACTGGCATTAAAAGATAAATACGAATCGATTATCCAAAAAAGTGACCTGGTAAGCCGGGATTTAAGCTGGCTGAAATTTAATGATCGGGTATTAGATCAATCGAAGAAAAAACCGGACAATTTTTGAGAAGTTAAAATTCTTGGCCATTACTGCCTCGAATTTGGATGAGTTCTTCATGATCAGGGTCGGGTCTCTTTACAACTACCTGGATTATGACAAAGAGCGTGTCGATTATTCAGGTCTTCGGGAAGAACCCTTCAAGACTAAATTGATGAGTGATTGTCAGGTTTTTCATAAAGATCAACATGAGCATTTCACAAATGTGATTCTTCCTGGCCTAGATCAGGAAGGGGTTTCCTTGTGTAATATTTCCAGGCTAACTGATTCTGAAAAACAAACGGTAAAGGATTACTTTAAAAAAGCCATCTATCCTATGCTTACCCCCATGGTATACGATGGTTATCGAACCTTTCCGATTTTGATGAATCGCCTGCTGATTTTTGGTGTGGTGACCACCAGTCCGGGAGAGCGGAAGGATATGAAGAAGCTGAGTTTTGTTCAGATTCCATCCAATATCCCGAGGTTTTTCGAGATTGAAAGAGATAATTCCCTGTTATTGATTCCGATCGAGGAAGTGATTCGTGAGCATATTGTGTCACTTTTCAGGAATGTGGAGATTGAGGGGATCAGTTTGTTTAGGATTACCAGAAATGGGGATTTCACCCTGGAGGAGTCAGAGGACATGGACGCGAATTTCCTGGAGGAAGTGAAGCGAAAATTAATGGAAAGAAAAACCGGCCGTGTCGTTCGGATTGAGATAGAGGAGGGGTATAGCAAATGGATGCTCAATTCCCTCTTGGAGCGTTGGAACTTGAAAATGGATTCAGTTTTCTTGGTCAAGCGAGCCAGTATGATCGATTTCACGGGCATGTGGCAGATTGTTGGAAACAAGAAGTTTAGAGAACGCTTGCCTCAGGTCCATCCTCCGGTCAATCCACTTTCTTATCCTGAAGAGGGAAGGGCGGATATCTTTGAGACACTGAAGGAGAAAGATATTTTATTGCATCACCCTTATAATAACATCGATTCCATTTTGGATTTGATCAATAAGGCGGCCGAAGACCCTGATGTAATGGCCATCAAAATGACCATTTACAGATTGGCCAAAGACAGTCAGATTACCAAGGCTTTGTTAAAGGCAGCAGAAAATGGGAAACACGTTTCCGTGTTGTTTGAGGTGAAAGCACGTTTTGATGAGGAAAACAATATCCGGGAGGCAAAAAGACTTCAAAAGCCGGTTGCTTTGTGATTTATGGGATTACCCATCTCAAAACCCATACAAAGCTGTTGCTCATTGTGAAAAAAGATGCCAATGAAATCACCCGCTTTGTTCATTTGGGATCTGGAAACTATAATGAGGATACCGCCAGACTCTACACCGATATTGGTTTATTGACCACCAATGAGACCTTGGCCAATGATGTATCTGAATTCTTTAACGTAATCACGGGGCACTCCATGCCTTCCCAATACACCAACTTGATTACCGCTCCTAGGGACATGCGTAACCAGTTGATCGAGTTCATTGAAGAAGAGGCAGAAAATGCCAGGAAAGGTCTTCCAAGTGGGATTTTTATTAAAGTGAACTCCTTGGAGGATTCAGAAATCATCTATGCCTTGTATAGAGCTTCCCAATCAGGAGTGACCATTAAATTAATAGTGAGAGGGATTTGTTGCTTACGCCCTCAGCGGGAAGGATTGAGTGATAAGATAGAGGTGATTTCCATTGTGGGTGATTTCTTGGAACATTCCAGGATCTATCACTTCCATAACAATGGAAATACCAGGACCTATGCAGGAAGTGCCGATATGATGGTCCGAAGTTTTGATAAAAGGTTGGAATCCTTGTTTAAGGTAGAAGCTCCTTTGTTGGAAAAGCAGTTAATGAATATTCTGGCCTATAATCTCAAAGACAATGTCAATGCCTATGTCATGCAGGAAGACGGAACCTTTATTGCCAAATCTCCAGTAGGGGATGAGGAAGAGTTCAACGTTCATAAAGAGTTTTTCCATTTGGACCCCGAAAAAGTAATTCAAGTCCAGCTGGTAGAATCCTGATCAAAAAGCCTCTGTTAAAGAGGCTTTTTCTTTTGGTGCTTATCGAATAAAATCTGCATGATCCCGTCTTTCAGTCCCAGATCGGGGACCATGATTTTAGTAGACTGGGCGGCATTCATCGCTCGCTGGTAAATCTTTCCGGCAGGGATAATGACATCCGCCCTGTCTTGATTCAGGTTCAATTTGTTGACCCGTTCATCAAAGGTCAGTGATTCGAGGTAATGAATGGTTTCTTTGATTTTTGAATACTCCAGGAATTTCCTGTTTTTCCGAGGACCGGTCAATTCAAAGATTTTATTGATGTTTCCACCAGTACCTATGGAAATGATATTCGATTTTTTTCCAAGTTCTTCGCGATGAAACTCTCCATCGACTTCCAGACAGGTTCCAGGACTTTGTCTTCCAATGCCCTCACAGATCCTATTTGGAAGGATTTAGAAGCAATTTTTATCCGTTTATGGTAAATATTGAGTTCGGTACTTCCGCCTCCTACATCGATGTGTAGATAAGCTTTTTCATCGATGAGACTTTTGAGGGAATTGTTGATGAGTTCCGCTTCTTTGTTACCATCAATGATGTTGATTTTCAGTCCGATATCCTCCCTGACCTCCTCGACAATATCTTTCCCGTTCGAACTTTCCCGCATCGCTGAAGTGGCGCAGGCCATGTAATCATCTACCTCGTATAGATCAATCAGGATTTTGAAGGCTTTCATCAGTTTGATGAATTTCCTCCGGTTCAGGTCACTGATTTTTTGGGTATGGAACACATCCAGGCCCAATCGAAGGGGAAATCTTAAATATTCCAGTTTTTTGAAATTGTAAACCCCCTCATAGTAGGTCACATTCGTGATCTGCATACGAATGGCATTGGAACCAATATCTACGGCGGCGAATTTCAACTTCCTGAGTTATTTTTTTGGAGAATATCAATAAAACAACTCCTGCGGCTGCCACAATTCCACCGGCATAGGAAGGCCAGTCGACTTTGTGTTGTTTGTCTGCGTTGATTTGGATGGGTCCTGCATCTACTACTTTCTCTTTAGTAGTAAAGCTGATGCTATTGCTAAAGAACATAAATGCTCCTGCAAGAATTAATACTATCCCTAAGATCTTCATGCGTCTGATTTTTTAAATGATGCGCAACTATTTTGCCAAAGGAGCTTAAAAAGGGAAGAAAACGGGAATTAAAAGCGTTCCAATCACCCAAAACAGCAAGTTCAAAGGAGTTCCTACGATTAAATAATCCTTAAACATATAATTACCAGGTGAATAGATCATGGTATTGGTTTGGTAGCCCATGGGAGTCATGAAGCTCAGGCTGGCCGCAAATGTTACAGCCATGAGAAATGGTCTTGAATCTACGCCCAGGTTTGTTGAGATGCTGATTGCGATGGGGGCAATTAATGCGGCCGTAGCATTATTGGACATGACATTGGTGAGCATAAAGGTCAAGCCAAAAATCCCACAGAGCACTGCCCGAGGCCCAAAATCACCCAGTAAATGGACGATACTTTGGCCTAAAAGTGCGGAACCACCGGTTTTTTCCAAGGCCGTACCCATGGAAAGGATTCCTGCTAACATCAAAATAACCTTCCAGTCTATTGCTTTATAGGCTTGCTCCGTATTGATGATCCCGAACACGATCATGGCCACCGCCCCAGCCACGGCAGCTACCACAATGGGAAAAATATGGAAGATTGCGAGTGCCAATACTGTCGCCATAATCAATAAAGTCAAGGCTGTCTTGGTTTTATTGAGGACTTTACTTTTTGTTTCGGATAGAATTAATAACCCCTCCGTTTCATGCACCGATTGAATACTTTCCTCAGTACCTCTCAACAATAAAATATCTCCTGCCGCCAAACTGGTTTTGGTCAATTGTGTTTTCAGCATTCCTGAGCGGTGACGAATTCCTATGACCAGGACTTGGTTGAATAATTCTTTGAAGTTGAGTTCTTTGATACTTTTTTTGATCAAAAATGAGCTCGGAGTCACCACTGCTTCATACAATCGTTCCTCATTACCGGTAACTAATGTTTCATCCCAGACCAATTCTGCTTTCAATTTGATTCCTTGATAGGATTTCAGTTTTTCTAAAGACTCTTTGTCTGAACTCACCCGGATGATGTCTCCTTTGATGATGGGAGAATTGGGGTAAACCCTGATTTTTCTTTGATCGTCCCGGATAATCTGTAAGGGCTTAATCGGGTATTGATTAAAAAGTTTTTGCTTGGAAATGGGTTCATCCAACTGCGGATAATTGTCTTCAATGATGATTTCGGTGAGGTAATTCCCTAAATCTAAGTGATCGTTTAGCCATGCTCTTTTTTTCGTTTAGGAAGCAGGAAACGTCCTACTAACACCATGTAAAGGATACCTGAAGCCAAGAAAATCATTCCCATGAGGCTCATTTCAAAAATCCCGAAGGAAGGTAACCCCGACTGCTCTGCAATCCCACTTACCAAAATATTTGTGCTGGTTCCCAGTAAAGTGCATACTCCTCCCATCAACGCGCCAAAAGATAAAGGCATTAGTAATTTGGAGGCCGGGATTTGATTGTTTTTGGCCAATTGTATTACTGCAGGCATCAAGAGTGCCACCACCGCCGTGTCATTGATAAAAGCGGATAAGATTCCCGAGGAAATCAACAGGGTAATGATGAGGTTTAGCTCACTTTTTGGGCCTGCTTACTTAGCCTGTAACTGAATGAGTCCAGAATTCCAGTGCTGAAAATTGCGGTAGACAAAATAAACATTGCGGCCACTGTAAGAGTTGCTGAGTTAGAGAACCCAGCAAAACCCTCTTTTATATCCAATATGCCCGTGAGAAGAAAAAGGACCATGACTAAAATAGATACCACATCAATGGGGAGTTTTTCTGTAAAAAACAAAACAACCCCCAATAGGATTATGCCCAGTGTCATACCGATTTCAAAAGTCATAGGTCACATATTAAGGTAATTTCCTTTTTTGAGTTTTTTCTTGGTACTGAAAAATGAATAGATACCTGTTCCTAAAATTGTTAAACTCAAGGCCAGTGCCAAGTATCCCAGCTCTTTCACATGGTCTAGTTTCTCAACCTCAAACAATGCTATACCACTTACTAAAAAATATAAAGATGTCCGGATAAATGAAAGTAGGGTACGCTGGTTGGCCAGTTTGGTACGTTGTCGAGCCAAATAATCTCTAATTATGAGTTCACTTTCAAAGTCATTTTCCATATTTGTATTATATTATTTAAAATTTATTTATTTCTAATCTGATAAATTATGAAAAGAATTTCTACACTTTTCCTTCTTCTTTTTCTAGCTGGGAATTTAATTGCCCAAACTGAAACAGAATTAATCCCTGCCGATACTAGTTATTGGTTGAAAGAAATAAGTGGTGGTTTAAACTTGAATCAAGGTTCCTTTAGTAGCAATTGGCAAGGAGGGGAGTGAATTCCATTGCTGTCGGTACGTATTTGAACGGTCGAGCCAACTATGCCAAAGACAAATGGACTTGGGACAATACGATGGATTTTGCCTATGGTATTGTGAAGAATAAAGATGAAGATGGACGTAAGTCTACTGATAGAATTTATTTGGACTCCAAAGTAGGATACAAAATTAATGACAAGTGGAATTACTTTTTGCGGTCAACTTTTTATCTCAGTTTGCCCCAGGTTACAATTTTGAAGAAGATGATAAAACTCTAATCTCAAAATTTTTAAATCCAGGCTATTTGACCACTTCTTTGGGATTTGAATACAAGCCCAATGATGAGTTTAGTCTGAGGATTTCTCCCTTAGCTCCAAGATGGACTTTTGTAACAGATACGGAACTCTATAACAATGTGGAAAACAACTATGGAGTAGAAGTTGGAAAGAAAGTAAGGACTGAATGGTTGGCATTTAACTTATTGGCTGACTGGAATAAAAAGTTGAGTGAGAACCTGACATTGAAAATGAGGTATCAGATGTTTGCCAATTACGAAACCTTGGCTTTTGATACCATAGATCATCGCTTGGATCTAGGTCTTGAGGCGAAAGTTTCCAACCTGATCAATGTTAGTTTGACCAGTTTAAGCATTTACGATATTGATCAAGACGATAAAATCCAATTTAGCCAAGGGTTGGCATTGGGTATTTCATTTAAGCGAGGAAACTTCCCTGAAGAGTAATAAATTTTAACAAATTTTTATTTGGCATTTTGATTTAATTATAATTGTATTATTTTTGAATTCATTGTGGTAGTTAAATAATAGTTGGTTTAGTTTTCAAATAAAGGGCAGGAGATCTTCTCCTGCTTTTTTATTGCCCTAAGGCCAGTTTTTTGCTTTTTTGTGCTTCCTCCATATTCTTCTTTAAATAATCCTATTTTTTTATTTAACTCATTTAGGAAGACAGTCGATTATTTGGAAGATATAGGGAATCTTCCGAAGAAAACCCCGGGATTTCATTGGTGACTTTTTGTTCTTTTTCCCCTATAAACGATGAATGATGGAGAATTAATATGTCATTTCCTGTTAGGAAGAATAAATTCAATCAAGAAAAATCAATCCACTATTAATTTCAGGGTCAAATTGCTGGAAGAAGTCCCAGGATTTTCAAGACCCAATTGATAGGTATAATATCCAGGTGACAAAGGAGTCTCTCCCACGTAATCGAAAGGTTGGATGACCAATTCCTTTCCATCTGCATTTAGTTTTACATACCCATACCGGTAGGCGGATTCAAAGAATTTGTAGTCCGACTTGCTTCCCCGGCTACCTTTCCAAATTCCACCTGGCTAGCCCCTGAACTAATCAAAATATCTTCAAAATCCACCGAAGAACTATTTTCTACTCGAATCAAAACCCCTGTTGGATGTTCCTCTTCGGAGCAGGACCATACCAGTAAAACCGTGAAAAGAAGGATTATTAACTGTTTCATTTCCCTTTTATTTTCCAGTACGGATCTTTGGGTAACAGTGCAACCAACAGTTGAAAAAAATGAAAATTAAAACTGATGGATCAACCATTCAAAACTTAAAATGAAGTTTAAATAAAAGATTAAGTTGTTTTGATTTTAAAATTGAGGCGTTTTTTTAGTTTAGATGAATTTTTATTCAAGGCAATTTGAAAGAGTTCATCAATTGGTTCATCAATAAGCTTTTGCTTCACCAAACACCAATCAAAGGCTGTATTTGGTGGCTGGTCCTCTTCATGTTTCCAATTAATTTCACATTGGCCCAAAACGAATTAAATCTAAAGGGAAAGCAACTCGCGGAAAGCTATTGTGGGGCATGTCATGCATTTCCCAGTCCGGATCTATTGCCAAAACAGGTGTGGAAAATGCAAGTTTTGCCGCAGATGGCTGCTATGATGGGCATCAAGGAGGCCCAGGATAGTTTGGGAGTTTGGGACAAGACCGAAGAAGAGACCGCGGTGTTGAAATCAATGGGTATATATCCATCTACACCTATCATCGGAAAGGAGGACTTTCAATGGATTATGGAGTTTTACGAAGCCCAGGCTCCCGATGGCTTACCTGGGCAGGAAGCGAAGCATGATCGAGTTGCATTGGAGGGGTTTGAGGCCAAAAATTTGTTCATTGAAGGCATCAAAAGTCCCAAGACAAGTTTGGTGGCAATCAATGAGGAGCGAGGTGAGCTGTTGATTGCTGATGGGAACAACAACCAGTTGTATGCAAAAGACCTACAGGATGAGTTGTATACGCTTCCTTCTATGGGAAGTCCGGCAGTTCAGTTTATTCGGAAATCACCTCAGGTCTATGATTTTATCAGCATAGGTTCCATTGCTCCCAATGATCTTTCCCAGGGTGCCATGTATGAGATGGATTTGACCAACAATTCCTGGAACCTTGTTTTAAATGGATTGCCAAGGCCCGTTTTTGGAGTTTGGGAAGATCTACAGCAAGATGGGCAGGCCGATTTTATCTTATGTAATTATGGGAATCATGGCGGAGGGATTTCGGTCTATTGGAATGGAGATATGACTTCAATCCCCACAGAACTGGGTGGGGCAGGGGCCCGAAAAGTAGAAGCGGCGGATCTGAACCAGGATGGGCAGGTAGATCTGGTGGCCTTATTTTGCCAGGGAAACGAGCGGATTTCCGTTTTTTATAATCTGGGTAATGGGCAATTTGATCAGGAACGGGTCCTGCTTAGGTTCTCTCCGGTCATGGGGAGCAGCTATTTTGAATTACAGGATTTTAATGGAGATGGGGAAATGGATTTGTTGGTTAGCAATGGAGATAACTGGGATTATTCCTCCGTATTGAAACCCTACCACGGTTTCCGTATCTATGAAAACAAGGGGAAGGGAGATTTTGAAGAAGTTTGGTTTTATCCTCAATATGGTGCTGCAAAGGCCATGGCGCTGGATGTGGATCTAGATGGTGATTTAGATTTGGCAACCATTGCTTTTTATGATGAACTGGAAGATCCCAGGCAACAGTTTATCCTGTTCGAAAATCAGGGGGGCTGGGATTTTCAGCCAAAAGTGATTCCGGATGCTGCATTGGGGAAGTGGCTGACCATGGATGTGGGAGATTTAGATCAGGATGGAGATCAGGATATAGTCTTAGGGGCTTATGCACATAATGTGTTGGAATATACCAAACTATTGATACAAGGAATGGAGGAAATCCCCAGCGTGCTGATATTGGAGAATAAAATTAAAGATTGATAGAATTTTAAACCTTGCAATAATTATCCAGCTTAAAAAGTCAATTTCAAGTCGGTCCTTTAAATTTATTTTATATGCTCAAGATCATATTTACCCTTGCACTTTTAATCCCAATTATTTCAAATGCGCAAACGCTCAAAGTGATGAGTTACAATATCCATCATGGTGCAACAAGGGAGGAGAAATTGAGTATTCGGGAAATAGGTGATTTTATTCTAAAAAGTCAGGTAGATATTGTAGGATTGCAGGAGGTGGACAGTGTCTGTAATCGATCAGGGAAGCAGGACCAAATGAAAATTTTGGCCCAAATCACCAAGATGCATCCTCTATTCGCCAGACATTTTGCGTATGATGGGGGAGCTTATGGATTGGGTATTCTATCCAAATTCCCCTTGGAAGAGGTGAGAAATGATCGGATTTTAAGTGTTAGGCCCAATGGAGATACCAGCACCTTGGCATTTCTCTCTGCCAAGGTTCAATTAGCCTCGGGGAGAACGGTACGGTTTGCTACGGCACATCTTGCCTTGGATCATCCGACAAGGATGACCCAGGTATCACAAATTTTGATGTATTTGGGAGGAGAGTATCCTGTGGTTTTAACAGGGGATTTCAACACCTTGCCTAATAGCCCAGAAATCGAATTGTTAAAAACAAGATTTCAGCTGACACAAGCAGAGGATGACCTTACTTTCCCGGAGAAAGACCCAACCAAGAAGATTGATTATATTTTTATTGATCAGGATTTCCCACAGAAGACCTTTAAAAAACAAGTTTATCTAGGCAATCATCTATCGGACCATTTACCCATTCAATCAGAAATCAGGTTCCATTAAGCATGAATAGTCCTCTACTGGGTTCGTTATTCTAGGTTCAATAAATTTTCAGCATTTTTTTTTGATACCCCATACCGATATTGCCCTAGTAGATTCCAATTCATCAATTCCATATGATGATCATTCTTATTGATTAAAAGTTGTATTTTAATTCCTTAAATTTTTTTCCATATGACACTAGCGAATTTTAAGAATGCACATAAATGGCTCATTATTCCATTGGTCATTGCATTGATGGGGTTTTCAAGGGGATATTTTTTCAGATTGACAGAAGCCACTTGGCATCAACATATGCATGGTTTATCTGCCATCTTATGGTATGTCATGATGATTGTCCAGCCCTATTTAATTACAAGGGGGAACGTCAAAAAGCATAGATACTACGGTATTCTTTCCCTTTTCCTGGCAGGAGGGGTTACCTTTTCAGCGATCACCATTATTCCCCTGAATTTAAAAGCAGCGGTTGACCTAGAGCTGAATCCAATCATATCTGCAGATTTTTTATATGGAGTTTCCTTTACAGATTTGGTAACGATCATTGGATTTGGGGTGAGTGTTCTGATGGCGATCATCAAAGTAAATAAATTGGAAGACCATGCCATGTGGATGATATCTTCTGTCTTTTGGTCCTTGATGCCAGCATTGGGTCGATTGGCAGTCATTCCGACCATTTTGATTTTTGGGTTTCCTCCTCCTTACGACTTTATAGACGTACTTTTTGTCTCTACCCTGATCTATATAGTGCCCATTGTAATTATTTGTTGGAGGCTAAAGCGGTGGCATCCGGCTTTGATCATTGTGGGAATTGCCAACCTTTTATACCTTTTTATCAGACCAATCGGTAGAAGTGATCTCTGGCGCTCTATCGCCGATGAACTGTTTAAATATTAGTCCTCCTTTTTTATATAAGGATACTAGGTGTCTTTATAAAGATATAGTAATGTGGCTTCGTATATAATGTGTTGATTTTGGAGAATAAAACTAGAACTTTAGAAAGTTCTTACTCAATATAATTTATCTAATTAGATGGGGTTCATTATCGATGTACTTTCGATTTTTTCACCTTTATTTTCCCAAAACAGGAGTCGAGACAATTAAAACTTTTCAATCTTCAAGGAATTTTCGGAAGCAAAGTTTATTAGATCGGCAAAATTCTTAATTTGATTTCAACTATTATCAAATTCCTAAGGATAAAGCTGTTAGTTGCGAGTTAGGTTGAACTGAAATGGCTTTTCAAGGTTTACCGAATAACATTCATTAAGTCATTAAATTAATTATGGAAAAAAAGACTTGAAAGAATTAAAATTGGAAATTCAATTGCAAGCCAAAAATGGAATTGATTTCATACTGTCTGCTGGGGTTTTATGGTTACTAATTTCCTATATATGGACTTTAGAATACTCTTCATACAATAGGAGTATTCTTACTTTTATGATTGGTGCAATTCTCCTTCCTCTTGCTTATGGATTATCAAAAATCTTGAAAACAAATTGGAAAGTAAAAGACAACTCATTGCAGCCACTTGGCCTTTGGTTGAATTTTGCTCAACTTATTTATTTTCCATTCTTGATCTTTATTTTAATTAAGTACCCTGATTATTTTATCATGACTTATGCCATCATAACAGGAGCACATTTATTTCCCTATGCTTGGTTTTATGATGAACTTGGTTATGCTGTTTGGGCTATATTAATTTCTCTTGGTTCCTTTTTGATTACCCTAAAATTTGAAGCTGAAATAATTTGGGTTGTACCGTTTTATACCTCAGTTATGCTGCTTCTTTTTGCGAGCTGGATTTTAATAAGAATCCGTATCCAAAAAGAAAGGTTGTAAAACACTGGTCCAAATACAATAGATATTATTCAAATACATTTGATTCCCTAGATTAAAAGAATGACCAAAAATAATTGCCAAAACCAAGTAATTGAAAGTGTTTTGAAATCAATTCACGTATAACAAAAGGTGAAGAAAAGAAAGATATATTTTTTCGGGGCTTTAATTTTGACACTTTGCACTATAGTCCTTTTAGTGACAGGCTCACCTGTTCTTTCCCTAGCATTGGTTAATGACTCATCAATTCCTTTTGGAACGCTGATAACTTGGCCTGGGATGATTTCTTTACCATTAACCATTTATTGGGGTATTGAAGAAATGAGAATACCAACTGGAAAACTGAACAAAATTCTTTCTGGATTCCTAAAACTCATGATCATCAGTGGAATTCTTTGGGTACCAATCTCTTTTTTACTTGCGGGTAACCTTTCATTCTCGTTTTCCGAGAAAGAAATATTTCAGGGAGGACAGCTTGCAATGCGATGGTTTTGGCGGTTTAGTTATGGAATTGTGATCGGAACCATTCTCACTTTAATTATTTATTGGCTATCGCTACTTTTCACTAAAAAGGGATAAAATACCAACAAATTAATCTTGTCTGTCTGGTATGGGAAGTGATTAATTTCTTATACTAAAGTTTGCTAAAAAAAGAAACCCCGAGTTTTCACCCGGGGTTCTGGTACACGCGGAAGGATTCGAACCCTCAACCCTCGGAGCCGAAATCCGATATTCTATCCAGTTGAACTACGCGTGCCTGAAATTATTTTCAGTAATGTATTATCCTTGCAAAACTGCCTGAACTTTGTCAGCAGCTTCTTTCAAGGTGATCGCAGAAGCAACTTTCAATCCTGATTCGTCAATGATTTTAGCACCTTCGACTGCGTTGGTTCCCTGTAATCTTACGATAATCGGAACTCGAATATCACCGATTGATTTATAGGCTTCCACTACACCATTCGCAATTCTGTCGCATCTTACGATACCACCGAATACGTTGATCAAAATCGCTTTTACATTAGGATCCTGAAGGATGATTCTGAAACCAGCCTCAACAGTAGTAGCATTGGCTCCTCCTCCTACATCAAGGAAGTTGGCAGGCTCACCACCTGAAAGTTTGATCATGTCCATAGTGGCCATGGCCAGACCAGCACCGTTCACCATACAACCCACGTTTCCATCCAATTTCACATAGTTCAATCCGGATTTTCCAGCTTCAACTTCCAATGGATCTTCTTCAGACAAATCTCTTAGCTCCGCAAGATCTTTATGTCTGTATAGTGCGTTGTCATCCAAGTTTACTTTTGCATCTACTGCCAAGATCTTGTCATCTGAAGTTTTCAACACGGGGTTGATTTCAAATTGAGAAGAATCAGTGGCTTCGTATGCTTTGTAAAGAGCAGCAATGAATTTTACCATCTCTTTGAACGCGTTGCCGGTTAAACCTAGTTTGAAAGCTACTTTTCTAACCTGGAAACCTTGAAGACCTACCTTAGGGTCGATCCATTCTTTGATGATTTTTTCAGGTGAATGTTCAGCCACCTCTTCGATGTCCATTCCTCCTTCTGTAGAAGCCATAATCACATTGCTTCCAGTTGCTCTATCCAATAAGATAGATAAATAATATTCTTTTGGTTCGGATGCTCCTGGGTAGTAGACATCTTCAGCAACTAGCACTTTGTTTACTAATTTCCCCTCCGGTCCTGTCTGATGCGTCACCAAAGTCCCGCCCAGAATATTTTTAGCTTTTTCAGCTACATCTTCTAGTTTTTTGGCAAGAACCACACCGTTTGATCCAGTAGACTGGATTTTGCCTTTGCCTCGGCCACCGGCATGAATTTGAGCTTTGATCACATACCAGGAAGTTCCGGTCTGAGCATTTAGCTTTACTGCTGCTTCATGAGCTGCTTCTGGACTGTCGGCTACAATACCTTCCTGAATGCGAACTCCATAACCTTTTAATACTTCTTTAGCCTGATATTCGTGAATATTCATCCTATGAAAATTTTTGCCCGAAGTTAAGTCCTAAGAGCCGATAAATCAAACCTAGATTTGTCCTTTCTTCTCAAAAAATCGCGTTTATTATGAATTAATTGAGTATCTGGAAGAGATTTGTCCTAATTTTAAATTTGTAAAAAATCTTACTATGCTGAAAGCCAGTGGTATCCATAAGCACTATGGAAATCTACATGTATTAAAGGGAGTGGATGTAGAAATTTCATCCTCAGAAATAGTTTCTATTGTCGGTTCTTCGGGTGCAGGGAAAAGTACCCTCTTACATATTTTGGGGACCTTGGACAAACCGGATTCCGGAATCCTGACCATGCAGGACAAAGATCTCTTGAAATTGACCGGGGAAAATCTGGCCAAGTTCCGCAATCAACAAATAGGCTTTATTTTTCAGTTCCATAATTTATTGCCTGAATTTACAGCATCGGAAAACATCCAGATCCCAGGGATGATCAAAGGAGGGAACCCCGCTGCATTGGAGAAGCGGGCTGGGGAACTGGCAGAATTGTTAAGTATCAGTCACCGCCTGGACCATAAACCTTCCACCCTTTCAGGAGGGGAGCAGCAACGGATCGCTGTAGCCAGGGCCTTAATCAATGATCCAGCAGTGGTGTTTGCGGATGAACCCAGTGGAAACTTGGATACGGAAAATGCGAGAGCCTTACATTCCCTGTTCTTTACATTGAGAGAGGAATTGGGTCAGGCTTTTGTAATCGTCACCCATAATGAAGAACTGGCAGGTATGGCGGATAGGCAATTAACCATGAAAGATGGTCTGATTATATAATTGGTCCAATGAGCTCTTGATGGGTTCCAGCTTTTATAGTTGAAATAGGAGGGTGGCAGATGAATTAAAACCAGTTAGTTAATCCAGGCTTCCCTATTTTTAATTCCTTCCAATTTTCTTGAACTTTCTTCCGGTTTTTTACATTTGATCTTGATAACCACCAAATGAATTACTTGTGAAGATAAGCAGTGTCCAGTCCATGTTATTGGCTGGAGTTTTTTTTGCATTGATGAATGTTTCTGTCAAGTACATTCCTCATATTCCTGCCATAGAAATTATCTTGTTCAGGTCTCTCTTTAGTTTGGTGTTCAGCTTTACCATGTTAAGAAGGCAACATGTGCCTGTGTTCGGAAAAATAAAAAACTTTTGGTACTGAGAGGAGTGGTAGGTTCTGTGGGATTGATCTCCTTCTTCTATACACTGCAAAAAATACCATTGGCCAGTGCGGTTACCTTACAATATCTATCTCCCATCTTGACCACCATTCTTGGGATCTTCTTGGTAAAAGAGAAGGTGAAGCCTATCCAGTTTCTGTTTTTCGCTATTTCATTTGCGGGAGTGGTCATGGTACAAGGGTTTGATACCCGTGTAAACCTGCTTTATGCAAGTATCGGATTCATTTCTGCCTTGTTTTCCGGATTGGCTTACAATGTGATCCGGAAGCTGAAAAACACAGAACATCCTTTAGTGATCATCTTTTATTTCCCCTTAGTGACGCTTCCAATTGCCGGAGTTGTCAGTTTCTTCACTTGGGTTCAACCGGAGGGTTGGGATTGGGCCTTTTTATTATGGATCGGAATCTGTACACAGACCGCTCAATATTTTATGACCGTTGCTTACCAAAATGCCAATGTCTCCAGGATCTCCAGTTTGAGTTATCTGGGCGTTTTTTATGCATTAATCTTCGGTTTCTTCTTTTTTGGAGAAGCGTATACGTTCATGGCCTATGTGGGAATGGGGCTATTGTTATTAGGGGTCATCCTGAATTACCGGGTTAAAAATGCATAGGGATAAAAGTTTGTGGAAGTACGCATCCATAGTACCTTTATAGGCTAGCAATTCTTTTATGAAAATCACTAAAGATCTTTATCAGGGCTCTTTGGCCTTATTAACTGATTTCTATCAACTGACCATGGCTTATGCCTATTGGAAATCAGGTAAAGCGGAGCAGGAAGCCGTATTTAATTTATTTTTAGAAAGCATCCATTTCAAGGTGGTTTTACCTTAGCTGCAGGTTTGGATTATGTGATGGATTATTGCAAGAACTTCAAGTTCGGTTCAGAGGATATCGACTATTTAGCGGGAATGAAAAATCAAGAAGGTGAATTGCTTTTTGATCCGAATTCCTCAAGTACCTATCCAACATGAAATTCAGCTGTGATATTGATGCTGTGGAAGAAGGTACCGTGGTTTTTCCGAATGCCCCGATGATCCGGGTGAAAGGGCCATTGATTCAATGCCAGTTATTGGAAACTCCTTTATTAAATATCTTCAACTTCCAGACCTTGATTGCCACCAAAGCTGCCAGGATTAATTTAGCAGCCAAGGGGGAGCCCGTGTTGGAATTTGGACTTAGGCGTGCCCAAGGGATTGATGGGGCATTAGCGGCCTCCAGGGCATCTTATATTGGGGGTGTAGCTCCACCAGCAATGTCATGGCAGGGAAACTGTTTGGGATTCCTGTGTCAGGCACCCATGCACATAGCTGGATTATGTCCTTCGAAACTGAAATGGAGGCTTTTGAGGCATATGCGGATGCTTTTCCCGATCGTTGCATTTTTTTGGTAGACACCTATGATACCATCACCGGAGTCAAAAATGCCATCAAAGTGGGGCAGGCCCTAAGAAAGCAAGGGAAGGAAATGCTTGGAATACGCATTGATTCAGGCGATTTGGCCTATTACAGCAACAAAGCCAGGGAAATGTTGGACGAGGCGGGCTTCCCGGAAGCCAAAATTGTGGCCTCCAACGATTTAGATGAACATATCATTACCTCCTTGAAAGGTCAAGAAGCTTCGATTAATGTCTGGGGAGTAGGAACCAAATTGGTGACGGCCTTTGATCAACCGGCTTTGGGGGCAGTGTATAAGCTATCTGCCATTCGAATAGAGAATGGAACCTATGTTCCAAAAATAAAAATTTCACAGCAGTCATTGAAAATCAATATCCCAGGTGTCCATAATGTAAAGCGGTATTATTCGAAAGGAAAGGCTGTAGCAGATATGATTTACCTGGAGGATCAGGAAATCAATCCCAAAGGATTGGTAATTATTGATCCAATTGATAGTACCAGAAGAAAAAGGATCATGCCTTATTTTTACCAGGAAGAGGAATTGCTCCAGCCTATTTTCAGGAAAGGAAAGCAAGTGTACAAATCCCCAGGTCTGGAGAGGATTCGTCAAAGGGCAAAGGAACAGTTAGAATCATTTGATAAAACCCATAAACGAATGGTCAACCCTCACCTGTATCCGGTAGGCTTAGAGGAGAATTTGCACCATTTGAGAACAGAATTGGTTTTAAAAGCACAACAGTTAGACCCGAAAGATGAAAAGTAAAGAAGAAGCCTTAGTCATAGTGGATGTTCAGAATGATTTTTTACCGGGAGGGGCATTGGCGGTACAAGAGGGGGATCAGATCATTCCTACCATTAATTCATTGCAGGAGCATTTTCAATTTATTGTGGCTACCCAGGATTTTCATCCCGCGAATCATGGCAGTTTTGCTTCCAATCACCCTGGTAAAAAAGTAGGGGAGTTTATAGGCTTAGGGGGAATGGATCAAATTTTATGGCCAGACCACTGCGTTCAGGGAACTTCCGGGGCTTCATTTCATCCGGATTTAAAACAGGATAAATGGAAAGCCATATTTCAAAAAGGTAAAAACCCAGAAGTGGATTCCTATTCAGGTTTTTTTGACAATGCCAGAAAGGGAGATACTGGATTAGGGAAATACCTCAAAGTTCATAGAATTAAGAAAGTTTACATCGCGGGACTTGCATTGGATTACTGCGTGAAGTTTACAGCTTTGGATGCACATGGTTTGGGGTTTGAAACTTATCTGATTGTGGATGCCACCCGCGCGGTAAATGTGGATCCCATGGATGGTGATTTTGCCATAGAGGAGCTGCTTGGGTTAGGGATTAAATTAATTAATAGTCAAGAAATACTAAAAAGACATGTTTGAATACGATCCGGAAAAACACTACCCCTCGGAAACGGAGAGCCGAGTGGTGATTCGGTTTCAAGACTGTGATCCATTAAGGCATTTGAATAATGCGAAGTACTTTGATTATTTCTTCAATGCCAGAGAAGATCAGGTGCCTAAACTGTATGGGTTGGAAGTAATGGACCTAATTAGGAAGTATAAAGCCGCGTGGGTGGTTTTTAACCATAATATCAGTTATGTCAAACCGGCTATGGTGGGGGAATGGGTGCGGATCATGAGTAGGATCATCTGGCATAACCATAATACGGTGGTCATTGAATATTACATGACTGATGATCGTAAAAAGCAATTGAAGACTCTGCTATGGACGACCATGCGCTATGTTACCTTGGCGGAAGGGAAGTCTACCGATCATGAAGGAGCAGTGGCTGATTTTCTAAAAGCTACCTCTGGTAACTTGGATATTTCCACGATAGACATCAAAGAAAGGGTTAAAACCCTGAAGGATCATTTGATCCATAACAATTGACATAAATCAAAAATCTGTGTCTCAGCGAACAAAGCCTGTACATAAGCGTACAGGTTTTTTGATTTTAAGCATTTTGTAATCAATGGGTTAAGAAAAAATAAAAATTATTTTTTCATAAAAAATGCAATAAAGTGTAACCTCTGTTTTTTGCAATACGGTACAAATTTGTCCGCATGCATGACAACCGAACAAGAAATTGTTTCAAAACTGTGCGGAATTGTTCGGTTTAATGTCGATACATTAAAATATTATTTCGTAAAAATTAAAATAAATTAAGAATAAGATTGTTTGAAATCTTAAGGTTTGGCAAGTGAAATAGGTTTTGGTATGGGCTTGGCATCATAGAAAGCACAACACTAAACCAACACTGTTATGAAAACCTTATTCACTTTAGCTATGGCAGGCGCACTTTCTTTTAGCGCTTTAGCCAACGCAGACGACGATTTAAGAGCCTTGTCTGACGTAAATTCAAATTTCAAAAAATCAACGTATTACTTAAAGAAGGTGTAGGTGATGCCAAAATTGCCATCATCGATATGAATGGTCATAAACTTCATCAAAGAAAGGTACATGTAAAAAATGACGACCTCATGGTCCCTTATAATTTGGATGAATTGCCTTGTGGAGAATACCAAGTACGAATATCTACTGACGACGAGGAAGTAGTGTACACGGTAGAAACAAAGGAGAGACCGATTCCTACTGAAGAGTTGCCTTTAATGGCATATGGAAAACTGTTAGATGATGATACGATCAATTTGGCTGTCATAGGCCTTACAGAACCAGGTGTGGAAGTAAAAGTGAAAACCGAAAAAGGAGGAAGAGTAATCTATGAAGAATACATCGACCAAGCTGAAGGTTTCAAGAAAGACTTTACTTTCAATGGGATCAACCCAGAAGATATTTACCTAGAAGTAACTGACGCCTTAGGAAGAACTAGAATCATTCATTTTTAGGCTTTCAAACCTAGTTTAGTTGATGAAAGAGCTTTAACCTCCGGGTTAAGGCTTTTTTTGTGTCTCGTCCTAAAATAAGTTGACAACACATCAAATAGGATGAAAAGGAGGGTTGGAATTGCCGTCGTTTATTAAAACGAAATTGGAGGGATTGAACTAGCCCACAAAAGCTGAACCATTGGCTTCAGGGAAAAGACGAGAGCAACTTGTTTGAAAACCAAAAACAGTTTCATTTACCAAGAGACTGATTATATAATGTGTGGATATTCCTTGGGGACAACAGACTTTTTTTTAAACAGGAAAGGAAACTGTTGATTCAATCTTTGTTCAACTATCAAAGGCTACTTATTCCAAACCCAGGTAAAGAGGCACTCAAACAGGTAGGCAGATTCCAATCCAAACCAATCAAAAAAATTGAATGAATCGTTATATTGTTAATTTCTTCATAAATAATGAGAGGGAGGGGTTCAAGTTTACCTACGTTTCCTTGACTCCGCTATTTTTTACCAGCTTTCTAAAGAATTGTAGAATAGTAAATAAAGTGAATTGATTCTTTACATAATTCTATTTGAGGAGATCATGCCTTGGATAAGAAGTAAAGATCCAGATTCAGTTAAATCCAGCTCGAAATCTTCATAAATAATCAAAAGAGAAAAGAAGATGAGTCAATGCTTTGTCCGAATACTTGAATCCTAACGGACAAAATATGTACAGTACCGTACAGTTTATTTTTGGCAACAAAAATTATAAAAAGATTTTGAAGCTTTTTCGAAATTAAATTTCCTTAACAAGTTCATTTTTTTGTAACCCTGAAAATCCTGGATAACCCGGAAATATGTCCGCTTGTAAGACAGTCGAACAGTAAAGTGAATTGGAAGTGGACAGATTTTGTTAAAAAATCATGAATTTTTCAAAATTTAATTTTGATAAACTGTTAAAAAAGTAAAATAAAAGAAGAATCATTACATGTGGTTTTGGCACAAGCCATTGGTTTGGTACGAGCTTGGCAATAAGGTAAGCACAACACTAAACCAACAAGTTATGAAAACCTTATTCACATTCGCAATGGCTAGCGCCTTATCTTTTAGCGCATTGACAGCAAACGCAAACGAAGATTTGAAAGATCTTTCAGCTGTAAACACCAACTATAAAAAGATCAATGTTACTTTAAAAGAGGGGGTTGGAAATGCAAAAATCTCTATCCTTAACCAAGAAGGAAAAAGCCTGAACCAAAAGAGGGTTCACGTAAAGGATGAAAGTATCGTGGTTCCTTACAATATGCAAAATTTACCGGCAGGTGAGTACCAAATTAAAATTGTAACAGATGAAGAAGAAGTAATCTATTCTGTCAACACGACCGATTCCCCAATTCCTGTAGAAGACCTACCTTTAATGGCATACGGAAAAGTGGTGGATGAAAACACTGTAAGTCTTGCGGTAGTAGGATTGACCGAGCCTGGAGTAGAAGTAAAAGTATATTCTTCAGAAAGTGGAAAAGTCATCCATGAGGAAACGATTGACCAAGCAGAAGGATTCAGAAAAGACTTCTCCTTCAAAGGAATGAACTCTGAGGATGTTTACCTTGAAGTAAAAGACACTTTGGGAAGAACAAGAACCATTTTCTTCTAATTCTAAACCAACTTATTAGAAGTAAGCCCTGATCTCACGATCAGGGCTTTTTTTTATCCATGAAAATTGGACACATCACCTAAATGGTTCTTGACTCATCAAAAGCGAGTAACACCTTCAAAAATAAAAGGATGAGGTAATTGATTGAGGAAGAGGACGCTAGGCGGTTTCTTGCTGCAATTGTTTTTGCCCTTTCGTGAAAATGACTCTGGGTGAACAAAGGTGTACAAATGCGTACAGGTACTTGGGCCAACAAAGAATCTCCATACTTTTTTCACTTTATTTTTTATGTTAAAAAGCAGTAAAAATATCCCTCAACTGTAACCTGGGAATTTCTAAAACATAGCCAAATCGTTCGGTTTTATGACAGAATACCCGCATTCTGTAGGTTTTTTATCTGATTGAGCTCATTTTATTAAAGAGCATCCAAATAATATTCTGTTTTTCTGTGGTAGAGTGGAAATCCTTCCTCCTGGAAATTTCAGGGAGATTTAAACTTGGTACAGCGTTGGTAAAAAGATAAGTATAAATCTAAACCAACATAATTATGAAAACTATTTTAGCATTAGCAATGGCCAGCGCAATATCTTTTAGCGCTCTTGCTGCAGAGGATGACTTAAGAGAATTGTCAGGAGTCAATTCCACATTCAAGAAAATCAATGTCACTTTAAAGAGTGAAGTAGGGAATGCCAAAATTTCCATCCTGGATGAGTCAGGAAAAAATTGGCAGACAGAAAAGTTCATTTGAAAAACACAGATGTAGTGGTTCCATTCAACCTGAATGGGTTGCCAGAAGGAGATTACTTGGTGAAAATTGAGACCAAAGAGGAGGAAGTGATTTATGAAGTAGAAACCATAGATAGACCGATCCCTGCAGATCACCTTCCTTTGATGGCATATGGAAAAGCAATAGATGACAATACCATCAACCTTTCTGTGATTGGCTTAACCAAGCCGGGAGTAAAAGTGGAGATTCATTCTGCTTCCTCTGGAGAATTGATTTATGAAGAGTTCATCGATCAGCCTGAGGCATTCAAGCAAGATTTCACTTTAAAAGACCTCAAAGCAGATCAAGTGTACATGGAATTGACGGATGCATTGGGAAGAAGTAGAACCCTGTTTTTCTAACCTATTCAACTACCACAGCTAAAAGCTCCCGGATTAATTCGGGAGCTTTTTATTTTGACTAATGTGTACTGTTAAATTCTTTGCCAGTTCTTTTAAATCGATGCCCAGTATTTCTTTGCTTACCTGGACAACTTTTTCTTTGGAGGAGCTTGGCAATTGATCAAATCCATAAAAAGCACCCAAAATA
The DNA here is from genome assembly GCF_041729275.1 of Algoriphagus halophilus. Taxonomy (GTDB): domain Bacteria; phylum Bacteroidota; class Bacteroidia; order Cytophagales; family Cyclobacteriaceae; genus Algoriphagus; species Algoriphagus halophilus_A. Next base: position 692,684 of record NZ_CP146486.1, on the reverse strand, counting down.
CCCCCAGCCACTGCAGCGGTGGTGTCATTATCTCTCCCATAATTCACCAAAAAAACCAGCGTTCCCTGAAAATCAAAATCCGCATACAGCATGGCTGTCAATAGTTGTAGGTAGATTTCACCTGCATGAAAAGGCATGTCCTGCTGCCGTTGGTCCAATTCTGCAAAGGCATATTTTAATCCTTCACTGTTGGGGTTCAGTCTGAATTCCGTGCTATCTAACTCCAAGGATTGATGATGTATTCTAAGGGCCTCTACCAAAATCCGTTGAGCAGTTCTTCCCACCAATCTGCTTTCATAATACCCTCTGGGATCTATTCTCAAAGACGCTAACAAATCTTCTTTGGTAGCTCCCTGCCTCATTCCTGCAGCGGTCATGGCCGCAGCTAAAGCCGTTAAATCTCTAGCATATCCTATGTCATAAATAGAGAGCTTATAGGCTTCTTGATATGCTTTTTCAGGATTGGCAGGAAAAACGGCACCAATGGCCGGGGCATACAATAGGCCTGCACAAACCATTTCACCTCCATAAAACCTGCTTAAGGAATCGGCATATCCATCCAGGTTCCCTTGGATATAAGGTTGACTCACTTTTGCCCATTCTTGGAGCCAAGTAAGTTTGAGCGTAGCCCCTTCGATTTCGGAAGGGTTTACTCCTTTGATGGATTTCAACTCCTGCACATACTCAGAGTATTGGTCCCATATGTACCGAGCAAAGGCAGCAGAATTTAAGGAATGCGGATCTTGACTGAGCAGGTAATTTACCGTCAGTTCTTTCCATCGGGTGTCATCGGTGGTTCCTCCGGCAGGTAAATTCGGTAACCAAATCCCTTCTGGAGAAACTTCTCTGACCATAGAGTCCAGCTGTTCCACAAAGCCATATTGCAGATCAATGTCTTCTCTTGACCACATTTCTGTAGGAGCCCCCATGGCATCGCCTATGGCTGATCCCACGAGCATTCCAAGAATTTTATCTTCTAATTCCTCTGGAGAAAGCCCTGGATCAACGTAATGGTATTCTTCTTCCTTCACTATTTCTTCTTTTTTGTCTGATTTACAGGCAATGAACAATAGGAGGAAAAGACATGAAATCAGAAGGTGTTTCATACTAAGATAGAATCAATTGTTCTGCTTTTTCTAGTAAGCGTTCTTTTTGCGGTAGTGTCATGTTGAGAGGCAGCTGCGCAATCCCTATTAAACGCCTCAATAGCTCCACACCCTGATATTGATTTAATAATTCTGGAGAAAGCGGTAGGGCATAAGTCTGAAGAATTTTGGTTTTGACCTCCTCTGGCTGCTGCCCAAGATCCAAATGGGCAAATAGTACTCCTAAATCAAATTCAGGATCTCCCAAAAATGCAAATTCTGGATCAATGACTTTTAAACCGGCTCCTGTTTTTAACCAGCTTTCAGGGTAAAAATCCCCATGTAAAAGGGTTTCTCCTTGTTTTAAGTATCTTTTTCCAAGTTCCTCTATTTTCCTCTTTAAAGGGATGTTGGTTTTGTATTTCAGACTGAGATCTTGAAGTCCATACTGTATCGAATCTAAATCAAACCCATTTTCAACTTGAAAAGGGAAGCTAAAAATATGCTCATGATTCAGTTTCTTCATCAAGGTGTTATCTGGGAATGCTTTGGGTTCTAGACCATGAAGTGCAATCAGGTAGTCACAGAGGTCATTTACATCCGTTTTGCCTAACTTGAAATCTCCGCGATATATTCCTGCAAAATCACTTCCTTTTCCCAAATCTTCGGTAATCAACAAATGTTGTTCTGGAATAAATTTTAAAACCTGGGGTGAATAATTTCTTAGGGTAGAACTCTTGCCTATGGCCTTAAAAAATTCATGTTCCACATCTATTCTTTCAATCGGGGCAGGAATCTGAGGGAATTTGTTGACATAGGGTTTTGATTGTTTGATGATCACCGAGCGTAGGTTGGTGGTTACTCTTACCACCACATTCATATTGCTCTCCCCGGCCGATTCAGACTTTAGGATTCTTTCATCCGCTTTCCAAAATGGGATGGTTGAAATTTCTTCCAACCTGGTATTTTCTTCCAGATTCATGCTACAGTTTTTAATGATTGTCAAGGAATAAACATACGCCTTCAAACATAAGTTTAGATGATGGATAATGAGTACAAATTAGGAAAGATTCAGCATTGTGTCGCATCCCATACAATTTTGGACTTGCCCACATCCAAAAATCCTTATTTTTGATAACGAGATAAAAATATAAACCCTATATGTTTGGATTGCCAAGAACCTTATTTACGGAAGAACACGAACTTTTTCGCCAAAGTGTTCGAGATTTTATAGCGAAAGAAGTAACTCCCCATAATATGGAATGGGAGAAAAATAAAATGGTATCAAGAGAGTCCTGGAAGAAGTTTGGAGAAAATGGATTTCTAGGAATTCAAGCCCCCGAGTCCTTGGGAGGAATGAATATTCAGGATTTTAGATTTAATGCCATTTTGGTGGAAGAGCTTGGTCTCAGCGGATGTTCGGGTCCTGCCATTGGTTATCCTTTACATAGTGATATAGTGATGCCCTATATTTTACATTTTGGGACTGAGGAGGTGATGAATAAATATATTCCAAAGATGATTTCTGGGGATTACATCGGGGCGGTAGCCATGACAGAACCTGGAGCAGGAAGTGATCTTCAGGGAATTCAGACAAGAGCAGAAGATAAAGGGGATTATTATTTAGTCAATGGATCCAAAACGTTTATCACTAATGGGTTCTTGTGTGATGTAGTCGTGGTAGCTGTAAAAACGGACCCCACCAAGGGCGCAAAGGGGATTAGCCTTATGGTGATCGATAAGGATATGCCAGGTTTTACAAAAGGAAAGCCATTTGACAAGGTGGGTTTACATGCCCAAGATACCTGCGAATTATTCTTTGAAGATGTGAAAGTGCCCAAGGAAAATTTGCTAGGAAAAGAAGGAGAAGGCTTTAAATACCTGATGATCGAACTTGCCCAGGAACGCCTTGTGGTCGCCTTGGCAGCGGTGGCCTTGGGAGAGTATATGCTGACTTCTACGATTGAGTATGTCAAGGCTAGAAAAGCATTCAACAAATCAATTTCTGAGTTTCAAAACACAAGATTCAAATTGGCGGAGATGACTGCCGCTTTGGAGCAGGGGAGAATTTATTGCGATTATTTGGTTCAGTTGCATAATGAGGGAAAGCTTGATTCAGCCATGGCTTCTGCTGCAAAATACAATATGACCGAACTGCAATGTAAGGTGGCAGACGAATGCGTGCAATTACACGGAGGGTATGGATATATGTGGGAATATGGAGTGGCTAGAGCCTATGCAGATGCCAGGGTTCAAAGAATATATGCAGGCACCAATGAGATCATGAAAGAATTGATTGCAAGAAAAATTTTAAAATAGTAATAGGATTTAATTGTTGAAAGACAATAAATTTTAGTAATTCAGAAAAATTTAAATACCCAAAATACATTGAAATGAAGGATTTTCCCTGGTTTAAACATTACCCTGAATCGGTAGATAAAATTGTAGACTGTGAAGCCTATCAAAGTGTTCCTGAGCTATTTGAGGAATGTGTAAAATTATATGGCCCAACCATCGCTTATGAATGTATGGGGAAAACACTTTCATTTAATGATTTAGATAAGTATTCTTCCTATTTCGCCAATTACCTGATTCACGTATTGAAGTTGGAAAAAGGAGCTAGGATAGCCATTCAGATGCCCAATTGCCTCCAATATCCCGTAGTCATGTTTGGAGCCTTAAGAGCTGGGATGATTGTTGTCAATACCAACCCATTGTATACTTCCGCGGAGATGAAGCATCAATTCAATGATGCTGGAGCAGATGTCGTGGTGATCTTAGCCAATTTTGCTTTTAACCTGGAGAAAATCAGGAATGAAATACATGCAAAGAGAATTATAATAACAGAACTTGGAGATATGCTTGGGCTGCTCAAGGGTACCCTGGTCAATCTAGTGGTCAAGCACGTAAAAAAAATGGTGCCTAGTTATTCTTTGCCTGGGGCTGACTCTCTAAAATCTGCCTTGGACCAGGGAGCTGAGTATGAGTTTAGAAGCTCCAAAATCACTCTAAAAGAAACTGCATTTTTACAGTACACTGGAGGAACGACCGGCGTTTCCAAAGGAGCAGAATTGACCCATGGGAACATCATTGCAAACATGCAGCAGATTTCAGCTTGGATGAAGCCTAAATTGAAACCTAGAGAGGAGGTAGTAATCACCGCACTTCCGTTGTATCATATTTTTGCGCTGACGGTAAATTGTTTGGCAATGCTGAAGATCGGAGCACACAATGTGTTGATTACGAATCCAAGGGATATGCCTGCATTTTGTAAGGAACTTTCTAACCACAAATTCTCCGTCTTCACTGGGGTTAATACCTTATTCAATGGCTTATTGAACCAAGAATCATTTAGAAATCTTGATTTTTCCCACCTGAAAATCGCCGTAGGAGGAGGGATGGCTGTTCAAAAGTCAACCGCCGAACGATGGAAAGAAGTGACTGGAACACCATTGGCAGAGGGGTATGGACTGACGGAAACTTCCCCAGTAGCCTCTTGTAACCCCATTGATGGGACGGAGCGTAATGGGACGATTGGTATTCCTCTTCCAAATACAGAATTAATAGTGATGGATGATGATGGGAAAGAATTGAAAGTAGGGGAGCGAGGAGAAATCTGCATCAAAGGCCCTCAAGTGATGAAGGGATACTGGAATAGACCCAAGGAAACGGCTGAGGTCATGAGAGGAGAGTGGTTTAAATCAGGCGATATCGGAATCATGGATGAAGATGGCTTTTTTAAAATTGTGGACCGGAAGAAAGAAATGATTTTGGTCTCTGGCTTCAATGTCTATCCCAATGAAGTGGAAGATGTGATTGCTTCATGCCCTGGTGTGTTGGAAGTAGGAGTGATCGGTATGCCTGATCCGAAGTCTACTGAAAAAGTGGTTGCTTTCATTGTTCCTAATGATAAATCCTTAACCGAGGAAGCGGTAAAAGCCCATTGTCTTGAATCCTTGACCAATTACAAATGCCCAAAAGAAGTGTATTTCACTGATGAACTTCCGAAATCCAACGTGGGAAAAATTCTGCGGAGGAAAATCAAGGAGGCTCATTTAGAGAAATTGGGCATAGAAAATTGAAGTTTTAACGAGTTTTATTCATAGAATTTATAGAGCCCATTTCTCAAAGAATGGGCTTTTTTTGGCCCTGTAGCGTTTTGGAAACTTTACCCGTTATTGCTTTAAACTCATTTATTCCCATGAAAAAACTGTTTTTACTTTCTTTGATTTCCATTTTATTCATTTCATGTGACAATGAAGATTCTGATCCAGATAGTATTGTGGGAAAATGGGAACTGGTTGAAATCTACAATCCCTGGATTGGTGAAAGCAGCTCAGAGTTTGTCAAGGAAAATTTTCAGACCTATCGGTTTTACTCCAATGGGACTTTTGAAAAAACCAGAATTAGTGGAGGAGAGGACTTGAAAACTGCTTCAGGTGATTATACTTTAAGACAAGTGCCTGCCTACAGCTCCAGTGATGCCAAATTGTATGTCAACTTGGAATTTAAAGAAGGAGATGTGATCACCAATAACTGTGGTCAACCAGATAAAGAACTATTGGTATTACGCTTCAATAATCAATTGAATAATTTTTCTGCCACTCCTTGTGATGGACCTGGGTATATTTTTGAAAAGATTAAAAAAAGCCATCCTTTGGAGATGGCTTTTTGGATTGGAATCCAATCTAAATGATTTCTTCAAAATAGTTGATGGTCTTGATCAACCCATCTTTCAATGCGACTTTTGGCTCCCAACCCAACTCTTCTTTTGCCAAATCGATGACTGGCTTTCGTTGCATGGGATCGTCCTGAGGCAAAGGCATAAATACCAATTTACTTTTGCTATTGGTCAAGTCAATAATTTCTTGAGCCAATTCCAACATGGTAAACTCTCCAGGGTTACCAATATTTACCGGTCCAGTAAAGCCATCCCTGCTGTTCATCAATCGGTACATTCCTTCGATATTATCATCTACATAGCAGAATGACCTGGTTTGTTTTCCATCACCATAAATGGTGATGTCTTGATTTTTTAAAGCCTGAACGATAAAATTTGAAACCACTCTACCGTCATTTGGATGCATTCTTGGCCCATAAGTATTGAAAATACGCATGACCTTGATCGGTACTTGGTGCTGTCTGAAGTAATCGAAAAACAAGGTTTCTGCACACCTCTTCCCTTCATCATAGCAAGCCCTTGGTCCTAAGGTATTCACATTACCTCTATAAGATTCAGGTTGTGGGTGAATCTCAGGATCTCCATAAATTTCCGAGGTACTAGCTTGTAAAATTTTGATTTTGAGTCTTTTGGCCAATCCTAACATATTCATGGCACCAATCACTGAGGTTTTGGTAGTTTGAACCGGATCAAATTGATAGTGAATTGGGGAGGCAGGACAAGCTAGGTTATAAATTTCATCTACCTCCACATATAAAGGATGGGTGACATCATGACGAAGTAATTCGAAATTTTTGTTATCAAGAAGGTGGTGGATGTTTCTTCGGTTTCCTGTGAAAAAATTATCAACACACAAAACTTCATTTCCTTCCTTTAAAAGTCGGTCACAAAGGTGGCTTCCAAGGAATCCTCCTCCGCCTGTTACTAAAACTCTTTTCATTTATTTAATTCAAAAGATATAACTATTGCAAGCCAAAAATAGGGAAATGTTTTTCATTTTAAACCCTCACCTGATATAAGGACAGAAAATAGCAGATAGGCTATTCATTTGAGGAAGGAACTTCTTTGATGAACTTGGCAGGATTTCCTCCGACGATCACCCCCGGTGGGACATCTTTGGTAACCACTGACCCTGCAGCAACAATGGAATTATCCCCAATAGTCACGCCAGGACAGATAATTGAACCACCACCAATCCATACATCAGAGCCAATGGTAATGGGCTTGCCGAATTCCCAAAGTTCACCTCTTGCCTTTGCTTGTGTAGGGTGGGTAGCGGCATAAAATTGAACATGGGGAGCCACCAGGACCCGATCTCCCATTTTCACTGGAGTGACATCCAGCACGACACAGTTGAAGTTGAAGTAACAATCATCTCCCACTTCAATATTGTATCCATAATCGCAGAAGAAAGGAGGCTCTATCCAAACATTTTTTCCGGCTTTTCCCAATAACTCTCTAACCAACTGCACCCGAAGCTCAGGGTCTTCGGGTGCAGAATCGTTCAGTTTTTTAAGAAGTTTTCGGGCATGCATTCTGTCACCAGTTAATTCTGGATCAGCGGCGAGGTACCATTCTCCTGCAAGCATTTTCTCCTTTTCTGTCATTTTGATTTACTGTAAAGTAGTGCAGCTTCAACTCCTCTGATTTCTGCCAGACCTTTGAGTCTTCCGATGGCAGAATACCCCGCGTTGGTCTTTTTGTTCAGGTCATCCAACATTTGATGTCCGTGGTCAGGTCTCATGGGAAGGGATTTTCCTCTTTTTCCTGAACCTTAAGGATTTCATCTATGACTGCCACCATAGGAACATTTCCGTCCAAATGATTATCCTCAAAGAAATCCCCGTTTTCTTTTCTTCTGGTACTTCTCAAATGAATAAAATGGATATGATCCCCGAATTCAGCGACCATTGCTGGAAGGTCATTGTCCGCTCTGACTCCATAAGAACCGGTACAAAATGTTAAACCATTGTAAGGGCTAGGCTGGTCAGTGATCAACCTTCTAGCATCTGCTGCAACAGACACCACTCTAGGAAGTCCAAAAAGAGGGAATGGGGGATCATCCGGGTGAATTGCCAAATAGACTTTGTTTTCTTCAGCCACCGGTACAATTTCATCCAGGAATAACTTGAGGTGTTCGGCTAATTTAGGCGCATCAATTCCGGCATAGGTTTCCAACATAGCCTTAAATTCTTCGAGGGTATAGCCGATCTCTGAACCCGGAAGTCCTTTTAAGATATTGTCGATGATCAATTGGTGCTTTTCGGGATTCAAGGCATCATAATAAGCCTTGATCTCTTGTATCTCCTCTGGGGAATATTCCGCTTCTGCACCTTCTCTTTTCAAAATGAACAGGTCAAATGCCTGAACCGCTTTTTCTCAAACAATAAAGCCTTCGCCCCATTCGGAAGGGTATGAAATAAGTCGGTTCTGGTCCAATCCAGAATAGGCATGAAGTTATAACATACCGTATGAATTCCTACCGTAGCAAGGTTTCGAATGCTTTGCTTATAGTTTTCAATGAGCTCTTTAAAATTCCCTGTTCTGGTTTTGATTAACTCATGAACTGGAACGGATTCTACTACTGACCAGGTTAATCCTGCTTTTTCAATAATGTCTTTTCTTTTTTGAATCTCCTCAATGGTCCAAACTTCGCCATTGGGAATATGATGCAAGGCAGTGACAATTCCAGATGCTCCCGATTGGAGGATATCTTGAAGACTTACTGGGTCATTTGGGCCATACCAACGCATGGTTTGCTCCATTTTATAGGCCATAAAGCTGAGGGTTATAGGTTAATACTTGGTATTTCGAGTTGGACAATTTGCGCAATTGCCGATGCTTTTACAATTTCTTATACGCCTGAATAGGCACTGAATCCCCCATCTACTGGGATAATGGTTCCGGTTACAAATTCAGAGGCATCACTGCAAAGCCATTGAAGTGCTCCTAATAAATCTTCCGGCTTTCCAAATCTTGCCATCGGAGTATGCGTTTTTATTTGGTTTCCTCGCTGCGTAAGGCTTCTGTCAGTTTCCGTTAACAAGGTCCTGTTTTGTTCAGTCAAGAAGAATCCTGGAGCAATCGCATTGACCCTAAAACCCGGACCATGCTTGGAGCAGAGTTCTACAGCCATAAATTTTGTAAAATTGTCAATAGCTGCTTTTGCAGAGGCATATCCCAACACTCGGGTCATGGGTCTCGTTGCAGCCATAGAGCTGATATTTAGGATGTTCCCTTTGTTTTTTTGAAGCATTAGTGGCAACAATGCCTTGGTGGGTAGTACGGTTCCTAAATAATTTAAATCCACTACTTTTTTCAAAGAATTGGTGTCTAAATCCAAAAAGCTTTGATCAGGAGTGATGACTGCTCCAGGCATATTACCTCCTGCGGCATTGATTAAAATGTCTATGTAACCATGATCTGCTTCAATTTGGGCTACGATACCCGCAAGGTCAGTTTCATTGGTTACATCCGCAATATAGCCCCAGGCTTTTCCTCCTTCGCTTATCACTTCAGCTACCAATTCTTCTACTTTAGCCGGAGTCCTGCCAATTACTAAGAGGTCAGCCCCTTCTTTGGCCAAGTGAATACTCATGGTTTTGCCTAATACTCCGGTTGCTCCAGAGAAAGCTATTTTTTTTCCTTTTAGGGAAAAGATGGTGTTACTCATAATTAAAACTTGATGTTAGTTGGATGGAAGTCAAAGTAATTCTTGGCATTTTTATAACAAATATCTTCAATGATTTTACCAAGCCATGCTTCATCCCATGGTAATTCTCCGTTCTCTACATCCTTCCCAAATAGATTACATAATATTCTTCTGAAGTATTCATGTCTAGGAAAAGATAGGAAACTTCTTGAATCAGTCAACATGCCAATAAAGCAACTGACCAAGCCCATGTTGGAAAGGGTATTGATTTGTTTTTCCATCCCATCTTTCTGATCCATGTACCACCAACCTGAACCGAATTGAATCTTTCCTTTGATAGATCCATCGTTGAAGTTACCAATCATCGTTGCCAAGACTTCGTTATCTCTCGGATTGAGGTTATACAGAATTGTTCTTGAAAGTTGATCGGTGGAGTCCAATGCATTGAGGTATTGAGCCAAGGCTTTTGCCTGATCAAAGTCACCAATTGAATCAAAACCGGTGTCAGGGCCTAGTACCCCAAGCATTCTGGTATTGGTGTTTCTCAATGCACCCAAGTGAAATTGCTGTACCCAGCCTTTGGCATGGTACATTTTGGAAAGCTCTTTTAATACTCGGTATTTAAAGAAACTTACCTGCTCTGGTAGCAAGGAGTTTCCATAGCGAAGCATTTCCAATAATCCATCCATATCATAGGAAAGATCATTTTCGAAATAAGACAAATGCTCTAGCCCATGGTCAGACACCCTACATCCTCTTTCATGAAAATATTGTACCCTCATTTCCAGGGCCTGAATCAATTCTTCAAAAGTATGAATCAACTTTCCAATGGTTAATTCACCGAGTTTGAGCAGGTATTGATTGTAGGTTTCTAAATTTTCTACTGCATAGGCTTTATCTGGGCGAAATGCAGGATACAAATCCAAATCGCTTTCTTTTTGCTGAATTGTACATGTTCTTCCAGCGTATCAGTAGGATCATCCGTTGAACACACTGTTTCCACATTCATTTTCTTCAGAAGGGAACAAGTAGAGAAATCCTGACCTTGCAGCATTTCTGTGGTTTGATCATAGATCCTATTCGCATTTTCACCAGTAAGCAATTCCTCAATTCCAAAATATCGCTTTAGCTCCAAATGAGTCCAATGGTACAAAGGATTCCTTAGGGTGTAGGGTACAGTTTCAGCCCATTTTTGAAATTTTTCCCGGTCAGTAGCATCTCCCGTGATATATTTTTCAGAAATCCCAAGGGTCCTCATTGCCCGCCATTTATAATGGTCTCCGGCTAACCATATTTTTGAAATATTTTCAAAGGTTTGATTAGAATTAATTTGGCTAGGAGGGAGGTGATTATGATAATCTATGATGGGTTGATTTTTAGCATACGTGTGATAAAGTATACTGGCATACTTATTTTGTAAAAGAAAATCTTCTGACAAGAATGCTTGTTGAGTTTCTATTGTTTGCATAAACTGGGGTGCTCGGTCCTAAGGGGTTTAAAAGACTTCAATTTACCTTGATTTATGACCAATTTCGGAAGAAAATACGCAATCGTTTTCGATTTTATATAAGCGGGATAGGGGAATACCAAGGAACCTTTGTAATTTATTGCCCAATTTCTATTAACCCAAAATAAATTCTATAGGATGGTTTCCGGTATAAGTCTAAAGGAGCTGGCTGCTGAGCTTAATCTAGCGCCCTCTACGGTTTCGAGAGCTTTGAATGATAGCTACGAAATCAGTGAGCAGACCAAGAAAAAGGTCTTAAGTATGGCTGAAAAGCTGAACTATCATCCCAATCCTTTTGCAAGGAGTCTAAGGGAAAATAAAAGCAAAACCATAGCCGTAATTATTCCTGAGAGAATCAACAATTTCTTTGCTCAAGTGATTGATGGAATTGAGTCGATCACCCAGGAACATGGATACCATCTACTGGTTTATTGTACCCACGAAGATGTGGAGAGGGAAAAAAGATTGTCTCGGTTTTATTGAATGGAAGAGCAGATGCCATTGTCATGTCTGTTTCAAGTCAAACGAGCGATATTTCACATCTCAGGAAATTGTACGACAGAGGTTTGCCCATCTTGTTTTTTGATAGAATCTGTAGTGAAATACCTACCACTAAATTTATCACAAACGATTATCAGAGTACTTTAGAAGCGACGAGACACCTGATTCAACAGGGGTGTAAACGTCCTGCTTTTTTAATGCTTTCTGAGGATATATCGATTACCAAAGAGAGACATCGGGGTTTTCTAGCTGCCTTGAAAGAGGCGGGGATTGAACATAATCCTGAATTCAGCAAAGTTTGCTGTCAAAAAGAGGAACGGAATATTGAGATTCTTAAAGAACTTTTGTCTCAAGAAAACAGGCCAGATGGCATCTTGGCTTCCGTAGAAAAATTAGCCTTGGCCACCTATCAGGCGGCAAAAAAGGCTAATGTGAGAATCCCAGAAGATTTGAAAGTAATCAGTTTTTCAAATATGGGGATTGCGGGTTTGTTAAATCCTTCGTTGACTACCATTTCCCAACCAGCTTGTTGTATAGGAGAGGAATGCGCTAAAATCCTGATGAAAAAGTTGACCAAAGTCAATCAACCTGATTTGCCAAATGAGGTGATTACCTTTCCTTCCAAGCTTACGATTCGTGCATCCACGATGGCAGAATAGTTTTAGTTGTTACTAAAAACCCATAAAAAAAGCTGTTTCGAATTCGAAACAGCTTTTTGCATTAACAACCCTATCAACAATTAATAACCAGGGTTTTGAGGGAATGCACTTGCATTGCCTTCAGCTCTATCTATTTGGTTTTGAGGAATCGGTCTCAACACGTGGAAATCCTGGATGTTGTCGGCACCTTGAGGATTATAAGCTCGCACTCTTTCAACCAAAATCCCCCATCTTTTAAGATCCAACCATCTGCTTTGTTCACCGATTAATTCTCTTTCTCTTTCCTCGGTGATAAACTCAAAGGTCAATTCAGATTCAGAGATTTCCATCGCAGCTTCTTTTCCTGGGTAAGCAGCTCTTCTTCGGACCATATTGATGTTTTCAGTAGCAGCAGCCATTTTACCTTGACGGAATTGAGCTTCAGCTAACATAAGATAGGTGTCCGCCAATCTAAAGGCGATATAATCTCTACCTCCTGCAAATTGAGTTCTATCCGCTCTTCCTGGATCCATGTGTTTTCTAAGTGCTGGAAACAATCGCTCTGTATACAATTCCGGAGTCAAAACCTGATAAGGGTATTTAGCTCTTTCTGACTCAGGCATATTATAGCCTGGTAGCCACATCGTGGTATCACCAGCAGCAAAAGTTACGGTCTCTTTGGACTTGTCAAATGTGGTATTGTAAGTTCCTGGTCTGTTGGAAAGGAACACATCTCTATAGGATTTATAGTAACGAGAATCATTTTCACGATCAGCAAAAATCACATTCAACGTATAATCGGTTGGTCTATATCTTTTGAAAGGTCGACCATTTTCAGTATCTCTAATCATCCCTGGCTGAACATCATATTCCATCAAGAAGAATACGTGTGCATTATTTCCTCCTCCAGTTGTCAAAGGATCATAGGTATATTGAGTAGACCAGATTACTTCATCATTGATTTCATTACCAAATGCATGAACATCTCCAAAGTCCGGTAATAAAGAGAATCCGTAATTGTCGATGACACTTTGAAATAACGTTTCTGCTTTGGAAAAATCTGAGGCTTCTCCAGCTTCCGAAGTAGCTCTGGTAAGATAGACTCTACCTAGTAAGTGCTCAGCTGCAGGTCTTGTTGCTCTACCATAATCCGTTGATTTTGCTTTTGCTTCCAGATTTGGAATAGCTTCTTCTAAATCCTGGATGATCGCAGCATATACTGCAGAAACCGATGCTCTTGTCACCTCTTTGGTAGGAACAGATGTTTCGGAAAGTTGTAAGTCCACTCCACCAAATAATTGAACCAAGATGAAGTAATGATGGGCTCTAATGAACTTCGCCTCGGAAATTCTTTGTAACAACACTTCTTGAGGTACTCCTGTTACTTCTGCAGATCTATCAATTACTGCATTACAGGTGTTGATTCCTGCGTAAAACTCATCCCACAATTGCCGTACATGACCATTCTGAGAGTCAAACTGGTTCGTGTACGTGTTCATGAATTTCCAGGAACCATCTGCACCATTCGTATAGGTGTCTGTACCGAAAATGGTGAAGTTATTACCTCTTTCAGTTCCGTACCAAGCTCTCATCGTACTGTACGCTGCATTTACCCCATCATTGAGCCCTTTAGGCGTGGTGAGGTAGTCATTTCCAATTTGTGATACCACATCCTCATCTAGGAATCCGCTACAAGCGGACATGGCTGAAATCCCAATTAGGAGGGCTGTTGATTTAGCCCATGTGTTTATTTTTATTGCTAATTTTTTCATTATCGATTAGAATTTTGCATTAATACCAAATGTGAAAGAAGTAACCGCAGGAGATACGTTGGAATTGACTGTTCCTGCCGCAACGCCTTGTTCTCCATCCATAAACACTTCAGGATCTATCCCTTTGTACTTGGATCTATATTCTGCAAAAATGAATGGTTGTTGAATACTAGTGTAGATTCTAAGGCTTTGAAAACCGATTTTGTTCACCATTTCAGGAGTGAAATTGTAACCGAAATTGATGTTTCTCACTTTGATGAATGATCCGTCAAAATACTGCATAGAGCTCGCGTATTTGGCGCTTTCTTGGTTCACGTTTGGACGAGGGAACTCATTGGTCGGATTATCAGGAGTCCAATAATCAATGTCTAAGTTGTTATATCTTCCTGCCAAACTGTTGTTGCTGGTGTGGAACTGAGAACGGATCATAAATCCGAATCTACCATACAAGAAGAAAGAAAGATCAAAACCTTTGTACGTGAATCGGTTGGTCATACCCAATGCAAAATCAGGAACCACAGAACCTAGGAATTGTCTGTCATCCGCATTGATTTTGCCATCTCCATTGAAGTCTTCAATCTTGATTTCTCCTGGTTTGTCACCAAATGAAGTAGCTAGATCAGTCTCGGATGTTTGCCAAATACCGATTTTATTCCAGTCATAGAAGATGGTCAAAGGTTGACCGATGAATCTTCCTGCTGAAATATCATCTCCATTAGGCAAGGAAATGATTTCTTCCCTGTTTCTATTAAAGATGAAGTCTGTAGACCACATGAAATCACCTTTTTCAATGTTCAAGGTAGATAGGGTTAATTCTAGACCCCGGTTTTGAGTTTCACCAATGTTTGTGGTAAATCCTCCGAATCCAGTGGAATTTGGTAGTGGTTGTGGAGCCAGCAAGTCAGAGGTATTGGTAATGTAATATTCCAATGAACCAAATATTCTGCTTTTCCATAGTGCGAAATCCAATCCCAAGTTGAAAGTCGTTGAAGATTCCCAACGTAAGTCTGGATTACCGATCGTATTTGGTCTGTATCCATATGCCGCTGTGTTGTCATAAGCATAAGAAGTTCTACCTAACAATGCCTGAGTTTGATATGGATTGATCGCTTGGTTACCGATGGATCCATAAGATACTCTAAACTTCAACTGATCCACAGTGGAAGAATTTTGCATAAAGCTTTCTGAGTGGATATTCCAACCCAAAGCAACAGAAGGGAAATAACCGAACTTGTTGTTTTCACCAAATCTAGAGCTACCATCCGCTCTCAACGTCGCAGTCAAAAGGTACTTGTTTTTGAAATCATAATTTACCCTTCCCATGAAGGACATAAGAGCCCATTCTCTCAAGTTGGTATTCGCACCTGTAATTAAAGAGGCGTCCCCAAGTCTATGGAATAATTGAGATTCTGCAGGAATACCTTGAACACTTACCGTAGTTTGCTCATAACGGTCTTTCTGAATAGACTGTAGAGCAGTAATATTCAAGTTATGCTTTTCATTAAAGCTCTTGGTATAGGTAAGGATGTTCTCCAACGTATAGTTGAATGTGAATTCATCATTTACGCTACCAGTAGCATCACCACCACGTCTTGCATTTGTTTGGGATCCAGTGAATCTTCCAGCTCTACTAATGGTGATATCTGGACCAAATACCAATCGGTAATTCAAGCCAGGAATGATTTCATAATTGGCAAAGATGCTATTGAAGATTCTGTAATTTTTGGTCAAATCTTGTTGAGCTCCCGGTACAATTTCAGCAAATGGGTTGGTTCTTAGACCATCCGAAGTAGGTAAGAAGATGATGTTTCCTTCGTCATCAAAAGGTTTACCCAATGGGTTTTCTGCCAAAGCACCACCTAGTGGGTTAAAGTTTTCTCCATTTCTTTCACTAAAGGAAACCAAAGTAGAGGTACCAAATTTGATTTTCTTGTTGATAGTGTGGTCAATATTTGCTCTGAAGGTATAACGGGTATAATCTTGATTTTTAATAACACCTTTATCATTAAAGTAGTTAGCAGAAACGAAGAAAGTGGTTTTATCTGAACCCCCACTTACACCCACTTGATGGCTTTGAATAGCGCCATTTCTTAATAAACCGCCTACATAATCAGTACTTCTTCCTAAGGCAATGCCTTCTAATTCAACAGGCTCAAACAAGGACTCATCGGCCTGTGGAGTGGCAGGTCCATCAGGATATTCACCACTGGCTCTTCTGGATTCTCTTTTATATTCTGCGAATTCAGGTCCATTGAATACATCGATTCTTCCCAATTCTTTGTTTACACCATAATAAGAATCAACGGAAACGATTGTTTTGCCTTTATTCCCTCTTTTTGTGGTGATCAAAACAACCCCATTTGATCCCCTAGAACCATAGATAGCTGTTGCAGATGCATCTTTTAAAACTTCCATAGATGTGATATCCTGAGGGTTGATATCATTTAATCCGCCCACTACTGGAATTCCATCAATCACGTATAAAGGTTCATTGGAGGCGTTGAAGGATCTTCTACCTCTAATTCTAACCTGTGGTGCTGATCCGGGCTTAGATCCTGGTTGAGTGACATCCACACCTGCAGCTCTACCTTGTAAAGCTTGTCTAGCATCTGTAATTGGTAATTCCTGGATCTCTTTGGATCCCACAGATGAAATTGCTCCTGTCAATTGACTTTTCTTAGCAGTACCGTAACCAACGACTACTACTTCTTCCAGATCTGCTAGATCAGGATCCAGTGTAACATCGATCACTGACTGGTTTCCAACAGATACTTCTGTTGGAGTGTATCCTATAAAGGAAAAAACCAAGGTTTCGTTACTAGATGCAGCGATCGAATACTTTCCATCTAAATCGGTGGTTGCACCTCTAGTGGTACCTTTCACCAAGATGGTAACTCCCGGTAGGGGAAAACCAGTCTCATCTAGAACGGTACCTGTTACTTGAGCTTGTTGCGCAAAAGTGTGTGTTACACCCGAGAGCAAAAGCAGCACTACCATTAGGTAAGTGTAAAATTTAGGCCTCATAGTTTTGGGGTTTAAGTTGTTAAAAAGGGTTTAGGAATAATATCTAGTAACCGTTAGAAAAAATATCCGTGGTTATTAGAATTAATTAATTATCAAATTATGGTAAAAAAGGAATGTATTCAAGCATGTATAGTGATACATTTACGCAATCGATTGCGCAATTATAAATGGCAAAAAATCAGAGGATTGGAGGTAGGGTATGAATTTTAAAAATTAGCTCAATTATTTGTGTTTTTTACAAATAATGAGTTTAGTAGATGCTTAAATAAAAATAAAAAGTATGTTTTATTGACTTATTGATTTAATGTAGTTTATACAATAAAAAACACCTGTTATAAATTATATAAAGTATAACAGGTGTTAAGTAATAATAAACTAGAGAAATTATAATTTTGGCGGCTCCCAACCTTTTTCATATTCCCTTGACCAAAGGGCTTGGGCTTTGGAAGAATTGGTGATGTGCCCATTCGATGGATCACAAGTCAACGATTCACCGGTTCGATAAGAAATATTCGCTAAGTGGCATAATAATGTGCTCACAGCACCTTCTTCTATGGTAGAATTCTGCTTTTCGGTTCCTCGAATCGCTTCAAAGAAATTGGCCACATGAATGGTACTCATATCACCCCCACCACCTAACTGGGTACCTCCCTCATTATTGGCAGATAAATTTTCCTTCACCAGTTTTCCTGATCGATCGAATTGTTTGTATCCACCTCGATCTACATAAACCGATCCTTCTGAACCGTAAATGATGGTTCCTCTATCTGAGCCATAGGTGCTATATCCGTTTCTACTTTTTCCATCCCATTGAATTACGCTTCCATTTTCAAACTCATAGGTAGACTCCAATGTGTCATACATGGTCCATCCGTCTTCCGGAAAATGGAATTTTCCGCCCACGGTTGAAACTTTACTTGGGTAATTTACCTGAAGTGCCCATCTGGCTACATCCAATTCATGGGTGGCATTGTTACCAGTTTCTGCAGTTCCGTAATCCCAACCATACCAATGCCAATTGTAATCCCAGGTATTATGGGTGTAGGCACGTCTAGGAGCGGGACCCTGGAACATTTCCCAATCCAACCCTTCCGGTGGAGCTGTAGGAGTGGGGTTCACTACTGCACCTCTATTATTACTATAGAATGCTTTTGCCATGGAAACTTTACCTATGGCCCCTGCATGAATGGCTTTGATAATCTCAATACTTTCGGGTGCAGACCGTTGCTGATTTCCCATCTGAATGACATTGCCGTATTTTTTCTGGATCGCAATAAGAATCTCACCTTCTTTGGGGTTGTGGCTACAGGGTTTTTCTACATATACATGTTTACCCCGCTCAGATGCCAACCAAGTGCCAGGCGCATGCCAATGGTCTGGAGTTGCATTGATTAAGGCATCCACTTCTTTGTCCTCCAAAACCTTCATGATATTCCCTTCCAGTTTGGGTTGATAATCAATATGCTTGGAGAAGTTCTGCGCTGCTTTGGTCATTTGAGATTCCATGACATCGCATAAATACATCAAATTCACATTGGTTTTTGGAAGTTTAATCGGCTCATAATAGGCTCCTAATCTCCTTCCTAAACCCGCAATAGCAACATTGATTCGCTCGTTTGCGCCAATAATATTTCCATAACTTTTGGCTGAAAAACCTAGACTTCCCAAAGCAGAAAGGCCCACAGTTGCCGCGGCAGATTTTTTGATAAATTCTCTTCTATTGTTTTTCATGTTCGTTTTGGGCTTATTTTAACGTTTTAATCTTGATATTCTTGAAGCTAACTTCATTCCCATGGTCTTGTAATAAAATGTGACCTTGATCTGCTTCACCGAAATTGTCCCATTTGGCATACTTACTTTTAGCAACCAAATCTCTGTATTCCTGGGAACCTCTGTCATATTCCAATACTTTTACCCCGTTCAGATAATGAGTGACATGATTGTTTGGTTCTACTACCACACGTCCTTTGTTCCATTCTCCAATAGGTTTGATGAAACGAGGTTGTTTTTCAGCAGTTATTAGGTCATACAGGCTGGAAAGTGTTCTATTACCTGCAATTCCCATTTTAGCATCTGGATGTTTTTCATCATCTAATATCTGGTATTCCAATCCGATAGCAGAACCAGAGTTTCCTTCAGATAAGGTAACAAAATATTTCAATCCACTATTTGCACCTTCTGTAAGTTTGAATTCAAAACCAAGGTCGAAAGCAGAATATTCCTCCGTCGTGACAATATCTCCAGCATTGGTGGATTCAC
The DNA here is from genome assembly GCF_041729275.1 of Algoriphagus halophilus. GTDB lineage: Bacteria > Bacteroidota > Bacteroidia > Cytophagales > Cyclobacteriaceae > Algoriphagus > Algoriphagus halophilus_A. The sequence continues at coordinate 673,565 of NZ_CP146486.1, read as the reverse complement.
CTCCGTCAGAAGCTGCTATGGTTAAAATCCCATCATTGACGGACCAGCCAAAATCAGGGAACGTTTCTTTGTAAGCACCTTTCCATCCTTCAGAGTTTTGTCCATTGAAAAGTAATTTCCAACCGGTATTCTTTTCATATTCTGTCAGTTCATTCAATCGGTTGTTCACCACATAAATAGATTTGTCAAATGGTTGAGGATCAAGGTTGGTGGTTTTGATTCTCACATTTTTGAAATAGGATTTATTTCCTTCGTCCTCAGGATTTCTGATGCTATGTACTTGTAATCCAATGAATCCTGTTTTATCGGTGTCATCTACCACGTAAGCTACTTCTTGGCCATTTAACCAAGTCTTGATTTCATCTCCGATGACCTCAATTCTATAATGGTTGAATTCCCCCATTTTGAAAGCAGATTTGGCTGCGGGGTTCAGATCCAAAGGATATAACCAACCTCTTCTAGCCTCATCATACACTCCGGCAGACCATGCTCGCTCGCTTGGGTCTGCCTCTATCTGATACCCATATACCAATCCTTTCCCATCTCTTCCTGCTGGATCAAATTGGCCACGGGCCATGATCCCTGAATTACTGGTCATATGCTCTACTTTTAGATCCAACTCCAAAATAAAATCTCCAAATGTCTCTTCAGTGATTAGAAAAGTATTCGGCGAACCTGCTACAGCGGAACCTTCTATAACACCATCAACCACCTCAAATGTGGCCGTTCCAGCCACCGGTTTCCAACCAGTAAGATCCTTACCATTGAACAGGTCTCTCCAATCATCTTCTACTTTTGGCTCCGTTGCACAACTAATTAAAGTGACACCAGATAGCAACAAGATGAAAAGGGTTTTTATTTTTTTCATAAATTTTAATTTTTGGGATTGGTTAAAATTCCTTATTTCAAGCATTCCGAACAACTTCGATAGTGTCCAATTTACGCAAACGTTTGCGAGTATTTGTTGAAAAATAAGATGAATGAAAGTTCAGTTTTTTGAATGGATTAAGAATCGGATGAACTTTCTTACTTTTGCGCATGCTTGATTTTGACCAAAGAGGAAAAGTATTTATTACTTGTAAAGATCGTTTTGCCTCCTACCTCGAGAAGGAAGTTCGTGAACTGGGCTTTGTTCCTGAATCCATATCCAGGACAGGGATAGAACTTAAGGCCAGTTTGGAAGAGTGTATGGATCTGAATCTCCATTTAAGAACGGCCTCCCAAGTACTTTTTGAGATTAAATCCTTTTACCTGCAAGATGCAGACGATATCTATCGAAAGATTAAAGCAATTCCTTGGGAAGAGTTTTTAGATGTAGATGGATATTTCTCCGTGAATTCGGTTGTGGACAACGAGAGTATCAATAATCCTATGTTTGTGAATGTTCGGGTGAAGGATGCCATCGTGGATCGGTTCAGGGAAAAACAGGAAGAAGACCCGATTCAGGATCTGATTTTCAAGGATTGGTTTTACAACTATACTGGAAAGACAGGCAGGCTTCCATGTATATCAATACCTCTGGAGAAACGATCGCCAAACACGGATACCGGAAAATCCCAGGCAAAGCCCCTATGTTGGAAGCCTTGGCAGCGGCTACTATTTATGCGACGGAATGGAATACCCGCGTACCATTTGTCAACCCCATGTGCGGTTCAGGGACCTTGGCCATTGAGGCAGCCTTGATGGCCACCAAAAGATACCCTGGTTTGTATCGTGACCATTATTCTTTCCAATATATTTTAGGGTATCAAGAAGAAGCATTTTTGGCCAAAAAGAGAAAATTGGAAAACAAAATCATGGAAGTCCCTGAAGTGAAAATCATCGCTTCTGATATTTCATTACAGGCAATTGCTTTTGCCAAGGAAAATGCCATCGTGGCCGGAGTGGATCATATGATTGAGTTTCAGGTTTGTGATTTTGCAGAGACAGAGATCCCAGAACGACCCAGGGGAGTGGTGATTTTCAATCCTGAATATGGGCAAAGACTTGGAGAGTCGTTGGAACTGGAAGAGACTTATAAAAGGATGGGGGACTATATGAAGCAGAAATGTGCAGGATACAGAGGTTATATTTTTACAGGTAATATGGAGTTGGCTAAAAAGTAGGGTTGAAGGCCAGTAGAAGGATTGAGTTCTGGAATGGAACCATTGATTGCCGACTTCTGAAATATGATCTGTACGCAGGTAAAAAAGCATAAATCTAAAATCAGAAGTCAGAAGTATGAATTTTTCATACTTCTGACTTCTGACTTCATTATTTTTATTGGTGTTCGTCTCTTAGTAAATCATTGACAGTTTTTACCGGATTGAAGGTGATGATTGGAACCTCTACGAACAAGGTATTCCATCCGGCCATGGCTCCATTCCAAAGTCCCGGTAATTCCAATGCTTTTAGCTCTTTTCCACTTTTTGACTTTTCGGTAATAAATCCGGTCATCATATCCCGGTATTTTAATAAATCAAAATCATTGCCTTCAAAGTCCTTGGTACCACAGACTAAATCTACCGGGTTAAAGTGGGTAGATCCCTGGAAATGCTTCTTAGCTTCAGGATCATTTAAGTCTATCTGAGCAGTTTCTGCAATCTGTAAAGAAAGTGATCCATCCCCCTCTTTCACCCAAAATGGTCCTCCTCCTGGTTCCCCAGTGTTTTTCACCATTCCACATACCCTCAGTGGTCTGTTCAATTTAGACTCTAAATAAGCTGCTTTTTCTGTTAAAGATTTGCCATCATAGGAGGTTGGGAATTTAACTCCTAAATGGTGTTTTAGCACATGTTCAGCATGGCTGACAGCGGCATCATCCTGTTGGTTCTTTAATCTCAACAAGGCTTCGAAAACCCGTTCCTGAATTTCCAGCAAGAGTCCTCCGATGGCCATTTTGTAATCTTTGGTATCTCCTTTCAATCGATCAGGCACCACATTATCAATGTTTTTTATGAAAATGAGGTCAGCAGATATATCGTTTAGGTTTTCCAACAAAGCCCCATGTCCTGCAGGTCTAAACAGAATACTACCATCCTCTTCCATAAACGGCGTATTGTCCATATTGACAGCAATGGTATCCGTAGACTTTTTTTGTTGGGAGTAACTGATGTCGAAATTGATTCCGTATTCTTTTTCCAGTTTAGGTAAGATCGATGCGATCTCCGCCTTGAATTTTGATTCATGCTCAGGCGATACTGTAAAATGAATCTTCACCGTATTCCCAGCTCCGGTTGCATACTGAACCCCTTCGATCAGATGTTCATGTGCCGGAGTTCTGCGCTCATCAGGGTAGGTATGGAATCTCAATAAGCCTTTTGGAAGGCTTCCATAAGCCAAACCATCAGCGTCTAGCAATGCGGCTAAAATTCCTTTATAATCCTTGCTGTCCAGTTTTTGGTTGATACTACTTCCCTGGGATTGTAAGGCCTCATTCAAATCATCATAAAAGGCAAACTTTTCGATGTTGTTCATGAATTTCTGAACAAAGGCAGATTTGCTTATATCTCCATCTCCTTCCAGAAATGCAAAAAGATCTTTAAACATCCTCGAAGCTGCGCCACTTGCTGGAACAAATTTGACCACTTCTATTTGGGAAGCCTTTTCGGGGTAAGTGTTTTTAAAATGGGATAATTCCTTTTCACTTAATACTTTGATGCCGTTCTCAGGAGTGGCAGGTGCTACTATTTGTAAAAAAGGAAAGCCATTTTCAAAATGGCTAATTTGTTGTTGAACAACTTCAGGATTCATTCCCTGAGACAAAATCTTTGATTCTAAGCCTGCGTCCATGGTATTTGGGTTGAAATAATGATATGTTAAGATAGCAGGCTATTTTACTTTGCTCAAATTTGAAGCAGGTTTTTTAAGCAATATTTCAAAATTTATCTAGATCCCCATCCTTTTCATAAAGGCATCTCTTTTTGAGTTGGAAATACTCACTTGTCTGTCATTATTCATTACGATGTATCCACCCTCAGATTTTACAAACTTCTTCACTTCCCCCAGATTGATTAAAAAACTATTATGGACTCTCATGAAATTCATCTCTCCCAACAGGTTTTCATACTCTTTCAGGTTTTTACTGACCACCAGTTTTCGGCCATCAGTTAAGTGAAAATCGGTGTAAGAACCATTGGCCTCACAATAGCTGATCTGATTGGTTGGGATAAATTCTATTCCTTCCGAGGTAGCCAAACAGATTTTTCGGTTCTCCAAAGTGGGAGTTTGAAAGTTGGATAATAGGTTCTCTAACAGATGTTGCCTTGATTCTTCCTGAACCAGGCTTTTGGCCTTCTGTACCGCCTCCAATAATTCTTCCAGATCAATCGGTTTTAACAGATAATCTATTGAACTGAATTTGATGGCTTTGATGGCATAATGTTCAAATGCTGTCGTGAAGATTAAGTGAAAGTTTAAATGTTTAATTTTTGTATCACGTCAAATCCAGTCCCTGTCTGCAATTCAATGTCCATAAAAACCAGGTTCGGTTGGTAGTTGGAAATCTTAGTTATAGCCTCCTCAACATTGGAAGCAGTATCAAGAACCTCTACCTCCGGACAGTATTCTTCTAAAAAGTTTTGAGGGTTTCCCTACTATGGAATTCATCCTCTACAATAATCACTTGCAATGGTTTCATTGTTTGGGAATTTTAATGGTCACTTTTGTTCCTTGCTCTAAATCTTCAAAAACTATTAGGTCTTCTTTAGATGACCATTTCGTTTCTAATTGAAGACGCTCATAGGTTAAGCCCATGCCTCTAGATGGTCGGTAATTGGTTCCTTTCATTTTTTCAGCTGCCACTCTTCCTATTCCATTGTCTTCCACCTCGCATAAGATATAGTCACCCTTATCAAAAAATCGGATGGTTAGCTTTCTGTCCTCCGATTTCTTGGCGAGCAGGCCGTGTTTGATTGCATTCTCTACAAAGGGTTGAATGATCAACATGGGAACCTCCTCATAGCAGATATTGGAATCTTCAGGTAAGATGACCTCATAGGTAAATGCGTGTTCAAAGCGGAGGGACTCCAAGTCCAGGTATACCTTTAAGAGCTCAATTTCCTTTTCTAGGCTTACATGTACATCCAATGAATTTTCCAGAACCTGCCGAACAAATTTGCTGAATTTTGCCAGGTATTTTAAAGCGGGTACTTTTTGTTCACTACTTATCAGATGCTGAATGGAACTGAGACTATTGAAAATAAAATGGGGATTAATTTGAGCTCGAAGTGCGCCTAATCTGGTCTGAAATGCTTCCGATTCTGCCGCATGTTTTTCCTGACTGATTACTTTGATTTTATAAGAAAGGCCTAAGGCGAAAATGGTGCTTTCTATTGCCGAACCTGTGATCATGTAATCCAGATCCAGCAAAAACATGGTCAATAAAGCTCCAGTGGTAAAAATAAGGGTTCCCGCAATGACGAAATAGACCAATTTGCCTTGGTACACCTTCCACAGATAGGCTACGCCTACAAATGCAAATGTTGCCATAAAATACCTTTGCCAGTTCATTAGGTTGGCTTGGAAGGCATCGTAAGGATCATGATAAATCAAAACACTGACAAGAACAATCAGGCTGGCTAACAAAAGCACGATTCCTTTTACTATCCGATCAAATTTTGGGAGGTATTTAGGGAAATCTAAAAAATGCCTGATAAAGAGCATGTAAAAAGTATTGATTAAAATCTGAGAAATGGAAGTGAGCCAAAAGAAAAAGTGGTAATGACCATATCCGAAATTGACTGCCAGCAAGGGACTGATCCTCGAATAATAGATCAGTTGAAATAAGAGAAATAAGCCATAATAAATGTATTGGCGTTCTTTCATGTTAAAAAATAAAATCAGATTAAAAACCATCAATACGGCTGCCACTCCTAAAAAGAAGAAAGCAAGAACCTGACTTTTGAAGGAATTGTGGCTTATATATCCGGAAAACAGCTGGTGTGCCTCCGGTGAGCTGATCGAAAATGTTTTATTGGAAAGGTCAGGAGTGGCCCTTAAATAATGAGTGACCAGGTATATTTTGGATCCATTTATCAATTCATTCTTAGAAATACTGATGAAAAATGGACTTTCAAGGTTTGTTCTTTTTAAATCATTTTCCCCCATGATATTGAAAACCAAAGGAGTTAGCCTACTATTTCTGACAATGAAAAGATTCCCTTTTTCCACTCCATAGGGATAAAAATAAATCGAGTCTTGAATGTTGTTTTTAGAGATTGCCTCTGCCAAATCAATTTCAAACCAATAGTGATACCCCTGCTTCGCAATCCCAAGATTTTCTGTGGTTTGAAAAAGTCCTTGGGTTGAATAATCCATGGCCTGATTGATGGATATGGCAGAGTCTATTTTGAAAACAGTGGGATAGACCAGAACTCGGTAGGTGGGGCTCCTTTCCTGTGCCGAAAGTTGAAAGGTGAAAAATAAAATAAAAAATAAAGAAAGGGGAAGCTCTTTCATGGATTGGCTAAATTGGGAAAGATAATTTGAACAGATTTTAGGTAACTGCCATTACCAGGGTTAACCTCCTCAAATACCTTAGATTTTATTTCAAAAGGTCTGATTTCATTCAATATTCTGATGTACTCTTCCCAAGGGGTTAGACTGTTAAAGTAGCTCGGATTTTCATTAGGGCCGCTCAGTTTCTTTTTGTTGTTTATCAACACATTGAATTTAATCTCAGAAGTTGAAATATGAAAACCCAATTCTATTTCTGAATGACCATCTGATTGAGAGATCTGTTCTTCAAGTAAGTTTTCAATCAGACTTTGGACAATGATGGACGAGATTCTTGCATGGGGGAATTCCTTTAAATTACCTTCAGATAGGGAATAATTCAGCTTTTCTCCATACCGTAATTTTTGTAATTGTAAATACCAATCCAACATTTGTAATTCATCCTTCACACTGACGGATTCTTCTGAAAGTTGACTCATAAAATAGCGAAGAAGCTTCCCGAAAATGCTTAGAAATCTCAGGGATTTACGTTTGTCTTCTAATAAGATATAATGTTGGATCGCATTTAAGGAATTGAACACAAAGTGGGGACTAAGTTGAGCAGAAAGGGCTTCCATTTTTAGCCTAGAAGCCTTTTGTTGGATTTTCCATCGCTCGAATTCCGATTCTTTGATGGATTTTAAAGCTCTGATTCTAGCTATTTGTCCGGCATAAATGGAGGCAACAGCCAACAGGATTTTTAGGTGTTGGTCCGTAAAATAATTTGCTTGGGAGTGTTCACTGTCAATAACACCAATCACTTTTCCTTCAAGCATAATGGGTACCGCAATTTCAGAAAGACGGAATTCGTCATCTTTGATATACTTTTTATACGTCCTGGTATCTTTAATGATCAATGGAAGTCCTGTGCTGGCCACTTCTCCGGTTACCCCTTCTCCGATTTTCACCTTTAGGGCGTTAATGATTTCATTTCCCTCAGGGTTTTTAGGTCCAAATGCAGCTTTTTGCTCCAGGTATTCTTTGTTTTCATCCACCAAATAAACCACTGCATCCTCAAAGCCGAGTATTGAGATACAGTTTCTGGTCATATCCCACAGAATTTCTTCCTCCGTCTCCAAGTCTCCCATGGAGTTGGAAAAATGAAGTAGTATATCTTCAATATGGGATGCGGAAATATGTGATTGTAGATTGTTCAATTCCTAAAATATAAATTCTAAGCTGTTTTTGGGCTTGTATAATGTTCCAATATACCTCTAAACCCGATTCAGAATCCTGAACTTTAATGGTTGGACCTTTTCAATTGATGGATGACCTTTTTTGATTGATAGCTGTAGAAGTTGCCTATTTGTGCCCTTAAAATCAAGTAGATAAGCGTAAAATTCAACTATCAATTGATATGGCTTTTTCATCAATTGGATAGACTGTTTCATCTATTTTGTCCAAATACCTGTGCGAAAGGTATCTATGTTTGAATCGTCGGAAGAGAAAAGCTCTTCCAAAACGAAATCAATCAAACTTTAAATAATCATGAAAAATTATCTTTTTATCATTTTTTTAAGCGCCATTATTTTAAACACTTCATGCGATTCAAGAACAAATGAAGAAGCGTTATTTGCGGATGTAGACCAAGCCGTAGAATTAAGTGACCCCAATGCCAGAATGGGATCATCCTCTGGAGGAATAGGATCAGGTAAAGCCAATTTTAATTATGGAATAGCTGAAAATGCCTATCAAGGAGTGATGACCACACTGCCCCCTTCCAAAGTAGAGGAAATGGTAAGAAGTAGTAGGTCCCGAGAATTCTTCCTAGCATCCATGATTAGGAAATCCATGACAATTTTTGATTCTACCTTGATTAAAAGAGGAGCCACTTTCAGTGATGCAGCAAAAAGAAACCATTCAGCAACTGCCGGAGACGAGCATGAAATTGAATATGATATTGCCAAAGGACCATTGGCTGCTATTTCAGGATACTTGAAAATAGGTGATATCAAAGGAGAATCCACAGATAAGGAATATCCTTTCGCTAAAATTTTCAGTGGAAATGGAGCTACCAGTGCTCCATCCCGAAGCCCTTGGGAAGATAGTATCCCTCCGATCAAAAAGCCCGAGTTGGAAGAAACTGCTGAATTTGTTTTGGGATTGAATGCTAGAAACATTGATCCTATTAGCTTGGACCAGGCAATGACTGAATTAGAGATTGGCTATGGAGTAGATCCTGTGGCAGTAGGCTTGTTACTTCCAGCAGTTCAAAGCGCCAGAGAGGCTGCAAGAAAATCCAATGCCCGGGGAAAGGCCGATATTTTAATTGAATCTTTAGGCTTTTATGGCCTTGATTTAGAAGATGATCTTAGCAATATGTACAAAATTGGAGGGATGGGATCCATTGGAATGCTTGCTAGTGAAAAGTATGATGCATCAGGGGATGTAGATTGGGCAACCATTCAACTGAACAGGAAGAAATTCGAGGTCGAAATGTTCTTCCTTTGGTCTAGATTCTGGGAAAACAGCCAGTCTTCACCGACTTCAGGTAGATAAACTAGGGGGAACTTTTTAATATAGGCTCTGAGAAATCAGGGCCTTTTTATTTTAAAAGTAAATTGTTGGTAGGGTGATTTTTGGGAAAGCTGGGCAATTGATTTTTCTGGTAGCTGGAGAATCCTGGGATAGCCCCCGGTCACTTGTGCATCCTTCATTAAAATGATCAGTTTTCCACCCGAGGTTAACTGGACGGTGCCAGGATATACCGCAGCAGTAGCCATTTCACTTAAGGAGTTAGGAATAAGCTCTTCCAATTGGAAGGCCATTCGATTTTGAAGATGGGAAATGGTAAATGTGGTATGTTGAATTTCGGTCTTGGTGGTATCTGATAACTCCTTCCATTCGGGACCAGGATATGCTTCTATGGTGTTGGAATTCATCCAATTTCTATCAAATTTTACCCTGGACCAGGTGGGGTTTGGATGTTCTTGAATGGATGCATATTCCAAGAGGTCCCCTTTTTTTAACATTCCCAGTTCAGTAATACCGGAGTAGGTGCTTTTGCTAGTCAGTAAGGTAGGAACCTTGAATCCTTTTGTTACTCCTAAATACACCCTAGCTCCCAAGATGAAGGAACCAAAACTAAGTTCATCCCCTTCCTCGATGAGAAGTAAACCTTCAGATTTAATAGGGAGGTCGTTTAACTTGAGGTTTGCTTTCGCCCCTGCCATGCATATGGTGGTAGGGGATCCAAAGTGTAACTTCAGGCCTGGCTGAGAAATTTCCAATACAGCTTCTTCCTCGGGGTTTTGTAATAAGTGATTTACCCAACGCATAGAAATGCGATCCATTGCCCCTGACACTGGAATTCCGTATTGTCCAAAACCCTCTCTGCCAAGGTCTTGAACACTGGTACCCGGACCAGTACGCAAAATCGACATAGATGGATTTTCCTTCATTCTTTCCAAACCGGTTGTTGAGGATCCTGTTGAATGGATTTGAATTCCTCTAAAGTGATAGGGTTGAATTTAATTAGATCACCAGGACTGGCCCAAACAGGTGGATTGTTTGAGGGATCAAAAAGAATAATCGGAGTTTGGCCGATTAAATGCCATCCACCAGGACTATCACTTGGATATATTCCTGTTTGATTTCCTCCAATAGCAATAGATCCAGCTGGTACATTGGCATCTGGGACAGATTTTCTAGGGGTAAAAAGTACATTGGGAAGACCTTGCAAGTACATAAAGCCAGGTAAAAAACCATAGAAATGTAACCGGTAGTTATTTTTTGAATGAAGGTCAATCAAGGCTTTCACTTCTAAACCTTTGGCAATAGCTAAATTTTCTAAATCCCTTCCAAGTTCTACATCATAGCAGGCAGGAATTTGCCAGACCTTGTTGGAAAGGGGAGAATATTCTTCCATTTCCTCAAATTGATCCATAAGGGCTTGAACCTCCTTGTAAGGAAGTTTGGATTTCCAGGAGATTCCCAAAGTCTTGAATCCAACCCGTATCTCTAGGATGTTTTTTGAAAATGGCTTTCAAGAATACTTTTTAGCGCTAACTGTTTTTGTAAAAGCAGGTCGGAAATTTCCAGACTCCATTTTATCTCAGAAAGGTAGGGGGTTATGATGGAGTGAATAGGTTTCATGTCCACCAGGTTTGTCTAATTGCTGAAAGAAAAGAATCCAAGCCTGGGTTGTCTCCATGAAAGCATAAAGTATCCGCTTGAACCGGTAATTGTACACCCTCAATAGAGATCAATTCACCTTTGGTAAATAATGGATCCAATTGGCGATTGATGCTCTCGAAATCACTTAGTAAGGACCCTTTGATGTTTCTTGATACCAATGAATAATCCGAATAATAGGCTCTATCTGCAAACACCTCTCTTCTGATTGGCAGCCCTTTTTCAATGCACAGTCTTTCCATTTCCGAATTGGGAGGAGTAAACACAGGAGTTTGAGGAAAGGTCTTTAAGAGGAAGTTGGTCAAGGATGCTGCAAGATCTACTCTTTTGGCAGCATCATTATACAGGGCGCCATGGAACTTAATATGATCCAATGTGAAGTCCAAGTCATTGGCAACCTCAAGAAATAAGTGGAGTTGCGTTTGAATACTTTGAATCAAATCTTCATTGGAGATCGGAATGGATTGCCTACCAAAGTTTTCCCGATCTGGGTAGGAGGGATGGGCCCCGACTTTCTTTCCGAATTTTTTTGCCAACAGCAGAGATTGGTAAATACTGGATCGGTCTCCATAATGTCCTCCGCAGGCAATACTAGCGGCATCAATCCACGGAAAAATATTTTCTTCAGAGGGTATTCCTTCCCCTAAATCACAATTTATTTCCGGTAATTGTTTATTAGTCATCCCAAAATAAAATTACTAATTAGGAAGGAAAGATAGGTTTAATTCATGAATCCCCATTGTCCCGGCATCGCAAGGCTTGACATTTTTTTGTCAGTTTTTTACCTTGGTTTGAATCAAATTAAACCAAAATAAGTATGGGAAAAGGAGATATGAAAACTAAAAAAGGTAAAACCAACAGAGGGACTTTTGGCGCTAGTAGACCTAAGAAAAAGTCGAACAAAGCTGCAAAAGGGAAAAATTTAAAATAAAGGACGATTAACAAAAGGGGGCATTTGCCCTCTTTTTATTGAATTGAACACCTTTCTAATCTCTTGGGTAGATTCCAATTACTTCTCTGGTTTTTCCTTCAATTTCTACCACGATTGGGCCTAAAAGTGCATCATAAGTAGTGTTAAAAAGCACTTCATAATTGCCATTTCCATTTTTTCGTACAAAAGCCTTCTTCCAATTTCCTACGATGGTCTCCTGGGTTGAATCGTCCAAGTAGTTGTAGGCAATTTCTCTGAATTTACTAAAATCGGCTTCTTGATCATCTTTATCCTGGCAGGCTGCAAGGGTAAAAACAAGGGAAAAAAGGAGGTAGTAAAGGAATGATTTCTTCATAGGTATTTGAAATAATTTGTTAGAAACCAAACGGAGCATTTGGTGGATCCGAAACAGCTCCCTTACAAATTATTGTAATACTTTATCAGTTCGTTTAATTGTTTGAAGTCTATTTTTCCTTTGGATAACCTGAGATGATGCATAATGGCCAGTGACTTCTTCATCCTGCTTTCAGGATTTTTCACTTTGGTGACCAGGTATACCAAGCTTCTTTGTTTACCAGGCGTCAATGATTTGAAATACTTAGTTCCTTCTTCATCCTGGTCCATTAATACTTGAAACTCTTCAGGTAATACATGCCCAAATTCACTGAAATCACTCTCTATGGAGATGGAAAGTGAATCCCCAGACGCTAATTTTAATTTGGATCGGATCTCTTGGTTGATTAAAATATACCAATACGCTTTGGCTTTCATCAAAGCCATATGATAGGGCCCTAGTTGATTGATTTTAACCAGAACCCTTCTTTCACTCTTATCCAGTAATTGAGTAGCCAGATCATCAGGAACAGGTACATGGTAGCTCCAATGATTGAATTCGAAGTTTTCTAATTTTCCTTGAAAATCCATGGGAATTATTTTTTCACTACCACAGGATGGATTTAAGAACTCAAATTGAAGCTTAGCAAAAATGTGGTCCCTACTCCCTCTTCACTTTTTACCCGTATGGAGCCTCCATGGCTTAAGATAATGTTTTGTGTATTGGTTAATCCCAAACCTGAACCGGATTCTTTGCTTGTGAAAAAAGGCTCAAATAATCTTTCCAAATTTTCCTTTGGAATACCCACTCCATTATCTTTTAACTCCACTCTGCATTGTTTTCCCTTAATGTAAGTTTTTAAAAAAAGTTTTCCTCCTGATTCGGGCATCGCTTCAATGGCATTTACAAGGAGGTTAATAAGCGCAATTTTTACCTTTTCGGCATCTACATCAATATTGCAAATCTCATCTTGATAATCTTTTTTGACCTCCAGATTTTTCATTTGGACTCGGTCTATTACCTGTTCCAAAGATTCATCTAGCAGATCATTGATGGAATGATTGGCAATGTCTAACTCCGTAAATCTGGTACTTTCCAATAATTGGGTGACCAATTGGTTGATTCGGTTACAGTTTCGCTGGATGACCTCAATCAGATCTCCGCTTTCCTCCAGGATATTCTCGGGAAGTTCCATTTGGAGTTGATCAGCAGATAAGACAATGGTAGTCAGAGGATTTTTACTTCATGGGCAAGCAGTCTGGCAATCCTACCTGTGGAAGAGAATTTTTCCAGGTTTAAATCTTCCTCTTCTTTTGCTTTCATGGCAGTCAAATCCTTGATCAGCACTTGGAAAAGGTTGGCATCCTGTTTGGCAATACTGATCAATGCATTGATATGGGTATCCTTATCTATTTTCAGGACCGTTTCTAAATCATACAATTCAGATTTTTTGCCCAAAACGTCCATTAAAATCAACCTGGATACTTGGTCCTCTATCAAGTCTGTAAAAAAATATCCTAATCCGGATTCCTCGGAATGCGGTTCAATCCCGAATTTTGAGATAAATATTGGGTTTGCTTCTAAAATTTTGCTTGTTCCATCCATTAACAAGAAGGGATCTCCGGCCCTTTCAAAAATGGACCTGAATTTAATGGCGGCACTGTCCAGTGATTCCATTAACTGGGAATCCCGGATGGCATATCGCAAAGTTCGGTCTAGCGTTCTGGCATCAAATTCCCCTTTGATTAAATAATCAGAGGCACCTAATTGAAGAGCCTCTTGATCTATTGAACCCGTATTCATACCTGTCAGCATGATCACTGGTGCATGTTTTTGAATCGACTTTATTTCTTGGATCAGCTCTAATCCGGTTTCTTTTCCAAGTTTATAATCCACCAAATATACATCAAAGCGCTCTTGGGATTTCTCCAATGCCTCCTCATAGGATGCTGCAGACTCAATCTGGTAATTGGTTTCTTTTATTTTTTTAAAATGGTAGAAAAGAGGAATAAATCATCCGGATCATCATCGACATATAAAATGCGAATGGTTTCAGAACTCATGCTTACTATTTTTTTAAATCGGTAACATGACCGTTTTGGACCAATAATTTTCGATTTCTTTAGCTACTTTTACCAGTCCTTCAAAAGAACCTGGTTTAGTGATGTAGCTATTGCTTCCCATTTTATAAGTGATTTCTATATCGTCTTTCAAATTGGAGGTAGTGAAAATGATCACTGGAATTTTTTTAAAATCCTCATGGCTTTTGATTTCAGCAAGTGCAGTTCTCCCATCTTTTCTGGGCATATTCAGATCAAGTAAGATGATATCAGGAACAGGATAATTAGTCAAATCATCAAAAGGAGCAGAACGATTCAGGTACTGAAGTAGTGCCTCTCCATCTTCGACGCAGGTGACATTTTCTTTGGGTAGCGTTTTTTGAAACGCTTTAATAATCAATAATTTGTCATCATCATCGTCTTCTGCGACAAGAATGTTAATTGGCTTTTTCACGAACATAGGTGTTTTTTAAGCACAAAAAGATATCGTTTTTTGTGAATAAAATAATTGTGTGGGTTAATTCTTGATATATGGCTCATAAACCATTTAGTACATTAACTTTTTAAGATGAAATGACCGGCAAGTAGATTGTAAATACCGATCCTACTCCAGGTTTGCTTTTTGCTTGAATGGTGCCATCTGATTTTTCTATAATTTTCTTGGATATAGAAAGACCTATTCCGGTTCCTTCAAACGCCTCTTTTCCGTGCAGACGCTGGAAAATAGCGAAAATTTTCTCTGAATATTCTTCATCAAAGCCAATTCCATTATCCTCCACTGTGATCTTGTAATAAGAAAGATCAGGTTCTAATTGAGTAATACGTTTTATTTCTTCCCGGGGTGCCTCTTGGCAGTTTATTTTGATCTCTGGAATCTTCTTTGGATCTGAAAATTTCAAAGCATTAGAAATCAAATTTTGAAACACTTGTCTAAACTCGGTCTCTTTTCCCATGACTTTTGGAAAAGTACCCACTTCAACTTTTGCCTTTTTCTCAAGAATAGCGATCTCCAGGTCATCCAAAACCATCTCAATGACATTTTGAAGATCAATTTCTTTTTCCTCCTCACTGGTAATCCTTCCTGCCCGGCTATATTCCAATAGATCCGTGATGAGTCTTCTCATTCGATTTGCCGCAACCGTGATTCTACTCAGATAAAGTTCACCATCACCCTCAAGCGTGTCGGAATATTGTTCAACTAGTAAATCTGAGAAGGCAGTTATTTTACGCAGTGGCTCCTGTAAGTCATGTGAAGCCACATAGGCAAACTGCTCTAATTCCTTATTGGAGTCATCTAATAAATAGAGATGTTCCTGAAGTTGTTCCTGGTAATTTTTGATTCTTTTTGAAGCAATTTTTTGAACCTTATTGTAATGAAATATTGAAGATAAGGTGACAAAGCCCACAGAAATTGAGAACAGGGATATTAAACCGACGATAAAAGGCAGGGCATTGATATTATTTAGTAAGGACCTATTACGCTCTACAAATAACCTGTTTTCCTCATCATTGATGGCAGTGACAAGTTGTTTGATTGTCCTATAACCACTTAGTGCATTATTTACTTTGCCCGAGCTTAAAAAACCCTCTAAATTTCCATGTTCTTGGTGATATGCAATTGTTGCCTCAAAGACCGTTACCCTTTGCTTAATTAGATCTTCTAGTACTTCTAAGTTTTGTTGCTGTGTCGGATTTTCGTCAGTGAGATCTTTTAATTTATCCAAAAGCATTTGAGCATCTATCAAAGACTGCCTGTAGTTAGTAAGAAAGGCGTCTTCCCCTGTAATCACAAAACCTCGAATATTGGTTTCCCTTTCTAATATACTTGCATAAAGTTCACTTGTTCTCTGAAGGATATCTTGGGTTTCCATTAACGCGGAAGTATAGTATCCGATTCGTTCAGAAGTCCAATAAGAAACGCCACTTCCCACAATAATTAAAAAAAGGGAAATGATCGAGTAAAATTTTATTCGATTCATAGAAAGGTTGGTGCTTTCAAATAGCTGGGAATTCCCAGAATTGGGGAATTTATTTCTCATATCTCGGAGTTTGCCGGGTTAAGATGACGTCTATACAGGTCTAAAACCTGCTTTTTTACCAAATTAAGCCCCTTTTTTGAATTGTTGACATAAGGGCATGAGCATTGAACCTAAAGAATCAAATAAAACTAACACCATAACCACAAAACCATGAGTTCTCTATTATATTTTATCGCAGTAATTCTCCTGATTGGATGGCTGATCGGAGTATTTGCTTACAGTGCATCAGGATTGATTCACGTCCTTTTAGTATTGGCTGTTATTGCAGTCTTGTTTAGACTAATCAGTGGCAGGGGGATTTAACCTCTTTAAAAGTTTCTAAGAAATCTTTTTAAAATCGAATCAGGCTTAAAAGACTTACGTTAAATCTAATAAGCTAACATTTAAACTATAAGAACATGAACAAACAGTTAAAAACTACAACCATTTGGGTAGGCGGATTAATAACAGGTGCAATGATTGGTGCTTTTCTTTATAAGAACAAAGACCAATACGAACCACAAAAAGAGAAGTTAAACAGCCTGTTGTCAGATTTTCAAAACATTGCAACGGACCTTAAATCAAAATTGCTTTCTGCGAGTCAGGAAGGATTGAATGCTACCAAATCAGCGCTTCAAACAGCCAAAGAGACCGCAAAAGAAACCGCTAAAAACGCGAAAGAAAAAGTGAAGTAAGGTTTATTTGAATAGGAAAAGGTACAATTAATGAGTGTACCTTTTCTTTTAATCCAAATTAGACCCTATAATTAAAAAAAATTAATCTATTAATTGAGTTTAGTACTCTGAATAACCATTTCAAATGCCGAAACGTGATGAAGAATAATGTGATCCTTGTAGTGGATGATGAATTAGAAATCAGAGCACTATTATCTCGATTCTTAGCTAGAAAAGGATACGAAGTATTTTCCGCAGGCACCCTTTCTGAAGGAAGGCGGCTCGTAAACGAAAGGAACCCCAACCTAATTTTCTTGGATGTTAACTTGCCTGATGGCAATGGTTTGAAGGAATTGAAAAAGTGGGCTCAAGATTTTGATTCACTAAATGTGATCATGATGAGCGCTTTTGATCATTTAGAAGCCCGAGAAGAAGCAATCAAATCAGGAGCCCTACATTTCTTGAGTAAGCCTTTCAACCTAGCAAGATTAGAGCAGGTTATTCAAAAAGATATTTTCAACAATTAATATTTATCACCATGGCAAAGATTCTTGTAATCGATGACAATATTGACATTTGCCAATTATTAGAGCGTTTTTTAACTAAAAAAGGCTACGATGTCGAAACCACTATTTCAGGTAAAAACGGTCTTGAAATGGTTAAAAATACGTACTATGACCTAATTTTTTGTGATTTTAAATTGCGGGATATGGAGGGGAGAGATGTGCTGGCAAGAGTACGAATCATTTCTCCTGGAACACAGGTAGCGATTATTACCGGATATGCGGATGTGAAAATTGCAGTAGAAGTCATCAAAAAAGGAGCTTTTGACTACATCACGAAACCTTTGATTCCTGATGAAATCATTAGTTTAATTGAAAGGGCACTTGCGATTCAAAAAGAGACAAAAGTAAACACGATCACGCTGGATAAGGCTGATACAAAAGCCAATAAGAAGAGCCAAAAGTCAGAGGCAAATTCTAATTTTTTGAAAGGGACAGGAAAGGAATCCAAGAAACTTTATAAGGAAGTAAAATTGGTAGCCCCTACCAATCTAAGTGTAGTTATCTACGGTGAAAGTGGAGCTGGTAAAGAAAATATTGCCCGCTTAATTCATGATCAGAGTGAGCGAGCAGGGAAACCCTTTATTGCAGTGGATTGTGGAGCCTTAACAAAGGAATTGGCAGGAAGTGAGCTTTGGGGGCATGAGAAAGGAGCTTTTACAGGTGCCCATTCTGAAAAGCCAGGTCAATTTGAACTGGCGAATGGAGGAACCATATTCCTAGATGAAATTTCCAATTTATCTTATGAAGTTCAAGTCGGTTTGTTACGATTGGTCCAAGAAAGGAAATTGAGAAGAATAGGAGGGACTAAAGATAAATCCATTGATGTCCGAATTATTGTGGCCTCCAATGAGGACCTTCGTAAGGCCGTTCAGGAGAATAAATTCCGAGAGGATCTGTATTTCAGATTCAACGAATTTAGTATTACTGTTCCTCCTCTAAGAGAAAGAAAAGACGATATTGAAGCATTTGCATTACACTTCCTCCATTTATCCAATGAAGAGTTGAAGAAATCCGTGAAAGAGTTTGATGATGAGGTAATGGAAGTGTTCAAAGAATATGTTTGGCCAGGTAACCTTCGTGAAATGAGAAATGTGATCCGAAGGGCAACGCTCCTGACCGATGGGGAAAAAATGACCGTATCAGCATTACCTCCAGAAGTAGTCTATGCTCGGAAATTTAACTTTACAGACTCAGGCTCTGAATCAAAAAGTAGCAAAACATCTTCTAATCATACCCCTGTCAATTTGAAAGATGCAGCTGCAGAAGCCGAAGCAGAGGTGTTAAGGAAGGTGTTGGAAGAAGTAAAATACAATCGAACCAAAGCTGCCAAGCAATTGGGGATTGATCGGAAAACATTATTCAATAAGATGAAACAATACGATTTATAAAATCGGGAATTGGAATTCAAAAAAGGCTCTCAATTGGTTGAGGGCCTTTTTTTGTGTGCAATCTGGGCAACAGTTTGGGGAAGTATTTTCATGCTGATTTTACGAGGAATCCTACTTGGATTTTAGGATTCCAAATGATGTATTGGATCTTATGAAAGACTCAAAAGATTGGTATGAAATCTACTAGTTAACCATGGAATCTATGGAATGCAGAATAGTGGAGAGGACCTTGCACTATATATGGCATGGATAACTTAACTAACACTAATACAATGAACACGAATAAAGCAACACTCGAAAATCATTTAAAACTAGATAATAAAGCCATGACCAATTTGGCTGGTAATATGAATGATTTATTATCAGACTATCATATTTTTTACCAGAACGTTAGAGGATTCCATTGGAATGTAAAAGGAGAAAACTTCTTTGAATTACATGAAAAGTTTGAGGAACTCTATACGAAACTGTATCAAAACATTGATGATTTAGCAGAGCGTGTCGTCACCATTGGGTTTAAACCTAAGCATGCCTATTCTGATTATCTCAAAAACAGCATCCATAAAGAAATCACCGATGTGTCCAATGGAGAAGAGTGTGTGAAGCATGTCATTGATGGATTAGGAATTCTTGCCAAGTCCCATAGAAAAGTAGCTGAAGAAGCTGGAGAAGCTGGAGATATTGCTACAGAAGACATGTTGACAGCATTTGTAGGAGATTTGGAAAAAAGAATGTGGATGTTTACTATGTTTGTAAAATAATTACCAAACACAACCAAATTAAAAAACCGCAGCATTGCTGCGGTTTTTGTTTTTTTAAGTCCAGTATGGATCAGCTAAGAGCCTTTTCACAAAATTCTACACATTTCTGAACTTCCTTGACCGCATCAGAACCCTCAGGGACTTGATATTCCAATTCAATGGTAGCTGGGAATTTATAGTTATTGGTTTTCATCAAGTTTAATAATTCAGGGATAGGGGTATCACCAGAGCCCCAAGCCAAATTACCTTTCCCATTGGCAGGAGTCTGTCTATCCTTCGTATGCATACTTAGAATATGCTTGTGTTGTTTTTCTATCAGTGGAATCAGGTCTGTATTTCCAGCAGCGATGTAATGCCCGGCATCAAGGTTCAGTCCATTTTTAGGACTTTGACTAATGGCGGTATCCCAGAAGGTAAATGTTTCCTGTTCATGGCCATGATAGCCCACAGAAATTCCGTTTTTCTCTGCCATTTTTCCAAGCTTTAACGTGTGTGCATCATCAGAAGGATGTTCTAAAGTAACGTGGCTTGCTCCCAATGCTTTGGCTGCTTTCATACCATAATTAATCTCGGCATCGGTATTGTTTTTGCCAAATGCACTTGGCTTGAAGGCATAAATACTAACACCTGCCGCTTTGTACATTTTGCGCAGATCCTCGAACTTTTTCATGTCAGCTTTTGCTCTCCATTCAGCTACTTCTTTGCTGTAAGCTTCTCCGGCAGCACGCATTTCATCCAATTCGGATTTTTCTGCGCTGCTCAATTCTCCGCCATCTCTTTGTTTTCTCATGAGCTGGAACATCCGCATCCGATTTACAGGAGAGGAAGGCATCCCAGCAAAACTTTCAGCAGGATCACCCATCAGTTCTATCGCACTCAACCCAGAATCGGTTACATACTTCAAGGTAGCTTCTGCGCTTTGATCAGGCATGGAACGGAAAGAATAGGTAATGCAACCTATCTGCACACCATTGATCAATGAATTGGGTTTGTTATAGGATTTGATAATGGATGGCGCACCTTGTAACCAGGCGGGAGCCACTACAAGCCCAGCTGCACCGAGGGCAGATTTGATGAGAAATTCTCTTCTATTTTTCATAGTATTTTGGGTTAGTCAATAGGATGAGGTGGATTAATGAAAATCAAATTAGCATTTTTTTTAAGAATTAGTTTTAAAATCATCCGTTCATCCAAATGAATGGATAGTAGGGAATTATTTCATTTAAATGAAAGCCCTTAACTTGCCTCCAGAAGAAATTCAAGGTCCATAAAAGAGTAGCGATCCAATGCAAACACTAAGAGAAAGAATTGAGAAAGGTGATTTTATGTCCGAAATGAAATTTCAGACATCCAGAAGTGGTGGAGCAGGAGGTCAACATGTCAATAAAGTGGAGTCCAAAGTGCAGTTGTTCTTTGATCTGGATAACACCATGTTCTTGACAGAGGAGGAGAAAACCTTGATCCGGGAAAAACTGAAAAATAAAATTACGGATGAAGGTCTGCTGCAGATTCAAGCGCAGGAAAAACGTTCCCAGTTACAAAATAAAGAGATCGCCATTCGGAAATTTTATAAACTCATTCAAAAGAGCCTAGCGAAAAAGAAAGCAAGAAAACCCACGAAGCCAGGAAAAGGAGCCGTGGAGAAACGTTTGAAATCAAAAAAATCCCAAGCGGAGAAAAAAGCAAACCGATCCTGGAAGTATTGATAATTCTTGGCTCCGGAAGCTTGTTTAACCTACTAATCTTACCAATAACCGATCACAGACTTTTTCACTTAAGGTTTCTGAGGGGTGTCCTTCAAAACTGACTACCATGCTTTGATCATATGGTTCAATAGATATCACTTGAAGTTCAATTCCCAATCTCAGATCCCTGCTATTTAAAAACTCCAAAAATTCCATGGACGAGTTGGTCAAAGCTGCTAAGTTTACAATCTGGCCTGTTTTGCATTTAGATAATGTGAAATAACTGACCTCTTGAATTCTACCCATCTTATCGGGAATGGGAGAGCCATGGGGATCAACAGTAGGATGTCCCATCATTTCATCCATTCTTTCGAAAAATTTTGGAGAATGAATATGCTCGATTTGTTCTGCAATTTCATGAACTTCTTCCCAGCCGAATCCCATCTTTTTTACCAAAAACATTTCTGTCAATCGATGTTTCCTGATGACCAATGCGGCTTC
Source organism: Algoriphagus halophilus (assembly GCF_041729275.1). GTDB lineage: Bacteria > Bacteroidota > Bacteroidia > Cytophagales > Cyclobacteriaceae > Algoriphagus > Algoriphagus halophilus_A. Next base: position 652,039 of record NZ_CP146486.1, on the reverse strand, counting down.
TTTTTTCCTTCTGAGGTAAGGGTAACAGGTTTGTATTTCTCATAGATCAACCAACCGTTTTTTTGAAGGGTTTTTACCATGCTATTCACGGTAGGCATACTTACCTGCATTTGTTGGGCTAATTCTGAGATGTTTACTTCTCCAGCTTCATTTGACAAGTTGAATAATGATTTTAGGTAGTTTTCTTCTGTTTGAGAGGCCATGAATAATGATTTAGTATTCAAATATTAAATAAAATATTTAGAAAACAATTTTGTTAGAAGAATCTAACAAATTACTTTTGGGTATTCTAATGAATTAAATTAGTCTATTATATATGCTTCGACTAGTACTAGTATTTCTTTTTATATCAGGGATTTATATGGATTCCTTCGGACAGGACTTCCGCGTGAAAGGCAAAGTTTTATCCCAAGGGGAGGTAGTGGAATTTGCCAATGTAATCCTAAAAGGAACTTCAGTTGGGGCGGTCACCGATGAAAATGGAGAATTCAATATCAAGGTAATTACCTCCGATACCTATGTTCTGCAAGTTTCAAGAATAGGGTTTAAAACTATTTCATTGGCTGTAATTGTCCCATCAGAAGAAGCCACTCAATTGGTTTTTGAACTGGAAGAAATGGATGCTGGTTTAGATGAGGTAGTAGTTAGTGGGACCATGCAGGAAGTTTCTAAATTGGATAGTCCTGTTCCAGTGGAAGTGTATTCTGCAAAGTTCTTTAGAGCCAATCCTACTCCCTCTGTATTCGAATCATTGCAAAATGTAAATGGAGTCAGACCACAAATCAATTGCAATGTTTGTAATACCGGAGATATTCATATCAATGGGTTAGAAGGTCCATATACCATGGTATTGATCGATGGAATGCCCATTGTATCTGGTCTGGCAACTGTCTACGGACTTACAGGCATCCCGCAATCATTGATCAATAGGGTAGAAGTGGTGAAAGGGCCTGCTTCCACCTTGTATGGATCCGAAGCAGTAGGTGGTTTAATCAATGTGATTACCAAAAGTCCCGACGCAGCTCCTTTAGTATCCGCGGACATATATGGGACAGGTTGGGGTGAGTTTAACATGGATTTGGGCTTTCGAAGTGAATTTGGATCCAATGTCCAGTCACTCACCGGTATCAATGGTTTTTATTATGATCACCCCATTGATAACAATCAGGATGGTTTCACCGACCTAACCCTTTCGAAGCGGATTTCAATTTTTCAAAAATTCAATGTGAAAAGACCTGAGAACAGAATTTTCAATATTGCAGCCAGGTATGTATATGAAGATCGATGGGGAGGAGAAATGAATTGGGAGAAAAGCAATAGAGGAGGAGATGATATATATGGGGAAAGTATTTACACTAGTCGATGGGAAACCTTTGGTACCTACCAATTACCGAATTCAGAAGCTTTAAGTCTGATGTTTTCTGCAAACGGACATCGTCAAAACTCAGTGTATGGGACGACCATTTACAATGCGGACCAATACATAGGTTTTGGGCAGTTGACATGGAAAAAAACGATCTCCTCTCATCATTTCTTGTCGGGTTTGGCTTATCGCTATACCTATTACGATGATGATACTCCGGTCACTTCTACTGGGGATGGTGAACGGAATATGCCTTCTGTCATCCATTTACCTGGGGTTTTTATTCAGGATGAGATCAAATTTCAGGAAACACAAAGTCTTTTGCTTGGAGCTCGCTATGATTATAATTCGGTCCATGGTTCCATTTTCTCCCCTAGGTTGAATTATAAATTATCCTCCCATGATAAATCAACAGCGCTCAGGGTTTCGGTGGGCAATGGGTTTAGAGTTGCTAATGTCTTTACAGAAGATCATGCCGCTTTAACTGGAGCTAGGGAAGTGGTTTTTGAAGGAGAACTAAAGCCTGAACAGAGTTGGAATACCAACATTAATTTTGTGAAGAAAATCTATTCCAATAGGGGTACTTTCGTGGGGATTGATGCTACCGTGTTTTACACCTATTTTACCAATAGAATCGTCCCGGATTATGAAACAAATGCCAATCAGATCATTTATGCAAATTTAGATGGTTCTGCTGTTTCAAAAGGAGTTTCTACCAACTTGGATGTGGCTTGGGCAAATGGACTATCCATTACCGCTGGGGCTACTTTAATGGATGTATCCATAGAAGAAGAAGGAGTCAAGAGAAGACAATTGTTAACCGAGAGGTTTTCTGGCGTGTGGTCGATTGGATATGATATCCCGAGACTCGGTTTGACCATTGATTATACCGGTAATGTGTATAGCCCGATGCGATTACCTTTGCTTGGGGAATTAGATGATAGAGATGAATTTTCTTCTTGGTGGAGTATCCAAAACATACAGCTCACCAAAGGAATTGGAGCGCAGTGGGAAGTTTATGCTGGTGTTAAAAACCTGCTGAATTTTACACCACCGGCTAATAGTATAGCCAGGTCATTTGATCCATTTGATAAGAATGTGGTATTTAATCCCGATGGTACAGTCATGCCTACTCCTGAGAACCCAAATGCCTTGACCTTTGATCCAACTTATGTTTTTGCCCCTAACCAGGGAATCAGAGGGTTTTTGGGATTCAGGTTTACCTTATAAAAAAGCCCCAGAAAAATCTGGGGCTCAGGCGTTAAGTTAAAAAAGGGTAAGATTTAAATTTCCTCTTCAACTGAACCGCACTTTAGCATTTTATCTCCGAAATAAGGGTTTCTTATTTCATTGGAAACACTTAACCAAAATGCACCTTCATTGTTTTTTGCCATTGGGCAATATTGCTTATATAATTTTCCTTCGATCAATACAGAACTCTTCACCAATTGAATCATTTGGTTTGAAACCACATCAAATGATACTCTCTGAGCATCTGTATCCGTAGTCTCGGCAATTTTCTTTACCTCAATTTCCATTTCAGATTTTCCTTCAATACCGGAGTTTTCTAAAATAGCTAGCAGTTCATTTGCAGCGTCTTTAGCTTTTTCACCATTTGTTTCCACCAAGACATCCTTTAAAGCCAAATAAGCATTTACAGCTTCAGAAACCTGCTTGTCTTCAAATGAAACAGATGCCATGGATCCTGAATTGGAGCTATGGTCCATTGCGTCATGATTCTCATGATCCATTTCTTCTGTTTGGTTCATGTGCTCTTCATTCCCTTCATGTTGATCGTTTTGCTTACAGGCAAACGCCAAACTGATTGTCATTGCAATTAATAGAGTTTTAGTTAGATTTTTCATGTTTAATTGATTTATTATTTATTTCGTATGTTTTCTTTTCTTTTTCTGCGTCATAAAGAACAAAGTGAACCCAGAAGCCACCGTGGCTAAGCCGAATAATGAAAATGCTCTAAGTAGCAGGTTGTTGAAATCGTCTCTTCCTGCATAATCCATGGTATGGAACATCCAGAGAAAATCAAACCATCTCCAGCTTCTATGTCGCACTCGTTCAAAGCTTCCATTTTTAGCATCTATGTAGGCTACTAGGTTATCTGGGTGGTCGAAGTGTACGGCCCAAGCGGGCAATGGTCTTCCCCGAAATTCATGGTGAGCTCCGGTTTCAGTCAGATATTCTACCGATTTGATTCCCAAATCTCCCTTTACATAAATCTGGGCAATTTCCTTTGCTTCTTCTTCTGTTACTTCGGGTTTGAGTTCACCTGTCTGAGCATTGTAAAGCAATTTGGAATTAACCCAGTAATAAGGTTGGTGGTTGACAAATCGCAGTTCAAGAGTTGAAATCTGGAGGGTGGAATCCAACTTTCCAGGTTCAATTAGATTTTCTGCTGATTGATGCATCATGTGCTCATTGTGAAAATGATCTCCATGGATTTCATCAATATCTGTCCAGCTGAAATATAATCCACTGATGGTCCAAAGGAAAAACTGGATTCCAATGAAGACCCCTAGAAATCGGTGGATTTTTCTGGCAAAATACTGATTGTTTTTACGCATAATTTGCTTGTATGGATTGGGTGATTAGTTCAATGTTTTGGTAACCTCTCCACAGGTTAGCATGGATTGTCCAAAATAGGGGTTGACAATATTTTGGTCTAGGCTCAACCAATCTGCTCCTTTATTACTATCTGCCATTGGGCAATGCTGCACATATAAAGTGCCCGAATAGGCATGAAACAGTTCAGTCATGGTTACCATTTCCATAGAAAGATGTTGAAAGCTCTTTCTCAACTCCTCTATTGATTTTGCAGATTGAGCAGTTTGTAAGGCTTTTTCAAATTATCGTCAAAGCCCATCCATAGGTTGTGAGATTCTCCAGTGAATAAAGCCATGTTTACTTGTTTCAAAGATGCATCCATCTTTGCTGCTGCCTCTTTGGCTGCAATCAGATCATCTTGTGTTAATTTGTCTTTCAGCAGTAAATATTGATCATACACTGGTTTCAAGGCCTTTTTTGCATTTTCACTGATGGATAGGTTGGTACTGGAAGGCATGCTCCTTCCTTCCATATTTCCATGGTCATGGCCTGTCATCGGTGCACTGCCATCGGGACTCATCATGCTGGGCTTACCCGCTAATTGCGCAGCTGCATCTATACTGAAAGTACCATTGATGGCGATTTCCTCCCCTCATTCAACCCACTCTCAATGACATAACTTTCTCCTAAAGCAGGTCCCAAGGTCACTTCCCGAAGGTTAAAGCTTATCCCTCGTTCAGAACTTGATTTTACATATACTACAGATCGTTTACCTGTCCATAATACCGCGGATTTGGGAACGGTCATCGAATTGTTACTGCTTTTAGACTCGCTCTTAATCGTACCAGAAACAAACATTTCTGGTTTCAGGCTTAGATCGGAATTGCTTACTTCAACCCGTGCCTGGGCAACTCTTGTCGAAGGATCAATCAAAGGATCGATATAACTGATTTTGCGGAAAAAGTCTTGCCAGGAATGGATTGGACTGAATATTCGACCTCATCGCCTTTGTTGATCCAACTTAGATCGGATTCATACACATCAAATAAAACCCATACTTTGGAAAGATCGGATACGGTATATAGAGGCTGTCCAAGAGACACATAGTCTCCGGCATTCGCCAATTTTTCAGTTACATATCCTGAACTGTTAGCGCTGATTGGAAAGTTGTGAAGGAGGTTTCCTGATTCAATAATCTGATCAATTTGGCTGTTTGATAATTTCCAGTTTCTCAGCTTCTCTTTTGCAGCCTGAAATAATTGTGGTTGGGAGTCTTTGATTTTTGCTGCCTGCAATAGTTCCTGCTGGGCGGTGACCAACTCAGGAGAATAAACATAGGCAATGACCTGTCCCTTGGAGATGTATTCTCCGGTAAAATTGACGGTTAATTGCTCAATCCTACCAGGAATATGGGTGGTCTGGGTAAAGATCCTCCGTTCATCAGACTGGATTTTCCCGGTCAGTTTTACTGATTTTGAAGCATCTGATCCTCCGACTATCGCAGTTTGCACATTGGCTAATTGCATGGCAGTAGGAGACATGCTGATGGCCATGGGATCCAGATTTTCTTCCTCATTCTCTACGGGAATCAGGTCCATTCCGCAGATTGGACAGGACCCCGGTTCATTCTGACGGATCTGTGGGTGCATGGAACAGGTCCATACCCCATTTACTTCAGTAATATCATGTTGGTGTTCATCTTGAGAAGGACTGTCATTTCTGAAGATGAGGTATCCTGCAAGTATTCCGATGAATAACATGCCGATAGCAATGACCAAAACGTTTATTTGTAGCTTTTTCATTGGTCTAATGTTTTTGCAGTGATATAATCTATTTCCGCAATGTTTATTTTTAGTGCTGTTTCAGCAGACACTTTCAGTTTTTGATATTTCAATAGCTGCTGTTGCATTTGAAGTACATCCTCAAATGATTTTCCTGAATTGGAATAAGCTGTATAAAGCAAGTCCAGAGACTGTTGAGTCTGCTTGATTTGTGCTTCATACAATCGAATCAAATCTTGTTGTTTAGAGACTTGAAAGTCCAGTTGTTCATAGCTGCTGAGTAATTCATTCTCAAATTCTTCCTTTTGATACTGGTAGGCTTCCTGCATCAATTTTGCCTCTTTTTTTGCAGCCTGGTATTTTCCTGAAAAGATGGGCAAACTCATGGAAACCATGGGCATCAATGCATTTTTGCCATTATCATCGACCATCATATCTTCTCTTTTTCCTATGATGACATAATCCAATCCAACCCCAATCTTGGGTTTTCCCTGGCTGGCAGCGGTCATTTCGTTGGCCTGGCTTGCCATGATTTTAAAGTCAAATTCTTGGAGGGTAGGGTTGTTCTCCAATAATGAATCCCTTCGGTAGTTTTCTTGCACCATGACTTCCTCCAATTCATTGGCTACTTCCACCGGCTCCTCTTCTTCCCGATTAAGCAAATTGTTGAATCGCGTCACCAAAGGGCTTCGTTGCTTTTCCAAAATACCCAGGTTGGTTTCCGCATCTTTCAGCATAATATCCACTCTCAGGACATCTACCATGGCCCCGTTTCCATTCGAAAATTGACTGGTTGCCAGCGTTTTATAATTTTTGAGGATTTCAATGTTTTGTTCCTCAATTTCAATGAACTTATTCAGCTCATACAAGGGGTAGAAAGCAGAAATCACCTTGAAGTACAACTTGTTTTTGGCATCGGTAAACGCTTGGAATTTCGCCTCTGCCATAGCCTCCGAGCCAGTCCCATAGTATTTTAACGTACCAAACCAAGGAAACATCTGGTTGAGGGATAATCTTGCCCGTTGTGGTCCAACCCGGGTTTCAACAGGGGAGATAAAGTACCCAAATGACAGGGTTGGATCCGGTAAACTTCTGATCTGTGCGGCTTTCTGAAGTGCTGCTTCAAACTCTTTATAGCTACCTTTTAACCCTGGATTATTCTCGGCCGCTAGTTTCAAATAGTCATCTAACCTTTGACCAAATGAATGAAAACCAGTGAAGATGACCAGAAGAACTGTGATTGTCCAGTTTCTAATAGGATTAAAACTGCTGTTTTTGGCCGAATTGAACCTTGCATTCAATCGGTTCCTATCATTCTCTATTTTTTTATAGCTCGATTTCATTTGTTGATCTTTTTGAGTCTATATTCCTCTCGGATGCTGTATAACACCGGCAATGAAATAAGTAATGGCTGCCACTAACATTCCACCGAAAGCAGGGATTGCCATAGGAATCATGATATCGGACCCCCTGCCTGAAGAGGTTAAGATAGGTAACAAGGCAATGATGGTGGTTGCTGAAGTCATGACAGCCGGTTTGATTCTTCGCTGTCCGGCTTCGACTACCGCAGCCCGGATTCCTTTTAGGGTGTTGGTCTTATTTCGATCAAAGCTTTGATCCAAATAGGTAGCCATCAATACCCCATCATCTGTCGCAATTCCGAAAAGAGCAATGAAACCCACCCAAACTGCCACGCTTAGATTGATGGTTTGCATTTGGAATAACTCTCTGATATTGGTATCGAAAAGGCTGAAATTGGCAAACCAATCTTGTCCATAGAACCAAAGCATCATGAATCCACCGCTAAAAGCCATGGCTATACCCGTGAATACCATAAGCGAAGTGCTTACTGATTTGAACTGGAAATACAGGATCAAGAAAACCAATCCCAGTACTACGGGTACGATGATAGCTAGTCTTTTTTCAGCACGCACCTGGTTCTCGTAACTTCCTGAAAACTTAAAGCTTACTCCAGCTGGGACCAGTAGTTCACCAGAATCGATTCTTTCCTGAATCATTCGTTGGGCATCATTGACTACGGTCACTTCGGAGAAACCCTCTCGCTTATCAAATAATACATAGCCTACCAAAAACGTATTTTCACTTTTGATGGCTTGAGGTCCTCGTTGGTATTCAAAATCCACAATTTGTACCAAGGGAATCTGGGCTCCAGTAGGTGTGGAGATCAAGATTTTACCCAATGATTCAGGATCATCTCTAAGCTCTCTTGGATAACGAACCCGTACAGGAAAGCGCTCTCGGCCTTCCACCGTGTTTGTGATATTCATTCCGCCAATAGCTGTTTCTATCGTTTGCTGAACGTCTTCAATATTTAATCCATAGCGGGCAATTTCTTCCCGTTTGATGTTTAAAAGCAAGTAAGGTTTACCTACAATACGATCTGCAAACGCGGCTTCAGCTTTCACAGATGGCACCTCTTTTAAGATGCTTTCTAACGTTAAGCCAAATGTTTCAATGGTCTGTAGATCAGGTCCATATACTTTTATACCCATCGGAGCTCTCATCCCAGTTTGGAGCATCACCAACCTTGTTTCAATTGGTTGGAGTTTTGGGGCAGAAGTTATTCCTGGAATCTTGGTGACTTTGACGATTTCATTCCAAATGTCATCTGGGGAATTAATCTGGCTTCTCCAGTTTCGGAAATATAGTCCATCCTCATCCGGAATCAATTCCGTATTTTTCACTCCTTGTGCAATCGCTTCCTCATTACTTAAGGTATCGCCAGAGGAGAGAATGAACCGATTGTTTTCATCGGTCATGAAACGTACCCTATATCCATCTTCATCTAGGATGTACTCCGGTTTATAGTTGATGACGTTTTCATACATGGAGATGGGCGCAGGGTCCAGGGCTGATTCCACTCTTCCCAATTTGCCTACGGTCAACTCCACTTCTGGAATATTTGTTAGCATCATGTCAAGTTGGGAAACGACATTTCCGTTAAACTCAATACCAGAATGGGGCATGGAAGTAGGCATCAACAAAAAGCTTCCTTCATCCAGTGAAGGCATAAACTCCTTTCCGATTCCAGGGAAAGTGTGAGTCAAGGAGGCCCATATGTGGGTAGTTCGAATGTTAACTCCGATTACATCAAAACCTTTGGGGATAAATCCAAATACACTGTTGAATCCCAACCAAATGCTTCCTGCAAGAAGAATAAGTACAGTTGGGATGCACAGAAATGCTTTTTATGGTTCAAACACCAGGTAAGGATGTGTTTGTAATAGTATTCCAAAACCGCAAAAGCGCCTAAAATCAGACTTACCATCAAGGCTACAAAGAAGAAATTCGTAACCAAACTTTTTGAAGGCCCCAGGGGAAGCCAGTATTTTGCCAATAGCCAGACTACGCCAACCACTACTAAGAATAGTTCGGCATTGTTCAATAGCTTAGATGAGCGCTTATCCAGCACTATTTTGGAGGTGTCCAAATACTGTTTTCCAATAGCCAAACCTCCAAACAGGAGAAGCATGATTCCTGCCCAGGAATAACCCAGAATCAGGGCGATGATGCCAAGAAGTAGTAAGGCATAAGGGAAGAACTTTTTTGTTTTATCTCCCTTGATTTTGAACCCAAAAAACCAATGGGCAAGCGTCGGTAAGATTAACAAAGAGACGATCAAAGCAGCTATTAGCGCAAACGTCTTCGTAAAGGCCAAAGGACCAAATAGTTTTCCTTCTGCTGCCTCCAGCGTAAACACCGGGATAAAGGAAACGATCGTGGTAGAAACGGCGGTCAATATAGCTGTGGCTACTTCCGAGGAACCTTTAAAAATGGTGTCAATTAATTTTTGATCTTCTGGAGCTTCATCCAGATGCTTGAGTATATTTTCCGAGAGGATAATTCCCAGGTCTACCATCGTTCCGATCGCAATGGCAATTCCAGAAAGGGCTACAATATTGGCATCCACTCCAACGTACCTCATGGCGATAAACACCATTAATATCGCTATGGGTAATAAGCTGGAAATCAATAAGGAAGCACGAAGATTGTACACCATTACTATCACTACCAAAATCGTGATCAATAGCTCCAAGGTTAAGGCTTCCTCCAAAGTACCCAGTGTCTCCGAGATCAAGGTAGATCGATCGTAAAACGGAACCAGGGTCAATTGACTTTCCGTTCCATTGGCAAGGGTTTTCTTCGGTAATCCAGAGCTGATTTCTGTGATTTTTGACTTGACATCTTGAATCACTGCCAAGGGGTTGGCTCCATAGCGGGCAACGACCACCCCACCGACCACTTCGGCTCCGTCTTTGTCCAAAGCACCTCGACGGGTAGCCGGACCCAATCCCACAACGGCTATGTCTTTAATTCGGATAGGAACGTTATCCTGTACGGCCACTACCGCCATTTCCAGATCCGAAATATTTTTGACGTATCCCAAGCCTCTGACCAGGTATTCCGCTTGATTGATTTCAATGGTTTTGGCTCCTACATCACGGTTTGATTTCTTCACCGCATCCATGACTTTGGCCAATGGGATCTTGTAGGCTTTTAATGCATCAGGGTTTACATCAATTTGATATTCCTGGACATATCCCCCGATTGAAGCCACTTCGGAAACCCCTTCTACGGAATTTAAGGCATATTTGACATAGAAATCCTGTACAGATCGAATTTCGTGCAGGTCCCAACCTCCAGTCGGATTTCCATTGGAATCGCGACCTTCCAAGGTGTACCAAAATACTTGTCCTAATGCGGTGGCATCAGGACCTAGGGCAGGTTGGACTCCTTCTGGCAATAAGCTGGATGGTAAGGAATTGAGTTTTTCTAATATTCTGGATCTGGACCAGTAGAATTCTATGTCTTCATTGAAGATGATATAGATACTGGAAAATCCGAAAATGGAGGAACTACGTATGGATTTTACTCCAGGAATTCCAAGTAGATAGGTGGTCAATGGATAGGAGATTTGATCCTCAATGTCCTGAGGAGATCTTCCTGCCCATGGGGTGAATACGATTTGTTGATTTTCCCCAATATCTGGTATGGCATCCACAGGAACTGGATCAGAAGGTAAAGAACCTACTTTCCATCCAAAAGGTGCCGTAATGATTCCCCAACCGATCAATGCGATCAGTAGAAGGACTGTTACCAGTTTATTTTCAAGAAAATACTTGATGATTGAATTTAACATGTGATGAATCTGATAAGTGACCAGAATAGTAAATCTGCATTGCCAGAATTATATCCAGGCAAAACAAGTGTTAGGGGGCTAACACTCAATTCATCAATGTATTATATAAGGAAAGCCTGATACAGGACTTGATGGTCCTGTTCTAGAATAGGAGGGGAGTAATCTGAATAAGTAGTAACGGTAGCTTCTTCTAAAGAAACCTTAAGACAAAAGTGTGAACCAGCGCAAATGCGAAGTCCAAATTGAGGTGGAGAGAAGCTTTGCTAATGCTAAAATCTTCGTCTAAATGAAGAATTTCGAATTCATTATCACAGCAGCCAGAATCTTGAACATGGGCTTTTCCATCATTTGGTTCGCAATCTGGGAGTTTTTGCTCCATGCCACAATTGATGTGGGAAGCATTCAAAGACATTTCAGAAAGCATTTCCAATCCCCCACAGAAGTGGGTGGATTTAGCCATTCCTATACTCGAAAAGAGCAGGATGAGAGATAGCACTATGGAAATGGTCTTTTTCAACGCTGTAAAAATACGAAATTATTGTCAAATGGGTTCTTCTATTTTTTGATCTTCTGTTTCAAAATACAAATGATAGTGTTTGCTGCAGCCCGGATTGAAAGCAGCCTTGCATTTTGGACAGGTATTATTGCTGTTTTGATATTCAGTAATACTTAACTCTGTTCCACAGACGCCACATAATATGGCTTTGGAATCAAATTCTGATTTTGGCCAAACTTCAGGATCATGATCAGCTTCTTCTTCATGGCAAGAAAAACATGGATAATACTTTTCACAGCATTTAAATTTAATCGCAATCACATCCAATTCAGAATGCCAGTGCTGACATCTAGTTTGCTGGTCTATGGGTTTTCCATAGATATTGATGCCTCCGATACTGGATTTTACCACAGGCAAAGCGAGGTTGGTTTGTGCATTCACCCTCAGGATCGCACCGAACAAAATCAGCGCTAAGAATAAGTTTCTCATGTGAATTCTAAGAATTTGTGGCCAATTTATTCAGGTTTGGCGATAAATCCTGCTTTGATGACAGTTTTAAAGACCTCTTCTGGCGTGATGTTTTCAGATTCTACTGTCAGAATCCGATCCTCACTTTCTAAATCTACAGCCCAAGACTCGATTTTTGGATTCGCATTGAGGACAGGGGTAACTTTGGCCAGGCAGTTACCGCAATTGATGTTGGTTTTGAATTTTTGAGTTTTCATGATTGATCTGTTGTTGATTTTATAAATATTAAACTTGAGTTTTTTCAATCCCTTTCTATTGAAATTAAGTATTGTCAGGCTGAGCGAAGTCGAAGCCAAGTCCTCGACTCCGCTCGGACAGACAACTTCTATATTTTAACTTGATTCAAAATATCCTCGATTCCGCTCGAACTCGCACTATTTTGACCAACTTTCTATCAAATTTTAAAAATGAATTTACAATTTCTTACCCTTGAGTCTTAAGCTATTCAATACAACAGAGACAGAACTAAATGCCATTGCACCACCAGCGATCATAGGATCGAGCAAGAATCCATTGAAAGGATAAAGTAAGCCGGCCGCAATGGGAATTCCGATCAAATTGTAAATAAAGGCCCAAAATAAGTTTTGTCGGATTCCATTAACCGTCATTTTTGAAAGTTTTAATGCCTTGGGTATGGCTTCTAAATCAGATGAAATAATCGTCATTTTCGCCACGTCCATGGCAATGTCAGAACCATGTCCCATTGCAATGCTGACATCTGCCTGTGCCAGGGCTTCTGAATCGTTGATCCCATCACCGACCATGGCCACCTTTTTCCCCTGACTTTGGAGTTCTTTGATAAAGTCTGATTTATCAGAAGGCATCACTTCTGCTTTGAAGTCCGTTAAACCCACCTGTTTCGCTACGGCAGCAGCAGTTTGATGATTGTCTCCCGTAAGCATGAAGACCTCAATTCCCTGCTGGACTAATTGGGAAATAGCAGATTTGGAACTAGGCTTGATTTCGTCTGTAATGGCTAGTATGGCCAAGAATTCCTGATCATTTGCAAAGAAAATGACGGTCTTGGCTTCAGATTTCCATTTAAAAGATAAGTTGTTGAACTCCTCGGGTATGTTGATCCGATGGGAATGGAGTAAGCTTTCATTTCCAACATAGAACCTGATTCCATTCTCATTTTTTGCCGTTGCTCCTTTTCCGGTGATGCTTTGGAAGTCAAGGAGTTTAGCGGGTTCCAGATTATTTTCTTTGAGGCTTTTTGAAACAGGATCTGCCAATGGATGCTCTGATTTTGATTCTATCGCCAATAACATGGGACCAAAATCCTGTTCAGTTTGACTGGAAATCCATTTTGCATTTGATACAGAGGGTTTACCGGCAGTAATGGTTCCTGTTTTATCCAGTACAATCGCATTGACATGATGTGCCAATTCCAGACTTTTGGCATCCTTGATCAGGATATTGTTTTCTGCCCCTTTTCCTACACCTACCATAATCGCGGTAGGGGTGGCCAAACCTAAGGCGCAGGGACAGGCAATTACCAACACTGCTACCGAGGTTAACAAGGCATGGGTAAATGCGTCGTCTCCTCCCAGGATCATCCATGTCGCAAAGGTGATGACGGCGATACCAATGACGGTAGGAACGAAGATACTTGCGATTTTATCTGCCAGTTTTTGTACAGGAGCTTTGCTTCCCTGAGCTTCCTGGACCCGTTTGATGATTTGTGAAAGTAGGGTTTCGCTGCCTACTTTTTCGGCTTTGAAATGAAAACTCCTTTTTGATTGACTGTTCCTGCATACACCAGATCGTTTTCCTTTTTTCCACGGGAATGGGTTCACCACTGATCATACTTTCGTCTACATAGGAATTTCCGGAAAGGACCGTGCCATCTACCGGTATCTTCTCACCGGGTCTTACCACAATTTCATAGCCCACTGCTACTTCAGCGATCGGGATTTCTTGTTCTTTGCCATCAATGATGGCTTTTAGGGATTTTGCTTGAAGCCCCATCAGTTTTTTCAATGCGGTGGTAGTCCCGGATTTTGCTTTTTCTTCCAGGAGTTTTCCAAAACTGATAAAGGTGATAATTACTGTGGCTGCCTCGTAATAAACGTGAGGAGTAATTCCACGTTCCAACCAAAACTCCGGGAAAAGGGTATTTAGCAAACTGAATAAAAATGCGATTCCTGTACTAAGGGCCACCAAGGTGTCCATGTTCGCTTTTCTATGTTTGGCTTGCTTAAAGGCGTTAATAAAAAAATGACGACCAAATAGGAACATTACTGGAATACTTAATGCCAGGGAAATCCATTTTCCGGGTTCCCAATGCATGAAAAACATCCCTAAAATGAAAATAGGAAGAGTCAATAATGCGGCACCAATGGTCTGTTTTTTTACTTGTTGGTAATGCTCATGTTGTGCTTTTTCTCCAGCCTCTTCTAAATTTTCTTCCCCAATGATGAGTCCATAGCCAATTTCTGTCAAGGCTTTATTTAAGCCTTCGGCTTGTATTTGATCTTGATCATATTCCACCAAAACGGTATTGGAAGCAAAATTCACAGAAGCTGATTTTACTCCGTCCGTATAGGATAAAATGGTCTCGACACTGTTTGCACAGGCTGCACAAGTCATTCCTGTAACCGGAAATGTCTTTTTTGTCAAATGTTCTGATGTGGCTGTTTGTGTCATGATGAATCAAGATTGATGAACGATACAAACTTCGGTAAAAATGAAAGCCGGTCTATTATGAAATTTTGATCTTATGTTATAAGATTTTGCGTGTTCCTGTTTTGGGCTTAGTAATGCTTCATTCTTAGTTGTACGATTAGGGAGGATAGGATGGTCAAAATACCTATAAAATAAATACTGACTTCTATGCCCCATTGATCTGCAAGAATTCCTGAAAAAATTGCACCGATCGCATAGCCCAAATCCCGCCAAAGCCTGAAGGTGCCGATGCTTTCAGCTCTTTGCATGGGATGGGTGAAAGCTGCGATAGAGGCCAAAAAAGTGGGGTATACCAAGGCGGTTCCAAGTCCCAAAAGAACCATCAATCCAATTTGGAAATAGTAACCCACAAATTCAGGCAAAACCAAAAGAGTCAGACCTTGGAGCAACATCCCAAAAACGATCATCTTTTTTTCGAGAAATGGTCTGCCATCTTTCCGGTAAAGAGTTGGCCAATTCCCCAAACAAGAGGATAGACTGCCGCAACAATTCCAACTTTTTCAAGCGCTAGTTGATGACTGATCAAAAAAACGGGTAACAGCCCCCATACCATTCCATCGTTTAGATTATTGACCAAGCCTGCTTGAGATATACTGCTCAGTGTAGGGTTTTTGAAAGAGGTTTGTACAAAAACATTCTTGATTCTTTTTTGGTGACTGTTTTGGATTCTTTTTTGACATATGAATGGGTATCATTCACGAGACAAAGAGACAGGATCAATCCCGTAATCGCCACGGCAATCCCCAGGTAAAAGGGGTAGGGGCTCACCCCATAGTTTTCTGCGATGTACGCTGAGAAATAAGCGGAAACTCCCAACATTAAATAGCCCGCAAATTCATTCATACCCATGGCCAATCCCCGTCTTTTTCTCCCACCAAGTCAATTTTCATCAGCACCGTACTTCCCCAAGTAAGTCCCTGGCTTATTCCTAAAAGGATGTTGGCCAAGATGATGAATGTCCAATTTGGAGCGAAAATCAACATCAGAGGTACCGGAAGGGCGATGATCCAACCCAGAACGAGTAGCTTTTTCCGGCCTACCCTGTTTGCAAATTTTCCGGTAATATAGTTGGTGCCTGCTTTTGAAAAGCCAAATGCGGTGATGAAGGAAAGGAGGGCAAAATTAGAATCTATCTGAAAAGTTCCGGAGGCAAACTGAGGAAAGATAGAGCGTTCCATACCCAGCATCGCGCCTACTAGCCCATTGACGAGTACCAATAAGGTAAACTGTTTCCAGTTATGCTTGAGACCGAGGATTGTAGCTGACAATTGAAATTTATTTTGATGCAAATTTCAACTTTCCGGATACTTGATCCTTTTACAATTGTTAAAAAATCACCGGATACTTGATCTGATTCTACTCAGACTGACCTGTGTAATGCCTAGGTAGCTTGCAATATGTTTCAAGGAGACATTCTCCAAGAGGCGAGGATAGTCCCTGACCAGTTGCTTGTAGCGCTCTTCGGCGGTATGAAATTGCAGGCTTTCCATACGATTGACATAGGCTACAAAGGAAGCTTCCAGAATTTTCCTAAAGAGCCTTTCTAAATCAGGGTGGCTGTCAAATAAGTCTTCCAATTTTGAAGCAGGTATTCCGATGAATAAGGTATTTTCCAAGGCTTGGATGGCTTTTTTGCTGGGCCTTCCAGTGAATAAGCTTTCTGCCCGAATGATCATGTCATTTGGATGGGCAAAATATTCCGTCACATCCGTTCCGTCCTTCAAATAATAGATTCTAGCCAAGCCATCACTGACAAAGTAATAGGTTCTACACGTTTGACCGATTTCATGGAGGTATTTGTTTTTCGGAGTTTCAATTTCAAATGATATTCCATGTAAGGCCTGTTCTGCTTCAGGGGAAATCACATGGATGCTTTTGAAATACGTGAAAAGTGTTCGGATTGCTAAAAGGAACTCCATGATTAAATGTAGGAAAAGTGTCTTGGAGAAATTAAACCTTATCCAGACTTTTTCTAACCCTGCTTTTACTTTTTTGAATTCAGACGGGGTCTTACCAGTCTCTTTTTTGAATTGAGTGGATAGGTAGGCGACGCTGGAATAGTCCATTTTAAAGGCGATTTCAGATAAGGTTAATTCATCATATATTAAATATTCCTTGATTTTTTCTGTTTTTAATCTCGTAATATATTTCTCAATCGTCATTCCTTCCACCGAAGAAAAAAGTCTACTGAGATAGGAATATTCGTGATGGAGTTGATTGGCCAAGAACTCAGAATAATTTGTTGTGAGGATTTGTTTCGAATGATGGATTTGTTCGATCAAAAGCGATTTTATCTTGGAAATCATCGCTGATTTTTCTCCTTTTAATAATTCAAATCCATGATGGGTTAAGGCTTGGGAAAGGATGAGTTCCTGTTCAGAATCCAGGGGAGTATGGAGAGATACCTTTCCTAACTCCACGTATTGAAAGGGGATATCAGTTTCAACCAAAATGGCTTTTACTGCCTCAATGCATCTTGGACAGACCATGTTTTTGATCATTATCTCTATTGAACTCACTTAGATTGCCGATTAAAATTCCTTTTCTCCAAATTCACTTTTCACAAATTTAGCTTTGTTTTTGGAACGGTTCAATGTGTAAGAAAGGTTCAAAATCAGCATGTCTACCTCCTGTATATAATTGGTGGTGGAATAAAATTCTCCTGGCCGGAAAGTGGTGATTCGCTGTTCATTGGTTTTGAGCAGCCCCATATCTATATTTTGCCATATTAAATTGGCAGATAAGCGGTTATCCAGCCAAGACTTCTTGATGTTTATGCTTGGTAAGTAGAATCTAGCGTCTATTCCTTGGGCAGTGACTCTTTTGGATAGGTAATTCAGGTTCCCTTGAATACTCCAGTTTTTCTGAAGTGTAAACGTTGTATTGATGGAAAAGGAATGAACCCAACTACTGGTATTGACCGGTTTGTTATCAAAACTACCCTCAATGGTATAATAGTACAGGTTCAGTCCAGCAAAGAGTTTCCACCATTCAGTGGGAAAAAGTTCGGTTCCCAAGTCAACTCCAGTAGATTTTCCGGTTCCCACATTGGAGTAAATTCGATTCAAAATACTGTCATTGTAGACTGTATTTACCCGATTTACCAGGTTCTTTACTCGAGCATGATAGGCTGTAGCATAAAAGCTATGGGCATCCCAGGTTTTTACAATCCCCAATTCTACCTGATTGATGAACTCAGGAAGTAAATTAGGGTCTCCTTGTTCCAGTGTTTCGCTATGCTCTCTTTCCGGAAAGGGATTCATTTTGAAGGTAGTGGTTCTTTCTACCCGTTGGCTGAAATTTGCTTTGACTTGTACACTTTCACTCAATGGAATCCCTATGTTCCCACTGAAAAAAGGCCTGATAAAATTATACTGATAAACAGTGTCGATGATTCCTGCTTGATCCTCCAAATCAAAAGATCTATCCATATGTTCTACCCGGACCCCGAATCCATAACTGTATTTTTCTGTTTTTTTATCCAACTGTACATATCCTGCATGAATTGCTCTTGTAAGATTCACCGTACTGGAAAATTCAGGGATAACCTCAAATTCACCAGTTTCAATATTTTTTCTTTCGTAGAGGAAATCACCGGTATGGTCCAGACTTCTGAATTGGTACCCCGCTAATAACTGTCCCAAATTCAATGGTTTAAAGCTGTAGTCAACATTAACTCTCACCCCATGAAGTGGGTTGTCATTGGTGTTGAAATCTTCTTGGTACACCTTACTGAGGTCGGGATACCCCAGGTTCAAGTTACTTGTAGGACCTCCCAACCTACTATATTCATAAAGGATTGAACTACTGATTTTGGATTCATTTCCGAAAGTATGGTCATAATCCAAGCTGCCCAAAGCCACATCCCCCCGTCGGCTTTGATCATTGGCATTGAAATATTGGAACGTGTAAATCCTTTCACCATTGACTGTAGCATGATTGTCATCATATAAAATGTCTGCAGTCCGGAGCTTGTCTCTGACCGCCCCATAAAACCCTAGAGAGAAACTATTTACTGGATTGGGATTGAAGCCTATGGTAAACCTCCCAGAATAATTTTTTTCATCTATACTTCTTTCTCCCTGGGAAGGGAATCTGGTAGTGGTATCACCTGAAATGGTATATACATCTCCTACACGCCTTCCGGCAACATCATTTCTTTGATAGCTGGCTCCCAAAGAAATGTCCCATTTTCCTTTGAGGTAATTCAAATTGAAATCTGCTCCATATCTTTTTGCTCGTTCCGCATTGCCATAATTTTCTATGGGAGGAAGACCCAATCTGGAATTGAATTGGACATAAAGACCATCTGCGGTCCCTGATTTGGTAATGACATTGATCATTCCAGCTTTGCCTTCCGAATCATACTGGGCAGAAGGTGAGGAAATCCAGTCTATTTTTTCAATACTATTCGCAGGCAATTGGCTTAAAAAAGAAATAGGATCTGATTGGATGGGTTTTCCGTTGAGCATGACTACAAAACCGCTTGTTCCCCGGATGGTAATGGTACCCATGGCATCGATGGCTACCCCTGGTAAGTTTTTTAAAATGTCACTGGCAGTTCCCCCTTGCGCCGCTTGAAAATTATCGGCCGCATAACTCTGCTTCTCCAGTTGGAAATTGGTGCTGAGTTTTTGCCCCTGAACTTCGATTCCTTCCAAGGTGGTTTCATCTGGTTCCAATCTAATGATTCCAAAATTTCTGTTTTCATTTTTGCCCAGTTCAAAAACAGGTAATTCTTTGGTATGGTACCCGATAAAGCTGACTTTTAAAAATAGGGTCCAGGTTTGAGTTTATCCAGTTCGAATAATCCCCTGCATCAGAAATACTCCCATTGATCAAACTACTATCGGGAACTGAATAAACGGAAATACTACTAAACTCTAAAGGAATATTGGTTTTTGCATCATGGACAATTCCAGCAATACTGGACTGGGCATTGGAAATGAGAGCGCAAAAAACAGGTTCAGAAATACTAAAAAACAGGGAAGGCCTAATCTTGACATAGATCAAAATTACGCTGTGGCCCATTCATTTTTTATTTTTTATTTGGTGAGCGGTTTAAAATTCATTTGAATATTTGGTAGAGCCCCCTTTTTCCAAATAGGAAATTGTGTAAGAAGTTGGTTATCAGTAAGAAAAAAACCAGAGTTTGGGCTCTGGTCTTAGTCGGTTTAGTCTGTATTTAAGCAGATTGTTTGCTGAGATAGATTCTGGAAGTAATCAATAAGACTGCCGCAATCACAGGCATGATGGTCGCTGAAAAAGGATGGCCATTGACAAAATGCGCAATGAATGCAGAAACGAAAGTGATTCCAAAACCTGCGTAAGCCCATTCCTTTAGGAATTTTGGAGAAAAGGGGAGAAGTAAAACCAAAACTCCAAGGATTTTCGCAAGGCCCAATTCCACTCTGAAATAATCAGGAAATCCCATGGAAGTAAATCCTTCGGATACCGTTGGATCATTGAAATAGGCAAATGCGCTCAAAAGCATCATTACTGAAATTAATCCTGTGGTCGTCCAATAAATAATTTTGTTTTGCATGGTTTAGTTTGTTTTTTTCTTCTTCAAAGGTAGGGGAGTTGCTATACATCTGTAAGTACTATACCAAAGTATAGTGCTATACTCTTGTATAGTTAAGGCTATTTCCCCAGATTTGTACCATGATAAAAAAACAAGAACGGTTGGAAAAAGGGAGTGTAAGATGAGAATACGTCCTGTTCAGGATGCATTGGAGATTTTGAATGGTAAATGGAAACTGCCTATCATCATAGCCCTTCTGCATGGTGTCAAGCGATTTTCTGAAATCTCGAGAGAAATAACAGGAATTACAGATCGTATGCTTTCCAAAGAATTAAGAGATCTTGAATTGAATCACCTGGTCAAAAGAACGGTCTATGATACTTTTCCGGTAACGGTGGAATATACCATGACCGAATACGGTGAAACGCTCAAGGATGTGATAGCTGCACTTTATGATTGGGGGAGCAATCATCGAAAAAAGATCTTCAACCATGAAAAAGAGGAAGAAAAATCAATTCATCCCATTGATTCACTGAACATCGTCAGGATATAATAGAATAGAGAAGGGCAAAGTAAGCAACCTACCCCTGTATAGAAGGTAGCTGTAACGGCTCCATAAGGCACTAACTTCGGGTCAGTAGCTGCAAGCCCAGCAGCCACCCCACTGGAAGTACCCATGATCCCACCATAGGCCATCGCTGATCCTGGAGACTCCAGTCCTATTTTTTTGGCCAATACGGGGGTAAAAACAGTTACTGCGATCGTTTTTACCACTCCAGCTGCAATACTCAGGGCGATCACCTCTGAACTTGCTCCCAAGGCTGCTCCAGTCACAGGCCCTACAATGTAGGTGCAGGCTCCGGCACCTATGGTACATAGACTGACGGCATCCCTGTAACCCCAAATCCAAGCGATGGCTACTCCGGATACAAAAAAGATCAGTATTCCGAAAAGCAAAGAAACCAAGCCCAGAACCCCTGATTTTTTTACCAAAAGGAAACTTGCTCCCATGGCTGTGGCAACAATTGCAAAATCACGAAACATGGAGCCTCCTAAAATCCCCACGCCCTTGAAAAGTTCAATATCAGAAATGCCTTTGGATCCATCGGAAAACACCCCGCCTACATAGCCTAGGACCAAACCTAAAAATATGGCTATTGCAGAACCTGGGATTCTTGAACGGAGGACTTTCTTCGAAAATTGGTCTGAAAAGAAAGCCAGAATTCCGACCATTAAGAAACCAAAGATCAACGCGTTTTTGTCTATTACTTTTAAAAGCTCCTCCATCGTATTATTGCTTGAATGCTTTCATCAAAAAAGGGAAAAAGGCAAAACCTAAAATAACAGGAAGGATTCCTACTAAAATGGCAAGGTTTCCACTGGAAATCGCAGATTTAACATTCAGGCTGGCGGCCATCGCGATGACTACCGGGATGTACATTTTATTCCAGAAATCTATGCCCAAAATCATTTCATCTTTCCACCAGCCCTTTCGTTCAAAAACCTCTTTTAAAAGCATCAGGATCAACATGGCAAAACCAACCCCGCCCACATTGGAATTAATCCCCATAAGTTTTCCGAGGAGTTCCCCTAACCATTGGCCGACAACAAATGAAAATGAAAGAATGGCAAGTCCGTAAATGATCATAGGTGTTAGAATAATTTCTTCAATTCATTTTTAGTCACTTTGCCCATGGCATTTCTTGGAAGTTCTTCCAGGACCAGGTATCTCCTTGGTGTTTTATAGGTTGGCATCCGTTCTCTCATCCAAATAGTTAATTGTTCCAAGTCGATTTTTTCGGAAGTTACCAAAGCCGCAACGACCAATTCTCCCCATTCCTCATTGGGAATCCCGATTACTCCACAGTCCTTTATGGAAGGATGCTTTCTCAAGACTTCTTCAATTTCTAAGGCAGAAATTTTGTATCCTCCGGATTTAATGATGTCGATAGAGTCTCTTCCCAGGATTCGGTAATACCCATCATCCAGTACTGCGATGTCTCCGGTCTTGAACCAACCATCCGAAGTAAAGCTTTTTTGGGTTGCTTCAGGTTTGCCCCAATATTCCTTGAATACAGAAGGACCCTTGATGTGAATTTCTCCTGGCTCACCCGGATTGACCAGTTTTCCATCCTCATCCAAAAGGCAGAGTTCTACTCCAGATAAAGGCTGACCGATATGGCCTGCTCTTCGTTCTCCATCATAGGGATTGCTGACAGCCATTCCGATTTCTGTCATGCCATAGCGCTCCAATAAATAATGCCCAGAAATCTCTTTCCATTTTTCCATGACGGATACCGGCAAAGCAGCAGAACCTGAAATCATCAAACGGAAGGATTCCATGCATTTTTTAATTCGGCTTGTCGTTCAAGACTATAGCTTTCAAATGCTGAGATGAGTTTATAATATATGGTAGGGACGGCCATGAAGACATTGAGTTTGCCCCTTCGAAAATTTCAAAAACCTGTTTGGCATCAAATGGATTTAAAAACTCAACAGTAGCACCGGACCAAAGGGCGCAGCATAGCACATTGATGATTCCATGTACATGGTGCAGGGGTAAAAGCTCCAAAATGTAATCTTCCGAAGTCCAGGCCCAAGCCTTCACCAGGGTACTGATTTGAGATTCCAAGTTGGCATGGGTGGTTAAGACCCCTTTGGGCAGAGAGGTGGTGCCGGAAGTATAAAGAATCATTGCCCCCCGACCTTTCCCAATTTCAGGAAGCGGTTTTTCCTTCCTGTTCTGCATTTCTCCCAAGGCTATGAATTGGGTTTCTGAATGATTTCGGTAGGGTTGAAGGATGGACTCATATTCAGGCCCTACGATCAGAAATTTAGATTGCGTATCCTCGATCACATACTGCAATGAAGGAAAAGGATAGCTGATGCATAGCGGAACTGCAATCCCCCGGCTCTCCAGATTCCCCATTGGACTGCCACGTAATCAAATCCAGGAGCCACCATAAATGCAACCCGTTCCTGAAGTAGGTCCTTTTTTTCATCCAATAAAAAGCTGGAAATCTGCTCGCTCTTTTCTAATAAAGTTTGATAGGAATAATGATTTCCCCCTGCCACAATGGCTGTTTTGTGGGGAGTTTGTTTTGCTTTTTCAAAGAGTTGAAGCATATGGAATGAGGAGTATTGTTATTGTTTCAAAATGAAATATAGAAGCAAAAGCATTAATAATAAAAAAACACGTCATGGGAATTCCTATGACGTGTGAATTTTTATCAGAATGTATTAAATCATATTTCCTTTAGACTAAGGTTTTTACTTACCAGAAATATTCATCATTCCAACATAAAAATTCGAATCAACAGACAATCTTTCAACATCAGTATCTAATTCTACACTTGCCCATCGGGTGGTGGGTTTTAGCCAAAGTTCTTTACCTATTCCCAATTTTATTTTAACAGGCATGTCAAAAGTCATTAAGGAATTCTCCCATCTGAAATTCAATTTATTTCCTTCTATGTAGTAACTGAAAATTGGGATCCTTACATCTCTTAAATATTGGTCAAACACAGATGATAAATTGATATTTGATTGAGTACTAATGTAAGTTTCTACCTGTTCAGTGGTAACAGTCTGGTGATAAAACTCTTTATTTAATCCTCTCAGGATCTCCCTCCATTTTTCATCGTCATTCACTAGTTGCCTTATAGTATGAAGCATATTGGCTCCTTTGTAATACATATCTCCTGACCCTTCTTGATTGACACCATAAGGGCCTATTATGGGGTTGTCGTTATTAATATTTTTACGGGTTCCCAATACATAATCCCGACTGGCTTCTTTTCCATAATAATAGTCCAGGAAAAGGTTTTCAGAGTAAGCAGTAAAGCTTTCATGAATCCACATGTCCGCAACATCCTTGTAAGTGATGTTATTGGCAAACCATTCATGTCCTGATTCATGGATAATGATAAAATCGAATTTCAATCCCCAACCAGTTCCGCTTAGGTCCCTTCCTAAATAACCATTCGCATAATTATTACCATAAGTCACTGAACTCTGATGCTCCATCCCCAGGTAGGGAGTTTCCACTAATTTGTAACTATCCTCATAGAAAGGGTAGGGTCCAAACCAATGTTCAAAGGCTTCCATCATTTTTGGGGCATCTTTGAATTGACTTTTTGCCTTTTCAAGGTTTTCTCTTAGTACATAATAGTCCATATCCAATATGCCTTTCTCTCCTTCGTATTTTTCAGAGAAATGGACATAATCCCCAATATTGATATTGACCCCGTAATTGTTGATCGGATTTTTTACTTCCCAATGGTAAGTCTTGGTTTTAGCCTTTTTATTATGCTCGGTCTTGATCAACCTCCCATTGGAAACATCCATTAAATTTTCTGGAACTTCCACTGATATCAATACTCCTTGATCCGGTTCATCTGCAGGGTAGTCTTTATTGGGCCACCATATACTAGCCCCGATTCCTTGATTGGAATTTGCAATAAACGGAAGTCCATTACTGTCCTGACTCCAGGTCAACCCACCATCCCAGGGAGGTCGAACCGCGATCACTGGTGAACCTTCAAATTGAAGTTCCACCTGGTAGCTTTCACCGATGTTCTGAGGATCTTGCAAAGTGATCAAATAAGAATAACCATCTTTTTCAAATTCCAATTCATCTCCATTTTGAATGGCTTTTAACAAGGTCATAGGCTCTTGAAGCTCAATTTGAAGCTTTTTGGATTCAGAAATGACCTGATAGGTGACTGTATTAGAACCTTTGATCGTCTTGGTTTCGGGATCAACTTTGATGTCCAAATGATACTGTTCCAAATTCCACCAAGCGCGGTCTTTGGTATTGCTTCCTCGTAGCGTGTCTTGATGGGTGAATTCTTGGGGAGACCTAAAAATTTGTGCTTTTACTTCCATGGTCTGCAGAAATATAAAAGCTAGAACAGACAAAGCTTTGGTGCGATGGGCGAAGAATAATGGTTGAATGCGCATGTAATTATTTTAACTAATAGAACTTGAAATTAAGGAGGATCCTAGAAGTTTCTAGAATTTATATCGGGTTTTTTTTTTTTAGAGAAAATTTAAGTTTGTATGCTGGATTAATACAATTAGTTTCAGGTTTAGAAAATTGTCCTTTCATGAAAATTATATTTTTTACCCAAAGTAATTGGTGCATTCCTACCATTCAACATTTCAAAAATATTCACGAAGTGGTAGGAGTAGTTTCAAGAACTAAACAGCCTAATTCAAATGACTTTTTGCTTGAATACTTGAAAGAAGAGAATATCCCCGTTTTTAATTGGCAAAGTTCTGATTTGGAATCCTTAAGCTCCAAGCTCTCGGAACTTCAGGTAGAAGTGGGGATCAGTTTTGGTTTCTCTTATAAAATACCCGCCACGGTATTTGAGACTATAAAAGAGGGGGTATATAATGTGCATTTTGGTAAACTACCGGAATTCGCTGGACCGGATCCGTTGTTTTGGGCGATCAGGAATGAGGAGAAAGTAGTGACGATCAGTGTTCATAAAATAAACGAGGAATGGGATTCAGGAGAATTAATAGTTGAGTTTCCTATTCCAGTTTTTCCGGGAGAACCTTATGGGTTATTGGCATCTCGGCTTTCTGTCTCTTTTCCGGGTAAATTGGAATCCTACTTTTCCGGTCAAATTCAATTTGATCGAAAACCCATCGAAGAAAACCTGAAACCTAAATCTAAGCCTACTGACGAGATATTAAGGATAGATTGGAAAAAGCAGCGAGCTGATGAGGTGGAAGCTTTGGTCAATGCATCAAATCCTAAATATGGAGGAGCAATCACTACTTTTAGAGGTAATCCAATCAAAATCTTGGAAGTGAGTCCAGCTGATGTAAATATTACCGGGATTTTTGTGCCAGGCTCCATTGTTTATGCCGATCCCAATTACGGGATTTTTGTTCTTTGTGCAGATATGAAGTATTTAAGAATAAATATTTTACAGCTGGAAGGCACGATAATTTCTGGACAAAAACTAGCCGCAATGGGGGTCAATTCTCATGAAAAGCTAGGTGTTTAGACTTTAAAATGAGGAGTTGAGGTATATTTTTTTATTTATTAGTTGAAACGTAACACAATAAATAAGATATTAGCTAAAATATTAACTTTTACGTTATTGAATAATTTTGGGATTGCCAGTTTTTTTTCTGATTTTTCTAAAGATTTGAAGTTAATATTTTTAATAAATGGATGTTAGGAGAAGGAAATTTGTTCAGAAGATTTCATTAGTAGTTGGAGCTTTTTCTATTCCGGGAATGAGTTGGGGCATAGAATCCGAAAAAGTTGTCAAAAAAGCAAAGTCTATTATTCATGTTGGATTAAAGACTTTGAAGTTTTTTGAAGGGCGAGATTTGGAGCCTTTCCAAACATTGAAGTCAGGGTTTACAGTATTGACTCATGTAAGGGATTTTAATTTTTCAGAATTTGAGTCAAAAGAGACCATAGATGCTTTGTTGTATGGAGGTAATGCTAAAATGATTGCCAGTGACCCTAATTCTTCCGGTCTGCCTTGGGTAAATTCTAGTTTAAAGGAAAAGCCCGAGTATGTAAAGGACTATCTGATTACAAAAAGACTTGGAAAAAGAGTAGGGATTTTGGGGATTGATTTTGACCAATCTTTCAATTCGGTAGATCAGGCCATGCTATTTGTAAATAAAAAGGCGGACTTTTTAAAGCAGAACCTAGATTGTGAGCAAGTCTTTTGTTTGCTGACAGATCCAAAGTTAAAGGATTCAAAAAGTTCATGGGCAGATGTGATTTCAAGTAGTGATCATGTGGATGTTTTCTTTGCTACTTGTGTTTCATCGAAGACCAATAATTTGTGGGTTTTGCCCAATCAGCAAGGAAAACAGACTTTATTAAGTATTCAATCAGAAAAAGAAGAAAATAACTCTGAAATAGAATTGAAAGAAAGTGTGATCAATAGTTTTAAGAGAGATTAAAGATTTGGAAATTTTTTTCCGGTCCAAAATATATAAGTATAAATTTTCATTCATTAAACAATTTTTAATATGGAACCGACTATTGGGGAAATCAGACTATTTGCTGGGAATTTTGCTCCGAGATCATGGGCCTTTTGTAACGGTCAATTGTTGGCAATAGCACAGAACTCGGCCTTATTTTCAATTTTAGGAACTATCTATGGAGGAGATGGCAGAACCACTTTTGCATTACCTGATTTGAGGGGAGAGCACCAATTAGCCCAGGACAGGGACCTGGTTTATCTTCGATCAATCAGGGACAAAGGGCTGGTGTGAATACGGTGAATCTGACCATACAAAATCTGCCGAATCATAACCATACCTTAAATGCAGAAAATGCTGCTGGTACAAGTGCCTCCCCAACCAATAATGTACCCGCCAATGCACAGGTACAACTTGAAAGAGGCGGGGAAATATATAATGTAAATTCATATGGCCCTACACCCAATGCTATAATGGTAGCCAGTTCAGTAGGATCTACAGGAGGGAGCATTCCTGTTTCTGTACAAAATCCTTATTTAGGTATTAACTATATAATTTGTTTATATGGCATATTCCCTTCAAGGAATTAAACTTGAATAACAACTTTAAAATAAATAAACACAAACTTAAATTTTTAGAATATGGAAGGCATGATAGGAGAGGTAAGAATTTTCGCAGGAAATTTTGCTCCGAGATCTTGGGCTTTTTGCAATGGTCAATTATTAGCTATTGCTCAAAATTCCGCACTATTTTCAATTTTAGGCACTATTTACGGTGGTGACGGAAGAACAACTTTTGCTTTGCCGGACTTGAGAGGAAGAGCAGCAATTAGTCCTGGAACAGGTCCAGGGCTTCCAAATATCCCCCAAGGTTCAAGATCTGGATCTGAGCAAGTTACGTTAACGGTTCAAAACCTACCAAGCCACAACCACCAATTGAATGTCAGTAATGCGGCAGGTACAAGCTCTACCCCAGTAGGAAATTATCCCGCGGCATCTTCTGTGGTGGTAGAACGTGGCGGTACTCCAAAAGATGTCAATGCCTATGGAGCAAGTCCCACATCCACTATGGCTTCAAATGCGATAGGAAATTCAGGAGGAAGTATTCCATTCAATATCAGAAATCCCTATTTGGCAGCAAATTACATTATTTGCCTACAGGGGCTTTACCCTTCAAGAAATTAAAACTCTTAAAATCATTTTAATCAATAAACTTAAATTTTTAGAACATGGAAGGTACAATAGGAGAAATCAGGATGTTTGGTGGGAATTTTGCCCCTAGAACTTGGGCGTTTTGCAATGGCCAACTCTTGCCTATCTCTCAAAATACAGCATTATTTTCAATCATAGGAACCATTTATGGCGGAGACGGAAGAACGACTTTTGCCTTGCCGGATTTGAGAGGTAGAACGGTAATTGGACCCGGTGCCGGACCGGGACTATCTGATGCTCGACTTGGAGCAAGAGGTGGAACTGAGACAGTGACTCTTTCGACTCAAAATATGCCAAGCCATTCACATGCTTTAAATGTAAGTAATGCTGCTGGAACAACCTCTTCACCTGCGAACACATATCTGGCAAATTCTCAAGTCCAAATAGAGAGAGGAGGTCAGACTTATGATGTAATGTCATATGGGCCTACACCAACTGGGGTCATGGGAAGTAATGCAATTGGGAATTCAGGAGGAAGTATTCCTGTGAACACTCGGAACCCCTACTTAGGAATATATTATATTATTTGCCTTCAAGGAATATTTCCTTCAAGAAATTAAATAGCTGCCGGGTAGACAGGGATGTTTACCCGGTATTTATTTTAATGAAAAGTTAACACCTCTATACTATGAATACTTTTACTGCTCGATTTTTACTTTTACTCCCTTTCTTGATAGGGATTCATATTTTTAGTCAAGCCCAAACCACAGTAAATTTTGATGAAATCACTGGATCAACGGGAAATTCTTTGAATGGAACTAATACTTATGATAATTCAGGTGTAAGGTTTCAAATTTTTTCAGGTTCAAATAATGATGCAAATGTCAGTTCATTTGATCAAGGTTTTAATGATACTAGGGCATTAGATGATACCAATTTATCCTCAGGGGTGTAACTGGATGGAAAATCAGTAAAGTAGATGGCTCAGCTTTTCAACTGATTAGTATTTGGTTGCAAGAAGGTTGCGGCTGTTCGTCTTCATCAGGAACTGTAAAAGCTTTTAAAAGTGGAAGTCAAGTTGGATCTACAGTAAACTTAGATTTTGACAGTAGGGCAAATGGAGCTAAAAATTTCGTGGCTAACCCAGATTTTTATGATGTCGATGAAATTAGAATTGAAGGGGTAGATCTTTATGTACTAATTGATAATTTTACTTATGGAAGTCCATACACCCCAGTGGACGGAAACCCTCCAGTGGTTTCAAGCATTGCACTTGTTGGCACTCCTGTGACCACTGCAACCACGGTAGATTACACCGTTACTTTTTCAAAAAATGCAAAAAATGTCACGTCTGATGACTTTGAATTGACTACAGTTGGTACCACCGGAACAGTAGGTGCTGTATCAGGTTCAGGAACCACCTATACGGTGACCGTAAATGGAATTGATGGAGAAGGAACTATTCGTTTAGATCTAAAAGCAGGAACGGATATCGCGAATGATGATGATGTCACAGGAACTCCTGCCTTTACTTTAGGCCAAATTCATAACGTCGGAGAGTGTTTTGTTGAAACTTTTGAAACTGAAACCGATGAGTCTACTACATTTAGTGGTAATGGTTTAACCTTTACTTTGGGCGCAGGACTGAAGATTGAGAAAAGATTAGGTTTCGGTGCAGGTCCTTCCAGTGGGTATATTGCCAATAATTTTACGGCGGGTACTTTTTCAGTTTCCAGTGGGACGGAGTTTACCATGAAAACCATTGATTTGTTTCTTTCTGATATGACCAATGGGAACAACCCCACTGGAACGGGGACTTTGGTCATCACCGGTAAAAAAGGTGGAATAGATCAATTTACCATTACCAAAACAACTGGTTTCCCAACTAATACTGCGATCAATAACGGATTTTTCACCCTTGATTTTGCTACCGAGGGACCCGCAAATTATAGGGATACGAATGTGGATGAATTGGTGTTTACCATCAGTGGTGGATTTATTGAATTGGCCATAGACAACATGAATTTCTGTGAGGCCGCTCCTGATGTTGATTCAGATGCGCCTGCTGTGAACAGTATTTTAAAGGTAGGCAATCCAATTTCTACTGCATCAACTGTAGATTTCCAGGTGACATTTGATGAGAACGCAAATAATGTAACCACTGACGATTTTGAATTAATACGAACAGGAACGGCTACAGGTGCCATCACTGGTATTAGTGGTTCAGGCTCTATTTATACCTTGAACGTAACAGGTATTTCTGGGGAAGGTTCTATTCAGGTAAAACTGTTGGCAGGAACTGATATCGCCGATGATCTAAACAATACACCTCCATTTGAATATGTCAATGGGGAAATTCATTTAGTAGGTGCTTGTTACATAGAAAATTTTGAAACCTTCTTGGATGGCATCACATCTTTTACCTCTAACGGTGTAGACTTTACCCTAGGTGGAAACTGGGCTGTAAATGTCAGAAATGGCTTCGGTATTAATAGTTCAGATACCTATATCGAAAATACAGGTGTAGGTACTTATACTTTATCTAATAATATACCTGTTACTTTTAGTCAAATCGCATTCTTCTTATCTTCTGAGGCTGGTTCAAGTCCAAACCCTACTGATGATGGAACCTTAACCATCAGAGGAATCAAAGATGGTGGGACCGTCTACACCATTACCAAGTCTACCGGATTCCCTACGGATTTCTCTTCTAACAATGGCTTCTTCTACGTTGACTTTTCTTCCGAGGGAGGTTCAGATAATTCTGGAACTTTTGTGGATGGGTTAGAAATTGAAATTGGAGGTAGTTTTAGTTACATGGCAGTAGATAATCTTCAGTTCTGTAAGGATTTTGATGCCCCTACAGGATATACTGTTACGATAGATCAAGATCCAATCACAGCTGCCAATGCTGGAAATGTTAGCTTTACATTTGGTGGGGGCGAAATTGGAGCTACCTATGATTATGAATTTACAAGTGATGGAGGAGGTACTCCTGTAGTTGGTAGTGGTACATTGGTCACTGCCATCGATCAGATTACCGGAATTGACTTAAGTGGCTTAGGCGCTGGAACAGTCACCCTTACGGCTACCTTAACAGACCCATCTGGAAATGAGGGAGCGGAAGTAACTGATACCTCAACGAAGTTGATCAATAATGCACCAACAGCCACCACGCCAACTGCACCTACAGTTAGTGAGGATGTAACGGTTTCCTTGGCAGATGACATTCAAGTAGCTGATGTGGATGGCGATGACCAAACAGTCTCGTTCAACATTACTGGAGGAACAGTTACCATTGGTACGACAGGCATCACATTTGGTGGCTCAGGAAATGGTTCTGCAAATTTCACCGCATCAGGTACTTTGGCAGCTATCAATTCTGCCATTGGATGCAGCGACATTTACCCCAACTCCGAATTTGTTTGGAACAAATGCAGGAACTATCGCCTTTATCTCAAATGATGGTTCTGTTGATTCAAATGTTGCTTCAGTAACCTTTGATATCCAAGCAGTCAATGATGATCCGACATTTTCTGGTTTACCTGCATCCATTACTGTTCTGGAAGATGCAAGTGGAAGTTCCTTAATTGGGGCACTATCCAATGGTACTTTTTCTGATATTGATGCGGGTTCCAGTGAGGTAGTGTTATTTGTCACTACTTCAAGTGGGACATTCTCTTTAGCTGCCCCAGGAGGAATTCCAGTAACTCTTGCAGGCAATGCATTTCCTACCATATCTATAACTGGTTCTCAAGCTGCTATAGAAGCCTATATTAGCATTAACTCAAACATTGTTTATAATCCAGCTTCAAATGTGGCAGGTGTAAATGCGGCATTGGTTACATTGGAAGCAAATGATAATGGAAATACCGGAACAGGCGGAGGAACAAGAGTTGAAATTGGTTCTTTCAATATCAATATAACCCCAGTCAATGATGATCCTACCTTTGTTGGGTTACCTACCGATATTTCGGTTCAAAACGGGGTTGCAAGTAATTTGGATCTTTCCTCAGCTACTTTTGGAGACGTAGATTCAGGCTCAGGCAATGTCACGTTATCCTTCTTAGTTTCAGGAGGAACGTTGTCTGCAACAAGTACAGCGGATGTCGCGGTAAGCTTCCCAATTCCAGGAGCAATGAACTTGGTGGGTACAGCTGCTGCTATAGAAAACTTCCTAAACAGTGCTTCCAGCATTCAATACACCAATGCGCCAGGATCCACAGGGGATAATGCGGCCACGCTTAGTATTTCGGCAAATGATAACGGAAATACAGGAACTGGTGGAGGTGTTCCCGTTAATTTTGGAACGATCAATATTGATGTAGTAACCCCAATACCTAGTGTAACCCTTTCAAGTGTGACTATTGCACAAGCTGAGTCAGTTGCCGATCCTGTTGTGATTACTGCAACCCTGTCAAACAGCTTCGGCTCAGATGTAACAGTTAACTTGGGATTCTCTGGAACTGCCACAGGAGGTGGAGTAGATTATGCTTCTACTGGTACCTCAATTACAATAACTCCAGGTAATACCACAGGTTCTATTAGTTTGACCAATGTTCCAGATGCTCTTTACGAAGGAAATGAAACAGTAATCATTGATATTACAAGTGTTACCAATGGAAATGAAGATGGAGTTCAACAATTGACTTATACCATAGTTGATGATGACCCTCTGCCAACGGCAACGTTGGAGGTATTGAATATTTATAATCCAATAATAGACGAGAGTGGTGGTCAAGCTTATGTGAGGGCAATTTTGGATGTAGTTGCAGGGACGACTGTAACAGTACCTCTATCCTTTAGTGGAACCGCATCTGGAGGTGGTACGGATTATAGCATTACCGGCTCTACCATCACGATTTCACCTGGAGAAATCATGGATAGTATCCGTGTAACTTCTCAATTTGATGGTATTGAGGAAAATAGTGAGACAATAATCATCGATATGGAAACTCCAACGAATGCGATTGAGGGAACTCCAAATCAAGTGACCATTACCATCATCGATGAAGATGCAAGTCCACCAGCTGGATACTCAGTTGCAATCGATCAGAGCGCAATTAATAATTCCAATCAAACCGCCGCTAGTTTCACTTTTGCGAGTGCAGAATTGGGAGCTATCTATAATTATCAATTCAACAGTTCCGGTGGAGGAGGAACCGTATCTGGTTCAGGCACCATTGCAACCGCATCAGACCAAATTACTGGAATTGATTTAAGTGGATTGGGAGATGGAATTATCACGTTGTCAGCCACGTTGGAAGATGCATTTGGAAATGTTGGTTCCCCTGCCACTGATACAAAAAATAAGGATACTGTGGATCCTTCGGGGTATGCTGTAAGCATTGACTTATTAGGAGAAACTCAGATCAATTCCATTAATCAGACTATTATTGAGTTCACTGGAACAGGATTGGAAACAGGGGCGACGTTGAGTTACTCATTTACAAGTGATGGAGGAGGTACTCCTGTTTCAGGTTCCGAATTGGTGACCTCTGCAAACCAAACCTTTAGTAATGGGGGAGCGGGCTATGATTTATCTGGCTTATCGGATGGTTTAGTAACCCTGACGGTCTACTTGACAGATCCAGCAGGAAATCAAGGAGGAAATGCTTCGAATACAGCCAATAAAGATGTGGGGGCGCCGACCGGGTACTCCGTAGCATGGGATGATGCGCTTATCAATGCATCTGAGGCAAGTAATACTTCATTTACTTTGTCAAATGGTGAAATTGGCGCTACCGCTTTCTATTCCATTTCAAGTTCAGGTGATGGAAACACTGCAACAGTTTCCGGCACTACCTTGGTAACTAATAATTCACAAGCAATTTCCGTGAATGTTTCTTCCTTGGTGGATGGAACCTTGACAGTATCTGTGTACCTTAAAGATGGATCAGGTAACAATGGGGCAACTGTCTCTGATAACTCAGCTTTATTAGATCAAACCCCACCTGCAGCTCCAAGCGTACCTGATTTGAGTGCAGCTAGTGATTCAGGTATCAGTGATTCTGATGATATTACCAATGATGTAACTCCTACATTCGAGGGGACTGCAATACCAAATTCCACTGTCACGCTGACCAGTAATATAGATGGCAATGTAGGTTCCACGACGGCTAATGGATCTGGCGACTGGTCAATTACCTCTTCGACCTTGTCTTCTGGAATCCATAGCATTTCGGCTACTGCTACTGACCTCGCTGGCAATACAAGTGCTGCATCAGCAGGCATACAAGTGACTATTGATATCTTGGCTCCAACTCCAATTTTGATCAATGGTTTAGCACTTCAATTGGATGTGAATGGTAATGCACCAACGATCACAGCTGCTGATCTTTTGGCCACCCCGGTTACGGATGATTACTCTTCATCCGGAAATATCCAATTAGCATTAGATAAAACTGATTTTAACTGTTCCGATGTTGGAATTAACAATGTTACGGTAACTGCAACGGATCAAGCAGGGAATTCTGATTTCGCAGTCACAAATGTTTTGGTTCAAGATTTGATCGGACCAACAATTCTGGCTAAAGCTGCTATTACCTTGAATGTGGATGCATTTGGCACAGTTAATTTGACGCCTGCCATGATTGATGAAGGTTCCACTGATGCATGTGGAATCCAGTCACAGGTATTAAGTCAAACTATTTTTGATAGAAATGATGAAGGAATAAATACTATTACCTACACCGTTACTGATGTCAATGGCAATCCATCTCAAGTAAACGTAGAAGTGACTATTGTGGTGGTTCCAAAGGTATTGAGTATTACTGCAGATCCGGGTCAAAGCAAAGTATATGGAGATGCAGATCCTGTATATACCTTTACTGCTACCGGATTTGAGGGTGGGGATGATGAGACGATTCTCACCGGTGCTTTAACCAGGCTGGCTGGGGAGAATGTCGGAACATATGCTATTCAACTAGGAACCCTAGATGCGGGTCCAAACTATTCCATCAACTTTACTCCTGCGAATTTTGAGATCACCCCTGCTTCACTTGATATTTCAGCGGATGCAGGCCAGTCCAAAGTATATGGAGATGCTGATCCAGTATTCACTTATACCGTAAATGGACTTAAAAACGGAGATACCGAAGCTGTAGTTACCGGTGCTCTGATAAGAACCGCCGGAGAGGACGTAGGAAATTATGCGATCCAACCAGGCACCATAGACGCAGGTTCAAACTATACGGTCAACTTTAACTCTTCAGATTTTGAAATCACAACTGCTACTTTGGATATCACTGCGGATGCAGGCCAGACCAAGGTATATGGTGCGGCTGATCCAGTATTCACGTATTCAGTGGGTGGATTGAAGAATGGGGATACAGAATCGGTTATCTCAGGGTCTTTGATCAGAATAGCGGGTGAAGATGTGGGAATGTATGCGATTCAGCCAGGAACAATTGATGCAGGATCTAATTACACCATTAACTTCAACTCTGCAGACTTTGAAATTACTCCTGCTACCTTGGGTATTACTGCCGATGCCGGTCAGACCAAGGTGTACGGAAATGCAGATCCAATATTCACTTACCAGGTATCCGGTTTACAAAATGGCGACACCGAGGCAGTCCTTAGTGGAGTATTGGCCAGAGCAGTGGGAGAAAATGTTGGAGCTTATGCGATCAATTTGGGTACGCTGGATGCTGGCTCAAATTATACGATCAACTTCACTGGTGCTGATTTCACTATTACACCTCGAACGTTGAGTATTGTAGCTAATCCGAATCAGGCTAAGGTGTATGGATCACCTGATCCAGTACTGGGCTATACTGCCTCTAACTTTGGTAATGGGGACAATACCTCTGTATTGACCGGTGCCTTGAGCAGAGTAGCAGGGGAGGATGTTGGATTGTATGCAATTACCTTGGGTAGTTTGGATGCAGGCAGCAACTATATCATTGACTTTACTTCAGCAGACTTTGAGATTGCTGAGAAAGTACTAGATGTGGTGGCAGATGCTGGACAAGGTAAAGTTTTTGGCACTGCTGATCCGGTATTGACCTATCAGGTTTCTGGTTTTGAAAACGGAGATGATACAAGTATTCTAACGGGTGCACTTGTAAGAGCCTCTGGTGAGAATGTGGGAAGCTATGCAATTAGTCTTGGCACCCTGGATGCAGGAAGCAACTATGCCATCAACTTTACAGGTGCCGACTTTACGATAAGCAAAGCGATGATCGTAGGGGTGACCTTTGACGATGGTAGCTTCGTGTATGATGGTACTTCCAAGTCCCTATCAATTAGCGGAGCTCTGCCAACTGGAACAAATGTTACTTATACCAATAACAGCAGAACGGATGTAGGAAGTCAGGAAGTGACAGCTACCATTTCCGGTTCAAATTACAATTCGCTGGTGTTGACAGCAGATTTAACCATTACACCTGCTACGATAACTGGAATCACGTTCAACGATGGTAGTTTCGTGTATGATGGTACTTCCAAGTCCCTAGCAATAAGTGGAGAACTTCCAGCTGGATCCGATGTGACCTATACCAACAATAGTAGAACAGAAGTGGGAAGCCAGGAAGTGACGGCTACCATCATTGGTTCAAACTTCACTTCATTTAACTTGACCGCTGAATTGTCGATTACTCCTGCAACGCTGGAAATAGTGGCAGATTCAGGACAAAGCAAACTGTATGGCGAATCTGATCCTGAGTTGACCTATTCTGCTACTGGATTTGGAGAAGGTGATGATGAAAGTATCTTGACAGGTACTCTTGAAAGAACTGCAGGTGAAAGTGTAGGTATGTACGATATTCTTTTAGGATCTCTCAATGCAGGTACCAATTACCTCATTGACTTTACAGGTGCAGAATTCGAGATTATCAGTGGTGATACCGATGGTGACGGAGTTCCAGATGAAGTAGAGGAAGAACAAGGAACGGATCCAGAAGATCCAATGGATTATCAAGATTTGGACGGGGATGGAGTTCCAGACTTTGTCGAAGATGAGCAGGGAACAGATCCTTCAAATTCCGGAGATTACTTGGATACTGATGGAGATAAAGTTCCTGATTATATAGAAGAGCAGCAAGGAACAGATCCGGATGATGCAGAGGACTTCCCAGATGAAGATGGAAATGGTATTCCTGATTATGTGGATGACAAAGCCGTAGTTGAATTTGTAGATCAGACGTTGGAAGCGTTGTGGGGCACAGAAGTAGGAGATCTAAAAGTTCCAACAGAAGTGGTAGGAATCACTTCAGAAGGAATGGTGGTCAACTTCCCTGTGATCTGGGATCTCAATGGATATGATCCATTGGTATCAGGTACCGTGAATTATTTGGGAACGGTGGAATTACCAGACGGGGTATTTAACCCTCAGGGACTTCAGCCAGTCTTGGAGCTTACAGTATTGGCCAAGCCTGCTCCAACTGATGTAACCTTAAGTGAAAATACCTTCATTGGACTTCCAGCGGTATTCTTCCAAGAGATAGGGGTATTTACCGTAATAGATCCTACGGATGATGTACATACTTTAAGTTTACCTGAAGGAGTTCAAGACAATGACTACTTCGAAGTGATCGATGGTATATTGTTCTGGAGCAGTGCAGGTAGAGCACAGGGTAAGACCCAATTTACTATCACTCTTCAAGTGATCGACCGAGGAGGAAACGTATTTGAGAAATCCTTCCAGATCACTAGACAGAGAACTCCTCTTGGCCAGCTGGATGTTCCAAACACATTTACACCGAATAATGACGGAGTCAATGATACATGGGGAGTTCCTGCCTTGAGGTATTACCAAGGAGTAAGGATCTCGATCATGGAAGTAGGAGGTAACAGGGTGTTCTATACAGAGAACCCAGATATCCGTTGGGATGGTACCTTCGATGGTAAATCGTTACCTGTTGGGGCTTACTTCTGGATCATAGAAGTAGCAGAAACAGGTGAGGTGAGAAGAGGTGTATTGAACCTGTTAAAACAATAGAATAAGACTGAATCTGGGTGACCGGGGCGTAAAAAACCCGGTTGCCCAATTTTTAAACATTTCAATTTTGCAATGAAAAAGAATATCAGAAATATCGCAATGGTTTTTTTAGTCCTTTCAGTAGCATTTACTGCAGAGGCTCAGTCGAGAAAACACATCTCCAATTTCAGCCATTTTCAAAGTTACTTCAACCCTGCGTTGACAGGATATGAAGGGAGTACAATCCGAGGCTTCGTAAGAAATCAATGGTCAGGATTTGAGGGAGCTCCAAAGACTTATTTTATATCCGCAGAATTGGATTTTGGAGAACTTGGAGGTGAGGAAGACCCAGCATTGATGGGTAAGAATGCGGTGTCTGCAAATATGTTGTATGATACTTATGGAGCATTTAGAGAAACCGAATTATTGCTTTCTTACGCTTCAAGAGTGAGATTGACTGAACATCATAACTTACGTTTGGGTGTGGGGTTAAACTACCAGAGTATTAGATTAGATGGGAATTCTTTGAGTACTGAAGAGCAAAATGACCCCACCTTAGGTCAATATATTGGCCAATTTTCTAATATGAATGTGGTAGACTTTAATCTAGGTATTGCGTTGACCCATGCCAAATATTATGTTTCCTATGGAATGCATAGAGTAGCAGGTGGGAAGATTACTTCTGGAGATGAGTTTATGGATGGCTACCCTACAGCCATTATGGTTCAGGCAGGTTATAGAGAATCTATAAGTGAAAATTTAGGGGTGATTTTCAATGCATTTTACAGGAGTCAAAAAGACATGAAAGACAACCTGGAATTTAATTTGAAAGCCCTTTTGATGGATCGGGTATGGGTTGGAATGGGCCATAGGATAAACTATGCAACCAATGCACAATTAGGGATCTTGACCAACAGGCTAAGAATCGGATACCTATATGAGTTTTCTACAGGTGGTGGGTATAATTTACCGGGCAACACACATGAGTTCACTGCCGTATTTAACCTGTTCCGAGACAACTATAGAAGATCAAATAATCAAGTCCTGATTTGGTAGAAATTCAAATACATCCAAAAAAAATAGGCTCAATATGTATTGAGCCTATTTTTTTATGACTTCAAATGGTTTGGTAGGATTGTATAAATCATGGTCTACCTGACCAATGGCTCCTTCAATGGTGCCCCTTTCAGATCTTTGCCAGATTAACCAACCCCTATCGCTCCAAGTTTTAGGAATGGTTGGTTGTTGAACTCCGTATTCTGCAATCCATAAATGATAATTTGAAAAGTCTTCATGAGTCAGATATCGATCTCCAAATACGTGATTGGTATAAATAATGGGTTTTACTCCAAGTTTAGATTCTACATGATTTAGCCATTTTAACACTTCAGATTGAAAAGTTGTTGGATTGATTTCACCTTTTATTCCTCCCTGCTCTAAATCCAAAACCGGAGGCATATCTCCAGGTCCATAATCGATGATGCTGATAAATAAATTTGCTTGTTCAATAGCGTCTGCATCTGAAGTGAAAAAATGATAAGACCCATGTGCTATTCCATTTTGATGGGCTCCAATTTTATTTTCGGCATAATCAGGATCTTTAAAGGATTTCCCTTCAGAAGCTTTATCATAAACAAATGTGATCTTGGCATCTTTTACTTTTGGCCAGTTGACATCGCCTTGGAAATGGGAAACGTCTATGCCTAATATCTGGGAAGTTTTTTTCACTTCTACACTGTCTGTAACCGGAGTTGGCTTTGGAACGCTTTCTTGAACGGTAGCCTGTTTTTTTGAACAAGACCATATCAATAGTGAAATGATAACCAATGAAGTGGTTGTATTGCGATAATTCATGATTTGGTAATACTTTGAATGGATTCAAGCTTCTTATCAATTTCTTGGAGTGGCTTATCAAATTGAAACAAACGTTGGAGAGCCAGGGACATGAGGTACCAAAAAAGCACTGGTAATATTCCAAAAATAATGAGAATGTTACTCATTAAAGAAACTGCTAGCTCTAAGCCGTGGTGGCCAGCAAATCTCAAGACATCCAGTAGGTCTTTTCCTGCTTGATCAATATCGTCTACAATGGAATCCCCTATATTGATGGCTTCATCTTCCACCTTATCAAAAAGGTTTAACCTTCCTTTGTTTTTGGATTTTTGATGAGCTTTCAATGCCTCTAAAGAGGATTTATGAAGTTCTTTTTTGTATTGATTGAGTCTTTTGTAGCTAATAAATTTGACTTTAAGTCAGCACCTAAATCAATTTCCATTTGATTAGACAAACTCGATAACAATTGGGTGTATATCCCTAAACCTGGTGTTATTAATAGCCCAATAATTAATAAGTTTTTACAGATGCTTTTTGTATAGTTGGTAAATAAGCCTAAAAAGCTTATAACCAAAACTAATTTAAATACCCACCATTCGCTTAATTTTAATATTCCTAATTGTAAGAGCATTAATAAATCAGCAAAATTTAAATAACTCAACAATTTGTCAAAATCGTTTTCATACGTATGTGCCCATGATTTTAGGAAAGGGATGGTTTCAGCTAATGGAATGGTCAATGTTTCAATTTCTTCTAATAATAGGATGCTTTCGGAGATTTCTTTAGAAGCTTTATCTTCAAACGAGATGGCACTATTATAAAAAGGGTTAAAGAAGGATAATAGTATTAAGATTCCTGAAATTAGATAGGGTAAATATCCCTTTTTTAAAAAATTATTCATAAGATGTTGTTAAGGGTAGAATAGATAATTTATAAAAATCTTATCTAATTTGATTTACGTATATTTCTAGACTGAAATCAGCTTAAAATGATAATTAGATTGTTCCTTTTTTTGCCAGGTTATTTCTTTACTTAATTGATAAAATGCCTCTAATAAATAAGCATTATCAATCTGACCTGCATCAATTGCTTTATACCCTATCAGTTCGATAAGCCTTTTAACACGCAATTTTTCAATAGTTCCTTCCCCACAAAAATACGTTTCCTTTATTATTCCAAGGATATCGGATTGAGGGTAATCTAATCCTAGATTATTAAATGCTTTAAAAACCAGATTACTGGGAGCCGATTTTTTAATGATAGCAGTATTTGATTGATTATTAGTGTCTAAACAATGCTTATTATTAGTACAATCTATAATCAATTTATCTTCCAAATCCACTTTCTCTAATGCAACACATATTTCATTTAGATAGTCATTCTCACAACAAATAAGAATTATATCAGATTGAATAATTGCTGATTCATAAGGACAAATCCGATCAAAAAATTTATTTAATATTTTCCATTCAGTAATTTCAGTATCAAAATCACTTCTAACTCCAAAAACTACCTGGATCCCTGCATCAATATACTTTTTACCTAAAGTTCTAGACAGGTTAGTTCCTCCTAAAATTCCTAATTTCATAATTGGCTTACAATATGGGTGAATTATGATAGCCTTTGAAATCAAAGTAATTATTAACTCATAGAATTAAAGATTTGCTATAAGATTTCAATAGGAAAGTTTAAAATCTAAGAGTAAAATTGGAATAATCAAAATTTTATTCCGAAAAATACTATTCTAAATATGAAATGCAATTGTTATAGTTTGATATTCATATAGAGTTACATAAAAAAATAGTTAGAATTTAAATAAATCATAAATAAGGTAATAAATAGGGAGTTGGCCGAATCAAATTAGCTTAGTATTAGATATTAAAATCCTCTTCCCAAAGACGGAAACCACCTTTAAATGCATTTTGATTTGTACCTAATCTACATCCTTCAGGAACATAAGACAATAATTTAGAATTTCCTCCTCCTAGTAATATATCATCAGGTTGGAATACATGTGAGAACTTTTCAATACAGTTATAAACATGTTTTTCCCATTTTTTTGAGCCACTCTTATTTAAAAACTCTTTTCCTACATAATTTTCAAAAGTCCCCTTTTTATAAGGTAAGTGACCAGCTTCCAAAGGAATAATTGTCTTATTGACTACCATGGCAGTTCCTAATCCGGTACCGAGTCCCAGGAATAACATCTTTTTGTTTTCATACCCCCTAGGGCTTGCATGGCAGCGTCATTTATTAGTTTTACGGGACAATCAAAAGCAGCTTCAAAATCAAACCTTTTCCAACCGTCTCCCAAATTGACTGGCTCTGTGATTACTTTATTGTTCTTTACGATACCTGGAAAACCTATTGATACCACATCATATTTCCAATTGGATGCATTTTCTTTTATAAGAGGAATCATTTCCTCCGGAGAAAAATTGTTCCCTGAAGGTATTTTAATTCTTTCAGGCTGACCGGTTGCTAAGATCTTAATATTGGAGCCTCCGATGTCTATAACTAAAATATTCATGCTTAAATTATGAATTCTCCTAGTGAGAATTGGGTTTTACTTTTGGTGATCTCTTTATTTAAATGATTTAAAACCAATGGTATATGGGTGAAAAAAGTTTGCTTTACGAAAAGGAGCACTTTCTTTCATAATTAAAGATAATCAATAATATTTTTTGGAGGGGCTTGAATTCTTAAAAGAATCATCAAATTTATATCCCATTAATTATTTACCAAGTATGAAATCAATGGATAATTCTGCCTTCTATCGTGATTTTTTCAATTACAATCACCAGATCAATTTGAAATTGGCGACTTCTTTTGAAACAATAACAAGTCAGTTAAGTCCAAAAATTATGAAATTAACATGCCATATAGTGAATGCCCATCATATTTGGAATGCAAGAATTAAAGGGATTCCAGATCCTTGTAAATCCTGGGATTTATTTCCAATACAAGAATTTGCCAAAAAGGATCAATTCAATCTTGTATCGACCTTGGAAATTCTACGAGACACTGATCTGGATAATAAGTTTAAGTATAAGAATTCTACTGGTGCCTCTTTTGAAAGCTTTGTGAGAGATGTGCTTACTCATATTGTGAATCATTCCACTTATCATAGGGGGCAAATTGCCATGCTCATGCGCGAGCTAGGGTTAGAACCTATTCCCTCTGACTTTATCCACTTCAAACTTCATGTTGAATAGAATAAATGAAGAATGAAATTCCCCAATTTGTTACTTTAATTCTAAGAAGCGGTACGTAG
The DNA here is from genome assembly GCF_041729275.1 of Algoriphagus halophilus. GTDB lineage: Bacteria > Bacteroidota > Bacteroidia > Cytophagales > Cyclobacteriaceae > Algoriphagus > Algoriphagus halophilus_A. The sequence goes on along the minus strand of NZ_CP146486.1, from coordinate 608,793 downwards.
AACTTTGGTTGAAAATTAGTTAAACACTGTTTATCCCCTGAAAATCAGGGGTGTATGATTTGATTTGATTGCTCAAGGATTTAGGCATGACTTGTGAACTACTCATAGCAAATAAATTAGTTTACTTAAAAACAGAAATTATGAGTTCATTTAAAGATAAAGCAAAAGGAAACTGGAACGAGATCAAAGGTAAAATCAAGGAAGAATATGCTGAAGTTACCGAAGACGATCTTTTATTCGAAGAGGCTCAAGAAGACCAATTGATTGGAATTATTCAAAAAGACTGGCAAGGCCAAGGAAGAAGTGAAAAGTTTCATAGATAGTTTATAAAAATCTTCCATAGATAGAAAAAGCCCCGTGGTAATTAAATCACGGGGCTTTTTATTGGGTTTACTTTGCAGCGTTCTTCATTGCAGTAATTTCTGCTCTGATTTCCTGTGCAAGATTTTTAATAGCCTGCATACCGTTTCTTACTCTGGTACCTGCAGCTTTGTTACCTCCCTCATAGAATTTTTCAAAATCTGATTCAAGAGAATTAACCAGGTCTTGCATTTCTTTAAATCTGCTCATAATAGCTTTTTGTTTAAAATTGTAATATTAGGTTGACGGGCAAATGCTGCCATAGAGTAATAATAGCAACTTTAAAGCCCTTTATGAAGCCTTTTTCAATTGATTTTTGAGATTTTTTCTATTTGTCTTGATATTAGACAAATAAATATGACTATCTGAAGATTTTTCTGTCTAAGACAGTGTTTTGATCCTCCGTTTTTCCTTCCTATGCTTTTAATAGACTTTTAGAATTACAGGCAAATTCAACGATTTCAAAACGACTGTCCTCTTTTTAACTAGCAAAATTTTAGTTTTCTTGCGCAATCAAATTTTTAAATCTTTTCTAATGAGTAGTTGGAATCTCATCAAAGAGGCAATACAAGGGAAAGAACAGGATTTCACCAAACTTTCACTTAAAACAGCCATTTTTGTTTTAGCCATCCCCATGATTTTGGAGATGATGATGGAATCTTTGTTTGCCATCGTGGATATATTTTTTGTTGCCAAATTGGGTGAAAATGCCATCGCAACGGTTGGTCTCACTGAATCCGTCATTATTATCGTCTATGCGATGGGCTTTGGTATCAGCATGGCAGCCACCGCTTTGATTGCCAGAAGATTTGGTGAGAAAGAATACCGGGAAGCTGGAGCGGCTGCGTTTCAACTGTTATTAGTAGGAGGAACAATCGCAGTATTTCTGGGGCTGGTAGGATGGGTATTTGCACCGGATATATTGGGATTGATGGGGGCCGAAACTGATGTGATTGAATCGGGCGTTGGTTTTACCAGAGTGATTTTTGCCGGGAATATAGCCATCATGCTTTTATTTCTTTTGAATGGGGCATTTAGAGGGGCTGGTCAAGCTCATCATGCCATGAGATCACTTTGGATTTCCAATGGTTTCAATATAATTCTGGACCCACTTTTTATTTTTGGTATTGGGAGCTGGCAAGGTTGGGGATTGGAAGGGGCGGCCATCGCTACTACTTTAGGAAGGTCTTTGGGGGTATTATATCAATTGTATCATCTTTTTAATGGAAAGCATAAGTTGACCATTTTAAAAGAGAATATTAAGGTTTCCTGGGCGATCATCAAAAAGATCATGGATATTGCCATTGGAGGGATGGGGCAATTTTTGATCGACTCAGTTTCTTGGATTGCCTTGACCAGAATGAATGCAGAGTTTGGCTCTGCTTCCTTGGCTGGATATACCATTGCATTTCGTGTGTTAATGTTTACCCTCATGCCAGCTTGGGGATTATCTGGGGCAGCTGCTACATTGGTGGGACAAAATCTTGGAGCGAAAGAAGTGGAACGAGCTGAGAAATCGGTTTGGCTTACTACAAGATATACTGTGATTTTTATGGGGTCTGTAACTGGAATTTATCTCTTGTTCCATCAACAACTGGCTGGTTTTTTTACGGATATTCCAGAAGTTAGGGATATTGCTGCACAGGGACTTTGGGTCATTGTATTGGGCTATGTGTTTTTTGCAGTGGGCATGGTGCTGACTCAAGCTTTTAATGGGGCAGGTGACACCAAAACTCCCGCCTACATCAACATAGGAGTGCTATGGTTCCTAGAAGTACCCTTGGCTTATTTTCTTGCATTTCCATTTGGTTTAGGGTATTTAGGGATTTTCATTGCCATTTCATTTGCCCATTCATTTCATGCGCTAGTTGCCTTGTATTTCTTTAAAAAAGGAAATTGGAAGAACGTGAAGGTGTAATTACTTCCAGGTTTTTTTGAACTACAGACAGTCAAGGATGGTCATGTGAAATTTTACCTAAATTTCACCCTTTGCAAAAGGAAGATTTAGAAACATATGATTTGAAATGGGGCTAGAACAGAATAACTCAACAGAATTCCAATACAACCAACGCTATATTTGGTTAATCAGTCTGACTGCTGCCCTAGGTGGTTTTTTGTTTGGTTATGACTGGGTAGTGATAGGCGGTGCTAAACCTTTTTATGAGCCGTATTTCAATATTACTTCTACCAGTGACCAAGGCTGGGGACAAAGTTCGGCTTTGGTGGGCTGTATGGTTGGAGCCATTCTTTGTATTATCCTAAGCGATAAATTAGGAAGGAAAAGATTACTGATATTTTCTGGGTTTTTATTTTCACTTTCTGCATTAGGAACCGCATTATCGGAGACCTTCTGGTGGTTTAATGCTTATCGGATCGTAGGTGGGGTAGCGATGGGTATCGCCCTGAATCTTTCACCGCTTTACATTGCAGAAATTTCACCTCCTGAAAAGCGAGGGATGTTTGTAACCATTAATCAATTGCTGGTGATGGTTGGAGTATTGTTAGCCCAGTTATGTAATTGGCAAATATCCTTGATAGATACCAGTTTACCTGAGAACGCAAGTTTCGAAGTCATTGCTGCAAGTTGGAGTGGTCAGATGGCTTGGAGGTGGATGTTTGGTGCAGAGATCATTCCTGCACTCCTGTTTTTTTTATTGATGTTTTTGGTACCTGAAAGTGCGCGTTGGTTGGTTAAAAATAACCAGGTGAACAATGCAAAAAAGGTATTGGAAAAGATAGGAGGAAAGTACTATAGCGAAGTCTCCATAGCGGATATCAAAAACACTCTTCATCAAGGGGATTTGGGGAAAGTTCATTTTAAGGATTTGTTAAAAAAACCACTTCCCAAGTTGATTGGAATAGGGATTTTCTTGGCTTTTCTTCAGCAATGGTCTGGAGTGAATGTAGTCATCTATTATGCAGCAGATATATTTCAGGCAGCTGGGTATAACCTAAAGCAGATGATGTTAAATATTGTGGTAATAGGTGGAGTCATGGTTTTGTCTGTGTTCATTACCATTTTTACGGTGGATCGATTCGGAAGGAAGAAGCTACTATTAATTGGGACCGGCGCCATGTCTATCCTATATGGCTTAATTGGATACTCGTTTTCAGTAGATCAGGGAGGATTGGTAATCGTACTTTTAGTGTTGACCAATGTGATGTTTTACTCTTTTACCTTAGCTCCACTTTTATGGGTGGTGTTGTCAGAAATTTTCCCTACAAGAATTCGTGGTGCTGCAATTTCTATTGGGGCATTGGCTCATTGGTTAGGAAATTTTACCCTTACCTACTTTTTCCCAGCCATCAAGGAAAATCTCGGTTGGGCAAATAACTTTTGGCTATATGGACTGATCTGTGCATTTGGATTTGTAGTGGTGTATTTGGTTTTACCGGAAACCAAGGGGAAAACATTGGAACAGTTAGAGCAGGATTTGAACTAGAAATTGCTGGTGTAATTTCTGTGAAATACAGAGAAATGGAAAATTCAAGACTAGAAACCGAAAAGGATAAATTAATGGTGTTGATCCTTTCATAAGCGTTGGCCATTCCGCAAAATCCAAATGAAGCATTTTATTAAAGAAGCATTTTAACTTGCTTTTTATTCGAATTTCAACTTATCCTAAAACTATGATAGGTCGTTTTTATTCCCTTATTTTGAATCAGATTTAAGCTTATGAGTAATAACGATATCTTTCGAAGTCTTCGCTATACCTTTGACATCAATGATTTTTTGATGATTGAAATCTTTGGTATGGCAGGGCATGAAGTAGACAGACCTACTGTTTCAAATTGGTTGAAAAAGGAGGATGACGAGGATTTTAAGCCTTTGTATGATAAGGATCTCGCTGCTTTTTTAAATGGATTCATTATCCTAAAAAGAGGGAAACAGGAAGGTAAAGATCCTGTTATTGAAAAAAGTCTAAGTAATAATCAGGTTCTTCGGAAATTGAAAATTGCGTTGAGTTTAATTGATGAGGATATGTTGAACATGTTGAAGTCTGTAAACTTTCGACTTTCAAAGCACGAACTGAGCGCATTTTTCAGAAACCCTACTCAAAGCCAATATAGAGATTGCAAGGATCAGGTGTTAAGGAATTTTTTGAAGGGACTTCAGGTAACCTATCGCCCCAGTTAATCTTCCTCTGGGAATACTTCCTTTACCCGTCCTACTTCTCCAGTATCTAGCAGTACTTTTATCCCATGGGGATGGGTTGGGGAGCTTGTTAGAATTCTCTTGACAAAACCTTCCGTAATTTCACCGGTTCTTTGGTGATGCTTCTGTACAATGCTCACTTCGTCTCCAATATGGATGTTTTTTCGAATGCTGCCCGGTAGAGATCTTTTTTCCATCCTCAAAAATACAAGTACCAACGAAATAAAAATTAGTTTTTTCTTGAAATGTGTTGCGTTGTTAGGCAGGACTGCGTTAGTAATTATACCATGTGGAGCATATACCATGTAAAAATAGGTTTTGTTAAATTTTTAATCATTCAGGATGAAACAACAATTACTTTTTTTAGGAATAATCGCGTTATCATGTTGCGGTTGTAACCAAGAAAATGAGATAGGTCCAATAAACGAGTTAGTTGGTTCCTATGAATTCAATATGAAAAATGTGGGGAATAATTATGAGCTGGACTTTGTAGACAGGTTACAATTCAACCCAGATGGGCTAGTCTATGGGGAAGGGGTGGCTAGTTTATCAGGGACGAATCAGATTTTGGGGTACCGTTACTACTTTCATGGTTCTTATAAAATAGAGGAGGGTATCGTGAGTATCACTGGGTCTGAAACATTCCAAACGCAGGATGAAGGATCCTTTTTTGACTCCAAGGATAATCTTGTTTATAAAGATGGGAGGCAGGTTTGGGATCAATTTTCTATTGAAGATAATTTCCAGAAACTTCATAGTATATGTCCTCCCAATGCCAATTGTTTGAATATTATATTTAATAAAAGTTACTAATTGTCAATCATGAAAAGAACTCTTGTTTTAATAATGTCCCTCCTAGTTATTTCAGTTGGCTGTAATAGGGAGGATGATGAATTTAATCCTGGCCAAGCAATACTGGGAATCTACCAAAAGACGGATAGAGAAATAAGTGATGAGTTGGACTTTGTAAGAATCATAGAATTGAAGCAGGGGCAGAAAGTCGTCGCCCAAAGTACTGCTAGGAAAAAAGGGCAGTCCGAAGATTTGGGTTTTCAATATTATTATGAAGGGACCTACAAGTTGGAAGATAACGTAGTGGTTATCAATTTTACAGAGACCTTTCAATTGACTGATCCTGACATTTCATATGTATCAAAAGACGAGCTTACAGAAATAATTAGAGAATACTTCTTTGAGGATAGGTATTCCGTGTCGGAGGATTATCAGGAGTTAACCTTTATCTGTCCCCCCAATGCCTTGTGCATGCCACCTATACCTTTTGAGAGGATTAATTAAACTCCAGTAATGAGGGGTTAAAGGCTGCATTTATATGGAAAGGCAGCCTTTATTTTTCAGGACTTCTAATTTTCAGTAAATTAACGTAGCTTTTAATCAAAGTTTTTCCAAAATGAGGATTCAGCTAGTTGCGATATTATTAATAGGTTCTTTTGTTGTTTTTGCATGTAATGAGCAAAGAGAAGGAGTACTTCCTAGCCAACCTGAGTTAGGGAAATACCAAATGGAATTAAAAGGAAATACATTTGATCTGACCCATACCATTGAATTAAAACCAAGTGGAAATGTGCTGGGTTGGGGAATTATTAAGAATGCCGGAGATTCAAAGGATTTAGGATACAATTATTATTTCTCTGGAACATATACCTTGGAGGACGGTGTGGTTTCAATTTTTCAAGAGTCCTATTTCCAAGTTGGGGAAGCCGGTAAACAATATGATTCCAAGGAAATGCTAGTTTTGGTGCAGACAAGGTCTGCGAGCTCAGATTATAGCATCAAGTCAAATTTCACGGAACTACATTTCATTTGCCCTCCCAATTCTATTTGTTTGGAAGACCGAATCTTCAAACGAGTTGACTAAACAAATTTAGCCCTATACGTTACTACTAGCAGTTTTTAGCCAACCAAATCTGTTGTTTACTAACAGGAATTCAAGCTCATGATGAGTAATTGATGGTCTTTAATTGTCCTGAGGAATATTCAACAATAAATTGATCAGGTCTTTGGGAGTGTTCACCTGGCCTAGTAGTTCGTCTTGAAGAATGATATGCAGCTGATATTCCAATTCGAAAATGAGGCCGTTGATAAAAATCGGATCCATTTCTAGTTGTTGAATAAAGTGAGCATTTTTTTGTTGGCCAGAGAGATTTATACCATAGGAATGAAAAACTTCAACTGCTTTTTTTAGTAGAGTAAATTGTTGGTTCATAGTACTTAAATTAAAGGTAGAAGGTAAAAGTCTTTTTAATTGACATTTAATACGAAGAATTGGGTCTTGTGGATTACATTTTCAAAATTAATTGTTGTTAAAAGAAGTAAAAGGTAACATTTATCACGTATGGCAAACTTTTTAGCTACCTAGTATGAATGAAAATTTTGAGAAAAGTTTAGGTATAAAAAATGCTCACGCCAAAGGCAGAGAGCATTTTCGACATAAACCATGAAGCATTTTTTAATAGTACCAATTCCTTTTTAGGGAACCATTCATAGGAATGAAAGTAGACTAGTTATGAATTCTACTCTGTAAAATTTGGAGCCATTTATTTGCAATAGACCTTTCTGCTGTTAATGCAGATGCTAATTTCTCATCATAAATCTCCAGCATTTTTGCGGGTAGTTTGGAGTCTGTGAATTGAATTTTTACCCCAACATAGTCTACCACCTCTAGTTTTGATCTCCCCATTTTTTTAAGATGGCTATGTTCATGAAGACTGATGTTTTTTACTTGATTGAGATCTATGATGGTTTGAAGTGGATAATGTCCATTTCGATAATACAGGAGTTTATTTTGTTCCTGATCAACCCCAATTTGATGGTTTTTCCATTTTTCGGTGATGGAAGGGTGAAGATGATTTTGATTGATAAACTCCTGAAAATTGATGGCAAAAGAGCGGTTTTTGAAATCTAATTGGGTGTATGCAAAAGGGATGACTATTCCTGCTACCAGGAAAAATGAAACCATAAGGTTCACTGATTCTGAATGTACCACGATGATATTGATAAAGATTTAAATAAAAGAAATACAGTCGATTGACTTATTGTGTATCCCTGATCTTTACCAAGTGTAGAAAAAGTGTAGGAAGGTAGTTTTCACATCAAAAAGTGGTAAGGACTTCTTGAAAGCTGTGGAAAGTGTATGACTACTTCGAGTGTCTAAATGCGAAGGAATCCAATGTGAGTGGAAGGAACCAAGAATTTTAGGGTCAATTTCGAAACTTGGGATTTCAACTGATTCCTCTAGTATAGAATTTGATGCGAATGGATAATTCGAAATGGAAGACTTCTTCCAGCCATCCTCATTCCTTCTTAGATCCTGAAATGAAGCACTTGAAGTACCTAGCGCTAACATAGCCATCAAGGTCAGCACTAAAACTGAACTGAATAAGTTGCTATAAAAGTTCTTTAAGCTCATTTCTAGGGTCTAATCCTTCCAAAATGTCATCAATAAAAACCAAAATATCAAGGTGCTTACCCTATCTATTTCTCTAATGAGAATAATTTAGCATTTTTAGGTTTTCGGATAATATTACTTCTTTCCAAGGACTATTAGGAAATAAGGTAGAAGTCATCACGAGCTCACCCTGATTCACAAATACTTCAACGGAGTGGGCATCCAGAAAGATTCTTAAATTCTTGGCTGGCCAACTCATGGGAGCGGAGTGAATGTCGGCAAAATCAGGGTCGAAATCTGATATTCCAGCATTGGTTCGATCAATTGAGAGCAAGCCGTTTTCCCTTGTGAAACGAAACTGTTCTCCCAATTCATTCCTAAAGTGGATAAGGAATGGTTTCTCATTGTCTATATCCACAGTAAGTTCTGTAGCTACGGAAGGCAAGGCAGATTGCCCCTCTATTTCATCACTGCTTTTTCTAAGCTGGCTTAATTCTGCGACAGGTTCAGATTTTAGTAGTAATGTCCCTTTTATGTCAATTAAACTCAAGCTTCTTGGAATAGTCATAGCAGACCTCCAGGTTTTGGTAGGTACTTCCTGTGCGTATAACCAGTTACTCATCCAACCAATTAAAACCACTCGTTCTTGATCAGTTGGAATATTACTCCAGGTTACTCCTGCATAATGATCGGGTCCATAATCCATCCATCTGATCATCGTATCATCTGGAGTAAAAACACCATCTTCGAAATCTCCAATGAAGTATTGTGTTGCTGAACCCTTTTGTGGACCTCCGGGATTGATGCTGACCAATAAAACGTATTTAAGTTCTCCAGAAGGCGTTTTCATAGGAATTAAGTCGGGACATTCCCAAACACCTCCATGTGCACCGATCCTTTTTCCAAATTCCCCAATCTTTTCCCAATCCTTCAAATTCTCGGATGAATAAAATTCAATATGATCTGAAACTGCCAAAGTCATTAACCAAAACTCCTCTCCATCCTTGCCTTGGAATAACTGAACTTTAGGATCTCTGAAATCCCTTGCCCCGGGATTGGGAAGTACAGGGTTTCCCGAATATTTTTCCCAGGTTCTACCCTTGTCTAAAGAGAAGGCTATTCCTTGGCTTTCTATCTCTACCGTTCCACTTTTTTCTTTTTTAGGGTCATGATAGGTGAATATTGCTACAATAGGAGGGGTTTCCTCAGTTCCTAAACCAGAGCTATTCATAGAATCTACCACTGCCGAACCTGAAAATATATATCCAAGGCTATCTGGTTCCAAGGCGACATTAAGATGCTCCCAATGAGTGAGGTCTCGGGAAACTGCATGTCCCCAATGCATAGGCCCCCATACAGTACTATCAGGATAATATTGATAAAACAAATGGTATTCCCCGTCCAGGTAAAACATGCCATTGGGATCGTTCATCCATGAGGATTCGGGGGTAAAATGATATACCGGGCGAAATTGTTCTCCTGATGAAGGCTGAAAAACAATTGGTTTTTCCTGTTGGCATGAACTAAAAATTAGCATGCTGAGTAGGAAGAGATAGGATTGAAGGTATTTCATGGAGAATTAATCGTGAGTAATTTCATTAATGACTTTTTCTATAGATGCTTCATTGATCATACCCTTGGCTATTGCATCAGCTTGAGTTTTAAAGTCTTTTTGATTCCAAAATTCCAATAAAGCCTTTTCAAAATTATTGGAAGTGATTTTATGAATGCTTGGGCCTTCTGGCCCTAAACCTCTTTTTAAAATAATTCTGTTCCAAAAATATTGGTCGACGATATGAGGAACAATCAGCTGAACGCAGCCATTGATCGCTGCGTGATGAGTAGTGCCTGAGCCACCATGGTGGATCATCCCGTACATTTTTGGCAATACCCAATCATAAGGTATCTGATTTACATAAAATATTAAATCTGAATCCACCTCTATTTTCTCAAGTCCACCCCAAGAAAGGTTTACGATGGTTGGGATCTGATGTTTAATCAACAATTGTATAAGAAGTTCTGAATATTTCTTTGGGTTTGGGTTCGTCATAGAGCCGAAAGTCAGAAGAGCAGCCTTGGGGTGTTTCTTAATCCAATCATTTAATTTCGGGTCGATTTGGTAGTTCTTCATTTGGTTTCTGAAGAAATATCCCGTGATTTTAGCTGACTTAGGCCAATAATCTGGATAGGGGAATAGACTTGGAGAAATTGTATAAAGTGTTTTTAAATGATTGGACTCGAATTCGTTTAATGTTTTTGAATTGATGGTTAGTTTGGAGAAATCGCCGTAATAAGGTTTAAGTAAACGTTTCATTACTCCATATCTGGCTCCATTGACAAATCTATAGGATTTTATGTTCCATTTTTCGGAGAAAGGTTTCCATTTTGCTAATCCTATATGTGGAAATTCTTTGACAGGGTGAATCAAGCAGGGGAGCGGAGAAAGTAGTATAAACTTCCTAGGGTTTTCCATTGCTGCCAAATAATGATACAAGGCTTTGGCATGAAATAAAACTTTATCAGGATTTAGGTCATTCAATGCTTCTTTTTGTTGCTGAACAATCAGTTTCTGGATTTTCAGAGAATTCATTATCAAATTAATATATCCCTTTAGCTGTTTAAAAGCACCTCCGCCTCCCATAACCGCTTTTCCGCTTTGACTTTCCAGCATTTCGAGAAAGCGTTTGTCAAAGCCTAAAAAAGAGTATCCCAGTGCTTCGGTCATCTCTCGAAATTGCTCTGGGAATTGACATATTATTTCATGACCAGCATGTTTTAAAAGTTCAGCTTGGGCTAAAAATGGTTCTATATCTCCTCTGGTTCCAATGGAAACTAGTAGAATTTTCATGTCATTTTTTAAAATGTAATGCAATCTGTAGTTTTGTCACCTCAATCTACTTTTGATTTTTATAATTTCTATATGAAAGGAATCATTTTAGCAGGAGGGTCTGGAACCAGGTTATACCCTCTGACTATATCGGTAAGTAAGCAACTCATGCCAGTTTACGACAAACCGATGATTTATTATCCACTTTCTGTCCTAATGATGGCAGGGATAAAAGATATTTTAATTATCACTACTCCTGATGATAATGCAGCCTTTGAAAAGCTCCTAGGAGATGGTTCACAAGTGGGTTGTAACTTTCAATACGCGGTGCAGCCAAGTCCGGATGGATTGGCACAGGCATTTATCATTGGAGAGGAATTTATTGGGAATGACAAAGTAGCCTTGATCCTTGGAGATAATATTTTTTACGGGTCTGGTTTGCATAAAACCCTTCAAGAAAATACAGACCCTCAAGGTGGGGTAGTATTTGCCTACCACGTGAATGATCCACACCGTTATGGCGTGGTAGCTTTTGATGAGAACCAGAAGGCCATCAGTATAGAAGAAAAGCCGGCTGAGCCTAAATCGAATTACGCGGTACCAGGACTGTATTTTTATGATAATAGAGTGGTTGAAATCGCAAAAAGCATTAAACCAAGCCCTAGAGGTGAATTGGAAATTACAGATATCAACAATGAATATTTAAAAAATGGTCAGCTTCAGGTTGCCATATTAAATAGGGGAACTGCTTGGCTGGATACCGGTACCCATCAATCCTTATTACAAGCAGCTCAGTTTGTGGAAGTTATTGAAGAACGGCAGGGACTTAAGATTGGGTGCATTGAAGAGATCGCCTATCGAAATGGTTTCATCGATAAGGAGCAATTGCTCAAAGAAGCCGATAAACTTGGTAAAAGTGGATACGGAGCTTATTTGAGGAAGTTAGTAGCTCTATAAAAAAAGGGATTGAATCAAATAAGATTCAATCCCTTTTTTTGGGGAAAAAGACTCGATGCCCTCTGTCGTTTAAACTATTTCAAATGATTCCAATTGATCAAGGCGTTCCAAACCAGTGGGGCGTCATGGTGGTTTAAATACCGGTGTAATGGGTCAAAAGTGAATGCCAATACAGTTCCTTTTCCCACAGGTATATTGAAAATGGACCCGTGACCAATAATGGTTTGTTCATTTCTTACCATACCCGATCTTACATACGGAACATCTTTTCCACTCTCTTCCTTCTTTTTCTCTACGTTCTCTTGGTCAGGTTTGCCCATGATAGGTCCTTGGTAGGCAATCTCGTCTTTCAGGGGCTTGGTTCCATATTGCAGAAGCATCATATCCCTATCCTTTAGATCTACTCTGTAGAGGGGACCATTACCTCTGAAAATTGGAAAGGTTTCCGGGAAGCCATATAAAACAGGACTTTCTGATTGTTTTATTTTTACCGTTACGACCGAGCCAGGATGAAACAAACCAGAAGCGGAATAAGAATCCAAGTTTCTTACAATTCCCGTTTCTGCTACCATATTGGTAGAATTGTCCAAAGTGATGATCACTCCGCCTTCTTCCACAAATTTTTTCAAATTGTCCATTCCGGCAAATCCAGGTCCACCCGTGATATCTGGAGAGGAATCAGGGTATCCGTGAGAAGGATACTCAGCGGTCTTTGTAAATGGTAAGGGACCAAACTCTGTAGTTACCCCATGAATAAAATTTGATCCATTTCCGCGAGCCCTAGGGACTAAAATCACATCAAATTTATCTTTTAATCCTCCTGCTTTTAAATCATCCTTGTCGATGGAGGTATAAGGAATTCCTCTTTGCTCAAAAGTATACCTGGACCAACCCTCATCTTGGGTGTTGAACCAGGTATGGTATATCGCTACTTTAGGTAAAGTCACTTCATGTACCTTGTCAGAATCAGGTGTTTGACTTCCTTGGATTAAGTCTAGTCCAAATTCAGAGGCAATTTGATCTGCTTGTTTGTTAGAAATCCCTTCCAAGAAGACCGACCCCTTTGGAAGAGTGTCAGCATCTACAACAAATTCCTTTTCAATGATTTGAATGCTTGCGTTTTGGTTTTCTTTTTTCAACCAATACAAAGCAGGTAAGACGGTGTTTTGAGCTTGGTAAGGTATAAAATAATTTTTTCCATTGCCTGAAATTGCTCCTTGGTAAACCGCCTCCTCAGTCAGTAATTGAAGGTCTTGGTCCTCATAAGAAATGCTATCAGATTTTTCAACATCCACCCCATAGAGGTACCCCAACGTCCATGCAATGTCGTCATATGGAGGGAACTTCGCCTCTTTAGGGTATTTCTGTTCAGTTAATAAATTGTAAGCAAGGTTTCTATAGGGTTGATTCATCAACACCACGTAATCGCCTTCATTTTCACCTGAAACAGCCTGATGAACTTCAATATGCTGAGCACGTAGTTGATTTGCCAAATAAGCAGCCATGGCTGGATCTTTCTGCTCCTTGGGAATAATAAAGGCTTTTGGTCCTTCTGTTTTCCCTTTTTGGATGGAATTCACCCCTTTTTGGTAAAAATTCTTTAAAAGCTGTTCCCCATTATGAGCAGCATAGGTCAAAGAGGCCAATACCCCTGCCTGCATGTAATTGACATTGTTTCTGGCTGACCAATATACTTTTTCGGTTGGTGGATCTGGTCTATACCACTCTCTGCTGGTAGCGGGATCTCCAGCATATCTGGCATTGGAGAGGTCTCTCATATACGTGTTGGCTCCAGCATTACCAAACGTTTCATAGAACCTGCCATTGGAATTATGATTATTTGCCACCCATATGCCATAACCAGGCCACCAACCATCATAAAACGCCCAAGTGAATGCTCCAGGCATGCCTTGACTTGCAAGACTGGCTATATCACTATTTGCCATGATTTGCCATTCACTGATGGTAATCGGATCCACTTGTTCATTATAGGGTCCTGTGCCAGTAGAAATGTATAATAATGGGACTGATTCATGTAAGTCAAGCATGACTAAAGGATGCCATTCAAAGAAGATCTTAAAAATCCCTTTGGTTATTCCCTGTGAAACTTGTAGACCATCTCGGTTATTGTCATGAAACACGTATTTTCCCCAATAAGGAGTAGAGCGAGGAAAACCATCATCCCATTCCGTTCTTGCTTTGGTATATCTATGGTACCAATCTACCTGTTTGTCTCTACCGTCTGGTTCTGAAACTGGGTTGATCAATAATATGAGGTTTTCTCTGATATTTTTGATGGCCTCATCCTCACTGGTAATTAATCGATAAGCCAATTCCATCAACATTTCAGGAGACCCCATTTCTGTGGAATGCATCCTCCATTCAAATAATAAACAGGTTTGGAATCAGCAATAATGGTTTTTGCTTCTTCGGAAGATGTGATCCTTGGATCAGACAGTTTGGATAGTTGGCTTTTATAATGATCCAGGCGATTCATGCTGTCATCTCCACCAATAATGACCATATAAATAGGCCTGCCTTCCTCAGTGGTTTCAACTTGCTCAATGCGTAGATACGGGGATTTTTCTGCCAATAACTGGTAATAGCCATATATTTCCTTTGTCCCATGCATGATGCCTGGTGAACCAATGATTTGCCCAAAATGCTTTTTGGGCGAGGGGATTTCTGGATGATCGATAATTTCTAAAACGGAGGAAGGTAAAAACCTTGGGTCCGTGGTATACTCTTGGATTTTAGCACCATACTCCTCGTCAATTTTTTGAGCGAAAAGAGCTTGACATGCCAATAAACCAAGAAGCAGACCCGAAAAAAACGTGTCTTCATGGGTTTTTAAAATTGGTGGTGGATAAATCTATTCATAAAAAGTTAAGCTTTTTCCAGTGGATGAATAGGTTCCTCATGTAAAAAATAAAAAATGTTGACAAGGGACTATTTCTTGATCAGTTGTTCCAAGCTAATTCTTAAGATCTGTCCCATGTTAGTGCAGCTTAAAAACTTTTCGTTGGAATAATGCTTCGCCAGATCCTTCTTCAAGGAATCGATGTTTTCTGGCAATGAAATCTTGTCATGCTCCATTGCCCTCAGGATATCATCAATTCCTTTTTGAGAGGATCTTAGTCGGTGTGCAATCAGAGCCCTCTCTTCTTTTTGATATTGATGCATGGACTCAGGGGTGATGTATTTCATCCCTAGCTGGATCAACATGTTGTTTTCTTTAAAATACTGGGGTAGGTAGATGGATTTTTTCCCTTCGTATGATTGCTGGTCAAAATCAATGGCCCGGATTCTATAATGGGTTTCCTCAAAATCAGGTGTGACGTCAATCACGAAATTAGCGGAATGCATATCTCCCAATAATCTCACAAAACATCGCTCATTAAATTTGACAAATTCCTTGGCAAGTCGAATAGGGTTCAAATGCGAATCTTCCATGTGAATTCGCATGAATTTATCTCCTGGAATACCCGCAATATGTTCCTCTATCAACGTGTTTTTATGAACCAAATAGCTAATCCTATTAGGAGAGAGTAAGTGCTCCAGTTCTAATCCATATACCCGGGAAGCGTCTGCATTTTTAATGTAAAAATAGTCAAAGTTGTCATTGATTCTATTGACTATCCTCACCCGAAATGGCTGGGTATTCCCATAAATACATAAATCAATCCTGTCAACATATAAGTGCTCCATGACTGACATGTCGCCACCTGCCTTCAACAATGCGTAGATCTTCTTGACATTTAAATGAATTTCCTCCCTGTCAGACTGATCATAAAAAACGGTTTCCCATAAGGTATCTTGGTCCTTGGAATCATACAAAGCGATAGAACTGGAGTATCGGAGAAGTTCATGGTAATGGATAGGAATATCCACTTCTCTGGAGTATTTGATCAAATACCTTCTTAAGCCAGGACTGATGGGGAATATCTTCTTCTTTTTACTGATTAAAGCCATAGGCTATAAATCTACGTGTTGACTTTTCTTTAGATTTCTGTCGAAAATAAAAGGTCCAAATGGTAAAACTGAGGCGATTAAAGCGAAAAAGGTTCTACTGAACCCCCATTTCAATTTATGGGCAGTAGGGAAAACTGTGTAGATATAAACAATGAATAATAAGCCATGAGCCCAACCTACTACTTTCACGGCCATAGGCATTTCAAATAGGTATTTTAATGGCATGGCGATCAATAAAAGAATTAGAAAAGAAATACCTTCAATAAGGCTGATCCATTTAAATCTTCTGGCCCAAGTATGCTGTTCTGGAGTTAAGCTCATTTTATTTTTTGATGTTAAAAAGGATTTGAAGTGCATTCCAAAGTTTGCGCTTCATGGTATTATCTTCGGAGATTTGTCCTAAGGCATCTGCAAATAGATATTGGGTTTCTTGGTCGGTGAAAACTTCATATGGAATGGCAGGAACGGAATTAACAGGGTGTTTAATTTTACCGAATTTCAGAATAATATGCGCATTCAATGCTTCAAATTCCTCTAAAGTTCTGTTCTCTAGAATGGAGGAAGAGACCAAGCCCACTTCATTCATGGAATGGCCTACGGCATTGATCATTTTGACCAGCATGTTCATGACTTCCTCGGATAAATCATCCTCTTCATGTACAATTAACAGACCTTTTGTAAAATTACCTTTTACTTGAATAGGAGGCAGGTCCTCTTTGGTAAGTTCAGGATTGCCAGTGGTTGGTTCGAATGTTTCCTCAGCCTCTTTGACCGAATGGTTTGGAGCTTCCAGACTGGAAGTCTGATCTGAAATTGGTTGTTGATCTTTCAACTTTTTGGCATCTTCTGGCAATAAGAAAAGGTCTTCTTCCAGAAAAACTGAAGTTCTTGGAGACTTAAATTTTCCATATGGGAAATTGGTCAAAAATCGGCTGTTAGCAAAAAAAGAAAGGACAAATACTTCTGTCCTTTCTTAATTTTTTATTTGGCTCCTGGCAAATTGAAGATGGATTTCAATTCTACTGCATCTTCAGGTTTCATTCTTTGGGAAAGTACTAGACGAAGTTGTCGTCTTCTCAGTGCTCCTTCATAGTGCTCTATTTCTTCTTCCGTTTCGGGAACCACCTCGGGTACTTCAATAGGTTTGCCATTTTGATCCACTGCTACGAAGGTAAAAAATGCACGGTGAGTCATGATTTTTTTATTGGCTGGAATATCTTCAGCAACCACTTCTATAAATACTTCCATAGAAGAATTAAATGCCCTGGTCACTTTTGATTTTAACGTGACCACATTCCCTAGTGCGATAGGCTCTTTAAAGGAGATACTATCTGCAGAAGCAGTCACGACAATTCTATTGGAGTGTTTTTGGGCAGCTATGGCAGCAACTACATCCAACCAATGCATCAATTTACCTCCCATTAAGTTATTCAGGGTGTTGGTGTCGTTTGGAAGAACCATCTCAGTCATGATGGTTGCAGACTCTTTTGCAAATTTTTTCTTAGCCATAGGATTAATTTTGCCTTAAAAATATATATAAAATTTTGAAAAAGTAATTTTAGTCAATAAAACAGAATAAAATTCTGATTTTAATTTCATTGGATAGAGCTACCTCTTCCAACCGTCTTTTCCCAATAAAGGGACAAAGGCAAACCAATCAAATTCTTCACGAACTATTTGTTTTTCGGATTTTTTGGTCAATCTGAGCATGGTTTGCCTTCTTCTATCTCCAACAGGAATAACTAAAACACCACCTACTTTCAATTGTTTTAATAAGGCATTTGGTACGATGGGTGCTCCTGCAGTGACTAATATTTTATCGTATGGGGCATATTGTGCTAATCCTTCTGAACCATCACCATAGAAAAGATGCATATGAATACCTAGTCTTCCTAAAAATCGTTTGGTGCCCTCATAAAGCTTTTTATGATATTCAATCGTATATACTTCTGCTCCCAAAAGGTGCAGGATACTTGCTTGATATCCTGATCCGGTACCGATTTCAAGAACTTTGTCTCCCTGTTGAATTTCCAATAACTCTGTTTGAAATGCCACAGTATAGGGTTGAGAGATGGTTTGACCTTCTCCAATAGGAAATGCCTTATCCTCATAGGCATGAGAGATCAATGCGGAGTCAAAGAAAAAATGGCGAGGTAAATTATTGATGGCTTCCAAAACACTTTCGCTTTTGATTCCCTTTTCCCTTAGCAAAGCAACTAACGCTTTTCGTTTGCCTTTGTGGAGGTAGGTATCTTCTAGTTTCAGCATTTTTGAATGTGTTATTTTAAATTCTGTGATCGAAGATAAAAGAATAATTGGCTTAATTTGAACTCTTAAATTGCAATTTTTGCTTACTCATTGAAAGCCCGAAGTTTAAAAAAACATGTTTACAGGAATCGTAGAATCTTTCGGAACCATTAAGAAAATAACTAAAGATGGGACCAATGTTCATTTCGATTTGGAATCGACTTTAAGTTCTGAATTGAAGATAGATCAATCCCTTGCCCACGATGGAGTTTGTCTGACAGTAGTGGAAACCAGTCCAGATTCCTATCGGGTAACGGCAATAGATGAAACCATTCGAAAGACCAATTTATCCCAATGGACTGAGGGGAAAAAGGTTAATTTGGAGCGTTGTATGCCTGCAAATGGACGTTTTGACGGTCATATTGTACAAGGACATGTGGATCAAATAGGAGTAGTTAAGAATATTTCTGATCAAGATGGAAGCTGGTTGTTTGATATTGAGTATGATGCTGATCTAGGTAATATCACCGTAGAAAAAGGATCTATTACCATCAATGGTACCAGTTTAACCTGCTTCAATTCAAAACCAGGCAAGTTTTCAGTAGCGATTATTCCTTATACCTATGAGTTCACCAATTTCCATCAGCTTCAGATTGGTGATGTTGTAAACCTGGAATTTGACATTATAGGAAAGTATATCGCAAGAATTGTGAGGGGTTATCCTAATTCTTGATCGAGGCTAGGAATAAAAAAGGGCTAAAATCATGAGTGATTGTAGCCCTATATTTTTTTATGTTGATCAATTCAAACTTAACGTCTTGGTTTCGGGATCTTTTACACATCTAAAACCGACATTTGATGTTCCAGAATCAAAGGCTTGTCCCTGTCTAGCGGAAGGCCTATAATTGACACAATAATTAGCTGCACAAAGGAAAGATCCTCCTTTTATTACTCGTTCCATTGCAAATGGATTATCGGGATTATAACAAGGGTTCATGTCCTTATCCAATTTAGGAGCTTGACCAGCCAGTCTAGCATATTTCAACGCATCATACCAATCATCAGTAAGTTCCCATACATTTCCGATCATATCGTAAAGGCCAAATGTATTTGGTGCAAATGATTTTACTGGTGATGTACCAATGAACCCATCATGACCTAGATTCTCATTAGGGAAATTCCCTTGAAATGTATTTGCAAGATGTTGACCATTTGGAGTTAATTCATCTCCCCAGGCAAACCTCTTTCCATTCATTCCTCCTCTAGCAGCAAATTCCCATTCTATTTCTGTGGGCAATCTTTTGCCGGCCCATTCTGCATATGCTACAGCATCTTCATAAGAAATATGGACTACAGGATGATTCTCTTTTCCAATGATATCCGAGTCAGGACCTTCCGGATGCTTCCAGTTGGCTCCATTCACCCAGACCCACCAAAGTGATATATCCTGCAAAGGGACTGGGTAAGGAGGAGGGGAGAACACCATGGATCCAGCTACCAAAACTGATTCATCTGGTTTTGGCGTACCTGGAGGCAATTGTTTTTTTAACTCTTCCCAATCTGGCTTTCTCTCTGCTACTGTTACATAGCCAGTTTCATCCACAAACTTTTTATATTCTGCATTGGTCACTTCATGGGTGTCCATCCAATAACCGTCAACTTTTAAATTCACAGCCGGTTTTTCGGCTGCATAGGCATCCGCTTCATTGGTTCCCATCACAAACTCACCTCCTGGAATCCAAACCATTCCCTCGATCTTTTCGGTTGGAACCGGTGCTTCTGAAACTACCAGCATTTCTTCATCTTGAACGGCAGTTTCTTTTTGCTCACATGAGGAAAAGGAGAAAACGATGCCGGCAAGAAGTGGCAAACATTTTTGATAATAATTCATATGTATTTCTTTGACACAGGAAAAGTAAGAATAATCAAATAAAATTGCAGGGGATTAGAGGATTCATTTATTCTTCTTGGGTTGAAATAGATTCCATATTTAAACGAACCTTCCTTCTTAATTTGTTGAAAAACTGCCTTCTTTCTTTTTCACCCACCTTACTGATTTGTGTCGATTTCTTGATGAGGTTTTCCAAATTTTGAAACATGGATTTGTTAAATGCCACATCTGATGTACCCATAAAATAAATCACATTGTAATTCAAATAAGTGATTTTGTTGTCATCTAATTCAGCAAAAAATGTATTATCACCTAATACAAATTCATTGACATAAAAAAAGTAGTTCGCGCTTTCATCTTTAGGTTGACCTCCAAAAGGAAATTTCTTTCCGAATTCCGCCATTTTCTCCAAATGGTTAATTACTTCTAAAAGACATTCGTAAAGTCGAATGGTCAGAGATGGATCAGTGATAATCCCCATCTCATGGTAAAGATTGATTTGGCGGATGGTAGTGTTGATGCCTTCAATATTCCAGATTTCTGTGGAATTTATATTGTTGTAGGCTTTTAAAATCTTTCTTGTTATCTCCTCAAATTCCGGATAGGAATGTTCTTCAAGGGAAAAAGTGGAGTCGGCAACGTCTGGACTGAACAAAATGGACTTTTTCCAAAAGAAGAATTTAAAAGCTGCTAATTCCTTATGGTAATAATGGTACCAAGGCGGCATGTCTTTTAATAGAAAATAAATATGCTTTTTGAAAATGAGTTGACCATTTCAAGCTGGTACAGCACATCTTGCATCCAGGAAAGGAAATTGTTTTTCTCTAAATTATTTTGGTTGGTTTGGAATAGAATGGAGCTTGTTCCATTACTGAAAATTTTATCAATGGAAACATTAAACTTTTGGCTCAAAAGAAAGAGTTCGTGGTAGTTTAGTAGTTTTTCTCCTCTAATTCTCCTGTAGGCACTATCAACGCTGATATCTATCGTTTCTGCCACTTCATCCACTAAGGAAGAATAGGATGGAATTGCATTTTTTAAGGCTTGAAAAAATTGAACTTGTGATTCTAATCCTAATTTCATGTTCCAACCAATTAAAAATAGTTCTTATACTGCCTAGAATATGAATAAGTTAATAAAAAATGGATAATTATAAGAATTATTTCAAATGATATTTTTTGAATTTAAAATTGAAATTTTAGTTGATGAAAATTATTTTGGGTTGTATTTAGTCTTTTAACAAGGCTATATTTGGAATCATTAAAGAATAAAGACTTGATTTTTAGAAAAAGAGAAAAGCGACCATTTGGCCGCTTTCTTTACTTAAGCACCAGGATTACTTGCCTGGTCATGAAGTTTTCCAAGTTCCTGATCTATTGTCCATAATCCGACACCTTCTTCTCCAATAATATCGAAAAGTTCAAGAGCCCTTCTAGACATAGTTTCTTCTTCTCTTTGTTCTGTCACAAACCATTGCATGAAACTAAATGTAGCAAAATCTTTGGCCGTAAATGCATGATCTACAATCGTATTGATTGACTTTGTGACTTTTATTTCATGCTCCAAAATCAATTCAAAAACTTCTCTTAATGAGTTGAAATTGTGGCGAATATCTGTGATTTCTGGCTGAATAGCATGACCGCCAGCCTCATTGATGTAATGAAATATTTTCATCATATGCATCCGCTCTTCATCTGCATGGGTATACAGGTATTTTGCTGCATTTTCATAGCCCATCATGTGGCACCATGAAGCCATGGACAGGTAGTAAGCAGAGGATTTACCTTCCATTTCCACCTGTTTATTTAATAGTTTTTCAGTATCAACCAATAATGAGCGTTGTAGGGTAACTATTTCTTTTGCTTTCATTGTTTCGAATTTTGTCTATGTGTTTAAACTAAATTTACAACATTCAGTTTCCGGAAACCAACCTTTTGAAGCAATTTGGAATTGTTTCAATTTAAAATAGCCTACCTGTTCGATGGGGTTGGGAAAACCGCAAGTGACTCAGCTCCATCTTCTCCTACAGCTTGTACTGCAAAGAAATAATTGTCTTTGGAGTAAGGAAGAGTCATTGTAGTTTCTGTGGTGAAAAACTTCTTTTCCCACATGGGAGAGGAGGTCTCTCTCATCAACACATAATATCCTTTAGCCTTTCCTATCGCAGGTTTCTCCCAGAGCAATGTCGAAGAATTACTCAAGCCTCTCACACTGATTTGAACCTCTTCGGGTTGTGATGGTGCAGATGCCAAAGTGGCAAGACTTGCTACATTGACTGCAGAAACTTTACGTAGGTATTCAAAATCCATGAACTCAGGTAAGTCACCATATTGGATTCCATTTTCTACTCTTACATTTTCATGTTGGTGGTAGAAATTTTCATTCATTTCGGAAATCCTGATCGCAGTAAATCCATTTCTTGCAAAGGCAGTTTGATCCCCACCTCTTAAAAATCTATCTGCTCTATAAATCAATTTTACTTCAAATTGGTCCACATATCGCTCTCCAATCTCTTTGACATATCGTGCCAATTGTCTCGACTTACTATCATTCTCTGCTCCAGTATATCGTCTAATTCTTGCCATCTCCTCTGTTTCATTCGCTGGGATGGTTTCAGAAAAAACCCGCATTTTAAGATTGTCTTTGATCAAAGTGCCGGAGGAACTACTGTTTCCAATAATATCATTGTTTAAGACTGCTCCGATATTCCATTCTTGTTCTGCTGCTTTGTCAGCCAGATAAGTAGCACCTTTTAATCCTTCTTCTTCTCCGGTAAAAGCTACAAAAAGGATCGTAGCAGGAAACTCTCGGGAGGCCATCACACGTGCTAATTCAATTACTGCTGCTGTTCCACTTCCATCGTCATTTGCACCTGGTGCAATTCCTTCTTTGTCCATGACATCTTTATTTCTAGAGTCCATATGTCCAGAAATAATGAATACACGTGGATCATTTGGATCTGTACCTTTTAGGGTAGCGATGACATTGGCTGCAGGAGCATCTTCCTTGATTCTTCTGTCATCTGCAGGAATTACAAAATTTTCAATTTCTGCAGTCATTCTTCCTCCTGATTGCTGAGCAAAAGAATTAAACTTAGAGAGCACATAATTCTGTGCAGCAGGCATCCCATTTTCAGGATCTGTATTTAATGTGTGTCTCGTGTCAAAGGAAGCCAGTTTTCTGACATAACTCTCCAATGAGTCAGAGGAAACTTCAGAGACCATTTTTGCAATTTCAGGATCTCTATGGATGAGGGTTTGTGAAAAAACTGTGGAACTGATAAAAATCAGTCCTATTCCAAGTAATATTTTATTCATGTTTGGTATATGTTTTAGGGTTCGTCTAAATTTATCCTATATAATTGTGAAACAAATCAACTTTTACATGAAGACAATAAACCAACCGAATAAAGGTGATTATTCTGATTTTTTTCCACCTATTTAAATTTAGTAGCTGGTGAAAATTTTGAAGTGTTGATTTTGGATCAAATCAAATTGATCCATGAATTGTTTTTATCTAAAGATGGGGTTTGGGCTGAAACGGCTTATGATGAGGGAAAATGGACTCCAAAAGAAGTGCTTGGACATATCATCGATACGGAACGGATTATGACATTCAGGGCCTTGTGTTTTGCAAGAGGAGAACAATCCGAATTACCGGGTTTTGATCAAGATCCATATGTGTTAAATGCAAAGTTTGGATCTGTTTCGTTAGTAGATTTATTGGAAGATTTTAAAGTTCAACGAATGGCGATGCTTTCCTTGCTGAAAACAATACCGGAGGACAGTTTAGATACGAGGGGTAAAGCCAGCGGAAATCCTATTTCACCAAGAGCCCTTTTTTGGATCATTCCAGGTCATTTTATGCATCACTTTACTATCCTTCAGACAAAATATTAAGCCATGAAAATTCCTGTTGCAATCGTCGATGCGTTTACAAACAAACCATTTGGTGGAAATCCGGCAGCTGTATGTTTGCTTGAAGAAAGAATTTCTTCAGAGGATATGCAGAATATTGCCATGGAGATGAATTTAAGTGAAACTGCCTTTGTAGAAAAGACAGAAGATGAAGGTCATTTTAATTTACGTTGGTTTACTCCTACCTTAGAAATAGATCTATGCGGACATGCCACCTTGGCTTCCGCCTTTCACATGACACATGCTGGATGGGCGCTTCCTGAGGAAGTGATTCATTTTAATACCAAAAGTGGAGAGTTGAAAGTAACTGTTAAAGGGGAATGGATTGAAATGAATTTTCCTTTGATCCCCACTTTTTCTGAGCAACACCCTTACTTCAAAGAAGTGTTTTTTGGAAAACGAATTGTAGGGATTTCAGAGTTAAGAAAGAATTGGATTATTGAATTAGAGGATGCAGCGGCCGTGGAAAGTGTAAAACCTGAAATGCGGATTGTATCTGAAAATTCAGAAGAAGGAATAATTATCACTGCAAAAGGAAACCCACCATTTGACATTTGCAGTAGATTTTTTGGGCCCAATGTAGGAATAGAGGAGGACCCGGTGACAGGTTTTGCTCATTGTGCATTAATGGATTATTGGTATCAAAAAACAGGAAAGTTTACATTACATGCTTTTCAAGCCTCTAAAAGAGGAGGGGAACTCCGATTAGAAAAACAGGATGATCGGGTAATTATTAATGGGCAGGCTGTTCAAGTATTAGTAGGAATGTTAGATTTATAATATGAATCCCACAGCACTAGTTGGTAAAAAGTCCGTAAGAAAGGCCTTTAAGAACTTTACTGAATACTGGCTCACTGATGCTAGTTTTGGGTTGTTGCTGTTAATTCTGGTGTTTTCTGTCTTTATCCTGCCCATACTCATAGAATATGGGAGGGTGCATTTCATTTTCGTGAATACCGTCTTCTTGTTTTTGTTTTTCACAGGGATTTGGTCCTCTAGGAATAAAGGTATGATCTTATTGACCTCCCTTTTATTTTTCACCCAATTGGGGTTGAGGTTGCTACGATTCAGTGACTTGGAATTTGAGTTTTATTTATCAGAAAGGATTGTAGGTATTCTTAATATGCTGGTGTTTATATTTTTGAATATCAGGCTCTTATTTAGGGATAGGGAAGTGAATATATATCGAGTGATAGGGGCCATCAATGTTTATTTGCTAGTAGCCATACTAGGGGCTTTTGTTTTCGAAATTGTGCATTTAATTACAGGACAGGGTATTGAAGGTTTACCTGTTTTGAAAGGGGTAGACGAGGATTATGCAGAATACATCTATTTTAGTCTTGTATCACTTACCACAGTGGGTTTTGGAGATCTTTATCCAAATCATGTCCTCACTAAAATGTTGTCAGTTTTTCTATCTACTGTAGGTATATTATATCCAGCAGTAGTCATTGCTCGACTGGTAGGAGCCAGTAAGAACTAATTCATTTCTCTCGTCCATTGGTGTAATTTTATAGTTAATTTCTGGGAAGTAATGGTACTTTTAAAGTAAATATTTACACCACTTACCTTATGAGAAAACTAGTTTTATCCTACCTATTGATGTGCTGCATCAGTTTCACATGGGCTCAAACAGAGCGCCATATTGAAATCGAATCAAAGGTAGAAAGCACCCACGAGACGACTATTAAAGGGAAAAAAGTACCTTACAAAGCTACCGCTGGAACGCAACCGGTGTGGAACGAAAAAGGAGAACCAATTGCCTCTTTATTTTATACTTATTACGAGAGAACTGACATTTCAGATAAGACGACAAGACCTCTGGTGATCTCTTTCAATGGAGGTCCAGGTTCTGCTTCTATTTGGATGCATTTGGCTTATACAGGTCCAGTTATTTTGAAAATTGACGATGAAGGGTATCCGATCCAGCCCTATGGTACCAAATCCAATCCAAATTCAATTTTGGACGTGGCGGACATTGTTTACGTAGACCCAGTCAATACAGGGTATTCCAGAATCGTGGACCTAGAGACTCCAAGATCTACTTTCTTCGGAATCAATTCAGATATCAAATACTTGGCAGATTGGGTAAATACTTTTGTCACCCGACAAGGAAGATGGGCTTCTCCTAAATATTTGATCGGTGAAAGCTATGGTACTACTAGAGTAGCAGGTCTGGTTTCCCAATTACAAAACTCTCATTGGATGTATTTCAACGGAGTGATTTTGGTTTCTCCAACAGATATGGGAATTGAAAGAGGGGGGCCAGTTAAAATGGCGAATTACCTTCCTTATTATGCGGCAACTGCATGGTATCACAAAGCGTTGGATTCAGACCTTCAGAGCAAGGACCTGGATGATATTTTACCAGAAGTGGAAGCATTTGCAATAGATGAATTATTGCCTGCCATGGTGAAAGGTGGAAAATTGACAGCTTCAGAAAGAGACGCTATTGCAACCAAAATGGCTCATTATTCAGGTTTGAGTAAAAAGGTGATTTTGGAACATAATTTAATGGTTCCTACCAATTTCTTCTGGAAGGAATTGTTAAGAGATCAAGGAATGACCATTGGTCGTTTGGATAGTAGATACAAAGGAATTGATAGAGCAGGAACTGGATCCAGACCTGATTTTGATCCTGCCTTGACCGCCTGGAATCATGCTTTTGCTCCAGCGTTTAATATTTATGCCAAGGAAACACTGAAGTATAATACAGATCTTACCTATAATCTTTTCGGTCCGGTACATCCATGGGACAGATCCAATGAGAATACTGGATACGATTTAGCAACTGCTATGCGTCAAAATCCATATTTGCATGTGATGGTGCAATCTGGTTTATATGATGGTGGTACCGACTTTTTCAATGCAAAATATAGTATGTGGCAAATGGACCCTACCGGAGAGTTGGCAGATAGGTTATCCTGGATTGGATATAGAAGCGGCCACATGATGTATTTGAGAGCGGAAGATTTAGAAACGTCCAATGAGGACATCAGACAATTTATCGAAAAGTCTAAGGTGGTTCCGAATATGCCAGCTAAGTACGAATAACTTATCATCTGAAAAGGAAGGGTCTGAAAAATTTCAGACCCTTTTTTATGACTATTCAATAAATCCAAGCGAATTTTTGAAGTCTTCAAAGTTGGATAGTGGAGATGCTGTTTTCATTAATTCCCCAAGCATCTGGTATAAATCGCTGGGCTTTTTCCTTCTTTCCTAAGATATTGAATGGAGGTGGCTCCTTCTGATTTGGATAGTTTCACATTTTTTGGTCCTTTGATTAAGGAGTGGTGAAAGAAAGTGATCTCATTGAATGAATTGTTGCCTAAAGATTCAGCAAGTACTTTTTGATCTAAAGAGGAACTAAGCAAATCCTTTCCCCGAATGATAAAATCTACACCAAAGTGAATGTCATCCACCACTGAGGTAAGTTGATAGGCAGGTAGGCGGTCTTTTTTTCGAACCATGAAAAATGCGCCATCTTCTGGCAAGGTATAGGTTCCTTCTAAATTTGGATATTCTTTGATTTTGATAAAATCCGTATTGAACGTATTATACCTCCAGGATGTATCCATTTTGTCGAGGGGAATTCTTCTGTCCAGGCAATACCCTAAATAATAACCTGAAGAATCTAATTGCTGGATTCTTTTCCTAGTACAGTCACATGCGAAGAGTACCTTTTGGTTTCGCAAGGTTTCCAAGGTATCCAGATAAGAGTTCATTCGATGGATCTGGGACCAATCCGATTCAAATTCTTTCAGATTTTTAGGCCCAATGTCATAGGAGATTTCCATGAAATCCAAGCTGTCAAATATGTCTTGAACATATTCTTGCCTATATCGGTCCCTATCCAAATCGTCTATTCGTAATAATACTTTGCTACCGTGCTTTTCTGAAAGGGCTTTGGTGATCAAAAACGAATAGAGGTTGCCTAAATGTAGAAAACCACTTGGCGTAGGGGCTAGTCGGGTAAGCTTTGTGTGCATTCCACCAAATTAGCTAGATTGCTAAAAAAATCATCAATGAATAATCTCGTAAAATCACTTTTTTTCATTTCTCTGTCAACTATTACTTTTTCTTGTGAAAAAGGGGTTCCAACAACTGGTGAAGAGCTCATTCAACAATCTATTGCCTACCATGATCCTAATGGGAATTGGGAAGATTTAAAAGGCACTTTTTATATGAAAGACAGCTTGCCTCCAGGTCGGGATTCAAGGGTTTATGAGTTTTCTTTGGATAACTCTCATTCAAAGATGACTTATTCCATTGAAGGTTTAGAATATCAAGTAATAAATGACTCCCTCAAGATTTTAACAGGTGAAATCACCGAAGAACGAGCTTTGAGAATGAGGAATTACTATACTTACCTATGGGGTTTGCCAATGAAATTGAATGATCCAGGGACTATTATCGAGAAGGAAATTCGAAAAGAAGAAATAGAGGGCAAAGAATACTTGGTTGCCAGAGTACCCTATGAAAAGGATCAATGGTACTTTTATTTTGAACCTGAGACTTACAGAATGGCTGCCTATAAATTTTATAAGGATGAGCCCAATCAGGTAGGTGAAATAATCTATTTAAAGGGGAGAAGGAGTTTAAAGGAATAAAAATTCCAGCCAACCGAACTTGGTATAGAACTGAGAAACCGGAATTTCTAGGGGTAGATATGCTTCAGGAAATAAAATAACCCGTTTTAGGTTAATTAACGGGATTCATTTTCATGGCTCCACAATCTAAAATATCTTTGGGCCAACATGAAATCCATTTTAGTAACAAGTTTTTTATTGCTGCTCGTAAAAGTGGCTATGGCACAAGTTTCCTATTCGGGAAATGTATTGGATGCCAATGATAAAAACTATGTGGAAGGTGTATTGGTCGAAGTAGTAGGTAAGGAAGATCGTGACTCTACCAATGTTAGAGGTTATTTTAACGTTCAGGCACAGGTAGGTGATACCCTTAGAATTACTTTCCCAGGCTTTATAGAACAACATCTGGTATTGTCTTCAGAACGATTTTTACAGGTTCAAATTCAGGATAGAGCAAGACTATTGCCCACATTTGAGGTGAAAGCAGAGCCTTATTCTTTTAGGTTCAAAGACGGTAAACTGGTTTTGGTGGATCCCAATGAAGAACCTTCACCTTCCAATAAAGGTCAGGTAACAGCTGGATATCGGGATTCTCCCGAGGGAGGAATTGCTATTGGAGGCGCGATTTCCTATTTCACCAAAAAATCCAGGAATGCGAGGGAATATGCTAAAAAGCTGGAATACCTTAAACGCCGAGAGGGATACTTACAAGTAGTCGATTCTGATTCTGTCAAAACTAGATTAAAAGAGGATTATAATTTGGCCAATGAAGAATGGGACCCTTTGATTATAAAATTCAATCAAATGCATGCCCATCATGAGTTTTTGGATTGGTCTCGGGAACGGGTTTATGCCAGATTAAAAGAATTTATAGAGTGGGAAAAAGATTGGTCTAATTAACTTTTTCTTTTGAAAGACCAGGTAATAAAAAATTGGGCTACTAAGTCACCATCTTCATTTCTGCCTTTGGTAACCATGCACAATTGGTCAGTTTGGCCGACTTCTAAATGCTCAATCAATTGATTTAATTCTAAGCCTTGTTCGCAGGTAAATGTGATTTTTTGGTCTGCCTTTTTGCTGTATTCTGCTTTAAAATCTACCACCAGCATACTGAACTTTCCTTTGCCAGCTAATGCAAGTTGGCATAAAAGACCAGTGCTCAATTCACCAGCTCCTGCAAGGGCCGCAAAATAGATGGATTTAAAGGGATTTTGAGTTCTCCAAAAATAGGGAATGGTTACTTCGCATTTTTCTAAGGTCAAGGTTTTGACTTTTAGCTTCCAAAAGACTGCAGAGGGCAATTTTAAAAGCATTCCCCACCAAAAAATAATCGGATTTCCCATTTTGCCTATATAGGCTTTACCAGCAGCATTTAACTTGAGTGTGGAGCTTTTATTACTCATGAAGTGTAAATTTTTATTTAAAATAGTCAAAAAATATTTAGTATTGATTCTGGTATTCTATTTGAAAATAGAAAGTGTAAAACAACCATCAAAATGAAAAAAATAGCATTAATAGTTGGAATCGGGCTCATTACCTATGCCTGTGCAAAAGTACCTTTAACAGGTCGTTCCCAGCTTGCTTTGGTGTCAAGCGAAGAAATTCAGCCATTAGTAAACGAGCAGTACGACCAAGTTTTGAAAGAAAATAAGGTGGTAACCTCAACTGCTGATGGGCAAAAAGTGCTCAAAGTGGGGAACAGAATGGCGAAGGCGGTAGAGGAATATTTACGTTCTTCAGGATACGCAGAATTAGCAGATGATTTTAGCTGGGAGTTTAACCTGATAGAAAGTGATCAGGTCAATGCTTGGTGTATGCCTGGAGGAAAAGTTGCATTTTATACTGGGATCATGCCGATCACTGAATCGGAAACTGGTATTGCAGTAGTTATGGGGCATGAAATTGCCCATGCTGTAGCTGCACACTCCAGAGAAAGGATGTCTAACGGATTAGTAGCCAATTTCGGAGTAGGCCTACTTTCTTCAGCGATTGGACAAAACCCAACCTTGACTCAAGCCATATTTCTACAATCTGTAGGTATTGGAAGTGAGTTAGGAATGTTGAGTTTTTCCAGAAAGCATGAGACGGAAGCAGATCAACTAGGCTTGACATTTATGGCAATCGCTGGATATGATCCAAGAGAAGCGCCCATTTTCTGGGAACGTATGCAAGCCCAAAGTGGGGGTGAGGCACCACCGGAATTTTTATCCACCCACCCGGATCCAAGCAACCGAATTAAAAAGTTGAATGAATGGATGCCTGAAGCATTGGAATATTATAACAAATAAAAAAAGTAAACCCGGAGGAGACTCCGGGTTTACTTTTTATCGGTTTGTAAATCCTCTCAGTTTCACCTGAGTTAATTTTCTTTTGGTATCTAGAGGAAAATCGCCTCTCATCATCCAGTCATAATATCCTGGTTCTTCTTTAAACACTTGTTCAATGGGTTTTCCCTTGTGTTTCCCAAAATTGAAGACTTCTTCACCTTGGGAATTGAAAACGAACCTTCCAGCTAAATCCACCATTTTTTCGTTCACCAAATCATGGATTTTTTTCATGTCGTTTTCAAATACCCCTAACTTATTACCTTGAAGGTCAATTGCCTCTTCTCCGACATATCTTTCCACTTGTGATTTGAAGACGTCCATGGTGGCCAAGGTGTCTGCTTCAGCACTATGGGCATTTTCCAACGTCTTGCCACAGTAGAATTTATAGGCAGCAGCCAAATTACGCTTTTCCATCAAGTGGAATATCTTCTGGGCATCCAGTAGATTTCTTTTGTCCAAATCAAATTCAATCCCTGCTCTTAGAAATTCTTCAACCAACAATGGAATATCGTATTTCAATACATTGAATCCTGATAAATCTGATTGACCAATAAACTGATGCACTTCCTTCGAAATATCTTTAAAAGAAGGCTCATTCTTGACATCCTTGTCATAAAGTCCGTGAATTAAGGAGGCCTCCAATGGAATTGGAATTCCCGGGTTTACTCTTCTGGTATAGATTTCCTGACCTCCATCCGGGTTTAATTTGACAATGGAAATTTCCACAATTCTATCGGTGGAAATATTGGTACCTGTTGCCTCCAAATCAAAAAATGCAATGGAGTTTCTTAGATTTAATTTCATTTTATGTTTAATTATTTATGCTCGCTTTTTAATTGAAGCGGTCAATTAATCTATCTTCATTAATTGAATTTAGCTTTTAATTCAGTTAAATCCATATTGTCATAATTTCCTGAAGACATGAGTAGTAAATTGGTGTTAGAATAATCCTGACTCAATAAGAATTCTTTTAACTGATTACTATCTGTAAAAAGCTTTAAATCTTCACGCTCAAAGCCTTTTCTTAAGGTTTCCTCATCCATTAATTCCAGCTTTTTTAAAGCAGCTGCGTGGGGGTTTAGGTAAATTACCGCTATATCAGCGGCATCCATGGAACCGGCATAATTAGGAAGAAAATCCTTATTCAGGGAAGAGTAAGTATGAAGCTCTTGTACTGCGATTAAAGTCCTTTCTGGAAACTGAGTCTTTACAGCATTGGAGGTAGCTTTTAATTTCGAAGGCGCATGGGCAAAATCCCTAAACATCGTGGATTGCTTATTTCCAGCAATTTGTTCTTGCCTTTTTGCAGCTCCTTTGAAGCTCTGGATAGAGGTATAAAATTGCTCTTTGGATAATCCCAGCGACAAACAAATATTCATTGCTCCCTGTAGATTTTGAAGATTATGTTCTCCGAAAATTTGAATAGGGATCAGGTCATTTTCAGTCTTTAAGAAGGTTTTCCCTCCTTCAATGGTGGCCGGATGAGCCTTATATGGTGTTTTCAAAGATTTGATTTCAACTTTTTCGGCTGCCTCTTTGACCAAGAGGTCGGAGTCGCAATAAATCAATTCTCCGGATTCTGGAGTTTTTTCCATCAATTGGCTAAACTGATCTTTGTATTCCCCAAAATCAGGAAAGACATTAAAATGATCCCAAGCTATGCCACTGACCAATACGATATCGTGTTTGTAATGGAAAAACTTGGGTGTTCTATCCAAAGGCGAGGTGAGATATTCATCCCCTTCAATAATAATGATAGGGGCATCCGAAAGCCGTACCATTAGGTCAAAGCCTTCAATTTGTGCTCCCACTAAATAGTCGAAATCTACCTTTTGGTCTTTCAACACATGGAGTATGATGGAAGTAATTGAGGTTTTTCCATGGGAGCCTGCGACGACCACGCGCTTTTTCTCTTTACTTTGATTAAAAATGAATTCTGGAAATGAATACACTGGAATTCCCAACTCCTGAGCTTTGATCAATTCGGGGTTGTCAATTCGGGCGTGCATTCCTAAAATTATGCCGTCTAATTCTGGGGTTGTTATTTTTGGAAACCAACCATACTGCTCGGGATGGATACCTGCTTGTTGCAACCTTGTTTTGGAAGGTTCATAAATTTCATCATCGGATCCAGTGACCTGGTATCCCTTTTCTACCAATGCCAGGGCGAGATTATGCATCACCGCTCCTCCTATAGCAATGAAATGATATTTTTTCATAAACGTTGGTTTCAGTTTTTCATTTATTATTCAAACTTAAAAATAAAAGTCGGGTGCTCAGACCATAACGATTCTTAATTGAAACAATTTTTTGAGGGCGGTTCTTTTTAATTAATTTCGGGCACTATTTGAGTTTTTTATGCTAGAAGATAAGTACGCCTACCTCTGCCTTGCGCTCATGTATATGATTGCTTGGGTCATCGTTTATTTGAAAAACCCATGGAAAAAGGGAATGATAAAAGTGGGAGCCGTAGGCGGTTTGATGGGAATCGTGGCTGAAGTCTGGTATTTCCGGGATTATTGGAGACCACCCACTCTTTTTGGGGAAGGGATTGTAGGGATTGAGGATTATATCATTGGTTTTGCTCTTTTTGGTGTAGGTGGATATATACATTCTTCATTTACCAAGAAAGAAATCGATTATTCCAGGCAAACCAAGGCCAAAAACAGGGAATTCTTCTACATGTTTTTAATTGCCTGTGCCAGTTTGACTGTTTTTAGTATTGGGTTTGGAATTCATTCTGGGTATGTTACATTTTTGACCTTTTTCATCCTTTCAATTTATATTTGGATACAAAGACCAGATTTGATTGAATTATCCTTGATCTCGGCTTTTGCTACTTTGGGAATCACCCTACTCATCTATTACATCAATTTCAACGTATTGTTCCCACATTTTTGGGATACTTATGGGATGCTAGATGCTCCAATATTAGGTGTTAAAGTGTTTAATATTCCCCTTTCAGAAATGCTATGGCACTTTTCCTGGGCAATGCTGTGTAGCATGTTTCGAGGATACAGAAATGGTGTATATTATATCAAATCATGAAGAGCTTAATTAAATTTTTAATAATTGCCATTCTTTTTTCCTCTTGTATCAATGAAGAGGTTCCAGACCTTCCTACCTGTGAAAATTTCGATTCTTCAATACTTGATTCTGATCAAACTGATTTTTTTGATATCGTTTTCGGCTCAGAATTTGGAAATGGTGTAGATAGAATCAGAAAATGGAATACAGATGTAAAAATTTATGTTCCAAGTGGTGCAGATCAGGATTTGATTAATGAACTAGAGGTAGTAATTGAGGAGCTTAATTCTTACAGTGAAAGCTTTTTTTTAAGAGTTTAATTACAGAGCAAAAAGGTGCAAATCTTATTTTCTTTTTGGAGATGGTGAAGATTATGTGCAAAAGTATAATCCTTCTGCTGAAGAGTTTATTGGAACGAACAGAGGACTTTTTTCAATTGAATATGAATTAAATTCATTTGAAATAATTAATGCTTCCTGCTGGATTGATACGAAAGCAGGATTGAGTCCCGGTTGTTACAAGCACTTGATCCGGGAAGAACTCACTCAAGCTCTAGGTATGGTAAATGATATCGATACTCAAGATGAAAGCATTTTCTTACAGCAGTTTACATGTACTCCTGAATATTCTGAAAGAGATAAAGAGTTTATTGTTTTTTCCTTTCAGACAAAATAAAACCTGGCCATTGTAAAGACCAGGTTTATAAATTGATGGGAATTTAATCTTTAGAAATGATTACTCTAATCCAATAACCCTAGGTGCTCCGTCACCGAAATAGGGATTGCCAGAAAATAACCTCGCATTAATTACAGTTCCTCTTTGTCTCAAATCAACATTGGAAGATCCATTTATTGGGTTGACATCTAAAATCTTATTTCCTACTGCTACTCCATATTGAAGCGTACCCTCTCCTCCAATGGAAAAATCCACGAATTCTGATGGGGAATACCGATTATCAATATCTCTGTTTTCTGCTAATTTTGACCAATTTTTGTGAGTTCCTACAAAAACATCGATATCACCATTCATTCCTAAACCAACTACTACATAATTATCACTTGAAGCATTGTACTGTACTGCATAAGCTTCTTGTAAATAATTACCA
This sequence comes from Algoriphagus halophilus, assembly GCF_041729275.1. Classification (GTDB taxonomy): domain Bacteria; phylum Bacteroidota; class Bacteroidia; order Cytophagales; family Cyclobacteriaceae; genus Algoriphagus; species Algoriphagus halophilus_A. Next base: position 574,012 of record NZ_CP146486.1, on the reverse strand, counting down.
TTTGCATCTTCTATAGCCGATGGCTTACCATCTCCAAAATATGGTTTATTGTAAAATTCCCGACAGTTTATTGAAGTGGCACGTGGAGCTGTTTGTCGAAATCCAATGGTATAATTTTCAATATTGCCTATGCCTATTCCAAAATTACCACCTTGCCCACCAAAGGCAACTCCTACAAATTGACTTGGATTGAATCGATTATCAATGTCCCGGTTTTCTTGAAGTTTGCTCCAGTTATTGTGATAGCCAACATAAACGTCAATTTGTCCTTCTGGACCAACTCCTACAGCAATGTAATTATCATTGTCCGCATCATATTCTATGGTTAAAACCTCTACTAATGTACCAATCTGCCTAGGTGATCCATCTCCAAAATAGGGCTTTTCAGAAAATAGGCGTCCATTAATTGAAGTACCCTCACCGTTTTGGTTTCCATAGGCAAGAGCAATGTTATTTCCGAATTTTCCAGTATTTGCTCCAAATGCAATTCCTTTAAATTCCGAGGGTGAATAGCGATTATCAATGTCTCTGTTTTCTTGGAGTTTAGTCCAGCCGGAACCTTGACTGCCAAAATAAACATCTAAATCTCCGGATTCACTTTCTCCAACTGCATAATAATTGTTGTTAGCTAGATCATACTCAACAGCTAGTACTGAGGATAAAACTTCGTCTGATCCACCGCCTCCCAAATCATTTTGGGTCAAGGGTTGCTCTTCTTCCAGATTTTGGCAACCATACATTAGTCCAAGGGCCACTGCTCCTAGAGCAATCTTTCCCGAAAAATTGATTTTTTCATTTAAATAATTATTAATGCATTAAATATATACATAAATGTCTTTTAAATTTAGTTAATTACTTTAAACTTTAAATTTAATTTAGCAAGAGGCAGATTTATATTAGATTCCGTATGGATTTTCAGGATGAATGGCAAATCGTTTTGCACCTTTGAAAATATATTGACCCTGTTTCTAGAATTTGGGGTCCATGTTGATAAGTTTTGTAAAACTTGTTTAAAACTCATGGTCAGAAGACCCTACCTTTGTAATTATGACTGAGAAAAGTTCCAACCCTAGATATTCCCGAAAAAACCCAAATTCCAGTGCTCCCAATATGTTGGGAAAAGTACCTCCTCAAGCGGTAGATCTTGAAGAAGCCGTATTAGGTGCTTTGATGCTCGAAAAGGACGCCTTGACGAATGTAATCGATATTCTCAAGGTGGAGAGTTTTTATAAAGATGCCCATAAAGTGATCTTCCAGGCAATCTTGGATTTGTTCACTGATAGCCAACCCATTGATTTACTTACGGTAACCAATCAACTAAGAAGGAATGGTGCCTTGGAAATTGCTGGAGGAGCATTTTATGTGACAGAACTAACATCCAAAGTAGCGTCTGCGGCAAATATTGAATATCATGCCAGGATCATCACCGAACAATCCATCAAGCGTGAGATGATTCAGATTTCTTCAGAGATCCAAAAAGATGCTTATGAGGATACCACGGATGTTTTTGAGTTGTTGGATAAGATGGAGCAATCCTCTTTGAGATTTCAGAGAAGAATATTCGAAAGAATTATTCTGACATGAAATCTATCATGCGGGAAGCAATCACAGAACTGGAATCACGAAGAGATCAAAAAGATGGTTTGACAGGGGTCCCATCAGGGTTAACTGCCTTGGACCGAGTTACCTCAGGTTGGCAAAAATCTGATTTGGTAATTATTGCTGCCCGTCCAGCCATGGGGAAAACCGCATTTGTACTTTCGGTATTAAGAAATGCCGCAGTAGACCATAATAGGCCAGTTGCAATTTTCTCACTTGAAATGTCCTCTGTTCAGTTGGTGAATCGTTTGATCAGTTCGGAAGCGGAATTGGATTCAGAGAAAATTAAAAAGGGTTCATTGGAAGAGCATGAATGGGCTCAATTAGTGCATAAAACGGCCAAATTATCCAAAGCGCCTCTTTTTGTGGATGATACGCCTGCCTTATCAATTTTGGAGCTTCGTGCCAAGTGTAGAAAATTGAAAGCCCAGCATGATATTCAAATGATTGTGATTGATTATTTACAGCTGATGTCTGGAGATTCAAAAAGTGGAGGCGGAGGTAACCGTGAACAGGAAATTGCCAGTATTTCAAGGGCATTGAAAAAATTGCCAAGGAGTTAAGTGTGCCTGTAATCGCTTTGTCTCAGTTGTCAAGAGCGGTAGAGACTCGTGGAGGAGATAAAAGACCTCAACTTTCAGATTTGAGGGAATCTGGAGCGATTGAGCAAGATGCGGATATGGTAATGTTCTTATATAGGCCAGAGTATTATGGAATTACCGAAGATGAGGACCATAACTCCACTCAAGGGGTAGGGAAGTCATTATCGCAAAACATAGAAATGGTTCCTTGGATACAGTGAGGCTCAGGTTCATTGGCAGATATACCAAATTCCAGGATTTGGATTATTTTGGAGGTGCTCCAGCCATGAATCAACCCGTTTATGCATCGAATTTCTCGAAAGAATCATCTGGTGTTTCTTCTTTTGATGCAGGACAAACCATCAAAATGCAAAGTAAAGCGAACAATGATTTTGATGATACGGATGATCTATTGAACCGACCAAATTCTCCAATCGATTTTTAAAAGATGCCATGAAAGCAATTACACTGAATAGTAAAACATTGGGAAAACTGTTGTTGACTGACGTTCAAGACAGGCCCTGTGAATCAGGAGAAGTGAAAGTAGGCATTAAAGCAGCTGCGTTGAACCATCGGGATGAATGGTGCAGAAAGGGGCTCTATCCCAATATCCAAGATGGTATTGTATTGGGTTCAGATGGAGCAGGGATTGTATTGGAAGTAGGGGATAGTGTTAACCTTAATCTGGTTGGAAAAGAAGTAATTATCAATCCTGCAATTAATTGGGGAGATCGGCAAGAAGTTCAATCCAAGAATTTTGAAATTCTGGGAATGCCTAGAAATGGGACTTTATCAGAGCAGGTCATCGTACCCGCTGATCGAATAAAATTAAAGCCAGAGCATTTAAGTTTTGAGGAAGCAGCAGCATTGCCATTGGCAGGTCTTACCGCATATAGGGCATTATTTTACCAGGGGCAATTGAAAAAAGGAGATTCAGTCCTTATAACCGGTTTTGGAGGGGAGTAGCTCAGTTTGCATTTCAGTTTGCGCTAAAAGCCGGAACAAAGGTATATGCCAGTAGTAGCAAAGAAAATAAACTGGATCTAGCCAAAGAGTTAGGAGCAAAAGATGTTTTTAATTATACCGAGGATAATTGGACTGAAAAAGCATTGGCATCCTCTGGAGGTTTCGATTTGATTATTGATAGTGCTGCAGGAGATACATTAAATCACCTGATCGATGTTGCCAAGCCGGGAGGGAAGATAGTTTTTTATGGAGCTACCAAAGGAAATCCCTCTGAACTTACTGCAAGAAAGATTTTCTGGAACCAACTTAAACTGATAGGCACTACGATGGGGTCTGATCAGGATTTCGAAAATATGGTTCAATTTATTAAGGAAAATAAAATCAAACCCATTATTGATCAGGTATTCTCGTTTCAGGAAGCTATTCAGGCATTTGATAGGATGAAGGTAGGAGGGCAAATGGGGAAAATCGTTTTAACTCCTTAGTTTTCTTCATAGGTTTCTCCAAATTCCTTTTGAGCAATCCTATAGATTTCATCTTTTTCCGGAGGGGTAACCAAATAATCTCCTACCCTTAAAACAGTCAACTCCTTCCAAGGGGCTTCAAATTTCATGATGTCCGTACCACCCAATTTGGAAAGATGATCTGGAGTTATTTTTATTGCCAAAATGGTGCCTTTGGGTTGATAGCATCCCCAACCATTTTCCAAAGATTGAATAAAGCTGTACTTTTTTTCAAAAACCTTGGGTTTGATCAAATACTGCTCAGAAGAAGAGGTTTGATTTTCTACCAACCAATCTCCTTGTTCTGCCGTATTTTTGGTTTCGTCACCGTCATTGGTTCTTGTAATGATTAATGTGCCAGGAACTGCCTTTTTCGCTTTGATTAATGTTTTCTTTTTAAAACTCTTCCCATCACTTTCAATGATGGGTAAAAAAATGGAGCATATCCTGTTGTGTGATCATGGTGAAAATCGTTTGATTAAAAACTTTACAGTCTGAATTTAATCATTTGGCTTTAAAAATATAGGATAAGAATTTCAACTCCGGAAAAGATAAAATAATCAAATAGGCTTGAAGAAGTGCCATTATTTAAACAGGACTTGGAGATTAAGGTTAATCCAAGTCATTTTCGAATAGAAAATTTTGATATGCATTCCTTAATTCTTGCAGGGTTTTAAATTCTTGCTTTTCCTGTGCCAGTGTTATTCCTTTTTCGAAAGTTTCCTTGGCCTTTTCAAGATTCTGCTGTTCTGAGAAAAAGGAAGCTGCCGTGTAATACGTTGGTAAATAGGCTTCAAAGGAACTTAAAAGTTTATTAAAGTACTTTTCCGATTCATTTGGATTAATAGAAAGGTATTCCATCGCAAGCGCATACCAGTTGAACGGGTTTTCCGGTTCCTCCTTGGCGTACTCTTTCAATAACTCCACCCGATCTAAATTGCCCATGATTTGTTTTTTTAATTAGCTGTAGACTGTTAATTTCACACGAAATAAATCGAAAATAATCTAATTCTAAACCAATGAAGATTCTTGTTTGTATCACACATGTTCCAGATACGACCTCTAAGATTCAGTTTACTGCCGATAATACAAAATTTGATACTACAGGAGTACAATTTATCATAGGTCCTTATGATGACTATGCTTTGGCAAGAGCTGTTGAATTGCGAGATCAAACTGGAGGTAAACTTACAGTACTAAATGTTGGAGAAGCCGAAACGGAGCCTACTTTAAGAAAAGCTCTGGCAATCGGTGCAGATGAAGCGATTCGTGTGAATACTCCTCCCAAAGATTCCTTTTACGTAGCCAAACAAATAGCGCATTATGCTGCTGAAGGAAATTATGACCTCATTTTAATGGGTAGAGAATCCATAGATTTTAATGGGGGAATGGTCCACGGTATGGTGGGTGAACTATTAGGTATGCCTTCCTTCTCTCCGGTTATGAAGTTAGATCTGGATGGGAATTCGGTGACCATGGCTAGAGAAATTGAGGGTGGAAAAGAGACGTTGGAAGCAAGTCTTCCACTGATTGCTGGATGCCAAGAGCCCATTGCTGAATGGAAAATTCCTAATATGAGAGGAATTATGTCCGCTAGAACAAAGCCATTGAATGTAGTGGATGCTGTAGATGTGGCCACACAAGCTGAAGCGACTACTTATGAACTTCCTCCTGCCAAAGGAGCTGTAAAATTAATCGATAAGGATAATGTGGGAGAGTTGGTTAAACTCCTCAAGAATGAAGCAAAAGTGCTTTAATTAATTATCATTAATCATTTATAAATCAAGAATTTATGTCAATTTTAGTATATATAGAACAGGCAGAAGGGAAAGTAAAAAACGAGTTTGGAGGCAGTTTCATTTGCAGAGGCTCTTGCAGCTAAAACTGGTGAAGGGGATGTTGTGGCAATTGCTTTAGGTACCATTTCAGATGATGAATTAGCTGGTATCGGAACAGCAGGTGCTTCCAAAGTACTTCATGCTTCGGACTCAAAACTTGATGCTGGTGTCATTCAGGCTCATGCTTCTGCCATCGCCCAGGCGTTCAATTCTGTGAGTGCGAAGACGTTAATATTAGCCAAATCTTCTTTAGGTGATGCGGTTGCGGCTAGGTTAGCTATCAAATTGGATGCAGGCCTGGTATCAAATGTGGTTTCTTTACCATCCACGGATCAGGGGTATGTGGTGAAGAGAAGTATTTTCACAGGAAAGGCATTTGCAGAAACTGAATTAAAAACAGAGAATAAAATTCTTGCGATCAAGAAAAATTCTGTTGATCTTAAAACAGATGGAGCTCAAGCAACAGTAGAACCTTTTGAAGTATCACTTTCTGATTCAGATTTTGCTTCAAAAATCACTTCTACTGAAAGAGCTACAGGTGAAGTATTATTGCCTGAAGCAGATATAGTTGTTTCTGGCGGTAGAGGAATGAAGGGACCTGAAAATTGGGGAATGTTGGAAGATTTAGCAAAAACCTTAGGTGCTGCTACTGGTTGTTCCAAGCCTGTTTCCGATATTGGATGGAGACCACATCATGAACACGTGGGCCAAACAGGGGTAAAAGTAGCTCCTAGTTTGTATATAGCAATAGGAATTTCAGGAGCTATTCAACATCTTGCAGGAGTTAATTCATCCAAATGCATTGTGGTTATTAACAAAGATCCTGAAGCTCCATTCTTTAAAGCAGCTGACTATGGAATTGTTGGGGATGCATTTGAAGTGGTACCAAAACTTACTGAAGCATTAAAAGCTGAATTATAATTTTTGTGGAAAAACTAGTAGAACTGGAAATTTTAGGTTTATCGTCAAACCATTCTCAATCAGGGTCTTTTACTTTGGTAATGGGAGAGGTTGAAGGAAGTAGAAGATTACCGATAGTCATTGGAATGTTTGAAGCTCAGGCAATTGCAATTGAAATCGAAAAGATCATTCCAAATCGACCCATGACTCATGATTTGTTCAAGTCATTCGCCAATAGCTTCAATTATGAAATTGATAAAATTGTCATTTCAGATATGAAGGAAGGAGTATTCTATGCAAAGATCCATTGTCATAATGAATCTTCAGAAATAGAAATTGATTCCAGACCTTCAGATGCGATTGCAATTGCGGTAAGATTTGATTCTCCAGTTTTTTGTTCAGAAAAAGTGATGTCTGAGGCCTCCATAGAATTTTCTGAGGAGGAGAAGAAGGAAGAGAAAGCTTCTTCGAAGTCAACTTCTCAAAAAGTGAGTTCCAAAAGGAAAGCTCTTTGAAAGACTTTAGCTTGGACAAATTGAACCAGATGCTAGATAAAGCCATCAATAATGAAGATTATGAAAAAGCTGCCCGAATAAGGGATGAAATAAACAAAAGAAACTAAATCTTTCAAGGCCTGAAGTAATTCAGGCTTTTTTATTGACGACTACTTGGCTATTTTTAGCTTTTCTCATTTAATATCAATTCATGGATTACTTAAGAGGTGTCTTAGGACTTTCAGTTATAGTTTTGATTGCATTTCTTTTCTCAAATGAAAGAAGAAAAATTGATTGGAGATTGGTAGGAATAGGCATCGTCTTACAGCTGGTTTTTGGTTTTTTAATTACAAAGGTTCCTATTGTAGCTCAGGGTTTTGCTGTGTTAAGTGAAGCATTTGTCAAATTTTTGAGTTTTAGCAGAGATGGAGCCGCCTTTATATTTGGAGACTTAGCAGGCGACAGTTATGGGTTTATATTTGCCTTTCAGGTATTGCCGACCATTATTTTCTTTTCAACCGTATCTGCTGGTTTATACTATTTAGGAATCCTACAAAAGGTCGTTTTTGGGATCGCTTGGGTGATGGCAAGAACCATGAGACTATCAGGTCCTGAAAGCCTTTCTGCAGCTGGAAATATTTTCCTGGGACAAACGGAAGCTCCATTGCTTGTACGTCCTTTTATCCCACAAATGAGTAAATCTGAACTGATGTGTTTGATGACAGGTGGAATGGCTACTATTGCAGGAGGTGTTCTGGCTGGGTATGTAGCGTTTTTAGGAGGAGATAGTTTAGAAGAGCAAAGTAAGTTTGCTGCCTATCTGTTAGGGGCAAGTATCATGAACGCACCTGCAGCCATCGTGATGTCCAAAATGTTTGTTCCTGAAGTGGAAAAAGAAACCAAACAGGATAAATTGGAAGTCAACGAAGAAGCTATGGGGGTTAATTTAATAGATGCCATGTCCATTGGCGCTTCGGAAGGTTTGAAGCTAGCACTTAATGTTGGGGCGATGTTACTGGCTTTTATAGCAGTGATTGCAGCAATTAACTATTTATTGAGTGGACTGATAGGAGAATATACAGGACTGAATTCATTCGTAGCTTCAAGCACAGGGGGACAGTTTCAGGGCTTTTCCTTAGAATACCTTTTTGGTCAGGTCTTCCGGGTTTTTGCCTGGGTAATTGGTGTGGATTGGGTGGATAGCCTGCAAGTAGGTAGCCTTTTAGGTCAGAAAACAGTGATCAATGAATTTGTAGCCTACCTAAGCTTGTCAGAAATGAAAGAAATAGGTTCATTAAATCCCAAATCCATTGTCATAGCAACCTATGCATTATGTGGGTTTTCAAATTTCAGTTCCATTGCCATTCAATTGGGAGGGATCAGTATTATCGCTCCCAATCAACAAGGGAACTTGAGCCGTTTAGGACTACGATCTCTTTTAGCAGCATCCTTGGCCTGTTTGATGACTGCTACTATTGCAGGGATGCTATTTGGGTGATCAATACATGCTGTCTTTTATAAGTTGGGTCTACTTGGGTTAATGAATTGGCTGGAGAGGAAGTATATGGATGAGAGAAAGCCGAATCAATTGAAAAAAATAAAAATAAAAGCCCTTCGAATACCTTTCGAAGGGCTTTTTAATGGAAAGAAATGACTGCTAATTTATACCATAAAGTTCTTTTCCAACTTGTTCATATTTATCTCCCTCAAACCAAAATGGTTTCTCGTTCATGTTGGCAATTTTTTGAGCAGAGAGGATATAGGCTTTCCAATAGTTTACGGCATAATCCAAATCGAAGGACTCTACATCATCCGCTTGCTTATGATAATATTGATTGATATCGTCATCAAAAGCGGTAAAGCCTAAGCTGAATGTAGGGGAAGGAACTCCTAATTTTGCAAAATTCACATTATCGGACCTGTCATAAAGCCCTTGTTCAGGAGATGGATCTGAAATCGCTTTTAACCCCACTTCATTGGCTGCATCTGTAATTAATTGATCTCCTGAGGTTCTACCTAAACCTATCACAGTGATGATAGAGGTATTGTTATATCCAGCATTATCAATGTTTAGATTAAAGACAATGTCTTTGATGGGGACTAGGGGGTGGGAGGCAAAGTAGGCACTTCCTAAAAGGCCTTTTTCTTCTGCGGTCCAAGCAGCCAATAGAATCGATCTTTTTGGTGGGTTTTCTGCAAAATAACGAGCTGCATTGATTACTGCTACTGTTCCTACCGCATTGTCTCTGGCACCATTAAATATGGAATCTCCATTTGCATCTGCTTCTCCCACTCCCACATGATCATAATGAGCTGAAAGCAATACAAATTCATTTTTAAGTTGAGGATCTGTTCCTTCAATCCAGGCTACAACATTCTTACCCTCTACAGGTTTATTGATCTTTTTTTCGATCATAAACCTTGCCTCTTCTGCCTTACCTTTAGCCATGTCGGACTTGATCTTGTTTTTTGGATCCTTGATCCAGATGTAGGGAAGTTCATTAGCCTCTCCCTGATTAATGCTTAATTGGGTCCTATTCAAATACCGGGATACTAATTGCCATGGAACGGAAGGAATGTTAAACATTTCTACTATACCAACTGCACCATTTTCTTGGGCAATTTTTGCCTTTTGAGCACCTAATGAAAATAAGGCTCCGGGACTCATTTGGTCAGGTGCTCCCACACTGGTTACGGCAATCTTACCAGCTACATCCAATCCTTCATAATCTTCTTCCATCCCATAGCCTACATCCACAAGTTCATACGATCCTTCCAGGTCATTTCCGCTGAGAACCAATAAGGTTTCTCCTTGTGTGAACCGCTCCCCAGAAATGACAATTTCGCCAGTCTTAGGTGGACTGGACATCATAAATGGGATGATTTGAAAATAACCAGTCGCCCCTGGCAATTCTTTGGCACCATATTTTTCAAATTCTTTCGCGATGTAATTGGCGGCTAGCTCTATCTCTGGCCGTAATGGATCTCTTCCTTTTAGCTCATCAGAAGCCAAATAGCGAAAGTGAGAGATTGCATCCTCCCTATTAAATTTTTGATTAATGTCCTCAACCTGGGAAAAGGCAATGGTGGAAATTGCGATAAGGAGGGTGAAAGTTCCTAGTAATTTTCTCATGGGGTTTATTTTTACTCTTCTAAAGTAACTGAAATTCCCCAAATGAATTCAATTAGTACTGATATTGGATAGTATCCAACTCCAATTCTTGTAGAAGTTTTAAAAAGTGAGGGGAGGAGTACAGGATAATTCTACTTTTTCTGAAGTTTTAGGATGTATAAATGATAGGTATTGGGCATGAAGCATCAGGTTTTTAACCCCAAATTGCTTTTCTAAAAAGATATTTTGCTTGTTGTCGCCGTGCTTTTTATCGCCTAAGATATAATGGCGAATATGTGCCATATGCCTTCGTATTTGGTGGGTTCTTCCTGTTTCCGGTTCAACCTCCAACAAACTGTATCTACTGGTGGGGTATCTTCCTGTACTATTAAATGGCATTTCAGAGGTCGCCAATACTCTAAAGGAAGTCCGGGCTTCTTGTAACCTTCCAGAACGTTCACTTTTTAGGGGATGGTCTATGGATCCTACCTGTATTTCAGGAATTCCTCTTACCATGGTCAGGTACTTTTTGTCTATGGACCTTTCTGAAAAAAGTAGTTTTAAAGAGGGGAGAATCGCTTCACTTTTAGCAAATAGCAAGATGCCACTGGTGGGTCTGTCCAGTCTATGAACAGGGTGTACATGTTGGCCAATCTGATCCCGTAATAACTGTAAAGCGAAGACAGTTTCATGAGCAGCGATGGCAGTTCTATGAACCAGTAAACCAGAAGGTTTATTGATGGCGATCAAGTGTTCATCTTCAAAAAGTATTTTTAAAATCATAGGGAAAGGAGGGAAAGGAAGAAGAGCCAGCTTCAAGCTGACTCCTAAATACTATACTCTCATTAAAATATGGTTCCGGACCCTATCGATTCTTCCTCATTATACCAGGCTACAAACTGCCCTGAGGCAACGCCTTTTTGTGGTTCATCGAAAATGACATAGAGTCCATTTTCCTTTCGAACTAAGGTTGCCCATGTCAAGGGTTGACGGTAGCGAATTCTAGCTTTATATCGGGCACTTTCTCCGATGGCAAGTTCCAGGTCTTCCCGGATCCAATGGATTTGGTCCGCTTTGACAAATAACCCATTCTTCAATAAGCCAGGATGGGTTTCACCGAGTCCCGTGTAAATAATGTTTTCTTTTGTATCTGTAGCAATGACAAATAAAGGTTTCCCGGTTCCACCTACATGTAGGCCTTTTCTTTGTCCGACAGTAAAATAATGTGCTCCATTATGTTCCCCCAATACCTTTCCTTGTGCTGCAGCATAATGGATTGGCAAAGAAATAGCATCTAAGGTTTCCTGGTCCCAATCTTCAGCAGGAACACCCGCAGGGATTTGCTGAGTTTGGTAGACGGGTAAATCTTCAGGGATTTGAATGATCTTCCCTTTTTTGGGTTTTAATTGTTGCTGCAAGAAATCCGGCAATCTCACTTTTCCTATAAAGCAAAGCCCTTGGGAATCCTTTTTATCGGCTGTGATCAAGTCCAATTCTTTGGCGATTTTTCTTACCTCAGGCTTTTGTAAATGTCCAATTGGAAAAAGTGCTTTACTCAATTGCTCCTGATTGAGTTGGCATAGGAAATAACTTTGATCTTTATTTGGATCGGCCCCAGCCAACAATTGAGAAACAGGTTTTCCATTTACCTCTATTTCTCCTTTTTGACAATAATGCCCTGTAGCCACAAAATCAGCTTTCAACTTTTGTGCAGCTTTCAGGAAAATATCAAATTTGATTTCTCTATTGCAGAGAATGTCCGGGTTGGGAGTACGTCCCGCTTCGTATTCTCCAAACATGTAATCCACAATTCGCTCTCGGTATTCCTCACTCAGGTCAATTGCCTGGAAGGGGATTCCTAATTTTTCAGCGACCAGCATGGCATCGGTGGAATCTTCCATCCAAGGGCATTCATTGGAAATGGTAACGGATTCATCGTGCCAGTTTTTCATAAACATTCCGATGACTTCATAGCCTTGTTCAATTAAAAGATGGGCGGCTACGGAACTGTCGACACCTCCGGAAAGGCCAACAACTACTCTAGGTTTTGTCTTCATGGGTTGTAATAATTAATGGATTCAAGGTCCATTAGGTTACAGATGAGTTAAGAACTCCAAAGGCTTGGAATTAGTTCTCTGGGGCAAAGTTACAAATTTGAAAAATGAAAAAGGGAAAATGTTTTCCTCTCGTTGAGAGCACTCCATTTTCCCTTTCTATTCGTGAAGAATTCTTTTAAAAACCCAATGCCTTGTCATCCCCTCTTGGGTCTGCGCCACCTTCTAACTTTCCGTCAGGCATCACTAAAATAGCATCTACTTTTCCGATGATGGGGTTATTGTTTTCTAAAATGATGTACCCTTTGGATTTCAAATGGTTCAATAAGGTGGAGTCAAAGGAGTTGGGTTCAAAACTAACCCGATCAGGAAGCCATTGATGGTGAAACCTTGCTGATTCTACCGCTTCTTGCATGCCCATCTCAAATTCATAAACATTGAGTATAGTTTGAAGTACAGAGGTGATAATGGTAGATCCACCCGGAGTTCCGACCACCATCCAAAGTTTGCCCCCTTTTTCTACTAGCGTAGGAGTCATGCTGCTTAGCATTCGTTTTCCAGGTTGAATTCTATTTGCTTCAGCCCCAATTAATCCAAACATATTAGGCACTCCGGGCTTGGAACTGAAATCGTCCATTTCATTATTCATGAAGAAGCCTAATTCATCGATGTACACTTTGGAACCATAGGCACCATTTAAAGTCGTAGTCACCGAAACGGCATTTCCCTCCGAATCAATAATGGAATAATGGGTAGTTTCCATACTTTCTGAAAACGCAATTTTACCTTCGGCAATGTCCTCTGATTTGGTGGCTTGTTCAAAAGTGAAGCTTTCCATTCTGGATTTGAGGTAATCAGCTGACATCAATTCTGTTTTAGGGATATGGACAAAATCAGGATCTCCTAAATAATAATTTCTATCTGCATAAGCCCTTCTTTCAGCTTCTACCAGCAGTTGTATATGCGCTGGGCTGTGGTGGCCAAAATTTTTCAAGTCGTAAGGCTCAATCATTCCAAAAATCTGTGCCAAGGTGATGCCTCCAGAACTTGGAGGGGCCATGGAGATGATCTTTAACTCTTTGTAATCAAAAACGATTGGATCTCTCCAAGCTGCTTCGTAATCCGCTAAATCCTGCTCTGAAATGATTCCGCCCATTTCCTGTAAATGCCTTACCAGTATTTTGGCAGTTTCCCCCTGATAGAATTCCTCTTTTCCGTTTTTTGCAATCCGCTTTAAGGTCTCAGCTAATACGGGGAATTTAAGCGTATCACCTTCCTTGATCTCCTTTGCGAAATACGTATCAGGTCCATTGACCTCTATGAATGTTTCCCGTAATCTCTGTAGCCTAGCTGCTTGATTGGGGGTGGTGACATAGCCTTTTTCGGCTAGTTCAATTACTGGGGCCAATACCTTTTGAGGAGTAAGTTTCCCAAATTTTTCCTGGGCGGTGAATATTCCTGAGATGGTGCCCGGTACTCCGGATGCCATTGCTCCTTTCGTACTCAAACCGGGGATTACATTTCCTTCCTCATCTAAATACATGTCTGCGAAAGCAGCAGAAGGGGCCTTTTCACGGTAATCCAGGGAACCAACGGATCCATCTGCCATTCGATATACCATAAATCCACCACCTCCTAGATTCCCTGCAAAAGGATAGATCACTGCCAATGCCATTTCAGTGGCCATCATCGCATCAAAGGCATTTCCTCCATGTTTGATGATATCCAACCCTATCTGTGAAGCTTCTTCACGAGCAGACACGACCATGGCCTTTTCTGCTATTGTTCCTCTTTTGGCTTGGACTGCCTTATTTTTTCTCCGCAGGAGTAAATGGAAATAGAAAGAGTAGTCACTGCCAGTATTCCGCCAGTGACCCGAGAAAATAAACTCATCAATTTTCTATAAGCGTGGTGTTAAACAATTTTAAAATGCGTTTGTATTCATCGGTCCATGAGCTGGGCTCTACAAAGCCATGATCCTCTACAGGGTAAATAGCCATTTCCCAGTTATCTTTTCCCAATTCAATTAATCGCTGAGAAAGTCTGACTACGTCCTGGAAATGAACATTGACATCTACCATGCCATGGGCCATCAAGAGATTTCCTTTTAAACCTTCAGCAAAGTAAATAGGACCGGATCTTCTATAAGCTATCGGATCTTCTTCAGGCGTATTTAGGATATTCGATGTATAGCCATGATTGTAATGTGCCCAATCTGTTACAGATCTCAAGGCAGCTCCTGATTTGAAAACATCAGGCGCATTAAATAGTGCCATCAGTGTAATAAACCCTCCATAACTTCCACCATAAATCCCGATTCTATCAGCATCTACTCCTTGGGAAGCTACCAGGTATTTTGCGCCATCCACTTGATCAGATAAATCTTTACCTCCCATATGTCTATAAATCCCTGTTCTCCAATCCCTACCATAGCCGGCACTAGCTCTATAATCGATGTCAAGCACCGTGTACCCTAGGTCCGTCAATAAATTATGGAACATGTATTCTCTGAAATAGCTGCTCCACCATTTATGAACGTTTTGAAGATAACCGGCCCCATGGACGAAAATTACCGCTGCCCCATTCTTTTTAGCAGGGTCAGGAGTATACAATCTTGCAGGAACTTGTGCTCCATCTTCAGCAGTAAATCGGATAATTTCAGGATCCCTCCAATTGTAGGCTTTGAATTCATCCGATTGCCCAGAAGTCAATTGGGTGGGATTAGCCCCAACTTTATTGTCTTGAACATATAATTCAGTAGGCTTATTACTATAGGAATAAAGGATAGCTAATTTCTTTTCATCTGGGGAAAGAGTCACCTCATTATTCCCTGTCATGGAGGTTAGCTTTTCCATTTTTCCACCCATTAAAGGCATTCTATAAAAATGTCTTTCTCCGGGATCTACTTCGGAGGTAGTGAGGTACCAAGATTTTTGTCCTTAGAGATAAATGGATCAAATACCTCATAAGCACCAGATGTTAAGGCAGTTTTCTCTCCTGATTCCACATCAAGTAGGTATAGATGAGAATACCCGGATTCTTCTGACTGGAAATAGATGTGTTGATTATCTGGAAGCCATCCCATTGTTCCTCCAGAAAATGACCAGCCAATACCTGGGCCGGCAATCCATGCCTCATCTCTCTGTCTATCCAATGTTTTTAATTCTCCGGTGGTAAGGTCTATTAAGGAAATCCATCGGTCTTTGTTGTCTGCAGACCGGATATTGATCACAGCTTTTGATCCGTCATGTGAAAAATAAGGCTGAGAAAGGATCACTGTTCGTTCCTTTTCTTCCCATGTTTTCTCAGTATAATCCTGAACATAATCCGGTAAATCCTTAATTCCTGGAAGATTGGAGGTCCCTATAAAATAAACCGTGTCCCTTGTTAAGTCATAAATCCCAATTTCTACAGTGGTAGGAGTGGTACCTACCTTGGACCGTGCATTCAAATCAGTGGTATATCCGGAAGCATCTACATAGTCTGGAACGACGGTGTTTTTTCCTGATCCTCTGTCATAGTAAGAAAAAGTTGCATAGTTGCCATCAGGGGAGAGTGTTAAATTCACAGGGTTTTTTCCTCGGTATAATAGGTGAACTCCTCGGAATCCCCATTAGAAATTGATTCGCGGTAAGCTCGACTTTCTTTTTGCTTTTCTTTTCTTTCATTCACCACCTGCAATAATGCCAGGTTATCTTTTTCTAGAAAATCCAGTTCTTCTTCCTTTGCGCCGTTGTTTTTAGGAGAAGGTTTGGATCCTGAACTGATGTTAGTCACTTTTTCAACCTGACCGGTGGACTGGTTTAAAACAAAAATATTCCCCTCAGAATTGAATGCGATTAAATTCTCATCAGCCAAATACGTTGGGTTAGAAATAATTTGGAACCATTCAAGAACAGCTGTTTTCTCTCCTTTCTTCAGATCTTCGATCATGATCTTATTATCCTCTAAGAAAAGTCTTTTGGAATGGTCTTGATTCAATGAGGAAAATCTCCTTTGTAAGGACTTTTCTTCATCCCAATGAACTTTTGAGATGAGGGAAGGAGATGATAAGTTGATTTTATAAAGGGAATCTGCAGGGTCATTTTCAGCATTATATTTGAAGTAAATTTGCTGACTGGAGTCGTCCCAACTAACAGAAGAAGGGAAGGTTCCCATCCATTTTGGATCCCTCATAATGTACTCCACAGATAAACTGCTTTGCGCATGAAGTTCTAAAATGGCAATAAATAGCAATGGCAGAAAAAGGAGTTTTCGCTGCATAGTCAAGAATCAGTTAGTTGAATGAGTGTTAGTTTATCGTCTCAAGGAACTCATTTAGTTCCTCGATAATCACGTCTAAATGTTTCTGGAGGGTATAGTTGATTTCAAAAGAATCTTTAAGATTGGCGTCGATTTCTTCCAATAACTTACGGGTTTTTAAAGCTCCAATGTAACTCATTGTTGGCTTGGCTTTATGGCACCGTCTTTTAATTGTGTCAAAATCCTTCGTCTTATAAAATTCATTGAGCTCTTTCAAATCTTTGATATTGGTATCAAGGATTATTTGGATCATCTCCTTCGTCATATCCGGATCATCATCACCAAAATACTGATAAATAGATTGCTCACTTATAATTTGATACATGGTCGGACTGAAAAGAGTATGGAGTGAAAAAACCTGTGTTTGGTAGACTACCGTTAAAATTAAAAACAATTTTCCAATTGTGTAATCAAGGAACAAATGATTTGAAGAAAATTTGTAATTTTTTTATATAAGTTATCTTATTCATTGATTGACCTGAAACAAGAGATCTAAATTATTTGATGGGTTCTTAAACATCCTTTCCTAATTTTGGATTCTTATAAAGACAGATTATTCAGATTATGCAGCGTAACAAAAAAATCTTTCTGATTTTGTTTTTGATCTTTATGTTAATCATGGCCTGGATCGGCTATGACATATCCACAAGAACTACCTTTCCCGGTTCAAAAGGGAATTTGAAAGAAAGGATAAGCTCAGGAGAGGAAACTAAAAAGTAATGACTAAGAAAAAAATAGACATCACTAAATTGGATTTGAGTGAGATGAAGGAAAAGACGGCAGAAAACCCTGGTAGTTTACCTTATCCACACCATGCCGGGAGTGCAATTGTGCGTCCTGAAGATCTAGGGAAGATCAATGGGAGGGCCATTGCTGCCATGCAAAGTCAAACAGATATGCAGATGTCTCAGATCTATAGGCAAATGCAATTATTGGCTGATCAAGCAAAAGCCATTCAGGCAAGAGTATCCTATTCAGAAAGAATATACCATGCTCAGACTTCTTTTGAGCCTTTGATTAATCACCATTATTATTTGTATCAGAAAGAGGATGGGAATGATTTTTTAAGCATGATTGCCCCGGATGAGTGGGGAAGAAAAAAGCTTCTCTCATTTTTTAGCGGAAGTAAAATTATTAGCGGATCATACCTGGGAGATCGTAAAGGAAAATAATAAAGACAATGGATAACCTGATTACGCGCCAACTACAAGGTATATTGAAAGAAGGCGAAGTAGAGTTTGAAAGGGATTTCGAATTGGAGGTCAACCCCAAATTTTTGGATCAAAAAGGAAAAGAATGGTTGGATGAAATCTATGAAGATTTAGGTGGTATAGGAGAGGCTCCCTTGTTGAAGAAGTTGAAATTTGATTTTAAAATCAACCGGAGTCTTGTGTTGTATGACGACGAGCTACACTTTAATAGATATCGGTTAATTTCCTATAGATCAGATTTTTATAAAGAGTTTAATTTGCCTTTTTACGAAGCCCAGAAGCGTTTGTGTAGAACGTATGAAAAAGACTGTTTGAAAGCGGGTTTGCAAGGTAGGGTTTGGTCTGGCCCTCCAATCGCTACACATAGTTTTGGTGTAACAAGCGAGCCGGGTGATTTCTACGGGAATGGCTCAAGTGGTTGGAAACTGTTGGCATATAATGATGCCCAAACCGATATCCAAACAAGAATCCATGGATATAAATTGATTCGGATTACACCTTACGAGACTTTGATGACAGGGGGATCATTGAAAAGACTGGATCATTTATTGATGAATCCAAAAGAGGAGCAGCGTACGATCCTCCTCAATTGGTTCATGCGAAAATTTGAATGATCCTAGCTGAATAATCCAAAAATCTCTCGGTCAATTTTTTCTACAACAAAAGAAAAATCTTCGGGATTAGAGACAAAATCCAACTGGTTTACATCTATAATCAAGAGTTTCCCTTCTTGGTAATTTTTGATCCAATCCTCATAGTGTCGATTGAGGTTCTTTAAGTAGTCAATGGACATGGTCGTTTCATAGTCCCGACCTCTTTTTTCTATTTGATCTACCAGTTTCGGGATATCTGCCCTTAGGTAAATCAATAAGTCTGGAGCTTTGACATGGGTAATCATGCTGTTAAAAAGACTTTGATAGTTTTCATAGTCCCTGCTTGTCATTAACCCACTTGTATGTAGGTTGGCTGCGAATATATAGGCATCCTCGTAAATGGTTCTATCCTGGATAAAATGGGATTTTTGCTCCTGAATTTTTGAGATCTGATTAAATCTTGAATTCAGAAAATAAACTTGAAGATGAAAAGCCCATCTTTTCATGTCTTCATAGAAATCCGGAAGATATGGATTGTTGTCCACGGCCTCAAACTCCGCTTTCCAACCATAGTGTTTCGCTAATTTTTCGGTCAAGGTGGTTTTTCCACTTCCAATATTTCCAGCAACAGCAATATGCATGGTCTGTTTTTTTTGTTAGTTGGAGAATCTTGGAGAGACTACTAAATCCTTGCTTCCCTTGATATAGGTATAAAACCCTTCTCCTGACTTGACGCCTTTAAAACCAGCTTCTACCATGTTCACAAGCAAAGGGCAAGGAGCGTATTTTGGGTTGCCAAAACCATCATGCAATACTTTTAAGATAGAAAGACAAACGTCCAAGCCTATGAAATCTGCCAATTGAAGGGGCCCCATGGGGTGAGCCATTCCAAGTTTCATCACCGTGTCTATTTCATATACACCTGCTACCCCTTCATATAAAGAATAGATCCCTTCATTGATCATAGGCATTAGAATCCTATTGGCCACAAAGCCAGGATAATCATTTACTTCTACCGGAACTTTGGAAAGCTTTTCTGAGAGTCCCATGATTTGTTGGGTAGTCTCATCGGAGGTGGCATATCCTCGTATTACTTCCACCAACTTCATTACTGGAACGGGATTCATAAAGTGCATTCCAATTACCTGAGCAGGTCTGTTAGTGGCAGCTGCGATTTTAGTAATGGAAATGGAAGAAGTATTGGTAGCAAGAATGGCATTCTCGGGACTTGCTTGATCTATCTGTCGGAATAAATCCAGTTTAATAGCTAGGTTTTCAGTAGCTGCTTCAATTACCAGTTCTGCCTTTTGAACGCCTTCCTTTAAATCAGTATAAGTAGATATGTTGGACAAAGCTTTTGTCTTTTGTTCTTCAGTGAGTACTTCCTTTGCTACTTGTCTATCCAAATTTTTGGTGATGGTTGCTAAAGCTTTTTCCAAAAATTCCTGTTTAAGATCAATCAAGGAGACTTGGTATCCATGTTGTGCAAAAACATGTGCAATTCCATTTCCCATAGTACCTGAACCGATCACTGATATATTCTTCATGAATGTTAAAATTTAAGGTGTTATATGTTGGGTTTTATTTGTTGCTATGCTGTGTTTTATCCAAAACTAATTCGATCACCTTCTAATTCCAATTTTTTGATTCTTCTAATCTGACTTTGAATGTCAGAAATTCTTCCCTTCCTAAATAGGATTAATGTCTACCTTTGTGGTATGAAAGAACTTGGTTTGATTAGCACACTTCCTATTAATCGATTTACAGATTTTGGAGCCTATCTGGCGCTTAGCTCAGGTGAAGAAGTTTTATTGCCTAAAGGTTATTTATTAGGTGATGAGAAGGAAGGAGAGGAGATCGCTGTCTTTGTGTATACGGATAGTGAGGATAGACCGGTTGCTGTAACTGAAAGTCCCAAAGCATTATTGGATGAGTTTGCTGTATTGGAAGCCAAAGAAATTGCACCATTTGGAGTGTTTATGGATTGGGGTTTGCCAAAAGATTTATTGGTTCCCAAAGCTGAATTAGGCCAAAACATGGTAGTTGGAAAGAAATACCTGGTCAAAGTCTGTGTGGATTTCCAGACCAATCGCTTGATCGGAGTGAATAAATACCGGGACTTCATTTCAGAGGCTCCAATGGATTATGTGCCAGGAACCGAAGTTTCGGGATTGGTATTTGACAAAACTGATTTAGGATACAAAGTGTTGATCGAAGACCAATACGAGGGATTGGTATTTTCCAATGAAGTTTTTCAGCCACTTGAGATTGGAGATTTGAGGAAGTTTTTTGTGAAGAAGAGGAGAGATGATGGAAAAGTGGACTTGCAGCTATTACCTCCAGGAAGAGTGAAATATGAAGAAGGTGCAGAAATGATTTTAGAGATGTTGGAAGAAAAAGGCTTTATGCCATTGCATGACAAATCCGCTCCAGAAGAAATTCAAAAGGAGTTAGGGATGAGTAAGAAACATTTTAAGCAGTGTATAGGACAATTATATAAAGCTGGTAAAATCCAAATTTTAGAAAATGGGATTTCAATCAATTCTTCTAATTAAGTTTTAGAATATCACTGGGGGTTCTGCAAAGAATAGCTTTGTTTCTCAATACTGCTATCGGAGATTTAATAAGGTGTGGATTTCTCACTAAAATATTTAACCAGCTTTCATCGTCCCAATCATTGCCGGCTATTTTAGACTGATAATCTGGATGAGCCTTGTTCAGCAAGTCTTTCGCCCGGAGGTTTAGTTTCATCAGCATGCTATTCCACTGGGTAGTGGTTATTCTTTCTTTAACCACATCTATCTGATTGATGAAATTGGCAATGGAATGTGCATAGGCCAATGTTTGTTTATCAATGACCTGCCCGGGACTATGATAAAAATAGAGTTCAGAGGGATGCATCTTCATGGTGTTTTGGGTTAAATGTGTACAGAATATACTGATAACCTGCGTTTTAAGCAAATATATTATCGGGTTTTTATTCAATATAAAATAAAATAATTTTAGGGTATGGATCTCGAAAAATTTCAGAAAGAAAGCCAATCTGAGTTTCCTTCTAATACTAAATTGAAAGCAAAGCTGAGGAAAGTAAAGCCGAAAGAATTGGATCAGCGATTTTCTGAGCAACACGAATTGGCATTTGAAGAGATAGATTGTCTTGATTGTGCAAATTGTTGTAAGACTACTAGCCCTATTTTCATCCAAACTGACATCGATCGACTCGCAAAGGTTTTTAGGATGAAAAGCAGTAATTTTATAGAGGAATATTTACATAGGGACGAAGAAGGGGATTTTGTATTGAATTCATCACCCTGTCCTTTTTTGAATAAGGATAATAAATGTTTAGTCTATGATGAGAGACCCAAAGCTTGTAGGGAATACCCACATACCAATAGAAAAAATATGCACGGGATCTTAAATCTAAGTTTAAGAAATACACTAGTTTGCCCTGCAGTTTTCAAAATTTTCTCAGAGATTGGCAAAGAATATAGGAAGTAATCCATTCTTTTTGCTTTTTTTGAATAACAAACCTATAACAATAAACATGCAAAATCAGGATATACACTTTTTAGGAGTGGACGTGGGAGGAACCCATTTAAAAATTGGACTTGTAGATAAAGAAGGTACAATCGTTGAATTTCAAAAAGAAGATACCACGCCATTTCGTGATGATCCTGAAGGTTTTGGGCCCTGTTTTATCAAAGGGATCGGAAAATATTTAGCAAAATATCCGCAAGTGAAGAAAGTCGGGATTGGGCTACCTGGTCTAATTTCAAAAGATAGAACCACCACCTTAGAAATACCCGCTATTCCAGGCTTGGATGATTTTAATTTGAGGGGTGGATTAGAAGAAGCATACCCAGGTTGTGAATTTTTCCTGGAAAATGATGCTGCAGCTGCTGGGATCGGTGAATTTTATTTTGGAAAGGATAATCCGAGTGCAAACTTCCTTTTTGTGACCATGGGTACAGGAATCGGAAGTGCATTGGTGTTGGATGGAGAAGTTTTTAAAGGTTCACGTGGAAATGCCATGGAAATGGGACATATGCTTTCCCGAGGGAATGCCAGATTGGAAACCCTGATCGGAAGAAATGGTATTCTTAAAATCATGGAGAAAATGATTGCTGCCTACCCAGAAAAAGCGAAAGGATTGGAAGGGAAAGAATTAGGCACGCACCTATTGGTAGACTCGGCCAAAGCTGGAAATGAGGTAGCCCTTATGGTATTTGAAGAAGTAGGTACCATTTTAGGGGAAGCCATTGTTTCCACGATCAGGGTTTTGGATGTGACGGAAGTCTACTTTGGCGGAGGGATTTCTGCAGGTCTTGAATTTATGATGCCTTCATTGGACCATACCATTCGACAATACCTTACCCATTATTATGTAAAAGACTTGAAGCTTAAAAAAGCTACCTTGGAAAATAACGCTGGTACTTTAGGTGCCGCAGCACTTTGTTTTATGGGTTCAGGTTTGTAATAGTAACCTCTGAAACCTTACTTATCGCATTCATTCGAAAAAGAACCCGAAGGGGTTCTTTTCTGTTTCCACCCCTTCACAATCGCCACTTGGTTCTAAGAAATAGAAGAAAAAACTTTGGCTTTTGTCTACTAATTCTACCCGGTCAGGTCTTCCAAAGGTCTTGATGATAGACTGGTTATTCTCTCCTAAGAAGTTTTGCTTGATTTTTTGCAATTCCTCTACATCCTGGATCCGTAGACCCTTGCAACCATATCGATCCGATTTCCAGTTGTCTAAATTTATATTTCCTGCATCAAGTTTACCCCCACAGGAGGCAATCAAGAACGCAATAAAAGGCAACACTAATTTTATGTTTTTAAGCATGTATCAAAGGGATGCAGAAGAAATTTCAGAAGTAAGCTGATGGTTTTTCCATAGCCATAGAAAGGATGCAAAAGTATAAACTCCCAGCATAGAAAGCAGTACTATTTCAGGAATAATACCTTGAAATAAATAGAAAACTGATAAATCAAAGGTCAGGACTCGTAGGTATTCCTGAGGGAAATACCATTTCCTTTTTCAAAAATCCCAGAGAAACTGACGGTAGTCAGATGATCAGCACACTTACCCCCACTTTTGCAACTAGATCAAGATCGTTTACTTGGAACAAGAAAAAACCGGTAAGTAATAATAGCAAAACGTATTGCGTGAAAATGTACCAATTCATGGTTGGGGGGACCACCGTGTCGTATTTGGAGTAATTGGATTCCACCTCTTTGGGTGCACGATACCCTCCTAAATAGGGGGAAGCCACCCTGGTTTATTGAACAGGTATTTTAATTTATCCCGAAGTCCTTTTATCTGTTTCAGCTCCTCCTTCATGGTGACATAATGAGCAATGTTGACCCAAAAGGGATTCCAGCTTTTCACCGGTGTAGTGATTCCATAGGTAGGTGTTTCTTCTTCTTCCTGAAATGTCCCAAACCATTTGTCAAAGATGATGAACGTGCCGCCATGGTTTTTGTCAATATACTTTGGGTTTCTTCCATGATGAACCCGATGATGGGAAGGTGTATTCATGAAATGTTCCAGAAATCCCATTTTCCCGATTACTTCGGTATGAATCCAAAATTGGTACAACAGGTTCAAGCCTGATACCAAAATGAGCATCACGGGGTCAAATCCTAAAATGGCTAGTGGGAAATAAAAAAGAAGGTCCAGAAAGTCTGGGTACTACTTTGTCTTAGGGCTACAGAAAGGTTATATTCTTCACTGGAATGATGGACAACATGTCCTCCCCAGAATAAATTAACTTCATGGCTCATTCGGTGGGCCCAATAGTAACAGAAATCATATAAAAAGAATAACAAGAAAAAGGTCCACACGTTATTTGGGATTTGAAAGAAGCCATAATGCTCAAAGATCAGGGTATAAATACCAATGGAAATTATTTTGAAAAATACACCTGTTACTTGTGACATGACCCCACAATTGATGTTGGTAATGGCGTCATTCATGCGATAACCAGGGTGTTTTTGGAATCGAAGCACGATCATTTCAATTGCCATCAATAAGAAATAGATGGGGATTGCGATAACTACTGGACTGAGGTTCATTAATTTGGGCTTATTATTGACTGTACTTGTCAAATATAATCATAAAACCAACTCTAAATAGTCCGAATCTGTTTGATCAAATCCTTTATATTAGCACCTTCAATTACTCAATAATATGTACTATCGGTTTGGCAAGGCCTTTTATTTCCTAAGTATCCTATTCTTTATTTTCTATTTATTGTATTTCTACTCGGCTTTACCTGAACAACTCAGTTTAAGTAAAGGTGAAGCAGGGAATATGGCGAGAGATTTAAGTAGAGGTACCTTCTTCTATGGCATGATTGCTGTTTTTGTAGTGATGAATGCAATCGTCTTACTACCTCCTAAATTATTGGAAACAAAAAGTCACCGTGGTTTGGTAAGGATCTTCCCCGTGGGTGATCGGTTTAGGGATTATTATTTAGGTTGGTTTTATTCCTTTGGAGGGATTTTGAATGTCAGCCTTGGGCTTTTGATATTTTATACCCATGCGATAAATAATCAAGATGACGCTGCCCGGAGCAATTTGATTTTATATTTTACATCATCCCGACATTGTTTGTCATTTGGGTAATTGGATTATTTGTTATTATGGCAGGTAAATTCAAGGAAGTTCAAAATAAATCTTGATCGGAATTTCAAAATTAAACTATGGCAGAACCAGTAAAATATACAGAAGATAGTATTAAGTCCCTGGATTGGAGAGAGCACATTCGACTCAGACCAGGGATGTACATTGGTAAATTGGGGGATGGTAGTGCACAAGATGATGGGATTTATGTATTAGTAAAGGAAGTGCTGGATAACTCTATCGATGAGCATATGATGGGATATGGACGAACCATCGATGTGAAGATTTCAGAGCATAAGGTAGAGGTGAGAGATTATGGGCGGGGCATCCCTTTGGGTAAAGTCATTGATTGTGTTTCCAAAATTAATACTGGTGGTAAATATGATTCTGGTGCATTTCAAAAATCAGTTGGATTGAATGGGGTAGGTACCAAAGCGGTGAATGCCTTATCTGATTTTTTTAAGGTTCAGGCATATAGAGATGGAGAAACCAAAGTAGCTGAGTTCGAAAAAGGTATTTTGACCAATGATGCACCTATTTCTAAATCTTCAGATAGAAATGGCACCAAGGTGGTATTTTCCCCGGATGCCAGCATTTTCAAGAATTACCACTTCATTCCAGAGTACTTAGAAAACCAAATCTGGAATTATGCCTATTTAAATGCAGGATTGACCATTAATTACAATGGCAAAAAGTATTTTTCTGATAAAGGGCTCTATGATTTATTGTCCAATAAAGTTGACGAAGAGAGTATCCGATATCCGATCATTCACCTAAAAGGGAATGATATAGAAGTGGCCATCACCCATACTTCTCAGTATGGTGAGGAATATTATTCTTTTGTCAATGGTCAATATACTACACAAGGTGGAACTCACTTGGCCGCTTTTAGGGAGGCCATTGTCAAAACAGTGAGAGAGTTTTTCAAAAAGATTACGATGCTGCTGATATCCGACAAAGCGTGTTGGCATCCATTGCCGTAAGGGTACAGGAGCCAGTGTTCGAATCCCAGACAAAAACCAAGTTAGGTTCCCAATCTGTTGGACCTGATGGACCTACGTTGAGGACCTTTGTCAATGACTTCATAAAAACTGAACTGGATAATTATTTACATAAAAATCCGGCAGTTGCGGATGCGTTATTAAAAGAATCCTTCAGTCCGAACGGGAGCGAAAAGAGATTTCAGGTATTAAAAAGCTGGCCAATGAGCGGGCGAAAAAGCAAACCTCCATAACAAAAAGCTTCGTGATTGCCGGGTTCATTATGATGATGCCAAAGCTGATGAAGATCAGAAAAACAATACCATGCTTTTCATTACGGAGGGGGATTCAGCTTCAGGATCTATCACCAAATCCAGAGACGTTCAGACCCAAGCAGTTTTCTCCCTAAGAGGAAAGCCCCTGAATTGTTACGGGATGACCAAAAAGGTCGTGTATGAAAATGAGGAATTTAACCTCTTACAACATGCCTTGAATATTGAGGATGGTATCGAAAACCTGCGGTATAGGAAAATAGTCATCGCTACAGATGCCGATGTGGATGGAATGCACATTCGGTTATTGATCATGACTTACTTCTTGCAATTTTTTCCTGATTTGGTAAAAAATGGTCACTTATTTATCCTGGATACCCCATTGTTCCGGGTAAGAAATAAGAAAGAGACGATCTATTGTTACACCGATGAGGAAAGGCAAAAGCCATTCATAAGCTCGGTTCCAAGCCAGAAATCACCAGGTTCAAAGGATTGGGAGAAATTTCCCCTGAGGAATTTGGGACCTTCATTGGAGAAGACATTCGTCTTGAACCCATCATATTGAACAAGGAAACGAAAATAGCGGATTTATTAGGGTTTTATATGGGGAAAAATACCCCGAGCCGACAGACATTCATAATTGATAATCTCAAAATTGAGAAGGATTTAGCATTGGATGATCCGAAGGCTGAAGCAGTGAATGAGGAGGAAGCTGCTTGATCCAAATTCGGAGTTTTAAAGAACATTAAACGTATTTTCTGAAAAGAAAAAGTGAATTTCAGATCAATTTTGAGTTTGAAATTCCACTAATAACCGGAATTATTTCATGAGTGAAGAAAACAATTTGTCAAATGACGGAAGCCTGCACGATTCCGTTCCAGTTACTGGGATGTATAAGGAATGGTTTCTGGATTATGCATCTTATGTAATTCTTGAGCGTGCAGTACCTGCGATTGAAGATGGCTTAAAACCCGTTCAACGTAGAATCCTTCATGCCATGAAGGAAATGGATGATGGGAGATTCAATAAGGTGGCCAATATCATCGGCCAATCCATGCAATATCACCCTCACGGGGATGCTTCCATTGGAGATGCCATTGTCAACATCGGGCAAAAAGACCTTTTGATTGAAACTCAGGGTAACTGGGGAGATGTAAGGACTGGTGACCGAGCTGCGGCAGCAAGATACATTGAAGCCAGACTGTCCAAATTTGCATTGGATGTAGTCTTTAATCCACAGACTACCGAATGGCAATTGTCTTACGATGGAAGGAAAAGAGAACCGGTTACCCTTCCCGTGAAATTTCCTTTGCTATTGGCTCAGGGAGTGGAAGGGATTGCCGTAGGTTTATCTACGAAGATCCTTCCCCATAACTTTTGTGAATTGATTGAAGGGTCGATTGAAATATTGAAAGGAAATCCTACCAATGTCTTACCGGATTTTATTACGGGTGGCTTAGCGGACTTTTCGGAATACAATGGTGGAGAAAGAGGAGGTAAGGTTAAAGTTAGAGCAAGAATTGAGGAGGAAGATAGTAAGACCATATTAATCAAGGAAATACCTTATGGGACTACCACGGATTCTTTGATTGATTCTATCCTGAAAGCAAACGATAAGGGGAAAATAAAAATCAAAAAGGTAGTAGATAATACTGCCAAAGATGTAGAGATTGCCATCCAACTGGCTTCAGGGGTTTCTCCGGATGTGACCATTGATGCCCTGTATGCATTTACAGACTGTCAGGTCTCCATCTCTCCAAATGCCTGTGTGATTATTGATGAAAAGCCGGTCTTTTTAAATGTCAATGAAATTCTTGCTTACAATACCAAGCAAACAAAAGCACTTCTAAAGAGGGAGTTAGAAATTAGAAAGGCGGAGTTGATGGAGAAGGTATTGTTCTCTTCTTTGGAAAAGATTTTCATCGAAAATCGAATTTACCGTGATATAGAGGAGTGTACCACTTGGGAAGGGGTGCTGGAAGCGATTGATCAAGGATTGGAACCCTACAAACCTGATTTTTATAGGGAAATTGTCCAGGATGATTTGGTCAAATTGACTGAAATCAGGATCAAGCGAATCTCAAAATTCGATGCTTTCAAGGCAGATGAATTGATGAGAAAGCTTCAAGAGGAACTGAAAGAGGTGAATTACAACCTTCGTCATTTGACGGATTATGCGATCAAGTATTACCAAAACCTATTGACCAAATATGGAAAAGGTAGAGAGCGTAAAACAGAGATCAGAGCATTTGATACCATTGAAGCATCTGTGGTGGCAGCAAATAATGCCAAGTTGTATGTGAACAGAGCAGATGGATTTGTGGGTTCTGCCTTAAAGAAAGATGAATTTGTATGTGACTGTTCTGATCTAGATGACATTATCGTCATTAGAAAGGATGGGAAATGCATGGTTTCCAAAATCCAGGAAAAGAATTTTATGGGGAAGGATATCCTTTATGTAGGAGTCTTCCGAAAAGGAGATGAAAGGATGGTTTATAATCTCATCTATTTGGATGGGGGGTCCGGAAGGGCGATGGTCAAAAGGTTTCAGGTGCTGGCAGTGACCAGAGATAAGGAATATGACCTAACCAAAGGTACCAAAGGCTCTAAAGTCTTGTATTTGACGGCCAATTCGAACGGAGAGGCAGAAATTGTGACTGTTTACCTGACCCAGGGTGCCAAAGCAAGGGTCAAAGTATTTGACTTTGATTTTGCCACCATAGAAATCAAAGGAAGAGGTGCGGGAGGAAATATTTTGACCAAATACCCAGTGAGAAAGATCCAATTAAAAATGGAAGGGGTTTCTACTTTGGGAGGTTTGGATATTTATTATGATCCTATAGTAGGTAGATTAAATACTGATCAAAGAGGTAACCTGATCGGCAATTTCTTGGGAGATGACAAGGTCCTCGTTTGCTACAAATCTGGAGATTATGAATTGACTTCTTTTGAACTCACCAACCGCTACGAACCCTCCAATGTATTATTGATCGAGAAGTTTGACCCTGAGGCCATTATTTCAGCCATCTATTACGATGGAAGTTCCAAAACGTATTTTGTAAAAAGATTCCAGATTGAGACGACCACCGTCAATAAAAAATTCAATTTCATTACAGATCACAAACAATCCTACCTGAAGGTGGTGTCCACCGAAAAACAACCTCAGGCTACTGTCACCCTGGTGAAAGGTAAAGAAGAGGAAGTGAAGGATTATGATTTGGATATGTTGATTGATGTGAAGGGCTGGAAAGCGATCGGAAATAAATTGAGCTCCCATCAGGTAAAAGAGATTAAACTTATTGAAACCAAAAAATCATCAACAGAAAATACTTCCGCTGAGGACACTGACTCAGAGGATGATGAAATCGAAGTGGGAAAGACCATTGATCTTTCAGTGAAAAAAGATGATGAGGAACAATTAGGTCTTTTTTAAGGTCTCTATTTATGGGTTCAAATCCTCAGGAAAATATTGATCAAGGTTTAATTGAGTATTTAGGACAGTACATTACCGATCATAAAAAGAAAGTGATGGAAGATGTGCTGTCCAAACGAACCCGCTTTTTCACGGTGGTATTGGAGGATATTTTTAAGCCACATAATGCCAGTGCAGTATTAAGGACTTGTGACTGCTTTGGAATTCAAGATGTTCATGTCATAGAGAAAACCAAAGAATACAAGATAAACCCATTTGTTACCCGTGGTGCCTCCCAATGGGTGGATCTAAAAAAGTATTATAATCCGGATGGATCTGGGGTGAAAGACTGCTTTTCGCATCTTCGAAAAAATGGATATAAGATTTATGCGACAAGTCCTGAAGCGAATTCAAAAACCATTGAGGAAATCAATCCCAATGAAAAATTAGCCCTGGTGTTTGGCAATGAACATGAAGGAGTAAGTGAAGAGGTAATCCAAAATGCAGATGCGTTGGTACATATTCCCATGTTGGGGTTCACTGAAAGCTTCAATATTTCAGTTGCAGCCTCCATTTTTACATCATTTAATTCAACATGCTGATTCTAAAAATCTGGCTGGTTTTTATTTAAATGATACAGAGCAAGTGGAGCTTCGATTGCAATGGTATAAGTCTGTGGTGAAGAATTCTGATATTCATGAAAAAGTGTTTCTGGATTCTTTAAAAAGGTGATTTCCATTAGTTATTAGAGAAAAAGGATTTCACTTTTTCTCCAAAAGGTTCTTGCTGCCCCTGTTTCTTAGCTTTTTTCTTCTTCGTTGTTTTCGCTTTTGTTCTTTGCTTTTGGTCAACACGGTCCTGGCGGAAAAGCCGACCTGTCCTCTATAAAATTCCTCTCTTCCTGTTAGATTAAAATTGGGCTTATAGTCTATAGATAAAACTGTTTTGGCAATCGTGAACTCTATCCCTCCAATACCTTCAATTCCCATGGTTTTATTTCCATATGTTTGAACGATCTCCTTTTCAATTTCATTCTTTTTGAAGCTTTCCTCATTTCCAAAAGAGACACCTGCGCCCAAGTAATAATTGAATCGCTTGGAAATAATCGGTCTGTGTTTCTCCAGTAATAAGCTTAGGCTGGAATTTCGTGCAAAATCAGTTTGCAATATGGCTTCCAGGCTAGTTCTATCCATCAAACGCTGTTGGAAAGAAATTCCCAGTTGCCTGCTGATCTGATTATTTCCTAACCGAATGCCAACGGCATTTCCATAGCGTTGGGCATATAGATTGGATGATAGGAGCAGAGCTAAAACAATGTAGGAATACTGAAAAAGCTTTTTGTTCATAAAGGGCCTTGTTATTAGGAAGGCCATTTGTCCAATAACTATTCCAATTCTTATTAAACGATGAAAAATGGATGAAGAAAAAAGCCTTCCAACATGTTGGAAGGCTTTGATCATTATTCGCTTATGACAATTTTTTCAATTTTGTCTCCTGCTCTTATGTCGTCAATTACGTCCAACCCTTCTACCACTTTACCAAAACAAGTATGGTTTCTATCCAGGTGAGCGGTGTTGTCTCTGCTATGACAAATGAAGAACTGGGAACCTCCGGTATTTCTACCTGCATGAGCCATAGAAAGCACGCCTCGGTCATGGTATTGGTTTTCCCCATCCAGTTCACATTTGATTTTATATCCTGGGCCTCCAGCGCCATTTCCAATAGGACAACCACCTTGGATCACGAAATTTGGAATTACCCGGTGGAAAGTGAGTCCATCGTAAAACCCTTTATTTGATAAATCAATAAAATTTTGGACTGCAATAGGAGCATCATCCTCATAAAACTCCACCTTCATGGTTCCTTTTTCAGTAATAATTTCAGCTGTTCTCATTTCTTTAAGATGAATTGAAAGATAATTCTTTCTGTTTATTAAAAATCAGAATGCAAAATAAACAGATAAACTGGATAAAACCTTTAGAAATTTAAGAGGAATTGGTTTTAGAAATCAAGTGGAGTAGGAGCTCCCTCTTTGATTTCTTGTGAGGCAAAACTTTCAAATTGTCTAAAATTTTCTATAAATGCTTCGGCAAGTTTCTTTGCTTGGCGATCATATGCATGTGGATCTTCCCAGGTGTTTTTTGGGTTAAGGACTTCTTTTGGAACATTCAAACATTCTTGGGGTACTTTAAAACCAAAAGTTGGATGCTTTTTGTATTCCATCTGATCTAAGTTTCCCTCCAAAGCAGCAGTAATCATAGCTCTTGTATAGGCCAATTTCATTCTAGACCCAACTCCGTAAGGTCCACCGGTCCACCCCGTATTAATTAACCAAACATTCACATCATGTCTTTCCATTTTCTCCCCAAATAAAGAAGCATATTCGGTAGGATGTAGGGGTAGAAATGCAGCTCCAAAACAGGCTGAGAAGGTCAATTTTGGCTCTATAACTCCCATTTCTGTACCTGCTACTTTCGCAGTATACCCTGAAATGAAATGATACATTGCTTGACTTTTGCTGAGTCTTGAGATAGGAGGGATCACTCCAAATGCATCCGCGGTCAGAAAGAAGATGTTTTTTGGAATTCCTCCGATGGAAGGGGTTTGCGCATTTTGAATATGATAAATGGGGTAGGCCGTTCTTGTGTTTTGTGTGACTTCAATATTTCGGTAGTCTACCTCCCTTGTACCAGGTTTGAACCGGGTGTTTTCTACGATGGCTCCAAATTTTATAGCATCCCAAATTTCAGTCTTTTTTCCCTACTCAAGTCCACTACTTTGGCATAGCAGCCCCCTTCGAAATTAAATACAGTAGTATCTGTCCAACCATGTTCATCGTCTCCAATTAACTTCCGGTTTGGGTCTGCAGAAAGGGTCGTTTTTCCTGTCCCAGATAATCCAAAGAAAATAGCAGTATCCTCTTGTTTGCCAATGTTTGCGGAACAATGCATGGATAAGATTCCCTTTTCATGCGGAAGGATAAAATTGAGAACTGAAAATATTCCTTTCTTCATTTCCCCTGCATACCCCGTTCCTCCAATTAGAATCATCCGCTTGGTTAAATTCAGAATTGCAAAATTGGGGCTCTTCGTCCCATCAATAGCTGGATTAGCTTCAAAATCGGGGGCACAAATGATGGTGAAGTCTGGCTCAAAGTGTTCCAATTCCTCTTTTTCAGGCCTTAAAAACATATTATGGCAGAACAAGTTATGCCAAGCCATCGTGTTGAATATCCTTAGATTTAAACGGTGCTGAGGGTCAGCTCCCACATAGGCGTCTCTCACAAAAGATCCTTCTCACTGAGAAAATACTTCATTTTCTGCTCCAGTAAATCAAATTTAGCTGGTTCAAAAGGAATGTTGATGTCTCCCCACCAAACACTGTCTTTTGTTTTTTCATCCAAAACAATAAAACGGTCTTTGGGAGATCTACCGGTGAATTCACCTGTATCTGCCATCAAGGCTCCGGTAGAGGTAAGAAATCCTTCTTGCCGTGCAAGAGCCATTTCAACTAAAGTGGCTGGAGGAAGGTTTAAATAAACATTTCCAGAAGTATTTATTTCCATAAGTACTTTGGATTTACTGTGATTTTCCAGAACGGTGTCCTGCATAGAAATTTGGGTTTACAAACTGAAATAAGTCTGCCCAAAATTAAGCAAAAGGCTTTTAATAAAAGCAATAAAAACCGCGAAATTTGGCTTTTCAATCGATTACGAAGAAAAAACAGTACTAAATTTGGTGTAGAATGGATACTCGTTTATTTTGGTAAGAATAGCTCTTTTTTTTCTTAATGCCCTGGTTTTGAATCACCCATTGTATAAAGATTCTTGGTAAAAAGACATAAAATCGGTTATCATTGTAAATTAAATATTCACCCAAATAATTAACTCTTGGAAAAACAACTAACTCCGAATTTGAAGGGCCAACAGTTTTTGGTCATCCTAAAGGTCTGATGACTCTTTTCTTTACTGAAATGTGGGAGCGATTTAGCTATTACGGCATGAGAGCATTGCTCATTTTATTCATGACCAAAACAATCGCAGATGGGGGTTAGGATTTGATGATACCACATCCGGAGCAATTTATGGTTTGTACACCATGGGGGTCTATTTATTGGCTCTTCCAGGAGGTTGGTTGGCAGATCGTCTCTTTGGACTGAAAAAGTCTGTCTGGTATGGTGGGATTATCATTGCCATTGGACATTTTATGATGGCAGTGCCTGGAGTGGCAGCTTGGATCAATGGAGCCCATGAAGCCAAAACCGAATTAACCACCTTGGATACCTCTACCTTCTTTCTTGGATTGATCCTGATTGTATTGGGTACTGGCCTCCTCAAACCAAATATCAGTTCTATTGTGGGTCAATTGTATCCAAAAGGAAGTACCAAAAGGGATGCTGGATTTTCCATTTTCTACATGGGAATTAACTTAGGAGGCTTTATTGCACCGATTGCTTGCGGAACCTTGGCAACCTATGACATGCACCTGGGTTTTGGATTAGCAGGTTTTGGAATGGTTTTAGGCTTAATCCAATATAAGTTAACTGCTAAAAATATTGAAGGGTATGGAGAAGCTCCCGTGGTGGAAATACCTTCAGAAGTCGAACGTCAAAAGAAGCTGAAATCTTCTGTCACTTGGATTGGAGTAGGTTTAGTGGCTATTTTGGCCGTACTGTTTATGGGGGTGATTCCAATTAATGTTTCTGCAATCGCCGGAGCATCGGGAACCGTCATAGCCTTGGTTGCCTTTGGTTATTTAGGTTACGTGATTGCATTTGGAGGATTGAGTAAGTCAGATAAGAATAAAGTGGGAGTAATTGCCATCTTGTTTTTGTTTTCAGCCATGTTCTGGTCTGGCTTTGAACAAGCAGGATCAACCTTGAATTTATTTGGAGAGCGATTCACCGACAGAACTGTGTTGGGATGGGAAATCCCGGCGAGTTATTTCCAGTCAATTAACTCACTTTTCATTATCATTTTTGCACCGTTTTTTGGGGCCCTTTGGGTTTGGCTTGGAAGAAGAAATTTAGAGCCTAGCTCTCCTTTGAAATTCACCTTTGGATTATTGTTGTTGGGCTTGGGATTCTTTGTCATGTATTTTGCAGCTAAAATTGCTGCCTCAGGAGATTTAGCGGCTCCTACTTGGTTAATCATGACCTATATGCTTCATACTTTTGGGGAATTGAGTTTATCTCCTGTTGGCTTGAGTTTGGTGACCAAGCTTGCTCCAAATGGATATGGAGGTCAGATGATGGGAATTTGGTTCCTTTCTGTTGCATTGGGGAACCTGATTGCTGGTCTAATCGCAGGAGAAGCCAGTGGTGGTTCCGAAGAAGCCCTGGCCAACATGCCGGATCAATATTTATTGATTGTATATACGGTGGTAGGATCAGCAGTACTCTTGTTTTTGCTGAAACCAGTCATTAGAAAAATGATGGGGGAGGTCCATTGATTCCATACCTCATTTCATAAAAAAGGGAAGTCCATCAAGACTTCCCTTTCTTTATTTCTCTTTCTCTGCGACCCAAGTCTTGATTTCCTTCAACAGTTGATCCAATCGATTTCTATCTAGCAGCTTACCATCTTTTATAACATCCTGAATGGATAGGGTAGCTGTAATGTCTTCCAAGGGGTTTTCACGTAATAGAATTAAATTCGCTTTTTTGCCAACTTCAACGCTCCCAAACTCCTTTTCTAAACCAAAGTATTCTGGACCATTGATGATAGAAGCTTCTAATGCTTCTCTAGGGTTTAGTCCATATTTGACAAGTTGTTGGAGTTCCAGATGAATGGCCAACCCAGGGAAATCATAGGTATTCAAATACCCTGCATCTGTTCCTGCATAGATTTTCATTCCTGATTGTTTGACTAAAGGGATTAAATTTGCTGTAGCTTCAAAATTATCCTTCCGATTCTGTTTGTCTTCAGGAGTATCATTTGCCATCCGGTCAATACGCCATTGATAACTCTCTTTCAATTTGGGGCCTAAATATTGGAGGATGGTATCTTCTGCAAAATTGTTTTCATCCAAATAAGCAATATTGGAACTGATCAAAAGGGTAGGGACCACCCCTGTTCCTTGCTGGGCCAATTGCTTAAATTTTTCCAAGGTGATGGAGTCATCTCTACTTTCTGCTTGTAGTTTGGCAGCATCTATGGCACTCATGGTTCCATTTCCACGGGCTTTGCTGATTTCTTCTTCAAATGGAGTAGTCATTCGCATCAAATAGCCCAAATGTTCTACCGTCTTTTGTCCTGCTTTTGACACCTGGTCAATCGTCAAGGCGGTAGGAATATGACCTGATACACTCCAGCCTCTTTCAGTCGCTTTTTTGACCGCTTCCAGAAATAGCGCTGGTTTTAAGGTGTTATCCGTAATCTTTATAAAATCTACCTTCAACTTTTCCAAGGAGTCCAAGGCAAGTTCTAATTCTTCTTCAGTTCCAATTTCCAGATCTCCTGGCCAAATGGATTCAATTCCTTCTAGTTTGGGACCTGATGTGAGAATTTTAGGGCCAATTCGTTGGCCATTGTTGATTTCATCCCTCCATTTTAAAACCTCTAAACTGATATCTCCTGCTGCATCTCTTACGGTAGTAACCCCAAAAGTTAAATAAAGAGGTAATAGCTGTTCGTTTTCATCCTTGTATTCAGCACCTCCAAAGTGGACATGGTTATCCCAAAGTCCAGGCAAAAGATACTTACCTGCTCCATCAACCTGGGTTTTGCTTTGGTATTTTTGAGATAATTCAACACCTCCTACTTCCAAAATAGAATCGCCCTGGATCGCTACAAATTGGTTGGGAATCGTTTCTCCATTTTTCACATCAATCATGGAGATATTATGGATCAAGAGGTCTGTTTCTTTTTTGCTTTCGCAAGCTGCGAAAGTAAGTGCTGCGAATAGAAAATAATTAAACTTCATGGGTTAGAATAAGGATCCTTGAACGGTGACTGGCTTAACTGCCTGAATGGTACCTCTCAGCATATCTTGTAATAATTTTTGAAATCCAGGTTGCCAATTGGAAGGACTGATTTTGATTTCTTTTCCCTCATATTCAATGGGTCCCATCATCTTTTCATATCCAATGATCATGCTCCAAACGGTGTAAAAAGTGATCTCTGGCTGTAGCTCTGGTCTGATGCTGCCATCTTTGATTCCCTGACTCACCATCATAACACCAATTTTGGCTGGTTCATGGTGGATTTCAAGTAGTTTTTGGAAATGAACTGAATCCAAAATCAATGGATTGATCTGAGCTTTGGTTTCAGGATTATTATATTTTTTCATCAAATCCAGAAAATTCAATATCGAATCGTAATACACTTGGTTGGCTCTGGCAAAGGCTGGAATCCTAACCACTAATTCACTTAACATCTCTAGGCCATTTTTGCCTTTGGTTCGATATACTTCCCGGAATTCATCTTTAAATTGATCAAAGGCCTTTTTGGTCAAGGCCATAAAAAGGTCTTCTTTGTTTTTGTAATAAAAATAGGTTAATCCTTTGCTGATCCCTGCAGTCCTTGCCACATCCTCCATTCGAGTGGCTTGGAAGCCTTTCGTAGTAAAAAGGGATACAGCAGCGTCTAAGATTAGTTTTTCCTTATTGGTTTTTCTCCGGCCATGGGTATATTATTAGAGTTCTTTACACGTAATCAAAGGTATTAAACTCCGGTCAAAAATGCTGTTATGATTGAATATATTTTAGGATGAATTCATACAAAAAAGGCCTTAAAATTAATTTTAAGGCCTTTTCTTGTATCTGACTAAGGGTCAATTACTTGATTTCCACGATGTAATAATTTTTCTTTCCTTTTTGTACAAGCAAATATTTTCCTTGTAATAATTCGAAAGAAATCCCACCATTAGGATCAGTAATTTTTTCTTTATTGATACTTACTCCCCTCCTTGAATCATTTTTCTTGCTTCTCCTTTAGAGCCGAAAATTACCCCTTGACTTGGTTCTCCAAAAAGGTCTAAAACAGATTCAAATCCTTCAAATTCACTTTTGCTAATCTGTACCTGAGGCACGCCATCAAAAACTTGAAGGAAAGTTCGTTCATCTAAGGAAGCCAAATCTTCTGTGGATGATTTTCCGAAAAGGATAGCCGATGCTTTCACTGCCATTTCAAAATCCTCTTCACTATGTACCATAATGGTAACATTCTTAGCGATTTCCTTCTGGAGAATTCTCAAATGTGGGGCTTCTTGATGCTCTTTTTCCAAATCTTCAATACTTGCTTGGTCCAAAGTGGTAAAGATTCGAATGTATTTGGATGCATCTTCATCCGAGACATTCAGCCAGAATTGGTAGAAAGCATATGGAGATGTTTTCTCAGGATCTAACCAAACAGATCCTCCTTCAGTTTTACCAAATTTTGTCCCATCTGCTTTGGTAATCAATGGAACAGTCAATGCATAAGCACTTCCTCCTCCCCCATTCTTCTGATCAGTTCTGTACCAGTTACAATATTTCCCCATTGATCAGAACCACCTAATTGGATGGAGCAATTTCTGTTTTTCCAAAGATGGTAGAAGTCGTAACCTTGGATTAATTGGTAGCTGAATTCAGTAAAGGAAAGCCCATTGCCGTCTTCCAATCTTCTTTTTACAGAGTCTTTGGACATCATGTAATTTACCGTGATGTGTTTTCCTACATCCCTGATAAACTCCAAAAAGCTAAATTGGGACATCCAGTCGTAGTTGTTAACCAATTCAGCTTTGTTTTCTGTTGCCCCGGAAAAATCCAAAAATTTTGAAAGTTGGGCCTTGATGCAAGAAACATTATGGTCTAAAGTTTCTTTATTCAAGAGGTTTCGTTCTGCAGATTTAAAGGAGGGGTCTCCGATCATTCCAGTGGCACCACCAACCAATGCAAATGGTTTATGCCCAGCTCTTTGGAAATGAAGTAGGGTCATCACCCCAACCAAGTGCCCAATATGTAATGAATCAGCAGTTGGGTCGAAGCCAAGATAGGCAGAAGCCATCCCTTTTGAAAGATGTTCTTCAATTTCAGGAGTCATATCCTGAAGCATTCCTCTCCAACGCAATTCTTCTATAAATGAATTCATCGATGTCTTGTGATTTTTTCGAGTCGCAAATATAGCTTTCCAAATGGAAGCATGGAAGCAAAGATCTATTGTTTACCCAATTTTGGAAAAATTGAATTTGTTGAATTTTATATAAATCTTCCCCCAATCAGAATATCCTTCTGAAATTAGACCTTATTTTTCCTTACTTTCAGGCAAACAATACTTTATTTATGAGATCGCTAGTTAGTTCTTTTGTTTCCTTATTATTCATTCTGATAGGAAATCTTTCTTACGCTCAATCTACCCCTCAATGGATGCGCTATCCAGCCATTTCTCCAGACGGTACCCAGATTGCATTTACCTTTAAAGGTGATCTGTACTTAGTGTCCAGTGCTGGTGGTAAAGCGCAACAAATCACCTTTCATGAGGCTCATGATTACAAACCTGTTTGGAGCAAGGATGGAAAACAAATTGCTTTTGCATCTGATCGATACGGCAATTTTGATGTTTTCCTTATGGATGCCGCGGGAGGTCCAGCAACCCGCTTGACATATCATTCCAATGATGAACAACCTTATGACTTTAGTGCCGATGACCAGTATGTAATTTTTGGTGCTGCTAGAATGGATATTGCTGCACATCGCCAATATCCTACAGGCTCACAGCCTGAACTGTATCAAGTTCCAAGAAAATCAGGTAGAGTTGATCAAATCTGGACGATTCCTGCGGAATATGTCCAGAGCAATAAAGATGGTAGCAAGTTGATTTATCATGATAAAAAAGGGGGAGAATGAATGGAGGAAGCATCATCAATCTGGCATTGCCAGAGATATTTGGATGTATGATCGTGCTTCCAATTCCCATTCCATGCTGACTTCATTTTATGGAGAGGATAGAAATCCTGTTTTCTCACCAGATGAATCTGAAATCTATTATTTGAGCGAGGCCAATGGAAGTTTCAATGTTTTTTCTATGCCTATATCGGATCCATCCAAATCCACCGCCCTTACCAATTTTGAAGGCTTCCCAGTTCGTTTCTTAACTATATCCAATTCGGGGTTAATGAGTTTCAGTTATGATGGTGAGCTCTTTACCATGACCAAGGGGAAAGTCCTAAAAAATTGGAAGTGAGTATTCAGACTCAAGCTATTAGTAATCCCGATAATTTTATTGCCATCAATGGAGGAGTACGAGAAATGGTCATTTCTCCTAATGGTAAAGAAATCGCATTTATTGCCAGAGGTGAAGTGTTTGTCACTTCAGTAGATGGTTCTCTGACAAAAAGAATCACGAATACTCCAGAACAAGAAAGTTTCTTGGAATTTTCTCCTGATGGGAAATCTGTCATTTATTCAAGTGAACGAAATGGAAAATGGAGCATCTACCAAAGTAAAAAGGTAAGAGATGAAGAACCATTTTTCTATGCATCCACACTCTTAGCTGAAGAACCTTTAATCAGTCTTGACCAAGATGCCTATGAGGGTAAATTCTCTCCTGATGGAAAGAAAATTGCTTATGTAGAAGGAAGAAGAACCTTGAAAGTAATGGATCTTGCTTCTAAAGAAACAGTGACTTTAATGACACCGGAAGAACTCTTCCATATGAGGGACGGGGATCAATATTATACTTGGTCTCCAGATAGCAAATGGTTATTGGCTACTTATAGGCCTACCATGGCCAACTCAGAGGTGGTTCTGTTAGATGTTACTGGAGCTCAGAAAATGAAGAATCTAACCAAGAGTGGGTATGGGGATAATTCTGCCACTTGGGTCAATGGAGGAAAACAGATGCTCTGGTTTTCAAATAGGGATGGGATGAGAAGTTATGCCACTAGTGGTAGAAGCCAAGATGATGTTTATTCCTTGTTTTTTGATCAAGAGGCCTGGGATAAATTCACGATGTCCAAGGAAGACTTTGATTTGATGAAAGAGATCGAAAAGTCAAACAAAAAAGAGGAGGAAGGAGATAAATCGAAATCTGATCAGAAGGATGATAAAAAGTGGAAGACATCACGTTTGACTGGGAAGGTTTGGAAGAGCGGAAAGCAAGGTTGACCATTCATTCATCCAATCTTGGGGATGCCGTGTTGTCCAAAGATGAAGAGAAGCTGTTTTATTTGACCAGTTTCGAAAAGGGAATGAATTTATGGAGCACCAATCTTCGCACCAAAGAAACCAAACAAGAGATCGCCTTGGATGCAAGTTATGGAAGCTTGATGTGGGATCAGGACCAGAAGAATTTGTTTTTGTTAGCCAATGGAAGCATTTCAAAGATTAACCCTGAATCAATGAAAAAGGAAAATGTGAAGATTGCAGGGGAGATGACCTATGATTCCAATGCCGAACGAGCATATATGTTTGAGCATATTTGGCTTAGAACGAAGGGGATTTTTTATACTCCGGATATGCATGGAGTGGATTGGGATGCTGCAAAGGTGGCCTATGAAAAGTACCTTCCTAGCATTGGGAACAGTTATGAATTTGCAGAAATGATTTCTGAAATGATCGGGGAATTGAATGTTTCCCATGCAGGTGCTAGATATTCCAGAAGTATTCCAATGGCAGACGAAACAGCTTCCTTAGGAATATTTTGGGATTACGAATTCGATGGGGATGGAGTGAAAATTGAAGAAGTAATTGTAGGTGGTCCCTTAGATAAAGCGGATTTGAGCATTCAGCCCGGGATGGTAATTCAAAAAATCGATGGGGTAACACTATCTGCAGATCAGGATTATGCTAAATTCTTAAATAGAAAGGCAGATAAATTCACCCTTTTGGAAATTGTTGATCCTTCTACTGGAAGCAGTCAACAAATTACCATTAAGCCTATTTCCCTACGGGAAGAGAATCAGTTGTTATACAAGCGATGGGTGAAGAAAAATCAGGAGGAGGTCGCTGAGGCGAGCAATGGGAAACTTGGGTATGTACATATACCAGGAATGAGTGATGGCCCATATAGAAATGTGTATGAAGAAATGATGGGGAAATACCATGATACTGATGCTGTGATTGTGGATACGAGGTTTAATGGGGGAGGAGATTTAGTAGCAGATTTGGCGATGTTTTTCACAGGTGAAAAGTTTCTTACTTATGCTACAGAAGACCGGGATGTAGGATATGAGCCTACTGCAAGATGGACAAAACCTACCTTGGCCATGTTTAATGAGGCAAACTACTCAGATGGTCATTGCTTTGCTTGTGGATATACCGATTTAGGAATTGGAAAAACAGTAGGAATGCCTACACCGGGTACTTGTTCGTTTGCAGGCTGGGAGAGTTTACCTGATGGAGGCAGATGGGGAGCAGTACCAATTTCGGCCAAGAACAAAGCGGGTGAGTGGTTGGAAAACAATGAAACGCGGCCTCAATTTGAAGTGAAAAATATGCCTGGAAAAATTGATCAAGGTATCGATCAACAATTAGAAAAGGCGATCGAAGAATTATTAAAAGAAGTAGAGTAGATAATAGTACTTGAACATAAAAAAACCTGGCATTTGCCAGGTTTTTTTGATTCTTCCTTAGTTAGAATTATTGATATTCTTTGGTATTCAATGTTTCGTCATTTTTAAAGAAGTCAGTGAGTTTACCGAAGGAGTTTTCGAAATATCCTTCGAGCATTTTTTTGATGATAAATGTTCTGTATTCGTCTTTTGAAACAATTGGAAAATATTCGTGACTTTTTCCGTAGGACTTGTGACTTACAAAACCTTTTCTTTCCAAAATCCTAACAATGGTGGATACCGTATTGTATGCCGGTTTTGGCTCTGTCATTGCTGCTAGGATGTCTTTAACAAACCCCCTCTCAATGTCCCAGAGGATCTGCATAATCTCCTCTTCTGCTCTAGTTAATGGTTTCATAAAATTTTAGGCGTTAAGTTTTAAATCGTAGAGAA
The DNA here is from genome assembly GCF_041729275.1 of Algoriphagus halophilus. Lineage (GTDB taxonomy): Bacteria > Bacteroidota > Bacteroidia > Cytophagales > Cyclobacteriaceae > Algoriphagus > Algoriphagus halophilus_A. The sequence goes on along the minus strand of NZ_CP146486.1, from coordinate 531,647 downwards.
AATTATTCGTTTAGTTCCGTAAAAGCAAACAAAATTTTAGTTTAATTCTATTTTTACTACAAAATAAAGCTTTTTAGTGCAAAAAAACGCTTTAAAAAGTCCAAGAAACAAAAGAGCCTCCAGTTGGAGGCTCTTTATTTTACGAGGTTCTTAATTTTATGATCTTGGTTGCATGAAGCAGTTTTACAATCGGGTAAGTAGGATCAAATTCATACCATTTGACGGCAAAATTAGGTCTATTTGGTAATTTGTGATGATTGTTTTGAAATAATTCACCTAACATTAGAACGTCTAATAACAAGCTGTTTTTGGATTTATCATTATTGTCAAAGTTGGCATAGCCATATTTATGACCACTCCAGTTGACAATAGCACCATGGACAGGTCCCATCAAAAAATGTATAGGTAATAAGAAATACATCCACCAATGAGTACCTGGGAGTTCAAAAACAGAGATACAGAGCACATAGATAAGTACGTACAATAATCCCCATGCTACACGGATATACATCGTGTCTGCAAACTTGTCAAACTTATACCAATCAGGGATGTCCTTTGAAAAACGCTCTTCAGGAGTCAGCTTAAAGCTGAAATAATCATTATAAATATTTTTAGTCTTCCACATCATCGTGAATAGGTTTTCGGTGTGATGTGGACTATGAGGGTCTTTTGGAGTGTCTGAGTAAGCATGATGCATTCTATGTAGAATCGCATAGGCTCTAGGAGACAAATAGGAGCTTCCTTGCCAAATCCAAGTGAATAAATAGAAGAATCGCTCCCAATACTTATTCATGACAAACATTTGGTGAGCGGCATATCTATGAAGAAAGAAACTCTGGCAGAATAAAGAGAAATACCAGTGTAATAGAAAGAAAATAATTATAATCACTAGTTGTATGTTTTATTAATTGACTTGCAAATATAAACCTCTCGTGGGTAAAAAAGTTATTTTTTCTCACTAGAGTTGGAATTGGGCATATGATAAAAATCAGTTTTTGATTTTTTTGAAATAAAATATGTAAAATTAGGATATGGAAAACTCATCAAAAGCAGGGAATTTTTTAGTAAAAATCATCATAGGTGGAATCTCAGTTTTAATCGCAGAATTCTTATTGCCGGGCATTCATGTGGATTCGGTAATGACAGGATTTATCCTGGCGGCCGTCATCATTTTGATTAATTTGACGATTAAACCCATATTGATCATTCTTACTTTGCCTATTACAATAGTGACTTTAGGGATTTTTTTACTGGTAATTAATGCAGCCATGCTGCTTTTAGCTGCTGAGATTATTCCGGGATTTTCGGTAGATGGCTTCTGGTGGGCATTGTTTTTTGCCATAGTACTCAGTATCATCAATTCCCTTTTCGGAAATACTTTGGATTCAAGAAACTAATCTATTTTGGTCTTCTACTCTGACGTATTTTCTCTTGATTCCAGATTTGTCTTCACAATAAATGGTTGGACCTTCAGATTTTTTCACTTCTACTAGTAAGATCCACTTTTCAGCATTGGTCTTCTTGCTTTCCTCATCTTTCCATTGAAAATCATGCATGGAGATAGATACTTTGGGAGTACAATATTTTTCATTTGCCTGATCGATCATAAACCTCTCTTCATTCAAATCTATTCCGATTACTTTCTTTTGATCATTAATGCCAATTATCAAAATTCCTCCTTCAGAGTTGGCCATGGCAGCTAGACTTCTAGCAATTTTAGAAGTTGAGGTAACTTTTAGCTTGAAATCCAAAGTTTTATTTTCTGTAGAATTGATTAGATTTTTTACAAATTCTTCGCTAAAGAATGTAGATTTCATTTTATTCGTTTAGATTTTGAACGTATATTAAACATCTATTTAGTACTATTGAGTCAAAATTTGATAAAACTTATTAGTCGATAAAATTTTTATACGATGTCCATAATAAATGCAGGATTTGATCCAGAAAATATTGATAAGCTCAAGTCTGAGTTAAAGAAGGCAAACAGACCCTACAAGATTATCCCCGATGAAGAAAATTCTGATGAATTTGTGAATTTTTATTTCATAGGAATGTATGAAGGGAAAGAGGTGATTTATGATGCCGCTTTGTATACGTTAAGGTTGCACCATGCAAGTGAAGTTTATGAAATCGCGGAGCATGAGGCAGCAAAAAAATTCCCGAATTTCAATGGAATTTCCTATGAAGAAGATGAAAATGGAAATATGCTGCCATTGACGAGTGAGCAAGAAGAAGTGGGATGGTTTATCACAGAAATGATCATGGAGATGGAAGAGGAAGAGGCCGTGAAAGTTCAGGAATTTGTGGACATTGATACCCACCATGATTTTGGAATCGGTCTAGACGCAGCTTTGAATGTGGAATTCATTGATGATAAAGTAATCAGAAAGTTCATAAAAGAATTTAATGACGATACCATAACGCTTGACGAAACCATGTATGCTTTTCAATCAGAAGAAGAGGATATTGAAGGGGATTAATCAAACTTAGAAAAAACACTTTCTATTTACGCTTGTTTCAATGCAAGCGTTTTTTTTATGTTAAAAATTGCCTATTCAACCATATATGCTCACCATCTTCCCGCTGGACATCGATTTCCTATGGAGAAATATGCGCTCCTACCACAACAATTGATGTATGAAGGAACTGTTACTGAAGAAAATTTCTTTGATCCAACAGAGTTTGGAGAGGAGGTGATTTTATCCACACATCAACCTGCTTATTGGGAAAAGCTGAAAAAATTGGAATTGAGTAAATCCGAGATCCGGAAAACAGGTTTTCCCTTGAGTAAGGAATTGGTGGATAGAGAAGTGAAGATTCTTTCTGGTTCTATTCAATCGGCTCTTTTCGCCAAAGAACATGGTATAGGGATGAATATTGCCGGTGGAACACACCATGCTTACTCTGATCGGGGAGAGGGTTTTTGCTTATTGAATGATTTGGCTGTTACTGCCAATTACTTGATCCGTCACCAACATGCTTCGAGGGTTTTGATTATTGATCTCGATGTACACCAAGGGAATGGGACGGCTGAGATTTTTCAAAATATCAAGGAGGTATTTACCTTCAGTATGCATGGACAGTCCAATTACCCGATGCATAAAGAAAAATCAGATTTGGATGTGGGCTTACCGGATAACATCGAGGACGAGGAATATCTCTACCTACTAAATACCCATCTAAATCAAATTTTAGAAGGGTTTGAGGCGGATTTCATACTTTATCAATCAGGGGTGGATGTTCTTAAAACAGATAAATTAGGAAAACTTGCATTATCCTTAGATGGGGTAAAGGCCAGAGATCAAATTGTTTTAAAACTAGCTCACCAAAACGGGATTCCAATCATGTGTTGCATGGGCGGAGGCTATTCTCCTCAGATCAAGGATATTATAGATGCCCATGCGCAAGTCTATCGATTAGCCCAGGAAATATTTTTTTGATTCTTTAACTGATTTTAACGCGAGCTTCCACTTGAGCCCCTTGCAAAATCAATACTTTCTTTATATTTGCGCCCTTGTCAACTATAACGAATAAAAAGTGAAAAAAGGATTAAAACTGTTCGGTATCCTAGGATTAGCCACAGTACTATTCTACGGATGTAACCAACCTGCTGCTACATCATCTGAGGGTTCTACTCCAGCGACGACTACAGCCAGCGGTGATTTGAAAGTAGCATTTGTCTATACGGATTCTGTGATTAACAAATATGAGTACTTTGTAAAAAAGTCTGAAGAGATCACAGAGAAGGGCAAAAAATTTGAAGGGGAGCTTCAAAGTAGAGCTCAAGGATTTGAGCGAGAAGTGGCTAACTTTCAGCAGTCTGCAAATAGTATGACACAAAATCAAGCTTTGGCTAAACAAGATGAACTTGGAAAGAAGCAGCAAAATCTAATGACATACAGAGATAACTTGATGCAGGAGCTTTCTGTTGATGAGGCAAATCTTTACAATGAAGTTTATACTCAGGTTCAGGAATATTTAGACAACTATGCAAAGGAAAATTCTTTGGATGTAATCTTATCTTACACTAGAGGTGGTGCTGTATGGTATGCAAGTGATGCAATGGATGTTACTAATGCTGTTATTGAAGGTTTGAATAAAAAGTACAACAGTACTTCTACTGATTCAGCAAAATAATAACTGGCACCTATTGATATGGAAAAACCCGGCAAAGTCCGGGTTTTTTTGTGCTGAAATTTTAGGTAATTTTAGGGCTCTAATGAAACTATGAACGAATGAAAATCACGGAATTTTTAAAACACAATTACCGTCATTTTAATGCTGCATCCTTAATTGATGCAGCGGAAGGATACAAATCCCATCTTGATAACGGTGGTAAAATGATGATTACGCTTGCCGGTGCGATGTCTACTGCTGAATTGGGGATTTCCCTTGCGGAAATGATCCGTCAGGATAAAGTCCAAATTATCACCTGCACAGGAGCCAACTTGGAAGAAGATGTTTTTAACCTGGTTGCCCATGATTATTACGAGAGGATTCCAAATTACCGGGAATTGACACCTGCTCAAGAACAGGATTTGGTAGAGCGTCATATGAACCGTGTCACTGACACGTGTATTCCTGAAATGGAAGCCATGCGGAGAATTGAAAACGTGATTTTGGAGGAGTGGGAAAAGGCTGACCAAGCAGGAGAGGCTTATTTTCCTCATGAGTTTTTCTATAAAATACTACTTTCTGGAAAACTGGAACAGTATTATCAAATTGATCCAAAGGATAGCTGGTTGTTGGAAGCAGCTAAGAAAAACTTGCCGATCATTGTTCCGGGATGGGAAGATTCTACTTTGGGCAACATGTTTGCCGGCCATGTGATTTCCGGTGACATTAAAAATGTCCATACCGTTAAAACCGGAATTCAGTATATGATTTACCTAGCTGATTGGTATACAAATACTGCAACTGATGAAAGCACCATTGGATTTTTCCAAATTGGCGGGGGAATTGCAGGAGATTTCCCTATCTGCGTGGTACCAATGTTGCATCAGGATTTGCAAAGAGAGAATGTTCCACTTTGGGGATATTTCTGTCAGATTTCCGATTCTACCACTTCTTATGGTTCTTATTCAGGAGCTGTTCCAAATGAAAAAATCACTTGGGGCAAATTGGGGATGGAGACACCAAAGTACATCATTGAGTCAGATGCAACCATTGTGGCCCCGCTGGTATTTGCCATCGTTTTGGGTCAATAGTAATGAATAGAAAAATAATCACATACCTAAAAGCAAGTGGCATGATGCTACTTGCTTTTTGTTTTAATGTAACTACTGGTTTAGCTCAGGAGTTGAAATCTCTTTCTGGTGCCAACAGTCCACAGGATGATCAAAATCCAGTGTGGATTGGAGATAATGTGCTATTGTTTAGTAGAGCTTTTCATCCAAATAACCTCGGAGGAGTGACTGATCCCGGAGATATTTGGATGACCAAAAAAATAATGAAGGTGAGTGGGAAGAAGCGATTCACAGAGCTGATTTAAGCACAGATGGCTACGATTTTGCATTGGGTTTGGAAGATGCCTTGACCTTATTGGTCTATCATAAAGGGTCAGGTAGGAGCGGAATGTACCAATATTCCAAGTTTGGAACGGATTGGAATTTTTTACGACAGGTAAATTTTCCGGGATTAGAAGAACTTCAGGGACAGCTATTGGGAAGGGTTGCCCAAGGAGGGAAATTAATTTTTTATCAGGAAAAAAGACTGATAGCTATGGTAACGAAGATATTTTCGTGAGTGAAAAAACTGGGGTAATAGATTGGTCCATGCCGGTCAACTTAGGGTCTGCCATCAATACTAAAGGGCAGGAGATGAGCCCGTATTACAACCCGGAAAAGCAATTGTTGTATTTTTCTTCAAATATGCATGAAGGCGCGGAAGGGAAAGATATTTTTATTGCTAAAAAGACTGGAGAGGGTTGGAAAGACTGGAGCAAACCTATCAAGTGGGAACAAATCAGTTCTAGAGGTTCTGAAGTATCCGTTACCTTTATTTCTGATGCAGAAGTTGTTTGGTCCAGTACCACCAATAGTGATGGCTTTGCTGATTTGATGACCTTTGAGACGATAGTTCCTTTGGAAACACCTCTAGAATTTTCTCCTGCTCCACCTGCTATCTTACCTCCTAAACAGCCAATTTCCAAAGCCATGCCTGTTGCTAATACTTCTGATTCCATCAGTCCTATTTTCCCTAGAACAGCTATTGGAAAAGCTGAAATACAACTGAGTCAACTGGAAAACAACAAGCCTACCGCTGAGGATAAAGAAAGCCCAATAGCCTGGTTAGTAATTGATGCTAAGAATAACAAACGACTGGACTTTTCTATTCATTTGAAAGAAGGAGAAATAGAAAAGCCGATCAATAATAGAGATTCCCTGTACATCTCAAACCTCCAATCTAACGGAGTGAATGAAGTGAAAGTGATGTCTGAAGGATTCTTTCCCAAGTATTTGAATATAAATGATATAAAGTCTAATGATAAGACCGTTGTTTTAATGACAAAAGTAGAGCCAGGAAGCGTCTTGTTATTAGATAAAGTGAACTTTAAAAGGGGTACTTCTGAATTGGAAGGAGTAGAAACAATTTCCTCACTGACCGAGCTGGCTAACTTTCTTGTAGAAAACCCCTCCGTCAAAATCAGGATCAATGGGCATACGGATAGTGTGGGTGATCCAGGCTTAAATAAGGGTTTATCGTTAGAGCGAGCCGGTAGTGTGAGAGATTTTTGGTAGAAAAAGGAGTTGAATTTGAAAATTTAAGGATTTCAGGTTGGGGAGGTACTAGACCCATTGCTTCCAATGCAACAGAAGCAGGACGATCTAAAAATCGAAGAGTTGAACTAGAAGTAATCCAATAAAAAAATGGCTTTGAGGGATTCACTCAAAGCCATTTTTAATCATTCTATGTATTATAAGGAATAATCTCCTCGATAGTTTCGCCTAACAAATTGGTTGGCTGGTTCAAAATTTGTAATCTTCATATTCTCACCATCCCAAAGTAATTTGATCCCTCTACCTGGGTAATCATATTGATTGTCTTCTCCTTCTCTCGCCACTCGATAATCATAACTTCTGATTGCAAGATTACCCATTAATACAGATTCAGTCAATGGACCGGCAATAGAGAAAGGAGAGCTTAATTGATCAAATTCTTTAGAACCATGACCTGCGATACAAGCATCTACCCAGTTGGCATAATGACCACGGTCTCCATTGGGTACCCGATATAGCGTTTCTGGTACCTTGATGTCTTTGGTTGTTGAGGTTGGAAGTAACTGTGGGTTTATCCCATAGGTTGAACACATCATTTTTCCTTCTGTACCTTCGATTATGACTCCATTTCCTCCATCTCCCATTTGCTCATTGGCTTCTAATTCCTCTGGTCTGGTAGGTTGAATACCTCCATCCATCCAATGGAATTCCAGATCTTCCTTGCCTGGTCTATCAAATCGAAGGGTAATATGAGAGGAAGGAGGGCAACTTTCCGGGAAATAACCCCGCTGAAACTCTCCTACATAAACTGAACCTACGGATGCTTCAGCTGATTTTGGATATCCAAGACCTAAAACTCTGAAAGGAGGTTCCATAATATGGCAAGCCATGTCCCCTAAGGCGCCTGTACCATAATCCCACCAACCTCTCCAGTTGAATGGCACCAAGTTGCCGACATAATCCTTATAAGGAGCAGTTCCCAGCCATAAATCCCAATCCAAATCGGAAGGAGGTGTAATGGGTTTGTCTGGCCATTGAATTCCCTGAGGCCAAACAGGACGGTTTGTCCAGGAGTAAACTTTAGTTGCTTCGCCTATTAATCCAGCATTATACCATTCCACCATTTTTCTGACACCATCCCCTGAAGATCCTTGATTACCCATTTGAGTAACTACTTTGTATTTTTCAGCAGCCTCAGTGAGCATTCTAGCTTCATAGATATCATGGGACAAAGGTTTCTGTACATAAACATGTTTTCCCATTTTCATGGCCATCATGGCGATTACCGCATGCATATGGTCAGGGGTGGAGACCGAAACTGCATCAATATTATTGCCTTCTTTTTCCAACATTTCACGGTAATCCTTGTAGTAGGCTGCCTTTGGATGTGCTTCTCTACTTCCTTTTGCTCTGGAGTCATCCACATCACATAGCGCAATCATGTCTACTTTACCTGTAGAATAAATACCTCTCACGTCTCCGCCTCCCATTCCACCAACACCTACGCTGGCAACCCTCAATTTATCGCTAGGAGCTATAAATCCGGGCCCCCCAACACATGTCTGGGTACAATATAGAATCCCGCTAAGGCTGCGGTGGTAGTTTTCATAAAATCTCGGCGGGAGTTGGCAGAGATCTGATCCTTCTTTTTCATGGAATTTTAGGTTATTGATAACAAGCACTTAAAATATAAAATGCTTATCTCATTTAATAGTTGTTTTTGCTAGTAGGTATATTTTCCTTTAAATGGTGTGCCAATGTTAATCTTCGAGGCGCTATTATCAAAACCCTTATTCGAATAAATTTGATTTGTGGCTTTAAGATATTTAAAAATTTAGAGTAAGTTTAAGCAAATTAATAACCCATGAAAAAATCTATCTTCGGCTTGTTATCACTCATGTCAGCTGTTGTTTTCAGTTGTCAAGAGCCTATTCACAGTTTAGACGAGTCTGCCATTATTCCATTACCTACCACCATTCAAACTTCTTCGGGAGCATTTGAATTAACCTCTTCTTCCTCTATTCAGCTGGTAGGAAATTCATCTAAACTTTCCTATTTGGGATCATTCCTGTCTTCTAAATTAAAACCTGCAACCGGATATGAAATTCCAGTGGGAACAGAAGGTGGAGATATTCAATTGATTCTTAATGGAAATGATGATTCAGAAAAGTATACCATTGAGATTGGGGATTCCTCTGTAAAAATTTCCGCGAGCTCAGAAGCTGGTATTTTCTATGGAATTCAAACCTTGGTTCAGTTATTCCCTGTTTCCATTGAGAACTCTTCCGTTGTCGAAGAGTCATGGAGAATTCCAACAGGAAAAATTGAGGATGAGCCGGACTATGCCTATAGAGGTTCTATGCTGGATGTTGCTAGGCACTTTTTTGGAGTAGAAGATGTGAAGCATTACATCGACCAGATGGCTACTTTAAAATTAAATTACCTGCACTTGCATTTAACTGATGATCAGGGATGGAGAATTGAAATTAAATCCTGGCCAAACTTAACTGCTATAGGAGGAAAAACCGAAGTCGGAGGAGGAGAAGGTGGATTCTATACCCAAGAGGATTACAAAGAAATAGTTGCCTATGCAGCTCAAAACTATATTACAGTCGTTCCTGAAATAGACATGCCTGGGCATACCAATGCCGCTTTAGCTTCTTATGGTGAATTAAACCCAGGTGTGAATTTGCCAGATGGGGATTTTAGTACCATGAGTGAAGGAAAAATCGATTTTGATATTTTGGATAAAAACCCTCAACCAGCGGAATTATATACAGGGATAGAAGTAGGCTTTAGTACATTGGCCACCAATAAAGAAATCACCTATCAATTTATTGAGGATGTAATTAGAGAAATCTCTGAGATTACTCCTGGTCCATACTTCCATATAGGAGGAGATGAGTCTCATGTTACGGAAAAAGATGATTATATCTATTTCGTTGAAAAAGTGCAGGAGATTACCGCGAAATATGGGAAGACTAGCATTGGATGGGATGAAATCGCCACCACCCAATTGAAGGAAGGGAATATCGCTCAATTTTGGGCATTAGCAGAAAATGCAAAATTGGCCAAGGATCAAGGAAACCAAGTGCTGATGTCTCCTGCCAAAAAGCCTATTTAGATATGCAATATGACTCTACCAGTAGATTGGGATTACATTGGGCTGCCTATATAGAGTTGGATTCTGCCTATATGTGGGACCCTGCGACTTATGCGGATGGAATTAATAAATCAGATGTTTTGGGGGTGGAAGCGCCTTTGTGGACTGAAACAATTATGAGTAGAGCAGATATTGAGTACATGGTATTCCCAAGATTGGCTGCCATAGCCGAGGTAGCATGGACTCCAACTCCAAAAAGAGATTGGTCGGATTTCCAACGCCGGATTGCTGTGATGGGAAAAAGATGGGATATCAATGGCATTGAATTTTACAAATCACCAAAAGTCAATTGGTAAGATTTCTTGATTCTCAAAACCCGGGTGTTGTTTAAATACACTCGGGTTTTTTATTACCATTCTTTATCAAATACCTTTGATATTGCTCAAAATGGGGCTATTATCGGGATTAAATTGATGTTCGAAACCTACTAAACCACAAAAAATATACGCTATGGGCGATCTTATTATATCCTTCAGCAATTGGATTTGGGGCACTCCAATGTTAATCATGTTGCTAGGAGGAGGAGTGATCCTATTTTTTCATTCTGGGTTTATTCCTTTTAGAAAGATCGGACATGCAATTCGCTTACTCAGTGGGAAGTATGACAATGAATTAGCTCCGGGACAGATTACTTCTTTTCAGGCTTTGTCTTCTGCTATTGCAGCCACGGTGGGGTTAGGGAATATCAGTGGCGTTGCCATTGCGATCAATATGGGTGGTCCGGGAGCGATCTTTTGGATGTGGGTTTCTGCATTTGTAGGCATGGCCACCAAATATTACACCTGTAGCTTAGCCATTATGTTTCGAGGAAAAGATTCGTCTGGGGAAGTCCAGGGTGGCCCTATGTATGTGATTGAAGAGGGAATGGGAAAGAAGTGGAAATTCCTTTCTATTATTTTCTGTACCGCTGGTGTGTTGGGGTTATTAGCAATTTTCCAGGCTAATCAACTGACTGCAGTATTAAGAGCTGTGATATTTATGCCTGCTGGTTTGGATGGTGGAGAAACTTCTAGATTTATAGTAGGAGGGATAGATCTTGGGCAAAGTACACGTTGGATATTAGGAGTTACCATGATGCTTTTGGTAGCGATAGTAATTTTAGGAGGTATCAAAAGAATTGCCGCTGTAGCTTCTCGTATGGTTCCCTTTATGGTTGCCTTATATTTTGTGACAGTTTTGTTGATAGTATTCAACTATATAGATGAAGTCCCTTCCATGCTTTGGAAAATCATTGAAGATGCTTTTACCGGAAATGCAATTGCAGGTGGAGCAGTGGGTTCAGTAATTATCACTGGTGCTAGAAGAGCAGCTTTTTCCAATGAAGCAGGAATTGGGACAGCTCCCATGGTTCATGGGGCCTCTAAAAATAACGAGCCGATTCGAGAGGGTTTGATTGCTATGTTGGGGCCATTTATTGATACGATAGTGGTTTGTACTTTAACAGCATTGGTGATCATGCTGACAGGGGTATGGGAAACAACAGAGCATGATGGTGTAAGGTTGACCTTAAATGCATTCGAAATGGCGTTACCTGGGATAGGAAAATATTTGCTCATGGTTGCAGTGTTGATTTTTGCCTTATCGACCATGTTTACTTATTCCTATTACGGGCATAAATGTTTCAATTATTTATTTGGAGCTGACAAGGCTGATTATTACAATTATTTTTATTTAGCAACCATTGTCATGGGTGCGGTGGCGTCTTTAGATGTGGTGATTAGTCTGGTTGATGGTATGTATGCGATCATGGCGATACCAACTATGATTTCAACCATTTATTTGGCTCCAAAAGTAAAAGAGGCATCCAAGGATTATTTTAAGAGGATGAAAAATGTATAAAAGGTGAATATTCTCATTGCTCCAAACGCTTTCAAAGGAACCCTTTCTGCGATTGAAGCAGGAGAAATAATTGCATCTTCTATTCGTTCTCATCATCCAAATGCTTCAGTTCAGATGGTCCCTATTGGAGATGGGGGAGATGGTACTTGTCAGTTATTGGGTTATTCTCTAGGCTTGAGGCCAGTTTCCTGTTTTTGTCTTAATGCAGTAGGAAAGCCGGTAATTGGAACCTATTACCAAGAGGGAGTCAAAGCTTATATAGATGTTTCTACCTATTCTGGTTTAGGACAACTTCCAGCACATGAATTGGATATAAAAGTGAGTTCAACCTATGGTACGGGGCAAGTTATTCAACATGCAATTTCCAATGGGGCCAAAGAGATCATTTTAGGATTAGGGGAGTGCAACCATTGATTTGGGAATTGGGATATTGCAAGCTTTGGGTATTCAGTTTTTGGATGCCAATGGAAGGAGCCTTATTCCATTTTCTAAAGACTTTTTATTTAAGGTTAAGCACCTTCAAAAGAGCCTCAAAATCCCAAAGGTGGCTTTTACTTGTCTTTGTGATGTAAAGAATACATTTGGGGGGCCTGATGGAGCAATTCCCGTATTTGGACCTCAAAAAGGCCTTAAAAGCGAAGATATATCCCACTATGAAAATCAATGTGCCGTATTGTTGGAAATGATGTACCGCAAATCAAATCTTTCTTTTCAGGACAAACCTGGCTTTGGTGCAGCAGGTGGAATTGCAGCTGGACTTTCTGGATTTTTGAAACCAAGATTGAAACTGGAGCCACCTATTTCTTTCATCAAATTGGTTTAGAAAACAAGCTGGAAAAAGCTGATTGCGTGATCACGGGTGAGGGAAGATATGACGAACAGTCAAAATCCGGAAAGGCCTGTTTTGAATTAATGCAATTGGCTCAAAAATATAACAAACCTATTTTCCTAATTACATCTGGCCAGGAAGCAAAGAATGCAGGATTTACCAGGGTTTATCAACTTCCAGATTTAGATTTTCAAAAAAGTGATTTTAGAGAATCAGCTAAAAAACATTTAGAGGAAGTTTCAGGGACAATAGCATTGAAATAAATGGTGATGACATAAAAAAAGGAGGTCAAAAACCTCCTTTATAAATATATGCTATGTTTAGATTACTTCTTTTTTGAAAAAGTACCTTTCACGTCAATTGCAGATATTCCTGCCCCTAGACCGATTAATACGCAAACTATCAATAGGAAAGTCTGTGCTCCAAATGCAATTGGTGAACTGAAAACATCAAGTAGTATCATAATTTCTTTTTCATTGAACTTAACAATGCCCGAAGATAATTTCAAACATTGAAATTACCAAAGCTGAACTAGTATAAAGCAACTAATCTTTAATCTAGGTCGTCTTCTAAATCGTCGAAGTCATCTTCAAAATCCTCCTCATCATCGAAATCAACAATGTTGTCATCAAGGAATTCGTTTTCTTCGTCTAGATCGTATTCGTCTTCGAAATCTGCTCCGAATTCATCTGTGTCATCAAAATCATCGAAATCGTCGAAATCGTCATCAATGTCCTCCATATCAGTTAATTAAATGGTTGTGTGAATGAATTAATGCTGCGAATTAAAATAAAATTTCATTTTAGACAATGCGTTCCCAACTATTTTTTTTCAAGATATTCCAATCCAATTTTCAATTGAAAATTTTAAGTTTGGCTTTCACAATCTCTTCATATTTGGAAAAAAGGTTAGGTAAATTTTTAACGTCCTGAGTACTAATAAATAATAATTAGTTCAAAGTAGTTAGGCCACTCATTTTTAATGCTTAGAGAAGTTAAAAAAAAATGAAACTGCTTTCAAGCATTTAAAAAAACCTCCCGAAAAAGGAGGTTAATTAAATATACTTTTAATGTATTTTTTTATCAGGGGTTTAGATAAATAATCTTTTACGATTTGATATTTACTAGCTTTATTGATGTCCCTTTCATCCACAGAACTACTCAAGATGTATACTTGTGCCTCATTTTGAGCAGTGTCAAATGTGTCTAAGAAATCCCATCCAGTCATCTCTGGCATGTTCAAATCCAAGAAAAGGTAATTGGGCTTGATATTATAAATTTCATTTAAAGCAGCTTTTGCGCTTTGATATTTATAAAATTGACAAGGCTCATTTACATTCTTAGATATCAATTTTTCAGTAACAAATGTACTGATAGGATCATCATCTATGAGAACTATGGTTAACATCAAAATGCAAAAATGTGCAACTGAACAACAATTAATATGTTACAAAAGTAACATGATGCTGGAAAAAGACAAATATTTTGCCAAATTATCTTTATCCAAAATATCTTTTATTTTTCCAACCACGAATTTTCTGACAACCCAAAGTATCTATGGATAGATTTTACCAGTATGAATCTTCTTAAAAAGTGGTTGGATGTGTTACTTTTTACATATTGGTATGCAATAGCTGTGCCTTGGTGATATTAGGAGTTCTCTTCTGAATTTGGGGTTTGTGGTAGATCCGCTAAAAAGCTTTCAATTATTTTATCCACAGTTTTTAGAACTTTTTTATCCTTTCCTTTTGGACTAGATACTTCAGTAACTCCTGTCAATGTCATTAAAAATTTATCTTCTGTAGGATCTATAAAATCAACAATCACCTGCAAAAGCTCATAGCTTGTAGTTTTTGTACCATAATTAGGATTCATATACCTAGAAGCTGCCCAAGGATCCCAAACTCTGTACCCCCAATAAGGGTAGGGTGTGGAGTAGTTACTGGTGGTCCTTTTTCTGGGATCCTCATTAGAAGTATATCGGATTACTAAGTCTGGTTTCTCTCTATCATAGACAAAACCTTGAGCTTCTAAGGCTTCTTGTAAATGAATCTGAACTTGATGGTCAATAAATTCAGATTTAAATTCTTTCATTCCTACTTCCTGATTGATAATCACAAAGGAGGAGTAAGGCCTTCTGACTGGCATTTCTGTGTTTTCTTTGAAAATATCTATGGAACTACAGGATGATAGGATGAATGCCAGGAGTCCTATTAAGTAAATGGGTTTAATCGAAAGCATGTTGGGTAATATTTTGTCTTACTTGATACGTAATGCTCAAAGCAAAGTTAGCGAGCAGTATATAAACGAATATAATGAAAGGATTATTCCACAAACTTGTTCTTGCCTAGGAATCATTGTTATTTTTGACAAAATTTTCAACCATGCAAAAACCGGAATTTGACGATATTTTTATGGAGTTGGCTGTGAACTTAGCCAAAAGGTCCCATTGTATTAAAAAGCATGTGGGTGCCGTTTTGACAAAGGAGACAAGAATTATTTCAATAGGATATAATGGTCCACCGGCGGGTACCCATAATTGTGATGTAGAATTTCCAGATCATGGATGTGCCAGAGATAGCAAAGGAAGCTGCTCATTGGCGCTTCATGCAGAGCAAAATGCAATTCTTTATGCAGTGAAAAACAATACTTCCGTAGAAGGTTCTACTTTATACGTAACACTTTCTCCATGCTTAGCCTGCGCAAGAATTATTTTTTCTATGGGAATTTCGAAAGTAGTTTTTCTCTATTCCTATGCAGAATACAAAGGCATTGGTTCTGATGAAGGAGTTGATTTCTTGAGGAAATTTGGGGTTCAAGTAGAGAAATATCCTGAGGAATTGTTGGTTCAGGATGATCTAATTTAAATAAAGTTTACTTCAGCTTTAAGCGGGATTCCGAATTTTTCGAACACTGAAGCCTGAATATTTTCTGCCAACTCCTTGATATCATTCCCTTTACTATTTCCATAGTTTACCAAAACTAAAGGTTGCTTGGCATGTACTCCTGTTTCACCAAAGCGCTTGCCTTTCCAACCACTTTGTTCAATTAACCAGGCAGCAGGGACCTTTTTTCCCTCTGGCACATCGTACCCAGGGATATTGGGAAATGATTCTTTCAGTGCCTCCCAATCTTCTATTGAAATCGTTGGGTTTTTGAAGAAGGAACCTGCATTCCCAATTTCTTTTGGATCTGGAAGCTTGGACTGCCGTATTTTTATCACCGCATCACTGATTGCTTGAATGGACAATTCTTCATTTCCGCTTTCTTGGAGTGTTTCTTGAATTGTGCCATACTCAATATTGAATTCAGGCTTTTTATTCAATTGAAAGGTGACAGAAGTGATGATGTATTGACCTAGTAATTCATTCTTAAAAACACTTTCTCTGTACCCGAATTTACATTCCTCTTTGGTAAACTCTTTTTGTTCCAGGTTAGCTCGGTTTAAAGCCCTAAGACTATGAAAAACATCTTTAATTTCTACGCCATAAGCGCCAATGTTTTGCATGGGTGAGGCTCCAACTGTACCTGGAATAAGAGATAGGTTCTCTATGCCAGCCCATCCTTGGGCAATAGCATGGGTTACAAATGAATCCCAGTTTTCTCCGGCACCGACTTTGACCCACACATGATCGTCATTTTCGTCCACAACCTCAATACCAGCGATCTCGATTTTGATAACCAAGGAGTTGATATCCTGTGTTAAAAGAATATTGCTTCCCCCTCCTAAAATAAAAACCTCAAGTCCCCTGTTTCTGGACCATATTAAAGACTCGATTAATTGTTCTCTTGAATTGACACTGGTAAAAAATCTGGCTTTTTTATCTAAGCCAAACGTATTAAAGGGCTTAAGGGAAATGTTTTCTTGTATATTCATGAAGGAAATCTTGTATTGCGAAATAAACAAGATTTAGCCAGATAAGAAATGAAATTTTCATTCCTTTCACATATTTCATGAAAGAATTAATACTAAACGGGGTCAGAATTAGGCCTGGGCAAAACTTAAATTTGGAGTTGCCAATCGCAAAGCTTCCCACTCATACGCTGATTGATTTACCGATTTTCATTCGATCGGCCAAGAAACCTGGACCCGTGGTGTTAATATCAGGAGGGATTCATGGAGACGAAATCAATGGGATAGCCACAGCCAAAAAGATACTCGAGGAAGTAGATGAAAATTTAGATTTGAGAAAGGGAACCTTGATTATTATACCGTTGGTGAATATTTACGGATTCTTATCAAACAGTCGAACTTTTCCCGATGGTAGGGATTTAAACCGGAGTTTTCCAGGAAGTAAGAAAGGATCGTTGGCTTCCCAGATCGCATATATTTTAAGCAATGAAATCATTCCATTAATTGATTATGGAGTGGATTTTCATACTGGAGGTAGAATGTTGACCAATTACCCCCAAATCAGGGTAGATTATAGCGATCAAGAAGCTTTGGATTTAGCGAAATCCTTTGGTTCCCGCTTTGTGGTCAACTCAAAATATATTGAAAAATCCTTTCGAAAATCAGCATATAAATCCAATAAACGTATTTTAGTGTATGAGGGAGGTGAGTCCATGCGTTTGGATGAGTTTGCCATTGATGAAGGGGTACAAGGAACTAAGAGACTTCTTGCTAGTTTGGGAATGATTGATAACTTATCAGAACCTTCTCATACCATTTTCCTAAACGGAAGTGATTGGATTAGGGCCAAGGCCTCGGGAATTTTTAATTCGAATATCCAGTTAGGAGAGGCAGTGAAGAAAGGACAGGTACTGGCCAAAATATCTGACCCATATGGGCAAGTTAAAATTCCTGTCAAAGCACCTTCAAACGGCTTTGTCATTGGAATAAACAATATGCCAGTAATCAATGTAGGGGATGCCTTAATTCATGTAGGAAAAGAATAATTTGAAACTTTAAACTGTTAACCCCATTACTTTTATGCGTGTTGATGATCAATTCAAACACATTAGAAATCATTCATTATTCCTTTGTAGGGATTTGATTACTGAAGACTTTAGCCTTCAGGCTTCAGAAGAAGTAAGTCCACCAAAGTGGCATTTAGCACATACTACCTGGTTTTTGAACAATTTATTTTGATACCTTTTGCGGAAACATATCATGTGAAGCATCCTCAATTTAATTTTTTATTCAATTCGTATTATAATTCTTTGGGTGAGAGAACCGCGAGAAATCAAAGAGGATTGATGACCAGGCCCGCTGTTTCTGAAGTGTTTGAATACAGAGAATATGTAGATCAAGCGATGCTGGAATTAATTGCACAGGGAAATGAGGAAGTGCTTTCCTTAGTGGCTCTGGGGCTCAACCACGAGCAACAACATCAAGAGCTTTTGGTTACAGATTTAAAGTTCAGCCTTTGGTTTAACCCCCTGGATATCTCATTGATGGACATTGGTGAATATGTCATTCCAAATTCCAGTCCATGGGTAGAAAAAGAAGAAGGAATATATGAAGTGGGCTATAAGGGGAATGGGTTCTGTTTTGATAATGAATTGAATGCACATAAAGTATACCTAAATGCATTTAGAATTTCGGGGAATCTGGTCAGCAATGAAGAATACTTGGAGTTTATCCATGTGGGTGGGTATGAAAATCCTATTTACTGGCACGATGAAGGTTGGGCTTGGGTGCAACAACAAAAAATAAAAAAGCCATTGTATTGGGAGTATTCAAAGGATACTTGGAATTACTATACCCTGAATGGTAAACAGTCAATTGAATTAAAGGCTCCTGTGGCCCATGTGAGTTTCTATGAGGCTGCTGCATTTGCAAATTGGAAAGGGAAAAGGTTGCCTACTGAATTTGAATGGGAAGTAGCACAACAGGATTTTCATTGGGGTTCTAGATGGGAATGGACCAATTCGGCCTATTTGCCCTATCCTGGATTTAAAATTGCTCCGGGAGCTTTAGGAGAATACAATGGTAAATTTATGGTTAATCAAATGGTGCTTAGAGGAGCCTCTATTGCGACTCCTGAGAATCATTCAAGACCCTCTTATAGAAACTTTTTCATCCGCATTTCCGTTGGCAATTTATGGGGATCAGACTAGCCGAATCAATATAATATGAGTTCAAAAAATTTAGATTTCGGGTCCTTTGCCCAAGATGTCATGTTGGGTTTGAGTTCCCATCCAAAAACCCTTCCCTCCAAATATTTTTATGATGAGAAAGGAGATAAGTTGTTTCAGGAGATTATGGAGCTTCCTGAATATTATCTTACAAGAAAAGAATTTGAGATTTTTGAAAATCAGCATGAAGAAATCCTGAAGCCAGTTTTGAACTTAGGTCAATCCTTTAACCTGGTAGAATTAGGGGCCGGAGATGGGCTTAAAACAAAAATCTTCCTTCAATATTTAATCAAAGAAAAAGCTGATTTCGAGTATTTTCCAATTGATTTTTCGGCCACTGTCTTAGAGGAGTTGAAAGTAACCCTGAAAACTGAATTTCCTGGATTAACCGTTTCCACTATTAAAGATACTTATAGGGGTTCTTTGATTAAGCGGGATTGGGACAATGGGAAGCCTAATTTGATCTTATTTTTAGGTTCTAATCTCGGAAATTTTAGTTTAGAGGAAGCATATGATGTATTAAATCATTTACGAATTGGAGCCAATCACCAAGATTTCGTTTTGTTAGGATTGGATTTAAAAAGAATCCTCAAACCATTTTGGATGCCTATCATGATTCCAAAGGGGTGACGAAAGCTTTTAATTTGAATCTTTTGGATCGGGTTAATAGAGAGCTTCAAGGGGATATCAATACAGAGAATTTCACTCATTGGCCAACCTATGAACCTGTAACTGGAGAGTGTAGGAGTTATTTGGTTTCCATGGTTGAACAAACGATTAATTTAAAAGCTCTGGATCAATCTTTTCATTTTGAGGCATTTGAACCCATATTTACTGAAATAAGTAAGAAGTACAGTCTAACCGAGATTGAGGTTTTGGCAGAAAAAGGAGGATTCCGAACTGTACAAAGTTTTACGGATAAGGAACAATACTTTGCGAATATCCTGTGGCAAAGAATCTAAATCAAAAAAGGCATCCGGTTAATATGGATGCCTTTTTTTTGAGTAAAAATAGATTTTAACTGAAGTACTGCTTTAATCCTTCTAATCGTTCGATCAATTCCTTTTCTGTGCTTCGATAGGCAGACCTGTTTGATAATTCAGTGTTGACTGAAAAATAATATTTTATCTTAGGTTCTGTTCCTGATGGTCTTGCTGAAATTTTACTACCATCTGCTAGATAAAACTGCATGACATTGGACTTGTCCAATTCAAGAGGAATGACCTTACCTGAGTCTACATAAGTAACGGTACTGGCCTTCACATCCACTATACGCTCCACTTTCTGGGAATTCATTTCTTTTGGTGGCTTTTGTCTAAATCCATTCATTAAAGCCTGAATTTGTTCTGCACCATCTTTCCCTTTTTTGGTCACAGAAATCAGATTTTCCTTATAGAAACCAAATTGTTCATAGATTTCTGCGAGCACATCAAATACCGTTTTTCCTTTTGATTTATAGTAAGCAACGACTTCAGCCACCATAGCACAGGCACTGACTCCGTCCTTGTCTCTGACAAAATCCCCCACTAAATAGCCATAGGACTCTTCTCCACCTCCAATAAATTTCTTGATGCCTTCTAACTCTCTGATGATTGCTGCAATATTTTTAAAGCCTGTCAAAACAGAAAAGCATTCCACACCAAATCCTGCGCAGATTTTGTCAATCAATTCTGTGGTCACAATGGTATTGACCATAAACTGATTTCCATCGAGTTTTCCTGCTTCTTTCCACTTACTCAATAAGTAATAGGTCAACAATGATCCGGTTTGATTTCCATTGAGAAGTTCATATTCCCCAAATTCATTGGGTACAGCTGCTGCATAGCGATCTCCATCAGGATCACAGGCCAAAATCAGCTCTGCACCTACTTCTTTTCCTAGTTTAACAGACAGCGTTAATGCTTCTGCTTCTTCAGGATTAGGGTACACTACTGTTGGAAAGGTTCCGTCAGGTTCGGCTTGCTCCTTGACGATATGCACATTTTCAAAGCCAAATGCCTTGATAGCAGCAGGAACCATTTTGCCAGAAGCTCCATGAATAGGAGAGAAGACAATTGGTAAGTTTTTTTGTTGTTTGATTTCCTCAGGGGATAAGCTGAGACCTTTTACCTTCTCCAAGTAAATGGCATCAAAATCCTCCTCTATATAACTGAATAAATCATCTTGTTTATTCCAATTTACCTGATCAAAAGAAGTGATTTTCTGAACTTCTTTAATGATGTTGGTATCATGGGGAGCAACTACTTGCGCTCCATCATCCCAATAAGCTTTATATCCATTGTATTCCTTTGGGTTATGGGATGCAGTGATCATGACCCCACTTTTACATCCATAATGCCTCACAGCAAATGAAAGCATGGGCGTAGGTCTCATGTCTTTGAAGTATAATACTTTAATTCCGTTAGCGGTTAAGACATTTGCGGTAGTGGTGGCAAACAAGGTATTATTGATTCTACTGTCATGTGTAATCGCTACTTTGATTTCTTCGCCTTCAAAGCACTTCAATAAATAGTTAGCCAGTCCTTGGGTGGCCATTCCGATGGTGTAAATATTCATTCGGTTGGTTCCAACTCCCATTAAACCCCTCAATCCTCCCGTTCCGAATTCAAGATCTTGATAAAATGAATCAACCAACTCCGTTGGATTATCATTGATCAGCTTCTTGATCTGGGTTTTAGTTTTTTCATCGATGTTTCCATTCAGCCAACTTTGGGCTTTTTCGAGTATGGCAGGATCTAGTGCGCTCATATGTTAAAAATTTCTTTGAAATCTAATTTATAGAAAATGTGAAATAAAGCCATTTTATCGCCACAAATCCTTCTCTTTTTTAATTGAATATTTTTTAAACCACCTTACTATAAGATGTTTATTGATTTTTGACCTGGGAGGGGATTTTTTTAAGCGTAGAATAAAACTATTTTTAGGGAGATCTATCACCTACTTAAATTAATGGAATTCCCTTTTCGACTAGGTATACCACAGCTTTTCTTTTTTGTTTTTATGATAAGCATGGGCAATGCCCAAGATTTCCAGCCTAATCAAAGAATATACCTAAGCGGAAAAGATGCTGCCAATGCTGTTCACTGGGATTTTAAAATATCTGACGGAAAAAATGCTGGGATTTGGACTCAACTACCGGTTCCATCCATTTGGGAAATGCATGGTTTTGGAACACTTAACTATGGTCATGATCATCGTGATACAAACAAATTACTTGGAAAAGAATATGGAGAATATGGTTTAGAATTCTTTGCTGAGAAGGAATGGAAGGGGCAAACTGTCAATTTGGTCTTTGATGGTTCTATGACGGATACAGAAGTTTGGGTGAATGGTAAAAGTGCTGGGCCCATTCACCAAGGAGGGTTTTACAGATTTCAATTTGATATCAGCAAATTGTTATCCTACGGGGATACTAATTTACTTGAAGTGACTGTAAGAAAAGTGTCTGAAAATGAGTCAATTAATAAAGCAGAACGAGAAGCGGATTTTTGGATTTTTGGTGGAATATTCAGACCAGTATTTTTAGAGGTTTTACCTAGTTTTCATTTTACTAGAATTGCAGTTGACCCCAGGCATGATGGGAATTTTAGTGGATTGGTATTATTGAACAAAGTTCCAAAGTCCAGTTGGTTGGATATTGAACTGATTGATCCGAATACTGGCCAAACTGTAGATAAATTCCAGCAATCTATTGTCGCTGATTCGGTAAGTTTTTCTCATCAATTTTCAACTATCAAAGCTTGGAATCCAGAATCTCCCACCCTGTACCATGCCATTTTCAAATGGATGGATGGGGAAGGAGTCCTCTTTGAGAAAAGTGAAACAATAGGATTTAGGTCTGTGGAATTGAAAGAGAAAGATGGATTATATATCAATGGGGTAAAAGTTATCCTTAAAGGAGTGAATCGACATTCTTTTTATCCCACTACTGGGAGGGCTCTGAGCGACTCAAACCATTTGGAGGATATTCTTTTGATGAAGGAAATGAATATGAATGCCGTAAGAATGTCTCATTATCCCCCGGATGAGAGATTCTTAGAAGTAGCGGATTCATTAGGGTTATTTGTATTAGATGAGGTGACTGGCTGGCAGGATGCTTATGATGATATGAATGGACCAAAGTTAATTCAAGAAACTGTGATAAGGGATGCGAATCATCCTTCGGTGATCTTTTGGAATCATGGAAATGAAGGAGGTTGGAATTTTGATAATGAGCCCGCTTTTTATCAAGTTGATATTCAAAAAAGACCTGTTATTTACCCCTGGCTTTTGCGAAATTACATCGATACCTTTCATTACCCTACCTATACTTCCAAGGAAGGAAGATTGGATCGGGGAGTGGATGTGTTTATACCTACAGAACTATTACATGGTTTGTATGACGGTGGGGCCGGGGCAGGGCTGGGTGATTTTTGGACAAAGTACTCTGGAAACCCTTTGTTTGCAGGAGGTTTTTTATGGGCATTTTCGGATGAAGCAGTAAAAAAAACAGACCGATCGGATAGCTTAGATTCTGATGGAAACCATGCTCCAAATGGAATACTAGGTCCTTTTAGAGAAAAAGAAGGAAGTTTTTATACTATTCAATCTGTTTTTCTCCTATCCAACTAGACTTTTTAGAAGAGGGAATTCCTGTTGGAGGAAAGGTAAACGTTACGAATCGATACTTATTTTCTGATCTTAATACCTGTCAGTTACGGATAGAAGTATTGAAAATAAAAGGTTGGAAAGGAACCTCTGTTTTGAGCAGTAATTCAATTTCTCTTCCAGCACTTCGACCTGGACAATCGGCACTAGTTGATTTACAATTGCCTGATCAATGGAAAGAAGGAGATATATTAAAAATAACAGCTGTTGGTATCCATGGGGAGACACTTACGACTTGGGCAAAACCTTTGCGTGAACCCAAAGAGGGAATCAGAAGGTATTTTAATTCCAATGAAATTGAAATATATCCCATTAAAGTCCGGGAATCCACTACTGATGTCCAAGTAGAGGTAGATGGGAAACTCTTCTTTTTCGGAAAGAAGTCTGGCAATTTAGAGTTGGTAAAAGTGGGGAGAAGATTTTTTTATTTATCCCAAAATCCCAAACTAGAGGGAGTGAGGCTTGAGCCTACTAAAGTCTCTTGGAAAAAATTACAAGATGGTTCAATCGAGATTCATTCCTCTTTTCAAAATCAATGGGGGGACATTACTTGGACAGTATTACCAAATGCCCAATTGAAAATGGAAGCATCTATTTCACAAATACCTACACCAAGTAAGGAATTGCTTGGTGTAGGTTTTCACTTCCCTGACTCTTTGATTGAAAAGGCGGATTTGATCACAGATGGTCCATATCGAGTATGGAAAAACAGGAGGGAAGGAGTTGGTTTCGGGCTTTGGGAAAAAAATATAACGATACTCAGACAGGCTATAGTTTCGAAGATTTACAATATCCTGAGTTTAAAGGATACTACTCAAATTTCCATGCTGCCAAATTGATCACACACGATGGAGAGATCGAGATAAAGACCGAGACACCAGGGATATTTTTAAGTTTGTTCAAGCCTAAGTATCCACCTGAATCTACTTTGGGAGTAATGCCGACCCAAACAGAATCTGATCTTAGCTTTGTTTATGATATTCCAGCTATGGGTACCAAATTTCATTTAGGGGCTGAAATGGGGCCTGTTCAAAATGAATCACATGATAAAACTATAAAACCACTCATATTATGGTTTAATTTTCGCTGATTGGGACTCTTTATCGATAATTACTTCTTTTTTTAACTCTTGAAAAATGCTCATAGGGAATAATTCCATACCCATATTTTATGGAAAACACCTTGGTAAACTCTGCTCCAAAGAAGAAAATTAAACAAGAATAGGAGACCCAAAGCAGGATTAAGATCAAAGAACCTGCTGCTCCGTATGTGGACCCTGGATTGGTAGCACCAAAATATAAGGCGAGTAGAAATTTACCTGCTACAAATAAAATAGCAGTTAAAAATGCTCCCACCCAAACTGTTTTCCATCTGATTTTGGCATCAGGTAAATACTTGAATATCAAGGCAAATAAAAATGTGATGACAGAAATGGAAAGTACCCAATCTAAAGTAAACGCCAAGTAAATCACAAATTCAGGTAATTTCCCAGATAAGAAATCACTTAAAATGGAAATCAATGCTGTGAGAATAAAACTTACCAAAAGAAGAAATCCCAAAACCAAAACAAAACCAAAGCTGACTAGACGATCCTTGGCCAATTTATACCAAGTGATTTCATCTGTAAGTTTCAATTCCCAGATTTGGTTTAGTGAGACTTTTAAGTGATAAAAAACGCCTGTTGCTCCGAATAATAATGTCCCTACACCAACGACAGTAGCCAAGATATTTTTATCACTTAACTCGGTACTTAAAATCATTTCCTGAATGATTTTGGCGTTATCTGGACCTAATATATTTTGAAATTGAGCAGACAGATTACCCGCAACAATATCAGGCCCCCAAATAGCTCCCACAGAATTGACTACAATCACCAATAATGCAGGCAAAGACAAAACTGCATAATAGGCAACTACGGCACTTAGCCTTGCCGGGTCGGAGGCCATCCATCGATGATAAGCCATGACGATTAGTTTGGGCAAATCACGAATGTGAAATCTACTTGGGGTTATCAAATCTTCTTTTGGACTCTTTTCCATGCTTAATTAGCGTTTTCTTTTGCCTTTTGTAAGGTTAGTGCCCCTAATTCTTCCTTCATAGGGACTCCTCCTTTGATTCCAAAGTCCAAAGTTCTGATTGGGAATGGAATGGTAATACCTTCTTGGTCAAAAGCTTTCTTTAAAGCAATGATAGCTTCGTTTCTTGCAGGGATGAAGTTAATTTCTTCAGTGGAGAATTTAACCCAAATATTCAAAATGAAATTGATGGAGCTGTCTCCAAATCCGGTCCAAAAAATACTGGGCTCTTCAGTTGACAATCTACTGGGTAAATCTTCCATCGCCGCTAAGGCAATTTTTTGTACTGTTTCTAAATCTTCCCCATAGCTGACCCCACATTCTATCTGTACTCTTCTTTTGCCTTCCTCTGTATAATTGATGAAAAATTCTTGGAACAACATTCGGTTAGGAACATGTACAATAGGTCCATTATAGGTTCGAATTTTAGTCACTCGCAGATTTACGTCAATCACTTTACCTTCATGTCCGTCTTTGGTCTGAATGACATCACCAATTTTATAAGGTTGGTTGAAAGTGATAAAAACACCTGACATAAAATTGGCTGCTGTATCTTGGAAAGCAAAACCCAAGGCCAAACCCATGATTCCTAATCCTGCTAATATGGATGAAACTGTTTTGCTTAATTCCATTGCAGAGAGGGAAAGCATGATTCCCAGAACCAACATTCCCATAAATATGATCTGGCTTAAAAACCTACTTATGGTCGGGTTAATATGAATTTTAGTAAGGTATTTATTTGAATACAACTTTAGTTTTCTCGCCATGAAAATTGCAATGGTCATGATGATGATGGCCAATGCCAAATTGGGTAAGCTGCTGATTGCAGCTTCTCCCCAACCTTGCAACTTTTCGGTTATTTTTTCAAAAACTTTTTGTGTGTCGTATCCAAATATTTCTGCTAATCTCATGTCCTTTTTTTTGATTCCCATTCTAAAATGAAATCATCATGCCACGTTTAGTATGAATTGCATAAGGGGAGATATGTGGGGATAGGGGAATTAAATAATATCCTAGATAGTGTGATTTGGGGCTGATAATCAGGTTTTTGAAGGAAAAGGAACTTGTACGGATTCCTCTCTACAAAAAAATAGAACAATAAGAGGTGTTTTACCGGAATTAAAAATCTTGATTTTGCCCGATTTGGGGAATTAATTCCTTGGCAACTTTTGGTTTTTTTCCAATTGATTCAGGATAGTTTGGGAATTGACTCCTAATTGTCTCATGATTTTTTGAACATCTTTTTGATGGAGGTTCGTCCTTTTGATTCTCTTTTCTTCAAAGATAATCACATTGCCTTCCCAAATATTTGGGGCACCAGGCACAAAAATCACCAAGTCACCATTGTCTAATTTATCTACCTCGAATCCCAACATCCATCCATCAATAGGAGCTAATACTACAGGGAAGTTCGTCTCCGCACTTAAACCTGCTGTATCTTGAAGCGTGTTCTTCATCAGGTGATAACCTGGGAAAAGTGTCAAAATATTGTTTTCTATCCAATTGACCATTTTTAGTCCCACTCCTTTACTGGCTATATACCCGGCTAACAAACAAATAAAAACCAGAATGATAATGCTTAGAAGGTAAGGACTATTCGTAATAAAGTATTTATCTCCAAAATGTTCAGTAATTGAGGTAGCTAAGGGGCTTAGCAAACTGATGGCTTTTTCTAAAAAGATAATTACCAGGATGATAGGAAATAAAAAATATTCCACCCTTCAGGAGTTCATTAAATAGACCGATCAATTTTTTCATGGATTCCGATTTGAATGAAAAAATTAGAACATTTTCCTATGGAAAAAAATGCCGGTACAAGACCGGCTTTTTATTATAAGTTTCCTCTTAATTCCTGCTCTCGTTCAATTGCCTCGAACAAGGCTTTGAAATTGCCTTTTCCAAAGGATTTAGCTCCTTTTCTTTGGATTATTTCGAAGAATAAAGTGGGTCTATCTTGAACAGGTTTTGTGAAAATCTGAAGTAGGTACCCTTCCTCATCCCGGTCAACCAAAATATTTAACTCCTTTAGAGGCCGGAGATCCTCATCTATTTTCCCTACGCGATCCAAGAGATCATCATAATAAGATTGAGGAACTTCCAAAAATTCAATTCCTCTTTTTCTTAGTTCGGATACTGTATGGATGATATTATCGGTGGCAATCGCCATATGCTGCACTCCAGGTCCGTTATAAAAATCTAGATACTCTTCTATCTGAGATTTTTTCTTTCCTTCTGCCGGTTCGTTGATAGGGAATTTGATATAGCCATTTCCATTGGAAACTACTTTTGACATCAGGGCTGAATATTCCGTAGAAATATCTTTGTCGTCAAATGTGATCAACAATTTAAATCCCATCACATCTTCATAAAATGAAACCCAGCGGTTCATTTCACCTAGCTCAACATTCCCTACACAATGGTCGATGTATTTCAATCCTATTGGAGTAGCATGATAAGTGCTTTTTCTTGGGATAAAACCCGGAAGAAATACCCCCTTGTAATTTTTACGTTCTACGAAGGTATGAATGGTATCTCCATAAGTTTTGATAGAAGCGGTTTTTACTTCACCATGTTCATCTTTGAAGGTAGCAGGCTCTTCTACAGATTCAGCTCCCCTTGAAGTGGTTTCATACCAAGATTTTTCCACATCATCTACCCATAGGGCAAGTACCTTGACTCCATCTCCGTGACGATTGATATGTTGGGAAATTGGGGATTCAGATTGTAAAGGTGAAGTCAATACCAATCGGATTTTATCCTGTTTTAACACATAGGAAGCCCGATCTTTAATCCCTGTTTCAGGTCCTGCATAGGCTATCAATTCAAATCCAAAAGCATATTGATAGAACAGGGAAGATTGCTTGGCATTGCCTACATAAAGCTCTATGTAATCGGTCCCGTTGATTGGGAGAAAATCTTCAGTCATGATTCAGTCATTTTTTGGGTTTTATATCTATCCCAAAGTTATAAAAAAGTAACCAAAGAAAATTTTGTGATTAGCAATTATTCTTGAGGGTTTTTATTAGCCCACAAAGTAATCACTGCCATGATCAAAATAGTCAAGGCCCATTGTCCTATTCCAGGCTCAAAAGACAGGAGAAGCAAGGCTAGGTAGTAAATAGGCCCCATTGTAAACCCTATTAGAAATTTAATGGTGGAGTCAAATACTTTATCCTTGATCTTAGGACTTCTCCAAAGCCAAACCCCATACAATGGGAAATGAAAGATCTTCATAAGTTTGTTTTTCAATCCTGAAAAGGGGAGGACAGGGTCTTTTACGAATCCTGATTCCAGAAACTCTTTCACCGCCTCTTGGTCATTGAGGTCTACACCTGCCTCAATGAGCCTTTGTAAATTAACCTCATAATTTTCATTGGGTATTTCTACTACTAATTCATGAAGTGCCTTTTCCACAGACTTGGTCAATTTTCCGGATTGGGAGTTTGGCATGTCCACCTCTATGGGATTTCCAAAAATCATATGAACCCTACTCCCTGATTTTCTATGCGCAGAATAATTAATCCCTACAGGTAAAATAACGGGCTCAGTTTGAGGGTATTTTTCTTTTAACCCAAATGCCATTCTAGTGAACCCTTTACTCAAAGGTCTTAGGTTTCGGATTAAGCTATGACTGCCTTCGGCAAAAATGATCACCGTTCCATTCTTTTTTAGAATCTCATATGTTTTATCAAATATTTGCTGATTCTGTTGAATGGTTGAAAATCCATCGCGAACACGATAGACAGGAAGCATGCGTATAAAATCCAATAACTTAGCTACCAATGGACTTTTAAACACAGAAGCCCTAGTTAAAAAGAAGGGATTTAATTTAGTATGAGTCGCTAAAAGGAGAGGGTCAATAAGTGCATTTTGGTGATTAGCAACCAGAATAACCGGCCTTTTTTTGGGAATATTTTCCTTCCCATCCACTTTGATGTTTTTGAAATAGAGATGAAGGCAGGCCTTGACCATGAGCCTCAACCAATAATTTACAAAATCTTTCATTCTTTATATTTCCATAGGGTGGCTATCGTAATTCCTGAAATCAAATGCCAAATGCCCCAAAAGGCAGTAATAAAGGCCATTCCTCCAAGTCCATTAAAATAGGTAAAGATAAGAACCAACCCCAACCCTGAGTTTTGAATTCCTGTTTCAATAGTTAATGTTTTGATATCAGCTAAGGGAAGTTTGAATGCTTTTCCGGTTAAAAAACCAGCTCCCAAAGCAATGAAATTGTGTGCTAAAACCCATAAAAAAATCAAGGAAATGTAGCTTAAAAAAAGGTCTAAGTTTCCCATAAAGGCAATTACAATAAATGCAGCGAAAATAAGAAGGCTTAGGGGTTTTAGGATTTTGGATGCTTTCTCTGCAAATTTTGGTGCATTCTGATGCGTTAAAATACCCAATAACAGGGGTATCCCTAATATTAAAGCAACGGTAAAAAAGGCATCTTTGAAATCCAGGCTAATTTCTTTGAGAAGGCTGGAGGTAGGTCCATATAGACTTGCCCAGATTGCAAAATTGACTGGAGTACTAATGATGGAAAGGAGACTTGAAAAACCTGTTAAACTGATGGACAATGCCGTATTTCCTTTTGCCAAATTGGACAGAAAATTTGAAATGTTTCCTCCGGG
Source organism: Algoriphagus halophilus (assembly GCF_041729275.1). Lineage (GTDB taxonomy): Bacteria > Bacteroidota > Bacteroidia > Cytophagales > Cyclobacteriaceae > Algoriphagus > Algoriphagus halophilus_A. The sequence goes on along the minus strand of NZ_CP146486.1, from coordinate 501,661 downwards.
ACAAGCTGCCACCAAAAACATCCCCAATGCGACACTTGGAGGGGGATTAATTATGTTGACTAATTCCCAGGTTAAGAAAGGCAATAAAAGGAATTGCGAAAAAACGCCCAGAAAAAAACTTTTGGGATTTTTTACCAAATACTTAAAATCTTCGAACCTTAAATCTAAAGCCACTCCATACATGATCAGCGCCAAGGCAAGGTTGAGTAAAAGTAGGTCTTGGGGGCTAAAGTTTAATTGTATGGAATCTAACTCGTTATATGCTTGCATGAAGCCTTAATTCATAAGAATGGGTGTCTTCCCTCTTTGATTATTGTATAAAGAGAATACCAATTATAAGCAATTTGGAGATGAAAACATGTATCTATTCATTTAAGGCCTATTTTTTCCCTTTTCGAACATAAATAGTGCAATCGATTGCGTAGGTATCTAGTTCATTCATAGAATAGGCATTGACCCAAAGAGACGAAATGGTTAGATTAAAGAAATTTATGGTAGAAGCTTGAGCATACAAGTTCTTGATGATACCAAAACTGATGATAAATAACCCAAAAAAGTGATACCCATGACCCAGCGAAGAGAGTTTATTAAAAAAAGTGTGTTAGGTACTGCCGGAATTGCCATGGCAGGTATGAGTATGTCTGCTAAATCCTATGCTTCGATCTTAGGAGCCAATGATCGAATCAACATGGCCGTAATTGGTATTAGGGGACAGGGAAGCAACCATATCAATCAATGGTGTGCATTGAAAGATAATCGAAATGTTCGTCTGAAAACGCTCTGTGATGTGGATGAACAATATTTTTCTGAAAAATCGAAAATAGTAATAGAAAAAACGGGTGTGACACCATTAACAGAATGGGATATGCGTGCTGTTTTTGATGATCCGGAAATTGATGGGGTTTCATTTGCTGTGCCTAATCACTGGCATGCATTGGGAACCATATGGGCTTGTCAAGCCGGTAAACATGTGTACGTCGAAAAGCCAGCAAGCCATAATGTCTTTGAAGGAAGAAAAATGGTGGAAGCAGCAAGAAAGTATGATCGAAGGGTCCAAGTTGGTTTTCAAAATCGATCCATTGCCAATGTAATGGAAGCCATGGAGTTTCTGCACGCCGGAGGAATTGGTGAAGTTTACATGGCCAGAGGTCTTTGCTACAAGCCAAGAAATTCATTTGGAAGGGTGGCTGATAGCAACCCACCAGCATCTTTACATTATGATCAATGGTTAGGTCCTGCACCTTATCAACCGTATAATGGAAAAAAGTCCACTATAATTGGCACTGGCATTGGGCTACTGGAAATGGAGATACTGGTAATCAAGGTCCCCATCAATTTGATGTGGCACGTTGGGGATTAAATGCAAATGAACATCCCGTATCAGTTTATTCCTCTGGTGATATTTATGGAGTGACGAAAGCGGAATGTTCTCAAGAAACACCGAATACTCAAACTTCTATTTTTAAATATGCCGATGGAAAGACTTTGGAGTTTGAAACAAGAGGAAGGTATACCAATGGGGAAGCCAGTTTAGGTATTAAAATCGGCAACGTATTTTATGGTACGGATGGATACCTTGAAGTAAATGGAAGTTCGTGGAAAGCTTACAAACAAGATGACAAAAGAACTTTTGCTATGAGTAAAAAGACCCAAGAAGCTGGTCCTAGTAATCAGGTACTGGCTGCTCCTGGTGGGGCAGAGCATTATGCTAATTTTTTGGATGCAATTCGATCTGGAAAAAATGAAACCTTGCATTGCGATATAGAAGAGGGATTTATTTCCTCTACTTTACCATTGATTGCCAATGTCAGTTATTTAACTGGACGACAATTGCATTTTGATGGAAAAACAGAAAAATTCATCAAAGATAAAGAGGCGGATAAACTCTTGACTAGAGATTATCGAAAAGGCTTTGAGGTTCCTAATCAAGTTTAATTGTTATTGACTAATTATGTTTGAATTAAATTCAAGAAGAAGTTTTTTGAAAACAGGGATTGCAGCTGGGCTAGGCTTGGCTGCAGGAAATTTACCGTTTTCACTTCTTGCCGGAAATGCAAGAAAAGGAATGCAATTTGGGTTAGTGACCTATCAATGGGGAAGAGATTGGGATCTTGAAACCTTGATATCAAATTGTGAAAAAACAGGTGTACTTGGGGTGGAACTTCGAACCCAACATGCACACGGAGTGGAAACATCTTTAAGTTCTTCCCAGAGGCTAGAAGTGAAAAAGAGATTTGAAGATAGTCCAGTTACCTGCCTTGGGTATGGAAGTAATTTTGAATATCATAGCCCCGATCCTAAGGTAGTCCAGGATAATATCCAACAAACCAAAGAGTACATCAAACTTTGTAAAGATATTGGTGCAAGCGGGATAAAAGTAAAGCCCAATAATCTCCCTTCCGATGTTCCAAAAGAAAAAACCATTGCTCAAATCGCAGATTCATTTAATAAAATAGGTGCTTTTGCAGGTGATTATGGGCAATTGGTTCGGGTAGAAGTACATGGGAATTTGACTCAGGAATTACCAAATATGAAAGCCATATTTGATCAGGTCAGTGATCCTAATGTGAAAATTTGCTGGAATTGTAATCCAGAAGATTTATTGAGTCCTGGCCTAGAAGCGAATTTCAATTCAGTTAAACAATGGTTCGGAGATACTGTCCATGTCCGGGAGTTCAATGAAGGAGATTATCCCTATCAGGAACTGTTTTATCTGTTCGCAAAAATGGATTATCAAGGTTGGATTTTGATGGAAGCCAGAACTGAACCGAATGATCGGATAGCTGCCCTGAAGGAACAACTGAACTTATTTAATACATTAAAATCAAATGCTTTAGGAATAGTCTAAGCGTTGAAATATAAACCCCAAACAACCCATGCAATTAAAAAAGTCAATTCAATTCGCAGGACTGGTATCTGGTTTTTTGATACTGAATGCCTGCAACTCTGGAAATTCTCAAAATCAAGAAACATCTGATGAAATGGAAAAGTCATCCAATACAGTCCAATTGGTTCAAGATGAAGCTGCTCAAAAAGTAGATGTATTGGTAGATGGAGCCCTTTTCACTTCATTTATTTACCCAGACACCTTGGACAAACCTGTATTGTTTCCTATCAACACCTCGAAAGGAACTACCATCACACGTGGATGGCCTTTAGCTCCAAGACCAGGAGAGCGTTTTGATCATCCTCATCATATTGGCCTATGGTTTAATTATGGAGATGTCAATGGTCTGGATTTCTGGAATAATTCTTATGCGATTCCAGCAGAGAAGAAATCTGATTATGGGCACATCACATTGGAGAAAATAAACTCTATTTCCTCCTCAGGAAATACTGGAAAATTGGAAGTGACCCAAGAATGGAAAAATGAAGCTGGGCAAACTTTATTGGAAGAAAAGACCACCTTTATTTTTGAGGCAACGGATGATACAAGGACAATTGAGCGAATTGCCACCCTAACTGCGAAAAATGGACCCGTTTCATTTACCGACAATAAAGAAGGAATGATTGCAATTAGAGTTGCTAGGCAATTAGAACATCCTTCAACAAAACCTGAACTCTTTACCGATGCATCTGGAAAAATTACGGATGTACCTACGATGAATAATGAAGGAATTACGGGAATGTACACTAGTAGTAACGGAAAAAAGGAGATGATGTGTGGGGAACAAGAGGAGATTGGGTGGAGTTAGCAGGAACTATTGAGGGAGAGCCTATTTCGGTAATTTTATATGACCACCCAGAGAATGTAGGATACCCGACCTATTGGCATGCCAGGGGCTATGGCCTATTTGCAGCAAACCCTCTTGGCCAAAAAGCGATGAGTGAGGGGAAAGAGGAATTAAATTATCAATTAAAAGATGGAGAATCTATGACCTTTAAATTTAAAGTGGATGTAGTTTCTGGAAAGAGTATAAAAGAAGGTCAAATTGTTGAATATTTTAACAGTTGGAAGACAAATTAACCAGTATATATATAATTCATTACAAAAGCACTATTTGTTTATAGTGCTTTTTTTATGTATCAATAGCATATTTATTCAAATTACTTTTCGAAAATGATATCATAAGCATCAATATTATATTCTGGCATCATGTATGAACCAATATAGGAGAACTCACCATAAGGGTGTTTGGTAAACTAAAAAACCTTAATAATCAATTAATTATAAGGGATTATGTGTGATTTTTATCCTCAATTTGTGGGAATAATATTCAATCAATGTTTTTTAGTTTCTATTTAAACTTCTTAAATTATTTGTACATATGATTTTATCTATTCTAAAACGTACTTTCATTCTTTTAGTGCTTTTTAGTTTGGTTTCTTGTATTGATATAAATGGAGTAAATATATTTCCAAATAGGAAAGATGATGGTGTTATTTCTGCTATATTAAATGGAGACCAATTTGAAGTTGAAAGTGGGAAAGGAATTTTTGCCTCTGAACATGTAATTGCAGAGATGAAGCACCGTGATGATTCATTTCTACTAACGGTCTATGGAATTCGTGTTAAAGATGGAGGGAAAGCTCTGGCGCTCGGATTTAAGATAGGCGGAAAGAATCTGGAAGAGCTGTCTAGTGGATCTGAATTCACCGAATGGAATCTGATTGAAAATTCTGAAGTGAATTTTGAAGGGGCTATGGGAGCAGTTGAAATGAGAAATTCTGTCAAATCTAAGGACCATCTCTATCAGGCAAGTTCCAACCATACTGGAGAAATGGAGTTACTTATTACAGAAATTGATGTCAATAAGAAATTGATTTCAGGAAAATTCAGTTTTTCTGCCTTAGATGATGAAAATGGGACTCTTATTGAAGTAGAGAATGGGACCTTTGACAGTATTAAATGGGAATGGATTTAATTTAATTAATGAGTATCAAATAAGTTTTTTAACGTAAAAAACCACTAAAAAGAAATAAACTATAACCAATCTAAAAAACCTAGATTATGATCAAAACAACAAGATTTAGAAATTTGATGATTGCCGTAGCAGCTACTGCATTTATCACATCTTGTACGGAGGAATCAGATGAAACTCCAGCAATCACAGAAAGTGAAGTCACTATTTCTGCAACCCTTGGAATTAGTAGTTTGGAGGATGCCGGTGCTAGAACTACTGATTTAGATTATGGAAATTTTTCGATTGAATCTGTAAAAGTATCCATCGATAACGTAAAGCTAATTTTAAGAGCTACTAGTGAGGATAAGAAGAAGCCAAGTATTGTACAAATAAGAAATAATGAGCCTCAGATTTTAAATTTAGTGGAAGATGGAGAGGTTCAGATTGTACAAATCGGTTCAGTAATGGCTGCAGATGGAGTATATGGCAAGTTAAACTTGGATTTTGTTCATGCTGATGTTCCTGAAGATGACGAAATGTATGGATTATCCATCTTTGCTAAAGTAACCTGGTTCGGTGTCCCTGCTGAGGTTTCTATAGATATCGAAGATGAGATGCTAGTACAGTTCAATCAAGGTATCGAAGTGGCAGGTGCTCAAGATATGTTGTTGACCATGTATATGGATAAATTCTTGGAAGGTGTTAACCCAGCATTAGTATCTGATGGAAATGGCGATGGATTAATTGAAGTTGGTCCAGACAATGTGGATGGTAATGGCCAAGCCTATGATGAAATCGTTTCAAACATTGAAAGTGCGCTTGAAATGAAAAACGGAAAGTTCAAAGACAAGTAAATCTTTTCGACATAAGGTTAATTGATTATTGAAAGCATCAATCTAATTACCACTGGTAAGTTGGATTGGTGCTTTTTTTATGATTTAGAATGCCTGCAATTCCAATACGAACCAATCTTTATGTGGCTTTATAACGCAATTGCAGAAGAAATAGCTTTTTATTATTTAATATCTTTTATAAATTTTATTCAGTGTTGTCCTTAATTTAATTTACTTTAGGAGGAATCGCCAAAGTAACCCTAGTCTAATTATTCAAGAAGGTAAGACTTTCATTTTTCATCCATTTTAAAACCTGTCCATGTCCATTAAGGTTGCTATTAGGCATTTTACCAGATACGATTACAATCGTCATATTTCTTTAGGGCCTCAGGTCATTCGGTTAAGACCTGCCCCACATTCCCGAACATTTATCAAAGGATATTCTCTAAATGTAAAGCCTGAGAACCATTTTATTAATTGGCAACAGGATCCTTTTGGAAATTACCTGGCAAGAATTGTATTTCCTGAAAAAGTCAAGTTTTTTGAAATAGATGTAGAGGTGATTGCCGATATGGTGGTCATCAACCCTTTTGATTTTTTTGTAGAAGACTATGCTCACACATTTCCATTTACCTACGAAGAAGGGTTAAGTGCGCAACTAGGACCTTATTTAGAGAAAAAGGAATCAGGACCTTTATTGATGGAGCTGGTAGCAAAAGCCAAAAGCTTACTTAAAAAAGATATGATTACAGTAGATTATTTGGTGGCTATCAACCAACTAATCTGCCATGAACTGAAATACAATGTAAGAATGGAACCGGGTGTCCAAACTTGTGAAGAATCCATGTTTATAAAATCCGGTTCTTGTCGTGATTTTGCTTGGCTAATGGTAATGGTGCTTAGGCATTTAGGATTGGCCTCAAGATTTGCATCAGGATATTTAGTCCAATTGAAATCTGATGAAAAATCCTTGGATGGACCTTCCGGACCAGAAGAAGATTTTACGGATTTACATGCTTGGACAGAAGTGTTTGTCCCTGGGGCAGGATGGATTGGATTAGATTCAACTTCCGGTTTATTCGCAGGAGAAGGGCATATTCCTTTGGCATGTACTCCTAGCCCTCAAGATGCAGCTCCAATTTCTGGAATGGCTGAACCGGCTGAAACTACCTTCCATTTTGAAAATCAAGTAACCAGAATTGAAGAAACTCCAAGGGTAACCAAACCTTATTCTGAAGAGGTTTGGGAAAAAATCGTTCAGGTAGGTGATCGGGTGGATAAAGATTTAGTTGCGAATGATGTGCGCTTAACAATGGGTGGGGAGCCCACTTTTGTTTCAGTAGATAACCAAGATGCACCAGAATGGAATACTGATGCCGATGGTGAGCATAAAAGGAGTTTATCCAATATACTTTTCCATAAATTAAAAGGGGAGTTTGGTAAGGGAGCATTAATGCAATATGGTCAGGGCAAATGGTATCCAGGAGAACCGCTTCCTAGGTGGAAATTGGCTTGTTTTTGGAGAAAAGATGGCCACCCAATCTGGCATGATGATTCTTTAATGGCAGATATTTCCAAGGATTATAAACTCCATAGTCGTCATGCCAAAAGCTTCATGAATAATTTGGTGACGCAGCTACATGTGGATAAAAACAACATTTCTCCATTATACGAGGACCCCTTTTATTTTATTTGGCAGGAGGGGAGAGTTCCTGTGAATATTGACCCCAAAAAATTCAACTTAAAGTCCTCTCTAGAAAGACAAAAACTTGCTGAATTATTAAATAAAGGTTTGGGTAAACCAGTGGGTTTTGCTGTTCCATTGGAATGGGAGTTAAATGAACAAAGATGGCAGAGTTGTAGATGGAAATTTAGGAGAGATGATTTGTATTTAATACCCGGAAATTCTCCAGCAGGCTTAAGACTTCCATTGGATTCCATAGAGCATACTGCCGAGAAAGACGAACCAATAACACCTGTTCAAGACTTGTTCGCCCCAGTAAAAAAGCTTCCAAAGTCCTCTAAAAATTAAGCTCAAAAAGTCCCCTATTAATTCAAAAAGGATTTTTAAAACCACTCTAGTGGTGGAAGTCAGAGAAGGAAAACTATTTGTGTTTTTCCCCCCAACCACCCATATCGAGCATTATTTGGATCTGGTCAGTGCAGTGGAACGAACTGCCAAAAAGATGAAATTGCCTGTGTTGATTGAAGGTTACGATCCACCTTCAGACAAAAGGATAGAAAAAATGATGATTACTCCAGATCCAGGAGTAATTGAAGTAAATATTCAACCAGCCAAATCCTGGAAAGAGGTGCTGCATAATTACAGGATACTGTATGAAAAAGCACGGGAGTCGAGGTTGATCAGCGAGAAATTTAATGTGGATGGAAAGCATACTGGGACAGGAGGAGGAAACCATATTACACTTGGAGGAACTTCCCCAGAAAATAGTCCTCTGCTTAGAAGGCCAGATGTATTGCGAAGTTTTATTACCTATTGGCAACACCATCCTGCATTATCTTATTTGTTTTCTACCCAATTTATTGGTCCTACAAGTCAAGCACCAAGGGTGGATGAAGGAAGAGATGATATGTTGTACGAACTAGAGTTGGCTTTTCAACAAGTTCCTGATGGAAAAGAAAATGAGATCCCATTCTGGATGGTAGATCGAATTTTTAGAAACCTTTTGGTAGACATTACAGGGAATACCCACAGGGCTGAGTTCTGTATTGATAAATTGTATTCACCTGATTCGAGTAGTGGTCGATTGGGAATCCTTGAATTTAGAGGATTTGACATGCCTCCTCATTATAGGATGAGTATGGTACAATTGCTTTTGATCAGAGCCTTGATGAGTTGGTTTTGGAAAGAACCTTACAAGCACAAGCTCGTGCGATGGGGGACTTCCCTCCATGACAAATTTTTACTTCCGCATTACTGCCAAAAAGATATGTTGGAAGTAGTTAATGATCTAAAAAGAGCGGGTTACGATTTTGATATTTCTTGGTTTGATCCATTCTTCAGTTTTAGATTTCCATTTATCGGAGAGCTGCAGGCAGATGAAATCCATATTGATTTGACGATGGCCATTGAACCTTGGCATGTATTGGGCGAGGAGATTTCAAGTTCTGGTACAGCCAGGTATGTGGATTCTTCCTTGGAACGTTTACAGGTGAAAATTACGGGATTGACAGATTCCAGATATGAATTGCTTTGCAATGGGTTTAAGATTCCTTTGAAAAACACTGGAGTACATGGAGAATATGTGGCTGGGATCCGGTATCGAGCATGGCAACCTTATTCGGCATTACATCCAACGATAGGAATTGATACCCCTTTGGTCATTGATCTTTATGATACCTGGACCAAGAAATCTGTCGCTGCATGTCAATACCATGTGGTGCATCCAGGCGGAAGGAGCTATGATAACTTTCCAATTAATAGCAATGAGGCAGAGGCTCGAAGAATTTCCAGGTTTTTCGACTTTGGACATACAATTACCAAAGAGAATCCTATTAATTTCACAGCAAAAGACGACCATCAAACCGGAAGGTATATTACCAAGTTAGAGGGTCCTATCGAATACGAGGATACTTCGGAAATCGTAAACCCCGAATTTCCGTATACAATGGACCTTCGTCGTTATAAAAAACGATGAGGGTAAAATTATAGAATGTGCAATTAGTTCAAGCAAGAGGAATGATTGAGTCATATCTTATTGAAAAGATGTTCAATAATGCGCCGTTTCTTGATGAAATGGCCACCGACCAAGGTAAAATACATTCCCATTGGGAGCGGATAGCCAAATATTACGAACAAATTGGCTCGGAGAAAATGCGGCAATTTCAAGAGGAAGTAAGCCGTCAACTTCGGGAAAATGGGGTCACCTACAATGTATATGGAGATCCGGATGGGATGAATCGTCCCTGGATTTTGGATCCTGTACCCATGGTTTTCAATACAGAGGAATGGGAAGGAATTGAAAAAGGATTGGTTCAAAGGACTCAGTTATTAAATCTGATCCTCAGTGATTTATATGGTGATCAGAAATTGATCAAAGAGGGGCTAATTCCTTTTGAGTTGATCTTTAATCATCGAGGCTTTTTAAGACAAGCCCATAATATCAAGATAGATGGGGAACAACAACTGATTCAATATTCTTCGGATTTGGCCAGAGGTCCCAATGGAATGATGTGGGTTCTTCATGACCGAACCGATGCTCCTTCTGGAGCTGGATATACCTTTGAGAATAGGGCAGCAATGACTCGGGTTTTTCCCGAGCTAATTCGCGAAAATCATGTTCGCAAAATCACTTCTTATTACCAAACCTTCAAAAATACTCTTGGACATCTTACCAACAATAAGGAAAACCCAAGAGTGGTGTTGCTTTCTCCTGGTCCTACCAATGAAACCTTCTTTGAGCATGCCTATATTTCCTCTTTTATGGGATTTACCTTGGCCTTTGGAGAGGATTTAACAGTCAGCGGAGGATATGTTTGGCTTAAGACCATTAAGGGGCTAGAAAAAGTAGACGTGATTATCCGTAGGGTGGATGATGTTTTTTGTGATCCCTTGGAATATAAAAATGATTCGCATTTAGGGGTAGTTGGTTTAATGGAGGCAGTCCGTCAGAAAAAGTATTGGTCATTAATCCCTTGGGTTGTCGGGTAATGGAGAACCCAGGTCTAATGGCTTTTCTTCCAAAAATATCCAAACATTTATTGGGTCAGGATTTAGTATTGCCTTCAGTAGCTACTTGGTGGTGTGGACAGCCGAAAGAGAAAAAATTTGTTTTTGATCATATTGAAACCTTGGTGATCAGAAATATTTATAGAGGTACCAACCATAAATCAATATTTGGAGGGGATCTCAGTAAGGAACAAATTCAAACTTTAAAGAAGCAGATTGAAAAGAATCCCTATATGTATGTGGGACAGGAAATGGTGGACTTCTCCACATCTCCCTCTTGGATCAACAATAAACTGGAAGCCAGGAATGCAGTATTCAGAAGTTATGTGATTGCCGATTCTGAGAATAATAATTATAAAGTAATGCCTGGTGGGCTTTCGAGAAGCTCTCCTGAAAAGGGAGCCTTTTTGGTTTCAAATCAAACTGGTGGAATCAGTAAGGATACTTGGGTGTTGGGTAAATCAAAAGAGCCCATCACCGTTGTTTCAAAGAGTATCAAAGCTCAACCTTTGGTAAGAAATGTCTTGCCTAGTCGTACAGGAGAAAGGCTATTTTGGCTAGGTCGTTATTTAGAAAGATCCTCTTATGCGGTTCGGTTAATGCGGATGACTTTGTTGTCTTATAATGAGGCTGACGAGGATATCCATATTCATGAGACTCCTGTTTTAAGTACCTTATTGAGGACTTTAACCATATTAACAGGAACTGGTCCAGGTTTTATGGAAAAGGCCACTTTAATGAATCCGGAGGATGAATTGTTGGATTTGGTACATAAAATTGACAAGCCTGGAAGTTTAGCTTATTCGATCCAATCTTTCCTTACCAATGCCTATGCAGTTCGGGATCGATTGAGTTTGGATACATGGAGGATTCTTGACAGCATTTCAGAAGAACTGAATAAAATGCGGCAAAGCAATACTTCCTTGATGCAAGCCTATCATAGTTTGGATAATATGGTAGTCAAATTAATGGCTTTCTATGGGTTGAATATTGACAATATGACTCGGGAACCAACTTGGCACTTGTTAAACATTGGCCGTTTTATTGAATCTGCTGCAAACAATTGCACCATTTTAAGAGGGATGCTTTGTCAGTCTTTTGATGCAGAGTCCAATAAAGAATTGATGGAAGATACCTTACGCTGTAATGAGAGCTTGGTGACTTATAGGTATCGCTATAGATCCAACTTGGAAATGCATGGGGTATTGAGTCTTTTGATCTTACATGAGGATAACCCAAGATCCTTGATCTATCAATTGTTGGAAATTGACCAGCATTTAAAATCCTTGCCGAATCAGGATGACCATGAAATGTTTGGGGTGGATCGAAAAAAGTTGTTGGAGGCAATTACCAAAATAAGGTTATGCGATATAGATTTAATTTCAACACCAAATCCTGATACTGGAAGCTTTGAAAACTTGACCACCTTATTAGATCAGGTGGTTGAATTGCTTCACGACACTTCTGATAGGATTTATGAGAAATATTTCAGCCATACCGGATCTGGATATAGCATGATTCAAACTTCTGTCATTCCTGAGATATGAAATACCAAGTAATACATATCACGGATTATATCTATGAATTTCCTGCCACACTTTGCCATAATTTGATGTTTCAAATTCCGCAGGACTTGGAATTTCAAAAGGTAAATAAATATGTCTGTGAAATCAGTCCCAAGCCAAGCTCCGAAGTAGGAAGAGAAGATTTTTTTGGAAATAAATATCTGTATTTCTCCGTGGAGCGATCCCATAAGAAACTTACCGTTACTTCGCAGAGTTTGCTGGAATTGAGTACACCGAATTGGATATATGTGGATCCTAAATCAACCCAACCTTGGGAAGAGGTGGTGGAATGGTTACATACAACAGAGGCCCCTAATGATATCAGGCAATATTACTTGGAGTCAAACCATGTGGAATTTATTGAAGGAATCAAGGAGTATGCATTAAAGTCATTTACTTCGAAGCGGCCGATCATGGAAGCCATGCTGGATTTAAACACTCGAATTTTCAAGGATTTTGCCTTTACTCCGGGTTTTACGGATATCAGTACACCACTTCAAAAAGTGTTTGATCATAAGAAAGGCGTTTGTCAGGATTTTGCCCATTTTTCATTGGCTTGTCTGCGATCTCTGGGGCTTTCGGCCAGGTATGTCAGTGGGTACATAGAAACCTTGCCTCCTCCGGGAAAACCCAAGCTGATAGGATCTGATGCATCCCATGCCTGGATCGCGATTTATATTCCTGAACATGGTTGGGTAGAATTTGATGCAACCAATAATTTGCTGGTCAATGACAAACATATCCGGGTAGCGGTAGGCCGGGATTTTGCAGATGTTACACCCCTAAAAGGGATCGTTTACAGCGGTAGTGAGCAAGAAATGAAAGTGAGTGTGGATGTGACGAATTTGGAAGAGGAATTATTGATTTAATGGGGGCGCTATACGTGCTTATGAATCGTGTTATAAAGGAACAGGTCTTGGTTAAGGTAGGTCCTCCCAATTGATTTGTGGGTTATGGTTCTTTTTAGCTCTTTGATGCATACTGTTTAGCTCTGTGTTCTGATTAAAAAAGCCACCGTTTTGTAAGAAGAATTCACCATTGATTTCTCCCCCAGCAAAATCTTTTCTATATCCTCTTTTTGCGATATCGTCCCCGGTGAATTTTGCGTCCGTAAGCTCCATCCATTCTCCATTAGTATTTCTTGCCCATTGATTGGAATAGTGAGCAGAACGTTGAATGTTTCCGGATTCAGGGATAAAGTTTTCCAAAAAGGAATGTGGTCTTTGGTACCAGGTATCCGTTTTGGGTCTTAAAAAGCTGGCGATCAACATCCATTTTCCAACTTCTGGATCCATGAAATATGCAGTGTAAATCGTATTGCCTTTGCCATCTGGTTCAACTGAATTCAAGAATTTATAGGTGTCGCCGGCTTTCCAAGGATAGACCAAATAGCTTTGACCTCCAGAACCTTCGTTACCGAATTCACCCGTGTATACCCCATCCCCTTTTTTCAGGAGTAAGATTTTTTCCTCTTTAGGGATAGTAGTCGGGTCATCTGTTTGGAAAGGGCTCCAGACTGAAAATAAAATTCTTCTTTCATCTGGGCCGTTCACTTGAATTCCAAAATACCCCTCCCCAAATCCATTAGCCATATAATAGGAACCGATAGGATCTTGTCCCTCAGGAACCCGGACTTCATTGTAAAACCATTTAAAATTCTGGCTATCGGGCAAGGAATAAGTTAGGTGAACAGAAGGTCCTCTGCGGCCCCAATAAAAGCGGTTGTTTTCATTGTCTTTGATAAATTCCAGCATGAGATCCTCCTTGGAAGCAAAGATTAAATTCTTGATGTTGGCAAAGTGTTTACCGGATTTTGTCAATCCATTTAATCGAAACTGATTATATCCTTCTTTGAGTTGAAATTTTCCTACCTCCCTAGAACCAGATTGTCCAGCTTCCAGTCTTACTTGGTAGCTTTGATCTAATGAAATAGATAATTCTGAATCTGCTTCTTGAGGAAGTAGATCCAGGGCTAGAAAAATTGTTTGGTTCCGTTCTGACTTTACATAAATGCTAAATTCTGATTGATCATCGGCCCATGTTTCTATTCCATTTTCCCCAATCTTTTCTTGGAATTCCCTGCTGTTTGGTAGGTATTTCCTCCTAATGGTATTTGGATATAATGATCATATGAAATGGAAGACCCTCTTCGTTTAAAGTGCAGGCAAACGTAGCTTGGAATGCAAGAAGCAGGAATAAAAAGCAATAAAATTTCATGTGCTAGTGGTTTGGATGCCAAATATATCATCAAAGCCAGCAAAATGGATGGTTTTTATAGGGAAGTTCTTAAATGGAAAATTGAATCCAGTTTGAAAAAGAAGTTTATAGCCCCTAAAAACTCCAACCCAAACCTAAATAAATGGACTCAGGCAATCCTACTCCTGTTCTGAGCATAAAGTGTTTTCCTGGTTTTTGAAGCCTATATCCTGTGGAAAAGGAGACGACTGGAATCTCCGAATCCACTTCTTTAAATCCGATGTTTGGACCTGCACTGATTTCAAAATGGTTGGCCTTTTTACCTGTAAATACGCCGTATTGGAGGTACGTGAAATTGCCTTTCCCTCCCCATACTCCATAAGCTCCAATTCCAAATCTTAGGTAGGTAGCGGTAACCCATTTCTCTTTTGGCAGGGAAATAATTCGTTCGTAATTGGATGTGGCTGCAGCATATAAACCCGCAAATCCCAAACTACCTTGTAAAGAGTTTTTATAGAATTCTGGTTGATTACCTATTGTTTGTGCCTTTGTGTCAACTGTAGCAATGTTAAAGCATAGAAAGAATAGAATAATAAAAAACTGAAATTTCATTTGGATAGGCTTTGGGTGGTAAAACTATTCTTCTTCAATGGAGCTATACTTCTATGAAAAGTACAATAATTGTGGAGTATCTCGCTTAAAATCTTCTAATTTATTTTGACACTTTTTCTTTTTCAATTTTATTCTCCATTCATCAAAAAATGAAAGAAAGAAACCCTTCCAGTGGGGATCGCCTTTCTGCTTTGGAAGTATTAGTTTAAATTAAGTGCTTGGCATTAGGGGTTTAATTAATGCTACCTTCATCCAAACCACCACCTATTATTATTTTTATGAAGAAAAATTATCATGCTATTTACACGCTGCTTTGTCTAGGAGTGATGTTAAGTTGTAAATCCAACGAATATGGGTTTACAGACAAGGTCATAAAAAGTAGTCAAAAGCTGATAGGTCTGAATTTTGAAAAGCCTGCAAGAGAAACCATGAGCGGGTATTTAGGGAGGAATAAGTCAGGGTATGATAGCTTGAGAAGCTATGAAATTTCCAATGAAACTTTTCCTGCAATAACTTTTGATCCACATCCCTTGGGTTTTGTTTTTCCAGAGAAAGTTGAAAATCCTGAATTCATTATTCCTGAACAGGTAGAAGTCCCCGAAAACTTTGAAGAGCTTGCATTTTACACCATACCCCAGCTAGCTTCATTGATCAAGAACAAGAAAGTGACTTCAGAGGAACTTACCCGTCTTTTTATTGATCGAATCAAACGCTATGATGATCAGTTAGAATCGGTCATTACCCTTACTGAGGATTTGGCAATGAAGCAGGCCAAACAGGCAGACAAAGAACTAGCTGCCGGTAACTACAGAGGGATTCTACATGGTATCCCTTATGGAGTAAAAGACCTAATGGCAGTAGAAGGATATCCCACCACTTGGGGGGCAGCACCTTACAAAGATCAAATGATTGATTATACCGCCACAGTGGTCAAAAAATTGGAAGACCAAGGAGCAGTCTTAGTTGCCAAATTAGTTTCCGGTTCCCTTGCAAGAGGTGATGTATGGTTTGGAGGGAAAACCAAAAATCCTTGGGATACAACCCAAGGAGCTAGCGGTTCATCTGCAGGATCTGGATCTGCCACTTCTGCAGGTTTGGTCCCCTTTGCCTTAGGAACAGAAACCTTGGGATCCATTACTTCTCCGGCTACCAGAAATGGGGTTACGGGTTTACGTCCAACTTATGGGAGAGTCAGTAGGGCTGGAGTGATGAGCTTGAGTTGGTCAATGGATAAAATTGGGCCTTTGGCGAGGACCGCTGAGGATTGCGAAATCATTTTCAGTGCGATTTATGGAAAAGATGAAAAAGACCCAAGTACCAATGAAGTTCCGTTCAACCATGTTTCTAAAAGCCCAAAAGAATTAAAAGTAGCCTATCTGAAGAAAGATTTGGACAAGGATACCACTGCAATGGGGAATAATCTCCGGGCTTCTTTGGAAGTTTTTAAAGCAATGGGGGTAAAACCTGACTCCATCGCCTTGCCAGAAAATTTTCCTTATTCAGGTTTTGACATTATCCTCAGAGCGGAGGCGGGAGCTTTCTTTGACGAGTTGGTTCGATCGGGAGAAGTGGATTTGATGGTAGAACAGCATGGGGGTTCAAGAGCCAATTCCTTGAGACAGTCCCGTTTTATTCCAGCAGTAGAATATCTTCAGGCTAATCGTCAGCGAAGGCAATTGATTGAAGAGGTCAATCAGTTGTTCCAGGAATACGATGTGATCATTGCTCCTAGCTTTGGTGGAAGGCAGTTGCTGATCACCAATCTTACCGGGCATCCGGTAATATCTGTTCCCAATGGATTTGATAAGAAAGAGCGTCCCACCAGTTTTACGTTGATTGGTAATTTATACGATGAAGGTAGTATTCTGGCATTGGCCAAGGCGTTTCAGGATGCAACTGATTTTGAAGAAAAACATCCACCAAAATTTATTGATTAGGAGAAGTTTAAATGAGCTAGATGATGTCCTATAAAAAAGGTTTAAAGAGTCCCATTCGCGCAATAGGAATACAGGAATTCTTGAAAGAATTCATTTATCAAATTCCTGGATTTTCTACAGGGCAGGAGATAGAATTAAGAATTACCTGTACTTATATTTTTACACTTGTTCCTAATCTTAATCCGGTAGAAACTCCAGTTCTATTGGTCCCGAATTTTAAGTTTAATGCCCAAAAAGAATCTATTGAAGAAGCGTTGAATAAATTGGTTTTGGATATTAAGTCCCATCTTAATGGATGGCTTTCTGATCATTTTAAAAACAATGAAATTGGAGAGTTTCAGTTTGAAGTAATGCTGCTATCCAATCAAAAAAGCACAGGTGAAAACAGAAAATATGTTGGAGTCTATCCCCTTATGTAATGGGCTGTCCCATACTGGAAATCTTTGATAAATGGAATTAGCGCATATTTCAGATGAAGAATTTGATTCTCTTAATCCTCTAAGAGTACAAAAGGTCTCAGGTACCCAATGGACCCCAATTTCGGTGGTAAAGAAAGCAATTGCTTATTTAGGGGTTGACGGGCAATCCATTTTAGATATTGGTTCAGGTGCAGGTAAATTCTGTTTAATTGCGGGTTCCCTTGGAAACTCCAAAATAGTAGGGATTGAGAAGAAAGAAAGCTTGTTCAAATTATCCCAAAAACTCAAGGTTGAATTCGGCCTAAAAAATGTGAATTTTATCCATGGAGACATCAAGGAACTTGACTTTTCCCAATTTGATCATTTTTACTTTTTTAATGCATTTGAAGAATATGTGAACCTGAAAGATCAACTGGATAAAGAAATAATGATTGATCCTGAATATTTTCAATCCATGATTGACTGGATCAATCAGAAGTTTGATGATGCGCCAAAAGGAACAAAAATAGTGACTTATTGTGGGGACTGCAGAGAAATCCCTGAAAGCTATAGTTTGGTTAAATCCAGTAATCGAGGGAAACTTAGATTTTGGGTTAAAAGAGTTTGATTAACGATTCCAAACCTTTTTATCAAAACCCTTGTATTAACTTTTATGAGAATCCTGATATTTCTTTTTCCTATGGTAATGCTTTTTGCTAGTATTTCATTTGGCCAGGATGTAGTTTTTGAGCTCCGGTCAAATGGAGAGTATTTCTCCGCTAGTGAATACCAATATATTGAGGTGATTGACCGAAGAAAAAACAAGTCAGACATCGGGGTAATGTTTGATTCCAATGGAAAGAAACATCATGTCAAATTCAAAGGGTCCTTGGAAAAGGAAGCATTGGATTTATTTCAGGGAAAAGTAACAACAACCTCCAATACCTTCCATAGAATTCAGGTTCATGTTATGGAATTGGAACTGAATGAGCAACTCAATACGGCTACCAAACTTTATGAAGGTGGAGTTCAAATGAAGCTGAGTTACTTCCTGATTGGAAAAGCTGACCCAATCCTTTAGTGGATTATTCAGGAAGTTTGAATTATAGAAGAACTGCCAATCGAGGAGATCAGGTAAGGTATGTTGTGAATAGCATCTTCCATAAATCCCTTGAGTTCTTTGATTCATGGGAAAAGGCACAAAACCTTGGAAATCCAAGTTTGGCAAAAAAGTAAGACTTAAAATTACAGATCACCTGAGAGAGAGTTCAAAAGACACGGTGTTTTATCATCCTGATCGACCTTTAAATTGGGGTGATTTTAGGGATTCACCTCAGCCCACCAGTAAATTCAACGCCACTATTTTCTCCAGCTTTTCCATGGCAGGAACCTCTGTGATGGATAACGGCACCATCGTACAGGAATTGGATTTTAAAGTTTACATGCTTCCAAAGCAGTCTTGGGTCAAGCATGCAAGTGATTATGGAATCATGCATGAACAGCTACATTTTGATGTAGTACGGATCGCTGTAGATCGCTTGATCCACCGTTTACAAAACCTTGAACTGGATCCAGAATTTTTCAGGCTACATTGAATACAGAATACCTGGACGCAATGAGGGAGCTTTCAAAGCTTCAAGAGCTTTACGATGGGCAAACCCGGCATGGATTGGATAAAATTAAACAGGCGGAATGGGAAAAAGAATTAAGAAGGCTTTGGCTGGCGACTGGGAGGAAATTGAACAGTATTTACATCCATAAATCTCCCCCTCAATTTTTCAATTTCAAATTGAATAATGGATTATAGGGCACCAAAACATGCACACCTAACCGTTTAGCTAATTATAAAACCAAACAGGCAAAAAATTCAAAACTCAGCTAAATTATAGTCATATTACTAGAAGGAATCTTTTCTAATGCTTTGAAAAGGAATAAGAAAGGGTTTTGTATCAGTTTTTTAACATACACCCAACGATAAGACTAAAAATAGTATGAGTTTACAAATCAAATCAACTTCGGAGGCCTATGATGTGATCATTGTTGGATCTGGAGCCGGAGGTGGAATGGCCTCCAAAATTTTATCAGAAGCCGGGCTTACGGTAGCTGTGGTTGAGGCCGGAGGGGATTTTGATCCTGCCAAGGAAGAAGATAGAACCCAATTGCGACCACCTTGGGAATCCCCAAGAAGAGGGGCAGGGACGCAGATTAGGCCTTTTGGGGATTTTGATGCTGCGATCGGTGGATGGGAAATGGAAGGGGAACCATATACCCGAAAAAACGGAACTCAATTTGACTGGTTCCGGTCTAGAATGGTGGGGGAAGAACCAATCACTGGGGGAGGATTTCGCTTCGATTTGGTCCCAATGATTTTAAAAGAGCGAGTATTGATGGATTGGGGGATGATTGGCCGATCGGTTATGATGACTTGAAGCCCTATTACGATAAAGTGGATCAGCTCATCGGGGTATTTGGTTCAAAAGAGGGAATATATAATGAACCTGATGGTTTTTTTCTTCCTCCTCCCAAACCCAGGTTACACGAACTATTCATTAAAAGGGGGACTGACAAGGCCAACATCCCGATGATTCCAGGGAGGCTTTCCATGCTGACCCGTCCGATCAATAATGAGCGGGGAGTATGTTTTTTCTGCCGTCAATGTAACCGTGCCTGTCAGGTCTATGCAGATTTCTCGGCTGGAACCTGTCTGATCCATCCAGCTATGAAAAAAGGGAAGGTGGATTTGTATACCCATTCTATGGTTCGGAAGGTTACCACCAATGAGGAAGGAAAAGCTACCGGGGTTTCTTTTGTGAGCAAACAGGACATGAAAGAATACAAATTGAGATCCAGAGTAGTGGTCTTGGGTGCCTCTGCTTGCGAATCCGCCAGAATCATGATGAATTCCAAATCCAAGACTTACCCCAACGGGATTGGAGGTGACTCTGGGGTTTTGGGAAGATACCTGCATGATTCTACCGGTGCCAGTAGGTCCGGGATTTTACCTGCCCTATTTGGTAGAGATCGCTACAATGAAGATGGAGTTGGAGGAATGCATATGTATACTCCTTGGTGGTTGGATAACAAGAAACTGGACTTTGCCAGGGGGTACCATATCGAATATGGAGGAGGAATGAGTCAACCTGGGTATGGAGAAGGTTCAGGTATGGATTCCATGCGCAAATATCTGAAGGATGAATTCGGAAACCCCAAAGAAGGAGGAGGCTATGGTGAAGGTTTGAAAAAAGACGTTCGGACACTCTATGGAGCAAGAATTGGGATGGCAGGAAGAGGGGAGAGCGTTCCTCGGTATGACAATTACTGTGAGATTGACCCAGATACTGTAGATAAATATGGCATCCCTGTGCTTCGCTTTCATTACAATTGGACAGATCAGGAAATCAAGCAGGCCAAACATATGCAAGATACATTTGAAGAGATTTTGACCAATGCAGGGGCCATCCTGTTGGGCAAGAAACAAGGCCCTGAAACACAGTATGGCCTGGCAGCTCCTGGAAGGATTATTCATGAAGTAGGTACGGTAAGAATGGGCAATGATCCTAAGACTTCTGTGCTCAATTCCAACTGCCAGTCACATGACTGTGATAATCTGTTTGTCGTGGATGCAGGACCATTTGTTTCCCAGGCAGATAAAAACCCGACTTGGACGATTCTTGCCTTGAGCTGGAGAACCTCCGATTATATTATTGATCAGTTAAAAAAGAAAAATATCTAGGCCATGAACAGAAGAGAAAACTTAAAGCTACTTTTTACCGGTTCTATTGGTACTGGTCTGATCTTGACTGGATGCTCACCGGAAGAGCAGGCAATGCCTCAGGTGCATTTACTGGAGGGAGGAACCATTGGAGGAAGAACGGAAGAAGAAATTCAGCGGGATCAGGAATTGTTATCGGAGACTTTTTCACCGAGGATGAACGCAGGAAATTAAACACCTTAGTGGATATCATTTTGCCCAAAGATTCCGAATCTCCATCGGCAACAGAAGTAGGGGTAGTGGATTTTATGGAGTTTATGATGAAGGATCAACCGGGAAATCAGACTAGGATGCGAGGAGGATTGATGTGGTTGGATTTTGAGTCTGACGAAAAATTTGGCAAACCGTTCAATGAACTGACCGAAAGTCAAGTACTGGAAATCGTGGATCTGGTGGCTTGGCCAGATAGGGCTTCAGAGGAATACCAAGGAGGAGTAAGGTGGTTCAACCTATTGAGAAACCTGACCTGTTCCGGTTATTTCTCCACAAAGGCTGGTTGGGATTATATTGGATACAAAGGAAATCAGCCCAATGTCTGGGATGGGGTACCACAGGAAGTCATGGACAAGCATGGCTTCAAACTGGATGAAAAATACATTCCTATTTACCTCAAACCTGAAGAGCGTGGAGTAGTGGCTCAATGGGATGAAGCCGGTAATTTGATAGGATAAAATGTATATCCAATTTGCTAATTGAACAACCTCCCAATCTGTTTTTATACAGGTTGGGAGGTTTGTTTTGTTTAGGAAAAAGGCAAAGGAGATTACAAAGGAATATTGAAATGCTTCATGGTTTCCTCATAATTGCTATAGTCCACTTCAGGGTTTAGCCTTCCACCTGGAATCACGCCTGGGATGATGACATATCGGAATTGATTGTCACAAAGTGAAATTATTTGGTTATCAGGAGCAGGTCTAGTTCCCTTATGTAGGATATACAATCTTAATAAGCCAGTATCCATGGTATGGAATAAGTAATCCCAGGTACCTGCATCGTAATACATATCAAATGGTAATGCCGTTATTTCATCTGGCATCCAGGAGTTTTGACAAAACTTTGCGTAAACAAGCACGATCCCATTATTTACGATGTCAGAAGTAAAATTTGAGGATAGGATATTTACATATCGTCCTGGTTTTGCTGGAGTCAAAAATGGAAAGGTACCAGCCGGAATGAAGGTCCAATCAGTTTTCTTGACAGTAATCCAGTCTGAATAAATTACTTGTGCGGGTGTTCCCGGTTCCCCTTGTGGACCTTGCTCGCCCTGAGGTCCCTGTTCACCTTGAGGACCTTGCTGACCGGCGGCCCCTGTCGCTCCTTGTGGTCCTATGGCTCCTGTTTCACCAGTGTCGCCTTTTATACCCTGGGGACCCTCGGGTCCTTCGCAGGCACTAAAACATATAACAAGTAGAAAAAGGATTGAGAGAATTTTTGGTTGAATGTTTTTCATAACTAGAATAAGGTAGGTGGTATAATGTAAAATGTATTACCTCTAATCTAATTATAAAAAATTGTATTTTACTAATATTAAAAAAGTTATATTATAACTAAATCTTTGAATCAAAAAGTCATTTAAAATTTCATCTAATAATTTCTTACTCCTTTAATTCATACCATTCTATATCCTTTAAAGGAGCTCTTCGTCCCACATACGCTTCGGGAGCATAGTTTGCGGCTAAATAATCTAAGATCATTGATTCATTATTTCCCAGATCCCATAATCCTTGTGTTGCTTGCATCCACTCAATTTTGACTTTCCATCCTTCCCGGGTAAACCGATTTTGAAGAATCAGAGCACTGGAATGGCAGGAAGTACAGTTGGCTTTGACAAGTTCAAAACCATCACCTTCCACTAAACCGGATTCTACATCCTTACCCTCGACAAATTGGCCAATGCCAGAAGCTAGAATAGGAGATTCATTATTGGTATCTATAGTTTGTAAAGTAGGAGTTGGACCATTGGATAACGTCAAATATAAAATTCCCCCTGTTATGATTAGGATCAAGAAAATAAGTGCGATGACTCCTCTGATAATGCCCTTATACAAATGTCTTTGATCTTGCGAAGATTTTGTGGAATGATCTTTCATCTTACTTAGCTAACTTTTACGGCAATTCTATGGCAAGCATTATTTAAATAACCTTTTGGGTTCCACCCGGGGATTACCATCGGTTGGGCAGTTCCTTGCCTATCCGTAGCCTTTGCCCAAATTTCATAATATCCTTTTTTGGGAAAGGATAGTTCCACTGTCCATTCCTGCCATGCGAGTCGATTGGCAGGAGCTTTCAAGGCACATTTTTTCCAAGTAGCACCAAAATCCGTAGATACTTCCATCGAAGTTACTTGCAGTTCACCTGCCCAAGCTTTACCTCTTACCTGTAAAGTTTTTCCAATCCAAACATGGCCCCTGATTTCGGATAGGTGATTAAGGATTTGACAGGCATGGATTCAATGATTCTCATATCCTCATCCGGAACTTTTTGACCAGGTGCGACAGGATATGCGGGTACTCTATAAGCATCTCCCATCATCTTTGGTCCATCATGAACTTGATTTCTTACCACCAATTTATGAAGCCATTTGCCCGAAGCGGAAGCGGGCCAACCTCCACATACTAACCTCAGCGGATACCCATGTGGCAGTGGAATATCTTTCCCATTCAATTCCCAAGCGATTAACGTCTCATCCTGCAATGCTTTGGCAAGAGGAACACCTCGAGAAATTACCACTTCGTCTGGTTTTCCATTTAAATGTTTGTCAGCTCCATAGTACCCAATATAAACAGCGTCTGATTTGATGCCCACGTCTTGCAGGACATCCTTAAGGCGAACTCCCGTCCATTCTGAACAATATACCGCGCCCTCTTCCCATTGGTTGCCAGAAGCAGGGGGATAGAAGCCTGCTCGACCATTTCCTCCACATTCCAAAACCAGTTGGTACGTATAAGATTTGAAGTTCTTTTTAAGTTCTGCAATCGTATATGTTTTTTCTTGTTCAGCCGATTCTCCACCAATAGTCAAGGTCCAATTGGCGGCATCCACTTCCTCAGGCATGATCCCATTATTTCTAATGAAAATTTTATCAAATGGAGTAATGGAATCGTCCAATAAATGCGGTTTTGCTTCTACATTCCAGGGAAGTTCATTCCGAATAACCATTTCTTCATTTTTACCTTCCATGGGATTGGTTTGCATGGATACTCCTATGGGAATATACCCATCAGGCAACTTCGAAGCATGCACGATTTCCGCTCCTAAGGTTGCTGCTATAGAAGCAAGGATACTTTTTCTCAAGAATCCTCTTCTTCCTTGCAAAGAAGGGTGGGGAGCCTGTAGGCTTTTGGTTACGTCAGTTTTTGACATTGGATAAAATTGGGCTAGAAGGTTCTACTATTGAAATAAATGAAAGGAAATAAGTTTCGCAAAAAATTGAAATGGGCTTTATATTAATTGATATGTTAATCTTAATAAATTAAGTAAGAAAATGGGATAAAGAAATTAGAATTTCCTCCAAGCCCAAGAAACTGTTTTAAGAGGTAGCCTGTTCTTTATTTATCTATCTATTCTATCTATTTTTAATTAAAAACACCAATACTTATGAAATACAATTTAATTGGTAATACAGGTTTATTAGTTTCTGAATTATGTTTTGGAACCATGACTTTTGGAGGACAGGATGCAGGGATGTGGGATCAAATTGGAAAACTTCAGCAAAAGGAAGTAAATGACATGCTTTCGGCGGTAGTGGATTCGGGCATTAATTTTATTGACACAGCAAATGTGTATTCCTATGGACAATCCGAACAACTATTAGGTCAGGGATTAATGGATCTGAAAATTCCAAGAGATGAGATAGTGATTGCTACCAAGGTATTGGCAAGAATGAATGACAAGCCGAATAGTACCGGATTATCTCGCTATCATATTTTTAATTCGGTAGAGGCAAGTTTAAAACGTTTGCAGTTGGATTATGTGGACATATTATATGTGCATGGAGTTGATCCAGCTACTTCATTGGAGGACACGGTTCGTGCACTGAATGATATAGTGGAAACAGGGAAAGTTAGGTACATCTCCATATGTAATTGGCCCGCCTGGATGGTTGCAAAAGCTCAGGCAATTGCTCAGTATAATGGCTATCATAAATTCATCGGTCTACAATATTATTATGCAGCGATAAGTAGGGATATTGAGCATGAATTAGTTCCAATGGCTCAAGACCATAATTTGGCGATTTTTCCATGGAGTCCATTAGCAGGAGGGTTCTTAACAGGTAAGTTTACACGGGAAGGGGCTGATTCTGGAGCTAGAAGGGCTAATTTTGATTTTCCACCGATTGATAAAGAGAAGGCCTATGACTTGGTAGATGTGATGGGAGGAATCGCAGAGGCACATGGGGTGAGCATTGCACAGGTTGCTTTGGCATGGGTGAGACAACAACCCGGAATTACCAGTACCATCATTGGAGCTAAAACTTTGGATCAGTTGCATGCAAATATAGCTTCCACAGAAGTCCAGTTGACGGAAGCTGATTTGGATCAGATTGATAAAATAAGCCCACTTCCAAAGCAATATCCAGGATGGATGGTCGAAAGGCAGTCAGCATATAGAAAATGAATGATTAACAAAAGCACCTAAATTCCATAATTAGGTGCTTTTGTTTGTTGTTTCATTTCCAATTAGTTATCAACCATTATCGATGAATTGGTCATTAACCATTTTTTGCCCACCATGGTCAATGTGTTATTATAACTTCCAGATAAAGTGACAGGTTGGCCATTGGCAGTTCCAACAAGCTGGTAAGTACCTTTGATTGTGGCAGTACCATCTGCATTCATTTCTGAGGAGCCATGTTCAATGGATACGGTTAAGTCATTGACGGCAAATTCTTCTTCCATTGCCGCAGTGATTTCTGCTATACCACTGTATTTTCTTCCATCGCTAAAAGTTCTTACTGCATCATTTGTGTACATGGATGCCAAGGTGGCTACATCTTTTTTGTTGTATGCCTTTACATACTTTTTGGTGAGTGCTTTCGCTTCCTTCTCAAGATTTTGTGCTTGGAGAGGTAGACTTAGAATAGTGCATGTAAACAACAACACCAAACTCAAGACAGTTAAGTTTTTCATAGTAAATAGGTTTATTGCGTTTGCCTACTCTTTACAGTTTTCGGCTTCCCTGGATTCATTCAATTAAAAATTCCGGTCTTTTCGAATAGAATTATCAATTATTGAAATAGACCTTTGCTCTAAAAAATTAGTACTTAAAAGTAGTCTCAGTTTTAAAAATCTACATTAAGTTACATATAAAATTTGATTTGTTCAATCAGAATCCTTCTTTTGAACCATCATCTCTGAAAATACGAATGGTTCCTTTATTAGCCATTTCCCTGTTGGGATCACTGCCTTTATTAACTAGTACAAAACATTTGGTGACATTTGATAAAATTGAAATTGAGGTGAGTGGACTTGTATCTCTAAATTCTTCTCTAATGGTTCCAGAATAAATCCAAAGTGCGGTATATCTTATTCGGTTATATAGGCCATTATCTACTTTAAAAAATAGAGTGAAGTTATTTTTATCTCCACTGAATATTCCTTCAGTTTCAGCTTGATCCATCCCTGCCGGAAACAAACTGGTAGGATTTCCTTCCATTGAAGAGTATGAAATCAAGCTTATAGCTGGTTCTTCATTTGAAAAAAAGAATTGATCTATATACCCTCCAAAAGTGGAATCTTTATAGGAGGGGTAGTATTCATCGTAGACACAATCATGATTGATACGAAATGATATGGATTCCTTTTTTATGATCACTCGATTATCATCATAAGTTCCTTTGAAAATTTCTGGAGGGGCATCTCCTTGATATATTTTCATACCATTTTTTTGAATTCTATCAATAAATGGAACCAAGCTTCCCGTCACTTTTAAAACTTCGGTATCAAACAATCCTTGAACCGAAACAGGTAAATTATAATCCCCCAAATCATTACTTGGTTTTTCTATTATTGAAGGTTCTTCATCGACATTACATGCTAACCAAAAAAAGGAACTTACGATAATTAAGGTCCAATGACCTATAAAAATTGATTTAAATTTCATGATCTTAGGTTTAAAAGTTTTGAACTAGTTTACCAGAAAATGAATATTGCCTGGTTACTTAATACATGATTTTTTTTGTGGATTTTCCATACTTGCTAATCAGGATTTCCAATAAGACGGATACCAATGCCACAAAAAACATGATGACCAACGAGTAAGAAGTCAACAGTTTCATCCAATTGCTGTTAATAGAAGTTTGGGTCCAAACTTTATCTTTCTCATCAGGAGACCCAAATCCTTCCCGGATCAAATCTTCATCCGATTGTATATAAGGATTCTCCTCTATGAATTTTTTAGCGATGGGGGTATATTCATTCCCTTTGATATAATAACTGACTTGATCTTCAAAATCTCTATATGGGAAAGTTCCTCTCAGAAAGTAGTTGGTATGGCTATAAAGAGCGATTATCAAAGCTAAAAACAGGAAGATACAAACCGCTTTCACAGAGTATTTGACATGGGTATTCCATTTTCCTTTGAGCATAAAAGAGACCATTAAATTGACTACAATAGCAATGATGCTGGCCAATGCAGTATAATAAAAGGCCAGTTCATCGATGGCTAAAAGTTTGGTTAAGGCCCCTCCAAAAAGCCCAAATAACAGGCCTATGAATAGGGCTCGGTATTTCAGTAATATGATCATGGTTTTATCTTCAGAGGCACCACAATCATGTTATTTTCATTGACCAATTGCCGACTGTCAAATGCCACTTTAAAATCCACCACCGGATGTTGGATTTCTACTTTATTCCCATCCTCATCTTCCACCGCCATGTAAATTTTGGCAGGGGAAATGCCCCTATCGCATAAGTGGCAGGATTTCGGATGGTATGGTAAGCATTTTCATAATCTTTTAATGCCGGCAAAACATATCGGATGAGGTACTTTCCTTCTACCTCAGGTCCTTCAGTTATTAATTCACCCTCCTCACTGTATTTGTATACAGCCAAAGCAAAGTTCAAAGTATTTCCAGCAACTGTTAAATATGATTGGGTAATCGATGGATTAGGGTCATCTGATACAACTACAGGAAAAGCACCGTTTTTATCCAGTCGGGAGGCAGTCAATGTATTTTTTGAAGGCTTATCCAAAGAACCAATCTTTTGTATTTCTTCTTGAAGCTGACTGAAAGTGGTGATATTTGAAATCAATTCCTCCATGCTATCGGTGATGGATTGAAGCAAGTTTTCCTGTTCAGGGCTAATCGCTTTAGCCTCAATAATCCGATCTAAGGTTTGATTAAATACATCTAAAAGGTCAAAAACCAATTCATTGTTGACTGAGGCGTTCCGTTGTTTTTCAAAATCAAATGAACTCAGACTTCTTTCCATCTGGTTGATAAAAGAATTTACTTTTTGAAGGCCCGCTTGAATTTGAGGACTTGAATTTTCATTGGTTAAATCATTGAAGTTCTCTTTTCCATTTTTGAATACACTAATTTGATTCATTAACTGGCTTGAGGCAGTAACCTGCACCTTTCCCGGTAAATTAGATGCAAGACTTTGATTTAACTCTGGAAATTCAGGCAAGTCCAGTTTTTTCTTACTTCTAATTTCAGGTACATCCTTCAATGAGGTATTGATTTCATACATCAATTCCAACGCATCCTCATTTGGGAGTATGTTATGTGCAAGAAGATAACTGGGTAAATGCTCAGCCACGGGAATTTTAGGCCCTTTTGATTTAACAATGAAGACTGATGCAGCTCCTATTACCACTGCTCCTCCAATAACAAAGACAATAGGATTGATTGAAGAATCGTCTTTTTCATTTAATGGTGCTGCTCCTCCTGTTGGTGGTCTTTGTGCAAAGGATTGGAAGACATGTACCAGGAAGGTCATTAAAATCAAAGAATGAAAAATTAATCGTTTTATGAGCTGTAACATTGGATCAGGATTTTCTGAAAAAAACGATAAAAAAATAACCTGCTGAGGGCAAAGTTCCCGATAACATTCCGAGGTAAAAGTTTCTCCCTCAAGTAGTACCTTAAGTTACTAAAAAATCTACAATAATATTTATAAGGTATTTAAATTCAGTTGATTGTGATGGGTTTTGAATTCTCTTAATTAAGCATGAAGATAAAAAAGGATTGGAAAAACCTTTAAGCAGGAGATAGGTCTAAAAGACTATTTTGAATAAGTAATAAGAATGAAAGCTAAGTTTCTGGTTAAAAACCTCGAAATTAAAGGAAAACCAAACTGCTATTTTATGAAAAGGATTTTTTTGACAATAATGACACTCGCCATTATGTGGGGTTGTGGCAATTCTCAAGAGGATGCTGGAGTACCTGCTACAGTTTACTTTGGTGGGGATATCCTGACCATGGTAGGAAATGAGCCTTCCTACGTGGAAGCGTTGGTTGTTAAAGACGGCATCATCAGTTTTTCCGGAAATGCAGATGAAGCGATGAAAGCTGCCGGTACGGGGCATCAAATGGTTAATTTAGAAGGAAAGACATTAATTCCCGGCTTTATTGATGGGCATGCCCATTTTGCCAATTTTTCTGTCCAAGCGATAGGAGCTTTATTGTTACCTTCTCCAGATGCTGATGTGGACAATATTCCAGCCTTGATTGAGAAATTAAAAGCTTGGAATACCCCTGAAAACAGGGCTTTGACAGGATGGATTTTTGGGACAGGGTTTGATGATTCTGTGTTGGAAGAAAAACGTTTTCCTACCAAACATGATTTGGATCAGGTAACTACAGAATTTCCCATCATGATCATGCATATCTCTGGGCATTTTGCCGTGGTAAATTCCAAAGGTTTGGAATTGTTGGGAATCAATGCAGACAGCAAGGACCCGGTAGGCGGAATCATCCGGAGGGAATCGAATTCTCAAGAGCCTAATGGCGTATTGGAAGAATTGGCCGCTATTCCCCATATGTTGAAGGCCATGGCTCCCAAGACCGAGGAGGCCAATCAGAAATTTTTTGATGCAGGTCAGGATATGGCACTTTCCTATGGGTATACCACTGCACAGGAGGGAAGAGCCATGGGAAACCATGAAATGCTCGCAAAAATGGCTGAGGAAAACAAATTGAAATTAGATGTAGTCAGTTACATTGATTACCTATATGTAGATCAATACATGGGTTCTAAATGGAATAGTAAATCCTATTCGAACCATTATAGAATCGGGGGAATGAAAGTAACCCTGGATGGATCACCTCAAGGAAGAACAGCCTGGAGAACAGATCCCTACCTTATTCCACCAGACGGAGCTGATAAAGATTACGCAGGGTATCCTGCAATTCCTAGTGACACTGTGTTAAGTGAGTATTACAAAAAAGCTCTTGAAAATAACTGGCAAACGATTACTCATACGAATGGGGATGCAGCAGTTGATCAAATGATCCGAACACTTAAACCCTTATTTGAAGAATATGGAAATGAAGATCGGAGGTTTGTGATGATCCATGGCCAATATGTACGGTTTGATCAATTGGACGAATTAGCCAAAATGAAAATCATTGCCTCTTTATTTCCACTACATACATTTTACTGGGGAGATTGGCATAAGCAACTTATCGGGGATTCTTTGGGAAATAGAATAAGTCCTACGAGAACCGCCCTTAACAAAGGGTTGAATATTACCATTCACACGGATGCACCGGTTGCCTTGCCTAATTTGATGAGAGTGGTTTGGACGGCAGTAAGTAGGG
This sequence comes from Algoriphagus halophilus, assembly GCF_041729275.1. Lineage (GTDB taxonomy): Bacteria > Bacteroidota > Bacteroidia > Cytophagales > Cyclobacteriaceae > Algoriphagus > Algoriphagus halophilus_A. The sequence goes on along the minus strand of NZ_CP146486.1, from coordinate 471,048 downwards.
TTTCCAGATCAGGAGATATAATTGGAGAGGAAGAACGACTTAGTCCTTATGAGGCATTACAGGCCATTACGTCTTGGAGTGCTTATCAACACTTTGAAGAAAAACCAAAGGAACTTTAGAAAATGGGAAATTGGCTGATTTGGTGATTTTAGACAAAAATCCTTTAAAAGTTGACGTAGAAGACATTAAAGATATTATGGTGATGGAGACAATTAAGGAAGGAGAAACAGTCTTTAAAAAATGGATTAGACTCCTTTATTATGCAAACTATTTCCATTTGAATAGGGTTCAAATAGAGACTGCTTATAGATTTTAGGCAGTCTCTTAAATAAAATATTATTCTCCCAAAACACGAATCTGGTAGGATTTTATTTCTGATTTTTGGGGGCTTAGTTTTCGAATTCCCTCTTTATCTTCCAGATTTCCAGATGCATTCACTGAGTCCGCTATTCCGAGCCATGGTTCAATGCAAACAAATGGAGCGCCTGGTTTTGCCCAGATACCCAGATAATCAAAATCTTCAAAGTCAACCTGCACAACGGGTCCATGAATTTGATGGACCAAACTGGCTTTTCTTGACTTTAAATGCTTAAAAATCAAGGCATCTGCATCAAAAATATGTTCATGCAGAGGAATTAAATTGGTCTTATTCAGGATTTGATCTCCTTCACTTCCTATTAGACCATTTGGTTGGATGAGCCAAGTATGGTCTTGTTCAACCTCTGGAAATTCAATTGCATACTCATCATATTTTGCTTCTGCGTGGATAGGGCAAACAAAAGCAGGATGGCCTCCCAATGAATAGTACATGTCCTGCTCTCCTGTATTTTTTACATCGTGCTTTACTTCCAGACAATTTCCATGGAGTTGAAAAGTAATCTCTAAGACAAATTGGAAAGGGTATAGGGCTAAGGTTTCTGGAGAAGAGGTGACTTGAAATACTAATCTGTCTTTTTCTTGTTCTACCAATTTTCCTAACTCTGAATTTCGTATAAAGCCATGTTTTGGGAGTGCATATTCCTTTCCTTGAAACATCGTTTTACCATCCTTTAAAGCACCTATAATGGGGAATAGGATAGGAGCTTGGCCTGTCCAATATTGAGGGTCTCCTTGCCAAAGGTATTCAAGGTTGGATGTTTTGGAACGAATGGAATTGAGCTCCATTCCTTTGGAATTTATCTGAACGATAAGTTGATCAGATTCTATGGTAAAAAGCATATCTATAATTGAAATAAGGACGAAAGATAAAGATCAAATCATTAAATTCTAACCCTTTCTAGTTGTATTTGTAAGGCCCAAAAATGGCTAAATCACTAATATTTCTTCAAGATCAATATTTTACCCAAGTAGTAGTGGATTCATTTTGTAATTGATAACTTTAGTAAAATAAAATTTTATATTAAAAGAGAGTTGATCATTTTACTTTTGTAGGATGATTTCTTCCAGTCTAAAGTTACTGTTACGTCTTTATTTGATATTTTTAAATAGGGTGACAGGTAATTATAAGTAATTGAAAAATAGAGTTTTATGCTTATTGTTTTAAATATATAAATAACCAAATTTTTACCTGCTATGCCCAATATTAAGAACCTGGATAAATACCTTAAAAAGCTAGAGTTATTACCTCCATTTCAAAAGCAATTATCTGACATTCCCAATGAGGACTATAAATTGGATGTAGTGGATATCAATGAAACTTTGCCAATAGCTGCTGCTCCAATACAGTTTATTGGCAGTTTGAATTTTGGACCCAGACTTTTTGTGTTCAATGATCCTGACGATAATAATCGGGAGTTGGAAGAAGATGAGCATGAACTTGTAAAAAGTCAAAGCTCCCAAGACGAAGTTCTGATTGTTCCGAATTATGATACTAATGCGATTATTCAATATGGATTAGGGGTTTCCATCAAAGCAAGTTCTTCGAATGAGAAATTGGGATTTTTGTTTTCAGGAAGTGCCAATGTGAGGGTGAATACCTATAAACAACACCCTAGGACCAATTCTTTACTAAAGGCTGCTTCTCAGGATTTGAAGAATTTTCCCTGGATTTTTAGTATCGAGGAACTCAAAAATTTGAAGAACAATGAGGCCTGCACCTTGCAGTTTGCAGGTGTGTTGAAATCTTCGTTAGAGGTAAAATGGAGTGATTTATATTCTGGAAGCCTACTTGGAATTTCAAAATTGTTGAGCGTTCCTGCTCCTCTGACCATTGAAGTGGATGCTGGAGCCAGTGTTCAGTTTGATTTTGGTATCCAAGATGATTTTGTTTTGGTATCAAAAAAGTAACAGGGAAGACTTATGAAGTTGGAGTAAAAAAGAATAAAACCCAATCTCTCGGGGCCGGAGCCAAAATTGGCATTAACGCTACTTTTTCGGAGAAAAGCCAAGCTGCTTTGGAAACGATCCTGCAAGGTTTATTAGAAAATATTCTTAATAAAGGGAAGGCAGAAATTGATGCTATTTTAAGTAAATCAAAGGTAGCTGACTTGATTCAGGAGGAACAAGCCACCATTACCATGATCATGAATACCATCGGCTATACTGGGCCTTTGGATAAAATTGCGGAAATGAAGGCTGCATGGGAAACGTTTTTAGGTAAAATTAAGGATACCATTACCAAGGTTGCCACCGCAAAAATAGAGGCAGGAGTAAATTTTGAATACAGTCAAATCAAAACGGAGGATTGTTTTTTACTTGGAGAGCTTTCATCGGATGCCTTAGTGCAATACCATTCTGATTTAATTAGGCTTAGACTGGATGGCATTTTGGAAGATCAAACCGATGATGTGAAAATCAAAAAGTATTTGGAAGACAAGAGCTACCAAAGAAAATCAGGATTTGGTTTTGATCTAAAAGTGAATCAAAAGGGTCTTGGGATAGATTTTGATTCCAGTATTGAAGTGATAACCCGGAAAAATGAAAAACCAGGATACCTATACGTAAGTACCAAATCTGCAAAATCCTATGAAGGGGAATTATTTGGAGATAAGTTTAAATGGTTAGCGGGTCTGGAAATAGCCACAAGAGATTTTGTTAAAGATCCAAAAATCAGTGACTTGGGGATTAAACAACACCTGGGTTTTGAATGGAGTGAAAAAAGAAATTGGAGAAAAAAGAAATCTATAAAATCATAGATACTGCTGTTCTTTGGGGATTGATCAATGGGTATGATCGAGAAGAAGCCTACCTGAATTTGAGTTCTGAATTGAAGTCAAAAAATGCTAAAAACATTACTGTATCCCTGAATATAGAGATACCGGAAGATACATTTAAGGAAATAATCCGGGCCATTTATGAAGTAAAAAAGCAAATTTGAATAATTATTATTCAAACCTTTCCTATGCTTTGTCTGCCTGTATTTTTAATAAAAATGAGCCCATTCGAGATCGGATAGAAAAACATGGTAAAAATTTCCTAGCCTATCTAACTATACCATCCTATCGGTTGGATGACAGTTTAAGGTCTTATGCAGGTTATATCAATCAATCACAAATAGGGCAATTAAACAATGCCATAGACATTATCATCAACAGGGAGGGGAAAGTTTCTCCGAAGATTCTGTGAAAAAGATTATTAAAGGCTTCAATAAATTTCATAACAACATCTACCGGGTAAAAGTCTTGGGCTTTTTGTTATTCCATTTTGGAAGAATTATCGGAAGAGCTGCGGAAATTGAACCCTCTCTCAAGATTACCTATACCAAAAACAATGAGGAAAAGGTGATCAATATGGTGCAAAATCTAAATCCCCAATATTTGAATTATTGATAAATGAGATTCTGAATTGGACCACGCGTAAAAAGAAAATACCCCAATCAAAGCTTGCCGTTATTCAGCTAGAATCACCTTCACTGTGACGAGTAGCTGACCAAAATGCCGTTGGGTATGTTCAGCTGCGTGAAATAATAATCCACCTACTGTCGAGGGTAATTGGGCTCTTCCAACAGTTCTAAATTCAGAAAAGGATTTTGGATCTGTGGTGGATAATAGCTTTAAAAATTTAGCGATTTGTAAGTCCAATTGAACCAACAGCTCTTGAGACGTGAGATTGTTATTTTCTATTCCTTCTTTTTTAGGTAGTCAAACTGGTTTTGACTTAAAGGTTCAGCTTTTGAATAGGCTCCCATCCTGTCAATGACCCCAGCGATGTGTTGTAAATGAAAAGCAGGGCTAGGCATACCTGCAGGCCTTTTCCATAGCAGCTCAGAGGGAAATTCCTTCATAAGAGCATGAATTTCATCCTGAGCTTGCAGTAGTGCATGCACGATTGGTTGAAACAAATCAGGGAAACCATCAATGGGCCCTCTTAGCCAAAATTCAGGTGCGGAAGTCATGGATTAAAGTTAACTGCAGATTCCAACCAAACAATTGGAATCAGTCAAAATTCTTAAAATTAATGTTCCTTCAATTCTTTAACATATTCTAGTTTTAGATTTCTTAGGGATAGTTGGTCAAGATTAATAAACTTGCAAGATATTTAACCTATTCAAAAGTTAGCTTCATGAACCTTAGCCATTCCGTCAAAGCATTTGATGAATTGACCATCTACGAACTCTATGATCTCTTAAAATTAAGGAGTGAGGTATTCGTGGTGGAGCAAAACTGTGTGTTTCTGGATCAAGATGATAAAGATCAGAAATGCCATCATTTGATGTTGTATGAGGGGAAACAATTGGTGGGCTATAGTAGATTAGTTCCTCCCGGATTGTCTTATTCAGAAATGTCAATAGGAAGAGTGGTCACTTCACCCGCAGGTAGAGGGAAAGGTTATGGAAGGATATTAATGGGCTTGTCCATCCAATATTGTCACCAAATTTTAGGGGATGGCCCTATCCGTATCGGTGCCCAAACGTATGCACTTGGCTTTTATTCTTCCCTGGGCTTTGTGTCTGATGGAGAGGTCTATGATGAGGATGGAATAGAACATGTTGAAATGCTAAGGAAAGGTTCAGGCAAGGAATTCTGATAGAAAAGCCAACAATCGACTTTCTTATGAGGCTAGAATCTTTGTAATACTGTTTTTTACAAGGATTGATATAAACAATAATTTGTGATGGGCAATTTGCTGATCATTTCCTGAAGCTCGGAAGACAAGTTTCCATAAATATTTCCTTCAAAATCAGCCATTGAAAATGCCTTTTCAAGTAGCTTATTCATATTTGCAACATGGGCTAATAGTGCCTTGGAATTGGTATATGTCTCTAGTACATGACAAACTGTACCTGTAGAATTAAAATACCATTCATATTGCTCAGCACCGGTCTCATTGGCTTTGACTTGTTCAATACATTGCGGGATTAAATCCTTAAACTCATCTTCTTTTCCAGGATGAATTTTAAACTGGGCGTGAAACTGAATTTTTTTCATAGTGCTTTGATGTTTGGGTTAGTATAAGTTATTGAAAATAAGCCCTAAAACCTATAAGTATTTGGGTTTTACAGTATGAAATAAATCTCTCTGACCACTGACCACTGATTACTGAACACTAAATCTATTTCAGCTTTCAGATTTGAGACTTTAGAATTTCTTTCCTTCTGCTTACTGTCAACTGACCACTGATTACTGAACACTGAATACCATCTGTTAAAAAACTACACCAAATCCCCTTAACCCCCTTTTATGAATATGTTCTATTCAACTAAAAAAAATTCTACTCCAAGGGGGAGTTGTTTCGATATTGAATTATGGTTACATATAACTAATCATTTTAAATTTAACATTAAAACTTCTTACCACGACTGACTACCGACCACTGATTACTGAACACTAAATCTATTTCAGCTTTCAGATTTGAGACTTTAGAATTTCTTTCCTACTTCTTACCGCGACTGTCCACAGACTACCATCTTTTAATAAACTACACCAAATCCCCCTAACCCCCTTTTATGAATATTTTCTATTCAATATAAAATCTACTCCAAGGGGGAGTTGTTTCGATATTGAATTATGGTTACAGATAACTAATCATTTTAAATTTTACATTAAAACTTCTTACCGCGACTGACCATTGACCACTGATTACTGACCACTGACCCCGACCACTGATTACTGATTACTGAACACTAAACCTATTTCAGCTTTCAGATTTGAGACTTTAGAATTTCTTTCCTTCTTCCTACCGCGACTGACCACTGACCACTGATTACTGAAAACTGATAACTGATTACTGAACACTAAATCCATTTCAGCTTTCAGATTTGAGACTTTTGAATTTCTTTCCTACTTCTTCCTGCGACTGTCCAGAGACTACCATCTGTTAAAAAACTACACCAAATCCCCCTAACCCCCTTTTATGAATATGTTCTATTCAACTAAAAAAAATCTACTCCAAGGGAGAGTTGTTTCGATATTGAATTATGGTTACAGATAACTAATCATTTTAAATTTTACATTAAAACTTCTTACCGCGACTGACCACTGACCACTGATTACTGAACACTGAATACTGACCTCTTTCTACTAAAAACTGCTCAATCAGACTCCCGGCTGCTTAATTCGACTTCTGATTGCTCACTATCCACGATTCCTTCAACAAAATACATTTTCATTTTGCCTTTATTCTTGACATAAATCTCTCCTCGATCTGAGAAGAGAAATTTATCCTTGATCAATTCATGGGTATATTCTGTGATATTAATCTTACCTATTCCTGAGTAATATTCCATTCTTGAGGCACAATTCACGGTGTCTCCCCAAATATCATATGCAAATTTCTTGCTTCCCACTATCCCCGCCACGACTGGGCCAGAGCTGATACCAATTCTCATATCAAATCGGATCCGCTTATCCTCCTCAATTTTTTTTGCTTTTTCAACAAACTTGAACATTTCCATGGCCGCTAAAACAATTCGTTCTGCATGGTCTTCTTGAGGAAAGGGAAGTCCTGAAGCACACATATAGGAATCACCTAAGGTTTTGATTTTCTCTAGCTTATATTTATCTACAATTTGGTCGAAATACGAAAAATAATAATCCAGACTCTTCACCAAATCCTCTGGGGCTAAATGTTCCGCGTTACTGGTAAAGTTTTTAAAATCTGTAAACATCACCGAAACGGCATCAAAGCGCTTTGCATTTACTCTTCCAAATTCTTTTAATTCATTGACAGTTTCCTCTGGCAGAATATTTTTAAGTAAATGATCCGATTTACTCCGCTCATTTTCAATTATTCGATTGGCTTTACTGATAAAAGAATTGTTTCTATAAAGTACGGCTGCTAGGATTCCAATAAAAATAAGTGCTATTGCAGTTGTGAAAATCAGGATCCTCTGATTTCGGTTCTTTTGATTTGCAAGATCTATTTCCATCTGTTTTTGATTGACTTCAAAATCTTTGGCTTTTTCTGCGATTTCTTCAACAGCTTGAAGGTTTCTGACACTATCTCTAGCTGCAATGTATTTTAAATGATAAAATAGCGCAGAATCCCGGTCACCATATTGATTATGAAGTTCAAAAAGCATCTGGCTTGCATCAGCAGTTTCCTTCATGAGACTGTAATTCTCGGCAAGATTTAGGCTTTGATGGGCATTTATTAATGCATTTTCAAAATCATCTATTTTCAAGTCTATTTTTGCTAGATACAGATGGTATACCGATAAAGCATAGTAGTCTTCTTTTGCATCTAACGTTTGGATGGCTTGATTTAAATTCTCTCTTGCTTGTTGGTATTTCTGAAGTTGAGAAAAGACCATTCCCAAGTTTCCAAGAGCGTAGGCTAATCCTATTTCATTATTCAAGTTGCTGAAAATAGTCTTAGCCTCTTCCAGACGGAGTATTGCTTTAGGAAATTCCTCTGCGTAAAAATATCTATCCCCATCATTTAATAAAGCTGTAGCTAAGCGTAACGAATCATTCGATTCCGAATTGCCTGTGTCCCCTGTTCATAATAGCTGTCAGCAGTCTCAAAGTTTTCCAAAACAGAATAGGTGTCACCTATACTAATAAAAAGTACACCTACTCGATCTTCTAATTTAAACTGCTGAGCTAATTCGACCGCATGAAAATAAGCCTCCAAAGCTTCAGAGTATTTCCCCTGTAGCTTATATCCATTACCTTTTTGTAAATACCCATTTACCAGGTAAGTTTTAACTGTGTCTATACTGGATGCTTTATCAATCAATAAATTAGCATAATAAAGTACATCCTCTGGATTGGCTTGTGATATGGTTATCTCATATAGCAAGGATAGTTCATCCTGAAACACTCCACTTTCATAAACCTTTACCAAACTATCTGCCATTGCTTGATCTTGGGCATAGGCTGTTATCCCTTTCTGGAAAAGGAATAAGAAAGAAATAAAAAAGTAGCACCAAACTTTGAACATGGTTATTAGGTCATTCGTAATTGAGGGTCTATTACGTACGTTTGTAGATCCCCATAAATATCAGTGATACTAAATATGATATTGTATTGATAGATGTTATCGATGTTTCCTTTTGTAGGAGTGGCCAAGATGACATTGCCAACCGGTAATAGTGGATCAAAGTCAAAAAAATCGTAATCGCTGGATTTCTTTTCTGCAATACAAACAAGATCTAAGCTATAATCTCGTCGTTGGGTATTGTCCTCGAATTTGATATTCCAAAGTAAGGCCCCATTTTTTACGACGTCGGTAATAAATGAGTCTTTTGGCTCTCCATATCCAAGGGTATTTCCCCCACTGCTCAACTTGGTATGATCGTCTATGGCATCGTTGTTTTTTGGGGGATAAGGGGAAGTAAATAATTCGGCAACTTGAACCGTAATAGTGATAATGTTACTAGCTTGAGAAAGCTGGTTTGGCTCTATAGAGGTCATGATAAGAAGAATTTTAGTTTGAAAAAAAATAAAAAAGAATGTGTAGTAATTGGTAGATTTTTAAAAATCCAATACAGCAATTATCTCTAAAATAGATACTTAATATACTTATAATAACGTTACGAAGCCGGAAAAGTGTAGGTTGTGTTTTTGCAGAAATTACTAAAAATCAGGATTCATAAGTAACTGGTTCTTGAATCGGGACTTATTATGAGGTATAAAAGGACTGGGAAATTTGGCCAAAGCTCGGTAAAAGAACGGGAGTTTTAATAGGGATTGAAGAAAGCCTGATTCCGATTTAAATGGTTTGAGTTGCAGTCGTTTCATAAAATTTATGAATAGTCTTCTGATGTAGCTGGAGGCTATATTTTTGTCAGCCCCACCAAAAATTCGTATTTTAAAGAAAAAGCGAATTAACTAAACCCAAAATAAACGTACCATGGATAAATTAGAGAAACTGGAAATGATGGATAAAATTCTGAGGGAATTTGAGGATTTGAGAAATAGTCAAACGTCAGTCTTGAAGAAAATATCCAAAATTGAAGCGGATAATATTAATCTGGGAGTGAAGGTTTTGGAAGAAAAATTATCAGATATATTTTTCGCGGTAGATACCAATCTAGGTCTGGTTACTGAGCTGGAAGAAAAATTTCAGGAACATCGAGATCAGTTTTATACCTCGAATAATCTGAAAGCACTACAAGAAGAAAGATCATAGATTAAAGTTCCTTCTGACAAGGGAGTAATTTCACTTAAGTGGATTGCTCCCTTTTCTTTTTACATGCAGACTCAAAGTAAAAAGGAATTGTAACTCACTAGGAGAATAAAATTTTGAAACGATCCTGTAGGTAGGATTGCATATTGTTTGAATCTGTTATAAAGGATCAGGCTTCGTTTCCGGGTGTTTTTCCCAATACTGTACAATGGAAGGCATGTATTCATCGCTTTCAATGGTCCCTTGTAAATCTGCTTTTTGACCTATGTACAGATAAACCTTATTGTCCTCAACTTTTTCCACGGTCAAGGCATCCTTTTCAAGTATGCGTTTAACCAGCTCCCATTCTTTGGGGTCGGTCACAAAGGTTTCGAAACGAATATAAAATTCCTCTCCAATAGGAGGAATAGGGTAGTCGCTGGGAATTTCAACACGAACGACCGGATCTGTAGGAATAATGATTTTTAGGCTCATTGGGTTTTCTGGTTTACTTAAAGCTAGTTAGGATAATGGAGAAAGACAATTGAGGTAGGATTTCTAAACTAATTTACCAATGGTTTACTCCAGATTTGTTTAATTGGCACTTCAAGAGAACTTTTAAAAAAATTAGAATGAAAAAACAGCTCATTGCTTTATTCGCATTTTTCTTGTGCACCTGCACTTTTGGACAAGAAGTCAAAGACATCAAGGTGTCTAGTTTTAATTTAAGAATGGACACACCTAACGACGGAGTCAATGCTTGGCCAAATCGAAAAGAAATGGTCAAGGAATTGATCCAATACCATGACTTTGACATCATAGGGACTCAGGAGGGATTTATCCATCAATTGAATGACTTATTGGAAATGCCAGGTTTTGCCTTTATCGGTGCAGGTCGAGATGATGGGAAGCAAGGAGGGGAGCATTCTGCTATTTTATATAAAACTGACCGATTTGAAGTGTTGGAATCAGGAGATTTTTGGTTGCGGGAAAATCCAGATGAACCTGGATTGGGTTGGGATGCCACCTGCTGCAATCGAATCGCTTCCTGGGGATTGTTCAAAGACTTGGAAAGTGGAAAAGAATTTTATGTGTTCAATGCCCATTTTGATCATCAAGGAGTCATTGCCAGAAAAGAATCCGGGAAGTTGATGGTAAAAAATCCAGGAGATAGCCCAAGGGAAGCCGGTGATCTGTACTGGAGATTTTAATTCCACTCCCGATACGGAGCAAATCATTTCCCTATCAGCATTGCTGCAGGACTCCTATCAGGTATCCAAATTACCACCTTATGGACCTGTGGGGACGACCAATCAATTTGTGTTTACCGCCCCTATGAAAAACAGAATCGATTATGTGTTTGTCAGCGATGATTTTGAGGTATCCAAGTATGGGGTGTTGACTGATGCATTAAATCAACGCTATCCCTCTGATCACTTGCCGGTAGTGGCAACGGTGAATTTTAAGAAGTAAAGGAAAAAGAACTAAAATTTGAATAAAACGATTGGAGAGTTACTCTCCATTCTCTAAAATAAATAGTGAAAGTCTGGCAAATGCTGGACTTTTTTGTGTATCTCTAAGTTTAATCCATTAGTTGAGGACAGATAAAAGAATGAATTTCAGTATATTAAGGAACACAGTATCAAATTTTTAAAGATTATGTTTTTTAATATTCAATTCAGTAAAGCAAAATTTGAACGATTAGTTTTACAATACGCCCAAAAGAGAGTCCTCGCCAATGAAAACCTAGGTTTAGGAGGGATCAGAATCATTCCTTTTGACCCATTGGATTTTGACGCACGCCCTGAAGAGGGGGTGATCGATCGGATCAATTTAGATCAGGTGGAATTGGAATATGCCCGAGGAGCAGATGCGCCACGGGATGATAAAGTGGTAAACCTTCCGCCACTATTACTCAGCGGAGGTCGAGAATTTCCCATCAGCTCCACGATCGATATTGCAGTGTTACAAGCGCTGTGTACCATCAGCATTTATGTGGTTCGAAAAAGTGATTTAATAGAAGCAGGGATTGAGGGCGTTCATGAATCAAAATTTGTTCAATTTCGAATTCAGGTGGTTTTTAAAGTCAATCAGCCCCAATTGAATTCTAATTTCCTGCTCCTGCAGTTTAGTCCCACAGGAATCCGATTTGGATTGGGAGGCTTGTTTGCAGATATGGAAGATATAGATAACCCGGTCCTTCGAGAATTAGGAGAGGAGCTTTTAGAAATCATGCAGGAAAATTCGGAAGAATGGTTTCCCGTAGTGAGATTCCCGGTATCAGATCTGGAAGAAGCATTGGGAGGTTTACAGTTTTGGAATGCAGGGATCCGAATGGGATCCAATGTGGTGGATATTCAGTTGCAAGTAGATGCCTCTGACCTGAACAGTACCTTCAGGGCTGGGATGAATAGCTTTAACCAATGGGAGACAGACTGGACTGATTATTATTCCAACACCTTAATGGATAAAACTGGGAGTTTGGACTGGGGAATATTTTTTCCGGTGGACTTATTTGATCAACGAATCAAAGACACGGTTACCACAGCTTTAGCTCCTAGAACGGATGTTATCCTTACAAGGGCTCCAGAGTCCAATTGGGAAGTATCTAATGTAGTTCGGGGTGAAGTGGGTTGTTTTCCTGGTGAAAGTGGCCTTTTAAGAACTTCTATTGCGGTCCAATTGCCGGGGGCATGTATTCCTTGGGGCTACGATATGGATGTGAACATTAGCTTGAATACCTCGATCTTAATTGATGAACCGGGAAAAATCCGCTTAGAGTTAAGATTCTCCCATGAGGTGGATCCCGGAGATGTATTTGTCTGTGGTTCCTTGAACGCTTTTTTAATTTCCAGTGCCGGAGTGGTGATCGGTGGCGCATTCGGTGGTTGGGTAGGTGCAGTAGTCGGAGGAGTGATAGGAGGTTTATTGGGAGGTTTTGGGACCTTGGGTGTCATCTTATCCCAACCTATTCCATCTCTGAGCAGTCCCATGTTGACCCGAATAGAAGGAGAGGACAATGCCTATTTTGCAGAGATTGAAATTGAACCGATTACCAATTCGATTTTAGGGGAGGTAGCAATCACTTCGGTCACTCCTTGTCATAATGGTATTTTTGCAGGTGGTTTATTACGTGAAAATCCGGGTATTGCTGAGCGATTACCTGCTGGTAATTTGGTTTTCCTCGCTGGAGGCAACCTGGTAGGTCTTCTTGTCCAGAAGATGGGGCTGCTCCTCATATTGTTGCTGAACTAGGATATGGGTTTTACCGATCTGCACACCCCGCTAATATCCCATTGGTGGAGTGGAATGTTGAAATTCTCAACGCTACTCCCGATTCCGGGTGGGGAGACCCATTGATCACGAGAACTGCCGATACCTTGGTGTATCGCTATCATTTTGAAAGATTTGAAGTCAATGCCTTACGATTAGATGCAGGGAGTTCAAATCCGTCTTTGCAAATCTTGTTTCAAACAAATTTCGGGGCAAGGATCTTTACCCTATCGATGCCTGAAAGGTTGAATGACGCTGCTTATTCCGAATTGCTGAATGAGATCAATGAGCGATGCAATGCCAATCAGGATTTGATCAATATGTTTGAAGATAGGATTGGGCACTTAAGAGATATCCTCAATGGGCCTCGATTTATTCCGGGAAGGGATCTGATCGACGCCATTTGGTGGACCATTAATTTCATTGATTTTGACAAAAGAAGTGCGATCGCATTGCAAACGAAAATGTCCAATAAGCTGGTCACCTTGGATGCTCTAAAATTATCCAATTCGGGGAGTGGAAGGCTTGATTTTTGGCAATCGGAAAAAGGTTTTGAACAGGAATTATTTTTGGCTACGAAGGGGCTAGATCAACCAAAACATGGAAAGGATCCAAGATTTATGGTAGGAATGAAGGCCTTTCAAAAAAGAGGGAATATTGCATTGAAAGGAGCCTATCTAGACCATAAGCTGATTAAAAATCATCAGGGTACGTTGTTGATGGTGTTGATGAAAGGTAGGGTCAGCGTGTATTCTTTGGATGAAACCAAAGTGTTTTCAGAAGTATTCAGAAGAGATACTTCAGATATCAAAAAAATTGTGGGAAGAGGAGGGAATTTATGGATGGTAAATGCCAATGGAGGAGTTTTCCGATCCAGCGATGGGAAACACTGGGATGTAGTGGATCAAAAATCCCAAAACCCCAGTAATTTTTCCTATTACCAAGCATCTTTACCTGATAACAAAGGAGATATTTCCTCTCGTGAGGCAGTGATCCTTTCTCAAGATAAGAAGGTGTTATTCTATATGGAGCAAGTATACACCGATTTGGGAACGGCCAAACCCTCTCAAAAGAAACCAGTGGATCCCATTAAAATCAAAAAGCCGACGGTCAAAGATTGGGGGTTTGTCAAAGGAATGAATATTAAAATTCCCAAGCCTAAATCCTGAATAAGTAGAATTAATAATCCTATTTAATGAGCAATGAAACACTCATTCACTGGGATTTACTATTCTTAAAAATTTCAGGAAAAAATCATATTTCTCATATCAGCTCCATTCTAATTGAGATGGTTGGGTACTTTGCCGTCCATTTTTTTCCACTGTTTGGTAAAATATTTCCGCACGATAATTTTTGCAGTGACACCTATGGCTGCGGTTAAAGCGGTATATAGGATCACATTCCCCAAAGATGCATCCTCAGATTCCGGATTTTTTGGGGCTTCTTTGCCGGTAATGGCTTCATAGCGGTTATCTACGGCTGATTTTGCCAGTGTCGCCACTCCCAAGGAAAGTAACACTGAGAGAATTTCGAATTTGTTTTCAGAAAGTTTCATGTCAAGTTTCTTACAAAGGATTCAAATGCCGTGCTAAGGGAAAGTATTGTCTTGTCCTTGAATAGGTTTATTAAAAATCCCCCTTGCCCCCTTTATGCTCCGTTTTTCTCCAATTTCCTTTCCTGTTCCAAGGGGGAGTTGTTTTGAGATTCAAATTCTGTCAACTGCGACCTACCTTCGGTAGGTAAGCTGAACACTGATCACTGATTACTGATCACTCCCAACTAAGGTTTAGATTTCTGACTTAAGCTTTCTGAATTTCCTCCTTTCTTCGACCTGCCTTTGAAAGGTAAGCTGAACACTAATTACTGAAACTTATCGTTTTCATCTTGCTGGCAATTGCTTTTTGGTTCCAAATAATGTTTTCGGGCCAGCGCTGGGGGGGGTATATCCTTTAACCAAGGGTGGCGTCGTTCCTCCTTACCCTTGGCTAAAAAGCTTATACCCCGCTGGGGTCATTGCTCCAAATCTGATTTTAACTAGTCTATGGTTTTAAATTTCTGATTTAAGCTTTTAGATTTTCTTCTTTTCTGCGACCTACCTTCGGTAGGCAAGCTGATCACTGATCACTGATTACTGATCACTGCCAACTAGGGTTTAGATTTCTGACTTAAGCTTTCTGAATTTCCTCATTTCTGCGACCTTTCTTCAGTAGGTAAGCTGAACACTGATCACTGATTACTGTCTTCTGATTACTGAAACGTATTGTTTTCATCTTGCTGGCAAATGCTTTTTAACTTCAAATAATGATTCCGGGCCAGCGCTGGGGGAGATGTAGATCCATTAACCAAGGGTGGCGTCGTTCCTCCTTACCCTTGGCTAAAAAGCTTAGACCCCGCTGGGGTCATTCCTTCAAATCTGATTTGAACTAGTCTATGGTTTTAAATTTCTGATTTAAGCTTTCTGAATTTCCTCATTTCTGCGACCAGCCTTTGGAAGGTAAGCTGAACACTGATCACTGAACACTGTCTTCTGATTACTGAAACTTATCGTTTTCCTCTTGCTGGCAATTGCTTTTTGGTTCCAAATAATGTTTTCGGGCCAGCGCTGGGGGAGATTTTATTCTTTTTTAGCCCAGGGCCCGAAAGTTATCGTGGCTAAACCCTGGGCTATGATGCTCTCCTAAATAATCACTCCGGCGAAGGTTCTTGATTGGATTGTTTTTGAATTTGCCGGAGGTTGAAATAGGACACGTTTGTTAGCTCAAAAACTATTTCTTCAATTTCAATTCCTCAATTTTTTGCAAAGAGAGATAAACTAGCTAAATCATGGAAAATTTATTAGGTGATTAATTAAAATTTTAATACTAAGCCTTTGGTTAATAATCAGAATCTATTAAATTACTTTTAGTTAATTTTTATTTCACTCTTAAAATACTTTTACTTATGGCGATCGAAAATAGACTATCGATTGAGATTCCAGAAGCAGAATTGACAGCTGCAATGGAACATGTCAAATCAGCAAGGGAAATTTTAGCTCCCTACTTAATTGCGTTGACACCTGAGGAACGGATGACTATTCCGAAGATGTCAGATGGTTCCCGACCTTTTGTGGAGAAGGTCATGGATTATGTACAAACCGAACCTTCCTTTTTGCCTCGATTTGTTCCGGTGGAAGAAATGCAAAAGGACTGGAAATCAAACAAGGAGATTGATAGCGTTTATAAGTCTGCCATGTTGCTGTGTAATGATTTGAATGACACAATGATGCTTGCGGGTTCGGAGGTGTATGAAGCATCCTTGGCCTATTACAATTCAGTCAAAATTGCCGCCAGAATGCAGGCCCCAAATGCCAAAGGAATCTACGAAGACCTAAAAGTTCGATTTGAAGGACAAGGAAAGAAAAAGAAGTAGAGTAGGCTTAAGCAATTTTTCTTGCTCCAATTAACGGTACCGGGTCATTAGATCCGGTTTTTTTATGTCTTAGAACCAAAGCTTCCTTTTTAGGTTGATCCAGGTTGATTCAATTAAAATCAAATCCTCCAATTTTACGGTAGAGGCTGTCTCAAAAGTCCAATACTTTTCTGCCTTTGGGTTAAATATTCATCGGAAACACAAAAAGGGAATGACAGGTATTTCTATCTTTGGCACTTTTGAAAGACCCTGCCTACCGGCAGGCAGGCAAAAGTCCCCCAAAGTCTTTTGCCTGAATTGGCTTGAAAATGCCTTAGGACATTTTCTGCCAGATTGGGTCAAGCGCTAAAAATCAGCGGATTTCCGAACAAGTTCGGAACTAGCCGATTTTCTTAACGCTTATTGACTCCAATCTGTCACCAGCCACTTCAAAGCAAATCTTTCAGTTACTATTTGATGAAAAATATGAAGATTTTAGAATGAAGGATTGGTTGAAATCTTAAAAAATGAGATCAGAAAACAGAATACAATCTAAATCCGCCTTTCAATTTTGGGTGTTAAGAAATCAATTGTGAGGGTGGTAATTAGGAGGCTTGTTTGACGATAATTTTGCTATTCTAAACTTTATAATTTGGCAAAATTTAATGCAAAATTGAGGAGTTTGCCGACGTGTGGGGAGGAAATTGATTTTAACCCAAAAATGGACAGCGGTGGGTTTTTTGGTCCTTTTTCACCTACAGGAAAAAGGACGAAGAAGTTAAATAACAGTAAGGCTGGATTCCAAATAAAAGGGTGGATTGGAAAATTTAAAACCGAATCAAACCTTTTTTTAAAATAATTATTCTGTTGTCATTTGTTAGAATACCCTTGGTCCATTCAATTAAAAATCAATCACAAATTTAAGAAATCAACTCTTCTTGGAGAAAGCATAACAACAGGGATCATTACGGCTACTAAACAAACCTACCAATCCGATACTTCCAACGAACAACGAGTAGGATATTGAGAATAGGCCGTTTGCTAAATAGGTAAACTATCTATTCAAAAAGATAACCTAGTTTACTTGAAGGAGTAACTAGCTATTCAAAAAGGTTCAACCAGTATGCTGTAAGAATACTCAACTAGGCTATGAGAGTAAGCAGTTAACCAAATCAGCGAACCAATTATTCAAAATGGTTAACCAGTTATCCTTTGACCCCTAGGGGTACCTCGGAGGTGGGGTGGGGTACCTCGGAGGTACCTCAGTCTGATTAAATGCATCTTTCAGATCTTTTTGTAATTTGGGTCTTAGTGAAATCAAAACCCTACATACGACCCAAAGTTGCGGTTCCGAGATTCTCGGAGGAAAACGGCTTCTATACTACAGAAGCTAGGTCTTATAATATGTCCAAAATAAGAGGCAAGGACACTAAGCCAGAGAAGCTATTAAAGAAAGCCTTATGGCAAGCTGGAGTACGGTATAAAACTCCAAAACATAAACTTCCGGGTAAACCAGATATCTGTCTCAAAAAATACAAGCTCGTCATATTTGTAGATGGCACCTTTTGGCATGGATATGATTGGGAAAACCGTAAACATGCTATTAAATCCAATCGTGAATTCTGGATCGCCAAAATCGAGCGAAATATGCAACGTGACCAAGAGGTCAATGATTACTACAAATCCAAAGGCTGGACTGTCTTGAGGTTCTGGGAATTTGAGGTGAAAGGGGAGTTGGGTACTATTTTAAATAAGGTTTTAAAGCATTTTGAAGAATACAATTATTAAGTTATAAAGAAGCTGTCGAGAATAGGAAAAGTATTTAGTCTTTTACTAATCGATAAATTAGAGTTTTTCTAACCTCTCTTCCCAAATCCCTTTAATCACTTCCCCAACCTTCATAAACTCTTCCTCGGTAAAAGTATCCGTCTTGGCATTGTTGCACCAGTAGCAAGAGAAAACAAGATTACTAAGGTTACTATATTCCTCATTAGGAGCCAGACGCTCCAGCTCTAACTTTCTGCCTCTTCCACGCTTGGTCAACTCAGGATCTTTCTGCCATAATAATTCAATCTGTTCAGTAGTAATTCCACAGTAGTGACATTGAGGTATTGTATTCAAGTAAGCAGCTTCAAATTCATCATAGGATATATCACCACACTTCTTGATCCACAGATCGCGTATAGGCTTCAGCCTTTCCCTTTCCTCTTTTAGATCCTCCCACCAACCTTTAAACTCATTTCTTGGCAATTGTATCAAAAGTGCAACTTCATCATATCTTTTCCTCTCTATAAAGGCATAACGAAGAAAAAGCCTCTGCTTTTCTGAAAATACATTTTCCATAATTTAATTATTCTGTTGACTTGTATGTTAAACTAATAATAAATTATGTAATGCAAATAAGGAGGAACGATAATCCAAATAATGAATAGTTTTCGCTAAATAATTTTCAAGAATGTATTAGTTTAGCTTACCAAATTATATTAATCAGTTTCAAAATTTTTAATACTACTAATGCCCAAAGATTGGTCTGAACAAGAGGTAGAAATAGCCATAGCTGATTACTTCCATATGCTCAAAGAGGAGCTTAATGGCAGACCTTATAATAAGTCTTTCCATCGAAAACGATTGATTCAACTCCTGAATAAAAGAACGGAAAGCTCCATTGAATTTAAACATCAGAATATAAGTGCTGCGTTAGCAAACTTTGGTATTCCATTTATCAGAGGTTATAAACCACGGAGGAATTATCAAAAATCAATGCTGGATTATAAAATTTCTGAATTCCTTCAAAAGAACTTATTGGAATTTGAGATTGACTTCGAGCAATTTGCCGACTTAGTTCCAGAAATAGTAAAGTCTAAAACGAATTTCGAGTCTATGCAAGTCACGCCGCCCAAAATGGAGGTAGTGGCAGAACCAAAATATAGCTACATCAGTCGTCCAAATAAAATCAATTACCTGCAACGGGAACAGCAGAATCAGGAGCTTGGCAATAGGGGAGAATCCCTAATAATGCAATATGAGAAATGGAAACTAAATAAGCTTGGACTATATAACTTATCTGAGAGGGTAGAGTTGATCTCAGCTTACAACGATGGAGCAGGCTTCGATATTTTATCCCTAAATCCAAATGGTACTGACAAATACATTGAAGTAAAGACGACAAAATTGGCTAAAGAAACCCCTATTTTCTTCACAACTAACGAATACAAGTTTTCTAAAGAAAATCAAGACAAGTACCATCTCTATAGGGTATTTGACTTTGCCAAGTCACCTAGATTTTTTTCTGTTAAAGGTGATTTTGACTCTTTTTGTAGAAAAGAGCCTGTGCAGTTTAAGGGTTGGTTTTGACCAAATAAATATTTATTAACAAACCGCTTTATATACAACCACTTTTCCTTCAAAAATTTCTAATTTTTAACAAAATCAATTCCTACTCTAAGCGGATATCCAAATGCTTTATTCGCTAATCTTTGAGCATAATTTTCTTTTAAACTACCCAAAAGTTCAAATCTCATTTTTGTATTATTGAAATAAGCTAACAAGGAATTATTGTTGAATTTATTGTTTTCTATGAAAAAGTTTTAGGCTTACATTCTAATGCACTATTTTCCCAATAAATAGCCTCAATTTTATTTTCTATTTTTATAAAAGATAAAAATTTACCATCCGTACCATCTAACACTTTCTTTTTGGCATTTTGCGTATCCTCAACTAATACCCCTTCTACAAACCAAAATTGATTATTAATTTTACCAGGATTCAAACAATCGCAATGCGGGGTCAAACATAAAAAATAACGCTTCTTTTTTCCTACAACTTCTTTATTCTCCTCCTTTATAATATCTTCTTCAGAAATAAAAATATCACCAAAGCGTAGGAAATCATTCTTACTTCGTTCTTCAATATTTAATCTGTTATAAAAATAATTTAGTTTGTAAACTTCATCAAAACGTTTAGCTTTATTTGTATCTTTTTTAAACTCATTAAGTTTTGTACTACCATCATTTTGATCAAAATAATCATCTAAAACTTCGAATAGGTCTAATTTTCTTTCATATAAAAATGATGCGACCTGATCTTTAAGAATATCACGCAAAAATTCAACAAAAATAAAACGATTTGTTTCATTTTTATCTTTATGATAAAAGAAAGCTTCTTCAGTCAGATTATCAAAGTCTTTGCCGATAAATGCTGAATTTTCTCTAAAACGATTTCGCATTTCCAAGCCCATTAAAGTCAAAAATATATTATGTTCTTTCAGAAGTGATTCTAGGAATTTATTATATAATTGATTTCCTTCAATTTCCTTCCCAAATATTTTTACTATGGTATGGTTTATATACAAAGTCACGGAATCCAATGAATGCTGATAAGTTTTAGAATCTTCAAATGACGAATATCGTAATAATTCATTGTCTTGAGTTAGAATAGTTTTTAATTTTTGATATGCAGCATTCTTAATTAAAATATCCAGTTGATTGATTTTTTCTGAAAGCTCTTGTGATATATTATATTTTTTATTAAATGTTTTTTCCTCATTTACAATATTCTCACTATCAGCATTAATTATATTATCAAGAAAACTTTCTAATTCAACCCAATCATCATGGTTTTGATCGATCTCCCAATAGCTCTCTAATTCGGTTTCTTCTAAGTCTTTTCTATATTGAGCTTTAATATCATTGCTAACTTTTCCCCAAAAAAAACGATTGAGTTCTCTTTTTATATCCTCTGCATTTTCTTGACTATAAATACATGTGAAGTGTAAACTTTTTCTTTTGATCGCTTCATCCAGTATTTGTAAAGCTTGATCATGGTGATTTTTTCTAATTGCCAATCAAGAATCAGTAAGTCTTTATTCTTTAGATAAAATTCCATGTTCTTTTTCCATCCGGACTTTGTAAATTTGAAAGAATGAAGTAAACAATTTTTTGATTTGAAATCTTCATAAAGTTTTAAAGTACGATTGTGATCATCAATAAACGCAGGATTATAATTTTTTGATTTAAAACTTTCTAATGCTTTATCATCTATAAAAAGAGCAGATGAAATAGAATCCTCCAATATTTTTTCGGATACAATTTTATATGTAAGTGTTTCAGCCATTTTTCTAAAAATTATATTTTGTTGCCAATTATAAAGGCTGCTCCTTTTAGAATATTATATTCTTCATCGTTTGTTGCCCAAATATCAAGCCCAACAGATTGTAAATTATCTTTTGATAAATACAATCCCAAACCTCTTCCTTTGGGTCTTCGTGTATAGAATATTTTAAAAATATCTTCCAATGCTTTATCTCTAATTTGAGGTCCGTTATTAGCAATTATGAAAAAATCATTATCTGTGTCAAAATCTAAAATTATTTCGGGTTTTTCTACAGAGCGAAGCCAATAAATAGCATTGTTAATAATATTAATATATGCAGGAAGAATTACAGACTCAAAAGTATAAACACTTGATTTTTTAAAAGTTTCGGTTGAATGGAATTTAATATTTTCATCCTTAAAAGATTCACTGAAAAAGTTTAGTAAATACTCTTCAACATCATGTCCGGTGATTTGTGCTTTTTGTTCTTCTTGATCTTCTGTAAAGCGGATTTAAAGACTGATATTTAGTATTCAAATGCTCAAAAGCATTCTTCATATACTTGTAGTGCTTTTCAGATTCTTTAGAGCCTTTCAAATAGCTATTAATACTATTAATAGAAGTATTCAACTGGCTATACATACTATTGAGTTCATGATTAATGATTTCAACTGAAATACCTAATTGTGCAAGACTTTTAAAATCATCTAATTCTTGAAGAGCCGTTTCATACCTGTTTTTATAATAGCCAACTAATGCGTCATCATCAACTTCAAAATTTAGTTTCAATAAGTGATCAGATTTGGCATCTAAAATATTCTGGTATTTACTTTTAATAATAGTAAATCCAGACTCTAATAACTCTATACTTTTTTCTAAATTTTCTCTTGATAGCGGTGCAGGTATATTTTCGTCATAAATACCATCCAGTTTTGCCTTGAATTCATTTTCTGTCTTTTTGAATTCCTCTTTTATATTAGAAAAAGCTTGTTGAATAGCGGTTTCGCTGTTTTCCGTAATTACATTCAATAGTTCAATGTAGTTATTATATTTGTTCCTATATTCATTTAACAATTGCTTTTCTTCTACTTTAGCTAAAGCCTGTTTTCGAATATTTTCAAGTTCTTTTAACTTTGATTGATATTCCAAATAAGCATCTTCAATTTTTTCAAATGAGGCTTCTTCTCTTGAATTTAGCTCGAAACGTTTTGGCCTCTTAGGTTTGAGCGTGTCAAATTCAGATTTATTTTTCTCAATCTCTCTTAATGTAGATTCAATCTCCTGATAGATAACCTCTCTATCAGACAGTTTACTTTCTAATTTATCATATAATTTAAGAAATTCTTTATTTAGTTTTTCTAATCTATTTGGAAGCGTTTTAAGGTTATCTTTAAATGATTTTCTTTCTTCTTTTTCTTTTTCCTTTTCTTCTTTAGCTGAAGCTTTAGCAGTTTTTATTTTATCTAACTGGCTTTGCTTTATATCCTGCTTTGCATTAGTTCCAAAATATTCTTTCGCCAGATCTAAGAACAGACCTTCTAAATTAACTCTGAAATCTCGGAATGCCTGATTGTTAATAAAGCCTTCTCTACCTGCTTTATCTCTTAGCGCGGAATTATTTTCACGGTTTAGGGCAATATAACCAAACATTCTTCTGTAACTGAAAAAATAATTACCTGCATGTTTTGTTCTTCTCTCCTCAAAATTCAGAAAATCAGTTCTGGGTCTTCCGTATGGCAAAACTCTTAAGTTGTCACGATATATGTATAATCCGCCAAATGCACTTAATTTTTCATCATAGTACCTAAATACATTATCATCTAAAGAAGACTCACTTTTACCTGGAACAATACCCAGCCTAATATCAAATTTCCCATAAAGAGTTTTTTCATTAGCCGGTCTGTTAGGTCGATATGTATAATTTTCAATAAGCTGACCATAGACACGAATGTTTCCAGAAAAAGTACCATATTCGTCAAAACTCCCATCAATCAAATGATCAGGGTTTTCAAAATCAGTTTTTGAAAAAATGAATTACTGCCAATAAAATCTCTTTCACCTGTTTTATCTTTTATGAAAAATGAAGTGTTTACTGGTGCTTCATCCGCATTAAACTTGAATTCGTTATAAAAGCCAACTAATCCGGTTCTGATTTCATTAACGGTTTCAATATCCTGGTCATCTGAATTATTATGTCGGGTATTCCACTTTTTTACTAACCCAAATTGCTCATTTGGATTAAAAATTATGAATTTAGTCCCATGAATATTATCAGAGTCTCCTAACAGACTTTGAACAATCTCATCTTCAAAAAACCGTTGAGTTTTATACTTTTAACATCTTCAATAATACTCTCCTTAAGTTCGATTTGATCAGACCATTTTATATCAATTTCTTTCTGAGCATCAGCGTCTTTTGAAATTAAATTTGCCAAAAAATCTTGTTGCAAAATTTTAAATGAATTTCTGAAAGAGTCAATTGAATCAATGTGAGTAATAGGAATTGTAACCTCACTTAAAAACAAATTGTAGTTTTCTAATATTCTCCAGTCAAAAAACAAAGCTTGAATTGGACTGCCAATTTTCTTTGAGAGCATTAACATTGGTGAACCTAAATAAGAAACTGATAAACGACCAATTCCCTTTTCTCCCATAATAGGTCTGGTTTCTTTCCATAAAGTCTCTACTCCTTTCTCCGGTTTTTTATTTCTACTTTTAGAATCTGTACCCAATATGAGCCATTTATCTTCAATGTCCTTCCGATTCATTCCTTTCCCGTCATCAGACAGTACCACAAAATCAGTATTTACGTCTTCATATCCTTCTGTGTAATAGACTAAACTTAAATCATCTGCATAGGCATCATAGCCATTTTTCCATAACTCAGTTATGGCGGTTGGCAAATCTGCAATTTGCCCTTTTCCTAATAATTCAACCGCTCTGGCTTTCGTTCTAAATTGCATTACTATGATTTTGAATTATTGCCTCCCCAATTGCAGATGCATATTTAGGAGGAACTGCATTCCCTATCATCCTTGCAATTTTTGCAGTACTTGAACCACTGAATTTAAAATCTATAGGAAAAGATTGTAAGACAGCTCCTTCGCGTAAGGATATAGCTCTGTCTTCTTCTGGATGTGCAAACCTTCCATTTGAGATACTGAAAAATTTTGTAGTGATTGTTGGGGAAGGTCGATCCCACCACATACGACCATATATGTCTCGGAAACTATCAGTTTTTCCAAAATGACAAGGTGGGGCTAGTTCACTATTATATACATAAGATAATCTATCTCCACCATCCTTAGGTGTTATAGCCAACCTTTTTAAATTTAATTCATTTAGCCCAGCAACTGAATGTAAAAAATCAGAATCATCTTTATGTCCGGGAGCAACTTTTGGGAATCCATTCTTCTCCCCAAGAACCTCTCTAACTGTTACTTTCTTTTTAGTAGATGAAATTGGCGATATTTCTATTGAACTCACTCTATTTGCAATAAGGGTAAATCTTTTCCTATGCTGAGGTACCCCATAATTACTTACCTCATGAACATTGAAGTGAACTGTATAGCCACTAGTATTAAGCCATTCAATAAATCCTTCTAGTCCACTTTCTTCTTTTTTTCTAAGGACTCCAGGAACATTTTCTACAACCACATAGCCAGGATTAAAGTATTGAACAAACCTTTTGAACTCAATTAATAGATTTTTAGATTTTTCCGATTTTTTTTTATCTGTATTAATAATACTCCAAAACTGGCAAGGACTACATCCAATAAGAACCAAATTATCATCATTTGTTTTTAATGAAAGCCGGGTTTCAAGTTCTGTTTCAGATAATTCAAATACGTCTGCATGAATAAATTCAGCCCCATTAATATTAGCCTCATACGTTTCTTTGCATGATTCATCAAAATCAATTCCAGCCAGAACTTTAATTCCTGATTGTTGAATTCCATAGCTCATTCCTCCGCCTGAACAGAAGAAATCTACAGCTTTTAATTCTTTCATATAATAATAAATAACTTTAAAAACAGCTATTACAACTTTTGGTACAAAGTTTACGCCAAGGAAAAAATCTCCTCTAAAACAGTTTTGAATTAACTTGTTTTGGTAACAGTTGCTTATAATTATTCAAAAAAGGCAATTTTTAATAATAATTGATACCCAGTACTGGGTATTTTAGTTTAAATGAGGCAGTATTCGTCATATCCATTAAGCCAACTCCCTTAAATCCACAGGTACTACCCTAGAAACCCCTGCTTCGATCATGGTAATGCCATAGATAATATCCGTGCTGGCCATGGTGCGCTTGTTATGGGTCACGATGATAAACTGTGACTCTCCACTAAAACGTTGGATAATCTGGTTGAACTTGTCAATATTGGCATCATCCAATGGCGCATCCACCTCATCAAAAATACAGAATGGGGCTGGTTTCAAAAGGTAGATGGAGAAGAGTAGGGAAGTGGCAGTGAGGGTCTTTTCTCCTCCTGAAAGCTGATTGATGGTCAATGGGCGCTTGCCCTTCGGCTTGGCCATGATTTCAATGGCAGATTCCAAAGGATTATCTGGGTCTACTAAAGTAAGATCGCAATCATCCTGCTCGGTAAAAAGGGAACGGAAGACCTTGATAAAGTTCTCCTTGATCTTGCCAAAGGCATCTAAGAATGTATCCTTGGCTACCTGATCGATTTCCTTGATGGTATTCAATAGTGATTCCTTGGCTTTGATCAGATCTTCCTTCTGAGTGGTGATAAAGTCATGACGGACCTTAATTTCATCATAAGCCTCCATGGCCATCGGGTTGATCGGTCCGATTTTCTCCAACTTCTCTTTTCTTGCGTACTAGCTCTCGTAAATCATCTTCTTTGAACTCCAAAAACTCCTCATCCAAATTGGGATTCTCCTCCATCAGCTGATCCAAGTCCAGATCAAACTCCACAGAAAGACGTTCTTTCATTCCACTCATTTTGAGCTTCGTTTCATTGATCGAATTTTGGAGTTCATGCAGGAGTTCATCATGCATCTCCTTGCTCTTTTGCAAACTTCGGATTTTTTGATCGGTCTCATCGATCAGCCCTCGGTGGGCATAATAGTCTTTTTCGGCTTCCTGAACACCTTGTTCTATCCCTTCTTTTCGGAATACAATTCAATCAACTCATCGTCTTTGACTTCGTTGTTTTGAAGTAAACCTTTGATTTCAGAATCAAGGGAACTCAATTCCGCCTGTGACTTTTCAATTCGTTCCTTGCTGCTTTCATAAGCATTCTGCTTGAATTCAATTTCCTGATCCAAGGAATTTACCCGATTGAGTTGCTGGTGATAGAGAATGTTCTCCTGGTTAAAAGCTTGGGATTTCTCCGTCAATCGAGCAGACTCTTCCTCCAGGTTTTCATTCAGGATTTCCAGGTCTTCATGAGCAGATTCGTATTCAGCTTTCTCCTCAAACAATTGGGGTTGAATCTCGGTCAAACTTTCTTCCAAGCTGGCAATACGGTCTAAAATATCCTCCCTCTTATTCGCATTGGAGCTTAGGAGCTCAGCAAGCTGTTCCTTTTTAGTGCGAACGGAAACGTAATTCTGGTTGATCTCATTGATCTGTTGTTGACTTTCTTCCAACACCTTTTTGTAGCTGACTTCTTTCAGCTTCATCAGGTCCGAAAGCTTTTGATCCAGGTTGTTACGGGTAGCAGAAACCTTTTTGTTTAGATCCTTGATTTCTTTGTCCAGTTTTTCAAGGTTTTTGGCTCTACCGATTCTCTTTCCTTCAAATAAGCCAACTGATCCTCCAGAAAGGCTGAATTTACGTTTGGTGAACTTTCCATTTTCAGAGATAAAGACTGAATCATTATCCAGAGGAAAATCCTTGTGATCCCCTTCCACAATGTAGACATTGTCCAAAATGAAGTTGATCAATCTACTGTATTTGACATCAAACTCAATGATCTCGGTTGCAGCAATGGCATTGGAAAAGAGTTTGGTTTGACTTGGCTTAAAGCGTTCAAAATGCTCCAAAACAAAGAAATTGGCTTTTCCTCTAGCTGCATCACTTAACAAATGTATGGCAGTAATTGCCTGGGCTTCGGTTTCCACTACATAGTAGTTCATATAGCCCTCCAGGTAATTCTCGATGGTCACCCGGTATTTTTCATCCGTGGTGAGTAGATCGGAGAGGAGTGGGGTATCCTTGCCCCAGGAGTTGTTTTTCTTCAAGAATTTGATCGCCTCTGGAAAACCTTCCAGATTTTCCACCAAAGATTTGGTGAGGTTGTATTCGTTTTGTTTGGAATCCAGCTTTCTGGAAGAAGTGGTCAATTCCTCCCGAATCATTTCGATGACCTTATTGGTATCTTCTATCTTTTGATCTAGGTCTTCCTGCTTGGCTTTCTTTCCTTCGTATTCTTGGGTTGCAGCATCCAGTTCACCTTTCAAGGATATCAATTTTTCCTCGAAATCTACCAAATTTGCCTCTTGAGAGGAATCATCGGAGGAAGTTCGTTCCAGTTCCTGCTTTAAGGTGGATAGTTGAATCTGCTTTATTTCCAGTTCTTTGGTGAGTTGGTATACTCGCTCCTTTAAACGTTCAAAAGTGGCGTTTAAGGTTTTTTGTTTTGTTTGATGCTCCGTATGGACTCGCTTCTGGTTCTCATAAGCTTCTCGAAGTTCTCCCACAATCAGTTCCTTTTCTGCCAACATTTTAGCTGCGGACTCCTGTTCGTGTTTCAGGGAACGAATGGAAAAACCTGCCCGATCATTGGATTTTCGATCTACTTCGATCTGTTCCCGGAGTTTCTGGGAACGATCCTCCAAAAAGCGTAGACGCTCATTTTTGATCTTTTTCTCTGACTCAAAAGTTCGGATTTTGTTGACATGATCATTCAAGGTTTTCTGACGGGAAGCCAGTAATTTTTCCTTGTTGATCAAATCCGATTTTAACTGATTCAACAGGGCCTCTTGATCCGCAATTTGAGTTTGCAGCTGAAGCTTTTTGTCACTTTCACGCTCGATGTCCTTGGTAGTGGAAAGGAGGGAATTGGTGTATTTTTCAATACTTTTTTTGGCCAGATTGATACTGGCTGTTTTATAGTCTTTTTTGATCTCAAAGTACTTGGCGGCTTGTTTCGCCTGCTTCTCCAAACTCTTTAAGTTCTTTTCAATTTCATATAAAAGATCTTCTACACGATCCAGATCCCCATCGGTATCGTCCAGTTTTCGGAGGGTTTCCTTTTTACGGTTTTTGAATTTTGAAATTCCAGCTGCTTCTTCGAATAGATCCCTTCTGGAGTTGTTTTTATCATTCAGCAACTCATCGATCATCTTGAGTTCGATGATGGCGTAGGAGTTAGAATTAATCCCTGTATCCATAAACAGGTTGGTGATATCCTTCAGACGGCAGGTAACGCCGTTGATTTGGTATTCACTTTCCCGGAGCGGTAGTAACGACGGGTGATCGTCACATGGGTATATTCGGTAGGAAGAAGGTTTTTGGTATTTTCAAAGGTGAGGGAAACTTCGGCCAGATTGGAAGGCTTACGGTTTTTGGTGCCATTGAAAATGACATTTTCCATTTTGTCAGAGCGGAGCATTCGGGTTTTTTGTTCCCCCAACACCCAACGGATGGCATCAACTACATTTGACTTTCCACAGCCATTTGGTCCTACTACGCCTGTGATTCCCTTATCAAAATGAATCACCATTTTATCGCCAAAACTCTTAAATCCCTTGATCTCCAGCTTACTGAGCAGCATCCTTTTTTGTTAATCTGAAATAAGGAACAAAATAAGATCATTTGGCAGATTGTCCAAGGATTTAAGGAATCTTGCAGGATGTTTTTGTGTAGTAGGCAGTCACAGTTGGCAAGCTGATAATTGTCTACTCCCAAAAAGTGCCATCGGCTCGAAGGTTTGGTAAACATTGCGATAACGATATCAGTCCCATCGGGACGAAAGCCAGGTAACAAATAAGTGCAAAGGAATTTAAAGTGCCATCGGCACGATAACTACCTGATACATCATAAATCATACATCCTAAATCAACCCGTCTCCGTCCTCCAGCAATACCTAGAGAATTCCAAAAAACGTTGCTGCGCTGGAGGGAAATGGTTTTTGATCTTTTATACCAGGCATTCCATCCTTCGTTCCTCAGGATTTCATGCCTGGCTACAGAAATTTGACCCCTACAGGGTCTAGAAGCTGCTAACAATCATATAATCCTAGACCCATTTCAGCTTTCTGACTTTTCTGACCACTGAACACTGACCACTGGTTACTAACCACTGACCTCTAAATCCTTTTCAGCTTTCTGACTTTAGCCTTCTGATTTTTCTGAACACTGAACACTGACCCCTGACCACTGTGTCATACACCATAAATCAGAAATCCTAAATCAACCCGTCTCCGTCCTCCAGCAATACCTAGAGAATTCCAAAAAACGTTGCTGCGCTGGAGGGAAATGGTTTTTGATCTTTTATACCAGGCATTCCATCCTTCGTTCCTCAGGATTTCATACCTGGCTAATCAGCTAAGACCCCGCTGGGGTCTTTTTACTGCAAACTGCGAATGAACACAGTAAACCATTTTGATAGAAATTAAAAGATTTCTCAGTTGTTCCTCCTTCGAAATGACCCATAGATGTTCCTGCTAAATGGACTCCTATAACTTACTGCTGATAGTTAAGACTGATCACTGAAAACTGACCACTGACCACTGAACCCTTTTCAGCTTTCTGACTTTAGCATTCTGATTTTTCTGACCACTGAATACTGAACACTGACCACCGGTTACTGACCACTGACCACCGGTTACTGACCACTGACCTCTAGACCCTTTTCAGCTTTCTAATTTTATACTTCTGATTTTTCTGATCACTGAATACTGATCACTGATCTCTGTGTCATACACTATATATCAGAAATCAGAAATCCTAAATCAACCCGTCTCCGTCCTCCAGCAATACCTAGAGAATTCCAAAAAACGTTGCTGCGCTGGAGGGAATTGGTTTTTTGATCTAATAAACCAGGCATTCCATCCTTCGTTCCTCAGGATTTCATACCTGGCTAATCAGCTTAGACCCCGGTGGGGTCTTTTTATTGCAAACTGCGAATGAACACAGTAAACCATTTTGATAGAAATTAAAAGATTTCTCAGTTGTTCCTCCTTCGAAATGACCCATAGATGTTCCTGCTAAATGAACTCCCATAACTTCCTGCTGATAGTTAAGACTGATCACTGAAAACTGAACACTGACCACCGGTTACTGACCACTGACCTCTAGACCCTTTTCAGCTTTCTGACTTAAGCTTTCTGATTTTTCTGACCACTGTTAGCCTTGTCCTAATATAGATTTACCAAAAATCCCCCTTGCCCCCTTTGTATTTTACATTTGCTTCCATTTTTGATCCTTCTTCAAGGGGAGTTGCCCCGAATCAAAAAGTGCCATAGGCACGAAGGTTTGGTAAAAAGTAAATGTAACCGGATCAAAAGTGCCGTAGGTACGACACAAGAACAGCGATCTCCAAAAAAAATACTATCTTCCCTTATGGATTTAGGAAACATCATCTATCTCGTTGCGGTCATTGTATATTTTATTTACCAGATCAGCAAAAACAAAAAATCCGGAGAGCCAATGGAGGAGCAGGGAACGCCTAAAGAAAGTCCCAAAGCTCCCACTACTTTTGAGGATTTGATGCGCGAAATCCGGGAAGCACAAAACCCAAACCGCCCTAAACCTGCGCCTAAACCCATAGCCCAACAAGTGGAAGTTGAGGAAATCAAGCCAGAGCCTATTAAAAAGAAATGGTATGAAGAGGCCGATGATGAAATTTCTTATTACGATGGGGCTTATGAAAAAGCAAAGACTGCAGCTGAAAAGGCAATTCCAATATCCCAATTAGAGTTTTCAGAAATTGGAAAGCAGGCTTATAAAAAACCAGAGCAGAAAGTAAATCGCTATGCTCAATTAATGAAAGACCCTCAGTCTGTCAAAGATGCTGTAGTCCTTTCAGAGATTTTAAATAGAAAGCATTTTTAAGAGTTTATCGATCAAAGGAATGGGATTTTATTAAGAGTTAGATCCATTGGCTTGATTACAAGTTTGTGAATCAGGTGTTTAAATTTTTTTAATTCCTGTGATCCAAAAACATCTGGCTTTCGTAAGTGTTTACATCTAAACAAAATCAGAAAGCTATGGATCCATTATCAACCAACCAATCGGGAAAACTTACCAAATCAAGAAGGGAATTTATTGAGAAATCAGGCTTGACAGCAGCTCTTACAATGTTTGGAATAGGATTTTTACATCCTGCTCAAATTCTGATGATATGGAGCCCACTGGAAGCACCGGTACACCCATGAATCCAGGGACTGGAAGTGGAACAGGCATTTCGGTATCTGGAAATAAGATTACGGTAGATTTAAGTATTCAAAAAGATCTGAATGCCGATGGAGGATGGCTTTTGATTACTAATGGGAAAACGTTGGTTTCTAAGGTGGGAAGTGAATTTATCGCTCTTACTTCGGTTTGTACTCATTCAGGCTGCGATACCAATTGGAGTTTTTCCAACGCTACCTACAATTGTGCTTGTCACGGATCCAAGTTTGATACACAAGGGAATGTAGTTTCAGGTCCTGCAACTCAACCTTTAAAAGTGTATGACACGGCAGTTTCCGGGAATATATTGACGATAACCAAGTAGGCTATTGGGTAGCTAATTGAAATTTCCTGATCCAAAGGTTTGCGATTTTCTCTTCAGATTCTAACTGGTAGTTTTTCATTTTCAGCCAACTCTCTAGAAGATCCACATCAGCCTGCTCTTTGGGGTATGCATGTTTGTAGTACTCATAAATGACGACCTGAATTCCTTTAGGGAGATCTCTATTCAGTTCCTGTAAAGACTCTATAGGGAAGAGTTTCATAGGGCTCACTCTACTTTCAGGCAATAAAATCTCACGGGAAAAATAGATGAAGTTATTGGTAAGAATAATATGCTCTTTATCAGTAGATTGGGATAATTCAGTTAGAGTATCAGTTAAATTTTGATATTGTTTTAATTGCTTTTGATAATAAATAGAAAATATAGCAGGTAAGGCCAAAACGATTCCCAAAATCGCAAGCTGTACCGTTCTTTTTTTAATCCAAATTACAGGGATCAATGCGCATAAAAATAAGGCTTGTTTAGCATCTCCCTGAATGGCCGAAATGATGATTCCCAAAACCATCAAGCTGAACAATGCCATTTTCCATACCCTGGAGTTTTGCCAATAATTCCAGCCCAAAGTAATGAGGAAGGAAAGTATCGGAATAAGAATGATCAAATGCCTTGGATTGAGATAAATAGGGTTATAAAATTCCAGTGTTGAGCTCATCAGCCAGAACCCCAAAAGAAGGCAAATAAAAGCAAGCGCAAACTCAAAATTGAAAGATTTCTGGAACTTCATTCCTTGGTAGATTCCTGGAATCGCAAATACCAACCAAGGCCAATAGGCACGCTCTACAAAAGTAGAGAAGGGGGTAATGGTTAAGCGCTCTATAATTGCCCCTACACCTTTATCGGCATAGGTGTATTCAGAAATATAATGTCCTGCATTGATCGAAGTAATTCTATAGAAGGGATCTCCAAATTGAATCCAAAAGTAGGTGAGGTAAAGACTAGCCAAAAGAAGTCCAGAGGCAGCTACGCTGCTATAAAAAGATGACTGAATGGATTTGTTTTTCAGGTCAAAGAGAAATAATAGGGCCACAAATGGAACAAAGAAAATAATGGTTTCTTTTGTCAGAAATCCTACAAAAAGAGCGAGCACAAGAATAATTCCTGCTAGGATTGGCTGTTCTTTTCTGTAGCAGGCTACCACTGGAATACTAGTGACCCAGAGTACTAAGGAAGAATCAGGATATACTTTGGTGATAAAATGCAAAAAATAAACGTGCGTGCAAAACCATATCGTGAGGATCCAAGCCCATTTTTTATCAGGTAAAACCTTATACAAAACCAATAAAGTAATCAGGTAGCAAAGGAGAGAAAATCCAGAGATGATATGGGGATCCAATCCAAAGAAGTGTCCCAACAAACCAGCGGGGATATATGCTCCCCATCGACTGGAAAAATGGTAAGAATTGACCTCCATGGTTCCTTCCCAAAAGCTCTTTCCCGCCAAGATGTAGTATACATCATCACTAAAGGTAATCCCATCAAACCCTATCCACCAGAATCCAACCAAGAACAAGGTTCCTACGAGTAGTGGAAGGTTTTGTTGTCTGTTATCTAGTAAGGTGTCTGTTCTCATGTAGGGCTAAAAATAGGGAATTTTGTATACCAAAGCTTCTAGGTATTGAAGTATTGAAATTTATCCTTTTATAGACTATTTGATAGATATAGATTTATAATTCAATAATTATAGTGGTCTGCTAGTTTTTAATTTTTGGGCAGAATTAACTCCCCCTTAGCAAGGGGGTAGGGGGATTGTATAAAATTTCATATCTTAAAATCATGTTTTTTGCCTTATAATAGATCTCTTAAAGACTTTTCCAGGGAATTACGAAATCATTCCACTTTAGCTGAAATTTTGCTTTGGAAGGAATTAAGAACGAATAAATTTCGAGGGTACAGTTTTAATAGACAGAAGCCTTTAGGAAACTATATTGTTGATTTTTATTGTAAGAAATTAGACTTGGTAATTGAAGTGGATGGGGATTCCCATGTTCACCAAGACGCAGTTTTGGAAGATAATATAAGGCAAAAAGTACTTGAAGAGTACGGACTTAGTTTTTTTAGGATATCTGATGCAGAGATCAAAAGGCATATGCCACATGTCCTGAATTCTTTGAATAATTTGATAGATGATTTGGAATTGGAAAAAGGGCTTGATCGGACTTATTTCTTTTGATTTCTAAAATCCCCCTTACTCCCTTTACAAAGGGGAGTTGGTCAAGAATTCCAAATTCAATTTTATGGAATATTTAAAAGTCTAACAATTTAAGTCTTCATGTTAAAGTTTATGATTAGGGTTCAAAATACTTTTTCAATGATATGGCTTCAGTAAACTCTTTGAATGAAAGCTATCTCTATGTTTTTGTAGGAACGACTCTTCCTTAGCAAAGGGAAGTTAGTTAAGAATTCCAAAATCAATTTTAGGAAATATTTAAATGTTTAACTTATAAGACTTTATGTCTAAAGACCTTGAATAGAATTCAAAATACTTATTTAAAATTCGAATTTTGTAAACTCTTTGAATGAATCCTTTCTTATTGTTTTTGTAGGAACGACTCCCCCTTAGCAAGGGGGCTAGGGGGATTGTTTTCTTTCGACAATAACCGTCAAAAACTTTTTCGCTTAGCGTCCTTTCTTTAGTTTTAAATTTAATTTTGAAACAATGGCTCAAGCGGGAAAAATAGAACAACAAAAGATCTTACGGGTATTTAAGCTGATTAACCTCCTTCAAGGGAATATTGGAAAACCAGTTCACAGACTAGCCGAGTTACTGGAGACAGATGAACGCACCATCTATCGGTACTTTAAATTGTTGGAAGCTTTGGGCTTTGAGGTTGTCAAAGAGTTTAGTAAATATAAAATCCAACAAAGACCCGGCATTGATCAAACTCTAAACTATGGTACCTTCTCCCAGGAGGAGAGCCAATGGCTGAAGTCCATGATCGAAAGTCAAGGAAAAGGAAACTTGTTGCACGATTCAATTCTACAAAAGCTTCAGGTGCGATCTGAGATAAAAAAAGGATCAGAACAGCTATTTAAAGCAAATTTGGGACGCTTTGTGGATGAGTTGGGTAAGGGAATTCAAAGTAAAACGCAGGTATGGCTTAAAGACTACTATTCCTTGAGCAGCGATACCACCAGTGATCGATTGGTAGAACCAGTTGCTTTTTCTTCTACCTACGAAAGCATCCATGCCTTTGAGCCTGAAAGTAAAACCATGAAAGTGTTTAAAATCGAACGAATAGGAGAAGTAGTGATATCTACCATGCCCTGGAAATTCGAGAATAAACATCAGGTACCGGGCGCACAGCTATTTGGTTTTTCTGGGAAAAGCAGGTTTAAGGTCAGATTGAAACTCTCCAAAAAGGCCTATCAGTTAATGATGGAGGAACATCCAAATGCACGCCCATTTATGGATGTCAAGAATAGAAATCAATATTATTTTGAAGGTGAAGTACCCCAGTTACCTGGTTTAGCACGGTTTATTTTGGGATTACCTGGTGAAATTAAAGTGGAAGAAGGAGAAGAGTTGAAAGCTTATTTACAAGAACAGTTGGAGCGAGTTACCTATTAATTAATTTATAAAGTTCTGTAATTAAGGAGCCTGTAGTTGGAATAAACTAATTTTATTTTTTAACTTATTGATTATCAGTTAACAATTAAACTTTTTAAAGATGATTAATAAGCCAAAACTCAGTTTAGGGCTACTTTTTTTAGCCCTTTTTACTTTTTCCTGTGTACAGGAAAATTCGTCTCCAGACTTAACTCAGCAATTGGCTGAGGAAGAGCAGCAGAAACTTATCACTAGTCCAGAAATCGATCAACTCATCCTACAATCTTTACGAGAGACGGGCGACTTTCTCTGGATGAATCAAACTGATCAGTTGATTTGGAGTGCCTTGGTACAAAGTGATTCGGTTTTAACAATTGGGTATAGTCCGGTGTCTATCAAGTCTCCCAATGCTAAAATCGGTATCGAATCCGTTCAAATCCCAGCTTGGCAAGAGTCCGCCCAAAAGATTCTACAAATGATTTCAGAAACCCTTGAACAAAAGGGAGCACCCCAACTCAGATTGGGAAATGAGATTGCCGTCATTCATGAGGACTTACCTTATCTGGAATTAAAAGTCTCCAGTTTAGAAGTACTTCGAAATTTAAGGCAAATGGGAGAGGTAAGATATTTTGAGCCTTTGAGTTATGAATTCAATTACAATCTCTTGAATCAGGGTCAAGATGCAAGGTATTTTTCAGACTCTGGTTGTTCGAATGATCCTGCCATCAACTTACCTACTGGTGATTACACTTCGATTTCACCAAATGCCAAAGCATCCTGGAATTACCCTCAAATGGGAGTTTCTCAGGCCTGGTCTCAAAGTACTGGAGATAATATTACCATTGGGTTGATCGATACAGGGGTTTCACCAAATCAACCTTTACTGGGATCAGCATTTCAAAGCGGGGCATCAGTTAGCAGAAGCATTGAAAAATATGGAACCTATAAAACGGGGTATTGGTGGTGGAAGAAATACGATGGTCCAAATGACCAGTGCGGGCATGGGACATCCATGGCAGGGGTGATTGCCTCTCCTAGAAATGGGGTAGGGAATACAGTGGGAGTGGCTTATAATGCCAATTTGATTTCTGTCAGAGGAACCAGCGATGTGATCGTGAATTCAGGAAATGAAAAAGATGGAGTAGCTGAGGCCTTGGTACTGTTAGGGAAGAGGGCTGATGTGAAAATTATCAGTATGTCCATTGGTGATATTTTCTCTAATTCCAAAGTGGCTGATGCGGTACGTTATGCTTATAACCGAGGAAAATTGATTTTTGCAGCAGCAGGCACTTCCACTTCCTTTACCAATTGGTATGGAGTGATTTTTCCTGCAACCATGGCTGAAACTGTAGCAGTTACAGGAATCAAAGAAGGGGCAAGCTATCAACGATGCAATACCTGTCACTCAGGTTCCCAAGTAGATTTCACGGTGATCATGGAACGCTCCACCTCGGAAAACAAACCCTTGTCTCTGGCCATGTCAGGTAATATCCCTTCTACGGTAGGAGGTTCATCGGTTGCCACTGCCACTGCTTCTGGGATTGCAGCCTTATTATGGGCGAAAAATCCAAATTGGAACAGGGACCAAATCCTGAACCAATTGACAGTTACATCAGATTTATATCCTTCTAGAAGTTCACAATATGGATGGGGAAATTTAAATGCTGGAGCAGCTTTAGGTATTTATTGATATGTTTTAGACTAGGTTCGAACTGACATTGGGATTATATCTAGCTGAGGGTGTATCTCAGCGACCAAAGGAAGTTGTATCTCGCTTAGTATATATGATTGGTAAAAGATAGCTGCGCAGATGAGATAAAGATATGGCTAAAGCCAAGATATTAACTATTTCGCCGAAGGCGTATTTCAGTGACCGAAGGAAGCTATATTTCAGCATAGCGTATTTCAATAAATTAATTTCTAAGACTTACATTAACAGCAAAAAGCCCTGAATAATCTGGTTATTCAGGGCTTTCTTATTAGTTCCGGATCTTATAGAGCTTTAGTAATATTATCTATTTTCTTGCTCAAATTCGATATTGCTTTTGCATATCGGCTATCCCATTCCTCCAATTTTTCGGTCCGGTTGATCGCTACCTCATACTGGATTCCCGGTAAGATCCAAGAAGCATAACCGGAAAACGGATCGTTACATACATATAAGGATTTGTACCATTCCCCATAGTACATCCCTTTTGGATCAATCCAGCTTTTCTCTAATCCGATCAATTCCTCATTGATTTTCTTTAATTCTTTATCAGATATTGTCCCCTTCGCCAAAGCGGCATCTAAAGCTTTTTGGTAGGATTTAGAACTTGCTTCCAATTGAGCTAAGGCAGCATTTGCCTGATCAAATTCTTGGAAATCCGGAGCAATGGTTTGAACATTCTTCACAGCGTTCTCGAAATGACCTTTCAGATCCTGTGCATAGCGAGGCACATCATAAGGAATTACATCTCCATTGGCAAGCCTTAAAGCTACCAAACCAAATACTTGAGCAACAGTTCCACCCATTTTAAAGCTAGGATCCACGAATTTGCTGTAGTAGTAGAAATTATCATAGTTAGAATGGTATGGAGTCATTCCTCCAGTACCACCACCTAGACTTGGTACGCCCACATGCATATAAAAGGCAATATGGTCTGAACCACCACCTAAGTTACCCATTCTTGGTTCCTTGTTTTTTCCTGCCCAAACTTCATAAACTGTTTTGGAAGAACCTGGATAAGCTACATCTTTGGCCGCATCCATGATGATTTTCTTTAAGGTAGGAGCAGCAGATGCACCAAAGTTCCTTCCATTCACTCCGCCATCAAAGTTCATATAGGCTACGGCATTTGCTTTTAATTCATCTCTCATATGCTCTACCCATTCTGTAGAACCGATCACTCCTTGCTCTTCTGCATCCCAATGTCCAATCATAATAGATCTTTCCGGTGCTTTTCCTTCTTTCACCAATTTGCCGATGGCCTCCGCTAGGGTAAGTAGCATCGCAGTACCTGAATTAGGATCAGTGGCACCAAAACTCCATGCATCAAAATGGGCACCCAAGATGATCCATTCGTCAGGATATTTAGAACCTTTGAAGGTACCAACCACATTATTCGCACGAATAAAATCAACTGGTTGATCTACCATAACACGAACTTTCAAATCAGAGCCACCTTCGATTTTATAATCAAATGGTAAACCTCCTTGCCAAGCTTCAGGAACAGCCTGCCCCTTCATTCTTGACAAAATTTCTTTGGCAGCACCATATCCTATAGGTGTTACTGGGATGGTATGGAAATCCACCTCTTTGGGATCCAATCTTTTAACTTTTTTATCCCCGTCTAAAGGCAAGGCTGGCTCGTTGGGAGTCAATGGATCTCCGGTCCAGTCCAAGGTCAACATAGAACCTCTTTGGATCGTGGTTTCATTATAATAAGGACCATCTGGATAAACATCTCCTCTCACATACCCATTATCTTTCGGATCTGTATAGACCACTAACCCAATGGCTCCAGCTTCTTCCGCATACTTGGCTTTATATCCACGGAAGTTGCCCCCGTATCTAGCGATCACCACTTTTCCTGTCAAGTCAACCCCCATTTCTTTGAGTTTCGCAAAGTCCTCTCTAGTTCCATAATTGACATATACCACTTCTGCGGTCACATCTCCTGAACCAGAGAAGGCATTGAACCCTAAGTAC
The DNA here is from genome assembly GCF_041729275.1 of Algoriphagus halophilus. Taxonomy (GTDB): domain Bacteria; phylum Bacteroidota; class Bacteroidia; order Cytophagales; family Cyclobacteriaceae; genus Algoriphagus; species Algoriphagus halophilus_A. The sequence continues at coordinate 431,857 of NZ_CP146486.1, read as the reverse complement.
AATCGCTTATCCGAAGAAAAGGGATCTTCATCCAAAATCGCTTCTTGTTGGGAAAGCGTCATTTTCACTGGAGATACGATTTCTAAATGGGATTCTCCCGGATGATTGGGTAAGTATACGTCATAAGGATACAATTTTGTATCCATGCCAGCATCCGTCATTACCTTAGCCATGTATTGCTGAACCAGTTCATTTTCTGGAGTTCCCGCAATATGTGGGTTCTTCGTAATTTCTTTCAAGTGTACCTTGAAACTGCTAAAATCCACTGCATCCAGGTACTCTTTTTCAATCGCCTTCTGCTTCTCCAAATGACTTTGAAAAAAACCATCTTGAGCTTGAGCAGAAAGTGCTAAAGCCAAGGTTCCTACTACCAAGGATTTCTTGGGGCTGAATTTAAATTTACTCATTGGTTAAAAGTTCGGAGACGGAAATAACCCCGTCAGATTTTTGGTTGATAATTCGTTTGGTTCTTAAGTATCGATTGAGTTCATACTCATCGAAATTGGGGCTATTTGGGTCAAAACTTGAGATTCTTACTCTGCCTCTGGAATGGATGAATTCATTGTTTCCAATCCACATTCCGACATGGACCACTCGCTCTTTTTTATCTTCGGTGGCTTTCTCTCCAAAGAATAGGAGGTCACCTACTTCTAAATTTCCCCAGTTTTTATCAGTATCTACTTCTTCTCCTTCATGGACTTGTTGAGATGCATCTCTTGGAATCACTTGTCCATTGAGGTAATAAATGGTTTTGGTGAACCCACTACAATCCACTCCTTTGATGGAAGTGCCTCCCCACAAATAAGGTACGCCTAGCATTTGCTTGGCGGTAGAAATCAATTGATCCGGATTAGTACTTCTGGTAGCCAGCCAATCTTCCATCAACATACTTTCACTGGACGGAATATAGCCTAATCTACCATCCGGTAAGCTAACTTCCAAGTAATTATGATTTTCTCCTTCCAAAGTCAAAATATCTCCAGCTACTACATCAGAAACCATTTCTTCTTGCATAGGACTGGTCCAAACATGGCCAGTTAATTTGGTATAAACCACTTTCGGTTGAACATGCCATTCATCTAACTCTTCAGGGCTCATCAATTGGATCCCAGCACGATCTACCCATGATAAGTATCCATCTGGAGTTTGCACCAAAAACCATCCATCTGACTCTTTCAATACATTCAATGGAGTACCCATCAATGCTTGGGTAGCCAATTCTGCTGAATGCTTGGGGCTGCTCCTGATATTGGCAACTGAGATGGTCACCAATGCTTTGGTGTTATCACCTAGGCCTTCATCAGGCAATTGATTGACCGCATTTACAAATTTGATTTCCTGCTGATTCAATTCGGCAAGAAAGTTTCCCAAACCTGCTATTTGGTCTGTTTCACCTTTCAACGAATCATTTTCGAATTGAATGTTCCAGAGTGCCACACGTTTGTCTGGAGCCAATTCTGAGCGATAAGATTCAATTAAATCTTGTACTTCTTTGTCATGGTTTTGTTGACAGGCAAAAGCAAGAGAGAGTAGGGGGATCAGTAAAGAATAGCTTTTCTTCATGCGGGAATATAAAGCAAAAAAAAACTACAAGAAACCCCAACCTGACAGTTGGGGCTTACTATAGTTTTATTGGAAATAATAGATCTTAATTTGCCTTAAGTCCTGGAGAACGCTCCAAAAACTCTTGGTATAATCTGATATGTCTATTAGATAATGGAATTCTATATCCATTGATGAATACATGCATAATTTGAGCTTTTGTCTCAAATGGATCATCGGTAGAAACGATCAAGTTGGCCACTTTGCCCGCTTCCACGGAACCATACATATCCGATAAACCGAAGATTTCAGCAGGATAGATGGTTACTGCTTTCCAGGCTTCCTCTTTTCCCATTCCATAAGCAGCTGCAAAAGCAGCATGGAAAGGAAGATTTCTTACATTTTCTTCTTCGTTGGTTCTAATCGCGACTTTCACACCAGCCTTCGCCATTTTACCAGGATTGGTGTAAGCAGCATCATAACGATCTGACTGACGGGTAGGAAGTTCTTGTACTGGACCTGCCAAAACCGGTATTCCTGCTTCGGCAATTTCATCTGCTACTCTCCATCCTTCCGCTACACCCGAGAAGATGAATTTTGCATCTTTACCTTCAATCCACTTCAAAGCATTTTGGATGTCGCCAGCTGCATTTACTTCGATCATCATAGGTAATTCACCAGAAATTACTTTTGCCATCTGATCCATTTCTGGATAGTATTCTAAAGTAGCGCCTGAACTTTTAAGCTGATGATAGGTCTTTGCTTTTTCCCAAACCTCATTGGCTTCTTTTAGAGCTTTTTCATTATCCTTTTTGATGTCATCGTCTGATCTTCTATCAAATCTTCCTCTTCTAGCTGAAGAAGGGAAGTTCATCACAACAGCCTTGAAACCAGCATACATTTGATCCGGAGTATATCCTACTAAATTGATCAATGCAGCAGTACCAGGGAATAATCCGCCTGAAGGAACCGTTAATGTTGTGGTAACTCCAGAAACTCGGGTAACCGGGATGGCTTCAGAATTAGGGTTGACTGCGGTCAAGGCCTGCATATTAGGAGATACATTCCCCACTTCAGAATAATCATTGGTTTCTGCTACCGAGCTTACTTCCACCAAACCTAGTCTGGTGCCACTGTCAATCATACCTGGATAGATAAACATTCCAGTGCAATCGATCACTTCTGCTCCATCTGCGGAGATATTTGTTCCCACTTGGGCAATTTTTCCATCTTCTACCAATACCGAAGTATTGGATAATGTGCCTTTGGTGATGGTCACCACGGTTGCATTCTGCAACAAGAACTTTCCTGTACGAGGTTTTACAAATTCCCCATCAATCTGAGCCATTGCCATTAGTGGCAAAAAGGCCATCAGGAAGGCGAAAAAGGCTTTAGTCATTCTTTTCATGTCTTCTATTGATTTTGGAGAATTAATAATTGATGTTAAATAAAGTTTTGGAAATGTCAGAGAAATACAACTCTGTTCCCTGCATACATTGATGATCTTCCTCAATCATATAGATCGGTTCTACCATTTCAGTAGGACTTACTCTTAATCGCTGATCATCTTCGTCTGTTTCGATATCAAAGTATTTTACTCCGTCAACATAGGTTTGCTGAGGTACTGCATATACGGATAAAGGATGACCTTCAAATAAGACCAGATCAGCTTGCTTACCTACTTCAATAGAACCTACTTTGTCAGCAATTCCCAATTGTCTTGCTGGGTTGATCGTAATCATAGAAAGCGCCTGTTCATCCGTCATACCCCCATAGCGCTGGGTTTTTGCAGCTTCATGGTATAGGTGACGGATCAATTCAGCGGAATCAGAGTTGATGGAAGTAATCGCACCGTTCTCAGTTAGAATTGCTGCGTTGAATGCAGTAGAGTAGTACACCTCAAACTTGTAAGCCCACCAGTCTGCAAATACAGAAGCGCCCATGGTATATTCTGCAATTTCAGGGGCTACTTTAAAGCCTTCATTGGTATGCTGGAAAACCAGTTTGTCAATACCAAAGTCCCTTGCCACATTGATCAACATGTAAATTTCATCCGCTCTATAAGAGTGACAGTGAATGATGATTTTTCCATCTAGGATATCAACTAAAGTCTGGAGACGCTCATCGTACTCTGGAGCAACTTGCGTATTTCCTTTTTGAGAGGATGCTTGATTGTAATCTTCCCAAGCTTTCTTGTACTGTAACGCTTCGTTGAATCCATTTCTTAAGATAGCTTCCACACCCATTCTGGTTCTTGGTTGGATTCCTCTTCCTCTACCATGCACTCTAGTGGGATTTTCACCTAATGCAAATTTGATCGTTCTTGGTGCATCTTGCATGATGATATCAGCCGGATCTTCCGAACCCCAACGATGCTTTAAGGTAACGTTTTGTCCACCCACTACATTGGCAGAACCATGCATGGCATGGGAGATGGTTACACCACCTGCCAAAGCTCTGTAGATTCCTACTTCGAATGGGTTCACTACATCTCTCATTCTTACCTCTGCAACAATTGGAGCAGTGGCTTCATTGACTACATCTAATGCCACATGGGAGTGTGCATCGATGATACCCGGCATCAGGTATTTACCAGTGGCATCCACCGTCTCCACTCCGGAAGGAGCTGAAAGGTTTTGACCCACTTGTTTGATGATCCCGTCTTGAACCAAAACATCGGAATTTTCCAGAGTTCCTTCAGTTACGGTCAATACGGTTGCATTTTTTATCAGTACGCTACCTTTTTTGGTTTGAGCTGAAGCATAAGTAATACTCAGTCCCAACAAAGCAGCAAGAAAATAATTGAATTTTTTCATGTCTTTACTTGATTGCGATTAAGGTTGGGTTAAGTGTTGCTGTAAAAGGGAATGAACCGAATTGAGCAACCGACATGGTGCCATCGTAACTTTCTCCTTCTACTTCTCCAGATACATTGATGGTAATTTCATTTCCACCTGCATCGATATTAAAGGAGAATGTCAGGTTCTTTCCATTGACATTGATATCTTCTAAATCAGTGTTTATTTTACCCGCTCCAGCAGGGTTGTCCAAGGTAATGGTACCCGTATAACTGGATCCATCTTGAACAATTTCAAAAGTACCTCCAGAACTTCCAGCAGGTGATTCAGTCTCGTAATTCCAGTTGCCTGCAACTTTGGCAGCACCTTCAGCATCTCCGTTGCTAGCTTTTTTCTTTGGTTTGGTATCAAAATCAAAAATATACCCATCAACCACCACATGCTTGATTTGGCTGTCTTCTGCAAATAGTTGATCAGTAGTAATTACCAAATTGGCCATTTTACCTTTTTCTATGGTACCTGCTACTCTGCTCATTCCCAAGACGCTGGCTGCGTTAGTTGTTAAAGCAGCTAACGCACCTTCTTCGCTAAGTCCATGCTCAATCATTGAGCTAAGAGCCTTCATCACATCTCCGGATTTGGTGCCTTTGGTAGTGAATGCAAATGGAACTCCTGCTTCTTCCAATAAGCCAGCTTGCTTGATCGCGTTATCATATGCTTCCTGAACTCTGGAATATTGCGCTTTGGTAGCTTCATCTACCTCTTCTTTTTGAGCTTTGATCGCTTTATCATCTGGAATTTCCAAACTGATTAACACAGGAACGTTTGCGGCTTTAATCACATCGATCACATTGGCATAATCATTTAAACCAGTTAGGATCAATTTAAAGCCCAATTCTTTTTGTAAGCTCAATGCTCTTCTTACTTCCAACTCAGAGGGTGCAGTATACATCACTGGGATTTGCCCATTGATTACTTCCATCATCGCCTGGTACGTAGGATTGAATTCAGGTCTTACTACTCCAGAAGCTGTCTGGTATTGATTGCTTCTGCCTTGAGATAACTTTGTGTTTTGAAAGATGTCTCTAAATTTGGCCATGACACCTACAGCAGTGCCAGGGTACATTCCTCTGGCGCCTCTAAAACTAGAGACCAAGGCAGTATTTGTTTTCAAGATGTTGGTAGAATATTCAGAACCGAAAACCACCACTGCAGCTTTTCCGGCTATCATTCCACCATCCGGTAAAATCTGAGCCACTGTAAAACCAGCTTTTCTGAAATCTTCTACACTTTTATCATCTGCGGCAAACTGATCCACGGCAGATCTCCAGGGAGTTATCCCTGCAATTTCATCTGGAGGATTTGATGATACAAAATCTTTAGGTCTTTCCGGATCTTTAGGTGCAGTAATTCCTGCATCACTTCCTCCATCGATAAATCCAGGGTAAATGAATAGTGAATCTCCTGCGATAACTTGGGCTTCTGAGGGTATGTTCAAGTTGGAGCCTACTCCTTGAATGACTCCGTCCTTAATCAGAACCGTAGCTTTCGTTCCAGATGAGCCAGGTGCCGTGATTACTGTTGCGTTTGTAATTGCATAGGTGCTGGTGACGGGTTTTTTACCTGTAGGATCACTTTGTGCATAAAGAGAGTTGGTAGAAAACCATCCAGCGACCAATAAACCTAGAACACCTGCTTTTAGTAGTGTTTTTTTCATATTGATTGATGGTTAAACATATCTAGCAAGCTAACAAAAGGCTTCACAGAATCCTTTGTTAATTATTTTTTGTAGCTATTTTTTTGATTAATGGCTATTCAAGGTGTTTGAAATACTATTTCTTAAACTCTAAATACATTCACCGTTTGAAAAAAATATTTGAATGGTAAATCCTTATTGTAATTAGTTGTAGTATGTTATCTTTAAGCACCAGTTCACCCTGATTATTATGAAAAAAATCCTGATTATTGAGGATGATTTATTGATTTCTAGCTTAGTGGGTTGATTGATTAAAAAGATGGGTATATCACTCATCTTGTTCAAGACGGTAATGAAGGGACCAAAGCTATTGAAAGTTTTGATCCAGATTTAATCATTACAGATGTGATGATGCCCTTTAAGAGTGGCATTGAAATCATTCACTATGCAAGAAAAAATAAACCAGACACTCCCATCATTGTATTGAGTTCTTTAGGTGAAGAGGAAAAAATTGTATTGGAAGCATTTAACCTCGGCGTGGCTGATTTTATTCCAAAGCCTTTTAATCCCAATGAATTAGCAATTCGGGTAAAACGTATTATTAGGTAATATATGGGAAAACTCTTTACGCTAGGTTTATGTATTGTTCTTGTATATACGATCAGTCTTGGAGAGTCTTATGCCCAAGACAGTTTACCCTATAGGGATTCCACCAGCTTTTTTAAGTTTTTAGAACAACAAGAAGAAATTCCTTCTTTGGAATACAGGTTTAAATTGGAATTGAAAGAAGGTTATGAAGCCTTATTGGCAGATTCTACCTTTCAATTCAGTCAACTTGATAATACAACCTGGGTTTCAAAAGCCTATCCTAATTTCTCTTCTTGGTATGCTGCTGGGGCAGGATACCTTTCGGCTGATCCCCCCATGCTTCAACCAGAGTTTTTGGTTTATGAAGAAATTTCGGACTTCCAAGCTACCCAAGATTATGTAAGTAACCTTTGGAGAAATCAGGATATTTTTATTCCTGAATCAAGCCCTGAAGTAGGGGATGAGTTGGTGATGTTGGCCAATTTGATTCCCTATGAACCCATGGTAAAATATAGATTTCACTTTTTCTCTGATTACAAATTAGTGATCGTAGTAAGTTTAATCGTATTCTTTTTAATCATGGCCATTGGAATGATTCTTTTCATGGTGGTGATCAAAACCAGACATTCCAAAATCGAAGCTTTAAAAGATAAATATGAAGCTCAGATCATCGGTCCATTATCGGAAGTCCTTTTTGAAAAATCGGAAGAGGAGATCGAATCAATGAGTGATGCTGATATTTACACCATTTTCCCAGAAAAGGATTTTAAGAAAAACTATTTAAAGAAGTATTGATTGAAAAAATCATCTCTTTGAATAAAAAGATGAAAGGGGATTTTAAGGATAAGCTAAAATCACTTTACAAGAAATTTAAATTGGATGTTATTTCCATTCAAAACCTTAACAGTAAAAGATGGGATATAGTGACTAGAGGTTTGGTGGAAATCAATGAAATGGACCTGGTGGAAGCCTTGCCGCAGGTGAGGGAGTTGACTAATGCTTCCAACTTTTACATCCGTTCTCAATCCATCGCAACGCTGTTAAATTTGTCTGAAAAAGTTGATTTATCCACGATTAAAAAACAGTCCTACCCATTATCCAGGTGGCAGCAGATGAATTATTTGCGGATAATTAAATACTTACATATTCAAAAGTCTTTGAAAATAGACACCCTATTTTATGGTGAAAATCAAACTATCAGACTATTTGGATACAAGTTGGTAAGAATGCTTGGTCGGGTTGAATTGGTAGGACAATTAGCAGAGCTTGCCCCAAATGTAGATGATGTAGAAAAAATAGAGATTTTAAAAACCTATCAAATCATTGGGATTCATACGGAGGCAACTTTCGTCAATCAATGTCTGAGGTCGGAAAACCCAGATCTTGTCGTAGCCGCAGCAAAAGCTTCTGGGGTGATTGGGGATCAAGTGTCGGCCCACATTTTAATTGAGCTATTAAATGAACAACCCAATTTTCAATTGAAGATGCTATTCTTAGAAAATCTAATGAAGCTGGATCAATCCATGTATCAGGATTATATCTCCAAATCAAATGACTTGGAATTGAACCAAATACATGCTCACCTTGTAGACCCACTTTTACAGCATGTATAGTTTCCTATTTTATTTTCTATTGGAGGTATTAGGAGTTTTTTTCCTAGTAGTGAGTTTTTCGGTAATCATTATTTACCTGACTACCATGTTTTTGAGTGCCTTGGAGTTAAGGGATCATTTACGTAGAAATCGCTTTGCTGATTATCAAGATATTATTACTTCCCCTATAGCTCCAGGAGTTTCCATCGTGGCACCGGCTTATAATGAAGCCCAAAATATCGTACAGAATGCAAAGAGTTTAATGTCCTTGCACTATGGGAAATTTGAAGTGATCATCATCAACGATGGTTCGAAAGACGATACCCTTCAAAAGTTGATTGATGCATTCGAGTTGGTTAAAACCAATTACGCATACAATTACCAAATTGAATGTAAACCTGTAAAAGGTGTTTATAAATCTAAAAATGAATCTTTTAGCAAACTGTTGGTCATCGATAAGGAAAATGGGGGAAAGGCCGATGCATTAAATTCTGGAATCAATTTGGCTTCCATGGAAATCATTTCCTGTATCGATGTGGATTGTATTCTTTCCCATGAGTCACTTACCAGAATGGTCAGACCATTTATGGAGGAGACCAACAGAAAAGTAATTGCAGTAGGGGGCGCCATCGGTATTGCAAATAACTGTGATGTTCAAGATGGCACCGTAACCAACTATCGAATACCAAATACCCTCCTAGGAAGATTTCAGGTGATAGAATATTTCAGGGCATTTTTGATGGGAAGGATGGCATGGACCAGAATTAATGGTCTTATGCTGATTTCTGGTGCTTTTGGATTTTTTAAAAGAGATTTGGTATTAGCCGTAGGAGGTTATTTCCCCAAAACTGTGGGAGAGGACATGGAATTAGTGGTAAGGATGCGTCGGTACATGGAAGAACGTAAAATCCCTTATAAAGTGGGTTTTGTACCTGATCCATTATGTTGGACAGAAGTGCCTGAAGATGTGTCTGTTTTGTCCCGTCAGAGAAACCGATGGATTCGAGGAACCATTGAAACCTTACAACTTCATAAGGTGGTAAAACTGAATCCAAGGTATGGAGTGTTGGGGGTACTTTCTTATCCCTATTGGAGTGCATTTGAAAAATTTGCACCTATTGTGGAGCTTTTGGGTGTACTCTATACCTTGACTTTGATCGTTATTGGTGATTTCAGCGCCTTCTATTTCATCGCATTGTATTCCATGCTGTACCTGCTTTCCTTATTGGTTTCCTCGTTCAGCATTTTATATGAACAAATCGCATTTCACAATTACAAGGATAGAAAGGACCTCAATAAATTAATATTCACCGTATTAATTGAACCATTTATCATTCATCCAAAGGTAGTCTTATGGGGATTGAGGGGCCATATTGACTTTATCAAAGGTAAAGGAGGATGGGGCCAGATGATCCGGACTGGATTTAAAAAATCTGAAGATCGAAAGAAATTTGAACCAGAAACGAATGTTTAATCCATGAAAAAAAATGTATCCCTACTTCTTCTTGCATTTTTAAGTTTTGGTTCACTGATGGCCCAGGATTCATTCGACCCTGATGAGCTACTGAAAGAAGCAAGAACACTCATATTTGACAAAAAATACCAGGAGGGAAGAAAAATTGCTTTTAGGGCTTTAGAAAAATATCCTGACTACGCAGATATTTTGATTCTAGTAGGAAGAAGTTATGCTTGGGAGGGAAAAAATGATTCTGCCTCTATTTACTTAGAACGTGCCATCATTGCATCACCCATTTATTCTGATGGATATTCAGCGTATTTGGATAATTTGATGTGGGCAGGAGACTATGATCAAGCTGATGAAGTTCTTGCTAAAGCTAAATCCAACTTCAATGAAGGGTTACCTGATAATTTGAAGTACAAAGAGTCTCGCCTATATTATTTCAGGGAGTCTTATGATGAAGCATATGAAATTGCAGAGGAGCTTTTGAAAAGGATTATAATCAAGAGGGATTACTGGGATATATGAATAACCTGCAGCGACTGAGAAGGACCAATGCTGTGGGTGTCACTTATGATTACGATAATTTCAATGGTGCCATTTCTCCATGGAATACCTTTTCATTTTATGGAAGAACACGAACCAAATTGACGGGATCCTTGATAACAAGAGTAACTCAATCTTCAAGATTTGATTCTCAAGGAACGCTATTTGAACTGGATGCTTACCCTTCATTAGGCGAAAAAGCTTATGCCTATATCAATATTGGAGGATCAGGGGCAAGTTTCTTTCCCAAATTTCGATTTGGAACTTCCATCTATTTCAATTTGAACAAAGCCTGGGAGCTAGAAGGTGGCTATCGTTACCTGGGATTCTCAGAAGCGACCCATATCATCACAGGATCATTGGGTAAATATGTAGGAAACTGGTGGTTGAACTTACGCGCGAACGTCATTCCTTATGATGGAAAGGTGAGTACATCGGCTAATTTTCAAGCTAGGTATTATTTCAAAACTGCTGAGGACTTCTTCAGTATTCAATTAAGTTCTGGAGTATCTCCAGATGAGGAAAATAGAGATCAGAGTCAATTATTGAACTCTTATCGTGCTAGGTTAGGGTACCAACAATTGATCAGTCCTCGATTTCTGATTTCTGCTTACACAGGATATAGCAAGGATGAAATCAGTACGGATAATTTCGGAATGACCTCAATTTCACTTTAGGTTTGGAATATAGATTTTAAGGAACTCTCATATGATCTCAGAAGAATTAAAAATCTATCTCAAGCGCGCATTGCCTATTATTGGCATCTTTGTGTTGTTTCCATTGATTAGTTATGGGATTTGGGAATTTTATCCTAAAAGAAACCTGAATTTATTGATCATTGATAAGACAGTTTTAGGGCCTGGCTTGGTAGAACATAGCAGTTTGTTTTGGGTTTTAAACCATCAGAAATACACAAAAAGGGATCAGACTTTTTACGATAGGAAGGTGGATTATTTGGGTTATTATCCTGCTGGAGAGAAGCCCAAACCAGAAGTTAAAGATCTTTCCAACTATTCATCCCAAATGATTCAGGATAAAGTATCAAACCTGGATTTGGTTTTCATAACGGATACCTATGGGGTAATGGAGGCGACTGAACAAGAGGAAAATAATTCGATCACGTTAGTTCCCAAGAAAATCTATGGAGGGTTGGATGAGAAAGATATTGAATTGATACGTGAGGCAAAAAATAAGGAGAAAACCCTTGTAGCTGAATTCAATACCATGGCAAGCCCTACATCCAAGGAAAATAGGACCGAATTTGAAAACATAATGGGCATTCAGTGGACAGGCTGGATTGGTAGGTATTTTGATGAAATGGACACATTATTGAATACCGATGTGCCCAATTGGATTAAATTTCAATACAAAAAACAACATGATGGGAATTGGTTGCCTTCTGGGCCAGGTTTGGTTTTCATTCATGAAGATGGTAGGATAGAGGGCCTTTCCTTTGAGGAAGATTACCAAAATAAAATACCGTTAATACGTTCCCAAAGGATCAATCCATTAAGTGAATTGCTACCTGAAGTAGTGCCCTATCCGGATTGGTTTGATGTGGTTTTGATCGAGCGGGATTACAAAGTTATTTCCTATTACGATATCAATCCTACGTCCGAAGGGTTGGAAAAATTGAGAAGTATGGGATTGCCTCGTTTTTTTCCCGCATCTGTAGTCAAGGATAATGGCAAAGGAAAATTGTATTACCTAGCAGGTGATTATTCCGATTTACGGGTAGATTTAGGTTCCTCTAAATTTACAGGACTTCCATTTTTTTGGAAAGGACTGCACTTGGTAACTGACTATACCGACCGAGAGAGCTTTTTCTGGAACTATTATTATCCTCTTACTTCGAAAATTCTGGAAGATGCCTATACTTCCAAAAATTAATTTTCAGGAAGATCTTCGGGAAGCAACTTATTGGTTTGGATTAGGTAATTATTCCTGTTTTTAAACTCTTCAAATTCTCCCGTCATCCTATTGAGATTTTGAGTATCTACTATAGGATCAATATTCAATCCATCTGTTACGATGAATAATTGACCATCTGACAAGAAATATTCTCCATGAATGTAATCGAGTAATTGGTTTTTATTTCTCATCAAAGGCATGGCAATATTGGACTGGAATGTGGTAGCCGTGTCCAATACCTGGCCTTGCCAGATCAGTTCTTCAGGTAGGGTTACATTCACCTGTTTTTCGAGGAAGGATAAAATAGAAGGGGTAATTTCCCAGTGGGAAACCACACCTTTAAATGATTCTGGCCCCTTGAGTTTTGGTGAATAGATAATCAAAGGTACTCTGAAGCGATCCAGACGAGTAGCCATTGGGATTTCAGGTAGCCGGTGGTCACCTGTGATGATGAAGATGGTATTCTCAAACTCGGGCCTTTTTTTATATTCATGGAAGAAATCCCGAACTGCATCATCCGCATATAGCAAAGTCATATAAATATTCTCGTAGGATAGATAGTCACTGACTTTGGAATCGCTAAAACCTAGTTCATTCGATAAGTAATTTCGCAGTTTAGGTTGATAGATTTCTGGATTGGGAACGATATAAGGGTCATGAGAGGTCTGGGTCTGAAAAATACGCAATTGAGGAGATTCATCGGATGGGGGTAATTTGCTTAGCCCATTAGAAAACATGGCCTTATCGGGGTATCCCCATGAAAAGCCAGATTCAGAAGGTGTTTTTTCATATTCAGGACCATAACTTTGTTGATCCACTATTAAATCCACTTCTTGATAATTCAGGAAACTCCCTTCATTATCGAAGTTTTGATCTGCTCCAATAAAGAAATTCAATTCGTAGCCATTCTCTTTTAAAATACTAAGAATGGTCTCATGATGAGGATAGTTGGGAGAAAACTCCAAAAACCCATTTTTCCCAAAAGGCAAACCGGCCATGGTCCCAGGGAGTATTCCAAATGTTCTACCTGTAGATGAAATGGCATTTTCCCATACTAAACTGGATTCGGCCAAAGAGTCTAAGAAAGGAGTGAAGCTTCCCAAATAGGCATCCCTACCCGAATAGGCTCTTCCTAAACTTTCGAATAAAATGAACACGATATCCGGTTTGGACTCCAAGCTATCAAAATAAGGACTTAATACATCTGGATATTCTGCACGATGCAAAAAGGGATAGATATCATCAAAATAATCTTTTTTGACCACTAGATCATTGCCAGAAGGCCTTAGGTAAAAATCAAAGTAATAATTGTCATCAAACATGAAGTAATTGAATGAAGCTTGCGTTAAGAAATGAGTTTTGTTTACCTGCACATTGCTTTTATTCTCATTTGCGGAGCTGGTATCTGTGATCGGGAAGAACACATAAAAGAAAATAAATACATACGTAAGCCCACTGACAACCAAATAAGATTTAAGCGATAGTTTGATGAATCGGTAACCCAAGGACAGGATCAGTCCTAGTAGGATGGCTCCAACTATGCCTAGGAAAACAGTAAGGAAGTTTAATTGTCCTGAGGCCTGCACGGTAGCTAGTAGGTCATCCATACTGTAGGCATAAACATCACTTCCTAGTGGCAATAGCGTTTTTAGAAAGTAACTTATTAGTGCCACATGGATAATAATGGTCAATACAAAAATCAATAGAGTTAATCCTCTTCCAAGCTTTGGTGAAAACAAACTAACTACTAGATGCACCATCAACAGTAAGCCCATAAAATAGAGGTACCAACCTACATCCTCCAATAAGCTTCCTAGGATAACATCAGATATTTCGAAATTTAACAGGTGGTTGTCAAATACTAATTTTAATTCTAAAATCCTGATAATCAGCATTAGAAATAAAAAGACAATTCCCATCCCCCAGAAGAATCTTAGGGTGGTTTGAATTTTCAGGGGTAAATTGGACCTGATTTCGGCTTTTTGGGCCATAATTGATCTATAACTTTTTGAGTGAAGACTGAAAAGATAGGGCAAAATCGGGTATCTTCAACCTGTCAAATCAATTATATGAGTAAAACAGATCTTCTATTTGAACTTTACAGCAATTTGAGCACTACTGGTGCGTTGACTTTTAGTTCAAAATCGCTAGTAAATAAAATGCTTTCTTATTCTGATCTTTCAGATGCAAAACTCATTGTTGAAATGGGAGGTGGAGACGGAAGCATTACACAAGGAATTGTGGACCGGTTGGCACCCGATGCTGAATTATTGGTATTTGAAATCAGCACTTCTTTTTGTGATGCCATGAAAAAGCAATTTCCTCAAGAAAATGTGAAAATCATCAATGATTCTGCTGAGAATATTCACTTGTATTTAGAGGGGAAAAAGGTGGATTATATTTTTTCTTCCTTGCCTTTTAGTTTTATCTCACCTGAAATTAGAGATGAAATTTTAAGACAAAGCAGAAGTGCACTAAGCAGCAGCGGATATTTTATTCAGATATGTTATTCTTATTTATTGAAAGGTCTATTCAAAAAACATTTCAGTTCTGTGAAGTCAAGTTTTACTTTAAAGAATTTGCCTCCGGCATTTGTAATGATTTGTAATTAATAAAATGGATATCCTGAAGACAGCCCTTTTGGAAATGTGCAGGAAAAAGAAAAGGTCCTTCTTTTACCCAGATTTGATCATTCAGGAAATGTACCCAGAAGACTGGAGGCATTTTTATCCAGAATTAGTTTCGCTCATCCGATCTTTACTTCAGAAAAGTACAATTGAACTAGAAGGTCAAGGATCAGAGGACTTATATCAGGACATTGTTAACCGGGCAATTAAAATAAGATGTTTGGGCAAACCTAAATCCTAAATCATCTGTTCTATTTCAAACAAAAATGAATCATGGATAAGGATTTGAAATTACCGGAAACAGAAATATCCATCCCAGAAGGTTTGGAATTAATCACCTTAGGTGCAGGTTGCTTTTGGTGTACAGAAGCAGTATTTCAGCGATTAGAAGGAGTAGAGTCGGTGGTGTCTGGATATTCAAATGGCCTCATCGCACAACCTACCTATGATCAAATCTGTACAGGTACCACAGGGCATGCTGAGGTAGTGCAGGTATATTTTGATCCTAAAATCATCAGCCTCCATAAGATTTTGGAAGTGTTTTTTGCGACACATGATCCAACTACATTAAATAGACAAGGGGCCGATTCCGGCCCCCAATATCGTTCTGCGATCTATTTTACCAATGAAACTCAAAAGGCCATTGCTAGTGATCTCAAATCACAATTGAATGAGTCTAATGTTTTTGATACTCCTATTGTGACAGAAATAGCTCCTCTGCTGAGCTTTTATCCTGCTGAAAACTATCATCAGGATTTTTATAACCGAAATGGACATCAGCCCTATTGCCAATTTGTGATCAAACCTAAAGTGAACAAATTGGAGAAATTCTTTAAGGAAAGTTTGAAATAATTTTAATGTGTAAATATGCTTACAATGAAGCGAACAAGAGCTCAGGAATCTAGATCCGCCATTGAAAAGATGTATATCACCATGAGGCACCTTTTCACTAGAGGTAGTTATAAGCCTATGGGTATTTCCGGTGAGAGCCTTGTCAATGCGTTGATGGTACTGAGTCCTGAAATCTATGGAACCATTACAGACACTGAAAAAATTGAATTGGATGGGCTACTTTACGTAATGGAAAGGCTTCCCAGAGGAATTGAAGAATGTCGCTACGTTCGCCTAATCAGTAGAGAGGGATATGAAACTTCTCATTTGACTCCAATTGTGCCTCCAAAAAGGAAAAGAAATTGCTATCGATTGGATGATCATGTGATGTATGTGGAAATGACAAGAGGAAGATCAGATATCTATGATATTTTAACCCACCTTACTTTCTTATTTATTGAGTCGAAAAAGATTCTAAATAATAGCACGGATCCAAAAGGAAAAATCTCCCAAAACTGGATCATGTTAGAAGAATTGGTCAAAAAAGAAGACGCTGGCGAGCCTTTTGAAAAAGAAGCAGCAAGTGCTTATTTGAGCCATTTAATAGGAAGGACATTCGAGGAGACCAAAAGTGCTGTGGATAAATTTGAAAAATCCTCTAATTCAAATAGTCTATTTAGCATTGTTTACCACATGGGTAGGCTTGCATTAGAGGAAAAGACTAAAAATTTGGATCGGGAGATTTCATTTTCGGCCACATTAAGAGAACGTGTAGGACATCATGTCTATGGTGAACTTTGGGCTAGAAGAATAAAACTTGCCCTGGATAAGCATGAGCTCCTTAAAAGACCTTTACATGTGATTTCCGCTAACCTTCATTCGGTATTGAATACCATTTATGGACACCAACTATTAAGCTTAAAGAGCTATGAGGAAATAGAGAAAGTGGTGATGGACATCAGTGTGAATGCCAAATCCAATAAAGGAAAAGCCATCTATGACTATGCTAAAAAGCATGGTTTCATTGATTTACCAGATGAATCAGGAACCAACATTGGCGTTCAAATTATCGATACAGCATTATTGGAAAAGGATGAGTTGATTCCTGGAGTTAAACTGCCCAAAGAAGAGGGGAAGAAGCCAGTTTTTGTGGTCATGGATTATGCTTTTGGAGAACAGGCTTATGAATGTTTTGACGAACTCTTAAAACCATTTAATAAAGGTGAAAAAGCTATTCCTTTGAACGTGGAGTCTACCAGTATTATGGGGAAAGCAGGAATTCTTTATGGAGGAAAAGGTGATTTAATGATACCAAATTCACATATTTTTGAGGGGACAGCAGATAATTACCCTTTTAAAAATGAATTAAAGAAGTCTGATTTTGAAGGCTATGGTTTGGGTGTGTACCAAGGATCTATGATTACAGTATTGGGCACTTCTCTTCAGAACAGGGATATTTTGACCTACTTCATGAAGTCAAGTTGGAGTGCGGTGGGACTGGAAATGGAAGGCGCCCATTATCAAAAAGCCATACAATCTGCCTCTAAAATCAGGAGGAGTATCAAATCCAATGTAAAAGTACTGTATGCCTACTATGCTTCTGACAATCCTTTGGAAACAGGAAGCACCTTAGCTTCCGGAGCTCTTGGAATGGAAGGGGTAAGGCCAACTTATTTGATTACTTATAAGATCTTAGAAAAACTTTTCGGCTAATTCCAATCATCAAGTTAACAGTCCCTTGCGATTTTCGTCTTGGACGTATCGCGTAAACTGATCGGATAAGCAATGGGTAAACTCAAAATCTTACTACTTCTTTTCACTCTTGTTTTTGTTTTTCAAAGTTGTCTTGAGGGCAATGAAAATAGAAAGGAGTTTTACTGGAACCAAACAGGATGTTCGGATCCATGGCTGGCAATCAATCCAGAAGGTGGTTCTGAAAATCAAATTAGTAAAGACGTGGTCAATTATTTGCAAACTGAGGGAATTAAGAATGCCCGAGTGCTCAAGTTTACATCTGAGTCTCCCATGGCTGTTTGTTTGGCATGTACCTGTATCACCGGAGTTCGAATTTATGTAGAAGTTCCAGCTCAATTCAGCTCAAAAATGATTGATTTAGGTTTTATTGAAGTATAAAAAAAGGTTGTCTAATACGTTTTGAGTTTTCATTTGGAGCAAAGTCCAACTAGGAGAAATCCAAAGTAGTAAATAGACAACCTCTTTTAGATTTTATTGCAAGTTTGAATTAATGGGAGGAGGTCCATCTGGAATCATTCCTTCATAGACATAATCTCCTAAATGCTCCTTAAAATCCGCTTTTACTGCTTCAACTAGTTCAGGATTTTGGAATAAATCCACCATAGTCATCGATAAAGCTTTAGCAGCATAGGCCATTCCTTTATGCCCTATGGACATTCCTCCTGCTGCTACGACAGCCCAAGAATGCCAAGGAGTTCCATTGGGAGCGGTAGTTGCTGACAATCGAATGGTAGGTACTACATAGCTTACGTCCCCAACATCAGTACTTCCGCCCATGCTATGTTCAGCAGTTTCTTCCATGGGTTCAATGGTTGAAACCAATCCGATTTGGGGTTTACCTGTAGCTTCTTGGATCTTCTTAGCAAATTCCTGTTCTTCTTCTGTATAAGTTATTGGTCCTAAAGTCTCCAAATTCTTTTGGAGAGCAGCAGATCCTGTTCTATTCACCAAGACCTCATGGATCCCAGAGATTAAACTGACCTTGTAATCCACATTTGCCATGATAGCGGCACCTTCAGCCATTTTCTGGACTTGTTCGTACACTGGCATCAATCCATCACGGCTACTGTCTCTTACCCTTACCCAAATTCTGCTATAATCTGGAACTACATTGACAACCTGACCTGCATCCTGGATATGGTAATGAATCCGAACCGTAGGTTTAATATGCTCCCGGTAATAGTTTATTCCAGTGGTGTATAATTCCAACGCATCAGAAGCGCTTCTCCCATTCCATGGATCTGCAGCCGCATGCGCAGCTTGGCCGGTAAATTCAACTTGGAAATCCACTAATGCCAAGCCTTTTTGAACTGCTGTTTTGGTTTCAGCAGCTGGATGCCAATCCATCACCACATCTACATCTTCAAATAACCCTGCTCTGATCATCCATAATTTACCAAAGAATTTCTCTTCTGCAGGAGTACCATAGAATCTAACGGTACCCTGTATTTTACCATCTGCTATCAAATCTTTAATGGCAGCGGCAGCTCCGAGTGAGGCGACACCAAACAAGTTATGCCCACACCCATGACCTGGAGCATCTTCATGCAATGGACTTTTATAGGGTACTTTGTTTTGGGAAAGTCCTGGTAAGGCATCAAATTCTCCAAGGATTCCAATAACAGGAGACCCCGAACCATATTCAGCCACAAATGCGGTAGGGATTTCTGCCACTCCTCTAGTGACTTTGAATCCTAAACTTTCGGCATAATCCGAAAGTGCTGCTGCTGACTGGGTTTCTCTAAATGCGATTTCCTCAAAAGACCAGATTTTATCACTTAAATCTGTAAGATCTACATATCGCTCATCTACAGAATGGATTACCTCTTGTTTTAAGGGATTTGGTTTTGATTTTTTCTGCCCAAAGGCAATACCTCCTACCAACATAGCTGGAAGGAGTAGGAGGTTTAAATAGTGTTTTTTCACTGTTTTAAGATTGATTGGTTGATAAGATTTGAAAGGCTATAATGGGTTTTCTATTACCAAGCGATGCCATAATCATCTCCGTAGTCACTGGAACCTCCCCAGAAACTACCATGTTTCCAGTCAAACCAGATGGCATTTAATGGGCCTGAAGTTTTATTCCATAATTCCAGTTTATATCCTTTTCTTGAAAGTTCTTTACTGATCCAATCTGGGGTGTCTTTTCTCAATACCATAGCTCCTGGTCTTACCTCATGATCTCCAAAAGAGCTTTGCATTTGATAAGAGTTGAAATTAGCTGCTTCTGTAGCTTCTTGTACATCCATATTGAACTCTACGATGTTCAAGAATAACTGCAATAGATTTTGATCCTGGGAGTCGCCTCCTTGTACAGCGAAGGCCAACAATGGCTTTCCATCTTTCATCGCTAAACTAGGAGTCAAGGTTACTCTTGGTCTTTTTCCTGGTTCAGGTAGGTTATATGGGTTCAGGTTTTCATCCAAAACAAAACTCTGCATTCTTTGGGATAGCCCAACACCCGTATTTCCAGCCACGACCGCAGGAACCCATCCACCACTTGGAGTAACAGAAACTACCCAGCCCTCTACATCAGCAGTTTCCACAGAGGTAGTACCACTTTGAAAGTCTGCTAAAAATTGCTCATCCAAGGTACTATTGAATTGGGAAGGATCAAGTGCAGCAATGGAAGCTTTGTTTTTATTCAAAATATCTAAATAGGGATTGGTTTCTCCCTGAAAAGGATAAGGGTCTCCAGCAGTGATGGTTGGATCGTTTACATCTCCGATTAGCTTGGCTCTTTCTTTGGCATACTCCTTTGATAATAATCCTTCCATGGGAGAATCTACAAATGCCGGGTCACCATAATAGAAATCCCTGTCAGCAAACGCCAAATTCATTGCTTGATAAACCGTATGAATGTAATTAGCCGAATTATACCCCATGGACTTCAGGTCAAAGTTTTCCAGGATATTCAATGATTGAAGCAAGGCCGGACCTTGAGTCCATTCCTGTAATTTATACACATCGATTCCCTTGTAATTGACATGAAGAGGTTCTTCAATCTTTACAGTCCAGTTAGCCAAATCCTCCTCGGTAAAAAGTCCTCCTTGCTCCCGAGTTCCTCTTACAATTTCTTTGGCAATATCACCCTTATAAAATCGATCATAGGCAACATATATAGCCTCTTTTCTAGATTTTCCTGCAGCTAAAGCTTCTTTTTCAGCTTCAACCAGTTTGGAAAGGGTCTGGTATAAATCTTCTTGCACAAAAATTTCTCCTGGGGAAGGAGCCTCTCTTTCTTCTCCTAAATGAGGTAAGAAAATCTTTTTTGAATAAGGCCATCCTTTAATTCTAGCCTTTTGTGCCTCCATCGCATTCGCTGTTTGTGCCTCTATGGGATAACCCTTTGCCAATTCCATGGATGGTTTTAAGATTTGTTCTAAACTCATAGTACCATACTCTGCTAACATGGTCATAATTCCACCGGGTGTTCCTGGTGTAGTAGCAGCCAAAGGACCAAATTGAGGAGGATAATCCATTCCTTGAGATTTATAAAAATCCACAGTTGCTCCCGTAGGAGCATATCCCAGTGCATTGATAGCAATAACTTTCTTTTCAATAGGATGATAGATCAGCGCTTGAGTTTCTCCGCCCCAAGACAAGACGTCCCACATGGTGGAAGTTGCCGCAATCATGGCACATGCTGCATCCACGGCATTTCCACCTTGTTGGAAAATGCTGGCTCCAGCGGTTGCACCTAATGGTTTACCCGTGATGGCTACCCAGTTTTTACCATGCAGAATAGGTTTGTTATTGGGTGTAGTTCCGGCTCCTAAACCGGGAAGTCCCTGTCCCTTCACGTTCAAAGCGGTGAAAATAAGGGCAATCAAGTATATTTTTTTCATGAAACAAGGTATATGGTGGTTGATTAATTGGTATCTGTATCATCTAACAATTGCGTCATAATAGGCCTAAATCCGGGGAATTTAGAATTGTAATAGGTGAACAATTGAAATAATCCACTGGGTTCTTTCAAGTCAATGCTGTTTTCATTGGTATAATTTGCCATCTCCTCCGCATGATCTCCAAATAAGGCAAATATTTTTTTACGTCCTTTTGGGACTTCTATTACATCTTGACCTTTCAAGAAATAGTACACATTCCTTTTAATGATTTGGTCATTTCTATTTCCAACCATCAAAGCTGAATTATAATTAGATTCTTTGAAAACTGCCATCGTTCTTCTCATGAGCGGTAATTCTCCATCCACTAAAACTTCAAAAAAGCCAGCAATTGGGGCACCTTCATCTTTGAAGTCCATTCCATTGACAAAATATCGGGGTACTTTATAAGTAGAATCCACCCAGACGAAATTTTGGATACGGAGTCCAGGCATGACAGATACAAGATTGTTCTCAGGCTCCATCAATTCAAACATATTGGACACGATATTATAGCGAACTCTAAATCCTTCCAATACCTGTTGATCCCTGTAGAGCAGGAGAGAAGCGCTATTCCATTTCAAGTCTAAGTAGTTATTCCCTTCCAGCTTTTTGGGTTCAGGAGGAATTCCATAAACCATATTCCCTCCAATCATATTGGGGCGGTCATTAAACAAGTTGGTGATATTGTTGGCTCGAATCGTTTTGCAGAGCAGCTCCTGAACCTTCAGCTCCAAACTTAACCATGTAAAGATCACCTAAATCCAGATCCTCTTTTAGGTTAACGTTCTGCTCAAATTTGTTATAGCCTGGTAGATTTAAGGCTAAGGTGTATTTATCTCCCACTACCTGTTCGAGCATAAAATTCCCACCTTTAGTTGAAATCTCTCCAAATGCTGTCCCACGAAGTGTCACACTTACTCCATCTAAAAACTCTTTGGTATCTGCATCCAATATCCTTCCTTTGATCTGAAATGTCTGACCAGTCGCAAGGATGACATGAAAGAAGGATAGGAGAACAAACAAGAGCTTAGGTAACAGCTTAAATAGGTAGCTATTCATGATTTATCTTTTTAGAGATTTATTAGAAATATAACTCAAAATGATGTAATGATTCCAGTTTTTCACTGGATACAATTTATATTTTGTGAATTCAAGAAGATTCTAAAGTAAAAAGCCTATTTTGCCTTTATACGTAATATTGGCTTATATTTACACCAATTAAACTGATTGTTTACCAGTTTTTTACACTTTGAAAATCATACCAACCATTGGATTTCTCTTCTTTTAATTTTGAACCTTCCTTGCAGGAAGGTCTAGATGCCATGGGTTTTGAAAACCCGACACCGATACAAGAAAAAGCAATACCTGTTATTTTAGAAAATAAAGACCTGATAGCTTGTGCACAAACAGGAACAGGAAAAACTGCAGCATTTATTTTACCTGTGCTTAATAAAATTTCTAAATCAGGTTCAGAAAAGCTTAATACACTTGTATTAGCTCCCACCCGTGAACTTGCAATTCAAATCGACCAACAAATTCAAGGCTTTTCTTATTTCCTTGGAATTAGTTCTATTCCCATTTATGGAGGTGGAGATGGAATTGTTTGGGAGCAGCAAAAGAAAGCTCTGGAAACAGGTGCTGAAATAGTTGTGCTACGCCTGGTAGATTAATTGCACTTCTTGCAGGTGGTAAGATGGATTTAAGTTCACTGCAACATTTGATCTTGGATGAGGCAGACCGTATGATGGATATGGGCTTTTCGGATGATATCCTTAAAATAGTCAATTATCTCCCAAAAGACCGGCAGACTATTCTTTTCTCTGCTACTATGCCATCCAAAATCCGTCAATTCAGTATGAAAATACTGAAGCAACCTGAAGAAATTTCCATTGCATTAGGTAAAACAGCAGAGGGAGTTTCTCAATCCATGTATTCTGTTTATGATACGCAAAAAGAGGAACTCGTTAAACATATACTTTCTCAAAAAGCTTTTGAGGCAGTAATCATTTTTGCTTCTACGAAAGAAAAAGTCAAAGGATTGTATAAAGCCTTACGAAAGCATTTTGATGTGGAAGCATTTCATTCTGACTTGGAACAGGTAGATCGGGAGAAGATCATGTCCGCATTTAAAAATAAAGCGGTTAAGATCTTGATCGGAACAGATATTATTTCCCGGGGATTGACGTTGTTGGAATAGAGTTAGTCATCAACTTTGATACGCCAAGTGACCCAGAGGATTACGTTCACCGGGTAGGAAGAACTGCCAGAGCAGATAAAGAAGGAGAGGCCATCACCTTTGTTAACCCTAAGGATCAGCAAAAATTTGCTAGAATTGAGAAGTTAATTGGAATGTCCATTACTCAAAATCCTTTGCCGGAGGGCTTTGAAAAGGGCCCTGAATATCATGGTGACTCTTTTAAATCCAATAGGAAGTTTGATAAGACAAGTAAACCGCCTTTCAAGAAAAAATCTGGTCAAAAAAAGAAATTCCCTCCTCGACAAAAGTCAAATCAGGAATCTTCACAAGTAAAACCCACTTCTGGACAGCAAGTGGAATCACCAAAGACCAAAGAACCTTCCGGAACGAAGCCTTCTCCAGAAAAAACGAATAAGGGTAAATTTGGTAATCGAAGAAATGTCATTGATCCCTAAGTTCTTGAATCCAGATTGTATTTCTAAAGTACTTCAGGTAAATTGAAGTACTTTTTATTTTTAAAAGCACGATCATGCAATCTGTTAAATACAAGTCTAGGGGCGCCACGGTTTTATTTTTACAAGAGATTCTTGGAAAACTTGGGTTTCAACTTCCAATAACCGGATATTTTGGTTTACAGACCGATCAAGGTGTTAAAGAGTTTCAGTCTAAAAACAACTTGGTAGTGGACGGGAAAGTAGGCGTCAAAACTTGGACTTTGCTATTGGCCAAAGCCAATCCAAATCATGCATTTGGAAATAAATTTCTTGGTGAACAGGACATAATAAATTTTGCAAATCAATACGATTTAGAATTAGGCTGTGTCAAAGCAGTGAATGAGGTCGAAAGTAGTGGGAGAGGCTTTCTGATTAATGGAATGGCTAAAATTCTTTTTGAGGGTCATGTTTTTTGGAGACAATTAGAAGCTAGAGGGATAGATCCTTCAGAGCTTTCCAAGATTGATAATCAGGACATTTTGTATAAAAAATGGACAAAAAAATTCTATTTATCTGGTACCCGTGAATATGACCGTTTAGAAAAAGCAATCAACTTAGGTGCGGATCCAAGAATTAAATCTGCTGCTTTATCTTCAGCTTCCTGGGGAAGTTTCCAAATCATGGGTTATCATGCCACTAAGCTGGGTTATCCAAGTGTAGAGGTATTTGTAGATGAAATGCAAATACATGAAAGGAATCATTTGGAAGCATTCGGGAGATACTTAAAGACCTATGGTTGCTTACAATTTCTCAAAGAAAAGAACTGGGCTGGTTTTGCTAAATGCTATAATGGATCAGGGTTTGCGGCAAATAAATACGATATAAAATTGGCAGCTGCCTACGAAAAATATTCTTAACCAAAATCCAAATAAATGTTATTGAATGAATTAATTAAACTTTTTGAACGTGATTTAGATAGACTTTACAAGGAAATAGATGCTTATACTGATGAGAAAGTTCTATGGGAGATCGAAAATCAAATAAGCAATTCGGGAGGTAACCTCTGCCTTCATTTGTTAGGTAACCTTCAGGCTTTTGTAGGACATGAATTGGGCGGTTTCGACTACCAGAGGGACCGTGAGTTTGAATTCGCTGGAAAGGATGTCCCTAAGTCAAAATTATTAAGTGAGATCACCAAATTGAAACGAATCATGGTGAGTAGTTTGGAAGGAATGGATGAAGACTTAATGGATAAGAATTATCCTATTGAGGTCTTTGGTAGACCCATGACTAACGAATACTTTTTGATCCATCTGTATGGACATTTTAATTACCATTTGGGCCAGATAAATTACCATAGAAGGATTTTGCAACCCTAAAAAAAGCCCCAAACATACATTCGGGGCTTTTGATCGGTAGTGGAAATAATTTTTAATATAAGGTTCTAAATCTGATTGTACCCGGAATTGTTTTCAGGGCATCTATCGCGTCTGGAGAATAGGCCTTGTCGATATCTGTAATTACATATCCTATTTTCTCATTGGTCTTTAAGTATTGTCCCACGATATTGATCTCATAATTAGCCAACACTTGGTTGATTTTTGCCAATACTCCAGGTTCATTCATATGGATGTGAATAAGCCTGTGGGCATCTTGTAAAAATGGAAGTTGGATATTTGGAAAATTCACCGAATTATAGGTGTTGCCCGTGTTGATGTATTCCATAATTTTCCCAGGAACAAATCGTGCGATATTTTCCTGTGCTTCCAACGTACTACCTCCAATATGTGGAGTGAGTATGGTATTGGGTAAGCCAATCAATTCAGAAACGAAGGGTTCTGAATTATTTTTAGGTTCTTCAGGGAATACGTCTACAGCACAACCTGCTAAATGACCGGAAAGAATGGCCTCTTTCAAGGCTGCAATTTCTACCACATGACCTCTACTAAGGTTTACAAGGATCGCTCCTTTTTTCATTTTGGCGATTTTCTCCTTATTGATGATATTTTTATTGCTTTTGCGTCCGTCCACATGCAGGGAAATCATATCACAAGTACTCAAAAGCTCATCTAAAGAGTCTAATTTGGTTGCGTTACCCAATGCTAATCTTTCAATTACATCGTAATAAAACACATTCATACCCATGCTTTCAGCAAGGACAGAGAGTTGGGCACCAATATTACCATAGCCAACAATACCTAATTTTTTCCTCTTATTTCAAAACTTCCACTGGCAGATTTATCCCATTTTCCTTGATGCATAGCAGCGGTTTTGTCCGCAAAATTCCTCATCAAAAAGATAATTTCTGCAATAGCCATTTCTACAACGGATCTGGTATTGCTAAAAGGGGCATTGAATACAGCAATCCCTTTTTCCTGACAGGTTTCCAAATCGATTTGATTGGTCCCAATACAGAAAGCACCAATGGCGATCAATCGATTGGCATTCTCCAACACCTTCTTGGTGATGTTGGTTTTGGATCGAATGCCTATGATGGATACATTCTTGATTTTTTCGCAGAGCTCATCTTCGCTCAAGGCAGAACTGATGACTTCTACATCATAGCCTTCTTCTTTCAATAGGTCCACACCGATTGGGTGCACATTTTCCAAAAGGAGCACTTTGATCCTACTTTTTGGGTATGAAAACTTCGTGTTCAATTTATTGATATATAGGATTTCATCTAAACTTGGTGCAATATGATCCGCTTGGCTGGTTACTTTTGGCCTGGACACATTTTCTGTAAAGGCATAAAACTTATTTGCCAGTCCAGAAGCTTTGATTTCGTAATCTGTGTAACCATCACCAATCACATAGATATCACCTTCTAAATTAATTCTTTTGATGGTTTCTGCCTTTCCTTTATTAGAAGAAAGAGGATTTTCCCGATTGAAATCAATGATATTTCCAGAATCGTCATAGACAAATTCATTGGCAAATACATTTTCCTTCTTAATGCCATAATCCCCTACGATAGGGATGATAAAATCTTTGAATCCATTGGAGATAATAAAAATATCTTCCGCATTTTCTTGAAGAAACTCTTTATTCCTTTCAAATGATTTGGACACTTTTTTCTTTAAAGCATCAATTAGATCATCTATCTGGGATTGTGTTGCATTTAAGATTTCAAGTCGTTGAATTAAACTATCACGAAAGGTCAAGGAACCATCCATTCCTTTGTCCGTGATATCTTTAATGGCCTGGAGTTTACGATCTCTTTCTGGATCATTTTCTAAGCTTATCTCACCTAGAATATCCAGCGCTTCCACTTGCGTGAAAGTACTGTCAAAATCAATGATAAATTTTTTGGTTTTAGGCATGAGCAGGGTCGATTTTTGAATCAGGCAGTAAAATTACAGTATTGTTAAAATTTTAGAAGCTTTATTGGAAAAATTGTTTCTATAAGTTTCACTTATAAATAGTATGGCAATAATTTTTATTTACAAAAGGCTATTTGGAGAGGGTTAAATTCATTGAATTCATCATTTAATTCTTTTTCGATAGCACTGAATCCTTTATTTTTGATCAATTCAAACTCTTGATATTATGAAAATACCTGTTGCCATTATTGCCATATTAGCCATATGTGTTGGATTTTCTTGTTCCTCACCAACTGCTGATCCATCTCAGTTGACGCCAGAGGAAACTGTAGCAGGAACCTATGGAGCAGAAGTATTGGAAAGTAATATTACCAGTGCTGCTGAAATGGTTGAGATTGTGGAAAAGGAAGGAACATTTGAAGGGAAAATAGCGGGTGAGATAACTGAAGTCTGTAGTGAAAAGGGCTGTTGGCTTAAAATGGATTTGCCAAATGGTAACAGTATGAGGGTAACCTTCAAGAATTATGAGTTTTTTGTTCCTAAAAATTCACAAGGATTTCCCATGATCTTGGAGGGAGTGGCAACACTTACAGAAACCAGTGTAAAGACTTTACAGCATTATGCAAAAGATGCCGGCAAGTCAGAAGAAGAAATAGCAAAAATAACTGAGCCCAAATTGGAGATTTCCTTTGAGGCGGTAGGAGTAAAAATTAAAGATAAAGCCTAAGATGGCAATAGCATTAGACAATCTACGAGTAGGTAGGGTATATAAAATGGTCAATTTGGGAGAGGTAAGAAAACTCGAGATTATTGATCGATTGAGTGACCAAAACTTCAAAGTAAAGGATCTGGATACCTTGGAATACTATACCATATTTGAATTACTCCAATGGGGAAAAGGAAAAGACTACGACCTGGATGAGCTCCGCTAATCCTTGACTCCAGTTTCAATATGTGATTTTCAACACAGATATTTTTTAGACGAAGGGGTACCTTTAAGCAAAATTAATAACATGAGTAATAAAAGTGGTTTCCAGGCAATGCTTGGAGCAAAATGTCCTCAATGTAGAACTGGAAATATATTTCCCGTTTCCCCGTTTAGTTTCAGGAAGATTTCCTCCATCCATCATACTTGCCCCCATTGTCATGCGAATCTCAATCCAGAGCCAGATTTCTATTATGGGGCAATGTATATCAGTTATGCATTTTCAGTGGCCTTGGTAATAACCGCACTTACAGCTATCAATGTACTTGTAGAAGAACCAGAACTATGGATGTATCTGGCGACAGTGGTGATTGGAAACCTGTTACTGTTTCCAGCGATGCTGCGCTATTCCAAAGTATTATACCTCTATGGTATGGGAAAATTAAAATACAAAGGAGATTAATCCCGGAGGTATTTTTTTGGATCTATCACCAATAGTAAAAGGCTTACCGTAACGACCAACAAGAAAAACAGGGCAGGTACACCTGCGATAACAGATAAGATTCTGACACCATCTATGCCTGAGAATAAGATCATGATCCAAGCAAGGAATGCGATCAATGTTCCCCAAATGATTTTTAAATTGGTATCAGACTGGAAAGGATCCTCACTGATTTTTTCATGCTCAAACTTGCCAAAGCATCTGTGCTGGAATCCGCTGCGGTAACGTAAGAAATAAAAATTGCCACAATAAACAGGTAGGAAAACAGCTTGAAATAACCCAAATCCTCAAAGACCTGGTAAATAATAGATTCAGGACCTGATGTTTGAAAGAGGTTTTGATAAAATTCAGGATGGAGTATGGCCAAATCCAATGTTGTACCTCCAAAAACACCCATCCATATCAAACAAAAAAGAGCTGGAAGAAACCAATTAAAGAGTAAAAATTCTCGAATAGTTCGTCCATACGCGATTTTACCTAGAAAAATAGCGGTAACAGGTGCCCAAGCCATCCACATGGCAAAATTGAAAACAGACCAATCATAGGTCCAGGTAGAACCTGCTCCATTCCACTGAAGGCTCAAGTCCAAAAAATTCTTGCCATATTCTATAAATCCGATTTTTATGGAACTCAATATTTTTCCTCCTTCACCGAGTAAAACAAAGAGTATTGCAATTAGGAAAAAGAAAAATAGGTTGATTAAGGAAAGGTTTTTGATCCCTCTTTCAATCCCTGTAGAAGAGGAGATTACAAAGGTCAATACTATTACCAGCGTAATAACTCCTGACAAAATCCCCATATTCCAGTCAGGAAATAGTTTAAGAAATCCTCCAGATAAGCTTAAGATTCCTGCTCCTAAAGCTCCAGCCATTCCAGTAACCAAAGAAAACAAGCTAATTCCATCAATGATATTTTCCATCCGTTTGTTTAGGTTTGACCCTAGTAAAGGCTTTGCAGCTAAACTAATAGAAGGTTTGTTTCTATCCTGATAAAAGAATAGACTAAAGGTCAAGGCCGGGACAATGTATATGGCATACGGTGTAAATCCCCAGTGAAAGAATAATGCACCAAGAGAAAAGTCTGCCGCTTCTACCGACTTGCTGTTCAGGTTTTTAAATTCCGGGGGAATAAAAAATGGGATAATGGTTCAGCGCTTCCCCAAAACAAAATCCCAACAGCTATGGTAGTACATAAAACAATCGCAAACCAACTTAATCTAGGTAACCTTGGCTGTGCATGCTTTCCACCAATTCTTACTTTGCCAATGGGAGAAAAGAAGGTTATTAGGACCATGATCGTCATTGCAAATGAAACCCAGCTAAAGCCTAAACTAAAATTAGTCAATAAGGCTTTCTGAAACTGTTCAATAGAGGTAATGAAGAAATCAGGAAAGAGAATGCTGAATAAAACGGCAAGGATCAGTAATATGAATGAAGGCCAAAACACCCAAAAACGGATGTTAAATTGAAAAAATTGGTTCGATTTCTTCATAGACTCTTAAGGTAGTAGAATTTCAATAGAAATGTTTTTACACGAGAGGATAATCCAGTTTAAGGTATAAGAAGATTTTTTTAGTCTATGATTATGTCTGAATTAAAAATTGAAATAAAGTATATTATTTTATTGATAATAAGCTATTTATAATATTATTTTAGAGGCAAATAAATTTTTTTTGTGAATATTACTAACAAGAATAGATGTTTTACTAAACATTCATTAGCGATCATCCGTTATTCCACTTTATTAACAAGGAAAATGGAAAACATTTTACGAAAATTAAAAGTTGAGGTAAACGAAAATTTATTCGTGAAGGATCCCTATAGTTCGGAGTTAGGAAATGCTATTATTCGAGTAGGTTCTAAACTGATGCTTGAACTAGGAATGGAGCATTTTACATTTAAAAAATTAGCTACAGAAATCGGGGTATCAGAACCTGCAATCTATCGGTACTTTGAAAACAAGCATAACTTTTTATTGTATTTGACCGCTTGGCATTGGGCATGGACGGAACATAATCTAGTATATGTTACAGCCAACTTGAAGGATCCGAAAGAACGCTTAGAAATTGCGATTAAGTTGTTGGTTGAGGGGCCTATGTTCGTAGAAAATGAATTTTTGAACCCGATTGAAATTCGAAAAATTGTTACCAACGAGTCTCTTAAAGGGTATTTGACTAAAAGTGTGGATTCAGAGCATGAAAATGGAATTTATGCACAATTGTATACACTAGGGGAACGAATCGCACAAATTATTAGAGAAATCAATCCTGCCTACAAATTTCCTATAACTTTGGTTAATATCGTTATGGAAGCTAGCCTACTACAATCTTTCCATGCAAAACATCTTCCAGGAATGACAGAATCAAATTTAGATAAAGAAGGGAGATTTCAATTCTTTCATCATTTGGTAGCTAAAACCATCATCCATGAATAGTACAGGAACAATGACTCCCCTCAAGAGGTTTTTTAGTCTTCTTCAAGAAGAAAAGAACCAAGTTTATGGGATCTACTTTTACGCCATTTTAAATGGGATAGTAGCTTTATCTCTTCCTTTAGGTATTCAAGCTATTTTGAATTTTATATTAGGAGGTAGAATCACCACTTCATGGGTTCTGTTGGTAATTGTCGTTGCCATAGGAGTTGCTTTTGGAGGATTTTTGCAAATCTCTCAACTGCAAATCACGGAGAAACTTCAACAGAGAATTTTTTCCAAATCAGGACTTTCTTTGGCCTATAGACTACCAAGGGTAAAAACTGAAGTTCTGCATGGGGAATATGGCCCTGAAATAGTCAATCGGTTTTTTGATACAGTAAACCTTCAGAAGGGGATCTCAAAACTATTAGTTGACTTTACGACAGCGGTGTTGCAAATGATCTTTGGACTCTTACTATTGTCCTTTTATCATCCCACCTTTATTCTATTTGGAGTCATATTGATAGGAATTCTACTATTGATTTTCTATTTCACTAGTCCCAAAGGAATGGCTACAGCGCTCAAGGAATCTTCCTATAAATATCAAACTGCCTTTTGGCTCCAGGAAATTGGGAGAACTCTCAACACCTTTAAATTAACGGGGAATACCAGACTCCCTATTTTGAGAGCAGATAAGTTGATTCAAAAATATGTGGATTTTAGAAGCAAGCATTTTTCGGTATTGATACTTCAATACAAAATCATGATAGGCTTCAAAGTGCTCATAATTGCCAGTTTATTGGTGGCAGGGAGTCTTTTATTGATCAACGAACAAATAAGTATCGGTCAATTTGTAGCAGCAGAAGTGATCATCATTTTAGTTGTCAACTCAGTAGAAAAAGTGATTCTTTCTTTAGAGACGGTTTATGATACCCTTGTAGCTGTTGAAAAGCTAGGAGTAGTGATGGATCTTGATTTAGAGCGAAGTGAAGGAACGGACAAATTGATAGTGTCCAAACCAGAAGGTTTAAAGTTTGCGATGGAACATGTGGTATTTCAACCTTATGATGCCATTAAGCCTATTATTAATGATATTTCTTTAACCATTCATCCCGGAAAGAAAATAGCTATTACCGGAAGAAGCGGAAGTGGGAAAAGTGCGCTGCTGGCTTTATTGAATGGTTTGTATGAAGAATATCAAGGAACGGTTTCGATTAATGATCTTTCTATGGATATGATTCAATTGGATAAATTCAGGGCAATGATTGGTGATTGTCTTCAATTTGGAGAATTGTTCCATGGCACAATCAAAGAAAATATCTTGGTCGGAAGGGATGTAGACCCGAAACAATTTGAAGAAATCATCGAATTGGTAGGTCTCAAAGAATACATCTACCAATTACCAGACGACCTGAACACCGAATTGCTTCCAGAAGGAAGAGGCTTATCGAGGTCTGTCGCTCAAAGTATTTTGATCGCTAGAAGTTTGGTAGGAAATCCAAAGGCAATCATTATGGAGAATGCCCTTCGACATGTAAATCCTGAAATCAAGCCTAAGATTGTAGATTACTTAATATCAGGAAGCTGGACCCTATTAATGGTAACCGAGGATCCTTACATCTTACAGAAATTGGATGAGATAATTATTTTGGATTCCGGGAAAATCCTAAAACAGGGATCCTATGAAGATTATATACAATACACGAGAAATAATTAAACTATTATGCTGAATATTTCCAGCAGTAAAATCAAAGATCGGATTCCTTTTAGCGGGGCTAAAAGTTTGATCATGACTTTGCCAGAAAAGGAAAGTCAAAAGAGGATACGATTACTAGCGTGGTTGATTGCTGTCGTATTTATATGCCTATTTCTTCCCTGGACTCAAAGTATTCGATCCAAAGGATATGTCACCGCTTTAAGACCAGAGCAGCGAGCGCAAACCATTCATTCAATCATTGCAGGTAGAATAGAAAAGTGGTATGTGACTGAAGGAGCATTTGTGAATAAGGGAGATACCATTCTGAGAATTTCTGAGATAAAAGACGAATATTTTGATTCCATGCTTTTACCAAGAACTCAGATGCAGGTAGATGCAAAGACTCTTTCAGCAGAAGCTTACAAAGAGAAAGTAGGAGCACTTCAGGCTCAATTGCTAGCATTGCAGGAAAATAATGTTCTGAAAATTCAGCAAGCGGAGAATAAGCTCAAAATGGCGGAGTTGAAAGTACAGTCAGACAGCATTAAGTTCCAGCAAGCGAAGGTGAATTTTGATATTGGAAAGCAACAGTTAGATAGAGCAGAACAACTGTATGCTGAAGGATTGAGGTCTTTAACTGATTTGGAATCCAGAAGGCTAAAATTCCAAGACGTGCAAGCCAAATTATTGTCTGTGGAGAATGATTATTTAATCAGTCAAAATGAAATGATATCCGCTAAAATTGAGCTGAATACCATAGATAACGAGTTTAGAGATAAAATAGCAAAAACCCGATCTGAGATTTACACGGCCATGTCCTCACAATATGATGCTGAGGCAACTACTACAAAACTGGAGAACCAATATTCTAATTATGAAGCTAGAACGGGGTTTAGATACATTCTTGCTCCCCAGAATGGTTATCTGGCGAAGGCAATTCAAGTCGGAATAGGTGAAACAATAAAAGAAGGAGATCAAATATTAAACATTATCCCCTCTGAAGCTGAATTAGCTGTGGAAATGTATGTACAGCCTGTTGATTTGCCTTTGATTAAGGTAGGAAATAAAGTTCGATTTATTTTTGATGGGTGGCCTGCTATTGTATTTTCTGGCTGGCCTAGAATATCAAATGGTACCTTTGGAGGTGTAGTAGTTGCAATGGACCAATATGCCGGATCCAATAATCAATACAGGGTTTTGGTAGCTCAGGATCCTGAGGAAGAGCCTTGGCCAGAAATGTTGAGAATGGGATCAGGTGCAGATGGTATTGCGTTATTGAATGATGTTCCTGTATGGTATGAATTATGGAGACAATTAAATGGTTTCCCAGCAGATTATTATACGAGAGACGAAAAAGAAGCAGTAGCTTCAGAAGGAAAGAAGAAATGATGAGAGTTATACTTTTCACCTTCCTTTTCAGTACTTGTTTTTTCCGTGCTTATTCGCAAACCACGGATACCTTAAACTATGATTCCTTTTTAGCATGGGTAATTGAATATCACCCAATAGCTACTCAGGCTGAACTTCAATTACTCATGGGTGAAATGGAAGTGAGATCTGCCAGAGGAGGATTCGATCCCTTGGTATATGGAAATTTAGATAAGAAGTCCTACAGCGAAACCTTATATTATAATAAGCAAGAAGCTGGAATCAGTATACCCACTTGGGCAGGAATTGAATTAAATGGATCTTTTGAAAGGAACAATGGGAAATATTTAAATCCTGAATACACGGTGCCTTCTGATGGGTTATTTGCAGCAGGTGCTTCAGTAAATTTGGGCCAAGGTTTAATTTTGGATCAGAGAAGGGCTACGTTAAGACAAGCACAGATTTACCAGGAATCCACAGAATCACAAAAGCAAAAACTACTCAACAATCTTTACCTTCAAGCCACTGACATGTATTGGAGGTGGTCCTTGGCTCATACAAATCTAGAAGTGTTAAAGGAAGGAGTGGAACTCGCTGAATTTCGGTATGAAGCAGTAAAATCAAGTTTTAAATATGGTGATCTGCCAGCAATTGATACCGTAGAAGCCTTTTCTCAAGTTCTGAACAGACAATATAAATTACAGGAAGCTGAAAACACCCTGTTTTCTGTTACCCAAGAATTAAACACCTATTTATGGGATGAGGAAGGCAATCCTATCAATTTAAATGAAGGGATTGTTCCTGAATCTTTGGAAACAACTAACCTAGGAGTGTTGAATGTAGAAGAGCTCAGGACCTTTGTCGCCAATCATCCTGAACTGCAATTAGTAGACTTCGAACTAGCCAGTTTGGATGTAGAAAAAAGGTTAAAAGCTCAACAGATTATTCCTGTGGTCAAATTGAAATATAATTTCCTCACAGAAAATCTAAATGATTTTGAAGGAGCTGGATTTTTGAAAATAATTATAAATGGGGGCTTTCCGTTTATACACCCTTACTTTGGAGAAAGTCTAGAGGAGCTGTGGGTTTGGCAAAGGCAAAGATTTATTCAAAGGAAAATTCGAGGGATTTAAAAGAAATTCAACTGAGAACAAAACTAGAAAGTGAAATAAATAATTTTTCTAATTTGAACAGGCAAATCTCGACTTATCAGCAAAATGTCATTAATCTGGAAACCTTACTTCAAGGAGAAATGAGACGTTTTGAAATAGGGGAGAGTAGCTTGTTTTTAGTGAATGCCAGAGAAGTATCTGTTTTTAATTCAATTTTGACCTTAAATGAATTAATCAGTAAAGAAAAATAGCCTATGCGAAAACAAGGTACGCAGCAGGCTTAGGATTTGAATTATAACTAGTTGATAATTAGAATAATATGACAGCTTTTGTTTTAGTGGAAGTAGATATACACGATCCTGAAAAATATGAAGAGTATAAAAAATTGACCCCAGAATCAGTCAAAGAGTTTGAAGGAAAATTCGTGATAAGAGGTAATCCGATTCATGTATTAGAAGGTCAGTGGAACCATGACCGATTTGTGATGTTGGAGTTTAAAGACAAGGAAACGGCAGAAAAATGGTACTATTCTGAGAAGTACACAAAAGCCAGAAAAATTAGAGAAAATGCAGCCTCAGCAAACTTTTTTATTGTAGAAACGTAATGTTTGGCATTTTTATTGGTATGAAATACATATTATTATTCATTATCTAAAATTTATACAATTTTCGCCCAAATTTTAGCTAATAAATTTTGATACTTAAATAAGTTATTACCCACTACCAATTCTTAAAAATATGAAAAAATTAATGTGGTCTAAACTAGGCCTAATGAGCCTTGCAGGCTCCATGTTCGTGAGTGCTTGTACTTCTGTAGAAGAGCCAGCATTAGTTCAACCAGCTTCCCAAACGGAAGTATTGACATCTCCAGAAACCCTAACGGATGGAAATGCTAGAAAAACAGCAGAAAGAAATTACTTTGAGAGGTTTACCAATCAACTAAGCTCCGTAGATGAAAATGGAGAATTCACTACTGCTATTCCTGCCTATTTTCCTGGGACAGGGGTAGGTAACTCCAGCCATATGGGCAAAGCCTACACCTTTTTAAACCAATATGCCTCTATTGGTGCAGCTGGTTTACAAACAGTAGGAGCTCCAGTTACTCAGTTTTATGCTGAAGAATTGGAAGCAATGGGGATTTTTGTTGACAATGATGAAGTAAGCTCCATTACTACTGATGGAAAAGGCAACTCCGTATGGTTTAAAAACATCAATAATGTGGTAACTGTTATCAACGAAGATAGAAGTGAATTTATAGCTGAAGTAGCGATTATTGGCGGAACAGGTAAATTCGAAGGTGCTACCGGAGAAGGTACTGTAGTAGGAAATTTCAACCCAAAGACTGGTGCAGGTTCAAGTACGATTCAAGGTAGAATAGCATTTTAATCACCTTTAGTTTATTTAAAAGGGCGGCCAGTGGCCGCCCTTTTTGTTTATAAGGAAACCCCTCGTTTCCAAGGGATAAAATCGAAGTTTTTCTTTTGTTCTGCTTTGGTTTTGATCCTACCTGAAGCTACTTCAATAATCAAATCCAACAGCTTCTCCCCACAGCTTTCAATGGTTTCCGCTCCGGAAATTATTCCCCCCGTATTAAAATCAATGATATCCGGCATTCTAGCGGTCAATTGATCATTGGTAGCCACTTTTATTACTGGACAAACTGGATTTCCTGTTGGGGTTCCCAACCCAGTAGAGAATAGGATGATGTTAGCACCACTACCAGCCAACCCAGTAGTGCTTTCAACATCATTGCCTGGTGTACATAATAGATTCAAACCAGGGACTTTGACATATTCTGTATAATCCAATACATCAGAAACTGGCGCTGTTCCTCCTTTTTTAGCAGCTCCACAAGATTTGATGGCATCAGTCAGTAATCCATCTTTGATGTTTCCTGGACTTGGATTCATATCAAATCCGCTACCGACACGTTCGGCAGCATTGGCATATTCATCCATTAATCTGATGAATTTTTCTGCAACAGTAGGATTGACACATCGATCGATGATAGGTTGTTCGGCACCACATAACTCCGGAAATTCTGATAAAATTGCCGAACCTCCTGAAGCCACCACCAAATCTGAAACACGACCTAAAGTTGGGTTGGCAGATATTCCAGAAAAACCATCTGAACCGCCGCACTCTAATCCAATGACCAATTTTGAAATAGGGGAAGGAGTTCTCTTGATTTTGTTGGCTTCGATCAAGCCTTTAAATGTTTCATTGATTGCTTTCTGAAGCAATTGATCTGTAGTTCCTTCGGTTTGTTGCTCACATATCACCAATGGTTTCTGAGATCCTTTTTGAATATTGTTCAACCGGTCCTGAAGGATAGCAACTTGGGCATGTTGACAGCCCAAACTCAAAATGGTAGCACCCGCTACATTTGGGTGATTGATATATCCAGCCAGCAAGGCACAAAGTGTGTCTGAATCTCCTCTGGTTCCACCACAGCCCCCGTCATGAGTTAAAAATCGGATGCCATCGATGTTTTCAAAAACCTTTGAATTGGTATCTATTTTTGGTTCCGAAAGCGATTCCGTAAATTTTTCATTTTGATAAGCTGCAACCAGGTTTCTTACTTGGTTTTCATAGGGATTTATTACGGCAAAACCCAGGGCTTTTTCAAAGGCATCTTGTAGTAATTTCACATTGGTTTTCACAAAACACCATCGGTAGAACGAGCCAATAATTAGCTGTACCTACCTGACCATCAGATCTTTGATACCCTAAAAAAGTCTTTTCCTTGATATTTTCTATGTTTGGCTTATTCCAATTATAAGTGGCTCCTTGATCCCGGAATTCACGAATTTTATGTTTAATATTTTCTAAAGTAATCGCTTCTCCTACCTGTATGGACTTTGTTGTTTCACCCACAATGGTTCCATACATGTATACCTCTTCACCAGAATCAAATTCCTTTAAAGCAAATTTATGTTTTGCAGCTACTTCGCTGATAATGTTTCCCTTATACCCGTTTAGATCAAATGTATCACCTATTTTCAAGTCGGCTAATGCCACTCCAACATTATCCGTAGGGTCTAAACAAAGTGCTTTGTTTATCATATTTTTATTTCATTAACTTAGTTTCCAACAATGAAATTATAGAAAATTAATTCTTCAATGAAAAAATTGTTTCTCTAGGCGAAGTAATGCTTCGTCTTTCGCCGCCCTCTAGTCAGCGGTTTTTTCAGGCACACCAATTAGACCTGGAATTTGGAGGTTCAGAGGCAAATGTTGGAGCTGCTTTAGCATTCTGGGGACATCATGTCATTCATCTTACTGCGTTTCCAGAGCATGAAATAGGTTTAGCTGCAGCTGCTAATCTAAGGCGTTGTGGGATTGATACTTCATTTATCCAATTTACTGAGGGCAGGATAGGAGTTTACTTTTTGGAACAGGGAGCCATGCAGCGAAGCTCTAAAATAATCTATGATCGAGCAGACTCTGTCTTTACCAAAGTTGATTCAAATAAATTTGATTGGGATAACATCCTGAAAGATGCGGATGCATTGCATTGGTCTGGAATAACTCCAGCCTTATCACAAGAATGTGCGGATTTTACTGTAAAAGCTCTAGAAGAGGCAAATAAGCGAAACATCACGGTATTTGGAGATTTGAACTATAGAAGCAATCTCTGGAATTATGGGAAAAAGCCTCATGAAATTATGCCTGAATTGATGGCATATACCCATGTGATGATTGCAGGAACTCGTGACTTCAATAATTGTCTCGATGAAAATTATGGAGGATTTGAAGCAGCAAAATCTGATCAGTTCAAAAAATTTGAAAACCTGAAATATATTGCGAATACCAAAAGAGAGTCTTTGAGTTCTTCCCACAATAGAATTTCAGCTAAAATCTATTCGCATGATCAAACCTTTTCTTCTAAAGAATATGATTTACCTCAGATTGTGGACAGAGTAGGTACAGGTGATGCATTTGCAGGAGGGTTAATACACGGATTATTAACCCATGATCCAATGCAAGCCATAGAATTTGGAATGGCTGCTGGCGCATTGAAACACAGTGTGCCGGGTGATGTGCTTTTATGTTCAGAAGCTGAAATTCAGGAATTAGTAGTTGGTGAGTCCATTGGAAAAATTAAACGATAATATGAGAAACCCGAGTCCTTTTATTAAAAGAATGTATGCTGCAGGTGTCATGCCGATATTTTTCACACCTGATGAAACAAAATGCCTTCAAATGCTGGAAGTAGCCTATGAAGGTGGAATCAGAGTAATTGAAATGGTGGACCGTGGAGCTGAGGCAAAATCAATTTTCCCTGCTCTTAGAAAAGCTGCGGATCAAATGCCTGGACTAAGTTTAGGTGTAGGAACTATCTACGAGCCAAAACAAGCTGAAGTATTTCTCGATATGGGAGCTGAATTTATTGTCGCCCCGGTAATGAACCCTAAACTGGGGGAGTTTTGTAAGAATTTGGATATCCCATGGATTCCGGGATGTGGTACAGTTTCCGAAGTGTATTTTGCTCAGGAGCTAGGAGCAGAGTTGGTGAAAATATATCCCGCAAATATACTAGGGACCGATTTTGTGAAAGCAGTTCATGCAGTGTTGCCAAAAATTGAATTAATACCTACAGGGGAGTGGAACCTACTGCCGAAAGCTTAAAGTCCTGGTTTGATGCTGGGGTCTGCTGTGTAGGAATGGGGTCTCAATTGTTTAGAAAAGATTTGGTTCAAAAAGGAGATTTTGATCAGATCAAAAAAATGATTCAATTTACCACGGGATTAATTGATACCATTAGATCATAAAAAAGGGGGATGTTAAATCCCCCTTTTTTTGCTTATAAATCTGGTTGAGGTGTTGTTCTCAAATAAGGTTTTATCACTTTATGTCCTTTAGGGAATTTAGCAGGGATATCCTCATTTTTGATTGCCGGTGCGATTACTACATCTTCTCCTTGCTTCCAGTTAGCTGGTGTAGCCACGGAATAGTTTGCCGTTAATTGGAGGGAATCGATCACCCGCAAGAGTTCATCAAAATTCCTTCCTGTACTAGCAGGGTAGGTGATGATCAATTTGATTTTTTTATCGTTCCCAATCACAAAAACAGATCTCACCGTGAAATTTTCATTGGAATTTGGGTGAATCATATCGTATAGGGTAGAAATCTTTTTGTCTTCATCTGCGATGATAGGAAAATTGACTTCCGTATGTTGGGTCTCGTTGATATCAGAGATCCATCCTTTATGGCTTTCTAACCCATCGACACTTAAAGCCATCACCTTAGTATTTCTCTTTTCAAACTCTTTTTTAAGCTTTGCAACTGTGCCTAATTCAGTCGTACATACTGGAGTATAATCAGCTGGGTGAGAAAATAAAATTCCCCAACCATCTCCTAGATACTCATAAAAATCGATTGTTCCTTCAGATGTTTCCGCAGTAAAATTTGGTGCAACATCTCCTAGTCGTAATGCCATTTTGAAAATAATTTAAGCTATTGAAAATTGATTTATTCTTAAAACGTCCCTCTGAATAGTTCCGTTCACCTAAATCAATTTTTCTTTGCAAATCAATTATTATACATCCATTTTAACCATTCAATACGTTAATAGGCTAGGTTTCTAATAAGGAAACCCATAGTCTATACAGGTTAAGACTGTTAAGAATTAAAAAATAGAACATATCTTTCTAGAGCTTGTTTGACTTTTACATAAGTTTGAAAACACTGATTGAATTTATTTTATTTGATGAAAAAAGGAATAATAATATTTCAAAAGAATTTAATACCCGGTAAGGTAAAATCCCGAATTGGAGCCCTGGTGGGGGATCAAAAAGCACTGGAAATTTACCAGGTTTTAGTGGATTATACTCATCAACAGGTAGAAGGGTTGGAATGCAAAAAGTTATTGTATTACTCGGAGTATACTGAAAACACTTACGAGAATAATAAAGATTATCAGTTTTTTATCCAGTCTTCCGGGGACTTAGGGCAAAAAATGGGAGATGCTTTTAAAGATCAATTTGAAGATGGATTTGACCAATTATTAATTATTGGAACGGATTGTGCTGAAATTACTCAGGAAATATTGGAAGAAGCCTTTGATAAGCTAAAAACCTCGGAAGTTGTGATAGGCCCTGCTAAAGACGGGGGTATTACCTTTTAGGAATGAATCGCTTTATCTCGGGACTTTTTTATGATATCCCTTGGAGTAGTGCAGAGGTCTTCAATCAGACGTCTGACTACCTAAGCACTCATCAGATACCTTTTGATTTATTGCCTACG
Organism: Algoriphagus halophilus; assembly: GCF_041729275.1. GTDB lineage: Bacteria > Bacteroidota > Bacteroidia > Cytophagales > Cyclobacteriaceae > Algoriphagus > Algoriphagus halophilus_A. The sequence goes on along the minus strand of NZ_CP146486.1, from coordinate 390,408 downwards.
CTTTCTGACGTAGATTATTTAGAAGATTGGATGGAAGTAAAAGAAAGACTATTGCAAACTCAATCCAAATAACCACTTAACCCCTTTTGTTCTTAAGAATGCCATTCAACCGCTCATTTTCTAAAGCATATGTATCGCTGCTTTTATTTCTATTCATTTCATCTTCTGTATGGGGACAAGAATCGACCATTAGTCAAAACTATGACATTGTGGTCGCAGGTTTTCGAATTGGAGGTATGACTGCCCAAAAATTGAAAGCCTTGAGGAGACCAAATTTGAAATCAACAGCTTAGTAGATTTTTGGTTTTTTGGGAGAGTTCATGTTGATTTCCTTCAAAAAGCCGATTACTTGAATGGTCAATTAAATGAAGCTTCAACAGTTTCTAATTCGAATCGAGGTAATTTCCAAACAAATGTTACTTGGAACGGGGATCATTATGAGGTAGATGCGAATACTTATAAATACGAGAATAATGAGCCAATCAACCAGCCTATCTATTCAAGCCCTGCCAGGCTTTATTTTGAGGAACCCAAACATGGAGATATTCTTTTATCAGAGAATTTTGGATTAGTAACTACTGTAGTCGAGGATGAACCAGGCGTCTATTCCATAGAAGTAAATGGGAACACCAATACCTTCTATTATGAAGAGGGTGTATTACAAAAAGTGGTATTGGAAAACTCCATTAAAAATTACGTGATCAGAAGATCTGATGATTAGGGAGGAAAGCATTTCGGTCATTATCCCAACATACAATGAGGCAGGTAACTTAAAAGCACTCATTCCATTGATCAAGGCCGAAAAGAATCCAAAGATTTTAGAAATTATTGTAGTAGATGCTCAGAGTTCAGATCAGACAAAAAAAGTGGCTGAGAATTTTGGAGTAAAATTTTTCTCCTCAAAAAATCGATCAAGAGCGCATCAAATGAATTTAGGCGCGAAACATGCTAAAGGTTCTATTTTTTATTTTGTACATGCTGACACACGTCCGGTCAAAGGATTTGCCAGAGATATCAATGAAAATGTTTTAAAGAGTAAACTTGCTGGTTGTTACCGATATAGTTTCGATAGTCCTCATTTTTTACTAAAAATTAATGCATGGTTTACTCGTTTTAATGGAATTTTTGCTGGAGGTGGAGATCAAACCCTTTATATTACACGCAGTCTTTTTGAGAAATTGGAAGGATTCAATGAAAAATATACCATTATGGAGGATTTTGACCTCATTAGAAGGATCAGAAAAATCTCCAGTTTCCATATTATCCCAAAAGAAATAATCGTTTCTGCGAGGAAATATGAGGTGAATGGCTGGTTGAGAGTTCAACTTGCAAATTCACTAGTATTCACACTTTTTTATTGAATTCAAATCCAAAATCAATCAAAAGTCTATATTGTATTTTATTAAAAAACAGAATACTTAGTAATTAGATCGGAATGAGCAAAGCAACCATTAATGGCATTCAGCAAGTAGGAATAGGAGTAAAGGATGCTAATGAAGCATGGAAGTGGTATAGAAAAATTTTTAAAATGGATGTTCCGATTTTCCAAGACAGTGCCGAAGCAGCTTTAATGACTCGTTATACGGCAGGGAAAGTTGAAAAAAGACATGCCATTCTTGCTATGAATATGCAAGGGGGTGGCGGTTTTGAAATCTGGCAATTTACATCCAGGACTCCTACTGGTCCAGCTAAGAAAATTTCCTGGGGCGATTTAGGGATTCTTGCCGTAAAAATCAGGTGTAAAGACATCCAAGAAACCTATGACTTTATGAAATCCGAAGGGGTCAACTTACTTGGAACTCCTAGCAAAAATCCCATTGGAGTTTGGCATTTTTATTTAAAAGATCCTTATGACAATGTTTTTGAGATAGAAGAAAACCAGTCCTGGTTTAGCAAAAATAAAGACTTAACCGGAGGCGTTTCCGGAGTGGTAATCGGAGTAACTGATATAGAAAAGTCTGTCCCACTATATCAGTGCATTTACCAACATTCTGAGGTGTTGTTTAATGGAACAAAAGAGTGGGAAGATTTTGCTCCTTTGACAGAAGAACAAGAGTCTTTTTCCAGGGTGATTTTAAGGAGCTCAGAGAATAGAACGGGGGCCTTTGGGAAATTACTTTGTCAAACTACTGTTGAACTGATTTCTGTCAATAATTCAGCTCGAGAAAAGATCTATAAAGGTAGGTTATGGGGAGATCTGGGTTTCATTCATGTTTGTTTTGACGTCAACGGAATGAAAACCCTCCGTGCTAACCTTACAGATTCAGGATTTCCTTTTACGGTAGATAGTAATAATGGCTTTGATATGGGTAAAGCTGCAGGACATTTTGCTTACATAGAAGATCCTGACGGAACATTGGTAGAGATGGTAGAAACCCATAAAATCCCAATTATGGAAAAATGGGGATGGTACCTCGATCTTAAAAAGCGAAAGCAAGGGAAAACACTTCCTAATTTTATTGTGAAAATGCTTTCCCTAAATAGAGTCAAATCCTGATTAAGATTTTGTGATTTTCATCGTCAAGTTGAGTAGCCTATTGGCATATCCTGCTTCATTGTCATACCAACCTACCACTTTGACCATGGTTCCTTTGACTGAGGTTAATTCAGAGTCAATGATGCAGGAATGGGGATTTCCTATGATATCCATTGAGACAATCGGGCTATCCTCTACTTCCAAAAATCCTTTTAGGTAAGAATTACTAGCTGTTTTGAATGCCTGGTTGACTTGGGCTTCCGTTACTTCCTGCTGCAATTCCACGATAAGATCTGTCAAAGAGCCATCTGGGACAGGAACCCGCATCGCTGAAGCTTCTACTTTTCCGGCAAGTTTGGGTAGCACAATATCCAAAGCTTTACCCGCATTAGTGGTAGTAGGAATAATGGAGTAGGCTGCGGCCCTAGCCCGTCTTAAATCACGGTGTGGAGCATCATGTAGATTTTGATCATTGGTGTAAGAGTGCACAGTGGAAGCAAAACCCTTCACCAATCCAAATTGCTCGTCCAAAACCTTCACCATAGGAGCTAGGCAATTGGTAGTACAAGAAGCATTGGAAATGATGCGTTCCTCCCCAGTAAGAATCTCGTCATTCACTCCCAAAACCACCATTTTAATACTTGGGTCTTGAGATGGTGCTGAGATAATTACTTTTTCCGCTCCTGCTTTTAAATGTTTTTCCGCTCCAACTCGATCTGTGAACCTACCAGTACATTCCAGGACCAAATCAATACCCAATTCTTTCCAAGGAAGTTTTGCTGGGTCAGATTGACCAAACAATTGGATAGGGTTGCCATTCACTAGTAAATGATCTTGATCTAAAGATATGGAAGCATTTAATTTCCCATGAACTGAGTCATATTTCAACAAATGCGCAATTGCTTGTGGATCTGCTAAATCATTGATCGCGACTAGTTGGAGGGATTTATTTTCTAAAATTAATTTGGCCGTGTATCTGCCTATTCTGCCAAAACCATTGATGGCAATTTTTTTCCAGAAGATGGGTTCATGGATCTGATTTGAAATTAAACCTAAAATTAGTCAAAAGACTGTAATCCCCTCGAAGAAAAATTTTATTCCTTTTAACTCAGGATTTTAGCAAAAAACCAAAGAAATTTTGGAGGGGGAATTGGGATTATAAAATGAACCTTCTATATTTGCAAAACCATTTCGGAAGGCAGGTATTTCAGCAGTCAAAAATGGTCCGTTCGTCTAGGGGTTAGGACGCATCCCTTTCACGGATGAAACACGGGTTCGATTCCCGTACGGACTACAAACAGTTGAAAATCAATGGGTTAGAAACTGTTCTTGAAATACCTTGCTGAATGGTCCGTTCGTCTAGGGGTTAGGACGCATCCCTTTCACGGATGAAACACGGGTTCGATTCCCGTACGGACTACTAAGACCAAAAGCTCAATCCCCGCATGGTCTAATCCCATTTTTGTTTTATGGTTGTTAGTGGTTAAAGTGAACCAAAATCCCGGTCTATGATCGGGATTTTTGTTTTTATAAGGATCATTTTTTGAACGGAGATGCTAGCTCATTGATTTTCCTTATTTTGTGGCATTGTTCAAATTTTAATGCCTCAACCCAAGATGAAAAATACCTATGCCAAATACCTATTGGCGGCTGCTATTCCTGGTTTTTTTGCATGTCAAGGAGAAAAAATAGACTTGCGCGAAAAAACACTTACGAAAGAAGAAATAGCAAACATGGCCCAAGCGGCTGAAACACAAATTAGTCCCATCCTTGCAGAGGGTCTGGAGCTCAAACTATGGGCTGTAGATTCACTGGTGTATGACCCTATTTCCATTCAAGTCACAGATGATGGTAGTTTGTACTACACTCGAACCAACCGTCAGAAAAACTCCGAATTTGACATTAGAGGGCACCAAGACTGGGAAATCGAATCGATCAGCCTACAAACTATAGAGGAGAAAAGATCCTTCTTGCAAAAGACCTTGTCCCCAGAGATGTCGGATAAAAACACCTGGCTTGCTGATGTCAATGGGGACGGATCCCATGACTGGCGAGACATGACAGTGGAGCGCGAAGAGCTTTATAGGTTAGAAGATAAGGATGGAGATGGTTTCGCCGATTATTCTCAAATGATGGTCCAGGATTTCAACGATGTAACGACAGATGTTGCAGGTGCTTTATTGAAATTGGAAGACAACTTGTTTATTGGGGTAGGACCAGACTTATGGAGACTTTCCGATACCAATAACGATGGCATCATGGATGAGAAAGAGTCTATTTCCCATGGATACGGAATCCATATCGGATTTGGAGGACATGGGATGTCAGGACTAGAATTAGGTCCTGATGGAAGAATTTATTGGGGAATCGGAGATATTGGATTCAATGGGAAAGGTCCAGATGGGAAAGAGTGGAAATACCCTAACAGGGGGTGATTGCTAGAGCCAATCCTGATGGAAGTGATTTTGAAATCTTCGCCATGGGAGTGAGAAACACTCATGAATTTACATTTGACCAATACAATAACTTGATTTCCGTGGACAATGACGGGGATCATGGTGGAGAAAGTGAACGCTTGGTTTACTTGGTAAATGGATCAGACACTGGTTGGAGAACCAACTGGCAATTTGGAAAGTACAGGGACCCTGAAAACAATACCTATAAGGTTTGGATGGATGAAAAGTTGTATTTACCTAGACACGAAGGCCAAGCAGCATATATCACTCCACCGATTCAAAATTATATCAACGGACCAACCGGGATGGTATTTAATCCAGGTACTGCTTTGGCAGATAAATGGAAGAACACATTTTTTGTAGCTTCTTTCGTTGGAAACCCGACAGCATCAGGAATTCACGCATTTAAACTGGAACCAGATGGTGCCTCATTTAAAATGTCCCAAACTGAAAAAGTAATGGGGGAGTATTGGCCACGGGGCTTGATTTTGGTCCCGACGGATCCTTATACTTTGCGGATTGGATTCAAGGTTGGAACACCAAGAATTATGGGAGAGTTTGGAAACTGGATGATCCATCTGGAAAAAATTGGGAAGCTAGAAAGATCACTGCCCAAGTAATCAATACTGATTTTAAAACCCTTACCGATGAAGCATTAGGAGAATATTTGGGTGATAAGGACATGAGAATAAGGAGAAAAGCCCAGTTTGAATTAGCTAAAAGAGGGGAGAAGGGCTACCAAATCTTTGAGGCCACTATCAATCAAAAAAACAATCAGCTTGCCAGAATCCATGCCATTGTAGGCATCAGCCAGTTGGCTAGAATGGATAAAATGGATTACGCAGCGTCTTTAGTTGCTTTATTACAGGATTCAGATCCTGAAATCAGAGCCCAGGCAGCAAAATGGATAGGAGATATTAAGTATAAAGAGGCTGGAAATGCCTTGATGCCTTTGTTGAGTGATTCAGAAATCAGGGTTCGGTTCTTTGCTTCAGAGGCTTTGGGAAGAATATCCTATGAACCTGCAATTGAAGGTTTGATCAATGTATTAAAGGAAAATAATGACGAGGATGCCTTTTTAAGGCATGCTGCGAGTTTGGCTTTGGCAAGAATCAATAAGAAAGAGCCATTGATCGCTTTGGCCTCCAATCCATCTCCCGCTGTTCGTTTGGGAGCAGTTTTGGCATTGAGAAGAATGGCCGATCCAGGCATCACGGCTTTCCTTTCGGATTCTGATGAATACATCGTTACAGAAGTTGCCAGAGCCATCAATGATGATTTTTCTATTGAACCAGCACTTCCTGCCTTGGGCGATTTATTAATGACTACTTCCTTTCAAAATGAGCCATTGATCAGAAGGGCCATTGGGGCAAACCTTCGTGTGGGAACTGAGAAATCCCTTGAAAATTTAAAAACGTATATCGCTAAGCCTGGAATCAATCCGGTATTGAAAGCTGAGGCTATTGCTACCATTGGTACTTGGGCAAAGCCATCCGTTTTGGATAGAGTTGATGGAAGAAACCGTGGAGCGGTTGAGAGAGATTTAGCACCTATTCAAGCCTCAGTAGGTAACTCATTAATTAAATTACTTTCTGACCGAAGTGATCTTATCAGAATAGAAGCTGTAAGGTCAATTGGGAAATTGAAAATTTCGGAAGCTGAGCCAAATCTTATCACAATTCTAAAAAATGATCCGGTAGATCCTGTTCGTGTTGAAGCCATATTGGCACTTGCCAAAGTGACCCCAGACAATATATCTGGTCCTATTGAAATGGCGATGAATGATAAATCAAAGGCAGTAAGGGTTGTAGGATTGGACTTATTGACTAAAACAGATATCTCTGAGGATTTAATGGAAAACCTATTAAAAGACGTCATTCAAAATAGGACCATTGAGGAAAGACAAGCTGCATTACTCAGTTTGGGAAATCTTCCAAATTCGGCCAATCTTGAAATCTGGAATTCTTTATTAGAGGATTTGAAAGCCAACAAACTTCCTAATGAAGTGATGATTGAGTTAGAAGAGGCCATTTCAGAAACAGGGTCAGAAGAACTTAAATCCAAGTATGATCAAATTCAACAAGAAAGAACTGGAGGAGATCTTGTCGCACTTTACAGCGGTGCCCTAGAAGGAGGTAGTGTACGGGCTGGACGTAGGATTTTCTTCCAAAATCAAACTGCTCAGTGTATTCGATGTCATGGATACGATGACATGGGAGGAACTGCAGGTCCACATCTAAATGGAGTTGCCAATAGACTTTCCAGAACACAAATCCTGGAAGCTTTGATTGAACCAAGTAAGAGACTCGCCCCCGGCTATGGTTTTGTTCAGCTTACCTTGAAAGATGGTACCGCGGTAAATGGTACACTGATGGAAGAAACAGAAGAAGGATTGGTAATTAAAGAAGCCTCAAAACCAGAGCGATTAATTCCCAATGCTGAAATTTCAGAGCGAAAGAATTCCCCTTCCAGTATGCCGGATATGAAAGCCATTTTGAGCAAAAGAGAAATCAGGGATTTAGTAAGTTTTGTGAGTACGATGACAAAAGAGTGGGAGTAATCCTTTCGATTGAATTTATGGTAATAGAAAAGGAGGCAGAATCTGCCTCCTTTTCTTTTTTGTACGCCTAAATGGCCCTGTTCTTTACATAGCTCATTGTATATTATCATATATCAACTTTGCTCAATATGAGATTAGGAACACCTCAAAATCAGAGCTTGGAGTATTACTCGAATAGGCTCTTTCTACTTTTATTTTGAACCAACCCCCTTAGTTGATTTGTGTCTTTATTAATTCAAGAATTCATCAAATGTCAAGCTTACGAAATACATGGTTCCAATGGTTGGATTTCCCAAGCTTGTGTATATCCATTACTAAACAAGTTGGAACCACCTACTTTAAGGATTGATTTGATGCTTTTCAGCTTATAACTTATTTGAGCATCCAAAGCACCATAGGCAGGCACCACAGAGAGTTGTTGGCTAGAAACAGGAGCATTTACAAATGATGATTGCCAAGCAAATTCACCTTGCCATCTATAAGAAACAGCAAATCCCAAATTCTCAACTACCTCTCTGTTTCCAAAATTAAGCACATATCTATATTCCGGTGTATTGAAGCTAGGTTGGAAACCAGTCTCTGCCAATTCCTCTAAATTGGATAGGGTATTATAGGACACGTTTCCACCAATGGTGTAGCCTTTAGGCAGTTTGTAGTCCAAACTTGCTGCCCATCCCCATGATTCAATGATTTCAGTTCGGTTTACAGGGATTGAATAGACATTTCTTCCACCAGGGCCAGCACCAATTAGGTTCAATCCGGTTATTGGATTAGGGCCACCTAACCCTGCATCAGAAGCATCTTGGATTAACACCTGATTTCCATTGAAGTTTTCGAATCGATTGAAATACGCATAGGCATCCACCAACAAATTATTACCCACAATCCCTTTATAGCCCACCTCAAAAGACTTGACTCTTTCGGGTTTAAATTCTTTGATCTCATAAGGTTGCAATTGATCCACATTTGCACCTGCGGCATTTACAGGTACAATTTGAGCAGCATATACTGGAACTAAAGTGGGAACCAATGCTGCAATTGCAGCAGGAGCCTCACTAGGAGGAATAATTCCCTGCTGAACTTGCTGCATCACACGTTCAGTTGCGTCTTTAATCGCAGCATCTGTAGCTTCTTGAATACTCTGATTATATACGGGAGATCCAGGCTGTGTATCAACTAAAACAGCTGCTCCATAGCTACTCACATTCGCTAAGGTATAACCTGGGTTCGCATTCAAATTGTAACGGTTTGCGAAGAAGGGTAACCCACCGATCAATCTAGCTTGCGGAGTGTTCAAGTCTATGTATTGATCTTGATTATGAGGAATTCTGAAACCTGTTTGATAGGAAGCTCTGAAATTATGGTTTCCTACCGTATAGACTCCCGAAACCCTAGGAGACCATTGTCCTGCGAAATTTTCATTTTTATCGTATCTGGCAGAAGCAGTCAATTTGAAATGGTCATTGAAGAATCTTTTGGATCCTTGAATGTATCCACCATATTCATTGATGTTGAATTCATCCCCGTTTTCATCCAATGCGAAGATGGTTCCATTGGAGTTTAAGCTATAAATTCTATAATTAGCACCTACTACAAATTCGGCAAACTTGATTTGTTCAGAGAAGTTATAGGAACCTTCAAAGTGGTATAAGTTACTACTATCAACAAACCTTGCCCCAACACCGTTTTGATCACCTGGAATTGGCTTTGAGGAAACTACTCTTAAAGCATTTTCAACTTCTGCTGTTCCTGGAACGAATCTCCCTTGATCGGCAAAAGCTCTTGCAGCCAAATGAGCTTGATCGGCAGGTAGACCAGCACCTACTGCCTGAGCATAAGCACCAACATATTCTGGGAACCATTGAGTACTGGGTTTCCAGGCTTCATTGATTCCTTGGGCGGCAGTACCAACTGCAAAGGCATCTCCAGAGCGTTCTTGGGTAGTATAAGCTCTCAAATACCAGTTGGAAGCTCTTAATTCAGCTTTGTATTGTCCCATGGTAAAATCTTTGAGAGAATATCTATCTGCTCCAGTATAAACTGTGGTTCCGAAGCCTAGGTTTCCTTGTAAAACGGCTTCAATATTATCATTGATTCGATAATGAAGCGCTGCATTCAATTTGATCGATTTGGTGCCGTAATCAGCTATATCACGTTCCAAATATCCAGTTCTGGATACAAAGGTGTTGGGAATCAATGGAAGCGCAGCTTCCGGTAAGAAGCCCGCTGCTGCCATTGCTTGTGCTACTGACTGCATATTCACATTGTTATCATCTCCATAAATATTCACCCCATTATAGGCAGGGTTGTTTTCAGGAGTTCCTGTTTCTATTGTAGATCCATTCAATAATGATTGATCTCTAAAATCATTGGCCTGCCAATCGTCAGCAGTCAAATATTCAAAGTTTACTTTGAAAGCAAACTTATTACTGAAGGCTTTTGCATAACGTGCGCTGAAATTATAAAAACCTGTGGTTGGATTGGACCTGTTGCTTTCATTCATAATACCAGTTTTCAGGTTTGCAGAAAGTCCCTGGTATAAGAATGGGCTTTTGGAATTCATCAACAATATTCCATTGATGGCATTAGGACCATAAAGTGCTGATGATGCACCTGGAAGTAATTCTACGCTTTCCAGATCCAGTTCGGAAATTCCTACAATGTTTCCCACAGAGAAATTCAAACCTGGAGCTTGGTTATCCATTCCATCGATCAATTGTACGGTCTTACATTCCCGTTGGCATTGAAACCACGGGTATTGAAAGATTTGAATAGGAGAGACTGAGTACTCATTTCTACTCCCTTCATGTTATTGATGGCATCGTAAAAACTAGCTTGCGGTGCATCTCTAATAGCAATGATGTCCATTTTCTCAACAGATACCGGAGATTGCAACACACTTTCTTCCATTCTGGAAGCAGAAACCACCACTTCCTGACCAAGGATGGATGTTTCTGTCATTTGGATGTCTAAATTACTGACACCACCCGTAACTTCTACTTCCTGAGAATTGTAACCTACCATAGAAAATACAAGAGTAAATGGAGGCTCTTGGTCTACGCTTAGGGAAAAATTACCAGAAAGATCAGATATAGTACCAATAACTTTTCCTTTGACAAGAATGTTGACACCCACTAATGTTTCTTTTGTGTCAGCATCTGTCACCACACCAGAAACCATCGTTTGGGCAAAAACCTGAGCCGAGGCCATGGAAACTAGAAGGAACAGCATTAATACTACCCGCTTAATTTTTGGAGTAGAGTTTATCATATAGTGTCTAGGTTTAAATGTTAATAATGAATTAGATAAGGGGATTAAGGGTAAATTTCACCTGAAATTTAGCTCAAATAGCAAAAAAAAAATCGAATTAGTAACTTATTTAATTAAATAGTTTACTTGAAGAAAAGTGGCTTTAGTGGAAACTGAGGCTATTTTTAAAGAAAATTTAAAAAAATTGGGATATTCATTAACAATCCTATTTTGGGAAATTCATTTTGTTAAAAAAAAAAAAAATATTTTTTTTATTGATCTACATCAACAAAAAAAGCCCGTTAAAAAACGGGCTTACTCATTTATTTATAAGAATCCTTTATTTGGAATTTTTATTTTCCTCGTTGACATGTCTAACCAACCGGTCACAAAGATCTTTTATTTCTTCAGACATGTATTCATCACCGGTACTGTTCAAGATTGTTTGCCCCATTCCCCCGAGAATATCAATATAAAATCTCTTCATTTCTACCACGGACATATCTTCAGTCCAAAGATCAATTCTTAGTGTACTTTGATTCAGGTTGTCCCAAATATTCAAACTGATACTTTTGGTAGATTCCAGCCCCTCATTTTCTTTATCTGAAGCATCCCAGGTAATGGCTTTTGGAAGGCTTTTCTCGTCTAGTTCAATTTGAAATTTAATATCTGACTTTTTCATTCTTGGAAATTTTTCTGGTAAACCCTTAGATCTTTCATAGAGTTCAATTGCTGATGTATTTATTTAGAGTATCATTTCTGGCACCCCTCCATTAATTATTAGTTTTCCCGCGGTTTTAGATTTGATCTCTTCGACACTCACTCCAGGAGCTCTTTCTTTCAGAATAAATCCTCCTTTAGGATCCACTTCCAAGACCGCTAAATCTGTGACTATTTTCTTAACACAGTGTACCCCTGTAATAGGAAGGCTACATGTTGGAAGTAGTTTGGACTCCCCACTTTTTGAGCAGTGCTGCATCGCCACTATAATATTTTCAGCAGAGGCAACCAGATCCATAGCACCTCCCATTCCTTTCACCATCTTACCGGGAATTTTCCAGTTGGCGATGTCACCATTTTCAGAAACCTCCATGGCTCCAAGAATGGTCAAATGCACATGTCCTCCTCGAATCATCGCAAAAGATTCAGCTGAATCAAAGAGTACAGATCCTTTGAGCATACTGATGGTTTGCTTTCCTGCATTGATTAAATCCGGGTCCACCTCTTCTTCCTTTGGAAAGGGGCCTATCCCCAAGAGACCATTTTCTGATTGGAGTACAACCTCCATATCGTCTGGAATATAATTGGCCACTAGGGTAGGAATCCCAATTCCTAAATTGATATACTGCCCATTTTTCACCTCTTTGGCAATCCGTTGAGCGATTTGATCTTTACTTAACATGGATTTTGGGTTTAATTGGAAACAGTTCTTTTTTCAATTCGCTTTTCGTAATTCTTGCCTTGGAATATCCGTTGTACATAGATTCCAGGACAATGAATCTCATTGGGGTCTAATTCACCTATTTCTACTAATTCTTCTACTTCTGCAATACAGATTTTACCTGCTGTAGCCATGATAGGATTAAAATTCCTGGCGGTTCCTTTAAAAATAAGGTTTCCTGCAGTATCCCCCTTCCAAGCCTTAATAATTGAGAAGTCAGCTTTAAGTGCACGTTCCATTAGGTATAACTTCCCATCGAATTCCCTGGTTTCTTTCCCTTCAGCCACTTCCGTACCTACTCCCGCGGGCGTAAAAAGGCTGGAATCCCTGCTCCTCCAGCACGGACTCTTTCCGCAAGTGTTCCTTGAGGAATCAGGTCAACTTCTAATTCTCCCTGCAGTAATTGTCGTTCAAATTCTGCATTTTCACCTACATAGCTGGAAATCATTTTTTGACCATATGCTTCTTGAGAAGGAGTCCTATTCCAAAATCATCCACTCCCGCATTATTGGAGACTATGGTCAAACCATTTATATCCAGGTCCAGTAATGCCGAAATACAATTTTCCGAAATTTCGGAAAGTCCGAAACCTCCCATCATCAGCATAGCGCCAGAAGGAATATCAGCTACTGCCGCCTTTGCATCTTTTACTGTTTTATTGATCATAACGTTGGGTTTATAGTAAAGACTTGGCCAATTTCTGATCCATGGCCAGTTGATTTTTCAAATCTTCAAGATTGTCAAATTTCCGCTCTTCTCGTAAAAACTCCTTTAAATATATCGTGATCTGTTTATCATAGAGATCCCCAATGAAATCAAATAAATGCGCTTCTACGGTTTTTTTGGTTCCACCCACTGTGGGCCTATTGCCAATATTCAACATGGCTTTGAACAAAGAACCATTCACCAAAGCTTCCACCGCATAGACCCCATCTTTGGGAATCAATTTGTAGTCGTTCGGAATGTGGATATTTGCAGTAGGAAAGCCAATGGACCTACCTATTTGCTGTCCTTTAATAACAATCCCATTCAATTCATACGGACGGCCAAGGGAACTGGTCGCTCTTTTTACATTTCCAGTTTCCAGGGCGGTCCGGATTTTGGTACTGGAAACACCTATTTCATCTACATCTTGACGGGAAATTTCCTCTAGTTCAAAGCCAAATTCCTGATGGTGCTCTTTTAAATACTCAAAACTACCTTCCCTGTTTTTACCAAATCGGTGATCGTATCCAATTACCAGCTTTTTGGTATGGATTTTCTCCACCAATACTTTCTCAATAAATTCCCGGGAGCTCAATTGAGAGAATTCCTTGGTAAATGGTATGGTAATCAAGTGGTCGATTCCAAAGTACCTCAATAATTTGGTCTTCTCCTCAAAGGTGCTTAACAGCCTCAAATTATGTTCATCGGGATAAAGGACCAACCTTGGATGAGGCCAAAAAGTAATTAATACAGTTTCCCCCTGTATATTCCTTGCGATTTCACGGATGCGTTTCAAAATCTTTTGATGTCCTAAATGTACTCCATCAAAGGTCCCACTCGTCACTACCGGATTGGGAATATGAGGTATATCACTTAGTCCTTCGTAGATTTTCATCGTTTTATTGTTGAATTATTCAGCGATTTGCCGAGACTTGATTTCTTCAATCAAATGGGGAAGTTCCTTTGCTTCAGACAGTTTAAAACCCCCAATTCTAGTCCTACATAATGCACTCATATATGCACCCACTTCTAAGATTTCTCCAAGATCCCGTGCCAAACTTCTAATATAGGTGCCTTTTGAGCAGGAGATCCTAAAATCTATTTCTCCAGCTTCAAACCGTGTGATCTCAAATTCTCGAACCTGCACCGATCGAGGTTCCATTTTGACATCTATCCCTTTTCTGGCAGATTCATAAACTCTTTTTCCATCTACTTTGATGGCAGAATGCATAGGAGGGACCTGAAGGATATCTCCAGTCAATTGCTTCACTGCAGACTTTACCTCCTCTAAAGTAATGTGTGCAGCGTCTGCTACAGGAATTACAGGTTTCTCCAGATCAAAGGATTCCGTGGTGGAGCCAAGTACAAAGGTTCCCGTGTACTCCTTTTCTTGCCCCATAAATCCTTCAATTTGTTTGGTCATTTTACCAGCGCAAACAATCAAAAGACCTGTGGCCAAGGGATCCAAGGTGCCCGCATGTCCCACTTTTTTAATTTTGAGTGCATTTCTGACTTTCTTGACTACATCAAAGGAAGTCCATTCCAATGGCTTATTAATCAAAAAAACCTCTCCGTAGGGTTGCTCTTGCATGCTACAAATATAAACCACTTACAATTGCAATGATACCTGCAATTAAACAGTACACCGCAAAATAGCTGAGTTTGCTTTTTCTAACCAAAGAAACCATCCAAGTACAAGCGAGGATTCCAGAAATAAACGCAGCAAAAAACCTGCGCTCAAATATCCAATTCCTTCCGTTTCCATGGATAAACCTCCGTCCAAAATATCCTTTGCGATTTTTCCTAAAATCAAAGGAACCACCATCAAAAAGGAGAATCTTGCAGCTTTAGATTTATCTACACCTAAAATAACGGATGCTGAAATTGTTGCTCCAGATCTTGAGATTCCTGGGAGAATTGCAATTGCTTGTGCTATACCTATCTGAAATGCTTTAAAATAGGTAACAGGTTGATTCGTGTTTTTGGCCTTGTCTGCTAAATAGAGTAGGAGCGCAGTCAAGACAAGCATAAATCCTACAAAGACGACACTACCACCAAATAAGGTTTCCAATTGTTCTTCAAAAGCTAGGCCTACCACGGCTGCTGGGATCATGGATAGAATGATCTTGACCACAAATTGAGTTTCTTCATTCCATTTGAATTTGAACAAACCAATAAGAATCTCTGCGATGTCTCTTCTATATACTATAATGGTACTGAGTGCAGTGGCAAAATGAACTACAATGGTAAACATCAAACCTTCTGCGGGCATTTTACTCTCACCCAAAATAGCTTTGCCTAGTTCCAAGTGTCCACTAGATGAAACCGGTAAAAACTCCGTCAATCCTTGAATGATTCCAAGGATGATCGCATCAATAATCTCCATTGTTAATTTTTCTCGGTTTTAGCGAAAATGGCGTAGAATTCAAAAATAAAACCTGAGAGTGTCACGATAGGACCTAGAGTCAAACCAAGAAAGCCATTTCCATGGGGTTCATTGTCTAATCCAATAATGATAAAACCCACTACTATCAACGCAAAGCCTATGGCCATGAGCTGATAATTTTTTTAGAGAAAGGAAAATGTGATTTGCTCATGTTAATATAATTCGTCCAACGACATGTTTAAATACTTATTTACTGCTCTTAAGGTACTCAATGCAGATAAAACTCCTCCTACACCAACTAATACTGCAAAGAGCATAAACAGCATTTGTTCATTGTGTAATAGTCCAAATCCTTCAATATTCGCTTGAGTATATTTCACTAAACCAAATAAAATCATCGATGCAATAGCTCCTGCCAACATTCCAAAAAACCATGCCCTTGCAAGAAATGGTTTTCTGATAAATGCTCGGGTGGCACCTACCAATTGCATGGATCTAATCAAAAATCGTTGGGAAAACAATGCCAAACGAATGGTATTGTTGATCAGCATAATCACTGTGATTATCAAAATCAGGATGAATCCTCCAAGTACTAAGCTGACTTTCAAAAGATTCTTGTTGATGGAATCCACCAAATCCGTCATATAGGAAACCTCAAAGATCCCATCGATGGATTGGAGTTCAGAAACGATTGCATCCAGTTGTTCGGATGTTTGGAATTCCTCCGCAATGGTGATGACAAAACTATCTCTTAAAGGATTGTCTTCTAGAAATTTGGTAAAGTCTTCTCCGGTACTTTCTATAAAAGTAGCTGCTGCTTCCTCATCAGATATAAACCGTAATCCTGTGGTATCACTTTTTTGAGTAAAAAGGGACGGTTTTCTAAATTCTCTTTAATCGAAGCAATTTCATCCTCTTCTAAATTCTTATCTAAAAACACTTGAACCTCAATATTCTCTCGAATCATGCTAGTCAGTGACTTCGCCTGTATCAGGATCACTCCAAACAGACCAACAATAAAAAGTGAAAGTGTAGTACTAAATAAGACACTTCCAAATTTGAAATGTCCAAGTATTTTTTCTTCCTAGGTTGGTTTGCCATAGATTTAGTTTTCTCGTCAAAAATAATCAGCCTATCCCTTATAACCAATCGAAAATCAGGAAAGGATTGGAATCACTTTTTCATTTGTAATTCCAAAAACCTGATCCGTGGATTTAGGTTTTATCAATGCTAAACCAGTAAACCTTCCAAAAGCGGGAAGAATTAACTGATTTGGCTTATAATAAAAACAAGATAGTCGAATAGACTGCCTTGCTTTCCCCACAAGTCTTATGCCCGGATGAATATGACCGCATAAATTTATTTTCTGTTCAGAAATTACATCCATGGGTTCATGGGATAATATCAGGTCTCCTAACTCAATAGGACTTTTATAAACCGTAAAAGCCGATTGGGTATAGAAACTCGAATCTAATATATCGTGATTACCTAAAACCAAATGAAAGCTCACCTGAGAGAACCTTCCCAAAAATTGATTTAACACTTCCCATTGTCCATTCCAATCACTATGAAATAAATCACCCAAAAAATACACATGTTGTGGATGATAGCTTTCTATGATGGATTGAAGATTTGCGAGATCTTCAAAGTGTATAGGTTCTGGGATAGGAATTCCTAATTTTCTAAAATGACTTGCTTTCCCAAAATGTAAGTCAGCTATGAAAACTGAGTTCAAAGTAGGTACCCATACTGCTTTTTCTTTTAATAAAATAAGTTTAGTTTTCTGGAAGTTTATCTGTGAAATCACTATTTTCAGGGGATATCTTTATTAGTCATGTAATTAGTAACCAATCTATTTAATATTAGATTATCAATCAGGTCGATTTTATGAAAAAATGTCAACTAGCTTCAGTTTTATTTTTGGTGTTGGTCGTTTCTTCATTTAATAGCTATGCGCAATCTGAATCCCCAATTCTTGGAGTTTGGTACAACACTGAAAAAACAGCTCAGATTCAAATTATGAATACGGGGGACCAATACCTTGGGAAAATCATTTGGTTGGATAATCCTAACAAAGATGGGACTCCAGTCTTAGATAATGCAAATGAAAAGAAAGAATTAAGAAGTCGTCCAATTATGGGCTTGACAATCTTAGAGGGGTTAAAGTATGAGGACGGAATATGGAAAAATGGAAAAATCTATGATCCAAATTCAGGAAAAACCTATTCCTGTGAAGTAAAGCTCAAAGGAAAAGAAAAATTAGAAGTGAAAGGCTACCTGGGTTTTTCCTGGCTAGGCAAAACGGTAGAATGGACCAAAGTAGAAAAATAAAGGCGGTGAAATCACCGCCTTATTTATTTTCCAGATAAAATGAATGTAAGAAATAGGAGAGTTGTTCGAATTCAATCAAGAAGGCATCATGTCCTGCGGTAGAATTAATTTCCTTGTAAGTCCCTTTTTTCGCATGTTGTGAAATCAACCTGGATTCTTCGGGCAAAAACAGTAAGTCAGAATTAACTCCAATTGCCAAAATTCTTGCTTGAATTTCACTGAGAGCTTTTTGATGACCACCTCTTTTCCTCCCAAGATCATGACTATCCATAGTTTTACTCAAAATCCAATAAGATAAGGCATTAAATCTTTTGGTGATCTTATTGCCTTGATACCTCACATAGGAAGAGGCTCTGAACCCGTCCAGTTTTTCCTCCGAATCCAGTTGCTTATTCTGGAAATCATCCGGATGTCTATAACTCAACATGGCCACGGCTCTGGCAGCTTCCAATCCCTTAATTCCCGCATCTTCCTTTTTTTCCCCCATGATTGGTCTGCTTCTATTGCCATCCTTTGCGCCTCATTCAAACCGATTACCCAAGGGCTACTTTTTGAAGTGGATGCTAGTATTACGGCATTTGAAAGCCTTTTTCCCAACAAATAGGCCCATTCCAATCCAACTTGTCCACCTAAAGATCCTCCGATAAGGGTGTGGATTTTTTCAATGGATAAATGTTCTCTTAACCGCTCTAGACTAGCAGCCAAATCACGTGTAGTCAATTCAGGGAAATCGTAATAAAAAGTGTTTCCAGTTGCTGGATTTACACTTAGTGGACTAGTAGAGCCATAGCAAGAGCCTAATAAATTTGCGCAGACGATGAAATGTCGGGATGGGTCAAAGAATTTATCTTCACCAATTAACCCATTCCACCAATCTGCTGCATTGGAATCTCCCGTCAAGGCATGAATGACCCAGATTACATTTGAACCGTCCTCATTTAATTCCCCATAGGTAGTATAGCTCAAATCAAACTCCGTGAGGATTTCACCTGACTCTAGTTCTAAAGGGGTACTCGAATGAAACAATTCCTGGGACATGGTAATCGTTGCGAATTGACTTTTTAAATTCATTAATACTTATAATTTTTCAAATGCTTGTTGCAAATCTGCCTTGATATCATCAATGTGCTCGATACCAACAGAAACTCGCAATTGGGTAGGGGTGACACCTGCCGCTAATTGTTCCTCATCGGATAATTGTTGGTGAGTAGTAGCAGAAGGTTGAATAATTAAGGTTTTGGCATCCCCTACATTGGCAAGGTGTGATACCAGTTCAAGGCTATTGATAAAGGTGGAAGCTTCTTCTTTATCCCCTTTTATTTCAAAGCTTAATACTCCACCAAATCCATTTCTTAAATATTTTTTAGCCAAGGCATGATAAGGAGAAGAAGGAAGACCAGGGTAGTTTACCTTTTGAACTTTTGGATGAGCTTCAAGCCAGGTAGCCAAAGCCAAGGCATTGTCTACAGTTCTTTGAACTCTTAAAGAAAGTGTTTCAATTCCCTGAAGCAGTAAGAAGGAGTTGAAAGGAGAAATAGCCGGCCCAAAATCTCGAAGTCCCTCTACTCTTGCGCGTATTGCA
Organism: Algoriphagus halophilus; assembly: GCF_041729275.1. Taxonomy (GTDB): domain Bacteria; phylum Bacteroidota; class Bacteroidia; order Cytophagales; family Cyclobacteriaceae; genus Algoriphagus; species Algoriphagus halophilus_A. The sequence goes on along the minus strand of NZ_CP146486.1, from coordinate 371,222 downwards.
AAGGCAATGTTAGGAAGGCCTAGGGGATTATTTTCACCAAATACTTCCCAGAAGTTTAATCCATGATATCCCTCTGAAGGTTCAGAAAACTGTGGGTATTTTCCATTCCCCCAATTGTAATTTCCTGCATCAATGATAATCCCTCCGATCGAAGTACCGTGGCCACCAATCCATTTGGTGGCAGAGGAGGTGACAATATTTGCTCCATGCTTAATAGGTTGAAATAAATAACCACCGGCACCAAATGTATTATCTACTACCAAAGGAATATCATGTTTCTTTGCCAAAGCAGAAATGGAATCGAAATCAGGAATATTAAATTCTGGGTTTCCAATGGTTTCCAGGTAAATGGCTTTCGTTTTCCCATCAATTAGAGATTCAAAAGAAGCCGCATCATTACCTTTGGCAAATCTTGCTTCTATGCCTATTCTTTTAAAAGCGACCTTGAACTGATTGTAGGTACCACCATATAAAAAAGAAGTAGAAACAAAATTGTCTCCTGCACTCATGATATTGTTTAAAGCCAAAAACTGTGCTGCTTGACCTGAAGCAGTCGCTACGGCTGCCACTCCTCCTTCAAGGGCTGCCATCCTGTTTTCAAACACCTCTGTTGTAGGATTCATGATCCTGGTGTAGATGTTTCCGAATTCTTTTAGCCCAAATAGGTTAGCGCCATGCTCTGCACTATTAAACACATAGGAAGTGGTTTGATAAATTGGGACAGCCCTGGCATTGGTAGCCGTATCAGGCTGGTGACCAGCATGTAGTTGAAGGGTTTCAAATTTTAAGTTTGACATAGTTATTAGGGATTTAATGAAAACATAGGGTAGTGGGTACCCTTAAATATGAAAAGATTGATACAAAATGAAGCATGCGACAAAACCGTCCCTTGAGCGCAAAAGATGTTCTTATTCCAAAAGCGGAAATTAATACCTGTTAGTACCGATAAAGGGAAGAGATAAAATCCAACGTTCATGCCGCAAAGAATTTATAGTTCCATTTAAGACCTTCTCAAATGGCAGGAATTGGCACCTTGGACTTTCCAGGTTGCCAGAGGGTCAATGAGCCTGTCTCTCGCCTCTTCTTTATAAATCCTAGCACTTAAAAAGTGAAGGACGATGCAAATAAATAGCCCTAATTTTGATTTTCAAAACAAAATCTGTTTTTGTGACTAAATATTTCTAAAAGATCTTATCTAACTGGTTCGGGTCGTATCTAAAAATTGGATGAATATTTTCAAAATCAGGCTCAATTTTTATCAATTCAGATACCTTCCCATTGTCTATTCCATATACCCATCCATAAATGTGAGGAGCCTTTCTTGTTTTCCATGCTTTTTGGATAATAGATGTTTTAATGAGATCCTGGCATTGTTCAATGACATTGTATTCTACAAGTTTATTCACTTTACTTGCCTCATCTTCAATAGCGTCCAATTCTTCGCTATAGGTTTTATAAACTTCTTTGATATTGCGAAGCCACTTATTGATTAATCCAAGATGATTATGCCCTAGCGCAGCACTTACACCCCCACACCCATAATGCCCACAAACGATGATGTATTCAACTTCCAATACCTCTACTGCATATTGTAACACACTTAACAAATTCAAGTCAGTATGAACCACCATATTGGCAATGTTCCTGTGTACAAAAATCTCTCCCGGATCTGTCCCTGTGATCTCATTAGCAGGAACACGACTGTCTGAACACCCAATCCACAAGAATTTTGGCTTTTGCTGCTTTGACAATCGCTCAAAAATGAGCTGTCAGATTCAGTCATTTCTTCTGACCACGCCTTATTCTGAAGCAATAGTTTTTCGTAAGGGTTCATACAGTTTGGGTTAATTTATAACGGAAGCCTTCCGTAGTAACTTCAATATTTTTATCCATTGAGGTCAGAATAAAATCATTCAATACCTCTTGAATATCATGGTCTATGAAACGGGCTTTCTCAGCATTGATAATAACCTGACAACCGTTAGGGATTTTCGAAAGCTCTTTCATCAAAGGTGCTTTATTCAAAAAGCTTACATCTTTTTGTAATTGAACTAAGTAGTTGCCATTCATTTCTGTAAATCTGATGGATTTTTGGAAGTTGGTCTTTATGACAAAGAATAATCCAAAAGCCATTCCTATTCCTATTCCTATCAATAGATCTGTAAATAAAATGGCTAACACCGTCACTGCAAATGGGATAAATTGAGACCATCCTTTTTCATACACTGAAACGAAGATGGCAGGTTTGGCTAGTTTATACCCCACTAAAAAAAGGATTGCAGCTAAGCAGCTTAAGGGAATCTTATTCAATACTCCTGGAATTGCCAAAATCAAAACCATGAGGAGGATTCCATGAAAAATCGCAGACATTTTTGTTTTAGCACCACTAGAGATATTTGCGGTACTTCTGACAATTACAGCAGTTACTGGAAGCCCACCTATCAATCCAGATACAGAATTTCCTATTCCTTGAGCAACCAGTTCTCTAGATGAAGGTGTTATCCTTTTTGAGAATCCATCTTATCTGCAGCATCCACACTTAACAATGTCTCAATTGAACCAATCACTGCTAAGGTGACAGCAATGACCCAAAAGGAGCTTTCTGCGATCAAAGAAAAATCAGGAAAAGTAAGAAGGTTTCCTAAATCCCCGAAATTAGATACGGTAGGAATGGTCACTAAATGTTCCCCATCCAAAGTCCACTCTGGCTTCCAAAAAGAATAACTCGTATTAATCAAAATTCGGAAACCACCGCCCAAAGCGCGCCTGGTACCAATCCAAGTATTCGATGGTTCTTGATTTGAGGTTGCTCAAACGCAATCAATATTCCCAAAGCTACAAGTACAATGACGATGGCTCCTGGGCTATTGAATTCAAATGCATACCATATTTCTGAAAACGTATTGTGGTCATCACTTTGTAAAAAGCCTCATCGCCCATGGTATCTTTATCATAGCCCAATGCGTGAGGAATCTGCTTTAAAATCAATATTAATCCAATAGCTGTCAGCATTCCTTTAATGACAGAATGCGGGAAATAATACCCTAATACACCAGCTTTAACTAAGCCTAAACCCAATTGAATGAGACCAGCTATCACCAAACATGCCAAAAAGAGGGGAAAAGTACCTAATGTGGAAATAGAATCTAAAACGACAACAGTTAATCCAGCTGCGGGTCCACTTACACTTACATGAGAACCCGAAATAGACCCTACAACAATTCCCCCTACAATCCCAGCAATCAAACCAGACATAGGAGGAGCTCCACTTGCAATGGCAATTCCCAAGCAAAGCGGCAAGGCAACTAAAAATACAACTAGACTAGACTTTAGATCATATTTAAGATTTTCTCCAAAAAGCATAAGTAAAATAATGATTGTCTAAAATTCAACTCTAGGTATACGTAAAACCTACTCTAAAGTATTAATATTATACAATATTATTTCGCTTTTTCGAATTAATAAAGAAGATTAACTCAGTAAATCCTGAAATGATTGATCTATTTTATTAAAGTTAAAGCCTTCAACAGCCCTATTCATTTTTGCTTGAATCTCGTTCAAACAAAGGTTTCCAATACTGCCTTCATGGGTATGGGAAATTTTACTCTGATCCGGTGAAAAATTATCTGATTCAATATCCAGGCCTACTTGTTTATAAGCATCTCTGAATGGAACTCCTTTCAAAACCAACTCATTCACTACTTCCACTGAAAAAACATGCTTATAAAATGGATCTTGAAGAATTTCTTTTTGATTTTAATTGACTTCAACATAAACGTGCACATTTCCAAACAATCTTTCATCGTTTCAATTGCAGGAAAAATTTCTTCTTTCAACAATTGCAAATCCCGATGATAACCTGTAGTCGTATTCGTCAATAATAGGTTGATTGCATTGGGAACAGCTTGAATCTGATTGGTTTTGGCCCGCATCAACTCAAATACATCCGGGTTTTTCTTATGAGGCATGATACTACTTCCCGTAGTCAATTCATCCGGAAATGAAATAAACCCAAAATGCTGATTCATAAACAAACAGATATCACTTGCCAATTTATTCAAGGTACCTGCCAATCCTGCAAGACCAAAAGCAATGGTTCTTTCCGTTTTTCCCCTGCTGTTTTGTGCATTGATTACATTATGATGGAGATCGGCAAATCCTAATAATGAAGTGGTATAAGTTCGATCGAGAGGGAAGCTTGATCCGTAACCAGCAGCGGAACCCAAAGGATTCTTATTCGCTAAATCAAAGGAAGCCTGAAGCAATCCCATGTCTTCGGTAATGCTTTCAGCAAATGATCCAAACCATAAACCAAAAGAAGATGGCATGGCTAATTGCGTATGGGTATACCCTGGCATTAAATCTTCTTTATGTTTTTCAGAAAGCTGAAGCAATAAATCAAAAAGAGAGGTGGCTTCTTCCACTAAACTTCGAATTGCAGCTCGGTAATATAACTTCAAATCCACCAATACTTGGTCATTCCTACTTCTTCCACTGTGTAGTTTTTTTCCTACTTCACCATAGCGCTCCGTAAGAAGGAATTCTACTTGAGAATGAACATCCTCTACTCCGGGAGCGATGGTAAATTGACCTTTCTCAATTTCAAAATAGATTTCTTTCAATCCTTTTTGAAGGATTTCATTATCCTCTTTAGTCAATAGGCCCACTTTAGTTAACATATGGGCATGTGCCATGGACCCCAACACATCAAAAGGAGCCAAAATAATGTCAAATTCAGGATCTCTTCCAATGGTAAAGTTTTCCACTTCTTTTTTATTTCCTGCTTCTTTCTGCCAAAGTTTCATAATGTATTATTAGAGGGCGCTCTTAATTGATTTTGAGTAGGATTCCAGTATTGCGATGTATTTGGAAATCCCTTTTTGAATTTCGTTCAAATAAATAAATTCATCTGCTGTATGTGATCTAGCAGAATCGCCAGGGCCAATTTTTACAGATGGATAGGGAATCAAGGCTTGATCCGAAAGGGTAGGGCTACCATAGGTTTTGATCCCCATACCTTTTACGATGTCCCATATCTGGTGACCATCCGGTACATGAGAGGATTGAAGCCTCAACGATCTAGGTTTTAATTCACAATTCAAATTGGAAGCCAATTCCTCCAAAGCTTCCTCCAGGGTATAGGCGTCAGTTACCCGAACATCCAAAGTGAATTCACAAAGGTCTGGTACCACATTATGATGTTTTCCTGCCTGGATTACCGTAGCCGATACTTTTGTTTTGCCCAGGAAAGGAGAAACTTTTTGAATTGAAAATCCCGGATTTTTATCAAATCATCCAAAGCCAAATACAGGGCGTTCACACCTTCTTCCCGTGCTGCATGGCCTGCCTTCCCATGGGAACTTGCATCAATTACCATCAATCCTTTTTCAGCGACTGCCATATCCAATAGGGTAGGTTCACCCACAATAGCCAGCTCACAACCCGGCAACTTATTGATGATTGATGCAATTCCATTAGGACCAGAAATCTCCTCTTCAGCTGAAGCTATAATGATCAGATTAAAGGGCAAATCCTGGCCATAAAAATAACAAAAAGCAGCAATCAGGCTGACTAAAGGGCCTCCAGCATCATTACTTCCTAAGCCAAACAGTTTACCATCCTTTTCAACCGGAGTAAAGGGATCAATGTATATCCAGCATTGGGTTTTACCGTATCATGATGGCTATTCAACCAAATCGTTGGAAGATCAGGATTATATGCATTGGCAAATGCCCAAAGATTGTTTCCTGATTTTTCAAAAGGAATAGACTTTTTGAAAAAAAACGACCTAGAATTGCTGCCGTATCATTTTCCTCCTTTGAAAAAGATGGTGTGGAGATCAGTTCTTTTAATAACTGAACCGCATCTTCAAACAATAATTTTAATTCTTTCACGATGTGGTATTTCGATCAATACAAATCGTATCGATGGCGTTCGATGGTAGTTCCAGAAAGTTTCCCTTTGTAGCCAATAACAGGTTTTCGGCTTTTCCAATCCAAACATGATTGACCCCTTTCATTAAAGCTTCAAATGCATTATCCAATTTTGGAATCATTCCGGAATGGATCACATTTTCTTTTTTCAGTTCCTGATAGATGTCCTCATTGATGAGAGGTATGATTGAATTTTCATTTTTCTCATCTATTAAAACACCGCTTTTATTGAAGCAGAAATACAAATTCACTTGATGCTCGGCCGCTAATGAGGTAGCTAGGGCAGAGGCAATGCTATCCGCATTCGTATTCAAAAGCTGACCTTTTTTATCATGGGTAATTGCGTTAACCACAGGTAGAAGACCTCCTTGTAATAAATGATCAATGAGCTTTGTGTTCACCTCTTTGATATCTCCCACAAATCCATAATCAATTTCTTTAACAGGCCTTTTGATGGATCGAATCAAATTACCATCCGCGCCAGTCATTCCAATCGCATTGACTTTTAAGGCCTGAAGCTTGGCTACAATTTGTTTATTAATCAATCCCGCATAGACCATCGTAACTACGTCTAAGGTGTCTTTATCGGTGATTCTTCTACCATCTACCATCTCGGGCATTACTCCAAGGGATTCTCCAAATCGGGATGCCATTACGCCACCCCCGTGCACCAATATTTTATGCCCAGGGAATTTTTAAAAAAGGGCCAGAAATTCATCTAATTTTTCAGGAAAGTCGATGACATTACCACCGATTTTAATAATACTGATTTTCATAGGTCGAGGCTTTTATAAAAGGGCAATTAGGCTTATATCAAATGGCTGATCACAGATTGAGCAGCATAAATTCTATTTTCAGCTTGTTTTTGGACAAGAGATCTAGGTCCGTCCAAAATTTCATCTGACAATTCAACATTTCTCCTTACTGGAAGACAATGCATTACTTTGGCGTTTGGCGCATTCTTAAGATGCTTTTCTGTTAACATCCAAGAATGGTCTGTTGTTATTATCTTGCCATAATCATTAAAGCCCGACCAGTTTTTAACATACACAAAATCAGCATCTTCCAATGCTTTACTTTGATTATATTCTATCGTGGCACCACCTGTAAACTTCTCATCCAACTCATAACCTTGTGGATGGGTGATAGTCAAATCATGCTCCATACCCAAGGTCCATTCCGCAAAACTATTCGCCACAGCATGGGGAATCGCTTTGATATGCGGAGCCCAGGTAAGGACGACTTTTGGTTTCTTGATTTCTTTGGAATGCTCTTGAATGGTAATCTGATCTGCCAGGCTTTGTAATGGATGGCGAATGGCAGATTCCAAGCTGATCACTGGAACCCCAGAATACTTAACAAATTGGCTAAAAACGAAATCACTCATATCTTCCTCTTTATTCGTCAGGGAAGGGAAAGCTCTGATAGCCAAAATATCAAAGTAAGTACCCAGTACTCCTGCAGCATCCTTGATGTGCTCTACTGTTCCTTTATTCATGACCGCTCCCTCTTTCATTTCCAATGCCCATCCTTCCTTATCCATATTCAATACAATGGGTTCCACTCCTAAATTAGAAGCAGCCAGTTGGGTAGACACTCTGGTACGAAGGGAAGGATTAAGGAAAATACATCCAATCCTTTTTCCCATTCCTTTATGGATATGTATCCTTGGGTCGGCTTTATATAGGAGTGCTTGGTCAATTAATTGCTGACCAATTTCCTTTGATTCAAATTTTCTAAATTGTTGAATGAGGGGTGAACTAGAGTCCATTTACTTAAGAATAGGGGATTGTGCGAGAACTTCCTTTAATGCTGTTATAAACGAATTTAGCTGATTCCATTGATATTTAAAGGAGGAAGTAATCTAATGGTATTTTTTGTGGCTGCACTTCCTGTGAACATGTGATACTTTTTGACCAATTCAGATCTTACAGAGGCTGCTTCTCTATCTAAGTCAATACCGATCATCAGACCATGACCACGAACTTCAACTATTCCAGGTATTTCCTGAAGGGCTTCTTTGAGCTGCACACCTAAATCAGCAGATTTCTGGATCAAGTCTTCCTGCTCCAACACTTCGACCACTCCCAATCCGGCAGCACAGGCCAAGTGATTGCCACCGAAGGTTGTTCCCAATAATCCATAACTGGCCTTAAATTCAGGGGAAATCAGAATTCCTCCTATCGGAAAACCATTTCCCATGCCTTTGGCCATACTGATGATATCTGGCTTGATGTCTTTAACCCATTGATGGGCAAAGAACTTCCCTGTTCTACCAAAACCAGATTGCACCTCATCCAAAATCAGTTTGACACCAAAATCCTTCGCAATATGGGCTAATCCAGTCAAAAACTCTGGGGAAGGAACTTGGATACCTCCCACGCCTTGGATCCCCTCAATGATTATCCCTGCGATATTGCCTTCTTTGACCCTTAATTCCACCGCTTGCAAATCTCCCCAAGGAAGAATCTGAAAATCATCTCTCGCATTGCAAGGCGCAATGATTTTAGGATTGTCTGTTAGTGCAACTGCTCCGGATGTTCTACCATGGAACCCCCTGAAAATGCGATAAATCCTGACTTTCCAGTTTCAAAAGAGGCCAATTTAATGGCATTTTCATTTGCTTCAGCACCGGAGTTACATAGAAATAAGCTGTATTCAGGATACCCGGAAATGTTCCCTAGTTTTTCAGCGTATTCTTTTTGAATTGGGATTTGAACAGAATTGGAATAAAAGGCAATTTTGTTCAATTGATCTTCTATTCTTTTTACAAAATGGGGATGGGTATGACCGATGGAAATTACCGCGTGACCTCCATACAAGTCTAAATATTCTTGACCTTGATCATCCCAAAGCTTTGCGCCTTGAGCCTTGACCGGAGTGACCGGGATCAAAGGGTATACATCAAATAAATTCATGTTGAACAGTTGTAAAGAAATAAATGAGTAGGAACAAATTCCATTTTCTAAAAAGCGATACTTTTCAGGTTTAAACCTGTTTTTTCATCTAATTCAAAAGCCAAGTTGAAATTTTGTACTGCTTGACCAGAAGCCCCTTCAACAAGTTGTCAATAGCAGAATAAATCACTAATTGACCCGCCTCTTTTTGAACATAGATGATGCACTTATTGGTATTTACTGCTTGTTTCATATCCATATCCTGATCAGAAACATGCGTAAACGCAGCATCTTTATAAAAATCCCGGTACACTTTTCTAGCTTCTTCTTCCGTTCCCTCAAAAGGTAAATAGGTAGTTACCCAAATCCCTCTCGGGAAATTCCCACGGTAAGGAACAAAAAGCAATTCTGCGTCAAAACCAGGATTCAGTTGATTGAATGTCTGTCTGATTTCTTTTAAATGCTGGTGAGTAAATAATTTGTACACCGACATATTGGAAGATCTATAGCTGAAGTGAGAAGTCTCTGCCAATTTTTTCCCGGCACCAGTACTACCTGTGACACCAGTTATATGAACCGTATCAGTAGCCCAGCCTGCAGCAACCGCTGGAGCCAAAGCCAATTGGATACCTGTGGCAAAACAACCTGGATTTGCGATTCTTCTAGCCTCTTTGATTTTAACTGTATTTACTTCTGGAAGACCGTAAATAAAGCCATGGGACTCATCTCTAAAATCAGTAGATAAATCAATGATTACCGTCTCTTCAGGAAAAGGATTCTCCTCTAAGAATGATTTGGTCTGACCATGGGGAAGACCTAGAAATACAGCTTGAATTCCATTGGTATCCACTTCATCCGTAAATACCAAGTCACAATCCCCGATTAAATCAGGATGAACTTCCGTGACTTTTTCCCTTTTTGGCTATTACTGTGCACATACATCAATTCGCATGCTGGATGATTTACTAGGATCCGCAATAATTCTCCTCCGGTATATCCCGCAGCGCCTATGATGGCTGTTTTTATCTTATTCATATTCTCCGTTTACCTTGTGGAAGATGGCAGTTTGATTCCCTAATATTCTGGTAAATCCTTTTACATCATCAGCAGTATATCCTTTATTCATTTCCCCATAGCTTCCAAATTTATTGGACATCAAATCATGGTCGGAAATAATTCCCAATAGGGTAAATCGGTAGGGTTGTAGAAGTACTCTAACTGTGCCTGAAACATATTCCTGTGTGCTTTGTAGGAATGCCTCCAAATTTCTCATCACAGGATCCAGGTAATGACCTTCATGAAGGTGATTCCCATAAAATTCAGCCTGTTGGTTTTTCCAGAACATTTGCCACTTGGTAAGCGTGTGCTTCTCTAACAATTGGTGTCCTTTGATAATGACCAAAGGGGCAGCTGCTTCAAATCCTACTCTTCCTTTTATTCCGATAATGGTATCACCTACGTGGATATCTCTACCGATTCCGTAAGGAGCCGCTAATGCCTGAACCTCAAGAATGGCATCTGTAGCATGCTCGTAAGTCTTGTTATTGACACCAACTAACTCACCTTTTTCAAAGGTTAAAGTAATTTCTTTGGCCTCCGTTTCGGTTACTTGTGTTGGCCAAGCAGATTCAGGCAAATAATCTGAAGAGGTCAAGGTTTCTTTACCTCCCACAGAAGTGCCCCAAATCCCTTTATTGATGGAATACGCTGCTTTTTCAAAGTTCATGGAAACTCCATGCTTTTTCAGATAATCAATCTCTTCCTGTCTACTTAATTTCAGGTCACGGATAGGCGTAATGATTTCTATATCCGGAACAATGGTCTGGAAGATCATATCAAATCGAACCTGATCATTTCCAGCGCCAGTGGATCCATGTGCCACAGACTTAGCACCGATTGATTTGGCATATTCTGCAAGGGATTTTGCCTGAAGGATTCTTTCAGCTGATACAGATAGGGGTAGGTTTGATTTTTTAAGACATTCCCAAAAATTAAATACTTAATGACTTCTTGGTAATAAGTTTCTACCACATCCAACACCTTAAAAGAAGCAATACCCAGACTTCCAGCCCTTTCTTCAATCGTTTTCAATTCATCAGTTGAAAATCCGCCTGTATTAACTAATACGGCATGAACTTCATACCCTAACTCTTTGGAAAGGTGAAGGGCACAAAAGGTGGTGTCTAATCCACCACTGTAGGCTAAAACAATTTTTTTCATCAGTTTTTAATTAGGCAATTGGTCTGGTAATTTTATTAAAAGATGCTGAACACAGAAGCTTTGGACTTATTGATTTTCAACATCACATATTTTTTAATCTAACCCATCGGTCAAACAATTTGATCTCTTTCTTGAAATCCTTTCTTAAAGCGAGTTCTTCTACATGGTTCTTTTTCGCTTCAGGATCATACAACATGGCGGTACAAAGGCAATTTTGACGATTTTTACTCATCAAAATCTCATAATTGACACAACTTTGACATCCTTTCCAAAATTCATTGTCATCTGTCAAATCGGCATAGGAAACTGGAATATAGCCCAAACCTGAGTTGATTTTCATCACTGCTGCACCCGTAGTCAATCCGAAAATCTTGGAGTCAGGATATTTCTTTCTACTCAATTTGAAAATTTCTTGCTTGATCATTCTAGCAAGTCCGTATTTTCTAAATTCCGGAGCTACAATCAGACCTGAATTGGCAACATATTTTCCATGCCCCCAAGCTTCTATATAGCAGAATCCAGCCCAGGTTCCATCTTGGGTTAACGCAATGACTGCCTTCCCCTCATCCATCTTGGTTTCGATGTATACGGGGCTTCTTTTAGCGATACCTGTACCACGTGCTTTCGCAGAATTTTCCATCTCATCAGTAATGATGGTTGCGTATTTTTTGTGGTATGGCTCAGCCATAATGATTTTAAATGATATGTTTTCCATGTTTGAATGCATGAAGGAAATCCCGAAAAACTTCGGAGAAATTGATAGAACAGAAAGAATTAGGCGAGAATGTTCTCCACGTAGGAAAACGATGTATAATAAAAGGGTTAAACCCTAAAAAAGAACCTATACCTCCTCAAAGGAGTGAAAAATAACATAACAGGCTTCACTATTGCTACAGGAAGTGCATGGATGAAAGCTGGTGTTATGTGTGAAAGGGTGTTCATTCGATTCGGGGAGCAAATTTGGACTCTTTGAAAACTAATTGCAAGTAATTCTTTATTTTTTTAAGGTTCACTGCAAAAGTTTTGCCATAACACTCATATCCACCTATAATTCCTGCTTGGGAGTTTTAACCAAATAAAATTCTGTTATGCATTTCCTGACATTTCTTTAATTGCTCTCACAAACTGATCCATGTCATTTTCAGATGTGTACACATTGGGGGATATTCTACATCCACGCACACCTGAACCATTAATGCCAACTGTATAAATCTTATACTTTTCCATCAACATCTTAGCCATCTCTGCAGGTTCCACTGCATCTATGCCCACATTCGCGATCCCACAAGACCTTTGGGGTTCCTTTGGAGTATTGACATTGACCCCTGGCAAATCCCTGACCTGATCCGACCAATATTTTTGAATGTACCTTAAGCGTTCTTCTTTTCGCTTACTACCCATCTTATTGTGAAAATCAATTGCATCAAGAACCGCCAAATCGGTAGAGACGGCATGTGTACCTGTATGATTTAAATTCAAGAGGGTCTTTTGATCTAATTCGTAAGGTGCAAGCAAAGGTCTTATTTGTTGGCTTTTCCCTTTTTTAACATAAAGCATCCCACAACCTAGTGGTACACTTAGCCATTTATGTAGACTTGAGCCATAATAATCACAATTCAATTCTGAAATATTAAAATCAAAATGACCTACTGCATGCGCTCCATCCAGCATAATTTCAACTCCATGACTATGTGCCATATCCGCAATTTTTCGAACAGGAAGAATATGTCCTGTGATATTCACGATATGAGGCACCATCATTAATTTCGTTTTTGGAGTAATGGCTTTTTCGTAAACGTCTACTATTTCTTCATCATTCTCAGGATGCATGGGAATGTCGATACGCTTTACTTTGATTCCGTATCTTCTTTCGGCCAGTTCAAACATATTCAGCAAACTGCCATAATCCTGATTGGAAACGATGGCTTCGTCTCCTTTTTCCAGGGATATCCAGAAATAATCAAATCAATTGATTCTGTGGTATTTCTAGTCAAAACCACTTCTTCAGGATCAGCCCCGATTAATTCCGCAACTTTGGCAGCAGACTTTGCTTTATTATCCCATTGAACAGTTCTCATATAGCTAGAGGCATGGTAATTCACATCCCTCAGATGTTGAATATACCTTTCCAGTGTTTCCTCTGGTAAGAAACAATAATATCCATTTTCTAAATTGATATAGTCTGGCTTCAACTTATAGCCAGCACGAATCTGATCCCAAATATCAGGCGCCTCAAAATTTAGCTCATAAATGCTTTTAGCTTTCGCTTTTGAGTTAAAAATGGAACTTGAACTAAAACCTAATAGGGCTAGGGATTTAATAAAGGATCTTTTATTCATCGGGGCAAAGTCTTAAAGTATGTAAGATACTATCCAAACGATTAAAAGGAAAATTGCCATCCACATGATCCAAGGGGAGGATTTTTGGGAAATTCAAATTGACAGATCTTACAAACTTTCGCATTTACATCTACTTCCATTGCACAGGAAGGGCATTCTTTGGTTTTCAATATGCTCAGTGAACTCTTTTGATTAAAATTCTATTTGAACATAAGTAACTTAAAATCTTATGAAAATTGAAATTTGGTCTGATGTAGTTTGTCCATTTTGCTACATCGGAAAAAGAAAACTGGAAAAAGCTCTAGCTAAATTTCCTTATAAAAACCAGGTGGAGATCGAATGGAAGAGTTTCCAATTGAATCCAGATCAAGTGACAGATCCTTCTTTAAATTCTTTGGAATACCTTTCCAAATCTAAAGGTTGGTCAATGCCACAAACCCTTCAGATTACTTCACAAGTGGTAGAAATGGCTAAATCAGAGGGACTGGAATTCAACATGGAACAAACAGTGGTGGCCAATACAAAAAATGCCCATCGACTCATTCACTTTGCGGAAGCTGCTGGAAAAGGGGCTGATATGAAGGAGCGGTTATTGACCGCTTATTTTACACAAGGAGAAAATGTGGATGATTTCGAAACCTTACAGAAATTAGGTACGGAAGTGGGATTGGATGCCGGAGAAATCAAGGCAATGCTAGAGTCCGAAAAGTTTCATGAAGAAGTAGAAAAAGATATTTATGAGTCCAGACTTATAGGGGTTCAAGGAGTTCCTTTCTTTGTTTTGGATAGAAAGTTTGGTATATCTGGAGCTCAAGCAGATCAGGTATTTGATCAAACTTTAGAAAAAGCTTGGGCCGATTTTATAAAAGAAAACCCTGAACTACAATTTGTTCAGGGCTCAGATGAAAATACTTGTGAACTAGATGGGGATTGTTAATCCCCATTCTTTTTACCAAACTCCTCTAGTTTTCATTTGAAGTGTATAAACCGCATCCATGGCGGTAATAAATAACGTCTTTCTATCCAAGGCACCAAATACTACATTGGCTGTCCATTTGGCTGGAACAGGAATATGAGCAATTTGATCTCCATTCCTGTTGAATACTGTTACTCCATCGCCGGTCAAATACAAATTCCCTTTAAAATCTATAGTCATCCCATCAGAGCCTTTTTCACAGAAGAGGGTTTTATTTGTAAGGTATCCATCTTCCCGGATTTCATATTTGTAGGTTTTGTTGGCTCCGATATCGGATACAAATAAATATTTGCCGTCAGGTGTCCCTACGATTCCATTGGGTTTAACCAAATCATCAGTCACTTGGAAAAACTCTGACCGGTCTTCGGAAACAAAATATACATGCTGGCCATCTTGTTCCATTTCTGGACTTCGATTTCCTTCCCAATATTCTCTAGGATAAAGTGGGTCAGTAAAGAACAATCCACCTTTTGGACGAACCCAAAGGTCGTTTGGTCCATTTAATTTATTTCCTTTAAACCCTGATAAAATCACCTCTTCATTTCCATCTTGATCTATTGACCAAAGTTCATTTTTTCATCAGCACAGGTAATCAATGTATTGTTCAGTAAGAAATACATTCCATTTGACCGACCTGCATTTTCCTTGAATAGGGTGATTTCATTGCTACCGGCAGACCATTTATAAATCTTATTATTGGGTTGATCAGTGAAAAAGATATCTCCCATTCGGTTTACGGCAGGGCCTTCTGTAAAGGTAAAACCATCCTTCACTTTTACTAATTCAGCATTTCTTGCTACTACACCACCTCTATCCTCAATTTGGGCCATTAAAGTATTGGAGGCTAAAAGCGCGGCTAAAATGAGCGTGTGTTTGATTGGATTCATAAAGTTTAGTTATTATTTTCTTTCCATGGCTACAACTAAAAGATCTAAATCTTCGCTGTATGCCATTCTTGATATGTTTTGGTGGGTATCAGATTGGATGGTTCCCATCAGTTCCCAGTTATTATCCGTGTATTTTCTTTTATAAATGTTATTTCCTTTTGCCATCAATAAATACTTTTTATCCAGCCAAATGAAATCCTGAGAGCCTTCCAATCCGAAACCATATTCGGCCCTTTCCCCGGTCTCAATATCATAACTTTTTAAAAGGTAAGCTTGTTGATCCGCAACATTACGAAAATCAGCAGTAGATAAATAAGTTATTTCACTGGTTTTTGGACGTTTTTTAATTGATCGAGCCACATTTGAATCAATTTCTATCAAATCATTTCTCCCTCTGGCATAAACCAAGGTATTAGGATCTCCCAAAACAAACATCGCTGCTTTATTATCATACCAGTCGTAATAACCCACCGGTTCAATGTCGTCATACAAAAGCTCTGCAGGTTCAAAATTAATTGGATATAACCATATCCGTTGTTTTTTATCCGGTTCTGATACTACCGCAGAAATATACATTCCACAATCTGTAATGGTGGGTGAGTTTTCATTCCTATCGGAAGTACGGCTCATATTGGTAAACTTCTTGGAATTGAAGTTGTATACAATAATATCAAAATTATCATTTTCATCTGCCGCTGAAAAAACCATCTGGTATTCGTTGATAAAGCTGGGCTGATTATCATATTCAGGCCTATCAGTCAAGGCATAAGCCGTTTCAGGATGTATTTTGAGGTTACCGGATTTCCCTGATGTTTCAACTACCCAAAGGTCAAATCCCCTTGAGCTAGAACAATTCCGGAAAAACTGGAAAGACTAACTAGTAATAGGGTATATAGAATTTTCATTTTTTTCTAAAATTGATCAACCAAAGTACAAAATGAATGTTAGAAAGCTGTGAGTAAACTAAAATTGTACCATCCTCAACAGTTCGATGAACTGAGAAAACAAGAAGATCCACTGGCTTACCAAGCTGTGATGGATCTAATCAATTTTCCTGGGTTAAGTTCGGAAATCAACCGATGGGAAGAAATTCCTTCTAAGACCCCTGCTCATTTCCCTGCCTCACTTCATTCATTTTTCGAAGATTATAATAATCCCGCTACTATTCAAGAAAGAAAATCCTTGAGTCAAGGGCAAGCGTTTTTTAATAGGCGAGGTGATCGTTATCTAGCCATGTTGGGATTTTATTCTTTGCCTTATTGTTATGCTTTTGCCAATGGAGCAGAGGTACTTGTTAGATCTAAGAGAATTTTAGAGGAATCGGGTAAACGATTAGGAGAAACTGCCAAATTTCTTTTGGATGTATTTAAACCCGGTGCTTTTATTGATTCAAATCAGGCCTTTTTGACCTGCGCTAAAATTCGCTTAATCCATGCCTACAGTAGATATTTCATTCATCATTATGCCCATGATTGGAAGCCTGAATTTGGTCAACCTATTAATCAAGAGGACTTGATTGGTACCAATCTCGCTTTTAGTTTATTGGTCGTGAGAGGAATGAGAAAAATTGGAGCTTCTGTCACCAAAGAAGAAAGTGAGCATCTATTAGCCTATTGGAAATATTTGGGGAAATTACTGGGTATACAGACTGAGTTCTGGCCAGAGACCACCAAAGAAGCATTTGTTTTAGAGCAATTGATTAGAAAAAGACATTTAAGAAATTCCGCGGCAGGTGAGAAGTTGATCCAATCTTTATTGAGTTATTTTGAACAAAACCAAAAAGAAACCTTACTTAAGGGAAAATCAGAAGCGTTAGTTTCATTTTTGGTCGGAAAAGAGGCGTCTCAAGCATTAGGTATAAAATCTGAACCCATTTTTATCAAAGAAGTAGTCGGCTCAATTTTTAAATTATTAGGCTGGAAAAATTATGCAGGTAACCAATCTCATGCTAGATTCATGAAAGAATTCGAATTGAGCTATACCAATCAATTCGGAGAGGCAGTACAGATTCATTTACCTGAACGAAAGCGTTCATAATCGTACATAAATTTGTACGTTTACCACTCATAAATTTTTTGTAACCTTCGAAATTGGGCTATTTAGGCTATGTTTAGGTAATGGCACCTTTTTCGTATCATAACAGACATGAAGGAAATAACACAACGGCTACAACGATTCCCTCTAGAGCTATTCTTCTGGACTGGTAGTTTGATAGCAATCCTGATGCTTGAACCAGGAGCTGAGCCTCATATGAGTCTTTGCCCTTTGGATCAACTTGGATTTAGCTGGTGTCCTGGATGTGGATTGGGAAGATCTATGAATCTCCTTGCAAGAGGCGATTTTCAAGCTTCATGGTCCATGCATCCTTTGGCGATGCTTGCTTACGTAGTGATTTTCTCTAGAATTTGGCAACTAATTAAAAACCTTAAAACAACACACAATTATGGCTAATGTATTGAGACATCTTCCTGAATTGGAAGGAATGGAACTGGGGTATATCCAGGGATTGATGAAAAACATGGACGAAGACCAAGCATCTCTATTTGCGCAAGTTTATAGAGCAAGACGAAAAGATGCTCAAATGATCTTAATCCTTACTTTGCTAGGCTTCTTTGGCTTCGCTGGTTTGCATCGATTTATCCTAGGACAAATAGGACTGGGTATTCTCTATATTTTGACTGTAGGTCTTTGCTTTATCGGTACCATCGTTGACTTAGTCAATTATAAAAGTTTGGCTTATGAGTATAACATTAAAGTAGCTCACGAAACCATTAACATGTTATCTACCTCCTTTGATATGGGACAAGATCATAAAGAATAAAATCACCTTAACCACTAACGGAAAGACCTGAAGAGATTCAGGTCTTTTTTTATTAGGTGTTTTTTAACCCAGATTCTACCAATCCTCCAAGTCCTGGTTCCCTTGTTGTGACTTTGCCATTTGCTCTATCGAGCCTAGCTTTCTTCTACCTATTTCAGAAAATAATAGTTGAAAATTATTCAACTTTCTATGTATTTCCTGTAAGGTTTCAAAATCAGGCTGCTGTACGTGAAAAGGAATACTCATTAAATTTTCCTGCTTTTTTTCAAATGGAGGAGTAGGGTTTGCTCCAAAAAATAAGGCCATAAAGTCTTGCTACAAGAAATGCCCCAATGAGTAATTGGATATTGATCGGAATAGCTTTGAAGGCGTTCATTTATATCCACAAAAAACTGTTCCGATTCTCCTAATCTTATTCTTGAACCTGCTCTAGATTTCCCTTTGGTTTTCAAATATTTAATTTGACTTTTTCCTTGCTTTTGCCGCACCATATAAGCCCTGAAAACTTTATGGTTGACCATTTCTCCATTATGAAAGTGACCCGTACATGCTATGCCGGCCCGGATCATCACCAATGCCAAATGGTAATCCTCTCTCTTTAGTAACCCCGCTGTTCTACTAAACTCCATCGACCAAGGCAAGGAAACTTTTAGTAACCAATCATTATTCTCGCTAAACTCCAATTGATGTGATTCGGGTAAATAAGTTTGCTGCAAACCCATATCAATGGCTTTATTCTGAAGATTTGAAAAAATGGTGGAATTGATCTCTTGGTAATTTCCTGTAGACATGATTTGGATGACAATTCAATTATCTTTGTGCAAATAAACTGAAAATTTATGCAGGAGGAAACTCAAAAACTTTTTGACAAAATTTGTGATCCCAATGAAAAAGAAGCTTTCTATTTTGCCGAAAAGCTAGGAAAGATCAATACGGAGGAAGTCAAGGACAAACTGATTGAACTCGTTAAAGGAGATAATTGGGAGATTGCTTATTTAGCATGTAAAGCATTGGCGAAAACGAGTTTCAACAACAAGGCTTTGGAAGCTATTTTTACTGCAATTAGAGATAAGAAAAATCAAAAGCACCAAGGTGCATTTGTACAAGTCTTGGAGGAATTTGATTTGAGTGAAAGCTTCGTCGATATTTTTAGAGTGTATTTTTTGGAAACTTTAAGGCCGAAACACTAGCAAAAGAATATTTAGATAGTGTGGAATTCGAAATTACCCCAAAAACGATTCGAAAAGCTGAAAAACATTGGAACCATTACTTGCATAATCCAGAAGACGAAGGAAGTTTGGCCATAAAAAAGTCAGAAGTCGAACCTATGTTGCTAGAAATGAAGGAATTATTTTCTGAATAATCGGCAACAAAATTACTGTTCGCATGTTTAAATAAACATGAAAAACATTGACTTTTTTGGACTTCATACCCAGTTTTTTCTCGATCATGGCTTCGAGATCAATCAAAACTATATGTTGTTTCAAAAAAGTTTCCCAATTGGAAGCCAAGTGATCTTTGTTCATCACCACGAAGATTCTAGAGGCACATGTCTGGAATATAATTTAGGTATCCGAATCCATCAAGTGGAAGAATTAATCCATGAATTTCTTCCCACCTTAAGTGGTTTTTCAGAACGGTCCATTACCTTGGTTCAATCTCAAGAGAAAATCAGTAAGAATATCCCACGATCATTTATTATTCATGGGGAAGAGGAGCTAACGGATGTCCTTCACCGGGGTGAAAATTTTTTACTTACTGATGGGATTCCTTGGCTGGACAAAATGATAGACCCACTGAACCTGGAAATTGCATTTTTTGAGAGAAAGTCAAACTTTTTCAAATCGCATAATTTTGTTTACAACGCATTTCGAGCTACTGCGTTAAGCAAATTATTTAATCCCAAAGACTATCCTTATTTAAGACAGTTGTTTTTGGAACATATAGAGGAAAAGCAAATGACACCTTTTACAATTGCTTCATTCTTAAAGTTTTTGGATTACTTGGATAAACTAGATTAAGACCTTCTTTTTACACCTCTAACAGCTTCGGCTGAAATTGGATCTTCTGGCCATTCATGTTTGGGGTATCTTCTCTTTAATTCTTTTTTCACTTCAAAATACCCATGTTGCCAAAAGCTTTTCAAATCCTGGGTTAATTGTACAGGCTTGAAGCCAGGCGATAGCATTTCTATTAATACAGGGATTTTTCCAGCATTGATCTTGGGTGTTTCCAACAATCCGAATAGTTCCTGTAGTCTTACTGAAAGAATAGGAATTTCACCCTCTGAACGATATTCCAATTTGATTTTGCTGCCAGATGGAGCTGCTAAAGTGGCAGGAGCTAATTCATCCAAAAGCTGCTGTAATTCAAATGAAAGGCTTCTCTTCAGAATCTCAACTAGATTCAATTGCTTTAAATCTTCATTCTTTTTGATATTCTGTAAGTAAACCTCCAGCCATTTTTCGGGAGTTTCGCATAGCTCAGCCACAGACCAATTCGGCCATTCCTGTTCTGGATTCCAAATTTTCAACGATTGAACTCTTAAAATCAATTGTTCTACTGCTTCATTAAAATCCAACAAATATTCTCCCTCTTCCCTGATTGCTTCTAAAATAGCTTCTTTGACATTCCCTTCTGAATAATTCGCCAAAGGTCTGGTGCCAAGTATAATAGAGCCAATCCTTATTTCAGAATGAGCCTGTAAACCACCTTTCTTCCGATCCCACTTTAATACTTCCTTTGTTTTAAGCATGGGAGCCAAGTCCTTTGGATTAATAGGTGCAGCCATCCAAATTTTCCCCATACCTTCTCTTGCATCCATATGTGCCACTGCAAGCCACGATTCATGGGCTAAATCATCACGGTGACCAATTTGGGCAATTTTTCCATTGGCCAGCTGAAATTGGGCATTGTTACCTGGTCGAGCGGCTGCAATCCTTTCTGGATATGCATAAGCCAATAATAAACCAGTCATCCAAGGGTCCACTGCTTTGTTCTCTGGAGCAACCTTAAACATGGATCTATAAGAAGCTGCTAATTTTTCAATCTTTTTGATTCGGGGAACGGTCACTCCTCGATCCCTATATCTTCTTAAGGCCTCAATCCTCAAGTTTAGATCCACACCAGCTTCAGGACCTAAGGGATCTCTTTCATCTAAAATAGCCGCGATATCTGTTCCTAATCCAAGTTCATCATGGTTCTTCGCATTCAATAACATATGGGCGATCCTTGGATGTGTAGGAACAGCGTGTATTTCTTTCCCATGAGCGGTCAGATTTCCATCCTCCAATGCCTCAATAGCCTCCAAAGTCTTTTCTGCCAATGATAAAGTCCCGGAAGGAGGAGGGTGAGCCAAGTCATGGTTCGAATATCTTCCTGTCCCCATGCTTTCATATCCAACACCATGGGAGCTAGGTCTGCTTCCAATAATTCTGGTGTTCTAAATTCAGCCATTTGATTTTCGATGGCTTTTGTCCAGAGTCTATAAGAATGACCTGCTGTTAACCTTCCTGCACGGCCTGAGCGTTGATCAGCAGAGTCCTTGCTAATCCTATGCAAGACCAACCTAGATAGACCAGTCCTAGGGTCAAACTTGGAAGACTTTGCATACCCGGAATCAAGAACCACTTGGATGCCTTCTATGGTAAGCGAGGTTTCCGCGATATCTGTCGACAACACAATTTTCCTTTTTCCGGAAGGGTCGGGAAGTATAGCTCTATTTTGTGCACTAGGAGAAAGTTGACCATACAAAGGCAAAACCAAATCATCTGGTAAGGCATTTCTTAAAATGGATTCCGCTTTTTTTATATCTCCTTGCCCTGGTAAAAACACCAAAAAATCTCCTTGATGCTGTTTCGTTAATGGGATCAGTTTTCGTGCAGTATCTTCCCCGATATTGTATTCATCGATTTCCCTAAATGGGCTACTTCAACAGGGTATTGTCTACCGCTGCTTTGAATGACTTGGGCATTCAGCAATTCTGAAAGAGTAGGGGTGTCGATGGTCGCGGACATCAATAAAATCCGCAAATCAGGCCTTAATACCTCCTGAATTTCTCTACAAAGCGCCAATGCAACTTCAGAATGAAGGTTTCGCTCATGGAATTCATCAAAAATTACCATACCAACATCTTCTAAGCTATTATCAGAGTGCATCATCCGAGTTAAAATTCCTTCGGTGATCACTTCAAGTTGGGTGTTTTTGGATACCACCGATTCAAAACGGATTCTATAGCCGATTAAATCTCCAATTCGGGTTCCTGACATATCAGCCATCCGTTGGGCAATGGATTTAGTTGCCAAACGTCTTGGCTCCAACATCATTATTTTTTCCCTTTTAACCAAGGTTCCCCCAATAACGACAATGGAAGTAAGGTACTTTTACCTGCCCCAGGAGGAGCTTGAATGATCAGAGAATTAGAATCGGAAAGGTGTTGACTTACCTCAGGGATGATGTCTGCTACTGGTAGGTCAAAAGAATGAAAATCGAAATTTTGAAGCATGGGATGCAAAAATAAAAGATTAAAAAGTAGGAGACGCATTTTGGGCTCCCAATTCTGTTGGAGAAAACAAAAAACATTAACTGGTTTCAACCCTTTAAGTTAAACCCAAACCTTCCACTGCATACAAACTAGTAGTTTTAAAGATGAATAAATCTCCGAATTCAAATTTCATATGGGTTTAGATGTTTTTGGAAGGTGTTTAGTTTTTCAGGAATTATTCTTGGAACTTTTGAAAAACTTGGAGTATCACCATTTCAAGTATGATTCTCACCCCATTCTTTTACAAACGCATGTCCACTTTTACGATGCAGAGGCTTTTAGCTTTGGAAATAATATACTACTCAAAGCAGGTGATCAAATGACTGTGGCTTGGGAGGGAATGGGAAGACCCTTGGTCAATTATTTATAAAGAGAAGATAGAAATACCTACCAAACAGTCAAACAGTTATAAGCTTTCTATTCTTGAATTTTAAACAATAAAAAAACCACGGGAAAATTCCCGTAGTTTCATTTTTCTTTTAGGTTATATGCTTAAGAACCCAATTTCGCAGATGCTTTTCCATATTCCCATCTAATTTCAAAGCTAGATGGTTTCACTTCATAAACCAATCGCTCTTCCATGGAAGAAGTTTGTTGGGAAGGAACACTTACTCTAAGCACATCTTTGCTTGAATCATAATCAAATGCTCCCCACTGCTTGGCAACTTCATTGAAAATGAATGTAGATGTGTTTTCCCCAGGGATTACAAAGAATCCATACGTTCCAGCAGGTAACTTTTTACCTTCAACCATGATATCCTTGGTAGTGGTAAAAGTAGTTGCTTCATTTGCTCCCGCTCTCCAAACCTCACCCAAAGGAACCAAATCTCCCCAAATCACTCTACCTTTTACTGCAGGACTACTATAATTGATGGTGATTTTAGCATCACCTACAGTTCCTTCAGCTGTCCTAGCAGGACTTGGTTTTTCTTGTGCAGTTGCAGCAAATCCTACAAATGCCATTAGGATCATTGCAAAAAAACTCTTTTTCAAATTCATTGTCATGTTATTTTTAGGTATTTAGACTGGAAAATACAGAATTTATTCAAAATAGAATGTCATCAAACTGACATTTTAAAGAAAAATAACGGGATGCTAATGAAAGAGGTTTTCCTAAAGCATTTTTTAAATTACATAAAAAGAAACAGGGAGTTGAAAAGTATTCAACCCCCTGTTTTTAGGTTTATTAAAGCAAATAGGTTTAGAATTCCTTTTGCCCTGAATTATTCAAAGTAGCTATTAAGAAGGAATCTTAACCCAAGCTTCCTTGGCATTACTTTCAACAATTGCCTCACCAATTATCAATTCTCTCAAACCATCTGCAAAGGTTGGGAAGCTAGGAGATTCAGGCATTTTACCCTCACGAACAGCAGCATAAACCTCTTTGAATAGTTGTTTTGAGGTGTCTGGGAAGCCTTCTTGGTGTCCACCTGGGAAACTTACCAAAGAACGTGCTCCTGCACTTACCAAAGCAGGGTCTTTCATCATTACAGAATTTGGTTCATCTCGCTTACCTATCCAAAGTTCATTTGGTTTTTCTGCATTAAATTCAAAGTTTGCCTTAGAACCGGAGATTTCAATATTCAATCTGTTTTTACGGCCAGCATTGATTTGACTGACGGTGATTGATCCCGTTCTACCATTATCAAAACGTAATAATACGGTTGCATAATCTTCAGAATTCACTGGATACTCTTTATAATCAGAAGGATCCAAGGCTTTTCCAGAGAAAGTCTCAATTGCTTTCAAAGGTTTCAATCTGGTTTTGTAAACAGTAGAAAAATCAGCCATCACTGCAGTAATTTTCAAACCTGTCACGTATTCTGTCATATCCAATAAATGGGATCCAATATCAGCTACTGCTCTTGATCCGCCTGATTGTTCAGGTTCTAATCTCCAGTTATAGTCTGTTCGATGGAATAACCAATCTTGCAAATAAGAACCCATGACAGAATTTACTTCACCCAATTCTCCACTTTCACGCATCACTTTCATCTGTCTTACCATTGGGTAATAGCGAAGATTGAAATGTACTGCATTGACCAATCCTTTCTCTTCTGCAATGGCAACCAATTCTTCTGCTTCCGCAATGGTATTCGCTAAAGGTTTTTCACATACCACATGTTTACCTGCCAATAAACAAGCTTTCGTTTGTGGGAAATGCAGGAAGTTAGGGGTACAAACATGTACCACTTGAATGCTGTCATCCTTCAACATATTTTCAAAAGTATATGCATTTGGAATACCAAGCTCCTTGGCTTTGGCTTCAGCTACTTCTTGGTTTACTTCAACAAGACCTGAAACATGGATATTAGGAATTCTTCTTAGTGCCTCTAAATGTGCGGGACCGATAAAGCCGGTTCCTACAATTGCAGCATTGATCGTCTGGGACATAGGTTTTTTTAGGTTGAATTAAATAGATATTTAAAATGTCAAATTAGGAAAAATGCTTCAAAAACTAGCCATTTATAAAATGTCATTTTCTTAAAAAAGCATGTCGAATTAGCCCATTTCATAAGTTAATTTTCAAAAACTCCGCTCTATTCTCTGAAAATCAGCACTATCTATCCTTTTTTAAGGCTTAATCCACCATTCTTCTCTTGTTTCAAGATTTTGATCCAAATTAATATATGACCCGATTTTTGGAACATATACAGGTATTTTAAGCCCCTCAGCTGACTTTAGAACACGTTCAATTGGATCAGTCCAAGAATGCATGGCAGGGAAAAAGCCGCCCAATGGATGGGCATGATGACCTTGGCTTGAATATCCAAACCTGCTTGTGCGGTTTCTTCTGGCATCATATGAATCTCCTTCCACCGCTCATTGTATTGACCACATTCCATCATGGCAAAATCAAAAGGACCAAAGCGGTCTCCGATATCTTTGAAATGAGGGCCATATCCACCATCCCCACTAAAATAGATTCGGTCGGACTTTCCATGGATCACCCAAGATCCCCACAACGTAGAAAATCGATTAGTTAGTCCTCTTCCTGAAAAATGTCTAGAAGGAGCAAATGCCAACTTTAGACCATCTACCTCCAATTCATCCCACCAGTCCATCTCATGAATTTTCTCAGGATGAATTCCCCATGCTTTTAAATGGGATCCCAGTCCCAAAGGGACATAATAGGCTTCAGTCTTACCCATCAGTTTTTGAACTGAACCATAATCCAGATGATCGTAATGATCATGTGAGAACAAAATCATATCAATGGATGGTAATTGTTCAATTTCTATAGGAAGCTCTTTGCTGAACCGTTTCTTTCCCAACATGGGGTGGGGAGCAGGTACTTCCCCAAGCATGGGATCTAATAGGATGTTTTTACCATCTATTTGTAAGAGAAATGCGGAGTGTCCAAACCATATCAACCTCGTACCCTGGTTTGGCAAAGTAAGATCTACGGAATCAATTTTCACTATGGGAATATCAAAATCAGGGGCTCTGGAGGGATCGTTTTTAAAGAATTCAGGTAGCATTTTTATTGCTTTTCCAAAATCCATATCCATGTTGGTTTCGATCAAGTTTTGAAACTCTCCATTGGAATAATGCTCCAGTTTTTCAAATTCGGCTTTCTGCTCAAAACTGGGATTGCTTCCAAACTGGGGACTTAGACTTACGAATAGAAATCCTATGATTAGGAATATAAGGCAAATGGAGAAGATCACAATCAGTAATCTTTTAATGGCCTTTATGGAAGATTTAAGCATGTAATGATTAGGATGTTTTCAAAAATATCGCACAAGGATATACTCAAATCCTTATAAAAAGATGTCCAATTCCTGAAAAATACTATAAAAATCTTTCCTCTCTATGAATTCATCCATGCTTTAAAGCCAATACTTCTAAATGCATTTCCATAGACGGCTTTATTTACCTATTGAATTTCTTTAACTTAAGGTTCAAAAGACATAAATCCATGGCAACATTAAATCTTAAAATTAACGGTAGTACCCATACTGTTGATGTCGAAGAGGACTCCCCTTTATTATGGGTTCTTCGGGATCACCTTGGCTTAGTGGGTACCAAATATTCTTGTGGAATTGCCCAATGCGGGGCCTGTACTGTTCATTTAAACGGTGAGGCTATATTTTCATGTAGCATGCCTGTTTCAAGTGTAGGTTCAGATGAAATAACCACCATAGAAGGCCTATCCAAAGATGGAGATCATCCAGTCCAAAAGGCATGGGATGAAATTGATGTGGCCCAATGTGGGTATTGCCAGGCAGGGCAAATTATGAACGCAGCAGCATTTCTAGATAAAAATCCTGCTCCAAGCATGGAGGAGATAGAAAATGCAATGAATAGAAATATATGTAGATGCGGAACCTATCATAAAATCAGAGAAGCTGTTGCAAAAGCTGCTAAAATCTAAAAATCATGGCTACACTAACAAAAACAACTAGACGGGATTTTCTAAAGATAGCAGGTACGACAGCTGGTGGCTTATTTATAGGCTTTAACTGGCTAGGATGCGATTCACCAAAAATGGAAGTCCTAACCGATGAACAGGTTCTTTCTCAAGCCAAAGGCTTTAATGCCTACCTTTCAATTGCACCAAGTGGAGATATCGTGATTTATTCACCTAACCCAGAGTTAGGGCAAAACATCAAAACATCTTTTCCTATGGTAGTGGCTGAAGAACTGGATGCCGACTGGAAAAATGTTCGGGTCATGCAAGCAAATCTGGATCAGGAAAAGTATGATCGCCAGTTAACTGGTGGGTCAGGTGCCATGCCACATTCCTGGGAAAGATTGAGAAAAGCAGGTGCTACAGCACGGTATTTATTAGTAGCTGCTGCAGCCAAAGAATGGGACGTTCCGGCTTCTGAAATAACAACTGAGGCTAGTATGATCTACCATAAGGGAAGTGGTAAAAAAGCTAGCTATGGAGATATGGCAATTGCTGCCTCTGTTTTAGAAGCACCAGAAGAGGTAACCCTAAAAGATCCAAAGGATTTCAAAATCATTGGTACCCCAGTTAAAAATGTAGACAACCAGGCCATTTTTACTGGAAAACCATTATATGGATTAGATTTCTACAGGGAAGGAATGAAGCATGCGATGATTCAAAGGCCTCCTTTTGGAATGAAAATCAAATCAGTAGATGATGCTGCAGCCAAAAATGTAAAAGGCATTTCTGATGTCATGGTCATGGAAAATAATGTAGTCCTAATCGGGGATTCCACTTGGCCATTGATGAAAGCTAAAAAGCTTTTGAAAATAGATTATGAGGCAGACGGGCTTGTGGAAAGTTCCAGTGATCACGACCGTCTTTTCCGTGAGATGTTAGATTCTAACAAAGCAGAAGAAAGAAGGAGAGATGGTAACGTAGCCATGGCCTTTAAAAACGCCGCCAAGGTGGTTACAGCTGAATACCAATGTCCATTCCTATCGCATTCTCCAATGGAACCCATGAACTTCTTCGCGCATGTGAAGGAGAATTCTGCGGAACTAATTGGACCCACGCAAACACCAGATAGAGCTGCTTCTGCTGCAGCAGAAATACTTGGCATTCCCAAGGAGAATATTACTGTGGAAATCACACGCTTGGGAGGGGATTTGGTAGAAGACTTCGAGCAGACTATGTGGAAGAAGCAGTAAAAGTTTCTAAAGCAATCAATGCACCTGTTAAAGTGACATGGAGTAGAGAAGATGATATTACAGGTGGGGCATATAGACCTGCCGTTAGGTATCGATTTGAAGCTGCCTTGGATGCCGATGGAAACATGATTGGATATAAATTAAAAGGAGCTGGAATCAATGCTGGAAACAGCACACGCCAGAATAATTTTCCTTCAGGAGCAGTAGACAATGTGTTGATTGAAAGTATTGATCATAATTCGCCAATTACCACCAATCCTTGGAGAGCTCCAATTACCAACTTCTTGGCTTATGCGGAACAATCTTTTCTTGATGAGGTGGCTTTAGAAGCCAACCGGGATCCTGTGGAATTCAGGCTTTCTCTTCTAGAAAAGGCCAAAGCAAATCCGGTTGGAGGAGAATTGGGATACGATGCGGATCGAATGATTGGAGTGATTAAAACTGCTGCTGAGAAATCCAATTGGGGGAAAAACCCAAATGTCAGTCAAGGTTTTTCAGTTTACTTCTCCCATAGGACCTATGTTGCGCAGGTAGCGGATATTGAAATGGAAAATGGATCTCCTGTACTCAAGAAGATCACCGCAGCAACGGATTGTGGGATGGTAATTAACCCAACCGGAGCCAACCATCAGGTAAGAGGTGGAATTGTGGACGGAATGGGACATGCGATGTATGGTAATCTGACCTTTGAAAACGGTCTTCCTACACAAAAGAACTTTGATAAGTATCGATTGATCAGAATGAAGGAAGTTCCACAAATAGATGTGCATTACGTGGACAGTGGGTATGATCCGACTGGATTAGGGGAACCTGCATTACCACCGACTGGAGGAGCGGTTGCCAATGCCATTTACAAAGCGACAAAAAGAAGATTAAGACGGCAACCATTTATAGAGCAAGAGGAGTTCTCTGATCTTAATCTGGAAATCAAACGTGCTTAAATTGACTATTGGTTTACTACAAAAAAGGTGTCAAAATTACTTGACACCTTTTTTTATAGGATTCTATATAAGCTTAAATATCATCCATTCCCCTTTCAGGCCAATAGGGTCCTTTTAGTATTAATTTCATGGTTAATGGATTTATTAAAAAATCCACTTTCAATTCTTCCTTCTTTTGTTCATGAATGGCCAAACAGGCATTAAAATGCACCAAATCAAATTCCAGAATCAATTGTCCTGAATTTTCGGTGTAAAATTCTGGATCCTCTTTCAAAAGAACCTGCTCGACTACAGCTCCTTCACGTTTGAAGTAATAGGAAAGAAAAATTCCTAGCTCCTTTTGATTTTCCTTCAAAGCAGAGGGAATAGAAGAAGATAGGGCTTCACCATCTTTCTCTTTAAGCTGTAAACTCCATGTTTCTTGCATTTCAAAATTATTTGAAAACTATAAGCAATAAAGCGAATAGTTAACGAATTTAGTTCCTCATCAATTAAACCTTTTAAAGCTCAGTCGAAACTTCTATTTTGAAACTATGAATTACCCAATCTATTTGGATTACAATGCCACTACACCTTGTGCTCCGGAGGTTTTAGATGAGATGTTGCCATGGTTTTCTCAGCACTTTGGAAATGCCGCCAGCAAAAGCCATCCTTATGGATGGGTGGCAGAAGAAGCTGTGGAAAAAGCCAGAGAACAAATAGCTAATTTGATAGGAGCAAGGTCCAAAGAAATCATATTTACTTCTGGAGCTACCGAGGCAATCAACTTGGCTATCAAAGGGATTTTTGAGGTATATACAGGCGAAAAACAACATTATATCACTTGCCAGACGGAGCATAAAGCCGTATTGGACTGTTTTGAGGAACTGGAGGACAAAGGGGCAAGTGTGACTTATCTACCTGTTCAAAGAGATGGAAGCATTGATTTGGATACACTACTATCCTCCATTCGACCAGAAACAAAAATGATTGCCCTTATGTGGGCGAATAATGAAACTGGGGTCATTCATCCAATTTCAGAGATCGCTCAAATCGCAGAGGAAAGAGGCATCATTTTTTTACCGATGCAGTCCAAGCTGCTGGGAAGATTCAAGTGTCCGTAAAAGGCATCCACTTAATGGCCATCTCGGCTCATAAATTTGATGGACCCAAGGGAGTAGGAGCATTATTTATAAGGCATAATCACAAGCTTCCTAAACCGATAGGCCAGATTTCTGGCGGGGGTCATGAAAAAGGATTTAGAAGTGGAACATTGAATGTACCCGGTATTGTAGGGATGGGGAAAGCAGCAGAAGTAAAGCAAGGAATGTTGGAATCAGAATTTTCCAGACTTTCACTCCTTCGTAACCAATTGGAAGAAGGATTATTACAAATCCCTAAAACTTATTTGAACGGAAGTCAAGAACATAGATTGCCCCATGTGACCAACATTTCTTTTGAAGGAGTAGAAGGGGAGGATTTACTTCGGAAGGTATGCATGAAAGTAGCTGTCAGTTCTGGTTCTGCCTGCACCAGTATTTCACCAAAACCTTCACATGTATTGAAAGCAATGGGGTTGGATGACTTTCTAGGCAGGGCTTCTTTACGATTTAGTCTGGGTAGACCAACCACCGAACAAGATATCTTGGATTCAATAGCTTGGGTGAGGAAATCAATGAAGGACTTAAGAATGGAATAGATTGATACCCTTGACGTACTAGGTACATACCCACTAGCGATTTAATCAATCCTGTCCTACAAATTCAAATCCCTTAAATCCGCTTCCGTGTCAACATCTGTCTTTCCTTTTGGGAAGGGGACAATTTCTAAGTCATCCTCATGCACTGCTGCTATTTTTTTTGCGCCTTCATCACCCGTTAAAGACATCAATTCTTCAAAATATGCTTTCCCAAAAAGAATTGGGACACCAAAGGTTTTGGAATAGCCACTGGCAATAATTCCTTTCCCTGTTTTTGCTTGCGTGGCGATCAGTTTATTAATAAGCTTCGCATCCACAAAGGGTTGATCGCAAAGCATGATGATTACTTGATCTACGGGATTGATCTTTTGAAGATATTCCAACCCTTTAATCAGTGTACTGGACATTCCCTCTTTCCAATTTGGATTTGGAATATTAGGAATACTGGCTCCAGGAAAAGTCTTTTAATTTCATCCTTAAAAGCTCCAAGCACCAAAACCTTTTTATCAGCCTTCGATCCATTTGCGGCATCTATTGCATATTGAAGCAGGGTTTTATCCTTGTACCGGGCTATTTGTTTAGGATAACCTAATCGTGAAGATTCTCCTGCTGCCAATATGATAATCCCTGTTTTCATTTTTATAAAAGTTCCTGATGAATAGGTCCTTCTTTTTCTTTCAGAAAAGACCCTGTTTTTCCTGCCAAAACCGCTTTGATTTCAGCCAATACAGCTAATGCAATTTCTTCTGACCCTTCAGCACCTATATCTAAGCCCATGGGAGAAAAAGGTGATCTTTCCTTACCGCCCCTCCCTTGATTTCTAATCTTTGGATCATTTTTTCGGATTTTTTCTTTGGTCCCAAAATACCGATATAAGGGATATCGAAATTCAATAGCTGTTGCAATACTACGCATTCATATTCAAAATTATGCGTCATTAACAAGGCAACAGTTTGGGAGTCTATACTTAATTTCTCAACTGCTTCATTCGCAGGGGCTACCACAATTTCTTTGGCTTTTGGAAATCGGCCTTGGGTAGCTTGATTGGCTCTCCCATCAATCAAAATCACTTCAAACCCTAAAATATCTGCTAACTGTACTAATGGAATGGTATCATTCCCTGCTCCAAAAAGTAATAAGCGTGTGGCCGGTTTAATTTTTTCAAAAAAGATCTGAATTGAATCATGTTCAGGATAACTTTTTATCAAGCTACTTAACTGGGATGTATCATTTGCTTGGCTACTAATCTGATTTAACAAATTGGGCGCTACTTGTTCTAGCTTACCTATTTCCTGCCCATTTTTATAAAGAAGAATAGTCCCAACCTGTTCAGACTTGGAATTTTTTATGGAGAATAAGGTAATTAAAGTGCCTACGTTCCTATCTGAAAGTGCCGTTTTCAACAAGTTGACAGAGTTGGAAGCATCTTGATAATCAATCGGTTCAATCAACACATGAATAATACCATTACAACCTAAGCCTACTCCAAATTTTTGATCATCCTCATCTGTGGTATCATAAGTGACCAACATGGATTTTTGTTGGAAGATCACGGATTGTGCTTTTCTAAGTGCATCACCTTCTAAACATCCACCACTGATCGCTCCAGTTAATTCACCATCTTCAGAAACCAACATTCTTGCTCCCGGTCTACGGTAGGCAGATCCATCCACATGGACTACTGTAGCCAAAGCAATCTTCTTATCCAATGTCTGGTAATGTTCATACGCCTGAATTATGGCCTGAAGTTCTTTCATAAATAAATTAGCTAATCATGGGGGAATTGTTTCAAGATAACTTACCTGAACCTCTATTTCAAAATTTAACTTGGGATTGGATAAAAAGATTTGAAAACTGTAATATTTTATTTGAAATATGGCCCTTCAAGTAGCTTCTTATTAGTCGGGAATGGGGATTTACCATCTACTAGAATTCCATTTTATTGTTTCATACTGAATAAACCTTAAAAAGTATGGGGTAAACAGAGGCTTTTAGTATAGGCATTTTTCTAAAAATGTTATCTTTCTTTTTCTTACCTAAGACTATGAAATTTAAGCAATTCATTCTCCCACTTTTCCTATTTCCTCTCACGTTTCAAAATGTATTTGCTCAGTTGACCAGCAATGAAATAAAAGAAGAATCCTCCAAAGAGTTAAGGTCTTCCTTAAAGACTTTTCGAGAATATCTTTCCATTCCAAATAATGGAAAAGTGGATGAAGACATTCAAGCAAACCTAGAATGGTGTAAGGATGCGTTGGAAAGCCGTGGATTTAATACCAAAGAGCTGAAATCAGGCTCCGTTCCACATCTTTTTGCGGAAGGCACATTTGACCCAAAGAAGAAAACTATTTTGGTTTACATGCAAATAGACGGACAACCTGTTGATTCTTCTTCCTGGAACCAGGAGAGTCCCTACATTCCTGCTCTAAAAATGAAAGAAGGAGAGGAGTGGGAAGAGATTAACTGGAACTTTCTTGAGGGCCCAATTAACCCAGAATGGAAAATATTTGCGCGGTCTGCTTCCGATTCGAAGGGACCTACTATGGCATTTTTTACAGCTTTGGATATTCTTAAAAAAACTGGAAATCAGCCCTCTGTCAACTTAAAATTTATTTTGGATTTTCAAGAAGAAATGAGTTCCCCAGAATTAGCTGATGTAGTTTCCCAAAACAAAGAACTCTTTGAGGCAGATGGAATTTTGATCATGGATGGTACCCGGCATATTTCCAATTTACCCAATTTAACTTTTGGAGCCAGAGGAATTGCCACAGCTACCATTCGAGTTTTTGGGGCTTCTAATGACCTACATTCAGGTCAATATGGAAATTTTGCTCCTAACCCTGTATTCTCATTAAGTAGATTATTGGCAGCCATGAAGGATGAAGAAGGAAGAGTGTTGATCCCTAACTTTTATGCTGGAATTCAGTTTTCTGATGAAGAAATCAACAGTATGAAAAAAGTCCCTGAAGATCTGGAAGAAATTGAGAGAGATCTAGGGTTTGCAGAAGCAGAGAAAGTAGGTAATTCACTTCAGGAAGCGCTTCAATTTCCAACCTTGAACGTCCGGGGACTTCGAGCAGGTTGGGTAGGAGTAGAGGTAAGAACCTTGATCCCATCTGAAGCGATAGCAGAAATAGATATGCGATTGGTCAAAGAAACTCCTGGACAACGGCAAATTGATTTACTAAAGCAATTTGTGATCGATCAGGGGTTTCATCTAGTAGAAGATGAACCTACTATTGAGGAAAGAAACAGCTATCCTAAACTAGCTTCCTTTGAGTATAGATTAGGTTCTGATCCATTTAGAGCAGAGATGGATTCTCCTTTTGCCAATTGGTTGAAGTCGGGGATGAATTATGTATTTGGTGATGAGTACATCAATACCAGAACTACTGGTGGGTCTCAACCCATGGCTCCTTTTATCAATATTTTAGGAATACCAGCTGTGTCTGTTCGAATTCCAAACCCGGACAATAGCATTCATGCTCCCAATGAGAATATCAGAATTGGAAATTACTTGGAAGGCATTCAAACCTGTCTAGGTATCCTTACCCAACCTTTTCAATAAATGGGTAATCTAGATTTAATCGCATTTGGTGTGGTCCTACTCACCGTAGTCTTTGTTCTTAAAATTAGTAGAGTGCAACATCGGATCATCAAAAAATACTCGACTGGTTTCCGGCAATTCTTTTCGCTTATGTGATTCCAGCAGGTTTTACTCATCTTTTCGGATGGGACCTCTCTGAGGTTTACTTACATAGTTTAAGTCGTAACTGGATAATTCCCATTACATTATTAGCCGTAATGAGTGCACTCCCGTTTCGCCAATTGGCAATCGTAGGTGTCCGTCCATTGCTCCTGTTTTTTATCGGTTCGGCAATAATTGCCACACTACCTATTATCCTGGTTTCACTGTTTTCGGGGCTTGATCCAAATTCTTCAGAGCTGTTTATAGTACAGGGTTTTTGGAAAGGTCTGGTCCCTATTGTCGGGGGATGGATTGGGGGAAGTACCAGTCAATTGATTTTAAAAGAACTCGCAAAAACTCCTGAATCGCTATTTCTTTCTGTGTTGGTTCTCGATAATATTTTGGTCAATATCTGGACCATTCTCATGTTTCAATTCATCAAAAAAGGAGAGGTTTTCAATCTCTTTTTTGGCATCAATGACCCAATCCCCGATCAATCTGAGCTTCATCTGAAAAACAGTGGCAGGAAAATTTTTCCCTTCGTCACGATCCTATTATTCTTTGGGATTTCATCCATCATTTTTTTCCTAAACATTTCCTTCTTGGGAATGGTCATTATTTTATCGGTAATTGGATTGGCTTTGGGAAACCTAATCAAAATTCGGAACACCAGGTTTTCTCTTCAATTAGGAGGAATCTGTATTGTGCTAGTAATGGCTATTTTGGGCTTAAGACTAGACTTCAGCAATTTAAGCTTACCCTTCCTATTTATATTATTGGTAGTGATTTGGTTAACCCTCCATTTTATAGGTATGTTGATTTGTGCTAAAATCCTCAAGTTAAATTTGGTTTGGGTTCCCATAGCTTCAATGGCAAACCTAGGAGGAATTTCCACCGCTCCTGCAGTCACTGCGGCATATCGAAAGGATTTGATGCCACATGCAATTTTGCTTGCGATCCTAAGTATGGTCACCGGAACAGGATGGGGGATGTTGACGATATACCTATTTGAGCTTTTAAATTAAATTTTCAATGCAAATACCAAGTCTAGCAGAAATAAAGAGAGAGTTAAGCTATTTGAATGAAAAAGAGCTTAGAGAATATATCATTGAATTAAGCAAGTTCAGTAGAGATAATAAGGCCTACTTGTTCTTCAAACTTTATGGAAGGGACCAACCGGGACTTTATGTACAAATGGTTCAGGAAGACTTGGAATTGGAATTTCAAAATGCAAGGGGAGAACACGCTTATTATGCAAAGAAATCAGCTCAGAAGATTCGAAGGAAAATGAATAAGCTTTTAAAGCTCAGCAAAGACAAAGCAGATCAGTTAGAGGTGCTTTTATTTTTCTGTGAACGAATGAAGAAATATGGCTTTTTAAGACATTCCAATACGGTAATCGAGAATTTGTACCGGTCTCAACTTTCTAAAGCTGAAAAAATCCTTGCTGGCTTACACGAAGATTTACAGTTTGACTACCAAAATAGGATAGAGGAATTAGGATAAAAAAGCCCCTGAAAAATCAGGGGCTTCAATGGATTTGATCTTCCTTATTTACGTGGCCATGTTGCCCAAATCCCACAATGTCCAGCATTATCAGTTCTGTAAATTTCATGCTGAATACCTGAATAAGAAGCATTCATAACTGCTCTAGGAGAAAATTGGAATTCGCCATTTTTCTTGATAAATCCTGTTCCGAAATGTGCTTGGTCAAACCCATGGCCCATTTCATGAAGTGCCACAGTTTCTAAATCGATCTGTCCACCATCCGCTGCCCAAGGGAAATTGTCATTGTAATAAATCTCCTTCAAGGCGGAATCAATTTTACCATCACCGTTCAAATCTGGTTCACCTGTAAAAGAAAAAGTAAAAGTTACTGCCAATATAAAATTAGAGCCTCCCGGAGCTAAAAGATCAAAAAATTCAGCTGGCATAAACCCTAAATTTGAAACATCAGCAAGGACATCAGGAATACTTGGGAATCCCAATATAGCAGCAACAATACCATAGGGGTCAGCCTCTGTTGGAGTACGATACAGCCCCATTTCAGAGCAGGAAACTTCTTCCCAAGTCTGGGCTGCATTTTCTATTGCACCGGTGGCTTCACTTGTACCAATGGTAGAAGAAGGCCTAGCCTCATCGATATAATAAGACATATCAGAGGTTCCGAAGATTTTCCGATCTGGATTAAAATGAAAATCCAACTGCTTACTTCCTTTATCGTCAAAAATGACAGTTCTTCCCATTTGTTCACTTCCAGGTGCGGTAATAAACTCTGCCTTCACTAATTTAACTTCCAGCTCCTCTCCAGCAATTCTCGCATTTTCGGACTTAACATTTACTTTTATTGTTGGCACTTTTAAATCGCTGTAAATAATTTCATCTGCCAATTTTTGCTGACCCAGATCATTGGTCTCATCTAAATTCTGGCAACTAAAAAGAATAAGTCCAGAACATAACCCAATTAAAATTTTACTGTTTTTCATAAAATATAGTTTAGTTGAAAATATTAATCATAAAATAATCATATTGAAAATATAGTTAATCAAACTTCTAAAAAATCTTGAATAGAAAAGTTAAACCATAATCAAACAATTATGTTTTAGTAAATCTGAAAATTGATAAATTTCAAAATTGTATTATCTGTTGGAATACCATTAAATTTTGCCAGATCTCTTTCAAACAATCTATTTAAATTATTACCCGCCAAATCTTCCAATCTACTTTCTATTTGGATCCTATATTTTCCAGGCTTCCAACTGATATTGGGAACAAATCGAATGGATTTTTCATGGATTCCTAGTTCAAATTCACCAAGAATAAGTGAATCATTCACTCCCTTAATACTAAATACTTCATTTAACAAGGAATAATCCAAAGGCTCATTGAATCTAATGGTCAAAGGTTCAAACGTGTTGGATGTAGGTGATTCAATTATCCATGTGTTTGGATTGGGAGAAATGCTATCTCTGTGGTTGACCCAAAATCGCTTTGAATAATCTTGATCCAACGCATTTTCATTTTTTGCCTCCCAATTGGAAGAAACTAATAATTCATAAGATTGGGATTGCTCCAAAGGTGCACCCATTTCCAGATTGGGAATTAAGTCCCTTTTAATTCTTCCCGGATCTAACCAAATGGTCAAAATGGTTTGATCCTCATTCCATAATTCTGGTTGGAGGTTTAGAAATACGGACGGTACGGTATCCTGATTAGCATCCATTAGGGCAATATGTTCTTGGGATATGCCCTCTTTCATGGATAGAGAAAATTTTAAATAAATCTTTAATAAATTCTCAGGTAAGGTATCCTGGCTTGGATAAATAGATAAAAGTTTAGGAATTTGTTCTTCCTCTTCTTCAAAAGGAATAAAAACTGTCTGCAAGACTCGATCTTGAGAAACCACCTCATAACTTAAGCCTCTGGTAAATGGAATTAATGGTGTAAAAATTATTCCATTTGGGCTTTGCTCAGTCTTCCCCAAAATAGATAAGCGCTCACCGTTTTGGATTAGTCGAACTTCCAATTCCTCACTCAACTCTGAACCTGAAATTTGAAATGCGATGGCTTTGTTATTTTCCCAATGTATCATCACATCTGTGTCCATCTCCTGAGTGCAGGATGAAAAGATGAGTGTTCCAAAAAAATCAGGTTATACAAAAAATATAACCTGACTTTGAGTAAGCGTCGATTCATTATCTAAGCAAGTAATCTGCTTTATCTGTTGACCATAAGTCTAAAGATCCATTGGACCTTCTTTGAAGCATAATAAGGGTGCCATCGTCCATCTTATCCAACTGTTG
This sequence comes from Algoriphagus halophilus, assembly GCF_041729275.1. Taxonomy (GTDB): domain Bacteria; phylum Bacteroidota; class Bacteroidia; order Cytophagales; family Cyclobacteriaceae; genus Algoriphagus; species Algoriphagus halophilus_A. The sequence goes on along the minus strand of NZ_CP146486.1, from coordinate 332,889 downwards.
AACGTTTGTTAAAGGCATGGATACAAAATCAACCCCATCAGTTGCAAAATTATCAGGGACAGGTTCAGTTAAAGAACCTTCAAAACTCTCAATGTCTTCATAATTTACCCGGAACACTGGCCGGTTGGAATTCGCCATGACCAAGTAGGATTTACCATTCTTATTGACACTTAAAATATCCAATGGTTGATTGCCACTTCCCATTTCAGCAATCGTTCTTCCCTTAATATGTTTTCCTGCTTTTAACTCATCCAATGGAAATAATACCAAAGGAGTACAGGTGTAACTAGCTACCAAATAATCTTTTCCATTGATCTCGGCAGTGGTAAATGTTTTAATGGGAGAGGTGGTTTCATATCTTCCATGGGCTGCATGAAAAATCTCAAGTGAAGCATGATCTTGAATATCTGTAAATGGGAAAGGAATGCTCCTGAAAGTGGAACTGAACTCCTGATTTGACAGTCCACTTACCAACAACTTCCCATCTGCATATCCCAAATCTGAAATCGAGGAAATTCTTAATGATCGACCTCTTCCATCTTTGGCATCTTCAGCAGGAGAATTATTGAGCTCAACTGAAGCGTATTCAATATTTTCCAGTGTTACCGGAGCAAATTCATCTCCTTCAAGCGTCATCAATAAAGGGGTTCCATCTGCTGATTGGATAGCCATATATACCTTTTTGGAGGTGGGGTTGACTGCTATATCCAAAATTGATAGGTGATCTACAGTAGTCCCCAATTTACTTGCAAGCTTCTTATCGATACTTTGGATATTTACCGAGGTAATTTCATTGGTAAATTCATTATCCTTGGTATTAATAGCAAAGACAGCCGCACTTTTAGAGTCTCCGATAAAAAGAACTCCCTCTGGTCCAAAAGCTAAAGAGGTGATGGATTTAATTTCAGGGGTTCCTTTCGCCATTCCATAAGGCAATTCTATAGGCTTAAAGGAAAATGCCATGATTACTGCCATCAGGAATCCAAATAGGAATAAAATGTATGTATTTTTCATGGTTATAAATTTATAGTAATCTGAATCTCTTTAAGTTAGGAAATATTTCCTTTTAAATCGATCCACTTATATAAAAGGGGATGAAGACATTCCACCTAATTTTTAATTAATCCCAAAAAATTCAACTTCCTAAATGAAGGTATTATCTCCACCAAAATTGGTTTTGTCGTTCTTGATTCAAGTCCACCAATTCCCCTAGTTCAGGAGTATGGAAAGGAATGCTTTTGCGTTGGGCAGATGCAACAAATTTTTCAACGGGATCCGTCCAATGATGTTGAGCTAATGAAAAACCTGCCCAATGAACCGGCATCACTTTCCTCGCCTTTACATCCATTGCAGCTTGAATACTTTCTTCAGGAAACATATGGATTAAGCTCCAATTCTCATTGTATTGCCCACACTCCATCCATGCAAAGTCAAAGGGACCAAGTCTTTCACCTACTTCCTCAAAGTGATTTCCATATCCACTATCACCACTAAACCAAAGTCGCTCTTGCTCCGTTTGAAAAGCCCAACCACCCCAGAGGGATTTAGCTCGATCTGTTAACCCTCTTCCCGAAAAATGCCTGGTAGGTGTATAGGTTATTTGAATATCCTGAAACACCTCCGATCTCCACCAATCAAATTCAATAATCTTATCCTCCTCAATCCCCCATTTTTTAAATGTCTTCCAACTCCCAACCCTGTAAAATATTGCTTCACTTTTGGTTGAAGCTTCCTAATACTATCCAGATCAAGATGGTCATAATGATCATGTGTCATTAATAGCAAATCAATCTCTGGAAAATCATCTATAAGTGCTAATGTATTGGTGCTAAATCGTTTAGTAGTAAATGGTGCAATGGGAGAGGCATTGGTTCCCAGCATGGGGTCAATCAATATGGTTTTACTTTTCATCCGAAGGAGAATTGCTGAATGCCCATACCATATAAACTTTGATTTTTCGGAAGGAGCTAAAAATTCCCTACATGAAAAGGTACAATAGGTAAGGGCTTTTTGGGTTCCCTGCCTTCTTTTTCGCAAAACTGTTTGTAAAGAAACTTTGGAAGAGCCTGAAAACTGAAATCCATACTGGTAGGTTCTAGATTCACGAATTTCTCTCCATCCCAATTGCTGATCTTTTTATATTCTTCAATATCTCTTTTACTGATTTTACCTCCGAATTGCTTTCTCATTTGGATAAATTACTTGCAGGTACATTTTATTTCGTGATACTTATTCAAACTCAAATTCAAGGTATTGAGTTCTGACCATTTTAAAATAGGTATCACTTAGTTTTACTCTTTCAAAAATAAAATAAGAGCTTGCCTCAATAGATTTTGGATTAAATCAAATCGTAGGACGTTTACAAACTAAAAAATGCCACATTTTAATCCCGAACAAAAGTCAAGATCTTCCATGTGACATTTTTCTAGATGCCCTATTTTTAAGGCAATAAATCATGTGTTACTTTTTATCTAAACTGATTTTTTCAGGTAAGACTTCATTTAATTTTTTAAACTCCCCATTTAGGATGTCATTCAATTTAGATAAATGCCCTTCCAATTCACCAGAAAGCTCCTCAAAAACCACATAGGATGCATCGGTAGGTTTAGCCTGACCAGATTCCACACTTCTTTGTAATGAAGCCAAACGGTTATTCAATTTGATTGGGAAGTTTAAAGGATCCTGCCCAGATTGATTTTGTACTTGATAAAGGTCTTCTTCAATCACTCTCATTTTCGAAAGTACATCTTCTATTTGAGCTTTTAATTTGGCATTTGCTTTCACCTCCTTGGCCTGAGCTCTAATGTCCCGGATCAAAATAACAGCCTCATTGGCCTCAGACACTTTATCTCTGATCGCCATTGCCAAGTCAAACTGTTCTTGGATATCTGCAGCTGTTACCCCCTCGAGATTTGGGTCCATTTCCAGTTTAAAGGAGGTGTTTTTTTCTACATCTCCAGTTTTCAAGGTGACATTATACTCTCCGATAGGGGCCATAGGACCTCTTTGTGGGCGTGCAGACCAAATGATCATTCCATCAAATACGGTTGCCCCTGGATACCGCATATTCCACGTAAAAGTATTTAATCCTTCTTTTAAGCCTGGATTACTTCTACCTTCTTTTCCTTTGGTTCCAGTATAGGTATTGATCAAATTCCCTCCGCATCTTTAATTTCAATGGTCACTGATTCTGCCTCTTCTGGTAAATAATATTGAATTGCAGCATCGTAAACACCTCTTATTGGATTGGCAGGTTTAAATAAAGCCACTTCATTTTTAGCGCTTACTTCAACTGCTTCCCTTAAAGGTCTAATATCATCCAAGATCCAGAACCCACGGCCATGAGAACCCAACACCACATCGTCATTTTTCAAAACCAGATCTCTAATAGGGGTATCGGGCAAATTCAACTGAAGAGACTGCCAATTTGCTCCATCATTAAATGATACATACACGCCATGCTCCGTAGCCAAATACAAAAGCCCAGGCTTTTCTAAATCCTCGCGAATGGCTCTGGCGAAATGACCATCTTCAATTCCATCGATGATTTTAGTCCAAGTCTTTCCATAATCCTTGGTTTTGAACACATAGGGCTGTCGATCATCTACCTGATACCTATTTGCCGCCAAATACAAGGTGCCCGGCTGGAACTTACCTTCATCAATGATGCTGATTCTGGAAAACTTTGGTAAATCCGAAGGGGTAATATCCACCCAGTTTTTCCCTGCATCTTGAGTGATATGAACTTTCCCATCATCAGATCCTGCCCAAATCGTATTGACATCATGCATGGATGGGGCTAAAGCAAAGACTGTTGCATAGATCTCCGGACCATTCATATCCATGGTAATTACGCCTCCTGTTTTACCTAAAGTTTCAGGGTCAGCATACGTTAAATCCGGACTGATCTTTTCCCAAGTTTGACCGTCATTGGTGGTTTTCCATACATGTTGAGAGGTGGTATACATAATCGATGGATCCAATGGAGAAAACATGATCGGGAATGTCCACTGCCATCTTTCAGGCAGGGCAGAAGCCGGTTCGCCCGAGAAGAATCTTGGATACACCTGAATATCTCTGTATTGTCCGGTTTTTCTATTATAGCGCGTCAATAGTGCTCCCTGGGAACCAGCATAAAAAACATCCGGATCAGTTGGGCTTTGAGTAATCCATCCACTTTCTCCTCCACCAACGGCATAATGATAGCCGTGTCCAGGACCTCTGCCTAACATATGATTCCATCCTTCCGAAGGCATTGCCAAAGTACTGTTGTCCTGCTGTGCACCAGCTACATGATAAGGAACATCGGAAGTGGTCATAACATGGTAAAATTGGGAAGTCGGATAATCTTCCTCTGTCCAAGTTTTACCTCCATTGATACTCACTACCCCTCCACCATCATTGGAGCTGATCATACGCATGGGATCATTTGGATCGATCCATAAGTCATGATTATCACCATGTGGAACCGTAATTTCCACATCAAACGTTTCACCTCCATCAGTGGATTTCCAAAAATCAACATTCAATCCATAAACTGTATTCCTGTCAATAGGGTCTGCATAGATTCTAGAATAGTAAAAAGCCCTTTGTCTTAGCTTTCTTTCATCGTTTACCTTTTTCCAAGTCTGACCGGCATCATCTGACCGGAATACTCCTCCTTCATTCGCTTCCACAATTGCCCAAACACGATTGGGATCAGCGGGGGAGACAGTAACTCCAATTTTTCCAATTGGACCTTCGGGCATCCGGTTCCGAAGTCAAATCTGTCCAAGTATCTCCTCCATCCGTTGATTTCCATAGTTTGGAGTCTGGTCCACCTCCCCACATTTTCCAGGCTTTTCGGTACACCTGCCATGTAGAGGCGTACAAGACATCAGGATTGGTCCGATCTATTATTAAATCAGCTGCTCCTGCTTTATCACTTACATATAGGACTTTCTCCCAATTGTTTCCTCCATCCGTGGAACGAAAAACACCTCTTTCCTCATTTTCTCCATAGGGATGTCCCAATGCAGCTACATATACAATATCAGGATTGGTGGGATGGACTCTAATTCGTGAAATCGCTTGCGTTTCTTTTAGGCCTAAATGTCTCCAAGTTTCGCCTCCATCAGTGGTTTTATAAACCCCATCTCCTTGGGTGATACTTCCTCTCAACTGGGTTTCTCCTCCTCCAATGTATACAACGTCAGGGTTAGTTTCAGCCACGGCAACTGCCCCAATACTAGAAGAAGAAATTTTTCCATCAGTGACAGGAAACCATTCATTTCCACCATCTACGGTTTTCCATAATCCTCCACCGGTAGCTCCAAAATAATATTCATTCTTTCTCCCTGGACTTCCAGAGGCCCCTAAAGATCTTCCTCCACGATCTGGGCCAATATTCCGCCAACTATAACTACTATAAAATGAGGGATCTACTGGAGTAGATTGATCTTGCGCGAATACTTCATGATCAGTAAACGCTAATCCAAGGCATATCATGAATACCCGGATTGATTGGTAATTGTATTTCATAAAGGTTGATGGTTTTGTCAAAAATTAAAGTACAAAAAGTTCAAGAAAGCTCTGAATAGACTTTTTTGGACGGTTGATATGGCATTCTAAAAAGTTGGGGAAGTCATAAAAAAATTGATCGGCGAAAAAACCACGAAAAAAGTGAAAACAAGCCTCTCCGTTTAGTCAACGTTTGATTCTCCACTTAAAACCAACGTAAATAAACCAGCTAATTATTAAAGTTAAACCATTACAAAGTTTATCTTGTTATCTAATTGTAATCACCTGCAATATGATGATTATGAAATAAATGAGTTAATAGAAATTCGTGAAAACCAGATCTAGATTAGGTCTGGTTTTTTATTGAAAAGAATGGTACACGTTGGATTTAGTAAGGGGCATGAATAAATCAAACCTGTGATTTTATAGAAGTTTGAATCTTCATTCAAAAAAATGAGGAATTATTTAACCTATTTTTTCAAAGAATAATTGGCCTTTTAAACTCCTTCCAAAACAACTGATCTTACTTTCAAGAACACCAAAAACCTGTTCATATCAATGAAAAAGAAGTTGGATCAGAGGAGCATTTTTAAAGTTCAGTAAAAAACCATTTTCCCATGTCATAATCTAGAATTTGATTCAGGAGTAATTGTTTAAAACCCTAAGATTTAAGGATTTAAAATTTTATATTGATTTATACTTTTCAATTTTTTTTTACCCCTTAACCCAATTTTAAAATGCATACCATCAATTTTATGAAACAGGGAAAAGTCTGGATTGGCTTTTCCTTGATGCTATTTATCATGCAATCTTGTTCGGTCTCGACTAGTTCAAATACGGAAGGAAATGACGCCGTCAAATTTGTCAACAACAATTTTCCTGACTTTGGAAAGATGCTTAGTCCCGAGGAATTTTCACGCAATACCCGGGAGAAAAAGTATTTGAGTTGAGTCAGAATTATCCTTTAACCATGCCCGATGAATCTCAACTTCCCGAGTTTTTGAATATTCCTTTTGATGAAGACGAACATTGGATGGAATACATCAATGCAGTAAGGGACTATTCTTTTGAAGGAATGATCGAGGTGGATTTTGTTGCTCAAAAGAGTAAAGTGAGAAGTTGGTACCATATGCCTTGGATGCATTGGGGGCCACAAGGTTCGGAAGGTTTTCATGGTTTGGCAAAGGAAGCTGAAGTTGGTCCCTATCAATTGGGCCCGAATCAAACCGAATCCCATCAAACCTACGCCTTGGGTTTTTACAATGAATTTGCAGGGTACACGTTAGCCCAGATGTGGAAAGATGGAGACAATCCAAACGCATATGCCACACAAGCTCCCAATGGCTTCCCTGTGGGGACAGTCATTTTTAAACTACTTTTTACAGATGCAGATGAAACAGATGCAGATTATTTGGTGAACCCCATGACATGGAATGCATACATTACCCCAACCTGGAATAATGGGTTAGACACTGGAAGAATTGTGAAGCCCATGCATTTAATACAAATGGATGTAATGGTCAGAGATCCAAGAGCAGACCAATATGGCACTGGTTGGGTCTTTGGCACCTTTTGCTACAACGGAAAGCTAAATAATGGAAAAGAAGGCTCTATGCGAGCTGAAAATTTGGTTCCTGTTGGAATTCAGTTTGGAAATGACCCTCAGGATACCACCAATTTCATCAACCCATATCCTGTCAAAAGAACCATTATCAATCCTAATTTAAAGCAAACCAAGATCAATCCTGATTCTACCCAGTTGCCACCACAGCATTTAGGCTGGGGGGAAGATTAGATGGCCCTGTGGATTTAAACACATCTTCCTGCATGTCTTGTCATGCTACTGCTGAATTTCCACAAGTAGCTCCGTTGGTTCCAAAAGAAGCCTTTATTGGAGACACCAATGCCATGGGACAATTGACAAAACTGACGGAAACACAAGCAGAGGCATTCAGAAAATATTTCCAAAATTTAAGATGTGCCACCCCTTACACTGACAATGCCACATCCTGTGATTTCTCTCTGCAGGTTTCACTTGCCCTTGGATATTTTACGGAATGGAAAGACGAAGATGTAGCAGGTTATTGGACCAGTGAATACGAACGATTACCGGTAATGATGAACCGTGACGGATCCCCAAAAGTAGAACCAAATGACCCCCAACAACCATGAGCCAATATTTAGAAGAACAAAAAGAAAGATTACAAAATAACATCAATCATATCGTGGTTTTGATGCTGGAAAATAGATCTTTTGACAACTTATTGGGTTGGTTGTACTATGACGAAAAGCCTTGTAATAACCAGGAATTTGAAGGGTTAAATGATGGTCTTTGGAACCCATTAGATAACATCGATTCAGATGGTATTCCATTTATCGAAAAAGTGGGAGTAGAGCAGAATGGGGAGAAAAAGTATAAATACGGAAAAGAGGTAGATAATCCCGTGAATTTTTGCCTTCCAGATCCAGATCCAGGAGAAGGCTTTAAAGACACCAATTACCAACTATTTAGCTTCTACCAGGTAGCTGAGAACTATACCCCAGCTCCCGTCAATATGGGCTTTGTTCAAAATTACCAAAATGCCATGTTGTATGGAACATATAGCTTTGGTGACAACCCTACTAATCCGCGGGATATCATGAAGTGTTACACACCTGCACAGACTCCAGTGCTATCTGGATTGGCTAAAGGTTTTGCAGTTTGTGATCAATATCATTGTTCAGTCCCAAGTCAAACCTTGCCAAATCGAAGTTTTGTCCATGCAGCTACCTCTGGGGGAAATGTCAACAATTCTCCCAATGCTTTTTGTGATCAGAAAACCATTTATAATCAGATCCAAGAGGCCATTGATAATCAAAAGCGAACCGATTTAAGCTGGGGGATTTTTGGAAACAATTTAATGCCAACCTCTGAGCGAAAGAAAGAGTCAGATGCGGCAGGAGAGTTTGAAAATGATTACTTCTCCCTAACCAGACTCTGCATGACTGAATTACATGATTCAAAATACGATTCCAATTTTGGAACATTGGATCAATTTATTCAGAAATGTCAGGAAGGAAATATACCAAGTTATTCATTTTTAGAGCCAACCTATGGGGAGATAATCAAAATGATCAACACCCACCAAATGATATCAGACCTGGGGAGCAATTAATTGCTGAGGTCTACCAGGCAATCAAAAACTCGAAGGTATTTGATTCCACCTTACTGATCATTACCTATGATGAACATGGAGGATGTTATGATCATGTAGCACCTCCCGGAGAAGCCAAAAACCCTGATCCAACGAATACTCCAGGACAAGATGGCTTCCTTTTTAATCGATTTGGTGTGAGGGTTCCCTGTGTATTAATCAACCCTTACATTTCAGAAGGGCTTATTGCCAGACCCAGTGGCTACGTTCCTTATGACCATACCTCCATTATCAAGACCGTTCAGGAATGCTTTCAATTAGAAGGAAACTTAACAGAACGCGATAAAGCAGCACCAAGCTTATCAGGAGTCTTGACACTTTCAAAGGCAAGAACTGATTTTCCTGAGGTAACTCCTTTGGCTTGGGATACAAAAGTCGATGTATCTCATGTAAATGATTTACATAGAACCATGGCCAAAATAGTGAAGGACCTGAGTGGTATTCCTCCAAAAGAACAGGAAAGTACCCTCACTTACCTTCAGAAGAATTTCAAGAAACTTTTTATCACAAGACCGGCAAGTTCTTAAACCGCTAGAGCTTCCTTTTTAACATTCAATACCATGAACAATAGCGTTTCATTTTTCCTCAATGGAGAAGAAGTTACCATTAACAACCCAAAACCTGACTTGCTCTTATTGGATTATTTACGATCCAATGAAGTAGGACTAACTGGAGCCAAAAAGGATGTGGCCAAGGGGGGTGTGGTGCTTGTACTGTCATTTTATCTACCTGGAATGAAAAAAAGCAGGCAGCCGAACACAAGTCAATTAATTCCTGTCTAAGGCCGGTTTGTGCCTTGGGAGGGATGGCTATCACCACTATTGAAGGTACAGGAGGTATTAAAAGACCAGAAAACAAACATTTGACTTTTACACCTTCTTCCTCAAGGGGAGCCTCCAATTTAGCTGTCACACCCCTCCAACCTGGAATAAAAACAAAGCGGAGCTACTTGACTCTAGTACAAGTAGAAAGGAAAAAGTTAGGCAGCAGCTAGCATCAATTTCAACGAAATCCATCTCATCCAAATGTTTATCTGAGCAGGAAAATCAAGATTTGCATGAGGGGATAAACCCAGTCGCCCACCGCTTGGCAATCAACAATGGAACTCAATGTGGGTATTGCACGGTGGGATTTGTCATGAATATGTCGGCATTTTTAGCAGAAAACCCTTCGCCTACAAAAAAGGAAATTGAATCAATTTTCGATGGGAATATTTGCCGATGTACGGGATACAGATCTATCCTTACTGGAATGAAAACTTTTGCCTCTGATTGGAGTGCAGAAGATGAGGCCCAACGAATGAAGTGCTTAACGGAGGAGAAATGTCACCAAGTACTTGTTCATGAGTCCATCAATATCCCATTTCCAAGAGCTGCAAGGATGGCATTGCCACCTATTTCTATCCTAAACTCCACCCAGAAATGGCTTAGCCCAGAGACTTTGGATGAGTTGAAAGATATTTTGAGAAAAAACCCGCCTGATACCACCCGAATCGTTTTTGGAAATACCTCCTTTGGGGTATATGCTGAAGAGTTCCCCAAGTTCAAATTATTCGTGGATATCAAATTAATTCCTGAACTATATGGGATTTCCAAAAGTGAGAAAGGAATTGAAGTAGGTGCTTCCACCACATACTCTGAACTATTAACCTATTTAGACCTGCTCATTAAAAAAGAAAAATTAGTTCCAACTTCTAGAATAGGAGCTATTCAATATATGGTCCATAGAACAGCTGGAATGATCGTTAGAAATGCGGCATCTATTGCAGGCAATACCATGCTTGAATTAAAACATATTCAAAGTGGCCCACCTTTTCCATCGGATTTATTTACGGCGCTCTTTGGAACGGATTCTGACATCAGGATTCTAAAGGTGAAGTCAGGCAAAGAATCCCTTATCAAGATTTCAGCTTTGATTCAGCAAGTATTAAAAGCACCTGAAATGGTACACGATCTAATCATTTTGGGATATTTTATTCCTTTTGGAAATGCAAATGAGGTAACCTTATCTCAGAAAGTGGCGCTGAGAGAAGTGAATTCCCATTCTATTGTTAACAATTGTACCAGGATAGAACTTGACCAGAATTTAAAAGTAAAAGAAGTTTCCATCGTATATGCTGGAATTGCCCCTGTTGCTTGGAAAGCTTCTAGTTCAGAACAATGGTTAAAGGGCAAGACCTTAGACTTAGACCTGTTACCCAAATTGACTGTAATCCTAAGAAGAGAAGTTCAAAAGGAGTTGAATCAATGGGAAAATCATGGAAGATATGAGTCCATTCCATCCGAGGGCTTTACCGATGAGTACAAAACCAACTTGGCAATTTCATTTCTATATAAAGCAGTAATCAGGACCCTTTTAGAAAAATCAACCCAAGGGGTGCCAACTGACCTTTCATCAGCAGGAAAGATTAATTGGGGAAACTGGGGTTTAAGTAATGGGATTCAATCCTATCAAATTCAGGACTTTAAGAAACCTATTTCTCAACCATACATCAAGTTAATGGCCTTTCATCAAGCCATGGGACAAGTACATTATACGCATGAGATCTCACTTCCTCCCGTGGGTAAGAATGCTGCATTTATTCAATCTAAAAATCCCTTGGCAACTATCATTTTATAAATCCTTACTCGAAAGAGAATATTAATGAAGAAGTTTTGGAACGTATTCTCAGGAATAAATTTCCTTCCTTTTTTAAACTGATCAATTCAAAGGATATCCCTGTTGGGGAATGAACCTACAGGGGATGGCTTTTGATCAACCTATTTTTGCGACAGAAAACATTCTTTATCCTGGACAAGTCATTGCCATGGTCATCGCACAAACAGAGCAAGATGCTATTGAAATCGCAGAATATGCCTCTTGTAAATGCGTAGGTTATTCTCCTATCACCTGGCAAAATGAAGGAAAAGATCAATGGGATAAAAGTTGGGAAGAGCCCATTGTTTCTATTGAGGACGCCATTAAAAAAGGCAGCATTTTTCCAGACTGTCCAAGTACAGCCTCCTTCGTTTCTCATATATGGAAAATCACCAGACCCGGTACGGAGCTTTACTGGGTAAATTTGAGCAAGGACCCTTTGGATAAATCCCCAAATTTAAGAAAAGAGAAAATAGATGGGGCTTCCTGCCTAGTAGTAGAAAACACCCAGATTTCGGGAGAACAAGTCCATTTTTATATGGAAACTCAAGCCTGCGTAGCTTTTCCAGAAGATGATGACCAAATCTTAGTTCATCCCTCTTCCCAAAGTCCCATGGAAATGCACCAAACAGTCGCAAGTACCTTGGCTGCAGAGCATAATAAAGTGAATGTGGACATCAGACAATTAGGAGGAGGGTATGGAGGAAAGACTGAGCAAGCAAAATTTGTTGCAGCTCCAGTGGCAGTAGCGGCCCATGTACTGAATAGACCAATCCGACTGGCAATGAAGCGGGAACATGATACTGCGATGATTGGAAAGCGTCATGGATATTATGGTCAGTACCAAATTGCTGTAGATCAGGGCAATTTACGGGAAGAGGACCGGGGGATCATCAGAGGCTTGCATCTAAAGATCTGGGCAGACGGAGGAGCATTTTATGATTGTTCCTATATCGTATCCAACTGTGTTCAATTACGAATTGACAATGCCTACAAGGTCAAAAATTTCGAAAGTCAATTAGATGTATGTAGAACCAATAAAGCTCCTAATACGGCCATGAGAGCCTTTGGAGATATTCAAGGCAAACTCATTTTAGAAAATGCGATTGATGATGGTGCATTCTCTATCGGAATGGATCCTGTGGAATTTAGAAGGAAAAACATGTATGTAAGAGGGGATGTCACACCATTTGGACAGGCCCTTTCCTATTGCTACATGCGGGATGTCTGGAAATATGTGGAAGAAAAAAGCAATTACCGGAAAAAGCTCAAAGAGGTCAATGCATTCAATAAAGCCAATAAATGGAAGAAAAGAGGCGTGTATATGATTCCGGTAAAATACGGTTCCGGTTATAATTTGGTCATGATCGAGCAGGCAGCAGCAATTGTTTCGGTGTATTCTGGAGATGGAAGTGTTTCTATCAATCAAGGAGGAGTAGATATGGGGCAGGGTATGATGACCAAAGTTGAACAAGTAGCCGCATACGTGCTGAATATTCCTATGGAGTTAATTCAAATACACAGTCCAACTACCAAAAGCATTCCCAATCCCACAAGTACCGGAGGTTCTACCGGAACTGCCTATAATGGAGAAGCAGTGAAGCAAGCTTGTGAGAAAATGCGAAGTAGAATTACCGAATTTGGCTACAAGCTCTTAAAAGACCATGGAGAAGATTGGTGTAAAGAACAGGGAATTGACTTTTGGAATCATGGCAAAGCAGGTTGGTCTGCTTCCATAAAAAGACCCATCGATCAACATCCTAAATTAATTTGGCAAAATCTGGTGGCTTTGGCCTATCAATATCGGATAGACTTAATAGCATCATTTACAGCACCGATTCCCGGAGGAACCACTCCAATTCCTGCCATGACCTTCAAACCAAACGGTGAAAACAAGGCGATCCCAGGAATTGATTTAGCCAAGGTCCCAAGTACAGCTGGGGTGGTGGACTCCTTTGTAGGGTTTACATTTTCTGCCGCCTGCTCGGAGGTAGAGGTAGATATTCTCACTGGAGAGGTAAAGATTTTAAAATCTGATATTGTTTTTGATATGGGATGGAGTTTAAACCCTGCCATTGACATAGGTCAGGTAGAAGGAGCATTTGTACAAGGAGTGGGATATGTATTGACAGAAAAATTGGTCTTTGAACCTAAAGGAGAGGAAAAAGGAAGGTTAAATACCCTAAACACCTGGACCTATAAGCCACCGGCGATCACCACCATCCCATTGGAAATGAATACTTATTTGTATCCAAGATCCAACTCTTCAGAAGTGCCTGAAAATCCTAATGGGCTTTTTCATCTAAAGAAGTAGGGGAGCCTCCTTTGGTGTTGGCCACCAGTGTATTCTTTGCAATCAAATCAGCCATTCGAGCTTCTAGATTGGAACGAGGTCTGTCTGGGTATTTTAAATTTGATGCTCCAGCCACGGTTCAAGAAGTTAGTAGGGTATTGGAAGTAAAGAAAAAGACTTCAAATAATATGAATCAATTTCGATCTAAGGCCTCTTCAGTATTATATTGTTGGGGCCTTTTTTATTTTAAAAGATTTCCAAATAGATCCTCCATTCAAAAGTTATTTTTCTTTATGTAAAAGGGAATTGCATCCTGCTCATTTTCAGCTAAATTTCTTGACTTAAAAAGACCACCATCCTTATGAAAAAAATCTTTTACGCTTCTCTGGCTCTTCTGGCAGCTTGTACCACTGGTCCTGACATGAAAGAAGAGCAAGTTCGGGAGCATTTTATCAAAGTAGATGAAATCAATCCTGCCATTCGTCCAGGGGATAATTTCTTCATGCATGTCAATGGAACTTGGTATGATACCGTCAAGATAGCTGATGATCAAGTAGGAGTAGGTTCCTATTCCTTTTTAAATATTCCCCAAAAACAGTTATTGGAAAATATTTTAACTGAAGTATCAAAAGAAGAGCATCCCAAGGGGAGTATTGAACAAAAAGTAGGGGATTTTTACGCCTCTGGAATGGATACAGCTGCCATTAATACGAGAGGCTATGAACCCATTATTCCAATTTTAGAACAAATTGAGGCCATCAGCAGCCTTTCCGACTTACACCAATTTGTATCTTCTGAATTGAAGTCAAATAATCAAACCCTAATTGGGTTAAGAATATCGCCAGATGATGAGAACAGTAGCATCAACATTGTTCATCTTAGCCAAACAGGTATAGGCTTACCTGACAGGGATTACTACTTCAATACTGATTCCTCCACCATTGGTATTCAAAAGGCATATCAACATTACCTGGCCACCCTATTCCAATTGACTGGTAGTACAGAAACAGAGGCTACTAATTCCGCTGAAAAGACTTATGAGCTGGAGAAATCCTTGGCAGAATCCCATAAAACTAGAATCCAGCGCAGAGTTGTAAAAGAAAACTACCATAAGTTGTCTGTGGATGCTATTGAAAAAGAAAATCCAAAAATTGGTCTACCAGCAATTCTAACGGAGTTAGGTCTTCCTGCAGATTCTGTAGACGTTAGGCAACCAGCCTATTACGAACGGTTGAACAGCTTGCTTGCATCAGTTCCATTGGAGGATTGGAAAACCTATTTAAAAGCAAGCACCTTGGTTAACTATGCAGATATCTTAAGTACTCCTTTCGAAAATGCAGCTTTTGAATATTCGAAGGTTGTTTCTGGACAATCCACTCAATTGACTCGAGCACAACAAATGGTACAGAAAGTGGACAGACAGTTGGGTTTTGACTTGGGACAATTATATGTCAAAAGATACTTCAATGAAGATGCAAAACAACGTGTATTAACATTGGTCAATAACTTGCAAAAGGCTTTTGAGAATAGAATCAACAAGCTGGATTGGATGAGTGATAGTACCAAAACCCAAGCAAAAGAAAAATTGTATTCCATTACCAAAAAGATCGGTTACCCTGATGAATGGAGAGAATACAACGTCTCTATTGATAAAACCAAATACTTCGAAAATGTAATAGCCCTTAGAAAAGATGAAAGTCAATACCAGTTGGCAAAATTCGGAAAAGCCCCTAATAGGGCAGAATGGGGCACTACACCTAGCACTGTTACAGCTTATTACAATCCTTCTTTAAACGAGATCGTCTTTCCGGCAGGGATTCTTCAATACCCTTATTTTGACTTTTATGCAGATGATGCCGTGAACTACGGAGGAATAGGGATGGTGATTGGACACGAATTGACTCATGCTTTTGATGACCAAGGTTCCCAATTTGATAAAGATGGAAATGTGAAAAATTGGTGGACTACAGAAGACTATGAAAAATTCAAAGCCAAAACGCAGCAATTGATCGACCGCTATGATTCATTTACAGTATTGGATTCTGTTCACATTAAAGGAGCCATGACCATTGGAGAAAATACAGCAGACAATGGAGGAATATATATTGCTTATGATGCATTTAAACTCACAGAACAAGGGCAGGACACCACCAGGATAGATGGGTATACCCCGGATCAACGATTCTGTTTATCTATTGCCAATATTTGGAGAGTAAAAGTGCGGGATGAGTATATGAGGACTTATGTCAATACCAATTCCCATTCACCTGCAATGTGGAGAGTCAACGGTCCACTTATGAATTTTGAACCTTTCTATCAAGCTTTTGATATTCAACCTGGTGACAAAAACTTTAAACCAATGGAGGAAAGGATTAAAATCTGGTAAGTCGAAAAATAGATTTATTGTCTTTAAGCGAACTCCTATTAATTATGAGTTCGCTTTTTTTGGATTCACCCAAAATTATGGGGGTAAATAGCAAGAATTTGCCTGGTAACTTTTCTTATTTTTTCGATTTTCGAATGCATTCTTTTTGAAAATTCTTTTGGAATTAACTAGACATAGCTTTCTTTGTTAAAACCCATTTTTCATCAAATGAAAATTAGCCTTAAAATACTACCTAGCCTTTTCTTAATAGGAACCTTCTTTATTTTTCAATCCGCGCATTCCCAAACGGATTGGCTTTTGGATAATTCATCTTACAAAGCAAAAATTATTGAGGGATCAGGAGAATTGGAACTTACGAATGGTTTGGTAACACGAGTGATTAAAATCTCTCCAAATGCAGCAACCATTCGACTGGATAATTTAACAAGTGGGGAATCTTATCTAAGAGGAGTAAAACCAGAGGCAGAAATTCAGATCAACGGGGTTAATTATGAAGTAGGAGGTTTGAAAGGACAGCCTAACTATGCCTTTTTAAAGGAGGAATGGATTAAGAATCTCCATAATTCCAACGCAGCTATGCAATTTGATGGCTACGAAATCCTGGTAACAGAAACTCCATTTGAATGGGCTAAAGTGCGCTATGGGGATTCGGATAGACCTTGGCCTCCAAAAGGGGTTCACCTTCGATTGGATTTCAAACTACCTGAACAAAACAAGTTGTTAGAATCTGATGACCCTCTTCCAAGTTTTCTTGGCAAGGAAAAAATCTATTCCACTGAATTCAATGAACTAGACCCAACTTGGAGCACTCATGAATCTATTTCACATCCAAGATCCTCATTTGAAAATGAGGGAAAAATGGGTGAGATCTACACCCTTCAAAACACCGCAGTATATGTAGAGCGGAAATTGGAAGAGGATACCAAAATCATTGAAGCCACATTTAGTACTGGTACCGATCAATCCAAAGAATATGGTCCTGGGATCACCTTGGTATGGCCTGATCAAACTATCAAATTTTTCTTAAAACCGGGCGGAAATAACTTTGATGATGGAATTCCTATGTTTGGACTTTGGAACGGCAAAGAACAAATCAGGGCTGCTGGTGGAAGACAAAAATTGGACCTTTCTACCCCTTGGTCTTTGAGATTTCGAATCACTGAGGAAGCAGTGTATTGTGAAGCCAAACCAAAAAATGGTGTCTGGATGACCATTGAAACCCTACCTGCTTTTTCAAGTATGCCAACCCATGTTAGGATTGGAAAAAGTGATGGAAAAGGAAATGCACAGGATGCGGATGAATTAGGAGAATTGGTTCGGCTACAAGTCCTTGATTTTGCACTATATGGTTCAATAGATCAATCTGTAAAAAACAGCTTACAACCTGGAGATGTAACGGTATCCGTGCATTACGAATTGTATGATGGTATCCCCGTATTCGGAAAGTGGATCACTGTCAAAAATCAAAGTGCAAAGGATATCAATCTAGATGAATTTACCAGTGAGATCATCGCTGCAGTAGAATATGAATCCAAAGTTGAAGTAAGAGAAAATACAGTTTTTAAAAACCCAATATTCATGTAGAAACGGATATGGCGTTTGCTAGTATGTCAGCCGATGATGCAAATGCACATTTGGTAAAATGGTTACCGGATCCTGACTATTCTACTCAAGTAAACTACCTAAGACAGACCCCTAGCTTATTGAAGGTCAGCCCTGAATATGGTCCAGATCAAACCATTAGCCCAGGAGAGGAATTTACTTCTTTCCGAACATTTGTGTTACCTCATGATAGTTATGATCGGGAAAGGAAAGGTCTTGCGATGAGGAGGATGTATAAAACTCTTGCCCCTTGGACTACAGAAAATCCCTTGATGATGCATGCTCGATTTGCAGATTGGGAACGTGTGAAAACAGCCATTGATCAAGCTGCAGAAGTGGGATTTGAAATGGTCATTTTGACTTTTGGAAGTGGATTTAACATAGAAGACGATAGCGAGGAGTATCTTGCAGAAATGAAGCGATACGCGGATTATGCCAAAAGTATGGGAGTAGAAATAGGAGGCTATTCCTTGCTCGCTTCCAGAAGTATCGATGCTTCAATTGATGTGGTCATGCCAGAGGGGATGAGGCCTACTTTTGGAAACTCTCCTTGTATTGAAAGTGAATGGGGACAAGCCTACTTCCGGAAGCTATATAATTTTTATGAGAAATCGGGTTTTACCTTATTGGAACATGATGGTTCTTATCCTGGAGATGTATGTGCTTCAGAAGATCATCCCGGACACAAGGGATTAAATGATAGTCGCTGGAATCAATATCGTACCATTTCCAATTTCTACAAATGGAGCCGATCAAAAGGCATATATCTGAATATTCCTGATTACTATTTCATGACTGGAGGAAGTAAAATTGCGATGGGATACCGGGAGGTAAACTGGAGTCTGCCAAGAAATGAGCAATTGGTTCATGCCCGTCAAAATATTTATGATGGTACCTGGGAGAAGACTTCCACCATGGGTTGGATGTTTGTTCCCTTAACCGAATATCACGGAGGTGGAGAAGCTGCTACCATCGAACCATTAAACGAACATTTGGCACATTACGAAATGATGATGGCCAGTAATTTAGGTGCAGGTGTTCAGGCCTGTTATCGAGGACCTCGACTTTTTGACACAGAAGAAACCAAAAACATGGTGAAAGGCATGGTGGATTGGTACAAGGAGCATCGTCAGGTGTTGGAAGGAGATATCATCCATTTAAAAAGAGCTACTGGGAACGATCTGGATTATTGGTTGAATGTTAATCCTTCAGGAGAAGAGAAAGGCATGCTGATGGTTTATAACCCTACCAATCATGAGATTACCAAAAAGATAAAAGTTCCTCTCTATTATGCAGGACTTACTGATCAAACTAAAGTGACTACTAAGTCCGGAGAATCTACTAATCTCCGTCTTAACCGTGATTTTTCTGTGGAAATTGAAGTGACTGTTCCAGGAAATGGTGATTCTTGGGTTTTGTTTCAATAGAAAATAGAATACGATTTAAAGAGACTCTAGGCACTAATTCTAGATGCTAGTACCATCGGTTAACACCTATCTCTTTAAATCGTATCTGCGCTTTTTTCAAGCTTACGATCAACCGAACTTCTTCATCAGCTGGTAAGTAAACTGAACAATTTCTTTGTAATTCTCTTTAGAGATTTTCTCATCAATTCCATGAAATCTTTTCATCCCATCCGGTGAAATACGAATAGGGTAGAATCTATAAACTCCTTCAGAAATTCCATAAAAATAACGGGCATCGGTACCTCCGCCAATTAATCCAGGAACAACTACTGTTTCAGGAAATACCGAACGAATAGTGGCTTCCAAGAACTTATAGGCTTCCGAATCAATGCTGGAAGAAGGAGAGGGGTTGGTCAAAAACCTACAGGCTCCACCCGTACTTTATCGCTTACGATAGATTCAATATGAGCTTGAACAGATTCAATGGTCTCTCCTGGTAATATCCTAAAATTAATAGTCGCCTCAGCCACAGTAGGTATCACGTTGTTTTTTACTCCTCCATCAATGATGGTCGGTGCTGTCGTAGTATGGGAATTAAGTCCTCGTAAAATAGGACCTTGCAATAACCAAGGATTGGCAAAAGCAAGCTTTTGCATGAAGGGCAATTCTGGACCTAAATAGTCCAATTGGTATTGAACCGGTTCCACCATTCGGTAAGGCAATTGGTTATTTTCCAAATCCACAATAGACTGAGCCAAAATACCAATGGTGTTTTCTCGAGGAGGAGCAGAGCTGTGTCCTCCTGTCGTCTCCACAATCAACCGAAAAGAAGCGAACCCTTTTTCTGCCACATTGATCATGGATACGGGCTGATCCACACCGGGAACCATTCCTTCGGTAATCATTCCTCCTTCATCCAACGTAAATGCAGCTGAGATTCCTTGTTGTTCAAAGTATTCAGCAATTTTTGCAGCACCTTTTCCACCTCCTACTTCCTCATCATGACCGAATGCAAAATAGATCGTCTGGGAAGGCTTAAATCCTTCCTTGATAAGCATCTCTGCACTTTCCAATAACGCAACCAAAGAAGATTTATCATCTAAGGTACCTCGACCAATAATATGATCTGCTGTAATTCTTCCTTCAAATGGAGGGGCTTCCCACATTTCCATAGTTGGTACGTCTACTGGAACCACGTCTTGATGGGACATCAGAATAATTGGTTTTTTAGTAGCGTCTGAACCTTCCCATTTATACAACAGACTGTATTGATTGATTTTGGTCAGATCCATGGTTCCATGAACTTGAGGAAAGGTTTCCGCTAAATAAGCGTGAAAACCATTGAATGCAGCAGAATCAGGAATGGCATCTTCGCTGAAAGAAATGGTTTGAAATTGGATGGCTCCGGAAAGATGATCAAAAACATCCTCAGAAATGGCTACTTCTTGAATAGGCTGAGGTGCTACTTGTTTAGAACTTAAACGAAAGGTGTTAAAGAGAAGAATAGCAATTACAATAATGGCCAAAACAAATACGGCCAAAAACAGCTTTTTTACAATTTTCATAGATGGTGGATTGCTTGTAAAGTTGATGGTTTATGGAATATAGGGATAAGCCTTAGAAAATCGCAGGATAGCCAACGAAAATCAGTATCTATTGAAAATACTGTTTCTCAACTATTTAAATACTATTCGATCAAAATTTGATATTTTCATGGGAATAGTATTTCTATGACATCCTTTTTGAACGAGCAGTTTTTCCAATTGAGTAAGCGTGAAAAATTTTACGCTATTCTAGCCACAAGCCTATTTTTCAGCTTGTTTATGCTGTTTTTTCAACCCTTTGGCGTTAATAACTATGACCCTAAGGAGGAGGTAACACCACTTTTTACCATCACCATGTTCGGCCTGGGAGTATTGGTTTGTATCATATTGTTAATAAACGAGTTTGTGCTTTACCCTATAATTTTTAAAAATGAAGTTTATAAATGGCACATCCTTCTTTGGTTACTCTGGACAAATGTATACACAGCTACCTTTATTTTTTTAGCCTACAACTATTTAGGAAATTGGCATGACTTCCATTGGAAAAGCTGGTTTGAATTTATTGGAAACTTCACCACTGTTAGCATCATCCCTTTAGTAGCCATTTATTTCTATGCAAAAATACAGCAGGTCCAACATCGCTCAGAGACTTCCATCGATCATGAAAAAGAGGGAATAAAAATCATTCAAATTCCTTCAGAAAACCAAAGTGAGATTAAGTCCTTTGCTTTGGAAAGCCTACTTTATCTGGAACCCGAAGACAATTATGTGGCAATACATTATTTACATCAGGGAAAAGAAGAGAAAACATTGGTAAGAACTACATTGAAAAAATTGAAGACCTAAACCTTCATCCTGCATTGGTTCGATGTCATCGTTCCTATACCATTAATCTTTTCCATTTAGCAAATTATGAAGGGAATAATCAGCAAGGGATGATCAAGTTGGACCATGTTGCAAAGTCGATTCCAGTATCACGATCCTATGCTTCCAACTTATTGTTACAATTAAAATAAGTCATTGAACCCAAATACCAGAATTTCACCCCAAAGGTGTCAAATACTGTAACGAGGAAGGATTTTTTCCGGTCCAAGAGAAAAAACATATCTCTTATGAAAAATCTACCAGCATTTCGAACACCTAACATTTGGACGAATGTCCTGTCTTTGTTTATTTCTCTCACGTTTATGATCGTGTGGCTTCCTTTTATCAGATCACTATTTGATGGAACATCCTATGCTTGGGGGACAAATTATTTCGGTCTAACAATAAATGGGGCAGGAGTCACTCCATCCTTCATTTTCCTCATTCTCCAAATGAGTCTATATGCCGCGGTCATTTTTGGACTTTATCGCATGAAAAACAGAAAACTATATGGAGGCTTGCTGGGTATTTGGTGGCTCAATGTATTTGGCAACTTGCTATTCGACATCCTAAAAAATGGAGACACGATGTTTCATGGGGACACCATGAATGTTCATGTATCCATCACTACCATTGTATTACCTCTTGCCATCCTTGCCCTTTTATTGATCATCATGGTTTTTAGGACAGAGGGAAAAGAAACATTTATTCCATGGACTAAAAAGAACAGAACCTTGCTTTATTTGTTTTTAGGAATGTTACCTATCCTATTTATATTGCTTGCTACGGGCACGACTAGCGGTACCAGCGACCAAATCGGCGTCCTATTGGCTATCACCCAATGTTTTTATATCCCATATATTTTTAGGCCATATGGATATAAAAATGTTCTTGAAACCTCTTTTATAAAATAAGCTTATCAATTAGCATCGTGGTTCTGAATGAACAAGAATCACGATGCTTTTGAATTGATTTTCATGAAATCATTTTCCTATCCCTAACTTCCTTTTGAAAGTCCTTAATTTTTTCAACGGATGATTTCTAATAAACCTACGTAGCAACCAAGGTGAAAAGCGATTAAGCCAAAGCGTAAAACCTTCTGCACCTCCCACATAAAATTCCTCCTTGCCTTGTTGAATTGCAGTAATCATTTTTTTGACTGCCTTTTCTACTGGATAGGCATTTTTAAAAGCTGTTTCCACTTTTCCATAATTTTCACCTTGCCCTAATACAGCATGAGCCGTGATATCTGTCTGAATAATTCCAGGAATAATCAACGTAATTCCAATACCAGAATCTACTAACTCACTTCTTAAGGATTCATAAAATCCATGTAACGCATGTTTTGGTGCAGCATATGCAGCTAATTTTGGAACGCCATATTTCCCGGATAAACTACTGATTACCACTATCTGTCCATGGCCTTGTTCTTTAAATTGGGGTAATAATAATTTACTTAAGGTAATAGGACCCAAATAATTGATATTCATTAGTTTTTGATCAATTTCCAAAGCAGTATTTCTTACAAAATCCCGGACTGCTATACCAGCATTGTTCACAAGAATATCCACTCGTCCAAAATAGGACAGAGCCTTTTGAACCTTTTCTGGGAGTTCAGACAGGTTTTCTAAATCAAGAGGAAGAACTTTTGCCGAACCAGGATTTCTAGGCAGTTGGGCATTGACCCTCTTTAATTTCCCCACATTTCTAGCTGAAATAATCAATTGGGCCCCCAGCTTCGAAAATTGATAACACATCTCTTCCCCAATCCCAGAGGATGCTCCGGTAATCCAAATTACTTTTCCCTGAAAATGTGAATTCGATTTCATCCTTTGGATTAATTCACCACAAATTACTGATGTTCAGTTAAATATAAGAAAACCCTAAGATCTAGCCCCATTCTATTACCAATCCTAAAGCGTATGTCCGAATATACATCCACACCAGAGTAATCTACATTCATTAATACATGTGCCGATGGGATCAGCCAGATTTGAAGAAAAAAAGATGAAGTCTTTCAAATTATTGTTGGCAACAATCCTACTTCTATTAATCGGAGCTATCAGCTATGGACAATCTGGATTTCAGGTGAATGGGAAGGTTAAGGGCCTTCAGGCAGATTCATTGTCAGTGCTGCATTTTGATACACCTTCTGCACCAAGATTTGAAAAAATCCCTGCCTTTAACGGTGATTTTCATTTCTCTGGAAAAGCTGAGTTCCCCTATTTTGTTCAGATAATTTACCTGACAGAAGATGGTACGAATAGAAAGCTGACTGAATTTATGCTGGAGAATTCTAACCTCTTGATTGTAGGAGAAACAGCTCATTTTGATAGCATACGGGTGGTCGGTTCCTCATCCGATATTATCCTCAAATCTTACCTGGAAGAGGACAAAGTGCTCCTGAAACATTGGGATGAATTAAAAGAGATCTATGATCAATCGAAGGAATCAGGAGACCATTCTACCGCTGGAATTATTGCTAAAAAATTAAATCAGATCACGGAAGTTGACCGGAAAGCACTTTTAAAAGCGTATGTAGAAAGGCATAAAGAGCAAATGATAGCCGCCTTACTCCCGAATTTTTGCCTACTCTCTGATCAATTGACTCCTGATGATTATTTAGATCTATATGCTTCCCTTTCAATTCCTATCCAGCAATCCATCTACGGGCAGGAATTATTACTCAAATCCAAATTAAAATAAAAACCATATTTTCACAGAAGTTCAGCTTCCAAGAAGTTGTCTATGTGGATAAAACACTATCCAAAAATGAAAAAATTACTCTTTAGCATCTATTTATTACTCCATGCTTTCAGTTTACAAGCACAGGTACACTTTGTAGAAAAAGGAAAACTTAAAGTAGGAATCCGGGTTTACAAGGATCAAATAAACTATCCAATTGATAGCCTATGTGAAGGCTTTGAGCCTGAAACCCACTTACCCATCAATTTGATTATTCCTGAAGGTAGTTCACTTGGCATCAATACGGATTCTATACAATCCACCGACATCGCTTTAGTCGTCAATAATAAACTTCAGTACATCAATAGGCCAGAAGTAAAAATGAATGGGTTCAGTATGAGTTCTTCTCCAGGATCTGAGCAGAGCTATGTATTCATTGATGAACAAGCGGGAGATACGCTGGCCATCACATGGAAAGTCGGGTATTCCTCTTTGGAACTATCTGATCTTTATCCTGCTGAATACTTTAGCAACTTTGTCGCCTATCAGTTTCAAAACATCTTTTCATCTTATCCCGATTCTTCCCAATACAATTGGTCAGATGTAGAGTATGTGGATGAGCTGAATGAGAGGGGGTTACCGGTTAATCCATCCTTCCCCTATAAGGATAATGGTCTTTACTTTGTGGTAGATCAATTAACTGAAGATGCAAAGGTCCAGCTAATTGGTTTTCATGAAAGTCTACAAGGATATGACCCTGAAAATCCATTTGCCCTTTTTCTATATGAAGATCTTTCTCCCGGTGATTATACCTTTTATGTCCAACCATTTGAAGGTGCGCCTGAAGAACTATCACTTAGCTATCCATTTACGATCCTAAAGCCATGGTGGCTGGAGACTCCTACACTAATCGGTGGTTCAATCCTAGTTGTAATCTTGATAGGAGGTATTTTATTCATTGCCTACAGAAACAAACAAGAGAAACAAAAAAGCAACTCGAATGGGCTAAGCAATTGACGGAAGCAGAATTAAAAGCAATTCGGGCGCAACTGAATCCACATTTTCTGTTTAATGCTTTGAGTTCCATTCAAAACTTAGTGAGTCAGCAAAAAAATGAAGCTGCGAATACTTACATCACAAAATTGTCCAGGCTCTTACGGGAAGTCTTATCTGCTTCAAACAGCCAGTTTCATGAATTGGAGCAGGAATTAAACCTTATTCAACTCTACCTGGAACTGGAGCAACTTCGCTTCTCATTTACAAGTCGAATCCAAATTTCTGAACAGGTATCACTCCATCAATTGGTCCCTGTGATGCTACTTCAACCCTATGTAGAAAATGCAGTAAAACATGGAGTTGCGGGAATGGGTAAAAATGGAGTTATTCAAATCGATATTCAGCAAAAAGATCAATTGCTCCTTATAGATATTTTGGATAATGGACCAGGCTTATCAAAACCAACTACTGGTTCTTCAGGATTGCATTTAAGTGAGGAAAGAATCCGAAATCTAAATAAATTATACGCGGGCGAGGCATCTGTCGATATCAAAAACAGAGAAGACGGGGTTGGAGTCCAAGTTCGAATAAAGCTACCTCTTGAATAATGAAATACCATGCATTATTGATCGATGATGAGGAAGGCAATCGTGAATTACTAACACGCTTGCTGGAACAGCATTGTCCAGGAATAGGGTTTATAGATCAAGCAGCTTCTGCAAAAGAGGCTTTGGATAAAATCCAGTTAACGAAACCAGACGTGGTGTTCTTGGATATTGAAATGCCAGGGGGAAGTGGGTTTGATTTTCTAAATGAAGCAGGAGGTATTGACTTTAAAATCATCTTTGTTACGGCTTATGATTCCTATGCCCTAAGAGCCATCAAGTATAGCGCACTGGATTATTTGCTGAAACCAGTTGACCCGAAGGAATTGATCCATGCAGTAGAGAAGTTGGAGGAACAAATAGGGCAACAAGAAAAAATTGACCTGTTATCCTATAACTTAAGTCATGACCAAGACCGGAGAATTGCACTAGCTACTCAGGAGGAAGTAATTTTTGCCAGGGTGAGTGACATTATCCGTTTACAAGCAGAGGCAAACTATACCAAAGTTTTCATGGAAAACGAACCCCCGGTATTACTTTCTGGAAATCTGGGGCATTTTGAAAAGTTATTGAAAGACCAACGTTTTTATCGTACGCACCAATCACATTTGGTCAATATGAAACATGTTCGAAAATATGTGAAGACCGAAGGTGGGTATTTTTTGATGGATGATGGGAGCCAGGTACCCATTGCCCGGATGAAGCGGGATGAATTGAAAAGACTTTTTACTTAAGTCCCATAATTAGAAGAATTGATATTCAATAAGTAGTTCGATGGAGGAGGGTATCCATTCAACTGCTTTTCAATAAAAATGCTCGCTGAAAAAAACAGCGAGCATTTTCTAATGAAGTTTTGTAGACGGATTACTGATTGCTTCCATTGCCTATAGCCTTAGCTTCCTCTACCAATTGCTCATTTCCATCTGCAAGCCCCGCAGCAATAAAGGCATCAATTTCCTTATTTCTTTCTTGACCTTTGTTGAGCAGAACTCCTAATGTAATCATCGCTCCGATGCGGGTTCCCACTTTTTTTGCGGCAGTCCCAAACAAAGGTTCCAATTCTTCATATGTTACCTGCTCAGCAAGTTTAGCGATATCTGCTCTGGCAGCAGCCAGTTTATCGCCGGAGAGATTGGTGTATTTTTTCGCAATTTTCTGAATTTCATTAATGGCCGAACGTTGACCTTGTCCTTGACCAGCATTGGGGTTAGGTTGTTTGGCCGGTTGGGTTGGTTGAGATGACGGAACAGCATTTTGCTTGGCCCAAGAATCTCTCAACCCCACTGTTTTATTAAATACCAATTGCTCTTCCGTACTGTCTTTATCAAGTGTAAAATAGCCCAAACGTTGGAATTGGAACTTATCACTTAAGCTGGCATCTTGCAAGTACGGTTCCAGATAAGCTTCTTTGATTACGTTTAAGGAGTTAGGATTGACAAACTCCATAAAATTCTTGTCTTCATGACTATCTGGGGCTTCATCCAAAAACAAACGATCGTATTCACGAACTTCTGCTTTAATGGCATGTTGAATCGATACCCAATGCAAGGTTCCTTTTACCTTTCTGGTGCTCGCTTCGGTACCACTTCCAGATCGAGAATCCAAATCAGCAGTACAGTGGATTTCCGTAATAGTTCCAGCAGCATCTTTTACCACAGACTCGCCTTTAATGATGTACGCACTTTTAAGACGAACCTCATTTCCCAATGTTAAACGGAAATACTTACTTCCAGCATTTTCCTTAAAATCTTCGCGTTCTATATACAGTTCTCTTGAAAAAGGCACTTGGTGAGTTCCAGAATTTGGATCTTCTGGATTGTTTTCTGCCTGGAGCATTTCTGTTTGCCCTTCAGGATAGTTAGTTATAACCAGTTTTATTGGATCCAACACCGCCATCACACGTGTAGCCGTTTTATTTAGATGTTCTCGGATACAATATTCCAATAAAGAAACATCCGTTACAGAATCACGCTTTGATATACCAGAAAGTTCACTGAAATGTGTGATGGATTCTGGGGTATAGCCCCTTCTTCTCAATCCAGAAATGGTAGGCATACGAGGATCATCCCATCCAGAAACAGTTTTGGACTGAACCAGTTCGAGCAATTTCCGCTTGCTCATTACCGTGTAACTCAGGTTTCTTCTGGCAAATTCCCGTTGCTTTGGCCTTAACTTTTTCGGATCTACAATTTGATCTAAAAACCAATCGTATAATTCCCGGTGCATTTTAAACTCCAGGGTACATAAAGAATGCGATATCTGTTCTATGTAATCAGATTCACCATGAGTCCAATCATACATAGGGTAGATACACCAATCTGATCCGGTCCTATGGTGCGCTTTTTTCACAATTCTATACAAGATCGGATCCCGCATGAGCATATTAGGAGAAGCCATATCAATTTTTGCACGGAGCACATAACTACCTTGCTCAAATTCTCCGGCTTTCATCCGTTCGAACATGGCTAGGTTTTCTTCCACCGAATTGTCTCGATAAGGACCTGCCACTCCAGGCGTTGTTGGTGTGCCCTTTTGCTCAGCCATGGCTTCCGCAGACTGACCATCTACATAGGCTTTACCTTCTTTGATTAATTGGACAGCCCAATCATATAATTGCTGAAAATAATCCGAAGAATAGCATTCTGTTGCCCATTTGAAGCCCAACCATTGAATATCGTATTTGATGGCATCCACGTATTCCTGCTCTTCTTTGGCAGGGTTGGTATCGTCAAAACGAAGATTTACAGGTGCATTATGCAGTTCACCGAGCCCAAAATTCAGGCAAATGGAAGCGGCATGACCAATATGTAAATAACCGTTAGGCTCAGGAGGGAAACGAAAACGAAGCTTCTCCTTTGGAAAGCCAGCAGCTAAATCGTCTTCAATGAGTTGTTCTAGAAAATTGAGTGATGCGGATTCTTCAGTCATAGATCGAAATTGAATTTCAAAATTAAGTCAATTGGATGTATTTGCAACTGAAATCTGAAAGAAGTGAGCTGTAAATAGTGATCAGTTGGGTGTGTCTAGTGTTTTGGAAAGGATGAATTCTAAAATCAGAAATCTGAAACATTAAGCAATTACTTTTTTGAATAAATATTCAGATGTCGGCAATTGGTAAATCAGAAACCTTAAATCACACATCCTAAATTCTACCTCTTGCCTGTGAGCTTGCATTCGAATACTTCTTCATTCAATAGGGGGAACGAACTAAGCCTATCTCAGAATTGAAATGATAGATTCTTACTATATTCCTATTTAAACCACCAACCATATGAAAAAATTTCAAGCCATTCTACTTTTACTTTTTTCTATTTCATTCTCCACATACCCCCAAGATGATCCACATTTTCAAGCTGAATTCTCCAAGGGGGAATTTGCAAAAGAAGAAATACGGTGTATGAGAAGATTGGAAACAATGCGATAGCAGTTATCCAGGGTGCCAGCGGAATTCCTGGCTTCAGCGTCTTTCGAGAATCCAATACCTTTTTTTACCTCACAGGAGTGGAAACTGCACGTTCTTATTTACTACTCAATGGAAGAAGTAAAAGAGCTATTCTGTACCTCCCTCATAGAGATGAGGGAATGGAAAGAAGTCAGGGAAAAGTCCTTTCTGCCGAAGATGCAGAATTAGTAAAGGAACTCACAGGGATTGACCAAGTAAAAGGTATCGAATTTTTAGCCGCTGACCTGGTAGGTGCAGGCCTAATCAAACCTCCGGGCCCCATTCTATTTACGGAGTTTAGTCCGGCAGAAACAGGAAATGACAGTAGGGATGAGATCCTTTTCGGGCAGGCAAGAAATGCTTCCGATCCTTGGGATGGTGCGCCTACCCGAGAAGCAAGATTTATTTCCAAACTCAAAGACCGATATCCTCAATATGAAATCCAGGATCTGACACCGATTCTGGATGAGATGCGATTAATTAAAAGTGAAGAGGAAATTGCCGTCATCAAAAAAGCGACTCATATCGCAGGCTTGGCAATCATGGAAGCCATGAGATCTACTAATCCAGGCGTTTATGAATACCAGTTAGATGCAGCTGCCAAGTATATTTTTTACCTCTATGGCTCCCAAGGAGATGGTTATCCTTCCATCATAGGAGGAGGAACCAATGCCTATATGGGACACTATTTCCATAAAACTGATCAATTGAAAGATGGGGATTTGGTTTTAATGGACTATGCTCCGGATTATGAATTTTATACCAGTGATGTCACCAGAATCTGGCCTGTGAATGGAACCTTCGATGAGGAGCAAAAAGAACTATATAATTTCATTGTCGCCTATCGGGATGCCTTATTCCGGTACATCAAGCCTGGTGTAACGGCTGATGAGGTATTGGATCATGCTGCTTCTGATATGAAAGCCTATTTAGAGGATAAGACCTTTGTCAAGGAAAGTCATTTGAAAGCTGTACAAGAGGGGTTGAAATTCAGGGGGCATTTCCAGCATCCGGTGGGAATGGCAGTACATGATGTAGGCAGGGTACGAGGAAGACCGCTGGAAGCCGGAATGGTATTCACTATAGATCCCATGATCTGGTTACATGAAGAGCGTTTATATATACGCATTGAAGATGTGGCCCTGGTAACCGAAGATGGCGTAGAAAACCTGAGTAGTTTCGTCCCATCCAAATTGGAAGATGTGGAGTACACCATCCGAGAAAAAGGATTGATAGAATTCAGGCCTGAAATAGACCTCTCTACTCTAAAATAATGAACTTCTTTTTTACCTATATCCACTACCATGAAGAATCACTTAATCCTGTTATTAATTTTATTTTCTAACAACTTATTCGCCAGGACGGACTCATATCCCAAGAATCCTAAAGTAGATGTCCTGAACTACCAGTTTAACATCAAATTATCTGATGATACCGATGAAATTACCTGTGAATTGATCCTTGATGTTCGATATCTGGGAGAAGGGGTGGATAGCCTTCGTTTAGACTTGGTTAAAGCTTCCATCGCATTGGAAAATAAAGGAATGACCGTTTCATCCATTCAATCTGAAGGACAGGAACTTGCATTTACACACAATGGAGAAGAATTAAAAATCAAACTTCCATCTAGCTCCAAAAAAGATCAAGAAAAGCAATACCAAATTGTTTATTCAGGAATACCAGCTTCCGGGTTAAAAATTGCCAAAAACAAATATGGCGATCGAACCTTTTTCAGTGACAATTGGCCCGATAAAGGAAGAAATTGGCTAGCTATGGTAGACCATCCCTATGACAAAGCTACTTGTGAATTTATTGTTACTGCTCCCTCACATTACCAGGTGGTATCAAATGGATTAAAGATAGAAGAAACAGATCTGGGTAACGGAAACCGATTGACCCATTGGAAACAATCTGTTCCGATCGCTTCTTGGTTGTATGTTTTGGGAGTTGCCCGTTTTGCTATGCAGGAAGTAGAGCAATTTGACCACAAGTCAATTCAGACTTGGGTTTACTATCAAGATCGGGAAAAGGGCTTTTATGACTTCGCGGTTCCCACAAAACAAGTACTTGAATTCTATAGCGATTATATAGGTCCCTTTTCCTATGAGAAACTTGCCAATATCCAATCCAACAGTGTCAGCGGTGGAATGGAAGCAGCATCAGCCATTTTATATAGCGAAAATTCGGTAGTAGGGGATAGAAATACTCGCTGGAGAAATGTGATCATTCATGAGATTGCTCACCAATGGTTTGGAAATGCAGTAACGGAATACGACTGGGACGATGTTTGGTTGAGTGAGGGTTTTGCTACTTATTTTACTTTGTTGTTCAGAGAGCATGCGTATGGAAGAGATGATTTTTTGGAAGGACTGGCCAATAGTAAAAAGACGGTTGACGCTTTTCATGAAAAAATCCTGATTATAGAATCGTCCATGATAACCTGAGTGATATGAGCAAGGTGGTGAGTTCCCATACCTACCAAAAAGGAAGTTGGATATTACACATGCTAAGGGGAGTCATCGGAACGGAGAACTTCTGGAAAGGCATCCAAGCTTATTATGCCAAGTATCAAAATGGAAACGCAACAACTTCAGATTTCAGGAGGGAAATGGAAAAGGCCTCTGGAAAAGATCTGGACTGCTTTTTTGAGCAATGGTTATATCAACCTGGAGCTTTAAGTGTGGAAGGTAATTGGTCATATGATACAGGTAAAAAACTAGTGCAAATCACTTTAAACCAAGTTCAAAACGATGGAAGTAAGTTCGAAATGCCTATTGAACTGGCTATAAAGTCGAAAGACAAAACTGAGTTGAAAACCATTTGGATCAAAGAGATGAAAAATACCATTGAAATTCCATTGGAAACCGCTCCCGAAGAAGTTATTCTTGACCCTAATACCTGGGTGTTGATGGATGCGAAATGGGAACAGAATTAAGGTGTTGAGTAAATGTTAAACCAGTATTCAGTGGTTAGGGATCGGTATTCAGCCAAGTTAGAAGACTTAAAGTTGAAAACTGAAGATAAAAATGGGGAGGACTGGAGCTTTCTACTAAAATTAGTTAACTATAATCCTATATAAACCAAAGGAAGATAGGGTTCTTGCTAAATATGAAATATTGAAACAAAATGTTATTTTGATTTTAAAATTCAATAAATGCAATCTAGCTCGATTAATAATTCAAGACTTTTTGGTGTCACGGCTCTATTAATCTGTTTTGTATTAATTGTTTTAATTCTCATCCTAGCAAAATCATTTTTGATTCCACTTGCTTGGAGTTTGTTGATTGCACTGGCTTCCTTCCGCATGTTGAACAAAATCGAAAATAGATATAGGATCAATAGGATGATTTCTTCCCTCGTTTATGTGATCCTCATACTTCTGATTATTTTAATGCTTTTCTATTTCTTTTATATAGAGATCGTCTCTATTATCAAAGGAATCCCTGATTTCAACATACTTCTGATTGAATCCATTCAACAAAGCATCCTCTTACTTGAGGACTATGGGATTCATTTACCGCTCATAGACCAAAATCTGATACATATTTGGATCTCTAATCATTCCGAAACCATTTCTAATGTGTTGAAATCCTTGGGTAAGTCATTTGGAGAAATTTTTCTTGTAGGGCTTTATCTATTCTTTATACTCTATTATCGAGACAATTACCTTTATTATTTGAAGCTAAAGACAAAAGGAAGTGAAACGTTTAGTGTTAAGAAAAAGCAAGTAACTGAAATTTCAGATGTGATAAGTAATTTTCTATTTGGTCTATTCTCCATCACCTTCATTTTGACCATTCTGTTACTGATTTTATTCCTTGCAATTGGATTAAAGTATGCATTGTTTTTTGCACTCCTTGTTTCGCTATTAACTCTAATTCCTTATATCGGAAATCCCATAGGGATGATTATCGTAGTGATCTTCGCGATTATTTCCAGTGATGATTTGACACTTCCAGCTTTGGCTTTAGGCAGTATCTTAGTAGGGAACGCATTAAAAAGTTATGTTTTTAAGCCTATTATCATTGGAAATAAAATTAATCTAAATGCATTCGTAATATTTCTATCCGTGATTTTGGGTGGATTAATTTGGGGTATTTCTGGAATGATTCTATTTATGCCATTTGCTGGAATCCTCAAAGTAATGATACAATACAATGACAGAACAAAACCTTTAGTCGCACTATTTGTATCCATTCCCAAGGATATTATAAACTCTGAAAATGACCCTGAGTCGGCAAAATGAGATGATTAGTATTTAAAATGAAAAACTCTCTAATAGAAGTACATTAATAAAGCTGCATGCAGTTTCCCGATTTTCATTATAAATCTAAAGTTCAATGAATATAAGCCAGTTTTTTACGATCAATCATATTTTTTCTTTGGTATACTTATTCGCATTGATCTTTACAATTTTCAGAATTTTACTTGACACCCATTCAACCTCAAAAACACTAGCTTATTTGTTGCTGGTTATCGTGTTACCCATACTGGGAATGATTTTTTATTATTCTGTGGGCATCAATTATAGACATAAGCGGCATAACCATCGTGCAGTTTCTGTACAAAAAGATTTAGATCGAGATTATTTTCAAGTGATTCCCAATAACACAAATCATTTGTTAGAAAAGTATAAGGAGGAATTTGGCCATTATAAGGGATTAGTCAAGTTTCAACTTAATATGATGGGAGAGTTCCTCAGCGAAAATTCATTTGAATTATTGGTAAATGGAGAGGAAAAATTTCCAGAAGTATTAAAGTCTTTAGAGCAGGCAGAGCATTTTATCCATATGGAATATTATGCCTGGGAAAATGATATTCGAGGTAATCAAATCAAAGAAATTTTAATTAATAAATCAAAGGCAGGATTGTCAATCAAAGTACTCTATGATGATTATGCCAGTAGAGGAATTCATAAAAATATAGTAAAAGAATTAAAGGAAAACGGGGTTGCAATTTACCCCAATATCAAAGTAAAATTGCGGCAATTTGCGAATAGATTAAATCATCGAGATCATAGAAAAGTGATTATCATCGATGGGAAGATTGGCTTTCTAGGAGGAATTAATATTTCAGATCGATATGATAACTCCATAGATACGGGTCTTTATTGGCGGGACACTCATGTGAAATTTTCTGGACCTCTTGTTCACAGCTTGCAAAGGCATTTTATCGTGAGTTGGAATATGGCTCAAGAAAAAAAGATCGAGTTTCAAAAGGAATTATTTCCTGAAAGTGAACAAATCGATGGGGTAGGAACCAAGGGTCTCGCACAACTCATGTCTGGAGGTCCCGTGTATCCCCAATCAAATATTATGATGACTTATTTTAAGTCATTTACCATAGCTCGCAGAAGTCTGTATATTACAAACCCCTATTTTATTCCAAATGAAGGAATTCTAAACTCCCTAAAACAAGCAGCTTTAAGCGGAGTAGATGTCAGGATATTGTTACCTGAAAAATCAGATTCTGCAATCGTTGGAGCAGCTTCCAAATTCTACTTTGCTGAATTATTAGAGGCAGGAGTTCGAATCTTTCATTATAAAAAAGGGTTCATTCATGCAAAGACAGTCGTAGCAGATCAAAAGATTAGTATCATCGGAACTGCAAATATGGATATTAGAAGTTTTGATTTGAATTTCGAATTGATGTCTGTGATCTACGGTTCAGAATTTGGGCTTAAAATGGAAAATATGTTTTTCAAGGACCTACAAGAAAGTGTGGAAATGACCAAAGAGCAGTTTCATAATTTGAGCACTTTCAAAAAGTTGACCTTTGCCACTGCTAGATTAATTTCCTCCTTTTGTAAAGGAGTCCCTTAAACTTCATTCAACTCCACTTTGTAAAAACGCTAACAAGTCAGCCATTTCTTGGTGGGTGATGCTATTTTCAAGACCTTCCATCATCAGAGAAGTTCCCAAAGAACGAAATTCTTTAATATTCGATTTGTAAATAGTAACACTTTCTCCCCCTGGCTTTTTGATAGTGATATTCTCATCAGTTTCATTAGAAACTATTCCAAGGTGAACCACACCATCATTAGTCTCAAGCCTATGGTTGATATATTTGGTATCCACACCCGCATTGGGATCAAGTATATCATGCAGGTTGGTTTCTTTGCTTTTTCGTCCTATCTCAGTCAGTGTAGGACCTACTTCATTACCGGTTTTTCCAAAGATATGGCAGTTTGAACAGATATTTTCAAACACGTTTGCTCCATCTAAAACAGACCCATTTAGCGCCAAAGCAGGCTTCATTTGATCAATTGCCTCTTTCCGATTTGTAACACCAGAATCAGTAAATAATTTTTCAGCCCTACGCTTTGTTTCTTCATTGTCTGTCCACCAAAGCAATGTTCTTCTCCGCTCTAAATCAAAATTCATTTCGCCTATATTAATTTGTCCATTTTCCAATCCAGTCAATAAAGCATCATGATGGGTTTCAACATAGAGCAGAAGGTCACTGGCATACCTTCTGGTTTGGGGGCTTAACTCGTTCCAAATATCTACGATTTTCTTCCCGATTTCCTGTTCATTGTATTTAGATAATTGGCGTAATGCATTCTCCTGAAGTTTGAGGGGTTCAGTATTACTTAAACATTGAAATAGCACATCTGATTTGACTTCATAGGGAAGTAGTTCTATTAAAGACAATTGTTGGAGCCTAAAACTTTCAGACATGGATTTATCATTTACTTTCCTCAATGCCGCTTGGCTTAATTGTAAGAATTCAGGAGAAGTGTTCAAATGAAGTTTACTTCGCAATTGGGCTAATTCTGAAATCAAACCTGGGTCACCAGATTGTTCTAATGCCAAAATATAGGGTTCAAGAGCGCTTCCACTTTTCTCATCCAGACCAAAGGAAAACTGTCTGATTATTTGTTGTTTGACACTCATTTGGACATCCGAATTATTCAAAGCTTGAAGAATAGATTTGGCATCATTCCCGTCTTTTCCAGCATTTAAAGCAAGTGAACTAAGAAACTGCTCAGGAATTTGTATAGATGTATTTACTAAAAGATTAGAAAGTAATTCTGGTGCCAATGGTCCGGTAGCTAAAGTATATGCTGCAATATTCCAGTCGTCATAAGGTAAAGTAATGGCCTTTTGAATTCCAACCAAAACCTCCTGTTTGAGCTCAGATAATCTTTCATTACCCAAGGTAGAAATAGAGAGCGCTGCTTGCATGCGAACACGGTTATCAGGATCACTTAGACTAGCTAAGACTGTTGCAAGGATATCTGGATGAGCATCTAACTCTTGTTCTGCAATTAGTAAAGCATTTTCTCGGATATCTCGAGACGGATCCTGAAGTGCCCGCAGCAAAGCTTCTTCTTTTAATTTTTTCTTTGTACCTAAAATCCATAAAGCATGAAGTTTGGCGAAATCATTTCCAGTTACCAAGTTCCTGGTTAATTCCTTAATTGTTTCATCTGTGAGGACTTGATCGATCAATAGACGGTGTGCAGTTTTTCTAACCCATTGATTGGAATGATTTAAACTATTTACTAATCCTTTTTGGCTCTTAAATTGATCCAAATCAAAAGGATTATTTACGCCTTTTTTAGTGATTTTATAAATTCGACCCTGATCTTTTCCAGCCTCCAGATCCAATGTTTTTTCAATTTCATCTGGAATCCATTCAGGATGTTCTATCACTTTACGATACATATCAACCACATACATGCTGCCATCCGGCCCTAAATTCATATTTACAGGACGAAAGGAACGGTCGGAACTTGCAAGGAAATCACGATTTTCCAAGACTCTAGAAGCTAAAAAAGCAGAACCATTGGATTGTATTTTATCTACATGAATTAGATTTAAAACAACATCTGCGACCCATATGGTATTTTCGTATTCAATCCCTAGAGAGCCTCCTCCATAATAGGTTATCCCACAAGCTCCAGAAAAATAACCAGATTGCTCAGGGTGATTCACACGGGATTCTTGCTCTCCAATTGGAAAAATACGAGCTAAGCCATTTTCTTCATGATTTGAAATATTTTGAAGGGTATGATTTTTCAAGATTTGATGACCATTTTTATATCGGTCTGGAAAGACAAGCTGAGAGATATGTTCCAGGTTATGCGTTTCAAATACCCGTCCAAAATCATCCATTGCGAGTCCGAATCCGCCAGAAGATTCACCCAAGCGTTCCAAGGTTTTTGTTTCCAGATTAAATCGGAAATCCTGACCTCGTAAATCCAACTGACTTTCTGGTTCACCCCACCAAAATGGCTTTCCATCATTTCCACCATTGGCTGCATAAATCCAGTTATCTAGCCCAAAAGTCAGGGCATTGTAATTGTGTTGTAAATTTCCAGTAGAAAATCCACCCATCAAGGTATCCACTTTTTCAGGGATATAATCTTGATTTTCATCACGTACAAATAATAAATAGGGGGAGCTGCCACTAAAACGCCTTTTTTATAGGGCATAAATGAGTTGGCTAGCTGCAAGTTTTCTATGAAAACAATTCTATCATCATAAACTCCATCTTTGTTCCTATCTTTTAAGACCAAGATTCTACTTTGCTGATCTTCAAAAGGATATCCCGGCATTTCTAGTACCAAAGCATCTCCTAATTCATTAAACTCCAAATCTACTGGGTCCTTAATTAAAGGTTCAGCAGCAACTCTATCTAAGGAAAATCCAGGTTCAATTTGAAACTCCTTCAGCACTAAATCCTCCTTACAGGAAAAGAGAAAACAAAAGGCTAAAATTAAATACTGAATAGAAATAGGAAACTTTTGTTTCATGGGAGTAGATAAAGAATATGGGTTGAAATAGAGAACAATGTGAATTTAAAATAATAAAATTTTAAAGATTCCTACTCGCTAAAATCAAGGATTAGCAATGTATTTTAAATGAAATCTCAAAATATAGATTTCTCGATCTTTGATTTGAATTGAGTCCTTTCAAAAAATAAATCTAAACAATAGAGCCATTCCGAAGAGGGCGACTAGCCACAATAATATAAATTACTGGTTATCAGAATAAAACATACTCTGTAATGAATGTTTTTTGATAACTTAACATAGGATCAAACTACAAAATCATGAAATAAGTAATTATTACCGCAAAAGTGGAAGATTCCGCAAAGTGGAAAGAAGGTTTTCGAACTCATGGCGAATTGTTTAAGCGCCTAACCTGTGTAAGTCCCATTCATATCTCTATCCAAGAGGGAAATCAAGTAGCATTGTTTAGTGATGTTGAAAATTTGGATACCTACATGAAAATCCTTGAAACTGAGGGTCCAGCTGCGATGGCCAATGATGGAGTGATCAAGGATACAGTTAAAATTTTTGTGATGGACAAAGAGTTTCATTTTTAGGATATTTTATAAATATCTTCCATGATCAAAAAGAATGTAGGGTAGGCGTAATTTCAAATTACGCCTTTCTTTTTAAGGGTTTCCAATACCTCACCTTATGAAATCATTTGACTTTTTGCATTATCTTAAGAGACTGTAAAATTGAAGATTAGCTGTATATCCTCTTACTATGAAAAACTCCCTTATTTTTCTTTTACTAATTACAATACTTGTTCATTGTAAACCTGCTATCCTAGATGACCAGGCATTGCTTTCATATGCAGATAATGCAGATCCAGACTTGATCAAACGCCATATCGCTATCCTGGCAGATGATAGTTTGCGAGGAAGATTACCAGGAACCCCGGAGTATGACATAGCCATGATGTATGTGGAAGATCAATATCAATCCATGGGCATCAAGCCATTGGGAAACAAAGATGGTAATAGCTATTTGCAACCTATGACTTTCAGAAAATCCATCATTGATGAAAGCTCCTCATACCTTATCCTGAATAATCAGGATACTGCCCAAGTAGGAGTGGAGTACTTTTTCCTTGGAAACTCAAGTTCACCCGAAATAGAATTTGAAGGAGAATTGGTGATAGCTGGGTATGGAATAGATGCGACACAGTTTGGTTATAATGATTTTGAAAACCTAGAAGTAAAAGATAAAATAGTCCTTGTGTATAATGGAGGACCTGATGCATTACCAGCAACAGAAAGAGCACATTTCAGCAATTCCAACACTAAAATTCAGACCTTAAGTGAGAAGGGCGCTTTAGGAATCATTTTTACCACTTTCCCAGAAGGGAGAGGTAGTTTTAAGGGAAATTATGATCGCTATTCAAAAGGTGGTATTGTCAGTGTAAAAATGCCTGATGGGGAATATGCAGGAAGATCTAATTATGGAAACATGAAATTCGGAGGTTATTTTGATTGGGAGTTTATCCGAAAAATCACAGCTAATGATGTAGATCTTATTTTGGAAAAATACCTTCAAGGTGAAGTCACTCAGCCTAAAAACAACATTTCCTTAAAAGGAAAAGTAGTGAATAATTTTTCAGAATTTGAAAGTTCCAATGTTGTTGGAGTTTTGGAAGGAACTGAATTAAAAAATGAATATGTCATTCATACTGCACACTTGGACCATGTAGGAGTTGGAACACCAGTAAATGGTGATTCGATTTACAATGGAGCACATGATAATGCATCTGGGATCAGCGCAATGTTGGAGATTGCTCGACTTTACAGCGAGTTACCTTCTAAACCTAAGCGATCTGTCATATTCGCTGCAGTAACTGCAGAAGAAATGGGCTTGTTGGGATCAATGTACCTGGCAGAAAATCCGGTAGTCCCTTCAGAAAGTATTGTCGCCAATGTTAATACTGATATGCCGACGATGGTCGGTCCCTTGGTTTCGGTA
This sequence comes from Algoriphagus halophilus, assembly GCF_041729275.1. GTDB lineage: Bacteria > Bacteroidota > Bacteroidia > Cytophagales > Cyclobacteriaceae > Algoriphagus > Algoriphagus halophilus_A. Next base: position 292,995 of record NZ_CP146486.1, on the reverse strand, counting down.
GAACCGTTAGGGGCGGAACAAAGCAGCATCATGAAAATAGTGGAGCGATCTACAAGTTTGTTGGGTTTAAAAATAGATGAGGATCATTTGCCTGAGGAAGTTCGTTTCGTACGAAGTGATAATTACAGTTTTGTAAAAGCAGGAATTCCAGCTTTACGGATGAAATTCGGTATTCAGACGGAAGATTCTCCGACTGGATTGGACTCAGCTATCTCCCATATGATGAGCCAGATTTATCATAAACCTTCTGACGAACTTGGAGAAAGTTTTAATTTCGAGGGAGCCAAAACCTATGTAGAACTTCAGTTTATGAATAGTTATCTTATTAATACTTCGGAAGCCAGGCCAACTTGGAATGAACATTCGTTTTTTAAGCGCTTTGAAAAATAGCTACCAACCAACTCCTTTAATTCAGAGGTAATTCCATTTAAAAAAGAGTTTGATCGGCTATCTATTTAAATAGGATGATTATTGCCCCTAAAGCAGTCAATACTAGGATCATTTTCCAAAAAATGCCTCATTGATCCTTTTGACGATGTTGATTCCAAGAATAAAACCCAGGATAATGCCTGGAATCAACTTTAAATCCAGTACCAGGGTTTCTTTGGAAATGGTTTCCCAAACGAAAAAGTGAAAGGGTAATTTGAATACATTAATAATCAGGAACAACCAGGCAGCCGTACCAATAAAGTGGTTTTTAGGCAGTCTCATGGCTAGGAAGTAGATATTGGAAATTGGTCCAGCCAAATTACCCACCATCGTGGTAAATCCTGCTAAAGTCCCTATTCCACTCGCAAAAGCCCAGTGGGTAGGCACTGTTTTCTCTTTTTTGATCCCACCAAATAATAATAGCCAAGATCAGGAAAATGAGTAGTACCATCCCATATTTAAAAGCCTTCTCAGGGAGATCCATTCCCACCCAGCTTCCTAGAAATATTCCTAAAATCATCCAAGGAAGGAACTTAGCTATGTAGCTCCATTGCGTATGCCGATTGTAATAGATGACAGCAAAGACATCCGCAACTACCAGGAGAGGCAATACAATCCCCGTGGATTGTTTGGTTTCAAAGGCAATGGCCATAAAAGTCACATTGATAATGGCAATTCCTTTGATGCCGGCTTTAGACATTCCAATTACAAAAGCGGCTAAAAAACTAAGTATCCACGAAGTAGTACTAATCTCAGAAAGAACGGCTTGTAGCATAGGTTGGGGGCAAAAGCAGGGGCTAAGATATTTCTATTTTTCAAACTTATAAAAATCAATGGATGGTCAACATGATTCAGTCTTAGAAATAAGGACTTAATCCGTTTTATCAGGGCCCCAAAAGCTACTCCACATTCCTGAGGTCCGAAAGGAATTCAAGACATCACTTAAGTTCGAAAAAAGGAATTCACAAATAGAGGTATTTGTCGCTCCGACATCCAATAATTAATAAATATTGATAACTTAATTCCCATGAATTGGAATCACTACAAACTTACATTACCATTTATATTATTCTGTCTATTGATTTCTTGCAAGAGCCCAGAAGACGAACCCATTGTTACGCTAGCTGAAGAAGGAGATCAACCCGCTATGTCTAAAGACCCTGATGGAAATCTTGGAATCACTTATGGAAATGGAAAAGACATCTATTTTGCATTTTCTTCGGATGAGGGCAACACTTTTAGCACAGACAAAGTAGGAACCTTGGAAAATATGTTTCTTGGTATGTCATGTGGACCTAAGTTGGCGATGGGTACTGACTATTATTCAATTGTAGCACCGACGAAAAAAGGAGATTTGGTTGCCTATAGAAAAAATAAGGGGAATGGTACTTGGGAAGGTCCCTTCCAAGTCAATAATATCAAGGGATCTGCGGGAGAAAGCCTTGCAGATATCACCGCAGATACTCAAGGAAATCTTTTGCTACCTGGATAGACACTAGATCGGTTATGCCTGAAATGGATCACAGCAAAGGCAAAACAGAACTTGAAGCCTCCTAAAATAACAGCATCCCAAAACAGCTCAGTAAAAAGAAATCATGGCTGAGCTAGGGGAAATGCCTGAAGGAGGAGAATCCATTAGGCAATATCCTGGAGAAGATGGAAACATGTATTGGGTAGTTTTGGATAAGGATGGAAAAGCCATCAAAGCAAAAGACATGGAATCTTACCAGGCGTTTAGGGCCAAGAATTCCAAAAGAAAGGCACCAGAAGGAAAAATATATATAGCGAAATCCACAGATGGAGGAAAAAGCTGGAGTAATAGCCAATTGGTTTATTCCTCGCCCGATGGATCCGTTTGTGAATGTTGTATGCCCACTATTCAGGCGGATAAAAATGATCAATTGTATATCATGTTTCGCAATAACCTAAAGGGTTCAAGAGACTTACATTTAGCCATTTCAAAAGATCATGGAAATAGTTTTGACAGTCCAATAAAACTAGGTCAAGATACTTGGAAACTAAATGGCTGCCCCATGGATGGGGGAGGTTTTCGAGTGACCAATCAGGACAATATTGCGACTGTTTGGCAGCGTGATGGGCAGATATTTATAGCCAAACCAAAGGAAAAAGAAATGAAGATTGGTACGGGAAGATCCCCTAGTATTGACGCTGGAAATAAAGGGGATTACATCACTTGGTCTGAAGGGGAAAACATCATGTTTCTTGGCCCTAAAAGTACCAGTGCGAAAGTCTTGGCAAAGGGGGCCTACTCAAAAACCATCAGCACAGATCAAGGCGATGCCATGTTGATTGTTTGGACAGAAGAAGGGAAAATTAAGTTAAAGAAGGTTTCTTAATAGAGCTCTGGATAAGTTAGGTGGATTTCTAGGGGATAGTCCCTTATTTAATAAGCAAAAAGCAATCACTAACTAATTATCAAACTCTAAACAGTTTATTCAAAATAGTTTGACCTTAAACTAAGACAGTTTTGGTTTGAACAAAGGGATTACTAGTTTAGAATTAGGAAGTTGATCAATAAAGAAAATAGATATATCTAGGTTTATAAATGGGAAAGAGTGCTAAAGAAATAGATTCTTTTAAGGAATTTGAAGATTTGCTGATCAAAGCAACAAATACGGCAAATGAAGGAATTACCATTAGCTCTATGGACCAACCTGACAGACCTTTGGTCTTTGTAAATGAAGGATTTGAACGATTAACAGGATATTCAAAAAAAGATGTTATTGGGAAGAATTGCCGATTCCTGCAAGGAAAAGATACAGACCAAGCACCAGTTGAAGCCATTCGACATGCAATCAAAAAAGGGGAACGGACTACCGTAGAATTACTCAACTATAAAAAGGATGGAACACCTTTTTGGAACCGACTGTCTATCACCCCACTTAAAGATAAAAAGGGTGTAACGACTCACTATGTAGGAGTACAGTCAGATATTACTGAACTGAGGGAAACACAAAAAAACCTTAAAGCAGCAAATAAGGATTTAGCCCTATTTCAGGAAAGAATCAACTTTGAATTGGAGGAGGCTAGGAGAGTACAGAACTTTATTCTTCCTGCAACATTACCGGAGAATGAAACACTAAAATTTGCTTCTGTTTTTGAACCCATGGACCAGATTGGCGGTGACTTTTATGATATCATTGAAATTGAAAAGGGTGTCTATGGTATTTTGATTGCAGATGTTACCGGCCATGGAATTCAGGCAGCCTTATTGACCTTTATGACCTCATTTGCTTTTAAAAATGCGGCTATTCAAACTTCCTCATCATCAAAAGTGGTAGCAGCTACCAATAAGAAATTATATAATAAAATGCCCAGAGGCTCCTTTATTACCATGTTTTACGCTGTCTATGATTCTAACACGAAAAAGTTAACCTTCACCCAAGCTGGTCATCCGGAAGGTTACGTTCTTAGACCTGCTACCCGACAATTGTTTCCTTTAATTTCTGAAAGCCCACTCGTGGGAGCATTTAGCAGTGATTCAGTAAACTATAAAGAATCAGAAATTCAGCTGGAAATAGGAGATAAGTTGATTTTATATACAGATGCAATTCTTGAAGTATGGAATAGTGAAGATATCATGTTGGACAAGGAGGATTTTATTACATTTTTGATTAACAACTCCCATAGTCCCATTGACGATTTATTGGGTAAAATAAAATCATTTGGACTCAAATATAGTGGCCAGGAAACATTCAAAGATGATTTTACCATGGTAGGGCTTGAAATCCTTGGATAAAGTAATTTTTCATTTAAAAACAGTCCTTTCAATGGACAACTGTTTTTTTTAAATCCTACGAGCATTCAACTCAAACTAAGTCAAAAAGTAAAAAAAACTACACAAAAGACATTTTTTTACAACTGAAACAATAGAAATAAGGGTTCATTTAAAATAAATCCGTATCTTAAAATCAGATAGATCTGAAGATATTTTTTTACAATGGATTTTATTTTTTAAAAATTTCACTTCCAAATATCCCCTTTATCCTATCTCTCTGCTTTATATCCAAGCATTTTGTCCATTTCATTACATGAATTCAATTTTTATAAATTTTAAACAAAAAACAGTATGAATGATTTCAAACAGGTTAAAATAATTTACGGCACAGAAGAATTAGACAGAGCCTTAAATGGTCAAATAGACAGTTTTGAAAATCCAAATTGGGCCGAATTAAAAGGGAATTTGATCAAACAAACTATGATTCTAGGGCCGAGCATGTGTTTCAACTTCATGGGTACACAAATAATAATTTATTTAGAAGTGTATATATGAGATTAAATGAATTAGATAAAACCAAAATGACTTTAAAATTTAAATCTAATGCCCCTCAAAAAAAATAAATAAAACATTATGGAAATAGAAATATATTCAGGATTTAATCGATTCAATTATACAAAATCAGATGATAAAATTGTTGAGTCAGATAGCACGCCAAAAGAGGCAAATGGAAGCAGTACTTCAAAAATAGAAGTAGTTACTACAATGGAAGACTTACAAACTTCCCTCGAAATAGATGCATCTCTTAAGGTGGGCTATTCAGTGTATTCTGCAGAGGCAAAATCGCGATATGTACATTCGTTGAAATTAACAACAAATACGGTGACTGTTTTGATATATGGTAAAAATGCCAAAAAGTATGTAAGTAATGGTAACTTAATTATACCGGAGGAAAAACTTATAAACCTAGAAAAAGGAAATGAGGCAAATAATTTTATTGCTAAATATGGGGACTCTTATGTAAGCAGTGTAACCAAAGGTGGAGAGTTTTTTGTCACATTCACTTTTTATGCTCAAAGCCAAGAAGAAAAAGAAGAAGTAGAAGCATCTTTAGATGCAAGCGGAGTTGCTGGAGGAGTGGAAATTGATGGGTCTTTTTCTATGAAAATAAGTAATGCTTTAAAAAATTCTAATGTTCAATATAGTATTAACTCCTCAATAAACGGGTTTGGGAGTGATTTAACTTTGCCTAAGTTCATTAACCCAGAACAGTTTTCAAAAGAAATTGTAGACTTTGCTTTAAGTTTCTCAAGTAGAGAACCCACTATTCCAACCACATTGGATTTTGAACTAAAATCCTATCATGATAGCGGTCTTCTTACTCAGTTTAAACAACAATTTGAAAATGTAAAAAATAATACATCAAAATTCTTAAAAAGCTATCCAAATCCAGGCTGGGCTGAAAAATTAAAGGAATTACAAGAAGTATTAAATACAACCCTTGATTTTAAAAGAACATTTGATAATTATAATTATTCAGATAAAGATCTTGATAGGAAACATAAACAACTTAGAGCAGACATTTCTAGTTTAAAGGATTTTATTAATGAAGTAGCCAGCAATCCCAACTTAAAGTATGAAGAACTTATTCTTGAAAGTTATGACTATGGGATTCCTGAAATGCAATATATATTAAGAAAAGTACCAGGAAATTTTATGTCTGGAGCAGCTGGCGGAACTATTTTTCAAGATGTTAATCGTAGTGATATTCCTAGAAATATGAGATTAATTGCTTTTCAAATTCGAAAAGGGAACATAGTAAATTGCATAACTACCTTTTATAGAAAAAAAGTCCCAAAATAGATAGTCAAGAGGAATCAATACAAGTATTCAAACATGGCGGGAATGAGGGACATGAGCAAACAAAATTTGAATTAAGTCCTACAGAATATATCACGTCTTTTAAAGGATGGTTAGGAGAGTTCTTGGCGAATTTATTTGTAGGAGAATTTCGTATTGAAACGAATAAGAATAATGCATTTGAAACTTCTAATTATAACGAGCAACATGTAAAATTTACTTGGGAAGCAAATCCTGGGGATATAATGGTTGGTTTCGAGGGTTCAAATGGCGATTTTCTCCATTCTCTTAAACCCATTTACCTAAATTTCGAACCTATTCGTTGGAAAGAAAGGTTTTAATTTTGAAAGATTCATAAACCCTGGCAATTAGTTTTGCCAAGGTTTATTGAATTTGAACCTATTGATTGATTATACCTTATAGTAATACGATCATTTTTGAATAATCTCTTGTACCAAGTAAGGGGATGTTGGCTCTACCACCTCAAATGTCTGTTCTAAAATTTGATCTCCTGAAGAAAGCTTCACCGTATATTTTCCAGCTTGAATAAACCTTTCGTAGTGAACAAAGTAAGGAGCATCACTAGTTTGCTTTTTCACGACCAAATCCCATCTAAATTGGTTAAATCCTTTACTTCCAGTCAAATCTTCCTCCCATATTTGATTATTTGACTCATCGAAAATTGAAATAGTCACCTGTTTTGGTTGATTGAGCCAGAAAGAAAAAGTAGCTTTTTCAACTGTTCGATAATCAGGATCTCCACTGGAGGAATTGAACCAAGGTCTAGGAGTAGGATGGATCTCAAAGAAATGGTCCGTAGAAGTTGAAAGATTTTGACTGAGCATTTCATGTATGGCTTGAAGGTTGGTTTTATAAATACCTCGTCCATGTGTGGCCACAACCAAATCCATAGTTGGCTCATGAAATTCCAAATCTGCCACTGCTGCCGCAGGCATCCCTTCTCCCAAATAAGACCAGTTTTGTCCGTGGTCAATAGAAACATAGACTCCTCGCAATCCACCCAAATACAGAATATTTTCATTTTTAGGGTCTTCTTTGATCACATTAACTGGCTCATCCGGAAGACCAGATGCGATACTTTTCCAGGTTTTTCCATCATCTTCAGAAGTATAAACATAGGCTTTCAAATCATCGTAATTGATTCCGGTCATCGCCATATAAACCCGAGAAACTTGATGATGGGAAGGGGAGATGCTTCGAATGTAGTTATTGGCAATTCCGACGGAATTTTCTTCCCAAGTGGCACCTTCATCTTTTGATACCCAAAAAGCCCCATGGTCAGTACCAGCATACAGCACTTCTTTTTTGATAGGTGATTGGGCAATATCACCTGTAGCAAAAGATTGTTTTCCAGGATCGGAAGAAACAGCAAAGTTCGGGCTTATCGCATCCCAAGTATCTCCACGATCTGTGCTTTTCATCAAATAATTTCCACCATGATACAAGGTTTGATGATCATATTTCGATAGAAAATAAGGGGTCATATAATTAAATACCAAGGTATCATTTATATCCTCAGGAAGCCTAGGCATGATGGATACTGCTTCATCAATTGATTTATCCAAACGCATGGCATCACCATGTTGCCTGCTATAATAGATAATGGAAGGATCTACCGGGTCAATTTGAGTTACACAGCCATCCCCTCCATCCCAAGGATCAATCCAAACATACTTCCAAGGGTCAGGGAATCGACTGTTAAGTTCTTTTGCAGGACCATACACTGTGGCGTCATCCTGAGTACCTCCAAAAATGGTATAATTGGCCTGATCAATCGTAATATCATAAAATTCACCCGTTGGAATATTGTTATAATGAACCCAAGTCAATCCCTTGTCATAGCTCACATAAAACCCTCCATCATTTCCCAAGGCCAGATGATTGGGATTCGTTGGGTTAATCCATAATTCACATTGATCCAAGTGGAGTCCTTGAGCCAAACTTGGATTCATCCTGCTTACTTGACCTCCGATGTAGGAAAACGTCTTACCGCCATCCATACTATGCGCCAGACGCACTCCCAAGCAAAAAACTTCTTCGTCATTTTCAGGATTCACATACACATCGGTGAAATACCAACCGATTCCAGGAAAGATTTTGAAAGGTCCTGAATGGGTTTTCGTCCATGTTAGCCCTCCATCAATAGTCTTATATAATTCTGCGGCTTCATTCCGTGCATTGTTCAAATTGTCAATCAGTGCATAGGCTTTATCAGGATTGGAATTGGAAACTGTAAGACCGATACGACCAATTTTTGGACCTCTGGGTAATCCATTGGTACAAAGCTCCCAAGTGGTACCACCGTCCTTACTACGATACACCCCACTATTTTCTCCACTAATTCCCGGATACACTTCCCACAGGGATGCATACATGATTTGAGGATCAGAAGGGGAGAATTGCACCTCATTGGCTCCGGTCAACTCATCCTTGTACAGCACTTGCTCCCAAGATTTCCCTCCATCCATGGTCCGGTAGAGCCCCCGGTTTTCATTCTTGGTCCATAGATGTCCCAAGACTGCAACAAATACGATGTCCGGATTGGTAGGATGAATTTCTATCTCAGAAATGGCCCAAGAATCCTCCAAACCGATATGTTCCCAGGTCTCGCCGGCATCATCCGAACGAAACATCCCCGTTCCGGGCAGGGTGAAGTTTCTTGGCTTTTTAAGATTTTCTCCTGTACCCAAATAGATGATATTGGGATCCGAGGGAGCTAATTCCATATCCCCAATACCAATAGAGGATTGCTCATCAAAAATGGAATTCCATGTAACTCCGTGATTGGTGGTTTTCCATATACCACCCGAACCAAAGCCCACGTACATGGTACCTGGATTCGTTTCATCTACCTGAACGATATCTGCCCGAGCCGAATTAACTGTGGGGCCTAAGGAAATCCAATCTAACTTAAAGGTCGTTTCCTCCTTCATTTTCCGGTAGGTTTCAAAAGAAGCTACCAAAGGAGAAGAGGGCTGTTGAGCAAAAATTCCAGAGGAATAAAGCATCATAAAAAGCATGAGAATGAATTTCACAGGTAGGATCCTCATTTTATGGCTTAAATAGTCAAAATAGGGCATAGGAAAATTCTTTGGGTTGTTAGAATACCAAAACTCTTTGTAAGAGGAATATTAACTTTTTTTATTGAACATCATAAATCTATATCCCTGAATTAGAGGAAAATGTAGTATCTTTTTCAAATCTCATAGTTTGAATTAAACTATTGCTGCCGTATGAAATCACTTCTAACTTACTGACAATGATCACATTCATTTGGATTGCCCTTGCCATATTAACTTGCTGGTTTTGCATTGCATTGGTAAGGGATTTTTTAAAACATAAAAATCAGTTAGAACCCGTAAGCTGGACCAAGACTTCCATTATTGGATTTGTGGTTAACTTTTTTGATGTGCTGGGCATAGGTGCTTTTGCCCCACAGACAGCCTTGTTGAAATTCACCAAACAAACAGAAGATAAGGTAATGCCAGGGACTTTGAATGTGGCCAATACCCTTCCTGTGCTCTTTCAGGCCTTGATCTTCATTACTATTATAGAAGTAGATGCTTGGACGCTCATATTCATGCTAGTATCTGCAGCCTTAGGAGCCATTATTGGAGCAGGTGTGGTCTCCAAACTTTCGGAACGTAAGATTCGATTGACTATGGGGATTGCTTTGTTGATTACAGCAGTGTTTATGATTGCAAGAAACTTGGATTGGATTCAGGGTGGGGGAGATGCCATTGGTCTTCGGGGAGGCAAATTAGCGATCGCAATTATCGGTAACTTTTTCTTGGGTGCTTTGATGACCGCGGGAATTGGGTTGTATGCCCCCTGTATGGCTTTGGTTTTTGCTTTGGGGATGTCTCCCCAAGTTGCCTTTCCCATTATGATGGGTTCCTGCGCATTTCTGATGCCACCTGCTTCCATCCGATTTATCCGTGAAGACGCTTACAATAAAAAAGCAGCCATTGCCATGGCGATTCCGGGGATCCTAGCAGTGCTGATTGCTGCCTTAGTCGTAAAGTCCTTGCCTTTAGATATTCTCAAATGGGTGGTAATTGTGGTAATCCTGTATACTTCAGCAGTAATGCTAAGAGCTGGATTGGTTCAAAAGGAATTGAGTATAGATTTAGAGAAAAAGTGATTTGGAATAATTCTGAACTAACAATCAGAAAAAAGGAATGAGTAGTAAGCCAGTTTACTAAAACGAAGAAAAATAGGTGTATTTTAACTATTACCTAATGCAAAGCAATTACATCTAGTTATGATTATCAAATAAGGCTTATTTAGATTTATTAATTCTATGGTTCAATCACATTTCGAAAGGCACCTACTGGAATGGTTATTGGATTCAACCGATTATCTTGATAGTCATAAATATGAATGGTTCCTTCTATTGGAACACCAGGTCCATACTCTTCAGGTGGTCTGCCTGGAATTTTTTAATTACTCCTTCAGGAGAAAGTTGATATGCCAGATCTCTGAATGAAACTTCAAATGGATTCATAATTATTCCGCCTCTTAGAGGATCACCCGTAGAGAAAGACCAGGTATGGGGGTGATTATTGGAGAAATGCTCATAATCAAAGTGGAATGCCTTGGCTGCCGAAGTCCGAAGTTGACGGGCTTCTTGGTGATATCGTTGAAGTGCCAGTTTTGGAGGATCATCTACGAAGTTTATTGCACTTTCACAAGACATCAAAACTATACGGTCAACTAATACCATTTTCCCGGTTCTCCTAGGCATGCTACGCCAATGACTATGATGATCAAGGAGTTTCATCGCTCGAGTAAATATGCGGATAGACTGCTCTCCAGATTGATGGTACATAAAGAGGACATTAAACCGAATGAACTCTTCCTCATGTGTTGCAAGATGCTCAGCAAATTCAATGATACGTTTGACAATTCGATTCGAGGAGGTAATTAAGGTAATAGCTGTTCCTAACATCCTTGTACCAAAAGCACTATTGAATTGCAAGTCGTAAGTAATGCGTTTACCGATTGATAACAATCTGGACTCATATACCTCTTTAAATCTTGGGTAAAAGTCAATGATGTCATCAGCCGGTTGAGTGAAAATCAGCGTATTCATAACCAATTGATTTTTATTTAAGTTAACCAATTGATTATTAAGCAACAAGTGCTCAAGGTATGTACCTGAGATCTATTTAGGTCTTACTACTTTTGGTACTCTATTTTAAGAATTTTCCACACAAAATCACCCATTTTGGTTTGAACTATCACCTCATCTCCAACAGTTTTACCAAGAAGCGATTTTGCCATTGGGGAGTCCATAGAAATATAATTTTTATTACCTATTAACTCTTCGTAACCTACAATACGGAAACGATTTTGAAGACCTTTCTTTTCGTTTTTAATTTCTACCCAAGCACCAAAATTCACTTTTCCTTCTTGGTTAGGGTGGTAGTCAATGACTTTAAAGTCATCAATACACTTACGCAAGTAACGTAGGCGATTATCAATTTCTCGAAGCCGTTTCTTGTTGTAATGGTAATCGGCATTTTCTGAACGATCTCCCAAACTTGCGGCCCATGCTACCTTAGCGGTAACGTCTGGACGTTCAACTCGCCACAAATGATCATGTTCTTCCTTTAATTTTTGAAAGCCTTCAGGAGTAATTAATTGTGAACGATTGAGTTTTGGTAGCGTTGATTCTGGGATTTTTCGCCTCATGATAAATGATCTTACTTTGAAAATTTTCGCAAGATAAGATAATGATGGGATAGGTTTTGTATGGTCCTTGCAAGGCATTGGTTTTTCCTTGGGGATGTTACCTTATCTTACTAATACCATAAAAATGGGCTCCTGTGCATTACTGATGCCTCCCGCATCCAAAAAGCAGCCATTGCCATGGCAATACCGAGAATCATAATTGTTATAATCGTAGCATTAATGGTCAAATCCTCGCCATTGGATGTTCTTAAATGGCTGGTATTCGTTGTAATATTTTACAGTTCCGGGGTGATGCTCAGAGCTGGCTTGATTCCAAAGGAATTGAGTAGGAATCTGGAAGAAAAGTGATTTGAAAAACCATTTGGAAACTATGAATATGAAATAATAAACACTGATTCTTAGATATTTAGGACTTTATCTTCTTACTTTAAAATTATTCACATAAATCATATGAAGTTGATAGAAAATTTAAACAAGCAAATAGGGTCTGTCATTTATAGCGTAACAGAAAGTGAAATTCGTGCAGTTTGGAACTTTACCAAGAATGGGGTTAAAACTTTTGGTAGGGGATATGGGAAAAGGGTATCAACCTACGATGTGGACAAACCTTTTGTAGGCAATTTTGAAATTACTTATACAGATCAAAACAGTAAGCAAAACTCCTATTCGTTAGAGATAAGCTTTGAAGAGGCCAATTATGAACTTGCCTGGAAAAACAGTGATGGTAACACCTTGCTTTCAGGAATTGGAATTGAGAACGGCTTAATACTCGCTGCAGGTTGGAATTGAATATTAAATCTGCTTTTATTCAATAGATCAATATTATGTTAAGTAGAATTTCTTAAGCCATAGAAGTTTAAAATACTAAGAGGGGTTTAAAGAGTTCGTGGTTTCTTTATTTTGAATAAATTTTAGAATCCAATTAGTCATTAAGTTTTTTCGCCTAACAGCTAGGTATTTTCAGAGTGAACGTAGATAAAAGTCAGACTAATAAGTTTTAATTATAATACGCCCATAAGAGTCAAAGAATTTTTCATCTTTTCATCTACTGATATTTAAATACCTAAATAAGACAACAATAAAAGACCTGAGAATCGCATATTTGAAAAACATTAGGCTATATGGTACGGAATATTGAAAAATAGAGCGTTTTAATAGTTCATTAAAATTATCTGGAACCAGATCTGATATAATTTGCGATTCCTAATAGTACTTAACTAGAGCAATTCTTGACTTAAGTTATATAATTTATATTATGTTAAATAGCAATTGAAAGACCTATTCCATTAGCCTCTATACTGCTTATATTCTAATTCCAGGGAATTTCCCTGTACCACCACCCCAATTCCAAAATTGGGAAGCCAATTGCTATAAATACAGCTCAACGATTCGAATGTTTGATCATTCATAACTGCCCGAATCTCCAGCATTGGTTTCTCCATGGTATCTTTTACCAACACTTGATCCAGTGGAAAAGTCAGCCCTTTCCCAACTAGTTTGATGTATGCCTCCTTGATACACCATAACCTGAAAAAAGCTTCCGATTTTAATTTGCCTTTGGAATTTTGAATCAATGAGATTTCCTCAGAAGAGCAAAAAAGATGTTAGAGATGAGCTCTTCAGCTTCAATCTCCTCATCTAAAAATTCTATATCTACACCAATTTCTGATTCATGCGAGAAACCATACAACACGCAGTCTTTGGAATGCGATATATTAAAAAAGAGCTGAGTTTTAGGGTTTTCTACATATGGCTTTCCAAGAATCGTTTGCTTTATAACTATTTCATTAGGCTTTATTTCAAGATATTCGGATAGTAATTTTCTCAAAATAATTCTTCGTTTCAGGAACCGCACTTTTAACTCTGGCCGAACAAAACGATCTGCACGTTCCAGTTCTTCTCTTGCAAGATCCCTCCCATCCTCTTCGGGCACCTCATCCAGTTTGGCAAGCCATAAATCAACTTTCATGAACCCATCGTTTTCTTTTCTTCATCCCATTTTTTGAGATTCCTTACAATTGCCTCATTTAGTTGACCCGCATAAGGTTCTCGCATTAACTTAAGATGTGGCCCTTGAATTTTCTCACGATCCACGATATTCAATAAGGGATCCCATTCATACGTATGTTTAAATTCCCTGGGTGTAGTTATAAGTAAGGTATCACAGGCTATTTTTTCAGGCTTATAAGAGCGTAAATACTTTTTCAATAAGCCTGTATCTTGAATCAATACAGGTGGTTTAGGATCTTTTCTTACCTTTTTACGAACTTTTTCCAGCAATTGCCCCGGATTCTTCCAGTAGTCCAAATAGGTAAAAAGCTTTTTATAACCTCCTTTTCCAAATGTTCTGGATTTATCAAAAAACAGCGGTGGATCAATCATGATCAGATTTATCCGCTCCCCTGCCTCTAGCATTTGTTTAGCAATCTCGAAGGCAACTACATTCCCGATAGAATAGGATAAAATTCGGTAAGGACCTATGGGTTGAATCAGTCGAATTTCTTCTAAACACAAACTGGCGATCTCTTCAATATTCCTTGGGACAGAATTCTTGATCAATTCAGGACTAACCGATAATATACCGTAAACCGGATACTCGGCAGGCATATGTCTAGTCAATTGGCTATACACTGTTTCATAATAGAATTCGCTATGAATACAGAAAAGAGGCGATTCTTGACCGGTTGTTTTAATAGGAATGACCCTTCTAATATTTTTTGACTCAAATTCAACTAAATGATAATTAGCAAGAATTTTCTTTGAAATATCTTGAATTGAGTCATTAATCTGGATTGATCCTTAAATGTAAAAACGGAATTTAACTCATTTTCCACCTGCTTCCACTCAAAATCGGATCCTCCATTTTTTTGGAAACTGTCCTTCACCCCAATCAATTTTTGTTTGAGATAGGATTCCCAAACCTTTAAAACCTCCAGTTCAAGCGTGTTTTCGGGTCTCTGATAGGCTTCATGATGGATAGACTTAACCAGCGATTCCACTGTGGAATAGCGTAAAAATTGAGCTGGAGTAACCTTTATCCCAATGTCCCTGCATCTTGCGATGATTCGAATACTTTGGAGTGAATTTCCACCCATCTCGTAAAAATCTTTATTGACAGGAACTTCCTCCTCTCCCATGACATCAGCCCAAATTCCAGCAACCTGCCGTTCCAAATACGTAGATGGCACTTTTGAAGAAACAGTTGACGCTTTTGGTTTAGCTAGGGCAATGTCCTTTAATGCATTCGAATCCACTTTTCCATTTGGAAGCAAAGGAAATTCCTTCAAAATGAGAATTATATCGGGCACCATGTATCGTGGCAAATTTTGACGGAAAAAGCATCCAATTCCCCCTCATTTATATTGGCATCCGATTTAATGGCCACGATTATTTGGGTATCAGATGCTCCCCAACAATTGCTAATGCAGATTTAACCTTTGGGTCACGAAGAGCTAAATCTTGAATCTCAGTCAATTCCACTCGATGTCCTCGGATTTTAACTTGATTATCCTCTCTTCCAAGATATTCCAATAATCCATCCTTCTGTATTCGAACCAAGTCTCCAGTCCTATAAATCCTATTCCATTCCTCGGAATATGGGTTTTTCAGAAACTTAGCTGCAGTATCTTCCTCGGATAAATACCCATTCGTAAGCCCCGCCCCTGCAATGCAAAGCTCTCCCGGGATACCGATGGGACTTAATTTCTGATTTGAATCCAGTACATAAGCCAGGGTATTCGATGTTGCCAAACCTATAGGAACCCTATGGAAAGAATCTCCAGCATGTAGTTCCTGGACTGAACACCAAACCGTTCCCTCCGTTGGACCATATTCATTAAAAAGCCGCGTTGAAGGATGCTTATCAAAGTGCGTTTTTATCAATTCATTTGGAAACTCCTCTCCAGCCAGAATCACTCCCTTCAGGGCGTACCAAGTTCTGTCATTTCCCTGCAGCAAGGCTTGATACAGCGACGGCAGCATCAAGGTATGGCTTACATCTTCTCGAGTTATGATTGCAGAAAGTGCAGCAGTGTCCAAGGTCTCATTTTGTTGCGTAATGATGAGTTTACCTCCTGTGCATAAAGACCAAAATATTCCGGCAACTGAGCTGTCAAAAGAAAAAGAGGAGGCCAACAAAAATGAGGTGGGCGATTCCTGGTAATACGACTTTCTAGCCGCCACAGAAGAATATAAATTGCTATGGCTTACCAAAACACCTTTGGGTTTATTGGTACTCCCGGAAGTGAATATCAGGTAGGCATTCTTATTAGATTTAAAATTTTTATTTAACTGATTTTCAGCTTCTTGATTACATTCAATTAAATCTATATTTATTATTTTAAAATTGTCTTTGACAGACTCTTTTGAATCAATACAATTACGGTGAGTCAGGACAAAATTTGCTCCGGATTCCTTTAGGTATTGGAGCGTTCTTTGGTCTGGGTAATCCGGATCCAAAGGCAAATAGACCCCACCAAATCTTACAATGGCAAGAATAGAGACCAAGAAATCTACCGACCTTTCCATAAAGATTCCTATGGGATAGTTTGGATCAGCGGATTTCTCCTTAAGCTCATTAACAATTAGCTGGCTTCTTTGGTCAAGCGCTCCATAACTTAGTCGTTCAGAGCCGCAAACCACGGCAATCTGATCCTTTTTTGGATTAAATTATCAAGGATCTCAGTGAGCACAGTTCCATTAGCTTCTGGCAAAAAACCATGACTTAGTCCAGAAACCAGAAATTGGTTCTCTTCTTCAGAAATAAGGGAATAAGATTCAATCTCCAGATTAGGATTCTTGCAAACCCCTCCAATAGCGTAGTAAAATGTTGGCACAAGCGCTCTGCAAAAACAGGACTGAATAAATCCTTACTAATTTCTATTCCAATTTGATATGCACCAGCTTTTTGACCAAAATGATGTAGCGTCAGATCAAATTTGGAGACCTCTAAATCCAACACTTCAAAATCTACCGGAAGCCCATGGTTTTGAAATGGATTCTCTCCTGGGGAATGTCCCACAAACATGGCTTGAAATAAAGGATTATAGCTTTGATCTTTTGCTGTTTGTGAATTACTGACCAGTTCCTCATAGTTCGGTTTTTGGCAAGATATGGCCTCTAAAACATCATTCTTGATTTCTTTAAGCAGCTCGGAAAACAATTTCTTTTTTTCCAGATTTGCTTCAATAACCTGGGTATCTACAAAGTACCCAACCATGGATTTAAACTCTTCTTTATCTCGATTGAAAACAGGGATTCCAACAGTTACCTCTTCACTTTTTGCATACCTACCAAGCAAAATCTGAAAACATGCAAGGAAAAGATTAAAGTCTGTGGTTTGAAAATCTTTGATAAGCTTCCCTACTTTATCAGTGAAATTTTTTGGCAGTGAAAACCGGATGATACTGCCTTGATAACTTGGACTGGCCGGCCTAGGAAAGTCAAGCGGCAGATCTAAAAATGAGTCCGAAGGCGTAGGAATTGACTTGGATTTGGACGCTGATTCAGGCAAATCTTTTTGCCAGGACGTATAATCCTGGTATTGAAGATCATTTTCAGGTAACGAGAAGTTTGATTGTTGATTATTATTGGAAATCTCAACATAGAAATCAGCAAAATCTTCCCTCAATATGCCCATGGACCAGGCATCTATAATAATGTGATGGAAGGTAATGCCTATCAAATATTGTTCATTGAGATGACAAACTCCCACTCGAATCAAAGGATCTGTTTCTAGCCTAAAAGCTTCACTAGCCAGATTTGTAAGCCAGTTTCTGGCATCCGATTCCTCTTGATTATCCTTTGCTAAATGAAGATCAAAACTTTTTTCCCGTCGAAAAACCATCACAGGCTCCTCTTGGAATACAACATAATTGCTTGCTAAAATCTGATGCTTGGCAACTAAACATTCCAAGGCTTTATTAAAAACTCCCTGATCAAAAGAGGGTCCATGAAAATTCCAGATCTCTGAATAATTATATACAGGACTTTCAGGATTCTTTTGATAGACGAACCAAAGGCGCTGTTGAGCTACAGAAAGTGGATAGTGATCTGATGGGCTAGCTTTTGGAATTTGTTCCTCTGCTAAATTTTCAGATCCCTGCTCCTGATTGTTAAAATTAAGCCACTGATCAAGAAGATCATCCGAATTTCCTTCCATACTCTAATCTACTAAAGGATTCCTTTTTCGAGCAACCAGGTATGAAGTTTCAAATCATATCCAAAGGCTCTTTCGATGATCCAATAAGCCGATATGGCCATCAATAGTAGGGAGAAACCGACAACGATGATATAGTATTGTTTCAATCTACTAAGTAAGAAAAGCAGAGGAAATGCAATCACAATAATCCCCAACTGACCAATCTCTACACCCAGGTTGAATCCAACCAATGAATAGACTAGGTACTCCCTCCTCTAGATTGCTCCGCCAAAACCGAAGCAAATCCAAATCCATGAAAGAGACCAAATACTAAAATAATAAGCCACTCCCTTTTATTTAAAAACGGGACGATATTATGAAAAGCCGCCATGGCAATGGAAATGGCAATAATGGATTCCACTAACCTTGAAGGTAGGTTGATCAATTCTAGAGCTGCTAAACTTAATGTCACAGAATGGGCAAGAGTAAAAATTGTAATGATTTTTACTACCGATATAAAAGCAGTCTTAAAACTTGGCTGAGGATCAAAATCATTGTAAGTGATCCCAAACCATTTCTTTTTAGGAGCATTTTTTGGTCTATATACAATCACCGAGGGAATCAGTAGGGCTATCAAAAACAGAATATGGTCCAATCCGATCCAAATATGGTAAATCCCGGATTTCACCATTGCCAAAAAACCAGTTAGCACTGATCCTTCCTCAATGTCAAGAGTTTGATTCGGGGAGGAAGTGCCGAAGATTAATGAAGGCAAGGATTCATTGGCCAACACACCCGTTTTCCAGTTTCGCTCAATATGAAGCAATGATTCATGGTTGCTCAACTCTTCTACAAAAATCTGATCATAAACCTCTAGGTGAGAAGGAACAGGATTCATATTTTCCATCGAAAAATTAAACAATAGGTAGTCATCCCCATCATTTAATTCCAACAGACCTAAGTCTGTGAAAACCATAGCATGGTTCCCTTGAGAAGATGTAAACCTTAGGTGACTTTGAATGTATTCCCGCATTCTTTGAACTTTTGGGTCATTCTCATCAGGAACTACTCCTGGTCCTATGTCAAAACCAAATACTTTTGCGATATCACTTTTCCTCAGCTCAACCCTACAATCCATTTTACCTTCATAAATACTGAGATAAATAAAATTTTGATTGGGTTTATGGGCCTCTACTCTAGCAGCAAGTGTAAATAATAGAAAGAATAAAAAACTTGTTCTGATTAATTTGGTTGTGGACATGTATCGAAGAGAATTAAGGATTATTTGGGTTAAACAAATTATTAATTCAAAAGTTATGAAACTTATACTTTGATAGACAAAAAAATGAATTGACACCTTATTTCAAAATAGTATATTGGGTATTGGTTAATTTAAATAATGAAGAAAAATCAAGAAAGTATCATCCTGGACAGTAATGCTGTCAATAAGATTATTACAAAAATTGGGTTAGACCGGGTAATGGATGACCTAATTTCAGAATTAGAAAAAGCGCTTATAAATTTTAGTAAAGAAGAAACTGAGGTACCCATCCGCTCAGGGTTTAACTATAAAAAACCCTTTTTAGGTTTAGTAGAATGGATGCCGATCATGAAGAAAGGTGAAGAAGTACTGATTAAAGTAGTGGGCTATCATCCTGAAAATCCAGATATTTTTAAACTGCCTACAATATTATCTACCATTTCTTCCTATGATGCTCACACGGGTCATTTGAATTTTTTAGTAGATGGTGTATTACTTACCGCCTTACGTACTGGTGCCTCCAGTGCAGTTGCCAGTAAAATGATGGCAAAGCAAAATTCAAAGATCCTTGGCATTATTGGATGTGGAGCTCAGTCAATAACACAGATTCACGCGATATCTAGATTGTTCCCTATCGAAGAAATTTTAGTTTATGATACCGATCAAAACTGTATGGATAGCTTAGAAGATCGATTGGCTCCTATCAATCTCCAAATCTCACCTAAACTCTCTAATCTATCTGAAATCTTGGAAAAATCGGATATTCTGTGTACTGCTACTTCCATAGCTCCAGAAAAAGGGCCACTTTTTACAGAGTTTAATTCTAAGCCTCACCTTCATATTAATGCTGTGGGAGCAGATTTTCCAGGAAAGTTTGAACTCCCCAAGTCACTGTTGGAGAAATCTTTTGTTTGTCCGGATTTTCTTGATCAAGCCATTGTGGAAGGTGAATGCCAGCAATTGAATCCAACTGAAATTGGTCCTTCGTGGATTGAACTAATCCATAACGAAGCATTAAAAGAAAAGTATCAGTCAGGGATTAGTGTTTTTGATTCTACCGGATGGGCATTGGAGGATCAGGTAGTGGCAAATTTATTTGCCAAATATGCCAATGAATTAAACCTAGGAACCAAAATGAATATTGAGTCATACAGTTCTGATGAAAAAAATCCCTATGGAATGATTCCACATCTAATCAATGTTTCTCAATAGGTTTTCAATTTTGTTGAACTAATTATTAATTTTTTTAAAACAAAATCTCCAATAATGAAGTAAGGTTTCAGAAACTATTTCTTAACCCCTTTCGAAAGGTTTTTTTGAGTTAACCCTAAAAGTATATCTATGTTTAAAACAGTACTCTCCTCCATCGTTCTATTCATTTTTACAGAAACTATTGTAAATGCACAAGCACTAAAGGGCCGAGTTTTAGACCGAGCAAGTTCCCCAATAATCGGAGCCTATATTATCCATATTTCTTCTGAACATCACGCTCACACCAACGAGTCTGGTTATTTTGTGCTCCCGGGAGTTAAAGATGGAGATTCCCTCCAAGTAAGTCATATAGGATACGAACCTCAGATAATAGTAGTAAGTAATCTTTCAAGAGAGGTTACTGTGCGGATGGATGAAACAGCTATTGAACTTGGAGAGGTAGTCTTTAGTCAAGAAGTGAATCCAGTTAATACCCTTTCCCGAATTGATCTTAAAACAAATCCGGTAAACACATCTCAGGATATATTGAGAAAAGTACCTGGGTTATTTATAGGACAACATGCCGGAGGTGGTAAAGCTGAACAAATTTTCTTGCGTGGATTTGATATTGACCATGGAACTGATATAAATATCACGGTCGATGGAATGCCGGTCAACATGGTTTCTCATGCGCACGGGCAAGGATATTCAGATCTACACTTCTTAATACCGGAAACAGTGGAGCGAGTAGATTTTGACAAAGGCCCCTATAATGCCGATAAAGGGAATTTTGCTACTGCAGGCTATGTAAACTTCCAAACCAAAAGAGGTTTGGATAAAAGTTCTGTTTCGGTACAAGGAGGAAGCTTCAATAGTGTCCGTACGGTTGGGCTTTTTAACCTAATCAATGACAAAAAAAACAATGCCTATGTCGCGGCAGAATACTTGGCAAGTGATGGTCCATTTGAGTCCAGTCAGAATTTCAACCGATTAAACCTAATGGGGCGATATGGTCTAACATTGGAAGACGGAAGTGATATCAGCTTAATTGCATCACATTTTACCAGTAAGTGGGATGCTTCAGGTCAGATACCGGTTCGTGCGGTACAAAGTGGACAGATCACCAATTTTGGAGCTTTAGATGATACAGAGGGAGGTTATACGAGTAGAACAAACATTGCTCTCAATCATACCAAGCTAATTAATGACCGATTATTTATTAAGAACAACGCCTACTATTCTACTTATGATTTTGAGCTATTTTCAAACTTTACATTCTTCTTGGAAGATTCTGTAAATGGTGATCAAATCCGACAGCGCGAAAACCGGGCGATTTTTGGAGCAGAAAGTCAGCTTACTTATAGCAATACATTCAATGGGGGTGAATATGCACTTCAAGTTGGTGTAGGACTTAGAAATGATGATATCCGTGATAATGAATTAGCCGGAACAAAAAACAGAGATAGTGTTCGGTTTGTCACTCAAAGAGGTGACATCACTGAGTCGAATTATTACAGTTATGTAAATTTTGATCTTTACTTGAAAAAGCTACGGATCAATCCAGGAGTTAGAGTTGATTATTTTAATTATTTATACCAAGATGATCTCACCCCTGAATATGATCCACAATCTTTATCAGCTGCCGTAGTAAGTCCGAAACTTAACTTCATTTACACCGTCAATGAAGACGTACAAGTATTTTTAAAATCTGGCATTGGCTTTCACTCAAACGACACTCGTTTGGTATTGGAAAGGCCTAATAATGAATCCATACTTCCCAGAGCATTTGGGGCTGATTTAGGAGGTAACTTTAAGTTATGGCCAAGATTGATCGTAAATGGGGCTCTTTGGTATTTAAGGCTTGAACAGGAATTTGTTTATGTAGGTGATGCCGGCATAGTGGAAGCAAGTGGAAGAACCGCAAGAAGGGGAATAGACTTGGGATTACGTTGGCAAGCAAACAAGTGGATCTACTTAGATGGGGATTTTACCTACTCTTATGCGAGAAGCATAGATGACCCTGAAGGAAATAATTTCATCCCATTGGCACCAAGAATTACTACCACAGGAGGATTGAGTTTTGAAAAGGATGGTTTTGCAGGTGCCTTACGAGCCAGGTATTTACAGGATCGCCCTGCTAATGAAGACAATAGTGTTGTCGCAGAAGGGTATACCGTATTGGATATGAATGCCAGCTATACTTTTAATGCCATCACTTTTGGTTTTTTCATAGAAAACCTGCTTAATACAGATTGGAAAGAAACTCAATTTGATACAGAATCTAGAATAAGACTTGCAAATGGAAACCTCGAACCAAGTCCGGTTAGTGAAATTCATTTTACTCCTGGTACTCCATTCAATTTTAGAGGTTTTGTGAAATTCACATTTTAATTAAATGGATTTTAACTGGAGCAAAGAACAAATAGAATTACGGGAGAAAGCCAAGGCTTTCTCAGAGAAAAATCTGAATAAAGATATTTCTCAAAAAGATCGTAATAATATATTTCCGGAGGAAGAGTGGAAGAAATGTGCCGATTTCGGAGTGTTGGGTTGGCCTTTTAAAAAGGAATACGGAGGAGGTGGTTTTGATCCTCTTACCACGGTGTTGATGCTCGAAGGACTAGGCTATGGGAGTAAAGACAATGGTTTACCCTTTTCTCTCAATTCCCAAATTTGGAGCACCCAGGTAGCAATCAATGCTTTTGGAACAGAGGAACAAAAGCAAAAGTATTTGACGAGATTGATCTTAGGTACGATTGGAGCTTTTGGAATAACCGAAGAGGGCTCTGGTTCCGATACCTATGCCCTGGAAATGACTGCTGAGAAAGTGGAGGGCGGATATATCCTTAATGGGGAAAAGCATTACATCACCTTGGCCCCTATTTGTGAAATAGCAGTTGTTTTTGCTACCACCAATGGTAAGTTAGGCAAGTGGGGTATTACGGCTTTCATTGTGGACAAAACCATGGAGGGCTTCACTAGTAGTGAGGTTCGGGATAAGGTAGGAATGAGAACCACACCGATGGGGAATCTCTATTTAAAAAACTGTTTTGTTCCGGATGAAAACCGATTGGGAAGAGAAGGCTCAGGTTTAAGCCTCTTTAGTTCAGCAATGGAATCAGAACGGGGCTATATTTTTGCAAGTCAGATAGGAAGAATGGAAAAGCAATTAGAATTATCAATTGCCTACGCCAACGAACGCAAATCGTTTGGGCAAAGCATTGGTAAATATCAATCCATTTCCAACCGAATTGCCAATATGAGGCTCAGACTTGAAACCTCAAAAATGCATCTTTACAAGGTCGCTTATTTGGATAAAAATGATTTGCCATTAATTCGAGAAGCTGCCATGGCAAAACTATACATCAGTGAAGCTTTTGTAGAATCCAGTCTGGATTTCATTAAATTTTTGGGGCGAAAGGAGTGGTTACAGAATATGAAGTAGAACGTGATCTTCGAGATGGATTGGGAGGATTGATATACTCTGGTACATCAGATATTCAAAGGAATATTATTGCTAAATTGGATGGATTACTATGAATTCTACTAGTCAATTGTTAAGTGAACTCATCGCAATTGGAGCAAAAGAGACTCCAAACAAAATAGCTTTTAAAAGCGCTGAATCCCAGATCACCTATCAGGAATTAGAATCGAGAAGCAACCAACTAGCAAATTGGCTTGTAGAAAACCATGTAAAAAAAGGAGACCGTGTTGGGATTCTTATTGAGAAAAATGTGTTTACGGCCTATGCAATCTATGGCATCTTAAAAGCGGGAGCTGTTTTAGTGGCTTTGGACCCAAGCCAACCTAGCGAAAGGCTTAATGCAATTATTGCAGATTGTGATATCAAAATAGTTCTCACCATCCCCTCTCACCAACGCATCATAGATCAGATTGATACCCAAAATTTACTAGTGGTAGGGTCAAATCAAGGCGTTTCTTGGGATACCATCTTTCAACAAGTAAGTAATTCCCCTCTGGATTTAGATATAGAACCTAGCGACCTTGCATATATCCTGTACACTTCGGGCTCTACCGGAGAACCTAAAGGAATTGTCCATACCCATGCAAGCGGAATGGCTTATGCCAGGCAATCTACCTTGCTATATGAAGTTTCTGAAAATGATATCATTGGAAATGTCGCTTCTTTACATTTTGATCAAAGTACCTTTGGATACTTTTCAGCCATGTTTGCCGGTTGTACTACCTATCTTTTCAATACCAGCGAATTAGTCATGCTTGGGAGTTTTTGTGAGGCGGTTAGAGCAAATGGAATTACCATTTTGTATTCTGTCCCTTCCCTCTTCATTTCATTGATTGAGGGAGGATTTGATTTAGATTTTCCTTCGGTGAGATGGATAAAATATGGAGGAGAATCCTTTCCGTCCATCAAATTAAACGAGTTACTACTAAAAAAGTTCCAAACTCGAAGATTTCAAATGTTTATGGGCCTGCCGAAGTAAATCAATGTACATATTTTACTATTTCAAAGCCTATAGAAATTGATAAAGAAGTACCTATAGGTCAGGTTTGGGAGAATACCAGCTATCTCATTTTGAATTCGGAAGACCAGCAAGTTGCTCCCGGTGAACAAGGAGAATTTCTAGTTCATTCTGTTACCATGATGTCAGGCTATTGGAATAATGATGCTTTAACCCAAAAGTCTTTTTATATCGACAGAAATCAAGGAAGAGAAGTTAACTATTATCGAACTGGCGACTATGTTTATTTAAACCAAAATAAAGAGTTGGTATTTGTAGGGAGAATGGATCGTCAGGTGAAGATTAGTGGCTATAGGATTGAACTTGGAGCTATTGAACAGGTTTTAATTCAATGCCCTGAAGTAAAGGATGTAGCTGTTTTCACATGTAAATCAAATGGCATGAGAGAATTATGTGCGGCAATCGTACCAAAGGAGAAGCCGTTTGACCATAATTTATTGAGAAAGAGATTAATAAAACTTCTCCCGAAGACAAGTATTCCAAAACACTTCTTTGAAGTACAATCCCTACCCCACTCAGTCAACGGAAAAGTTCATTATCGGAAATTGGAAAAACAGTTTTCTAATTAAAACAGAGAAGTGATAGAAATTATGCTTAGTCAAGAGCAAATCAATACATATCATCAACAAGGCTATTTACAGATAAGTAATTGGCTGAAGGGAAAAGAATTGGATCAGATCATACAGGCAATTGAAAAAATTGAACAACTGGACGGACCTGAATTTTTCAGAGAAAAATCCTCTGGAAAAATCCGTACCATTTTTGCGCCTGAAAAGTTCGATTCTTCTATTCTTGCACTACTTGAGAATTCCTCATTACCAAAAATCATTGAGCAGCTTTTGAATACAGATTTTTACTTATTTCAGTCAAAACTTAACACTAAAAGTAGCCTAGAATCAGGTGTTTGGAGCTGGCATCAAGATTTTAAATTTTGGAAAGAGGATGGAATGATTGCTCCTAATGCTCTGACCGTTGCAATTTTGCTATCCGACGTAGAGGTAGCGAATGGCCCCATATTAGCGATACCCTCTTCTCAAAAAGAAGGAGAAGTGGAATCGTACCTAAATAATCCAGATGGAGTACATGATGAGAATTTGAAATATATGATTACTCAAAGTACCTTATCGGAAATGGTTAAAAAATACAGTCCCATAATTCCATTTACCGGAAATGCAGGAGACATTCATATTTTCCATTGTAATTTACTCCATAGCTCTTATCAAAACATGGGAGTAATTGACAGAAAGCTATTAATGTTCACGTTCAACCCAACTGATAATATAAAAGAAGTTTCAGATCCAAGACCTGAATATATGGTCAAAAGGAACCTCACAGCCTTAAATCCAAAGTAATGGTAGAAGAAATTACAAATTATATACATGAGGAAATCGATGTCCTTGTCAACCAAGAAGAAGAACTATTGAGCAGTGGTTTGATTGATAGCATTACGATTATGAAACTCATTGCTCATTTGGAAGAGAGGTATGAAATTAAAGTACCCCCTCAGGATATGGTGATTGAAAATTTTAATTCAGTCCTTTCCATTACAGAATATATTGCCCAGCAGCAGAAAAATAGATAAAGATTGCAAGTATCAACAAACTCTATTTCCAGCCTAACTGGAAGTCAGCAAAGTATTTGGGCTAGTCAGAAGCTCGATCCTAGCTCCAATTCAAACTACCTTCCCCATACATTTGAAATAAATGGTGAAATAGATCCCTCTACTTTTCAATTAGCATTTAAACGCCTAATTGCAAATCATGATTGTCTGAGAACAGTTTTTCATGAAAATAAGGATTCAGTTGTTGAACAAATTGTATTACCCCAATTAGAATTTAATCTTCCGTTTGAGAAAATTCCCAATGCGTCGCTTGATGCTTTCATCGAATCTCGGATTCATACTCCAATAGACCTTACTGAGAAATGCTTCGATTCCATCCTACTAAAAGTTGAAGAGGGAATTTTTATTTGGTATTTGAATATTCACCACATACTAGCTGATGCAACGACCTTTAAAGTTTTGTTTGAGGCATTAGGGAAGGGCTATGATTCGGAAATAAAGAACATTGAAAATGATTCCGGAAATCAAGTCAGCTTTAAAGAATATAGGGAGTTTGAGCAGCAAAAACGAGAAAACAAAAATACCCCAGCTGCTGAATATTGGAAGTCAAAGGGACAAATTCCTGTTAAGGAGTTATCCCTCTATGGAAATCTTAAATCTGAAACCCGAACCAAGGCGAGAAGGGTAAAAATCCCAATAAGTACAGAAATAAAAGGGCTTTTAGAGGAAAAGCTAACTACAGAAGCCTATAGATCCTTCAATCCTGACCTGACAAAATTCACGATTTGGTCTACAATTTTTGCAGCCTTTATCTCCAGGATTTCAGGTGAATCTGCCTTACGGCTGGGAAGTCCTTTCCCCAACCGCAACCTCGGTAAATTCAAAAACACCACAGGCCTGCTCATTGAGGTATTGCCCCTTGATATTCAGGTAGACATGGAAGAATCCTTCCTAAGCCTTTTTGGGAAAGTGAGGCAAGAGCAATTCGACTTTTTTAAAAATGGCTATCCTGGTGCCCAAACTTTAGAAAGCATTAGAGGAATTCAAACAGTAGTAAATTATATCCCCCTTTATTTTGGTGATTTTGGAGAAATTCCGACCAGCACAAAATGGCATTTTCCAGGGCATATGGACGCAGGTCATCGAATTCGTTTTCAGGCATTTGATTTTAATGATCAATCAAACCTTGATTATTACTTCGATATCAATGAAGCCTATTTTACCCCAAAACAAATAGAACTTCTCCCCTTCCACTTTGGAAAAATGATTCGGGCTTTTGTCACAGATGACCAATCAAAAATCGCAGAGGTAAAACTTGTTTCAGATAAGGAGGAAAAGGAGCTTATCCAAAAGAGTATAAGCCAAAAGGGCAATTCCATCACTTTTGATGAGCTTATTAAACCTGTTTTTGAATGGAATTCAAATGCCCCAGCCTTACTATTGGGAGATAAAACCCTTTCTTACCAAGAACTAAGATCATTGGTAAATAAGGAGGTAGAAATACTTAATATCCAAGGAGTTAAAAAACAGGATATAGTGGTTGTACACAAAGAAAGATCCTTCGAATATATCATCTCTGTCCTTTCTATTTTAAAGCTTGGAGCCACATTTGTCCCTATGCCCGTGGATCTTCCGCAAAGAAGAATGGAAGGAATTTTGGCAGATTTGAAACCTAGGTTGCTAATTAGTACTTCGCTAGAATTTGAATCCTATTCAGTAATGGATATCAAGCTAGATGATCTTCTTTCTTATGAACTTAAGAATCAAGTTATAGACTTATCACATGATCCAAATCGAACCGGGTATATTCTTTTCACTTCCGGATCTACAGGAAAACCAAAAGGTGTTGAAGTCTCGGTCAGTTCTTTGGCAAATTATTTAACAGAGGCAAAAAAATTATACAGCAGAGGTCAGGAAGTACATATGCCTTTCTTTACTTCCATAGGTTTTGATTTGACCATTACATCCCTATTTCTACCATTGATTTCTGGAGGATCCATTCATATTTATCCAGAAAAGAAAATTGGTCCTGACGTATCTATTTTGGAGGTTATTAAGAACGAAATCTAAACACCATTAAACTTACCCCCTCCCATGCGAGAATAATCCAGGAAACTTTCTTAAAAGGTTCGACGCTCAATACGGTGATTTTTGGAGGAGAGAATCTTGAAACTAAACTCGCTTCCAGCTTCCAAAAACTACTACCTGTAGGAGCAGAAATATTTAATGAATATGGTCCTACAGAAGCAACAGTAGGCTGTATTGTCCACAAATATAATCCGAAAGAAACAGCACCTTCAGTTCCCATAGGAAAACCTATCCCGGGATGTAACTATTACATTTTGGATGAGAAATTAAACCCGGTTCCGCAGGGCGTTCAGGGAACCTTATTTCTAGGAGGTGAAGTACTTGCCCTAGGATATTTTAACAATCCCCATCGCACAGCCGAATCCTTTATAAAGAATCCATTTCAATTAGATGAAATGATCTATAAGACCGGTGATTTGGTTCGTTTGAATGCCTCGGGTATACTCGAATATGATGGTAGGATAGATGAACAGATAAAATTGAATGGTGTTAGGATAGAATCAGCTGAATTGGAGATATTGATTTCCAAATTCCCAAAAATAGAGGAAGCACATATCGTCGTCGCTGATTCAAATGAGAATTTATACCAGGCACCTGATTTTTACTGTAAGAATTGTGGGATTCCATCTAATTATCCAGATGCTTCCTTTAATGAAGAAGGAGTCTGCAATTTGTGTGAATCCTTTGAAGAATATCAGAAAAATGTGGCCTCCTACTTTAAATCCATGGATAACCTGAAATCGGAGATTTTAAGTTTGGGAGAAAACA
Organism: Algoriphagus halophilus; assembly: GCF_041729275.1. Lineage (GTDB taxonomy): Bacteria > Bacteroidota > Bacteroidia > Cytophagales > Cyclobacteriaceae > Algoriphagus > Algoriphagus halophilus_A. The sequence goes on along the minus strand of NZ_CP146486.1, from coordinate 263,739 downwards.
AAGAAAAAGAATACGATTGTCTGATGCTATTAAGTGGAGGAAAAGACAGTAGTTATGCGTTGGCTAAATTGGTAGAACTTGGACTTCATGTGCTGGCTTGGACACTTGACAATGGGTTTATCTCTGAAAATGCCAAAGAGAATATCAATAATACAGTAAATAAACTCGGGGTTGATCATCTATATGGTAGTACAGATGCCATGAACGCCATTTTCAGAGACAGTTTAGAAAGACATCAAAACGTGTGTAATGGCTGTTTTAAAACCGTTTACACCCTCAGCACTAAACTGGCCCTCGAAAAAAATATTCCAGTGATTGTGACAGGTCTTTCAAGAGGACAGTTTTTTGAAACAAGGTTGACTGAAGAACTTTTCTTAAAAGATCACTTTGATCCAGCGGATATAGATCAAATCATCCTAGAGACTCGAAAATCCTATCACCGAAGCAAAGATGCTGTGAGTGAGTATTTGGATGTATCGATGTTTGAAACAGACGAAGTATTTACCAAGGTCTCCTTTGTTGATTTTTATAGATTCAGTGATGTAAGCCTTTCGGAAATGTATGCTTATCTGGAAGAGAAAATTGGGTGGAGAAGACCAAAGGATACTGGCCGAAGCACCAATTGCATCATAAATGATTTGGGGATTTTTGTTCACAAGCGGAAAAAAGGATACCACAACTATGCATTTCCTTATAGCTGGGATGTGCGTGTTGGTCATAAAAAGCGAGAGGAGACCATAGATGAGTTAAATGATGAGCTCAGTACCGAGGAGATTGCAAAACTCATGCATGAAATCGGCATGCAGGAACAGACATTTCATTCAAAAGAAATCAGGGCCTACTTCAAAGCTTCTTCTCAGGTAGACAAAACTGAATTGATGGATTACCTAAAGTCTTTTCTTCCAACGAACATGATTCCATCTACTTTTATCCAAGTTGACTCCTTCCCTCTCACCTCCAATGGAAAAGTAGATAAACAGGCATTATTAAGAAGTCAGACTAAAAGTACTCCTACAAAGAACAAAGCTATTACAAAACCCAAAAATAAAATTGAGGAGCTTGTGCATGGAACTTGGTGTTCGGTATTAAAATTGGACAGTATTGATGTGACAGATTCCTTTATTCCATTGGGTGGAAATTCCCTATCTGCGATACGGATCGTTTCTCTTTTGAGCAAAAGACTCAACCTGGAAGTATCCATTCAAGACTTTTTGAACAGGATACCATTCGTAAACTTTCTGCATTAATAGAAGCGGAAATCAAGAAACGAATGGGTGTTGCTTAAGCGACTAATTCGGAATTTTGAGATTTCATTTTTTACCCTGTCAAAAAATATGTGTTGAAAAGTTTTAGCTTTGAAGCTTTATGGAAATCAAGATCAAATCATTGGGGCTGTACTTGGGGCCTTTAGCTTTCGTTTTAATTAATTTTTTGGCAGTTTTTAATGGCTTAAATCCTGCTGCTCAATCCATGTTGGCCCTCGCTGCATGGATGGCCATTTGGTGGATTTCGGAAGCTTTGCCTATTGCAGCTACTGCCTTTCTACCTTTGATCTTGATGCCATTGTTGAAAATACTTCCGATAGCAGACGTATCCGAAAATTACATGCATCCCACAGTCCTGTTATATATGGGAGGATTTTTGTTGGCCACTGGAATCGAAAAATGGAATTTGCACCGCAGGATTGCATTGAATATCATCCATTTATTAGGTACTGATTTACGCCGCATTGTTTTGGGATTTATCCTGGCCACGGGTATTTTATCCATGTGGATTTCCAATTCTGCAACTTCTTTGATGATGCTTCCCATTGGTTTGGCCGTGGTCAATCAGTTTAAAAGTCAATTGGGTGAATCCAACACCTCCATCGCAGATCGATTGGGAAAAACATCATGCTGGGAATCGCCTATAGTGCTTCAATTGGTGGTTTGGCAACCCTTATCGGGACCCCAACCAATGCCATTATGGCTGCGGTAATCAATGATTTATACGGCTATTCCATCGGATTCAATGAATGGATGGCATTTGGATTGCCTTTGGTAGCTGTTTTATTGATGATTTGCTGGTATTACCTGGTAAGTTCCGCCAATCCCCTCCCTAAAAGTTTCAGCCTTCCTGATGGCAAAAACATCATCGGCTCTCAACTAAAAGCTTTGAGAAAGATCAGTTATGAAGAAAAATCCGTGATGATCGTATTTGGAACGGTCTGTTTGGCCTGGATTTTAAGAAGTTTTGTGTTAGTCAAGTTGCTTCCAGGCATAGACGATACCATCATTGTTTTGATAGGGGTGGTTTTATTGTTTATCCTTCCTTCCTCCTCTGGAGAAGATCGAATTTTGGACTGGAAAACCGCCGAACGTATTCCATGGGGCGTCTTGATCTTATTTGGTGGTGGATTGGCTTTGGCGGCCGGATTCAAAGAAACAGGATTAGCAGAATGGATCGGTCAACGATTTACTTTAATTGAAGGAATTTCTTTCTTCTTCTTATTATTCATCATCATTGCTTCGGTCAACTTCCTCACCGAAGTCACCTCCAATGTAGCCACTGCCTCCATGTTGCTGCCAATATTAGCTTCTGTGGCTTTCAAGCTCGATTTACATCCCTTTGGATTAATGGTGGGCGCCACTCTGGCTGCTTCCTGCGCCTTTATGTTACCTGTTGCCACCCCTCCTAATGCGGTAGTGTTCGGTTCGGGTTATTTACAGATGAAAGATATGGCGAGTGCTGGTTTTTGGCTGAACATCATCTCCATTGTTTTGGTCACCTTGATGGTCTACTTTGTATTGCCTTGGATGTGGGGAATTGACTTGATTGGAAACCCGTTTTGATGTCATTGCGAGCCTGCCTTCCGGTAGGCAGGGAGGCATCAAGCCGACGTGGAAATCTCAATTTATTTTCATTACCTATTAAAAAAATTATGCCCACTGATAATTGAATGTCGGGATTGCTTCGTTTTGCTCGCAATGACGATAAATTGGAAGAATTTGGTTACTAAAGACAGATCACAAACCTACTACTGGAATCCCCCTAGCCCCCTTGACAAGGGGGAGTTGCTTCCATTTCATTTAAACTTGCCTTCTTACCGGCTAGGGAGCCTTAATCACTTTTTCGGAAAACTATAGGCTCTACAATTTTACGAGATTGCTTTGTCGTTCCTCCTGGCAAAGACGTTAAAAGAGTTCATTCTGTCAACTGAACACTGACCACTGCTTCCTGATCACTTTTTCCATTTCCGTCCCTCATTATCCCCATTCCGTCACATTCTTTTGTAAAGGCTTTTTAGTCCATGTATTCTTGAACTATCAATTAGAAAGAGAATTCATGAACACCAAGAAAGTCTTTTATTTGCTGATTATTCTGGCATTTATTTACAATTTGCTGATGATTAAATCATGTACCGGCATTTCAGAAAATAGGCAAGAGACTATCGTAAGTTCTAATTCAAATCCAGTTAAAACAAAGTAGTTCAACCTATTTATTTACAATACCTTATGAAATCAAAACAATTTGACTTTCGCTCCATAGAATGGTGGATTACCACCTTGGTGTTTTTGATTATTGTACTGACCAACTTAATGATTGCAGTATCCTCCAATCATTACCCCATGGAGAAATTTTTGGGATTGTCATTCAGCCTATCATCATTTACATCGGTTTCTATGTGATGCATTTAGTGATTATTCCCAAGTATTTAAAGGATAAAAATATCCTTCAATTTATTCTTTACAGTCTGCTGACTGCGGCAGTCATGGGAGCATTATCGGGAGCATGTGCCGGGATTAACCATGTGGGTGCTGAAGGTTACTTCCGCTTCTATTTCAGTACCCTACTGTTATATATTGTTTACCTAGTCACCTCGAATCTCCTGAAAAAGATGTTCTTGCCACCGGTGTTCAAAGATTTTCAATTGTACAATGGAGTACGCTTGTTTATGATCTTTCTCTTTGTAGGCATATTTTTATTCGTTGCACGGATTTTTGTAAATGAAGTCATCTTGATCATTACCATGGTGATTATTCCTGGGATTAGCTTTTTCATCTTCTACAATTATTTTCTGCTTTACCGAAACAAAGAAGCAGGCAAGATCAAGGCCTATCGTTGGTTTCTTTGGGGACTGATCAGCATCATCGCTTTTGTGTTCTTTTTGATTTCCGTGGATGAGAACGTTCCAGAAATCATGCTTTTGGGAGTTGGGATGGTACTCCTACTATTCTTTGTTGTCTTTCCGCTTTCCAATTTGGTTTTCAGAAAATATGAGGATTATATCGGTAAAATAGATACTCTTTCAGTACAGGTCAATCAAAGTTCCGCCAACTTGAGTTTCCTACGCTCCCAAATCAACCCACATTTTCTATTCAATGCCTTGAATACACTCTATGGATCCGCATTGATGGAAAATGCAGAGAAAACTTCCGATGGGATTCAGAAGCTGGGAGATATGATGCGCTTCATGCTGCATGAAAATCAAATGGACAGAATCCCTCTTTCCAGAGAAATAGATTACTTAAGAAACTACTTGGACCTGCAAATGCTACGTTTTGCCAAAGAGGATCACTTGGATGTAACCATTCAGATCAATGAGGAGCATTGTCACGGGGACATCTCTCCCATGCTGTTGATTCCTTTTGTGGAAAACGCCTTTAAACATGGCATCAGTACCAAAAGCAAATCTTGGATCAAAATTAACTTGCGTTGCCTTCAGGGGTCTGTTCATCTGGATGTGGTCAACAGTATGCATCCCAAAAAAGCCACAGAAGATCCCAAGGACGAATCAGGCATTGGTTTGGAGAATGTCAAAAGCCGTTTAGAACATTTTTACCCACAAAAACATAACTTGACCATCGTAGCGAACGACACAGAGCATTTCGTTCACTTATCTGTTCAACTATTATAATATGATTAAAGCAATTGCGATAGATGATGAAAAGATGGCTTTGGAAGTGATAAAAGCACATGCTTCCAAAGTCCCTTTTCTTCATTTGGAAGAAGTCTTTTTGGATGCAATTCAGGCATTGGAATATATGAAAACCAATTCCATTGATTTGATTTTTCTGGACATCAACATGCCGGATATATCCGGGATAGATTTTGCCGAATTACTTCCCAAGGAAACCCTGGTGGTATTTACTACCGCCTATTCAGATTTTGCAGTGAAAGGGTTTGAGTTGGACGCATTGGATTATTTATTAAAACCCTTCAACCTTTCACGCTTTATCAAAGCCTGTCAAAAAGCACAGGAATGGCTGGAATTACAGCCTGGAAAAGAACCCGAGTTTACCTTCATCAAAACCGGAGAAGGCCAAATTCGGTTGGTATTTGAGGAACTATTGTTTTGTGAAGCGAATGGCAACTATGTGACTTTCCAGCTGGAAAACGAAAAAGCCATGAGTAGAATGACTTTGGCAGAGGTAGAGCATCTGCTTCCCTCCTTTTTTATTCGTTCCCACCGTTCATTTTTGGTCAACAGCAAGAAGGTCGATAAAGTGGAAAAACATGTATTGCATTTTGGGGAAAAGTCCGTACCTGTCAGTTTATCCTACATGGATCAGGTCTTGGAATTTTTTAATCAATAGAAGTAATAAATTGTGATTTATGATTTAGGAAATAGGATTTAAAATTACTGATTATTGAAACGGTTCAATAACTTATTCTATAATCCCCTACCAACCCCATTTTAGAGGGGAACTGTTTACCTATTAATTAACATTTCTTCAGTGAGTTAACTGAATACTTTCCACAGTATTTCAGATTTATGATTTTAGATTTCTAACTTTTAAGAACACGGCCAACTGAACTATGATCACTCCAAATAACATATTGACTTCTATTCAAAACTATCCAAATATTCCTTTCGGTATGCAAGAGGAGTTTTGCCAATTCTTTCCTTGAACTGTTTATTGAAATTGGAAAGGGTATTGAATCCACTTTCATAGCAGACTTCAGAAATATTGATTCCTTCTTCATGAAGGAGTTTGCAGGCATGGCTGATTCGTACGTCACTGATAAAATCTGAGAAGGATTTATTGGCTCGGGATTTAAAAACCTACTGAATGCACTCACTGATAAATTGGCCAGAGCAGCTACTTCTTCCAACATGATTTTCTCTTTGTAGTTTTTCATGACATACTCGTACACCTCTCCCATCCGATCCTTTTCGGACTCCTTATTCAAATTGATATACTCCGCATTGGTAATGGGACTGATATCTTTAGAATGTGAGAGATGATTCAATATTTCCAACAATTGAATCAATTGGCTCGAACCTTTCAACTGAACCAGTTTCTTCATTTTGGAAGTAATTTCTTGGTTAGTTTTCCCAGTGATTTCCAAACCTCTTGCGGAAGCTTTCATTAACCTACCTATATCCTCAAATTCCTCCTTTTCAAAAATCCCTTCACCCAGAAAGTTTTCAGGAAAATAGGCCACAATCAAATGAGTATCCAACTCGTTTGCCGGGTCAAAATAAGCGTTGTCCGAGCGCCAAACATGCGGAAGATTTGGTCCTGTCATGACCATATCTCCTTCTTTAAACGGTTTAATATGATCTCCTATGTATCGAGTACCTCTTCCTTTCAATATGACTACCAACTGGTACTCAGGATGAAAATGCCAGTTTTTATCAAAATAAGGCGCAATTAATTCTTGGACTACAAAGACTTTTGAGTCTGGAATACGCGATTTTTTGAGTGGATTCTTCATAAATTTTAGCTGAGTTATGCTGTATTTTGAAGTGATTTATTTACAAATAGGGCAAAATTCAGTCATAAATCAAATCAATACAGTGAGAAATTTGGGAAATTTATATAGAATATTGGTTTGCAATTGATACATAAACCCATTTTATGAGAATATCCATTAAAATCCCCCCCATGAAACTTTCTTGGTTAGTGACCACTTTGGTCGTTTCGCTTCTTATAAGTTGCGGACAAAAATCTGGCGAGACATTCTTGTCTTCCACTGAGCCTAGACGTGTTGAAATTCTCGTATTAGGCCATGAGAGCGAACATCACAACTCTGAAAAGCTGATGATGTATATTGAAACACCTCTCTTTCAAAAAGGTATAAATCTGACGTACACCACTGATGTAAACGACTTGAATGAAACCAAGTTGAGTAATTACGATGGTTTGTTGATTTATGCCAATCATAATGAAATTACTACGGAGCAGGAAACTGCCTTAAAGGACTTTGTTCAAGGTGGCAAAGCTTTGATTCCGATTCACTCGGCATCTTTCTGCTTCCAAAATTCGCCCTGGTACATTTCTGCAGTAGGAGGTCAGTTTAGTACCCATGGTACTGGAGATTTTACGGTAGATATCATTGATAAGGATCATCCAATTATGGATGGCATCAATGAATTTGAAACATGGGATGAAACTTATGTTCATAGTCAGTTGAACCCTGATATGCATGTACTAATGGAACGAGTAGAAGGAGATCACAAAGAACCTTATACTTGGACTCGAGAAGAAGGAAAAGGTAGAGTTTTTTATACTGCCTATGGTCATAATGAAAAGACTTGGGAGAAAGAAGAGTTTCAGCAACTTGTTGCCAATGGAATCCTTTGGGCTGTAGGAGATAAAGTAAACGAGCTTTTAACAGCTTATAATATTCCTACCCCACAGTTTGAGGACGCGGAGATTCCTAATTATGAAAGAAGAGATCCCGCCCCAAGGTTCCAATTGCCTTTATCTCCAGAAGAATCCATGAAATTGGTGCAGGTACCTGTTGGATTTGAATTGGAGCTTTTTGCTTCCGAACCTATGATCATCAATCCTATTGCATTCACTTGGGATGAAAGAGGTAGATTATTTGTCATTGAAACCACCGATTACCCCAATGAAATCAGAAAAGAGGGTGGAGACGATAAAATCAAAATTTTAGAAGATACTGATGGTGATGGCAAAGCTGATAAAGTAACTGTTTTTGCAGAAGGATTGAATATTCCAACTTCAATTACTGCTGTAAATGGAGGCATGTTGATATCCATGGCTCCTGACTTTGTTTTCTTGAAAGATACGGATGGTGATGATGTGGCTGATGTGAGAGAAACCATCATTACTGGTTGGGGAAAAAGTGATACCCATGCTGGACCTTCCAATTTAAAATATGGGTTTGACAATAAAGTTTGGGGAGTATTAGGATACTCTGGATTCCGTGGTGAGGTAAGTGGCGTTTCTCATTCCTTTAGTCAAGGCGTATATCGATTCGATTTCGACGGTGAAAACCTGGAATATTTAGGACATACTTCCAATAACACTTGGGGACTTGGTTTCACGGAAGATTTTGAAACCTTTATTTCCACAGCCAATGGCCAGCACTCCGTGTATTTCTCCATGGCCAACAACTATTTGAAAAGACCGATTTATCAAGGTTCTGCCAATACTGTTCATGGAATTGACTCCCACTATGATATGCCAAACCTTGAGCCATTTTTAAGACAGGTTGATTATCATGGAGGATATACTGCAGCAGCAGGACATAATTTCTATACGGCACGTAGTTTCCCTAGAGATTATTGGAATAGTTTAGCTTTCGTTGCTGAACCAACAGGACGTGTACTCCACAGAGCTTTGATCAATTCAGATGGTTCAGGTTACAAAGAGAAAAACGGTTTCAATATCTTGGCTAGTTCAGATGAATGGTTTAGCCCTGTTCATGCGGAAGTAGGTCCTGATGGATCGCTTTGGGTAGCCGATTGGTATAACTTCATCATCCAGCACAACCCTACCCCTCGTGGATTTGAAAATGGAGAAGGTAATGCCTATATCAACCCACTTAGGGATAGACAGCATGGTCGGATTTATCGAGTTACTTACAAAGGAGGAGAGCCTTCTAAAACTTTCGATTTGAAAGATGCTAGTGCAGATGAATTGTTGGAGGCACTAGAAAGTGAAAACCTTTTCTGGAGATTAACTGCACAACGATTGATCGTTGAATCTCAAAACAAAGAAGTTATTCCAGGTTTATACAAGCTGATTAATTCACAAGAAGTAGATGCTATTGGAATCAATGGGGCTGCAATTAATGCTCTATGGGCTTTGAAAGGACTTGGGGAATTAGAAGGCACCAATGCAGACGCTCAAAAAATAGTAGAAAAAGCTTTAAGACATCCTTCAGCTGCAGTTAGAAAAAATGCACTTCGTGTCATTCCAAGAAACCCAGACGCACTGTCTTCCATTCTAGCTTCAGACTTGATCAATGATCCGGATTTACATACCAGAAAATATGCTTTCTTGGCCATAGCAGATATGCCTTTTTCTGAAGAGGCCGCTGGTAAATTATTGACAGCTGCAGACAATATGGAGAATCAGGAAGATGATTACATTCCCCAAGCATTATTTGCGGCAGTTCTTTCACATCCTACTGCTTTTGCAGATCGTGATCCAGGAATGGCCATGCATGATATGCCTGATGAGGAAATGAGTTTAGCAGATCGAATTTCCAGAAGTTTGGTAAGCGAACAATATACATTGGATCAACGCAATGCTATTTTATTCCCACCAGATCCAAAAGGTAAAGAGATCGCCATCCGAATGATTCTTTCCAAAGGAGATGTTCCATTAAATGGCATTTTGGTAGCTCAAGGAAATGGTGAAAATGGATATAGCTTGTATATCTACAAAGACCGCTTACACTTTGCTGTAGCCCAAGAAGGAAAGGTTGAAATTATTAGCAGTAGAAAGAACCTTCCTGAAGAGCAATTTACTGTAGATGCCACATTGGTTGAGGATGGAAGTATGAATTTAAAAGTAGATGGAGAAGAAGTAGCTAAAGGTAAAACCAAGGGGTTATTCACTACTTCCTTAACTCCTTCAAGAGTTCGTGTGGGCCAGGATGATAGCAGAAACAGAGTCGGAAAGTATGAAGGAAACTGGTGGTTTGCAGGTAGATTGAGTAACAAGTCTAGTTTGGCCTTAACTGTTCCTGGTTCCGGAGTACAAATGGAAGCTGAAGAGGTAGCTTCAAAACCTGCGGTTGCTGCAAATGGTAACGTAGTCAAAGTTTCTGTAGTTCCTCATGAAATGAAGTTTGACAAAACCTTGATTACTGTGAAAGCGGGAACACAAGTCACCATCGAATTTGAAAACCCTGATTTTATGCAACACAATTTGGTAATAGGCAAGCCAGGTACCATGGACGCAATTGGAGCTGCTGCAGATCAATTGGCGAGAGATCCAAATGGCATTGAAAAAGACTTTATTCCAGATTCTCCAGATATCATTGTTGCTTCTAAACTAGTGGATCCAAATGGCAAGGAATACATCGTATTCAATGTTCCAAATGAACCAGGAGAATATCCATTTGTATGTACAGTACCAGGTCACTGGAGACTTATGAACGGAATAATTAAAGTAGAATAGGAACATGAGTTTAAACGTAAAATTTGGGGTGAGCACTTGGCTCTGGACCTCCCCTTTTAATAAAGAGACTTTAAAACTCTTTCCTAAGATCAAGGAGTTTGGGTACGATGCAGTAGAGATACCTGTAGAAGATCCAACTTTGATTGATGTACAAGAAGTAAAAGAGGCTCTTCAAGATACAGGATTAGAAGCCGTGATTTGTGGAGCATTCGGAACAAGCCGGGATCTGACAAATGAAAATCCCAGCTTCCACAAAACCAGTTTTGATTACTTAAACAGCTGTTTTGAAATTGCCGCAGACTTAAACTGCAAATTTGTGGCAGGCCCCATGTATTCTGCGGTAGGAAAAGCCCGATTGGTTTCACCTGAACAGAAAAAAATCGAATGGGAACGAGCGGTGACTAATTTGAGAATTGTTTGTGCCAATGCACGAAAATTTGGATTAGAAATAGCCTTGGAAACTTTAAATCGATTTGAAACCGATTTAATCAATACATGTGATGAATTGATGCAGTTGATTACTGATATCAATGAACCTGAAGCAAAAGTAATTCTTGATGGGTTTCACATGAATATAGAGGAACCTGATCCTGAAGCAGCTATCAAATTGGCAGGTGACAAATTGATCCATTTCCAGGTTTCTGAGAATTATCGTGGAACCCCTGGAACAGGCCAAACCCCATGGGCAGCCTATAAACGTGGTTTGGAAGCAGTCAATTACCAAGGTGTGATTTCTATAGAAAGTTTTACTCCTGAAGTAAAAGAACTCGCTGGTGCGGTGTGTATCTGGAAGCCCTTGGCTCCTAGTCAAGACAGTTTTGCTAGCGAGGGATTGAAATTCCTTAAAGAGTGGGCCAAATAAACGACTTTAAGATTTTATAGTCATTGACAAAATCCAAATATCAATTAACCTTTTTAATTAACAGTAAAAAACATGAGTAAGAAACCTATCAATATTGCCATCATAGGGCTAGGATTCGGAGCTGAATTCATACCTATTTACCAAAAGCATCCATTAGCAAATATGTATGCCATCTGCCAACGAAATAAAGAAAAGGCCGAAGAAATCGGGAAAGCTTTCGGTATAGAGAAGGTGTATACGGACTATGATGAACTACTCAAAGACCCTGAGATCGATGCAGTACATATAAATACTCCAATTCAAAATCATGCGGAACAATCCCTAAAGGCACTTAGAGCAGGAAAGCATGTCGCTTGTACTGTTCCTATGGCCACTTCAGTTGAGGATTGTAAAGCTATTGTTGAAGAAACAGAAAGAACAGGCTTGACTTATATGATGATGGAGACGGTGATTTATAGCCGTGAATTCCTTTTTGTCAAAGAAATGTATGAAAAAGGAGAATTAGGGAGAATTCAATTCCTTAGAGCTTCTCACCAACAGGAAATGGCAGGTTGGCCAGGCTATTGGGAAGGCCTCCCTCCTATGCACTATGCGACGCACTGTGTGGGACCAGTATTGGCGTTACCAAAAGCTCAGGCTGAGTATGTTTCTTGTTTGGGTTCAGGTAGAATTGATGAAAACTTGATTCCAAAATATGGTTCTCCTTTCGCTATTGAAACCTGTCATATTAAGTTTAAAGATTCAGATTTAGCCGCAGAGGTAACTAGATCCCTATTCAATACTGCAAGACAATACAGAGAAAGCTTTGATGTATATGGTTCTGAAAAGTCATTTGAATGGACCTTAATCGAACATGAGGACTCCGTTATTCACACTGGAGAAAGTCCTGAAAGAGTGAAAATCCCTGATTATGCGCATCTACTTCCTGAAGAAATCGCTCCATTTACAACTGCTGGAGTTTATGATAGTGATGATAATCAACACTTGTCATTTATCCAAGGATCAGGACATGGTGGATCTCACCCCCATTTAGTAAATGAATTCTTAAACGCATTAACAGAAAAACGGGCACCTTATCCAGATGCCCGTGAATCAGCAAATATTACTTGCGTTGGAATTTTGGCGCATGAATCCGCTATGCAAGGTGGAAAGATCATGCAAATGCCTGACTTCACCTTCAAGAGTTAAATCTTAGATAGATTTAAATTGGGTAACAAGATTAATGAAAGGGTGGCAATGAGTATTGCCACTTTTTTTGCTGATTACTTTACTTTCGTTCCGATGGCATCAAACATCCCCATCAAATCCCCTTTGGCGGTTTCTTCATCGACTTTTTCAAGCTTAGTGTTACATCATAGCCACTTATATTGAAGGCAGCATACAACGCATCATCTGTAATTTTTACAGAAGACATCTTTTTCTCTTCAGCTACACCTTCCTCAGTAAAATATCCAGAAGTGACATCATCTACAGTTTCAAATCGCATGGGAATAGTTGCACTCCCTTGAGGAGTATCTTTAATTAATACTTCCCATTTCCCTTCGTAATACTTGGGACTTAACATGGAAGGTGCAAAAGCGAAACTCATCATTAGCAGAATTACCAAACTGCTTAATAAAGTAACTCTAATTTTCATGGTTGTATGGGTTATTGTTTATAATTAATACAATAAGAAAAAAATACTTGATTCATCATATAGTAGATAAAATTATTTTAGTTTGGTTTATCTTTTTCTTTTGGATAACACAAAACTTAACTCATGAAAACTGTAGCATCTCCCCTAGTTTTTCTTTTTCTATTAATCTCTCTTCATCTCTCAGCCCAACAATACCAAGAAGATCTTCCCATCAAGAATTCCCTCAATTACGGAAAGTCTGTTGCTGTTTTTGGCGGATCAGTTTCTGTAATCCCTCCAAGTGAAGTTGCAAAAGACCTTTGGAAAGAACGTTTAGGTATGTCTGTGACCAATTATGGTGTAGGAGGAGCTGGTTTTTCATCTTTACAAGGGAAATCACTTAAGCAACAAATTGATGAAGCAGGCGTTTTTGACATCTATATTCTATGGGCATCAACCAATGATTATAAGAATAACAGAGCAATTGGAAGCTACACAGACTATACAGAATTTGATGATTTCGATGAGGAAAAACTTGTCACACAGGCTGGAGGCATCAATTATTGCATCCAAAAAATCTATGAATTGAATCCGAATGCCACGATTTATTCTTTCACATCAAGCAAAGCATTTAACAATCGAGGTGGCTATGATCCTTTTGATGAAAACGGAATGGTTAAGTATGTAGAAATTCAAAAGCAAATCTGTGAATTGCATGGGATTCCCTATCTGGATCAGTTTACCTTGGGGGATACAACCTTTATAATCAGGATCAATTTTACCGGGATCCCATTCATATGAATGAAGCTGGATATGAAAAATTAGGGGCTTTGCAAGTAGCCTTTCTGGCTTTCCCAAATTAAGTTTTGTGGACAAAAAAAGAGAGGCTTTTGTTGAAGCCTCTCTATAAAATTATCTGGCATATAAAATCAATCTTCGCATAGACCAAGGTTTCTCTCCAGTTTCAGTGCTTTCAATTTTTACAAACCTTACGTTTTCTGAAGATTTCCATCTCGCATTGTTCAAACCAGGCTGACCGCTTTCTTTGGCAACTTCAGTCCAGCTATTCCCATCTTTTGAAATAGAAACCGTATATCCAATCGGAAACTCTTCTTTACCCGCACTAAATTGAATTTCAGCAAGCTGATGCTCATCCGGTAACTCGACTTGGTACCACATTCCTGGTTTTTGGGATTCTTCTGTTTTCCAACCTTTATAACCAAATGCATAAGATGGGTCTCTGGTAGAACCTACGCCTTGTAGTGCCGTGCTACTTGCCGTAGCTATCCAATTATCCTGCGGAGCCAGCGCTTTTGGTACCTCATGGATCAATTCGTCAAAACTGTAATTAGCATCTCTGTCTTTGGTCTCCTCTCGAATTTGAGCCACATATTCAGGGGTAATAAAACTACCTTCATTACCGAAATCATTTCTAATATAAGATAACACAGATGCGATGTACTCGTCATCATTCATATTCATGGCAATCATGACCCCTTCATATTCTTTTCCTTCCAAATCACCTGTGAGGCCATGCAAAAGAGTCTTAACCGCATATTCAGGATGACCTTGGATTCGCTGTGAACCAGAAAATGCAGGAGCAATCAATCCATCTCCAGCAGGAGACCCTAACCCTTTGGGGCCATGGCAAGTGGAGCAATAACTATCAAATATGGATTTTCCTTTTGTAAACAAGGCCAATTCCTCCGGAGCATATTTTATTGATGCAGCCTTTTTAGCTTCTTCTATTTTTTCAAGAATTTGGGTAGAAACCAATTGCACCCCTTGAGCTTGATTAGAAGCTAAGGTAGACTTCATCAAGTCTTCCACTTGGTCAATTTTCAAAATATAAGCACTAAACAAGGCTTGAATCACCACATTTGGATCAGATGATTTTGCCATTTCTTTGTAATCAGAAGCCAAACTCTTTTCTCCATACTTATAGAGCGTCTCACTGGCTTTCAATGCTTGAATCTGGATGTTTGGGTTCGGGTCCTTCATCAGTGCTCTTACCAAACTTAAGTCCAAGGAATTAAGACCTTCTAAGGTCCAAAGTGCATGGATCCTAGCCAATTCACTATCGGATGTTTTGGCCATATTCTCCAAATCTCCCACAATGGATTTATCCTGGTTCAAAATCATGATTTGTTGGGCCTGATCTCTCCACCATCCATTTGGATTTTCCAGGTGTCTTACCAATTCCGCAGAGGTTTCTTCATACATTCTTGGCTTTTCCGTATTTCTAGGCATGCCCTCATAGGATAAACGCCAGATTCTACCATTTCCAATCACATCATCCATTTGATACTGTTGGATTTTAGTCCTCAGGTAGCTTCCTTCCTGCGTCCAGTTTCCTTCTTGAATAATCCCCCTGTACATGTCAACAATGTACAAGGTCCCATCAGGTGCCGTGGCCATATCCACTGGTCTGAATAAAGGATCAGTAGATTGGATAAACTCTGATTTTGAATCTATGTAACTATTTTGAATATAAGTCAAGCCCTCTACATTTTCAGAATTCACCTGTCTGACAATCCTACCTACTGGCTCTCCATAGAAATATTGTCCCACCAATTCTTTTGGGAGTCTATCGCCTCTGTAAACATCACTGCCTGCGGCTCCAGTCACATTGTTCAAAGACCCGTCAGGATTTGCCTCTTTCATTCCTGGTTGGAAGTCAGCCAACTTGATTAGGCTATAAGGAATACGAAATCCGTCTTTCCACTGGCCTTTCACACTAAAGTTTCCATAGGCAATAGGAAACTGAAAACCTTGCGGTACTCCTCCTGCTCCATCTTGAAACCATAGTTTCCCATAGTTATCCTGGGTCACCCCCCATTGTCCCCAAGGATTTCCGCTTGGTTCCTGGATCACCCCATCAGGTGTCCATCGAATTCTTTTTGAATTATAGGTACTGTACATCCAATTGTCCAATGCCCAGGTAAGAAAGCTGGTTTGATGCTCTACATTCCCTGATCGGCCCAATCCTGAGGCAAAAGCTCTTTCTTATCCGCCTTACCGTCTCCGTCTACATCTGTAAACTTGTATACATGATCTTCATTGGACTCCATGGATAAGATTGCATTGGGACCGAATGGAACCACATATCTTGGGAAAACCAAGCTATCCAAGAATACCACACCTGTTTCATATACTCCATCATTGTCCTTGTCCTCCCATCTGGAAATTCGGGAAGTAGGCATCAATTCACCATTGGCATCGATGTCCTGCATATACGTGCGAAGTTCCAGCACATACATTCTTCCGTTTCCATCAAATTGGATCGCGGCAGGTTCCCTGATTTGTGGCTCTGATAAAACCGGGTCCATATGAAATCCCGGTTTCAGCACAAATGATTTCTTCTCCTCATTGGCAGACACCGGGACAACAGGAGCAGTAGGTGTAAGATCTATCCCTTTCCAAGTAGGGGACTCTAAATCTATTCCTTCAGGAAGCGCTACTTCAGGAAATGGAGGCTCCAGACGTTTTGGATCCATGGATTCAGACGGAGAAACATCAAATGGAGATCTCTCGGGTTCACAAGCTGAAAAAACTAGGATGGAAGAAATGGCAAATAAAGCCGATTTGGTAAAGAAATTCATCAACTGTAAAGGGGTATGTAAGACATCGAAATATACAAACTCTTAATGCGTGTACAAATTATAGGATTATTGCATGAATGCGACTACCGAAAAAATAAAATCATCCAATGGAAGGAAAAATACTTAGAAATAGGTTCCATTAAGCCTTCTGGAATTTATTGATGGAGATAGATAGAAAAATAAATGCATTGCCAATCCCCTGCCCTGTTCCCTTATCTCCCCCCCCCGACCCTTAAAACAAAAAAACCACTCGAGTTATCGAGTGGTTTTTGTCGTTTCAGAGCCTACTATCGGGATCGCCCGCGATAGCTATCGGGGCAATGACCTACTGAGTTGAATCAGAATAATACTCTACCAACTTTTGGCTGATTTCCGGATACTTTTGAAGGTCTTCTAAATATTTCCTTTTTCTTGCTCTTTTAATATGCAATTCAATGTTCACTGCTTGTTTCCTTGATGAACAAGAAATTTTATGGACTACTTTCCAATCCTTTATTCCATGAGTATGTGATTTTTGAAATAACCAGAATTGTGTTGAAAAAGTCGCTCTTCTAAATTTTCAGTCTGCCCAATGTAATAACGATCCTTTGAATCTGAATATAGGATATAAACAAAAAAAAATGCAGTCATTTGGCCAATATAAAACAAAAAAACCACTCGGATTATCGAGTGGTTTTTGTCGCTTCAGAGCCTCCTATCGGGATCGCCCGCGATAGCTATCGGGGCAATGACCTACTGAGTTGAATCAGAATAATACTCTACCAACTTTTGGCTGATTTCCGGATACTTTTGATGGTCTTCTAAATATTTCCTTTTTCTTGCTCTTTTAATATGCAATTCGATGTTCACTGCTTGTTTCCTTGATAAACTAGAAATTTTATGGACTACTTTCCAATCCTTTATTCCATGAGTATGTGATTTTTTGAAATAACCAGAATTTTGTTGAAAAAGTCGCTCTTCTAAATTTTCAGTCTGCCCAATGTAATAACGATCCTTAGAACCTGAATATAGGATATAAACAAAAAATAATGCAGTCATTTGGCCAATATAAAACAAAAAACCACTCGGATTATCGAGTGGTTTTTGTCGTTTCAGAGCCTCCTATCGGGATCGAACCAATGACCTACTGATTACAAGTCAGTTGCTCTACCAGCTGAGCTAAGGAGGCTTGTTCCTTTAACGTGCTGCAAATATAGGCCATGCTATATTTCGCTCCAAACCCTGTTAAAAGATTTTTTCTATCTCCTTAATTATGAGAGAGAAAAATTTAAAACTCCCTAATGATGGAAAGCTTTTTCTTTAATTTGTCGATTTCTTCTTCCGCTTTTTGGATCTTCACGTCAAATTGATCTTTCAACTTATCCGCAGTTTTAGAAGCCGCGAAAAACTCAAGATTATTTTTCCATAAAACAATGTTGTTTTCAAGATCGGCAATCTGCTTACGAATTCCGTGTTCCTTTTTATTGAGGGTCTTTGAAGCATTAGGATCGGATTGAATCTTGTTCAAGTTTAATCTGAATAAGAAATCTTCCCTGTCAAAATCTGGATCCAACTTCTCCAAATACACATCAACTGCGGCTTTGAATTGTGCTTGAATTTCCTTCATGTTTTTTCTAGGAACAAATCCAAGTTCGTTGAACTTACCAACTAGGGCAGTCAGATTATCTTCAGAAGCATCTTTTGCAGCTTCAATTTCCTTGATCACTTCTTGCTTCTTCAGCAAATTGGCTTCAAACTCCGCATTATTCTGTTTATTGGCATTTCTTCTATTATCAAAGAAGGTATCACAAGCCGTCTTAAACTTCTTATACAGGGCATCTCTGCTCTTCTCAGGAGTAGGTCCCAACTTCTTCCAATCTTGCTGTAATTTGACCAATTGATTGGCTGTATTTTGCCAATCTGTATTATTCATCAATGCCTCAGCTTTTGTAATTAACTCCTCCGCTTTGGCTTGATTGGTTGCTCTGATTTCATCAAGTTCCTTAAAGAAAAGGTTCTTGTTATGAAAGAATTGCTTAAATGAACTCCAGAAAGACTTATTGATTTCTTTTCCTGATTCTTTGGGAACCGGACCGATTTTTTCCCAGGATTTCTGAATTTCCAAAATCTCTTTTGTCTTGGTATTCCAATCCTTAATTCGCTCCGCTTTGAAATCAGTGAATGCCTCCAATTTCTTTATTAAGGCTTCTTTCTCGACTTGATTCTTTTGGAAAACTTCTTTTTGACCTTCGTAATATTCCTTTCTTCTGTCATAGACTGCATCAGATGCGGCCTTGAAACGTTGCCAAAGATCTTCTTGTTCATCTCTCGGAACAGGACCTATATGCTTGAATTCCTCATGCAGTTCATTTAAGGATTTGATGGCATCTTTCAAGTCCTTCACATCCTTCAGAGCTTCCGCTTTTTCGCAAAGTTCAATCTTACTTTCCAGGTTCTTTTTACGGTCAAGCTCTTTTAATTCAAAATAAATGCTTCGGTTATCGTAAAAACGATCCATCAAGGCATTATAGCTTGCCCATAGACTTCTATTTTGAGAAGCTGGAACAGGGCCAATAGACTTCCATTCTTCTTGGATCGCTTTGATAGAGGCCATGCTTAGAGTAGTCTCCTCTCCATCTACATGCTCTCTCAACTTATTCAGCAATTCATTTTTAGCAGCTAAATTTTCCTCTTTTTGCTTTTCAGCATCTTTTCGGATGGTATTTACCTGCTTTTTAAACTCATAATAATATTTATTGAATTCCTTTTCTTCCTCGCTTGGTCTAAAGTCAAAATCATCCTCAGTTCCTCCCTCCTCTTTAAATTTTGCCAAGGCCTCATCTCTTTCCTTATGGATAAATTCATCAAAGGCAGCTTTGATCTCATGCACCAATTTATCCAGTTTCAACACATTACCTTGTTGAGACTTTTCTTTGATTAGCTTAACTAATTGAATTTTGGAAAGTGAAGAAAGGTCTATTTCCTCTTCATGTTCTTCTTCCTCCTGGTCCTCTTCGTCCTCGTCTTCTGAGGCAGCATCCTCTACTTTTGTAGTCTCTTCCACTTTCTCTTCGGCATCCGTGGTTTCAGAAGCTGGTTCACTTACTGGCTCAGCCGTAGCGGAGGGGATAGTTTCTGTAGTTTTTCTTCAGCTTTCACCTCTTCGCCAGTCTCTTCTTCAGCAGCAACTGGCTCTTCAGAAGTCTCTTCTGTAGATTCTACTTTTGTTTCTTTTTCAATACCCTTTACCTCTTCATTTTTGGAGGTTTGGGTCACCTTGTCCTTGCCGGACAAATCGTTACTTTTCTCAGTCATAAAAACGCTACTATTTCAAGGCAATATGGGCAAAAGTAAGGATTTTGCCTAATTTAATCTTGGGTCCAGCGGATAATTTGCGATTACCTTAAACTCTCCTCCCATATTTTTCAAAAGCTTTCTCCAAAGCTCATCTGGAGTATATTCAAATGTCTGATAATCGACTTCTTCCTTACAGACAATCCAAGTTTTATCTTCTAATTCTTCTTCTAATTGATTCAAGCCCCAACCACTGTAACCAATAAAAAACCTAACTCTTTCAGGATCAATCAATCCTGTTTTCAATTTTTCTACTAATTGACCATAATCTCCTCCCCACCATAGATCCTTTCCAATCTGTATACTCCTATCTAACTCCTTTTCTCCAAGGTATATGTAATGAAGTGTATTTTGTTCTACCGGCCCCCCAACAAATACATCAGAATCCAAAAAATCCAGATCCTCAACCAATTCTGCCAGTTTAAGTATAGAAACCTTGTTTATTACCAATCCAAAGCTCCCTTCCTCATTGTGTTCACAAAGCAACACAACTGATCTGACAAAATTCTCATCTTGCAAAAATGGCTCAGAAAGTAGTAAATCTCCTGCCTTTGGTGTTATTTTCTCATTTTGATTCATTTACTAGTTGGTATAATTAAAAGAAAAATATAGATCATAATTTTTTAAAATCAATAGCCATAGTACATTTATCGCAAAATTTTTATTGAAATTAAAATTAAGATGAATATTTCAGCAATACGTAAGGACTACAGCTTAAAAACATTGAATATCAATGATTTATGCGCTAATCCTATAGACCAATTTAATATATGGTTTCAAGAAGCGCTGGCATCAAAAGTTATAGAAATTAATGCCATGACCTTATCTACTATTGGGGAAGATGGCTTTCCAAATGGTAGAATTGTACTTTTAAAGGAAGTTGATTCAGGTTTTGTCTTCTTTACAAATTACCAAAGCCAAAAAGGAAGAGAGCTTGCAAAAAACCCAGTTGCTTCCCTCACATTCTTTTGGCCTGAACTTGAAAGGCAAGTTAGAATAAAAGGGGAAATAGAAAAGGTTTCCTCAAAATTGTCTGATGAATATTTCTTTTCCAGGCCAAAAGGTTCGCAAATCGGGGCATGGACTTCTCCTCAAAGTCAGAAATTAAAGTCGAAAGAGGAATTAGAGCAAAGGTTAAAAGAGATGGAGCAAAAATTTGAAAACACCCCAATTTCAAGGCCTTTGCATTGGGGAGGTTATAGACTTATACCTTCTTACGTGGAATTTTGGCAAGGCAGACCTAGCAGGTTACATGACAGGGTTTGTTACGAGGAGAAAAATGGAGCATGGGAGCTATCTATATTAGCTCCCTAATTCTTATTTCAAATCAAATAAATCATCCACTCCAATAAATCTTTCTACCGTAAAACCTTCTCCATAGGTCTTTAAAATCCTATGGCCAAATTCTCTTGCCCTAGATTCTATGAATGGAAGAAATTCAGGATCGGAAATAAAACTTGCCGGCTCCTGGCTATTGGGATCAAAAAACTGAGACTTATATGCTTTGATACTCGCCACTTTGTCCTCCCAATAAGGAGTGATATTCACTATAAAGTCTGGCTTGATATAATTATTCTGAATGTAATGGTAAACAAATTTTGGTCTCCAAGCTTCTTGGCTTTTCCCTTCAAAACTGGTTTCTATTTTTCTTAGGCCGCTCATAAAGCAAGCTTTGGTAGCTAAATCCGCCCCTTTCCCATGGTCTGGATGTCTATCCGAAATGGCGTTAGCCAAAACTATTTCAGGTTGATATTTTCGGATGACTTCAATCAAACGATGTTGATGTGCTTCATCGTTGGTAAAGTAAATATCCTTGAAGCCCAAATTTTCACGAGCGGATAATTTCAGTATTTTGCCAGCGGCTTCTGCTTCCTGTAGACGAAGTTCGGGCGTACCTCTGGTTCCCATTTCACCTTGGGTCAAGTCTACTATTCCTACCTTATATCCTTTTGCTACTTGAGATAAAATGGTTCCTGAACAGCCCAATTCAGCATCATCGGGATGAGCTGCAATCACTAAAACATCAAGTTTTGTCATGGTTTACTTCATTATTATCTAACCCTAAGGTTTTGTCCAATACGGAGAATACTTCGGGTAGAAATTCCGTTTAGTCTGGTTAATGTATTGATTGAAACCCCGTATCTTCTGGCGATAGCTCCTAAGGTTTCTCCTTTTCTTACTCTATGATAGGCAGCAGTTCTGGCTTTTACCACATGGGAAAAGGTATTGGGGGTGATTAAATAATTGGGTCCTATGATTTTCTCCTCATCAAATTCATATACATCCTGAGGATCGAAGGGCAGTCCTCGATACCTCAATTCATAATGTAAATGGGAACCAGTACTTCTTCCGGTACTTCCTCCTTTGGCAATGATATCCCCGGCTTTTACTTCTTGTCCTACATCCACCAAGAATTTGGACAAATGACCATATAAAGTTTCCAGTCCGTTTTTATGTCGAATCACCAGATAATAACCATATCCATAGCGATCATAGGACCGAACCCTTACGATTCCATCAAAACCACTATAAACAGGATCTCCTGTTACTAAGTCCAAGTCAGTACCATAGTGCCATCTACCCCATCTGGAGCCAAAGGTAGAGGTCACAGGAGTTTTGCTTAGAGGCATTTTCCATTCATAGCCAAAGAAAGGGTCATACAACCTAATATTGACTGAATCCTGAAAAGTCTTCGGATCGAAATTATAAATATCAATTTTCTTACTATCCCAATTGGAATAGTATTCATAGGCAGTGATCCAAATACTGTCAATTTGAATTTGCTCTGAGATCTTTACCAATTGATTGGTGGGTGCCCAAATCATTACATTAGGATCCTCGCTTACGATGGACCGTACTTTTCCAAGGTTGACATTATTTTCGAATATAATCGAGTCAGTCAAGGAAGAAAGGGTCCTCAGGTAGGAATCCTGGTCAAAACTTCTAAGTTCGATATTTCTACGCTCTTGAGAACCTGAAGCATTGGTAGTTGTATTATTGTTTTTCTTAATAATCTTAGGAAAAACTTGAGCATTAGCTTCAAAGAAACCAATGCTCAAACAAATTCCTAAAACTATTTTTAGAATGAAAGACCTCATGTATTGGGTTTATGGATTCTCGATTTCGGCCAAATACCGCTCCGCATCCAAGGCTGCCATACATCCAGTTCCTGCTGCTGTTACAGCTTGTCTATACACATTGTCCTGTGCATCACCGCAAGCGAATACACCTTCAATGTTCGTCTTAGAACTGCCCGGAATGGTGGTTATATAACCTGAATTATCCATATGGATAAACTCCTTGAAAATCTCGGTGTTTGGTTGATGTCCAATAGCAACAAAGAAGCCAGAAATCGCTATTTCAGATTTTTCTCCGGTTTTATTGTTAAAAATTCTTACTCCATTTACTTCTTCTTCCCCTAAAATCTCATCAGTCTCGGTATTCCACAACACCTCAATCTTAGGGTTATTCATTACACGTTTTTGCATGATTTGAGATGCCCTCATTTCATCTTTTCTTACCAACATGTACACTTTACTACAAATATTGGCCAAATAAGTGGCTTCTTCACAGGCGGTGTCCCCTGCTCCTACTATGGCAACTTCTTGATTTCTAAAGAAGAACCCACACAAACGGCACAAGCAGAAACACCTTTTCCATTCAATCTTGTTTCGCTTTCCAAGCCCAACCACTTCGCTGAAGCACCTGTGGAAATGATGACAGTTTCAGCATGGATCGTTACTTGTTCATCAACGGTAACTACTTTTGGGCTTACCGAGAAATCCACGTTGGTTACTAAGCCATAACGAACACTAGTACCAAATCTTTCAGCCTGTTTACGGAAATCTTCCATCATTTGTGGGCCCATTACCCCATCAGGATAGCCTGGGTAATTTTCCACATCATTTGTAATAGTTAATTGACCACCTGGTTGTCCTCCAGTATAAAGAACTGGAGAAAGACCTGCTCTAGAAGCATAAATCGCCGCAGTATAACCTGCTGGTCCGGATCCAATGATCAAAACACGAACCTTTTCAATTTCTTGACTCATTAATAGCTTGTATTAAATCGGTTAAATTTTATCAATATTCTTAGGTAAACAATAACAGCACCTCTTAAAATTCCTTAAAAGGAAAAAGATTGTCTGAGGAGTTTTACGTTCAAAAACAGCAAAAAAACCTCACATCTTTATAACAAAAAAGGGGCTTAAAAGCCCCTCTTGATATGCTTGACTTTTATCCCAAGTAGGGCTTCAACGTCTTACTTCTAGAAGTATGTCTCAATCTTCTGATGGCTTTCTCTTTAATCTGCCTTACTCTTTCCCTGGTTAGATTGAATTTTTCACCAATTTCTTCCAAGGTCATTGCATGTTCCCCATTGAGTCCAAAATAAAGGGTGATCACATCGGCCTCACGTTGGGTTAAAGTAGAAAGTGCTCTTTGAACCTCTTTTCTAAGAGAGTCATTCATCAATCCATCATCCGGCTTTTCGTCCCCATCATTTTCCAATACATCCAACAGGCTGTTTTCTTCCCCTTGGACAAATGGAGCATCCATTGAAACGTGACGGCCAGAGATTTTCATCGTATCCACTACTTCACTAGCAGTTACTTCAAGTACTTCAGCTAATTCTTCTGGAGAAGGCTCTCTTTCAAACCTCTGTTCTAATTCGCTAAAGGTCTTGCTGATTTTATTCAAAGAACCAACTCTGTTCAAAGGCAAACGAACAATTCTAGACTGTTCTGCCAATGCTTGAAGGATTGATTGTCTAATCCACCAAACAGCGTAGGAAATAAACTTAAAACCACGGGTTTCATCGAATCTCTGAGCAGCTTTAATCAAACCTAAGTTTCCTTCATTGATCAAATCACCTAGGGAAAGACCTTGATTTTGGTATTGCTTAGCTACTGAAACGACAAATCGAAGGTTGGCTTTCGTCAATTTCTCCAATGCCAATTGGTCACCTTCTCTGATTCTTTTGGCCAGAACTACCTCTTCATCTGCTGTTAACAGGTCTACCTTACCGATCTCCTGAAGATATTTATCCAGTGACTGGCTTTCTCTGTTGGTAATCTGTTTGCTAATTTTTAGCTGCCTCATTCAGAATTATGATTTGTGAATTTATATTTAATATATATTGTCAAAATAATCAATTACTCGATTAACCTTGTTCTTTTGAAGAAGGTTTTTCCGGTTTTGGCAATAAAGCCTTTCTCGAAAGCTTGAATTTACCCGTCTTTTTATCGATATCGATCAATTTAACCATTATTTCTTCTCCTGGCTCAAGAACACCATCCATATTCTCTACACGTTCCCATTTAATCTCGGAGATATGTAGTAAACCATCTTTACCCGGCATAAATTCCACAAATGCTCCAAATGGTTGAATATTTTTTACTTTTCCTGTATAGGTCTCTCCGATTTCCGGTTGAGCAACGATGGATTTGATTCTGCTGATTGCAGCATCCATGTTATTCTGATTAGCCGAGTAAATACTGATTTTCCCTTGGTTATCCACTTCCTCAATTACAATAGTAGTAGAAGTATCTTTTTGGATTTCCTGAATCACTTTACCACCTGGACCAATGACAGCACCGATCAATTCTTTAGGAATCATCATCATAAATGATCTAGGAGTATGTGGCTTCAATTCAGCTTTAGGTTCAGCCAATGTTTTGGTGATTTCATCCAAAATATGAAGTCTTCCTTCTTTGGCCTGCAATAAGGCTTCTTTCAATACAGAATAATCAAGACCTTCTACTTTCAAGTCCATCTGACAAGCAGTAATTCCCTTGGAAGTTCCAGTTACTTTGAAATCCATATCGCCTAGGTGATCCTCATCTCCCAAAATATCAGATAAGATAGAATATTTACCTGTTTTTGCATCAGAGATCATCCCCATTGCTATCCCGGTAACAGCTGATTTAATTTGAATACCTGCATCCATCAAAGCCAAGGATCCTGCACATACAGTTGCCATGGATGAAGAACCATTGGACTCCAATATATCAGATACGATTCTAATCGTGTATGGGTTCTTATCTTCAGGAGGAAGTACTTTTTCAAAGCTCTCATAGCCAGGTTACCATGGCCTACCTCTCTTCTACCTGGTCCCCTATTCGGTTTTACCTCACCTGTAGAGAATCCTGGGAAGTTATAATGAAGGTAGAATTTGTTATATCCTGAAATAGTGGCCCCATCAACCATCATCTCATCCATCTTAGTACCTAAGGTACAGGTAGTAAGAGACTGAGTTTCACCTCTGGTAAATACCGCGGATCCATGAGCAGAAGGTAAATAATCCACAACAGACCAAATAGGTCTCACTTCGTTCAATTTTCTACCATCCAATCTTTTCTTCTCGTCCAAGGTCAAATTTCTTGCCGCTTCTTTATGAATTTTGCTGAAATAAGGGCCGATCAGACTCGCTTCATATTCATGCTCCTCGCCTAGACTTGCGACGAACTCATCTTTGATTTCTTTGATCAAAGCAGAACGCTCAGACTTATTGGCAATTTGCTTGCTTACAGAAGCATATAATTTATCATATAATTCAGCCTTCATCTTATCGAAAAGGGCTGGATCAGATTTTTCGTGGTTGTATTCTCTTTTACTTCTTTACCAACCATCTTGGTCAGTTCAATCTGTGCCTGGCAATGTCTCTTGATTTCTTCATGGGCGAATTGCATGGCTTCAAGCATTTCCTCCTCTTGAATTTCATTGGCTTCTCCTTCCACCATCAGGATGTAATCCAAAGAACCTGCTACAATAAATTCTAAAGAAGCTGATTCCAACTCAGTTGGAGTTGGGAGTTAATTTTTAATTTCCCATCGATTTTAGCCACTCGAACTTCAGAAATTGGACCATTGAATGGAATGTCAGATACTGCTAAAGCAGCAGACGCTGCCAATCCAGCCAAAGCATCTGGAAGTACCTCTTCATCCCCACTGACTAACGTGATGGCAATCTGAGTATCAGCATGGTAATCATCTGGAAAAATCGGACGAATAGCTCTATCTACGATTCGGCTAATCAAAATTTCGTAATCGGAAAGTCTTCCTTCTCTCTTCAAAAATCCTCCTGGAATCTTTCCTGAGGAAGCAAATTTCTCTTGGTAGTCTACGGACATAGGTAAAAAATCCACCCCTTCGCCTGCTTCTTTCTTGGATACTACAGTAGCCAAAAGCATAGCTTTTCCCATCTTCACTACAACAGAACCATCAGCTTGTTTAGCTAATGCACCTGTCTCAATAATTATTTCTCTTCCATCTTCTAGTTTGATGGATTTGGTGATCAAGTTTGGTAACATAAATGCGTGTTAGTATGAAAGCGTCAAAATATAAAAATAAAAGTGTACTACCCTAAAAAAGAAAAAGTAAGGTTCTCCATCTAGAGAACCTTACAAAAGGGTTATTTTCTAATTCCTAAATCGGCGATGATAGCTCTGTAACGCTCGATTTCTTTTTTATGAAGATAGTCAAGAAGAGATCTTCTCTTACCTACTAACTTCAATAGACCAAGTCTGGAAGAGTGATCCTTCTTATTTGACTTCAAATGCTCTGTCAAATGCTTGATTCTGTGTGTAAAGAGGGCAATCTGAGACTCAGGAGATCCTGTGTCTTTTTCAGATTTTAACCGTCCATGATTCTTAAACAACTCTTGTTTCTTCTCTGAATTTAAATACATGTTTAGCTAAATTTTATAAAACAACCACAAAGGTAAGGCTAATATTCAAATAATAAAAGGTCAGACAGATTTTGCACGAAGAACTTTCAACCGTTCTTTGAGCTTTTTCCAACTATTCTGATAAAAATCCGGCTCAAATAATCGAGCATCTTTTCTAGCCTGCTTCAAAAAGAACAAACCAAATGGCAGCAGGCATAAATTAGAAAACCAGGTTCCAAACAAAGGATCTACGATTCCTTCTTTGGCCCATTTTTCTCCTGAGATCGTCAGCATGTAATATAAAATAAAGAAGATGATGGAAAGCAACACAGGCATTCCCAATCCTCCTTTTTTTATAATGGCTCCTAAAGGAGCTCCAATTAGGAACATCACAAAGCATGCAAAGGCCTGGGTATATTTTTGGTACCAAGCAATTTCGTACCTCCTAAACTCACGCTCATCCGTATCAATTTGAGCCTTCTTAATATTGAAAGAATTCTTAAGGTTCCTGGAATTGTTCATGGCCATGGTCATGGCATTGGTGATATACCCTTTTCCATAAATAAGGGAATCAATTCTAGCCTTTTCCTCCTCGGTTAATGGAGCTATGCGTTCTTTTTTGGGGGCTAATCACGATCGGGTTAATAGGAATGGATGAGGTATCAGATTCCTCTTTCTCTTCTAAACTTTCCCTGTTGATCAATCTTTTTTGTAAAAACAAAGAGTCATTCGGCAAAGATTTACTGGTAGAATTCGTAACCCCTCCCCTCAATTGCCTTCCATCTTCCACAGAATCATCTTCCCTACTGTCCAATACCTCAGCCCTTTTTAAGCTATCTTGTTTTTCCTTTAACCTTCCCAAAGAATCTGCAATTGCCTGTTCCTTCTTCATTTTAATTTGACGAAGAGAATCATCCAATGCCCTTCGTTCTTTGATGTGAGGTAAAGGTTCCAGTTTTCTATCCCTGGTAAAAAAAGGAAAAGTAGCCTCTGCGGATTGGTAATTCTGATACACTTTATCATTCACCAATGTATTGATGGAATCCAATCCTTTTTGATTCCTGAAATGTCTTTAATGGCTCTATTGGTAGACCAAAGATCTTCCGGAGTTCTACTCATTTGAAAAGCATCCAGGTTGAAAATGATCACATTCTCTTGAAAAGTTGCCCTGTTAAAGCCTACAGGTTTTTCAGAAATTCCCCTGGTTGCCCGGTCTTCTTTATAGTTTGTCCCATTATACAGGGTCAACCTCATGTAGTTATCATTGAAAAAAGGCTCCATCCTTCCAGAATCGGCCAATGTAACACTCAAGTTTCCTTGTCCTTGGTTATGATTGTAAATGATAATGTCCCTTAACCGTACATCATCCAGCTTTCTATTCACTTTGATACTATACCCTGGTATCCCATCATAGAATACCCCCTCTTTGATATCCAATGCAGGAGACTTCATTCGGATATCGTATAAAAGGCTAAAGGTTTTTAAGTTTACTTTAGGAACCAGGTGGTTATTGGATAAGTAGGCTGCAAATGCCAGGACCACTACAAATACACCGATTGGCCTCAATGCCCGGACCAGTGAGATCCCACTACTTTTGATAGCCGTTAACTCAAAATGTTCCCCAAGGTTTCCAAAAGTCATTAAACTGGAAAGAAGTACCGCAAGTGGCAGCGCCATGGGAGAAATACTAATCAAGAAATAGGAGATCAGCTCCATATAGATCAAAAAACCCAGACCTTTCCCAAAGATCTCATCGAAGTATTTCAACATGTTGACAGTCAACAGGATGAAATCCACTACTAAAAATGTTAATAAAAATGGGCCTATAAAAGACCCCAGAATTAGCTTATCAAGTTTTTTCATGCGACAACTTACTTCCAAGTGGATTTACGTCCTTTTAGAAATGAAGTTCAAAAATGGTGATTTGTATTCACATTACCCACCAATTATTTCTTTCAATGTGCCAATTAAACCTTCCCAGATTGCAGTGAGTTCCTCATCATCATATCCATCGGAATAATCGATCACTTTCAAAAACAACGTTTGGGTCAATTCATTCTCTTCTAATTTAAATTCAATGTAAGAATGGTCCGAACTTTCAGGAGCATTGGGGTCATAGAATTCAAATTTCACATGGGAATTGGTCCGAATGGAAGCAAGTTTAGCATAGTGATCCTCGTTATCGAAATTGAAAATATAATTTTTATCCTCATTAATCCGGACATCATCAGCAAACCACTCTTCTAAACCACTAGCAGTACTTAAATATTGGAAAACTATTTTTTTGGAGGCATTGATTTGATAATCAGCAACAAACTTATTTTTGACCATGACATCTTCTTTTTCTTTGCGAAAAATTTACTTTTTTAAAGAACTTTAACTTGCATTTCACAGTACAAGACCTCATATTTGCATTCCCATTCGGAAGGGAGGTTTTCGGGTTTAAATAAAATTCACATTTAAGCCTCGGATATTTGATCTTCGTCGGCGGTTTAATATAGCCATTAATTTCAAATATCAATGCCTGAAAAAGTTTATCAGGTATTTAAAAAACCTAAATATTGAAATTAGACCAATTAAAAAATACCTGGCGAGGTAGCTCAGTTGGTTAGAGCGCAGGATTCATAACCCTGAGGTCACGGGTTCAACTCCCGTCCTCGCTACAAAGGCTTTCAGAAATGGAAGCCTTTTTTATTTTTATCTCATGAATGAATTTGTAGTATATATACTTTTTTCAAAATCCTCTGGCAAAACATACACTGGGATGAGCTCCGATTTGATTACTAGATTCCATTATCACAACACTAAATCTACCAAAGGATTTACAACTAGATACAGACCTTGGATAGTAATTCATGTTGAGTTTTTCAAATCCAAAAAAGAAGCAATGCTGAGAGAGAAAGAATTAAAAACAGGAAAAGGTAGAGACTGGATAAAACAGTTTCTTCTTCCGCATCACATAATATGAGCAAAGGATTCATATCCGCCGCGGCGGACACGGGTTCAACTCCCGTCCTCGCTACAAAGGCTTTCAGAAATGGAAGCCTTTTTTATTTTTATCTCATGAATGAATTTGTAGTATATATACTTTTTCAAAATCCTCTGGCAAAACATACACTGGGATGAGCTCCGATTTGATTACTAGATTCCATTATCACAACACTAAATCTACCAAAGGATTTACAACTAGATACAGACCTTGGATAGTAATTCATGTTGAGTTTTTCAAATCCAAAAAAGAAGCAATGCTGAGAGAGAAAGAATTAAAAACAGGAAAAGGTAGAGACTGGATAAAACAGTTTCTTCTTCCGCATCACATAATATGAGCAAAGGATTCATATCCGCCGCGGCGGACACGGGTTCAACTCCCGTCCTCGCTACAAAGGCTTTCAGAAATGGAAGCCTTTTTTATTTTTATCTCATGAATGAATTTGTAGTATATATACTTTTTAAAATCCTCTGGCAAAACATACACTGGGATGAGCTCCGATTTGATTACTAGATTCCATTATCACAACACTAAATCTACCAAAGGATTTACAACTAGATACAGACCTTGGATAGTAATTCATGTTGAGTTTTTCAAATCCAAAAAAGAAGCAATGCTGAGAGAGAAAGAATTAAAAATAGGAAAAGGTAGAGACTGGATAAAACAGTTTCTTCTTCCGCATCACATAATATGAGCAAAGGATTCATATCCGCTACGCCAAGGCGCACAGGCGCGGCGGACAGGGGCCAAAAAAGAAGCAATGCTGAGAGAGAAAGAATTAAAAACAGGAAAAGGTAGAGACTGGATAAAACAGTTTCTTCTTCCGCATCACATAATATGAGCAAAGGATTCATATCCGCTACGCCAAGGGCACAGGCGCGGGGACCTGCCTGCCGCAG
Source organism: Algoriphagus halophilus (assembly GCF_041729275.1). Classification (GTDB taxonomy): domain Bacteria; phylum Bacteroidota; class Bacteroidia; order Cytophagales; family Cyclobacteriaceae; genus Algoriphagus; species Algoriphagus halophilus_A. The sequence continues at coordinate 232,408 of NZ_CP146486.1, read as the reverse complement.
GCAGGTTCAACTCCTCCCGAACATTCGGGACTACAAAGGCTTTCAGAAATGGAAGCCTTTTTTATTTTTATCTCATGAATGAATTTGTAGTATATATACTTTTTTCAAAATCCTCTGGCAAAACATACACTGGGATGAGCTCCGTTTTAATTCCTAGATTCCATTATCACAACACTAAATCTACCAAAGGATTTACAACTAGATACAGACCTTGGATAGTAATTCATGTTGAGTTTTTCAAATCCAAAAAAGAAGCAATGCTGAGAGAGAAAGAATTAAAAACAGGAAAAGGTAGAGACTGGATAAAACAGTTTCTTCTTCCGCATCACATAATATGAGCAAAGGATTCATATCCGCTACGCCAAGGCGCACAGGCGCGGCGGACACGGGCCTGCCTGCCGCAGGCAGGTTCAACTCCTCCCGAAAATTCGGGACTACAAAGGCTTTCAGAAATGGAAGGCTTTTTTATTTTTATCTCATGAATGAATTTGTAGTATATATACTTTTTTCAAAATCCTCTGGCAAAACATACACTGGGATGAGCTCCGATTTGATTACTAGATTCCATTATCACAACACTAAATCTACCAAAGGATTTACAACTAGATACAGACCTTGGATAGTAATTCATGTTGAGTTTTTCAAATCCAAAAAAGAAGCAATGCTGAGAGAGAAAGAATTAAAAACAGGAAAAGGTAGAGACTGGATAAAACAGTTTCTTCTTCCTCATCACATAATATGAGCAAAGGTTTCATATCCGCTACGCCAAGGCGCACAGGCGCGGCGGACACGGGCCTGCCTGCCGCAGGCAGGTTCAACTCCTCCCGAACATTCGGGACTACAAAGGCTTTCAGAAATGGAAGCCTTTTTTATTTTTATCTCATGAATGAATTTGTAGTATATATACTTTTTTCACAATCATCCGGTACAACCTATGGGGAGCTAAATCATCTTCCATTTCGTCTTTTCTGATTCGAATTTCTTTGAGGAGTTGATCACGAAAAGCGAGGACTTTGACCAGGAAACTTTCTAGGAATAATTTTCCTATTTTTAGTTGATGACATCTCCCGAAATAAAAGACCCACCTAGCCTACTTTTTGAAAAAATAAAATTTCTAGGCCCTGGATTTATACTTTCCGCATCCATTGTAGGCTCAGGAGAACTAATAGCAACTACCGTTCTTGGGGCAGAAGGTGGTTTCATCACCTTTTGGGTAATTCTAGTGAGTTGTCTGGTGAAAGTTGCTATCCAACTGGAATTTGGGAAAAATGCCATCATCACAGGTAAACCGCTTATGGTTTCATTTGCCAGCTTACCAGGCCCTAAGAACTGGGCTATCTGGGGCACCTTTGTATTGACACTTTTTAAAATTGTTCAGGTCGGAGGAATGATAGGTGGAGCCGCCATCGCACTCAATATGCTTTTTCCTTACCTCTCTCCTTACTTGTTGGTATTTATTTTAGGATTGATTACCAGCCTTTTAATTTTTAAAAACTACTATTATGTAGTAGAGCGAACTTCCATTTTGTTGGTTTTTGCGTTTACACTCTTCACTCTTGCCTCAGTGATCGCTGTCAACTTCAGCCCCTATAGCTTTTCTTTGGGAGATATTCTTTCAGGGCTTCATTTTGAATTGCCGCCCCATTTGATTTTTGTGGCCATTGGTGCATTTGGTATAACAGGTGTCGCCAGTGATGAAATCATAGCCTATACTTATTGGTGCTTAGAAAAAGGGTATGCCACCTACACTGGAGAAAATGATGGCAGTGAAGCATGGAAATCCAGGGCAACAGCTTGGATCAAGATCATGTATCTGGATGCTTTTGTGGCAATGGTAATTTACACCCTCGTTACAGCTTCATTTTACCTATTGGGAGCAGCTATCCTTCATGGAAATGAGCTAATTCCTTCCGGTAATGAATTAATAGAAACTCTAGCTGCTATCTATACGCAAACGTTAGGAGAAAATGCTCGGTTTGCCTACCTCATGGGGGCGTTCTTTGTGCTTTATTCCAGTGTGTTTGCTACGCTTGCTTATTGGACCCGTTTGTTTCCCGATATTTTTGGTGAATTAGGTTGGATCAATTGGAATAATCTAACAGAGCGTAAAAAATGGGTGGCCCTATTAGCCTGGGTTTTCCCTTTGTTGTGGGCCTTGACGTTTGTTTTTGTCAAGCTTCCCGCATTTATGGTTCTTTTTGGAGGGGTGATAGGTTCCGTACTATTATTGTTGGTAGTCTTTGCTGCCATTCATTTTCAACTGAAAAACCAACCCTTGAAATTGGCATCGGGCCCTTTCTCTCAATTCATGTTTTGGATAAGTGTCCTATCCATAGGACTTGTTTCCCTGTATGGGATTCTTCAGCTATTCTGAATACTATAGAATCAATCCCTCTTTTTCTCCAAAACCAAAATGGCATCTTCTTCAAAGGGACTTTCAAATTCCAAATCCCCCATTCCTGACAAGCTGCCTAAGTCCAAGTATTTATTGGATTTGGGGTCGAACCATTTTGCCTGATAAGCAGTGCCAAGTAATGGGAACAAATGAAATGATTGTCGAACCGGTGTATAAACCAAAACCAAAGATTGGTCAGCATCCGAAAGAATACTTACAAATTCATTAAATGTGCTGTCCCCCGGCTGATCCCTCAATAAATCGGATGCAGGCTTCAAACTCCACCATTCCAATCCATTGAAAAATTCAAACAAAAATCCCATCTGAATGCTTCCATCTAACTCCAAACTTTCTTTCCAACGACTGACATTTCCAGCAGGTCCATGGTTTTCGATGTCCTCCCCCTCTCTCAGCCATGGCCAAATCCCATTGGCTCCATAGGTAATCCCAGCCACAGGTGCAGAGAAAATACTCCAATACCATGCATTCCGAAGATCCTGAGCTGTGGCATCCGCACGAATTTCCTCATAAAGAGGCTCTGTGTTGATAAAAGGCAAAGGCCTTAGCATTGACCAACGTTCAGAAACAGGTCCTTTCGTGATCCAATCCACAGTATTCTGGGCTTTTGAATGAGAAGATTGATAGGTATACAGCCCATACCAACCCTGGTCCTCATACAGGTCCCCAATCCAGGAAGTCCCATGCGGGTGAAGGGTGACTAATCCCTGATGTTTTCCTTCTCCAAAACCGCAGCTCCGATTGTTTTCCAGCGGTCTTCCAAATCCCCATAATACTTCCCATCTCCTCCCAGGTTCCATACCACATGATTTCCCTGATACCTGGCAACAATATATTTCGCCAATAAAACCGCTTCCCGGATGGGTAGATAATATCCCGGGCTAAACTCAATTCCCTGACCAAATGGCAAGGCCCATAAAACCACAGGGGACACCAACAACCCTTTTTGGTTGGCTTCCTCAATTTTCTGGTCAATTCTTTGAAAGAATGTTGGGTTTAGGGAGATTCTTCCTGAACCTGTAAACGCAACCTCCCCTTCTGCATTGGTGGTCCCTCCTCTCCATTGGGTAGTTACCAATTGGATCGTATTGTAGTGGTGAGTGAGCCGGTGATTCAGGTAAAAATCCCATTCTTCATCCGTGGATTTTAATGCGCCATTCCAAGCAGTACCTGCAGTCCAAAAAAATGGGGAGCCATTCAAATGACTTAAATGATAGGATCCCTTTTGATGAATGATGGGGCCTTTTTGGAATAGATCATGTTCACTGTCATTCTCCACACAATCAAATTCCCCTTTTATTCCATGCAAACCTGAATTGCTCTGATCTGAGGAGGAACTTTCAAAAGTCCATAGTCCAAGTTCATCCGGCATAAACCGAACTTTCCATTTGTTATCTCCATCCCAAAAGCCTCTGACAGTCTTTTTCCTTCCTGATGTAGAGGTAAATGTAATTTCGAAGGAATTGACTTCGTAAAGTGGATTTTCATAGCTTTTGGAGCTGATAAATTCTTTTTCAAAGCGATCAAAAATTTTCGTCTGGGCAACCAAAAGTTGAGTGACGAGAAAAAACAGGATCAAAAAGCAATAATGTCTTGGGTTCATAGGGTATTCATGTAAGTACCAACAACCAAAAGGTAAAAAAATGTCAATAATTAGCTGGCAGCCAAAAAAAAAAGCCTTCCCGAGGGAAGACTTCTGCAAAATAAGATAGTGCGACCTTATTTTACTCTTTCAACTACAGCTTTAAATGCTTCTGGGTGATTCATGGCTAAATCAGCTAGAACCTTACGGTTCAATTCGATTTCTGCTTTCTTCAATAATCCCATTAATTGAGAGTAAGACACACCGTGCTCTCTAGCACCGGCGTTGATACGCTGAATCCATAATGCTCTGAATTCTCTTTTCTTCGCTTTACGGTCTCTGTAAGCGTACTGAAGTCCTTTCTCGTACTTGTTTTTGGCTACAGTCCAAACGTTGCTACCTCTTCCGAAATAACCTCTAGTGGCCTTTAGCACTTTTTTCTTCTTGCTCTTGACGCTACCGCGTTTACTGATCTAGGCATAGTTTTTTGTTTTTTGACGCTTGGTGTCCCAGTTTACCTGAGATCTTGTGTACCAAAGTGTCTGGTGAATAAATAAACCTTAATTAATTAATGAAACAGGTTGATCAGATTCTCAACATGTCTTTTACTCTACCTTCGTCAGAAGTATGAACTAGACCAGCTTTGGTTAATTCTCTCTTTCTTTTAGTAGATTTCTTGGTAAGGATGTGGCTTTTGAAAGCGTGTTTCCTTTTGATCTTGCCGGTTCCCGTTAAAGCGAACCTCTTCTTTGCACTTGATTTGGTTTTTACTTTTGGCATTTTGCTGTATTTATTTAGTTGAAATTTATTTTTTCCTGCCTTCGGTGCAATAAAGATGTTCATACGCTTTCCTTCCATCTTTGGAAGTTGCTCCACCGCCCCATATTCTTCCAGAGCTTGAACAAATTTCAATAAAAGCATCTCTCCTCTTTCCTTGAAAACAATCGTACGACCTACGAAATGCACATAAGCCTTTACTTTTGCCCCTTCTTTCAGAAAGTTGATCGCATGCTTTACTTTGAAATTAAAGTCATGTTCATCCGTATTAGGACCGAATCTAATTTCTTTCAAAACAACCTTCGCTGCATTGGCCTTGATTTCCTTTTGTTTCTTTTTCTGCTCGTACTTAAACTTTGCGTAATCAAGAATCTTACAAACGGGAGGATCAACATTAGGAGAAATCTCTACAAGGTCCAGGTCATTTTCCTGAGCCAGTTTAATTGCTTTGTCAGTGGGTAGCAGCGCATTGCCGCCCTCTACGAATTCACCAACAACTCTTACTTCACGAGCTCTGATTTTCTGGTTTACTTTATAAGGTTCTTCTTGTCTACCTCTATACGGTTGTCTATTGTTTCTCAAGTTTGATTAGGTTGTTTTTATGAAATTGCCTGCAAATATCGGAAATATTTCTAATTAAGAAAAGCACAATCAATTATTAGCTGTTTCTGATCTGCTTAAAGCTGAAGAAATTATTCCCTGAAAATAATTAATAAACTCCTCCGGAGAGTAGTTACCCAGGTCACCCTGACCATGCTTCCTCACTGAAAGTTTCCGCTCCTCCTTCTCTTTTTCACCTACAATTAACATGAACGGCACTTTTTTCACCTCAGAATCACGAATCTTTCGACCGATTTTCTCATCACGATTATCAATTGAACCAGTAATTCCTGCTTCATCCAAGATATTCTTGATTTCCTCAGCATAATCTACATACTTCTCAGAAATAGGCAAAATATTAATTTGCTCAGGAGCAAGCCATAATGGGAAATTACCCGCACAATGTTCTATTAAAACGGCAACAAACCTCTCCAAAGAACCAAAAGGTGCTCTGTGGATCATCACCGGTCTATGCTTTTGATTATCCGACCCAATATATTCCAATTGGAAACGTTCTGGCAACTGATAATCTACCTGGATAGTTCCCAACTGCCATTTTCTACCCAACGCATCTTTGACCATAAAATCAAGCTTAGGGCCATAAAACGCTGCTTCTCCCAATTCAGTGACAGTTTCTAATCCTTTTTCAGCAGCTGCTTCAATAATCGCTGATTCTGCTTTATTCCAAGCTTCATCTCCTCCTATATATTTGGAAGGATTTTCAGGGTCTCTCAGTGAAATTTGAGCAGTATAGTCTTCAAAGCCTAATGCATTGAATACATACAACACCAAATCAATGACTTTGATAAACTCATCTTTTACCTGATCGGGTCTACAGAAAATATGGGCATCATCTTGAGTAAAGCCTCTTACTCGGGTCAATCCATGCAATTCACCACTTTGCTCATATCTGTAAACAGTTCCGAATTCCGCGTAGCGGATCGGCAATTCTTTGTATGAATGCGGTTTATGCTTGTAGATCTCACAGTGATGTGGACAGTTCATCGGTTTCAACAAAAACTCCTCTCCTTCATGCGGAGTAGCAATTGGCTGGAATGAATCTTTTCCGTACTTCTCATAATGCCCAGAAGTTTCATACAAAACTTTGTGGCCAATATGTGGAGTAGTCACCTGCTGGTAACCGGATTTATCCTGCGCCTTTTTCATGAAATTGATCAGACGCTCACGCAATAAAGTCCCCTTTGGCAACCATAATGGAAGTCCCATTCCTACCTTTTCAGAGAATGTGAACAATTCAAGTTCTCTGCCCAATTTTCTATGATCACGCTTTTTGGCTTCTTCAATCAGCGCTAGATATTCGGTCAGTTCCTTGGCTTTTGGAAAAGTCACTCCATAAATACGGGTCAGCATTTTTCTGTTCTCATCCCCTCTCCAATAAGCCCCGGCGATATTGGTCAGCTTTACAGCTTTGATAAACCCTGTATTTGGAATATGAGGACCTCTACATAAATCCGTAAAATTTCCCTGCTCATAGAAGGTGATCGATCCATCCTCCAAGCCTTCCAAAAGATCCAGTTTGTATTCATCTCCTTTTTCCTGGAAATATGCTACTGCGTCTTTTTTGGAAATTTCTTTTCGGATGTATTCATTCTTTTCACGAGCCAATTCCACCATTTTCTTTTCAATGGCTTCCAACTCAGAACCGTCTAGGGTTTTATCCCCGAAATCCACATCGTAGTAAAAACCTGTTTCTATCGGTGGACCGATACCGAATTTGATGCCTGGGTGAAGTGCTTCCAAAGCTTCTGCCAACAAGTGGGCAGAAGAATGCCAGAAGGTGTTTTTACCCTCTCCATCATTCCAAGTTAAAAGTTGAACTGAAGCATCTTCTAAGATAGGACGAGTAGCGTCCCAAACTTGTCCATTTATTTTTGCGGCTAGAACATTCCTTGCTAAACCCTCGCTGATACTGGCAGCAATCTGTAGACCGGTAGTTCCTTTTTCAAACTCTTTCACAGTGCCATCTGGAAGAGTGATTTTAATTAGTTGTGACATTTGTACATTTATTTCTGCCCATACAAACAGGCATTTGGTTTAAGTTGCAAATATGCAAATAGCTCTTGCAACCAAAAAATTTCAGGGAGGTGAATAATGAAAAGAATCGTTATTTCTTCAGGGTACAAATGATAAGGACAGTGTTTTCAGAATCTTTGGCGGCAAAAGCTGCTTGGGCGAAGTTTAATTCTATTTTCAAATGCACTTGGTTTGAAAGAATAAAAAGATGAAAGTAATCAATTTCAAAAACTATGATTCAAAATAAAAGGAAAAGTCAACTCTGGTTTTTAAGAAGTTTCAATAGTTTTTTTGGGTCTTGTCGGTTATCCCAAAATGCCATAATGATGATTTGTGAATCAGTGATTTTGTAATAGATATTGAAATTAACCAATGAGGCTACTCTAATCTCTTTGAAATCAATTGATTTGTAAATAAATGGTTGTTCTGAAATCTCTTTGGTTCTTTTGGAAACTAACCTTACAAGTTTTTTGGAAAAGGAAGTTGATTTATTTCTATTGACCCAGTACTCTAAAACTCCAACGAGCTGAAGGTCTGCAGTTTTGGTCCAAATTACATCTCGTTTAACCATTCAAGATTTCTTTTGTCCATTGCTTCTTGAGAAATCAAGTTTCCTTTTTAATATCTTCCACACTCATTTCCAACAAAGTTTTTTGTACTTTTGTTAATTCCTTCTGATCTAGCTCAGGTGAGCTTGAGGAAATGAGTTTGTCAAGGGCTTCTAGGAATTCCCTGTTATTGATTGAAAGTATTTTATCGATCAATCCATTTCTTAAGTTTTCAACTGTAGCCATTTAAATCCAATTTTGTAATTTAAAAATCGGCAATTTTAAATTCAATACCTATTAGTTTGTGATTTTCATCCTCCATTAAACTGCCAAGGCATCAGCTAATCTGGTGAAAAATACATTCAACCATTTTAAAAACTTTTCCCAAAACTCAATCCTGCATGATATGGGTTGAAAGACCAATTACCTCCTGTTCTTGGCGGAAAGTCAATAATTGGCGTATAGCCAACCCTGAAAAAGAATCCACCTTCTGGTTTTTGGTATCTATATCCGACTCTTAGAGGAATATAAGCACCAAATACCACTTTGTCATTGAATTCAAATGTATCCGAATCAATGGTTAAAGTTCTATCTAAGAATGAAGTGATTCCCAACCCCATTTCTAAATGATGGTTTGACTTGCCATATAGCGCAGTGGCCTCCAAAGGAATAACTGGAAGCCAAATCGTCTTGAAATCATTTAGTTGATTACGCCAAATGGAAAATCCCGCGCTTGCATTTAGACTTAGCTTTCCTATTTGATGAAAAATCTTGCTGTAGTTGACCGCGTATCTTCCAGAACTTCCGCCAACTTCAAGATAAATCGCATTTTTTGCTGTGAACTTCTCAGGCTCGGTCTGAGACTTACTTTCTATAGAAATAAAGAAAAATAAGGCACAAAAAATGACCAAAATTGGGTAGAAGAAAGTTCTTTTATTTTTCATTCAACTAAAGTAAAAAAACGACTAAAGAATTATCTGTGCGCTTATTTTTACCGCAAATGGCTTTGCCTCAGGACTATCCAGATAGGTCATTCTATGGAAGAAGTCTACTCGGAAAAACTTAAAGATGTTCTCTATCCCATAGCCAAGTTCCACATAAGGTTTGGTTGGATCAAGTCTTCCAAAGGTCTCCAATGGGTTACCTGCAGGATCTGAAGTCGGAGCATTATCAATATTTGCCTGACGTACAGAGCCAAATAATACATTAGCATTAGCCACTGCTCTCCATTTCAATTTTTTAATCAATGGAATTTTATTCAATAGAAACCCTTCAAAAAAGTGTCGGTACCGTAAACTCAAATACTGATCTGAGGCAAATTCATTGAAATTCATGGTATTGAAGGCCGCTGAAGTATAAAACAGGGTCTCATTTCCCAAATGGTTTTTCAAAATGGGATAGGGTACTTCTCCAAACACCTTTCCTGCATCCAGTTCATACCTTGAAACACCCAACATCCCCATATTGAGACGCTGATATAGGTAAAAACTCAGTTTGTCGTAGGTGATATCCCCTCCCAGCCATCTCAACCCTCTGGCATAATTCAATTGGACTATTGGCCATTTGGAAGGTCCAAATGAAACCCGCTCGTTATCATTGATGATGACAATTTCATCCCTTCCATAACGAAGGGCAAATCTTGCTTCAGTAGTCTCAAATCTTGATCGGTAATCCCGAGTATCTTTATCTAAATAATAGAAATCATACAAGGGTTCAAACTGAGCCACATTGACAGCAGCGCTGAATAAAAACCCTTTGAAAAACTCCCGTTGGAAATTCAATTCATGTTTGGTACTCATGTATGCACGTCTAAGCGTACCAAACCTACTTGCAGCAAGGAAAATGCTATTCCCTTCCAAACTCGCAATTTCCAATCCTACCTGCTCTATTTCCCGCTGGGAGCCCAAACGCATGGTGGTCCATCGGTTTCGATCCAATACCCGTGTTACAGATCCGGTGTATTTAAATCGTTCATCTTTAAAACCATAGGCCAAATATCCCTGTAATAACCATTTATTAGAAAATTTTAGGTTGGTTCTGCCGCCAACCCCTAATCGTATCCCTTCTACATTATTGTAGTTGAAAAAACCTGGCCAAGGACCCAAATCCATTTTACCTACAGGCAAATACCCTGTAGCAAAAACTTCAGTCCTTCGGTATAAAAACGGATAACCGGAATTCTTTTGAGCGTATCCACCATTTGTAAAACCGCCAATTCCTCCGAACTCAAAGGATCTTGACGATTGGTCCTCCAAAATTCTTCATTTCCCGTATTGAAATCTGGCTTTAACACTACCGCTTGATTAAAAAACGAGGTAGGTGCAGGGTCATTTAATTTTAAACTGTCGGAGGAAGTATAAAATTTAGCCAACATGCCAGCAGTTTTGGGTGTCACCTGCCCTATTTTTATTTGGATTCTACTTTTGGAAGGAATCAGTGGCCCTGGAGGGGTTGGAACCAATTCCTGCTGAATCTTGATACGCTCCACAAAGTTTAGATTTGTTTCTTTTGGGATCGTCAGGTCGACCTGCTTGAGTGCATACGTTTCCTTATTGATCCAAATGGTTCCGCTAAATGCCAGATCCTGTTCCCTCCTTGGATATACCTGCAGCATATAACAACTGTCTTGTCCCACCAAAACCGAATCCATTAAATCATAGTCGTAGAAGGCTTTCCACCCATCCGCAATGGGAGAAACAAAGTCTTTTTCCAGGATACTCAACCAGTTTTTGTAAAAATTATACTCCTGAAACACCGAACCGGTAATCTGAGAAGTGGTGGATCCATCTGTAATCCCTACTCCGGTCACTCGGGACTTCTCTACGATTTCTTTTCGTAATTCGGGATTGTTTCTATAATAAAATTTAGAGAGGGTTTCGGAGAAAAATATCGGTAAGATTTTCTCTCCTTCATCATTGGTCAGCTGCTTGATACTATCCAAAACTGCGGTGACTTTACGAACTGACCTTCGTTGTGCAAATTCTTCTGCTACATGGTCTATATCAATCTCGATCTTGGTATAGTTCTTTGTTTCATAAGCCATTAAGGAACGTTTATCAAATTCTTTTTCTTTGCTACTGCCTTTCGGATAATCTCAAATGCCGGGTTTTCTCCAGCCTCAAAAACAAAAGCCTCCAATTGAAAATCACTTGGCCTTAACTGGAAATTCAAAGTTTGTTCCGCTTGATTTGAGAGGGGTTTGGACTGAGTCAAATACCCTATGTAGCTCACCACAATGCTATCAGGCAATGATTTGGCACTCAATGAATAATTTCCCTCAAAATCTGTATTCATCCCCAAAGTAGTCCCTTTTAAGAGTACAGAGGCGAACGGAATGGGATCTCCTGTTTCAGCATCAGTGACCTTACCTTGGACAATAAATTGTGCAGAGGCTTCAGAAAATAACAGGAAGGTGAATAAAAAAAGAAGGTTGCGGATCATTCGTAGTAGAGTTCCTGGCTCAATTTCAACTGCAAGATAAATTCTCTTATCGGAGTAATTGTCCAAGTTTTGTTAAAAATTCACAAGTTGCTTCATTTGATATGAAATGAAGCTCATGAAAATGAGAAACGGGCTTGTATATTTGCCCCATAAATAAACTACGCATGATTTACGACATTGTCATTGTTGGTGGAGGAATTGTTGGGTTGGCCACTGGCCTAAAAATCCTACAATCAAACCCTGCTCTGAAAATTGCCCTCCTGGAAAAAGAAGATCAACTAGCAAAACACCAAACTGGAAACAACAGTGGGGTGATCCATTCTGGCCTGTATTATAAACCAGGTTCCTTAAAGGCGACCAACTGCATCAATGGTTATCATGAATTAATCCAGTTCTGTGAAGAGGAAAAGATTCCTTACGAAATTACGGGCAAAGTCGTCGTAGCCACGAAAGATGAACAAATTCCTCTCTTAAATAATCTGCTGGAAAGAGGTCTTCAAAATGGATTGACCGGAACCAGATCTATTACGATTGATGAGTTAAAAGAGTATGAACCCCATTGTACCGGTGTAGCCGCCATCCACGTCCCTCAAACGGGAATCGTAGACTATTTTAACGTCGCCATTGCCTATGGAAGAAAGATTTTACAAGCTGGAGGGGAAATATTTTTAAACCATAAGGTACTAACTATCAATCACAAAGACAACATCAATTACATTGAAACTTCAAAAGGGCAATTTCAATGTAAATTGGTGATTAACTGTGCCGGACTTTATTCAGATAAGGTAGCCCAGATGAATGAATCAGATCCTATCGATGTCAAAATCATACCTTTTAGAGGTGAATATTACAAACTGAAAAAAGAGAAAGAGTATTTAGTCAAGAATCTTATTTATCCTGTTCCAGATCCTAATTTCCCCTTTTTAGGAGTTCATTATACCCGAATGAAAAAGGGTGGCGTGGAAGCAGGACCAAATGCGGTACTTGCTTTCAAAAGAGAAGGATATAAGAAATCCCAAATCAATTTAGCGGAATTGGCCGAAAGTTTAGCATGGCCTGGATTTCAAAAAGTAGCGGCAAAATACTGGCAAACGGGTTTTGGGGAATTGTATAGATCTTTTTCTAAGGCAGCGTTTACCAAAGCGCTTCAAGAATTGATCCCCGAAATTCAATCTTCTGATTTGGAAGATGGAGGTGCTGGGGTACGGGCACAAGCCTGCGACAGAACAGGAGGTTTATTAGATGATTTTGCCATCAGGGAGTCTGCACATGCCATCAACGTATTAAATGCTCCTTCTCCAGCAGCTACTAGCTCACTTTCCACTGGAGGTACCGTGGCTGAATTGGCATTGAAACGATTTCAATAAGAAATAATGACTTTAACTACACCTGGGTATTCACTGTATCCGGGAAATATCGGTTGGCCAGTTTCACCATCTCATCTCCCTTCACCAGGTCGTGGATACTGATCTCAGAAGTATGGGTATGACCGGTGGCCCCCAGTAATTCCTGGACGGCATGCACCGTGTTTTTATGGAAGTTATAGACCCTTTCCGCTTTATCACTCACTACCAGACCTTTAGTAAGACTCGCCATTTGGGTGGCAACTCCTGTTGGGCATTCATTGGTATTGCAACGTAAAGCCTGGATACATCCCAAACTGAACATAAAACCCCGTGCAGAATTACAAATATCCGCACCCAAAGCAATGTTTTTAAGGATAGAAAAAGCTGAAATTGCTTTTCCAGAAGCTATGATCCGGATATGCTCTCTGAGGTGGTATTTCTCCAACGTACCATTCACAAAAATCAATGCAGGTTCCAAAGGAAGACCAACACTGTCTGAGAATTCCAATGGAGCTGCACCCGTTCCGCCTTCTGCTCCATCCACGGTAATAAAATCTGGCCAGACATGTTGGGCAACCATTTCCTTGCAGACATTCACAAATTCTTCTGTTCTGCCTATGCAAAGTTTGAACCCTATGGGTTTGCCACCAGAAAGTTTTCTAAGCTTCCCTACAAACTCCACCAATCCTTTGGGACCAGAAAATGCGGTATGTGCGGGAGGTGATAAAATGGTCTCTCCAGGCTTTACTCCCCTGATATGGGCAATTTCTTTGGTGTTCTTCACTCCAGGCAATACTCCCCCATGTCCTGGTTTTGCGCCTTGGGAAAGCTTGATCTCAATCATTTTGACCTGTGGCCAATTCGCCTTTTCCTTAAATTTTTCAGGGTCAAAATTTCCTTCCTCATCCCTACAGCCGAAATAACCTGTTCCAATTTGCCAAACGAGATCTCCTCCCCCTTCACGATGGTGATTACTGATTCCTCCTTCTCCTGTATTGTGAAAGAAGCCACCCTTTTTCGCACCTTTATTCAATGCCAAAATCGCGTTGGAACTCAGGGAGCCAAAACTCATGGCTGAAATATTAAGAATAGAAGCAGAATAGGGCTGGGTACAGAAATCACTTCCAATGGAAATTCTAGGTTCTTCCTCAATAGGCTTTACGGCATAAATAGAATGGCGTAAGGCCATATACTCCTCACCCCCCAGATCCCTTTGCGTTCCAAATGGATGGGTATCGTTTACATTTTTGGCTCTTCTATAGACCAAAGACCTCAAATTTCTACTAAAAGGTCTTCCATCTGTATTACTTTCTATAAAATATTGTTGAATCTCTGGAGAAATCGCCTCAAACATGTACCTAAAATGTCCCACAATAGGAAAGTTCTTTAAAATCGCATGTTTTGTTTGTAGCACATCATATAGCCCCACCACCAGCAATCCCAAAAGAATGGCCAAAAAACTATATCCGAAGCCAAAGAAGTAAATAGATAATGCAGTGACAGAAATCAAAATAAATGCTGCCACAAAAAAAGGGTTCTCATGGGGGTTCTATTAATTTATATCAAAACTAACAATTCCAAGTTTAGTTTTTACCTATCAAAAATTCAAGCAACCTTAATTCGGCCCAAGTAAATTCATTTCCTTTCAGTAAAAAGCCTGTATGTCCTCCTCTATCAGGCATTTCCAAATAGATTTCTGGCTTTTCCTTCGCCAATTCAATAGGGTAACACTCAGGTCCTAAAAGTGGGTCATTTTTTGCGTTGATGATCAAAGTAGGAATGCTAATATCCTTCATCCAATTATCCGCGGAGACCGATTGATAAAAATCCGCTGCATCTTTAAATCCATGAAGTTTAGCAGTAAAAAGCGTATCAAAGGAATCAAAATCCTGAACCTTCTCCAGTAATTCTAAATTGATCAGTTCTGGAAATTGAGAAGCTTTAGCAGCAATTTTCTTTTTAAGCTTTCCCAAAAATCGCTTTTTATAAAAGGTATTGGATTTCAGCTTTAATGTGGCTGCACTAGAAGGAAGGTTGCAAGGAGTGGAATAGACTGCCGCCTTCTTAATTTCCTGAGGCAGATCACTGGATTTCTCCCCTAAATATTTTAATGTTTGAGCACCTCCCATGCTGATTCCAGTCAAATAAATATCAGTATAAGCTCCTGTTTTTAAGACATATTGTATAGAGGTATCTAAATCATAGCTTGCACCATGATGATAGAGGATTGGGAGGTCATTGATTTCCCCACCACAAGTTCTGTTATTCCACACCATGACATCTATTTGCTGTTGATTAAACAGCTTTACCAATCCTTTCACATAGTGTCGATTGGAATCTCCCTCCAAGCCATGTGAAATGATCAATAGACGATTAGAACCTACTTTAGACCAATCCAAATTCAAAAATCCCCATCCGGAGTATCTATTCGTTCACGCTCAAAGTTTACCTGATTTACCTTTCTATAAAGACTGGGAACAATGGTTTCCAAGTGGCCATTAAATAAAAAGGATGGAGGACCGGGATAAGTGGAAGGAACAATAGGCATCGTATTAAATAAGAATTCCTTTACAAGAAGTTCATGCTATGGTAATCAACGGTAAAAAAGGCCCTTTTACCTTTGGGCTTTCTTCATAGGGTAAAAATAATTTAAAAAGTGGAGTTGCAGGTGCGACTCCTTTTTTATTTTAAAAGCAGGCTAACATTATAAATTGCATTGTCCAAAAGATGGTTTAGTTGACCCACATGGCTTGAAAAGTGATCAGTGAAACCTTCAGACTCCACTATTTCTTTTCCATTCTGCATTTCAACGATCAAATCTTCAAACTCAAACATGGAAAGAGTAGGTTTTAACTTATGGCGTATCTGTTGGATTTTCACCTCATCTTGTTCTGCGTGGCCTTCCGAATAAACCGTTTTTAATTCAACTAAGCCTAGATGAATCGCTTTGGTCAATTCCACCTTGAACTCTTCGTCTCCGTCCGCGATTTCAAGGATTTTCTGATTTAACTCAGGGTAAAGTTTGATCATATACTGCTATTTACTGATGAGATTCCGGCTAAATATCCTGTGGACCAGGCACCCTGAAAATTAAAGCCTCCAGTGATTCCGTCAATATTTAAGATTTCTCCGGCAAAGTATAGATTCGGGTGATACATACTCTCCATTGTATTAGGATTTACCTCTTGTAGAGCTATTCCTCCGGCAGTCACAAACTCTTCTTTAAAGGTCGTTTTGCCATCGATGTTCAAAATATGGCAAAAAAGGTTCTGTACCAACTTATTGTACTGCTTTTTACTCAATCCATTGAAAGTTTGATTCAATTCAATCTCCGAACGATTACACAGGTACTCCCATAACCGTCCGGGAACCTCAAACAAAGGATAGTTAATGACCTTTCTAGCTGGATGAGATGTAGCATAAGCCATTAAATGCTCCAGATACTTGGTTTCATTAAAATCTGAATTCCAATTGATGATGGCACGGGCATGGTATTTTTTTCATGAAGCCATTCTGCCCCAAATGCTGACAATTTTAGCACCGCTGGACCTGATACCCCCCAATGGGTAATTAATAATGGGCCTTGGTAATTCAGCTTAGTTCCTTCAATTTTAACATGCGCATCAGGCATAGAAATACCCATCAATTTCTTGATCGGTTCCTGAGGCGTATTAAACGTAAACAGGGAAGGAATTGGACTGACGATGGAATGTTTCAGCTTTTTAAGAAATGAATAGCCCTCCAATTTGGGATGACCACCTCCAGCCACGATCACCGCATCGAAGGTTAACTCCCCTTGGTTGGTCTCCAACAAAAAGGAATTGCCTTGATTCTGTATTGCTTTGATTCCAGTAGAGGTTTTTATCTGGATCCCCAATTGATTAGCTTCCTTCAATAAGGCATCAATAATGCTTTGAGAATCATCCGACACGGGAAACATTCTTCCATCCCCTTCCACTTTCAAAGGAACTGAACGGGATTCAAACCAATTGATGGTATCCTCACTTTTAAAATGGCGAAACACCTTCTTCAGGAATTTCTCACCTCTCGGATAATTCTTGACCAATTTGGAGATTTCCAATGGCTTATGGGTCACATTACACCTGCCCCCACCAGAGACTTTTACCTTGGATAATAACTTGGGTGACTTCTCGAAAATAGTAACTGAACTTCCTTTTTACTGGCATGAATGGCAGCAAAAAACCTGCAGCACCTCCTCCGATAACAGCTATTTTCAAATCTATAACAAATTAAATATAAGCAACTTACAACTACCTTCTTCTACCAGTAAATGAACCTAAGATTCCACGGGTCAATTCCCGGAATATGGTTCCTTCCTAACTGCCTTACCATGGTGTTCTTGCTCAATTCCTCAAATAGAGATTCTTCTTCTTTCGCCCTGGGTCTGGGTTTGGGAATTGCAGGCTTCGGAAGTGTGGCTTTTTCTTGCTCTTTCTCCACTTGATTCAATTTATCTTCCAGCATTTCAAACGCACTTTCCCGGTCCATGTCTTCATTGTATTTCTTGACTAAATCAGATTGACTGACCAAGTCATCTATTTCATGGTTGGTAAGAATATCCATTCTGGAAATAGGGGCTCTCACTAAGGTTTGAGCCAAAGGAGTAGGAATTCCTTTTTCATTTAAAGCAGTAATCAATGCTTCCCCAATCCCCATCTGGGTGAGCACTTTCGCGGTGTCGTAAAACTCGGAATCCGGGTAATTTTCTGCGGTTTTGGTAATGGCTTTTCGGTCCTTCGCAGTAAATGCCCTTAGAGCATGTTGCACTTTAAGTCCCAATTGACCCAAGATGCTTTCGGGAACATCGGTAGGAGTTTGAGTACAAAAATACACCCCTACCCCTTTGGAACGGATCAGCTTTACGATGGCCTCGATTTTTTCCAACAGATCCTTTGAAGCAGTAGAAAATACCAAATGGGCTTCATCGATAAACAGGCAGAGTTTTGGTTGGTCTGCATCTCCTTGTTCGGGAAGGTTTCATAAATTTCGGAAAGCAAGCTCAGCATAAAGGTGGAAAACAATTTTGGTGTGCTCTGAATGTCAGTCAATCGAATCACGGACACCACGCCTTTCCCATCTTTTTGCCTTACAAAGTCCTGAACCTCAAAGGATCGTTCCCCAAAGAACCGTTCTGCTCCTTGTTGCTCCAATTCAATGATTTTACGCATGATGGTATTCACCGAAGCCGATGAAACTTGTCCAAATTCTTTCTTAATGATCTCTTTTCCCTCATTCGAAATGAATTGAAGTACCCTTTTCAGATCCTTCAAATCCACCAGAGGCAGCAAATTCATATCGCAATAGCGAAAAACTACGGCGATTACTCCTTGCTGTGTATCATTTAGATCCAAAATCTGGGAAATCAATACCGGTCCAAATTCAGACACGGTAGCCTTTAATTTTACTCCTTTTTCTTCTGAAATGGACATTAATTCCACTGGTACCCCACTGGGTTGGTAGTCTACTCCAATTACATCAGAACGCTTTTGAATAAAATCATTCAATTGCCCTGGTTGTGCCAATCCAGAAAGATCTCCTTTCAGGTCCATGACCACAGAAGGTACTCCTTTGAGTGAAAGTTGCTCGGAAATCACTTGCAAAGTCTTCGTCTTCCCAGTACCCGTAGCCCCTGCAATCAATCCATGTCTGTTCATGGTTTTTAAAGGAACCTTTACCTGAGCATGAGGAACAGGATATCCATCTAAAATACCTGTACCTAAAACAATGAAATCTTTTTATAGACCTGACCTTCAGCAAGGAGCTTTTTAAATGCTTCAGTTTTACTCATGGGAGATAAGATTAGGGTTCTAAACTACAAAAAAACCTTGATGCGATCAGCAAAAAGGTTTTCTATAAGATCAAGTTGTTAAAAAACTTAGTAGGTGACTATTGGCTCTAGCGTTTTAGCATGCTCCACATATTTGGCTACTTGAGAGGCTGCAGGCACAGCTCTTGTCAGGCCTTTTTCCTCTTGGGTTTTCACCAAAGCTGCATGTAGGTTTTCAGGGTTTCTGTTTCTGAGTTCCTTCACCGTATCTACTCCTGCAGCTTTCAATAATTCGGCGAATTGACTTCCTACTCCATCTATTCTAAATAGGTCAGCCATATTTACCCAATCCAAAATTTTACCTTCGGCGATTCCAGATGCATCGGCAATTGCTTTTCTTCCTGCTTTCGTAGCGCCTTTTTCCAATAAACCCTCTACTGAGGAAACTCCTGCAGCCGCCAATTTTTCTTTCATTACCGGACCGATACTTTCAATCATTGTGATTGGTTTTGCCATAATCGTTTGGATTAAATTGTTAAATCAATAAAACTAAAATTATATGAAAATAGGTAGTTAAAGCAATACATAATGCTAAACTCTATTCCATGCCTAAAATAAAGACAATTTTTATTTTACAAAATCCATTTTCAATAAAAAACCATTACCAAACCACTTAGTAAAGATTAACTTTTACTTTTCAAATGATCTATCTTTATTGCTGTATTAAATGATAGATCCGAAAGTGAATACCAAAACATTCTACACCTATATCTTTTTCTTCCTATCTCTTTTCCTTTCCTTGGGTTTCACCGCTAAGGCGCAAATTGGGCCGAATTTAGGACAAACGGACAGTTGGATGAAAAGTGCAGTGGCAGCTATTGAACGAAGTGATTATGAAACTGCAAATGGCATATTCAGGAACTTAATCGACTCGGGATTACCTCTTCCGGAGGAAATGCCCTATTACTTTGCAGAAACACTTTACCATTTAGGGCAATATGATAACTCCGCGAATTTCCTGAACAAGTATTTAGAACTGTCAGGATTTACAGGAGATCATTACAAAGGTGCCCAGGAACTTCAAAAGAAATTAGAAGGTCCCTTGCGTGATATTCAAACTTGCCAATTATGTGATAGAAAAGGATACCGCTACAAAGTATGTTTCACCTGTGATGGCAATAAAGAAATCCAACAGGACTGTGATTATTGCAAAGCCAAAGGTGTGGTAGGTTGTAGTAGATGTGGCGGCACGGGTATGATAACCAAAAGAAATATTTTCAATATTGTGGAATATTTCGAGTGTGAGCGCTGTAGTGGAAAAGGTAGACTTACTTGTCCCGTTTGTGAGGGGTCGTTAAAAGAAGTCAGCGCCTGTAGGACCTGTGGAGGTTCTGGAAGATTGGCATCTGAGAATTTATGCGATCATCAAGCTGAAGAACCACATGATCATTCCTAGGAAAATGGGAATAGCGTAAAAAAAAGAACATAAAAAAACCGGCCTAAGCCGGTTTTATTTTTATTTACAATACTTGTCCATGGCTTCCTGAGCGCCTGGATATTCCAATGACCTGGCTAATTGAAAATCCTCACAAGAACTCCCGATATTCCCAATAGCCACTTTTAATAAGCCTCTATTGTAATAAGCCTGACCAAAATCTTTATCTCTTTTGATTGCATCCGCATAGGAAGTCAAAGCCTCCTCGGATTTCCCCATTTGGTGCAATGCTCTCGCTTTGATAAAAGAAGCCATCGCTGGGGCTCCGGGAACCTCTTCTGCCCTACTTGAATAAAGCAATGCATTGGTGAAGTTTTTCTCTTTATGATGCAGGTTTGCCAAGCTCAATAATACCTGAATATTATTGGGTTCAATTTCCAATGCCTTTTCAAAATCATTTTTGGCATTTTCAAATTGATTCTGTTCTTCGTATGCTCTTCCTCTATTGTAAAGCATTCGAACATCATTGGGGTTAAACTTTAAAGTTTCGGAATATTCAGAAACAGCTTCCGCGTAATTTCCTGAATTAAAATACTGATCTCCCGGGTTTTCATCCGGTTTGGAACAAGCCCATAAAACCCCTGACAACGCCGCCATCAAAAGGACTTGATTTAACTTTTTCATTTTAGTTGGTTTAAACTGCTACACTATTATCTCTTAGCGCATCATTCAGTGATGTCTTTAGATCGGTAGAAGCTTTTCTCTTTCCAATGATAATTGCACAAGGAACATGATAAGTACCCGCTGCAAATTCTTTTGGAAGTGAGCCTGGAATCACCACAGATCTTTCTGGAACAATTCCTTTATATTCTACAGGTTCTGGACCCGTAACGTCAATAATTTTTGAACTTGCTGTCAATGTAACTCCAGCTCCAATTACCGCCTCTTTACATACTCTGACTCCCTCTACAATGATCGCTCTGGAACCGATAAATGCTCCGTCTTCAATAATGACGGGAGCTGCTTGAACAGGCTCTAAAACTCCTCCGATACCTACACCACCACTTAAATGAACATTTTTACCGATCTGCGCACAAGATCCTACCGTAGCCCAAGTATCAACCATCGTGCCACCGTCCACATATGCACCAATATTAACATAACTTGGCATCATCACTACTCCACTCGCCAAGTAAGCACCATATCGAGCTACTGCATGAGGAACCACTCTAACCCCTTGCTTGGCATAATTGGTTTTCAATGCCATTTTATCATGAAATTCAAAAGGCCCAACCTCAATAGTCTGCATTTTTTGGATTGGGAAATAAAGAATCACCGCCTTTTTTACCCAGTCATTTACCTTCCAACTTCCATCTTCCATTGGTTCGGCTACCCGGGTTTGTCCGGCATCCAAATCAGCAATAACCGTCTTTATAGCAATTTGTGTTTCTTTCTGCGTTAATAGTTCTCGGTTTTCCCAAGCATTTTCGATGATGGTTTTCAGTTCCATTATTTTAATTAGTTTCGTTTATGGGTCAAAGCAAAGCCTCAAAAATTCCCGTTTTAATAGCTTCTAGCCTCAAACCTCTCAAAGATACGAGGGCTTGGGAAAAGCTCGGCAATTCACTGCGCGAATCAAACAAATACACCCTAAACATCATAGGATTTTCCTCTAAAATCGAGGAAAGTATACCCGAAGTCCGGTTTTTCCCATCACTTTCAAACCGATACTCAACTTGGGAAAGATTTTTCTCACAATTCAGATTTCTCAAAACCTTGGTCCAAACCCGTCCAAAAATCCTAATTGTTTGTACCTATGAATACCTGGCAACCGCTGCTTTATTGAAAGTAATACTGGGATATAAACTGATCTATGATGTACAGGAAAACTATGCGCTAAACCTAAATTTAAACCCCGATTTATCCAATTACCAGCGTTCAAATGCTCTTAGAATAATACAAAATTTAGAATCCATAAAAGGGGTGGATTGTTACTTTTTAGCAGAAGCATGCTATGTCCCACAAATGCCGGAAAAGAAACCCTTCTTAATTTTGGAGAATAAGTTCGCAGGAAACCTAGTCTCTGGATCCCGGTTGGATTACTCCGAAAAAAGAGAATTTCAATTCCTGATCTCAGGAACGATCACACCAGCTTTTGGAACCATTCAAGGGATTCAATTCTTCAAACAAATCCAAGAAGTCTTCCCAAATTCAAGGCTTATAATTATCGGTCACATCCCCTTACCAAGCTTCCGGAAAAAACTGGAAATAGAAGTGGGATCCCACCCGGGAATCCACTTGAAAATAACCGATACTCCGGTAGATCATGAAGAGATTTTAGAGGAAATCAGTGCGGCAGATTTTTGTTTGTTGCCTTATCAATCCCATGAAGCGATCTCTTCCAAAATGCCCACCAAAATTTTTGAAGCAATGGCATTGCACACCCCTGTGTTGATCAGTCCCAATGAAAAATGGAAAGCTTTTATAGATCAATATCAAGGAGGGGTTCAACTAGATTTTGATAGCATGGATGTAGCCATCGCTCAATTTTTAGCTGCAATAAAAAACCCGTTTTTTATAAATCAACCAGGAGAAGAAGTCCTTTGGAGTTCCCAAGAAGGACAAATGCTTTCCACCCTCGAGCAACTTCTATCATTCTAATCTCTTGTGGATATCCACAAAAGTTATCCACTCCACCACTTCCGATTACACTAATTTAAGCGAAATGGAAACTCCTTTTTCTCCAGTCTTTCCGCAGAAAATTGCCTTTTCCTTACTTTCAATAAATATTAATCAGCTATTTTTCAATAGCTTATATTTTTTATTCCCACAGACTAAATTATTTTTTAGATTAATCTAAACTGATAATCACATTAAAAAATGGCTTATCCACAGTCGATTTAGACATTATCAAATATTTATTTAGCTATATCTAAATTATTTTTTACCTTTACCTTAGATAATTTGGAGTACTATGAATATGACAACAGCTGAAGAGAATTATTTGAAGGCGATCTACCACCTGTCTGACGGTGGAAAAAGAGTGTGTCCACCAATGATGTCGCAGCAGAGATGAAAACCAAGCCTGCCTCCGTCAGCGATATGCTTAGAAAACTAGGAGACAAGGAAGTCATTGAATACAGAAAGTATTATGGAGTAAACATCACCGAAGAAGGAAAAAAACGAGCCCTCCAAACCATCCGGAAACATCGTCTCTGGGAAGTGTTCTTGGTGGACAAATTGCAGTTCGCCTGGGATGAAGTTCATGAGGTAGCAGAGGAACTCGAACACATTCAATCCCCCTACTCATCCAGCGATTGGATGCTTATTTGAACTATCCCAAATTCGACCCACATGGAGATCCTATCCCTGATGAATATGGTGATGTAAGAGCTAGACCAAGAGTTGCCTTGAATGAAATGGACATAGATCAAACCGGACAAATTGTAGCTGTGAAAGACAGCTCTGCAGCTTTCCTTAGATACTTGGATAAAGTTGGTGCATACATCGGTGCACGAATCAAAATTTTGGACAAAGTAGAGTTTGATGGTTCTCTGGAAATTCTGGTCGATCAGAAAAAAACACTCTTTATGTCCAAGGATGTAGCAGCAAATATTTTGGCTATTCAATCATGAGAAAAATCCTATTTCTGATACTGCTCTCGATCGGCCTCCTCTCTTGTAAAAGGGAAGATAAAACCCAACGTCAAAAACCCCTGGTAGTAGCCACCACCAGTATTTTGGCAGATGGTATTCGAAATATGTTAGGAGACAAAGCGGATGTCAGAGCATTGATGCCTGCTGGGGTAGACCCCCATTTATACAAGGCTTCAGTCAGAGACCTGGACTTACTCCAAGAGGCAGATATGGTCGTCTATCACGGTTTATTTCTGGAAGGAAAAATGACCGAGATTTTTGAAAAACTTTCTTATAGTCAAAACCTGATCAATGCGGCTGAAAATTTGCCTGAGGAACTATTATTAAGATCAGGCCCTGAAGCACACAGTGTAGATCCCCACATTTGGTTTGACCTGAAAATTTGGTCCATCGCCTTAAATAATACTTCAATAGCATTAGCGGCATGGAAACCAGAATGGAAACAGGAGATTGAACAAAACACGGCACAATACCTGAACGAATTGAAGACATTGGATCAGGAAATCCAGGTCAAAGTAGACCAATTAAAATCCAGTAATCAGGCATTAATTACGGCCCATGATGCTTTCGCATATTTTGGAAAATCCTACCAATTGGAAGTAAAAGGGCTACAAGGACTCTCCACCTTAAGTGAACCAGGATTACGGGACCTGACCGGTTTAATTCAATTTATTGTGGACCGAAATATCCACGCAGTATTTGCCGAACAGACCATCTCCCCCAAAGCCATTGAAGCGGTGGTGGCTGGATGTGCCAACCAAAATCATCAAATTGTAATGGCCGGCCCCTTATTTACCGATAGCCTAGATGCTCCTGATACTCCAGCCGGAACCTATATAGGAATGGTGAGATCAAACCTACAAACCATTTATAAAAACCTGAACCCATGATCACACAAGTAGATAACCCAATTCTTGAAATCCATGATTTAATCGTCAGCTACGACCAAAGCCCCGTGCTCTGGAATGTGGATTTAAGCTTACCCTCCGGCAAGCTCATAGGAATTTTAGGTCCAAACGGTGCCGGAAAGTCCACTTTGATCAAGGCGATCATGGGATTGGTCACTCCTAGCAGCGGCTATGTCAAGGTATTTAATGAAACGCTGGACCAGGTTCGGTCGAGAATAAGTTACGTACCCCAACGAGAATCGGTGGACTGGAATTTCCCGGCATCTGTCTTGGATGTAGTAATGATGGGTACCTATGGGAAATTAGGTTTATTCAAAAGACCAGGAAAAAAGAAAAAGACATCGCCTTAAGCTGCCTTGAAAAAGTAGGGATGATGTCTTTTGTCAATAGACAAATATCGGAATTGTCAGGAGGCCAGCAGCAACGGGTCTTTATTGCCAGAGCTTTGGCACAGGAAGCAGATCTGTATTTAATGGACGAACCATTTGCTGGAGTGGACATGTCTACGGAAACAGCCATTTTCCACTTATTACAGGAAATGGCTGCACAGGGCAAAACCGTAATCGTAGTGCATCATGACATCCATTCTGCTATGAATTATTTTGATTGGATCATTATGCTGAACCTTCACTTGGTCGCTTCAGGTCCCAATGAACATGTGATGTCCGAGGAACTCTTACGCAAAACCTATGGTGGAAAATTAAATCTTTTGACCAAGGTTACAGATCTCATCAAACAAAAAGACTTCAACC
The DNA here is from genome assembly GCF_041729275.1 of Algoriphagus halophilus. GTDB lineage: Bacteria > Bacteroidota > Bacteroidia > Cytophagales > Cyclobacteriaceae > Algoriphagus > Algoriphagus halophilus_A. The sequence continues at coordinate 207,128 of NZ_CP146486.1, read as the reverse complement.
CATTGAAAAGCTGATATGGAAGATTTTCTCTACTTTTTTACTTTTCAGGACAGCTCCATCGCCTTTGTGGTGATAGGGATTACTTTGCTTGGTTTAGGCTCAGCCTATGTCGGGACCTATAGCTTTATGGATAAAAAAGCGTTGCTAGGGGATGCTATCTCCCATGCGGTACTTCCAGGGATTTGTTTGGGCTTTATCTTAGCAGGTGAGAAAGACCCTATTTTTATTGTAGGAGGCGCCTTCTTATCGGGAGCCTTGGCAACCTTTCTTACTTCCTGGATCAGAACCAACACCAAATTGTCGGAAGATGCCACTATTGCCTCTATCCTATCCATATTCTTTGGCTTTGGGGTTGTACTGCTCACCGTCATACAGAAATCGGGAAATCCTGAAATGGCCGGGCTCAACCAGTTCATTTTCGGAAACGCAATTGCCATTTTGGAAGAGGACCTTTACATCTATGGAGGACTGGCGGTTTTGATCATCATTAGCTTGAGCTTGTTCCAAAAAGAATTTAGCCTTCTGGTCTTTAATCCGGATTATGGTAAAGCGATAGGTTACCCCATGGGCACTATCCGTTTAATATTTAATGTGTTAATGATACTGGCAGTCGTAATAGGGATTCAGGCTATTGGCGTGGTATTGATGGCTGCTTTATTGATTACCCCAGGCGCAGCGGCTAGATTCTGGACAGACCGGCTACATAAGCTTCTGCTTATAGCAGGGCTATTTTCAGTGATTTCCGGCATCATCGGAACCTATATTTCATTCGTTTTGCCACAAATGCCTACTGGACCTTGGGTGGTAGTCTGCCTCTCATTGCATGCACTTATCTCCTTTCTTTTTGCACCCAAGAAAGGGGTGCTTTTCCGAAGTATATCACGGAAAAATTACTTAAACAAAACCCATCGGGACCACTTATTAAAGGCCCTGCATCATGGTTTGGAAAATGGTAAAAAATACCTCTCCATAGAAGAAATCTATGAGAGCTTTCCTTTCCAAAAACAAAAAGCAAACAGTCAATCAATGATTTAATCAAAAAAGGTTTAATTACTAAAAATCAGAATCTTATCATATTGACGAATGAAGGAAAATCAGAATCAAAACGAATCGTAAGGCTCCATAGACTATGGGAATTATACCTCAATGAGTACATGAATATTGCTCCGGATCATGTGCACGATACGGCTGAAAAACTGGAACATATCCTGACTCCTGAAGTAGAAGCATTGCTGGAGAAAAAAATGAATTTTCCTAAACTGGATCCTCATCAAGAAAACATACCAAGAGACTATGATGACCTTTGATCAAAACGCATTCTTAATCATTTTCACCGCTTCCTTGATAGCAATCTCCTGTGGTCTGTTGGGTGTATTTATGATGCTCCGAAAAATGTCTATGACTGGAGATGCCATTTCCCATGCCGTTTTACCGGGGATTGTCATTGGCTTTTTTATATCCGGAAGTCAGCGAGGGCTAGAAGTAATTATTGGTGCAGGAATTCTGGGCATTTTGGCCACCTTGGTGATTGACTGGCTGCGGCAGAAAGCAAGAGTTCAGCTGGATGCCTCCATCGGAATCACCTTTACCCTACTCTTTGCCATTGGGATCATCCTGATCAACCTTCTTGCCTACAAAGTGGACCTGGATCAGGAATGTGTGCTCTATGGAGAGATTGCTTACCTCCCTATTGACCTATGGATTTCTGATTCGGGATTTAATTTTGGGCCAAGAATCACCTATCTCGCCGTACTCAATGTAGCCTTGGTGGGAGGTTTTATCACCTTATTATTTAAGGAATTAACCCTGACCAGCTTCGATGAAAACTTCAGTACTGTGATGGGACTTCCTTCTAAAACGGTCAATCTGGCCTTAATGTCCATGGTATCGTATACTACGGTGAGCAGTTTTGAAGCAGTGGGTGCCATTTTGGTGGTCGCTTTATTGGTAGTGCCACCATCGACTGCATTCCTATGGACCAAAAAATTAATGCCATTGATCAAACTTACTTGTGGATTAGGCATTTTTATTGCACTATCAGGATATTACCTTGCTTACCTAGTGGATAGTTCAATTGCTGGAATGATGGTAGCCGTTTCTGGTGTCCTATTTTTGGCGAGTGTACTAATTAAAGGTAAAAGACCTAAATTTACATTTGAACTTCCAAGGAGCAAGAATGGTTTATCCCTCGAAGACAAACAATTATGAGAAAGATAGTTCTAATCGCATTCATTTTATTCTTAGGCTTTGCCGCACAGGCTCAGGAAGAGATCAAGTGGATGAAATTTGAAGACGCGGTAGCAGCAAATCAAGAAAACCCAAAAATGCTATTAGTGGACGTGTACACCGATTGGTGTGGATGGTGCAAAAAAATGGATGCCTTGACTTTTAAGGATCAAGCGTCATTGATTACGTCAACGATCAATTTTACGCAGTGAAATTAAATGCAGAGGATGATAACCGCACCTTTGATTTCATGGGTAAAAAATATTCTGAAGCGGAAATGGCTGCGGTAATGCGCGTGCGTTCTTTTCCGAATTTCGTCATCATCGACCCTACCCTAAAAAATATCACCCAGCTTCCAGGCTATAGAGAACCGGAGCAATTTTTAGAAGGATTGGGATACATCGTCAAAAAAGGTTTTAGAGGACAATGAGTTTTTCACTTTCCGAAGGGAATGATACCATCATTGCTTTAGCAACCCCTCAAGGAGTGGGTGCCATTGCTGTCATCCGACTATCTGGCAAAGACGCCATCAAACTTTGCAATGAGGTCTTTTTCGGAAAGAACCTGGAAAAGCAGGAAAGTCATACCATCCATTTTGGAACCATACGGGATGGAGACAAAATCATCGATGAGGTGCTGGTCTCCTTATTTATCGCACCCAAATCATTTACCAAGGAAAATGTAGTGGAAATCTCCACCCACGGATCTTCCTACATCATCAATCAGGTCATCAAGCTTTTCCTAAAGAAAGGTGCAAGACCAGCAAAACCAGGAGAATTCACTCAACGTGCCTTCTTAAACGGGCAATTTGATCTGGCTCAAGCAGAAGCAGTAGCAGATTTGATCCATGCCGATTCGGAAAGCAGCCATCAAGCTGCATTGAGTCAAATGCGAGGAGGGTTCAGCAGCGAAATTCAACAGCTGCGTGAAAAACTGATTCATTTTGCCTCCATGATTGAATTGGAACTCGATTTTGGGGAGGAAGATGTGGAATTCGCAAGTAGAACTGAGTTGCAGGAATTGGTAGAGCGACTCTTGAGAGTGATCGAAGAATTGATCCTCAGCTTTGACTTAGGAAATGTCATCAAAAATGGGGTTCCTACGGTAATTGCCGGGAAACCCAATGCCGAAAGTCCACCCTATTGAATGCCCTACTCAATGAAGAAAAGGCCATTGTTTCAGATATAGCGGAACTACCCGTGATTTTATCGAAGATGAAATCAATTTGGGGGCGTGATCTTCCGATTCATCGATACGGCTGGATTGAGAGAAACCACCGATACCATAGAAGCCATTGGGGTCAGTCGAACCCAAGAGAAAATGAAATCTGCTTCCTTGATTCTGTATTTGTTTGACTTAGGAGATACCGATTTGGTAGAGATCAACCGAGATGTGAATAAGCTGGAAAATCTGGGTGTTCCCTTTCTGAAAATCGCCAATAAAATAGATAAGGCGAATCAGGAATTGATTTCTGAACTCCAGTCAAAACATCCGGATACCATTTTTATTTCTGCTGGAAAGAAGGAAAACTTGGAAGAATTAAAAGCCAAAATCTTGGAGCTGGTGAATCTGGATAAGTTTAAAACCGGAAACACCATCGTGACCAATGTGCGTCATTACGATTCCTTAATCAAAACTCGGGATTCTTTATTGGATATTTTGAAAGGAATAGACAACCAGATCACCAATGATTTTGTGGCCATGGATATCCGTCGCTCCTTACATTACTTAGGAGAAATCACTGGAGAGATTACTACGGATGACCTTTTAGCAAATATCTTCTCCAAATTCTGCATTGGTAAATAGCGAATCAATTTCGATCTCAAAACCTTTAATTGAGAATAAGTTGAACTATTAAACTAAATAATTAAAGTTCTTTAGTTTCCTTATCCATTATTTTCTTAAATGCCTCTTTTGCTAAGAGTTCCGTTACGGTTTTATTAAAGTCTTTTTCCTCCATAAATCGAGCGAAAATATCTTCATTCTGATCTATTCGCTCAATGAAGAGTTGTTGTAGAATACTTTTAAACATTAAGGTGAACTTATCAGGAGAATTTGATTGAGCGGCTTGAATAATATCCTCATCTACTATAGCTGTCTCTATTATCTGATCAAAGAAATATTGATCTGCTTGGTTAAATTCAGTTCCAAATCGATTATTGACAACATCAATTATTCGAGAAAACGGAACTTCGGGTTCTCTTACTATTCCTGTTCCGACATCTGTTGGACCATCTAATTTATATTCTTTACTATTTAGACTTATAGAACCTTCACTTATTTTTTGCAATCGATAGTATTCCAATCGAACTGAATCATCAAAGTTATAATTTGGTCCTGTTTTCCGTTTAGGCAGTTTACTCGATAAATGCCGCAGAAAAATAAAGAGTTTTTCAAGGTCGGTATCCTGATAGGGAATAATTTGGCTTAAGAAAGCATAGAGATTTTTGAATGCCGTAATTTTCCCTCTCCATAACTCAGCCTCTTCCTCATTATCCTGTAAAAATTGCCTGAATCTTTCAACAGGAACATCCAAAATATGATTTATCTCCTCATGATCCTTGTGACTTTGTTTCTCTCTTGATTTAAAATAGATAGCTGTAAAAACGTCAATATCATCTGTTGTATATATATCAGCTAACAGCAATTCCTGTTGAATACGATACATATTGTTAGGATCTGCCTCTTGACCAAGCACAGCGCCATCGTAATAGGTTTTAAAAGCAGCTTGAATTTCATCGCGATCATTTACAAAATCTAATACAAACGTATCTTCTTTTAAGGGATGCGTTCGATTTAATCGTGACAAGGTCTGAACTGCTTGAATACCTGATAATCTTTTATCCACATACATTGTATGCAATAAAGGTTGGTCAAAACCAGTCTGGTATTTTTCTGCCACTAAAAGAATATGATATTCTGATGTGGTAAATTTTTCGGGAAGATCTTTTTCTCTAATACCATTATTCATCCCAACTTCTGTATAGGTCATTTCAGGGATTTTATCATCGATTACCTCTCCTGAAAAAGCTACCAAAGATTTAATTTTATATCCTTTGTCCTTAATTAGTTTGTCAAAGCTTTGCTTGTATCGAACTGCCTCTAACCTTGACCCAGTAACAACCATTGCTTTTGCCTTCCCCCTATTTTATGCCTAGTAGACTGATAGAAATGTTCTACCATAATTTCGGTTTTCTGTGCAATATTGTGTGGATGCAATCGCATAAAACGACCCAAAGCCTTTGCTGCTTTTTTCGCTCAACCTTTGGATCATCTTCAGATGCTTTTACTAGTTTATAAAATGTAGCATAGGAAGTATAGTTCTGTAATACATCCAAAATGAACCCTTCCTCGATAGCCTGTCGCATGGTGTATCTATGAAGAGGCTCTCCATTAGTAGAAAACAGCTTAATGGTTTTGTGTTTGGGTGTAGCTGTGAAAGCAAAAAAGCTTATATTTTTCTGCTTTCCTCTTTTCGCCATATTCCGATACAAAAGTTCCAAAGTCACTTCTCCTTCTTCGCCTGCTTTTGTAGCTGCTTCAAGGGCTAGATCTTCACCTCCAAGAACCTCTTTTAAATCAGCCGCAGTTTCGCCTGATTGTGAACTATGGGCTTCATCTACTAAAATGGCGTAATTTCTGGTTTTTAATAATCCTTTGGATTCTTCGCCTCGTTCCTCTGCAAGTTTTCGAAGTTGTTCCGTAACGAATGGGAATTTTTGTAAGGTGGTAATGACAATTGGTACTGAGTTCTCCAAAGCTTCTGCTAATTGCTTTGAATCTTTATCTATTTTTAAAACTACACCTCTTTTATGCTCAAATTGGTAGATTGTATCCTGTAATTGACGATCCAAAACCACACGATCAGTAATTACTACAACTGAGTCAAATAATTTGGTATTATCTGCTTTGTGTAAGGAAGATAGGCGATGCGCTACCCATGCGATAGTATTACTTTTTCCACTACCTGCAGAATGTTCAATCAAGTAATTGGTACCAACTTCATCTGACAATGATGTATTTATCATCTTTCGAACAGCCTGTAATTGGTGATATCGCGGAAAAATCATGGTTTCCTTTTTCACCTTTCTTCCTTCTTCGGTAAACCTTTCATCAATTTGTAGGTGAATGAATTTCCCCAGGATGTCCATTAAACTATCTTTTTGCAGTACTTCTTTCCAGAGGTAAGCTGTCTTGTAACTCAATCCTTCCTCATCTACCGGATTGCCTGCACCACCTTCATTACCTTTGTTAAATGGAAGAAAATAGGTTGCTTCTTTGGCCAACCGTGTTGTCATTTCTACCAGATCAGTATCTACTGCAAAATGCACCAAGGTTCTTTTCTTGAACTCGAAAATTAGTTCACGTGGATCACGATCATGACTATACTGGTATTTGGCATGATTGATATTCTGATGTGATAATTGATTTTTAAGCTCTAGGGTAATGAGTGGAATACCGTTTACACTTAAAACAACATCTATTGAATTAAGATTGCGAGAGCTATAATATAACTGTCTGGTAATTCCTAAAATGTTCTGACCATAGCGTTCCAACACTTCTGCATTCATGGAATGAGAGGGTTTGAAATATGCTAATTGTAATTGCTTACCATAACATTTAAACCCGTGACGAAGCGTTGAAAGAATACCATTTAGTTCGATCCATTTGGTGAGGTCATAGATAATTTGATTGGCAGTATTATCTCCTAAAATAGAATGCAGTTTAGCCCATACTTTAGGTTGCGTAACTTGAATAAAGGAAATAAGTGTTTCAGGAAATATTGCCTTTTCTTTATCGTAAGCAGAACTGGCTAATGAAACATATCCATTGGCTAACATTACCTGCTCAATGCTTTTCTCAAAGGCTATTTCTTTGGTTTGGGTATTCCTCATAAAACCTATTTATAAGTTTGCTATTTTTTTCGAGATAATATACCACAATCATACAATAAGGCTGGAGTTGATCAACATGCGAATCGCCTGCCCATTTATCTCTATATCTTACTAATTTTTCCTTATTTAATTTGCCTCTAATTCCTTTAAGGTAAAAATCTATAAATCCATTTAAAGTGCTTTTTCTTGCCTTTTTTAGTTCAGAATAGTTCAAATTAAGGACATCATTTAACTCACTATTTAGAATTCCATTATTTGAAAATATCTCACCGTCATTTTTATATTCAATATCTGAATGAATGATACCGGATGAACACATATGAAAATGGAATTCTTTATTTTTTTGAATGTGTCACAATGTTCATCAGCATTTGCTTTCATATTTCCCAAACAGGCTCCAAATAGATTGTTATATTCTAATTCTTTATCTGGATGCAAAGACTGAGATAGAAAATGTTCAATTTTCATTTTTGCCTCTGTTGCTTCAATTCTTCCCATACAATAGCAACAAATCCCTCTTTGATCTCTAACTAAAGAATTTCTCAGATCGTCTTTTTCCGCATAATTGTTATAATTTGAATGTTCCGAATTACGATGTTGAGTTAACGATCTGGGTTCATTTCCCTTAACTATCTTTTTCATCCTCTAAATCTTCTTCCAAAAATTGGATCATTGAATTAGTTCGAATAAGCTCTGGATCATGTTCTCCCAATATTTGTTTTAGTTCTGATATTAGCTTTTTAGCATCTTCAAACTTTTCATCATCAACGGATTTACTTAGCTCAATAAACTTTTTATTAATGTCAACATTCCTAATTGGAGCGTCTAATAATTCTTCCAAAACTCTTTGCGCATCTAATCCAAAAGCTACATTAGGTTTATAAACTTCTTCTTCATAATTCTTATCAATAATATTAATGGCTTTAGGATTGACCTCACCTATAATCTGAGGTGAATGCGTAGTGGCAATAAACTGGCAATTAGGGAAAGTCCTCGTTAAATCGCTGACTATCGTTCTTTGCCATTTGGGGTGCAGATGCAAATCAAGTTCATCAATCAAAATAACCGCCTCTCCTTCTAAAGGCCTATCGCTATGCATATTGGCAATAATCAACCTCCTTGCAATATCAAATACCAATGCTAACACGCCCCTCTCGCCATCTGAAAGCTGATTAAAATTTAAGACCTTATTAGATTTGGTAATGTAAAAGGTCAGTTCTTTTGAGATTTCATCTTCTACTAAATCTAGATCAGAAAAACCGGGTAAAAATGTATAAATGGTCTGTTCGATCAATTTTATAATTTTCGTGTGGTTCGGAGTACCTTTCGCTAATTCTTTTCTTACTTTAAACCATTCTGCAAACATTTTTACATTGAAAGCTCTGGTTTCAGACAAGGCATCAACATAGGCAGCAGCATAAAGAAGTCCAGACTTTACAGCTTTAGAAGTTTGACTGACTAATAAGGATCTCCTTGTTGAGAAAAACAAACCCAATTCCGGGATCTTACTGGTTCTTTTTATTTCGGGTTTGAATTCAGTGATATCTTCTAATGTGATACCTTCCTCTCTGATATTTGCGGTACTTTCCTTGGTGCGTTTCTTCTGCTCTGTGCTTATTGTGGTAAAATTCTTTGCTGATTTAGAATAAATGAAATCATAATCTTTATCGTCAAGCTTAAATGAGGTGTTTACATGTAGCTGATTGGTGTTAATATTGATGTCTGATTTCTTAAACGATTCACTCTTTATAATTGGGGATTTGATTTCTTTAAGAATATGCGTCAAGGACACTCTTAAAGTTTCCAAAACAGTGGTTTTACCAACTCCATTAATACCCACTATGAGGTTAAACCCAGGTTGAAACTCTAGCTTTGCATGTGTAAAACCACGCACGTTGGTCAGCTCTAGTGTCTTAATTCTCATGATAAGTTTGCATTTAACTCGCCATTAACTGCTGCTGATATTATGGCTGCTCGTTTTTCCTTTAAAAGATCAACCGATAATAAAACCTTCTTTTTTAGAGCATTAAACTTTTCAAAATATGAGTCTAATGAATCGACAATTTTTTCTTGTTCATCATAATTAGGAACAACAACAATCATATTAGCATATTTTTTACCGCTAAAATTTTGAATTGTTGCTTGTATACTATCAATATAGATTTGATTCCAATAAGACTAGAGAGCGTATAGTAATACATATACTTTGGACTAATTTTAGCATTACATCTTATACGAATCAAATATCCAGCATATGCGGATATCCCATATTCTTTTTTATATAAAAAGATTTTCCAACGGTAGCACCACTCCTTGCTAGTAAGATATCACCGTCTTGTAAGAGATATTCTTCAGCAACCTCCAAAGGAATTGACCTAAATGTTTCTTCTTTTAAATCTCCATTTTCATCAATATCCGTTATTCTAATATATCTGGGATCATTATGATTATCATCTTCTGCGGCCTCATTTGCTCCATATTTCAAGCCATTAGTTAAATACTTCAATTTCACCACTTTCCAATGTTTTGGAATCTCTCCTAACCATTCAACTCCTGAATCTTTCATGCAGACATTCATATCTAACCCTTTGGTGACTGCTTGATTAATTACTGCTTTTTTCTTTTCATCGAGAATGGCTATGAGCTGATTTTTCTTGTCAATTAAGGCATCAATTTTAGCTACTTCAGTATCAAGGTAGTTCGCAATTTTGTTTTGAATATTTAAATCGTGAATAGGCAATACTAGATTAGAAATATCTTCTGTGGAAACAGCTGAGTAAGTTGTCCCAGTTTCTAGATATTTTAATTGAACCCTAACAGCATGCAGGGCCCACCATAAAAACTCTTGTGAGTTATTATTTTTGGCTCTAATAGAGCAAAGGCCTCTACCTATACCAATTTTTTGATTGTTTATGTTGATTTCTCCAACGGGAGCTCTTACGGAAAAAAGGATATCATTCTTAAAAGAAAATTTATTTGGAGAAAGACTATATATAATAGGAGAAGGATACTTTTCTCCAAATTCTGCCGTGCCTTGAAGAAATGGAATGCCTTCATCTTCAGTTGTGTACTCAGAAGAAGGTGGAGACTGGCCCATTTCTATGCTAGCAATATATTTTAACCTAATCTGGTTCATTAAATTTTAGATGAAAGATTCAATATTTCTAATATTTCCTTTTCAATCTCACTCAACTCTTTATTGATAACATCTAAAGAGCGATTTTCGGTGTTTTTGAAGAAATAACGGTTGAAATTGATTTCATAGCCTATTTTATCTTTAGAACGGTCCATCCATGCATCTGACACAAAGGGCAAAACCTCGTTTTTGAAATAGGTTTCAATATCAATTTTCAAAGGAATGTTTTCAAAGTCTCTCAGGTCTGCATCCGCTTCAAAGTCAGTCTTTCCTTTTTGTACTTTTGCAGCTTCCGGATCCTTATCAGTAAATACATTGCGGAAGACTGTCAATTCTCTTGCCGACCATTTCTGTTTGTTAATTTTTTTAATGTCTTTCAATACCTTATTCCAGTCCATCAGGATCTCCTGCCCTAACTTCTTGTCGATAGCCTGAACATCTTCCAGTAAATGAGGACAAGCGTCCAAAAAGGCTAACTTTCGTTCGGAGGTCATTTGGAATTTTAAGCGTAATGGACGTTCTACCGTTACCCTCGTAAATCCGAAATCATTGTTGTCAAACAATTTGGAATGTTTAGTGTCTTCAAACTGGCCATATTCAGCAACAATCTCTTTTATTTGGTTAGGCTCTATCACATGGATAATACCATCATCAACCTCTCCTTCTCCTATTTTCCTGCGTTTGCTTCCTTGGCTCTTGCGCATGGGGATATAAAATTCCCTAGCATCAAACAGCTGAATTTTACCTTTTCGGTTTTTAGGTTTCCTGTTGGTTAAAACCCAGATATATGTATTGATACCCGTGTTATAAAACATCTGCTCGGGTAAAGCTATGATGCCCTCCAACCAGTCATTTTCAATAATCCATTTTCGAATATCACTCTCACCCGAACCGGCTCCTCCTGAAAACATAGGAGAACCACTAAATACAATTGCTAAGCGAGATCCGAATTTCTTTGCAGCAGGTTCGTAAGGCTCAAACTTGCTGATCATATGCTGTAAAAACAACAAAGCACCATCGTTTACACGGGGTAAACCTGCTTCAAAACGTCCTGTTTTATCCCGATCTATTTGGGGTTTCTGTTTTTTCCAATCAACACCAAAAGGTGGATTGGCTATCAAGTAATCGAATTTTTTATCTGGAAACTGGTCATCCACTAATGTGTCGCCAAATAAGATTGTATCTTCTTGTATAAGCCTATCTGAAGGATCAAGTTTAATGAGTAAATCAGCTGCTGCTGTTGCAAAAGCACGCTTATTATAGTCTTGTCCATAAGCGATCAAAATGGCATCTTCATTTGTTTTTTTTACGTGCTCTTTTGCTTCAGATAACATTCCTCCTGTTCCACAGGTAGGATCTAAAATTTCACGTATTACTGATTTACCTTTTAAGAAATCGTCATCATCGTGAAATAAAATATCAACCATTAATTTGATGATCTCACGAGGGGTAAAGTGATCTCCAGCTGTTTCATTAGCTAACTCATTGAATCTCCGAATAAGATTTTCAAATATTAACCCCATATCCCTGTTTGATACCATACTGGGATGTAAATTGACTTTTGCAAATTCAGAAATGATTAAGTACAAAATATTGGCATCATTCATTGCAAATATTTCTTTCTCAAAGTCGAAGTATTCGAAGATCTGTCTCACATTAGGAGAAAATCCATTTATATAACTTACTAAATCCTGAGCTATGCTATCTGGAGCACCTTTCAATTTTTCAAAAGTAAAAGGAGAGGTATTGTAAAATTTTTGATCGGTAATTTTCTGGAGCCTAGAGCTTAATACTGAAGGCGGAATTTCATTATTAAATTTAATTTTTAAGCTTGTATGTTCTTTTAAGACTTCCTGTTTTGTCCTTTCTAATACAGAATCAAAACGACGGAGAACAGTCATAGGAAGCATTACCCTTTCATATTGAGGAGGACGGTATGGCCCTCGTAAAAGATCTGCAATATCCCAAATGAATTTGATATGTTGTTGATGTGTCGTCATTCTTAATTAATAATATGTAACTCGAGGTTTTGAGGTTAAATTTTTAATTCAAATCGTTTTTTGAATTAATGAAACTAGAAAAGCTTTAATATCTCTTTCAAAAACCTTCTTTAATTTCCCAGTAACATAGACCTCATACCCAAAAGGCCTCTTCTCTTCTACCGCAATTTTAGTGATTTCTGTCCAAGAACGAGCAAGCATTTCCACCATTTGCCAGACACAAAGACCAGATTTTTTGGTTTTTGCCCTCAGAAAAAATATCCCAAGCTTATGCTCTCTCAGCAGGGAGATTTCATGTTTACGGCGATTCAGATGAATATCGGTCGTGATTACACAAGCTTTTAATTTCCCGATCTCTGGTATCCAGTCTTTATCCTTGCTACCATACCCAAAATGGTCAGGAAGGTGTTTGACTTCCAAAGGAATTCCTGTTTTCAAAGATTCAGGTCCCTGGATCAACTGAAATCCAGGTGCCAAATGCCTAGGGATATTTTCATCAGTAAAGATGATCATGCCGCATACTTACAAAACGCAATAGCATCCTCAGCCTCTTTCTCCGTGATCTGATAAATGTGGGCAATGTAGGGGACTGGATCGCCTGCTTGGAAGTGTCCAAAGATAGTCTCAGGATAGATGTTCTTGCCTTCTATAATAGGGTGACCAAACTTTCGACTTGGGTCAATCACTATCGCATGTTCTTTCCCCATTGGCCACAGCTTAGATACTACGTCCTCCCTATCGAAATCCAGTTTCTTGAAAAAGACAGAAATAATATCCAGATTGAATTGATCTGAACCATTTAGAGAAACCACATCAGCCCCATTCTTCCAATATATTAGTTTTCCATCCGTTTTGATTTCCTCCAGAACTCGCTTCTGAGCAAATGGAAAGGCAGTATCATAGATATGGCTTAGCTTCTTATGGGCTTTAAGCACTTCGGTGGTCTTGACTCCTTGATCCGCCAGCTGGACCATAACATAGAGTTCCACGACTGTATGGAAACTTACAGCACGGGATCCATCAGTATTCCAAGAGTATCGTGTCTGAAATTCCTTTCCAAGCTGCCCGTCCCAATACTTGTCCACGTATCTATGAACCTTAGCATAAGGAAGATGCAGGATAGTGGCGGCATCCCGAAGGGTGTATATCCCCTGTCCTATCTGTGGTTTGTTTTCGAAAGTAATCATGGTTTGGAGTTCTAAAGATACTAGATTATACGGGTTGCATTAGCCATTGGTGGAAATTCAGACATGGGTTGCCAGTTATTTGAAAATCAATCAGCGGAAACTTCACCATTTGGAATATTCTTTTCCTTACAATAAGTTTCCATTTCAGTGTCACTGCTAAAATAGGTATCACAATATTCATCCAACTCCTTTTCCGTAGACTTATAATATCTCTCCTGAGCAGTTAATAAGCGATCCGTTTGCTCTATAAACTGTTCAAATTCCTTATTGATCTTACAAAGTTTATCTATGGTCTTAAAATCAAGATCTCTGTAAGTTGCTGGATAAAGCACTTTACTTTTATAAGCATTCGCATTTAATTCAATAATTCCAATTCCAAAAGACTGATTAAGTCGTTCCATTTCATCAGTCAAACTATCACTGAATTCAAATGCAACTAGGTAACCATAATTTGCCCAACTGGAATTTGATACCGCTTGGAAGTAGGCTTTTTAAGCTCAGAGTCAGAGTTGATCTCTTTTTTGATTTCGTACGAACTTAACTTAAAGGTATCTACCCTGTTGATTGACTTTAAGAAGTTTTGACTGACTTTGGTTTGGAGGTTTAAAAATTTAACCCCGACCATATCAGGATGTGTCCAGATTTGATTGCTGTCGCTTCCATATTTGGACTGCTCATGGAAAATAGTTTTAGAATAAATTTTCGTATTCTTCAAATAACTACTCAGAAGTCTATGTAGATCCCTTTCATGATAGGATTTAACCTTAGTCTTTTTTGGATTAGGGTTGCTAATCTCAGTTTCCCCACTTAAAATCTCTATCCCAATTTCCTGCTCATTTTTGGCAAGGTAATAAGAATAGGTTCCTCCAGATTGCTTTATCCTTTTGACTCTGGCATCTCCATTTCTGATAAAATCGCCAAGAATGGCGGATACAGTTGCTGAAGGTGTTTTATTATTGTCAAATGTGTAATATCCATTTGCAACAATATGGTTATAGACCTCTTGGTAATTTGTTATTGCTTTTATCTCATCCAGACTTCTGAGGATTGCTTCTTTTACGGTCATTGAAAATGGGGTTTATCAAAAATTGTTAATAATGAAAAATAAGGATCAGAATTATTTCTTGGTTTCCTTTATAAAACCATACAAGGGTAAACTCATTTAATTATAGGAAAAATACCAGCTAATTCGCAAAAGCCAAATAGTTCTTTTTTTAAAAGGTTGTTTGGAGTTCTTGTATTTGGAACTCTTCCCATTATTCTTTGAAAGTCATTATATTCGATGGTTGGAGGTTCAAACCCTTCATATACAGCATTAAATAAAGGCTTAGTAACTATAAAAACAGGCCATTTTTCTGATTTAGTTTGGTATTCCTCGTTCCATTTAGCTACAATTCTTTCTCCTATCTTTTTTTGTTTTTCAGCAGTATAGTTTTTAAACCTATTAATTTCTTTAAATGAATCAAATTTTGAAATAGTCTTTTCAAAAGGAATGGGGGATTTCCCTCAATCATACAATTATTTGGAATCACAAAATTGTTTTCTCTATACCACCTATATGCATTATAATGTGTTTCAAATCGCTTGTAAACTTTAAGAATTGATACGAGTCTATATTTTGATTGTGAATTGCCATTGCTATTAAGAGAAATATAAATTACAATGTCATTAGGAAATAGTTTCGGCGCAAAAGAGTTTTGACGGCATAATGCAGATATCGAAGGGAATGGATTTTCAAAATCAGGTTCTCTTCTACAAGATCCATCTACATATGGATGTATTCCAAATTCAATAGCTGCTTTTTTACCCAATTCGTTGGAGCATAGTGGGTGATAAGAGTTAAGCTTGATTTTTCCTATATATCCAAAATTAACTTCCTTCATTCCTATTCCATTAAAATTTCAATACAAAAACTTTCAAAAATACTTTCTACATAAGGCTGCTTTTCTTAATCATCTGGAATATTACCTTCTCCTGAAATAGGAGGAAGATATTTTTAATTTTTCTGATATATATCAGAAATAATAATTTTGTAGTCAATAAAAACCCTAAATGGTAATATCAGGATATCTATACCATTAAAAAATACCCAGTACTGGGTATATTTGACCTACTTCCTGCCCTGAGGGTAGTTATATATTCCGCTTTCCTATTCTCCAGAAATTTGTAATACCCCCACCTCCGAGGTACCCCTACCCACCTTCGAGGTACCCTAGTTGGGCCAAAAGGGTACCAAGTTCTACTTTTTGCATAGGCAGTTACTCTTTTCGGGTACTGAGTTATTCTCTATGGTGAACTAGTGGTGTACAGAGAGTAACCGAATATACTTTTTGAATAACTAGATATTCTTTTTGGTGACAGCTTTACTCTAGTTGAATACCTGGTTACTCTTTGAGGATAACGAGGTATTCTCTTTTGGGTTCAAGTTGGCTTTTTAGTGTAATCTTTTGTTCTCTAAGCGTACCGCGATATTCTACTTGAATACTTGATTGGATGATTTGATGAGGAATATGTTATGGAAATTCTCTGTGATGCATTTGCGGTTTCTGTGGCTTTGCAGTTTAGAAAAATTGCACATATCAGTGTCTCCAATCACTTTTCTGTTTGTAGAGACACAAACGGAGGTAAGAAAAATATAAAACCTTCGAGGTGTTTTAAACCTCAAAGGTTAGATTATTCTCTGGGGCTTTGCGAAAGAAAATAGATTTCTCCTTTCAGTCGAAATGACCTTTGGAATCCTCCCACACCGGCGTATTGAATTCCTAAAATAGATTTGCGCGGGAGGCTAATTATGTGGTTATTCTTTACCTCAGGTTAAAACCTGGAGCTATTTATTTCGCAGCTCGGGAGCTTTTTCCTGAAATAATTTTGGTTCTCTGATAAATGAGGAATATACGGTAGCCAAAACAATTAGAATTGCAATTTCGGCAGGTTTTCCCTTATACATATGGATTAAAACAGTAAATGTCATGTACAAGACCAACATGGATGTACCAATCAGTATTGTCTTGCGGTATAAGAAAAGGGCAACTCCAATTAAAATAAAAATTCCAGTGACAATCATTACAGTACTACTTTCTACGATCTTTCCTGTTTGGTCGTGGTTAATAAGTTTATCAAGCCCATTTGGAATGTAGAACAATACGATTAACAAGGAAGGTATCCATAACAATATCCTGATTAGGATTTTATCTATTCCAGATTTTTGTTCAGCCATTATTCTCTCAGTTTTCGATCTGTTTGTTCAAAATGTTTGCCAACCTTTGAATTCAACCAAGTCCCTGGCTTCCAATATATTTTAAGGTTTGAAATATGTAAACGTAAAATTTATTATATCCAGTCTAGACAAATATGACAGAGTGTTCAAAGAACCAATCAGCTCAAGTTTTATGCTAATAGAAACTTTAATGAGGATCATAAGTCTATTAGGCATCTTCCCGCACCGGCGTTTTGAATTCCTAAAATAGATCTGGGCGGGAGGTGGATATATGGTTATTCTTTACCTCAGGTTAAAACCTGGGGCTTTATATTTTATGAAGACACAAAAGAAGGTAAGAAAAATATAAAACCTTCGAGGTGTTTTAAACCTCAAAGATTAGATTATTCTCTGGGGCTTTGCGAAAGAAAATAGATTTCTCCTTTCAGTCGAAATGACCCAGGAGTACTCCCGCACCGGCGTATTGAATTCCTAAAATAGATTTGCGCGGGAGGTAATTTTTTGGGATTCCTTTTACCATGGGTTAAAACCCATGGCTAATAACCTAACGCTCCTCCGGAGCTTTTTCTGATATAATCTTCTTAGCGGCATACTTTGCGTTCTCTGCGCCTTTGCGGTAAATAATTAAAAATCCCCGATGTGAGTGTCTCCACTCACATTCTTTTTCTGGAAAGAAAATAGATTTCTCCTTTCAGTCGAAATGACCTAGGAATCCTCCCGCATAAACGAAATTATTTCCAAAAGATGTTTCTGGTCGGGAGTCAATTAGTTGGTTTCTTAATAGCCCCGGGTTTAGCCACGATAGCTATCGGGCCCAGGGCTATATAGATTCGAAACATGATCTTCGGATTTAAAAACCTTCGAGGAGATCCCTCTCTCGTCTAGGACGGTTCGGGATGACACCCCAAAGGTTGTTGGAATAAAATTATAAGCTATTGGCCTTCACGGGTTACTATTTTTTCAGATGTTTTACTACGCCAACCTGCTGTTGTGCTTAGGCTTATTTTTAGATTTGCTTCAGATGAAAGTTTGTATTGCAGAAAAACCAAGCGTTGCCCGTGAAATAGCGGCTGTACTTGGAGCGACTTCTAAGCATGATGGATATTACGAAGGAAATGGATACATCGTCACCTATACGTTTGGTCACTTTTGCACTTTATTGGAACCGAACGATTATCAAGCCCATTGGAAAGGTTGGCATCTCAGTCACCTTCCCATGCTGCCCGAAAAGTTCAAAACCAAAGTGGTGGACAGTGCCGGGATCCAAAAGCAATTCAACATTGTAAAAAAGCTATTTGAAACAGCCACAGAGGTGATTAACTGTGGGGATGCCGGCCAAGAGGGAGAGCTGATTCAACGATGGGTCATCGAACAAGCAGGATACAAAGGCGAAGTCAAACGCTTATGGATCTCTTCTTTGACCACTGAAGCAATTAAAGAAGGATTCGAAAAGCTACAACCTTCCTCTAAATACGATAATTTATACTATGCGGGATATTCCAGGGCCATTGGCGATTGGTTATTAGGGATCAACGCCACACGCTTATATACCGTCAAATATGGGGGATACAAACAAGTATTGTCCATCGGGAGGGTTCAAACTCCTACCCTCGCAATGATCGTGAACCGGTTTAAGGAAATCCAAAATTTTCAACCTCAACCTTATTGGGAATTACAAACGGTCTATCGAGAAACCACCTTTAATTTTGAAGAGGGCAAATTTTTAAAGAAAGAAGACGGGGAAGCTTTTGCAAACCAGGTGAAAGCGCATGACTTTGAAGTAGTCTCCATTGAAAAGAAAAATGGAAAAGAATATGCACCAAAGCTTTTTGACTTGACTGGTTTACAGGTGTATTGCAACAATAAGTTTGGGCTTTCTGCTGATGAAACACTCAAAATAGCCCAGCAGCTATACGAGCAAAAAGTCATTACTTACCCAAGGGTAGATACTACGTTCTTGCCCGATGACATCTATCCCAAAGCACAGGGAATACTGAAGAACCTGACCAAATATGAGGATTTGATTCGCCCTGTTTTAGGCAAAAAACTAAAAAAGTCCACCAAGGTTTTTAATGATAAAAAAGTAACCGATCACCATGCCATCATCCCAACAGGAATTCAGGGAAATTTGTACGGGAATCACCTTAGAGTATATGATATCATTGCTAGGAGATTCATCGCCATATTTTATGGGGATTGCTCGGTGGCCAATACTACGGTCATTGGAAAGGTGGATACCGTTTCTTTCAAAGCAACCGGAAAGGTAATCTTGGAAAAAGGCTGGAAAGTTGTTTTTGAAACTACTGACGGAAAAGATAAAAAGGAGAAAGACGAGCTCCCCTCTTCAAAAAAGGAGAAAAAGGACCTCATGAACCTTCATTCTTAGAGAAAGAAACCAAACCTCCTAAGCACTTTACGGAAGCGACTTTGTTGAGAGGTATGGAAACTGCCGGCAAGCAAGTGGACGATGAAGAGATGCGGGAACTAATGAAAGAGAATGGCATAGGACGTCCTTCCACCCGGGCAAGTATCATTGAAACGCTTTTTAAACGACAGTACATAGAGCGGAACAAAAGCAGATTTTGCCCACTCAAACCGGGATTCAATTGATCGAAATCATCCGGAATGAGCTATTGACCTCGGCTGAGCTAACAGGACAATGGGAGAAGCAATTGAGGGAAATTGAAAAAGGGAAGTTTCATGCAGGTTCTTTTGTCAAAAACATGAAGCTCATGGTGGAGCATTTGGTATATGAAGTGATGCGGGAGCAAAGTCAAACCATCATTTCCCCTTCCACCGAATCCAAAGCTTCTGAAAAAGGAAAAACTCCAGAAAAAGAAAAAGCACCCACTACTGTGGTGGGACAAACTTGTCCAAAATGTAAGGAAGGCTCCTTGCTGAAAGGCAAATCAAGTTATGGATGCAGCGCTTATAAAAAAGGCTGCAACTTGTTACTTCCTTTTTCATTTGAAGGAAAGAAAATCTCAGAGAAACAGTATGTTCGGTTGCTCCAAAAAGGTGCTACTGTCAACTTAAAGGGCTTTAAAACGGAGACGGGTGAAAAAGAAGGGTTGATTCGCTTCGATGATCAGTTTCAACTCCTATTAGAAGAAAAGAAAGAAGCGAATTCTTTAACATCTAAAAAATCTACTCCTGTCATCCCTTGTCCCTTATGCAAAAAAGGAACGATTATCAAAGGTAAAAAAGCCTATGGATGCAGTGCCTACAAAGAAGGTTGCAATTTTAGATATGCTTTTAACACCTTGCGTGAAAAAGCGAATAAGAGACCATTAACTGAAGAGCTGGTAATATCCTTATTTAAGGAAAGTGTAGGGATTTAATTTAGGGTACAGTACTTCCCCTATGTGAGTGTCTTCACTCACATTCCTTTTTTGTTTTGGTGAATGAATTTATTTACCATTTTTCCCAAAAGGCAAGCAATCATCCTCCCGCACTGGCGCTTTCAATTCCTAAAATAACTTTGCGCGGGAGGCTATTTTTTTGTGGGATTCTTTTAACCATGGGTTAAAACCCATGGCTAATGAGCTTTCGCTCCTTTGGAGCTTAATGTTTGTCTGGAAACCATTTAACGACTTGTTGCCCATGTGAGTGTCTTTACTCACATTCCATTTTTTGTTTTGGTGAATGAATTTATTTACCAATGTTCCCAATAAGGTAAGCAGTCCTCCTCCAGCACAGGCGCTTTCAATTCCTGAAATAACATTGCGAGGGAGGCTAATTTTAAGTTTTGATCAAAGTTAGGTTACAGTTATTGGCCCCTTAGGGGTCAAAGCTTTATAGCCCTGGGTAAATAAGAAGTAACAATTCCACAGCGCTGGCCCGGTTTTATCATTAGAAGTCCTAAATGATTTGCCAGCAAGATGAAAACGAATTAGTGAAAAAAATAAGGAATTCGATTCCATTAAATTCTTTGCTATTTGTTGCACATGTGAGTGTCTTCACTCAAATTCCTTTTCTGTTTTGGTGAATGAATTTATATATCAATGTTCCCAAAAAGGAAAGCAGTCTTCCTCCCGCACAGACGATTTCAATTCCTAAAAAAACTCTGCGCGGGAGGTTAATTTTATGGGAATCTTTTAACCATGGGTTGACACCCATGGCTAATGAGCTATCGCTCCTTTGGAGCTTAATGATTGTCTGGAAACCATTTAACGACTTGTTGCCCATGTGAGTGTCTTCAAATTCCATTTTTGTTTGGAGGTAAAAGCAGATAAGGATATAAAAAATGCTCCTGATACTACTCATGGTCATCCTCCCGCAAATGCGCTTTCAATTCCTAAAATGATTATGCTCGGGAGGCTAATTTTTTGGGAATCCTTTAACCATGGGTTGAAACCCATGGCTAATGAGCTATCGCTCCTTTGGAGCTATTTCTAAATTATTCTTCTTCGCTGTATACATTGCGTGCTTCGCGGTTTTGCGAGAGAAAATAGATTTCTCCTTTCACTCGAAATGACACAGGAATCCACCAGAAAATATGAAATTAATTCCAAAAGATGTTTCTAGGCGGGAGTCATCTATTTTGGTTTCTTAATAGCCCCAGGTTTAAACCAGGGGCTATTCACATTCTTCATCTGTTTGTGGAGAACTGATTTTAGAAATACGTTTTCTAGCCTACTGGCAGGAAGTTATCCTCTCTATTGAACCATATTCATAAACAGAACGATTGGACAACTTCTTACTTTCACCTACTTTTACTAGAGACCTAAACCCATTAACCTATGAAAAGGAATATTCTATTCATCTTACTTCTATTTCTTGGAATAACTGTTGTCCAGGCACAAAAAGGAACCAAAGAGCGAATCAAAGTTCATAGCAGCGCATTGGAAGGCAACTTGATCGGTGACCCTGCAGACCGAGACGTGACAGTCTATCTCCCTCCTTCCTATCAAACTAATCCGAACAGACATTTCCCGGTGCTTTACATGCTCCATGGATTTACTGACAACGATTCCCAATGGTTTGGGTGGGAAGATCATTGGATCAACCTACAAAATGTCATTGAACAATCCCTCGCATCGGGAGCTTCAAAAGAGATGATTGTGGTGATGCCCAATGCTTTCAATACCTTTAAAGGAAGCATGTATGCGAGTTCGGCGACCATTGGTGACTGGGAAACCTTTGTCACCAAAGAGCTGGTGAATTATATCGACTCCAACTATAGAACTATTTCCAACAAAAACAGTAGAGGGCTTGCAGGACATTCCATGGGAGGATATGGCACTCTTCGTCTAGGTATGAAATATCCTGAAGTTTATACTGCTATTTACGCCCTAAGCCCATGTTGTATGGACGGTGGAGCAGTGACCAATCCTGAGATGATTTCAAAATTGGAGAAATTCACACCAGATCAACTACAGGATGCCTCTTTTTTCGAGATAGCAGCACTTGCCACATCTGCGGCCTTTGCACCCAATCCTCAAAACCCTCCCTTTTATTTAGATCTCCCTGCAAAAGACGGTTCTCCTAGACAGGAAATTATCAATAAAATCATCGCCAATCGAACGCTCAACACGATTGATCAATATATCCCAAACCTAAAAAGCTTAAAGCAATAGGAATGGATGCAGGCACCGAGGATAGAGGCATCAACGAGGCTACCAAAAAGCTACATGGAGTATTAGATGCTTACCAGATCAATCATTTTTATGAAAGCTACGAAGGTGATCATATCAACCGCATTGCAGAACGTATTGAAACTAAAGCCTTGCCTTTCTTTTCAGAAAATCTTGTTTTTCAGTAATTCTCCGAAAACGCAAGGAATTTCTCCACGTCTCCATGGTTAAAAAATTTCATTCTCACATCTAAGCGTAGGCCACGATACCTATAGTGTTCATCTACGCTTTCCTATTCTTTTGGGGTTTGTAACTCTTTAATTTATACCTCCTTGTACCGAATTTGTATCGTTTTTTATCTATCATTTTAAATACCAAATATTTACACATTCAGTATCGGAAATAGGCCATAAAAATACTTTATACATTTCATATAAAATATAAACCATTTTTAATACCTAAAACTGTAACCTTATCTCGTAGGTCGTTCGTTAAATGGGTAATGAGAAAAATTGCCATAATATCCTCAGTTCTACTACTTAATCTGATTTTCCTTACATCAGGAACTATTGAGATCGGATTGGCAAGTTCTCTAAGTTTTCAAGTTAAGGGATTCAGGAAACTGAAATAGTAAATACTAGAGTTCAGAGCTATCATTTTACTTCTGCCACCAAACAATGCGAAATCTCAGCTAATCCTAAAACCGAAACCTTCACCTTTTTCTCCTCAGTACTTCCAAAGAGAATTTCTTTAGAATTTGTCAGTAAAAATCCCCTTTTCATTAGACACTGTAGTTTTTTGATCTGAAAACCTGCTGAGATCTATACATAGATCCAATCAGTTCCAAGTTTCTAAAATTAAATCTTTCAACTTTTCAATTCATTTCTTATGAAGAAGAGAAAAACTATGCTCGATTACTGCAAAACCATCCTAAAAGCTGTCTCATTTAATCAAAAGCTATTTAAAAAAGAATATCGAAAGGCATTGCTTTGGCTATCACCTGATGAGGGAAGAGAGCTTAAATACTGGTTACGTAGCGAGATTATAAGGCCAAAAATGAAAACAAAAACCCAGAACAACGAAAGGTATCTGAATAGTTACTCCATGTCTATTTAAGATCTACAGATTCTGGATTAAATGCTAATAGCATTGGGATACAGCCGCCGTTCGTTCCTTCACGAGCGGCGATTTCTATTTGTGGAGAATGAATTAATATACCAATGCTTCCAATAAGGCCAGACAGTACTCCTCCCGCAAATGCGCTTTCAATTCCTAAAAAATCTGCGCGGGAGTCAACTATTTTGGTTTCTTAATAGCCCCGGGTTTAGCCACGATAGCTATCGGGCCCGGGGCATATAGGAAGTAACAATTCCACAGCGCTGGCCCGGTTTTATCATTAGAAGTCTTAAATGATTTGCCAGCAAGATGTAAACGAATTGGTGTTAAAAAATAAGGAATTCGATCCCATTAAATGCTTTACTTTTTTTGCCCATGTGAGTGTCTTCACTCACATTACTTTTCTGGAAAGAAAATAGATTTCTCCTTTATGTCGAAATGACTTAAGGACATTCTAAAGTGCTAAAAGGTAAATCTAGGATCATCAAGCTTTTTAACCCTCAATGGATGATCGGTTTAAGATTTACTTCAGCTCTGCTTGATAAAATACATCTTGTAGGGCTTCTCGAATGCCCAAACTGTACAGTTTCTGATGATCTCTGGAAGGATATACTCGATTAGACAGGAATATATAGGTGATCTTTTTCACTGGATCGGCCCATACGAAAGTTCCAGTGAATCCAGAGTGTCCAAAGCTTTCCGGACTAGCCAAGGGTGATGGATAGGCTTCAGCTATCGGGAGTTCGGAATTATTCAAAAGCGGTTTATCAAAACCTAATCCTCTACGGTTCTCATTTTCTGGATACTGCACTTCGGTAAACTCTTTGACGGTTTCGGCTGAAATTAGCTGCTTTCCATCTACCTTCCCATAATTTTGATACAAGAGCATCAACTTAGCCAAGTCATCAGCTGTAGCGAATAAGCCCGCATTTCCGGAAACTCCTCCTTTTAAAGATGCATTTTCATCATGCACCCATCCATTGACCAAAGTTTTTCGAAAAAGAGAATCTACTTCTGTTGGAACGATGGCATTGGGGTAATTTTTCTTTTTTGGTAAATAACCCAAGGTATGACTTCCTATCGGCCCATAGAAATTCTCTTCTAAATAAGTTTGGTAGTCAGTTCCTGTAATCTGCTCGATCAAACTCGGGAAAATTAAAAAAGTGAGACCCGAATACAGGTATTTTTTTTCATCTGAAACATCAGATCGATTGATGATACGGTTCATTTTCCGTTCAAACCGATCGTTGATATACAATCCATCGAATACTTGCCCATGAAATCGTCTTCCGGAAGTTTCATGCATAAACCTTCTTTTGACTTTGCCATTTTTTCGGACTACCTCATTCAAAAACACGATATAGGGAACCAAACCAGCCTGATGGGCCAAAATCTCCCGAAGAGTAAGGTCTTTTTTGTCTTTTCGTTTGCTCCAGGGTTCCCAATAGGTACTAAAAGGTTTATCCAAATCAAGTTTCCCCTCATCCACCAACTTCATTAAGGCAGGCAATGGTCCAGAAATTTTGGTCACTGAAGCCAAATCATATAAGTCATTCAATGAGACAGCCTGGAGATTATCATAGGTATGAAATCCATAGGCCTTGTGAAAGATCACCGTATCGTTCTTGGCCACCAACACCTGCGCCCCTGGAAAAGCCATACTATCGATCCCCACTTGCATGATGGAATCCACTTGCTGGTTGATAAACGCTTCATCAAATCCTAATTGTGATGGGGACGCATGTACAAGTTCTTGCTGGGCAAATCCCAGTTGAATTAGGAACATGAATAGGAAAAATGAAGTAGCTATTTTTTTCATTTGAGTAATTTTTCTAAAACTATTTAAAAAACATTAGGCTGAATAACCGGCCATAAGATTAAACAAAACTTACCAATAAAATTTCTGAAAGAAAACCCCTTCAAGCAGTACGAGAATCGTTTTCGCATTGAATCCTATAGTTAAATTTCATCTAAATGAAGTAACCTAGATCTTACTTCTATGAAATTGCTTGCTATCATGGTTTAAGAACTGGGAATTGAATCCGGTCCAAAAAGAGTTGCTTAGCGAATCTTTTTTCTGTTTAGTACAAAAAAACTACCAGGAAGCCCCGGTAGTCTTTTTAAAAATCAGCCTAATAATCTTTAAAGCTGTTAGGTTGGTATGTGGGTGATAATTTTCCTTTTACTATATAATGATGAGCTTTTTGGTCTGAACATATTTGTCACCAACGATGATTTTGACCACATAGACTCCTGGCCGAATGGCATTTACATCCAATTCCATCACGCCATCATTGGTATTGCCTTTCTCTGTCAATTGAACATCTCCTGTCATATCCACAATGGATAGTTGAACATCCAAATTGGAAGGATAATCGTCAAAGAATATCCTCAAGTAAGAATCGGCAGGGTTTGGCCCCATTTTAATTCCATAATTGGAAGGAGTAATTTCCTCTGCCTTTTGGATTTCTTTGGTCTCCAAGTCAGTTGGATTCATTTGAATCTCGGTCATTGCTCCATTTTCAGGAACAGAACCTTCTGTTACTTTGAGACTTGGATCAATCACTTGGAATCCTACTGGTTCAGATTCAATCACATTTCCTTTGGAATCAGTGATTTGAGCATAAACTAAGTAATTTCCTACCTCAATCTTAGTCCAATCAAACTCCAGACTTGGATCATTTACATTCACCAATGGTAGATACCAATTGAAGAATTGAACATTGCTCACATCTCCATTTGCCACAGCTTTCAAAGTGACTAATTGGTTTCCTAATTCAAACACTTGTCCTTCATAAGGTTGAGTCATTACCAAACTTGTTGGCTCTGTTGGAATCTCACTAGTATCATTTGAGGCATTCACAGTAAATCTTACAGTTTCTGTACTGGTAATATTTCCTGCTAAATCGGTGACTTCAGCATAAACGCTATACTCACCTGCTTCTATTTTGCTCCATGTGAAGTCAAACGGCTGATTCGTAGAATTTACCAAGGGATAGCCCCAGTTGAAGTATTGAATGCTGGTCACATTGCTTGGATCAGAGATAGATACTTGAAGGTTTATTACATCTTGTCCCAATACAAACAGCTGATCTGCCAATGGTTGTGCCATGGAAACAGTCAATGGTTCCGGTTGTGGAGCTGGCTCGGTTACGCTGAAAAATACTTCCTCAGTAGTATAAGTGGTACCCTGCAAATCAGTCACTACTGCAGACACTTTATAATCTCCAGCTTCTATGGTACTCCAAGTGAAGTCAAATGGCTGATTCGTAGAAGTTACCAATGGATAGCCCCAGTTGAAGTATTGAACGCTAGTCACATTGCTTGGATCAGAGATGGATAACTGAAGGTTTACTACATCTTGCCCCAATACAAACAGCTGATCTGCCAATGGTTGTGCCATGGAAACAGTCAATGGATCTGGTTCTGGAGCTGGCTCGCTTACGCTGAAGAATACTTCCTCAGTAGTATAAGTAGTACCCTGCAAATCATTCACAACTGCAAAGACCTTATAATCTCCAGCTTCAATAGAACTCCATGTGAAATCAAATGGCTGTGCCGTGATTGTTACCAATGCATTACCCCAGTTGAAGTATTGAACGCTGGTCACATTGCTTGGATCAGAGATGGATACCTGAAGGTTAACCACATCCTGACCTAAAGTAAACAGCTGATCTGCCAATGGTTGTGCCATGGAAACAGTCAATGGTTCCGGTTGTGGAGCTGGCTCGGTTACGCTAAAAAATATTTCCTCAGTAGTATAAGTAGTACCCTGCAAATCAGTCACTACAGCAAAGACCTTATAATCTCCAGCTTCTATGGAACTCCATGTGAAGTCAAAAGGCTGGGCCGTGGTTGTTACTAATGCATTACCCCAGTTGAAGTATTGAACGCTAGTCACATTACTTGGATCGGAGATGGAAACCTGGAGGTTGACCACATCCTGACCTAAAGTAAACAGCTGATCTGCCAACGGTTGTGCCATGGAAACAGTCAATGGTTCCGGTTGTGGAGCTGGTTCGGTTACACTAAAGAATACATCCTCAGTAGTATAAGTGGTGCCCTGCAAATCAGTCACTACAGCAGAGACCTTATAGTCTCCAGCTTCTATGGAACTCCAAGTGAAATCAAATGGCTGATTCGTAGAAGTTACCAATGCATTACCCCAGTTGAAGTATTGAACGCTAGTCACATTGCTTGGATCAGAGATGGAAACCTGGAGGTTGACTACATCCTGACCTAAAGTAAACAGCTGATCTGCCAATGGTTGTGCCATGGAAACAGTCAATGGTTCCGGTTGTGGAGCTAAATTGGCAGGCGCTTCCACTGTGAAGAACACTTCATCAGTAGCGTAGGTATTCCCTTGAATATCTGTAATAATAGCAGACACATTAAAATCTCCGGCTTCAATAGAACTCCAAGTAAAGTCAAAAGGTGCACTTGAAACTGTAATGATTGGTATGCCCCCGTTCGAGTATTCTACTTTTTGTATTTCAAGCCCTGATGATGAGGCATTGGTATTCAAAATTACAGGCTCATCACCTAGCTGGAACACTGCATTTTGGGATGGTGACACTATAAGTCCTGAAAACTGAGGTAAATTTACTTGAGCTTCGACAGTAAAGTCAATAGTTTCAGAAGTCCCTATCAAACCCCCTTGGTCAATCACAACAGCATGCACTGAATAATTTCCCGCTTCAATACCAGACCAGTTGTATAAAAATGGCGCAGTTGATACTCTTGAAAGCAATTGGTTATTATTATAAAACTCTACAGCTTTTACCTCCCCTTCTGGATCACTTGCAAGGGCCTCAAACTGGACTAAGTCCTTTCCTTCAACAAATACTTGATTATTGTTAGGGTTTTTCAAAGTAATGCTTGGAGCCTGGTTTGCCACCTCAACACTAAAATTGATCGTTTCAGAAACACCACTATTGATATTACCACGATAGTTGACTTTGGCGTAAACTTCATAAGCTCCTACATCAATAGATGACCAATTGTAAACATAGGGAGACTTAGAATCCTTCCCTAGCAACTTCCCATTGCTATAAAACTCCACATTATTGATCTTCCCTACAGATTCATTTGGGTTAGCAACCAATTGAACTTTTTCCTTTCCAAATTCAAATACCTGATTTTGGTAAGGTTGAGTCAAAATGATACTAGGATCCTGTTTTGCCCCTGAAGATTCCACCGTAAAATTGATAGCTTCAGAGTTCGCAGTAAGTCCACCCATATCAATGACTTTCGCAGATACTCGGTATGTTCCTGTGGTAATCGTGGACCAATCATATACGTACGGAGCTTTACTCACACTGGTAAGTAACTTTCCATTACTATAAAATTCCACAGATTTGATTTCCCCTTCCGGATCTTGAGCTTCAGCAACTAGCTGAACGACATCTGCACCTGAAGTAAATACCTGATTATTGCTTGGTTGAACCAAGGAAATACTTGGTGCTTCATTGGCCAATTCCACTGTAAAATTGACAGTTTCAGAAATGGCATTTAATCCTTCCAAGTCAAAAACTTTGGCATATACCTGATAGGTACCTGCGGAGATGGTTGACCAATCATACATATAAGGAGCTGTAGTGACCGTAGAAATCAGCTGACCATCACTGTAAAACTCCACACTTTTGATTTCTCCTTCGGGATCTTGGGGATTGGCTACCAATTGAACTGCATCCTTACCTAAAGTAAATACCTGGTTATTATTAGGTTGAGTCAAAGAAACTGAAGGAGCTTGGTTGGCCGCTTCTACGGAAAACTTGATTATTTCAGAAGTGGCACTTAAACCTCCTAAATCGAAAACTTTGGCATATACCTGATAGGTACCTGCTGTAATGGTAGACCAATCATACATATAGGGAGCTGTAGTGACCGTAGAAATCAGCTGACCATCACTGTAGAACTCCACACTTTTGATTTCTCCCTCTGGGTCCTGAGCATTGGCAACTAATTGAATTGCGTCAGCTCCTAAAGTAAAAATTTGATTATTACTCGGTTGTGTTAAAGAAATGCTGGGAGCTTCATTCGCTCCTTCCACCGTAAAATTGATTTTTTCCGAAGTAGCACTTAATCCTTGTAAGTCAGTTACTTTGGCATATACCACATAGCTTCCTGAGGTAATGGTAGACCAATCATACGAATAGGGAGCAGAAGTTACCGTGGATATCAGCTGATCATTGCTATAAAACTCCACACTTTTGATTTCTCCTTCTGGATCCTGGGCATTGGCTACCAACTGAACCACATCTAATCCCAAAGTAAATACCTGATTATTGCTTGGTTGAGTCAAAGAAATAATAGGTGTTTGATTTGCTGCCTCTACCGTAAACTTGATGATTTCCGAGCTGGCATTTAATCCTCCCAAATCAAAAACCTTGGCATAGACCTCGTAACTTCCAGCGGTGATGGTCGTCCAATCAAACGTATAGGGAGCTTCTGTGATGGTAGAAATTAACTGTCCGTTGCTATAAAATTCTACACTTTTGATTTCTCCTTCAGGATCTTGGGCATTTGCTACCAATTGAACTTGATCTGTTCCCAAAGTAAAAATCTGACCATTAGTTGGCTGAGTTAAAATTACACTTGGAGCTTGGTTTACTTGTTCAGGTACATCAGTAGAAACTTTTGCTAATAAAACAGAGCCATAAGCAGGGATTGAAACTGAACCGGAAAAGGTCTCATTCTTTGCATCCACATACGTTCCATCCAAAGGAACTTGAATCATGGATTCACTATAGTTATACTTGAAAAAGATTTGCTGCCCCTTATCAATTGGAGAAGTTGTTACTTTGGAGATTTTTAGATTATCCAAATAAACATCAATGGCATTGCTAGGAATTCTCAAGACCAAACTCTCATTGGAACGGGCTGTTAATGAAGAAAGTAGCACTTGGTAAGTGGTAGCCTCTGTTTTGGTAGCTACAATTTTATTCCCTGCTCCTTTGTCTAGATTATAGGTGCCTTCCAAAAACAATTCAATAGGTGTATCTGCCTTTGGGCTTTTCAAATCGAATTCAACCAAGATATCATCACTCACTTGGATCTGACCAAACTGAATATATACGGTTGCTTGATTGGTAGAATTTGGGTTGATCACATAAGAATTACCACTAATTCCATTTGAAACAATCTTACCAGTAGCAGAATAAATACCAGCAATCGCCGATGCATCATTGAACTCACTTTGCTTTACTAAATTAGAAGAAGTGACTTCATAGGTTGGAAGATTTAAATCCGGCTTTGTGGAATTAGAATCATGTCCAAAATTTGAACTCCAGTTTTTTAAGTTTCTATCCACTCCTTTACTTCCCTCACTTGCAGTTTTGGTATGGATAAAAAAGTCAATGTTATAGGGATCGAGAAAATAATTGGAATTGATGGTTCCTAGAGAAGTGATGTCGTCAAGGTCCGAATAAACGGCATAAACCTGCTCAGATTGTTCTATGGAAGAGAATTTATTATTTGAAATACTCACATTTCGAATAGGATCCCCTAAAAAATCGTGGGTGAATTGAACTTGGCTTTTAGCTTTGTAAAATAGGTTATTGGAAATCTCTATATTATTTGCATTATGCAAAAATATCCCTTTTCCGCTGACGAAAGCCACCGTGTTATTTGCTACTTTAATCCCTGCACTATTGTCATCTAAATAGATCCCTTCAGCCAATTCGACTTCCTCCAAAGTCCCTAATTTGCTTCCTCTTCCGTTCAGAATGATATTGCCTACAATTTCCCTACCTATATTATTTCGATCTCGGAAACCATCTGAATTGGTATAAATCCCGCCTCCATCTTGCTTGAATACACAAAAATCATTGACAAAATTGTTTTTCACTACGGTATAATTCCCACCGAAGTGGATTCCATTGTATCCTACATGATCTATGGTATTCTTCTCAATTAGAGAATTGTTTCCATCGCTTCCCAGATAAATCCCAATTCCATTCAAATCACTACTTCTTCCCATGCCTTGAAATTGCATGGTATTGGTTATCACATTATTTCTGATGATGGCACCTGGTGACCCATAAAGGATAAAAATTCCATTATTCAATGATGCGTTAATCCTATTATTTTGAATGATATAATTTGGAATTGAATTGGAGTTAATTCCATTTTCCCCTGCATATTCCAAGTCACAATTCTCGATGGTAACATGATCACTTTTTAAAACATGTATCAAATTGGTATTGGCCCCCTTTAAATGAAGGTTTGAAAAAGTAAAATTCGTAGTAAACTGTTGGTTGGTAATTAAATAGTCTTTTGTGGCAACCGCTATTTCAACGGAAGGCAAGGAATAACCTGAAAGATTAACGGTTAACTTTTTGGTGCTTGGATCATAAGACCATTCCCCAGGTTGATCTAATAAGGAAATATGGTTTTGCAAGAAATATCCGTGGCCTGCCTTTGCATCATATACGCTCTCATTGGTAACAAAGGAAATGGAGGTTCCGCTTATAGAACTGATTTGGTGTCTATCGATAATCCAGTTGTTTTTTCGAATCACCACTTCACCGGTAGATCCACTGTAGGGATTACTTCCTTGGGTAGTGATAAAATTACTTCCGCTGCTAGAAGCAATGGTTGCATATCCTCCATTACTTGAGCCAGCATTAGGATACCTTCCAATTTCTTGAAGCTGCCCATTCAATAACAAGATTTGTACTCTTGACAAATTGTAGGCACTCAAATCCGCTTGATAATTTCCATTTCCAATTGAATTCCACTGATCAATCTTAACCAAGGAAGTTATAATGGGCTTAGGGCCGGTTCCATAAGAAGTAAATTGAATGGGGGCACCTGCCGAACCAGATTTAATAATATGGATCGCACCATAAAATGTCTCACCGGATTTGAATAAAATCCTGTCTCCTCCCTTTAAGTTGGCACCAAAAGAATTCAACTTATCAATTGATTTCCAAGGTGTAGAAGGATTTTGAGCTTCTGTAGCAGATCTACTATCATCTCCTGATACAGAAGAAAAGTAATAATCGGTTGCGAAACCTGGAACGGTCAATACGGCAACAAAAACTAGTGAGAAGAAAATCCCAATTAGTTTTGATTTCGAAGGAATTAGGCTGGTGTAAAGCATTGTTATTAGCTATTGAAATAGAATAAGACTGATACTTTCGCTGCCCTCCCTTATTTCGAATCATCGATTCTTAACCATCATAAAACAGAATTTTTTGTAAGCTCATCTTGGAATTAGACAATAGATTTCCATGAGATAGTTTATATTTTATTTACAAACTAAATCCTTATTTCAATTAGACGTAGCTTTCCTGTGAGGGAAAATCCCTCCTTTTACTACTTGAATTTTTGAATGATTTGCTTACTCTGTCTGGCTAAGTATTAATGAAACATTTTTTAAGGGTGATGTATGGGCGATATTTATTTGATTCAATATTCATAGTCCTGACCTAATTATGCATCCCAAGTTTAGGAAATCAGGTCTTGAAAGATATTTAGATGGCCAGATCGATGGGTGACATCAAACTTGATCTACATCAAAACATTACTATATTTCTTAAAACAATTCTTAAGCAATAGAAATGGATGATAATCTAAACTCTTACAATCGTTAATATGTTTTTTGAAAGTATAAAACAGCAATTAAATTTTTAACAATCAATCACTCGGGTGACTTTACTTTCATAATAACTTCACAATATTAAAACACTTGATAATCAGACGCAAGTACTAAGGATTTAAAAAATATATAAGAGATATAATTCCAAATTATATAAAATATTTTTTACTATTTAAATATCATTTGTTAGTTAGAAAAATGCCATTTGTAACAATTATTTGAAGAAAAACATCTTAAAAAATTTTTCAAAAGATTTTTATTTTTTTTCATTTTTTGCCCTTTAGACTCCTGATTTTCAGTATAAACAGGGATTTTTCATTTAAACACGGACAAAAATTGACTTTAAATTTCAACATTTTAACTCTCCATTCATCAAAATATTTCAATTATCGAATTTCCAAAAGATAGGTAGAATTAGGAATGAATACTTTCAATTTAATTTCTATGAAATCCAATCTGCTATTATGGATATAAAGAAATAAAATAAACCTATCCTAAATAATTGTATTATTATAGATTTTTACATTACTATAATACAATTTTTTTATTTAATTTAGCGGCATATTACAACAGATCAGATAATGATGATTCTACTATCATCTAAGTTTTGTTCCAATGCCCAAGTTAAAGCACTTGGCATCGAGAAAATTTCAGGAAAAAGTAGCCTTAACTCACCATCTGGAAATTTTCATAATATGAATTAATTTTTAACAAGTTAAGGAAATACACAATTTTTATAGTTCATCTATATCGTTAGAGGATTTATTTTTTAGTAATATACGCTAATCATGTCATTGAGACTTTTGTGTCAAATTTTAAAATTGATTTCATTCACTAAACTCCGGTATAATAAATCTAATTATTATTCGTTTGTATCAACAATAAATAAATTTTAATTAAAATATATATAAAAAAAATAAACATAATTATTTTATATATTATCAAAATATATAACTCCAATATTTCTACATACATTCAACATAAGCATTATTCTTCCCAAACTCCAATAAAATTCTTTAATTTAAATGTACATACATCTAAAATAGGTAGAATTCCCAAATACCTTTATTAATAATATTTTAATGTAAAAAACTCTATAACAAATAGTCAGGTCCTATACCCTATCAAACATGTAAAAATGACCTCTCGCTTCAAAAAGCATGTTTATACACTGATTTACAGCCATTTAATCCATTTCATTAAATTCTTCTTATCTATTTCCTCATTGTAAGAGATAAATTTTCACACTCAAACTAAACGATTAGGAACATATGAATTGGACCGAAATTCTAAGAACTATAGAGTTTTTTCCTTATCTATAAAAAGTACAATTAGATCTCTACAACCAAATTTTATTTTGCACTATTGTATCCTATTTACAGGGTCTCAAAAGTCTAAACATCCACCTAGATTAGCGAAGAATATCTCCAAAAGTCCCCTCTTAAAATTGTTCAATTCGCTCAAAATAAATCTTAAAACAGTGCTATCATTTTTACAGCTTTTCACACTGCTAACCATATAAAAATACTGTTACATAAAAGTACCAGAAACTATTTAGCCCAACTAATTCCATTTTGAACTTTAATACTCTC
Organism: Algoriphagus halophilus; assembly: GCF_041729275.1. Taxonomy (GTDB): domain Bacteria; phylum Bacteroidota; class Bacteroidia; order Cytophagales; family Cyclobacteriaceae; genus Algoriphagus; species Algoriphagus halophilus_A. Next base: position 172,579 of record NZ_CP146486.1, on the reverse strand, counting down.
CTTTCAGAAAACTTCCTGAAGGGGGTCCTAACTTGGGATAATCGGGAATCCGGTCCCTGTCTAAATTCCTCATTTAATACAGGAGATCTACGATTCAATACAGACATTCCCCCATTCATTCCTTTTCAGTTTCTCAGAAAGTTGATCCAACCCATATTTGTATCATGAAAATTAAAAACCAATCCCTATGAAGTCATCAATGATCTCTCGGCAGACTTTCTTACTTTTTTACGTCTGCTTTTTATTCACAGTAACCAACAGTTATGCCCAAACCAAGATCAGTACTACCACCCGATCTTCCTCCAAGTTTGTTTCCGAGACCAACAAACAGAAACTCAACATTGAATTTAACGGGGATATCTCAATTGGAAGTGATGAGAAATCCATCAGTTCTATCTCCAGAGGAGGCTATTTAAAAATTGAAAAAACGACTTTTGGAAACTCCCGGTCCTTGTTTATCAGCAGCTCAGGAAGCGGCTTGGATTATGAATACAGAGAAGGAGGTTCTCAGAAGCCATTCGAACCGAATGGTAAAGCTTGGTTAGCGGAAATTCTTCCTGAATTATTAAACAGTACGACCATTGGCTCAGTAGACCGGGTAAACCGTCTATATGCAAAAGGTGGTGCTAAATCTGTCTTAAATTTGACGGATCAAATGGAAAGTGATTACATCAAAGCGCATTACTTCCAGCTATTATTGGATAAAAACCTGAGTGCAAGTGAGACTTCCGCAGTCATAGACAAAACCATATCACAGATTGACTCTGACCATTATCAAACAGAAGTTTTCAAACAAATTGATCCTAGCTATTTCGGCGATATCAATCAGTTGACCCGAGCAGTAGAGTCAATCGATTCTGATCATTTTAAAGCTGAACTTTTGAAGCCAATTTTCTCAAAAAATAGTATCCAATGTCAAGGTCAAAAGACTGTGGAAATAATCAATATGGTCGACAGTGATCATTTTAAAAGTGAAATCGCAAAAACCATAGATTTCAGTAAGCTCAATGATCAGGAATTAAGATTCATGGTCAATGAGGTGGTTCCCAATATCGATTCAGACCACTTCAAAAGTGAGGTGTTAAAATACATCATACAGACGGGAAACATGAATGATGATCGAGCGATTCTGGTAGTTTTAGGCTCCGATGAAATTGATAGTGATCATTTTAAAGCTGAAGTACTCAAATACATTTGCCAGAAGCAAGGAACTGAAAAAGTGAAAACCCAAATAAGAAAAACAGCGGTAGACACCATTGATTCTGATCATTTCTTAGGAGAAGTTTTAAGATGTGCATCCCGATGATATCCTAAGGTTTTGTAACTTATACCAAGTAGTCTTCATCCAACTAATTAGTTGACTACCACTATTCCATGGAAAAATCCATCTCATTTATACTTGCTTTTTTCTTACGGGTAGCATAGGCCTCTATTTATTGTATAATAGAGGCCTTATCTACTCCTTAAGTACGGTTTCCTGGACCTTGGCACTCTTTATTGCCCCCGTTCTTTTGGCCAGTATGATCATCAGCTTCGGATATTTATCCATATCTAAACTTCAACCTTGGGATAAAGGGCATGTGACCCGATCTGTTTTAATTGTTTTTTTGATCGGAGGAAGTATTACCCTCTTTTCTTACCTCTTGGAATTCCTGATGACCCAAGTAGTAGAGAAAGATTCCACATTTCCAGATAATACCATGACCTTAAAAGGAGGAATCGTAGGTTTGATTGTTTCTTTGGCTTTGACTTGGATTGATTACAGCTGGTTTGCCTTTGCCAGATTTTCTAAGGAAACCATTCAAGGAATGCGGGATACCAGAAAAAAAGAAGAGCTTCAGTTTAAACTTTTAAGGTCACAATTAACCCCTCATTTCCTATTTAATACGTTAAACAGTGCTTCCCTTTTGATCTCCACCCAACCTGAAAAAGTAGAAGAATTCATCCGGAAATTGGCATTTAATTTCTCAAACCTGATGCAGCATGGAATCCAACCTCTGAATACTTTGGCAAGAGAAATTGAAATCATTGATAATTACATGCATTTGATGCACGTGAGGTATGGAGATAAAGTTATTCTTGAAAAAAGATCAAACCAGAATTCAATACACAGTTGCTTCCTACACTAGGTATTCAGCTTTTGGTAGAAAATGCGTTAAAGCACAATGTGGCAAGTCTGGAAAATCCTGTGAAAATCATTATCACCGCCGATCACGAAAAAATAGCAGTTGCCAATACCATCACCGAAAAGCCCCTGAATGTAAAATCCAATGGAGTAGGATTGCAAAACTTGAAGGAGCGATATGATTATCATGGTCACACCTCCCCGACAATTTATCAATCGGAAGGATTCTTTTTTGTCTGCTTACCCTACATCAAACAAAAAACCAAAAAGGCATGAGTACTGTCTTTGAAATAAAGCCAGCTTATCGAATGATCCTTCCCTTATTGGTGGGAACATTAACTTATTTGGCTATCCTTTTAGCCTTTGATTCGGTGGTGAATATCAAAGAGGATTTCTTTTCAAGAGAGCTCTTATTTTGTGTGTTTTCAAGCTTTGCATTATTGGAGTTAAATCGATTGATCTTATTGTTTTTGAAAGAAGAAACACCAAAACAACTCATTTTTACAAACATATTATTCAATTGATTTTCACCTCTATAATTACCACTATCTTAAGCATTAGTTTATTATTAATGGCTTACTTTTATTGGTTTGAAAACATGGCTGATCCCATGGTTTACCTAACTGAATTAAGCATCTTCAATGGAGTATTTTTATTTGTCACATTGATGTACCAAGGACATTTTTAGGTTTCTATTGGATTCACAAGAAATTTGAAAAAGACCTGGAAAATGAGCTCCAGGAAAAGGAGGAATTGGAAAGGAGCAAAAACCAGTTTCAATTCATGCTTAATCCAAATTTTTTATTACTAGGTCTGGAATCCATTTTACTCAGAATCAAAGAAGAAAGAAATGAAGAAGCTGAGGAAGGCATCCTGCTATTATCAGAGATCTATAGGCATTCATTAAGAAATCAAGAAGAGTTGGTCCCTTTGCTCGAGGAATTAAAGGCTATGGAAAATGTGAAAATTTTTCTGAATGAATTCAATTCAAAACATATCCATCTCTCTTCCCAAGGAGGATAAAAATTACTTACTAGTACCTAGAACCCTAACTAAAATCCTGGAGGCCATTTCCTATTCCCAGCTTTCCTCCCCCAACTGTCCCCTGGAAATCGAGCTTGAAATCAAGAAAAATTGTTTGCATCTCTCTTTTACAAAACAATTTTCCCTAAAATATGGGGATCAATTGGTAGAAACCATGAATAGTATCAAGCGTCAAAATGGATGGTTAAATCAAAGTTTAAGTTGGACTGATAACTCTAGGTATTCCATTTGTGTACCCATGGAGCTACCTTATTCAAAAAACTCTAATAGCATGAATAAATCTTCATTCCACCCAACTATAAAAGTCGATGAAAGTATTGGTAATTGAGGATGAAATTCCTGCTCTTGAAAAAATCAAGCATTTTTTAAAGCAATATGACCCAGAATCGGAAATTATTGGAATCGCAAAATCTGTAAAAGATGCTGTTCCTTTACTTCAAACCCTAGGCAAACAGGCTGATCTTTTATTGGTAGATGTGCATCTAGAGGATGGGCTTTCCTTTCAAGCCTTAGATCAAGTTGTTTTTTTAAACCGGTCATCTTTATCACCGCACATAGCCAATATGCTTTAGAAGCCTTTCAGGCTAATGGAATTGATTATTTAGTCAAACCTATACGATATGTTTCTTTTGCAGCAAGCTTGGATAAGTATAAACAGTTAAGAGATACTTCAAATCAGAATCCAATTAATCAGGAAGTTTGGAAAGAGCTTTCCAAACCAGCTTATAAAGAACGCTTTATGGTGAAGATTGGTGAGCACATCCATATTGTTTCCACTTCAGCCATCAAACTTTTCTTTGCGGAAGGAAGAAACACCTACCTGATCCGAGAAGATGGTAGAAAACTAATCACCGATTATACTCTGGAGGGGTTGGAGGAACTGTTAGATCCAGCCCAGTTTTTCAGAGTCAATAGAAGCTATTTGATCAACTTGACCAGTATTAAAGATGTATTGGTTTATTCCAGTAGTCGGTTAAAAATCAACCCGGATTTTTCTTATACAGATGAGATTATTGTAAGTAGAGATCGTGTCAATTCTTTTAAAAAGTGGCTTGGTGGTCCCGATGGGAACAAATAATTACCATTAGAAAATTATTTAAAAAATACTTTTTACAATTTTTTCTATCTTTTATCTTGTGATTACAACCCTAATGTATCTTTTTGACGTATTAACACAAAACAATCATTTATTAACCCTTTTACTATGAAAAAATCATCTTTACTCCTTCTTGCTGCCTTTGTTGTAGGGCTCTTATTTTTCCAAGCCATCCAAAAACCCACCATCGAAACTCACGATGAATTAAGTATGGATGGCCCGAAGTTGCCAGCTGATGTGAAAGCAGTAGTAGAATCCAAATGCTATGGATGTCACAACGCTGAATCCAGAAATGAAAAAGGTAAGAAAAAGTTAGACTGGGATGAGTTCGAAGCCTCTAAAAAGTCAAAACAACTAGCTACTATGTCAAAAATAAATGAAGTGTTGACTGAAAGTGCGATGCCTCCAGAAAAATTCTTAGAGAACAAACCTGAGGGAAAATTATCAGATGAGGAAAAAGCTATTTTACTGGAGTGGAGTACAGGTAAAAAGAAAAAGGAGAATAAATGAAGCTTTGGCAAAAGCTATTACTCGGAATGGCAATTATTCTAATTGTCATTCAGTTTATTCCTAATGAGCTTCCTCCTATCAATACTGATAATCCCGCAGACCTGATGGGCTCCGGATTAGTGGAGGGTGAGGTAGCCACTCTTTTAAAGACCGCATGCTATGATTGCCATAGTAATACTCCGGACTATCCTTGGTATTCTTATGTGGCTCCAAGTTCTTGGTTAGTTGCCAAAGATGCTCGAGAAGGCAGAGAAGAAGTCAATTTTTCCAATTGGGAAGAGATTGAAATGATGGATCAATTGGCAATTTTAGATGACATTATTTCTGAGGTAGAAGAAGAACATATGCCTCTACCTATTTATTTAACCTTACATTCTGAAGCAAAATTAGATGCAACCCAACGACAATTAATTATGGAGTGGGCAGAAGCTGCTATGGACATTGTTGTGGAAGAGGAGGAAGAATAAGCGTTGAATTAAAGTCAAATAATTAATGATAAGGTTCGCTTTTGGTGAACCCTTATTTATTAGATTCCAATTCTAATTTCCGCTAGCCTTCATTCTTTTGCTATAAAAAAGCCCTCTAATTTTTAAAATAGAGGGCTTTTACGTTGGTTATTGCTTCCTAATTAGGATGTGTCACATATCTCTCAAAAAACTCAACAATCCTTCCGATTCGGTCAAATCTATGATTGATCTCTCCAGACCTTGACAATTCATGTCCTTCCCTAGGATATCGAATATACTCCACTGGCTTATCCATAATCTTCAAGCTCTTATAAAGCAATTCAGATTGACGAACACCAGTTCTCAGGTCATTATCCCCATGAAAAATCAACAAAGGAGTTTCAATGTTCTGGACATAAGTTTGAGGGCTGTTATAATCTAAAATCTCTTTGGCGCCTTCTTCCCAAGGATATCCAAAATAATTAGGAACTAACCTCCAAGCATTTCCTTCCCCCATAAAGAAGGTCAGTTCGTAGACTCCCCGTTGGGTCACTGCAGCTTTGAACCGGTGATCATGTCCAACGATCCAAGCAGTCAAATAACCAGCATAAGATCCACCTGTCAATACCAGTTGATCTTCATCAATCCATTCGTATGCTTCTCCTGCTTTATCCAGTGCAGTCAATACATCTTTGGCAGGTCCATCTCCCCAATCCTTATAATTCCCTTTTTGGAAATCTTTTCCATATCCTCCACTTCCACGTGGGTTGGCATAAACGATTCCATATCCTCTTCCAGCCAATACTTGAAACTCATGCCACATGCTTGACTCCCCTGGTCCCCACATGGCAGTAGGCCCACCGTGCATTTCTAAAAGCGTAGGGTACTTATTCCCTTCCTTCAACCCATAAGGAGGCATCACCCAGTAATCCACCTCGAACCCATCCTGCTTGAATTGATGTGCCTCTGGTTGGGAAATCCAACGGTCAGCCAACCAAGCCTCATTGTATTGAGTAAGTTGCTGTGCACTTTTGCCGTTGAGGTCAGCCTTATACAACTCATTTGGATTAGAAACCTGTGTCAAAGAATACACCAATTGTCTGCCTTGGATATCAAAATCTCCTACTCCAACAGGACCTGTAATGATCAGGCTTACCTTGCCATTGCTTACTTCAGCTTTGTATAAGGTGACACCTCCTTTGTTGGCTCCTGAAAAATAAATTGATCTGCTATCATCAGACCATTTAGCTCCTCCCACTCTCCTGTCTAAAGATTCTATTAACCATTTGATTCCTGATCCATCTGGCTTTGCAACTCCAATAAGACTTTGGTTGAAATTGCGATCCTCATCTGTTTTCTGTCCGGTAATCATTATCCATTTACCATCTGGAGAAAAAGTCGCTCCGGTATATCGATAATCATCCGAACCAATCAATTTACTTACAGCATGATCTGCAAGGTTAATTTTATAAATCGATGAATTAAGTTCCCTGTTCAAGTCTGGATGCTGATTACTTTCAACACTGGTTGCCAGGACATAGCTTCCATCGGGTGCCCACGCTGCACCACCGAAACTTTGATAACCAGAAGTCAAAATTTCAGAAGTACCGGTTTCCAAATCATATACGCCTAAGTGTCGGAAACTAATAGCTGTAGACAGTCCCCGCTCTCCTAAGAAATTGAGACGATCTATAACTCTAGGATCATTTTTAGCAGCATTTTTTGCTAACCAAGCTCTAAGCTCTTCAACCGAACCATCCATATTAGGCTTCAGATCTTCCTTCGCTTTACCTGCATTAATGGCTTCATAGTTGGGTTCATCACCATAGCTTCTACCTGGCCGAGGGTTCTCCCAAGGAGGGGTACCTTCCATGGCCCAAAGAGGAACGGAGAAAGAAAAAGAATTTTACTTCCATCTGGAGACCAAACTGGTGATGAAGCTCCATCTTTTTCATCGGTCAACACTTGTGACTCACCCCCATCCATGGGTAAAATCCATATCTGGGATTTTCCTTCCCAAGACTTTGTGAATGCCAATTTCTTTCCGTCGGGTGATAAGGTAAAATTGCTGATTTCATAAGTTGGGCTATTCAACACTTTCGTCAATTCTGGATGATTCAAATTCATCAAAATCAATTGACGTTTATAGTCAAATTTCCCATCCTTTTCGGCCTCCATGTAATTCTTGACAAATAACACTTTCTGTCCATCAGGTGTGATTTCGGGATTGGAGACAGAGACTATGTTGGTGAGATCGCTAAGCTGAATAGGCTTTTTATCTTGGGCCTGTAGAGCAAAGACACTAATCATTAAAATGGATAAGAGTATCCAGTTTCTATAGTTCATATAGTTCAGTGTTTGGTGGTCAATGATTCATTCTGCTGAATGACCTGAACCTAGTAAAACATTTTAATGATCTAAAATAAAAAGTAACTTATCGGAAGATAATTTTGTCGATGATAATTTTAATGGGGTTGAGTGGCTGCTCCCACCAATCTAAATTCGCATATCACCAATTTACTCTATAACCTTGGTCTCTTTACCTAAGGAGTGCAGTTTACTTCCACTTCTCAAAATCAAATATCCTCCTGCCACCCCCAATGCAATCCTTAAAGCGACATTTCCTTTGATCAATGCAAGGGATAAAACATAGGTGCCCGCCAATAAAGAGGTGAGGCCTTCAGAGTAATCTGTAACTCTTTTAATTCCTTGAATAAGACTGTTGGTTTCATCTTTCATAACTATTTTATTTAAACACCCTTTTATAATGCAAAGCCTATGCTAAAGCCATTCCATTGATTTGATTCGACTTAGGAGGGGCTCAATGGATAAAAAACCTGCTGGACCTTACTAAAAAGCGTAAAACTAACCACAAAGTGAGCACTATTAGGGCTTCGCTATGTTTGAATCAGGGCGTAATTTCAAATGTTTTAAGCAAGTTTCTATTGGATGCATCCGGAACTTCTGAAATCAACGCATACTTACCTGGTTCGAGCGTAACTTTAAAATAACCGGTACTTCCTGTAGGCATATCATTTACTCCACCTAGAAACGTGAAGCCCTCGGGAACAGGATCTATTAAACCATCCAAGTTTAACCAATTCATCCAGGTTTCAATTGCTGCCAAATCTCCAGAATCGTCTATTCTAACCAAATTCACATCATGACCCTGAAAGTGCTCATATTTCTTCTGGTCTATAAAATTTACTTGAAATGTATAGGTACCGGCTTTTTCAGGACTCTCAAGTACAATTCCATTTTCGCTTGAAATATCAATTTTGAAATCTGCTGTTGGCTCCGCTAAAGGTGACTTCTCCTGAGATACAATTAATGTTTTATACATTCCCATGTTGGTATGGAACATGCCATCTTTCATTTTCACATAACACTCCATGATGTAATATCCTGGCTCAAGTTTAAGAGTAGTTTCTGAAGTCATTCCAGGTGAAGTCAGTCCAACTCCTCCCGGCCAGGTGGTACCCGCATACCAAGCTGGAATTTTACCAAATGCCTCCATGGCTTCTTCGTTCTTTCCTTCATACATCTTTTTGATTCCTTCGCCGAAAGGAGGCAATAACTCATCCCTGAATTCAACAACCGTAATACTATCAAGTGGATCATCTATTAGGATAAAATGAGGTTGAGGTGAACGATTTTGGTATCGCCAGGTGACCCATCCAGATGGAATGGTATCCACAGCTTGAAAATCCATATCCAGCGTCACAACATCCAAGCTAGTTGGAGGTGTTACCTCTTCTGTTTCTACAGTTTCTTCTTTAGGTTCGGTTCCACAAGAAGAAAGCAACATCATACTTGTAACAAGGCTAAAAAAGAGCATCCTTACCTGGATCTTAGGAATAAATTCAACTTGTCTACTCATCATTAAATCTTTTATTAAATGATAAAAACTATGGTAAAAAGAAAAAGACAGTTGTCATAACTATCTAATGATGAATAAAATACAATATTTATGATAGAAATTCAATTAAGCACACACTTTCTTGCTTTCTAAATATTAATTCTAGAAAACCGTAAAAATTAATTGAGGTTCTTAAACGGAAATTCTCATACCTTCCAAACCGACTCCTATTCCTTATTTCGATTGAAAGGGAGGTTCTGGAAGTGGTACAAATTCCTTGTCATCACCTGGGATTTTTGGAAAAACATCTAAATTTTGCGCTTTCCAGTTTTCTTTGGCATTTTCCAATTCCTTTTTATCCGAGCTAACGAAATTCCAAAACATAAATCGCTCTTCAGGAAAGGGTTTCCCCAAAGAGGTAAATAATGGTTTCCCCATTGGTTTCAAACTCACATAAGGATGGATTTTTGGCGATCAGCAATTGTTTGGTCCCATAATCATTTCCTTCCACCTTGACAGTTCCAGACAATACATACATCCCTACTTCACCAAATAGCCTATCCCCGATAGCTATTTTTTGGGCACTTTTCGTTTTGATCTCTAAGAAATACAAAGGACTATGTACTTGCACAGGGGATTTCTTTCCAGAAATTTCTCCAGCAATCAACTTAAACTCAATTCCATTTTCTTCCCAAACCGGTATCTCCGATTTATCATAGTGGAAAAAGGTAGGGGCCATCTTTTCTTTGTCTTTTGGTAATCCTATCCAAATTTGAAATCCATGTAAATATTTATCCTGCTTCCTTAAATATTCGGGAGTCCTTTCTGAATGTACTACTCCTTTTCCAGCAGTCATCCAGTTTACTTCCCCTGGTTTGATTTCAACCCCATTCCCTAAACTGTCGTTATGGAAAATCGCCCCATCAAAAAGATAGGTCAAAGTCGAAATTCCTATGTGCGGATGTGGAGGCACATCGACATTTTGATATTCTTTTAAACATGCTGGGCCCATGTGATCAATGAAAACAAAAGGGCCAACTGCTCTTTTTTCCCGAAAAGGTAAGAGCCTCCCGACCATAAAATTCCCGATGTTGGCAGCTCTCTCTTCTACTATTAAACCAATGGGTGACTGCATAATTGATGTTTAAACGTTGGCCACAAAATCTACTTTTCGATCCCCTCTCCCATTAAATAAATTTTGAAGTGTTATAAAAATAAGCAACCGTCGCCATTATTTAGGAATTAACGCTTTTAAATCTTCCAGGGTATTGGCATCCCCAATTGATTTGTCTTTTCTCCATCTTACTATTCTGGGAAATCGCACCGCCACTCCACTTTTATGCCTATTGGAAAAAGCAATTCCCTCAAAAGCCAATTCAAAAACCAAGGTGGGCTCCACACTTCTTACCGGACCAAATCTCTCCAAAGTAGTTTTCTTGATAATGGCATCTACTTGCGCAAATTCTTTATCTGTCAGCCCGGAATAGGCTTTTGCAAAAGTCACCAGCTCTTGTTCTCCTTCTTTATTTGGTTCCCAAAGTCCAAAAGTGTAATCTGTAAAAAGGTTGGTTCTCCTTCCATGACCTCGCATTGCATAAGTCAACACCGCATCGATGGTTAAAGGATCTGTTTTCCATTTCCACCAATCCCCTTTCTTTCGCCCTACTCGATAAGAAGAATCATTTCTCTTTAGCATTAACCCTTCACTTCGCTTTTCTCTGGCCAAATCCCGCTCAATACTTACTTCTGACCAGGAATTAAACTGCATCCTTTCTGAAAGTTGTAGCACAGGATGTAAAATAGATTGGATCAGTGATTCCAGTTGAGTTCTTCGCTTTATATAATTCTGATTCCTGATATCTATTCCATTAATTTCCAACAGGTCATAAGCCCTGAAAACCACTGGAACCTTCTCAAGTAGACTTTTACTTACTGTTTTTCTTCCTATCCTAGTCTGAAGATCATTAAACATCCCAATCTGCCCATCAATAAAAGGTAAGATCTCTCCATCCAACACGGTCCCATCAGGTAAAAAATCAACCAATTCTAACATCTCAGGATACTTATCAGACACCAACTCATCTCCTCTCGTCCAAATAAAAGCTCTCTCTTCCGACAAATCATCTGGCCTCTGATCCCATCCCATTTATGTTCTGCTGACCAATCAGAAATATCCCCCAAATCCTCCAACTTATTTTCTAACGCGTAGGCCAAATAAAAAGGGAAGGGCTTGGATACATAGGCCTGTTCATTCATTCCAAAGATCAATTCTTCAAAGCTAGTAGTAGTAGGACTCCAATTCCCCATCAATCGGTAGGCAAGTTCATCTTCCGGAACCTCGGTTACCTGGGAAAGTGCCTTGGTCATCAATTTTTGACTAATTCCTATCCGGAACCCACCTGTAAGCAACTTGGTAAATACAAAGCGTGAATAATAATCCAATTGCATCCACATCTCCTGCACATAGGTCTTTTTCTCTTCCTCTGATTTAGGTTTTAAAAAATTAATTCTTCTAGAATACTTGCCAGAGGTTTTTCGCTTTTCATCTCATTATTGGGAATGACCAAAGCGATTGCTTCAGCTAAATCACCAACGATATGGTAGCTGTCCTCAAACAGCCATAATGGGATTTCTGCAAGCTCTGCTGCATACTGCCTTAGCAAGGTGGTGTTGACAGGTCGAGGAGGTCGACGATGAGAAAGAATGGCAATGGTCCAGATTTTATCGGATTCTGAGGCCCGCTCAAAATACGCTGCCAATGCAGCTACTTTTCTGTTGGTTTTGGTGGTAGCATCCAACTCCTCGATCAGTTCAGCAAATTTCTTCATGATACTTCCTGAATAGTTGAATTTGAACTTTCATCCGCTTCTCCTTCATAATCAGTGTTTTCCACACTGGCATCGTATCCAATTTCACGAAGATACTTGCTAAAAATATCTGTATAGCCGTGGGTACAGATCACTCGCTCTGCTTCGCTAGTCTTGATGCTTTTGAGTAGCCCCTGCCAATCACAATGATCTGAAATCACAAAGCCTTTATCCGTTGACCTTCTTCTTCTTGCTCCTCTAAAAGCCATCCATCCACTGCAAGTTCCGGTTTCGTACGGAACTAGCTTCCGCATCCAAGTCGATCCATGAGCACTGGGTGGTGCCACCACGATTCCCCCTTGGATTTCCTTGCTTTTGGTTTCCCGGGTAATCAGATTGGTTGGTGGAAGTTGAATCTGAGGTCTGAGTACTTCCGTCATATTCTCAATCGCCCCATGCGTAAAAATCTTGCCAATGGAAGAATCTAAATATTTTAGTATCCGTTGGGCTTTCCCCAAGCTATACCCGAAAAGTACAGAAGTCTTCCCTTCTTCTTTGTTACCTTGCCACCATTGGTTGATTTCCTCAAAGACCTGTGCCTGGGGTTTCCATTTGAAGGCAGGAATGCCAAAGGTACATTCAGTGATCATCGTTTGACATTTGATGGGTTCATAAGGTACCGCTACTCCATCATCTTCATCCTTGTAGTCGCCCGTAAATACCCAAACCTCACCTTTATATTCCACTCTAACCTGGGAAGATCCAATAATATGACCTGCAGGATGAAGGCTGAATGTCACTCCATTGATCTGAAATGGCTCATTCCATGCCATCCCCTGAATAGGGATATCACCAAGCCGATGTTTTAGAATGGGAATATTTGAATGATGAGTTAAGTAACTCTTATGACCATACCGGGCATGATCCGAATGTCCATGTGTAATGATGGCTTGATTTACAGGCCTCCAAGGATCTAAATAAACCTTTGCTTTGGGGCAATAAATGCCTTTGGAATTGAAAACAAGAAGGTCTGATTGTTTCATGAATCGATCATATTCAGCAATAGTAACAAGGAAATTTCACCATTTATTCCATTATCATAGAGTTGCTATCCAAAGTTCCTTAACCTCAAAATGACTAATTAGTTTGGAGAATGAAAGCTAAAAGGGTTCTTTGAATACCGGTCAACACAAGGTTTTCTTTTAAGATTATTCAATCAAGGATAGTAACAAAACCCTTATTCTCAACTTTGATCAAGTTTTTCCTTTCAAATCTGAACTAGACCACCCCATTCTTTCTTATCTTGTTTTCAAAGTACATGACCAAAAAACAAGCATATGGCTGAACCAATCAAAAAGAATATACCAATGGGGAGGTAACCATTACTTGGGAACCCCATAAATGCATTCATTCTAAAAAATGTATCAAAGGGTTACCAGAAGTTTTTGATTTTGAAAGAAGACCTTGGATACTGGCAGAAGGAGCAAGCACTGAACGAATTGTAAAACAAATCGACACCTGTCCCAGTGGAGCTTTGGGCTACTATTTCAAAGATGGGGTCAATAAAATTTCAGAAGAATCCACCAAAGAACAAATTGTAGAGGTTACTCCAAACGGTCCTTTAATGGTGTATGGAAACCTACAAGTGAAATTACCCAATGGGGAAACCAAGCAAGAACATAAGGTTACTGCTTTTTGCAGGTGTGGGGCAAGCCAGAATAAGCCTTTTTGTGATGGGACTCATAAAAAAATTGATTTTCAAGGATAAGTTCATTCACCATGCGTAAAATCCTTGTTCTTTTTGCTCATCCAAAATATGAACATTCAGAAGTCAACCAAATATTGCTCAATGCAATCAGTCATTTGGAAAACGTAGAGATACGGGATCTTTACGAGCTTTATCCGGACTTTAATGTTTCTATCCAGGCCGAACAGGAAGCCCTTTTCCAAGCAGATCTCATCATTTGGCATCATCCTATCTATTGGTATTCATGTCCTCCCTTATTAAAGCAATGGATTGATATTGTACTGGAATTTGGATGGGCTTATGGGCCGGGTGGCATTTACCTGAAAAATAAAATGATCATGAACACCATTACTACTGGTGGTTCAGATCATGCCTACTCTGCAGAGGGTAGAAATCAACATCCAATCGAGGATTTCCTACTCCCTTTCGAACAAACAGCTAAGTTATGCCTCCTTCAATATTTAGCTCCATTTCAAGTGTCCGGAACCCATAAAATAACCAAGGAGCAACTCTCACAGAAAGGCAAGGAATATTATGAATTGATTCTCCACCTTAGAGATGCACCGAGCATACATCGTCCATTTCGACCTAAACACCTAAACTCATGAGTGGATTTTTTGCAAATGCTGTCGTCTATATCTTAGCTGCCATTGTCTGTGTACCCATTGCAAAAAGGTTGGGAATGGGATCGGTTTTGGGATATTTATTGGCAGGAATCATCATAGGTCCTTATTTATTGGGGTTCATAACCAATGAAGGCCAAGGTCAAGACATCATGCATGCCACTGAATTTGGAGTAGTCATGATGTTATTTCTAATTGGTTTGGAATTAGAACCCAAAATGCTGTGGAGAATCAAAGACCTGATTCTAAGGATTGGTTTATCTCAAATCCTATTAACCTCTTTAATTGTATTTGGAATCGGGATTCTAGTTCAAATCCCTTGGCAGGCAGCTTTAGCAATCAGCCTTTCCATGGCTTTGTCTTCCACAGCGATCGTACTTCAATCCCTCAAGGAGAAAAATCAGATGAATCAGCCTTTGGGAAAAATGTCATTTGGGGTGTTGCTCATGCAGGATATTGCGGTGATTCCAATATTGGCCATCTTGCCCTTGCTTGTTGTGCAAGGAGCCCAAGTGATCGAATCAGATCCTGAACAAATGCATGGATTGATCGATCAGCTACCTGCTTGGGCTCAAACTCTTTCCATCTTTGGGGCTATAGGAATTGTCATTCTATTAGGCAGGTATGGTTTTGGACCCTTATTGAATTTTGTTGCAAAAACCAGGTTACGGGAATTGTTTACAGCCTCAGCGTTGCTAATCGTCGTTGGAATTTCTTTTTTAATGGAATTGGTAGGATTGAGCCCAGCCTTGGGTGCCTTTCTAGCAGGTGTCATTTTGGCTAACTCCCCTTATAGACATGCCTTAGAATCTGACCTTGAACCATTCAAAGGATTGCTATTGGGGCTATTTTTTATGGCTGTAGGTTCAACCATCAACTTTACGCTTATTTTCAATGAAGCAAGTACCATCTTTTCCATCACCTTTGGGATCATCCTGATCAAAGCAGTTATTTTACTGGTACTGGGAAGGATCAAAAAACTTCCCTTTTCTACAAACCTGAGTTTTTCAATTGGATTATCTCAAGTAGGAGAATTTTCATTTGTCACCTACGCCTTTGCCTTGCAATTGGGAATTTTTCTCAATCCATGTCAGACACGCTAATGGCAGTGACGGCATTGAGTATGACCATCTCTCCTATTCTAATGGTTATTCTAGACCTCGCTATCCTTCCAAAGTTGGAAAGAAATGAAGAAAAGAAAGAGCAAAAAATGGATGAGGTAAGCGAGAAAAACAAAGTTCTATTGATAGGATTTGGACACTTCGGCTCTACGGTGGGTAGATTTTTAAGAGCAAGCGGAGTAGAAGCCACCATCTTGGATTCGGATCCAGAACGAGTGGAATACTTAAGAAAAATGGGCTTCAAGGTGTATTTCGGAGATGGCACTCGGGCAGAATTATTGGAATCTGCAGGAGCTCATGATGCGAGCATCCTAATTTCCGCCATAGATGATCGGGAAATCAGTAGAATTCTGGTAGAAGTATGCAAAGAAGAATTTCCACATTTAGAAGTGATGATTCGTGCAAAAAATAGATTGGAAGCATTTGATCTCATGGATTTGGGAGTTAAAAATATTTATCGAGAACACCTGGATACCTCGATCAAAATGGGAGAAGATGCCTTGAAAAAATTAGGGTTTAGGGCACATACAGTACATCGCTTAGCAAAACAATTCCATGATTACGATGAAGCTTCGCTCAAAGTGTTGGTCAACTTCAAACACAATAGTGATGAATACATCAGCAAAGCAAGACAGCAAATTGAAATCCAGGAAAGCTTAATATCGGGCGAACTCTCTAGAAAATTCTCAGTGAATGACCATACCTGGGACAGTGAATCTATTAAAGAAGCTTTGAATTCTGAAACAGGAAATACGAAGTAGGAAGTTAGAAATATTAGGAAATACAATTGAAATAAAGTCGATTATCGAACAAAAATAAGATAGCCCTTCGGGCAGATAAGTCAAGATAGCCTAAAGGTATAATAGATTATCGAAATACAATAGAAATGGCCCGTTACAAGAAAATTAGAACTAATGCCACAGTGTTTTCTTCAGAAAAACTAGATGCAGATACCAATGTATTTGTGGGTAAGATTAAGGTGTTTTTAGATTTTAATAGCCAAGTTTTAAGGCCGCATCAAACTGATTTTTATGCTTTAAGATTTATTCTGGATGGTGAAGGTGAACTGTTAATAGATCATGTCTCCTACCCTATACAAAAAAACTGGATCAACTTTGTTTCACCTGATAAAATCAGTGTAGTCTCCATTCCAAAAGAAACCACTTTTGAATATCTATTAATCGCATTTACTCCATCATTTATTGATAGAATGGGATTTACTGAAAATATCAAATCTTTTATTACCGGACCAGCTAGAAAGTTGAATTTTTTAGTAGATGAAGATGGTTCAAAAAGTTTCAAAAAGTATTTTGAACTCATCCACTATGAATATTCCCAACAAAAAAACGAAGAGATTTTAGCTGCGTTGATCCGAGCACTTTTGATCAGAATTTATTCTCAGTCAAAAGAATTAATTGGCCAAAAAGCACCAAACAGATCCTATGACAATATTTTTAGGGATTTCCTTTCCTCACTGAACTTACATTTCCGCTCTTCTCATTTTGTAGCTGATTATGTGGAAATGCTACAGGTTTCTGAAAAACAACTTAACAGAGCCTGTCATTCCATTGCAAACAAACCTGCAAATAAAATCATTAGCGAAAAACTAGACTTCGAAGCGAAAAGGCTTCTTTTTCATTCCTCCAATTCTGTAAAAGAGATCGGATTCCACTTGGGATTCAAAGATCCCGCACATTTTGTCAAATTCTTTAAAAAACAAAATGGCATGACTCCCAATCATTTCCGCCAAAACAACTAACAAAGTTAAAACAAGGACTAATTGTCTAAAAAAGACCATATAAATCCTATTTAATACTACAAACATCACAAATAGTGTCCGTTTAATGAAAGGAATGAAAAAGCATAATTCCTAAAGAATAATTAATTGTTATGAAAGATTATATGGAATTTCTCTTGAGCAAATTGGCTAAGAGTCCAGAAATTGAGGAAGAACTTGATGTGATAGAAAATGAAAAGGTAGAAGAAATTTTACCTGAAAAAATCAAGAAAACTGAACTTGGATTATTAGATGGGGGAAGCAACTACTTTGAAATATTCTATTCAAGGATTCCTCGACTATTTAATCGCCATGTTGGAATTTCTAATAGATAATAGTGTTTGTTTGGTTTAGTTATTATTAACCAAAAGAGGTAGTGATCCCGTGATTGCTACTTCTTTTTTTATTTCTCCTTCCCAGAAAGAGATAATAATTATTAATCATGTCTAAAAAAGACCATAATTATAAGATTTTATACAATCACAAGAATGAAATACGGCCGTTAAATACTATAACTAATTAAAAAGGATGTATTACTTAAATCCTAAAATTATGAAAAGCAAAATAGTCATATTGATCAGTTTCATGTTATTGTTTGGTTCATGTTCCAGCGTCAAAATGTATTCAGATCAAAAAGCAGATGTAGATTATTCCGAGTTTAATTCATATCAAATTGAATATGAAAACAATATCGGCGGTGTCAATCAATATATGAATGAATTAAACAAAAACCGGTTCGATAATTCCCTGAATAACTTGCTGACCAGTCGTGGAATGACAAACTCTACAACAGATCCAGATATATTGATAAAAGTGGTAACTGACATGAGTACTCAAACCAATTATAACACTACTCATTCAAATTTTGGAATGATGGGAAGAAGATCTATTTATGGAGGGAGAATCAGCAGTGATACAAGAGAATATGACACCAATATTGGCCATATCACTATCTCTTTACATGATCCCCAATCAAAAGAACTTCTTTGGTATACTACCGTGGAAAAAGAACTTTCCCGGGAGGAAAGAATCCTGAGAAAAAAATAGATCAACTTGTAGAAAAACTACTGGAAAAATTCCCGGTATCTCCTTAGAAAAGAAAGTATTTGTTTTAAACCTATTTCCTATTCTTAATTAATCTAAAACACCCATCTCAGAGAGATGGGTGTTTTGTATTTTACAAAATATGTAAAAAAAATTACTCATAGACCATCACTATATCATCCAAGATCAATTCACTTCCCACTGCCCCAGCAAATTCCGCTCCTGCAAAGCTAGAAGAAGCCACAAACGTGATATGAGTAGGTAGAATAAAAGCAGCAGAGTCAGGGCTTACATAATTCCCATCTTCAGGTTTCATATAATCTGGGAAAGAATCGTCCAATTCACCATACACAAAATCAATGGTCACGGTGACCAAATCACTTTGTTCTTCACCACTTCTCAACCAAGCGGTAGCCAGCCTTTCTGTAGCTCCTCCTGATCTTACCTCCAAAAAGGCATATATATCCATCATATCAGAGTAAGGCAAGGAATTTCCATCCTTATCTTGATTATCACTACCAGGGACATAACTATAAGTTAATTGCACTTTGGTGGGTCTTCCAGCAAAAGGCATCCCAAAATCAATGGCCGCTTCTGGATCTTTAGGATCCAGATTATCTGAATTGAATACTCCAGTAAAAATAGAGCCTGCAGCGATGGGTGCTCCAAAAGTGGAACCTAAAAATCCGTTATCCAGCGTAATCATTTGGGCTGCCAAATTATCGTTACCCCTATCAAAAGGGATAGTTGCTAATTTATTTAAAATAAATGTTCCTGGATTACCTGTACCCCAAATGGTATTGTCCTTACTTTCACCAGGTTCATAATAATCCGAATTGGTTTTATACCACAAGTTTAAATCCCCATTGGCAAGTTGTGGAGTAGCAGAAGCCACCTCTGCTTGAATAAGCCAAGTATGCATGCTTCCATCTTCAGCCACTACATTGATTTCAAGGTCATCTTCCAGATTTAAAACATCTCCTGCAGCTGCATCTGCCGTAGCAAAAGAGGAAAGTTCAATTTTCTGAAGGATTATTTCGCTTAGATTGACTCCACCTGGTATCTCCACTGTAACTGTTTGTTCTGCAACATTGATCAAAGCCTGACTTGCTTGATTACTCACTTCAAAAACTTTGATGTTGCCATAAGGGGAGTATCCAAAAATCCTCCTTCACACAAGAAGTCAGTATGAAAAGAACGAGAAATAAATAGCAGTTTTTCATTTTCATTGAGTGAATCTTTTCGCTCCTATATAATAGGCCAATCCTATATTCAAAGACAACAAATTGATGTTGAAATCTACCGATTGCTTGACTCTTTTGGATTCTTGATTACTTGCACCATCCTTACCTTTAGAAACATTAAGCTCATAACCGAGCACATCTAGCTGTACTTCAAAAGCAAAGGCTTCCATCACAAAAAAGGTGACACCAGGACTGATACCAACCCTAAAATTAAAATCCTTGGAATATTCCTTACTGACTACATCCACATTTGTTGTTCTTCGGGCCAATGTGGTACTATTTCCAAAAGTCACTCCCATTTCGGTGAAAAAACTAAGGCGCTCATTGTTTGTCAATGGAACTGTGGATCGAAAGTTCGGCGTGATGGAATAACCTCTGGTAATGGAATTGGAAGCAACCGTATCTGGTTCTCTATAAATATTTCCAATAAACTTATTTTGGAAGTAATTCACGTTTAACCCTACCATTGCATAATCATTGATATAATATCCACCTTTGAGAGTGAGATTAAAGTCAAGTCGATCCCCATCAATGACATTCTGGATTAGATAGTCAGCATTCTCCTCATACCTATCCGTAAGATTAAACCTAAGTCCCGTATAAATATTACGTTTCTTAAAGGGTTTAAAATCCTCCTCATAATAACTGGAAAGGAGTTCATAGGGCGTATAATTTCGATCAGTACTATCAGTTTGCGCCATGGCATCAAAACAGGTAGAATGAACCAATATTATCAAAGAAAAATAAACCGGCGCTGTCTTTTTATTCATAAAACTGAAAAGTGATTTCGTAAAATACACTATGCATCCACATCAAATTACAAACTTATTTGTATATGCGAAATCAATTTCAGCCTCTTTTTCTTAAAAGCAGAATTTTAGTATCACCAAGGCAACGGTACTACAGGCGCAAAGGTAAATCTAAACTGATGTTGTGGTCCGAAATTGTCAGGCGCAGCCACATAATACCAGTATTGCAATCCGACACGAATAGGCATTTTTCCAGCCATCACAACCTTCTGCGCACCGGTGCCCAATGGGAAAGTAAATTTATTTCCTTTAGACCCGTTATGGTTAAAGGAATAGGTTGGTGATGCCGTGATCTGCCAGCCTTTGGATAAATTGATGGTATAAAAATATTGCCCTGCCGTTACCTTCGCATTAGTAGATCCCTCGGATGTAATCCAATAATCATCAGCTAAGATAGTCATTGAACTTGCATCAGAATCTTTGGGATCTCCTACCCCCAAGCCTGACTCACCATCAAGCCCAATACCCCAAAATCAGTCAATTTTGCCACTAAAAACTCTGGGCCAAGTGTTACTTGCTTGGACTTTAAGGCATCATTGGATGCAGTAGGAAACCCTCCAAAAACACCTACAAGCGTCACCCATTTGGAAGGCCAGCTTTTACCAATTGCTACATCGGCGCTGATATTCCCTAACCCTCCTTTTTTCTCAAACCCCTGTTCACCAATAATAGGCTGAGAAATATAGACTGGGATTAATGGCCTCACATATAGGTTTAATCCTTCTGATAGCGGTATGGGCAAAGAAGGTTGAAAGCTTAAGACCAACCCTCCTTGATTTGCATCAGGGATTTCTCCACTATATCGAACATAATCAATAGGAAATAACATTTGTCCCAATGTGGCATTTGGATTAGCCAGTTCCTTGGCTAATTCTTCCGAACTTTTCACGGGTTCCTCCTGTGCGAAAACGGGATTTACAAGTAATAGAATTACATTGCAAATCAGTAAATTTCTGATTTTCATTACATTAATATTTTAAGAAAGATTTCTGTTTATCTAGATTAAAACTCGAATTTTGCCATTAACTGAACTCGCCTCGCATTTCCGAAGGCATCATTGGAAGTCCGCTGGGCTCCCCATATATATTCTCCTCCAATGGAGAAATTCTGATCAAAATGTTTGATAAGATTCAAATGACCTACCCCTCCTCTTTTAAGTGCAAACGGAGCTCTTGATTCAGGTGCGTCCAACCAGCCATAAGCATAATTGAAATTGGACTCCAAACCTTCAGCCCATCTGTGCATAAATCCAAACATGATAGATTTGGCAGGGATGGGATCCAGCTTACCTTCTTGATTTAATACCGCATTGGCACTACTTCCGGCAAATGCAATGATATTCTCTCCACTCGCATTCCCTAGACTGATATTGTAAGTGAAATAATTATTCTTCCCGATGTACTGCCTTCCTGCAACTATTACATCAAATTGCAACACTTGATCCTTTGGACCCGTTGTGCCTCCATCCCATCGCAACTCAGCCATACTGGTACCCATAAACAAGACACCTGTTTCCCAACGGTAATCCATTCTAAGTGCCAATAATGGAAGTCTCAGATTTGCCTGCCCATCAAATCCATTGGAATTTTCTATTCCCAAAGCACCTAAATACTCCAAGCCTGCCACAATTTTCACCTTTTCACTCACTGACTTTTGATATCTGATCTGTACAGACCGACCTCCAAAAAGGGCATCTCCTGCAGCAAAGTCTATCATAAAAGCCATTGACTCTAAAAAGGACAAGGTTGTCCATGTTTGTCCGATAATAAAGTCACCGGCAGTGATGTAGGCATGCCTCAGCCTAAATTGATTTGTAGTGGAGAAAAAATCACCTTCGACAAAAAGCTTCAAGGGTATTTTATTCTCTGCAAAACGTCTAATATCAATATTGATCCGTGTCTCTTTTGCTAGAAAATACACATAGCCTTCATTACCATAGGCGTCCTGTCCCTCCACAGGAATCGTTGACATCAAAAACTGGCTTTTATCAGTAGTTCCATCAAAATCATATAACAGGTCAGCTTTTAGGTAGCCTCCGATTTTCATTCTCAGGTCTGTTCCAAACATCGGCCAAGACCCAACAAACTGATCACTCCCTAAACCCTCGGCAGCAGTTTTTAATATATCTTCCTTTAAATCCGATTCGGGTATCACAAATTGATTCTTCGAGGAATCCTGAACTGTGATTTCCTGAGTAAAACCTGATATGGGAACCAAGGAAATTAAATATACTTTGAGTAAACGTGAATAATTTTTCATCGACGTCATTGAGTTTTAGTTTCCAGCCAGATATTTGGCGGATCTCCTTAAATACCCCATCATTTTGTCTTCACCATAAGGAGGAATGTAGCCGTTGGTAGAAAAGTAAACCCCCACAAAATCTCTTTCAGGATCTATATAGATACCCTGCCCTACATTACCGTGCTTGTACAGTGCACCATCACTGAATACGGCATCAAACTGCATGGAATTCATTAAGGGCTCTTCTTGAAATTCTTCCGTAAGCCCCTTGAATTTTGCGCCTCGTCTAAAAGCTTCTACGTTACCGGCCGTTTGCAATCTTTTTAACACGACTGCAGAAACAACAGGTGCTACGGCTGCTTTATCCCAACTTGGCGTAAACAACATCCCAAATCGTCCAAAGTCTTCAAGGGTGGTAGAAAGTAATCCGTGTGCTACGGAAGTACCATCGGGTGTTAAATGATGTTGCATGTCCAGACGCGCAGTCATTTTACCCCAAACGCGCTCCTCAAATAATTTAGCCCAGGTTTTATTTTCAATACGCTCACCAATCACTACAAATATTTGTGTCACGGCCGAAGAATAACGAAAGACCTCTCCGGATTTTTCACCTTCTATTTTTTCAGCATCCTTCAAGATATCCAACCAGTTATCTACTTTACCAGTTTCAGGATTGGCTGCTCCAAATTCAGCACTGAAGAATTTTACAATAATGGAGGATGGATTGATGATGGCTTCCAGAGTTTCTTCCAACTGAAGTCCCGTAGCCATATTAGCGGCATCAATCATTTTAATGCCATCCCAGTTGGTGCCTTTAAATTCGGGGATATAATCTACCACTTCTTTTTGCATATCGACTTTACCCTCGGCTTCCAGTTGTGCCATGACCAGCCCAACAGTTGTTTTACCCGGCGACATCCAGGCATGCATATCCATTGGGTTCATACCAGGATAAGCTTCATAAACAATTTTACCTTTGTGAATCATAAGCACCCCCTGTACACGGTGGTTGGGATGAACCACATACTCATTGACAGTTAGTTCACCTTCTTTCACAGGAAAAGTGACCTTGTTTCCAATCTCCGCATTCAAGCTTTTATCCAGCGGTCTATATAGCTCATGAGGTTTAGAAGTAGCTGTCGGCAACATCTCACTCAAGTGTAGGTTATAATAAACCGCATGGTCGCCTCCCATCTGATAATGAAAGTTTTCAAAGCTCTTTAATGCCTGCTGAGAAAATTCGGAGAGAAAAAGGAGACTTCGCGAAGTTTATAGGCATGGTTACCTTTGCCCCTGGCACTTCCAAGTATTTTGCAAGTGGGTTATCTTGGCTATATGACATGCCGGAAATCAGTGTTAAACCAAATGCAAACCCCATTCTGAAAATTGTTGTCTTTAAATTTTTCATGATTGATTTAGTTTAATGTGTTTTTATAGATTTTACCGTCTTTCATGATGACCTTGAAGTTGGTCTCAGGGTCAGCTACCAGTTTCAAATTTTCCAAAGGGTTCCCCTCTACGATGATTAAATCGGCATAAGCACCTGGCTTTAGGACTCCTAAAGGACCTTCTTGGTAAGGGTGGCGAGGTCCTGCCATTTCCATCAATTCGGCATTGTCGGAGGTGGCCATTTTCAATGCTTCATAAGGAGTAAACCATCGTTCAAGTTTTGCTAACATTCTTCCCTGTTTGCTTGCTGCTACGGGATCCATTAGGCAGTCTGTTCCATAAGCGATTTTTACTCCGATTTCCTTTGCAAGACGATAAACATTATCGGTACCATCAGTTGCCATTTTGAATTTCGCATTGGATGCAGCACTGGGGAACACCATTCGATCCTCGTCGTCCAGAATCGGCTGAGTGCTTAGCCATATACTCCTCCGTGTTCTTTCATCATCTCAAGTGTCTCGCGATGAATAAGCATGCCATGCTCAATGGTTTTAATCCCTGCTTCAACGGCCATCTGGACTGCCTCATCGGTAAAAATGTGCGCAGCTACATAGCTGTTGTAGCTTTTTGCAACATCTACAATAGCCTTCATTTCATCCAAGGAGTATTGACGAACATCGAGTGGATCGAAAATCGAAGCGACACCACCGCCTGCCGCGATCTTGAGCTGACTGGCTCCCATCTTGAAGATTTCACGTGCACGGCGTTGGACTTCGGGTACTCCATCAGCGACAACGAAGAATGAATTCCGGCCCCAATAATCGATTGGATCGTCCGAAGGAGTGACATTAGGCAGGCGATAATCATAATGACCTCCGGTCTGACTAATGGGTGGACCTGCAACTAACATGCGGGGGCCTAAGATTACCCCGGAGTCTATTAGTTTTTTGATAGCAAAGCTGTTACCACCAATGTCACGAACGGTGGTGAAGCCTCTCATCAAGGTGCGTTCCGCTGTGGGAACCGCTCTTGCCGCTATTTCATAAACATCACCAGTAAGGATTGTCACTTGTGGAACTTCAGCCATTGTCATGTGCCAATGGACATCTGTTAAGCCTGGAATGACAGTTTTACCAGCTGCATCAATTATTTCCGCATTAGAGGATGCTTGGACAGAAGGGCCTATTTCCTTGATTAAATTATTTTCAATAAGGATGTTTCCATCAATCAATTTCTCGTCAACACCATTAAAGATTTTGGCGTTGGTAATTAAAGTTTGTTTTACTGGCGTTTGGGCATTAGTAAGTCCACTTAAAAATGTCATCAGCACGATCGACCAGATGTTTATTTTCAGCTTTTTCATGATTGACCTAGTTTAAAGTGTTTTTATAAATCGTTCCATCCTTCATGATCATCACAAAGTCCTTTTCAGGATCGGCTATTAAATTGATGTCCTCCAAAGGATTACCGTTTACTAAAAGTAAATCTGCTAAGGCCTCTTCTTCAATGACTCCATTTTTTCCGGGATAAGGATCTCTAGGTCCACACATCTTAAAGAGTTCATAATTGGTACTAGTAGCCATTTTCAACACTTCCCATGGCTCATACCACCTTTTGAGTTTTGCCAGTGCCTTTCCCTGAGTGGCTGCAATGGCTGCCCCATTTTGCAAATCCGAACCAAAAGCAACCTTCAGATCATATTTTGCAGCCAACTCGTAGGCTTTTTCAGTGCCCGCAGTCATTGCTAAAAATTTTTGTTGCTCGAAAGATCCATCAGGAAATGGAATGGCGTCTTCATCATTTAGCAAGGGTTGCAAACAAAGCCAAGCATCATGTTCTTTGATCATTTTAGCGGTCTCTTCTGTAATCATCTGTCCATGTTCAATGGATTGAACTCCAGCTTCTAAAGCACCTCGGACCGCGATATCCGAATAAGCATGGACGGCTACATAGGTATTCCAAGTAGCTGCCACCTCTACTGCCGCCTTCATTTCCTCTAGCGTATATTGTCTTACATCCAGCGGGTCACTGAGTGAAGCCACTCCTCCTCCCGCCATGACTTTGATCTGTGTAGCACCGCTCATTAAATTCTCACGTACACGTCTAATTACTTGGGGAACACCATCTGCAATCTTTGTCCAGCCCATCAATTCACCATCGAGCAATTCTCTTCCGTCTTTCCTGGTCATCGCAGTAGGAAAACGAAAATCTCCATGGCCGGAAGTCTGGGTGATATAGGCTCCTGAAGGATAGATTCTAGGCCCTACAATTCTTCCCTCATCGATCATCTTTTTAATTCCAAAACCGGCCCTCCTACATCGC
The DNA here is from genome assembly GCF_041729275.1 of Algoriphagus halophilus. GTDB lineage: Bacteria > Bacteroidota > Bacteroidia > Cytophagales > Cyclobacteriaceae > Algoriphagus > Algoriphagus halophilus_A. Next base: position 146,375 of record NZ_CP146486.1, on the reverse strand, counting down.
GGACCGATGTAAAACCCTCATCAATGCGGCTTCGGCCGCTTCTGCACCGACCAGGGTCAGGTACCCAATGTCGTTCACAAAGATTTGCATACTGGCAATATGTGCGTGCATAGTGTGCCAATGCGCATCGGTCAGCCCTGGAATCAGAGTTTTGCCAGCGGCATCGATAATTTGGGAATTCTCATCCAGGGTAATCATAATCCCCTCTGCAATCTGAACAATCTTGTTCCCTTGAATCAGTACATCCTTCCCTTCGACCAACTTATTGGTTCCATCAAAGATTTTGGCGTTGGTAATCAAAATTTGATTTTGGGCAAATACTACAGAGGATGTCAGTAGGCATAAAACCACTGACAACCTTAAAACTTTAGATTTCATTATAGCAAAGGCTTATTGATTACAGCGCTTCCAAATTTTCGAATATGGTATAGAAGAAACCGATCGACTTCCCAAACTCTTCCACTAGGATTCGTTCATTTACCCCGTGAAAGCCTTCAAATTCTTTGGTATTCTCCAATTGCAATGCCGTGATGGTATAGACATCCGGAGCAAAATCTCTTGCCTGAAAATGTTTGGAATCGGACCCCCGATCACAAAGAATGGAGAGACCATTAGATCATTTCCCCAAATCTGGCGAATGGTCTTTTCCAACATATTGTAAGCGTCATTACCTACTTCTGCAATATTGGTAGCAGGCGTTGATGCTGATATATCGCGTACTGTAATCCGATCGTCTTGGATCGCATCTTTCACATGTTGAATAATGACTTCAGGAGTATCGCCTGGCATCGGACGGAAATTCACTACTGCCGTCGCTGCTGGCGGCAGCACATTATCTTTCACTCCAGCATTGAACATGGACACCGCAATAGTGGTATGCAGCATGGCCCTAGTTACTTGATTTTGAGACATTACATCGATAAATTTCTCTTCCATTGGAGTAATCTCATCGTCTTTACCAAAGGCCACAGCAGCGTACAATGGCTGTTGCTCTTCTGGTAATTCTGGACCCATATAACGGTATTGGGAACGTACCGCCGGGTGTATTTTATAGGGGAACTGTGCCGCCTCCAATTTGGTAACTGCTTTGGCTAAAATGCCAATATTAGTCTCTAACGGTGGTTGAGAGGAGTGTCCGCCAACCCCTTCCATTTTCAATTCCAGACTAATGAAGCCCTTTTGTGCAATGCCAATAAGGGCTGTATTCCCTTCAATTCCAGGAAAATTCCAGGAGTCAGTGGGGCTGACTCATCCATTACGTAAGCAAATCGTTTGATTCCTCTTTGTTCTAAAACGTCAGCAATATGCTTAGCACCTTCTGGCCCTCCTACTTCCTCATCCTGACCAAATACAAAATAAATGGTACGGGAGGGTTGCTAACCTTCCTTGATTCGCATCTCTGCGGCTTCCAAAATACCATGGATCTGATTTTTGTCATCCAACACACCACGTCCCCAGATGTATCCATCTTGAACAGTTCCGGCAAATGGATCCACTTCCCATTGATCTCTGGAATCCGCTGGTACAGGCACCACATCTTGGTGTGCATAGAATAACGCTGGTTCCAAACTTGGGTCTTTTCCTTCCCAGGTATACAATAAACTATAAGGTCTTGGATCTCCCAGCACCTCTTTTTCAAGGTTTTGTGAACCAAAGGATAGGATTGCTCCAAGAACTTGTGATAATCTGTAAAGGCTTTGGCATCAAAATCATCCCGATCTTGATTGGAAATGGTAGGAAAAGTAACCGCTTTGGATAAGCGCTTCACGGCTCCATCCAGGTCCACATCTACCGAAATTTGATCCACTCCCGTCATTTGCATGGAAGTGAATTCCTCCATATTAACAGAAGCGTCTGAACTGCCAGTATGTTGCTCATTTCCAGATTCAGAATTACAACTCACAAGCAGAAATAGTCCAATAAGGAATGCAATTGCATTGATTGATTTTCTCATGGTAATTTATATTAGAATAGTTATTATCAAATCTTTAAAAATGTATAGCTCCGAATTCCGTTCATATAATAAAATCAGAAATATTCTTACTTAAACACAAAGCAAATATGAATCAAAAATGGATGCTGTATTTTACTTATGGTTCCAAATAATTGACCTATTGTTTTGTCAAGATAAACACTAAAACAAAGAGTAAAAAGGATAATATTCATGATAAAAATCACCCTATATCATTTTTGACTTACTGTTCGAAAAGTTTTACTTATTGTTTTATTGTTTTATAATCAATATTCTTTTTGAAAAACACTAATATCTTCTGGAAAAATTCTTAAAAAAGAAGGGTTTAAATTCCAATCTATTTTGGCCCCAGGTCTACAGTTTGGGTCAGTTTCGCTTAGCAGTCCGATGGCCTTTCCATCCTATTATGAATGGTAATTGGAGAGTTGAATTGATTGAAGAGGACTTAATTTTTTTATGTTCCAATGTTCTATTCATGTAAATTTTCCCACATAATTCTGGAATGCAAAACTTGCTTTCAGCCCAGCTATTTGCCGAAGGAGAAGTTTACATTCATTGTTTTACTTTCGATCCTTCTCTTTAATAATTTAATTCCTTTGGGAATTGTCCTTTGCTTCTGAAGCCAGATTCTATAGGTTTTTATTTTTAAAGGGTTGAGCAGTTAAATTCAGGTGATCAAATGGTTAATCCTTCTAATCATATTATCTACCTTTTATTCCTATGATTCTAGAATCCAAATCTGTTTTGGAGGTCAATAATTGAAAGGGAATGTGATTGGTCTGTAAATTAGTTTTCCAAACCATGCTTAGTTTGGAGCATTCACTGAGGGCATTTACCACTTCGCTGATGAAGGAATCGGGTACTGCCAGATTACCAAAATTTAAAAACACCTATTATCGAACATTCTTGAAATCGGTTAAGAATTCTCCACATTTTGCCTTCGAATGTTCTTTGATTTTTCTGTGTCCTATGGAGGCACATTTATTTAGTTAATAAAATATGATTATCCGCATTGGTGCCAGCAGTTAAAGAATTTGTTTAGAAAGTCACGGATAATCGCCCACTGACGACAGTCCACTGTCCGCAGCACATTGAAATATACTTCAAACCCTTTTTTCTTTGGCTACTGGTAAGAAAGGGGATATACATATAATTAAAAAGTAAGTTTGCCTGATGCTGAAATTACAACCAAAGTCCATTTAGAGAAGGTGGGTTTGAAATTTATGGAAATGAAGTGATGATTATTGTGATCCTGATTAGAGCCCAGAAACTTACTGAAGCAGTTCATGAAATCTGTATGATATCCAAAGCAACTAGAGAGCTTATTGAACTAAAAGCAGGTGCTTTGGAATAAGGTCGATTGCCCGTTGAATTGATTAACCTTCCATAAATGAATAACATACCTTCATATTAGAAATACTCATTGAGATTAAAGAAAATCGCCCCCTTTCTATCTGCCCCAATTCCATAATCAATGGCGACATTGGAGCGAGTGGCTTTTTGAAACATGAACCGTAAACCTACTCCAGCCCCTCCTTTAAAAGACTGAAAAAGTTTCACGTCTTGATCCAATGAGGAGGCAGAAGTAGAATTAGCAAAAATAACCCCTCCTAAAAAATCAGGATTTTTATTCAATAATGGAATTCGAAATCTGTATTCCAATTCACTATAAAAAAGATTTTCTCCTCTAAATCTACCTTGTGGATATGCTCGGCCAGATCTACCTAGTTGGTCCCAACCTAAAGCTGGTAATCCCATATAAGGCAATTTTCCATACGGGGTAATGTTTGCATATGCCCATAGGGCAATGGTGTTTCTTTCCACTTTTTTAGAAACATTCCAATACTGGCGGTATTCCAACCACCAGGCATGTGAACTTTTATCACTCCCTAACCAATGGGGAAGAAACCGATATTGCGCGAAGGCATATCTCCCTTTAATAGGAAAATTAACGTTATCTCGGGTATCCAATACTGCATTTAGACTTGGCCCTGTAATGGTATATTTTTCAAGGTCAAAATCATGAATGGTATTGTAGGCGAAATGGTTCGTAATCCTGGGAGGATCACTCTCCAAGTCCAACAAATTATCTTGAATTTTTGTATATCTGTCTATGTGATAACCCAATCCTGCATATAAATCCTGGGTTACTTGTCTTAATGCTACTTGATGGAATCGAATAAGATCAAACTCCATCAACTCAGCCAAATCCACTCCATCTTTGTAATCCCCCAATTCAAAACCATCTTGTTTTTCATTGACCAAAATCTCAGTTTGTTTTCCTGTTCCAAGGCCATAAGTTGGTTGAGAAGAGTCCAAAAATCTCCAATCCCCTAAAAAATTCACTTATTTTTTGAGTGTAAATGGTTGTTTTTAAACCTATAACAAGTTGTTTTTTAGAGGAATAGGTCGCATTTAAAAAGCCAGAGGAAAGTTTAGTGTCCTTAGGGTCTCCGAGCAAAATACTACTGGTAGCAGCCACTCCATAGATAAAACCAAATGCTGGATTATAGGAGATAGCTGGCAAGGGAATGAAGTATAGTTTCTTTGACTTTATTTCGGATTTTGTTGAATCCTTTTTAAAAAGTTGTCTCGCTTCAGATCCTCCCACATTCCCTAAAAAAAGGGCTACTACCATGATCAAAACTATGCAGGAAAAATATTTATGATTTTTGATTGAAAACTCAATTCTTTCAAGATTAGTAATTAATCCATTTTCTTGACTCATTTTGCTCCTTTAAATAGAAGTTCCAAAAACAATATAAAAGGCAAAATCACCAGCGCTTCCCCAAGCAAAATCTACCCCGGAATGTAAACCAAATATTTTAGCAATTTTATATCTAATTCCAGTTCCACCACTATAGGCCCATTCAAAATCTTTGAAATTCTCTAAAGAATTTATGGCTTTTCCTCCTCCTACAAATCCTAATACAGACCACCTTTTATACACTTCATACCTCCATTCTGATTCTACTACCAAGGTATTATCACTTTGGAACCTCATCGCAGGAATTCCTCTAAGTTGAATAAAGGGATAAGCATACAATGGGGCTTCTCCTAGCAAAAATTTGCCATCAAACCTCCAAGAAGAATACAATTTAGAAGCAATGGGAAAATAACCTTTGAAATAAGTATTCATGGAATAAAAAGTCTCATCGGCACCCAACCATTCAGCGTTGTAACTAAAGGAAACTCCTGTATCAAAGCCTTTGGTAGGAGTAAAAATATTATCCCGCTTGTCCCAGTTGATCTTAGGTTGAATTGTACTAATTGTGGAAGTTCCTTTTAGCCTGTTCAGAATAAGGTTCAATAATGGTCTTCCTGGTATGGTATCTAAGCTTACCTCGGTCCTAAAAAATGTATAGTTTAATCCAGCGAAGAACTTGGAATCACCCAACCTTACTTTTACTCCTTGATGAGCTACCCAGGAATCTAGATTCATGGTAATGGGATTATTGCTTAAGAACTCATTATTGTTACCAAAGTATTTGATAAAAATATCCGGTTTGGCTACTGCTGTGGTACTGATGACTCGATTATTACCAAACACATGCCGGTGAAATGCTCCACCAAGCCAAGTTTTATTTTGGGTGAATAAGCCAACTACACCAGAAATATTGGGAGCAACATTATCTCCCCCATTGCCTTTATGAGGATGGAAAAACAATATGGATGCCCCCCTCCATAACCAACTGCTGGCTCGGTAATGATAATTGGTATAGAAAAAACCCGTTGGTGAGATTAAGAATTCACTCACGTCAAAAGCTCCATCCTCTGGATCCCGAAAACTTATCCTTTTCTTCTCCCTCTTTTTAGGCAAAGTATCTGTTTGGCCTATGGCTTTCAAAGAAACCCCACCAATCACAATGAATACCAATAACCCTACAAGTATACTTCTGATCACGATAATTAATTCTAAAAATGAACAGTTAAGTTAAGAATTGAAACAATTTAAAGGGTAAGTCCTCTAAGCAAGTTTTTACCTTTGAACCCAAAACGATAAGTAATACCTCCTACAATTTGTTGTCTACTTCCTAAAAAAGTATAAATCGCTTTGAATTGAAATCTATGATTCAATTGGAAATTAACGCCTGCAGTCATACTTACTGGATAGTATAAGCTTTTTTCAAACTCATAATAAATTATTCCCCCTCTGCATTATTTAGATAATTGGATAACCCTTCATAAACTCCCCCAAACACATTCTTTTCAGGATCATCCAATCCTTCATACCAATTATCCAATTTTTCTGAAGCTTCTTTTTTCCTTCGGGAGTAATCCCTACTAACTTTTCTAAGTCTGCATCTCCAGAACTCAATGGGTTTAGCCCCAAATATTGGGCTCCTACTAGAAACACGATGTTTCGTTCGGGATATTTTGGGAACCGATGCATATAACCCATCCTTCCATCTACCACTATGGTTTTAGAGGGCTTTTCTAGACTAGGTACAAAAGTAAAGGTCTGAACAAAATTTGCAGCCATCACCATTGGACCTATTCCACCAGCAACCACAGTCCCCCATCCAAGGGTAGTACCTGCATTTTGTGTTGAAAATTTAATATCGATAGGTAAACCAATATCCACATTAGTGGTAGACTCTATATGCCCAGCTAATGCAAAAAAATTAACAAAGGGAGTACATAGAAATCATACCTAGCAATAATCGCATTTACATTTGCTTTTAGAGATCTAAACCTTGCTAATCCATCTAGATTGATAAGTTTGTCAGGTGCAAAGCCAACATTGACATTGTTTAAGGTTAATTGCTGAATTGAATGTCCATAAGTGACACTGATTCCATTAGGATAAGGAAGATCAAATCCCATTTGCCGAAGTTTGCCTCCCATGATTGGTAAGCGCCATGGGTAATCTGTCGTTTTAATACTATCCCTGTATTTTTCATAAGGATCTCCCAAGCTCAGATTAGAAATTTGACAATAGGCAGGGAGGCCGACCGACATGAATATCGCTATTAGTAAAATCTTCTTCATAGGACTACTTATGGCTTAAAATGATCGTTGCTTCTTTAAAATTATTGGCCACCTGAACCTGTTCCCATAAGCTTTTATACATAATAAGTGAGAGGATAGCTGATACACGTTCCTCAGTAATTACTTCCTCAAATATTCCGCTTTGAACTACTGCATCAATAATTCCTTGAGCGAGACTTTCAGGATTAATGTCACTGATAGATTGAAATACGGGTATTAGAATGGCGGCGATATTATCTTCATTAATGGTATCTTTAATGATTTCTAATGACAAGATCTCCCGTGCAATAAACCTTGCTAAAGCTTCTGCATTGATATTGGCAATGAATTCGACTGCTGGCTGTATAAGTACCTGAATTTTTTCTTGGGTTATAGTTTCCTTAATAAACCCATTGAGTGCCTCCGCAATTTTAAAGGCTGTCAGCTCTGGATTAATATTATCTAAAATAGGACTTAGTAAATCAGAAAGCTTTTCAACCAATTCTGGAGAAATATTTTCTGAAAGGTTTACCAACCACGTTGCAATGGTGGACCCTACCAATTCAGGGTCTAATTCCTGAAGAGAATTTATGGCTCCAGTAAATACCGTGTTTAGATTTTCAGTACTTAGAAACTGTGAAAGAATTAGTTTCCCAATTTCTTCTGCCGCCTTTTCAGCACCTCCGGCTAACCCAATCACTGGTTTAGCAGCAATAAAAACTGCTTTGATTTGAGCTTCAATCTTTTCAAAATCCGGTGCTAAATTCAAATCAGGAAACTCCCCGTTGATTTTGGTGATGAGTCCTTGCAAAGACTCGGTCGCTTCCTTGGCTAAGGCTCCCATTTGTAAAATTGAGGTATTTTCAATTTTCGAGTTAAACGGTAGAAAAAGCTGTTTGAAGTTTTCTTCATTGATCCATTTGTCTTCTACCACTGAAGTGAGTTCATTGGAAATTTCAGCCACCTGATCCTCATCTAACTCCGTGAATTTTTCCCATGCACTAGCCACTAATATTTTTAAATTTTCTTCATTGAATACATCTAAAAATTTATTGACAATGAGCGTGGAAATACTTTCTGCTATTTCATCGGGATTGGTAGCCAGCACATTTAAAAAGGGATAAACCAAATCATAAATGTTCTCTCTCGAAAGGGTTCGCTGATGGCATTCACAACCTCTGCAGAAATCTTTCCAGCAACTTCATCTGGATCAATGTTGGTTATTTTTTCGAGCTCAGTTTTAAAAAATTCACTGAGCTTTCCTTCCCAATCTACTGCCTCTAAGGCATCAATAATTTTTCCGGCCAATAAATCAGCTGCTTCCTCCGGGTCAAATTCATTGATAAATTCCAACTCCCCAGCTAAGGCTGAAACGATCAAATCATTGATCAGCTTTTGGATTTTTTCATTATTAAACAGTAAACCAGCCACCAAATCACCTAATTTATTCGGAGTACTTTTCGAAATCGCATCAATCATTTTATTGTTGATGTCCGAAATCAATGTATTTGCCTCATCCGACGTAAGGCGTAAGGAGAGCGAGTTTTCAAGTTCATTATAGGTATACCGGTAATTTAATTTGGCCTTGTCATTACTGATCCTGATTGTTCTTTCATTAAATACAAAATAAGAGGCTATACTATCTCCTATAACATCAATTTGCCCATTGGAGGTAATTATTTAACCTGAAGGATCGAAAATAACTGTATAATCCCTCATATCAGTGACATCAAACACCATATCATCTAAATCATATACTCCTGGGCCTGATATAGACTCACCCAATCCAAATAAAATAGGGGCTGCAATGTCTGATTCCCGAACTTCTACTTTGAAATCTTCTAGTTGCCAAACATGAGACTGAAGCAATTTATTGGTCTGATCTACAGATTTGATGATAGGATCTAATGGTTGTTCACATGACACTAACAACACGATGATCATTAAAAAACTCCATGCTTTTTTCATCTCCAAATAATTTTACATTTCCATTGACAGGGTAATTCAAAAATATTTATGATTACAAGAGTTGGGTGCACAATCAATAAAAAATAATTTAGAACTTCACTTCTTTTAAAGTAGGGATATTTTGAAATAACAACACCTAATTATCTAATATTCAATATACTAAAAACACCCGGAAGCAATTTGATCTCCTAGATTTTGTGGATAAAAAGACAGAAATCCTCTAGAAATTGGTAATAATCTGTAAAGGTTTTGGTATCAAAATCATCCTGATTCTAATTGGAATTACTAGCAATAATACAGCCCCTTCAATACACTCCTACCTAAATTGTAAATTCCCTTCATTTGCTTCCAAGAGAACTTTTCTAAATTGGCAGTTTGAGGGTTATTTTCAGACATTGGGCTGAAATTCGCAAATAATAACAATCCATTTGCGAAAGAATACTCATTTTTAAATCTTTTCACTGCGTAGTTGATTAAAAGGTAAAGCATCTATTTGTTTTTAATTTGAAAAATGAAATGATCCTTCAAATATTAAATTCATTAAGTCACAACTAAGCTTTCCCGACAATAGTGGACTAAAAATGTTTACTTAATTTTACCTATGGTTTTAAATAGTTTACCTATTGTTTAAAAAATAAATAATTATTTCAAAATACTGTATATCAAATACTTATACGATAAAAAAACCTTCTACTTCCGTATAGAAAAAATTTACTTTTTGTTTCCAAAGTGATGTTCTCTGTACTTATTGGGAGAAATCCCTACTTCCTCTGTAAATATTCTAGAAAAATAAGAAAGGTTTTCTATCCCCACCTCCATTGCAACTTGACTGATGTTTAACTCGGTTGTAATCAACAATTCAATGGATTTTTCTATCCTAATTTGCTTAATGAAATGAGAGGTGGATTGATTGGTAAGTGACTTGATTTTGTTATGTAACTGAGTTCTGCTCATGTAAATTTTCTTACATAATTCGGGGACTCCAAAATTTTCTTCACCCAAACTTGCTAATACAGTGTCTCGAAGTCGAAGAATAAATTCATCCTCTAGCTTCAAATCAATTTCTTGGGAAGGTTCCAGGTCTCTGAGATTACTATATCGCTCCTGAAGTCGGATTCTTATAGATAATAAATTATGTATCTGGGCAATTAATTCCCGTTGATCGAATGGTTTAGCCAAATAAGCGTCTGCTCCGCGTTGGATTCCTGTGATTCTGGAATCCAAGTCTGCTTTTGCTGTCAATAAAACAATCGGAATATGACTGGTTCGGATGTCGGTTTTCAATTCATGACAAAGGTCGAAGCCATTCACTTGAGGCATCATCACATCACTGATGATTAAATCGGGAACATATTCTATGGCAGCATCAATACCCTCCTGACCATCCGTAGCTACACGAATTTGGAATTCGCCTTTTAAGCAACTTGCAATGTATTCTCTTACATCTGCATTGTCCTCTACAACCAGGATTTCAGAAAAACCCTCTTTGCCCTCTATGAAATAATCTTGCGTTTCTTTAGGTTGCTCCTGCCACATCCAAGGTTCCGGGATTGGTACTTCTTCATGTTCTTTCTCAGCCGTATTGGTTATTGGCAACTTCACTGTAAAGATAGTCTCCTCTCCTAGTTTACTTTGAACTTGAATCTTTCCATTCAGGATTTTCACCAGCTCCCATACCAAAGTCAACCCTATACCGGTTCCACTTCCAGTTCTACTTTGTTCATCATCTACTTGATAAAACCGATCAAAAATATGCTCCAATTTATCCTCTGGAATCCCCACTCCATTATCAGAGACCTGGATTTCATAGAAAGGAGATTCAGTTACAGTTTTAGAATGAACCGTAATCTGGACTTTTCCATTTTTAGGAGTAAACTTAATCGCGTTGGTAATCAAATTGGATAAGATGTGCAGCAATTTTTCCGGATCATAATCCAACACGAGAGCAGTTGTGTCGGAGTCAAATTGGAGAGAAATCTCTTTTTCTTCAGCCAATGATTGGAATGATTCTATGATGTACTGAATATGTACCAATACATCCCCCTGAATTAGTTGTGCTTTTTCTGAGCCGGATTCCAATTTCCTCAATCGAAGAATCTGATTCACCAAGCTCAGTAGTAATTTGGCATTTCTTCGAATCAAATTTTTCTCTCGGGTATTTTCTTTGATCTGATCCGCAATTCCAAGAATCACAGTCAAAGGAGTACGGAATTCATGTGAAATATTGGTAAAAAAACGAGACTTGGATTCGTCAAGCTCTTGAAGTTTAGAGGCCTGTAGGCTAATAGTCTCTTTATCCTGCCGGATTTTTGAAGTTCTACGTCCTACTTCAATTTCCAAACGATTCCGTTCAGTCCGGATTCTTCTTATATAAATCCAAGCCCCTAAAAGAAATGGAATGGTGACCAAAACATAAAACCACCATTGATTATAAAAATATTCTCCCACTTCAATCGGGATCGCCAAAGGAATTAATGCTTGATTAGATTTAAAATCACTTCCTTCCACTTGAACGATATAGCTACCTGGCGGAATATTGTTAATGGTTACCTGAGAGGCAGATCCGATGTTAATCCAAGGTGTAGCTGCTTCTTGATCTTTGGAAAAATCAGCTGGAAGAAGACGGTACTTATAGGCGTGCTCCTTTATATTTTCATAATCAGATAAGGCAAAATCAAGTTTTAAAAAGCGTTGAGCAGCAGGAATGACCAATGGTTCATCCAACTCGTATGAACCTTGCCTGTGTCTATTCTCTTTAATCTGATCATCATAATATTCCAGACCGGTCAGGTATATAGAATTGGATTTCTTCAACGCAGTTTTTTCAAGAATCGATTTAGGATCCAATAGTATAAAACCGGCGTATCCTCCGAATACCATCCTCCCGTCCGGTAATCGATAACATGCCTGTTTATGAAATATTTCATGGATCAAGCCATCTTCCTGATTCAATTCTAAAATGACAGAACCAGTCGAATCCACCACGGAAATCCCATTGTAGGTGGACACCCAGCGGTTTCCGTCATCATCTGAAAGGATTCCTGCCACAGTATTATTTGCCAACCCATGGTTTTCTGAAATTTGTATGACTTCATGGGTGTTGGGATCAAAAATTAAAAGGCCTTGAGTTGCGGTCCCTAACCATAATTTTCCTTCCTCACCGGGATGTATGTTTAAAATATTTTGATTGGTCAAAATAGGCAACTGAAGAAAGTACTTTACTTCATGTTCTTTCAAATCGATAAGCCACAGCCCATTTTGTGCCCCTACCCATAAATGAGAATCTCCTTGTAACCAAAGGTCGTTGACTTTTGCATGAATGGAAAATGGCTCGTTTTCAACTAAAAAAGGATTTTTTGATTGGTCGGTAAGGTTAAACAAAAACAAATTTCCTATTTCCTCCTCTTCACTCCCATCATCTTGGAAGAAGACGACCTCTTGATCATTTAAAAAGACAAATTTCTCAAATTTAGTATCAATGGGTATGTAATTAATCTCATTGGTCGCAATATCGTACCATTGCAAGCCCACACGTTTTTCCTGATAAAAATCTGCAGACATCCAGATTTTTCCATCTTTTGAATGAGGGATGAAAATGGCCTTGCCCTTACAAATTCACCTCCCGTCAACCTACTCCCTTTCCAGCCACCGTTGATCCAGTCATATCGATAGACTTGCATTTGAGAATTAAAAATAAGGCTGGTATCCCCAAGGCTAGTGATCTGACCCTGTTTATAATTGGGGCTCCCATGGATTTTGGTAATGCCCAATGGGACTTGAATATCCATAAAGGCAACCCCTGCTCTTCGTTGGGAAGAACCTATTTCCGTTTTGAAATCCTCGCTAAAAAAATTTCCTTCATGTTGGAAATCATATTCATATGAGAAACTTAATGCTTTGATTAAATCACTATAATCTACCCAGAAACCATCACTGCCCATCAATACAGCCTTTCGATTTGCAGTAGCAGTTGCATATAAGTAAGGGTCTGGATATCCAGATACCAACAAGATGTTACCTTTTTTATCTTTAGAAATAAAAACACGAAGGACTAAATCATCCTCCTCCTCACTAAGGATCATATTATTCAGATCGGCATTGAGAGAAAGATCGAGTGCCTTGGTTTCCAACTCAAAAAACCCATTCTTTCTTCCTAAGAACAATAACAATCGGTTTTGCCCATTTGAAATCAATTTCCACTCAAAACCACTTCCATTATCAGCCAATCCTTCCTTCTCAATCGGAGGAATACCTTCGAATTGAGCCCAGGGAATTAACTCCATTTCGCCAGAATTTAAGTTTGCTTTGACCAATCCTTTTTGCTGATGAAAAAACCAGGCATGACCATTTGATATGTCCAAGGAATAGGCAAAAGTTTTGGGGGTGTTGGCGATAATTCCTCTTCAAAATTGAGTTGGATCGAGCCAACTTCCTCTTGTTGACCTTTATTCAAACGAATCAAGTGGTACTTGGCAGTTACTATTTGGCGCTGATTCTCAGCCTCCAACGTCAACCCCAAAAGACCTCCATTAGGATCTTCAACAAGGTTAAGCAGCTTGGACCCATCCTCTAATTGGAAAAAATATTGTTCCTTTAAATCAGGATGCCAATAAAACAGGATTTCATTCTGTAAGTCCGCACCATATAAATAACCGTCCGAATTAATACCTAATAAATACCAAATTGGGGCCAAATCGCCTTCTTTGATCCATTCAGGTGCCAGATCATAAAAGAAGCTTTGTTCCCCGTCAAACTGGAAGAAATTCATTCTCAACTCTCTGCCATCTTCCTGACAGGGATTAACCCAAAGGCGACCTTTATTATCCAAAAAACTTGCGCCCAAACAATACACCGCCAAACCATCAGAAAGCGTGAAATTCTGAATATTCAAAATGGATGGAGATGGGGAATACCTTATACTGTCTTGGCTGGAAATAGCAAATGCTGAATCCCAGATTATAAGTAAAATTAAGAAGGTACTTTTTAAATAAACCATAGAAACTTCCCTACGCTCCTATTGAAAGCTGAAAGATATTTTGGCTTTAATAGGGTCTATAAATAGACAAATTACCTTCTAGTATTCCAATTTAAAATTCGAAAATCTTCAGTTTTTTGAATTCATAAACTAAGAATAATTAGAAGATGAGTTAAGATAGACTAGCAATTGGTTTTGTATTTGAAATACATTGAACTTCGTGGAAATACAAGGGAAATAAACCTCCCTTCGGTCGGTGAAATAATTATCTCCATATATCTCGCCTAAGGCGTATTTCGGGAGCAAAGCGACCCTATCTCATCCGAAGGATCTATCTCAGGAGCGAAGCGACTCTATCTCAGCTTCTGCCGAAGGTAGGAAGGTGTATCTCTCCGGAGCAAATCGATTTATCCATAACCTTTACTTGAATTATAGGTTAGTATAAGTATGTACAAATCAGTTAAATACATTTTTTACCTATCACTAATTTTTCTGTTCATAAGTTGTGGGAAAACTGAAATTAGATCTATGGAAGTTACGGCTACCGCATACAATTCTGTCAAAGAACAAACCTCCAATGAACCCTTTTTTACGGCTTTCGGAGATACTTTAAAGCCTGGGACAAAGGTGATTGCGATTTCAAGAGATCTGCTTGATTCAGGAATTCATCATAACATGGAAATTACCATAGAAGGGTTGGAAGGAAAATATAAAGTCGTGGATCTCATGAATAGTAGGTGGACAAAAAAAATAGACATTTATATGGGCACAGACATCCCCAAAGCAAAAGAATGGGGACAACAAAAGGTCATCATAAGCTGGGTGCCTGAAAAAGAGAATTCAAAATAGAAAACAGATAACCAATTCTTCTAAATTTGAATTTATACTTCTGTTTTTTATGCCCCGTAAAGCGCTGTTACCATTATGGGGCTTTTTAAAATCCAAATCTGATTTTCGGAAATTTAGCCTTAAGAAGCCATTTCTTTCGAGCCTGCATTGGTAGATCAATAAATTTTAGTCAAATTCATTACGTAATTCAGTTCAGATATTGGCTGAAATTGAACCCAATTCAATCACCTGTATACTTCTTCATTGAATGCTGACTATCGAATACCTACCAGTTATATTTTTCATCATAGCATTGTTTTATAGTTCGGTAGGTTTTGGTGGAGGATCTAGTTATTTGGCTATTTTAAGCCTGTTTTTCACCGAATTTTATGAAATTCGATCCACAGCATTGATCCTGAATATCTGTGTGGTCAGCATTGGAACGCTCATTTTCATCAAAAATAAAGTCTTTGACTTCAAGCTTTTTGGCCATTCCTGGTTTCCAGCATACCCCTCGCCTACTTTGGGGCACAGCTCAGATTATCCCAGCAAGTATTTTTTCTGATTTTAGGTTCCTCCCTTATTCTATCAGGAATTGCCATGATGCTTCGTTACATCCAAGCCAAAATGAAATCCCATGAGTTCTCATTGATTAAAAAACTAAGCCTTGGAGGAAGTGTTGGATTTTTGGCCGGAGTTTCAGGAATTGGAGGAGGAATTTTCCTCAGTCCTACTTTAAACTTGTTGAATTGGGCCAACCCAAGAACCGTGGCCTCTTTAGCTTCTGTATTTATCTTGGTCAATTCCATCTCTGGATTAATAGGATTGACCGTAGCAGATACTTTCCAATTAGACTTCCAATTAGCCTGGAAGCTGGTCTTGGCGGTAATTTTGGGCGGCAGTTTAGGTTCTTATTTATCCAATAAGAAATTTAACCTTCGAATTTTAGGAGGACTGACTGCGGTTTTAGTGGTCTACGTAGGACTTAGATTAGTCTTGATGCATGGATTTGGCATCAATATTTGAATCCCTGATAATAAAATTTCAAAGAACAAAAATTCACCCTTTTCTAAATTGAGTGGGACTGAGATTCGTATGCTTTTTAAAGAAATTGTTGAAATGCGTCACTTCTGTGTAGCCAAGAGCGTACGCTATTTCAGAAACATTCCAAGAACTATGTGTAAGTAAGATTTTTGCTTCTTGAAGGATTCTATCTGCAATCAGTTGAGAAGTAGATTTCTGGGTCATCTCTTTCAATGATCTATTGAGATGATTCACATGGATATTCAATTGTTCGGCAAATTGACCCGGAGCACGGAGTTGAAGCGTGGAATGGGTATCATCAATGGGAAATTGTCTTTCTAAAAGCTCCAAAAACAGAGAAGCCACATCCGCAGAAGCATTCCCTTTTTTTGTGATCTGAAGTTCTGCTGGCTGAAGTTTCAAGGCGAAATGAACCAACTCTAATATCAAACTTCGAATGCGGTCGAATTTGTATTTATATTCAGATAAAAACTCTTGGTTCATTTGCTCGAAAATATCTGATACCTCCTCCACTTCTTCATCAGATAATTCAAATACATGCACCCCATTGGGATGAAAGATCTCATACTTTTGAATATTTCCGTATCCTGCAAAAAAATGAGGATTAAAGATGCAATAAACTCCTTCTAAATTCACATGATTATTATCCCATTTATAGGGAATCATAGGGTTTGAAAAAGAGAGTGCCTGCTTTTTCACTTCATACACCCTATCCGCATAATGAACCTGACTTTGTCCTTTTACCAACATGACTTTGTAAAAATCCCGTCTTCTATAGGGTAAGCTTTTTACTTTTCCTTCATAATAAGGTTCCAGGCGAAACATGTTAAAATGCCCAAAATCCTTTTTATAATCTTCAGGCAACCATTTGAATTTTAGTTTGTAGAACTCTTCCAAGGATTCTGCTTTTTCCATCTCCAGTTGGATTATTGTTTTCGGTAATCGTTGGCAAAATTGTAAATCAAACTCAAGTTCCAGACAAAATCGTCCCCATCAATTGTCGACTTAATTTTCTGGTTAATAGTTGATTGTAATCCTATAGGAAAATCAGTTTTGGTCAGGGTAAAGGTAGAAGTTCCATAGTACCCATCATTCTGATCCACTTTTAGATAATACACTTGAGGAGTCATGGCAAACCTCAATGTTTCACTCAATGGGAAATTACTTAGAGACCAAGTTACACCTAAAAAATAGGTGTGATCCGGTGGATAAGGATTAATTCCATTCCCATTTAGAAAATAGATTCCTAAACTTGAACGAGGAGATATTTTATAGGTTGGAGCCAATTCCCATGCTAAAACCGATTGGCTACCAATACATTCTTAGGCTTACCATCCACAAGTAATTCTCTTTCCTGAAACAAAAATGCCGGATGGGCCCCAGCTCTAAAACTGAATTTAGGCTTGTCAATGAATTTATACCTCCACCAAAAAACAAAGGACCAAGGTTTCCCATTCATTCCAAATCGCATCATCGGATCAAAAGAAAGACGATCCCCCCAAGCTCAAATCAAACAACATGGCAGGCCTCCCCAATGAGAAAAATGGAATAATGGAAATCCCATTGGTGGTAGCGGTGATTGTTCCATCAAAATGTTTAAGTACTGGAGATTTTTCAGTTTCAGTTTGAGCTTGAACTTGAATGTTTGCTATGCATACTAGCCCAATTAGAAAGATTTGAAGGAAATATTTTTTCATGAGAGGTTGAAGGTGGCAATAAATATAGCGCATAAAAATTATTATACGCCCACTCCACAAAAGTCAATATTTTGAAAAATTAAGAAAAGTGATTTTCAAATCAATCCTTACACAATTCAAATAACAATAAGGATTATTCATAAGTAGCAACTCAGCGTCTATTTACTGTATTAAAAAAATAGAATTGAAAGTAAAACACAGTATTTCAATCATTTAAAATATATTTTCTTGGGATTTATAAAAATAAAGAATGAAATCATTAAGTATTCAATAGAAACGAATACTATTCAAATCGATCTAATTATTGAAACTCCAGGAACTTCTCAACACCAGGCATTAAAAAGCTAATTGTCTTTTTCGAATTCTAAATTATTCATAAAAGAAGAATGTAGTGGTTAAGTTTTCTGGTTTTAAAAGAGATCCAATGCCGCAAAAATACTTTCTAGGAATACATCGGAGTATTTCATAAGGAAGGTAGAATTAATAATTGAATAGACAGGATAGATTTAGTCAAATCCATATGAAGGAGAATTTCTCCACACTTAGCCATCCGTATGCAAAGATTCGACGGGATTGGAAAGTGCTGCTCTCAAGGATTGGAATCCTACAGAGATCAAAGTCAATAACAGCATTAATCCCGTGATAAGAATAAAGATTGACCAATGAATCCCACTATGGAAGGCATAGTTAGATAGAAAACGATCTGCCAGCCACCAAGCAATAGGAGTTCCGAGCAATAAGCCTGCCCCCACCAAATAGCCGAAATCCTGAAACAGCATCAGAACCAGATCGACTACGGAAGCACCTAATACTTTTCGTACACCGATTTCCTTCGCCCGTTGCTCTGCAGAAAATAATGACAAGCCAAATAAGCCCAGACCAGAGATCAGGACTGCTAGAACGGTAAATGCCATGGATAGCTTCCCAATCACCTGCTCCTGTCTGTATTCACGATCAAATACTTCGTTGAGGAACGAAAACTCAAATGGGTAATCTGGATTATACTCTTGGAATATAGTTTCGATCTGTTCCAGGGTGCTTTGCATGGCCTGATTTTCTGAAAGTCGAATAAAGTAATGATTCCCTACATTTTCAGAATACATGAATACCAAAGGTTGTATACCAAACTTTAGGTTGTCATTATGGAAATCTTCCGTCACCCCAATTATTTCTCCCGGTCCATTCCACATTTCAATTTTGGTACCTACGGCCTCTTCTAAGTTTAGGCCCATTAATTCGATTGCCTTTCGATTGACCAGGTAATTGGAGCTATCCACTTTCCCTATAAAATTCCTTCCAGCAATCAATGGAATGGATAAAGTGGGAAGGAATCCTTCATCACTTCGAAAGACCTTGAAATTGAGTTGCTCCTGATCAGACTTGCCTGCCCATACCAGATCTGAACTCCTGATTGGCACCGTGAATATATTATTTCCACCAAATGCCACTTGACTTACTCCTGTTAGTTGTTGCAATTCATTTTTGATCGCAGGAAAGGATTTTATCAACCCTTCATTTTGATCAATCACCATTACATTATCCCGATCGAATCCCAAATTCCGCTCGCTGATGAATTTGATTTGCTGAAAAAGAATTAAGCTGCCAAAAATTAAAACCACCGAAGTGGCAAACTGAGCTACCACCAAGGCTTTTCTTATACCTGCCCCAGTCAAACCAGCGCTGCTATCCCCTTTCAAAACTTTGGCGGGGTTAAAACGAGAAAGTAACCAAGCCGGGTAAAATCCTGACATCAAACCTGTTAAAAAAGTAATCCCAACTATTCCGCCAAGTAAGACCGGGCTTCCTAATTCCAATTCCAGGTTTTTTCCAGTGACCTCATTAAAGAATGGAAGTAAAAGCTGAATTAATATCAATGCAAATACCGACGCCAAAGAAGCCAGTAATACAGATTCAAAAATAAACTGTGAAATCAGACTTTGCTTGCTTGCTCCAATGGATTTCCTAACCCCTACCTCTTTACTTCTACTGGAAGATTTAGCAGTCGCAAGGTTCATAAAATTGATACAGGCCATCGCAAGGATCAGGAATGCCACCCCTGCAAAAAGATAAATTTGTTGAATTTTACCACCTACTGATTTCCCTTGCTCAAATTCTCTATAAAGCCGTTGTTTATGAAAAGGGAATAAAAAGGGTTCGGTGGTACAGGCTTCGCAATTCTCAGCAATCAAAGTAGAAAGTTTCGAGTTAGGATTCTTACTTCCTTCTTGCAGCAACACCATGGTTTGACTACCTCCACTTTGCCAATTTTGCATCCAAGGGTTTTCATCCAATAACAAATCAAATGGCAAGACAAAATCAAATTGAAGAGATGAGTTTCTTGGTACATTCTCATAGACATCCGACACCATCACTTCTAACCCATTAGGAAGTGTTAGACTCTTTCCCAATGGGTTTTCTTGCTGAAAAATCCGATTTGCCAAATTTTGGGAGATTGCAATGGCGTATTTCTCATTCAAAGGGTTATTTCCATTACTTGAAACTACTGGAAAGCTTACTATCTCAAAAAATGTAGGATCAGCATATATTCCTTTTTCTTGGTAAGAGTCCTTGCCTTCCTTTAATAATACCTCCGTCTCAAAACTATATCGAGCGGCATGCGCTATCTCAGGTATATCATCCAATAATTTATCTCTTAATACAGCTGGAGTTGCCCCATAGGTTTCTATTCTTCCATCATTCTGTTGATTATTGATAAGAACTGAATAAACTCGATCTCCTTTTTCATGAAAATTATCAAAGGATAGTTCATCAGAAATCCAAAGAAGGATAAAAATACTTGCTGCTATACCGGTTCCTAACCCCACCAAATTGATCAGGGTATGGATTTTATGTCGGCCTAAATTCCTTAGGCTAATTCTGAGAAAACTACGGATCATGGTTTATTCAAATTCAAAAAGAATCATGCACCTAAAGTATAAAACCATGCCAGAGAATCTGGACAATTCAAGCCTAAATCAGCCATTGCTTAACTTTATCCGTTCAAAACCGAACAAAATCATTCCATTTTTGGGCAAATAGCACTCAAATATGCTTAAAGACATCAAACCATCACATTCTATTTCTTAGCATCAACCCTAAGAAAGTATGATTTAAAGATTGCAATATTTTACCTGTAAATGATATTGGATTTCTTTGGTTAGAAACTCATTTTTTAAGCATTTCTTGAGATGGGCCAAGCACCTAATTTAAAAGTTAATCAGAGGTAAAAGGTCAATCTGTCTGTCCTATTGTTTCTTTTTGAATAATTTGATTACATCTGTATATTGAATCCAATTACAATAGAACCCATGAACATTGAAAAACTTCCTTCCGCTTTTTTAAGGATCTCTCTTCCCTGGTTATTGATACTCGTATTGACAAATTCAAAGCAAGGATTCTCTCAAACCTCCCCTGAAAAGCCTAGAATCATTATTACTGCAGACCCGGAATTGGATGATAATAATTCCCTAATTCGCTTGATTCTATATAGCTCGGATTTACGAATTGAAGGACTTATTTATGCGAGCAGTCAGTTTCATTGGAAAGGAGATGGAAAAGGAACCAAATGGTTTGTTCCGGAAGAGAATATGATCGATTTGGAATGAATGAATGTCCCTGTGAGTCTTGGAGATGGGCAGAAAATGAGCGTTTCATACATGATATTGTGGAGGCCTACGAAAGTTCTTATCCCAATTTAAAGACTCACAACCCGGAGTATCCTACACCTGAAAGCTTGAAATCAGTCATCCGTTATGGAAATATTGAATTTGATGGAGATTTCAGCGAAGACAGTCCTGGTTCGAAGTTGATCCGTGAATTAATTTTGGATGATCGACCTGGAAAGTTATTTATCACAGCTTGGGGTGGAGCTAGCACCATTGCAAGGGCTTTGTATACGATCCAAAGAGATTTTGAATTCAATAATGAATGGCCTGAGATCCGGGATAAAATCAATAGAAAAGTCGTATTGCTTCCTTCGGGTGATCAGGACAATACCATTGCTACATTTATCCGTCCCAATTGGCCTGACATAGAAATCAGACAATTCAGACAGTCCCCTAATTATGGATATGTAGCACAACTCAATGCAAGCACAGAAAATGCCCCATTCTTGACCTCTACTTGGATGAAAGAAAACATCTCGAATCAAGGTGAATTCGGTGAATTATACCGGGTTTGGGGTGACGGAAAGCAAATGGTGGTAGGAGATAAAGTGGATTATTTCGGAATGGCTGGTTATACCAATGAGCAATTAAAGGAAATGGGATATTTTGTTTGGATGCCTGTTCAGGAAAAAGGTTCATGGCTAGGTGAAGGAGATAATCATACAGTGATGAATATGCTGGGAAATGGGCTTCGAGCTTTTGAAAAAGGATACTATGGAGGCTGGGGAGGTAGAATGGTAAGTCCTAGCGCCACTTCAACGGTAGCGGGAATGAGTTCCTCCGGGTCGGCTGAGGATATGGCAGCCGCTCTTTCCTCCCAAAATAGAACCCAAAGCAATTTGAAAGATTTTCCCAACTATTTTCCTGAAGCTCAACGTGATTTTGCTGCCAGATTAAAATGGTCGGTGACTCCCAACTTCCAGGATGCCAATCATGCTCCACTTGTAAAAATTGAAGGTCCTTTAACTTTATTGGCCGCACCTGGTCAAAAAATCAAATTACATGCTGATAGCTATGATCCAGATGGTGATGACGTAACTATTCAATGGTATCAAACTCCAATTTCAGGTTCGGAAACTAGCGTTTCTTTTTCTACATCGCTCGGAAACTCCACTGAATTTACCATTCCGGAAGATGCCAAAACAGGTCAGGAAATTCATGTCATCGCTAGCGCCAAAGATGTGACCGATTCCCCATTGACCAGCTATCAACGAGTAGTTGTTCAAATCAACGGAAATTAATTTCAACATTCGATTCACCAAACAATGACCATGAAAAAAAGTATTTACCTAATAGTTGGTTTCTTTTTGATCTTAAGTCAATATTCTTTTGCTCAATCCAATCGGGTCATGAACCTATTCCCAGAGGGAACAATCCTTCATGGCAATATCTCCTATTTACAAGACACATTAAAAAAGCACTTATTGGATATCTACCTTCCTCCAAATGCCAAAGGAAAAATCCCTTTGGTGGTTTGGGTTCATGGAGGAGGGTGGTTAAGCAATGACAAATATGCTGATATGGGTTACATGAAGGAAACCTTACAGGAAATCATCAATCAGGGATATGCCTTAGCTTCTATTGATTATCGATTTAGCACCCAAGCAACTTTCCCTGCTCAAATGCTGGACTGCAATGCAGCCATTTCCTATTTGGTAGATCATGCAGACCAATACCAATTTGATCCAGAAAAAATGGCATTGATGGGATTTTCTGCAGGTGGGCATTTAGCTTCCATGGTTGGTTTATCTAAAAATCAAGATGTGAATGATTTCTTTTTACCAGGTACCAATCGATCTTTTACATTCAAAGGTGTGGTGGACTTTTATGGACCCGCAGATTTGACCCTTTTTCCAGGGGCAATTGACGCTAAATCTCCTGAAGGATTGCTCATAGGTGCTGCTCCTTTGGATAGACCTGATCTGGCTAAGATGGCAAGCCCTGTTTCTTTTGTCGATGAAAAGGATCCTCCATTTTTGATCATCCATGGGGAAAAAGATGATATGGTTTCGCCTAACCAATCCCATTTATTGAATTCTTGGCTTCAGGTTAAAAAGGTTCCTACCGAATTAATGGTCGTACCAGGGGCTCCGCATTTCGGGCCTATGTTTGACGCACCGGAAATTCGGCATAAAGTGATGGATTTTCTTCAAAAAGTATTGGATTAATGGCTTAAAATCAGCGAATTCAATTCAATTTTCTATTTGATTATTGTAAGGCAAAGCCAACATTAAATAGTTAAATTGGTTAATTAAAAATAAAGCCGCCTATTCATGAAATTAGCTGAAAATAAACTAAGTAGAAGGACATTTTTGAAATCCTCTGCATTGGCAGGAGGAGGTTTATTGTTAAGCTTTAGCTGGTTGGCAGGTTGTAAACCGAATCCGGAAGAGTTATTGACCTTACCGGAGGAATGGTTTCGGATGAATGGGTATATCCGCATTGGGGATAATGGAGTAATCACCATCATGTCTCCCAATCCAGAGGGAGGTCAAAATATTAAAACGTCCATGCCTATGATTGTTGCCGAGGAGCTGGACGCAGACTGGAGGAAAGTTATTGTAGAACAAGCTCCTTTGGATACGGAGAATTTTACCAGACAATTTTTAGGAGGAAGTCAGGCTATTCGAATAGGCTGGGTTCCATTAAGAACTGCCGGAGCTACAGCAAGAAACTTATTGATTCAGGCTGCTGCACAAACCTGGGACGTTCCTGCAAATTCTATTGAAACGGATAAAGGGTATTTGATTCACCAGGGAAGTAACAAAAAAGCACATTATGGGGAAATGGCCTCCTTTGCCGCTACCCTTCCGGTTCCTGAAGAAGTAGAATTGAAAAATACTTGGGATTTCAAATTGATCGGAACCTCCCAGAAAAATGTAGATGTTCCCAAAATCATTACCGGAAAGCCCTTATTTGGCATAGATTATAAAAAGGAAGGAATGAAAATCGCCATGATCATCCATCCTCCAGCTTTTGGGATGAAAGTAAAATCTTTTGATGCATCCAAAGCCAAGCAAATGCCAGGAATTGTGGATGTTTTTCAGATCAAATCCCTTCAGGACGATTATAAAAGGACATTTTTCGACACTGCCCAATTCACCGATTTAGTGGCTATTGTAGGAAATAGCACCTGGGAAGTGATGAATGCCAAAAAAGTCGTGGAGGTAGCATACGAACCGGTGGAATCCTATGAAGAAAAGCGGGATATGTTTGGAAGAGAAGGAAGCAGGTTCGTTCCAGGTGGTCTTGAAAGCAATGACTCACAGGAGCAAAAAATGCTAGAAGCCTCCAAAAATGCCAGCGTTCAAAGGAAAGATGGAAATCCAGAAGCAGCTTTTGCTCGAGCCTCTCAGATCATCGAACGCACATATACCGCTCCTTTTCTGGTTCATAATTGCATGGAGCCTATGAACTTCTTTGCCCATGTAACTGGAGACAAAGTCCTTTGTGCAGGGCCACTTCAAAAGCCTGAACTGACCGAACAGGCACTATCTATTCGATTGGGAATTCCTGCGGAAAACATTGAAATAGAAATGACACGCTTGGGAGGTGGTTATGGAAGAAGGTCTTATGCCCACTGGTTGATTGAAGCTGCCGTTATATCGCAAAAGGTAAATGCTCCTATCAAGCTAATTTACACCAGAGAAGATGATATGACTGCAGGGATTTACCGCTCCCGTTACCAAATTACTTACCGTGCTGCCTTGGATGAAAACAACGAGTTGATCGGCTTCCATATCAATGGAGGGGGTCTCCCTGAAAATCCCCTACACCCTAATCGGTTTCCAGCAGGGGCAGTAGAGAACTACCTGGTAGAAGGATGGGAAGTTCCTTCCAATGTCACGACCGGTTCATTTCGGGCACCAAGGTCCAATTTTAACGCCTCTGCAGAACAATCGTTCTTGGATGAAGTCGCGGAAGCAGCAGGTAAAGACCCTTTGGAATTCAGAATTGAGCTGTTAAAAAAAGCCAAAGACAGTCCTGTGGGAGAAAACAATGATTACGACCCGGATCGGTATATAGGAGTTTTGGAATTAGTCAAAAACAAGTCCGATTGGGGAAAGCAAAAAAATCGCATTTCCAGGGGCGTATCGGCTTATTTCTGTCATAATAGTTATGCGGCCCAAGTCATGGATTTAAAAATCGAGAATAGTCAAGTCGCCATTCAAAAAGTAATTACCGCTGTGGATTGTGGAATTGTGGTTAACCCGGATGCCGCCAAAAACCTTTGCGAAGGGGCGGTGATTGATGGAATTGGAACAGCCATGTTTGGGGAGCAAACCTTTGAAAAAGGTGTTCCCAAAAACAAAAACTTTGATACCTATCGAATGATACGGATGAAGGAAGCTCCAAAAGCCATAGAAACCTATTTTGTGGAAAACAAGTTAGACCCCACCGGATTGGGAGAACCTGCTTATCCCCCTGTCTTTGCGGCTTTAGCTAATTCATTGTATCAGGCTACGGAGAATCGAATCTATCATCAGCCCTTTTCAGAGCAAATTTCCGTTTGATCAAGGTACTTAAGTAATACAAAACCCTTAAATTCATTTAAATACAAAGGTTTTCATTTGATTTTCGTAAGAATTCAAAATTGAAACAAGTTAATTTTATACAAAAACTTACATCACTATGGCCATATTTAATTTAACTGTCAACGGGAACTCCAAACAAGTGGATGTGGATCCAAATACTCCTATGCTTTGGGTTCTAAGAGACCACCTAGACTTAGTAGGAACCAAATTCGGTTGTGGAATTGCCCAATGTGGTGCATGCACCATTCATATGGACGGTACGGCGGTCCGTTCATGCCAACTCCCGGTTTCAGCGGCTGAAGGTGCAAAGATTACCACCATTGAAGGAATATCGGAAAAAGGTGATCATCCGGTTCAAAAAGCATGGTTGGAGCATGATGTCCCACAATGCGGCTATTGTCAGGCTGGACAGATCATGACTGCGGTGGCTTTATTAAAAGATAATCCAAGTCCAAGTGATGAGGATATTGATAATGCTATGAATGGAAACATTTGTCGTTGTGGTACCTATACTCGAATCAAAGCAGCGATTAAAACTGCTTCTCAAAACGTTTAAACCAGCAGATTATGACATTGATAGATAAGAAAATAAATAGAAGATCCTTTTTAAAAGTCTCTACCCTTGCTGGGGGCGGTATGATGTTAAGTTTCAGTTGGCTGGCAGGCTGTAAGCCTACTCCAGAGGAAGTGATGACCATGCCGGAAGAATGGTTTGAAATTAATAGTTATATCAAAATTGGAGACAATGGAGTGGTAACGCTTTTCAACCCAAATCCAGAATTCGGATCCAATGTAAAAACTTCCCTTCCTATGCTTTTAGCTGAAGAATTGGATGTGGATTGGAAAAATGTACTCGTAGAACAAGCTGATTTTTATCCAGAACGATTCGATCGTCAGTTTACCGGAGGAAGCCAAGGAGTTCGATCTGCATGGACACCTTTGCGAACTGCTGGTGCTACAGCCAGGCAATTAATTGTCAATGCCGCAGCTCAGACTTGGAATGTACCTGCAACTGAAATCACCACGAGTGCCGGAATAGTTGCCCATAAAGCTTCTGGAAAAAAGGCTGGATATGGTGAAATGGCTTCTTTAGCTGGAACATTGGAAGCACCAGATCCAGAGACCGTTAAACTAAAGGAGATTTCGGACTTTCAGATCATTGGGAAATCCAAAAAGAATGTGGATGGAACCAAGATAGTCACAGGAAAGCCCATGTTTGCCATTGACCATAAGGTAGAAGGAATGAAGTACGCGGCCATCGTACATCCTCCGGCTTTTGGGATGCAATTAAAATCATTTGATAAAAGTTCGGTGACTTCTATGCCCGGAATTCAGGACGCATTTGAAGTAAACATCTTTAAAGATGACTACGCCAGAAACTTCTTTGACACCACTACTTTCCCTACTATCATTGCGATTGTGGGAAATTCCACTTGGGAAGTATTACAGGCAAAGAAAAACTTGAAGGCAGAATGGGAAAAAGCTCCTAAATCTGAGTTCACTGCTGCCGGATTCAGAGGAGGAACCTCTCAAGTAACAGTTCCTGCGGGACTGGAAAATTCCGATACCCATAAAGCGAAAATGGCTGAGTATATCCAGAAACCTGGTAATGTATTAAGAAAAGATGGAGACCCTGAAGGGGCGTTTAAAAAAGCTGCAAAAGTAATGGAACGTACCTATACGGCTCCTTTCTTGGCTCATAATACCATGGAACCTATGAACTGCTTTGCTGATGTAAAAGGAGACAAAGCCGTGATTTATGGCCCAACGCAAGCTCCGGAATTAATTAGGCAGACAATTGCCAGTAGCTTAGGAATGCCACAGGAAAATGTTCAGATCAACTTGGCCAGAATGGGAGGTGGATTCGGACGAAGAGCATATAGCCATCATATGACAGAGGCAGCTTTGATTTCTCAGAAAATCCAAGCTCCTGTGAAAATGGTGTATACCCGAGAAGATGATATGTCTGCTGGGGTGTACAGACCTACCTATTCAGCCACTTACAGAGCAGCATTGGATGAAAATAACAATTTATTGGCTCTGCATGTGAAGGCTGGAGGAATTCCAGAATCCCCAATCCACGCAAATCGATTCCCTGCTGGAGCATTGGATAATTACCTGGCGGAAGGATGGCAGATTGAATCCAATATCACCATTGGGGCATTCCGTGCACCAAGATCCAACTTTATTGCTGGAGCGGAACAAAGTTTCTTGGATGAGTTGGCTGAAGAAATGGGTAAAGATCCAATCGAATTCAGATTGGAGCTACTGAAAAGAGCAGAGACGGATCCTGTAGGAGAAGACAATGATTATGATCCTAAGCGTTATGCAGGAGTATTGGAGTTAGTAAGAGAAAAATCAAACTGGTCCAATGTACCCAATGGTATTGCAAGAGGTGTTTCTGCCTATTTCTGCCACAACTCCTATGTTGCTGAGGTAGTGGACATTAGCATTAAAGACAATCAACCAGTGGTAGAAAATGTCTATGCTGCAGTGGATTGTGGTATTGTTGTCAATCCAGACGCTGCAGCGAATATGGGTGAAGGAGCCATTGTAGACGGAATTGGAAATGCATTCTTTGGAGAAATGGCATTTGAAAATGGTACCCCTACCAAAACCAATTTTGATACCTATCGCATGATCCGACATAAGGAAGCTCCTAAGAAGATTGAAGTTCATTTTGTACAGAATAATGAAGCGCCAACTGGATTAGGAGAGCCACTCTTCCCTCCTGTTTTCGCTGCTCTAGGAAATTCTTTGTACAAAGCGACTGGTAAGCGACTCCATGAACAACCATTCCAACCAAAACTAATGGAAATGGAGAATCTCAGGATGTAATTTTCAGATTCGGTGGGCAGTAATCAGTGAGGACAGAAGGATGAAGCATGAAAGCTGAAAGTAGTGGTCAGTGATCAGTAAATTCAGAAGGATGAAGTATGAAAGCTGAATGCTGAAAGTTGTACTTCCCTAAATATCGTTGACCGTTTTAAAGCTAGTTTAAAAATGTTAAAAACGGAAAAAAGGAGGCAAGGGGGATTTTGGAATGAAAATCTTACAGCGATATATTATAATTAAATGAAGAATTAAAACCTGAAATCGATATTTTCAGGTTTTATTTTTTGAATGAAAGCATGCTGATGACATACAATTTTAATAGCCCTGCCACGACTGGAAGTTTCAAATGATTAGTTTTCTGACTCCCGGTTTTTTCTCTCAATTGTCAAACTTCCCCTTAATTTCTGCCTTAATAAACTGTGAAGCGTTTGACCATATTCCTTTCTACGGCGTTCGGGATTTCTGATATTAAGAGGTAATCACCTTTTTCGAGCGTCACCTCCATATAACCGGTCTTACCAGCTGGTAAGTCCTCCACTCCACCTAAAAACAATAGCCCTTCAGGTTCAGGAGTACGAAATGCCGTGAATTCAGCAATATTCAACCAATTATCCAACTCAGGTATCACACGTTCATTTTCTATTTTGACCAAATTAACATCATGTCCCATTAAGTGTTCATATTGTTTTTGGTCTTCAAAACTAGCTGCTAACGTATAATTGCCAGCTTTAATTGAATCATTAAATAGAATACCGTTTTCACTCGATATTTTGATGTCAAAATCGGCCTCTGGTGGAGAATTGCCATTTGACTCATCTGTTACAACAAGCTGTTTTATCATCCCCATAAAAACATGCCCTAAGCCGTTTGGCATCCTGACATAGCATTCCATAATGTAGGTCCCAGGATCGAGGAATATGGTCGTTTTAGATGTTGTATTTTTGGAGGTTAATCCAACTCCACCTGACAATTCTACTTCAAAAACCATTGAGGTATTTGTTCAAATTCCTTCATTCCTTCCTCTATTTCACCTTTTTCAAAATGTTCAAAAGCAGAAATAAAAGGTGGAAACAAATCCTGTTTGTAAGTATATAAACCTAAGGTGTCAGGCATTTTTTCAAAAATAAAAAAATGCGAGTCTTGTGATTTATTTAGGTAGTGAAATGTCGTCCATCCAGATTTAATTTCATCCACAGTTTCGAAATCCATCACGTTAGTTATCACTTCTACATAATTGTCTTTTTTTTCAACAATGCTTTCTAATTCACTGGAATCTTTTTTCTCATTACAGGAGGTGATGGCCACAAGTGCCAACATTGTCAAAATAAACTGGGAGCTTAAAAATCTTAATTTCATATGCTTAACTATTGATCAAAATTCTATTAACAATAATTTAACCCTATTTTTTTAACACTACTTGGTGAAAGGTCCATTTATCTGAAGTATTCTAAAAAGATTGTTTCCATGATTGAAAAACCCATCAAGGTATCGTATTCAGTACGAATAAGTAAATGGCTATTAGGTTTAAAACTCAAGGTAATTTCTAAAAATATAAAAACTTTAACTATTCTATTTCCTGGAGGAATCCCGAATTGGCCAATCATAAACTCCCTGAGGTCAGATTCTAATTCATAGTTATAGAAAAAATATTCTCGAAGCTTAAATACTAAAATTATTCTTGTTTCGAGGTATCCTGGAGGCTTGAAAAAACCATGGCCCCGCCACGGTATGGAACCCTGGGCTTAAGGGATCATAAATTAATACGAGAACAGCCCTGAGCCTGAGTTTAATCTATAGGGAGAAAATTTTTATATCTACCTACAGATTGGCTTTACTAAGTATGAAACAATTCCTTTTTCTGAAATTCAGAAAGAGTTTAAGATCCATTTTTACTCAAAAACTTATTCAAAAAATCCTGATTAAATCCCTGAACTACTTCTTCAATTTCCCCCTGTTGGTTGATCAGAAAAAGGTCGGAAATCCTTTGACCCCATAAGCCTGGCCTACCCTACCGGCATTGGCAATCACTGAAAATGAAGGGTTAAAATTAGTCATATAGCGAGACACCTGATCCTTGGTGTCTTCCGGGTAAAAACTGATCAAGTTCAATCCCTCTGAAAGTTGAATGTTTTCCTCTGTTAGAAATTCCATCGCTAATTTACAATAGCTACAATTGATAGCTGAAAACATCACCAATACTTGCTGGTCAGCAAAATCCCCCGTTTCCACCCATTCATTTTTTAAATCAAACCCTTCAAAATCAGGAGCTTTTTCTCCCTTTTTTAACATCACCAAATCTTGGGTAGAAATTCCATATGGGACTGAAACAAAGTTAGGTGGGATCGAATATTGAGATTTTGAATTGAAGCTGCCAAAACGATATTGATCATACTCGTAAACTACCCTTTGAGATAATTCTCCTTTATAATAATTATTTCTTTCAAACCGCTCTGGCAATTTGGATTCACTATGAAGGTAGATTCTAAACACCGTGTATACGCTATTTTCATTGATTACAGTATCCAAATCCACTCGTTTATACATCGCATAATTACTCTCATTTAGACTCGTATCACCTGAATAATACCAGTCTTCTAAATTCATCAGGGTTAATGGAGAATATTGAATAAATCGATTGTTCAGGATGTTATGATCTTTTTCAATGGACTTATCGGAAGGAAAGATAGTCACTTCTCTTTTTTGATGATTGACCATTTTGAGTTCCCCCTGTTCATAAAGCACGTCTTTACTACCACCCTTTATTAAAAAGTCATACCCAATGATGGATTGAGGGTTTCTGCTGATATCCTTGCTTACCTGTAAGGTGTCCACCGAACCCACAGGATTTGGGTAATAAGCCGTTTGGCTGAAACTCAAATTTTCAATTTTATTCATTTTCCTTCTTGATTCTTCAAAATCCTGCATGGGGCCTTGCTTGCATGCAAAAATGAATGAACATAGAACCACAGAAATTCCCCAATTGATTGTATTCTTACCTGTCATATAAGAGCTATTTGAACTACTAATAAATTCTAGATTATTTACAGCCATTAGTCGGAAAGAATAATTTTTATATGACAGGGCAATCAAAAAGGAAATTCTCCAATACTGTAAACTTCTCATTCCAACATTTTTTTGATTTAATGAGATACTACTTTTAATCCAATGATTGAGGCGATTAATGTAAAAAGAAATAGAAGTCTTAATCCTGTAACAGGTTCTTTGAAAACAAGAATTCCTACCAATACAGTACCAACTGCACCTATTCCAGTCCAAACTGCATAGGCAGTTCCAATGGGTAATGTTTGAGTAGCTTTGATCAACAATAGCATGCTGATGGAAAGAGCTACTATAAATCCAACATACCATACAAACATTTCTTGCCCTTCACTTGACTTCGCCTTTCCCAAACAAAAAGCAAAAACCACTTCAAACAATCCTGCGAATAATAATATAATCCAGTTCATACCTCGTTTTTTTTTACAAAGGTCTGTAAATGGAATGGAGTTGCATTTTACATATGATAAATAAGCATTAGAGGCTGGCTCTTATTCTACTTAAACTTACTTGTGTGATTCCCAAGTAGGATGCGATATACCTTAATTGAACCCGTTGAATCAAGGTAGGATCATTATTTATCAGTTCTAGATAGCGTTCTGTAGCATTTAAAAGTAATCTCGAGATAAGTCGTTCTTCCGTTTTCAATAATTCATTCTCTGCATATTTCCTACCCCAATTTGCAATGTGAATATCCTCCTTAAATAGCTGTTGTAAATTCAAGGCATCTATTTGAAATAGTTCACTATCTTCAAGCAGTTCAATGTCCTCATAGCCTTTTTGATTTCCAACAAAACTTTTCATTGATAAAGCTGTATCACCTTCCTTACCAAACCAGAAAGTAATTTCTTGATCCGGCGTTTTTGCAAAAGCCCGGACTACTCCTTTTTTGATAAAATATAGTTTTTCTTCTACTCTATCAGCCTTAAGTAGAATATGGCCTTTAGGATAAAAAACTTCTTTCGTGTTATTCTTGAGTTTTTGTTTAGAAGATTCTGGGAGAAGGTAGATTCGATCAATAAGTTGGTCAATTTGCATAAACCAATTTAATGCTATTCTTTCTTTTAGGTAAAATGGACTAAGACAAAAAAATTAATTCTAATTCAATTTCTAATCTAATCTCTAAAAGTTCCTGTTTTTACTTTCCCTTTTCTTTGATATTGGGCTAGGATTACACCACTTTGAGTCACAGTACAGCTTTCTAAATGAAAAGCTGCTGGAATAGCACCTCCTTTAAATAATTTTTTTCCTATTCCCAAAGTAAGTGGGTGGATCATCAACCAAAGTTCATCTACCAAATCATTTGTTAAGAGAACCTGAATCAACTCACTACTTCCCCAAACCTGGATATCCTGACTTTTGGCATCTGATTGTTCAACCTCTTGAATTTTGAGGTTCTTTAGTTCCTCCACTAATTGAAGGAAAACGGTATTTTCCCAATCCGAATTTTGAACTGTCTTCGAGTATACATATTTGGTAACAACATTAATGCTTGGCCAATAATCCACATGACTTGGCCAATAGGTTTCCCAAATTTGAAACTTTTTTACCTAGCAGCAAATCGAAATCTCCATTAATTTTTGCATCACCTCACCTAATACTTCATCGTCAAAAGGAGCTACCCAACCACCAAACTCAAACCCTCCTGATGTATCTTCTTGCGGATTTCCTGGCCCTTGAATCACTCCATCCAAGATAATCATGGACAACACCTTTAGTCTTCTCCTCTTTTTGCATTTTTGTTTTTTTTATAAAGTTCCAAAACATTTTTTGTTGATTTGAGGCGAATTACGACAATTAAGGGTGGTATTTCGATTCACAAAAAATCTTGCATGTATAGCTCGCGGTTTTTTAAAACCAAATTTTCTAAAACCATAACATAAAGTTGAAAAAGACTTTACTTATCTCACTTTTAAATAGTGGATCTTGGGAGATAATCTAAAAACATGAAGTCTTATTCTACCTTATTCTTATTTACGTTTTGCATTTTTTTCACCTCTCAGCTTTCCGCTCAAAAACTGAATGAAATTCAGGTGATTGGAAGCCATAATAGCTATAAAAGCAAAATGGCTCCGGAGTTATTGGAATACCTATCTAAAGTCAACCCTGCTGCTTCAAATAGCTTGGCCTATGCTCATATTCCATTGGAATCCCAATTGGACATGGGATTAAGAAACCTGGAATTGGATGTATTTCATGATCCACAAGGAGGAAGGTACTCCAACCCCAAAGGATTGGAAATCATCAAAGCTGCAGGTGGGGAAATTCCTGAATACGATCCCACGCATGCCCTGGCAAAACCAGGCCTTAAGCTTTTCCATGTACAGGATTTAGATTTCCAATCTCACTATTTATTGTTTGCGGATGCTTTGAAAGCATTAAAAAACTGGAGTGAGCAACATCCGAATCACTCTCCTATTTATATTTTGATCAATGCCAAAGATGGAAATATCCCTGGAACACGGGAAGTCCTACCATTTACCTCCTCGGCCTTGGATAGCATCGACTTAGAAATCAGGACACACTTGGGTATGGAACATCTTATCACTCCAGATATGGTAAAAGGGGATTTCCCAAATCTGGAAACTGCTGTGCTGGCAGGAAATTGGCCAGAATTGGAAGATGTCAGAGGAAAATTTCTTTTTGTCTTAGATGAAAATGAAGAAAAAATTGATCGTTACTTACTTGCCAAACCAGAATTGAGAGATGCAGTCCTATTTGTCAATAAAAAAGAAGGAAATCCCAGTGCCGGATTTAGGATCATCAACAATGCGAAAAAAGATGAAGCATACATTCGATCGCTTGTCGAAAAAGGGTACCTCATCCGAACTCGTGCAGATTCTGATACCAAAGAAGCAAGGTCTGAGGATTACTCCACCTTTGAAAAGGCGAAGTCATCAGGGGCTCAGGTAATCTCCACTGATTATTATATGCCTTCATCTTTCTTCAAATCCGATTATAAGGTTATTTTCGAATCCAACGAATATGAAAGAGCAAACCCTGTTTTGGTCAAGAACCGAAATACAGTTTTATATTTTGAATAAATACCCACTCATACCTACCATTCTCGGAGCTGCATTTACCTTAGCCTGCTCCACTCAATTATCACTTGGCCAAACTGTAGATCAAACCATTGCGTTCCTCTCTGATGTGCATCTTCAAGATGTTTATGCAGACCTTCATTCAAAAGAGTTTAAGGGCGTTTTAAATCCAAGAAATGGAAAGTTTGCCACGATACGCACGATGAAGAGTCAGTTGAATTCTACCCGGCTTTTCAATGAAAACTACTTCGCATTCATTCAGGCACTGGAAGATCTAAAGCAGAAAGGAATTCGGTGGGTAGTCCTCCCTGGTGACTTTACAGATGACGGGCAACCTATGAATGTGATGGCCTTGAAATCAATTCTTGACCAATATTCAAGAGAAGTTGGCATGCGTTTTTTCTTGACGACAGGTAATCATGATCCCGTTAAACCCTTTGGGGGAATTGCTGGGAAAAGAGATTTTTGGGGGTGAATGGTGCTGAACAAGCCATTGCAGGCTCGACGGATTTTTTCAATCGACTACAGTGGCAAAATCTGATCAGATCAATTATTGGGGATATCCTGAAATCACTCAAGCACTTGCTGATTTTGGTTTCTTCCCACATCCAGAAGACCTTTTTGGGCACACCCCTTTGAGGAATTAGACTATGATCATTATGAATTTGAAAAGACGAAAACCAATTCAACATTAGAGAATAGAATGTACTCTATAGATGGTAGTGAAGGATTATTGCCTGATGCCAGCTATGTGGTGGAACCCACGGAAGGAATTTGGCTACTGGCATTAGATGGAAATGTTTACACTCCATCAGAAAATGGCAATTGGAACGGTTCTTCAATAGGTTTTAATCAGGCTTCCATTTATAAAAAGCATCAGTTGGACTGGATTCAAAAGGTGGTGGCAGAGGCTAAAAAGCGACATAAAACCTTGATTTCTTTTAGTCACTATCCATTAGTAGAATTTCACGATGGAGCTTCCGAAGAAATGAAGTCCTTATTTGGGCAAGAGAAGTTTCAATTAGCAAGAGTTCCTAGCACAGAAACAAGCAAGCAATACGCTGCGACCGGTCTTCAACTCCATT
Source organism: Algoriphagus halophilus (assembly GCF_041729275.1). Lineage (GTDB taxonomy): Bacteria > Bacteroidota > Bacteroidia > Cytophagales > Cyclobacteriaceae > Algoriphagus > Algoriphagus halophilus_A. The sequence goes on along the minus strand of NZ_CP146486.1, from coordinate 110,702 downwards.
TTGCAGGCCATATGCACATTAATGACACAGGAATCTATCAGGATCAACTAAGCAATAACACGTTGTATAATATTCAAGTACCTTCCTTAGCTGCATTTCCTGCGGCCTATAAAACCATTCAAAAAACCGGACAAAACCAGTTTGAGATCCAAACGATCCCGCTCAACGAAGTAGACCATATGAATGAATTCTTTGATTTATATAGGATGGAACATCGCTGGTTGCTGGAAAATCAACGTCCTGGAATTTGGGACAGTACCATCTTAGCTTCCAAAGACTATGCAGCCTATACCAAAAACCATTTGAAAGAATTGACAAAATCCAGGTTTATTCCTTCTGATTGGCCAAAAAGCCTAGTTGCCTTATTGCAAACCATGAACGAAGAAGAATTATTGAATTGGAGTAAAATGGATCCAAAAGAAGGAGCCCTTTTCTTATCAAAAAAAATAAGTCCAACGGAACACCCACTTTCTGGAACTCCCCAAATGATCGAGGATTTTTACTTGCTGAAAAATGGAGATGAACTAGGGAGGAACTTAATTCCATCCGATCGAATTACTTTCTATCAATCCTTATTTTCTGCTCAAGTGGACACCAAGCACACAGAGGAAAAAAGCTTAAGCTCGCAATTGGCCCAGTTTATTGGCATATTCCAAAAACTTTTCTATTCACTTCCTGCTGATCATTTCCAAATAGACCTGAATCAAAATACGATTGAAAAAAGAGATTGAAATTGGAAGAAACATTTTTTAAGCCCTCGCCCGACTCTATTTTTAAATAAGAGGAGGTCTCCGAGGTTTTTGATTGGAATGAGTTTCAAATAGAATCTAATTTTCTCGACCCTAACCAAAAAAATAGAGGCTGTCTCATAAATATTTTTTGTCACATTGAGCGAAGTCGAAATGTGCTTTTATTTGCTCAATTAAGCCTTCGACTCCGCTCAGGCTGACGAATAATCGACTTTTGAGACAGCCTCTATTGAAATTATAGATTGATTGGTTTAATAACCTGGATTTTGAACCAAGAATCCGGATTCACTGGAAGCTCCATCCATGGCTTTTTGTGGAATTGGAAACAGTCTTTTATATACATCAGCATTGGTCTTTTCAGTCCAGCTATCCTCATATTTACCAAATCGTATTTGATAAACTCTTCGATGTCCTTCCCAGTATAGTTCAAATCCACTTTCTCTGAACAGCACATCCAAATCAATGGAACTCAAAGGAGCAGGAGTCTGAGCAGGACGAGCATTTCTAGAAGTTCTCAGGGTATTGACATCTGCCAAGGCTCCAGCTACATCACCTTTTCTTAATTTGGCTTCAGCACTCATTAAGTATACTTCTCCCAAACGAATCAAAACAATATCCACGCTGCTATTACTACAACAGTTTGGGGCAGTACGACTAAACTGATATTTTGAAAATCTGTATCCCGTGTTGTGTAAACTTCCTTCATTGCTAAAGTCTACTTGAAGTGTATGGTCCACATATCGGATATTTGCACCGCTGCTTCTTCTGTTGATAATGGGGTAAATCCTTACTTTTCCATCATCTGTGGTCATAATATTCCCACTCTCATCCTTTCTTGGGCCCCAAATGACATTTCTCAAAATCCCCCTATCTATTTCAAACTCACTTGCTTCCACCCCATAATAATGGTCTGCATCATTGGTGGGATTGACACCTGTTAAATCCCTTAATTCATCAGGGATAACCGTATTTTCTTGGAAGAAACGGGCATCTGCTTCTGCTGGATCTACCTCTCCATAAGCATCTACCCAAGTCTGGAAGAAATCAGGTGTAGCTGCCACCGCATCAGTTCCTCTGGTACTTGGGAATTCCGGTCTGGGAACCTGATCTCCAGAAATGGACCAATAAGCCCATCTGCTATGCTCTGTCTGAAGCACCCCTCTTTGATCCAAGGCAAAGATGATTTCTGGATTGGTATCATTGTCGTCATTAAACAATTCAAAATACTCAGGAGACAAGGAATAGGGACCATTGATGATCTCCCCGGTATACTGAATCACTTTATCCATATCGGAAGTTTTAAATTCAGGTGTACCATATGGATCTCGGTAAACAGCAGCATTCAAATAGAGTCTAGCCAATAAAGCCTTCACCGCATATTTGTTCATTCTTCCATGACCTTTATCACTACTTAAGACATCCACTACGGAAAGAAGTTCTGTCTCTAGGTATTGAACGGCATCCTCCCCTCTTAAAATTTCTGAAAGATCATCAGAGTTGTCCTTTTTGAAAACCAATCCCCAGTTATCCAACGCCAACATGTTTAAATAGGCTTTCATGGCAATCATTTCATACAAAGGACCTTGTGCAGAAGAATTCCCATTTTCCACTTCCAATTTCAATCGTTCTTCTGCCAATACTGCTCTTGACAAGGTCAGCGTGATGTAAGTCCAGGCATCCCCAACCAAGCCATTACCGGGAGTCATCAAGTGTTGGTGAACCGCAATAAATTTACCGCCGTCAAACCAGTCTGTTCCACCTCTATAAGGTAGGATTCCTTCATCTGAAGCCACTTCCTGAAGTCCAAAATTTACGGTATGCATCCATACTTGGCGAAGAAGCCCGTAAACTGGAGCAATAGAACCACTGACAATTTCAGCCTCTCCGGTTCCTGTCAAAGACTCATCAAGAATCTCCTCGTCCAAATTAGTACAGCTAAGGAATCCGCAAAGAAATGCGGCAATGGGTAACAATTTATAAAATCTATTCTTTTTCATCTGATTATGATTTTCGCAATGAATTAATATTCAATCACTTGATTTTTAGAAGGTTAAATTCAGGTTAATTGAAAAGGTTCTGGCTCTAGGGTAGGTAAAGCGATCCACGCCAAAGGTTTGGATTCCACCAGAAGTAGATCCTGTATTGACCTCAGGATCAAACCCGGAATAATTGGTGATCACAAACAGGTTTTGGCCAGTTACTGATAGTCGTATATTCTGAAATGCATTTTGTAATCCAACCTGCTGGGTATTTAGGTTATAGCCTAGGGTTGCATTGTTCAACCTGAAGAAGGAACCATCTTCCAAGAATCTGGTAGAAACGGTATTTGAATTGTTGAAAGACTCTTCAGGATATTCTACTGCGAAATCAGTAGTGTTATTGGATCTGGAAAGTTGTGCCTTGGTAAATAAGGACATAGTGGTATGATTGTAGATTTTATTTCCAGAAGTACCATTGAAATTCAGGCTTAAGTCAAATGCCTTGTATTGGAAGTTGGTATGAATGCCGTAGATGACTTTTGGAATCGCACTTCCTACCACAGTTCGATCATCATCCAATACTTGACCATCTCCATTGATATCTTTAAATCTATTCAATCCATCCTCTCCGATTCCGTCAAATTGCAGCATATAGAAAGCACCAATTGGCTCATTGTTGATATATCCATTGATGGTAGCCCCTGTCTGACCCGCTCCTTGAGCTGCTCCCGTAGTCAATACAGAATAAGGAGAATCTTTTACCACATTATTGATAAAAGTGACATTACCTCCAATGGTATATGAGAAGTCCCGCTGGATATCACTGTTGTAATCTAAAGCCAATTCCACCCCGCTATTATGGATCTTCATGTCTTTAATATTGTCCCAATAAGTCGATGTAGGCTGCACAGGATCGGCCGGAACCACCTCCAATAAAATATTGGAAGATACTTTGTTGAAATAATCCACTGTACCTGTGATTCTAGAATCAAACAACGCGAAGTCTATCCCCAAATCTATTTGAGTGGAAACTTCCCATTGCAAATCAGGATTTGCCAATCGGGTGAACACGATTCCATATGGATAATTATCCAAGGAGTTACCATCTGTATCAATTGGATAGGTATTTAAACTTCCTGAGCCAGTAGACAACCTATCTTCAGAATAACTCGCTTTTGTGATTTTGGAAGGAATTTCCTGATTTCCTGTTTGTCCCCAACTCGCACGAACTTTCAAGTTGTTGAAAGCAGAATTGGCCATGAAATCTTCTTTACTCACATTCCATCCCAAGGCAAAAGATGGGAAGTACCCATATTTATTATTTTCACCGAATTTGGAGGACCCATCCGCTCGGAAGGTTGCTGTAAACAAATACTTATCTGCATACACGTAATTCAACCGGCCAAAGAAAGACTGCAATTCATTTTTAATAGCAGCAGAGCTAACCGTAGTAGGATATTCGCTAGTACTATTATGATCTTGAAACCTAGGTTCGATGTTGTTATCTGCAAAACCTCTGTAAGAAGTTGCTCTATATTGATCTAAAAATGTCTGGTATGAATGACCCGCCAATACAGTCAAATTATGCAGGTAATTATTCCAGTTATAGGTCAAGGTATTCTCTACCAATTGATTCACATTATTACTGATCGATTCATCCAGGGTTCCATCTGAAATATTGGATTCATTGATGACAGCGGTATAAGGTTTGTATTGCTGGTAACGATTGGTGGAAGAATAATCCACGCCAAGATTGAGTTTATAAGTCAGCCCATCTAGGATTTCAAAAGAAGGGGAAATGGTTCCCAAAATCCGGTTATTTGCTGCCATATCACTATACAGCTCATATCTCTTTAGAGGATTGAGGGCATTGGTATTCAATAAGGTAGGTTCACCATCTGTATAGGTAGGGATGGTAGGGTTCAAACTCAACATATCACTGATGGTAGAAGTGATGCTTGGCCTTAAGTTTTCAGTATGAGAGGCTGTGAGGTTGTAGTCTACGATTAATCTGCCGTTGAACGCTTTTTGGTTCATATTTAATTTACCGGAGAAACGCTCGAGATTTGAGTTTTTCAAAATTCCTTCCTGATTCTGGTAGCCTACGGAAGTGAAGTAGGAAAAATTCTCCGTATTGGCCCCACTCATGGAGAAATTAATATCTTTTGAAAAGCCTACCTGTGTCAATTCATCTTGCCAATCGGTATTGCCTCCAAAATCTTCTAAATTTCCCCCTACTCCTACTACTTGTCTACGAAACTCGTCGGCACTGAATACATCGATTTTTTTCGCCATGGAAGACCAAGCTGTAGATGCAGATAAATTGATCTGAGATGTTCCTGCTTTCCCTTTTTTGGTAGTAATTACCACTACCCCATTAGAGGCTCTAGAACCATAAAGTGCAGTGGCACTGGCATCTTTCAAAACCTCGATACTTGCAATATCACCAGGATTCAAAAAGCTTAGTGGGTTGGTAGCTATCCCAGTAGAGGAATTATCCAATAAAAAGCCATCAATCACATAAAGTGGTTGCGTTCCTGAACGTAAACTACCGATACCTCTAATGATTACATTCTGTGTAGCTCCCGGTTCACCACTAGTGGAAGTAATATTTACCCCTGCCATTTTGCCTTGCAATAAATCAACCGGGTTAGTAATGACACCTTTGTTAAAATCTTCGCTTTTCACTGACCCAATCGCTCCAGTGACATCGGATCGTTTTTGGGTTCCATATCCTACTACGACTAATTCATCCAATTGCTGAGCATCCGGCTCCAATTGAATAGTTAAAGAAGATTGATTACTTATTGTAATCTCTTGTAAAAGATAGCCTACATAGGAAATTTGAAGAATGGCACCTTCTTCTGCCTCTATTGAAAATTTCCCGTCCAAATCGGTAATGGTACCATTATTGGTTCCTTTGATCCGGACGGTCGCCCCAGGCATAGGTGTACCTGTCTCATCTGAAACGACCCCTGAAATTGCTTGTTTAATTTCCAGATTACTGGTAACTGCTGCGTCAGTTCTTAGCCACCCCTTATTTTCCAATCCATTGGCGCTGAGGTGTGTTGGACTTACTAATCCAGTCCAAACCATCATACATGCCGAAGCACAAATGATTTTAGAAACTTGTAAAGTTGAATGCATAAAATTTAAGTGATGAATTCTTGAGAATTTTTCATTTCTTCAAAAGAAACAGAGCTTAAGCCCAGCCCTTTTTAATTCCCGTAAAAGTAGATCACCTAAATTCCTCTAATGTTAAAAATGGTTTAGGCTTGTATTATGAAAACAAAGAGGATTTTAAACAAAATTAACGCAGATGGCTAATGCCAAATTGAAGGAAATTACCTGATTGAATTTTTAAGTATTAAAAGTTTAATTATTTCAAAGTAATAGTAACATTTTGAACAACCCATTGGATTTTCACAACAGTGAATTATGAAGTTTACTGATTTTTTCAGCCAATACTTCACATTTTTTTAATCTCGAATGAACTCCAAAACCTATTCCAAAGACCCCCAAAACATTTATTTTAAATGTATCAACATTTAATACACCAACATTGAACTTTTTCTATTTCATTGTCATTAGCACAGGTAGAAAATAAAAACCAACTATAAAAAAGTACATATGGCTTTATTAAACGACCTAGAGTGGAGATATGCCACCAAAAAGTATGACCCAACCAAAAAGGTAAGTCAAGAACATGTAGACAAGATTGTAGAAGCAGCAAGACTTGCCCCTACCTCCTCAGGGATGCAGCAATTCAGGGTATTTGTTATTTCCAAACAAGAGATCAAAGATCAGTTGGTGCCTATCGCTAATGGACAACAAATAGTCGCTGATGCTTCCCATGTATTGGTCTTTGCTGCTTGGGATCAATATACTGAAGAGAGAATTGATTCTATTTTCAAATTGACCACCAAAGAACGAGGATTGCCATCGGATAAATTTGTGGACTATACCAATCGGTTAAAGGCAGTGTATTTAAAACAAAGTCCTGAAGAAAATTTCGTCCATACAGCAAAGCAGGCTTATATAGGATTTGGACTATCAATTGCCCAAGCTGCCGAACTGAAAGTGGATGCAACTCCTATGGAGGGATTCAACACGGAGCAACTAGACGAACTTCTACAACTCAAAGCCAAAGGTTTAAAATCTGTGTTAATGTTGCCTTTGGGATACAGGGATGAAGAGGGAGACTGGCTTTTACCTATGAAGAAGGTCAGAAATCCAAAAGAGGAATTTGTTCAGGAGGTTTAAGGAAAAAGGGGCTTGATTTTAATCAAGCCCTTTATGATTCTATAGAAGATTCGTCAATAATTACATGCACATTTGGATGCAACCATAACATAGAGGCTGGTAATTGTGGAGTAATCTCTTTTTGAGCAAGGCTTTGAGGGCTTTTTCTTTTCCCTTTCCTGCGATCAATAAAATAACCATTTTGGATCTTAAGATATTCCCGATCCCAAGTGTCATCCCCTCTTCAAGTGGCACACCTACATTTTGGATCATTCCACTTGATAAGGTGGTTTCTGAAAGCTTTGCCACATGGCAATCCACACTCAAGTACTTAGCGGGTTCATTCAGGGCGATATGACCATTTTGTCCAATGCCCAAGATGCAAATATCAATTGGGCCAATCTTCCCCAATGATTCCTGTACACGCTCACACTCTGCTTTTGGATTTTTTGTTTGGGCATTAAATGCCAAATATCTCTCAGATGGGATTTCAATCTGTTGAAGCAGTTTCTGTTGAATGTCAATTTCAGAGGAAAACTCAGAGTTCTCAGGTAAACCAACCCACTCATCGAGCTTTACCACATGAATCCGATTAAAAAATTCCGAATTGCTATGATGCTTTTTCACCATCAACTTATACAGTCCGGATGGTGAGCCACCACTGGCCGCGCAGAATAATAAATTTGGCTTTTTTGCAATCGCAAGATGTACAAGGTCCGCACCTTTTTGACTCATGTGGTCAAAATCAGGACAATAATGAATATTCATTTTTATAGGTTAAAATTTGGGTGTACTAGTAATTACCGTATAATTAAATTGTAATTACTAAATTTTCAAAATATACAAAAAGGAGTGTTGAAATTGAACCATTCAAATTCTAAAAATAACCTTTCGTTCAGTCCAATTTGCTTATCCTTGGTTTTCAAGTAATTATTCAAGAAATTAAAGCTTAGGTCTTGTCCCTATGTTTTTAAATCCTGTTTCATAGTTCCAGGATCATTAGTTGTTAAAATCAAATTTTTCAAAATCAACTTACCATGGTAACCCATTACATCATTACAAATCGTGAAGTAACCTCCCGAAAAAGCAAAAGCTATATTTCTGTCAATGAAAAAGAGTTTATGAGAATGGACGGAGACGAAGAGGCTCGACACAATTTACGATATGGAACCGTTAGCTTTGACCCTAAGAAAGCCAAGAAGCTGAAGGATTTCAAAATTCAAATCATTCCTGAAGTGGCTGAAGCTACCTTAAAGGAATACACCGAAGGAAGCCCGGTCAGTAAAGCAAAATTTCCTTCGGGAAAAATTTTTGATGAGCTTTACGAGGCAGGTTCCAAGGCAAAGTCAAGGGAAGATATATTAGTTTTTGTCCATGGGTTCAAGTCAGATTTAGAAACTGCCATGCAAACCTTATGTGAGCTTCATAAAAAATATGTAGAACCCAAGGACTCCCCTATTTGCCATATAGTCCTATTTACCTGGCCTGCGAAGAAACAATTGCTCAAATACAGGTCAGATGCATATGATGCCTCCCAATCGGGCTTTGCCTTAGCCAGGTCTATGGCTAGTTTAAGAGAGTATTTCAAAGAGAAACTCGTCAAAGAAAAAAAGCCCCAATGTGAACAAAAGATCCATCTACTTTGCCATAGCATGGGTAATCGTGTATTGGAAAGCATGATCGCTGGATTGGCTGATATTGGACTTGAATTGAATACACTTTTTGGAGAAATTATTTTAGTGGGTTCTGACATTGATTACGATGCCTTGGAACGTCCAAAACCCATGTACCGGTTGATTGATTTAGGAGAACGAATTCATGTATATTTCCACAATAAAGATCAGGCATTAGGCGTATCCGAAATCACAAAAAATGCATTTAACCGCCTAGGTAGATGGGGAGCAAAAAACACCATGAATTTGCCCGATGACATTTACCAATGCGATGTATCGGATATTGAAGACGATAATGGCCTACTCCATGAAGTGGTTCACCACTGGTATTACACCAATTCAGAATCCGTCATCCAAGATATCACCGCAGTATTCTGGGGAAGAAATTCAATTTTTAACTTCTAAGGAATGGCCATGAGATTTTCAGATTTACATTGCCATAATCATATGCGAGCCCATTTTTGGATGCAAGAACAGCGAAAAAGATTTGAGCGAAAAGGTCAATTTACCCCTTGGACCGTGATTTCGTCCAATCGAAAAGGATACCTCAAGGGAAAAATGGGGGCTTCCTACAGCCAAACAGATCTGGTAAAAGCTTGGAATGGTAACCTACGACTTACGTTTAATTCTTTATACCCACTCGAAAAACCTTTTGTCAAAGGCTTCAAACCAAAACTCGGAGAAGACAAGTGGACCCGATTTTTAATCGCCTTTGCAACTTCGCATAAACTTCCTTTAAGAGACTTTATCCAAACTGCCTACATGAGAATCCCGGATGATGCCGTGGATTATTTCCAATCTACAGCCTATGATTATTGGGAGTCTTTAAACAGGGAAATGGAATTTGTTACCATGGATTCGGGAAAACGGATCAAAAGAAATGAGGTATTTACTCCTGGCCTTGCAAGAAGAATATTTGAATCAGAGAAAAACAGAAGGAATAATTTCCCAAGGGAAATGCTTGCAAAGGATGCCTGCTACCATATCCCTAAAACCCGGGAAGATTTGAGGGCTTCCGTGGATGATGACTCCGAAATCACCATGGTCCTGACGATTGAAGGAGCTCATGCATTGGGAACCGATCGAGCCAGTATCGCTGAAGTTTCCAGGAGGGTTAATTACATCAAAACCCAATGGCCCACCCCTGTTTTCTTCATCACGTTTGCGCATCATTTTGATAATAAACTTTGTGGGCATGCCCATTCAATACCTGATCAGGGAAAGGCTCTTTTGGATCAGTCGGTCAATCTAAATGCAGGATTTAACGACAATGGAAGAAGGATTCTAAGGGAGTTTTTGGGTTTAAATAGAAAGTTGGAAATAGACCCAAAATTAGGATATAGAATCCTAATCGATGTGAAGCATATGAGTGCTAGGGCCAGGAAGGAATATTATGAGGAAATAGTTAAGCCTTGCTTAGCAAAAGACGATATTATACCAATAATAGGGTCTCATTGCGGATATTCTGGGATTTCTTCCTTAGAAAAACATATTGAACGAATGCCCAAGGAAGTAGATGATTACTGTGATGATTCAGGACTCTTTAATTCCTGGAATATTAATCTTTGTGATGAGGACATTGAAATGATCGTAAAAACCAAGGGTCTTTTTGGACTATCCTTTGATCAGCGAATACTAGGCATTACTGCCGAGGACAAGGAGAGCAAAAGAAATGGTATACAGCTTCTTTGGGAAAATATTGAGGGAATCGTCAAAAGTGCCTATGCGAATGAAAACCTTGGTGATGAAGAAAAGCCCCACATCTGGAAGTGCATTACCATAGGTACAGATTTGGAAGGCTTAATTGATCCTGTAAGCCCTTACCCTACCGTATTGGAATTTGAGTTATTTGCAGGGAATCTAATTTTTGAAATCGAGCAGGCTAGAAAGAAGGGCAACCCAAAACACCTTTCCCATTTTAAAGATTTAAATGAGGTCAGGACTGCTGTGGAAGATTTTTGCTTTCATAACGCCGCCAATTTTGTAAAGAAACATTATCCTATCAAGTCATTTGAAGAGGACTTTTGATTTGACCTGAACTTATCGTTCCTGAGTTAAGGTGAATATATTTTCCTCCTCCACCCCTCTGACTTCATGTTCCACGGTCACAGGGATTTCATAAATGTCAAATTCCCCAAATTCAAAGGTTTTCCCCTCGATCTCGAATTCAATCCTACCTTTGAGCATGGTAAGCAGAGTAGGAACATTGGTATGATTTTTTTGAGCATTTGCCCTTTACAGAGTGCTATTGCAAATAAATTGAGTTGATCAGTTTTATAAACCTGCAATACTCCCGGCCTTTCTTCAGATAGCTTAATGTTTTTAAGGATATTCATGGGTCTATTCTTTTAAGTAAAAGATGGATAATCCATCTCCTCACCCAATTTACCAAAAAGAAGATTACCAATGAGGACTATTACCTTTCTTAATGCACCATTCGCCCTTAGCCTCTGATTCCTCCACCTTCAACCCTTTATTAATAGTTTATAGATTTCATTTAGTATGGGTTCTGCATCCTGATGAATCGGACTATCGGTCACTGTTGCCAAATTGATGGCATGAAAAAATAAAGGTCCTTTTCTGGGAAATAATAGAGTTGACTTCCTGCACCCAAACCGCCTCCACTGTGCCCAAATGCTTTTTCTCCTGCAAATTCAGAATAATCCAATCCCAATCCATAAGCAGGGTTTCCATTCGAATCCGAAACCCAGTTCTTCATTTCTGAAAGACTTTCCTCAGAAATAAGTCTCCCTTTCATCAATGCCTGGAGAAATATAATCGCATCTCTGGGGGTGGTGACTATTCCATCATCTCCTACTAATCTTGAAACATTTGCGATTTGTAGACGGCTAGAATTCTCAATAATTCTATTGCTAAATCTATCCCAATACCCATTCACTAGGTTAGGATAAGTTAAATAGTTAGAATCATTTCTATAAAAAGTATTTTCCAATCCTAACTGATCAAAAATATGCTCCTGCATATATTGAGCATGATCTCCTGTCAAGAAATCCATCATCAAAGCCAACAGTACATAGCCTGAATTACGATACGAATACTTTGACCCTGGTTCAAAATCTAATTCTTTTCCCTTTATCAATTCAATATAGTCTTCAGGAATAAACTCATGCTCAGGACTTTGCAATAAAACCGAAATATAATTAGGTAGGTAATTGTATTCAGGAATACCAGAAGTATGATTTAATAGCATTCTAACGGTCATGCGCTCAGAACCTTCCACCCAAGCTGCCAATTCCGAAGGAAGATAATTGGAAATAGGCAGATCAAGATCCAAAGCTCCAGTTTCATGGAATTGAAGAATTGAAACAGCCAAGTATAGTTTTGAGATACTTTGAAGGTACTGTAAATGGCAAATTCCCATAGGAACGCGATTTTCAATTTGGGCAAGCCCAGCCGCACCGTAATAAGAACCTTTGGAAGATTCTACACCAATCACAAATCCTGGCACCCCTGCAGCTACCAATTGTTTCATTTTTTCTTCCAGCCCACCAAAATTATCCTGAACCGTTGTTTCTACTGCATGATCACATAGAAGTACTGATTCTTCTTGGGCAATGGAAAAATGAACGGGAAGCAGCAACCAAACCATAACAACTATTGACAGCAATTTTCTCATTGGATTTGGGAATTAAAGTGAGTACGCGTCCCAAGTTGAATTAGCGTTTCAGGAATAATGGGAACCGTCTTATTAAATCCTTTTAAAAGCATAAACTGATAATTAATAAATGGGCTAGAATAGATGTTTTCCGAATAGTGATTCGATCCCAATCCTATTCCCAGAGGTATTGCTAACATTCCTTTTCCTTTCTTACCAACGGATTCCCAATTTCCATCGACCATTTTAAAAGAATCTCTTGGTCGGAAAGCCAAATGATAGCCAATCCCAGCTTTAAACTCCCCAAATACTGGGTTGGATAAATAAGGACGCCAAGCGGTTTGAGTTAAAAACAATCCATTACCAATGGTTTTGTTTCTAACCCAAATCAAACTGAATTCCTGTACCCAATTGTGTTTAGAACTATGACTGACCTCCGTTCCTAAACCTATTCCTATGTTTTGGAAATTGGTTTTGAAATTTTTAAAAGGCATAGAAAATGCATGAAACTGAATGCTTAAAGTCAGCGGAAAATTTCGATAATCCTTCCGATTTTCAGTTTGGCTAACTGCAAGGAATGGTAATAAAACTAGGAATAAAAGAGTAAGGAATGGCTTTTTCATGGCTTGTAATCGAGTAAACAAGATTACCCTAAAATCAGCTTAAAATGTAGATTAAAGCCCATTTTACTGCTGAGATGTAGGAAATATATGGATGAAATGTCAGGATTTTTGTAAAAACCAAGATCTAAATAAGGGAGCTTTGATCCGGCTAATTCCCAATTCCAAGTGAGATTCCTCAGTTCCAAAAACATGAGCTTGCAATTTTCCATTTTCGAGCTTGGTAAATCCCTCTACCATATCCCGATGAATAAGAGTTTGCCTGTTCAGCCTAAAAAATTCTTGTTTGGGCACTATTTTTTCCCAGGTATCCAAACTTCCATCAAGCAAATAATTTTTTCCAGATTTAGTTCCAAGAAGAATATATTGATCTTCTACTTTGAGAAAAGCAGTGTCTTTAGGCTTGATCAAAAACTCTTGTTTCCCCTGTCGTACCTGAAAACCAATAAAATCATCGTTCAAATCCTTTTGTGCCGCTTGAATAGACCGAAAAGCATGTTGGTAATGAAGTCCTATGTAAATGCCATTGATTACAAAAAACCAGATACTAATAATCAATACATCAAGGGTGTAAAAACTAATATGGGCGGATTCTCCTTTAACTATAAGACTGATCAATTCAGTAGTAACGATAATAAAAGTCAATCCGGCTGCTGTAGTAAAAAATCTGTATGAGTATTCTTTTTAAAGGTTTAGGTTCATAAGGGACCTTTTGATCTAAAAAAGGATCATCCATCGGACGCATAACCATGCAAGATACCCTTGAACCGTATCAATGGTATAGGTCATCAACAAAAAGCCATTCCACTGAATATTGGAATAGGTCAAGGAATAATTAAAGGCAGAAATAAAGGGAATCAACCATAAAAACAATAAAATATCGGGATGATATTTCTGTTTTTTGTCAAGTGGATTCCCTTTCATTAATTCAAACCTTATTAGTATTTCCCAGGAGTATCATCTCCAAAAATTTCTTTGACCACCCAACCTTTTCCCCATTCTTCTTTTTCTTCCTCAGTCCATAGTTCAGGATAAAAAATCACCTTTTGAAAACGAGGCGGAAGGTATTTTTGCCAATTGGTTCCCCCTGTAGCTGCTATATCAACAGGATCCTTTTGAAGGTATCTAACGGCAGATTTGTAATGTGCCAATGGCCAAAAAACATTCGCTTTTAAATCGAATTGCTTCATAGCCTCTTTCAATCCATCTGTCTTATCAGCACAATCTATATACTTCTGCCACAGATTCTTACGCCTGTATAATTCAATTATTTCTTTAAGCTTTTTACCGTACTTTATCTCAAAGTTTTTCAAAGTCAACGTCTTCTCCCCGTGGCTAGTTCTATAGCACCCTGTTGCCAATATAAGTGTTCGAATAAATCATCTGCAGGTGAATGGTAATCATGCTCCTCTCTATTCTTCAATGCCACCAAATTAAATGCATCAGCAGCCATCAATTCAATTTCACGGTACTGGGCAGATTGGAAACCACTGGAAGGTAATAGAGACATTCTGAATTTGAGGAATTGCTCTCTTTCCATACCCTTCCACATCATAGCAAAGGAAGAGATCAAGTGATCAAAATACATATTGATCCTTTCCAATCTGGTTCTAAAAAACTCATCACTTATCGGTTCCTGAATGGATATTTGTTCCATTTCAGAAATGATCAGTTTGAAATAAAGTTCTGTAATCTGATGGTAGATGATAAAGATTTTCTCATCATGAAAGGAGGTCTTCGGCTGCTGCAAAGATAAGAGCACATCCAAATTGATGTATTCCCAATAGGTTAGATAATCTGCATATAACAGCCCTTCCAAGTACGATAGCATGTCTTGACCCGAAGCCTTGAATTTTTGCTCTAGCTGTTCTATTTTTTCTAGAATTTTTGGGTCAAATTGATCTTGTTGCATGATGAATTTATTTGAAAAAGATAGACTTTTAGGAAGCAATCTATTTACTTCGAATCGGTCAGTAATTTTTTGACTGGACAAAAATCACTGATTCATCCTAATTAACCAAAATACTATGGAGTCAAAATCAACCCAAAAAACCCAAAAGCAAGACCTTTTTGAAGGAGTAGACTTTCTTCAAATCGACGATTTATTGACGGAGGAGCATCTTTTGATCAGAAGTTCCATGAGAGATTTCGTCAAAAAAGAAATTTCACCTTACATAGAAGATTGGGCTCAAAATGCGCATTTCCCCAGTGAAATCGTCAAAAAATTTGGTGATGTCGGAGCCTTTGGGCCACAAATTCCTTTAGAGTATGGAGGTGGAGGATTGGATTATATATCCTACGGATTGATCATGCAAGAAATTGAAAGAGGAGATTCCGGAATGCGCTCCACTGCTTCAGTTCAAGGCTCCTTGGTCATGTACCCTATTTATAAATTCGGTTCGGAAGAACAACGGAAAAAATACCTGCCAAAACTGGCCTCAGGAGAATATTTAGGTTGCTTTGGCCTAACCGAACCAGATCATGGTTCCAATCCAAGTGGGATGGTGACCAACTTCAAGGACATGGGAGACCATTACCTTTTAAATGGTGCAAAAATGTGGATTTCCAATTCCCCAGAAGCAGACATTGCGGTCGTATGGGCAAAAAATGAGGAAGGTAGAATCCATGGATTAATCGTAGAACGTGGAATGGAAGGTTTTTCTACTCCTACTACTCACAATAAATGGTCCTTAAGAGCCTCTTGTACCGGCGAACTGGTATTTGATAATGTCAAAGTACCCAAAGAGAACTTATTGCCAAATAAGTCAGGTTTGGGCGCTCCTTTAATGTGCTTGGATTCGGCTAGATTCGGAATTGCCTGGGGTGCTATTGGCGCAGCGATGGATTGCTATGATTCTGCTAGAAAATATGCGTTGGAAAGAATACAATTTGATAAACCCATCGCAAGCTTTCAATTGGTACAAAAGAAACTAGCTGAAATGCTGACTGAAATCACCAAAGCTCAGCTATTGGCATGGAAAGTTGGAAAAATGATGAATGAAGGGAAAGCTAAAACAGTGCATATATCCATGGCCAAAAGAAATAATGTGGAAATGGCACTGCAAATCGCCAGAGAAGCGAGACAGATCCATGGAGGAATGGGAATTACTGGTGAATACCCAATCATGCGTCATATGATGAATTTGGAGTCTGTAATCACTTATGAAGGAACGCACGATATTCATTTGCTGATCCTGGGAAATGAAATCACAGGGATTCCTGCTTTCAAATAATTTGAGAGGCTGTCTCATTCATTGGTTTTGTCAAAAAGAGCGTAGTTGAAATGAGGTTCTATTATCTAATGGACTACGACTTCTCTCAGTCTAAATCAGGAGCTTTATGAGACAGCTTTTTTAATTTTTCTACTCCAGTTCCTCAGGTAATTTCATCCAAGCTGTTGCCATCCCTTTGATTGGTGGTATCGTACATTCCCGGCAGGTATTTGTTTCAGTTTGAACCAACTTATCGTTGATGTAAATATTAACGGTGATGTCTTCAGAATTTAATCTCTGAGAATCACTCCCACAGGTTGGACAATTTGTGGTGCCATGAATGGTCAAAGTTATAGGAGAAACTTTCGGTTCAAATTCATATTTCCAGCCACTTGAGAGTAAGCCTGAATTCAAGTCAAAAGAATTGATTCTTTCCCCATTTTCATCATCAAACTCCCCATACCATTCTGCTCCACCGGTAGTGATCACTTCATAGGTAACTTTAAGGACTGGATCTTCTTCATTCCCACCGCAGGAAAAAATAAGAAAGAGCTTAGCAATAGTAAACTGAACAAATATTTCATAAAAGGTTGATTTTGGTATAAATATTATTTTTAAACCAAACGAATCCCCCAATTAATTCGCTACAACCCAACGCTAAAAAAAATTATATTCTATTTAATTTTTAAAATTCTTCCTAAGAAAAGTTGCTTTTCTTCTCCTTCTATGGCCACCATATAGACGCCACTAGCCAAGCTCCTTAAATCCAAGACAATTCTCGAGGAGTTTTGACTGATTAGGGCAATATTCGCATTCACCTCTTTTCCATTGGTATCTCGAACTTTCCAAGTATCAGGAATAAATTCAACATCACCTATTGTCTCCAAAACAACCTCATCTAAGACGGGGTTAGGGTAGATTTTTAATTCCTGAGAGACAATTACTCCACCAATTACCCCAGAAATAGTTATTTCAACTGGTCCTAACGTAGATGTACAACCATTTAAATTGGTAATTTCTACTGTATACAAGCCCATCTGGTTGAGCTCTAAAGTGGAACTCGTTTCCCCTTCCATCAGGTCTCCATTTCTATACCATTGGTATTCAAAATCTCCATCAGGGGCAATTAATACATTTCCATCTTCCAAAATCTCCCCAGCTGGTCTCTCCAAGGTTGGTATTTCAATTTTTTCAGTTTCTGCAAGGCATCCTCCTTCATATCGAATCACGGCATGGTACACTCCACCCTCCTCAATCTCCAGGGATTTTCCATTTTCTCCTTGGATTTCAGTTCCATTTCTTCTCCATCTTACCACCTCAAATGCAGCTTCACTAACCAAGGAAATTTCCTTTGTATCTTCTGAACAAATAGATTCAGGGCCTGAAATGATTACCGGTTTACTGGTTATCCCCTTTACAAAGACCAATGCGGTTTTTTCTGTTACATTTCCTGAAACATCTAACGCTCTAAGTTCAACTTGGATTTCTTTTCCAACCGACTCACAAGTCAATTCAGCTTGGTTGATGCTTAGTTCCTGAATGCCACAATTATCCACAATATTTGAAACAAAATCCTCTGCCTCCAAAATCAATGAACCCACACTTAAATCGAGTTCAACTTCTAGGTTTTTTGTTTCCAAAATTGGAGGCAACAGATCCAGAACGTTTACACTCATTTCTTCTTTCCATACATTTCCCTCCAAATCTTCAATGGTGATTACAATTTGTTGCTCTCCTAAATTGTCACAGGTAAACCGTTCTTGATTAAGTATCACTGATAATCCATCTGGCAAGTTAGCTGTAAATAACTCAGCTATAGAAAGTTCCCCTACACCATTTTCATTTAAAACCAATTCAATGAGCTCCTTCAAGGGAGGATAAGGCTTTTCACCGGTAGTGGGGGTTCATAAAACTCCACTTCTTTTACTTTGGAATAAACAGGGCATCCATTGACAGGCAGAAGAAGTGCTGAATAGACACCTGACTCCTTAATGGAAATCACTTTGGTAGCGGATGATGAGATTAATTCCTCTCCTCTATACCATCCAATAACTTGATAATCAAATTCAGAGCCTAATTCCAATAGCACCTCGGATCCAATGGTGGCTGTACCAGGTCCGTTAAGGCTCACTTTCCTACTTTCTTTTTTTCAATGGTAACAACAGTGCTTCCAGTAGTGGTATTTCCAGACTGATCTTTAACGGTTACCTCTACTTTCACAGGCATATTAAAATCCTCACAACCAATCGTTTTAGGACTGTATGTGATCTCTAAATTCTCCCCACAATTATCTGAAACCCCTGCAGCAATGTGTTCTTGTTTTAGTTCAAAGTTATTGCTCAAAGTGACATCAATTGTTCCCTGAAATTCCTGTAAGGTAAGCTCAGGTTTAAGTTCATCAAGTACAGTAACTTTTACTGTTCCCTCCCATTTGACAACTCCTTCTGATTTTACTTTAACCTGCACTTCATTCAATCCTAGATCCGCACAGGTAAAATTCAATTCTCTGGAAAAATCATTCGTATAGGCATCTGAATATCCGGAAATGAAGTAATCTGAAGGTTTTGTAGATGCCATTCCATTTTCTGCTAACGATAATCTGATTTCCTCTTTAAAAACTGGAGCAGGTAGCTCTTCTGAAGTCTTGAATTGAATCAAAAAAGTACCAAATGTAGCATCTGTATGTACGACCCCATAGGGCATATTCCCATTCGGCTGCATCGATTTATTCCAATTCATAGGAAATGAAATAGTATTTTCCCCAAAGACTCCCTCTACTTTTTGAGTGGGGTCGAATGGGTTTTGAAAGTCTATGATCTCATAGTTTTTTCCTTTCAGCTCACCAAATTCAGAAAAATCGACAAGTGCTTCAGGGTTAGTATTAAACTTGAGAACCGTGACATAAAATTTGGAGGGATCGTATTTGTTTTGAGTAATCAAAACTTCCTGGTCCGAATTGGATTGGTATATAGTTGTGATTCTAAATCAAAACCGAAATTGTTTTTCCAATCCCCAAATGTGAGGTCATTGAAAGGCTTGTCTTGATTATTTAGGTTGAAATAGAAATTCGAATTCCAGCTGGCATTGGGAAATGAAGATTTATCACCCAACACAGCATAGAACTTACCATGAACATTGAAAAAACGGTTGGCTCGTATTTCTATATTATTTAGTGGAAGAATTTCTAACAAGTTCCCTCCTCCATATATCAGGTTTTCGCTAAATCTAATGTTCTCGTTAGGCATATAGGTCCTCCCGAGCGTCACATTTCTAACTTGGTCAGCCATTAATCTTGAACCTTGCAAATCCCTATAAAAAATATTGTCCGTCACGACAACTTCAGAACTAAGATTGTTTCTCGAACCCACCGTAAAGTTATGAGGAGGCCGATGCACCGTTAGATTTACTGTTGCTATTACACCTGTATTAAAAGATACATTTCGGATGACCTTCACCCCTTTATTTTCAGGATTAGTAGTGTACAGGTTTATTCCTTGAGAGGCATTTTGAAAAACTATGTTGTTTTCAAGGATTTTGGGTTGGTTTTCATCCTGATGCTGCACATAGAATCCATGCCCATTTCCTCTGGTATCACCTTGTGAACCGTTATTGAAAATAATGGATCCATAAACTTCATTATTGAAACCATTTCTCCATAACTCTATCCCCCCACCGACAATATCATAAACCCAACAATTAATGATTTTGATATGGTCTCCCAATACTGTAATTCCTAATTCATCCTTTATTTCTGCAAAACCATTACTTGCATCCGAACTCCTAAGGGTTGTGGAAGAGGTGACTTTCAATCCTACAAACCAAGTATAGGATCCATAAATTAGAAGGCCAGTGCCATTGGTTCGATTTTTACCCGCATCAATAGTTGCCATCCCATCGTTTTGAGCAACCACAATGATTGGATCGGAACCAGTCCCATTTAGGTAGCTTTCAAAATTCCCTTCATAAATTCCATCCATTAGAACCAATGAATCTCCAGCTACCAGCGGGGAACCTACCCCCAAGGCATAGGATAGATTCCAAGGGTTGGATTGATCATTCCCTGAATTTGAAGAATTTCCAGAAGGAGAAGCATATTTTACACCAGCCTGAGCAGAGATACATACCAAAAAAATAGGAATAGAATAGAAATTCTTTTTAGCATAAAGAATCAAAAATTTGAATGTACAGTTGATCTATTCGCCCAATGCAAATAATAACAAGTCAATTTAATGATTTTCTTTCAAGACTGACTTTTTCTATTCGACTTTGCTTTTTAATATAAATAGTTGAACGGGATTTACCGGATCATTGCTGAATACGTAAATATTTCTCTGATCGATCCCTTTTCTACCTTTTGGATCAAAGGTGATTTGAAGTTCTACAGACTCCCTGGGCTTAATTCGGTCTTTGGAATTTCCAATTTCAGGCAATCACAATTGCCTTGGATTTTCCTGATTTCCAAGTCACGCTGTCCCTTGTTTGAAATGGTTACAGACCTATTTTGGATGGTATTTGCCGAAATGGTTTTCAGGTCAATTTCTTTGGTTCCTAGAACCAGCTGAGGAACCAAATGCAATTCCTCTTTAGAGAATGGTGGGAAATACTCAAAGACTTCTGCAATGACTGAAACCGGAATCACAGACAAAGAGTCCCATGATACAGCAAATTGATCTTCCACATATCCTAATTCCCCCTTTAAAGCCCCATCGTAAGAAACTTGGATCAACCCTCTTTCCTGAGGCCTGATAAACTCCTGAATTTGTAGAAGTTGAATGTATTCAGGTGTATTAAATTTCAAGCTATCTGCATACAAATTTTCTTCTCCAAAATTATAAATCTCCAACATTTTTACTTTGGGGACATTGTTGAATACCTCGCCCATATTCAATTTTGGTAATCGGAAACCAATTCCATCAATTTTAATAGGATAAATCTTATCCGGGTCTTCTGGATAGGGTATTGCTGTACCTTCCAGATACAAGGTATCCTGGGTGTTATGAAGGTTTCCTTTAACAATGATCATTCTATTGAAATAACCGGCTGCCGAAGATGGGTCAAATGACACCTGCAAGTTTCCAACTTCCCCGACTTCCAGAGTATCCTTGGTGAAGTCAACTGTCGTACATCCACAATCTGTCCATACATCCTCTATAAAAAATAGTGAATCCTGGGTATGTGTAAATTCATATTCTGCAAGTTGTTTTCCCTGCTCTTCAAAAACAGTCCCCAAATCTACCTTATTCACTTTCCAAATCAGTCTTGGAACTGCAGCTTCCTGAGCCTGAACGGATTGTGTCAATAGAGAAAATAAACCTATAACTAGAAGTGGAATTCGAATGCTACTCATGCTGCAATTAACGCATAATTTCAAATGGATTATATCCTGATTTACTTAATTTGCGCCAAAATTAAACAAATGGCAAGAGTACTGACAGGCATACAGAGTAGCGGGAGACCCCATTTGGGCAACATCCTAGGAGCGATTGTTCCGGCTATTGAACTGATAAAGCAAAACAAAGAAGAATCCTTCATCTTTATTGCAGATCTTCATTCATTGACAAGTTCTAAAGATGGAGAGCTTAGAAAACAAAATACCTTAGCAGTTGCCGCTGCTTGGCTGGCATTTGGGCTTGATATAGACAATACGGTTTTTTATCGCCAATCCAGAAGACCAGAAGTTGCCGAATTGACATGGTATTTAAGCTGCTTTACTCCTTACCCCATGCTTGCCAATGCGCATAGCTTCAAGGATAAATCAGAGCGACTGTCAGATGTCAATGCAGGACTTTTCACCTATCCTGTTTTGATGGCATCCGATATCCTTCTTTATTCTGCTGACTTGGTTCCGGTAGGAAAAGACCAAATGCAACATTTGGAGATGACCAGAGACATCGCCTCTACTTTCAATCGACTGATGGGAGAAGACATCTTGACCATCCCAGAAGCCCGAATTGATGAGGTGGTCAAAACTATTCCAGGTACTGATGGACAAAAGATGAGCAAATCCTACAATAATTATATTGACATTTTTCTTCCTGAAAAAGCCTTGAAAAAGAATGTCAATAGCATTGTGACAGATAGCACACCTTTAGAGGAGCCTAAAGACCCCGACACATGCAATGTATTTAAATTATATAGCCTGATTGCTACAGAAGAACAAACCTTAGAAATGAGGGGAAAATATCTTGGAGGCAATTATGGGTATGGACATGCCAAAAAAGAATTCATGCAATTGATTTTGGACAAATACAGCAAGGAAAGGGAATTATTCAACTATTACATGGAAAACCCAGAGGAGGTTGAGAAGAAACTTGCTGCCGGAGAGGAAAAAGCCAAAGCTACTGGAGGACCTATTTTGGAAAAAGTTAGAGAAAAATTAGGTTTTAGATAAAAACAAAAAAGCTGCTTCTAAGAAGCAGCTTTTTTGTTTTTACTTGAATTCTTTAAAGACCACAGAGGCGTTATGCCCTCCAAAACCAAAGGTATTACTTAAGGCCACTTTTACTTTTTCTCCAAGGCCTGCTGACAAACGATTTGTATATCTGATGGAATAGCCGGATCCAATTGTTCTGTATTGATAGTAGGAGGAATCACACCTTCATTGATTGCCTTTACACTAAATACGGCTTCAATTGCTCCTGCCGCACCTAATAAATGCCCTGTCATGGATTTTGTAGCGGATAGATGCATGTTATTTTTTCTCCCTGACAAAGCTTAGAAACCGCCTTGGTTTCACTTACATCTCCCAAGGGGTGGAAGTAGCATGTGCATTGATATAATCTACCTCCTGTATATTTAAACCAGCTTCTTCCAATGCAAACTTCATACAATGATAAGCACCCAAACCTTCCGGGTGTGTTGCGGTCATATGATAGGCATCTGCAGTCATGGCAGCTCCTGCGACCTCAGCATAGATTTTTGCTCCTCTTTTTTGGCATGCTCATAATCTTCCAGGATTAACGCAGCCGCACCTTCTCCCATGACAAAACCATCTCTTTCCATATCAAAGGGTCTAGAAGCTGCTGAAGGGTTATCGTTTCGGGTAGAAAGTGCCTTTAAGGCAGAAAAACCACCGATTGAAGCTTCACTTATCGGAGCTTCAGACCCACCAGTTAAAATCACTTTGGCTTTTCCCCATTTAATATAATTGTAAGCATCCATGAGGGCACTATTTGAGGAAGCACAGGCGGATACTGGGGCATAATTAATACCCATCATTCCATACTTCATAGAAATCAACCCCGAAGCCATATTTCCCAAAAACTTGGGAATGAAAAATGGATTAAACCGGGGATTAGAATCATTTTCTACAAAGTCCCGCATTTCTTTTTCGAAGGTGTTCAACCCACCTTGGCTGGTTGCCCAAATCACTCCCGCATCAAAGGGTGAATCAAGTGATGAAATATCCAATCCTGCGTCTTCCATGGCCTCTGCCGCGGTAAAAAGACCATATTGGGTATATAAATCTGCTCGTTTGATTTCGTTTCGATCCAATCTTGAACTAGGGTCAAAACTCTTTATTTCAGCTGCAAATTGAGTTTTGAATTTTTCGGCATTAAAATAAGAAATGGTCGAGGCCCCGCTTTTTCCATTTTTGGCACTTTCCCAATTGCTGGCAACATCATTTCCCAAGGAAGATAATGCTCCCATACCTGTGATGACTACTCTTCTTGAATTCATAGTTCAAATTTAACTATTTTTGTATTTAAGCTTTATAACATAAAAAGCCCGGACAAAACCGGGCCTCAAAGCTTTTATTATCAATGATTTGATTATCTACTTCTCCAAAGTACTTTCAACGGGTTTCCGTTGATGATCATCAAAAACCTTGCAGGATTAGGTACTAAAACCAATCTTACATCCTGTCTATCAAATTGATCAGATTCGATAGGAACTCCCTCTCTCCCTACTACCTCATAACTCACAATTCCTCTAGCATCCGGAAGTAATGGCTTGTATTTGTTAGCTAAGTATGCAGTAGGAAGTAAGATATCCGTATCAGACTTCAACACAGCATAAATTTTTTCCAATTCTTTTTCTAGGAGTTCTTCATAATCAGCATTGAAATCATCCTCCAAATCATGAAGCTCCTCTTCCAAATCATCATAATTGGAATCACTATAATCCATTTCTGCCAGTTGATTTCTTTTTCTACAATTTCGGTGAGCTCTAAATCCAGCTTATCCCAATTCATTCCTTCTTGATTTTTGGTTTATGAAAACACAAAGATGGGCAATCCCTTTTTTAAGCAGAACTTATTTGAAAGAATTTAACTAATCAGAAGGATTTTTCCATTTCTTCCTGCTTTTTCATAGGCTTTGATCGCCTTCTCAAACTCTTCTAAAGGATATTTTTCGGCAACATCAACTTGGGAACTGTGGTTCATCAAAAACTCAAACACCTGTTGAAATGCGCTATTTCTTTCCTGAGGTCCAATTTCTGACATTAAACTTGTCAACCAAAACCCTTCAATTCGAAGAGTTTTAAAAATCATCAATCCACTATTTAGAGGGATATTCTCCAGGCTTAGGCTCCCAAAAACCATCATTAAACCATTTTTTCTCAAGGAAGCTAAGGCTTTTGCCCCTAATAGTCCCCCTACTGCATCAAACACGACATGCACTCCACCCTCTGTATTTTCTGGGACCACATGCTGCAGTTTCTCTTTTTCCGTGTTGACTACCAGATCTGCTCCTAATTTCTTCAATAACTCCTTCTGCTCGTCATGCCTGACCGTACAAGCTACTTTGATCCCTTTTTCTTGGCGAGCTGTATGGCAAACTTACCGAAAGCCGAAGCTCCAGCGGTGATTAACAACCATTCACCCGCTTTCAAGCCAGACTTTTCGATCATCAAATAAGCCGTCATTGGGTTCACTATCGCCTGAGTTGCTACCTCATCCGGCATTCCCTCAGGTATAGGTATCAAGGAAGCTTCTGGAAGTGCCAAAAATTCTCTCCAGGTACCTGTCGTTGAAAATAGTACTCGCGTTCCTTTGGACAACTTCGATCCAGAGGATTCCAGCACTCCACAGGCTTCAAATCCTGCACTACTTGGAAACTGTGGTTGAATGCCATATAACCCTTGAATAAACATCATGTCTGCAGGATTGATATTCCTCGCGGTTACTTTTATCAGCACTTCTCCTTCACCTGGATTTGGAACGGGAGCATCCTGCAACTTCAATACCTCTAAGGGCTTACCTGTTTGTTCGAATATGACTTCTTTCATGAGGATATGGGTTTAATTCAATTATTTTTTATTAAAACTACCGATATATTCCCGTCCTATGGCTCTCAAATCTCATTTTTTTATAACTTAAGGTTTACTCTAAAACCTCTCAAACTATGGATTTATCTAAGGTTTTTTCTCTGGATGGAAAAGTCGCTTTAATTACCGGGGCTAGTAAAGGAATAGGCCTGACTATTGCCAGAATTTTTTGCTGCTGCAGGTGCAAAAGTGGTGCTGAGTAGCAGGAAGCAAGATAAACTAGATGAGGAGGCTACCCGATTGAAAGGGAAAGGGTACGAGGCAACAGGCATTGCCTGTAATGTAGGGAATATGGAAGAGCTCCCATTGCTGGTTGATAAAACCGTGGCCATTTATGGCCAATTGGATATTTTGGTAAACAATGCTGGAACCAACCCAGTTTTTGGTCCCATCCATGAAACGAGTTTGGAGGCTTTTGACAAAATCATGGATGTGAATGTCAAAGCAGCTTTTGCACTTTGTAACCTTTGCTTCCCCATCTTAGAAAATCTTCATCCGGATCAGTAATCAATATTAGTTCCATTGGAGCAATTTCCCCTGAGCCGGGTTTGGGAGTATATAGCATCAGCAAAGCAGCATTGGTATCCTTGACCAAGGTATTTGCAAGGGAATGGGGAGATTCCAAGATTCGGGTGAATGCCATCTGTCCAGGCATCATACAGACAAAGTTTTCTGAAGCACTTTGGAGCAATGAAAAAATAATGGCTTATATGATGAAACAATTGGCCATCAAAAGACTGGGGACTACAGAAGAGATTGCGGCTTTAGCCTTATTCCTCGCCGCTCCAGGCTCTTCTTATACCACGGGTTCCATCATTACCGCGGATGGGGGCTTTACTATTTAGAACTACTTTTTTATACAGTTTTAATCGAAGTTAAAATTAGGAGACAGGTAATCCGTAGTTAAAAACACCTTTTTTGAAGGTCAAAAACAGTTATAGCAATCCAATAACATTGGGTACTCCGTTCATGTTGTAACTGAAGTTTTCACCCCACCACCCTATGAATCAAAATTACTTTCTCATATTAATAGGATTTATCCTGACCCTAAGTTCTTGCACAAATCCCAAACATCCTTCAGAAATCCCTTCATCAACAATCAAAAATCCTGAATTTAGGTCACCATCAGATTGATTTTGATTCAATTTCAAAAGGCTCCCTGGACGATAACTTTAAAAGCCTTCCAAGTGCCAATTCAAATTTAGGATTTACCAACTCCAACTATTGGGTGAAATTCCCAATTGAAAACCCTACTTCAGAAACTAAAGAATATTATTTAGAGGTAGCCAGGCCTATTACTGATGTTGCAAACCTTTATTCCATAAACTCTTCCGGGCAAGTTCAAATACAAAAAAGCGGGGACCTGATTCAGGCAGATAAAAGGCCATTTAACCACCGTAAGATTATATTTCCAATAATACTAGAAGCCTCTTCCAAGCTAGACAACTTTTTATATCTAGAAAGTGACGGCGAGGTAATTAACCTTCCAATCCTACTGCACGACGCCAATTCTTTGATCCAAACATCCTATTTTGATCAGTTGATATTTGGAGCATTCTATGGAATTCTTGCATTGGCTGGAATAACTTATCTGTTTTTCTATTTCGGGATTAAAGAGAAAAGTTTCTTGTTGTATGCCCTCTATGTAGCTTCCATTGCTTTGCTTCATGCCTCATTGGACGGATTTATATATCAATTCACCAATGGCGGACAGGAGTGGTTATATGATAGAAGCCTTTTGTTTATTGCAGCAACTTCCACGTTCTTATTTGGTAGATATACCCAAGTATTTATCAGGCTAAACCATATTTCAAAAAATTGAATTTGATCTTTCAGTTAGCTTTAGCTCTGAATTTAATGCTGCTGTTAGCCATACTTTTCTTAGATGCAGGAAGGACGTTTTATTATCCTGCAGCAAATGCCATCGGCTTGATCTTGATCATCCTCTGTTTAATAGGCGTCCTTGTAAGTTTTTTTACCAAGTATCCTGTTGACCTTTTCTTTGCTGCAGGTATTACCTCCTTAATTATTGGGTTTGTGATTTTTATCCTGAACAATTTCAGTTTAATCGAAAACTCCTTTCTAACTGAAAATGCTGCCAAACTAGGTACAGGTTTTGAAATTCTGTTTTTATCCCTATCGATGGCTAATAGAATCCGCATCCTAAACTCTGAAAAAGAAGGATGCAGGCCATTGCACTTCAACAATCCGAGGAAAGCAACCAGATCAAATCTTACTTTCTTTCCAATATGAGTCATTAGCTAAGGACTCCTTTGAATGCGATCATGGGTTTATCTCAAAGTATAATGAATGAAATTACTGACTTAAAAATCAAAGAAAACCTTGAAGTCATTAAATACTCATCTGCCTCTCTATAGTCCAGTATAGAGGATATTTTGGATTATTCAAAAATTGAAAAAGGGAATTGATCCTAGACCACAAAACTTTTGACCTACCTAAACTTATCCAGGAGATTAAAGCCTATTCCTTTCAAAAAGCTCGGGATAAAGGTCTGAAATTTATCTATGAGGAAGATGCTCCTCTTCCAAAAAGGATGATTGGTGATGCGGGAAGATTTAGGCAAGTTATTGGGAACATTCTAGACAATGCAATAAAATTTACTCCTCAAGGTGAGGTGAAATTAAAATTTGCTGAAATCGAAGACAAGGAGGATAGAATCCATCTGAACATAGTAATTACAGATACTGGAGTGGGCATAGAACCACAAAAACTTTCAAGGATTTATGAGTCCTTTATTCAGCAACAATTAGATGATAAGCGAAAGTTTGGTGGGTTTGGTCTTGGATTGTGCATTGTAAAAGCATTGGTGAATTTGTTCAAGGGCGAGATTCAAATAAACAGTAAACCCGGAGAAGGAACACAAGTAACCCTTCAGTTAAACTTTGAAAAAGTTGAAACAACAGCGTCTAACTTAATAGAATTGGCTAAAAAAGAAGCGGAAAAATTATTGAAAGGGCGTCAAATCTTGGTGGTAGAAGATAACCCTGTAAATCAATTGGTGATAAAATCCATGTTAAGAAAATGGAAAGGAATAAATATGGATTTTGCTAACCATGGTTTGGAAGCTTTGGAAAAGCTTCAAGTTGCTCAGTTCGATTTGATCTTAATGGATTTACAAATGCCTGAAATGGACGGATATGAAGCGACTCAAGCCATTCGAGACGGAAGAGGTAGAGCTATCCATCAGGAAATACCGATCATTGCCGTTACTGCCGATACCACAGACCAATCAAAAATCAAGGCAAGATCTGTTGGAATGGATGATTTCTTGACGAAACCCGTTGACCCAGAATTATTACTGGAAAAAGTATTGAATGCACTCTACCTTCAACAGGTTCAGAAGGTAGAAATCAATCCTTAAATTGGAATTTTAAGTATTTGATCTTTTCTCCTTTTTCTGAAAACATCTTCTCGTAGCGGGTTTGTATTCCCAAATGATCATCTTTCCATTCTGATTCATAGAAATCGTGGGTAAAACCTAAGAGGTTGATGTCTTCCTTTTCTTGAAAAAGGGCTAAAGAGTAATCAAACAAGCCTGTGTTATCGGTTTTAAAATGAACAGTCCCTCCTTTTTTCAATAGGGGTTTGTACATATCCAGAAATCTAGGGAAGTTAATCTTCTTTTCTCATCCCCATCTCTGGGAAAGGGATCAGGAAATGTAATCCAAAGTTCAGAAATCTCACCTTCTGCAAAAAATCTATCCAACAGCTCAATTTGAGTTCGGAGAAACGCCACATTATGAATTCCTTCTGCTGTAGCGGTAGAACTTCCTTTCCAGATTCTGCTTCCTTTGATATCTACCCCTATAAAGTTTTGGTCTCTGAATACTCTTCCCAAACCCACAGTAAATTCACCTCTTCCACAGGCCAATTCTACCACAATAGGATTTGTATTTTTAAACTGAACCTCATTCCAATTTCCTTTGATGGATTCAAAAATTGCTTTTCCATCTTGGATTACGTTTGGGTTCTCTTCATTTTCTTTGAAGCGAACAAGTTTTTTTCTGCTCATTTATAGGTCTTCGATTTCCGCGACCACAAAAGTACTCCCTCCGATAAAAATCAAGTCATTTTTTGCAGCATTTTTTCTGGCAAATCTTAAGGCTTCGTTAATATCTGGAATTATCTCTCCTTTCAAGCCCAGTTCCACGGCTTTCTCAGCCAATAAATTTGCTTTCAAGGCCCTTGGAATAACCGCTTCACAAAAAACATATTTTGCCTCTTTAGGCAACAAGGCTAGGACTTTAGAAATATCTTTATCTTGGACCATTCCTAGCACCATCCAAAGTTGGGAAAACTCATAACTTTTCAGTTGCTCCAAAATTTCTTGGATTCCTGACTCATTATGACCTGTATCGCAAATGATCAAAGGATTTTCTCCTAGTATTTGCCATCTCCCTTTTAAGCCTGTCCGGGTAGTTACTGTCTTTAATCCCTCTAGAATAGCCGATTGACTAAGTTCCCAACCCTGATCTTTCATTTGTGAAACAG
Source organism: Algoriphagus halophilus (assembly GCF_041729275.1). GTDB lineage: Bacteria > Bacteroidota > Bacteroidia > Cytophagales > Cyclobacteriaceae > Algoriphagus > Algoriphagus halophilus_A. Next base: position 80,829 of record NZ_CP146486.1, on the reverse strand, counting down.
TTTCGAGTATTCCCGGAAGATTAAAGCGCTGGTAATTCCCCAGAAGGTCAAGTTGAACTTCAAATGAATGGTCTAGGGTTTCTACATGATAGGTTGCCAAGCCTAAGGAAGTCCCTTTCTTGTGAACCTTCCACCAATCATCCGCAAAAAGATGGGGGAAGCAGTACCATCTGCTTTTTCAATAAATACCGGTGTTGTTTCAGGTTGAGTCTGAGAAATCACTACCGGAATCTCATTTTTTATAATGCCAGCTTTTTCTCCCGCTATCTGAGGCAAGGTAGTTCCCAAGAATTGCATATGGTCAAAACCAATATTGGTAATGACAGAAACTTCCGGCCTGATGACATTGGTACTATCAAACCTCCCCCCATACCTACTTCAATGATGGCTATATCTACCTGTTGCAACGCAAAATACCAAAAGGCCATTCCAACTGTCATTTCAAAGAAACTAGGTTTTAACGCTTCTAAAAAGTCCCGGTTCTCTGCTACAAATTGAACAACCATTTCTTCTGGAATCTCCAATCCATCTATCCGAATCCGTTCTGTAAAGGATTTTAAGTGGGGGAAGTATAAAGTCCAGTTTTATATCCCGCAGCTTGGAAAATGGAAGCTAAAGAATGGGAGGTACTTCCCTTTCCATTGGTTCCTGCCACATGGATGGATTTAAATTTCTTTTCAGGATGCCCAAGATGGGCACATAATGAGATGGTATTACTTAAGTCCTTTTTGAAGGCCGTGGCCCCTACCCTTTGGAACATGGGTAACGCATTGAACAGGTAGTCCAGTGTCTCCTGGTAATTCATGGATCAGTCCACTTTGATAATGAAGGTGATTTTTCCTGTAGAGAAGTCAGCAGCCGCGCCACCTTGTTTTTTAAATGAAATCTGGTTTACTACTTGTCTGTAATAAGCAAGCACTTCATTTGACACATTGTATTCCAGTGGAACCGCCTGAACGACACGTCCTGCATCATCCACGGTAATCTTAAAAACAATTCGACCATTTCGAGTGGAAACTCGGTCGTTGATATTCGGTCTATTTCCAAACTCCCATCCTGCAAGGTCTAAACTTACCCCATTCCCTGGATTGGTCCCTTTCCCACTACCGGTCCCCATGATGGCTCTACCATCCACCGTTCCTTTGGGATCCCCTTCATCACCTTTTTCATTGGAAGAGCCTTGGGCACCACCAGATGCAGGCGTAGTGCTTTTACCAGAAGTTCCTCCAGCTCCAAAAATAGCTCGTTGATCTACTTTAGGTTTTTCAGGAGCCTTCTGAGTGGTTTCCTCTGCTTCCGCCTTAGCGGGTGTGGTCACTGTTTTTGAAGGTTCTGTTTTGGCGGGTTCTGGTTTCTTGGAAGGTTCTGTTGCTTTCTCTTCCCCTTTAATAGGTGAAGGTTTAGTGGTCACCGCTTTATTAACCGCTGGTTGAGTTTGTGCTTTTGGTTTAGCCACCTCTGTTTTAGGGCTTGGGGTTGGGGTAGCAGGTTTGGTAACCGCCTTCTCTGCAATTTCTCCTGGAGCAGCAGCTTCTTTGACAGGAGTAGGTATTTCAGAAGGTGCATTTGGACTGTCACGTTCCCCGGATCCCGTTGGGGTAAATCCTAAATTCAATTCCAAACCAAAACTTGGTAAGGGTGGAACCGGTTGTTTCCAAACCACAATAAAGTAGAATGCAACCAAAAGCAAAGCATTAAAGACAATGGTAATTATCCATGCCCTTTTCTTGCTTTGTGATTCTTCCTTATCTGCGTCCCAGTATTCCATTATTTAATATGGTTTAGTAGCGATAGAGACATTCGCTTCCAGTCCGGCTGCAATGCCTCCAATTTCAACTAAATATTCAACGGGTACTTCTTTATCTATATGCAACACAACTTGCCCTTTCTTATCCTTCAACAAGGTCGTTAATTCTGCTTTTATATTCTCCCTCGGAACGATTTTATCATTTACCGAGTATTTGAAGTCCTTGGTTATTGTAACGGAAACTTCCTGCATCACGATGTCTGAAGTCTCGCTAGAAGGCAAATTAACTGGTAAACCTGAAGGAGTAATAAAAGAGGATGTAAGCATAAAGAAGATCAATAACAGAAATATAATATCTGTCATAGAAGACATGCTGAATGCCGGATCAACTTTATTTTTAGACTGTAATCCCATCTTACTTATCTTGTAGTAAATCGATGAACTCTACGGTAGTATATTCCATACTATGAACCAACTTGGATACCTGAGAAACAAGGTAGTTGTACCCTAAATAAGCGATAATACCTACCACTAATCCAGCTGCGGTTGTAATCATGGCTTCATAAATCCCCTCTGACAACAATTTAGGAGAGACCATTCCCTCTTCCTGAGCAATCGCGATAAATGCTTGGATCATCCCAGCTACCGTACCTAAGAAACCAATCATTGGGGCAGCTCCAGAAACGGTTGCCAAAAGATTGAGATTCTTCTCTAATTTATAAATCTCAATTTTACCCACATTCTCAATAGAAACTTCAATGTTTTTCAAAGGGCTTCCAATGCGCTCTATCCCCTTGGCTATCATGTTCGCCACCGGAGTATGTTCACTGGCACAAAGCATTTTTGCCTTCTCTATTTTTCCTCCTTGTACTAACACACGAATCTGATCCATTAAGGAAGTTGGAGTTTTTGAAGCTTTTTTAGGGTAATCAATCGTTCAAAGAATATGAAGATTGCCAAAATAAATAACAGGTAGAGGGGCACCATCATGTAGCCACCTTTGATCAAAAGATCTAATAAACCGATACTTTCTTTTGTAGCACCTTCCGCAAGGCTGTCCGCTGCTGCCAGTGAATCGGCAACAGAAAGGGTTTGAAGTAGAATCATATTAATATTTCAAAATCCATAAAGCTTCTGTGTATTGATCTTTGATCGCGTTGAGCTCCTCACTGGCTTTCCTAAAGCTTGTAAAGGACCCTATTGCCAAACGATAGTTTTTCACATCTTCGTATGGTAAGATCAGATAAACTGAACTTGCACGATCTAGGTACTGAGTAGATTCAGAAAGTGCCATCCTTTCATTTGGCAAACTTCCTACCACAATAAAATATTGTGGCCTTTCTCCTCTACTCTCTACTCTGATCAACTTCTCGGCAACAGTACGATCAATAGTTGTACCAGTTTGCGGAGTTTCCACAGGTTCTTCCAAAGAAGAATTGGATTTTGGAATAGAATCTTGATTTTCAGGGGTTTGAATTTCTTCAGTTGGTGTATTTTCTGGAACTACCTGAGATTCCACAGGTACTTCAGATGGGGATTGTTGCAGGGCTACTTGATTTCCTGGGGTATTTGGACCGTTTCCTTGGCTCATTAATTGCCAAACGATTACCGAAACTACCAAAAGGGCAATAATTACAACTGCTACTACCCAAGAATTCTTCTTCTTTTCAGGTTCAGCAGTGACTCGCTTTTCTTGAGCAAGTTCCTTTGGTTGTTGCGCTACATCTTCCTCTTTTGGATAGTAGGTTTTAACTTCCTCTATTGGAGTAGGTACTACTTCTTCTTTTGCAGGTTCAGTTTCCTGCATAGACTTTTCTTGAGAATGGTTGTCGGCAGCAAGCGTCACCACTTGTTCTTCTTCCTTTTCAGGAAGTTTTATTTCCTCGCCCAAAGGAGTTATTGGAGTTACTTCCACATAAGGAAGTCCAAAATCTTTTGGGTCAGTCCATTGTCTATTTTCAGAAGAATTTTCCGGCATAATCAAATTGAGTGCTACGAAACTAAAAGAATTGAGGGTAAACCCCAACCCTAACATGCAACATTCTTAGAATTTCATAGAAACTCCACCAATTAATTGAATCCCTCTTACCGGGTAATTTAACCAGCGGGTGTTTTTCCCATTCAATATATTATTTCCTTCTGCAAAAACAGCAAATCTATTCGTGATTTGGTAATCAGCCTTCAATTGTAAGTCGGCGATTGTTTTCAACTTCACGACCTCATAGGGCCCAAATTCTCCCACAATATCACTCAAATCATTTCCTCTCGCTTTTAACCCACCCATAAAATTCAAATTCGCCTGGACCAAAAGTCCCTGTACAGGGGTTACCTGGTTATTTACCCGTAATTCCCAAGTAGGTCTATGCCAGGCTTCAGCTTGCGTACTCAAATCATATTGATACAGGTCTAACCTTGATCCCAAAGAATAGACATCTGAGAATTTAAACCCTAGCTCTCCATTAATATTGAAAACGGTACTCTTATCATCATATACCAAACTGAACCTTGAAGAATCGGTGGTCATCAAATTATTGGTATAGTTATTCACAAAAAAGCTCAGGTTATTGTATCGACTGACATTGATTGCCGCTCGATAATGAAATGCCTCCTGAAATTGACCTTCTATTCCTCCTTCTACCTTGTAGTTTTGAATAGTATTCAACAGTTGCTCGCTCGGCCCCAGATAAGGGTTTTCATTCACGAAACTGAAATAGGTGTTTCGTTTTACATCTCCGGAAAATTCTCCAAAGAATCCAAATTCTTCAGCAAACTGATAGGAAGCTTTCAGGTTTGGGAAAATTCTGAAATCACTGGATTTATCCTCAATGGAATCATTTTCTGAAATGATATTCAAACCTGCAGAGACTCTAAATTCCCCTGTAGTATATTCTATCTCAGGCCGAATCCCCAAATAAGTTCTTGTTTGAGCATAATCTAAATCTTCAGGATTGGTGGTGTAGTAAGAAATTCCCACTTGACCTTTCCAATCCTCACTTGGTCTAAACTTCCCTAAACCAGACACTCCTATTTCACTTTCACGAGCCATATAGCTGTCATTAAAGTTTCTATAGCTTGCCTGTACTTCATAAGAAAATGGCCCTACTTTTTCAATGTCCCTGATTCCAGCTTTTACCGAAAAGGAGGTAAAAACATTGTCAGGAATTTCAAATTCTGGATTTTCAAAATTCACAGGATCTACCCCATAAAATGAATAGCGATCCTGGTTCCAATCTATCCCCCCAAACAATTCAAACACATCTGCGAAATAACTGATATCTCCTCCAAAATTGGTATGCGCTTCACTGGATTCCTCCCCTTGCACAGGTCCCTTTCCAAAACTTTGATGTCCTAAGTTCAAGGAGAAGTTGACTATATCGGCTTCTGTCCCCATGTATCTAGCCTCCAATAAAGGAGAGGCGAAATTTCCATACCCTACTCTCAAAAACCCAGGGAATAAATCAAGTTGTGGGGCCCTAAAAGGTTTTTGGATAGGTGTAGTTTCCAAAACCAAAGGTTCCAGAGTCAATGGATACCTGTTTACCCGATAGTTAAAATCTGCCAATCCTTTGGGCTGAGGTAAGACTGGCAATTTTTCATAAACTCTCGGCTGGACAGGAACAGTCAGTACGCGGTCCTTACGAATGATAAACTCTTGATCAGTTACTTCTCCTCTTGATTGGGTCTGGGCAAAAGTCAAACCTGTTGTTAAACCAAATGCTCCGCCAAATAGAATTAATTTTACTAGCTTTTTCATGGTTTAGTTTAAAGTTTGAAGTTTAGTTTGAGCCATAGATTTTATTTCTTCATTCGTAGATTTCTCCACAATAGATTCCAAAGTTGCCTTGGCCTGGAAATCCTCTCCAAGTGTCACATAGTTGTCTGCCAAGAGTAAAAACATTCTTCCATACCAATACCCGAAGTCAACAAATGGTCCTGAGAAATCAAATATGGTTTCATTGGATTGGGCTACATCTCCCTTTTCCTGAAATGAATAAGCCAACCAATACAAGCCTTCTGCTCCTTGTTCTGTTTTGTATTCATTCACCAAGGTCATCAATGTAGTTTCAGCATCTGCCTTTCTATTCGTCTCACGCTCGGCTTTTGCTTTAGTCAGCAAAGCTTTAGGAGTAGATTCGGAATAATACCATCCAAGGTCAGTAGACGGTCCGCATTGGTAATTGCCTGATTGTATTTTTTGGTTTCAAAATTCGCTACCATCAAACCTTGCACCGCTTCGGCCTCTTCAATTTTGTTTCTGGCATTCTCCGCAGCAGTTTGTAGGTAAGGAATAGCTTGCTCGAAGTTTCCGTTTTCCAATTCAATTCCCCCAATTCGTTGTAAAGCCCTTACTCTTTGAGGAGATGCCGGTTCATTTTCCAAGGCCTTAAATTGAGCCAAGGCCTGATCCTTATTTCCCAACTGGAAGTAGGAATCTCCCAAGAAATACAAGGCATCTGCTTTTTGAGCGGATTGAGGATAATTTCTTAAGTAGCTTTCAAAAGCTCTGGAAGCCTGCGTATAATTTTTATCAAAATACATACTCTTGGCCGCCTCAAATTCAAGAGATTGAACACTTGTATTGGATGGATTAGAACCTTTGTACCGTGCCAAATAATCCGAAAACTCACCCGATCTTCCTTGTAAAGCCAACGTTTCCTGCAAGCCTTTTAGAGCTGTTTCTGCATTTTGGGCATTGGGATGTCTATCTAAAATGGTTTTATAATCCTGAATAGTCTGATCATAATTCTGCATGGAGAAATTAGCAACTGCCCTACCCTCCAACGCATATGGAACAAAAGGTGAATTCGGTTTTCCATTAATCAAATCAGAATAGGCACGGGAAGCTTCAGCGTAATTGGTCTCCTCCATGTTAATCTGACCCTTTTGATACAATGCATCTTCGTAATACAAACTGGAAGGATACCTGGAAATCAGAGCATCCAACTGATATAAAGCTTCTTGATTTCTGGTTTGGAAATTCTGTACTACTGCTAATCGATAATAAGCGTAATCTATGCCAGAATTGCGCTCGTTTATTGCCTGTTGGAATACCGAAGCAGCTTCAGAAAACCTTTTTTGTACGTAATAGCAATCTCCTAACCGGAGCATGGCATCGTCGTAATTTTCTTTATTATCACGACCTCTCAGACGATCAGTGTATGTTTTGAAATGAACTTCAGCTTGAGGGTATTTTTGTGAATTAAAATAGGCATACCCTAATCCATACAAACTTTTGGTTAAGTACGAACTAGAGGTGCTTCGACCCAGTGATATTGCCTGTTCATAGGATTTAATTGCTTGAGGTAGCTTTCCATCTGCAGAATAAGCCTCTCCTTTCCAAAAATGAGATTCCAATACAATAGTACGGTCAACAGGATAAGCCAAAGACTTATCCAAATAAGCAATTGCTCCATCCCATCTTTGATCCCTGAAGTATACCATGGCCTGATAAAAGGCTACTTTTTGATAAGCTGATTGAATTCTTGGAGACTTATTGGTGATTCGGTCCATTTGTTCAATAGCCCTTAAATAATCATTGGTGTTGACCAAGGCCTCCGAAAGCAAGGTCTCCATTTCAGCTTTATGAGTTCCAGTTGGATACTTATCCAAATATTCATCTAAAGCAGCAATTGCAGCTTGAAAACTCCCCTTTTGAAGGTTTACTTTTGCATAATTAACCAATGCATCTTCCTGAATTTGTTTGTTGAATTCAGCTTTGGAGGCCGCAGCGAAACTGGTGGAAGCAAACTGATAATTTTCCTGCTTCAAATAGGCATGTCCTAGGTAGTAACTACTTGCCTGTCCTAATTCATCATTTGCTGAAGCTGAATTTTTCAAATATTCAGCGGCTCTATTATAGTTCTGAATTTCAAATAAGGAAATTCCAGCTTTATAAATCTCTTCTCTAGATAAGGTGCCTTTTCTGGAGCTGATATAAGATTCATAGTGACTGGAGGCATTTGCATAATCTTGCTTGGCATAATAAGCTTCCGCCAAGTACAAATGAATGATTTCAGGTTTTTCTAGTTGCTGACCTGTACCGAATTTAGGTTCTGCATAACTGATCAATTGATCATAACTACCTGTATTGTAATAAAGTGCTGCAATTAAATAAGGAACTTTACCTGAATAAAACACATCTTGAGATGCAGTATGAAGGTCTGCAATTGCTTTTTCATGATCCCCATTTTCCAAAGCAATGTATCCACTATAATAGTAAGCATCGGGACTAACTGAGGTATTTAAAACTTTGGCCTGATCAAAAAATGGAGCTGCTTGTCCATAATTTTTCATTTGAAAATGCCCAAAGCCTTGCTTAAAGTATAGGTCAGCTCGGTTTTCATCACCAAGGCTGTTAGGGTTTACCAAAGCATAACTTTCATTGGCTTCCGTATAATTTCTCTTATAAAAGAAGTGATCTCCCAGATACAAACCGGCAGAGGTAACGGAAGGATGGTTGCCATGATCATAGATGTAAGATTTCATTAATCCAGGTCCATCTGGACTTTCCACCTGTAATGCGGACATTGCTCTATTCAATTCCGCAGATTTTTTTGCTCATTGGTCAAATCCTCCTTAAGAAGACGGGTGTAATCGTATAAGGAAGCAGAAAAAGTTGCTTTTCGAAGAGCTCAGTCTGATGATCTAAGGGGTATTGTGGACTCGTTTGATAGAGTGTGGATTGCGAAACAGCATCCAAACTCAACCCCAATCCAACAAAAAGCATCAGGTAATATTTCATAGACAGTAGTTGGTTTTAGCACCCAAAAAATCAAGCATGAGATTCATTTCATCCAAATCAATGGATAAAGGAACAGTCCCAAGACAACAAATTCTTTTGGTTTATTTAAAATTAGCTTCGGTAATCAGTGCAAAATCTTGTACACGAGTTCGCGGAGGATTTCACCATGCGTCATACTACCGGAGTCAACTCCTTTAGAACGCAGATCTGCCTCTTTGATGTATGTAAACACATCAATTACCTTGCCCAATTTGTAGTTGCGGGCGGATTGAAGGTACTCTTTGGCCACAAATCTAGGCACACCGATTAAGGATGCGATCTGGTCATCAGTGGCTCCTTTCGCTTGATGAATTAAAGCCAACTTCGAAAAATAATTGTACATCAGCGCAAAAAGTGGAATAAGTGGGTGAGATTTAGGGTTTTGTATGAAATAATGGATGATCCGATTGGATTTTTCCGCATCTCTAACCCCTATTGCTTTCAATAGCTCAAAGTTGTTGTAATCTTTATTGATCCCAATATATTTTGAAATATCAGGGATTGTGAATTTTGTAGGTTCCTGGAAATTAATGAGCATCTTCCCCACCTCATTTGTCATTACCTCCAAGTTGTTGCCAATGGCATCAGCTAAAAACTGGGCTGCTCTGGGTTCGATATCATGTCCAATATCTTTGAAATACTGGATCACCCAGTCTGTCAATTTATAATCCGGAACTTTATCAGAAGTGACATAGACCGCATTTTTCTGCAGTTCCTTGGAAAGCTGCGTCCTTTTATCCAGCTTTTTGTATTTATGTGCAAATACTAAAATCGTACTTGGGAGCGGATTTTGGGAATAATTGATCAGTAGTTTCTGGGATTCTTCCTTTCCTAAATCCGGTAAACTTTGAGCCTCCTTTACAATCACCACTTGGCGCTCTGCCATCATTGGAAACTTCCTGGCATTATTAAGTATTAATCCAACATTGCTGTCTTTTCCATACAAAACCACTTGATTGAATCCCCGTTCGTGTTCGGCGATGGCATTCTTTTCAATATACTCGGTAATTTGATCGATATAAAAGGGCTCATCTCCATCTAGAAAGTAAATGGGAGCAAACTTTTTCGCTTTAAGATCTTTAAGTACAGTTTGGGGTGATTGGGCCATGAATAATACGAACTCTAAAGCTTAAAGATAATAGGCCGATTGGTTTGGGTGCAAAAACATCAGAAAGATTATTTGGTAAACTATTCCTGTCTTAACTTTGTATTACTGAATAAAAATTAAAGAATGACTTTCGAGGCAGGAATAGAATTATACAAGGCAGGAAAATTTGAAGAGGCATTGACCCTATTTAATAGCTTGATATCCAATTCAGAGACTAATCCAGAATTTCACCTTTTCAGAGGTAGGATATTATCAAGATTGGGAAAAACCCAGGAAGCAATTGCTGATTTTGATATCATCATTGAGTTAGACCCATACAATACAAATTATATCTCAGATAGGGCAGTAGTCCTTCATTTATTAAAAAGAGATGAAGAAGCTTTGGCAGAATTTGACCGTGCCGCAAATCTGGACCCTAAAAATCCCTACAGGTATAGCAGCAGGGCATACTTTAAAGATAGAATCGGGGATCTTAAAGGAGCGATTGAAGATTATGAAAAAGCAATTGAGTTAGATCCAGAAGATGCAGTTTCTTTCAATAACAAGGGACTGGTTGAAGAGAAACTCGGTTACAAAAGACGTTCTCAAAAAGCTTTAAAAAAGCAGATGACCTTGTAGGTAGACCTCAACCTGAAACCAAACCTGAAACACCACCTACCCCTCCTGTGGAAAACACAGAAAAAATTTCAAACGAACATCAGCAAATTCCTAAAAAGATCACAGTGTCTTATTACTTCCGCACCTTAGGATCACTTTTTACAGATCCGAAGACACGTTCAGAATTCAAAGATTTTATCCAAGGGATTTTTAAAAAGAAATAGTTAAAGAGACTTGATGACCCATAATGGCTTATTGATGAAATAAGCCATTTTTTTTGAAAGATTTTTTGCGAAGATCTGATCAAAAAAGATTTCTTTTTACTCAATGTCACCAATACATCTCCTTTGGAGGTTTGAAGGTAATTTTCCAAACCCAAGGCCAAGTCATCCCGATAGGATTTCAGTACAAAACTGACTTTATCATATTTTACAAAAGGAGTGATTTCATTGACCATTTCTTTATGAAGAGATTTATCAATGGCTTTGTGGGTACTACTAACATGGACTATATCGATCTCAGAATCAAAAAACTGAGCCATTTCAATGACCTTTTGAATGGCAATTTTATCCTCTTCCAAATAATCAGATGCATAAACCATTTTTCGGGGCTTTTTGAAAAACACTTTTCTTGGAACCACAAATACATCTGTACTGGCTTCTTCTACAATTTTACTGGTTTTCGAACCTATAATATGTTCTCGCAAATCATTGGTTCCTTCAGTTCCCATCACGATCATATCTGCCTTGATATGCTCAGTCTCCGCCAAAGTTGTTGGAACAATCTTTCCATTTTTATAGGAGATCAAACAGCTTTTCAATCCTTTGGGTAAACTTTCTTTTAAAACTGCTTGCTGAAGATTGATCATTTTTTCTTTGATGAATTCCTCTTGATGGAAGCCTTTCGAATCCAAAGGAGAAAGCTTTTCATAGTCCTTTTTATTTAAAACATGGAAAAGCAGCAAGTCGGCTTGGTAAAACTCGCCCAACTTTGCAGCGTATTCTATCGCATTTAATGAACATTCAGAAAAATCTGTAGGACAAATAATTGTAAAAGTATTGGACATAGTTAAAAATTTTAATAGCCTCTTTTTCGAATAACAAGATTATTCAAAGGCTGGTTGGTTTGTATTCTGCGTATGTTATCTACCACCTGAGGAGCGGCAGCGCTAGGATTGGTTACGCTGGCAATATGTGGCGTGAAAAGAATTCTTTCATCCTCCCAAAAAGGATGCTCTTTGGGTAAAGGCTCTGTTCTGAAAACGTCTAATAAAGCGCCAGAGAGGAACCCCTTATCCAAGGCAAGGATTAAGTCCTCCTCGACCAAATGTTTCCCTCTTGCTACATTAATTAGAAAAGTTCCTTTCTTACATAGTTTAAATAATTCAATATTTAAAATCCCTTCTGTATCGGGCGTCAGAGGCAAAAGACAAACAATCACATTTACTGTTTTTAAAAACTCATGCAATTGGCCCTTGGAATAATAGGGATATGGAAAATCCTTTTTTCTGAAAATCCAAAACCGACCACATCAAAGCCCATAAATGCAAGTTTTTCCAATACATCACCCCCAAGTGCCCCCACTCCCATCACTCCGATTTTAACATCTATTTCGGGATAGCTCATATCCCAAACTTTCTTCTTTTATCTTGTTGATACCTTGTGAATTGTCGATGAAAATTCAACACGCCCATGATGACATAATTAGTCATGGAAAATGTTAATTTTTCATCCACAATTCTTACTACCGGAATATTTTCTGGCACAGATTTATCTCTCAAAATATGATCAACCCCTGCTCCCATGGAACTAATCAATTTTAAATTAGGAAAAGAAGAAAGAATACCTGCTGGGTGGTTCCATAACATGACCACATCCACCGAATCCGGATTATTAATATCGGGGTAAACTTGAACTTCTAAATCAGGGTCTTGATCCTTTAAAACCTTGATCCAAGGATCAGCGTTCTTCCCTGGACAAATAATAGCTAAACTCATAATAATTGAAAAATATATAACCTAGTTAGGTTTCATTTAATTATAACCCACTAAAAACGAAATTACTGATACTTTCATTACAAAAGCTCATGATTTTACATGAAATTACAGGATTTCTAGAAATATTCTGAGAGAAAATTCGATTTAATTTACATAACACGTATTACTGTATATGAAAAAGTATGCTATTCTTAATTTATTACTATTTACGCTTCTAGTAACTGACTTTCAACTTGTTGCACAGCAAATTGAAATGCCTCAGGCATCACCATCTGCCAAGATTGCACAAAAAGTCGGATTAACAGACGTTACAGTATCCTATAGTCGGCCTAGCAAAAAAGGAAGGAAGATATTTGGTGAACTTGTTCCTTATGGAGCGATTTGGAGAACAGGAGCGAATGGAGCTACTGTTTTGAGCTTTTCCACAGATGTTAAAATCCAAGGTAAGGATGTTCCTAAAGGCCAGTATGCTTTGTATTCTATTCCTGACAAAAAATCCTGGACTATCATTTTGTCAAAAAACACGAAACTATGGGGAGCTATTGGATACAATCCAGAAGAGGATCTAATCCGATTTGAAGTCAGCCCTACCAAAACAAAAAAGAGTATGAGACTTTCGAAATCAGTTTTACTAATATGACTGATAAAGGAGCTGACCTTACGATGGCTTGGGATCAAACCAGCGCAAGTTTCCATATTTCCATGGATTCAGACCCTATTGTAATGGCTCAGATCAAAGAATATGTACTAGATCAAGATACTGATAACCCTACCCTGCTCTACGAAGCTTCAAGCTATTACCTGAATACAGGAAGAGATTTAAATAAAGCCTATGAGTGGATTCAGGAATCAGTAGAGGCAGATCCTAAGTACTGGGCTTACCACCTGAAAGCTAAAATTGAAGTTGCATTGGGGCTCAAAACTGAAGCCATAGAATCTGCTAAAGAATCCATTGATTTGGCTGAAGAAGCTCAAAACCCAGATTATGTGGGTTTAAACGAACGGTTGATTCAATCCCTGAAGTAATCAAACCAAAGGGAATAAAAAAGGGAATTATCAAATAGATAATTCCCCTTTTTGAGTTTGAACGCTATTTATATTTTACTTTTTAATCATCAATTGGGCAATGGCTGCAAACAACATGACTGCCAAACAACCTATGGCATTGTACCATAAAAAGCCAATGTTCCAAACAAAATCAAATAACCCTAGACCATTTCTAAAATGAATTAGCAGAATAAGGGCCTGAGAGCCTAAGGCTGCAATAAATACCGCTTTGCCTTTGATCCACTTCATGAAAAATCCCACAATAAAAATCCCTAGGATGGTTCCATAGAATAGCGAACCCAATAAATTAACCGCCTGGATTAAATTCTCAAATAAGGAAGCATAGGTAGCGAATAAAATCGCCCCTACTCCCCAAAAAGCTGTAAAGAATTTAGACGAATGTAAATAATGCTTATCAGAAGCATTCTTTTTTATTGATCGCTTATATAAATCAATGGTACTGGTAGAGCCTAATGAATTCAATTCCGAGGCACTGGAAGACATAGCTGCAGAGAAGATCACGGCAAACAATAATCCAATCACCCCTTTGGGCAGATTATCCATCACAAAACGCATAAACACGTAGTCAGTATCTCTCGTCTCGGCAACCGGGTCATTCGTGATAATTAATTCCTTGACCTGATCCCTAATCTGTTTTTGTTCTTCTTTTAGAACGTTTAATTCCTGCTGAATTTGGTTTTCAGATGCCACATCTTTCCGATCGATCGCGGAAAGCAATTCCTGATACGAAGCCTTACTTTCATCAAAATTGGCAGTATATTTTTCTTCTAAAAGCTCAAAATCTGCCGCATATTCACTTTCTCTTAATTTGTCGGTTTGGACTTTGTTAAATACCACCGGAGGTTGATAAAACTGATAAAAAACAAATACCATCACCCCAATAAACAAAATGACAAACTGCATTGGAATTTTAAGAAAGCCATTCATAATCAGTCCCATCCTACTTTGGGAAAGTGTCTGTCCGGAAAGATAACGCTGAACCTGGCTTTGATCTGTTCCGAAATAAGATAGAAACAGAAAAACAGCAGCAGTCATCCCTGACCAAACATTGTATCTGTCCGCTAAATCAAATTCGAAATTGACCATGTTTAAACGGTCCATCTTTCCAGCTACATGCATCGCTTCCTGAAAAGAAATAGGAAGCATTTGGATCACAATAATACCTGCAAGGATCATTCCTCCCATCATCACAGCCATTTGCTGCTTTTGGGTAATGGATACCGCTTCAGTACCCCCAGAAACCGTGTAGGCGATTACCAAGGTACCTATCAAAATATTGGTCCAAGTTAAATTCCAGCCTAATAAAGTGGATAGGATGATCGCGGGGGCATAAATCGTAATCCCTGCTGCTAATCCTCTTTGAATAATAAACAATAGGGCTGCTAAAGTTCTGGTCTTGAGGTCAAAGCGATTTTCTAAATATTCATAAGCAGTATAAACCTTTAGTTTATAGTAAATAGGAATAAAGCTTACTGAAATGATAATCATCGCAAGAGGCAATCCAAAATAGAACTGAATAAATCGCATTCCATCCTCATATGCCTGACCTGGAGTACTTAAAAATGTAATAGCGGACGCTTGAGTTGCCATAATTGACAAGCCAATGGTCCACCAATTCATGGAATGTTTCCCTCTCAGGTAGGAATCTAAACTGTTCTGTTGGTAGGTTTTATAAACTCCATAAGCAGCAATGGTTCCTAAGGTTCCAAATAAAACAATCCAATCGATTAAACTCATGAGAAAGCATTTTGAATCCAGGTGAACAATGCAATAATTATGAATAGACTAGCCAATAGTCCTACGTATAAGTTTTTCCAACGTATCGGTTTCTCTTCCAAAACTATTGTTCGATTAAGTTTATGAATAATTTAATTGCACCTGGAACCCCTGCTGGCAATTCCCTGAAAAAGGAAATTCCCGTGTACACATAATGCCCTTTTCCATATTCTGCATAAATCAATGAGCCATTCATAAAGGGTTCATCTGGATCTTGAAATTGCAAAGGGGTGCTGTATTCCTCTGAAATATCGGTCACAAAATACAAGCCTCTTTCTTGAACCCAACCGTCAAAATCAGCTTCATCTATCTTATTAGGACCAGCTAGTATGGGGTGGCTCCAATCTGCCTTGAACGGAGAATTCTCTACAGTAACTCGATCCCTACTCAACTGGAATGGATAGGGTCCCATGTTTTCAGATAACAATCCACCGGTGGTATTGTATTGAACGATCACATTACCTCCTTGGGCTACATAATCCATCAAAATCTTCTGATTTTCAATTAAATCAGTATTGGTATTATAGGCTCGAATTCCAACGACTACCGCTTTAAACTGATTTAAATAATCCAAAGAATAATCGGTTGATCCAATCATCGTGACTTGGTATCCCAAAGAACTTAACACACTTGGCACATCATCTCCAGCACCTTCAATATAGCCAATTTTATCTCCGGAAATTTCCCAGTCTGCTTTGATCAAATTAATTGAAGAAGGACTAAAGTAGGTCAAGTTGGGAATATGACTATAGGAAATTCGATTCGTAGTCTGATTATAAACCTCTCCAGATTCAGTGACATAACTAGCCGTCACCGTCAATTTCTGATTGTTCCCCAACGTGAATAATATCTGATATACTTTCTCTTTATTCAATTCATTGATTTCTACAGAAGTGATGGAATATTGACTCTTCTCCAGGTTTTCAAACGTCAATTCTCCCTCTTCCAATTCATCCGAAAAATGAACAGTCACAGAAAAATCCTGATCTACCCCGTCTACTAAAATGACATTTTCCTTGGAAACAGATAAGTCAATTTTTGGAATCACCGTGAAAGGTTGATTCACTTCACCATCTACCCTGCTATTGTATTTATAGCTTAAAGGTAGGCTAATGGAAATTGGATTTCCTTTGTATTCCATATTCAAAATTCCTTGGAGCTGATTGTCCTCAAAGGCTTTTCCAATATCCAATTGATTACTTACATGATAAAGTGCTCCATCGGTGGGTTCTTTTAACCAATAAGGCTGGGAAAGAGGAACATCTGTAGGAAGGACAAACTTCTGATCTACCTCCATTAACACATTGTAATCCAAATTTTTATCAATACGATTAACGCCAGCAATATTCTCAAATGAAATGATCTTTAAATGACCATCAGATGGGTTGGTCACTTCTAAACTGGTCGTAATCTCCTCTCCCGGATAGCCTAATTCTTGATTTACGATCCATTCCGCTTCTATTCCTAAAGAAGATAAAATCAATTCATCGATACTTTCCAATTTCTCCTTCACCCAACTAGCAGGGTTAGGAACATCAGTCAATTTCTTTTTAATAGACAGTAAGTTTTCGAGATTGTTTTGAGGGTTTTTAAAGTCAAAGGAAGATAAAGCTTGATCGATTAATGCTTCAATTTCTTGACCACCTGAAAGTGTTTCCCAACGGTTTATTACCCCATCAAATGCTGATTCCTTAGCTGGCTCGCCAGCCACAAACTGTATATGGTCCAATGCTCCTCCATTTCTTGGAGTACTTCCAAATCCTTGAGATTTGTGCATGGTGCGACTATCTGCAGCAATTTGGCTGTAAGTCTCACCCAACAATGGATTGTAATCACCTGTAGGAAACTCAAAGTATTGCTCGCCCTCTACTTTTTCAAATTCTCCTCGGAAATTATAGGTATTCCAAAAAACCCTTTTGGGCTTCCAAGGTTCAACATATTGAAGTTGTTCAGGGAACACAGTAGGGTCTCCTGCAATTGAAAGAGCCTCTCCTGCTAAAATTGCTGAAGTGGTATGTTGACCGTGATTCCCTCCACCAGGAATGGTATTAAATCGAGTAATAATAATATCTGGCTGAAAATTTCTAATCACCCATACTACATCAGAAAGAACTTCCTGTCTTTCCCAATTTTGAAAAGTTTCATTCGGAGTTTTTGTATAACCAAAGTCAATGGCTCTGGAAAAGTATTGGCGTCCTCCATCTGTTTTTCGAGCCTGCAGTAACTCTTGGGTTCGAATCTGCCCGAGTTCCACTCCCAATTCCTTCCCAATTAAATTTTGACCTCCGTCTCCCCTAGTCATACTTAAATAGGCTACCTGCAAATTTTCCCCATTTGCGAGGTAAGAGATCAACCGTGTATTTTCATCATCAGGATGTGCGGCAACATACAATACCCTTCTCGTTTCTTTTATCTGCTGCAATTTCTGATAAAGCAGTGAGGAGGAAACGGACTGTGCATTAGAAATCTTGAAAGAAAATAAAACTAAGATAAGTGCGAAAGCACGCATTACTATCGATTTGGTCATAAATGGGCTTGGTAAAACATCACAAGCTAAAATATGACAGCTTCAAATAAAAATATTTTGTGATTAATGGGGAATCTATCTGCTATTTGGAACGGATATATTGAACTTTACCCGGAATCGTATAACCCATCGTAAACTCAAAAAAATCTGCTTTCGCTTTATGGGCCTTAATCTGAACACCTATAAACACATGGTTATCAAACCGATACCTCACGCCTACACGTTCATAGAACCAAGTCATCTCATTATTGAACTCCGACCTATCCAAATACACACCTAATGCTACAGGAGCGTATAAATGCTTGTTGATCTTCCACTCCCAGGACCCCACTATGGCAAAGGAATTAGCATCTAAAAAATTTGTGTTTTCCCCTGGCCATCGATCATTGACACCTGCTCCATAAAACCAATCCAAGCCCAAACCTACACGATACTTGTAGGAAGCTTCCCATAAGTAATTTATTCCTAAACCACCTCTAAAATAGCTTCCTTCATCGACCTCATAATTTTTATAGCCCAGATACATCGCAATATTCCAAAACCCTCTTTTTTCTAATTCCGGATAATTAACTGCCTCAGTAGGAAGAGGATGTACTGAACCCAATTTTGTTTTTACTCCAATTCCTATTGGAATGTAATTTATTCCTGCATTTGGTCTTTTGATCGCTCCGTTTGAGAAATGCTTTAAACCTATGGAACCGATCAGGCTAACTCGATTTGAGAGCTTATAATTGGCCTTAAAGCCCAAATGGATGTAGGAATTTAAATTGGTACCTACGAATTGGTTTAAAGGGTTTGATTCTGCATCATAAGGTTTTATATGAAAGCCTAGCCCAATCTGCCCGAAATAACTGAGATAAAAATTCTTATATATTCCACGTCGAGAAAATGGCATTTCGATAAAACCATAAATCCCCATTGGTCTTCCCAATTGATTAGAATACCTGGTCATGGAACTAAACCCTACGCCCATACTAGGATATCTATACAGATAATTATAAAAGGTATTTTCGATTTTTCTCCATTCCATTCGGATATCGATCCCTGTATAATGTTCAGTTTTTTTGATTTCCTCAGCCCAATCCTTTCCATTGCTAAGTAAAGGTCCATTTTCATAAGTGACCACAAGAGACTTTTGAAATTTGACCTGGCCAAAACTTGAAAGAAAAAAAGAGAAAATAAGGTGGTGAGGGCTACTGACCTTTTAATCAAAGACATTCTAAAACTTACTAGACTAATTAAGGGTAAAGATACTAAGGATAGCACAAACAATATCTCCATTTTACCAATTTCCTTTCGTCTGAATTACTACTTAACTTTTCTAATATTTAACAAGAATTAATTGACATTAATTTCCAAATTTTTCCTTTCTAAAAGAGCAAGGAAAAATTAACAACTAGACAGATGAATTGAGGCAAGCGGGATATTTAATGGTAGTTTTTAAATCCTAACTGTGTTCTATTCAGCTATTTGAAAAAACTCTTTGGAACAAAAAAAAGGCCAACCTTTCGGCTGGCCTTTCGTCTTCTTCTAGAAATTACATTCCACCTTCCATCCAATTTGGACCTTTCAGCTCGATCAATTTTTTATTGTATTTATCAGCTTCTTCGGTGTTCTTTAATCTAGTATGAACTTGGAAAAGAATCTCCATTACGTCAGTGTTTTCTGGTCTGATTTCCAATACTTTAGTGAAGTAAGGAATAGACTCTTTATAATAATTATCCGCTTCTTTACCCATAGCTTCTGATTTCTTTTCCCACTCATCATCTGGAAGAGCGTTCAAATCAGCCAAGATTTCTCTAGCTCTGTCTAACATCAAAGCTCCAGTATAGAAGTTACCATCATAGAAATCAGGATCTACTTCTACAGATTTCTTATAATCTGCCATAGCTCCATCCATATCACCTGATTTCTCTTTCAAGAACCAGATCTTAAAAGGATAGCAGCATTATTAGGATCTGATTTCAATGCCTCCTGAATAGAAGCCATTGCCTCATCCATTTTATTTAATTGAAGCAATAATTGAATTTCATATTCAGCTAGAATCTTATCTTCAGGATATTCTTCTCTAGCTGCCATTACCATATCATAAGCTCCTTCAGGGTTTTCATCCTGACCGCTCAAGATTTGAACCATGAAATAATAGGTATTCAATTTATCGTATTCTTCCACATCCAAAAGCAAGTTGAAATGCTTTTTAGCCTCCTCATACATTCCCAAGTCATTAGCCAAGAAACCTGCATTGTAATGGATGGTAGTATCTTCAGGAGCAATTTCACCTGCTAGGTCAAAGAAATAGTAAGCCATTTCTTGATCATTTTCATTGTATCTCTCAATTGCTTTATCGAAGGAAGTATTCTTAAGCGTATTGATTGAATAAGGTCTTAAATTATCAGGAACACCTAATACATCTTCTTCCCAGATATCTTCTCCGATACCATCTTCTTTATTGCTACCCCCATTTCAAAAGCTTTCATAAAAGTAGCAAGGGCTGCTTGTCCTACTTCATATGTTTGCTTGGTGTTGGAGGAATCAGAACCAAACATTTTGGTTTCGATTTGTGCTTTGATTAAATAAGTCTCAGGATCTACTCCTGTCTCAGGGTCAGCAGTTGCAGCTTCGATATCAGATAATGCTGTTTGAAGATCACCAGATTTGAAGTTCTTTTCTGCAGACCTAACTACTTTTTTGTCCAAAGGCCAAGGTTGTCGCACCAATTAAGGCCATTGATAGAATTAGCTTCTTCATTATTAGCGTTTTACTTTTTTGTTTGGTTAATCATTTGGTTCATCTCCCGGTGATTCAGGAGATTCATTTGTTGCTTCAGGAGAATCTTCAGAAATCTCATTTTCAATTTCTTCTTCCTCCTCTTTCGTGATTTTTTCTACCGACGAAATACTATCTTCTTCTCCTACTTTTATCAATCGAACTCCTTGAGTAGCTCTTCCCATGATACGGAGGGTATCCATAGAAATTCGGATGATAATCCGGATTTGTTAATAATCATTAAATCGTCAGAATCATTCACTTCTTTGATCGCAACCAATGCTCCGGTTTTCTCCGTCACATTCATCGCTTTCACTCCTTTACCTCCTCTATTGGTGATTCTGTACTCTTCAAGATAGGAACGCTTTCCATATCCATTTTCTGAAACCACCAATAAAGTAGCAGACTCATCAGAGGCACAAACCATGCCAATCACAAAGTCATCCTCGCCTGTCAAAGTAATCGCTTTTACTCCGGTAGCAGTCCTACCCATCGGTCTTACAGCAGTTTCAGGGAAGTGAATAGCTCTTCCGGATTTAGCAGCAATTACGATATGTTGATCTCCATTAGTCATATCTACTCTGACTAGTTGATCATCTTCTCTAATATTTAAAGCAATGATACCATTGGTTCTTGGTCTGGAATATTGCTCTAATGTGGTCTTCTTTATGATTCCCTTTCGGGTTACCATCACCAAGAAATGATTATTGATGTAATCTTCATCATTCAAATCATCTACTTGAATAATTGATCGAATCTTATCGTCCGATTGAATATTTATCAAGTTTTGGATAGGTCTGCCCTTAGAGGTTTTAGATCCCTCTGGAATGGCATAGGTCTTCAGCCAGAATAATTTCCCCTTATCGGTAAAGATCAGTAGGTAATTATGGGTAGAGGCAGTAAATATATACTCAGTGAAATCATCTTCTTTGGTACTTACTCCTCTAGATCCAACTCCTCCTCTACCTTGAGTTCTATATTCAGTTAAGGCAGTTCTTTTAACATATCCCTGATGAGAAACAGTGATCACTACTTCTTCATTTGGAATCATGTCCTCATAGCTGAAATCCTCTGCATTATGCTCAATTTCAGTTCGCCTGTCATCAGAATAACGGTCTTTCATCTCCGTCAGTTCCTCTTTGATGATTTCCATTCGCTTATCCTCGTTTTCAAGAATGAACTTCAATTCTTCAATTAAAGCCATAATATCCTTGTATTCCTGGATAATTTTATCTCTTTCCATTCCAGTCAATCGCTGTAATCTCATGTCGAGAATCGCTCTTGCCTGAATTTCACTCAACTCAAATCTCTCAATTAAGCTATTTCTTGCCGTTTCTGGATCTGCAGAATTTCTAATCAGGGAAATTACTTCATCCAAATGGTCTAAAGCGATCAAATACCCTTGTAGAATATGGGCTCTTTTTTCAGCTTCTTTTAATTCATACTGCGTTCTACGGACAATGACCTCATGCCTATGATCCACATAATGTACAATTAGATCTTTCAAGTTCAGAGTATAAGGTCTTCCTTTAACTAGGGCAACGTTATTTACTGAAAATGAGGTCTGTAACTGAGTATGCTTATATAAGTTATTTAAAACTACCGATGGAATTGCATCTCTTTTTAATTCATAGACAATTCGCATTCCTGATCGATCAGACTCATCTCTGATTGCGGAAATTCCATCGATTTTTTCTCGTTAATCAATTGGGCGGTCTTCTCAACCATATTGGCCTTATTGACCATGTAAGGAATTTCAGTGATGACGATCATCTCTTTATTCCCTCCATCTTTAGTCTCCACATTGGCCTTGCCCCGCATGACGATTCTGCCTCTTCCTGTCTCAAAAGCAGCCTTCACCCCATTATACCCATAAATGATACCGCCGGTAGGAAAATCAGAGCAATAATATGTTCCATCAATTCAGCTACGGTAATCTCTCTATTATCGATATAGGCAATAATTCCTGAAATAACCTCCCCTAAATTGTGAGGAGCCATATTTGTAGCCATACCTACAGCAATACCAGATGCACCATTCAGAAGTAGTGCTGGAACTTTTGCTGGTAGAACTACCGGTTCTTTTAAGGAATCATCAAAGTTGAATTGATAGTCAACAGTCTCCTTATTGATATCCACCAGCATTTCCTCGGCAATTCGCTTCAAGCGGGCCTCGGTATAACGCATCGCGGCAGGGTTATCGCCGTCGATAGAACCAAAGTTTCCTTGTCCATCTACTAAAGGGTAGCGAAGAGACCAGGGTTGTGCCATACGAACCATGGTGTCGTACACAGCTGAATCACCATGAGGGTGATATTTACCGAGTACTTCCCCTACGATTCTCGCAGATTTTTTATAAGGTTTATTGTGAAGTACGCCTAGTTCTTGCATCCCGTAAAGGATCCTTCTATGAACTGGCTTCATTCCGTCACGGACGTCTGGAAGTGCCCTGGAAACAATAACCGACATCGAATAATCGATGTAGGCTCCACGCATTTCCTCTTCAATGTTAATTGGTATGATGTTCTCGTTTTCTCCTTGAGCCATATAATGCTTTTGTAGGGTCGATTATTAGCCTGCAAGATAGTAAAAACCCAATGGTTTGAAAAGAGAAAATATTGTCTTAATACGTCTTTAAAAACTTAATACCATTGACCGACTTTTCTGTTCTGATAATTAAAAATTCCGCTACCCCTGTACTCTATTCCATTGTGCATGTGTTTCATCACTACCCCACAGCCCGCAATTTTACACCTTTTGGTGCCGGGAAATCGAACAGCAAAGCCAACCTGCATACCATAAAGGGTTTGCTTAAGGTTTTGAACTTCAGAGAAGTCTGAGGCAGCATAGGTAAAATCTCTAAACTCTGCTCCTCCTTTGACGAACATTTTTGTGTATTCTGAAAAATCTCTTTCAATGCGTAATGCTATCCCCATATATGGCTTGTCTCCCACTGCAAGTTTGGGTTCATACATGGACCCACCAGCCACCATACTTTGATCAACAAAATTCTTCATTTTTAATTGACCGAACTCACCTTCAAGGATAAATCTCCAAGGATACACTTGTTTGGAGCGTTGAGTCAATTCTGATTGCATGTAATAATTAGCTGATGCATATCTTCTATACCGCCATTTCAAAAATGTTTGTCTTCTTTTAGCATCAAATAAAACCAATCCAACAGTACCATATAATTTGCTAGCCTGATATGACCCGCCTTCAAAACCAAACTCAAAATCTCCCCTCTCATGGTAGACATATTTCCCCATTCCTGACCGTATCCTCCCCCGATGGTTAGTAAGTTGAAAAGATTAATTCTCAAACCGGCATTGAGGACAGGAAAAGTCCAGTCATTACTTTTCATTTCCAATGGATTATCTTCTGAAATATCCAGAGGTTGATCAAAATTCTGAAATTGATTGAAGTTAGGATATAAGTCAGGATTCGCAGTGTAAAAGGGAGTTGAAAATTGGTGGTAAGCTGCGCCTGTAGAAAGCTCAATGCTAAACATCTCCAATACATTTCTTGCTGCATTTCCTATAGCGCTTTCACTTTTAGGGTTCTTCGCTTTTTCAGATATTCCAAAAATATCCTCTCCTTGAGCAAATAAGGCTGTAGAAATGGAATAAAGTAACATGAACAGGGGTAGCTTTTTCAACTTCATAAATGGGTAACGATTTTTTCCTTTCCTTCGTGTGAAATTAAAAAAAAGCCTCCACAAAGGAGGCTTTCATGTGATGTTTATCAGAAATTATTTTCCTTCTCCTTCGTTACCATCTTCACTTTCTTCTTCATTTTTAGCTTTCATTTCAGAAATTAGAGCTTCTAATTTCTCTTTGACAGCAGGATCTGATTTTTGAGCACCATTCACTTTATTATAAGTAGATGCACCCAAGATAGAATCATTCATGATCAATTCAGTCTTGTACTCTTTTACCACATCCTGAAGAGAATTTTGAAAATCCTGTACTGCTTGATAAGCCGCTTTTTCTTCTTCCGTTACCTCGGCTTCCGCCATTTTTGCTTCATCTCCCCAAGCAGCTTTGATTTCATTGTATCTAGCTCCTCCTTTGAAGATTTCATTTTCCAAAATCATAGCTCTAAGCTCTTCAGTTTTGGAATCTACATACTCGGAAGTCATCACTTCCACATTGGCAAATTTAGCTAGCTCCTCATTTGTAACTTCTTCCGCTGCTTCCTGCGCAAAACCACTCATTCCAATAAACGCGAAAAACGCTCCAAACAACAATACTTTTTTCATAGTCTTCTCTGATTTTAGTTTTCGTAAGATGTTCAATAAATAAACCACAATCCAAAAATCAAGTCTTTTTGGGTTAATTAAGGTATTTTTAGATAAACGGTACCTAAAAATGCTAAATCCTCTAAATTGATTTCAATTCCTTAATTGTATCTAATGGATTGGCGGAGTTAAAAACAAAACTTCCAGCTACCAAGATATCCGCACCAGCCTCTTTAAGTTTAGGTGCATTTCCAAGATTTACTCCACCATCAATTTCAATCTTGGTTTTTGCTCCTTTAGAAATTATCAAGTCCTTCAACCTAGAAATTTTTTGATAGGTATTCTCTATAAACTTTTGTCCTCCATACCCAGGGTTAACAGACATCATGCAAACAATATCTACATCTTGTATAACCTCACTTAATAAGTCCACTGGGGAATGGGGATTCAAGGCCACTCCCGATTTAGCCCCCAAGTGATGGATGGCTTGAATTGTTCTATGTAGATGTGGGCAAGCTTCTAAATGCACAGAAATTGTTTCCGCTCCCACTTTTCTAAATGCCTCTAAGTACCGATCTGGATCCATAATCATCAAATGAACATCCAATGGTTTGGTCGCATGCCTGTGAATTGCTTCCGTGACTGGGAGACCGAAGGATATATTAGGTACAAATAGACCATCCATGATATCCACATGAATGTAGTCAGCTTGGGAAGAATTGAGCATTTCTACCTCTTTTTGCAAATTGGCGAAATCTGCAGCAAGAATAGAAGGGGCAATTTGTATGGACATAGTTTATTTAGAATTAGTAAGAATGAAAGGCTCTTGATTATTGCCTAAAGAGTTTGGTTCGTTTTAGGTGTTGACCATCTTGCAATTGCACAATATAGAAGCCCGGTTTCAAACCTTGCAAAGAAGTCCTGAAAGGATCTTTGGGTGAGTTCCTTAGTAAGATAGCCGTTTGAAGAGTTTTCCCATTCATATCGATAATCGCAAACTCAGCACTAAGACTTTGACCAAAATAGATGGTCAAATTATCTTCTGCTAAAGGATTTGGAAATACTTTCCAAACTATTTCCTCTTCTCCACTCACACTTAAAACTTCCCCAAAATAGGCATCATAAAAGTTTGGTATTCCAAAACCCAGGTCATTGTCTTGAGCATCAGCCTGAGTAGCACTACGGATTAAATTCTCTACCAATTCAGCTCTGGTCCATTCTGGCTTGGCTTCCCAAAGACCTGCTGCCAAAGCAGTAATTTGTGGAGCAGAAAAGGATGTTCCATTTGAAAAACCCAGATTCCCATTGGACTTTATTAAGGCAACTCCATTTCCATAAGTAGTTAAATCTGGTTTTATTCGACCATCGCTTGTAGGTCCTCTGGAACTAAAATTGGACACTTCCAGATTTTTATTTACAGCCCCAATGGCTAACACGAACTCTGAATCGGAAGGTGATACTAAGCTGGTTTCTGCGGGCCCATAATTCCCAACACTGTTCACAATAAGAATCCCTTTTTGGGCAGCAATAGTGGCCCCTTGAGCAATCACAGTTGTTTTCCCATCCAAATCTTCAGGGGAATAATTCATGGTTGGATCGTCAAAATCATAATACCCCACAGAACTATTAATGATATCTACTCCCAAGCTATCTGCAAATTCTGCTGCACGAACCCAATTGTATTCTTCTACCTTATACTCTGTGGCATCTTCCTCTGTAATTGCCAAAAAATAAGCTGCATCAGGAGCACCAGAGACTAAGATTCCTTCCTCCTTGGCTGCAATTAGCGATAGTACATTCGTTCCATGCTGATTGGAAGTGAAAACATGATCAGACCAAGGTTTCACAAAATCTTTGGTTGCTACGATTTGTTCATTCGCAAATAAATGGGCTAAAGCACTGGACTCGTCAGTACCCGGAAAACCTGCATCAAAAACCGCTACCATAACCCCTTTGCCAGTGAAGCCTTCCTCATGCATCTCCGGTATTCTTAATAAGCTATTTTGAAAATCATATGGGTTCTCATTGGTCCCTAGTTTTCGATGATTGACAGGCAGGCATATTTTTAAACTTACAGAGGCAAATATTTTCTTGCCTAATCTAGCATTGGGACTAGGTACGAAGTCCAAAGCCACCATTTCCACTCTTTCAACAAATGGATACGTTTCAATTTCCAAAGCTCCTTCTTCATCAGTAACCAGCACTAAGGCATTTAGCCACTTGCTTGAATAAAGGATCTCTTGTACGTTATTGGCAATTTCATCGATATACTTTTGCGAAACCGGTAAATCCAAAGAATCTGGAAGCACTCCCTCCTTTGCTCTTCTAGCTAATGCTTTTGATGATAAAAATTGTTCGGGTTGATTTAAAGAATACTCCTCCTGAGGTTTAAATTTAAAAAACACTGCATACCGATCTTGGGCATGGGTTTGAAACCACATTCCCACTAATAGAATTGTCGATAATAATAATTTATAATTTCCCATTCTCGGTAATTGTCAAATGTAATTTACTTCCTCCATCTATTAACTGTTCACCCAAGCAATCGTTTCTTGAACAATAGGTTAAAACCTCCTCATAATCCTCTACCAATCCAATTCCTTTTTCAAACACCTCGTATCGATAATCCCGATAAGTAACTAGATCATCCGCATCCTCTTGGTTAATTTGGATTCTTTTATTTGAGGAGTTGGCCGCAATAGTTTTTAACTCAAATATATCTTCAGGAGCATTCAAATAGTTATTAGAGTCCCAAGTGGTCCCATCCGTAGGAGGAAAAACCAATGCGATGACTTGTTGATTTTGCATCGTCCGAATCAACGTTTTCCCTCTTCTTAAAAGGGTATATTGCTCCAATGGGTCCCACTCTAATTGATCATAGGATTTGCTTCTTTGTAGGATAAATACTACTTCATTCGCTTCATTGATATAGGTAGATTGGATGATGTCCTGCAAAAAATAAGCATCATCTTCAAAATCATTTTCCCCATAGTAAATCCTTTCCTCTACCTCATAAACCCAATAATTACCTACCACTAGGGGCTGAAAATCCAATTCTAATTCAATAGGATTTTCATCCAACTTCCTCTCACAGCTAAAAAACAATCCCAAGACCACTAAAAAAACAATAGGTACAAGTTTGTTCATAGATTCCAAATTTGAACTTAAAAATACATTAATTTCCTGTTTTACCTGATGCTTAAAAGATCATATTCTTTCAGATTCCTTTTCCTAGCCCAATGTTCATGATTACATTTACAGTTCCAAAAATCAAGATATGGCTTTAAGAACTTTTGTAAAGATAAGTGGCATTACCAATCTCAGTGATGCAAGGTATTGTGCTGGCATGTATGTAAATCTCATAGGGTTTTCTTTGGAAGAAGGTACTGAAAAATTTGTAAACCCCGCTCAATATAAAGAAATAACAGGCTGGTTATCAGGCCTTGAGTTTGTTGGGGAATTTGATACTTTATCTGCAAATGATGTACTTGAAACTTTAAAAAACTACCCCTCCATTTCCTGGGTGGAACATACAAGAATTGACGACCTGGTAACTTTAAAAAGGCTGGCTATCAAGTGATCTATAAAAAAGACTTGGCTGAAGTTAAACACATGGAAAAAGATGTGGCCACAAAACTCCGCGAAGAAGGAATTATTTTCCATATCACCTCCAATGATGACCCTTTGACTGTAAGTGATAAGGAAGTGATTTCCCTTTTGACGAAGGATTGTGAAGTCATTTTAGGAGCGGGTTTATCTGCAGAAAATGTAATTGGTCTTGTAGATGAATTAAATCTTAAAGGGATTGTATTAGAAGGAGGAGAAGAGATTAAACCTGGACTCAAAGATTTTGATGCATTAGCAGACATTCTGGAGGTATTAGAAATAGAGGAATAAAAAAAGAGGCCCGAATAAATCGGGCCTTTTTCATTCAAATAAATCGGATAGCTTGTAGGGACTCTCAGGTCCCGTAAAAAACTTCCCATTGATAAATCTAAATTCCACTCCTATATCATCTAGCTCCATTAAATCATTCTGATCTAATTTCAATTTTGCAGCAGCAAGATTTTCTTTGATTCTAGCCTGATTGGTAGATTTTGGAATCACAGCTATATCTCTAGCAACGGACCAAGCGATTAACACTTGTCCAATACTTGCCCCATGTTTTTTAGCAATCAACTCAATAACAGGGTCATTTAATAATACAGGGTCATTTTTGTGGCTTTCATTTCTGGAATCCGGTGAACCCAATGGAGAATAGGCAGTCATCAAAATGCCATTTTCCCTGCAAAATTGAACCAAAGCCTTTTGAGGTAAATATGGATGCATTTCCACTTGATTCATTTCTGGTTTTTGACCTCCAATATTCATCACCTCCCTAAGTTTGGCTTGATTAAAATTTGAAACTCCAATATGCTTTGCCAATCCCAGAGTTTTCAAATGTTGCATCCCTTCCCATGTTTGAGTCAGAGGGACATCCAGATAGGTATAAAACTCATCCCTAGTTTTTGCAAACCCAATCCCCCTTTTAAAAGAAATTGGCCAATGGATTAAATACAAGTCTAGGTAGTCGAGCCCTAAATCAGAAAGTGTTTTTTCCAAAGCTGGCTTTACATCCTCGTATTTATGGGAATTATTCCAAAGTTTAGAAGTCACAAAAAGTTCTTCTCTTTTGACAAGCCCTTCATTTATTGCCTGAGCAATACCCTCTCCTACTTCTTTTTCATTTTGGTAAACTGCGGCACAATCAAGATGCCGATAGCCGCTTTCAATTGCCCAATACACCGCTTGTTTTACTTGGCCCGGTTCACTTTTCCAGGTTCCTAGACCAATAATGGGCATGCGATCCCCATTTTCAAAAGTTAAATTTTTCATAAAATTTATAGACTCATTTAGGTCTCATTAATAAGGTTAAATAAATAGATCGTATAATTGAGTTGTCCAATGACAACATTTAATCCATTCAAGAAATTCGTGCTTTTCAGAAAAAGCTAAAATAGCATGAAAAGAAATTCCATATTCCTGTTTGGTAAACCTAAAAAAAGCCTCACTGTTTGTGAGGCTTTGATTTTTCTATTGAGCTTTTGCGTAAGCTTGGGTAGTTGTATAATATTTTACGATCATATTTGGCACTTCCCAATCAGGCATTCTTCCTTCTTTAAAGAATTTCAAATAATTTTCGGTGACTTGCGCAAAATGTGCTTCATGTCCCACAGAATAACTATCAGGTACTTCTACTCGAAATTCACCATTGTCCAGTTTGGTAAGACTAATTCCTGGATAAGCACTTTGTAAATCTTCATTGATTGCTTTTTGCAAAGCTGCCTCTTGATTCTCGAGCAGCTTCACATACAAAACCGGCTTGTAATTTTCTTCTTGTCCCTGCCTAATGATCAAATTGGCTTTGGTCCCTCTCATGATACTATAATGGGTGTCAGCAGTTCCCTCCGGAGCTTGGTAAGCCCATTTCACCGATACCTTTGCATGTACTCCCTTCAGAGTATAATTCATTTCTCCATTGGCAAGAACATCTAACGTTTCGCCTTCAGCAAAAGGAGGAGTTTTTCCAGTAACCAATTGGTATTGTTCATAATTGAGAGAGATGGGTAGCAATTCTGCCTGAAGCATATTAACATCTGAGGTATCTAAAGCTTCTCCAGGGAAAGATTCCCATTGAACCAAATCCACTAGATGTGTAGTCACATCTACCAAACCAGAACCCTCTATTTCAGTATCAAAAAACCACTCTGGTCGAACTAAGGGGCTCCAGAAACATACTTAAAAAAGTGGTGAACCGACTCTTTGGTAATGGCTGGATTTTCAAGTGTCCCTTGTTCCAAAGTACCGAATACGTCTGGTATCATGGATAACTCCCGCTGTAAAATGGTAGAAATTTCAAACCGTTCGGTCATGATATCATAAAACAGCAAATTCTTCTCTTCGGCGATTTCAAAAGCCCTTTTCAATTTTTGAAAACCTGCAGGATTAATTACCAAAGGCTTGTCCGCGTAGACATTCATATCATTTTCCAATGCAGAAAGAATATAGTCGATTTTACGATCATTTTTCCCTGCTACGACCATGACATTTCCTGCTTTCTCCTTGATCATTTCTTGTAAGAAATCATCTCCGGTATACACCTCTATACTCCAAGCTGTGGGGTCTTCCTTCCGTTCATTATAGCCTGCTATCCTGTTGAGATAGTCTTTGAGCTCCTCTCCTTCTGGTGCATAAACATGAATGGTAGAGTCTACCTCAGGGTACATGCTCTTATGAATCAGGCCCGCATGGAAATGCCCGGATCAAGAGTTACGATTTGAATAGGAGCTTTTTCTCTGGCTTCATCCATGCTTTCTGAAGGTGAATCACAATTTTGAAAAAGGGCTGCTGCTAGGATAAGCAGCGCTGTTTTACACTTGACCATCAATTTAAACTTTGACATAATTAGTACCATATGGTGCTCTTTGATCTCTACTTAGATAAGTGTTTGCCTCGTCATCATTTACAAATCGTTCTGAAATCGGATCCCATTCCAGTTTTCTTCCTAATTGCATGGCGATGTGGCTCACTAAACACACTGAACAAGCCCTGTGTCCGATTTCTACTGGAGAAAGCAACTCATTTTCCCCTTGGATAGCGCCCAGCCAATTTCCATGATGCTCTGTACTTTTTTGTAAATGGATTTCATTAGGTCCGATCACCGATTTTAAAATGGCTGGATCAGAAGCATCTAAAGCTTTAGCGCTCTCCCCTTGAGCTACAGGATCACTGGACGAGGCCACATAATTTCCTCTAGAAACCCAAATCCATCCATCGGTCCCTTCATATCGGATTCCATTCGGGTAACCTCCGCTGGTATACATATGGATTCCATTGTCATACTCCGCCTTCACCATGAAATCTCCATGAACATTCCAAAGTCCAGAACGTGGAAATTCAGCTACTGCTTCTATATATCTAGGACCGGTTAATTCAGTATCCATTCCCCAGGCTGCAGAATCAAAATGATGTTGCCCCCAACCCGTAATCATTCCCGCACCAAATTGATTAATTCTCAACCAACCAGGACGACCATATCCTTTTTGAGGATGGACTCCGATTTCCGTATAAGGTACCTCAGGTGTGGAGCCTAGCCACATCTCATAATTTAGGTTTTTTGGAACAGGCATGGCTGGAGCCTCTGGTCCTGCTGGATCACCAGGTAAGCCAATCCTTACAGTATGAAGCTTTCCAATTCTACCATTTCTAACTAATTCTGCGGCAATCCTAAATTGCTCACTGGATCGTTGTTGAGTTCCTAATTGGAGTTTAACGCCTGTTTTTTGACCACATCAGCCAATTGCCTTCCTTCACGAATAGTTAATGAGGTAGGTTTTTGAAGGTAAACGTGTTTCCCCGCCAAGGCTGCCATCATAGCTGGTTGCGAATGCCAGTGATCAGGAGTACTGATTACGACCGCATCAATCTCATCATTCAAGAGCATTTCACGGAAATCTCCATATTGTTTGATTTCACCAGATGCCTCATTCTCCTTTTTGGCATAATAGTTTTCTATCAGCTCCTTGCCATCCTGCATCCGGTTGGAATCCAAATCTGAAACCGCTATATATCTGGCACTGGCATGTCTCCAGGTACCGGGAATGTCATGATCCCTCGCTATTCTCCCACAACCGATTTGACCGATTTGGATTCTGTTGCTTGGAGCATTCTTTCCAAAAACGGAGGAAGGAACGATGGTGGGAATTCCAAAAGCGGCTGCAGCCAGACCGGTATTTTTTATAAAAGTTCTTTTTTTCATAGCTATTCAGGGTTATGATTGAGCATTATTATCTTTTGATTCATTTCTTTTATTTTACAAATGCAGACCAATATTTATTGGCTTCTTCTGCGGTCAATTCCCCATCAAAAACGATTAATCTATACTTTAAAGAGTATCGTTTGTTGGGTAGGATCTCCCAAGATTCATGTCTTATGGGAGTAAACTCCACAAATACATTTCCTTGACGATTGTAATTTTCTTCAGGCCAAACCCGAAGTGGCTCGGGATGAGCCTTATTGGTGTTATGGCTTAAAATCAACAGCCCACTTTTACCTTCTGGGGCATTCGACTCTCCGGTAATGATGATCCATTTGGCCTCGGTCCCATCCGCAGTTTTTCTGTCTTTTCCTTCTGAGGTAAGTACTGTACTGTTATCAGATCCCCAGACTTCAGTAGCTCTAAACCCTAATCCTCCCCCATACCGGTATGCATCCAATAAAATCCCATCTTTCAACTTTGTGGAAATATTAGTTGTATAATCTACAAGAAACCTTCCTTTGTCAGCTGGCATGACCTTAATTACCAGATCCTCGGAAATGGCAAGTTTTTCAGATTCAGGAGCAGTCAAATCCAAATGATTTTGTCTTACCGTTAATTCTGCCACTCCTCCCGCTTCTTTTTTGGCAATCACTCGGTCAAAATCAACTCGTCCTTTATGATCCGCCAAATTCCAAAAATCCACCATTCTCCCTCCAATGGTAGCTCTTGTCCAAGGACCCCATATCCCATAATGATGGTAGTGATCTTTGGGTTGAACTCGAGTAAGTACTTGACCGGAAGGAGAAGTAAGGGGATGGATAAAACCTGATTTTGCATAGTCAGGATTTACACCTTCCGGTACCGGTTCCACTGCCGTTTGATAGGTCAAAACACGCTGTTCTCCAAGCATGAAGTCAATTCCTTTTTCGGTTTCACGTAACGTGACTTTTTGAGCAGAAACAGTCCCTATCATCAAAATAAGGACCATGGGGAGAAATAATATTTTTTGATAATCATGGAAAAATCTAGTTATTGGGCTTCAATTTTAAAGATATCGAAATCTAATCTAATGCCTAATTGCATTTACCCCAATTACCTATGAAGAAGAATATTTTCTACGCAATCGTTTTCATTTTTTCGATCGGAACTGCTTACTCCCAAAGTATGTCCGAGGTGGAGCTGACCGAAGAATGGAAAGACAAAATCTATGAATTGGCTCCAGATAAAGCCAGCTTCCCTTTCAAAACCAAAAAGAAAGTATTGGTTTTTTCTTTACACACTGGGTTTTGGCACTGGGTAAATCCCCATACCGAAGCAATGTTCAAAATTCTTGGGGAAAAAAGCGGGGCCTTTGAGGTTGTAGGTAGTAGGGATCTGGCCATGATGGAAAAAAACAAGCTGAAGGAGTTTGATTTAGTAATCTTCAACAATACCAATTCAAAACCAACCTATAGAAACTTATTCGTGGATAAGCTCACAGAAGAAGGTAATATGGACAGTGTGGCTGTTTGGAAAAAGGCTTCAGAACTTGAAAAGAATGTAATCAACTACGTTAAAAAAGGAGGAGGATTTTTGTGATTCACGGGGGCAATACTACCCTGAACAACTCTATGGAATTTTCAAGATTACTTGGAGGATCTTTCGACTATCATCCCAAGCAGCAGCCTATACATGTGAGATTGGTGGACCCACAACATCCTTTGGTTCAAGCTTTCCCTGCAGATGGATTTGTACATACGGATGAACCTTATTTTTATAAGAATGCCTATGCAGCATTAGACTTCAAACCTTTGTTGTATTTCAACAATGCTGAGATCGAGGCTCAGAGAAAAGGCCAGGAATTAACGGAAGGTGTTACCTATGTAGCTTGGATCAGGAAAGATGGAAAAGGAAGAGTTTTATATAGCTCCCCTTCGCATAATGCCCAAAGCTTTGAAAACCCGGATTTATTGCAGTTTTTCTTAGATGGAATGCAATACTTGGTTGGAGATGTAGAGGTAGATGAAACACCCATACGGAAATAAGATTAAGAAATACGAAGTATGAACTTCCTCGTACTTCGTATTTCCCATTTCATATATTCCTCAGGATTTCTTCACAAACTCACTTTTCAAAGCCATAGAGCCAAAGCCATCGACTTTACAATCGATGTTGTGATCACCTTCTACTAATCTGATGCTTTTTACTTTTGTCCCTGCCTTGATGGGCTTTGGAGCTCCTTTTACGGGAAGATCTTTAACAATGACCACCGAATCACCATCCGACAATAGATTTCCATTAGCATCTTTTACAATCAGACCTTCCTCCTCTACTTCTTGTTCTGGAACCCACTCAAAGCCACATTCAGGGCAAACAAGTTGATTATCCATTTCATATCCATAGGGTGATTTGCATGAAGGGCAAGGGGGTATATTTTCCATCCCGCAAAAATACGGCTTTATCCCATTTTTACACTTCCATACCAATTGATTTAAATCAGGTATCTAGGGTTCAACCTGATTTAATAAAAGAATAAATTAATGGGTCGGAGTATAACTTAAAAGTACAGATTCAGCAACCAATCTTCCTGAGGTCATGGCAGCATTGCTTGATCCATTGAGTAAATAATCTCCTCCCAAGTATACATGGTCAGTGATTTTACACTCAGTAATAGGAATACTGCCTTTGATGTCGTCTAGGCTAGGTAATGCATAGGAAATGTAGTAGGACTTAATAAACTTGAAATAATCTCCCTTGATACCAGAAATATGCTCCAATTCTTTTTGAACTTGCTTGATCAGGTCCTTTTCCTCCAATTCACTTTCCAAAACAGTGACAGAAAGTAAAGACCTATCCGAACTTGTATATGAAGCCGATACATCGTCCAAAAACACCAAATTGTTAATTAGAAATTTTTCTCCTGGGACCAAGCCAAGCATAGGTCTAGCCATAAAGGACTTTTGAAGAGAAAAATACAAATTGATTACTTTTTTTGGTTTTGAAAATTGTCCCTGTAACTGAGGCATGATCTTATCGGGTTGGGTACAAATCAAAATTCGATCTGCTTCCAATTGTTCCCCATTTTTTAAAGTGATCGTCTGCCCTTCTACCTTTTCTACAGGAGAGTTAAAGTAAATCTGAGTAGTTCCAAGTTGCTTTCTCAGCATATTTGGGATTTCCTGCATCCCTTTTTCAGGTATGGCTGCATGACCTAAAGAGAACATTTTGAAAACGAATTCAAACATCCTTGCAGAGGTATTCAAATGTTTTTCAAGGAAAATCCCTCTAAAAAAAGGTTTGAAAAAGTTATTGATTATTTGATCTGAAAAACCATAGTTTTTCAGATACTGTAAAGTAGGAATCGAAGGTTCATTGAAAATATCCTCTACAGATTTCTTTTTTAATTCCTGGGTCAAACTATACATTTTGACTTTATCCAAAAAAGTACCCACTCTTGAAAAAGCCATTCCTACTACTTTAAGGGGATTTCGTAGGGGGTCGGAAATAATGTAAGAGTCCTTTTCATCAAAAATAACAGCCCCTGGGTCAAAGGTTTTAAGATTCAAAGCTGCTAAATTCAAATAGCGGTTTACTTCAGGGTAAGCCGTAAGCAAAACCTGAAATCCATGATCCAGTAAAAACCCCTCTACCTGATCAGTCTTCATTCTTCCTCCTACCTTATCTGTACTTTCTAAAATAATGGGTGAAAAACCGGCTTTTTCTAATTCTATCGCAGCTACAAGACCCGACAATCCTGCACCTATGATGTATATTTTCTGTTCTTTCATTCAGTTCTATGCAATTAAAAATTTCTAAAATCCTCGCTGCTAAAAAACAAAGGTTTTTATAATAACTTACCTCTTATAAAAGAGTTTTTAAAATTTAATCATTTTGAATAGACATTTATATGAATCTTTTAAATATGAGATTGTTTCAATAAACCGCCCTATCATGAAAAAACTTACTTCTTCCTTATTTCTAGTTTTTTGCCTCGTCCAATTTC
Organism: Algoriphagus halophilus; assembly: GCF_041729275.1. Lineage (GTDB taxonomy): Bacteria > Bacteroidota > Bacteroidia > Cytophagales > Cyclobacteriaceae > Algoriphagus > Algoriphagus halophilus_A. The sequence goes on along the minus strand of NZ_CP146486.1, from coordinate 44,444 downwards.
TTTCTGCTCAGACCTATTTTCCTTCCAAAGGGAATTGGGAGAGCAAAACCCCTAGTGAACTTGGAGTGGATCCCAATAAACTACAAGAAGCAATTGACTTTGCTGTGGCCCATGAAAGTAATGCTAACCCAAATCTTAAAATTGCACATTATGAAAGCGCTTTTGGAAGAGAACCTTTTGGATATCCCATCGGGCCAATGAAAATGAGAGGACCGGCTACAGGCTTGATTATTTACAAAGGATATGTTGTGGGTCAATGGGGAGACCTCGACAGGGTTGATTTGACATTCTCCGTTGCAAAGAGCTTCCTTTCTACTACTGCAGGACTTGCGGTGAAAGAGGGATTAATCTCTTCAGAAAAGGATTTAGTATATCCGTATATGGCCCCCATATATCCATATGAGCCTGCCAAATTGATGATCAACAAGGCAGATCATTTTGATGAGGAAGACACCTTCGAGCTTTTTGATACGGAGCATAACAGAACCATTACTTGGGATCATTTATTAAGACAAACCTCCGATTGGGAAGGTAGTCTTTGGGGCAAACCAGACTGGGCAGATCGACCAAGAGAGGGCGTTCAAGAAAAAAGAGAAAGACCCCAAAATGCTCCGGGATCACTTTATGAATACAATGATACGAGAGTCAATGTCCTTGCATTGGCTTTAATGAACGTATGGAGGAAACCTTTACCAGTGGTTTTGAAATCAAAAATCATGGACCCTATTGGTGCCAGTGACACCTGGAGGTGGACAGGGTATGAAAATTCTTTTGTGATCATTGATGGTCAAATTATGCAATCCGTATCAGGTGGCTCTCATTGGGGAGGTGGGATGATGCTTTCTGCATGGGATCAAGCAAGATTCGGATACCTTACTTTAAATAATGGTCAATGGGAAGGAGAGCAACTCATTCCGACCTCATGGATGGAAAAATCAAAAACTCCTACTCCTGCAAATCCTGGTTATGGTTTCATGAATTATTTCCTTAACGATGACCGGGAATTTATCCCTGCAGCACCCGCTACTGCATTTGCCCATATTGGAGCGGGAACCAATATGATTTATGTAGACCAGGAAAACGATTTAGTGATCGTTGCTAGGTGGATACCAAATGGAGATAAAAACGAATTGGTCAAGCTGGTATTGGAAAGCTTAAAATAATATGAAGAATGATGGACCCCAATTTGAATAAACAAAATGCCATCTCCTTTTATAGAACCGCTTACTTGGGTAATCCCCAAGAAGCGGTAAAAAAATATGTAGGAGATCAATACATTCAGCATAATCCCCAGGTTGCTGATGGCACACAGGGATTTATAGCATATTTTGAAAAGATGCAGCGAGACTACCCCGATAAGTCCATCGAGTTTGTCAGGGCGATAGCAGAAGGTGATTTGGTTGCATTACATACTCACCAGATTTGGCCTGGAAATGATCAATACATTACCATGGACTTTTTCAGGTTTGATGAAAAGGGGAAAATTTGTGAGCATTGGGATGCCATTCAACAGGTCCCAAAAAGTCTGCCAATTCGAATAATATGTATTAATGCATCTGATCAAAGTTCCATTAAAAAAATAAACCTAAAACCAGAATTTTAAAGTTTCTTCATCGTAAAATGAAGGAATGACTTTATTATCAAGACCTTAAGATCTTTTCCATTTTCCTTCCTTTAGCCAACTCATCTACCAGCTTATCCAAATACCGGACTTTCTGAGTTAATGGGTTTTCAATATCCTCTACCCTATATCCACAGATCACTCCCGTAATCAGATTTGCATTGGGGTTTAGAGTTGCCTGATCAAAAAACCCTTCAAAGGTGACCTTCTCCTCTATCAATTGCTTTAGCCTAGTTTCATTAAAGCCGGTCAACCATTCAATTACCTGCTGGAGCTCTTCAACACTTCTACCCTTTTTCTCCACTTTGGTGATATAGTGAGGATATACCGAAGAAAAAGTCATTTGGGCAATTCGCTCGTTGTGCTTATCTGTTGTACTCATAGTATCAAATTTTTAATCCCGAAAGAGTCTGAGCAACTCAATCATGACACAGCCAATAAAGAAATTTAATCCTCAATAAAACTAACAAGAATTCGGTAAAGAACCTTCTACTCCATTTACTGGGAACTGGAAATAAAGGAGGGTGTAAACTTCAATGAATCATCTCCTATCGATTCCTTGGGTGATTTAAGTCAACCATCATTTCTAAAATTGTTTTATCTTGAGGTTTTTCAAAATCATTTCCAATCATTTATTCCATGGACCAAGCTAGCCCATCTGTTTTTGAATTAGATCGAATCAAGCTTCCTTTTTCATTTGATGTAGAAAAATCTTCGCTGAAGTGAAGGCCCTGCAACTCAATCACTTCGAATATTATGATGTAATTTCTTTACGTGCTCCCGCACATTTGGTAGACCCAAGTTTGCCTTTTCCTCCTCCAGCAGAAGATTATGCGGATGGGACTTGGTGTGACTGGATGGATACCAATGCATTAAAAAAATCACCTTATCTGAAACGTATAGTCAACCAATTTCAAGAAAATACAACTGTAAATCTGGTAAGAATTCTGAGGCTTGCCCCTGGTGCCAATGTCAAGGAACACACTGACCCAACCTTAGGATTGCATATAGAAAAATCAGTCATTCGTTTGACTATCCCGGTACTAAATGAAAACACCCAATTCTTCTTAAATAAAGAACCTGTTCTGATGAAGCCAGGAGAATGCTGGTACTTGCGCCTCACAGATCCACACTATATTTTAAATCCTAGTCAAACAGAGCGAATTAATATTACCATCGACATGGTTCCCAATCAATGGGTTTATGAACTGATTGAAAACAGCATCCTTTGAAGCTTTCCAGTTTCAAGCATTTTATTCCTCAAACAATCAAGCAAGCTCGTGGTTTAGTGATTAGAACAAACATTCAAATGGTTAATCCCAACAACTTTTTTGAATGTAAAAATCTCTAATCACCAAAAATTAATAACCATTGAAAAATTATTTAATCATTGGAGCTTCTTCAGGAATCGGGAATACCCTTGCCAAAATTTTAGCAGAGTCTGGGCATCAAGTGTTTGGTACTTATTTTAAACATGAGGTAGAGGAGGATATCCCGAACCTCTCATTCAGTTCATTAAATGTCATGGATGAAGATTTAAACCTGGACTTTTTACCGGAAAAGCTAGATGGGATTGCCTATTGCCCTGGAAGTATCAACCTAAAGCCATTTTCTAGAATCAAACCAGAAGAGTTTGTCCAAGACTATGAATTACAAGTGATTGGGGCGATTAAGATTTTACAGGCTGCTTCATCTCGTCTAAAAGCTTCAGGCAATTCTTCTGTGGTTTTATTTTCTACCGTTGCCGTGCAAAAAGGGTTCAATTTTCATACCCAAGTGGCAGCCTCAAAAGGAGCACTTGAAGGGCTGACCAGATCTCTTGCATCAGAATGGGCACCAACTATCCGAGTGAATGCGATCGCACCTTCCATAACAGATACACCACTAGCTCAAAAATTATTGAGTTCAGAGGAGAAAAAATCAGCGAATGCACAACGCCATCCGTTAAAAAAAATAGGTAGTACCCAAGATATTGCAGAAATGGCCAATTTTCTTTTGACAGAAAAATCCTCCTGGATCACAGGACAGGTTTTCCATGTGGATGGAGGAATGGCAGGAATTAACTAAAAAACATATGTTCGGAATATTCAAAAAGAAGTCTAAAATCGACTCCCTAAAAGAAAAGTATCAAAAACTTCAACACGAATCTTATAAACTTTCTACCGTCAATCGAACCGAAAGTGATAAAAAACTAGCGGAAGCAGAAGAGGTGTACGAAGAAATTAAAGCATTGGAAAAGGAAAAGGAATAGATGAAAATATTACTGGCAGGAGCCTCTGGATATATTGGAAAAAGAATCCTCCCTATATTATTGGAAAAAGGGCATCAGGTGATCTGCTGCGTGCGGGACAAAAATCGTTTTAACCCGCCGGAAGAAAACAACCATCTTATTGATGTAATAGAAGTGGATTTTCTTGATCGAGATTCACTTCATACTATCCCAAAAGACATTGAAGGGGCTTATTATTTATTGCATTCCATGGCAGCATCCTCTGATTATGAGGAGATGGAAATGAAGTGCGCTAAAAATTTTAAAGAGGTAATCAATCGCACCGAGGCCAAACATGTAATTTATCTCAGTGGGATCATCAATGATTCGGAATTATCAAAACATCTAAAATCCAGAAAGGCAGTTGAGGAAGAACTGGCTAAAGGCACCTATCACTTTACGACGCTTCGAGCTGGAATCATCATTGGATCGGGAAGTGCATCTTTTGAAATTATCCGGGATTTGGTAGAAAAACTTCCGGTAATGATTACTCCAAAATGGTTGAAAACAAAATGTCAGCCTATTGCTATTTCCGATGTGATCAAGTTTTTGGTGGGAGCCCTTTTCAAAGAAGAGCTCTATGATCAAAGTTTTGATATTGGAGGACCAGACATACTTACCTATAAAGAAATGCTTTTGGGCTTTGCAGAAGCAAGAGGCTTAGAAAGGAAAATCTTTATTGTACCCGTGATGACGCCCAAAATCTCTTCTTATTGGCTGTATTTCGTCACTTCAACTTCCTACAATTTAGCGACGGCCTTAGTGAGTAGCATGAAAATAGAAGTGATCTGTAGAGAAAGTAACATCAATGAAATCCTACAGATCAATCCTATAGATTATAAAACAGCCTTAAAAAGAACCCTATACAAAATTGATGAACATGAAATTTTATCCAGTTGGAAGGATTCATGGAGCAGCGGTGTCATCAATAAGAAATTGGCCCTACGGAGAAATGTCCCAACTTTTGGTTGCTTCAAAGATGTTCGATCCAAAAAAGTAGAGAACATCCAAAAAGCCAAAGATAAGATTTGGAACATCGGAGGAGAAAATGGTTGGTATTATGGCAATTTGTTATGGGAAATCAGAGGTTTTTGGATCAATTGTATGGAGGGGTTGGACTCAGAAGAGGTCGAAGTCACCCTTCCAATTTATCACCTGGAGATGCTTTGGACTTTTGGAGGGTTTTGTATGCGGATAAAGAGGAAGGGAGATTGTTACTTTTTGCAGAAATGAAACTTCCGGGGAAGCCTGGCTAGAATTCAGTTTTAAAGATCATGTGTTAACTCAAACCGCTACCTTCCGTCCATGGGGCCTTTCAGGAAGATTATATTGGTATGCTGTTTTCCCGTTTCACGGATTCATTTTTCAGGGCATGATCAATAAAATCACAGAAAATTTAAATACCCCGGAGTAATTATCTCTAAATTTTTTCTGATTCCTACTTGAGCAGGATAGCCAGTTCCAATTTCCCCTTTAAATTAAACTGCAATAATCTGGTTCTCAAGGCTACACTTGAATTCATTTTATTGTTGAGTTGATTTACCCTTTATACCCAAAAACCTCTTCCTATGAAGTTATCAAAAGTGACTTTTGCCCTTTTTTTGAGTTTATTTTTTCTCAATACCAGCTTTGCCCAAAAGAAACCCAACATCGTACTCATCATGGCTGATGACCTAGGCGGTCGGGATTTACCGGTTTATGGAAATCGCTTTAATGAAGCTCCCCATATTTCTAAACTTGCCTCTCAGGGCATGGTGTTTTCCAATGCCTATGCAGCTCCCGTATGCTCCCCAACCCGAGCGAGTATTCAATCTGGACAGTATCCCGCGCGAGTAGGAATTTTTGACTTTATACCCGGACATTGGAGACCCTATGAGGAGGTTACTGTTCCCCATCACGAAGTTCAGCACCTACCCAATCAAATTATAACGATTGGTGAAGCCATGCAGTCCGCTGGATACAAGACAGGGTACTTTGGAAAATGGCATTTAGGAAACAATCCAGAACATCTACCTCAAAACAGAGGCTATGATCAAGCCCATACCTATGTTGGAGGTGGCTTTTATAACCCCAGGTTTACTCCTGAATATCCATTAAATGAGCAGAAGCGTTTAAGTGAAGTGCTTACTGATATGGGAATAAATTTTCTCGAGGAAAATCAAGATGAGCCTTTCTTCCTTTTCATCTCTCATTACGATGTGCATGTTCAGTTAGACGCTGATAAAGAATTGATTTCTAAATACCTGAATAAAGAGAATGATCCAAACTATTCCAATAATGCAGTTTATGCAGCCATGATCGAGCATGTGGACCTGAGCGTTGGAAAGATCATGGAAACTCTTGAGAAGTTGGGATTAGCAGAAGAAACCCTCTTTATTTTTTATTCGGATAATGGTGGAGTTAATAATCGGTTCGATCACATTCCTTTATTGGCAGGAGGCAGTTTGGAGGTGTATCCAGAAGGTCATCCATTAAGATATATAGCCACTACAAACATTCCTTTAAGAGCTGGAAAAGGAACGGTGTATGAAGGTGGAGTTCGAGTTCCTTTAATTGTGAGATGGCCTGGAAAAATAAAAGCAGGAACCAAAACTGAAGCCTTGGTTTCCAGTGTGGACTTTTTTCCAACTTTTGTAGAATTAGGGAATGGTTCCATGCCTGAAAATCAAGTTTTTGATGGAATTACAATGCTTCCTATTCTCACTGAAAATAAGATAGACCCAGAACGTGAACTTTTTACTCATTACCCGGTGTACCATCATGCGGTTCCCATGTCCGCCCTTAGAAAAGGAAAGTGGAAAATCATTGAGAATTTGGTTTCAGGGGAATTCTCGCTTTACAATTTAGAGTTTGATCTAAGTGAAATGACTGATTTAAAATTCAGCTATCCAGAAAAGCTTGAGGAAATGAAATCCCTATTAAAAAAATGGCAACAAAACACCAAGGCACAAATGCCAAAACCAAATCCAGATTTCGATCCAGTTAAACGATATGAATGGGGTAAAAACCCGTTTGCAAATTAGGGCATCTCACCTCTTTAACTTTTGAATAATTACCTATCTTGTAGAGGGCACATCACTACATTTTTTTATGAAAGCGATTGTTTTAGAAAAATATGGACTTCCAGAGGAGGTATTGAGAATACAAGAAATCGATCTTCCACAACCAAAAGAAAAAGAAGTTCTGGTTAAAATTATTACTACTTCAATCAATGACTATGATTGGAGCATGGTGAAGGAAAGCCCTTTCTATTCCGTCTCATGTATGGTTTAACCAAACCAAAGAACAAAATTTTGGGAATGGAGCTTTCTGGAATCATAGAAAAAATTGGATCAGGAGCCAGCAAATTTAAGGTGGGTGATGAAGTATATGGAGATATTTCGAATTTTGGCTTCGGAACTTTCGCTGAATATATCAGTGTACCGAAAAGAATTACTTCCAAAACCAAAGTCCCTAAGTTTTGAAGAAGTGGTAGCAATCCCACATGCTGCTGCTCTTGCCTTTCAAGCATTACAAGATTTAGGAAAAATAAAGACTGGACAAAAGGTGTTAATCAATGGAGGTGGCGGTGGCGTTGGAACCATAGGTGTTCAAATTGCTAAATCCTATAACTGCCACGTTACCGGTGTAGATTCAAAATCCAAACTAAGCAAAATGAGGGCGCTAGGGTTTGATGAGGTAATTGATTATACCACCACCGATTTTACCCAAACTGGCGACCAATACGATTTGATTTTGGATTGTAAATCCACCAAAAAACCCAAAAGCTATTTGAAGGCATTAAAGAAAAATGGAACTTATGTCACTATTGGGGGTCATATTAAAAGCCTCATAAGTATTTTAATTTGGAGTAAACTCAAGCCAAAAAGTTTAGAAAAAAATCTCCATATTCTGAGTTTGGTTCCTAATAAGGATCTAGAAAATATTACGCAATATATGCTCAAGAATGGGTTTAAATTTCAAATTGATGGACCTTACTCTTTTGACAAAATTCCGGGAATGATCCAATATTTTGGAAGAGGTCTTCATCAAGGAAAAATTATAATCAAAATAGGAAGTGAATGAAAATTTCTTCCGGATTTCAGCGACAAGCCGATCAAAATGGCGAAATTAAAAGTGCTTCTAACTAGTATTTTATTCTATGGCATTTATAGATTATTATAAAACATTAGGCATTTCGAAAACTGCAACGGAAAAAGAAATCAAAGCTGCCTACCGAAAACTCGCTCGAAAATACCATCCTGATCTTAATCCAGATAATAAAGAGGCTGAAAAAAATTCAAAGAGATTAATGAGGCCAATGAGGTTTTAAGCAATCCGGAAAACAGAAAGAAATACGATAAGTACGGGAAAGATTGGAAGCACGGAGAGGAATTTGAAAAAGCTCAACAGCAAAGACGGCAACAATCACAGTATACCCAGCATGAATCCGGTCAAGGAAGCTTCTCGGGTCAGGATTATTCAGATTTCTTTGAATCAATGTTTGGCGGTGGTGGAAGAACTTATTCCGGTCACGGGCATAGAACTCCAAAATTCAAAGGACAAGATTACAATGCAGAATTGCATTTAGACCTCAAAGATGTTTATACAACCCAAAAGCAAATACTAACTGTAAATGATAAAAAAATAAGATTGACCATTCCTGCAGGAGTAGAAAATGGACAACAAATCAAAATTAAGGGAAATGGAGGCCCAGGTATCAACGGAGGGCCTAACGGGGATTTATACATCAAGTTTATCATCAACAACTCCACCCCATTTAAGAGAGAGGGAAACAATTTGTATAAAGATGTCGATCTCGACCTATATACCGCCATTTTAGGAGATGAGATCATCATGGATACGTTTGACAGCAAAGTAAAGCTTAAAATAAGTCCCGAAACCAAAAATGGCACCAAAGCCAAACTAAAAGGAAAAGGTTTTCCTGTATACAAAAAAGAAGGACAATTTGGAGATTTGATTATCACTTACCATATCAAAACTCCAACAGGATTAACCGAACGCGAAAAAGAATTATTCAAAGAATTACAAAAACTTAGAACTCATGGTTGAGACTCACTTTATAGCTATCAAAACCATTTGCATAAACTATGGTATTGATAATTCCTTTGTAGAAGAACTAAATGAATTTGGATTGATCCATATTGAATTCATAGAAAATGACAGGTTTATACATCAAGATCAAATCTCAGATCTCGAAAAAATGATTCGACTGCGCAATGAGTTAAACCTTAACTTGGAGGGAATAGACGTGGTTTTTAATCTTTTACAAAAAGAAAAAGAACTGAAAGAAGAGCTAAACATGCTCAGAAACCGGTTAAAATTATATGAATAGGTTTAAGGCATCAAATTTCTTTTGCATTTACCATGCATAAGTTATCATTGTAGGTAATACAACTTGTCTTTATGAAATCTTATCTTCTGTTGAAACTTTCATATATAAAAAAAATACTGGCAATACTCATTTTTTCTGCCTATCCATCCAATCAATCCTTGCCCAATCAAACTCAACCCTTCTCCCTAAGGAAAAAGTATTGGAAGATTTAGACTACTTATATAATTCTTTAATTGAAGCGCATTATCAAGTGTATGCCTATGTCACTGAGCAAGATTTTGAATCTACTTATCAGAAAGTAAAGGGTTCCATCAAAAAGGATAGTCTGAATCTATTGGAAACCACTACCGCTTTCCAACAATTAATCTCAGCCATTAACAACGGTCATACTGAAATTCAATTTCCAGGCCAATCCTATGCTGAATATGCTTATACTGGAGGCACCGTTTTTCCTTTGGAAATTGCCTTTGAAGATGGAAAGCCCTTGATTCGAAAAAATTGGTCCACTGAAGAACAAATCAAAACAGGCTCAGAGTTACTCAGCGTGAACGGGGTTCCAATTTCAGATATCTTGTCAAAAATTTATCCCCAAATTTCAGCTGAGCGACTGTACTTTAAGCAAGTGAAATTAGAGTTGTTTTCGTTCCCTAGGTTTTATTGGCAACTATTTGGCAAGCAGGACACTTTTGAGATTGAATTAAAGTCAAACGGTACAATATCTAATTATACGCTTAATGCCATTCGTGTCATTGAAGATTATGAGATGAAGCGAGATGAAATTTTAAATGCAAGACTGGAATTAAAATTTTTAGGAAATTCGGCTTATATAAATCCTGGCAATTTTGGAGGTGATGAACAAGCATATCGAAGATTCATCGACTCAGCTTTTGTGGAAATTCGGAATAATAAAAGCAAAAATTTAATTCTTGACCTGAGAAATAATGGAGGTGGCGATAATTCTTATAGTGATTATTTGATTTCTTATTTTGCAGATCGGCCATTTACTTGGAATTCAGAATTCACGTTGAAGACCAGTAGTTTTTTAAAAGACCATGTTCGAAAAAACAATGATACAACCACCCGCTATTCAAAGGCAATTCTTTCACACGAAAATGGGGAGATATTTGATTTTAAATTTGATGATATCCAGCCCCAGCCATTAGAGAAGAGATTTACCGGAAAAGTATACGTATTGGTGAATAGGCAATCTCATTCTCAATCAGCGGTTTCAGCTTCTCAAATTCAAGACTATAATTTTGGTGAAATTGTCGGCGAGGAGACCGGAGAATATCCCTCTTTATATGCATCAGTTTTTAGGTATAAATTGCCCAATTCAGGCATAGAAGTCCAAGTCTCAAAAGGTTATATTGTCCGGGTGAATGGAAGTACCGCAGAGCAGGGAGTAATTCCAGATATCTATATCAAAGACTATCTTTTAGATGAGGAGGATGAAATTTTAGAGGGCTTATTGAAACAGTTGAATTAGAGAAAAAACATCCTATCCCAAAATTACCAGTCACACTATGAAGAAGCTAATGTTCCTCCCTTTGATTTTCCTACAGCTACTGGTAAATGCCCAAGAAATAGAGTTTATCACAAATTCCAGATTGATTTTGGGTGAGAAAAAGAAAAATCAGCTTCCGTAAGCGCTGGAGATATTGATCAGGATGGGGATATCGATGTGGTGGTGGCAGATGGAAGGCATTGGCCCCAAACCAATAAAGTATTTTACAATAATGGGTACGGAATCTTTACCGTGTCCCGTTTGCTAGATGAAGTGTATGAAACAAGTTATGCAACAGAACTAGCCGATTTTGATGGGGATGGAGACTTGGATGTGGCTGTAGGAAACGATATGGCCCCTAATGCCATCTACCTAAATGACGGAAAAGGAAACTACACCAGGTCTGGTACTTTTGGAAATGACTATTCCCCCACTCGAAATCTAAAAACAGTGGATATAGATACCGATGGAGACATCGATATTCTAATTACCAATAGAGGTCGTGTCAATGAAATTTGTCTGAATAATGGACAAGGGAAGTTTAGTGACCGAGTAGAGTTTGGATCCTCTGACGACTCCACCATCGATGTGGATGTTGCAGATATGGATCAAGATGGAGACATGGACCTGATTTTGGCAAATCGAGATGGGCAGCAAAACTTCATCTACTTAAATGATGGAAATCTGACATTTACTGCTCGATTACCTTTTGGGACTGGCTCAGATGAAACTAGATCTGTTGGAGTGATTGATATAGACACAGATGGTTACCTGGATATCATTACAGCCAATATTGGTGAGCCCAATGTGATCTATTTTGGAGATTCATCCTTAGTGTACCAACGAAACATCATTTTTGACCCCAGTTCAGATGAATCTTATTCTTTGGATTTTGGGGATTTAGACAATAATGGCAGCATTGATATAGTTATTGCAAATTCGGGGAGCCCCAATAAGGTCTTTTTAAATTTCCAAAATGGAAATAGTTGGAAAGAGATTCCCCTCTCCAGTGGAGAATTAGACACTTACGATATCATCCTCAAAGATCTAAATAACGACCAGAGATTGGATATCATCGAGAGTAATTCCGATGAACTCAATTATTTTTATTTTAATCGATTAAAGCCCACACCCAATAATTGATCTTTTAAAAAAGGCTTTCTGGATTTTTTTCCGTCCTACTTTCTGATCTCCCCATTTAAACAAAATGTTTGACCTCCCAATTTTTTATATCTTATTGATTTACAAACTCTTTACTATATCCAATTCCATCTATTTTGTGTAAATTCAACTGAATTCAATTTTTAGATTTTATGAAAAACTATCATATAGTTCTTGTTTCACTTTGTCTATTATTTTTCTCTTGTTCACCAAAAGAATCAAGTCAAGAAGACAGATCGGTAAAGCCAGAAGTACACCTAGAAATTCTTGCTAATGGGAACCTCAGGTATTTAAAACTGACTGGATCGCCCTATCAAAGAGGTTTTGAGCACGGGAAATTGTTAAAAAGGATATCCAAGATGTCATCGAGTTGCTTTATGAGGATATACGATCTACGACTGGAATAGATCCAAAAGAATTTATCACCCTCTTTTTAGAGCAGACAGACTATCTATCTTCTGTGGAGCAATATACTCCGGAATTATTAGAAGAAGTAAATGGGATCAGCGATGGATCAGGAGTAGAATTTGAAACGATTTTTATGCATCAATTGGGAGACGAATACTGGTTCAATACTAAAGACGTAATGGCACATAGTTGCAGTTCTTTCGGTGTTAACAAGACCTCGCAGTATCCAAGCATTACCGCCCAAAACATGGATATTCCAGAATTTTATCATGGTTTTCAAACAGTGATCAAAGCTTCTGAATCCAATTCAAGTAAAGAAGTAATGTACCTGTCAGTACCAGGTCATTTAGGATTGACAGGAATGAATAATCAATCTGTTTCTATCAATTGCAATACCTTGATGCAATTGGATTATACCAAAACTGGTTTGCCGGTAACCTTTATTGTCAGAGGAGTATTAAGTAAGGATACGCAGGAAGAGGCAATGGATTTCCTGAAGAGGATTCATCATGCATCAGGTCAAAATTACATTTTGGGAGGCCCAGAAAGAGTTTATAGTTTAGAATGCTCCTCAAATAAACTGGAAGAATTCCGACCCTTTGAAAATTCTATTTTCACCTATCATACCAACCATCCCATGAGCAATACTGATTATAGTGCCAACTATTTGGCTTCTTTGGCATCAAACAATAAGACTCCTGAAGAAGGTTTATACGAATGTCAGCGCATCAAATCATTTCAGAATCGGTTTACTGAAAACACCCAATCCATTAGTATTGATGAAATAAAAAAAGTATTGAGTTCAAGGGATAATGATGGTCAAGATGTGGTGAGTAATCGATTTACTTTTGCCAGCGTCATTTATGAGCTTTCGGATAAACCAAGATTTTTGGTTGCGCCAGGTAAGCCACATGAAATAGATTACCTTGAGTTGGAATGGTGAATAATAAACTAATTAGGTAAAAAAGTCACTCGCATTCAAATCTACCATTGTAAATTGGTTGTCAATAAGTTAAATTCAAAAACAATTGTTGATTTATAAGTTTTTATTAAATCAATTCAATTCTTGAGAACGTTTTTCAATAAAATTTTTTATGCCTTTTTTTGCTCATCAATTCGCTCAAAAACCGAGTAGCCCTGTCCACTCACCAACTAAGCAATCAACCAATTTCCAGTTTGCTGATCTTCGACCTGAATCCATTTTTCAGCGAAAGCTAACTTCTTTGGTAAATGTCCCTCCTTTTCAACTCAAAAACCGAATTGATATGTCTAAAGTGGGGCAGAATAAAAAAGAAGAAATCCAGCAAAAAATCGATGCCTTAAAACAAACTAGAAGAGCAGCTAAAAAATTAGCCACTATGACCTGGGCAAACAAACAAGGTAAGGATGAAACTAGGGACAATGATTATAATGCTGAAATAGAAAGGATACGGAAAGAATACGAAGAAGGGGTAATTGCTTTAGCGAAAGAATATAATCTGGAAGAAACTGCATTATTATCGGGTCAGGCCTATTACGGAGAAGAGGTGGAGGAGAACAATACCAAATTTTTTCGAAGAGATGATGTAGGCAAAGAGTATGTTCAGGATAACAGAGGAACATTTGTGCCTCGATATATCAGAAGGGAGTTGAATTATCAAGATGATATTCAAGCTGGATTAACTACTAAAGGAATCGGTACTTATGGAAAACTAAGAAGAAAAAGAAAATTGGGCCAGGAGGAGCAGGTGAACTTACTTGGAATCATCGTGAATTTGTCCAGCAAAGTGCCGGTGGAGGAGACAACCTTTTTGCCTTAAGCCATACCTCTACTAAAAGGCCGATTCTTAGCAATGCCCATGAAAGTTTTGGTCAAAAACCTGAAAAAATTAACCCAGAAACAAAAGAAAGATATGAACATAGCGGGGCAATTATCACTGATTTATCTAAAGTGAATAAAGAAAAATTATCTGCTCAATGGGCACTTGATCCGCTTACTGGTCATAAAGTACCCTTAGGTGAGGGAGTTCATGGGACGTTAGATTCCTTTCATTCCTCTAAGAGAAATAGCAAAGTAAAGAAAAAAGGATCAGAGAGGGATAAAACCGTAAGGTCAAGTGGCTATAGAAATATGGAGGTTGTTGTTGGTAGCGTACCTTCGGATGCTATCTATCAACCAGATGATGATTGGAAAAAAGAAGAAGGCCCAAAAACTGATTATCATTCAGGAGAATCCAAAAGAGGTAATGCCATGAAAGAGTTTCGATTGAAGCGACAGGAAGAGGCAATGGAAAAAATCAAGACCGCTGCTCAACCAAACCTAGAAGCCCAAGTAGGTGAAGAGGATAAAATTCCTGAAGAAAATAAGTAATTTGAATTCTTTGAAATTCCTTTAATCAAGTTTCCTCTCATGTATAAAGCGTTCCCAGTTACGTTCTTATTCCTTTTTACCCTTTCATCCGTTGCCCAAACACCTGAACAGGATTCAAAAACAAATTACCTGTATGAAATCAAATCAGAGTTGAATGTCAAATGGCCAGATAATCAAACGATAAACCTAGTATTCCATGGCCATAGTGTTCCGGCTGGCTATTTCAAAACTCCAGATGTAAATACGCTACACTCCTACCCTTTTCTAGTTTTAAAAGGAATTAAAGAAGCTTATCCTAATGCTGTGGTCAATGTAATCAATACCGCCATTGGTGGAGAAGATTCTTACAGTGGACAAAAGAGGTTTAGCAAAGAAGTTCTCCCTCATCAACCCAAGGTCTTGTTTTTTGACTATGCATTAAATGACCGAAGAATTGGTTTGGAAGCATCCCGAAAAGCATGGGAAAAAATGATTGCCAAAGCTTTAAAGAAAAATATCAAAGTCATTCTTTTGACACCATCTCCTGACCTTAAAGTAGATTTTACAGAATCCGGGAATGAACTCGATTTACATCGTCAACAAATAATTGAATTGGCAAAAAAATATCAAGTGGGTTTGGTGGACAGTTATGCGCTATTCCAAAAAATTCAAGAATCCTGTAAATGTGTAATGGAATATATGTCTCAGGGAAATCATCCCAATGAGAAAGGCCATCAGCTTATAGCTGAAGAAATCCTGACTTATTTCTAATTTGCACGACTTCCTATCGTCAATCGTACCGATTTAGATTATTCTTTAAATTCTATATTCTATTAAAAAACAAGAGATTGAGTTGAGATTCCTTTGAAGATCCACGAATTCCTATTTCAAAAAGTCCTATTTTGTAGTGTGTAAATTCAATTTTAAACCAATTATAGGTCATTATGAAAAAAATTGTTTTAGTAGGACTGCTCATTTTTTCTTCAATTTTTCTAGCATTTATACTATTTAAGGATGATCCTGCCAGCAAATTTTTTAATTCCATGAGCCAGGATCAAAAGCAAAAAGTGCTTTATTCTTTTGAGGATGAGACAAAGACCCAATGGCATTATATTCCAAGTTCTATGTTTCCAAGAGCAGGAATTTCGTTGGCAGAATTAGATGTTACCCAGAAAAAGCTACTACATGAATTGCTTCAATCCTCTCTTTCCGAAACAGGGTATATAAAAACCAAAAAGATTATTGATCTGGAAAATGTTTTGAGAGAAATGTCCGGGGACTCGGTGATGCGTGACCCTGATAAGTTTTTTGTGGCTTTTTATGGTAATCCTGTAACAGATAGTCTTTGGTCTTGGTCCTTTGAAGGGCATCACATATCCTTAAATTTCACAGTACTCAATGATGAACAAAGCATAGCGCCAAGATTTTTTGGGGCAAATCCAGCTGTTATACCTTCTGGTCCAAGAAAAGGGGAAAGAACTTTAGAAAAAGAAGAAGAGCTAGGCTTTCAATTGGTCAATTCTCTCGATCCAGAGCAGAAAGCCATCGCTATCTTTCAGGAGGCACCTATTAATGATATCGTGACCAGAAACTCCATCGAAGTTAACCCCATGTCACCAGAAGGTATCAAATTTGAGCGTTTAAATTCCAGTCAAAAAAAGTTTTCTTAAGTCTTATTGATGAATACCTATCCACTATGCCTGAAAAATTGGCAATGGAAAGGATGAAAAACATTCAAGATGAAGAACTAGGAGAAATCAGATTTGGTTGGGCAGGGGCTACTAAATCAGGGGAGGGACATTATTATAGAATTCAAGGAAAGTCATTCTTAATAGAATTTGACAACACACAAACCAATGCAAATCATATCCACACCGTATGGAGAGATTTTAATGGGGATTTCGGAAAAGACCTAATCAAAGAACATTATGAAAATTCAGATCATCATACCCCATAAACCTATTGATCAAATTAAACTCTGAAGAATGGACCTAGCAGGGAATTAAGTGATCTGGAAATGGTTCAAGGATTTCCATTCCACTTCTAAAATATTCATTAGTTCCCTATTTAATTGAGTCTATTTGTTTCACAGTAGCCAATCCGAAAAAAACATTTGAACTATGAACTACCGGTCAATTTTG
This sequence comes from Algoriphagus halophilus, assembly GCF_041729275.1. Classification (GTDB taxonomy): domain Bacteria; phylum Bacteroidota; class Bacteroidia; order Cytophagales; family Cyclobacteriaceae; genus Algoriphagus; species Algoriphagus halophilus_A. Next base: position 27,676 of record NZ_CP146486.1, on the reverse strand, counting down.
CTAGGAATAATGTTTTCCTCCCTCTTACAAATTGCTTCAGCCCAAGAAGTGATACTTTATAAGGAAGTAGATACAACACAATTATTCTTGGAAGTAATCTATCCAGAAGAAATGGACCAAACGAAAGAATACCCTGCCATGGTTTTCTTTTTTGGAGGAGGCTGGGTAGGTGGAGAAAGATCCCATTTTGAACACCAAGCTGATTACTTTGCCAAGCGAGGACTGGTTTGTTTTTTAGTGGATTACAGGACAAGGAACAAGCATCAAACCAGTCCTTTTGAATCCTTGAAGGATGCAAAATCCGCCATTCGATATATCAGAAAAAATGCCGCAAAGTTCCATGTATCTCCTTCAAAGATCATTGCTTCTGGAGGATCTGCTGGGGGCACTTGGCCGCCGCAACAGCATTGAGTTCTGAATTTAATGAAGCCACCGATCCTTTGGACATCAGCCCAGTACCAAACGCATTGGTCTTGTTTAACCCGGTAATAGATAATGGTCCTGGAGGCTATGGATATGAACGGATCGGAGAAACTTATCCAAGCTTCTCTCCTCTTCACAATATTAGAGCTGGAGCTCCTCCTACTCTATTGATGCTCGGGACTCAAGACCGCCTCGTGCCCGTTACCACGGCTCAATATTATCAATTGGTGATGGAAAAGATAGGAAGTAGGTGTGAATTAAAGCTCTATGAGAACCAACCTCATGGGTTTTTCAACTACCCAAACTTTGAATACTATCAAAAGACTCTTTTGGCAGCGGATGAATTCCTACAATCTCTTGGCTATTTAGGCGATCAACCTCAGGTAAAAATTGAATAGCAATAAAACAAAAAGGAGAAAGCACCGAAGTACTTTCCCCTTTTTGTTGGGGGCTACAATTTGTTATTCCCCTACATCCAAATCGGTAGCTGCGCCCCTAAGGATTTATAAAGACTTACAATACTTGCCAATTGTTGTTTTTTAAGTCCAACATAATTCAATTCTGCTTCTAGCGCTCGGTTTTGTGAATTGATGACATCGAGGTAATTCGCATATCCTACGGAGAACATGGTATTTGCATTGGAAATAGACCTCCTCAAAACCAAAACTTCATCCGTCTTCAAGTCTAATTGCTCATCCAATGTAGCGTATTCATTCACTACCTGAATGACCTCCAAATAGGCATTTAATACAGTTTGTTCATAATCCAACCAAGCTATTTGTTGAGAAGCTTTAGCCTGCTCGAAGCTTGCTTTAATTTGACCTCTATTAAAAATTGGTGCTACTAAACCTGCACCCATTTCATACACGGCAGAACCAGGAGTAAAGAAAAACTTACTGAAATCAAAAGCATTAAATCCAGCTGAACCAAATAACCTTACGGATGGGAAGAAAGCCGCTCTCGCTACCCCTACATCTGCATGAGCTGCCTCTAATTCATTTTCTGCTTGGAGAATATCTGGTCTCCTTTGTAATAATTGAGCGGGAACTCCAATCTGTAGTATCTCCGGCATAAAGTTTACCTGCGACAAAGTGGTTCTCTGCAAGGATACTTCATAACTTCCTAATAATCCTTTAAGTGCCAACTCTGTTGCTTTCAATTCTCTTTCCTTTTCTATCAGTAAGGATTTAGAATGTAAGAGAAGTGCCTCAAATTGATCCACTGCCAATTGTGTCTCTTTTCCTGACTCTTTTAAATCCTTGGAAAGCCCAAATGCGATCTCTTGATAAGAAATGTTTTTATTTAAAATAATAATCTCTTCATCAAGTCCCACTAATTGGTAGTACAATTTTGCGACTTGGGCAACCAATTGAGTTTTAACCAAGTTTGCTGCTTGTTGGGTTGCTAGCCACCTGGAGATAGAAGCTTTCTTCCTATTGGAAAATTTACCCCAAATATCCAATTCCCATGAGAACTGAGCTCCAATCCCGAAATCCTTATATGGATCCGGTATTTTCTCGTCCTCGGTAATATTCTCGGAGAAATTAGTATCGTAATTCCCAACCCCATCCATGGTATACTTACCAAACTTAGTTTGACTTGCGCCAAACATTCCATTGACTTGAGGGAGCATGCCTAATTTTCCCATTTTCATCTGGGCATTGGCAATGCGGATTTTTTCAAGGGTTTTCAGCAGATCGTAATTGTTTCGAAGTGCCAATCTGATTAATTCCTTTAACCTGGCGTCTTCAAAAAACTGGTCCCAGCTTTGATCTGATAAATTTTTTGTTGAATCACTGGTAGTTTCAAACTCAACTGGAACTGCTTTCTTTTCTGGTATTTCATAAGAAGACTTACATCCCCAGCCTAATACCAACGCCGCTGTTACTATGCTATATTTGAATCGATTCATTTTGTTACTTCTGTTGCTTGGGATTTGGTTTTCAGTTTGGTAGACAGTGTTTCGAAGACTACGTATAGTCCTGGGATCAGAAAAACTCCTACGATAGTTCCGATCATCATCCCTCCTGCCGCAGCAGTTCCGATGGTTCTGTTTCCAATGGCTCCTGCCCCGGAGGCGATCGTCAATGGAATCAAGCCACAAACAAAGGCAAATGAGGTCATCAAAATTGGTCTTAATCTTTCGACCCCTCCGTTCATCGCGGATTCTATTATCCCCAATCCTTTACTTCTATTTTGAATCGCGATCTCAATAATCAAAATGGCATTTTTTCCCAAAAGTCCTATCAGCATGACCAATGAAACCTGGGCATATATGTTATTTTCTAAGCCTGTTACCTTGAGCAATAAAAATGCACCGAAGATACCTGCAGGTAAGGATAAGATGACAGGCAAAGGCAATAAGTAACTTTCATATTGGGCTGCCAATAGCAGGTAAACGAAAATCAAACACACCGCAAAAATGTAGATTGCTTGATTGCCTGAAGCAATTTGCTCTCTTGTAATTCCTGACCAATCAATATCGAATCCTCTTGGCAAAAATTCCAAAGCAGCAGATTCAACCGCCTGAATCGCATCTCCACTACTAAATCCTTCAGCAGCTTCTCCATTGATCATCGCTGAAGTATACATGTTGTACCTTGTCAATTGCTCTGGCCCATACACTCGTTCTAAGGTCACGAAATTTGAATAGGGAACCATGTCTCCCCGATCACTTTTGGTATACATGCTTAGTAAGGCTTCGGGATTAGTTCTGTATTCAGGAGCTGCTTGAATCATTACCTTATACATCTGCCCAAATCGGATAAAGTTAGATGCATAAAAGCTTCCAATGAAACTTTGAAGTGTCAGCATGGCATCCTCTACAGGAACACCGAGCTTCGCTGCTTTATCATGATCCACATGAAGAATGTATTGAGGAAAATTTGGGTCAAAGTTGGTGAACACTCCATTGAGCTCCGGCTTTTCATTCAATAAGGCCACAAAATCCTGTGTAGTCTTGGCTGTAACTCCTAAAGGACCTCCTGTTTTATCAAGAAGTCGCATTTCAAAACCGGAGGCATTACCAAATCCTGGAACACTTGGAGGAGGAAAAATTGAATTTCAGCTCCCGCAATATGACTCACTCGATCTTGGTAATCCAAAATCAATTCATTCACGCTTTGTGCTCTATCCTCCCAAGCAACGAGGTTAATCATCCCCATTCCATAGGAAGCTCCAGCCGTTTCAGTCAATAAACTGTACCCTGCCAAAGTAGAGATCGTCTCCACTTCCTCCAAAGGCAATAAAGCAGCCTGAACGTCATCCAAAATCACTTTTGTACGCTCTACGGTAGCTCCAGGAGGAGTGGTAATATTCACATAAATCATCCCTTGATCCTCTGTTGGGATGAATCCTGTCGGAAGTATACTAGAGATACCAAAAGTTGCCAAGATAAAGATTCCCAACATCCCAAAGGTCACCACTTGTCTTCCCGCAATCTTTTTCAAAATCCCGGAATACTTACCGGATAATTGATCATATCGTGTATTAAAACCGTCAAAAAACTTTTGTACCAATCCTTTTTCATCATCAGGTACATGCTTGGCCGGTTTTAACAACATACTGCATAGTGCCGGTGATAATGTCAGTGCGTTGATTCCTGAAATCACAATGGCAATGGCCAAGGTCAATGAGAACTGTCGGTAAAATATTCCTACGGGACCATCCATAAAGCCTACGGGAATAAATACAGCAGACATCACCATGGTGATGGCAATAATTGCTCCCCGATTTCCTTCATGGCTTCAATGGTTGCATCTGTTGCATTCATTTTTAAGTCATGCATCTTCACATGGACAGCTTCCACCACTACTATGGCGTTATCAACCACAATTCCAATCGCCAGCACCAAGGCAAAAAGGGTCAACATATTAATAGAGAAACCGAATAAGTCCATGAAGAAAAATGTACCAATCAAGGACACTGGAACTGCAATGGCTGGAATTAACGTGGACCTGAAATCTTGTAGAAAGAGAAATACTACAATGGAAACAAGAATAAATGCCTCGATCAAGGTTTTGATTACTTCATGAATGGAAGCATCCAAGAACCTTGAAACATCATAAGAGACATTAAACATCATCCCTGGAGGAAAGGATGTTTGCTCCAGTTCTTCCATTTTACTCTTGATGTTATTTATCACCTCTCTCGCATTGGATCCAGGACGTTGCTTGATCATGATGGAAGCAGAAGGACGCCCATCCGTAATAGAAGCCATATTGTAATCCTGGGAATCAAAAGTTACCTCTGCCACATCCTTAATTTTTAACAGGGAACCATCAGGCAGCGCTTTAAGGGTGATGTTTTCATAATCCACTTCCTCGCTAAACTTACCCGTATAACGAAGGACATATTGAAGGGCCTGAGGGTCTTGATCAGAACTAATTCCTGATTTACCAGGAGCAGCCTCTACGTTTTGTTTTCTGATTGCATCTGTGATATCCTGGGGAGAAATATTATAGGCTACCATTCGATCTGGATTCATCCAGATTCTCATGGCATATTCTCTGGAACCCATGATTTCCACAAAACCTACCCCATCAATTCTCTTCAGTTCTGGAAGGATATTAATGTCGGAAAAGTTGTATACAAACTTCTCATCTTGGGTAGTGTCGGAAGTCATGATGTTGAGATACATCAACATACTATTTACTTCCTTCTCAGTCATCACCCCAGCTCTGATTACTTCTTCTGGAAGTTCATCGATCACGGTGGCCACCCTATTTTGCACGTTCACTGCTGCCTGATCAGGATCTGTACCAACTTTAAAGACCACCGTAATGACAGTGACACCATCATTTGTGTTGACAGAGTTCATGTATGTCATTCCGGAACCCCATTGATGGCTCTTTCAAGGGGAGTCGCAACTGCTTTTGCCAATACCTCAGCATTGGCTCCCGTATATTTCGCTGTGACGGTAACAGAAGGTGGAACGATCTCTGGAAACTGCGTGATGGGCAGGGATGTCAATGACAATAAGCCCATAAAGACAATAATTACCGAAAGGACCGTAGATAAAATCGGTCGCCTGATAAATAATTCAAACATGGATAAAGCTTACTTATTTAGGTGAACAGAAGATTATAGCGAATGATATAGCGTATCATAAGCTTCTTGATCAGATACTTGAACAGGTTCAATTAGACTTCCATCTTTCACCTGTTGTATCCCCTCGTATATGATTCTATCACCTGGTTGAAAACCATCAGCCACGTAAAAAAGTCCAAACCTTCTGATTGGTTTAAAACTTCTCACCTTTACCGTATTATCACTATCCAAAATATAGACGTAGGTATATTCCTGAATTTCAAAGCTGGATTTTTGAGGAATTAAAAACACATCCTCCATTTCATTGGTCATCATCACCTTCCCACTGGCACCATGTTTTATCAAACCATCAGGATTTGGGAATCGAACTCTAAAGGCTATGGATCCTGTACCTCTCTCAAAATCAGCCTCCATTGTTTCCAATTTGCCTTTATAAGGGTATTCTTGTCCGTCAGACAGAACTAAAGTGATTTCTTTCTCCGTAAACTCCTCCCCTTTTTCCTGCTTTTCGCGCATGTACCGCAGGTATTCATTTTCAGTTACCTTGTAGTAGGCAAAAATTTCCGAAATATCGGTAATATGAGTCATTAGGTCTCCAGGAGTGACCAAGCTACCTGTCTTAAAAGGAATTCTATCTACAATTCCATCAAATGGGGCTTTAATGATGCTATATGAAAGTCCTGTTTGTGCATTTTTCAACATGGATTCTGCCTGAAGAATCCCTGACTCAGCCATTTCCAATTTTGCTTTGGCTAACTCTAATTCAGAATCGGTAATGATGTTTTTGTCTACTAAAATCTGAAGACGTTCTACTTCTAATTTGGCAGCCTGAGCTTCTGCCCTTTCTTTCATCAAAAGAGCTTTACTACTATTGACTACCTCTCCGAGCTCAGCGGAGTTAAGTTTAAATAGCGCTTGACCTTTTTTTACTTCTTCTCCCTCATCCACATAAATTTCTTCAACAAAACCTTCCACTTTGGCTCGTACTTCCACGAATTGAACCGCCTGTATGTCACAAACATAAGTTTGGGGAACGTCTATACTTCTAGAAGTAAGTTCCATGATTGGAATACTTAATGGTTTGTTTTTCTTTCGGCGGTTACCTTCTCCGTCACCACAGGAACTTAGGGAAAGTAAGGACAGTGCAGAAAACACAATCCAACCTTTAAAGGAAGATTTTAATTTCCTCTCAGTAAAAATAGATTTCATGGGTAATTATTCAGCTAGTTATTCTCAATTCTTCAAGGTTAGTCTAGGAATTGTACCTCTTCAAATCATATGAAGAGATACTGATTCTAACGTATGAAGGATTTCTAAATTACATTATTTTCAAAAAACAGGGAAACCCATTACATGATTGGCTATTTTAAGAGCTAAAAATTATTACTTAGGTAAAAAATATGGGTTTTATGTATTTTTTAGTGAGATTGATTTATCTATAAACTATTTTCTAAACATAAAATTATAATCAATTGATTTACTGTTTTTTATAAGGTATAAACAGGCATTATTGATTCATTATGAAAAAATAGTTTTGATCTAGTTTGATACGCAAAATCCATGAAATGACCAATAAAAATCTGACTTTGGTCATCAACTATGTTAAAAATTGGAGATTCCTTCTTTTTGCCAAATAAAAGGGAGAATCAAAACACTTGTTTCTATTTTCTTATAAAGAAAAAAGCCCCGAATTTTTAATTCGGGGCTGGAGGTGATTGTGACAACTTTTCACTAATTCCTTATTTCAATGATACCACTAGAAACGGTACCTGACACGGTATAAGGAGAACCATTATCAATCTTTAATGTTCCACTGGAGGAACTATCTCCTACAGAAACTCTCCCACTACTGGTGGTGAGGTTGTAATTATAATCCATCAAATTCGAAAATGTTTGAATTCTAATAGATCCAGAAGAAGCTTTGAATAAAGACTCTTCGCTTAATCCTGAATTGATGGCATTGATCCTTCCAGAAGAGACTTCTAACTTTCCTAAGCTTTCTACATCAGTCAAGTCAATATTTCCTGAACTAAGGATGGCATCCACCTTTCCTTCCATTCTATTCAATTTATATCTACCTGATGAACCAGATAGACTTACGCCTCCTACTACGTCTTTCATCTCAACAACTCCGGAACCTACCTCTACAATAGTATTTCCTTCCAAGTTGATCACATTAACCGAACCAGATCCGGCAGTTAAATTGGCAATAGAAGCATGAATATTCTGAATATTCAATCTCCCTGAGCCTGCTACAACATCAAATATTTCAGTTTCCACATTTGAAATAGTAGCTGAACCAGCTCCTACTTCCACGTTCATCCCCATGGTTTCTGGCCCTATCAAATGGATGAATCCTCGATCTCTTCCGCTATTCGATACTCGTTTTTGATCCAACTCAATGATCAGCTTTCCTGATTCCTCTCTATACTCAATCTTATACCTCCCGGCATTAGTAGATTCCAACATGGCATTTAAGGTGACAGAGGTCAAGTTTGGATCTCCAGTATAAACTACTTCCAGAAAACCGGATTCAATTTCCACTTCTTCAATTCCTTCAAACTCTTGATTGATGGACTGAACAACTTCCAATTCTTTACCGCAAGAGCTAAATAGTGCTAATGCTAATAAAATTGAAAATGTATAATATATCTTTATATAATTCTTTCTAAACTTCATGATCTTGCATGTTTTAAAATAAAATTTTGATTTTTGAATTTTAAAGTGCTGCAAGCATACAAATGTACGGCAATTTCACAGCACTGGTTATCAACTAGTTGATTTCTTGATCTAAGTCAAAGCAATTGGAGAATTACCAAATGCTTAGGTGAAGATGGTGGCAAGTCGCCTGCTCTTCGATTTGCTGTGATAGCATGCACATTTTCTTGGATTAAAGCCATTTTGAACGGATTTTTGGTTTAGTTTTATTTCTTTGATCCTAAGACAACCCACTGGGAATTTACCCCTAGTTAAAAAATGTAAAAATGTTAGCAACCACTCCAAATCCTCCTTATTACGCAGTGATTTTCACAAGTATAAGAACAAGTGACGATCAAAATTACATAGAAACCGCCAAAAATGGAGCATTTGGCCTCCCTTCAAGAAGGGTATTTAGGGCATGATTCTGCTCGAGAGGAGGTAGGAATTACCGTTAGCTATTGGAAAGATCTAGATTCCATTAAGCATTGGAAAGCCCAAAGTGACCATTTGTTGGCACAACAAATGGGAAGAGAAAAATGGTATGCGTCTTTTAAAACCAGGATTTGTTTGGTTGAAAGGGATTATGGTTTTGAACGATAAGAACTTACCTGATTTATTTAAATTGAAAATCACAAGACCTGGGATCATTCAAAATAGCTTAGATCTATAGTATATTTGGCTTGGGAATTCAAGCATTTACAGGATTCCATAAATCCTATTTGAAAATTAACGAACCAACATGTTACGCAAAATCTTTTTAGGAATATTCGGTGCGGCCATGCTTTTTGCGATCCTCTATATGGTGGGGCCAAAAGAAGAAAAGCAGGAGCTGATCATTAATTATCCACAGATCCCTACTCGATTGGCTGAAATTGAGCAATATGTAGCTCAACGAGAGGATACTGTAAAAGGGCTAAAGCCCGGTAACGAAGCTTACATCATTTGGGCCGATAGTACTAATAAAAGGAAGACCCCTATTCCATCGTCTACATTCATGGTTTTGGAGCAAGTCCCATGGAGGGAGATCCGGTTCACCGCTTTTTAGCAGCTCATTTTGGCGCAAATTTATTTGTCACAAGGCTTCCAGAGCATGGAATCAAACGTGAAAATGGCATGGAATATTTGTCTGCTCAAAAGCTTGCTGATGCAGCTGGAGAAGCTTATCAAATAGGAAAAAACCTAGGAGATTCAGTCATTGTAATGGGCACTTCAATGGGAGGAGCATTGACACTTCTTTTGGCTAGTCAACAACCTGATCTAAAATCTGTGGTCGTTTATTCTCCTGCCATAAGAGACAATGGAGAAACCCTCAATAATTTATTTACGCCTTGGATGAAAAAAATCATGCAATGGACCTGGATGGAAAATAAAATGAAGACTCAGCCAAGAGAAGGCGAAAAAGCAAAATATTGGTCTGAGGAATATCATTACAATGCCTACAAAAGTCTGGGGATTTTGATGTATAGCATGATGAATGAAGAGACTTTTAGAAAAATCAATCAACCCCTTTTTCTTGGATATTATTACAAAAGTGAGCAAGAACAAGATTTTGTCGTTTCTGTCCCTAAAATGTTAGAAATGTTTGATCAACTGGGAACACCGGAGAGCCTGAAAAGAAAGGCGGCTTTTCCTGATGCAGGAGACCATGTCATTGGAAGCTCCATCACCTCTGGAGATTGGGAAGGTGTTTTATTTTCCACCATTGACTTTCTGGAAAATGTAGCTAAAGTACCTTCCAAAGAGGAATATCAAAGAAAAGTAGAGGAATTAAATAAGTTGGATGTAGAATTGGAATCCATGCAATAATCAAGACTAGTTTCATTTTGGCAGCTTATTCTTCCTCAAAGCGATACCTAAATGGCACAGCGGGTAAATTTAGATGATTGATCAAATTGACTTCTGGGTTATCCGCCCAAGCATACCTGATTTCAGAAATATTTGCCCTTTCTGTTTCAATGGTAATTTCATTATTCCCAGTAATCACTGCTTTGGCCTCTGTAAAATTCCCTCTTGAATCGGAGATAATGAATCCTTTAACTGACTCTGAATTATCGGAAGTTTGAAGCCCTTCACCAACTTCTGAATAATTTAACACCATGGTTCCATCCCTTAAAGTGGCAGATTCTAAGACAGGCCCAGAGGAAACAAGCTTTTCCTTATAAGCTACTTTCCTCGCTTGTAGCCATAACCTTTCACCCACCTCTTTTTTATTTTTTGGATGTATATCCCCTGACTCTCCAATATCGATAATTACCGCCATTCCTGTATTGGGTAAATCTAAGGTCTCCTTCTGCGCATCTCTTAAATAAGCCCAATTGCTATCTGGCTGGGGGGATTTCCTTTCCATAAAATTGGCCAATTGAACAAACAGAAATGGAAAATCGCCAAGACCCCATACTTTTCTCCAATTGGTAATCATGGCAGCAAACAACTCATGGTATTCTTCAGCCCTTCCTGCATTACTCTCTCCTTGATACCATATTGCCCCTTTAATGGGATAATTGATTAATGGATAGATCATGGCATTGAACATCATTCCTGGCTTCCAATTCAGAAAATCTACTTTTGGAAGCAAAGGTTCTACCTTATTATTTGAATAGCTCCAAATACCTTCCAGAGAGATCTTTTTGTCCCCTTGCAGGATATACATTTCACCTGTGGCCCCTATACTTGGCTGATTATTCCAAGTATTGACCGCTCTTATTGTCAATACATTGTTTCCTTCCAAGAGGCTAGATGCTGGAATTTCCAAATCGGGAGTAGTAGTTCCCCAATCTTTGTAATGAAGTAAATTCCCATTCAGATAAACATAGCCCATTTGGTCTATTCTAGGCAAATGAAGCGTAGCTGCTTCAGTAGAATTCGCTTGAAAGACCTTCCGAACCCATGCGATGTGCTCTAATGGATTGGATTGGGGTAGATTGACCTTTTTCCATTGGCTATCATTATATTTTACACTGGCAACTTCCAAGGCTTTTAAGGAATCTGGTTTTGGAACTAGTTGATCCCGTAGAGCCCTTCTCTCCTCATTCGCGAATACCTCCTCTTGCCACGTATCCTGGTTTTCCAAGATATCAAGTGCCTCTTTACTATAGGAAGCATTCATTCCTGCCAAAACCGATAATTCAGTCCATCCTTCAGCGGGTGTACCACCCCAGTTCGATTCAATAATACCTACTGGAACATTTTTCTCTAAGTGATTTCGTTTTGCGAAAAACCAAGCCACAGCAGAAAAGTCAGGCATATTTTCCGGAGTAGCTACCTCCCATTCCCCACCTTCTAGCTCATTTTGAGGTCTTGCGCTATATGACTTGGGAACTTTAAAAAATCGGATTTTCGGAAATCCTCCTTCTTCTATCTCTTGATCAGCTCCAATGACAGCAGATTTTAACGCCCATTCCATATTGGATTGACCTCCTGCCAACCAAACATCCCCAATGTAGACATCTTTTATTTGCGTATTATTTACCTCAAGAATATAAGGACCTCCGGCTTTAGATGCTGGAAGCTTGATCGACCAGGTACTATCCGCATTTACCTCTGTGCTACCTAATAATCCAGCTATTGAAACTCGAACTTTTTAGTAGGAATCCCTCTTCCCCAAACAGAGATTTTCTGTTCTCTTTGAAGCACCATACCCTCTTCGAAAAGTTTTGGCATCATTACTTCAGATTCAAACTTGTCTGAATCACAGCCAAAATTCCAAATTAAAAGTAGGACAGCTAAATAACGCTTCATAGATTTTAGGGTTTACTATTGAAAATTGACATTTTTTTGAAATGATATACTACTGCCTTGTATTTCTACCTTAATATTCCTTAAAGTCCAATATATACTTGATACTTATAGGGTATTCACCCATTTAGTCATGGTAGTTTGGCAATTGACCTTAATGGACCTCCATTCTCTTAATCTCAAAATTTTATCCCTAATCGATAGTGGAAAGAATAATGAAATACAGATCTGGGCTCCCAATCCTTCCGTTTTAGAAAACAAAAAGCCCGATGAAGCAAAACTTCATCGGGACTCTTCATCTTTCTTTATTTAAGGCAGATTAAATAAACCTGTTCAACAAGTTTTCGAAGTATTCTTGTTTACCGCTAGTCATGGCAGGCTCGCCTTTGGCAGCTGCGTAGTTACGCAAATCTTCCAATGTCAAGGCACCATCTTCAAACTCTTTTCCTTTTCCGGAATCATAACTTGCATAGCGATTCTTTCTTCTTTCAAGATAATCTGATTTTTTCAAGATATCTTCTGCGATCAACATTCCTCTGGCAAAAGCATCCATACTTCCAATGTGTGCGAGGAATAAATCTTCAGGGTCTGTGGAGTTTCTTCTGATTTTTGCATCAAAGTTCACTCCACCACCTTGGATTCCATCAGAATTTAGGATCACCAACATCGCTTCTGTTAATTCCTGAAGGTTCAATGCAAATTGATCTGTATCCCAACCATTTTGGTAGTCTCCTCTGTTGGCATCAATACTTCCCAGCATTCCTGCATCGGCTGCCACTTGAAGTTCATGTTGGAAGGTATGACCAGCCAGGGTAGCATGGTTTACTTCAATATTTAATTTAAAGTCCTTATCCAATCCGTGATGTCTTAAAAATCCAACCACCGTTGCAGCATCATAATCATATTGGTGCTTGGTTGGCTCCATTGGTTTTGGTTCTATGAAGAAAGTACCTTTGAATCCATTCTTTCTAGCATAATCCCTTGCCATGGATAAGAATTTCGCCAAATGCTCTGTTTCGCGTTTCATATCTGTATTTAACAAAGACATGTAACCTTCACGACCTCCCCAGAACACATAATTTTCCCCTCCAAGAGCAATCGTTGCATCGATGGAGTTCTTCACTTGGGTAGCTGCATAAGCCAATACATCAAAGTCCGGATTGGTCGATGCTCCGTTCATGTATCGAGGATTACTGAATACATTGGCAGTACCCCATAATAATTTCACTCCAGTTTCTGCTTGCTTTTGCTTTGCGTAATCAACAATGATTTTCATACGCTGCTCGTACTCTGCGATATCTTTTCCTTCATCGATCAGATCGACATCATGGAAACAATAATAAGGAGCTCCGATTTTAGTGATGAACTCAAATGCAGCATCCATTTTATCTTTGGCTCTCTGCACTGGATCTGGATTGGCATCCCAAGGATGAACAATGGTACCTGGGCCAAAAGGATCTGAACCAGTAGCACAGAAAGAATGCCAATAGGCAATGGAAAACTTGAAATGCTCTTTCATGGTTTTCCCTTGGATGATCCGATTTTCATCGTAAAATCTAAACGCCAACGGATTATCACTGTCCTTCCCTTCAAAAGGAATCTTGTCGATATTTGGGAAATACTGTTTTGACATGTTTCTAATATTTAGGTTTGACTTAATAGGTTTAATCTTGCAATTATAATTTTAAATTTTGAATCTGTTCCAATTGGTATTTCCAATGGGCATAGACTTCTTCATAAGGCTCATAGAATTGTTCATTGGGCTCAATGGTTTCCAACAATTCCAATCCAGCAAAGGCTTCGCTTTCACTTGAAAACAAGCCGATTCCGATTCCTGCTCCCCGTGCGGCTCCTTGTGCTCCATCTGTATCATAAAGTTCCAAAACCACTTTATTCATGTGAACAAAGGTCTTTCTAAATATAGGGCTAAGGAACATGTTGGCTTTTCCAGCTTTCACTGTTTTCAAATCCATTCCCATATCCTGCATAATTCTAAAGCCAAAAGTCAATGCCGATACAATTCCTTCTTGTGCGGCTCTGATCATATGCTTCTTATCATGCTTCAACAAATCCAACCCAAGTAAATGAGCCCCTACATGTTTGTTTTGCATAATTCGCTCTACTCCATTCCCAAAAGGAATAAAGGTCAGGCCACCAGAACCTATAGGAGCAGAACTTCCTAAGTTGTTCATTTCATCATAATCTATCTTCCCAGCCCCCATCAGTTTCTTAATCCAGCTGTTCAAAATACCTGTGCCATTCACACAAAGTAATACTCCATAGGAAGGCTTCTCTTTGGTATGATTTACATGAACAAAAGTATTCACCCTAGACAATGGGTCATATAGGGGTGTATCACAAACTCCGTATACTGTACCTGAAGTTCCTGCCGTGGTGGCAAGTTCTCCTGGTTTCAACACCTGCAAAGAGAACGCATTATTAGGCTGATCACCTGCTCGATAAGCGACTGGAACCCCTGCTTCTATGCCAGTCTCATCAGTTGCATCTTGAGTCACCTTTCCTTGTATAGAATAGGAAGGTACAGCTTTAGGATCAATCTTTAGTTATTCCATAATTTTCGATCACCTTTTCACTGATCCCATTTTCTTTGAAATCCCAAAAGACACCTTCTGATAAACCTGTCTCTGAAGTGAGCACTTCTCCTGTCAGCTTCATTGCAATAAAATCACCTGGTAACATGATTTTATCAATTTTTGAAGCCAATTCAGGTTCATTTTCTATGACCCATCTAAGCTTAGATGCTGTAAAATTCCCAGGAGAATTTAAAAGGTGCGGAAGACAATAATCTTTCCCTAAGTCTTGAAAAGCTTTTTCACCTATGCTAACAGCTCTACTATCACACCAGATGATCGAAGGTCTTAAAACCTGTTGGTTTTATCCACCAATACCAATCCATGCATTTGGTAAGCAATTCCAATCCCCTTTAATTCTCCACTTTTTACACTTGCTTTTTGAAGCACATATCTACTGGATTCTTTAATGTATTTCCACCACATTTCTGGATCTTGTTCAGCCCAGCCTTCGTGTGGTGCCTCAATGGTCATTTCCTCTTCAGGGAATGCCTTCGCTACGATTGCTTTTCCAGTATCAGCATCTAATAAGGATGCCTTGATAGAAGAGCTACCTATATCTAACCCTAATAATAACTGTCTCATTTGAATATTTTTTTACCAGAACACGATATAAAGCGCTGCAGTAATTCCCGCAATTAATACTGCACCAATTTTAAATGAAGTACTGGTTTTGAAAAGTTCTTTATTGATATCTATACTGTTTGGATGGTCTTTTCCTTTACCCTCTACCAAACTGATAATTATCATCAATGTTGCCAATATTAGGAACACTACCCCCATGCGATCGATGAAAGGAAGTCCTGGGAAGGCTATTTTCAGTACGATAGATAGTGGAATACTCAAAGCAGCTCCTACCAATGCGGCATTGGATGTGGTTTTTTTCCAGAATACCCCAAAGAAGAAAATCGCAAATACCCCAGGGCTAATAAAGCCTGTATATTCCTGAATAAACTGAAAAGCTTGATCCAATGCTCCTAATGCAGGAGCTACCAAAGATGCCAATCCAAATGCCACCAAGGCGGTAATTCTTCCTACTTTTACTTGTTTGGTTTCAGATGCTCCTTTACCGATGTATTTATTATAAATATCCATGGTAAAAATAGTGGAGGTACTATTGGCCATAGATGCCAAAGAAGAAACAATCGCGGCAGTCAAGGCTGCAAATGCCAATCCTTTCAAACCTACCGGCAGTAATTGTAATAAGGTAGGGTATGCTCTGTCAGATTTTATAATTGAAGTTGCAGGATCTTTCATTGACTCCATGAAACTTAAATCTATTCCATTCTCTACTATGACAAATGCTGCAATACCTGGAATTACTACGATCAAAGGCATCAACAACTTCAAAAAGCCTGCGAAAATCATCCCTTTTTGAGCCTCATCAAGACTTTTGGCAGCCAAAGCTCTTTGGGTAATGTATTGATTGAATCCCCAATAACTTAAATTGGTAATCCACATTCCTCCAATTAGAACCGAAATACCGGGAAGATCCAAATAGGCATCTTTCACTCCTCCTGATCCATCAGGAATCATCATTTCACCTTTGGAGAAAATCATGGTAAAGTGACCTGGAACTTCTTTTCTCAAGAGGCTTAACCCCTCCCATGCATCTCCAGAACCAACCATTTGCAAGGCAATGTAAGTGGTAGCCAATCCACCGGCTACTAAGAAAACTACTTGGACTACATCAGTCCATGCAACCGCTTTCAAACCACCATAAATGGAATAAAGCATGGCAAATGCTGCCAGGCCCACAATACCCCATATCATAGGTACATCCAAGATGGTATTTAAACTAAGAGCACCTAAGTATAATACAGAAGTAAGGTTTACGAAGACATACAATAAAAGCCAAAATATAGCCATGGTAGTTCTTACCCTAGTATCATATCGATCTAGCAAAAAGCCAGGCATGGTATAGATTCCTTTTTAAAGTAGACTGGTAAAAAGAAAATTGCGACCACTAATAAGGTTGCTGCTGCCATCCATTCATAGGTTGAAATTGCCAATCCCATGGCAAATCCAGATCCAGACATTCCAATAAATTGTTCGGCTGAAATATTGGATGCAATCAAGGATGCTCCGACGGCCCACCAAGGGAGCGCTTTGGATGCTAGAAAGTAATCAGAGGAATTTTTTACATGTCCTTTCTTTTCTCTGGATACAAAAAGGCCCATCCCAATGATGAGCATACAGTATCCAACGAAAACAATCAGATCTAAGGGTTCTAAAAGCATATTAATTTAGGTTGGTGTTTGGGCTTAATAGATTATTATTCAAGTCTAAAATCAAGACAAGGCGTTAAATATAGGGTTTTCATCTAAAGGTCAGAAAATAAATTATTGGGATTATCAACTTATTCAAAAATCTGATCTAAAAAAGGAAGTGGATCAGTAGCGTATTTAACCCCATTTACATTCTCCAAATAACTAATTCCTATCGCATTACTCACCCAAACACTACTTGCTTTAGCCAAATGTTCTGGCAAATACATTCCTTCATGAATCTCTAAATGTTGAGCCCTTAATCGCTCAAGAATCGCTGCTCTTCCTACTCCTGCTATACAAGAGCATTTAAGGGATGGAGTAAAAACCTCGTCACCTATTTTCCAAAATACGTTGGAAGAGCCAGCTTCCGAGATAAACCCTCTTTGATCCAAAAGAATTACCTCATCCATTTCATACTCAGTCCTTTCCTGATTAGCCAATACATAAGTCAAAGAGTTTAAGGTTTTGGCATTGCACCAATATGTGGGGTAAACATGGATCTTTTTAGATATATAGGCCAATTTCTTAACCATAACCGGCGGTTTAAATTCCTTGATGTGTAGGGTTTGGATGACTTCTTGAGTAGTGGGCGTATAAGTACCAGATTCAGCTCTATATACATTCCATCGAATCCGAAAATTTTCCTTGGGTAACAACCTATTCATCAATGATTCAATTTCCTCAAGATTTACAGAATCCATTTTCAATTGGAGCAGTTCCATGCCATACTTTAACCGAGCCAAGTGCTTGTGAACATATCGAATCTTTCCCCCAACAAAAACCATAGATTCAAAGAGACCATCCCCAAAATTCATAGCTCTATTTGGAATTTTTATATCTTTAATTGGTTGCCACGATCTCGTCTGGCTATCTAAAATAAAATTTGTTTCAAAATCGCTCATAAACTGTTCAAATACGGTCAGTTTTCTAAATTGTCATTAATTGAACTTGTTAAATCTAATAAAGAAAATTACCCATATGAGGAAAATTCAGTGATAAATGACATTTTTGGGCTTAATAACGAAAGTCTATTTAGCTTAGCACTAATATTGAACCCAAAAAAGAGATGGCAAATAAGAGTAGCGTTTTTGATATGATTGGTCCGGTAATGATTGGGCCATCCTCTTCTCATACAGCCGGGGTAGTGAGAATTGCAAGAGCTGCTATTAGAGTATTAGGAGGAAAACCTGATTCTGCGCTCATCACATTTTATAATTCATTTGCAAGAACCTATGAAGGCCATGGAAGTGATCGGGCAATCATTGGTGGTCTTATGGATTTTAAGACGGATGACCCTAGAATAAAGGATGCATTAAGCATTGCGGAAGAAGTTGGATTTGAGTATAAATTCAAGTCCATTGGTAATTCTTCCATACATCACCCCAATACCATTAAACTAAATTTGGTCAAAGGTGATAGATCTGTTGAAGTAGTGGGAGAAAGTTTGGGAGGTGGGATTATCAATATCTCTGAAGTAGATGGATTTGTTGCAAATTTTTCTGCCAAAGATCATACTTTAATAATCAAAGCAGAAGATGTCTCTGGAGCCATCGCATTTATTTCAAGTGTTATCGCCCAAGAAAAAACCAATATTGCCACCATGTCTGTTTCCAGAAAAGGTAAACATGATCGAGCATGTCATGTTATTGAAATGGACTCCGGAATTAAAGGGATTACTATTGAATACCTTAAATCACTTCCTTGGATCAAAGAATTAATTTATATACCTGACATTGACCTTTAACTACGCACAAACACATGAAGAAATGCTTTTTAAGCTTAGCTTTTTTGGCAAGTACGGTTTTTGGAGTTTTTGCCCAACAGGAATACACAGGTCCCTACGACCTGGAGACTGCGGTAAATATAGCTTTGGAAAACAACTTGAACTTAAAGAGAAGTGAATTAAACCAACAAACCAATGAGGCCGCCTTACTTCAAAATCAAGGTGCAAGGTATCCAAATTTGACGGCCGGAGGTTCCACCAATTTTAATTGGGGTAGATCGATTAACCCGGCAACCAACTTATTTGAGACCCAAAGAATTGGTAATGTTAACTTGAATGCAAACGCAAATGCACCAATATTTAATGCTGGAAGAGTTAATAATTCTATCAAGCAATCCAAGGTAAACTTGGAGCAAGGTTATTATAATATTGAAGCAACAAAGAATTCGATCACTTTGAATGTGATCAATCTTTATATCAATGTGGTCTTTAACCAAGAGCAGGTTAAAATTGCGGAGAATCAATATAAAACTACAGAAGAGCAATTAGAACGGACTACAAAACTTGTAAATGCGGGTTCTTTGCCTTATTCGGATCAACTTGATTTACAGTCACAATTGGCAACCAATAATGTGGATTTAATCAATGCCAAAGCTACATTGACTATCTCATTATTAAATCTTGCTCAGGCTCTTCAAATACCTTACACTCCTGATTTTCAGATTGTAAAACCAGAACTAACCATTGATGATACGTTTATGGTTACCGAGTCTTCAGCGACTATCTTCGAAACAGCGGAGGAAGTGATGCCTGAAATCAAAGCAGCTTCCTTAGGAGTTCAAAGTGCTGAATATGGAGTAAAACTTGCTAAAGCTGGCTTCTACCCTTCCATTAACATTGGAGGTAACTTAGGTACAAACTATGTGGATTTGTATGATGAAAAATTTGGAACCCAATTGGATTTCAACTTTTCACAATCTGCTGGAATTTCTTTGAGCGTGCCTATTTTCTCTAGAATGGCCAATAAAGCTTCTGTACAGCGGGCTAGAGTGCAAAAAGCCTGGCAGAAGTTGCTGAAATTGAAGCAAGAAATCAGCTTCGACAGGACATTGAAACTGCGTATACCAATGCATTGGCATCAGAGCAGTCCTATCAAGCTTCCCTTAAAAGAGTAGAGAGTTTGGAAGAATCTTATAGAATTGCTCAGCAACGATTTGATTTAGGGGCAATCAACTCTGTTGATTTTCAAATTGCTCAAAACAATCTTTTCAGCGCTCAGTCGCAATTGATTTATGATAAATACACTTATATTTTCAGAGAAAAGTTCTTGATTTTTACTTGGGTAATCCTATTAACTTAAACTAAACCATGGCTAATAAGAAGTCGAACAAGCTATTGTATTACCTACTCGGAGCAGTAGGATTAATTATTGTTTTTGCAATCATCGGCCGTTCTGCAGGATGGGTTGGAGGAGCAAAGGAAATCGAAGTGGAATTTGCCCAGGCAAAAAAGACTCAGATCATTGAAAAGGTAAGTGCCTCTGGAGAAATCCAACCAGAAGTTGAGGTGAAATTATCTCCTGATGTTGCGGGTGAAATTATAGAATTGAATGTGATAGAAGGTGATTCTGTCGCTGAGGGCAAATTGTTAGTCAAAATTCGTCCTGACAACTTCATCTCTGCATTGGATAGATCAAAAGCCAACTTAAATCAGCAAATGGCAAATCTTTCCCAAGCTAGAGCCAGCTTACAAAGATCCGAAGCTCAATTCACCCAGGCTGAATTGAACTTCAATAGACAGAAGACATTGTTTGAACAAAAAGCAATTTCTGAAGCTGATTTTGAAACTGCCCAAGCCAATTATATCACTGCTCAGAAAGACCTTGAAGCAGCTAAACAAAACGTGATTGCTTCGGAATTTATCGTTAAAAGTTCACAAGCTACCGTGAATGAGGCGGCAGAAAACTTAAGGTTGACCAATGTATATTCTCCGGTGGATGGAATTGTTTCCAACTTATTGGTTGAAAAAGGAGAACGTGTAGTAGGTACTCAACAAATGGCAGGTACAGAAATGCTTACTATTGCAGATCTTTCTAAAATGGAAGTACGTGTAGATGTCAATGAAAATGACATTATCCGACTTAGCATGGGTGATACTACCATTATTGATGTTGATTCTTATTCTTCTACCGGTAAGAAATTTAAAGGTGTAGTAACCAGTATTGCTAATACTGCCAACACCAAAGCTTCCGCAGATGCTGTAACCGAGTTTAAAGTAAAAATCAGAATCTTGAATAGCTCTTACCAAGACTTGGTAGCCCAAGGCAAAAAATATCCTTTCCGTCCAGGAATGACTGCTTCTGTGGATATCATCACCACATCTAAAAACAATACTTTGTCTGTCCCATTATCAGCAGTTACTACCAGAGATAACATGGTAGATACCTTGGCCGGTGGTACGACAAAACCAAAAGAATTGGTATTTGTAAGTGAAAATGGAGTTGCGAAATTGAAAGAAATCAAAACTGGTATTTCTGATTTCGAAAACATTGAAGTATTAGAAGGCATTACTGAGGGAGAAGAAATCATCTCAGGCCCATACTTTGTAGTCTCCAAGCAGTTGAAAGAAGGAGATAAAGTAGTTAAAATGGAAGCCCCTAAAGCTGGGCCAGCTGCTAATGCCAATTAATCAAAAAAAGCCCCGATTAATCGGGGCTTTTTTTATGACCATTTTTTTAACTGTTCATAGACCAAATGCAAGGGAAATCCCATCACATTAAAATAGGAACCCTCCATTTTGGTTACTCCTATATATCCTATCCATTCTTGGATTCCATAAGCACCCGCTTTGTCCATAGGACTATAGTTTTTGATATAATGCCATATCTCTTCCTCTTCCAAAAACCTAAAAGTAACTTGGGTTTCATCCTCCACAGTTAGTTGTCTTTTATGATCTCTAAAAGTAACCGCAGTCATCACTACATGACTTGTACCTGAAAGACTTTTAAGCATATCAAAAGCTTCCTCTTCGTTATTAGGCTTCCCTAACACATGCCCATCTTGAATCACTACTGTATCGGAAGTAATTAAGAGTTCATTTTCACTTAATTCATCCAAGAAGGATTCCGCCTTCAATTTGCTAAGGTAGGCAGCCACAAACTCAGGTTTCATGTCTGCAGGAATCTTCTCCTCTACTGAAGTGGGACGAACCTCAAATTCAACTTCCAGTCCCTTTAATAACTCCTGCCTTCTTGGTGAGTTGGATGCAAGAATTATCTTTTTGCTCTTCAAGCTATTTAAAAAAGGCTCCATAATCGAATTCGAATTCTTGTTGATTAATACTCGCAAAAAGTAAGCCTCCCAAAGCTTTAGGATAAAAGTAAGTCGATTTTTGAGGCATCACATACCCGGACCTACAAACCTCTAGAACCTGACTCAATTCCAATTCGCGAGTGATGACTGCAAAGCTAGCCTTTCCAGATTGGACTTCATGGATACATCTGGAAAAATTTCTCTCATAGTTGATATTTTCTGAAAGCGCTGTTCTTCCAATGGAATTCCCAAAATCTTATCGAAAACCAAGCTGTGTAATACAGCCAGATCTAACTTTTTAATGATTTCCGGAAAATTGGATTCTATTTCATCAAATTTCTCAGGTTTCAACTGGAGTAAATAACTTTCTTCCTTCAAAATCAACCCATAAGACCATTTTTTGGTAAAGGAATAACCACCCAACTCTTCTTGGTCATGAAATTTTTTCACCTCAAACCATTCTTGTAACGCTTGAATAAATTCATGATTACTTAATTCCAATGCTTTAAAAATCCGATGTGTGGGAAGAATTTTTAAATGGTTCCCATTCGTATTTGTTAAATACATCATATGGTAATCAAATCCATTCCATTTTGATTTGGAAGCAGTTGGTTGTTTGGATTTCCGGTATTGAATGGCTCCTTCTAAACGGTGATGACCATCAGCCAATATCACCTGTTTATCTTTTAAAACAGTCAAAAACTTGGCAATGATTTGAGGATTTCGGATGACAGCAAGGACCTCTCTCACTCCTTGGTAATCCTCTAATTCATAGATAGGTTTTTCCATCGCTTCATCCATAAAAGCCTCCAGTTGATTCTCTGGGTCTTCATACAATCCATGAGTGGGACTAGCTTGTATTTCTGTAGACTTCAATAAATCAATTCGATCATTTACTGCATGGACAATCGTGTTTTCATGCCTTAGGATTACTTTTTCATCCCAATCGTATGCCTTAATATGGGCTATAAAACCTTTTCTACATCTTGCATCATGCTCTCCAGGTAATCTGAAATATTGATAATACACATAGATTCCAGGCTCCCCATCTTGGACAATTAGTTGTTCTTGTTTCCATTTTCTCAAGGTATTTCGAGCTTTTTCTGCTGGATTAGGTCCATTGGGAACAGAAAGATGAATGCTGTTGAATGGGTTTTCATACAATAACTCTCTTTGCTTGGAAGATACCACATCAAATAAAGGAGCGGTCAACTCCTCCATTTTACCCAAAAGACGATCATGGTATCTCCAGGCCCTAATTGGTAGGATTTCTGCCATTCTTAATCTAATCTATTTCTCCAAGCTGAAACTGTTGCTGCTTTTTCTTGTTTGGGTTTTTGCACCAACTCTTTTTTGGATTTATCAAAAAACTCTACCGCCAGGGCAGCGAGTAACTCTTCTTCTTCCTTAGAAAAAGTTGGATCCAAGGATTCAGGATTGAAATACCGTTCAACAAATTTGGTATCAAAATTTCCAGAGACAAAAGCTTCATGATTCAACGCAAATTTGCAAAAACCCAAGGTAGTTTGGATTCCTGTAATTTGATATTCTTCTATAGCCCTGATCATTCTTTCAATAGCAGCTTCTCTTGTGGATGCGTGGGTGATCAATTTTGAGATCATAGGATCATAATAAATAGGAATCTTCATCCCTTCTTCAAACCCATCATCCACCCTAACACCAGGACCTTGTGGTCGCTGGTAAGTTTCCAAAGTACCAATATCCGGAAGGAAATTATTCTTGGGGTCTTCAGCATATACCCTTACTTCAATCGCATGTCCATGGATGCTTATGTCTTTTTGGGAGAAGGAAAGTGGATTGCCTTCAGCAATTAGAATCTGTTCTTTGACCAAATCCTTCCCCGTAATCATTTCTGTCACAGGATGTTCTACTTGTAGTCGAGTATTCATTTCCAGGAAATAAAAATTCAAGGCATCATCTACAATAAATTCAACCGTTCCTGCACCATAATAATTACAGGCTTTTGCCACTCCAACAGCAGCTTTTCCCATCGCTTCCCTCATTTCAGGAGTCACCACTGCCGAAGGTGCTTCTTCAATTACTTTTTGATGCCTTCTTTGGATGGAACACTCTCTTTCAAATAAATAAACAATATTGCCTTGCTGGTCTCCTAAAACCTGAATTTCAATATGTCTGGGTGAGGTAATAAATTTTTCTATAAAAACTGCACCATCTCCAAATGCGGAGATTGCCTCACTAATTGCCCGATCCATTTGGCTTTCAAATTCAGCTTCATTCTCCACAATCCTCATCCCTTTTCCACCTCCCCCAGCACTGGCCTTAATTAAAATTGGATACCCAATTTGTGCTGCAATTTTCTTGGCAGCAGGGATATCTGAAATAGCTTCTTCGGTACCCGGAACCAATGGAATATTGTAATTCCCTACCGCTTGTTTAGCAGCTAATTTACTCCCCATCACCTCAATGGATTCTGGAGAAGGTCCGACGAAAATCAAACCGGAATCAGTAACTTTTTTTGCAAAACCTGCATTTTCCGAAAGAAAGCCATAGCCAGGATGAATAGCATCTACATTTAATTCTTTACACACTTCAATAATTTTATCTCCTAAAAGGTAGGATTCTGAAGATGCGGCTGGTCCTAGACAAACTGCCTCATCCGCAAACTTCACATGGGGAGAAAGGCGATCCGCTTCACTGTATACGGCTACAGTTTGAATTCCCATTTCCTTTGCTGTTCTCATGATCCTTAAGCTTATCTCACCTCTATTGGCTATTAAAAGTTTTTTGATGTTAGGCATGCTTTTTTTGGTTTATTAAGTTTTATTTGGGTCGTTGGCTAAGTAAAGAAATTTATCCAAGTTATGTTAAGAAAGCTTGGAAACGAAAATCGTTTTTTGCTTAGACGGCATTAAAGTTTTATTTTTGACGGATTTTACAAGAAAAGATCACAATTTCTTAATCGTAATAGCACACACCTAAAATAAAAAATCACTTTGGATCTATTTGCTAAATTAAAAACGAATATGGGCCCACTGGGCAAACATTCTAAGTATTCAGATGGTTATTTTATGTTTCCCAAACTAGAAGGGGAAATTGCTCCACGAATGATGTTCCAAGGAAAGGAAGTATTGACATGGAGTTTGAATAACTACCTTGGGCTAGCTAACCACCCTGAAGTTCGTAAAGCAGATGCTGATGCAGCTGCTAAATGGGGAGCAGCCTATCCTATGGGAGCTAGAATGATGTCAGGCCAAACCAATCTTCATGAAAAATTAGAGGATGAACTTGCCAAATTCGTGGGTAAAGAAAAAGCATATTTACTCAACTACGGATACCAAGGCATCATGTCTGTAATTGATGCACTATTGGATAGAAAAGACGTCGTAGTGTATGATTCTGAATGTCACGCTTGTATTATAGATGCATTAAGAATGCATATGGGTAAACGTTACGTATTCCCTCATAATGACATCGACAATTGTGAAAAGCAACTTGAAAGAGCCACTAAATTAGCCGCGGAAACTGGCGGTGGAATTTTATTGATTACCGAAGGTGTATTCGGTATGACTGGAGATCAAGGAAAATTGAAAGAAATTTGTGCGCTAAAGAATAAATTTGATTTCAGATTACTCGTGGATGACGCACATGGTTTTGGAACCATGGGTAAAACAGGAGCAGGTACACATGAAGAGCAAGGTGTAATTGAGGAAGTAGATTTATACTTCTCGACCTTTGCAAAATCAATGGCCTCTATTGGTGCTTTCATCGCGGGTAATGAAAAAGTGATCCATTACTTACGTTTTAACATGCGTTCTCAAATCTTTGCCAAGTCCCTTCCAATGTTATTGGTAGAAGGAGCTTTAAAAAGATTAGAGTTACTTCAAACCAAACCTGAGCTAAAGGATAATCTTTGGAAAATTGTAAATGCATTAAGAGACGGATTGCATAACAATGGTTTTAGCACCGGAAAATCAAACTCACCGGTGACACCAGTAGTCTTAAACGGTACTGTAGGAGAAGCTGCAGCGCTATCCCATGATTTAAGAGAAAACTACGGAATCTTCTGTTCGGTGGTCATTTACCCAGTTGTTCCTAAAGGAATGATTATCTTGAGGTTGATCCCAACTTCGGTACATACCTTATCCGATGTAGAAGAAACAGTGAAAGCCTTTGCTGAAATCAAGGAAAAACTTACATCAGGAATTTATAAGAATTCAGAGTTGGCAATTTCTTTTGGAGAATAAAAAAAAATTCAAAAAAAATGCCCTCCTGATTGATTTAGCAAGTATTTAGGCTATATTGAACGGAATAAACTTATCATCAACCTAAACAATAATCACTTTTACTATGAGCAGATTTAGTGAAGTCCGAGATCTTGTAAATGGCTTAGAAGCCGATTTTGAAAAATTCTATGAAAAAGGCAACCAAGCTGCCGGCACTAGAGTTAGGAAAGGAATGCAAGACTTGAAGAATATGGCACAAGATATCCGTAAGGAAGTTCAAGAAAAGAAAAATGCCTAATTTGTAAGGTAATCAATAAAAAAAGGTGGTCAATTGACCACCTTTTTTAGTTTATCGTCCTAAAATAGATTGACAGGTTTAAATTAATGAATTTGAGACCGAGGTTGATTTTCTTCCTCGGTTTTTTGATGTACTTGATCAGGAGTTTTTCATATTCAGGCTTAAATGTGGTCTCTCCTGATTATAGTATTTACTGACTCTTCAATATATTTTTCAGATCCTGTCCAGTATTACAGGTTTCCACAAGAAACTCCTGTTTCAATATTCCATTAACCACTGTAAGAGCATTCTGATAGCAGTCGTATCCATCGGTCATGGATGTCTGGATTTCTTCCTGCAATGTTTGCTGGTATAAAGATGAACGTGTTGTAACCTCTGTCAGGTGATGAATCAACGGCCATTTGGTTTTCCGTGTTTTGATGGCCATTTGCAATGATACCTTTACACATGCTCTGTGCCCATATCATCCTGAGCTCATATCCCATGATTTTCCTTGTAAAAGCATCCGTAACTAAACTTAGATAATGTGTCCTCTCTTTACTTCTTACATAAGTTATATCATGACAAATACCTCTTCCATTCTGGTAGTTTGAGTTCCTTTAACAGGTTGGGATAGCTTTTCAGCCAGTGTTTTGAATAATTGGTCTTGGTATAGCTTTTCAAGGTTTGACCAACATCTTTTCCTCTCTTAAATAAGCCAAAAAGGCCATCTCCTACCCAATTTGACTCCCATTTCACTGAATTGATCCTCTAGTAAATAATACAGTTTCTGGTGCCCAGACGGGGCATCTTCATCCGCTTCTCCAATAACAGCGGTTTTAATCTTTCAGACAGTTCTTCTTTTCATTCAATGCTCTGTTTCTGCCTGATGTAAAGCTTGGCGACTGATCAGCTTTTTCTCCCAAAGAGACTGGAAATACTTGTTATTGTTTTTTCTTCTCTGAGGCGCCAGACGGTTTGGGGGAAAACTTTTTTCTGATGGCTGTCCCATGCCTGCTGCTGATCGGAAATATCGATCATCTTCAGTAAATCAAATTCTTTAACCGTTCTCTTCCCGAAAGCTCTCTCTCAAGTCGCTTGATCTTTGGGCAGGGGTTTCTTCTTTCTTTTCAGGATTCATAAAATGGATGAGTGGATTGGACCAATCCAAGCTTACCATGTTTCACAGCAAACCAAAACTGTCGATTTCCCTTGTATCGCACAATCGCTGGGCTTGTTTGTAAGTCATTTCACCTTGTTCTACACGCGAAACCAGTGATAATTTAAAATGAGTTATAATCCTTCTGACTTCGCTTTTCCTCTTCGGAAATTCTATTCCTACATTTTCATAATAAGTCGATTTGTTGTCAACTTATTCTAGGACGGCTGTCT